>CBDIPN010000002.1:1692500-1856380 GCA_965283735.1 Beijerinckiaceae bacterium | reverse complement strand
TCCCCTTCTTGCGCGCCGCACGCTGGGCCGCTACGCGGTCGGGGTAGAAGAGCAGGAGATGATGCAGGGCGACGCTGGTCGTGATCCAGGCTGCCACCAACTGAACCAGATTGCCGGCTTGGACCAGCAGCAGTACGGCAGCGAGCGCAACACAGAGCAAGCCCGTAAATGCCCCTTGCCGTATCTCACCGTCGAGGTAGGTGCGAGCATACCGCACAACGATCCAGCCGACGAAGGCGACCAGCAGGAGCATGGTCGCGCTGACCGCATCGAGCCGGACCGTGAGGCCGGCGCCGGCAAATCCGAGCAGCCCGCTATCTCCAGGGCCGCATAGGATCAGTAGGACGAGAGCACTGATAGCAATTAGCAAGGCACCAAATGCGGAGGCTTCCGCGACGGCGGGGACGAAGGGTGGCCGCTTTCCTGGTCGGGCGAAAGCCAAGATGGCGCTGAACAGCAGCGGTAAAGGTGCTGCAAGCGGGATCAGATAATAGGACAAGGCATCCCCCATGAACGATAGCGGTCAGGATGCCTTCCGATACCAACGGCATGGGTCGTAGAAAAATTCATTGTATATGCAGATTCGTTCGCTATTATAGAACGATATGGGGAGCCTGAACTACAATCACCTGCGCTACTTCTGGGCGGTCGCGCATGACGGCAACCTGACGCGCACAGCGGAGCGGTTGAATCTCACCCAGTCGGCCCTGTCAGTGCAGATCCGTAAACTTGAGCAGCGCCTCGGCCATCCGCTGTTCGAACGGCGGGGGCGTCAGCTGCATCTGACCGAGGCCGGACGAATAGTCCTCGACCACGCCGACGCCATCTTCGCAACCGGCGAAGAGCTTCTTGGCACACTGCGCGAGGCGGGCACGGCGCGGCAGGCGCTGCGGGTCGGTTCGCTCGCGACCCTGTCGCGCAACTTCCAGATGGAGTTCCTGCGGCCCGTCCTCGGGCGCACCGATATCGACCTGATCCTTCGCTCAGGCAGCGTCGCCGAACTGCTGCGCGCGCTCGAAGCACTCAACCTTGACGTGGTGCTGATCAATCAGGCACCCGCAAGCGACGCAGTCACCCCCCTGGCGCATCGTCTCGCCGCTCATGCGGTCAGCCTGGTGGGCACCCCCGATCGTTTGCGCGGCAGCGCGAGTTTGGCTGATCGGCTGAGGGCACATCCCGTAATCCTGCCCACCTTGGACAACAGCGTGCGCACAGGGTTCGACGCCCTCGTGGACAGTCTGGGCGTCCGGCCACAGATCGTCGCTGAAGTCGAGGACATGGCGATGATGCGCCTGCTCGCGCGCGAGGATGTCGGGTTGGCGGTCCTCCCGCCGATCGTGGTGAAAGACGAGATTGTGGGCGGCGTGCTGGTCGAAGGTGACCCTCTGCCCGGCATCGCCGAGACATTCTACGCAGTCACTATGGCGCGACGGTTTCCCAATCCACTGGTGCGCCGGCTGGTCCAGCCGGCGCACTCTCTGGAGACAGCGTGACGAGGCACCGGACAATAGAGCCGCGGCCGATCTCGACATGCGAGGCGAGATCACCTCACTTCAGCCTCGACCTTGACCGAGCCACGTCTCAGCAATCGCGCGTCTCTGTTGTGCAATTCGATGGAAAATGATATTTCAATTTGTAGGTAAATACGTATGCTGCATCAAATAGATCTTGATGGGCCCATTGATTTCGTGAGCCGATATCACAAGTAAATATTACTTCTAAAGATTCCAGATCGTCCGACGATGTCGGATATAAAGCTGATTTGGAGCGGGCAATTATTAGATTATTTTGATAAATATCAGTCTTTATGGAAATCAATTCTAATTGAGATGGATCAATAACGCATCCCGTTTCTTCAAATAATTCTCGCGAACCAGCTTCTTGCCAGGTTTCGCCTCGCATCTGATATCCTCCGGGCAGTCCAAGCAATCCATAGCCAGGTTCCGTCGCGCGCCGAATAAGCAGGATCTGACCTCCGGCATTACATGCCAGTATGAAAACCGTTGTAGGAGCGTTGTCATAAATGCGCCTGCCGTCAACTATGGCGATAGGTCGATCACCCATGGTATTATCCGATATCGCGTAATGCAGTTGTTACGCAGCCAATTCTCAAAATCGATATTTTTGCAGCTTCTGCCGAACCCGGATGATGTAATTAAAGCATCCTGGATATTTGTGCTTCACCAAGCTACGGGTTGGCCACGCCAGTCGTAAAAGCCGCCCGTGGCGTCTGCTTCTAGTTGCTCGACCACCGAGAGAAGATGTCGCGCGGCCGCAGCGGGAGGGTGAACCTCTAGCCCATAGGCAACGAATGGTTCGGATAGTTTCGTGGCGACGGTACCGGGATGCAACGCAATGCACAGTGCTTCAGGAGATCGATGTGCCAATTCAATAGCAGAAGTCCGAACGAGTTGATTGAGCGCGGCCTTCGAAGCTCGATAGGAGTACCAGCCGCCCATTCTGTTATCCCCAATGCTTCCCACTCTCGCGGACAGCGTCGCGAAGACGGCTTTTTCAGACCGCGGTAGCCGCGGAAGTATGTGCTTCATGATGAGCGCTGGTCCGATCGAATTGAGTGCAAAGGAACGCGCGAGGTAGGCCGCATTGATTTCCCGCCAGCTCTTCTCCGGTCGCTGACGATCATCGTGCAGAAACCCGGTCGCATCTATCACGAGACGAAGTTCTCCCTGATCGGCGGCAAACGCCGCGGCCCGATCGATAGTGGCTTCGTCGAGAAGGTCTATCGATGGCGAACTGCTGCGACTGAATGCAATCACACGCTCGAAACGTTCTGCTGATCTGATCGCATCAAGCAATGCCCCTCCGATTCCGCCGCCCCCGCCGAAGACGACTGCTATCCCGCCCTTAGGAAAGGACGCGAGCTCAGAATCTGTCGCAGCTGTAGGAGGACGTGGATGATGATCGGTCATCGTTCGCGAGGCCAAAAGTAGCGCGGGCACGGGACCGGCGGCGAAATCGAAGTGTTTGATCGCCGCCGATCCTGTAACGAGATGGTCACGCAGGAAAGATCCCGCTTAGAGCTTTCATATCGATGAAATGACCGGCACGGTCGCGCTTGGAAGCGAGATAGCGGACATTGTGGACGTTCGGGCGTCCCAGAACCCGTTGGCTCGCCGCGACTTCAATGCCCGCGGCCTCGATCGCCCCGATCTTCTGCGGGTTGTTGGTCAGGGCCACGATACGTGAGACGCCAAGGTGCTTGAGCATGGTCGCCGCAAAGTCGAAATGGCGCTGATCCAGATCGAAGCCCAGCACTTCATCGGCATCGTAGGTATCCCACCCTCTGCTCTGCAGCCTGTAGGCGCGCATCTTGTTGGAAATGCCGTTTCCACGGCCTTCCTGGTCGAGATAGAGCAAGATGCCCCCGCGATTCTCGGCCATCCATCGTACCGTCTCGCGCAATTGGTCGCCGCAATCGCATTTGAGTGAGCCGAACAGGTCGCCGGTGAGACAAGCCGAATGCAGCCGTACGGGCACGGCCGAGTCCAGGTCCGGCCTGCCGACGACGATCGCGACCTGGTCACGCAGGCCCTCGCCGCCTCGGAAGATAACGAACTCAGTCTCCGGCGCGCCTTCAAGCGGCACCGGGGCACGGCCGGCGATCCTGAGAGAAGCTGCCTGTTCGGCGCGATAGCCGTTGATCGCGGCGAGCGCGACCTCGACCAGCGGCTCGCTGGCGATGTCTGCTTCGGTGACTGGCACGACAATGACGGCGGGCAGGACGAGCGATAGACGGGCGAGCTCCAGCGCTGCCTCGTCATGGGGAGAAGCCGGCGCGATTGGCGCATCTATCCGTGCATCGATCTTCAGGGCCAACGTTTCGATCCGATCCAGATCGATGGCGGGCAGGACAAAAGCGCCGCTCTCGCCGCGCCCCTTGGCGCCAAGGCGTCGCAGGCGCGCCGCGCTCAGCACGAGGTGGCCAGCACCGCGAGCCAACACGTTAAGCCCTCGCACCAGCGCCTCGTCGGCAAGTTCAGCAGAGAGCGTCAGCACCAGCCGGTTGTTGTCCCGCAATAGCACCGGGCGGCCGGAGCGAAATTCAGCGATCGCTCGATCAACGTTCAGGCTGTCTCGGCTGCCCAGGGAAATAATTTCGCGATCGTATACTATCATAATCGATTCCCTCATCTGGAGAATTCTGGAGACGAGTTATTAACTCAATTCTTAAGCAGTATTCGTTCGAAGAATGGCGCATTCGGATGGCGGCTTTCTCCTACTATCCGATTGCGAACGGCTTCCTGCGTAAGTTGGAGTGCAATACGAGCGCTGAAGGCAGTCGGTTCACTTTTTGAGCGCCGACGCGAAATCCGGCCTAACGCTCGCCCCCTGAAGAGGGGCGATCAATCTCAAGATCGCGGCATACCTGGCTCGTCAGGAGTTTGCAGGCCGGTTCGCTGCAACGATCCATCCCTGAGCGTCGATGCGTTTGGTCTTACCGCTGTTCGGAGGCGGCGGAAAGCGTCGAGTAGACCAGCTTCTCGAAGGGCCGAATTTTGGATTCCGAGGAGATCTAAAGTGACTCCCAGAACGTATTACAGGAAAAATTTTCCTACATGGCATCAGAGGATAAAACCTATCATGGCTACCGATAGGGTGGGTCTCAATCGGCCGCTCGGCGGGATCAACGCTTCGCTGCGATCCATGCCCGACGATCAGGGCTCGTTCGGACGTTTTGGAGGGCGCTTCGTCGCCGAGACGCTGATGCCGCTGGTCCTTGAATTGGATGAGGCCTACAATTCGGCCAAGGCCGATCCCGCCTACCACGCCGAGATGACCGACGGCTTGAAGCATTATGTCGGCCGGCCCTCGCCGCTCTATTTCGCCGAGCGCCTGACCGAGCATTTCGGCGGGGCGAAGGTCTACCTGAAGCGTGACGAGTTGAACCATACAGGCTCGCACAAGGTGAACAATGTGCTCGGCCAAATCCTGCTGGCGCGGCGAATGGGCAAGAAGCGCATCATCGCCGAGACCGGCGCAGGCCAGCATGGCGTCGCAACCGCGACGCTCTGTGCCCGCTACGGCCTCGAATGCATCGTCTATATGGGCGCGGTCGACGTCGCCCGGCAGGCGCCCAACGTGTTTCGGATGCAGATGCTTGGCGCCACAGTCGTGCCGGTCGAGTCTGGCACCAAGACGCTCAAGGACGCGATGAACGAGGCCCTACGCGACTGGGTAACCAATGTCGCGACGACCTTCTACTGCATCGGCACGGTCGCCGGCCCACATCCCTATCCGGCGATGGTGCGCGATTTCCAGTCGATCATCGGCAAGGAGACGCGCGAGCAGATGCTAGAAGCCGAAGGCCGCCTGCCGGATTCGCTCGTCGCCTGCATCGGCGGCGGCTCGAACGCGATGGGGCTGTTCCACCCGTTCCTCGACGATCCCAGCGTCGAAATCTACGGCGTGGAAGCCGCCGGCCACGGCATCCTGAGTGGCCTGCACGCGGCATCCATAGCCGGCGGGCGTCCCGGTGTGCTGCACGGCAACCGCACCTTCCTGCTGATGGACGATGACGGGCAGATCAAGGACGCCCATTCGATCTCGGCCGGGCTCGACTATCCCGGCATCGGCCCGGAGCATTCCTGGCTGCACGATGTCGGTCGCGTGAAGTATCTCTCGGCCACCGACGAGGAGGCGCTGGAGGCTTTCCAGTTGATCTCGCGGCTGGAAGGCATCATCCCGGCGCTGGAGCCGGCGCACGCCATCGCCAGAGCTTGCGAAATTGCGCCGACGAAAACCACTTCCCACCTCATGGTCGTCAACCTTTGCGGCCGAGGCGACAAGGACATCCCCCAGGTTGCAGATATGCTTTCGAATAAAATCTAATATCTAGATAAAAATTTGGGAATAATTATTCAGTTTCAGACAATATTTTATTATTTTTGGCAGAAATTATGCGCCGAATAATTAAAGTGACCTACAACTCGAATTCAATTAACAGGCCATTTAAGCAGAATTAAACAGGTCAATTCGAAATTTTCGAGGGCTATTTTCATTGATATGTTCTAGAAAATCACGAGCGTCTCGCCGCACAGCAGCAATTTTAACTGGCTCCATGTGGTCGAGAGTCCGGTAAGCCATTTTCATACGCGGGTTTCGTGAAAGTGCACTGCGGTTTTGGATCAGAAAGTTCCAGTAAAGAAAATTGAATGTGCAGGCGCCCCTACCAGTCTTGATTTTGGGATCATAGACGCACCTTTGACAATAATTCGACATCCGATTGATGTATGCGCCTGAGGCGGCATACGGCTTGGAACTCAGTAGCCCGCCATCGGCGAACATGACCATTCCGTGGACGTTTGGAAGCTCAACCCACTCAAATGCATCGGCATAGACTGCGAGGTACCATTCCTCGATCTCGGCTGGATTTACTGCTGCCAGAAGCGCGAAATTTCCAGTGACCATCAGTCTTTGAATATGATGGGCATATGCGCTGCGCTTGGTATCCCCGATCGCACACTTCAGGCAATGCATGTCTGTTTCGCCCGACCAGTAAAACCAGGGAAGCTGTCTCGTTGCGGATAGGGCATTTCTGCTCTTGTATCCTGGCATCTCCAGCCAGTAGATGCCTCGAACATATTCACGCCAGCCCAGTATCTGACGGATGAACCCCTCTGCAGCGTTAAGCGGCACGCTACCGCATCGGAACGCGGCTTCAGCAGCAATACAAACTTCCCGGGGTTCGAGGAGGCCGACATTGAGATACGGCGATAGGACGGCGTGAAACAGGAACGGCTCGTCTGTGGCCATCGCGTCCTGATAGTCTCCGAACAAAGGCAAATAGAATTCTATAAACTGCGCCAGCGCCACCAGCGCATCTTCTCGGGTAACTGCCCAGTTAAACGCATCGAGAGTGCCGAAGTTATCTGGATAGCACCGACTGGTTAGCGATATGACCTCAGCGGTGATTTCATCGATCTCAAAGCAGATGCGCCTGGGAGGTTGGATAGATGCCGGCAGCGGCTTCCGATTGGATGTGTCAAGGTTCCAGGTGCCGCCAGCGGGATAATCACCATCCATAAGTAGACCGGTTCGCCGACGCATCTCCCGATAGAAATATTCCATGCGGTAACTCTTGCGGCCGTCCGCCCAAGCCCGGAAGTCCGCGATCGAGCATAGGAAGCGGTCGTCGGCACGAATCTCGATAGGTCGGTCGAACCTCCCGCCCCAGTCATCCATAATGCGTCGGACCCGCCACTCGCCGGGCTCGGTAATCACAATTCGATCTGGATTATGGCGCTCTATGGCGCGGTCCAGCTCAGCCGAGAAGGAACCGGTATTGCCCGCGTCCCCAAGCGCGACGTAGTCGACTTCGATGCCGGCGCTCCGAAGCTCATTCGCGAAGTGCCGCATCGCTGAAAGAATGAAAGCAATCTTTTGCTTATGGTGTGGCACGTAGGTCGTCTCTTCAACGACCTCAACCATCAAAACGATGTCGGTATCGCGATCGATTCCTGTGAGCGAGCTGATATTAGGGCTAAGCTGATCGCCCAGGATAAAAATCAGTTTTCTCATCTCTGAAGCGGCTTTCCTTTTGTGTCTCGGCAGCGCTTCGAGCAATATGTGACCTGATCCCAGTTGCGCGCCCATTTTCTGCGCCAGCTGAATTGTCGGCGGCAAACCGGGCACGTCTTACTTGGAAGGTCGATTTTTCGGCGCATTCGAGCCATGCGTTTTGTCCTTTGGCATGGCAGGTCCGTATGGGTTGTTGCCTCAGCCTGCTGAATTCGTGGGGATGAACTTTGCTCGTTTGCCTCAGCCCAGCGCTTCAAACGCGTCGAGCGCGCGGCGACGAGCGAAATCGTGGTCGACGATGCGCGTGGGATACCCTTCGACTGCGGATGATGCCTGCCACGGGCGATGAACGTCTTGTGGAGGCAGACCCGATAATTCTGGTAGCCAAGCTTTCGCGTAATGCCCACCGCAATCGAATTTTTCCCCCTGAAGAGTGGGGTTGAAGATGCGGAAGTAGGGCGCCGCGTCTGCGCCCGATCCGGCAACCCATTGCCAGCTCGCCGCATTGTTGGCCTGGTCGGCGTCGACCAGAGTGTCCCAAAACCAAGCCTCACCCTGGCGCCAGTCAATGAGGAGATGCTTGACCAAGAACGATGCGGCCACCATGCGAACCCGGTTGTGCATCCACCCCGTGGTCCACAGCTGACGCATGCCAGCATCGACCAGAGGATAACCGGTCTTCCCAATTTGCCACGCTCGCAGCGAAACGGGATCCTCTCGCCACGGCATCCGGTCGAACTTCGACTGGAGGTTTCGGGCGGCTAAGGTCGGATTGTGATGCAGTAAATGATATGAGAATTCTCGCCAGCCCAGCTCGGACTGGAATTTCTCCAGGTTCCGGTAAGATTTTACGTCGCTTTCAGAGTTCTTTGATTCCGCCGCATGCCATATCTGCCGAGGCGAAATATTTCCGAAGCGCAAGTAGGGAGACAGGTGAGATGTCGTTTGCCTATCGGGAAAATCCCTGCACTCTGCGTATGTATCGAAGTGATTATCTAAAAACTGCTTGAGCTGCATTTGGGCACCGGTCTCGCCAGGTTTCCAATTGGAACGCAGGCCGCCTGACCAATCGGGTCCCCGAGGCTCAAGGCATAACTCGGAGAGTTCGACAGCCCGAGGCGAGTTGTCACCCCAGTCGCCGAAATCCTGCAATGCTACGGGAGCCGCTTGCGGCTGGGCAGGGTCACCCGCTTGGTAAACTGCGCGCCAAAATGCGGAAAACGTTCGAAAAGGCTCGCCGGATTTGGTTTTGATCGCCGCCGGATCGTACAGCAAAGAGCCGTTAAAAGTGAGAGCATCGATGCGACGCTGCTCAAGCAACAATTGTACGGCCGAATCCACCCGTCGTTCGGCTTCGCCATATCGATCATTCCAGTAAACGATGGCCGCCCGGCAGAGGGTGGCGAGGCGCGGGATCAATTCGGACGCACGACCCCGATAGATTGAAAGGCGTGTGCCGCGCTGACGCAGGTCCTTGTCCAGATTCTCCAGCGCGCCATGGAGCCACCATTTTGCTGCCGCCCCGAGAGGACGCAGACCGTCAGATTCTTCATCATACACAAAAACGCAGCGGATTTTCCGGCCGCTTTGTGCCGCGGCAGTTAAGGCCGGATTGTCGCATAGCCGCAGATCATCGCGAAACCAAACGATCACCGGAGCTTCTGCTGGATGCAAATTCGCGGAAGATGCCATCAGCTTTTGCCTTAGAATTGAAGCTCGGTTCCCATAACCGGATGCACAGACGTCTTTAGAAACGTGACGACGTCGTCGAGCACCGGCGCTTGCCATTGCAGAAGCCGGGACAGCGCCGTGGCCGTGCCAGCATGGCCGAGACCCTGATAGATCTTCAGCGAGACCGATCGCGCGCCCGCCTTTCGGAGCGCCAGCGCCAGACGCTCGCTATTGCGCGGAAGGACCGTCGTGTCCTCCGATCCCGTGGCCAGAAAGACTGGCGGTGCGTCGCGCCGGGCAAAGTTGATTGGCTGCGTCCGGACGGGATCGCGCGCGTTTCCGAACGCCTCCTTCGTCACGTCGATATCGAACGGGAGAAAGTCGTAGGGGCCGGAGAGGCCGACAATCGACCGGACATCGTCGGCGCGCATGCCAACGGCGGCAAGATAGCGCTTGTCCAGAGTCAGCATCATCGCATTGTAGGCGCCCGCCGAATGTCCCATCATGTGGATCGCCTCCGGGGCGCCGCCGAAGCGGGCTATGTTGTCTCGCACGAAACGCAGGGCCTGCGCGCCGTCTTCGATGAAGATCGGGAAGCGGACCTCCGGGACCAGGCGGTAATCCGCGATCACCGTGACGAAGCCGCGAGCCGAGAGCGCGTCCCCCACGAACGAATAGGTTTCCTTGGCGCCATTGGCCCAGGACCCGCCATAGACGAAGAAAACGACCGGCTTGGGTGCGCTAGCGCAATCCGAAGGCAGGTAGATATCCATCCGCTGCCGGGGATGCAGGCCATAAGCTACATCGCGTGCGCCGTCGGTCAGGCGCCCCGGTCGGAGTGCGGCGCATGCCGAACCGCCGAGCCCAGCCAGCAGGGGCGCGATCGTACGTCGGACAATCCGGGTCGCAATGGACGGTTCGCAAGAATGCATGCAAGCCTATACGCTTCCCTCATCAAAGTGGATTTCCTGGCCGATCGTTCTTGATCGCCGGCGGCTCTGAACCACGAGCGCGAAAGCGACGTATCTCTTTGCGGAACCTCTGGAGATCACGATGAGCTTCGTTGCCGGTTATCTCGCTTTTCTTGTCGCTTTCGGCATTTGTGATGCCATCTGGCTGGGCACAATGGCGTCCAAACTCTATCGCCCTGCGCTCGGCGATCTACTTCTGGAACAGGTGCGCTATTGGCCGGCGGCACTGTTCTATTTCGGCTTCCCGCTCGGCGTAGTCCATTTTGCGCTGATGCCCGCGCTGCGTGACGGAAGCGCGGGCGCCGCCTTGCTCAATGGCGCGCTCATCGGGCTGCTGGCCTATGCGACTTACGACCTCACCAACTACGCCACACTGCGGCCCTGGACGCTGACGATCACGCTCGCCGACCTCGTCTATGGCGCCGTCGTCGTCGGCCTGTGCACATGGGTCGCCTTTATCGTGGTCCGGCGCCTGGTCGGCTGGGGCTGGGTCTGATCCCCAGCCCAGCTAATTGGTCAGGCCGCGCGCAGCCTGTAGTGATGGACGCCCCAGGCATCGCCCTGGGCATGGCCGAACAGTCCGCTCGTCGCCAGGAAGAACAGCCGCCAGCGCCGGCGCCATAGCGGCGCGTCCGCACCATAGGTCTCGCGCAGGATCGGATTAATCTGCGCGAGATTGCGATCGAAATTCGCCAGCCAGTCCTCGGCTGTGGCGCGATAATGCTCGCCGCTCCAGCGCCACTCGGCCTCGACAGTGAAGAGATCGGGGAACTGGTGAGCGAGCGTCGCGCTCGGCATCAGGCCGCCGGTGAAAAAATGCTGCGCGATCCAGTCGCGGGTATCGGCTACATCAAATCGATAGCAGCCCTGCCGGTGGGCGAAGACATGAACGAAGAGCCGGCCGTCCGGCTTCAGCCAGCCACGAATCCGCCCGAGCAGTTCGCGCCAGTTCGCCATGTGCTCGAACATCTCGACCGAAACGACGCGATCAAAATTCTCTGGCGGAGAAAAGTTATTGATGTCTGCCGTAATAACTCTCAAATTTAAGATACTACGGCGCCATGCTTCCTGTTCGATAAAATTGCGCTGCGAATTTGAGTTGGATACGGCCGTGATTTGAGCCTTGGGATAGCGTTCCGCTAACCACAGCGACAAGGAACCCCAACCGCAACCAAGCTCTAGAATTCGTTGTCCGTCCAAAATGTCCGCATGCTCTGCAGTCAGTTTCAGAGCGTTCTGCTCAGCAACCGTGAGTATGTCGTATCGACTGTTGTAATAGCAGCACGAGTATTTTAGCTGCAAACCGAGAATCTGAGCAAAGAATGTATCAGGTAGTTCATAATGCTGTTTATTGGCCGCGTCAGTATGGACGGCAATAGGAAGGGCCGCCATTTCACGTGCGAAGGTCTCAGTATTTGCCGGATCAACCTCAAGCGAACGATCTGTAGTCCGCACTAGGGACGCAATAACAGCCCGGCTTACGAAGTCGGGAACAGGAAGCCGTTCTCCCAAAGCCGAAAGCTTCTGCATGATCGTCATGACGTCGCTCCTTTCGGCGGCAGCGGGATCAGGGCGCTGGTTCGATTCTGGTACGCCCGATAGGCCTCGCCGTGCTTGGCGAGCATGTGCTCCTCCAGGGGCGGAATGCCGGAAATGCGGGTGAGCAGCAGCGTGATGCAGGCCGGTGCCAGCAGGGCGAGCCAGCCCCAGGTATAGCCGGCGCCGAGCGCGATCACGGGATAGCAGCACCAGAGCAGGCACTCGAAGAAGTAGTTGGGATGCCGCGACCAGCGCCACAGCCCGCGGTCGCAGACGCCACCCGCTCCCGAGCGGGCGAAGGCTCGCAATTGCCCGTCAGCAATGGCACCTCCTGCAAGGCCGGCGGCGAACACGGCGACACCGGCGAAATCCTGCCAGCCCAGCGATGACGCTGGGTTATGTGCGGCGAGGGCGATCCCCAATCCCAGGGGAATGCTGACCAGCGCCTGCATCTGCAGCAGCCGGGCGAGTTGCCGCGGCGCGGCGCTGCCCCAGTCGCGCTTCAGCTTCGCGTAGCGGGGGTCTTCGGAGATGCCGGCGGTCCGTCGTGCGATATGCAGACCGAGCCGAAGTGCCCATGCCAGAGCGAGCGTCGCGACGAACAGGCGTCGCGATATCGGCCCCGCCCCGAAGGGCAGCAAAGCGCCGACGATACCCGTCAGGCCCAACCCGAACGTCCAGACCACATCGATCCAGCCAGAATTGCCGGTGCGGCGCTCGACCATCGTCGCCAGGGCCATGAAAGCGGACATGGCCACGGCCACGAAGATAACAGCCGCGGCGAAGGAGGCGATCGTCAAAAGCGCACCAGCGGCTGCAGCAGCCGGCCGAGCCATCCCTGCAACTGCACGCTCCCGGTCATCGCGACGATGCAGGTGCAGCCCTCGACGGGATCGACCCGCGGCGTATGGTCATGCTCGGAATCGGCCTCGTCGAAATCGCCGGCTGCGTAGCGCCCATATTCGTGCTCATAGGCGCCAGCGAGGATCGTGGTCCATTCGAACCCGGTATGCTTGTGGTGCGGCAAGGAGATTCTGGGCCCGGCGCGCAGCATGAAGACGCGCGCGTCTGCTCCGGGAACTTCGACGCGTCGCATGGCGATGCGGATGCCGATCGGGCGCCAGGGGCCGAGGCCATAGGGGCGCAGCACCTTCGGCATTCCGGCTTCGGACATCGGGGCAGTCGCAACCGACGCTGCATCGGGTCGTGCTGCAATAGCCGCAGGACTTGGGCCGGAATCCATTGCGACGGGCTCGGCCGCCTCCAGCAGCGCGCCTTGTACGGCCTGGAGCTCGCGGAGGCGGCCGCGGCTCTCCTGATCCGCCTCGATATGGCAGGCGACGACCAGTGCCAAGCCTTCGTCGAGCTGCCCTGCGGCGAAGGCAGTGAGCGTCTCGTCGGATGGGCGATGCCCGATGCTCATTGCAGATCCTCCAGCCGGCCGCGCAGATGCGACAGCGCCAGGCGCAGGCGGGATTTCACCGTGCCCAACGGGATGGCGAGGCGATCGGCGACATCCTGGTGACTGAAGCCTTCGATGAAGGCGAGTTCGACCACGCGGTACTGGTCGGGTGAAAGGTGGGTCATCGCGGCTCGCACGCGTGCATCGCGTTCGGCGCCGGAGAGCATCGCATCGGGTTGTTCAGGGGCTTCTTCATCCAGGATCTCGTAAACTTGCGACAGCCGCGACCGGGTCTCGCGTCGGGCAATGTCGATGCGCAGGTTGCGCGCGATCGTTGCGATCCAGGTCGAGGCGCTGGCCTTCGCAGGATCGAACAGGGCGGCCTTCCGCCAGACGGCCAGGAGCGTTTCCTGCGCGACCTCCTCGGCCAGCTCTGCCGGGGCGCCGCCGCGCATCAGCAATCCCTTCACGCGTGGCGCGAAATGGTCGAACAATTCGGCAAAGGCCGCCCGGTCGCCCGAGCGCGCGATGGCGGCAATCAGACTGTTAGGGTCGAACAAGACGATAAACCGAACTCCTTGCGCGACAGCTCCCGCGTTGCGCATGCCGTCGACGGTCAGGGCGAGTGCGGGAACCATATACGAGATACGCGGCCGGCTCCGCACTGGATCACTTGGGCGAGAGCGGGCGCCATCACTCCACAGCCTTCCAGTTCACGTCGCGGCAGATCAGGCGCCCGACGATGCAGCCGCGCGTGGTCAGCGCGCCCGGCGCCGCCGTGATCGTCATCGAGTAGGTCCAGTCACGCTTCGCGTCGTAGGCGCTGCCGGAAAACGTACCGTCGGGCTGGCGGGCCAGCGTCATGACGAGCTTGTCGCCGGCCGCCTCGCCCGTGCTGGTGTCGCCGATCCAGAGATTGGTGGCGCAGGTCTTGTCGCCGCAGGGCGCGATCCGCACGCGTGCGTTGCCGTCGTCGCGCAACCATGTCCCGTCGAGATCGTTGGCGGCAGCACTATGGGCCGAAACAGCGACGAGGGCGAGGACAAGCGGAAGGCGCGTCATGATGAGGTCCTTTCGGCGAATGCGTCTCGTCTACGCTCCGGGGGCGCCACCGGTTTCATCGGCGCGCGAATTTGTGTCCGGACGCCCGACGAACAGCCATCCGATCAGGGCGGTCAGGGATGCGGCGCTCAGAAAATTCAGGCGCTGCAAGGCTGCGTATTCGTCGGGCCCGTAGAGATGTATCGGTGCCCCCAGGATGGCGGCCGGCAGCAGATAGGCGGCGAAGGCCAGTGCCGCGAAGCCGAGCGCGAAGGGGCGCTCCGTGCGGCGAAACAGCATCATCGCCAGCATGAGGCAAGGAAACAGGAAGACCTCGACCCCTGAGCCGGGGCCAAAGGCGGCCCGGCAGAGCAAGGTATTGCCGATGCCGGCGACAAGAAGCAGCGATCGCCCGAGCACGGCGCTGCGCCGCATGACGGCCGGCACCGCCGCGAAGAAGGGCGTCGACAGGAAGGTGACATAGGACGGCGTGACGACGGGCGAGACCGCCCAGTAAAGATAGAGCGGGTAGAAGGGCTGGTTCGAGACGATGACCAGCGCGACGGTATTGGCGATCGCGGCCCGCGGATCGGGATGCGCCGCGTAGGCGCCGATCGCAGCAGCGACCCGCTTCATTCGGTTCATCGGCATCGTCGCCCTCGCGGAAAGTTCCGGCCTGTCTTCGTTTACGCAGGAAGCGCTGCGGCGGGTCACTCGGCCGGCGCGCTTTTGCTCGCGCGGCGGCAAATCCAGTCCGGCCCCAGCCGCGTATACCCGTCATGATCAATAAAGCAGCGACGATGGAACGGGCACAGGGCAAGGCGATGCGGATCGCCGTGATCGGTGCCGGCATATCCGGGCTCTCGGCGGCCTGGCTGCTGGGGCAGGCGCATGACGTGGTGCTGTTCGAGGCCGCGCCTCGCCTTGGCGGCCACGCCAACACGGTTCGCGTTGCGGGGGGCGGCGGCGAGACGGCGGTCGATACCGGATTCATCGTCTACAACGAGGCGACCTATCCGAATTTCATCGCGCTGATGGAGCATTTGCGCGTCGCCACCCAGCCGACCGAGATGTCCTTCGCCGTCTCGCTCGATGGCGGGCGGCTTGAATATAGCGGCACCAGCGTTGCAGGCCTGTTCGCCCAGCGCAGCAATCTCGTGCGCCCGCGCTTCTGGGCCATGCTGCAGGACATCACCCGCTTCTACCGGAATGCATCGAAGGACGCGCTGACGGGGCAGGCGGCCGGTATCTCGCTTGGCGACTATCTCGCGATCGGCGGCTATGGAGCTGCATTCCGGGACGATCATCTCCTGCCGATGGCGGCCGCGATCTGGTCGGCTCCCTGCTCGGAGATACTGTCTTATCCGGCCGCCGCCTTCCTGCGCTTCCATCACAATCACGGATTGCTCCAGCTCACCGACCGGCCGGTCTGGCGCACGGTGACCGGCGGCAGCAGCGTCTATGTCGAGAAGCTGCGCGCCGCTTTTTCGGGCGACGTCAGGGCCGGCTTGCCGATCCGGCAGGTTCGACGCGGCGCGAACGATGTCGTTCTGATAGGCGACGGCTGGACCGAGAGCTTCGACCAGGTCGTCTTCGCCACCCATGCCGACCAGACGCTCGCCGTGCTCGCCAACTCCAGCCCGATGGAAGCCGAGGCTCTCGGTGCCTTCCGCTACAGCCGCAACCGCGCCGTGCTGCACGGCGACGAAGCGTTGATGCCGAAGCGCCGCCGCGCCTGGGCAAGCTGGAACCATATCGGTCAGCGCGCGCAGCCGGATTCCGCCTGTGCGGTGACATACTGGATGAACCGGCTCCAGGGCCTGCCGGAGGCTCAGCCCTTCTTCGTCACGCTCAATCCGCCGGATACGCTGCGCAACGAAGCCATCTTCCACGAGGAGATCTACGAGCATCCGCTGTTCGATACCGCAGCTCTCGACGCGCAAGAACGGCTCTGGTCCTTGCAGGGCATGCGTCGAAGCTGGTTCTGCGGCGCCTATTTCGGATCGGGCTTCCACGAGGACGGCCTGCAGGCGGGGCTTGCCGTCGCCGAGGCGCTCGGCAGCGTCCGCCGGCCCTGGAATGTCCCCAACGAATCCGGTCGCATTCCGATCCTGCCCCGGCTGGAGCAGGCCGCATGACCTTGCAATCCGCCCTCTATGTCGGCCGCGTCAGGCACCATCGGTTCCGGCCCCGGCCTCATGCGCTGTCCTATCGCGTGTTCTGGATGCTGTTCGATCTCGACGAGATCGATGGGTTGTCGGCGAAGCTCCGCTTCTTCTCGCGCAACCGCTTCAATCTCTACGCCTTTCGCGACGCGGATTACGGCGATCGCAGCGGGCGGCCCCTGCGGCCTCAGATCGAGGAAACCCTGGCCAAGGCCGGGATCGCGCATGACGGCGGCCCAATCCGCCTGCTGACCATGCCGCGCATCCTCGGCTACGCGTTCAACCCGCTCAGCACCTATTTCTGCTACCGCCGCGACGGCAGCCTCTGCGCGACCGTCTACGAGGTGCACAACACCTTCGGCGAGATCCATAGCTATGTGGCGCCTGCCGATGTCTCGGAAGGCGCGCTGAGGCAGGAGGCCGACAAGGTCTTCCACGTCTCGCCGTTCATGAAACTCGACATGCGCTACGCCTTCACGGTCACCGCGCCAGGAGAACGCGTCTCCGTCGCCATCGAGGGCAGCGACGCCCATGGGCGCTTGATTACCGCCGTGTTGAACGGCAAGCGCACGGAACTGAGCGATGCGGCCCTGCTGCGTCTGCTCGCAACCCATCCGCTGCTCACGCTGAAGGTCACGGCGGCCATCCACTGGCACGCACTGCGCCTGCTGGCGAAGCGGATTTCCTGGCGCCCGCATCCGGCGGCGCCCGAGGCCCCCTTCAGTCTCGGCAAGGCCGTGACAGCTCATACGAAAGGACCGATGCAGCCATGAGCCAGCCCGATGCGGAACAGCATTTTCCTATGCCCGAACAGGCGCTCTCCCTGCCAGGGGGTATCCGTCTGTCGCGCTGGTTCCTGTGTCGCGTGCTCGCGCGGATTGCCATCGGCCACCTGACGGTCTTCACGCCAGATGGCGAACGGCTTTGCAGCGCGCCCGGTCTGCCCGGACCACAGGCGACGATGATCCTGAACAACTGGCGCTCCATGCGCCGCCTGTTGCTCGATGGCGATATCGGCCTGGCCGAGGCCTATCGCGATGGCGACCTTCACACGCCGGATCTCACGGCCTTGATCGAGCTCGGAGCGCGCAACGATGCGACGCTGCGCAAGCTGGTTTCGGGCGCCTGGCCGGCACGATTGCTCAACCGCCTGCGACATGTTCTCAACGCCAATACGCGCCGCGGCAGCCGCCGCAACATCACGGCGCATTACGATCTCGGCAATGACTTCTACGGCCACTGGCTCGACGCCAGCATGATGTATTCCTCGGCACTCTATGAGGCGCCGACCGAGACCCTCGAGGCCGCCCAGCAGCGCCGGCTCGACCGGATCGTCGCCATGCTCGACCTTTCGGGTGGCGAACATGTCCTGGAGATCGGCTGTGGCTGGGGTGCGCTGGCGGAGCGGCTGGCTCGCGAGGGCTGTCGCGTGACGGCGGTCACCTTGTCGCCGGCCCAGCTCGAAGCCGCACGGCAGCGCATCGCCGATGCCGGCCTGTCCGACCGCGTCACCATCGAGCTCCGGGATTATCGCGACATTGCCGGGCAATTCGATCGCATCGTTTCGATCGAAATGATCGAGGCGGTCGGCCGCGCTTACTGGCCGTCCTATTTCGACACTCTCAATCGCTCGCTCAGGCCTGGCGGCCGGGTCGTGCTGCAGGCGATCACGATCGACGATGCGTTGTTCGAAAGCTACCAGCAGGGCAGCGATTTCATCCAGCGCTACATCTTTCCCGGTGGCAGCCTGCCGTCGGTCCCGGTGCTGAAAAGCAGTGCTGAGGCTGCTGCGCTCGCCGTGGTCGAGCAGCTCGATTTCGGCGGCAGCTACGCGCTGACCTTGAAGGAGTGGCGCCGGCGCTTTCTGGAGAACTGGGCCGAGATCGCACCCTTGGGGTTCGACGAAGCTTTCCGGCGCTTGTGGGAATTCTACCTCTGCTATTGCGAGGCAGGCTTCCGCGCACAAAGAATCGACGTGAAACTGGTGGCCCTGCGCCGAGCCTGATGGCGGCTGCGAAGGTGCTGTGCCGACCGGCACATTCTGCCTTCGTGGAAAGGCCACGGTGCGTATCCGGAAGCCGTTCTGCTTCTAGCAGGCAAGGAGCGGGAACAGCCAGTTCCGTCTGGCGTTGGAATAGCGCCCTCCTATTAGGACTAGCAATGAAACCGCTTTCGCTCCTGCTTGCCGTTGGAATCGGAATATTCTCTGGGGCGTGCCTTCCTCTGGAAGACCGGCCAGTTGGGAACGCAAACGTTCCCCAGCCGAGCAAGCCGGTCGAGCTGACCCGCTATCTAGGCAAGTGGTATGAACAGGCGCGCTATGAAGCAAGTTTTCAGGCGGGCTGCGAAGCCGTTTCAGCCCAATACGCGCTCAAGCCGGACGGGCATGTTTCTGTCATCAACTCCTGCCGGCAGGGCAGTCCCTCTGGTGCTCTGAAAAGATCGGAAGCATCCGCCCGCGTAGTCGAGGGATCCAAAGGTACGAAGCTGAAGGTCACATTCTTCTGGCCGTTCGAAGGCGACTATTGGGTTCTCGACAGGGCGCCAGATTATTCATGGTCGATCGTTGGGGAACCGTCTGGGCGCTATCTCTGGATCTTGACGCGAAGCCCCGCTATCACTCCGCAGCAATATTCTACTCTCGTGGGCAGAGCAAAGACGCTCGGTTACAACACCGCGTTACTGAGGCGGACGCAGCAATAGCTAAGCGCCAGAGATCGACCGTCGGCGCACCCCTCGAATTCGTCCGCGCGATCCGGCAGGCTTTCGTATGTTAGCATGCAGGGTGGTGCGGCGTGACCTAGCAAAACGCTCCGACGTAAGGCGCCTATAATCAGCCCTGGGCTCCCGTTTCGGTTGTGGATGGCAAAAGTAGTCCGGTGCTACTTGAAGCCGGGCCCCCGGCGTCCCTTCATGCTGACCTGCGCCGTGAGCGCTGCCTGCTTGTCGGAAGCATCCTTGGCCATCCGCAGTCCGCGCTGCCTGAACGTGTTGTCTGCACGCTGCTGGATCAGCCTCTCCGTCTCGGAGATAATCCTGGCGTCGGAGCCCGGTGTCCATGTCGCCGCCATTCACGATTGCCGAGCGGGAAACGTCGAGGTGACGATACACACTCTCGAGGACAAGCCGCTCGGGCGGGGTTGGATCATACCGGGAGCGACTTCCGGAGGATCTCCGCCGGCCAAGATTTGTTCGGCCCAGTTGACCACCTGCAGCTGACGCTCCCTTACGAGACCGGCCGGCAGTGATCCGCGGCACGGTTTTGCGCGTAACGTCTCTGGCGCGCCGCGGGAGACGGCCGCCCGTCGCCAGGGAGGCCGCCATGAAATCGATCCTGCTCACTGCCGTCGCCACCGTTTCGCTGGCCGGATGCGTGGGAAACTCGATAACTCACACGCAGCAGGCGCCCGAGCCGCGAAAGCGGGTCGACGTTCAGCGCTTCTACACGGGGACTTGGCGCGAGATCGCTCGACGCCCCATGACAATCACGGATGGCTGCGTCGCCGGCGCGACGGAATATGGGCCAGACCGCGCCGGCGGCATCCAGGTCCTCGATTCCTGTCGGATGGGCAGCCCGCGCGGCGAACTCAAGACCGTCGGCGGACCCGGCACGATCCTCGATCCCGGCTTTAACGCCAAGCTTAGGGTCGACTATAAGCTTTACGGCTTTGTGCCGGTTCAGCGGGAGTACTGGGTACTCGACCGGGCCGACGACTACAGCTGGTTCATCTCGGCTGATCCGACATTGCGTGACCTCTATATCTTCACGCGCGATCCGGAGATCGGCCCCACACAGCGCAAGCGGCTGGTCGCGCGTGCGGCCGCGCTGGGCTACGATGTCAGCAAGCTCGAATTCCCCGAGCAGCCGCGCCGTTGAGCCTCACGGGATTGCGCCCTGTATTGAGATCGACGTCGGTCGTTTGCCCGAACCCGGTCTCAATATGGGATGTGCGATCCATCCCATGCCAACAATGCACCAGATTGCTCGACAGCCGCGAGGTCGAGAACCTTGAGCAGGTTCGACGCCGCATCGTCAGGTACGAACAATCCGGCACGCGTTTCGTCGCTCCGGAATGGCCCCGAGAGAGTCGTCGCCACCGTGCCGGGATGGAGTGCTAGCGCTATAGCATCGGGATGCGTTCGCTTGAGCTCGACGGCAAGCGTGCGGATCACCTGATTGAGCGCGGCCTTCGAGGCGCGATATGAATACCAGCCGCCGAGCCGGTTATCCTCGATCGACCCTAAGCGGGCGGACAGGACGGCGAAAACCGATCGCCCCCGTCGCGGCAGCAGCGGAACGTAATGTTTGGCGACAATGGCAGGGCCGATGGTGTTGACCGCAAAGAGCCTGGCCATTGCGACGGGGTCTATCGTCTTCAAAGCCTTTTCCGGACGAATATTGGTGTCGTGCAGAAGGCCGCTCGCAACGATCACGAGGCCGACCGGCTCCTCCGTGCCGATCGTTCCAGCGACGCGTTCGACACTTGCCTCGTCGGCGATATCCGCGATGTGAAACCGGATTGACCCACGATCCGCGCTCGGCGTCCGTGATATCGCGTGAACGGCAGAGTATCGGCTCGACCCGGCCACCTGTTCGGCAAGCGCTCCGCCAATCCCACCGGAGGCACCGATAATCACCGCAGCATTTGGCATGTGCGGATCCTTCTGGCCTGATTTGCCCGGACGACTTTACCCTTCGAACGGAGAATCACCGGCCGCCTCGCAGGGTGCGCCACGATAGCGCCAGAGTTGCGGCCCGATGCCCGTCACTTCGAAAGGCCCGAATACTTTCCGCGAGATAGCGCAGAGAAGTTCGGCGCTTCATAGGTGGCGAGACTAGCCACCAGATCGCTCCCGCGCTCAATAACGTTCGCGCATCACAGGCCCATCCAAAGGCCTAGGCAGCTCGACCGCTCCCGCTCGGAGCGTTCTGTTCGAGCGCCCGCACGGATCTCTTCTCGCATTTGCTGACGTCCAGGCGGATGCGAGGCAAGCGAAACAACGGCACTTTCTCGCTCCGAAACATTCATATCCTTTGAATGGCGCCCTCGCCTCAAAAGTCGCCCGGCCCCGCTAGTGCGGCGCCGGGCTTTAGGTCAGGCGTGGCCGCGCGAGCCTTCCTTGCGGCTGCTGGCGAACGCAGCAACGTCGGGCGCTAGGAGATCATGCTTTTCCGCCCAGGACGCGAACAAGCCGCGCGCCGTGTCTGGTTCTATCTCGCCACGGATCGCCGCCAGGCAGGCCTTCAGCGCGAAGCCGTGGACCGCATCGCGCCTGCTCGCCGGCCAGTCGGCCAGGAACATATAGGCCTCCATGGCGGACGCGATCGCCGCCGGATGCCCAAGACCGGTCAGGATCACGACCGGCCTCTCGAAATCGTCTGATGTCATCATGCAGTCCTCCCCCGGGGAGCGATTGCCAACGTTGCCATAGCCATATCCTTCTGGAAGCAACATGGATCCGGTTTGGTTGATCGCCGCGTCGAGCGCGCTATCGCTGTCGGCGGCTGCCATGATTTTGGGATATGTTCTCTTCGGATCAAGGCCTGCGAAGCATCGACGTTACTGGAGCCGGAACTCGCCGCTGACCGCGCTGAGGTCAGCCGGGCCGATCAGGTCCTTGTGAGCGACGGTGATGCGGAACAACCTGCCGTCGAGCTTGGCCTGCCAGAAGGCGAGGAACTTGTTGAGCTCGGGAAAGCGCGGAGCGAGGTCGTAATCCTGCCAGACGTATTCCTGCAGGATCGAAGGGTGGTCGGGCAATCGGTAGAGGATGCCGGCGGTGGTCAATCCGTAGCCGGCGATCTGGCGGGCGAAGTCGGTCGAAGCCATTCCTTTCAGCTCCCTGGTTTTCACTGCACCGATGGCAGCGGATTCTCAACGCTCTGGCAAGATGAAAGGTTGCGTTTGTGCTGCTTTTTCAGCCTGTTAGCACTCTATGAAAAAAAGTGCTGCCGACCTCTTGAAGGCAAAAATCGGGCAACCCAAATCATCGCGCGGGCACGGCGCCTCAGGGGCGCGCGGAACCTTGCCGCGAGACCCGGACAGGGCCGACCCGCTTTGACATGTGACCGACATGGAAACTGGAGGAACTCATGAAGTTTCGGCCACTGCATGACCGCGTCGTCGTGAAGCGCATCGACGCCGAGGAGAAGACCCGGGGCGGGATCATCATCCCCGACACCGCCAAGGAGAAGCCGCAGG
The DNA here is from genome assembly GCA_965283735.1 of Beijerinckiaceae bacterium. Lineage (GTDB taxonomy): Bacteria > Pseudomonadota > Alphaproteobacteria > Rhizobiales > Beijerinckiaceae > Allobosea. Next base: position 1,833,849 of record CBDIPN010000002.1, on the reverse strand, counting down.
AGGGCGAGGTCGTCGCCGTCGGCGCCGGCGCGCGCGACGAGACTGGCAAGCTCGTGCCGCCCGACGTCAAGGTCGGCGACCGCGTGCTCTTCGGCAAATGGAGCGGCACGGAGGTCAAGATCGACGGCCAGGATCTCCTGATCATGAAGGAGTCCGACATCATGGGCGTCGTCGAGACGACTGCCGCCCTCAAGAAGGCCGCCTGACGGGGCCTTATCCATACCATCAACCTGAAACCTCAAGTCTGAAGGAGTGAGGAATCATGGCTGCGAAGGACGTGAAGTTTTCGCAGGACGCGCGCGAGCGGATGCTGCGCGGCGTCGACACGCTGGCGAATGCCGTGAAGGTCACGCTGGGTCCGAAGGGCCGCAATGTCGTGATCGAGAAGTCGTTCGGTGCACCCCGCATCACCAAGGACGGCGTCACCGTCGCCAAGGAGATCGAGCTTTCCGACAAGTTCGAGAACATGGGCGCCCAGATGGTCCGCGAGGTGGCCTCGAAGCAGAACGACGCGGCCGGCGACGGCACCACGACCGCGACCGTGCTCGCGCAGGCGATCGTCCGCGAAGGTGCCAAGGCGGTCGCGGCCGGCATCAACCCGATGGACCTGAAGCGCGGCATTGATCTCGCCGTCGAGGCGGTGACCAAGTCGCTCGGCGAGCATTCCAAGACCATCACCGGCTCGGAGGAGGTCGCGCAGGTCGGCACCATCTCTGCCAATGGCGACCGGACGATCGGCGAGATGATCGCCGAGGCGATGAAGAAGGTCGGCAACGAGGGCGTCATCACCGTCGAGGAAGCCAAGACGGCCGAGACGGAGCTCGATGTCGTTGAGGGGATGCAGTTCGATCGCGGCTATCTCTCGCCCTATTTCGTGACCAACACCGAGAAGATGGTCGCGGAGCTCGAAGATCCCTACATCCTGATCCACGAGAAGAAGCTCTCGGGTCTTCAGACGATGCTGCCGCTGCTGGAAGCGGTGGTGCAGACCGGAAAGCCCCTGCTGATCGTGGCGGAAGATGTCGAGGGCGAGGCTCTGGCCACGCTCGTCGTCAACAAGCTTCGGGGCGGTCTCAAGATCGCGGCCGTCAAGGCTCCGGGCTTCGGCGACCGCCGCAAGGCCATGCTGGAGGATATCGCGATTCTGACCGGCGGTACCGCGATCAGCGAGGATCTCGGCATCAAGCTGGAGACCGTCACGCTCGACATGCTCGGCCGTGCCAAGAAGGTCCGTATCGAGAAGGAGAACACCACCATCGTCGATGGCGCCGGCAAGAAGGTCGAGATCGACGCCCGCATCGCCCAGATCAAGGCGCAGATCGAGGAGACCTCGTCGGATTACGATCGCGAAAAGCTGCAGGAGCGCCTGGCTAAGCTCGCTGGCGGCGTCGCGGTGATCCGCGTCGGCGGCGCGACCGAGGTCGAGGTCAAGGAGAAGAAGGACCGTGTCGACGACGCCCTGAACGCCACCCGCGCTGCGGTCGAGGAAGGCATCCTGCCCGGCGGCGGCGTTGCCCTGCTGCGCGCAGTCAAGGCGCTCGAAGGGCTCGTGCCCGGCAATGACGACCAGAAGACCGGCGTCGAGATCGTCCGCAAGGCGATCACCGCGCCTGCCCGCCAGATCGTCGAGAATGCCGGCGGCGATGGCGCGGTCGTGGTCGGCAAACTACTGGAGGCGCAGGACTACGCCTGGGGCTACAACGCCCAGACCGGCGAGTACGGCGATCTGGTCAAGGCCGGCATTATCGACCCGACCAAGGTCGTGCGCACGGCGATCCAGGACGCGGCATCGGTCGCGGGACTGCTGATCACCACCGAGGCAATGATCGCCGAGGCGCCGAAGAAAGACCCGGCGCCCGCCATGCCTGCCGGCGGCATGGACTATTGAGCATCGAGGGCGCCGCGGCTTCCGCGGCGCCCCTTCCCGACACCTAACCGCCCAGGCATGCCGAGGGGAGCCATGCCCTTTTCATCACTGACCGATCCCATCGATCTGGCCCGTGCCGAGGCCGCTCTCGAAAAGGCGTGGGCGGAACTCAAGCCGTCTCTTGCGGCTGAATCCGACGAACTGGAGCGAAACAACCTCGCCTATATCGTGGCTTCGCTGGTTCCGCTGGCGCTCGACGAGGATGATCTCGCACAGCGTGCGATCGACCGGTTTCGCGAGAAGGCCTAGGCAAGAAGCCGCATAAAATCCCCCTCATTCGCCTCAATCATATCAGGCAGCCGACATGACCGATGGTCCGCAGGAACCTAAGGAAATCTCGCCCTCCGACCGCTTCAAGGCCCTCATCACCAACGCCGAGAGCGCAACGTATGGTCTCAAGGATAATCTCCTGGCCGTCATGACGCGGGATGGATCGGCAACGTGGCAGACCGTCGCCGCTCACATCGAGGCTCAATTGCCCGGCGCCGGCGAGTTCGCGACCGCGCGCCTGAACGCCATACTTGCTCTGGTCAGGACGTTATCCAACCGACAAGCATCGGTAAGCGGGTGAACGCCGCTCTCTACACCTCCAGGCCGCCAGCAAACAGGCTGGCTCGCCGCGGTTCCGCGCGATATCGCTCTCTGCCAGGTTCTGCCCGCTGCCCCATCCTTTTGAGAAGTCCGAATGACCACGACCGCGAAAGCCGAGCATCGCAGCTTCGAAGCCGACGTCTCCCGTCTGCTCCACATGATGGTGCATTCGGTCTATTCCGATCGGGACGTCTTTCTGCGCGAGCTGATCTCGAACGCAGCTGATGCTTGCGAGAAGTTGCGCTACGAAGCGATCGGCGCTCCCGAACTTCTGGGGGATGACCCGAAGCTCGCGATCACCATCTTGGCCGATCCGGAGGCTGGCAGGCTGACCATTGCCGACAACGGCATCGGTATGAGCCATGACGAGATGATCGAAGCTCTCGGCACGATCGCTCGCTCCGGCACGCGCAGCTTCATGGAGCGGGTAGCAACCGCCGATGGCAAGGACGGCGCGCAACTCATCGGCCAGTTCGGCGTCGGCTTCTATTCCGCCTTCATGGTGGCCGAGAAGGTCGAGGTTGTCAGCCGCCGTGCTGGCAGCGCCGAAGCCTGGACCTGGTCTTCCGACGGCAAGGGCGAATTCACCGTGGCGCCTGCGGCGCTGGACGCGACTCCGTCCCGCGGGACGCGTGTGACGCTTTACCTGATGGAGGAGGCCAAGTCCTATGCCGAGCGCTGGTCCCTGGAGCGCATCGTCAAGGAACAGTCCGGCCATGTGCCCGTCCCGATCTCGCTGATCACGGAGCCGGGCGCCGATGCGGTCGCCCTCTCCGACGGAGCCGCGCTCTGGACCAGGCCGAAAAGCGAGATCACGAAGGACGAATACGCCGATTTCTACCGCAGCGTTGCGGGACAATATGACGAGCCGGCGGCCACGATCCATTTTCGCGCCGAAGGCCTGCACGAATATACCGCGCTCGCCTTCGTCCCGGGAGCGCGTCCGTTCGATCTCTTCGACGCCGATCGGAAGGGCCGGATCAAGCTTTATGTGAAGCGCGTCTTCATTACGGACGAAGCCGAACTCCTTCCGCGCTACCTGCGCTTCGTTCGCGGCATCGTCGACACCGCCGACCTGCCGCTCAACGTCTCTCGCGAGATGATCCAGGACAGCCCAATGCTCGGGGCGATCAAGAAGGGGGTCACAAATCGTATCCTGGCCGATTTTGCGAAACTGGCCGAACAGGATCCGGACACCTTCCGACTGATCTGGGACAATTTCGGCGTCGTCATCAAGGAAGGACTGTACGAGGATTTCGCGCGCCGGGAGCAACTGCTCGGCCTCGCTCGCTTCCGGACCACGGCCTCCGGCGAAGGGTGGCGTAGCCTCAAGGACTATGTCGGCGCGCTCAAGGACAACCAGACCGCGATCTACTACATCGCCGGCGACGATGCCTCCCGGATCGCCAACTCCCCGCAGCTCGAAGGTTTTCGGGCGCGCGGCATCGAGGTGCTGTTGCTGTCGGATCCGATCGACAGCTTCTGGGCATCGGCAGCCCCGGATTTCGAAGGCAAGCCGTTCAAATCCGTGACCCAAGGTGCGGCCGATCTCGGTCTCATCCCGCTGCTTGACGGCGCAACGCCCCCGTCGGCTGAAGCGAGTGAGAAGGTCGGCGCTCTGATCGCAACGATGAAGGAGATTCTGGCCGAAGAGGTTGCGGATGTCCGCTCCTCCGATCGACTGACGGAGAGCGCGGTCTGCCTTGTTGCGTCAGACAAAGGGCCGGATCGCCAGTTCGAACGCCTGCTCAGCGCCGCGGGGCGCGTCGAAAGTGCTGCCAAGCCGATCCTCGAGGTCAACCCTGGCCATGCGATGGTTTCGGCCCTGGCGTCTGTTGAGGATGGCGTGCTGCGTAGCGACATTGCCCACCTACTCCTGGATACCGCCCGCGTCCTGGACGGCGAACGCCCGACAAACGCAAACGCATTCGCTGAGAGGCTCAACCGGCTGATGACGCGAAACTTCGGCGATGGCTGAATGGCGAAGCGAACGAACGCGTGGCAGAGCGGTCCGGCAATTCGATTAGAAGCTGCACTCAGCTTCAATCGGAGCCGACGCGTGGACGAGCTATCGCATTAAATATTGCAACCTTTGGAACGTTCATTGCCCTCCACAATTATATGGGGCTGATAGGAGCTCGTTCTTTTGATGCCTGCCAAAATCCTCATCGTTGAAGACGAGATAATCATCGGGATGGAGACTGAGGCCGCGATTGAGGATCTCGGTCACACCTCGCTCGGCATCGCAGCGACTGAGGCTGAGGCTCTCCAGATGGCGGCTGCACAGCTTCCAGACATCGCATTTGTGGACGTGAATTTAGCGGACGGACCGACGGGTCCTCGTGTCGGCGCCGCATTGGCAGAGCGCGGCGTTGCGGTCGTATTTCTTACCGCCAATCCCCGGACCATCGCGAAGCAGGTAGCCAAAGCTGTCGGCATTCTCGATAAGCCTGTGGCGGAAACCGAGCTTGGAAAGGTGATCCCTGCTCCTATCGCGCTCGAGACTTGTCGCGATCCGCCGCGACCTGGAGAACCAGGTCCGTTCGATGCTGAAGGAATATGGGCTGCAGTTCGGCCGATCGATTGGGGCGCAGTTCAGGCGAAAGGTCCTGGAACTGATTGACGAGGGTCATCCGCTCCGATCCGTGATCGAGGCGCTCCTCAGAGTCCATGAACAGGCCTGCGAGGAACAGGAGAAGCTCGATCGTCAGGTCCGGCGTCTCGCTCATGACGACTGCACCACACGCCGGCTGATGACGGTTCCCGGCGTCGGCGTGGTGACGGCGCTGACCTACCGCCACACGATCGATGATCCCTCGCGCTTTTCCTCCGCCAGCGATGTCGGTGCCTACCTGGGCCTCACGCCACGACGAAAGCAATCCGGCGAAACGGATGTCACCGGCCGTGTCTCGCATTGGGGAGATCGCTTGCTGAGAACCTATCTCTACGAGGCAGCGAGCGTCCTGATGCATCGAACGAAGAAATGGTCGACACTGAAGGCCTGGGGCATTCGTCTCTCCAAGCGGATCGGGATGAAGAAGGCCAAGGTCGCCGTCGCACGCAAGATGGCTGTGCTCCTCCACTGCATCTGGATCGACGGCACCAGCTTCGAATGGGGGAGCGAAAGGGCGGCATAGGCGTTTCCAGCACAGACCTGCTCACGGGCGCCAATCTCGGCACTCGCGATGTCCCCGCCGGGACGGCGGTTGTGGTGACCTCGTTGTTTCGGCTGACGTCCACTGGAACGTCGTTGCACACGTTGAGGCACCCGACCCGAACTTCATCATGAGGCACTCGACCTCGGAAAGGACCATGACCCCGGCGATGACCGCGCGAAATCTGAGGTTGACAGCTCCCCGCAATTAAAGGGCCGAAACACAGATTATGGGAAGTGGGGAGTGAACGGGGATGAGAGTACCGCCAAGAAGGTCGCTCCATTCCGAAAACAGGGTGTTAGGGCGGGATCCTCTGAGGGGAAGGCGCGCAGAACATGCCCTCGAGGTTGTCCGAGGGGAAGCCAGCCTCCGGGAGCTTTCATCCGACTGCGGTGCGAGAGCAACGACCGGCAGGGTCCCCCTATGCGGGCGCACGCCGATATTGACCCGCAGCCCCTCTTCACGGCTGAATGTGGCGTTCCGCTAAAATCGGCCAGTGGCGTCGTAAAAGCATGCAGAGTTCTTGGATCTTCTCATCCCGTACCCGCGCCGTCTGGCTGAGAACGCTTGTCGTCATCGTGCTCGCCGCCGGGTTGGTCACGCCGGCCGTCCTTTTCCGTTGATCGATTGCGCCTCGGCGTGTGGTCCGAGCGGGATCCGAGTTGCCGCGACTTAGAGCAGCCTCGCCTGCGCCGGGGCTGCGGGTTCGAGGAGATCTGCCTCGCGCCGTCTGAGTTCAGTCAGGGCACTGAAGCGGAGATCGGCGTCGCGGCTGGCGGCCAGCTCCCACAGCGAGGCTGCGCTCACCAGATTCCAGCTCTTGCCGCGGTCTGGACCAGCCGGGACGCGGGGTAGGAGGCCGGGCTCGCTGCTCCAAACGAGCAACTGGGCAAGCGAGGTCTCGTTCAGCATGTCGCGCAGGTGGTGCGCCGTGACGTAGGCGTCAGGCATGGCTCGGTGCGCGGGCAAGCCGACCTCGTGCACGAGCCCGGTCGGCCGTCTCAGGTAACGGAGCATCTGGTTCGAGAAGCGCTCAGGCCAGAGCCGCAAGGCGCACTTCCAGGTGCAGACCCACTGCGCGCCTCCAGTTAGACCGGGCCGGCAGAAGCGCTGTTCAAAGGCCGCTCGGTGCGCCGCCAGTGCCGCAAGGCCGCCCGCCGGGCGGAGCACGGAGGATGCAATCTCTTTCCAGAACGGTGCTCCAGCCACGTCCTCGTCGCGAATGTGGTGCACCGCCATCGTGTCTGGAGAGATCGGCCTGCCGGGGTTCACGAGGTGGGCTCCGCGCTCTTCGGCAAGCTCCCACCGGCCGTCCGCGCCGATAGCGACATCCTGCCAGCCGACCTCGCAGACATCGTGCGGCCCCTCGCCGGCCGTCTCCAGGTCGATCACTCTGATGCGCTGCATGAGCCTGAGATCAGCACTGTAGCTGGCCAACGCAAGTCAGCAGCAGCTCAGGCTTCCGCGTTTTCTGGCTGGATCGTCTGGGCACCAGGGCCGTGGAACAGGCGACAGCCACTCAAGTTGTCTCGGCAGTCGGGGGGCTTCCAAGGAGACGAACCCATGAAACCGGCAGCAGGCCATCAGCCGCGGCTTGCGCAATAGCGATGTGGCTCAACAGCTTGGGATGGCTGAAGGAACTGTGGCCAGTCACATCAAATCCATCTATCGCAAGCTTGGAATTTCCTCGCGGGCGGAGGCGTCATGGTACGCCACACGCATGGGCCTGACGTCCTTAATGTGTAGCTCGGCGAGTCTTTGTCGCCTTCGCTCGTCGGTGCGGTCGCGGCCCAGAGCGCAGAGCCATCATCCGCATGATCCGAAAGGACCCCACCGTTGACGACGAGATTGACAAGGCTGTCGCTGCGGCTCGCCCACGCAGCGCTCGCGCTGCTGATCGGCCTGCTTTCGACGGTTGCGGCGAAGGCCGCGCTCACGCCCTGTCGCGATGCCGACTTCGCTCGCCCTGCCGGGAACTGTCACGATACATCGCTGACGGCCACGCCTCGCAACGGACTCGGCTGCCAGCAGGGCGTGTTCGTTGTGGCTAAGGCCGGCACGCGACTGTGGCGCTGCACGGTCCGGTTCCCCGAGGGGCAGGAGATTCCCGAAGACGCGCCGGAGCACGGCTTTCTGCTAGAACGAGGCGGGCATGACCTCATTGAGCTACCCGATACCCTCATGGCCGGGCGACTGCGCAGCTTTGACCTGATCTCGGTCGATCTCGATGGGGACGGAGTTCGCGAGCGAGTGCTCGCCGCATGGAATAGCCAAGGCAACGGCATCGGCGTCAATAGCTGGACAATTCGTGTCTTTTCGAGCGACTGGACATTGCTGCGGCGGTTCACCTTCGTATCGGCGACGTCATCCTCAGAGGCACCGTTCGTCGGCAAATCGCGATCGTTCAACCTTTGCTCGAAGCTTGACTTGCGCCAAGTCCATTAGAATCGCGTTCGAGTGAGCTGCCGGCTTTCAGGCCGGCAGTAGTCCAGCGCGTAGTGCTTTGGCGGTCCGCTTCTGGGCAATGGCCCAGCGTCTGCTCATGTGAAGGGTCTCAGATGCGGGCCCTTGTGCAGCGCTGATGGCGAGGCTCCTGGGCCCGCGTCTGAGAGCCTCCAGGGGAGGAAGCCGCGGCCCGGGGCCGTGCGCTATGGGGATTTCGCCGCGCGGCGTGGTCTGCGGGAGCGTGCGAGGCGCGTGACGGCGGCGCGATGCTCCGACCGAGATGCCCGGAAGCCCCGGGTTTGCTGCACCTGGGAGGGATCCGGGATCGCCGCAGGGTGCATTTCCGCCATCGAGCCGAACGGGATCGCCCGCTCTCTGGCCGAGACCGGCAGTGCTTCCTCAGGGTGTCGCCGTTGCGCCATCGTCATGAGGTGTCGATCCTGACGGCGAAGATGGTGCGCGGGGCCGAGCCCGGCGCGAAGCGCTCGACGAGGATCATGCGACCGCCGCAGCATGGGCAAGGAAGCCTCCGCTCATCGACCTGATCGGATTGTTCGGCCGAGATCTCTGGTTCACGATCTGCTGTCGCTGCGGTCGGCCTGTGCACCGCGATGATCTGCCTGATGCGGGCGATGGTGTCGGCGCGCCGGCTGGAGGCGAGCAGGCCGTAGTGGCGGATGCGGTGGAAGCCGTCGGGCAGGACGTGGAGCAGGAAGCGGCGGATGAACTCGTGCGCCGTCAGCGTCATGGTCTTGCGCCAGACCTTGCCGGATGAGCGCGCCTGATAATCCTTCCAGCGGAACGTGACCCCGTGCCGATCCATGGCGACGAGGCGGCTGTTGGCGATGGCGACGCGGTGGGTGTAGCGGGCGAGATAGGCCAGCACGGCGTCGGGACCACCGAAGGGCCGCTTGGCATAGACGACCCAGTCGGCGCGGCGCAGCGGCGCCATCATGGTGGCGAAGGCATCCGCTTCGGCGAGTGGGGCGAGATCACCATGGAAGGCGAGCCGCCCGGCCGCGTGCAGGGCGGAGAGGCCTTCGAGGAAGAGCCTGCGGAACAGCCGCGAGAGCACGCGCACGGGCAGGAAGAAGCCGGGCCGGCACGAGATCCAGCGAGCGCCGTCCGGCGAGAGGCCGCCGCCTGGCGCGATGATGTGGAGATGGGGATGATGGGTCATCGCCGATCCCCATGTGTGCAGCACCGAGGTGAAGCCGATGCGGGCGCCGAGATGCTTCGGGTCGATGGCGATCGTGGCGAGCGTCGCGGCCGCTGCCCTGAACAACAGGCCGTAGACCTCGGCCTTGTTCTGGAAGGCGATGGCGGCGATCGGCGCCGGCAGGGAGAAGACGAGATGGTAGTAGGGCACGGGCAGGAGATCGGCCTGCCGGTCCGCCAGCCAGTCCTTCGCCGCCGCGCCCTGGCAGCGTGGGCAGTGCCGGTTGCGGCAGGAGTTGTAGGCGATGGTCGCGTGATCGCAGTCGCCGCAGGCCATGACATGGCCGCCGAGCGCAGCCGTGCGGCAGGCCCGGATCGCACCCATCACCTTGAGCTGGCCGCGGCTGAGCCGATGACGCGCGAGATAGGCCTCGCCATGCCGGTTCAGGATGTCCGCGACCTCCAGCGAAGGCCGCGCCATGATCGGCGCGGGACCGCTATGGCGGTGGTGGCGGCGCCAGCAGGGCGAGAGGGCTCGTCACCTCGCGCAGGGTCTTCAGCGCGACGCGGGTGTAGACGGCGGTGGTGTCGAGCTTCCTGTGGCCGAGCAGGACCTGGATGACGCGGATATCGGTCTTGCGCTCCAGCAGATGGGTGGCGAAGCTGTGCCGCAGCGTGTGCATCGACACGCGCTTGTCGAGCCTGGCCGCAACGGCCGCGGCATGGCAGGCCCGGTTGAGCTGGCGGGTCGTGATCGGCTGGCCCGGCTGCTGGCCGGGGAAGAGCCAGCCACGCGGGCGCTTCACCCGCCACCATTGCCGCAGGAGGTCGAGCAGGTCGGGCGCGAGCATGACATAGCGGTCCTTGCGGCCCTTGCCCTGCTCGACGCGGATCAGCATGCGGGCGCTGTCGATATCCGCGACCTTGAGGTTGGCGATCTCCGAGACCCGCAGGCCGCAGCCATAGGCGATGCTGAGCGCCGCCCGGTCCTTCAGGCTCCGCGCATGTGCCAGGAGCAGCGCGACCTCCTCGGTCCCCAGCACCACCGGCAGCCGCTCCGGCGTCGGGATCCGCGCCATGCGGTCTCCGAAGCCGGTCCGGCCCAGCGTGACGTGAAAGAAGAACCGCAGCGCCGTGCAGGCCTGGTTCATCCGCGAATAGCTCGCGCCGAGCGAAGCCAGGTGGAGTTGATAGCGCCGCAGATCCTCCGGCTCGGCCCGATCTGGCGGCAGGCCCAGAAAGGCCGTGAACTCACGGACCTGCCGGACATAATCGCGCTGCGTGTGCTCGCCGAACTGGCGGATCGTCATGTCCTCGATCATCCGCTGGCGCAGCGGACTGACGGTGACGGCATCGATCATGGAGACCTCCAGGGATCAGGGGAAACGACCCCCAAATCCTCGGATGCAGCACCTCACATGGCGAAATCTCGCTGCTGACTACGCTGCAGCGCCCTCCCGCGAGAGCGGGTTAGTCCTACTGGCGCACAACGCCCGAACCGGTGATTGGGTTGACCGTCTGACAATAATAATCTTGACATGTTCACCTTGTGGCCGATGCGATCGATATAGGGCACGATCAGGCCGAGGCCGGCGCTCAGCGTGCGCGAATAGCGGCCGAAGCGCTCGACGGTGTAGTTGAAGCCTTGGGGAACGGTGCGGACGCCCCGCGCGATCGTCAGGATGACCAGCGCCACGATGACGATCACGGCGATGTTGAAGCCCGACAAATCCATCTCGTCCCCCAGCGGCGCCGGCGCGCCGTCATGCTCATCCGGCCTTCAAACTGGCGTTTGCGAGAGCCGTATGCAAGCGCGGGTCATGCAGGGCGAGCCATCCTCAATAACGGCTCGCCCCGAAATCCGTATCAGCTCTGCGTCGCGCTGGTATTGCAGCGCGCCAGCATGCGCGACGCCGCGGTCACGCCAGCAAGCGAGAACTGATAGGTGGTGGCGTTGCCGCGCAGCGAGCGCGCCTCGAGCGTCATGGTGCGTCCGCCGCGCATCGCCTTGAGCAGCGCTGGCTCCCGCTCCAACCGTTCGAGCCAGGCATTGCTGCCTTCGGTCAGCATGCGGAAACTGTCATCGCCGATCGTGACGGTGACGACGAAGTCCTGGGCAAAATCATAGCCCGTCTGGAAACTCAATTCCGTGTCGGAGGCTTTATTACCCGTTTGAACGAAGAAAAAGACTTCGCCATGACGCAAATTCGACGGTTCCTCCGACGAAGGTTTGCTCATGATGAAGCAACGCGACAGGTCACCCTTTGCGTAAGTGGCAGCATTCCAGTCGCCGAACTGACCCAATGATTGCGGGCCCGCCGCCTGTACGCCCGTACCCGCCAGAATGGTGAGGCAGGCGGCCGAAAGCGCTGTCTTGAACATGGTCTCATCTCCTTTCATCGCGGCCCACTTGAGAAGGAGAGTGTTACCGAGGCGTAAATAGGGCCCGGATAATTGATGCGTCGATCCGGCGCAGGACGGGCTGGGCGGTCGCGAGGGCGAGACACTCGCGGTCAGAACCACCCTTGTCATTCCGGGGCTTCGCGTAGCGAAGAACCCGGAAACCACGACCGGGTGAAACACTCAATGCCGCGCTGCAAGCCTCCCACCCAGTCGTGGATTCCGGGTTCACGCCTCCGGTGCGCCCCGGAATGACAAAGGTGGTCCGCCCAAAACGACGATGCCCGGCACAGGGCCGGGCATCGAATGGAATCAGGAAGGCAATGCCTCAGGCGAACTGGCCGTGGCAGTGCTTGAACTTCTTGCCGGAGCCGCAAGGGCACGGCTCGTTGCGACCGACCTTGCCCCAGCTCTCCGGGTCTTCAGGGTTGCGGTCCAGCACCGTCGTTTCGGCATCCGTGGCGGCGAACTGCACGCCGGTCGCGCCATAATCGCCGAAGCCCGAGCCCACGCCGTCCTGCGCCTGCATCGGCGCCTGGTCCTCGGGCTGGTCGAAGCGCACCTCGATGCGCGAGAGATGGCCGGTGACCTGCTGGCGCAGATGGCCAATCAGCCCGTCGAACAGCTCGAAGGCCTCCTGCTTGTATTCCTGCAGCGGGTCGCGCTGGGCGAGGCCGCGCCAGCCGATGACTTGGCGCAGATGGTCGAGCGTGACCAGATGCTCGCGCCAGAGATGGTCGAGCGACTGCAGCAGCACCTGCTTCTCGACATAGGTCATGACCTCGTCGGTGTTGCGCTCGATGCGGCCGGCATAATCCTCGTCGGCGAGCTTGCGGATGCGTTCGCGAATCTCGCTGTCGGCGATGCCCTCTTCCTTGGCCCAGTCCTCGATCGGCAGATCGAGGTTGAGATGCTGGATCACCTCCTGCTTGAGGCCGGCGGTATCCCACTGCTCGGGATAGGCCTCTTCCGGGATGTGGCGGGCGACGACATCCTCGACCACGCCATGGCGCATGTCGTCGATGGTCTCGCGCACGCTCGCCTGCTTCATGAAATCGCGACGCTGCTCGAACACGACCTTGCGCTGGTCGTTCATGACGTCGTCGTATTTCAGGATGTTCTTGCGGATGTCGAAATTGCGCGCCTCGACCTTCCCTTGAGCCTTCTCGACCGCCTTGTTGATCCAGGGATGGACGATCGCCTCGTCCTCTTTCAGGCCGAGTTTGGTCAGCATGCCGTCCATCCGGTCGGAACCGAAGATGCGCATCAGGTCGTCCTGTAGCGACAGGAAGAACTTCGAGCGGCCGGGATCGCCCTGGCGGCCGGCACGGCCACGCAGCTGGTTGTCGATGCGCCGGCTCTCATGGCGCTCGGTGCCGACGATGTAGAGGCCGCCGGACTTGAGCACGCGCTGCTTGAACTCGGCCACCTCGGCGCGGATGGCGGCGGCCTTGGCGTCGCGCTCCGGACCCGGCTCCACGCCGGCAAGCTCATGGTTTATCCGCATCTCGGCATTGCCGCCGAGCTGGATGTCGGTGCCGCGGCCAGCCATGTTGGTGGCGATGGTGATCGCGCCGGGCACGCCGGCCTGCGCGACGATATAGGCTTCCTGTTCGTGGAAGCGGGCGTTCAGCACGGCGAAGGCCTTGGTGGTCCTGCCCTCGCGCGCGGCCTGATAGACCGGCTCCAGCGCCTTGGGATCGGTGAAGTCGAGAAGCTTGTAGCCCGCCTTCTCCAGCATCTCGGCGATGAGCTCAGAGCGCTCGATCGAGGTGGTGCCGACCAGCAGCGGCTGGCCGTTGGCCTGTGCGGCTTGAATCTCGCGGATCACGCCGCGCACCTTCTCCTCGAAGGTGCGGTAGACCTCGTCGTCCTCGTCCTTGCGGGCGATCGGGACGTTGGTCGGGATCTCGACGACCTCGAGCTTGTAGATCTGGAAGAACTCGTCGGCCTCGGTCGCCGCCGTGCCGGTCATGCCGGCGAGCTTGGCGTAGAGGCGAAAATAGTTCTGGAAGGTGATCGAGGCCAGCGTCGCGTTCTCGGGCTGGACGGTGACGCTCTCCTTGGCTTCCAGTGCCTGGTGCAGGCCTTCCGAATAGCGCCGGCCCGGCATCATGCGGCCGGTGAACTCGTCGATGATCACGACCTCGTCGCCGCGGACGATATAGTCCTTGTCGCGGGTGAACAGCGAATGCGCCCGCAGCGCCTGATTGACGTGGTGGACCAGCGTGACGTTGTGGGCGTCGTAGAGGTCGCCCTCTTTCAGGATCCCGGCCTCGCGCAGCAGCTCCTCGATATGGTCGTTGCCGGCCTCGGTCAGCGCGACCGTGCGCTGCTTCTCGTCGACCTCGTAATCGGCCGGGACGAGGCCGGGCAGCACCTTGTCGATCGAGACATAGAGCTCGGACTTGTCGTCGAGCGGGCCGGAGATGATCAGCGGCGTGCGGGCTTCGTCGACCAGGATCGAGTCGACCTCGTCGACGATCGCGAAATGGTGGCCGCGCTGGCTCATCTGCGCGGTGTCGTACTTCATGTTGTCGCGCAGATAGTCGAAGCCGAACTCGTTGTTCGTGCCGTAGGTGATGTCGCAGGCATAGGCGCGCTGGCGCTCCTCGTCGTCGAGCCCGTGCACGATGATGCCGACGGTCAGGCCGAGGAAATTATAGAGCTTCGCCATCCACTCGGCGTCGCGCCGAGCGAGGTAGTCGTTGACGGTGACGACATGGACGCCCTTGCCTTCGAGCGCATTCAGATAGGTCGGCAGGGTCGCGACCAGCGTCTTGCCTTCGCCGGTCTTCATCTCGGCGATGGCGCCCTCGTGCAGCACCATGCCGCCGACGAGCTGGACGTCGTAGGGCCGCTGGCCGAGCACGCGCTTGGCCGCCTCGCGCACCGTGGCGAAGGCCGGGACCAAGAGGTCGTCGAGCTTCTTGCCCTCGGCGATCTGCTTCTTGAATTCCTCGGTGCGCGCCTTCAGGGCCTCGTCGCTCAGCGCGGCGATCTCTTTTTCCAGCGCGTTGATTGCGGCGACGCGGGGCTGATAGCCCTTGACGCGGCGGTCATTCGACGAGCCGAAGAGTTTCTTTGCGAGCGCGCCAAGCATGTTGGGCCTTTCAGGTGATGCGTTGAGCCCCCAGTCGGCGCGGAATCGTTTGTCGCGCGCGAACCGGAGGTTCGGTATTCTCGAATGCGACCGCGTGTTTAGACGCGAGCGCGGGCAGGGTCCAGCGTGCGTTTCGACCAATAGGCAGTGAAACGGCAAGTGAATTCGGCTCCCGATGTGGGGTTTTTCCGCCTCGCTTCCAAGAGCGGCGCGCAAGATCATCGGACGCTGCGGCATCCAGGCCGGTGCAAAGCTGCGTGATCGGCCGTCGTGATCGCCTGAACCGCCTTGCCTTTGCCGCGTTCATCGGGCAGTGCAGCCGCCAAACCGCCTCGGTTCCGACGAAAGGCCGTCATTCATGAGCTCAGCCCGTTTCATCGCCGTCCTCGGCTTCGCGCTGCTGGCGGGCCCGGCCTTCGCCCAGGCCGACAAGGTCGTCGCCAAGGTCGACGGCATCGCCATCACCGAGAAGGACATCCAGCTCGCCTCCGAGGATCTCGGCGAGCGCCTTGCCCAGCTCCCCGAGGAGCGCAAGCGCGACGAAGTGATCAACTATCTCGTCGACCTCAAGCTCGGCGCCAAGGCCGCGGCCGAGGCCAAGATCGGCGACACGCCCGATTTCGCCGCCCGCCTCGCCTATTACCGCGAGAAGGTGCTGCTCGACGAATACCTGACCCGCGAGGGCAAGAAGGCCGTCACGGCTGAAGCCGCCAAGAAGCTCTTCGACGACACCACCAAGGCCATGACGCCCGAGGAAGAGGCCCATGCCCGCCACATCCTCGTCGAGGACGAGGCGCAGGCCAAGGCTGCCGTCGAGCGGCTGAAGAAGGGCGAGGACTTCGCCAAGGTCGCGGCCGAGCTCTCCAAGGACCCGGGTTCGGGCAAGGAGGGCGGCGATCTCGGCTGGTTCACCAAGGACCGCATGGTGCCGGAGTTCGCCGAAGCCGCCTTCAAGCTGAAGAAGGGCGAGGTTTCCGAGCCGGTGAAGAGCCAGTTCGGCTGGCACGTCATCAAGCTCGAGGACAAGCGCTCCAAGCCGCTGCCGGACTTCGCCGCCGTAAAGCCGCAGATCGATCAGTATCTCGAGCGCAAGGCCCAGCAGGACCTCGTCCTCGCCATGCGCGAGAAGGCCAAGGTCGAGCGCCTCGACAAGCCGGCTGCGGACGCCGCCAAGCCGGCCGAGCCGAAGAAGAACTGAGCGCTTCGCTCGATACCACGCAATTTTGAAGGGCGGCCCTTGTGGCCGCCCTTCTTGTTTTCGTCATCGGCCTGCGGCAGAGGGGCTTTCGAACGAGACGCGCTGCCCGGCGAACGCACGATTCGCCGGTGTTCCAGCAGCGCTCCGCAGGAGGAAGTCGCGATGGCCGGCAAGGATGTCCCCGTTTCCCCGCTCGCGCCGAAGCGCCAGCCCAAGGTGCCGCCGATCCCGGGCGTACGCTTCGCCACCGCCGAGGCCGGCATCCGCTACAAGGGCCGCAGGACGTCTGGTTCGCGCTGCTCGACGAGGGCACGCAGGTCGCCGGCGTCTTCACCCGCTCGAAATGTCCCTCCGCCCCGGTCGACTGGTGCCGCGAGAACCTGGGCCAAGGCTCCGCACGCGCCGTCGTCGTGAATTCCGGCAATGCCAACGCCTTCACCGGCCTGAAGGGCCGTGACGCGGTCAAGCTCACCGCCGAGATCGCCGCCAAGGCCGCCGGCTGCAAGCCCCAGGAGGTCTTCATCGCCTCGACCGGCGTGATCGGCGAGCCGCTCGACGCCACCAAGTTCAAGGGCGTGCTCGACGAGTGCGCCAAACGCGCCGCCGACGGTCCCTGGATCGACGCCGCCCGGGCGATCATGACCACCGACACATTCCCGAAGGCGCTGACCCGCAAGGCCAAGATCGACGGCAAGGAAGTCGTCATCGCCGGCATCGCCAAGGGCGCCGGCATGATCGCCCCGGACATGGCGACGATGCTGTCCTTCGTCTTCACCGATGCGCCGATCGCCGCTCCCGTGCTCCAGGCCCTGCTCTCCAAGGGCGTGAAGGGCTCGTTCAACGCGGTCACCGTCGACAGCGACACCTCGACCTCGGACACGCTGATGCTGTTCGCGACGGGCAAGGCGGCGGCGCGCGGCGTCCCCGCCATCACCGAGATCAACGACAGCAGGCTTTCCGGCTTCAAGCGCGCGCTGAACTCGATCCTGCTCGAGCTCGCCCATCTCGTCTGCAAGGACGGCGAAGGCGCCCGCAAGTTCGTCGAGGTGCGCGTCTCCGGCGCGGCTTCCGCCCGTTCGGCCAAACGCGTCGCGCTCTCGATCGCCAATTCGCCGCTGGTCAAGACCGCCATCGCCGGCGAGGACGCCAATTGGGGCCGTGTCGTCATGGCCGTCGGCAAGGCCGGCGAACCGGCCGATCGCGACAGGCTCGATATCGGCTTCGGCGATATCGTCGTGGCCAAGCAGGGCGCGCGCGCGCCGTCCTACGACGAGGTCGCGGTCTCCGACTACATGAAGGGCGACAATATCGTCATCACCGCCGATCTCGGGCTGGGACGCGGCAAGGCCACGGTCTGGACCTGCGACCTGACCAAGGCCTATGTCGAGATCAATGGCGACTACCGCTCCTGAGGCTCCGGCCTCGCTGGAGCCGAGCCGCAGCTTCATTGCCGCCCACCTGCTCGTCACCGCGATTTTCTGGGGGTCGAGCTTCCTGTTCATCAAGCTGATGAGCGGACAGGTCTCGCCCTTCGCCATCGCGGCGGGGCGCGGCCTGCTCGGCGCGGTCTCGCTCGCGCTCTGGCTGCGCTGGCTCGGACAGAGCCCGCTGCCCCGTCGCCACGAAATCCGCCACTGGCTGGTCCTCGGTGCCACCAATGGCTGGATCCCGAATATCCTGACGGCCTACGCCCTGATCCAGCTTGCCAGCGGCCCGGCAGCGATGATCCAGGCGGCCGGGCCGCTCGTCACGGCGATCGTCGCGCATCTGATCTTCGCCGAGGAGCGCTTGAGCGGACGACGCCTCGGCGGCATCCTGATCGGGCTTGCCGGCGTCGCTCTGCTGATCGGTCCCCGGCTGTTCGAAGGCGGCGCCACCAGCCTCAGCGTCCTCGCGATGGTCGCGACCATGCTGAGCTATGCGGCCGGCAATATCTATGTCCGGGCCGTGCCGGCCCCGGCCGGCGATCCGATGCGCCTCGCACTCGGCCAGCAGGTCGTCTCCGGGCTCAGCGCCTCGCTCCTGGCTCTGCTCTTCGCCGGGCCGGCGGCCTTTCTGCCCCTGCGCGACCATTGGGCTGCCATGCTCGCCCTCGGGGTCGTCTGCACGGCGATCCCGATGACGGTGTTCATGCGCCTGATCCGGGCGGCCGGTCCGACGCGCGCGGCGATGACCGGTTATCTCGTACCCACGGTCGCCGCGTTCATGGGCATGCTCGTTCTCGGCGAAACGCTGGAGTTGCGGCAGATCGCCGCCGGCTGCATCATCCTGATCGGCGTCTTCCTGGTGACGATGGCGCCGCGTCGGGTGGGGGCTGCATGAGGATCGGAATTGTCGCGGCGACCGCTCTGGTCGGCGCCATCGTGACGGGCTGCGTCGACCGCAAGCCGGCAACCGTGGCCTTCTCCACCGAGGAGGCCGCCTTCATCAAGAAGACCGGCACGGGCGTGATCGTCGGCCATGCCTTCCGCACCAAGCCGAGCGGCGTGGTGGTCAATGCCGCCGGGCAGGTCGTGCGCCTCGTTCCCGACACGGCCTTCGCCCGAGAGCGCTTTGCCAATTTCTACGGCAAGGGCAAATACGTGCCCCACAGCGCCTATCCGCGCGACGACGCTCTCGACCCCGCCTATTCCGACTACACCCGCACGACCAAGGCCGAGGCCAATGGCCGCTTCGCCTTCGACAAGGTCGCGCCGGGCAGCTATTTCCTGACCACGCAGGTGATCTGGGGCGAAGAGACGGCCTTCACCCGCGAGGGCGGCTCGGTCTATGACAGCGTCACGCTGACGGGTAAGGAGACCGAGCCCGTCCAGGTCATCCTCTCCGGCAACTGAGTTCCCCTGTGAAGCTGCTTCTCGTCGTCGCCTGCGCCCTGATCGATGCCGACAACCGCGTCCTCGTCACGCAACGCCCGGAAGGCAAGGCCTTGGCAGGCCTCTGGGAGTTCCCCGGCGGCAAGCTCGAAGCGGGCGAGCGGCCGGAACCCGCGCTGATCCGCGAACTCTCCGAGGAGCTCGGCATCACCGTGAAGGAGAACTGCCTCGCGCCGCTCACCTTCGCGAGCTACGCCTATCCCGAATTCCACCTGCTGATGCCGCTCTATATCTGCCGGCGCTGGCAGGGCACGGCGATGTCCCGCGAGGGCCAGGCGCTGAAATGGATCCGTCCCGGCAAATTGCGCGATCTCGCCATGCCTCCGGCCGACGAGCCGCTCATTCCGCCGCTGATCGACCTTCTGGGAGCGTAATCGGCTGCTCCGGCGCGAGGGGCACAGCCTGCCCTTCGTCGAGCCCGAGCTGGAAGCGCTCGAAGCGCTGCAATTCCTCCTCGATCGCCGCCTTCAATGCCGGCGTCTCGCAACCGTCGAGCCAGGTCCATTGCTGCATCAGGAGCTTGCCGGCCGCCCGGTCGGTCTTGAGGTCGAGCACCGCCACGACGCGCTCGCCGGCCAGCACCGGCAGGCCGAAATAGCCGTAGATCCGCTTCTCCTTCGGCAGATAGGCCTCGAAGACATGGGCATAGTCGAGGAAGAGCTTCGCCCGCTTGCGCTGGATCATCAGCGGGTCGAAGGGCGAGAGGATATGGATGAGCGTTTCGTCCGGCGCGGACAGCGGTTCCAGCGCGGCTGGATTGGCCCAGTGCTGCGTCTTGCCGGCCCTCTCCACGGCGACGGGCACGAGGACCCGGCGCTTGACGCGGGCGGCAATCAGCTCGGCCACCGCCTTCTTCGAGGGCGCGTCGAGATGGCAGATCGAATCCAGGCTGACCAGCCCCTGCGCCGTCAACGCCCGGTCGAGAAGATAGGCGGTGATCTGCCGCTCGCTCGCAGGCGTCGGCTTCTTCTCCCACTGGAAGTGCCGGTCGAACAATTCATAGGTCTTGACCATGCCGGCGCGCGCCGAGATCGCGAGCTCGCCATCGTAGAAGGCCCGTTCCAGCAGGCCCTTGGATGGCTTCTTGCTGGCCCAGAGATGCGCCTTCTCGATCAGCTCCTCCTCGATGTCGCGGATCGACAGCGCCCCGTCCCTGCGGATGCGGCGTAGAAGCTTGCGCGTCTCCTCGCGGGCGCCGACCGCCGACCAGCGCTTCGGCTCCTCGCGATGCGCCTTCATCCCCGGCAGGAAATAACGGATGTCGCGGGTGGGCACATAGGCCAGCGCATGCGTCCAGTATTCGAAGACGCTCTTCGAGGCCGATTGCAGATGGGCGAGATCGGCCCGGCGATAGGCGGGAATGCGGGCATAGAGGATATGGTGGTGGCAGCGCTCGATCACGTTGATCGTGTCGATCTGGACATAGCCGAGATGCTCGATCGCGGCCCGTGCCGCCTCCGGCCCGGTGCCAAAGGGATCACGTCGGTCGAGCTGCTGGGCGCGAAGCCAGATGCGGCGGGCCTGCTCGGCAGGAAGGGAGATCGGCTTGCGCGGGGGCATGGGCGCAAGCTAGCCCCACCGGTCGCATCCGGTAAGGGGCTGAAGGCGCCGCCGCTGACAGGATCTGGCGGGAGTGTCGCGCAGCCCCTCAGAACTCGCCGCTCAAGCCCATCCGCGCGCCGCCGAAACTGTTGCCGGTCAGGCTGACGCCGGCATTGATCGCAACGGGAATGGCCACGTCGAGCCGATGCGCCACGGCGAAGCCCGCCGCCCGACTGGGCGCTGGCCGCTCCCGGCAGAGCGAAGGCCGCGAATAGGGCAAGCGCAAGCGGACGGCGTGACATCGGCGCTCCTCCGGAATGATCCCGAAGCAGGAACGATCGGACAGAGCGCAAGAATAGGCTGCATATGGTTGCACAACCGGAAATTCACAACCAACGGCTGCGATAGTGACGGTGACAACCATCAGCCCTTCGCCGACTGGATGGCTCTTGCCGAACGTTGTCGGTTACGGCGCGACGATCAGTGCCCAGTAGACCTGATATTTCGAGCCGGGTGCATAGGCCGTGGCGATGCCCATGCGCTTGGCCTTCGCATCCTTCATGACGCGATCATGCTGGGGCAAATCCCGCCAGCCCGAAAAGGCTTCGGCGAGGCGGCGATAGCCGGCCGAGAGATTGGCCTCTCCCCCCGGCTGACCCTCGCGGGCGAGGCGCGCCTTGACCGCGTCCGCCTGGGCCGGCTTGTCCGAGCCGGCCATGGCGGTGGCTTCGCGCTGCGCCGCAGCGACCAGCGCGGGATCCAGCACGAGGGGCCCGAGCCCCGCATTGAGCCGGTACGCTGAGATCATCGCCCGCGCCTGCTCCGTATCGACCTGAGCCGAGGCCGAGCCGAGATCGCGATAGAAGGCCGGCTGGCCCTGCCGCTGCGGCTCAACGCAGCCGGCAACGCCGAGGATCGCAAGGGCGCCGGCAAGCGCGGCCGGGCAGGTCATCGCGCGCGAAGCTGCGGCGCGGCGGAAAAGGCTGGGCATCCGATCATTCCTTGCTGTCATCCTTGGCCGGCTCGGGCGCCGGGGCGGGAGCGGGCTTGCTGGCCTCTGCCTCCTCCTCCTCGGGCTCCTCCACCGCAACCGGTTTGCGCGAACGGCGCGCCGGAGCGGCTGCCGCAGGCTTCGGCGCTTCGCGCTTCACGCGGCTGCGCGCGCCCTCTCGCTGTCCAACCGCCTCGGCGATGCTGCCGAGCGAGTGCTCGACGCCTTCCAGCCCACGCACCATCAGCTCGGGCACTGCGGCGGCCGGCTCCATCTCGGCGAGGCGCTTGTGGATCGCGAAATTCAGGTCGCTGTTGACGCGTCCGGTGATCTCGACGTCGCCGACCACACAGACGAGCTCGAAATCCATCGTCGTGGTGCCGAGCTTCTTGAACATCACCGCCGGCGGCGGCTTCTGCATGACATCGCCATGGTTCGAGGCGACTTCGGACAACATCGCCCGCACCTCGCCGGCATCCAGCGTCCGCGGCACGGTGAGCGCGATCAGCACGCGGCCCGTGCGGTCGTTGCGGACGCGGTTGCGGACAATACCGGAGATCAGGTTCGAGTTCGGGACGATCACGGTCGCCCGGTCGAAGGTCGCGATCTCCGTCGAACGCACATTGATGCGCTTGACGATACCCTCGACGTCGCCGACCAGCACCTGGTCGCCGACCCGGATCGGCCGCTCCCAGAGCAGGATCAGGCCCGAGACGAAGTTCGACACCACCGATTGCAAGCCGAAACCGATACCGACCGACAGTGCCGAAGCCACCAGCGTCAGGCGCTCCAGGCTGAGGCCCACAGCCGAGACCGTGATCGCCGCCGCAGCGATATAGCCGATATAGCCGGCCGCCGTCGTGATCGAGTTGCGCAGGCCGGGATCGAGCGTCGTCGTCGGCAGGAACTGGTTCTCGAGCCAGCGCTGCATCGCCCGCGTCGCGCCGATGCCCATCGCAAAGACGATCGCGCCGACGACGATGGTCGAGAGCGAGACCGTGACCCCACCGACCTGGAAGCCGAAGAAGGCCGCGCGCAACGAAACCAGGAAATCGCTGGATTCAAGCCCCAGGCGCCAGGATGAGCAGCAGCGTCACCGCGATCAGCAGGAGCTTCAGCACGCCGACGCCGATGACCGAGATCTTGTCGAGCGTGGCCGCGCGCAGGCCCATGCCCGCCTTCAGCGTCAGGGCGAAGCGCCCCTTGCCGCCGAAGAGCCGGGGAATGCCGAGATCGATGAACAGGAAGACCAGCAGGAACAGGCAGGCGACGATGCCGACCCAGAGTGTCTGCTCGGCCAGGAAGGCAGCGAAGATGACATAGCCGGTTAATGTGGCGGCGATGATGCCGAAGCCGATGATCCAGCCGATGATGCGGACCGGCCCGAGGCTTGCGCCATCCACCGGGACATAGGGGCCGAGACAGGCCTCCTGCTCGACCTCTTCGTCGTCGCGGATTTGGTAGAGCCCGGCGATCAGGGCGAGCGCGAACAGGATGGCAAAGAACGCCTTCACGATGATCGAGACGGCAAGGCCGGCAGCGATGGCTTGCAGCCAGGCCTCGAAGACCTTGCCGACCGACATCACCGCCGCGAGCGAGCTCGCGATCCAGACGACGCTGCGCGCCGTCGAATCCATCACCTTGACGAGCCGCCTTTGCGGGCTCGACGGCGCGAACAGCGCGTCGGCGAGCGCCTGCACGAAGGCGAAAAAGGCGAGACCGACAACGACGGCCCAGATCACCGGCTGGATGCGCGGCGGCAGGAGCCCCGTGGTGTTCAGGGCCTTGTAGATCAGCCAACTCGCCAGCACCGGCGGTGCCGCACCCGCGACGATATGGGCGAGCGCGATATAGAGGCAATGCAGGTTGTCGGTGTCCTGCGTGTTGCTGAAGCGGGCCTTGAAGCGCGGCAGGTAGCGAGCCCGCGCCAGGTAGAGCAGGAGCGCCCCGATCAGGGCCAGCGCGACCACCGCACCGCGCATGCCGGAGAAGGCTTCGCTGACGCCCTCCAGCCAGCCGCCGAAGATATAGCCGGAGGCGCGAAGGTCTTCTGGCGCGGTCGCGATCGCGTTGCTCCAGACCTCCGGATTCACCACGGAGGGACCGGGGGCGAACAGTTGCTTGGCGAAAATTTCGCGGCGCTTGTCACCGATATTGCTCTGCAATTGCTCGGCCTGGAGCAACGAGGCCTTGGCGAGTTTCAGCGTCTCGTCGGCATCGGCGAAGGCCTTGGCCCGCGCTTCACGGTCGCGGACGATCTCGGCGCTTTCCGCAGGTGCGCTCGCTTCGGGCTTCGGGCCAAGCTGGTCGAGCCGGAGTTTGGCCTGCTCGACGCGCGGCGTCTGCTCGTCGATGATCAGGCGCAATTGATCGAGCGAGGGCTGCAGGCGCAGGCGCAGGCGCTGCAATTCGGCATCGCTCGGATTGGGCGAGGCCAGCGTCGTCTCGATCTGGGCGAGGTCGGCGCGGACATTGTCCAGCCGGGCGCGCAGGCTGCCCGGATCGGGCGCCGTCTGGGCCAGGGCCGAGCCGGCCACCGCGCAGGCCATGGCAACGAGGAGCAGGCAGGCCGCCAGAAAGCCTCGCAGGCTCGAAAACGACGCTTGCGTCCTGCGCGCTGCCATGGCGATGCGGCCCTGTCCGTCCAGTTGATTCGGCTCCGGCTCGACCCTCGGCACAGCCATGCGCGCAAGGCAAGATGAAGAGCGGAATTCGACCGGCACGAAGGGCTCCAGGGCTCGCGGATTCGGAAAGGGCGGGGAGACAGGCCCCGCCGCCTCATCCCTGTAAAACGCGACCTGAAGATGGCAGAGGCGCCGCTTTCGACGGCATGCCGCTCAATCGCGCCCCGTGCTCCCGGGCTTGGCGCGGTTGCGATAGCTCGCATTGCCGAGGCCGGTGCCGATCGTCAGCACCGCCCAGTTCTCGACATCCTGCATCGCCGGCATCTCGCTCAACCCTTGGATCACGGCATCGTTGTGCATCACGATCTCGGTCTCGTGCTCTCCGATCTCCGGTACGAGCGCACGGATGCTGTCGACGAGGTTGAAACGGCTGCTTTCCCAGTTGCCGGGCAGGTTCTGGGCGCCGCGATCGATCGCGGCGTCGGGCTGGATCAATCCGGGGCAACCGACACCGATAAAGGGCGCCACCCGCAAGCCCTCCTTCTCGGCGTTACCGATCTGCTCGCGCAGCATCTTGCCCAGCCGCTCGATCGCCTCGTCCCGGCCCGGTTTCTCATCGGCATGGCGCCAGAGCTCGGATTGCCAGACCCGCGCCTTGCTCAGGTCCGGCGCCTTCTTCTGGCGGAGCTCGACGATGCCGGCGCGGATGTTCGAGCCGCCGATATCGACGGCCACGAGGCTGTCATAGGCCTCGAAGATCCATTTCGGCGCGAGATGCGCACTGCCGACGAGCCCCGCCTCATCGGGATGGTGGCTGATCGGCACAAGATCGAGATCGCGCCCCTCTGTCCGCAGGATGATGGCGGCGCGCGCGATGGCGAGTTCGCCGACCCGGCTCTCGCGAAAGCCGCCGCCGACCACGATCCGCTCGATCTCGGCCCAGCTCTTCAAGCGGGTAAAGCGGCGGATGACGAAAGCGAGCGATTGCGCGAAGCCCTCGATGGCGCTGAGCACCAACGCCGCTTCTCTCGCGTCCCCATCCTGCAACAGCGGGTCGAGTTCCTTCTTGCCGATCTCGTCGGTCTTGCCCTCCAGCGGGTCGTCGCCATTGCGCTTGAGATGGCGGCGCAGCGCGTCGAGATGCTCGATGAAGGCGCCGCAACTCGCCTTGTCGCCGACGAAACCGTCATCGTCCCGGACCTCCAGATTGTAGCTGGTGACCACCACGGAGGGCAGCTCGGCAGCGCCATGCGGCCCTGTCGCGGCCTTGGCCGCATTGCGTGACGTCTCAGCGGTCGCCGTGGCCATGATCTTCCCCTCGCTCGATGCGTATCAGCGGAGGCAACCCGCCGGCAGAGGCAGCGGTTCCCGGACGGGGCGATGCGCCGCACGCAGCCCGTCCGCGCCTCATCCGCTCGCCGCAGCGGTTGACCGCCATTGCGATCGCCGCTCCAACAGATATCAGCCGCATCGATGCGGCCTTGGGGGATGGAACGTGTCGGATCTGATCTTGCGGATGGTCGTCATCGGCGTCGGCGCGACCGCACTCACCGATATCTGGGCCCAGTTCCTGCGCCTTTTCGGCTTCCCCAAGCCGAACTGGGCGATGCCCGGCCGCTGGTTCGCCCACCTGCCGCGCGGGCGCGTCTGGCATCAGGACATCGCCAAATCCGAACCCGTCTCCGGTGAGCTCGCGATCGGGTGGATCTGCCATTACCTCGTCGGCATCGCCTTCGCGGGGATCGTGCTGGCGATCGCCGGCGCCGGCTGGGCCCGTAACCCGGCCTTTCTGCCGGCACTCATCGTCGGCTGGGCGACGATCGGCTGCGGCTGGTTCATCCTGCAGCCCGGCATGGGCATGGGCATCGCCGCCTCGAAGAAGCCGAACGCGAACCAGATCCGCATGCTCAATTTCGTCAGCCACACCCTCTTCGCCATCGGCCTCTATGGGACGGCGCTGCTGACGCGCTGAGCGCTTTCGCCGTCAGTCGAGGATGCGCGTCTCGTAGGCATAGAGCTGCCAGAAGCCGAGACTGCCATAGAGGTTGATCGCGACCGCATTGCTCTGCTCGACCTGCAGATAGGCGCTGTGGCTGCCCATCGCCGCAGCCCAACCCATCAGTCCCCGCACGATCTTGCGGCCATAACCGTGGCCGCGATGATCGGGATGGACGCAGATCAGGCCGATCTCAGCCATGCCGCGCTCGGCGACGCTCATGCCGAACGCCACCGCCTCGCCCTCGACCACCCAGGTCGCGAAAGCGGCCGGCAACCGAACCTTCTCGATGATGGCCGCGAGATTGGCGACATGGGTCTTGTTGCCGCTCTGGAGCGCGGCGGCGCCGGCCATCCATTCCAGGCTCGGCCGTGCCTCGATCTGCAGTTCCGCCTCTTCGGAAGCCGCAAAACCGGCGAGCGGCGCGATCTGGCCGAAGGACCTGTCCTTGACCCGGTAGCCGCGCTCCAGCACCGCCGCACGCGTCGCCTCCGCCACCAGTGGCGTCAGCCGGATCGCGGGAGTAAGCCCGTCGGCGCGATAGAGCTCCTCGATCAGGTCGAGCATCGTGGTGTCGAGTTCAGCGCCATAGCTCAACGGCGTCGCCGAGTTGGCCCGGCCGGAATAACCATTGGCGAAGCGCAGCACCCAGTCGCCGACGATCAGTGTCGACAGAGCCGGCCAGGCATTGATGATGCGCCGCTCGCAGCCGAGCACGAGTTCGCTGTTGTCCGCTTTCGTCAGCATCCTATCCCCCGGACGGCTTGCGCGGTGTCGGCCGCCAGCCCGGCAGCGCCATCTCGAAGCCCTTGAACTCGAAACCAGGCGCGACCGTGCAACCGACCAGCGTCCAGGCACCGAGCGAGGTCGCGCTCTGCCACCAGCCGGCCGGAACCACGAATTGCGGCCTCTGGCCGGCCGCAAGCTCTATGCCCAGATGATGGGCAGAGGCATCGTGCCCGTTCGGCGAGACCGTGATGACCAGCGGTGCGCCCGCGTAATGGTGCCAGATCTCGGCGGCATCGACGCGATGCCATTCCGAGGTCTCGCCGGTATCGAGCAGATAATAGATCGCGGTCGAGAAACCCCGCCCCTCCGGCCCGGCTCCATCGCGAAAAGTCTCGCGATAATGGCCGCCCTCCGGATGGGGCTTGAGATCGAGCAGGCGGATGACCTCCGCCGCCGTCAGCCCGTCGAGCTGCATCGCCATGCTCAGAACCGGTTCTTGGCTTCACGCAGGGCGGCGAAGACCGCGTCCGGCGCAGCGCCTGCCAGCCCGACCGCCTTCGCCAGCGCGGGCTCTGCTGCCCGGAAGAACGGATTGGTCGCCTTTTCCTCGGCCACCGTGGTCAGCGCCCAGAACCGGCCTTCCGTCTTGGCCTTCTCCGCCTCGGTGAAGCGTGCCTTGAGCACCTCGTTCGCCGGATCGACCGAGCGGGCAAAGCGGGCATTGGAGAGGGTATAGTCATGGCCGCCGAGCAGGCGGGTATCGCCGGGCAGCGCCATCAGGCGCGAGAGCGAGGTCCACATCCGCTCCATCTGGCCGGGCTGGACCCGCCCGCAGCCCATCACGAAGACGACATCACCGACCAGCGCGAGCTTGGCGCCGCGACCAATGAGGCTCAGATGCCCGTCGGAATGGCCGGGCGTATGCCAGATCTCGAAGCTTTCGCCGCCGAGCGTAACGGCATCACCTTCGCTAAGGACGCGGTCGAGCGGCGCGCTCGTCCGTGCGTCGGCCGGGCCGACGACGTTCGCGCCCGTCGCCTGCTTCACCTCGGCGACGCCCTGCGTGTGGTCGTGATGGGCGTGGGTGATGAAGATGTCGCTGATCGTCCAGCCCTTGGCCCTGGCGGCGGCAAGCGTCTCGCCGGCATCGGGCACGTCGACAGCCGCGCAGGCGCCGCTGGCAGGATCATGGAGCAGCGCGCCGGCATTGTCGTTGAGCGTGCGGAAGACGTGAAGGTCGAGCGGCATGGCTTCCTCCGGCAGGGTCGGCCCACCGGAACGGCGAGCGATCACGCGCCCTGCATGGGCCATGCCCGTCCGCCGATCAACCCGGCTTCACCGCAGGGCAGCTCTTGCGTTCGGGCCGCGCGCGTTCCATTTCAAGCGCCATGCCTCTCGACGTCGTCGACCTGCGCGCCTTCTATGCGAGCCCGCTCGGCCATGTCGCCCGGCGCGTCATCGGCCGCGCGATGCTGCGGTTCTGGCCGGATTGCGCGCGCCAGCGCCTGCTCGGCCTCGGCTATTCGACGCCGTATCTTTCCGTGCTCGGCATGCAGGCCGAGCGGACCATCGCCTTCATGCCGGCAGCGCAGGGCGTGGTGAACTGGCCCTCGCCCGGTCTCTCCGCCTCCGCCCTGGTCGAGCCGACGCTCCTGCCGCTCCCGACAGCCTCGATCGACCGGGTCGTGCTCGTCCATGCGCTTGAGGAGACCGAAAGCCCCGACGATCTCCTGGAGGAGGTTTCGCGCGTGCTCAATCCCGGCGGCCGCATGATCCTCGTCGTGCCGAACCGGCGCGGGCTCTGGGCCCGGATGGACGGCACGCCCTTCGGCCAGGGCCGCCCCTTCAGCCGCCGGCAGCTCTCCGCCCTGATGCGTGGCGCCGAATTCTCGCCCGAGCACTGGACCGAAGCTCTCTATGTCCCGCCCCTGCAAAAACGGCTGCTGATGCGCTCGGCGCTGGCCTGGGAGCAGATCGGTGCCGGCCTCTCGCTCCCCTTCGCTGGCGTCCATATCATCGACGCTACCAAGCAGTTCTACCGGCGCGCGCCCTTGCGCGCGACACGGCGCAGTTTCGCGCTGAGGCCCGTCCTTCTGCCACAACCCGCACCGACGCCGCGTGCGGCAAACCCGCCTGTGAAGCCACGAACGGGTTGACAATTTCGCCTGGGCGCGACCAAGGTCCGCCGCTTTTCAAGCCCGGTTTCACTGTAAACCGCCGCTCCGCCCGCTCATGGCGCGGAATCTGAACTGGATCACGATGCGTAGCTATCTGGATTTCGAGAAACCGGTCGCCGAGCTGGAGGCGAAGGCGGATGAACTGCGGGCCCTCGAGGCACGCGGCGACGGTATCTCTCTGTCGGAGGAGATCGGCAAGCTCGACGCCCGCGCCAGCCAGGCGCTGAAGGAGCTCTATGCCGCGCTGACGCCCTGGCATAAGACGCTGGTGGCGCGCCATCCGCAGCGCCCGCATTTCAAGGATTACTGCGCCGAGCTGATCACCGAGTTCACCCCGCTCGCCGGCGATCGCGCCTTCGGCGAGGACGAGGCCATCGTCGGCGGCTTCGGCCGCTTCCGCGGCGAACCGGTCTGCGTCATCGGCCAGGAGAAGGGCGACTCGACCGAGACCCGCATCCGGCACAATTTCGGCATGCCCAAGCCCGAGGGCTATCGCAAGGCCGTGCGCCTGGCCGAGCTCGCCGACCGCTTCGGCCTGCCGGTCCTGAGCTTCGTCGATACCGCCGGCGCCTATCCCGGCATCGAGGCTGAGGAGCGCGGCCAGGCCGAGGCCATCGCCCGCTCGACCGAGGCTTGGCTCGGCCTGCGCACGCCAAGCGTCGCGCTCGTCATCGGCGAGGGCGGTTCGGGCGGTGCCATCGCGATCGCCGCCGCCAGCCGCGTCATGATGCTGGAGCACGCGATCTATTCGGTGATCTCGCCGGAAGGCGCGGCCTCGATTCTCTGGCGCGACACGGCCCGCGCGCAGGACGCCGCGACCGGCATGAAGATCACGGCGCAGGACCTGCTGAAATTCGGTATCATCGACCGGATCGTGCAGGAGCCGACGGGCGGCGCCCACCGCGACGGCCAGGCCGCGATCAACCGCGCGGGCGATGCGATTGCCGCAGCGCTCGCCGATCTCGCCGGTCTCAGCGCCGACGATATCGTCGCCAGGCGCGCCGACAAGTTCCTCGCGATCGGCCGCAATCTCTGAGCAATCTCCGGGCGCGAAATATCTCGCACCTGCGAAGGCAAGGTTTCTTTACCCGGCGTTGACCATGTGGCCAGACCCGGGAAGCCTATGGTAAGGAACCGTCAAGCCTAACGCATCTAATACGAGTCGACGGGCACAATTTGGCCGTCTTGCGAAGTCACAGGTCGCGCCCCGGCCTGCCGTTCGATGGGATTGACGACGTGGCAATCAAGCAACTCGCGCTCGTGGCTTTTGTTGCATTGACGCTGGCTGCCTGCGAGGAAGACCGTTATCGCGGCTCTGCCCGCCACAACATCCCGATTCCGAACGCGACCTACGCGCTCATGTCCGAGAAGGGCATGAGCAAGGACCAGCCGATCATCATCCGCTCCTTCAAGAAGGAATCGGAGCTCGAGGTCTGGAAACGCAAGGCCGACGGACAATACGCGCTGCTGAAGACCTATCCGATGTGCCGCTGGTCCGGCCAGCTCGGCCCGAAGGTCCGCGAGGGCGATCGCATGGCGCCGGAAGGCTTCTATGCCATCGCGCCGCAGCAGATGAACCCGAACTCGTCCTATTACGTCTCTTTCAACATGGGCTATCCCAACGCCTATGACCGCTCCTATGGCCGCACCGGCGCGCATCTGATGGTGCATGGCGCCTGCTCCTCGGCCGGCTGCTATTCGATGACGGACGACCAGATCGGCGAGATCTACGCCCTGGTGCGCGAGGCCCAGAATGCCGGCCAGCGCGCCGTGCAGATGCAGGCCTATCCCTTCCGGATGACCGCGCAGAACCTCGCCAAGCACCGCCTCGACCCGAACATCGCCTTCTGGAAGAACCTGAAGGAAGGCTCCGACTATTTCGAAGTCACCAAGGACGAGCCGGCCGTCTCCGTCGCCGGCGGCCGCTATGTCTTCAACGGCGGCCAAGCTCCCGCCGCCGTCGCCGAGAAGCGCCGCGAGGACGAGGTCCAGGTCGCATCGCTCGTCGCCAAGGGCACGCCCGCGATCAAGCTGATCTATGACGACGGCGACCAGCACACCTCCTTCAAGCGCGCGCTCGCCTCCAATGGAGCCGACGCCTTGAACCGCTCCGCCTCCTGGGCGTCGCGGGATGTCGGCATTAGCCGCCAGGACGCGCTCGCCATTGGCCCGCGCGTCGTCGTGCTCGACAATGCCGGCAAGGCCAAGGCGACCGTGCGCGCCGCCTCCGCCGACAATGACGCCGTTCTCGCCGCCGTCGCCGCAGCGCCGGTCGAGGAGCCCGCCAAGCCGGTGGAAGCCAAGCCCGCCCTGGTGGCACCGCGCCCGGCTGCGGCGCCTGCCGCCACGCAGCTCGCCAAGGTCACCCCGGGCAACGCCCAGCAGGCGCCGGTGCTGGCGAGCGCCTCCTCGACCCCGGTCGTCCCGGCTGCCCCGGTCGAGGACAAGCCGTTCCTGCAGCGCGCGCTCAGCTTCATGCCGACCTTCGGCGGCACGGCCGATCAGGGCATGACCACCGCTTCAGCCCCTGTGGTCTCGGTCGTTCCGGCTCAACCGACCAGCACCAGCGCTCCGCTGCCACCGCGTCGTGCCACCGGCCTCAGAACCTCCAGCCTCGACCAGTCGACGGCGGCCTATGCGAGCCAGCCGGTCCAGCGCTGAACGGACCGGCTGATGGCTTCTCGACCGTGACGAAATTATCACGCATTACCGGATAATCCCGACTACCTTTTTCGCAGGCGCGAAGGCCCTCGTTTCGGGGGCCTTTGCTTTTTGCGTGGGCGATCAGCCCAAAAGCTCGCCTTGCCGGAAATCCGGCCTCACCCGCTTGATGGCGTGACAGCGCGATCACTGCGCGGCGAGGGGTTTTTGCAGATGCCTCATCTCTTCCGTTCCTCGATTCTGGGCTTGGCCCTGGCGGCGGGCGTCAGCGGCGCCCAGGCCTCCGACCTGCCGAGCAAGAAGGGCGCGCCGCCGGTCCCGGTCGTCCCGGCGATCACCTGGTTCGACATCGCCGTTAACGTGAAGGCCCAGACCGACTACAATTTCCGTGGAATCTCGCAAACTGACCGCAAGCCCGGCATCGGCGGCGGCGCCGAGCTGCAGGTCTACAACAACCTGTTCTATGTCGGCGTCTACGGCGCCAGCGTCGACCTCGCCACGCGGCCCGATGCCGAGATCGATTTCTACGGCGGCATCCGGCCGAAATTCGGCGATCTCGCCTTCGATTTCGGCGTGATGCAGTACTATTACCCCAGCGAGAAGCAGCTCATCGACGCCACCGGCGTGTTCTGGACCCCGAAGAACACCGACTTCACCGAAGTCTACGGCAAGGTCTCCTATACCTTCGCGGAGAGCCTGACGCTTGGCGCCAATGCCTATTACGCTTGGGACTGGCTCGGCACCGGCGCGAGCGGCACCTATGCCTCGGTGACCGCCAAGTACAACCTGCCTTTCCTCGAAGGCCTCTCGGTCTCCGGCGAGCTCGGACATTACTGGCTCGGCACCACCAATCTCGCGATCTGGTCGACGGTGCCGGCAACCAACCTGCCGGACTACACCTACTGGAATGCCGGCGTGTCCTATAACTGGAAGAACCTCACCGCCGATCTCCGCTATCACGACTCCACCCTGTCGAAGACGGAGTGCTTCCTGCTGACCGCCGATCCACGCGGCATCTCCACGGCCAGCGGGCGGTCCAAGTGGTGCGGCGCGGCCGTGGTCGCCACACTCTCCTTCGACATCACCGCAAGCAGCGTCGGCATCTTCGCACCGAAGTGAGGCCCCTACCCTTCGCAGACGGAAAAAGCCGCCCAAGGACGGCCTTTTCTTTTGGGACGATGCCAGCGGTCAGACGATCTCGGAGACCAGCTTGGCGATCAGGCTGTTGGAGAGGATGACCGGCAGGCCGGCTTCCGCCGCCTCGCGGCGATGCCGCTCGACGAAGCCCATGCAGTCCATCAGCAGGATCTCGGCTCCGCGCCCGGCAAGATCGCGGGCCGCGTCCGCGACCGATGTTCCGCCCCCGCCATAAGGCGACGCGGACGCATAGAGTGGCGCGCGACCGAGCGGCGCCCATTTCCCGGCCTCGGACGCGATCTGCTCGACCAGCGGCACGATGATACCGAGCTGTGCGCCCTGCACCAGCGCCGCCACGGTCGGCGGCAGGATGCGATCGGGCTCGATCAATCGCGCCGTCTCCGTCCTGAGGCTCTCGAAATGCCCGGTGCAGAGCATCAGGATCGTCGTGCAGCCCTCGGCCTCCAACATCGCGAGCTTGACTTGCGCCGCCGCCTCGGTGCGCGCCCGGTCGATGACGACCGCGCTGCCATCGAGCAATTTGGTGATCAGCACCGGCTTGCCGGCCTCGGCCGCGAAACCCCGTTCGATCTCGGCGCGGCTCAGGCCATCCAGCACCCCGGCATGGCGGCGCGGCAGACGCGTATCCAGCACGCCGTCGAGGATCGGCGTGATGTCGGCGCGCGGCGCCTGGCCGATGGTCAGCGTGCCCAGCTTGCTCATGGCAACCCCTCTTCCGAAATGAAGGGGCCCCGGGGCGGTCGCTCCGGGGCCGGTCTCGTTCAGCGCTTCCAGAAATTCTTCGAGACGGAGTTGAAGAAGGAGAAGATCGCATCGCCCGCGATCACGCCGGCCGCGAAGACCTCCATGTCGCCCTCGCCGCTCGCGCCGCGCAGCTTCTCCCAGATGATCCGGCAGAGGATACCGGCCAGAACCGCCCAGCCCGCCATCGGGAAATTGATCAGCAGGCCGGTGGCGAAGAGCACACCGATCTGCCGCTTCGGCCCGCCGATGAACTGCAGGATCGCGCCGGGGATCGCCCAGATGAAGAGCTGCCAGGCAACACCCGGAGCCACGCCTGCCTTAATCGTCGCGGCATAGACCTTGTTCACGGGGGCGACGAGGTTCTGGTCGAAGAAGGACTGGTAGGAGACCAGCACCACCGCGCCCGCGACGACGAAGGCGAACATCGCGGCGAAAAGCTGCTGGCGGCGGCCCTCGAGTTCGAAGGCGGGGTCGGCGCCGTTGCCACGCAGCAGATAGCCAGCCTTCAGGTCATAGCCCATATCGGCGAAGGCAGGTCCCGTCGCGGCCGAGAAGCCGACGAGCAGCGCCAGGGCCGGCATCGGGAAGCCGATGAGCATGCCGATGATCAGCGTGATCAACGCCACCGCGAAGGCCGGGAACCAGCCGGAATGCATCGCGGCGAGGCCAACGATCAATTCATGCACATAGGCCGCGAAGGCAGCGTAGAGCACGAACAGGATCAGCATGCCCATGGACATGTCGCTCATCAGCCCGCCGACCACGGCGATGAACACCGCGATCGCGAGATAGCCGACCGTGCCGAGCCCGAGCGCGCGCTTCACCTCGGCATCCGAGACGCCCGCGGTCGCCTCGCCCGCCTTGGCCTCGCTGCGGCGGAACAGCAGCATCGCCACCTGAAGCAGCGCCACGAGCCCGGCGCCGATCATGAAGCCGTGCGGGATGTACGCGGCCATCAGATCGCCCTTGGGAATGAGGTTGGCAAAGGTCGGGCCACTGAAGAGCTGGCCGGAATAGCCACGCAGCAACAGGCCGATGCCGAACATCGCGAGCGCCCAGATATTGCCGATGAAGGCAACGCCAAAGGCCGACATCGGAATGCCGGAGACCGCGGTCGATCCGGCGAAACCGATCCAGGCCAGCGGAATCTTGATGAAGGAGGCGGCAACGCCGGTGCCGAAGCCGATGCCCATCAGCACTGCCTTCCGGCCACCCTCGTCGCCGGCCTTGATCGCCTCGGCGGCGGCAACGCCCGGAGGCCAGGCGCCCGTCGCCGGGAAGACGCGGGAATCGAACATCCGGTAGAGCAGATAGGCGTCGAGCAGCATCGCGAAGAAGGCGCCCGCCAGCATCGGCAGCACCAGATCGGGCCGGCCGAGCAGCCAGGGGATGCCGACCGGCAGGAGCAGGCTGTTCGCCGCGCCGAACGTGGCCGAGGAGATCGCACTCTGGGCCAGGTTCTGGACATGGATCGAACGGTAGCGGGCGAAGATCGCGAGCGGCACGCGCGCCAGCGCCATGGCGGCGAGCGCGCCGATCAGCGAGGTGTTGGCGGTGATGCCGAGCGACACCAGAAGCTGCATGCCGATGATCGCGCCGAAGACGCAGAGCACGGCGATGAGCAGCAGCGTCGCCGGCTCGAACAGGCTGGGGTGCCGCCGAGGCACCCCCTTCGTTGGATTGGTCATGCCTCAGTCCCCTTATTGGCCCCTGTCGGGCGTGTGCGTTGTGATCCCTGTCGCTCAGGCAACCAGGATGCCGGCCTTGGCTTCGCCGACATCCTGCGTGGCATGCGTGCCCTGCACGCCGTAATCGCGCTTGGCGGCATCCGGAGAAACCAGCCCGAGCGCGATGTCGCGGGCGATCGCCTCGCGCGAGCGCTCGGAGGCCGGGCCGTAGCCGGCGCCACCGGCGAGCACGAGCTCGACGATCTCGTGCGGCTGCGTGACCTGGACGAGCTCGCCGGTGCCGACGTCCCTGAGGACATGGCCCTGCTCGTCGATGACCCGGCCGGAGGCACCACCGCCGGCCTTGCCGCCGAACAGGCCCGGGATCGGGTTGTTGACCCCTTCCGGATAGAGCGAGACCAGCGTCGGCAGCCCGTCATCCGAGAGCTTGCGCAGCCGCACGCGCTGGCCGAGGCCGCCGCGATGCTGGCCGGCGCCGCCGGAATCGGTGAGGTAGGTCTTCTCGACCACCAGCACCGGCACCCGCGATTCGAAGGTCTCGATCGAGGTGTTCGCGGCGGAAGTCGGGTAGAGCAGGCCGGACTTGCCGTCGCCCTGGGCCGAGCCGCCCTGGCCGCCACCGCAGAAGAGCATGTCGGAATAGGTGTCGCCGGCCGCATCGCGGCCATAGACGCTCGCCGCCACCGGCAGGCCGGTGAAGGCCTGAACCTGCTTCGGCGCTGCTTCCGACAACGCGCGGAAGATGTTCGGCGCGAGATACCAGCCCGTCCGCGTACGCAGGTTCACCGCCAGCGGCTTGTCGCAGTTCAGGATCGAGCCCTTCGGGGCCTCGACCGAGAAGGCGCGGTAACAGCCCGCATTACCGCGCACCGACGGCGTCAGCATGCATTTCAGCGGGTAGGTCGCATGCGCCATCGTGTAGTTGAGCGTGCAGTTCAACCCGCCCTGCGGGAGCTGCGGCGGGGCTCCGGCGAAGTCGAGATGGATCGTGTCGTCCTTGACCGTCAGCGCCAGCGGATAGGTCATCGGCGTGCCCAGCGGGTTGTTCGAGACCGTGCCGTGATAGGTGCCATCAGGCAGCGCGCGGATCGCCTCGCGCATCGCCTTCTCCGAGCGGCTCTGCACGACATGGGCGAGCGCCCGGAGGTCCTGCATGCCGTAGTCGGTGAGGAAGGACTGCAACCGCTCGGCACCGATCGCATTGGCCGCGACGAAGGAGTGGAGATCGCCGAGCACCTGCTCGGAATTGCGCACGTTCTCACCGAGCAGGCGCACCAGCGTCTCGTTGATCCGGCCGGCCTCGTAGAGCTTCATCGGCGGGATCTGGAAGCCCTCCTCGTAGATCTCGCGAGCCCGGAGCGAATCCTTGGTGCCGCCAATATCCGAGACATGGCCGACCGTACCCATCAGCCCGACGACGCGGTCGCCGAGGAAGACCGGCGTGACGATCGCGATGTCGAAGAGATGGCCGGCGCAGAGCCAGGGATCGTTGGTGATCAGCACGTCGCCGGGCTTCAGCGTCTCGGCCGGATAGCGCTCCAGCAGCGCCTTGACCGCACGCGGCAGCGTCAGGTTGAACACCGGCATCGCGCGAGGCGAATGCGCCAGCGTTTCGCCTTCGGGGTCGAGCAGTTCGCAGGCGAAGTCCTGCGCTTCCGAAATCACCAGCGAGAAGGCGGTGCGGCAGACCGTCAGCCACATCTCCTCGACGACGTTGATCATCCGGCTCCACATGATCTCCAGCGAGATCGGATCGGCCTCGATCCGGCGCGCGGCCTCGGCCAGAGGCATGTCGGCGGTGATGGTGGTCTCGGCCGCATTGGCCTGGCCGACATGGATGATGAGGTTCAGGACATCGTCGATGGCGACGCTGTCTCCGGGCGGCACGATCGTGGTCGCCTCGCGCTCCTCGATGATCGCCGGGCCCTTGACGGTATCGCCGGAGCGCAGGGCATAGCGGTCATAGACCGTGGCCTCGCTCCAGCCGCCCTCGAACCAGGCCTTGCGCGTGCCCTTGATCTTGGCCGCTGCATCGCCACCGCCGGCCGCGCCGGAGAGCGAGAGGGTCGGAACCGGCCCCGCGCAGCGAACACGGAAATTGATCGCCTCCAGCCGGGCGCCCTCATAGACCGAGGTGTAGCGGGCGGAATAGGCCTTGCTGAAGGCGGCGCGGATCGCTTCGAGGCTCGCCGCATCGATGGTCCCGGCCGGCAGCGGCACGGAGATGTCGTGCATCTGGCCGACGAGGCGCATATCGGCCGTACGCTCGACCGTGACGTCGGCGGGCTTCACCCCGGCCTCGATCAGATGCTTGCGCCCTTCCGCCTCGAGCTGGCCGAGCATGGCGTTGACGGCAGCAGCGTCAAAGCCCTCGGAGAACTCGACCGGCAGCGAGCGCACCATGTCGAAGGAGAGCGGCGCGGCGAGGAAGCCGAGCGCGGAAGCCGCGCCCGAGGCCGGCGGGATGATGACCTGCTTGACGCCGAGCACGCGGGCGACATCGACGGCGTGCGCAGGACCGGCACCGCCGAAGCCGACCATGGCGTAATGGCGCGGGTCCTTGCCCTTCTCGACGAGATGGACGCGGGCGGCGGCGCCCATGCTTTCGACCACGACCTTGTGGATGCCCCAGGCCGCTTCCTCGATCGAGAGGCCGAGCGGCGCGGCAACCGTCGAGACGGCCTTGCGGGCCGCCTCCAGGTCGAGCGCCATGCGCCCGCCCAGGAAGAAGCCGGGATCGTAATAGCCGAGCACGAGATTAGCGTCGGTCACGGTCGGCTTGGTGCCGCCCATGCCGTAGCAGGCCGGACCGGGATCGGAGCCGGCCGAATGCGGGCCGACCTTGAGCAGGCCGACCTCGTCGATCGCGGCGATCGAGCCGCCGCCGGCACCGATCTCGATCATGTCGATGACGGGCGCCTTGATCGGCAGGCCGGAGCCCTTGGCGAAGCGGTTGACGCGGCCGGCTTCGAGCATCGGCGCGATCTCGGCGCGGCCGTCCTCGATCATGCAGGCCTTGGCGGTGGTGCCGCCCATGTCGAATGAGATCACGTCCTTATGACCGGCGAGCTCGCCGAACAGCGCCGTGGCGAGGCCGCCGCCGGCCGGGCCGCTCTCGAGCAGGCGGATCGGGAAGGTGCGCGCCGTCTCAGGCGAAACGAGGCCACCGGCCGAATGCATCAGCGTCAGCGATCCCGTGAAGGCGCGGGCGGCCAGCTCACGCTCCAGGCGCTGGAGATAGCGGCGCATCAACGGCTGGACATAGGCATTCGCCGCCGTGGTGACGAAGCGCTGGTATTCCCAGATCTCGGCAACGACCTCGCTCGACAGCGAAACGGTCAGCTCCGGGCAGGTCTCGCGGACGATGCGGCCGGCTTCCTGCTCATGCGCGGGGTTGCGGTAGCTGTTGAGGAAGCAGACCGCGATCGCCTCGCAGCCGGCGGCTTCCAGCTCGCGGGCGGCCTTGCGCACGGCTTCCACGTCGAGCGCGGTGACCACATTGCCGTCGCGGTCGATGCGCTCTGCGACTTCGAGGCGATGCTCGCGCGAGACCAGCGGGTCGGGGAAGGTCAGGAACAGGTCGTAGATGTCGTAGCGCTGCTCGGTCCCCATTTCGAGGATGTCGCGGAAGCCGCGCGTGGTGATGAGGCCGAGCTTCGAGCCCTTGCGCTCGATCACCGCATTGGTGACGAGCGTCGTGCCGTGGACGATATCGCCGACATCGGCCAGCGTGATCCCGGCCATCTCGGTCA
Organism: Beijerinckiaceae bacterium; assembly: GCA_965283735.1. GTDB lineage: Bacteria > Pseudomonadota > Alphaproteobacteria > Rhizobiales > Beijerinckiaceae > Allobosea. The sequence continues at coordinate 1,794,937 of CBDIPN010000002.1, read as the reverse complement.
GTTCACCAAGACCGATCAGCGCCGCTTCAGAGGGGTCATGCGGAGTGGTCAGGCGCTTGTGCAGCCGGACCGAACGCTCCTGCGAGTCGTAGAGGATGAAATCGGTGAAGGTGCCGCCGATGTCGAAGCCGATACGCCAACGATTGCTCATGGAGCGGTCTCCGCGATTGAGAGGTTCAAGGGGTGGAAGCGCTTGTCATGGGTCAGGGCCGCGATCTCGGCGGCACCCTCCCCGAGCGAACGGATGATGGCGATGCGTTCGGCCGGCTCGACCGTGGCGGCCGGGAAGGACAGGCAGAGCGCGACCTCGTCGCCGGTTGCGGGATCGCCGACAGCGACCGAGAGCGCGCGCACGCCGCGCACAGCCTCGTCGCGGGATTCGGCGAAACCCTCGTCGCGAACGCGCGCCAGGCGAGCTAGCAGGTCGTCCATGTCGCGCGGCGCCGTCTCGGACGGCGCGCTGAAACCCGCCGGATAAAGCGCACGAACCTCGTCATCCGGCAGACGCGCGAGCAGGGCGCGGCCGGTGCTGGAGGCAAACGCCGGAATGCGGTCGCCGATCGAGGTGACGACCCTGAGCGCATGGCGGCCGGGATGGGCGGTGACCGCGACGATATCGGTGCCACGACGGACACTGACATAGCCGGTATGGCCGATCCGGTCGGAGATGTTGCCGACCACCGCGTCGGCACGGTCGATCAGCGAAGCGGCGAAGCGATAGAGATGGCCGACCTGATTGAGCAGCAGCGAGGGCCGGTAGCGCTTGCTCTCGCCGACCGTCTCCAGCAGCCCTTCGTCGCGCATCGCCCGCAGCAGACGCGAGGCATTGCTCTTCGGCATGCCCAACAAAGTGACGAGGTCCGTCACCGTCACGTCATGGCGTGTGCTGGAAAAACAGCGAAGCACATCCACGGCCGATGACAGGATGGACATCGCGGCTTCACCCTTAAAGTTCCATTAAATGGAACTTGAGTTGCAATAAGAGGAAAAATACGCGAGTTAAGGAAGATGTCAATCCTGTGACCGCGTTTTCGCTTCCGCTCGGGAACCCGGCAGGCGCCTCGACGCCGGTCCGGCTTGGCTGTATCCCGGCCTCCTTGCCGCCTCGGGCCTCACCTGCCTGCGGTCATGGAGATCACCGGATGAGCGACAGCCTGCTGTATCTTTCGCGCGACGATGTCCGGGCGCTGGCGATCTCGCCCGACGAGGCGCGCGAGGCCGTGCTGCAGGGCTTTCGCGACCATGCCGCCGGGCTGAACCGGAGCATTCCGAAGACGGCGCTGATGCTCGGGCCGGGCCATGGCTTCCAGGCGATGACGGCCGCTTCCTCCGCCCAGCAGATTGCCACAGTAAAATGGGTGGCGATGGCTCCGGTCGCGGCGGGCTCAGCCCTGCCCGCCGTCAGCGCGCTGATCTGCGTCAACGACTATGCGACCGGGATGCCGCGCGCGATCCTCGACGGCGACGAGATCACCCTGATCCGCACCGCCGCGATCACCGCCGCCGCAGCCTCGCGCCTCGCACCGCCCACGCCGCGCACCATCGGCTTCGTCGGATGCGGATTGCAGGCCCATGCCCATCTCGCCGCCTTCCGCGCGCTCTATCCGGGCCTGACGACGGCACTGGCCATGAGCCGCAGCCGCGCCTCGGCCGAGCGCCTCGCCGAGGCCGCGCGCTCGACCGACCTTGCCGCACAGGTGCTTGATGATGCCGACGCCCTGCTGGCGCAGAGCGATATCGTCATCTCGATGGTGCCGGGCGGCCCTGGCATGGCGCCCTTCCTCGATGCACGATGCCTGAAGCCCGTCGCCTTCGCCGCGGCGGTCGATACCGGCCGGAGCTGGTTGCCGGAGACCCTGCCTGCCTTCGACGTGCTCGCCACCGACAGCCTCGAACAGTCGCGTGCGCCTTATGACGCCGCCGGCAATCCGGTCACGACCGTCGCCTTCGGCCATGACATGTCGGAGCTGGCCGCCGCGCCGCATCCGACGGCGCCGACGAGCCGCTCCTTCTTCTGCTTCCGCGGCGTGGCGCTGGCCGATCTCGCGCTCGCCCATCTCGTCGTCGAGAAAGCCCGCGCGCAAGGGCTCGGCACGAGCCTGTCGCGCTGAACCTGCCCAGCTTCTCCGGATACAATCATGACCCAGCGCCTTCGCGACTTCGGCCTCATCTGCGGCATCCTGCAGACCGGCCCATTCAACGCGATCACCGACGTGCCCGGCGTCAAGCTCGGTCATCTCACCTTGAACGAGAGCGATCTTCGCACCGGTTTCACTGCCCTTCTGCCGCATGACGGCAACCTGTTTCGCCGGAAGGTCCGCGCCGCGGTCGATGTCATCAACGGCTTCGGCAAGAGCGCCGGGCTGATGCAGCTCGCCGAGCTCGGCCAGATCGAGACGCCGCTTCTGCTGGGCAATACGCTCTCCGTCGGCACCGGCTTCGACGCGCTGGTAACCCGTGCACTCGCGGCCAATCCCGACATCGGTCGCGAGACCGGCACGGTCAATCCAGTCGTGCTCGAATGCAATGACGGCTATCTCTCCGATATCCGCGCCCGCGCGCTGACCGAAGCCCACGCCTTCGCTGCGCTCGATGCCGCCGCTTCCGGCCCCGTTGCCGAAGGCGCGGTCGGCGCCGGCACCGGCATGAGCGCCTTCGGCTTCAAGGGCGGCATCGGCACGTCCTCGCGCCGCTTCACGCTCGACGGCGCCGATCACACGCTCGGCGTGCTCGCGCTCGCCAACTTCGGCAATGCCGGCGATCTCGTCCTGCCCGATGGCCGCCGCCCGGCTCCGCCCGAGGCGAAGCCGCAGAGCGAGCGTGGCTCGGTCATACTCGTCATCGCGACCGACGTGCCGCTGGAATCGCGGCAGCTTCAGCGCATCGCGCGACGCGGCGGCGCCGGCCTCGCCCGACTCGGCGCCTTCTGGGGCAATGGCAGCGGCGACATCGCCGTCGCCTTCACCACGGCGGATCCGATCGACCACGATCAGCCTGATGATCTCGTGCCGCTGCGCGCCCTCAACGAGAACCGCATCGACACGCTCTTCCGCGCCGCTGCCGAGGCGACGCAGGAAGCCGTGCTCAACGCGATGGTCGCCGCGCCCGCCACGACCGGGCGCGACGGACATCACCGCCCATCGCTGGGGGATTGGCTCCGGGCGAACGCGGGCTGAAAAGGAAACGCATCGTCATGCTCGCCCTTGTGGCGAGCATCCACGTCTTGAAGATCGCACGGCATCGGTGAAGACGTGGATGGTCGGGACAAGCCCGACCCTGACGGAGTTGCTGGCAGCCTCTGTCGTTCAGGCCCACTCGCCCTTGCGGAACACGGGCACGCGACGACCATCCGCGTGGACGCCGTCGATATCGACCTCGCCGGAGCCGATCATCCAGTCGATATGGATCAGGCTCTTGTTGCCGCCCTGCGTCGCGATCTGCTCCGGCGTCAGGTTCGCGCCGTCGACGAAGCATTTCGAATAGCACTGTCCGAGCGCGATATGGCAGGACGCGTTCTCGTCGAAGAGCGTGTTGTAGAACAGGACGCCGCTCTTCGAGATCGGCGATGAGTTCGGCACCAGCGCGACTTCGCCGAGCCGGCGGGCGCCCTCGTCGGTATCCAGCACCTTGTTCAGCACGGCTTCACCGCGCGAGGCCTTGGCCTCGACGATCCGCCCGCCCTCGAAGCGCACGCGGATCTCGTCGATCAGCGAGCCCTGATAGGAAAGCGGCTTGGTGCTGGAGACATGGCCTTCGACCTGGCGCGCATGCGGCGTGGTGAAGACCTCTTCGGTCGGAATGTTCGGGTTGCAGACGATGCCGTTCTTGGCCGGCGAGGCGCCGCCCTGCCAATCATGGCCATCGGCAAGTCCGACCGTCAGATCGGTTCCCGGCCCGGTGAAATGCAGCGAGGCGAAGCGCTGGCCGTTCAGCCAGTCGCGCCGTGCCCGCAGCGCCGCATTATGCGCAGACCAGGCCGCGACCGGATCGGCTTGGTCGATCCGCGAGGCCGAGAAGATCGCCTCCGCCAGCTTGCCGACCGCGACCTCCTCGGCATCGTCCGGAAAGACCTGCCTGGCCCAGGCCGCACTCGGATAGGCCAGGATGTTCCAGTTGATGTCGAAGCCGGCGATCTTCTCCAGTGCCGGCTGGTAGGCCAGCGAATTCGCCTTGCTGGCGCGCCCGACCTTGGCCGGGTCCTCGTTCGCCAGCAGCATCGGGTTGTCACCGACGATGGCGAGCCGGGCGGTATTGGCGGAAAAGGCCTCGGCCACGCCCTTGTAGAGCCAGGCCGGCGCCTTGTCGAAGCTCGCATCCGGCGCATGGCGATAGCGCGCGAGTGTCACCTCCTCGTCGGCCAGCATCGGCGTCACGATGCCGGCGCCGGCCTTGTAGGCATGCGCGGCGATCAGCCGGACCAGCGGCAGTGCCGCGACCGGCGCGGTCAGGAACAGGTCCTGCCCCGGCTGGAGATTGAGGCCGACGCGGATGGCGACCTCGGCCAGTTTGTCGAGCTTGGCGGGATCGATGGCAGAGGGGCGCTGATCTTGGGGGCGCTGGTGAACAGTCATGACACTCGACCTGTCGGATTCGGGATAGCGGCCATTGCTGGCCCAAATCGCCGCCGGGTCAACCACCGCGACGGCAGGACAGCCATCCGATGACCGGCCGTCGGCCCTTCAGCCGCCCGCCTTCTCCACCTTGGTTGTCCGCCTGAGCTTGCTCGCCCGCAGCAGGTGGCTGCGCATCAGCGCCGAGGCGACCTCGTTCTCGCTCGCCTCCAGATGGTCGAGCATGGCCATATGCTCGGCGCAGTTCACCCGCACGCGCTCCATGCCCTGGTCCCAGTCATAGTTCGACAGGCGCCGGAGCTGGTTCTGGCGCCGCATCGCCGAATGGAAGAAGCGGTTGCCGGTCGCCGCCGCGAGCCCCTCGTGGAAATCGGCATTCATCTCGTAGAAGGCGATGCTGGACGATTCCCGCCAGGGCCGCTCCAGTGCCTCACCATGCCGCGCCCGCATCTCGGCGATCCAGCCGGGATCGAGCTGGAAACCGGGCTCGAGCATCGCCATCGGCTCGATCAGCAGGCGGAAGCGATAGCTCTCGTCGCGCAGGCGCTGGTCGCGCGGCTCGTGCAGGAAGCGCCAGCCATAGCCCGGCTTGCGCTCGACCATGTCGAGATCGGCCAGCCGCGCCAGCAGCTTCTGCGCCTCGGGCCGGCCGAGCTCGTAGCGCCGCATCACCTCGAGCTCCGACACTTCGTCCGGCAGCAAGCCGTTCTCGCGCTCGCGCGCCAGCCTCACCATGGCGAGGTCCAATGTCTCCGGCGGGCGGGCACTCTCGTTCGCCGCCGGGAGCTGGATCAGCTCGATGCCCTTGTTGAGATGCCGGCGCACCACGCCCTGCTCGGCAAGATGATCCAGCGCGGCACGCACGGGTGTGCGCGACACGCCGAGCCGCTTCGCCGTGGCGTTCTCGTTGAGCCAGGCACCGGCCGCCAGTGCGTCGTCGCGCACGAGCTGCAGGATGCGTTCGGCGATCTCCTGTTGCAGCCGGGTCGGCGCCGCCATCGGGAAAGGCCCTTGATTGTTTTAGTTGATGATGAAATACACTACAGCACGATCTCCTGTCAGCATACCGGAAAGATATGCGCCATGGTCCAGCCCTGCCCCTTCGTCGATGTATCCGGCACCCCTTATGAGCGTGGCCGCCAGCACGGCGCGGCCGTGCCGCAGCGCGTCAAGCGCTCGATCGAGCTCTATGGCGGCCAGCTCGGCGAGCTCGGCTACGACGCCAAGGCCAAGTCGGCACTGATCGCCGAATTCGCGAAGGAGATCGAGGCTTTCGGCGCGCATTACATCGAGGAGATGCGCGGCATCGCCGACGGCGCCGGCGTCGCACTCGAAGACATCGTCATGGTCAATGCCCGCACCGAGGTCATCGCCAAGGCACGCCTCGTCAAGAACAAGCCGATCGAGGCCCAGGAGGAGCTCGACGACGGCTGCACCGGCGCGATCATCCTGCCGGAGCGCAGCGCCTCAGGCGAACTGATCCACGGCCAGAACTGGGACTGGAAGGCCGAATGCGCGGAGACCGCGATCGTGCTGCGCGTGCGCCGCACCGACGGCCCTGATTTCCTGACCTTCGTCGAGGCCGGCGGCCTCGCCCGCTGCGGCATGAACGCGGCCGGCATCTCGATCACCGCCAATTATCTCGAGTCCGAGCGTGACTTCACGCAGGCCGGCGTGCCGCTCGCCCTGATCCGCCGCAAGGTGCTGGAGCAGGAGCATCTCGCCTTCGCGATCAAGGCCGTGGCGACGACGCCGAAGGCCTGCTCGAACAACATGATGCTCTCGACCGTGAAGGGTTTTGGCATCGACTTCGAATGCGCCCCGGACGAGGCCTTCCCGCTCTATCCGCAGGACGGCATGATCGTGCATGCCAACCACTGGGTCGGGCAGATTGCGCTGACCAAGATCAAGGACACCGGCATCCCGCGCGTGCCGGAGAGCTTCTATCGCGACTGGCGCGTCCGCAAGCTGCTCGACGAGGCCGGCCGCAAGCTGACCGTCGACGACCTCAAGCAGGCTTTCTTCGACGATTTCCTCTCGCCCTATTCGGTCTGCCGCCCGGCCCGCCCGAACGAGCAGGGCAACCTCTCGGCCACGGTCGCCATGGTGATCATGCAGCCGGCGAAGAGGATCATGGAAGTCGCGCCGCTGCCGGCCCAGAACCGCGTCTTCACCCGCTACAGCCTGACCGAGGAGCCCGTGCTGCTCGCCGAAGCGGCCGAATAATCCGGTCACACCGCGTCACAACCGAAAAAAGCAACAGGGGAACATGATGCGCCGAACCACCACCACCGCCCTCGCCGCCGCGCTGCTGTGCGGCGGCCTCGCCCCGGCCGCTGGGGCGAGCACGCTCAAGATCCAGCTGCGCGCCGACATCCGCTCGATCAATCCGGGCGTCAACCGCGACGCCAATACCGACGGCGTCGTCGTCCAGATCGTCGAAGGCCTCGTCGCCTATGGCGAGGACGCCCTGCCGAAGCCGCTGCTGGCCGAGAAGATCGACATCTCCCCGGACGGCAAGAGCTACACCTTTACGCTCCGCCAGGGCGTGAAGTTCCATAACGGCGCCCCGCTGACCGCGGCCGACGTCATGTGGAGCTGGACCCGCTACATGGACCCGAAGACCGACTGGCGCTGCCTCTCGGAATTCGACGGCCGCGGCCAGGTCAAGGTCGAGAAGATCTCGGCACCGAACGACAAGACCGTCGTCTTCGACCTGGACAAGCCAAGCGCGCTCTTCCTCTCGGCGCTCGCTCGCACCGATTGCGCGATGACCGGCATCCTCCACAAGGACTCGGTCAAGGCCGACGGCTCCTTCGACAAGCCGATCGGCACCGGCCCGTTCAAGTTCGCCGAATGGAAGCGCGGCGAGTACATCAAGCTGGATCGCTTCGCCGATTACGCCTCGCTGCCCGGCAAGGTCGACGGCCTGACCGGCGCCAAGAGGCCGCTGGTCGACGAGGTCCGCTTCCTCGTCATTCCCGACAACGCGACCGCCAAGGCCGCCCTGCTCAAGGGCGATATCGATATCGTCCCGGATATCGCCAATACCGACATCGCCGAGCTCAAGAAGAACGACAAGGTCAAGACCTCGGTCGTCACCAGCATGGGTCTCGTCGGCCTGATCATCCAGACCCGCGACCCGCTGCTGCAGAACGTCAAGCTGCGCCAGGCCATGGCCGCGGCGATCAACTCCAAGGAGCTGGTCGGCGCCGTCACCGACGGCATCGGCGCGCCCAACAATTCGATCGTTCCGGCGCTCTCCGCCTATTACGGCCCGGTCCAGAAACAGGGCTGGAAACACGACCCCGCTGCCGCCAAGAAGCTCCTGGCCGAGGCCAGCTACAAGGGCGAGAAGATCGTGATGCTCGCCAACAAGCGCTATCCCGAGAGCTTCGACGCCGCCGTCGTCGCCCAGCAGATGCTGCAGGCCGTCGGCTTCAACATCGAGATCGAGGTGCTGGAATGGGCGACGCAGCTCGACCGCTACAGCAAGGGCAATTACACGATCCAGGCCTTCCCCTATTCCGGCCGCATGGACCCTGCTCTCAGCTATGAGTCGATGACCGGCCCGAAGGACAAGCAGCCGCGCAAGCTCTGGGACAATCCGGAGGTGCAGGCCCTGCTCGACAAGTCCATGGTCGTGAACGACAAGGCCGAGCGCCAGAAGATCTTCGACGACCTGCACAAGCGCTTCATCGCCGAGGTGCCGATGGTGATGCTCTATAACGGCATCGTTGGCGGTGCCATGGGCGCCAAGACCAAGGGCTATGTCTCGACACTGAGCTCGCTGCCCCGCGCCTGGGAAGTCAGCACCGGCCCGTAAGGCCACCACCTCGCCTTTCGCGACCTCCGACAGCGCGGCATGCCCCATGGGGCATGCCCGGACGACAAGACAACGAGGGAACGGGAATGATCCGCTTTTCGGCCTCTGCCCTGGCGCTCGCGCTCTTCTGTGGTGCGGCGCAGGCTCAGACCATCAATGTCGCGCTCAATGCCGACATCCGCTCGACCAATCCGGGCGTCAACCGCGACGACAACACCGACGCCGTCGTGCTGCACATGGTCGAGGGCCTCGTCGGCTACCGCGAGAACGGCGCGGTCGCGCCATTGCTCGCCGAGAAGATCGACATCGCGGCGGACGGGCTGACCTACACCTTCCATCTGCGCAAGGGCGTGAAGTTCCATAACGGCGCCGAGATGAGCTCGGCCGACGTGCTGTGGAGCTGGAACCGCTACATGGACGCGAAGACCGACTGGCGCTGCAAGCCGGAATTCGACGGCCGCATCGGCCTCAAGGTCACGGAAGCCACCGCTCCCGACGCATCGACCTTCGTGATGAAGCTGGAGAAGCCGAGCGCGCTCTTCCTCGACACCATGGCCCGCACCGACTGCGCCATGGTCGCGATCCTGCACAAGGACTCCGTCAAGGCGGACGGAAGCTGGGACAAGCCGGTCGGCACCGGCCCCTTCCAGCTCGCCGACTGGCGTCGCGGCGAATTCGTCCTGCTCAAGCGCTTCGACGCCTATGCCTCCCCGGCTGGCGACAAGCGCGACGGTTATGTCGGCTCCAAGCGCCCGCTCGCGGCCGAGGTGAAGTTCCTCGCCATCGCCGACGGCGCGACCGTCAAGGCCGGGTTGATGTCGGGCGCGCTCGACGTCGCCGACGTGCCGGACGAGGACGTGCCGGAAATGAAGAAGAGCGGCCTGCAGGTGCTGACGGCGCCAAGCGCCACCAAGCACGGCATACTGCTCCAAAGCCGCGACCCGCTGCTCAGCGATGCCCGCATGCGCCAGGCGATCATGGCGGCGTTCGATCAGGACGAGATCGTCGGCGCCGTCTCGAACGGGCTCGGCAAGGTCAACAACTCGGCGGTCTATGTCACCTCGCCCTATTACGACGAGGTCCAGAAGAAGCGCTACACGCACGATCCCGCGCGCGTGAAGAAGCTATTGGCCGAGGCCGGCTACAAGGGCGAGACGATCAAGCTGATCGCCAACAAGCGCTCGACCGTGCCGAGCTATCCGATCGCGATCATGGCGCAGGCGATGCTTCAGGCCTCCGGCATCAAGGCCGATATCGAGATTCTGGAATGGGCGACGCAGCTCGACCGGTTCTCGAAGGGCAACTACCAGATGATGTCCTTCAGCTATTCCGCCCGCATCGACCCCGCCCAGAGCTACAACCAGTTCTCCGGCCCGAAGGACAAATTGCCCTCCAAGGTCTGGGACAATCGCGAGGCCGACGCCCTGATCGAGAAGGCGACGCTGGTCAGCGACGAGGCCGAGCGCCGCAAGATCTTCGACCAGCTCCATGTGATGATGCTGGCCGATGCACCGCTGATCTTCCTCTACAATCAGGTCGACACGGCCGTCGTCTCGAAGCGCCTGCAGGGCTTCGCACCCTGGGTCGCCTCCAAGCCGCGCCTCTGGGAGGTCGCCGTCGCCAGGTAAGGGTGGTGGCCGTTCAGCCCGGCTCGATCGGGGCCGGGCCGACGGGCGCGCCCTTGATGATATGGGTCGCGATCAGGGACGCCAGCCGCCCCGCATCGCGCGCCTTCAGGGCCGCCATGATCTCATAGTGCTCGCGGTCGCTCTTCTGGAGCAGTTCATGCGAGCTCCACACCGTGATCTGCGAACCGCGCCCGCGGTCGCGCAGACCCCAGATCATCTCCTCCAGCACGGCATTGCCGCAGAAGGAGTACATGAATTGATGGAAGGCGCGGTTGATCTCGCTCTGCTCGGCCCGGCTGCCGGTCGTGACCGCGGCGGAGAACTGGGCCGCGAGCGCGTCCAGCCGCACGATCGCAGCGTCGTCGATCTGCGCGACGATGCCTTCGGCCGTGGCCCGCTCCAGGATGATGCGCGTCGCGAGGATCTCCTCATAGGTCTTCAGGTCGACCTCGGCGACGCGATAGCCCCGGTTCGGGACATGCTCGATCGTCTTGCGGACAGCGAGTTCGTCGAGCGCGCTGCGCACGTCGAAGCGGGTCGCCTGGAAGCGCTCCTCGAGGTCGATCTGGCGCAGCCATTCGCCGGGCCGAAACGCGCGCAACCGGATCGCCTGCGCGATCTCGTTGGCGAGCATGGCGCGCCGCGTGCTGGTGTTCTTGCGTTTCCGCTCGGTCATGACGGGTTCTCTAGCAGGATTCGCGCGGTACGGAAGAAGTTGGTTGCGAAGCCAACCATATCATGCAACATAATTGGCGCCAATAATTTCGCCAGAGGAGAGAGCCCGTGAACGCCGTGGCAGAACAGACCGCCAAGCCCGATGCCGAAGCGGCCGCCCGCGCCAAGGCGCTCTACGAATACGGCCCGACCTCGATCTATTCCTCGAAGCACGATCCGCGCTTCCCCTATTGCCTCTATGTCCCGCCGACGCTGGGCCAGGGCGGCGAGAAGCCGGAGCTGGTCGTCGCCATGCACGGCACCGGCCGCGGCTTCACCGGCTATCGCGACGCCTTCTCGGCCTTCGCCCGCTGGAACAACTGCATCATCCTGGCGCCGCTCTTCCCGATCGGCGTGATGGGCGACGGCTATCGCGACGGCTTCAAATACATGCGCGAGGGCAATCTCCGTTACGACCACGTCCTGCTCGCCATCGTCGAGGAGGTCTCCGAGCGTTACGGCATCGCCTTCGATCGCTTCGGCCTGTTCGGCTATTCCGGCGGCGGCCATTTCGCCCATCGCTTCCTGATGCTGCAGCCAAACAAGCTCTGGGGCGTCTCGATCGGCGCGCCGGGCTCGGTCACCTTGCTCGACCCGAGCCGCGACTGGTGGGTCGGCACCCGCAACTTCGCCGAGCTCTTTGGGCAGCCGCTCGACATTCCCGCGATGAAGCAGGTCGCGGTGCAGATGGTCGTCGGCGCCGCCGATCTCGAGACCTGGGAGATCACCCACAAGCCGGGCAGCCGCAACTGGATGCCGGATGCCAACCATGCCGGCACCAACCGGCCGGAGCGGCTGGCGAGCCTGCGCGACAATTTCGCGGCGCACGGCGTCGCGGCGCGCTTCGACCTGGTGCCGAACACGCCGCATGACGGCGTCAAGGTCGTGCCGGTGGTCGAGGATTTCTTCGCCGGCGAGCTTCGCCGGATTCGCGCCGCCCGCAAGGCCGCCTGAACAACCATAACGACAACAGGGGAACCATCATGAAGCGCCTCCTTGTCTCCGCCGCCGCGCTCGCCCTCTCGGCCGGCGCTCTCCAGGCCCAGACACTGACCGCCGTGCTCAATGCCGACATCCGCTCGACCAATCCGGGCGTGAATCGCGACGGCAACACCGATTCCGTCGTGCTGCACATGGTCGAGGGCCTCGTCGGCTATGCCGAGGACGGCTCGGTCGGCCCGCTGCTGGCCGAAAAGGTCGAGATCTCGCCGGATGGCAAGACCTACACCTTTCGCCTGCGCAAGGGCGTGAAGTTCCACAACGGCGCCACCATGACCTCGGCAGACGTGCTGTGGAGCTGGACTCGCTACATGGACCCGAAGACCGATTGGCGCTGCCTGTCGGATTTCGACGGCCGCAACGGCCTCAAGGTCGAGAAGATTTCGGCTCCGGATGCCGACACCGTCGTGATGGAGATCAACGAGCCGAACGGCCTCTTCCTCGACTCGCTCGCCCGCGCCGATTGCGGCGGCACCGCCGTGATCCACAAGGACTCGGTCAAGGCCGATGGCAGCTGGGACAAGCCGATCGGCACCGGCCCCTTCATGCTCGGCGAGTGGAAGCGCGCCCAGTCGGTCCAGCTCCTCGCCTTCGACCAGTATGTCTCGCCCAAGGGCGACAAGCGCGACGGCTATATCGGCTTGAAGCGCCCGCTGGTGAAGGAAGCGCGCTTCATGGTCATCCCCGACGCGGCGACGGTGAAGGCCGGTCTGCTCGCCGGCTCGCTCGACATGGCGCTGATGCCGGAATCGGACGTGCCCGACCTCAAGAAGGCCGCGAACCTGACGCTCGCCATCGCGCCGAACCCGGTCCGGCACAGCCTGATCATCCAGACGCGCGATCCCGTCATGAAGAACCAGGCGCTGCGCCAGGCGATCGCCGCCGCGATCGATTTTCCCGAGCTCGTCGCCAACGTCACCAACGGCCTCGGCAAGCCCAACAACTCGCCGGTCTACACGACCTCCAAGTATTACGGCGACGCCGAGAAGCAGGGCTTCAAATACGACCCCGCCGCCGCCAAGGCGCTGCTGCAGAAGGCCGGCTACAAGGGCGAGAAGATCGTGATCCTCGCCAACAAGCGCTCCTCGGTGCCGAGCTTCAACACCGCTGTCATCGCTCAGGCGATGATGCAGGCGGCCGGCATCAATGCCGAGATCGAGGTCCTTGAATGGGCGACGCAGCTGGATCGCTATAACAAGGGCAATTACCAGATGCAGTCCTTCTCCTATTCGAGCCGCTTCGACCCCGCGCTCGGGTTCGAGCAGATCGCCGGCCCGAAGGACAAGCAGCCGCGCAAGATCTGGGAGGAGCCGGAGGCGCTCGCCCTGATCCAGAAGTCGATGGTGGTCACCGACACCGCTGAGCGCCAGAAGATCTTCGACGACCTGCACAAGCGCTTCATCAACGAGGTCCCGACCATCTTCACCCATAACGACCTCGATATCGTCGCCCATTCCAAGAAGGTCAGCGGCGTGACGCCCTGGGCGTCGCAGCTGCGCCTTTGGGAGGTCAGCGTCTCGAAGTGAGGCGTGTTCCGGCTTCGCCTCACGGCGGGGCCGGGTTTTGTTCCTGAGGCTTGGGAGGGCCTTTGATGTTTCGGTTTGCGCTGACGCGGATCGCGATGGCCTTGCCGACGCTGCTGATCGTTGCGGTGTCGGTGTTTGTCCTGATCCGGTTGATTCCGGGCGATCCGGCCCAGTTGATGCTGGGCGATCTGGCGACGCCGGCGAGTCTCGCCGATCTGCGGGCCCGGCTCGGTCTCGACCAGTCGCTGCCGGTGCAGTTCGGGATCTGGATCGGCAATGTCGTGAGCGGCGATTTCGGCCAGTCGATCTCGTCGCAGCAGGCGGTGCTGCCGCTGATCCTGCAGCGCTTCTGGGTCTCGGCCCAGATCGTGCTGGTCGCGGTGCTGCTGGCGAGCTGCGTCGCGGTGCCGGCCGGCGTCATCGCCGCCTGGAAGCAGGATTCCGCGCTCGACCTCAGCCTCGTCGCGACTGCGACGCTCCTGCTCTCGATCCCGACCTTCTGGCTGGGTCTCCTGCTGCTGCTGTTCTTCGGGCTCAAGCTCGAATGGCTGCCGGTGGTCGGCTATGTCTCGATCGCGGAGAACCCCTGGGCCGGCATCCTCTATCTGGTCATGCCGATCCTGACGCTGTTCCTGCACGAGATCGGCGTGATCCTGCGCATGGCGCGCGCCTCGACGCTCGAGGTGCTCCGGCTCGACTACATCACCCATGCCCGCGCCAAGGGCCTGTCGGAGGGCGCCGTGCTCTGGCGCCACGCCTTCAAGAACGCCTTCGGCCCGACCTGGACGCTGATCGGCCTCGTGCTCGGCAACCTGCTCGGCGGCATCGCGGTCGTGGAAACGGTCTTCACCATCCCCGGCCTGGGCCGCCTGCTGGTCGATGCGATCTTCGCCCGCGACTATCCGGTCATCCAGGGCTGCATGCTCTTCGTCGCCTTCACCTATGTCCTGGTGAACCTCGTCATCGACCTCTGCTACCCGGTCTTCGATCCAAGGGTGACGGCGCAATGAGCACCGACAGCACAACGACGGGCGGCGGCACCCTGAAGAAGCCCAGCCGCGTGAAGCTCCCCGCCCCCAATGCGATCGTCGGCGGCACGCTGATCGGCATCCTGCTCGTGAGCGCCTGCATCGGCGCGCTCTGGACGCCCTATGATCCGCTCAAGCTCTCCTTCCGCGAGAAGCTGGCCGCGCCCTCCGCCCTGCACTGGCTCGGCACCGACGAGTTCGGCCGCGACGTGCTCTCGCGCCTGATGGCGGGCGCGGCGACCTCGGTCTGGATCTCGATCCTCACCGTGACGCTCGCCGTCATCGCGGGTACCACGATCGGCCTGTTCTCCGGCTATATGCGCGGCTGGACCGACCGCATCATCATGGCCTTCAACGATGCGCTGCTGGCCTTCCCCGGCATCCTGCTGGCGCTCGGCCTGCTCGCGGTGGTCGGCGCCAACAAATACGGCATCATCGTTGCGCTCGGCATCGCCTATACGCCGTCGGTCGCCCGCGTCGTGCGCGGCACGGTGCTCTCGCTGCGCGAGCGCGAGTTCATCGCCGCCTCGCGCGTGATGGGCAACTCCGAGGGCTTCACCATGGCCCGCCACATCCTGCCGAACTGCATCGCGCCGCTGACCGTGCTGGCGACCTCGATGTTCGGCTATGTGCTCCTGGCCGAGAGCGCGCTCTCCTTCCTCGGTCTCGGCGTGCCGCCGCCGGCCCCGACCTGGGGCAACATGCTCGCCGGTTCCAGGCCCTATATCGGCCAGGCCGTCTGGCTCGGCATCTTCCCGGGCCTGTGCATCTCGCTGACCCTGCTCGGCATCAACCTGCTCGGCGACGCCGTGCGCGACCGGCTCGACCCGCGGATGAGGGGCTCGCGATGACCAAGATAGCGCCTCTCCTCGATGTCTCCGGTCTCACGCTGAAGATCGGCGGCTCCGGCCGGACCGTGGTCAACGACGTCTCCTTCCAGGTCTATCCCGGCGAGATCGTCGGCATCGTCGGCGAATCCGGCTCAGGGAAAACGCTCGCGGCCCGTGCCGTGATGGGCTTCATCCCGCCGGCGGTGCGGCTCGACGGCGGCACGATCCGCTTCGACGGCCAGGACGTCATGGCGATGAGCCCGAAGGACCTGCGCGCCATGCGCGGCTCCAAGGTCGGCATGGTCTTCCAGGAGCCGATGACCTCGCTCAACCCCTCGATGCTGATCGGGCGCCAGCTCGACGAGGGGCTGGCACTGCACCGCAAGCTCGATGCAGGCCAGCGCCGGGCGCTGATCCTCGACATGCTCAGGAGCGTGGGCCTGCGCGATCCGGAAGGCGCGCTCACCGCCTATCCGCACCAGTTCTCCGGCGGCATGCGCCAGCGCATCATGCTGGCCTCGGTGATGTTGCTGAAGCCGGCTTTGCTGCTGGCGGACGAGCCGACCACCGCACTCGACGCCGTCGTCCAGCGCGACGTCATGGAGCTGATGGTCGAGCTGACCCAGGCCAACGACACTGCCGTGCTGCTGATCTCGCATGATCTCGGCATGGTCGCGCGCTATTGCAGCCGCATCGTCGTGATGTGCCAGGGCGACGTGGTCGAGCAGGGCCTGAGCGACGACATCCTGGCCCGGCCGCGGCACCCCTATACCCGCAAGCTGCTCTCGGCGATGCCGCACCGACTGCCGGCGCGGCTGGTCCCGGAGGCGAAGACGCCGATCGTCGCGGTCCGCGACCTCGTCGTCGAATATCCCGGCCGGCAGGGCTTCTTCCGCAAGGAGCAGGCGAAGCGCGCCCTGCACGGCATCAGCCTCGACGTTCAGCCGGGCGAGGTCGTCGCGGTGGTCGGCGGCTCGGGCTCGGGCAAGACCACGCTCGGCCAGTCGATCGCGGGCCTCGTCAAGCCGGCCGGCGGCGAGATCCGCTTCAACGGCAAGCCGATCGCCAAGAGCGAGACAGCCTACTGGGACTACCGGCTGAACTGCCAGATGGTCTTCCAGGACCCCTACTCCTCGCTCGATCCGCGCATGACCATAGGGCAGCTCGTGGCGGAACCGCTCAGGCTCGTCCCCGACATGAGCCCGGCCGACCGCAAGGCGCGCGTCGCGGAGGTGCTCACCGAAGTGGGCTTAAGCGACGGCTTCGCCGAGCGCTATCCGCACGAGCTCTCGGGCGGGCAGCGCCAGCGCATCGCGATCGCCCGCGCAATCGTGCGCCGGCCGAGCTTCGTCATCGCCGACGAGCCGGTCTCGGCGCTCGACGTCACGGTGCGGGCGCAGGTGCTCGAGCTCTTCGACGAACTCCAGAAGAAGCACGGCTTCTCCTGCCTGTTCATCAGCCACGATCTCGGCGTGGTCGAGCAGGTCGCCGACCGCGTCATCGTCATGCAGGACGGCAAGATCGTCGAGGAAGGACCACGCGACGACATCTTCGACAACCCAAAACACCCCTACACACAGAAACTCCTCGCAGCAGTCCCAGG
This sequence comes from Beijerinckiaceae bacterium, assembly GCA_965283735.1. Classification (GTDB taxonomy): domain Bacteria; phylum Pseudomonadota; class Alphaproteobacteria; order Rhizobiales; family Beijerinckiaceae; genus Allobosea. The sequence continues at coordinate 1,778,212 of CBDIPN010000002.1, read as the reverse complement.
ACTGGAAAGCACGAGCGAGGGTGGGGTGAGGCTCTTCTGGAGACGAACCGAAAACGACAAGGCGATCGTCGGCTGAGAGGCGAAACAAAGAGGCCCGGAACCCATCCTCGGCGGCGGCACCGCGTGATGGCTTCCGGGCCTTTCTTTCGCTCCGCCGCAGGGCGGAGCGAAGAGGTGGCTTTGTCGATCAGCGCTTGCGCTTGGCGCCGACCAGCTCGTCCCATTTGCGGAAGGCGACGACCATCTTGTCGGGCTTCAGCGGCAGCTCGATCGGGTTCTTCGCGATGAGGTCGGCATATTCGGGCCGGCCGAACTCCGCGATCACCTCCTGGCTGCGCTTCGGCGCCAGCGAGAGCGGCACGTCCTTCACCGCCGGGCCCGGATAGAGATAGCCCTCGTCATAGGAATAGGCCTGCATCTTCGGCGTCAGCACATGCGCCATGATGTCGAGCACGACGGCGAGGCGGTCGTTCGGGATGCCCTTCGGCACGCACATGAAGAAGGCGTCCGAGACCCAGTGGAAGCCCTTCAGCGTCTGGATCTTCGCTTCCTTCGGCACGATGCCGAGCGCGCGCGGGTTGATGTCCCAGCCCGTGGTCGAGATGATGATGTCGCGCGAGCCGTCGCCGAACTCCTTCATCGTCGCGCCGGTACCGGCCGGGTAGTACTCGATGTACTCGCCGATCTCCTGCAGATAGGCCCAGGTCTTGTCCCAGCCATTGACCGGGTCCTGCGGGTCCTTGTCGCCGAGGATATAGGGCAGGCCCATCATGAAGGTGCGGCCCGGTCCCGAATTGGTCGGGCGCGCATACATGAACTTGTTCGGGTTGGCCTTGGCCCAGGCGAGCAGTTCCTCGGCCGTGGTCGGCACCTGCTTGACGCGTGCGGGCATGTATTCGAGCAGCGGCCCGGACGGGTAGTAGTTCACCACCGTGCCGAAGCCCGCGCCCTGGACCTTGTGCAGGTTGAGCGCCGCCGGCTCGTAGTTCTGCTCGATGTTCGGGAATTTCTCGGCGAAATCCGGGAAGATCTTGAGCCAGAGATTCTGCTCGAGACCGGCCGCGAGCCCGTCCGAGCCGGTCAGGACGAGGTCGAGATCGGAACGGCCGGCATCCTGCTGCGCCTTGATCTTGCTCGCCAGCTCCGGCGCCGGCGCCTTCACATAGGTGATGCGCGAGACCAGCTTGGGGTTGTTGGCGCGGTAGTCGTCGAAGGCCTGCTGCATCAGGGCCAGTGCACCGCCGACATCGATGATGTTGATGCCGACCGGCGCCGAGGGCAGCGCCGGCACGGCCGCACGCGCTCCGGTGCCACCGAGCGTCAGCGCGCCGAGCCCGCCCAGGACGGTGCGGCGATCCACGCCTTTCGAAAATTCACTCATGCTTCTCCCCTTTCTTTGGTTGATGACGTCTTCAGGCTGCCGCCTCGGCGGCGAAGTCGCGGCGCTCGTTGCCGACGCGCACGCTGCGAACCCGGAGATCCGGAGACCATTCGATCACACTCTCCGGCAAGGTGATGCCGGCACCGGCCAGTGCATCGGCGATGCAGGCCAGCGCATGGGTCGAGGCCATCGCGACCGCCTCCTGGGGCGTCGCAATCCCCCAGGCGACGACATTGCGGACGGCGTCGTCGAGCTTGAGGGCCGAGCCCGCCAGCGAGCTTCCGTTGACCTGATAGACCGATCCGTCGACCCGGAGTTCGACCGGCATCCCGGCGAAGCTGTAGCGGCCGGGCACGGCGCCGGCTGCCACCACCGCATCGGTAACGAGGATCGAGCGTTCGAAACCCTTGGCCCGGATCAGACTCTTCAGCGCCTTCGGCGGCAGATGGATGCCGTCGGCGATGAAGCCGGCCATCATGCGGTCTTCCCCAAGCTGCGCGAAGAGCGCGTTCGACAGCTTGGGCAGATCCTGCGGCAGGCCGTTGCCGAGATGGGTCGAGAGTGTCACCCCGACATCGGCGGCAGCGGCGACAACGTCGAAATCGGCGGCGGAATGGCCGATGGCGACGACCTTGCCCATGCGGGCGAGTTCGCCGGCGAGCGCGATGCCGCCCTCGATCTCCGGCGCCAGCGTCACCATCAGGATCGGCCGCGACAAAAGCCCTTCGAGATGCGCGATGAGCTCGGGAGTAGCCGCCGTCATCGCCTCCGGCGGATGGCAGCCGCAATAACCGGCCGACGGGTTCAGGAACGGACCTTCGAGATGATAGCCCGGGCACATCAGCGGCCCGAGCCGGCTGCCCTTCACCGCCGCATCGAGCGCGCGGAAGCGCTCTTCCAGCTCATGCGGATGGGCGGTGATGATGGTCGGCAGGCAGGTGGTGACGCCCGTCGCCAGCATCGCCTCCAGCGCCCGGTCGAGTTCGGCCGCTGTCACCGTACTGGAGTTGAAATCCAGCCCGGCGAAGCCGTTCACCTGGAGGTCGACGAGACCGGGCGTCTGCATGGTCAGCTCTTCCGGTTGAGCAGGGAGGCCGCCGGCGGATCGATGAACAGCACCGTCCGCTTGTGCGTCTGCAGGATCGAGGCGGGGCTGAGATTGCTGATCGGCCCTTCCAGCGCCGCCTTCGTTGCCGCGGCCTTGCGGGTGTCGGAGACGGAGAGGACGATCAGCTCGCTCTTCAGGATCTGGCGGATGCTCATCGAAATCGCCTGCTGCGGCACCGCGTCGAAGCTCGGGAACCAGCCCTCGCCGAATTGCTGTTGCCGGCAGGCATCGTCGAGATTCACGACCAGATAGGGCTCTTCCGTGTCGAAATCGGCCGGCGGATCGTTGAAGGCGAGATGGCAGTTCTCGCCGAAGCCCGCAAAGCAGACCGCGATGCGCTTGCCGGCGATCTGCTGGTTAAGCTGTTTCACGGCCGCCGCGGGATCGCCCTCGCCATCGACCGGAATGAAGCTCGGCGCATTCTTCAGCGGGGCCATGAAGCGCTCGCGCAGATAACGCCGGAAGCTCGCCGGATGGCTCTCGGGCAGGCCGACATATTCGTCGAGATGGAAGGCCGTGACCTTCGACCAGTCGATGCCCTCGGCCACGACGAGATGGTTCAACATCTCGAACTGGCTGGCGCCGGTCGCCACGATGATCGTCGCCGCGCCATGGCGGGCGAGCTCGTCCCGGATCGCCTGCGCGCCAAGCGCCGCCGCCTGCCGGCCGAGCTCGTCCTTGTCGGAGGCGAGATGCATCTCGATCATCGAATTTTGAACCTTTTGCGCCAGAAAATTTCCGATATTCTGGAAACGAGCTTATGAAGCTTTGTCCGAAACGCAACGATTAATTTTGAACGCAACCGTTCTGAATAGAGCCCGCCTTGTCCCTGCTGACGCTCGACGAAACCCGCCTCGCGCTTGCCCATGACCGGGACTGCGCCCGGATCTATCGGCTGATCCTGAATGGCGAAGCGCATTCGCGCGCCGATATCGGCCGCATCCTGCAGTTGCGCTCGACTAGCGTCTCGCGGGTTGTCGGCGACCTCATCGCGCGCCGCCTCGTCATCGAGGCGCTCAGTGAGGCAAGCGGTCGCGGCAGGCCGCCAGCGATCCTCGTCGCCCATACCCGCCGTATCGGCGCTTCCGTGATCTATGTCTCCAGCCAGTCGCTCTCCGGCGCGCTGGTCGACCTCAACGGCCATCTCGTCGCCGAGCGCCGACGCCCGATTGCCGGCGATGCCGGCAATGCAGCGATCGCGGCGGTCATGGCCGAACTGGCGCGCGATCTCCTCGACGCGATGCCGCCGGGCATGAGCCATGCCGGCACGGCCGTCTCGCTCTCCGGGCTGATCGACCTGAAGCAGGGCCAGTGGCTGTTAGCCTCGCGCTGGCCGCGCATGCGCGGGCTCGACATCGCCTCCGTGCTCGAACCCGTGGCCGGCCCCATCACGATCTGCCGTAATCTCGACGCCGAATTGCGTGCCCGTGCCGCCCGCGAGCCCGAGAGTTTCGCAGGCGGGACGATCCTGCTGCATTGGGGCTGGGGCGTTGGCCTCGCCTATGCGGTCGACGGCGAACCCTTCGCGCCGACCGGCTCCTTCGGTGAGATCGGCCATTGGCGGCTCGCGGCGCTGCGCGGGCGCCGCTGCGGCTGCGGCAACACCGCCTGCCTCGAAACCGGCGCCGCGCTCTGGTCCCTGCTCCCGGCTCTGCGCCGGCATTGGCCCGATCTCGACCAGGACGAGGTCCGCCTGGCCCGGCAGCTCGCCGGCCTCGACCTGCTCGCCTTGCCGGAGGTCGAAATGGCGACCGAACTGCTCGCCCGCACGCTCGCCAACGCCTGCCGCATGCTCTTCCCGGCCCGCATCGCCATCAGCGGCCCCTTCTCCGCCAACCCGCAGCTCTGGGCCCGGTTCAACACCCTGTTCCGGGCGGAAGGCACCATGGAGGGCTTCGCCGTGCCCGATCTCGCCGGCGTGCCCGCCAGCCATCTCTATGAAATTCACGGCGCCGCCGCGCCTTTACTCAGCCGCGCGACCGAAGCGCTCCTGCTCGAACAGACCTGAATCAAGCGGCTCCCGATGCCGCAGCAAGGTGCCCGCCACGCCGTCGAATCCACTGGCGCCTCGAAATGTGGTACACTAGTATCCCAGTCAGATGCTCCGGACGCCGCTCACGGCATCGCAAAAGAGAGCCGAACCCAGGGAGAGATCATGATCCACCCGACACGTCGCACCGTCATGGCCGGAGCGGCCGGCCTCACTGCGTTGAAAGCCGGCGGAGCACTGGCGCAAAGCGCCCCCGTCGCCCTCAACATCATCGATGTCGCCGGCAATCTTCAGCTGACCCAGACGGCAATCGAGAAATTCGCCAGGGACAATCCGAAGCTGATCTCGCGCCTGAATTTCTCGCGCGCGCCCTCGCCGGAACTGCCGGCCAAGCTCAAGGCCCAGCAGGCGGCCAACCGCGTCGATATCGACCTCGTGCTGACCGGCCCCGGCGCCATGTCGGACGGCATCCAGCAGGGGCTCTGGGTCGATGTCTGGAAATCTCACGCCAAGGACCTGCCGAAGCCGGAGGAGGTCTATCACGAGCAGGCGCTGATGATGCAACGCAATTTCGGCCGGAACGAAGGCGTCGCGGTCGTCTAGCGGCATTGGCTGTTCACGCGATGCGGGCGGGCAATACCGCCGGCGAGCCCCTGACCTATTTCCGCAATCTGGTCGCCGATATCGCCGCCCGCAGCGAAACCGCGATGAGCCAGCGCCACGCCTTCACTGTCTGCCGGCTCGCGCTGGAAGCGCAGGCCAAGGCAGCCTGGCTGCCGGCGCGCCCACAAGCAACCTGAACGCTGTCATCCCGGGCGACCGCAGGGAGACCCGGGATCCATGCCTGAACCTCTGCCGGAAACGCTCCGGCATGGATCCCGGATCGGCGCGGCTTCGCCGCTTGTCCGGGATGACCACGGTGGAATGATTGAATGAAGATGGGGAACGTCTGACATGACACGCAAGCTCGGCATCGCCGTGATCGGGCTCGGCCCCGCTTCCCTGCCGCATTCGAAAAGCCTGCTCGACCTCGCTGGTCGCGCCGAGACGCGCTGGGCGGTCAGCCGCACACCGGATCGCGCCAAGGCCTATGCCGCGCGGTTCCCCTTCCCGACCACGACCGATCTCGACGCCGTTCTGGCCGATCCGGCGGTCGATGCCTGCATCGTACTGACACCGCCCTCGAGCCATCTCGACGTCTCCGCACTCTGCCTTGAAGCCGGCAAGCATGTTCTGGTCGAGAAGCCGCTGGAGCTGACCAGCGAGCGCGGCCAGCGCCTCGTCGATACGGCTCGCCGGACGGCTAAGACCTTCGGTGTCACTCTGCAGCATCGCTTCCGTCCGGCGAGCCTGCGCTTGAAGGCTGCGCTGCAATCCGGCGAACTCGGCACGATCGAAGCTGCCTTCCTTTCCGTGCCGTGGTGGCGCCCGCAGAGCTACTATGACGAACCCGGCCGAGGCACGCTCAAGCGCGATGGCGGCGGTGTGCTGCTGACGCAGGCGATCCATTCGCTCGACCTGTTCCGTTCGCTCGTCGGCGTCTCCCGCGTTGTGGCAGCGCAAGCCCGCACCACCGCCCTTCACCGCATGGAAACCGAGGACTACGTCTCCGCCCTCCTCGAAACCGGCAACGGCGCCCCCGCCACGCTGGTGACGACCACCGCCGCCTATCCCGGCTACCCCGAACGCATCGAGATCACCGGCACCAAGGGCTTCGCCGCCCTGATCGGCGGGCGCCTGCGCCTCGCCTATCTCGACGGGCGCGAGGAGATCGTCGAGGCGGAGGGCTCAACCGGCAGCGGCGCCAACATCATGGATTTTCCGCATGACGCCCACCGCGCCGTCATCGCTGATTTCCTCGATGCGATCGAGCAGGGCCGCGACCCCGTCGTCACCGGCGAGGAGGCGCTGGCCTCGCAGAGGCTCGTCGACGACATCCTGAAAGCTGCCCGGCAGGGGTGACGCGATCGGTTTCTTGACTTCGAGATGATTTGGATGTGTTGCCGATGATGAAACGCCGTCATTCCGGGCTGGCCCCGGAATCCATCGTAGAGCGCGGAGCCCTATGATGGATTCCGGATCGGCGCCGCTTCGCGGCTTGTCCGGAATGACGCGTATGTTGCGATCCAAATGTCTCCGATAAACGTCGTCCTCGCCTGTGATCTCGGCGGCAGCAGCTTCCGCGCCGCGCTGATCGACGATCGCGGAACGACATTGGCCGAGCATACGGTGCCCGGCCCGGCCCTGCACGACCATCTCGACCGCTCGGAAGTCGCGGCCACGGCGTGGTGGGCGCAACTGCTGGAAGCAGCCGGCAAGCTCGCCGAACAAGCGCCGGAGCCGTTCGCAAGCGTCCAGGGCATCGCGATCTGCGGCGTCACCCGGACACAGGTCTTTCTCGGGCATGACGGGCAGGAACTACGCCCCGCCATGACCTGGAAGGATGCACGTTCCGACGGAATCGCCTCCCGCTTGCGCGAGGCGCTGGCCGATCATCCGGAAGCCCCCCGCATCAACGCCTTCCACCCGCTCGCGCGCCTCGCCTGGTTGGCCGAGAACGAGCCTGAGAACGCCCGCGCGCTCGCTTGCGTGCTTGAGCCCAAGGACTACCTGAACTTTTGCCTGACCAGCCGGCGCGCGAGCGACCCGGTCTCGCTCGCGCGATTGATTGCCTGCACCGAGAACGCCGATCGCCGCTCGGGATTTGGTGCCATTGGGCTGCCGCCGGGCGTGATCCCCACGATCCTCGAACCCACTGAGATCGTCTCCTCCGTCCGCGCCGGTCTGCCCGCACCCTTCGACAGGCTCGCCGGCGTGCCCGTCTTCTGCGGTTGCAACGATACCTGGGCGGCGGTGGCGGGGCTCGGTGCCCTTCGATCAGGCTATGCCTACAACATCTCCGGCACCACCGAAGTGCTCGGCGTGCTCGGGCCCGATCAGGCGGAGGCCGAGGGGCTGATCTCCGTCGATTGGCGCGGCCTCTGGCATCTCGGCGGCCCCAGCCAGAACGGCGCCGACACAGCCGCCTGGCTCGCTGGCCTGCTCGGCAACACCGGCCCTGTCGGCGAGACCATCGAGCGACTGCTTGCCGGCCCGCGCCATCCGCAGCCGCTGCTTTTCCTGCCCTATCTGCAGGGCGAGCGCGTGCCCTATTGGGACCCGAACCTGCGCGGCGCCTTCATTGGGCTCGGCCGCCGGCATGGCCCGACCGATCTCGCCTATGCCGTGCTCGAAGGCGTCGCCTGCCAAAACCGCCTCGTGCTGGAGCGGGCGGAAGGCGCGCTCGGCAACCGCGTCAACGAGATCCGCTTCGGCGGTGGCGCCGCCGCCAATCCGGTCTGGGCGCAGGTCAAGGCCGATATCTGCGGCCGCCCGATTGCAGTCGGCACGGCCAGGGAACCCGGCCTGCTCGGCGCCGCGATCATCGCCTGGACGGGGCTTGGCCGCTTCGCCTCGCTGGAAGCCGCGCAGGGCACGCTTGTTTCGATCGCCCGCCGCTACGAGCCCGACCCGGCGCGCCGCCCGGCCTATAATGCACTCTACGCCCTCTACCGGCAGAGCGAAGCGGCGCTGGCCCCGATCTCGGTCGATCTCGTCGCGCTGGCGCAGGACACGGCCGCGTTGCCCGGCCTCGCCAACCGGGAAAGCGCGACGTAAAGGACTGATCATGCCGACGATTCGAAGCCGGACGCCGGCGCGCATATGATCGCGAAGAAGGAACGCTGAGCTTGGGCCGCATCGACCCGCGCGAACTGATCGGACGCTACGGCACGGCGCTCGCCGGCCTCGCGCTGATCCTGTTCTTCCTGATCTTCGCGCCGAACTTCGCCAGCACGATGAACATCATCAACGTGCTGAAGGATACGAGCTTCCTCGCCATCCTCGCTCTCGGCTTCGCGCTGGCCTTCACCGTGGCCGAGCTCGACCTCTCCGTCGCGGAGATGGCAAGCCTCGCGGCGGTCGTCTGCGGCTGGCTGGTCCATGCGCAATATCCGCCGGCCGTCGCGGTATCGGCTGCCCTTGGCGTCGGCATCGTGCTGGGCACGCTGAACGGCTACGGCGTCACCGTTCTGCGCATCCCCTCGCTGATCATGACACTCGGCACCGCGGCCATCGCCAAGGGCTTCGCCTTCATGATCACGCAAGGGGTCGCCTTCGTTGGGCGCTGGCCGGTCGGCTTCACCGGGCTCGCCCGCGGCTACTCCTTCGGCATCCCCAATCTCGTGCTCTGGATGGCGGGCGCGACGCTCTTCGCCTATGGCCTCGTCAAATGGACGCGGACCGGCGCACATATGGTCGCGACCGGCGAGGCGGACGAGGCGGCGCGGCTCGCCGGCATCGCCACGGCCCGGATGAAGCGCATCGGCCTCTTGCTCTCCGGCGTCTTCGCCGGCCTGATGGCCATGCTGCTCGCCGCCAACCTGTCCTCGGCCGCGCCGAACATGGCGGGCGACTACCTGCTCTATGCCATCGCCGCCGTGCTGCTCGGCATGACGATGTTCGAGCCGGGCAAGCCCAATATTCCCGGCACGGTCTTTGCGGCGCTGGTGCTGAAGGTCCTTGGCAACGGCTTGGTGCTGATGGGCGCGCCCTATTACATCCAGGACATCGTGCTCGGCGCGATCATCATCGGCTCGGTCGCCTTCTCGGCCAGCGCGATGAAGAAGGCGGCGTTCAAGGTCTGATTTCGACAACGACAAGCAGAATGAGGGGAGTGGGTTTCATGTTCGGTTTCAGGAAAATGCTGGTCGCCGCCGCCGCGCTCATCGTGCTCGGCCAATCGGCCGGGGCCTTCGAGGTCGGCATCATCGGCTTCCAGTTCACCTCGGAAACGCATGCGCGCGTCGCCAATGCAGCGGCGGCCGCCGCCAAGGCCAAGGGCTGGAACGTCACGCTGCTGAACTCGGAAGGCGCACTGCCGAAGCATGCCGAACAGTTCGACGCGCTGATCGCCAAGAAGGTCGACGCGATCATCATCGCCATGGGCAAGCCGGTCGAGGCCGATGCCCAGTTCAAGGCGGCGAAGGATGCCAAGATCCCCGTGATCACCGTGCAGTCGGGTTCGAGCCCGCATGCGCTCTTCGACATCCAGACCAACGAGTACAAGGTCGGCGCCGATGCCGCGCTCTACCTGCTCGGCCAGCTCGGCTACCAGGGCAACATCGTCTCGGCCCGCTTCGACCTCAACGTCGCCTCACGCATTCGCGGCCGTCTGCTCGACGCCGTCCTCGCCGAGAACCAGGCGGTGAAGGAGCTCGGCAAGTTCTCGATGGCCCGCACCCAGAGCTGGCGCGACGACGTCCGCGCCGGCATGCAGGCGCTGCTCCTGCAGAACCAGGGCAAGATCAACGGCATCTGGGCCTCGTTCGACGGCCAGGCCTATATCATCGACGACCTCTTGCAGGCGCAGGGCGTGAAGAAGGGCCAGATCCCGCTGGTCTCGGTCGATGGCGGCAAGGAGAGCTACGAGCGCATCGCCGACCCGAACTCGACCTTCATGGCGACCGTCGCGGTACCCTTCGACGAGATGGGCAAGCAGGCGGTCGACGCGATTCAGGCGATCGTCGTCGACAAGAAGCCGAAGGAGAGCATCACCTCCGGCCCCTATCTCTTCACGGAAGCCGTGCTGGTCGACAAGAACAACGTCCAGCAATTCCTGAAGAAGTGAGGCGTGCTTCCCGCGTCATGGTCGGGCCTGTCCCGACCATCCACGCCTTCGTCGTTCGAGGGCGGTGTTCAAGACGTGGATGCTCGCCACAAGGGCGAGCATGACGGCAGCGCCAGCCATTCGGGCCCATGACGAGCATTGAGGCCATGACCTTAACGACCTCTCCCACCCCCCTCCTCTCGCTGCGCGGCATAGGCAAGGCCTATGGCCCGGTCGTCGCCGTCCGCGATGTCGATCTCGACATCTTCAAGGGCGAGGTCGTGGCGCTCTGCGGCGACAACGGCGCCGGGAAGTCGAGCCTGATCAAGGTGATCTCCGGCGCCGAGGAAGCGACCAGCGGCACGATCAGCCTGCGCGGCAAGCCGGTCACCTTCGCCTCGCCGCATGACGCGCTGGAGAACGGCGTCGCGACGATCTACCAGGACCTCGCGCTGGCGCCGCGCCTCTCCATCGCCCAGAACGTCTTCATGGGCTCGGAATTGACCAAGCCTGTCCTGCTGCCCTTCCTGCGCATCCTCGACAAGAAGAAGATGATCGCGGAATCGCAGCGCTATCTCTCTCAGCTCTCCGCCGCGGTCACCGACATGACGCGGCCGGTCGAGCGCCTCTCCGGCGGCCAGCGTCAGGCGGTCGCGATCTCGCGCGCACTGCGCTGGAACGCCGAGATCATCATCATGGACGAGCCCACCGCCGCGCTCGGCGTCAAGGAAAGCGCGCTCGTCCTCGACCTCATCCGCAAGCTCAAGGCGGATGGGCGCACCGTCATCCTGATCAGCCACAACATGCGCGACGTCGTGGCGTTGGCAGATCGCGTCGTGATCATGGGCGCGGGCCGCAAATACGTGGACCGGCCGCTCGGCGATCTCACTGCCGACGACATCGCCCATATGATCATGGCCGGCAACGCCAAGGCAGCCTGAAGCGATGCGCGAAGCCATCGTCATCGATACCGATCCCGGCCAGGACGACGCCGTCGCCCTGCTGCTCGCCTTCGCCAGCGCCGAGCGGATCGATCTCAGGGCGATCACCACGGTCGCCGGCAATGTCCCGGTCGCGCAGACCACCGCGAATGCCCTGCGCATCCGCGATCTCGGCCAACGCGGAGATATTCCGGTCTATCGCGGCGCCGAAGCTCCGCTGGTCTTCGCTCTCGAAACCGCGGAATTCGTCTGCGGCCCGGATGGGCTCGCTGGAGCCGATCTGCCCCCACCGAAAAACGAGGCGGCACCCGGCCATGCCGTGCAGGCGATCATCGATATCTGCCGTGCAGCGCCTGCGGAGGGCATCACGCTCTGCCCGCTCGGGCCGCTGACCAATCTCGCCCTCGCCTTCCGGCTGGCGCCGGACATCCTGCCGAAGGTCAAACGCATCGTACTGATGGGCGGCGCCATCGGCCTCGGCAACATCACGCCTGCCGCCGAGTTCAACACCTATGTCGACCCGCATGCCGCAGCGGTCGTGTTCGATTGCGGCCGGCCGATCGTGATGTTCGGCCTCGGCGTCACGCTCCAGGCCATCGCCAGTCATGACCAGGTCGCCCGCATCGGCGCGCTCGGCAACGCGGCGGGCAAGGCCGTTCACGGCATGCTGACCCGTCCGCGTCCCGGCGGGCTCGGCTCGAATGGCCACCCGATGCACGACCCCTGCGTCATCGCCTTCCTGCTCTGGCCGGACTTGTTCGAGAGCCGCGACTGCTTCGTCGCAATCGAGACCGGCGACGGCCCCTTGCGCGGGCGCACCACCATCGACTGGAACGGTCGCCTTAGGCGTGAGCCCAACGCCCATGTCGTCTCAGCCGTGAAGGCCCATGACCTGTTCGAGCAGATGATCGAACGCCTCGCCACGCTGCCTTGAAAGACTAGGACATGCCGCATTTCGTCGAAGCGCTGCAGCAGGAAGCGGCGGAAGCCATCGCGCAGATGCAGGAGGCGGCCTTACGCGCCCGCCACGCCCATGCCCGCGCCGAACTGATGCGCCATATGCTGACCACCGCCCGCAAGGTGAAGGACAAGCCGAAAGCGGAAGCCGTCGAGACGGTCGTGCGCGAATGGATGGACGCCTGGAATCTCGGGCGCAGCGACTGGCCGCATATCGCCCGCGAGATGGAGGCCTTCACCGCGGCCTTCCATGACTACGCCAATGATCCGAGCGATGCCCATGACACGCGCCTGCGCGAAACCTGCGCCACGCTCGATGCGGTGCTGGAGCAGGAGGGCACCTCGATCTCCGACCAGATGGCCTTCCGCTCGCAATGCGCCCATGGCTGGTGGGAGCAGGTCAAGCCAGTCCCCGCCGACCTGCCCGGCCGCAAGCCGCGCCCCTCCGTGCCGGCGCTTGAATCCGGCAAAGCATTCTGGGAAGCCGGCTGCGCCGATTTTTGCCGCTGAGCAGTTTGCGACGGAAACGCGCCGTCATCCCGGACAAGCCGCGAAGCGGCGCCGATCCGGGATCCATGTCGGAGCGCTTCCGTTGGAGGTTCAGGAATGGATCCCGGGTCTCCGCTATGCTCCGCCCGGGATGACCCGCGATAATCCCATGCAGTTCGAAGAGCGTTACGGCAGCTGCTGGTTCTCGAAGAAGCCGTCCAGCGGGATCTGGGTCGTCTTTTCGAAATCGTCCATCGCGTCGAGCAGGCGCTGCCGATAGTTGAGCAACGCCAGCAGCAATTGCGCCGCGTCGCGCGACAATCCGTAGCGCGCCCAGCTCTCGGATGTCCGCCGCTCCAGCCCGATCTGGTCGCCGAAGGCCTCGACCGTCTTGAAGCCGAGGCCCTGCACGACCTCGAGCAGCTCTTCGGCCGACATGCGCGGCTTCACGACATGGGAATGCACCCGCTCCAGCATCAGGCGGATATCGGAGGGCCGGAACTGCAGGGAGTTGCGCGCGAACTGCTCGAAATTATTGGCCATGGCGTGTCTCCCGTTCGGCTCCCTCTGTCGCCGGTTTCGCGCTGCCGGCCAGCAGGGCCTCCGCAGCGCCTTCATCTGTGATCAGTACCTTCGCCGCGCTCGCCCGCAGGGCGGCGCGGATCGCATGTTCCTTATGGGCGCCGCCGGCCGCGATCGCGACGAGACCGATGCCCCTGAGATCGGCCGGGCTCACCGCCATGATACGCCGGTTCACCGGATGGTCCACCAGCTCGCCCTCGGCATCGATGAAATGGCAGACGAGATCGCCGACCGCCCCGGCTTTCTTCAGGCCCGCCAGATCCGATTGCGGCAGGAGCCCCTCACGGAACAGCGTCGAATCCGGCACGAGATCGCCGACGCTGACCAGCGCGACATCCGCCGCCCGTGCCCGGTCGAGCAGGTCCCGCAAGCTCGGCTCGCGCCAGAGCGCATCGCGGATTTCGGCATTCGAGACGAAGACCGGCGCCGTCAACTGGAAGCAGTCGGCCCCGAACATGTCGGCGACGCGGCGCGCCACCGCCGAAGGATTGATACTGCGCGAATGGGTGAGGCCGCCCAGCAGCGAGACGACCGACATCGCCTCGACCTGGCGCGGCTGCATGCCGCGCAGCGCCAGATGCAGGGTCTGCCCCCAGCCGACGGCCAGTGACATGTTGTCGGTCAGCTTATCCGAAAGCCAGAGGCCGGCGGCATAGCCGACGAGCGCCGAGACGCTGACCGCATCGCGCGCCGCCGGCACCACCACCGCCTCCTTCAGGCCGAAGGCGGTGACGAGGCCGCGCTCAAGACCCGCCTGCCGGGCCGAGCGCGCATCGATCCTGATCTTGACCAGCCCTTCGGAGCGCGCCGCCGCCAACATGCGGATCACCTTGATCCGGCTCAGGCCCAACGCCTCGGCGATCTGCTCCTGGGTCAAGCCCTCGACATAATAGAGCCAAGCGGCGCGGACCTTCGCCTCCGCCACCGGCATCTCGCCCTGGATCAGTCCTGCTCCGAATGCGTCTTCCACGAGCGCTCCCTGCCGCACCGCCTCGGGCACTTGCACCAGCATCACCGCATCGCGAGGCCCAAGGCAACCCGTTTGAACATCTGTGCGCTTGACAGGACGAATGACATGTTCTTTTGTTCCTATATAAGAACATATGTCCTAGGGAGTGACATAACGATGGCCGCGATCCAGCCGCAGCCGCCTTTGGGCGCGCCCGTCGCCGGCCTGTCCCTGGCCGAAGCTCTCGAAATGCGTGCCAAAGCCGGCAAGCCGGTCCGCGTCGGTCTGATCGGCGCCGGCCAGATGGGCACCGACATCGTCGTCCAGATCTCCCAGATGACCGGCATCGAGATCGCCGCCGTCGCCGACATCGCGCCGGATCGCGTCGCCGAGGCTGCCGCGCTCGCCGGGCGCAAGGGTGAGGTCGACAACGTTACCGACGAGGTCGGGCTCGAGGCCGCCCGCCGCAAGGGCCGCATCGCCGCGACCACCTCGCTCGACCTCATCTGCCGTTCGCCCGAGGTCGACGTCATCATCGACGCCACCGGCAATCCCGAGGCCGGATCGCGCGTGGCGCTGACGGCAATAGCCGCGCGCAAGCACATCGTGATGATGAATGTCGAAGCCGACATCACCATCGGCTCCTATCTCGCGGTCGAGGCCGCCAAGGCCGGCGTCGTCTACACGCTCGGCGCCGGTGACGAGCCCGCCGCAGCGATGGAGCTGATCAACTTCATCCGCGCCATGGGCTATCCGGTGGTCGCCGCCGGCAAGGGCAAGAACAACCCGTTCCGCATCGACGCCGTCCCGGCCGATTATGTCGAGGAAGCCACCCGCCGGAACATGAACCCGCGCATGCTTGTCGAGTTCGTCGACGGCTCGAAGACGATGGTCGAGATGGTCGCCATCGCCAATGCCTGCGGCTTCGTGCCGGATATCCCCGGCATGCACGGCCCGGCCGCGCCGAAGGACGAGCTGCAGAACTATTTCTGCCCGAAGGAGGAAGGCGGCCTGCTCTCGCAGAAGGGCGTTGTCGATTTCTCGGTGGCCAAGGGCGTCGCGCCCGGCGTCTTTGCCGTCGCCGAGATGCGCCCTCCCCGCGTCCGCGAGCGGATGAGCGACCTGCATCTCGGCCCCGGTCCCTATTATTCCTTCTTCCGGCCCTATCACCTGACGAGCCTGGAAGTGCCGCTCTCGGCCGCCGCCGCGACGATCTTCAACCAGAGCCATATGCGCCCGCTGCCGGTGCCGACCTCCGAGGTCGGCTGCGTCGCCAAGCGCGATCTCGCGGTGGGCGAGACGCTCGATGCCATAGGCGAATACGGCTATCGCGGCTTCGCCCTCTCCCGCGCCGATGCGCAGGCGCGCAAGGCCCTGCCGATCGGCCTCGCCCAGGGCGCGAAGATGACTCGTCCGGTGAAGAAGGGCGAACTCATCACGCTGGCCGACGCCACCCCCGACGAACGGCTGAAGATCGTCGAGGTGCGCCGCGCCCAGGACGCGATGATCGCCGCGCTGACCTCCGGAGCCCAGGCATGAGCGCCCATCAGAAGCCGAACCAGCGGCCCGAGCTCGCCGCGCTCGACGACGCGGCGGTGGCGCAGGCGCTGACCCGCATGCACCTGATCCGCAAGTTCGAGGAGGCGGCCGAGGCGAGCTATATGCGCGGCCTGATCCACGGCACGATGCATCTCTCGATCGGGCAGGAGGCGAGCGCCGTCGGCACGACGCTGCCGCTCGAAGCCCATGACTACATCCTCTCGACCCATCGCGGCCATGGCCACTGCATCGCCCGCGGCGCCGAGCCGAAGCTGATGTTCGCCGAGTTCTTCGGCAAGGAGACCGGCTACTGCAAGGGCCGCGGCGGCTCGATGCATATCGCCGATGTCGAGGGTGGCAATCTCGGCGCCAACGGCATCGTCGGCGGCGGCCTGCCGATCGCCGTCGGCGTCGGCATGAGCATCAAGGCGCAGAAGAACGGCCGGGTCTGCATGGTCTTCTTCGGCGACGGCGCTTCGAACGAGGGCGCCTTCCACGAGGCGCTGAACATGGCCTCGATCTGGAAGCTGCCGGTCGTCTTCGTCTGCGAGAACAACAAATATGGCATGTCGATGGATATCGGTCGCGCCATGGCGGTGGCGAACGTCGCCGACCGCGCGGCAGCCTACGGCATGCCCGGCCATTGCCTCGACGGCAATGACCTCGCCGGCGTCGCGGCCGTGGCCAAGGTCGCGATCGCGCGGGCCCGCTCCGGCGAGGGGCCTTCGCTGATCGAGTGCAAGACCTATCGCTGGCGCGGCCATTCCAAGAGCGACCGCAATCTCTACCGCTCCAAGGAAGAGATTGAGGAATGGCGCAACCAGGACCCGATCCGGCGGCTGGAGGACGAGCTCAAGGCGCATGACCGCTTCGATGCGGCCACGCTGATGAAGCTGGAAGAGGATGCCCAGCGCGACATCGACGCTGCCGTCGAATTCGCCCGCGCCTGCCCGGACCCCGATCCGAAAGACCTGACCCGTGACGTCTATGCCCTCTGACACGCTTGAAGCCGTGAGCGAGATCCGCGAGCTCTCCTATGCCGAGGCCGTGCGCGAGGCGCTCGGTCAGGCGATGGAGGCGGACGAGCGCGTCTTCCTGTTCGGCGAGGATGTCGGCGTCTATGGCGGCGCCTTCGGCGTCTCCGGCGATCTCGTCCACCGCTTCGGCACGGAGCGCGTGATCGACACGCCGATCAGCGAGCTCGGCATTGCCGGGGCCGCGGTCGGCGCCGCGATCACCGGCATGCGCCCGGTGCTGGAGATCCAGTTCTCGGATTTCGTCACGCTCGCGATGGAGCAGCTCGTCAATCAGGCGGCCAAGATCCGCTTCATGTTCGGCGGCAAGGCGAGTGTGCCGATGGTGGTGCGCCTGCCCGGCGGCTCGGGCACCGGCGCAGCCGCCCAGCACAGCCAGAGTCGGAAGCCTGGTTCGCCCATGTGCCGGGGCTGAAAGTTCTCCAGCCGAGCACGCCGCACGACGCCAAGGGCATGCTGCTCGCCGCCATCGACGACCCCAACCCCGTCCTGATCTTCGAGCACAAGCTGCTCTACAAGACCAAGGGCCACGTCCCGGCCGAGGCCTATCGCGTCCCGATCGGCCAGGCCGCGATCCGCCGCGAGGGCACGGACGTCACCATCGTTGGTTCCTCGATCATGGCGCGCAAAGCGGAAGCCGCCGCCGAGCGGCTCGCCGCGGATGGCATCTCGGCCGAGGTCATCGACCTGCGCTCGATCCGCCCGATCGACTTCACCACCATCGCCGAGAGCGTGCGCAAGACGCATCGCCTGCTGGTCGTCTACGAGGGCGTGAAGACCATGGGCATCGGCGCCGAGATCTCGGCGATGATCGCCGAGAGCGAGGTCTTCGACTTCCTCGATGCGCCGATCATCCGGTTGGGCGGCGCCGACGCGCCGATCCCCTACAACCCGGTTCTGGAGAAGGCGGCCGTCCCGCAGGAGGACGACATCGTCACCGCCGCTACCAATCTCGTCCGCCGCGGGGAAGCCTGATGCCCATCGAGGTCATCCTTCCCAAGGTCGACATGGACATGGAGACGGGCACGATCGAGGCCTGGCATGTCAAGGAAGGCGACCAGGTCCGTCAGGGCGACACCATCTTCGAGATCGGCACCAACAAGGCCGTGATGGAGGTCGAGGCCCCCGCCACAGGCGCGATCCGAAACATCAAGGCCGAGACCGGCGTGCCGATCTCGGTCGGAACACCCGTTGCGTGGATCTACCTCGACGGTGAGGCCGCCACCACACCGTCCGAGCCGGCAGCCGCTGCGGCTACCGTGGCGGCTGCCACATCCCTTTCGAAGACCGAGGCGCCGGCCGCTCCGGTAATTGCGGTCGCACCGACCTCATCCGGCCTGCGCGCGACCCCGCTCGCCCGCCGCATCGCCCGCCAGAACGGCCTCGACCTCAAGACCGTGGCCGGCACCGGTCCGCGCGGACGCGTCAGTGAGGCCGACGTGAAGCGCCATCTGGAGCAGCGGCCGCGCTGCGCTCCCGCACAGGAAGTGCGCCCCGCACCGGCTCCATCGGCGAATGCTTCCGAAGGTCGCCTGCAACCCTTCTCGGCGATCCGCCGCATCGTCGCGAACCGGCTCTCCGAGAGCATGCGCACCGCGCCGCATTTCTATCTGACATCCGAGATCGAGATGAGCGCCGCACGCGACCTGCTCGGCCGCCTCGCCAAGCGGCACGAGCGCATCGGCGCGCCCAAGCCCAGCCTCACCGTCCTGATCGCCCGCGTCGCCGCCCGCATCCTGCGCGATCACCCGGTGATCAACGCCTCCACCGAGGGCGAAGCGACCCGCTTCCACGAGCGCATCGATATCGGCATCGCCATGGAGCGCGACGGCGAACTCGTCGTCCCCGTGCTGCGCGATGCCGGCAGCATGGATATGCCGGCCATGACCCGCGAATTCGCGAGGCTCCGCGAGGGCATGGCGAAGCGCACGCTGACCCCGGCCGAGCTCGGCGGCGGCACCTTCACCATCTCCAATCTCGGCATGTACGGCGTCGACTCGTTCACCGCGATAATCAACCCGCCGCAGGGCGCAATCCTCGCGGTCGGCCGCACCGTCGACAAGCCCGTCGGACGCGATGGTCAGATCGTGCTCAGGCCGATGGCAAACCTCACGCTGTCCTCGGATCACCGCATCGTCGATGGCGTCGCGGCGGCCCGTTTCATGGCCGATCTGCGCGAGGCCCTTGAAAACCCCGAGCTGCTTCTGTGAAGGAAGATATCGTCGGTCGCCGCGTCGCGGATGACCGGCACGAGATAACGATCTGACACGAAGATCGACCGGCGCATTTGGCGTAAAGGTCGGCATCGCGACAACGGAGGAGACAAGACCATGACCCTGACACGACGCCGCTTCGCCCGGCACGGCCTGATGATGACCGCTGCCGCCGCCCTGCTTGCCGCCGCGCCCGCCTTCGCGCAGGCCCCCTCGGGCAAGCTCGTGCTCTACACCTCGCAGCCGGAGAAGGACGCGACCCAGACCGTCGCGGCCTTCAAGAAGGCCTATCCCAATATCGAGGTCGACATCTTCCGCTCCGGCACGACCGAGGTGATGGGCAAGCTCGCCGCCGAGATCTCGGCCGGCCAGCCCGGCGCCGACGTGTTGCTGATCGCGGATGCCGCGAGCATGGAGATCCTGAAGGCCCAGAAGCAGCTCCTTGCCTATCCCGGCGCCAGGACCGACGGCTTCCAGCCCGGCTCCTTCGACGCCGACAAGACCTATTTCGGCTCGAAGCTGATCACCACCGGCATCGCCTACAACACTGCCGCCAAGGAGAAGCCGACCTCCTGGACCGATCTCGACAAGCCTGCCTACAAGGGCCAGATCGCAATGCCGAGCCCGCTCTATTCGGGCGCTGCCGCGATCATGCTCTCGACCATGACCGCCCGCCCCGATCTCGGCTGGAAGCTGTTCGAGGGGCTTAAGGCCAACGAGGCCGTCGCCGTGCGCGGCAATGGCGCCGTCCTGAAATCCGTCGCCAGCGGCGAGAAGTCCTACGGCGTCCTCGTCGACTTCATGGCCTACAACGCCAAGAAGCAGGGCTCGCCGATCGATTTCGTCTTCCCGAAGGAGGGCGCGCCGGCCGTGACCGAGCCCGTCGCCATCCTCAAGTCGACCAAGAACGAGGCTGCCGCCAAGGCCTTCGTCGATTTCATCCTCTCCGATAACGGGCAGAAACTGGCGCTCTGGATGGGCTATATCCCGGCCAAGCCCAGCATCGGCTCCCCGTCCTGGCTGCCGGAAGGCACCAAGATCAACGTCATGGCCTCCGACATCGCGGCCGTGGTCAAGGCGACCGAGGCCGACAAGGCCCGTTTCGCCACCATGTTCGGCAACTGAGCCCGGACGCGGTGCGCATGTCTCTCGCCGATCCCGCGACGCTGCGCACGCGCGTCGAGGAGACGGGCCTCCTCTGGGGGCTCGTCGGCCTTGTCGCGCTCCTGTCGCTGCTGCCGATCGGGCGTCTGATCGTCGAGGGCCTCGCCCCCGGCGGCCAGCTCTCGGCGACGGCGCTCGGCAAGGTCATGGCAAGCCCCGCGACATGGACGGCGACCTGGAACAGCCTCACGACCGCCATCGCCGGCACGATTCTCGCGACGCTGATCGGCGGTACGGTGGCGCTGCTGGCGACGCTCACCGACATCCGCGCCCGCAACGCCTTCACCTTCTGCTTCGTCCTGCCGCTGATGATCGCGCCGCAGGTCACGGCGCTGGCCTGGCTCCAGCTCTTCGGCCCGTCGAGCACATTGCTCAAGCTGATCGGAATGGCGCCGCCGCTCGGCAGCCGCAACCCGCTCTATTCGCGTGAAGGCATCATCCTGCTGCTTGGCCTGCAATATGCGCCGCTGGTCTTCCTGACCCTGCGCGCGGGCCTGCGCGCCCTGCCCAAGGAGCTGATCGAGGCCGGCCTCGCCGCCGGCGCAAGCCCGCTGACCGTTCTGCGCACCGTCGTCCTGCCCCTGATGACACCGCCGCTCGTCGCCGGCATCGCGCTCTGCTTCGTCTCCAGCCTCGGCAATTTCGGCATTCCCGCCTTTCTCGGCATTCCCGGCAATTTCCTCGTCCTGCCGACGCTGATCTACCAGCGCCTCTCAGGCCTCGGCCCCGGCGTGCTCTCCGAGGTCGCGATCCTCTCCCTGCTGATCGGCGTCATCGCGATGGCCGGCATTCTCCTGCAGGACCTGATGCTGCGCCGGCGCGATTTCCGGATCACCACGACCTCGAGTGCGGCGCGCCCCTTCGAGCTCGGCCGCTGGCGCCGCCCGGTCGAAATCGGGCTGTGGGCCTTCGCGATCCTCGTGCTCGCGATGCCCTTCCTCGGCCTGCTCTCGACCTCGCTGATCCCCGCCTTCGGCGTGCCGCTCAATGCCAAGACCGCGACGCTCGCCAACTACGCCTATGTGCTGTTCGAGCACGCCGCCTCGAAGCGCGCCTTCGTCAATTCCTTCCTGATGTCGGCGGGAGCCGCGACCCTGATCGTGCTGATCTGCGTGCCGCTCGGCTATTTCATCGTCTGGAAGAAGTCCCGCGCCCTGCGCCTGCTCAATCTCGCGGCCGAACTGCCCTACGCGATGCCCGGCGTCGTGCTCGCCATCGCCGCGATCCTTCTCTTCCTCAAGCCGCTGCCGGTGCTGAACGTCTCGCTCTACAACACGATCTGGATCATCGTCTTCGCCTATCTCGCGCGCTTCCTCGTGCTGGGCCTGCGCCCCGTCATCAGCGGCTACCTCCAGATCGACCGCACGCTGGAGGAGGCCGCCCAGATCGCCGGCGCCGGCCTGCCGCGCCGCCTCGTCACCATCATCTTCCCGCTGGTCGCGCCGGCTGCGGTCGCAGGCGCTCTGCTGGTCTTCCTCACCGCCTTCAACGAGCTCACCGTGTCGGCCCTGCTCTGGTCTTCAGGCGCAGAGACGCTCGGCGTCGTCGTCTTCTCCTTCGAGCAGGGCGGCGATTCCACCTATGCTTCGGCCCTGGCCGCCGTGACCGTGCTCGTCACGATCGGTCTGATGGCCTCCACCAGCCTCTTCGCCCAGAAACTGCCCAGGAGTCCTGCCGTGGCGCGACTGACCATCGACCGCGCGCAGAAGCGCTTCGGCTCCTATCTCGCGCTCGACGACGTCTCGATCGCGGTCGAGGACGGCGAGTTCCTCGCCGTGCTAGGCCCCTCCGGCTGCGGCAAGACCACGCTGCTGCGCCAGATCGCCGGCTTCGACAAGCTCGACGGCGGCCAGATCCGCATCGGCGACCGTCTGGTCTCTTCGGCGCAGACCCATATCCCGCCGGAGCATCGCAAGCTCGGCATCGTCTTCCAGTCCTATGCGCTCTGGCCGCATATGACGGTGGCCGAAAACGTCGCCTATGGCCTGACCGTCGCCGGCGTGCGCGATCCCGAGCGGGCGAAGCGCGTTGCGGCCGCGCTCGATCTCGTCGGGCTGAACGGTTTTGCGGAACGCAGGCCCGGCCTGCTCTCCGGCGGCCAGCGCCAGCGCGTCGCGCTCGCCCGCTGCCTCGTCACCGAGCCCTCGCTGGTGCTGCTCGACGAGCCGCTCGCCAATCTCGACGTCCACTTGCGCGCCTCGATGGAGGAGGAGTTCTCCCGCTTCCACGAGCGCACCGGCACGACCATGGTCTACATCACCCATGATCAGGCCGAGGCCATGGCGCTGGCCGACCGCATCGCCGTGATGGATCGCGGCCGCCTACTCCAGCTCGCCACGCCCTCGCTGCTCTATCGCGAGCCGGCCAACGTGACCGTCGCCGGCTTCATCGGCGAAGGCATGGTGCTGCCGGCGACCATCCTGTCCGGGCCGCAGGCAGGCCATTGCAAGGTCAGCGTGCTCGGCATCGAGGCCGTCGTGCGCTGCCGGCCCGATCAGGCCGTCACCAATCAGGCAAAGCTCTGCCTGCGCGCCCGCGATATCGGCATCACCGCAACCGGACAGGACGGCCTCCCGGCCACGGTCGAGCGCCTGTCCTATCAGGGTGGTTTCTTCCGCATGGAGGCGCGCCCCGCCAGCAACCAGGACATCGTCCTGCATCTCGACGCGGCCGAGCCCGCCCCGGCTCAGGCCGGCGAAGCCATCCGCATCGCCATCAGCGACGGCTGGATCATCCCGGAGAGCGTCTCCCTGGACAAGGCTGCGTGAGACCGGCGACATGAAACTGAGGATTCATGGCGGGGTCGGCGAGAAGGGCCGGACCTGCATCGGCGTCGAGCACGCCGGGACCCGGCTCCTGCTCGATATCGGCGTCGACACCAGCGCGCGGGGCGCCACCTACCATCCGGCGATCACGCGAACCGAGCTCGAACGCATCGACGCGATCATCGTCACGCATGCGCATGAGGACCATATCGCGGCGCTGGGCTGGTGCCTCGCCAACGGCTTTTCCGGCCGCATCCTGATGACCGCGGAATCCGCGGGCGAAACCGACGCCACGTTGGCCGCCTACGCGACGCCGGAGGAACGGGAACTCGCCGGACAGGCCCCCGTCGAGATCATCACGCACGACGCGGATTTCGCCATTGGCCCGATCGCGATCCGCACCGGTCGCAGCGGCCATGTCGTCGGCGGCATCTGGTGCCGCCTGAGCGCAGGCGGCCGCAGGCTCGGCTATTGCGGCGATGTCGTGCCGGATAGCCCGGTCTTCGCCATGGACGCCCTGCCGCCTTGCGACCTGCTGCTGGTCGATGCCTCCTATGGCGCCGATCGCATCCCCGCCGTCGAACGTGGCGCCGCCATCAAGCGCTGGCTCGTCAGTCATCCGCAGGGCGCGGTGCTGCCGACGCCGCTCTCCGGCCGCTCCATCGAGCTGATCGGGTTGATCGAGACGCCGATCGCGATCCACCCCGCGATGCGCGAGGCGCTGGCCCAGCAGATCGCGGCCACCGCCTGGCTGAGGCCCGGCGTCGCCGATATCCTCTCGGCCCGCTTCGCCGAGGCGTTGCTCTGGGAGGAGGGACAACCGCTCCCCGCTGCCGCCCTCATCGTCGATGACGGCATGGGGCTTGCCGGTCCCTCCAAGGTCGCACTCGAGCAGGCCCGCCGCGAACGTCATCCCGTCCTGCTCACCGGCGGCATTCCCAAGGGCAGCCCGGCCGATCATATGCTGGCCGCAGGCGAAGCCGAATGGCTGCGCTTCCCGACCCACCCGACTCTGCCCGAGAATATCGCGCTCGCGGCGGCAAGCGGTGCCGGCCGCATCCTCGCTCATTCCTGCGATGCCGCGACCGCCGCCACGCTGGCTGCCGACATCCCCAAGCTCGTCACGGGTCTCAAGCCCGGCGACGCCATCGAGATCTGAAGCATTTTCAAGCGAAGTGGGTACCGGTTCGCGTGAAGAAAATGCGGCAAAACAGAAGTCTGACCATGCGCATCCTCATCGCCAATGACGACGGCATCGACGCTCCCGGCATCGCCCTTCTGCGCCAGGCTGCCGCGCGCGTCGCCTCCGATATCTGGGTCGTCGCGCCCGAGCGGAAATGGACAGCCGCCAGCCACCATCTCTCCTTCGACAAGGAGCTGACGCTCGCGCGCCGCGAGCAGCAGGTCTACGCATTGAACGGCACCCCGGCCGACTGCGTCGTCGCGGCGATGACCGTGCTCTTCCGCGATGGCGGGCAGCCCGATCTCGTGCTCTCAGGCGTCAATGACGGGCGCAATGCCGCCGAGGACGCCGCCTATTCCGGCACGCTTTCGATCGCCCGCGAGGCGAGCTTCTGGAACCTGCCAGCCATCGGCTTCTCCCGGACCAAGGGCGGCACCTCCGAAGAGCGCGACGTCGCGGCGCTCGCTGCCCTGATCGAGAATCTCTGGCGGACGCGCGCGCAATGGACCCGCGAGGGCACGTTCCTGAGCGTCAATCTGCCGAAGGAGCTGCCGACCGAGGTCGGCCTCGCCGGCATCGGTCGCGACAAGATCGCGGGCGCGGCGGATATCGTCTCGGAAGAAGGCGACAAGATCGTCTGGCGCATCCGGCGCGGCCGGCCGCATACGAGTCGTCCCGGCGACGAGAACAGCCTGATCGATTCAGGCCGGATCGCCATTGTCCGTCATTGCTGGAGCGATGGCGCTCCGCTCGATGCGGAGTTTGCCGTCGAGCTCAACGCGGTACTGAAGCAACCTGCGGGTTAAACTCACCCTGGTTCACAGAAACGCGAGTCATCCCGGACGCAGCGGAGCGGAGATCCGGGATCCATGCCTGAACCTTCAGTCGGCAGCGCTCCGGCATGGATCCCGGGTCAAGCCCGGGATGACGGCGTGGTTCCGAGTCAGGGCAACTCGGCTCAGCCTTCGAGAAACTGCATCCGGTGCAGCCGGGCATAGGCGCCGTCGCGCGCCAGCAATTCGTCATGGCTGCCGGTCTCGACGACCTTGCCCTCGTCCATGACCACGATCAGGTCGGCCTCGCGGATGGTCGAGAGCCGGTGCGCGATGACGATGGTCGTGCGCCCTTTCATCAGCGTCGCCAGCGCCTGCTGGACCAGCCGCTCGGATTCGGTGTCGAGCGCGCTCGTCGCCTCGTCGAGCAGCAGGATCGGCGCGTTCTTCAGGATCGCGCGGGCGATCGCGACCCGCTGGCGCTCGCCGCCCGAGAGCTTGTGGCCGCGCTCGCCGACCGAGGCGTCGTAGCCGCCCGGCATCGCCATGATGAAGTCATGCGCGGCGGCAGCCTTCGCCGCGGCGACGATCTCGTCCTCCGAGGCTTCCGGCCGCCCGAAGGCGATATTGGCGCGCACACTGTCGTCGAACAGCACGACATCCTGGCTGACCACGCCGACCTGCCGGCGCAGGCTCCTGAGCGTGACGTTGCGCAGGTCCTGACCGTCGATCTCGATGCGGCCCTCGGTCGGGTCGTAGAGGCGCGGAACCAGGGCGAGCAGTGTCGACTTGCCCGAGCCCGAGCGGCCAACCAGCGCCATCGTCTTGCCGCCCTGCGCGACGAGATCGATGCCCTCCAGCGCGCGCTGATCCTCGCGATAGCGGAAGCGGAGATGGCGGAAAGCGACCTCGCCGGCCCCGATCGCAAGCGGCTTCGCATCCGGCCGGTCTAGCACCTGCGGCTTCTCGTCCATCAGCGCGTAGTAGCGCTTCAGCGAGGCCCCGGCCTCCTGGACGATGGCGTTGAGATTGCCGAGCGAGCGCATCGGCTGGGCCGCGAGCAAGAGCGCCGAGACATAGCCGGTGAAATCGCCGACCGTCGAATTGCCGGAGGTGATGCGGACGCCGATGGCGGCAAGCACCCCCGCGACCGCGATGCCGCCGCCGACCTCGAGCAGCGGGTCGAGCCGCCCGCGCGCATTGGCCGCCTTCATCTTCAGCGCCCGGATCGCCTCGAAGGCGTTGGCGGCGCGGTCCTTCAGATAGGGTTCGAGCCGATCGGTCTTGGCGACGCGGGCGCCCTGCAGGCTCTCGGTGACGAGATTGGCCATCAGGCCGGTCTGTTCCTGCTGGGAACTGGCCATGCGCCTGAGCTTGCGGCCGATCTTGCCGATCGGATGGGCGATCACCGGCGCGATCAGGAGCACGACCAGCGTCATCTGCCAGTCGATCCAGATCAGCGCGCCCACCAGCGCGATGGCGGTGACCACGTCGCGGATGGCGATATTGACGATGCGGGTCAGCGCTTCCTTGACGAAGGTGAAGTCTGTGGTGAAGCGCTGGGTGAGCGAGGCCGGGTTCTCGCGCTGAAGCTGCGCGAGGTCCGCATCGATCAGATGGCCGTAGAGCGCCGTCTGCATGTTCGCCTCGATGCGGCTGACGACCTTGTTGGTCATCACCGTCTGGGCGAGCAGCGAGAAGCCCTTGATCGCGGTGACGATCACGACGACGGTCGCGACCGCGTTGATGACGCCGATATCGTAGCCGATCGACTTCGAGACCAGCCGCTCCATGCGCCGGACGAAGCCGGTCGAATTCGGCCGTCAGCGGATCGGCGAAGGCGTCGAACGCCGCCTTGATCAAGAGCGGATAGAAGCTCGTGGTCACCGCGATGACCACGACGAGGCCGAGAATCATCAGCATTTGCGGGAGATAAGAGCTGATCTGCTCGCGCCAGACACGGGCAAAGAGCGCGAGGGTATCGTCGGTGACGCGGCCGATCTTCATGCCGGGGGCCTATCATGGCCGCCCCGCAAGCGCCACTGGCGCATGCCCGGGCGCGAAAGAGGGGCCTTGCTACGGACACGAAGCTGTCTTCCCATGGCCACAACCGACTCAGGAGACTTCATGCCGCTTTCCCCGCCGGCCCAGCCCGGCCAGAGCTTCGCCGAGATCGAAACCCCCGCCCTCGTGCTCGATCTCGACGCGTTCGAGCGCAATCTCGTCGCCATGGCGGCCTTCACCCAGGCCCATGGCATCCGGCTCCGGCCCCATGCCAAATCGCATAAGAGCCCGGAGATCGCGCTTCGCCAGATCGCCCATGGCGCGGTCGGGCAGTGCTGCCAGAAGGTCGGTGAAGCCGAGGTGCTGGTCGCAGGCGGCGTCGGCGACGTTCTGGTGACCAACGAGATCGTTGGAGCGGCTAAACTGGATCGTCTCGCTCGCCTCGCCCGGACTGCGAAGATCGGCCTCTGCGTCGACCATCCCGACGGTGTGCGCGAGGCGGCGGAAGCGGCGGCGCGCAACGACGTGACGCTCGATGTCTATGTCGAGATCGATGTCGGTGGCCGGCGCTGCGGCGCCGCCCAGGCGAGGCCGCCGTGCGGCTGGCGGAGGCGATCGCGCGCTCCAACACGCTGCGTTTCGCCGGCATCCACGCCTATCACGGCTCCGCGCAGCACATGCGCTCGATCGACGAACGGCGCGAGGCGATCGAGCGCGCCGGGCTCGCCGCCCGCAACACGGTCGAGCGGCTCAAGCACCACGGCCTGCCCTGCGAGGTCGTCACCGGCGCCGGCACCGGCACCCACGAACTGGAGACCCAGTCCGGCATCTGGAACGAGATCCAGCCGGGTTCCTACATTTTCATGGATGCCGATTACGCCCGCAACCGGCAGGCCGACGGCACGCCGTTCCGCAGCTTCGAGCACGCGCTCTTCGTCCTCGCCGGCGTGATGAGCAAGCCGGTGCCGGATCGTGCCGTGGTCGACGCCGGCCACAAGGCTGCGGCGGTCGATTCCGGCATGCCCGTGCCCTTCCGCCGCGAGGGGTTGATCTACACGAAACCCTCGGACGAGCACGGCGTCCTGACCGGCGATCCGGTCGCGGTGCCGCATCGCGGCGACCGCCTGCTGCTGATCCCCGGCCATTGCGACCCGACGGTCAACCTGCACGACTGGTATGTCTGCGTCCGCGGCCTGCACGGGCCCGACGCCCATGTCGAGGCACTCTGGCCGGTCGCTGCACGCGGTGCCCTGACCTGAACGGACGATGCTCGCCGAGCTTGTCCTGAGCCTGGTCACACCGGCCACGCGGATGACCCGTCGGCTTGGCCTCGTCGGGGAGAGCGTCGCGCTCTGGGCACGCGGCAACCGGCAGCACCGGGCCTGGAATCCACATCACGAGCGCTGTCGCGCCGTGGTGACAGGGGTCGTGGCAGAGCTGCCGCGGCACCGCAAGGTCGTGGTCCTTGGCTCGGGCTTGTTGCGCGACATCCCGCTCGACCTGCTCTGCCGGCGATTCGAGCAGGTGCTGCTGGTCGATGCCGTCCACCTGCCGCAGATCCGGTTGCGCATGCGCTTCCGGCCCAAGGTCACGCTCCTGACCCGCGACCTCACCGGCCTCATGGGCTGGCTTGCCAAAGAAGAGGGCGAACGTATCGATCCGCTGGCCGACCTGATCGCCGACCCGGCCGTCGATCTCGTCATCTCCGCCAATCTGATGTCGCAGCTCGCCTGGCCGGTCGAGGACTGGCTGGACGATCATCCCGCTCGTGCGGGGCAGCTCCCGGCCGGCCTGCCCGCGCAATGCGTAGCCTGGCATCTCGCGGACCTCCGCCGCTTCCCCGGCCGTGTCGTCTTGCTCAGCGATGTCGAGATGATCGAGCGTGACCGGGCGGGCGCGGTCACCGACCGCTTCGACCTGACGCGCGGCGTCGCGCTACCCGCGCCGGATGAGAGCTGGGATTGGCCGGTCGCGCCCTTCGGCGAGGCCCAGCGCGACCGCGAAAGCATCCATCGGGTCGGCGCCTGGCGGAATTTCCGCTAAGGCGCCGGCTTGGCCTTACGGCCGCCAGCCGGTCTCCTCGACCGGAGCGTTCTCGCGCTCCTCATCGCGGCGGGCCTCCTCGACGATGGCGAAGAGCGCGCGCAGCGCCGCATCGACGCCCTCGCCCGACGCCGCCGAGAGGATGATCGGCATGCGCTTTGCCGCCCGCTTCAGGCGCGCGACCTGCTCCTTGAGCACTTCCGGCGTCAGCGCATCGACCTTGGAGAGCGCGACGATCTCCGGCTTCTCGGCCAGTCCCTCGCCATAGGCCTCCAGCTCCTCGCGCACGGTCTTGTAGGCCTTGCCGGCATGCTCGCTGGTGCCCTCGACCAGATGCAGCAGCACGCGGCAGCGCTCGATATGGCCGAGG
Source organism: Beijerinckiaceae bacterium (assembly GCA_965283735.1). GTDB lineage: Bacteria > Pseudomonadota > Alphaproteobacteria > Rhizobiales > Beijerinckiaceae > Allobosea. Next base: position 1,749,080 of record CBDIPN010000002.1, on the reverse strand, counting down.
AAGCGGTCGCCAAGGCCATGGCCCTCATGCGCGCCCTCGATCAGGCCGGGAATATCGGCCAGCACCATCTCACGCCCGTCCACGCGCACGACGCCGAGGCCGGGATGCAGCGTGGTGAACGGATAATCGGCGATCTTCGGCTTCGCCGCCGTGACGGTGGCGAGAAAGGTCGACTTGCCGGCATTGGGCAAACCCACAAGACCGGCATCGGCGATCAGCTTCAACCGCAACCAGACCCAGCGCTCCTCGCCCGGCAGGCCGGGATTGGCATGGCGCGGCGCCTGGTTGGTCGCGGTCTTGAAATAGGCGTTGCCGAAGCCGCCATTGCCGCCCTTGCACAAAACGAAGCGCTGACCGGGCTCGGTCAGGTCGGCGACCTTGGTCTCGCCGTCCTCCTCGAGGATCTCGGTGCCCGGCGGCACCTTGAGCACGATCGCCGGCGAGTTCGCGCCATGGCGATCCTTGCCCATGCCGTGCTCGCCGGTCCTGGCCTTGAAATGCTGCTGGAAGCGGAAATCGATCAGCGTGTTGAGCCCCTGCACGCATTCGATGACGATATCGCCGCCGCGCCCGCCGTCGCCGCCATTGGGCCCGCCGAACTCGATGAATTTTTCGCGGCGGAAGGAGACGCAGCCGGCGCCGCCGTCACCCGCCTTCACATAGATCTTGGCCTGGTCGAGGAATTTCATGCTGTTTCACTAGTGATGAGCGGAGGAAAGGGCAATGGACCGGATCACGCCGCGAGCCGGAAAGCGCTCATCTCCTCGCGCAGGGAATCGGCGAAGCGCTGGGCCGCCAGCCCCGGGCGCGGGGCCATGATCAGCCCGACCGTGAGTTCGAACAGCGGGGGCAGTCCCTCGGCCGCGCCGAGCCGGCGCAGCGACGGTGGAACGGCGCTCTCCGTGATCGCGGTGACGCAGAAGCCGCCCTCCACCGCCGAGAGTACGCCCGATGTATGCGAGCAGGAAAAGACCAGCCGATAAGCCCGCCCCGCGCTGCTCAGCGCTCCGAGGACCCGCGAGCGCGCCCGGCAACCCTCCGAGAACAGGGCGAGCGGCAGCGTTTCCTGCAATTCCGGGCGATGGCCGCGCGCCGCGACCCAGATCATCGGTTCGCGCCGGAGCACCTCGCCCATCGGCCGGCTCGGATCCTGCGAGACCACCGCGAGATCGAGATCGCCGGCCTTCAGCGCCGGCTCGATCTTCTTCGAGAGATCGCAGACGACTTCGAGCTCGACCTTGGGATGCTCCACGGCGAAACGCGCGATCAATGGCCTGAGATAGGCGTCCATGTAGTCGTCGGGAACGCCGATGCGCAGGCGCCCCGTCGGCGTCTCGCCGGCGAGGTCAGCCAGGGCCTCGCGCTCGACCGCGAGCAGGCGCCGCGCATGGGCGATCAGACGCTCGCCGGCATCGGTCGGCGTGACGCCGCGGCGCGAGCGCTCCAGCAGCTTGTGGCCAAGCTGGTTCTCCAGATCCTGGATGCGGACCGAGATTGCCGACTGCGTCCGGCCCAGCCGGGCGCTCGCAGCGGTGAAGCCGCCGGTCTCCGCAACGGCCACCAGCATGCCGAGCGCGGCGAGGTCGAAATGAGCGGTCATGACGTGCCTCCTTGGGACGCGCGAGATCGATCGGTTTTAAGAATGGTTAAATCAGAATAATCCGTTTTTCCGATTGAAGGAAGCGACCTATATCGTCGACCGAACGAAACCGAGCAGACCGCGCCGTCGCGGCCGAAGCTAGCTTCACCTTTTGTCAGAAGACGCCATGTCCGCCCCTGCCATTCCCGTCCGGCCCGCATCGCCCGCGCTGGCGATGTTCCTCGCGCTGCTCACCGGCGCGACCTGCATCGGCTTTTCCGGCATTTTCGTGCGCCTCGCCGATGTCGGCCCGGCCGCCGCCGGCTTCTGGCGCATGCTCTTCGCGCTGCCGGTGCTGGTCGCCTGGACGGCGCTGGAACAGCGCAGGCCGACGAGCGAAAAGATCGGCCGCGGCGCCTTCATCGCGGTGGCGCTGGCCGGCCTGACCTTCGGCATCGACGTCACACTCTATAACGCCGCGCTCGGCCATACGACCATCGCCAACGCCTCGCTGCTCGGCAATCTCTCGCCGGTCGGCGTCGTGCTCGGCGGCTGGCTCCTGCTCGGCGACAAGCCCTCGCGCCGCATCCTCGGCGCGCTGATGCTCGCGGTCGCGGGCGCGATCCTGCTGGTGCTGCCGAAATTCATCGGCGCCGGGCAGGTCACCGGCAATCTCTTCGGCGACGGCCTCGCCTTCGGTGCCGCCCTCTCCTACGCCGCCTATATCCTGGCAGTACGCCGCGCCCGTGACGGCGCCGGCGCCGGCTATGTCAGCCTCGTCTCCAGCGTTATCTGCGCGGTGTTCTGCCTCGTGGCCGCGCTAGCGCTGGGTGAGCAGGTCATTCCAGCGAGCCTTCAGGGCTGGTTTGCGGTCGCGGCGCTCGGCCTCGTCTCGCATGCGCTCGGCCAGGGCCTGATCACGCTCTCGCTCGGCAGCTATGGCGCCGGCGCCGCCTCGCTCGTCATGGTCTGGCCGGCTCTGGTCAGCGTGCTCGCCGCCTGGGCGCTCTTCGGCGAGCAGCCGACCCCGGTCCAGGCCTTCGGCGGCGTCGCCATTCTCGCCGCCGTGCTGCTGGTCCGGCGCGGCTGAGCCGCCCCGTCAGGCTGCAATCTTGACGCCGTAATGCAGGATTACGGTCCCGTTCTTCAGGGGACGGGCCGCGATCAGCGCATATTTCCGCTTCTCGGCGTTCTGCTTGAACAGCGGCGTGCCCTGCCCGATCGTGACCGGCGCGACCGCGATCATGACCTCGTCGACGAGGCCGGCCGCCAAGAGCAACTCCGTCAGCTCGGCGCTGCCGAAGACATAGATGTCCTTGCCGGCTTCCGCTTTCCGGCGCGTGATCTCCCCGGCGATATCGGCGGTCACCGTCGTGTTGTTCCAGTCGGAGCCGGTGAGGCTGCGTGAGGCCACGAGCTTCGGCAGGGCATTCATGAAGACCTTGGTCTCACCCTCCTCCTCCGCCGAGGTCCAATAGGCCTTCATCCCCTCATAGGTGACGCGGCCGAAGACGAGCAGCCCGGCTTTGTGGCCGAAATCGCTGCTCAGCTCGGACAGCTCGTCGCCCCAGGCATCTCCGTGGAAGCCGAGATCCCACTTCTCCTGGTCCTCGAAGAACCCGTCCAACGTCATCAGATTCCAGACGATCACCTTGGCCATCGCATCCTCCTGATAGGTTTGACCAAAACCAGTTTCGATTTGCAATCAGTTGCTGGGTAGCGAAACCGATCCTATATTGCAAGCGGTTTTGGAGACGAGCATGCGCGAGACCGGCCGTTCGGGCTGTCCGATCAATCTGACGCTGGAAATCCTGGGAGATCGCTGGAGCCTGATCGTGCTCCGCGACATCATGTTCGGCAATCGCCGCCATTTCCGCGAGATGCTGGCGAAATCGGACGAGGGCATCGCCTCGAACATCCTCGCCGACCGTCTGAAGCGCCTCGTCGAGAAGGGCCTGCTCTCGCGCCGCGACGACGCCACGCACAAGCAGAAGGCGATCTATGGCCTGACCGAGATGGGCATCGCGCTGGTCCCCGTCTTCGCCGCGATGGGCGAATGGGGCAGACACTTCCTGCCGGTGACCGAGGAACTCTCGATCCGCGCCGAGCTGCTCAGCGAAGGCGGCCCGGCCCTGTGGGAGCGCTTCATGCAGGAGCTGAGGCATCTCCATCTCGACGCCCCCAAGCCCGCGCAGTCCGTGCTCGGCGAACTGACACAGGCCTATCGGGACGCGCTGGCGCGGCGGCAGGCCATGGCGGAATGAAGTCCACTCCGACTTATCCCCGTATGCCGTAGCGGCATCACACTGGGGCTCCCGTCCAGGAGCTCCTCATGCCGATCCTCCAGCACCCTTATCAGGATCGCGAGCTTCGCGCCGCCCGGCTTCGCCTGCTGCGGCTGCGCGACGAGCTTTGCCTGATCCGCCGCGATCATTGGCGCCGCAAATACAACCCCAACCAGCCGCGCGTCCCCTCCGGCAATGCCGGTGGTGGACAATGGACCAGCGGCGCGGGCGGAGGCGGTGGTTCAGCCGCAAACAACCCCGACCTCCCGGGCTTCGGTTCGCCCGACGCCGATACCGGCTGGGCCTCGCTCGGCGAGGGCTGGAACGAAGACGGCTCGATCTTCGAACAGGCCGTCACGGATGGCCAAGGCACGACGATCCAGTCGGAATACGCCGCCTCGCGCGACGCCGGCTTCGATGAGCGCCAGACGGTCATCCAGCCCGACGGCAACAAGACCAGCTTCGAGACGACCGGCAACGTCCAGTCGATCTATCAAGGCGGCCCCGAGGGTGATCTTGTCGCCCGCACGATCTGGACGCCGTCCGGGCCAGAGCCCGATGCGACGGTGCAGCCGGCTTTTGCGCCGCTTCTGGCAGCGCCAACGATCCTCCTCGGCGGCGCGATCCTCTTCAACTGGCAATCGCCACTCAACGGTAGCGACGGTCAGCAGGCCGTCATGGGCTTCAATGCCCGCGATTATCAGCTGGGAGACGGCACGACCGGCAAGCTCGACCTCAGCTTTTCCGGGCGCATAACGGAGGAACAGGCCGAGCTGGCCTGCCAACGCTTGCCGGATGTTCGGAATCTGGCTGATCGCGCCGCCGACGCTGCAGGCTCTCCTGATCTTTATCCGTCGCCAACCGTTTATGGCACGGATGTCCACACGCGCTTCGCGCGATATGTCAAAGACCTGAACGACCTTAAATTCCAAGCTGAACGATCATTTCTCAAAGAACGCATGGAGGGCGTCAATAGCCAGAAAGTGCCCTACGGGTATCCACGGTCGATCCGCGTGGACGCCTATGAATACCGAGATGATGGCACGCTTTGTGTTTATGATCTCAAAACTGGCAAAGCCGGCTTGTCCGATCGGCGAGCCGATATTCTGGCTAATGTCATAAAGTTGGGATTCAAACCGGTTCGACGGATCATTGTCATGGAGGTGAGGCCGAAACAATGACCACGAAGAAGCAGATCAAGACGCTGTTCGACCAACTATTGGATCGCAACGACGATCTTATCGTGAAAAAACATTACGTCTTCAAGGTGCCCTACCTCATGTTGAGGCCGGTACGACATGTCTCCCGCTCTATCTCGATCGACCGCACGTCCCGTGCCGATGATCCGAATTTTTTCTGGCATGTCGGGCATTGCTTCGGACCTTTCGGCTCGGTGGCAGGTCTCGCTGCCGAATGGTTCCCGCTGCCCCGCGATAAGCCGAGCCGGTGGTCGGAAACCGGTTTCATCGAAACAGCCGTCGAGGAAATCGAGACGAATATTCTGCCCATGCTGCGCCGTGTGCAGACCATCGAGGACATGTTTCGAATCGAGGGAGTGCCGCGATCTCATGAATATGACGGCTGGTTAAATCACCATGAGCCGTATCAGATTCAGATACTTGCAGCTTTGGGCCGCTTCGAGGAGGCCACGGCTATCTACGAGCGGATCAAGGACTGGCACCTGCGCATGACGTCATGGCCGCGCGCCGATTACGAGAAAGCTTCGGAACTTGGCGCGTTGATCGCCGATGGAGACCGTGCCGGAGTCGCCTCCCTCCTCCACGGATGGGAAGGCGACTTCGTTGCCCGCAACGGCCTCGAAGACATCTACGAACGCACACCCTTCCCGCTCGAACTCCAGCCCTGACGCCTCATTCCGCCGCCAGCCGCGGCGCGGCCGGCTTCGACATCGCTTCCGCCGTCGCGATCGCGGGTGCCGCGTGCTCGTCGATCGGCTCCCACTGGCTTTCGTCCTCGGCCTTGCCGAAGAAGCGGCCGAAGAGCCAGCCGGTCCCCCGCGAGAGATCGTCCATCACCATGTAGAAGGACGGCACGAAGACGAGCGAGAGCACGGTCGAGACGATCAGGCCGCCGATCACCGCGATCGCCATGGGCGCGCGGAACTCGCCGCCGTCGCCGACGCCATAGGCCGAGGGCAGCATGCCCGCCGCCATCGCGATCGTGGTCATCAGGATCGGCCGCGCCCGCTTGCGGCCGGCCTCGATCAGCGCCGTGAAGCGGTCCTTGCCGCGCCCGACCTCCTCCACCGCAAAATCGACCAGCATGATCGCGTTCTTGGTGACGATGCCCATCAGCATCAGCAGACCGATATAGACCGGCATCGAGACGGCGTTGTTGGTCGCGAGCAGCGCGATCACCACGCCGCCGAAGGAGAGCGGCAGCGAAAGCAGGATCGTGATCGGCTGGAAGACCGAGCCGAACAGCAGGATCAGCACCGCCAGAACCAGCATCAGGCCGGTCGTCATCGCGGTGATGAAGCCCTGCACGACCTCGCCCTGGATCTCGGCATCGCCGGTCGCGGCGATCCAGACACCATCCGGCAGGCCGACCTCCCTGACGATCTCCTGGAACTTGTCCTGCGCCGTGCCGAGCTCGAAGCCGCGCTTCAGATCGGCGCCGATCTGGGCGCGGCGGACGCGGTCGTAGCGATCGATCGAGCTCGGGCCCTCGCCGAAGCCGATCTCGGCCACAGCCGTCAGCGGGATCGAGACGCCGGTCGCATTGGTCACGCGCAAGGCCGCGATATTGCGCATGTCGGTGCGGGCGGCCTCGTCGAGCTGGACGCGGATCGGCACCAGCCGGTCCCCCGCGTTGAACTTGGCGAGGTTCGGCCCGACATCGCCGATCGTGGCGACGCGCACGGCTTCAGAGATCGCCTCGGGCGTGACGCCGAGATTGGCCGCCTCCTCCAGCTTCGGCGTGACGCGCAGCTCCGGCCGGCTCAGCGAGCCCGCCGTCGCGACATTGAGATAGCCGTCGACCTGGCGCATCCGCGCCTCGATCTTGGCGACGGCCGCATCGAGCGCCTCGCCATCCTTGGACAGGATCGAGAAGGCCATCTCGCGCTCGCCGCGCTCGTTGACATACCAGGCGCGAACGTCCGGCACGCTGGCGAGCTTCGCGGCGATCGTGACCTTGAGCTCCTTCTGGGCGATGTCGCGCTCGGCCTTGGGCTTGAGCAGGATGAAGACCGCGGCGCGGCGCACCTCGCGCTGGCCGGTCGGCGACGCCCCGCCGAGCACGAAGACGTCGCGCACCTCGGGAATCGTCTTGAGGACATCGACGAGCTTGTCGGTGGTGACGCGGGTGTCTTCCAGCGTCGAGCCGGGCGGCAACTCCACCGAGGCGACGACGCGCGAGGTATCCTCGTCCGGGATGAAGCCGGTCGGCAGCATCTGCGTCGCCTGGATCGAGCCGATCAGGAATAGGAAGCCGATCACCAGCGTCGCATAGGCCGTGTTGAACGGCATGCTGCGCCAGCACCCGGTGCCGTCGAAGCGCGGGAAGAACGGGATGCGCCGCTTCTTCAGCGTGCCCTTCAGCAGGCCGACATAGCCGCGCATGACCCAGCCGTCCTTGGGATCGGCATGGTCGACCGGCTTCATCAAATAGGCCGCCATCATCGGCGTGATCAGGCGCGCGACCAGGAGCGAGAACAGCACAGCAACCGCAACGGTCAGGCCGAACTGCCGGAAATACTGGCCGGCGACGCCGCCCATGAAGGAGACCGGCGCGAAGATCGCGACGATGGTCAGCGTGATCGCGATGACCGCGAGACCGATCTCGTCGGCCGCTTCCATCGCGGCGCGATAGGGCGATTTGCCCATCTTCATGTGCCGGACGATGTTCTCGATCTCGACGATGGCGTCGTCGACGAGGATGCCCGTCACCAGCGTGATGCCGAGCAGGCTGACGAGGTTGAGCGAGAAACCCATCAGCTCCATCGCCCAGAAGGTGGGGATGGCCGAGAGCGGCAGCGCCACCGCCGTGATCAGCGTCGCCCGCCAGTTGCGCAGGAACAGGAAGACGACGAGGACCGCGAGGCCGGCGCCTTCCAGCAGCGTTTCCATCGCGGCCTTGTAGTTGCCGTAGGTATAGGCGACGGCGTCGTCGATCGGCGTGATCTGGATGTCGGGGAAGCGCTTGTTCAGCTCCGATACGCGCTGCGCCACGACATCCTTGACCGAAAGCTCGCTCGAGCCCTTCGAGCGGAACACCGCGAAGGTCACGACCGGGCTCTTGTTCAGGCGACCGAAGGCGCGCGGCTCGGAATTCGAGTCCTCGACGCGACCGAGCTCCTTCAGGCGGACCTCGCGCCCACCGGAGAGCGTGATCTTGGTCTCGGCCAAGTCCGCAACAGTCCGCGCACCGGCGAGCGTGCGGATCGCCTGCTCCTGCCCGCCGACCTCGCCGCGCCCGCCGGCCAGATCGACATTGGTCGCGCGGATCTGGCGATTGACCTCACCCGCGGTGATGCCGAGCGCGAGCAGGCGATCGGGGTCGAGCGAGATGCGGATCTCGCGATCGACGCCGCCATAGCGCTCGACGCGGCCGACACCCTTCAGCCCCTGCAATTCGCGCGCGACGACATCGTCGACATGCCAGGAGAGCTGTTCCAGCGTCATGCCGGCCGAGGCCGCGCCATAGGTCAGGATCGACTGGCCCTCGACATCGATGCGCTGGATGATCGGCTCGTCGATGGTGCGCGGCAGCTCCGCCCTGATCTTGGCGATGGCGTCCTTGACGTCGTTGACGGCGCGGTCGGTGTTGGTTTCGAGTCGGAACTCGATCAGCGTCAGCGACTGGCCGTCGGTCAGGGTCGAGGTGACATGCTTCACCCCGGTGATGTTGGCGACGGTATCCTCGACGCGCTTGCTGACCTGGCTCTCCAGCTCGGCCGGCGCTGCGCCGGACTGGGTCACGGTGACCGAGACCAGCGGAATATCGATATTCGGAAAGCGCGTGACCGGCAGCTTCGAGAAGGCAAGCAGCCCGAGCACGCAGAGCACGACGAAAAGCAGGATGGCCGGAACCGGCTTCCGGATCGACCAGGCGGAGAAATTGACGTTCATGCTTTTGCCCGTCAGTTCGTCGCGACCGGCGTGACGATGTCGCCGTCACGCACGAAGGTTCCGGCACGCGCCACGACCGTCTCGCCCTCGGCAATGCCGCTCACGATTTCGGCGCGGCCATGGCCGACGAGCCCGAGCGTCACCGGCTTGGTGGTGACCTTGCCGTCCTTGACGGACTGAACGGTCGCGCCGGCCCGGTTATAGGTGATGGCCGAAAGCGGCAGGGTGACGGCGCGCTTGCGGCCGGTCTCGATGATCCCGCGCGCGAAGGAGCCGATGGCCACCGGCGGATTGCCGTCGAGCGCGACAAGGACACGGCCGAGCCGCGACGCCTTGTCGACCTCCGGCATGATCAGACGGATCGTACCCGCCAGCGCGTCGTTGGCACCGGCCGGGGTCACCGCGACGCCCTGCCCGAGCTTGAGCTTGGGAAGCTCGACCTCGGCAACCTGCGCTTCGAGCTCGACCGCGCCGTCGGCGATGATCCGAAACAGCGGATCGGTCTGCGGCAGCACGCTCGCCATCGCGCCAAGCCGCGCCGTGCGTCGGCTGACGACGCCGGCACGCGACGCCTTGATCTCGGTGCGCGCCAGTTTCACCGCGATATCCTTGCCCTGTGCCTGGGCCAAGGCGAGGTCCGCACTGGCGATCGCCAGCGCTTGCCGGGCCGAGTTGGCGCGTGCTTGTCCGGAACGGGCAGCGGCGGCCCGCTGGTCAAACGTCTCGACACTGGTGTTGCCGCTCTCGCGCAGGGCCTTGGTCCGGTCGAAGGCATTGTTGGCCTGGACGAGATTGGCGTCGGCCTCTGCGATCTGGGCTCTGGCCTGCGCCATCAGCGCCTCGGCGCGCGCAATCTGCGCGTCGTTCTGCGCCTTCTGGACATCGAGCGTCACACGGCTCAAACGGGCCAGAACCTGCCCCTCCGCCACCTTGTCACCCTCCTGCGCCAGCAGCTCGATGATCGCGAGACCATCGACTTCCGGCGCGACCAGGATCTCATCGCGCGCGACGACCGAGCCGGAGACGACAACGCTCTGGACGATCTCGGTGGTCTGCGCCTGCGTCACCGAGACGGACGGTCCGGTCGCGGCTGGTGCGGCCTGCCCGGCGGTCTGCGCCTGCAACGGCAACGGCATCGTCAGCAGGGCGAGAGCGATCATCGCATTCAGCGGAACGATCGAACGAAGGGACATCGAAGAGATCCTGTTGCGGCCATACGGTCGGACGGAAGCGGAGAAAGCCCGGCGGAAGCAGAGATCACGACTGCGTCTCCGTTTCGGGCAGGAGCATGGTCTGGGCGAGCTGGCGCATGCCGTCGAAGAGCGTGTCGGCCGCCGCGACGACATCGAAATTCGGGTCCATCGCCCTCCGGCAGAAGAAGCCGTCCGCCATCATCGAGATCGCCATCAGGAAGCGCCCCTCGTCGAGCCGCGGCGGCAATTCGCCATTGGACTTGGCCTCGCTGATCGCGGCGGCGAGACCTTGGATCACGGTGCCCTCGATATCCGCGCACATCCGCGCCATGCCCGGATTGCGCGCGGCCTCGGCCCAGATCTGCACGGCGATCACCGCCTTCTCGCGCGGCTGATCCACCAGATGCTTGCGGCCAAGCGCCTCGAGCTGGTCGAGCAGCGAGCCGTTATTCGGACAGAGCCTGCCGAAATCCTCGGCGATCAGGCTGCGATCGCGTTCGGTCATGCCCTCGATGATCGCGTCCTTCGAGGAGAAATAGCGATAGAGATTGCCTGGGCTCATGCCGGCCTCGGCCGCGACATCCTGCATCGTCGCCGCATGGAAACCGGCGCGCGCAAACACACGCTCGGCCGCGTCGAGGATGCGGATATGCCGTTCCGACAGGACGGACTCGGCGACGAGGCGGGAACCACGGGTGACATTGGAACTCGAAACAATGAGAATGAATGTTCATTCTCATCTCAGATAAGGCGGCGAACGTCAAGCTGAACGCCCCTCGCGCCCTTGCCGCGGCGATAAGCAGATCGAAGATTGCCGGATGGTTGCCGCATGCCGGCGCATAAATTGCTTGCTTCGCTCCGCCCGGAACCGCATGCTTGGGAGCGATCTGGCATGGCTTCGCGCGCTGTCGTTCCTAGACGTCACGCGCAAGCGACTTTGAAGTCAGTGATGAACGACCACGCCTTCCCCATGCGCCCGGCCCGCCGCACCCGCCCTCCCTTTACCGCCCGCAAGCCAGACCCCGCGCCAAAGCCGGTGCTGGTCGTGCTGCATCAGGAGCATTCGACGCCCGGCCGCGTCGGCCGTCTGCTCCAGGCGCGCGGCCATGCGCTCGACATCCGCAGGCCGCGCTTCGGCGATTCCCTGCCACAGACCATGCGCGAGCACGCCGGCGCGGTGATCTTCGGCGGCCCGATGGGCGCGAACGATCCCGAAGACTTCATCAAGGCCGAGATCGACTGGATCGGCACCTGCCTGAAGGAGGATGCCGCCTTCCTCGGCATCTGCCTGGGCGCACAGATGCTGGCGAAGCATATGGGCGCGCGCGTCTATACCCATGGCGAGGGCCGGGCCGAGGTCGGCTATTATCCGCTCGCCGTCACCGATGCCGGCCATTCCCATGCAACGACGGCAGGCTTCACTTGGCCGAGCACGGTCTATCAATGGCATCGCGACGGCTTCGACTGCCCCAACGGAGCGGAATGCCTCGCGACCGGCGGGGATTTCCCGGTCCAGGCCATCCGTACCGGCAGCAAGGCCTACGGCGTCCAGTTCCACCCCGAGGTGACGCCGGCGATGATGTATCGCTGGTCGGTGCGCGGCTATGAGCGCACGCTGATGCCGGGCGCCCAGCTCGGCCACACCCATGTCCCCGGCTGGTTCCAGCATGACCCGGCGATCCGGCTCTGGCTCGACGCCTTCCTCGACCACTGGCTGAAGGAGCCGGCGGAAGCCGGAACAGCATCATCTTGACCCGTACAGCTCTCGTTCTCGGCGCCGGCATGGTCGGCGTCTCCTGCGCGCTCGCACTCCAGAAGCGCGGGCTCAGTGTCACGCTGATCGACCGCAAGGCGCCCGGCCGCGAAACCTCTTATGGCAATGCCGGCGTGCTCGCCGCCTCCTCGATCCTGCCGCTCAACAACCCCTCGCTCTACGCCAAGATCACGGGCTATCTCGGCAACCGCCACCCGGCGCTCAACCTGAGCTGGGCTCGCGCTTTCAGCCGGCCGGCTTGGCTGCTGCGCTTCCTCTGGGAAGCCCGGCCCTCGCAGGCGAGGGCCCGCATCGCCGCCTTGCAGGCGCTGACGGCGAGCACGGTCGAACGTCACCGCGCCCTGATGGCTGAGGCCGGCGTCTCGCACCGTCTGCGGGAGAATGGCACGCTCAAGCTCTGGCGCACGGAGGCCGGCAATGACGCCGCCCAGGCTGAACATGATTTCCTGAAGAGCCATGGCATCGAGTTGCAGGTTCTCGACCGGCAGGGCATTTCCGGCATCGAGCCCGGCCTCAACCCGATCTTCCCGGCCGGGCTCCTGATCCCCTGCGTCGGCTCGGTCGATTCCCCCGGCGCCGTCACCGAAGCCTATGCAGCGCTCTTTGCCCAGCGTGGCGGCAGGATCGAGCAGGCCGCGATCACCGGCCTCGCCCGCAACGGCAATGGCTGGCGAGCCAGCAGCACTTCGGGCAGCTTCGACGCCGATATCGTGGTCGTCGCGCTCGGCCCCTGGAGCGGCGATCTGCTGAAGCCGCTCGGGATCGATCCGAAGCTCGATGTCGAGCGCGGCTATCACCGCCATCTCAAGCCGGAAGCCGGCACCGGCCTGTCGCGGCCGATCTACGATGTCGACGGCGCCTATTACATGGCGCCGATGGAGCAGGGCTTTCGCGTCACCAGCGGCGTCGACCTCTCCTTCCGCGATGCCCCCGACGAGCACCGCCAGATCGACGGCGCGACGGCGGCGGCGCGCGAAGCCTTTCCGCTCGGCGAGGTCGTCGGCGAAACCTGGCGCGGCGCCCGGCCGACCCTGCCGGATTCATTGCCGATGATCGGCGAAGCCCCCCGCAATCCCGGCCTCTGGCTCGCCTTCGGCAACCAGCATATCGGCTTCTCGACCGGCCCTATCACCGGCGAAATGATCGCCGCGATGGTCTGCGGGGAAAAGCCGCCGATCGATCCGACGCCCTTCCGGCCAGGGCGCTATATCCGCGGATGAAGCGTGTCATCCCGCACGCGCTGCGGCACGCAGTGCTGCTGCGCAGATGCGGGACCGCCCTCAGGACAACGCGCCTCTTCAACGAAAAGGCGCGCCCTCTGACGAGAACGCGCCCTTATCGGAAACCGGTCCCGTGTCTGCACCGCGGCATTGCATGCCGCAGCGCGCACGGGATGACGCCCTTCGTCAGACCTGACGGGCGACCATCATCTTCTTCACTTCCGCGATCGCCTTGGCCGGGTTCAAACCCTTCGGGCAGGCATTCGCGCAGTTCATGATGGTGTGGCAGCGATAGAGCCGGAAGGGATCTTCCAGATTGTCGAGCCGGTCGCCGGTCGCCTCGTCGCGGCTATCGATCAGCCAACGATAGGCCTGCAGCAGCGCGGCCGGACCGAGATAGCGGTCGCCGTTCCACCAGTAACTCGGGCAGGAGGTCGAGCAGCAGGCGCAGAGGATGCACTCGTAGAGCCCATCGAGCTTCTCGCGATCGTCCTTGGCCTGGCGCCACTCCTTTTCGGGAGCGGGCGTCGTCGTCTTCAGCCAGGGCTCGATCGAGGCGTGCTGCGCGTAGAAGCGCGTCAGGTCCGGCACGAGGTCCTTGACCACGGGCATATGCGGCAGCGGGTAGATCGCGACCTTGCCCTTGGCCCCACACTCGTCGATGCCGGTGGTGCAGGCCAGACCGTTCTTGCCGTCCATATTCATGGCGCAGGAGCCGCAGATGCCCTCGCGGCAGGAGCGGCGGAAGGTCAGCGTCGGGTCGACCTTGTTCTTGATCCAGATCAGCGCGTCGAGAACCATCGGCCCGCAATCGTCGCGATCGACCCAATAGGTGTCGGTGCGCGGATTCTCGGTATCGTCCGGGCTCCAGCGATAGACCTTGAACTCGGTCAGCTTCTTGGCGCCGGCCGGCTTCGGCCAGGCCTTGCCCTCGACGAGGCGGGAGTTCTTCGGGAGATTGAATTCAGCCATCGGAGTCCCTCAGTACACCCGTGCCTTGGGCTTGATGTACTCGATGTCGTTGGACATCGTGTAAGTGTGCACCGGCCGGTCATCGAGCGTGATCGTGCGCTTCTCGTCGTCGATCCAGGCGAGCGTGTGCTTCATCCAGTCCTTGTCGTCGCGGTTCGGATAGTCCTCGCGGGCATGCGCGCCGCGGCTTTCCGGACGGTTCAGCGCCGAGTCCATGGTCACGACCGCCTGGGTGATCAGGTTGTCGAATTCCAGGGTCTCGATCAGGTCGGAGTTCCAGATCAGCGAGCGATCCTTGGTGCCGACATCGGTGATGCCGTTCCAGACCTCGTGGATGAGCTTGTGGCCCTCTTCCAGCGTGTCGCCCTCGCGATAGACGGCGCAGTTGTTCTGCATCGTCCGCTGCATCCGGTCGCGCAGCACCGCGGTCGGCGTGCCGCCCGAGGCATTGCGGTACTTGTCGAGACGGGTCAGCGCCAGATCGGACGAACCCTTCGGCAGTTCCGGCTGCTTCTCGCCCGCCGTCACCGTGTCGGCGCAGCGCAGGCCGGCCGCGCGGCCGAACACGACGAGGTCGATCAACGAGTTCGAGCCGAGGCGGTTGGCGCCATGCACGGAAACGCAGGCGGCCTCGCCGATCGCCATCAGACCGGGCACCACCGTGTCCGGATCGCCGCCGACCTTGGTCAGCACTTCCCCGTGATAGTTCGTGGGGATGCCACCCATGTTGTAGTGCACGGTCGGCAGGACCGGGATCGGCTCGCGGGTCACATCGACGCCGGCGAAGATCTTGGCGCTCTCCGAGATGCCGGGCAGGCGCTCGTGCAGGATCTTCGGGTCGAGATGGTCCAGATGCAGGTAGATGTGGTCCTTGTCCTTGCCGACACCGCGGCCGGCCCGGATCTCCATCGTCATCGAGCGCGAGACGACGTCGCGCGAGGCGAGGTCCTTCGCTGACGGAGCATAGCGCTCCATGAAGCGCTCGCCCTCGGAATTGGTGAGATAGCCGCCCTCGCCGCGCGCGCCCTCTGTGATCAGGCAGCCCGAACCGTAGATGCCGGTCGGGTGGAACTGCACGAACTCCATGTCCTGCAGCGGCAGGCCGGCGCGCAGCACCATGCCGCCGCCGTCGCCGGTGCAGGTATGGGCCGAGGTCGCCGAGAAATAGGCGCGGCCATAGCCGCCGGTCGCCAGGATGGTCTGCTGCGAACGGAAGCGATGCAGCGTGCCGTCATCGAGCTTGAGCGCGATCACGCCACGGCAATGACCGTCCTCGTCCATGATCAGGTCGATGGCGAAATACTCGATGAAGAACTCGGTATTGTAGCGCAGCGCCTGGCCGTAGAGCGTGTGCAGCATGGCGTGGCCGGTGCGATCGGCCGCGGCGCAGGTGCGCTGGGCCGGCGGGCCCTCGCCGAATTCGGTGGTCATGCCGCCGAAGGGGCGCTGGTAGATCTTGCCGTCCTCGGTGCGCGAGAAGGGCACGCCCCAGTGCTCGAGCTCGTAGACGGCGGCCGGCGCATTGCGCACGAGATATTCGATGGCGTCCTGATCGCCGAGCCAGTCCGACCCCTTCACGGTGTCGTACATGTGCCACTGCCAGGTATCCTTGCCCATGTTGCCGAGCGAGGCGGCAACGCCGCCCTGGGCCGCGACGGTGTGCGAGCGGGTCGGGAACACCTTCGAGATGCAGGCGGTGCGCAGGCCGGCCTGCGAGCAGCCGACGGTAGCACGAAGGCCCGCGCCGCCGGCGCCGACGACGACGACGTCGAAGGTATGGTCGGTGATCGGATAGGCGGTGCCGGTATAGGCCGGGACCGGGCGGGACTTGGTGATCGCCATCGGATCAGCCTCCAAAAGACAGCTTCAGCACCGCGTAGACGCTGGCGGCGCCGATCGCGATGGCGAAGAAGGTGTTGCCCATCACGGCGAGGACCTTGGCCCCCTCCGACTGGACGTAGTCTTCGATGATGACCTGCATGCCGAGCCGCATATGGACGCAGGCCGACAGGATGAAGAGCAGCATCAGGATCGCGACGCAGGGGTTCGACAGAAGCGCGACCGCGGCCGGATAGGGCCGGCCGACCAACGCGATGACGATACCGACGAAGATGATCGTCAGGATCAGGTTCGAGACGGCGGTGACGCGCTGCAGCCAGAAATGACCGGTGCCGGACTTGGCCGAGCCGAGGCCGCGAACGCGGCCGAGCGGGGTGCGCATCGAGGAATTGGACAGCATGGCGGGGCTCCTCAGCGCAGGACCAGGGCGGCGATCCAGATCAGGACCGTCAGGCTCACCGAGGCGACGAGCGTGAACTTCGCCATGTTCATCCGGGTTTCGGGCTCGTAGCCCTTGCCCATGTCCCAGACGAAATGCCGGAGACCGCCGCACATGTGGTGAATCAGCGAGAAGCTGTAGAGGAAGAGCACGATCCGGCCGAGGAAGGACCCGGCGATGGCCTGCGCCGTATCGAAGGCAGCCGGACCGGATGCAGCGGCGACCAGCCAGGCGGCCACCAGCACCGTGCCGAGATAAAGCCCCGTGCCGGTGACGCGGTGGGCGACGGACATCGCCATCGTCCAGGACCAGCGGTAGATCTGGAGGTGGGGCGAAAGCGGGCGGGCTTGGGGCTTGACCTCGGCCAATATCGTTCTCCGATCAAGCGGTCCGTCGACAAGGGCGGACCCATTTGGGATCATTCTAGAGTGACTGGTTGTCTAACGAAACCGTTCCGGCGCTGCAATGCGGCATGCGCATAACGAAGTTACAGATTCTGAAAATCGTCATTTTCTTACGAAAAGCTTACCGCGGCAGCAGCGCCCAGTAGTCGAAATCGAGAATCACACTGGAATCATACTGGTCTCCAGCCTTCGATGGGAAATCCGCGCAAGGGCGGTTCTTCGTCGCGACCAGCCTGAGTCGCAATGCGCCGACATCGCTGCGGCCGGGAATCTCGGCGCTGCCCAGCACCTCGCTCCAGGCATAGACGGTGTCGCCGGCGAAGAGCGGCGCGACATGGCGCCCGCCATTGATCGCGGCGATGTGAAAGGCGTTGCCCAGTCCGTTGAAGGAGAGCGCCCGCGCCAGGCTGATGACATGGCCGCCATAGATCAGCCGCTTGCCGAAGCGGGTCCCTTGCGCCGCATGCGCATCGAAATGCACCCGCGCCGTATTCTGGTAGAGCCTTGTCGCGAGCTGGTGCTCGGCCTCCTCGACGGTCATGCCATCGACATGGTCGATCCGCTCGCCAACGGCATAGTCGCTCCAGCGGAAGGCCGAGCCGGCAAGTGCATCGTCGTAAGCCGCAAGCTCGATCCGGGCAGCTTTCGCCAAGCTGCTCCGGCAGCACGGCCTTGGCCAGTTCGGGCACCTGCTCGGCATGGGCCGGCGTGCCGGGCTCGCGCTTGCGCACCAGAACCCAGCGCGCATAGCTCAGCACGATCTCGTTGCGCTGGTTGCGGCCGATCGAGCGGACATAGACGATGCCGGCATCGCCCGCCGAGGTCTGCTTCAGCCCGATCACCTCCGAGGTCGTCGAGAGCGTGTCGCCCGGATAGACCGGCTTGAGGAAGCGCCCATCGGCATAGCCGAGATTGGCGACGGCATTGAGCGAAACGTCCGGCACCGTCTTGCCGAAGACGATGTGAAAGACGAGCAGGTCGTCGATCGGCGCCGTGGGATAGCCGATCGCGCCGGCGAAGGCGTCCGAGGACTGCACGGCGAAACGCGAGCCGTAGAGCGCCGAATAGAGCGCCGCATCCCCGGCCCGCACCGTGCGCGGCGTCGCATGGACGATGGTGTCGCCGAGGTGGAAATCCTCGAAGAAGCGGCCGGAACTGGTCTTCGGGCTAGAGCCGGGCATGCATCCCCTCCTGATCGCAGGCAAGTGTGCGTTGCAACCAAGGGCCACGTCCAGCCCCGACGAACGATCGAGCGCTTTGTCATTCCGGGGCGTCCCACAGGGACGAACCCGGAACCCACGGCTGGGCGCGACCTGTTGCACGAACAAAACGATCAGAGCGCTCGCCCAGTCATGGGTTCCGGGCCTGCCGCGACGCGGCATCCCGGAATGACAAGCGTTCAGCCGACGATAGCAGCCAGCTTCGTCAGATCGACATTGGCGCCGCAGACCAGCACGCCGAGCCGCTCGCCCTTCGCCGGCTTGTAGGCGCCGCACAGCAATGCGCCGAGCGCCGCCGCTCCACCTGGCTCGACCGCGAGGCGGAAATCGCGCCAGAGCACGCCCTGCGCCTCGGTGATCGCCGCATCCGGCACCAGCGCGACATGATCGACGCTGTCCTTCGTCACATCGTAGACGAGCTGGCCGACATTGCGGGCACCGAGCGAATCCGCCGCCACCGACGCGACCTTGACCTCCACCGGCCCCTTTGCATCGAACGCCGCCTGCAACGCCCGCGAACCTTCCGGCTCCACACCGACGACCTTGACCTTGCTCCCAGTGAACCAGCTCGCGATGCCTGAGATCAGCCCGCCACCGCCAACCGCGACGAGTACCGTATCGAGATCGGGCTCTTGGCTGTCCCATTCGCGGCCGAGCGTGCCCTGGCCGGTGATGGTCTCCGCCGCCGCGAAGGGATGGATCTTGAGCGCGCCGGTCTCCGCGACGAAACGGTCGCAGGCCGCCTGCGCGTCGTCATATTGCGCGCCGCCGACCACGACATCGGCGCCGAAGCGCTTGATCGCCTCGATCTTGGCGGCGGGCGAGATCTCCGGCACGAAGATCGTCGCCTTCACGCCGCGCTTCATCGCGGCATAGGCCACCGCCGCGCCATGGTTGCCGCCGGACGCGGCCGAAACGCCGGCCGCCGGGGCCGGCAGCGAGAGCAGATTGTTGAAGGCACCGCGCGTCTTGAACGAACCGGCATGCTGCAGGCATTCGAGCTTGAGCGAGACATCCGCAGCGGAGCCGAAAGCGCCGGTGCCCAGGCGCATCACGGGCGTGACGCGGGCATGGCCGGCGATGCGCGCCGCCGCTTCCTCGATCATCGGACGGGTGACGGGACGTGCGCTCATGACGATATCCTGCTCAGGCTCGGACACTGGACGCCAGGTCCAGATCGCAATCGGAAGTCCGTGGCTATCGCGTCCCGGCGGATCGGGAAAGGGGCGTCCACGCCCGGTGGCAATGTGCCGGGCGACGACCAGCGCCGCCAGGGCATCGAGCAGATCATCGGCCGCGGCCCCGCGCGGCGGACGCAGGCCCGCCGTCTCTGCCGGAAGACCAGCCGCGATCAGCAGGCTGCGACGCTCGGCCAGCCCCTCCGGATTGACGACACCCTTGATCTTCTTGGGGTGCAGCAGCGGCGCGCCCCGCATGGTGCGGAAGGCAAGCTCCGGATGAATCTCGAAGATGCGCTCGCGCAAACCGGGCTCTGATCGCAGCAGGCTATCGATCTCACGGATCTTCGGGAACAGGTGAAAACCCTGCTTCGAGACCTTTCGCGGCGGATCGGAGGCCGCAAGCGCCAGCGCGCAGGCCTCCCAATAGTCGGTCGCCTCGACCGCTCGGCGCGCCGGAATGGAAAAAACCGAGGATTGCCTGTCGCCGAGGAGCACCCGCACGGCCTGCTCCGGCCCGCGCCCGGAACCCTGCACCCGGTCCGGCAGGCCGATCGGCATGTCGACCGCCACCAGATCCGGCACGATCTCGCCTGCGAACAGATCGGCAAAGCGGGGCACCACACGGATCAGCGGCGCTTCCGAGCCCTCATCGGACGCAATGGCAACGATCCAGCCGCCCTTGCAACCGTCGACGCCGGCCAGCCACGCCACCCCGTTTCCTCCGCCTTTCGCAGCGCTGGCATTGCATCTGCGTTGGTCTACTGTGCACTGCAATACAAGCCGGCCCGTGTCAGGAGAGACCATGAGCACGATACGCCCCCGCCGCAGCGCCCTCTATATGCCGGGCTCCAACGCCCGCGCGCTCGAAAAGGCCCGCGAGATCGCGGCCGACGTCCTGATCCTCGACCTCGAGGACGCCGTCGCGCCCGACGCCAAGGCGACGGCGCGTGAACAGGTCTGCGCCGCCGTGAAGGCCGGCGGCTATGGCCGGCGCGAGCTGGTGATCCGCGTCAACGGCGTCGGCACGCCCTGGTTTGCCGAGGATCTCGCCGCCGCCGCCGAGGCGAAGCCGCAGGCGATCCTGATCCCGAAGGTCTCAAGCCCGGAAACGCTGCACGAGGTCGGCAACCAGCTGAACGGCCTCTGGGCCGATCCCGCCATCGCGGTCTGGGCGATGATCGAGACGCCGCTCGCCATCCTCGATGTCGAGCGCATCGCCCGCGCGGCGCGCGATCCCGTGACGCGCCTTGCCTGCTTCGTCATGGGCACCAACGATCTCGCCAAGGAAACGCGCGCCCGCTTCGTGCCGGGCCGCGGCCCGATGCTGCCCTGGCTGACGAGCGCGCTCCTCGCTGCCCGCGCCCATGGCATCGACATCCTCGACGGCGTCTATAACGACATCAAGGACGAGGCCGGCTTCCTCGCCGAATGCGAGCAGGGCCGCGATCTCGGCTTCGACGGCCGCACGCTGATCCATCCCTCGCAGGTCGCGGTGGCCAACGCCATCTTCGCGCCCGACGAGGCGGAACTGGCGCGGGCACGCACCATCATCGCCGCCTTCGACCTGCCGGAGAATACCGGCAAGGGCGCGATCCAGCTCGACGGCCGCATGGTCGAACTGCTCCATGCAGAGATCGCGCGCCGCACGGTCGCACTGGCGGAAGCGATCGCAGCGTAAGGGCACCTGTCATCCCGTGCGCGCTGCAGCGTGCAACGCTGCTGCGCAGACACGGGACCGTATGACGAGAAGGCGCCTTATTCTGAAGACGATCCCGTGTCTGCGCTGCGGCACTTCGCGCCGCAACGCGCACGGGATGACACTTTCCGTCAACGCAGAGACGGCTGCCGCAGGCACTCAGCCCTTCTTCGCGGCCTTCGCCCGTTCGATCGCCTCGACGATCAGTTTCTTGGCCATGGCGGCATCGCCCCAGCCCTTGAGCTTCACCCACTTGCCGGGCTCGAGATCCTTGTAGTGCTCGAAGAAGTGCTGGATCTGGTCGAGCGTGATCTGGGGCAGATCGGTGTAGTTATGGACGTTCTCGTAGCGCTTGGTCAGCTTCGGCACGGGCACGGCAATGATCTTCTCGTCGCCGCCGCCCTCGTCCTCCATCAGCATCACGCCGATTGGACGCACCGCGATATAGGAGCCCGGAACCAGCGGGCGCGTATTGGCGACCAGCACATCGCAGGGATCGCCGTCTTCCGAGAGCGTATGCGGGATGAAACCGTAGTTCCCGGGATAGCGCATCGGCGTATAGAGGAAGCGGTCGACGAAGAGCGTGCCGGCCTCCTTGTCCATCTCGTACTTGATCGGCTCGCCCCCGATCGCCACTTCGATCAGGACATTGACTTCTTCGGGCGGGTTCTTGCCGATGGAGATGGCGTCGATGCGCATGCTGGAACCTGTCGCTTGGGAATTTTGCCGGGCCTTATGCAAGTTCGCGGCGAAAAGTCCAACCCCTTCCGTCGCGCCTGGCCACCCGACGATTTGCGTAGGCGCGCCCGCGCTGCTATCGGGCGCCCCATGAACAGCCCCGAGACCAGGCCGTGTTGAGCCGCCTGCGCCCCGACGAAGAGCGCTATGCCCGCCGCATGGCCCGCATTGCCCGCTGGGATCGGCCGATCGAAGGCCGCAGCCAGCGCCTGCGCGCCTGGACCAACATGCTGCTGGTCGACCACGGCATCTTCCGGCTCGCCTATCTCAACGCGCACCGCGTCACGCCGCGGCTCTGGCGCTCGGCCCAGCCGGCGCCCGGCCAGATCGCGGCCTTCGCCCGCAAGGGCGTCAAGACCATCGTCAACCTGCGCGGCGGGCGCGAGCACGGCTCCTGGCCGCTCCAGAAGGAAGCCTGCGAGCGCCACGGCATCAAGCTCGTCGATTACGTGCTGCGCTCGCGCGGCGCGCCGGATCGCGAGACGATCCTCGGCTCAAAAGCTTTCTTCGAGAGCCTCGACGAACCGGCCCTGGTGCATTGCAAGTCCGGCGCGGACCGGGCCGGCTTCTTCTCGGCGCTCTACCTGCTCGTCCATGAAGGGCGCCCGCTCGACGAAGCCATGCGCCAGCTCTCGCTGCGCTATGGCCATTTCCGCTTCGCCAAGACCGGCATCCTCGACGCCTTCTTCGAGGCCTATCGCCTTGAGGGCGAGGCGAAGGGCATCGCCTTCCTGGACTGGGTCGCCACGATCTACGACCCCGAACGGCTGGAGCGCGAGTTCAAGCCGGGGCTGTTCTCGTCGCTGGTCGCCGACAAGCTGATCCGGCGGGAATAGCCCTACCGCACCGCCCCCGAAGCGGTGAGGCCGTCGGAGGGCGCCTCGGCGGCATCGTCGAGATGCAGCCAGATGAAGACGGTATGCGCCAGCGTTCGCAGGATCGAGATGGCGCCGATCGTCAGCAGCAATTCCGGCGACAGGGCACGGAACCACGCCATCGTGGCCACAATCGCAACCAGCGCGA
This sequence comes from Beijerinckiaceae bacterium, assembly GCA_965283735.1. GTDB lineage: Bacteria > Pseudomonadota > Alphaproteobacteria > Rhizobiales > Beijerinckiaceae > Allobosea. The sequence continues at coordinate 1,726,424 of CBDIPN010000002.1, read as the reverse complement.
CAGCATTGATCGCGACCTGCCAGAAGGGCTGGCGCGACAGCGTCGCCACTTCCTGGAGCGGCCCGAGGACGGCAATGCCGATATAGAACGCCGCCAGCAGCGCGATGACCTCGCCGAGATCCTGCCACTGCGTCCCGATCAGCCAATGGTCGGCCACGAGCGAGACGACGGCGATGACGCTGAACAGCACGGTCGCGCCGACGGTCAGGCCAAGCGCCATGATCCGCGCCCAGAAGCGCCGGCGCGGACCGGCCTGCGTCCGCAGGCGGTTCAGCACCAGCGGGATCGACACCGTTCCGAACATCTGGCTCGGCATGTCCAGCAGGCGCATCGACAGCGCTACCTGCGCCGCAAGCACGGTATTGCTGGCATAGGGCAGCGCCAGGAGCGGCGCGATCGCGAACCCGTAGGCCAGCAATGCCGACGGCAGCAGGGCCCGCGGCGCATCCCGCCAGCGAATCGCGGCCTCGGCGAGGCTGCGCCACGACCAGAGCACCGGCCGGACCAGCGCGGCGACGGAATCCCGCCTGCGCCGCAGCAGATAGGCCGCCGCCAGGACGTGGCCAAGCGCATCGGCCATGAACAAGGTCAGCGCCTTCGGCCCGAAAACCCAGATCAGAAGCAGCATGATCGTCGGCTGCACCACGGCCTGCACGACATTGCTGTTGCCGATGGCGCGGAAATCGCCCTCGGCCGTCGCCTCCGACCAGAGCAGCCGCAGCACCGAGCGCGCCGCCAGCGAAACCAGAAAGAAGAAGGCGACCGCCGGCGCGACCCAGCCGGTCACGGCGAGCCCGATCAGGACGACGGCGGCGACAGCGAGGAAGGCCACGCCGACGGCGGCTGCGAGCCGGAAGGCGAGGCCGAGCCGGGCGCGGTCGCTGTTCTGAAAGAACACGGCCTCCAGGCGCAGCAGCGAGGCGATCGAGATGAAGTTCGCCGCCGAGGAAAAGACTGCGAAGGCAGCGAAGACGAAGGGCGGGCACAGGGCGGCCGCGATGATCAGGCCCCAGACCGAGATCAGCCGCGCCTGGACGAAGCGCAGGCCGAGCAGGATCGCGGAGCCCAGATTCGAGCGCAGGGCAGGCACCCGCCTCGCCACGAACCGGCGCCCGGCCGCGAGCGACAGCCCCGGGCGTCCATGCGGCAGATGGGCCCGATCCATGGTGACATGTGCGGCCATATCGACCCCCGTCGTCGAAGCGTCGGACAGGCTCTCGCCTGCCATGTCCGCCGCATCGTCCGAGGGGTCTCGGCCGCGGGAGGCAGTCATGCTCGACGAGCCTTCTGCCGCGAAGGCTGCGTGAACATGGTTAATGAATGGTGAATTCCGCTCATCGCCTTCATCGGTGGCCGCATCGCGCGGCTTATGCCACGCGATGCAAGAACTGGACACCGTGTCGTTTTTTGGGCTCAGGCGAATTTTGTCTTGAGCGCCTCGAACCGTGCCAGCTGGTCCGGCAGCAAGGCGCGGGCCGCATCGCGCCGCACGAAGACCTTGAACATCACCTCGCCCGAGCCGTTGAAGAACTGCACCGAGCAGGCGCGCCGGCCCTGCGCCGTCGACCGGTCGACCAGATAGATCGCCCGGCAGTTCTCCGCCTTGATATGCCCGCCGATCGGGCTATCGCCATGGATATTGTAATAGCCATGGCCGAAGCTGCCGACCGGCAGCGAGCCCTCGCATTCCAGCACGATGTCGGGCGTATGCATCAGGAAGAGCACCGTGCCCCAGGTCGCGAGATCCTTCCAGACGTCCTCGAAGCGCTCGGGCGCCACGAGCAGACGCTGTCCGGCCGGCAGGAGCTCGAGCACGGCACGCGTCGAGACCTTGGCCTCGCGCGCGATCGCTTCGATCAGGCCGTCAGGCTTGGCGGTAAACAGGGCACGCGCATGCTCCATCGGATCCTGCGCGGTGATGTCGGCGGTCGTCATCGGCTTAAGGCCTCACTCGGCCGCCTGGCGGGGCAGGCGCGGGTTGCTCTCGCTCAGCACGGTCTCGAAGCCCTCGAACTCGGGGTGGCCGAGATACATCGGCTTCGGGCGCGGCTGGCCGGCATTGCGATGCGACTCGCGGAACTGCTCGGACTTGGTCCACACCGTGAAATCCTCCTTCGAGGCCCAGCTCGTATGGGAGGAATAAAGCGTGTGGTCCTCCTTCTCCGGCCCCTTCAGCAGATGGAAGGAGAGGAAGCCCGGCATCTCGTCGAGCCGGGTCTTGCGCGAGGACCAGACCGTCTCGAAGGCGGCTTCCTCGCCCTTGACGACCTTGAAGCGATTCATGGCGATGAACATCGGTAAACCCTGCATCTGACGCGCCGGAAAACGGCGGAAACGAACATACCGGGCAATCGCCGCACCCTGCCCGACCACCTCCCGAAGAAGGTTTCGACCCGGAAATGCGCGTGAGCAGCGACCGACCGCCCGGCGCTATCGCCTGACGAGGCCGGCTGCGCCGTGGCGCTGCCCTTGACCCCTTGTAGTAAAGGCTAATATCAGCGTCAATAATACCGCAAAGTCGTTCTTGTTTTGAATAACTACAAACAAGATCTACTTTGAATAGAATAATTTTAAACTGCACACAACCTTCTTGCTTGGGCATCTGCGGCGGTGAAATCCGCACTCGCCCGAATGGAGTTGCGACATGTCTCGCTCGCGCATCACCCAGGCGCATCGCGGCCTTCGACAGCCGAACCGCCGCGAGCTGACGGCAGCCCTTGCCCTGGGCGCTCTCGGCCTCGGAGGGCTCGTGCTTTCCCCGGGCTTGCCGATGGCCGCACTGGCCCAGACGCCGGATCGCATCGTCGTCGCCGGCGGCGTCATCACCGAGGTGATCTATGCGCTCGGCCTGCAGGATCGCATCGTCGGCATCGACTCCACCAGCCAGTTCCCGCCCGAGGCGCTGAAGCAAAAGGCCAATGTCGGCTATGTCCGGGCGCTCTCGGCCGAGGGCGTGCTCTCGCTGAAGCCCTCGCTGATCATGCTGATCGACGGTGCCGGCCCCCCGGACGCCATTTCGCTGCTCACCGAATCCGGCGTGAAGATCGCCCGCATCAATGATGGCCTGACCCCGGAGGGCGTCACCGCCAAGATCGCCGCGATCGGTGCCGCGATCGGCGCGGCAGCTCCGGCAGAGCGCCTGGCAGCGCAGACCAAGGCCCGCTTCGACGAGCTCGCGACACTCCGCTCCGGCATCGCGAAGAAGAAGCGCATCCTCTTCCTGCTCTCGCTGCAAAACGGCCGCGCCCTGGTCGGCGGCCGCAACAGCTCCGCCGACGGCATCATTGCGCTCGCGGGCGGCATCAACGTCGCCGACGCGATCGAAGGCTACAAGCCGATGACGGACGAGGCGATCGCCGCCGCGGCGCCCGACATGGTGCTGATCATGCGCAACAGCAGCGCCCATAACATCACGCCGGACGAACTCTTCGCGATGCCCGCCTTCTCGCAGACGCCCGCGGCGGCCGGCAAGCGGCTCGTCCACATGGACGGGCTCTACCTGCTCGGCTTCGGCCCGCGCACGCCGATGGCGGCGCGCGACCTGATGGCCGCGATCTATCCGGAAGCCGCCATTCCGCCGCTCAAGACCGCTGCCGCCCCGTGACCCTCGCGGCACCGTCCCCGGCTATGGCCACGACAAACCTGACGACGCTGATCGCGGGCCGACGCCGCACCAGCCTGCTCGCCGTCGCCGGGCTCACGCTGGCCTGCCTGCTGCTGACCGTCGTCGCCATCGGTCAAGGTGCGATCGCGATCGCTCCGGGCCGCGTCGCGGAGATCCTGATGGCGCGCCTGACGGGCGAGACCAGCCTGCTCGAAGGCCGCGATGTCCTCGTCGTGCTCAATATCCGCCTGCCGCGCGTGCTCCTCGGCCTGCTCGTCGGCGCCGCCCTCGCCGTGTCCGGCGCGCTGATGCAGGGCCTGTTCCGCAATCCACTCGCCGATCCCGGCCTTGTCGGCGTCTCCAGCGGCGCCGGCCTTGCGGCGGCGGCCACCATCGTCCTCGGCGACCGCTTCCTCGCCGGCACCATGATGAAGCTGCCCTTCGCCGCCCTTCCGGTCGGCGCCTTCTGCGGCGGCCTAATTACGACGCTCGCGCTCTATCTCATCGCGACACGCGGCGGCCGGACCTCGGTCGCGACCATGCTGCTTGCCGGTGTCGCGCTTGGCGCTATGGCGGGCGCCCTCACCGGCTTGCTCTCCTTCATCTCGGACGACCGGCAGTTGCGCGACCTGACATTCTGGTCGCTGGGAAGTCTCGGCGGCGCAAGCTGGACGAAGCTTTCCGTGGTCGCGCCGATCGTCCTGCCGCTGCTCCTGTTGATGCCGCTGCTGGCGCGCGGCCTGAACGGGTTGATGCTCGGAGAGGCCGAGGCCTATCACCTCGGCATCCCCGTCCAGCGCATCAAGGCGCTGGCGATCCTGCTGGTCGCGCTTGCCGTCGGCGCCAGCGTCGCCTCGGCCGGAATGGTCGGCTTCGTGGGGATCGTCGTGCCGCACCTGATCCGTCTCTCGGTCGGCCCGGATCACCGGCTGCTGCTGCCGCTCTCGGCGCTCGGCGGCGCGATGCTGCTGGTCGGCGCCGATATCGTTGCCCGGCTGATCGTCGTCCCGGCCGAACTGCCGATCGGCATCGTCACCGCCACGATCGGAGCGCCCTTCTTCCTCTGGCTGCTCCTGCGCCGCACGAGCCTGATCGATGTCTGAAGCGAACCCGATCCTCTCCGGTCATGGCGTCAGCTTCCTCGCAAGCGGACGCAAGCTCGTGGCCGATGCCAGCCTGGAGCTCACCGGGGGCACGACGACGATCCTCATCGGCCCGAACGGTGCCGGCAAATCGACCCTGCTCAAGCTCCTGACCGGTGAGATCAAGCCGGCCGGCGGCGAGATCCGCATCGCCGGCGAGCCGCTCCGGGCGGTGCCCGCCTGGCGTCTTGCCTGCCTGCGCTCGGTCATGGCCCAGCACGCCCGTCTCGCCTTCCCCTTCAGCGTCTACGAGGTCGCAAGCCTCGGCGTCGACGGCATCGGCCGGGCGCTGACGCGCCAGCGGCGCGAGGCGATCGTCGCCGAAAGTCTCGCCGCAGCCGGCGTCATCGACCTCGCCGGCCGGCGCTACCAGACGCTTTCCGGCGGCGAGCAGCAGCGCGTTCAGTTCGCCCGGGTGCTCTGCCAGCTCGAAGCCGGCCGCAGCATTGCCGAGCGCCAGGTGCTCTTCCTCGACGAGCCGATCGCCAGCCTCGACCTCTGCCATCAGCTCGCCCTGCTCGACATGGCCCGCAGCATCGCCGCGCGGGGCGTCGCGGTCCTGATCGTGCTGCACGATCTCAACCTCGCGGTGACCTATGCCGACCATCTCGTCGTGATGGATCAGGGCCACATCATCGCGCAGGGTCCGCCGGCGAAGACGCTGGACGACGCCTTGCTGCGCCAGGTCTTCAAGGTCGACCTGACGCTGAGCCGCGCGCCCGCTCCCGGCCTGCCTTTCCTCCTGCCGCAGCAGCACCGCGCCCGACCGGCAGCCTAAAGCGCTGATTCACCGACGATTCATCCTGAATCGCCGCTTCACCATATCGCTCAACCCGCGCTTCACGGCTGCGGCGCCACAACTCCCGCCAGTTTCCAGCAGGAGTTCCGACCATGCTCAGACATGTCGCCCTTGCCACCATCGCGTTGTCGGCCGCCAGCGCGGCCGCGCCGCCCGTACAGGCACGCGAGGTCGTCGGGATGCGCGACGGGCGCTTCGACCCCGGCACGATCGTGATCCGCACCGGCGAGCGAAAGCTCTACTTCGTCACCGCACCCGGTGAGGCCATCCGCTACACCGTCGCCGTCGGCAAGGCCGGCAAGCAGTGGCGCGGCGTCAAATATGTCGAGGAACTGCAGGTCGACCCGGCCTGGAGCCCCCGGCCGAGGTCAGGCGGGACAATCCCCGCCTGCCCGACGTCATTCCGGGCGGCTCGCCCCGCAACCCGATGGGCGCGCGCGTCATCGGGCTCGGACCGACCGGGCAATACGCCATCCACGGCACCAACATGCCGAACACGATCGGCACCGCCGCGTCCTATGGCTGCTTCCGCATGCACAACCAGGACGTGATAGATCTCTACGCCCGCGTCCGGATGGGCACGCCGGTCGTCGTCCTGCCCTAAGGCGTCAAAGAGGTACGCCGGCAGGCATCGTCCGGCCGGCGAAGAATGCTTCGAGATTGCCGAGGAGCGTCCGCAGCTGGGCCTTCTTGGCGTCCTGCGAACTCGCGGCGACATGCGGCGTCAGCACGACGTTCTCGAGCTTACACAACCGCTCCGGCACATGCGGCTCCTCAGCGAAAACATCCAGGGCCGCGCCGCCGATCCGCTTCTGTTCGAGCGCCGCGCAGAGTGCTTCCTCGTCGATGACGAGGCCGCGCGCAATGTTCACGACATAGCCCTCCGGCCCGAGCGCGCTCAGGATGGTATCGTCGACCGCATGGCGCGTCTCGGCGCTGGCCCTAACGGCAATCATGAGCACGTCCGCCCAGGTGGCGAGGCCGAGCAGGCTGTCATGGAACTGGTAGGGCAGATCCGGCTTGGGCGAGCGGCTGTGATAGCCGATCTCCATCTCGAAGGCTGCCGCGCGGCTCGCGATCTTGCTGCCGATGGCGCCGAGCCCGTAGATGCCGATCTTGCGGCCGGCGAGATCCGGCGTATTCGACACCGGCTCGACGCCCCGGCCACTCCACAGGCCATCGCGCACGAAGCGGTCGCCGCGTCCAATGCCACGCATCGCATTGAGCATGAGACCAACAGCGAATTCCGCAACGCTGCGCGCATTGGCATCGGCGGCATTGCAAAGCTGGATGCCGCGCGCCTTGGCCGCCGCGGCATCGACCCCCTCGATTCCCGTGCCATAGCAGGCGATCAGTTCGAGCTTCGGCAAGGCGTCCATCAGATCCGCACCGGTCCGGCGCCCGCCATAGGTCACCAGCGCACGCGCCTCTTTCGCCTCGACCGGAATCCCGGCCGCATCGTCGCCATGGACCGGTCCGATCACCGTGTAACTCTGCTTCAGGCTTGCAATCGCGTCATCGGCAAGGCGCGGCATCATCAGGATCGTCGGCTTCATCACAAGGCTCCGGGGAGATGCTGCATCGCAGCACCGCGCGGCATTTTGCTCAACCCATGCTGGTGTTGGCCCCGTCATCCCCGCCGCGCATTCCAACCTTCGACCAAAGATTGGTCCAAGTGGTTCCAAAATCTGGAAATCGCCTGCGTTGCCCCCTCGCCCCCCGTGAAGAACCGCGTTAACCTCCGCCCCGCGACACGTAACCACCCGTACTCCGGTGCGGGTCAGGAAGGGGCTACCAGATGGACCATCTCGCCGACGTGAAGAAATTTGCCAAGAAGCCGCTCAACGAAGCGGCCTTCGCCGGCATGTCGAAATCCTACGCTCTGGTGATGAGCAAGCCCGACACCCGCTACGTCGCCTGCTCGGATCCGGCCGAACTCGATCGCGTCCGCGAAAACTTCCTGAAGAAGAAGCTCGGCCTCAAGTCCGGCGATCTCGACGGCTCCGTCAAGGCGATCTGCGAGCATATGAAGGCCGACAAGACCAAGTCCCGCCTGACCTTCTACTACCTGCTGGCCGAGCATCACGGAAAGCTCGACCTCTTCGTCAAGAAGTAAGACTCCGGCCCGGCTACGCGCCGAGCGATCTTCCCAAATTGGACAACACGGGAGGCCGGCTTGCAGCCGGCCGAAATCCCGTTCAGGCGCGATAGAGGTCTGCACGCGTCAGCGGCAGGCCGGACGCGCCTTTGCGCCGCTTCGAAACCAGCGTCTGGTTGACCAGCGCACCGCCGCGCTCGAAGGCGAGCGAGCAGCCCGCCAGATAGAGCAGCCACATTCGCGTCCGCTCCGGGCCGATCTCGGCCTCGGCCTTGGCCTTGTTGGCGTCGAGCCGCTCCCACCACAGCCTTGTCGTGCGCTGGTAGTGCTCGCGCCAGCCCTCGACGTCATGGATCTCGAAGCCATGGCGCTCGAGATTGGCGATCGACATGCCCAGATGATCGAGCTCGCCGCCCGGAAAAATGTAGCGAACCAGCGCACGATACTCCGCCGGCATCTTGTTGAAGGCCTTTTCGGTCTTCTTGGCGCGGCGCGAGATGGTGTGGTGCAGGTAGAGGCCGCGCGGCCGGAGCAGCCGGTTCACCGCCTGGAAATAGGAGGGATGGTTGCGGATGCCGACATGCTCGAACATGCCGATCGAGGAGATCTTGTCGAACTCCCCCTCCATCTGCGTGAAATCCTTGAGGTGGAGTCTCACCTTGCCCTGAAGCCCGAGCTTCTCGACCTTCTCGCGCGCCAAAGCGAGCTGCTCCTCGGCCAGCGTCACGCCATGGGCCTCGACGCCATAGTGGCGGGCGGCATGGCAGACCAGCGCGCCCCAACCGCAACCGATATCGAGGAAGCGGTCCCCCGGCTGGAGGCGCAGCTTCCGGCAGATCATGTCGAGCTTGTCGCGCTGGGCGCGGCCCAGATCGCCATGATCCTCGGTGAAGTAGGCGCAGGTATAGACCATCTCCTCGTCGAGGAAGAGCCGGTAGAAATCATTCGAGACGTCGTAGTGATAGGCGATATTGGCCTTGTTGGTGGCCGGTGCGCCGTCCCGCGCGATCTCGTCGCCCTTGCGGTGGCTGACGGCGGCGCCGGCCGTGCCCGGCGCGAACAGGAAGCGTCTGATGACATCGAAAACGGCGCTCTTCGGGATGTTGCGCGCGAGCTTGCCGACCTTGCCATCCGGGCGCGCCGCGGCGAGATCGAAGAGCGAGCCGTTCAGGATCGCAATGCGGTCGGCGACATGGAGATTGAGCAGCGTATCGAGCTTGGGCTTGCGGATCAGGGCCGCCATCACGCCGGTATCGGCAATGCCGATGGCGAGCCCGTCCACCGGCCAGGAGGCCGGAACCATGCTGCCGTCCCAAAGCCTGAAGCCGAGCTTCAGGCCGAGCTTCTCATGCGCCTCGACGAGAAGGCGGCGCAGGGCCGCGAGGCGCTTGTCGTTACTGTCCATGAGGCCAACCCGCTGCTGTCGGGCTGATTGTCGGACACAGGGCTGCAACTTGGCAATGTACCCGGGAGCCTGCGCATCAGAAGTCGCTGGCGATGCCCTTCACTTCCCAGTCGTCGTAGCGCACCGGCTCCAACCCACCGCGGCCGTTGACTTCGCGCTGCCCGGCCACCTCCTTGGCATGGGCATCGATCGCGGCGCGGCGCGCGGCGGCTTCCGCCAGGGCGCGCTGCGCGGCGGGGGACAGCACCTTGGGCTCGGCGGCCTCCGCCGGCCTGTCCTGATCGGTGTTCTCGGGCATGTCTGCGCGCTTCCTTGCAGGATTTCTTGCAGGATCGGGATGGCCCTCACCACATAGGGCACGATGCTCGCAGATGCGAGGGCCTGCGCAAACACGCGCTCGAGAAGGGAATTCGATGAACTACGTTCGCACCGGCATGTTGATGGCGGGCCTGACGGCGCTCTTCGGCGCGGTCGGCTATCTGCTCGGCGGCGGGGGCGGCATGCTGATGGCGCTCGGCTTTGCCGCCGTCACCAATCTCTTCAGCTACTGGAATTCCGACCGGATGGCGCTCGCCGCCCATAACGCCCAGGAGGTCGATGAGCGCACAGCGCCCGAGCTCTACGGGATGGTGCGCGATCTCGCCGCCCGCGCGAACATGCCGATGCCGCGCGTCTACCTGATCCAGGAGGACCAGCCCAACGCCTTCGCGACCGGCCGCAACCCGCAGAACGCGGCCGTCGCCGCGACCACCGGCATCCTGCACACGCTGACCTATGAGGAACTGGCCGGCGTGATGGCCCACGAGCTCGCCCACATCAAGAATCACGACACGCTGACCATGACGATCACCGCGACCTTCGCCGGTGCGATCTCCTCGCTCGTCACCTTCAGCATGTTCTTCGGCTCGCGCGACAACCGTCCCAATTTCATCGTCCAGATCCTGCTCTCGATCCTCGCGCCGATGGCGGCAGCCCTGATCCAGATGGCGATCTCGCGCTCGCGTGAATACGAGGCCGACAAGCTCGGCGGCCAGATTTGCGGCAATCCTGTCTGGCTCGCCGATGCGCTCGCCAAGATCGCGGCCGGCGTCCAGCACATCCCCAGCGAGACAGCCGAGGCCAAGCCTGCTACGGCGCACATGTTCATCATCAATCCTCTGACCGGCGGCGGCATGGATAACCTGTTCTCGACACATCCCGACACCGGCAATCGCATCGCTGCCCTGATGGAGCAGGCGCGCGCGCTCGGCATCATCAGCAGCAACGCGGGCGCGGGCTTCACTGCCCAGGCCGACAACAATCCGTGGGGCAGCGCCCCGCGCCAGCCCGGTCCGTGGGGCTGAGATGGCCGCCCAATCCTCCTCGCGCGGCCCAGCCCAGCCGGAAACGCCTCCCAAGCTCGACGATGCCCCGGGCCTGCCGGCTCGCCGGCTTGCCGCCGCCGTCATCGACGAAGTCCTGCGCGCCGGCGTCGCGCTCGACGAGACCCTGGAGCGGATGCTGCCGGAATCCGGGCTCGATGCCGCCGATGCGAGCCTTGCCCGCGCCATCGCCGTCACGGCCTTCCGCCGCCTCGGCACGATCCAGCAGGCGATCGACGCGCGCCTTGACCGGGGCAGCCCGCGCAAATCCGGCCCGTTCGAACCGATCATGACGGCCGCCGCCGCCCAGATCCTCTTCCTCGACGTGCCCGACCACGCGGCGGTCGATATCGCCATCCGCCAGCTGCATGAGGATCCACGCTCGGCCCGCTATGCCGCGCTCGGCAATGCGGTGCTGCGCCGCCTCGCCCGCGAACGCGACGCGGTGCTTGCGGAGGCGCGGGCGGAAGTCTTCGGCGATACGCCCGATTGGCTGGTCGAAAGCTGGTGCACGGCCTATGGCGAGGACACTGCAGCCGCCATCGCGCAAAGCCATCGCGAGGAGCCGCCGCTCGACCTCAGCGTCAAGGCCGATCCTGCCGGCTGGGCCGAAAAGCTCGACGGCATCGCCTTGCCGATCGGCTCGGTCCGCTTGCGCGAGCGCCAGGCCATCGCCAGCCTGCCCGGCTTCGACGAAGGCGATTGGTGGGTCCAGGACGCCGCCGCCACCCTGCCGGTGAAGCTGCTGGCTCCGCAGGCCGGCGAGCGCATCGCCGATCTCTGCGCCGCGCCCGGCGGCAAGACCGCCCAGATCGCGGCTACGGGCGCCAACGTCACCGCGCTCGACCGCTCCGGTCCGCGCCTGCGTCGCCTCAAGGCCAACCTTGCCCGGCTCGGGCTCTCCGCCGAGGTCGTCACCGCCGATGCCGCGAACTGGAAGGCGGAACCTTTCGATGCCGTGCTGCTCGATGCGCCCTGCAGCGCGACCGGCACCATCCGACGCCACCCGGACGTCGCCTGGACCAAATCGCCTGAGGACCGCGACCGTCTTGCCACCCTGCAGGCCCGCCTGTTCGATGCCGCCGCCGCGCTGACAAAGCCGGGCGGGCGTCTCGTCTACTGCACCTGCTCGTTGGAGCCGCAGGAAGGTGAGGAGCAGGCCGCGGCCTTCCTCGCGCGCAATCCCCAGTTTCGTCGCGAACCCGTCCGACCCGAGGAAATCGGCGGTTTGGCGGAGGCTATCGACAGTAACGGCGATATCCGCACCTTGCCGCATCAATTGCAGGGCGAAACCCCGCGTCTTTCGGGATGGGCAGGATTTTACGCAACCCGCCTGATCAGGCTATGACGAAGCCGGGATTCGCGCGGCGCGCCGCCGCGCCCGGGCACGGAGTCGACGGGGGATTTGAGCGGGTGGGCTGAACGACGGGGGTTGGCCCAAGCCGCGATCGGACGGGCGGCGCGGCGGACCCGTGGCCAGTTCGTCGGCGCGACCCGGAAGCTCTGGCCCTTCGGCCGCAATGGCGCGACGCGCCTGCTCTTCGCCCCGCATGACCTGCGCACAGCCGATCCGACCACGGCCAGCGATTTCTATGCGGGCTACTATGCCTTCGCCGGACGGATGCTGCGCAGCCATGGTGAATCGCCCTTCGACGCCACACCGCCGAGCGAGGCCTGGGCCGAGGCGCTCTATGGCTTCGGCTGGTTGCGCCACATGCGGGCCGCCGACACGGCCATCGCCCGTGCCAATGCCCGCAGCCTCGTCGAGGACTTCATCGCCCGGCGCCGCGACCGCCACGACATCGCCCGCCGCCCGGCTGTGGCGGCGCGCCGGCTGATCTCCTTCCTGTCGCATTCGCCGTTGCTGCTGGAAGGCGCCGATCACGTCTTCTACGAACGCTATCTGCGCCACATCTCGCGCCTCACCGACCGTCTGAGCCTGGCCCTGGCCGGAGCCGTCGAGGGCGCCGACCGCCTGAACGGGCTGATCGCCGTCGCCTTCGCCGCAATCTGCCTCGACGGACAGGATAGCCGTCGGCGCCGGATCGAAACGCTCCTCTCGGAAGAGCTCGAGGAGCAGATCCTGCCCGATGGCGGTCATCTCTCGCGCAATCCGCGCCTGCTGATCGAATTCCTGCTCGACCTGCTGCCGCTGCGCGAGACCTTCGCCGCGCGCGGCGTCGAGCCGCCGCGCGGCGTGCTGACGGCGATCGAGCGAATGATGCCGCATTTGCGCCTGTTCCGGCATGGCGACGGAGCGCTCGCCCTGTTCAACGGCATGGGCACGACCCCGCCCGACCTGATGGCGACGCTTGCGGCCTATGACGATGCGCGCGGCCGCCCGACCGAACACGCCGCCTATTCCGGCTATAGCCGGCTCTCGGCCGAGCGCAGCATCGTGGTGACCGATGCCGGGCCGCCGCCGCGTGGCGCCTATTCGGTCGAGGCTCATGCCGGCTGCCTCGCCTTCGAGTTCTCCAGCGGCGCCCAGCGCATCATCGTCAATTGCGGCGCCAGCCGCTTCGGCCCGCCGGAGCTGAAGCTCGCCGCCCGCAGCACCGCCGCCCATTCCACGCTCGTCCTCGACGATCGCTCCAGCGCGAATTTCGGCATGGTGCTCGGCGAGATGCGCGTCGTCTCCGGCCCCCGCGATGTCCGCGTCGCCCGCCAGGATGGCGCGGACGGCGCCGAATGGGTCGCGAGCCATGACGGCTATCGCCGCAGCCTCGGCGCGACCCACACCCGCCGTCTCCTGCTGGCGCGGGACGGCGCGTCCCTGGCCGGCGAGGACGAGGTCGCCCTGACTGGCACGCGCACGGAGCTCGCAGCCGCCCTGCGCTTCCACCTGCACCCGAATGTCCGCGCCAGCCTCGTGCGCGACGGCAGCGGCGCGCTGCTCGCGCTCGCCTCGGGCGAGGTCTGGAGCTTCGAGGCGGGCGGACTGACCATCGTCATAGAAGAGAGCCTTTTCCTGGCCTCGTCCGACGGGCGCCGGCGCACCGAGCAGCTCGTCATCGCCTTCGATGCGGTCGCGACCCCGCGCGTCAACTGGCGTCTCAGCCGGATCAGCGCCGCCAATCCCCGCGCCGGCAAGACCGTCGCCGCCGCGATCGCCGAGCGCGAGGCCGGGGAACCCGCACCCGACGCGTGACGGTTCTGCGACGGCGGCTTTTGCCTTTTGCAGCGCAGCATGATAGCCCGCGCGCGTCTGCCGAAACTGCCTTCCTGCAATCAAAGCCGGACCTGATCCCGATGCCGAATGAGCTTCGCCGCGTCGAACGCGCGCTCCTTTCCGTTTCCGACAAGACGGGTCTGATCGACTTCGCGCGTGCCCTCCACAAGCTTGGCATCGCGCTGGTCTCGACCGGCGGCACCGCCAAGGCGATCGCCGAGGCCGGCCTGCCGGTCAGCGATGTCTCCGACCTCACCGGATTCCCCGAGATGATGGACGGCCGGGTCAAGACCTTGCACCCGAAGGTCCATGGCGGCCTGCTCGCCATCCGCTCGCATCCCGAGCACCAGGCCTCGATGCTCGGCCACGGCATCCAGCCGATCGACCTGCTGGTCGTGAACCTCTACCCGTTCGAGGCGACGGTCGCGGCCGGCAAGGCCTATGACGACTGCATCGAGAACATCGATATCGGCGGCCCCGCCATGATCCGCGCCGCTGCCAAGAACCATCACGACGTCGCCGTCGTGGTCGAGCCGGCCGACTACCCCTCCGTCCTCGCCGATCTCGAGGCCCAGAAGGGCGCGACCACACTGACCCTGCGCCGCAAGCTCGCCCAGAAGGCCTATGCCCGTACCGCGGCCTATGACGCGGCGATCTCGAACTGGTTCGCCAATGAACTGGGCGATACCGCCCCGGCCTTCCGCGCTCTTGGTGGCGCACTCGCCGAAACGATGCGCTATGGCGAGAACCCGCATCAATGGGCAGCCTTCTACCGCACCCCGGAAAACCGCCCGGGCGTCTCGACCGCCCGCCAGGTCCAGGGCAAGCAGCTCTCCTATAACAACATCAACGACACTGACGCCGCCTTCGAATGCGTCGCCGAATTCGTTCCGGAGGCCTCGGCCGCCTGCGTCATCGTCAAACACGCCAATCCTTGTGGCGTCGCCGCCGGCGGATCGCTGCTCGAAGCCTATGAGCGCGCGCTCGCTTGCGATCCCGTCTCGGCTTTCGGCGGCATCGTGGCGCTGAACCGCAAGCTCGATGCGGCTGCCGCGAAGAAGATCGTCGAGGTCTTCACCGAGGTCATCATCGCACCCGACGCCGACGAGGAGGCGATCGCGATGATCGCCGCCAAGAAAAACCTGCGCCTGCTGCTGACCGGCGGCCTGCCGGATGTCCGCGCGCCCGGCCTGTCGTTGCGCACCGTCTCCGGCGGCTTCCTCGCCCAATCGCGCGACAATGCCGTCGTCGACGACATGGCGCTCAAGGTCGTGACCAAGCGCCAGCCGAGCGAGCGCGAGCTGGCCGACCTGCGCTTCGCCTTCCGCGTCGCCAAGCACGTCAAGTCGAACGCCATCGTCTATGCCCGGGACCTCGCCACGGTCGGCATCGGCGCCGGCCAGATGAGCCGCGTCGATTCCTCGCGCATCGCTGCCTGGAAGGCCGCCGAAGCCGCGAAGGCGGCAGGCGTCGCGGAGAGCCTGGCCAAGGGCTCGGTCGTCGCCTCCGACGCCTTCTTCCCCTTCGCAGACGGCCTGCTCGCCGCGGCCGAGGCCGGCGCTACCGCGGTGATCCAGCCCGGCGGTTCGATGCGCGACGACGAGGTCATCAAGGCCGCCGACGAGGCCGGCCTCGCCATGGTCTTCACCGGGCACCGCCACTTCCGCCATTGACGGCGGCGCAGGCTGCGGGACACCCTCGCTGACGGGCCGCGCGCGAAAGCGCGCGGCAGGGGACAGGGGTCTGCATGGCCAAAGCTCACAAACCCGGCGCGCTGCTCAGGGAGCGCGTCGAACACCAGCATGCGAGAGTCTCCTACGTCGAACTCTTCTTCGATCTGGTCTTCGTCTTCGCGATCACGCAGATCTCCCACACGCTGCTCGAGCATTTCAGCCCGCTCGGCGTCGCGCAGGCCGCCTTCCTGCTCGGCGCCGTCTGGTGGATCTGGATCTACACGAGCTGGGTGACGAACTGGCTCGATCCCGAGCGCCCCCCGGTCCGGATCCTGCTCTTCGTCCTGATGTTGCTTGGTCTGGTGATGTCCTGCGCGTTGCCGGAGGCCTTCGGTGCGAACGGCCTCATCTTCGCCGGCGCCTATGTCACGGCCCAGCTCGTCCGCTCGCTCTTCACGATGGTGAGCCTGAAGGACGCCTCGCCTGCGAACCACCGCAACTTCCAGCGCATCACGATCTGGCTGTGCTGCTCGGGCGTCTTCTGGATCGCCGGCGGGCTGAACGAAGGCCCCATGCGCTTCGGGCTCTGGCTGATCGCACTCGGCATCGAATATGTCGGCCCGACCGTTGGCTTTCGTGTCCCGCGCCTGGGCCGCTCGCTCACCAGCGACTGGAATGTCGAGGGCGGCCATCTCTCCGAGCGCTGTGCGCTCTTCATCATCATCGCGCTCGGCGAGTCGATCCTGATCACCGGCGCCACCGCGGCGAAGCTGCCGGTCACGGCCGCCAATCTGACCGCCTTCCTGAATTCCTTCCTGAGCTCAATCGCGATGTGGTGGATCTATTTCCACATCGGCGCCGAGCGGGCGAGCCACCATATCGCCCGATCCGACGATCCCGGCCGGATCGCGCGGATCGCTTACACCTACCTGCATGTCCTGCTGGTGGCCGGCATCATCCTTGTCGCCGTCGGTGACGAGCTGGTGATCGCCCATCCCGGCGGCCACACCGATGCGAAGACGGCGATCGCCGTGCTTGCCGGCCCGGCCTTCTACCTGCTCGGCAATCTCCTGTTCAAACGGGTCACGGCCGGCTGGTATCCCCTCTCCCATCTCGTCGGGCTCGGCCTGCTCGCCGTGCTGACACCGGCCTGGACGGTACTGCCGCCCCTCGGCTTCAGCCTCGCGGCAACCGCGATCCTGATCCTGGTCGCGGCCTGGGAAGCGATCTCGCTGCGGCCGAAGGAGACCTGAACCATGCACACCATCAATTTCATTGGATAATCGGAAGGAGCCCTCTGGAGCATCTAAACGCGCCGAGCCTGCATGATATCTCTGCGTTAGCCCGCAATGGCCCTTGCGATTTCGCCACAGCCTTGCAGCTCTTCTGTAGCTGCTGGAGATTGTCATGGCGAAGCGGAGCTCGATACGAATCACGAAGAGCGTGCTGGACTCCCTTGGTCCAGGCGAAGAGGTCTGGGACTCCGAGATCAAAGGCTTCGGTATTCGATGCCAAACCAAGGGCAGGTCGTATGTCCTGAAGACGACGATCAACCGCCGGCAGAAATGGATTACGATTGGGCCTCACGGCTCCCCTTGGACGCCCGCGACAGCCCGAGCCAGAGCTTTAGAACTCCTGGGTCGAACTGTTAAAGGAGAAGACCCTACAAAGACGGCCGAGCAAGAGACCGTCACAATCAAATAATTTCGCAACGCAGGCGGGGCCTTTGATAACTGAGCGCCTTTCCGTTGCATAAATCTGTTGCATAATGATCGCATGATTTACGGCTACGCACGCGTCTCGACCGACAATCAGACCCTAAAATCCCAGATCGAGGCTTTGAAGGCAGCAGGCGCCGACCGCATCTTTCAGGAGAAGGTGAGCGGCGCCAAAACGGACCGTCAGGAACTCAAGCGAGCACTCGCCAAGCTTGGCAACGGCGATATGCTGATGGTCACGAGGCTGGATCGCCTAGCACGCTCGACCCGCGATCTTCTCGACATCCTGGATCGAACCGCGAAAGCCGGCGCTGGCTTCCGCTCTCTAACGGAAGCATGGGCTGACACGACAACGCCGCACGGCCGTCTCGTCACGACGATCATGGCTGGGTTCGCCGAATTTGAACGTTCATTAATTCTGGCCAGAACGAGCGAAGGGATCAGCAGAGCCAAGGCACGCGGCGTAAAGCTCGGCCGACCATTCGGAATGACCCACCATCAGCGGCAGGAGGCCCTGGCCAGGAAAGCTGCCGGCGAACCTGTTCGAGAGATCGCCCGGAGCTATAATGTAAGCCCGAGCACGATATCGCGGCTCCTCTAACGCCGCGCGACGTGGGATCGCAATCGACAGGCGGCATGGGAGACTGCGCTGGGTGATCTAATCGATGTAGGCGACACCGATAGGAACCCTTCGACAATCAGGAAGGGGCCGCAGGATCGAAGGCGCAAGAGATCGCCTAGCCACGCTGCGATTACTCGATTTTGACGATGACATTCCCAATCGTTCCGCCCTCAACCGCTTCATGTGCGGCGGCGGTTTCATTGAGCGGGAATGTCGGTCCGATACGGGCAACCGCTTCACCTTGAGCAAGAGCGCGCGTGACGCCCGCCACTGCGCGTTCTCGCTGCTGCGCGTCCAGTTGATAGATCAGGAAGAAGTCCAACTGGATCGAATTGGCGAGGAAGGCGAAGGCGGGAATCGTTGCCTCGGCCCCCGTGCCGTAAACGACGACCTTTCCCTTCGGTCGGAGCACCGCCGGGATCAGGCCGGCATTGGCCGTTAGGTCCATCTCGGTGATGGCGTCGACGCCGCGTCTCCCCGTGATATCAGCAATACGGTCACCCACATTTTCACGCTTGTAGTCGATGCAATGGTCGGCGCCGGCTTCGCGTGCTGCCATCGCCTTGTCCGGCGATGAGATCGTGCTGATCACGGTCGCGCCCCGAGCCTTGGCGAATTGAATGGCGAACTGGCTCACCGACCCCGCGCCGCCGGATACGAGCAAGGTTGTGCCCTGACCGACCCCGGCCAGCTCGATAGCATGGTAGGCGGTCAGCGCAGGGATGCCGAGAGCGGCTCCCTCCTCGAAGCTGAGTGCATCTGGCAAGGGAACGGCCTGCGCGGCCGGCAGTGCAATGAACTCTGCCGCTGTTCCAAATGGACGCTGCCACTGCCCGTTCCAGATCCAGACCCGCTCGCCAAGGCGTGACTTCGCAACGCCAGGACCAACAGCCTCGATTTCTCCAGCACCGTCGCTATGTGGGATGACCAGAGGGAACGGCGACTTTCGGTGTCCGCGGCTTTTGACATCGGATGGATTGACCCCTGACGCGTACAAGCGCACGCGAACCTCCCCGACTCCCGGGCTTGGAGTTTCAACGTCTCCGATGCGCAGCACATCGCGCGCTGGCCCGTTGGCTTCATAGAATACTGCACGCATCGATCAGTATCCCTCAGCAATGTGAGAGCCTGGAAGAACGATAGCTCTGTGCGGCCCGATCAAGCGCTGGTGACAACCGGACGGACCATAGCGACAATGGTGCTCGCTGTGCCGCGCCGGCTACCACAGAGCAGCTTTTTGCTCGGCCTCAACCAGTGCCCACACCGGGTCGAGGGCGACACGCACGATCACTCCCGTGTCGAAGACCTCGTTGAATTCAAGTCGCCGGTCGGCTGTCATCACGACCTCGCGCTCGCTGTTTGGACCACTGTAGCGAAAGGAATCGCCGAGGACGCGGGCCTTAAAATGGGTCGCGCCAGCCGGCTTGACGACAAGGCTCAGGGCCCGAGGAGGCCCCCGAACTGTAAAGCCCGTCACGATGCCGGAGGGTTCGGCTCCGGTGATGACCAGCATGAATTGGCGGTTCGAATTAACGAACCCGGTGCTGCTGACCCAGATGCCGACGAAGCGGCGATGTTCAGGGACAACACCACGCCCGATCCGGTTGATCTGGAATGGCGGAAGCGGAAGCTCCTTCTCTGCAGCAATTGCCGCAATCCGCCGCGCGTCGTCTTCTGTGAAGAGAGCGTTGGCTGACGATGGCAACCACAGGTGGGCTGTAAGATATCCAGCTGCGGCCAGGCAGCAGATGATGATGGCGGCCGTCGCCAGAATCGCCCGTTTGCGCTGTACAGGCGACCATAAAACGAGGCGACGGCCAACTGACCCGGCAAACGGGATCTGAGATCGCTTGGGTGGCGGCAGCGAGTCGTGCTCTTTGACCGCGTGGGGGTGGCCGGCGTTCAACAGGTATCCGCGACGGGGTACGGTTTCGATCAGGAGATGATCGGTGTCACCCAGCTTGTCTCGTAGCTCGCGAATGCACTGAACGAGTGAGTCATCCGTGACAGCGACATTTGGCCATACGACCTCAAACAGTTCCCGCTTCGACACCAGCCGTCCAGCATTCTCGGCAAGGTGACGGAGAACCTCGAACGCCTTGGGCCGCAGTGCAATCTCCTGATCGCCCGCTCTTAGGCGTTCGCGCGTCAAATCGAGCGCAAATCGGTCGAACTGTAGAAGTTTCGGAAGCGCCGGGTCCATGGTGCTTAGCTCCCACCCTAGCCCGCTCTATGAACTGCGTCCGCCGACTATAGGCGAAATACCGGCATTCCGTCACCCATTGACCGTGACCAAACGAAGCGCTCTTCGCTATGAACGGCTTCGGAAGCTGCCTTCGCCTGCCCGCCGCGGATTTTGCGCATTGCCAGGCATCGGGATGGAACGCCGACCGTTTCCTGTGCGATCTGAGGTCTGTTCGGCACTTTGTTCAAGGCCGGGCCTTGGACGAGGAGTTCCCTGCGGCTCGCCATGATGAACTTGCCGTGATCGGCATGACGATGCCCTTGTCGCAGCTCGCAGGACCGATCTGGCTAACGAACTCACCGCGGCGGAAGTTCTGCGGAGCAGTGCGAGAAGGCAGATCGACGCATTTCACAGAAGTAGTATGCGTCAAGACGGGGCGAGAGATCTCTCCGAGAGCGGGAAAGAAGCCGCCAACGATCACGATAAACTCTAGCATTACAGTTACTCCAGTTACATTATCCTTTTTCATTCTCTAGGTTTGATTTTGATAATCCTGAGGCGGATCTGTAGCGCAGGAGGCGCTGACGCAGCGTCGCCAATATGTGCTAGGTTTGCTGCGGTGGGGAACGACGCTTTCAACTGCGCTCCAAATGTGCCGCCGAATTTGTCGGTCCGCTGCTGAATTTGTCTAAAATTGCTTGCGTCACGGCAAGGAAGCTGGACGGGGACTCCTATGGTTGCGACCACGAGCACCCCTGTGCTGACAATGTTCGACGTCGTCCGGTCCGAAGCTCTGGAGGATTCGAGCGGCAAGATTCGCGTGATTGAACGGGCCGCACAGTCAAACCGCACCTACACCTACCAATTGCAGGATCGCGCTCTTTGGCGCCCGCGCTTCGAACAGCCGATCTTGACCCTTGCGATACGTGGCGCCGGCTCGCTTCTTGCGAGTTTTGTCGAGAGCAGCTTCAGCACCGAGGTCACCGTCGACGGCGATGAAGGGAGCCTGTATTGTTTCACGACGATGCTCGCAGGCCACATTACCTTGGAGCAAAAGGGAAGATCCACGACAGCCACGCAACAATCTGGTCTCGCCTGGAGGCCCGGTCCCGGCGGCCGCCTTTTAATCAGCGACGATAACGCGCGCACCAATGTTTTCTTGAAAGCGACGGATATCGAGAGCATGCTTGAACACATGCTGGATGAGCGGCTGCGTCGGCCGCTCATTTTCGAGCCCAGCCTCGATTGGGGCACCGGGCTTACAGCCAGCCTGAAAAGCCAACTCGATTTCGTCACACAGGAATTTCAACGACGGGACGGTGTTGCCAATAACCCAGTCGCACTTGCGTCGCTAACGGACCTACTTGTCTCGCTGATTTTGCGTGGCACCACTCATAACTACTCTGATCGACTCGCAAATTCAGCCGGAAATCCAATTCCAGCCTACGTTCGACGCGCGGAAGACTTCATGCGCGCCCACGGCGCGGAGCCTATCCGTATGTCACATATCGCTGCGGCCGCAGGCTGCAGCTTGCGAACCTTGACGACTGTGTTCAGGCATTTTCGCGGCAGCACCCCTTTGGCTGCATTGCATGCTGTCCGGCTTGATCTAGCGCATGCCGATCTTGCCCGGGGTATGCGTGACGCCTCAGTCGCTGCCGTCGCCCGCCGATACGGTTTCACTAACACGACACGCTTTAGGGCTGCCTTTCGTCGCCGGTTCGGTGAAACTCCAATTGAAATCGCCCGATATGCGTCTATTCAGACGGCGCCGGCCTCCGCCGATCTGTCAAAAGACGAATGACCTGTTGTGGCTTGATCGATCTTGGCAGCGCGTAAGGGCTGGGCCGGCATTCACCGGCCGACAAGCTCTCAGAGAAGTAATTGAGACAAGCGTCTCCTTGAGGATCCAGCTTGCTGTTCGGCTGTTTCCTCAGAATCTCTGTCCACATCTCCCACGTCCCTCGCGCGAACGATATCCTAATATCCTTAGCGGGGAACATCTCCGCTTCGGTTCCGGCTGCAAGATTTCGCGCGGCATGGACAAATTCGGCAGTGGGCCGACAAATTCGGCGACGAACCTTCGTTCACTACCAAAAGAACTTCTCCCCTGTCGTCCAGCATGACACGACTTTCGGCGAAATATCGGCATCCTTTCGCTTCTCCATCATGACCTGACGAAAGTTTCGTTGCTACGAAGGCTAACGGCAACGGAAGAGACAAACCCAGCCCCAGCTCAATCCAAACGCTTGCACTCAAAGAGGCGCAAATGGGACGATCTTCAGTGTTCGCTATATGCGCCTGCATCCTATGGGGCGGCCTCGCGGAGGGGGCGCAATCGACGACGCGTCAGGCTCGGGCCTGTGTTGCCTGGGACAGGGAACTCGCGCGGATGCTTGAGCGGAGCGAGTTATTCGGCCTCAACACCGCAGAGCTACGTGAAGGCATTCGCGTTGAAGCATTCAAGCTGCGAGAACGATGCCTCCGCGACATCAGTATGGCTTCCCTCAATCGCTATGTCATGCTCACGAAGCTTCTCTACGATGATGAAGCTGACGAGGTCGAATCTTTCAGTAAAGACCAATTATACTTAGATTAACTCATCTAAATTTGACCCAATTTAGAAGTTTGATCCATTTTTGCCGCTATCTGCATCTTCTGCAGGTGAGTGCCATGGGAACGGCCAGACGGAATTATTCTTTGGTGCAGCATTACTCGCAGCATCCATGAATGTTGAAGCGCAGGCGCGTGACGAGACAACGGAGCGCCTGCGTCTCGGTTCCGGCTTCGAAATCGTCATCGGGGAAAGCCATCTTGATCCGGGAGGGCGGTTGCTGGCGGCCCTCGCGACGTGGGTCGGTGCAGAGCTGGGACAGCCGATACCCACGCTTTTGCCCAAACTCGTATTCAAGCCGGTTGGCCAAGTTGCTGCTTTACGGCTCAAGCAATACGCATCCGAAATCATACAGCAACACGGTCGGCCAGATATCCTGTCAATCTACGATTCCCGCGAGAAGATCATTTATCTGGCGGACACATGGAGCGGCGCAACGGCAGCCGACTTGTCGGTTCTCGTGCACGAACTGGTGCACCATTTCCAGGAGGCGCATCAATCCAAATTTGAATGTGACGCGGCGCACGAGGCCAAGGCTTTCGAGTTGCAGGAAAAGTGGCTGAGATTATTCGGAAGGTCGCTTGAGGAAGATTTCCAGATCGACCCATTCACGCTTCTGGTAAGAACATCCTGCGGAATGTAATAGCTTTCGGCTCGTTACGCCTCCCGGGAATTAGGGGGCTGCGGTGCAAGTCACATACGACTTCTCACAACAGACCGTCATTGTGACGGGCGGCGCCCGTGGGATCGGCGAAGCCATCGCGGCCAGCTTCGTGGCAAGTGGAGCCGACGTCTGGATCTGGGACGTCGAGCCCGTCGAACTTGCCGGAGCGCAGTCCGTTGAGCCTTGGCCTTGGCCGCTCGAACGTCGATTCCTAACGCCGCCGCTGATTTTTCAATGCGAGCGACGCGATCTCTGCTGACCAAAAGTGGCGCACCGCCCACGTACTGGTCCGAACAGCGTTCCAGCAGCAGGAGGGTGCTATAGGCTACTCTCAGGGCAGACGCGTTCTCGTCCGCGTCCGACGCCTTTCCTTCAGAGTTCCCCGACTTTACTGAGGTAGTTGTGGCTGCTCGGCGAGGGGCAACCTCGAACGTCGCAGTGAAGAGGATGTTCTTGCGATTGTCGTAGGCGACGAAGGCATACTGGTTCTCGGTGTCCTCCGGCTTATCGAACCGTAAACCAAAGATATCGGTTGCGCCGGATGGCTGACGAGCACGCGGCACTGATAGCTGCTGCAGCCACAGCCAATAGCAATCTCATCTCGGTCATTCCCAGGTCAGCCACAATACCAACTATAATTGGTAATCGAAGTCATCGGAAATTGCCAGCTCTGAGCGCATGGATATGCGCAAGCTGGTCGGAGAGAATTTTGCGCGGTTACGGAAAGAGCGCGGCCTGACTCAGGAGCAGGTCGAGGAGCGCTCGGGCTTCAGCCAATGGTACATCAGCAGCCTTGAACGCGGTCGCCGAAATCCGACAATAATCTCGCTCTACGAGCTGGCCAATGCCATCGGAGTTCGGGTGTCTGACTTGATCGCCGACCATCCGGAAATCACTGCACCAACGGATCCGGCAGATAGGGAACCACGAACAGGAGAAGACGGCGACGAGTAGCCGCCGCTCATCAACGTTGCCGAGATCGCTGTAGCTCATCTGTAGATTGAGCGCAATGATTAACACCGTGAATTGAATTAAATAATTGAAACTTAATATCTTTTACTCAAGACAAGGCCCAATCCATGCACACCATCAAGGTCATCGGCATCGGCTTCGCCCTGCTCGGCATCCTGCTCGTCCTGGCCCCGCGCCTCTCCGTCTCGGCCGGACGGCCGATTCCCTTCGCCGTGAAGCTGTTCCTGCCGCTCTGGTTCACTGGGGCCCTGATCAACCTCTGGATCGGCGTCGCCCGGGCAGGCTATACCGTGATGGAGGAAGCGCCGATCTTCCTCGTCGTCTTCGGCGTGCCGGCCATCGCCAGCCTGCTGATCCTGTGGCTGACCTCCCGAATTGCCCGATGAGCCTCGAATCTCTCCGCGCCTTCTTCGCCGAGCACGCCCCCGACATCGCGGTCATCGTAACGCCTGAGAGTAGCGCAACCGTGCCGCTCGCCGCGGCAGCCCATGGCGTCGAGCCCGGGCAGATCGCCAAGACGCTCTCCTTGCGCATCGGCGACGAGGTCGTGCTCGTCGTCACCCGCGGCGATGCCCGGCTCGACAACAGGAAGGCCAAGGCGGCGCTCGGCGGCAAGCCGCGCATGCTGGGCCAGGAAGAGGTCGAAGCCCTGACCGGCCATCCCGTCGGTGGCGTCTGCCCGTTCGGTCTGGCCACCCCGCTCAAGGTCTATTGCGACATCTCGCTGAAGGCCTTCGACATCGTCGTGCCGGCCGCAGGCTCGACGCATAGCGCGCTGCGCATCGCGCCTGAGCGCATGGCCGAGCTGACCCGGGCCGAATGGGTCGATACCTGCCAGGAAGCCACACAGGACGCAGCCGCGGCCGAGTAGATCTCAGCCCTTCGTCCGCGCGATCAATTCCATCGCGGCAGCAGGATTGCGCACCTTGCCGCCGCTGATGACATAGAGGAAGACGTCGCGCCTCTCGGTCTTCGCCGCGGGCCCGACCGTCTCCAGGCCATCAGGCACGCCGCCCTCGGCCCAGACCTGCGCAGCCCTGGTCCAGCGATCGAGACCTGCCTCAGAATAGCCCTTCGGCTCGGCCTCCTTGGTCCCCATGATCCGCGCATAGACGAAGGGCGCGGTCACATCGGCGATCTGCGTGTAATCCGCGTCCGCCGAGGTGATCGCGGCAACGCCATACTGACGCAGCAGCGTGATGAAATCCGGCGAGCGGAAGCTGTCATGCCGGACTTCGACGGCATGGCGCAGCGTGATCCCGTCCAGTTCTTTCGGCAGCAACTTGAGGAAGGCCTCGAAATCGACGGGATCGAACTGCTTCGTCGGCATGAACTGCCAATTGATCGGCCCCAGCTTGTGCCTGAGCTCGGTGAGCCCGCTGGTCAGGAACTTCTCGACCGAAGGCCCGGCCTCCGCCAGCACGCGTCGGTGTGTTTCGGCGTGCAAGTTTGACCCCGTGAGGCGGGGGATCGGCTTCCAACTTTGACCCCCTTGAGCCGGTTTCGGTGAGACTGCCCGTCCTGGTTTCGGATGGGCGGGCGGGGGATGAAGGGCGTGGATACGATTGCGCGGATCCGGCGCGAGTTTTCGATCCGCGGGAAGACGATCAAGGAGATCGCCCGCGAGCTGCATGTCTCTCGGAACACGGTTCGGAAGGTGCTGCGCTCTGGCGCGACGTCGTTCGAGTATGAGCGCAAGGTTCAGCCGCAGCCGAAGATAGGGCCCTGGCGCCCTGAGCTGGATCGGCTGCTGATGGCGAACAACGGCAAGCCGGCCCGCGAGCGCCTGACGCTGATCCGTCTTTTTGAAGAGCTGCGGGATCTCGGCTACGAGGGCGGATACGATGCCGTTCGTCGCTATGCGCGAGGCTGGCGCCGCGAGCAATCCGCCGTCACAGCCGACGCCTATGTGCCTTTGAGCTTCGCGCCCGGCGAGGCCTACCAGTTCGACTGGAGCCACGAGATCGTCGTCATCAATGGCGCCACGACCCAGGTGAAGGTGGCGCATGTCCGGCTTTGTCACTCGCGCATGCTGTTCGTGCGGGCCTATCCACGCGAGAGCCAGGAGATGGTCTTCGACGCCCATGACCGCGCCTTCGCCTTCTTCAAGGGCGCCTGCACGCGCGGCATCTACGACAACATGAAGACCGCGGTGGAGACGATCTTCGTCGGCAAGGAGCGGGCCTATAACCGCCGCTTCCAGCAGATGTGCAGCCACTATCTGGTCGACCCTGTCGCCTGCACGCCAGCCTCGGGCTGGGAGAAGGGGCAGGTCGAGAACCAGGTCGGGCTCGTGCGCGAGCGCTTCTTCGCCCCGCGCCTGCGGGTCAAGAACTACGACGAGTTGAACGCTTGGCTGCTGGATCAGGTGCTCCGCTACGCCAAGGCCCACCGCCATCCGGAGCAACGTGACCGCACGATCTGGGAGATGTTCGAAGCCGAGCGCCCGAGCCTGGTGCCTTACGCGGGGCGGTTCGACGGCTTCCACTCACTGCCAGCCTCGGTGTCGAAGACCTGTCTCGTGCGCTTCGACAACAACAAGTACTCGGTCATCGCGAGTGCGGTCGGGCGCCCCGTCGAGATCCGCGCCTATGCCGATCGGATCGAGCTGCGCCAGGACGGGCGTATCGTCGGCGAGCATTCCCGCTGCTATGGCCGCGACCAGACGATCTACGATCCCTGGCACTATGTCCCGGTACTGGCTCGCAAGCCGGGCGCCCTGCGGAACGGAGCGCCCTTCAAGGACTGGGTCTTGCCCGGCGCGATCGACCGGGTCCGGCGCAAGCTCGCGGCCGTTCAAGACGGCGACAGGCAGATGGTCGAGATCCTCACCGCGGTGCTGAGCGACGGATTGTCCGCCGTCGAAGCCGCCTGCGCGGACGCTCTGCGGCAAGGCGTCCACTCCGCCGACGTGATCATCAACATCCTGGCCCGGCGCCGCGAGCCGGCGGCAGCGATCACGATCATGACGCCCGATGCCTTGCGCCTGCGCCATGAGCCCGCCGCCGATTGTGCCCGCTACGACAGCCTCAGGAGAGCCGTGTGATGGAACGCTCGGAGATTCTCGCCACCATGGGCGAGCTCAAGCTCTATGGCATGAAGGCCGCCTTCGACGAGATCATCGCCTCGGCGGTGAAGCGCCAGCACGAGCCGCAGCGCGTCGTCGGCGATCTGCTCGCCGCCGAGATCGCCGAGAAGCAGGCCCGTTCGATCAAGTATCAGATCACCATCGCCAAGCTGCCGCTCGCCAAGGACATCGCCGACTTCGCCTTCGACGGCACGCCGATCAACGAGGCGCTCGTCCATGATCTCGCCGGCGGCAACTTCCTGGCTCATCAGCGCAATGTCGTCCTGGTCGGAGGCACCGGGACCGGCAAGACCCATCTTGCCATCGCGATCGCCCGGGCCTGCATACGTGCCGGCGCTCGCGGCCGCTTCTTCAACGTCGTCGATCTCGTCAACAAGCTCGAGGCCGAAGCCCGCGCCGGCCGCCAGGGCCGCATGGCCGACTATCTCGCCCGCATGGACTTCATCGTCCTCGACGAACTCGGCTATCTGCCCTTCGCCCAGTCCGGCGGGCAACTGCTCTTCCACCTGGTCAGCAGGCTCTACGAGCAGAGCTCCGTCATCGTCACCACGAACCTCGCCTTCGGCGAATGGCCGTCCGTCTTCGGCGACGCCAAGATGACCACCGCGCTCCTCGACCGGCTGACCCATCACTGCGACATCGTCGAGACCGGCAACGAAAGCTGGCGCTTCAAGAACAGGCTCTGAGTTCCCCGCACACCACCGATCCGGAGCCGGCGCGGCTGCGCAATCCAGACCAGCTCCGCCGCGCCGCCTCCTCGCCGTGAAGCATACTCAAGGGGTCAACATTGGACGCCGATCGGGGGGCAACTTTGCGGGCCGTTTGACACCCAGGGGATCCTGCAGCGCGCCGGCTTCTTCGACGGTCCCGACGCGACGATCGCCTTTGACGATCTCGAGGATGCAGTGCGCGCGCTCTCGGACCGAAGACCGTGAAGGGCGGAGGCGACCCTCAGGATGACGTCCCGGAGTGCCGTATTCACGTCGCGAGGAGCAGCAGGACCGAAAGCAGGATGCCGGTGGCCGCAGCCCGCGATGTCTTCAAACCGATGGGCGTGTGGCGCGGTAACGGCGCGGTGCGGACCTTGCTAGAAAGTGCCGGAACTGAGGCCCAGCCGCTCGGCGCAGGACACGAGTTCAACGACCGAGCGAGCCTGCATTTTCTCCATGACCTTGTGGCGGTGTGCCTTCACGGTGCGCTCGGTCGTGCCGAGTTCGAACGCGACCTGCTTGTTCATCCTGCCCCGGATCACGAGTTCGAAGACCTCTCGCTCGCGTCTGGTCAATCGCTGCAAACGCGCCGTCACTCCGAGCACCCAGCTCTCCCGCTCGCTGGCGAGACGGTGCCGTGCGATGGCGCTGTCGATCGCCCCGATGAATTCCTCGCGCTCCACCGGCTTCGTAAAGAAATCCTCGGCCCCCGCCTTGATCGCTCGAACGCCGGCGCGCACGTCGCTGTGCTCTCCAAGCAATATGACGGGAAGGTTGGCACCGGCCTTACTCAGCCGATCAAAGAGATCGGGCGCTGCTGCGTCCCGGGCCTGCATGTCGATGACCATGCAACCCGCGCGTTCGCGGTCCGGCATCTTCCGGATGATTTCGTCGGCACTGGCATAGGCCTTTGTCTGATAGCCGCAGGCTTGGATCAGGTGCTCGATCTCGGCCCGCAAGGCCGGATCGGCTTCAACGACATGTATGAGAGCTGTTTCCATGTTGGCGACCTTTGGCCGGCCGGACTCAGGGAGCTTTCAAGGCCTCCCGGGTACAGCGGAGATATTTGGTCGCGATACCGCCTTCCACGGAGTGGTATCGGTAGACGTTCGCGTCGCTGGCCACTGAAAAAATGGCCCGAGCCGTGTCCGCCGTAACGGCTGTCACACAGCTCAGGCGGAGGATCTGCCTTTCGCCCTTGGGTACGACCCCGACGAGCCGGCAAGTTGCCAGCGGCGTCGAAAGCCGTTTGCCGGAGACGATGAATGCCGGCGCGAAAGCGTTGGCGGGCCGTTTGAAGGCGACCCCATTCAGCGTCGCCACGAAAACGCTGGCACAGGACCATCCCTCTTCGAGCCAAGCCCCCTGGAGATGACCTGCTTGCGCCTTGGCCTGCTGCAGAGGTGCGACTGCCACGGCCAACACGAATAGTAAAAGGCGACGGTTTGCAGCCATCATCGACCCCCTATTGCTTGCCGAGCACCCCGCCCAGGTCCGTATCCTGCTTGATGTCGCGAGAGTAATTGCTCACGGATGATGCGATCGCATGCAGAACCCAGCCTGCTTGGACACGTCACTCCGGGCGGCAATAAGAGCCGCAATCCGCATCGCAGGTAGTATGTTACGGTTTGCTACACGCCGGCGGCGGGGGACGATCCGATCCGGGGCCGACAGCTACTGCGCCTCGGCCGCAAAGCGCGATTTCACGGGGAAACCTGCCTGGATGGCACCGCGGATGATGATCACGCGATCTCTGCGGTTGAAGTTGCGCTTGTTGAGCTCGCCGTCGAGATCGTCGAAGAATCCGGGCCGCAGCTTCAGAAATGTCGCCCGACTTTGCGCTGTCTCCGCCTCCAGCCCAAGGCGTGCGAAGATCAGTGCGGCAACGAAGTGATAGATCGGGAACCGGTACAACTTCGTGCGGCGGATGAGATCAGCGGCTCGCACGCCGTCACCCTGCATGTAGGCAGCCAGGGCCAAAAGTCCGCGATAGTAGTCAGAATGGCCCGGATTTCTGGCCAATGCCTCCTCAAGCAGCGCTGCACCGCGGGACCAGTCGCCGGCCTGGGCGATACGGCTGCCGAACTCCCCGAGCAGCTCGGTGTCATTGGGGTTGAGAGTGAGCGCTAATGAACCGATCCGGAGCGCTTCAGCCGGCTCCCGGCTGAAATAGAGCACAGTCATCAGGGCCTGCAGCGCGCGGACATTTTCCGGTTCGATGCGAACCGCGCGCTCGGCCGCGGCCCGCGCGCGTTCGAGCGGCGTCGGCGAGCCAAGCCGCCGATTCAACTGGAAACGATCTTCGTCCAGATAGAGATAGGCGAGCATCGCCCAGCCTGTCGCATACTCCGTATGGCGGAGTGTGATCTGCTCCAGACATTCGCGCGTCCGGGCGTGCGCGGCCTGATCCAACTCGGCACGATAGCGATAGAAGCGATAGGTACATTGATAGGCCTCGGAGCCATTTTGCCCCGGTGCTCGCGTCGCCCGAGGTGGAACGCTGAAGATGACGCCGTAAGGCTGGGCGACAGCCGTGGCGACCTTCGAGGCGATGGTCATTTGCATATCATCGATGCTGTTGTTTTGCGGATCGACATCATAGGATCCGGACCAGACGATGGCCGATGTTTCGCCGTCGAGAAGACGACTGGTCACCCTGAGCTTCCCCGGACAAGCGGACCCCGCCCTCCAGGACGTAGCGGCTGCTGAACCGCTGCCCGACTTCCGCAGCCGAGGCGTCGGAAGAGTGTGTGCCCGAGGTTTCTCGCCCGAATACTGTCAGCTCCTTGAATCGCGCGAGCTGCATCAGGAGCTCCTCGCCAAGCCCATTCGCGTAGTAATCGCCCTCGGGAGTTTTCGACAAATTCACGAAGGGCTTGACGATGAGGGATGGCCCCTCAGGCTGTGTCGATCCGACTTTGGAGGCCACCGGCGGCAACGGCGGCTCCACCCTGAGGAGCAAGACGCCCGCTATCAGTGAGGCGCAGACGACCGAGACGAGGAGCCAGGAATGCTGCTCCCATCGACGGAAGAACAGGCCAAGGCTCGGCCATGGCAACGGCTCTCGATTCCGAGGAAATTCCTTGCTCTTCGCGCGGTCTTCCCGCCGCTTGAAGCTGGGAACATAGCCGCCTTTCGGAATTTCGATCAGGATCGGGTCGGCGCTTCCCCTAAGATAATAGTATCGCTCAAGGGCCCGCCTGAGACGCCCAGCCTCGATGCGCACGACCGGGTCGCTCTGGATGTCGAGACGTGCATCCCGTCCGAACACCTCGACCGCAACCGAATAAGCCTTGATACGATCCGACCGGCCGGAGAGGGTTTCATTAACGATATACAGCAGAAACCGGCGTAGCCGGTCGGGAACGTTGAACTCGGCGCTGGACAAATCCGCTTCAACTGGGCGCGCACATCGCCTTCGCCCGCTGCCGCGTCTTCGGGCGTGTCGTTGTTCTCGGTATTTTCCGGCTGTTCCTGTTCCCTGGACATCGGCACTCCCCCGGCGCGAATCCACGAATAGCCGTGCGCGACAGGTGAAATTGGCGGGGTAGCCTCTCGTAACATACTCCCGCGACCGCCGATGAGCCAGATACTTGTGTTTACTCGCAGGGGCTCAACGCCATGGACCCGGGAATTCTGGCCGCCATTCAGACTCTGCCAAAATACGAAACAGCGATCAAGGAACTCGCACTGCAAAGTGAGAGCTTCCGCAGCTTGTGCGGGGATCTTGCCGATGCAGGGCGAGCTCTCCAACACCGGATCAAATCGGACGCCCCTGGAGATGCGGCGCAACGCGCTGAGTACCGGCACCTCGTCGAGAGTCTCGAAGCTGAGCTTCGCCAAGCTATTCTCGCGTGGCAGGCCCAGTCGAAAGACCGCAACTCCATTTGAAACCGGCTTTTTTGCGAAGAGGAGAGTTCTGATGTCGAAGCCTATCAGCTGGATCCTCACGATAGCACTGGCGGTGGGGGTCGCGGGCTGCGCTGCCTACCCGACGGTAACCACCCAGACCGTGCTTGTCGCCGGCATCGGACCGGTCGAGGTCGAGCAACTCGATGTCGAGGTTGTGGATGTGCAGCCCGAAGAACGTATCGTGCGCGTCAGGCAGGGTGCTCGCTCCTGGCATGTTGCGGTCCCTGAGCTGTTCGGCAATCTCAGGAACATCCAGGCCGGCGACAGGCTCGAGGTCCGGCGCGTCGAGGGCGCGATCATAGGTGCCAGGCGCGCGAGGAAGGGCGCGAGACCCGGCATCGTCTATACCGAGGCTGTCAGCGGGCCGTTCCAAAACCTGCCGGACAAGTTCGTCGTTCGGTCGCTGACGGTGACCGGGCAATTCCAGGCCTTTGATCCGACAACTGGAATCGTCAGCTATGTCGGCCCGCTGGGAGCGCGCTCCCTGACGGTCGTCGATCCCGACATCAAGCAAGATCTTCGGCGCCTCAGGCGTGGTGATATGGTCGAACTGACCTTGGCCGAAGCCTTCCATTTCCAAAAATACTGAGTCCAGCAGACTGTCCCCGCATGTCAGCCGCCGGCACGGTCGACATGCGGGGACAGCCAACAGCGGAGGAGACGCGAGTGATGTCGACCGCACCCCATAGTCCGGCACCGAGCACGCTGGCTGACGAGAGCTTTATGTCCGCCGACGATCTCCGTGCCTACATGACGTCTCTTGAACTGGCCAAGGCGTCCAAGCTGATGGGTGCCATGGATAAGATCGAGGAGGCCCGGAAGAAGCTGGTCACCACCTTGTCCAAGGAGATCGATGTCTCGCCTGAGAAGATCGCGGAGATCAAGCAGAGCCTGGCGAACAAGACCCGCGCAGCGGCCGGCCGCGGCGAGACGGAAGTCCTCGTCATGCGTTTTCCGAGCGCGCTCTGCACGGATAAGGGGCGGGCGATCAACAATGCGGAAGCGGACTGGCCGACGACGCTCACCGGGCGGCCGCGGCAGGCCTACGAGTTCTGGAAGGAACACCTCCAACCCGCCAAGTATAAACTGCGCGCCATCATCATCGAGTGGCCGGGCGGCCTGCCGGGCGACATCGCTTTCTTCCTGAGCTGGTCCTGAGGCAAAAGGAGGTCGGTGATGAAGGCCGAAGCGAGCGTGCCCCTGAACAAGAAGGCCTACGAACGGAAGCTGCGGGATCTCCATGCAGAGCTGGTCAAGCTCCAGGAATGGGCGAAGCAGGCCGGCGGAAAGGTCTGCATCGTCTTCGAAGGGCGGGACGGCGCGGGAAAGGGAGGCGTCATCAAGGCGATCACGGAGCGTGTCAGCCCCCGGGTCTTCCGGGTCGTCGCTCTGCCGCCACCAACTGAGCGCGAGCGCTCGCAGATGTATGTCCAACGCTACCTTCCGCACTTGCCCGCGGCAGGGGAGATCGTGATTTTCGACCGTAGTTGGTACAACCGTGCCGGCATCGAGCGGGTCATGGGCTACTGCACCGAGGAACAGGCCAAGAGCTTTCTCCAGGTTGTTCCCAGCGTGGAGAAAGCGATCGTCGATTTAGGCACGATCCTGCTGAAGTACTGGCTCGAAGTTGGCCAGGAGGAACAGACACGCCGGATGGAGGAGCGCATCAGCGATCCCAGGAAGATCTGGAAGCTCTCTGCGATGGATCTGAAGTCGTATTCGCGCTGGTACGACTACTCACGTGCTCGCGACGAGATGTTCCGCGCCAGCGATACGACATGGGCGCCGTGGTACGCGGTTCATTCTGACGATAAACGCAAGGCGCGGCTTGCCGTCATCGCCCACATCCTCTCCTCGGTTCCTTACGAGGCGCCCGCGCGGGAGAAGATCAAGCTGCCCAAGCGACAGAAGCCGCACGGTTACGAAGACGCCGATTTCGCGCGGAACTGGATACGGTAGGGTCGATCCGGGGCGGCGATTGCAAGAGCCCGTTCAGAGCCGGACTCGAAACGATCTGGAGCTGACGGTCACCTCGCAGCCGCGTGCCGGGAGGGCTCCAGCGTCGTTGATCTCGGGCGGCAGGTTGGCCTTGCTCGGCTTTGGCGGTTTGCGTTGGAACGCGAAAGCCCCGCCGCAGTTGCGACGGGGCTTTTGTGTATTTGGTTGCGGGGGCCAGATTTGAACT
>CBDIPN010000002.1:1105000-1685000 GCA_965283735.1 Beijerinckiaceae bacterium | reverse complement strand
GTCCATGGCGGCGACAATCTGGAGGTGATCTTCACCGAAGAGGACGAGGGCGAGCGCGCCGAGATTTTGTCAGCGACCCTGACGGTGAACGGCGAGGCGCGCCGGGTCTTCCGCTACCAGGCCCCCGATGACGGGCTGATCGAGTATTTCGACGACGAGGGCAAATCGCTGAAGAAGTTCCTGCTGCGCAAGCCGATCGCCGATGGCGAGCTTCGCTCCGGCTTCGGCATGCGTTACCACCCGATCATGCGCTATTCGAAGATGCATACCGGCGTCGACTGGTCGAACCGGATCGGCACGCCGATCCTCGCCGCCGGCAACGGCACCGTGCTCAAGGCCGGCTGGTCCTCCGGCTATGGCAAGCACACCGAGATCCAGCACGCCAACGGCTATGTCACCACCTATTCGCACCAGTCGAATTTCGCCAACGGCATCGTGCCGGGCGCCAAGGTGCGGCAGGGTCAGGTCATCGGCTATCTCGGCAATACCGGCCTCTCCACCGGCCCGCATCTGCATTACGAGGTTCTGGTCAACGGCAATTTCGTCAACCCGATGAAGATCCGCGTGCCCCGCGGGCGCGAGCTCCAGGGTACGACGCTCGCCGAGTTCAAGCGCCAGCGCGACGAGATCCGTGGCCTGATCGAGAAAGCCGGCGGCACGCTCGCGCAATTGCGCTGAGCGCATGACGGCAAAGCGTTAGAACCTCCGCTCCGCTTCGGCTGCTTGACAGCGCTTCCGCAAGCGGACACCGCGGAGGCTGGCGTTCCTCTCTCGCGCGAGTTCCGAAGCCATGCTCGCTTCTCTCCTCGTCGTCCTGCCCGTCTTCGGGCTGATAGGCCTCGGCTATCTCGCACGCTGGAGCAAGCTCCTGCGCGAGACCACGGGCGAAGGCCTGTCGGATTTCGTCTTCGTCCTCGCCGTGCCCTGCCTGCTGTTCCGCACGCTCGCCAAGGCCGACATCCCCGTGACCCAGCCCTGGGGCTACTGGATCGCCTATTTCGCCGGCCTCGCCGTGGTCTGGGCGCTGGCGATGGTCATCGCCGCCAGGTTCTTCGCCCGCAAGGGGCCGGAACTCGTCGTCTCCGGCTTTGCCGCCGCGCAGTCGAACACCGTTTTCGTCGGCGTCCCCATGATCCTGAAGGCCTATGGCGATGCCGGCGCCGTGCCGCTCGGCCTGCTGCTCGCCGTCCATCTGCCGGTCACGATGACGGCGGCGACGCTGCTGGCGGAAGGGCGGTCGGCCTCGATCCCGCAATTGGTCAAGCGCCTGTTCACCCATCCGATCATCATCGGCATCCTGCTGGGATCGGCAGCCCGTCCATTCATCGCGTACATTCCCGAGCCGGCCTGGACGCTGGTCGATCTGCTGGCAGGCGCTGCCGTGCCCTGCGCGCTGATCAGCCTGGGCATCGCTATGCGCCGCTACGGCCTCGAATCCGGCCTCGCCCTGCCGGCGGTCCTCAGCGGATTGAAGCTCGGCCTGCATCCCCTGCTGGTCTATTGGCTGGCGACGCGGGTCTTCGAGATGCCAGTCCACTGGTCAGGTGTCGCCGTGCTGTTCGCGGCCTGCCCGTGCGGGATCAACGCCTATCTCTTCGCCGAGCGCTATCGGCAGGGCGTAGCCGATGCATCGAGCGCGATCACGCTCTCGACCCTGCTCTCCCTGTTCACCACAGCCGCCTGGCTGACCTTCCTCGGCGTCGGCTGAGGGGTTCAGGCGAAGCCGAGCTGCCGGCGGATCTCTGTCGCAGTGATCCCATCGGCGCGCAAATCCGCAAGGCCCTGCGAATCCCGGCTCTTGGCGAGCTTCTGCCCGTCGTCGTCGAGCAGCAGGCGGTGGAAGTGATAAAGCGGCGTCGGCAGACCGAGGAGGTGCTGCAGCAGGACGTGGACATCCGTCGCCGCTTCGAGATCGCGGCCGCGCACGACATGGGTCACGCCCTGCAGCGCATCGTCGACGGTGACCGCGAGATGGTAGCTCGTCGGCACGTCCTTGCGGGCCAGCACGACATCGCCCCAGCGCTCTGGCGCAGCCGGCACGGACTGCCGGGCATCGTCGGCATCGAAGACCGTATAGCTCAGCGGCAGCGCGGCCGCCGCGAGCGCCGCCGCCATGTCGAGCCTGAGCACATGCGGTTCCCCGGCCGCGATGCG
This sequence comes from Beijerinckiaceae bacterium, assembly GCA_965283735.1. Classification (GTDB taxonomy): domain Bacteria; phylum Pseudomonadota; class Alphaproteobacteria; order Rhizobiales; family Beijerinckiaceae; genus Allobosea. The sequence goes on along the minus strand of CBDIPN010000002.1, from coordinate 1,682,846 downwards.
CTGCGCCGCATTGTCGGAAGCGAGCCCCTTGCAGGAACCGGGATAGAGCGGCGCGCCATCCGGATCGACCGGCCAGGGCTGCCCGGTCGCGGTTTCCCGCGCCGCGACCGCATTGCGGATCTCCTGCCGGGAACAGAAACAGGGATAGACCAGCCCCGCCGGCGCAGCCTCCCCAGCGCTCCGGCGTAATCGTCGAAATGCTGGGATTGCCTGCGGAAGCCGGGCTCGAAACGAATGCCGAGCCAGGCCAGGTCGGCCTCGATCCCCTCGACGAGTTCCGGTCGGCACCGGGTCAGGTCGATATCCTCGATCCGCAGCAGCAGGCGCCCGCCGAAACGCCGGGCCAGCGCCTCATTGGTCAGGGCCGACAGCGCGTGGCCAAGATGAAGCCGCCCGTTCGGGCTCGGCGCGAAGCGGAAAACGGGTGGAGCGGGCTGCATCGATCCTGTCTAGGCATTGCGCGCATCTGCGCCAAGCCGCTCCCTGCTGACGAAAGCCGTCGCCTCTGCCATCGATACCCGGACCATGATCGAGAGAATCACATCAAACGCCGATCTCGAGGAAGGCATGGCCGCCCTCGTCGCCCTGCACCCGGACTGGCAGCCGATCGTCGCGCGCACCGGCCTGCCGCCCTTGCGGCTGCGCGAGGGCGGCTTTCCCGGCCTCGCCGCGATCATCGTATCCCAGCAATTGTCGGTCGCCAGCGCGCGCGCCGTCTGGAGCCGGTTCGCCGGGGTCTTCGTCCCGCTGACGCCAGAGCGCGTCCTGGCTGCGACCGATGACGACATGCGCCTGTCCGGCCTGTCCCGGCCGAAGCAGCGCACCTTGCTCGCGCTCGCAAACGCACTGGTCGAGCGGCGCTTCGCCTTCGAGGCGCTCGAACACGCCTCACCGGAAGAGGTTCACGCGCAGATGACGGCGATCTCGGGCATCGGCCCTGGACGGCGGATGTCTATCTGCTGTTCTGCCTCGGCCACCGCGACGGCTTCGCCGCCGGAGACCTCGCCATCCAGGAAGCCGCCCGCCACGCCTTCGGCCTCACGGCCCGACCGAAGCCGGCCGAGCTTCAGGCCATGGCGGAAGCCTGGCGGCCATGGCGCGGCGTCGCGGCGCGGCTGCTCTGGGCGGACTACGCCCTGCTGAAACGCCGCGAGGGCATCAACGCCTGAGGCGCGTCGCATGTTTAAGAAGAGCGCGGGTCATCCCGGACGCAGCGAAGCGGAAATCCGGGATCCATGCCTGAACCTTTATCGGGACCGGTCCGGCATGGATTCCGGGTCAAGCCCGGGATGACGGCGTGTTTCCTCGTAAAAGCGAGAGGCGAGGAGACGTAATCCGAGATCAGCCCCGTGTGATCTTCAGCGCCGCCTGCGCGGCCGCCTTCAGCATCCCGGAATCGCTCATCACCGTGACCATGCGCGCGCCCATCTCGAGGCCCTGCTTGGCGCGTTCCGCCGTCGCGCAATAGAACGCGACCGGCTTGTTCACCGCCGAAGCGCGGGCGACGACATGCTTGAGCGCCTCATCGACCTCGCGCGCGGTGGCATCGACCTTCGCCCCGCCGGACAATGCGATCGACAGGTCGGACGGCCCGACGAACAGGGCGTCGATCCCGTCCAGCGCCAGGATGTCGTCGACGATCGCCATCGCCTCGCGCGTCTCGATCATCGCGAAGGTCATCGAGAAGCTGTTGGCGGTCTTGAGATAGCTGTTCTGGTCGAGGCCCGAGGCCCCGAGACCGCCATAGCTGCCCCAGCTGCGCTCGCCCATCGGCGGATACTTGGCATAGGCCGCGAAGCGACGCGCATCCTCCATCGTGTTGATCATCGGCGCGATGACGCCGGAGACGCCGCTGTCGAACAGCTTCGAGACGTTCTGGAATTCGCCGACCGGAATGCGCGCGATCACCGGCTTGCCGGCGGCGTTGATCAGCGGGATCGCGCGAATGACCTCGGCGAGTGTGATCGGCCCGTGCTGCATGTCGAGCGTGATCGCATCGAAATCCTCCTGCGCCAGGATCGCCGAGACGGAGGGGTCGGGCAAACCGCACCAGGCCGAAACGACGCTGTCACCCCGGGCGAAACGATCGGCGAGGGAAGCGAGGACGGTGGGCTTGGCCATGATGCGTTCATCCGTGTCTGGCCGCATTTCGGGCGTTGCGGCGGTCGATGCAGGTTGAACAGTGTCAGCCCGGAAAAGCAAACGGGCGCCCATGCGCCCGTTTCAAAGACGTCCTGCGTCAGCCGGGATGCGGCCGAAGGCGTGCGCTTAGCGCGCGGCCTGAATGTCGTCGGCCGCCTTGATCAGCAGCTCGGTCATCACCGTGCGGATCTCGGTATCGGTGATGGAGACGCCGGCAAGCGCGAAGTCGTTCTTGACCTTGCGCACCACGTCCTCGTCGCCGGCCTCCTCGAAATCGGCCACGACGACCGACTTGGCATAGGCCTCCGCATCGGCGCCGCTCTTGCCGAGCTTCTCGGCAGCCCAGAGCCCGAGCAGCTTGTTGCGCCGGGCCGTCGCCTTGAAGCGCAGCTCCTCGTCATGGGCGAACTTGTTCTCGTAGGCGTCCTTGCGCTGGTCGAAGGTCGTCATGCGGCGTCCATGTCCTTGTCTGGGGAATATGTCACTCAACCATATAGGTTGCTCGCGAGGCGAGAGCCAGCCTCGATCAGGGTCTTCAGCGGTCTTTAAGCGTCCGGAGGCCTCCGGACGCCGATTTGTTGCGTTTGCGGCGCAGACACTCCATATAGCAGGCGCGAGGGCGCCCTTGGCGCTCCCGCTCACAACCGGCGCCGTTGCCGCCGCTGGATTCGCCTTGTGCGGCTCCGGCAAGCCGACGGCGAAGGACAAGAACAGATCAGGGGCCAGATCCCGCCGCGACCCCATCGCGTCCAGAGAAGGGCCAACCTTTGGATTTCCTCAAGCCACGGTACATACCCATGAATCGCCGCCGTCGCATTTACGAAGGCAAGGCGAAGGTCCTCTATGAAGGACCCGAGCCCGGTACGCTGATCCAGCATTTCAAGGATGACGCCACCGCCTTCAATGCCAAGAAGCATGAAGTGATCGACGGCAAGGGCGTGCTCAACAACCGCATCTCCGAGCACATCTTCTCGAATCTCAACGATATCGGCGTGCCCACGCATTTCATCCGCCGGCTGAACATGCGCGAGCAGCTCATCCGCGAGGTCGAGATCATCCCGCTCGAGGTCGTCGTGCGCAATATCGCCGCCGGCTCGCTGGCGACGCGGCTGGGCCTCGAGGAAGGCACGCAGCTGCCGCGCTCGATCATCGAGTTCTACTACAAGAACGACGCGCTGAACGATCCGATGGTCTCGGAAGAGCACATCACCGCCTTCGGCTGGGCGACGCCGCAGGAGATCGACGACATCATGGCGCTCGCCATCCGCGTCAACGACTTCCTCTCCGGCCTGTTCCTCGGCGCCGGCATCCGCCTCGTCGACTTCAAGATGGAGACGGGCCGCCTCTGGGAAGGCGAGATGATGCGCATCGTCGTCGCCGACGAGATCAGCCCGGATTCCTGCCGGCTCTGGGACATCAAGTCCAAGGACAAGATGGACAAGGATCGCTTCCGCCGCGACATGGGCGGCCTGATCGAGGCCTATTCCGAAGTCGCCCGCCGCCTCGGCATCTTGGGCGAGAACGAGAACCCCGGCCCATCCGGCCCGCGCCTCGTGCAGTGAAGGCCATCGCGGCGCCATTTTCGCGAATGACACGGGAGCGCATGCGCTCCCGTTTTCATGTCGCGGCCCTGCTCTTGACCGGCAGCCTCCTGCTCGGAGCCTGCTCGCATCATTTCGGGCCGGGCATCGCCGATCTGCCGGCTTCAGAAGGCTGGCAGCCCCTGCCGATCGGCTCCTGGGTGCTGAATGACGGGCTCGAAGCCCGCTCGATGGTGTTCTGCCCGCGCGACAGCTGCACGCGCCAGGGCTTTGCGACGGTCGTCGCCCTCGAAGGCGGCCGGGCGCGCGACATGGAAAAGGCCCTGTCGGAAAGCCCGGCGAGCCTCGGGCAAGCCTTCGCTCAGCTCGCAGCTGCGAAGGCGGCCGAGCGCCGCAAGGCGCAGCGCAACCAGAAGAAGAAGCCGGAAGCGAAACCGGAGGCCCGCAGCGCCACCGATGTCGCTCGCATTGATTCGGCTGAAGCCAAAGGCGTTCTCGTCACCATCCGCTCGCTTGACACCGCCGGCCGCCAGGCTGTCACCGCGATCCTCTACGGCCGCGAGAGCGACCGTCTCGTGCTGGCGCTTGCCGTGAGCGAGACCGCCGAAGCCGCCCGCCGCGACGCCGAGGCCGCCTGGCGCAGCCGCTGATTCACGTGAAACGGTGGGAAACGGTTGAGCCCGCCCCGATTCGCCTCTAAAGCACCCCGTAACAATCCGCGTCCGGAGAACCCCATGAAAGCCCGCGTCACCGTCACCCTGAAGAACGGCGTGCTCGATCCGCAGGGCAAGGCGATCGAGGGCGCGCTGAAGTCGCTCGACATCGCCGGCGTGGAATCGGTGCGCCAGGGCAAGGTCTTCGATATCGAGCTCTCGGGCTCGGACAAGGCCGCCGCCGAGGCCGCCCTCAAGGCCGCCTGCGAAAAGCTCCTCGCCAATACCGTGATCGAGAACTACCGCGTCGAGATCGGAGCCTGAGCGATGAAAGCCGCCGTCATCACCTTTCCCGGCTCCAACCGTGAGGGCGACGTCGCCAAGGCGTTGAAGCAGGCCGGCGCCGAAGTCACCCATGTCTGGCACGGCGACACCGAGCTGCCGGCCGGGACCGATCTCGTCGTGCTGCCGGGCGGCTTCTCCTATGGCGACTATCTGCGCACCGGCGCCATCGCCGGCCGCGCCCATATCATGGACGCGACCCGCGCCCATGCCGCCCGCGGCGGCTATGTGCTGGGGATCTGCAACGGCTTCCAGATCGCCTGCGAGGCAGGGCTCCTGCCCGGTATCCTCGTGCGCAACGCCCATCTGAAATTCGTCTGCAAGCGCCAGTACCTCAAGGTCGAGCGCAACGATACGCCCTATACGAGCGCCTATGCCAAGGGTCAGGCGATCGATGTCTGCATCGCCCATGGCGAAGGCAACTACATCGCCGATGCCGAGACGCTCGCCCGCCTCGAAGGCGAAGGCCTCGTCGCCTTCCGCTATGCGGATGCCGAGGGCAATGTCACCCCGGCGGCAAACCCGAACGGCTCGCTCAACAACATCGCCGGCATCTATTCGCCCGGTTTCAACGTGCTCGGCCTGATGCCGCACCCGGAAAACCTGATCGATTCGCTGGTCGGCGGTACGGATGGGCGCGGCCTGTTCCAGAGCCTCGTCGGCTCCAGGCGCGCGGCCTGAGGCGCAGCCTTCCCTTCTCCCCCTGCGGGAGAAGGTGGCTCGGTAAAGCCGAGACGGATGAGGGGTCGCTCAGGCCTCTCCGGTTAGCGCACAACCGACCATAAAACGATTCAGCACAGCGCGCCCCCTCACCCCGGCCCTCTCCCGCAAGGGGAGAGGGGGTGGGTCGTGCCTTGTCAGCGCGCCTTCAGCGCCCGCTGCAGCAGCTTGCTCGCCGCATTCTGGTCGAGCGGCCCGACATGCTTGTCGAGGATATGGCCATCCGGCCCGATGACGAAGGTCTCGGGCACGCCGTAGACGCCCCATTCGATCGCGCCGCGCCCGGCCCGGTCGACACCGACCGCCGAGAACGGATTGCCGAGCGCACCGAGAAAACGGCGGGCATTCTCGGCCTCGTCCTTGTAGTTCATCCCGACCAGCGCGACCTTGCCTTGCTTGACGGCGTCAGTCTCGGCGAGGCCCATCAGCACGGGATGCTCAACGCGGCAGGGCGCGCACCAGCTCGCCCAGACATTGACCAGCGTCGCCTTCCCCCGCGAGATCGGCATTGCCGAAGGCCGGCACCGGCTTGCCGTCCCGCTGCAGCCCGTCCAGCGGCGCAAGCGTGATCGCCGGCGCGACACGCCCGATCAGAGCCGAGGGCACCTTGCTCTTGTCGCCGCTGAACAGCCCGATGCCGAAGACGATGGCAAGCAGGCCGAAAATGATCAGCGGCGCGAGAAAAACCAGCGGCGAACGCCGCCGCGGCGTGACTTCGACCTGGCTCATGCCGCCTCCCGGCCCGAACGGCGACCGGCGCCGCGACGCTCCAGCGCATCGAGTGCCCGTTTCTGGGCGGCATGGTCGCGCAGGATCGCCAGCGTCAATCCGAGAAGGACGAGCGCCGAGGCGCCATAGGAAGCCAGGATGAAACCGGCATGCGGCCCGATTCCGTCGAGAAGCGTGCTCATGCCGGGACACCTTGTGCCGCCAAGCGGTCGAGCCGCTCGGCTTCGAGGATCGTCAGTGTCCGCACCCGCCTGCGCATGATCTCGGCGCGCATCGCAACCATGTGCAGCGACAGCGCCATCAGCGTGAAGCCGACCGCCAAGATCAGGAGCGGCCAGAGCATCGCGGGATGGATCGTCGGCCCGCCCATGCGCAGCACCGAGGCCGGCTGGTGCAGCGTGTTCCACCAATCGACCGAGAACTTGATGATCGGCACGTTGACGAAGCCGACCAGCGTCAGGATGGCGACGGCCCGCGCCGCGCGCGAGGGATCGTCGAGAACCCGCCAGAGCGCGACGATGCCGAGATAGATCAGCAGCAGCACGAGCATGGATGTCAGCCGCGCGTCCCAGACCCAATAGGTGCCCCACATCGGCTTGCCCCAGAGCGCGCCCGTGATCAGGCAGATCAGCGCGAAGCAGGCGCCGATCGGAGCGGCCGCCTTCTGCGCGACATCGGCCAGGGGATGCCGCCAAACGAGTGTGCCGAGCGCCGAGAGCGCCATCATCGAATAGAACATCATGGCGAGCCAGGCGGCCGGCACATGGATGAACATGATCCGGATGGTCTCGCCCTGCTGGTAGTCGGCCGGCGCCTTGAACCAGGCGAGGTACAGGCCAACAATGATCGACAATGTCGCGATCGCGGCAAGCCACGGCAGCAGCACGGCCGAGAAGCGCATGAAGCGCGTCGGATTCGCGAGGTCGATCAGGCTGGCCATGATGCCGGCGATGTCAGTTGCGGGGGCTTGAGCGCCATGGCGGCAGCTTTAGCAATCTCGACGGGTTCCAAGCAATGCGTGGGAACTGGCTGCGACATCACGAACCGGAGGGGCATCGCTCAATCGGCCGAGCGCAGGGCCGCTGCCGCCGCGACCGTGCCAACCACGATCGCGCCCAGCGAAATCGCGCACAGGATCAGGAACGGCGTCAGGAAAGGCACGGTGCCGCCGACCGCAGCGTTGGCGGAGGACACCCCGAAGATCAGCACCGGCACCGTCAGGGGCGCGACCAGCACCGGCACGATCAGCCCGCCCCGCCTCAGGCTCGCGGCAAGCGCCGCTCCGCCCGCCCCGATGAAGCTCAGGGCCGGCGTGCCCACCAGAAGCGTGGCGACCAAGGGCAGAACGCCCTCGCCCGGCAAGGCCACCAGCAAACCGAGCAGTGGCGAAACCAGCGCCAGCGGCAACCCCGTCGTCAGCCAATGCGCCAACCCCTTGGCCAGCACGGCCAGTTCCAGCGGCAGGGCCGAGGCCCGGATCAGGTCGAGCGAACCGTCCTCCTCGTCGCTCTGGAACAAGCGGTCGAGGCCGATCAGCACCGAAAGCAGCGCGCCGAGCCAGAGGATCGCCGGACCGATCCGTGAGAGCAGGTTGAGATCGGGCCCCAGCGCGAAGGGCACGAGCACGACCATCGTCAGAAAGAAGACGAGCGCCAACTCGCCGCCTCCCCCCGCCCGGCTGGCGACGGCAAGGTCGCGCTTCAGGACCGCGAGAAAAGCGCGCTTCATGGCCCGATCCTGACTTCGCGCGTACCTTCGAGCCCGAGCGGGCCGTGAGTTGCGGCCAGGATCGCACCGCCCTGCGCGAGATGATCGCGCATCAATCCGGCGACCATCGCCTGCGAAGCCGTATCGAGCGCCGAAAGCGGCTCGTCGAGCAGCCAATAGGGACGGCGCGAGACCAGAAGCCGTGCCAGCGCGACCCGCCGCCGCTGCCCGGCCGAGAGATAGCCGGCCGGCAATTCCGCGGCATGGCCGAGCCCGACCGCCGCCAGCGCCTCGTCCGGGGTCGCTGCGGCATGCCCGAGCACATCCTGCGCGAAGGCGAGGTTTTCGCGCGCGGTCAGCGCAGTCTTGAGTCCGTCGCGATGCCCGACGAGATGCGCAATCTCCGCGAGATCGGCCTCGTCCTCCACGCCCTCCAGCCGGATGCTGCCGCCATCCGGCCTGAGCCTTCCGCAGAGCATCGCGATCAGGCTCGACTTGCCGGCGCCGTTACGGCCGGTCAGCGCGATGGCCTCGCCCGGGCGCAGCGCAAAGCTCAAGCCTTCGAAGATCAACCGGCCGCCACGGCGGCAGGCGAGTTCTTCAGCGTGAAGGCTGGTCAGGGGAAAGGAAGCGGGTTTCAAGGCAGCGCTGCCGCAGATACGTCCGAGCTCATTTCGTTCATCTAGCGCGCTTCTTGGAATTGCTCTATAGAACCCGCGGCTACGCCGCACGCCGATCCGGCGCGGGGCTCGGGCACTCCCGAGGCGGCGCGCGCGTCATGCGCATTAGGCCTTCGAACGGCACAGTCCGCAAGGGCAGTATCCCTTGAAGACATGTCGGTCGCGACCGCAACCCCTTGATCAGGATCAAGCCCGAATGGCCTCGCTCAACTCATTCAAAGCCCGCAAGACGCTCACCGCCGGCGGCAAGACCTACACCTACTACTCCCTCCCCGATGCCGAGAAGAACGGCCTGCCCGGCATCTCCAAGCTGCCCTTCTCGATGAAGGTGCTGCTCGAGAACCTCTTGCAGTTCGAGGACGGCCGCTCCGTCACCAAGGCCGATATCGAGGGCTTCGTCGCCTGGCTCGACGACAAGGGCACCGCCGGCAAGGAGATCGGCTTCCGCCCGGCCCGCGTGCTGATGCAGGACTTCACCGGCGTTCCGGCGGTGGTCGACCTCGCCGCGATGCGCGACGGCGTCAAGGCGCTCGGCGGCGACCCGCAGAAGATCAACCCGCTCGTGCCCGTCGATCTCGTCATCGACCACTCGGTCATCGTCGACGAGTTCGGCACGCCCAAGGCGCTCTCGCAGAACGTCGAGCTCGAATACGAGCGCAATGCCGAGCGCTACAAGTTCCTCAAATGGGGCCAGGGCGCCTTCGACAATTTCCGCGTCGTCCCGCCCGGCACCGGCATCTGCCACCAGGTCAACCTTGAGTACCTCGCCCAGACCGTCTGGACCCGCAAGGAGACCATCGACGGCGTCGAGGTCGAGGTCGCCTATCCCGACACGGTCGTCGGCACCAATTCGCACACCACCATGGTCAACGGCCTCGCCGTCCTCGGCTGGGGCGTCGGCGGCATCGAGGCCGAGGCCGCGATGCTCGGCCAGCCGCAGTCGATGCTGCTGCCTGAGGTGATCGGCTTCAAGCTGACCGGCTCGCTCAAGGAAGGCATCACCGCGACCGACCTCGTGCTCACCGTCACCCAGATGCTGCGCAAGAAGGGCGTCGTCGGCAAGTTCGTCGAGTTCTTCGGCCCCGGCCTCTACAACCTGACGCTGGCCGACCGCGCCACCATCGCCAACATGGGCCCGGAATACGGCGCGACCTGCGGCTTCTTCCCGGTCGACAGCGAGACGCTGGACTATCTCACCACCACCGGCCGCACGGCCGAGCGCATCGCGCTGGTCGAGGCCTACAGCAAGGCGCAGGGCCTCTTCGCCACGCCTGAGACGCCCGACCCGGTCTTCACTGACACGCTCGCGCTCGATCTCTCCACGGTCCAGCCCTCGATGGCCGGCCCGAAGCGCCCGGAAGGCCGCGTCGATCTCTCCGCCGTCAAGGCCGGCTTCGCCGCCGCCATGGACACCGACTACAAGAAGGGCGCCGAGATTGCGCGTCGCGTTGAGGTCGAGGGCGAGGATTTCGATCTCGGTCATGGCGACGTCGTCATCGCCGCCATCACCTCCTGCACCAACACCTCGAACCCGTCGGTGCTGATGGCGGCGGGCCTGCTCGCCCGCAACGCCGTCGCGAAGGGCCTCAAGGTCAAGCCCTGGGTGAAAACCTCGCTGGCCCCCGGCTCGCAGGTCGTCGCCGAGTATCTCGCCAAGTCCGGCCTCCAGACCGATCTCGACAAGCTCGGCTTCAACCTGGTCGGCTTCGGCTGCACCACCTGCATCGGCAATTCCGGCCCGCTGCCGTCGCCGATCTCGAAGGCGATCAACGAGAAGGGCCTGATCGCGGGCGCCGTCATCTCCGGCAACCGCAACTTCGAAGGCCGCGTCTCGCCGGACGTGCAGGCGAACTACCTCGCTTCGCCGCCGCTGGTCGTCGCCTATGCGCTCGCCGGTTCCATCCAGATGGACCTGACCACGCAGCCGATCGGCCAGGGCTCGGACGGCAAGGACGTCTACCTGAAGGATATCTGGCCCTCCAACAAGGAGATCCAGAGCTTCATCCAGCAGAACGTCACCCGCGCCATCTTCGAGGCGAAATATGCCGACGTCTTCAAGGGCGACGCGCATTGGCAGGCGGTCAACGCCCCGACCTCGGAAACCTATGCCTGGGACGATGCGTCGACCTATGTGCAGAACCCGCCCTATTTCCAGGGCATGGGCAAGAAGCCGGCCGCGATCGGCGACATCAAGGGCGCCCGCATCCTCGGCCTGTTCGGCGACAAGATCACCACCGACCACATCTCCCCGGCCGGTTCGATCAAGGCCGCCTCGCCGGCCGGTCACTACCTGACCGAGAACGGCGTCGCGGTGGCCGACTTCAACCAGTACGGCACGCGCCGCGGCAACCATGAGGTGATGATGCGGGGCACCTTCGCCAATATCCGCATCCGCAACCACATGCTTGGCCCGAACGGTCGCGAGGGCGGCTACACCATCCACTATCCCAGCAAGGAAGAGCTGCCGATCTACGACGCGGCGATGAAGTATCAGGCGGAAAAGGTGCCGCTGGTGATCTTCGCCGGCGTCGAATACGGCAACGGCTCCTCGCGCGATTGGGCGGCGAAGGGCACCAACCTCCTCGGCGTCAAGGCGGTGATCGCCCAGAGCTTCGAGCGCATCCACCGTTCGAACCTGGTCGGCATGGGCGTCGTTCCCTTCACCCTGCAGGAAGGCACGAGCTGGGCCTCGCTCGACCTGAAGGGCGACGAGAGCGTCACCATCCACGGCCTGGCCAACGTCAAGCCGCGCCAGATGATGGAAGCCGAGATCACCTATGCCGACGGCTCGGTGAAGAAGGTGCCGATCCTCTGCCGCATCGATACGCTGGACGAGATCGACTACTTCAAGAATGCCGGCATCCTGCATTACGTGCTGCGCGGCCTCGCCGCGTAAGCCGGAAACGCAGCAACGAGACAGCTCATGGCCGGCGCAAGCCGGCCATGACGCATTGGGGACGCCTCCCGGTTGTCCTCGCGCCCGCCGCAGTGTAAGGGGGCGGTTCAGTCATCCTCGGTGGCGACTTGGGGCAAGCGCAGGGCGATATCCCGCGCTCGGATGTCGTCCGCCATCACCGATACCAGACGGGAGCACCCGCAGCATGTCCGCCACGTTCGAGACGGTCGCCGGCATCATTTCCGAAACCTGCGATATTCCGCGGGAGAAGATCACCCCGCAGAGCCACGCGATCGAAGATCTCGGCATCGATTCCCTGGCCTTCCTCGACATCGCCTTCGCGATCGACAAGGCCTTCGGCATCAAGCTGCCGCTCGAGCAGTGGACGCAGGAAGTCAACGAGGGCAAGGCGCCGGCCGAGCAGTATTTCGTGCTCGAGAACCTCTGCAAGCGCATCGACGATCTCGTCGCCGCCAAGAAGGCGTAAAGCCTGCGCTTGAGGCCGCCGGGCTTGAGCCGGCGTCCCTCTCCCGATAGAGCATAGGGGCCGTCGCGCGGATCATCCGATCCGTGTCGCGGCCTTGCGCCGTTCTGGTGCCCAGCAGACCTAAGGATCGCATGCGTCTCGAATATTTCGACATGATCGACAGGGTCGTGACCTTCGATCCGTCGCAGAAGCGCATCGTGACGCGCTCCACCGTCCCCGCCGAGAGCCCGGTTTTCGAGGGTCACTTCCCCGGCCACCCGCTGGTGCCCGGCGTGTTGCTGACCGAGACCATGGCGCAGGCCTCGGGCTATCTCCTGCTCGGTCTCAACGGCCTCTCGCAGATGCCCTTCCTGATGACGGTCGACAAGGCGCGGTTCCGCACCTTCGTCGAGCCTCGCACCGAGCTGGAAGCCAGTGCGGAGCTGATCATCGAGGGTTCCGGCTACGCCGCGACCAAGGTGAAGCTGACCAGCGAAGGCAAGCCGATCTGCGATGCCGAGCTGCGCTTCCGCCTGATGCCTTTCCCCGCCGATATGCGCGCGCTGATGCAGAGCCGCATCGCAGCTATCGGCCTGACACCGGAGCCTGCCCCATGAACCGCCGCGACGTGGTCATCACCGGCATCGGTATCGCCTCCAGCCTCGGCGAAGGCGTCGAGGCCCATGCCGCCGCGCTCGCCGCCGGCGGCCCGCCGGTCGTCGATACCGAGAGCTTCAAGCCCTATCCGCTCCACCCGCTGGCGCCGCTGGAGCTGGACAAGCAGATCCCGAAGAAATCCGACCAGCGCCAGATGGAACCCTGGCAGCGGCTTGGCGTTTACGCAGCCGGCCTCGCCCTCGATTCCGCCGGGCTGAAGGACGACACCGAGGCGAAGAGCGCGCTGCAGGTCATCGTCGCCGCCGGTGGCGGTGAACGCGATCACGCCGTCGATGCGGCGATTCTGGAAGGCCTGCGCGGCGCCAACGAGCCCGGTGCCTTCCTCAACGAACGCCTGATGAGCGATCTCAGGCCGACGCTGTTCCTGGCCCAGCTCTCCAACCTGCTCGCCGGCAATATCGCCATCGTCCACGGTGTCACCGGCCCCTCCCGCACCTTCATGGGCGAGGAGCAGGCCGGCGTCGACGCGGTCCGCACGGCCCATGCCCGCATCGCCTCGGGCCAGTCCGACCTGATGCTGGTCGGTGGCGCCTACAATGCCGAGCGGCGCGACATGCTGCTGCTCTTCGAACTCGGCGGCTATCTGCACCGCGACGATTTCAAGCCGGTCTTCGCGCGCGAGGACGCTCCGGGCCTGATCACCGGCAGTGCCGGTGCCTTCCTCGTACTGGAATCGGCCGAGCGCGCCGCGGCTCGCGGCGCCAAGGCCTATGCGAAGCTCAAGCATACCGGCGCCGCGCGCAGCCGTCGCGAGGCTGGCACGGTCCAGTCGGCCCTGACGACGCTGCTCGGCGGCTTCGGCCCGCTCAGCGGCGACGCGCTCGCCATCTCCGCCGCGACCGGCTGCGCCGGCATCACCGGCGAGGAAGCGGCTGCCATCGCCGCGGCCGCCCCTTCCGCCAAGCGCATCGCGGCCGGCGATCTCGTTGGCCATGGCGTCGAGGCAGCCTTCCCGGTTTCGGTGGCGCTCGCGGCAATCGCCCTGTCAGCCGGACAGGCCAGGGAAGCGATCGTCACCGGCGCCGGCCACTGGCGTGGCGAAGGCGCCGCGCATCTCGTTCAAGCGTGAGGGTAAAGCCATGACCACGCATCGCGACGCCAAGGGTCGTCCGCTCGTCGCCGTCACAGGGCTGGGCGTCGTCACCTCGCTCGGCCAGGGCAAGGACACCAACTGGCAGGCCCTGACGGCAGGCAAGTCAGGTATCCACCGCATCGATCGCTTCCCGACCGAGGGTCTGAAGACCAGCATCGGCGGCACCGTCGATTTCCTGTTCGACGGTCCCTTCACCGCCCCGCAGCTCTCCGAGAAGCTCGCGACGCTCGCGGCCGAGGAGGCCGTCAGCCAGAGCGGCATCGGCTCGGCCGGCGATTTCCCGGGCGAACTCTTCATGGCCGTGCCGCCTGTCGAGATGGAATGGCCGCAGAAGCAGGCGATGGCCCAGGCCACCTCCGGCGAAGCGGACTACGACGGCCTGCTGCGCACTGCTGCCACCGGCAAATTCCGGGCGATGCACGAGCTTTTCGTCTTCGGCGGCGTCGCCGACCATATCGCCGACCGGTTCGGCACCAAGGGCTCGCCGATCTCGCTCTCGACCGCCTGCTCGTCCGGCGCGACCGCGATCCAGATGGGCGTCGAGGCGATCCGCCGCGGCGATACCCAGGCCGCTCTCTGCATCGGCACCGACGGCTCGATCCATGCCGAGGCGCTGATCCGCTTCTCGCTCCTCTCCGCCCTCTCGACCCAGAACGATCCGCCGGAAGGCGCGGCCAAGCCGTTCTCGAAGAACCGCGACGGCTTCGTCATGGGCGAGGGCGCCGGCGCCCTGGTGCTGGAGGACTACGATCATGCTCTGGCACGCGGCGCGACCATCTTGGGCATCGTCGCCGGCTGCGGCGAGCGTGGCGACGGCTTCCACCGCACCCGCTCGAGCCCGGACGGCAAGCCGGCCATCCTCGCCATGCAGGACGCGCTGGCCGATGCCGGCCTGACGCCTGACGATGTCGACTACATCAATGCCCACGGCACCTCGACGCCGGAGAACGACAAGATGGAGGCGATGAGCTGCGCCGCCGTCTTCGGCGAGCGCATGGCGACGCTGCCGATCTCCTCGAACAAGTCGATGATCGGCCACACGCTGACGGCGGCCGGCGCGGTCGAGGCGGTGATCTCCTTCCTCACCATCGCCAACGGCACGATCCCGCCGACGATCAATTATGTGAACCCCGATCCGGCCATCGCCATCGACGTCGTGCCGAATACGGCACGCAAGGCGAAGGTCAGGACGGTGATTTCCAATTCCTTCGGCTTCGGCGGCCAGAACACCTGCCTCGTGCTGACGGCGCCTCCGGAGGCTGCATGACCAAGATTCTCGTCACCGGCGGCGCCAAGGGTGTCGGCGCCGCGATCGTGCGCGCGCTCGCAGCCGCCGGCCACGATGTCGACTTCACCTTCCGCTCCTCCGCCGACCAGGCGAAGGCGCTGGCGGAGGAGATTGCCGCAAGCCATCCCGGCCGCGCCATCACGGCGCTGCCGCTCGACCTCTCCGACAAGGAGGCGCTCGACGCCTTCTGCGAGGCGCGCGAGGGCGAGAGCTATTTCGGCCTCGTCCACAATGCCGGCCAGCCCTATGATTCGCTCGCCGCGATGATGGCGCAGGACAAGGCGGAAGCCGCGATGCAGGTCAATTTCTGGGCCTTCACCCGCCTCGCCAAGAGCCTGATGCGTACCATGATCCGCGCCCGCGCGGGACGCATCGTCGCGATCGGCTCGGTCGCAGCTTTGCGCGGCAATCCCGGCAACGCGGCCTATGCAGCCTCCAAGGGCGCGCTGATCTCCTATGCCAAGACGCTTGCGGTCGAGACCGGCAAGCGCGGCGTCACCGTCAACGTGATCGCGCCGGGCTTCGTCGACACCGACATGATGGCGCCCTACGCCGCCTATCGCGACAAGATGCAGGCGCAGATCCCAGCCGGCCGCTTCGCCAAGCCGGAAGAGGTCGCCGGCCTCGCCGCCTTCCTGATGAGCGAGCCCGCCGCCTATATCAGCGGTACCGTGCTGCCGATCGATGGCGGCCTGACGGCGCAGCTCGGCGTGCATCGCTGAGTTCGACCAGGGCCGCCGTTCATGCTATGGTTCACCTCGAACCGGAGTGAACCGACATGACGGCAGCCTTCACCATCCGCCTCGACGACGAGATGCTGGCCAAGCTCGACGCGCTGGCCGCCGACACCGACCGCTCGCGCAACTGGATCGCGGCCAAGGCGATCCAGGACTATGTCGAACTGAATGCTTGGCAAATCCAGCGGATCAAGGAAGGCATTGCCGAAGCCGATCGGGGCGAATTCGCGACGGATGAGGACGTCGCGGCGGTGTTCAATAAATACAAGGCCATGGCCGAGTGAAGCTCATCTGGACGAAGCGCGCGCTACGCGAACTCGATCAGATATTTGCGTTCGTCGCGCGGGATAGCCGATCTGCTGCGACAGCACTGGTCGATCTGGTCGAGAAACGATCCGCGATGCTCGTCAGCCACCCGGAAATCGGGCGGCCGGGCCGGAGCGATGGAACCCGCGAACTCGTCCTCACTGGAACGCCCTATATCCTGCCCTACCGCGTCCGCGACGGCCGCGTCGAAATCCTCGCTGTGTTTCATACCTCCCGGCAGTGGCCGGACCAGCTCTGAAAGAACTCGAACCCTCATGCGTTCCCTCCAACTCCATGGCGACCGTGACCTCCGTCTCGAGGAGATCGAGCCGCCGCCGCCGCCCGCTCCTGGCGAGGTGCAGATCCGCATCAAGGCGGTGGGCCTGAACTATCTCGACCTCTGGGGCTTCCGCGGCATGGCCTTCGCCAAGCGCAAGATGCCGCAGGCGGCGGGCGTCGAGGCGGCCGGCGAGATCGTCTGCGTCGGCGAGGGCGTCACTGGCTTCGCACCCGGCGACACCGTCACCGCCTATGGCGCCGATACCTGCGGCCAGTGCAAGGCCTGCCGCGAAGGCCGCGACAATCTCTGCGAGAACGTCGCCGGCATCATGGGCTTCCATATCGACGGCTTCGCCCGCGAACTGCTCAATCGCCCGGCGCGCCTCACCATCAAGGCGCCCAAGGGCGTCTCCTTCGAAGATGCGGCCTGCGCGCCGATCGGCTTCGGCACGGTCCAGCACATGCTCTTCGACAACGCGAAGCTGGAGCCCGGCGAATCCGTGCTCGTCCATGCCGGCGGCTCCGGCATCGGCACGGCTGCGATCCTGATGGCCAAGGCCATCGGCTGCACGGTCTATACGACCGTCGGCGATGACGAGAAGGGCGCCAAGGCCAAGGCATTGGGCGCCGACCACGTTATCAACTACCGTGAGAACCGCTTCGAGGGCGTCGTCCGCAAGCTCACCGGCCGCAAGGGCGTCGATGTCGTGTTCGAGCACGTTGGCGCCGACACCTGGAACGGCTCGCTGCTGTGCCTGAAGCGCGGCGGCCGGCTCGTCACCTGCGGCGCCACCTCCGGTCCGTCAGCGACGATCAACCTGATGCAGCTCTTCCAGCAGCAATACCGCATCACCGGCTCCTTCGGCTGCCGCATCGAGAACATCGCGCAGTCGCTGGAGAAGATGGCCGGCGGCATGAAGCCGGTGATCGACTCGGTCTTCCCGCTTGCCGAATTCGAGAAGGGCCTCGCCCGGATCGAGGGCCGCAAGGTCTTCGGCAAGGTCGTCATCGCCTTCTGACCGGGAGCTGTTTCCCGCCAAGGACTTGACGCGGGCGGCTTCCTGCCCCAGATCGCCCGTTCAAGGCCCGGTCTTGCTCTCGGCACGGGCGATCTAGAGCATTTTCAAGCGAAGTGGGCACCGGTTCGCGTGAAGAAAATGCGACCAAACAAATGGGCAGAGCAGGTGTGCGTTGCGCAGCAACGCGGACTTGCTCTGAGGCAGGACCGACCTTGAGACGATTGAAGGCTATCGCCGCGCGCGCCGGCGCCGCGGTGATGATCGGCGTGATCCGCGCCCTGTTCGCGTTCCTGCGCATGCTCGGCCCCGAGCGTGCCAGCGATCTCGGCGGCTGGCTGCTGCGCACCGCAAGCCCGCTGATCCCGGTCAACCGCGTCGCGCTGGCCAACATCCGCGCGGCATTTCCCGAGAAGGACGAGGCCGAGGTCAAGCGCATCGCGCGCGGCGCCTGGGAGAATCTCGGCCGCGTCGCCGGCGAATACGCCCATCTCAAGACGCTCTTCGATTACGACTACCTCAACCCCGACAAGCCCTCGCGCGTCGAGGTCGCGGGGATCGAGCACTTCATCGCGCTGAAGGACGACGAGAAGCCCGGCCTGATCTTCTCGACCCATCTCGCCAATTGGGAGCTGCCGGCGATCTGCGCCCAGGCCTACGATCTCGAAACCACCGCCGTCTTCCGCGCCCCGAACGACCCGGCAATCGCTGCCGTCGTCCACGAGATCCGCTCCGGCACGATGGGCGGGCTAGCCGCTGCGAAGCAGGGTGCAGCCTTCGCCATGCAGGGCGTGCTGGAGAATGGCGGCCATCTGGGCATGCTGATCGACCAGCATTTCACACGTGGCGTTGTGGTGCCGTTCTTCGGCCGCCCGGCCTTGACCAACCCGATCATGGGCAAGTTCGCCAAGCGCTTCGAATGCCCCGTCCATGGCGTACGCGTCATCCGCCTGCCGAACCACCGCTTCCGGCTGGAGCTGACGCCGCCGCTCGATCTGCCGCGCGACGCCAATGGCGAGATTGACGTGCAGGGCGCAATGGCGATGATGACGGCCGTGGTCGAGGGCTGGGTGCGCGAGTATCCCGAACAATGGCTCTGGATGCATCGCCGCTGGCGGCCCAATATGATCTCGGCCGTTGCGCGCGACGCCTTTGATCACGCCAGCGCGACCGTGCCCGTTTTCAAGGCAACGTGATTTCCCTCGCAAGCCGATTGCGGGCTTTGGTAACCTCCGGAAAAGACGTCACCCGCAGAGTCCCGATCATGTCCTCTCGCCCGCGCCATCTCGCAGCGACCGTTGCCGCCTTTGCCTTGGGCATGGCGGCCGCTCACGCGCAGACGCCGGCGAAGGCACCCAGGGCGGTCATCGAGCTCTTCACCAGCCAGGGCTGCTCCTCCTGCCCGCCGGCCGATGCTCTGGTCGTCGAGCTGGCCAAGGATCCCGAACTGATCGCCCTGACCCTGCCGGTGACCTATTGGGATTATCTCGGCTGGAAGGACACGCTCGGCAAGGATTCCTTCGCCCGGCGCCAGAAATTCTACGCCAAGGCCCGGGGCGACGGTCAGGTCTACACGCCGCAGGTGGTGATCAATGGCGCTGCCCACGCAATCGGCTCGGAGCGGGCGGAGATCGAGAAGGCGGTCAACCAGTTCGCGGCAACCGGCTTCGCCGCCCGCATCGCCTTGAAGGAAGAGAACGGCGCTCTCCAGATCAAGGTCGCCCCGACCAGCGGCGAGAGCGAGGCCACGGCCGGCATCTGGGTGCTGCCGACCACGCATCAGGCAGCGGTGCCCATCACGCGCGGCGAGAACCAGGGCCGTACGCTGTCCTATGCCAATGTCGTGCGCGGCATGGTGCGTGTCGGCGACTGGACCGGCAGGGAAACGACCGTCACCGCCCCGCTTTCGGCGACACAGGCGCCGGAGGCCGATGGCTATGTCGTCGTCGTCCAGGCCGAGCGCCCCAACAAGTACGGCCATATGATGCCGGGCGCGATCCTTGGCGCCGCCAAGGGGTTGGCCAAGCGCTGAGCGTTTCCCGCTCCACCGAGCGGTGTGGACGATGACCGGGTTGCCCGGTCGCCTGCTTTGTCATTCCGGGGCTTCGCGCAGCGAAGAACCCGGAAACCACGACAGGGTGAGACATTCCATACCCGGTTGCAGATCGCTCTCCCAGTCGTGGGTTCCGGGTTCGCGCCTGCGGCGCGCCCCGGAATGACAAAGGTAGTGCACACGCTGCCTAAAGCAGGATCACCTTGTTCGAGAGCTCGTCGACATCGCCGGGCACGGGCGGCACATGCTGTCCCAGCACCGTCCCGACGGAACCCACGGCGGCGATCAGCCCTTCGGTCAGGCGATCCTCCCGCGCGGCAGCCAGCAGCGGCTCGATGATGCCGCGCCAGGTATCCTTCTCGACCAGCCCGTCGATGCCGGTATCGGCCAGGATCTCGGCATAGCGCTCCTGCAGGGCGATATAGAGCAGCACGCCGGTGCGCCCCTTCGTCCGGGTCAGGCCGCGCGCCGTGAACTCGCGCAGCGCCGCATCATGCGCACGTCGGCGCTTGACAAAACCCGGCACGAAGCGTCCGCCTCGGCCGTACCAGAGCAGGCTCGCCAGCAATCCGGCGGCGCAGATCAACTGGATCAGGAAGATGCGCTGCGCGCTCATCACCGTCAGCCACAGCAGCGGCCACGGCACGAACAGCGCGAGCGTCAGCGCCATCATCGCCGGGACATTGCGATAGCTCGACGCGGCCCGGTCGATCACCACGACGATCTCGCCTGCGGTCAGACTTTCGGCCCGGCGCACAGCCTCCGCGATCGCATCCCTGTCGGCTGAATCCATCACCAGTCTCCCGAAGCTCCGCCGCCGCCGGACGAACCGCCGCCACCTGAAAATCCGCCGCCGCCCGAGCTCCAGCCGCCTCCGCCGCCGCTCCAGCCCGAGCTGGAACCCGAGCCCGTGCTCCAGCCCGTGCTCTGCGGCAACGTCACCCATTGCCCGTTGCGCAGGCGATGCCGGCGCGCGCCGCCCTGCTGGCTCAAGCCCCGCAGGAACGCGACGATGAACAGGAAGATGAAGATCATCGCGATGATCACCGCGATGTCCTCGCCCAGCGTGCTCTCGTCCGAGCGCACCTCGGCCCTGCGCTGCCATTCCTCGGCATCCCCCGCGAGAATGGTCAGTATGGCGTCGACGCCGCCCTCGATCCCCCCGGCGAAATCGCCGGTCTTAAACTTGGGCGCGATCGCCGTGGTGATGATCACCTTGGAGAGCGCGTCGGTCAGCGCCCCTTCCAGGCCGTAGCCGACCTCGATGCGGACCTTGCGCTCCTTCGGCGCGACGATCAGCAGCGCGCCGTTGTTCTTGGCCTTTTCGCCGAGCTTCCAGTACCGGAAGAGCCCGTTGGCGAAATCCTCGATCGTGACGTCCTGCAGCGAGGGCACCGTCGCGACGACCACCTGATCGGAGGTCTTGTCCTCATGCGCCTTGAGCTTGTCTTCGAGCCGCAGCCGGACATCCGGCGCGAGCAGATTGGCGCCATCGACGACCCGCCCGGTCAGTGCGGGATAGCGCGGCTCGGCGAATGCAGAGAAAGCGCAAAACAAGAAGAGGAAGAATGCGGAAACGCAACGCAGAACCCCTCTCCTGTAAGGAGAGGGGCAGGGGTGAGGTGTAGGCCGTTGGACCATTAGAGTTCCGAGCCAACCGCTGCCGCAGCAAGGGCCAGGCCAAGACGTTTCCCATCCTGCCCTCACCCCTGCCCCTCTCCCACTCGGGAGAGGGGTTCCGCGTGCCTCTTTTGGCAAGACCATAGGCCCTTCAGAACTTCACCGCCGGCGGCCGGTCCGCTCCGGCGGTCGCCGCGAACGTCTCCATCGGCTTGGCGCCCCAGAACAGCTTCGCCCAGATCACGCCCGGGAAGGTGCGAATCTCGGTGTTGAAGGCCTGCACCGCCTGGATGTAATCGCGCCGCGCCACCGCGACCCGGTTCTCGGTGCCTTCGAGCTGCGACTGCAGGGCGAGGAAGTTCTGGTTGGACTTCAGCTCCGGATAGCGCTCGACCGTGACGAGCAGCCGCCCGAGCGCGCCGGTGAGCTGGTTCTGCGCGTCCTGGAATTCCTTGAACTTCGCGGGGTCGTTGATGGTCGAGGCGTCGACCTTGACCTGGCTCGCCTTGGCGCGGGCCTCGACCACCGCGGTCAGGACCTCGCGCTCCTGCGCGGCATAGCCCTTCACCGTCTCCACCAGATTCGGGATCAGGTCGGCGCGGCGCTGATACTGGTTCTGCACCTCGGACCAGGCGGCTTTCGCCTTTTCCTCCAGCGTCGGCACGTTGTTGTAGCCGCAGCCGGCCAGCACGACGCCGAGCATGCCGAGAATGAGCCAGGTGAGCGGCCGGCGAAGATGAGTCGAAAACGACATGCCGAAAACCCCTTTTGGCAACGTCAGAACTAGCGATTCGGACCTTACTCGCCAGCGCCCGCCCATCCAAGCTGTCACGCTGCGACGAATGGCCTATCGTGCGATTCTCACTGGAGCTTCGCCCATGCGCCTGTCTCTCTTTCTCTCTCTGTCATCCGCCCTGCTGGCCGCGCAGATCGCCGTCGCCCAGCCACAAGCGCCCGCCCCCGAGGCTGCGACCGGGCGCGCCACCAAGACCCTGGGCACAGCCCAGCGCTTCATGGCCGCCGCCGCCAATCCGCTGGCCGCGACGGCCGGCCGCGAGATCCTGCGCGCCGGCGGCAGCGCGGCGGACGCCGCCATCGCGATCCAGCTCGTCCTGAACCTCGTCGAGCCGCAGAGTTCCGGCATCGGCGGCGGCGCCTTCTTCGTCCATTGGGACGAGGCCGGCCGCAAGGTCACGACGCTGGACGGGCGCGAGACCGCGCCCGCCGCCGCCAAGCCCGACCGTTTCATGAAGGACGGCAAGCCGATGCCATTCAAGGAGGCCGTGGTCGGCGGCCGCTCCGTCGGCGTGCCCGGAACGCTGAAGCTGCTGGAAGAGGCGCATCGCCGCTGGGGCAAACTGCCCTGGGCCGATGTCGTCGCGCCCGCGGTAAAACTGGCGGAAGAAGGCTTCGCGATCTCGCCGCGCCTCAACGGCCTGCTGGCCGGTGAAAAGGACCTCCCGAAGAACGCCCTGGCTGCTGCCTATTTCTACGAGCCGGACGGCAAGCCCAAGACCGTCGGCACCATCCTGAAGAACCCGGCCTTCGCCGCGACGCTGCGCGCCGTCGCATCCCAAGGCTCGGAAGCCTTCTACAAAGGACAGATCGCCGAGGACATCGTCGCGACGGTGACCGGCCACCCGACCAATCCCGGCGATATCACGCTCGCCGACCTCGCAGGCTACAAGGTCGAGGAACGCGACCCGGTCTGCGGCGCCTACCGCATCTGGCGCCTCTGCGGCATGGGCCCGCCGAGCTCGGGCGCCGTCGCGCTCCAGCAGATGCTCGGCATCCTCGAAGGCCAGGACCTGCGCCGCATCGGGCCGGGCGCCGATGCAGCCCACTGGTTCACGGAGGCAGGCCGGCTCGCCTTCGCCGATCGCGCGCTTTATCTCGCCGATCCCGCCTTCATCAGCGTGCCCGTGCGCGGCCTGATCGATCGCGACTATGTCCGCTCGCGCGCCGGACTGATCAGCCCCGAGCGCTCGATGGGCCGCGCCAAGCCCGGCGATCCGCCGCATCGGCGCGCGCAGCTCCTTGCCCCCTCCGACGGCATCGAGAACGGCACCAGCCATATTTCGGTGGTCGATGCGGACGGCAATGCCGTCGCCATGACCACGACGATCGAGGACGGTTTCGGCTCCCGGCTGATGACCAAGGGCGGTTTCCTGCTCAACAACGAGCTGACCGATTTCAACTTCGCACCCGAGGAGGACGGCAAGCCCGTCGCCAACCGCGTCGAGCCCGGCAAGCGCCCGCGTTCCTCGATGGCGCCGACGCTCGTCTTCGACGCTTTCGGCCGGCTCCATGCCGTGGTCGGCTCGCCCGGCGGCAGCCAGATCATCGGCTATGTCGCCAAGACGCTGGTTGCCCTGCTCGACTGGAAGATGGACCCGCAACAGGCCGTCGATTTCGGCAATTTCGGCAGCCGCAACGGCCCGACCGAGCTGGAGAAGGGCACCGAGGCCGAAGCCTGGAAAGCGGCTCTGGAGGCCAGGGGCCACGAGGTCCGCCTGCTGGAGATGACCTCGGGCACGCAGGCCATCGTCAAGACGCCGGAAGGCTTTCTGGGCGGCGCCGACGGCCGCCGCGAAGGCGTCGCGATCGGCGACTGAGCAGGATTACTGTTGCGCCGGGCGCTCGCCACCAACGCCGCGCCCGGCGATCAGCCAGTAGACGAAGCCCGTCGCCGCGCCGACCAGGAAGAGCCCGGAGATGATCTGGATCTCGGCCGTGCTGGGCGCCCGCGACAGCCGGAGCATCGCGAGCGGCAGGAGCGCAGCCAGAAGCCCGGTGAAGCCGCTCTGGAGCAGGCCGCTGCGCAAGCGGAACAGCTCCGAGCCGACTGCGACCAGCACCACCGGCGCCACGATGATCGCCATGCCGAGCTTGCCGATCAGGGCAAAGGCCGCCTGAGCGGCCGGCGCCGGATCGATCCCGCTCTCGGCGAGCCCGAACAGGATATCGATCAACCGCTCGATACCGCCGCCGATCAGCATGGCCACGGCGGGCGAAGCAAAGCTCGCCGCTCCAGGAAGAACACACCCGCGCCCATCGCGACGAGGCAGGCGAACGGGATCCGCAAATCCAGCGCAGCAAGGCTTATTCCGCCGCCACAGCCGGAGCGTCGGCCTGCGCCTCGTCCAGCATAAGCCGGGCGCGGGCGGAGAGTTTTTCCGTCTCGCTCTTGAGCTGGCCGCAGGCAGCGAGGATGTCGCGCCCACGCGGCGTGCGCACCGGCGAGGCATAGCCGGCGCGGAAGACGATCTCGGAGAAGCGCTCGATCCGGTCCCAATCCGAGCACTCGTATTTAGTGCCGGGCCACGGGTTGAACGGGATCAGGTTGATCTTGGCCGGGATGCCCTTGAGCAGGCGGACGAGCTCGCGCGCTTCGGCGTCGGAATCGTTCACGCCCTTCAGCATCACGTATTCGAAGGTGATGCGCTTGGCGTTCGACAGGCCCGGATAATTCCGGCAGGCGTCGAGCAGGTCCTTGATCGGGTATTTCTTGTTGAGCGGCACCAGCTCGTTGCGCAGGTCGTCGCGCACCGCATGCAGCGAGATCGCCAACATCGTGCCCATCTCCTCGCCGAGCGGGCCGATCTGCGGCACCACGCCCGAGGTCGAGACGGTGATGCGGCGGCGCCCGATCGACAGGCCCTGATCGTCCGTGATCACGGCGATCGCATCGCGCACGCCGTCGAAATTATAGAGCGGCTCGCCCATGCCCATGAAGACGATGTTCGAGACGAAGCGCCCGCCGTCGTTGGGAACGAAAGCGCCGTCCGGTGCCGCGCGGTTCGGGAAATCGCCGAGCCGGTCGCGCGCCACCATCACCTGGGCGACGATCTCCTCGGTCTTGAGGTTGCGAACCAGGCGCTGCGTGCCGGTATGGCAGAAGGTGCAGGTCAGCGTGCAGCCGACCTGGCTGGAGACGCAGAGCGTGCCGCGATCGACCTCGGGGATATAGACGCATTCGATCTCGGCGCCGCGATCATGCGGACCGGTCGAGGGCATGCGCATCAGCCATTTGCGGGTGCCGTCGGTCGAGACCTGCTCAGCGGTAACAGTGGGCAGATCGAGCGAGAAACGCTCGGCGAGCTGCCCGCGCAGCCCCTTGCCGATCGTCGTCATCGCGTCGAATTCGCGCACGCCGTAATGGTAGATCCAGTTCCAGAGCTGGCCGACGCGCATGCGCCGCTCCTTCTCAGGCACGCCGATCTCGGCCAGCGCCTCAAGCAAGCCAGCGCGGGTGCGCCCGACCAGCGAAGGGCGTCGCAAAACGGGTTCGGCCGCCGGAGCGGCGGTAGCGGGAACGGATGCGGTCATCGGAGCTCTGTCGTCGCCCATCGGGGAAGGCGCGGGATTTCGCGGCTCCCTAGCACAATTCGGGCAAAAGCGGAAATCCGCCCTTCACGCAGATCATCCCAGCCACGGCGAAACGGAAAGCCGGGATGACGGCGTGGAGCCTTTCAGCCTTACTTGCAGGCGTCCTCAGCCCGCTTCACGATCTGGCTGATGCCGGCGAGCGAGTACTTGTCGCTGGTCGGGTTGCCGCGCTTGGAGGTGCCCTTGATCTCCAGCCCGGAGCCACGGCGCAGCGAGTCGAGCATGCGCGGCTCCTCGGCCGGGTTCTTCAGCCACATGTTCTGGCCCTTGGCGACCAGCGCGAAACGCTCGTTGCCGACGATCGCCTGATGCTCGACCCCTTCCTTGAGGTCGAAATTCATCACGAAGCTGATCTCGTTGCGCACGCCCTCGCCCGGCCGGCTGGAGACGAAGAGCAGGCCTTCGACATCCTTGAGATTGGCGGGGATGCGGGTCTCGGCCTTGGACAGGGCGTAGCAGACCTTGGAACGACCCTGCTGCGACGAGAAGGCCTGCCATTTTCCGGCCGTCTCCAGCAGCATGGCCTGGCCCTGGCCAGGACTGGCGGCAGCAGCGGCGGCCGGAGCGGGCTTGGCGCGTTGCTGGGCAGCTGCGCCTGTCGGCAGCAACAGAACAGCAATGCTGCCCGCCGCGAGGGTGGCAGCAAGAGCGGAACGGGGGGCAGCGGCGCGGGAGGTGCGGAGGAACGAGTTGATCATGGACCGCCATCAGTCACTAAAAAACTTAATACCGCGTTTACCACCTGTTGATCAGGCGATCGCGCGGGAACGGCGGAATAGAGTGTCACGATCCTGGCGAAAATACGAATGATGACGGGGCGGTTCCGTGCCGCCTCCGGCCATGCCAGAATCGGGCGCGATGAGGACGAAGGCGGATCGACGATGAAGGCCCTGCTCTGCGACCATTACGGCTCGGCCGAGGAGCTGGCGATCCGCGACCTGCCCGATCCGATCCCCGGCCCCGGCGAGGTCGTGATCGCAGTGAAGGTCGCCGCCCTCAACTTCTTCGACACATTGATCATTCAGGGCCGCTACCAGACGAAACCCGCATTCCCGTTCTCACCCTCGGCCGAATGCGCCGGCACGATCAGCGCCGTCGGCGAGGGCGTGACCGGCTGGCAGGTCGGCGAGCGCGTCGCGGCCTGGCTGGGTTACGGCGCAGCGCGCGAAAAGGTTGCGGTTTCCGCCGATCAGCTCATCCGCATTCCCGAGCGGCTCGACGATGCGCAAGCGGCCGGCCTCTTCGTGACCTACGGCACCGCGATGCATGGCTTGATCCAGCGCGCCGGACTGAAGGCCGGCGAGACGCTCGCCGTCCTCGGCGCCTCCGGCGGGGCGGGTCTGGCGGCGGTCGAGATCGGCGCGCTGCTCGACGCCCATGTCATCGCCTGCGCCTCCTCGGCCGACAAGCTCGCGCTCGCCCGCGAGCACGGCGCGCAGGAGGAGATCGATTATGCCCGCGACGACATTCGGGCCGAATTGAAGAAGCTCACCGAAGGCCGCGGCGTCGACGTGCTCTACGACACGGTGGGCGGCGAATTGGCCGAGCCGGCCCTGCGCTCGATGGCCTGGGAGGGGCGCTATCTGGTGGTCGGCTTTGCCGGCGGCGAAATCCCGAAAATCCCGCTCAACCTCTTGTTGTTGAAGGGCTGCGACCTGCGCGGCGTGTTCTGGGGCCAGTTCGTCGCGCGCGACCCGGCCGGCCACCGCCGCAACATGGAGCGCCTGCTGGACTGGGCGGCGGCCGGCCATATCCGCGCCCATGTCCATGCCACGATCCCGCTCGAACGCTGGACCGAGGCCTACGCGCTGATCGCCGACCGTAAGGCCAAGGGCAAGATCGTCCTGACGCTCTGACGATCGCGTTCCACGAAGACCTCGAAAAAGCCCACCGCCGTCATCCCGGGCGACCGGAGGGAGACCCGGGATCCATGCCTGAACCTCTACCGTAGGCGCTCCGGCATGGATCCCGGATCGGCGCCGCTCACGCGGCTTGTCCGGGATGACCGCGTGTTTCCGGTGAAAGCGAACTAAAGCTCCGCCATCGCCTGCTTCGCCCGCTCGCGATGCTCGATCGTGATCGAGCCGGCAACGGCTGCGATCGCAGCCGCGATCACCGCCGCATCGTCGGTGAAGCCGAGCAGCGGCATGATGTCCGGCAGCGCATCCACCGGCAGCACGAAATAGCCGAGCGCGGCGAGCAGCGTCAGCCGCACGCGTCGCGGTGTCGCCGGATCGCGGGCGCAGAACCACGCCGCCAGCAGATCCTCCGCGAACGGAATACGCTTCGCGACGCGCTTGAGCCGGGCCATGAAATCGGCGCCGAACTTCGCCTCGTCCCGCAGGCTCTTGCGGATCGCCTCCATCTCCTCGCGGCTGAAGCTTGCGCTGAACCCCTCGCTCATCCCTGTCGCACTCCCTGGCGGTCGATGACGCCGATGATCGCGCGCTTCCCATTGAAGCGCCCTATCGAAAGATGGCCCCGGCGCAATCCTGCACAAGAGGCAGTTCCGAAAACCCGCTTGGAGCGCCGCGAAACGCCCTCTAAACCGGCTGTCACAACAAGATTGACGGGAAACGCGCCATGAAACTCGATTCCTCCCTCGCCGCCATCGTCACCGGCGGCGCCTCCGGCCTCGGCGAGGCGACCGCGCGCATGCTGGCAGGCCAGGGCGTCAAGGTCGCGCTGCTCGATCTCAATGCCGAGCGCGGCGAGGCCATCGCCAAGGAGATCGGCGGCGTCTTCGCCCTTTGCGACGTCACCAGCGAGGCCTCGGTCGACGAAGCGCTGGCCAAGGCCCGCGCCGCCCATGGCGTCGCCCGCATCATCGTCAACTGCGCCGGCATCGCGCCGGGCCGCCGCGTCGTCTCGAAGAAGCGCGACACGGGCGAACTCATCGCCCATGACCTCGCCACCTTCGAGAAGGCGGTGGCGATCAATCTGACCGGCACCTTCCGCATCATTGCCAAGTCGGCGGTCGCGCTCGCCGGGCTCGATCCGGTGACGGAGGATGGCGGCCGCGGCGTCATCATCTGCACGGCCTCGGTCGCGGCCGAGGACGGCCAGATCGGCCAGGCGGCCTATGGCGCCTCCAAGGCCGGCGTCGTCGGGCTGACCCTGCCGGTCGCCCGCGATCTCGCCGGGGTCGGCATCCGCATCGTCACGATCATGCCCGGCCTGTTCGAAACCCCGATGTTCGCCGGCTTGCCCGACGACGCCAAGGCCTCGCTCGCCGTCTCCGTGCCGCATCCCTCGCGCCTCGGCCGCCCGGCTGAATATGCGGCGCTCGCCCGCAGC
Organism: Beijerinckiaceae bacterium; assembly: GCA_965283735.1. Taxonomy (GTDB): domain Bacteria; phylum Pseudomonadota; class Alphaproteobacteria; order Rhizobiales; family Beijerinckiaceae; genus Allobosea. Next base: position 1,654,214 of record CBDIPN010000002.1, on the reverse strand, counting down.
ATCATCGAGAACGACATGCTGAACGGCACCGCGATCCGCCTGGACGGCGCGATCCGGCTGGCGCCGAAATAGGCCTCAGACGATGCGATAGACCTCGCCGGCGCTGCGATCCCGGTAGAGGTCCACGCGCTCGCCGTTCCAGTGATAGTCGAGATGCCGGCCCTGAACCGGGCGGCTGGCGCCGTCGGGGTAGAACAGCCCCGCGCATTCGCCGCCGAGGCAGCGCACGCTGGGATAGGCGATGCCGGCAGAGCCCAGCCCACGCAAGCCGATGCCGAGCGCCTGGCTCTCGGTGTAATCCATCGGATCGAGCGCCGGGGCAGCTTCGACCCCGAGCGAACGGATATCGTGAAGCTCCGCGTCGACCTCCATTACGATCTCGCGGAATTGCGAGGTCCAGCCCGGTGGCTGGGCCGTCGCCCGCATGAAGCGGGCGTGGTGATGGATCGTCTCCAGCAGCGCCACTTCGAAGCTGTCCCCCACATAGAGCACGCCAAAACTGCCATCGCTGAAGCGGCTCGGCCGGTCCGGGCTGACATGGGTGAAGGGCGCCATCAACCAGCTCGCGCCCGGCCCCGAAACGCGTCGCTCCGCCGGCACAAGATCGAGATTGCCGATCGTCTCCATCAGGCGTGGATTGGTCTTCTGCTCGGCCGCGATCAGAAGCGGCCAGTCGGCGGGATCGGCGATATCCTCGAACAGATCGATCGGCGGGAAGATGCTGCGGATGATCCGGACCGCACCGCGCCATTCGATCTCGGCGACCGGCAGGCTCGCCGGATCGATCACCAGGCGCCTCGCTCGGCATCGAGCAGACGGCGCACCCGCATCAGATCGGTGAGTTCGCCGCCGAGCATGACATCCAGCGCCGATCTGCCGCCGAAATCACTGTTTGGGCGCTTGATCCAGTCATAGCCGCGCTGCGGCTCGGTGAAGATCAATCGCAGCGCCTTGTGAATGCCCATCAGGTTCGAAAGCCGCGCCTTGCCGTCGCGCGAAATGCGGCCGATCTCGCCGGCTTTCCAGCGTCGGTAGCTCCTGACCGGCAGATCGATCAGCACCGCCGCGTCCTCGTCGGTGACCCGCCAGAGCCGGAACAGATTGACCGCGGCACGGAACATCGCGGCCGCCTCTTCATCCGTGATCGGATCCGGGGCGAAATCGCGCTGGGCCGTCTCGATACGCAGCAGAGCCGTCATGGCATCGCTCTCCATTTGGCATAAAATGGAGACAACATTGCCAAATGGCAAGAGCGGTGGCTTTCGACCTATTCCTCGGTCTTCGCGGGCTTGATCTCGTGCTTCAGGATCAGGGGTGTCTGCGCCAGCGCGAAGGCCATGGTCAGCGGCATCACGCCCCAGACCTTGAAGGCGACCCAGAAATCCTGGGTCTGCGTGCGCCAGACCACCTCGTTGATGGCTGCCAGCACGAAGAAGAACAGCCCCCAGCGGAAGGTCAGCTTGCGCCAGCCTTCCTCGTCGAGCTGCAGCACCGTCTCCAGCGCCAGCGAGAGCAGCGCGCGGCCGAAGAGCAGCCCGCCGAGCAGCACCGAGCCGAACAGCGCGTTCACGATGGTCGGCTTGACCTTGATGAAGAAGGCATCGTCCAGCGCCAGCGTCAGCCCGCCGAAGACGGTGACGACGATCGCGTTCACGATCGCCATGCGCGGCAGATAGCCCATCAGCGCGCGCGACAAGGCCAGTGCGATCAGAGACGCCGCGATGAAGATGCCGGTCGCGACGAAGATGCGCCGGTCCTCGGCCACGCCGAACAGCCGGTCGCCATAGGAATTGGCGAAGAAGAAGATCGCCAGCGGCCCGAATTCCAGCGCGAGCTTGAGCAGCGGATTGACCGCCTTGCCCTTCTCAGCTGCGCCCGCCGGTTGCTGCATCGTCTCGCTCACGCCGCCTCTCCCGAAGCTGATTCCATGCCCGCCACGGCCCGCGCGAAATCGCGCGCCGAGAACGGCTCCAGATCGTCGACGCTCTCGCCGACGCCGATGAAATGCACGGGCAGGCCGAACTGCGCCGCCAGCGCCACCAGGATGCCGCCGCGCGCGGTGCCATCGAGCTTGGTCATGACCAGCCCGGTCACGCCCGCCGTCTCGCGGAAGGCCTCGACCTGCGAAATCGCATTCTGGCCGACGGTGGCGTCGAGCACGAGCAGGGCCGCATGCGGCGCGCTCGGATCCTGCTTGCGGATGACACGCACAACCTTGGCAAGCTCGTCCATCAGTCCCTGCTTGTTCTGCAACCGACCGGCCGTGTCGATCAGCAGCACGTCGGTATTGTTCGCCTTGGCCTTCTGCAGCGCCTCGAAGGCGAGGCCCGCCGCATCGGCGCCCTGCTGGCCATAGACGACCTCGGCCCCGGTGCGCTCACCCCAGACCCGCAACTGCTCGATCGCCGCGGCGCGGAAGGTATCGCCGGCCGCGAGCATCACGGATTTGCCCTCGCTGCGGAATTTCGCGGCGAGCTTGCCGATCGTCGTGGTCTTGCCGGAGCCATTGACCCCGACCATCAGCAGCACGAACGGCTTTTTCGTGGCGTCGATCGCCAGCGGCTGCGCGACCGGCAGGAGGATCGTCTCGACCTCGCGCGCCAGAATGGCCTTCACCTCGGCCGGCTCGATCTGCTTGTCGTAGCGCCCGTCACCGACCGCTTTCGCGATCCTGGCGGAGGTCGCGAGGCCGAGATCGGCCTGGATCAGGATGTCTTCGAGATCCTCCAGCGTGCCGGCATCGAGCTTGCGCTTGGTGAAGAGGTCGGTGATCCCCGTCGTCAGCGCCGAGGAGGTCCGCGACAGCCCCTCTGTCAGCCGCCGCCACCAGCTCCGCTTCGGTTGCGGCGCAGGGACGGGGGCAGGTTCGGCGGCCACAACGGGCTCGGGCTGCGGAACGATGGCGACGACTGGTTCCGGCTCCGGCTCGACCGGAGGCGCAACCTCTTCAACCGAAACAGGAGGCGCGACGGGCTCAGGGGTCGGCGCCTCGACGATAACCGCTTCCGTCTCGACAGCCGTCGCAGGAGAGATCTCTTCAACGTCCGGCTTCGGCTCCTCGACAGGTTTGACGGTCGGTTCGGTCACCGCCTCCGGGGCGGGAGCCGGCTTGGCCGGTTCCTCGTCGCGTCCGAACAGCCTCGAAAAGAAGCCGCGTTTCTTCGGTTCGGTCTCGCTCATCGTCGTCCTGTCTTCGGTTCGGCGGGCATATCGGGTTGCGCCGCCGGGCCGGCTTCGCTAGCGCAATGCCATGGCAGCGCCGGACCGACCAGAAAATTCGCAATCCCACGGGCAGATCGACGACGAGCTGCCCGTGCCGCTGCTCTATCGCGACGCCATGATGCTCGTCATCGACAAGCCCGCCGGATTGCCGTCGCATCGGGGTCCGCAGGCCAAGCGCCGGATCATCCCGGTCCTGACCGATTATCTCGACGCGCTCCGCTTCGGCCTGCCGCGCAAGCCGGAAGCAGCCCACCGCCTCGACAAGGACACCTCAGGTTGCCTCGTGCTCGGCCGGCATCCCCGCGCCATGGCCGAGCTCAACCAGATGTTTCGCGACGGGCGCATCGGCAAGACCTATTGGGCGATCGTGCAAGGTAATCCTGCGCAGGACGAGGGGCTGATCGACTTGCCCTTGGCCAAGCGCTCGCCCGAGCGCGGCTGGTGGATGAAGGTCGATCCCGCCGGCCTGCCCTCCCAGACCCGCTACCGCGTGCTGGGCCGGGGCGAGAGCGAGCACGGCCCGCTCGCCTGGCTCGCGCTGGAGCCGTTGACGGGTCGCACCCACCAGTTGCGCGTCCATTGCCAGGCTTCGGGCTGGCCGATGCTCGGCGACGAGATCTATGGCGATGCCCCGCGCGAGGGCGGGCCGGGCCTCCAGTTGCACGCCCGGTCGATCGCGATCCCGCTCTACAAGAAGCGCGATCCGATCGTCGTCGAGGCGCCGCCACCGCCGCATATGCTGGCGGCGCTCGGTGCCTGTGGCTGGAACAGGGTTTAGAACGCGTCAACGCGGCGTCTGCGACATACTGGCGGCGATCAACCCTTCGCTAATCCGGGGCTGCTATGCCACGGCTGCAACATCTCTCGTCATGCAGCCATGACCGATAGCGCCGTCGCCGAACCGCAGCTCCTGACCCTGCCCGAAGCCCGCGCCCACTGCGTGGATGGCGCAGCGCCGCCGCTGGCCGTGCTCGTCGGTTGGGTCGAGACCTATCTGATGAGCGCCCATGCCGATCTCGGCCGTACGGGTGCCGTCTGCCCCTTCACCCGTCAGGCCGCGAAGCTCGACACGGTCCGCCTCGGCATCTCCACGGCGACCGCTGCCGATGAGGAGGCTGCCTTTGCGGCCGTCAGCCGCAGCTTCGCCGATCTCGATGCGATTCCCGCCCCGCCGGCCATGCAGCATTTCCGCACCGTGATCATCGGCTTTCCCGGCTGCGCCGATCCGGCCGGCACGACGATGTTGCAACGCGTTCAGAAGCGCTTGAAATTCGCATCGCTCCGCCGCTTCCGCATGATCGGGCTGATGCATCCGGAATCGGAGGCGCCCGGCTTGTGGAACCCGCAGTTCCGTCCCTTGCGCGCACCCTTCCCGGTCGTCGCCGTCCGCCACATGGTCGAGCATGACGCGCCCTTCGCCGCGCGCCACCCGCTCCTGATGCTGCCTTATCTCGCCCGCTTCCGCATGGCCGGCGCCAAGCGCTTGATTCAGCATCTGCGCGCGGGCCCATGAACGCATCCCTGCCTTTGCCGGCCCGGCGGGACGGTGCCGTGACGCTCGATCTTGTCGAGGATATGGCTGGCTTCCTGGAGCTGCGCCGCGACTGGGAGGTCCTCTTCGAACGCTCCGCCACCCCCGCGCAGCTCTTCCAGAGCCATGTCTTCCTGCGCCATTGGGCGACGCATTACCTGCCCCCCGACACCCGGCTCAGCATCGTCATAGCGCGCCAAGGCGGTGAACTGGCGATGGTCTGGCCGCTCGTCCGCCAGCGGCGTTACGGTCTCGATACCCTCCGCTTCATGGGCGTCCCGGTCGCCCAGTTCGGCGACGTGCTCGTTGGCGATGGTCAGGAATCGTTGCTGGAGGCAGGCTGGGCATTCATTCAAAGCCGAGGCGCCGATCTCTTCGAGGCCCGCAAGCTGCGGGCCGATTCCCGCCTCGCCCTGAGCGGCCTGCTCGACGACGCCGTGCAGGGCGATCGGCAGGAAGCGCCCTTCGCGAAGCTCGGCCGCCGCGTCGGTGAAACCGGGCCGAGCCTGGCCTACCCCGCACGCGAGCGCTCGAACCATCGCCGTCGCCTGCGTCGTCTGGAGGAATGCGGCCCGATTGCCTACACCATGCCGGCGCCCGGCCCGGAGGCGGCACGGCTCGCCGCCGCCGCCATCGCGATGAAGCGCATGACGCTCGCCCGGCGCGGCATCGTCGCGCCGGTCATCAACGATCCCCGCTTCGCCGCCTTCTTCATCGATCTGGCCGCCGACGCCTCCGGCGAGGCTTCGCTGCGAATCGCAGCGCTATCGATCCACGATACCCCGATCGGCATCGACCTGTCCTTTGACTGCAAGGGCCACAGCTTCGCCCATGTCCTCGCGACAGACTCGGAGCACGAACAGGCCGGCATCGGGAAGATCCTGATCCACCACAGCTTCGCCAGTGCTCGCGCCCGCGGCAGCGCGGTCTTCGACCTGCTGGCGCCGGCGGAGCCTTACAAGCTTGAACATGCCGATGGCAGCGTCGCGGTCAGCGACCGCCTCCGGCCCCTGTCGCTGAAGGGGCGGCTCGCCTGCCATCTCGGCATCCAGCATTGGCGGCCGATGCTGAAAACCCTCGTGAAACGCCTGCCGGCAGGCCTCTCACGCCAGGTCATGCCGGCGCCGCGGCAAGGCCCGTAGCTGGGAGCGATGGTTTCGGCTCAGTCCGAAATCGCGTCGATGGCTCGCGCCAGCTTGACGTCGAGCTCGGTCAGGCCGCCCGCATCGTGGGTCGCCAGCGTGACGTCCACGGTACGGTAGACGTTCGACCATTCCGGATGGTGGTTCATCGCCTCCGCGAGCAAGGCGACGCGCGTCATCCAGCCGAAGGCTTCGCTGAAATCGCGGAAGACGAAGCGCTTGGTGATGGCCTCGCGCCCTTGCGCCAGTTTCCAGCCGGTCAGCGTCGCCAGCGCTTCGGCCTGCGCTTCCGGGGACAGCCGCTTCGGCCGGGTCATCGCCGCATCTCCCGTGACAGGCGATTGGGATAGGCGGGGCCAAGCGGATAGGCCGCCTCCAGCACATAGGGCCCGCCGCCGATCGAATCGCGCGAGGACATCAGCGCCACCCGGCGGGCGGTGAACGTGAACGGCCTGACGATCGGGTGCAGGCTGAGGAAATGCGCGAGCTCGACGGGAGTCGTGTCGCGCAGCCGTGCCAGCGTGACATGCGGCACGAATTTGCGTGCTTCAGCCGGCAGACCGAGGCGGCGCATCTGCCGCTCGAGATCGGCCTGCAGATCGGTCAGCGCCTTGCCCGGCTGCGCCCGCGCGAAGACCGCGCGCGGCTTGTCGCCGCCGAAGCTGCCGAGCGCATCGAGCGTGATCTCGAACGGATAGGCCGTGATATCGGAGAGCATGTGATCGACATCGTTCGCCATGCGGCGGTCGACATCGCCGAGGAAGCGCAAGGTGATGTGGTAGTCGGCCGGCTCGATCCAGCGCGCACCCGACAATCCGCCGCGATGCAATGTAAGCCCGGTCGCGACCTCGGCGGGAATTTCCAGAGCGATGAACAGCCTCGGCATGAGCGAATCCCTGCCAAGCGATTGTGACTCTGGCGAGACGGTAGAGCAGGAAGCCGGCTTAGGGGAATTGTTTTTGCACTGTCGCTGCAGCCCACACCCTCGCCGTCATCCCGGACAAGCCGCAAAGCGGCGCCGATCCGGGATCCATGCCGGAGCGTTCCCCATAGGGGTTCAGGCATGGATCCGGGTCTCCCTCCGGTCGCCCGGGATGACCCGCGTTTGGGTGAGAAATCAGAACTTACGGGCAGGGATTGCCGACGAGCTGGTGGATCGCATCGATCTTCGCTTCAACCTCCGGCGAAAGCTTCACGCCGATCGAGGCGATATCGGTCCTGAGCTGCTCCATCGAGGTCGCGCCGATGATATTGGCGGTGACGAAGGAGCGGCTGTTCACGAAAGCGAGCGCCATCTGCGCGGGATCAAGGCCGGCATCGCGAGCGAGCGCGATATAACGCTTGATCGCTTCCTCGGCTCCTGCCGTCTGATAGCGCTGGCCCCGGTCGAACAGCGTCGTGCGCGCCCCGGCCGGGCGGGCACCATCGAGATATTTGCCGGTGAGGTAACCCTGCGCCAGCGGTGAATAGGCGAGCAGGCCGACATCCTCGTGCAGCGCGACCTCGGCGAGCGCCGTCTCGAAGGTGCGGTTGAGCAGATTGTAGGCGTTCTGGATCGACTGCACCCGCGGCGTGCCGCGCGCTTCCGAATCGGTCACGAAGCGCATCGTGCCCCAGGCGCTCTCGTTGGAGAGGCCGAGATGGCGGATCTTGCCGGCCTTGATCACCTCCGCGAAAGCGTCGAGCTGCTCGGCGATCGGGGTCTCGTCAGCCGCAGGCGCAAAGGCGTCCTTGGCGAAGCGCGTCGGATTCGAACCCCAGGGCATCGGCCGCTCGGGGAAATGCAGCTGGTAGAGGTCGATGTAATCCGTCTGCAGCCGTTGCAGGCTCTTGTCGACGGCCTCGAAGATCTGCTTGCGCGTCACCCGCGTCGGGCTCTTGTCGTCGCGGAACCAGGTATTGCCGCCGCGCCCGCAGACCTTCGACGCCAGGATGACTTTGTCGCGATTCTTCCGCGCCTTGAACCAGCTGCCGATGATCCGCTCGGTCGAGCCTTGCGTCTCCGGCTTCGGCGGAATCGCGTAGAGCTCGGCCGTGTCGAAGAAATTGACGCCCTGCTCGATGGCGTAATCCATCTGGGCATGGCCTTCGGCCTCGGTGTTCTGCTCTCCCCAGGTCATGGTCCCCAGGCAGATCACCGAGACCTTGAGATCGGTACGTCCAAGGCGGCGGTATTCCATGGCGAAGCAACTCCGGAAGCGGGGGGCCGGCAGGCGGCAATACGGGAATCGGGGATACGCGCGCGGAGAACCCGCAGGCGGATCAGGACCTGGGCGGCAAGGTAGCGATGAAGCGCTCGACCGTCGGCAGGATGGTCCGGACGATGACGGTAACGCCTTCGGCCGTGGGATGAAGCCCATCCGCCTGGTTCAGGGCGCGGTCGCCCGCGATGCCTTCCAGGAAGAACGGGTAAAGCACCAGCCCGTGCTTCTTCGCAAGCTCCGGATAGATCGCATCGAAGCGTTTCGCGAAATCCTCGCCGAGATTGCGCGGCGCATACATGCCCGCGAGCAGCACCGGGATCTTCCGTTCGGTCAGACGGGCAATGGTCGCTTCGAGATTTTTCCGGGTTACGGCCGGATCCACCCCGCGCAAGGCATCGTTGGCGCCGAGTTCGAGGATGACGCCGTCGGCCCCCTCCGGCACCGACCAGTCGAGCCGTTCGAGCCCGCCCTGCGTCGTGTCGCCGGAGACACCGGCGTTCACGATTTCGACAGCGAGGCCTTTCTGGCGCAAGGCCTGCTCCAGCACGGCCGGAAAGGCGGCGCTGGCCGGCAGATTGTAGCCGGCCGAGAGCGAATTGCCGAAGGCGACGAGCTTCAGCGAGCGCCCGGCACTCGCAGCGGATGGTGAAGTCTGGGCGCCGGCCATGTCAGGGGACCCGATGAAAAGCAGCAGGAAGGCGACGAAAAACGTCGCAGCCGATTGGACAAGCGCGAGCCTGAACCCATATGGCCGCAGACCGTGCCGCGCCGCGGTTCCGCCCCGCTCGGGACGCGATCCGGTGCGAACGGGGATGGCGATGGAAGCGCAAGTCAGGATCATGGCGTGATGAGCGAGAAGGCCGTTTCGGCAATCGAGTTGCAGGATGTCCACCTGAGTTTGGGGCGTGGCGCCGCCCGCGTCCATATCCTCAAGGGCGTCTCGGTGTCGCTGGCCGACGGCGAGGCGACCGGGCTCGTGGGCCCCTCCGGCTCCGGCAAGTCGACCCTGCTGATGACCATGGCCGGTTTGGAGCGCCCCGATTCAGGCCTGGTCAAGGTCGCCGGCCAGGATCTTGGCGCGCTCGACGAGGATGGGCTCGCCGTCTTCCGCGGCCGGCATATCGGCATCGTCTTCCAGTCCTTCCATCTCGTGCCGACAATGACCGCCCGCGAAAACGTCGCGCTGCCGCTGGAACTCGCCGGCCACACGGATGCCTTCGCCCACGCCGAAGCCGAACTGCGCAATGTGGGCCTGGGCCACCGCATGGACCATTACCCGGCCCAGCTTTCCGGCGGCGAGCAGCAGCGCGTCGCCATCGCGCGCGCCGTCGCGCCGGACCCGGCGATCCTCGTCGCCGACGAGCCCACCGGCAATCTCGACGAATCGACCGGCCGCGCGATCGTGGACCTGATCTTCGCCCTGAAGCGCGAGCGCGGCGCGACGCTGGTGCTGGTCACCCATGATCTCTCGCTCGCCGCGCTTTGCGAACGCACGGTCCGCCTGCGTTCCGGCGTGATCGAGGCCGAGCCCGAGACGGTGGTCGCCTGACGATGCACGCCCCCGTCAAGCCGACCTCGCACCCTCCCGCGCATTCCCCGGGCATCGGCCTCGTCCTGCGCCTCGCCATTCGCGACCTGCGCGCCGGCTTGCGCGGCTTCGGCATTTTCATTGCCTGCCTCGCGCTCGGCGTCATGACCATCGCCGCCGTCGCCTCCGCCTCGCGCGGCCTGACCGAAGGCCTTGCCCGCGAAGGCCGGCGCATCCTCGGCGGCGATGCCGCCTTCAGCCTGATCCACCGCGAAGCGACAGCGCCCGAGCTCGCCTTCCTGACCGCACGCGGCACGGTTTCCAGCATCGCGACGATGCGCGGCATGGCCAATGCCGGTGAGAAAGGCGCGGCCCTGGTCGAGATCAAGGCGGTCGATGCCGCCTATCCGAGCATCGGCACGGTCGAGACCGATCCGCAGGCGCCGCTGCCCGGCCTGCTCGACCAGCGCGATGGAGCCTATGGCGCCGTCGCCGATCCCGTCCTGTTCGGCCGGCTCGACCTCAAGCCCGGCGACATCGTCACGGTCGGCGGCGCGAAAATCCAGTTGCGCGCCAACCTGGTCTCCGAGCCCGACAAGATCGCCGCCGGCGTCGGCTTCGGCCCGCGCCTCCTGATGTCGCAGGACGCGCTGAGGGCGACCGGCCTGATCCAGCCCGGCAGCCTGATTCGCTGGACCTACCGCCTCCAGCTGCCGCAGACTGCGACCAGCGACGCCGAGCTTGAAAAAGTCATCGCGGATGCCGGCACGCAGCAGCGCGATGCCGGCTGGGAAATCCGCTCCCGCGCCAACGCCGCGCCGAGCTTCCAGCGCAATCTCGAACGCTTCACCCAGTTCCTGACGCTGGTCGGCCTCACGGCCCTTCTGGTGGGGGGCGTCGGCGTCGCCAATGCGGTGCGCCGCTTCGTCGAGGCCAAGAAGCTCGATTTCGCCACGATGAAGGCGGTCGGCGCCACCGGCGGGCGCGTCGTCGCGATCCACCTGACCGAGGTGATGCTCGTCGCTGCCATCGGCACCGCCATCGGCCTTGTACTCGGCGCCGCCGCGCCCTTCGGCCTTGGCGCCGTCGTCCAGAGCATCCTGCCAGTGCCGTTCGAGCCGACGCTCGCGCCGGGCGAACTCGCGATCGCCGCGCTCTACGGCCTGCTGACCGCGTTCGTCTTCGCGATCATCCCGCTCGGCCGCGCCCATGATATTTCCGTCTCCGCCCTCTTCCGCGACAAGGTCGAGCCCGATCCGCGCCGCCCCCGCGCGATCTATCTGGTGCTCTGCGCGCTCGCGCTCGCAGGCTTGGCCGGCGTCGCCATCGGCTTCGCCTATGACCGCCGGATCGCGCTGATCTATATCGGCGTGATGTTCGGCGTCTTCCTGCTGCTGCGCGCCGTCTCGCTCGGCCTGATGGCGCTGGCCCGCCGTATTCCGCGCCCGCGCCGCCCGGCGCTCAGGATGGCGCTCGCCAACAGCCACCGGCCGGGCGCTCTGACGCCGGCGCTCGTGCTCTCGCTCGGCCTTGGCGTCGCCCTGCTCTCGGCGCTCTCCTTCATCGATGTCAGCCTGACCCGGCAGCTCACCGGCGCCCTGCCCGACAAGGCGCCGAGCTTCTTCTTCCTCGACGTGCCCAGCCGCGATTCCGAGCGTTTCGACGCCTTCCTCGCGGCCGAGCGGCCGGGCGCCAGGACCGAGCGCGTGCCGATGATGCGCGGCCGCATCGTCTCCGTGAACCAGACCCGCGCCGAGGACATCAAGGCGAGCGAGCAATCCGCCTGGGTGCTCGACGGTGACCGCGGCATCACCTATGCCGCCACGCTGCCGGAAGGCTCGCGCGTCGCGGCCGGCGAGTGGTGGCCGGCCGATTATCGCGGCGAGCCGCTGGTCTCCTTCGACGCCCAGAATGCCGCCGGCATCGGCCTGAAGATCGGCGACCGACTCACCGTCAACGTGCTCGGCCGCAACATCACCGCCCGCGTCGCCAATTTCCGCACGGTCGACTGGCGCTCCTTCGGCATCAATTTCGTGATGGTGTTCTCGCCCAACACCTTTGCCGGGGCGCCGCACACCAATCTCGCCACCATCGCGACGAGCCCGGACGGCAAGGGCGCGACCGATGCCGCGCTGATGCGCCGCCTCGCGCTCGACTTCCCGGCCGTCACGGCGGTGCGGGTCAAGGACGCGCTCGAAGCAGTCAATACGATTGTCGCCCAGCTCGCCATGGCGATCCGCGGCGCCTCCGGGCTCGCCATCGCCGCCAGCCTGCTCGTGCTCGGCGGCGCGCTCGCAGCCGGACAGCGCGCGCGGCTCTATGACGCGATGATCCTGAAGACCCTCGGCGCGACCCGCCGCTTCATACTTTCGTCGTACGCCCTTGAATACGCCGCCATCGGCTTCGTCGCAGCCGTTTTCGGCGTTCTCGCGGGTACAGCGGCGGGCTGGGGCATCGTCACGCAAGTGATGCGGATCGAGTTCGTCAGTGATCCCAGAGGGGCTATACTGGCTGCGACTGCCGCCGTGGGTGTTACCGTCCTGTTCGGGCTTGTCGGTACGATAAAAATACTAACGAAAGCGCCGGCTTCTCATCTCAGAAATTTATGATGACTATCTGAGAACGACTCTCGATAGACATTAAGATCCTGTAATTCTGCATGGGTGCGGCGCCGAACTTCTATACCGGCGTCGGCCTTAACCATGGCGGGCTCTTGTAAGAACCGGCAAAGCCGCCCATATTCCCATCATCGCGACTTTTCGTGCGCGAGGACGGCTGGCGCATGCGCGCTTGTCCGTCGTCCGAAACTACGTCAGGGGAAACTCTCTTAATGAGCAACTTCGACCGCAATGCTCCAGTCTGGGGTGCCGGCCGCGCACAGCAGACCAGCGCCGTCGAGATGGATCAGGGCCTGCGCTCGTTCATGCTCGGCGTCTACAACAACATGACGATCGGCCTGGCCATCACCGGCCTCGCCGCAATCGGCATCAGCATGCTGGCGATTGCCGGCGTCTCGCCCACCGGCAAGGTGACGGCGCTGACCCCGCTCGGCCAGGCCCTGTATCTCAGCCCGCTTAAATGGGTCGTGATGCTGGCCCCGCTCGCCTTCATCCTGTTCTTCTCGTTCAAGGCCGAGAGCATGAGCTCCTCGGCAGCGCGCGCCATGTTCTTCGCCTTCGCGGCGGTGATGGGCGTGTCGATGTCCTCGATCTTCGTCGTCTTCACCGGCGAGTCGATCACCAAGGTCTTCTTCATCACGGCCGCGGCCTTCGGGGCGCTCAGCCTCGCCGGCTACACCACGAAGAAGTCCCTGTCGGGCATGGGCTCGTTCCTGATCATGGGCCTGATCGGCCTCGTGATCGCCTCGGTGGTCAACCTGTTCCTGGCCTCGAGCGCGCTGTCCTTCGCCATCTCGGCGATCGGCGTGCTGGTCTTCGCTGGCCTGACCGCTTGGGATACGCAGCGCCTGAAGGAGATGTATCTCTATTCGGATCTGGATGCGGAATCGGCCGCGAAGCTCTCGGTGAACGGCGCCTTGTCGCTCTACCTGAACTTCATCAACATGTTCCAGATGCTGCTCTCGCTGTTCGGCACGAAGAGCGAATGATCTGATCCCGCTCCGCGGGTGAGACGAGCCCCGGCCCCACGGCCGGGGCTTTTTCTTTGGGCCAAATCTTCCCTCGAGTTAGGCCTTCCCTTCTGGCACGGACATTGCTCATGCTTTGGGCATGACGACGCCTTCGATCCGCCCTGCCATCCCAGCCGATATCGCCGCCATCGCCGCGATCTACGCCCATGCGGTGCTGCACGGCACCGCCTCCTGGGAACTGGAACCGCCCGATGAAGCCGAGATGCAGCGACGCTTCGAGGCGATCCTGGCCGGCGGCTATCCCTATCTCGTCGCGGAGCGGGACGGCGCCATCCTCGGCTATGCCTATGCCGGAGCCTACCGGCCGCGCCCGGCCTATCGCGCCACCGTCGAGAACTCGATCTACATCGCCCCCGCCGCACAGGGGCTCGGCATCGGCACCCTTCTGCTCGATGCCCTGATGCAGGCCTGCACCGAGCGCGGCTTCCGCCAGATGATCGCGGTGATCGGCGACGGCACCGGCGCCTCGATCGGCTCGCGCCGCCTGCATGAGCGCGCCGGCTTCCGCCTGATCGGCGTGGCCGAAAGGATAGGATTCAAGCACGGCCGCTGGCTCGACCAGATGCTGATGCAGAAGGAGCTGGGCGAGGGCGACCGTACGCCGCCCGGCCTCTGACGTTCAGCAGCCCTCGTCCCGAGGGCTTGAACAATGATGGGCCGGATGACGTGTCAGCTCACCACGCTGAGCTTGTTGTCGAGCACCTTGAGCACGCGCGAGAGTTCCGGGCCGCGCTTCAGGATCAGCCCGGTCGCCGCGACGACGGAATAGGCGCCCTGCCGCCGCGCCAGCGCCGGATCCTTGACGATGCGATAGAGCGGCATCTCCGACGAGCGCCGGAACACCGAGAACTGCGCCTTGTCCTTCAGGAAATCGATGGCGTAGTCGCGCCATTCGCCGGCCGCGACCATCCGGCCATAGAGATTGAGCAACTCGCTGAGTTCGCGCCGGTCGAAGGTCACGGCGGTCGGTCTCGCCGGCGCCGGGAAGTTCACAACCGCGCTCGCGGCCTGCGGTTGTGGCGTTTCGCTTTCGCTCATGGCGCCTCCCTGGTCGGAGCCTCACCAAATCACCACTGGATGATGCGCCCGCGGCCCTGCTCTGGCAAGGGAGCAAGCCGGCAAGGGACCACGTGTCGGGTCGGTGTTCTCCACGAATGCCCCATTTTCGCCGCGAACACGCCAAGCGAGCGCCAAGTTGCGACGTTCAACTCTCTTCGTTGCCTCGACGGCCCGGTTTCACTGATCGCCGGTTTGTCAGCCCCCCAGCCCCCCGGAGTTCGGGCGGAGCCGGGCCACCGAGTCGGGGCCAACTAGCGGCTGGCATTGCGCCGGCCGTTTTTCTTTTGGGGCTCCTCGCAACGGCTCCGCATTGCGATGTGCCGGCTCCGAACAGCGATCTTACCGCGCCTGCCCGTGATATTCGGCATTGGGCCGCATATCGACCGCCGAGGCCATCCGGTTCGACATGTTGTAGAAGGACGCGACGGCGCCGATATCCCAGATGTCGCGCTCACTGAACCCGGCCTTGCGCAGGGCCTGTCGGTCCTCATCGCCGATCAGATGCGGGGTTTCCGTCAGCTTGACCGAGAAATCGAGCATGGCGCGATGCCGAACCGACAGCGCCGCCGCCCGGTAGTTCATCACCATGAGCTCGCCCAGCACGGGGTCGCCGGAGAGCTGGCGCACCGCCGCGCCATGGGCGGTCAGGCAGTAATAGCAGCGGTTCACGCTGGAGACCGCGACCGCGATCATCTCCCGCTCCAGCTTCGACAAGCCGGACGGCGCCAGCATCAGGTCGTTGTAGAAGGCCGCGAAGGCCGTGAGCTTGGCGTCGTCATGGGCATAGGAGCTCAGCACATTCGGCACAAATCCGAGCTTCTCCTCGCATTTTGCGAAATAAGCCTGGTTTTCGGCTGAAAGCGCGCCCGGCTTCAGGTCCAGAGCCATGACGACCGGCGGCGAATCCTGACGCGCCGGCTCTTCTCCCACCTTGGGTTTGTCATGCTTTATTGCCATGGTGCGTCCTGTCGAGTCGGGGGGAGCGTCAGTTTGCCGCTTTTTCAGGCACGGCAAGTTGAAAGGCTCCGCAGCCTATGTCATCGCTGCGGCAAAACAACTGGGGTTGGGACATGGGCAAACGGGTGACGAACGCGACCGCTGGCGCGATCGCAGCGATCGAGGCCGCAGCCACCGGATTGAAGAATTCGATGCCCGCCGAGTTCCCCCGCCTGCTCTTCGGCCGCTCCGTCGCCGAAGATCTCGACGCCCTCCCGGCCGAAATGCTCGCCCGCACCGCCGCCGCCGCCTTCGAGCACCTCGCTCAGCCGCGCAAGCCGGATACGATCAACCTGCGCTTCCGCGACGAGGAATTCGGCGAGGGCGAGCGCAAGCACCAGCTCACCGTTCTCGAGGTCGTCAACGACAACAAGCCGTTCCTGCTCGATTCGACGCTCGCCGAACTGCAGGAGCAGGGCCATGAGCCCCGCCTCGTCGCCCACCCGATCCTGGCCGTCGCCCGCGACGCCAAGGGCAAGTTCACCTCGCTCGCCGGCGAAGCCGCCGGCCGCGCCCCCGAGGGCACGCGCCGCGAGAGCCTGCTCCATATCCATGTCCCGCGCATCGATACGCCGGAAGCCCGCGAGAAGCTGCGCGCCGGGCTCGACCACGTCTATGCCGATGTCGCGCTCGCCGTCGACGACTGGGCCGCGATGCGCGGCCGCATCACCGAGGTGATCCAGGCCTATCGCGCCAATCCGCCGCCGCTGCCGGAGGACGAGATCAACGAGGCGCTGCAGTTCCTCGAATGGATCGCCGGCGACAACTTCACCCTGCTCGGCATCCGCGCCTACCGCTTCCCCGGCGGCGACGTCGCGGCCGACCCGATCGAGGGCTCGGGCCTCGGCATCCTGCGCAACCCCACGGTCAAGGTCCTGCGCAAGGGCCGCGAACTGGTCACGGTCACGCCGGAGCTGCGCTCCTTCCTGGCCAAGCCCCAGGCGCTGATCATCACCAAGGCCAACGTCAAGAGCCGCGTCCACCGGCGCGTCCATCTCGACTATGTCGGCGTCAAGCTGTTCACGCCGGACGGCCGGCTCGACGGCGAATTGCGCATCGTCGGCCTGCTCACCTCGAACGCCTATACCGGCTCGGCCCGCGCCATCCCCTATCTGCGCCTGAAGGTCGCCCGCGTCGCCAAGAATATCGGCTTCGACCCGGCGAGCTATTCCGGCCGGGCGCTGATGAATGTGCTCGATGCCTATCCGCGTGATGAGCTCTTCCAGATCGACACCCCGACGCTGGAGCAGTTCGCGCTCGACATCCTGCAGCTCACCGAGCGGCCGCGCATCCGCGCGCTCGCCCGCGTCGACGAGTTCGACCGCTTCGTCTCGATCCTCGTCTTCATCCCGAAGGACCGCTACGACACCACGGTGCGCCTGCGCGTCGGCGATTTCCTGGCGCGGATCTATGCCGGGCGCCTCTCGGCCGCCTATCCCGCCTATCCCGAGGGTCCGCTCTCGCGCACCCATTACATAATCGGCCGCGACGAGGGCAAAACCCCGCGTGTCGAGCGCTCGACGCTCGAAGCCGGCATCAGCGCCATCGTCCGGACCTGGGCGACGGGCTGAAGGACGTGCTCGACCAGGAGAAGGCCGGCCCCGCCGCCCGCGCCCTGGCAGAGCGCTATGCCGAGGCCTTTGGTGCCGCCTATCGCGAGCGCTTCTCGGCCGCCGACGCGCTCGTCGATATCGAGATGCTCCAGCAGCTCACGCCGGAGCGCGGCCGCGCCGTCAATCTCTACCGGCGCGAAGGCGACGACGCCAAGCGCGCCAATCTCAAGGTGTTCTCGCGCGGCGCCCCGATCTCGCTCTCGGCCCGCGTGCCGGTGCTCGAGAACATGGGCTTCCGCGTCGTCAACGAGCGGACCTACAACGTCATGCCGCAGGGCAATGGCGATGCGGTCCGCATCTGGCTGCACGACATGACGCTGGAGCGCGCCGACGACGGCGAGATCGATGTCGAACATCTCGATCCGACCATCGAGGCGGCGCTGATGGCGCAGTTCCGCGGCTTCGCGGAATCCGACCGTTTCGACCAGCTCGTGCTCGTCGCCGGCCTTGGCTGGCGTGAGGCCGCCCTGCTGCGCGCCTTCGGCCGCTACCTGCGCCAGGCCGGCGCGCCCTATGCCCAGGGCTATATCGCCGATGCGCTGACCAACCATCCCGGCATCGCCGCCGGGCTCGTCGCCTATTTCGCTGCCAAGTTCGACCCGCGCGTCCCGGCGGGCGAACGCGAGCAGCGCATGGCCCAGAAACATGCCGAGATCGAGGAGGCGCTCGACGCCGTCACCAGCCTCGACGACGACCGCATCCTGCGCCGCCTCGTCAATCTGGTCGATGCCGCCCTGCGGACCAACTTCTTCCAGATCGGCCCGGACGGCCAACCGCGCCAGACCATCACCTTCAAGTTCGACTGCGCCAGGGTCGACGGCCTGCCTCTGCCGCGCCCGCTCTACGAGATCTTCGTCTACTCGCCGCGCGTCGAGGGCGTCCATATGCGCTTCGGCAAGGTCGCCCGCGGCGGCCTGCGCTGGTCGGACCGGCCGCAGGATTTCCGCACCGAGGTGCTCGGCCTCGTCAAGGCGCAGCAGGTCAAGAACGCGGTGATCGTGCCGGTCGGCGCCAAGGGCGGCTTCTTCCCGAAGCAGCTCCCGCCGGCTTCCGACCGCGCCGCCTGGCTCGCCGAGGGCACCGAGAGCTACCGCATCTTCATCCGCAACCTGCTGGAGCTCACCGACAATCTCGACGGCGAGACCATCGTGCCGCCGCCGGACACAGTGCGTCATGACGGCGACGACCCCTATCTCGTCGTCGCCGCCGACAAGGGCACCGCGACCTTCTCCGACACCGCCAATGCGATCTCGCTGGAGAAGCACCACTGGCTCGGCGACGCTTTCGCCTCCGGCGGCTCGCAGGGCTACGACCACAAGGGCATGGGCATCACGGCGCGCGGCGCCTGGGAAGCGGTGAAGCGCCATTTCCGCGAGGTCGATATCGACATCCAGACGACGCCCTTCACCGTCGCCGGCGTCGGCGACATGTCGGGCGACGTCTTCGGCAACGGCATGCTGCTCTCGCCCGCGATCAAGTTGGTCGCGGCCTTCGACCATCGCGACATCTTCCTCGATCCCGATCCGGACACGGCAAAATCGCTGGCCGAGCGCCAGCGCCTCTTCGCCCTGCCGCGCTCGTCCTGGGCCGATTACGACAAGAGCCTGATCTCGAAGGGCGGCGGCATCTTCTCGCGCCAGGCCAAGAGCATCCCGCTCTCACCCGAGGTTCGCGCGCTGCTCGACCTCGACAAGAAGGAGGTTTCGCCGCCCGAGCTGATGACGGCGATCCTGAAGAGCCGCGTCGACCTGCTCTGGTTCGGCGGCATCGGCACCTATATCCGCGCCTCCGACGAGACCGACGCGCAGGTCGGCGACCGCGCCAATGACGCGATCCGCATCGCCGGCAACGATCTCCGGGCTCGGGTCATCGGCGAGGGCGCCAATCTCGGCATGACCCAGCGCGGACGCATCGAAGCGGCCCGCAAGGGTGTCAGGATCAACACCGACGCGATCGACAACTCCGCCGGCGTCAACACCTCCGACGTCGAGGTCAATATCAAGATCGCGCTCGCGGGCCCCGTGGCAGACGGCCGCCTCAAGGAAGACAAGCGCAACGAATTGCTCGCCACGATGACCGACGAGGTCGGCGATCTCGTGCTGCGCAACAACTACCTGCAGACGCTGGCACTTTCGCTGACCGAGGCGCAGGGCTCGGCCGCGACGCCCGGCCTGCGCTTCCTGATGCAGAAATTGGAACAGGACGGAAGGCTCGACCGTGCGGTCGAGTACCTGCCGAGCGACGCCCAGCTCGCCGAGCGCGAGAAGCGCAGCGAAGGTCTCACCCGGCCGGAACTCGCCGTGCTGCTGGCCTATGCCAAACTCTCGCTGCACGACGCTCTGCTCGAATCCCCGGTGCCAGACGATCCCTATCTCGCCAGCGAGCTCGTCCGCTATTTCCCGAAAGCGCTGCGCGAAGCCTATCCGGACGCGATCGCCAGCCACAAGCTGCGCCGCGAGATCGTCGCGACCCAGCTCGCCAACGCGATCGTCAACCGTGGCGGCCCGGCTCTCGTGCCGGTGCTCGCGGCTCTGACCCGCTCCGACGCGCCGGCCATTGCGGCTGCCTACGCGATCGCGCGGGATTCCTTCGATCTCATCGCCCTCAATGGCGAGATCGACGCGCTCGATGCGAAAATCCCCGGCAAGACCCAGCTCGGCCTCTACGGTGCCGCACAGGAACTCGTCACCAACCGCATGGGCTGGTTCCTGCGGCGCGGCGTCGCCAAGCCCGGCACGATCGAGCCGACCATCGCCCGCTACGCCAAGGGCGTGAAGGAGCTGGCAGGCGAGCTCGGCTCGCTCCTACCCGAGGCGGCGTCCCAGGCGAGGCTCGCCCGCATCGCCGTGCTGACCTCCGAGGGCGTGCCGGAAGCGCTGGCCACGCGCATCGCCAGCCTGCCGGCGCTCGCCGAGGCGACCGACATCGTCGACATCGCCGAACGTAGCAAGCGCAAGATCGGCGACGTCGCCCGCATCCATTTCGGCATCGACGCGCTGTTCGGCCTGTCGAGCCTGAAGGCGGCGGCCGCGGCCGTGCCGGCAACGGACGATTACGAGCGTCTCGCCCGCGAACGGGCGATCGAGACCCTCGACGACGCCCAGTCCAACCTGACGCAGGAGGCTGCGGCCTCGGCCAAGGGGCAGGGTACGCTGGAGAGCTGGCTCAGCGAGCGCGGCGAGGATGCGGAGCGCACCCGCAGCACCGTCAACGCGATCGCGAGCTCCGGCCTGACCTTGCCGAAACTGATGGTGGCGGCCGGCATGCTGGCCGACCTGCCGCGTAAGCGGTAGATTGCGGCGCCTCTGCGCGCGAAGCGATCTGAGCATAGTGTCCTGACATCGGACCGGAAGGCGGCATCCGCTTTTCGGTCCGATGCACTTGTTGAACGGAAAGACCGATGACCGGCGAAGCCGACACGACCACCCGCATCGACCCCAAGCTGCTCGAAATCCTGGTCTGCCCACTGACCAAGGCGACGCTGGAATACGACGCCGCGAAACAGGAACTGATCAGCCGCCCCGCAAAGCTGGCCTATCCGATCCGCGACGGCATCCCGATCATGCTGCCGGAAGAGGCGCGGCCGCTGGAGGATTAAGGCGGTTTGGCCCGCCCTCGACACTGTGTTAGTATGTACACATCCCAACACAGGAGCTGAGGCGATGGCCGCGACGGAAACAATGACGATCCGGGTTTCGGCCGAAACCAAGCGTAAGCTCGAACGCATCGCCGCCAGCGCCCGGCGCAGCAAGTCCTTCCTCGCCGGCGAGGCGGTTTCGACCTATGTCGACCGCGAACTGGAGATCATCGAGGGCATCAAGCGCGGCTTGGCGGATGTCGAGGCCGGGCGGGTCGTGCCGCATGACGAGGCCATGGCCGAAGCCCGCCGGGTCATTGCAGAGGCGCGGCGCGAGAAAGCCCAGCGCGGATGAAGCCGGTCATCTGGTCCGATGACGCGCAGCACGATTACTTCGACATCCTCAGATATATCGCCAAGGACAACCCGGACGCGGCCGAGCGGGTTGTCGATGCCATCGAGCAGGCTGGAAACAACCTGGGCGAATTCGCGACAGGGCGACTTGGCCGTGTGAGCGGCACTTACGAGAAGCTGGTTCCCGGCCTGCCCTATATCCTGGCCTATGCCATTATATCCCGAGATGGGCGCGAGGTCGTCGCGATCCTGCGTGTCATCCATACGGCGCGAGACTGGCGCGAGGAGGATTGGCCCGCCTAGACGAGGCCCTTAAAGCGCCTCGCCCCGGAGCAACCGTGGCGGTGCGCCGGCGACGCCCGCCGCTTCCCGGATGAAGAAGCGCTTCAGGCCCGGCATCCGGTCGACGAGGCCGAGGCCGAGATCGCGCGCCAACCTGAGCGGCGTCGCATCGTTCGAGAACAGGCGGTTCAACCCGTCGGTCACCGCGCCCATCGCCACCGTGTCGAAGCGCCGCGCCTTCTCGTAATCCTCCAGGACGTCGGCCGAGCCGGGGTCGAGCCCGAGCCGGGCCGCATCGACGATAGCCTCGGCCAGCGCCGCGACGTCCTTCAGGCCGAGATTGAGCCCCTGCCCGGCGATGGGGTGGATCAGATGCGCGGCATCGCCCAGCAGGGCCAGACGCTCGCCCACGAAGCGGCGTGCCACGCCGAAGCCGAGCGGATGCGCGCTCACCTTGCTTTCGAGCGCGATCTCGCCGAGTTCGAGCCCGAAGCGCCGCTCGATCTCGGCGAGGATGTCCTGCGCATCGAGCGAGAGCAGCGGCGCGACATTCTCTGTCCGCTCCGTCCAGACGATCGAGGAGCGGTGTCCGAGCCTGCCGCCATCGGCCAGCGGCAGGATGGCAAAGGGGCCCGACGGCAGGAAATGCTCGACCGCCCGGCCATCATGCGGCCGCTCATGTCCGATCGTGGCGACGATGCCGGACTGGCCATAGTCCCAGCCGACCCAGCCGATCCCCGCCAGCTCGCGCAGTTTCGAGCGCGCGCCATCGGCTGCAACCAATAGCGCCGCCTCGCAGCGCGTGCCGTCGGCAAAAATGATCTCGACCGACGCATCCTCGGCGGAGAAGCGTCGCACGCCGGCGCTGCGCAATTCGACGCCGGCATCGCCGCACGCGGCTTTCAGGGCTGCGACCAGCGCCGCATTCTCCACCATATGGGCGAAGGGTTCGCCGGGTTCGACCTCGCCGTCGAAGGTCAGGAAGACCGGGCGGACGGCGTCCTCGGTCCGGCTGTCGGAGACGATCATCTCCAGCATCGGCTGGGCCGTATGCGCGATTCCCTCCCAGATGCCCAGCGTCTTCAGCATGGCCCGGCCGCCCGCCGCGACCGCATAGGCACGGTTATCGGCACGGGGCGCGGCCGACAGCGCCGGATCGGCCAGGATCACCGAGAAATCCTCGCCCAGCCCCTGCTTCAATGCGAGCGCCAGCGCCAGCCCGGCGATGCCGCCGCCCGCGATGACGATGCGCATGGCGCTGCTGCCCTGCTCGATAGCCATGTCGTCCTTCTCTCCGCGCCGACTTGACGCCACGGGATGCCTCGGTGCTGATGCCAACGAAGCCGGCTGCCCCTGTGCGGGGCGCCGGCCCGTCCGTCAACCAGACCGCGATACCGCCGACCATGTCCCAGATCAGCGCTTCCCTGACGGCGATCCTCGACCTCGAGCAGCTCGAGCGCAACCTGTTCCGCGGTCGCAGCCCCAAATCGAGCTGGCCGCGCGTCTTCGGCGGGCAGGTCATCGCGCAATCGCTCTATGCCGCCTGCAAGACGGTCGAAGGCCGACAGCCGCATTCGCTGCATGCCTATTTCCTGCTGGCAGGCGACCCCGAAGTCCCGATCGTCTACGAAGTCGATCGCCTGCGCGATGGCCGCTCCTTCACCACGCGCCGCGTGCTGGCCATCCAGAAGGGCGAGGCGATCTTCGCCATGTCCGCCTCCTTCCATGTCGAGGAACCCGGCTACGAGCACCAGATGCCGATGCCGAAGGTGCCGATGCCGGAGTAGCTGCCGGACCGCGAGGAGATGGTGAAGCTGTTCAGCGCGCCGGAACACAACCCGCTCCAGACCTTCTACCAGCGCAAGCGACCGATCGAGATCCGTCCGGTCGAGCTTGAACGCTATCGGGGTGCCGCGAACCTGGAGCCGAAATTCAATGTCTGGATCCGCGCGATCGAGCCGCTGCCGGATGAGCCGGCCTTCCACCAGAGCGTGCTCGCCTATGCCTCGGACCTGCTGTTGCTCGATTCCAGCCTGATCGCCCATGGCGCGACGGTCTTCGACCAGAAGATCCAGGCCGCCAGCCTCGACCACGCGCTGTGGTTCCACCGGCCGTTCCGGGCCGATGACTGGCTGCTCTATTCGCAGGACAGCCCTTCGACCTCGGGTGCGCGCGGCTTCTCGCGCGGTCTCGTCTTCGACCGGCAGGGCCGCCTCGTCGCCTCGGTCGCGCAGGAAGGGCTCGTCCGGCCCCGGCCCGATCTCGGCTGATCGGATTTCAGGCATCTGCGCAGAATCCAGTCTTATGCCTAAATCTTAGGCAAGAACGCCTGCCCTTTCCCTGTGACCTCGATGATTTCGCCTCCGGAAGCGGCTTCGCCGCGCCCGGAGCGGGTTGGCACGTCCCTTGAATTGCATGTTGCGACGCAACTGCGGTCCCGCAGGCGCGAGAGTGCAACGAGATCGCCGGGGCTGACGACCGGGCGGCGCAGACGGGGAAACCCAGCACATGAAAATCGTGATGGCGATCATCAAGCCGTTCAAGCTGGAGGAGGTGCGCGACGGGCTCACCGCCGTCGGCGTGCACGGCCTGACCGTGACCGAGGTGAAGGGCTACGGCCGCCAGAAGGGTCATACGGAAATCTACCGCGGCGCCGAATATGCCGTGAGCTTCCTGCCGAAGATCAAGATCGAGGTCGCGGTCTCCGACGAGCTCGTCGACCGGGTGATCGAGACGATCACCGCCGCCGCTCGCACCGGCCAGATCGGTGACGGCAAGATCTTCGTCTCCTCGATCGAGAAGGCCGTGCGCATCCGCACCGGCGAGACCGACGCCGACGCCCTCTGAGCCCCGACCTTCAGGAGTTTTCAACGATGAATTTCAGGACTTCCCTGCGGGCCGGATTGGCTGGCCTCTCGCTGGCGGCGCTGACGGCCGGCGTTGCGCTGGCCCAGGCTCCCGCCACCCCGCCCGTTCCTAACAAGGGCGACGTCGCCTTCATGATGAGCTCGACGATCCTCGTCCTGCTCATGACCATTCCCGGCCTCGCCCTGTTCTATGGCGGGCTCGTCCGCTCGAAGAACATGCTCTCGGTCCTGACGCAGGTTTTCGCGATCGTCAGCGTCGTCTGCATCCTCTGGGTGACCTATGGCTACTCGCTCGCCTTCACCAATGGCGGCGGCCTCAACGATTTCGTCGGTGGCTTCTCCAAGGCCTTCCTCAGGGGTGTCGACGCCACGACGGTCGCCGGCACGTTCTCGAACGGCGTCTACATCCCCGAATTCGTCTATGTCTGCTTCCAGATGACCTTCGCCTGCATCACGCCGGCGCTGATCGTCGGCGCCTTCGCGGAACGGATGAAGTTCTCGGCCCTGCTGCTCTTTACCGTGCTCTGGGTCACCTTCATCTATTTCCCGATGGCCCACATGGTCTGGTACTGGGGCGGGCCTGACGCGGTCGGCAATGCCGCCAAGGCGCTCGCCGAGGCCGGCGCGGACGGCAAGGTTGCCGCTCAGGCCGCGCTCGACACCGTCAATGCCGATGCCGGCATGCTCTTCAAGTGGGGCGCGCTCGACTTCGCCGGCGGCACGGTCGTCCATATCAACGCAGGCATCGCCGGCCTCGTCGGCTGCATCCTGATCGGCAAGCGCGTCGGCTTCGGCAAGGAACTGATGGCGCCGCATTCGCTGACCATGACGCTGATCGGCGCTGCCCTCCTCTGGGTCGGCTGGTTCGGCTTCAACGCCGGCTCCAACCTCGAGGCGAACGGCACCGCCGCGCTCGCCATGCTCAACACCTTCGTCGCAACGGCGGCGGCGGCGCTGGGCTGGCTGTTCGTGGAATGGGCGGTCAAGGGCAAGCCCTCGATGCTCGGTATGGTCTCCGGCGCCGTCGCCGGCCTCGTCGCGGTCACCCCGGCCGCGGGCTTCGCCGGCCCGATGGGCTCGATCATGCTCGGCCTCGTTGCCGGTGCCGTCTGCTTCGTCTTTTGCACGACCGTGAAGAACGCCCTCGGCTACGACGACTCGCTCGATGTCTTCGGCATCCACTGCGTCGGCGGCATCATCGGCGCGATCGCGACCGGCATCCTCGTCAACACCACGCTCGGCGGCGCCGGTATCCCGGACTATTCCAGCAAGCCGGGTGAGCTTGCCGTGGGTGCGTATGAATTCGGCCCGGCCGTGATGGCCCAGATCAAGGCGGTGCTGTTCACCATCGTGTTCAGCGCCGTCGGCTCGGCGATCCTGTACAAGATCGTCGACCTGGTCGTCGGCCTGCGCGTCACCACCGACCAGGAGCGCGAAGGCCTCGACATCGCCGAGCATGGCGAGCGCGCCTACCACAGCTGATCCTCCCGCCGCTCCCAGCGGCAACTCGGCCCCGGCAGCGCTGCCGGGGCCTTTTTGTTATTCCCGACCATCATGCCCGGGCGTCTCCGGAAGAGAAGACGCCTCTTTCGGCACGAGATTCCCGCGCCGTCGCTTCGCCCGCTCGATAATGACGGAGCTCCGCCCGGCAAGGTTAAGCGGGTCTTAACCTCGGCTTCCTAACCTTCCGCGGATGGCCGAATGGTGCGGCCCGACAGTCCGGACAAGACCCGAAACCGCATGCGCACGATCCGCCGCTCCCAATCGCTCATGGACCGCCTGCCGGACCCGGTGCGCGAGTTCCTGTCGCGCCGTGCCTCGGAGCTGACTGGCATGGGCGTGCTTGCTCTGATGGTCGCCGTCGCCACCGCGCTGGCGAGCTGGTCCGTCGACGATCCCAGCCTCAACAACGCCACCAGCGGCGCCGTCCGCAACTGGCTCGGCCGTCCGGGCGCCATGGTCGCCGATCTCCTGATGCAGCTCATCGGGCTCGGCGTCATCGCCCTGCTGTTCCCGCCGGTGATCTGGGCGCTCAGGCTCGTCCGCTTCCACATCTTCGATCGCGGCGCGCTGAAGCTCGGCCTCTGGGTTGTCGGCGTCGCCGCGACCGCCGCCGTCGCCAGCGCCTTGCCGGCAACCCCGCGCTGGCCCCTGCCCACCGGCATGGGCGGCGTCATCGGCGATGGTCTTCTGTTCGGCACGCGCAACATCGCGGGCATCGCCGGCAGCGCGGTCGGCAGCCTGGTCGGTTTCCTCTATGCCGGCATCGCCATTCTCGCGGTCACGGCCGCCGCCGGCTTCGGCTTCGTCGCCGACGAAGACCCCGCCCTCGACAACGACGAGGCCGAGGATAGCTGGTCCGACGCCGACGAGCGCCGTGACGACGAGCCCGGCATCGCGGTCATCCTGATCGGCTGGCTTGCCCATGGCGCGATGGCGCTGCGCGCCGCGATCCTGCGCCGCCTGCCGCAGCCGCCCGAGCCTGCCGTCGATACCGGCGTGGTTCCGACCCGTGACAATGGCCGCGTCCGCCGTGAGCCTCAATTCGGCGAGACACCGGCCGGCCGCCGCGGCCTGCCCGATTTCGATCCCGAGCCGCTGCCGGGCGCCCGTTCTGTTACGGGCCCGAATCGAGCGGCCGACGACTATGACCCGCCCTTCGATCTCGACGACGAGCCGCAGGACCTGCGCGATCTCAATGCCCCGCGCGTGACCATGCCGCGCGCCGCGCCGAAGCCGGGCAAGCGCATGCAGCGCGAGGCGCAGCCCTCCCTGCTCGACCGCGACACGTTCGAGCTGCCGCCGCTGACCTATCTGGCCGAACCGAAGAAGGTTGCGGCAAACGCGGTCTCGACCGACGCGCTGGAGCAGAACGCGACGCTGCTCGAAGGCGTTCTCGAGGATTTCGGCGTGCGCGGCGAGATCTCGCAGGTGCGCCCCGGCCCCGTGGTCACGCTCTATGAGCTGGAACCGGCGCCGGGCACGAAATCCTCCCGGGTGATCTCCTTGGCCGACGACATCGCGCGCTCGATGAGTGCGGTATCGGCGCGTGTTGCGGTGGTCCAGGGCAAGAACGCGATCGGCATCGAACTGCCCAACACCCGCCGCGAGACCGTCTTCCTGCGCGAGCTCCTCGCCAGCCAGGATTTCGAGGCGACCAAGCACAAGCTCGCGCTCTGCCTCGGCAAGACCATCGGCGGCGAGCCGGTGATCGCGGACTTGGCGCGCATGCCGCACCTGCTGGTGGCGGGCACCACCGGCTCGGGCAAGTCCGTCGCGATCAACACCATGATCCTGTCGATCCTCTACCGGCTGAAGCCGGAGGAGTGCCGCCTGATCATGGTCGACCCCAAGATGCTCGAGCTCTCCGTCTATGACGGCATCCCGCATCTGCTCACTCCCGTCGTCACCGATCCCAAGAAGGCGGTCGTCGCCCTCAAATGGGCGGTGCGCGAGATGGAGGAGCGCTACAAGAAGATGTCGAAGCTCTCGGTGCGTAACATCGACGGCTTCAATGCCAGGGTCGGCGAGGCCAAGGCGGCCGGCGAGGTCATCACGCGGACCGTCCAGACCGGCTTCGACAAGCATTCGGGCGAGGCGATCTACGAGGAGGAGGTCATGGACCTCGAGCCTCTGCCCTATATCGTCGTCATCGTCGACGAGATGGCCGACCTGATGATGGTCGCCGGCAAGGAGATCGAGGGCACGATCCAGCGCTTGGCCCAGATGGCGCGTGCGGCCGGCATCCATGTCGTGCTCGCCACCCAGCGCCCCTCGGTCGACGTCATCACCGGCACGATCAAGGCGAATTTCCCGACCCGAATCTCCTTCCAGGTGACGTCGAAGATCGATAGCCGCACGATCCTCGGCGAGATGGGCGCCGAGCAACTGCTCGGTCAGGGCGACATGCTCTACATGGCCGGCGGCGGGCGCATCACCCGCGTCCACGGCCCCTTCGTCTCGGACAACGAGGTCGAGAAGGTCGTCGCCCACCTCAAGACCCAAGGCCGGCCGCAATATCTCGACGCCGTCACCTCCGAGGAGGACGAGGGCGCAGAGGACGAGGACGGCGCCGTCTTCGACAAGAGCGGCATGGGCCAGGCCGACTCGGACGACCCCTATGAGCAGGCGGTCGCGGTCGTGCTGCGCGACAAGAAGGCCTCGACCTCCTATATCCAGCGCCGCCTCCAGATCGGCTACAACCGCGCCGCATCCATCATGGAGCGCATGGAGAACGAGGGCATCGTCGGACCCGCAAACCACGCCGGGAAAAGAGAGATCCTCGTCGAATCCCAGAATCAGCACGACGATTGAGGCTTGCGACGCCGCACGCCCTTGCGGCAACCGGCGCCAGTCCTCAAATTGCCATGACGATGCTGCAACCTCAGCAGCGAACCAGGCGTTGAGACGGAAAGACCGGATCGGGACGCCCGATCTCCCGCGCCAGCGATCTCTAGGCTTCGGCAGGAGTGGCCGCGGCACAAGGAATGGAGCAGCCTTGCTCGACAGATTGACCCCGGCCGCCCGGGCTTCGGCTCTGGTGGCGACGATGATCGGGTGTGGACTCGTGGCCGGACCGCTGGCGGCCCAGCCATTGCAGCTTCAACCGCCGAAGCCCGCTGCCGCCAAGCCGGCGGCCCCGCGCCTCGTGCTGCCGCCACCCCGGCCTGCCGGGCTCGGGGAGGCGCGCAGCGCCGCCAGCCAGGCCGCTCCGGTTCAGGCTGTCGCATCGAACGCCCCTGCCGTGGCCGCCGCCGCGGCTGAGACGGCCAAGCCGGCAGCCACTCCCGCCAAGGGCAAGCAAGCCCCTCCCGCGACGCAGGAAGAGGCGGTCGAGCGGCTCAACGCCTATCTCAACAGCTTCACGACCCTGCAGGGCAACTTCATCCAGCACGCCTCCAATGGGCGGCGTCTGGAAGGGCGCATCTATATCCAGCGCCCCGGCAAGATGCGCTTCGAATACGAGCCGCCGACCACCACGGAGGTGATCGCGGACGGCACCTCTGTCGCGATCCGTGACAAGCGCCTGGCGACGCAGGATCTCTATTCCATCGGCCAGACGCCCTTGAAATTCCTGGTGCGCGAGAAGATGGACCTGGCGCGCGAGGGCACCCTCAAGGGCGCCAGCGTCGATGGCGACCTCCTCACGGTCCGCATCGAGGACCGCTCGACGCTGGGCGGCACCTCGAAGATCACGCTGAAATTCGACCTCGTCGCCAACGAGCTCCGGCAATGGATCGTCGTCGACCCGCAGGGCTACGAGACCGCGATCTCGCTCTACAATCTCGACACCCGTCGCCGGCCCGATCCGCAGAATTTCGTGATCGACTACCAGCGCAGGCTCTGACGGCGGCAGGCCTACCGAAAACGGCTTGCCTTTTGCGCTTCGCCGACCCAGTTTCCGGCCTCCTCCCTGCCGGAACCCTCGCGTGCAACTCACCGTCACCAGCTGGAACATCAATTCCGTTCGCCTGCGCATCGGCATGGTCGGGGAATTCCTGACCACTCACGCCCCAGACGTGCTCTGCCTGCAGGAGACCAAGACACCGGACGAGCAGTTCCCGGCCAAGGCCTTCCACCAGCTCGGCTATGTCCATCAGGCCTTCATCGGCCAGAAGGGCTATAACGGCGTCGCCATCGTCTCGAAATTGCCCTTCAGCGAGAAGGAGGCGATGTCGATGTGCGGCCGCAACGACGCCCGGCACATGACGGTGACGCTCGACAAGGCCGCCGGCCCCGCTGCCGGCATCGCCATCCATAATTTCTACATCCCGGCCGGCGGTGACCTGCCCGACCCCGAGAAGAACGACAAATTCGCCCATAAGCTCGCCTTCCTCGACGAGATCGGCGCCTGGGGCGTGACGAAGAAGCCGACCGACCGGCCGGCGATCCTGCTCGGCGACCTCAACATCGCGCCTTATGAGCACGACGTCTGGAGCCACAAGCAGCTCCTCGACGTCGTCAGCCACACGCCGATCGAAACCACGACGCTGGAGAAGCTGCGCAGCGAACTCGGCTGGACCGACGCCGCGCGCACGCTGCGCCCCGAACCCGAAAAGCTCTATTCCTGGTGGAGCTACCGCGCGCAGGATTGGTCGGCCACGAACAAGGGTCGCCGGCTCGACCATATCTGGCTCTCGGACGCCCTGAAACCGACCTTGCGCGACCTCACCTTCCTGCGCGAGGCCCGCGGCTGGGAGCGCCCCTCCGACCATGTTCCGGTCACCGTGACGCTGGATCTCTGACGAGCCTACGCCGCGCTTCATACCGCAGCGGCCCCTCAGCCATGCCGACCCGTCCTAACCGGCGGGCGAGCCCGCATGGTATGGGCCGGCGGCAAGTTCTCCGGCGAAGCCAGTCCCGTGCAGCCAGCCCCCTCCACATCGCTCTCCTTCCGCGACATACTGCTCATCCTGGCGGTCATGATCGTCTGGGGTACGAATTTCGTCGTCATCCATATCGGCGTCGCGCATTTCCCGCCGCTGCTCTTCGCCGCCCTGCGCTTCACCTTCGCGCTCTTGCCGGCGGTGTTCTTCCTCAAGCGGCCGGACGCGCCCTGGAGCAAGCTCGCCGCCTATGGCGTCCTGATCGGCGCCGGCCAGTTCGGCCTGCTCTTCTTCGCGATCAAGGGCTATATCGCGCCGGGTCTCGCCTCGCTCGTGGTGCAGTCGCAGCCCTTCTTCACCATCCTGCTGGCCGCGGCGATCACGCATGAGCGCGTGCAGCCCTTCCAATTCGCCGGCCTTGCGCTCGCCGCCATCGGCATCGGCGTGATCTTGTGGCACACCGACGGCTCGACCACGCCGCTCGGCATCGTCCTCGTGCTCGGTGCGGCCTTCTGCTGGGCCGCCGGCAATATCGTGGCGCGCAGCACGCCCAAGGTCGACATGCTCGCCTATGTCGTCTGGACCAGCCTGTTCGCGATCCCGCCGCTGCTTGCCCTGTCCTGGACGATCGAAGGCTGGCCGGCGATGCGCGACGGCCTTGTCCATGCGCCAGCCATCGCCTGGGCCGCCGCGATCTGGCAGGCGGTCGGCAATGTCATGTTCGGCTATGCCGTCTGGGGCTGGCTGCTCTCGCGCTATGCCGCTGCCATCGTTGCGCCGACATCCCTGCTGGTCCCGGTCTTCGGGATGGGCGCCGCCGCGATCTGGCTCGGCGAGCCCTTGCCCGGCTGGAAATTCCTCGCGGCCGGGCTGGTGCTCTCCGGCTTGTGCCTCAACAGCCTCTGGCCGCGCTTCGCTGCGATCCGGGCGGCAAGACATCCGCCGTCGTCCTGAACAGCCCCGTTATGTCCGGTCGATCGCGTTCAGTGCTTCCTGAACAGCGGAGAGTTCACCGACGAAACCCAGCAATCGTTCTCCGATCGCGTTCGCGATGGCCTCGGCCGAATCAGGCGATTCGCCGAGCACGCGCCGCATCACGCTGCGCGGCAGCCGCATCACCTGCGTGGGCTCGCGCGCGATCGCGGTGACCTGGCGCGGCACCGAGGTGAACAGGGCAAGCTCGCCGATCATCGCGCCGGGGCCGATGATCTCGGTCGCCGGCTTGCCATCGTCCTGCACCGTCAGCGCGACCGCGCCGGATACCACGAGAACAGCCCCGTCCGACGGCTCGCCCGCGCGGAACAGCACGTCCCCGGCGCGCAGGATGCGGCTTTCGGCCGCGAAGGCGAGCAATCTCAGCGCATCGCGCTCCATCAGGCTCAGCAACGGCTGCCGGGCCAGCAGGGCCATGTCTTCGTCGAGGGCCATCCGTCAGGGATTCAGCCGGTAGCCGCCGGCATCGGTGACCAGCAGGCGGGCATTGCCCGGATCGGGCTCGATCTTCTGGCGCAGCCGGTAGATATGGGTTTCGAGCGTATGCGTGGTCACCTGGCTGTTATAGCCCCAGACCTCCTGCAGCAGCACCTCCCGCGCGATCGGCTTGCGGCCGGCGCGATAGAGGAAGCGCAGGATGGCCGTCTCCTTCTCGGTGAGCTTGGTCTTGGACCCCTTCTCGCTGACGAGCAGCTTGGAGCCCGGATGGAAGGTGTAGGGACCGACCTGAAAGATCGCGTCCTCGCTCGCCTCGTATTGCCTGAGATGGGCGCGGATGCGCGCCAGCAGCACGGCGAACTTGAACGGCTTGACCACGTAATCGTTGGCGCCGGCCTCGAGCCCGAGCACGGTATCGGCATCGGAGCCTTGCGCCGTCAGCATCACGACAGGGCTCTTGAAACCGTTCTTGCGCATCACCTTGACGGCCTCGCGCCCGTCCATGTCGGGCAGGCCGACATCCATCACGGCGAGGTCGACACGGTCGCCTTGCACCGCCTTGATCGCCGCGGTCGCGTTGTCGGCCGTCGACAGCCGGAACTCCTCGTAGAGGGCCAGTTGCTCGGACAATGTGTCGCGCAGGGTCTGGTCGTCATCGACGAGCAGGATATGATGGACGGCGGACATGAATGGATCGCTCGCACGCAGGGATTTCGGCAACATGAGCCTGCTGAGTCGTCATCGCAAGTGAGGCCGCCTGGAATTCCCGTGAGAAACCGTTCGAACCCCTCAGCCGCACCGCATGGCGGACCGCGCAATCTCACCGCTCTGCGCGTCTTCGCCTCGGTCCATGACCGCCGCAAGGGCTTCCTCGTCGCCGGCAATGCCATCTTCCCCTGCGCGCTCGGCCGCTCCGGCATCGGCACCGTGAAACGCGAGGGAGATGGCCGCACGCCGCGCTTCGACCTGCCTTTGCGCAGCGTTTTCTACCGGGCCGACCGCCTTTCACGCCCGCGCACCCTCTTGCCGCTGAAGCGGATCGGACCGCGCGACGCCTGGTGCGACGACCAGAAGGACCGCCGCTACAACCGCCTGATCGACCGCCCGCCCGGCGAGGCCGAGGAACGGCTGCAGCGCGAGGATCATCTCTATGATGTGATCGTCGAGCTCGGCTGGAATGACCGGCCGGTGCAGCGCGGGCGCGGCAGCGCGATCTTCTGGCACCTCGCCCGCGCCGGCTTCACGCCGACAGCCGGCTGCGTTGCCGTCGAGGGCCATGTCTTCGCCAAGCTGCTGCCCCGGCTGGCGCGCCATTGCCGGATCGTGGTGAGGTGAGCTAGGAAGGAAGCGGGCACCGTCTCGATCATATCTTAGGATCAGGTAGCCACGCTCCCGGGCACCGTCCCGCGACGCGGCGCCATCCCAGCCAGAGATTTGCGATGACTGATTCGGTTTCCGCGTTCCGCTTCGGGCGGATCGCCGCCATGCTGCCCGTCGCCGACATGGCCCGCGCCTGCGATTTCTACGTCAGTGCCCTCGGCTTCAGGAAAACCTTCGAGAACGGCGACCCCGTCGGCTTCATGATCCTGAAGCGCGACGCAGCCGAACTGCACCTGACGCTCCAGCCCGGCCACAAGGCAGCGGATTTCAACGTCGCGCATATGATGGTCGAGGATATCGACGCGGTGCATGCCGTGATCCGCGAGCGTGGCCTGCGCATCGTCAAGGGCCTGCGCGACAAGGACTACGGCCTGCGCGCCTTCGTCTTCGAGGACCCGGACGGCAACCGCATCGATGTCGGCGAGCCCTTGAAGAAATAGCAGCGAAACCCGCTGTCTTCCCGTGTCTGCGCTGCGGCGCGAAGTGCCGCTGCGCAGACACGGGACCGTCGTCAGAAGAGAGCGCCCTATCAGGAAAACGGTCCCGCATCTGCGCAGCAGCATTGCATGCTGCAGCGCGTGCGGGATGACCGCACCTTGAAAGAGGTCACCCCCGCGCCCCGAAAATCGCGCTGCCGACGCGCACATAGGTCGCGCCAAGCTGGATCGCCGCCTCGTAATCGGCGCTCATGCCCATCGACAAGCCCTTGAGTCCGTTGCGGGCCGCGATCTTGGCGAGCAGGCCGAAATGCGGCGAGGGCGGCTCGTCAGCCGGCGGAATGCACATCAGCCCCTCGATCGCGAGACCGTGAACCTCGCGGCAGCGGGCAATGAACGCATCTGTCTCGGCCGGCAGCACGCCGCCCTTCTGCGCTTCTTCGCCGGTATTGACCTGGACGAAGAGCCGCGGGGCCTTGCCCAGCCGCGCGATCTCGCGTGCCAGCTCCTTGGCCAGGCTCTCGCGGTCGAGCGACTGGATGACGTCGAAGAGCTCCACCGCCTCGCGCGCCTTGTTCGACTGCAGCGGGCCGATCATGTGCAATTCGGCGTCGGGGAAGCGCTCCTTCAGCGCCGGCCACTTCGCCTTGGCCTCCTGCACGTAGTTCTCGCCGAAGACGCGCTGCCCGGCTTCAAGCACTTCGACGATCTGCTCGGCCGGCTTGGTCTTGGAGACCGCAACCAGCGCGACCGAACCGGCTTCACGCCCGAAATCGCGCTCGGCCCGGCTGATCGCCGTCCGAATTTCAGCCAAACGCGTAACCGTATCGCTCATCTGCCAGCCTCTCATGCCCTGCGCGCCGTTGACCGCGTGCGCGCAATGGTGTCCTAGAGCAGGTTGCAAGATTCCGACATCCGGTTTTTGCATTCAGCCCCTGCGCCGGCCTGCCTCCGGGAGCCGGCAAACCCGCAAGAATTGCCCGCTGACATGGCCGTCGAACGCTACAATCCGAAAGAGTCCGAGCCGAAATGGCGCACCGTCTGGGAGGAGCGCAAGCTTTTCGAGACGAGGAACGACGACACCCGGCCGAGCTACTACGTCCTCGAGATGTTCCCCTACCCGTCGGGGCGCATCCATATGGGCCATGTCCGCAACTATGCGATGGGCGACGTCGTCGCGCGCTACAAGCGCGCCAAGGGCTTCTCGGTGCTGCACCCGATGGGCTGGGATGCGTTCGGCCTGCCGGCCGAGAACGCTGCCAAGCAGAAGAAGGTTCATCCGCGCGAATGGACCTATGAGAACATCGCGACCATGCGCAAGCAGCTCAAGTCGATGGGCCTGTCGCTCGACTGGAGCCGCGAGCTCGCGACCTGCGACCCCAGCTACTACCGCCACCAGCAGAAGATGTTCCTGGACTTCCTGAAGGCCGGGCTGGTCGACCGCAAGACCGCCAAGGTCAACTGGGACCCGGTCGACGAGACCGTGCTGGCCAACGAGCAGGTCATCGACGGCCGCGGCTGGCGCTCCGGTGCCCTGGTCGAGATCCGCGAACTCACCCAGTGGTTCTTCAAGATCACCGAATACGGCCAGGAGCTGAATGACGCTCTGGAAGGCCTGACCCGCTGGCCCGAGAAGGTCCGGCTGATGCAGAAGAACTGGATCGGCCGCTCGGAAGGCCTGCTAGTTCGTTTCGCCCTCGAATCGAATGGCGCCGGGCAGGACGAGGTCGAAGTCTACACGACCCGCCCCGACACGCTGTTCGGCGCCAAGTTCGTCGCCATCGCGCCCGATCACCCGATCGCCAAGTCGATAGCAGCCAAGAGCCCCTCGCTGCAGGCCTTCATCGAAGAATGCAAGCGCACCGGCACGGCGCAGGAAGCGATCGACAAAGCCGAGAAGCTCGGCTTCGACACCGGCCTGCGTGCCATCCACCCGCTCGATCCGAACTGGACGCTGCCGGTCTATGTCGCGAACTTCGTGCTGATGGAATACGGCACCGGCGCCATCTTCGGCTGCCCGGCCCATGACCAGCGCGACCTCGACTTCGTCAACAAATATGGCCTCGGCAATACCCCGGTCGTGGCGCCCGAGAGCACCGACCCCGCCGGCTTCGTCATCACCGACACCGCCTATGACGGCGACGGCCGCATGATCAATTCCCGCTTCCTCGATGGCCTGACCATCGCGGAAGCCAAGGAGGAGGTTGCCCGCCGCCTCGAAGGCGAAACCCACGGCAATCGCCCGGTCGGCCAGCGCAAGGTCAATTTCCGCCTGCGCGACTGGGGCATCTCGCGCCAGCGCTACTGGGGCTGCCCGATCCCGGTCATCCATTGTTCCGCTTGCGGAACGGTGCCTGTGCCGGATACCGATCTCCCCGTGCAACTCCCGGATGACGTCTCCTTCGAGAAGCCGGGCAACCCGCTCGACCATCACCCGAGCTGGAAGCACGTCGCCTGCCCGCAATGCGGCAAGGACGCCCGTCGCGAGACGGACACGATGGACACCTTCGTCGATTCGTCCTGGTACTTCGCCCGCTTCACCGATCCGTGGCGGACCGAGAGCCCGACCGACCGCAAGGCTGTCGACCGCTTTCTGCCGGTCGACCAGTATATCGGCGGCGTCGAGCACGCGATCCTGCACCTGCTCTATTCGCGCTTCTTCACCCGCGCGATGAAGAAGACCGGCCATGCCGGCCTGGACGAGCCTTTCGCCGGCCTGTTTACGCAAGGCATGGTCGTGCACGAAACCTACCGCGCCGCCAATGGCGACTGGGTCGAGCCGGGCAATGTCCGCATCGAGGTCTCCGGCACTGACCGCCGCGGCTTCGATGTCGACACCGGTGCTCCGATCGAGATCGGCTCGATCGAGAAGATGTCGAAGTCCAAGAAGAACGTCGTGGACCCCGACGATATCATCGCCTCCTACGGCGCCGATACCGCACGCTGGTTCATGCTCTCGGATTCACCGCCGGATCGCGATGTGATCTGGACCGACGAGGGCGTGCAGGGCGCGGCCCGCTTCGTCCAGCGTCTCTGGCGCCTGGTCGCGGAGATCGCCGAGCGCACCGGCGGCAAGGCCGAGAAGCCCGCCGCCATTGGCGAAGCCGCGCTGGCGCTGCGCAAGGCGAGCCATCGCGCGCTCGAAGCCGTCGGCGCCGATATCGAGCGCCTCGGCTTCAATCGCTGCGTCGCCCATATCTACACGCTGACCAACGCCATCGGTAAGGCGCTCGACGGCGCGGCCGAGACGCCCGAGCTCGATGCCGATATCGCTTTCGCGCTCCTTGAGGCTGCCACGATCGTCACCCAGCTTGTGGCGCCGATGATGCCGCATCTGGCCGAGGAATGCTGGCACGCGCTCCGCCAGCAGGGCCTCGCCGGCGAGGCATCCTGGCCGGAGGTTGATCCGGCGCTGCTGAAGGATGACAGCATCACGCTGCCGGTCCAGATCAACGGCAAGAAGCGCGCGGAAGTGACCGTGGCCGCCGATGCCGATACGGTGGCGGTGGAAGCGGTCGTGCGGGCCAGCGAGGCCGTTCAGCGGGCCCTCGAAGGGCGTCCGATCCGCAAGATCATCGTGGTTCCCGGGAGAATCGTGAATGTCGTCGTCTGAAGCCGCTCTCCCCCGCCGCAGCTTGCTGGCAGCCGCGCTGATGGTCGCCGCCCTAGCGGGCGGCTGCTTCCAGCCGCTCTATTCGGACTACACCGCCAGCACGGTCGGCGGCAGCGTCAAGACGGCGCTGCGCGGCATCGAGATCCCTGAGATCAAGGGTGTGACCGGTCACTATTTCCGCAACGAGCTGGTCTTCGAGCTCGACGGCGGCGGCGATTCAGACGCGCGCAAGACCCTGAAACTCGAAGCAGTGCTTGGGGAATCGGTCGAGATCGTCACCGTCGACTATGCCAACGGGCGTGCCGATTCGGCGGTGCTGGTAGCGACGGTGAGTTGGAAGCTGGTCCGCCTGGGATCTGGCGAGGTCGTCTCCACCGGCACGAATTCCGTCCGCGTCCCCTATGAACGCTCCTCGCAGCGCTTCGCCACCGTGCGCGCTGCGCGGGATGCACAGATTCGCGCGGCGAAGAACCTCGCCACCATCGTCCGGGGCCAGATCGCCGCCGATATCACCTCCTGACGCGCCATGGTTGCGATCAAGGCGCACGAGGCCGAACGAACCCTCGCACGGCTCGATCCCGCCTGGCGGCTGGTCCTGATCTACGGCCCCGATGCCGGCCTCGTCTCGGAACGGGCGGCGGGGCTTGCGCGGGCTAGTGTCGACGACCCCCAGGACGCCTTCCAGCTCATCCGCATGGACGGCGACGCCATCGCCTCCGACCCGCTCAAGCTGGCCGATGAGGCCAACACGATCGGCCTCTTCGGCGGTCGCCGCGCCATCCGCGTCTCACCGACCTCGAAGCCGCTGCTGGCGGCGCTGGAGCCCCTGCTCGCAACGCCGTCCAGGATGCGCTCGTCATCGTCGAGGCCGGCGATCTCCAGCGCAGCAACCCCATTCGGACCGCCTGCGAGAAGGCGAAGACCGCGCTCGCCGTGCCCTGCTATGGCGATGCGGCCCGCGATCTCGGTTCGATCATCGACGAAATGGTCCGCGCCGCCGGCAAATCGATCGACCGCGTCACGCGCGATCACCTCACCGGTCTGCTTGGTGGCGACCGGCAGACCTCCCGCCGCGAGATCGAGAAGCTGCTGCTCTATGTCGGCTCTGACCCGGCCGTCCAGATCGAGCACGTCGACGCCGTCGTCGGCGATACCGCTCAACGCGAACAGGCGATGCTGGTCGATGCTGTCTTCGCCGGAAAGCTGCCGGTTCTCGACCTCGCCCAGGCCAAGCTCAGCAGCGAAGGACTCGATCCCGGCGTAATGCTCGGCGCCGTGCTGCGGCAGGCGCTGACCCTGCTGAAGGCGCGCCAGTCGATCGACGCCGGGAAAGGGCTCCGCGATGTCGTCGCGACGATGCGCCTGCCCTATCCGCGCATCGCGACCACGGAAGCCGCGCTGAATGCCTGGACCAGCCCAAAACTGAGCGAGGCCGTCGGCCTGCTCGGCAATGCTGTGCTGGCCACGCGGCAGAATGCCGATATGGGCCGAGCCATCGCGACCCGTGCCCTCTGGACCTTGGCCCGCCTCGGCCGTGCCGGACGGCCCGAGTAAGCGCTGTCGACACTCGGTGGCAGCAAATGCGGAGCCACGTTATCTGTCATTCCGGGGCTTCGCGAAGCGAAGAGCCCGGAATCCACGACCGGGTAGGACATCCGATGCATGTTGCTGGCGGCTCACCCGGTCGTGGGTTCCGGGTTCGCGCCTGCGACGCGCCCCGGAATGACAATGGTGTTCCGATCAAGCTTTCAAGCGGTGACAGAGCGCGTCGAGCTGCTCGAGCGTCTTGTAGCCGATCTTGACCTCGCCCGAGCCGTTCGCCCGATGCCCGATCGAGACGGATAAGCCGAGCGCCTCTTCCAGCGCCTTCTCGAGCGCGCGCGTGTCCGGATCCTTCGCCGCCTTCGGCTTGCTCGGCACCGAGCTCTTGGTCTCGCCCCGCGCCTCTTCCTGCACGATCCGCTCGATATCACGGACGCTCAGGCCGTCGTCGATGATCTTCTGCGCCATGAATTCCGGGTCCGAAACGGACAGGAGCGCACGGGCATGGCCAGCGGAAACCGCGCCTTCGCTGACCAGCTTGCGCACCGGCTCCGGCAGCTTCGACAGGCGCAGCGTGTTGGCGACATGGCTGCGGCTCTTGCCGATCACCCGCGCCAAGTCGTTCTGCGTATAGCCGAATTCCGCGATCAGGCGCTCATAGCCCGCCGCCTCTTCTATCGCGTTGAGATCCGTGCGCTGCACGTTCTCGACGATGGCGATCTCGAGCGCCTCGCGATCATCGGCCTCGACCAGCAGAACCGGGACGTCATGCAGTTCGGCCCGCTGGGCCGCGCGCCAGCGACGCTCGCCGGCGATGATCTCGTAGGCGTCCATCATTCCGGGGATGGAACGAACGATGATCGGCTGGAGAATACCGCGCTCGCGGATCGAGGTCGTCAGGTCCTCGAGATCCTCTTCCACAAAATTGCGACGCGGATTGCGGGCGCTCGGCCGCAGGAACTCGACGGGAACACGACGCTGACCGCGCGCCCGCTCGATCGCCCCGATCTCATCTCCGACATCGCCGATCAGCGCCGCCAGACCGCGGCCAAGGCGGGAACGCCCCTGTTCTTCGGCCATTGCCATCCTCATCAACCTCTATTTGTAATTTATGCCGCGGCCCGCAGGGCGCGCTCGCGCTTGATCACTTCCGAAGCCAATCGCAGATAGGCCTGCGAGCCGGAGCAGCGCAGATCGTAGAGCAGCGCCGGCTTGCCATAGGACGGCGCCTCCGAAATCCGCACATTGCGCGGGATCACGGTCTCGTAGACCTTATCGCCGAGGAAGCTCTTCACATCCGCCATCACCTGCCCGGACAGGTTGTTGCGCGGGTCGAACATCGTCAGCACCACGCCCTGGATGATCAGGCGCGGATTGAGGCCGGCCTTGACCTGCTCGACGGTCTTGAGCAGCTGGCTCAGACCCTCCAGAGCGAAGAACTCGCATTGTAGCGGCACCAACACCGCGTCCGCTGCCGTCATCGCATTGATCGTGATCAGGCTGAGCGAAGGCGGGCAATCGATCAGGATATAGGTCAGGTCCTGGCAACGCTGGTCATAGACCAGCTCGTCGATCGCGTTCTTGAGGCGATGCGCCCGATCCTTGGCCGAAGCGATCTCCAGCTCGACACCGAGCAGATCGAGCGTCGAGGGCGCCAGCGACAGGCCGGGAACCGCCGTCGGCTGCAGCGCCTGCCCGAGCCCGACATCGCCACAGAGCACGTCATAGGTCGAAGATTTGCGGTTGCGGCGATCGACGCCGAGCCCTGTCGACGCATTGCCCTGCGGGTCGAGGTCAACGATCAGCACCTTCTCGCCAATGGCGGCCAGGGCGGTGCCAAGGTTGATCGCGGTCGTCGTCTTGCCGACGCCGCCCTTCTGATTCGCAAGCGCGATCACGCGCGGGCGGCGCGGTGTCGTCACGGATGTGAGCTCAGTCATGGATCGGCTCGTCTCTCCGCCGAGCGCACCACCAGGATTCGCGCGGCATCGTCAGTCACGGAGGAAACCGTTGTCGCTTGAATCTTCCAATATCTGGCCGAGTCGGTCAATTCCGCATCTAGATGTTGTCCCTTGGGAAAGAGACCGAGCGTGCCGGTTCTCAACAGCTCTTCGCACCAGCCGAGCAACTGGGGCAGGGGCGCCAGCGCCCGAGCCGTCACGACCTCAGCCTTCCCGGTGAAATCGCCGATCACGTCCTCGATGCGGGCTGCGTGGACCTTGACCGGCGCCCCGGTGATACGGGCCGCGTGGCGCAGGAACGCGCATTTCCGGGCATTGCTCTCGACCAGATCGATCTGGCCCTTGCCCTGCTCGGCCAGACAGATGCCGATCACAAGTCCGGGAAAGCCGCCGCCGGAGCCGAGGTCGAGCCAGCGCTCGCGGCCCTCGGCCAGGCCGAAGATCTGCAGGGAATCCGCGATATGGCGGGTCCAGACATCGGCCAGCGTCGCCGAGGAGACGAGGTTCTTCGCCGCCTGCCAGCGCCCGAGTTCTGCAACCAGAAGAGCGAGGCGCTCCTCTGTTTCACGTGAAACAGGCGTCAAGCTCAAAGCGCGCTGGCGGTCGCTCTTATCAACAGTCACGTCGTACCTGTGGATAATGCGGGCGTTCGGCGCTTTCGGGCATGAGCCGCCAACAGCGTCAGGGCCGCCGGCGTCATGCCTTCGATCCGTCCGGCTTGAGCGAGATCCGCCGGTCGCTGAGCCGCCAGCTTGAGCTTCAATTCGTTCGACAGGCCTGAAATCGTGTCGAGATCGAGATCGGCCGGAACCTTCAGGGATTGATCGCGGCGATAGGCCTGGATCTCCGCCGCCTGCCGGTCCAGATAGACCGAATAGACGGCATCCGCGGTCACCCGCGCCATAACCGGCGCGGCATACTCCGTCAGCTCCGGCCAGACGGCAGCCAACTGCTCGAAACTCACATCCGGATAGGACAGAATCTGGTACGCACTGCGGCGCAAACCGTCCTGGTTGAGCTGAAAGCCGACGGCTTGCGCTTGCTGCGGCGTCAGCGAGAGGCCCTTCAAGGTCTCGCGCAAACCGGAGATATCGCGATCCCGGATCTCGAAAGCGGCCTGTCGCATCGAGCCGACGATGCCAAGCTGCACACCCAGCGCCGTCAATCGCTCATCGGCATTGTCGACACGCAAGGACAAGCGGAATTCCGCTCGCGACGTGAACATTCGATACGGTTCCGTAACGCCATGCGTCACGAGGTCGTCGACCAGCACGCCAATATAGGATTGCGTGCGATCGAACACGGCGGCCTCAGCCCCGCCTGCCATTCGCGCCGCGTTCAAGCCGGCAAGCAGCCCTTGAGCGCCCGCCTCTTCATAGCCGGTCGTGCCGTTGATCTGCCCCGCCAGGAACAACCCGGCAAGCGCGCGTGTTTCGAGCGTGTTCTTCAGGGCGCGGGGATCGATGAAATCATACTCGATCGCATAGCCCGGCCGCAGCATCGCCGCCCGCTCGAGGCCGGGGATCGTCTTCAGCAGGTCGAGCTGGACGTCTTCGGGCAACGAGGTCGAAATCCCGTTCGGATAGACGGTATCGTCATCGAGGCCCTCGGGCTCCAGGAAGATCTGATGGCCGTCGCGATCGCCGAAACGCCCGACCTTGTCCTCGATGGACGGGCAGTAGCGCGGTCCGCGCCCCTCGATCTGGCCGGAGAACATCGGAGCACGATGCAGATTGGCCCGGATGAGATCATGGCTCGCCAGCGTCGTCCGGGTGATCCCGCAGGAAATCTGCGGGTTGGTAATGGTCGTCGTCAGCGCAGAGAAAGGCTCCGGCGGTTCATCGCCCGGCTGCATTTCGAGCGCAGCCCAATCGATGCTGCGTCCGTCGAGGCGCGGCGGCGTTCCCGTCTTCAGCCGTCCGAGCGGGAAACCATGGCGCTCCAGTGTTGCCGACAGGCCAAGTGACGGCGCCTCGTCGACACGTCCAGCCGGAATCCGCTTCTCGCCGATATGGATCAGGCCACGCAGAAAGGTGCCGGTCGTCAACACGACCGTTCCGGTTCCGAATCGGCATCCATCCGCCAACACAACCCCGGTGACACGCCCGGCTTCGACCTCCAGGTCGAAAACCTCGCCGGCGACGATGTCGAGATTGGGTTGCGCCACCAGAAGGTCCTGCACCGCCTGGCGATAGAGCTTGCGATCCGCCTGAGCGCGCGGCCCGCGGACCGCGGGGCCCTTCCGGCGATTGAGCATGCGGAACTGGATGCCGCCGAGATCGGCAGCCCGCGCCATGATGCCGTCGAGCGCATCGATCTCGCGAACGAGATGTCCCTTGCCGAGGCCACCAATGGCCGGATTGCAGGACATGACGCCGATGGTTTCCGGCTTATGCGTGACCAGGGCGGTGCGGGCGCCGTAGCGCGCCGCAGCCGCGGCCGCTTCGGCCCCGGCATGGCCGCCGCCGACGACGATCACGTCGTAATGCTGCCGATGAATTGACATGCGGTTTCGCTAGCGAAGCGCGGCGGATGGGTCAACGGCAATCGCGGAAACGTGGCCGGATCCCGCCGCTTCCTCACTTTCCGATACAGAATCCAGCGAAGAGGCGGTCGAGCACATCCTCAACATCGATCCGCCCGACCAATCGTTCCAGCGCGACGACGGCAAGCCGGATATCTTCCGCCAGGAGCTCGCCCTGCCCATGACGCGCCGTCGTGGCGCGTTCGAGCGCCGCGATCGCGTCCGTGACGGCCACGCGATGGCGCTCGCGAGTAAGAAGCGCAGATTCCCCGATCCAAGTTGCTGGAGGCGGGCCGCGATCTCGGCCAGCAACTCGTTCACGCCCTGGCCAGTCCTGACGGAGATCGCCTGCTCCCCGGGCAAGGCCGATCCCGGAAGATCGGCCTTCGTCGCGAGCTTGAGCAACTGAGCCTCGCTCTCGATTCGATACGGCTCCGAATCGATACCGCGCAAGCCGAGAACGAGATCGGCACGGGCAACCAGAGCCCGCGCTCGGCGAACCCCTTCGGCTTCGATCGGGTCGGCGCTGTCGCGAAGGCCGGCGGTGTCGATCAGGATCACCGGAAGGCCGGCGAGATCCAGCCGCACCTCCAATGTATCCCGCGTCGTTCCTGCGATCGGCGAGACGATTGCGACCTCGCGGCGTGCCAGCGCATTGAGCAGGCTGGACTTGCCCGCATTAGGTGGCCCGGCCAGCACGACGACGAACCCTTCGCGAACACGCTCGCCCATGGCGAAGCTGCCGAGGGCGCTCTTCAGCGAACCGAGCACGTCTGAGGCGAGATCCAGCGCCTGCTTCTGCAACGGGCCCGACACATCCCCTTCATCGGAAAAATCCAGTTCGGCAGCGAGCAGGCTCATGGCCTCGATCAAGCTCGCCCGCCACGTCGTGGCGAGCGTGCTCAATGCCCCGTCCATCTGGCGCAGCGCCTGCTTGCGCTGCCATTCCGTTTCCGAATCGATCAGGTCCGCCAGACCCTCGACAGCGGCAAGGTCCAGCTTGCCGGCCTCGAAAGCTCGCCGCGTGAACTCCCCGGCTTCCGCGAGCCGGATATCGGGCAGGGCAGTGAGAACGCTCAGAAGCCGCGCCAGGACAGCTCGCGAGCCATGGACGTGGAATTCGGCGACATCCTCGCCGGTGAAACTGGCGGGAGCGGCGAAAAACAGGACAAGCGCGCTATCGATAGCCGCGCCTCGCGCATCGACCAGCTTCCGCAGGGTCGCGACCCGCGGTTCGGGGATGAGCCCTGCAAACGTTTCGAGAACGAATCGA
Source organism: Beijerinckiaceae bacterium (assembly GCA_965283735.1). GTDB lineage: Bacteria > Pseudomonadota > Alphaproteobacteria > Rhizobiales > Beijerinckiaceae > Allobosea. Next base: position 1,609,703 of record CBDIPN010000002.1, on the reverse strand, counting down.
ACGCGCGGTCCGGAAACTCTGATCACGGCAACGCCGGCTTTGCCGGGCGCCGAGGAGAGGGCCACGATCGTCGTATGGGCGTGTGGAACCATCATGCCTGTCGAGTAGTGCCGTATCGAGCAACTTCTTGAACGAGGTCCCAACGAACATCAAGGCTGTCAGGGCGAGGGCTGCTCGACCGCTCCGGGGCCGTGCTTGCAGCCGATCCGCGCTGCCCGGCGCCGGTTCGTCCGGTATGACCAGGGTGGAATCCGTGGCACTACCAGCCATACCGCGTACCTGCTGCGGAAAGCTCGCGTTGATGCGACCGAAACCGGCATACCCGCCCCAGCCAGATCACCGGAGAACGGTGGCGGAGCCTACCCATCAGGCAGCGAGCCGAGAGAGCGATCCGCCCGAACCTACGATGCGCAGAGCTTCGGCACTACCGAGGTCACCCGATACGGCGCCCACTGACATGTAACCTACACAGTCGGCGCGCAATGCAGGGCCATACCACTTCGGTATGACTCGGTCCGACTCGATCCGTCTGAGGTGGACGCGGTCTGCCCGCGACAGTTCCACAATGCGCGGACATGACGGGTGGTCCAGGCCGCAGTGAGCCAACCATCACGGATCCGAATCGACCACTCGCTATCAAGATCTGGCGCATCGCCCGGTGGCATCATCACGGGTGCTGAAACGATTTCGCCGCCGCATCGAGGAATCGATACGGCGGCGAATCGAACGCCCGATACCGGTTGCGCGATCGTCAGGTATTCATCGAATCGAAGAATTCCGAGTTCTGCTTGGTCTGGCGCAGCTTGTCGATGAGGAACTCGATCGCGTCCTGCGGACCCATCGGGTTGAGAATGCGGCGCAACACATAAGTCTTCTGAAGGTCCGAGCGCGGCGTGATGAGCTCTTCCTTGCGGGTGCCGGATTTGAGGATGTCGATCGCCGGGAAGATGCGCTTGTCCGCCACCTTGCGGTCGAGCACGATTTCCGAGTTACCGGTGCCCTTGAACTCTTCGAAGATCACCTCGTCCATGCGCGAGCCCGTATCGATCAGCGCCGTCGCGACGATGGTCAGCGAGCCGCCTTCCTCGATATTGCGGGCCGCACCGAAGAAGCGCTTCGGGCGCTGCAGGGCGTTGGCGTCGACACCGCCGGTCAGGACCTTGCCGGAGGACGGCACCACCGTGTTGTAGGCGCGGCCGAGGCGCGTGATCGAATCGAGCAGGATCACCACGTCGCGGCCATGCTCGACCAGGCGCTTGGCTTTCTCGATCACCATCTCCGCGACCTGGACGTGGCGGGAGGCCGGCTCGTCGAAGGTCGACGACACGACCTCGCCCTTCACCGAGCGCTGCATGTCCGTGACTTCTTCCGGTCGCTCGTCGATGAGCAGCACGATCAGATAGCACTCAGGGTGATTGCTGGTGATCGACTGCGCGATGTTCTGGAGCAGAACCGTCTTACCCGTGCGCGGCGGCGCGACGATGAGCGCGCGCTGGCCCTTGCCGATCGGCGCGACGATATCGATGACCCGCGGCGAGAAATCCTTCTTCGTCGGGTCCTGCACTTCGAGCTTCAGGCGCTCGTCCGGGTAGAGCGGCGTCAGGTTGTCGAAATGGATCTTGTGCTTGATCTTCTCCGGGTCCTCGAAATTGATCGAGTTAACCTTGAGCAGGGCGAAATAGCGCTCGCCATCCTTCGGGCCACGAATCGGGCCCTCGACCGTATCGCCGGTGCGCAGGCCGAACTTCCGGATCTGTGAGGGCGAGACATAGATATCGTCCGGGCCCGGCAGATAGTTCGAATCGGAGGAGCGCAGGAAGCCGAAGCCGTCCTGCAGGACCTCGACGACACCTTCGCCCAGGATCTCGGTCTCGCGCGCCGCGAGCTGCTTCAGGATAGCGAACATCAGCTCCTGCTTGCGCATGGTGCTGGCGTTCTCGACCTCGACTTCCTCAGCGAAGGCCAGGAGTTCGGTCGGCGACTTGCTCTTAAGCTCTTGAAGCTTGATTTCCCGCATGGGGCACCCGGATCGTGAACACCCTGCCAAAGAGCAGGGGAGAGGACGGTACTGGATTGATCGACTTATCGGCCCTGACCGGACCTGCGCGAGGGTTGCGCGACATGAGCTGCTGCTAGGGCAGACAGCTCACGAACAGTCGACAACAAGGGAGGACGCTGGAGAAGCGTAGCGTCCTGATAGCGGGAATCGGGTCCGGGCTCAAGCGGGAAAGCGCGTAGAACCTTAGAACGGCTTCACGATGACGAGAATGACGATGCCGACCATCAGCACCGCCGGGATCTCGTTGAGTATCCGGAAATAGCGCGGCGACTTCACATTGCGGTCATTGGCGAAATTGCGCACGTGCTTCACCAGCACGCCGTGGATGCCGGAGAGGATGAAGACGAGCAGAAGCTTGCCGTGCAGCCAACCGCCCTTGAAGCCGAACGCGTACCAGGCGAGGTAGAGGCCGAGCACCCAGGTCACAATCATAGCCGGATTGATGATGCCCTTGAGCAGCCGGCGCTCCATGATCTTGAAGGTCTCGGACTGGATCGAGCCGGTCTGCGCCTCCGCGTGATAGACCATCAATCGCGGCAGATAGAGCATGCCGGCCATCCAGGAGATGACGGCCATGACATGGAAAGCCTTGATCCACTCGTACATCGCCTGAGCCCTCAGCCCCGTACCCGTTTCAGCAAGCGCTCGACATGCGCGATCGGCGTGTCCGGCAGGATGCCGTGGCCGAGATTGAAGATGAACGGCCTGTCGCCAAACGCGGTCAGGATGGCATCGACCTCACGTTCCAGCGCGTCACCACCGGCGCGCAGCACCAACGGATCGAGATGGCCCTGTACCGGCACTCTGGACTGGATCGCGTCGCGAACGAAGGTCCGGTTGATATCGGTTTCGAGTCCGACAGCATCGACACCGGTCCCTGCGATGTAATCCGGAATCAGATGCCCGGCACCGCGCGGAAAGCCGATGATCCGGACCTGCGGATGCGCTGCCCGCACACCCTCGACGATCCGACGCGTCGGCGCGATGCACCAGCGCTTGAAATCTTCCGGCCCGAGCGACCCCGCCCAGCTATCGAAGATCTGGACGGCATCGACGCCGGCGGCGATCTGCGCATTCAGATAAGCGATCGACGAGACCACGATCCGGTCGATGATCGCCTGGAACAGAATCGGGTCGCGTTCGAACAACGCCTTCGCCGGCCCCTGATCCGGTGTTCCGCGACCAGCAACCATATAGGTCGCCACAGTCCAGGGCGCGCCGCAGAAGCCGATGAAGCCGGTCTCGCGGGGCAGGGCAGCCCGAACCCGGCGAACTGTCTCCGGGATAGAATCGAGCTTCGCTTGATCCGCAACGCGATCAATCTCCGCCAGGCGGGCCGCATCGGCCACGGGTTCCAGGCGCGGCCCCTCCCCTTCGGCGAACCAGAGCCTCTGGCCGAGGGCCTGCGGAACGAGCAGGATATCCGCGAACAGGATCGCGGCATCGAAGCCAAAGCGTCGGATCGGCTGGAGCGTCACTTCGGCTGCCAGCTCGGGATTGTAGCAGAGCGACAGGAAGCTGCCGGCCTTCGCCCTGAGCTCGCGATATTCCGGGAGATACCGACCGGCCTGGCGCATCATCCAGATCGGAGGCGTCGGAAGCGTTTCGCCGCCGAGCACACGGATCAGGGCAGGGATCTGGCTTGTCGTCATGCCTGGCGGGCCATCCATCCCGCTATCTCTCAAATAAGATTCCTGAGAGAATCTTTTTGTTTTGACTCTTGGAGACAGGGAGATAGCCCGCCGCAATTTCGTCCACAACCGATCCACAGGCACTGGGACAGCGAGTCGCGGGCGGGCCGGGGCCTCGATCAGGAGTTAAAGCTTTATTAACGAACTGGAATCGGCGGTGCCCACGCCGGCTTCCAAAATGATTCACGTGAAACACTTTCTTTACCATTCACAGCCGGGCGTCTGTTGATGGACTGGGCGGGTTATACAGAGCCGCGGCCCAACCGTCCGTTTCTGTTCGGTTGTCCACACTGGTCCCCATGGCCCGGGATAATCCGGCCGTTCCCGCAAGCGCTTCAGAAGCCGGCTTCGCTGGAAAGGAGACCAGTGGCGTCAATTCGCCTCGGGGCGATTCCGGTCGGGCTCAAAGCGCGCTAGAGGAAGAGAACGCTTCAGGCCGGGGGGATGCCGTGGTCCGCAATTATTTCCATCTGCATCTGGTCTCGGATGCGACGGGCGAGACGCTGATCGCCGTCAGCCGCGCCGCTGCCGCGCAATACGAAACCGTCTCCGCGATCGAGCACGTCTATCCGCTGGTCCGCTCCGAGGCGCAGCTCGCGCGCGTCCTCGCCGAGATCGAGGCTTCACCCGGTGTCGTGCTTTACACGTTGGTCGAGCCGGAATGGCAGGAGAAGCTGGAGAGTTTCTGTCGCGATCTCGGCTGCCCCTGCCTGTCGGTGCTGCAGCCCGTGCTCTCGCTGTTCCAGTCCTATCTCGGCCAGGCCTCGGCACCGAAGCCCGGCGCGCAGCATGTGCTCAACACCGAATATTTCCGTCGCATAGACGCGATGAACTACACGCTGCTGCATGATGACGGACAGATGGGCGGCGATCTCGACAATGCCGATGTCATCCTGGTCGGCATCAGCCGGACCTCCAAGACGCCGACGAGCATCTATCTCGCCAATCGTGGCATCAAGACCGCGAACATTCCGCTGGTGCCGAATATCCCTCTGCCGCCTGAACTGGAAAACGCCAGGAAGCCCCTCATCGTCGGCCTCATCGCCAGTGCCGACCGCATCGTCCAGATCCGCCAGAACCGCCTGCTGTCGCTGCGTGCCGACGACGATACCGCCTATGTCGATCCGGACGCTGTTGCCGACGAGGTCACGCAGTCACGCCGCCTCTGCGCCCGCAAGGGCTGGCCGGTGATCGACGTGACGCGCCGCTCGATCGAGGAGACCGCGGCCTCGATCCTCGACCTGCTCCGCGACCACCGCATGAAGTTCATCGCGACATGAGCACCTCGTCCAACCTTTGGCTCGCCGACGAGCCGCTGATCCTCGCTTCCGGCAGCACGACCCGGCGTGACATGCTCCTGGCCGCCGGCATCCCGGCCGAGGTGGTAAAACCGGAGATCGACGAGCGTGCCGTCGAAAAGCCGCTGGTCGATTGCGGCGTACCGGCGGATCAGATTGCCGCGGCGCTTGCCTGCGCCAAGGCGCTTTCCGTCTCGCGCGATCGTCCGGGCCGCTTGGTGCTTGCCGCCGACCAGACGCTGATTTGCGACGGTGTCGCCTTCCACAAGCCCGCCGATCTTGTGGCGGCGGAACGCCAGATCGCCTTGCTTGCCGGCCGGACTCATGAGCTCCACTCCGCTTTCGTCATTGCGCGAGATGGCGCGCCGCTGACTGAGGGGCTCGAGGCGGCACGGCTGACCATGCGCCCGCTCCACGCCGATTTCATCGCGCGCTATCTCGCCGTCGCCGGTTCGGCTGCCTTGTCGAGCGTCGGCGGCTATCAACTGGAGGGACCGGGCGCGCAGCTCTTCGAGAAGGTCGAAGGCGACCATTTCACCATTCTGGGCCTGCCGCTCCTGGCGGTGCTTTCGGCGCTGCGCGATCTCGATTGCCTCGCCCGCTAACGGACTTCACTCATGGCGCCTCGCTGCTTCGTCATCGGACATCCCATCGCGCATTCGCGCTCGCCTTTGATCCATGGCGAATGGCTGCGCGAGCATGAGCTCCCCGGTTCCTATGAGAGGATCGATGTCGCCCCGGCCGAACTCCCGGCGTTCATCGCGCGCCTGCGCTATGGCGAGTTCGCAGGCGGCAACGTCACCGTGCCACACAAGGAAGCGGTCATGGCGCTGGTCGACGAGGTCAGCGATGCCGGCCGCGCGGTCGGGGCGGTCAACACCCTCTGGCGCGAGAATGGCCGGATCGTCGCCGACAACAGCGATGTCGGCGGTTTCCTCGCTCATCTCGATGCGACGGTGCCCGGCTGGCAGGATCGCGTCGATACGGTTCTCGTCCTTGGCGCAGGCGGCGCGGCCCGCGGCATCTGCTACGGTTTGAAGTCGCGCGGCGTCGCACGCATCCTCGTCGTCAACCGCAGCCCCGACCGCGCGGCCGAACTGGTCGCCGCTCTCGGCCATCCCCTTGAGGCTGGCGATTGGGCGAAGCGCGACAGCCTCGTTGGTGAGGCCGATCTCATCGTCAATACGACGGCGCTTGGCATGCAGGGCAAGCCGCCGCTGGAGATCGATCTCGCGGCCCTGCGGCCGGGAACCATCGTTGACGATATCGTCTATGTCCCCCTCAAGACGACGCTGCTGGCCGAGGCGGAACGGCGCGGTGGCGTTCCCGTGGATGGGCTCGGCATGCTGCTCCACCAGGCTGTGCCCGGCTTCGCCCGCTGGTTCGGCGTGACGCCGCAGGTGACGCCGGCCCTGCGTTTCCTGATCGAAGCCGATATCCTGAAGGCCTGATTCGCCGGAGCCGTCATGACTTTCGTGCTGGGCCTCACGGGCTCGATCGGAATGGGAAAATCGACCACCGCGCAGCTCTTCGTGCAGCGCGGCGTGCCGCTCCACGATGCCGATGCGGCCGTGCATCGCCTGCATCGCGGCCGGGCCGCGGCGCCGATCGAGGCCGCCTTTCCGGGAACGGTGATCGACGGGGCGGTCGATCGCGCGAAGCTGGGCGCCGCCGTACTCGGCAAGCCCGAGGCCTTGCGCCGGCTCGAAGCGATCATCCATCCGCTGGTGCGCGAGGAGGAGGAAGCCTTCCTTGCCCGCTGCCGCCGGGACGGGGCGGGGCTCGCCGTCATCGACGTGCCGCTCCTGCTCGAAACCGGAGGCGGGTCGCGCTGCGACGCCGTCCTCGTCGTGACCGCGCCGGCCGAGGTCCAGCGCCAGCGCGTTCTCGCCCGTCCGGGCATGACTCCGGAAAAGCTCGACGCCATCCTGTCGCGCCAGATGCCGGATGCGCAGAAGCGTCGCCATGCCCATTTCCTTGTGGACACCTCGCGCGGTCTCGTGGCCGCCGAGCGGCAGGTCGGCTCTATCCTGATGGCGCTCGCCGGCCGTCCCGGGCGCGGTGCGCAAGCGAGGTCCTGAAGCTATGCGCGAGATCGTTCTCGATACCGAAACCACCGGCGTCGAAGCCAATAACGGCGACCGCATCGTCGAGATCGGCTGCGTCGAGCTGCTCAATCATTGCCCGAGCGGCCGGACCTTCCACGTCTATATCAATCCCGAGCGCTCGATGCCGATCGAGGCCTTCAACGTCCACGGCCTCTCGGAAGAATTCCTCTCGGACAAGCCGCTCTTCGCGGCGGTCGCGCAGGAATTCGCGGAGTTCATCGCCGGCGCCAAGCTGGTGATTCACAACGCCGCCTTTGACGTCGGCTTCATCAACATGGAGTTCAAGCGTCTCGGGCTGCCGCCGATCGAGCAGGCCTTGGTGGTCGACACCCTGTCGATGGCCCGCCGCAAGCACCCCGGCGCCTCGAACAGCCTCGACGCGCTCTGCTCGCGCTATGGCATCGACAACGGGCGCCGCACCAAGCACGGCGCGCTCCTCGACTCCGAGATCCTGGCGGAAGTCTATATCGAGCTGATCGGCGGCAAGCAGGCCTCGCTCGGCCTTGGCGTCGATGCGGCTGCCGGCCGCGGGGGCCTCGCCATGGCGGCGGTCGAGAAGCCGCAGCGCCAGCGCCCGTTGGCGCCACGCCTCAACGATGAGGCGCTCAAGGCGCATGAGGCCTTCATTCTCGGCTCGCTCAAAGCGCCGCTCTGGAAGGGCTATCTCGGCATAATCGACGACGCGGCACAGTAGCACCGCGGCTTGTCATTCCGGGGCTTCGCGAAGCGAAGAACCCGGAACCCACGACCGGGTGAGCGGACTGCAACCGAACACCCGGTATCTCACCCAGTCATGGATTCCGGGTTCGCGCCAGCGGCGCGCGCCCGGAATGACAAGGGAGGGTGAGCCCGAAGCTTATCGCGCCCGGCGGCGCGATACCATGTTGAGCGCCTCGATCAGGGCCGAGAAGGCCATCGCGGCGTAGATATAGCCCTTCGGCACATGCACGCCGAAGCCTTCGGCGATCAGCGTGCCGCCGATCATCAGCAGGAAGCCCAGCGCCAGCATCACGACGGTCGGGTTCTTGTCGATGAAGCGCGCCAGCGGGTCGGCGGCGAGCAGCATCGTCAGCACCGCGACGAGGACGGCGATGACCATGACCGGCACATGCTCGGTCATGCCGACGGCGGTGATGATCGAGTCGATCGAGAACACCAGGTCGAGGATCAGGATCTGGAAGATCGCGGCGCCGAAGCTCAGCGTCACCGCGCGCGTGCCGCCCTCGGCCAGGACCGATTCCGGATCGGGATCGACCTTGTGATGGATCTCCTTCGTCGCCTTCCAGACCAGGAACAGGCCACCGGCGATCAGGATGAGGTCACGCCAGGAGAAGGTCTGTCCGAAGACCGAGAAGATCGGGGCGGTGAGCTTGACGATGATGGCGACGGTGCCGAGCAGGGCCAGACGCAGGATGAGGGCCAGGCCGATGCCGATCCTGCGGCCCTTGGAGCGCTGATGCTCCGGCAGCTTGTTGGTCAGGATCGAGATGAAGATCAGGTTGTCGATGCCGAGCACGACCTCCATGGCGATCAGTGCCCCGAGCGCGGCCCAGACAGCGGGATCGGCGGCAAGCGTCAGAAGGTGGTCCATCGGTTCTCCATCGGATACGAAAAAGGGCGGGCGTCCCTGCCGGGGCGTCCGCCGTTGCTTCGGGCACATGGCGAGGGGTGCCTCGCTCCGCAAGGACAACAATCATCCGCAATAAACGAAGAAAGGGCCCGCGAGGGGCCCTTTCGTAATCCTTTGCCGATGCGGCGACCGATCAGTTGGTCGCAGCGCCCTGCTGGCCTTCGAGCTCCTGCAGGCGCTGCTGGAAGAGCTGCGCGAAGTCGATCGGCGGCACGTAGAAGGGCGGGAAGCCGCCGTTCTGCACGGCCTCGGCGATGATCTGCCGGGCGAAGGGGAAGAGCAGGCGAGCGCAGTCGATCACCAGCACGGGGTGGACATGCTCCTGCGGGATGTTCTGCAGGCGGAACACGCCGGCATAGCTGAGGTCGAAGGCGAACAGCGTCTCGCCCTTGACCTCGGCCTTGCCTTCGAGGCGCAGCACGGTCTCGTAGTCATTGTCGCCGAGAGCGGTCGAGCCGACATTGACCTGCAGCGACATCTGCGGGCCCTGCTGCGCATCCTGCTGGGCGAGAGAGCGCGGCGCCTTCGGGTTCTCGAACGAGAAATCCTTGGTGTACTGGATCAGGGCATTCAGGCTCGGAGCCGCTTCGGCGCCGGCGCCATTGCCGTTGGGGAGTTCGTTGGCCATCGGTCCCATCTCGTTCTGGCAGGCTGTCTCGGGAAATCCCGTGCCTCTGCCGGCATTCGGGACTGCGCTCCATGCTATGGAGCGGCGCGCGCGTCGGCTATCATGGACGTCGTGCCGGCACAAGAACTCGCCTTCACAAGCGAGGGGGTGGATGTTACGAGCCAGTCTCACCATATGACTGGTGAAGGCCCAGCGCTTGAGGCGCATAAGGGTCAGGCAACAACGGGGAGCCGCGGGTCAGCTTTCGATGCAGAATTCCTTCGACATGCAGACTCTGATCTTTCTGGCTCTGGCCGTGTTCGTGGCCTGGAAGCTGCGCTCCGTGCTCGGCCAGAAGACCGGTCACGAACAGCCCAAGGATCCCTTCGCCCGCCGCGAGACGCCGCCGATGCGGCCGGATCAGGCGCAGAGCCAGGACAAGAGTGACAATGTCATCCGCCTGCCCGGCGCCGCGAACGATCCCGTCGCACCCCAGCCGCCGGCAGCCGAACGCTGGAAAGACCTGGCCGCGCCGGGTTCAGCCGTCAGCGCGGGCATCGAGGCGGTGATCCGTCAGGAGCCCGGCTTCGATCCGCATGAATTCGTCGGCGGCGCCAAGGCCGCCTATGAGGCGATCGTCACCGCCTTCGCGCGTGGCGACCGCAAGATGCTGAAGGGCCTCCTCGCCAAGGAGGTCTATGACGGCTTCGAGCAGGCCATCACCGAGCGCGAGAAGCGCGGCGAGAAGGCGGAATCCAATTTCGTCTCGATCGACAAGGCCGATCTCGCCGCTGTCGAGGTCAAGGGCAAGACCGCGCAGGTCACGATCGCCTTCGTCTCGCAGCTCATCAGCGTTACCCGCGACGCTCAGGGCGCGGTCGTCGATGGCAGCGCCGAGCAGGTCTCGGAGGTCAACGACATCTGGACCTTCTCGCGCCAGCTCGGCAGCCGCGATCCCAACTGGCTGCTCGTCGCCACCGAATCCGCCGCGTGAATCGCGGCGGCGCCGGTGTCGCACTGGCGTTCTCCGCTGCCCTGGGCCTTGCATCCGTGACCGCTATGGCCTCGCCGCCCCCGCTGCCCCAAGGAGCTCGTGCCGAGGCGCTGTCGCCCGCCGCGATCCCCGGCTGGGCGCAGGACGATCACGGCAAGGCTTTTGCCATCTTCGCCCAGGGCTGCATGGCCGATCCGCCCTTGCGCCAGGGCGTGCCGTTGCCGGAGCGTCTGACCGCCGTCTGTGACAACGCCAAGGCGCTCGCGGTGGCGGGCCCGGTCGGGCGCGAGCAGGCGAAAACCTTCTTCGAGCAGAATTTCGCTTTCTGGCGGATCCGGCCGGAAACCGGCGAGACCGGCTTCACCACCGGCTATTTTGAGCCTGAGTTCGAGGGCTCGCTGACCCGGTCCGACGCCTTTCCGACGCCGCTCTACGACCGGCCGAAGGATCTGGTGACGCGCTTCTCCGAGGATGACTGGCCGGGCCTCGACAAGACGCTTTCGGCTGCGCGCCGAACGGCCAAGGGCCTCGAGCCCTTCCCGGATCGCACCGCGATCGAGACCGGCGCGCTCGACGGGCAGGGGCTTGAAATCCTCTGGCTGCGCGATCCCGTCGACCGCTTCGTCCTGCAGGTGCAGGGCTCGGGCCGGGTTCGCCTGCCGGACGGCTCGGTCACGCGATTGAGCTATTCCGGTCGCAACGGCCATCCCTATACCTCGCTCGGCCGTGTGCTCAGCCAGCGCGAGGCCATTCCGCCCGAGCAGATGACGATGGACCGGCTGATCGCCCGGCTGAAGGCCGATGCCGGCTTCGCCCGTGACCTGATCCGCCTGAACAAATCCTTCGTCTTCTTCGCCCGCCGCGACGACCTGCCGGCCGGGAGCGGCCCTATCGGCGGCGCCGGCCTGCCGTTGACGCCGATGCGGAGCATCGCCGTGGACCGCACGGCCTGGCCCTATGGCCTCCCCGTCTGGATCGATACGACGCTTCCCGACGGGGCTGGCGGCAACGAGCATCTCGCCCGCCTGATGATCGCGCAGGATACCGGCTCGGCCATCCTCGGGCCGGCCCGTATGGATCTCTTCGTCGGCTCGGGCGCCGAAGCAGGGCATCGCGCCGGCCTGATCCGCCATCCCGTCGCCTTCACCGTACTCTGGCCGCGCTGAAATGCGGTCTCGCCGCGGAAAGACGCTGACGGAGGCCGATATCGCGCTCTGGCGACAGGTCGCGCGTTCGGTCAAGCCGCTGCCCGGTCGGGCGCCGGTGGAGCCGGAGCCTGTCCCCGAGCCGGCAGCTCCCGCACCGGTCGAAACCGCTATGCGCGCCGTTGCGGCGGTTTCTCCGGCCAAGGCCGCTCCACCATCGGCCCCTCCGCTGGCGCCGATCGAGCGGCGTTTGCGCACGCAGTTGCGCCGCGGCCAGCAGAGCGTCGATGCCTCGATAGACTTGCATGGCATGCGGCAGGACGAGGCGCATCTGGCGCTCCATGCCTTCCTGCGCCGCGAGCAGCGACGCGGCTGCCGCATCGCGCTGGTGGTCACCGGAAAGGGCGCGCTTGCGCCGGCGCTGTTCGGCGACGAGCGCGGCGTGCTGCGCCGGATGGTGCCGCACTGGCTGCGCCTTCCCGATCTGCGCGCGCTGGTCCTCGGCTTCGAGGAGGCCGAGCAGCGCCATGGTGGCTCCGGAGCGCTCTATGTCCGCCTGCGGCGCCTCAGGGAGCATGGGCCGTGACGCCCTTCGGCCAGCGTGTCCGGGCGCTGCGGGAGGCGCGTGGCATGAGCCTCGCGCAGATGGCGGAGGGCCTCGGTGTCTCGCCGGCCTATCTCTCGGCGCTTGAGCATGGCAAGCGCGGCCGCCCGACCTTCAGCCTGATCCAGGGCACGATCCATCTCCTCGGCGTGATCTGGGACGAGGCGGACGAGCTCGTTCGCCTCGCCGATCTCTCGCATCCGCGCGTGGTCATCGATACGGCCGGGCTCGATCCGGAGGCGACGCTCTTCGCGAACCGGCTGGCGCGCGAGATCGGCCTGCTGGAGGACGAGGACCTGCGCCGCCTCGCCATTGTGCTCGACGAGGCCGCCGCCCGCCGCGATCCCACCTGATTCGCCCCGCTTGACCACACGACATGCGGATGCGACAGGGCCAGCACCTTTCCTTTCGGCCGACGGGCCGCGCCATCCGGACAGAGCAAGCAAGAGCCATGACCCAGACCCGCACGGACGTCCTCGCCCTCGGTAACGCCATCGTCGACGTGCTAGCCTCGGCCGAGGAGGATTTCCTCATCGCCCAGAAGCTGACCAAGGGCGCGATGATGCTGATCGACGAGACCCGCGCCGAGTCCCTCTACGCCGCCATGGGCCCGGCCCGGGTCATCTCGGGTGGCTCGGCCGCCAACACCATCGCCGGCCTCGCTTCCTTCGGCGGCAAGGGCGCCTTCATCGGCAAGGTCCGCGGCGACGAACTCGGCAAGCTCTATCGCCATGACCTGACCTCGCTCGGTGTCGCCTTCGGCACGGCCGATGCGACGGAAGGCCCGGCGACGGCGCGCTCCTTCATCATCGTCACGCCCGATGGCGAGCGCACGATGAACACCTATCTCGGCGCCTGCCAGGGCCTCTCCGTCGCCGATGTCGACGCCAAGGCCGTCGAGGCCGCCGATATCGTCTATCTCGAAGGCTATCTCTGGGATCCGCCGGCGGCCAAGGAAGCCTTCCGCAAGGCCTCGGAGATCGCCCACAAGGCCGGTGGCCGCGTCGCCATCACCCTGTCCGACTCCTTCTGCGTCGACCGCTATCGCGACGAGTTCGTCGGCCTGATCCGCAACCGCATGGTCGATCTCGTCTTCGCCAACGAGCATGAGCTCAAGAGCCTCTACGAGACCTCGGATTTCGACACGGCCCTGTCCTGGCTGCGTTCGGAGAACATCCTGGCCGTCGTCACCCGCTCCGAGAAGGGCGCGCTGGCGGTGACGCCGGACGGCATCGTCGAGGAGCCGGTCTTCCCGGTTGAGCGCGTGGTCGATGCGACCGGCGCCGGCGACCTCTTCGCCGCGGGCTTCCTCTACGGCCTGACCTCGAACCGCGAGACCCGCGACTGCCTGCGCCTCGGCGCGCTCGCCGCGGCCGAGATCATCTCGCATGTCGGCGCCCGGCCGGATGTCGTCCTGAAGACGCTGGCGGGGAACGAAGGCCTGCTGTGAGGCGCAACGCCGAGGACACCACGATTGTCATTCCGGGGCGGCCGTATGGGCCGAACCCGGAACCCACGACCGGGTGACGTCCGAATTACAATTCCTCCGGCGTCCCTGATCGCTCGGTCTCACCTCGTCGTGGGTTCCGGGTTCTTCGCTGCGCGAAGCCCCGGAATGACAAGGCGACGAGCTCTCTCTCAATACAGCGTCGCCTTGACCCGTCCCGGCAGCGCCTCGTCATAGGTCTTGCCGTCGAAGGTCGCGACCTCGGCGTTGCGCGCGGTGATATCGCGCAGGATCGTGCCGGGTGAGGGCAAGCTGCGCCGGTCGACCTGCCGCTCCGCGTTCCACAGCTCCGCCCGCACCACCGCGCGTGAGCACTGGAAGTAGACAGCCTCGACATGGACGACCATCACGCTCGCCGGCAGCTTCCCGGCCATCTCGAACCGCGATAACAACTCTGGGTCGCAGGAAATCTCCGCGCGTCCGTTCACGCGTAGCGTCTCACCGCAACCGGGGATCAGGAAGAGCATTCCGATTCGATCGTCGAACAGGATATTCTTTAAGGAATCCAGACGGTTATTGCCTTTTCGGTCGGGAATCAGGAGCGTTTTCGCGTCCCGGACCGTGACAAAGCCCGGCAGATCCCCGCGCGGCGAACAATCCAGCCCCTCCGGACCGACTGTCGCGAGCACGAAAAACGGCGAGGCCGCGATCAGCGCCGCATAGTTCGCATCGACATGATCGATCTCCTTGAAGGTCGATGCCGGCGCGACCGGGTTGGGGTAGGCACGAGAGAGGTCGTCGAGCGAGGCGATGTGGTGGTCGGACATGCCGGTCTCCATGGATCGGCATATGTCTAGACTATTGCGGATGGCGCGTCACCACCCGTGAACACGGGCCGTCATACCCGGGCGAGCGAAGCAGCGACCCGAGAATCGCCTGCAGAGTGGGAGGCCCTTCCTTCCGGAGATGTTCGGGTCAAGCCCGACCATGACGCTTGGCATCGGCTCGGCCGTTTCGGACGTCGCAAAGCTGAAACGAAAAACGCCCCGCATCATCCGATGCGGGGCGTCTTGTCTTACACAAGCTGGCGGGCGGTGATTACTCGGCCGCGCCCTGCTTCTCGCGGTTCTTCTCGGCCTCGCGCTGGGCCTTGAGCTTCTCGGTGAGGTCTTCGCCGGTGGCCTGGTCGACGACCTTCATCGAGAGGCGGATCTTGCCGCGCTCGTCCTGGCCGAGGAACTTGACCTTGACCTTGTCGCCTTCCTTGACGACGTCCGAGACCTTCTGGACCCGCTGCGGAGCGAGCTCGGAGATGTGGACGAGGCCGTCCTTGGCGCCGAAGAAGTTCACGAAGGCGCCGAACTCCATGATCTTGACGACGGTGCCGTCATAGATCACGCCGACTTCGGCTTCCGAGACGATCGACTTGATCCACTTGATCGCGGCTTCGATCGACTTGCCGTCGGCCGAGGCGATCTTGATGGTGCCGTCGTCCTCGATGTTCACCTTGGCGCCGGTCTTCTCCACGATCTCGCGGATGACCTTGCCGCCGGAGCCGATGACTTCACGGATCTTGTCGACCGGGATCTTCATCGTCTCGATGCGCGGCGCGAACTCGCCGAGCTGGCTGCGCGAGGCGGAGAGCGCCTTGTTCATCTCGCCGAGGATGTGCTCGCGACCGCCCTTGGCCTGGTCGAGGGCGACCTTCATGATCTCCTCGGTGATGCCGGCGATCTTGATGTCCATCTGCAGCGAGGTGATGCCCGCGGCGGTACCGGCCACCTTGAAGTCCATGTCGCCGAGATGATCCTCGTCACCGAGGATGTCGGAGAGCACGGCGAAGCGCTTGCCTTCGAGGATGAGGCCCATCGCGATGCCCGCGACCGGCGACTTCAGCGGAACGCCCGCATCCATCAGCGCCAGCGAGGTGCCGCAGACGGTGGCCATCGAGGAGGAGCCGTTCGAACTCGGTGATCTCCGAGACGACGCGGATCGTGTAGGGGAACTCCGACTTCGCCGGCAGCATCGGACGGATGGCGCGCCAGGCGAGCTTGCCATGGCCGATTTCGCGGCGACCGGGCGAACCCATGCGACCGGTCTCGCCGACCGAGTAGGGGGGGAAGTTGTAGTGCAGCAGGAAGGTTTCCTTGTAGGTGCCTTCCAGCGAGTCGATGAACTGCTCGTCATCGCCGGTGCCGAGCGTGGTCACGACCAGCGCCTGCGTCTCGCCGCGGGTGAACAGAGCCGAGCCGTGGGTGCGCGGCAGCATGCCGGCCTCGGCGACGATCTTGCGCACGGTCTTCAGATCGCGGCCGTCGATGCGGGTGCCGTCGTCGAGGATGGTCCAGCGCACGACCTTGGCCTGGGCTTCCTTGAACTGGCCGCCGACCTGCTCCTTGGTGAAGGTGGTCTTGCCGTCCGGCTCGGCCGAGATCAGCGAGGCGACCTTGGCCTTGGCGGCGTCCAGCGCCTTGTAGCGCTCGGCCTTGGTGGTGATCTTGTAGGCGGCGCGCAGGTCGGCGTCGACGAGCTTCAGGACGGCGTCCAGGACGACGGAGTTGTCGGCCGGGGTGTAGTCGCGCGGCTCCTTGGCGGCCTTCTCGGCCAGGCGGATGATGGCGTCGATCACCGGCTGGAAATGCTTGTGGCCGAACATCACGGCGCCGAGCATCACGTCCTCGGGAAGCTCCTTGGCTTCCGACTCGACCATCAGCACGGCGTCCTGGGTGCCGGCGACGACGAGGTCGAGAACCGATTCCTTGGCCTCTTCGATCGTCGGGTTCAGCTTGTAGGCGCCGTCGATATAGCCGACGCGGGCGCCGCCGATCGGGCCCATGAAGGGCACGCCGGAGAGGGTGAGCGCAGCCGAGGTCGCGACCATCGCGAGGATGTCGGGATCGTTCTCGAGGTCATGCTGGAGAACGGTGACGACGACCTGCGTGTCGTTCTTGTAGCCTTCGACGAAGAGCGGGCGGATCGGACGGTCGATCAGGCGGGAGACCAGGGTCTCCTTCTCGCTCGGACGGCCTTCGCGCTTGAAATAGCCGCCGGGAATGCGGCCGGCCGCGAAGGTCTTTTCCTGGTAGTTCACGGTCAGCGGGAAGAAGTCGAAGCCCGGCTTCGGCTCCTTGGCCGAGACGACGGTCGCGAGCACGACGGTCTCGCCATAGGTGGCCATCACGGCGCCGTCGGCCTGGCGGGCGACCTTGCCGGTCTCGAGGACGAGCTTGCGGCCGCCCCAGATCAGTTCTTCGGTTTGGATGTCGAACATGTTTTTCGTCTTTCGGTCGGGTTCGACCCGTCCGGTGCCTTCAGGTCCATGGGCAAGACGGCGGAACGCTCGGGTGTGAAAGGGATTGCGCCCGAGCGCTCGGCGATCCTGCCATGGACGTCTTGGGCGCCCGGCGGGTCACGCGGGAAGGCCGCCCCATGCGGCCGCCGCGGCAGTCAGGTGGCTCGCCCCATGGCGGCTTCACCTGAGAAGGAGCCGCCCGGAGCAGGTCGCACCGGGCGGAAACCGTCAGCTCTCGATCAGCGGCGGATGCCGAGCTTCTCGATCAGCGTCTTGTAGCGGGCCTCTTCCTTGCCCTTCAGGTAGTCCAGCAGGGACCGGCGCTGCGAGACCAGCTTGAGCAGGCCGCGGCGCGAGTGGTTGTCCTTGTTGTGGGACTTGAAGTGGCCGGTGAGGTTGGTGATGCGCTCCGTGAGGATCGCGATCTGCACTTCCGGCGAGCCGGTATCGTTCGGCTTGGTGGCGTGTTCCAGGATCAGCGCGGTCTTGCGCTCGGCAGTGATCGACATCGGGATATCCTCGTGTTTGGGTTGATCTGGCGGGCCAGGCCGGGATGTCGTCCAGCAAGGTCCGAAGCCCGCGAGCCGCCTCATCGCGGAGGGGTCGCGCCGCCGGCTTTTCGGCCGGTTGCCCGGGCATATACACGAAATCGGTGGAAACGCCAGCGTTCCCGAGACCGGCTGGCTGTGAAGCCCTTGACGGCGCGTTAGGCTGAAGCCTCGCCGCGATCATAGCGCTGCTGCGCCGCCTCGACCTCGCCGATATGCGCCTCGGCCCACAGCGTCAGCTGGTTCACGGTCTGCGCCAGCGTCCGCCCGAGTTCGGTCAGCGAGTACTCGACGGTCACCGGAACCGTCGCGAACACCTCGCGCCGCACCAGCCCGTCGCGCTCCAGGCTCTTTAGTGTCTGCGACAGCATCTTCTGCGAGATATTCTCGATCCGCCGCCTGAGTTCGTTAAAGCGCAGGGTGCCGTCGTCGAGCGCGATCAGGATCAGCACCGCCCAGGTATCGCCGATGCGATCGAGCACGCGCCGCGTCGGGCATAAGGCCTGGAAAGGGTCGGGGCGTTTCAGCATGGCGGTTTCCCGGAGGTGACCATGTCGCGTGAAAGTGCCTTCTTTACGGGGCGATGCGGCAAGATCAGATAGGTTCCATTGGAGTGTAGGTATCTATTGGATACCACAACAAGGAGCCCCTGTCATGAAAGTCGCCAAGAAGGTCGCATTGATCGGCGCCAGCGGATTCATCGGTTCGCGCCTGCTGGCCGAACTCTCCGCCCGCGGCCATGCCGTCACCGCCATCGCCCGCAATCCCGACAAGATCGCCGCCCTGCCCGGCGTCACCGCCGTCAAGGGAGACGTCTTCGACAAGGACGGGCTCGCCAGGCTCCTTGCCGGCCATGACGCGGTGATCAGCGCCGTGCATTTCACCGCCAGTGACCCGCAGACTCTGCTCGCGGCGGTCAGGCAGTCGGGCGCGAAGCGCTATCTCGTCGTCGGCGGCGCCGGCAGCCTCGAGGTCGCGCCGGGCGTGCAGCTCTTCGACACGCCGGAATTCCCGGCCATCTATCTCGACGAAGCCCGCAAGGGCGGCGCTTTCCTCAACCTGCTGAAGCAGGAGCAGGGTCTCGACTGGACCTTCCTCTCGCCTTCGGCCCTGATCCAGCCGGGCGAGCGCACCGGGACATTCCGCCTCGGCACTGACCAGCTTCTCGCCGACGCTAAGGGCAACAGCTCGATCTCGGCGGAGGACTATGCGATCGCCCTCGTCGACGAGCTGGAGAAGCCGACCCATAGCCGCCGCCGCTTCACGGTCGGCTACTGATTTCTCGCGCCAATAAGAAAAGGGCCGCGCCTCCG
The DNA here is from genome assembly GCA_965283735.1 of Beijerinckiaceae bacterium. Lineage (GTDB taxonomy): Bacteria > Pseudomonadota > Alphaproteobacteria > Rhizobiales > Beijerinckiaceae > Allobosea. Next base: position 1,590,967 of record CBDIPN010000002.1, on the reverse strand, counting down.
GAGGGAGGCGCGGCCCTTCTTTATTGAGCGGAGTGCGATCGCGATTACGCCTTGCGGAAGCGCTTCTCGCCGATGCTGAGCGTGCCGCGCTTCAGCTTCCCGAGCGCGACCCAACCCGTCTCGCCCTCGAAATAGAGCTTCGAGCGGTCGACCGCGTAGCGGCCGACATGGTTGGCGCCGGCGGCGGGCTTCGCCTTGTGGAACTGGCCGTCGGGCCTGAGGTCGATCAGGATCGATCCGTCCTCGGTCTTCCACTGGCCGATCGCGGCCTGTTCGAAGGGGCCGAGCGTGTCGGCGGTGTCGAAATCGATCTCGAGCGGGCGGACGGTACGGCTGGCCGGCGCGAAGCCGGACGCGAACTGGCCGAGAGCCTGAAGAACCTGGCTGAACTGCATGGTTTTCGTCTCCCTGTGGTGGTGACGGCTGAAACCGCTTGTCGCAGACATCCCCGTCGGGACCTGTCAGCAAGCGGTGCGGCATCGATCGACTCCGGCGAGTCGGTCGAGGAACGTCACGGATTGAATGTGCGAGGGCGGCGTCGTGATCGAGCAAAGCTCCGGCGCCTGTCACGGAGATAGGTCGCAAGCGGGCCTCCGCAAGATGCGGCGCCAGAATTTTTGCCTGAAACGCAAACGGCGCCCCGGAGGGCGCCGTTCGGATGTCATGGTCGCGGTGGCTCCGAGGCGGTGCCGCCTCAGAACTCCTCCCATCCGGAGTCGCTGGCCCGGCCGCTGCCGCCATTGGCGACCTTGCGCGGGGCGGGCATGGCCTTGGATTGGACGAAGGCGGCCTCGGCCAGCTGGCGCAGCCGCGCCGGCTCGCCGGAGTCGGACACGGCAACGGGAGCAGGTCGCGCCGCCCGCATCGGCGCCTTGACGGCGCGCGGTCCCGTCGCCGGCTGGGCGTAAGCCGTCTGGCCTGCAGCCTCTCGGTTGGTCTTGAAGGTCGCGACCAGCGCGTTGAGCTGTTCGATCCGGCCCGAGAGCGAATTGGCGGAAGCGGCGCTCTGCTCGGACAGGGCCGCGTTCTGCTGGGTCATTTCGTCGAGATGCGCCACCGCCTGGCTCATCTCGTCGATGCCGTTGGCCTGCTCGCCCGAGGCTGCCGAGATGTCGGCGATCGTCGCCGCGACCTTCTGCGAGGCCGCGAGGATGCGGGCGAGCTGGTCGCCGGCCTGACGCACCAGCTTCACGCCCTCGCCGACCTCGGCATTGGACGAGGAGATCAGCCCGGAGATGTCCTTGGCCGCCTCGCCCGAGCGCTGCGCCAGGGTCCGCACCTCGGAGGCCACCACCGCGAAGCCCTTGCCGGCCTCGCCGGCGCGGGCCGCCTCGACCGCCGCGTTGAGCGCCAAGAGGTTGGTCTGGAAGGCGATGTCGTCGATCACGCGGATGATGTCGGAGATCTTCTGCGAGGCCGTCTCGATGCGGGCCATGGCGTCGACCGCCTGGCCGGCGATGGCGCCGCCGCTCTCGGCGGCCTGCATCGCCTCGTCGGCGATCCGGGCCGCGTCCTTCGAGGCCTGGGCCGAGGCCTTGACCGAGGCTGCGAGTTCCTCGGTCGTGGCGGCGGTCTCCTCGAGCGAGGAGGCCTGCTCCTCGGTGCGCTTCGACAGGTCGTCGGCGCCCATGTTGATCTCGCGCGCGGCGAGGCCGACATCCGCCGAGGTCGTCTGGATCGTCGCGACGGTGTCCGAGAGCCGGTCCACAGTCTCGTTGATCGCGCCCTTCAGGTCGGCGAAGCGGCCGCGATAGGCGGTCTCGATCCGGTTGGTCAGGTCGCCGCCCGCGATCGCCGACAGGGCCCCGGCGAATTCCGTCGTCGCGCCGTCAACAACCGCGTTGATCTCGTTGATACCGGCGACCAGGCGCTGCATCTGCTCGTCGGCATCGTCGATCTGCAGGCGCGCCGAGAAATCACCGGCCGCGGCCGCGGCGACGACCTCGCCGACATCCGAGACCACCGCTTCCATCGACTGCGCCCGGGCGAGGCGCGCGGCCGCGGCGGCGCGCTCCTGCTCCTGCAGCAATGCGACCTGCTCGGTGCTCTGGCGCAGAACGGAGACGGCACGCGCCATGGCGCCGATCTCGTCCGGACGCTCGGAATGGGGGACATTGACGCTGGTATCGCCAGCGGTCAGCTTATCCATGACCTGGCTGAGGTCGAGGATCGGGCGGGTGATCGAGCGCTGCGCGAAGACGAGCGCGACACCGACCGAAACCAGAAGCGTCGTCAGCAGGATGATCGGCATCAGCCACTGCACCTGCCGGGTGAAGGCGGTCGCCTCGTCGCCAACCATGATGCTGGCCTTCTCCACGCGCTGGCTGAAGCTGATCAGCAGATCGTTCAGGGCTTTGCGGTTGGCGCGGTTGGCCTCGTTGTTGCCCTGCTCATTTGCCGCCGCGGGCGAAACTTCGCGCCCGAGCCGAGCGGTCTCGGTCCGGAAGACGATGAATTCATCGACCGCCTTGGCGATCTGATCGACGACTGCGCGCTCTTCCGCCGGAGCAACCTTCTTCAGATCGGCGGTGAACTTGCGCAGCGCCGGGAAGCGATCCTCGATGCCCTTGGCGTAGGTCGCGGCTTCCTGCGGATTCTTCGCCATGTAGACGCCACGCGATTCCATGACGACGGCCGTGACGATGCCGTTGATGCGCTGGGTCTGCAGCGCGACACTGGCCTGGATATCGGAACGGTTGTTCAGATCGTCGGCCTTGTGCAGGCCATAGATGCTGATGATCGCCGACAGGATGGCGCCGGCGGCGACAATGGCCAGCATGGCGAGGATTTTCAGGCGGATGGATTTCATGAATGGCGTCCCGAGGCGGGCCCCCCACAACGGAAGCCGTTCTAAACCCGACCCTTGCGCAACAATCATAAAAAACTGCTTAAAAGTTTAGCACTTTGGCAAGTTCCGCTTCTGCTGCCGCTGCGTTGCCGAATGCGAACGACTTTCTCGTAGCAAGAGCTCGCTCATCATCACTACAGTTGCCGCTGCATCACGAAAGCTGACATTCGCCTCCGATAATCCATGATGACTCGGCTTATGATTCACGTTCGGCCCCTGGCCTGCTGGGGTGGCCTGCCGGCCTGCCCCTTGATAGAGCCGCCTCGCCTGAACATGTTTGACGTCATCCGCCGCCCCCTCCCGATCTCCGGTTAGCCATCCCATGTCCGAAAACAGCAATGCCCCCGTGATGCACGCCACCACCATCCTGATGGTGCGCAAGGGTGGGCGCGTCGTCATTGGCGGCGACGGCCAGGTCTCGCTCGGCCAGACCATCATGAAGGGCAATGCCCGCAAGGTCCGCCGCCTCGCCAAGGGCGACGTGATCGCGGGCTTCGCCGGCGCCACCGCCGATGCCTTCACGCTGTTCGAGCGCCTTGAGAAGAAGCTCGAGCAATATCCGACCCAGTTGCTGCGCGCCTGCGTCGAGCTCGCCAAGGACTGGCGCACCGACCGCTATCTGCGCCGGCTGGAGGCGATGCTGCTTGTCGCCGACAAGGAGGTTTCGCTCCTGATCTCCGGCACCGGCGACGTGCTGGAGCCTGAAGCGAGCGAGCACGGCGCGGTGATGGCGATCGGTTCCGGCGGTAATTATGCGCTCTCGGCGGCGCGCGCGCTGATCGATGTCGAGCCCGATGCCGAAGCGATCGTGCGCAAGGCGATGAAGATCGCCGGCGATATCTGCGTCTACACCAACCATTCGCTCGTCATCGAGACGCTCGAAGCGGCCTGACGTTCCCACCAGGCCCGTTCACCGGATACAGCACCGCAATGACCAGCTTTTCCCCTCGCGAGATCGTCTCGGAACTCGACCGCTTCATCGTCGGCCAGAGGGACGCCAAGCGCGCCGTCGCCATCGCCCTGCGCAACCGCTGGCGCCGCCAGCAGCTCGAAGGGCCGCTTCGCGAGGAGGTTTCGCCGAAGAACATCCTGATGATCGGGCCGACCGGCTGCGGCAAGACCGAGATCGCCCGCCGGCTCGCCAAGCTCGCCAACGCGCCCTTCCTGAAGGTCGAGGCGACCAAGTTCACCGAGGTCGGCTATGTCGGCCGCGACGTCGAATCGATCGTGCGCGATCTCCTTGAAGTCGCGATCGCCCTCGTGCGCGAGAGCCGGCGCAAGGATGTCCAGGCCAAGGCCCATGTCGCGGCCGAGGAGCGCGTGCTCGATGCCCTCGTCGGCGCCAATTCCAGCCAGGCGACGCGCAATTCCTTCCGCCGCAAGCTGCGCGCCAACGAGCTCGACGACAAAGAGATCGAGGTAGAGATGACGGCTGGAGCCGGTGCATCCGCGCCGATGTTCGAGGTTCCCGGCATGCCCGGCGCCTCGATCGGCGCGATCAACCTCTCCGACATGCTCGGCAAGGCCTTCGGCCAGAAGGGCAAGCCCAAGCGCGTGCTGGTCAAGGATGCCTACCAGCCGCTGCTGGCGGAGGAGAGCGACAAGCTGATCGATCAGGATGCGATCATCCAGGCCGCGATCCGCGAGGTCGAGGAGAACGGCATCGTCTTCCTCGACGAGATCGACAAGATCTGCGCCCGCGAGGGCAAGGGCGGCGCCGACGTCTCGCGCGAAGGCGTGCAGCGCGACCTGCTGCCGCTGATCGAGGGCACGACGGTCGCGACCAAGCATGGCGCCGTGAAGAGCGATCACATTCTCTTCATCGCGTCCGGCGCTTTTCACGTCTCGCGGCCTTCCGATCTGCTGCCGGAATTGCAGGGCCGCCTGCCGATCCGCGTCGAGCTCAACCCGCTCGACATCGAGGATTTCAAGCGCATCCTGACCGAGACCGAGGCGAGCCTGATCAAGCAGTCGGTGGCGCTGATGGCGACCGAGGAGGTCAGCGTGACCTTCACGCCCGACGCGATCGACGCCATCGCCCGGATCGCCGTCGAGGTGAATTCCACGGTCGAGAATATCGGCGCCCGCCGGCTTCAGACCGTGATCGAGCGCATTCTCGACGAGATCTCCTTCACGGCGCCGGATCGTTCCGGAGAGGCCGTGACGATCGACGCCGCCTATGTCGAGGCCCGCATCGGCGACCTCGCCAAGAATGCCGACCTGAGCCGGTTCATTCTCTGATGGAGAAGCCGGCGGCATCGGCGCCGGAATCGTCCCGTCTCGCACGCGATTCCGCTGTCGTTGGCGCGGCCACGATCGCCTCACGCCTGCTCGGCTTCGCCCGCGACGTGCTGATCGCGCGCCTGCTCGGTGGCGGGCCGGTTGCCGATGCCTTCCTGGCGGCTTTGCGATTGCCCAATCTCGTCCGGCGCGTCCTTGGCGAGGGCGGGCTGAATGCGCCCTTCGTGCCGCTCTATCTCGCCATCAAGGGCGAGCGCGGCGAGGTGGCGGCGCGCGGCTTTGCAGGCGAGGCGGCCGGGCAGATCGGCCTGCTGCTGCTGGTGCTCGTCGGACTGGGTGAGGTGTTCGCGCCCTGGCTGGTGCTCGGCCTCGCCGGTGGCTTCGCCGACGCGCCGGAAACCCTGGCGCTGGCTTCATCCTACACCCGGTTGATGCTGCCTTTTCTGTTTCTGACCACGCTCGCTGCCATGCTGGCGGCGCTTCTCAATGCGGAGAAGCGCTTCGCCGTCGCGGCCTTGGCCCCGGCCCTGATGAACGCGATCCTGCTTGTCGTGCTCCTGCTGCTGCACGCGAAGGGTGCGCCGCCGGAAACCGGCGCGCGCTGGCTTGCGCTCTGCACCAGTCTCACCGGCCTCGCCCATCTCGTCATGATCCTGCTGGCCCTACGCGGTCCCGGCCTGCCACGACCGAGCCTGCGCTGGTCGCCGGACATGACCCGGCTCGTCCGCACCGGTGGGGCAACCTTGCTCGCGGCCTCCGCCGCTCAACTCGTCCTTCTCGTGGCGACGCAGATCGCCTCGATCGGCCCGGGCGCCGTCGCCGCGCTCTACTATGCCGACCGCGTCTTCCAGCTCCCGCTCGGCTTCGTCGGCGTCGCGATGGGCACCGTCGTATTGTCCGACATGGCGCTGACTGCGAACCGGGAAGGTCCTGACGCCATGTTGGGGCAAGCTCTGGCGCTGGGCCTCGCGCTCGCCCTGCCGGCTGCGACGGCGCTCGTCGCCCTGGCCGAGCCGATCGTCTCGGCGCTGTTCGAATATGGCCGCTTCGATGCCGCCGATCGCGGCCGCACGGCTGCGGCGCTCGCCGCCTTCGGCTACGGCCTGCCTTTCGCCATAGCCGCAAAGGTCTTCGGCCAGGTCTATTTCGCCCGTCGCGCCCCGCGCCTCCCTCTGATCTCCGGCGGCCTCGCGGTGCTGGTTGCTGCGCTGATCGGCTTCTGCTTCGCTCATGAGGGCAATGCTGCGGGGATGGCGGCGCTCGCCGCGACATTCGCCTTCGTGGCGCAGGCTGCCCTGCTTGGCGGGGCGCTGCTGCGCGACGGCATCTGGCGTCCGAGCGTGAGCAGCTTGCGGCCGATCGCCGCCAGCCTCGCGGCCAGCGCGATCATGCTCGCCGTGCTCGAACTGCTGCTCAGGCTGCTGAACGGGCCGCTGGCCTTCGATCAGCCGGCCTTGCACCGGGTCGGAGCGCTCGGCCTGCTCTGCCTTGCGGGGCTCGCGACCTATGGCGCCGCGGGCTGGACGCTGGGTGCCTTCGGTGCTCTCCCCTTGCGCAAGCGGCGGGGTTGAGCCAGAAGCGCCGCTTCCCTTCTCCATCGTGACGGCGGAGTGCCCCATGTCGGGTTTTCATCAGCGCGTATTCTCAGGCATGCAGCCGACCTCGACGCTGCATCTCGGCAATTATCTGGGCGCGCTGACCAACTGGGTCGCGATGCAGGATACGCATGAGTGCATCTATTGCGTCGTCGACATGCACGCGATCACGATGTGGCAGGACCCGGCCGACCTGAAGCGCGCCATCCGCGAGGTCACGGCCGCCTATATCGCGGCGGGCGTCGATCCCAAGCGCAGCGTCATCTTCAACCAGAGCCAGGTGCCGGGCCATGCCGAGCTTGCCTGGGTGTTCAACTGCGTCGCCCGCCTCGGCTGGCTGAACCGCATGACCCAGTTCAAGGAGAAGGCCGGCAAGGACCGCGAGAACGCCTCGGTCGGCTTGTATGCCTATCCGAACCTGATGGCGGCCGATATTCTGCTCTACAAGGCGACGCATGTGCCTGTCGGCGAAGACCAGAAGCAGCATCTGGAGCTGACCCGCGACATCGCCCAGAAATTCAACAACGACTTCGGCCCGCAGATCGCCGAACGCGGCCTCGGCACGGGCGAACTCGGTTTCTTCCCGCTGCCCGAGCCGATGATCCAGGGCCCGGCGCCGCGCGTCATGAGCCTGCGCGACGGCACCAAGAAGATGTCGAAATCGGACGCTTCCGACTATTCGCGCATCAACCTGACCGATGATGCCGAGGGCATCGCCCAGAAGATTCGCAAGGCCAAGACCGATCCGGAGGCGCTGCCCTCCGAGGAGAAGGGGCTGGAAGGCCGGCCTGAGGCGGAGAACCTCGTCGGCATCTATGCCGGCCTCTCCGGCATCTCGAAGGACGCTGTGCTCAAGCAGTTCGGCGGCGGCCAGTTCTCCGGCTTCAAGGCGGCGCTGGTCGATCTCGCGGTCGAGAAGCTTGCGCCCATCGCCGGCGAGATGCGCCGCCTGCTGGCGGACCCGAAGCACATCGACGACATTCTCGGCGCGGGCGCCGATCGGGCCGATGCGATCGCCGCGCCGATCATGCGCGAGGTCAAGGACATCGTCGGCTTCGTGCGGAGCCGGTGACGTAAGGGTGCACTTGCGCCGGGGTGCCGGCGCAGGCCACCATGCCCGTCCCTGAAGCGGCGGCAGGACAGTTCATGGTCAAGAGACGGCGGTCCTACGAGACGGGCCATCGCCCGAAATTCCTCGCCGTCGTCGACGGCAGCGAGGAATGCGCCAAGGCGATTCGCTTCGCCGCGCGCCGTTGCGCCCGCGTCGGCGCCTCGATCGTCCTGCTCGGCGTCGCCACCCCGCCCGAGCATGAGACCTGGCTCGGCGTCGGCGAGGTGATGCTGGCCGAAGCCCAGGCCGAGGCCGAGAAGCGCCTTGAAACCGCGGCCGCAGCGGTGCGGGCGCTGGCCGGGCTCGAACCGGAGAAGGTCGTGCGTGTCGGCAACAAGGCCGACGAGCTCGTCAAGCTGATCGAAGAGGACGAGGATATCTCGCTGCTCGTGCTCGCAGCCGGGACGAGCAGCAAGGGGCCGGGCCCGCTCGTCAGCGCGCTCGCGGGCAAATCCTCGGCGAGCTTCCCGATCCCCGTCGCCATCGTGCCCGGCCATCTGGAAGACGAGGAGATCGACGCCCTCGCCTGAGGCGACGACCTGCAATTCCATGCCGCTGGAATGATTCCAGCCGGCGGCTTATATCGGAGCCAGGAACGGCGACCTTGAATCGCCGGTACCGGAGGCAAGTCCATGTTCATCCAGACCGAAGCCACGCCGAATCCGGCGACACTCAAGTTTCTTCCCGGCCGCGCCGTCATGCCCGATGGCACGCTCGACCTGCGCGATGTCACGGATGCCGAGCGTTCGCCGCTGGCGCAGCGCCTGTTCGGCGTGTCCGGCGTGTCCGGCGTCTTCCTCGGCTCCGATTTCATCACCGTCACCAAGTCGGACGGCGAATGGCCGCATCTCAAGCCCGCGATCCTCGGCGCGATCATGGAGCATTTCATGTCGGGCGCCCCGGTCCTCGCTGCCGGCTCGGCCGCCGATGTGATCGAGGAGGGCGAGTTCTTCGACCCCGCCGATGCGCAGACCGTCGAGACGATCAAGGACCTGCTCGAAACCCGCATCCGCCCGGCGGTGGCCGGCGATGGCGGCGACATCACCTTCCGCGGCTATCGCGACGGCACGGTCTATCTCGCAATGAAGGGCTCCTGCTCGGGCTGCCCCTCCTCGACTGCGACGCTAAAGCACGGCATTCAGAACCTGCTGCGCCACTTCCTGCCGGATGTGCGCGAAGTCGAAGCCATCTGATCACTTAAACCCATTTCTGCGCCGTCATCCCGGGCGGAGCGGAGCGGAGACCCGGGATCCATGCCGGAGCAGATCGAGGATAGGTTCAGGCATGGATCCCGGATCGGCGCCGCTTCGCGGCTGGTCCGGGATGACCGCGTGGTTCCTGGATATTCGAGAATAGGCCGAGTTCTGCCCTGATGCGCATTCTCGCGATCGATACCGCGCTCGGCGCCTGCTCGGCCTGCGTGTTGGATACCGCCGACATGGCGAAGCCACTGGCGATCGAGCAGATCGCCATGGATCGCGGCCATGCCGAGGCGCTGATGCCGCTGGTCGAGCGTGTCATGAAGGATGTCGAGGGCGGCTTCGGCTCGCTCTCGCGCGTCGCCGTGACCGTCGGCCCCGGCAGCTATACCGGCTTGCGCGTCGGCGTCAGCGCGGCCCGCGCCATTGCCTTCGCCGCCGGCATCCCGGCGGTCGGGGTCACCACGGTCGCGGCCTGTGCCGCGCCCCTGATCGGGCGCGAATCGGGCCGGGTCATCGCCGCCGCACTCGATGCCAAACACGGCCAGGTCTGGTTCCAGGCTCTTACGGCCGAGGGCAAGCCGCTGGTCTCGCTCCGGCAGGTCAGCTATCGCGACGCGGCCCGTGCCATCGGCGCAGGACCGGTCAGCCTCGTCGGGTCCTCGGCGCTCGCCGTCGCCAACGAAGCCTGGGCGATCGGTCTCGACGCGTTGGTGATCGACGATGCCAAGGCGCCCGATATCGCCTGGGTCGCTCGGCTCGGCTTCATCGCCGATCCCGAAAGCGCGCCGCCCCGCCCGCTCTACCTGAAGGCGCCCGAGACGACGCCGCAGGACAAAGCCCGCCTGCCGCGCCGGTGAGCGCATCCCCCAAATGGTGGTTGCCGCTTCGTCGGCCTGTGCGAACAGGCGGCATGGATTGGCTACGCAAATTGCTTCACCCTGATTCGGCACCGCCGCGCACGATGCGGCTCGATGCGGGCCACGCCCTTGATGTCGCGACGCTGCATCATCGCGGCGGCTTCGCCCGCGGCTGGGAGCCGGCCGAATGCGCGGCGCTGATTGCCGATACAGCGGTTGTCGCCGATGGCGTCTTCAGTGGCGACGGCCACCACCCCGAAGGCTTCGTCATCTCCCGCAAGGCTGCCGACGAGGCGGAGATTCTCAGCATCGTGGTCGCGCCCACCCGCCGCAACGGCGGCTTTGGCCGCGCGCTTCTGGCGGCGCATCTCGCCCGGCTGGCCGAGGCGGGCGCGATCCATGTCTTCCTCGAGGTCGAGGACGGCAACCTGCCGGCGGAGCGACTCTACCGCCATTTCGGCTTTCGCGAGGTCGGGCGGCGCAAGGGCTACTACCCCAAGCCAGACGGCACCCGCGCGACCGCGATCGCGATGCAACTCGATCTCGCGTGACAAGACGGCGCAATCGCGCCATTGACGGCATTCTGAATCCCCAATGAGACCGCCGCTCCACCGATGACCGGACCCGCCTCAGCATGAACGGACTCCGCTTCGGTGCGCTCGCCCGCCTGGTGATGCTGTGCACGGGCACGCTGGGGCTCGTCCTCGCCCAGCTCGTCGTCATGCGGGTCATGCCCTCGCGGCGAGGGGCCTTGCCGCTGCGCTTCCATCGCCTGACCTGCTGGTGCCTCGGCGTGCGCAGGCAGGTGCGGGGCGCTCCGCCGCCGGCCGGAACCGGGGCGCTGATTGTCGCCAACCATGTCTCCTGGCTCGATATCGGCGTGATCGGCGCCGAGCGCGAATTGGCCTTCGTCGCCAAGAGCGAGGTCGGCGAATGGCCGGTGGTCGGCTTCCTCGCCAATCTCCAGCGCACGCTCTATCTCGACCGCCAGCGCCGCAGCGCGACCGCGGGCATGGCCGCCACCATGGGGGCGCGCATCGCCAATGGCGAGGAGGTCGTGCTCTTCGCCGAGGGGACGACCGGCGACGGCACGCGCATCCTGCCCTTCCGCTCCTCCCTGCTCGGCGCCGCGCATCAGGCGATGGGCGACGCCACGGCGGATGTGACGGTCTATCCGCTGACCATCACCTATACCGGCTGGCAGAACCTGCCGGGCGGACGCAACGGGCGGGCGGCGCTCGCCTGGTACGGCGATACCGAGCTCTGGCCGCATCTCAAGCATGTGCTGGAATGCGGCGCGGTCGATGTCGAGCTGGTCTGGGGTGAACCGATCGTGATGGGCCGGGCGACCTCACGAAAGGAAGCGACGCGGCTCGCCGAAGCATCCGTTCGCAGAGCCCGCCAGCGGGCCGTCACCGGCCGCGCGGAGGCGTGACCCCGGTTGGTCCGCCGCTTGCTTATCTTGCCCCTGCGCCCCGCGGCCGTTCCCAAGGCGCCCGATCCGCAGTAAAGGATGCGCTTTGGAGACCCGATCCGCGCCGATGAAGAAAGTCCATATCAAGTCCTTCGGCTGCCAGATGAACGTCTATGACGGGCAGCGCATGGCCGACATCCTGAGCCATCAGGGCTATGAGGAGACGGCGACGCCGGAGGGCGCGGATCTCATCCTGCTCAACACCTGCCATATCCGCGACCGGGCGGTGCAGAAGGTCTATACCGAGCTCGGCAAGCTGCGCGACATCAAGAAGGCGCAAGGTGCTGAGGGCCAGGAGACGAAGATCGTCGTCGCCGGCTGCGTCGCCCAGGCCGAGGGCGGCGAGATCCAGCGCCGCCAGCCCGCCGTCGACCTCGTGGTCGGGCCGCAGGCCTATCACCGCCTGCCGGAGCTTCTGGCCGAGACGGCTAAGCGCCGCGTCGTCGATACCGACCTGCCGGTCGAGGACAAGTTCGGCTTCCTCCCGGCGCCGAAGCGCCAGGCCATTCTGGCGCGCGGCGTCTCGGCTTTCGTCACCGTGCAGGAAGGCTGCGACAAGTTCTGCGCCTTCTGCGTCGTGCCCTATACGCGCGGCGCCGAATTCTCACGGCCGGTCGCGCAGGTCATGGCCGAGGTCGAGCGCCTGGCCGAGGCCGGCGTGCGCGACGTCACCCTGATCGGCCAGAACGTCAACGCCTATCATGGCGAGGGGCCGGACGGTGCCGTCTGGAGTCTGGCGCGCCTGATGCATCGCGTTGCCGAGGTGCCGGGCATCGTCCGCATCCGTTATACGACCAGCCACCCCAGAGACATGGACGACGACCTGATCGCGGCCCATCGCGATCTGCCGCAGGTCATGCCTTTCCTGCATCTGCCGGTGCAGGCGGGCTCGGACCGCATCCTCGCCGCGATGAACCGCAAGCACACCGGCGACGAATATCGCCGCCTGATCGAACGCATCCGCGAGGCCCGGCCCGATATCGCGCTGTCCTCGGATTTCATCGTCGGCTTCCCCGGCGAGACCGATGCCGATTTCGAGGACACGATCCGTCTCGTCGATGAGATCGGCTTCGCCTCCAGCTATTCCTTCAACTATTCGCCGCGCCCCGGTACGCCGGCGGCCGATCTCGAAGCGCAGGTGCCGCGCGAGTTGATGAACGAGCGGCTCTATCGCCTGCAGGAGCGCATCGAGCATCACCGGCAGGCCTTCAACCGGGCCATGGTCGGACGAACGGTGGATGTCCTCCTGGAAAGGGCGGGACGCTATCCCGGACAGCTTGCCGGCAAGTCGCCCTATCTGCAGGCTGTGCAGATCGAGAGCGACGCGAATCAGATCGGCGACATCGTGCGGGTGGTGATCGAGAAGACGAGCACGAATTCCCTGTTCGGCCGGCTGGCTGAGCCGGGCGAGACGGATGGGAAGGGCCTGGCCGCTTGAGCGCGTCCGGGCTCATCGCCATTTGCCAGGGAGGGGCGCCGGCCTGTCATCAGGCTGAGATTGTTGCGTCCGGTTATGCTGCGAGACGACCCGGCCGGGCGCTCCTGCCCGGTTGGAACAGGCGCCGGGGACAGGCCAACCACCACCCCGACCCGAAGCGAGGCGACGCATTTGGCACAGGCTGATTCGACGCAAAGACCCGACCGGAACCCGCGGCGCGATCTCGCGCCAGCCCGCCCCGAGGGCGGTGTGCGCGAAAGCGCGGTCCGTGACGGGCTTGCGGCGACGGAGGTCGTGCTCTCCTTCGACGACAACCGGCTCGCGAGCCTGGTCTTCGGCCAATACGACCAGAATCTCGCCCATCTCGAGCGCCGGCTCGGCGTCGTGGTCAGCCCCAATGGCAATCACGTCACCGTGAAGGGCGCCCGCGAGACGGCCGAGCAGGCCGGGCGCGTGCTGAAGACGCTCTATGCCCGCGCCAAGGCCGGCGCGCCGGTCACGCTGGGCGAGGTCGACGGCGCGATCGAGGAAAGCAACGTGCAGCGCTCGCTTTTCCCGACCGCCGATGCCGGCAAGACCTCCTTTGATGCGGTCGTGACCCGCAAGCGCGGGCCTGTCCGCGCCCGCAACGCCGCACAGGACGCCTATCTGCGCCAACTCAAGCGCCACGAATTGGTGCTCGCCGAAGGCCCGGCCGGCACCGGCAAGACCTGGCTCGCGGTCGGCCATGCCGTCTCGCTGATCGAGCAGGGCGTGGTCGAGCGCATGATCCTGTCGCGCCCGGCTGTGGAGGCGGGCGAGCGCCTCGGCTTCCTGCCCGGCGACATGCGCGAGAAGGTCGATCCCTATCTGCGTCCGATCTACGACGCGCTGAACGACTTCATGGAGGCGCGCCATGTCGAGCGCGGCCTGCAGACCGGCATGATCGAGATCGCGCCGCTCGCCTTCATGCGCGGGCGCACCCTGACCAATGCCGTCGTGCTGCTCGACGAGGCCCAGAATGCCACCTCGATGCAGATGAAGATGTTCCTCACCCGCCTGGGCGAGGGCTCGCGCATGATCATCACCGGCGATCCCTCGCAGATCGACCTGCCGCCCGGCCAGCGCTCGGGCCTGATAGAGGCGGTCAAGCTGCTCAAGGATGTCGAGGGCGTCGGCTATGCCCGCTTCGAGGAAGGCGATGTCGTCCGGCATGATCTGGTGCGACGCATCGTCATGGCCTATGAGAGCGCAGCGCGCCATGAGCGCGAGGAACGGGAAGAGCGCTTGCGCAATCCCGAAACGCCCCCGGATCTCAACCGGGAAGGCGACAGCGAAGGGCTGAAGCGGATGTTGGCGCGGGAGCGGCCGCGATGAACGATCGACCTCGTGGGCGGCGCACGGCGCCGCCACCCGAGAAGACGTCTTCGGAGATACACCTCGACGTCAGGGCGCAGTCGCGCCGCTGGCATGAGCTCGGCAAGCTGCCGAGCCTGCGCGCCTTGCTGAACGAGGCGCTGGAAGCCGGCATCGCGGTGGCCCCGCGCAAGCCGATGCCCGGCGCCGAGCTCAGCCTGCTGCTGACCGACGACAAGCGCATCCGCATCGTCAACCGCGACTGGCGCGGCTTCGACAAGGCGACGAACGTGCTCTCCTTCCCGGCCGCGCCGCCGGAGCGCATCGCGCAGAGCCCGCTGCTCGGCGATATCGTCATCGCCTATGAGACGGTGCTGCGCGAGGCTGAGGCCGAATCCAAGAGCGTGACGGACCATCTGCGTCATCTCGCGATCCACGGCCTGCTCCATCTCCTCGGCGAGGATCACGAGACCGATGCCGAGGCGCGCCGCATGGAAGCGCTCGAAGTTGCGGCCCTCGCCCGTCTCGGCGTGGCCGATCCCTATGCCGGTGCCGAACTCGTCACGGCACCCGTTCCCTCTTCCGCGTAAGCCCCCACGATCATGAGCGACGACAGTCGACAACCCCAGAACGAAACCGCCGGCCGTGGTCTTGGCCATTGGCTGGGCCAATTCCTTGACCGGCTCGGCCTGCGCGGTGGGGGCACCGCCCGCGAGGAAATCGTCGAGGCCCTGGCCGAGGAGAATGGCGAGCTTGCCGATCTCTCTGCCCAGGAACGCGCGATGCTCACCAATGTGCTGAGCCTGCGGGAACGCCGCGTCGGCGATGTCATGATCCCGCGCGCCGATATCGTCGCCGTCCCGGCCGAGGCGACGCTGGACGAATTGCTCGCGCATTTCCGCACCGCCGGCCATTCGCGCCTGCCGGTCTTCGACGACACGCTCGACGATCCCCGCGGCATGGTCCATATCCGCGACTTCCTTGAATACATCGCCGAGAAGGCTCGGCCGGGGGAAAACGGGCCGCCGGACGAGAACGGCAAGCTCGCGATTCCGCACACGCTGTCCGCCGTCGATCTCTCGACGCGGCTCGCCGAGACCAAGCTTCTGCGCCCCGTCCTCTACGTGCCGCCCTCGATGCCGGCCGTCGATCTGCTCGTCCGCATGCAGTCGACCCGCACCCATATCGCGCTGGTCATCGACGAATATGGCGGGACCGACGGGCTCGTCTCGATCGAGGACCTGATCGAGATCGTCGTCGGCGATATCGAGGACGAGCATGATCTCGAGGAGACGCCGATCGTCCCGGCCGGCGAGAACCGCTTCACCGCGGACGCCCGCGCGACGCTGGCCGAGCTGAAGGCTGCCACCGGCGTCGATCTGTCCGGCAATGAGGTCGCCGACGACATCGATACGCTGGGTGGCTTGATCGTCACGCTCGCCGGCCGCGTCCCGGCGCTGGGAGAGATGGTGAAGGGCCCGGACGGGCTCAGCTTCGAGATCCTCGATTCCGATCAGCGCCGCGTGAAGCGCCTGACCATCCATTGCCGCAGCGAACCCGCGGCCGAAGAACCGGCGATGGAGCCGGGCTGATGGGGCTCTCCGGCATCGCCGAAGCCGTCATCCTGGGGTGGGGTTGGCGGAAGCGCCTGATCGCGCTTTTCGCTGGTGCGAGCGGTGCGTTTGCCCTGCCGCCGCTCGATCTCTGGCCGCTCATCGTCGTGCCGATGGCCGTCGCGGTCTGGCTGATCGACGGTGCCGTCGGCACCAGTGCCTGGCGCCGGTTCCGGGCCGCCTTTGCAGTCGGCTGGTGGTGGGGCTTCGGTTTCTTCCTCGCCGGGTTGTGGTGGCTCGGCGCCGCCTTCCTGGTCGAGGCCGACAAGTTCGCCTGGGCGATGCCGCTCGGCGTCGTCGCCCTGCCGGCCTTCCTCGCCATCTTCCCGGCCTTCGCCTTTGGCTTCGCCCGCCTGGCCTGGCCCAAGGGCGCCGGGCGCATCCTCGTGCTCGCCGTGATGCTGGCGCTCAGTGAATGGCTGCGTGGCCATGTCCTGACCGGCTTTCCCTGGAACGTCTACGGCATGATGCTGGCGGGCGAGATCCATCTCGCGCAGGCCGCCTCGCTTGTCGGGCTCTACGGCCTGACCCTGTTCGCCGTGGCGATCGGCGCGGCTCCGGCCGTTCTGGGAACCGCGCAGACGCCGGCCGGGCGTCGCCTGCCGCCGCTTCTGGCTCTCGCCGCGTTGGCTGGCCTGTTTGCTTTCGGATACTGGCGCGTGCCCGCCGCCTCCTCCCCGCTCGTGGCGGGGGTGAAGCTGCGGCTGATGCAGCCCAATCTGCCGCAGGATGCCAAGTTCAACGGCAATAACGGTGCGGCGATCCTCGAACGCTATCTGGCCCTGAGCGACCGCGCGACCAGCCCGACCTCGCCCGGCCTTCAGGGCATCACGCATCTGGTCTGGCCGGAATCGGCCTTTCCCTTCCTGCTCGGCCGCACGCCCGGCGCCTTGTCTCGCATCGGGGCTGTGCTCCCGCCGGACGTGACGCTGGTCACCGGCGCCGCCCGAGCCGGCGAGACGCTGCCCGGCGAGAGCCGGCCGCCGATCTACAATGCGATCCAGGTGGTCAATGACGAGGGCGTCATCGTCGCCGGCTATGACAAGGTTCATCTCGTTCCCTTCGGCGAGTACCTGCCGCCGATCCTCGACACGCTGATCCGCGGGGTCGGTCTGTCCCAGTTCGTCTCGATTCCCGGCGGTTTCGCGGCCGGAAGCGCCCGGACGCCGCTTGCGATCAAGGGGCTTCCGACAGCGGCACCGCTGATCTGCTACGAGGCGGTGTTCCCGGGCGCGGTCGCCGCGCGCGGTCCGCGCGCCGGCTTCTTCCTGAACCTGACCAATGACGGCTGGTTCGGCCAGACCAGCGGCCCCTACCAGCATTTTGCGCAGGCGCGGCTGCGCAGCATCGAGGAAGGCCTGCCGCTGGTGCGCGTCGCCAATACCGGAATTTCGGCGGTGGTCGATCCTTACGGCCGCACGGTGGCGAGCTTGCCCCTCGGCGTTGAGGGCGTGCTGGATTCAGGTCTGCCGCGCGCCGGCTCGATCACGCTCTATGCAAGGGCAGGGGACTTCGTCTTCGCCGGGTTCATGCTGCTTTTTCTGGCATTGTCACGGTTGCGCGTTCGAGAATGATCCCGATTGGAACTTTTTCACGGCGAAGGGTGGATTAGCCGTGAAGCCTATAATAAAGGACGGCTACCGCGCGCCGACCAGGATGGCGGCTCCTGGTCATGACACTGATGCCTAAGCAGGGTGAATCATGATCAAGAAAGTCCCCAACCCCATCGACAAGCATGTCGGCAGCCGCGTCCGCATGCGTCGAATGCTCGCTGGGGTCAGCCAGGAAAAGCTCGGCGAAGCACTCGGGCTGACCTTCCAGCAGGTGCAGAAATACGAGAAGGGCTCGAACCGCATCAGCGCGAGCCGCCTGCAGCAGATCGCCAAGATGCTGGATGTGCCGGTGGCCTTCTTCTTCGACGGCGCGCCGACCGGGGATATGCCGGAATCCGGCTTCGCGGATTCCGCCGCGACGACCTTCATTTCCGAATTCCTCACCACCAGTGAAGGCGTGCAGCTCACCAAGGCCTTCACGCGGATCAAGAGCGGCCGGGTGCGTCGGCGGATCATCGATCTCGTCGAGGCGCTGGCGGAGGAAGACGCCGGAACGGCGTGATATCGCCTTCTTTTCGTTCGGTGTGACGAACGATCCTCCCGATAAGCGGATTTTCCTGCTTGACGGCGAACGCGTCCGCTGCGAAGACGAGCTGTTCATTGGGCTGGCGTCGCTGCGCCGGCCTTTTCCATGTGCCGATTCAGGGAAGCCCCGACCGTGTCACGCCAGAATTACCTGTTCACCAGCGAGTCCGTCTCGGAGGGGCACCCCGACAAGGTCTGCGACCGCATCTCCGACGAGATCGTCGATCTGTTCTTCAAGGAAGCCGCTAAGGCGGGCATGGATGCGAGCAAGGTCCGCGTCGCCTGCGAGACGCTCGCGACGACCAATCGCGTCGTCATCGCCGGCGAGGTCCGCACCTCGCTCGACGAGAAGGCGATGAAGAGCAAGGTCAAGTCGGCCGCGCGCAAGGCGATCAAGGCGATCGGCTACGAGCAGGACGGTTTCCACTGGAAGAAGTGCAAGATCGACGTTCTTCTGCATCCGCAATCCGCGGATATCGCCGTGGGCGTCGATGAGGCCGGCAACAAGGATGTCGGCGCCGGCGACCAGGGCATCATGTTCGGCTATGCCAGCCGCGAGACGCCCGAGCTGCTGCCTGCCCCGATCTACTACGCCCACAAGATCCTCGAGATCCTGACGCTCGCCCGCAAGAAGGGCGAGGGCGATGCGGCCAAGCTCGGCCCGGACGCCAAGAGCCAGGTCACCGTCAAGTACGAGAACGGCAAGCCGGTCGGCGTCACCCAGATCGTGCTCTCGACCCAGCATCTCGACGAGACGCTGACCTCGGCCGATGTCCGCAAGATCGTCGAGCCCTATATCCGCCAGGCGCTGCCGGATGGCTGGATCTCCAAGGACACGGTCTGGCACATCAACCCGACCGGCAAGTTCGTGATCGGCGGCCCGGACGGCGACGCCGGCCTCACCGGCCGCAAGATCATCGTCGACACCTATGGCGGTGCGGCTCCCCATGGCGGTGGCGCCTTCTCGGGCAAGGACCCGACCAAGGTCGACCGTTCGGCCGCCTATGCGGCGCGCTACCTCGCCAAGAACGTCGTCGCGGCCAAGCTCGCCGACCGCGCCACGATCCAGCTCTCCTACGCCATCGGCGTCGCCAAGCCGCTGTCGATCTATGTCGACCTGCACGGCACCGGCAAGGTCGACGAGGCCAAGCTCGAGGACGTGCTCGGCAAGCTGGTCGATCTCTCGCCGAACGGCATCCGCAACCATCTCGGCCTCAACAAGCCGATCTACGCCAAGACCTCGGCCTACGGCCATTTCGGCCGCAAGGCCGGGCGTGACGGCTCCTTCTCCTGGGAGAAGACCGATCTCGTCGACGCGCTGAAGAAGGCCGTCGCCTGAGACAGCGCGTTCGCTTGAATTGACGAGGCCGGAGCTGTTCGCTCCGGCCTTTTCATTTTGCTACAGGCATCCTATCCGCGCCGTCATCCCGGGCGGAGCGAAGCGTAGACCCGGGATCCATGCCTGAGCCTCGATCGGATAGGCTCTGGCATGGATCCCGGATCGGCGCGGCTGAAGCCGCTTGTCCGGGATGACTTCGGTTCCTGCGAGACGATTCCGAATGACCTACGACCCCGATCATGACGAACGCGCCTTCTATGGCCGCCGCAAGGGCAAGGCCCTGCGCGACGGCCAGAGCCATCTGATGGAGCACACGCTGCCGCGTCTGCGCCTGCCGGAAGGCGAGATCGCGGACCTCAAGGCGCTGTTCCCGCAACCCGTCGAGGCCGTCCGGCTGGAGATCGGCTTCGGCGGCGGCGAGCATCTGCTGATGCGGATGCGCGAGAGCCCGCAGATCGGCTTCATCGGCGTCGAGCCCTTCATCAACGGCATGGCCAAGTTCCTGGCCGTGGCCGAGCGTGAGGGACTGACCAATATCCGGGTCTGGGACGACGACGCCGCGCTTCTGCTGCCGCGCTTGCCCGCAGGCAGCCTCGACGCGATCGACCTGCTCTATCCCGATCCCTGGCCGAAGCGCCGCCAGCGCAAGCGTCGCTTTGTTTCCGAGCACACGCTGGGCCTGTTCGCCCGCGCGCTGAGGGCAGGCGGACGTTTCCGCTTCGCCAGCGATATCGACGATTATATCGGCTGGACGCTGTCGCGCCTGATGGCGTCGCCCGATTTCGACTGGACCGACGAGCGGCCGGGCGACTGGCGCACGCCCTATCCCGGCTGGATCCGCACCCGCTACGAGGCGAAAGCGGTCCGCGAGGGACGTATCTCCAGCTATCTCACGGCTTTGCGTCGCGCATCCTGAGGAAGCCAAGCACGCGCTGGGCGGTGCCCTGCGCGAGAGTGCGGAAGCTCTCGCGGGCGCGGTCGACGGCGGCCTGCGACTTGCCGAAATCCTTGCGCAGCGAGATCAGCGCCGCCGTGGTCTCCCACGACCAGCCGAGCGCGCGTGCGACCAGCAGCACGGCCTCGCGGTCGCTGCCGAGGATGATCTGCTCGCTCGCCGGCAGGCCGAGCTGCGCCAGCACCGCGACACCGCAGATCGCGTGCTCGGTCGCGCCGTCGCGGGCATAGGTACGGACCTTGGCCTCGTCGAGCAGACCGGCTTCGTTCAGCTCGCGGATTTCGACGAGGGCCGCGCTGATCGCGCCGAGCTCGCCCGGCATCTGGCCGCCGGCCGCGATGGCGTCCGCTCCGCGCTCGACCGCGCTGTCGACATCGTTGGCAAGCGTCGGTTCGAGACTCTCGCTCAACCGGCGTCGGGCGGAATTCTTGGCGGCGGTCATGAGCTGGTCGACGAGTTCGGCCGGGATGTCACGGCGCAGGCCGAGCGTGGCCTGGAGAGCATCGTCCTGTGCCGCCCGCATCACCAGAACGCCCATGCCGTGGCGCGAGAACTGGGCTGTCTGGTTGGCCGCGACGGCATGGGTCACGACGCGCCCGCCGCGCAGGATCAGGAAATCGGTGACGGGTTCGCCGAGCCCGGGCCGCTCGGTGATGGCGAGCATATGATCGCGCCCCTTGGCGGCCGAGATCGCGACGAGGTCCTGATCGGTGAGGCGCGGCGACTGCACCAGGACGGCACGCGCCACGGCGATCTCGTCGAGGGCGAGCTGGCGGACGACGCCGCTCGGCGCGTTCGGCACCGGCGCGATCCGCTCCGACAATTCGACGCGGGCGCGCAGCTCGATGGCGCGCGACAGCCGCCCGATCACCACGTCGAAGACGCCGACCTGCTCTTCGTCCATATGGACGGCTGTGGCCAGGAACAGGTCCGTCAGCCGCGACAGGATGTCGGCGCGCACGTCGTTCGAGCCGCGCAGCATCGTGGATTCGAGATCTCGCAGCAGCGAGCCGACCGCACTCATACCTGATCCTCAACCGGTATACCGTTGCGTCATCTTGCACGCGAAGGATGACCATTGGGTTAGCGCCGCCGCAACCGAGCTTGCATATCGGGGCGATGCGGACTAAATAGCGGGCAACAGCTCTGGTATCGGTTAACGCCGATGATCAAGAGCGGGCCCACCGGCCCGCTCTTTTTTATTGGCCGCGACCCGCCGGAGGCAGACGGAACGGTCCGGGCCATGAGCGAACTCACCCACGAGCCGAAAACGGCACCTGATCAGGAACCCCGCCTCGTCGTCGAAAGCGGCGTGGCGTTGCGCGTTGCCGCGATCATCGAGCCGGCGATCGTCGATCTCGGCTACCGGTTGGTGCGCGTGCGCATCAGCGCCCAGAACGGTTGCACCCTGCAGATCATGGCCGAGCGGCCGGACGGCACGATGAATGTCGAGGGGTGCGAGGAGGTCAGCCAGGCAGTCTCGCCGGCGCTCGACGTCGACGACCCCATCCAGGCGGCCTATCACCTTGAGATTTCGTCGCCGGGCATCGACCGGCCGCTGGTGCGCGCCAGCGATTTCGAGCGCTGGGCCGGCCATCTCGCCAAGATCGATACGAGCGAGCCGGTCGCCGGCCGCAAGCGTTTCCGGGGTATCCTGCGCGGCGTCGCCGGCCAGGACGCGCTGCTGACGCGCGACGACGCCAAGAGCGAGGAAGAGCGCGACGTCGCCATTCCGATGCGGGCGATCGCCGAGGCCCGGCTCGTTCTGACCGATGCGCTCGTGACCGAGTCGTTGCGCCGCGGCAAGTCCGGCCTGCCGCCGGAAATGCCCTCCGCCGAAGAGATCGCCAGCCCTAGGAAGGGCCGAGGAAAATCGCTGGGACCGCGGCCGACCAAGGCCGGCAAGACCCCGCAAGACAATAACGAAGAGGAGTGAGCGTCATGGTCGTCAGCGCCAACCGGCTCGAACTGCTGCAGATCGCCGACGCGGTCGCCCGCGAGAAGTCGATCGACCGCCAGATCGTCGTCGATGCCATGCAGGACGCCATCGCCAAGGCCGCCCGCTCGCGCTACGGCGCCGAGACGGATGTCCATGCCGAGATCAACACCAAGACCGGCGAACTGCGCCTCGCCCGCCACCTCCAGGTCGTCGACACCGTCGAGAACCCGGCGATCGAGATCACGGTCGACGAGGCCAAGCGCCATAACCCGGCCGCCCAGGCCGGCGACGTCATCGCCGATCCGCTGCCGCCCTTCGATTTCGGCCGCATCGCCGCCCAGTCGGCCAAGCAGGTCATCGTCCAGAAGGTGCGCGAGGCCGAGCGCGACCGCCAGTACGACGAGTACAAGGATCGCATCGGCGAGATCGTCAACGGCGCGGTCAAGCGCGTCGAGTACGGCAACGTCTTCGTCGATCTCGGCCGTGGCGAAGCCATCATCCGCCGCGACGAGATGATCCCGCGCGAGACCTTCAAGGTCGGCGACCGGGCCCGCGCCTATGTCTACGACGTGCGCCGCGAGCCGCGCGGCCCGCAGATCTTCCTGTCGCGTACCCATCCGCAGTTCATGGCCAAGCTCTTCGGCCAGGAAGTGCCCGAGATCTATGACGGTATCGTCGAGGTGAAGGCTGTCGCCCGCGACCCCGGTTCGCGCGCCAAGATCGCCGTGATCTCGCGCGATTCCTCGATCGACCCGGTCGGCGCCTGCGTCGGTATGCGTGGCTCGCGCGTGCAGGCCGTCGTCGGCGAGCTTCAGGGCGAGAAGATCGACATCATCCCGTGGTCGCCGGATGTCGCGACCTTCGTCGTCAACGCGCTGCAGCCGGCCGAGGTCGCCAAGGTCGTGCTCGACGAGGAAGCCGACAAGATCGAGGTCGTGGTTCCCGACGAGCAGCTCTCGCTCGCCATCGGCCGCCGTGGCCAGAACGTCCGCCTCGCCTCGCAGCTCACCGGCTGGGATATCGACATCCTGACCGAAGCCGAGGAGTCGGAGCGCCGCCAGAAGGAATTCGTGCAGCGCACCGACCTGTTCATGAACGCGCTGAACGTCGACGAGACGGTTGGCCAGCTTCTCGCCTCGGAAGGCTTCCGCAATGTCGAGGAGCTCGCCTATGTCGATCTCTCCGAGCTCGCCTCGATCGAGGGCTTCGACGAGGACACCGCCGGCGAGATCCAGAGCCGCGCGCAGGAGCATCTCGCCGCCGTCGAGGCGGAGCTGGACGAAAAGCGCCGTGCGCTCGGTGTCGAGGACGCCTTGCGCGAGGTCGATGGCGTCACCACTTCCATGATGGTTGCGCTCGGCGAGAACGATGTGAAGACCGTCGAGGATCTCGCGGGCTGCGCCACGGACGATCTCGTGGGTTGGACCGAGCGCAAGGACGGCGAGTCGACCCGTCATTCCGGCTATCTCGACGGGTTCGACCTGTCGCGCCAGGACGCGGAAGCGATCATCATGGCGGCCCGTATCCATGCGGGCTGGGTCGAGGCGCCGGCCGAGGAGCCTGAGGCGGAAGCCGACGAGGCGGCCGAGGCCTGATAGGAACCTTCGCGGTGAAGGCGGCTCAAAAGGAAGGACCGGAGCGAAGCTGCGTTGTGACGCGGACCGTGAAGGCGCCTGAGGATTTGATCCGCTTCGTCGCGGGGCCGGACGGTACGCTGGTCCCGGATCTCAGGCGCAAGCTGCCCGGACGCGGCGTCTGGGCGAGCCTCAGCCGCAGGACGGTGGCCGAGGCGATCAAGCGCAAGGCCTTCGAGCGTTCGCTCAAGGCGAAGGTCGCGGTTCCCGCCGACCTTCCGGAGATGATCGATGCGCTGATGCTGCGCGATGCGGTGCAGGCGCTGTCGATGGCCAACAAGGCGGGTCTCGTGATCGCGGGCTTCGCCAAGGTCGAGGCCCTGATCGGCTCGGGCCGTTGCGTCGGCGTCATTGCTGCCAGCGATGGGGCCGAGGATGGCAAGCGCAAGATCGGCCAGGCCATCCGGCGGATCGGGGCAGCCCGCGAAGCCGAAGGGCTCAAGGCCCGTGAACTGCCCGTCGTCGCTATTTTCACGGCGGCGGATTTGGAATTGGCGTTGGGGCGGGCACATGTGATACATGCCGCGCTTGCTCCGGGTCCGGCGGCGGAGGGCGTCCTCTCCCGCTGGCGTCGGCTCGTCCGGTATCGGACGGACGATACCGCCGCATCCGACCAGAACGACACCGAAGACACGACCGAACCGGCAGGACCGAACGCGGAATGACCGATACCAAGAACCCGGGCGACAAGACACTCTCCGTCAACCCGCCCAAGACCCTGTCGCTGAAGCGGCCTGTCGAGCAGAGCACTGTTCGCCAGAGCTTCTCGCATGGGCGTACGAAGCAGGTCGTCGTCGAGGTGAAGCGCCGCGCCGCCGGGCATGAGGTCAAGGAGCCCGTCGCGCCGCGTCCGCCGCAGGCCCCGGCTCCGCAGGCGACCGCGCCGCGCCCCGCCGCTCCGCAGCCGCCTCAGCGTCCGGCCAGCAGCATGCTGCTGCGCACCCTCTCCGATGAGGAGAAGGACGCCCGTCAGCGCGCTTTGTCGGAAGCCCGCAGCAGCGAGGCTGAGGCGCGCCGTATCGCCGAGGACGAGGCGCGCCAGCGCGCTGCCGCCGTCGAGCGCGAGCGCCAGGAGCGCGAAGCCGCTGCCGCCCGTCAACGGCAGGAGGAAGAGCGCCGCCGTCAGGAAGACGACCAGAAGCGCCGCGTCGAAATGGCCGCGCGCCAGCGCGACGAACAGCCTCCCGCCCGCCCGGCGGCCCCGCCGCCGCAGGCTCGCGAGGCCGCGCCTGCGCCCCAGGCTCCTGCGCCCCAGCCGACCCAGTATTATGGCCGTCCGGCCCCGTCCGGCCCGCGCGAGTTCACCTCGCGCCCGCCGATGCGCGACACCGGTGCGCGCCCGCCCCGGCTCGACAGCCGCCCGCCGCGTTCCGATGCGCCGCGCACGCCCCGCATCGACACGACGGCTCCGTCCGAGCCGGCGGTCGCCCGTCCGGCGCGCCAGGCGCCTTCGGCCAACACCACGCGCAATCGCTCGGATGATGTCGACGTCAAGGCCGCGTTCCGCCGTCCCGGCTTGAGTGCCGGCCCCGGTCGTGGCCCGGCTCCCGCCGCGCCCAAGACGCCGAAGACCACCAACGACAAGCCGCGCGGTCGCCTGACGCTGTCGACCGCGACCGGGAGCGAGGACGAGCGCACGCGTTCCGTCGCCTCGTTCCGCCGGCGCGTGCAGCGCATGACCGGCCACCGCGCCTCTGACGTCGCGAAAGAGCGCGTGATGCGCGAGGTGATCATCCCCGAGACGATCACCATCCAGGAACTCGCGAACCGCATGACGGAACGCGGCGTCGACGTCATCCGCTTGCTGATGAAGCAGGGCGCGATGCACAAGATCACCGACGTGATCGATGCCGACACCGCCCAGCTCATCGCCGAGGAAATGGGCCATACCGTCAAGCGCGTCGCCGAATCCGACGTCGAGGAAGGCCTGTTCGACACGCCGGATACCGACGAGACCCTGGAGTCGCGGCCGGCCGTCGTGACCATCATGGGCCATGTCGACCACGGCAAGACCTCGCTGCTCGACGCGATCCGCAAGACCAAGGTCGTCACCGGCGAGGCCGGCGGCATCACCCAGCATATCGGCGCCTATCAGGTGACGACCCCGCTGGGCACCCAGGTGACGTTCATCGACACCCCCGGCCACGCCGCCTTCACGGCGATGCGCGCCCGCGGCGCCAAAGTGACGGACGTCGTCGTGCTGGTCGTGGCGGCCGATGACGGCGTCATGCCGCAGACGGCCGAGGCGATCCATCACGCCAAGGCTGCCGGCGTGCCGCTGATCGTGGCCATCAACAAGGTCGACAAGTCCGACTCCAACCCCGATCGCGTCCGCGCCGAGCTGCTGCAGTACGAGATTCAGGTCGAAACGCTCGGCGGCGAGACGCTCGAAGTCGAGGTTTCCGCCAAGACCGGCCACAACCTCGACAAGCTGCTCGAGGCGATCTCGCTCCAGGCCGAGCTGCTCGATCTCAAGGCCAACCCGGATCGCGCCGCCGAAGGCACGGTCATCGAGGCCAAGCTCGATCGGGGCCGCGGACCGGTCGCGACCGTTCTCGTCCAGCGCGGCACGCTGCGCACCGGCGACATCGTCGTGGCGGGTGCCGAATGGGGCCGCGTCCGCGCGCTCATCGCCGATACCGGCGCGCAGGTGAAGGAGGCTCCGCCCTCCATGCCGGTCGAGGTTCTCGGCTTCAACGGCACGCCCGAGGCCGGCGACCGCGTTGCGGTGGTCGAGTCCGAGGCCCGCGCCCGCGAGATCACCGATTACCGCGAGCGTCAGCGTCGCGACCGCCTCGCCGCCCGTGGCGCGGCTTCGGGCGCCGGCCGTTCGCTCGCCGAGATGATGCGCGAGCTCAAGGAAGGCGCCGGTCGCAAGGAGTTCCCGCTCGTCGTCAAGGGTGACGTGCAGGGCTCGGTCGAAGCCATCGTCGGAGCGCTTGAGAAGGTCGGCAACGAAGAAGTTCGTGCCCGCGTGCTGTCCTCGGGCGTCGGTGCCATCACCGAGTCGGATGTCACGCTCGCCCAGGCTTCGGGCGCGGTGGTCGTCGGCTTCAACGTGCGCGCCCACAAGGAAGCGCGCGAGGCGGCCGACCGGGCCGGCGTCGAGATCCGCTACTACAACATCATCTATAACCTCATGGATGACGTGAAGGATGCGATGTCGGGCCTGCTGGCGCCGACTCTGCGCGAGACCATGCTCGGCAACGCGACGATTCTCGAGATCTTCAACGTCTCGAAGGTCGGCAAGATCGCCGGCTGCCGCGTCACCGACGGCACGATCGAGCGCGGCGCCAATGTCCGCCTGATCCGCGACAACGTCGTGGTTCACGAGGGCAAGCTCGGCCAGCTCAAGCGCTTCAAGGACGATGCCAAGGAAGTCGTGGCCGGCCAGGAATGCGGCATGTCCTTCGAGAACTACCAGGACATGCGCGCCGGCGACGTCATCGAGTGCTATCGCGTCGAAGAGATCAAGCGCAGCCTCTGAAGCTGCGCTTCCTGAAACAGCGCGTCATGGCCGGGCAAAGCCCGGCCATCTCGTGACGAGAAGAGCGCGTCCAGCGCCTGATCATCCTGAGACGGCGGGCCTGGCCCGCCGGGACGTTTGGTCCGGTCCGATCCCGGAGAAACGAGAACCATGGCTAAACCTGCAAAACCTTCCGGCCCATCCCAGCGGCAATTGCGCGTCGGCGAACTGATCCGCCACGCGCTGGCCGAGATGCTCGCACGGGGCGACATTCATGATGACGTGCTGGCGAAGCATGTCGTGACCG
Organism: Beijerinckiaceae bacterium; assembly: GCA_965283735.1. Taxonomy (GTDB): domain Bacteria; phylum Pseudomonadota; class Alphaproteobacteria; order Rhizobiales; family Beijerinckiaceae; genus Allobosea. The sequence goes on along the minus strand of CBDIPN010000002.1, from coordinate 1,563,475 downwards.
TGCCGGAGGTGCGCCTCTCGCCGGATCTCAAGCTCGCGACCTGCTACATCATGCCGCTCGGCGGGCTGGACATCGCTCCGGTCCTCAAGGCTCTCGAAGCCAACAAGCGCTACCTGCGCGGCGAGATCGCTCATCGCGTGAACCTGAAATACGCGCCGGACCTGCGCTTCCGCGCCGATGAGAGCTTCGCCGAGGCCGAGCGCATCGATGCGCTGCTCGATACCGAGGCAGTGCGCCGCGACACGCAGGTCCAGCGCCTCAGGATCGACCAGGACCACCAAGACGAAGCCCCCGAAGACGACCGTAACGATGACCGCTGAGAACGCTCCCGAAATCGCCCAAGACGCTGCGCCGGCGCAGCGTCCGAAGAAGCGCGACGTCCATGGCTGGGTCATCCTCGACAAGCCGATCGGCATGACCTCGACCCATGCGGTCAGCGTCGTGAAGCGCGCCTTCGGCGCCAAGAAGGCCGGCCATGCCGGCACACTCGACCCGCTGGCGTCGGGCCTGCTGCCGATCGCGCTGGGCGAGGCGACCAAGACCGTTCCCTTCGTCATGGACGGCCGCAAGGCTTATCAGTTCACTGTCGCCTGGGGCACGCAGACCAATACCGACGACACCGAGGGCAGCGTCATCGCGACCTCGGACAAGCGTCCGGACGAGGCGGCGATCGCTGCGCTCCTGCCGCGCTTCACCGGCACCATCATGCAGACGCCGCCCAAGTTCTCGGCGATCAAGATCGCCGGCGAGCGCGCCTACGACCTCGCCCGCGACGGCGAGGAGGTCGAGCTGGAGGCGCGGCCCGTCGAGATCGACGCGCTCCACATCGTCAGCCATGACGGCGCCACCACGACCTTCGAGGCCGAATGCGGCAAGGGCACCTATGTCCGCGCCATCGCCCGCGATCTGGGTCTGGCCCTGGGCTGCCTCGGCCATGTCGCGCATCTGCGCCGCACCCGCGTCGGGCCGTTCACGGTCGCAGACGCCGCCAGTGTCGAGACCCTGCGCGAGAGCCCGGAAAGCGCGCTGACGGCGCTGCAGCCGGTCAAGGCGGCGCTGACGCTGATCCCGGAGATTGTGCTCCACCGCGACGCCGCCGCCCGCCTCAAGCGCGGCCAGAGCGCCCTGCTGCGCGGAGCCGGCGCCCCGATCGAGTTGGAGGCCGCCTACGCGACCTGCGCCGGCACGTTGGTCTCGACGGGCTCGGTCCAGAACGGCGAGTTCGTTCCCCACCGCGTCTTCAATCTCTGAGGCAAGGAAGCCGCGGCCTGCCCCCTCTCCCCTTGCGGGAGAGGGTTGGGGTGAGGGGTCGCGCCGGCCTGGATCGTCGGCGTTTCACGGCCCGCTTACAATTGCGACCTGAGAGACCCCTCATCCGTCTCGGCTTCGCCGAGCCACCTTCTCCCGCAAGGGGAGAAGGGCAAAGCCCGCGCCTCTGATCGGGGGGATGACGCCTTCGACGCCCCTCAGGCCGCCCGCTTCAGCCCGTCCCGCGCCCAGATCGCACTGAGCGCCGCCACCAGCGCGTCGATATCGGCATCGGAATGGAAGGGCGAGGGCGTGATCCGCAGCCGCTCCGTGCCACGCGGCACGGTCGGGTAGTTGATCGGCTGGACATAGATGTCGAAGCGATCAAGCAACTCGTCGCTGATCGCCTTGCAGGCCTTCGCCTCACCCACCATCACCGGCACGATATGGCTGGGATTGGCGAGATGCGGAATGCCGGCGGCGTCGAGCTTGGCCCGCAAGGCCGCGACGCGGTCCTGCTGACGCTCGCGCTCGGCGGAGCTTTCCTTGAGATGCCGGATCGCGGCGATCGCGCCCGCAGCCACGGCCGGCGGCAGGGAGCTCGAAAAGATGAAGCCCGACGCAAAGCTGCGGATGAAGTCGCACAGCGCCGCCGATCCGGTGATGTAGCCGCCGATCACGCCATAGGACTTCGCCAGCGTGCCCTGGATCAGGGTCAGCCGGTCGGTCAGGCCCTCGCGCTCCGAGATGCCGCCGCCACGCGCGCCGTAGAGGCCGACGGCATGGACCTCGTCGATATAGGTCATTGCGCCGAACTCGTCGGCGATGTCGCAGAATTCCCGGACCGGCGCGATGTCGCCATCCATCGAATAGACCGACTCGAAGGCGATCAGCTTCGGCCTGTTAGGATCGAGCGCCGCGAGCTTGCGGCGCAGGTCGGCCGGGTCGTTATGGGCGAAGATATGCTTCTCGGCGCGCGAATGCCGGATGCCCTCGATCATCGAGGCATGGTTCAGCCCGTCGGTCAGCACGATGCAGCCGGGGATGCGCGCGGCCAGCGTCGAGAGCGAGGCCCAGTTCGAGACATAGCCGGAATTGAAGATCAGCGCGGCTTCCTTGCCGTGCAGGTCGGCGAGCTCGCGCTCCAGCAGGACATGGTAGTGGTTGGTGCCGCCGATATTGCGGGTGCCGCCGGCGCCGGCGCCGCTGCCATCGAGCGCCTGATGCATCGCGGCCAGCACCTTGGGATGCTGGCCCATGCCGAGATAGTCGTTCGAGCACCAGACGGTGACGTCGCGCGGGCCGCTCTCGCCATGATAGGTCGCGATCGGGAAGCGGCCGGCCTGGCGCTCCAGGTCGGCGAAGACGCGATAGCGGCCCTCGCTGCGCAATCCGTCGAGCTCCCGACGGAAGAAGTTCTCGAAATCCATTCCAGCCTCCTGCGGCGCGCCTCTCCTAGGCCTTTCGGGCCGTTCGCGGAATGGTGCGCGGTGTCGCGGCTGGAATTGTTCTACTGTGAGCGCCCGGCCAGTTCCAGAATCGTTTCGATGAGGACGCGGATGGCGATGCCGGCATCGGCCTCGGTCATGTTCTCCAATGGCGAATGGCTGATGCCCTTCTCGTTGCGCACGAAGAGCATGGCGACGGGTGCCACCGCGGCGATCGCCATGGCGTCATGCCCGGCGCCGGAGGGCAGCCGCCGGCCGGCAAGATTGCTGCCGCTGCGGGCGATGCCGGTCGCCAGTGCATCCTGCAGCTTCGGCTCCATCGGCACGGCCGTGGCCCGGGCATAGGGGATGATCTCCAGCCCGACGCCGCGACGTTCCGCGATCTCGGCGAAGCGTTTGCGGATCTCGGTATCCATCGCCGCCAGAGTCTCGTCCTTCGGGGCGCGGAAATCGATGGTGAACTCGGCCGCGCCGGGGACGACATTGGTCGCGCCGGGCTCGGGGCGCAGCACCCCGACCGTGCCGACGGCGAGCTCATGCGCGCCGGCGATCTGCTCCAGTGCCAGCGCCATTTCGGCTGCGGCGGTCAAGGCGTCCTTGCGCAGCGCCATCGGCACGGTGCCGGCATGGCCGGCCTCGCCGGTGACACGCACCTGTGCGCGGCTCTGCGCGTTGATAGCGGTGACGATGCCGACCGCCTCGTTCTCCGCCTCCAGCACCGGCCCTTGCTCGATATGGACTTCGAGATAGGCCTGGATCGAGCCCGGCTTGCGGGCCAGCGCCGCGATCCCCGCCGGATTGCCGCCGAAGGCGACGAGCGCTTCGCCGAGCTTCACGCCGTCGCTGTCGCGTGCCTCCAGCCAGGCCGGGTCATAAGCGCCGGCCAGCGCCTCCGAGGTCGAGAGATGCGTCGGGAAGCGGACATTCTCCTCGTCGCCGAAGCCGATCACCTCCAGCGGGAAGGGCAGGCTGATCCCGGCATCGCGCAAGGCCTGTGCGGCAAGGATGCCGGCGACGACGCCGAGATTGCCGTCGAAGCGTCCGCCATCCTTCACCGTGTCGATATGCGAGCCGATCAGCACGGCAGGCGCCCCCGGCACGGTGCCTTCGCGCCGGCCCTGCACCGAGCCGGCAGCGTCGATGAAGGCGGTGAGCCCCGCGACCTCCATCGCGCCCTTGACCCATTCCGCCGCTTGCTTGTGCGCGGGCGAGAGATAGAGGCGCGTCAGCTTGCCGGGCTCGTCGCTGAAGCGATTGAGGCCGGCAAGCGCCGCGAAGGCACGGGCGCCGAGGACGGCGGCGGAGGGAAGCGTCTGCGTCATGCCGCCAAGCTAGAGCAGGGTTTTCAAAACTGCGACGGCCAATTTCGCCAAGCAGCTTCTCTCCGGTGGCATGATCCGCGCCCGCTTACGCTCGTCTCAGTAGGTCGCGCGACCGCCGGAGAGGTCGAACACGCCGGCCGTGGTGAAGCTGTTCTCGGCCGAGGCGAGGAAGGCGACCATCGAGGCGACCTCGTCGGGCAGCAGGAAGCGCCCGCGCGGGATCTTCGCCAGCATGTAGCCGATATGCTCCTCGCTCATCTGGTCGAAGATGCGGGTGCGCGCCGCCGCCGGCGTGATGCAGTTCACCGCGATGTCCTTGTCGGCGAGCTCCTTGCCGAGCGACTTGGTCAGCGCGATCACCGCCGCCTTCGAGGCGGAATAGGCGGAGGCGTTGGGATTGCCCTCCTTGCCCGCGATCGAGGCGACGAGGACGATGCGGCCGTAATTGCGCTTGACCATGCCGGGGATCACCGAGCGGCAGCAATGCAGCGTGCCGTCGACATTGAGCTTCATGACCTTGGCCCAATCCTCGAGCGGGTACTCCAGGTCTTGTGGTTGGGCCCGGCGATGCCGGCGCTGGTGACGAGGATGTCGATGCTGCCATGCTGGGCCTCCAGCGCGTCGCTCGCCTTCTGCACGGCCGCCGCATCGGTCACGTCGACGCCGACGCCGATGGCGCCGTGGCCGATCTCGCTGGCGGCCTTGGCGGCGAGAGCCGCGTCGACATCCCAGATCGCGACGGTCGCACCGCTCTTGGCGAAGCGCTCGGCGACGGCGCGGCCGATGCCCTGCGCCCCGCCGGTGACGATGGCGACGCGCTTCTTTAAATCGATTTGGTTCATGCCAGCCCTCCCGAACTTTGTGCGGGTCACCCTAGCCGGGTGGATCGGCGCCGGCCAAGAGGACATGGCCGTTTCGGTGAAATGCGCAGGGCCGTCATGCATTTTGTTAAGGATGATCGCAAAAAGACCGGGGGGCGAGGGCCTTCGCTGCGTGCCGGATCGGGGCGGTTCGAAGCGGGTCTGTGTCGCAGTGAGACGGTGTCCGGGACAGGGTGGCGCCACCATTCGGGCGATCGTTCCGGTTCGGTACAAGGCCTTGTCGCTGCAAGAGGATTGCCATTAACGCGGGCTCGCGGATCGCGGGAATAAGCCATTCACCTTTCAGCGGGCTTTGCCTTGACCCGAGCCCTGAAACGGCAAAGACAATCACGACATTCGCAATGGGCCGCCGTGCCCCTGATCGAGAGCACCGTGCCCGCAACCGCCATCACGATTGTCAGCGAAGCCAGGAGCCGCAAGCGGCCGGGTTATGCCAAGCGCGATATCGGCGGCATCGGCATCGCCGTGATGGAGCGTGAGGCGGCGATCGCGGAGGTGGTCGATGCGGTGTCGACGGGAAGCCATATGAAGATGGCTTTCTGCAACGCCAACCTGGTGAACGTCGCCGCCGGCAACGCCGCCCTGCTGCGCAGCCTCTCGACCTTCCTCGTCCTGGCCGACGGCATCGGCGTCGATCTCGGCAGCTGGATCCTCTATGGCAAGGCCTTCCCGGCAAACCTCAACGGTACGGATTTCTTTCCCACCCTCTTCGCCCGTTCCGGGCGGCCGATGCGGGTCGCCCTGCTCGGTGGCCGGCCGGGCGTCGCGGATCGCGCGGTCGCCAACCTGACGAAGCGCTACCCTGCCCATCGTTTCAGCGTGGTCTCGCACGGCTATTTCACGGCCGAAGAGGAACCTCTCCTTCTCGAGGGCCTGAAGGCCCAGCGCCCGGACCTGCTGCTGGTGGCGATGGGCAACCCGCTGCAGGAGCGCTTCATCGCCGACAAGCTCGGCCCGCAGCATGGCTCGGTCGCGGCCGGCGTCGGGGCGCTGTTCGATTTCTTCGCCGACGAAGTGCCGCGTGCGCCCGAGTTGGTGCGCAAGGCGCGGCTCGAGTGGATCTTCCGTCTCTGGCTCGAACCGCGCCGTCTGTGGCGGCGCTATGTGCTCGGAAATCCCGCTTTCCTGATGCGCATGGCCCGGCAATATGCCATGGGCGGCCGACGCAGCGGGTGAGTTCCCTGACATTGAGAGCGACCTTTGCCCTGGCGACGCCGAGCTACAGGGGCGATATCGAGCGTTGCCGGCTGCTCTGCGCCAGCATCGATCGCTTCGTCAGCGGCCACGCCGTCCATTATCTTCTGGTCGAGGATCGTGATGTCCCGCTCTTCCGCGAGCTCGAAGGGCCACGCCGGCGCATCCTGCCGGAATCGCAATTGCTGCCGGGCTGGCTGAAATCACGGCCCGATCCGCTGAGCCTCGGCAGGCGCCGTCTCTGGACCGGAGTGCAGGCGCTGGCGCGCGGCATCCCGCCCTTGCGCGGCTGGCATGCCCAGCAGCTCAGGAAATTCGCGGTAGCGACGGCCTGCGAAGAGGATGTCATCCTCTTCGCCGATTCCGACATGCTGTTCCTGCGCCCCTTCGACCTGACCAGCCTATCGGATGACGGAGCCATCAGGCTCTATCGCAAGCCGGACGCCATCACGGCCGACATGGCGCGGCATATCCCGTGGTGCACGCATGCCTCGACCCTGCTCGGCCTCGACGCCCCGACCTTCCCGAGCCCCGACTACATCAACAACCTGGTGAGCTGGCGCCGCGACCATGTGCTTGCCCTGCTCGACCATGTCGAAAGTGTCAGCGGGCGCGACTGGGTCTCGGCCATTGCGCGCGAGCGGCAGTTCTCGGAATACATGATCTACGGCTATTTCGTCGAACGCGTGCTCGGGCTCGACGCTGCTGGCCACTGGCCGGATGCGCGCGAGCTCTGCAAGGTCTACTGGTTCAGCGAGGATGTCGCCGGCATGGAGGATCTCGCCTCCTTCGAGGAGGTTCTGGAGCCTTGGCAGGTCGCCGTCGGCATCCAGTCCTTCATCGGGCAGCCGCTCGACCGCATCCGCGCGCTGTTCGAGCGGCAGGCCTCAGCGTAACGGCCTGCGTCCCTGCGCCAGCAGCCTGTAGGTGAAGCCGGCCGAGGCGAGATAGACCACGCCGAAGACGAGGTTCATCCAGGCGGCCCAGCTTCCGGCCTCCGGGAAGCGTGTCATCACCAGCGAGATCAGCCCGGCCTTGATCGCCGTGAGCAGGCACAGGAGCGCGATGCGCGAGCCCGTGCGCTCGCGGGCATAGAGCAATTCGGCGTGATACTCGACGAGGTTGCGGAAGGCCGGGACCAGCAGCATCGGCGCGAACAGATAGGCCGCCTCCGAGACGTTGCGCCCGAGCAGGTTCGGGAAGGGCATCAGCGCGACGATGACGCAGATCAGCCCGCCGACCGAGACCAGCGCGATGCCGGCCTCATAGGCCGCAAGGCGCCTGAAGCGACCGATGCCGCGATCCTTCATGATCTTCTGGACGAGCATCTGGTTGAAGCTGCGCACCGGCATGGCGGTGAGGTCGATCACCCGGAGCGCGATGGCGTAGAGCCCGGCGGTACGTTCCCCGGCGAGCCCCAGCACCAGGAGCTTGTCGAGTTCGGACTGGACATAGAACACGATATCGGCCGCGCCGGCGAAGACGGCATCCGCCATCCGGCGCGGATAGAGGTTGCGCACGAAGCGCCAGCGCGTCCTCGGCAGGAAGGCGAGGAGCGCGATCAGCGCGCTCGCCATGGTGGCTCCGCAATAGGCGAAGGCCCAGATCTCCAGATTTGCCCGGCCGAAGGCGGCGAAGAGCAGGGCCGCCACTGTTCGCAGGCCCGAGCCGATGATGACGAGCAGCGCCGCCTGCCGGAAGCGCCTCAAGCCGTTATTGACGATGGCGACGACCTCGACGAGCCGCCAGCCCAGCACCTCCGCGACGATGATCACCGCGAAAGGCAGGAGCGCCAGGCGCTCCGCGAAGAGCAGCAGATAGGCGGCCCCGGCGACCGCGACGATCAGCGGCAACGACAGCGCGGACAGGCCGGCAAAGCCGGAGAGATAGGCGCCGAGCAACCGCGGCTTGACCGTGGCGACCCGGTAGAGCGGCGAGATGAAACCGAAGGCCAGCAGGCGCGACAGGATGAGCCCGGTCGAGGAGGCCGTGGCGAACAAACCAAATTCGCCGAGGGTCAACGTATTCGCAACGATGAGGAAGTAGACAAGGGAGATCACGAGCCGGCCGGCGGAGCCGCTCAGGATGGTGAGGTAGGCGAAGATGGTGGTGCGATCCGGTAGCATGACCCGTTTCCGCGGCGGCTGGCCCGGCGCGTGCCTTTGCGTTGCAGCATGACGCCCACCTCTTAGACCAGAGGCGTTGAACGACCCTAAACGACACGGAAGCGTCCCGATTGACCATACGGAAAGCCGAAACGGACCGAAATGAAGCGTCGCCGACGCGGCGCGGCGTGCTGCGCGGCGCGTCGGCTTGCCTGATGGCCGGCGCCATGACGGGGACCGGTGCCGCCGCCGTGCGGCCGATCCCGTTTGGCTCCGCCGCGGAGATCGGCGCCTTCCGCGGGGATGTGCGCTATCGCGACGCGCTGAAGCGCTATTGCGATGTCATCGTCCCCATGAACGACCTGAAATGGGAGGCGCTGCGGCATGACCAGCCGCGCTTCGATTTTTCGGGTGCCGACGAACTCGTCGCTTTCGCTCAGGCGAACAAGAAGGCGCTGCGCGGCCATACCCTCCTCTGGGGCGAAGCGCTGCCCAACTGGACCAGGGAGATGACGACGCGGGCTGAGGCCGAGCGCGAACTCGTCAACCACATCGAGGTCGTCGTCGACCGCTACAAGGGTAGGATCGCGACCTGGGACGTCGTCAACGAGGTCATCAAATACGATCCCACGGATGGCGGACCCTGGCGCGACACCATCTGGCAGCGCCTGCTCGGGCCGGAGCATGTCGATATCGCCTTCCGCACGGCGGCGCGGATCGATCCCAAGGCCAGGCTCGTGCTCAACGATTTCCATCTGGAGGAGCCGGTCCCCGGTGCCGCCGCGCGCCGCAAGGTCGTGCTCGATATCTGCCGGCGCCTGAAAAACAAGGGCATTCCGATCCATGGTGTCGGCATGCAGGCCCATCTCTATGCCGACAAGGGCATCGACGTGGACGGCGTGCAGCGCTTCATGCGCGATCTCGATGAGCTCGGCCTCGATGTCGAGATCACCGAGCTCGACGTCATCGACTGGAAGCTGCCGGCCGATGCCGCCCAACGCGACAAGACCGCCGCAGCCCTGGTCTCGACCTTCCTCGAGGCCGTCGTCTCGGTCAAACGACCGAAGGCGATCGTCACCTGGGGACTGACCGACCGCTATTCCTGGGTCCACGAAACCTTCCCGCGCAAGGACAGCGCCCGTGCCCGGCCCCTGCCGCTTGATGCCGATTACCGGCCCAAGCCGATGATGGCCGTGCTCGAACGCTACCGGCGTGGAGTCGCGTGATGCAGAACAGTGAAGCGTAGCGTCATGTTCACCACCGGGCCCGCCACGAGCGAAGCGCAGGACAAGCCGAACCGCCCGGAGCGGTCGGCCGCGGCCATGCCTGTCCAGCTTGCGCGGCTGGCCGATCCCCTCTGGATCCTCGGGGCGCTCTGGGCGCGGCGCTGGCTGATCGTGCTCATGGCTGTGCTCGGCCTGGCCTTGGCGATCCTCGCCGGCCTGCTGATGACGCCGAAATACGTCTCGACCGCGCAGCTTTTCATCGATCCGCGCGACCTGCGCGTGCTCCAGAACGACGTCTCCCCCAACAATGTCGGCAGCGACCCGACCTCGATCACCGGCTATCTCGAAAGCCAGGCGCGCGTGATCGCCTCCGACAGCATCAAGTCGCGGGTCGTCGAGCGTCTCGACCTTGATCGGGATCCGGATTTCGGTGGCCCTTCGAGTAGCTTCCTCTCCCGTCTGCTGGGGACCGGTACCGGTCCCTCGCCCAAGGCGACGCTCTACGCACTCGCGGCGCTCGACCGCACGGTCGCGGTGCGCCGCGGCGAACGCACCTTCGTCATCGACATCTCGGCGACGGCGCAGGATCCGGACAAGGCCGCCAAGATCGCGAATGCGCTGGCCGAGGCCTATCTCGAGGACCAGGCTGCGGTGCGCGCCGAAGCCGCCCAGAAGGCGACGGCCGCGCTGACCAGCCGACTCGAGGAACTGCGCAACCGCCTGCGCATCGCCGAGGAAAAGGCCGAGAAATACAAGGAAGCCAACAATATCGTCGGCGTCGGCGACCGTTCGCTCGGCGAGCAGCAGCTGTCGCTCAACAGCGCGCAGCTCGTCGCGGCTCGCACCCGTGCGACCGAAGCCAAGGCGAAATACGACCAGATCGCCGGTACGCGCGCCTCCAGCATCGAGGCCGGGGCCATCCCGGAAGCGGTCGCCTCCAACACGATGACCGCCTTGCGCGCCCAGCTCGGCGCGGCGCTGGCCCGCGAGGCCGATCTCGTCTCCTCCCTCGGTGCGCGGCATCCGGCGCTGACCTCGGCGCAGTCGCAGGTGCGCGACGCCAGGCGCCAGATCAGTGAGGAACTCGCCCGTATCGGGCGCGCCGCCAAGGTCGAGCATGACCGTGCGGTCGAGGCCGAGCGTCAGCTCGCCCGTCGCGTCGAGCAGCTCACGGCGGGGCAATACGCCGCTGGCCGGGCCTCCGTGCAATTGCGCGAGCTCGAACGCGAGGTCGAATCCTCCCGTGCCATCTATGACGCCTTCCTGAGGCGCGCCCGCGAGACCGGCGAGCTCGGCGGCATCGACACCACCAATGCCCGCATCATCAGTCCGGCCATGCCCCCGCTGGAGAAGAGCGGCATGAGCCGTCGGACGCTGGCATTGCTGGGGGCCTTTGGTGGCGGCGGGGCGGGCGTCCTTCTGGCGCTGGGACTTGCCGTCTTCGCCGTGCCGCGCCCGCCGGAGCCCCCGCCGGCTCCGAAGCGCGAACCGTTCTGGCGCCGTGCCCCGCGCCCGGCTGCGCCCGAGCCGGTCGAGACCGAGAGCCCAGCTCCAGCTTCCGCGCCGGCTGTTGCGGTCACGCCGCCGCCCCCCAAACCGGTGGCGCCAGCGCCTATGCCCGTCGAGCCGCCATCGCAGCAGCAGCCCGCTCAAACGAGCGCAAGACCGGCGAACTGGCGGCGCCTGATGGCGATCCCGGGTGGCTCCGCGAAGCGCGCTGGAAACGCTCCCGAGGCCGCGCCCGTTTCCGAGAGCACTTCCGAACCTGTATCCGAACCGGCGCCCCTGCCGATGCTCGGCACCATCCCGCAGGTGCGCAACCGCCGCTGGCGGCGTGACGTGGCCGAGGCGCGCTCGGTCTTCCAGGGCCAGAGCCATCTCGTCGATGTCATAGACAAGCCGCAGTCAGGTTTCGCTGCCGCCATTGCTGCGACCCGTCGTGAGTGGGCCGGGGCCGCAGGCGGCGAGCATCGCCGCCGCATCCTGGTCGTCGGCCTGGAGCCGCAGGTGGGCGCGACGACGCTCGCCCTCAATCTGGGGCTCGATGCCGCCCGCTCCGGCCTGCCGGCGCTGCTGGTCGATGCCGCGGGCGGTGCCCATGGCCTCACCCCGGTCTTCGCGGCGGACGCATTGATCGGGCTTGGCGATGTCATGTCCGGCCAGGTGGCACTGGGTCGCGCGATCATGAAGGACGAGGGCACCGGCCTGACCTTCATGCCCTATGCGGGGGCGGTCCCATCGGCCGGCGCGGGCTCGCTGCGGACGGGTGCCTTCGCGGCGACGCATCGCTTCGGGCCGATCATCGTGGATGGCGGCCATCTGGCGGCGGACAGCCTGATCGGGCGCTTCGCCGAGGTGGTAGACGATATCGTGCTGGTCGCGCGCGACGGCAAATCTGCCCAGGCCGGCGCCGAACGCCTGAAGGCGCAGCTCGGAACGCATGCGGGCAAGCTGCGCGGCGTCGTGATCAACGTGGTGTGAGCGTCACGACCGGGCCCTGCGCCGGTCAGTTGTTCTCGGGCTTGCGATATTGCTCGTTGGCGACGCCGAATTCGGACATCAATCGGCCGATCGCGACCTGGGCGTGGTAGAGCCCGATCACCCCGGAGCGCGTGCGGAGGCCCAGAGCAAGCCCGCGCGGGACCGACGCGGCCAGCAGGGCCAGCGATTTCGCCAGCACCCGAAGCCTTCCAGCGGTTCCAGGATTTTGTCGCCGTTCGATCGCGGCCGAGATCGCGCCGTTGCGCAGGCCGCGTGCGTTGATCCAGCTGAATTCGCTGCGCCGTTCCGGCATGGTCTCGCGCTGCGCGGCCTCCTGCACCCACCAGAAGCGGAAGCCGGCGGCCTTGGCGCGGGTGAAGAAATCCGTGTCGCCGCCGCCGGTGAAGTCGAAGCTCTCGTCGAGGAAAGGGAAACCGAGCCGGTCGAGCACGCCGCGCCGGATCAGGTAATTGGCGCTGGAATAGAGCATCGGCACCGGCCCGGAGACGCTGTAATGCGAACGGAATACCGGATGCGCCGAGAGCCAGGTACGCGACGCATCGGCAAAGGCGGCTGTCACCGAACCGCCGAACAGCTCGGCAGGCGCCGTGCGGGCCGCCGTGACGAAGGCATCGAGCCATCCGGGCTCGGCTTCCTCGTCGTCGTCGATGCCGAGAACCTGTTCCAGCGCGGGAAAGCGCGTCAATGCGCAGCGCCAGGCCGCGTTATAGGCCTTGCAGTTGCCCTGGCGCGGCTCGACGATGACGAAGCCCTTGAACAGTCCAGCGGCAAGCAGCGCGCTGGCGCGGGCGGCTCCGGCCCGCTCGACGCCTTCGTTCTCGACGACGATCACCGCGAAATCATGCCCGCCTTTCTGGCCGGCGAGCGAGCGCAAGGTCGCCTCCAGCATCTCCGGGCGCCGGAAGGTCGGGACGCAGACGACGCTCGTAACCCCGGCCAGCGCCTCCGGCGCCGAGCATGCCACCACCTCGAAGCTTTCGGGCGTGCCGAAAACCGGCCCGGCGGAGCGGTCTCGCTCGCCTCTCGTCATGCTTTCGTTTGTCTGGCTGGCCATGGTCATCGACCTGCAAACTAGGCTGCGGCAACTTAAGGTTCGGTGTCCGCCTCTCTCGAAAGAGCGGCGGATCCCGGCAACTCCCGTTGATCATAGCCGGCGGCATGGCTTGACCTGCCCGGCCAATGGGAGGAGTGGAATGACCTCCTGCCGACGAGCTCTTTCGCCTTGCGCCTTGCTTTCCTGACTTCGCTCATCCCCGTCGCCCGGCCGGATACCGGCTTCGAGATCGCCAATGCGGCGATCCTTTCGGCATTGCGCGAGGCCGGGCACACGGTCACCGCGATCGGCTTCCTCCGTCCCGGCGAGATCCCGGCGGAGCCGGAGCAGGCGATCGTGGTCACCGAGGCCGATATCGAGAACGCGGTGGTTCCGGCCGTGCAGAAGCTGCGCTGGCTCGTCGACGCCGTGCGGCTCGGGCTGCCGGTGGCCTGCGCGAAACTCAGGCTCGCCGGAGCGGGCCGCCTCGTCGAGGCCGTCCGGGCGCAGGGACCCTTCGATGCTCTGGTCCTGAATTCGGTCATGCTGCCCGGTGCCTTTCCCGAGCTGCTGCGGATCGCGCCCTGCATCCTGGTCGAACATAATATCGAGCATGTCTCGGCCCGGCAGAATGCCGAGCATGCCGGAAATCCGCTGTTGCGCCGGCTCTACGGGCGCGAGGCGCGATTGCTCGAGCGGCTGGAGCGGCGGCTCTGGGACGAGGCGCGCTTCATCTGGACGCTGGCCGAGGAGGATCGACGGGCGCTCGGCCCCGCCCATCAGGCGAAGTCCTGTGCCCTGCCGCTGGTGTCCGGGAGCGCGGCCGCAGCCCCGCCGGATGATCTCGGCGAGGCCCCGGCCTTCGATATCGGCCTGATCGGCACCTGGACCTGGGGCCCCAATCTGATCGGGCTCGACTGGTTCCTGCGCGAGGTCTGTCCGCTGCTCCCGGAGGGAATCCGCGTTGCGGTTGCCGGGCGCGTCCCGCCCGAGCTGCGCGCGCCGCCGAATGTGACGCTTGTCGGCCGGGTGCCCTCGGCCGAAGGCTTCCTGCGCTCCTGCCGGCTCGTCGCGCTATCGAGCCGGGCCGGAACCGGCGTGCAGCTCAAGACGATCGAGGCGATGCAGCTCGGCCTGCCGGCCGTCGCCACGACCCTGTCCTGCCGCGGTTTCACGGAAATGCCTGCCAATTTCACCCTCGCCGATACGGCCGAGGATTTCGCCTGGGCGCTGACGGAGCGCGTCGCGGCGATCCGCTCAGGGGATCGGCAACGCATCGACGGCGCGGCCTTCATGGCGAGCCAGCGCAAGGCGCTGGCGGATGGCCTCGCACGCGGGCTTGCCGCCGCCAGGGGCTGAGAGCGGCTATTCCGCCGCGGCCTTGCCGGCGCGGCGGCCGATCAGGCCGAAGATCGGGCCGGCCGAGACCATCACCAGGAAAACGCGGATGATGTGGTGGGCCGCCACGAAGGCGACCTCGGTATGGAGCGCCAGCGCGATCAGGCTCATCTCGGCGAGGCCGCCGGGCGAATAGGCCAGGATCAGCGGGATATGGCCGTGCACGGAGACCAGCGCGACGAGCCAGGCGAAGCCCAGTGTCAGGGCCAGCAGGATCGCGGTCGAGCCGACCGAGAGCAGGAGCACGCGCAGGATGATGCGCGGCGGCGTGCCGACGAAGCGGCAGCCGATCGTCACGCCGAGCACGAGCTGCGCTGCATTGACGATTTCCGACGGCGGCATCGCGGCGCTCAGGCCGGCGACATGCACGATCGCGCTGACCAGCATCGGGCCGAGCAGATATTTCGCCGGCATCCTGAGCCAGTGCCCGACGATCACGCCGACGATACCGCAGCCGATCAGCCAGAGCTCGGAGCTGATGGGCGTCTGCGCCAGCGACGGGCCGGCGACGCGCCCACCGCTCAGCGTGACCCCGCCGATCCACTGCACGATGAAGGGCAGCGTCATCACCACCAGCAGGATGCGGGCCGAGTGGATCAGGGCGATGATGCCGGCATCGCCACCTTTCTCCTCGCCGACGGTGACCATCTCGATCAGCCCGCCCGGCATGCCCGAGAAGAAGGCCGTGACGGGATCGAACCCGGCGACGCGGCGGAAATAGCTGACGCAGCACAGCCCGCAGGCGACCATGAACAGCACGAGCCCGGCCAGCGTCGGCAGCCAGTTCGGCAGTTGCGCGATCACCTCGGGCTTGAAGGAGGCGCCGAGCATCACGCCGATCACCGCCGTCATCGGCGGACGGATCACAGACGGCGCAGCCACAGGCAGGCTGATCAGGGCCGCGAAGGTGCAGAACACCATCGAGCCCAGCATCCAGGGCAGGGGTAATTTGGCCTGCACGAAGAGCCAGCCGCCGAGCCCGCCGAGCGCGAGCGCGAGCGCAAAGCGGCGATAGGGGAAGCGGCTGGGAGCCAGAGCCTTGATCCCGCCCAGGAAATCGTCGAGCAGGGCCTTCATCGGCCTGGTCCGCCGTGCCGGCTCAACCGGTCGGTTGCCATGGCCCGAAAGCGGGAAGAGGGGCGGTCTCGAAGCGTCAAGCGGCAGGTCCCTTTCGGGTTCCTCCTAGAGACTGTTCGCGCCGTTGCACAGCCCGCGCCGGGTATGTCGCCCCTGCGCGTCGCGCGGCCGGGACAACGCGGCCATGTCGCATTGTCATTGGCCGAATTGCCGCGTTTCCTCAATGATTTGCGGCAGGGATGAAATGCTGGGCCGGTCATCGGCCGCCGACCACTGGTTGAGGGTGATGAGCGAGGAGCGGCAGTCCGGCCGGCAGGGTCGGCCGGGGTTCGAGGGCAATGCCCCCTGGCACGAGCCAGCCGCTTCTGCGCCTCCCGAGCCGGGTGTTTCTCGTCCTGGCCCGATCGTCGAGCCTGAACCGCCCGTTGGTGCGAAAGCAGGCGGGGTGGGCTGGTTCGAAAGCCGCAGGCAGCGTCTGCGCTATTGGTGGCGCGGCGCGAGCCCCAATCTGCGCGGCTCGATCCTCATGTTCGCGGCGATGCTGGTTTATGCGGTAATGGTCGCCGGCATCAAGCATGTCGGGCAGGGCATTCCGCTCGTGCAGATCCTGCTGATCCGGCAGGTCATCATGACCGCGATCCTGCTGCTCTTCGCGGCCGGCAGCCTGCGGCGGGCCTTGCATACCGACAGGCTCGGCCTGCAGATCTTCCGCAGCGTGGTCACGTTGCTTTCGATGCTCTGCGGCTTCACCGCGGTGATCAAGATCCCGCTTGCCCAGGCGACCGCGATCGGCTTCAGCCAGGTGCTGTTCGTCACCATCGCGGCGGTGCTCTTCCTCAAGGAGGTGGTCGACGGTCGGCGCTGGGCTGCGACCGTGATCGGCTTCATCGGCGTGCTGATCATGCTGCGCCCGAGCTCGGAGGGGCTGGATATCTATGCCCTGCTCGCGGTCGCCGGCGCGATATGCGGCGCCGCCATCACGGTCAGCGTGCGCAAGCTCGCCGCGAGCGAGCGCACCGATACGATCCTGCTCTATCAGGGCATCGTGCTGATCGTGCTCCTGTCCGTGCCGACCCTGCTCTGGTGGCAGCCGCCGACGCCCAATCAATGGTTCTGGCTGATCACGCTCAGCCTGTTCGGTACCGCCGGGCAATGGCTGATCACGCGGGCCTATCAGGTCGGCGAGGCGGCGGCGCTGGCGCCGCTCGATTTCAGCCGCCTGCTGCTGGCGAGCTTTACCGGCTTCGTTTTCTTCGCCGAGATTCCCGAGCTCACCACCTGGCTCGGCGCGGCCGTCGTCATCGGCGCGACGCTCTACACGATCCGCAAGAACGCCCGCAGGGTCGCGCCGCCGCCAGCCCCGGTCTGAGCGGCCGGGATTGCGCCGTCCCCGTCCCGGGCGCTATGAATCGGCGCACGCCTCTCCCGCGTGCGGCCGCCCGGCTTCGCCCCGCGCGGCACGACATCCAGAGGCCGGATCATGCGCATCGAAAACGACCCGAAGCTCGACTTCCGCGACGTGCTGATTCGTCCGAAGCGCTCGACGCTGGGCAGCCGCGCCGAGGTCGATGTCGAGCGCAGCTTCCACTTCGCCCATACCGGCAAGGAGTGGAAGGGCTTCCCGCTGATCGCCGCCAACATGGACGTGGTCGGCACCATGGCGATGGCCAGGGCGCTCTTGAAGCACGGCGCCATGGTCGCCCTGCACAAGCATTACAGCGCCGCGCAACTGATCGCCTTCTTCCGCGAGCCCGGCTCCGCCAATGCCTTCTATTCGCTGGGCACGACCGATTCCGACCATGACAAGCTGAAGGCCGTCCACGCCCAGTCGCCGATCACCAAGATCTGCCTCGACGTCGCCAACGGCTATACCGAGAAATTCGTCGACACGGTCAAGGCGACGCGCGCCGCCTTCCCGGACGCGGCGATCATGGCCGGCAATGTCGTCACCGGCGACATGACCGAGGCGCTGATCCTCGCCGGCGCCGATATCGTCAAGGTCGGCATCGGGCCGGGCTCGGTCTGCACCACCCGTAAGATGACCGGCGTCGGCTATCCGCAGCTCTCCGCCATCATCGAATGCTCGGATGCGGCCCATGGCCTGAAGGGCCTCGTCTGCGGCGATGGCGGGCTCACCGTGCCGGGCGATGTCGCCAAGGCCTATGGCGGCGGCTCCGATTTCGTGATGATGGGCGGCATGCTCGCCGGCCATGACGAGTGCGAGGGCGAGATCCGCTACGAGGAGCGCGACGGCGAGAAGGTGCCGGTGGCGATGACCTTCTACGGCATGTCCTCGGATACGGCGATGAACAAGTATTCCGGCGGCGTCGCCAAATACCGGGCCTCGGAGGGCAAGACCGTGGAGGTGCCCTATCGCGGCCCGGTCGAGGGCACGATGCAGGAATTGATGGGCGGCGTGCGCTCGGCCATGACCTATATCGGCGCGGTCCGCCTGAAGGAGATGTCGAAGCGCACCACTTTCATCATGGTCGGCAGCCAGCTCAACACCATCTTCGGCAACTGACGCGGATTGGCATTTCCGCCGCTACCGCTTTCCTTGCGCCTGTTGCATAGTCGCCCTGCAACATAGAGAGCCGCCCGACGGCTTCGGGGAGACGGATATGACGATCAGGATCTTGGGTGCGGCGGTCATGCTCGCCGCGGGAGCTTCGGTGGCGCAGGCGCAGCAGCTTGCGCCGAGCCCGACGCTGGACGCCATCAAGGCGCGCGGCAATCTCGAATGCGGCGTGCATCTCGGTCTGCCCGGCTTCTCCTTCGCCAATGACAAGGGCGAATGGAGCGGGCTCGACGTCGATTACTGCAAGGCGCTCGCCGCCGCCGTGCTCGGCGATGCCAACAAGGTCAAGTACACGCCGACCTCGGTGCAGCAGCGCTGGCCGATCCTGCAATCGGGCCAGGTCGACGTGCTCTCGCGCAACTCGACCATCACCTTCTCGCGCAACGCGACGCTCGGCCTCAATTTCCAGGGCATCAATTTCTACGAGGGCCAGACCTTTATCGTCCGCAAGTCGGCCAATGCCAAGACGGCGGCCGATCTCGACGGCGCCTCGGTCTGCGTCGCCGCCGGCTCGACCGAGGAGAAGAACGCCGCCGACTGGTTCCGCGAGCGCAACCTCAAGACCACCATCACCAATTTCCAGAAGAACGACGACGCCATCGCCGCCTATGATGCGGGCCGCTGCGACGCCTATACCGCCGGCGTCGGCGCGCTCGCCGGCCAGCGCGCCAAGCTCAAGACCCCCGAGGATCACGTCATCCTGACCCAGCCGATCTCGAACGATCCGCAGGGCCCGGTGACGCGCTGGGGCGACGAGCGCTGGCAGCTCGTCGTGCGCTGGGTGCTGAACGGCATGATCGCCGCCGAGGCGCTCGGCGTCACCTCCAAGAACGTCGACGACATGAAGGCGAACTCCAAGAACTCGGAAGTTCGCCGCCTGCTCGGCGCCGAGGGCGGCTTCGGCGCGATGATGGGGCTCTCGAACGACTGGATGTACAACGCCATCAAGCAGGTCGGGAATTACGGCGAGAGCTTCGAGCGCACCGTCGGCATGGGTTCGAACCTGAAGATGGAGCGCGGCCAGAACCAGCTCTGGATCAAGGGCGGCCTGCTCTTCACTCCGCCCTTCCAGTGAGAGCGGACGCCTAGCGACCCCGCCAGCGCGTCATCCCGGACAAGCCGCGTGAGCGGTGCCGATCCGGGATTCATGCCTGAACCGTTCCGGCATGCATCCCGGGTCTCTGCTTCGTTCCGCCCGGGATGATCGCGCGTTTCCGACGCAAGTTGCGAAGGCCTCGCGGCATGAATGTCCTGTCCCTCCTCAACGACAAGCGCGTCCGCGACTGGTTCTACCAGATCGCCCTGATCCTGCTGCTCGTCGGCCTCACCGTCTTCTTTGTGCGCAACGCCTCGGAGAACATGGTCAAGGCCGGCATCGCCTCGGGCTTCGACTTCCTCTGGCGGACCTCGGGCATCGAGGTGCCCTTCGTCCTGACCGGCTATACCCAGTCGGACGATATCTTCGCCCTGTTCTGGGTCGGCGTCGCCAACACCATGCTGGTCACGGTGATCGCCATCGTGCTGGCGACGCTGCTCGGCTTCGCGCTCGGCATTGCCAGGCTGTCCTCGCACTGGCTGCTCTCGACCATTGCCGGCGCCTATATCGAGTTCGTCCGCAACATCCCGCTGCTGTTCTTCGTGCTGTTCTGGTATTTCGGCGTCATCGCCGCCCTGCCGCAGCCGCGCCAGAGCATCGGCCTGTTCGGCGTCGCCTTCCTCAATAATCGCGGCCTCACCATCCCGCTGCCGGATGCGCCCGGCAATTTCCGCTGGGCGGCGCTGGCGGTGCTCGCCTCCTGGCTCTGCTACTGGCTGGCCAGCGTCTGGGCGCGCAAGCGCAAGGAGCGCACCGGGCAGGATGCGCCCTTGCTCGCCATCGGGCTCTGCCTGATCGTGGTCGTCCCGGCGCTCGCCATCGCCTGGGCGAGCCTCGCCACGCGCTGGGACATTCCGGTGCTGCGCGGCTTCAACTATCGCGGCGGCTTCGTCGTCATCCCTGAATTCGTCGCGCTGCTTGCGGCGCTCGTCACCTATACCGCCGGCTTCATCGCCGAGATCGTGCGCGGCGGCATCGAATCCGTGGCGAAGGGGCAAAGCGAGGCCGCCTCGGCGCTCGGCCTCCGGCCCGGCCGCATCCTCAGCCTCGTCGTCATCCCGCAGGCGTTGAGGGTGATGACCCCGCCGCTGACCAACCAGTATCTCAACGTGCTCAAGAACTCGTCCTTTGGCGCCGCGATCGCCTATCCCGACGTGGTCAGCCTGTTCATGGGCTCGGCGCTCAACAATACCGGCCAGGCGATCGAGATCATCGCCATGACGCTGGCGGTCTACCTCGTCATCGGGCTCACCGTTTCGGCCCTGATGAACTGGTACAACGCCCGCATCGCCCTGGTGACGCGATGACCCGCGCCTCCTCCCTCTCGATCTGGCGCGAGCGCCTGTTCGGCACGCCCTTCACCGGCTTCACCAGCGTGGTGCTGATCGTCCTTATGGCCTGGATCGCCATCCCGCTGATCCGCTGGGCCGTGATCGACGCGACCTGGATTGGCTCGACGCGGGCCGACTGCGCGCCCGGTGGCGCCTGCTGGGTCTTCATCCGCGCCCGTTTCGGCCAGTTCATGTACGGGCTTTATCCCGTCGACCAGCGCTGGCGCGTCGATATCGCTGGCATTCTCGTCCTGGCGAGCGTGCTGGCGGTCGTCTTCGCGCCACAGCGCCTCCGCCTGAAGCTCGCGCTGGCGCTGCTGGTCATCCTGCCGCCGCTCGGCATCTGGCTGCTCTCTGGAGGCTTCGGCCTGCGCCATGTCGAGACGCGCGAATGGGGTGGGCTGACGCTGACCCTGTTCATCTCGATCTATTCGAGCCTGATCGCGATCCCGCTCGGCATTATCTTCGCGCTCGGGCGGCAATCGGAACTCAGGATCATCCGCCTGATCAGCGTGATCTTCATCGAGTTCTGGCGCGGCGTGCCGATCATCGCGGTGATCTTCCTCGCCTCGCTCCTGCTGCCCCTGATCCTGCCCGGCGGCATCGGTATCGACCGGCTGGCGCGCGCCGTCATCGGGCTCGGCTTCGTCATCGCCGCCTATATGGCCGAAGCGGTGCGCGGCGGCCTGCAGGCCCTGCCGAAGGGCCAGCGCGAGGCGGCGACGGCGCTCGGCCTCAACTATTGGAAGGCGACGGGGCTGATCGTCCTGCCGCAGGCCCTGCGCATCTCGCTGCCGGCGATGACCAACGAGTTCATCGCGCTGATCAAGAACACGACGCTGGTGCTGGTCGTCTCGATCCTCGACCTGCTCGGCATCGCGCAGGCTTCGCTGGCCGATCCCAACTGGGTCGGGATGAACATGGAGGCCTATGCCTTCTCCGGCGCGATCTACTGGCTGATCTGCTTCGCGCTCTCGCGCTGGAGCCGTTCGCTCGAGAAGAAGCGGAGGTTGTGACGGAGCGGGACACCTCTCAAAAAAACGCTGTCATCCCGGGCGACCAAAGGGAGACCCGGGATCCATTCCGGAGCGCTTCCGGCAAAGGTTCCGGAATGGATCCCGGATCAGCGCCGCTTCGCGGCTTGTCCGGGATGACGGCGGTGAAAGGGGCAACAAAAAACCGGCCTTTCGGCCGGTTTTCTTCATTCGCTGCTCCGAAGCCGATCAGGCCCGGACCTTGCTCCGGTCGCGACGGCGGTCGGCGGCGGGCTGGTAGGCGATGCGGGCATGGTGGCTGCAATAGGGCAGGCCGGTCTGCGAGCGGGCGCCGCAGAAGCGGAATTCCGGGGTGGTCGGGTCGCCCATCGGCCAGCGGCACATGTACTCGCGCAGGTCCATGATGGTGACGCGCTCCGAGAACGGGATGACGACGTCCTCGGACGGCAGCGGCACGGCTTCCACCTCGATCTCCGCCTCGGGGGCGAAGGCCGGGGCCAGCGCATGGGCGCCGCGCGTCGGGGCAGGCGCCGCCATCGGGTGGCTCGGCGTGCGGGCCGGTGCCTTGCGCGGGGCGCTGTTGCGTGGCGCGGCGGGCTGTGCCGCGCTCTTGGCCCGGCCCGAGAGGCCGAGGCGGTGGACCTTTCCGATCACCGCATTGCGCGTGACATTTCCCAGCTCGGCGGCGATCTGGCTGGCGCTCAGCCCGTCGCTCCAGAGCTTCTTGAGCTGCTCGACGCGCTCGTCCGTCCATGCTCCGGCTTCGTTCATCCGCATCACCTGTCTTGTCCGGCCGGCCCCTCGCGGGTCCTGCCTTTAAGGGCGCTTCGTGACGGAATCCGGGACCGGCGGCGCTGTCGCAAGGACAAGGCCGTTACTGCCGCAACAGACGGTACAGGAGGCGCCGCACGAAATGTCGTATCTGACGAAGCCGACCATACAAGCTGCGGTGACTCGCGAACAAGAGTCGGCGAATCCGATTTGGGCTTTTCCCCAGACGATTCGCCATCGGGCGGTCAAGCAAATCCTTTCGGCAACACTGTCCCTGCGGCATTGAATTGACAGTCGCGGCCGCCTTAAGCATATTTATCCACAAGGTGACGCCGCCCCCGATCGGGCGGCGCTTATGTTTGGCGGATCAAGGTTCCGACGATGCGGATGACGGCGCGACGAGAGATCGGGAGCTGGGTGCGACGATAACGTCGTCACCGGGTCTTATCGTGGCTGCATGCCTGCAGCATCCATCCCGGATCGTCGTTCTCCGTTCAGCGCCAATCCGTTTCTCACCCCGTCCCCTTCGCGAGGATCTTCGTCTCATGGCTCCCGCCCCTGCTTCCGCCAGCCAGTCCGTGCTTGTTCCGACCTATGCCCGTGCCCCCGTCGCTTTCGAGCGCGGTGAAGGTCCCTGGGCGATCACGGCCGACGGCACCCGCTATCTCGATTTCGGCGCCGGCATCGCGGTCAACGCGCTCGGCCACGCCCATCCGCACCTCGTCAAGACGCTGACCGAGCAGGCCGGCAAGATCTGGCACACCTCGAACCTCTATGGCGCGCCGGATGGCGAGCGGCTGGCCCGCCGCCTCTGCGAGGCGACCTTCGCCGAGCGCGTCTTCTTCACCAATTCCGGCGCCGAGGCGAACGAGTGCGCCATCAAGATGGCGCGGAAATACCATGCCGCGAAGGGCCATCCCGAGCGCTACCGCATCATCACCTTTGAAGGCGCCTTCCACGGCCGGACGCTGGCGACCATCGCCGCTGGCGGCCAGCAGAAATACATCGACGGCTTCGGTCCCAAGGTCGACGGCTTCGACCAGGTGCCCTTCGACGACGAGAAGGCGCTGCGCGCCGCGATCACGCCCGAGACGGCCGCGCTGATGATCGAGCCGATCCAGGGCGAGGGCGGCCTGCGCTCCGTGCCGGCCCGCTTCCTCAAGCTGCTGCGCGAGCTCTGCGACGAGCAGGGCCTGATGCTGATCTTCGACGAGATCCAGACCGGCGTCGGCCGCACCGGCAAGTTCTTCGCGCATGAGATGTATGGCGTTGCGCCCGACATCATGTCGATCGCCAAGGGTATCGGCGGCGGCTTCCCGATGGGCGCCTGCCTCGCGACCGAGGAGGCCGCCTCCGGCATGACGCTCGGCACCCATGGTACGACCTTCGGCGGCAATCCGCTCGCGATGGCTGTCGGCAATGCCGTGCTCGACGTGGTGCTGGCGCCCGGCTTCATCGAGAATGTCGGCCAGATCGCTCTTCGCCTGAAGCAGTCGCTGGCAGAGCTCAAGGACAAGTACCCGGATGTCATCGCCGAGATCCGCGGCGAGGGCCTGATGCTCGGCCTCAAGCTGCACACGCTGAACACCGAGTTCGTCAACGAAGCCCGCGCCCATGGCCTGCTCGTCGTCGGCGCCGGCGACAATGTCGTGCGCCTGCTGCCGCCGCTGATCATCACCGAGGCCGATGTCGCGGAAGCCGTGTCGCGTCTCGACAAGACGGCGGGCGCGATCGAAGCCGCGCTGAAGCGGCCGGCCGCCGAATAAGTTCGCCCCAGACCCCACACCAGCGAAGCGAAGGAAGCGCCCGTGACGCGCCATTTCCTCGATCTCTCCGATTTCTCCGGCAGCGAGCTGCGTGCGATCCTGCGCACCGGCGAGGAGATCAAGTCGCGACGCCGTACCCCCGCAGCCGTCGGTGACCGCCTGCTAGAAGGCAAGGTCGTCGCGACCATCTTCGAGCAGCCGAGCCTGCGTACCCGCGTCTCCTTCGATGTCGGCATCCGCGAGCTCGGCGGTTCGCCGATGATGGTCGCCGGCCATGAGATCGAACTCGGCGAGCGCGAGACCATCGCGGATACCGCCCGCGTGCTCTCGCGTTATGTCGACGCGATCATGATCCGCATCCTCGACCACGATTCGCTGGTCGAGATGGCGAAATACGCCACCGTCCCGGTGATCAACGGCCTGACCAAGCGCCAGCATCCCTGCCAGGTCATGGCCGACGTCATGACCTTCGAGCAGCGCAAGGGCGCGATCGAGGGCAAGCGCATCGCCTGGACCGGCGACACCAACAACGTGCTGACCTCCTGGGTCCACGCCGCCGGCCGGCTCGATTTCGAGTTGTCCGTCGCGACGCCGGAGGAGCTGGCGCCGCCGCCGGCCCTGATCGCTTGGGCCAAGAAGCAGGGCGCCAAGATCAAGCTGACTCATCGTCCCGAGGAAGCGGTCGAGGGCGCCGATTGCGTCATCACCGATTGCTGGGTTTCGATGGGCGACGACGACGAGGGCACCCGCCACAACCTGCTGCGACCCTATCAGGTCGACGACCGGCTGATGCAGCGCGCCGAGAAGGACGCGATCTTCATGCATTGCCTGCCGGCCTCGCGCGGCGAGGAGGTCACGGACGCGATCATGGACGGCCCGCAATCGGCTGTCTTCGACGAGGCCGAGAACCGCCTCCACGCGCAGAAGGGCATCCTGGCCTGGTGCTTCGGCGGAGTGGCGGCTTGATGGCCGTGGACGACACCATGGACACCGTCGGGCTCGACGATCGGGTCATCCCCTTCGCCGTGCCCGATCTCGATGTGCGCGGCCGCGTCGTTCGGCTGGGCGCATCGATCGATACGATCCTCGACCGCCATGGCTATCCCGAGCCCGTCTCGCGCGTGCTCGGCGAAGCCGCTGCGCTCACCGTCCTGCTCGGCACGGCGCTCAAGTTCGAGGGCCGCTTCCAGCTCCAGACCAAGAGCGATGGCGCCATCCCGATGATGGTCGTCGATTTCAACGCGCCCGATAATTTCCGCGCCGTCGCCCATATCGACGAGGCCAAGCTCGTCGAGGCGATCGCGCTCGGCAAGGTCTCGACAGGCGAATTACTGGGCGAGGGCCATCTTGCCATGACCGTCGACCAGGGCACGGCCACCACGCGCTACCAGGGCATCGTCGCGCTGAAGGGCCAGAGCCTTGAGGAAGCCGCCCACCAGTATTTCCGCCAGTCCGAGCAGATCCCGACGCGGGTCCGCCTCGGCGTCGGCACGGTCACGACGGGTGGACGCCCGCAATGGCGCGCCGGTGGCATCCTCGTGCAGTTCATGCCGCATTCGCCGGACCGCCTGCGCGCGGCCGACATCCATCCCGGCGACGCGCCCGAGGGCCACGATATCCTCGCGGGCAACGACTCGGACGGCATCGCCGACGATGCCTGGATGGAGGCGCGTTCGCTGGTCGAGACGGTCGAGGACCACGAACTGCTCGACCCGACGCTGGAAAGCGAGCGCCTGCTCTATCGCCTGTTCCACGAGCGCGGCGCCCGCGTCTTCGAGCCGGTCACGGTGTATGAGGCCTGTCGCTGCTCGCGCGAGCGCGTGCTCTCGATGCTGCGCGGCTTCGCGCCCGCTGATCGTCAGGCGATGATCGCCGATGACGGCAAGCTCGGCGTTACCTGCGAATTCTGCTCGCGGCGCTATTCCTTCGACCCGGCCGAGGTCGAAGAGGGGCAGGCGGCTGGGCAGTAGTTCCCGAGCACGACGTTTCCGTCATGGTCGGGCTTGTCCCGACCATCCACGTCTCAGCTGGTCGAAGTCCGTGTTCAAGACGTGGATGCTCGCCACAGGGGCGAGCATGACGAGCGCGAGATTTCGGCTCGGCGGGTAACTACCCGGCCTGGCACTCCACCATCAGCTTGCGCATGAAGGCCTCGCCGGCGGCCAGCTGCTCCAGCGTGATGTATTCGTCCGGCTGATGCGCCTGGTCGATCGAGCCGGGGCCACAGACCACGGTCGGAAGTCCGGCCTGCTGGAAATGCCCGGCTTCGGTCGCATAGGCGACGGCGATGGTGTGGTTGCGGCCGGAGAGCCGCATGGCGAGCCGCTCGGCCTCCGAGCCCGGATCGGGCGCCAGCCCCGGCACATCCGAGGTCATCTGCGTCTCGATCGCCGAACTCGGCGCGGTCGAGCGCATCCGCGCCAGCACCTTGTCGGCGGTCTTCGCGAAGCGCGCCGGACCGGCTTCGGGATCGGAGCTCGGGACCGTCCTGATCTCCCAGAGGATCTCGCTGCGATCGGCCAGGATGTTGCGGGCGATGCCGCCATGGAACGTGCCGATATGGACGGTGTCATAGGGCGGGTCGAAGCGGCCGCTTGTGTCCGGCCGCTGTTTGGCGTCTTCCGCCATATGGTCGAGTTCGGCCGCGAGCAGCGCACCGGCATGGACGGCGCTGGCGCCGAGCTGCGGCTTGGAGGAATGCGCTGCAAACCCCTTCACCACGGTCTGGAAGGTCCGCACGCCCTTATGGGCATCGCAGATGTCGAGCATGGTCGGCTCGCCGACGATGACGGCGCGCGGCCGCGGCAGGGCCTTGCCCATGGCATTGATGCCGTCGACCACGCCGAGGCAGGTCACCTCCTCGTCATAGGACAGGAAGAGGTGGATCGGCGTCTTCAGGTTGGCCGCCAGGAAATCCGGCACCAGCGCCAGTCCCAGCGCCAGGAAGGCCTTCATGTCGACGGCGCCGCGGCCATAGGCCTTGCCGTCCGCGACATGCAGCGTGAACGGGTCGCGGCTCCAGGCCTGGCCGGCGACCGGCACGACATCGGTATGGCCGGACAGCACGATGCCGCCGCGATCCTGCGGGCCGACGGTCGCGAACAGGGCCGCCTTGTCGCCGGTCGCGTTCGGGAAGCGCACGGAGGAGACGTCCCAGCCGGTGAGGTAGTCTTCGACGAAATCGAGCAGGGCGAGGTTGGACTTGTCGCTCACCGTGTCGAAGGCGACGAGGCGGGCGAGCATCTCGAGCGGCGTATAGCGCTGCCCGGCTGGAGCGGAGGCGGTCAATGCAGAACCTTCTTCACATAGGGGGAATCGAGCGGGAAGAGCGGCACCTCGACATCGAAGACCGTGCCGTTCTCATCCTGCATGGCGTAGAAGCCGTGCATCGAGCCGTCGGGCGTCGTCAGCGGGCAGCCCGAAGTGTAGTTGAAGCTCTCGCCCGGCCGCAGCACCGGCTGCTTGCCGACGACACCCTCGCCGCGGACTTCATGGACCTCGCCGCGCCCGTCGGTGATGAACCAGTGCCGGGTCATCAACTGCACGGTTTGCGTCGAGAGATTCACGATCTCGATCGCATAGGCCCAGAAATAACGGCCCTGCGCATGCGAGGATTCGCCATCCATGAAACTCGGCGACGCCGTCACGCGCACGCCATGCGTCTGGGCCTGATACATCGAAGGCTCCGCTTCGGCCGGTCGCGGCTTTCCCGCCGTGATGTGTTATCGGCCAGCCGGCGCCAGCGTCAATGTGGTGGGGCTGCGATTCTGGCGTGGACAACCTGCCGGGCCGCGCATGCCTCGCATCCACCATGCTTGGCCTTGACGGCCCGCTTCGCTAGCTATGGCCGATTATTCTCAGCGGAACGCGCATGCTGACCTTCAAGCCCGGCATCCAGCCCGACAGCTCCATCCGCGCCTTCATCGAGGCGGGTGCGATCAGGCTCGCCAAGCCGCCGGCCGAGGGGCAGATCCAGCCCGCGAGCCTCGACCTGCGCCTGGGTGCGCGCGCCTATCGCGTCCGCGCCTCGTTCCTGCCCGGCCCGGAGCGCACGGTGCGCAGCCGGATCGACGATCTCTCGCTGCACGAGATCGACCTGACGCAGGGCGCGGTGCTGGAGACCGACTGCGTCTATATCGCCGAATTGATGGAAGGCCTGCGCCTGCCCAAGGGCCTGCGCGCTGCCGCCAATCCGAAGAGCTCGACCGGCCGGCTCGATGTCTTCACCCGCGTTATCACCGACCGCGCCCGCGAGTTCGATCTGGTCGAGGACGGCTATGACGGCCCGCTCTTCATCGAGATTTCGCCGCGCACCTTCCCGGTGCTGGTCCGCTCCGGCTCACGGCTCTCGCAGATCCGCTTCCGCGCCGGCGAGACCCGCCTCGACGACCGCGCGCTCGGCGAAATCCACGTCCGCGAGACGCTGGTCAGCGCGGCCGAGCCTTCCTTTCAGGGCGGCGTCGCCGTCAGCGTCGACCTCTCGGGCTTCGACGGCCTGCTCGGCTATCGCGGCAAGCATCACACGGCGCTGATCGATGTCGACCGCGTCGGCGCCTATCGCCCCGCCGATTTCTGGGAGCCGATCCACGACGATGGCTCTGGCAGCATGATCCTCGACCCCGGCCAGTTCTACATCCTCGCCTCCAAGGAAGCGGTGCATGTCCCGCCGGACTATGCCGCCGAAATGACGCCCTTCGACGCGCTCGTCGGCGAGTTCCGTGTCCACTATGCCGGTTTCTTCGATCCCGGCTTCGGTCATCGCGCGGCAGGCGGCCAGGGCGCCCGGGCGGTGCTCGAAGTCCGTTCCCGCGATGTGCCCTTCATCATCGAGGACGGCCAGATCGTCGGGCGCCTTGTCTACGAGAGCATGGCGGCCCGCCCCGAAGCGCTCTACGGCGCCGACCTCAAGTCGAATTACCAGGGCCAGGCTCTGAAGCTGTCCAAGCACTTCAAGAGCTGAGTGGTCACCAGCTCGCGTCTTCCGGCAATCACCGGCGATTCCCGGATGACACTTCGGTCCGGACCCGCTATGAACGCGGGCCTGCCGCGCGTTGCTTCGTCTGCGTGAAGGGCATGCGGGCGTAGTTCAGTGGTAGAACGTCAGCTTCCCAAGCTGAATGTCGTCGGTTCGATCCCGATCGCCCGCTCCAATATTTCAATGGGTTAAACCCATATCCTCGAAGCCCTGAATGTCAGAAGCGACGTAGCAGCTACGAGCCGAGCGATTCAATCGCTCTTGGGCTTCGGACCTGCTTGCGCCGGTTGAGCCACGTCGGAAGGCTTCGACTCGTTCGCTTCAGCAACCTCATTTGCGATGAGATCAGTAGCCCTCACACCGATGGCATTGGCCTGATCGTAGAGCGAGATGATCGTCGGATTTCGGCGTCCGCGTTCGAGGCCGCTGATATACCATCAGCTGAAG
This sequence comes from Beijerinckiaceae bacterium, assembly GCA_965283735.1. GTDB lineage: Bacteria > Pseudomonadota > Alphaproteobacteria > Rhizobiales > Beijerinckiaceae > Allobosea. The sequence goes on along the minus strand of CBDIPN010000002.1, from coordinate 1,534,082 downwards.
CCCGAGCGCGCTCCGGCCTGCTCCTGAGACAGGCCGCGTGCCTTCCGCAAACGCGCAGGATTTTCTCCGATCAGCTTGCGCCTATCCATGTGCTCAGAGCTGGCAATTTCGCGGCGACGTTCGAGCTTGCCCCTCGTCGAGCAGCCGGAACCCCAGCACTGAAGGTGAGGCTTTGGCGATCCGTCCGAAACGCCCCTCAGCTCTCGTCAATGTGGCCTCATGGCAACGATGCCGAGGCTTGACGAAGCGCATCCCAGTCAAGAGTTGCCGAATCCCGTAAGGGCATGCCGTAATGGAGTGCGGCATTCCGTAGATGTCGTCGCCTGCCGTCTCGCGCGATTTCGGTTCGGATACTTCGCATTCCCGTGCCGGATCGTGGAATGAATACCCCGGCTGACGAGCCGTAATGGCCGCGCCGGACTCTGACGACCTGGGGGCTGCGTGTCTGCCCGCCTGACACGATTGGACTGGGGCTGACGATGACGAACCGGGACTGCAACGGAACGCTCCGGCAGCGGATTCTGGCCGGCACCTCGGCGCTGGCGCTTCTGCTGGCGGCCGCACCGGCCTGGGCTGATGGCGGCAAGGGCGGCGCTGCAAGGGGCGGCTCCGGCGGCACGGACAGCACGACCGGCGTCGGCGGCAGTGGGGGCAGCGCGAGCGGCATTAACAGCGCTTTTTTCGGTGGAGGCGGCGGCGGCGCCGGTGAAACTGGCGGCGCTGGAGGACATGGTGGCGCGGGCGCCGGCGGGGCGGGCGGGGCAACCGCTGGCGCTGGCGGGACAGCAGGCAGCGCTGGCAATTCCAGTAGAGGCGGAGGCGGCGGTGGTGGTGGTGCCCATGGCTTTGTCGACACTGGCTCGACCTTGCCCATGACCGCAGTCAGTGGCGGGATGGGCGGTGCAGGTGGGAGCGATCCCGGCGGCAACGGCACCGGCGGCGGTGGTGGTGCGGGCGGCTACGGCGCTGTGCTGGGAGCAGCAACGGGCGCACTTTCCGTCAACGTGATTGGCGGAGCGGGAGGAGCTGGCGGCGCTGATTACGTGGGAGGCGGTGGCGGTTCGGGTGGAATGGGCCTGTACATTCTGAATGGCGGGACCTTCACGATCAACAGTGCGATCCAGGGTGGGGATGGCGGGGCGGGTGGCGCTGGGGGTGGGACACTCTCAATAGGCGGCGTCGGTGGAGCGGGCGGAGCGGGCCTGTACATTCTGAATGGCGGGACCTTCACGATCGACAGCGCGATCCAGGGCGGAAATGGCGGGGCGGGTGGCGTTGCGGTTGGGACACTCTCAACAGGCGGCGTCGGTGGAACGGGCGGGGCGGGCATCGTCGGAACCGGCGTGAATTTAACCCTGGGCAGCACTGTCGGCGTCACTGGCGGCACGGCAGGCGGCGGAGGATCACGGGCCGACGCCATCACCTTCACGGGCGGTGCCAATGTGCTGACGCTCAACACCGGCGCCAGCCTCACCGGCAATATCGGCGTCACCGGCTCGCTGGAGTTCAAGCAGCCGACCGGCTTTGCCCTGTCCAACGTCATCACCGGCACGGGCTCGCTGTCGAAGACCGGCGCGGGCACGCTGACGCTGTCGGCCGCCAACAGCTACACCGGCGGTACCACGGTCTCCGGCGGCACACTGATGCAGGGTGCGACGGGCGCCTTCGTTGGCAACAGCGCCTATACGGTGAATGGCGGCACGCTCGACCTGAACAACTACGCGCTGACCGCCTCTTCGCTGTCCGGTACGGGTGGCACGGTCGCGCTGGGCAGTGCGGCCCTGACCGTCAACCAGGCGACCGACACCAGCTTCGCAGGGGCGATCACCGGCACGGGCTCATTGTCGAAATCCGGCGCTGGCGTACTGACGCTGTCGGGCGTCAACAGCTACAGCGGCGGCACAACGGTCAATGCCGGCATTCTGCGACAGGGCGCTGGGCTAGCCTTCAACGGCGGCGCCTACACGGTCAATGGCGGCACGCTCGACCTGAACAACTTCGCAGTGGTCGTCTCTTCCCTTTCCGGAACGGGCGGCACGGTCGCGCTGGGCAGCGCGGTCTTGAACGTCCTCCAGGCGACCAACACCAGTTTCGCCGGAGCGATCACCGGCACAGGCCCACTGTATAAGAGCGGTGCTGGTACGCTGGTGCTGTCGGGCGCCAATAGCTACTCGGGTATGACGGTGGTCACCGGTGGCACGTTGAGGCAAGGCGTGGCGGGCGCCTTCGTCGGCAACGGCGCCTATAGGGTGAATAGCGGCACACTCGACCTGAACAACTTCGCGCTGACCGCTTCCTCGCTGTCGGCCCTGGGCGGGACGATCGCTCTCGGCAGCGCCGCCCTGACTGTCGACCAGGCGACCAACACCAACGTCGCCGGGGCGATCACCGGCACCGGCTCGCTATCGAAGACCGGCGCGGGCATGCTGACGCTGTCGGGCACCAACACCTATATCGGGCCGACCACCGTGTCGGGCGGCACCCTATCGGTGAACGGTTCGATCGCCGGTTCGGCCGTCACGGTCGCGGCTGGTGGTACGCTCGGCGGCAACGGCACGGTCGGCCCGACCACGATCTCTGGCGGCACGCTCGCCCCCGGCAACTCGATCGGCACGCTCGCTATCGCCGGCAACCTCGCCTTCACGGCCGGCTCGACCTATGCCGTCGAGGTCTCGCCGTCGAATGCCGACCGGGTCAATGTCGGCGGCACGGCCACGCTCGGCGGGGCGAGCGTCGCCGCGAGCTTCGCTCCGGGAGCCTATGTCGCCAAGCAGTACACGATCCTCAATGCGACGGGCGGCGTCAGCGGCACCTTTGGCAGCAAGGTCGATACCAACCTGCCTGCGGGCTTCAAGTCCGGGCTGAGCTACGATCCCAACAACGCCTATCTCGACCTGACGCTGGATTACACGCCACCGACCAGCACGCCCGCGCTCTTTCCCAATAGCGGCCTCAATCCGAACCAGAGCGGCGTCGCCAATGCTCTGACCGGCTATTTCAACAGCCATGGCGGCATCCCGATGGTGTTCGGCAGCCTGACGCCTGCCGGGCTGTCGCAGGCGGCCGGCGAACCGGCGAACGGCGTCCAGACGGTCAGCCGCGACGCGATGAACCTGTTCATGGGCACGATGGCCGATCCCTCGCCGGAGGGCCGTGGCATACCGCTCGCGCCGGGACCGGATGGGTTTGCCGGCTATTCCTCCGCCTCCGGCAAAGCGATGGACCTGCCGACGCGGAAGCTGCCTTTGACAGCCGATCCCGATGCCTGGCGCTGGAGCGTCTGGGGCAGCGGCTTCGGCGCCGCGCGCTTCACCGGCGCCGATAGTGCGGCTGGGACCGCCGCCGTCACCGACCGGGTCTATGGCGCGGCTGTCGGCGCCGACTACAGGTTGACGCCCTCGACCGTCGCCGGCTTCGCCCTGGGCGGCGGCGGCACCAACTTCAACACTTACGGGCTGGGCTCGGGCAGCTCCGACCTGTTCCAGGCCGGCGCCTTCATCCGCCAGCATTTCGGGCAGAGCTATGTCTCCGCCGCGCTGGCCTATGGCTGGCAGGATGTCACCACCGACCGCAGTGTCGCCGGCCTCGACCGGCTCCAGGGCCGCTTCAACGTCAACAGCTGGGCCGGCCGGATCGATGCCGGCCACCGCTTTGCGCTGGGCTCCTTCGGCCTGACGCCCTACGGGGCGCTGCAACTGACCCGGGTCTCGCTGCCGTCCTATGTCGAGACGGCGCTGGGCGGCCCCGGCCTCTTCGCGCTGTCCTATGCGGACAAGGACGCCACCTCGACGCGCAGCGAACTCGGCCTGCGGGCCGATGCGAGGTTGGATCTCGGCGGCCTGCCCCTGACCCTGCGTGGCGGACTGGCCTGGGTGCACAACTTCAACCCCGGCAGCAGCGCTGTTGCGGGCTTCCTCTCCCTGCCCGGCACCGGTTTCCTCGTTCAGGGCGCGGCGCAGGACCGCAACGCGCTACGCACCACGGCCACCGCCGAGCTGTCACTGAGGAACGGCCTTTCGCTGGTGGCGAGCTTCGACGGCGAATTCAGCCGGAACAGCCGCAGCCTCGGCGGAAAGGCCGCCATCCGCTATAGCTGGTGAGGGGCATGAGCGCGTCTGGTGTTTTGCCGGTGATCAAAAGAGCTTCCGTGAGACCGGCAGCTCATGCATATCGGAGGTCTGACGGCTTCGAGAGAAGGCTGCTCCAAGCCCATGTTTGTCCCGATCATGGCGAAGTGCGGCTTGCGATCTTCGAAGACAGCCGAAGAAGCGATGATGCTCTCTGTTAGCCATCGCTGATGTGCATCTGGATCGTTGAAGAATTGGCCCCGAGCCGCGCGGGCATCTCAGCCGGTGCGTTCTGCGATGGCGGTCCCTGCCGCCCAGCCCGATGACCACGCCCATTGGAAGTTGTAGCCGCCAAGCCAGCCTGTCACGTCGACAACCTCACCGATGAAGTACAGGCCCTCGACCGTTCTTGCTTCCATCGTCCGTGAGTTCAGGCCGGACGTATCGACGCCGCCGAGCGTCACCTCGGCGGTTCGATATCCCTCCGATCCGATCGGCATGACGTCCCAGCCCTGAATGGTGGACGCGATCGCGGCGAGCTTCTTGTCGCTCGCGTCGCCGATGGGGCCTGCCCAGCCATGGGCGTCCGCAAGATAAGCCGCCAATCGCTTCGGCAAAATCTCACCAAGCGTATTCGGGAGGCTTCTGCGGCCGTTTTCCTGTCTGGACGCGCGCAAGGCGGCAAACACGTCCTGCTTCGGCAGGAATGCGATCCTGATCGGCTCCTTCTCGCGCCAATAGGACGAAATCTGCAGAATCGAGGGGCCTGAAAGCCCGCGATGCGTGAACAGAAGCGCCTCGTCGAACGCGGTCTTGCCGCAGGAGACCCGCGCATCCGCGGCGACGCCGGCCATGTCGCGAAAGCCGGAAAGAACGTCTTCGCCAAAGGTCAGCGGCACGAGGGCCGGGCGGGTTTCCGTCACCGCCAGACCAAACTGGCCGGCGATCTGGTAGCCAAGGCCGGTTGCCCCCATCTTGGGGATGGATTTTCCGCCGCAGGCCACGACAAACTGCCGGCATCGGATTCTGGCGGCGCCATCGCCACCAAGGGCGATCGCAAAGCCATCATCCAGCCGTTCGAGGCTTTCCAGCGTGGTTCTGAGGCGCAGTTCGCAGGCTGCGCGCGCCATCTCGGCCATCAGCATGGCGATGATATCCTTGGCGGAATCATCGCAGAAGAGCTGTCCGAGCGTCTTCTCGTGATAGGCGATGCCGTGCTTTTCGACCAACGCGACGAAGTCGTGCTGCGTATAACGGCCGAGCGCTGACTTAGCGAAATGCGGGTTGCTCGACAGGAAATTACGCGCGCTCGTGCCGATATTCGTGAAGTTGCAGCGCCCCCCGCCGGAGATGCGGATTTTCTCGCCGGGTGCCTTGGCATGATCGACGACGAGGACGCGCCCGCCGCGCGATGCGGCGTGGATCGCGCACATCATTCCAGCGGCACCGGCACCCAGGATGACAGTGTCGTAACGCTCAATCGACATCGAATGTGGCTAGCCTCGGAACGGTTCAAACGGCCGTTGCGCAGCGTTTCGGATGGCAGCGCGCTGCGCTCGGCTTCGGGTAGATGATCCGCGGCCGTCCAGCAACCGGCGACACCAATGGCTTGGCGCCGCTTCATCGACGGAAGGTCGTCGGTTCGATCCCGATGCCCGCCCTAAATTCCCATTATGCCACGCTCCCCGGCGAAATGCGCGGGCGAGATCCCTTGTCGTGCTCCAGCGCCCTCTTTGGCTTCAGCCGGACCTACAGCCGGACGACCAACTGAGAGAAAGCGTCGACGGTGTCGTTCAGGATGCGCGCGGTTGCCTGGATGCGCTTCGCCGTCTCGGCGACCGAGCAGGCCTGGTCGAGCGCGCCCTCCGAACCTGCCGTGACGATCGCAGTCGCCTGCGCGACGGCTTCGGCGGCGATCACCGCGTCGCCGAGGGCGGCGACGATCTTGTCGAGCGCGTCGGCTTGCTGATCGGATGCCGTGAGGATGGTCTCGGCCGAATCGATCACGGAATGCGCGGCCGTTTCGATCTCATGCGAGGCGGCGATCGATTGCTTGGCTGCCGTCCGAATTTCGTGAACTTGCGTGATGATCAGCTCGGCAGCTTCGTTGGTCCGGCCCGACAGTAGCTTTACCTCATGCGCCACCACGGAGAAGCCCGTCCCGAGCTGGCCGGCCCGTGCCGCCTCGATCGTCGCGTTGAGCGCAACGAGATTGGTCTGTCGCGCGATGTCGCGGATCAGATTCGTGCCCTTGTCGACCTCATCCAGGAGCTGGACGAGCCGCTGCTTGATGAGAACCGATCTGCGCACGTTCTCGGCAGCGATCTGGACGAAGCCGGAGGTGTGATCAGCGCCGGCCCGGATCGACGAGACTGCGTCGGTCATGCGATGCAATTCGTCGTCGACATGTTTCAGGCCGAGCCTGGCGCGATCCACCATCTCGGGAAACTCCGCCACGCCTGACCGCGATGTCCTGGACAGCGAGGACAGCCGATCGGCGCTGCCGTTCATCTGGTCGATCGAATCGGACAGGGAAGACAGGGCGGTCTTCACGGCGCCATGAAAGGTCTCGACGCGGCCTTCGAGGGCAAGCCGCGTGGCCTCCTCGCGTGCCGCGTGCCGACGCTCCGCCTCTCGCAGCGTTGCGATCTCGGTTTCGGCTCGCATGCGATCGAGGAAGCGCCGGGCGACCGAGCGAGCGAGCAGCAGCGAGAGCACGAGGAAGATCAGGTCGACAGCCAGGTAGAGCACCAGCATATCACCCTGGAGGAAGGCCAGATGCGTCAGGCGGCCGGCCCAGAGCGTCGCCAGGAAGGCCAGGGCGGCCGCGGGCAGGATCGCCATGGTGAAGACGCCGACGCAGGACAGGCCGGTGATGGTGATGCCGATGATCCCGTCGAGCCGCGGTGCGGCGCCGGGATTGAAGGCGACGGCCAGGATCGCCCAGGGCATCGCGAGCAGGCATGAATCGCGGATGATGCGAACCGTGAACCGCGGCGAGGGCGGCTCGGCCTGCCGCGCGCGGGCCCGCAGCAGGCCCATGCGCCGGATGCCGAGGCCGGACAGGGCCACGATGGGCGGTGCCCAGAGCATCGGAAATACCAGCCATCCCGACCAGAGCAGCACGGCCGAGATCGTCAGCCCGAACACCATGTTGGCGCCAAGGATCGTCGGCAGGGCTTCGCTGTAGCGCGCTGCTTGCGCCTGGCGCAAAGACGCGCGTTCCTCCTCGGCGATCGCCAGGCCACACTGCGCATCGAGCCAGGCGCTCCACCGCAGCAGGCTCCGACCGGCAAGGCCGAGTTGATCTGACAGGGCAGCCACTGAAGCGTCGGCCTTCCGCGTGTTTTCGGCAGTCAGCCGTGGCGGGCCGGCGCGGCTTCGCTTGCCATGGCCGGTTGAGCCTTCGCCCCGTCGATCACGACCGGCGTCCAGCCGCGTTCGGATGATTTCAGCCAGTCGGCGATGTTCTCGAAGATGATGCGCTGGAAGGGCTGGATCTGCTGACCGCTCTGTTCGGATATGGCGATGATCCGGCTGAGCTCATCGGCGAAATCGCGCCTGATCTCGTCGCCCAGGCGGTTTTCCAGGTGCTTGAACAGGATGCCGAACAGGCTGATCTGCGCGCTGGCGAGCCCGGCGAGGCAGTTGCTGAAATCCTGATTCATGGGGTCGTCCTCGAAGGTGGTCCCGCCGGTGTCGCTGCAGTTGTCACGTTGCGGCATGCCGTCGGTCGAAATGGGCGTGGGGGGAGGCGGGCGGCTTCAGAATTCCGCCCAGTCGTCGCGGCCGTTCATCGCGCGCAGCACCTTGCGCTGAAGCCGTGCCGGGACGGTCGGTGCCGGCTCGGCCTCGCTCGGTGTCGGCCGCGCGAAGGCGCCGCTGTCGACCTTGCCACTCAGCCGGCTCAGCGGGATCTGGAAGGAGGTGACGAGGGACTGGAGCCGCTTCGCCGAACCTTCGAGCGTGCCAGCGACCGCGTGGCTCTGCTCGACCATCGTGGCGTTCTGCTGCGTCATCTCGTCGAGATGGGCCACGACCTTGGCAACCTCCTCGATCCCGTTCGCCTGCTCCTGCGAGGCGATCGAGATATCGGCGAGGGCGTTGGACACTTGCTGCGACGATTGAACGATCTCGGTCAGCGCGGTGCCGGCTTCCTGGACCAGCTTCACGCCGGCGGCGACCTCCTCGGCCGAATCCGTGATGAGCTTCTTGATGTCGTTGGCCGAATCGCTGGAACGCTGGGCCAGTGCCCTGACCTCTGAGGCCACCACCGCGAAGCCGCGGCCCGCTTCGCCGGCACGGGCCGCCTCGACCGCTGCATTCAAGGCGAGCAGGTTGGTCTGGAAGGCGATCGTGTCGATGACGTTGATGATGTCGGCGATATTGGCTGAAGCGCGCTCGATGCGCTCCATCGCCGCGATGGCCGCGCTGACGATGTCGCCGCCGCGATTGGCGATGGTGTTGGCTTTCTCGCCCAGGGCCGTCGCGTCCTGCGCGCGCGCCGCGCTCTGCTTGACGGACGCTGCGAGTTCCTCGGTCGTCGCTGCCGTCTCTTCGAGGCTGCTGGCCTGTTCCTCGGTCCGCTGCGCGAGGTTGTGGCTGTCCTGGTTGATCGTCGAGGAGCCGGCCGTGAGCGTGCCGGAAATGTCGGCAGTCGTCGTTACGACGTCGCAGAGTGTCTCGATCAGCGCATTCACGCCTTCGCAGAGATCGCGCAGCTCGCCGGCCTTGCCGGTCAGCTCGATGCGCGGGTTGAGGTTTTTCTGCTTGGCGGCCGCGACGACCTGCTGGGTCTCGGCGACCGTGAGCTGGAGAGCCTCCTGCGCGAGGCGCCGTTCCGTGATGTCGGAGGCGAATTTCACGACCTTGTACGGCCGTCCGGTGGAATCGAGGATCGGGTTGTAGGTGGCCTGGATCCAGATCCGGCGACCGCCCTTGCCGATGCGCAGATACTCGCTCTCGTCATACTCGCCCCGGCCGAGCTTGGCCCAGAAGCGCTTGTATTCATCGGATTGATGCTGTTCCGGCGTCACGAACAGGCGGTGATGCTGGCCCTTGATCTCGTCGAGCCGGTAGCCGACGGCGCTCAGGAAGTTGTCGTTGGCATCGAGGATGGTGCCGTCGAGATTGAATTCGATGACCGCCTGAGACTTGCGGATGGCGGCGATCTGCGCTTCCGAATTGGCGATCTCCGCCTTCTGGGCGGTGATGTCGGTCGCGAATTTCACGATCTTGCTCGGCTTGCCGTTGCGTCCGAGGACCGGCGCATAGATCGCCTGGAGCCAGAGCGGCGTGCCGTCCTTGCCGACGCGCAGGAACTGCCCCTCCTGTGGCTCTCCTTGGCGCAGCGCGGTCCAGAACGCCTTGTAGGCTGGCGCTTCGGCCTCATCCTTGCGCAGGAAGATCGCGTGGGGGCAGCCGACGATCTCCGACAATTGGTAGCCGGTCGCCGCGAGGAAGTTGCCGTTGGCGTTGAGAACCTTGCCCGCGAGGTCGAACTCGATCACGGCCTGCGAGCGATGGATCGCCTCGATCTGCGCCGCGCTGCTGTCCCGGTTGAAGAGGTTGAAGGCCATTGTTGTCCCCAGCGTGATGTGACCTAGGGAAGAAAGCTCTAACCAAGTTAAATAACGAACGGGGCCGCTAGCAGAAGCGATTAAGGGGTTGTTAGCTGCGTTTAACGGCACGAGAAAATTAATGAATCGTACCCTGATTTAGCTCTCTATGGTCGAATTTTTCTGCAATTTCGGCATATTTTTGTGATTATTTCTATTTGATCCCGTTAACCGGTTAACCGGTGTTAACGAGCCCTTAACGAGGGGGGAGCAGGTTTGTTGGCGTTTGATAACTATAAGATACTATCGAATGATCTCATCAGGATTCGCTATTCTGCTGGATAAGATGAAATGCTGAGCACGGCGCTCTGGGATGAAGAAGATTTCGCGCAACTGAAGGTTGAACTTGCAACCTTGAGCGGCAGTATCCCCGCGCCGGTACGCGTTATGGTGGCGAGCAGCGTCAAGCATTTCGCCGGTGAGTTGGTCGACGAACTCTGGGGAGATCTTGCACGCCATATGCGGGTCCAGGCCCTGTTCGACAACGAGGTCCGTGCCAGGCGCTTCCGGGGCGCCCTGTCGCAATGGCTCGTCGAAATCTTTCCGCGGGAGCCGATTGACCCGACGCATTTTCTCATGCGTCAGTCCGAGATCGGGGCGATCCATGCCCGCATCCAGATCCCGACATCGCTGAGCATGCTCGCGGCGCGCTCCTTCAAGCGCGGCATCTACAACAATCTCAAGCACACCCGGCTGTCGCGCGACGAATTCGTCCAGGCTGCGCTTTATGTTTCCGGCGTTATCGACATCGCGACGGCGGCGATCACAGCCGCTCTTATCAGCGGGCTCGACCGCAACCTGCGGGCGGAGGAAGCGCTTCGCCAGGTGTCGATCGATCATGATTTCCGTGCGGAGCGGGAAAGGCAGAAGGCATCCCTTTCCGAATGGGCGCAGGCTGTCTTCTTCGGCTCCGGCATCGCCGGTGAGGCCGACGGGGTCCTGTTGCTGAGCCGGTCCGAATTCGGCCTCTGGTTTTCCCATAGGGCAAATCTGCTGTTCGGTCGCACGGCCGAATATGCGTCGATCGCCGGGCTGGTCGATCGGGCTGACGCGCATGTCCGGCAGTTGCGCGGCGATGGGGATGCGTCTTGCCGTCAGGATCACCTGCGGGAGATCAGGCAGATTGCGGGCCAGATCAACAATCTCCTGAGCGTCCAGTTCAGCCAGTCCTTCGACATGGGCAGTGCCAGAGACCCGCTGTCGCGCTTGCTGAATCGCCGCTATCTTCGGGCGGCGCTCTCCCGCGAGGTCGCATTGCGTCGCCGGACGAACCGGCCCTTCTCGATGATCATGCTCGAGATTTCGCAATTCGACACGCTGCGGGCCAGCCTTGGCGAGGCCGGCGCCGATACCGTCGTCCAGCAGACGGCCGCCATGCTGCTCAACGCCGTGCGCTCGAGCGACACCGTCTTCAGCATGGGCCGGGAGACCTTCCTGATCATTCGCGTCGGGTCCGATGCAGGGAAGCGGCGGTGTTCGCCCGCGGCATCGTCGAAAGCTATGCGGCGACGCATTTCTCGATCGACGGCAAGACAGTCCGGAAGAACACGCTGAATGTCGGCGTCATCGAATATGACGGCCATCCCGATCCGCGCCGGCTCGTCGATCAGGTTGCCAATGCCCTGCGTAACGAGAAGGTCGGCAAGTGATGCATACCGGCGCACTCCACGGCGCGATCCTGCTGCTTCGATCCTGACCCGGCCGTAATCCTGCTCCCGTCGCGGGATCGAATCCGCGTTTCGCGGGTTGATCCGCGACGCCGCCGCTTCGGCGCGAGGAGCAGGATATGATGACGATCAGGCAGATCACGACCACCGCCGCCGCCGTTCTGATGCTGGCTTCGCCGGCCGTGGCCCAGCAGCGCTCGCTTGGCCCTTCGACGGGTACGGTTCGCATCGAGCAGGTCCAGGCTGGCTTCATCGCCTCCGGCGAGGCTGGCGGCGGAACCTTGCGCTACCAGGGCCGCTCCTACCCGATCACGGTTGGCGGGCTCGGCATCGGCTCGATCGGCGCCTCGCGCTCGGTTGCGACCGGTACGGTCTACGGGCTGCGCCGCGTCTCCGACTTCGCCGGAGCTTATGTCCAGCTCAAGGAAGGCTGGGCCGTGGGCGCGGCCGGCCGCGGTACGACATGGCTGCGCAACGACAAGGGCGTGACACTCAGGCTCGCCACCCGCCGCCAGGGCTTGCAGCTCCAGCTCGGTGCCGACGGCGTGCTGATCGGCTTCCGGAATTAGGACGCAGCCGCATGGGCGGATAAGGCGGCGTAGCCTCTAGGCTTTTGCGCCGCCTCGACTATGGTGCGGGCACTTTGGATAGCGTGTTTCGCCCTCTGCTGATCTGTGCCGCCGCCGCCGTTCTGGCGGCGGTGCTGTGCGTGGCCTTGCGCCCGCTCTTGCTGCGTTATGCGCTGGCGCGGCCGAATGCGCGGTCCAGTCACAAGATCCCGACGCCTCAAGGCGGCGGCATCGCGGTCCTCGCTGGCGCCTTCCTCGCGTTGGGCACGACGCTCTGGCTCGTCCCCCTCGAGGGTGAGGCGACCCGCGCCGTGCTGGTGCTCGCCCTTGCGGTGATCGGGCTCGGCATCGTCGGCGCCTGGGACGATATCCGGCCACTGCCAGCGGGCATCCGGCTGGTGCTGCAAGCTGTCTGCGTCGGCTTCGTGCTGTTTCGGGCCGCGCCGGAACTGCGTTTGTTTCCCGAATTCCTGCCCCTGCCTGTCGAGCGTGCCCTGGCGCTTCTCGCCGGGGTCTGGTTCGTCAATCTCGTCAATTTCATGGACGGGCTCGACTGGATCACCGTCGCCGGCATCGTGCCGTTGACGGCTGCGCTGGCCTTCGCCGGCATGGCCGGCACGATAGATCCGGTGACGGGCTGGCTCGCCGCCGCTCTCTGCGGCGGGCTCCTCGGCTTCGCGCCCTTCAACCGGCCGGTGGCGCGGCTCTTCCTCGGCGATGTCGGCTCGCTGCCGATCGGGCTCGTCACCGCCTATCTGCTCTACCGCCTCGCCGGCACGGGCGCTTTCGCCGCCGCGCTGATCCTGCCGCTCTACCATATCGCCGATGCGACGATCACGCTGTTGCGGCGCCTCGCCCGCGGCGAGAAGGTCTGGGAGGCGCATCGCTCGCATTTCTACCAGCAGGCGACGGCGAACGGTTTCAGCGTGATCGCCGTGGTCGGCCGTGTCGCCCTGCTCAATCTTGCGCTTGCCGCGATCGCGGGTGTTTCGCTGATCTGGCCGGCTCTACCGATCCAGGCGATCTGTCTGGCTGTCGCTGCCCTGCTGACCGGCCTGTTGCTGCGCCGCTTCGCGACCGGCCCCCGCCATGGCTGACCGGCGCGTCCTCGTCACCGGCGCGAGCGGGTTCGTCGGTCCGCATGTCGTGGCGGCGCTCCTCGAGGCAGGCTATCGCCCGCGTCTCGCCCAGCGCAGCCCACAGCCCGTCCCCGCGGGCGCGGAAGCCGTCGTGACCGGCGATCTCTCGGCACCGGTCGACTGGTCCGCCGCCCTGGAAGACGTCGACCATGTCGTGCACATGGCCGGCCTTGCCCATGCCGGGCCGGGTCTCGACGCGGCGCTCTACCGGCGCATCAACACCGAGGCGACGCTGGAGCTCGCCCGCGCTGCGGAGAAGGCCGGCGTGCAGCGGTTCGTCTATCTCTCCTCGATCAAGGCGCTGACCGATGCCTTCGACGGCCTGCCGCTGACCGAGGAGACGCAACCGGCGCCCGGCGACCCCTACGGCCGCTCCAAGCTCGCGGCGGAACGAGGACTGGCCGAGATTGATCTCGACTGGGTCGCACTGCGCCCGGTCCTGATCTACGGGCCGGGGGTGAAGGCGAATATGGCAGCGCTGCTCAAGCTGGCGCGCTTGCCCGTGCCGCTGCCCTTCGGCGGGTTGCAGGCGCCGCGCTCGCTGCTTGCGCTCGAGAACCTCGCCAGCGCCATCCTGTTCGCGCTGACGCCGGCCTGCCCGGCGCGGCAGAGCTACGCGCTGTCCGACCCCGAGCCCATCAGCGTCTCCGGGATGCTGGCGGCGATGCGGGCCGGGCTGGGGCGTGGTCCGGGTCTTCTGCCCGTGCCGGAGGCTTGGCTGCGCCGGCTGGCGCGCCTTGCCGGGCGCGAGGAGACTTTCCTCAAGCTGGCGGGCAGCCTCGTCGCCCGTCCGGAACGCCTGCTCAGGGCTGGCTGGCAGCCGTTGGTTGAGACGAAGCCGGCCCTGGCGCGTCTGGCCGCTTCGAATCGCGCAGGCTGAAATCCGGGATCGCTTCGTCGAGCACGGCATTGGCCGCGGCCTGATCATTGGCTTTCACCGCCGCTGCAAGGCGCGCCAGCCAGGCTTCGATCCTGTCGCGGCCGGCGAAGATCGGCTTGGCTGCCATCACCCCGTCGAGCCCGGTTTCGGCCATCGGCTCGTCATGGGCGAACAGAATCTCATGCAGCCGCTCGCCCGGCCGGACGCCGGAGACGACGATCTCGATATCCTCGCCGGGCTCGAAGCCGGCGAGGCGGATCATCCGCTCGGCCATGTCCATGATCCGCATCGGCTGGCCCATCTTGAGCACGTAGACGGCGGCACGCTCGGCCTCCGCGTGGCTCGCTCGGGCGTGGGTGGCAGCAGTCAGCACGAGGTCGCAGGCCTCGCGGATCGTCATGAAATAGCGGATCATGTCGGGGCTGGTCACCGTGACCGGCCCGCCCCGGGCGATCTGCGCCTTGAACTTCGGCACCACCGAACCGGCCGAGCCCAGCACATTGCCGAAGCGGACCGCGACGAGGCGGATGCCGGAATCGGCGGCGACGAGCTCGGCATCGCGCGACTGCGCGTAGATCTCGGCGAAGCGCTTGGTCGCGCCCAGCATCGAGACGGGCTCGATCGCCTTGTCGGTCGAGATCATCACGAAGGTCCGGGTACCGGCGGCGATGGCGGAGTCGATGACGTTCACCGAGCCGAAGATATTGGTCTTGATGCCCTCGCTCCAGTCCGCCTCCAGATAGGGAACGTGCTTGAGCGCGGCGGCATGGACGACGATGTCGGGCTTGAAGCCGGCGAAGAGCGGCATGATGCGCGCGCGATCGCGGACATCGGCAAGCGCGCCGGAGACGGCCGTACCCGGCGCCTGCACCGAGAGCTGTTCGCTGATCTGGAACAGGGCTGGTTCTGAGCTTTCGATGATGAGCAATTCGGCCGCGCCGAAGGCGGCGCAACGCAGGCAGATCTCGGAGCCGATCGAGCCGCCGCCGCCGGTGACGATGACGCGCTTGCCCTTCAGGAACGCGCCCAGCCGGTCGCGGTCGATCGTGGCGGTCGAGCGGACCAGCAGGTCCTCGATCTCGAGCGGCGCCACCTCCGTGTCGCGCAAGCCTTCGCCGAGGCTGTCGATACGCGAGATCGGCAGGGCGAGCTTGCGCGTGCGCGCCAGCCATTTTTCCGGCTGCGCTTCCGGCAGCAGGGCGGCAGGCGTGGCGACGATGCGGCGATAGGCTTCGCCGCGCTCCATCGCTTCGCCCGCGACCCGTTCCAGATCGGTGAGCAGCCCGAGCACCGGCACGCCGCGGATCGACTGGCCGAGATCATCGGGACGTGGCGACAGGATGCCGGCGGGTCGCAGCCGCCGCATCGTGCCGGCCTCCATGGCGCGGATCACCATCTCGACCTCGACGCCGCGCCCGAGCAGCAGCGTCGGCAGGTTGGCCTCGCGCACGGCTGTGGTCCGCGAACGGGCATATTTGAAATAGCGATAGGCGAGGCGCGGACCGCCGAGCAGCGCGACCTGCACGAGCCAGTACAGCGCGATCGAGATCTTGCCGAAATAGAAGGCGCCATAGAAGCTCGGCGAGATCAGCACGTAATCGACGGCGAGCAGCGATACCGTCAGGACGGAGACCGCCTTGACGATGTTCGAGAGGTCCGGCAGCGAGGCAAAGCGCCATTTCGAGCGGTAGAGCGAGAAGAACCAGTAGACCAGCCCGGCATAGGCCACGAAGAAGGGCAGAAAGCGCGGGAGGTAGCGCAGGTGCTCGGTGAGCAGGGCGCCCTCGAACCGCACGACGAAGACCAGCCAGATCGCCAGCGCCGTGACCGTGAGGTCATGCAGGACGACGGCGAGCTTCTTGAGATTCTGTTTGGGCAGGATGGCCATGTCCGGGCGGTATCCCGCTCCCTCGGCGGCTTGTCAACGCGTCGGTTCGGGATCGCCTGGAGCGTTCTCCAGCGAAGTGCTCTAGCGAGCCTGGGACTTTGCTTCCAGCGCGCTGAGCACGAAGGCGATCATCTCGTCCGGCGTCGGGCCCGGAATGCACTCGCATTGCGTGATCAGCAGCGGATGCATGAAGCGGATCATCGCGGTGCGGATGCAGCCGGTGGCATGGGCCGGCTCCATCGGCCGGAACTCGCCGCGCGCGATGCCGTCGGCGACGACGCGGCGCAGCACCATGTCGAAGCGCTCGATATGGGCGATGATCGCATCCCAGCTCTCCTCCATCGCGGCGCAGACCATTTCCTGCATCCGGGCATGGCCGGCGAAGCGTGCGGCATTCAACTTGTAGGAGGTGGCGAGGATGTCGCGCAGCCGATCGGATGCGGGCCGGTCTTCGTCGGCGATCGTTGCGATGGCTTCTTCCTGCTCGCGCTTGTAGCGCTCCAGCACGGCCTCGTTGATCGACTTCTTGGAGTCGAAGAAGCGATAGACGTTGGCGGGGCTCATCCGCAGGGATTTGGCGATGTCCGCCACCGTCGTCTTCTGGTACCCGATATCGCGGAAGAAGCGTTCGGCGGTGTCGACGATGATCTGCCTGGTATCGCGTTCGGAGTTACTCACGGCGTCGCCGGTTGGGTTGTTTCAAACGAAAGCGGTGAAGAATTGATCTTTATGACGAATTTCATCATTCGTCAACATAATGGCGAATAAAGACTTTTGCCTTGATGTGTATCAATCTGCGGGCAAGGCCCTTGTTCAAGGAACAGTTCAGGGCGTCCGAGGTTCCCACCCGGCTCAGACCACGGAACTGCGGGTTCTGGCGAGATTAAGCAGGGTTTCGGTATCGAAATGAGCATCCAGATGCGCAGCGAGCCCATCTAGGGTCGCCTCGATCGCATCGTCGTAATGCAGGTCTGACGATGTAGGGTGCTCTGCGCCGATCGCAGTGAGCCAGGCGCCGCGCACCGCGTCTGAAGCAAAGATGCCATGCAGATAGCTGCCGGCGACCCGGCCATCCGGACTTGCGGCGCCTTCCGCCCGGCCTTCGACGCGGAACGGAGCGCGGACCGTATCGGCGCCGTCCGTTCGGCCGAGATGGATTTCATAGGCCCGGCCCGACGCCGTGCTGCCGATATCGGTGAATCCGACCTCGCGGACGGTCTTGTCGGTGTCGAGGATCGTCTCGACATCGAGCAGTCCGAGGCCGGGCGCCTCTCCGGGCGGTCCCTCCAGTCCGAGCGGATCGCGCACCACCTGCCCGAGCATCTGATAGCCGCCGCAGAGCCCGAGGACGCGCCCGCCCCTGCGGCGATGGGCGAGGATGTCGATGTCCCAGCCCTCTTTCCGCAAGGCCGCGAGATCGCGCAAAGTCGTCTTGGAGCCCGGCAGAATGACGAGATCGGCATCTCCCGGCAGCGGCTGCCCCGGTCCGATCATGGCGAGATCGACCCCCGCCTCGAGTTTCAGCGGGTCGAGATCGTCGAAATTGGCGATGCCCGGCAAGACCGGCACGGCAATCCTGATGCGGGCGCCCGCTTTCCGCCCCGAGCGGATGTCGAGCCCGTCCTCGGCCGGCAGCCTGACCGCATCGGCGAACCAGGGCACGACGCCGAGACTGGGCCACCCCGTGGCCTCCGCGATCGTGGCGACGCCGGGCGCAAACAGTTCGACGGCGCCCCGGAAGCGGTTGATCGCGAAGGCGCGGATCATCGCCCTGTCTTCCGCATCGAGAACCGCGTGCGTGCCAACCAGGCTCGCGATCACGCCGCCGCGGTCGATATCGCCGATCAGCACGGCCGGGACGTTGGCGGCCCGCGCGAAGCCGAGATTGGCGATGTCGCGGGCGCGCAGGTTCGTCTCGGCCGGCGACCCCGCGCCCTCGACGATGACGAGATCGGCGCCTTCGCTCAGGCGCGTGAAGCTGTCGAGGACCTGCGGCATGAAATCGCCGCGCCGGGCGAAGTCGCGCGAGGCGAGGCGGCCGGCAACGCGGCCCTGCAGGATGATCTGGCTGCCCTGCTCGCCCTCAGGCTTCAGCAGCACGGGGTTCATGTCGGGGTGAGCAGCAACACGGGCGGCGCGGGCCTGCAACGCCTGCGCCCGGCCGATCTCGCCGGCAGCGGTCGCCGCGGCATTGTTCGACATGTTCTGCGGTTTGAACGGCCGTACTTTCAGGCCGCGATTTGCGAACAGCCGGCACAGCCCGGCGACGATCAGCGACTTCCCGACATTGGAGCCGGTGCCGAGGATCATGATCGCGGGAACGGGGGAGCGGGCCATATGCCTGCTTAGCGTGGTTTCGATATGCGCGGAAACCAGCCGCAGCGGCAATCTTCACGCAAGGAGGATGGGA
Organism: Beijerinckiaceae bacterium; assembly: GCA_965283735.1. Classification (GTDB taxonomy): domain Bacteria; phylum Pseudomonadota; class Alphaproteobacteria; order Rhizobiales; family Beijerinckiaceae; genus Allobosea. Next base: position 1,515,844 of record CBDIPN010000002.1, on the reverse strand, counting down.
GAGCTCGGCGCTGACTTCGCGCGTCGGGTGGCGCTTGCACCATCCTGACAAGGTTCGCCGGCCTTCTGCGGCATCCTGCTGCGCCAAAGGGGCGAAGTCGCAACGGGCGTCCGCCGAAGGCCGGCTGAGAATCAATAGACACTGATTGATGACGAATGTCAACATTCATCACTCGCTATTTCTCTCACCTCCGTCGGATCGTTTCCCATCGGGTGCGCCGGCCGGTCCGGCATGCTAAAGCCACGGTTCCCGCCTTTGCCGAGCCGATCCGACCGCGATGAATCCGATCCTCTCCGCCCTCCCCACCACCGTCTTCGAGGTGATGTCGCAGCTTGCCCGCGAGACCGGGGCCGTGAATCTCGGGCAGGGCTTCCCGGATGATCCCGGCCCGCTCGATGTCCGCCGGAAGGCGGCCGAGGCGGTGGTCGATGGCTGGAACCAGTATCCGCCGATGATGGGGCTGCCCGAGCTGCGCGAGGCGGCTGCCAAGCACTACAAGCATTGGCAGGGGCTCGACCTCGACCCCACGACGGAAATCATGGTGACCTCTGGCGCGACCGAGGCCATTGCCGGCGCGCTGATGGCCTTGATCACGCCCGGCGACGAGGTCGTGCTGTTCGAGCCGATGTACGACGCCTATCTGCCGCTGGTGCGGCGCGCTGGCGGCATCCCGAAATTCGTGACGCTGACCCCGCCGCATTTCGGCCTGACCGAGGAGGCGCTGGCAAAAGCCTTCTCGCCGAAGACGAAGGTCGTGCTGTTCAACAACCCGCTCAACCCGACCGCGACGATCTTCGGCAAGGCCGATCTCGACCTCCTCGCCGATTTCTGCGTCCGCCACGACGCGATCGCGATCTGCGACGAGGTTTGGGAGCATGTCGTGTTCGACGGGCACCGTCATGCCTCGGTGCTCGGACGCCCGGACATGCGCGAGCGCACCGTCAAGATTTCCTCGGCCGGCAAGATATTCTCGCTGACGGGCTGGAAGGTCGGGCTCGTCATGGCCGCGCCCGCGATCATGCGCGTGCTGTCCAAGGCGCACCAGTTTCTCACCTTCACCACGCCGCCGAACCTGCAGGCCGCGGTGGCCTATGGCCTGGGCAAGGATGACGGCTATTACGAGGGCATGCGCGCCGATTTCCAGCGCTCGCGCGACCGTTTCGCGGCCGGCCTGCGCGATCTCGGATTCGCCGTGCTGCCGAGCGCCGGGACCTATTTCCTCAATGTCGATATCGCGCCGCTCGGCGAGAGCGACGATGTCGATTTCTGCCGCCGGCTGGTGACCGAGAATGGTGTCGCCGCGATTCCGGTCAGCGCCTTCTATGCCGAGGGCGCTGTCAGGAACGTCGTCCGCTTCTGCTTCGCCAAGCGCGATGCGACGCTGGATGCCGCGCTGGAGCGGTTGGCCGCGCGCCGCCCGCGCTGAGGCTCCGGGCTCAGCCGGCGATCAGCTTGGCGGCGGTCGCGCCGGCGGCTCCGAGGCGCTTCTGCAGATCGGCGGCGACGCCGCCACTATTCGGCGCCTGCTTGGCGATTTCGGTTGCCGCCATCAACTGGGCGAGCGCCTGCTGCGCCAGCGCCTTGTCCTTGTTGCGGCGGGCGAGCTGGAGCATGGCCTCGGCCTGATTGGCCCGCGTCTGCGCCCAGAGCAGCGGTGCGCGCTCCTGGCGATATTCTTCCAGCGCGGCGGCGAAGGCGGCGATCGCCTCCTCGATCACGACCGGCTCGCTGTAGCGCTCGCCCATGGCCGCGAGGACGCCGCCCATCTGGTCCTGAAGCTCGGCCCAGCGCATGGGGGTGCGGCTACGGTCGGTCGCCTGCGAGACGCGGTTGAGACCGTTGAAGGCGCGTTCGAGCAAAGAGAGGTCGCTGCGGCGCCGGCCGAGCGTGGCACGCGCGCGGGAGATCATGTGCTCGGCTTCGAGCCAGCGGACCTCGTCGTCGCTGCGCTTCCAGACGGCAAGTGCCGTGGCATAGGTCGCCACCGCTTCCTCCAGCAGATTGTCGTCCTTCTGCGAGACGCCGAGATTGACCGCAAGCCGGCCCAGCCGCAGCTTCAGGGCACGCCAGAGCGCGGGCGCCTCGTCATGGCGCAGATCTTCGAGCCCGGCCCGGCAATGGATGAGGGCCTCGTCGAGCAGCTTGGCGTCGCCGGTCAATGCGGCCAGCTTGTCGAGCGCCGAGGCCAGCGCTTCCTGCGCTCCGGCGAAGGCGATGGTGTCAGCGAGGCTGTCGAGCCCTTCGAGCAAACGGCGCAGGGCGGCGATCGAGCCGTCATAACCTTCGCGGCCGCCGAAATCTTCGCTGAGCCGTGCCAGCACCTTCGCCTGCTCGAGAGCGGCCTCCCGGCTGCGGTCCACATTTGCGAGGCCGATCAGGGCGGAGGCTTCGCCATAGCGGGCGGCGGCTTCGCGATAGGCCTCGGAGGTCGTGCGCAGGAAGCTGATGGCCGCGCGGTCGGCGCGGTTCTCGCCGATCAGCAGCCGGCGTTCGAGCGGGAGCGCGGAAAGGTCGGTGGAGCCGCCGATGGCGTGCAGCTCGGCCTGGGCGAGGCTCTTGTCGGCTTCGGCGAAACGGCCCTCTGCGATGGCGGTGGCGGCTTCTCCGCGCAGGCGCTTGATCTCGGCATCGCCGAGAGGCGTGGCGAGGCGGGTAGACAGCGCGAGGAAGTCGCTGGCCTTGCGGTCGAGCAGGTGCTCGCTGGGCAGGGGCGAGCCCGCACGCCGCAGCCAGTCCGCCATCATCGCGGCCATCGCCATCGGCGATATGCCGCGGCGTCCGGCGATGCGCGCCAGGAGCGGAGCGATCTGGTCGGTCTGGCTGATGGCTGCCTCCCGCTCCGGTCCGGTGACAGGGATTGCCGCGCGCCCGTTTGGACACGCGGCGATCCGGGGCGATTTACTTCGCGGCGATGACCGCGATCTCGACGGTGAACTGCGGCGCGGCCAGCTTGGCCTCGACCGTGGCGCGGCCCGGGGTGGCGCCGGCGACGACCCACTTGTCCCAGACGGCGTTCATTTCGGCGAAGGTCGAGATGTCGGTGAGCCAGATGTTGACCATCAGCAGCTTCGACTTGTCGGTGCCGGCTTCGGCCAGGAGGCCGTCGATAATGCCGAGGATGTCGGCAGTCTGCTCGCCGACGCTCTTGCCGGCAGCCTTGTCCGCGACCTGGCCGGCCAGATAGACGGTGTTGCCGTGCACGACGGCCTTGGACATGCGCGGGCCGACGCTGATACGCTGAATGCTCATAATCTGATCTCCTTGAACGGACGCTTCGCTGGTAGCCCGGCCCGGCCGGTTTCGCAAACGATATGCGCCTGACCCAACGGAAGTTTTGGCGAAAGCCTTCGGGTGAGGCCAGTGTGGTCAGGCGAGGCTTGCCCAGCCCGCCCAGAGCGCCGCATAGCGCCCGGCCTTGCCGATCAGGACGAGCAGAGTGAAGCGCCAGAATGGATAATTCAGGGTTCCCGCGGCGAAAGTCAGGGGATCGCCGACGATCGGAACCCAGGCTAACAGCAGAGAGGGCCAGCCGAAACGGGCGAAGAAGCCTTGCGCCTGGGCGAAGCGCCTGGGGTCGGGCCGCAGGCGCGCCGGCAGCCTGTCGACGCCGTGACGCGCGATCATCAGGCCGAGCCACCAGTTGAGGATCGAGCCGGCGGTGTTCGCGATGCTCGCGGTCAGGAACAGCGCCAGCGGATCGACGCTCTTCGCGGCGAGCAGCCCGACGAAGACGGCTTCCGACTGTGCCGGCAGCAGCGTCGCGGCGACGAAGGCCGCGAGCGCCATTCCGCCGAGGGAGGACAGGCCGGCCATCACGTGAGCATGGCCGCCAGTGCCTTGACCGTATTCGCGTTGCGCAAGGTGCCGATGCCGAGCTTTTTGGTCGTCAGATGCGAGAGTAGCTTTGCCTCGCTCGGCGCGCCCGCGAAATCGATCCAGAGATCGCCATCCCGCAGTGCGAGGCGCATATCGGGCGTCGCGATGGCCTCCAGCCTGGGCAGGAGGTCCGGCCCAAGCGGCTTGCGCATGACGCGGATGCCGATGTGGGCGCCGCTGCCCTCCGAGAAGGGATTCTGCGCGGCGAGCCGCAGCCAGCCCGGCGCAGTGCGCAGGATGATGTCGACGGGCTTGCCGAAGCGATCACGGAACGCCGCCTCCAGCCGGCCCTCGACCTCGGCGAGCGGCGCACCTTCGCCCTCGAAGATCAGGTTGCCGGTGGCGACCCAGGTCCGTGGATTGGCGAAGCCGAGCTCCGACGCCATGGCCTTCAGGTCCGCCATGACCAGCCGCCTGCCGGGGCCGAGCACGATCGAGTGCAGCAGGGCGACATAGGTCGTCATCGCGGTCTCGGAACCCGCGCTACAGCCGGCGCAGGGCGACCTGCTGGATGCGGTGGCTCGCGCCCTTGGTCAGGATCAGGCTGGCGCGCTGGCGGGTCGGCAGGATGTTCTCCTGCAGATTCGGCAGGTTGATGCCGGTCCAGAGCTTCTCGGCGATGGCGAGCGCCTCCTCCTCGCCGATCTCCGCGTACTTGCGGAAGAACGAGCGCGGATCGCGGAAGGCCGTCTGGCGCAGCGTCATGAAGCGGTTGACGTACCAGCGATGCAGATCGTTCTCGTCGGCATCGAGATAGACCGAGAAGTCGAAATAGTCGGAGACGAAGGGGATGGCCGTGCCGTCCCTGGGCATCCGGCTCGGCTGCAGGACGTTGAGACCTTCGAGGATCAGGATGTCCGGCCGTTCGACCGTCACCGTCTCGCCGGGCACCACGTCGTAGACGAGATGCGAATAGACCGGGGCCGTCACCTGCGGCTTGCCGGCCTTGACGTCGGAGAGGAAGCGCAGGATCGCCGCCCCATCGTAGCTTTCCGGAAAGCCCTTGCGCCCCATCAGGCCACGCCGTTCCAGCTCGGCATTGGGCAGGAGGAAGCCGTCGGTGGTGACGAGCTCGACCTTCGGCGTGTTCGGCCAGCGCGAGAGCAGGGCCTTGAGCACGCGCGCCGTGGTCGACTTGCCGACCGCGACTGAACCCGCGACCCCGATGACATAGGGCACCTTGACCTCGGACTCGGCCATCAGGAAGCGCTGCGTCGCCTTGAACAGCCCTTGCGTTGCCGCGACATAGAGCGAGAGCAGGCGCGACAGCGGCAGGTAGATCGCGACGATCTCGTCGAGCGAGATCGGATCGTTGAGCGATTGCAGCTTGGTGAGATCGTCGACCGAGAGCGTCAGGGGCGCGTCGGCGCGCAGATGCGCCCACTCGTCCCGCGAGAAGGCACGGTAGGGCGAGACGAGGTCGCGTTCCGGGGGAGTGGTGATCAGGCGCTGGTCCATGACGCGACCCGCAATCCAGGCTTCGAGGTTCAAGGGAGGGTCATCCTGGCCGGTCCATCCTCACGCAACTCAACGGGGCCGGGCCGCCTTTTCCGCCAGTCCGGAGCGGGCGGTGCGGGCCTCAAGCTGGCTCAAGACGTCCTGCAATGCAATATCGCGCGCCCGAAGCACAACCAAAAGATGATAGAGCACGTCGGCGCTCTCGGCGATCAGTTCGGCCCGGTCGCCCTTCACGGCGGCGATCACGGCCTCGACAGCCTCCTCGCCGAACTTCTTGGCGGCTCGCTCGGGCCCGGCGGCCAGCAGCTTCGCCGTCCAGGATTCCTCGGGAGAGGCGGCGGCGCGCTCGGCGATGCGGGCTTCGAGATCGGAGAGGGTGAAGGTCATGCTGAACCTCTGTCATTCCGGGGCTTCGCGGAGCGAAGAACCCGGAACCCACGACCGGGTGATACAGCCGATGCCCAGTTGCGAGCGGCGAGCCCGGTCGTGGGTTCCGGGTTCGCGCCTGTGGCGCGCCCCGGAATGACAAGGGAAAGGAGCCCTGCCACGTCTCAGTCCAGCCTCATCCGGAGGCCGGCTTCCGCCATATGCGCCTTGGCCTGGCCGATCGTGTAGGTGCCGAAATGGAAGATCGAGGCGGCGAGCACGGCAGAGGCATGGCCTTGCGCGACGCCGGCAACGAGATCATCGAGATCGCCGACGCCGCCCGAGGCGATGACCGGAACGGAGACCGCGTCCGCGATCGCCCGCGTCAGGCCGAGATCGTAGCCGACCTTGGTGCCGTCGCGATCCATCGAGGTGACCAGCAACTCCCCGGCGCCGAGCGAGACGACCTCGCGCGCGAAGGCGACCGCCTCGATGCCGGTGGCATTGCGACCGCCATGGGTGAAGATCTCCCAGCGGCCGGGCGTGACCTGCTTGGCGTCGATCGCGACGGTGATGCACTGCGCGCCGAATTTCTCGGCCGCTTCCCTGACGAACTGGCGGTTGGTCACGGCCGCGGTGTTGATCGAGACCTTGTCGGCCCCGGCGAGCAGCAGCGCCCGGATATCCTCGACCTTGCGCACGCCGCCGCCGACGGTGAGCGGCATGAAGCAGGCCTCGGCCGTGCGCGTCACCACGTCGAACAGGATGCCGCGATCCTCGTGGCTCGCCGTGATGTCGAGGAAACAGAGCTCGTCGGCGCCGGCAGCGTCATAGGCCTTGGCGGCCTCGACGGGATCGCCGGCATCGACGAGGTCGACGAACTTCACGCCCTTGACGACGCGGCCGTCCTTGACGTCGAGGCAGGGGATGATGCGAGTCTTGAGCGTCATGCCGCGGCTCCCGTGCCGGCCGCCGCGAGGCGCTTCAGCGCTGCGGCGGGGTCAATGCGCCCGTCATAGAGTGCCCGGCCCGTGATCGCGCCTTCGAGGATCGCGGCGTCAGCGGCGCAAAGGCGCTCGATATCGGCCATCGAGGCCAGGCCCCCCGAAGCGATCACCGGGATCGACACGGCCTGCGCCAGTGCGATCGTGCCCTCCCAGTTGATACCCTGGAGCATGCCGTCGCGGGCGATATCGGTGTAGATGATCGCGGCGACGCCGGCATCTTCGAAGCGCTTGCCGAGATCGGCAGCCGCCAGCGAGGAGGTCTCGGCCCAGCCTTCCACGGCCACGAAGCCGTCGCGGGCATCGATGCCGACCGCGACCTGCCCCGGAAACGCCTTCGCCGCCTCGCGCACGAAGCCGGGATCGCGCACCGCCGCCGTGCCGATGATGACGCGGCGGATGCCCTTTTCCAGCCAGCCGGCAACCGTCTTCATGTCGCGGATGCCGCCGCCGAGCTGCACCGGAAAGGCCACGCGCTTCAGGATCGCCTCGACCGCCGCCGCGTTCATCGGCTTGCCGGCGAAGGCACCGTCGAGATCGACGACATGCAGCCACTGGAACCCTTGGCCCTCGAAATCGGCGGCCTGCGCGGCGGGATCGTCGTTGAAGATGGTGGCCTGCGCCATGTCGCCCTGCTTGAGGCGGACGCAGCGGCCTTCCTTCAGGTCGATCGCGGGAAAGAGGATCATGGTGCCCAGCTCAGGAAATTCGTGATGAGCTTCAGCCCCAGCTTCTGGCTCTTCTCGGGGTGGAACTGCGTGCCGGCGACGTTGCCATGCGCGACCATCGCCGTCACAGGCCCGCCATGCTCGGTCAAGGCCAGCACGTCCTGCGGGCGCTGCGCCGCCAGCGCATAGGAATGCACGAAATAGGCGTGCAGCCCCTGCGGGCCGGTCTCGATGCCGTCGAGCAGCGGGTGCTCGTCCTGCTTGTGCAGGGTGTTCCAGCCCATATGCGGGATCTTGAGGGCGTCGTCATTCGGCCTGATCAGCGTGACGTCGCCGGGAATCCAGCCGAGGCCCTGCGTGACCGTGTATTCCAGTCCGCGCGAGGCGAGCAGCTGCATGCCGACGCAGATGCCGAGGAAGGGGCGACCCTTGCCCCGCACGACCTCTTCCAGCGTCTCGACCATGCCCGGCACGGCATCGAGCCCGCGCCGGCAATCGGCGAAGGCGCCGACGCCCGGCAGCACGATACGATCGGCCGCGCGCACGATGTCGGTGTCGCTGGTGACATGGATGGTCGAGGGGATGCCGGCCTCAAGCGCCGCCCGCTCGAAAGCTTTCGCGGCCGAGTGCAGGTTGCCCGAGCCGTAATCGATGATCGCGACGTTCTGGCTCATCGTCCCCGAGCCTCCGGAAACAGGCCGATGATCGGCAGCGGTCCGCTCGGCCGGGCCGCGACAGTCGCCGGCGCCGCTTCCACGCGCGGCGGCATGGATTCGCCGGCCAGCGCCCGCTCGAAATAGCGGCGTTCCGCCTCGGCCAGCGTGCGGGCCTCGACGACGTCGGACACGCGCCAGCCCTGGCGGGTGAGCTTGCGGACGACGAGGTTGTTGCCTTCGATGCCCAGGAACAGCGCGATCGCCCAATAGATCAGCGAGAGCGCGCTGGCATGCAGGCCGAAGCGGTTGTTGAGCCAGATCAGCACGCCCCAGAACAGCACGAACAGCAGCGTCGCCAGCCAGAGCCGCTTGCCCAGCAGCCAGAGGCCCGTGAGCAGGAAGGCGCCCGTGGCGAAGCTCTCGGGAATCAGCCGCGCCTGCTCGATCTCCTCGCGCCGATCGCCTTCCGGCGGCGGCGTCATGACGGTGTAGAATGCCATCGAGACCTCCTACAAAGCGCCCTTGGTCGAGGGGATGCGGTCGCCCTCGCGTGGATCGAGGTCGAGCGCTTGCCGCAGCGCCCGCGCCAGCCCCTTGAAGCAGCTTTCGGCGATGTGGTGGGCGTTGTCGCCGTAGAGCGTTTCGACATGCAGCGTGATGCCGGCATTGATCGCGAAGGCCTGGAAGAACTCGCGCACGAGCTCGGTGTCGAAATTGCCGATCTTCTGCGCCTTGAACTCGGTGCGGAAGACCAGGAACGGCCGGCCGGAGACATCGACGGCGACGCGAGTCAGGGTCTCGTCCATCGGCAGGTGCACGTCGGCATAGCGGCGGATGCCCTTCTTGGTGCCGAGCGCTGCTTTAAGCGCCTCGCCCATGGCGATGCCGGCATCCTCGACGGAATGGTGATCGTCGATATGCGTGTCGCCTTTCACCTTGACCGTAAGGTCGATCAGCGAATGGCGGGCGAAGAGATCGAGCATATGGTCGAAGAAGCCGACGCCGGTGGCGATCTCGGCCTTGCCGGTGCCGTCGATCAGGAGCGAGACCGCGATATCGGTCTCGTTGGTGCGGCGCTTCACTTCGCCCGAACGCATGCTGGCCTCTCAAGCCTTTAGCGGGAAACGGCCCGCTTTAGCAGGGGTGGGCGGTGATGGCCACTGGCGCAATCGCCTTCCCAACCTGCGCGTCATCCCGGACAAGCCGCGAAGCGGCGGCGATCCGGGATCCATGCCGGAACCTTTATTGGAAGCGCTCCGGCATGGATCCCGGGTCTACGCTTCGCTTCGCCCGGGATGACGGCGGAGGTTCTTGCGCGAAAAGCCTCAGACCTTCGCCAGCGCCTGCTCCAGGTCGGCGATCAGGTCGTCATGGTGCTCGAGCCCGATCGAGAGGCGGACGAGCCCGTCGCTGACGCCCATCGCGGCGCGCACTTCCGGCGTGAAGCGCTGATGCGTCGTCGTCGCGGGATGGACGATCAGGCTCTTGGCGTCGCCGAGATTGTTCGAGATGCGGATCAGCTTGCAGGCGTCGAGCAGACGATAGGCGCCTTCCTTGCCGCCAGGGACCTCGAAGGCGATCATCGTCGAGGGGCCGCTCATCTGGCGCTTGATGATCTCGGCCTGCGGATGGTTCTTGTGGCCGGGGAAGATCACCTTGGTCGGCTTGCTCTGCGCCGCCAGCCAGTCGGCGACGGCCGTGGCGTTCTGTGCCTGCCTGGCGACGCGCAAAGGCAGCGTCTCCAGCGCTTTCAGCATCACCCAGGCGTTGAAGGGCGAGAGGATCGGGCCGGTCTGGCGCAGGTAGTTCTGGATATCGGCCTCGATCAATTCCTTCGAACCGAGGATCAGCCCGCCGAGGCAACGGCCCTGGCCGTCGATATGCTTGGTCGCGGAATAGACGACGATATCGGCGCCGAGCTCCAGCGGGCGCTGGTAGAGCGGCGTGGCGAAGACATTGTCGACGACGAGCTTGGCGCCGGCCTCCTTCGCCACCTTGGCGATCGCAGCGATGTCGAGCACTTCGAGCGTCGGGTTCGACGGCGATTCAGGAAGAACAGCTTGGTATTGGGGCGAACCGCCTTGCGCCAGGCATCGAGATCGGTGCCCTCGACCAGCGTGGTCTCGACGCCGTAGCGTGGCAGATGGTCCTCGATGATGTAACGACAGGAGCCGAAGAGCGCGCTCGCAGCGACGACATGGTCGCCCGCCCGCACCGGCGCCATCATCGCCGCGGTGACCGCCGCCATGCCGGTCGCGGTCGCGCGACAGGCCTCGGCGCCCTCGAACGAGGCCATCCGAGCTTCGAGCATCGCCGTCGTCGGATTGCCGAGCCGGCCGTACTGGAAGCCGGGATCGGTGTTCAGGAAGCGGCCTTCGGCCTGCGCGGCGTTGTCGTAGACATGGCCCTGCGTCAGATACAGGGCTTCCGAGGTCTCGCCGAACTGCGAACGCTGGATGCCGTCATGGACGAGGCGGGTCTCGGGATGCAGCTTGGCTGCGGCTTTGTCCGGTGACGACATGGAACTCTCGATCCGTTCTTTATAACGGACAGGAGCAGTATCAGCTCCCAAGGAGTTCGTAAAGAAGAACGGAATTTCCTTTGCAAGGAACCTGAGCGGGAGGAAACGCCTCCCGTTCAGCCCTATTGTTCGCCGGAACGTCCGAGCGGCCTCAGGAAGCCGGTGAGATCGGCCGTGACGTGGTGGACATGGCCGGCATCGATCGCGGACTGTTCCCAGGCCTCGCGGAAGGGATCGGGCGTCTGTGGGATGATCAGCACGGTCTTCATGCCGAGATCGCTCGGCACGATCAGGTTCTTCTCGATATCCTCGAACATCGCGGCGCGTCCGGGATCGACCGAATGCTTGGCGAGGAAATTCTCGTAGGTGGCGCGCTCGGGCTTCGGCAGGAAGCCGGCATGGACGATGTCGAAGATATCCTCGAATTGGTCGAGGATGCCGAGCTTGCCGGCGACGTTCTTGGCGTGGCCGACCGAGCCGTTGGTCAGGATCAGCTTGCGTCCGGGCAAAGCCGCGAGCGCCGCGCCGAGCGCGGGATTCGGTTCGAGCAGCGTCAGGTCGATATCATGGGCGAAGTCGAGGAACTGGTCCGGATCGATCCGGTGCTCCTCCATCAGCCCCTTCAGCGTCGTGCCGTAGCGGTGATAGTAATATTGCCGCAGCGCATGCGACGACAGGCCGTCGAGCCCGAACAGTTCCTGCAGGAACAGCGTGATGCGCTCGTTGACCTGCGGCCAGACGCGGCTCTCATGCGAATAGAGGGTGTTGTCGAGATCGAAGATCCAGTGGTCGACATGCGCGAAGCCTTCCGCCGTCAGGGGCGGGGTCGCGGCAGGGGTGTCTGCGAGTGTTTTCATTGGACTCCGTGATGTGGCGAGCCGGAGTCTGCGCCGCAAGTCCTTGGTGGGAGCTTAATCGGGGCGGCTCTTTAAATCCTCCACGCCGTCATCCCGGACAAGCCGCGGTAGCGGCGCCGATCCGGGATCCATGCCCGAACTGTTCCGGAATGGATCCCGGGTCTGCGCTTCGCTACGCCCGGGATGACCGCGTGAGAGGTTCTGTCAACGCCGGATGATCGTGCCGGCGCCGGTATCGGTGAAGAGCTCGATCAGCGCCGCATGCGGCACCTTGCCGTCGAGGATGACGACCGCTTCGACGCCCTTCTCCAGCGCGTAGATGCAGGTCTCGATCTTCGGGATCATGCCGCCCGAGATCGTGCCGTCGGCGATCAGGTGGCGGCACTCCTCGATCGTCAGCTCGGAGATGAGCTGCTTGTCCTTGTTCAGCACGCCCGGAACGTCGGTCAGCAGCAGCAGGCGCTTGGCGTTGAGCGCCCCGGCGATGGCGCCGGCGAAAGTGTCGGCGTTGACATTGTAGGTCTGGCCGTCGGCTGCGGCGCAGACCGGCGCCAGAACCGGGATCAGCTCGGCCTTCAGAACGGCGTCGAGCACGGTGGTGTTGACCGTCTCCGGCTCGCCGACGAAGCCGAGGTCGAGCACCTCCTCGATCTTGGAATCGGGGTCGACGATGGTGCGCGTCACCTTGCGGGCGGTGACCATGTTGCCGTCCTTGCCGCAGAGCCCGATGGCGCGCCCGCCCTCGCGGCTGATATAGCCGACGATCTCCTTGTTGACCGAGCCGGCCAGAACCATCTCGACGACCTCGACGGTGGCTTCGTCGGTGACGCGCAGGCCCTGCTTGAACTCGGACTGGATGCCGAGCTTCTTCAGCATCGCCGCGATCTGCGGGCCGCCGCCATGGCAGACCACCGGCTTCAGGCCGGACTGCTCGAGCAGCACGATATCTTCGGCGAAATCCTCCGCCGTGGCCGCGTCGCCCATGGCGTTGCCGCCATACTTGATGACGATGATCTCCTGGTCGTAGCGCTGCATATGCGGCAGCGCCTGAACGAGCAGGTCGGCGGATTGCGACGGCGTCAGCTGAGGCAGGTCGGTCATTCGGGAGGCTCCGCGCATCCGCAGGAAAGGTGCGGCCGCGCTTCTACCCGAACTTGCGCGGCGGCGGAAGAACGCCGCGCGGCGGTCAGCTGCGCTTCGCGGTCACGGCGGCGACCGCAAGCCCGAGCCAGCCGCCGAGCATGAACCAGCCGCCGGTCGGCGCCGCGCGCGGAAACAGCGCCGCCCCGCCGAAACCGCGCCGGGCGAGATCGGCCGCGAACAGGCACGCGCCGACGATGATCGCGGAGAGCGCGATTCGGGCCAGCAGATCATGCAGATGCCCGCTCTTGCGCGCCGCGGTGGCGCCGATGACGACGGAGGCATGGAACAGCAGCATCTGGCCAGCGGTCTGGACATGACCGGGGTCGACGGCGACATGAGCCGCCGCCGCCAGCAGGGCGACGCCGGCGAAGCCCATCAGCGCGGCGAGAGCCAGATGAAGGCGGGTCGCTGTCATGGCGCTCAGGCGCGCTCCGCCAGAACCCGGCCGATCGCGGCGCGGAATTCCGGCATGCCGGCGCCCGTCTCGCTGGAGGTCAGCAGCACCTCGGGGAAAGCCGCCGGGCGGCGCTTGATCTCGTCGAACGTGGCCTCGGTCATGAATTTCTGGTCGGCCGGCTTCAGCGCGTCGCCCTTGGTCAGCACGACCTGGTAGGACACGGCGGCCTTGTCGAGCGTCTCCAGCACGGCACCGTCGACATCCTTGATGCCATGGCGGGCGTCGATCAGCACGTAGACGCGCATCAGGTTGGCGCGGCCGCGCAGATAGTCGTGGATCAGCCGTGTCCAGGCCGCGACCTTCTCCTTGCCGACGGCGGCATAGCCGTAGCCGGGCATGTCGACGATGGTCGGCGCATGGGGCGAATAAACCGGAACCGGCTTTTCGCGCGAGCGCTTGCCGCCTTGAGATCCCGCCCCGACGGGCTCCTCGTGCGCGACCTGGCGGAAGAAGTTGAGTTGCTGCGTCCGGCCAGGGGTATGCGAGGTCCGCGCCAGCGCGTTGCGCCGCGTCAGCGCGTTGATCAGGCTCGACTTGCCGACATTGGAACGCCCGGCGAAGGCGATCTCCTGCCCGACCATCGGCGGCAGGTCGTCGATTGTGGTCGAGGCCCAGACGAAATCCCACGGGCCCTCGAAGAGCTTGCGGGCGGCCTCGATCTCCTCGGCGTCATAGGGTTTTGTCGTGGATGTGGTCATGGAACCCTGCCTACACGGCTGCGCGCAGCGCGTCGATATTTGCGCCCTGAATCGCGTCGATATGGCGCGCGATCCTGTCGGCGTCCCAATCCCACCAGCGGATCGCCAGCAGTTCCGCGACGATCTCGGGCGGAAAGCGCATCTTCACGACCCGGCCGGGATTGCCGGCAACCACCGCATAGGCCGGCACGTCCTTCGTCACCTGTGCCCGCGTGCCGATGATCGCGCCGTCGCCGATCGTGACGCCCGGCATGATCACCGCCTCGCGCCCGATCCAGACATCGTTGCCGATCACCATGTCGCCGCGATTGTTCGGGCCGGGGCGCTTCAAATCCGAGGGATCGCCGAGGCCGAACATCTGGAAGGGATACGTCGAGAAGCCGCCGATCGGGTGGTTGGCGCCGTTCATGATGAACTGCGCCGCCTGCGCGATCGCGACGAATTTCCCGATGATCAGGCGGTCGCCGATGAAGTCGAAATGATAGCGCACGCAGCGGGCGACGAAATGCTCCGGTCCACGTGAGTCGTCGTAGTAGCTGTAGTCGCCGATCTCGATCAGCGGATGGTCGACCACCGCCTTCAGGAAGGCCGTGCCTTTCCAGCCGGGGATCGGATGGCGCGTGCTGGGATCGGGCAATGGCATCGGGGCGGAGGCCTTCAAAAGCGAAGGGCGGGAAACCCCGCCCTTCGATCACTCACTTCTTGTTGCTGTTGGCGGGGTTTGGCGCGCCGCCTGCCGTCGCCGGCTTCTTGCCGAACATGCCCTTGAGATTGTCGAACAGCTCGATCTTCACCCCGTGCTTGCGCATGATGTAGCCCTGCTGGATCACCGAGAGCAGGTTGTTCCAGCTCCAGTAGATCACCAGGCCGGCCGGGAACGAGCCGAGCAGGAAGGTGAAGAACACCGGCATCCAGGTGAACATCATCTTCTGCACCGGGTCCGGCGGCTCCGGGTTCATCTTCATCTGGATGAACATCGTGACGCCCATGATGATCGGCCACAGGCCCAGATGCAGCATGGCCGGCGGGGTAAAGGGCAGCGCGCCGAACAGGTTGAACAGGTTGGTCGGGTCCGGCGCCGCGAGATCGTGGATCCAGCCGAAGAACGGCGCGTGCCGCATCTCGATGGTGATGAACAGGATCTTGTAGAGCGCGAAGAACACCGGGATCTGCAGCAGCACCGGCCAGCAGCCGGCGACCGGATTGATCTTCTGCGTCTTGTACAGCTCCATCAGCGCCTGCTGCTGCTTCATCTTGTCGTCGGCATGGCGCTCGCGGATCGCCGTCATTTCCGGCTGCAGCGCCTTCATCTTCGCCATCGAGGCGTAGGACTTGTTGGCCAGCGGGAAGAACAGGAACTTCAGGAGCACCGTGACCAGCAGGATCGCGACGCCGAAATTGCCGACATGCTTGTAGATCCAGTCGAGCACGAAGAAGAGCGGCTTGGTGATGAAATAGAACCAGCCCCAGTCGATCAGCAGCTCGAAGCGCTTGATGCCGAGGTTCTTCTCATAGCCGTCGATGGCCGCGACTTCCTTGGCGCCGGCGAAGAGCCGGGCGTTCGAGGAGGCCGTGGCGCCCGGCGCGACGGCGACGCCCTCGCCGAGGAAATCGGCCTGGTAGGTGTGGCCGGTGGCGGTCTGGACCGCGGAATAGCGGCCCTCGTACTTGCGCTGCTGGTCGGGGATGACCGCGGCGGCCCAGTACTTGTCGGTGATCCCCACGAAGCCGCCGACCGCGTCCTTCCAGGACTTGCCGGTCGTGCCCGGCGAGAGCAGCGGCTCCTTGTCGAGCTTGTCGTAGGTGTATTCCTGCAGACCCTGCTCGCCGAGATTGCCGACGAGGCCCTCGTGCAGCACGTAATAGCCGAGCGTAGTCGGCTTGCCCTGGCGAACGATCTGGCCATAGGGGAACAGGGTGACGGCGGCGCCGCCCTTGTTCTCGACCTCGTCGCGGATCGTGAACATCGCGTTGTCGTCGACGCTGATGGCGCGCTTGAAGATCAGGCCCTGGCCGTTGTCCCAGCTCAGCGTCACCGGCTTGGCGGGAGTGAGCGTCTGATTGTCGGCGGTCCAGACCGTCGTCGCGTTCGGCAGCGCGACAGTCGTGCCGGGCGCCGCGACCCAGCCGAAATCGGAATAATAGGCGTTCGGCCCGCCGATCGGCGAGAGCAGGACGATGTTCGCGCTCTTCGGGTCGACGGTCTCGCGATAGGCCTTGAGCGAGACGTCGTCGATGCGCGCGCCGGTCAGCGAGAGCGAGCCGGCGATCTTGGGCGTATCGATCTTGACGCGGGCGCTCGCGGCCAACGCCTGCTCGCGGGTGCCGATCTGCTGCAGGGCAGCGGTGCCGGGCACAGCCGAGCCTGCGGGCTGGCCGGGCGTACCCGGCACCGGGGTGGAGCCGGAAGCGGCGGGCGCCTGCTGGCTCTGGGCCTGCTGCGCGGCCTGCTTCTGCTTTTCCATCTGCGGCACGCCGTAGAAGAACTGCCAGCCGAGCAGCACGACCACGGACATGACGATCGCCAGAAGCAGATTGCGGTTGTCTTCTTTCATCATGGTCGGAAACGGATCTCGCTTGGTCCGGCAGGGGCGGGCGCGGCAGGGTCAGGCTTGCGCCGGCGTGCTTCGCTTGGGATGCGGGCGGCGCCGATCAGCATGCGGCTTGTGAGGCTTTGCCCGGTCGATGGCAATCGAAAGATCGGCGACGAGCGCCTTAAATCGCGCGGTCAGCACGTCGGAGCGCGCGACGATCACGATGTCGCAGGGGCGCTCGGTCTGGCTGGCGAGTGCCTGCTTGGCCGCTTCGCGCAGGCGTCGGCGGATGCGGTTGCGCTTCACCGCGTTGCCGGTCTTGCGCGAGGCGGTGAGGCCGAGCCGCAAGCCAACGGGTTCGCCGCCCTTGCGGGCTTCGTCCGGCGCGGCGTCGCGCACCTGCGCCATGAAGGCGGACGAACGAAAACGGCGGCCGTGTTCGGCCGCCGCCAGGAATTCTTTGCGTTGCGTCAGACGGGCGAGGCGCATGGCGATTGGCCTGTCTTCCGGAACCGGCGCGCTATCGTGACGCGCCAGGGGTCGTCAGGCCGACAGGCGCTTGCGGCCGTGGGCGCGGCGAGCGGCGATGACCTTGCGGCCACCCTTGGTCGCCATGCGGGCGCGATAGCCGTGGCGGCGCTTGCGAACCAGCTTGCTGGGTTGATAGGTTCTCTTCACGGTCCGTCTCCGGGGCCTTTATGAGCACGACGGCCGCGGCTTTCCGGGGAAAGCATGGCCAACCGAGCCTGTCATGCGATAAGGGTCGGCGCTGCCTTTCGGCTGCGCAGGTCGCGGGCTTATGACGGATGGACGACACCAAGTCAACGCCAAACTGGCGGCTTCGCGCCTGAGTGCGACGAAGCTTCGCGGACTCCGCGATGCCGGCTTGCGATTCTCCGAGACATCCCCGATATAGCGGGCGGGAGGTTGGCGAGGGACGTCTCACTCGCCAACCGGGTCAGGTCCGGAAGGAAGCAGCCCTAACGAGACCGAACGGGTCTTCGTCCAGCCTCCCACTTCATGCGCCGATCAAAGCGCCGGACTGAAGCACGGAGCCGGCGCGGCGCCATTGACCCTCGCCTCCCGATTGGCGAAACCAGTCCGCATGACCGACCAGATCGACGCCGCCTCTGCTGACGAACCGGGATTCGCCGGGTTCGATCCGGTGCCTGCGCCGCAAGCCTCCGCGAATGGGGCGCCCGCGCCCTATCGCGTGCTCGCGCGAAAATACCGCCCGGCGCATTTCGGCGACCTGATCGGCCAGGAAGCGATGGTGCGCACGCTCACCAACGCCTTCGCGGCCGGCCGCATCCCGCAAGCCTGGATGCTGACCGGCGTCCGCGGCGTCGGAAAGACCACGACCGCCCGCATCCTGGCGCGCGCGCTCAATTTCCAGACGCCGGACGGCCAGGGCAGCCCGACCACGGACTTGCGCGATTTCGGCATCCATTGCCGCGAGATCATCGAGGGCCGCCATATCGACGTGATGGAGATCGACGCCGCCTCGAACAACAGCGTCGACAACATCCGCCAGATCAACGACGCCGTGCGCTATGCGCCCGTTTCCGCGCGCTACAAGGTCTATATCGTCGACGAGGTGCACATGCTCTCGACCGGCGCCTTCAACGCCTTCCTGAAGACGCTGGAGGAGCCGCCGCCGCATGCGAAGTTCATCTTCGCGACGACGGAAATCCGCAAGGTTCCGATCACCGTGCTGTCGCGCTGTCAGCGCTTCGACCTCCGCCGCGTCGAATCCGACATGCTGGTCGACCATCTCTCCAATATCTGCCAGGCCGAGAGCGTCGATGCCGAGCAGGAGGCGCTCGCGGCGATCGCCCGCGCCGCCGAGGGCTCGGTGCGCGATTCTTCTCGATCCTCGATCAGGCCATCGCGCATGCGGCCGGCCGTATCACGCTCGACGATATCCGCTCGATGCTCGGCCTTGCCGACCGGGCCCGCGTCATCGACCTCTTCGAAGCGGTGATGAAAGGCGACATCGCCTCGGCGCTCGGCGAATTGCGGGCGCAATACGATGCCGGTGCCGATCCGGTCGTGGTGCTGAACGACCTCGCCGAATTCACCCATCTCGTCACCCGCCTCAAGCTCGTGCCGGAGGCGGTGAAGGACAACAGCCTCGCCCAGGCCGAGCGCGTGCGCGGCGGCGATTTCGCCCAGCGCCTCTCGGTCCGCATCCTCGCCCGCACCTGGCAGATGCTGCTCAAGGGCATTGCCGAGGTGAAGCAGGCCGACCGGCCGGTGATGGCGGCCGAGATGGTTCTCGTCCGTCTTGCCCATGCCGCCGACCTGCCGACGCCGGACGAGGCCTTGAAAATGCTGCGTGACGGCATGGGCTCTGTCCCCGCCGGCAACGGCAATGGCGGCGGTGGCATGCCGCGCCCGCCCTCCGGCGGCGGCAATACCGCACTCGCCGCCCGCCCGATCCTCGCCAGCGCCAATCCCGCGCCCGCCCCGGTCGCGCGCGCCGTCGCTGCGCCGATGGCGATCGTCGCCACGCTGGAGGACGTCGTTGCGCTGGCCTCGCAGCACCGCGACATCACCCTCAAGATCGCGCTGGAGCGCGATATCCGGCCCGTGCGCTTCGAGCCCGGCCGCATCGAGTTCTCGCTGGCCGAAGGCGCCTCCCGCACCCTCGCGCAGGACTTGTCGCGCCGCCTCAAGGAATGGACCGGCCAGACCTGGATGGTCGCCGTCGTCAATGATGAGGGCGGCGCCACCATGCGCGAGCAGGCGGCAGCCGCGAAGGACCAGCGCGAGAGCGACGCGGCGGCTCACCCGTCGGTTAAGGCGGTGCTGGAGCGCTTCCCCGGCGCGCGCATCGTCGATGTCCGCGATCCCCGCGCCATCGCGGCGGCCGAGGCGGCCGCGTCTGTGCCGGCTGAAGACGAATACCTGCCCGATGCCGAGCCCCTGTTCGATGATTCCGAACCGGATTTCGACGGCATCGATTTCTGACGATGACGAGGAGGATGTCCCGTGCGTGACATGATGGGCCTGATGAAGCAGGCGCAGCAGATGCAGCAGAAAATGGCCGACATGCAGGCCGAACTCAACTCGATCGAGGTCGAGGGCGGCGCCGGCGGCGGCATGGTCACGGTGACGATGACCGCCAAGGGTGCGCTCAAGGGCGTCAAGATCGATCCCAGCCTGATGGTTCCGGATGAGCGCGAGATTCTCGAAGACCTGATCGTCGCCGCCGCGAACGACGCCCGCACCCGCGGCGAGCGCGTCATGCAGGAGCGCATGGCCGAGATCACCAAGGGCCTGCCGATCCCGCCGGGCATGAAGCTGTTTTGATTGCGATAGGCGCCGCCCGTTGTCATTCCGGGGCTTCGCGAAGCGAAGAGCCCGGAACCCACGACTGGCGGGCCCGATCGTTACGACGCACCCTGCCGGGCTCACCCGGTCGTGGATTCCGGGTTCGGCCTGCGGCCGCCCCGGAATGACAAGGTAGGACCATGTCCCGCGCCATTGCCGGTCCCGAGATCGAAAGACTGATCCAGCTCCTGGCCAAGCTACCGGGGCTAGGGCCGCGCTCGGCCCGGCGTGCGGCGCTGCATCTCGTCAAGAAGCGCGAGCAGTTGCTCGGCCCGCTCTCCGAGGCGATGGCGGTGGCGCGCGAGCGCATTGTCGTCTGCGCCCGCTGCGGCAATGTCGATACCAGCGATCCTTGCGGCCTCTGCACCGATCCGCGCCGTGACGATTCTCTGATCGTCGTCGTCGCCGATATCTCCGACCTCTGGGCTCTGGAGCGCTCCGGTGCGGTCTCCGGCCGCTATCATGTGCTGGGCGGCGTGCTCTCGGCGCTCGACGGTATCAGGCCCGAGCATCTCTCGCTCGACGCGCTGGTGGCGCGCGCTTCCGATCCGGCGGTGAAGGAGGTCATCCTCGCGCTCAGCGCCACGGTCGACGGCCAGACCACGGCGCATTTCATCACCGATCTCCTGGCGCATCTGCCGGTGAAGGTGACCAAGCTCGCCCATGGCGTCCCGGTCGGCGGCGAGCTCGATTATCTCGACGACGGCACGCTCGCCGCCGCGATCCGCCAGCGCACGGGCTTCTGAAGGCGCCTCAGAACTTGTAGGCGACGCTGGCGCGGGCGCCGTGGCTGGACAGTTCCTGCGAGCCGGTGAGGCCCGGGAAAGCGCCGGAGCTGGCGAAGCGGTTCCGCCCGAAATCGGTGTAGCGGTATTCGGCGCCGAGGATCAGGTTGTCGGTGAAGGCGAAGTTGACACCGGCGCCGACATTCCAGCCGGTCCGTGCACTGGTCAGCCGCTCGCCGAAGCCGCCGGCCGTGAACACGCGCCGCTCGTATTCCGTGAAGGAGACGCCGCCGGTGCCGTAGACCATCCAGCGGTCGAAGGCGAGGCCGAGGCGCGCCCGCGCCGAGCCCTGCCAGTCCTGGCTGACGCGGGCGGAGAGCCCGATCCCGTCGAAGCGGCTGCGGCTGTTCAGCGCTTCGACATCGCCCTCGATGCCGAGCACGATGCCGCCGAGCTGATAGTTGAAGCCGGCATGGGCGCCACCGAAGGCCGTATCTTCGCCAACGCGGAAGCTGACGGGCGCGAAGGCGCCGCCGGCCGAGCCGATCCGCACCCGGCTGTCGCCCCAGGCATAGCCGCCCTGGAGGCCGGCATAGAAGCCGGTCCAGGAATACAGCGCCGGCAGTTCCGGAGCCGGCGGCAAGGCGACCTTGCGCAGGTCGGCCGCATAGGCCGCGCCCGACAGCAGGATTGCGAGGCCCGTCAGGCCGGTTCTGAACAGCTTCGTCATCGGGCGTATCCGGAGGGACAGACAAGCGCCTGCCGTTCGCGGCTGCGCCCCGTCATAACGAAGCATTAAGGTTAACAATTGGCTAAGTCGCACTGGCACCGGCTCCCGGCCGGAACGATTGCGAATGCAGCCCGTTGCTCGCAAGCTGTGGCGGAAACGGCAGGCGGAGCGCGAAACCCGAGATGGCTTTCCTCAAACGGATCACGGGCGCTGCCGGGATCGGGGTCGCGCTCGGCTATCTGTCGGGAGTGGTGGCGGACAAGCTCGGGCGGCGCAAGGCGGAGGCCGTGCGCGGCCGGCTGGCGAAGACGCCGCTGCAGATGACCTGGCTCGGCTGGAAGGACGTGCTGCTGCGCTTCATCGGCAATGTCGCCGAGAATCGCCTGTCCTCGCTTGCCGGCGCGGTTGCCTTCTTCACGCTGCTCTCGCTCGTGCCGGCCCTGTCCCTGCTGGTCACGATCTACCGTTACTTCACCGACCCCGCGACCATCGCCGAACAGCTCGACACGGTGACGACCATGTTCCCGCAAGCTGCGCGGGAGCTCATCCACGAGCAGGCGATGCGGCTCTCGACCCAGTCCGGCTTCAATCTGTCGCTGACCTTCTGGATCAGCCTGGGCGTCGCGACATGGTCGGCCAATGCGGCGGTGAAGGCGCTCTTCGATGCGCTCAACATCATCTATCGCGAGGGCGAGAAGCGCAGCTTCCTCAAGCTCAACGCGATCTCGCTGTTCACCACGGTCAGCGGCGTCGTCCTGCTTGCCGCCGCCCTCGTTGCCATCGCCAGCCTGCCGGTGGTGACCGCGCTCTTTCCCTTCCATTCCGAACTCGAACGCCTGATCCGGCTCGTCCGCTGGCCGTCCTTCTTCGTCATGGCGACGCTCTCGATCGCGGTGCTCTACTGGATCGGCCCGAGCCGGGAGCGCGTGCGCTTCATCTGGGTCATGCCCGGCGCCATCGCGGCTGCCCTGTTATGGGGCGCGGCCTCCTATGCCTTCTCCTGGTATGTCTCGACGCTCGGCAATTACACGGCCGCCTATGGCTCGCTTGCGACCGTCGTGGTGTTCATGACCTGGCTCTGGCTCTCGGCGACGATCGTGCTGGCCGGCGCCGAACTCAATGCCGAGTTGGAGCACCAGACGGCGCATGACACCACCACCGGCCGGCCGAAGCCGCTCGGCCAGCGCGGTGCCACCATGGCGGACAGGGTCGGCCCGCCCAGGGCGGGATAAGCGCGGCGCGACCTATCATTGCAACCATGCAATCGCAGCCTTGCTGCCCGGGTGGGCGACAAGGCGTGCTGGAAGCGCCATTTTGGGAATGCGGCCGGCGGGGCCGCCGCGAAAGGAATTCCCATGGTCGCAACGATCGAACGGGCGGCTCCGGCCGCCACACTCGAAGCCCACCAGGCGCCCGTCTTCATCGGCGCGGTGACGCTGCGGGCGCATGATCTTCAGGCACTGACCGCCTATTATCGCGATGCGATCGGGCTGCGTCTGATCCGGCAGGATGCCGGGAGCGCGGAGCTCGGCGTCGGCGGTCAGGTGCTTGTTCGGCTGGTGGCGGGCGCCGCCCGGCCGACCTCGACCACCGGCTTGTTCCATCTGGCCATCCTGCTGCCGTCGCGGCGCGACCTCGCCAACTGGCTGAGGCATGCCGCCGTGACGCGCATCCCGCTCGAAGGTGCCTCCGATCATCTCGTCAGCGAGGCGCTCTATCTCTCCGATCCCGAAGGCAACGGCATCGAGATCTACCGTGACCGCAAGCGCGAGGAATGGCCGCGTAAGCCCGATGGCGGCATCGCCATGGCGACCGAGCGGCTCGATCTCGACAAGCTTCTGAGCGAAGCCGACGACGTAGCTTACGCTGGCATGCCCGAGGGTACGGGGATGGGCCATATCCATCTGCGCGTCGGCGACACGGCAGCGGCGGAAGCCTTCTACCGCGACCTGCTCGGCTTCGATCTGATGGTGCATTATCCCGGCGCGAGCTTCCTCGCCAGCGGCGGCTATCACCACCATATCGCCGGCAATATCTGGGGCAGCCGCGGCGCCGGCCCGCGTCAGCCGGGCGAAGCGGGGCTCGACCGCTTCGAGCTGGTCGCGTGCGACGCAGCGGATTTCGCGGCGATGCGCCAGCGCATCCTGGCGGCCGGCGGCAAGGAGGCTGACGGCGTGCCGAGCGTCACCGACCCCTGGAACAACCGGCTGGTCCTGGTGCGCTGAGAGGGGCTCAGCGCGTCAGCAGATGCGAGCGGCGTGGTCCGCCCGTGTCGGGCGTGAAGCCGTTCGCTTCCCAGAAGGCGCATGCGCGCGGATCGGCCGCGCGCAGCGACAAGCGCGGCGCGAGATCGAGCCCCTGCTGGATCAAGGCGGCGGCCAGCACGCGGCCGATACCGGACCCGCGACGTAGCGGCCGGACATAGACATGCCGGACGCGCAGCAGATCGGGCGCGGGATCGTAAGGGTCGGGCGTCAGCGCGCCGATGCCGGCGAGTTCGCCCTCATGGAAGGCGGCGAAAGTGACGAAACGCTCGTCCTCGCCGCCATAATGGCCGGCCAGCCATTCCTCGCGCAGTCCCTCGACGAAGCGATAGCTTTCCGCGCTCGCTTCCTGGCGCAAGGCCTCGAAATCGTCCGGCAGGCTGTCCGCCAGCCGGACGATCTGGATGGCCGTTGCGGTCACAGACCCTCGAACAGGGCGCTGGAGATGTAGCGCTCGGCGAAGGAGGGGATGATCACCACGATGGTCTTGCCGGCATTCTCCGGCCGGGCGCCGACTTCGAGCGCCGCCGCGACGGCAGCACCCGACGAGATGCCGGCCGGAATGCCCTCGCTCCTGGCGAGCGCGCGGGCCGTCTCGAACGCCGTCTGGTTGCCGACGGTGACGACCTCGTCGATCACGCCGCGATCGAGGATGCCCGGCACGAAGCCTGCACCGATGCCCTGGATCTTGTGCGGGCCGGCCTGGCCGCCGGACAGGACCGGGGAATCCTCCGGCTCGACCGCGACCATCTTCACGCCGGCCTTGCGCGCCTTCAACACCTGGCCGACGCCGGTGATGGTGCCGCCGGTGCCGACGCCGGAGATGACGATATCGACCGCGCCATTGGTGTCGTTCCAGATCTCCTCGGCCGTGGTCTTGCGATGGATCTCTGGGTTATGCGGGTTCTCGAACTGCTGCGGGATGATCGCGCCCGGAATCTCGGCCTTGAGCTCCTCGGCCTTGGCGACGGCGCCGCGCATGCCGCCGGGGCCGGGCGTCAGCACCAGCTCGGCGCCGAGCAGGGCCAGCATCTTGCGCCGCTCCAGCGACATCGTCTCGGGCATCACGAGGATCAGGCGGTAGCCGCGGGCTGCCGCGACGAAGGCGAGTGCGATGCCGGTATTGCCCGAGGTCGGCTCGATCAGCGTGCCGCCGGGCTTGAGCGCGCCGGAAGCCCCCAGCGCATCGATCATGTTGACGCCGATGCGGTCCTTCACGCTCGAGATCGGGTTGAAGAATTCGAGCTTGGCCAGGATCGTCGCCTTGACGCCGCGCTCGGCCGGCAGGCGGTTCAGCTTGACCAGCGGCGTGTCGCCGATCGTGTCGGTGATCGAGTTGTAGATGCGTCCGCGTCCGGGCGCCTTCGTCGTCTTCTGTGCTTCGGCCATGACATGACTCCTCTGGACGAGAGACCGTTCAACCGTGACGCTAGATCAATTCACAGAAACTGTCGATAAAAAGAAATAAATAACATTCTTAGATTGTAAAATCTGCTTTCGCATCGGGCCCGCCGAAGACGGCCTTCGCCTGCGCCCTCTGGCACAATTCCTCGACCGTGACCGTATCGAGCGCGGCGAGGAACGCGGCCGAGGCCTGCGCGACCTCCGGTCCGACGACCTCGTCGACGAGGCGCGACTGCGGCTCCGGCCCGAGCCCGTCCTCGATGGCTTCCTGCATCGCGGCCCTGGCGATGTCGCCGGCGGTGATCCTGCGCCGCTCGCGGGCGAGCTCGTAGCCGCCGCGCGGCCCGCGCACGCCCTTGAGGATGCCGACGCGCACCAGCGTCTGCAGCAGGGTTTCGAGATGGCGCGGCGGCAGCGCATGGCGCGCGGCGAGCAGCTTGGCCGCGACCGGCGAGGGGCGGGCATGCAAGGCGATATCGACCACGGCGGCGATGGCGAGCAGGCTGCGGCGCGAGAGCAGGATCATGACCTGTCTCCAGCGCGTTTGCCGCCGCTGACGCCCGTCGAGCCGTAGCCGCCGGCGCCGCGCGCCGTCTCATCGAGCGCTGCGACCTCCGTGAGGCGGACATGGCTGACCGGAGCGATGACGAGCTGGGCGATGCGGTCGCCGCGCGTGACCGTGAAGGTCTCGCTGCCATGGTTGATCAGCACGACCGAGACCTCGCCGCGATAATCGCTGTCGACAGTGCCGGGCGCATTGAGGACGGTGACGCCGTGGCGAAGCGCCAGCCCCGAGCGCGGGCGCACCTGCCCTTCGAAGCCCGCGGGCAGTTGCATCGCGAGCCCGGTCGGGACGAGCGCGCGTTCGCCAGGGACGAGCGAGAGGCTTCCGGAAATGGCGGCACGCAGGTCGAGCCCGGCCGCACCTTCCGTCTCGTAGGCCGGCAAGGGCAGGTCGGCGCCATGCGGCAGGCGCTGCAACAGGACCGTGACCATCGTCACTCCGCCTGCCGGGCAGGCGCGAGCCCGGCGATATGGGCGATCAGGCGGTTTGCGACCTCGCCCTTCGGCAGGGTCGGCCAGGTCTCGACGCCGGTCGTCGTGACGAGATGCACGGTATTGGCATCGCCACCCATCACGCCGGTGCCGCCGACATCGTTGGCGACGATCAGGTCGCAGCCCTTCTTCGCGAGCTTGGCGCGGGCATAGTCGATCACGTTCCGCGTCTCGGCCGCGAAGCCGACGACCAGCGGCGGGCGCCCGTTCTTGCGATGCGCGATCGTTGCGAGGATGTCGGGGTTCTCGACCAGCGAAAGCGGCGGCAATGCCTTGCCGTCCTTCTTCAGCTTGTCGGAGGCCGCGTCGGCCACCCGCCAGTCGGCGACGGCAGCGGCGAAGATCGCGATATCGGCCGGCAGCGCCGTCTCGACCGCGGCGAGCATCTCGCGCGCCGATTCGACATGGATGGTCTCGACCCCCGCCGGATCGGGCAGGTTCACCGGCCCGCTGACCAGCGTCACGCGCGCTCCGGCGGCGGCGGCCGCAGTCGCGATGGCATGGCCCTGCTTCCCGGAGGAGCGGTTGGCGATGTAGCGCACGGGGTCGATCGGCTCATGCGTGGGCCCCGAGGTGATCAGCACATGCCGCCCGGCAAGCGAGCCTGTCGTAGGCTCGCCGCCCGGCAGCCGGCCGAGGAAGCCGATGGCGCGCTGGCTGTTGGGCTTCTCTCCGGCGAGCGCGAGTTCGATCGCGGCGAGGATTTCCGGCGGCTCGGCCATGCGGCCCGGCCCGCTCTCGCCGCGCTCGGCCATGGCGCCGACATTGGGGCCGACGACGAGGATGCCGTCCTTCTCGAGTTGCGCCATGTTCCGGCGCGTCGCCGGGTGCTGCCACATGCGCGGGTTCATCGCCGGTGCGATCAGCACGCGCTTGTCGGTGGCGAGCAGCGCGGTCGAGGCGAGGTCGTCGGCATGCCCGTTCGCCATCTTGGCGATCAGGTCGGCGGTCGCTGGCGCGACCACGACGAGATCGGTCGAGCGCGAAAGCTGGATATGGCCGATATCAGCCTCATCCGTCAGCGAGAACAGGTCGGTGAAGCAGCGCTCGCCCGCCAGCGACGACACGGTGAGCGGCGTGACGAACTGCTCGCCGGCCTTGGTCACGATGCAGCGCGAGGCGATGCCGCGATCCTTCAGCCGGCGGATGACCTCCAGCATCTTGTAGGCGGCGATGCCGCCGCCGATGATCAGGAGAACGGAGCGGGAAGCGGACAAGGCGGCTCCTCGGGCAGCGCGGATAGCGAACGGCCCGTTACGTAGCATCTGCCGTGCCGCGCTGTCATGCGCCGCGCGTTGTCCGCCGTTCCTCAGTTGCGGGGCAGGTCCGGCACTTTATAGGCCGTCGTCGCCTTGATCCGCTCCATCGCGAAGCGCGAGGTGACGTTCTTGAGCGGGATCGTCTCGATCAGCTTCTTGTAGAAGCCGTCATAGGCGGCCATGTCGGCGACGACGACGCGCAGCATGTAGTCGACATCGCCTGCCATCCGGTAAAACTCCATCACCTCCGGCATCGCCGCGACCATCTGCGCGAATTTGTCCAGCCACGGCCCGGAATGGTCGGCCGTCTCGATCTGGACGAAGACGGTGAGGCCGAGCCCGATCTTCTCTGGGGCTACCAGCGCCACGCGCTTCAGGATCACGCCGGCCTGTTCGAGCTTCTGGATGCGCTTCCAGCACGGGGTCTGCGAGAGCCCGACGCGGTCGGCGAGCTCCGCGATCGAGATATTCGCGTCCGCCTGGAGCACGGTCAGAATCTTGCGGTCGATGGCGTCCATTCTCTCAAGCTCGCTATCTGGAGAAATTCGTTTCGCAGACTTCGCACGAAAGAGACGAATTATCTTTTTCTAGCTGATCTATTGCATCAAGATAGAAAATCCTTTTCTCAATCTGTCAATGGGGGCTCGTTTGGGCCTGCTTTTGAAAGGGGTTTGAACGATGGATCGCCGCCAGTTCCTCATCGCCGGGTCGAGCCTCGCGGCGGCCATGCCCTTCGCCGCCCCGGCTCGCGCCCAGAGCGTCGCGGCACGCGTCGGCTATATCCCGATCGTCGGCACGGCGCCGTTCTTCGTCGCCAATGGCGAGGGCTGGCTGAAGCAGGGCGGCATCGACGTTGCGGTCACCGTCTTCGAATCCGGCCCGAACATGATCCAGGCGCTCGCCTCCGGCACGATCGATGTCTATGTCGCCGGCGTCGCGCCGCTGGCCGTCGCGCGCGCTCGCGGCATCGACATCCGCGTCGTCGCCTCGACTGCGATCGGCGAGAATGTCGTGGTCAGCGCGCCCTCGCTCACCAAGTTCTTCACGCCCGGCACGAATGCCGCTGCGGCCTTCAAGGCGTTCCGCGCCGCCAATGGCAAGGCCGCGCGCCTCGCCACCCAGCCGGCCGGCTCGGTGCCCAACACGACGCTGCAATACTGGCTCTGGGAGGTCGCGAAGGTCGACAAGGCCGATGTCGAGATCGTGCCGATGGGCATCGACGCGACCCAGCAGGCGATCCTGGCCGGCGCGGTCGATGGCGGCTCCGTCCGCGAGCCGGCGCTGACCATCCTCCAGACCCGCAACCCGCAGATCAAGCTCGTCGCCGGCGGCGAGGAGGTCTTCCCGGGCCAGCCCGGCACCGTCGTCGCCGTCTCCGGCGCCTTCGCCACCAAGAACCCGCAGGCCGTGCAGAACCTCGTCTCCGGCCTCGTTAAGGCTGCCGCGCTGATCGAGGCCGCCCCGAACAAGGCCGCCCCCCATGTCGGCGCCGCGCTCGGCAAGGGCATCGTCGATCCCGAGCTGATCCAGAAGGCGCTGGTCTCGCCGGCCAGCCGCTTCGAGATCGACCCGCGCAAGATCATCGAGCCGTCCCGGGCCATGCAGGCCTACCAGGTCAAGCTCGGCTCGCTGGAGAAGGAACTCCCCTTCGATGGGCTGTTCGAGACCCAGTACTACGAGCGCGCGATCAAGACGGGCGGCTGATGCCAACCCTCATCGATGTCGTTGAGACTATGAAACGCGGGTCATCCCGGGCGACCGCAGGGAGACCCGGGATGACGGCGCGTTTACGAGCCAGAGGTTGAGTGGTTTGACGTTGCAGTCGCTGCGGGCTCCGGCCCTCGCCCTTCTGGGCCTCGTCGCCTTCCTCCTGCTCTGGGAGGCGATGCCCTATTTCGGACTGGTGAATCCGGCTTTCCTGCCGGGGCCGAGCGCCCTGCCGAAGGCCTTCATGCGGGAGTTGTCTTCCGGCGCCTGGTTCGCGGCCATACTCGGTTCGCTCTGGCACTACTTCGTCGGACTGTTCGTCGGCGCCGGCCTCGGCATCGCCTTCGGCGTAGCTGTCGGCATGTCCCGCGTCGCCGAGGAAGCGACGGCTTGGGTCGTCCGGGTCCTGCGCCCGATTCCCGGCCTCGCCTGGGTGCCCTTCGCCATCATCTGGTTCGGCGTCACGCCGGGCGCGGCGGTCTTCATCATCGCCATCGGCGTGTTCTGGATCGTCTTCTTCGCGGCGCAGGGCGCGATCCGCGGCGTCGACCGCGATCTCATCGAGGTCGCCGATGCCTTCGGCTTCCGCTCGCCTTGGGCTCGCCTGTTCAAGATCCTGCTGCCGGCGGCCTTGCCGGGCATCCTCGTCGGCATCAGGACGGCGCTCGGCCAGGCCTGGATGGCGGTGGTCGCGGCCGAGATCTTCGGCGTCGCCGGTGTCGGCCAGCGCATGATGCAGGCGTCCAGCCTGCTCGCGACCGATATCGTCGTGGTCTACATGCTGACGATGGCGGCGCTCTACGGCCTGCTCGACACCGGCTTCGTCGCCTTCCAGAAATGGGTGCTGCGTTGGAAAGCGTGATCGAGAAGAGTGCGATTGAGATTCGGGGCCTGTCGCTGACCTTCACCCGCGACGGCGAGGAGACCGAGGTCCTGCGCAAGCTCGACCTCTCGGTCGGGCGCGGCGAATTCTTGGCCATCGTCGGCCCCTCCGGCGTCGGCAAGTCGACCCTGCTGCGTGTCATCGCAGGCCTTGCCAAGCCGAGCGGCGGCGAGGTCGTCATCGATGCGAAGGATCGGACGCGCCGGCCGGTCGCGCTGGTCTTCCAGGATTCGCGCCTGCTGCCCTGGCGCAAGGTCGTCTCCAATGTCGGCTTCGGGCTCGAGGGCCGCGCCCCGCGTGCCGAGCGCCTCGCCAAGGCGACCGCGATGCTCGATCTCGTCGGTCTCGTGCCGCTGGCGCAGCGCTGGCCGCACCAGTTGTCCGGTGGCCAGCGTCAGCGCGTCTCGCTCGCCCGCGCGCTCGCCGTCGAGCCGGAAATCCTGCTGATGGACGAGCCCTTCTCGGCGCTTGATGCCCTGACGCGCGAAAACCTGCAGGACGAATTGATCCGCGTCTGGCAGCGCACCGGCAAGACCGTGCTCTTCGTCACCCATGATATCGACGAGGCCGCCTATCTCGCCGATCGCGTCGTGGTCCTGTCGGGTGCGCCCGGCCAGATCATCGCTGAGCACCGCATCGACGCGAGCCGCCCGCGCAAGCGCGGCGCGGCGGCGGAGGCTGAGATCGTGCGCGCGGTCCGCCAGGGCCTGGGCGCCGACATCGTTACGGATGGCGCCGCGATCTGACGAAGTTTTCTCCAACCGCTCCGAGCCCTCGTCCTGAGGAGGCCCGTAAGGGCCGTCTCGAAGGATGCTCCAGATGCCTCCGGAGCCTCTTGAAGCATCCTTCGAGACGCCGCTGAGGCGGCTCCTCAGGATGAGGGCTGCGCATTTCCAAACAGGCTCCGAACAGCTTCGGTCACCCGTCACGGTGCGGCGACATCATGGCACGCTGCCTCCCGGCGCCGGATCGCCCAGAATGCCCATGACCCCGCCTCACTGCCTTGTCATTGGCACGAGAGGGCGGATTGAGGCATGGGGTCCGGATGATCAGGGATTGCGACGGCATCATGCGGCTTCATTTCGGCAAGCGTTTCCTGCGTGGAGCGGCTTTGGCGCTGGGGTTGTTTGCGCCCGGCCTTGCGCTCGCCGCTGAATCCGCCGCCGTCACCTCGCCGCGCGTCACCGCGACCCTGCTGTCGAGCCGCGATGCGGTCGCGCCCGGCGAGCGCTTCAAGGTTGCGCTCGTCCAGAAACTCGCGCCGCATTGGCATACCTATTGGCTCAACCCCGGCGATTCCGGCGAGCCGACCCAGATCAAGTGGGATCTGCCGGCCGGCGCGAGCGCGGGCGAAATCCAGTGGCCGGCGCCCAAGGCGATCCGGGTCGAGCCTCTCGTCAATTTCGGCTTCGAAGGCACGGTCCTGCTGCCGCTCGAGATCACGGTTCCCGCCGATGCCAAGCCCGGCGAGAACTTTGCGCTGAAGGCCGAGGCGACCTGGCTCGTCTGCGAGAAGATCTGCATTCCCGAGGAAGGCTCCTTCTCGCTCGACCTCCCCATCGCCGCCGCGAGTGCGGTCGACCAGGCCGCCGAGGCGCGGATCGAGGCCGCCATCGCATCGTTGCCGAAGCAGGCTTCGTTCCGTGGCAAGCTCCGCGACGATGCCGGCAAGCTCGTGCTCGACTTGCCGGGCCTGCCGGCTGGTGCGGCCGATCTGCGCTTCTTTCCGATCTCCGACACGCTGATCGAGCATGCGGCCGACCAGCCCTTCGTGGCCGGCGACAAGCCCGTCCTGACGCTGACCCGCTCAAACGCCTTCAAGCTGGCGAAGCCTGAAATCTCCGGCGTGCTCACCTTCACGGAAGCGGGGGCGCCGAGGGCCGTGACCCTCCTCGCCGATGCCGATCCGGCCCTGATGGCGGCCGGTGGAGCAGCAACGCCTGAGGCTCGTCCGGCGGTGGTGCGGATTCCGATGCCGGCCGAGGGCGCCGACCTGACGCTCTGGGCAGCGCTGGCTTTCGCCTTCGCGGGCGGCCTGATCCTCAACCTGATGCCTTGCGTCCTGCCCGTTCTGTTCATCAAGGCGCTCGGCTTCGCGCAGCTCGCGCATCGCAATCGCTTGGAGGTTCGCGAGCAGGGCCTGCTCTTCATGAGCGGTGTGCTGCTGACCTTCCTGATATTGGCCGGTGCAGTGATCGCGCTGGGTAGCCTCGGCAGCAGCGTCGGCTGGGGCTTCCAGCTCCAGTCCCCGCCGCTCGTCATCGCGCTCGCGGTGGTGATGGTGCTGATCGGCCTCAACCTGCTCGGCGCCTTCGAGATCGGCACCTCCGTCACCGGCCTCGGCGATGGCCTCGCCGGCCGCGGCGGGCGGCTCGGCGCCTTCATGACCGGCGTGCTCGCGGTCGTGGTCGCGACGCCCTGCACGGCACCCTTCATGGGCGCGGCGATGGGTTATGCGGTCACGCAACCGCCGGCCGTCGCCCTCTCCGTCTTCATGGCGCTGGCGCTGGGCTTCGCCCTGCCGGTCGTCGCGTTGTCCTTCGCGCCCGGCCTGCTGCGCCTGCTGCCGAAGCCCGGCCGCTGGATGATGGTGCTGAAGCAGGCTTTTGCCTTCCCGATGTTCGCGACGGCGATCTGGCTGATCTGGGTCGCCTCGGTGCAGAGCGGACCGCAGGGCGTGCTCGCCGCCCTGGTCGCGGTGCTGGCGGCAGGCTTTGCCGTCTGGCTCGTCGGCGTCACGCGCGGCTCTTTCGCACGCCGCGCCTTCGGCTCGGCTCTCGCGGCGCTGGTCGTGCTCGGCGCCGGCTGGTTCACTGTGCAGAACGCCGTTCCCGGCGCGGCGACCGAAGCGCGGGCCGGCGATATCGAGGCCTGGTCGCCCGAGCGGGTCGCGACCTTGCAGGCGCAGGGCAAGCCGGTCTTCGTCAATTTCACTGCTGCCTGGTGCATCACCTGCATCGCAAACGAGCGCGTCGCGCTCTCCCGGCAGGAGGTGAAGGACGCCTTCGCGAAGCTCGGCGTCGTCTATCTCAAGGCCGACTGGACCAATCGCGACAGCCGCATCGCCAAGGCGCTGGCCGAGCAGGGCCGCGCCGGCGTGCCGCTCTATCTGTTCTATCCCGCCCGCAAGGAGGCGCAGGCCGAGATCCTGCCGCAGCTTCTCACCGTGGATGGCCTGATCGCAGCGGCCGAACGCGCGGCCGGTCGCAACGCGAAGACGGCGGCGCTGCCTTAGGCAGAAGGCTCCGCAACCCGCCACCACATCATTCCGGACAAGCCGCGAAGCGGCGCCGATCCGGAATCCATCGGAAAGCGGTCCCTTCGGTCGCCCGGAATGACGGCGTGAGAGAGGCCCGGATCAAACCCGCGGCCTGCGGACGGGAGGTGAGGTCTTCGACTACTGCGACCTCGGCCCGAGATCGCGCGGGGCGGCGTTGATCGTGACGATCTGGCCGTTGCGCAGCTCCAGCACCGCAAGGCCGCGCTCGACCTGTCCGTCCGGGCGGAAGCGGAAGACGCCGTCCGCCCCGGCAAAGCCCGAGCCATTGGTCAGCACGGCCTCGGAGAAGCGCTGCGACCCTTGCGTGCGCGCCAGCGCCGCCGCCAGCGAGACCGCGTCATAAGCGAGCGTCGCGGTGCGGGTCGGGGCGCTGTTGAAGCGCTGCTGGTAGCGGCCGGCGAAGGCGTTGAAGCCGGCCGTATCGGGCGAGGCGAACCAGCCGCCCTGGATGCCCGCCACGCGGGCGATGCTCGCATCGTTCCAGACGCCGGTGCCGAGCGGCTTGACCTTGGCCGGATTGTAGCCGGCCTCCTGCAGGAGCTGGCCCACCGTCGGCATCGTGTCGGCGGCGGCCGGCACGAACAGCGCATCGGCTTGCGCGAGCGAGGGCATCAGGCGCTGGATTGCGGATTTCATCGCGGCTGGGTCCGAGCTGAAGCGCTCGATCGCCGCGACGCGCACGCCGCGATTGGCGGCGGCCTGCTGGAAGGCGGCCTCGACGACCTTGCCATAGGCGGTGTCCGGCACCAGCGCGGCGAAGGATTTGCGGCCCTGCTGGGCGGCATAGCCGATGACGCGGTTGACGTCGTTCTCGGGAGGGAATGAGAGGAGATAGATGCCGCGCGAGGCGACGTTGGAATCGCTGGAGAAGGCGATGACCGGCTTGTTGGCGCCGCGCGCGACCTGCCCGGCCGCCTGGACGGAGGGCGCGAAGAGCGGGCCGACGATCAGTTCGGCCCCTTCCGATAGGGCCTCCTGCGCGGCGGCTCGGGCGCCTTCCGGCGTGCCGCGATCGTCCTTGACCAGCAGCGTCAGGTCGGCGTTCGGGAATTCGGCGAGCGCCATCTCGGCCGCGTTCTTCAGCGAATTGCCGACGACCGCGCCCTGGCCCTCGGCCGTGAGCGGCAGGATGAGCCCGACCTTGACCTTGCCGGTGCCGATGGTCTGGCCGGTCGGCGTGGCTCCGCCGGCTGTGGGCGCGCCCGAATCGAAGCCGGGCAGGCCCGAGGTGCCGCCGCTGCAAGCCGCGAGCGCGAGCGGCAGCAGGACGGCGAAGGCCCGTGCCTTGGACCGCAGAATCGGTGCGATATGCCGATGATGGAACACGGGCGATCTCCAGTCGTGACCGGGCCGGCCAAACGCGGCCCGGCGATGGGTCCTGCGGAACTGTTCTACCCCCGGACCTCTCGTGCCAGTGCGCAAGTCTATTTTCAAGTTGTTAACTATAGGTTGCAGGGGCCGGCGCGCGCCTTGCCATGGCGCGGGCGCGGCCGCTGTGGCAGCGTGACCGGATGTCGATCGATGCCGCCGCCCGCTCCCCCAGCTATACCGCCTTTGGTCTGAAGGCAGAGGCCGAGCCTCTGGCGCCGGGCCTGCACATCGTCGCGACGCCGATCGGCAACCTCCGCGATATCTCGTTTCGGGCGCTGGCGACGCTCGCCGCCGCCGATGCGATCCTGGCCGAGGACACCCGGACGTCGAAGACGCTGCTGGCGCATTACGGGATATCGACCCCGCTCCTGCCCTATCACGAGCATAATGCCGCGCAGATGCGGCCGAAGGTGCTGGCGAAGCTGCGCGAGGGCGGCAAGCTCGCTTTGATCTCGGATGCCGGCACGCCGCTCGTCTCCGACCCCGGCTACAAGCTCGTGGCCGAACTGGTGGCGGAAGGCCTGCCCGTCACCGGCATTCCCGGCCCCTCCGCCGTGCTGGCGGCACTCGTACTGGCCGGCTTGCCGACCGACCGTTTCTTCTTCGAGGGCTTCCTGCCGCCGAAATCGGGCGGGCGCCGCACCCGCCTGACCGAGCTGGCCGCGATTCCCGGAACGCTCGTCTTCTTCGAATCGCCCCGCCGTCTCGCCGAGATGCTGGCGGACGCCGCTGCTGTGCTCGGCGCGCGGCCCGGTGCGGTCGCGCGCGAGCTCACCAAATTCTACGAGACGGTCCGGCGCGGCACGCTTCCGGAACTTGCGGCCCATTACGACAGCGAGGAAGAGGCACGCGGCGAGATCGTCGTGATCATCGGTCCGCCCGGCGCTGCCGAACTCGTCCCCACCGATGAGGCGATCGACGAGCGCCTGCGCGCGGCGATGGCAAAGGTCTCGCTGAAGGAGGCGGTTGCGCAGGTCGCGGCCGAGACCGGCCAGCCGCGCCGCAAGGTCTATGCCCGCGCGCTCGAGCTCACCCGCGACGATCCGTGAGCAAGGCCGGCGCCGATCCGGGCGGGCGTAGCCGCAAGGCGAAGCGCTCCGGCCTGACCGGGCGCCGCGCCGAATGGCTGGCCATCCTCTGGCTCACCGCCAAGGGCTATCGTCTGCTGGAGCGGCGCTTCGGCGGCAAGGGCGGTGAGATCGATCTCGTGATGAAGCGCGGCCGCACCATCGTCTTCGTCGAGGTCAAGGCGCGCGGCCGGCTCGACGACGCCATGATCGCGATCACCCCGGAAAAACAGCGCTTGGTCGAGCGGCGCATCCGGCACTGGCTCTCGCGCAATCCCTGGGCCAGCGAGCATTTTCTGCGCGCCGATGCGGTCTTTCTGGCGCCCTGGCGCCGGCCGCGCCATGTTCCCGCCGCCTTCGCGCTTGTCCTGTGATGCAGGGCGCCCCACTTGCAGGAACCCGGTCCGCGGTCCGATAAGAACCGCCTGCCTGCAACAGGAAGCCTGTCATGAGCCTCAACGTCGCCATCCAGATGGACCCGATCGAGCGCATCCGGATCGCCGGGGATACCGGCTTCGCGCTGATGCTGGAAGCGCAGGCGCGCGGCCACTCGCTCTACACCTACACGCCCGACAAGCTCTCGATGCGCGACGGCAAGGTCACCGCGCCGATGCGCCCGGTGAAGGTGCGTGACGTCG
Source organism: Beijerinckiaceae bacterium (assembly GCA_965283735.1). Lineage (GTDB taxonomy): Bacteria > Pseudomonadota > Alphaproteobacteria > Rhizobiales > Beijerinckiaceae > Allobosea. The sequence goes on along the minus strand of CBDIPN010000002.1, from coordinate 1,479,886 downwards.
AGGGCGACTATTTCACCGCCGGCGCCGAGGAGAAGGTCGACCTGTCGACGCTTGACGTCGTGTTGCTGCGGCAGGACCCGCCCTTCGACATGGCCTATGTCACGACGACCCATATGCTGGAGCGCATCCATCCGAAAACGCTGGTGGTCAATGATCCGACCTCGGTGCGCAATGCCCCCGAGAAGATCCTCGTCACGCATTTCCCGGAGCTGATGCCGCCGACCCTGATCACCCGCGACAAGGCGGAGATCGAGGCCTTCCGCGACGAGCATGGCGAGATCGTCATGAAGCCGCTCTACGGTCATGGCGGAGCGACCGTCTTCAAGACAAGCAGGACCGACCCGAATTTCGGCTCGCTCTTCGATCTGTTCAGCAACCTCTTCCGCGAGCCCTGGGTCGTTCAGGGCTTCATCAAGGAGGTCACCGAGGGCGACAAGCGCATCATCCTGATCGACGGCAAGGCGGCGGGCGCCGTCAACCGCGTCCCGGCGGTCGGCGATCTCCGCGCCAACATGGTGCGCGGCGGCGCGGCCCGCCCGACCGACCTGTCGAAGCAGGAGCTCGCGATCTGCGAGGCGATCGGCCCGACCTTGCGCGAGCGCGGCCTGCTGCTCGTCGGCATCGACGTGATCCATGGCAAACTCACCGAGATCAACGTCACCGCGCCGACCGGCGTGCGCGCGATCAAGAAGCTCGGCGGCCCGGACCTCGCGGCGCAGCTCTTCGATGTGATCGAGGCGAAGCGCGGCCGCTAAGCCGGCTTCACATAGCCCTTCCAGCAGCGCCCGAGCGCGATCTCCCGCCGGCCCGTCAGGACCGGCGCGTAGATCTTGCGCAGGGCCTCGTTCGCGACCGTGACCGGGCAGAGCGGATAGAGCACGAGGTCGGCCTCGCGGGCGAGCGTGATCTCGGCGTCGTCAGGCTTCGGCACCGCCCGGAACGGGTCGGCGCCGATGGCGATGCCGCGCGGCGCGCTGCGGCCCATCACGGATGGGAAGGGATTGACGAAGTTGAGGCTCATGATCGTCTCGAAGCGTCGCCCGCTGGCCTGCTCATGCGCCAGGATCGCCGAAACGCCCTCGTCGACCGCCATCAGCCAGGACGCCTGGAAGTCGAGCTCCGAATAGAGCTGCGGATTCGGCAGCATCTCGCGGGCGGTGAACTCCCGGAAGGTCGCGGGATGGCTGGCGTAGATGTCGAGCATCGCGCTCGCGCGGTCCATGACGTTGGCGTGCTGCGAGACCAGCCCGAGTCGGCCGAGATGCTGGTTCGGCAGGGCGGCATAGCCAGCCTGCGCCATCAGGGCGCGTGTCCCGCGCTGGAGCACGGTTTCAGCGGGCGGAATCGCGGTCGCCGCGACGAGGCCGCAGACGACGAGCGCGCCGCGCCGGCCGCTGCCGAGCCAGCGCGACAGGATCATCAGAAGCACCGGCCAGATGAAGATGAAGGCCTGCCCGCCGGTGTTCTGGGTCTCGAAGAACAGCCCTGCCACCATGACGACCGCGAGCCAGGCGACATCACGGTCGAGCAGGCGGACGAAGCCGGCCGTGGACGGCTGGCGGCGCAGCGCAAGGGCGGCCTCCGCGATGTCGCGTCGGTCGAGCCAGAGCAGGGCGAGCCCGAGTGCCGTTCCGGCGCCGACGATGTCGAGATGCAGCGAGGCCGCCTGGACGAAGCGGGGCAGGATGCCGCCGGCATTGATCGCGACAAGCGCGAGGATGCTGTCGAGATAGGCGCTGACCAGCCCGGTCGCGAGTTCGAGGCCGAGCGCCGCCAGCCCGCCTGCGGCGGCGATCAGCAGGCTTTGGCGCCAGCCGATCCGCCCGGCCGCGAGTGCGAAGGCCGTGACGAGGCCGCCGGCAAGGAAGCCGGTGATCTTGATCAGGAACAGGGCGGTGAGTGTCCAGCCGATGACGGCGCCAAGCGCGGGGCCGCGCAGGAAGAGGAGGCCGGCGACCAGCACGTAGAGCACGATGCTGACATGCCGGTTGTAGATGCCGAACCCGTCCGTGCCCGGGAAGAAGGAATAGTGCTCGACATTGATCGGCAGGATCTGGAAGGCGAGATAAGGCAGGAGCAGCGCCATGGCCGTGGCGCGCGATTGCCGGCTGATGGCATGCAGGACCACGGCCATGGCCGGGGCTGTCACCGCGAACAGGCACCATTGCGCCGTGAGCAGCGGATGCGCGCGTGGGAACAGCGCGTCGAACCCGGCGAAGAGCCAATAGCCGAGCGGTCCGACCGGCGCGATGAAGTCGATCAGCGGGACCTGCCCGTCGCCGATCCGGTTGGCGGCGTCGAGATAGAGGACGAGGTCCCAGTACATCGGTCCGAGCGGCAATGTCAGGGGCAGCGTCAGCAGCAGCGCGCAGGCGAGGACGGCGGTGCCGAGCAGGCCGAGGGGCAAATTGGGAAGCCAGGTCGCTCGCGTCGAAACGGGTGTTCCGATCGTGCCACCGGCCTGCATCGCGCTCTTCCCCATCGCTGTCGATGGGGCTTGCTAGCAGCAACCGGTTAAGATCGACCTTCGTTCGTGCCCGTGCCGTTGAGCGGATTGGCCTCGTCCCAGCCATAGCGCAGCGTCTCGAAGCGCATCGTCAGCGCATCGACCAGCAATAGCTTGCCGACGAGCGGCTCGCCGAAGCCGATAACAGTGCGCACCACCTCCAGCGCCATCAGCGAGCCGATGATGCCGGGCAGGGCGCCGAGCACGCCGGCTTCCGCGCAGGTCGGGATCGCGCCCGGCGGCGGCGCTTCCGGGAAGAGGCAGCGCCAGGTCGGGTTCGGCTTTCCGTCCGGCCCCGCCTCATGGGCGCGGATCGTGGTGAGCGAGCCGTCGAAACGACCGAGCGCGCCCATCACCACCGGCTTGTGTTCGTGGAAACAGGCGTCGGAGACGGCATAGCGCGTCGCGAAATTGTCGGAACCTTCGGCGACGACGTCGTAGAAGGCGATCAGTGCGCGGGCATTGTGCGGGTCGAGCCGCGTGACGTGCTCCTCGACCACCACGTTCGGGTTGAGGTTTCGGACGAAGCGGGCGGCGGCGACCGCCTTGTGCGCGCCGATATCCTCGGTGGTGAAGATGGTCTGGCGCTGCAGGTTCGAGAGCGAGACGATATCGTCGTCGACGATGCCGATCTTCCCGATCCCGGCCGCCGCGAGATACTGGATCAAGGGCGCGCCGAGCCCGCCGGCCCCTATGACCAGCACGCGCGCGTTCTTGAGCCGTTGCTGGCCAGGCCCGCCGATCTCCGGCAGGACGATATGGCGCGCATAGCGCTCGATCTCGTCGTCGTTCAGCATCATGGATCGCAGCCTAAGGCCGGCAGCGGTCCTTCGGCAATCGCCATGCCGGCTCGGCCGCACCCTCCCGACAAACATGACTTTTCGCCAGCTTGGCCGCGCGCCCGGGCCATGCCATCGTGCCGCGATCGAGGGCCGGACAACGGCGCCCGGCTATGACAGGGGATCGTTCGATGCGTTTGGGTTCTTTCGCGGCGGCTCTCGCCGGCGTTGCGCTTTCCACTGTCGCGGCTCTGGCGCAGCCGCAAACGATCAAGCCCGCGATCGTCTATGACAAGGGCGGCAAGTTCGACAAATCCTTCAACGAGGGCGTCTTCATGGGCGCCGAGAAGTTCAAGAAGGAGACCAATGTCGACTTCCGCGATTTCGAGCCGACCAACGATGCCCAGATCGAGCAGGCCCTGCGTCGCTTCGCCCGCGACGGCCATTCGCCGATCATCGCGGTCGGCTTCTCGCAGGCGACCGCCCTGCAGAAGGTCGCGGCCGAGTTCCCGAACCTGAAGTTCACGATCATCGACATGGTCGTCGAATTGCCGAACGTGCAGTCGGTCGTCTTCAAGGAGCATGAGGGCTCCTATCTTGTCGGCCTGCTCGCGGCGCTGGCCTCGAAATCGGGCAAGGTCGGCTTCGTCGGCGGCATGGATATTCCGCTGATCCGCAAGTTCGCCTGCGGCTATGTCCAGGGCGTCAAGGCCGGCAAGGCCGGCGCCGAGATCTTCCAGAACATGACCGGCTCGACCCCGGCCGCCTGGAACGATCCGGTCAAGGGCGGCGAGCTCGCCAAGTCGCAGATCGATCGCGGCGCCGACGTGGTCTATCACGCCGCCGGCGGCACCGGCATCGGTGTGCTCCGCGCCGTGGCGGATGCCGGCAAGCTCGGCATCGGCGTCGATTCCAACCAGAACGCCCTGCATCCCGGCAAGGTGCTGACCTCGATGCTCAAGCGTGTCGACACCGCCGCCTACAACTCCTTCAAGGCGACGCAGGACGGCGCCTGGAAGCCCGGCGTCTCCGTGCTCGGCCTGAAGGAAGAGGGCATCGACTGGGCGCTGGACGACGCCAACAAGGCCCTGATCACGCCGGAGATGAAGGCCGCCGCCGACAAGGCCAAGGCCGACATCATCGCCGGCACCGTCAAGGTCCACGACTACATGTCCGACCAGAAATGCACGATGTGAGGCGCGGGCGGCTCCCTTGAGTTCTGAGCCCGCCATCGCGCTCACCGGCATCTCCAAGCGCTTCGGCCCGGTCGCCGCCAACAGGGACGTATCCCTCTCGGTCGCGGCCGGCTCCATCCATGGCATCGTCGGCGAGAACGGCGCCGGCAAGTCGACGCTGATGTCGATCCTCTACGGCTTCTACGAGGCCGATGCCGGCGAGATCAGGATCGCGGGCGAGCCGCGCCGCATTCGCTCCCCGGCCGATGCGATCGCGGCCGGCATCGGCATGGTCCATCAGCACTTCATGCTGGTGGAGACGCTGAGCGTCGTCGAGAACGTCGTGCTCGGCGCCGAAGGCGGGGCTCTGCTCAAGGGCGGCGTATCGAAGGCGCGCGCCGCGCTCGCAAAACTCTCGCAGGACTATGGCCTCGCGATTGATCCTGACGCCATCGTCGGCGAACTTTCCGTCGGCCTGCAGCAGCGCGTCGAGATCCTGAAGGCGCTCTATCGCGGCGCCGAGATCCTGATCCTCGACGAGCCGACGGCCGTGCTGACGCCGGCCGAGGCCGACCAGTTCTTCGCCCTGCTCCGGGCGCTGAAGGCGCAGGGCAAGACGGTGATCCTGATCACCCACAAGCTGCGCGAGATCATGGATGTGACCGACCGCGTCTCGGTGATGCGCCGCGGCGAGATGGTCGCCCATGTCGCCACCGCCGAAACCTCGCCGCCGGCATTGGCCGAGGCGATGGTTGGAAGGCGCGTGTTGCTGCGCGTCGAGAAACAGCCGCGCGAGCGTGGCGCGCCGGTGCTGGAGGCGGTTGGCCTGTCCTGCCGCGACGGGCGCGGCACCGAGACCCTGAAGGATGTCAATCTCACGCTCCATGAAGGCGAGATCGTCGGCATCGCCGGGGTCGCCGGCAACGGCCAGAGCGAATTGCTGGAGGTGCTGGCCGGCCTGATCCAGCCGAGCCGCGGCGTGATCCGGCTGGGCGGGCAAATTCTTGCCACCGCTGATCGCCATCCGGCGCGACTGCGCGATCTCGGGCTGATGCATATTCCCGAGGACCGCCATCGCAGCGGCCTCGTCACGGCTTTCTCCGCCGCCGAGAACGCTATCCTCGGTTACCAGCACGATCCTGCTTTCGGCTCCGGTCCGCTGCTCTCGCCGGCCCGCATCGAGGCCCATGCGCGCGAGGCCTTCGCGGCTTATGACGTGCGCCCGCCCGATCCCGCGCTGAAGACGGCGAAGTTCTCCGGCGGCAACCAGCAGAAGATCGTGCTCGCCCGCGAGATCGAACGAGGCCCCAAGGTGTTGCTGGTCGGCCAGCCCACGCGCGGCGTCGATATCGGCGCGATCGAGTTCATTCATCGCCGGCTGGTCGCGCTGCGTGATCAGGGCGTCGCGATCCTGCTCGTCTCGGTCGAGCTGGAGGAGGTGATGGCGCTCTCCGACCGGATTATCGCCATGTGCGGCGGCCGGATCACCGGCGAGCGCGTCGCCGCAGCGGCCGACGAGCGCGATCTCGGCCTGCTCATGGCCGGCGTCACGGACGAGGCCGCATGAGCGCCGCCCCCGTCGAATTGCCGCGCTGGGCCGATATCGCGTTGGTGCCGCTGGTTTCGGTCGTGGCGGCGCTCCTCGTCGCCGGGCTCGTCGTCATCGGCATCGGCGAGAACCCGCTGGAGGCAACCGCCCTGCTGCTGCGTGGCGCGCTCGGCAGCGCCGAGGGCATCGGCTTCACGCTCTATTACGCCACGAACTTCATCTTCACCGGGCTCGCGGTCGCCGTCGCCTTCCATGCCGGCCTGTTCAATATCGGTGGCGAGGGACAGGCGACGGTCGCCGGCATCGCCATGGCGATCGCCTGCTTCGCGCTTCCCACGCTGCCCGGTTTCCTTGCCGCGCCTTTCGCGATCCTGGAGCGGCAGCGGGTGGCGCGTTCTGGGCTTTCATTCCCGGCTGGCTCCAGGCCAAGCGCGGCAGCCATGTCGTGATCACCACGATCATGCTGAACTTCGTCGCGGCGACGCTGATCGTCTATCTCTTGCGCGAGGTCATCGGCAAACCCGGCTCGATGCAGCCGGAGACGCCGGATTTCCCGGCCAGCGCCATCCTGACGCCGATGCATCAACTGCTCGCGCCGCTCGGCCTGAAACTGCCCTCGACGCCATTGAACAGTGCCTTCTTCCTCGCCCTGATGGCGCTCGCCGCCGTCTGGCTGCTGATCTGGCGCACGCGGCTGGGCTATGCGATCCGCACCGTCGGCGCCAATCCGCGCGCCGCCGCCTATGCCGGTATCTCGCCCGCCACTGTGACCATGATCGCCATGGCGATCTCGGGCGCGCTCGCAGGCGGGCTCGCGGTCAACGAGGCGCTCGGCGTTCAGCATCGGCTCGTGCTTGATTTCACCGCTGGTTACGGATTCGTCGGCATCGCGGTCGCGCTGATGGGGCGCGGCCATCCGGCCGGCGTCGGCCTCGCCGCCCTGCTCTTCGGCGTGCTCCATCAGGGTGGCGCCGAGCTGTCCTTCGACAAGCCGGCGATCACCCGCGACATGGTCGTCGTCATCGGCGGCGTGCTCGTGCTCTTCGCCGGGGCGCTGGATGGGCTGTTCCGGCGGTTGGTGGCGGTCGTGCTTGGGATGGGGCGGACACCATGACGGCGCGAGCCCCTTTGTCATTCCGGGGCGATCCGCAGGATCGAACCCGGAACCCACGACCGGGTGAGCCCGCCTGCCGCCGTTCCGAAAGCGCGCGCCCAGCCGTGGGTTCCGGGTTCTTCGCTGCGCGAAGCCCCGGAATGACAAGGGGGAGCAACTGACGATGGACCTGCTCCAGCTCATCGCCGTCGTCCTCGATTCGACGATCCGCCTCTCGATCCCGCTGATCTGCGCGGCGATGGCGGGCTTGTGGTCGGAGCGGGCCGGCGTCGTCGATATCGGCCTCGAGGGCAAGATGCTGATCGCCGCCTTCGCCTCGGCGGTCGCGGCCTTCGTCACCGGCTCGGCCTGGATCGGGCTTGGCGCCGGCATCCTCGCCGCCTTGGCGCTGGCGCTGGTCCATGGCTTCGCCGCCATCACCTGGCGCGGCAATCAGATCGTCTCCGGCGTCGCCATCAACATGCTGGCGGCCGGACTAACCGTCATTCTCGGCAATGCCTGGTACGGGCAGGGCGGACGCACACCCTCGCTGGAAGGCCCGGCCCGCTTCGGCGAGATCACCCTGCCCTTCGCCCGCTGGACCCGCGAAAACGTGCCCGGGCTCGGCCTGATCTATGACGAGGTCGTCTCCGGCCATGGGGCGCCCGCCTATCTCGCCCTGCTCTGCGTGCTCGTCACCGCCTTTGTCCTGAAGCACACGCGTTTCGGCCTGCGCATCCGCGCCGTCGGCGAGAATCCGGCAGCGGTCGATACGGCCGGCATCTCGGTCGCGGGCTTGCGCTACGGCGCTGTCGCGATCTGCGGCGTGCTCTGCGGCATCGGCGGCACCTATCTCGCGGTGGCGCAATCCGCCGGGTTCCTGCCGCATATGACGGCGGGGCGCGGCTTCATCGCGCTCGCCGCCGTGATCTTTGCCAACTGGCGGCCCTGGCCGGCGCTCGGCGCCTGTCTGCTCTTCGGCCTGCTCGATGCGGTCGCGATCCGGCTTCAGGGCGTGACATTGCCCGGCATCGGCCTCGTGCCGGTGGAAGCGATCCAGGCCTTGCCCTATCTGATGACAATCGTCCTGCTCGCGGGCTTCATCGGCAAGGCGACGCCGCCCAAGGCCTCCGGCCTGCCCTATGTCAAGGAACGCTGATTTGCCGGCCGAACCCGATTTCGAGGCCCTGTTCGCTGCCGCCGCCGCGATCCAGCCGCGCGCCTACGCACCCTATTCGCGCTTCAAGGTTGGCGCCGCGCTGCTCGCCGATGATGGCGCGGTCCATGCCGGCTGCAATGTCGAGAACGCCGCCTATCCGGTCGGCTCCTGCGCCGAGGCCGGGGCGATCGCGGCGATGGTCGCGGCCGGTGGCCGCGCGATCCGGGCCGTGCTGGTCTTCGGCGAGGGCGCCGAGCTGGTCACGCCCTGCGGTGCCTGCCGCCAGCGCATCCGCGAATTCGCCGCGCCGGAGACACCGGTCGCGATCGCCGGGCCCGAGGGCATCCGCGCGCGCTTCACGCTGGAGGAGCTGTTGCCAGCCTCCTTCGGACCGGCCAATTTGCCGCGCTGATGTAAGGCCGCTTCGGCGGCTGGGAGGGAGTGAGCGATGGCGGCTGATCCGGCCCTTGACGCGCTGGCGTCCATCCTGACGGACCGCGGCGTCGATGCGATCGACTGCGCGATCGTGCTCGGCACCGGCCTTGGCGCCGTCGCCGAGGATATCGAGGATGCCGTGCGTATCCCCTATGCCGAATTGCCCGGCTTTCCGCGCGGCGAGGTCTCCGGCCATGCCCGCCAGCTCCGCTATGGCACGCTGCATGGTCGGAAGGTGCTGATCTACGAAGGCCGCGCCCATTATTACGAGGGCGGCGATTCCGCGGTGATGCGCGTGCCCCTCGGCGTACTCACCGCCTTCGGTTCGCCGCCCCTGATCCTGACCAATGCGGCCGGCTCGCTTTCGCCGGAGATGCGTCCGGGCAGCCTTGCCCTCATCACCGACCATATCAACCTGAACGGTCCCAATCCCCTGATCGGCGACAAGGGCGACGGTCGCTTCGTGCCGATGGTCGACGCCTACGATCCGCATCTGCGCGGCCGCTTCAAGCGCGCGGCCCAGAGGGCGGCGATCCCGCTCGGCGAGGGCGTCTATATGTGGTTCACCGGACCGAGCTTCGAGACGCCGGCCGAGATCCGCATGGCGAAGATCATGGGCGCCGATCTCGTGGGCATGTCGACCGTGCCGGAGGTGATCCTGGCGCGCCGTCACGGTCTGCGCGTCGCCGGCCTGTCGATCGTTACCAATATGGGCGCTGGCCTCCATGGTGGCACGCCGCACCATGCCGAGACGCGCGATGTCGCGGGCCTCGCGGCGGGCGCGCTCAGGCGCCTGCTGCGCGCCTTCCTGTCGGAGTTGTAAGCCATGTCCGATGCCGATCTCGCCAGGCGCGCGCTCGCCCTGCTCGATCTCACCGATCTCGCCGACGATGCCACGGAGGAAGGCGCGCGCGACCTCTGCCGCCGGGCCGTCTCCGGCCCCGTGCCGGTCGCGGCGATCTGCCTGTGGCCGCGCTTCGTCGCGACGGCGCGAGCGGAACTCGGCGACGGCCCCGTCCGCATCGCGACGGTCGTCAACTTTCCCGATGGCGACACGCCGATCGCCCCGGCGATGCGCGAGACGGAAGAGGCACTCGCCGCCGGCGCCGACGAGATCGACCTCGTCCTGCCCTGGCGGGCCGTCCTTGCCGGCCAGACCACGGCGGCGGCAGCGATGATCCGCAACGTCAAGGGGCTTTGCGGCGAGCGGCGGCTGAAGGTGATCCTGGAGACCGGCGAGTATCCCGATCTCGACAAGATCAGGACCGCCTCGGAACTCGCCATCGCGGCCGGCGCCGATTTCATCAAGACCTCGACCGGCAAGACCGCGCATTCGGCCAGCATCCCCGCCGTGCGCGTGATGCTGAGCGTCATCGCGGGCACCGCCCGTCCCATCGGGTTGAAGCCCTCGGGCGGCATCCGGACGCTCGCCGACGCCAGAAGCTATCTCGACCTAGCCGACGCGATCATGGGGCCCGACTGGGCCTCGCCGACAACCTTCCGCTTCGGCGCCAGCGGCCTCTACGGCGCGCTCGTCGCGGCTATTGATGGCGCCGGGCCCGATGCCGCGCCGCGTGGGAGCTATTGATGCGCCTGACCCAGGAGATTATCGCCGCCAAGCGCGACGGGGCGGAACTGTCCGAGGCCGATATCCGCCAGCTCATCGCCGGGCTGCCGGACGGTTCGGTCAGCGAGGGCCAGGCCGCCGCCTTCGCCATGGCGGTCTATTTCAACGGCATGAACGAGCGCGAGCGCGTGGCGCTGACATTGGCCATGCGCGATTCCGGCACGGTGCTGCGCTGGGACGACCTGCCCGGTCCCGCCCTCGACAAGCATTCGACCGGCGGCGTCGGCGATACCGTGAGCCTGCCCTTGGCGGCGGCGGTTGCGGCCTGTGGCGGCTATGTCCCGATGATCTCAGGCCGCGGCCTCGGCCATACCGGCGGCACGCTCGACAAGCTCGACGCGGTCCCGGGCTACGTCACGCAACCGGGCATCGACCTCTTCCGCAAGGTGGTGCGGGAGACGGGTTGCGCCATTATCGGCCAGACTGCCGATCTCGCCCCGGCCGACAAGCGCCTCTATGCCATTCGCGACGTCACCGCGACGGTCGAGACGATTCCCTTGCTGGTCTCCTCGATCCTGTCGAAGAAGCTCGCCGCCGGCCTGCACGGCCTCGCCATGGACGTGAAATTCGGCTCCGGCGCCTTCCTGCCGGATTACGGCAAGGCGCAGGCCCTGGCGCGGGCCCTGGTCGGCGTCGCCAACGGCGCGGGCCTGCCGACCACTGCGCTCCTCACCGACATGAGCGAGCCGCTCGCCTCCGCCGCCGGCAATGCGCTCGAGGTCGCCTATGCCCTCGACCATCTCACCGGGCGCCATCGCGAACCGCGCTTCCACGAGGTCACGGTCGCGCTCGCCGCCGAGATGCTGCTGCTCGGCAAGCTCGCGCCGGATCTCGACACCGCCCGCGCCAAGATCGAGCAGGCTTTCGCCTCCGGCGCCGCGGCCGAACGCTTCGCCCGCATGATCGTGGCGCTCGGAGGTCCGGCGGACCTGCTGGAGGCGCCGCAGAAGCACCTCGTCGCCGCGCCGGTCGTGAAGCCGGTCCATCCCGAAACGGCCGGGACTGTCGCCTCTGTCGACACACGCGCCGTCGGCCTCGCGGTCGTGGCGCTCGGCGGTGGCCGCGTGCGCCCGCAGGACCCGATCGACCACGCCGTCGGCATCGTCGGGCTGGCGGGGATCGGCGATGCGGTGGGGCCGGATCGGCCACTCGGCATCGTCCATGCCCGCAATGAGGCCGGTTACCAAGCGGCGAGCGAGCGCTTGCGCAAGGCCTATCGGATCGGAGACGGTGCGGCGCGCGGCCCGCTGGTCGCGGAACGGGTTACGGAGAGGGTTACGGGATGAGTCTGCTTCTGGCCATGACGGGCTGGCATGTCGAGGATTGGCGCGCGCGCTTCCAGGCGCTGCTGCCGGATATGCCGATCGTCGTCCTCGGCGAGCCCTTCGACCGTCGCGCCGTCCACTACGTCGCGAGCTGGAAGCACCCGCCCGGCAGTCTGACGGGCCTGCCCAATCTCGCCGCGATCTTCTCGCTGGGCGCCGGCGTCGACTTCCTCTTCGCCGACGACAAGCTGCCCGAAGTGCCGATCGCGCGCATCGTCGACCCCGACCTGACGACGCGCATGAGCGAGTACATCGTCCTGCATTGCCTGAGCTACCTGCGCCAGCAGCGCCGCTATGACAGCCAGCAGCGCGAAAAACGCTGGGACGACGACCGCAACCAGCCGGCCGCCCGCTCGGTCCGCGTCGGCATCATGGGTCTGGGCGAGCTCGGCCAGGACGCGGCGCGCAAGCTCGCCGTCATGGGCTTCGACGTCGCCGGCTGGAGCCGTTCGCCCAAGACGATCGAGGGTCTCCAGACCTTCTCCGGCGAGGACGGCATGAAGGCCTTCCTGGGCCGTACCGACATCCTCGTCAGCCTGTTGCCGCTGACCCCGGACACGCGCGGCATCATCAATGCCGGGATGCTCTCGGGCCTCGCGCAGGACGGGCGCCTCGGCGGGCCGTTCCTGATCAATGCCGGGCGCGGCGGCCTGCAGGTCGCGGACGATATCCTCGCCGCGCTCGATGCCGGCACGCTCAAGGGCGCGACGCTCGATGTCTTCGAGGTCGAGCCGCTGCCGGTGGAATCGCGGCTCTGGAGCCATCCGGGCGTGACGGTGACGCCGCATAACTCGGCGATGTCGGAGCCGGAGGCGATCGCCACGGCGATTGCCGCGCAGGTCGGACGTCTGGAAGCCGGAGAACCGCTGATCAACGTGGTCGATCCGGCGCGGGGATACTGAGTGCGAGCCGACAGGCTGTCACGGAACGGTCGCCGGGCTGTCGTCGCAGCGCAATCGAGACGGGCGAAGCGAAGGCTTCGCTTCATCCCGGAGTATTCCATGCGCCTGCCGATCATTGCCACCCTGTTGCTGTCCTCGACGATTCTCGCCGGAGCCGAGGCGCCCCAGAAGGAATTCCCCGCCAAGCTCGTCGGCCAAGCCCTGCTGCCGGCGAACACCATCATCCCGGCTCCGGCCGATGCGCCGGCCGATCTCAAGATCTCCGGCAAGTTCGTCACGCCCGGCAAGCGCGTCGAGGCGGCCGGCACCGTGATGGGCACCTCGGGCGGACGCCCGACCGGGCTCTCCACCCCTTTCGCCGGCCAGCCCGTGCAGGGTTTTTCCGGCATCCGCTCGCTGGGGAATGGCGAGTTCCTCGTGCTGACCGATAACGGCTTCGGCGCCAAGGCGAATTCGCCGGACGCGATGCTGTTCTTCCATCGCCTCAGGGCCGATTTCGGCAAGGGCGTGGTCGAGCGCCTCTCGACCACCTTCCTGCACGACCCCGACAAGAAGGTGCCGTTCCGCATCGTCCAGGAAGGCACGGAAAAGCGCTACCTGACCGGTGCCGATTTCGATCCTGAATCGATCCAGCCGATCGGCGGCAAGTTCTGGATCGGCGAGGAATTCGGCCCCTATCTCATCCGCGTCGACGCCACCGGCAAGGTCGAGGCGGTGTTCGAGACACAGGTCGACGGCAAGCCGGCCCGCTCGCCCGACCATTACGCCATCACCACGCCCGGCGCGCCCGATGCTCCCATGCCGGCTTTCAACGTGCGCCGTTCCAAGGGCTATGAGGGCATGGCGCAGTCGCCGGATGGCCGCTTCCTCTATCCGCTGCTCGAAGGCCCGCTCTGGAACGCCGAGACCAAGGGCAACGAGGAGGTCGACGGCAAGGAGGTGCTGCGCATCCTCGAATTCGATGTCGCGGGCGAGAAGTGGACCGGCCGCTCCTGGTTCTATCCCCTGGAGCAGAAGGGCAATGCCATCGGCGATTTCAACATGATCGACGGCTCTACAGCGCTGATCATCGAGCGCGATAACGGCGAGGGCACCGCCGACAAGGCCTGCGCCGCTGGCCAGAAGGGCCCCGACTGCTTCCACGACCTCGCCAAGTTCAAGCGCATCGTGAAGATCGAGATGACCGAGGCGAATGTCGGCAAGCCCGTGCGCAAGATCGGCTTCATCGACCTCCTGAAGATCGCCGATCCCGACGGCAAGGCGAAGCAGGGCGCCATCGACGGCGTGCTGCCCTTCCCGTTCTTCACCATCGAGAACGTCGACGTGGTCGATCGCGCCAATGGCATCATCGTCGTCGGCAACGACAACAACCTGCCCTTCTCCTCCTCGCGCGACCCGAAGAAGGCCGACGACAACGAACTGGTCCTGCTTTCGGTCAAGGACCTGCTCGACGCGAAGTGAATTCGCTCACCGCGGTTCGGTCGTGCCGCCGCGCAGAAGACATCGCTGGACAGGTGACGGGCTTCGGTCGGTCACCTGTCGTTCCCAATATGTTCTTGAAATATTATCGACCTGATCGTATAATAATCGGGACCTGGCGCCTCATGCGCGAGGCGTAGTGGTTGGATGATCGTCACCGATGGAGGTGATCATGATGACCTCGAATATGAAGACCGGACGGACGCAGGACTGGCTTAACCTGATCCTCGCCGCGCTGCTGTTCTTCTCACCCTGGTTCATGGGCTATACTGGCAATGTGATGCCGGCGCGCAATGCCTGGATCGTCGGCGCTGTGCTCGCATTGATCGCGATCGCCGCGATTTCGGCCTTTGCCGAATGGGAAGAGTGGCTGAACCTCGCGCTCGGGCTCTGGTTGGTGGCCTCGCCCTGGATGCTCGGCTTCACGACCCATCTCCACGCGTTCTGGAGCCATCTCGTGGTCGGTTTGCTGATCGCGGGGATTTCGGCCTGGGCAGTGTGGGATTATCGGCACGAGCCGCACGCGACGGCCTGAGGAGCACGCTCTGCTCCGATTCGAAGGTTCCCGGCGCGCCCGAACTCCGCTGTGCGCCGGGGACCTTGTCTAGGCCGAAAGCTCAGGCGATCCGCTTGTCTGCGGAATCGCAGAGGTCGTTCTGGATGCAGCTGATACATTCGGGGCGCAGCGCCTTGCAGGTGTAGCGCCCGTGCAGGATGAGCCAATGATGGGCATGCCGTCCGAATTCGGGCGGCACGGCCTTCTCCAGCCCGAGTTCGACCTGCAATACGTTCTTGCCCGGCGCGATGCGCAGGCGGTTGGCGATGCGGAAGACATGGGTGTCGACGGCGTGGGTGATCTCGCCGAAGGCGATATTGAGTACGACATTGGCGGTCTTGCGGCCGACGCCCGGCAAGCTCTCCAGCGCCTCGCGCGTCGCCGGCACCTCGCCGCCGAATTCCGCGATCAGCCTCTCGCAGAGCGCGATCACGTTCTTCGCCTTGGTGCGGAAGAGCCCGATCGTCTTGACGTACTCGCGCACGGCCTCCTCGCCGAGCGCGAGCATCTTCTCCGGCGTGTCGGCGATGGCGAAGAGCGGGCGGGTGGCCTTGTTGACGCCGGCATCGGTCGCCTGCGCCGAGAGCACGACGGCGACCAGCAGCGTGAAGGCGTTGGTGTGGTCGAGCTCGCCCTTGGGCTCGGGATTGGCGGCCTGGAAGCGGCTGAAGATCTCGCGGATCTCCGCCGGCTTGCGGGCGCGCGGCAACGTGATGCGCTTTGCCGGCGCAGCCATGCGAGGGGGCCTGTTCCGCTGATCCATGACGGCGTTATAATCGTCGCATGACCACCGGCAAGAGCCTTGGCAGCGAGATCGCGGACGCGTCGCAGCGGCCGGTCTTCGACGCCACGATCACGCCGCATCGCTCGCTCGGCCGGAACGGCTTCCGCATCGTGATGACGCTGGTCTGCCTGGCGAGCGTGATCTCCTCGATCCCCTTCGTCGTGCTCGGTGCCTGGCCGGTCGCCGGCTTCTTCGGGATCGATGTCGTCGCGCTCTTTGTCGCCTTCCACGTCAATTTCCGGCATGCGCGCGCCTTCGAGCGCATCGTGGTGACGCCGCTGGAGGTCTTCCTGCGCAAGGTTTCGCATCACGGGCGCGAGACGGTCTGGCGCTTCAATCCGATCTGGACAAGGCTCGAACGCCAGACCGACGAGGATTACGGCCTGCTCGGCCTGAAGCTGGTCTCGCGTGGGCAGAGCGTCGCGGTCGCCGCCGCGCTCTCGCCGCATGAGCGCGCCGGTTTCGCCGATGCGCTGGGTTCCGCCCTGTCGAGCGCCCGCCGCGGGCCGGATTACGGGGCGCCCTGAGCAGGACCGGCCTGGGCGAGCCAGATCGTATGCCCGCCGCAGCTTTGGTCCTCCACGATATGGTCGATGACCGAGAAGCCGTTCTGCGACAGCAGTGCCCGGTATTCCCCGGGATCGAGGCTGCCATGGTAGAGCGCCTCGCCTTCAAAAGTGCCGATCGCCTCGCCATGGGCCGGGCCGCTGGTGAATATCAGGGCGGCCGCCGGTGCGGCATGGGCCTTGAAGACCTTGAACATCCCGCGCTGGTCCTCCGGCGTCAGATGGAAGAGGGAATCCCAGGCGATCAATCCACCGAAGCGGCGCCCGAGGGCGAGCTTGCGCATGTCAGCGACCTGCCAGTCGCCTTCGGGAAAGCGCGTCCGGCACAAAGCGATCATCGCCGGGGCGGAATCGACGCCGGTGACGGCATGACCCTGTTCGCTGAAATAACGGGCGATCGGCTGCCCGGTGCCGCAGCCGATATCGAGGATCGTGGCGTCGGGCGCGAGCAGCTCACGGAAGCGCGTGAGCCAGGGGCCTTCCATCAGCAGCTTGCCGCGCAAGCCGTCATAGGTCGCGGCGTGGCGCTGATAGAGATCGATGATCGCATCGGCGGGGAAGGTCATGGTGCTGTTAGAAGCTCCGCCGGCACCCTGCGCAACCCCGCCCTTGCCAGCTTTCGGGTGGGAACGGCATGGTGGAGACCCTAATTCGCATCATGACGAATGATGCGAGGCTCCCATGAACGCTCATGCTTCCATGAAAACGGCGATGACCCCGACGCGCTTCTCCAATGCGGTGCTGGCGCGTGCCGCCGAGGCCATGCCGAGCGAGGCCGATTTCCCGGCCGTCGCGCCCGGCTCCGACTATGACACGGTGCGGCGCATCCTCTCCTTCATCACCCATAACTGGCGCGAGCAGCCGACGATCGAGGCGATCGCGGAGGCCGCCGGGGCGACGCCGACCGATGTCCACCATCTCTTCCGGCGCTGGTGCGGGCTGACGCCGAAAGCCTTCCTGCAGGCGATCACGCTCGACCATGCCAAGGGGCTGCTCTCCGCCTCGGCCAGCATCCTCGATACGGCGCTCGAGGTCGGCCTCTCCGGCCCCGGCCGCCTGCATGATCTCTTCGTGACGCATGAGGCGATGTCGCCCGGCGAATGGAAGACCGGTGGCGAGGGCTTGAAGCTCTCCTACGGCTTCCATGTCTCGCCCTTCGGCGAGGCGCTGGTGGTGATCACCGATCGCGGCCTCGCCGGCCTTGGCTGGGTCTCGAACAGCGCCGATGGCGGCAAGGTCGTCGGAGGCCGGGCCGAGGCGCTGGCCGACATGATGCGGCGCTGGCCCCATGCTGATTACCACTATGATCCCGCGCTGACCGCGCCCTATGCCGGCCGCATCTTCGAGCCCAAGGCCTGGTCGCCGGAGACGCCGCTGCGGGTCGTGCTGATCGGCACCGATTTCGAGGTCCGGGTCTGGGAGACGCTGCTGCGCATCCCCGTCGGCTGCGCCACCACCTATGGCGAGGTCGCCAGCCATATCGGCAAGCCCAGCGCGGTGCGGGCCGTCGGCGCCGCGGTCGGCAAGAACCCGATCTCCTTCGTGGTCCCCTGCCACCGCGTCATCGGCAAGTCCGGCGCGTTGACCGGCTATCACTGGGGCCTGACGCGCAAGCGCGCCATCCTCGGCTGGGAAGCCGGGCAGACGGCGGCCGGCTGATATATAGAGCGTGCCCGTGTTTCTCCGAACCGCAGGTACGCTCTAGTTCTTTGTTTTATCGCATTTTCTTCACGCGAACCGGTATCCGCTTCGCTCGAAAATGCTCTACCGCCTACTTCCTGAGATACATGTCCCAGCAGGGCGCGAGCGCGATCCGCTCGCGCCCTTCGAGCGCGGCGGCGAAATGGCTGCGGATCATCTCGCGCGGCGTCGTCACCGGGCATTTCGGCATCAGCATCGCATCCGTCTGCCGGAGCGCCTCGATGGTGCCCGGCTGGAGGTTCGGCGTGCTGCGGCCGGGATCGACGCCGACGGGCACGACGCGCGGCGGCGAACGCTCCAGCAGGCGGTTCAGCGGATCGACGAAATCGAAGGTGAAGAAGCCGTTGAGCTCGCGCTTGTTGGCGGCTTCCCAGGCCTTGATCGCGGTGATCGCCTGCTGGATCTCGAGCATCCAGGTCGCCTGATAGTCGATCTCCGAATAGAGGATATAGGAGGGCAGGATGTCGCGCTGGATCAGGTCGCGATAGCCTTCCGGCTGCGTCGCATAGTGGTCGAGCATCGCCGCGGCGCGCGCGGCGATGTCGCGCTTCACGCTGATGCGGCCGAGGGGGCCGAGATCGGGCACGTCGAGCGCGACATAGGTCGCCGCGCCCATCACCGCACGCATGCCCCGCTCCAGGCAGATCACGGCACTCGGCAGCGTGACCGCGAGCGTCAGGACGAGAACCACGGGCCGCATGCGGTCCTCGCGCCGCTCCCACCAGTCGAGCAGCAGCGGCAGCAGGATCGGCCACAGCCCGATGAATTCGAGCGAGCCGGTGTTCTGCGTCTCGAACAGGGCGAGCGCGAACAGGCCGGCCGCGAACCAGCCGATCGGTGCATCGGCCAGCGCCCGCCAGCCGGCCAGCGTCGCCGGCAAACCATCGCGCCAGGAGGCATAGGCCAGCACGGCGAACAGCAGCAGCGACGGCCCGATCACGTTGAACTTGACCGAGGCCACGGTCAGGAAGCGCGGCAGCAGCGTATCGGTGTTGAGGCCGAGCAGGGTCAGGATATCGATGACATAGGCGGAGCTCAGCCCCGTCGCGAGCTCCAGCACGCCCAGCGCGAGGATGACGAAGCCGGCGGCGATGACCGCATCGCGGAAGCGCATCCGCCCGCTGAGCGTGGCATAGCCGACGAGCAGCGTGCCGGAGACCGCGCCGGTGATCTTGGTCAGGAACAGCGCCAGCATCAGCGCGGCCACGAGTCCGACCTGCAAGCCGCGCCGCTGCACGAAGATCAGCGTGGCGATCAGCAGGTAGAGCAGCAGGGCGACATGGCGGTTGTAGAAGCCGTAGCCGTCGAAACCGGGCGAGGGATAGAGCCCGTGCAGGTTGATCGGCAGCGCCGCGAACAGCAGGAAGGGCAGGACGAGCGCGAGCGCCTGCGGCCGGGAGCGCCGGGAGACCTCGCGGGCGATCAGGGCCAGCACCGGCAGCATGACCGGCAGCAGTGCCCAGTTGATCAGCAGCATCGGCTGCGCGTTGGGGAAGAGAATGTCGAGCGCCGCGGCCAGGTAGAAGCCGAGCGGGCCGATCGGCGCGAAGAAGTCGACAGTGGGGACCTGGCCGAGTTCGATGCGTTGGATCGCGTCGAGATAGACGACCGTGTCCCAGGCATTCGGCCCGAGCGGCAGGCGCAGGGGCAAGATCAGGCCGGCGATGGCCGCCAGCGCGAAAGCCATGATCCAGGCGAGAGGCGAGCCGGCCACGCGCACCCTCATCCCTTTGCCGTCGACAGGTTTGCTGTCGACCTGGGAGCTCTGTCTCCCGATCTCGCTCATCGCCACGCCGAACCCTCCTGGTCCAGCCCGCTCAGTGGCAGAAAATTCTTACCATCCGCCTGACGGAAAGGCAGGTTCTCGTTCTTTTCGTAGAAGATTGGGATGTTTGGACGCACGCATCTGCCACAGGCGCCGTTCGTGTCTGCGCGAAACCACGCCGTCATCCCGGGCTTGCCCGGGATCCATCGAAGGGCGCCGCGCTCTACGATGGATCCCGGATCTCCGCTTCGCTGCATCCGGGATGACACGACGGCCGTGAAAATTGCGGTCCTGCCGCTCAGAGCAACCCGCGCCCGGCGAGGTAACGCATCAGATGCGAGGCGCCATAGGTCCAGGGCGCGCAGGCGTCGGTGCGCTTCATCCGGTTGACGAGGCTGCCGAGCTCGGGCGCGGCGATGGTGACGATGTCCCCGTATTTATGGGTGAAGCCGCCGCCGGGCGCGTCGCGATCCTTGATCGGCGCGAACATGGTGCCGAGATAGAGCGCCGCCCCGTCCGGATACTGATGATGCGGGCCGATCATCTGCGCGGCGAGATCGGCCGGGTCGCGGCTGATTTTTGCGATCGAGGAGGAGCCTTCCAGCCGGAAGCCGTCTTCGCCCTCGACCGTCAGCGTCACCGTGGTCTGGCGGACATGGTCGAGCGTGAAGCCGGCATCGAACAGGCGGATGAAGGGGCCGACCGCGGCAGCGGCATTGTTGTCCTTGGCCTTGCCGAGCAGGAGCGCCGAGCGACCCTCGACATCGCGCAGGTTGACGTCGTTGCCGAGCGTGGCGCCGACGATGCGTCCGTCCGAGGCGACGACCAGCACGATTTCGGGCTCGGGATTGTTCCAGCTCGAGGCCGGATGCAGGCCGGCATCCGCGCCGGTGCCGACCGTCGACATCGGCGGGGCCTTGGTGAAGATCTCGGCATCCGGCCCGATCCCGACTTCGAGATATTGGCTCCAGGCGCCCTGTTTGATCAGCACCTCCTTGAGATGCATCGCCTCGGGCGAGCCGGGCTTCAGCTTCGACAGGTCGTCGCCGATCAGCTTGCCGATCTCGGTGCGGATCGTTGCAGCCGCGGCCGGGTTGCCGCGTGCCTTCTCCTCGATCACGCGCTCCAGCATCGAAACCGCAAAGGTGACGCCGGCTGCCTTCACCGCCTGCAGGTCGAGCGGGGAGAGCAGCCAGGGGCGCTGCGGATCGCGGCCATCCACAGGCGTGTTGGCGAGGATGTCGGCTAACGAACCGATCGTCTCGCCCTCGGCTGCGCGCAGGGCTGCGGCAGGGTCGGCGCTCTCGCAGAGATCCCGGCTGGTCGGGAAGCTCCGGGTCACGTCGACGACCTGTCCGCCGCGGAGCGTCACCACGGCCGGGCCGCCGAGATCGGGGCGCCAGACGCGGCCGGCGAGCGCGGCGGCATCGGCATCCGCGGGCAGGGTCGTGGTCATGGCGAGGTCGAGGCTGGGCATGGCGGCATCCACGGGCGGATTCGGGGCGGGAGCGCAGATCAGCCGGTTATGCCGGAATGTGCAAGCGAGAGGCCGGCGCGATTCATGCCGGGCCGGACCCAGACCTAAGGCGGATTGCGCCGGTCGTCATCGATTTGTCATTGAAATGTCGCCTGCGCTTCATGCTAGCTTGCGCACCAACGACAAGAACCGCGGCGGCGCCCGCCCGCGGAAGGGAGACATTCCATGAGCATCAAATCGCGCATCCTGATGTCGGTCGCTGCCTTCGCGCTGGCCGGTGCCGCGCCAGCCCTGGCGCAGACCGAGATCCAGTGGTGGCACGCGCTGACCGGCGCCAACAACGACGTCGTCGTCAAGCTTTCCGAGGACTTCAACGCCTCGCAGAAGGACTACAAGGTCGTACCCGTCTACAAGGGTTCCTATCCCGACACGCTGAACGCCGGCATCGCCGCCTTCCGCGCCGGCCAGGCCCCGCACATCCTGCAGGTCTTCGAGGTCGGCACCGGCACGATGATGTCGGCCAAGGGCGCGATCAAGCCGGTCCACGAGGTCATGAAGGAAGCCGGCGAGAAGTTCGACCCGACCGCCTATCTGCCCGCCATCACCGGCTATTACTCGACGGCCAAGGGCGACATGCTCTCGATGCCGTTCAACTCCTCGTCGATGGTGATGTGGTACAACAAGGACGCCTTCAAGAAGGCGGGCCTCGACCCCGAGAAGCCGCCGAAGACCTGGCCCGACACCTTCGCGGCCGCCAAGAAGCTGAAGGCCGCCGGCTACGACAAGTGCGGCGTCTCGAACGCCTGGGCGACCTGGGCCAATATCGAGCAGTTCGGCGCCTGGCATAACGTGGCGCTCTCGACCAAGGTCAACGGCATGGCCGGCTTCGACGCCGTGCTGAACTTCAACAAGAGCCCGGCTTTCCTCAAGCACTGGACCAATCTGGTCGAGCTGCAGAAGGACAAGACCTATGACTATTCCGGTCGCACCAACAATGGCGAAGGCCGCTTCACCTCGGGCGAGTGCCCGATCTTCCTGACCTCCTCGGGCTTCTTCGGCAATGTCAGGGCGAACGCCAAGTTCGACTGGGGCAATGCCGCGATGCCGTATTATCCCGACGTGCAGGGCGCTCCGCAGAACTCGATCATCGGCGGCGCTTCGCTCTGGGTGATGGGTGGCAAGAAGGCCGACGAGTACAAGGGCGTCGCGAAGTTCTTCACCTTCCTCTCGAATGTCGATCGTCAGGTGAAGCTGCATACCGAGTCGGGCTACCTGCCGATCACCAAGGCGGCCTACGAGAAGGTCAAGGCGTCCGGCTTCTACAAGGACAAGCCCTATCTCGAGACCCCGATCCTCGAGCTGACCAACAAGGCTCCGACCGACAACTCGAAGGGCCTGCGCTACGGCAGCTTGGTCCAGATCCGCGACATCTGGTCGGAGGAGCTGGAGGCGGCGCTGAACGGCCAGAAGTCGCCGCAGGCGGCGCTGGATGCGGCGGCCGAGCGCGGCAACCAGATGCTGCGCCAGTTCGAGCGGACCGCGGCCCGCTAAACGCTTAGCTCTTGCATATCCAAGGCCATCCCGGACACTCTCCGTCCGGGATGGCCGTCTCGTTCCAGGGAAGCCGATGCAGAAGAACGCATACTTCAAGGGGCTGACGATCCCCTTCCTGCTGCTTCTGCCGCAGCTCGCCATCACCGTCGTGTTCTTCTACTGGCCGGCGACCCAGGCGGTCTGGCAGAGCTTCCTGCTCGAGGATGCCTTCGGCACATCGACGGAATTCGTCTGGTTCGAGAACTACCAGATGCTCTTCGCCGATCCCGGCTACCTCAAGGCCTTCATCAACACGGCGGTCTTCTCGACCTTCGTCTGCGTGTTTTCGCTCTCGATCGCGCTGCTTTTCGCC
This sequence comes from Beijerinckiaceae bacterium, assembly GCA_965283735.1. Lineage (GTDB taxonomy): Bacteria > Pseudomonadota > Alphaproteobacteria > Rhizobiales > Beijerinckiaceae > Allobosea. The sequence goes on along the minus strand of CBDIPN010000002.1, from coordinate 1,457,102 downwards.
GTGATGGCGGACCGCCAGATCCGGGGCGCCGAGGTCTACAAGACGTTGCTGATCTGGCCTTATGCGGTGGCGCCCGCGATCGCCGGCGTGCTCTGGATCTTCATGTTCGATCCCTCGCTCGGCATGCTCGCCCGCGGCCTGCAATCGCTTGGCGTTCCGTGGAATCCGCGGCTCAACGGCAACCACGCCATGCTGCTGGTCATCCTGGCCGCGACCTGGAAGCAGATCAGCTATAATTTCCTGTTCTTCCTCGCCGGCCTGCAATCGATCCCCAAGAGCGTGATCGAGGCGGCGGTGATCGACGGCGCCCGGCCGATGCGCCGGTTCTGGACCATCGTCTTCCCGCTGCTCTCGCCGACGACCTTTTTCCTGCTCGTCGTCAACATTGTCTACGTCTTCTTCGACACTTTCGGCATCATCGACACGGTGACCGGAGGCGGCCCCTCGGGCGCGACCGAGACGCTGGTCTACAAGGTCTTCTCGGACGGCAAGGGCGGCTCCAATCTCGGCGGCTCGGCGGCCCAGTCGGTGCTGCTGCTGATCATGGTGATCGGGCTGACGGCCGTGCAGTTCCGCTTCATCGAGCGCAAGGTCAGCTACTGATGTCCTCCGTGCTCTGGATGGACCTCACCGCGGAGGAACTGCGCGCCAAGGCGGCGACGGACACGATCGTCGTCCTGCCCGTCGCTTCGATCGAGCAGCATGGCCCGCATCTGCCTGTCGGCGTCGACACGATCCTGTGCAGCGGCGTCTGCAAGGCTGCGGCCGAGCGCGCCGGCGATGTCGACGTCGTCGTCGCGCCGACCTTGTGGTGCGGCATGGCCGAGCATCACATGGCCTTCGGCGGTACCTTCACCTTCGATATCCCGACCTATCGCGCGGTGTTGCTCGCCTTCCTCAGGAGCATCGAGCGCCACGGCTTCCACCGCGTGCTGATCGTCAATGGCCATGGCGGCAACATCGCCGCGCTCACCGCCTTCCTGCCCGATTTCGCGCGCGAGACCCGGCTGCATGTCGAGGCGACCACCTATTTCATGCTGGCGCAGGACGCGTTCCCGCCCTTGCTTGAAGACCAGAAGGGCGTCCAGCATGCCTGCGAGGTCGAGACCTCGATGATGATGGTGCTGGCGCCGGGCTCGGTGCGCGAGCCGCGCCTGGCCGAGGCCTTCGGCGCCCGCGACGGCCTGCCGGGGCGGCCGACCGTCTCGCGCCACCGCTCCTTCCGGGAGATGACCGAGACCGGTGTGATCGGCGATGCCCGCCGTGCCACGCCCGAGAAGGGCCAGGCCTGCCTCGATGCCTGTGCGGACGCGCTGGCCGGATTGCTGCGCGAAATGGGAAGGGCCGCCTGATGGTCGAAGACCGCCGCCTGGGCGACGCGATCGCCTATGTCATCCTGACGATCGGCGTGCTGATCGTCGCCTTCCCGGTCTGGCTGACCTTCGTCGCCTCGACCTGGGACGCCGCGACCGTGATCAACGGCCAGATGCCGCTCTATCCCGGCCCGTATTTCCTGGAGAACTACAAGCGCATCCTCTTCGTAGGCACCTCGAGCACAACGCGCGAGCCGGTGATCGGCATGATGGTGAACTCCTTCATCATGGCGATCACGATCGCGCTCGGAAAGATCTTCATCTCCGTGCTCTCGGCCTATGCGGTGGTCTATTACCGCTTCCCGTTCCGCATGGCGGCGTTCTGGATCATCTTCATCACGCTGATGCTCCCGGTCGAGGTCCGCATCTTCCCGACCTTCAAGATCGTCTCCGATCTCAACATGCTCGACACCTATCAGGGCCTCGCCATCCCGCTGATCGCCTCGGCGACCGGCACGCTGCTGTTCCGGCAGTTCTTCATGACGATCCCGGACGAGTTGCTCGAAGCCTCCAAGATCGACGGTGCCGGCCCCTTCAGGTTCTTCAAGGACACGCTGCTCCCGCTCTCGATGACGACGATCGCCGCGCTCTTCGTCATCCAGTTCATCTATGGCTGGAACCAGTATCTCTGGCCGCTTCTGGTGACGACGAAGGACTCGATGCAGACCATCGTCATCGCCATCAAGAAGATGATCGTCACCGCCGACGCCCTGACGGAATGGCAGCTCGCCATGGCCACGGCCATGCTGGCGATGCTGCCGCCCGTCTTCGTCGTCATCGCCATGCAGAGGCTCTTCGTGAAGGGCCTGGTCGAAACCGAGAAGTAATCCGCGAATGGCCCAGGTCACTCTCAGCAACGTCAAGAAGGTCTATGCCGGCGGCGTCGAGGCCGTGAAAGGCGTCTCCTTCGACATCCCCGACGGCGGCTTCTGCGTCCTCGTCGGCCCCTCCGGCTGCGGCAAGTCCACGCTTCTGCGCATGGTCGCCGGGCTGGAGACGATCTCGTCGGGCGAGGTCGCGATCGGCGAGCGCGTCGTCAACCAGGTCGAGCCGGCCGACCGCGACATCGCCATGGTGTTCCAGAACTATGCGCTCTACCCGCATATGAACATCTACGACAACATGGCCTATGGCCTGCGCAACCGCGGCACGCCCAAGGACGAGATCGACAAGCGCGTCAAGGAAGCCGCGCGCATCCTCGCGATCGAGCCCTTCCTGGAGCGCCGGCCGCGCCAGCTTTCCGGCGGCCAGCGCCAGCGCGTCGCCATGGGCCGCGCCATCGTGCGCAAGCCGCAGGTCTTCCTCTTCGACGAGCCGCTCTCCAATCTCGACGCGAAACTCCGCGTGCAGATGCGCGTCGAGATCAAGAAGCTGCAGCGCGCGCTGGGCGTCACCTCGATCTACGTCACGCACGACCAGGTCGAGGCGATGACGCTCTCCGACAAGCTCGTCGTCATGAACGCCGGCCAGGTCGAGCAGATCGGCTTGCCCGCCGAGGTCTATCGTAAGCCGGCGAGCAAGTTCGTGGCGACCTTCATCGGCTCGCCGCCGATGAACATCCTGCCCGGCCTCGTCGACGGCTCCGGCATCGTCGCGCTCGGCGACACCATCATCGAAGTCCGCGACCTGCGCGAGGACCTGGCGGCACAGTCTCCGGTCGAGGTGGGCTTACGTCCCGAGGATGTCGAGATCGCCTCGGAAGGGCAGGCGGGCTCGCTGCCCTTCGATGTCGAGTTCATCGAGGAACTGGGCGCGACCCAGCTCTTCCACGGCAAGCTCTCGGGCCACCCCTTCGTGATGCAGGCGGCGACCGGGGAGGTCGCGGCGCAGGAAGGCCGGCTCTGGATCACCGTCGATCCCGACAAGGTCCATGTCTTCGACCCGAAGACGGGCGCGCGGCTGGGGAAGGGCTGAGGGGCGCATTTCGCGCTCTTCGTCATGGTCGGGCTCGTCCCGACCATCCACGTCTTCATTTGTGTCATGCGGTGTTCAAGACGTGGATGCTCGCCACAAGGGCGAGCATGACGGCGGTGTTTCCACGCTCGACGAAAATCGCCTCAAGCCGCCAGATCGGCCACCAGCGCATCGAGCAGCAGTGCCCCGTCCGGTGTCGCGGCGAGCCGGCCGCCATCACGCTCCATCAGCAGCTTCTGCTCGATCAGGCTGGCGATGCGTTTCGCATTGAGTGCGCGTCCGGCCAGTGCCTTGAACACCTGGGGATTGATACCCTCGACGAGGCGAAGCCCCATCAGCAGGTATTCGTCGCCCTGCGCTTCCTCGGATAGTCGCTCGTCCTCGACCAGCGCATGGCCCTCGGCCTCTACCCGCTCCAGCCAGATCTCCGGTCGCTTCTCGGTCGAATGTGCCATCCGGCCTTGCGCCGTAACCAATCGGCCATGGGCGCCGGGGCCGATGCCGGCGTATTCGCCATAGTGCCAGTAGACGAGGTTGTGCCGGCACTCTGCCCCCGGCCGGGCATGGTTCGAGATCTCGTAGACCGGCAGGCCGTGCTTGGCCGTGATCTCCTGCGTCGTCTCGTAGAGCGCGGCGCCCGCATCATGGTCGGGAATGGCGAGCTTGCCGGAACGGAACAGCCGTTCGAAGGCGGTGCCGGGCTCGATCGTCAGCTGGTAGAGCGAGAGATGTTCGGCCGCATGGCTGATCGCCAGCTCCAGCTCGGCGCGCCACAGGGCGGGCGTCTGCAAGGGCGAGCGGGCATAGATCAGGTCGAAGGAGTAGCGCTCGAAATACTGGCGCGCGATCGCGACGGCGGTGAGCGCCTCCTCGGCCGAATGCATCCGGCCGAGCGCCTTGAGATCGGCATCGTTCAGCGCCTGCACCCCGAGCGAGACGCGGTTGACGCCGGCCGCCCGGAAATCGCGGAAGCGCCCGGCCTCGACGCTGGTCGGATTGGCCTCCAGCGAGACCTCGCAATTGGGGTCGACAGCCCAATGCTCGCCGATGGCGTCGAGGATCGCGCCGACCGTGCGGCCCTCCATCAGCGAGGGCGTGCCGCCACCGAAGAAGATCGAGGACACCGTGCGGCCCGGCACCAGCGCGGCCCGGTGCGCGATCTCGCGGCGGAAGGCGGCGATATAGCGCTGCTGGTCCGGCGGCTGCAGCCGGACATGGGAGTTGAAGTCGCAATAGGGGCATTTGGCCAGGCAGAACGGCCAATGCACATAGACGGCGAAGCCCGCATCCGCGGTCGGATGCAGGATGGAAGGCCGCGCTGCGAGGGCGGCCGGGGCGCTCACGCCGGTTTCCTCAGGCAGGCGGCTGCCAGCTCATGGAAGGCGCGCGCGCGATGCGACAGGCCGGGCGAGCCATCGGCCGGAATGCCGTGCTTCTCCTCGGCCGTCATTTCGCCGAAGGTCTTCTCGTGGCCCTCCGGCAGGAAGACCGGATCGTAGCCGAAGCCGCCGAGGCCCCGCGCCTGCTCGGTCACCGTGCCGAAGACGCGGCCCTCGAACAATTCCTGATGGCCGTCCGGCCAGGCGATCACCAGGGCCGAGACGAAATGCGCCTTGCGTTTCTCCGGCGTGATCGCGCCGCGCTTGGCGAGTTCCATCTGCACCCGCCCGATTGCCGGGGCGAAATCCTTGCCCGGTCCCGCCCAGTTGGCAGAGAACAGTCCGGGCGCGCCGTCGAGCGCGTCGATGCAGATGCCCGAGTCGTCGGAGAGCGCCGGCAGTCCGCTGGCGCTCGCGGCGGCGACCGCCTTGATCGCCGCGTTCTCCGAGAACATATAGCCATCCTCGACCGGCTCGGGCAGGCCGAGCTCCCCGGCCGAGACGAGCTCGATGCCATAGGGCGCCAGCAATTCGCGCATCTCGCGCAACTTGCCCTGGTTATGGGTCGCGATTACGACCTTGCCGGAGAGGAGGCGGTGCGGGCTCATGTTCATACTGCATGTCCTCCGTCATCATTCGGAGGCTGATAGCCTCGATCGGGGGCTTCGAAGGATTGTCTGCGTGCCTTGTGGCTGGAAGTTTGGCGAAGGCTGACCACGATCACCGTGGCCACTACGATCACAGCAATCGTAGCTCCGACACCAATTTCCAGTGCGGACATAGCGGACTACCTTAAGCCACCGCCGCCTTCTGCAGCGTGACGAGCTGGGAGACGCCGACCTTGGCGAGCTTGAGCAGCGACAAAAGCTCTTCCTCGGAGAAGGGCGCGCCTTCGGCCGTGCCCTGCACCTCGACGATGCCGCCCGAGCCGGTGATGACGAAATTCGCGTCGGTCTGGGCGCCGGAATCCTCGACATAGTCGAGATCGATCACCGGGTTGCCGGCGACGATGCCGCAGGAGATCGCGGCGACATGGTCCTTCAGCGGGTTGGTGCCCTTGAGCAGGCCGCGCCCTTCCATCCATTTCAGCGCATCATGCAGTGCGACCCAGGCGCCGGTGATCGAGGCCGTGCGGGTGCCGCCATCGGCCTGGAGCACGTCGCAATCGACGACGATCTGGCGCTCGCCGATCGCGGTCAGGTCGACCACGGCGCGCAGGGAACGGCCGATCAGGCGCTGGATTTCCTGCGTGCGGCCGGAGGGTTTGCCGGAGGTGACCTCGCGGCGCGTGCGCTCATGCGTGGCGCGCGGCAGCATCGAATATTCGGCGGTGACCCAGCCCTTGCCGGTGCCGCGCAGCCACGGCGGCCCCTTTTCCTCGACGGTCGCGGCGCAGAGCACCTTGGTCTCGCCGAACGTCACCATGCAGGAACCCTCGGCATAGCGCACCACGCCGCGTTCGAGCGTGACCTTGCGCATCTCGTCGGCGGCGCGTTTGGAGGGTCGCATGAAATATTCCTGTCTTGCGGGGAAGTGGCGGCTTGTAGGCGTTTGCGCCGCGCGCGGCAAGGTACAGAGCGGTTCTGCCCCTTGATCCCTGCGCTTTGCATGACGACAATAGGACGAGAACGACGGTTCGCCTGAAAAAGGTTCATGAGCGCCCATACGCCCCGCCCCGAGACGATGAGCAGCCTGGTCGAGACCGACCAGCGCTCGCGCGAGATTTTTCGCCAGATCGTCGACGGCTATCTGACGACGGGGGAGCCCGTCGGCTCGCGCAATATCGCGCGCCTGCTGCCGAGGGCGCTCTCGCCCGCGACGGTGCGCAATGTCATGACCGACCTCGAAATGGCCGGCCTGATCTATGCGCCGCACACTTCCGCCGGGCGCTTGCCCACGGAGAGGGGCCTGCGCTTCTTTGTCGACGCGATGATGGAGGTCGGCAACCTCACGACCGAGGAGCGCTCGCGCATCGAGGCGCAGATCAGGGTCGCTGCCAGCAACCGCAATCTCGACCAGACGCTGACCGAAGCCTCGGCCCTGCTCTCCGGCCTGTCGCGCGGCGCCGGCGTCGTCGTCACCACCAAGGCCGATGTCCGGCTGAAGCATATCGAGTTCGTCCGGCTCGACCCTGCTCGCGCGCTGGTCGTGCTCGTCTCCGAGGACGGCACGGTCGAGAACCGCCTGCTGGCTTTGCCGCCCGGCCTCCCGGCCTCGGCACTGAGCGAGGCCGCGAATTTCCTGAACGCCCGGGTTCTCGGCAAGACGCTCGCCGAATTGCGCAACGAGATCGGCGGGCAGCGCGAACTGATGGAGCGCGAGCTCGACGTGCTGACGGCCCGCCTCGTCGAAAGCGGCATCGCGACCCAGGCCGGCCCCGGCAGCGACCGCCATCTCATCGTGCGCGGCCAGGCCAACCTGCTCGACGATCTCCGGGCGCAGGAGGACCTCGAGCGAATCCGCATGCTCTTCGGCGACCTGGAGACGCAGACCGACGTCATCGACCTGCTGACCCGGGCCGAGGATGGCGACGGCGTGCGCATCTTCATCGGCTCGGAGAACAAGCTGTTCTCGATGTCGGGGTCATCGATGGTCGCCGCGCCCTTCCGCGACGCCGAACAGCGCATCGTCGGCGTCGTCGGCATCATCGGCCCGACGCGGCTCAACTATGCCCGCATCGTGCCGATGGTCGACTACACCGCCAAGGTCGTCGGCCGGTTGCTGGATGGCAGCCGCTGAGGCGTCAGCTTAAGGCCCTGAGTTGGCTTTGCGGATGGAAGCGGCTATCGAGCGGGCAAAGCAACCCTTTCCGCAATTCAGGTGCGAACCATGTCCGAGCAGCTTCCCGACCGCCTTTCCGTCAATCCGGACAGCCCCTTCTACAACGAAGAGGTGCTGGCCCGTGACATCGGCATCCGCTTCAAGGGCGTCGAGAAGACCAATGTCGAAGAATATTGCGTCTCCGAAGGCTGGGTGAAGGTCGCCGCCGGCACCGCCAAGGACCGCTTCGGCCGCCCGATGACGATCACGCTCAAAGGCCCGGTCGAGCCTTATGTCCGCGGCAACGCCGAGGGCTGAGCCTTCTTGTCATTCCGGGGCTTCGCGTAGCGAAGGACCCGGAAACCACGACTGGGCGAGCCGCTAGTCGTGGGATGTCAAATGCCTCACCCAGTCGTGGGTTCCGGGTTCACGCCTGCGGCGTGCCCCGGAATGACAACGGTGGCTCAAGCCAGGCTCTTATAGAAAAACGTCGAGCCGCAATCGGCGCCATCCGGCATCAGCGCATAGCGCGGGATGGTGCCGGCCTCGGTCCAGCCCAATCGGTTGTAGAGTCGCCGCGCCGCGCCGTGTTCGTCCGTGTCGAGTACCAGGAGGTCGCGGCCCTTTTCCCACGCGATCGCCTCGGCGCGCTGCATCAGCGCCTCGCCGATGCCTTGTCGGCGCGCACGCGAATGCACCAGCACCTTGGCGATCTCGGCGCGGTGCGGCTGGTTCGGCTTGCCGATCAGGTGGAGCTGGGCGGTGCCGACGAGGCCGTCGCCGTTTCGCGCAGCCAGCAGGATGATCTGCCCGCTCGCGACGCCTGCCGCGACATCGCGCCAGAAGCGTTCGTAATCGGCGGCCGTGTTCCAGTTCATGAAGCCGACCGAGGCGCCGTTGGCGACGCTGTCGCGCAGGATCTCCGCAAGTGCCCGAATGGCCGCCTCGGCAGCCTTGGCATCGAGCGTGTCGATGGAGACGGCGAGGCTGGTCGCGTTCATGCGATATGTCCCGGAAAGGCGCCGCTTCTCGCAGCGAGGATGACGGCGTAACGGACGGGCGCATCGCCCGGATTGCGGTAGATGATCGGGCCGCGCAGATGCATCTGCAGGCAGTCGCCCTCGACGAGCTCGTGGCGGAGGCCTTCGACGGTGAGGTCGAGCCGGCCGCGCAGCACCCAGATCTGCTGGTCGAGCGCGGCGGCGCCCGTCGCATTGTCGAGCCTCACCTCGGCTCCGGCCGGAAGCTCCACCTCGACGATCTCGAAGCCCGAGCCCGTCCCGCGCGGCGAGACATTGCGGCGCAGATAGCCGCTTGCCGGATCGCGCCAGACCGGCTGGGCGTCGCAGCGTGCCAGCGGCCCGTTTCCTGCGCTCTCTTCTAGCAAGGCCGAGAGCGAGAGGCCGAGCCCGGAGCCGAGCCGGACCAGCAGCGCTGCCGTCGGGCTCGATTCGCCGCGCTCGACGCGGGAGATCATCGCTCGGCTGACACCGCTGCGCTCGGCAAGCACGTCGAGCGTCAGGCCATGGCGCTGGCGGGCAGCCTTGAGGCGCTGCCCGAGCATGCGGTCGATCTCGGTATCGTGGTCGAACTCCATGGCTGAGAATAATTCTCAGATATTGGAATTTGCAAGTTGCATTTGGAGATTTCGAAACTCTCCGCCGTCATCCCGGACAAGCCGTGAAGCGGCGCCGATCCGGGATCCATGCCGGAACCTTCGTTGGATACGCTCAGGCATGGATCCCGGGTCTTCGCTGCGCTTCGCCCGGGATGACCGCAGAGTTTATGGTCACCGGGCGAGCTTCGAAACGCGCAACCGCTTGGCGCGACGCGGCATCACTGCTATGGCGCGCGCATGAGCACCCGTTCCATCGACAATATCCGCAACTTCTCGATCGTTGCCCATATCGACCACGGCAAGTCGACGCTGGCTGATCGCCTGATCCAGCAGACCGGCACTGTCGCGGCCCGCGACATGAGCGAGCAGATCCTCGACTCGATGGATATCGAGAAGGAGCGCGGCATCACCATCAAGGCGCAGACGGTGCGGCTGGACTACAAGGCCCAGGATGGCAAGGACTATGTCCTGAACCTGATGGACACCCCCGGCCATGTCGACTTCGCCTATGAGGTCTCGCGCTCGCTCGCGGCTTGCGAGGGTTCGCTGCTGGTGGTCGACGCCTCGCAGGGCGTCGAGGCGCAGACGCTCGCCAACGTCTATCAGGCGCTCGACGCCAACCACGAGATCGTCACGGTCCTCAACAAGATCGATCTGCCGGCCGCCGAGCCGGAGCGCATCAAGCAGCAGATCGAGGATGTGATCGGCCTCGATGCCTCCGAGGCGGTGCCGATCTCGGCCAAGACAGGCCTCAATATCGAGGGCGTGCTCGAGGCGATCGTCCAGAAGCTGCCGGCGCCGAAGGGCGATCCCGATGCGTCGCTCAAGTGCCTGCTGGTCGAACTCATGGTACGACGCCTATCTCGGCGTCGTCGTGCTGGTGCGCGTCATCGACGGCGTGCTGAAGAAGGGCATGACGATCCGGATGATGCGGGCCAACGCCTCCTATGGTGTCGATCGCGTCGGCGTGTTCAAGCCCAAGATGACCGAGGTCAAGCAGCTCGGCCCCGGCGAGGTCGGTTTCTTCACCGCCTCGATCAAGGAAGTCGCTGATACCGCCGTCGGCGACACCATCACCGATGAGAAGAAGCCGATCGCGGAACCGCTGCCGGGCTTCAAGCCGGTGCAGCCGGTTGTGTTCTGCGGCATCTTCCCGGTCGACGCCGCCGATTTCGAGGTGCTGCGCGCCGCGATGAGCCGGCTGCGGCTGAACGATGCCTCGTTCTCCTACGAGATGGAGACCTCGGCCGCGCTTGGCTTCGGCTTCCGCTGCGGCTTCCTCGGCTTGCTGCATCTGGAGATCATCCAGGAGCGGCTGGAGCGCGAGTTCAACCTCAACCTGATCTCGACCGCGCCGTCCGTGGTCTACCGTCTCAAGCTGCGCGACGGCACCACGCTGGAACTGCACAACCCGGCCGACATGCCGGACGTGATGAAGATCGAATTCATCGAGGAGCCCTGGATCAAGGCGACGATCTTCACGCCCGACGAATATCTCGGTTCCGTCCTGAAGCTCTGCCAGGACCGCCGCGGCATCCAGACCGATCTGTCCTATGTCGGCTCGCGCGCCAAGGTCGTCTACGACCTGCCGCTGAACGAAGTGGTGTTCGACTTCTACGATCGACTGAAATCGATCTCGAAGGGCTATGCCTCCTTCGACTACGCGATCACCGATTATCGCGAGGGCGACCTCGTGCGCATGTCGATCCTGGTCAATGCCGAGCCGGTCGATGCGCTCTCGATGCTGGTCCACCGCTCGCGTGCCGACGCCCGCGGCCGCGCCATGTGCGAGAAGCTCAAGGAGCTGATCCCGCCGCACATGTTCCAGATTCCGGTTCAGGCGGCGATTGGCGGCAAGATCATCGCCCGCGAGACCATCCGCGCGCTGCGCAAGGACGTGACCGCCAAGTGCTATGGCGGCGACGCCACGCGTAAGCGCAAGCTTCTGGAGAAGCAGAAGGAAGGCAAGAAGAAGATGCGGCAGTTCGGCAAGGTCGAAATCCCGCAGGAAGCCTTCATCGCCGCCCTCAAGATGGACGATTGAGCCGGCGCAGCCTGTACTTCGTTCTTTCAGGAAACACGCCGTCATCCCGGACAAGCAGCGAAGCTGCGCCGATCCGGGATCCATGCCTGAACCGTTCCGGAATGGATCCGGGTCTTCGCTTCGCTACGCCCGGGATGACCAGCGTGGGTGGGGCAAGCTGCGATTGATCAGAGCGCCTCGGCGCCGAGCTTCGCCTGCCAATGGGCGAGGCGCTCCTTCAGCACGCGATCCAGCACATAGGCGATATCCTCGTCCTCCAGCCTTTCCAGTGCCTCGAAGCGGAAGGCCTCGGGGCCATGCGCGTTCCACGCCGCCTGCATGGAGCGTTGGCGGTGGCTGCCATGGCGGAGCGTGAAGCGCAGCCGGTTCTCGATCGTGGAAAGATCGGGCGCGCGGCCGACCCATGTCAGCCCGGCCGCCTCGCAATGGAAGGCGAAGATGCCCGCCACCGTCTTCCGTTCCTTGTAGGCGGCCGTCGCCGCCCTCCTGTCAGCCATCTGCATCGGTGCAACCCATCCTTCCGTGATGGGTGTTCTAATAGTACCCGGATTTTAATAAGGCAATATTTTATCCGGGTAATTTAATCCGGTCAGCTGGACGGCCGCGCCCGCACCGCCGCCATGATGAAATCGGTGGTCGCAGCGATATAGGTCTCGATCGATGTGCCGCGCTTCCGGTACTTGGCGCGCTTCACATACCATTCCTGCAGCAGCGGCTTGATCAGCGCGGCGACGAGATCGATATCCGCGATCGAGAAGACGCCGTCGGCCGTGCCGCGCCGCAGGACCTCGGCGATCATCGTCTCGGTCGCGGCCTCGCTGTCGATGGCCTGCCGGCGCTCGGCGGCGGGAAACGACTTCGCCTCCATGAAGGCGAAGACGAACCAGGGCTGCATGACCTCGGTCAGGCGGATATGGCTCTCGATCAGCCAGGCGAGATGGCGCCGCGGATCGCCGGCGATAGCGGCAGGCGGCGTCCCGAGCGCTTCCTGCGCCGCGTGCGCGACCTCGCCGAGGATCATCGCCAGCAGCGTCGTCTTGTTGGGGAAATAGGCATAGAGCCCGCCCATGCTGAGGCCGGAGGCCTCGGCGAGATCGCGCAGGCCGGTGGCGTGAAAGCCCTGCCGGTTCGAGAGTTTGAGCGTGGCCTCGACGATGCGCGCGAGATTGGCGACGGCGACATGTGGCTTGCGCACGCGGATGGTGTCGCGATGGCGCTCGAAGATGCGCTGGCAGAGCGCCTCCATCGAGAAAGCGCTGGCGTCGTCCTTTTGATCCGCCGGCTGCACCCTGTCCGCGCCTCTGCCTGAGCCAAGCTTCTGCTGTCGAAGCAAGCCTATTGCAAGCGTGGGTGGATCGCCATAAAAATAGCGAGCGCTCGCTCGATTTTTGGTGGAGGAATCGCCGCGATGTTCGAGGATCTTTCAGGCCGGACGGCTTTGGTGACGGGGGCGTCCGGCGGGCTGGGGCTGCATTTCGCCAGGCTGCTTGCGCGACACGGCGCCGATGTGACGCTGGCCGCGCGCCGGCAGTCCGCCCTAGATCAGGCGGGCGCGGAGATCGCCGCAGCGGGTGGCTCTGCGAAACATCTGGTTCTGGACGTGGCCGATGCGGCCTCGATCGCGGATGCGCTCGACGGCCGGCATTTCGACATCCTGATCAACAATGCCGGGGTTAGCGGTGCCGGGCCGGCGGCCGATCTCTCGGAAGCAGCTTGGGATGCGGTGCTCGACACCAATCTGAAAGGTGTCTTCCTTGTCGCCCAGGCCGTGGCGCGTGGCATGCGCGAGGCCGGCCGGGGCGGGGCCATCGTCAACATCGCCTCGATCCTCGGGCATCGTGTTGCCGGCGGCGTCAGCGCCTATGCCGCTTCGAAGGCAGGCGTGATCCAATTGACCAAGGCGCTGGCGCTCGAATGGGCGCGCGATCGTATCCGCGTCAACGCGCTCTGCCCCGGCTATATCGAGACCGACATCAACCGCGATTTCTTCGCGACCGAAGCCGGCCTGAACCTGATCAAGCGCATCCCGCAGCGAAGGCTAGGCCAGCCGGAGGAGCTCGATGGCGCGCTGCTCCTGCTTGCTTCCACTGCCGGCAGCTACATCACCGGCTCGACCATCGAAGTCGATGGCGGCCATCTCGTTTCGTCCCTGTGAGCACAGCCATGGATTTCGAGATTTCTCCCGGATCGAAGACTATCGCGCGCGCATCGCCGCCTTCGTCGAGCGCGAGTTCCTGCCGCTTGAAGCCGATCGGTCCTCCTACGACGCCCATGGCAATATCGCGCTGCCCTTGCTCGACCCGATGCGGGCCAAGGCGCGTGCCGCGGGCCTCTGGTGCGTGCAGCTCAAGCCGGAAACCGGCGGTGCGGGCCTCGGCAAGATGGGCATGGCCGTCGCTTACGAGGAGATGAACCGCTCGATCTTCGGCCCCGTCGTGTTCAATTCGGCGGCACCCGACGACGGCAACATGATGGTGCTGGAGGCGCTCGGCACGCCCGAGCAGAAGGAGCGCTGGCTGAAGCCGATCGTCGAAGGCAGGGTGCGCTCTGCCTTCGCCATGACAGAACCGCATCCCGGCGGCGGCTCCGACCCCTCGATGATCCAGACCAGGGCCGAGCGGCGTGGCGACAAGTATGTCGTCAGCGGCCGGAAATGGTTCATCACCGGGGCGGAGGAGGCCAAGCACTTCATTCTGATCGCCCGCACCTCGGACGATCCGCGCAACGGCCTCACTGCCTTCCTCTTCCATGCCGATCAGCCGGGCTGGCGCATCCTGCGCCGCATCGAGATCATGGGGCCGGAGGAGCATGGCGGCCATTGCGAGCTGGAGTTCGACGGGCTCGAAATCCCCGTCGAGAACGTGCTGGCCGGCGAGGGCAAGGGCATGAAGGTGACGCAGGTTCGCCTCGGCCCGGCCCGCCTCACCCATTGCATGCGCTGGCTCGGCCTCTCCAAGCGCTGCATCGAGATCGCGCAGGCCTATGCCGCCGAGCGTTACGGCTTCGGCCAGCGCCTCGCCGATCGCGAGAGCATCCAGCTCAAGCTTGGCGATCTCGCCATGCGCATCGAGATCGGCCGCCTCTTGGTGATGAAGGCGGCCTGGGAACTTGATCGCGGCGGCTTCGCGCGCAAGGAGGTCTCGATGGCCAAGGTTCAGGTCGCCAATGTCCTGCACGACGCGGCCGATGTCGCGATCCAGGTCAATGGTGCGCGCGGCTACTCCAAGGACACCGTGCTGGAGTGGATCTACCGCTATGCGCGTCAGGCGCGATTGGTCGACGGGGCCGATGAGGTTCACAAGATGGTGCTGAACCGCTTCCTCACGCAGGAGGGGCGTGATTTCTGGCATTGGCCCGTGGCCGGCGCGGCGCAGGGCTGACGCGATGGCAGCCCCAGTGCCGTCCGGCGTCGATTTTGATCCGGCCGCTTTGGCTGATATCCTGCAGGCGCAGTTCGGCGCCGGCGAACTCGCGCTCGAACGCATCGGCGGCGGCCAGTCCAATCCGACCTATTTCGTCGATTGGGGAGCGCGTCGCCTGGTTCTGCGCAAGCAGCCGGCCGGGCCGATCCTGCGCGGAGCCCATGCGATCGACCGCGAGTTCCGTGTGCTTGAGGCGCTGTCGAAGACGAATGTGCCGGTGCCGCGCGCAGTGCTCTTCCATGCCGATCCCGAGCCGCTCGGCACGCCGTTCTATCTGATGGAGCGGTTGGAGGGCCGCGTCTTCCATGATGCCGCCTTGCCCGGTCTCGCGCCCGCCGAGCGGCGTGGCCTCTATCTCGGCATGGCCGAGGCACTGGCGAAGCTCCATGCGGTGAAGCCCGATGAGGTCGGTCTCGGCGATTTCGGCCGCCCCGGAAACTATTTCGAGCGCCAGATCGCGCGCTGGACCAAACAGCTGCGGGAATCGCCGGGCGAGCGCATTGCCGAGCTGGAGGCGGTCGCCGACTGGCTGCCCGCGCATCTGCCTGACGATGACGGCCATGTCGCTATCGCCCATGGCGATTTCCGGCTCGGCAACCTGCTCTTTCACCCCGAAAAACCCGAGGTGATCGGCATTCTCGACTGGGAATTGTCGACGCTCGGTCATCCCTTGGCCGATCTCGGCTATTGCGCCATGCCCTGGCATACGGCGCCCGACGAATATGGCGGCATCCTCGGGCTCGACCGGGCCGCGCTCGGCATCCCCACGGAGGCCGCGTTCCTCGCGCATTATTATGCCCATGCCGTGCCAACGGCGCCGCTCCTGCGTTTCCATCTCGTCTTCGCGCTGTTCCGCTTCGCGGTGATCTTCGTCGGGATCGCCGACCGGGTCCGTGCCGGCACGGCCGCCGCGGCCAATGCGGCCGAGGTCGCGCCTCTCGCCCGGCGTTTCGCTATGCGAGCGCGGGAGGCGGTGGAAGGACCGGATCGTCTGATCTGATTGCAAGACGGCGATAGGATTCGATCGCGAGTTGTTTTCGAAGACTGGCGTAGTCTGGTAGAATTCTAGAATTCATCCAATTTAGATCGACTCAAAACAGTTAGATTTGCTTTGCCGACCTGAGGCGGGCTGTGTTAGCGCGAGGGTATCTTCCCCGGCAGGATGTTGTCCGATGCCCGCTCCCCTTTGGCTTGCCCGTCTGTCTTCCGCCGTCCTGTTCGGCGCGTCCGTGCTGTTTGCCGGCGCAGCCAGCGCCGAGACGATCGAGGTCACCGATCTCGCCGGGCGCGTCGTCAATGTCACGCGCGACCCCCAGAAGATCGTCCTCAGCGAAGGCCGCCAGCTCTATACGCTCGCGATGCTCGACCGCGATGACCCGTTCAAGCGCGTCGTCGGCTGGGGCAACGACCTCATCGAGAACGATCCGGGCGCCTGGCAGAAGTATCTCGCCAAGTTCCCGAAGGCCAGGGACGTCGCGAACATGGGCAATCCCTATGCCGCCGATGTCAGCATGGAGAAGATCGCCTCGCTCGGCACCGAGGTCTACATCCTCGACCTCTCCAACTACTTCAAGGCGCAGGAGACGGGCCTGCTCGGCAAGCTCGAGAAGGCCGGCATCACCACCGTCTTCGTCGATTTCCGCCAGGACCCGACCCAGAACGTGCTGCCGAGCGTGCAGCTCCTCGGTCGCATCCTCGGCCGCGAGAAGGAAGCGAACGCCTTCGCCGACTACTACATGCGCCAGACCCGCAGCATCTATGCCCGCGTCGGTTCGATTCCCGACAAGCAGAAGCCGCTGGTCTTCGTCGAGCGCGCCGCCGGCCTGCTGCCCTGCTGCGCCACCTTCGGCCCGTTCAACTTCGGCCGCTTCATCGAGGAATCCGGCGGGCGCAACTGGGGCAGCCAGTTCTTCTCCGCCTTCCAGGCGCAGGCCGCGCAGGAGAAGGTGCTCGCCGACAACCCGGACGTCTATTTCCTCACCGGCGCCAACTGGTACGGCAGCAATCCCGGCAGCAGCGCCGTCAGCCTCGGCTATGACGCGACGCCCGAGAAGGTGCAGAAGGAAATGGCGGCGCTGATGAACCGCCCGGGCTTCCAGCAGCTCAAGGCGGTGCAGGCCAAGAAGGTCATGGCCTTCTACCACCAGTTCTATGACGCGCCCTATTACTTCATCGCCGAGCTCGCCATGGCGAAGGAGTTCTATCCGGACCGCTTCAAGGACGTCGACCCGGAGGCGGTCTTCAAGGAATTCCACGAAAAATTCCTGCCGATCCCCTATTCCGGCGTGTTCTGGGCCAAGCTCCAGTGACGGCGGCCTGAGCGACGATGGCCGCGACCCTGCCCATGACGGCAACCGCCACCGGGGATTATCGCCGGCGCAATGCGCGCCGGCTGAAGCTCGTCCTGCTCGGTGTCGTCGCGCTGGCGGTTGCGCTGGCGCTCGATGTCTCGATCGGACCCGGCAATCTCCCGCTTGGCGATGTCCTGCGCACGCTGGTCGATCCGCAATCGGCGACGCCGCGGCTCTCCGTCATCGTCTGGGACCTGCGCCTGCCGATCGCGCTGATGGCGATGGCCGTCGGCGCCATGCTGGGCTTGAGCGGCGCAGGGATGCAGACCATCCTCGCCAATCCGCTGGCCGACCCCTTCACGCTCGGCGTCTCCGCCGCCGCGACGGTCGGCGCCTCCGTCGCGATCGTCTTCGGCTGGAGCGTCATTCCCGGCGCCGGGCCCTATATCGTCACCGCCAACGCCTTCGTCTTCGCGCTGTCGGCCTCGCTCGTCCTGTTCTTCATGACCAAGCTGCGCGGCGTCAGCGCCGAGACGATGATCCTCGTCGGCATCGCCCTGCTCTTCACCTGCAACGCCATCACCGCCTTGCTGCAATACCGCTCCAACGAGGTGCAGCTCACCCAGATCGTGTTCTGGACCTTGGGCAGCCTCGCCCGCGCCAGCTGGGAGAAGGTCGGCGTCGCTGCGCTGCTGATCGCGCTCGCTTTGCCGTTCTTCCTGATGCGCGGCTGGGCGCTGACGGCCTTGCGCCTCGGCGACGAGCGGGCCGAGAGCCTCGGCGTCCGCGTCGACCGCCTGCGCCTCGAAATCCTCGTCGCGACCTCGCTGCTTGCCGCCGTCTCCGTCTCCTTCGTCGGCGGCATCGGCTTCATCGGCCTCGTCGGCCCGCATATCGCGCGGCTTCTGGTGGGCGAGGATCAGCGCTTCTTCCTGCCGACCGCGACGATCGCCAGCGCCGTGCTGCTCTCGCTGGCCTCCACCGTCTCGAAGGTGATCACGCCCGGCGTGATCTATCCGATCGGCATCATCACGGCGCTGATCGGCGTGCCCTTCTTCATCAGCCTGGTCATGTCGATCCGCGGGCGGGGAGTCTGAGCGATGGCGTTGCTGATCCGCGATCTCGATTTCCGCTATGGCGCGACGCCGGTCCTGCAGGGGCTCGGCACGGCAGCCCTGCCGCGCGGCGAACTCGCCGCGCTGGTCGGCCCCAACGGCTCCGGCAAGTCGACCCTGTTCCGCTGCGCCGCCGGCCTGCTGCGGCCTGAGCGCGGCACGGTCGCGCTCGATGGCCATGACCTCTCGCAGCTCTCCCAGCGCGAGCGCGCCCGCAAGGTGTTCTATCTCGCGCAGGATACCGGTGCGCGCGTTGCGCTCTCGGTCTTCGACATCATCCTGCTCGCCCGCAAGAGCCTGCATCGCGGCTATGCGCTCGCGGCCTCGCCCGCGGATACCCACGCCGTCGAGGCGGTGATCGAGGAACTCGGCCTCGCCCCCTTCGCCTCGCGCGACATCGCCACGCTCTCGGGCGGCCAGCGCCAGCTCGCCGCGATCGGACAGGCGCTGGTGCGCGAGCCCGATGTCCTGCTGCTCGACGAGCCGACCAGCGCGCTCGACGTCCGCCGCCAGCTCGACGTCATGGCGACGATCCGCGAGGCGACGCGCCGGCGCGACATCGTCACCGTGGTGGCGATCCACGACCTCTCGCTCGCGGCACGCTTCGCCGACCGGGTGCTGGTGATGAATTCAGGACGCATCGCGCAGGCCGGCGCGCCGGCCGAGGTGCTTGCGCATGAGGCGGTCTCGGAGACATATGCGGTCGGCGTGCATCTGGAGCAGTCGGCCCGGGGCACGCTTCTGGTCGAGCCCTATATCCAGGTTCACTGAAGCATTTTCGAGCGAAGCGGACGCCGGTTCGCGTGAAGAACCGAAGGTCCGCGTCAGCGAAAATGCGAGAAAGCAGAGTTTCCGACACATGTCCGCTCCCTCGACGCACGACAATTTCACCCTGAAGGAAGAGATCCGCGCCTATTGGTCGGCGCGGGCCGAGAGTTTCGATCTCTCCTTCGGCCACGCGATCAAGTCGGATCGCGAGCTCAAGGCCTTCCAGCGCCTGATCGGTGATTCCTTCGGCGCTCAGCCGCTCGACGTGCTCGACCTCGCCTGTGGCACCGGCGAGATCACCCGCGCCCTGCTCTCGCTGAATCACCGGGTCACCGCGCTCGATTTCTCCGAGGCCATGCTGGAGCGCGCCCGCGCCAAGCATGGCAAGGCTGCCCGCTTCCGGCTCGGCGATGCCGAGCGCCTGCTCGACGAGGATGAAAGCTACGACGCGGCGATCACCCGCCATCTCGTCTGGACGCTGACCGATCCGGAAGCCGCGCTCAGCGAATGGTTCCGTGTCCTGCGCCCCGGCGGTCGTCTGCTGGTGATCGACGGCGACTGGGTCAACCGCACGCGCTGGCAGGCGCTGGTCAACCGCTTCGGCAACTGGCTGCGCGAGAAGCGCGGCGCGGCCGTCCACCAGATCGACGCCGATACCCATGCCTCGATTACCAGCCGCTTCTACTTCAAGGACGGCCTGAGCCGGGAGCGTCTCGAAGCGATGCTGACCGCCGCGGGCTTCACCGATATCGTCCCGGCCGATTACCATCAGGTCGTGCGCGAGCAGCAGCGTGCGGCGCCGCTGCATGACGCGATCCGGCTGGCCTCCTCGACCCGTTTTGCCCTTCTCGCGCGCAAGCCTGCCGCTGTCGCCATTTCGCGCTAGCGCCTGCCGGCTACTCTTCGGAGCCGCTCCGTCATCCCGGGCTTGCCCCGGGATCCATCGGAGGGCTCAGGGCTCTACGATGGATCCCGGATCGGCGCGGCTTCGCCGCTTGTCCGGGATGACGATATGTTTCCGTCAAGGGGCAGCATCCTCTACAGGAACGGACAGCGCGCCGCTTCTTCAGGCGGTGTCGCGCGACAGGAGCGAGCGATGAACGCCAGGCCGGATTGGGACGCCGCGCAGTATCTGCGCTTCGAGGACGAGCGCACGCGGCCCTCGATCGACCTGCTCGCCCGCGTCCCGCTGAGCGCTCCGAAGCGCTGCATCGACCTTGGCTGCGGCCCCGGAAACAGCACGGAGCTGGTCGCGGCCCGTTACCCCGACGCGGTCACTGAAGGCCTCGATTCCTCGCCGGACATGCTGGAGAAGGCGCGCAGGCGCCTGCCCGGTCTCTCCTTCATCCTCGGCGACGTGAACACCTGGTCCGATGCGGCGGGCTGCGACCTGATCTTCGCCAATGCCGTGCTGCAATGGCTGCCCGATCATGAGGGGCTCTTCCCGCGCCTGGCGGGTTCGCTGACATCAGGCGGCTGCCTCGCCGTGCAGATGCCGAACAATCTCAACGAGCCCTCGCATGTCGCGATGCGCGAGGTCGCGGCGGAAGGCCCCTGGGCCGAGAAGCTCGCGAATGCCAAGGCCGAGCGCGCGACGATCGGTAGCTTCGGCGACTATCGGCGCTGGCTGATCGAGGCTGGCTGCCGCGTCGATATCTGGCAGACGACCTATGTCCACGCGCTCGCCAATCTCGAAGCCATCGCCGAATGGTTCAAGAGCACCGGCCTGAAGCCCTATCTCGACCGGTTGACGGCCGAGGAGCAGAAGGACTTCCTCGCCCGCTATCTCGAGCGCATCGCGCCGCATTACCCGGTCGAGAGCGACGGGAAGGTGCTGCTGCGCTTCCCGCGCCTGTTCGTGGTCGCCGTTAGAGAAGGTTAGGGCCTACAGCCTTTTGATTTGAAACGCGGAGTCATCCCGGACGCAGCGAAGCGGAGATCCGGGATCCATGCCTGAACCTCCATCGGAAGCGCTCCGGCATGGATCCCGGGTCAAGCCCGGGATGACCCGCGTGGTTCCGAGTCACATCAGAATGGCCAAGCTCCGAAGCGGTCAGCTTCGGGCCGCTTCCGTCTTCTTGGCGGCGACATGCTCCTCGTCGGAGGCGCCGGCGCGCCAGTAGCTGACGACGAGGTTCTGGTCGCGCTCCGGCCTGAGCTTGCCGCGCGACGCCGCTCGGATCGCCTTGAACGCGGCATGTTCCGCTGCCGCCCAGAGATAGGTCGGGGGGCCGTCCGCCGGCCAGTCGATGGTGGCGAAGGCATCCTGCAGCAGCGGTAGGCTGCCCGGCGCGGCGTCCCCACGATGCAGCCAGGTCAGCGAGATGCCGGCAGGGTGGCGCAGGGGCTGTTCCTCGCTGGCATCGGCGACCTCGATGAAGACCTGGCCCACGGCCTCGGCCGGCAGGTTCTCCAGCATCCGTGCCACGGCCGGCAGGCCGGTCTCGTCGGCGAGGAAAACATAGCGCTCGGCCGGCTTGAACCCGCGCCCGCCGGGGCCTGCCATGCCGATCCGGTCGCCCGCCTTGGCCCGGAAGGCGAAGGCCGAGCCCGGCCCGGCATCCTCGTGCAGTACGAAATCGAGCGCGAGCGTGCCCGCAGCGGTGTCGATCTCGCGGATCGTGTACTTGCGCACCAGCGGACGGGTTTCAGCCGGCGAGGGCAGCAGGAGCCCGTCATCGCCGACCATCGGCCAGCTCGGCTCGCTTACGCCTTCGGGCGGGATGAACAGCCGCACATGCAGCGCGTCGATATGGTCGTAGCGGGCGAGATCGTCACCCTTGAAGCGGATGCGGGCCATATGCGGCGTGATCCGTTCGACGCCGGTCACCGTGAGGATGCGGAACTCGGGCGGCAAAGCGGGGCCGGTGCCGTCGCCGCTCCAGCGCATCTCGGGCGCGGCGTCCTTCGGGGCGAACTCGATGACATGGCTGGCGATGGCGCGCTTCATGCCGAGCAGCGTGGCTGCGTCCGGCGCCTCGACGTGGACATCGAGCGCGTTGGCCGACAGTTCGATGCGCGCCCGGCTGCCGTCAAGGGCGATGGTCGTCGTGCCGCCCTGCTCCGTGATCACGGCCTCGTGCTCGACGAGATGCTCGCAGAGCGGCTTCAGGACGCCCGCCGGGTTAGCGAGCGTGATCCGGGTCGAGGTGGCCAGCATGATGGTCTCCGTCAAGGCTTGGGCGGTGTCGCGATCCAGAGCGTCCCGTCGAGCGGGATCGCGGAGAAGCGGGCCCCCTCGGCAAGTGTCGCGGCGGGGTCGATATCGGCGAAGCGCTCCGGATGGAGCCATTTCGCCAGCGCCTCGATCGCGACGACATGCAGCGGGGTATCGTTGAACAGGTGCCAGAAGCCGAAGGCTCGCCGTTTCTCGATGGCGCTGAGCATCTTGAGCGAGGGCGTGGCCAAGAGCTTGGCGAAGCTCGCCGCAGCATCCGTCTCGCTCACCCCGAGGCCGAGCACGAGCCCGCCGAGCTTGCTGAGATGCGTGCCGCCGCTCGCGATATAGACGTCAGGATCGGCACCGATGAGCTGTTCGAGGCCGATCTGCCCGGTCGCGCCCGGCAGCATCGCGGCGGCGATGTTGCGCCCGCCGGCCGCCTGGATGAACTCGTTGAACGTGCCCTGTCCGGCCGTCATGCAGCAATCGTAGCCGCCGGCATGGGCGTGGATGAAGACGGAAGGGCGCTTCGCGTCCGTGACCCGGCTCGCGATCCGCTTCATCCGCCCCTCGTAGAAGGCGATCAGGCGCTCGGTCTGTTCCTGCTGGCCGATGAGGATGCCGAGCGCCCTGAGGCTCGGCACGGTGTCGCGCAGCGGCTCCAGGTAGAAATCGACGACCGCGACGGGGACGCCGGCGGCTTCCAGCTTCTCGACGAGGTCGCCGGGGCCGCGGCGCGTGCCGGCGAGCGATTTGCTGAGCACGACGAGATCGGGGCTGAGCGCGATTGCTCGTTCCAGCGAGAAGCCGGTGGCGGTCCCGCCATCGCCGACGAGGGGAAGCGCATTGATCGCCGGGAAGCGCGCCCGGTAGCGGGCGAGCCCATCGGGATTCTGGCGTTCGAGATCGCTGCCCCAGCCGGCGAGGATGCTGACGGGATCGGGATGGATCAGGCCGAGCGCGTTGAGCTGGCGGCCCTGCCCCAGCACGATGCGCTTTGCGGGAGCCGCGAGTCTGACGGTGCGGCCGAGGATATCGGTCGCGACGATCGGATCGGCCGCCATGGCCGGCAGCACCGGCAGGCTTAAGCCGGCGAGGATCAGCGAACGCCTGTCGAGCATCATGCGGCTGCCGCCTTGTCCTGCGCCGTGCCGGCAAGCGCGAAGGCCACGGTGCGCGCGAGCATCGCTGGGATCACCGAGACATGGTTCTCGCCAGGGAATTCGGTGAAGCTGCAATCGAGGCGGCCTGACGCGGTCAGGCGCGCCGCCATCTCGGCCGCGTTGTCGCGCATCCTTGCCCGCGCGAGACGCTCGGCCCGTTGCGGGGTGACGGCGAGGACTGGGTCTTGCTCATGGCTGCCAACCGTGATCAGGAGCCGTCCGGCCGAAGCCGAACCACCGCGCCGGAACATGTCCTCGCTCGCGAGGATGGCGCGGTCCTGCCACCAGATCGACGGGCTGCCGGCGACGAGGGACGTAAACAGGCCGGGTCGGGTGAACAGCGTGTGCAGCACGAAGAGCCCGCCATAGGAATGGCCGGCGAGCGCGCGCCTTGCCGGGTCGAGTGGAGCGATCCGCGCGACGGCCGGCAGTATCTCCTCGACGATCATGTCGAGGAAGCGATCGGCGCCGCCGGGGACGGGCAGGAGATCGCGCTGGCGCCGCTCGGCATCGAAGGGCCGCTCATGGGGATAGCCGATCCCGATGACGACGGCCGGGCCGACGCCGGTCGCTTCCGGGCGTTGCGCCTGCAGGCGGGCGGCGGTGGCCGCCACCGGGAACAGCGCATGGCCATCGACCAGCACGAGGGTCGGGAAGCCGCGTGCCGAAGCGGGGTGTTCCGGCACGGAGATCAGCAGCCGGTAGCGTGAGCCGTCCCGCGCCTCGAACTCGCGCTGCCAGGCCTGCGGCAGCGCGACGGGGGCGAATGCGGGGTCGGGAAGGCTGCCTGGCTGCATCGGCGACATCACCAGCGATAGGACAGTGTCGCGAGCACCGTGCGGCGCAGGCCGAAGGAACACTGCGTCGTGCCGTAGCAGCCGGAGATATACTCCTTGTCGAACAGGTTCTGGGCGTTGACCTGCACCTTCCAGCCCTTGAGTGCGGGGTTCGCCGCTGCGAGGTCGTAGCTGATCGCGGCATCGACCAGCGTGTAGTCCGGTGTGGAGAAGGTGTTGCCGGGATCGCCCGCGCCGCCGCCGACATAGCGCACGCCGGCGCCGAGCCCGAGGCCCGAGAGCGTCCCCGTCCGGAAGGTGTAATGCGCCCAGAGCGCCGCGGTGTGGCGCGGCACGACCGGCGGGCGCTTGCCGAGGTCGACGCCGTTGCTCTTCGTCACCTCGGCATCGGTATAGGTATAGGCTGCGACGAGGTCGAGATTGTCGAACACGGTTGCCCGAGCCTCGACCTCGACGCCGCGCGCCCGGATCTCGCCGGTCTGGATCTGGAAGGTCGGGTGAGCGAGGTCGGTCGTCGTGACGTTGCTCTGGGTCAGCTGGTAGACCGACGCCTGCAGGAAGGCGTTGGTCCCCGGTACTTCGTATTTGAAGCCGGCTTCGTATTGCTCGCCTTCGGTCGGCTTGAACGGCGTGCCGCCGAAGGCCGTGCCGGCCACCGGCTCGAACGAGGTCGAGTAGCTGGCATAGGGCGCGAAGCCGGTGTCGAAATTGTACATCAGCGCGACGCGGCCGGTGCGCGCCGTGTCGTCCTGCTTGGTCAGGACGCCGGTGGACAGCGCGCGGGTGCGGGCCTCGGCCCGGTCGAAGCGTCCGCCGACCAGCAGCGAGAGCCGGTCGAGCTTGATCTGGTCCTGCAGGTAGATGCCGTACTGGGCCGTCGTCTGGGTGGTGCTTGGTACGGTCGGCAGGACGAAGGGCAGCCGCCCGTAGACCGGGTTGGTGAAGTCGAGCGTCTGCACCGTGCCGCCGGCGCCGGTGGCGGCCTTGGCGTCGGTCCAGTAGCCGTCGACGCCGAACAGCACCTTGTGCGTCAGCGGCCCCGTGCGGAAATCGGCCTGGAGCTGGTTGTCGATGCCGGCGGTGCGGGCGTGTTCGTTCGAGATCGTGGCGCGGCGCGTCAGCGTCTTCTGGTCGGCCGCGATGCCGCCGACCGCGACGGTGCGGTTGCGCGACTCGAGGTCGGAGATACGGACGTTCTGGCGGAAGGTGAAGACGTCGTTGAAGCGGTGCTCGAAGGCGTAGCCGAGATTGGCCTGATTACGGCTATAGCCCTCGAAATTCGGTTCGCCTGGGAAGAATTCGCTGCGGATGCGGCCGGCGCGGCTTGGCAGCACGGTGCCGACCGCTGGGATAAAGCCGTAGAAGCCGGTTTCCGGGTCGCGCTGGAACGAGGCCATCAGGGTGAAGTTCGTCGCGCCGCTCGGCCGGTAGGTCAGCGAAGGCGCGATGAAGATGCGCTCCTCGCGGGTGTAGTCGACCTGCGTGTCCGCTGCCCGGCCGAGGCCGACGACCCGGTAGAGCCAGGTCTTCTGCGGGTCGATCGGTCCGCCGAAATCGAACGCCATCTGGGCGCGGTCATGGCTGCCGAACTGGAGCTGGACCTCGCCGTGCCGCTCCTCCTTCGGGCGCTTGCTGACCATGTTGACGATACCGCCGGGCTTCACCTGCCCGAACACCACCGAGGACGGGCCGCGCAGCACCTCGACCCGCTCCAGCCCCCAGGATTCGTAGGTTGGAACCAGGAAGTTGATGCCGCGCTGATAGCGCAACCCGTCGAGATTGTTGATGAAGCCGGCACCGGACCCCGAGCCGCCGAACCCGCGGATGAAGACGCTGTCATAGCGCCCCATCGACAGGCGGGTCTCGCCGACCACACCGGCGGTATAGCGCAGAGCCTGGCTGACATTCTGCGCGACCTGGTCGTCCATTTGGTCGCGCGTGACGACCGTGATCGACTGCGGCGTCTCCATGATCGGCGTGTCGGTCTTGGTCGCGGTGTCGCTGCGGCGGGCGACATAGCCGTTGACCGGGCCGTTCGCGCGCTCGCCCTGGACCTCGATCGTGTCGAGGCCGATCGCGGTGCCTGCCGGCTGCGGTTGGGCGCCCTGCGCCAGCGCCGTGCCCGCTCCGCCGGCGAGAAGCGCGACCAGTGCCACGCCAGCCCGTCCCATCGCGCGATTGCTGTTGTCGATCCCGGTCATGCCCATATTCCTGCCCCTGGCGCCTGCGCGCCCTCGTCTCCGGGGTTCTTTCAGGAAGGCTGCCGGGCCGGCAACGCACTTGGCTTTCGATCGCGGCAGTATTTCTTTCGGTCGCGTTTCGAACGCGTCCAAGCAAGAACGGGCGGGCAAATTCATGGCCTGGATCAGCGCAGCAAGCTCGGCGCGACGCCGAAACGCTTGCGGAACAGTCCGGAGAAATGCGCCGGGCTGTAGCCGACCTGGAAAGCGGCGACGGCGACGGTTGTCTCCCCGCTCGCGATCATCGCATAGGCCTGCTGCAGGCGCTGCTCCTGCAGATACTCGAAGACGCTGGCGCCGAATTCCGTGCGGAAGGCCGATGTGAGCTTGGTCGGGTTGAGCCCGCTTTCGCGCGCGAGCTCCGCCAGGCTGAGGGGTTCCTGCAAGGTTTCGAGCAGGCGGTCGCGGGCCGCATGAACCTGCTCGCGCAGGCGCGGGTTGAGCCTTGCCGGGCGGACGGGCCGCTCGCCGAGCATCCGGTCCAGCACCAGCGCGCCGAGTTCGAGCGCCTTGCCGGCGAGATAGAGCGGGCGCAGTGCCTCGCCGACCGGGCATTCCGCCATCTGCAGCGCCAGCGAGCGGATCGGGGCATCGGCCGGGCGCACCCAGACGCCGGCATCGTCGGAGCAGGCGAGGCGCGCGGCCTTGGCGACATCCGGCCCGAACTCGCGGGCGACGAAATCGAAGTCGAACTGCATCAGCGCGCAACGCAGCGCGCCGTCCGCGAGGCCGGTGCGCTGCTGCATATGCTCGCCGCCATTGGCGGCGACGAGCACTGTCGGCCCGTCGAGAACGACGGCGGGGCGATCGTCGAGCTCCAGTGCCTGCCGGCCTTCGAGCATGACCGCGACCTTGAGGCCTGGCCGCATCGGGCCGACGATCCGCTCGCCTTCCTGGATCAGGAACGTGCCGGCGGAGAGCGAGAGATTGCGCGAGAACAGCTCCAGGCTCGTGGCAGATTTCTGTACGGGGCTGGAACCGGCGTGCATCGCGACCTCTGTGAGGAGGTGACGTCTATCCGAAGCTGGAGTAAAAAACAAACTATATCAATAGTTTAAATGAATTCTAAGGTGCGCTCACCGCCCTCCGGCGTCATTCCGGACAAGCGGCGAAGCCGCGTCGATCCGGAATCCATCGAAGGGCGCTCACGCCCGCGATGGCTTCCGGGTCTCCGCTTGGCTCCGCCCGGAATGACGGCGTCTTCTGGTCGAGCGTCGTGAGCCTTGAGCGTTCGTTGATCAGCGAAGGGGTAGGGGCGGATGTCGGGCTGGCGCCTCAGAGATAGGGCGGCGTGCAGGCGCTGACGACGATGCAGCGTTCCGTCCCGATATTGCGGTAGCGATGCGGGATGCGGCTGTCGAAGAGATAGGCATCGCCGGGCTTCAGCACCTTGATCTGATCGCCGACGGTGATCTCGAGCTCACCGGCCAGCACCACGCCGCCTTCATGGGATTCGTGCTTGAGCATGGCGGCGCCGGTATCGGCGCCGGGATCGTAGGATTCGTGCAGGATCTGCAGGTTATGGGCCTGCGCGTCCCCGACCTGGCGGAAGGACATCTGGCCCCGGCTCTCGCCGCCATTGACCTGGTGCAGGCGCGAGGTCAGGTCCAGCAGGTCCGAGGCTTCGAAGAACACCTTGTCGCGCGGCGTCCGTTCCTCGTCAAAAAAACTCACCATCGTCATCGGAATGCCGCCGAGAATCTTGCGCAGCGACGCGACGGAGGGACTGTTCCGGTTCTGCTCGATCAGCGAGATCAGGCTATGGGTCACGCCTGAACGCGCCGCGAGTTCGCGCTGGGAAAGCCCGGCCGCCAACCTGATTTCCTTTAGCCTGCCGCCGACGTCAAAGCTCATGGTTGTTCCGTTCCCCCATCCTGCGCGCCTTGTCGTTCCTGCGCGTCATGCAGGGGCCGCCTGCTCGACGGCCCTTGCCATGTTCAATATTCTGAGCAATGCTGCCGGAAAGCCAATAAGAAAATAGTGTCATGGGGAACCGGCGGAGTGGAATAGTTTTCGCGTTCAAAGCACACCGTCCAGACTAAAAACCTCATTCGATACGAGAGGGCTGCCGGCTCGCGGATGATCGCGCGCATGGCACGGGAGATGCTTGCCGAAGACTATCGCCTCGCCAATGCCTCGCGGCGAGAATTCAACAGGGAAAGCAGGGTAATCCGGGCCGATGACGCAAGCCGAGACCGTTTTGTTGAATGGCCGCATCTTCTGCGGCTTGGCGGAAGGCTTCGTCGAAGCCCTGGCGATTGGCGGGGGGAAGGTTCTGGCCGCCGGCCCGGCCGCCGATGTCGCCACCCTGCAGGGGCCGGCTACCCAGGTCATCGACCTCGCAGGCCGTGTCGCCATTCCCGGCCTGAACGATGCGCATATGCATCTGCTGCCGCTCGGTCTCGCGATGAGCGAGGTCAATCTGCGCCCCGAGGAGGGCGTCAACAGCATCGACGAGATCCTGCGCCGCATCGCCGCCGCGGTGAAGGGCAAGAAGCCCGGCGAATGGGTCACCGGCCGCGGCTATGACCATAACGAGCTGGCCGAGGCCCGCCATCCCACGGCCGAGGAACTCGACCGCGTCGCGCCCGACAACCCCGTCTATATCAAGCGCACCTGCGGCCATGTCGGCGTCGTCAACGGCCGCGCCATGGCGGCGGCCGGGATCGGCCACAACACGCCGAGCCCCGATGGCGGCCTGATCGAGCGTCGCGACAACAAGCTCACCGGCCTGCTGGCCGAGAGCGCCATGCGCCTGATCGTCGAGGCGATGCCGAAGCCGAGCGCCGCCGAACTCAAGGCCGCGATCGAGAAGGCCGGGCACTACATGCTCGCGCAGGGCTTCACCAGCGTGATGGATGCCGGCGTCGGCATGCTCGCCGGCATGGCCGAGATCGAGGCCTATGAGGAGGTCGCTCGCGCCGGCATCCTGCCGGTCCGCACCTGGGTCTGCATCTATGGCAATGCCGACGGCATCGGCGACGAGGCCCATGCGGCGGGCTATCGCTTCGGCCGCGAGACCGGCCTCCTGCGCTACGGCGCGATGAAGGTCTTCGGTGACGGTAGTGCCGGTGGTCTGACCGCCGCGATGAGCGAGCCCTACCTTGTCGGCGATCCCGATAATCGCGGCATCTTCATCTATTCCGATGCCGACATGCATCGCTATCTCCGGCACTACCACGAGCTCGGCTACCAACTCGCGATCCACGCGATCGGCGACGCCGCGATCGAGCAGGTGCTCTCCGGCATGGAGAAGGCCGACAGCCCCGCGCATCCGATCAAGGGCCGCCGCCACCGCATCGAGCATTGCGGCTTCCTGACCGACGGCCAGCTCGCCCGCATGGCCGCCTCCGGCATCGACCCGGTGCCGCAGCCGGCCTTCATCTACGAGTTCGGCGATCTCTACGTGATCAATCTGGGCGAAGAGCGCGCCGGCGCCTCCTATCCGATGCGCAAATGGCTCGATGGCGGCCTGCATGCGGCGGCAAGCTCGGACGCGCCGGTCTGCGCCACCGACCCGTTCAAGAACCTCTTCACGATGGTCACCCGCCAGACCAAGCGCCATACCGAGATCGGCGGCGCCGAGAAGCTGAGCATGGAAGAGGCGGTCCATGCCTATACCTTGCTCGGCGCCTACACTCAGTTCGCCGAGGACAAGCTCGGGCGTCTGGTGCCGGGCCAGTTCGCCGACATCGCCGTGCTCTCGCACGACATCTTCGCGGTTCCCGTCGGTGAGGTCGAGAACGAGGTGCGCTGCGACCTGACCCTGCTCGGCGGCGAGGTCGTCTTCGACCGGCATGGCCAGCTCGCGGCTGCCGCGCAATAGGCCGGGGACCTCCGCGATGCTCAAACATACGCTGCAAAGGCTGCTGCTGGTCCTGCCGGTGATGCTCGGCGTGCTGCTGATCGGCTTCCTGCTGATGCAGGTCGTGCCGACCGATCCGGCCCAGGTCCGCGCCGGCCCGACCGCGACCCAGGACGTGGTGGAGGCGATCCGCCAGGAACTCGGGTTGAACCAGCCGCTCTGGAAGCAGTTCGCGATCTATATCGGGCGCCTGGCGCAGGGTGATCTCGGCGTCTCCATCATCAACAACGTCCCGGTGACGCAGGAACTCGGCAACACCATCGGCCCGACCCTGGAATTGATGCTGGCCTCGCTGGTCTGGGCGATCCCGCTCGGCATGTTCCTCGGCACGGTCGGCGCCTATTACCGCGGCTCGCTGATCGACCGGGCGATCATGGCTTTCTCGGTTGCCGGCGTTTCGCTGCCGGTCTTCTTCCTCGGCCTCGGGCTGATCTGGCTCTTCGGCTTCTATTACCCGATCCTGCCCTTCACCGGTCGCACCGGCCCGCTCTGGACCTGGGAGGGCATCCAGGGGATCATCCTGCCGGCGATCACGCTGGGCGGCGTCTTCGTCGGTCCGGTCGCGCGCATGACCCGCACCTCGGTGCTGGACGAGCTCGGCGCCGACCATGTCCGCACCGCCCGCGCCAAGGGTCTCGGCGAGGCCACGG
Source organism: Beijerinckiaceae bacterium (assembly GCA_965283735.1). Taxonomy (GTDB): domain Bacteria; phylum Pseudomonadota; class Alphaproteobacteria; order Rhizobiales; family Beijerinckiaceae; genus Allobosea. The sequence continues at coordinate 1,426,543 of CBDIPN010000002.1, read as the reverse complement.
TCGTGCTGCGCCACACCCTGCGCAATGCGCTCGTTCCGGTCGTCACGTTGATCGGCCTGCAGATCGGCTTTCTGCTCGGCGGCGCCGTCGTCACCGAGACCGTCTTCTCATGGCCGGGTATCGGCCGGCTCGCGGTCGGCGCCATCCTGTCGAGCGACCTGCCGATGGCGCAGGGCACGATCATCATGCTCTCGCTCGGCTTCATTCTGGTCAATCTCGCGGTGGACGTTCTCTATGCCGTGCTCGACCCGCGCGTGAGGGGCACCTGATGAACTCCCCCATGAAGCTCGATCGCAACGCGCTCCAGCCCGGCGCCAAGACGGTCGAGGCGGCCGTCAGCGTCGCCGCCGCAACGCCCGTTCGCCGCAAGACCGTGTTTCGGATGCTGATTTCCGATGTCGGCTCCTGCATCGCGCTGACCCTCGTCGTTCTCGCCATCCTCGGTGCAATCTTCGCGCCCTGGCTCGCACCGACCGACCCCTTCGGCAACGACCTCGCCAACACGCTGAAGCCGCCCGGCGAGATGGGCCTGCTCGGCACGGACGGGCAGGGGCGGAATATGATCACGCGCCTGCTCTACGGCTTGCGCACGACCTTGCTGATGGGCTTCGCCTCGGTTGTCTTCGGTTGCGCGATCGGCGGCGTCATCGGCTTTGCCGCCGCCTACTATCCGAAACTGTCCGGCGTGCTGATGCGGTTCATGGACGTACTCTTGTCCTTTCCCGCGATCCTGTTCGGCCTCGCCATCGCCGCGATCTTCGGCCCTGGCCTGCTCGCGGTCATCATCGCGCTCTCGATCGCGACCGTCCCGCTGATGGCGCGCGTCGTGCGCGGCTCGGCGCTGGTCGTTCTCCAGCAGGGCTATATCGAGGCGGCGCGCTCGCTGGGCCTGAGCGACCTGCGCATCATCCTGCGCTATGTCCTGCCGAACTGCCTCTCGGCCATCTTCGTCTTCGTCACCTTGCGCTTCGGCCAGGTCATCCTGCTCGGCGCGGCGCTGTCGTTCCTGGGCCTCGGCGCCCAGCCGCCGACCGCCGAGCTCGGCGCCATGGCGGCGGACGGGCGCAACTTCCTGTTCTTCGCGCCCCATGTCTCGGTCCTGCCGAGCCTGGTGATCTTCGCGGTGGTGTTGGCCTTCAACGTGCTTGGCGACTCCCTGCGGGACGCCCTCGATCCCAAGCTGCGCAAATAGCGCCGTCATCAACCAAGAAGCGTCAAAAAGGGGACTTGCTCGATGCTGAAACTCTCAACTCTGCTTCTCGCCGGCGCCGCCGCCGCAAGTTTCGCGGCTCTGCCCGCGGTCGCCCAGCAGAAGGCGCCGCTCTCGATCCTGCGCGTCATCGATGCCGACAACTACGACCCGATCCGCACCACCGCGACCGCGGCGGCCGAGGTCATGTACATGCTGGCCGACACGCTGGTGACGGTCGATTTCGACATGAAGACGATCAAGCCAGGCCTCGCCGAGAGCTGGACGGTCTCGCCCGACGGCACGACCTACACCTTCAAGATCCGCAAGGACGTGAAGTTCTGCGACGGCCGGCCGATGACGATCGACGACGTCGTCTACTCGCTGAAGCGCTGGACCGACCCGGCCAACAAGTCGCCGGTGTCGTTCCGCGCCGGGCCGGTCAAGGACATCCGCGCCGATGGTGATTCCACGCTGATCTACGAGCTGAAGGAGCCCTATAGCGACCTGATGTTCCAGCTCGCTTTGTCCTTCGCCTCGGTGGTCGACAAGGCGACGGTCGAGAAGCTCGGGCCGAATTTCGGCGTCCAGGGCTTCAACGGCACCGGCCCCTATTGCTGGTCGAAATGGACCCCGCGCCAGGAGCTCGTGCTCAAGAAGAACCCGCATTATTCCTGGGCCCGCCGATCTACAAGGACCCGAAGCCGCAGATCGACGAGATCGTCTGGAAGGTCATTCCCGAGTCGAATACGCTGATGGCTGCGATCCAGGCCAAGCAGGCCGACGTGACCTATTACATGCCCTATATCGCGCTCGATACGATGCAGCGCATCCCTGGCATGACGGTGCAGCGGCAGGAAAACTACATCTACGACGTCTTCATGGGCTTCAAGGTCGACAAGCCCGTGGCGAGCGACAAGGTCATCCGCCAGGCCGCGAATATGGCGACCAACAAGGAAGCGATCGCCAAGGCGATCTTCTTCGGCAAGGGGCAGACCCTGCCCTCGCTACTCAACCCAGCGGTGGTCGACTACGACAAGTCCTCGGCCGACAAGATGCCGAAATACGACCCGGCCGGCGCGGCCAAGCTGCTCGACGAGGCCGGCTGGAAGCCGGGCGCTGACGGCATCCGCGAGAAGGATGGCCAGAAGGCCAGCTTCACGGTCTACGGCATCCGCAACGACTCGAATCCGCGGATCTCCGAGGCGATGCAGGCGGATCTGCGCAAGGTCGGCATCGACATGAAGATCCAGCTCTGGGACGCGACCGTCGCCTGGGGCAAGCTGGCGACGCAGGAGTTCGACGCCTTCCTGATGTCCTACCCCTATGTGACGGCGACGGAGGCGATGAGCCTCTATTTCCGCAGCCAGCAGGCTCCGACGCCCAACCGGATGAACTGGAAGAACCCCAAGACGGACGAACTGCTCAAGGCTGCCTCGATGGCGACCGATGCGGACAAGCGCAAGCAGGCCCTGGCCGAGGTCCAGACCCAGCTCACCGAGGCGAATGTCTGGGTGCCGCTGGTCTCGCAGCCGCTCTGGGTCGTCGCGACCGATCGGGTCGAAGGCGCGCGCGCCCACGGTCTCTACGGAGCCGGCCTCTACAAGGGGCTCGACCTCAAACTGAAGCGCTGAACTTCTTCGGCGCCGCGCGGCGAGAACCGCGCGGCGCTTTTTCTATGTCTGGCCGCTAGGGAGGAAATGTCATGACGATCACGGTCATCAAGAACGCCGAAGTCGTTGTCGCCTGGGATGCGGAAGCCTCCCGGCACGTTTATCTGCACAATGCCGATGTCGCCTTCGAGGACGGCACGCTGCGCTATGTCGGGCCGCGCTATGAAGGCCAGGCCGACGAGACCGTCGACGGCAGCGGGCGCATGGTCATGCCCGGCCTCGTCAACATCCATTCGCATCCCTCGAGCGAGGCGCTGAACAAGGGCTTCCTCGACGAGCTCGGCTCGCCCGCGCTCTACAATTCCTCGCTCTACGAATTCATGCCGATCCTGCGGCCCGATGCCGAGACGGTGCCGGATTGCGTGCAGGTCGCCTATTCCGAGCTGTTGCTCTCCGGCGTCACCACGCTCGCCGATCTCTCGGTCGCCCATCCCGGCTGGATCGATCTTGCGGCCAATAGCGGCCTGCGCGTCTGCGTCTCGCCGATGTTCCGTTCGGCGCGCTGGTACACCAAGAACGGCCATGTCGTCGAATACGAGTGGGACGAGAAGGCTGGCGAGGCGGCCATGGAGACCGCCTTCGATGTCATCGAGCAGGCGCAGAAACACCCTTCAGGGCGCCTCTTCGGCATGGTCTGCCCGGCGCAGATCGACACCTGCAGCGAGGGCCTGATCAAGGACAGCCACGCCGAAGCCAAGCGCCGTGGCCTGCCCTGGCAGATCCACGCGGCCCAGTCGACGGTCGAGTTCCACGAGATCACCCGCCGCCATGGCGTGACGCCGATCCAGTGGCTGGAGAAGCTCGGCGTGCTCGGCAAGACCAGCATCGTCGGCCACGGCATCTTCCTCGACGATTACCCGCGCGTCGGCTGGCACAGCCGCCGCGATCTCGCCCTGCTGGCCGAGACCGACACGGTGGTCGCCCATTGCCCGACGGTGTTCATGCGCCGCGGCATCGCGCTCGATGATTTCGGGCGCTATCGCCGCGCCGGCATCCGCATCGGCATGGGCACAGACACCTACCCGCACAACATGCTCGAGGAGATGCGCCATGTCGGCTATGTCGCCCGCATGATGGCGGAGAACCCGCGCACGCTCACCACCACCGATATCTTCGAAGCCGCGACCACGGCGGGCGCCGCCGCGCTCGGCCGCGACGACATCGGCCGCCTCGAAGCGGGCTGCAAGGCCGACCTCGTCATGGTCGACCTCAAGCACCCGATGATGCAGCCGCGTCGCGATCCCGTGCGCAGCATGGTCTATGCCGCCGCCGAGCGCGCCGTCGACAGCGTCTATGTCGACGGCAAGCTGGTCGTCCGCGACGGCACCGTGCTGACCATGGACTATCCGGCTGCGGCCCTGCGCCTCCACGAAGGCCAGAAGCGGACGGAGGCGGCCGCGCCCGGCAACGACTGGATCAAGCGCCCGGTGACGGATTATTCGCCGCTGACCTTCCCGGTGAAGTGAACGAGAGCGGCCCCATTTTGCGCGGAAACACGGCGTCATCCCGGGCTTGACCCGGGATCCATTCCGGAGCGCTTCCGAAGAAGGTTCAGGCATGGATCCCGGATCTCCGCTTCGCTGCGTCCGGGATGCCCCGCGCTTGATGAGACGCAACATGCTGGCGCATCGCTGCATCGTGAGGCCCCTGCGTCACGCCGCCCGCTTTCGGACGGCGTGATCCCGCGATAGGTTGTGCCCATGTCGCAGGCAGACGAGACAACGCAGACGGAGGCCGGCTCGTCGAGCCGTCTTGGCCTCATGCTGATCGGCGGAGGCTTCTTCGCCCTGTTCCTCACCGGCCTGCTGCTCTGGTGGCGCGAAGGCGATCGGCTCTTCACCGACGGTCTGATCGCCGCCATCGTCGCATGCTTCTAGGCATCGGCCCGAAAAGTGGGAGCCGGTTTTCGGATCCGGCCGATGCATGGAAAAATCGCTGTCTAGCGGCTCTCGCCGCCTGCCCGGGAAATTCTCCGTGAACCGCCGTCTCGTCCTGCCCCTCGTCGTCTTCCTGGTCGGGGCGCTCGCGCTCGCCGCAGCCGCGATCCTGACTTTCTCGCCCGGCCGCCAAGGCAGTGGCAGCGGCGTCGCCAGCGTCGGCGGCCCGTTCACGCTGACGACGCAGGAGGGCAAGCCGCTCTCCGATACCGACCTGAAGGGCTCGCCCTTCCTGGTCTTCTTCGGCTTCACCCATTGCCCGGACATCTGCCCGACCAAACTCTTCGAGATTTCCGAGGCTTTGCGCGCGGCCGGTGACGGCGCCAAGGCGAAGGGGCTCAAAGCGCTCTTCATCACGGTCGATCCCGAGCGCGATACCCCGGACGCGATGAAGAGCTATCTCGGCTCCTTCGACCCTCGTATCGTCGGCCTGAGCGGCGACCGGCCGGCGATCGACGCGGTGGTCAAGGCCTATCGCGCCTATGCCAAGAAGGTGCCGCTGAAGGATGGCGACTATACGATGGACCATACCGCCTTGGTCTATCTGATGGGCAAGGACGGCAAGTTCGTCGGCGCCTTCAATATCGAGCAGCCTCCGGCGCAGGCGGCCGCGGAATGGCTGCGTCACTCCTAGATCATCGCGCGTCCGACCGGACGCGATCACGATGATCGATCTCATTGGTGCTGCATCGGATTTGTCCGAAAAGTGGATTCCACTTTTCGGTCCGATGCAGGAGTTGGTTCGATCGGCGCGCGCTGGCGCGCCAGTCCATGCTCGGTCTTGTTCCAGACGAAGCGGCGATTGAAGTACTCGTAGAACGCCATCCAGGCGGCGACCGAGACCAGCGCGTAATAGAGCGGCAGCAGCGGCACGAGCAGCAGCAGGCCCGGTGAGCCCCGGCGCAGCGCGCCGACGATCGGCGGCACGAACAGCGCGACGCTGCCGAGCAGCCAGACGCCGAGCGCGATGATCGAGGTCAGGGTCGCGGCGGTGCCGACTGGTTCGAACAGCGATCCGTCCCAATAGGCGATCAAGGCGGCTATCGCGAAAGCAGGATAGCCCAGCGCCGTCGCGACGGTGCCGAAGACCAGCGACAGGAAGGCCAAGGTCGCGGCGATCCCGGCTTCGCGTACCAACTGGAAAGGCGCGCGCGAATGCGTCACCAGGGTCTGGATGTAGCCCTTGATCCAGCGCGAGCGCTGCTTGAGCCAGGCGGGGATCGAGACCGGCGCCTCCTCGCGGGTGTTGGAGGGCAGGTCCCCGATGCGATAGCCGGCACGCACCAGCCGGAAGCCGAGATCGGCATCCTCTGTCACGTTCCAGGCGTCCCAGCCGCCGACCACGCGCAGCGCCTCCGTCCGGAAATGGTTCGAGGTGCCGCCCAGCATGATCGGCAGCTGGAACTGCAGCAGGCCGGGATTGAGCACCTCGAACAGCCCGGCATATTCGAGCGCGAACAGGCCGGGCAGCACGCCTTCCTCGGCATGGTCGATCACCAGTCTCGCCTGCAGGCAACCAAGCTCCCTCGGGCCGCGGAGGAAGCGCGCCGCCGCCATCCGCAACTGCTGCGGATCGGGAATGTCCTCGGCATCGTAGATCGTGAAAAGCGTGCCGCGCGCTTCGAGCAGAGCGAGGTTCAGCGCGCGGGGTTTGGTGCGCGGAAAGCCGGGTGGAACGACGGTCACGCAGAAATGCGGCGGCAGCGCCATCTGCGCCAGCGCGCCGCTCATGGCGGTGTCGTCGGCTTCGATCAGCAGGCGGATGTCGAGCTTGGCTGCGGGATAGTCGAGCGCACTGAGCGCATCCGTCAATTGCCGGAGCACGGCAAGCTCGCGATAGAGCGGCACTGCGACCGTGTAGACGGGCAGGCGGGCATCGTCGATCCGCCAGCGATGGCTGCGCCAGAGATCGGGCGCCGTGCGCTCGAGCGAGGCCGCAAGCCGCAGCAGGATCAGGCCGAGGAAGAGCGGGCCGAGCAGCAGCGCGAGCCCGAAGAAGGTTTCGAGCGGGGCGAAGACGCCGCCGATCGCGGCAGCGGAGATGCCGCAGCCGGCGGCGATCCCCTGGCCGCGGCTGGCGCCGGTCCGGGCGCTGTCGCGGGCGAGGCCGGCGGGATCGAGCCCGGCCGCGTGCTCGGCCAATAGCTCGGCATTGCTGCGGCGCAGGGCGTCGCCGAAATCGCGTGGCGTCGTCACCGCGATGTCGTCTCGGTCGCGCGGCCCGGCCTCGAGCATCCGCCTGAGCGACGGCCCCTCGGGCGCGAGAATGAAGCGGAAGCGGGCGGCTCCGTCGGTCGGCGCGATGCCCTGGCGCAGGATGGCGTCGTGCCCACCGCCGGGCTTGAGCGGCGGAGGCTGCGCCAGGAAGGCGAGCCCCATCTCGGCGGCCAGCGCCCGGTAGAAGCCGCTCTCGTCGATCAAGCCCTGCGCGATCGTTTCGCGGGCCGGTTCGGTGTGGTTCCGCCGGGCTTTCTCCGCGACATCCGTGAGACGCGAGGGCGGCAGGCCATGCCGCGTCAGGAAGGCGAGTTCGATCGGCAGGCCTGCGGAGGCAGGCCCGGACACATCCGGACTGTCGTCGTTACCGCTGCCCCCCACTGGCCCCGGTCCCGCTCCACGCAACGATGCCCGGTGCGGAGGCACCGGGCGCAACCGATGGTTGCTGTTGACGCTACGGAAGTCGAGGGGCCGCGCCTAGAACTTTGGGCGGGGCCTTCAGGCGTCAGCGCGCCGCCAGAATCTCGGCGACCTGCGGGATGTCCTTGTCGCCGCGGCCGGAGAGATTGACCACCATCAGGTGATCCTGCGGCTTCTGCGGGGCGAGATCGGCGACGCGGGCGAGCGCATGCGCGGATTCCAGCGCTGGAATAATACCTTCCAACCTTGAGATGAGCTGGAACGCCTCCAGCGCCTCTTCGTCGGTGGCCGAGAGATACGTCGCCCGGCCGATATCGTGCAGCCAGGAATGCTCCGGGCCGATGCCGGGATAGTCGAGCCCGGCCGAGATCGAATGAGCGTCCTTGATCTGCCCGTCATCGTCCATCAGCAGGAAGGTGCGGTTGCCGTGCAGCACGCCGGGGCGCCCGCCGGTGAGCGAGGCCGCATGCAGTCCGCTCGGGATGCCGTGGCCGGCCGCCTCGACGCCGTAGATCTCGACGGAGGAGTCGTCGAGGAAGGGGTGGAACAGCCCCATCGCATTCGAACCGCCGCCGATGCAGGCAATCAGCGAATCGGGAAGACGGCCTTCGGCCTCTTGCATCTGCTCGCGGGTCTCCTTGCCGATGATCGACTGGAAGTCGCGCACCATCGCCGGATAGGGATGGGGGCCTGCGACCGTGCCGATGCAGTAGAAGGTCGTCGCGACATTGGTGACCCAGTCGCGCAGCGCCTCGTTCATCGCGTCCTTCAGCGTCTTGGTGCCGGATTCGACCGGCACAACGGTGGCGCCGAGCATCTGCATCCGGAACACGTTGGGCGCCTGCCGGGCGACGTCGACCGCGCCCATGTAGACGATGCATTCCAGCCCGTAGCGGGCGCAGAGCGTCGCGGTGGCGACGCCGTGCTGGCCGGCGCCGGTCTCGGCGATGATGCGCTTCTTGCCCATGCGCCGCGCCAGCAGAATCTGGCCGAGCACGTTGTTCACCTTGTGGGAGCCGGTATGGTTCAGCTCCTCGCGCTTCAGGTAGATCTTGGCGCCACCGAAATGGTCCGTCAGGCGCTCGGCGAGATAGAGCGGCGAGGGCCGGCCGACATAGTGCTTCAGCCCGCTGGTCATCTCGGCGTGATAGGCCGGGTCGGCCTTGGCGGCCTTGTAGGCCTCTTCCAGCTCGAGGATCAGCGGCATCAGCGTCTCGGCGACGAAGCGGCCGCCGAACAGGCCGAAGCGGCCGTTCTCGTCGGGGCCGTTGCGATAGCTGTTCGGGGTCGAGGGGGCGTTCATGCCGTCAAACCTTCTTGCACTGGCATCGGACCGAAAAGTGGATCGCACTTTTCGGGAGAATCCGATGCAACGACCAAATTATGGATCACCGTTGTCGCGTCCGCTAGGACGCACGGCGATCCAGCGCCGCGGCCTTGCGGGCCGATGCGATGAATTTCGCGATCCGGTCGGGATCCTTGATCCCCGGCGCGCTTTCGACGCCCGAGGAGACATCGACGCCCGCCGGCCTGGTGATGCCGATGGCCTCGGCGACATTCGCCGGATCGAGCCCGCCCGATAGCATGAAGCGCTGGGAAGGGTCGAGGCTGGCGAGCAGGCCCCAGTCGAAGGGTTTGCCGTGCCCGCCGGGAAAGGCTGCATCCTTCGGTGGCTTGGCGTCGAGCAGGATGAGGTCGGCGGCATCGCGATAGCCCGCGACGGCCCTGAGGTCTTCCGCCGTCGCGATGCCGAGCGCCTTCATCACCGGCCGGTCGACGGCGCGGCGCAGCGCGGCGGTCTGTTCCGGGGTCTCGCGGCCATGGAACTGGAACCAGTCGGGCTTCAGCACTTCCGCGAGCTCCGCCGCCTGCGGCTCGCTCCAGTCGACGACGAGCGCGACGATCTCCGTCTTGCCGCGGGCGATCGCCGCCAATTCCCTGGCGCGCTCCAGCGTGACGTAGCGTGGGCTTTTCGGGTGGAAATTCAACCCGATCATGTCCGCGCCGGCCGCGAGCGCGGCCTCCAGCGTCTCGGGCGTCGAGAGGCCGCAGATCTTGATCAGGAAGGGTGAACCAGTGGACATGGCCCGGCGTTTAGCACGGTCTGTTCGCGGGCGCATGCCGTACTTGCGACATGATGACGAAGGAAGCCATGTTCGGACAGGGCGAAGAGGGGGACGGGTTGATCCGGCTGGACATGGGCAGGCGCGGGCTGACGATGATGGCGGGCCTGCTCGCTATCACCGGACTTGTCGTGGCCGTGTTCTACTATGTCGGCCAGCCGCGGACCCTGCGCCTTGCGGTCGGGCCGCTCGGCTCCGAGGATGCCCGGATGGCGGCGGCTTTCGTGCAGGGCCTCAACCGCGACAAGGCTTCCATCCGCCTGCGCCTCGTCCTGACCGAGGGTTCCGAGGACAGCGCCAGGAAGATCGATGCGGGCCAGGCCGATCTCGCCATGCTGCGCGCCGACATCGCGATGCCCTCGACCGCCGACACGGTGCTGATCACCCGCCGGACCTTTCCGTTCTTCATCACCAGAGCCGAGACCGCGATCGGCCGCATTGCCGATTTGCGTGGCCGCAAGATCGGAGTCGGGCGCAATCCGGCCGGCAATGCCGCGCTGTTGAAGCGGGTGCTGGCGCAATACGAGGTCAGGCCGGAAGAGGTCGAGATCGTCAAGCTCAGCCAGGAGGAGATCGTGCCGGCGGCGAAGGAGAAGCGCATCGATGTCTTCTTCTCGATCAATGCAGTGGGCTCGCACACCAATAATGACGCCTTGCGCCGCCTGCGCGAGGCCTGGGGCAACGACCCCGTCCTGATCCCCGTCCGCGAGGCCGATGCGCTCGCCTTGCGCTACCGGGCGATCGAAGCCGGCGAGATCGTGCGCGGCGCATTGGGCGGCGATCCGCCGCGTCCGGCCGAGAGCCTCCAGACGATATCGATCACGTCGCGCCTCGTCGCGGCGCAGAGCCTCGACGACAATCTCGTCGGCGAACTCACCAAGGACATCCTGGGCCTGCGCCTGACGCTGGCCTCGGAACTCCCTGCCGTGCAGGCGCTGGAGACGCCCTCGACCGACAAGGACGCGCCGCTGCCGGTTCATTCGGGCGCCGCCGCCTATATCGACGGGGAGCAGGAGAGCTTCTTCGACCGCTATGGCGACTGGTTCTATATCGGCGCCATGGCCCTCTCGGCCTTGGGCACGGGCGGTGCCGCGCTGCTCGGCCGCGAGAGCGCCAACCGGCGTCGGCGCGCCATGTCGGGTCTCGACGAGTTGCTGGCATTGCTCGCCTTGATCCGTGCCTGCGAAGACGAGGAGGAGCTGATGCGGCTCGGCCGCGAGGCTGACCAGATTCTCACCCGCGTGCTCGCCGACTATGCCAAGGGTGATCTCGACACGGCGGCGCTCGCCGCCTACCGCCTTGCCATCGATCAGGTCGGCCGGGCAGTCGCCGAACGGCAGCGGGCGTTGGCGGAAGACTGAGGCGCATTTACTTTTCGGCAGGCTCGGCGGTTGCCGAAAAGCCCGTCAGCGTTTATGTGCAGCGCAACGAATTCCAGATTCACGTGAAACAGGCTGCGCCGGCAGGGCTTCGAACCTGGCCGGCTCGTGGCCTTGAAAGCAAGGCCCAGACCCGCATGTCCATGCGCAACATCGCCATCATCGCGCACGTCGACCATGGCAAGACGACCCTCGTCGACAAGCTGCTGCAGCAGTCCGGCACGTACCGCGACAACCAGCGCGTCATCGAGCGCGTCATGGATTCCAACGATCTCGAGAAGGAGCGCGGCATCACCATCCTGGCCAAGGCGACCTCGGTCGTCTGGAAGGATACGCGCATCAACATCGTCGACACTCCCGGCCACGCCGATTTCGGCGGCGAGGTCGAGCGCATCCTGAACATGGTCGATTCGGCCATCGTGCTGGTCGACGCCGCCGAGGGCCCGATGCCGCAGACCAAGTTCGTGGTCTCCAAGGCGCTGAAGCTCGGCCTCAAGCCGATCGTTGCGATCAACAAGGTCGACAAGCCCGACGCCCGCACCACCGAAGTCATCAACGAGGTCTTCGACCTCTTCGCCGCGCTTGACGCGACCGACGAGCAGCTCGACTTCCCGATCCTCTACGGTTCGGGCAAGCAGGGTTGGATGGCCCACTCGCCGGAAGGCCCGCAGGATAACGGCCTCGCCCCGATGTACGACCTCATCCTCTCGCATGTGCCGGAGCCCAAGGTCGAGGAAGGCCCGTTCCGCATGATCGGGACGCTGCTTGAGGCCAATCCCTATCTCGGCCGCATCATCACCGGCCGCGTCACCTCGGGCACGGCGAAGCCGAACCAGACCGTGAAGGTGCTCTCGGGCGACGGCTCGACCGTCGAGACCGGCCGCATCTCGAAGATCCTCGCCTTCCGTGGCCTCGAGCGCCAGCCGATCGAGGAGGCCGTCGCCGGCGATATCGTCTCGATCGCTGGCCTGGTGAAGGGCTCCGTCGCCGACACCTTCTGCGACCCCTCCGTCACCGAGCCGATCGAAGCCCAGCCGATCGACCCGCCGACGGTGTCGATGACCTTCATGGTCAACGATTCCCCGCTCGCCGGCACCGAGGGCGACAAGGTCACCACCCGCGTCATCCGCGACCGCCTGTTCAAGGAGGCCGAGGGCAATGTCGCGCTGAAGATCGAGGAAGCCTCCGACAAGGACAGCTACATCGTCTCCGGCCGTGGCGAACTCCAGCTCGCCATCCTGATCGAGACGATGCGCCGCGAGGGCTTCGAGCTCGGCGTGTCGCGTCCGCGCGTCGTGCTGAAGCGTGACGATTCGGGTCAGCTCCTGGAGCCGATCGAAGAGGTCATCATCGACGTCGACGAGGAGCATTCCGGCGTCGTCGTGCAGAAGATGTCCGAGCGCAAGGCCGACATGCTGGAGATGCGCCCCTCCGGCGGCAACCGCCTGCGCCTGATGTTCCACGCTCCGACCCGCGGCCTCATCGGCTATCAGGGCGAACTGCTCACCGACACGCGCGGCACCGCGATCATGAACCGCCTGTTCCACGATTACCTGCCCTACAAGGGCGAGATCGGCGGACGCCGCAACGGCGTGCTGATCGCGATGGAGACCGGCGAGGCCGTGGCCTACGCGCTGTGGAACCTCGAGGACCGCGGCCCGATGATGATCGAGCCGGGCTGGAAGGTCTATCAGGGCATGATCGTCGGCGAGCACACCCGCGAGAACGATCTCGAGGTGAACGTGCTCAAGGGCAAGAAGCTCACCAACATCCGCACGACGTCGAAGGACGAGGCCGTTCGCCTGACGCCGCCGATCCGGATGACGCTGGAGCGTTCGCTGGCCTGGATCGACGATGACGAGCTCGTCGAGGTCACGCCGAAGTCGATCCGCCTGCGCAAGGGCATCCTCGATCCGAACGAGCGCAAGCGCTCGCAGAAGCAGAAGGCCGAAGTGGCCTGAGGAGTTGGGCCGCCGATCTGGCGGCCCTTTTCATTTCGACCTGGATCAGTGGCTCATCAGGAGCGGGAGCGGGGTCGACTTCAGCAGCGACTGCGTGACGCCGCCGAGCAGCCACTCGCGCAGCCGCGAGTGCTTGTAGGCGCCGCAGGCGATGAGGTCCGCCCGGAAATCGATTGCCGCCTGCCGTATCGTCTCGGCCACGTCGTTCCCGCCGGACACGGCGACGTTGCGCACGGTGACGGAGGCGCCATGCCGCGACAGATGCGGCGCCAATTCGGCGCCGGCGACGAAGCGCGACAGATCCTTCTCGCCGGTGACGGAGAGGATCTCGACCTCGGCTCCCGGCAGGAACGGCCTGAGCTCGGCGACGGTCCGGGCGGCGCTGGCACTGCCGTCCCAGGCGATCAGGATGCGCTTGGCCGCGAAGGTCTCGCAGCCCGGCGGGACGATGATCACCGGCCGGGCGCTGTCGAACAGCGCGGCCTCGATGAGGCCGCGGTCACGTTCGGCGGCATTCTTCTCCAGGTCGAGCACGCTGAGGTCGTGGACGCGGGCATGGGCAACCAGATGGCTGTCGAGCTCCGCATAGACCAGCCGGGGCGTCTCGATCGTGCTGGTGACGCCGGCCAGGCCGGCGCTGGTCCGCGCCAGTTCCGCGAAGCGCTCCGCCAGCACGCCGATGCGGCGGTTCTCGGCGTGGACGAAGGCGACGCCGAAATCTCCGATGAGCGAGGCGGGGACGGCATATAGCATCGCAGCCGCCTGGATCGTCAGATGCGCGCCCGTCTCCTGCGCGAGCGAGAGGGCATAGGCGAGTGCGGATTCGCGTTCGCCCTGGCCTTCCTCGGTGTAGGCGGTGAAGATGCTCTTGATCAACGGGGCCATGGATATCTCCGGTTGCTGCATGGAACTCGGTACACGTTCGCCAAATCGTCGTGATCGCGCCTTGCGCTGGGTCAATTGTCCTCATGGTAGTCGTTTCCTGGGCCTCTGCTCTGCGCCCGGTGCAGTGCGCGGATGACGAAGGCCGAGCTTGTCGGTCCTTGCCGGCTCTGATCCTGTGTGCGGCTTCCGGAGGAGGATCACCACCATGCAATTCCGCAATCTCGGCCGCTCGGGCCTGCGCGTCTCGCTCGTCGGGCTGGGCTGCAACAATTTTGGCGGCCGCATCGACCTCGACGCGACGCGCAAGGTCGTCGATGCCGCGATCGAGCATGGCATCACCCTGTTCGACACCGCCGATATCTATGGCGAGCGCGGCGGCTCCGAGACGGCGCTGGGCGAGGTGCTGGGCGCGCGCCGCAAGCAGATCGTGCTCGCCAGCAAATTCGGCATGGATATGGATGCCGAGGGCGTGAAGAAGGGCGGTTCGCGCCGCTACATCATGAACGCTGTCGAGGATTCGCTGCGGCGCCTCAAGACCGACTGGCTCGATCTCTACCAGCTCCACCGGCCCGATCCGCTGACCCCGATCGAGGAGACCCTGCGCGCCATGGACGATCTCGTCCGCCAGGGCAAGGTCCGCTATATCGGCTGCTCCAACGTCGTCGCCTGGCAGGTCGCCGATGCCCAGTGGACGGCGCGCGATCTCGGCATTCCCGGCTTCGCCTCGGCGCAGGATGAGTACAGCCTGCTGAAGCGCGGCGCCGAAAAGGATCTGATCCCCGCCATCGCCCATTACGGCATGGGGCTGCTGCCCTATTTCCCGCTCGCCAACGGCGCCCTCACCGGCAAGTACAAGCGCGGCGCGGCGATGCCGGAGGGCGCGCGCCTGACCAAGCTGCCCCAGCGCGCCGACGAGATCTTCAGCGCGGATAACTGGCGCCGCATCGAGGGCCTGACGGCCTTCGCCGAGCAGCGCGGCCATACACTGGTCGAGCTCGCCTTTTCCTGGCTGGCGGCTCAGCCCGTGGTCTCCAGCGTGATTGCCGGCGCGACCAGGCCGGAGCAGGTCGCGGCCAACGTCAAGGCGGCCGACTGGGCGCTGAGCGCGGAAGACCTCGCCGAGATCGACAAGATCACCGCCTGAGGTCGTTGAGTTTCCTCGGAAACACACCGTCATCCCGGGCTTGACCCGGGATTCATCGAAGGGCTCCGGAGCTTTACGATGGATCCCGGATCGGCGCTGTTGCGCAGCTTGTCCGGGATGACGTCCCACATCTGATGGAAATCAGCGTGCTCCGATCCGGCAGCTCACAGGAAGGTCGCGATCTCCTCCAGCGGCTTCTTGCCGATGGCGGGCACGAGGCAACCCTCCTTGGGATAGCCGACGACGAGCAGGATCAAGGCCTTCTCGTTGTCGGGCCGCCCGCAGAGCTCGTTGAGGAAATTCATCGGGGCCGGCGTATGCGTCAGCGTCGCAAGCCCCGCATCATGTAGCGCCGCGATCAGGAAGCCGGTGGCGATGCCCACCGACTCGGGCACGTAATAGTGCTTGATCCTGTTGCCCTCGGCATCGACGCCCCAGCGCTGCGCGAAGATCGCGATCAGCCAGGGGGCGGTTTCCAGGAATGGCTTCTGGTCGTCCGTGCCGAGATGGGCGAGCGCATCCAGCCATTCCTCGCCGGCGCGGCCGGCATAGAAGGCGCGCTCCTCTTCTTCCGCGCCCTCGCGGATCAGTGTCTTGTGCCGGGGGTCGGAAATGCAGACGAAGCTCCAGGGCTGCTGGTTGGCGCCGGAAGGTGCGGTGCCGGCGACGCGCACGGCCGTCTCGATCAATTCACGCGGCACCGGCCTGTCCGAGAAGTCGCGCACCGTGCGGCGCTTGCGCATGCGGGCGAGGAAGGCGTCGGCCCGCCCCTGCATCTCTGCTTCCGGAACACCCTCGAACGCGAGGGGCATGGTGACATAGGGACTCACGGGCGCTTCGCTCCTGACGCAATTTGGTCAGCTTGCTGCGAATCGCCGGCCGGATGCAATGGACCCGTTGCGCCGGCCCGCCTATGGTCCGCGCCATGAGCGAGAAAGCCACCACCGCCCCCGCCCTGAAACCCGGCGACCATCTTTTCCTGGTCGACGGTTCGAACTTCATTTTCCGGGCCTATTTCCAGTCGATCAACCAGGACCGGAAGTACAATGCCCGTTCGGACGGGCTGCCGTCGGGCGCCGTCCGGCTCTTCGCGACGAAGCTCTTCCAGTTCGTGCGCGAGGGCGTTCTCGGCGTCCGGCCGACCCATCTCGCCATCGTCTTCGACAAGTCGGAGAACTCGTTCCGCAAGGCGATCTACCCGGCCTACAAGGGCAACCGCTCCGAGCCGCCGCCCGATCTCATTCCCCAGTTCCCGCTGATGCGCGAGGCCGTGCGGGCCTTCGGCCTGATTCCGGTCGAGCAGGATGTCTATGAGGCCGACGACCTGATCGCGACCTATGCGAAACAGGCCCGCGAGGCCGGCGCCGACGTCCTGATCGTCTCCGCCGACAAGGACCTGATGCAGCTCGTCAAGCCGGGCGTCGCCATGTACGACCCCGCTTCCGGCGACCAGAAGAAGGGCGCCGGCTTCCGCGCCGAGCGCCGCATCGGCGAGCCCGAGGTCGTCGAGTATTTCGGTGTCATGCCGGACAAGGTCACGGATGTGCAGGCGCTCGCTGGCGATGCCACCGACAATGTGCCGGGTGCGCCCGGCATCGGCATCAAGACGGCCGCCCAGCTCATCGGCGAATACGGCGATCTCGAAACCCTGCTGGCGCGCGCCGGCGAGATCAAGCAGCCCAAGCGCCGCGAGACCCTGACCAATCCCGAGGTGATCGAGAAGGTCCGCATCTCCCACAAGCTCGTCAGCCTCGTCGACGATGTGAAGGTCGAGACGCCGCTGGAGAATCTGACTCTGGAGCAGCCGGACCCGGCGAAGCTCATCGCCTTCCTCAAGGCGATGGAGTTCACCACCATCACCAAGCGCGTCGCCGAGGCCTATGAGGCGGATGTCGGCGCCGTCGATCCCGACCCGGACCTGGCGCCTGGTGGCGCGCGCGCGGCCGAGCTCAAGGCACTCTATGCCGGTGCCGATGCCGCCGGGGATGCGGCCATGGGCATCGCAGCTGCCGCCTCTCCGGCGCCTGCCGCCGCAGCCTCAGGCACTCCGGCTGGTGAAGACGGCTGGCTGAAGCCGGCCGACCTCGCCACATCCCGCAAGAACGAAGCGATCGCCGGCAAGATCGATCGCTCCAAATACGAATGCGTGCGCACGCTCGCCGATCTCGAGCGCTGGATCGGCTGGGCCTATGAGGTCGGCCATGTCGCGCTCGACACTGAGACCACCTCGCTCGACGCGATGCAGGCCGATCTCGTCGGCATCTCGCTGGCGGTCGCGCCGGGCCGCGCCTGCTATATCCCGCTCCAGCATCGCGCCGGCGATGGCGGGCTCTTCGACGAGGGATTACTGGCCGACCAGATTCCGCTGGCGCAGGCCGTCGCCGCTCTGAAGCCGCTGCTCGCCGATCCCGGCGTGCTCAAGATCGGCCAGAACCTGAAATACGACCTGCTCATCCTGGAGCGTCATGGCCTCAGCGTGTCCCCGATCGAGGACACCATGCTGATCTCCTATGCGCTCGATGCCGGCAACAACACGCACGGCATGGACAAGCTCGCCGAGCTGCATCTCGGCCACGAGACGATTCCGTACGCGCAGGTCGCCGGCACCGGCAAGAACCAGGTCACCTTCGACAAGGTGCCGCTCGACCGCGCGACCGACTACGCTGCCGAGGATGCGGACGTCACGCTCCGCCTCTGGCTCGCGCTGAAGCCGCGCCTCGCCGCCGAGAAGAAGACGGCGGTCTACGAGGTGCTGGAGCGGCCTATGGTCGAGGTGCTCGCCAAGATGGAGCGCCGCGGCATCGCCATCGACCGGCAGATCCTCTCCCGGCTCTCCGGCGATTTCGCGCAAGGGCTCGCCCGGCTGGAGGGCGAGATCTACGAGCTGGCCGGCGAGAAATTCACGATCGGCAGCCCCAAGCAGCTCGGCGACATCCTGTTCGGCAAGATGGGGCTGGAAGGCGCCAAGAAGACCGCGACCGGCCAATGGGCGACGGGCGCCGGCGTGCTCGAAGAGCTCGCCGAGCAGGGCCACGCGTTGCCGTCCAAGATTCTGGAATGGCGCCAGCTCGCCAAGCTGAAATCGACCTATACCGACTCGCTGCCGGGCTATGTGAATCCGCAGACCAACCGGGTCCACACTTCCTACGCGCTGGCCGCGACCACGACGGGTCGGCTCTCCTCCTCCGAGCCGAACCTCCAGAACATCCCGATCCGCACCGAGGCTGGCCGCAAGATCCGCACCGCCTTCGTGCCGGAAAAGGGCTTCAAGCTGGTCTCGGCCGACTACAGCCAGATCGAGCTGCGCCTGCTCGCCCATATCGCCGAGATCCCGCAGCTCCGGCAGGCCTTCGCCGATGGCATCGACATCCACGCGATGACGGCCTCCGAGATGTTCGGCGTGCCGGTTCAGGGCATGCCGAGCGAGGTGCGCCGCCGCGCCAAGGCGATCAATTTCGGCATCATCTACGGCATCTCCGCCTTCGGCCTCGCCAACCAGCTCGGCATCGGCCGCGAGGAGGCGAGCGCCTATATCCGCAAGTATTTCGAGCGCTTCCCCGGCATCCGCGACTACATGGATCAGACCAAGACCCATGTCCGCGCCCACGCCCAGGTCACCACGATCTTCGGCCGCGTCTGCCATTTCCCGGCGGTGGCCTCGAAGAACCCGTCCGAGCGGGCCTTCGTCGAGCGCCAGGCGATCAACGCCCCGATCCAGGGCTCGGCCGCCGACATCATCCGCCGGGCGATGACCCGCATGGACGATGCCCTCGCCGCCAACCGGCTGGGTGCCCGCATGCTCTTGCAGGTCCATGACGAACTCGTCTTCGAGGTGCCGGACGAGGAGGTCGAGAAGACCTTGCCGATCATCGAGAAGGTGATGGTGGAGGCGCCGCATCCAGCCGTGCAGCTCCGGGTGCCGCTCGCGGTCGAAGCCCGCGCCGCCGATAACTGGGACGAGGCGCACTGACGGCCGGGCTGCACGACTCCTGCAAGCCCTCATCCTGAGGAGCGAGCCAAAGGCTCGCGTCTCGAAGGATGCTCCAGCGATCACCAGAGCCTCCTGAAGCATCCTTCGAGACGCCGCTGGCGCGGCTCCTCAGGATGAGGGCTCACGGGGATGCTGAGCAGCCGGAACCCGGCCGATCCTTCCGGCGTTGACCCCTCCGACGCGCCAGGGGGGCGCGGTTTGCGCGTTGGAATCGGGGACATGCTCAGCTCATCGGCCTGGCGGCCGTTTCCGCGCTATAGGGCGGAACCGGAACCGGAAGAGGACAACGTGGAGGTCACGGCCCATGAGCATGACCTCATCGTGCGCTATGCCATCGTCGGCATCTTCGTCATCCTGGCGACGGCCTCGCTGGCGCTGACCAAGGTCATCGCCATGCCGATCATGGCGGGCATCATCTTTGGGCTGGTGCTCGGCCCGCTCGTCGACCTGCTGGCGCGACACCGGGTTCCACAGCATGCGGCGGCGGCTCTGGTCGTGCTGTTCTTCATCGGCCTGCTGCTGGGAGCCATCGCCATCCTTGCTGTGCCGGTCGCCGGCTGGAGCGATCAGGCCCCGGCCATGATGGGGGCGCTCAGGACCAAGCTCGCGGGCGTCTTCGCCTTCATGGACGAGTTCAAGCGCGGCATCGCCTCGATCACCGGCAAGGGCGCCGAGCTCAGCGTCTCCCAGGGCAATCCGCTCTTCGATATCGCCATGACTTCGTCGACGGCGGCCGGCGGCATGATGATCTTCGTCGCGACGATTTATTTCTGGCTGGCAACCCGCCGCCATCTCAAGGCGCGGGTGCTCCGGCTCTGCCTCGGCCGGGGCGCGCGCCGCTCGGCCGGCTCGTTCTTCGAGGAGATCGAGGCCCGCGTTGCCCGCTATTTCGCGCTGGTGACCACGATCAATCTCGGCATGGGCGTCCTCACCATGGCGATCGCCTGGCTCGCCGGGCTGCCCTTTCCGGTGTTCTGGGGGGCTCTGGCCTTCCTGCTCAACTATCTCGCCTTCATCGGCCCGATCGTCGTCGCGATCCTGCTCCTGGCCGGCGCCTTGCTGGATGCCCCCTCCATCCTCGCGGCGCTCTGGCCGGCGACGGCCTATTACGTCCTGCACCTGATCGAGGGCAACGCGGTCACGCCCGTCTTCGTCGGCAACCGTCTGACGATCTCGCCCTTCCTCGTTTTCGTCGCCTTCATTTTCTGGCTATGGCTCTGGGGACCAGTCGGCGCGGTGCTCTCGACGCCGATCGTCATCGTCGCCATGGTCGCGCAGGAGGAATTCGCGCGGTATCGCCGCGAGAAGGCGAAGGCGGATGACGAGGAGGCCGGCGAGGCGAAGGCCGCCTGAAGGCTGGGTTCGGAACAGAAGCCGCGCCGATGCGTTCCCGTGACAAGGCGGAAGCCCTTGCGGCAACCGCTTCTCCCCGCCACCATCGAAATTCCCACCAGCGACAGGACGACACCGCCATGGCCACCACGACATCCGCGAAACGTCAGGCTGCCGCCGCCGCCAAACGTGCGAAGGCCGATGTCGAGGCCGGCACTGATGATGTCGCCGCCGAGACGCGCCAGGCCGGAGCCCGCGCCAAGCGTCAGGCGAGCGCGCTGGAGGACACGCTGACCCGCAGCGCCGAGGACATCGCCGCCACCGTCAACGAGCGCCTGCGCGCCGTCGGCGTCGACACTGACAAGATGGTCGACGTCGCCAAGGAACAGGCGTCCGAATTGCAGCGGCTGATCGAGGACGAGATCCGCGAGCGGCCGTTGCGTGCGCTCGGCGTGGCAGCCGCGATCGGCCTGTTCGTCGGCTTCCTGTCGGCGCGCTGACCATGTTCGGGGGGATCGGTTCCTTCATCGCCTCGGAGGTGTCCGGGGTGGTGAGGCGCAATATCACCGTCTACGGCCTGTTCGGCCTCGCCGTCCTGCTCATGCTCTGCGCCGGCGGCTATGCGCTGAATGCCCTGCATACCGTGCTGGAGCAGCGCTATGGCGCGGTCGCCGCGAGCCTTTGGGTCGCAGGCGGCCTGTTTCTGGCCGGGCTATTCGCCATCTGCATCGCGCTCATCGTCAAGGGCCGCCGCCGGCCGCCGCGCCCGGCCGCGACCGCGGCTCTCGCAGCCGCGCCGCTTGCGGCGAAGCTCATCGGCTCTCGCCTGAGCTGGCGCATGGCGGTCGCCGGCGGCATCGTCGTGCTTGGTGCGATTCTGGGCCGCCAGATCGTCGCGGGCGGTGGTGATGACGATGCGGAAGCTTGATTCCGCGCCAAGCGGCGGCGTGGACGCAGCATGTCTTTTTACATAGGGATGTCGGCATGCGTCCCTTAACAAGACCTGCATGTCTGCTCGGGTGAGGCCTCGCAACCGCTTTCCGATGCCGGTTTTTCCGGTCATCGGCGCGCGCCTTCGCTCGGCGACGACCACGATCATCGCGATCGGGGTGGTTGCGGTGGCGGTCGTGTTGGCCGCCTGGATCAACTGGCAGGCGCGGCAGACGGCGGATCGCGTCTCGCATGCGATCGAGATTCGCGAGCGGGCCGAGCGCTTCCTCGGCCGCATGCGCGATGCCGAGACCGGGCAGCGCGGCTTCCTGCTGACCGGAGAGGCTGCGTATCTTGACCCCTTCACCGAGGGAAGGGCCGCGGCCGGTCCGGAACTCGACATCCTGGCGGGGCTGGTCGATGCCGACCCCACCCAGAAGGAGCGCGTCGCGGCATTGCGCGCGGACATGGCGGTCAAGTTCACGGAGCTCGACCGCACGATCTCGCTGGAGCGGGCCGGTCGCCGGGCGGAGGCTCTGGCGCTGGTCCGCAGCGAAAGCGGCATCGTCGCCATGGACCGGCTGCGCGATACCGTCCAGGCGATCCAGCAGAGCGAGAATATCCGCCTGAGGTCGCTCTATAGCCGGGAGGAGCGTCGCCGCCTCTGGGGCAGCACGGGCATCGTCGTCGCGCTCGCCGGGCTCGCCTTCGCCGCCTGGCAGCAATTGCGCCGCCGCCAGCGCCGCAGCACCGCGCTCGCGATCAGCAATGCCGAGCTGGAGCGCATCGTCAGCGAGCGCACGCGGCAGCTCGAAAGCGAGCGTCTGCGCATCGAGGCCCTGCTGCGCGACGTCAATCACCGCGTCGGCAACAATCTCGCCATGGTCTCGGCGCTGCTCAACGTGCAGAGCCGGCAGACGCGCGAGCCCGCGGTCAAGGCGGCGCTGGCGCAGGCGCAGTCGCGCATCCAGGCGATCGCGGCCGGCCAGCGGCGCCTGCGCCTCGACATCGAGACGGACGAGATCGATGCGCGGCCCTATATGGAAGACCTGCTCGCCGAGATCGGAAAATCGGCGGAAGGCCGGCCGATCCGGATCGATCTCGACATGAAATCGATCCGCCTGCCCGGCCGCGATGCGGTGTCCTTCGTCGTCATCGTCAACGAGCTCGTGACCAACGCCATCAAACATGCCTTTCCCGAGGGCATGTCGGGGCGGATCGTCATCCGTTTCGCGCCGACGGAGCAGGAAGGGGAACCGGCTCTCGCGCTGTCGATCGAGGATGACGGCGTCGGCATGCCCCAGGAAACGGCGAGCAAGGGCCTTGGTCAGACGGTGATCGCCAGCCTGCTGCGCAGCATGCGGGCGACGATGACCTCGGAGCCGGCTCACCCGGAACGGGCCGAGCGTCCGGGCACGCAGGTGACGATCGTTTTTCCGAAGCGGGAAGCTCTTCCGGCTCAGGCCTGACGCCGGATATCAGGCTCGCACAGCCTTCAGGGCCCGTGCGCCCACGGCGCTTTTCACGAAGGCTGCGATCTCGCGCGTGGAGAACGGTTTGCGCAGGAAGCGGACGTCGCGCAGCGTCGCCGGCACTTCATGTGGCGCCGATCCCGAGACGAAGGCGAAGGGCGTACCGGTCTCCTGGAGGGCGCTCGCGATATCGAAGGTCTTGCCGTCGACGACGTCGATGTCGAGCAGGGCACAGGCGAGCTGCTTGGCGGTCATCCGCCGCGCTTCGGCCACGGATTCGACCACGATCAGCTCGACGCTATCGCCAAGCTGCTCGGCCACGGCGCTTTCGATGTCCATCGCGATGAACGGATCGTCCTCGACGATGAGTACGCGGATATCAGCCATCAACCGGCTCTCTCGCTCACTGCAATCTCTGTTACGTGGTCTCAACGTGACAGGATTGGCGATGTTCCTGCTCCGGCGCCCCAGCATGGCGGAAAGCTTGGAATTTGAGTCGATTTTGAGCGGTCAAGGTTAGCAAAGAGTAATCTCGCCACCAATTCGCCGGGTCAGCGCCGCCGGCCCGGTTCGACGAGAGTCAATTCGAGCGCGGTGACGCCGATCGCGACATTGATGCCCCGATTGCCCTGGAGCGGCAGCGGCAGCAGGGTCGCTTCATTGTCCTTGCCGCCGGACAGCGCGTTGCCGGGGGCGGAGGGAGCGCTCGCGCTGCCGCTCTTGTAGGACCCGCTCAGGGCGCCAAGTGGGGCCCGCGCATAGGGACCGTACACGCGCCAGACCATGGTCGCGGTCCGGACCGAGCCGAGATCCAGGCTGAAGCTGCGGACGATCCCCGTATAATGCTGCATCGGCCCGCGGCGCGGCCTGAAGCGGCACTCGGTCGGGCGCTGCGACTTGGCGATGGCTGTGAAATTGGTGCCGACGGTGCAGGACAGGCGCCCCGTCGGCGGCCCGAGATTCTGCGCCGCGGCAGGCTCATGCATTCCTAGGACGCCGGCGAGGGCAAGGGCGGTTAGACAGGATCGGGAATGCCCTCGGCTCATCGCGAATGCTCCTCGTGAACTGGCGGGACGAACGCCCCAAGAAACCCACAGTTCCAGGATAGGGAACCGGGAGGAGTTTGTAGCGTTGGCGTTTCATCTTGGCATGGGAATGTCGATGTCCGTGAGTCGTCGTCTTGGGGAAACCCCAACAATAATCGATCCCGATCTCGTGATGGCGCTGCCGCCATTCTGGGAGCTGGAGGATCTCGTCGCCTCCGGGCTCGATCAGGAGGCTGCGCTGGCGGTCATGGTTGCGCGCCGCAGCGGTCCGCGGCTGGTCGGCGATATCGCTGCGGGCGATGATCGGCAGAGTTTCCTCCTCCGCTTCGGTCCGGCCGAGTTTCCGCACTAAACCTGTCACTGGCAGAAGCGGGAGGCGCGCGAGCGTCTCTCCTGAATATCGACATGCAGGTGATTGGCATGGGCCGCGTCCGAGCCCGGCCCCAGCGTAGTCATGAAGGCGCCGCAGGCCGATTGCCTGACGGCATCGAGGAAGCGGTTCTGCATCAGCCCTTCCGGCTTCTCCACCACGACCTGTGACGTGTTGCCGTCGCTCCCCAGCCTGAAGGCGAAGATATCCAGGGCCTGCCCGGTCGCATGCTCGCTGACAGGGCCGGCCGAGGCCCGGTTGCGCCGCCGGCATTCGTGACCGCCACCGACGCGCAAGGCCACGAGGTCGCGCTCGAAATGGCCGCGCGCCAAGGGCTGGACGCTGCCGTCGAGCCAGCCGGCCAGGGTTTTCGCCATGGCACAGCTCAGCACAGGCGGAGGGTCGAAGGTCACGCTGGCGCTGCCGCCCGGCCGCCTGATGGCGAGGGCCTCGACCCGGACGGGCTCGCTGACGCGGCAGGCCGGCTCACTGCTGTTGGGATCAGGGCTGGCCGGCAGGACCCG
The DNA here is from genome assembly GCA_965283735.1 of Beijerinckiaceae bacterium. Taxonomy (GTDB): domain Bacteria; phylum Pseudomonadota; class Alphaproteobacteria; order Rhizobiales; family Beijerinckiaceae; genus Allobosea. Next base: position 1,401,950 of record CBDIPN010000002.1, on the reverse strand, counting down.
GTTGCCGGGTATGGAGCCCAGCGATGCCAGGCATGACGCCTGTCCGGACGGCGCGTCTGCGCTTGTTGCACTCGAAGGTGCTGGCGCGGCTGTGGGCGCTTCGGTCGGCGCCGGGGCGTTCGGCATGGATGGCCGTAGCTCAGGTGGGCGGGACGGAGGGCGCTGCTGAGAAATCGGTGCGGTTGCCGGCGCTGCGGTAGCGTCCAGCGGAGCAAACCAATTCCAACGACAACCATGCCCGACACGACCGCTTTGACGCGGTCATGGCACCGCACTCCGCCGCCGGGTGCGGCCGGCCTGCTTGCGTCGGGCTGGTTGGGGTGACCTAGCTGTCCAGGGCCGAGGCGCTGGCGATCGCCAGACTGGTCAGGCCGGCGAGCGCAAGGGAGAGAAACTCCGCGCTCGGGGCTCCCGGTTGGATGAATCCTGAGAAGAGGGCAGTCCCGATCGATAGTGCCGCGATCGCGGCCGAGAAGCAGGTCGTCGCCATGATCTACGCCCTCCCCAACTGCAAACCAAACTGTCATTCAACGCGGAACGCATCATTTCCGTTCGGGTTCCGAACAGCAAGAAAAAAGGCCCGCGGATAGCGCCGCGGGCCTTGATCGCTTTCGACGGTGGTCGAGGCGTCAGGCGGCCTTGCGGCCGGCGCGGCGGTCGAAAAACAGGGCCTGGCTGATCGCGGCCTTCACGGCTTCCGGCTGGAACGGCTTGGTGATCAGGAAGGCCGGCTCCGGCCGGTCGCCGGTGAGGAGCCGCTCGGGATAGGCGGTGATGAAGATCACGGGGACGTCGATCGAGGACAGGATCTCGTTGACGGCGTCGAGGCCGGAGCTGCCGTCGGCAAGCTGGATATCGGCCAGCACGAGGCCGGGCCGCCGCTTGGCGACGAGCGCGAGCGCCTCACGCTGCGTGCGGGCAACGCCCGTGACGGTGTGGCCGAGCTCCTCGACCATCGTCTCGATATCGAGCGCGATGATCGGCTCGTCCTCGATGATCAGGACCTCGGTCGCGACCTGCTCGGCGATTTCCTGGCCGGCGGTCTGGATCAGCGCGGACGCTTCCGCGGCGGTGATGTCCATCACGGTGGCGACATCGTCGAGTGGGAAACCCTCCACCGTCCGCAGCAGGAAGGCCTGGCGCGGCCGCGGGGTCAGCGCCTCGAGATTGCGCTCGGCCGGTGCGCGCGAGAGCTCGACCACGGGCGCGGCGGCATCGACGCTGGCCGAGGACCACAGTTTCAGGAAGGTCTTGTACAGGCCGATGCGTGGATCGACCTCACGCGGGAATCCGGATGGGTCCGCGACGAGCGCTTCGAGCATGGCGACGACATAGGCGTCGCCGCTCGGCTGGCTGCCGCAGAGCGCCCGTGCAAAGCGCCGCAGATACGGAAGATGAGGCGCAATTTCTTTGGCAATCGACATGAACGCGTCCCTTTTAACGTGCTGAAATAATGGCTTAGGATGCGTCGGAAACAAGAAATTTATTTTCGCGAAACCGTGGAACCTTGGCCGAGGATACCCGTTATTAAGGCGTATTGGTGTCGCCATCGCGACCTGGCTTCGACACGCTGGCGGGACGTGGCAAGACCAGAGATGGCAAGGTTTGAGATTGCGGGATCGGCTGGAAAAGCCGGCCCGGCGGTGGTGCGAGGGCTGACATGAACAGGTCGGATGCAGCGATGACTGAACCGGACGATCCTGAAGAAGGCTTCGATCTGGTTCTGGACCCGAAGGTGCAGGAATCCATCGGCCGCTCCCTCAAGGCCCATTACGACGACATCGTGAACGCACCTGTGCCCGACAAGTTTCTCGTGCTGCTCGCGCAGCTTGAGGCGACCGAGCAGCGTGCAGCTGGAGTGTCGCGTGATGAGTCCCAGTGACACGACGCCTGCCGGCCAGGCCCGACTCTGGCCCAGGAACGCCGGACCGAAGACTTCAAGGATGGGCTGATCCGCGAGATTCCCAATCTGCGCGCCTTCGCCGCCTCGCTTTCGGGCTCCATGCAGCTGGCCGACGACCTGGTTCAGGATACGCTCCTGAAGGCCTGGGGCAATTCGGACAAGTTCGAACCGGGCACCAGCCTGCGCGCCTGGCTCTTTACCATCCTGCGCAACACCTACTACTCGCTGTACCGCAAGCGCGGCCGCGAGGTGCAGGACAGCGAGGGGACCTATGCCGAGCGTATGGCGACCCATGGCAACCAGGAGAGCCATCTCGACCTCGCCGACTTCCGCAAGGCTCTCGCGAAGCTCCCTGAGGAACAGCGCGAGGTGCTGATCATGGTCGGCGCCACCGGGCTGTCCTATGAGGAGGCGGCGGAGATCTGCGGCGTGGCGATCGGCACGATCAAGAGCCGGGTCAACCGTGCCCGCACGAAACTCGCCGAACTGCTCTCGATCGGCAGCGTCGACGATCTCGGGCCGGGCCGCACCAATGCGGCCGCGATGCAGAGAGTTGGTTCCGAACCCGTTGGCTCCTGATGCGTTTGCGGCGTTTCAGCACTGTCAGGACGCGTCTGCTGGCCCTGCTGGTCGTGATCGCCGTTCCGATCGCCTGTGCCTCCGCTTTTGCGGCCTATGCGACCTATCGGGCGGCGATCGTCGCGATCGAGGCGGCGCAGGCACGCGCCGTCGATGATTTCGCGGTGCGCACCCGCGTCTGGTACCGGGGCATGTCGCGTGCCTTGCTTGTCTTCGGCGCCGTAGCCAGCGAACTCGGCCTCGACACGGCGGGTTGCTCGAATGCCGGCTCCAAAGCGATGGATCGCACCGCAGGTTTCCGTGCCTTCCTGCTGCGTCATACGGACGGGCGGATCTGTGCGGGGTCGCTCGATGCCGATCTCACCACAGAGTCGCTGGACGGAATCGCGCAGCAGCTTGCCGGCCGGTCTCCGGTCGGGATGTGGAATGGTGCTGATATCGGCCGGATGCGCTACGATCAGGTGACGGTTGGTGCCCGTCGCTATCTTGCTATTCTCGCATCCATTCCATCGACAAGCGCAGGGCTGCAGCAGGCGCTTCTCCTGGCCGCCCCTGAACTGCTTGAGAACGTCTTCGATCTCGGCGAGGACGGCCAGGTCCTGAATGTTGCATTGGTCGGGCGCGAGGCTGGCGTCGTCGCTGTCCGGGGAGACGGCCGCGACCTGTCCTGGATGCCGCGCACGAGCCGCGTTCCCGAAAGACACGAGCGTTGGGTGGGGCCGAACCGGGCCGGGCAAGAGAGCGCTTTCGCAGCCCGCATGGTCGCCGAGCCGGATTTCTATATCGTTGCGAGCTTCGATGACCGGCCGGCCGAGGCGGCCCGGCTGCAATTCATCGTGCTGCTGCTCGCCCCGCTCCTGACGCTCGGCCTGCTCTGCCTCGTCTGCATGCGGGCGATCGACAGGCATTGCCTGCGCTGGCTGCGCGACATCGAGACGGCCGCCCGATCGAGGACCTCCACCAACCGGGTAAGGGTCGCGGTGGCGGATGGCATGCCCAGCGACATCCGCAGCGTCGCCGAAGCCTTCAATGGCATGGTCGAGGAGCAGGAGGTTCGCCAGCGCCGCCTCCAGACCGCGCTCGACGACAACCGTTTTCTCGTCCGCGAACTGCACCATCGGGTCAAGAACAGCCTGCAGGTCGTGCAGAGCTATATCGGATTGAGCAAGCGCGACCATCGCGATGAGGCGAGGCTGGCTTTGGCCGATGCCGAATGCCGGGTGCATGTGCTGTCGGCGGCCTATCGCTTCACCCTCGCCGATGGTGAGATGCAGCCGGTCCGCGTCGATCTCTTCCTCGACGATGTCGTGACCATGATCTCCAATCTCATCCGCAGCCGCGACCAGTGGGTGACGAGCCGGATCGAGACTGTCGCGACGCTCTCCGTGGACCGGATCATTCCGCTCGGCTTTCTGGTAGCGGATGTCGCGTCCCGGGCTTTGAGAGGCACGCCGGGTGTCCGGATCGTCGTCGAGGTCCGGGATATCGATGCGTCTGCGATCGAGGTCACGCTCGAGGTCGATCGCGAGATCCAGCACACCATGCCGCCGCGGCTTTTCGCGGGGTTGCTGACGCAGGTCGGGGCCGTGCAGACGCAGGAGCCTCGAGGCCGCAGCCTGGGCCGCTGGCGGATCGACCACGGCTCCTGAAACGGGCTGATCCCATAAGAAAACGCGCCGCCATTCGGGTTCTGCCCGGATGAGGACGCGTTCTCGTGCAGTACCGGCAGGTGCTCAGCGAATGATATGTGTGACCGGCCCATCGGCCATCGCCTGCTGCGACGGCAGGGCGATGGCGCGCCGGGCGGCGCTGCGCGGGCGATCGGCGCGGTCGACGGCGGCGAATTGCACGCTATCGACATGGCCGCGCTCGGCCTTGGCGAGGGCGACGGTCGTCGAGCTCTGGTCATCAGGCATCTGGAGTCCGGCGCCCAGGGTCAGCGCCGAAACGGCCGTGCCCATGAGGCCGAAGAAGACGATGGCGCGCATGGCCGGCGCGAGGCTGGACTTCGGCATGGATGTCTCCAGGGCTGACCGGCCGATTGGCCGGCTTTCGGGATGGAAAACGCCGCAAATGCCGGTTCGGTTCCCGCTGAGCGTTGAGCGTCGCGGGACTCGCTTGTCGTGCGGAACGGGAGCGCCCTCTCGGCGTTACCTCGCAGCCGGCTCCCTGCCGGCAATAGGGGGCCATTCGACCATGAACATCGCCAGCCGGCCGGGGCGCCTCGGAACGCCGTGCCTCGCTTGTCCCTTGCGGCTCAAGCCCGCCTTCAGGGACAAGACCGATGACGAGATCCGCTTCATCCAGACGATGAAGACCGACCACCGGACCGTGCGCACCGGCCAGGACATCATTCATCCCGGCCAGGAGGACGCAGAGCTCTATACGCTCTTCTCAGGCTGGGCGTTTCGCTACAAATCCCTGCCGGACGGGCGGCGCCAGATCCTGAATTTCCTCCTGCCCGGCGATCTCGTGGGCTTGCAGGCCTCACTGCTTTCGGCCGCCGAGCATGGCATCGAAGCCCTGACCGATGTCGAGCTCTGCGTCTTCCCGCGCAAGCGCCTGTGGGACCTCTTCGTGCGGATGCCGGCGCTGGCCTATGAAGTCTCCTGGCTCGGCTCGCGCGAGGAATGCATGGTCGACGACAACCTGACTTCGGTCGGGCAGCGCAGCGCCGGCGAGCGCCTCGCGGCGCTCATCATCTCGCTCTATCACCGGGCCGATGCGCTCGGGCTCGTCACCAATGACGGCTTCGATTTCCCGCTCGCGCAGCAGCAGCTCGCCGATGCGCTCGGCCTCTCGCTCGTCCATACCAGCAAGACCTGGTCGCGGCTGCGCCGGGAGGGGCTTTTCTCGTTCGCGGGAGGCAGGCTTGTGCTGCTGAACCCGCATCTGACGGCCCGAATGGCTGCGGCTTACGAAAGGATCACGGCGCCGAGGCCGCTGATCTGACGGTTTCGCACATGGCGGAGCGGATAAGGGCTTGGCGACAGCCTGCTCTTGACCCCATATGCCGCGCAGGTAACGTTGATTTGCGTCAGACGCGTCGTCTCTGCGGCGTTCAAGGGGTGTCATGTCTTCGACAATTCGCCATCGCCCGCCGCGCGCCGCATCGCTGGCCGCCCGTCTCGGGCAGTCCCGCGTCGCGACGCGGATCGAGGGCGAGATGCGCGTCACCGCCGCCGATCTCGTCGATCGCGTGGCCGAGGCGAAGCTGAAGGTCGCTGCCGTCCGCTACAAGGTCGAGGGCGAGGTCCGCAACACCGCCGAGAAGTTCAAGAGCCGCGTCAGCGAGGCCAAGGCGAAGCTGGGCGACGAGGCGCGTTTCATCAAGTCCTGGATCGACGATCCCCGCCGGACCGGCTCGGTCACGCCATCGAGTCCGGCACTGGCCAAGCGCATGGCCTCTTTCGTCGATCCCGAGCAGTCCGGCCCGGTGATCGAGATCGGCCCCGGTACCGGCCCGGTCACGGAAGCGCTGATCGAGCGCGGCATCGACGAAAGCCGCCTGATCCTCGTCGAGTACAGCCCCGAATTCTGCGAGTTGCTGAGCAAGCGCTTTCCGCGGGCGACGATCGTGCAGGGCGATGCCTATGCCCTCTCGGCGACGCTTGCCGGCCATCTCCAGGAGAAGGCGATCGCGCTGGTCTCCAGCCTGCCGCTGTTCAACCGCCCTCCGGCCACGCGTTCGGCCCTGGCGCGCGAGGCTTTCCCGCTGCTTGTCGAGGGCGCGCCCTTCATCCAGTTCACCTATTCGGTGATCTCGCCGATCCCGCGCAAGGGCTCGGGGCTCAAGGCCTTCGTGTCCGACTGGGTGCTCCGCAACATCCCGCCGGCGCGAGTCTGGGTTTATCGCCAAATTCGTTGATTTTTAGCCGAATTGACGCTGCGTCATCGGTGTTTCGCGCGAATTGTCGCTGTTTCCACACAGATTCGTAAGACCTCGCCGTTAGGCAGCACGCGCGGCCGGCTGCTTGCTGGCCGGCCTGCCAGTGAGGAGCCTAAACAGCCGATGAGTGGCGCAGTCCTCCGTTACAGTTTGCCGCGTTGGCGCCTGACGCGTTGGCTGGCGGATGCCGGGCCGGATGTGCCGCCGGAAATCCGCACCGCGTTGATCGGCAGTCTCTACGGCACGCTCCCGATCTTTGTCGGCGGCGTGATCAACTCGCTCGCCGTCTCCTTCCTGATCGTCTGGCGCATCCCGACCCTGCCCTTCATGCTGTGGTGCGCCTTCGAGCTTTTGTGCTGCGGCATCCGCCTCGCCGTGCTCATCCATGCCCGCCGCCGCGCCGCGCGTGGCGCCTCGACCCCGACCGATCTCTATCTGCTGCTCGGCGTCGCCTGGGCGGCCGGGATCGGGGCCGGCACTTTCCTGTGCCTGGTGAGCGGCGATTGGGTCGCGGCGACGCTCGCCTGCCTCTCCGCCGCCGCGATGGTCGGCGGCATCTGCTTCCGCAACTTCGCCGCGCCGCGCATGGCCGGCGTGATGATCGGGCTGACGCTCGGCCCCTGCGTGCTCGCGACGCCCTTCCTGGCCGAGCCGATGCTGCTGATCACCTTCATGCAGATTCCGCTCTATCTCTTCAGCATGACGGTTGCCGCCTACAAGCTCAACGCCATGCTGATCTCGACCATGCGGGCCGAGCGCGAGAATGCCTTCCACGCCCGGCACGACATGCTCACCGGCCTGTCGAACCGCACGGGCCTCGCCAAGGCTTTCGCGGCGCGCTTCGAAAGCGAGGCTGCGCCACGGGGGCTGGCGCTGGTCTATCTCGACCTCGACGGCTTCAAGGCGGTCAACGACAATTACGGGCATATGGCAGGCGATGCGCTGCTCCAGCTTGTCGCAGAGCGCTTGCGTGGCCTCGTCCGCAGCAGCGATATCGCGGCGCGCATCGGCGGCGACGAATTCGTGGTGCTGTCCGAACAGACCGAGCGGGTGCAGCTCCAGCGCTTCGGCGAGCGTATCGTGCGCGAGATCTCGGAACCTTACGAGCTCGACAGCGGACATCAGCTCAGCATCGGTGCCTCCGTCGGCATCGCGCTGGCGCCCGAGCATGGCCGCGACATGAACAGCCTGATGACGGCCGCCGATGCGGCGCTATATCAGGCGAAGTCGCGCGGCAAGTCGCTCTGCGTCATCGCCGGGCAGCGCTCCGTCCTCGACGCGCGTGTCTCGGGCGGGCGCTCGTTGCGGCTGCAATAGCCGCTATTCGATCTCGCAAGGCTCCGTCGCCGGCATCGGTTCGGCTTGACCGCAAGCGCGGGCTGGGGCTTGGCTGTCGCGCCGAGACGGAACAGCCGGGGCGGGAAGCGTGACGGATATCGGGCGGCTGGTCCGCGACATCACCGACGAGATGCGCGGTGCTGAGGAGCGCGGCGAGGTCGCGACCTATATCCCGCCGCTCGCCCGCATCGATCCCCGCCAGTTCGGGCTCTGCGTCGTGACGGCCGATGGCGAAATCCATGCCTCCGGCGACAGCGAGGAGCCCTTCTCGATCCAGAGCGTCTCGAAGGTCTTCGCCTTGACGCAGGCGCTCGGCAAGGTCGGCGACACGCTCTGGCGCCGGGTCGGGCGCGAGCCGTCCGGCACGCCGTTCAACTCGATCGTCCAGCTCGAGCGCGAGCAGGGCGTGCCGCGCAATCCCTTCATCAATGCCGGCGCCCTCGTCGTCGCCGATATCAACCTCGCCGGCCACGAGCCGCGCGTCGCCATCGGCGAGTTGCTGCGCTTCATGCGCTATCTCGCCGATGACGACACGATCATCATCGACGAGGCGGTGGCGCGGGCCGAGCAGGCGACGGGCTTCCGCAATATCGCGCTGGCCAATTACATGAAGGCCTTCGGCAACATCACCCATGCGCCCGAGCTGACGCTCGGCGTCTATTTCCACCAATGCGCCATCGCGATGAGTTGCCGCCAGCTCGCCATGGCCGGGCGCTTCCTGATGCATGGCGGCTATTACGAGCCCGGCGGCCCGCGCGTCGTCTCAGGGCAACGGGCGCGGCGCATCAACGCGCTGATGCTGACCTGCGGCCATTACGATGCCTCCGGCGATTTCGCCTTCCGCGTCGGCCTGCCCGGCAAGTCGGGTGTCGGCGGCGGCATTTTGGCGATCGCGCCGGGCAAGGCCGCGATCGCGGTCTGGTCGCCCGGCCTCAACGCCAACGGCAATTCCCTGCTCGGCACGCTGGCGCTCGAACGTTTGGCGGACGCGACGGGCTGGTCGGTGTTCGCGCGCTGAAGCATCGGCCCGAAAAGTGGGAACCGGTTTTCGGGCAAGCCGATGCGGTAAAACCGTTCAGCTGCGCAATCCCGGCGCTTCCTGTCCGGTGCGGGCGACGTACTCGGTATAGCCACCGCCATAGGCATGGACGCCATCCGGCGTCAGCTCCAGCAGGCGGTTCGACAGCGCGGCGAGGAAATGCCGGTCGTGGCTGACGAAGAGCATCGTGCCCTCGTAGTTCGAGAGCGCCGTGATCAGCATTTCCTTGGTGGCGATGTCCAGATGGTTGGTCGGCTCGTCCAGCACCAGGAAGTTCGGCGGATCATAGAGCATCATCGCCATGACGAGCCGCGCCTTCTCGCCGCCGGAGAGCACGCGGCAGCGCTTCTCGACATCGTCGCCCGAGAAGCCGAAGCAGCCGGCGAGCGAGCGCAGCGAACCCTGTCCCGCCTGCGGGAAGCGGTCCTCCAGCGCCTCGAACACGGTGCGGTCTCCGTCGAGCACCTCCATCGCGTGCTGGGCGAAATAGCCGAGCTTGACGCTGGCGCCGATATTGACCGTGCCGGCATCGGGCTCCGTCGTACCGGTGACGAGCTTCAGCAGGGTCGACTTGCCGGCGCCGTTGACGCCGAGCACGCACCAGCGCTCCTTGCGCTGAATCTGGAAGTTCAGCCCGTCATAGATGCTGCGGCTGCCATAGGCCTTGTTGACGTTCTTGATGCTGACGACGTCGTCGCCCGAGCGCGGCGCCGGCTGGAACTCGAAGGCGACGCTCTGGCGCCGCCGCGGCGGCTCGACGCGCTCGATCTTGTCCAGTTTCTTGACGCGGCTCTGCACCTGCGCGGCGTGCGAGGCGCGCGCCTTGAAGCGCTCGATGAAGGCGATCTCCTTGGCGAGCATCGCCTGCTGGCGCTCGAACTGCGCCTGCATCTGCTTCTCGGCCAGAGCCCGCTGCTGCTGGTAGAACTCGTAATCGCCGGAATAGCTGGTCAGCGCGCCGCCATCGATCTCGATGATCTTGCCGACGATGCGGTTCATGAACTCGCGATCATGCGAGGTCATCAGCACGGCGCCGTCATAGTTCTTGAGGAAGGATTCCAGCCAGATCAGGCTTTCGAGATCGAGATGGTTCGACGGCTCGTCGAGCAGCATCGCATCGGGGCGCATCAAGAGGATGCGGGCGAGCGCGACGCGCATCTTCCAGCCGCCGGAGAGGCCGCCGACATCGCCCTCCATCATCTCTTCGCTGAAGCCGAGGCCCGCGAGCACCTCCCGCGCGCGCCCATCGAGCGCATAGCCGTCGAGCTCCTCGAATCGGCCCTGCACCTCGCCATAGCGGGCGATGATCTCCTCCATCTCGTCGGCCCGGTCGGGATCGACCATGGCGGCCTCGAGCTCGGCGAGCTCGGCCGCGACCGTGCTGACCGGGCCGGCCCCGTCCATCACCTCGGCGACGGCGCTGCGCCCGGCCATCTCGCCGACATCCTGGCTGAAATAGCCGATGGTGATGCCGCGATCGGTCGAGACCACGCCTTCGTCGGGCGCTTCCTCGCCGGTGATCATCCGGAACAGCGTGGTCTTGCCGGCGCCATTCGGTCCAACCAGGCCGACCTTCTCGCCCTTCAGAAGCCCTGCCGAGGCCTCGATGAAGACGATCTGCTTTCCGTTCTGCTTGCTGATGTTCTCGAGGCGGATCATGGAAATGGGGAACCTTGGAAGGTGCGGCGCCAATTGCCGCCGTGGGTCGACGATTGGCGGAACCGCGCCGTCATCCCGGGCTTGACCCGGGATCCATCGAGGGGTGCCGAAGCTCTACGATGGATCCCGGATCGGCGCCGCGTCGCGGCTTGTCCGGGATGACGGAGGATGGATGAATTGATTGGAGAGCGCTCTACGCGATGAAGGCGGTCAGGGGAAGGCTATTGGCCGTGATCAGGCCGAGATGACCGCGCTGCGGGCATTGGCCGCGCTGAGGAGATCGGCGGGCGCCAGCGCGATCTGCAGGCCGCGCTGGCCGCCATTGACATAGACCAGTGCTTCCGAAGAGGCCGCCTCGTCCACGATCGTCGGCAATTTGCGCTTCTGGCCGAAGGGGCTGACCCCGCCGACCTTGTAGCCGGTCAGGCGCTCGGCATCCGGCACCGGCATCATTGCCGCAGCCTTCCCGCCGAAGGCCGCTGCGACCTTCTTCATGCTGGCCTCGCGGTCGGAGGCTAGCACGATGCAGACCGGCTTGCCGTCGACCTGCGCGATCAGCGTCTTGAGCACGCGATGGGGCGGCTCGCCCAGCGCCTCCGCCGCCTGCAACCCGACGCGCTCGGCATTCGGATCGTAGGTATAGCTGTGCAGCTCGAAACGGATTCCGAGCTGCTTCAGCGCCAGCGTGGCGGGCGTCGTCTGGGCCATCGTCCGGACGTCGCGTGTGGGCGGCCCTATATGTCCGGATTCCGCCTTGAGGAATATCAACTGCTTAGCTCAAAGGTTGGGCGATCAACCCGGACAGACGACCTCAATAAATCCGGATTCTGCTCATGTGCTGGACACATAAATCCGGACTCGGGTCTTCTTGCAGCGCCCCCGCACGCAACGGCTAGCGTTTGCGAACTTCAGCCCGAAATTGTTAGCATAAAAATTGAGGCAAAAGCGCTCGCGCCAGTTTTAGGCGCTGTTATCCAATGCCATTTTCTGAGCGGCCTTGGCGGCGGCAATAGGCGCCTTCACATCTTTGCGCCTGTAAAACACGGACCGACACCGTCCTCGATCGATGGCTGGATGGACGCCTTCCGATGCTAGGAACCTCGGCGCCCAGCTCCAATGCATGCCCAACTCCGTGGCAACGTCGGCGGCTTTCACGAACTCTGATTCAAAGGCATCGAGGCTCGCAAAAGCCACGGTCCATCCTGTTGACGACTTTTCAGCCTCTAGATGGCCCGCTTGGATTAGCTGTCGGACCGCTTGCCATTTCACATTCAACCGCTTCGCGACATCGAGAATCGTCCGCCGATCGCCTCCCAGGTTCCGTTGACCTCGCACGACCTCTCGTGGGTCGACCCAAAACTGTTGCAGGCCGATTTGATCGGCGGCCTGCAGCTTCGCGCGAATCCTCCCTTCGAGAATCCAACGGAGCGCAGTCGCCAGCGAGACATAGGATCGAGGCGCTGCAATGGTCACAGAGGCCCATTTATCGTCGGCCACGTGCTGCCCGCAGGCAGCAGCAAGTCGGCCTGTGAGACTCTCAAGCTCAGCATTCTCTAATGTCTTCTCCCGAGTGGGCCCCGCCGCTGGCTTCTCCAGCGGGTGAAGTAATCCAGCCTCGATCAATTTTGGAATGATGTGGCGCCCTACGCCGAGCATTCGTGCCGCACCAGCTAACGTCACGCTCCCCTCTAGTCGTTGGCTCAGTTTCGCGACATCTCGGATTGGAATCGACGCGGGTCGCCCTTGCAGCTTCGATTTCGGCAACATGTCGACCGACACGGCGAGTTTGCGGAACCGTCGCAAGCCAACTCCGCAGGCGGAGGCGCCTTCAACAAGGCTCGCCGTCGGCCTTCTAAACGTAGTGCCGAAGACCGCAGAGCCCTGCTTGATAGTGATACTCTTCCGAGCATGCGTTCGGGCGAGCTGGAGCGCTTTCTGAAACGCTGGTTGATCGCATTTCGACGAAAGCCAGGTTGCGAAGGAGCCGTAGGCGGCCGCTACACCCCAGCTCGGCGACTGCGAGGCTACACCTTGAGAGCGGGCTCCGCTGAGATACGTCAGGAATTCTATAAAGCCTGACTCTCCCTGGCTCAGCGCATCAAAGCCTGTATCCAAAAACGCGCCTCGCTCTCCTTTTTTCAACGTTATCTTGGGCGCCGCCAAGGGATCGGCCAGCAGTGCGCCGACTTTTGCGGCGCAATCGATTGCATCCTGCAGGTCGACGTTCGGAAACAGATCGTCGAATCCTGACCTCTCCGATAGCTCGGAGAGTGCGGTTGCACCGCTAAGCACTCTTAACCTGCGGCCAAGCCACCTATCGAACGAACCAAGTTCGATCCTATCCTGAGCTCGGTCATAGCGGGCCCCGCAGGCACAGGCTTCAAAATTGCCCGATTGCCATGTGGTGGCCTTCCCGCACGAAAAGCAACAATCGCGCAATGGCTGTTCGTGAACCTCGCAGCATCGGAGTGCAGCCACATCCCACGACGCTCGTGAGTATGCACTCTCCTTTAAGCAGGCCGGACACCAGCGTCGGCGCTGCCGTACAATCTCTCCCAATCGAAATGTCTGCCCAAAAACCTGTACCCCGCGGCCGTGCTTTCGAGGGGTGGACCAGTTTAGGTCGTCAACCGATGCGCCGCAGATATGGGCAAGTCGGCTGAGATCTTCCCCCGCCCAGATTGCGGCGCGAGAGTAATGAACGAATCGCCAGCCATCAGCCACGCTGCATAAGCCGTTCTGCAATGAACGTCGCAGAACCAGTGCCGTAGATGTTTCGTCAGAATACGAATTCCGACGTAAAGGGAATTTAGATTCACTGACTTGGCCGTACATCGTTACATAATCGATAATCTAACAAGGATCATATTTTCAAACGGCCATAGAAAGTTGTCGGCCATATTTTCTGTTAATAAAAGAATCTATTTTATACAGCATAATCCTAGAAATAACGACGGCGTCCTTAAATTCGAAATAACGATCGTTCTTTGAGTTTCTTTTGAAGATCATTTTTCGAAACGAGGATCTTGAGATGTTGAGCAGCTTGAGCGCTTGACGTTCGCCAACAAAATTCTCTGCGCATCGATCGATGTCTTCGCGCAGCAACATCTGCGCTTTGGTGTCTGGCAGCAATCCGATCTGTCCATGCTCTATCAATGCAGCCACTTCGAGCGCGTTCATCTGGAGCAGCCGGGTAGCCTCTTTCAGTCCAACGGCGCCCATCTGCTGATGGACTGCGCGCTCGACCTCATCCGGTGCCACTAGAAAGCGATCAAGGCCTCGATAACCTCTTCGGATCTCCCTGACGCTGACGCGCCCTTCCAGCACGAGCATAATGGTCTCTGCGCGACCGAGCACAGTTCTGGTCTTCGAAATTGGAACTAGTGGCGTGCCTTCCCTGCCGGCGAGAAAACTCGCTTCGAGCGCTTGAATCAACCGTTCGATTTCGCGCTGCTTGACAACTAAGCGTCGCATGTTGGCGGACGTAACTTCGGCGGCGAGGCAACCCACCCCGAGCATTTCGCGCGCCAGCCCCTCCGGAACGGATAGAGTGTTGGCCACCGCCCGATAGCCCAACAGGGCCTCGCCCGGCTCTTTAAGTGTCAAACGGCCCGCAAAGTTGCCCCCCGATCGGCGTCCAATGTTGACCCCTTGAGTATGCTTCACGGCGAGGAGGCGGCGCGGCGGAGCTGGTCTGGATTGCGCAGCCGCGCCGGCTCCGGATCGGTGGTGTGCGGGGAACTCAGAGCCTGTTCTTGAAGCGCCAGCTTTCGTTGCCGGTCTCGACGATGTCGCAGTGATGGGTCAGCCGGTCGAGGAGCGCGGTGGTCATCTTGGCGTCGCCGAAGACGGACGGCCATTCGCCGAAGGCGAGGTTCGTGGTGACGATGACGGAGCTCTGCTCGTAGAGCCTGCTGACCAGGTGGAAGAGCAGTTGCCCGCCGGACTGGGCGAAGGGCAGATAGCCGAGTTCGTCGAGGACGATGAAGTCCATGCGGGCGAGATAGTCGGCCATGCGGCCCTGGCGGCCGGCGCGGGCTTCGGCCTCGAGCTTGTTGACGAGATCGACGACGTTGAAGAAGCGGCCGCGAGCGCCGGCACGTATGCAGGCCCGGGCGATCGCGATGGCAAGATGGGTCTTGCCGGTCCCGGTGCCTCCGACCAGGACGACATTGCGCTGATGAGCCAGGAAGTTGCCGCCGGCGAGATCATGGACGAGCGCCTCGTTGATCGGCGTGCCGTCGAAGGCGAAGTCGGCGATGTCCTTGGCGAGCGGCAGCTTGGCGATGGTGATCTGATACTTGATCGAACGGGCCTGCTTCTCGGCGATCTCGGCGGCGAGCAGATCGCCGACGACGCGCTGCGGCTCGTGCTGGCGCTTCACCGCCGAGGCGATGATCTCGTCGAAGGCGGCCTTCATGCCATAGAGCTTGAGCTCGCCCATGGTGGCGAGAATCTCCGAGCGTTCCATCACACGGCTCTCCTGAGGCTGTCGTAGCGGGCACAATCGGCGGCGGGCTCATGGCGCAGGCGCAAGGCATCGGGCGTCATGATCGTGATCGCTGCCGCCGGCTCGCGGCGCCGGGCCAGGATGTTGATGATCACGTCGGCGGAGTGGACGCCTTGCCGCAGAGCGTCCGCGCAGGCGGCTTCGACGGCGGACAATCCGTCGCTCAGCACCGCGGTGAGGATCTCGACCATCTGCCTGTCGCCGTCTTGAACGGCCGCGAGCTTGCGCCGGACCCGGTCGATCGCGCCGGGCAAGACCCAGTCCTTGAAGGGCGCTCCGTTCCGCAGGGCGCCCGGCTTGCGAGCCAGTACCGGGACATAGTGCCAGGGATCGTAGATCGTCTGGTCGCGGCCATAGCAGCGGGAATGCTCGCCGACGATACGCCCGTCCTGGCGCAGCTCGATCCGATCGGCATAGGCGCGGATCTCGACGGGGCGCCCGACCGCACTCGCGATGACCGAGTACTTGTTGTTGTCGAAGCGCACGAGACAGGTCTTCGACACCGAGGCTGGCAGTGAGTGGAAGCCGTCGAACCGCCCCGCGTAAGGCACCAGGCTCGGGCGCTCGGCTTCGAACATCTCCCAGATCGTGCGGTCACGTTGCTCCGGATGGCGGTGGGCCTTGGCGTAGCGGAGCACCTGATCCAGCAGCCAAGCGTTCAACTCGTCGTAGTTCTTGACCCGCAGGCGCGGGGCGAAGAAGCGCTCGCGCACGAGCCCGACCTGGTTCTCGACCTGCCCCTTCTCCCAGCCCGAGGCTGGCGTGCAGGCGACAGGGTCGACCAGATAGTGGCTGCACATCTGCTGGAAGCGGCGGTTATAGGCCCGCTCCTTGCCGACGAAGATCGTCTCCACCGCGGTCTTCATGTTGTCGTAGATGCCGCGCGTGCAGGCGCCCTTGAAGAAGGCGAAGGCGCGGTCATGGGCGTCGAAGACCATCTCCTGGCTCTCGCGTGGATAGGCCCGCACGAACAGCATGCGCGAGTGACAAAGCCGGACATGCGCCACCTTCACCTGGGTCGTGGCGCCATTGATGACGACGATCTCGTGGCTCCAGTCGAACTGGTAGGCCTCGCCGGGCGCGAAGCTCAAAGGCACATAGGCGTCGGCTGTGACGGCGGATTGCTCGCGGCGCCAGCCTCGCGCATAGCGACGAACGGCATCGTATCCGCCCTCGTAGCCGAGATCCCGCAGCTCTTCAAAAAGACGGATCAGCGTCAGGCGCTCGCGGGCCGGCTTGCCGTTGTTCGCCATCAGCAGCCGATCCAGCTCAGGGCGCCAGGGCCCTATCTTCGGCTGCGGCTGAACCTTGCGCTCATACTCGAACGACGTCGCGCCAGAGCGCAGCACCTTCCGAACCGTGTTCCGAGAGACATGCAGCTCGCGGGCGATCTCCTTGATCGTCTTCCCGCGGATCGAAAACTCGCGCCGGATCCGCGCAATCGTATCCACGCCCTTCATCCCCCGCCCGCCCATCCGAAACCAGGACGGGCAGTCTCACCGAAACCGGCTCAAGGGGGTCAAAGTTGGAAGCCGATCCCCCGCCTCACGGGGTCAAACTTGCACGCCGAAACACAACCAGTGCGGCAGGAGCCTGAGCTTGTTTCAGCCGAGCATCGATCTGCGATGTGATCGGACCGACGATCACGAGCTGCACCAGAAACAAGAGAATGCTGTTCAACATAAGGGTCGTCCTCCAGTCGGGCCATCGCCAAGAGCGTTATCTAGTTGGTTGTTCCCGAGCGTTGGACGGCGCCGCCTCCCATCTCGCGTGTCACGTGTCGGAAACTCAACACGAACGCGAATGCGACAAAGGCGATGAGGGCCAGCAGTACAATCAGATTGCGTCTGCGGAGCTTGGCAGCGGCCCCAGCTCGTTCAGTTTGATGTGCTGACATATTCAAAAACTCTGCGAGATTTGAGTTAGGCTGGGTCAACGAACGTTGATCGAGCCAGTTGCTTCGGGCGATGATCCGGTCGCCCCATAGGGATCGAGCAGGGCGGCATCTGGTCGGCTTATCTCGACGCGGCCAGCCACAAGGCTTTGCAGGCGCTCGGGGCCCATTTCCTTCAACATTTTGCGGAAGCTGGGATGCATGCCGCCATCCGCGTAAGCGAGGATCGGCGATGTCGAGCTTGCGCTGGTCAGCGCGCCGAACCGCCTCTCATCGTTCGCGTGTCTTTCTGAGACGAGAGACTGTATCGCCGGTTCGACTTCGTAAGCGGGGCATGGCGCACCTGCGATGAACCGTGAGCTATCGCCCGCTGCGTCGAAAACATACTGCCGCTCACATGCTGCGATCTTCGGGGGCTGTCTTGTTGCCTCGAAGTGATCCGACCCTTCCTTGAGATTGCGCCAGAAGGCCATGTTCGGACTGCTTCGGTGTGCTGCCATGTTTTCTGGCGTCATCCGGAAAGGAAGCGCCTGAACCTGGAAACTCTTTTGGCCGCCGGCAAACGCCTCCCGAGCCAGTGCGAAAATCTCAGCCACACCGTCATCGGTCATGGCAAAGCACCCTGCGGATGTGCAGGCGCCGTGGACCATGAGGGCTGATCCTGTGAAGCCCTGAGAGCGCTCCAGCGCGTTTGGGTAGCCCAGGTTGAACGATAAATAGAATTCCGACCGTGGGTTCATCAAATCGGCTGTGACGGTGTAGAAGCCCTCCGGTGCCTGCCTGTCGCCTTCACGCGTTTTGGGGCCAAGCTGTCCTGACCAGCGGCACATCGGGTAAGTTTTGAGAAGGGAAAATCGACCGCTTCGATCCCGCTTCCAAACCTCCAGTTCGCTCTCCTTTTTGAAGATGCGAATGAAGATTGGATCCGTCTGCGTCATACCTTTGGCAGACATCTGCGAAACGAGCTTCGCCGGCAGGGGCTGCAAATGCCGGGCGTCTCCGCCGCCTTCGCCCAAGACACAGCCCGCAAGCAGGAGCGCCGACAAGCCGGCGGCTACAGCCAATTTCGCGAGGGTCGAGGAACGTTGAAACATGGGCTGGGACGACCGCGGGCGCTTTTGAGATATTGACGACGCGGAAGCCTACAAGCTGATGCCACTAGAGGTTCAAGGGGCAAAATGCCGCTCATCTGGGCGCCGGGACCAAAGGGGCTTGAACCTCATGTCACTTTAGGTGCGACACCAACGCGAACGTGGGAGGCCTAGAAGTGACGATTCGCAGCCGAGAGCTTGGCCTTCACAGCATTGCCCGTGCTGCGAGCCGGACGCCTTTGTGCCGTTCCAAGTCACTCATCCCCGCAGGTCTCCCGCTGGTAGGTGCATCCCTCGAGGCGCCAACCGCTGATCAACTCAGAAAGTGCATCAGGACCGTACTAGCGAAGCGGAGTAATGCTGGCAGTCACCACATCAGGGCGCCCGAGAATGCGCCCCAGATCCTGCCACTCATTCTGGTTCGCCGGCGACTGACGTTTGATGAAGGTCAGGCCAGAGCGAGACCACGGGAGGATTTTGTCGATCTGATTGTCCAGAACGAATTCTCCGCGATCGGTGACGACCGTCAGGACAGCGTGTCCTCCCCCTCCCCGATCGATGACCACCGTGATGAGCAGCGCCGAGAGGGACCATCCGCGCCGCAAGAGCTGGCGGCGCTTTTCCAGAACATAGTCTTCGCAATCCCCCTTCCCGGTCGTCGCGTAAGTCCAGCGCTCGACAACGCCAAACTGATCGAGGTCGGTGACCGGTTGGATCGCTTTGTTAAATCGGAGGTTCACCTCGACCAACTCTGCCCAGCGGGCGTCATTCAAGTTGGCCGCCAGTCGAGTGGTCGGCCGAGGTGCGCATTCAGTGGGGTTGTCCGAACAAAACTGGGCCCAGCCAATAGGCGCCAAAGCCGCTTGACCTGCATGGAGATGTGCGAGGTCGGTGAGGCCATTAGCTCGCGCCGGCGAGAAATAAACGTGGGTCACAATGACCGCGGCAAGGGCAAGCAGCGATTTGGCGAGCGCAAACATGACGACCTCCTGTCGAGGACGGTCATACTTCGCCGGCATTCAAATCGAACGAAATTCAAGGTGTTAATTGAACGCTGCGCGTTTGCGTTCTATTTACTTTAACAAAGCCACACGATCATTCGCGTTAAGTCGCTGGATATATTGAGGAAGACAGAAATGAGATCTCGAAATAGGGCTCTCGCCTTGGGTTTGATCGTTCTGGCAGTGCTGTTCTACGCAGTGTCTTACGTTCGCATGCAGCAAACGGAGGATAAGCGCCACGTCGAAGACCCGAATGTCCATTCGACGCCAGGGAAACTGTAACACCTGATTGCGTCAATCTGCCTCAGGCAGGAGGGTTGAAGCTCTAGTGACTACAGATTGCATCGTAGGCGCTCCGTGTTCGTAAGGAGCGTCTGCGATGAACGATACCGCCCCCAAGCAGCATGATGGACTCCCATGTCCGGTGTGCCGCGTTGATCTCGTCATGAGCGATCGCCTGGGCATTGAGATCGACTATTGCCCGAAATGCCGCGGCGTATGGCTCGACCGCGGCGAACTGGACAAAATTATCGAGCGCAGTTTGCGTGAGCCAAATGCTCCACAAGAGCAGACCTCGCCAAGTTTCCTGCCGCCGCAAGCGACGACAGCGCCATGGGGATCTCCACCGGTTCAGCCCACCAATCAGGGCTACCCGCCTCAAGGCGCCCAGCAACCTGCTGGCTACCAAGGTGGCTACGACAGTCACGGTGGTGGCCATCGCGGCGGGCATGGTGGCAGCCATGGCAGTGGACACGGTGGTGGTCATGGCGGCGGCCATGGAAGCGGTTATGGCCGCCGTGGGCTCCTCGGTCGGATATTTGATTGAACCGGCCGGATAACTCAGATTCGAGTGCCGTGCCCAGAGGACTGCCGAATGTCCTGGTCTTCGATCTGGATGGTGGTGTGCGAGACTCCGAACTCCTCGCGCATGATCTGACTAGCTGCCTGAAGCGTGTTCTTGGACTGCAAGATGTCCGAGGTGATGATGTGGCAGCTCATTGCATCCAGGCCTGACGTCAAGGTCCAGACATGAAGGTCATGGATCGCGGTAACCCCCGGGAGTGACATCAGGCGCTTTTCAATGGCCCCGATGTCCACCTCCGGGGGAGTCCCCTCCATCAAAATGTGGGCTGCCTGCTTCAGTAGAATCCAGGTTCGCGGAACAATGAATAGCCCAATTCCCGCGCCGATGATTGGATCGGCCAACTTCCACCCCGTGAACATTATGACCACAGCGGCGATAATGACACCGAGTGAACCCAGCATATCGCCGAGAACCTCAAAATAAGCTCCTTTGACGTTCAGACTCTCGGATGAGCCGCCAGCAAGGAGCTTCAAGCTGATCAGGTTGACTACGAGACCAATGACAGCAACCACGAGCATCGGGCCGCTGAGAATTTCGGGGGGATTTTTAAAGCGCTGGTATGCCTCAAACAGAATATAGATCGTTAAAAGCAGCAGTACGACCGCGTTAGCCAGCGCGGAGAGGATTTCGAGGCGGACATAGCCGAACGTGCGTTCTGGCGTTGCGGGCCGCTCGGCAAATCTGATGGCTATTAGCGCCAGAGCGAGTCCACCGGCATCGGTGAGCATGTGCGCGGCGTCGGCCAACAAGGCCAAGCTTCCTGTCCAAAGGCCGCCAACGACTTCCGCAAACATGAAAGATGTTGTCAGTGCCAATGCAATTGCAAGGCGCGACTTATGTTTTCCGGCGCCGGTCGCTTGACCGCCAGCGTGAGAATGTCCAGCACCCATTGCGCCCTCCAACTTAATACAGCAATTTCTATCGATCTCGACGATCAAAAGTCGTTTTTAGCAAGGGTGCTATTTCACGTTGCGGCATGAAGCCGACTGTCGGCTCACGAATGATCAAAATGCTGCGGCTCGCCTGGATTCTCGATACGAATCTCTGCTTTTAGGCGACCAGCACGCGCAAAGATGAAGTCCACAGGTATGGTGGTGCCTGGCTCAACCTTCCGGGTCAGTCCGACAAGCCGAATTTGCTGATAGTCGGGTTTCAAGCTTGTTTTGGTCGTGGGAGCCAAGTCGATCTCTCCGAGCTCGTCCATGAACCTGTTCGGCGAGCGCCCCGCGGCCTTCTCAAACACGAAACTGGAGGCTGCGTTCGTTTCGACAGCGATCAGTCGATCCAGTCTCGGCGCGGCGTTATCAAAGGTCACAAAAACACGCAGATCGTCGCCAGCCAAAGCAGTGCCGCTCGACCAAGGATGTATCACCGAGACCCCATTGGCCCGTGCGACCGGTTCGGTATGGGTCATGCCCAGCAAGAGGAAGGGCCCCACACCAATCAACGCGAGTCCGACCGTCCTGCCCACCGCCTTTAAGCTCGGAGAATCAACTCTTTCGGCTCGCCCCAATGCATCCAGCAACTTCCGAATGCCGGTACCAATCATTTGGAACCTCCATTCAATTTTGTGGAGGAAGGGGCTGACCGCGAAATCAGAGGCATCAAGCTAGCGAGCAATATCAAAGAGACGCCGGCGCTGATGGCGATGTCGGCACCGTTGAAGGTTGGCCAGTGATACCCCGCCCAGTGGAGATCGATGAAGTCAGTGACAGCGCCTTGGCGCCAGCGATCCAAGGCATTGCCAAGCGCTCCGCCGGCGATCAGCGACAACCCGACCTGTTCCAGACGTGTTTCACTTCTTGCAGCCCAAACGACCAGGCCGACCGCGGCGAAAAGCTTCAGTAGGGCAAGAGCCTCCGGCCATGCCTCAAGCCACTCGCTGCCCAGGCCGAAGCTGACTCCGTAATTGAAGCCGAGACGGAGATTCAGAAACGGCGTCAATTCGATGATGCGCGGAGGCACCATGATCTTGGTAAGGATCAACCATTTGGTGGCCTGATCGGCGGCCATCGCAAAAGCTGCCCAAGCCAGTACACGACGGATCATCCGAGCCTGCATCATCATAGGTCTCCGGACTGCGTAGAGCGGTAGCCGATCCATCGAGCCACGCGTCGGCAATACGCGCGATACGGTTCGCCCAAGGCCTGCACTAAAACGCGCTCCTCAATGCGCACCTGGAGGACGATGGCGCAGAGCGCGGATCCTGTGAGAATCGCTTGGACGAGATTCGGCTTGGTGATGAAGAGGCCGATGAACAAGATCGCTTGGCCGACAAAAACAGGGTTCCGTGAAATCGCGAAAGGCCCGCTATCGACAATAGACCCGACGTGATCTTCTGCCGTCCCGATCCTCCATGAATTTCCCATGTAGTCTTGTCCAATAAGTGCAAAGCAGGCACCGGCTACTACAAAAGCCAACCCTATCGCGTCTGGCGCATACCCGCTGAGGACCCCCGACAAAGGATCAGCTGAAAAAGCGTTACAGAAGAACGTCGCACCGAACGGCCACAGCACTGCTCCCGAGAACGAAAGTCTGAACAGCAGCGCCGGTACGAATTGGCCGGGCGATCTCTTGTCAAACAGCCACACTGGCTGATCAGAGGATCGAGCTACCGCAAACGATAGCACCAAGAAGCCCGCAACGTAGGCGACGGCCACCCCGTACGCCGCGAGCTCCAGGGCCGACATTTCTAAGACACTTTACTGGCGTTGAAGCGCAATAGCCGAAGAGCATTTGCGGTTACGATGACGGTCGCTCCCGTGTCAGCGAGGATTGCGACCCACAAGCCAGTGTAACCCAAGACGCTGGTCACGAGGAACACGCCCTTGAGCGCCAGCGCGATGGTGATGTTCGTCCGGATATTGCCCATCGTCGCCCGCGCCAGGCGGATCATGGCAGCGACATCCCGAACCCGGCTTTTGAGGACGGCTCCGTCCGCCGTCTCCAAAGCAACATCGGTGCCGGAGCCCATCGCCACTCCGACATTGGCTGCAGCGAGGGCTGGGGCGTCATTGATGCCGTCACCGACCATCATCACAGAGGTCTCGCTCGCGAGCGATTTGATAGCGGTAACCTTATCGTCAGGCATCAGCTCGGCTTTGTGCTCCATGCCAAGTCCACCTGCGATGGCGGCGCCAGTTCGAGCGTTGTCGCCCGTCAACATGAGCGACCGAATTCCCATCGCCTTCAATTCGGCTACAGCCAGGGCGGCATCATCGCGAGGTTCATCTCGCAATGCGATTAGCCCCACAAGCTTGTCGCCAGCGATGACGGCAGCGACGGTCTTTCCATCGGATTCAAGCCGCTCGACACTCGCCTTGGCCTTAGAGTCGAACGTCGCTCGGGAAATCGTATGCCGGGGCGCGCCAACAAAAACCGAAATGCCATCCAAGGATCCAGTGACACCTTGCCCGGCGATAGCCGCAGCATTTTGCGCCGGTCGAACCGTGATGGCGTGAGACTTGGCGCGATCCAAGATTGCCTCAGCCAGAGGGTGG
The DNA here is from genome assembly GCA_965283735.1 of Beijerinckiaceae bacterium. Taxonomy (GTDB): domain Bacteria; phylum Pseudomonadota; class Alphaproteobacteria; order Rhizobiales; family Beijerinckiaceae; genus Allobosea. The sequence goes on along the minus strand of CBDIPN010000002.1, from coordinate 1,378,682 downwards.
TTGGATCCGGTTTCAACGGATGCCGCGAGTTCGACGACGCGGCGTTCATCCTCTCCGAGTGCGATCACTTCAGTCACGCGTGGAGTACCAGCGGTCAACGTACCGGTCTTGTCGAAGGCGACGACGCCCGTCTTGGCGGCCGCTTCAATGACGACGCCGCCCTTCATCAGCAGGCCCTGACGGGCACCAGTAGACAATGCGGCTGCAATGGAGGCGGGCACCGAGATGACGAGCGCGCATGGGCAGCCGATCAGGAGCAGCGCCAGCGCCCGGTAGATCCAGACCGACCATTCGGCGCCGAGCAGGAGCGGCGGGACCAGTGCGACCAGCACGGCGAGCCCGACGATCGCCGGCATGTACCAGCGCGAGAAGCGGTCGATGAAGCGCTCGGTCGGCGCGCGGGCCTCCTGTGCCTCCTCGACCAGGCGGATGATGCGGGCGATGGTGTTGTCCTCGGCCGCCTTGTCGACGCGCACGCGCAGGGCCGCTTCGCGATTGACCGAGCCGGCATACACGGGCTCCCCGACGCCCTTCGTCTTGGGCATCGACTCGCCAGTGACCGGGCTCTCGTCGATGCCTGAGGTGCCGTCGGTGATCTCGCCATCGGCCGGGATGCGGTCGCCGGGACGGACAAGCACGGTCTGGCCAATTTTGAGGCTCGCGGCATCAACCTGGCGGGTCGAGCCGTTCTCCTCGATGATAGCCGTCTTCGGGACGAGATCGCCGAGCGCCCGGATCGAGGCGCGGGCCCGATCGGCCGCGACGCCTTCGAGCACCTCGCCGACAGCGAAGAGAAAGACGACCAGCGCCGCTTCCTCGGCCGCGCCGATGAAGAGCGCGCCGATGGCGGCGATCGTCATCAACATTTCGATGGTGAAGGGGATGCCGGCGCGGGCCGCCGCGAAGGCGCGTTTCGCCACCGGCGCGACGCCGACGACGCAGGCCACTATGAAGGCCCAGTGGCCGATGCCGGGCCAGATCAGCCCGGCAGCATAGGCGGCACCCAGGAACAGGCCGGTCGCGATGATGAGCCGGCCCTTGCCGGTCTGGTACCAGCTCGCACCGTCGGGCGTGGCCTCATGGACATGGCCGGGCAGGCCGTGGCCGTGGTCACTCACCGCAGATGTAGAACCCGAGACTTTGGCACTGTGGGTATGAGCGGCATGCTTGTGGCCTGAATGATCGTGATTCTGGTCGCCGTGATCGTGGCCGTGATCATGCTTATGGCCAGCATGATCACGGTTGTGCCCGTGCTCATGACCATGGGCATGGCCCGAACATGAATTTTCGCCGTGATCATGTTTGGCATGATCGTGATCATGGTGATCGTGAGTGTGACCCGCGTGACCATGATCATGCCCGCAGCCACAACTGTCTTCTTTTGCCGCCGGCGCCGGTGATGCCAGTGCTGCAAGCGCGGTAGTCGTGTAGCCGAGGCCCTTCACGCGCTTCTCGATCGCGTCAGGGGCGGTTCGTCCGGCATCCAGTGCAAGGGTCAAAGTCTCGGATATCACCGAGACTTTGACATCGCTGACGCCGGGGAGGCGCTCCACGGCGCCGCGGATCTTCGCTGCGCAGCTTGCGCAGTCCATACCCGCAACCTTCCAGGACAGGGTCTGCTTCGACGGTTCAGCTTTGTCGTGGTGGTGGTCGTGGGTTTGGCCGACGTCGTCATTCGCGTGGCGCTTGCTCTCGACCATCGCTATCGCGCCGAAGCCCAGGCTTTTCACGCGCTGCTCGACCGCCTGACGTGATGTACGCGTCTCGTCTAGCTTCAGCTTCATCGTTTCCGACATCAGCGAGAGCCTGAAATCGGACACGCCTGGCATTTTTTCGACGGCACCGCGCACCTTGGCCACGCAGCTGGCGCAATCCATCCCGCTGATCTTCCAGCTCAAAGGCTGAAGCTTGCTGTCCTTGCTGGCCGCCATAGGGATGACTCCTGGTGCCCGAATTTCGGAAGCTGCCTCTCTACAACCTCTAGCGACTTCAGGTTCAAGCGAAAAATTTCAGACTCTGGTTGCGGGCCAAATCGCCCGCCGACGGAGACTCGCCGGTCTTCGGATGGCCCGAACATTCAATGGGAATCCCCAGGCCTTGACAGGCTTCAGCAGCCTCTCTTATTGCAAATGAAATGCATTTATAGAAAGACCTTCCGATGAAGGGCAGTGAGATCGCTGAAACCGGCTGGCGCAGGCAGCGCGGCGAGCCGTCCATGCTCGACGTGTTTCGGAGCATCACAGTAAATCCTGGTGCGACGCCCTGGCGCAGATTCCTTGCCTTCGTCGGCCCCGGCTATCTCGTTGCAGTGGGTTATATGGACCCCGGCAATTGGGCGACTTCACTCGCTGGGGGAGCGCAGTTCGGCTACGCGCTGCTGGTCGTCGCTCTCGTTTCCAACATCATGGCGATTATTCTGCAGGCCCTTTGCGCTCGCTTGGCCATCGCGACCGGCCGGGATCTCGCTCAAGCATGCAGGGACGCGTTTCCAAAAGCGGTCGCCTGGCCGCTATGGGCCTTCGCGGAGCTGGCCATCTGTGCAACCGACCTCGCTGAAGTCATCGGGACGGCAATCGCGTTGAATTTGCTGTTCGGCATGCCCATGGAGATCGGCGTGTTGGTCACCGCTCTCGACGTGATCGTTATCCTTTGGCTGCAGAATATGGGCTTCCGTTGGGTCGAAGCCTTTATTATCACGCTACTCGGCGTAATCGCGCTCTGTTTCGGCATCCAGATTGCTCTGGCGGATCCGAACTGGGGTGAGGTCATTCGAGGTTTTGCTCCGACGACCGAGATCGTCCGCAATCCCCAGATGCTCTACCTGGCCTTGGGAATTATTGGTGCCACAGTGATGCCGCATAATCTCTACTTGCATTCCGGCATCGTGCAGACGCGGGCATACGGGAGTACGATCCCTGAGAAACGAGACGCGCTAAAGTGGGCAACCCTCAACTCAACGATCGCGCTGATGTTTGCGCTCATCGTCAATGCGTCCATCCTCGTTCTGGCTGCTGCAAGCTTTCATAAGACTGGGCAGACCGAGGTCGCGGAGCTCGGCAGAGCGCACGAGTTGCTCGCGCCGCTCCTCGGAGCTTCAATCGCACCGACCCTTTTCGCGATTGCCCTTCTTTGCTGCGGGCTCAACTCGACCGTCACCGCGACGATGGCGGGCCAGATCGTCATGGAAGGTTTCCTCGATATCAAGCTCCCCTCGTGGTTGCGACGGTTGGCGACCCGGCTCGTGGCCATCGTTCCCGCCCTCCTCGTCACCTGGATCTATGGTGCTGGAGAGACGGCGAAGCTTCTGATCCTAAGTCAGGTCGTCCTGGGTCTGCAGCTGCCTTTCGCGATCGTTCCACTCGTCATGTTCACTGCGTCGCGGACAAAAATGGGCGAGCTCGTCGCCCCACGCTGGTTGACGGTGACCGCAGCGGTGGTGGCCGCCATCATCATCGTCCTCAATATCAAATTGCTGGTCGACCTTGCGGTTGGGTGAACATCTCGTCGCATTGCCTGACCGCAGTGGCCGGCTTAACAGGGCATCGTGAGAAGCATTTCGAGCGCATACTGTTGGCAGTGCCTATGGGCAGTTGCGCTCGCTTGCGCGCTGGTGATGACGTGCTTGATGCAGCCCGTTCAGGCCAGCTACGCACTCGGATTAACCGCCGCGAAGCCTGCCAAAGACCTGCCGACCAATTCTGGTTCGCAGGCGCCGGCCCGCGTTTCGGACCACCACCAATCTTTGCAGAGTGGGAATTCAGACCGGTACGCGCCAGGAGATAGGGCCTTGCTGCCCACCGGCAAGCTGGCTGCTGCCGACGAAAACAGCTTGCCTCGGTTCGTTCACCTACCTGCGCCCGCCGTCGAGGCTACGGTTGTAGTGCCGGCCCGGGCACTTCTTCGACAAGGATCAAGAGCACCACCAGGCCTCATGATGTGAGTTGAACCGGCCAGCCGGCCCCTTCGCTATGAGGAGACGACCCTGATGATTTTACCCCCCGCAAGCGGCATTCCGAAGTCCGGCTTGGGCGCTAATTCCCCAACTCTTGCCATCGGTCACAGTGGGGATCGACGAGCGGCAGCGCATGCCTTTCGTCGCTATCAGCGCCACAATCAAATGTTTCAGCCATGCCATTTCTGAAGTGGATACGGTACGGAGCGTGGGCTGCGGTTATCTTGATTAGCTTCACCTGCGCGGCGATTTTGCTGGGCTGGTGGCGGGTTGACGGATCCAGGGTTGCTGCGGAGAGCCAATCCAACATCTCCGCGCCCGTGGACATCGGAGGGCCATTTTCGCTGACCGATCACCGAGGGAAGGCTGTGACCGATAAGGACTTTGTCGGCAAACCGATGGCCGTCTTTTTCGGCTTCACGCATTGCCCGGAAGTCTGCCCCACCACGTTGGTTCAGTTGGGAAACCTGACGAAGCAGATCGGACAAGCGGCAGACAAGCTCCAGATCCTGTTCATCACAGTGGATCCTGAACGCGACACGCCAGAGCAGATGGCGCTCTATCTGGAGTCCTTCGACCCGCGGGTCGTCGGCTTGAGCGGGACCCGTGAGCAGGTGGAAGCTGCTCTGAAGGCGTACAAGGCTTATGCCAAAAAGGTTCCGACCGACGGCAGCTACACCATGGATCACACCGCGTCCGTTTATCTTATGAATGCGGACGGCAGCTTCCGAACGATGATCGACTACCACGAGGAGGATAGCTCGGCGCTCGCCAAAATTCGCATGGTGTTGAGGTGATCAGCAGGCGCCGATGGCTCGGCGCTTCCGTCGTCATATTAGGCATCGCGGCCCCGGCAGCATATCTCGGGCTGGCTCGGCGATTTGGGGGACAGGCAGAATTCCGCCCGGCAGTGACCTTTGAGGACGTCAACGGCCAGCCGCGATCGCTGGCCGATTTCCGGGGCAAGTACGTGCTCCTGAATGTCTGGGCGACCTGGTGCCCACCTTGCGTGAAAGAGATGCCTTCGCTTGATAGGCTTCAGGCTTTGAAAGGCGACACTCGCTTTGAGGTTGTCGCCCTTTCAGTCGACCGGAAAGATCCGCAGCTCGTCAAAGATTTTTACCTGCGCGCGAATATTCGATCGCTTGGAATCTACCTCGATCGCGAGGCCCGGAGCATGTCTGCCCTCCGGGTCACGGGACTTCCGATGACGCTATTGCTCGATCCAAGCGGCGTCGAGGTCGCGCGGTGGGCTGGAATGCGGGAGTGGGATAAGCGTGAGATGATGCGGGAGATCGACGAGCGGATCACCGAAAGGTCGACTGGTCGATGATCGCCTCCGGACGACACCTTCAAGAAAGCGCGAGCCTCGGCCTCCCAAATTGCCTCGGATGCTCAACTCGCGATAATTCGCAACCATGATGGCAACCAGATCAGCTCGAACGATCGGACGCAGCCTTTTGGCTGCCGTTGGCGGTCTCGTGCTGCTGCTTCAGCTGCTGGTCAGTGCGTCGGCGACGAGCAACCATCTCGCCATCCAATTCGTTCAACGCGGCACTCCGCTGTCAGAAATTTGCCGGACAACGCCGGCCACCAAAGGCGATCGCGCCGCGCATATCGAAGGCCTGAACAGTTGCTGTTTTTGGGCGAAGCCCATCGCCTTGGCGTCCTTGGTCCCGCCTGCGGCCGCAGTCTTGGTTTCGGATCGTCCCGGGCCAGCCAAGGTGGTTTTTGCGCTGCCCTTCGCTCCGTTCCTTTTGCCACCCTCGACAGCACCGCCGCGCGCGACCGGTCCTCCATCCCAAGGTTGATCAAGCGGGCCTCGCGAGAGGCTTTGCTAGGACCGCGTTCAGCGGATCCGAAGTCGTAGCTGAACCTCACGCGCACAGACAGCGCCGTGCATTGGGGCAGCTCATTATCCCGATCAGCCCAGGGGCGCCGCGGAGTGTTCGGCGAAATTCTCAAGTCCCGGTTCGCTATCCTCACGGCTGTCGCAACTGCGGCAGTCGCGATTTTGGCTGCGTCACTCTTAGTCGTTGAGAAGGGCCCACGAGCGGGAACCGATGGGGCACTCGGGTTCTATCGAACTCGGTGGCGAATTTACCGACCTGAAAAGCTTTCAGGGTCGGCCGGTTCTCTTGAGCATCTGGGCGACGTGGTGCTTGTCATGCCGCGAGGAGCTTCCGGCTCTCGCGCGCCTAAATAGCGAGTGGAAAGAGCCCAGCCTTCGCGTCGTCGCACTGTCCGTCGATCGTGACGGAGCGGAAGTCGTAGAACCTTTGCTCCGCAATCTCGGTATCGTGGACTTGCCGGTCTTTCTCGATCCCGCTGGCCGGGCCGTGAAAGCATTTTCGGTTTCCGGGCTGCCGACCTCCATCCTTCTCGATCGCAATGGTCGCGAGATCGGCCGCTGGTTCGGCCCCAGATCTTGGGATGCGGCGGCAACGAGGCAGGAGATCATCGGGCTGATCGCAAAGGGCGGAAACGAAGGACAGAAGCCCTGATGGAAATCGCGAACATCAGCATTCTAGCCGCTCTCGCCGCCGGCGCAGTCTCGTTTCTGTCCCCCTGCGTGCTGCCGTTGGTCCCTGGCTACCTGTCGTATGTCGCGGGAAGTTTGTCGGCCGACTCCGACAGCCCGAGAGCGCGGATAAGTGCCTTTGCTATGAGCTTCTGGTTCGTGCTCGGATTTTCGACGGTTTTCGTCATCCTAGGCGCCGGCGCCTCTGCGTTAAGCCGGCTTCTGCTCTCCTATCGCTACGAGGCCGGCCTCGTCGGCGGCGCGATCATCGTCGTCTTTGGCATTTTCAGCACTGGCGTTGTGCGCATCCCCTGGATGGAGCGGGAATTCCGACTGAGTCCGCAAATGTCAGGCGGGCGGCCGCAAAGCGCTTACATTCTCGGGCTCGCGTTCGGTTTCGGATGGACGCCCTGCATCGGGCCGATTCTCGGCGCAATCCTCACCGTGAGCGCGACCTCTACGACGCCCGCAGCGGGCGTGGCTCTCTTGGCGATCTACTCGCTCGGCCTAGCCATCCCCTTTCTCCTCACCGCACTGCTAGCCGGCGGCATCACTGCGCGTCTGCGGAGGCTGCGCAGCTTCGGTCGAGGTCTCCAGATTTTCACGGGCCTAACGATGGTCGCCATGGGGCTCGCCATGATGACGGGGCGCCTCTCAACCATGGCGTTCTGGCTACTCGAAACCTTCCCAATCCTCGCACTTATCGGTTGAAAGGCCTCTATTTGATGACAAATCCCAGCATTTTACCCGGCCAGGAAGGCCGGTGGTCGTTCCTGTATCTGGCATGGCTCGTTGCGCTGGTCGCGAGCTTGAGCGCGCTCTTCATCGGCGAGGTGATGGGACAGGCTCCCTGCAGCCTTTGTTGGCAACAGCGGGCATTCATGTTCCCGCTCGCCATCCTACTCGCTATCGCCAGCTTTCGTGCGGACACGACGGTTTGGCGATATGCATTGCCTCTGGCCGCTCTCGGTGCGGCGATCGCTCTGTTCCACAGCCTGCTCTACGCTGGCCTGATTCCAGAAGGTATCCAGCCCTGTTCGCAAGGCCCGTCCTGCGCGAGCGCAGAGATGACCGTCCTTGGAGTTCTGCCGCTCCCATACCTCTCGCTGGCAGCATTTTTAGCAATCGTGTTCGCTCTGCTTGCTTCAAAGTCGAAGGCACAATCATGAACCGTCGCGGCCTTGTCATTGCAACTGGCGCGCTGGCGCTCTCGTTCTTCGTGGGCGGAAGTGTGGCTTACAACGCTCAACAAGCGCGGAGAGCGCGCGAGATTGCCGCGGCCCGTTCCGAGGCATTGGTGCGGAGCCATTCCCCGGTCCTTGGTCCGCCGAACGCGCCCGTCACAATCGTGGAATTCTTCGATCCATCGTGTGAGGCGTGTCGAGCCTTCTATCCGCCTTTGAAGCAGATCATGGGTTTGTTCCCCAACGATGTTCGCCTCGTTATGCGCTACGCGGCATTTCACGACGGCTCCGACGCCGCCGTAAAAATCCTTGAAGCGGCTCGCCTTCAGGACAAGTTCGTGCCCGTCCTCGAGGCACTCTTGGAGTTTCAGCCGGAGTGGGCCGATCACACCGGCCCCGTGTTGGAGAAGGCTTGGGCGCGCGCGAAAGATGCGGGCTTGGATATCGAGCAGGCGAAGCGCGACTGGACACGCGCTGAAATCCAGGCTGCCCTGGATAGCGACACCCGCGACAGCAAATCTCTGGAGGTGACACGCACTCCGACGTTCTTTGTGAACGGCCAACCGTTGACCGACTTCGGTCCACAGCAGCTCTACGACATGGTTCGTCGGGAGGTGCAGAAAACGAAGTAGCGCGTCTACGTTCGTTACCGTGGCTGGATCACCTTAGGGCACCAGCCACGGGTAGGCTTCGGAAGTAGATTGATCCGTTCGCAATATCGTATCGTCTCAACCTTAACCCCAGTGTGTTCGGCCATCATTCCAATCGGCAGCGACCCGCAGGGCAACTTTCCCTCACGCCTCTCTGTTCCCAAATCAACAGCGCCGATCAGTGTTGGAAGCCAGAGCGCGATAGTAGGAGGCATGGCGCCGCCGGCAGGTGCTAGTATTGAACGTCCTATTTCCGTGTTGCCCGAATGGCCTCTCCCAACGGCATTTGACCAACGGCACCGACCAAGAGCTGATCGCCGACCACGAATGATGGGGTACCAGTCACACCCAATCGCTGCGCGAGATCGAGATTCTTAGAGATCAGCGCTTCAATCTCCTTGCTCGCCGCAACCGATTTCAGGCGCTGGGTGTCGATCCCAAGCTCGCCAGCCACTTCAATAGCCCTCGAACCATCGATCCGGCCGCGAAAATCGATGAGGCGCTTGTGAAACTCGACGGCTCTGGCCTCGCCAGCCACTTCCTTCACGGCTAGGCCGACCTTCGCCGCTTCAACCGAACCTGGGCCCAAAATGGGCAGGTCCTTCAACACCACCCTCAGCTTCGGATCGCCTGCGAGGAGAGCAGTGACATCGGGAGCGGCGCGCTTGCAGTAGCCGCAGTTGAAGTCGAAGAACTCGACCAGCGAGACGTCGCCATTGGGGTTCCCCATGACGATGTCGCCTTTTGATTCCAGCAGCGCGGCTCGCTCAGCGATGAGTGCCGCGGACTTTGCCTCGGCCTCCGCTTTTTGAGCGCGAAGCCGAACTTGGGTCAGGGCTTCCTCGATAATCTGCGGATTTCCGAGGATATATTCGCGGATGAGCGTCTGGATCTGAGACCTGTCGATTTGCTCGGCGTGACTGGTCGAGGCCCACGCAATCGTTCCGAACAGCAGGCCAGCGAGACCCCCAAGCTTTCGTCCCACGAGCTTTGATCGAACTCTGGTCCCGGAAGGAGCGCGTTGTATCACTATCATTCTGTTCCTCATTTCGTGTGGCTCATCCCTGCGTCGAACCTGCCGCTGAGCGTTGGTCGTTCACAGCCTGTGGATGCGCGTGCCAGATCTGGTCGGGATTGCTTGGTCTGGCTGATCACGCTCCGGTCCGAGCGGCTGCAGGCCGAGCTTTGAGCTCTCTGCATAATTCGACTGGCGATAAGCAATGCCTGTAAAGGTACCCTACCTCGCGCCCGAGCTTTTACATGGCGTTACGAGGTACATTCAGCGGAACGCTCAACATGATGCGCCCGTGCGCCGATAGAGCAGGTAGCGCCCCGGCTCGGATATTGAGGGGTAGCGAGAGCAACATCAGTGCGGGCATATCGAGGCTGGCATCGCGCTTCTCGCGAAGGATAACGAACGCGCTTTCATCGGTGCCATTGCCGATATGAATGTTGGCGCTACGCTGCGCTCCGACCGTGCTGTGCCAAGCAGGGGCACGCCGCCCGGCCGCTCCATAGTCGTGGCACGCGAACAGGTCGACGTCGTCTGCTCTATCGAGGATACGCTTGATCGATTGGAAGAGCGCGCTGGCGCTGCCGCGATGGAAATCGCATCGCGCGGTACCGGAATCCGGCATGAACAGCGTGTCGCCCGTGAAAACGGCGTCGCCGATGACGAAGCTAAGATGATCAATGGTGTGACCAGGAGTGGCGAGCGCCTCGACCGTGAAGTCGCCGAGCGGGAGATGTTCGCCGTCGGCCAAGAGTTTGTCGAACGGGTCGAGTTGGATGTGGTGGGGCTCCAAGCCGTAGACATCCGTGATTGCGGTGGCGACTTCACCGACCCGATCACCGATCGCGATTGTCCCGCCCAAAAGCCGTTTGAGCTCGGAAGCCCCAGAGATGTGGTCGTGATGGATGTGTGTGTCGAGAATCCAGCCGAGCCTCAATCCTCGCTCTCGCACGAAGCTCGCAATCATCTCGATTGGCTTACAACTGGTGTGCCCCGACGCGGGATCGAGGTCGAATACTGGATCGATGACAGCGCAGGCTTTGGATCGAGCGCACCACACGACATGGCTCGCCGTTCCACTGCGCTTGTCGTAAAACGTCTTTACGTCGGGTTTCATAGACCTTCTCCGGCGTCATGGGGGCGTGGCTTTCGCCTCAACCCTTGGGCTGCGGCACCACGCGCAGATAGGGCTTGAGCTCCTTCCAGCCGGCCGGAAATTTCTCCCTGGCGGCCTCGTTCGACAACGATGGGACAATGATCACGTCGCCGCCTTGCTGCCAGTTAGACGGGGTGGCCACGCTATGCTTCGCCGTGAGCTGAAGTGAATCGATCGTGCGCAGAATCTCATCGAAGTTGCGTCCGGTGCTCGCCGGATAGGTCAACGATAGCTTCAGCTTCTTGTCGGGGCCGATGACGAAGACCGAGCGTACGGTCATCGTGTCGCTGGCATTGGGATGGATCATCCCGTACAGGCTGGCGACCTTCCGATCGGAATCGGCGATGAGCGGGAAGTTGACCCGCTGGCCCTGCGTTTCCTCGATATCGTTTTCCCAGTCGCCGTGAGCGGCGAGCTCATCCACGCTGAGCCCGATCACCTTGACGCTGCGCCGGTCGAATTCCGGCTTCAGACGCGCAACATCGCCGAGCTCGGTGGTGCAGACGGGGGTAAAGTTCTTCGGATGGGAGAACAACACCGCCCAAGAGCCCTCAATCCAATCATGAAAGCTGATTGCTCCCTTTGTCGTTTCTGCGGTGAAGTCCGGAACGACGTCGCCGAGTTGCAGTGTCATGATCTTTTCCCTTCCTTGGTGATGATGGGCTGACCGTGGTCAGCCTCGGGGTAGATTCCAGCAGCGGCAATCGGACACGCCTCTGCTGGGAAACTTTACTCCGGGCGGATCAGGCGCGACGAATTCGCCAGGATGCTGATTTCAGGGGTCGCTTGGGCCGAGTCCGCCAGGATCGGCGGAATAGTCCCGAAGCTCCCAGGGGAAACGCCCGCCAGGTTGTGGAGCGCGGTGAAGGCGATCTTCATCTTCACCGCGGCCCTTGTTCACCGCGCGATCCGGATGCAATCGGCCCCCAGACCCCCCATCCCTGCGCATCAACACGATGTGCACGGCCTCCATAGCTACATCCGTCCCGTTGACCACGGCGATGCTGATTTCGGCTTGCGCCAAGGCGGGCGCATCGTTGACGCCATCTCCGACCATGACCACGCGATGGCCTTTGGCTCGCAACTCCCGGAGACCGCGGGTCGTGTATTCATGCAACAGGGTTGCCTGCCCGAGCGGACTAGCGACGGCAGCCGCGGTCACAATGTTGTCTCCAGTCAGCGGCTTACCGCCAATTGGAAGCTCCAGCGTGCTCATCTGGGCACATCAAACCCGGCATGTTCGACGGCTTCGTAGATCGTGTCCCGCGAGACCTTTACCGGATTGAGCTTCACCAGAGCGCTGCTGTCCGCGAGGGAGACTTTAACAGCATCGACGCCCGGAAGGGCACGAACCGCCTTCTCGATCGTGCTGACGCAGTGTCCACAATCCATGCCTTCGATCTTGAACTCGATGGTCTGCAGCTGTGTTTGGGTCATGGCCGGCTCCTTGTATTAGAGTAACTATCGGCCAAGGTAGGATCTCTAGTGGCTAGAGGGTCAAGAGGCGAAATTGTCGCGAAAAATGACGTGTCGTAGGACCTGAACTGGCATACCAGCCGTCATTGGGTGCCATGCTGCTGCGCCGAGGAACCCGATTTATCCCCGCGCAACGCAATCTTGCCGCTCCAAAATCCGAACGCGATAACCGCGACAACGGCAATTCTGAACACCAGATTGACCCAGGACCTTCGCGTCATCCCCTCATCCTGTGCGGCCTCTCAGTCAAACTGAGGAATGGGGTTCCACCGCACTCATTCTCATAATCAACTGTCTTACGCATTGCACAGCGACGGCTTCATGCTTGACCCGCATCATGGGGCCCATATCATGCCTATGATCGGGGAGTTGCAATGGATTTACGTCAGCTTGAAGCGTTTGCGGCGGTCATGTCCGCTGGGAGCATCACTGGTGCAGCGCGCCTCCTAGGACGGTCACAGCCCGCTCTGACACGCCTCATTCAAGATCTCGAAAACTCGCTTGGTTTCAGCCTGCTTCACCGAAGCGGACCGCGCGTCACAACCACGGAACAGGGCCTCCGATTCTATCAAGAAGTCGAGCCAGTGCTAGCTTGGCTCCGGCAACTGCGAGAGCGTGCGGACGCGATCGCGGCTGACAAGCCGAGGTCGCTTTCCATCGCGTCCATCGCGTCTTTTTCAGTCGGAATGCTTCCGGCTGCTCTGCGTCGCCTCGGTCTCGACAACCTCCCTGACCAAATCCACATTCGCACCGCGATTGCCGAGCAAGTCGTTCAGGACATCGCTACGCAAGTGTCAGAGATCGGCATCACGAGCTTGCCGGTGGATCATCCGGCGTTGGAAATCCACTGGATCGGTGAGGCCCCTTGCGTCGCTGCGATCGCATCGGATGATCCTCTCGCAGAGCTGGACTGCGTGCCATTGTCGGCATTGGCCGGCCGACGGCTGATTACGCTCGCCAACCCGTTCAGATGGCGTCGGCGGGTCGATCTTGCCTTGGAGGCTAACGGAGTCACTCCTGCGGCGGTGTTGGACACCAACACGTCGAACGCAGCCATTATGTCAGCCCGGGCAGGTCTGGGAGTGGCGCTCATTGAGCCCATCATCGCATATGGAATGCCTGTCGAAGGGGTCGTCATCAGGCCACTCGACGTTAAGATCTCTTTCTTCTGGGCAATCGTGACACCTTACGGTCGTCCGTTGGCTGCGCTGGTTTCGGGCCTGATCGACAAATTCGATGAGATTGGCCGGGAGACCATTCCGGGTTTCGTTAGGCACCCGGCGGAGGCAAGGCAGCAACTCGTGGCAGACCTTGCGCGGCCGGCATACTCTTCCGATTGCTGACCACACGCGTAACCGACCTGGCTCACGCCCCGATACGAGCAAGCTCCTGAAGTCGGTCGCGTGAAAGGTCCTGGATCTCCAGCAAGGGCAACAGGTCATTGTCGCCGGCAAGTGGACGGCCGTATGCCGCCGATAGCAGCGCCAAGCCCGCTTCGTGAAGGCTAGCCGGACGCCCCGCAAGGCGGCCTAGCAGTATCGTTGGCCATAGGCCAAAGGGAGCGTCCTCGAGGACGTAGCGGCTCTCCGTTGTCGTAGGCCCAAAGCCGCCTCTCCCGCGCTGATGGAGCTCCTGGTTCATCTCCGCGATGCTGGCGATGGGGAGCTGGTAAGAGAAGGAGTAGTGCTCCTTGATCGACCGCACCGAGACGCCGAACTCCGCTGCGATCGCTAGTCGTTCGGCATCTAGTTCTTCCATGACCCGCCCCACAGACGCGGTGACGTTTTCAGCCTGGCCCCATCGTTCCCCGCGCTCCATTCGCGTGAGATTGAAAAGCGAGATGGCCAGGTGATTTTGTGGATTGAGATTGCTGAGTGAGATGGCCAGCAATCCGTCGCGCCGGACAAAGCGATCGCCGAACAGCGCTGTGCAAAGCGTGTGCCCGACCTCGATGTCACTCTCGGGAACCGTTGCGAGGTCGATCTTGGACCGAACGGAGTTCACCCCAACCTCAGTGGGCCCTTGTTTGCGCCCAGTCGTCAGCGTTGTGCCCCAAGCAATGATCGGGGCCTTTATACCTCGCTCCGAAAGCAGCCGGGACAGATAAAGTGCTCCGAACGAAAGGTGGGAGCTGATGATTGTCGGTTGGCCATCGCGCAGGTTGCCGGCGATCGCTTCTATCGCCATGCGATGGGCATTCCCGGGCATGGCGAGCATCGCCACATCGGAGCCGGTGATCACCTCCTCAGCGCTCGAAGCAATCCGAGGTCGAAAACTCAGGTCGAGAGCACCTGACGCTTTTAGAGATGCCCCGGCTGAGAGCTCGGCCGTGCCGCGTCCCGAAGGAGACCAGAGAATCGGCTCATGTCCGTTGAGATGGAGATAAGCCGCCGCTCCAAAGGCGATGCCACCTGCACCGAGAATGCCCACCCGCATTGAATAGCTCCGTTAGATCGAGCGGCCAGATGCTTTTCTGGCGTTGTCGAGCGCGTTGGAGCTGCATTTCGCGCCCCTCGGATACCGATTACCGCTGTGACGGCTCTCGCTCGGTTGGCTCACCTAAGGTGTGCATGAGACGATTGGCCCATCCGAAGAGCGCGCTCGAAAGAACGAGATCGACGGCCTCCAAAGTGTTCAGGCTGTCAAACGGCCCGCAAAGTTGCCCCCCGATCGGTGGACTTGCCCCGCGAAACTGGAGAGCTCTTCTGAAGGAAGGAGGAGCATTTCATGGGCAAGCCGCAACGCCGGCTCGGGAAGGAATTCGAGGCGGAGGCCGTTCGTCTGGTTGAGACGAGTGGCCGCACACAGCGTGAAATCGCGGAGGATCTCGGCATTGGTCTGTCGACGCTGCGCCGCTGGCTCGACAAGCGCCGCGAGCGTGATCTGGAGGCGCCGCCTCCCGAGCGGCAGGAAGACCTGGCCGCTGAGCTGAAGCGGCTGCGACGCGAGAACGAGATCCTGCGACAGGAACGCGAAATTCTGAAGAGGGCCGCGACTTTTTTCGCCAAGGAGGGAAGTCGATGAGATTTGAACTCATCGATGCGGCGAAGAAGGAGTTCCCCGTTCAGCGCCTGTGCAAGGTTCTCGACGTCAGCCCGAGCGGCTACTTCGCCTGGAAGGGGCGTCCTGCTTGCCGTCGCCAGCGCGACGACATGGTGCTGCTCGCCCATGTCCGCTCGGCCTTCACCCTGTCGAACGAAACCTATGGGAGCCCGCGCATGGTGCACGAACTGCGCGACAACGGCCTGTCGATCGGACGCCGGCGCGTTGCCCGACTGATGCGCGAGAATGGAATGAAGGCGCGGCAGAAGCGGCGGTTCAAGCGCACCACCGACAGCCTGCATGCCTTTCCGGTCGCCCCGAACCTCCTCGACCAGGACTTCGCCGCGGCCGGCCCGAACCAGAAGTGGGGCGCTGATATCTCCTACGTCTGGACGCGCGAGGGCTGGCTGTACCTGGCCGTCGTCATCGACCTCTTTGCCCGGCGTGTCGTCGGCTGGGCAACCAGCGACAGGCTCCACAAGGAACTGGCGTTGTCAGCCCTGCGCCGGGCCATTGCCGTGCGGCGTCCTGCCGCCGGGCTGATTCACCACGCAGATCGCGGCAGCCAATACTGCTCCCTCGACTACCAGGCGGAGCTGAGGAAGCACGGCGTCCTGATCTCGATGTCGGGCAAGGGAAACTGCTTTGACAACGCCATGGTCGAGACGTTCTTCAAGACGCTCAAGAGCGAACTCGTCTGGCGCACCGTCTTCCAGACCCGCGCCGAGGCGACCGCCGCAATCGGCCGCTATATCGACAGCTTCTACAATCCCGTCCGGCGCCATTCGGCGCTCAACTTCATCAGCCCGCTTCAGTTCGAGAGGCAGGCCGCCTAAACTCGAAAACGCTCTCCAAAATCACGGCGCAAGTCCACGGCGTCCAATGTTGACCCCTTGAGTATGCTTCACGGCGAGGAGGCGGCGCGGCGGAGCTGGTCTGGATTGCGCAGCCGCGCCGGCTCCGGATCGGTGGTGTGCGGGGAACTCAGAGCCTGTTCTTGAAGCGCCAGCTTTCGTTGCCGGTCTCGACGATGTCGCAGTGATGGGTCAGCCGGTCGAGGAGCGCGGTGGTCATCTTGGCGTCGCCGAAGACGGACGGCCATTCGCCGAAGGCGAGGTTCGTGGTGACGATGACGGAGCTCTGCTCGTAGAGCCTGCTGACCAGGTGGAAGAGCAGTTGCCCGCCGGACTGGGCGAAGGGCAGATAGCCGAGTTCGTCGAGGACGATGAAGTCCATGCGGGCGAGATAGTCGGCCATGCGGCCCTGGCGGCCGGCGCGGGCTTCGGCCTCGAGCTTGTTGACGAGATCGACGACGTTGAAGAAGCGGCCGCGAGCGCCGGCACGTATGCAGGCCCGGGCGATCGCGATGGCAAGATGGGTCTTGCCGGTCCCGGTGCCTCCGACCAGGACGACATTGCGCTGATGAGCCAGGAAGTTGCCGCCGGCGAGATCATGGACGAGCGCCTCGTTGATCGGCGTGCCGTCGAAGGCGAAGTCGGCGATGTTCTTGGCGAGCGGCAGCTTGGCGATGGTGATCTGATACTTGATCGAACGGGCCTGCTTCTCGGCGATCTCGGCGGCGAGCAGATCGCCGACGACGCGCTGCGGCTCGTGCTGGCGCTTCACCGCCGAGGCGATGATCTCGTCGAAGGCGGCCTTCATGCCATAGAGCTTGAGCTCGCCCATGGTGGCGAGAATCTCCGAGCGTTCCATCACACGGCTCTCCTGAGGCTGTCGTAGCGGGCACAATCGGCGGCGGGCTCATGGCGCAAGCGCAAGGCATCGGGCGTCATGATCGTGATCGCTGCCGCCGGCTCGCGGCGCCGGGCCAGGATGTTGATGATCACGTCGGCGGAGTGGACGCCTTGCCGCAGAGCGTCCGCGCAGGCGGCTTCGACGGCGGACAATCCGTCGCTCAGCACCGCGGTGAGGATCTCGACCATCTGCCTGTCGCCGTCTTGAACGGCCGCGAGCTTGCGCCGGACCCGGTCGATCGCGCCGGGCAAGACCCAGTCCTTGAAGGGCGCTCCGTTCCGCAGGGCGCCCGGCTTGCGAGCCAGTACCGGGACATAGTGCCAGGGATCGTAGATCGTCTGGTCGCGGCCATAGCAGCGGGAATGCTCGCCGACGATACGCCCGTCCTGGCGCAGCTCGATCCGATCGGCATAGGCGCGGATCTCGACGGGGCGCCCGACCGCACTCGCGATGACCGAGTACTTGTTGTTGTCGAAGCGCACGAGACAGGTCTTCGACACCGAGGCTGGCAGTGAGTGGAAGCCGTCGAACCGCCCCGCGTAAGGCACCAGGCTCGGGCGCTCGGCTTCGAACATCTCCCAGATCGTGCGGTCACGTTGCTCCGGATGGCGGTGGGCCTTGGCGTAGCGGAGCACCTGATCCAGCAGCCAAGCGTTCAACTCGTCGTAGTTCTTGACCCGCAGGCGCGGGGCGAAGAAGCGCTCGCGCACGAGCCCGACCTGGTTCTCGACCTGCCCCTTCTCCCAGCCCGAGGCTGGCGTGCAGGCGACAGGGTCGACCAGATAGTGGCTGCACATCTGCTGGAAGCGGCGGTTATAGGCCCGCTCCTTGCCGACGAAGATCGTCTCCACCGCGGTCTTCATGTTGTCGTAGATGCCGCGCGTGCAGGCGCCCTTGAAGAAGGCGAAGGCGCGGTCATGGGCGTCGAAGACCATCTCCTGGCTCTCGCGTGGATAGGCCCGCACGAACAGCATGCGCGAGTGACAGAGCCGGACATGCGCCACCTTCACCTGGGTCGTGGCGCCATTGATGACGACGATCTCGTGGCTCCAGTCGAACTGGTAGGCCTCGCCGGGCGCGAAGCTCAAAGGCACATAGGCGTCGGCCGTGACGGCGGATTGCTCGCGGCGCCAGCCTCGCGCATAGCGACGAACGGCATCGTAGCCGCCCTCGTAGCCGAGATCCCGCAGCTCTTCAAAAAGACGGATCAGCGTCAGGCGCTCGCGGGCCGGCTTGCCGTCGTTCGCCATCAGCAGCCGATCCAGCTCAGGGCGCCAGGGCCCGATCTTCGGCTGCGGCTGAACCTTGCGCTCATACTCGAACGACGTCGCGCCAGAGCGCAGCACCTTCCGAACCGTGTTCCGAGAGACATGCAGCTCGCGGGCGATCTCCTTGATCGTCTTCCCGCGGATCGAAAACTCGCGCCGGATCCGCGCAATCGTATCCACGCCCTTCATCCCCCGCCCGCCCATCCGAAACCAGGACGGGCAGTCTCACCGAAACCGGCTCAAGGGGGTCAAAGTTGGAAGCCGATCCCCCGCCTCACGGGGTCAAACTTGCACGCCGAAACACACTCATTCCATCATCAGGGCGCGCTGAGCCGTAACTAACGTGGCCTCATGTCAGTGAGGACACACCGCTGACGATGCCAGGGAGGCATCGTCAGCGAGCTCAAGCCAGGAGCTGATCAGGAAACGCCCAGGTCGGCCCAGTCAGCTCCTATATCTGCTCCGCCTCATTAGCGGCCGCAACGACCTGAGTCGATGATCTACGCCATTTGAGTCCAGATACCCGGCCAAAGAGTCAGGCTTTAGGGTGCCCCTACAACTGTCCGCGTATATGGCGCAGAATCCTTGTAATTGGGGGCGCCCACTGTAGCGTCTCAATAAAGTTGAATCCGGCCTAGCTCTAACTCGTTGATTTTCCTAAGAGCAGATTTCTGAAATTAAGAATTAAATTCAGAAAAGTAGCCTTAAAAAACGCCATTCTCAAAAATCGCGAGTTTAGCGCGCTTCCAGATTACGAGTATCGCAGCGAAAGCAGCGGTGCAACATTTTGTTTACTATCTTGGAGCGGGCGGGTGAGCGGGCAATCTGGACCATGTGCCTTCTCCGCGTCCGCTATTCGGGGGGATGCCACGTCGCTAACCAATGTTGTGCCGCGGATAGTGGGTGCGCAGGCGCCAGCTCCAAGCCGATTGCGCATTCACTCTGTGGCTGGTCGCAAGTGCTGATCACGCAGGTGAACCGTGGTCTGATCGATGCTCGGATAGACAGTGGTCGCGTTGATGTTGATGGCATCCAACTGCGCCAGAATATGCTCCTTGTTACCCACGGTTACCCGCGAAACCTCGATCCCGTCGTTGCCCCACTCCGGCAACGTTGCCTCATGACCGAAGAGAAGGAACGCCCCCGATTGGGACTTGATCCGGCTATTGGTCCTTTTTGCCTTGACACACACGACAGAGCCGAGGTCGTCGGGCTTGATCCGACCTTCGAAATAGCTCTTTTCCGACTTGATGTGGTGGAGCAGTTTACGAGCGACATCAGTCTCGTTGAACAGCGCGGCGTCCAGGCGAAGGTCGATCAGGCTCTTTTGGGAATGAGGCAGGTTCGAGAGGTTCGCTAGGCAGCTGACCGTGTCGGAGTCGAAGTACTTCACCTTGTCGCGCGCAAGGCGAAAGACAATCACCTCCCCTTTCGTCTCCATGAGCTCCGGCTTGCAGTGACAGGCGAAGAACAAGGCGACGAGAGGATTGCCCGAGATATCGAGCAAGCGGGTGGGAAGGCCATAGTGCTGCATTCTCACCAAGCGATCGAAGCAGTACTGGTCGCCTTGGAACTCGTCGTAGTGAGCGATCAGCACTTCCTTGCAGAGCCGGTCCTCGTCCGGCATATATTTCCACGATCCGTTCGGCCACTTTCTGAGCAGCGACGGCGTTAGTTCGAACGTGCCATCCTCATGGCCGCGGTAAAAGCTTTCCGCTGTCGGGTCCTTTTCGACGTCGAAGAGCACCTTGAGAAAGCTCTCGACGCTGTCGGCCTCGCCAATCTCATTCTTTCGGCGCTCGGGCGGCTCAGTCGCCACTCCGGCTCGTCCGTCGCCGTAGCGCGCGATGGCTTCCCGCCCACCGGCACTGAAGTCAGCAAGGTTCGTCAATACGTCCCGGTAATTGCCAGGCCGCACCGCCCAATGCGTTCGATAAAGCTGGAAGTTGACGATTCCGAACGCCTTGCGAGCCGCCTCGACGCTTGGAAACTGGACTTCGCCAAAATTGACAGCGGTGCTGAATTGCGCAGCGACCACCTTCTTGTCGGCGCGGATTTGCCGCAGGTGTCCGAACCGGACGAGCATCGTCGGCTGGTCAGGGCCGGTGTCGATCTCGCTGCAGAGAAAGGTCGGCAACTTTTCCAGGAAGGCCAACGCCGGCTCGTCCAAACCGACCAGTCGCTGTTCTGTGTCCGTCGGGGTATGCTCGAACATGCGGCCCCGGCCCATCTCGATCAACGTATCGTCCTCCGCAAGCCAGGAGCGGTTGCCAAACGAGATGTAGTTGAAGTTTTCGAGCATCATTCCTCGAAGCGGCTAGTGACGTCTTTCGCAACACAATTTGGAAAGGTTGCAGCTCACGGCCCTCGTTCCCTCACGTCTCAATCGTCAGCGGCACTCGGGTCTTCAGGGTAGCAATCGACGCTTCGGTCTCAATGGCGAGGTCGACGTCAATCCGCGCGGTCTCGATCGAGGCGATCAGGGAAAATCGTACGGTTTCCAACGGGTCTCCCGCGCCGCTGTTGTTACGCCACCATCCATATTGAGGATAAATGGCGATGGCGCCCATTTGGCTCAGATCGCTTGCGCGGCCTGTCCAAATGTCCTGCCGGATCGAACCGTTGGAGCGCTTTTTGTCGCCTAGGAGCCAGGTTCCCACCGGCTGCCTCGTCGGAAGCTTCTTGCCCGGCTCTCGGGCCAGCTTGTTGATCCTCGCAATTGCAAGCTCGTCGTGGTCGTCAGGATCTTTGATATCGAATTTGAGGTGATGAGAATGATAGTTTTGAGCCCTTTGAGCGTTGAGTGCGAGAGGGGCAGGGTCGGTAAAATAAGAAAGTGTGATCCTTAAACTAACGTCCGCTGTCCCGAGTGCCTCAAGCGCATCGATTGGCCAAGGAAGGCGATAATATCGCATAAGAGCGTGCTGCCACTTTTTGTTTTTATTCTGCAAGAGCTGAAGCTCGTCCTGGATAATCATCGTGAGCGCATTGTTCGCACTCTCAAAGACGCGCTTTTCATTGGGCACGCCCCAGCCGAAGCGGTGGAGCAAATTATCCACGGTGGACCGACTCACGCGACCGGCGCGAGCTTCCATCGCCGGCGTCCAACGCGCGGCGTGGACGACAAGCCCGCGAACCGTCTCCGGCCAGAAATCGGGATATGCGGCCATCACCCGCGTGCAGAGACCGGCGGCCGCTGCCGTCGCAATGCTCGTGTCCGTGCCGGCGGCAAAGGGCCGATTGGGCAGCTCGTGGTGCGTTGTGAGGACAGACAGCCGGTCTGCTTTTCCCAGGGTCAGCCCTTCGTCGTCAGCAAATAGATTGCCGCCCTCCATCACGATATCGGGCTTCTGACCCAAGCGGTGTTCCCAGCTGATGCTCGTCCGGGCGGTGGGACATAGATCCCCCGCAGGCGCGTGACCTAACGTTGGCTTCTGTCCGCTGATGGCCGTGTATGCTCCCACCGTCAGCGCATTGACCGATTGCCCGGGCGATTGGATGCCGGATTCGTCATTTGCCGTGGTGTATCCTGCTACCTCGGCGGGAAGAGTGTCGATATTACCGGCGGCGATGCAGAACAGTCTCTTCGGGTTGTCGCGGCCGAAGCTTAGCCTGTCGATCAAGGATGACAGAGCGCCGGGAGATCCGTTGCAGGGATCTGCGGGAAGGCTGAATGAGAGCGAGTAGACGCGTTCCGAACGCTGCTTCTCGTTCAGCCTGAACGCAGCAATGAGTGCCTCTGCGGCGCTTTTGAAGGGAGCGCCGTGGCTGTTGAACATCGCCACAGACTCCAGGGCAGTCGTCAATTTTATCGGCCCGGTTGATCCGTTAATCCAGCGCGTAAGGTCGCCGAACAGGGCCGCGCCAGCCATTTGTGTGCCGTGACCATGTGCGTCTTCGGCTTGAAGTCCTGTGGCAATCGCGTGCGCGCGACTTTCTGGGAGGGAGCCTGCAAGCAACGGATGATTGTGGCGGACGCCAGTGTCTATGATCGCTGTGCGAGGAGCATTTGACCCGGCAAGCTCAGGCGCCCTTGCAGCGAACGCGTGAGGTCGACCCGCTCTCGGGGTGTCAACGAGGTTGGCGGGATTCCGATTGTCGAAGCAGGCCGAATTTCGACGGCCGCGGCGGTCGCCTCTAGGAGTGCCTTGAGATTGTTGAATGTGCCGGTGAGGACAACCACTACTGCGTTGGGGAAGCTGATGGGCTCGCTATTTTGTTGCAACGAGAATTCACGAGCCAGTCTGCTGACGGTCTCGAAAGCCTCGGGCCTGAGCCAGATCTCCCAATCCTGCTGACCGGTCGCTTTGGCACGAAGACTCATCCCGGGAGGTCCGGCCCAGAGCGGCTCGATGCCTGTCGGAGCGACGGACCTTATCTGCTCAAAAAAGGAAAAATGCCTGGGGCGGTTCCCTTCCTCGTTCCAATCGCCGTAACGCTCGACAGCCGTCGTAAGCTTCTTGAGAGAGCTTTCGGAGGCGTAGGCGTGAACCTTTTGATTCAGCCCCTTTCCGACCGATTTGAGCAGCGTTATCCCGTGCGTGGCTTGAAAGAATTGAAGATCAATGCCGACGTCTGTCCGGGCGTCGAACCGCATCAGCGCGCCACGCTCGTCTTTCCTCAACTCATTCCTGATTGCTGCACGTCGTTCTGCGTATGCGGTGACGACGCCTGCAACGTTCTCGGTCAGCTTTGAAGCATGAGCGGGCCGATTGTGTACGGGCGGCGTCGGCACTGGTTCGAGCGGTGCAGTGACGGGGGAGAAAGCCCGATCTAGGCCAATCTTCTTGCGAACGATCAGGTGCTGCGCCAAGAATCACTCCCCCACCCAAGCGAAGAAGTGAACTTATCAATGATCGTGGCGTCGTTCCGCAATTGCCCCAAGGATTAATTCTGAGGACATTACACCGCCGTGCTCCAGAACGGCATCTCTGGCGGCATCTTGAGCCGCGGATGCAAGATCTGCCGGGCTCATTCCTTCTGCCGCCTGGAGGATCTCGGGCCAGTTGAGGCCATCCAGTTCAAAAGCCAGCAGGTGCATTTCGAACAGCGGCTGAATCAGATCTCGCTCGGGCAGTTCAAATTTGAGCTGCGTGTCAAATCGGCGGAAAACCGCCCGGTCCAGCAACTCGGGATGATTGGTTGCCGCGAGAATTAAGCTGGAACTCTTATCCTCGTCGAGAAACTGAAGCAGGGAATTCAAAACACGACGAGCTTCGCCAACGTCATTCCCGACGACACGTGACGTCGCCAGGGCATCGACCTCATCAAAGAAATACACGCCGCGCGTCGATGTCATGGCGTCGAAAACCAGGCGCAGTTTCGCGGCGGTTTCGCCCATGAACTTCGTGATCAGTCCGTCCAGCTGGATCGTGAACAACGGATAGTTCAACTCGCCCGCGATGGCCGCCGCCGTCATCGTCTTCCCGGTACCCGGCGGCCCGGAGAGGAGGATCTTTCGGCGCGGAGACAATCCAAAATCTCCGAGGCGCGCTCTTTCGAGCTGCTCCCTGACGAGCTTGGCGAGGCGGGCAGCCAACCGCGGCGGCAGAACCAGGTCGTTGAGTTTCAGACGCGGGAAAGACGCTGACAATATGCCGGCCAGCTCACCCCTCGGCTTCGCCAGCGGAATTGGGTCGCGCGAAAGCTCCAAAGCACCAATCTGCGAACGGGCCTCGGCTATAAGATCGCGCATTTCCTGAGCGACGCGTATGTGGCCCTTTTTTACAGCCTCCTCAGCCAGCTGCGTGGCCACTGACAGAAATCGCCGGTCGTCGCGCGCATTATGGCTCCGCAGCAGAGACAAAATCTGCTGCGCATTGCCTACCGGCCCATTTTTTCCTGCCGACCCGGTCATTTGCTGCGCCCGATATCCTCATCGAGTTTATTGCAGAGAAGTTCCATATTCGTCAACCATTTTTGCATATTTTCCATAATAATCTTGCCTTGCCGCAGCAGTTCGGCCGCGGGCTCGATTGCGCCCAACTTGCCGGCGAGGGCTGGGTTGGCTTGAACCATGTAATCATGGATTTTTTGGCGACTTTTGGCCGCAAGATGAACTTCACTGTTCAGGATCTTGCTTAAGTGGCCCTGGTCCATTTTCAGCTCGCGCGCGAGTCGAGACTGCGTCAGGCGCGCCTGAGACATGTGTTCCTTCAAGGCCACAATCAAGAAGTCGTCATCGAGCATGACGATGGGTTTATGGATTTTATGGATTTATGTCTAGGGTTGAATGGAAACCAAGAAGGAAATGCGGGAGGCGGCGTCGTCCTCCCAAGGCGCACGCAATTCGAACGTGAGCTCGTCAGTTCCAACTCTCTCTGCCTTGAGCCGAAAGAGGACAGTGCCGTCGGCACCTGGTGCTAAAGATGCCTGCCGGGTGACCGATACCAGAGAAACAAGATCTGCCGGGAGCACCGGATCAAACAGGTATCCGGAAGCGCCCGGCTCATGGAGAGAAATCAAGAATTCCTCCCCGATGGAGACGCTGATGCTATCCCCAGCTTGGAACGCAGGGCGTGCAGTTTCACCCATCAGAGTGCTTCAACGCTCAGCCCATAAGATGGAAAGGCATCGTCAATGCAGCATTGCCCATACTTGATACGGAGGTACCCCATTTCTCCCCACTTTGCGCTCCAGCTGTTCTTCACGATCCAGCAGCCGTCTGTGTCATCGTAGCCGACGACGCAGACTGCATGATGGCCGACCAATTGCCCCTGAACGTGCTCGTAGATGCCCGACTTGTAGACGCGGAGATCCTCAAACACCTGCATCTGAGCTATGATCGGCCCGTCCTCGTAGATCGCCTGCTTTCGCTGCGATTGAGAAACCAAATGATGCCAACTCTGGACGCGGTAGGCGGGCGGGATCGCTCTATGCAAGGTCATCCGCGGATCGTAAGGAAGATCTTTCTCCCAGCCAACTCCATTCGCCTGAGCCCGGCGTAGGGCATCTTCGACCAGCATACCCGATTGGCAAGTTGCTGCGCTGCCGAAGAACAGGTCGGCTTCGGAAAGGTCGATGTCTTTCAGGGCCTCGTCTGCGATCCGGGCCGCGGCTTCCATGGCGCCCAGCACGGCAAAGGACACGCAGCTTCCGCAAGGGCCCTGGTTGCGAACATCCGTGACCCGGCAGGCGCCATCGACATTCCGCCAATCGTGAGCGGGAGGCAAATTCGAAGCCGGCAGTCCCCATGCCCGTGTGCTGGCGGCTGCGATATCGGCCAGATTTCCGCTGCTGGGAGTGCTGCCGAGCATCGCTGCAAAAACGGAGTCGGGCAGCTGTGACAGCTCATTCTCCTCCGCCTGCCAGGCAGCCTTGCGTGACTGGATGCTTTGCTCGACGGACTTCAGGTCAATCATCTATGGCTCCGATTGGAGAGGGTGTGCAGGAATGAAAAGATCAGGCTGGGAAACTGATCGGCTGCCATCACAACCAGCGTCCGCAGCGACGGAGGCGTAGAAAGGCCTGACAGCGGCTGCTTCAAATTGCTTTTTGGCATGACTGGAAGCCGGAAAACGAGCACAAAATCTAAGAGTCGAAGTGAATAGGCGACCTTCGACACTGGCGCGTCGGAGGTATCGTGAGGTCGCATTGGCCGCGGGGGGCACGCCCCGTCAACGCGTTGGAGCCAACTATTTCCGATTGGCGCCCTCGACCCATTTGAGGCCCAAGCCTTTCAGCATCGTACCAATTGAGTGAACGCTATAGTCGGCGCCGAAATTCTCCGAAATATAATTGACGACGTCGGTCTGGTTATACGTTCCCGTTCCGCTAGCGTTCGCGATGATCAGCGTCTGCGCAAAATCGTGAACGGATCGGCGCTGTCCAGGGTTTAGGACAGCCTTGCTAACATACAATCTAAGTCCATCGATGCCATCACGATTGAAGTCATTGATCAGAAGTTTCACAGCTTTACGCGTTGTCTTCATTTTGGTAACGACATCGGTAAGCGAAGTTCCTTGAATCAACTGCGTCGCGATGTCGAAGCGCTTGCGTTCCAGAGAACGGGTAGATTTGTATTTTGACAACGTATCAGCAGATATGTCCGTGCGTATCTTGGGAAACGCCTTGTTATAGGAATCTCTGACGATCACACCGCTTGCCGATTTCCATTTGAGTCCCGCTTCGGTGAGAATGACCCTTAACTTTGGCTGACCGACTCTGTGGCCGCAGACGCTTTTCGCGAACACCTGAAGATCATCAATCCGCCACCCCTCCTTTTTGGATGAGACGTCCTCCACCATCTCGTGGGCGCGTCGAACGATCGCGTTTCGCTGCTTCTCGGTAATGACGGCAACTGCCCTTGGAGGGCGTTTTGAAGCGATGAGCGCATCCAAACCCCCGCGTCGATAGCGAAGCGAAAAAATGTAGAGACTGTTCAACGCGACGCGGTGCCTTGCAGCGGCTTCGTCGATCGGCATTCCTTCAATAAGATCAGCAACGGCGAGAAGGCGCCGCCTCTCGCGGTCCTGACGGCTCATCACCGCTTGTTTGCGAAGCGGCTCGGCATCGGCTGCAGGGCCAAGCCGAACGACCTTGGCGTTCAGAATTCGCAAATCTCTTCGCGATCAGACTCGGCGAAAGGGCGGTTTAGTAAGACAATGCCAGGATCACGCTCGCCGTCGATTGTCAGTCCTCGGGGCCCGAGCTTCTCTTTCAGCTCCTGTCTTTTTGCGAACAGCGGGGCGTAGCCGATCTCGATGAGCTCCACGCCGATGTCGGTCAGCAGTCGCTTCAACGTGCGGGTCGCCATACCCAGCTTCGTGGCAAGAAATTTGACGAAGACGTACTCCGAGTGAAATTGGTCGATATCACTCCGTTGAATGATATATTTTCGCGAGTACCTGACGTCAGGGTCGAACGTCCGCTCCTGTGCCTGAATGACGCCGGCCCTGAGCAGCTCACGCAGATGCTCAAATGATATCCGTAGCTCGATGGCGACAGCCTCGGCGCCGATTTCGGAATGCGGAGTAGCACTAGCCTGGTTGTCTATGAGCTCCTTCGCATCCTCGTAATCGATAACCAAGCGCGCTCCGATGCTGCTGGCATCTGGCACCAGGGCTCTCAGCCGGATAGCTCCGGTTTGGATGCCGGAGAAAATGTCGGCAAGCGATGTGAGGCGCCGCCGTCCCGCTATCGAAAGAGCGTCGCACAACCTGATCGACTTCCGGTCAGAGTCTGGGGCGAGATGTACCTCCAGGTCATGCTTGGTGGCATCCCAGGCACTTTGCTTCCAGGCAATTTCTTCAATGCCGGCCAACCGGCGTGCGACGTCCGTGGCTGCAACGAGGAAGCCGGCCTGCTCCAACGCCTCGATCGTTGCATCGCTAAACCTCTCCTGGCTTTTAAGCGAGGTGAGTGTCAGCAGGTCGCGAGACTCGTCGATGACCTGAAGGGCGAGCTCCTTGTTGACGAGCGACAGTTCACCCGTTCCACCGCCACCGGCCACGACAATCCCAGGGTGATCGATGATCCTCTTGAAGCGATCATAGGCTGTTTTCCGCAGCTTCAGCACGGTCTGGAGACTGCAGATGCGTGTGGACCAACGCTGGATGACGGCGAGTGGGTATCTTGCGACCTCCTCGTCCGGTACGGCATCGAGATGCCTCCGCAGCAGCGACTGGAAATAAGCGGCGCGGGTTTCCCCGACGCGCCAAGGCTCGATTAGGTCGGCCAGCGGTCCGAGCATTTCCCGTGTCTTGTCCGAGTACGTCGACGTAACGGGCCGTGATCGCATTTCCTCGACCAGCTGAAAGAACCCGTTTGGCCAGTCCAGGAGCGTGCTCATTCCCGAAGACAGAAACTCCGGCGTCCATGACTCTCGTTTGCGGTGGGATAGCTCTCGGCGCAACGAGTTGGTTCCGGCGGATTCCATCGACACTGCGCCAAAGAGCGCGGCGAGGCTGATGATTTCACCAGGGCCAAAGCTTGCCAGGTCTGGCGCGAAACACTGGATCGCCCGCTCGCGTGTCAAGGGATCTGCATCGACCAGGGCAGCGGCTAGCCTAACGTTGGCCAGCACGGTCGCGTCGCTGACGACGGCATCTGCTTTGGCATCGCGCAGGTCGATCTGGCACTCAGCGCAATGCACGATCGATGGATGACTCCAACCGAGCGTCGATTTGCAGTTTGGGCATTCAGTCAGGAGGACCTCTCCCGTCTCGGCCGAGGCGTTGATTGCGACGATATCCCACTCGGCACGATGGATCGGCGATAGACGCAATGCAGCGGGAGCAACGGCGCGAACGTGCGACGTCAGCAGTCTCGTGCGAAACGGGAGGCCCCTGAAGTTGCAAACCTCGCGCTCGCCCTCACCGGGCAAGCTCGTGTATGCGCGTCTCGCTATTTCCGCGCGCGGCAGCCCGCACAGATCAGCGAGCGCGGCCACCGCGTCATCTTGATCCTTGGCTCCGGGCGCCAATAGTTTTGTTGCGCCGGTGGCCTTCAGGACCACATGTTCGGTCACCCCATTGCCCGCCGCGAAGCGTGCCAGCAGCCCGCGTAAGCTCTCGCTGGGATGTGGCGCTACCCGATCCGGCGCTGTCGCGGCGCTGATCTCGAAGCAGAAATCCGCCTGGTCACCCGACATTTTCAGTCCAGTATTTCTTCCCACGGGCCCTTCCAGACTTGCTGCGGCAGGAGCGGCCTGTCCGAGGTGAAGGGATTCAGCGCCACGGCGTGTGAGAATTTCCATAGGCGATCGAATGCAGAGGCCAGGATCGCGTTGTCGACGACGTTGCTGCCCTGCATGATGGCATCTGTCGCGGCGATCTGAAGGAGTTTTGCCGTGGCGCCGGGGTAGCCCAGCGACGCGGCATGAATTCGAGCCGCAATATCAGACTTGGCAAAATCGCTTCGCGAAAAGCCTGCGACCGTCACGAACTGGTGGTCGAAATTGGCCAAGTACGCCCTGTAGCGCTCCCAGTCTTCTTTCTGCTGGGGGGTGCGTTGATAGGGCTCGACCTCCCAATGGAAATCGTTGCGGCCAATTAGGTGGCCGTTCTTCGCAAAGACGGACCGTGCGCGTGTCGTCCCGACCAAAAGGACCGCGCACATCCCGCGGCAATTGTTGATCAGATTCTGGATCCAGTCTGAAACGTTCTTGGATACTTTCCCTCGATCCTTCTCGACCAGGCGCTGAAGCTCGTCGAAAATAATGAGGGTGGTGCTGCGCCGACGAAGGGTTGCCACGAGCTCGACTCTTTAAAGTCGCCGTCCCCCTTTTCGGGGTTCAGATGATTCAGGGCCGTTAAGGCGGCGCGCCCCAGCGTTTTTGTCGTGGCGCCCGAAGGGACCTCGACATAGACGACCGGGACACGATCGGCCGCACCCTCCCGGATGGGCGGATGCTTCGACATGAAAGTGTCGATGATCGTCGTCTTTCCGCCACGGGTCGGTGCGGTGAGCGATGCCGATGCGGACTCGCCTCCCCCAAGGGCCGTGTCTTTGAACAACTGGATCTTCTTTACCAGATCAATTGTCCGATCGTTCTCTATCCGAATACCTTTTACGGCATTGATGCGAGATGCGTGGCGATCGGACAGCTCCATATGGTTGGAGCTCATAAGTACCGTCTGTAGCATGCGCCTAGGCCTTATGTGTGGTATTGAATGAATACTTCGCCAAGAGCGCGTCAGTATCATCTTCGTCTTCAAATTCGGAAGAACCCACTGGTAGGCTACCTCCGCCAGCGGCCGGCACGGCGTCAAAGAGCGGCGCCGTGTTTGCTATGGACTGCGTCGGAAGATCGGCTTCACCCATTCCGTCGTCAGACCTCTGGGTTGAAGTCGCTTGCATTGGCACGTTGCCGACGGAAGCCGGCCGGGTCGTCGAGCCGTTTTCGCTTTGAACCACGGCAATGGTTGTGGATTTCTGAGATCCAATGCCTTGAAAGCGGGCATCGGCAGCTTTTCCGCGGCCTTCACGGATCGCTTGTGCCGTCTCCTCGATCAATTCCGCTCGGGTGATCATAAGATCGCGGAAATCCTTGGAATCCCGCTCTCGGCGGCGATTCTCGTCACGAATGAGACGGTGCTGCCAGAGTGACAGCCCCTTGGCGTAATCGAATTCATCGCACCGCATCGGCCCTAGATACTGGCCAGACTGCGGTTCGCGTACGTAGATGCACGCGATATCCGTAGGATCGAAGCGGAATTCGACATCTGCACGAGGGGCGCGAACAGAGGCCAGAATCGTTCGAACGACGTTGTCGTTTCGATAGGTCAGGCCTTCAAATTTAATGCCTTCGCGGGATATGGAACGGTTGGCATAGCGCGACAGCGAATGGGCGAGATCCCCCATCCGCGCCGGCAATTCCACGCGATGGCGTTGCGTGCCCTCGATCCAGCGCTTTTCCGGCGTGGTTCCCATGGAGCGATTGCGAGAACGAGCGTAATCCTTCACCAGCCACCGCAAAAACATGCGTTCGAAGGTGAGAAAGGAGATCTGCATCTCCTCTTGGGGGTTTAGTTCGAGCGCCTTCAATTTTCGCGGGTTGCCAAAGGTGGTTCCCGGCAGTCGATGGATGAAACGCGTGTTCATCGTGCCGAAGAAGCGCTCTATGATGCCCTTGTAATGAGGCGTTCGGACGGGCGACGTTTCAAGCTCGATACCGAGTTCTGCACACGCGTTAGGTAAGGAATAGCCGACCATTTCCTTTCCGTTATCGGCGATCAGCTTGAACGGCACGCCCATGGCGAGCCAATCGTCGGCCACACCGGCCTTCCTGCGAGCGAGGTCGAGCTTGGGCGCTATCGCCTGGCGCAGGCACATCATTACCGAGTAGACGCTCGGCGGCTCGAAGCCGATGTAATAGCCGAGGGGATAGCGAGAATAAGCATCCAAAGCCATGGTCAGCCAGGGGCGACCACCACAGGGCAAGCCGGTCGCGTCATCGAAAAAGAGTAAGCGGTGTTCCGACCGCACCTTCTTCGCCGCGGGTTGATCGCTCACTCTGACGATCCTGATTTGGAGGATCGTTTTGTGTCTAGGCTTGACCATAGACTTGAGCCTGAGGGCGAGGTGCGCCGCTTCGAGGTGATCACCGGCGCGATAGGCCGACGGCGTTGGAGCATCGACGAGCGGGCGCGGATTCTCGAAGAGACGCTGGTTCCCGGAGCGGTCGTCTCCGAGGTTGCACGCCGGCATGGCCTGACGCCGCAGCAGTTGTTCACTTGGCGCCGCGAGGCGCGCAAGGCCGCGGAGGCGGTGCCGGCCTTCGTGCCGGCTGTCATCGCTCCCGAACCGGTTCCCGCCGCGGAGCCGCCGGCAGCATCGCCGCACCGAAAGCGGCGCAGTCGACAACATCGGCGCGCGGCGGCGATCGAGATCGACGTCTCTGGGGTCAAGGTGACGATCGAGAATGGGGCCTCGCCGGCCACGATCGCCGCGGTGCTGGGTGCGTTGAAGGCCGGCTCGTGATCGGCCCGACCGGTGCGGTCCGCGTCATGGTGGCGACGAAGCCGGTCGACTTCCGCAAGGGCGCGGAGGGCCTAGCCGCGCTGGTGCGCGAGAGCATGGGCGCCGATCCGTTCTCGGGCGCGGTCTATGTGTTCCGGGCGAGGCGCGCGGACCGGATTAAACTCGTCTACTTCGACGGGACGGGCGTCTGCCTGTTCTCGAAGCGCCTGGAGGACGGCAAGTTCCAGTGGCCTGCCATCGCCGATGGCGTCGTGCGGCTGACCGCGGCGCAGCTTCAGGGGTTGCTTGAAGGCCTCGACTGGCGCCGGGTGCATGAACGGCGCGAGACGCGCATCCCCGTCGCGGCAAGTTGACCGTTCAGCACTGGCAAGCCGCTGTAATCCATGATTGAATCGGCTTTGTGAGCACCTCGCCCGAGCCCTTGACCCGCGACCCTGCCGCCCTCCAGGCGATGCTTGCGGCCGAGCGCGCCGAGAACGAGCGGCTGCGCCAGATCATCAAGGAGCTGCAGCGCCATCGCTTCGGGCGCCGGGCCGAGAGCCTGCCGATCGACCAGCTGTTGTTGGGCCTCGAGGAGGCCGAGCAGATCGAGGCCGAGGGCCTCGCCGGCGAGGAGGCGGCTGATCCCGCCAAGCGCGCTGACCGGGTCAGGAAGCGCCGCGCCAACCGCGGCTCGCTGCCCGCGCACCTGCCGCGCATCGAGAGGATCGTCGATATCCAGGACCAGACCTGCCCCTGCTGCCGCGGGCCGCTCCACGTCATGGGCGAGGATGTCTCCGAGCGGCTCGACATCGTGCCGGCCCAGTTCCGCGTGATCGTGACGCGCCGGCCGAAATACGCCTGCCGCGCTTGCGAGGAGGTCGTCGTGCAGGCGCCGGCACCCGCTCGTCTCGTCGAGGGCGGCATCCCGACGGAGGCCACGGTCGCCCATGTCCTCGTCGCAAAATACGCCGATCATCTCCCGCTCTACCGGCAGTCCCAGATCTATGCCCGGCAGGGCGTCAACCTGGATCGCTCGACCTTGGCCGACTGGGTCGGCAAGGCAGCCTTCCTGCTGCGGCCGGTCCATGCGCGCCTGTTCGAGCGCCTGAAGGCATCGACAAAGCTCTTCGCCGACGAGACCACGGCGCCGGTGCTCGACCCGGGCCGCGGCCGGACCAAGACTGGCCAGCTCTTCGCCTACGCCCGCGACGAACGACCTTGGGACGGCGGCGATCCGCCCGGCGTCGCCTATCTCTACGCGCCCGACCGCAAGGCTGAGCAGGCGCTCCGCCATCTTCAAGGCTTTGTCGGCACGCTACAGGTCGATGGCTTTGCAGGCTACAAGGTACTGGCCGACCGCAACGCCGTGAACCTGGCCTTCTGCTGGTCACATGCCCGGCGCAAGTTCTACGACCTCGCGCAGGGTGGTCCCGCGCCGATCGCCACGGAAGCGCTCGCGCGCATCGCCGAGCTTTATCGCATCGAGGGCGAAATCCGCAGCCGCTCCGCCGAGGAACGTCGCGATATCCGCCAGGCGAGAAGCCGCGCGATCGTCGATGCGCTCGAACCGTGGTTGAAGGCGAAGCTCGTCCTCATCAGCCAAAAGAGCAAGCTCGCCGAGGCGATCCGCTACGCCCTCTCGCGCTGGCAGGGCCTCTCCCGCTTCCTCGACGATGGCCGTGTCGAGATCGACTCCAACGTCGTCGAGCGCGCCATCAGACCGATCGCCCTGAATCGCAAGAATGCATTGTTCGCGGGCAGCGACGGCGGCGCCGCGCATTGGGCCGTCATCGCCTCGCTCGTGGAGACTTGCAAGCTCAACGCCGTCGACCCGCAAGCCTACCTCGCCGACGTCATCGCCCGCATCGTCGACGGCCATCCCCAAAGCCAGATCGACGAGCTCCTGCCGTGGGCCTATGCACCGGCCCCGCTCAAGGCCGTGGCCTGAGAACAGCGCATACGAAAAAGAGCCAGCTGTCGATCTTGGTATGATCGATGATGATCGCTTCCAGCGGGGCGTCATGCTGCGGGGCAGCTTTCAGTGGGCGCAAAAGCCGATCGGCTTCCCGTCCGAGCCGTAGCCGCATCGTCCGATAGTAGTCGCTGTCACGGACGCGCCGAAAAACCGTGGCCTGGCTGGGCTCTGGCAGTTCCTGTCCGGCAGGCGCAGGCTCGCCGCTGCCATCTTCAAGAAGGCCGGTGTTCCTTTTGGCTATCTGGCCAATGACGTGTTCATAGACTGCACCCGGCGGCAGATTGCCTCGATTCTGATAAACCGATGCAATGCTTTCGCTGATGATCAGTTCGACATCAGCATCGATCCCTTTCTTCCGCCCTTTCTTGTCATGGAAAGAACGCATCGCCCGCAGATTGCGCCTGCCTGAAACTCCGCGGGTCCTTAGCCATCTGCAAAGAGTTCTCCAGTCGGGCTTGCGCGTATGGCCTTCTTGCGTTGCGACTGCATCGATAAGTGCGGTTAGATCCTCCTCATTCTTCCGGGGTCGCGGTTCAGCTTGGTCAAACGCGACGCAATAGCTGTGACGCCATAGCGCCTCCTGCGGAAACTTTTCGGGAAGAGCGCTGAGGGCACGTTCCGCCGCGACCTGGTATTTCGCAGGCAGGCGCGACCATGATGGCACCGCGATGCGATCGGCGAGGTAGAGCTCGATGAAGCCGTCCTCGTCCAGCACACGGCGGCGTCCATTTTCTTCATCGTCGAACGCCATTCGACCATCTTGAAGCAGTCGGGCGAATTGAAATGCCCGCTGGTCGATCATCACGGTCGCGTCGATTTTGAGACGCAGGTTCGCGTTCAAGGTTTGCCCCCTCAAGCCGCTTCTTGGACGGATGGCACTGAGCTCAGCCGGGTCTCGTAACCGGCCTTGAGACGAATTATCGTTTGGCCGTTCAATGGCCCAGAAAGGTCCACCGAGATAATCCTGCGGGCGATCAGTGCGAGGATGCGATCTTCCGCTCGCTCCTGGCCGGC
Organism: Beijerinckiaceae bacterium; assembly: GCA_965283735.1. GTDB lineage: Bacteria > Pseudomonadota > Alphaproteobacteria > Rhizobiales > Beijerinckiaceae > Allobosea. Next base: position 1,344,273 of record CBDIPN010000002.1, on the reverse strand, counting down.
GAGCACGCGAGTGCAGTCGTGCATTGTCGACTCTGATCGAGCCTCGAGATGATGGATAAGCGCCGCGAGCTCAAACGGGCCTGGGCAAAGCCGTCGGGCCTTCTCGACCAACCGGGCGTTGTTGTGCCAGACCGGAAACATGCGAAAGCGCATGTCGGAAATGATCTGAAAGTTGATCCCAACGGATCGATAAAGGTGCCGAGCACGGTGGAGCTTCGCGCGGTAGTTAGGGTCAAGCTCACGCATATCGTCTCGGTATTTGCATTCGACGATGCGCGTTACGCCGTCCTCCTGCTCGACCTCAAAGTCGGGAGTGTATCGAACCTTCCGACCATCGAGCTTGAACGACAACGTGTGCGGCTGTTCTCTGTAGCTCACGACAGTTTCGTCGACTTCGAACCATCGGATTGCTTTCCGCTCAAGGCGGGATTCCCAGGCAATCATCTGCCGGGATTTCACGCTGGGGACCAACCCGACTGGCATATGACGTCGGCCATTGAAAATCTTCCGAACCGGAGAGCCGTCATCTCGTTGTTCAATGACCGCGTCTGCCTGCGAAAGCAGATCGTCGAGGTCCTTCTTGGAGAGCCTACTGCTCAGCGGCATGGACGTCCTCCCCTGTCAGGCCGACGTAATTCGATCGGTCTTGCCCAGTGGAATTTGGGGTCAGCTCGATGGTGGCTTCAGCCGAGCATCTATCGTGTAAGGACGTGGCTTTACTGTCAGCACACCCATCGCAATCGTCTCGCGAATCCATTCTGCTCTATTACATGAGGAAAAAAGTAACCTTTGGCGCGAGCCTAAGGTTGGCGTGCGTCCAGGTACTTCTTTCTAAAAGCGCCACGTCTCAGAATTGACCTACGACGTTGCCAGTGTCGCAATCCTTAATTCGACGCTGATCGCCGAACCGGTCGAAGGGACTTGCTCCGCTATCCTTAAAATAATCCTTCGGGCGAGCGGCTGCGCATTGGTTGATGGCGTGGATCATTGGAGCGTGCGTCGTCCGGGGCGATCGCGGGCTCTTAGGATGCCTTCGATCGCTCTTTTAAGGGGACGGATCGACCCGCCCCGCCATCGACGTGCCAGTACGGAAACCTCGATCTGATCAAGAGGTCCGATGAATCGAGCATGAAGTCCTTGGTCGGACGCAATCGTTTGGAGAATGTCGGGGATCAGAGCCTCGAGGTGGTCGGCCTCTGGTTTCGGGAATTCGATGACGCGGAAGCGATCGAGAAGTGGACCCGGCAGTCGATCGGTCCCGTTCGCTGTGGCGATGATCGACACATGTCGCAGATCCAGCTCCGCCTGCAGACACGGATCGTGGAAGCGTGAAGCGGTCTCGGATTCCATGAACTGCAGCATGGCATCCCACAAGCGCCCGTACTCTTGCCGCGAGCCGGCCTTATCGACCTCGTCAACCATCACCATGGGATTCGCGTGGCGGAAGCGCGCTACGGCCATAAAGGGACGGCACGGTTCACTGGTGCTCCACCTCCGCTCCGTGCCGCTGAAGCACGAGCTGTTGTCGTTTGCGCCGTCCACGCGCATCAGGCCGACCTTGAGCTGCTCCGAGAGGACGCGGACGAAAGTGCTCTTCCCCGACCCCGGAGGGCCGACCAGCAGGATTGGTGCAAAATGGACGAATTGCTTTGTCGTGAGATCGGTCAGAACCCTCGTGACCGCATGTTCGGCATAGGGGAATTTGCCGATCAGCAACTGCTGCACCGAGGCCAATTCAGGAACGCGTATGAGCGGGAACCGCACGCCGATCGCGTTTTCGAAAGGTTGGATAGCATCCTTCGATCCCTTCGATTTCAGAGCCGCTGGGCATACCATCACTTGGTCCGTTGGATGGCGGAGCTGCCTCTCGTCGGACGTCCTCTCTTCCAGACCGGCCACTGCCGGCTTGGTGATCGGGCTCGGCATGGTGGCGCTATCTTTCAACGCCCAGGCAATCGGCGAAGCCGCAATCGCACCGCATTGGCGCGCCAGGTCGGCAAGCGACCGGCAATTATGGTTCCGTTCAACGTTTCCAGCCGCCAGCATCGACATGCCAATCGCCAACTCTGTGGTTTCACCCTCGATTTCGACGACGATCCCTCGGACCTTATCCATCATCTGATCGATCCCGGGGCCTTCACACTCGACCTCCTGAGAGAGGTCGTCGAAAACCCTCTCCGGGAGAAGCAAGGGCGCCGCGGAGCTTAGGAGACTTCGGAATTCTCCTAGCTGGCCGAGGCTTTGCCACAGCCGATGTGCGAGCCGAGAGGCTAGCTTCAATTCTGTTGAAGCAGCTGTCATGAGCAGCAAGCAATCAGCGAGCTCCTCCAGCGCTGGGTTCTCCCGCGCAAGCGTGTCCAGGCCCTCGACCAATCGGCCCGTTTGACGGTGGGCGTTCTGCATGTCTGGCCACGGACGGTCTCGTGAGGTCTTCGCCGTCGCCATGCGAAGCCAGGTATCCGCTTGGCGCTTGAAGGCCGGCTGGCGCTGTACGATCTCCTGCGCTAGTGCGGCGGGCTCCAACGAGAATGCAACGGACGGGTTCAGTCCGATCCGCACAATCCGGGGGCAGTGTTTCATCACCGCTGCGCGCGATCTATTGGAGCGCATTGCCCGCCCCGCCTGTCGCGCCGCCAGGGTTGCTGACCACTGCCTCCAGCCGCCATTGACGCCAAGCCTCGACCAGTCGCGCTGGCGCTGAGCTCCTCTTCAGGGCGAAGAGGACCAGGACGCGGGCGGCAGGATCGCCCTGTAGAGCGTGCAGAAGCACCAATGACATGCTGATATCGACCGCGGCCTCCGACCCGCTTGGTTTGATCAGAACCTTGAGGGCCCGGCCGATCGCATCCGAGGCTGAGCCGAAAGCATCCTGATCGTCGCCGCGCGTGCGATTCATGGGCGCGAGAATTCCCACCAATTCATCGAGACTGGCGACGACCCCCATTGCGATGCACTCTGCCGGTGATAGTGCTCGCCATGCGGTCAAGGTGGGCGACTTCGGAGCTTGGGAGCAGGCCCTGGGAGTTGTACTGCCGACGGTTCGAACTGACATGCGACCTCCGGTTTTCACGCGGGTCTAGTGTCTGGATTGACGATCGATCTCAGTGGAATGCGGAGCGCGGCTCGGCAACAGGTCGGCCGAGGCGATACCAACGCGACAGCGTCCTGACCCAAGTCTGGCCGTCGCTCGCATACACCTGCGAGGTCATGATGAAGTTTTCGAGCGAGGGATGGCCAGCGACGACGCCGGCGATCACAGGGACCTGTTGGGGCAGTTGAGACCACCCGGTCAGAATCGGTGCGGACAAAAGGTCCTGCTCTTTCGGAGCGACGCCTTCCTCGATCGCCTCCAGATCGTTCGCAAGTTCCCGGAGGCGATCGCTAAGACCACGTTCGTCAAACCTAGCCTCAACATGGTTTGCGGGATCGCTTAGGGCGAGCGCGAGCTGAACTCCCAGACGCGTAATCCGAAGGTTCCCTTGGCCTTCCAGGAGTGCGTCGGTTTCACGCCGGCTCAGAACGGGGACCGCCGCCGGAAGCACCTTCACACCGATATCACGGAATGCGTCCGCCGCCCTGGCGATAGCGGCGCTATAATCGGCGTGTCCCCAACGCAGGACTGCAATCGAGCTAGGCATGGATTGGATTGCCGTCATGGCCATCACTTCATGTGCGCGGGTGGGCTCGACGGTGATGATGCAGGCGCAATCCTTCGAGAGGAGCCAGCTGGACTGCGAGATAGAGCTCACCAGGATGACGTGCTCGTGCTCTCGGCGCGCGGATTCCAATGCGGCTTCGACATTGGATCCTCTCTCGACCTCATGGATAGAGTTTGCGATCCTTTGTGCAGTCAGGATCGGCGAGTCGGATTCATTGCCAACGCTTAAAATCTCGGCTGGCTGGCCCAAGGCCGAGAAACCATGGGCTGCGAGCAGCGCAGCGTAAGTAGGCGTGGACATGCCATCGGCACCCAAGAAGGCGACAAGCATCGAACCTCCAGAAATCTCTGAGGCTGCAGGTGGGGTGGTCGGGGGCCAGCGAGCGGCTGGAGCGAGGTCGGCTGAGGAATTATTTTGGAATTATAGCAGCAGTATCAAAATTTTTCACCTAGGGAGTGGCCCTCGCCCTTCAATACTGGCCGCCGGGCTCGTTCCAATGCCGCCAGAGGCTGAGATTCCGGGCTTCCTCGCACAAGCTGCTCGTATGCTTTTGGGGGTGTCGCAAGCTTGGCTGTGGGAAAAATCAGGCGTATCGCGCAAGACGATCAACGATTACGAGAACGGCTATCGGGTGCCGAAAGCGGTGCTGAAATCGTCCATACGTGTAGCATTGGAGGGCGCCGGTGCACAATTTATTTTCGGCAACGACGCGATAGGTGTAGTGGTCTATGCGGCGGCGGGCGCTGGGGGCCAAAAGGATAGGAGCAGCGCCATCGACTTGGCAGGGGATCGATCCTGTTAACCATAATGCAAGCAAGGTTATCCATTTTTTGATATTACCGATATAATTAATCTGGTCGACGCCGCCGTACTCCAGCTTTGAGTTCAATGATCGGAGCGCAGTGATGACAGCCGTCCTTCCCGCGTAGGGATGCCGTCGCAATCCCGCACCCCAGCTACCCCTCGCAAATCACCTCGCACAATTACGTCCGTCGAGTTCCTCGGGCTGACATTCCAGCTGCAGTGAGCCTTGACGCTGAGCCGAAGGCGCACGCCTTCCCGTAGGCGAAAGCCCACTTCTGCTGCCTTCAGTTGCGCCTTCTCCACCACGCATTCTTCGGGGGCGTGTCGCGCCATATCGAGAATCCTACCGGAGGTCCCTGTGCCAGTAGTACCGAACTCATCCGCGGAGCAATTTGACCTTCCCGATCGGCTGAAGCGCCGGCGTGGTCGTCCCCGGAAAGTGCCCATCACTGTCACGAGGCTCTTTGGGCAAGCGGGCGCACGTCGGAGGGCACCGCGTACTCACGCCGACTACGAACCTGACACCATGATCGATGCCGAATTCGATGACCTTCCATGCGAAGTCGAGGTTCTTCTTCGGTGCGCCAATCAAGTTTGAGAACTTGATCTGGGTACTACGAATCCGCCTAACCAACATTGCTTGCGGAGGAGGACTGTCGATGAAGCTCTGGATCTTGTCTGATCTCCACGCCGACCATGGTGGATCGCTCCCCGAACCGCCAGAGGGCGCCGAGATTGCGGTGGTCGCCGGCGACGTCCTCTCCGACCGATGGCTGATCGAGACCGCCCGCAAGCTGCCGGTCGTCTTTGTCGCCGGAAATCATGAGTTCTACCGATACGGGTACAGCGAGCGTATGGCCCAGCTGAAAGCTCTCAAAGGCGTTCAGGTTCTGGACAATGACTCCGTCCAAATCGGTGAAATTCGCTTCATCGGTGCCACGTTGTGGACCGACTACGATCGAAATCCACTCGCGATCGAAGCTGCGAGGCGAGGCATGAACGACCATCGTCTAATCAAGTGGCGCAAGGATCCATGGGAACGGTTTGAACCCAAGCACGCGATGAAACTGCATGCTGAAAGTAGGGTTTTTATCGAGGGGGCTCTGGCCCAGTCTCACACGAGGCCGACAGTTGTCGTCACCCACCACGCTCCGCATCCGTCCAGCATTCACCCTCGCTACGAAGGCGAGCCGTTAAATCACGCCTATTTCAGCAATCTTCAAGCGGTCTTAGAAACGGGGCACCCGACGATGTGGGTGCACGGTCATGTTCACTGCTGCTTCGACTACAGAATCTCCGAGACCAGAATTATCTGCAATCCTCGCGGCTACCCAGGGGAAAACCCACGGTTCGACCCTGCATTGGTGGTCGACATCTGAGGCGTAATGCCGCCGGGTCAACGCAAGCCTATGTCCCGAAATTGAATTCCGCGGCCCTGTTTTCGTTTGGGGCATTTGGACTAAATGACGATCAAATCGACAGTTCCGCGGTTGACCATCGCTGAGAAGCTGGCACTCGTTCGAGCAACAATCGCCTTGTTCGGAAAGTGGTCTGTCACGGATGAACAAGCGCTAGCAATTCTAGGGGGACTACCAGCGCCGACTTATGCTGCCTGGAGGAGTGAAAAGGTTGGCGGCCTCTCGCAGGAGCAGATTTATCGCCTTACCCTGCTCTTGCAGATACACGTAGCGCTCCGCGTGCGTTTCAGCGATTCAAGTCGCGCGGCAGGATGGATGGGGCGCCCGAACGATATTTTTGCTGGCCGAACGCCGTTGGCATTAATTGCTGACGGGAAGCTCGCAACGATCGAGCGTTTGTTGGCCTATCTCGCCGCAGACCTTTCGCCTTGGTGAGCGCGGGGGCGACGTGTGCGGATCGAACGCTGGTTCCGCATGAAACTTGGCCGGAAAGTCACTTTGCTGCTTGGGCAATAAGCGGTTCCGTTATCGGCGCCGACAACCACGGCGAGATCGCCATCGGGGCGATGCAGGCCAGCCTCGACATCTCCTACAGCCCCTCCGTGGTCTTCTTCACATGGGCCGGCTTCGGCGAGATAGACGAGATCACCGGCGATGGCTCCGCCGAATTGCTCGACGACGGCGCGATCGAGATCACCTTCACCTGTCACAATGGCGACGAGGCCATCCTCAACGCCAAACAGGAGCCTTCTTCAACAGCCTGCGAGGAGTTCATCGCAGCACGCGGCGTAGCCCCGAGAGCCGATCGATGAAGACCATCACGACGATTGAAATCAGGATCAGGGAGCTGGCGAGGGCCGCCCCGACCGCGTCGTACTGGAACTTGATGTAGGAGAAGAGCTCGACCGGCAGCGGTGTCCAGCCCGCCGGCGCCAGGAAGACCGAGATTGGGAAATCGTTCCAGGACAGGACGAAGCAGAGCACCAGACTCGAGACTAGTCCCGTCCTGATCACCGGCAAAGTGATCGAGAACATAGTCCGGACCGGCCCCGCCCCGACATTGCGGGCGGCTTCCTCAAGAGAGAGATCGAAGTTCTGCATACTCGCGGTCAGGATGCGGACAGCGAAGGGCAGGACATGGATCGAATGCCCGATGACAAGCGCCGGAATACCGGAGCCGAAGCCGAGCCGCGCGAAGAAGACATAAAGGGCGAGGCTGAAGATCGTCGTCGGGATCAGCAGAGGCGACATGATCAGGAGGTTGATCAGCGCCTTGCCGCGGAAGTCGTAGCGGACCATCGCCAGCACGACCATGAAGGCCAGCGCATTGGCGATCAGCGTCGCCGCCACGCCGAGCCAAAGACTGACCCCCATGCCCCGCACGAAGCTGTCGGAGGTCCAGGCCTGGCGGAACCATTCCAGCGTGAAGCCGGATGGCGGCAGGATGAACTCTTGCGGGTTCACCGAGACCATCAGGGTGATCAGGATCGGGAAGAACAGGAAGCCCATCGCCAGATAGGTGACGAGCCGCAGCGCCAACGAACCCAGGTCGAGCCGCGTCATCGCTTCGCCTCCAGCCGGTTTAGGATCAGCTTGCCGAACAGGAAGGCCATGCCGGTCAGGATCGTCGCGTTGGCCAGGATCATGATCACCGACAGGCTCGACGCGAAGGGGAGGTCGTTGTTGAGCAGCGCCTCGCGATAGATCACGAGGCCGATCATCTGCGTGTCGTTGGCGCCGACCATCAGCGGCACCGCAAAGGCCGAGAAGTTCAAGGTGAAGACGATCACCAGGCCGGCATAGAGGCCGGGCAGCGTCAGCGGGAAGGTGATGTTCCAGAAGGCGCGCCAGCGATTGGCGCCGACATTGCGGGCCGCCTCGACGAAGGAGGGATTGATGCGCTCGATCGAGTCCAGCAGCGAGAGCACGATATAGGGCATGCCGATATAGACCAGCAGGATGATCACGCCCTTGAGGTCCCACATATAGCGGACCGGCTCGTCATAGACGCCGATCGCGATCATCAGCGAATTCAGCAGGCCGCCGCCGCGGAAGATAACGATCCAGCCATAGACCAAGGTGACCAAGCCGATTAGCAGTGGCGCCAGCACCATCGTCATCAGGATGCTTTTCTGTAGTCCGCGCGTCCCGGCGATGTAGAGCGCGACAGGATAGCCGAGCGCCACCGAGATGGCTGTCGCGATGACGGCAATACGGATCGAGAACCAGAGCGTGTTGATCAGGTACCAGGAGCTGCCGAGGAAGCGGACATAATTGTCCATGGTCAGGGCGGAGACCATGTAGGCACCGTCGACGCCCTGGTTGAAGCTCGTCCGAGCCACCCAGAGCAGCGGCATGACCACGAAGATCAGCAACGCCACCATCGCAGGAGCGAGCAGGAGCGGAGCGGCCATCCCCTTCCTCACGGCCGGCCTCCCTCGCTGCGGATCAGCCTGAAATCACCGGGCTCGACGCCGATGCGGACGCCATCGCCGATCGCGGCCACGCCACCCGCATGATGCGTCTCGACATAGACGCTCTCGCCGCCGTCGAGCTGGACGGTGTAGCGGATCGTCGGGCCGTAATATTCGACGAAGCTGATCCGGCCGGGGAAGACATTGGGGCCGTCCTGGCCGGGCGGATAGATGCGGATGCGCTCCGGGCGCAGCAGCACGCGGACCTGCTCCCCGACAGTAGCCGAGGTCGGCACCGCCACCCGCAGGTCGAGATTGCCACGGGTGCGCACGGTCAGGATTCCGCCGGACGCCGCGGTGACCGCCCCGTCGAAGAAGTTCGTGGTGCCGACGAAATCGGCGACGAACTCCGACTGCGGATCGTCATAGACCTCGGACGGGCGGGCCACGCGGGCGATCTTGCCGCGGTTCATGATCACCACCCTGTCGGACATCGACAACGCCTCTTCCTGATCATGCGTGACGTAGAGCGTCGTCATCTTCAGGCGCGACTGCAATTGCTTCAGCTCGCGCCGCATCGCGACGCGCAAGGCGCGGTCGAGATTGCTGAGCGGCTCGTCCATCAGCAGGAGCTGCGGCTCTAGCGCCAGCGCACGGGCCAAGGCGACGCGCTGCTGCTGGCCGCCGGAGAGCTGGCGCGGCAGGCGGTCCTCATAGCCGGACAGGCCGGTGACCCCGAGCGATTCCTCGATCTTGCGAGCGATGAAGGCCCTGTCGCGCTTGCGCAGCTTGAGGCCGAAGGCGACGTTCTCGGCGACCGTCATATGCGGCCACAAAGCGTAGTTCTGGAAGACGAAGCCGACCTCGCGCTTCTCCGGCGGCAGATGGGTGACGTCGCGGCCATTGACCCGGATGGTGCCATCGCTCGCCATGATGAAGCCGGCGATCATCCGCAGGGTCGTGGTCTTGCCGCAGCCACTGGGGCCGAGCAGGGAGACGAACTCGCCATGGCCGACGTCGAAGGAGACGTCGTCGACTGCCATGACGTCGCCATAGCGCCTGCAGACGGAGTAGACCTGGATAGCTTTGTCCTGTGATGCGTTCATGTCATCCGCTTTGCCGGATAAAGGCGACGTCGAGGCTTTGACCGGCGCGCCCGACGAGCGGGCGACGCCTTGCGATGAGGGTGGCGCCGACCTGCTCGTCCGGTCGGCGCTTGCGAGAATGCTCACTTGCTTGTCATCTGGTTGAGCTGGTTCTGCCACTTGGCCTTGTTGGCCGTGATCTTCTCCTGATCGGGCAGGAACAGCCGCTTGAACTGCTCGTTCTGGACCAGGAGGTCACGGAACTGGAAGTCGGCCGGGATCGGCGCGTTCTGCACGGTTGGGGCGTAGAGATTGCGCGTCGCGAAGGCGATCTGGACCTCGGGGCCCAGCACATAGTCGACGAAGGCCTGCGCCTTGGCCGGATCCTTGGCGGCCTTGGTGATGTTGATCGTGCTGATCAGCGGGAAGGTGCCTTCGGCCGGGCGGGCGAACTTGACGTTCTTGGCGCCCTTTTCCAGCAGCTCCTTCATGCGCCCGGTCGCCAGCATGCCGAGCCAGGCGTCCTGCGTCTGGAACAGCGAGACCATCTGGCTCTCGACGTCGAGCGAGCCGATCAGGTTGCCGCTCTTGATCAGCGCCGCCATCTTGTCGAGGCCGGGCTGGATGTTGTCGATGTTGCCGCCGTTCCGCTCGGCCTGCTGCACGGTCAGGCTGAGCGTCGGGATGTGCTCGAAGCCGTAGATGACGACGTGGTTCTTGTAGTCCGGCTTCCAGAGCTCGTCCCAGCTCGTCGGGGCTGTCTTCACCTTGTCGGAGTTGTAGGCGAGCACGTAGTCGCCGACATTGACGAAGACCGTATAGGGCGAGTGGACCGCGTTCGGGTACAGGTTCGCCATGTTCGGGATCTTGGACTTGTCCAAGGGCATCCACAGGCCTTCCTTCTCGCCTGCGATCGAGTTCAACAAGGTGTTGGTGGCGACGTCGACCTGGCCGAGCCGCGCCTTGACGAGATGGTCGGGGCTGGCGCCGACGACCCACTCGATCTTGCAGTTATGGGCCTTCTCGAAGCCGGCGGCGACCAATTCGTAGGTCTTCTGATAGCTGCCGCCCCAGGTGGTGACCCTGAGCTTGCACTCCTGGGCCAGCGCGGGAGAGGTCAGCGCGCCGAGCGTCCCGGCGAGCAGCAAAGCCGAAATCGTCCTGTTCATCTTGGAATCCCCGATTGTTGGTTGCAGTCAGATCCGCAGCGGCCCTCTTCTGGCGAAGGGCTCGAATGGCCGGCGCCATCTTCGCGGCGCCGGAAGAGCCTGCCACCCACGGCGGCAGGGGCAGTCAGTGCTTCGCCTTGCGGCGGTTGCGTAGGTCCGTCAGCGAATAGCGCGAATGGATCGCTTCCTGGTCGACGCACATCTCGATCAGCGCCGGCTTGCCCGACGCCATGCAGCGATCGAAGGCCGGCGCGAACTCCTCGGTCCGGGTGACGCGCTCGGCATGGGCGCCATAGGCCAGCGCAAGCGCGTGGAAGTCGGGATTGACTAGCTGGGTGCCGTTGACGCGGCCCTCCAGGCGGTTCTCCTCGTGGATGCGGATCGTGCCGTACATGTTGTTGTTGAACAGCACGACGATCACCGCCGCCCCGTATTGCACGGCGGTCGCCAGCTCTTCCGAGCTCATCTGGTAGCAACCGTCACCGACGAAATCGACGACCACCCGGTCGGGATGGAGCAGCTTGGCGGAGATCGCCGCCGGCAGGCTGTAGCCCATCGAGCCACTGATCGGGCCGAGCTGCGTATGCAGCCGGTAATGCGCGAAATAGCGCTGGCTCCAGGTCGCATAGGCGCCGACGCCATTGGTGACGATGGCATCCTCGGGCAGGCGCTGGCGCAGCCACTTCATGAGTTGCGGCAGGTCGATCTCGCCCGGGCAGGGCCGGGGCGTGGTCTCGATCTCGAAAGTCTCGCGCAGGGCCGCCGTCCACGCGCCGCGCGCGGCATGGTCGACCGGCGCATGGCCGGCGAGCCGGCGGGCGAAGGCGTCATTGTCGGCGAGCAGCGCGAGGTCGACCTGGAAAACCCGGTTGAGCTCGTCGAAGCTGCTGGTGACGTGAACGAACTTCTGCCTGGGCACCGGGATGTCGAAGAGCGTGAACCCTTCCATGTAGCCGGCGCCGATCGTGTTCACGTCGCTGAGCGCGTCGTTGCACATGATGACGAAATCGGTGTCCTTGACATGCGCGAGCAGCGCCGGGTTCGAGCCGATGCCGATCTCGCCGACATAGCAGGGCAGACGGTGGTCGATGATGTCGCGCCGCCGGAAGGTGGTGACGACCGGAACGTTGTTGGCGAGCGCAAAGGCCTGGATGTCGTTGCGCGCCCCTTCCGTCCAGCCGGAGCCGCCGACGATCAGCAGGGGGCGTTGCGCCGCCGAGAGCATGGCGAAAACCTGCTCGACTGCCTCGTCCGACGGTTCGCCGGCCGAGGCCGGAACGCTCGGCTTGCCCGGCGCGACCTCGCATTCCTCCTCGAACACGTCCTCCGGCACCACCAGCACCACCGGCCCCATCCGCCCGGTCATCGCCGTCTGGTAGGCGCGCTGCACGAACTCCGGGATACGCCTGGGGTCATCGATCTGGGCGACCCATTTCGTCATCGGCGCGAACATGGTGCGGAAGTCGTAGGCCATGAAGGCCTCGCGCTCCATCAGCGCGCGCTTCACCTGCCCGACGATCAGGATCATCGGCGATGAATCCTGATAGGCGGTGTGGACAGCGTTGACGGCGTTGGTCGCACCCGGGCTGCGGGTGACGAAGGCGACGCCCGGGCGGCCGGTCAGCTTGCCATAGGCCTCGGCCATCTGGGCTGCGCCGTTCTCGTGGCGGCAGCTGATCGCGCGGATCTCGGGATAGCGCACGCCGAGCGCATCGAGCGCGCAGAGGAAGCTCTCGCCGGGAACGTGGTAGATGATCTCGGCGCCGTTGAGCTTGAGCTCGTCGGCCAGGATCTCGCTCCCTTTCTCATCGCCATGACGTCAGTTCCACTTGAGGAATTGTCGAGGGGTCATGCTGCGCGCGCCCCTCAGCCGATGACGAAGGGGTTGGCGATCTCGTCCGCGGTCGAGAGCCAGACGGCCTTGGTCTGCAGGTATTCGCGGATGCCCTCGACGCCGTTCTCGCGGCCAATGCCGCTCTTCTTGTAGCCGCCGAAGGGCGTCGTGTAGGAAATGTCGCGATAGGTGTTGACCCAGACGCTGCCGGCCTCCAGCCGGTCCGACATGCGCATGGCGAGCTTCATGTCGCGGGTCCAGACGCCGGCGGCGAGGCCGAACTCGCTGTCGTTCGCGATCGCGACCGCCTCGTCGGCATCGTCGAAGACCAGGGTCGAGAGGATCGGCCCGAAGACCTCCTCGCGTGCGATCCGCATCCCGTTGTTGACGCCGGTGAAGATCGTCGGCTCGACGAAGAAGCCGCGCGCGCACTCGTCGCCATCCGGACGCTTGCCACCGATCAGCAACTCGGCCCCGTCCTGGCGGGCGATGTCGACATAGCCCAATACCTTCTCGAACTGCATCTTGTTGGCGATCGGACCGACCTGGGTGCGGACATCGCGGGGATCGCCGACGCGGGCGGTCCTGGTGAAAGCCGCGAGCTTTTCGACGAACTCATCGTGGACGCGGCGTTGCACGAGAAGACGCGAGCCGGCGATGCAGGTCTGGCCGGTCGCCCCGAAGATGCCGCCGACCACGCCGCGCACAGCATTGTCGAGATCAGCGTCGTCGAAGACGATGTTCGGCGACTTGCCGCCCAGCTCCAGGCTGACCCGTTTCACATCCTTCGCCGCAAGCGAATAGAGATATGCGCCGGTCGCGGTCGAGCCTGTGAAGCCGACATGGCGGGTCAGTGGATGGGTGACCAGCGGCTCGCCGACCTCCTTGCCGAACCCGGTAACGACGTTGACGACGCCGGGCGGGAAGCCGGCGGCCTCGACCAGCTCCATCAGCTTCAGCGCGGTAGCCGAGGTGTGCTCGGCCGGCTTCAGCACCAGCGTGTTGCCGGCGGCGAGCGCAGGCGCTGCCTTGAGCGAGAGCAGCAGCAGCGGCGCGTTCCACGGCACGATCGCGACGCAGACGCCGAGCGGCTCCGGCCGCGAATAGCTCAGCGCCGGCTTGTCGCAGGGATGCACGACGCCTTCGATCTTATCGGCCAGGCCGGCATAATAATAATACCATTTCGGGATGTAGCGGATCTGGTGCTCCATCTCGGCCAGCAGGCGACCGTTGTCGCGCACCTCGATCTCGGCGAGCGCGTCGGCATGCTCCTCGATCAGCATGCCCAGCCGATGAATAAGCTTGCCGCGCTCGGAGGGGTGCATCTTGCCCCACGGCCCCTCCTTGAAGGCGCGATGCGCTGCACGCACGGCACGGTCGGCGTCTGCGGCGCCGCCGCGCGCAACCATCGCCCAGGGCTGCGCGGTAAAGGGGTCGACTGTCTCGAAATACTCCCCGGATGCCGGCTTCACCCATTGACCATCGATGTACATGTCCAGCGTGCGCAGCGCGGGCGAATGCGACGTCATCAGAATCTCTCCCGTCATAGCCGGGCGCGGTCGAGGACGAGGCGCTTCCGGGCTAGATTTTTATCATATCATTTCAAACTTGATATGATATCAATAAGCGATACTGGTCCGATCAACCTTGAGGTGTCAAGCACCTTTCTGTTGAAAAAATGCGCACTTCGCCCTTAAAGGCAGCAGGGACCGATACCGTATAAATGGCATTGTGATATCAAACCTCCCTAAGCATAGGATATTTGCATGACCGAGCTGACCCAGGTCGCCCAGCCGCTCTACGGGCAGATCAAGACCGCCATCGAAAAGCGGATCCGCGCCGCGGAATGGCCGGCCGACTTCCAGGTCCCGCGCGAAGAGGATCTCGCTGCCGAGTTCGGCGCCTCGGCGCTGACCGTGCGTCGGGCCCTCAGGGAGTTGCAGACCGAGGGCATGCTGGTGCGCGTCCAGGGCCGTGGCACCTTCGTCGTCGGCCCGCGGATGCAATGCGCGATCTTCGAGCTCTCCGACGTCTCGGAGGAGATCTCGGCGAGCGGCGGCGTCCATACCAGCGAAGTGATGTCGCTTTGTGCGCTGGCGCCGGACAGCCCCTTCGTCAGCTTGCTGGCCCTGCCGGCGGGCAGCACCGTGTTCCACTCGCGCCTGCTGCACAAGGAGGATGGCACGCCGGTCCAGATAGAGGACCGCTTCGTCAACGCCGCTGAAGCCCCCGCCTATCTCGACCAGGACTTCACCCGCGTCACGCCACACGCCTATCTGCTGCGCATGACCGAGGTGACTTTCGTCGACAACACGATCCGCGCCATCCGGCCCGATGATGAAAGCCGCGAAGCCCTCCAGATCGACGCCAACCAGCCCTGCCTGCTGCTCGACCGCCGGACCTGGCGCGGGGATGTGCCGGTGACGCGCAGCCGATTCCTCTATCCGGGGGACCGCTACCGCCTGCGCAGCGCCCATGAAGCGACGTCGGCGCAGCCGGTTCTGTCGGCGTCGGGCGGCACCGGGCAGTTCCCGAGACGGATCCGCTAGGGCATGTCCGAGTTGCTTCGAATAGGTTGCGCTCCTCGTAGATGAGGCAGTCGCAGCGATGGGGCGGACGCGTCTTTCGGGGTGAGATGGATGACGGGTAAGGCGCCTCCTCGAGGATGCATGACCCTGACAGGGTGAGCCGGATGGTTCCCGTAGATAATGGGCTAATGCGATCTTACTGAGCGTCCGGGACTTGCGGGGCCAAGCCCGCAAGTTCGTGGAACAGATTGAGATGCCTCGCCCTCCTGCCCATAAAGATCAGAGTGGACTCTTAGACCTCAAGTGCGGGCAACAGGCCCACCGATACACTTGCGGTAAGCGCCCCCTCAGCCACAAGGCCAGCGGCGGCCGCAAGGTCCGAAGCCATGTAGCGGTCGTTTTCCAATGCTGGCACGGCGGTACGCACGCAAGCGACGGCCTTCTGCAGCTCGAAACTAGTGGTCAGGGGGCTCCGCAATTCTACCCCCTGTGCGCCAGCCAACGCCTCGATGCCAATGATATAGAACAGATTCTCGGTCATCTGTAGCAAACGTCGCGCAGCGTGACAGGCCATGGAAACATGATCTTCCTGGTTGGCTGAGGTGGGCGTCGAGTCGACTGACGCCGGGTGCGACATCTGCTTGTTCTCACTCATCAGCGCCGCAGAGGTCACTTCGGCGATCATCAAACCCGAGTTCAGACCCGGATTGCGAGCGAGGAACGGCGGCAGGCCGTAGGAGAGGGCAGGATCAACCAGCAGCGCGATGCGGCGCTGGGCGATTGCCCCGATTTCGCAGACCGCGATCGCGATCTGGTCGCTAGCGAAGGCGACAGGCTCGGCATGGAAATTACCGCCAGACACGACGCTGCCGTCGGACAGCGCCAGCGGATTGTCGGTGACGGCGTTCGCCTCGACTTCCAGCGTGCGGCCCACTTGGCGCAAAAGGTCGAGGCAAGCCCCTTCCACCTGCGGCTGACAGCGTATGCAATAGGGATCCTGCACCCGCTCGTCGCCATCGATGTGGCTCTGCCGAATGACGGAGCCTTCAAGCAAGCCACGGAGCGTGGCGGCTGTGTCGATCTGCCCCTTATGGCCGCGGAGCGTGTGGATTTCTTCGGTGAAGGGAGCGGACGAGCCCATGGCGGCATCGGTGGACAGCGCACCGGTGATCAAAGCCGCCTGTGCGGCGCGGTGGGCTCGGAAAAGACCAGCCAGCGCGAGAGCGGTCGAAGCCTGGGTCCCGTTGATGAGCGCCAGTCCTTCCTTGGCGGCAAGCACGAGCGGGGTCAGTCCGGCGCGCTGCAGCGCTTCACGGCCGGATAAGCATTCGCCGTTGAGAAAGGCTTGGCCTTCTCCCATCAACACGGCGGCAAGATGGGCGAGGGGCGCCAGATCCCCCGATGCGCCGACGGAGCCTTTCTCGGGGATCAGCGGCGTAACGCCCTTTTCGAGCATGGCCTCGATCAGGCGAACAACCTCCACGCGGGTACCGGAAGCGCCGCGTCCCAGCGAAATGAGTTTCAGCGCCATGATGAGACGGACGACATCTTCCGGCAGCGGCGCGCCGACCCCGCAGCAATGCGACAGGATGAGATTGCGCTGGAGATCAGCAGTATCGGCCGCGTCGATCTTGATCGAGGCCAGCTTGCCGAAGCCTGTGTTGATACCGTAGACCGGTTCGTTGCCGGCAGCGATGGCCGCGATGCGTGCGGCGGCCTTTTCGATGCGCGCGTCGAAGCTGGTTTCGAGGACAGCATTCTCGCCGCTCCAATAGATCGCGGCCAACTCGGCCAGCGTCACGGAGCCGGGGTGAAGCGTGATGGTCATTGGGGATATCCTCTGGAAAGTGTTCTGAGCGCGGTGCGGCGCTCGCATTGGTCCAGGCCCGGTCGCGTCTTGACCGCAGGGAGTTCCCTGCAGGCTCTCCGCCGCCGTGGCGCAACGATATTATCGTGTGTGTTTATGGATTCAATTCAGTATTTACGGCCAAAATCCTAATTGAATCCGGCTGAAATATTTCATGAATCAGCGTGTTGAGTTTCTAAATGTTGAGCGATATCTGAAGATGAGGTGTGCTTATTGCCTATTGTTATTGCTTCGCCCCATCGTTTCAACCTGACAGGTTCGATGCCGAATAAGTCCAGCGCCCGCCCGACGCTATGATCCACGATGTCGTCGAGCGTGCTCGGCCTGGTGTAGAACGCCGGCAACGGAGGCATGATCACCGCGCCCATTTCAGTGACTTGCGTCATGCTGCGCAGGTGACCGAGGTGGAGCGGCGTCTCCCGCACCATGAGAACCAATCGGCGCCTTTCCTTGAGGACGACATCTGCAGCTCGGGAAAGAAGACCGGCGGTAACGCCGGTCGCTATCTCCGACAGACTTCGGATGGAGCAGGGCGCGACCAGCATTCCCAGCGTCAGGAAGGAGCCGCTGGAAATGCTGGCTGCGATGTCGTCGGGCTTGTGTACGACGTCGGCGAGTGCCCGCAGGTCAGCCACCTTCATCTCCAGTTCCTGCGCTAGCGTGATCTGGGCAGAACGAGTTACGATGAGGTGGGTTTCGATGTCCGTTTTCCGGAGCATTTCAAGCGCACGCACTCCGTAGATCGCGCCTGAAGCGCCGCTTATGGCAACAATCAACCTGCGAGGAACCGGCTTCACTCCGCTCTCCTCCGCTTACTTGATAAATTCGTTGGTGTAGTAGGTCGTCACGTCGGTAATGCCGGTCGTCAGGCCGCCGAACTCTTTCATCAGCGCCTGTGTCGCTTTCCAGCGGCTCTCCACGGACAAGCCGACGATACCGTCCTTGTCGCCCTCGGCACGCAGCAGCGCGGCAGTCGCTTTCAGTTTCTCGACCTCAACCCCGACATTGATGTTCGGCGCACGCGTCTTGAGAGATGCGATGGCTTCCTCGGGATTCCGCAGCGCGTAATCATAGGCGCGCAGGCTGGCCTTCACGAAAGCTCTCACCAGCTCCGGCGATTTCTCGATGGTGCTGGCATGCGCGACGATGCTGTCCCCCATCGTGTCGATGCCGAACGACGCATAGGTGAAATATTTCAAGCCCCCGCCGGCGGTCGCCGACAAGCTGAGATAGCTGTCATTCGGGAAACCGGTGATGGCCTCGGTGCGTTTCGCCAGGAAGGTCTGGTTGCGCGTGCCGCCGTCCGAGGCAATGATCCGCACATCGGAGGCAGGCACGCCATTCTTCGCCAGAAGAGCGTACAGCATGGTGGTGGTCATATCGCCCTGCAGGGTCGCCACCTTTTTACCCTTGAGGTCCGCTGGCTGGTTGATGCCGGATTCCTGCCAACTGATTAGAGCGTTCGGGCTGATCTGATAGACCTGCGCGACCGTCTTGATCGGCATGCCTTGGGCGACGCCCAACATCAGCGAGGGCGGATCGACAATCGCGAACGTATCCTGCTGACTGGCGACGAGCTGCATGGACGAGGTCATGCCGCGTCCCTCCAGCACGTCAACGTCCAGCCCTTCCTGCTTGTAGAAGCCTTTGTCGACGCCGAGCAGATAGGGAGATCGGTGGCCATTGTAGGTGAAGGCCAGACGGACCGTCACCTTCTTGAGATTATCCGCCTGAGAAGGCGTGATCCCGAGTTCGGTCGATGCTGCGACGGTCAATCCGCCGACAGCTGCCTGCATCGCTGTCCTGCGCGTGATCTTCATCTTTCCCACTCCCTTGTCATTCAGGATCGTAGACTTTCAGGACCCCGTGCTTCTCAAAGACGTGGCGCACCTGCGCCACGAGGCTGACGAAGCGAGGGGTTTCCATGGTCGCCGGCCGCCTCGGATGCGGCAGATGTGTTTCTATGATTTCGGCGATGCGCCCGGGGCGCGGAGACATGACCACGACCCGGTCGGCAAGAAGCACCGCCTCTTGAATGTCATGGGTGATGAAGATCACGCTCTTGCGCGTCTTCAGCCATATCTGATGGAGTTCCATGACCATCTGCTCGCGCGTCAGGGCATCGAGGGCGCCGAAGGGCTCGTCCATCAGGAGCAGCGGCGGCTGGTGGATCAGCGCGCGGCAGATCGAGACACGCTGGCGCATCCCGCCGGACAGCTCGTAGGGATATTTCTTCTCGAACCCTTCGAGGCCGACCATCTTCAGCAGTTCGCGGGCGCGCGTTTCGTAAGCCCGCCTGTCGAGGCCGCGCATCTCCGGCTGAATGAGGATGTTGTCCAGCACGCTGCGCCAGTCGAGCAGGACGTCGGTTTGAAAGACGATTCCGAGATCCGTCACCGGTTGCGTGACGCGCTCGCCCTTGACGCTGATCGAGCCGGAGGTCGGGAAAGCCAATCCCGAGGCCATCGAAAGGAGTGTGCTCTTGCCGCATCCGCTCGGGCCGACGATGGAGATGAACTCGCCGTCGCCGACCTCGAGGTTGAAGTCGCGCAGCGCTTCGATCGGGCCGCTGGCGGTGCCGTAGGACTTGTTGACGTGCTTGAAATCGAGCGTGGCGGTCATCATGCGCGCTCCTGGCCGGTCGCCCGATGCGAGATGTGCCATGGCAGCAGGAGGCGCTCTGCGAGATCCACGGCGGCAAAGAGAAGGACGCCGAGAATGCTGAGTACGACGACGATGGCGAATGACAGGACGACGTCGAGTGTGCCGTTTGCCACGATGAGCTGGTAGCCCAGCCCGCTGTCGGCCGCGACGAACTCGCCGACGACGGCACCCACCACGGCCAGCGTGCTCGCAACCTTGAGCCCCGCGAAGATATGGGGCAATGCGGCGGGCAGCTGGAAGTTGAAGAAGATGCGCCGCCGCGGCGCTCCCATCGAGCGGGCCAGCCAGATGACCTCCTTCGGTGTGGACTTAAAGCCGATCAGCGCATCGATCAGAATCGGGAAGAAGCAGATCAGGAAGGCGATGAGCACCTTCGGGAGCAATCCGAAGCCGAACCAGACCACGAACAAGGGTGCGATGGCGACTTTCGGGACCGTCTGCGATGCGACGAGGATTGGATAGAGCGCTCGCTCAAGCGATCGAAACTGGGCCAGAATGGCAGCCAGGGGAATGCTGATCACGATGGCAAGACCGAAACCGATGACCACTTCGTTCATCGTCACGACCGTGTGCATCAAGAGCGCGCGGTAGTCGCTGATGATCCGCATGACGATCATCGAGGGCGGCGGAAGCAGGTAGGCGGGAACCTTGCCGATCCGTACGCCCACCTCCCAGGCCAGGAGCAGTGCTGCGGCTAGGATGAAGCTGTCGAACGACGAAAGCCATCGCCAGCGAATGCGCGCGGTATCAGCGCTATGTGGCACCGTTGCGGTCATCAGATCGTCTCCAGTGCAGCGATCAGCTTGAGATTATCCTTTCGGCCCCGCAGCGAGACGCGCAGCATGTTATGCTGTTCGAGGCCGCGGAAAGATCCGGCATCCGCAACCACAATCCCCTTGCGGGCCAGTCGATCGGTCGCCTCGGAAGCATTTCGATCGCCCAGGTCCAGGAGCAGCATGTTGGCGTTGCTGCCGCAGATCGAAATGTGCGGAAACGCTGCGAGTCGTTCCCTCAAGTAGGCAGCCTCCTCGTTGAAGAACGCCTTGCAGGACGGCAGGAATGTCTCATCGGTAAGGGCTGCTGTAGCCGCGTGCATGGCTGCCGCAGCCATGTTGAACGGTGGCCTGCCGATTTCGGCCACCTCGACCAGTCGTGCATCCGCCACCGCATAGCCGATACGCAGGCCTGCAAGGCCGAAATACTTGGAGAAAGTCCGCATGACGCAGAGATTTTTAAGAGTACCGCAAAGCGGTATCGCGCCTTGCTCCATCGGATAGATCAAAGCCTCATCAACGACAAAGATTGTCTTGGGATATGCTTTGGCGAGCCGCTCGATGTCGGCGTTCGCGACAGTCGCCCCGGTCGGGTTGTTTGGCGTGCAGATGAAGGCCAGGGCAATTCCGCCGGCGGCGAGGGCTTGTTCCATCCTGTCGACGGCGATGCGCTGCGGGGCTTCGCTCTCGACGCAGACGACCTCGCAGCCTCTCAGCCGCGCTTCCAATTCGTAGCGTGGAAATGTCGGAATATGGACGAGAACCTTGTCGCCCTCGCTCGTCCACGCCTGCAGAACCAATTTGATGACGTCGTCGAGGCCGGCACCGAAGAAGAAGTTTTCCGCCGGAACATTGTGCCGCTGGGCGAGCGCCGAACGCAGGATACCGAATTTCAGGTCGGGATAGAAATTGGTCGCAGCCAGTGCGCGTTCGGCCGCGGCAATGGCCCCGACGGGAGATCCGAGGGGATTCACATTGAGTGAGAAATCGACGATCTCCTGAAGGGCGAGCCCGTACCGTCCCGCGATCATCTCCGGGGACGACTCGGCTTCGTAGAGGCGCATGGAGGCCATGCGTGCGCTTTGTACGTTGATGGTCATTGTGCGAGGATCCTGCCAAAACCAGGGCAGCGGGTCGGTCCGCCGAGGGCGCGCAGGATCGCCCAAAGCGTCACCTGGTTGCTGCTGAGGACCGGCTTTCCGAGGTCGCGTTCCAGGGCTTCGACGACTTCCAGCGCGCGAAGATCAGTGCAGCTCAGGAACACCGCCTCGCTGTCGGGCGTATCGGCTTTTCGTGCCAGGGCGATGATCTCTTCAGGTTGCACTTCCCGGATCGCCGCGCCGGAAAGTCCGAGCCCGACGAGAGAGGTCACCTGGATGCCGTGGCCCTCGAAGAAGTCGCGCTCGACCTTGTTGACCGAGTCCAGATAGGGGGTCGCGAGCGCCACTTTGCGAATGCCAAGATGTTGGAACGCGTCGATGATCGCCCGGGACGTCGCGACGACCGGACAATTGCCGATCGAAGCGATGAGATCGACCTGTTTGCGCAGGCCTTCTTCCCCATCGACGAAGCTGCCGCTCGTGCAGGCGAAGGCGATCAGGTCAGGGGATAGGTGAGAGAGAAGGGTCGCCGCATGTTCAACCCCTTGGTTCATCAGGCGCAACCCCTCCAGCGTCGTCGCCGAAAGGGGGATCCGCGTAGCATGGAAGGTGATCCCCTCCGGCGCCGCCCAGGCGAAATCCGGCTCCACGACAGCGTTGACGGAGGGTACGATCAACCCCACGCGACGTCCGTGAGCGCGCATCGGCCTTCTGGTTACTTGGTCTGCCACGAGCTCTGATATCCGCTGATGTTTGCGCCTTCGCGCTGGCTCAGATCGACGATCGACCGCAACAGATCGACCAGTGATGCATTGGTGTGCGCGTCCGTGCCGTCGACATACAGGCGCAGCTGGCCGCCGACGGGATCGATGCCGCCGGCCTGGACACAGGCTTCGATCAGTCGCTTCTCGTGCTGGCCGTCATGGAAGGCGTCACTGTTGCCGGTCAGCGCGGCGAGACAGGCCGCGACCCCGTAAGCACCCCAGTTCGAGATATTGGCGACGACCGTGACGTCGGCAGGCTGCTGCGCCGCAATGACGTCACCGTTCGGCACGTCCGATGCCACGATATCGGCGACCGCGCCCATGCCAAGCTCATTGCCGAGATCACCGATCCCGATCGTGGGAACGCCGGCCTTTCTCGCCTCCGCGTACAGGATATCGGTTTTGGCGGTGAACGAAGATACCTCGAACCCGCCGCCGCCGTGATATTCGCCATCCTTGCCGGCGCCGGGGCGTTCGACAGCGATGAGCGCCTTGGGCCTGTGCTGGTCCAGAAGGTCACGCGCGGCCCGGCGGGCCTCGTCCTCGTTCACGGGGAAGCCCGACAACCCGTAGCGGTGCCGGCCCGAATCGAGCCTGTCGGGTTCGGCTGGGATCAAGCCGGCGGTCGAGAAACACGCCCTCATGCAAGGAACGATCGAATCCTCCGATACGCCGATCGGCACAGCCCCTAGGCCCATGGACAAGGCGCGCGCGAGTACCGCGGCTCCGATCGGGCCGTCCGTCTCCGGCAAGCCATAATCCCGCATGATGAAGCCGCTGAGGATCAGAACCCTGTCGCCGCGCGAGACGTTCTGCTGGAGCAGACGGGCTGCCGCCAGAGTAATCGAGCCGCCGGCCAGCTTTCGCGCCCTCGCATAGAGGAGTGGGAGCGGAAGCCCTTTCAGGATCGTCCAGTTAGAAATCGGAGCCGTCACTAGATGGTCGACGGCATCGCCAATGCGCTCGGGACTAATGGCTGGAGTTTGCACTGATGTAATCCTCTAGCTTGATGTCCGCTTCTCCGGGGAAGCGGCGGCGTTCAAAAAGCTGTTTCATCGAAAGCGGCGCGGTGGCGTCGATGCCGACCTTGCCGCGATGGACCTCACGCACGTCCTCGCGCGTGTAGCTTGGTATTCGCGGGACGACGTAGATCCCGGTTTCCGGCGTGCACCGTGTCTGGATGGCCCACAGCACATCGGCGGCATTGAAGGGATCGACATCCTTGTCGACCACGACCACGACTTTCGTCCATGAATAGCCGCCCAGGGCGGCGAGCATCGCGTTACGGGCCTGATCTTCGTTCTGCTTGTCGATCGATATCACGCACCCGAAGACATATCCTGGCGTCGCGATATCTCTGATCTTCGGAACGAAGGCCGAAACCTTCTTGTATATCTCGGCCTGGATTGGCACTCCGACCAAATTGAGATCTTCGGTGCCGCCGGCCAGGATCGCATGATAGATGGCGTTCCGGCGGCGCGTGATGGCCTTTACCTTGAAGACGTGGTTCTTCATCACGGGCACATAGCCGTCCGTGAACTCGCCGAAGGGACCCTCGTCTTCGCGGACACCCGCAATGACCTCGCCCTCGATGACAAGCTCTGCATCGGCCGGCACGTCGACCGGAATGGTCTTGCACCGCACAACGCGCAGGGGCTTGCCCTGCCAGGCGCCCGCCACCTCCAGCTCGTCCGCTTCATAAGGAACCTTGGACGCGGCCGAGAACATCAGGCCGGGAGGTGCGCCGATCACAATGGCGCAGGGGAGGTTCTGTCCCATCGCCTCGGCTTCCGCGTGGTAATGCCCCAGATGCTGGGGCGGCATCATGCGGACGCGCAGCTTGTCGCCTCCCGCGAGCTGGCACCTGTTCCATGACGCATTGTATGCGCCGGTCACAGGATGAGGCGCGATCAGCACTCCCGCAGTGATGTAGGCACCCCCGTCATGCTCCGAATAGACGATCTGGGGCAGGTCGCGCGCGACATCGATATCCTGCGTCTTGACGATTTCCTGAACGGGAGCCGTCCCGACGCGGTCGACCGGAAGGCCTTTGGCCTCCAGCGATACCATCGTGCGCAGAAGATCTGCCTCGGCTAGGCCGAGCGACTCCGCGACGGTCCGGCGGAACCCAAAGACATTGGTGATGACCGGAAGATCGCTGCCTTTCACATCGGCGAAGA
Source organism: Beijerinckiaceae bacterium (assembly GCA_965283735.1). Taxonomy (GTDB): domain Bacteria; phylum Pseudomonadota; class Alphaproteobacteria; order Rhizobiales; family Beijerinckiaceae; genus Allobosea. The sequence goes on along the minus strand of CBDIPN010000002.1, from coordinate 1,320,014 downwards.
GCAGCGGGCGGTTCGGCCCTCGCTGCATGTGGCGCATCACCGCTGTCAGCTCGTGACGCGGATCGACTTGGCGGGTGACAGTCGCCATCTCGCCGCGTTCACGCAATGCCTCAACCAATTGCCGGAAGGATTCGAAAGCCGCCATGCCGAACTCGTTTCGTTATGTGCGTTGGCTATTGACCAACAGCGTTGGTTTAACTAATTATGTCCTTTACACATCGACTGGTGTCAAGAGGCAGACAGGAGGAAATCGACGTGAACGACGCAGAAGCTTCGCCCGCGAAGGGGGCCCGAAAGATCCTGGCGGTCAGCCATCTCGCCGAAATCATGCGCTGCGTATCGCGCTCAAAGACACCGATCGGCGTGAACGAGCTGTCGCGGCGCGTTGGTTTGGACAAAAGCTCCGTCTCGCGACTCGTCACCTCCCTGCAGGAGGAGCGGCTGCTTCAGCGCGGCCAGGATGGCAGCGTTCGGCTGGGCACGGGGCTTCTCGTCATCGTGGCCCCGCTCATGCACGATCTCGGCCTCTCCACCTGGGTGCGCCCGAGCCTCGAGGCCCTGGCAAAACGGACGGGAGAAACCGTCAATCTCAGCATCTGGAGCGGAGACGAAGCGGTCAGCGTGGTGCAGGCGCTCGGTCCGAACGCCATTACCCACTTTGCCTCGCCCGGACAGGCAAATCCGGCCCATTGCACAGCATCGGGAAAGGTTTTACTCGCTTTTGAATCCGGCGACGTGATCGATCGAATTCTGAGCGGTCCTCTCCAAAGCTACACGGAGAGCACGGTGACCGATCCTGCCATTCTTCGGCAGCAGCTTCGCCAGATCCGCGGCTGCGGGTATGCCGTTAACGTCGGCGAGTTCTCGATCGACGTATGCGCTATCGGCGCTGCCGTCTTCAACATGGATGGAAGCGTCGTTGGCTCGTTGACGGTCACGGTGCCTGCGTACAGATTCGACGCAACCCGACAAGCAAACATCCTCGCCGAGACCCTGGCGGTCGCGAGCGACCTGTCGGAGCAGTTCGGCTATCGACGCTAGATGTTCAGTCCCGACGCCGCGAAACGCGGCGCGCGGTCTCGACGACCATAGCGATCAATTCCTCCTGCCGCTCCTGCGTGAATCGGTAGCTCGGGACGGTCACCGTGATGCTCCCGGCGATCTTGCCTTGGGCATCGTGGGTGACTGCGGAAATCGCGCTGATCTCACCGTCGAGTTCGCCAAAATTGAGCGCGTAGCCGCGCTGGCGGGACGTCGTCAGCTCCTGCAGCAATGCCGCAGGATCGATGATCGTCCGTGCGTTGAAGCGCTGCAGTTCGCCGGTGCAATAGGCTTCGATCGCGCCTTCCGGCTCATGGGCGAGCAGGATCTTGCCGCAGGCGGTGCAATGGCCGGGATCGCGCCGGCCCGGTTCGGAGAAGATCCGGACGGCGCCGGGACCGGGAACCTGCTCGATCGTCACGGCATCATTGCCGTCCCACATATTGAAGCTTGCGGTCTCGCCTGATCGCGCCGCCAGTTCCTCTAGGGCCGGCCGCACCAGGTCCTTGATATGCAGCTCGGCCAGCACGGGCGCGGCGAGCAGGACGAGGCCGGGCCCGAGCTTGATCCGGGCTGAGGCGGTATCACGCTCGACCAGCCGCGCCGCCACCAGGGTCGCGACCAGCCGAGAGATCGAGCTTTTGTGCAGCCCGATCCGCCGCGCGATCTCGTTGATCCCCAGCGGCTCCGACGATCCCGACAGGCAGCGCAAAATGGCAATCGCGTGCTCAACCGCGCCGACCGTGGCGCCTCGCCCCTCACTCGATTGCGCAACGGGATTTTCCATCAAGGCACGCTCCCGCATCTCGCTTGACGAGACCTGCAAAGGCTGACAAGCTCGTATAGTGCAACACTGTTGTGCATTGCGCAACATAAATTTCCAAGAAAAGCACGGCGCGCCGGTTCACTTGAATCGGGCTGGGCAATTCGGGGGGCGAGTTGGCGGGCACGCCGGCTAGGGGCGATCGCGGTGACGCGAACCCGGACGGTGAGCGGGCGAGGCCCGGCGGCCTTCCGGGAAAACGGGGAGGTTTTGATGCATAAGCTCGGAATTCTGACAGCATCCCTTGCTGCCATGCTCGGCGTCGTGGGCCTGACCATCGAGGCACAGGCACAGGCACCGGCGCCGAAGAAGATCACCTTCCTCACCAACTACGTTTACAACGGCCGCCATGCGCCATTCTTCGTCGGGCGCGACAAGGGCTTCTACAAGGAAGCAGGCTTCGACATCGACATTGCGCCGGCGACAGGTAGCGGCTTCGTCATCACCGCCGTTGACGGCGGGAAGGCCGACTATGGCATGGCCGAGATCGGTCCCGTCGTTCAGGCGATCGCCAAGGGTGCAAAGCTCAAGGCCTTCATGGTCTATACCGACGTCACGACCAGCGGCCTTGCCTCGCTGACGCCGTTTAAGACCCCGGAATTGATCGTCGGTGAGCGAATCGCAGCCTCGCAGACTGACAGCGCCCGGGTCATTCTGCCGATCATTTTCGACGAGAGAAAGCTCGACGCCTCCAAGCTCGACTGGCATGCCGCCGATCCCGGCGTCTATTTCTCGCTGCTGCTGAGCAATCGTGCTGACCTGTTCACCGCCAGTTCTGACGGCGACATGCCGGCTCTGACCAAGGTCGCGGCGGCACAGGGCAAGACGGTCGAATTCTCCAGCTTCGTTGACTGGGGCTACGACGTGTTCGGTTACGTCCTCGTGGCCGCCACGCCGAACCTCGAAAAGAATCTCGACGAAGCCAAGCGCTTCGCCGCCGCGACACGCAAAGCGGTCGAATACGCGAGCAAGAACCCGGACGAGGCCGCTGACATCATGGTCAAGGCCAACCCGGCGATGAACCGCGAGACCGTGCTGGCTCAATGGACGGGGGCGATCAGGTCGATGCAGACGCCCTACACCGCCGAGCACGGTTATGGGGTGGCTGACGATAAGCGCATTCTGCGCACGATCGATCTTGTGAAGAAGGCATTGAAGCTAGACGCGCCGCTGAAGCCCGACGACTTGTTCGCAATCAAAGGCAAGTAAGCCGCTCCGGCCGCCACGGCGAGCGCTGCGGCCGGACGATGTCCTCAGCCTGACGATCGTCGCTAGGAATCCCCTATGTCTGCCTCCCTCATCGTCGAAAATCTGTCGAAGACATTCGGCTCGACCCTGGCGATCGACCAGGCTTCGTTCTCCGTCCCCGAGAACAGCTTCGTCTCGATCGTCGGTCCCAGTGGTTGCGGCAAGTCCACCTTGCTGCGTATCGCCGCCGGGCTTGTGCGTGCCAGTAGCGGGCGTATCAACCTGCGGGGGCAGCAGGTTACCGGTCCGATCCGCGATGTCGGCATGGTGTTTCAGTCACCCGTGCTGCTGCCTTGGCGCACGACCCTCGGTAACATCCTCTTTGTTGCCGAAATGGGCGGCTTACGCGCCGCCGACTATGAAGGGCGCGCCCACGAACTGATGGCGCTCGCCGGCCTCTCCGGCTTCGAAGAGAGCCGCCCCTTCGAATTGTCAGGCGGCATGCAGCAGCGCGCCGCAATCTGCCGGGCGATGCTGCTCAAGCCCTCGCTGATCCTGATGGACGAGCCGTTCGGCGCGCTCGACGTCATCACCCGCGAGCGGATGGGTTTCGCCTTGCAGACGCTCTGGGAGGAGAGCCGCAATACCGTGCTTTTCGTCACCCACAGCATCACCGAGGCTGTGCTGCTTTCCGACATCGTCGTGGTGATGTCGCCGCGGCCGGGGCGCATCCACGACATCGTCGAGATCGACCTCCCGCGCTCGCGCACCACCGCGACCTTGCGCGATCCCCGCTTCGTCGCCTTCGTCGCCCGCGTGCGCGAGGGCATCGAGGCCGGCGAGACGGAGTACTGACGATGGCCAATACACCCTCCTTGCTGGCTCGTTCTCGCCCGGTTCTCTTCCTCTTTGCTTTGCTGCTGGCCTGGCAGATCGGCGCCCCGCTCCTCGGCATCCCCGCCTATGTCCTGCCGCTACCCTCCGCGATCGCCATCCGTTTCGCCGAGACCGCGTCGATTCAACTGCACGGGCTGGCGATGACAGGAATGACCACGCTCGTCGGCCTCGCTCTGGCGCTCGTCCTGGGCGTGCTTCTGGCGCTGATCGTCGTCTATTTGCCGGTGCTGCGCTCGATCGTGATGCCGCTGCTCGCCGCCTTCAACTCGGTCCCGAAGATCGCGGTGGCGCCGCTGTTCGTAATCTGGTTTGGCCTCGGCGTCGAATCCAAGATCATCCTCGCCTTCCTGTTGGCGCTGTTCCCGATCTTCGTGAATTCGCTGACCGGCCTCGGCGAAATCGAGGCCGATGTCATCGACCTCTCGACGCTGGCCGGCGGCACGCGTTGGCGCATCTTCACCAAGGTGCGCCTGATGAACGCCGTCCCTTACATTACCGACGCGCTCAAGGTCGCCTTCCCGCTGGCGCTTGTCGGCTCGATCGTCGGCGAGTTCATTGGCGGCAACAGCGGCATCGGCCATCTCATCCTGTTCGGCCAGTTCAACATGGACACACCGCTCGTCTTCGTGGCGCTGGTCTCGATCACCGCCTTCACGACGCTCGGCATCGGGGCGGTCTCGCTGTTCGAGCGCATGGCCCTGACCTGGCGCCCCTCGCAACGCCGGCGCTGACGCCCGACACCACACGACATCGATAAGGAAACTCCGATGCGGAATTACATCGCTCGCCTGAAAGAGAGAGGCGATCTCCTGGTCGTCGACAGGGAGGTCGATCCCTTCCACGAACTCGCCGCCGTGACCCATGCCGCGCAGAAGCGCTGGGGCAAGCCGATCCTGTTCAACAAGGTCAAGGGCACCCGCTTCCCGGTCGTCACCAACGTCTACGGCTCTCGCGAGCGGCTGGCCGAGATCATCGGCATCGATGCCGCCGATTTCTGCCGGCAATGGAGCAATCTCGCCAATCTTGGCAGCGGCGCCGGCGGCCCCGCCTTCGTGCCGGCGCAGGGCGAGGAGTTGATCGAGTGCAAGCTCTCCGAGCTGCCGCTGATCACCTATTCCGACCGTGACGCAGCGCCCTACTTCACCTCGGCGATGTTCATCGCCAAGGATCCCGAGACCGGCGTCGGCAACCTGTCCTATCACCGCTCGATGTTCGTCAGCGACCAGGAGCTGCGCTGCCGGCTGGCGCCGCGCCATCACCTGACGATTTATCACGAGAAGGCCGAGAAGATGGGCAAGCCGCTCGAGGCGGCAATGCTGATCGGCGCGCCCTCGACCTCGTTCCTGACCGCCGCCGCCCCCCTGCCTTACGACGTTGACGAGCTCGAGGTCGCTGCCCGCCTGAAGGGCAGCCCGATCGCGATGCGCAAATGCAAGCATATCGACCTCGAAGTGCCGGCCGACACCGAGATCGTCATCGAAGGTCGCTTCCTGCCGAACGAGCGCCGGCCCGAAGGACCCTTCGGCGAATTCATGGGCTACTACGTTCCGGAAGGTCCGAACGCGGTCTTCGAGGTGCTGAGCGTCACCGTCCGCAAGGACGCCGTCTTCCACTCGATCCTGTGCGGCTCGGCCGAGGAGGTGCTGACGCTGGAGCTCTCTGTCTCCGCCAACATCTACCAGCGCCTCAGCGCCGCTTTGCCCGGCATCCTCGACGTCACCTGCCAGCCTTTCGTCAACCACGCCATCGTCAAGATGGACACGCAGTTCGAGGGCCATGCCCGCCAGGTCATGCTGGCGACGATCGGCGCCGAGCCGATCTGGGCCAAGATCATTACCGTCGTCGATCCCGACGTGAACATCTACGACATGGACGACGTGATGTGGGCGACGCTGACGCGCTGCCGTCCCGACAAGGACATGCTGATCATCCCGGAGACGCCGTCTTTCTATCGCGACGAACAGAAGGACCATTGGGGCCGCCTGCTGATCGACGCGACCAAGCCGTTCCACCGCAAGCCGGAATTCGAGCGCAAGAAGATCCGCCTCGCCGACCAGATCAATCTCTCCGACTGGTTCGACAACGCCTGAGGGCAGCAGGTTTATTATGAGCCATCACGATACGCCTGCGCGCATCATCGTCGGCATCAGCGGCGCCTCCGGCGCCGCCTACGGCGTGCGGGCGCTCGAACTGCTGGCGGCGGCGGGCGTCGAGACGCATCTCGTCGTCACCCGCTCGGCGCATCTGACGCTGTCGCAGGAGCTCGGCATGAGCCCTGCGGCGCTGGCCGAGAAGGCGGCCGTCGTGCACAACATCCAGGATATCGGGGCGACGATCTCCAGCGGCTCCTTCCGCACACTCGGCATGCTGATCGCGCCCTGCTCGGTGCGGACCATGTCGGAGATCGCGACCGGGGTGACCTCGACCCTGATCAGTAGGGCGGCCGACGTCGTGCTCAAGGAGCGCCGCAAGCTGGTGCTGATGGTCCGGGAGACCCCGCTGCATCTCGGCCATCTGCGGACGATGACTTGCCTCGCCGAGATGGGCGCGATCATCATGCCGCCAGTGCCGGCCTTCTACGCCCTGCCGGAGACGATCGCCGACGTGGTCGACCACAGCGTCGGCCGCACGCTCGACCTGTTCGGCGTCGATTGCGGTGCGGTTCGCCGCTGGGCCGGCATGCCGGCCGCCCGCAAGGCGGCTCCCGAATCCCGCTGAACGCAAGAGCCCGATCATGACGCCGCCAACTCTTCGCCAACCCAGAGGCCGCCCGGTGCATGGCGCTATGATCGGCGTCATCGTGCTCGACACCGGTTTCGATCGTTTGCCCGGCGACGTCGCCAACACCGGCACCTGGGATTTTCCGGTGCAGTTCCGTGTCGTGCGCGGTGTGACGCCGAAGGATGTCATCGAAGGCGATCCGCAGCAGTCGCTCGGTCCGTTCCACGAGGCGATCGACGATCTCGTCGCGATCGGCGCTGCCGGCATCACCACGAGCTGCGGCTTCCTCGCTGCCGTCCATCCGGAGCTGCGTCGCCATTCTCCGGTGCCGATCGCGACCTCCAGCCTGATGCAGATCCCGCTCGCCTTGAGCCTGCTGCCCGAAGGCCAGACCGTCGGCGTGATCATCTCGGATCGCAAGGCGCTGCAGGATCGGCATTTCCGCAATGTTGGCGCCCCGATCGGCCTGCCGCTCGGCGAGTTGCCGGAGGACGGCGTCATCCGCTCGCATATGCGCGAGAACCGGCCGATCGCCGATCACGCCGCGCAGGAGCGCGAGGTGCTCGATGTCGTCGAGCGCATGCTCGCGGAGACTCCCGCGATCGGCGCCATCGTCAGTGAATGTGCCAACCTGCCGCCGCATTCGGCGGTGATCCAGCGCGAGTTTGGCCTGCCGGTCTTCGACATCGTCACCCTCGTCGATTGGCTCCACGCCGCGATCCAGCCGCGGGTCTACGGCGGCTATCAGAGGCTGCGCAGATGAAATCTGGCGGGTACGACCTCGTCGTGGTCGGCGGCGGGCTGATCGGCGCCGCGATCGCTTGGGGCGCGAGCCGGGCCGGCGCGAGCGTCGCGCTGCTCGACGAGGGTGATGTCGCGCACCGAGCTTCGCGCGGCAATTTCGGCCTGATCTGGCTACAGGGCAAAGGCATCGGCAAGCCGGCATATATGCATTGGTCGCTGCGGGCCGGTCGCTTGTGGAAAGCCCTCGCCGAGGAACTCCACGCCGTCACCGGCCTCGATACCGGCTGGCGCCAGGCGGGCGGCCTGCACTTCTGCTTCTCCGAAGCGGAACTCGACAAGCGCCGCGACGTCCTCGCCCGCAGCCACGCCGATGGCGGCGAGATCACGATGCAGTTCCTCGACCGCGCGGCGCTACGCGACCTCGTGCCGGGGATCGGCCCCGAAGTCGTGGGAGCCTCCTTCTCGCCGGAGGATTCCCATGTCAGCCCGCTCTATCTGCTACGCGCTTTGCAGCAGGCCTTGCAGGATCGCGGCGGCAGCTATCGGCCGGGCGCCACCGTCACCGAGATCCGGCCCGAAGCCGACGGCTTTGCCGTGGCGACGCCGGCCGGAGCGGTCTGTGGCCGCCGCATCGTCCTCGCCGCTGGCCTCGGCTCCGCCCGCCTCGCGCCGCAGCTAGGCCTATCCATGCCCGTCGAGCCCGAGCGCGGCCAGATCGTGGTGACGGAGCGCGTACGCTCCTGCTTCCCCTACGCGGCCAACTGCCTGCGCCAGACCGCAGAGGGCTCCTTCCTGTTCGGCAGCAGCCATGAGGAGGTCGGCTTCGATGACGGTACGCAGGTGGCGACCGCAGCCGATCTCTGCGCGACGGCCCTGCGCGTCCTGCCCGGGCTGGAGGCGGCCGGAGTGGTGCGCTTCTGGGGGTCGCTGCGGGTCATGACGCCGGACGGCCTGCCGATCTACGAGGAATCCAGCCGCTATCCAGGCGCCTTCGCCGCGACCTGCCATAGCGGGGTGACGCTCGCCAGCGTGCATGCCTTCGATATCGGCCCGGCCGTCGCGGCCGGTGCCCTCCCTGCGGCGGTCGCGAGTTTCGGAAGCGGACGGTTCGATGTTCAGGCGCATTGAGCCGGGCGCTCCCGAAAGCGGCCCCAAGCTGAGCTTCGAGGGACGACAGATCGCTTTTCATCCGGGCGACAGCTTGGCCGCGGCCCTGCTGGCCGCCGGTATCGGCGCGCTGCGCCAGAGCCCGGTCGATGCTTCGCCGCGCGCGCCCTACTGCATGATGGGCGTCTGCTTCGAATGCCTCGTCGTGATCGACGGCCGCCAGAATCAGCAGGCCTGCCTAACGCCGGCCCAGGACGGCATGGTGGTGCGCCGCCAGATCGGTGCGAGGCAACTGCCATGACGTCGGACTGGGATGCGATCGTGATCGGAGCCGGGCCCGCCGGCATGGCGGCGGCGGCGGCCCTGGCCGAGGGCGGCACGCGCACCCTGCTGCTCGACGAGCAGGCCGAACCCGGCGGCCAGATCTACCGCGCCATCGAGCGTAACCGCGGCAATGCCCGGCTTTCGGCGATCCTCGGACCCGACTATCTGCGCGGCACATCACTGGTCGAGCGCTTGCGCGCCTCCGGGCTAGTCTGCGCTTCTCCAGTACCGCCTGGCGGGTCGAGCCGGGGGCTGCGGTCTGGTCTCGCACGAACGGCACGGTCGCGCTCGACCGGGCTCCAGCGCTGGTGATCGCGACGGGCGCGATGGAACGCCCAGTACCGCTGGAGGGCTGGACTTTGCCGGGTGTAATGACGGTCGGTGCCCTGCAGATCCTGCTGAAATCGAGCGGCCTCGCTCCGATCGGGCGGCTCGTCCTCGCCGGCACCGGCCCGCTTTTCTATCTCTTTGGACGGCAATGCCTCGATGCCGGTGTCGAGCAGCTGACCCTGCTCGACACCGCCCGATCCCGGAACGTCCCCGCCGCACTGCCTCATCTACCGCGCGCTTTCACCGGCCAAGGCTGGCGCTATCTCGCCAAGGGCGCCGGCCTGCTCGCGGCCCTGGCGATCGGGCGGGCACAGCTCTTTCGTGGCGTCAGCGAGATCGCGATCGAGGGCGAAGAGCGCGCCACCGCGATCCGCTTCCGCGCCCGCGGAACACCGCACCGGCTCGCCTGCGATCTGGTCGGCCTGCATGAGGGCGTGATCCCGCAGCAGCAGCTTCCGCGCGCGCTCGGCTGTGCCTTCGACTGGAACGACGGCCAGTCCTGCTTCCAACCGCGCCGCGACGCCTGGGGCGCCAGCACGCTGTCCGGCATCTTCATCGCCGGCGACGCCGGCGGCATCGTCGGGGCGCAGGCCAGCCGCCATGAAGGCGACGCGGCCGCCCTGGCGATCCTAGCGGAGCTCGGCCGGATCACCGCAGCCGAGCGCGACGCCCGGCTGCGCAGCGTCCAGAGGGCGCGCGACGCCCATCTTTCGGCGCGGCCTTTCCTGGACCGCCTGTACCGGCCGAGCCCGGACCTCGTTGCCCCGCCGGACCTAGTCACGATCTGCCGTTGCGAGGCGGTCTGCGCTGGCTCCCTGCGGCAGGCGGTGGAGCGCGGGGCGCTCGGCCCCAGCCAGGCGAAGGCCTTCCTGCGCGTAGGCATGGGGCCGTGTCAGGGACGGTTGTGTGGGCCGAGCGTGATCGGGCTGATCGCGCGAGAGACGGACCGGAGCGTGGCTGAAACCGGCTACTATCGCGTCCGCGACCCGATCAAGCCTGTCACCGTGGGCGAACTGGCGCGCGCTTCGCAGCGTGGAGACTGAAGATGAGCAAGCTCGACCTCGATGGCCCGCTCTGGCGTTTCGCGCTGGAATTCTACGCTTTGCCCAGCGTCGCCGAAGCCTGTCTGACCTTGCAGGACGAAGCGGAGGTCGATGTGATCCTACTCCTAGCCGCAATCTATGCCGACCTCATCTTGCGACAGCCGCTGTCATCGGACAGTGTCATAGATCTTCCCCGGCACATGAACGAATGGCGGGTGGCGACGGTTCTACCGCTGCGCGAAATCCGTCGCTTCCTCAAGCCGGCCCGTGACGGTTTTCCGGAAGAACGGCATCTGCTGCGGGAGAAAATCAAAGCCGCCGAGCTGCTTGCAGAGCAAATCCAGTTCGCCATGACCGAGCAATGGTTGAGCCAGCGCGAAGCGAAGCCTGGGCTTTCGGCGCGAGAGCTGTTTGGCTTGCTCCTGAAGAAAGGTGCAGCCGGACGGGAAAGAAATGAGCGGCCGATCGGTATCGCGCTGTCGGTTTTGGAAAACGCAATGGAAGCCATCGGTCGAATTAGCGACAATACCAAGAACCACATTGGACAGTGATAGCCAGTCTTATCGCGTCCCTCCAGGCAGCACCGAAGCCTCACCTTGATCCGTTGTTACCTTGCAGTTGCAGCCATCGCAGGGCTTTTCGTCGCTTGCCCGCAAACGCGCAATCGTGAAATTCTGCGAATTGGGTGTGATATGCATCCCAGGCTTGGCCTGCGTACGCTACTACCATCATGCCCAAACGTTGTTGCGGATATGGCGTACCGCCTTCCAAACCGCCCACAGCACCGCCGGAATGGCTGCTATGACCAGTTGCTTTGCGCGATGAGGATCGAGGCCGAACTCAATTAGACCCTCCAGGCAAACCTTGACCAACCCAATGGTGTAGTAGGTGATGGCGATGACAGACAGGCCCTCGACGGCTTGCTGGATATGGACCTGAACCCGGGCACGCTCCTCCATCGAAGTGAGAAGTGAGGCATTTTGGTCCTCAAGTTGAACCTGCACGGTCGTCCGGAGCAAATCACCGGTCAAGGCCACTCTCTCTACCAGTTCGTCCAATCGACGCTCGGAGGCCTCCGCGGATCGAATGGCGGGCTGGAAGCGCCGGTGTATGAAGGTGCTAATCCGCTGGCGTTGCTGAATTCGTCCTTCGCGCAGGTCACTGATCCGACTATTGACGAGCTCGGAATACGCCTTTGTTGCCCCGAAACGACGCTTCGCTACGGCCGAAAAATTGAGAACGTCGGAGGTGAGCTGGGTGACCTCTGTTAGCAACGCTTTGTCGATCTTCGTTGCACTTTGCATATGCGCAATCAACTGATCGACACGACGGTCAAAGCTGGCGATCTTCCCAATCGTCTCCTGAGCGACTGGCGTCGCCAACAGCGCCATCATTCGATAGGTCTCAATTTCGAGAATGCGTCGGACCATGCGCCCGGTTCTGTAGGCGTTCAGTGAACGGTTGATGAGCGCGAATTCAACGAACCCGGACTTGGTCAATCGAAAGTTCGAGACAATTTCGGCTTCCTCACCGCCAACGGAAGAAGCCACAGCATCGATCTCTGCCCCAAAGGGAAAGCTATCCGTTGTGTTACTGCGAACTAGAACGCGGACTGCGGCAACGACATCGCCTTCGACCTGGTCGACGAGATCACGAAATGGTTTTGGCGGCCGGCCGGACGACGCCTCTGGCTCGGCAACAAAGGTCAAAGTCAGAAACTCGGTGTGGGCCTCCCATTTCAGGCGCCCGCCGGCATAGCCGCCGATCCCGTGTTTGCCTCGCTGCGTCGTTGCGAGATCATCGAGATTCTCGAAGACCGAGGGTAACGTCGGCGGTCCGTTTCGGCCCATGACCGCAACGTGCCAAACGTCAGCATCACCTTTGAAATAGAGAGACGGGCGAGCGTGAAGCTCGTTGTGCAATTCTTCGCGAAGAGGGTGTTCACAACGGAAGTTCAACAAATCTTCCTCCGCGACGGTAGATTAAATAAGATAAAAATCAGATGTCCGGAAGAGAAAATGCGGTTACTCACTGGGACGCGTTGCGCCTGCAGGAAGAGAGGCGAATTTGAAGCGGCTTCCGCGGGTAGTTTTGCCACGAGGGATCTTGCAAGGTGAAATTCGCGGATCAGTAGACTGTCGCTCTCAGAAGTGGGGCGAAGGACCGTCCTTGTCGCGATGCGGTAGTAAAATTCTGCGCGCAGTGAATCCGCCTTTGAGCATCTCGACGAAAGCCCGGGCGGCGATGGCCTGCACACCCTCCGGATTAGGACGATTGAGGAAGCGGCACATCATCTCGCGCCAGGTCCGAAGGGAATCCGCCGGCGCGCCACGCCGCTCTGACAGCTGGCCATGTCACGCTGGAAGGCGTGGGTGTGTAGGTTCGGCATGCCGGGCAAGGCGGTGCCTGCGAAGCGGTCGCTATCTCCGGCCGGCTTCACCTCTGACTCGACGGAGACGGTCGTGCCGTCAGTGACGGTGAGTTTGACGTTGTCGGCAAAGCCCTTGGGTAACAGGGCTTCCCTAAGGCAGAAGAAATCTATCATCGGCATTCTCAAAATCAATTTTGCATATGCAATTAGCTGTCGCCTTTTCCATATGCAATTAAATAGTTTCGCTACCAACCAACCAGCCGTCTCCCAAACCGGTTGTAGAAAGTTGGACGAGGATCAATTCATGACCCGCCTCGACAACACCCGCCCTGCATGAGCGACGGCCCGTCGATCGCGGCGGCCTCGTGCATCATTCCGACAGGGGTTCGCAATACGTCAGCATTCGATACACCGAGCGCCTCGCCGAGGCCGGTATCGAGCCCTCGGTCGGCAGCGTCGGCGACTTTTACGACAATGCTCTCGCCGAGACGATCAACGGACTCTACAAGGCCGAGTTAATCCATCGGCGCGGGCCGTGGCGATCCTTCGAGGCCGTGGAGTTCGCCACGCTGACCTGGGTCGACTGGTTCAACCATCGACGGCTGCTGGAGCCCATCGGCAACATCCCGCCGGCCGAAGCCGAGGAACGCTATTTTGCGATGCTGGACGAGCCAGCCATCGCAGCGTGACTTAAACCAAACGGCCTCCGGCAAACCCGGGGAGGTTCATGGGTCTGGGAATTGTTGCGGTCATGCGGGCGCCGCGCGACAGTTTATGGTACCCGCTTGGCCGTTATTGTTTCTCGATACCCGCGATCGTGGCGAGGCGCGCCCAGCTCGCAGTCTCGTTCTTGACGAGTTTCGCAAGTTCGTCGGCCGAACAGGTAAAAGGCTCCGTTGCGAGATTAGCAGTGAATGAACCGTAGTCCGCGGACCGCGCGATGGTCGAGATCGCCGTCGCTACTTTCTCTGCCACCGGGCTAGGTACATGGGCAGGCAGAAAAGCCGAGAACCAGCCGACCAGCTCGTAGTCCGGAATACCAGCTTCCCGCATAGTGGGGATGTTGGGCAGGTTCGGAAACCGATGCGTGCTCGTCACCGCCAGAGCGCGTAAGCCGTTTTCCCGCAGATTGCCAACGATGTTAATGGGATCTCCGACGAACAGGTCCAGATGCCCGCCGAGCATGTCCGTTGGGATTTGCGGCGAGCCCTTGTACGGAACCCCGCGCAGATCAACGCCACTTCGCGCTTTCAGCAGCTCGGCCGCCGCCTTGTTGGTCGCGGTCGCCCAGCCATAAGTCAGCTGCCCCGGCTGTTTCTTTGCGGCTGCGAGCAGCTCGGCAAGGTTATGGATCGGCAGTGAGGATCGCACGACCAGGATCTGCGGAACGCGCATCATGCACGAGACGGGTGTGAAATCCCGTTCGGGGTCGTAACCCAGCTCCTTAAACAGGCTGGAATTTGCCGCATGCGTTGTGTTCGATCCGATGAAGATCGTGTGGCCATCGGCGGGGCGTCTGATGAAGTCCCGAGCCGCGATCATTCCGTTGGCGCCTGGAATATTCTCTACGATTACGGGCCGCTGCAGTTGCGCCGAGAGTTTCTCAGCGAAATACCGAGCCATGCTGTCGCCGGGCCCGCCGGCCGCGAAGGGTACCATGAGCGTCACGTTGCGGCTCGGGAATTCATCCGCCTGTGCCGGAGGCGCGATGGATATCGCCAGCGCACACAAAATGCAGTCAACTATTCGGCGAAGATATTGCATTGCTGAAACCCTTCATCGACTTGAATATGATGCCCGTGTGCACGGCGGTGAGAAAACCATCCAGTGAAGCGCCGGCGTTTGTGCCGGCGCGGGCGGCGTAAAAGTCGTCCACTGGGTAGGCTGCCCCCTTTCGGGGTTGGCGGGGATGTTCGCTGTGGAGGTCTACGCGGCGGTTCGCGATTTCGTTTTCAACCAGAAGCAGAGCCGACGGGAAGCGGCTCGCGTGTTCGGATTGAGCCGCGAGACGATCGCCAAGATGTGCCGGTTCTCGATCCCTCCGGGCTACACGCGCACGAAGCCGGTGGAGAAGCCGAAGCTCGGTCCGCTGCTGCCGGTGATCGAGGCGATCCTGGACGGGGACCGGGCGTCTCCGGTGAAGCAGCGCCATACGGCGAAGCGGATCTTCGAACGTCTGCGGGACGAGCACGGCTTTGCCGGCGGCTACACGGTGGTGAAGGACCATGTGCGGCTTTGCCGGGCGCGGGGCCGCGAGACCTTCGTGCCGCTGGCCCATCCGCCCGGTCACGCCCAGGTCGATTTTGGCGAGGCGACTGCGGTGGTCGGTGGTGTGCGTCAGAAGATCCACTTCTTCTGCCTGGACCTGCCACAGTCGGACGCCTGCTTCGTGAAGGCCTATCCGCGGGAGACGACGGAAGCATTCCTGGACGGGCATGTCTCGGCCTTCGGCTTCTTCGGTGGTGTGCCGCTGTCGGTGCTCTATGACAACACGCGCATCGCGGTGGCGAAGATCTGCGGCGATGGCCGGCGCGAGCGGACACGGGCGTTCACCGAGCTGGTGAGCCACTATCTGTTCCGGGATCGGTTCGGCCGCCCGGGCAAGGGCAACGACAAGGGCAAGGTCGAGGGGCTGGTGAAGTATGCCCGCTCGAACTTCATGACGCCGATCCCGGTGGCGGCGAGCTTCGCCGAGCTGAACGCGATGTTGGCCGAGCGTTGCCGCCGGCGGCAGGACGAGCGCGCCGGTCGTCACGCGCAGACAATCGGCGAGCGTCTCGCGGCCGATTGTGAGGTCCTGCGCCCCTTGCCGGCGGTGCCGCTGGAGCCGTGCGAGAAGCGTGGCGGGCGGGTCTCATCGACGGCGCTGGTCCGTTATCGCTCCAACGACTACTCGGTGCCGACGGCCTATGGCTTCCTGGACGTGGTGGTGAAGGGCTTCGTCGAGGAGGTCGTGGTCCTGTGCCGGGGCGAGGAGATCGCCCGGCATCCGCGCAGCTACGGGACCGGCGTGTTCGTCGCCGATCCGCTGCACTATCTGGCGCTGATCGAGGAGAAGCCGAACGCCCTCGACCAGGCGGCGGCGCTCCAGTGTTGGGATCTGCCGGAGACCTTCCAGCACCTGCGCCATCTGCTGGAAGCGCGGATGGGCAATCGCGGCAAGCGCGAGTTCATCCAGGTGTTGCGGCTGATGGAGGCCCTGCCGCGCGAGATCGTAGCCTTCGCCGTCGGTGAGGCGATCCGGCTCGGCGCGATCGGCTTCGACGCGGTGAAGCTGATCGCGTTGGCGCGTCTGGAACGGCGCCCGGCCCGTCTCGACCTGGCGGCTTATCCGCATCTGCCGAAGACGACGGTGAAGATGACGTCGGCGTCTGACTACGCCGTGCTGCTGCCGGGAGCGGCGGCATGACGGGCCCGGCGAAAGAGGCGATGCCGGCGGGCACCACCGCTGGAACGCCGCAGGTGCTGCTGGCACATCATCTCAAGCATCTGAAGCTGCCGACCGTGCTGCGCGAATACGACAAGGTGGCACGGGAATGCGCCCGGGACGGCGTCGATCATCCCCGCTACCTGCTGCGGCTGGTCGAGCTCGAACTGATCGACCGCGAGCGGCGCATGGTGGAGCGGCGGATCCGGGCGGCGCGGTTCCCGGCGGTGAAGAGCTTCGACACCTTCGACTTCACGGCGATCCCGAGCCTCAACAAGATGCTCGTGCTGGAGCTGGCACGCTGCGGCTACATCCTGCGCCGGGAGAACATCATCGCGCTCGGCAACAGCGGCACGGGCAAGACCCATGTCGCGCTCGCGCTCGGGCTGGCCGCCTGCCAGAAGGGCTTCTCCGTCGCCTTCACCACGGCGGCTTCGCTGGTCAGTCAGCTCCTCGAGGCCCGCGACGAGAAGCGCCTGCTCCGGCTCCAGCGCGAGTTGCAGGCGGTCAAGCTGCTGATCGTCGACGAGCTTGGCTATGTGCCGCTGTCGCCGACCGGCGCCGAGCTCCTGTTCGAGGTCTTCTCGCAGCGCTACGAGCGCGGCTCGACCATCGTCACCTCGAACCTGCCCTTCGAGGACTGGACGTCCGTCCTGGGATCGGAGCGGCTGACCGGCGCGCTGCTCGACCGCCTGACCCACCACGTCAGCATCCTGGCCATGAACGGCGATAGCTACCGCCTCAAACAATCCGCCGGCCGCCGGCGCGCCTCTGCCGCGGCGGAGGAAAACCAGTCCACCGCCGACGAAGCCGATCCCGAAACCGGCGAGATCATCGCCTGATCAATCCCGGCAGCGCGATATGGCAAGGGCCCCGATCGGGGCCCTTGCCATATCCGCCACCCAGCGACCACTGGCCTGCTTTTGCTCCGCCACGATGGCCTGGAATCCGACCGCCGTTGACACCCGTAATTCGTCCACACGTTGCTTACTGGCATCGGCCAGTTGGGCCTGATTGCGCTCACCTTCCTGCGTGAGCGCAACCGAAACCGGCTTTTTCCAAAGTTGGATTCCTGTCGGCTACCAGCGATTTTGACGACCGATCACTCAATTCTCGTTCCAACACTTAGGGCCCGGTGAACAGTTATATCGTGGCTGCATGTCAGCCCGGCGAGCCATATTCGCGGCTGATGACTTTCTGAAATCCATTCAAGCCCATCTGTCGCCCAAGAGCCAGCCCTCTCGCTGGCATGCTCAGGAGCAACAAGTCCCTGAGTCGACGATCTTCCAGGCCAGTGAGTCCAACCACTAGCCGTAGAGTCCGGCTTCAGAGCGTCCTAACGCTATGGTCCAGACTCAGGAATTATGATGCAAACTCATTTTTTCCGGCATACGACACCCACATCGCGACGATCAGATGTCGACCGTCGCGTTCAGCGCGTTGGTCTGGATGAACTCGCGCCGCGGCTCGACGACATCGCCCATCAGCTTGACGAAGAGATCGTCGGCCTCGTCGTTCTGGTCGTTCTTGACGCGCAGCAGCGAGCGCACGTCGCGATCGAGCGTCGTCTCCCAGAGCTGGTCGGGGTTCATCTCGCCGAGGCCTTTATAGCGCTGCAGCGAGACGCCCTTCTTGCCGATGGTCGAGACCGCCTCGAACAGGTCGCTCGGGCCGTTGACGGTGAAGTCGTCGCCCTTGCGCGCGAGCACGCCGGGCTTGGCATAGGCTTCCTGCAAGGAGGCGGCGGCCGCGTGGAGCTTGCGGGCCTCGGCGCTGGCGAGCAGGCCGGCATCGACCGTCGCCGCCTGCTTCACGCCGCGGATCATCCGCGAGAAGACGAAGCCGCCCTCGCTGACCTTGCCCTCCCAGCCGCGCTCCAGATCGTCCGAGATCGCGTCGAGCCGGCGGGCAATCGTGGCCGCGGCCTCGTTCGCCTTGGCCTCGTCGTCCTCGTTGATCGGGTGCAGCACGCCGGCGATCGCCATCTGCTCGACGACGCGGCGGTCATAGCGCGAATGCAATTGCGACAGCGCGTTGCGGACGTTGCGGGCTTCTTCGATCAGGGCGCGCAGATCCGCGCCGGCGCGCTCGACACCCTCGCTGGTGCGGAAGGTCGCGCCGTCCAGCGTCGAGTCGATCAGGTACTCTTCCAGCGCCCGCTCGTCCTTGAGATAGACATGGCTCTTGCCGCGCGCCGCCTTGTAGAGCGGCGGCTGCGCGATGAAGAGATGGCCGGCATCGATCAGCTCCGGCATCTGCCGGTAGAAGAAGGTCAGCAGCAAGGTCCGGATATGGGCGCCGTCGACGTCGGCGTCGGTCATGATGATGATCTTGTGGTAGCGCAGCTTCGCGAGGTTGAAGCCGCCCTGATCGGCCTCGGCGCGGCCGATGCCGGCGCCGAGCGCCGTGATCAGCGTTCCCACCTGGTCCGACGAGAGCATCTTGTCGAAGCGCGCCCGCTCGACGTTGAGGATCTTGCCGCGCAGCGGCAGCACGGCCTGGTACTCGCGGGCGCGGCCCTGCTTGGCGGAGCCACCGGCCGAGTCACCCTCGACGATGAAGAGTTCGGACTTGGCGGGGTCGCGCTCCTGGCAATCCGCGAGCTTGCCGGGAAGCGACGCGATATCGAGCGCACCCTTGCGGCGGGTGAGGTCGCGCGCCTTGCGGGCGGCCTCACGGGCGGCAGCGGCTTCCGCCACCTTGCCGACGATGGTCTTGGCCTCGCCCGGATGCTCCTCCAGCCATTCGGAGAGCGCCTGATTGACGACGTTCTCGACGACCGGGCGGACTTCCGAGGAAACCAGCTTGTCCTTGGTCTGCGAGGAGAATTTCGGATCGGGCACCTTGACCGAGACGATCGCGGTCAGGCCTTCGCGGCAGTCGTCGCCGGTGAGCGAGACCTTCTCCTTCTTGGAGATGCCGGAGCTTTCGGCATAGCCGGTGATCTGGCGCGTCAGCGCGGCGCGGAAGCCGGCGAGATGGGTGCCGCCGTCGCGCTGCGGGATGTTGTTGGTGAAGCAGAGCACGTTCTCGTGGTAGCTGTCGTTCCACCACAGCGCGACATCGACGGTGATGCCGTCCTTCTCCGAGGTCAGCATGATCGGCTTCTCGATCACCGATGTCTTGGCACGGTCGAGATAGCGCACGAAGGCCTCGACGCCGCCGTCGTACATCAGCTCTTCGCGGACGACCTCGGCATGGCGCGCATCGGTCAGCACGATGCGCACGCCCGAGTTCAGGAAGGCGAGTTCGCGCAGGCGATGCTCCAGCGTCTTGTAGTCGAACTCCACCATGGTGAAGGTCTCCTGCGAGGGCAGGAAGGTCACCTCGGTGCCGCGCTTGTCGCCCTGCGGGCCGACGACGGCGAGCGGCGCGACGGCGTCGCCATGACGGAATTCCATGTAGTGTTCGCTGCCGCCGCGCCAGATGCGCAGCTTCAGCGAGACCGAGAGCGCGTTGACGACGGAGACGCCGACGCCGTGCAGGCCGCCCGAGACCTTGTAGGAGTTCTGGTCGAACTTACCGCCGGCATGGAGCTGGGTCATGATGACCTCGGCCGCCGAGATGCCTTCCTCGCTGTGGATATCGGTGGGGATACCGCGCCCGTTATCGCTGACCGTGACCGATCCGTCGGCATTCAGCGTCACCGTGACGAGGTCGGCGTGTCCCGCCAGCGCCTCGTCGATGGCGTTGTCGACGACCTCGTAGACCATGTGATGCAGGCCCGAGCCGTCATCGGTATCGCCGATATACATGCCGGGCCGCTTGCGCACCGCGTCCAGGCCCTTGAGAACCTTGATGGAATCGGCGCCGTAGTCGTCGGGCTGGGCGCTGGGCGCGGCATCGGTCATGAAGTGGTTCCTGAACGGGCGAGCCGGCGCCCGCGATGATCCTGATTCGAAACGACAATATAGGGTGAGACGATGGCTTTTTCACGCGCCTACGCGTGCGTGCGCGTGGAGCGGCGGTTTCGCCTCCGAAGTTGTACAATGGAAACACGCGGTCATCCCGGGCGACCGAAGGGAGACCCGGGATCCATTCCGGAGCGCTGCCGGTAGAGGTTCAGGCATGGATCCCGGCTCTTCGCTGCGCTCCGGCCGGGATGACGTCGAGGTGGAAAAGAATGCGCTCCTACCCCCGGAATTCCGTGATCGCCTCGACGAAGGCCTCGCCGTATTGCGCGAGCTTGCGTTCGCCGACGCCCTCGATCATCCGCATCTCGTCCAAGCCCAGCGGGCGTTCTCGCGCCATGGCGATCAGCGTCCGGTCGGTGAAGATGATATAGGCCGCGACGCCCTCCTCGCGGGCGATCTGAAGCCTGAGCTTGCGCAGGTGCTCGAACAGCCCGGCCGTGCCTTCGTCGAGCCCGTCGGCGCGCGCCGCATCGCGTTCGGTCCGGCGGGTGCGTCGCTCGGCGAAGGGATCGGCCCGGAGCGCGATGCTCTCGCGACCGAACAGGATGTCCTCGCCCTTCGGCGTCAGGCAGAAGCCGCCATGCTCGGCGCTGGCCTCGGCGAGCGCGCCGGCCGCGAAGAGCTTGCGCGTCAGCCCCATCCAGGCCGCCTTGGGCTTGTCGGCGCCGACGCCGAAGGTCTTCAGCCCGTCATGGTTCTGGCGGCGGATGACCTCGGTCGTGGTGCCGGTGAGGATATCGGCGAGATGGCCGGCGCCGAAGCGCTCGCCCGAGCGGATCACCGCCGAGAGCAGCTTTCGCGCATCGAGCGTCGCGTCCTGCAGGGCAGGCGCCTCCGCCCCGCAGAGATCGCAGCGGAACGGCGCATTGCCATGCCGGCAGGGCGGCGTCTCCTCGCCGAAATAGGCCAGAAGCGCGCTGCGCCGGCAGAGCGCGTTCTCGCAGAGATCGATCATCGCGTTGAGGCGCTTGTGCTCGATGCGCCGGCGCTCGTCGTCGATCTGTTTCTCGTCGATCTGGCGGCGCCGGAGCGACATGTCGTCGACGCCATAGAGGGTCAGCGTATCCGCCGGCAGGCCGTCGCGGCCGGCACGGCCGATCTCCTGGTAATAGCCTTCGATCGAGCCGGGCATATCGGCATGGACGACGAAGCGCACGTCGGGCTTGTTAATGCCCATGCCGAAGGCGATGGTGGCGCAGACGACGACGCCGTCCTCCTGCAGGAAGATGTCCTGGTTGCGGTTGCGCGTCTCCTGTTCGAGCCCGGCATGATAGGGCAGGGCATTCCAGCCCTTCTCGCTGAGCGCCGTGGCGAGGCGCTCGGTCTTGCTGCGCGAGGAGCAGTAGACGATGCCGGAGCCGTTGCGGTGCCGGCGCAGGAAATCGTCGATCTGCCGGCGCGGCTGCTCCTTCGGCGCGAAGGCGAGCTTCAGGTTCGGCCGGTCGAAGGAATGCACCACCATGCGCGGCGGCTGCGGAAACAGTTGCTGGGCGATATCGGCCTGGGTCTGCCGGTCGGCGGTCGCGGTCAGCGCGGTAACGGGCACGCCGCCCAAAGCCTCGCGCGTCTTGGCGAGCAGGCGATATTCCGGGCGGAAATCATGGCCCCATTGCGAGACGCAATGCGCCTCGTCGATGGCGAGCCGGGTCACGCCGAGACGCTTCAGGCGCGACACCAGCCCCTCGCCAGCCAGCCGCTCGGGCGAGACGAAGAGTAGCCTGAGATCGCCGGAATTCAGCTTGTCCCAGGCCTGCGTCGCCTCGTCCTCCGTATTCATCGAGTTGAGCGAGGCGGCCGAGACGCCGGCCCGGACGAGCTGCCCGACCTGATCACGCATCAAGGCGATCAGCGGCGAGACGACGAGCGTGAGACCGCCCGCGACCAGCGCCGGGAGCTGGTAGCACATCGACTTGCCCGAGCCGGTCGGCATCACCGCGAAGACATCCTCGCCGGCAAGGGCGGCTGCGATCACCTCCCACTGGCCGGGGCGGAAATCGTCATAGCCCCAGACGGATTTGAGGATCGCGCGGGCGTCTGATTCGCGGGATGGCGACATGAGGAAGGGATGTGCCGCAGGCGCGCGCGCTTGGCCAGCTTTTCGAGCCGAAAGCCTGTGTCGATATCCCTCGGAACCTCTGCCGTCATCCTGGGCTTGACCCGGGATCCATTCCGGAACCTTCATCGGAGACGCTCAGGAATGGATCCCGGATCTCCGCTTCGCTCCGTCCGGGATGACCGCGTGAAGGTTTGGTGGACTTCAGATTTTGATGGCCAGCAGATGGACCACTGCGGTGACCGCGAAAACCACCGCGATCAGCTTCGACGGCCAGGGCTTGAGGTCGAACCAGATGAATTGCAGTGCGAGCCGCAGGCCCCAGAAGGCGGCCCCCACGAGCGGCAGCACGGGATGCACGTTGCCTTGCCCGGATAGCCAGATCAGGGTCGCGCCATAGGCGAGGAAGACGAAGATCAGCATCGCGTTGAGCGTCTGCGTGATCGCCGTGTTCAGGCTGCCGGAGGGCGCGAGCCGTTCCGGCCAGCCGAACAACCGCCGGAATGCGACGTGAAATAGCGCGAAGCCGAGATCGAGCAGGCCCGCCGCCAGAGCCAAGGCTGTTCAGCTCCGCGTCGCGATCGCGGCGGCAGCGCCCGCCATCACGCCGCCGGTCGTGCGGTTGATCCAGCGCATCGCGCGCGGGCTGGCGACAAGGCGCCGCGCCCGGTCGGCGGCATAGGCATAGGCCATCAGGGTCCCGGTGATGATCGGGGCGATCAGGGCGGCGACTTCGATGAAGGCGAGCGTGCTCATCGCATTGAGATCGATGACGAGCGGCAGGATCGACAGAAAGAAGACCATGACCTTGGGATTTCCGAGCGTCAGCGCGATGCCGCCGAGGAACAGGCGCACGCCCTCGCCGCGCGCGGCGGCGGAAGGTTTCGGTGCCTCGGCCGGGGCCGTCCAGGCCTTGTAGGCGAGGTAGAGGAGATAGGCGCAGCCGGCATATTTGATCGCGACGAAGACGCCGTGGAAGCTCTGCATCAGCACGCTGAGGCCCAGTGCCGTAAGCGTGAACCAGACGAGATCGCCCGCGACGATGCCGGCGAGGAAGGGCAAGGAACGCCGAAAGCCCGAGGATAGCGAACGCGCGACCAGGGCCGCGATGCCGGGGCCGGGCGAGGCGACGGCGAGGAAATACACGCCGGCGAACAGGGCAAGGCTGGAGATGTCCATGCGGGATTCCCAATGTCTGGAGCGTGCTGATTTACGCGGAACCACATCGTCATCCCGGGCTTGACCCGGGATCCATGCCGGAGCGCTCCCAACGAAGGGTCAGGCATGGATCCCGGATCTCCGCTTCGCTCCGTCCGGGATGACGACGTGGTTCCCGCGCAAAATCGGCACAGTTTAGCAGCAACGAGCTGGTTTCGTCCCATCGCAAGCCGTGGCCTGACCGATCAATCGAGCGGATCGATCCGCCCCGGCGTCACCGCGAAACGCTGCGCCCCGGCCGGCAGGTCGCCGAACAGGGCGGCGTCCGCGCCGGTCATCCAGACCTGGCAGCCGAGCCCGGTCAGCCCCTCATAGAGCGCGCCGCGCCGGCGCGGATCGAGATGGGCGGCGATCTCGTCGAGCAGGACGAGCGGCGCAATTCCGCTCATCGCCGCGACCAGCCTGGCATGGGCGAGCACGAGCCCGATCAGCAAGGCCTTCTGCTCGCCGGTCGAGCCCTGTCCTGCGGGTATGTCCTTCGGCCCGTGCCGAACTTCTAGATCGGAGGCCTGCGGCCCTGTGAGCGTGCGCCCGGCCGCCCGGTCGCGATGGCGGCTCTGGCGTAGCAGGTCGCGATAGGCATCCTCCGCATCGACGGCTGGCAGGCGGGCAACGAGCGCATCGATCTCGCCGGAGAGCGCGATATCCGCGAAGGGAAAGGGCGAGGCTTCGTCGCGCGTCTCGGCGATGATGGCGGAGAGTTGCGCCACCGTCTCGGCCCGCGCGGCGGCGACCGCAACGCCGAGTTCCGCGACCTCGCGTTCGACGGCATCGAGCCATTGCCCCTGATGGGGGCCCTCCTCGAGGATGCGATTGCGCGAGCGCAAGGCTCGCTCCAGCGCGTTCGAGCGCGTGGCGTGGCTCGGATCGATCGCCAGCACGAGCCGGTCGAGGAAGCGGCGCCGGTCGCCGGCAGCGCCCCGGAACAGGCCGTCGAGATCGGGCGTCAACCAGACCACGCGCAGATAGTCGCTGAAGGCGAGTGCCGAGCCGACATTGGCGCCGTCGATCCGGGCGAGCCTTGGCCGGCGCCCTTCCGCATCGAGTGCGCCCAGCCCGATGCCGAGCCGGCCCGCCTCGTCATCCAGAGTTATCGAGGCAGCGAACGAGCCGTCACCCCCCTGCCGCGCCATCGCCGTGATCTCGGCACGGCGCAGGCCGCGTCCCGGCGTGAACAGCGAGAGCGCTTCGAGGATATTGGTCTTGCCGGCTCCGTTCTCGCCCGCGAGCGCAACGATTTGGCCCTCGACCGGGAGGTCGAGGGCCTCGTAGGAACGGAAATCCTGCAGGATCAGGCGCGCGACGGCGGCCATGATCGCTGGATCAGACGCGCATCGGCATCAGCACATAGAGCGCGGAGGCGCCTTCGCGATCCTGGATCACGGTCGGCGAGCCGGGATCGGCGAGCTTGAGCAGCGCCGTGTCGCCGTCGAGCTGGGCGGCGATATCCATGAGGTAGCGGGCGTTGAAGCCGATATCGAGCGGGCTCGCCTCGTAATCGACCTCGATCTCCTCGGTCGCCGAGCCGGAATCCGGGTTGGTCACGGAGAGCGTCATGCGCCCTTCGGCCATGGAGAGCTTCACGGCGCGGCCGCGCTCGGACGAGATCGTCGAGACGCGGTCGACGCTAGCCGCGAAGTCGCCCTTGTCGACGGTCAGGCGCTTGTCGTTACCGCTCGGGATGACGCGCTGATAGTCGGGGAAGGTGCCGTCGATCAGCTTCGAGGTCAGCACGACGCTGGCCGTGGCGACGCGGATCTTCGAGCCGGAGAGCTCGACCGCGACCTCGCTCTCGCCGTCTTCCAGCAGCTTCTGGATTTCGGACACGGCCTTGCGCGGCACGATCACGCCGGGCATGCCGACCGAGCCCTTCGGCGCGGCGGTGTCGACGCGGGCGAGGCGGTGACCGTCGGTCGCGACGGCGCGCAGCACCGGGTGGCCATCGACATCGATCGTGTGGAGATAGATGCCGTTGAGATAGTAGCGCGTCTCCTCGGTGGAGATCGCGAACTGGGTCTTGTCGATCAGGCGCTTCAATTCGCCGGCCGGCAGCACGAACCGATGCGCCATCTCGCCGGCAGTGATATCCGGGAAATCGCTCTCGGGCAGGGTCTGGAGCTGGAAGCGCGAGCGGCCCGAGCGCAGCACGAGGCCGCTATCGCCGGTCGTCTCCAGCGAGACCTGCGCGCCGTCAGGCAGCTTGCGGACGATGTCGTAGAGGGTATGGGCCGGAACGGTCGTGGCGCCGGGCTCGGCCGCATCGGCGGGGATCGTCTCCACCACCTCGATATCGAGATCGGTCGCCTTCAGTCGCAGGCCGTTCTCGGAGGCCGAGAGCAGCAGGTTCGACAGGATCGGGATCGTGTTGCGGCGCTCCACCACGCGATGGACGTGGCCAAGCGACTTGAGCAGCGTGGAACGTTCGACCGTGACCTTCATGATTGTCTAGTCTTCTGGCGCTGGCCGCCCGCGCGCGAACGCGCGAGCCGAAATGAATGGCCAGCGACATTGCCGGACGCCGGGCGGGGGCGCAAGGCCTGCCCGCTCCGGCAACCACAACCATTTGACGGGGGGCGGTAAACCCCCGAAGGCTCACTCCTGCAGCATGCGCTTCAGCAGATCGACCTCGTCATGCAGCGAGCGGTCCTCGCTGATGGCCTTCTCGATCTTGCGCACGGCATGCAGCACCGTGGTGTGATCGCGCCCGCCGAAGCGGCGGCCGATCTCGGGCAGCGAACGCGGCGTCAGCGCCTTCGACAGATACATCGCGATCTGGCGCGGCTTCACCACGGCCGCGGTGCGGCGCTCCGAGAGGATGTCGGCGCGGCTGACATTGTAGCGCGTCGCGACCAGCTTCTGGATGTCCTCGATCTTGACCCGGCGCGGCTCGCGCGTCCGGACGAGGTCGCGGATCGCCGCTTCCGCCGTCTCCAGCGTCACGAGCTGGCCCGACAGCGTCGCATGGGCGAGCAGGCGGTTGGCGGCGCCGTCGAGGTCGCGGCCATTGGTCGCGACGACGCGCGAGACATAGGCGACGACATCGGGGCTGACCTGGAAATTCGGATGGGCGGTCTGCAGCGCCTCAAGCCGGCTGGAGAGGATCGTGGCGCGCAACGTCTCGTCGAGTTCTCCCACTTCGACCACCAGGCCGCCACCGAGCCGCGAGCGGATGCGCTCGTCGAGCGCCTCGAGCTCACCGGCGAGGCGGTCGCCGGCGACGACGATCTGCTTGCCGGCATCGAGCAGCGCGTTGATCGTGTGGCCGAATTCCTGCTGGATCGACTTGCCCTGGATGAACTGCACGTCGTCGACGACGAGCAGGTCGATGCCGCGCAGCTTCTCCTTGAAGGCGAGCGCGGTCTGCGACTTCAGCGCCGCGACGAAGCCGTACATGAAACGATCGGCGGTGAAATAGGCGACGCGCTTGCCCTGGCGGCGCGCTTCCTGGGCGATCGCCTGCAGGAGATGCGTCTTGCCGAGGCCGACGCCGGCATGGAGGTAGAGCGGGTTATAGGGGCTCTGGCCCGCCGGCGCGGCGGCGATGCGCTCGGCCGCCGCGAAGGCGAGCTGGTTCGACTTGCCGACGACGAAGCTCTGGAAGTTCATGCGCCGGTCGAGCGCGGTACCGCAGGCATCGACGAGATCGCTTTCGCCAGCCTGGGGCAGGCTGACAGTGGCAGGGCGGCCGCTCTCGGCCGGGGCCGGGCTCGCCACGGTCGCGGGGCGGTTGCGCAGCGCCTCGATCTGCGGCTGGGCGGGGTCGCGCGACACGGTGCGCACCGACAGCATCACGCCGTTCGGCGCCGGCAGCTCGGCCATGCAGTTCACCCGCAGGCGCTCGGTATAATGCGCCTCGAGCCAGCTCTTCAGGAAGCGGGTGGGAACGGTGAGATAGGCCACGCCCTCGACGAT
This sequence comes from Beijerinckiaceae bacterium, assembly GCA_965283735.1. Taxonomy (GTDB): domain Bacteria; phylum Pseudomonadota; class Alphaproteobacteria; order Rhizobiales; family Beijerinckiaceae; genus Allobosea. The sequence continues at coordinate 1,292,901 of CBDIPN010000002.1, read as the reverse complement.
CCCGGCGATCTCCAGCCGGCCGAACCAGCTCGAGAAGACATCCTCGCCGAGCTCCGCCCGCAGGCGCCTGCGCACGCGCTCCCAAGCGTCCTGAATCGAAACCTCCTCTACCCGGATGACGGCGGTCTCTTCCGCAGCGATCGTCACCACCACCGGCGTCGTCTCGACAATGTCCCCGAAATTCTGCCGCTCGAACATCAATGGCCCCGTTCTTTGAAAATGTGCGCAGTTTGGGTTCGGCGGCCGCTTCCTGACCGTCGTCCTGGTACTGCTGTTCTGGTCAAAATGGTTCCGGTCCCGACGGGCGCGACGCGCCGCTTCAGGCTCCGGTTCCGGTTCTTTTGATTACGCTTGGAAGGCTCGCCGAGGGACGACACCACCCTTCATCTTGATCAAGAAAGACAAAGGGTCACATCCTCCAACCTCCATGGTCGCGAGCCAAAACGCTGATCATCTCTGGAAATCCCGCGGCGGTCATTGCTGTCCGCCCGGCGATGAGGGGGACCTTACAAGGCGCTCTCGACGGGCTGCAACACCCCTTTCAGCCGGCTTCCGAGACTCGCCGTCTGTTGGGCGTCGCGCTGGCTGGGGATGCCTGCCGCAATTGGTTGGGGAACTTAAGATTTTCTTCATGTCGGCCCTTTCGGGGAGGCCCGAATCTTTTTTTGCCGCACCTCGAAAAGCCTGCCGCAGAGTCGCCGCGATTCCGTCTTCCAAAATCCTTTGCCCACTAAGATGATGAAAAGTCACGTCTTTTTATGAGCGGCAGAGTCCTGCCCGGAGGGCGATTTTGCGCCCTGAGCGGCGTCCGAGAGTCAAGTCCGCAAGGCCGTGGAAAGCTTACGAAAATAGCTTGAAAGCAGCTTTGTTTTGTTCCGTCGGAGCCTGTGGCGAGTGCGCCACAGAGGCCATGAAGCCAACGAAAAAGCCCGGCCTTGCGGCCGGGCTTTTTGATCGTCGAAACGATGTAGTTTCAGGCTCAGGAAGCCAGGGCGCCGATGCGATGAGCCAGGCGCGAGACCTTGCGCGAGGCGGTGTTCTTGTGAACCACGCCCTTCTGCGCGGCGCGCATGATTTCCGGCTGGGCGGCCTTCAGGGCCTCGGCGGCAACCGCCTTGTCACCGGAGGCGATCGCCTCTTCGACCTTGCGCAGGAAGGTGCGCATCCGCGAGCGGCGCGCCTTGTTGACCTCGGTGCGGCGAGCGATCTTGCGCGTAGCCTTCTTGGCCGACGTCGTATTGGCCATCGAAACGTCCTCGTCTCTTCATCGCGTCCGGTCGCCTGGCGTCATTGCCGGCGGGGCTGGCCGCATCCTTGCTGGAAAAACGTGCGCGGCGGCCGAGCTTGCGCGGGCCGCCGCGAGTGGTGGGGCTATAGTCGCTTGCCGGCGCTACGTCAACGCCGGAATCGCCGCAAGCCCGCCGAACTCACGCGGAGGGCGCGATGAAGGCGGCGAAGCTCGCCAGATCGACATTGCCGCCGGAGAGGATGATGCCGACGCGCTTGCCGGCGACCGGCACGGCGCCGGTGAAGGCGGCGGCGGCGGCGAGACAGCCGGTCGGCTCGACCACGAGCTTCATCCGCTCGGCGAAGAAGCGCATGGCGTCGACGAGCGCGGCGTCGCTGACCGTGACGATATCCTCGACCTCGCGCTGGATGATCGGGAAGGTCAGGTCGCCGAGGAAGGCGGTCTGCGCCCCGTCGGCGATGGTCTTGGGCACGCCGATCGCGACGATCTCGCCCTTGCGCAGGGATTGCTGGCCATCGTTGCCGGCCTCCGGCTCGACGCCGAAGACGCGGCAGCCCGGGTTCAGCGCCTTGGCGACGAGCGCCGCGCCGGCGAGCAACCCTCCGCCGCCGAGCGGGACGAGCAGGATGTCGAGCGGGCCGGCATCCTCGATCAGCTCCTTGGTCGCGGTGCCCTGACCGGCGATGACATGCGGATGGTCGTAAGGCGGGATGATCGTCAGCCCGCGCTCGGCCGAGAGGCGGTTGCCGATATCGAGCCGGTTCTCGGTGTAGCGGTCATAGCGTACGACCTGCCCGCCATAGCCTTCGGTCGCGGCGACCTTCGCGGCCGGCGCATCGTTCGGCATGATGATCGTGGTCGGCACGCCCAGAAGCTGGCCGGCATAGGCGATGGCCTGGGCATGGTTGCCGGAGGAATAGGTGACGACGCCGGCCTTCTTCTGCGCGGCCGAGAGCGAGGCGATCGCGTTGTAGCCGCCGCGGAACTTGAAGGCGCCCATGCGCTGCAGGTTCTCGGGCTTGAAGACGAGGCTGGCTTGCGTGCGCCGGTTGGCGGTGGCGGAGCTCATCGCGGGTGTATGATGGGCGATGCCCTTGAGCCTGATGGCCGCGGCCTCGACATCGGCATAGGTCGGGAGGGACGGTCCGGTCTGGGCGTTCATCGCGGGAATTCCTGCTGGCGAAAGACGAGGGCTATCTGCCAGCAGGAGCATCGTTTCATCAAGGCGGCGCCACTCGACGCCGCCATGCGGCAGGCGATGGCCAGCGGCTCAGCTGTTCTTGAAATCGGGCTTCCGCTTCTCGGCGAAGGCGGACATGCCCTCCTTCTGGTCGAGCGTCGCGAAGAGCGAGGAGAAGACGCGGCGCTCGAAGCGCAGGCCTTCCTGCAGCGTCACCTCGAAGGCGCGCTCGACCGATTCCTTCGCCATCAGCACGGAAGGCAGCGACTTCGCGGCGATCTGCTCGGCCGCCTTCAGCGTCTCGGTGAGCAGGCCTTCGAGCGGCACGACGCGGGCGACGAGGCCGGAGCGCTCGGCCTCTTCGGCATTCATCATCCGGCCGGTGAGGATCAGGTCCATCGCCTTGGCCTTGCCGACCGCCTTGGTCAGGCGCTGCGTGCCGCCGGCGCCGGGGATGACGCCGAGATTGATCTCGGGCTGGCCGAATTTGGCGTTGTCGGCAGCGATGATGAAATCGCACATCATGGCGAGCTCGCAGCCACCGCCGAGCGCGAAGCCCGCGACCGCCGCGACGATCGGCTTGCGGCGCCGGCCGATCCGGTCCCAGTCCGCGAACTTGTCGTCGAGATAGGTGCCGGGGAAGGTGCGGCTCTGCATCTCCTTGATGTCGGCGCCGGCGGCGAAGGCCTTTTCCGAGCCGGTGAGCACGACGCAGCCGATGCCGTCATCGGTCTCGAAGCCGTCGAGCGCCTGGTTGATCTCGCCGATGAGCTGGCCGTTCAGCGCGTTCAGCGCCTGCGGGCGATTGAGCGTGATCAGCCCGACCTTGCCCTTCGTCTCGACGAGAATGGTCTCATAAGCCATGGCGGCCTCCCGGATGCTCCTGTGCCGCCAGCTTTAGCGGGCGGCGGGAGAGCGGTCCATGCGCGTCGCACGCATCCGCGCATTCGCGCCGCCTCCCCGTTGCCGCTTGCCGTCATGGCCGGGCCTATCCCCACCGCCTCGTGACGAAGGGCGCGCGGGAACCGCGCGGTGCCCCTCTCCCCCTGCGGGAGAGGGTTGGGGTGAGGGGTCGCGCCGTCCGATATCGTTTGCCTGTTGTGAGGCATTCTCACGTCGAAGCGCCGCGAGACCCCTCATCCGTCCCGGCTACGCCGGGCCACCGTCTCCCGCAGGGGGAGAAGGGTTTGCGTTGCGGTTCGCGCATACGTCTTCGCCGCCCGCGTCGCCGCGTTCGTTTCGAATGAGGGGCAGCGGAGCGCCGCGAGGCGCGGTGTATAGAGAGCCGCTTCCGTTGAGCCAGGATGCGGCGCGGAGGGATTGAGCCACCCTCCGCACGCCCCGTGGCGCTCCGCTTGCCGGCGTTCTTGAAAACTGCGGGCCGCGCTTCCGTTGGGCGGAGCGTCGATCGCGGACGGACGGGGCGTGCCAGCTTCCCTCAACGGGTCGTCGCGCGCCTGCCGCCTCGCCACCGCCGCGCCGCCTCTCCTAGCGAGGCTCCTCGCGCAGGGACCGTATTATCCCCAGGGCGGTTCCCGCAGCCTCCCGAGTCCGGGGTGCAAACCCGGCCGCAGGGCGCCGCCCCCGCCCCGCCATGCAGCATGCCTCCGGATGGCCGCCCCTCGGAGTGAGGTGGGGTGAGGATAGGCATGGGTCGGAGGGGCGGGGATTAGTTTCGGGCAATTGCCCCGTAGCGGCCGCTCGAAAAGTGCGGGATGATGTTTCGGAGAAGCGTGCGAGGACTGACATGTTCAAGCGCATATACGAGTTCTTTGGCCCCCAAGCCGAAGAGGTGTTTGCCCGGCGCATGATATGGGGGCCGGGGATGGCTCACTCCATGACCATTTCGCTGGTCCGCTTCGATGGCGAGTTCCGTGTCGAATTCAGACTGCCTAGTGACCCCGAGGCAGGTGGAATCCAGCCGTTCAAGCTTTCTGCGGACAGGCTGGATGAACTGATCACGTACCTGCAAAGCTGCCGGGATTTCGTGCGAGAGCCCCTTATGACTGCTACCGCCCCTGAGCCGTCACCAGACCGCTAGCGAAGGCGCTCCGGCTGACAACTCTCGCAATAAAACGTCGAGCGCCCCGACTGCACCAGGCGCTTCACCAGTTGCCCGCAGCCCGGCGTGACGCAAACCTCGCCCTCGCGGTCATAGACCTTGAAACGGTGCTGGAAATAGCCGAGCGAGCCGTCGGCATGGGCGAAATCGCGGAGCGTCGAGCCACCGGCCGCGACCGCCTCCTCCAGCACTTCGCGGATGATGCGGGCGAGCTCATGCGCCTTGTCGCGCGGCCGGCCCGTCGGCGTCGCGATCGTCCCGGCTTCCGCTTCCGGATGGAGACCGGCCCGGAACAGGGCCTCGCAGACATAGATATTGCCGAGGCCCGCCACGAGCCGCTGGTCGAGCAATGCGGCCTTCAAGGGCGCGAACTTGCCCGCGAACAGCTTCGCCAGTGTCTCGCCCGAAAGCTCGTTGCCGAGCGGCTCGATGCCCATGCCCGCAAAATGCTTCGATGTCGCGAGCTCGGCGCGCGGCACGAGGTCCATGAAGCCGAAGCGGCGCACGTCGTTATAAGTGACGCGCGCGCCGGTCCCCATCTCGAACACGACATGGTCGTGGATCAGGTGCCGGCCGGTCTCATTATAATAGGAGCCGGGCTCGGTCGGCTTCGTGCCGGGCGCCTCGACGATGAAGCGCCCGCTCATGCCCAGATGCATCACGAGCGCCGCGCCGTCGTCGAGATCGGCGATCAGGTATTTCGCCCGCCGCGACAGGGCCTCGATCCGCCGCCCGGTCAGGCGTTCGGTGAAGCGCTCCGGCAGGGGAAAGCGCAGGTTCGGCCGGCGCAGCTCGACGCGCTGGAAGCGCTCGCCCAGCATGGCCGGCTCCAGCCCGCGCCGGACGGTTTCGACCTCGGGTAGCTCCGGCATGTCAGCGACCTCAAATAAAGCCTGCGTCGAGAGGGCCCGCGACAAGCCCGCCGCCTTTGGCTATTGATCGGCACAAGCGAATACAAGACAGATTTGCACAAGGCCGGCCCGACCGTGACAGCAGCTTCCGACACCACCCATTTCGGCTTCGAGACGGTGAAGCTCGCCGAGAAGCAGGCCAAGGTCGACGACGTCTTCCACAAGGTCGCCAACCGTTACGACCTGATGAACGACCTGATGTCGGGCGGTCTGCACCGGGCCTGGAAGAGCGCGCTCCTGACCGCGATCAACCCGGCGAAGGATCGGCCCTTCCACCATCTCGATGTCGCCGGCGGCACGGGCGACGTCGCCTTCTCCGTGCTGGAGGCCGGTGGTCCTCAGACCGATGTCACCGTGCTCGACATCAATGCCGACATGCTGCGCGTCGGGCGCGAGCGCGCCGACAAGCGCTTCCCGGACGATGATCGCATCCGCTTCGTCCAGGGCAATGCCGAGGCGCTCGGCCTGCCCGACAACCATTTCGACTGCTACACCATCGCCTTCGGCATCCGGAACGTGCCGCAGATCGACAAGGCGCTGGCCGAGGCCTATCGCGTGCTGAAGCGCGGCGGGCGCTTCCTCTGCCTCGAATTCAGCCATGTCGACGTGCCCTTGCTCGACAAGATCTACGAGACCTATTCCTTCAAGGTCATTCCGCCGATGGGCCGCATGGTCACCGGCGAGGCCGAGCCCTATCAGTATCTCGTCGAGTCGATCCGCAAGTTCCCGAAGCCGCAGGCTTTCGCGGGGATGATCGAGGATGCTGGCTTCCGGCGGGCCAAGTTCACGCCGATGACCGGCGGCGTCGTGGCGCTGCATTCCGGCTGGAAGCTGTGATGCGCCTCCTCCCGTCATGGTCGCCCTTGTGGCGACCATCCACGTCTTGCGACGCGGATGAAGGGAAGGCGTGGATGCTCGGGACAAGCCCGAGCATGACGACACGCCCCGTCACCACGACGGCGTTTCCCGCATGATCTCCTCCTTCTTCCACATGCTGCGCGGCGCGCGCGTCGGCTTCGTGCTGGCGCGCGAGGGGGCGCTGGCGCTGGTCGACCCCTCCGTTCTGCCGCCGCTGGCGCGTGGCCTGATCCGCGTCGGCCGCCTGATCGAGCGCCGCGGCGCCGGCTCCTCCGCGACAAGGCTCGCGGCGGCGATGACCCGGCTCGGCCCGTCCTATGTGAAGTTCGGCCAGTTCCTGGCGACGCGGCCCGATGTCGTCGGCATGAAGATCGCGCAGGACCTCTCCGCGCTGCAGGATCGGATGCCGGCCTTCCCGATGGCCGAGGCCCGCGCCATCGTCGAGGCCGCGCATGGCGTGAAGCTGGAGACGCTGTTCCCGGAGTTCAGCGAGCCGGTCGCCGCCGCCTCGATCGCCCAGGTCCACCGCGCCCGGTTGAAGGATGGCCGCGAGGTCGCGGTGAAGATTCTGCGGCCGGGCATTCGCGACCGCTTCAACCGCGATCTCGCCGCGATGCGCTTCGGCGCGGAGATGGCCGAGCAGCGCTCGGCCGAGGCGCGCCGCCTGCGCTTCACCGGCGTGGTCGAGACGCTGGCCCGCTCGGTCGCGATGGAGATGGATCTGCGGCTCGAAGCCGCCGCCCTCTCCGAATTCGCGGAGAATACCAGGGAAGACGCCGATTTCCGCGTGCCGGAGCCGGATTGGCAGCTCACCGCCCGCGAGATGCTGGTCGACGAGTGGATCGACGGCGTCCGGCTTTCCGATGTCGAGGGGCTGCGCGCCGCTGGCCACGACCTGCCGGAGCTGGCCCGCAAGATCATCCAGTCCTTCCTGAAGCATGCGATCCGCGACGGCTTCTTCCATGCCGACATGCATCCCGGAAACCTCTTCGTCGATGCGGAGGGGCGCCTCGTCGCGGTCGATGGCGGCATCATGGGCCGGCTCGGCCTGAAGGAGCGGCGCTTCCTGGCCGAGATCCTGCTCGGCTTCATCACCCGCGATTATCGTCGCGTCGCGGAAGTGCATTTCGAGGCCGGCTATGTGCCCGCCCATCACGATGTTGAGGATTTCGCCCAGGCGATCCGCGCCGTCGGCGAGCCGATCCATGACAGGCGCGCCGACCAGATCTCGATGGCCAAGGTGCTGACCCTGCTGTTCGAGATCACCGGCATGTTCGACATGGCGACGCGCACCGAACTCGTCATGCTCCAGAAGACCATGGTGGTGGTCGAGGGCGTCGCCCGCTCGCTCGATCCCCATCTCGACATGTGGGGCACGGCCGATCCGGTGGTGCGCTCCTGGATCACCCATAATCTCGGGCCGATCGGGCGTTTGGAGGAAGCCGGCCGCGGCGCCCGCTCCCTGCTCGGCTCGCTCGCGGCGCTGCCCGACACGGTCGTCCGCGCCGAGCGCGTGCTCGGCCAGCTCGAGGACGCCTCGCGCCATGGCTTCTCGCTCGACGAGCGCAGCGTCGAGGCGATCGGCCGGGCCGAGGCCCGGCGCAACCGCTGGGGCAATATCGCGCTCTGGGTGATCGCGGCGCTGCTCGCCTACGGGGTCTTCGGCTGAGGGCAGGGCAAGCTCAACGCGGTCCCCTCTCCCCCTGCGGGAGAGGGTTAGGGTGAGGGGTCTCGCGGCGCCGATCGTGAGCCGAACACAAACCTCCCGAGACCTGCGCGACCCCTCATCCGCCTGCCGGCACCTTCTCCCGCAAGGGGAGAAGGAAGAAGCGGCCGTCGCCGTGCCCTACCGGAACGGCGGCTCGTCGAAGCTGCGGAGCTTGCGCGAATGGATCGTCGAGCCCGCCTCCTTCAGCTTCTCCAGCGCGTCGAGCCCGATGCGCAGGTGCTCGCCGACCGCGCGCTCGTAGAAGGCGTTGGCGGCGCCGGGCAGCTTGATCTCGCCATGCAAGGGCTTGTCGGAGACGCAGAGCAAGGTGCCGTAGGGCACGCGCAGGCGATAGCCTTGCGCCGCGATCGTGCCGGATTCCATGTCGACCGCGATGGCGCGCGACAGGTTGATGCGCCGCCGCTCCTTGGTCCATTGCAGCTCCCAGTTGCGGTCGTCCTGGGTCACGACCGTGCCGGTGCGCAGGCGCTGCTTCAGCCTGTCGCCCTTCTCGCCGGTGATATCGGCCGCCGCCTGCTGAAGCGCGACCTGCACCTCCGCCAGCGCGGGGATCGGGATATCCGGCGGCACGAGATCGTCGAGGATGCGGTCCTGCCGGAGATAGGCATGGGCCAGCACATAGTCGCCGATGATCTGGGTCTGGCGCAGGCCGCCGCAATGGCCGACCATCAGCCAGCAATTCGGCCGGAGCACCGCGAGATGGTCGGTGATGTTCTTCGCGTTGGAGGGGCCGACGCCGATATTGACCAGCGTCACGCCCTCGCCGCCCTTCCGGATCAGGTGATAGGCCGGCATCTGGAAACGGTGCCAGGGCGCCGACATCACGCGCTCGGCGGCCGAAACGTCGAGCCCGTCCTTGTCGATGCGGATGCCGCCCGGTGCGATCAAGGCCTCGGCCGTGCCCGCCTCGATCTCGGCGAGGCCGAGCCGGACGAACTGGTCGACATAGCGGTGGTAGTTGGTGAGCAGCACCCAGGGCTGCACCGCCCGCCAGTCGGTGCCGGTATAGTGCACCAGCCGCCGCAGCGAATAATCGACCCGGACCGCGTCAAAGAGTGAAAGCGGGCGCGGCTCGCCCTCGATCAGCTCGTAGGTGCCGTCGGCGATCTCGTCGCCGACCAGCGCGAGCAGCGGCGTCGGGAAATGGCGTGCCAGCTCGGCGGCGGTGATCTTGCCGCGCCCCAGTTCGTCGCCGCCTTCGAGCGCATAAGGGTAGGGGATTTCCTGCGTGCTGACGCCGGTCTCGATCGTCGCGCCATAGTCGGCAACGAGCGGCCGGAGCTGGTCGAGCAGATAGGCCCGGAACTCGGCCGGCTGCGTCACGGTGGTCGAATAGATGCCGGGCACCGCGAACTTCGCGTGGCCGCGCCGCGTCGCCGCCGGCAGCTTCGAGGACTCGTAGGTCACGCGCAGCATCGGGTAGCGATAGCGCTCCCGGTCTTCCACTGTCGGCGCCTCGCCGGTGTCGAAGAAGCGCTGCAGGTCGCCGCGCAGGGCCGAACGCGCCTCGCCATAAAGTCGTTCGAGCCGGTCCACGGCGGCTTCCGGTGTCGCTGCGGTCTCGAAACTCATGAACCCTCCTTGTCTTGTCCTCGGTTCTAGCCGCGTGTCCGCGCTCCTGACAACAACCGGCGGTGGCGCGCGACATTCTCCCCCGAAGCCGGTTGACGGAGGAAGGAAACGGCATTAGTAAACCGATCAGTTAATTAACTGATCGGTTTCATACGATGTCAACGGACCCGCTCAGCCTGACCTTCGCAGCCCTCGCCGACCCGACGCGCCGCGCCATCCTGGCCCGGCTGTCGCAAGGCGAGAGTTCGGTGAAGGAACTGGCCGAGCCCTTCGCGATGAGCCTGCCGGCAGTCTCGAAGCACCTGAAGGTGCTGGAGCGCGCCGGGCTGATCACGCGGGGGAAGGAAGCCCAGTGGCGACCTTGCCGGCTCGATCCCGGCCCGCTGCAGGACGTCTCGGAATGGCTGGAGCATTACAGCCGTTTCTGGGACCAGAGCCTGGGGCGGCTGGACGAGATGCTCCGCGAGATCAAGGCGAAACCGCCCGATAAGTCAGGCGTTTGACGCCAAAGTCGTTCCTTTCAGCTCATTTTCAGGTGCTCGTCATGCTCAAGACCATTCTTCTGACCGTGCTCGGCCTCGTCGCCACCGGTGCCGTCGTCGTGCTGATCCTGGCGGCCCGCAAGCCCGATACCTTCCAGGTCACCCGCTCCATTGCGATCAACGCCGCGCCGGAGCGCATCTATCCGCTGATCGCCGATTTCCGGGCCTGGGCGCCTGGTCGCCCTGGGAGAAGAAGGACCCGGCGATGAAGCGCAGCTTCGGCGGGCCGGAGACCGGCGTCGGCGCGACCTATGCCTGGGCCGGCGACAAGAATGTCGGCGAGGGCAGCATGCGCATCACCGAGGCGCAAGTGCCGGGCAAGCTCGGGCTCAAGCTCGATTTCATCAAGCCTTTCGAGGCGCATAACGACGTCGTCTTCGCGCTGACGCCGCAGGGCCAGAACACCAATGTGACCTGGATCATGACCGGCCCGACGCCGTTCGCGGCCAAGATCATGCATGTCTTCATGGACATGGACCGCATGGTCGGCGGCGATTTCGAGGCCGGACTCAAGGCCATGAAGGCTGCGGCCGAACGCGCCGCCTGAGACGGCGCGCAACCCCGATCATCCAGAAAACGAAAAACGGAGGAGCGAAACCATGATGGGCGAACCGCAGAAGGAGCATGAGTGGCTCCACCAGCTGGTCGGCGACTGGACCGCCGAGATGCACTGCTCGATGGGACCGGACCAGCCCCCGTCGGCATCGAAGGGTACCGAGAGCGTGCGTTCGCTCGGCGGGCTCTGGACCCTCGGCGAGGGGCAGGGTGAAGGGCCTGAGGGCAAGCCCGTCACCAGCCTGATGACGCTCGGCTTCGACCCGGCCAAGGGCCGTTTCGTCGGCAGCTTCGTCGCCTCGATGATGACGATGATGTGGACCTATGACGGGACGCTCTCCGCCGACGGCAAGTCGCTGGTGCTCGACACCGAGGGGCCGAGCATGACCGGCGACGGCGCCATGGCGAAGTATCAGGACATCATCACCTTCCTGTCGCCGGACCATCGCACCCTGACCTCGCGCGCGCTTGGGCCGGACGGTCAATGGGCCGAGTTCATGGCGGCCCAGTACCACCGCAAGCGCTGAGCGCTTTCCGTTTCACGCAGGAGGACACGAGATGAAACTGTCGACCTATCTGATGTTCGAGGGCAATTGCCGCGAGGCTTTCACCCATTATCACAAGGTTCTGGGTGGCAAGATCCAGGCCATGATGGATCACAAGGGCACGCCGGCCGAGGAGCATGTCCCGGCGGAATGGCACGACAAGATCCTGCATGCCTGCCTGGAGATCGAGGGCCAATTGCTGATGGCTTCCGATGCCCCGCCGAATAACAGCGACGGGCCGATGCGCTCGGTCTCGGTCAGCGTCAGCGTGGCGACGCCGGAGGAGGCTGATCGCATCTTCGCCGGCCTGTCCGAGGGCGGCGCCAAGATCACCATGCCGATCGGCGAGACCTTCTGGTCGCCGCGCTTCGGCATGCTGGTCGACCGCTTCGGCACCAACTGGATGGTCGGCGCCGACATGCCGGCCGAGCATGCGAATTGCGGCTGAGGTAATTCGAGCCTCCAGCCAGCCACGGCACGCGCGGGGAACCCCTCTCCTGCATCGAAGTCGGCTGTTGCCGACTTCGACACTTTGAGTGCTGACCTCGGCAACAGCCGAGATCAGAGAGAGGGCAGGGGTGAGGTGTAGGTCCTTCGACCAGTGCCGACCGGGCGGCCGTACCACCGCTGTCTTCCCGTGCGCGCTGCGGCGCGTAGTGCCGCTGCGCAGACACGGGATCGCGTGCAGGAAAAGGCGCCTCTCTGGAGCGCGCGCAGAAAAGACGCCTTTTTCCGAGGGCGGTCCCGTGTCTGCGCAGCAGCATTGGCATGCTGCAGCGCGCACGGGATGACGTGCTTTTCTCGCCGTCGTCGCGGCCTTTCCGCGAATGGCGCGGCCGCTACGACCGCCCGCCATCCACCGAGAGTACCTGGCCGGAAATCCAGCCGGCCTGCTCGCTCAGGAAGAACAGCGTGGCGTTGGCGATATCATCGGGCGTGCCGAGGCGGCGGGTATGGATGCTCTCGACGAGACGCTTCTGCCCCTCCGGCCCATAGCTCTGCCATTGCCGCTCGCTCGCGGGATTGGAGCGCACGAAGCCCGGCGCCACCGAATTCACGGTGATGCCATGCGGGCCGAATTCCCAGGCGAGCTGCTTGGTCAATCCGACCAGCGCGTGCTTGGCGCTGGCATAGGCCTGGATGCCGGTGAGGCTCGGCCGGAGGCCCGCTCCCGACGAGATCGTCACGATCCGCCCGTAGCCTGCCTGTTTCATCGCAGGCGCCGCCGCCTGCGCCAGGAAGAAGGCGGCATCGACATTGGCGGCGAAGATCACCCGCCAATCCTCTTCCGAAATCTCCTCGATCGCCCGGCCGACCTGTCCGCGCACGCCGCCGGCGGCGTGGACCAGAAGGTCAAGCCGGCCATCCGTCGCCACGATCTCGCGCACCAGCGCCTGGGCGGCTTCGGGCGAGCCGAGATCGGCGGCATGCCCGGTCGCGCCGATCTCCTTGGCCGTGGCCTGCACCCCGGCTTCGTCGATATCGGCGAGGTGGACGCGTGCGCCGGCCTCGGCCAACGCGAGTGCGATCGCGCGTCCGATGCCCTGGGCTGCGCCGGTGACGAGGGCTACGCGGTCGTCGAAGCGGATCTGCATTGGTCGATCAGTACCTTGAGCGTCTCGAAGGCCATCGGGCGGCGGCCGTCCTCGATGTCGTGGATCAGCGCAACCAGCGTCTCGATCGCGGGCGCCGCGATGCCGACCTCGCGGCCGAGCGTGGCGATGACACCGATCTGCGGGTCGACCTCGGTCTTGCGCTTGCGGACGGCGAGATCGCGCCAGATGCCGGAATGGGTCTTGGCGGTTTGTGAAGTGTAATCGGCGAGCCAGCGGATCGTCTCGATCTGCGGGCCTTCCGGCCGGCCGGGCGCGAACACCATCGGATCGAAATTGCCGAAGCCGAGCGAGGTCACGCCACGCTTGGCTGCAACGGCGCCGACTTCGCGGCCGAGCGCGAGCCAGACCGGCAGCCGTTCCGGGTCCGAAAAGTTCGCCGACATCGAATCGTCGGTCAGTGCCGTCGCGAACAGCATCGCGCCATAGGCGAGCTTGCCCCAGAGATAGCCGAAAATGTTGTCGGTCAGGATCGCGTCGGGCTCGAACATCTCCATCAGCCGGTGCATCTCGACGACCCGCTCGCTCTTCGAGCCGTCGAGCTCGCCGACGACGGTCGCACCGCGATTGCCGTAGAGGATCTCGCCGGGACCTAGCCAGTCGGCGCCGAAATTGACGAAGCAGCCCATCGTACGCTGCTCGCCGACCGCCCTGGCGATGGCGAGTTCGTTCAGGCCGTTCTGGGCGGAGAGCACGAAGCCGTCCTCCGCCAGATGCGGCTTCAGCGCGGCGAGCGCCGCTTCGGTCGCGCCGGCCTTTACGGCCAGCACGATGCGGCTGTAGCGCCCGCTCAGCTCGGCCGGCGTCGCGGCCGGGACGACCTGCGTGAATGCCTCGACCGGCCCGGAAATGGCGAGACCACGGGTGCGGCAGGCCTCGACATGCTCGGGCACGATGTCGACCAGCAGGACCGGAATGCCGGCCCGCGCCCAATAGGCGCCGAGCGTGCCGCCGATGGCGCCGGCGCCCCAGATCAGGATGGGTTCGCTCACGCCTGCCCCGCCAGTTCGACATGGTCATGCGTGGCGACATGGATGAGCCCATCCTCCGTCACCCATCCCCGATACATGCCCTCGGTGTTGTAGGGGGCGACGATCCCGCCATCGGCATCGACGGCGACCAGCCCGGCGCCGATCTTGTGCTCGGAGAGTTCGGCGAGGACGGCGTCCGTCGCCGCTTCCAGCGAAAGGCCCTTGTAGGCGATCAGCGACGCGATCTCGTGGCCGACGCAGTAGCGCATGAAATATTCGCCCTTGCCGGTGCCGGAGACGGCGCAGCGTCCGTCGCGGGCATAGGTGCCGGCGCCGATGATTGGGGAATCGCCGACGCGGCCGACCGGCTTGTTGGTATAGCCGCCGGTCGAGGTCGCCGCGGCGAGATGTCCCTGTGCATCGCAGGCGACGGCGCCGACGGTGCCGTGCTTCTCGGCCTCGCTCGCCTCGGCGGCGGTGCCGACGATCTCGCGCAGCTTCATCGAGGCGAGGTTCTTGCGGCGGCGCTCGGTCGAGAAATGCGCGTTGGCGACGGTATCGACGCCTTCATGCTCGGCGAAATCGTCGGCGGCGGGGCCGGCGAGCAGCAGCGGGTCGCCGCGCAGCATCAGGGCCTTGGCGGCGCTGACGGGATTGCGGATGCGCTTGGCCCCGCAGATGGCGCCGGCGGCCAGCGTCGCCCCGTCCATGATCGAGGCGTCGAGCTCATGCTCGCCCTCGGTGTTGAAGGCGGCGCCATGACCGGCGTTGAAATGGGGGAATCCTCCATCACGCGGACGGCCGCCTCGACGGCGTCGACGGCCGCGCCGCCCCTGGTCAGGATCGCCCAGCCGGCGCGCAGCGCGCTGGCGAGGTCGGACCGGGCCTGGGCCCATTCGGCCTCCGTCATTTCGGCCTTCGGCAGCGTGCCGCAGCCGCCATGGATGGCAAGCGCGAGGGTCATGTCGGTATCCTGTCGGGTCTTTGAATGTGGTCCGCCATGGCCGGCTGGAACCGGCCATGGCGTCGAAGGCGGCCCCGTTACTTCTTGGCGGGCTTGATGTCCATCGCCAGCGTGTCCTCGTCGACGCGCGGGCTGATCGTCACCTTGTCCTTCTGCATCGCCCAGGCGGAGCCGACGGCGGCGATCGGCAGGCGCGGCCTGTCCTTGGCGATGATCGCGGCGGCGTCGGACAGCATCTTGTTGCGCTTGGCTTCGTCCATCTCGACGGCCGCGTCCTCGATCAGCTTGTCGACCTCGGCATTCTTGTAGCCGAGCACGTTGAAGGCCCCGAGCTTCTTGGCCGGGTCGTTGGAATGGACCACGGAGGACAGCGTATAGTTCGCCTCGCCCGTCAGCGTGCCCCAGCCTGACATGCTCATCGAGAACTCGCCGCGCGTGCGGGCCGGGAAGAACACCGCGCCGGGCTGCGCATTGGCGTTCACCTCGATGCCGATGCGCGCCAGCATCTGCGCGATCGAGGTGCCGACCTGCCGGTCGCCGGGCAGGCGGTCATTGGTGAAGGAGAAGGAGACCTTGAAGCCGTTGGGATAGCCGGCCTCCTCCATCAGCTTCTTCGCCTTGGCGAGGTCCGGCTTGAGCGCCGGCAGGCTCTTGTTGAAGCCGGCGATGGTCGGCGTCACCAGCTGGTTCGCGGGCGTGCCGAGTCCCTCCATCGCGATCTCCGCGAGCGCCGGACGGTCGATGGCGAGATCGATCGCCTCGCGCACCTTCGCGTCCTGCAGCGGGTTCTTCGGCAGGGCCGAGCCGTCCTTGGCGCTGATCTGCGGGCTCTTGTCCCGCATGTCGAGCTCCATGTTGAAGAGATAGACGCTCTCGATCGTCGCGACGGAGAGCTTGGCGTCGCGCTTCAGCGTCGGCACGTCGGAAGCCGGCGCGCGCACGATGATGTCGACCTGGCCGGCCTTGAGCTGGGCGACGCGGGCGGCGTCGTTCGGCAGTTCCTTGCGGACGACCTTGGCCCAGTGCTCCTTCGCGCCCCAGTAGCCGTCGAACCGGTCGAGAACCATCTGGTCCTTCGGCGTCCACGAGACGAACTTGTAGGGGCCGGTGCCGACAGCCGCCTTGCCCGAGTTGAAGGCCTCGTTGGCGCTGTCCTTGGTCAGGCCGGCGGCGGCCTTGTGTGAGACGATGAACAGCCGGATGAAATCGTTCGGCAGGTTCGGCGCCGGCCCGTCGGTGACGATATGCACCGTCAGCGGATCGACGATCTTCACCTCCTTGACGCGGCGGACATAGATCGTGGTCGGGTTCGGGCCGGCGACGACCGGGATGCGCTCGATCGAGAACTTGACGTCCTCCGCCGTGAAGTCCGAGCCGTCATGGAACTTGACGCCGGGGCGCAGCTTGAACTCCCAGACCGTCGGCTCCAGCGTCTTCCAGCTCAGGGCGAGGCGCGGCTCGATCTGGAGTTTGTCGCCGGACCAGGTCAGCGTGTCGAAGACATGCTTCAACGCCTCGGCATGGGTGCCGGTCGCGGTGAAATGCGGATCGATCGATTTCCGGTCCGGCGCGGACGCCGATCGTCAGGGTCTGGGCGAGCGCGCCGGTCGAGACAGTGGCGCCGAGCAGGGCGGCGAAGGCGGCGAGGCGGAAGCTCTTCACGATTGTCATGACGGTATCCCCTGTTTTTCTGTGGTTATGACTGGAGTTCCTGTGGCCAGGCGGGCGAGGCGATGACGAGCTTGTCCATCAGCACGCAGAGCTGCCGCTGCTCGTCCTCGCTGAGGCCGGCGAGCATCGTCGTCTGGTGCTCGACCATCGGCACCATCGTCTCGTCGAAGATCTTGCGGCCGGCCGGCGTGAGATGGAGCACATAGCTGCGCAGGTCGGTGGGATCGCTCTCGCGCTTGAGCAGCCGCCGCTGCAGCAGCTTCTGCACGGCGCGCGAGAGCGTGTTCTTCGGCAGGCCGGAGGAGGCGACGATGTTCTTGGCGGCGACGCCCTCCTTCAAGCCAACCGAATAGAGCGCGACGAATTCGGGCCGGACGAGCCCGTAGCGCGTCTCGATCCAGCGATAGACCGGGTCGTTGAAGCGGAAGGCGACGAAGTTCAGCCGGAAGGACAGCCAGCAGGGATTGTCCCAGAGCTTGGTCACGGTCAGCGGGTCGAGCTCGGCAAGTGCCGCCTCGCGCTCCGGGTCGGCGCGGGAAGGAGAGGTCGGTGCTCGTCGCATCGGGAATGTCTCTCGGCCGATTTAGTTCCAAATGGAACTTGACGCTACCGGAGGCCAGAGTCAAGGTTGGTTCCGGCGGCGGTCCCGCACTGCCTGCCGGGATTGTCTACCGCTTATGAAAGCGAAGCAAGGATCGCGCCGTGCGTGTCGCCGATTTGAACTGGATGCAGATCGAGGCTCAGGCGAAGCGGGACGACCGCTGCGTGCTGCCACTCGGCAGCGTCGAACAGCACGCCTACCTGAGCCTCGCGACCGATGTGATCCTGTCGGAGCGGGTGGCGCAGGAGGCGGCCGAGCCGCTCGGCATCCCCGTCTTTCCGGTCTTGGCCTATGGCCTGACGCCGGGCTTCCTGAATTTCCCCGGCAGCATCTCGCTGCGCTTGAGCACTTACGCCGCGCTCCTCGGCGACATCTTCGACGGCTTCTATCGCTCGGGCTTCCGCCGCATCGTCCTCGTCAACGGCCATGGCGGCAATTCGCCGGCGCTGAACTTCGCGACCGAATGGCTGGACGGCCATCCCGACGCGAGCATCCGCCTGCACAACTGGTGGGCGGCGCCGCAATTCCAGGCGGCGGTCCAGGCGGTCGATCCGGCGGCCTCGCACGCCTCCTGGATGGAGAATTTCCCCTGGACACGGCTCGCCGGCGTCGCCATGCCCGAGACGCTGAAGCCGCCCTTCAACACCGCCGAATACCAGGCCGCGAGCCCGGCGAAGCGCCGCGAAATCCTCGGCGACGGCAATTTCCACGGCCTCTACCAGCGGCCGGACGAGGAGATGCTCAGGCTCTGGCAGGTCGGCGTCGAGGAGACGCGGGCCGTGATGGTGGAGAACTGGCCGTGATGCGGTTCTTTCGCAGCCCTCATCCTGAGGAGCCGCGAAGCGGCGTCTCGAAGGATGCTCCAGTTCGCATTGATGGCGTTTCCTGGGGCATCCTTCGAGACGCGCCTGCGGCGCTCCTCAGGATGAGGGCTGAGCCCTGTGCTCCGCCAGAGCATGTCACATGCTAGGCCATGTCGCCGTCCGGCTGGCGCAGGCCCTTGTCGTCATGCTCGTCATGTCGGTGCTGGTCTTCGTCGGCGTCTACGCGATCGGCAACCCGATCGACGTGCTGATCGGCCCCGATGTCAGCCAGGAACTGCGCCTCCAGACCATCGCGCAATACGGGCTCGACCGGCCGCTCTGGGAACAGTACCTGACCTTCCTCGGCCGCGTGCTGCACGGCGATTTCGGCCGTTCCTTCGTCTTCGGCATGCCGGTGATGGACCTGATCCTGTCGCGCCTGCCGGCGACGCTGGAACTGACGCTGGCCGCAGTCTGCGGCGCCGCGCTGATCGGCATTCCCGCCGGAATCTATGCCGGCTACAGGCCTGACAGCTTCGCCTCCAAGCTGATCATGACAGTCTCGATCCTCGGCTTCTCCGTGCCGACCTTCTGGATCGGCCTCGTGCTGATCATGGCCTTCGCCGTCGAATTGCAATGGCTGCCGGCCGGCGGGCGCGGCGAGACGGTCTCCATCTTCGGCGTCGAGTGGAGCTTCCTGACGTTGAACGGCCTGAGCCATCTGCTGTTGCCGGCGCTCAACCTCGCCTTCTTCAAGCTCGCTTTGATGACACGCCTCGCGAGGGCCGGCACGCGCGAGACCATGCTCTCCGACACCGTGAAATTCGCCCGTGCTGCCGGCCTCTCCGAATGGACCGTGCTGCGCCGCCATGTGCTGCGCCTGATCGCGATCCCGCTCGTCACCGTCTTCGGGCTCGAATTCGCCTCGACGCTCGCCTTCGCGGTCGTGACCGAGACGATCTTCTCCTGGCCCGGCATCGGCAAGCTGATCATCGACTCCATCCAGTCGCTCGACCGGCCGGTGATGGTCGCCTATCTGATGCTTGTCGCCTTCGTCTTCATCACCATCAATTTCCTCGTCGACCTCGCCTATGTCGGGCTCGATCCTAGGCTGCGGAAAGGAGGCGCGCGATGAAGGACGCCTCTCCCGTAGCCCGCTTCTGGGCCGAGTTCCGCGAGAGCAGGACGGCCGTCATCGCGCTCGCCGTCGTCGTCCTGACGATCGGCATCGCCCTGCTGGCACCGCTCGTCGCCCCGCAGGACCCTTACGACCTCGCCAAGCTCTCGCTCTCCGATGCGCGCCGCCCGCCGGGCTATGTCGGCGAGGGCGGCTACACACATTGGCTCGGCACCGATGCGCAGGGGCGCGATCTGCTCTCGGCCATTCTCTACGGCCTGCGCATCTCCCTGCAGATGGGGCTGGTGGCGGGCGCCATCGCCTTCACGCTGGGCGTTTCGCTCGGCATCGGTGCCGCCTATGCTGGCGGGCGCCGCGAGGCCTTCATCATGCGCGTGATCGATCTGCAGCTCGCCTTCCCGGCGATCCTGCTGGCGCTGGTGCTCTCCGCCCTTCTCGGACAGGGCAAGATGCAGCTCATCGCTGCGCTTGCTGCCGCCCAATACGCCTATTTTGCCCGCACGGCCCATGGCGCGGCCTCGGCCGAGCGCGGCAAGGACTATGTCGAGGCCGTGCTCTCGACGCCATTGCCGGGCTGGCGCGTGGTCCTGCGCCATATCTTCCCGAACTGCCTGCCGCCACTGATCGTGGTCGCGACCGTGCAGGTGGCCAATGCCATCGCGCTGGAGGCGACGCTCTCCTTCCTCGGCGTCGGCCTGCCGGTCACAGAGCCCTCGCTCGGCATGCTGATCGCCAACGGCTTCCAGTACATGCTGTCGGGCCGCTACTGGATCTCGATCTATCCCGGCATCGCGCTGATCGTGCTGATCGTCGCGATCAACCTTGTCGGCGACCGCATCCGTGACCAGGTCAATCCGAGGCTGAAGCGATGAGCGACGCGCTTCTCCTTGCCGTCACCGACCTCGCCACCCATTTCCACGCCCGTGCCGGCGTGGTGAAGGCGGTCGACGGCGTCTCCTTCGCGTTGAAGCGCGGCGAAGTGATGGGTCTCGTCGGCGAATCCGGCTCGGGCAAGAGCATCACCGGTTTCTCGATCATCGGGCTGATCGATCCGCCCGGCCGCGTCGAATCCGGCTCCTCGGTCAAGCTGGAGGGCCGCGAACTCACGGGCCTGCCGCCCGCCGAACTGCGCAAGGTCCGGGGCAAGCAGATCTCGATGGTCTTCCAGGATCCGATGATGACGCTGAACCCGATGCTGACCATCGGCACGCAGATCAGGCTCGCTCTGGAAGCGCATGAGACGGTCTCCGGCGCCGAGGCGCGCCGCCGCGCCGTCGCGGCGCTGGCGCAGGTCCGCATTCCCGATGCCGAGAGCAAGGTCGATTTCTACCCGCACCAGTTCTCCGGTGGCATGCGCCAGCGCGTCGCCATCGCGATCGCCCTGCTGCACCGGCCGAAGCTGATCATCTGCGACGAGCCGACCACCGCGCTCGACGTTTCCGTGCAGGCCGAGATCCTCGCGGAGATGAAGGAGCTGGTCGCCGAACTCGGCACGGCGCTGATCTGGATCAGCCATGACCTCGCCGTCGTCGCCTCGCTTGCCGACCATGTCTGCGTCATGCGTCACGGCAAGATCGTCGAGGCCGGGCCGACGCTTTCGGTGCTGACGCATCCGCAGCACCCCTATACGCGCTCGCTGCTCGACGCCCTGCCCTCGCGCTCCGAGCCCGGCAAGCTTCTGGCCGGCGGCGTCGGCTCCGATGTCGCGCCGCCGCCGCGCGCCGCAAAGCAGGCACCCGCCACGGTCGCGGATGCCGTGCACTATGTCCGCATCGAGCATGTCGCCAAGCGCTTCGCCGGGACGCCCGGCCTGTTCCGCAAGCTCGCCCAGAAGGTCGGCCTGTCCAGGCCGCCGTCCGTCGTGCAGGCGGTCGACGACGTCACGCTGGTGCTGAAGCGCGGCGAGGCGCTCGGCCTCGTCGGCGAATCCGGCTCCGGCAAGTCGACGCTCGGACGCGTCGCGGCCGGCATCTATGCGCCCGACACCGGCTCTGTCCGCATCGACGGTGCGCCCGTGATGAGCGCGGGCGAGCCGCCGCACAAGGTCACGACGCGGGTCCAGACCATCTTCCAGGACCCTTTCGCCTCGCTCAATCCACGCATGACGGTCGGTGACAGCATCGCCGAAGGGCCGTTGGCGCATGGGCTCGTCGAGCGCGCGCAGGCGAAGACCTATGTCCGGCAATGGCTGGCGGCGGTCGGGCTCAATCCCGATTTCGCGGATCGCTACCCGCACCAGTTCTCAGGGGGCAGCGCCAGCGCGTCGCCATTGCCCGCGCACTGGCGATGCAGCCCGATGTCGTCGTCTGCGACGAGCCGGTCGCGTCGCTCGACGTCTCGATCCAGGCGCAGATCATCAACCTGCTGATCCGCCTGCGGCAGGAACTCGACCTGACGCTGATCTTCATCTCGCACGACCTCTCGGTCGTCCGCCATCTCTGCGACCGCGTCGCCATCATGTATCGCGGCCGGATTGTCGAGAGCGGCCCGGCGGGCGAGGTCTACGACCATCCGCAGCACGACTACACCAAGCGCCTGCTCGCCGCCGTGCCGGTATTGCCCGGCGCTGCGACGACCTGAGGAGAGCCGCCATGACGAGCCAGCCCGATGAACTTCTGCCCTGGCAATGGCCGGAAGAGGTCTGGCGCGGCAAGGTCGAGCAGGTCCGCGCCGGCCGCAATCTCAAGCCCGCCAGATGGAAGAACGGCGCGCGCTGCGCGGTCGCGCTCTCCTTCGACGTCGATCACGAGACCAACGAATTGCGCGACGGCGGCAAGTCGGTCGGGCGACTGTCCTGGGGCCAGTACGGCAACCGCGTCGGCGTGCCCAAGATCCTCGACCTGCTGAAGCGGCAGGACATTCCGGCGAGCTTCTTCGTACCGGCCGTCACCGCCTTGCTCTACCCGGAAGAACAGCGCCGCATCATCGGCGCCGGCCACGAGATCGGCCTCCATGGCTGGATCCATGAGGTCAACACGGCCGTGCCGCCCGCCAACGAGCGCGAATTGCACCTACGCTCGGCCGATACGCTGGAGAAGGTCACGGGTGTCCGCCCCGTCGGGATGCGCACCCCGTCCTGGATTTCTCCGACGTGACGCTCTCGATCGAGCGCGAGCTCGGCCTGCTCTACGATTCCTCGCTCTTCGCCGATGACGACCCCTATGAGATCGTCGAGAAGGAGAGCCGACCGGCATCGTCGAACTGCCGGTCGAGTGGATCCGCGACGACGCGCCCTATCTCAGCATGAACCGCTTCCAGGGCTTGAGGCCCTATACGTCGCCGGAGGCGGTCTTCGACATCTTCCGCCGCGAGTTCGAGGGCGCCTATGCCGAAGGCGGGCTCTTCCTGCTGACCATGCACCCGCATGTCATCACCTATCGCTCGCGCTTCTGGATCCTCGAGGAACTGGTCCGCCTCGCCAAGGCGAAGGGCGATTGCTGGTTCGCGACCCATGCCGAGATCGCGGCCTATGTGAAGGCGCAGGCCGGCATCTGATCGTCGATCCAAGGGAACCGTTGCCCGATTCCCGCCGTTTTCGCTTCATCGGGGGTTCAGGCCATGAGCGGCCTGATACCCGCACGTTGAAACAAAACGACGGGAATAGAGATGCGCACGAAACGCTGGTTGCTGGTCGGGACCGTCCTGCCGGCCCTCGTCCTCTCGCAAGCCGGGCAGGCCTTCACTGAGGCCGGATACCGGGTCGCACAGGCCCCCGCCGCCGGAGATGAGGACCCACGCGGGCCACGGCGCCCGCAGCAGCCACAGGGCGGCCAGCCCGGCCAGCAGCGCGGCCCGGAACGGCCCGCAGCCCCGACCGCGCCCGCCCAGCCGCAGGCTCCGCGCCCGCCGCAGATGCAGCCTGCGCCGGCAGCCCCCCGGGTGCAGCCTCCCGCCATGCCCGCGCCCCAGCCGCGCGCCGAGCCGCCGGCCATGCGTCCGCAGCCTGAGCGCCCGGCCATGCCGCGTGAGGCGCCTGCCGTGCCTCGTGCCGCGCCCTCGCCCAGCGAAGCCCCGGCAGCCCGCCCGACACCGCCGCGCCCGCCGGTCGAGCCGACCGTCCCGCGTGTCGTGCCTCAGCCGGGCGCCGGCGCGCCGCCGTCGGTCGCTCCGCGTGGTGGTCCTGCGATTCCGCCATCGGCGGCGCCGACCCAGCCTCGTCCGACCGGAGCGCCTCCTGCGACGGCGCCCGCCGCTCCGTCGCAGCCCGGAGCCGGCGCACCGCCCTCGGCGGTTCCGCGCGGCGGCCCGGCCGTTCCGCCCTCGGCTGCGCCGACCCAGCCCCGCCCAACCGGAGCGCCTCCTGCGACGGCGCCCGCTGCTCCGTCACAGCCCGGAGCCGGCGCGCCGCCCTCGGCCGTTCCGCGCGGTGGCCCGACCGTTCCGCCTTCGGCTGCACCCTCTCAGCAGCCTTCGACTCTGGCGCCTCAACCTGCCGCTCCCGCCGCTCCAGCACAGCCGGGAACGGCCGCTCCGACACCACCCCCGCCCGCCGGCGCTGCTCCGGTCCAGCCCTCGCGCCCGGCGCCGGGCACGCCTGCGGTTGGCGCTCCCGGCGCTCCAGCTCTCGCCCCGGCTCAGCCCGGCGCCACGGCTCCGACCCCGCCTGCGGGCGCGGCGCCCGGCCAGGTCGGGCGGCCCGCTCCCGGCATGCCGTCCGGCGGAGCACCGGGGACGGCTGCGCCGGCACAACCCAGTGTCGCCCCTGTTCCCGGTCAGCCCGGCGTCGCTCCCGGCCAGCCGCCCCAGCGTGAGGGCCGCCGCGGCGGCATCTCGCCGGGCGTGGCGGGTGCGATCGGCCTCGGTGCCGGCGTCCTCGGCGGCATCATGGCGGTGCAGGGCGCGCAGCGCTTCGAGGATATCCGCAGCCGCCGTGAGGAACGGCGCGAGGGTGACGTCACCATCATCCGCGAGCCCGGTCGCACCATCATCCGCGACGATGACGGCCGCGCCATCATCCGCCGCGACGAGGACCAGCGCTTCCGCGATCTCGGCTGGCAGGGTCGTTCCGAGCGCCGCGGCGACGAGAACCGCACGGTCTTCGAGCGGCCGGACGGCACACGCATCGTCACCGTCACCGACGAGGAGGGCCGGCTGATCCGCCGCACCCGCATCGACCGCGACAACCGCGAGGTGATCATCATCGACAACACGCTGCGCGACCGTCCGGGCCGCTTCGCCGACGATGTCGTCGTGCTGCCGCCGCCACCGCTGCCGATGCCGCGCGAGCGCTATATCGTCGATGCGGACCGGGCCGACGAGGATCTGATCTACGAGACGATCATCGCCCCGCCGATCGCCGCGATCCCGCGCCGCTACACGC
This sequence comes from Beijerinckiaceae bacterium, assembly GCA_965283735.1. Taxonomy (GTDB): domain Bacteria; phylum Pseudomonadota; class Alphaproteobacteria; order Rhizobiales; family Beijerinckiaceae; genus Allobosea. Next base: position 1,268,617 of record CBDIPN010000002.1, on the reverse strand, counting down.
TGGACGAGGTCCGTTATTCGCCGGACCTGCGCGCCCGCATGCGCAGCGTCGATATCGACACGATCAACTTCGATACCGGCTCCTGGCAGGTCGGGCAGGATCAGGCGCGGCGCTTGTCGGTGATCGCGGATTCGGTGAAGCGCGCCCTGCAGCGCTCGCCCAACGAGGTCTTCCTCGTCGAGGGCCACACCGACGCCGTCGGCGCCGATGTCGACAATCTCTCGCTCTCCGATCGCCGGGCGCAATCGGTCGCGGAGATCCTGACGCGCGACTTCCAGATCCCGCCGGAGAACCTGACGACCCAGGGCTATGGCGAGCAATATCTGAAGGTGAACACCCAGGATGCTTCGCGCGAGAATCGGCGCGTCACGCTCCGGCGCATCACGCCGCTGCTCAGCGGCCAGAACCAGTGACGCCGCGACGGGGCAGCCCGTAAGGCAGCTCCGCTCTTCATCAGGCGCAGGGAACCGCCGTTCCCTGCGCTTGTTTCGTTCCCGGAGAAAGGGGCGAAGGGAGATGCAGCCATGAGAAAGCTTGTCCTGGTCATCGCCGTGGCGCTTGTTGCCGGCATGCCCATTGCAGTTTCGGCGCAGGTCCAGACCGCGCTTCCCCCGGCAAGGCAGCGCGCTCCCGGCGTGCCGCTGGTGCCGCGCTCGGGCGAGGTGGCGCGCCCGCCGATGCCGAACAGCGCGGCGCCACGGGACGAGAAGCGTGGAACTCGCGGGGACAAGGCGCAGATTCGGTCCGAGCGTGATCCGCCGATGCCGAAGCCCGTGCCCTCGATCATCGCACCTTGAGCGGCCGGGTTGAGGATTTGGTAGGGTTGACGGGTTAGGTTGCCGGCCATGAGCGACGCCGTTTCCCTCGCCACCAGCATCGTCACGATGCAGGCCGCCTCGACGCAGCAGGCGCTGTCGGCCGAAATGCTCAAGCAGAATGCGCAGGCCGAGCAGAGCCTCGTCGCCATGCTGCAGCAGAGCGTCGAGCAGACGCAGGCGACGCTGCCAGCCGGGCAGGGCACGCTGGTCGACCGGACCGCCTGAGCCCTTCTTCCAATTCAGCACAGTGTTCGCGTGAGCCCGTTGCCAAGTGGCGGCGCTGCGCCTAACCTCGCCAGTGTTCCGAGGGGTGCCCGCAAGGGCTGAGACGGCTTTCGAAGCTGAACCCATCGAACCTGATCCGGGTCATACCGGCGGAGGGACTGGAACGCGGTGCAGCCTTGGCCTGCACCCGCATCACAGCGCTTGAACCGCTTCGACGCCGGATCTCCTGACCTGTACCAAGGAGGAGATCCCCCTATGAATGCCCACACCAAACCCCAGAAGAACAGCGTCAAGACCGCTCCCCAGAGCGTCACGACCGGGCCGATCATCGGCTCGCGCAAGATCTATGTCGCCGCGCCCGAGCATCCCGAGATGCGCGTGCCCTTCCGCGAGGTCGTGCTGACGACCGATGCCGAGCCGCCGGTGCGCCTCTACGACCCCTCCGGCCCCTTCACCGAGACCGACGCGAAGATCGATCTCAATGCCGGCCTCGTCCAGCCGCGTCGCGCCTGGCTCGACGCACGCGGCTTCGAGCAAGTCCCCGGCCGTGCTGTCACCGCCGCCGATAACGGCCACATCTCCGCCGAGCAGCTCGTGCCGGCCTGCCCGGCCGAGCGCCCGATCCTGCAGGCGAAGCCCGGCCAGATGACGACTCAATACGAGTTCGCCAAGGCCGGCATCGTCACCCCCGAGATGATCTATGTCGCCCATCGCGAGAATCTCGGCCGCGCCGCCATGCTGGAGGGCGCGCGGGAGCGCCATGCCGATGGCGAGAGCTTCGGCGCCAACGTGCCGGAATTCGTCACGCCGGAATTCGTCCGCGAGGAGATCGCGCGCGGCCGCGCCATCATCCCCGCGAACATCAACCACCCCGAGCTGGAGCCGATGGCGATCGGCCGCAATTTCCTGGTCAAGATCAACGCCAATATCGGCAACTCGGCCGTGACGTCGGGCGCTGCCGAAGAGGTCGAGAAGCTGGTCTGGGCGATCCGCTGGGGCGCCGACACGGTCATGGACCTCTCCACCGGCCGCAACATCCACAACATCCGCTCCTGGATTGCGCAACTCGCCGGTTCCGATCGGCACGGTGCCGATCTATCAGGCGCTGGAGAAGGTCGGCGGCGATCCGATCAAGCTCGACTGGGAGGTGTTCAAGGACACGCTGATCGAGCAGGCCGAGCAGGGCGTCGACTACTTCACCATCCATGCCGGCGTCAGGCTGCCCTATGTCCCCCTTACAGCGTCGCGGGTCACCGGCATCGTCTCGCGCGGTGGCTCGATCATGGCGCGCTGGTGCCTCGCGCATCATCGCGAGAGCTTCCTCTACGAGCGTTTCGACGAGATCTGCGAGATCATGCGCCGCTACGACGTTTCGTTCTCGCTGGGCGACGGCCTGCGTCCGGGCTCGATCGCCGACGCCAATGACCGCGCCCAGTTCGCCGAACTGGAGACGCTGGGGGAACTCACCAACATCGCATGGCAGAAAGGCTGCCAGGTGATGATCGAGGGCCCCGGCCATGTGCCGATGCACAAGATCAAGGAGAACATGGACAAGCAGCTGCGCGAATGCGGCGAAGCGCCGTTCTACACGCTCGGACCGCTGACGACCGACATCGCGCCGGGCTACGACCATATCACCTCGGGCATCGGCGCGGCGATGATCGGCTGGTATGGCTGCGCCATGCTCTGCTACGTCACGCCGAAGGAGCATCTGGGTCTCCCCAACCGCGACGACGTCAAGACCGGCGTCATCACCTACCGGATCGCCGCCCACGCCGCCGATCTTGCCAAGGGCCATCCGGCCGCGAAGATTCGTGACGATGCGCTCTCGCGCGCCCGTTTCGATTTCCGCTGGGAGGATCAGTTCAACCTGGCGCTCGATCCCGACACGGCGCGGGAGTTCCACGACGAGACCTTGCCAAAGGACGCCCACAAGGTCGCGCATTTCTGCTCGATGTGCGGGCCGAAATTCTGCTCGATGAAGATCACGCAGGATCTGCGCGCCGAGGTGCTGGCGATGAGCGACAACGAGCGGGCGAGCCTTGAAGCCATGGCCGCGGAAGGTATGGCGGCGAAGTCGAAGGAATTCCTCGACAAGGGCGGGAGTATCTATCTACCTGCTGCTGAATGAGCGGTTTCAGCGAAAAGCTCGACGCAGCCAGCGTCGCATCGATCCTCGCGCGGGTGGCCAGGCGCCGCCCGCGCGTCCACTGCCTGACCAATACGGTGGCGCAGAACGTTACCGCCAACATGCTGCTGGCCGTCGGGGCCGTGCCCTCGATGGCGAGCCATCCCGACGAGGTCGAGGCGGTCGCGGCCGGCGCGGGCGCGATCCTGATCAATCTCGGCACGCTCAGCCTCGAAGGCGAGCGCGCCATTCCCAAGCTGGTCGGCGTCGCGCGGGAGCGCCGCATTCCGCTGGTGCTCGACCCGGTCTTCGTCGAGCTCTCGCCCTTGCGGCTGCGGCTGGTCGGCGACGTGCTGGCGCTATTCGATGTGCTGGTGCGTGGCAATGCCACGGAAATGGCGGTGCTGGAGCCGCTTTTCGCGCTGCGCCGGGATATCGTGCGCGTCACCACCGGTGCGGTCGACCGCATCGAGACGGAGGATCGGGCTCTGTCGGTCGCGCATGGTCATGAGTTGATGAGCAAGGTGACCGGGCTCGGCTGTGCTTCGAGTGCGCTGGTCGCGGCCTGCCGGGCGGTGGAGCCCGACTCGGTGATCGCGGCCGCGGCGGCGCTGACCGCCTATGGTATTGCCGGCGAGATCGCGGCCGAGCGCGCTGCCGGCCCCGGCAGCTTCGCGGTCGCGCTGATCGACGCGCTCGCGACGCTGGACCCGCAGACGCTGCAAGCCCGCATGGCGGGCGCGCGAAACCACGGGGACATGCCCTAGGGGGATTCAGCGCCGGCCGCAGGCGCGTTAGGGTTGCATGGCTGATTCGCCCGGCTGGCGGCGGCTGCGCCGGGGGGCGATCGACAACATGACGTATAACGAAGTCTGCGGGCAATCGTCCCGGCTGGTCCGGCTCGGCGTGCTGCTGGCGCTCGGCCTTGCCGCCGGCGTTTTCGGAACCTGTGAGAAAGCCGCCGCCGCCGAAAACGGCACGGGCTTCTATCTGCTCGGCGGGCGCGGCGCGATGGCGGGCTACCTGCCGCCTCCCGGGGTCTATTTCGAGAGCGACACCTACAGCTACGATGCGAAGCTCGACGCCCGGAAGTCGCTGCCGGCGGGCGGACGTTTCGTCGCGGATGTGCGCAGCCAGGCCAGGGCGGATTTCCTGAGCGGCACATGGGTGACGCCCTGGGAGATCGCCGGCGGCAATGTCGCGCTCGGTGCCACCCTGCCCGTCGGCCGTGTCCGGGTCGGGGTCGGCACTGAGTACGATTCGCCGCGCACGAACCGCATCATCGGCACCAGCCTGCGCGACAGCGCGGTGGTCGTCGGCGATCCCGTGTTCTCGGCGATGCTCGGCTGGCATGCCGGCAAGTTCCACTGGAACGCGACCGTCATGGTCAACGCACCTGCAGGCGACTACCGCAACGGCGAACTCGCCAATCTCGCCTTCCATCGCTGGGCGACGGATCTGTCCGGCGCCCTCACCTGGTTCGATCCGGAAACCGGCATCGATCTCTCGGGCGTTGCCGGCGTGACCTTCAACGGCACCAATCCGGCGACGGACTACCGGACGGGCACCGAGTTCCATCTGGAATGGGCGGCCTCGAAGGCGCTGACCAGCGCCCTGTCGGCCGGCGTCATCGGCTATCATTATCAGCAGCTCACCGGCGACAGCGGGGCCGGCGCGCAGCTCGGCGCCTATAAGGGACGCGTGACCGCGCTTGGCGGCACGCTCGCCTATAATTTCACGGTCGGAAAGACGCCGGTCTCGACCCGCATCAAGGTTCTGCGCGAGTTCGCCGCGGAGAACCGGGCGCGCGGAACCGTGGGCCTGCTCACCGTCTCGCTGCCCTTGACGGCTTCGCCCTGACGGCAAGACCGCCAGGGGCGGTTCGCCGGTCCATGATCCAGGGAACGCCGCCCCCGATCTCGCGGAGCGAAAGGGGGCGGCTATCGTCCGTTACGGCTTGCCGAACTGGAGGGCCGGGGGCACAGGGTTCGGCTTGAACGGCGCGACCTGAAGCGTCTTGGCGTCGAGGTCGAAGCTGGTCAGGTCGACCATGCGCAGGACCTGATCCTGATAGCTCTTGATGTAGTACTTCCTGGCGCGCAGATCCGCGACCGAGGTCCACTGTGTGTATTCGAGTTCCCCGCCCTTCGCGGCGGAGTCGATGAAGCCGACGGGGATGTCGAAATTGTTCATGATGTGCTCGACGAGACGGACCGTCTGCGGGCCATCGGGAGCCTGCTTCGCCGAAGCGACATAGCCGAGCGCGCGGATGAAGCGCGAAGGCGGGGTCGGGTCCCCCGGAATGCCGAGCAGTCCCGAGCCCTGGCCGAAGGGGGCGAAGGTCTTGCCGCCGATCTTCAGCGGGTCGGCCGCGACCGGCGAAAGCTTGACGTAGTTGCGGATGTTGTTGAGGTGCCAGTCGAAGGTCGGCGAGTTGGTCAGGACGCCCATCGGGTTGTCATAGACCTTCAGCTTGCCGTCCACCGGCTCGATCACGATGGAGGCGCCCGTCGCATCGTGGATCGGGAAGTGGAACGGCAAGGTGAAGTTCACCATCGGTGCCGGCAGATCGACGATCACGGTCTTGTCGAGCGCCGCCTTCACTTCCGCGACGGTCGAGAAATTCGACAGCACCCAGCTCAGGAATTCCCAGGGCGCAAGCGCGGTACTCGGGTCGGCCTGGGCGACCGGCGTGTAGCCCGCGAAGTCCGGGAAATACAGGGCGCCGCCGGCAAGGCCCTTCTCGTTCATGCCGTCCGAGACGAAGGGCTGGCCGAAGCTCATCACGCCGACGAAGGCGTAGCGGGTGTTCCATTTCGGCGCGGCCATGTTGCCCGGGCGGGTGCCGACGAAGGCGTAGTTCCGCGGGACCACGACGACGTCGGATTGTGTCTGGAGCGCATATTCGAGGGTGCGGCCGTAGACCGGCGTGCCATCGGCGGCGATCATCAGGATATTCGTGCAGGCCTGGGCCGGTGCAACGCTGGCGAGCATGCCGGCGAGCAGGGCTGCAACGCCCTTCCTCGCAAACTTCCAATCAAAAATGCGCATTGTGTCCTGTCCCCCCAAAGCAGTGTGCCAGGGCTTGGTAAGGGGCCAATCACCGCGCAATCGTAAAGAAGCGGGCGGCCTTGCGCGGGCCGGGGAGGGAGCCGGAAAAGGTGGTGAATGAAGCTCTAATCGCCGGACGGGTTCGCGCGCGGCGCGCCCGGACGGGCCCGGCTCTACTGCGTCGGCGTGAGCGAGAGTGGGGCCGGCTTCGGCGTGGGGCGCGGCTTCGGCTTGGCGGCGGCGGGCTTCGGCTCGGTATTGAGCCCGAGCCGGGCGCGCAGCGAGGCGGCCCGCGCCTCGGTGATCCGGGCGCCGCAGAAGCCGAACTGGCCCTCGCGCTGGAAATCCCGGCAGATCATCTCGCGCTCGGCCGAGAACCCGGCCTGCTCGCGGGCGACCACGCGCTGCTCGACGGCATCCGATTTGGCGGTCAGCGTCCGGTAGCCCTCGCGCACGGCGCGTTCGGCACTGCCGCGCGCCTTCTCGATCTCCTTGGCCTGCCCGGCGACGGTGCGGGCATCGGGCCCCCACAGTCCACGCGGGTCGATCCGGCATTGCGCAGCCTGCACGACGCAGGGCTCCGTCGGCTCGACCACGAGGAAGGCGCCGTCGAGCACGTCGAAGACGATCGGGCAGATCGACGCCTCCAGCTTGTAGCGCGGGACGCCGGCCGGGCGGCCCAGAGCGGTGACGGGCAAGGGCGCATCGCCGAAGGAAACGGCGCAGGGCTCGACCAGATTGGCGCTCTGGAAGCCGTCGAGATTGAGCTTGAGGCCGTAGCCTGTCGCTGTCTTCGAGAAGACGGCCTCGCCGTGGTGGCCGTGGCGATGCAGGGCCTTGCCGAGGATGGCGTCCTCGCCCGCGACCTTGATGGCGGGCATGCTGGGCGGCTTCGGTGCCGCCGGAGCGCCGGGCTGGGAGGGCGCGGCCTGCTGGGTTCCCGGCGCGTTGAACGGCTGGGCACCCGGCAATTGCAGCGGCTGGGCGAGCGCTGCCGTCGAAGCCGCAGCGAGGGCCAGCGAGGCGAGGATCAGGCGCGTCGATCGTGTCATGGCGGCCCAGTGAAACCGGAACGGCCTTTCTGCATGCAGGCACGGGCAACCTGATGCAAGGACGGGAAGGCCACACCCGGGCAGAAAGCGTGTCGTGGCGGCTGTCTCACCGAAACTCCCGATTCTTAATCGGCTCGCCTGTCTTGCAAGGGGTGGAACACCCTCACTATATACGCCGCCAAGGGGCGGTTTAACCACCGTCAAACGTGGAATGCCGGTTTCGTTCGCCGCTGAAGCGGGGGCGATCCGGTCCATGGGCCGGCAGGCGACGCATCAACGTCGCAGGTCGGCGATCTGCTCAATCGAAAGGGATCCCATCCATGGGTAAAGTCATTGGTATCGACCTCGGCACGACCAACAGCTGCGTTGCAGTGATGGAAGGCTCGACGCCCAAGGTCATCGAGAATTCGGAAGGCGCGCGCACCACGCCTTCCATCGTCGCCATCACGGATGACGGCGAGCGTCTGGTCGGCCAGCCTGCGAAGCGCCAGGCCGTCACCAACCCGGAGCGCACCTTCTTCGCGATCAAGCGCCTCATCGGCCGGACCTTCGAGGACCCGATGACGCAGAAGGACCTGAAGCTGGTCCCCTACAAGATCACGAAGGCCCCGAACGGCGACGCCTGGGTGTCCGCCGACGGCAAGGACTATTCGCCGTCGCAGATCTCGGCCTTCACGCTGACCAAGATGAAGGAGACGGCGGAGGCCTATCTCGGCCAGCCCGTCACCCAGGCCGTCATCACGGTTCCCGCCTATTTCAACGACGCCCAGCGTCAGGCCACCAAGGATGCCGGCAAGATCGCCGGCCTCGAAGTGCTCAGAATCATCAACGAGCCGACGGCGGCCGCGCTGGCCTATGGCCTCGAGAAGAAGTCTGCCGGCACGATCGCGGTCTATGACCTCGGCGGCGGCACCTTCGACGTCTCGATCCTCGAGATCGGCGACGGCGTCTTCGAGGTGAAGTCGACCAATGGCGACACCTTCCTCGGTGGCGAAGACTTCGACATGCGCCTCGTCGAGTATCTCGCCGATGAGTTCAAGCGCGAGCAGGGCATCGACCTGAAGAAGGACAAGCTCGCGCTTCAGCGCCTGAAGGAAGCGGCCGAGAAGGCCAAGATCGAGCTCTCGACCACGGCCCAGACCGAGATCAACCTGCCCTACATCACGGCGGATGCCTCCGGTCCGAAGCACCTCGCCATCAAGCTTTCGCGCGCCAAGTTCGAGAGCCTGGTCGACGATCTGATCCAGCGCACCATCGAGCCCTGCAAGAAGGCGCTCAAGGATGCCGGCCTGTCGGCGGGCCAGATCGACGAGGTCGTCCTCGTCGGCGGCATGACCCGCATGCCGAAGGTGCAGGAGGTCGTGAAGCAGTTCTTCGGCAAGGAGCCGCATAAGGGCGTGAACCCGGATGAAGTGGTTGCCATCGGCGCCGCGATCCAGGCCGGCGTCCTTCAGGGCGACGTCAAGGACGTGCTGCTGCTCGACGTGACCCCGCTGTCGCTCGGCATCGAGACGCTGGGCGGCGTGTTCACGCGCCTGATCGACCGCAACACCACGATTCCGACCAAGAAGAGCCAGGTCTTCTCCACCGCCGAGGACAACCAGAACGCGGTGACGATCCGGGTCTTCCAGGGCGAGCGCGAGATGGCGGCCGACAACAAGCTGCTCGGCCAGTTCGATCTGATGGGTATTCCGCCGTCCCCGCGCGGTATGCCGCAGATCGAGGTGACCTTCGACATCGACGCCAACGGCATCGTCTCCGTGACGGCGAAGGACAAGGCCACCAACAAGGAGCAGCAGATCAAGATCCAGGCTTCCGGCGGTCTCAGCGATGCCGACATCCAGAAGATGGTGAAGGATGCCGAGGCGAATGCCGCCGAGGACAAGAAGCGCCGTGAGGTGGTCGAGGCCAAGAACCAGGGCGAGAGCCTCGTGCACTCGACCGAGAAGTCGCTGAAGGACTATGGCGACAAGGTCTCCGAGGCCGACAAGGGCGCGATCGAGACCGCCGTCGAGGCGCTCAAGACCGCTCTGACCGGCGACGACGCCGAGGCCATCCAGGCCCGCACCAACGAGCTGATGCAGGCTTCGATGAAGCTGGGCGAAGCGATGTATGCGGCGAGCCAGGCCGAAGGCGCTGCGGCCGAGGGCGGTGAGCCCGAGGAAGCCAAGAAGGACGACGTCATCGACGCCGACTTCAAGGACGTCTCGGACGACAAGAAGAAGAGCGCGTGATCGCGCGCTCGTAACTCAAGCGACGTTTTGGCCGGGCTCGACCCGGCCATCTCGTCCGGGAATTGCAGGCTATACGGATGGCCGGGCTCGCTGCCCGGCCATGCCGCGTCAAAGCTGCGGGGACAGACATTTCGATGTCGAAGCGCGATTACTACGAGATCCTCGGCGTCAGCCGGACCGTGACGGAGGTCGAGCTCAAGACCTCGTTCCGCAAGCTCGCGATGCAGCATCATCCGGACAAGAATCCCGGCAACAAGGACGCCGAGATCAAGTTCAAGGAAATCAACGAGGCCTATCAGGTCTTGTCGGACGGCCAGAAGCGTTCGGCCTATGACCGCTTCGGCCACCAGGCCTTCGAGAATGGCGGCGGTGGCGGCCCCGGCGGCAATGCCGATTTCTCCGACTTCATGTCGGATATCTTCGATTCCTTCTTCGGCGATGCCCGTCGCGGCGGCGCGCGCGGCGCGAATGGCCGCGAGCGCGGCGCCGACCTGCGCTACAATCTCGAGATCGGGCTGGAAGACGCCTTTACCGGCAAGAACGAGTCGATCCGGGTGCCGACCTCGGTCTCCTGCGAATCCTGCTCGGGCACGGGCGCCAAGCCCGGCTCGAAATCGCGCCAGTGCCCGACCTGCGGCGGCCATGGCCGCGTCCGCGCCAACCAGGGCTTCTTCTCGGTCGAGCGGACCTGCCCGACCTGCTCGGGCCGCGGCGAGGTCATCGACGACCCCTGCAAGAACTGCCAGGGCGCCGGCCGCGTCACCCGCGAGCGCACGCTCTCCGTGAACATCCCGGCCGGCGTCGAGGACGGCACGCGCATCCGCCTCGCCGGCGAGGGCGAGGCCGGCCTGCGCGGCGGGCCTGCCGGCGATCTCTACATCTTCCTCTCGATCAAGCCGCACGCGATCTTCCAGCGCGATGGCGCCGACCTGTTCTGCCGCGTGCCGATCGGGCTGGTCTCGGCCGCGCTCGGCGGCGAGATCGAGGTGCCGACGCTGTCGGGTGAACAGGCACGGGTGAAGATTCCCGAGGGTACGCAGACCGGCAAGCAGTTCCGTCTGAAGGCCAAGGGCATGAGCGTGCTGCGCTCGCGCGATGTCGGCGACCTCTACATCCAGGTCGTGGTCGAGACGCCGCAGAAGCTCACCACACGCCAGCGCGAATTGCTGGAGGAGTTCGAGCGCGAGAGTTCGCACAACAACCACCCGGAGACGGCGGGCTTCTTCGGCCGGGTCAAGGATTTCCTCGGCGGGTTCGGCGGCACGGCCTGAGTCATCGGTGCAAGCCTTCCAACAAGTGCGGGTTATCCCGGGCGACCGGAGGGAGACCCGGGATCCATGCCTGAACCTCTCTCGGAAGCGCTCCGGAATGGATCCCGGATCTCCGCTTCGCTGTGTCCGGGATGACAGCGTGGTTTCGCATTTTGAATCATAAAAGAGCCGCCCGATGGGCGGCTCTTTCCGTTGAGGTGGAAGGTTGATCGTCAGACCTTGTCGACGGCTTTCTTGACCGCGTCCTTGCCCTTGCCGAGTGCCTGCTGGGCCTCGCCCTTCAGTTCCTGGGCCTTGCCCTCGGCCTCGAGCCCCGGCTTGTTGAACGCCTTTCCGGCGGCCTGCTTGACGTTGCCGGCGGCCTCGTTGGCCAGGCCCTTGATCTTGTCGGTCGTGCTGCTCATCGCGCTTGGCTCCTGAAAGATCGGCCCCCAGCCGTTTTCCGCTGAAGGAACGGGCGCTGCGCGGAAAGGTTCCGGCGCTCAGGGCGCCTCTTCTGCCTGCGCGGCGAGCGCCCGCAAGGCTCCCGCTGTAGCGGCATCGGCCGGGAAGAAGGTCTCCAGTGCAAGTTCCGAGAGGGTGACATCGACCGGCGTGCCGAACACGGTGGTCGTGGAGATCAGCGACAATATGGTCTCGCCGAGCTTCAACTGCATGGGCACGACGATGGCCGCTTCCGCCTCGGCTTCGTGGCGCGTGCCCGCGCCCGGATGGGAATAGCTCATCAGCTCGCCCAGCAATTCGCCGAGCCTGGCATCGGCCGTCGCGCGGACCTGCTGGCGCAGTCTGGCCAGGAGATGGGCGCGCCATTCCGCGAGATTGAGGATGAAAGGCGCGAGCCCCTGCGGATGCAGCGACAGGCGCAGCACATTGACGGGCGGCTTCAGCAGGTCCGCATCCGCAACGAGCCCGAGCAAGCGCGTCACCGCATTGTTGTAGGCCAGCAGCGTCCAGTGCCGGTCGACGGCGACCGCCGGATAGGGCTCGTGCCCCCTGAGGATCAGGTCGATCGCACTGCGGGCGGCATCCAGCGACGGGTCTTCCAGCGAACGCTCCGGATAGATCGGGGCATAGCCGGCCGCCAGCAGCAACGCGTTGCGCTCACGCAGCGGCACGCCGAGATGCTCGGCCAATAGCAGCACCATCTCGCGGCTCGGGCGCGAGCGGCCGCTTTCGATGAAGCTGAGATGCTTCTGCGAGATCTCGGCTTCGAGCGCGAGATCGAGCTGGCTGAAGCGGCGGAGTTGGCGCCAGTCCCGGAGGAGCGCGCCGATCGGGGGAGGCTGATGTGTGTTCATGGCGGAGAAGCTAGCGATCCCGGCGGTCGGTTCCAATTACCTCCCGCTTAATCGACGGGCCGACGCGGTTCCGTCAGCATTCCCCTCATCGAAGCGGGCTTGAGGCCCAGAACCGCCAAGGAGAATGCCATGTCGCTCATCCAGTCCTCGCCCCTGCTGCGCACCGCTCTCGCCCTTGATGCCGCGGCCTGTGCCGGCATGGGCCTGATCCTCGCCGCTGCCGCCGGGCCGCTCGCCGCGCCGCTTGGCCTGCCCGTCGACTTCCTGCGCGGCGCCGGCCTCGTGCTGCTGCCTTGCGCGGCGCTGATCGCCTGGTTCGCCAGCCGTAAGGTCCTGCCGCGTCTGGCGGTCTACGCCGTGATCGGCGTCAACCTGCTCTGGGTCGCCGACAGCATCGCGATCCTGCTGATGGGCTGGTTCGCCCCGACCGGGCTCGGCATCGCCTTCGTCCTGGCGCAAGCGGCCGCGGTCGCCATCGTCACCGAGCTTGAAGTGATCGGCTTCAAGCGCTCGGGTGCGGCGCTCCCTTCCGGCGACGCGGTGACCCTGCGTTGAAAACCGTCATCTGACTGTCGCATGGGCTGATTAGCCGACGGGCCTCTGTTCCCGTCAGGTGAGATCCCATGCGCCAGCCTCTCGTCCTCGCGGCTCTCGCCGCTGTCCTGCTCAGCGGCACGGCCATGGCCGAGCCGCTCTTCAACCGGATCGCCACTTTCTCCGTGCCGCAGAACCTGCCGGCCGATCGCGATCCCAGGAAGAAGACCGTCTCCGAGATCATCGCCGCCAATGGCGACGGCACGCTGCTGGCCTACACCGACGCGGAGCAGAAGGCGCTGGGCATCATCGATATCGCCGACCCCGCCAATCCCAGGCCTGCCGGTTTCGTGCCGCTCGAAGGCGAGACTACCTCGGTCACGATCCTCGGCGACAAGGCCTTCGTCGCCGTCGTCACCTCCGGCGACAATTTCAAGCAGCCGGCCGGCCATCTCGCCACCGTCGACCTCAAGACGAAGCAGGTCGTCGCCAAATGCGATCTCGGCGGCCAGCCGGACTCGGTCACGCTGACCAAGGACAAGGGCAAGATCGTCATCGCCATCGAGAACGAGCGTGACGAGAAGCTCAACAAGGGCGCCCTGCCGCAGCTTCCCGCCGGCAACCTCACCCTGATCGGCATCAAGGACGGCGCCATCGATTGCGCCACGCGGCAGGTCGTCGATCTCACCGGCATCGCCGCCGTCGAGCCGACCGACCCGGAGCCGGAATTCGTCGACGTCAACCAGGACGGGCTCGTCGTGGTGACGCTGCAGGAGAACAACCACCTCGTCATCGTCGATTCGAAGACCGGCAAGGTCGTGACGCATTTCTCCGCCGGCTCGGTCGATCTCAAGAACATCGACAAGACCCGTGACGGCAAGATCAGCCCGACCGAGGAGCTGAAGGGCGTCGCCCGCGAGCCCGACGCCGTGCGCTGGCTCGACAATGACCGCTTCGTCACCGCCAACGAGGGCGACTGGAAGGGCGGTTCGCGCGGCTTCACCATCTTCCGCAAGGACGGCACGGTCGAGTTCGATTCCGGCTCCGCTGTCGACCATATCGCCATGCGTCTCGGCCATTATCCCGAGCGCCGCTCGGCCGCGAAGGGCAGCGAGCCCGAGGGCATCGAGGTCGCGACCTATGGCCAAGATCGCCTGATCTTCGTCGGGCTGGAGCGCGCCTCGCTGGTGCTGGTCTACAAGGACGAGGGTGCCGGCAAGGCGCCGCGCTTCCTGCAGGCCCTGCCGACCGGCATCGGCCCGGAAGGCCTGCTCGCCATCCCGCAGCGCGATCTCTTCGTCTCGGCTTCCGAGACCGATATCGGCGAGAAGGGCGGCGCGCGTTCGGCCGTGATGATCTATCGCCGCGCCGAGCAGGCCGCCGCCTATCCGACGATCCAGTCCGCCGACGAGAACGGCCTGCCGATCGGCTGGGGCGCGCTCTCCGGTCTCGCGGCGGATCGGACAGCGCCGGGCAAGCTCTTCGCGATCACCGACAGCGCCTATGCGCCCTCGCGCCTCCTTCAGATCGACGCGACGCAGAAACCCGCGAAGATCACGGGCGCGCTCACCGTGACCAAGGACGGCAAGCCGGCCTCCTACGATCTCGAGGGCATTGCGACCCGCGAGGGCGGCGGCTTCTGGCTGGCCTCCGAGGGCAATCCCGAGAAGAAGGACGCGGTGCTCGACGATATCCTGCTGCGCGTCTCGGCCAAGGGCGAGGTCGAGGAGGAGATTCGCCTGCCGGAGGCGCTCGCCAGGCATGCGGTCCGCTTCGGCTTCGAGGGCGTGGCTGTGACGGGTACGGGTGCGGACGAGACCGTCTGGCTCGCCGTCCAGCGCGAATGGAAGGACGACCCCAAGGGCAAGGCCAAGATCCTCTCCTACAAGCCGGCGAGCAAGGAATGGGGCGTGCTGCACTATCCGCTGTCGCAGCCGGCCGCGGGTTTCTGGATGGGCCTCTCCGAGCTGGTCTCCCTCGGCGACGACCGCTTCGCCGTGATCGAGCGCGATAACGGCTTCGGCGCCAAGGCGGTGAAGACGCTCCAGACCTTCTCGGTGAAGGGCCTGAAGCCGGCGGCGATCGGTGCGGCGGAGATCCCGACCGTGATCAAGACCCTGCTGCGCGATCTGACGCCCGACCTGATGAAGGCCGGCGGCTACGGCCTCGACAAGGTCGAAGGCATGACGGTGGACAAGGCCGGCAACCTCTTCGTCGTCACCGACAATGACGGCGTCGACGCTTCCTCCGGCGAGACCCAGTTCTTCGCCTTCGGCCCGCTGCCGCGCTGAGACCGGCAAAAGAAAAGCCCCGGATGCGGTCCGCATCCGGGGCAAGGCGCCTGGCTATTTTGACTGGAGAGCCAGGTGGGAGGAGCGGTTACCAGCCGGCGAGGACGGCGCCCTTGAAGCGCTCGGCGACGAAGGCCTTGATCTCGGGCGAGTGGTAGCTTTCGACCAGCGTCTTGACCCAGGGCTTGTCCTTGTCGGCGCTGCGCACGGCGATCAGGTTGACATAGGGGCCCTTGGCGTCCTCGCGCAGGATCGCCGAGGCCGGATCGATCTTGGCATCGACGGCATAGTTGGTGTTGATCGCGGCGGCCGCGACATCGGCGAGGGAACGCGGGGTCTGCGCGGCCTCGATCTCGATGATCTTCAGCTTCTTCGGGTTGCCGACGATATCGGCTGGGCTCGGCTTGAAACCGACGCCGTCCTTCAGCTTGATCACGCCCTTGTCCTGCAGCAGCAAGAGCGAGCGGCCGCCATTGGTCGGGTCGTTCTGGATCGCGACGGTCGAGCCGTCAGGCACCTGCGACCAGTCCTTGTACTTGGTCGAGTAGATGCCGAGCGGGAAGTTCACGGTCAGGCCGACGCTCTCGATCTTGAAGCCGCGATCCTTCACCTGATTGTCGAGATAGGGCTGGTTCTGGAAGGAATTGGCCTCCAGCTCGCCGGCGTCGAGCGCCTGGTTCGGCACGACATAGTCGGAGAACTCGATGATCTTGAGGTCGATGCCTTTCTTGGCGAGGACGGGCTTCACCTTCTCCAGGATCTCGGCATGCGGGCCGGGCGAGACGCCGATGCGGATCACCTGATTCTGCTGGGCGAGCGCCGGGACGGCGGCGAGCGTCAGGGCGAAACCGGCGAGAAGCACGGTGCGGCGGTTGAGGAGGGTCGTCATGAGGGTCGTTCCTTCTGTCGGATGCGGATGAATTTGGAAGCGTCAGGCGTGGCGCAAGCGCTTGTTGAGATGGCGGGCGAGCCGGTCGCCAATGCTCTGGACGAGCTGGACGAGGACGATGAGCACGGCGACGACCGCCGCCATCACGTCCGGCATGAAGCGCTGGTAGCCGTAGCGGATGCCGAGATCGCCGAGCCCGCCGCCGCCGACCGCGCCGACCATGGCCGAGAAGCCGATCAGGCTGACCAGCGCCAGCGTCAGGCCGAGCACGATCGCCGGCAGGGCCTCGGGCACCAGCACCTTTCTGATGATCTGGACAGGCGTAGCGCCCATGGCGCGCGCGGCCTCGACCAGCCCCTGATCGACCTCGCGCACGGCGCCTTCGATCAACCTGGCGATGAACGGCGTCGCCGCGACGGTCAGCGGGACGATCGCAGCGACGGTGCCGATCGAGGTGCCGGCGATCAGGCGGGTGAACGGAATGATCGCGACGACCAGGATGATGAAGGGCGTCGAGCGCGTGGCGTTGACCAGTGTGCCGAGCAGAAGGTTGGCGGCCGGCGCCGCGAACAATTCGCCGCGCTTGCTGGTGGCGAGGAAGACGCCGAGCGGCAGGCCGAAGAGCGTGCCGAGCCCGGCCGCGACCGCGACCATGGCGAGCGTGTCCAGCGTCGACTGAGCGATGAGGCGAATAATTTCAGGAGACATGGCCGATTACCTCCGCCTTGAGCCCGAGGCTCTTCAGGGCGCCGAGCACGGCGTCGCTCTCCGGCGCACGCGAGGGCACCGAGACCAGCAGGCTGCCGAAGGGCTGGCCGGCGATGGCGTCGATCCGCCCGGCCAGGATGTTGACGTCGACACCGACGATGGCGCTGAGCCGGCTGATCACCGGCGCCGTTGCGTTCTCGCCGAGGAAGGTGATGCGCAGCACGATATTGTCGCCGGCGCGCGCCTCCTTGCGGATGCGATGGGCGAGATGTTCGGGCAATTCGACGCCGGTCACCGTCTCGACGAAGCTCGCCGTCGTCGGGTGCTGCGGGTTGGTGAAGACTTCGAAGGTCTCGCCCTGCTCGACGATGCGCCCGCCCTCGATCACCGCGACGCGGTCGCAGATCTCCTTGATCACCGGAATCTCGTGCGTGATCAGCAGGATGGTGATGCCGAGCTCGCGATTGACCTGCTTGAGGAGGGCGAGGATCGAGCGCGTCGTCTCGGGGTCGAGAGCCGAGGTCGCCTCGTCGCAGAGCAGCACCTTCGGATCGGTGGCGAGCGCGCGCGCTATGCCGACGCGCTGCTTCTGCCCGCCCGAAAGCTCGGCCGGATAGCGCGCGCTCTTGTCGGAGAGGCCGACCAGCGCGAGCAGCCGCTCGACCTTGGCGGCGATCTCGGCCTTGCTTGCGCCGGCGATCTCCAGCGGCAGCGCGACATTGTCGAAGACCGTGCGCGACGACAGCAGGTTGAAATGCTGGAAGATCATGCCGATCCGGCGGCGCTGCTGGCGCCAGCCGGATTCGGTGAGGCCGGTGACATCCTGGCCTTCGATCAGGATGCGGCCCTCGGTGGCGCGCTCCAGCCCGTTGACGAGGCGGATCAGCGTCGACTTGCCGGCGCCGGAGCGGCCGATCACGCCGAGGATGGTGCCGGCGGGCACGTCGAGATCGATCCCGGCGAGCGCGCTGACCGGCTGTTGGCCGCGGCGGCCCGGATAGGTCTTGCCGACCCGCTCGAAGCGGATGGCTGGATCGGGCAATGATAGGGGCAAGGCAACGGAAGTCGCGCCGGCACTGAGCGTGCCGGGTCTGACGGGGGCGTTCATCATGTCCTCAGAAATGCGTGTGGCAGGACCAGTGGGCGATGCCGAGCTGCTCGATGGTCACGTCATGGACCGAGCGGCGCTGGTCGTCCGCGGTTGCGGCGTCGAGCGGGTCGAAGCTGGCGGGAACGGCCTGGGCGAACCAGTTCGCGAGACCGTTCCAGAGGGTGGAGAGAAGCTGCATCGCCGCCTCACGAAGCCAGCAGCAGCGGCGCGCGCCGCTGCGAGCGGGAGAGCCGGCGCGCGGCGGTCTCGGCGGCGCCTGGCGTGGCGAAACGCTGGCCATCCAGCGTCCGGAAGGCGGCGGAGGCCGAGACGAAGGTGAAGTCGCGCTCGTCGGCGCGGCGGCTCACCAGCCCGATCTGGGCCTCGCCGAGCTCGATGACATAGGCTTGCTGCGCCGGGCGGGCCCGGGTGGGAAGAGACTGAATCTGGGACATGGAACTGCCTTCTGCCGCCTGTGCGGCATGTGTCGGAACGAACGGATGGGAAGGACCTCTCGGCCTTGCGATCTCAGCGTCGACAGCGGCAGGACATCAGGCGGAAGCGGGTCTGGCTTCGGCTCGTTTTCGCAACGGTCATGTCAGTCTCCTCGATCTGGAGCCCACGACCCAGTCGTGGCGCTTTAGCGTTTGGTGACGCGGCGCAAGCTGCTGCTCAAATCTCCGCGGCTCCCTGATCGCTCAAGGAACGATCTGCAATTTGATGGAGCGCGTCCTCTTTGTCAACCGGATCGTTCTTTTAAAGAAACCAAACGACAGAGAATAATTTTCTCCGTGCGCTGTTTGCGCCTCGCCAAGGATGCGGCAATGCGCAGCTTGACGAAGCCGGGCAAGCGGCGCCATTTGCGCCTATGCAGGCTCGCGCCGCCCTTCTCGACCGTCTTCGCCGCTCCGGGCTCGGGGCCTGGCTGGCGATGGCCTATGCGCTGTGCGTCATGGCCTTGGCGCTCGCACCAGCCCCGGCCATGGCCGCGTTCGGCGGTTCGGACGGCGTCGTGCTCTGCTCCGGCGAGCCGGTTCCTGACGATGGCCAGTCGGTTCCGATCGGCGATCTCACCCATTGCAAGGGCTGCCCGCTCAATCCGGTCCTCGCCGGTCCGCCAGTCGAGGCCGTGCCCGCGCCGGGGCGGTTTGCCGCACGTCTGGTGTCGCCTGCGCCCCTGGCCGAGGGCTTGCCGCATCGTTTCGCAGCCGGGCTCGCGCAGTCGCGCGCGCCGCCTGCCGGCTGAAACCTCCGCCTGCCCATCCGCATCCAATTCCAGCCTGTCCGCTCTGTCATGAGCGGGGGCAATCGCTCACGAGGCTGCGCCAGCGGCCTCATCCGTTCGGGATATCCATCATGAAGCTTTCCTACTCGCTCGCCGCCGCGGCTCTCCTGCTCTCGGCCGGCTTCGCCACCGCCCATGAATTCAAGGCCGGGCCGCTCAAGATCGGCCATCCCTGGTCGCGCGCCACGCCGGCCGGCGCCAAGGTCGGCGGCGGCTATCTCTCGATCGAGAATACCGGCACGACGGCCGACCGGCTGGTTTCGGTCTCCGTTCCCTTCGCGGCCCGTTCTGAAATCCACGAGATGGCGGTGAAGGACGGCATCATGACGATGCGGCCGCTGGATCAGGGCATCGAACTGCCGGCTGGCAAGAAGGTCGAGTTCAAGCCCGGCGGCTACCACATCATGTTCATGGAGCTGAAGCAGCAGCTCAAGCAGGGCGAGATGATGAAGGGCACGCTGACCTTCGAGAAGGCCGGGGCCGTCGATGTCGAGTTCAAGGTCGACTCGATCGCAGCCAAGGGCAGCGAAGGCGAGCACAAGGGGCACTGAGTCCCAAGCGGCGACCTTCCCTTCTCCCCTTGCGGGAGAAGGTGGCCCGAAGGGCCGGATGAGGGGTCGCACAGGCCGGAAACGGCGGCGGTGAACGGCTAAAGCAGTTTCGAGCGAAGTGGACGCCGGTTCGCGTGAAGAAAATGCGACAAAACAACGACCTGGAGCAATTCCGCGATTCGGAGAATTGCGGAACTGCTCTAGCGGCGAATGTCGCGAGACCTCTCACCCCAACCCTCTCCCGCAAGGGGAGAGGGGGTAAGTGGCGCCCTCACAGCTTCGCGCGCGGGTCGTGCTTCGCGATGCGGCCCAGCAGGTAGTCCACCTCGGCCTTCGCGGCGGCGCTGAGGACCGAGCCCGGCTTGCGCTGCGCGTCGTGGCTGAGGATGCCGCGCTTCATCATCGTGTACTTGCGCACGGCGAGGCCGACGCCCTGCTGCTGCTCGTAGCGCATCAGCGGCAGATGCGCATCGAAGATGTCATGGGCCTCGTCGCGCTTGCCGGCCTTCTGCAGGCGGACCACGTCGATCAGCAGTTCCGGGAAGGCATAACCGGTGTTCGCGCCGTCGGCGCCGCGCTCCATCTCGAAATCGAGGAAGAGCCCGCCATTGCCGGTCACGATCGAGATCGGGCGCAGCGAGCCTTCCTTCTGGAACTTGCGCAGCGTCGAGATCTTCTCAAGGCCCGGCCAGTCCTCGTGCTTCAGCATTACGCAGGACGGGTTGTCCATGACGATCTTGCGGATCACCGCAGGCGTCATCACCACCGAGAGCGTCAGCGGATAGTCCTGGATGACGAAGGGGATGTCGCTGCCGATCGCATCGACGGCCTGCGCGTAATAGCCGGTGATCTGGTCGTCGGTGCGCAATGACGGCGGCGGGGCGATCATGACGCCGCCGGCGCCGAGATCCATTACCTGCCGGGCGAGCGAGCGCATCGCGGCGAAGCCGGGCGCCGAGACGCCGACGATGATCGGCTTGCCGCCCATCCGGGCGACGCAGCGCTTGACCAGCTCGACCGATTCCTCGGGCTCCAGCTTGGGCGCCTCGCCCATGATGCCGAGCACGGTGACGCCGTCCGAGCCGATGTCGTGGTAGAATTGAAACAGCCGGTCGGCCGAGGCCCAGTCGATGCTGCCGTCAGGATTGAACGGGGTCGGCGCGATCGGGAAGACGCCGGAAGCGTCGGGGGTGAGGCGCATGATGCTGTCCTTGTCCTGCGATCTGGTCAGGCGATGCGGGTGCGGACGGTGCCGACGCCGGCGATCACGCCTTCGAGCACGTCGCCCTTGTTCACGGCGGCGACGCCTTCCGGCGTACCCGTGAAAATCAGGTCGCCCGGCTTCAGTTCGACGAGGCCGGAGAGATAGGCGATCGTCTCCTCGACATTCCAGATCTGCTTGGCGAGGTCGGAGGTCTGGCGCACGACGCCGTTGACGGTGAGCTCGATCTTGCCGGCGCTGGGATGGCCGGCATGGCTCGCCGGCACGATCTCGCCGATCGGCCCGGAGAGATCGAAGCCCTTGGCCATGTCCCAGGGGCGACCGGCCTTCTTGGCGGCGGCCTGCAGGTCGCGGCGGGTCATGTCGAGCCCGGCGGCGTAGCCATAGACATGGGCCAGCGCCGCGGCTTCGGGAATGTCCTTGCCGCCGGTGCCGATCGCGACGACGAGCTCCATCTCGTGATGGAGGTCGCTGGTCTTGGTCGGATAGGGCATGTCGGCGCCGTTGATCACCAGTGCGTCGGCCGGCTTGGTGAAGAAGAACGGATCCTCTCGGTCGGGATCATGGCCCATCTCGCGGGCATGTTCGGCGTAGTTGCGGCCGACGCAGAAGATGCGCCGCACCGGGAAGGAGCCGCCGCCTGCGACCGGAACGGCCGTCACGGCCGGCGGGTCGATCACATAGTTGCTCATCCTGCTGCTCCCTCGATCGTTTACTGCGCCGTTCATGGGCGAGCGGCGCCCGGACCGCAAGCGACTTGCGTCGGCGGCGGGCCTGCGCGGGAGGCATTGCGGCATGCTTTTCGCAGGCGCGGAACGGGTTGTGCGGCGCGTCGTTGCAAGCGGGACGATTTGCTCCTTACACTGCCCTGCCGGGGGAACCGGCGAGCCTATGGAAGGAATGGCATGTGAGTACGGGAACCGTGAAATGGTTCAACGAGACCAAGGGCTACGGCTTCATCACCCCGGATGGCGGCGGCAATGATGTCTTCGTTCACATCAGCGCGGTGACCCGCGCCGGTCTGCGCGGCCTGAACGAGGGGCAGAAGGTCAGCTATGATCTCGAGCCGGACCGGAAGACCGGGAAGAACTCGGCTGTGAACCTGCAGACGACCTGAGCGTTTTCAGGCGTTCTACGGGAAGGCGATGGCGGCGCCTGTCCCGAGCCTAGGGCGGATCGCGTTCGGTCCTGGTCGGATCGGCGCGGGTTCAAGGCATACCCGTCGCCGCAGGCGGCGGTGAGGGAGGGTGCGCCCTCTCAGGGCCGGCCCGGCGCCGGATGGAACAGCCGGCCTCTCTCCACGATCAGCACGACGACGAGCGCCGCGATGCCGCAGAGCGCGAAGCCCAGCGTCAGGGGCACCACCGTGCCGTTGAAATGCTGGCCGATATAGAAGCCGAGCAGCGCACCGATCACCGTGGTGACGAAGCCCTGCACCGAGGAGGCCGTGCCGGCGACATGGCCGAGCGGTTCCATCGCCATCGCCCCGAAATTCGGGCCGATCAGCCCGAAGCAGAACATCGCGGCGCCCTGCAGGATCGCGAAGGTCCAGAGCGATTCATGGCCGGCGAGCGCCACCAGCGCATGGAGGCTGGTCAGCGCGATATAGCCCAGCAAGGCGCCATGCGAGACGCGGCGCATGCCGAGCCGGCCGACGATGCGCGAGTTCAGCAGCGAGGACGCCGCCATGAACATCGCGATCAGCGCGAAGATCGTGGTGAACAGCTCCGGCGCATGGAAGACGTCGACGAAGACCTGCTGCGCCGAGTTGATGAAGCCGAACAAGCCGCCGAGCACGAAGGCCATGGCCAGCATGTAGCCGACGCCAATGCGGCTGGTCAGCGTCGTGCGGAAGGAGGCGAGCACGCTCGCCGGCTCGATCGGCTTGCGGTCTTCCGGATGCTGGGTTTCAGGCAGCTTCAGGAGCACCCAGAGCATCACGACGGCGCCGAAGCTGGTCAGCACGCCGAAGATCCAGCGCCAGGGCGCGACCCAGAGGATCGCCTGGCCGATCGAGGGCGCCAGGATCGGCACGGCCAGGAAGACGATCATGGCGAGCGACATGACGCGCGCCATCTCGCGGCCGGAATAGCAGTCGCGCACGATCGAGACGACCAGCACGCGGGTGGCGGCCGCGCCGATGCCTTGCACCACGCGCGCTGCCATCATCGCCTCGAAGGAGCCCGAGAAGGCGGCGACGATGCTGGCCAGGACGTAGATGGAGAGGCCGACGAGCAGGACGGGGCGCCGGCCGTAGCGGTCCGAGATTGTGCCGTAGAAGATCTGCGAGACGCCGAAGCCGAGCAGATAGGCGGTGATGATCCACTGCCGCTGGTTGGCCTCGACGATGCCGAGCGCCTCGGCCATCTGCGGCAGGGCCGGCAGCATCGAATCGATGGCGAGCGCGTTCGTCGCCATCAGCGCGGCGGTCAGGCCGACGAAGGGGTAGAAGCCCATGCCGTGGCGCGGCCGGGCAATGGCGGACATGTCGTTCATGGCGATCGCGAAGTTTGCTGCGAGACCCGGCGGCTGCGGTCATCCGGCAGCGGCGGGCAAAATTCTGCCCGCAGCATTAGCCCCGCCCGCCGCGCGCGGCAACCGGTCCAGCCGGCCATGCGCCATGCGCCGGGCGCGTTTCCGGCGCAGGACGGCAGATTCACGCCTGCTTCTGCATCGCGGCCATCAGCGCATCGTCGATCGCGGCGGCGCGGCGGGCCGCGGGGCGCGCGGAGATGCGGGCGCCATAGGCCTCGAAGGTCGGCCGCTTCTCGATCGTCCCGAACTGCAGGCCCCACAGCACCTGCGACCCGACATAGACGTCGGCCGCGCTGAAACGGTCGCCGGTCAGATAGTCGCTGCGCGTCACCGCGTATTCGAGCGTGTCCATCGCATCGGCATAGGTGCCGTAGCCGATGGAGCGCGCTCGGTCCGGCGGCACTTCCAGGCCGAAGGCCTTGCTTGCTACGGCGGCCTCGATAGGTCCGGCGGCGAAGAACATCCAGCGATAATACGGGCCGCGCAAACGGCTACCCGGCTCCGGTGCGAGCCCAGCCTGGGGGAACGCATCGGCCATATAGGCGCAGATCGCGGCGCATTCGGTGACGACGGTGTCGCCATGAACCAGCGCCGGCACCTTGCCCATCGGATTGATCGCCTTGTAGGCGGCGCCTTTCATCGGCTCGCCGAAGCCGACGATCTCGGCCCGGTAGGGCTGGCCGATCTCTTCCATCATCCAGCGCGCGATGCGCCCGCGCGACATCGGGTTTGTGTAGAGCACGAGTTCGTCTGCCATCGTCTTGCGCCTCCGTGATGGGTCGGGGAGGCCCTCATCCTGGGGCATCAGCGTGATCCTGTCAGGAGCCGCCGCCTGACGCAGCTGGCCCAAGCTGCTATCGTCACCGCGAAACAGGACGGCGATATGGACGAATCACGCGTGGCGCGCAGCGTATCCGTCAGCGACGGGCGGATGGCGATCGAGGGGTCGTCGACCCGTTATGTGCAGGATGCGGCGCGGCGCTTCCGGCTGTCGGCCTCGGGGCTGCGCTTCGTCGGCGGCTTCGAGAGGCGCGATGGCCGGCTGGAGGAAAGCCGACGCTTCCTCGCCGAGGCGGTGGTCGTCGATGGCGGCTTGCGGCGCGCGGGTTTCGAGGGCGAGGCCGGCCCGATCGGCCTGACCCTGCGCCCGCTGTCGCAGGCCGGCGAGCAGCCGCGCCTGCTGCTGATGCTCGGTTATCGCGATGGGGACGACGGGCCGCTGCCTTTCGCCGAGGCTTTCCTGGCGCCGGCCGTGTTCGAGGCGCTCAAGGCCGACCTGCTCTCCGGGCTGGCACAGGAGCTTTCGCTCAGCGCCACGACGAGCCTCTGGATCCGCGAGGAGGATCGCGGGCGCCCGAATGGTGGGCCGCTCGACTGGTATCTCGGCCTCGATGCCAATGGCCGCTCGCCCCAGCCCGCGCGCGGCTTCATCGAGACCATCGAATGGTGGCCTCGCCCGCTTCCGGTGGCGGTCGAGGCTGCGCCGGCGCCTGAGGCCATCCATGAGACCGAGGAAGACTGGCCGGAAACCACCGCCGAACAGCTGGGCAAGCTCAACTGGAGCTTCCGTCTGCTCCTGCTGATGCTGGCCTTCATGCTGATCATCGTCGCGATGAAATAGGGTCGGGCTCCGATCTGACGCTCGCTCGCAATTGCCATGAACAGCACCCTTTGTCATTCCGGGGCGCGCCGCAGGCGCGAACCCGGAACCCACGACTGGGCGAGACGCCAGATATCCGTTTTCAAGACGGTGCGCCCGGTCGTGGGTTCCGGGTTCTTCGCTGCGCGAAGCCCCGGAATGACAAAGGGGCTGGCCAGGACCAGGCTGGTAACCGCCTAAGTCTCGTGGCGGCGGATGCGGCGGATCATCTCGTTCAGCGCCAGCAGGACCAGCGCCAGGATGAAGGGCAGGACGTAGTAGACCACGCGGAAGATCAGCAGCGCACCCAGCACCTGCTCATAGGGAAAGCGGTTGAGCGCGACCAGCATCGTCGCCTCGAACACGCCGAGCCCGCCGGGCGCATGGCTGGCGATGCCGATCAGGCAGGCGAAGATATAGGCGGCGAGGAAGGTCGGGTATTCCAGGCCGTAGCCGCCGGGCAGCAGCACGAAGAGCACGGCGGCAGCGGCGCAGACCTCGCAGGCGCCGAGCGCCATCTGGCCAAGCGTCGTGCCGAGGCCGGGCAGATGCAGGTTCCAGCCGCGCACGCGGATCGTGCGCTCGTCGGTTGCGATCCAGGTGAGATAGCCGAGGATGCCGAGGCCCACGAGCCCGCCGACGATCTGGACGACGAGCGGGGAGGTCCGTGCCAGCATCGCGACCTGATCGGAGGCGTAGATCAGGCTGGCGCAGAGAATGGCGCCGAGCCCGAGCCAGAAGGTGATGCCGGCGATCACGGTCAGGCTCGCGACCTCGGACGCTCTGACGCCCTTCGGCGAATAGATCCAGTAACGTACCGTGCCGCCGGTCACGATCGGGAAGCCCAGCGTGAACGAGACCGAATAGCTGGTGAAGGAGCCGAGCGCCGTCGTTCGATAGGGGATCAAGAGGCCGAGCCGCCGTAATGCCAGCGCATCGTAGCCGGTGAGCAGCAGGTAGCTCAGCGCGGTGAAGGCGACGGCGAGGCCGAGCTGGCGCAGGCTGGCCTTCTCGAAGGCGCCGGCGAGCTGTCCGGGCTCCATTCCGCTGATGATGTGCCAGAGCACGACCAGTGAGGCGCTGAAGATGACGATGCTGGCCAGCGGGCCGAGCCACCACCAGCGGCTGCGCTTGCGCAGGGGCAAACCTGGCTCATGCGGGCCGAACGACATGGGCTCTCAGGGTTGCGCACCGCTGCGGAAACGCGGCGGCGCGGTGGCGGGCAGAGCTCGGATGAACTCCGCCCGACAGATAACGCCTCGGCGGCAATGCACAAGCCGCTGTGGCGAATAGGCCGCATGAGGGAACCCGGGTTCGGGCGCGGCTGGAGTGGCTCAGGCCGTCTTGCGGAAGATGCGCAGCGTCTTGAAGCCCTCGACCTCCTCGACCGGCATCGCCTTCATCCAGTCCGGGATCAGGCGCTCCGCCACGTCATAGGCGTAGGAGCCCCTGTAGAACAGGATATAGCCGCCCTTGTCGGTCTGCTCGGTGAAGAGATCCATCACCTCGCGGTCGGTCAGCGCGCCATAGGCATCGTTGGCCTCGCCGCGGAACTCGCCGCTATGGAACAGCGTCACGACGTCGAAGCGTGGCAGCAGGCGGGCATTGCTGGTGTAGATGTCGCCGAAATAGGCGCTGTAGGTCTTGGTGACGTTCGGGTTGTCGGTCGCGAGCTTGATGAAGGACTTGTATTCCTGCGGCGAAGCGGTGATGCCCAGCACCGTGTTGTCGAGATGCGGCTCGGCGCAACGCAGCCCGACATAGTGATGCCCGCCGGTGCCGAAATGATAGATGCGCTTGCCGCTGAGCTTCTCCTGCTCCAGCCATTCGACGAAATGCACGTCGCAGGGGCACTGCTCGATCTCGAGGCCCCAGAACGCATCCCAGATATTCATCTTCACGGTGTTTCTCCTCTCTGAAGTTTGTTTTCCGATGGCGAGGCCGCTCAGCGGGCTTCGCTGGTCGCGGCGATGCGGGGCTCCGTGAAGCCCTCGCGCTCGACGATTTCGGCCACGCCTCTGATCCGGCGCAGCATGATCCGGTGGCTGGCGCTTTCCGCCAGGCCCGGACTCTGCCCGAAGGCGATGATGATGGCGCGCGGCAGGGCGGCGCGCAGTTCGGTCAGGATCTCCAGCGCCGCATCGCTTTCCAGCGCGCTCGTCGCTTCGTCGAGAAGGACGATCGCGGGGTCGGCCAGCTCGGTCCGGGCAAGCGCGAGCCGCTGCCGTTCGGCCCGGGTCAGGCTCCTGTTCCAGTCCTCCTCGCCGTCGAGCCGCGCGGTCAGGGTCGAGAGCCCGTAGCGGCGCAAGGTCGCGGCAATTTCCGGCGCGGGACGCGGCCGGTCGCCCTGCAGGAGATGCCGCAGGCCGATCCCCGGCAATTGCAGATGCTGGGGCACGGTGGCGACCCGCGCGCCGCGCGGTAGCACGATCCGGCCTTCGCCCTGCTGCCAGAGTCCCGCGATGGCCTGCATCAGCGCGTTCTTGGCGAAGCCGGCATCGCCGGCGACATGAAGCACCGCTCCGGCCGGCAGCACGAAGCCGATATCGGCCGCGAGCGCATGCCCGGCGCCGTCATGCAGCGTCACCGCGTCCAGCCGCAGGCTGTCATGCGGGCCATCCTCGACGGTGAGGCCCTGCGCCGGGGGCTCCTGCTCGACCTCTTCCAGCGCATCGGCCAGTTCGTTGACGCGCCTTGCGGCGGCCAGCCATTCGGCGATGCGCATGAAATTGTCGAACAGCCAGTTGCAGGCGTTCTGCACGGCGACGAAGGCGGCGGCGACCTGCACGACGCCGCCCAGCGTCATCTCGCCGGCGAGATATTTGGGAGCGGCCAGCAAGAGCGGCACGATCGGCACCAGCGCGCTGCTGCCATTGGTGATCCAGGTCAGGCGCGCCCGCTGCTTGATCACGGAGAGCCAGCGCAGCACCAGCACGCCATGGCTCTGCGCCACGGCCTGGCGCTCGCCGGTCTCGGTGCGGGCGAGCGCGATCGCCTCGCCATGGTCGCGGATGCGCATCAGCGCGAAGCGCAGGCCCGCCTCGCTCTCCGTGCGCTGGGCGATGAGGCCGGCGAGGTGCCGTCCGACGGCCGTCACCAGCAGGGTGACGATGACGGCATAGAGGATCGCGGCGAGCACGAGATAGGCGGGAATGGTGATCTCGCTCTCGCCCCAGCTCAGGCTCAGGCTGCCGCCGATTTCCCAGAGAATCTCGATGAACATCACGATGGTGATGACGGAGGAGAGCAGGCCCATCGCGAAATCGACGATCGGCTCGGTCGCCCAGCGGACATCGTCCGCGATCCGGTATTCGGGGTTGGCCGGCTCCTTGCCGGAGAGGCTCAGGCGAAAGAAACGCCGGTCGCCGACCCAGCCATCGACCAGCTTGGCTGTCAGCCAGCGCCGCCAATGCACCTGGAAGGTCTCGCGCGATTTCAGGATGAGGACGCCGAGCCCGGCGACCACCAGCACGATCATCGGAAACACCGCCATGGCGACGAGGGCGCTGTGGCCGTCCTTGCGCTCCAGCGCGTCGAAGAACCAGCCGTTCCAGCGGTTGACGGTGACATTGGCGAAAACGGTGAGGATGACGCCGGCTGCCAGCAGCAGCGTCCAGAGCCAGGCGCAGCGCGCCGTCTCGCCGCGCCAGAAATCACGGGTCAAACGCGCGAATCGCAGCGCGACCTGGCGATCTCCAGGCACGGCCGATCTCGCGCCTGTCGTCTCGTCGGGCGTCAGCACGGTTGCGAATGGTCCCCCAGGGCCGGTTTTCCGGTCTCCTCTGGCTCGAACCTGATCGGACGAAAATGAACTCGACATGAACGGATCTGAACAGCGGTTTTGCCAAGGGCGACCGCGCGCGTGCACCCTTCGTTCAGATGGGTGCCTGAGCCGGACAATCCGCCCGGCTCAGGCAGTATGATAGGCGTCAGCCGCCGATGTTGAAGGCGGCGAGCGCTGCCATGTTGACGATGTCGGAATCCTTCGCGCCGAGCGGCACGATCTGGATCGGCTTGTCGAGGCCGACGATCAGCGGGCCGATCACGGTCGCGCCGCCGAGTTCCTGCAGCAGCTTGGTCGAGATCGAGGCCGAGTGGAAGGCCGGCATCACCAGCACGTTCGCCGGCCCCGAGAGACGGCAGAACGGGTACTGGCTCATCACCTCGCGATTGAGCGCGACGTCCGCGGCCATCTCGCCGTCATACTCGAAATCGACGCGCTGGCCGTCGAGCAGCGCCACCGCCTCGCGCACCTTCTCCGAGCGCTCGCCGGCCGGATGGCCGAAGCTCGAGAAGGCGAGCATCGCGACGCGCGGCTCGTAGCCGAGCCTGCGGCCGACGCCGGCCGCCTCGATGGCGATTTCCGAAAGCTGCCGCGCCGTCGGCATCTCGGTGATCGCGGTGTCCGCCACCAGGACCGTGCGGTCGCGCGAGATCACGATCGAGACGCCGATCACCCGGTGTCCCGGTTTCTCGTCGATGACGCGGCGGACCTCCTCCAGCGCGATCGAGTAGTTGCGGGTGACGCCGGTGACCATCGCGTCGGCATCGCCGAGCGCCACCATCGCCGCGGCGAAATGGTTGCGATCCTGGTTGATCAGGCGCTGGCAGTCGCGGAACAGATAGCCCTGCCGCTGCAGCCGCTCGTAGAGATATTGCGCATAGGCGCTGTTGCGGTGGGAGAGCCGGGCGTTCTGGACCGAGATGCCCTTGGCTTCGAGATCGACGCCGAGGAAGGTCGCGGCTTCGGTGATGCGGTCCTCGCGGCCGACCAGGATGGCCTGGCCGAGCCCCTGCGCCACGAAGGAGGCGGCGGCGCGGATGACCTGCTCCTCCTCGCCCTCGGCGAAGACGACGCGCTTGGGATAGCGCCGGACGCGCTCGAAGATGCGGTTCAGCGTGCCGGCGATCGGGTCGCGCCGTGCCGAGAGCTGCGCCTTGTAGGCGGCGGTATCGACGATCGGCTTGCCGGCGACGCCGGTATCCATCGCGGCCTTGGCGACCGCCATCGGCACGACATGGATCAGGCGCGGATCGAACGGTACCGGGATGATGTAGTCCTTGCCGTAGCGCGGGCGAGAGCCCTGATAGGCGGCGGCGACCTCGTCCGGCACGTCCTCGCGCGCCAGCATCGCCAGCGACTCCGCCGCTGCGATCTTCATCTCCATGTTGATCGTGGTGGCGCGCACGTCGAGCGCGCCGCGGAAGATGAAGGGGAAGCCCAGCACGTTGTTGACCTGGTTCGGATAGTCCGAACGGCCGGTCGCCATGATCGCGTCGTCGCGGATGGCATGGACCTCTTCCGGCGTGATCTCCGGATCGGGATTGGCCATGGCGAAGATGATCGGGTTCGGCGCCATCGAGGCGACCATCTCCGGCGTCACCGCGCCCTTC
Source organism: Beijerinckiaceae bacterium (assembly GCA_965283735.1). Classification (GTDB taxonomy): domain Bacteria; phylum Pseudomonadota; class Alphaproteobacteria; order Rhizobiales; family Beijerinckiaceae; genus Allobosea. The sequence continues at coordinate 1,238,402 of CBDIPN010000002.1, read as the reverse complement.
TGCGACAGGCCGAAGAAGGCATCGGCCCCATCGAGCGCCTGGGCCAGCGTGCGCCGGTCGGTGACCGCGGCATGGGCCGATTTCCACTGGTTCATGCCCTCGGTGCGGCCCTGGTAGATCACGCCCTTGGTGTCGCAGAGGATGACGTTGTCGGGCTTGAAGCCCATCGCCTTGAGCAGCTCGATGCAGGCGATGGCCGCCGCACCCGCGCCGTTGATGACGAGCCTGGTCGCCTTGATATCGCGTCCGGTGATGTCGAGCGCGTTGATCAGGCCGGCGGCGGCGATGATCGCGGTGCCGTGCTGGTCGTCATGGAAGACCGGGATGTCCATCAATTCGCGCAGGCGCTGCTCGATGATGAAGCATTCCGGCGCCTTGATGTCCTCGAGATTGATGCCGCCGAAGGACGGGCCGAGATAGCGCACGGCCTCGATGAATTTGTCCGGGTCCTCGGTGTCCACTTCCAGGTCGATCGAGTCGACATCGGCGAAGCGCTTGAACAGGACCGACTTGCCCTCCATCACCGGCTTCGAGGCGAGCGCGCCGAGATTGCCGAGGCCGAGGATGGCGGTGCCGTTGGTGATCACCGCGACGAGGTTCGAGCGCGTCGTGTAGTCATAGGCGCGCGACGGGTCTTCCGCGATCGCCAGGACGGGCACGGCGACGCCGGGCGAATAGGCCAGCGAGAGATCGCGCTGCGTCGCCATCGGCTTGGTCGGCACCACCTCCAGCTTGCCGGGCCGTCCCTGCGAGTGGAACAGCAGGGCCTCCTGGTCGGTGAAGGTCGGGCGGGCGCGCTTGGTCGTCGGACGGTCGTTCATCGAAGCGTCTTTTCTTGTGCGTTTCCTCGAGGGGAACCGAGCATAAGTCGGTGGCGCCTGAGATCACAAGCGGCGAGTGCTTCACAGAACTCTCGTTGGCGCGGAGAGGTGTCGCGGGCGCTCAGGCCCGCGAGGCGGTCCGCACGCTGCGCACGAAATCCGCGACATAGCGGTCGAGCGCCTCGGCCTGCTCGTCGACCTTGCGGGCGGCGTCCGCGACCTGGATCGCGGCATCGCCGGTGACCCGCGCCTCGACGCCGACGGCCCCGACATTGGCGGTGACCGCATCGGCGCTCAGTGCGACGGCCTGCGCGTCGGCGGCGATGGTCGAGGCGATGCCGGCCTGGCGGCTGACGACGTCGGCGATCGCGCCCGAGGTCTGCTCGATCGTCGTCATCGTGCCTTCGATATGGGCGACGGCCTCGAAGGCGGTCGCGGCGGCGCCACGGATGTCGGCCAGCGTCTCGGCGATATCGCGGGTCGCCTTCTGAGTCTGTTCGGCGAGAGTCTTGACCTCGCCGGCGACCACGGCGAAGCCGCGGCCGGCCGTTCCGGCGCGCGCGGCCTCGATCGTCGCGTTGAGGGCGAGCAGGTTGGTGCGGGCCGCGATCTCCTCGATGAAGTCGAGCACGGCACGGACCTTGTCGGCGGCCTCGGTCAGCCCGGCGACGTCGCTGCGCGTGCTGCGGACGTAAGATGCGGCGGCGCGGACGGTGTCGTCGGCATGGCTGGTCTGGCGGGTCAGCTCGCGGATCGAGGCCTCGATCTCCTCGGCCGCGACCGCGACGCTGCCGACGCGGCGCGAGGCGCTGTCGGCCTCCTGCGTCACGCTCTCGGCGCGCAGGGTGGTCTTGTTGGCGTTCTCGACCATCTGGCCCGCGGCATCGTGCATGCCGCGCAGCGAGGCGCTGACATCGCCGAGCGCCTTGCCGACAGTCCGCTCGAGATCACCAGCGAGTGCGTCGAGCGTCGTCTTGCGCAGCGTCTCGACTTCGTTCCGGCGCGTCTCCAGCGTCTTCTCGGCGGTGATGTCGAGCAGGATTCCGTCCCAGACCAGCGTTCCGTCGCGCAGGCGCCGCTTGGTCGATTCGCTGCGCAGCCAGACGATGTCGCCATCCGCGCCATGGTAGCGTCCCTCGAAGCGCCAGAGCGTTTCGGTTTCCTGCTGGTCGCGCCGCATCTGCTCGAAGCGGGCGCGATCCTCTGGCAGGAGCTTGTCGAGCCAGACCCCCGGATCCCGTTCGACCTCTTGCTTGGTGATCCCCAGCAGCTTGTCGATGGCGAAGGAGGCGAACTGGTAGGTCATCGTGCCGTCCGGTCGCACGATGCGCTGGTAGAGCGTGCCCGGCGCCCGGTCGATCAAGGTACGCAGCCGATAGGCCGTCTCCCGCCTTTCGCTGTCGTTGATCACGATGATGCCGGTCAGGAAGATGCCGATCGTTCCGACCAGGATCATGACCGGGACCGCCTCGCGCAGGAAGCGCTCGCCGGCCGCGCCGGGGATGAAGCCCACCGAGGCGATCAGGACGATGGCGTCGATGGCGCTGAGCGCCGCGAGATCGCCGAGGCCGAGCGGACGCCGGCGTCGCGCCAGCCACAGCGCATAGGCGATGCCGATGACGGCACGCGCGACGATGCCGGTGACGCCGGTGACCATGCCGACGCCGCCGCTGAGATAGCGCATCGCGACCAGCGGCGCGGCTGTCAGGACGGAGGCGATCGGGCCACCGACCGGGCCGGCTAGGATCGCGAAACTGTTGCGGGAATCGACGACGAGCCCGGGCTGGAGCACGAACGGGTTGCCCATGCTGACGAGCGCGCCGGCGGCGAACAGGATGCCGACGATTGCTTGGCGCAGCCAGGCCCGGTCGCCCAGCCGGGGTGTGGCGACGGTCAGCAGCAATCCCGCAAGCAGCAGGAAGAACAGGCTTTCGGCGAGGTTGATCAGCAGCAATGTGGAGATCCTGGCCGATTCGGCTGCCGAACAGTGCTTTGAATTGTTGAAAGCCGTCCTAACGGATGGCCTTGGCCGGACATTTTGCTAGCGTGCCGGCGCAATGCGCCAGAGCTCTCCCCCCGAATCCGCCCGCCCCGCGTCCCCGGTTGCCGCCGCGGCCGAGCGCGTCACGCCGATGATGGCGCAGTACGTCGAGATCAAGGCCGCCAATCCGGATTGCCTGCTGTTCTACCGGATGGGCGATTTCTACGAATTGTTCTTCCGGGACGCCGAGATCGCCTCGCGCACGCTCGGCATCGTTCTGACCAAGCGCGGCAAGCACCAGGGCGACGACATCCCGATGTGTGGCGTGCCGGTCGAGCGTGCCGACGACTATCTCCAGCGCCTGATCGCCGCCGGCCACCGCGTCGCCGTCTGCGAGCAGACCGAGGACCCGGCCGAGGCCAAGAAGCGCGGCAACAAATCGGTGGTGAAGCGCGACGTCGTGCGCCTCGTCACGCCCGGCACGATCACCGAGGAGCGGCTGCTCGAACCCGGCCGCGCGAGCCTCCTCGTCGCCGTCGCGCGCCGCAGGACCGGCGAGGCAGCCTCGCTCTACGGCCTCGCGGCGATCGACATCTCGACCGGCCGTTTCACCGTGATGGAGACGCCGCAGGAGCGGCTCGCCATCGAGTTCTCGCGCCTGGAGCCGCGCGAGATCGTCTGCCCCGATGCCATTCACGACGATCCCGAGCTCAGGGAGTTCTGGCGCGAGATCACGATTCCCGTGACACCGCTCGCCCGTGATGGCCTCGACGCGGCCTCCGCCGAGCGGCGTCTGAAAGAGTTCTTCGGCGTTGCGACGCTCGATGCCTTCGGCGCCTTCACGCGCGCCGAGATCGCTGCGGCCGGTGCGGCATTGGCTTATGTCGAGCGCACCCAGCTCGGCGCCCGCCCGCCGCTTTCGGCCCCGGTGCGCGATGCCGGCTCAGCGACGATGCTGATCGACGCGGCGACCCGCGCCAATCTCGAACTGACGCGCACGCTCGGAGGCGAGCGCCAGGGCAGCCTTCTCGCCACGATCGACCGCACGGTGACGCCGGGCGGGGCGCGCCTGCTGGCCGAGCGCCTCGCCGGGCCGTTGACCGATCCCGCCGCCATCGCCGCGCGTCACGATGCGGTGGAGCTTCTGGTCACTGACGCCGGCCTGCGCGAGGATCTGCGCTCCGCTCTGGAGAAGGTCCCGGACGTTGCCCGCGCGCTGGCGCGGCTCTCGCTCGACCGTGGTGGCCCGCGCGATCTCGCCGCGCTCGGCGCCGGGTTGGATGCTGCCCGCGCGATTGCCGCCCTGCTCGTCCGGCGCGGCGAGCTCCCCGTCGAGCTTGCCCGCGCCATGCGCGCGCTCGGCGAGAGCGATCCCGATCTGCCGCTTCGCCTCAACGCGACGCTGGCCGACGAGTTGCCGCTGAATCGCCGCGACGGCCGCTTCGTGCGCGAAGGCTTCGATCCGGCGCTCGACGAGTTGCGCCTGCTCCAGATCGACTCACGCAAGGTCATCGCGCAACTGCAGGCGCGCTACGCGGCCGAGACCAACTGCCGGACGCTGCGCATCAAGCACAACGCCATGCTCGGCTATTTCGTCGAAGTGCCCCAGGCGACCGGCGAGGAATTCCTGCGCGATCCCTGGCGCGCGACCTTCGTGCATCGCCAGACCATGTCGGACGCGATGCGCTTCTCCTCGGTCGAACTCGGCGAGCTCGAGGCCAAGATCGCTTCCGCCGCCGACCGGGCGCTGAAGCTCGAACTCGCGATCTTCGTCGCGCTCAGCGAGGCGGTGCTGGCCCAGGCCGAGCCGATCAAGGCTGCCGCGCTGGCATTGGCGGAACTCGATGTCGCCGCGGCCCTGGCCGATCTCGCGACCCGCGAGGGCTGGAGCCGCCCGCAGGTCGATGACGGCGCAGCCTTCACCATCGAGCGCGGCCGCCATCCCGTGGTCGAGGCGGCGCTGAAGCGCGACGGCAAACCCTTCGTCGCCAACGATACCGAATTGTCGCCGCCGGGCACTGAGGCGAAGGGCGGACGCATCTGCCTGATCACCGGTCCGAACATGGCCGGTAAATCGACCTTCCTGCGCCAGAACGCCCTGATCGCGGTGCTCGCCCAGATGGGCTCCTTCGTGCCGGCGACGGCGGCGCATATCGGCATCGTCGACCGACTGTTCTCGCGTGTCGGCGCCGCCGACGACCTGGCGCGCGGCCGCTCGACCTTCATGGTCGAGATGGTCGAGACCGCCGCGATCCTGAACCAGGCCGGGCCGCGCGCGCTCGTCATCCTCGACGAGATCGGGCGCGGCACCGCGACCTTCGACGGCCTCTCCATCGCCTGGGCCGCGATCGAGCATCTCCACGAGATCAACCGCTGCCGCAGCCTGTTCGCGACGCACTACCACGAGCTGACGGCGCTCGGAGACCGGCTCGACCGCGTCGCCAACGCGACCGTCCGCGTCACCGAATGGAAGGGCGAGGTCGTCTTCCTGCACGAGGTCGTGCCGGGCGCGGCCGACCGCTCCTACGGCATCCAGGTCGCCAAGCTCGCGGGGTTGCCGCCGGCCGTGGTCGAGCGGGCCCGCGCCATCCTCGGCGAATTGGAGAAGACCGAGCGCGAGAAGCCGGTCGCCTCGCTGGTCGACGATCTCCCGCTCTTCGCCGTGCCGCAGCGCCGTGCCGCGCCGGTCGTCGTCGAGGGTGAGCCGGACGGATTGCGCGAGGCGCTCGCCGGGATCGACCCGGACGAGATGACCCCGCGCGAGGCGCTGGAAGCGCTCTACCGGCTGAAGGGTTTGGGCTGAGCGGTTCTGGAGGGCATCTCCACGCTGTCATCCCGGACAAGCCGCGTCAGCGGCGCCGATCCGGGATCCATGCCGGAGCGCGTCCCATAGAGGTTCAGGCATGGATCCCGGGTCTGCGCTTCGCTCCGCCCGGGATGACGGCGCGCTTTAATGGATCGGGGCGTCAGCCCAGCCGCTTGATGGCGGTGATCTCGCCAAAACTCTTGGCGCGGATGCGGTCACGCGCCTCGCGCAGGGGTTCGCGATAGACGCTCATGACGTGCCCGCTGGCATGGAGCAGCGTGTCAGGGGCTGTCAGGATGCCGACATGGCCCTTCCAGAAGACGAGGTCGCCGCGCTGGAGCCCCGACAGGTCCTCGCGCAGTTCGACGGGCCGGCCGAGCGTCGCTTCCATCATGTCGGAATCGCGCGGCGCGGCGATGCCGGCCGCCGCCAGGCAAAGCTGGGTCAGGCCCGAGCAGTCGAGCCCGAGGCTGGTCTTGCCGCCCCAGAGATAGGGCACGCCGACGAAGCGCTCGGCGACAGCGACGAAATCCGTCTCATGCTCGTCGAGCGGCGCGAGATGGGCGGCGAAGACATGGCCGCCATCGGCCAGAACCGCGAAATCGCCCTTGCTCTCGACGACGGCGACAGAGGCGCCGAGCGAAAGCCAGGTCAGCGGCGGCAGTTTGATCGAAGGGCCGGGATAGACGAAGCTTCGCAAGCTCGCGACGCGATGCGTCGGCGCGGGCTGGTCCGGCCGCAAGGCATCGTCGGGGATGTAGCCGACATAGCCGTCGCGGGCGAGCTGTGCCCAGGCCCAGCCTTCCTCGCGCTCATAGACCTGCACCAGCTCGCCGGCGAGCGCCTCGGTGTCGAGCGGGGCGTCGGGGCGCGGTTCACGCCGCACCGGAGCGGAGGCCGCGACGATGCGCATCGCCTGCGGGTCGGCGAAGCGCGAGGCCTCGACCTGTCCGGTCAGCGCGCGCGCGGCGAGATCGGGGCGGAAAGCATGGATGCGGCGGTCGAGAATCGCGGTCATGGCGGCAATCTAGCGTGGCGGGAGGCGGTCGGGGAGAGGCGTCAGCTTCCGCCGATCTCCTTGGCATGCTCGGTCACGAGATCGGCCAGCCGCTCGACGGCGAGCGCCCCGGCGACGGTGCGCTGGATCACGACATTGCGGCGGTCCGCCTCGTCGCGCTTGCGCGTCAGCAGGCCGAGCTTGCCGAGCGTGTCGAGCGCGCGCGTGATCACCGGCTTGGTCACGCCGAGCTGCTTGGCGAGGCCGCGCACCGTATGCGGCGGCAATTCGAGATAGACCGTCAGCAGGATCGCGGTCTGGCGCGCCGAGAGATCGGCATCGTGGTCCCGCACCAGATCGAGATGGACCTGCCGCCACAGCTTGAGCGCCTGCGAAGGTCTGATCTCCAGGGCATAAAGACACGGGTCCAGATCGTTACGGACCCGTATCATTAGCGCGGTGGCGCTGTCGCGCAATCGCCTTCGCCGATCAGCCTTAACTGCGCGGATAAAGTTGCTTCACCAGCGCGTGGATCAGCCTTGCACCCTGGCATTCGCCGCCTTCCGGCCGTCCCGGCCTGGCCGCCGGATTCCAGGCATAGATGTCGAAATGGACATAGGATTGCGCCTTCTCGACGAAGCGGTTGAGGAACAGAGCCGCCGTGACCGAGCCGGCCATGCCGCCGCTGGAGACGTGGTTGACGTCGGCGATCTTGGACTCGAGCAGACCGTCATAGGGCGGCCAGAGCGGCAGCCGCCAGACCGGGTCGTTCATGGCCATGCCGAGCCGGGCGATCTCGGCGGCGAGGCTTTCGTCATGCGTGTAGAAGGGCGGCAGTTCAGGCCCGAGCGCGGTCCGCGCGGCGCCGGTCAGCGTCGCGAAATCCACCAGCAGCGCCGGCGCCTCTTCGTCGGCGAGAGCCAGCGCATCGGCCAGGATCAGCCGACCCTCGGCATCGGTATTGCCGATCTCGACCGAAAGGCCCTTGCGGCTGGCCAGCACGTCGCCGGGCCGGAAGGCATTGCCCGACACGGCGTTCTCGACGGCCGGAACGAGCAGGCGCAAGCGTACCGGCAGCTTCGCCAGCATGATCATCCGCGCCGCCGCGATCGCTGCCGCCGCGCCGCCCATGTCCTTCTTCATCAGCAGCATCGAGGCATCGGGCTTGAGATTGAGCCCGCCGGTGTCGAAGGCGACGCCCTTGCCGACGAGTGTGACCTTGGGATGGGCGGGATCGCCCCAAGTGAGGTCGACGAGCCGCGGCGCTCGCGTCGAGGCACGGCCGACCGCGTGGATCATCGGGAAATTGCGGGCGATCAGGTCGTCGCCGATGATGCTGGTGACCGTCGCACCGCATTCGGTGGCGAGTCCGCGGATCGCCGCTTCGATCTCGCCCGGTCCAAGCTCATTGGCTGGCGTATTGACGAGGTCGCGCGCCAGCATCGCGGATTCGGCGATCTGGCTGATCTCCTCGCCATCGATGCCATCGGGGATGACCAGCCGGGCGCGTGCCGGGTTCGGCTTGCGGTAGCGATCGAAACGGTAGCCCTGCAGCAGCCAGCTCAGCGTGGCCAGCGCGGGATCGCCGATCTCTCCCGACAAGACGTAATCGCCGGCGGGCAGCAGCGCGGCGAGCCGCCCGGCCGCGAACGGATCGGGCCGGCGCGCGGTAGCATCGATGCCGAGCAGGACAGCCGCCAGCGCCCCTTGTGCGTCGGGCAGCAGGCAATGCTGGCCGGCGCGGGCGGCAAAACCCTGCGCGAGGGCGAAGCTGCGCTGGGCCGGAGAGAGCTTGTCCTGAAGCGCGGGCCAGGTGCTGGCCGAGGCGACGTGAACGGGAATGGCGGCGGCGGGAGCGGAGATCAGAAGACTATGCACGGAGCGCTGTTTCGGTTTCGGGCAGGGGCGTCGGGGAGGCAATTAAGAATGCATTAGGGTTAACGCTTTATCACCGGATCGACCAGTGAACCCATCCAGACGACCCGTTTTCGGGAGGCGATCCGGCCCATGTCTTCTGCCCGGCCCCATTCTTCAGCCCGCGAGCCCGCGCGGGGCTCCCGTACAGGTCTCGGCCTCGCCGTCTGTCTTGCGGCGCTCGCTCTTGCCGGTTGCCAGGGCCGTGGCGGTCTGGGTGACATCACCGGCTCGATCGGCCGCAGCCAGGCTAGCCAGCCGCGCACCGCGTCGGACTGGCAGGCTGATCGCGAGACCTGGGCCAAGCGCTACGATGCCAATCCCAAGGACCGCGACGCCGCCTTCTACTATGCGCGGGCGCTGCGGAGCCTCGATCAGAACGCACAGGCCCTGGCCGTGCTGCAGAGCGCCATCCTCATCCATCAGGACGATCGCGAGCTGCTCGGCGCCTATGGCCGCACGCTCGCGGACAACGGACGATTCCGGGAGGCGGACGACGTGCTGTCGCGGGCGCATTCGCCCGAGCGTCCGGATTGGCGAATCCTGTCGGCGCAGGGCACGGTCGCCGACCAGCTCGGCGAGCACGCGCGCGCCCAGCAGATCTACCAGTCGGCGCTGAAGCTTGCTCCCAACGAGCCGACGATCATGTCGAACTACGGGCTGTCGCTCGCCCTGTCGCGCAACCTGCCGGAGGCCGAGCGCATTCTGTCCGAGGCCGTGGCCTCCGAGCGGGCGGATGCTCGCGTCCGCCAGAATCTCGTGCTGGTCCTCGGCCTGCAGGGACGCTTCGGCGAGGCCGAGACCCTCGCCCGCCGCGACCAGAGTCCGGCCGAGGCCGCGGCGGCGATCGCCTATCTCAAGCGCAGCGTCAGCCAGCAGAACAGCTGGGAGTTGCTCAAGGGCGGCAAAGGTCGGGCTCAGGCGCCGGCGCGGCAGCCGGCGGTCCAGGGAGCGGGTGCCATGCCTGCCGCCGCCCCGCCGGCCTGAAGACGGCATCTCCGACGAACCTGGCGCGTCTCGGAAGACTCGTGCAGAACCGAAGAAGGCCGGAGCCCTGGGGCTCCGGCCTTCTTCGTCAGCGGGCCTAATGCCGAAGCGTGCAACGGTGCTGCCATCTTTGCGCGGGGTCGAAACCCGGCGATCGCGCAGCCTTCACTTCCAGTGGAAGACCTGCACCAGGGCGGGCGTCATGATGATGACGAACAGCACCGGCAGGAAGAACAGGATCATCGGCACCGTGAGTTTCGGCGGCAGCGCAGCCGCCTTCTTCTCGGCCGCCGACATGCGCTGGTCGCGGCTTTCCTGGGCCAGGACGCGCAAGGCGGTGCCGAGCGGCGTGCCGTAGCGCTCGGCCTGGATCAGGGCCGTCGAGACCGATTTCACGCTCTCGAGGCCGGTGCGGATCGCGAGGTTCTCGTAGGCGATGCGCCGGTCGCTCAGATAGGACAGCTCGGCCGTGCACAGCGCGAATTCCTCCGCCAGCGGCACCGACTGGTTGCCGATCTCGCCCGCGACCTTCCGGAAGGCGTGCTCGATCGACATGCCGGATTCCACGCAGATCAGCAGCAGGTCGAGCGCGTCCGGAAAGGCCTGGCGCATCGACATCTGCCGTTTGCTGGCCTGGTTCGACAGGAAGATTTCCGGAGCCTTGATGCCGAGATAGGCGCCGGCGATCGCCATGGCGATCTTGATCGTGAAGGGCTGGCCGAAACCATTGATGGCGAAGACGTAGAACAGCGTGAACAGGAACAGCCCGACAGGAGCGGCGAGGCGGAAGAATAGGAAGGTGACTTCCGCCTGGGGGCCGCGATAGCCGGCCATGGCGAGCTGCTTCTTGGCGTTTTCCGTGCCGAGCCAGTCGCCCAGTTTGAAGCGCTCCACGATGCGCCGCATATAGGCTTTCGGCTCCTGCCGCAGCGAAACCTTCTCGTTCTGCCGGTTGAGTCTCTCGCGTTCGCGGGCGCGGATTTTTTCGCGCTCCGTCGCGACATTCTTCATGCGCTTCTGGAGATTGTTGCCCTCGGTCAGCGGAATCGCGATCGTCAGCACGGTCGCTGCCGCCGCGATGGCGGCCAGCAGCGCCAGCATGAACTGCGGATTGGTGACGCTGTTGGCGATCTGGGCAATCATTGTCCGTCTCAGATGTCGAAATTGATCATCTTTTTCATGATGAAGATGCCGATGAGCATCCACAGGCCGCTCGCGACCAGCGCAACCTTGCCGGCCTGGGTGATCCAGAGAAGCTCGATGTATTTCGGGGTGGTGAGCCAGACGAGGATGGCCACCACCGGGGGCAGCGACCCGATGATGGCCGCCGAGGCCTTGGCTTCCATCGATACCGCCGCGATCTTGTCGCGCATCTTGCGGCGCTCGCGCAGCACGCGTGACAGGTTCCCGAGCGTCTCGGAGAGGTTGCCGCCGGTCTTCTGCTGGATGGCGATGACGATCCCGAAGAAATTGGCCTCGGCGCAGGGCATGCGCTCGTTCAGTTTGACGACGGCTTCCGACAGCGGCAGGCCCAGCGCCTGCGACTCGATGATCATCCTGAATTCGCTCTTCACCGGCTCCGTGGCTTCGTTCGCGATGATGCGCAGGCAGTCGTTCACGGGCAGGCCTGCCTTGATGCCGCGCACGATGACGTCGAGCGCGTTGGGGAACTCGACGCCGAAATTCTTCAGGCGCGTGCTCTTGCAACGTTTCAGGAACCAGGCAGGCATGCCGAAGCCGCCGATGAAGAGGCCGACGAGACCGAGGATCCAGTTTCCGCTCGCGAGCCACAGCAGGAGCCCGACCGCGGCCGCGATTCCCGCGCTGATCCCGTAATATTTCTTGGGGGTCGGGCCCAGCCGGCCTGGCCGATGCGCTGCTCGAGCGAGATCTTGTTGCGCGCGTTCTCGCGGTTCTCGATATCCTTCAGGCTCTGCGCGATCTGGCCGCGTTTGTTGCGGGCCTGCGCCTCCCGGTCGATGCCGCGCACCGCGCTCGGCCCGGCGAACTCCTTGCGCCGCTTCTCGGCGCGCTTCTCGCCGCTGAGCGTCGGATAGAGCAGGGCGTAGACCACGCCGCCGACGGCGATCATGGCCAACAGCGCGACGGCGAGCATGCTCGTGTTCATGCCCGGCCTCCGCGCGAGAGCTTCCGTTCAGAGGGCATGGCTGGTGCCCGCTTCTTCGAGCTGGTCGAGAGCGGCGGCGAGGCGCTGGTCCTCGTTGAAATAGCGCGCGCGCTCCCAGAAGCGCGGCCGCCCGACGCCGGTGGCGCGGTGCCGGCCGATGAGCTTGCCGGCGGCATCCTCGCCGACGATGTCGTAGAGCATCAGGTCCTGCGTCGTGATCACTTCGCCTTCCATGCCCATCACTTCGGTGATGTGGGTGATCCGGCGCGATCCGTCGCGCAGGCGCTGGGCCTGGATGATGACGTCGACCGACGAGCAGATCATCTCGCGCAGCGTCTTCGAGGGCAGGGAGAAGCCGCCCATGGTGATCATCGATTCGATACGGCTCAGGCACTCGCGGGGCGAATTGGCGTGCAGCGTGCCCATCGAGCCGTCATGGCCCGTGTTCATCGCCTGGAGCAGGTCGAAAGCCTCGGGTCCGCGCACCTCGCCGACGATGATACGTTCCGGACGCATGCGCAGGCAGTTCTTGACGAGGTCGCGCATCGTCACCGCGCCCGTGCCTTCGAGGTTGGGCGGGCGTGTTCGAGGCGCACCACATGCGGCTGCTGGAGCTGCAGCTCGGCCGCGTCTTCGCAGGTGATGACGCGCTCGTCTTCGTCGATATAGTTGGTCAGGCAGTTGAGCAGCGTCGTCTTGCCGGAACCCGTGCCGCCCGAAATGACGATGTTGCAGCGGACCCGTCCGATGATCTTCAGGATCTCGGCGCCCGGCGGCGAGATCGCGCCGAACTTGACGAGCTGGTCGAGCGTCAGCTTGTCCTTCTTGAACTTGCGGATGGTGAGCGCCGGGCCGTCGATGGCCAGCGGCGGCGCGATGACGTTGACGCGCGACCCGTCGGCGAGGCGCGCGTCGCAGATCGGCGAGCTTTCGTCGACGCGCCGGCCGACCTGGCTGACGATGCGCTGGCAGATGTTCATCAACTGCGCGTTGTCGCGGAAGCGGATATTGGTGAGCTGGATCTTGCCGGCGGTTTCGATGAAGGTCCGGTTGGCGCCGTTGACCATGATGTCGGCGATGTCGTCGCGGGCCAGCAGGGGCTCGAGCGGTCCGTAGCCGAGCACGTCGTTGCAGATGTCGTCGAGCAGCTCTTCCTGCTCCGCGATCGAGAGCACGACGTTCTTCAGCGAGATGATCTCGTTGATGATGTCGCGGATTTCCTCGCGCGCCGATTCGGCATCGAGCTTCGCGAGCTGCGACAGATCGATGGCCTCGATCAGCGCCCCGAAGATCATGCTCTTCATCTGGTAGTAGTCTTCGGAGCGCGGGGTCGCCTCGACCACCGGCGCGACCCTGCGTTCCTCCATGGCGGCCGGAGCGAGCTCGGGTTTGCGCGACGCGGCCTGGGCGGCCACGGGCGCTCTTGCGTTCAGGTTGGGCGCGGTACCGGCGCCTGCGGATCGCTTGCCGAACATCTCAACACTCTCCCGCCCGATCCGGGCCGGTCTCTTGCCTGGCGTGCGGGCGTCTCCCCGTCATCGTCAGTCCCTGTCCCTCACGAGGCCTTGCGGCGCTTCAGCTTCGCGACGAATGGCTCGAGCAGGCTGCGCCGGCCCCGCTTGGCTTCGCCGCGTCCGGTCAGCGCGCTGGCGATCTGGGTGAAGGCCTCGGTCGCCTTGCTGCCCGCCTGCACCTCGGCGATCATCTGGCCGTTATTGGCGGCCGTGCCGAACAATTGCGCGTCGAACGGAACCGTGCTGAGCACGTCGATGCCGAGTGCCTTGGAGAACTCTCCGGCGTTGATCTCCGGCCGCTTGGGGACGCCGACGCGGTTGAGGACGAGCCGGGCGACGGCATCGTTGGGCCGCGTCGCCCGCGACAGGTCGACCAGGTTCTTGGCGTTGCGCAGGGAGGCGAGCTCGGGTTCGGCGACGATGAGGATTTCGTCGGCGCCGAGCACCGTCCGCTTCACCCAGGCGTTCCACTGATGCGGCACGTCGAGGATGATGCAGGGCACGCTGGCGCGCAGCAGGTCGAGGAGCTGTTCGAGCGCGTCCTCGTCGAGATCGACCGTCCGGTCCAGGATCGCCGGAGCGGCCAGCAGCGCGAGATTGTCGCTGCAGCGCGACAGGAGCCTGTCCAGCATGTTGGAATCGAGGCGCTCGGGCGCGAATACCGCTTCCGCGATGCCTTGCGGCGGGTCCTGGTTGAAGTTGAGCCCGGCCGTGCCGAAGGCGATGTCGAGGTCGACCACGACGGTCGAGGCATCGAGATTGCGCGCGATCGCCCAGGAGATGTTGTGCGCGACGGTCGAGGCGCCGACGCCGCCCTTGGCCCCCATAACCGCGATGACGCGGCCGAGATTGCGGGCCTCCGGGGAGATGTAGAGCTCCGACAGCGTGCGCAGGATGTCGAGGGGCTCCAGCGGCGCGATCAGATATTCGCTGACGCCGCGGCGGATCAGGTCGCGATAGAGTTGGACGTCGTTGACATGGCCGATCACGACGACCTTGGTGCCGGGGTCACAGCTTTCGGACAGGGATTCGAGATGCGAGACCAGCGTTGCGGGGTCGGCCACGGCTTCGAGCACGATGACGTTGGGCGTGGGCGCGGCGCGGAAGGCCTCGACGGCGGCCGCCGGCCCGCCCATCTGGACGCGGGCATGGGCCTTGTCCATGCGCCGGTCGGCGACCGCGGCCTGCATGGTCGCGGCGACGGCCGGCGTTTCGCAGAAAGCCTGCAGCGTGATGCGCGGCAGCGGCGCGATGATCTCGTCGTTCGGCAGGTCGAGCGCGGGGACGTCGCGGGTTTCGGCGTGCATCAGTTGCCTCCGACCGCCGAGTTGATCTGCGGCGTCTGCTGGCGGTACTGGGTCGAGGGATCCCGGCCCTCGCGAAGCTTGGTGATGGCGCCCATGCGCTTGACGATGTCGGGGCGGCCCTCGTCGCGGGAGCGGACGAGATCGATCGGATCGGCAATCTGCGCCGCCAGCGTCGCCTGCGATGTGCAGCCGAAATTCCAATAGGGTGCGTTCGAGGCCGAGAACCTGAAATCGGAGGCGCCCAGGTCTGTCGGCCATTGTCCGCAAGAATGCGCCACGCTTGCCTGCAGCGAAGCGAAGGTCAGGCGGATTGGCGAGGTCAGGCCGGGATCCCGGACGGGATAGCTGCGGACGCTGAGGACGGCGGGTGAGACGCCGCCGCGCGACAGCGCTGCCCGGATGCCGTTCAGCGTGTCATGGGCCGCTCGGTCGCGGCGATCGCCGGTCGGGACCTCGGCCACCAGGCCGCCTTTGCCGGAGCGGCGAAATTCGCGGGCGAAGCTGGCGACATCCTCGGCCTGCCGGGCATCGAGCGTGCTGCCGCTGCGCCCGACGAAGACGTCGAGCGAGCGTGGAGCGTCGCGCAGCACGATCGGGTGCCGCTCGCGCACGTCTTCCGGTCCGTAGGCGAGCGTGTCGCCCTCGGGCGCGCGCTTGGCGCAGCCGCCGAGGAGGGCACTGAGCGCCAGCACGGCGACGATCAGGCGTGGTCCTGTCGAGTCGATCCGGGAGGAAACCGTCATGGTCGGGCCATCCATCATCGTTGTCGCGGGGGGCGCTCAGTCGGCGATGAAGCCGACGCGGCCCTTGTAAGCCTGCGGAACCGGGCCGCCGCCGCTGCCGTAGATCTTGTTCAGGCGGCCGAGCAGAATCGCCTGGGCGTCGTGGGTCTCGACGAAGCCGTCATCGGGCCGCTGGACCTCGCTCGGCTGCATCGGCTTGGCGATGTAGGGCGTGACGGCGATCATCAGCTCGGTCTCCTCGCGCTGGTAGTCGCGCGACCGGAACAGCACGCCGATGACCGGCAGGTTCATCAGGCCGGGCAGGCCGTTGATCGAGGTCTTGGAGACGCGCTGGATCAGGCCGGCGGTGGCCAGCGTGCCGCCGGACGGCAGCTCGACCGTCGTGTCCGACTTGCGTACGCGGAAGGCGGGGACGGTGACGGTGGGCTGGCCGGATCCGCCCTGGAGCACGATCTGGTTCTCGAAGTCGAGTTCGGTGACCTCGGTCGCGATGCGCATGCTGATCTTGTTCGCCGAGAGCACGATCGGGGTGAAGTTCAGGGCGACGCCGATCGGCTTGTAGGTGACGCCGAGCGTGCAGACGGCCTTGGCCGGGTCGCAGGTGTAGCCGGTCGGGATCGGAACCTCGCCGCCGGCGGTGAATTTCGCGCTCTCGCCCGAGATCGCGGTCACCGTCGGCTCGGCCAGGACGCGCGCCATGCCGGCCCGTTCCAGCGCCCGCAGCGTGAAGTTCTTGGAATTGCCGATGCCGGCACTGATCGCCGAGGCGGACAGGGCCTGCGGCGAAAGCGAGAGGGGGTTGTCGATTGTGGGCGTGATCGAAAAGTTGCCGAGCTTCCATTCGCCGCTGGAATTGATGCCGAGCTGCTTGATCGCCTTGCGCGCGACCTCGGACACCGTGACCTTCACCATCACCTGGTCGCGGTCGCGGATGGTCAGCGAGTTGATGACCGCGCCGGCCCTGAAGGAGGAGGCGCCGCCGACGAAGGCCTTGGCGATGTCGACCGCCTGGGTCGCGTCCGAGGCGTTCGGCACCGTGCCGATGAGCAGGATCGAATCGCCCGCCGGCTTGATCTCGATCTGTGAATTCGGGAGCGCCGTGCGCAGCGTCTGTCTGAGCACGTTGAGATCGCGCCCGACATTGATGTCGAGCGCGGTGATCTGCTGGCCGTCGCCATCCATTACGAACATCGAGGTGTTGCCGTCGGCGATGCCGATGACGAAGAGCTTGCGCGCCGTCCGGACCACCGCGTTGGCGACCTTCGGATTGGCGACGAAGACCTCCTTGGCGTCGCGCGGCAACTCGACGATCAGCGAGCGCCCGATCGAGAGGTCGAGCTTGCGGGAGATCGCGTTCTCGCTCGAGCCGACGTTCAGGACGGGAGCGGGTCCGCTTCCTGTGGACTGGGCGGCGGCGCTGCCTGCGGCCAGAGCGAGCGCGAGGGCCGTCGCGAGGCGGAGAGAAGATCTGATCATGGCTTCACGCTCTTCGAGGTGACACCGTAGCGCACGAGCGTCATGGAGTTGTCGGCTTGGGCGGGCGGGTTCTTTTCGCCGGCATCCTTGAGGCTGCGCAGGGCCAGCGAGAGCGAGCCCGACTTCTGGGCCTGGACCAGCCCTTCGACCTGTCCCGGCTCGATCTCGAGCGTCGCGGTCTCGCCGACCACGACCTTTTCGCCGTTGCGTTCCTGCACGTTCTGGCCGATCGCCAGGACGCGGATATTGCGCAGGATGACTTCGCTGACGTGGCCATCCGATTCACCGCGCGAGGTGGAGATCACGTCGACACGGTCGTTGGGAAGGATGAAGCCGCCGGCGGTGTTGGCGCCGCGGCTGTCGGTCGAGATCGCGACGGCGCGCATGCCAGCGGGCAGGACCGCCGAGAGGAAGCCGGTTCCGTCGGTCTTGATCAGCTTCTCGCGGCGGATCGGCTCGGCGCCGAGGGTGGCATAGCGCGCCACCTGCCCGATGATCTCTGTTTCGGCTTCGGGCGTTTCGTCCTTGCGGATGATGCCGGCCGGCACGCTGGCCAGCGGCCAGTCGAGCCAGCGCAGGTCGGTGGCCGTCACGGTGTTGCCGACCGGGATGTCGGTCGCCGCGACCAGGACCGGCACGGTCGGCGCCTGTTCGATCTTTGCGACGGGCGCGGGGGCTTTCGGGCTCTGGACGAGCACTGCCGCGCCCAGCCCTGCTACGAGCGCGACCGCGAGAATGATGATGCGTGCGGGACTCATGGACGAACGACCCTCGGCCAAGTGTGATTGGCTCTCGTCCCGGATCGTCGTCGGGAAACGTCAACTTATGGTTAATCGGTCGTATATTTTTTGAGCGCTGCTGACGTTACGGCCGCGCGGCGGGTCAGAGGCCGATCGCGGCGTGCCAGATCCTCGTTTCCGGCAGGACGAGCAGAGCGGCAAAAGCCAGCGCGATGCCGTAAGGTACGCCCTCGTTGGCGGCGTGCAGCCTGCGCAGCCATGGCCATGTCTCCATCAGCGCCGGCAAGGGGCGGGCGCGCAGCATGAGAAGGGCGAAGGTCAGGAGGCCGCCGAATAGGCCGGCGATCGACAGGTAGGGCATGAGCTGGTCGAAACCGAACCACAGGGCGGTCGCGGCGGCGAGCTTGGCGTCGCCCCCGCCGATCCAGCCGGCGGCGAACAACCCGAAGGAGATGGCGAGAACGAGCGCCCCGGCAGCCAGGTGAGAGCCGAGTTTGCTGAGATCGAAGCCCAGCACGGCCGCGCAGACCGCGAAGCCCGCGATCAGGATCAGGCAGAGCCGGTTCGAGATCGTCATCGAAACAAGATCGCTCGCGGCCGCATAGGCCATGGCGAGCGGAAAAAGACCAAGGACGAGGACAAGGGACAGCGACATGGAAGCGGGCTCCGGATGCGTGTCATCCTGACGTTGGTTTGTCACCGAAAGCTTTACGCGGATGCGGAAAGCTCACCTGAAGAAAGAAAGGCGCTCCGGTTGCCCGGAGCGCCCTGCGTCACCCTTGCGGGCAACTATGGCTTAGCCGCCGGTGCCGGCGTTCTTCAGCGTGTCCGAGATGGTCGTGAACTTGGCGATCAGCTCGGTGCCGACGGTGGTCATCGCGGTGATGGCGGCGACGGCGATCAGGGCGGCGATCAGGCCGTATTCGATGGCGGTGGCGCCGGACTCGTCCTTGACGAAGCGAGCGAAAAGATTGGTCATGCTGAAACTCCTTTACACCACGGTTTGACGGCTGCCTGTGCTCTGAGGTGGCTTCGGTCAGCGACAGGAACGACACTAGCCCGCTCGTCTTGCCGATCGGTTAAGAGGATCGAAGAATTGGCTTGTTTTCGGTCGTGTTTTTTCTGTGGTTAACGCTCGATTTAGCAGGCATAAATCAAATGGTAGCTTATGAGTAAAGCCAGGTTGACGAGTTTTAATCGGTAAACAAGGCGTTTAATCGATCGAATAGCGTCAATTTATTTCGAGTTTGCCTCGATATAAGCGCTCGATCTCTCCGTTATTTCGCTGCGGCACGATCGGTTCAGCCGTATGAGATCGCTGTCCGCGGCGTGCTTAGGGTTTGATTCATCATTTTGGGCTTCATTGAGGAGGTCGCAAAGCTTGAGGCGCCGCCATGTTGATCATTCGTGCTCCTGAAGGGCGCCGTCGGCTGACGCGCTGGGTGGCCGCGACAGCCCTCGCGATCACCATCTGCGGGACCGCTGCCGCCGCGCCGCAGCGTGAAAAATCCGAAAGCGTGGTCGTTCTCGTCGATCACGCCAAGGTCGTGCGCTTGCCCGAGAAGGCTCAGACGGTTGTCATCGGCAATCCGGCCATCGCTGATGTGGCGGTGCAGCGCAACGGCGTCATGATCGTCACCGGCAAGAGCTTCGGCGTCACCAACCTGATCGCGCTGGACGCTAACGGAACGCTGCTGGCCGAATCGATGGTGCGGGTCGGTGCGGCGTCCGACGAGGTTCTGACGGTTCAGCGGGGCATGGACCGCGAAAGCTATGCCTGCAATCCGAACTGCGAGCCTTCGATCCAGATGGGCGATGCGCAGAGCTTCTTCGGCCGCACCGCAGGGCAGGCGAGCGCGCGCAACGCGCTCGCGGCGGGCGGCGCGCGGAACTAGGGCAGGCCCTGCAGTCGAAACCCCTTGAAGCCTGTTCAGGAACGCGCGCGCGGCACGCGCTCGTGCGTGCGGCGTGGTTAGCGAAAGCTTCATGCCGTTTCGCGCTGGCCGGCGGCGCTCCTAACCGATCGGAAATTCTTTTGTCGTAGAGATTTTTGGCCTGGGCCGAAGCTCGATGAGGCAAATGGATGTTCGACCGAACGAAAAATGGGCCGTTGCCGAGTAGAGTGCCGCAGCGCCGCGGCGTTCGCTTCCCGCTGCTTCGGCGCTTCCGTCGCTCCCAGGATGGCGTGGCCGCCGTAGAGTTCGGCTTCGTCGCGGTACCGTTCTTCGCGCTTCTCTTCGCGATCTTCGAGACGGCTCTGATGTTCTGGTCCAACCAGATTCTCGAAGAGTCGCTGTCGCAAGTTTCGCGCTCGTTGGTCACGGGGCAATCGCGGACGCTCTACAATGCGCCCACCGGCGCGGCGAACGCTGTGAAGTTCCGCGACGCCATCTGCGCCCGTGCGCCGATAGGGCTCATCGATTGCTCGAAACTGTATGTCGACGTCCGCGTCTACAACAGTTTCTCCGCCGCGTCGTCCGGGACGGCGGGGAGCAATCCGATTGCCGGCGGGGGCCTCAATACGACCGGCTTCGGCTATACCCAGCCGCAGGGCAACGACATCGTCGTCGTGCGCGCCGTGCTCGACTACAAGCTCTTCCT
The DNA here is from genome assembly GCA_965283735.1 of Beijerinckiaceae bacterium. GTDB lineage: Bacteria > Pseudomonadota > Alphaproteobacteria > Rhizobiales > Beijerinckiaceae > Allobosea. Next base: position 1,218,387 of record CBDIPN010000002.1, on the reverse strand, counting down.
GACGGGCTGGGCCTCGACGGGGCTGGCCAATATCGGGTCCCCCGGGTCAGGCCGCCGCGGTATCGTCGTGAGCATGGCCTTCCGGGCCGAGCCCTTCGTCGCGTCGGGCGCCACTCCTCCTGCAGGGTCTTGATCGGGATGATGGGCATGCGCAAAAAGACGGGTCCGCGCCTCTGGCGCCGGTTCTGCCGCGATCGGGAAGGCGTGGCGCTGGTCGAGTTCGCCATGCTGATGCCGGTGATGCTCGTCGCCTATGTCGGCATGGTGGAGGTGGTGCAACTCGTGATGGTCAACCGCAAGGTCACGCAGCTGACCTCGGCTCTCAGCGATCTCACGGCGCGCGTCCAGTCGGTTTCGCCCGCGGAAGTCGAGAATATCTTCAATGCCGCGCAGACGATCCTGATGCCGTACGACTACAACAATGCCTCCATGGTGATCGCCAATGTCGTCATCGACGCGACCGGCGTTGCGAAGGTCTGCTGGAGCAACGAGCGCAATGGCGTCGCGCCGGGCCGGGGAACCACGGTCATCGTTCCCGACAGCGTCCGGGTTCCGAATACCTCGGTCATCATGGCGCAGGCGAGCTACAAGTACACGCCAAACCTCGGCTATGTTATCACCGGGACGCTCACGCTCGGCGACCACCCGATCTTTGCGCGTCCGCGCAATGGCCTGGCCGGCGGCTCCCCGAGCGTCGAACAGGTGGTGCGGACCGGCACCAACGCCTGCCCGAACTTCAGCTGAAACGCTTCGCGACGCGGCGACCGGTCAGACGGTCCGCGTTCCCGCGAACACAGGCTCGCCTCCAACGCCCCCTGGTTTCGCGCTCTTTGCAGTCCCGAGCGCAGAAGCCGCTATGCGCGGTTGCCGGAATGGCTCGAGAGCATTTTCGAGCGAAGTGGACGCCGGTTCGCGTAAAGAAAATGCAACAAACAAGGACCTGGAGCCATTCAGCGATTCGGAGAATTGCGGAATGGCTCTAGCCGCGCAGCACCATGCGCCCGGTCTGGACCTCGTAGCCCAGGAGTTTGCTGAGGAAGGAGTTGCCCAGCAGGCTCATCGAGAGCGCGCGCTCGGGCAGGACGACGGCATCGACATTGCGGACGACGATCTCGCCGAGCCGGATCTCCCGCAGCACGGTGCGGAAGCCGACGATCGTGCCGTTGGCCGTGCTGAGCATGACCTTGCGCGACGAGGCGTCGTTCCTGATCCCGAGCGCTTGCGCGTCGGCGGATGTCAGCGCCACGAAGCTGGCGCCGGTGTCGACCATCATCTTGATGCGGTAATTGTCGACCGAGGGGTGCACGATGTAGTGCCCGCGATAATCGGCCGCGACCGCAAGCGTCGTGGGCGTGCGTGGTCCGGGCGCTCTCTGCGCTGTCGCGGCGACCGCGGCGGCGGGCGCTTCGTTCGCCATGCGCGGGGCGAGCCAATGCGTATAGGACAAGGCCCCGACGACAGCGGCACCGGCCACGCTCAACGCCCAGATCAATGGTGATGTCGTCACGGTCCCTCCGGTCCCTCCGCCGGTGCTCGCACGATGCGGAAGCGAGCCCTGACGAAGCGTGAACGGGCTGCATGCATTTGCGTGCAACCGGAGGAGGAGACCTGGCGGAGTGCCGAAAGGCTTAATCCGGACTTACCGGCGGGGTTCGCCGGCAAGCGTGGCGGCCAGGGCCGCGATCTCGGCCGCAGAGGGGAGGCTCGGCTGGGCTACCCGCTTGGTGCAGGCGAGCGAACCAGCGGCGAGCCCGTCGCGCAGCGCAGCGCCCATCGCCTTCCCGGCGGCGAGCGCTGCAGCGAAAGCACCGGTGAAGCTGTCTCCCGCCGCGACGGTGTCGACGACCGCGACCTGCGGCGCGTCGAGCCGATGGCGGGTGCCGTCGATCCAGGCCACGACTCCGGCTGCTCCCAGCGTCGCGATCGTGACGATGTGTCGCTCATTGTCGAGCCGGCGGGCGATCGCATCGGGGTCCCGTTCCGGCCAGCCGAGCGCTTGCGCCAGGACCGCGGCCTCGTGCTCGTTGACGATCAGGATATCGAGCTGTTCGAGGAGGGCGGGCGAAGGCGCCTCGGCCGGGGCGAGGTTGAGGATCACGCGCCCGCCGGCTTGCTTCATCGCGAGCGCCGCTGCGAGGCAGGCTTCCTCGGGGACCTCGCGTTGCAGCAACAGGATATCCTCCGCCGCAAGCTCGAGCTGCCGCAAGGCATCCGGCCGCACGACGGCATTGGCGCCGGCTGCGACGATGATCTGGTTGGCGCCCTCGCGATCCGTCGCGATGAAGGCGGCGCCGGTCGGCTCGTCGACCAGTGCGACATGATCGAGGTCGACGCCCTCGGCGGTGAGCAGCGCCAGCGCGGCATCGCTGAATCGGTCCCGCCCGGTCGCGCCGACGAGCACGACATCCGCGCCGGCACGGCGGGCCGCAAGCGCCTGGTTCGCGCCCTTGCCGCCGGGGTGCAGGGCATAGCCCGGGCCGAGTACGGTCTCGCCCGGCCCCGGCAGGCGCTCGACCGGGGTCACGAGATCGATATTGATCGAGCCGAAGACGACGATCATGCCGGGAGATCGGCCGCGAGCCGCCTGACGCCGGCGACGAAGGCCGCCTCGGGGGAGATGAGCTGGATGGCGTGCCCCCTTGCCTGCAGGCCGGCGCCATAGCTCTCGGCCAGCGCTCCGTCAGCGACGAGATGGATCGTCTGGCCCTTGCCGAACAAGGCCTCGGCCCCGGCGATCTCCTGACCGACCAGCAGCGCCGAGAGATAAGGGCCGACCGCGCCGCCCGGCATCCGGCCGGCAAGGACCTCGGTGCGGGCCGCGAAGGCGGTGTTGAGCAATCCGCCGGGCCGGCCGGCAGCAGCGCGGCCGCGCGCGGCGCCTTCGACGGTGTCCGCCTCCGAGGGAGCTTCGGCCAGCCTGGCGAGGATCGAGTCGTTGCGCAGCAGCCCGTAGATCTCGCCGGTCATGAAGCTGGCGAAACGGGTGATGCGACCCTGCTTGATCTCGGCCCATTTCGAATGCGTGCCGGGCAGGCAGGCGATGCCGTCGGTCAGGCCGAGCCCGACGATCAGGGTCTCCTCGCCGCGCATCACGTCGAAGGCGCCGTCGTCGTAGCTCAGGCCGGGCAGGATGGTGGCCGTCGTCGCGGCATCGAGCTCGGCCTTGATCGCGGCAGCCGCGATCTCGGCGGGCGAAGCCGGGCAGGGGACATAGCGTGCCTCGATCCAGCCGTTGCGGCTGCCGACCATGCCGGCGAGCACGATCGCTGCATCGGGCGCAGCCTTCAGGAAATCGCCGGCAAGCTCGGCGAAAGCTTCCGGATAGCCGCCAGCCGGGACCGACTGGATGCCGCGATCGGCGATGCGCCGCTCCAGCACTGCGCCCGTCTCCGAGATCAGGAAGGCGCGCGCGCGGGTCGTGCCCCAGTCGAGCGCGATCAGAGGTTTGGGCATGGCAGGCTCCGGCAGCAGCATCGGACCGAAAAGTGGAATCCACTTTCCGGAAGAAGCCGATGCGACAATACATGTATGGATCGCCGTTATCGCGTCCGATAGGACGCGCGGCGATCCAAGGCGCGCGACTGTCTCTGCCGTGCCCGGCCCGGTCAAGAGCCGGGACCGAGAAGCCTTGTGCAAGGTATGACTTCCCGGCAACCCTGAGATTCGGGATCACGAGGACGAATCGGACAAGCCGGATGCTCGAACTGCAAGCAGGCGGCCTCGACGCCGTCATTCATCCCGAGATGGGCGGCATCGTCTCCTCCCTGAGCTGGCGCGGACCGGACGGGCGGCGCCATGACGTGCTCTACCCGCCTGCCGGACGGCAGCCGGGCACGACCTCGCCGAATTTCTTTGGGACATGGGCGCTGCTGCCTTTCGCCAACCGCGCCTTCGGCTGCGTCGTCGACGATGGCGAGCAGCGCTTTCTCGTCCCGCAGAACGATCCGGGCGGGGCGATCCACGGTTTCGGCTGGCAGGCCGCATGGGACGTTCTGGAGTATGACCGCGGTCATACCGTCCTTGAACATCTGCGAACCGAGGGAATTGATCCCTATCGCTACCGGGCGCGGCAGGAAGTCATCCTCGATGACACCGGTATGACCATCCGGATGACGATCACCAACGAGGCAGCGACGGCACTACCGTTCGGCATGGGGCACCATCCCTGGTTTCCCTGCGCTGCCGACACGCGCCTCGTCATGCGCAGCGACGGCGCGCTGGTCTTCGGCGAGGCCTTCCGCGCGACCGGCCAGCAGGCCTTCGCCGATGGCGGCCCCTATGCCGAGGCGCAGCCTTTCCGCGCCGAGACCGTCACCGCCTGGAGCTTCCTCGGCTGGGACGGCACGGCGCGGATCGAGACGCCCTCGACCGGCCTCGCCATTACGCTGACCGCGAGCGGCAATCTCGACTGCCCGGTGGTCTGGGCACCGGCGGGCGCTGATTTCCTCTGTGTCGAGCCACAGAGCCACGCCATTGGCGCTCCCAGTGAATCGGCGGCGCGCGCCGCGGCACCGCTCCAGCGTCTGGCGCCGGGCGAGGCGCTGGAAGGCTGGCTCAGGATCGCGCCTGAGGCGATCTAGCGCTTGAAAGCTTGTGCGGAAACCCGCCGGTCATCCCGGGCTTGACCCGGGATCCATCGTAGAGTGCCGAGCCCTCCGATGGATTCCGGATCGGCGCTGCTTCGCAGCTTGTCCGGAATGACGACGCATTTTTCCGTCAAGCGGGGCGCTTTCGCCCGTCAGCGCCAGCCATAGCCGCGCGGGTAATAGGGCTGGTAGCCATAGGCGCCGGCCGGCAGCGTGGGCCGCAGCAGGATCTGGCCGCGCGCTGTTTCCCAGTCGCCGCCGCGGCGCTGCTGGGCGACGCTCGTCGCCTGATGGCGCTGCTTCGCCTTGGCGATTGTCTGCTTGGACGACTGAGCCTTCGCGAGCTTGGTCTTCGACGGCGATGAGGCCTTGGCGAAGCGCGAGAGATTGTCGGGCGCGGCGCCGTGCAACGCGATCTTGGTCTGGCTGGAGCCATGCTTCTTCACCAGCGCAAAGAGCTTGGCGGCGTTGGCGGGGTGCAGGCGGATGCAGCCATGCGAGGCCGGGCGGCCGAGCGCGCCGACGGCCGTGGTGCCGTGGATCGCGTAGCCGCCACGGAAGAACACGGAATGGGGCATCGCCCCGCCGTACTTGCGCGAGTACCAGTTCTTCTCGAGCCGGGTCGGTCGATAGACGCCGTTAGGCGAGCGGAAGCCCTTGCGGCCGGATGAAATCTTCCAGTCGTAGATCTCGCCGTCGGTGGTGGTCACCGACATGCGCTGGGCAACGATATCGACCCTGACATCGACGCCGGCATGGGCGGCGCCGGCGAAAGCCGACAGGATGAGGGCGGCCAGGATGCCGAGAACGCGACGCATCACACTCACTCCGAAAAACGCTACTGCTGGATGAGGCGTTATCGAGCTCTGACGGCTGCCGCCCTTGACTCTAGGAAAGCGCCGACGCCCCGGCTTGTAAAGCCGGAAGGCGGAACGTGGTTTCCAGCCGTCAGATCATCGGCAGGGAGGCGGGCTTGCGGCCGCGCGGGAAGGCTGCGTCGATCCGGGCGATCTCGGCCTCGGAGAGCGCGAGGTTCAACGCGCCGGCATTGTCCTCGAGATGGGCGACCCGGCCGGCCTTGGGGATCGCGAAGACGTTGTCGCGCCGCGTCAGGAAGGCGAGCGCGACCTGCCGGGCCGTCGCGCCGTGGCTTGCGGCGATCTCGGCCAGGACCTTGCCCGGCGCGCTGCCTGCGGCCGGAAAATCGTCATGGCCGAAGGGGCTGTAGGCGACGACGGCGACGCCGTTCCGCTCGCACCACGGGATCACCGCATGCTCGATCGCGCGCTCGCGCAGATGGTAGAGCACCTGATTGCAGGCGATCCTGCCCTTGCCGGTGGCGGCGAGCGCCTCGTCGAGATCGTCCTCGTCGAAATTGCTGACGCCCCAGGACAGGATCTTGCCCTCCTGCTTCAGCGCCTCGAAGGCGGCGAAGGTCTCTTCAAGGGGATGCGGGCCGCGCCAGTGCAGCAGGTAGCAGTCGAGCCGGTCGGTCTTCAGCTGCTTGAGCGAGCGCTCGCAGGCGGCCTGAACGCCGCGTCGCGAGGCGTTGTGCGGCAGCACCTTCGATACGAGGAAAACCGCGTCGCGCCGGCCTGCGATGGCTTCACCGATCAGCGCCTCGGCGCGGCCGTCGCCATACATCTCGGCCGTGTCGATATGGGTTAGGCCAAGATCGAGCCCGCGCCGGAAGGCAGCGATGGCCTCGCGCCGGTCACCTTGCTCGCTGTACCAGCTACCCTGGCCGATCGATGGGACCAGCGGGCCCGAGGCTCCGAAGCTGCGCTGCATGACGCTGTCCTCTGGTGTCCAGCCTCAGTCGACCGCGATCTCGAAACGCTCGTGGCGGATCTCGCCATCATTGTAGCGGATGCGCACGAGGAAGCTGTCGGGGCCGCGATAGCCGCGCTTCGAGGCATATTCGAAGGCGAGCGACGGCCCGACCTTGCCGTCGCAATGCCGCATCGGCCCCGGACCGTATTCGGCCGCGGCCTTGCGGGTCGCCAGCCGGACCTTGCCGTGCCGGGGCTCGGTCAGCACGCCCTTGGGGCGCGGAACCGGCCGGCAGCGCTCGTCCATCGTCATGAAGGTCTTCTGCAGGAAGGTCCGCTTGCCGGATGCGACCCGCTCCGTGCTGTCGGCTTGCCCCGGCGCTGTTCCCTCGGTCGTGACGCATCCGCCGAGCATGCCGCAGAGCAGGGTGGCGCCGACGACGATCAATCCGGGAACGGGCATGGCTTCCCTCTCTACGGTTCGGCAGGAGATTCGGAACCTGCCGTTCCTCTGAAAAATACCTCGTCATCCCGGGCGACCGTAGGGAGACCCGGGATCCATGCCGGAACGCCAACCGGAGAGGCTCCGGAATGAATCCCGGATCTCCGCTTCGCTCCGTCCGGGATGACCCGCGCTTCCTAAACACGGCGCTGCACACATCCGACAATTAGGTCGGCGGCGTGCCGTTATCCGAGAGTACCTCGCCCGCGAGATAGAGCGAGCCGCAGATCAGGATGCGCGGCGGCACCGGCCAGTCGCGCGCAGCGATCGTCCGCAGCGCCTGCTCGACCGAGCTGGCGACTTCGGCGACGAGCCCGGCGCTGCGGGCAGCCTCCGCGACCTCCTCGGCCGGGCGCGCGGCCAGCGAATTATGGATCGGCACGGCGTAGAGCACCTGCGCCAGCCCCTTGAAGTGGCGCAGCGTCGCGGCCGCATCCTTGGTCGAGAGCAGCCCGGCGATCATCACCAGCGGCGCCGGGTTGCGGTCGGCGAGATCGGCCATGGCCTGGGCGAGCACCCGCCCGCCATCGGGGTTATGGCCGCCGTCGAGCCAGAGCTCAGCCCGTTCGGGCACGATTTCTGCGAGGGCGCCGCGCGACAGGCGCTGCAATCGCGCCGGCCAGTCGGCTTGGCGCATCCCGTCCTCGAAGGCGCGGGTCGGCAGGGCGCCGTAGCCGGCTGCCCGCAGCGCGGCGATCGCCGTGCCGGCATTGATGTGCTGGTGCCGGCCGGACAAGCGCGGCAGCGGCAGGTCGAGCAAGCCGTCGTGATCCTCGTAGACCAGCCGCCCGCCGGCTTCGTGGACGTTGAAATCCTGCGCGCCGATCAGGATTTTCGAGGCGCCCGCGCGTTCGGCCGCGGCTTCAAGAACGGCGGTCGGTTCGGGCTCCTGCGGCGCGATCACGGCCGGGGCACCGCGCTTGAAGATGCCGGCCTTCTCGCCCGCTATCTTGGTAACGGTGTCGCCGAGATATTCGGAATGGTCGAGCGAGACCGGCGTCACCACCGTGCAGGCCGGGTGCGCGATGACATTGGTCGCGTCGAAGCGCCCGCCGAGCCCGACCTCCAGCAAGAGCACATCCGCCGGATGCTCGGCGAAGAGCAGGATCCCGGCGGCTGTCGTCATCTCGAAGAAGGTGATGGGATCGCCGGCATTGATCGCCTCGCAGCGCTCCAGTGCCTCGACCAGCTTGTCCTCGGCGACGAAGCGCCCGCCGCCGGGCGCGCCCAGCCGGATGCGTTCATGGAAGCGCACCAGATGCGGCGAGATATAGACATGGACGGAGAGGCCGGCCGCCTCGAGGATCGCCCGCATGAAGGCGATGGTCGAGCCCTTGCCGTTGGTGCCGGCGACATGGATCACCGGCGGCAGCTTCTTCTGGGGATCGCCGAGCCGCTCCAGCAAGGTGAGGATGCGGCCGAGCGAGAGGTCGATCAGCTTGGGATGCAGCGCCATGAAGCGCGCGAGCAAGGCGTCGGAAGACCCCATGACGTGACGGCCCCCAGCCGCAGAATTCCTTAGACGGCCTCGGCCACCGGACGCGCGGGCGCAGCAACCTCTTCCTTCACGGCCGGCTGCTTCGTCAGCAGGCGGCCGAGCCGGGCCAGCGTCTCCGGCAGGTCGCGGCGATGCACGACCATGTCGACCATGCCGTGATCCTTGAGATACTCCGAGCGCTGGAAGCCGTCCGGCAGTTTCTCGCGGATCGTCTGCTCGATCACGCGCGGGCCGGCGAAGCCGATCAGCGCGCCGGGCTCGGCGATATGGATGTCACCCAACATGGCATAGGAGGCGGTGACGCCACCGGTCGTCGGATTGGTCAGAACCACGAAATAGGGCAGGCCCGCCGCGCGCAGGCGCCGCACCGCGACCGTCGTGCGCGGCAACTGCATCAGCGAGAGGATGCCTTCCTGCATGCGCGCGCCGCCCGACGCGGCGAAGACGACATAGGGCGTCTTCTTGTCGAGCGCGGTTTCTGCGCCCTTCACGAAGGCTTCGCCCGCGGCCATGCCGAGCGAGCCGCCCATGAAGTGGAAATCCTGCACGGCCAGCGTCATCGGCAGGCCCTTGACCCGGCCATAGCCGATCTTGAAGGCGTCCTGCATGCCGGTCTTGGCGCGGGCGTCCTTCAGCCGGTCGACATAGCGCTTCTCGTCGCGGAATTTCAGCGGGTCGGTCGCGACTTCGGGCAGCGCGACATCGAGCCATTTGCCGTCGTCGAAGGTCAGCCGCAGGCGCTCCGGCGCGGTGACGCGCATATGGTGCTCGGAGCCGGGGATGACGTAGCCATTGGCCTCGACATCCTTGTGGAACACCATCTGCCCGGAATCGGGGCACTTGATCCAGAGGTTCTCGGGGCTCTCGCGCTTGAACAGCGTCTTGATGCGCGGCCGGACGACTTCGGAAATCCAGTTCATCGGATGAATCCCTGATGGGCTTGTCAGCGCTTGCGCGCCGTCACGCCGAAAATGGGGTCGCGCCTGCCGGCGGGCAAGCGACGCGACCATGAACGAAACTTGGGCCTCAGGCCGCCTTGGCGACGGAGCGGATGCCCTGGGCGAGCTCGCTGACCAGCGAGGTGACAGCCGAAACCGTCTTTTCCGTGGCCTTGCCTTCGCTGTCGAGCGAAAGGCGGACGCGCTCGACAAGCGCCGAGCCGACGACGACGCCGTCCGCCCGCTTGGCGATGGTGGCGGCATCCTCGGCGGTCTTCACGCCGAAGCCGACCGCGACGGGCAGATCGGTATGGCGCTTGATCCGCGCGACGGCGTCGCCGACCGCGCCGTAATCGGCGATGGCGCCGCCGGTCACGCCGGTGACCGAGACGTAATAGACGAAGCCGGAGGTGTTCTGCAGCACCTTGGGCAGGCGCTTGTCGTCGGTCGTCGGCGTGGCCAGCCGGATGAAGGAGACGCCGGCCTTCAGCGCCGGCAGGCAGAGCTCCTCGTCCTCTTCCGGCGGCAGGTCGACGACGATGAGCCCGTCGATGCCGACGCGGCGGGCATCGCTCAGGAAGGCTTCGACGCCATAGGCCCAGATCGGGTTGTAATAGCCCATCAGAACGATCGGCGTGTCATGGCCGGCCTTGCGGAAGCTCTCGACCATCGCGAGCGTCTTGCGCAGCGTCTGGCCGGCCTTGAGTGCGCGCTGGCCGGCGAGCTGGACCGGAATGCCGTCCGCCATCGGGTCGGTGAAGGGCACGCCGAGCTCGATCACGTCTGCGCCGGCTCCAGGCAGGGCCGCGAGGATCGCGCTCGAGGTCTCGAAATCCGGGTCGCCGGCGGTGACGAAGGTCACGAGCGCCGCCCGGCCCTCGCGGGCGCAGGCCTGGAAACGGTTCTGGATGCGGGTCTGGCCGGTCTCAGTCATGCCGCAGCGGTTAGCATGATGCGTGCCGGCTGGCGAGTGGCTTGCGTGCGGCACGCGCCTGCGCCACATCGGCCGGGCATGCGCGCCTTCGACACCGCCCTTCCGATCGACGCCGTTCTCGGTGATCTCGCCGCCGCCCTGCAGGCGCGGCCGAATGCCGTGCTGGTCGCCCCGCCCGGCGCCGGCAAGACGACGCGCGTGCCGCTTGCCCTGCTCGACGAGCCCTGGGCCAAGGGCGGCAAGCTGATCGTGCTGGAGCCGCGCCGTCTGGCAGCGCGCGGCGCGGCGAACCGGATGGCGCAGACGCTGGGTGAGCGCGTCGGCGACACCGTGGGCCTGCGCGTGCGGCTGGGCTCGAAGATCGGGCCGAGGACGCGCATCGAGGTCGTCACCGAGGGCGTCTTCGCCCGGATGATCCTCGACGATCCCGCGCTAGACGGCGTCGCCGCCGTGCTCTTCGACGAATTCCACGAGCGTTCGCTCGACGCCGATTTCGGCCTCGCGCTGGCGCTCGACGCGCAGGCTGGGTTGCGCGCGGACCTGCGCATTCTCGTGATGTCCGCGACGCTCGACGGCGCCCGTGTTGCAAGACTGCTCGGCGATGCCCCGGTGATCGAGAGCGAGGGCCGCGCCTACCCCATTGAGACGCGCTATCGCAGTCGCGACCCGCTGAAGCGCATCGAGGATCAGGTCACCGAGGCGATCCTGCTGGCGCTCAACGAGCAGCCGGGCTCGCAGCTCGTCTTCCTGCCCGGCCAGGGCGAAATCCGTCGCGTTGAGGAGCGTCTGCGCGAAAGATTGCGCGATCCGGCCGTCGAGATCGCGCCGCTCTATGGCGCGCTCGACCAGCGCGAGCAGGACCGTGCCGTGCTGCCGGCCCCGGCGGGCAGGCGCAAGATCGTGCTCGCGACCGCCATCGCCGAGACCTCGCTGACCATCGAGGGCGTGCGCGTCGTCGTCGATTCCGGCCTTGCCCGCGTGCCGGTCTACGAGCCGGATATCGGCGTGACCCGGCTGGAGACCCGCCGCGTCAGCCGTGCCGCTGCCGACCAGCGCCGGGGCCGCGCCGGCCGTACCGAGCCAGGTATCTGCTACCGGCTCTGGGAGGAGGCCGCGACCGGCGCGTTCGAAGCCTTCGCCCGACCGGAAATCCTCTCGGCCGATCTGAGCCCGCTGCTGCTCGATTGCGCCGCCTGGGGCGTCGGCGATCCATTGAGCCTGGCCTTCCTCGATCCACCGCCGACACCCGCCCTCAAGGAAGCCCGTACGCTCCTCGGCAATATCGGCGCGCTCGATGCCGATGGCCGCATCACGCCGGATGGCCGCGCCTTGCAGGCGCTGCCGCTGCCGCCGCGCCTCGCCCGCATGGTCGTGGCTGCCGCGCGCTTCGGGCAGGCGGATGCTGCCGCTGATCTCGCCGCGGTGCTGGTCGAGCGCGGTCTTGGCGGCGATGCCATCGATCTGGCCGAACGGCTGGAACGCTACGGCCGCGAGCGCGGCGGCCGGGCCGGTGACATGCGCCGCCTCGCGGAGGGCTGGGCCCGCACCGCCGAGCGCAGCATCGGCAAGGGGCAGGCTTCGGCCACCGATCCGCTTTCACCCGGCCTCCTGCTCGCCTTCGCCTACCCTGACCGGATCGCCAAGGCCCGCGCACCGGGCTCCGGCCAGTATCTTCTCGCCAATGGCCGCGGCGGCGCGCTGGAGCCGTCGCAGCGCCTCGCGCGCGAGCCCTATATCGTCGTTGCGGAGATGACCGGCGCAGCCCAGCAGGCCCGTATCATGGCCGCCGCCGCGATCGGCGAAGTCGAGATCGCGACGCTCGCCTCCCACGGCCTCGCCCCCTTCGCCATAGCGGAGTGCGAGGAGGCGAGCTTCGACCGCGCGGCGCGTGCGCTGCGCGTCCGGGCGGTGCGTCGCTACGGGGCGCTTTCGTTGTCGGAACGACCGCTCTCGGTTGCGAATACGCCCGAGAATGCCAAGGCCTTGGCCAAGGGCATCGCGGCGCTCGGCATCAATCTCCTGCCCTGGAGCAAGGGGCAGAACCAGTTGAGGGAGCGCGCCGCCTTCCTGCGCAAGGCCGAGCCGGAGACCGGTTGGCCCGACCTTTCCGATGAAGGCTTGTCGCTGGAGCCGGAACTCTGGCTGGCGCCGCATCTCCTCGGCCGCGCGTCGCTCGCTGCGATCCAGCCCAGCGATCTCGATTCAGCGCTGGCGGGCCTTCTGCCCTGGGAGATGAAACGCCGGCTCGACCAGGAGGCGCCGACCCATTTCACTGCCCCGACCGGCTCCTCGCTTGCGGTCGACTACGCCGCCGAGGCTGGCCCGACCATTTCGGTGCGTGTGCAGGAATTGTACGGTCTTGCGACGCATCCGGCGCTGGCAGGTGGACGCGTGCCACTCGTGCTGGAGCTGCTTTCTCCGGCCCATCGACCGATCCAGGTCACGCGTGATCTGCCCGGCTTCTGGCGCGGTTCCTGGGCTGCGGTGAAATCCGAGATGAAGGGCCGCTATCCCCGCCATCTCTGGCCGGACGATCCGGCAGCAGCGCTGCCGACGACACGGGCGAAGCCCAGGGGGACGTAGGGTCAGTATGCGCGCCGGTATTCGCTGTCTGGCCTTCTCCCCTTGCGGGAGAAGGTGCCGGCAGGCGAATGAGGGGTCACGCTGCGCTTTCCGTCATTGCGAGCGCAGCGAAGCAATCCAGGGGGATGGGCTGAACCGTTCAACCCAGTCCTCCTCGATTGCTTCGTCGCTTCCGCTCCTCGCAACGACGGGCAGGTCGAGAGACCCCTCATCCGTCTCGGCTTCGCCGAGCCACCTTCTCCCGCAAGGGGAGAAGGGAGAAGCTTCCCTCAATTCCCCATCCGGTCGCGCCATTGCCGCTCGCCGGCGAGGCAAGTCGCGATATTGCCCGACTGTGCCTTGTGGAAGGTCGCGTCGGCCGGCGCCTCCGCGATCTCGCGCAGCAGCTTCGACTTCGTTGCCTCGACGAACTGGCTCTTTTCCCGGATCGGAATGACGAAGGCGCCGATGCCGGTGATGACGCAGTCCGTGTAATAGGCGTCGAGATTGTCGATGTCGAAATAGCCGGCCTGCTTCAGCATCACCGGCAGGCCGTTGATGGCGATGCCCTTGGCGCCGGCCTCGTCGCGCGCCACGGTGACCGGGCGTCCGTCATTGTTGGCGCCGTCGCCGGAGATGTCGATCACGCGCCGCATCGCCGTCACGTTCGACTGTTCCAGCAATTGCACGCCGAGGTCGATCGCGCCCGAGATCGAGGTGCGCCGGCCGCGCCGCGTCGGCGCCTCGCCCAGCTCCTCGGCGAAAGCGATGGCCGCGGCGGGGCCGTCGATCACCTTCCACGGCCGGACGACGTACTGGAAGCTGCCGCCGGCCCATTCGAAATAGGTCACGGCGATCTTGCCGATCGCACCCTTGTTGATGGCGTCGTGCAGCTGCTTGGAGCGGAAGGCCTCGATATAGCCGTTGCGCTGCAAGGCGAGCTCGTCGAGATCCATCGAATAGGAGACATCGACCGCGAGCACGAGCGCGACATCGACCTCCTCGGGCGGGGCTGCCGCCGTCTGAGCCCAAGGCAGGGCGGGCTGCCACAGCGCCGCCGCTGCCAGACATGAGAGACCGTACAGCCAACGCCGCATCGCCACCTCCGTCGCCGATTTGCGAGGGGAAGTGTGCGCTTGGGGGAGACGCGCGCCAAGCCGGAAAAGCCGGCTGACGGCGCCTGTTTCGATAGCAAATTCGCGAGCAGAACAGCTCAGGTGGCGCGGCGGCCTTCGACGATGCTGATCGCGGCGGCAGCGGCCTCCTCGACGGTGAGCGCCGAGGTGTCGAGCACGACCGCATCCTCGGCCGCCTTGAGCGGCGCGTCGCTGCGGCCGGAATCGCGGGCATCGCGCCGGCGGATATCGGCGAGGATGCCGTCGAAGGTCACAGTCTCGCCGCGTCCGACCAGCTCCTTGTGGCGCCGTGCGGCGCGCACCTCCGGCGTTGCGGTGACGAAGAGCTTGGCCGGGGCCTCCGGGCAGATCACCGTGCCGATATCGCGTCCGTCGAGCACGGCCCCGCCGGCTTGCGCCGCGAAGCGCCGTTGCCGGGTCAGCAGGCCCGCACGTACGGCCGGCATCGCCGCGACCACGGAAGCCGCCTCGCCGATCTCGCGGCCGCGCAATCGTTCCTCGGGGAAGGCAGTCTCGTCGAAGCTGCCGACGATGGCCTCGGCCGCGACGGCATCATGGATGTCGTGGCCGGCATCGAGCATGGCGCGCGCCACCATCCGGTAGAGCAGGCCGGTATCGAGATAGGGCAGGCCGTAATGCGCGGCGAGCCGGCGCGCGAGCGTGCCCTTGCCGGAGGCGGCAGGGCCGTCCACGGCGATGACGAGCCGGCCGGACCGGGCCGGGCTCATCCGATCTGGCCTCCGAGCCCGTTCATCAGCGAAACGAAGCTCGGGAAGCTCGTCGCGATCATCAGCCCGTCATCGACCACGACAGGATTCTGGGTGGCCAGCCCCATGACGAGGAAGCTCATCGCGATGCGGTGGTCGAGATGGGTCGCGATCGGCCCGCCGCCACGCACCGGTCCGCCGCCCGAACCCTCGACGACGAGGTCGTCGCCCTCGATCCGGCAGGTCACGCCGGCAGCCTTCAGCCCGGCCTCGACCGCGGCGAGACGGTCGGATTCCTTGACGCGCAGCTCCTGCAGGCCGCGCATCCGTGTCGTGCCCGTGGCGAAGGAGGCGGCCACCGCGAGAACCGGATATTCGTCGATCATCGCCGGCGCCCGCTCCGGCGGCACCGTCACGCCCTTGAGGCTGGAGGCGCGCACGCGCAGGTCGCAGACCGTCTCGCCGCCCTCGTTGGCCTCGCGCTCGATCGTGATGTCGGCGCCCATCTCGCGCAGCGTGGTCAGCAGCCCCGAGCGCAGCGGATTGGTCATCACGCTCTCGATCAGGATGTCCGAGCCCGGCACGATCAGCCCCGCCACCAGCGGAAAAGCGGCCGAGGACGGGTCCGCCGGCACGACGATCGGCGCTGCCTTCAGCTCCGGCTGGCCCTTCAGCACGATGCGCCGGCCATGTTCGCCCTCTTGCGTCACCGTGATCTCGGCGCCGAAATGCGAGAGCATCTTCTCGGTGTGGTCGCGGGTGGCTTCGGTCTCGATCACGGTGGTCTCGCCGGGCGCGGCGAGCGCGGCCAGCAGCACGGCCGACTTGATCTGCGCCGAGGCGACCGGCGGGCGATAGGTGATCGGGATCGCCTCCTTCGGGCCGCGCAGGGTCAGCGGCACGCGGCCGCCCTCCTGCTGCGAGACGACGACCGTGCCCATCTGCTCGAGCGGGTCGAGGATGCGCCGCATCGGCCGCTTGCGCAGCGAGGCGTCGCCATCGAAGGTCGTGGTGATCGGATGCGAGCCGCAGACGCCCATCATCAGGCGCGAGCCGGTGCCGGCATTGCCGAAATCGAGAACCTCGGATGGTTCGCGCAGGCCGCCGACGCCGACGCCCTGCACGCGCCAGGCGCCCGGGCCGTCATGATGGACGATGGCGCCGAGAGCCCGCGCCGCGGCGGCGGTGCGCATCACGTCCTCGCCTTCGAGCAGGCCGGTGACCTTGGTCTCGCCGATCGCCAGGAGGCCGAAGATCATCGCCCGGTGCGAGATCGACTTGTCGCCGGGCACGCGGACGCGGCCCTTCAGCGGCCCCCCGGCGCGGGCGGTGACGGGAACGGGATCATGGTCGTGGGACACGGTGGGCGGTCTCTGCGGGCTGGCCGAAAGGAATGCAGGAAGGGCCGTAGCATGCCCGCGCGCGGCGCGCCAAGGCGTGGCCGCGGCGGCTTGCCGAAACGTCGCTTTCGGGCGCTCGCGGGGCGCGCCTTGAAAATCAACATTTGACAGCGCCGCCTACCCCGACTAACGGACGCGCCTGCTTTTCAAAACATGATAGTTGAAGGTCCGACGCAGTGGCGAAACCGGAACTCGGAACGAAGCGCGTTTGCCCGGTCACGGGCCGCAAATTCTATGACCTGAACAAGGACCCGATCGTCTCGCCCTATACGGGGCAGGCTTATCCGCGGGCCGTGTTCGAGCCGCAGGCTAAAGCTGCTGCCGCTGCAGTGGCGAAGCCCGAAGCCGATGAGGAAGACGAGACCGAGGCCGCCGATGGCGCCGTCGAGCTCGTTTCGCTCGACGAGGCCGATGCCGAGGCTTCGGAGAAGGAGGCCGTCGTCACCAGCGAGGACGATATCGAGGTCGAGGATGTCGGCGGCGATGACGAGGACGACACCTTCCTCGAAGAGGATGAGGAAGGCGACGACGACGTCTCCGACCTGATCGATGGCGACATCGAAGGCGACGAGGACAACTGATCCACAGCCTCGAAAAAAGATGACGACACGGCGACATTAAGCGCTTGTGTCTTCAGCCCGGGCCGCCTATAGAGCGCTTCGTCGCCGGCAGGGCGGCCCGGACGGAACCGCCGAGGCGGTACCAAAATCCGGTTGGTGATCGGTCCCCAAGCCGATCATCGCGAGTGGGGCCATAGCTCAGTTGGGAGAGCGCTTGAATGGCATTCAAGAGGTCGGCGGTTCGATTCCGCCTGGCTCCACCAAATCTCTTCCGAGACCCTGACAGGCTGGTGTTTCGGATCACGCTTCGGCGCTGCCCTGACATGTCGAACGCTTCCGGCCGATCTGGAACCTGATGGCATGATCCTTTGTCGCGCGTCACCTGATTCGCTCAAGGCTCGTCACGTATCGCAGGTCGGCCGCGCCTGGATGGCGGAAACGGGTAGGCACTTCTTCGCTCCCGCGTCATTCCTGCCGACACGTCCGTTCTGCTCCGCCGGAGGCCGCGAATCACCTAGCGGCTTGCCGCGCAAGCAATCGCGAAGATCGGTGTGAAAGCCGCCGCGTCGCACGCTCCATAGAAGGAGGCAGGAATGGCCAAACGCACCAAATCCAAAGCCCTGGATACCGAGTTCACCATGTTCGATGTCGTCTACGAGGACGGCTCGAGGACGTCGAACCGACGCGTTCTGACGTCGTTGCTCGGCGGCCTGGATGGCGATGAGCCCGCCCGGACCGCGATCGAGGAGCAGGACCAGGCCATCTCGGAGAAGTCGGGCAAGCCACCCCTGGCGATTGCCACGCTCGTGCGGTCGTCCAAATCGGCGGTCGCGCCGGATGAGCGCAAGGATGGCCGGAAGAAGCGGTCGGCGTGAAAGCCTGCAACGACGGGGCTTGTCTTTCCTGAGGCGATGAGCGAGCACGCGGCCATGCCGCGCCGCTTGCAGGCGCGATCTGGAGGGCGTTTGGCCTGATGTCGGACCTGCAGACCATCCTGCGCGAGCCGCGCTACGATCTCGTCAAGACGCCGACGCCGTTTCAGCGTCTCTCAGGCTTCGAACGGAAGCTCGGCCGTCCCTGCCTCTACATGAAGCGCGACGACCTGATGGAGATCGGGCTCGGCGGCAACAAGCTGCGCAGCCTCGAATTCTGGTTGGGCGCCGCGCTCCGGGAGCGTGCCGACATCGTCCTCGTCGCCGGCGGAGCGACGTCCAATCTCTGCCGCCTCACCGCAGCGGCAGCGACGATGGCCGGATTGGACTGCGTGATCATCCACAACGCCGAGGACAGCCCCGCAAATCGCGAGCGCTCCTTCCTGAACCGGCTGTTCGGCGCGGAAACCCGCTTCATCGGTCCGGTCGGCGAGGACGAGCGCGGAGCGGCGACGACGGCGGCGGCCGAAGAGCTGAATCGGCAGGGGCGCACGCCCTACATCGTCGGCGACGCCGTGCTCGGCGCGCTCGGTTATGTGCTGGCCGCTTTCGAACTGCACGAGCAGTCGCAGCGCGAAGCGGCACCTCTGCGCCACGTCTTCCTCGCGGGCTCGATGGGGCCGACCGAGGCCGGCTTCATCTTCGGCAACGCCATGCTCGGCCACCCCTTCCAGGTCCACCTCGTCAGCGTCGAATACGAGCAGGCCGAACTGGAGGCGCGCATCCGTCGGATCTACGATGGCATTGCCGAGCGAACGGGTTTGGCAATCGGCGGGCTCGACGAGGCGCCGCTGCACTATCACATGGCCCATCTCGGCGGCGGCTGGGGCGTTCCCACGCCGGAATCGGAAGCGGCGATCCTCGCCTTCGCCCGCACCGAGGGCATCCTGGTCGAGCATGTCTATACGGCGAAGACCTGCGCCGGTTTCCTCGATTTCGTCGCAAGCAACGCCATTCCGCGGGACGAGCCGGCCTGCATCCTTCATACCGGCGGGACGGCCTCGCTGTTTGCCCAGCGCGAGCAGTTTCGCACTGTGAACTGAGAGCCTCGGTTCCGGCTGCGGTCAGAAGCGCGAGCGCGGCCGGTAGGGCTGGGCCAGATCGCGAGCATTGTTGAGAGCCAGCGCAAGCTCGGTGATATGCAGGGCAAGCGCGCCCGAGAAGCGCGGCGCCTCGCCGCGCCTGATCGCCTCGGCCTGATCCGCCACGCCGCGCATGAAGTCGATCTGCGAGGGAAAGCCGGGCAGGGCCTTGCTCGTCGGCGGGGCGGGGTAAGGCAGCTTGCGTCCCGGCGTAGGCTTCCACGGCAGCACGCGCCCGAGCTTGGCTTCCGCCCGCGTCAGAAGCCGCCCGAGCAGTGGCCGGGGGGCATCGGTCTCCTCGACATGCACCGCGGAACGATTGTCCCAGAGATCGCGCACCGTCAGCGAGCCCTTCTCGGCGAAGATTTGCAGCGAACGGTCGCGCGGCGCGGCGAGCCCGTTGGTCAATCGCGCGACGACCCCGGAGCGGAAAGTCAGGCAGCCCACCGAGAAATCCGGCGCCATAGCGATATGCCCGGTGCCCGGCCCCTTGTCGGGGAAGCTCACGGCCGAGAAGGCGGTCAGGCTCTCGACCGGGCCGAACAGCGTCACCAGCCAGGACAGCGCGTAGCCGGCATGCTCCAGCGTGCAGCCGATCTCGAACTCGTGTAGCCCCGGCCAGGGCGCGCCCGAGCGCGAGCGCCAGCTGGCCCATTTGTCGCGGAAGACCGGGCCGTCCTCCATCGCGGCATAGACCAGCCGCGGCGCACCGATCCGGTCGGAGCGCAAGGCATCCTCGACGAGGCGATGCGTGTCGCTGAGCCCGTTGGCGGGGGCGGTCGCCAGCGTCAAACCGGCGGCCTCGGCCTGTGCGATGAGAGCCTCGGCCTGCGCCAGCTCCATCGCCAGCGGCTTCTCGCAATAGACGTGTTTGCCAGCGGCGAGCGCGCGGCTGGTGATCTCGTAATGGCTCTCCGGCGTCGTCAGGTTGACGACGATCTGCACCGCGGGATCAGCGAGCAGAACATCGAGATCGGGGTAGGCGGGGACATTGTGGAAGGCGCGGAAGGCTTCGAGCCGCGCCGCGCCGCGATCCCATACGCCCGCGAGAGCAAGCGCCGGATGGTTCGCCAGCGTCGTCATATAGTAGTCGGCGACGAAACCCGTGCCGACGATCGCGATCTTCATGCTTGAACCCGTTCCATCGACCCACAAGCCGATGGAACGGCCTCTATCAGGCAAGAATGAAGATCGGCTTTCGCGGACGTACGATTTACGCCGCGCCGATGGCGTTCGACGGCGTCTGCCGGTCGGTGATCTGCTGGCCGAAGAGGCTTCCGGCGAGTTCGACCGCGAGACGGGCGGTCTGGCCGCGATCGTCGAGGAACGGGTTGAGCTCGACGATATCCATCGAGCGGACCAGCCCGGAATCGTGCAAGAGCTCCATCACCAGATGGGCCTCGCGATAGGTCGCGCCGCCCGGTACGGTGGTGCCGACGCCGGGCGCCAGCGGCGGGTCGAGGAAATCGACGTCGAAGGAGACATGCAGCACGCCGTTGGCGGCGCGCACCTTCTCGATGACCTGACGGATCAGCACGCCGACGCCGTGCTCGTCGATGGCGCGCATGTCGGCGATATCGACCCCGCGCGCCTTCACGGCGGCCTTCTCCAGCGGGTCGATCGAGCGGATGCCGAACAGGCTGAGCTGCTCATAGGCGATCGAAGCGCGCCGCTCGGTGCCGAGCAGGTCGTCGAGCCCGGCCTCGCCACAGAGGAAGGCCGAGGACATGCCGTGCATGTTCCCGGAGGGCGAGATCGCCGGCATGTTGAAATCGGCATGGGCATCGAGCCAGAGCACGAAGAGCTTGCGGCCCTGCTCCTGCCAGTGGCGGGCGACGCCGTTGACCGAGCCCATCGACAGGCTGTGGTCGCCGCCGAGGAAGATCGGCGTGTCGCCGGAGCGGGCGAGTTCGTAGGCGCGGGCGCTGAGCGCGCGCATCCAGGCGGCGATTTCGTTGTAGAAGCGGGCATTGGCCGGGGCCGGGCCGTCGACCGGGGTCAGGTCGCGCGGCAGGATGTCACCGTGGTCGCTGACCGTGTAGCCGAGGCTTTCCAGCACGCTGACGAGGCCGGCGGTGCGCAGGCCGGCTGGGCCCATCAGCGCGCCGCGGCGCGAGGCGCCGACCTCGATGGGCGCGCCGAGCAGGGCGATGCGGCCCTGGGAAGCGGGAGCGGTGGCTGAAGAGGCGGTCATTCCAGTGGTCCGTCTATGCGATTTCGGTAGGCGTCATGCGCCGACGCGCCGTCCATGGCGCATCGGCATGCCCCTGTCGAGTGTTGTGGTCAGCGGCGCTTGAGCAGGATCATCTTCTCCTGCGTCATGTCGCGCATCGTGTAGGGGATGCCGCCGGTGCCGTAGCCGGAGACGCGCCGGCCGGCGAAGGGCATCCAGTCGGTGCGGAAGGTCGTGGGATCGTTGACCATCACGGCGGAGGCGTCGAGCCGGTTTGCGGCGCGCAGGGCCACGTCGATATCCCCAGCGAAGATACTGGCCTGGAAGGCGACGGGCAGCGAATTCGCCCGCGCGATCGCATCGTCGAGCTTGCTGTAGCGATAGATCGCGACGACCGGGCCGAAGACCTCCTCGCTGGAGATGCGCGCTTCCGGATCGGGATCGATCAGTACGGTCGGCTCCAGCGTCGTCTCCGACAGGCGTTTGCCGCCGGTGGCGAGCCGCGCGCCGCCCTTCACGGCTTCGTCGATCCAGGAGGCGACGCGGTCGGCTTCCTTCGGGATGATCAGCGGCCCCACTTCGGTATCGGCCAAAGTGGGATCGCCGGTGCGCAGCTTCTTCACACGGGCGACGAGCCGCTCGGTGAA
The DNA here is from genome assembly GCA_965283735.1 of Beijerinckiaceae bacterium. Classification (GTDB taxonomy): domain Bacteria; phylum Pseudomonadota; class Alphaproteobacteria; order Rhizobiales; family Beijerinckiaceae; genus Allobosea. The sequence goes on along the minus strand of CBDIPN010000002.1, from coordinate 1,196,958 downwards.
GTCGTTGATAACAGCGTCATGGACATAGATCCGCTGCGTGGACACACAGACCTGTCCGGCATGGTAGTAGCCGCCCTTCACGATCGGCTCGATGATCCCGTCGAGATCGGCGCTCCGATCGACGATCGCCGGCGCGACGCCGCCATGCTCCAGCGCCGAGCGGGCGCCATGGGCGAGCTTCGAATGCAGGTACCAGCCGACCTTGGCGGAGCCGATGAAGCTCAGGAAGGCGATGCGCGGATCGGTCGCGAACTTTTCCGCCAGCGCCGTCTCCTCGGGCACGAATGTCTGGCACCAGGCTTCCGGCAGGCCGGCCTCATGCACCAACTTGACGAAGTCGATGCAGGAGAGCGGCGTCGTGCCGGCGGGCTTGACGATGACCGGGCAGCCGACCGCTATCGCCGGCGCGACCTGATGCACGATCAGGTTGAGCGGGTGGTTGAAGGCCGAGATCGCCGCGACGATGCCGATCGGCTCCTTGGTGGTGAAGGCCCAGCGATCGGCCGCCGCCGCCGAGAGCCCCATCGGGATCTCGCGCCCGGCGAAGTTCCTGAGTTCCTCGGCTGCGTTGTAGACGCCGTCCACCGCCCGGTTCGCCTCGACGATCGCGTCCGGCAGCGGCTTGCCGCCCTCGCGCGCGATCTGCATGGCGAAATGGTCGCGCCTTGCTTCGAGGAGGCCGGCGAGCTTGCGCAGGATCGCGATGCGCTGATGCGGCTTCAGCCAGTTGTCGCGATCCTTGAAGACGGCCTGCGCCGTCTGCAGCTTGCGTTCGAGCGCGGCCTCGTCATCGGTCTCGATCTCGGTGATCGGGGCGCGGTCATAGGCCTGAACAACCTGGAGCATGGTTTTTCTCCAAAGAGTGTCGCGGGTCATCCCGGACGGAGCGAAGCGAAGATCCGGGATCCATTCCTGAACCGTTTTTGGAAGCGCTCCGGCATGGATCCCGGGTCTCCCTTCGGTCGCCCGGGATGACCCGCGGTGAGCGATGAAGCGCGGCTTAAGCCAGATCGACGTCCGGCACCTTGTTCCGGAGTTCCTCGACGAGGACGCGGGTGTTCTCGGAGTAATCGATCGGGCAATCGACGAGGTGGACGCCACCGCCCTTGAAGGCGGCTTCCAGCGTCGGCACCAGCGCCTCGGCCGAAGTCACGCGCGAGCCCTTGGCGCCATAGGCCTCGGCATAGCGCACGAAGTCCGGGTTGCCGAAGGTCATGCCGTAATCGGGGAACTGATCGACGGCCTGCTTCCAGCGGATCATGCCATAGGCGCCGTCATTGAGAACGAGCACGACGAGGTTGAGCCCGAGCCGGACCGCCGTCTCCATCTCCTGCGAGTTCATCATGAAGCCGCCATCGCCGCAGACGGCCATGACGCGCCGCTCGGGGTGCAGCATCGCCGCCATCATCGCCGAGGGCAGGCCGGCTCCCATCGTCGCCAGCGCATTGTCGAGCAAGAGCGTGTTGGCGACATGGGTGCGGTAATTCCGCGCGAACCAGATTTTGTACATGCCGTTGTCGAGGCAGACCATGCCGTCCTCCGGCATCACCGCGCGCACGTCATGGACGAGCCGCTGCGGCGTCACCGGGAAGCGGTCCTCCTCGGCGCGGGCATTGATCTTGGCCAGGATTTTCTGGCGCCGCTCCAGAATCTGCGTCTGTTCGGGCAGCTTGCCTTCCAGCCGGTCGGCGAGCCCCGTCATTGTGACACCGATATCGCCGATCACCTCCGCGTCGGGATGGTAGACCTGCTCGACATTGGCCGACTGGAAGCCGAGATGGATCACCTTCGGCCCGCCGGCATTGCGCATCAGGAAGGGTGGCTTCTCGATCGTGTCGTGCCCGACCGCGATGATCAGGTCGGCGGCGGCGATGGCCTCATGGACATAGTCGCCCTCGGAGAGCGCGGCCGTGCCGAGATAGAGGTTGGAGCCGCCGGTGACGGCGCCCTTGCCCATCTGGGTGTTGAAGAAGGGCAGGCCGATGCGGCGTACCGCGGCCGAGAGCGGCTCGACCAGCCGCGGCCGGTTGCCTGCGGCGCCGATCATCACCAGCGGACGCTTGGCGGCGAGGATCATCGCAGCCGCGCGGTCGAGCGAGGCGGCAGGCGCGATCGGCCGGTCGAGCGCGTGGACGGGGATCAGCGGGGCATCCTCGACCTCCTCGGCCGCGACATCCTCTGGCAATTCGAGATGGACCGGGCCCGGCCGCTCCTCCATCGCGACGCGGAAGGCGTCGCGCACCACGGAGGGAATGCTGGCGGGGTTGACGATCTGGCGCGTCATCTTGGTCAGCGGGCGCATCGAGGCGACGACGTCGACGATCTGGAAGCGCGCCTGCTTGGCGGTCATGATCGCCTTCTGCCCGGTGAGCAGGATCATCGGCATCGCCCCGAGATGGGCATAGGCTGCGCCGGTTGAGAAATTCAGCGCGCCCGGTCCGAGCGTCGCGATGCAGACGCCGGGACGGCCGGTCAGGCGCCCATGCGTCGCGGCCATGAAGGCTGCGGCCTGCTCGTGCCGCGTCAACACCAGCTCGATCTTCAACTTGCGCAGGGATTCGACGACGTCGAGATTTTCCTCGCCGGGAACGCCGAAGACGCGATCGACGCCCTCGTTCTCAAGCGCCTCGACCAGAAGATCGGAACCCTTCTTCATCGCCCGTGCCTTTCGCGGAGATAGCCTCGTCGAACGGCAAGGCTAGGCCTTCGACGTAGGAAGGCAACCGGGGGCGTGTCAGGGCGCGCAGCACATGGCAGTCCTGCCCGGCCGCGACTTGAAGCGCATGTTCCGATACCGGCTCAGGCCGCCTGCTTCAGCGCGATCTCGAAGGGCAAGAAGGTCACCGCGCCGCCCTGCACCGCGACCAGCGTGTTGCAGGGCAGGGCCTGCCAGCATTCGCGGGCGGCATCGACCGGCTCCGAGGCGACGACGACGCTGTCGGGCCGCTCGCAGACATAGAGGCTCGGCGGCTTCGTATCGGAGGACCAGCGGATTGCATGGATGCTGTCGCCATCGGCGAGGGCGGCGGCGCAGCGCAAGGGTTCGCGGATGCCGGCCTGCTGCATCAGCGCGAGCGCGTCCGACAGGGCGGCGGCGAGCGCCTGCCCCGGGGCCATGCCTTCCGCGAGATGGGACAGGGCGAGCAGGAAGATGGCTTCGGAGTCGGTCGTGCCGGCGCGGGCGCCGTAGAGCGAATCCGGAATCAGCGCCTCGAGCCGGCGGCGGATCGTGCCGTAGCCGCCGATCTGGCCGTTATGCATGAAGAGATAGCGGCCATGGACGAAGGGGTGGCAGTTCGCCCGCGTCGTCGCCGTGCCGGTGGCGGCGCGGACATGGGCGAAGAACAGATGCGAGCGCACCTGCCGCGCGATCGAAAGCAGATTCTCGTCGGACCAGGCGGGCCTGACCTCGCGATAATGGCCCGGCTCCGGCCGCTCGCCATACCAGCCGACGCCGAACCCGTCGCCATTGGTGCCGGTCTTGGCCTCTTCGGCATGGAGCGACTGATGGATCAGCGAGTGGCAGGGCGAGGCGACGAAATCCTCGAGGAAGACAGGAACGCCGGAATAGGCGAGGAAACGGCACATCGGCGCCTCGAATCGACGGTTGGAAGCGAGCCGGAGAATAATGTTCTCCGAAGATGAACGCGAACATAACGTTTCTTCGCCGAGGCGGCGAGGTCGGTCCCTGCACGCAATCTGCTGCTGCGAAAACAGGCAGTCGCGCACTTCGCCTTTGGTCCAATGGATAAGGCCCGCACAGTCTTGCGTGCAGCGCATCCCTCCTATACCGATCCAGCGCATAAACTGCGCATAAACACGAACCGGCCTGACATATCCGGTCCATGGCGCCTCTCGACGGGAGCGGGAATGTGAAGGGTCTCCTTGGCATCAGCCGGGTCATCGACGTGGTCAACGGCTTCATCGGCAGGAAAGTCGCCTGGCTGATCCTGATTGCGGTTATCGTCGCGGCCGGCAACGCGATCATCCGCAAGACCTTCAACTGGTCATCCAATTCTCTGCTCGAGCTGCAATGGATGCTGTTCGGCGCGGTCTTCCTGATGTGCGCGTCATGGACGATGCAGGTGAAGGAGCACATCCGCATCGACATCGTGAATGCCACGCTGCCGAAGCGCGTCCGCCAATGGATCGAACTGCTGGGTCATACGCTCTTCCTGATGCCGTTCTGCCTGCTGATCGTCTACCATTCCTGGCCGTTCTTCATGCGCTCCTACGCCATCAACGAGCAGTCGCTCTCGGCTGGCGGCCTGCCGCAATGGCCGGCCAAGGGCCTCGTCGTCATCGGCTTCGTGATGCTGACCTTCCAGGGCATCTCCGAGATCATCAAGACGATCGCGATCATGCGCGGCGATCTCGAGGACGATGAGGCGGCGCTCGGCCATGCCGCGGCAGCCGAGGCGGAAGCCCAGCGCCTGCTCGACCAAGCCAAGGAACAGGGCCTCGCCTCGTGAGCGGCCCGCAAGAAGTCCGGAACCGTCCCATGCACGCTCATCGCCTTCCGCGCGTCGCCGGCCTGCTGCTCGCGCTCACGCTCCTCGCCTTCTTCGGCCTCCATACCGGCGACGCCTTCGCGGCGGGCGGCGGCATCGGAGACTTCCTGCGCGTCAACATGGCGCCGGTGATGTTTGCCGCCCTCGTCGTCTTCCTGCTGCTCGGCTATCCCGTGGCCTTCGCGCTCGCCGCCAACGGCCTGCTCTTCGCGCTGATCGGCATCGAGCTCGGCATGTTCCAGGAGAACTTCCTCCAGGCCCTGCCCGAACGCATCTACGGCACGATGAACAACGACGTGCTGCTGGCCGTGCCGTTCTTCACATTCATGGGCCTGATCCTCGAGCGTTCCGGCATGGCCGAGGATCTGCTCGACACCATCGGCCAGCTCTTCGGGCCGATCCGCGGCGGCCTCGCCTATGCCGTGATCTTCGTCGGCGCGCTTCTCGCCGCGACCACCGGCGTCGTCGCGGCCTCGGTGATCTCGATGGGCCTGATCTCGCTGCCGATCATGCTGCGCTACGGCTATGATCGGCGCCTCGCCTCGGGTGTCATCGCGGCCTCTGGCACGCTCGCGCAGATCATCCCGCCCTCGCTCGTCCTGATCGTGCTCGCCGACCAGCTCGGCCGCTCGGTCGGCGACATGTACGAGGGCGCCTTCATCCCCGGCCTCGTGCTCTCGGCGATGTATGCCGGCTACGTCTTCCTCGTCACCATGGTCTATCCCAATCGCGCGCCCGGCCTGCCGCCGGAAGCGCAGACCCTGCGCGATGCCGACGGCAAGACGCGGCGCCTGTCGCTGCTGGTTGTGGCACTGCTCTCGCTCGCGCTGGCCTATGGCTACATGAAGCTCTTCACCAAGCTGACGGCGGGCGCCGATTTCGTCATCCTGACGATGTCGCTGATGGTGGCGATCTCCTTCGTCATCGCGCTGGTCAACAAGCTCCTGGGTCTTGGCCTGCTCTCGCGCATGACCGAGCAGGTCGTCTTCGTGATGGTGCCGCCGCTGGCGCTGATCTTCCTGGTGCTGGGCACGATCTTCATCGGTGTCGCCACGCCGACGGAAGGCGGCGCGATGGGCGCCGCCGGCGCGATCCTGCTCGCCTATGGCAAGAAGCGCATGACCTTCGACCTGCTCCGGCAGGCCACGGAGTCCACGGCCAAGCTCTCGGCCTTCGTGCTCTTCATCCTGGTCGGCGCGCGCGTGTTCTCGCTGACCTTCTACGGCGTCAACGGCCATCTCTGGGTCGAGCATCTGCTGGTCGGCCTGCCCGGCGGCGCGACGGGCTTCCTGATCGTCGTCAACGTGATGGTCTTCCTGCTCGCCTTCTTCCTCGACTTCTTCGAGCTGGCCTTCATCGTCGTGCCGCTGCTCGGACCGGCCGCGGAGAAGCTCGGCATCGACCTGATCTGGTTCGGCGTCATCCTCGGCGTGAACATGCAGACCTCGTTCATGCACCCGCCCTTCGGCTTCGCCCTGTTCTTCCTGCGCTCGGTCGCGCCGAAGAACGCCTACAAGGATCGTGTCACCGGCCGGATGATGGAGCCGGTCACCACCGGCCAGATCTACTGGGGCGCGGTGCCCTTCGTGGTGATCCAGTGCATCATGGTCGCGCTCGTCGTGATCTTCCCGAGCATGGTGATGCACTACAAGGCCTCGGCCGTGCAGCTCGACCAGAAGGCGATCGACAAGCAGTTCGACTCGATCCAGATCCCCGGCCTCGGCAGCACGGGCCTGCCGGGCGGCTTCGACCTGAACGCGCCGCCGGTCATCGGCACGCCGCCCAAGCCATAAGGCGGGTCGTGTCGTGACGAGAGCGGCCGGCAGGCTCATTGCAATGGCGTCACTCGCGTTCATGGCGACGCCGGGTTCAGCCTTCGCGGCGGGCGATATCGGCGGTGCCGGCATGGGGGGCGGCTGGGCCTTGCCCTTCGCCGGCATGCTGCTCTCGATCGCGCTGGGGCCCGTGCTGTTCCCGCATCTCTGGGAGCATCACTACGGCAAGTTCGCCGCCTTCTGGGCCGCGCTGACGCTGGTGCCGCTCGTCCTGCTGCGCGGCGTCGATCCGGCGCTGGGTGCGCTGCTGCACACGGCGCTGCTCGACTACATCCCCTTCATCATCCTGCTCTTCGCGCTCTTCACCATCGCGGGCGGCATCCTGATCTCGGGCAACCTGCACGGAACGCCGCTGACCAACACGGTGCTGCTGGCGATCGGTACGGCACTGGCGAGCTTCGTCGGCACGACCGGCGCCTCGATCATCATGATCCGGCCCGTGCTGCGCGCCAATGACGACCGGCGCTTCAACGTCCATGTCGTCGTCTTCTTCATCTTCCTGGTCTCGAATATCGGCGGTTCGCTGACACCGCTCGGCGACCCTCCGCTCTTCCTCGGCTTCCTGCGCGGCGTCGACTTCTTCTGGACCACGACGCATCTGCTGCCCGAGACGGCTTTCGCCGTCGTCGTGCTGCTTGCGCTGTTCTACGCGCTCGACAGTTGGTTCTTCCGCAAGGAAGAGGGCTTTCCGAAGCTCAAGGACCCGACGCCGGATCGTGCCATCAAGCTCTGGGGCAAGGTCAATATCCTGCTGCTGGCGGGCGTCATCGCCGCGATCCTGATGTCGGCGAACTGGAAGCCGGGCGTGGCCTTCACCGTCCATGGCGTTCCCGTCGAGGGCCAGAACCTGCTGCGCGACGTCGCCCTGCTCGTTCTCGCCGGCCTCTCGCTCAGGCTGACGCCCGGCCCGGTCCGCGCCGGTAACGAATTCTCCTGGGGGCCGATCAAGGAAGTCGCCAAGCTCTTCGCCGGCATCTTCATCTGCATCATCCCGGTGCTGGCGATGCTGCAGGCGGGCAAGAACGGCGCCTTCGCTTCGCTGGTTGCGCTGGTCAGCAATGCCGATGGCAGCACCAATACGGTCGCCTATTTCTGGCTGACCGGCATGCTCTCGTCCTTCCTCGACAACGCGCCGACCTATCTCGTCTTCTTCGAGCTGGCGGGCGGCGATCCCAGGGCGCTGATGACGACGGGGGCGCTGACGCTGGCGGCGATCTCGGCCGGCGCGGTCTTCATGGGCGCCAACAGCTATATCGGCAATGCGCCCAACTTCATGGTCTACGCCATCGCCAAGGACCGGAAGGTGAAGATGCCGAGCTTCTTCGGCTATATGCTCTGGTCCGGCGCGATCCTGATCCCGCTCTTCGTGGTGCAGACGGTCCTGTTCTTCCGGTAAAGGAAGGGCGTCATCCCGTGCGCGCCGCAGCATGCAATGCTGCTGCGCAGACACGGGACCGTCCGACGAAAGAGGCGCTTCCTCTGCGCGCTCGGAAAAGGTGCCCTATCCTGCCGCCGGTCCCGTGTCTGCGCAGCGGCACTTCGCGCCGCAGCGCGCACGGGATGACAGCGGTGGTCACTGCCGCCCGGTCGGCACGCCCTCCCGGATCTTCTCGGAGAAATGCGGATCGTCAGGCGAGATGCCGCGGGCGCGTTCGCTGATGCTGCCGAGGCGGGTGAGTTCCGCGAGCGGGATGTCCTGCCGGATCGCGCCGGTATCCCGGAGATAGCCCGGCAGATAGCCGGAGAGCAGCACGCGCGGATCGGTCGGCAGCGGAAACCGCCAGCCCGGCGTCACCGTCCCCGCGAGATGATAGACCACCGTCGTGCAATTGGTCGTCAGCGTGTTGTACCAGCGCGGCTTGGCGGCCAGCGCGTTGATGTCGTCGACATAGGCGAGGAACAGGCCGCGCGCCTGCGCCGCTCCGGCGCTGAGCCGGTAGAGGCGGACGTCCTCCCGCCTCGCATGGGTCCGCAGCGCCACGATGTCGCGCTCGTCGGCGGCGACATAGGCCATCTCGTACCTGCGGAAGAAGCCGGCCAGCGCCGACCACTCCTCGCCCTTCTCGCGCCGGACCTCGATCGAGAAGGTCAGTGGCACGGCATCCGTGAAGGTGAAGCTCACCAGCAGATGTGCGATCGCCTCGCCCGACCAGTAGCTCAGGAAGATGTCGGCGCCGCTGAGCTTCGACAGGTCATAGCGCCGGGTCTCCCAGCGCTGGTCGTAATCCGTCTCCGAGCGCCAGCGGAAATCGCGAAGATTGGAGACGGTGATCGCCTCGCCTTCGCGCGCGATGATGGGCAGCCGCGCGAGTTCGGGAATCCAGTCGCGGTCATGCGAGGGCTGGAGGCTGCTCCACCAACCGAGCAGGCCGACGAAGACCATGGCGAAGCCGAACGACAGGCGCGCATCGCTGGTCCAGATGCCGACCAGCCCAGCGAGCGCGGCGATGCCAAAGCCGATCGCCGCGACGATTCCCGTCGTGCCCGTCAGGCGGAACAGCAGGAAGCCCACGCTCCAGGCGGCGGCGCCGAGAATAACGAGGGTGAGGAGAAGTTTCAGCACAATGAAAAAGAGGCGGCTCATGGCCGCCTCTCGTAGCATAGTCTGGAGAGTTTGACCTCAGGCGGCGAGCGAGCTCGTCGGTGCGGCGGCCTTCACGGCGTCATCGACATGGTCCTCGAACTTGGCGAAGTTCTTGGCGAACATCTCGACGAGGTTCTTGGCTGTCTCGGCGAAGGCGGCCTTATCGGCCCAGGTCTTGACCGGGTACAGGATATGCGGCTCGACGCCGGGCACCGAGGTCGGCACCGCGAAACCGAAATAGGGATCGCGGCGGAAGTCGGCGCGGTTGAGCGAGCCGTCGAGCGCCGAGGAGAGCAGGCGGCGCGTCACGCGGATCGGCATGCGCCGGCCGGTGCCGTATTTGCCGCCGGTCCAGCCGGTGTTCACCAGCCAGCAATCGACATGATGCTTGGCGATGAAGTCACGCAGCAGGTTGGCGTATTCCGACGGATGCCGCGGCAGGAAGGGCGAGCCGAAGCAGGTCGAGAACTCGGGTTCGACGCCGGTCAGCCCGCGCTCCGTTCCGGCGACCTTGGCGGTGTAGCCGGAGAGGAAGTGGTACATCGCCTCGGCCGGGGTCAGCTTGGCGATCGGCGGCATCACGCCGAAGGCGTCGGCGGTCAGCATCACGATGTTCTTCGGGATGCCGGCGCGGCCGGTGCGCGAAGCGTTGGGAATGAAGTCGAGCGGATAGGCCGAGCGGGTATTCTCGGTCTTGGTCTGGTCGTCGAAATCGACCTCGCGCGTCAGCGGGTCCATGACGATGTTCTCGAGCACCGTGCCGAAGCGCAGCGAGGCCGCGTGGATCATCGGCTCGGCCTCGGCCGAGAGACGGATCGTCTTGGCGTAGCAGCCGCCCTCGAAATTGAAGATGCCGTCCTTCGACCAGCCATGCTCGTCGTCGCCGATCAGCGTGCGCTCGGGGTCGGCCGAAAGCGTGGTCTTGCCGGTGCCGGACAGGCCGAAGAAGATCGCGGAATCGTCCTTGGAACCGACATTGGCCGAGCAGTGCATCGGCACCACGCCCTTGGTCGGCAGGACGTAGTTCAGATAGGTGAAGACCGACTTCTTCATCTCGCCGGCATAGGCCGAGCCGCCGATCAGCACGATCTTGCGGGTGAAGTCGATGGCGACGACGGTCTCGCTGCGGCAGCCATGGCGCTTCGGATCGGCCTTGAAGCTCGGCAGATCGACGATCGTCATCTCCGGCACATAGGCGTTGATCTCGTCGCGCGGCGGGCGGATCAGCAGGTTGCGGATGAACAGCGAGTGCCAGGCCATCTCGGTGAAGACGCGGGCCTTGACGCGATGGACGGGGTCGGCGCCGCCATAAAGATCCTGCGCGAAGAGCTCCTTGCCCTCGGCATGGGCGAGGAAGTCGCCGAGCAGCGTCTCGAAATGCTCCGGGCTCATCGCCTGGTTGTTCTCCCACCAGACGGTGTTCTCGGTCAGCGCGTCGCGCACCGTGAACTTGTCCTTCGGCGAGCGGCCGGTATGGGTGCCGGTATCGGCGCAGAGCGCGCCGCCGCGGGCGAGCCGGGATTCGCCGCGGTCCAGCGATTCCTCGTAGAGCTGCGGCGCATCCAGGTTCCAGTGCACGGCCTTCAGCTTGCGGAAGCCGAAGCCCTCGGCGCCTTGGGCGGCGTTGAACTGACCGATATTGTCCACTGAATTCCTCCGGAGGCCGCCATGCTCTCGGCGGCCCGTTGTCTTCACGAATGCGCATGGGCCGGTGGCAGGGCCCGGGCGTCGAAGGCGAGGCCGTGAGGCCACGATGGGTCTTTACGGCGATGCGGCCTTTCGCTCAAGTCATTGAAAAGACCTGATGACCTTGCGTCGGCTCCTAAATCGATTGAATTTCAACCTGTGGTAAATGGCCGCGCGGTCCCGCGGCCGTTCTGTTTCCAAGGCGATTTTCGGGGTGTCACGCCGCCTGGGTGCGCGCTTTCGTGGCAAGTTCCGCCAGGACGCGCCTGAGGCCGCCGGGGCCGTCCACCGAGGCCGGGAACGGCAGGCGCAGCGTCGCGCTGCCCAGTGCCATGTCGAGTCCGTCTGGGTCGAGCCCGATGGCACGCCAGTCTCCGGCCTTGGCGCCGAGCAGCCCCGTCGCATAGAGGCCGACCGCGTCGGCATGGTCCTCGTTCATATGCGCGACGGCGCCGGCCTCGACCTCCGCAAGCGCTGCGGCATGGGCAGGGTCGCTCATCAGGTCGGCCGGCGTCGGCGCAAAGGCGCGGGCGAAGCCGCCATTGAGGCTGGCCCCTTCGATGTCGAGGGCGAAGAAGGCGAAATCCGGGAAATCGGCATAGAGCGCCGATTTCGGCTGGCGCGCGAGATAGCGGCGGCGGATGCGGGCGCCGTCCTCGCTCTCGCGCTCGATCTTGCGCGCGCGGACCTTCAACGTGATCCGCGCATGGGCGAGCGGATCGCCCTTGCCGCCGGGCGAGATCAAGAGCGAAGCGCGCGGATCGCCTGCGATGTTGGCGGTGTGGGCGGCGAGGCCCGAGATCAGGATGACCGGGGTGCCGTCGATGTCGGTGGCGAGCCCGACGAGGCTCGCGTAGGGGTGGCCATCGGGGCCGAGCGTGGCCAGAGCGGCGGAGCGCGCCTCGCGCAGCAGGGCCTTGGCCTCCGCACGGACCGCCTCGTCCATCGGCTGAATCACGTCTTTGGCGGCCTTCGCCATGGAACCTCACTCCGATTTCCGGCCTGTGATACGGGGTCATAGGCAAATCGCCACGCCCCGGCTAGATTGCCGCCATGCTTTGGCCCCTCTCACGCGGGAGGGGAACCCTGTATTGCAACGAGAACAAGAGACGAAAGCCTTATGCCAACGATTGCGCTGGTCGACGACGACCGCAACATCCTGACATCGGTTTCGATCGCCCTCGAGGCCGAGGGCTATCGCATCATGACCTATACGGACGGTGCCTCGGCCCTCGACGGCCTCAAGCAGAACCCGCCCGACCTCGCGATCTTCGATATCAAGATGCCGCGCATGGACGGCATGGAGCTGCTGCGACGGCTGCGCCAGAAATCCGATCTGCCGGTCATCTTCCTGACCTCGAAGGACGAGGAGATCGACGAGCTCTTTGGTCTCAAGATGGGCGCCGACGACTTCATCCGGAAGCCGTTCTCGCAGCGCCTGCTGGTCGAGCGCGTCAAGGCGATCCTGCGCCGTGCCGGCGCCAAGGACGTGACCGCCGCCCCCCGCCCCGAGGATGCCAAGGCGCTTGAGCGCGGCCTGCTGCGCATGGACCCCGAGCGCCATACCTGCACCTGGCGCGGCGAGCCGGTGACGCTGACCGTCACCGAGTTCCTGATCCTGCAGTCGCTGGCGCAGCGCCCGGGCGTGGTGAAGAGCCGCAATGCCCTGATGGACGCCGCCTATGACGACGAGGTCTATGTCGACGACCGCACCATCGACAGCCACATCAAGCGCCTGCGCAAGAAGTTCAATCAGGTCGATGCCGAGTTCGACATGATCGAGACGCTCTACGGCGTGGGCTATCGCTTCAAGGAAGTCTGAGGCTAAAGCATTTTCGAGCGAAGCGGGTGCCGGTACGCGTGAAGAACCGAAGGTCCGCGTCAGCGAATATGCGATAAGGCCGAAGAGTTCTAAGGCGAGCGCGCGCCGGATTCGCCGCCGCCGTCATCCCGAGCGGAAAGCAAGCCGCAGCCATGGCAACCGTCGACAACGAGGCTAGAGCGTCCGCGCCGCCTGCCGGCTGGCGCGCCGTGCTGCGCCGCCGCATTGGCATTGCCTGGCGGCGCCTGGCGCGCGCGGTCTCGTTGCGTGCCGCCTCCAGCCTGACGCGGCGCATCCTCGTCCTCAATCTCGGCGGGCTCGTCGCGCTGCTGATCGGCTTCCTCTACCTCAACCAGTTCCGCGAGGGGCTGATCGAGGCCCGCGTCCAGAGCCTTCTCACCCAGGGTGAGATCATCGCCGGTGCGATCGCCTCCTCGGCCACGGTCGAGATCGACACGATCACCATCGATCCCGACAAGCTCCTGCAGCTTCAGGCCGGCGAGAGCGCGGGCATCGCCGAGGACCCGCTCGATTTCTCGATCAATCCCGAGAAGGTGGCGCCGCTCCTGCGCCGCCTGGTGACGCCGACCAAGACCCGCGCGCGGGTCTACGACAAGGACGGCATGCTCACCATCGACTCGCGCAGCCTCTATTCGCGCGGCGATGTGCTGCGCCTCGACCTGCCCCGCGTCGGCGAGCCCGATGAGCCGCCGCTGCTGGAACGCACCTGGAACATGCTGCGCAACCGCCTCGGCAAGGCCGACGTCCCGGCCTATGACGATTTCGAGAACGCCAACGGCAAATCCTATCCGGAGGTCGCCCGCGCGCTCAACGGCGCGCCGGCGAGCGTCGTGCGTGTCAACACCCGCGGCCAGACCATCGTCTCGGTCGCCGTGCCCGTGCAGCGCTTCCGCACGGTGAAGGGCGCATTGCTGCTCTCGACGCAGGGCGGCGACATCGATGCGGTGATCGCCGCCGAGCGTTTCGCGATCTTCCAGGTCTTCGCGGTCGCGGCCGGTGTGATGATCGTGCTCTCGATCCTGCTCGCCGGCACCATCGCCGAGCCGATCCGCAAGCTCGCAGAGGCGGCCCAGCGGGTGCGCCGCGGCGTCAAGTCGCGCGAGCAGATCCCGGATTTCAGCAGCCGCCACGACGAGATCGGCCATTTATCCGGCACGCTGCGCGATATGACCAAGGCGCTCTACAGCCGCATCGAGGCGATCGAGAGCTTCGCGGCCGACGTCGCGCATGAACTGAAGAACCCCCTGACCTCGCTGCGCAGCGCCGTCGAGACCCTGCCGCGCGCCAAGACGGACGATGCCCGCGGTCGGCTGATGGCGGTGATCCAGCACGATGTCCGCCGGCTCGACCGGCTGATCTCGGATATCTCCGACGCCTCGCGGCTCGATGCCGAGCTTGCCCGCGACGATTCCGCCCCGGTCGATGTCGCGCAAGTGCTCGGCGCCGTCGTGACGATCCAGAACGAGACGCGGCGCGAGGGCCAGCCCAAGATCGAGCTGAGCAGCGACCGGCGCAGCCAGCGCCTCGGCGACGACGCCTTCTTCGTGCTCGGCCACGATTCCCGCCTCGGCCAGGTCCTGGTTAATCTGATCGACAACGCCCGCTCCTTCTCGCCGCCCGACAAGCCGGTGAAGGTCATGCTCTCGCGCGTCGCCAACGACGTGCTGGTCACCGTCGAGGACGAGGGGCCGGGCATCGAGCCGCACGCGCTGGAGCGCATCTTCGAGCGCTTCTATACCGACCGCCCGAACGAGGGCTTCGGCCAGAATTCCGGCCTGGGCCTTTCGATTTCGCGCCAGATCGTCGAGGCGCATCGCGGCACGATCCGGGCCGAGAACCGCCTGGGGCCGATCGGCCCGGATGGCGAGGCCCAGCGCCTCGGCGCCCGCTTCATCGTCTGCCTGCCGGCAGCCTATACCCATGCGGCCTGAGGCCGGGATGGCCGCGATGTCCATGCGAGAGCGAACCCGTATCCACGCGACCGTCATCGCTGTCGGCGAAGCCGGCATTCTGATCCGCGGCGCTTCGGGCGCCGGCAAGTCCACGCTCGCGCTTGCGCTGATCGCTTTGGCCTCGCAGGCGGGCCGCTTCGCTAGGCTCGTCGCCGACGATCGCGTGGAGCTTGTGGCAAAGGGCGGGCGGCTGCTGGCACGGCCCGTCGCGCCGCTGGAGGGGATCGTCGAGCGGCGTGGGCTCGGCCTCACGCCCGAGCCGCATACGGGCGCGATCGTGGTCCGGCTCATCGTTGATCTGGCGGCCGAGGAGCCGGCGCGGATGCCGGAGCCGGAGGATCTCGTCGACAACCTCGCTGGCATCGACCTCCCGCGCCTGCGCATGACGGGGCGCGCTGGCGACGAGAGACTCGCGTTGAACGCGCTGGACTTATTCACAGAGGCCGAGCGCTAACCACGATTTCGACAAGTTTGACGGTCGACGGCTTGCGTATACCGCGCTCCTGACGCATAAACCGCGACCTTGTCCGGGCGCTTGTGGCGCTCTCCGGTGCTGGATTGAATGATCGGACTGGTCCTCGTGACGCATGGGCATTTGGCGACGGAGTTCCGCGCTGCGCTCGAACACGTCGTCGGCCCCCAGAATAACCTCGCCACCATCGCCATCGCTCCCGATGACGACATGGAGAGCCGCCGCCGCGACATCATCGCGGCCGTCGAGCAGGTCGAGACCGACCGCGGCGTCATCATTCTCACCGACATGTTCGGCGGCACGCCCTCGAACCTGGCGATCTCGGTGATGGAGCCGGGCCGTATCGACGTCGTGGCCGGCGTCAACCTGCCGATGCTGATCAAGCTCGCCAGCGTGCGCGAGGAGAAGACCCTCGACGAAGCCGTCACCAGCGCGCAGGATGCGGGACGGAAATACATCACGGTCGCCAGCCGCGTGCTGGCCGGCAAGTAACGACGCCGAGAGGGGCGGATGGACGAAGACTGCGACTGCCCCGAAGTCGAAATCCCCAACGGCGCGCTCTACGGCGAGTTCGAGATCGTCAACAAGAAGGGGCTGCACGCCCGCGCCACGGCGAAATTCGTGCAATGCGCCGCGCGCTACGAAGCCGACATCACGGTCAGCCGCTGTGGCGAGACGGTGGGTGCGACCTCGATCATGGGCGTCCTGACGCTCGGCGCCGGCATCGGTTCGACCATCACCATCGTCGCCAAGGGCGCCGAGGCGAAGCCCGCGCTCGATGCGCTCGCGGCCCTGATCGCCGACAAGTTCGGCGAGGGGGAATAGGCCTGATACGGTTGACCGGTCGGCTCTGACCTTAAAGTTCGATGCCTCAACCTTTGCTGTGCAGGGTGCGAGCTAAGGCGGTTCGAATGAGGGGGTATCGGTGGCCGAGCAGGTGGAGCGATTTGTTTATTCCGACCACGCCAAAGAGATGCTGCGCGAACGCAGCATCGAGAGCGAATGGGTCGAACGGACGATTCTCGGCCCGGACGCGGTCGAAAGAGATCCAAAGCATGCCGACCGGGTCAGGGCATACAAGGCCTTGCCGGAGCGCGACGGGAGAGTTCTGCGTGTGGTATATGTCGAGTTGGGGGAAGCGTATCGCGTGATCACGCTCTTTCTCGACCGGAGTCGCAGACGATGAAGACCCACTACGATACCGAGGTGGACGCCCTCTATCTTCGGTTCGCCGATGTGCCGGTGAGCGATAGCGAGGAAGTGCGTCCCGGCATCATCTTCGACTATGACGCTGATGGCAGGATCGTTGCGGTCGAAATTCTGGATGCGACCGAGCATCTCGCGAGCGGCGCGGATCTGTCGAAGTTGGTTGCAGCCTGATCTATCCGGACTAGTCACGGTCCGCATATAAAGACATCTTTATATCTTTGATTGCCATTCGCTCCGTGCGCTGCTAGAGAGCGCGCCATCATTCAGGCTGAGCGATTGGAGCCCCCCCGTGTCGGATTACATCGTCAAGGACATCTCGCTTGCGGATTACGGCCGCAAGGAAATCAACATGGCGCAGGACGAGATGCCGGGCCTGATGGCGATCCGCGCCGAGCACAAGGGCAAGGCCCCGCTCAAGGGCGCCCGCATCGCCGGCTGCCTGCACATGACCATCCAGACCGCCGTGCTGATCGAGACCCTGAAGGAACTCGGCGCCGACGTGCGCTGGTCGTCCTGCAACATCTTCTCGACCCAGGACCATGCCGCCGCCGCGATCGCAGCGTCCGGCACCCCGGTCTTCGCCATCAAGGGCGAGACGCTGGAGGAATACTGGGAGTACGTGCTGAAGACCGCGACCTGGGGCGACGGCGGTACGCCGAACATGATCCTCGACGATGGCGGCGACCTGACCATGCTGATCATCCTCGGCGCAGAGGCCGAGGCCGGCAAGGCCGAGTTCCTGGACAAGCCGGGCAATGAGGAAGAGACGATCTTCTTCAAGCTGATCAAGCGCGAGCTCAAGGCCAATCCGGGCTGGTTCACCAAGACCCGCGCTGCGATCAAGGGCGTCTCCGAGGAGACCACGACGGGCGTGCACCGCCTGTACGAGTTGGCCAAGGCCGGCCGCATGCCCTTCCCGGCGATCAACGTCAACGACAGCGTCACCAAGTCGAAGTTCGACAACCTCTATGGCTGCCGCGAGTCGCTCGTCGACGCCATCCGCCGCGGCACCGACGTCATGATGTCGGGCAAGGTCGCGGCCGTCGCCGGCTATGGCGACGTCGGCAAGGGCTCGGCCGCCTCGCTGCGCCAGGCCGGCTGCCGCGTCCTCGTCACCGAGATCGATCCGATCTGCGCCCTGCAGGCGGCGATGGAGGGCTATGAGGTCGTCACCATGGAGGACGCCGCTCCGCGCGCCGACATCTTCGTGACCGCCACCGGCAACCTCGACGTCATCACCGTCGAGCACATGCGCGCGATGAAGCACCGCGCCATCGTCTGCAACATCGGCCATTTCGACTCGGAGATTCAGGTCGCCGGCCTGAAGAACTTCAAGTGGGATAACGTCAAGCCGCAAGTCGACGAAATCGAGTTCCCCGACGGCAAGCGCATCATCCTGCTCTCGGAAGGCCGCCTGGTGAACCTCGGCAACGCGACCGGCCATCCGTCCTTCGTGATGTCCTGTTCGTTCTCGAACCAGACGCTCGCCCAGATCGAGCTGTGGAACCACCACGCCAATTACGAGAACAAGGTCTACACGCTGCCGAAGCATCTCGACGAGAAGGTCGCGGCGCTGCATCTGGCCAAGGTCGGCGCCAAGCTGACCGTGCTCAACGATGCGCAGGCCAAGTATCTCGGCCTGCCCGTGACCGGTCCGTTCAAGCCGGAACTCTACCGCTACTGACACGCGCTCAAGCGCTGACCATCGCAAGGCCCGGCGTCAGCCGGGCCTTTTTTCATGGTTGTGCCTTCCAGGAATCACTGCCGGCGGCACTACAAATTGTGTTGCTGTGGCCGGAAGCATCTACTGGTTGACGATCGCGGGCTTAAGCTCCGCTCGTCCGGAAAAACGGACGATTTACCTGGCATTAAGCACTTCCTGACGGAGTCCGGCGATGATTAGAGTGGGGCTGATTCGGTCGCCGCGATGCGCGGGCCGGATCGAAAGCTCTGATGTGATTGGCGTGGTGGCGAGCGTGGATCGGCCCCTCCGGAGATGGCAGCCCTGCCAGCTCCCCCGGCCGATTCCGACGGGCCCGATGGACAGGGCGGCCTGAGGTCGCCGGAGAGACGACGGACGTAAGAATGGCACGGGCGAGGCGACAGGGGCGAGATGGCGGCTGGCGGCCGCGCGCATTGCTGCCCGCGCTGGCGGCGGCGTCAGTCACCGTTCCGACCATGGCCCACAGCGAATGGCTGGCTCCGGTTCCCGTCGACGCCATGAGTTCCGGCGGTTTGTCGCTGGTCCTGGTGGGCTTGACCGCCTTCGCCACGACGACATCGCTGATCTATGTGCGCGAGCGCACGCGCTGGCAGAAGCGCGAGGCCAAGCTTGCGGCCGACCTCGAGGCGGCGCGCAGCCACCAGGAACGGCTTTCCATCCTGCTTGCGGCCGATCCGCAGGTGGTGGTGAGCTGGAAGGGGCGTAATGCCGAGCCCGTCTTCGAGGGTGACAGCGGCTTCCTCGGGGCTCCCGGTGCGACGCTCGCTCTCGCCTATGGCAGCTGGGCGCCGCCGGCCGATGCCAAGCGCCTGGAACTGGCGACAGACGCGCTGAAGCAGCGCGGTGAGGCCTTCAACGTCACGCTGCGCAGCAAGGCGGGGCCCTTCATCGATGTCGAGGGGCGCCCCGTCGCCGGCCGCGCGGTGATCCGCTTCCGCGAGGTGACGGGCGAGCGGGCGGAGGTCATGACGCTCCGCGGCGAGCTCGAACGCGTGACGGCCGGTCATGCGGCCTTGTCCAGCCTGCTCGCCGGGCTGCCGCACCCGGCCTGGATGCGCAACGCCGATGGCCGCCTGACCTGGGTCAACGCCGCCTATGGCCGCGCCGTCGAGGCTGCCGACACGGCTGCCGTCGTCAAGAACGGGCTCGAATTGCTCGACCGTACCGAGCGCGACGCCGCCGCACGGGCGCGGCGCGAAGGCGCGACCTTCGCCCTGCGGGCGCCGGCCGTGGTCTCCGGGCAGCGGCGCACGCTCGACATCATGGAATTGCCGACCGCGACCGGCTATGCCGGCTTCGCCATCGACATGAGCGAACTCGAGGCGATCCGGGCCGATCTTCAGCGCCAGATGGACGCCCATGTCCGTACGCTCGACCGGCTCAAGACGGCGGTTGCCGTCTTCGACGGCGCCCAGCGCCTCGTCTATCGCAATTCCGGCTTCGATGCGCTCTGGTCTCTGGAAGCCGGTTTCCTCGACGGCCAGCCGACCGATGGCGAGATCCTCGACCGGCTGCGCGCCGAGCGGCGCCTGCCCGAGCTTGGCGACTACCGCAGCTGGAAGGCCGCGGCGCAGGCGGCCTACACCGCGACCCGCGCCAGCGAGGACTGGTGGTATCTGCCCGACGGGCGCACCATCCATGTCGTCGCCAGCCCCAATCCGCAGGGTGGCGTCACCTATCTCTATGACGACGTGACCGAGCGCTTCACGCTGGAATCGCGCTTCAACGCCCTCTCGCGCACCCAGCGCGAGACGCTGGACTCGCTGCGCGAAGGTGTTGCGGTATTCGGCTCGGACGGGCGGCTCAAGCTCTCCAACCCGGCCTTCGCCCAGTCCTGGCGCATCCAGGGCGGCGATCTCGCGGCGAGCGCTCCGCATATCGACGAGGTCATCCGGCTCTGCCGGCCGCTCTTCCCGCAGGACGAGGTTTGGAGCGAATTGCACAGCGTTGTCACCGGCGTGCGCGATGCCCGCGAGGACTACAGCAGCCGCATCGAGCGGCGCGACGGCACCGTGCTCGACATGGCCGCGGCGCCGTTGCCGGACGGCGCGACGCTGATCTCCTTCGCTGACGTCACCGCCAGCGTGAATGTCGAGCGGGCGCTGACTGAGAAGAACGAGGCGCTGGAGACGATTTCGCGGCTGCGCGAGGATTTCGTCCACCATGTCTCCTACGAATTGCGCTCGCCGCTCACCAACATCATCGGCTTCGCGCAATTGCTGGGCACCGAGACGGTCGGCGCGCTCAACGAGAAGCAGCGCGACTACACCTCCCATATCGTCCGCTCGTCGGGCGCGCTGCTCGCCATCATCAACGACATCCTCGATCTCGCTACGATCGACAACGGCGCACTGACGCTCGAGATCCAGGATGTCGATGTCGCCGACGCCATCGCGCAGGCCACCTCGGGACTGCAGGACCGGCTGACCGACAGCAAGGTCGAGCTGAAGGTCGAGATCGATGCGCGCACCGGCCCGCTGCGGGCCGATGGCAAGCGCCTGCGTCAGGTGCTGTTCAACCTCCTCTCCAACGCCATCGGCTTCTCCTCCGCCGGCCAGACCATCACGGTGAACGCGACGCGCACGGGCGGGGACATCCGCATCACCGTCGCCGACCAGGGCCGCGGCATCCCGGCCGAGGTGATGGAGAAGGTGTTCGAGCGCTTCGAAAGCCATTCGTTCGGCTCCAGCCATCGCGGCGTCGGCCTGGGTCTGTCGATCGTCCGCTCGATCGTCGAGCTCCATGGCGGCCATGTCGAGCTTGATTCCGCGCCGGGCCGCGGCACTCGGGTGACCGCCGTCTTCCCGGCACAGGGCGTACCGCTCTCGGATGCCGCCGAATGACGGAAGAAGCCCGCAAGGCCGGCACGCACCGGCTTCTGCTGGCGGACGAGGCGGCGACGCTGCGCCTCGCCGCCGATATCGCCGCCATCCTCAAGCCCGGCGACATCGTCGCGCTCTCCGGCCATCTCGGCTCCGGCAAGTCGCTGCTGGCCCGCGCCATCCTGCGCGAGCTTGCCCGCGATCCCACACTGGAGGCACCGAGCCCGACCTTCACGCTGGTTCAGAGCTACGAGACGGGACACGGCACGGTGCTGCATGCCGATCTCTACCGCGTGCGCTCGCCCGACGAACTCGACGATATCGGGCTGGTCGAGGATATCGATCGCCTGATCCTGCTGGTCGAGTGGCCGGACCGGGCCGGTTCGCGCCTGCCTGCCGGGCGTCGCCTCGACATCGTGCTCGACGTCGACCCCGACAATCCCGAGACCGGCCGCATCGCCGATCTCTCGGGCGGCGTCCTCTGGAAGCAGCGCGTGGCGATTGCCGTTGCCTCGCGTCGGCTCCTCGACGCTGCCGGCTGGGGCGAGGCCCGTCGCGACTTCATGCTCGGCGATGCCTCGACGCGCGCCTATGAGCGCCTGACCCGGCCGAATGGCGAGACATCCGTGTTGATGATCTCGCCACCGCGTCCGGACGGCCCGCCGATCCGCCTCGGCAAGCCCTATAGCGCGCTCGCCCATCTCGCCGAGAATGTCGAGGCCTTCGTCGCGATGGATCGCGGCCTGCGCTCGCTCGGCTATTCCGCGCCGGACATCCTGGCCGAGGACCTGACCGCCGGCCTGCTCGTCATCGAGAATCTCGGCAACGAGGGCGTGATCGATGCCGAGCGCCGGCCGATCGCCGAGCGCTACGAGGCCGCTGCCAGGCTGCTCGCCGATCTCCACCGCCACACCCTGCCCGCGATCCTGCCGGTCGCGGAGGGGCGCGATCACGCCATCCCCGAATACGACCGTCAGGCCATGGCGATCGAGGCCGAATTGATCCTGGAATGGTATGCGCCACATATCGCCGGTGTGACGCTGCCCGCCGTGACGCAGGCCGAGTTCGCGCGGATCTGGGGCAAGCTCTTCGACGAGATCCTCGCCCAGCCCGCGACCTGGACGCTGCGCGATTACCATTCGCCCAACCTGATCTGGCTGGAAGGCCGCGAGGGCCATGCCAAGCTCGGCCTGATCGACTTTCAGGACGCGGTGCTCGGCCACCCTGCCTATGACCTCGCCTCGCTCGGGCAGGATGCGCGCGTCGATGTCCCGGCTTCGCTGGAACTGCGGCTGCTTGCGGCTTATGGCGCGGCGCGCCGGGCCGATACGCCGGATTTCGACCTCGCCGATTTCGCCCGCGCCTATGCGATCCTTGGCGCGCAGCGCAACACCAAGATCGCCGGCATCTTCGCCCGTCTCGACAGGCGCGACGGCAAGCCGGATTACCTGAAGCACCTGCCACGCATCGAGGGCTATCTGCGCCGCAATCTCGATCACCCCGCTCTCGCAGAGCTGAAGGCCTGGTATCAGGCGCATATGCCGAAGCTGTTCGAGACGTCGTGAGAAGGCTCCGTCATGCTCGCCCTTGTGGCGAGCATCCACGTCTTGAACACCGCACTGCCGCCATGAAGACGTGGATGGTCGGGACAAGCCCGACCATGACGCGCTATGGAAGGCCATTCGCCTGTTTCGGGAGATTCGCGTGACCACAACCGCTTCGCCGCCGATCCGCCGGGCGATCGTGCTGGCGGCCGGCCTCGGGCAGCGCATGCGCCCGATCACCGACACGTTGCCCAAGCCGCTGGTGAAGATCGGCGGCAAGGCGATGCTCGACCATGCGCTCGACCGGCTGGCCGAAGCCGGCGTCGAGGAGGCGATCGTCAACGTCCATCACCTCGCCGGGCAGGTCGAGGCGCATCTCGCCGGTCGCGTTCGCCCCCGCATCACCATCTCGGACGAGCGCGGTGAATTGCTCGAAACCGGCGGCGGCGCCAAGAAGGCCCTGCCGCTGCTCGGCGACGGCCCGTTCTTCAGCGTCAATTCGGATTCGTTCTGGAGTGAGCGCGGCATCTCCAATTTCGGCGCGATGGCCGCGGCCTGGAACGGCGAGACGATGGATATGCTGCTGCTGCTGGCGGAGCGCGAGAGCAGCGTCGGTTTCAACGGCCCCGGCGATTTCTTCCGTGACGACGAAGGCCGTCTGACGCGACGCGGCGCGGCGGCGACCGCGCCTTACGTCTATGCCGGCATCGGGATCGTGACGCCGGAGTTCTTCGTGGATACGCCGGCCTCGTTCTCGTTCAACCTGCTCTACGACCGCGCCATCGCGCGCGGGCGCCTCTCCGGCCATGTCCTCGAAGGCCGCTGGCTGCATGTCGACCGGCCGGAGGCGATCGCGCCGGCCGAGGCCGCCTTTGCCGCCGACCAGCCGGTCGATGCCTGAGCTCAACCTGCTCAGCATCCCGGCCGGCGCGCCCTTCCTGGAGGTGCTGGCGCAGGCGATGCTGGATGGCCGGCTCGGGCCGGTCCATGACCCCGCCGATCCCGCCGCGATGGCGCGCGCGACGCTCTACCTGCCGACGCGCCGCGCCGCCCGCGCCTTCGCCGCGATCCTCGCGGGAAAGCTCGGTGGCAGGCCGTTGCTGCTCCCGCGTATCGTCCCGCTCGGCGATGTCGACGAGGCCGAGACCGCGCTGATCGGCGCGGGCGCCTGGGCGCAGGAACGCCTCGCCCCGATCGCGCCGCTCGAACGCCGCATGCTGCTGACGCGGCTGGTCGATGCCTGGGGCCGCACGGCCAACCGCAACCATCTCCGGCTCGATCCGAGCGAGCCCGCACTGGTGCCGGCGACGCTGGCCGAAGCCTATGGGCTTGCCGGCGACCTCGCCGCGCTGCTCGACCAGATGCAGACGGAAGGCATATCGGTCGAGCGGCTGGCCACGCTCGATGCCGCCCGCTTCGACCGGGTCTGGCAGCTCAATGCCGGCTTCCTCGCCATTCTCGGCGAGGCCTGGCCGGACATCCTCGCCGAGCGCGGCGCTTGCGATCCGGCCGCCTTCCGCAACCGCATGCTGGCGGCCGAGCGCGACAGGCTCATCTGCGGCGGCGCGACGGGGCCGATCATCGCCGCCGGCTCGACCGGTACCGTCCCGGCCACGGCCCGCTTGCTCGCTGCCATCGCCCGCCTGCCGAATGGCGCCGTGGTTCTGCCCGGCATCGATCTCGGGCTGGAGCAGCGCGCCTGGGACGCGATCGTCAGGGAGCCCGCGCCGTCGCATCCGCAGGCGGCCCTGCATCACCTGATGGACACGCTCGGAGCTGAGCGCGACGATGTCCGCGAACTCTCGCAGCCCGATGCCGTGCGCGGGGCTCGCGCCGCGCTGCTGCGCGAGGCAATGCTGCCCGCTTCGGTCACGGAACTCTGGTCCGATGTCGGCGCCCGCATCCCGGAAGCCATGGCGGCGGAAGGCTTCGCGGGTCTGCGCGTGGTCGAGGCGGCCGACGAGCGCGAAGAGGCGCTGATCGTCGCCATCGCCTTGCGCGAGACGCTGGAACAGCCGGGTGCCCATGCGGCTTTGGTGACGCCGGATCGCGGCCTCGCCGAGCGCGTCGCCGTCGAGCTGAAGCGCTGGGGCGTCGAGGTCGACAATTCCGCCGGCCTGCCGCTCGGACGTTGGCCGGCGGGTTCGCTACTGCGGCTGATCCTCGAGGCGGTGCTGGCCGAGATGGCGCCGGTCACCCTCGTGCCGTTGCTCGCCCACCCGCTCTGCCGGTTGGGGCTCGGCCGGGATGCGTTGGTGCAGGGTGCAGCCGCGCTCGAGATCGGGACCTGGCGAGGCCAGGCCGTGGGCCGCGGAATGCCGGGTCTGGAGGCTGCTCTCGGTAACTGGGAGGCGATCCGCGAGGGCGGGCATGTCCCGCGCCCGCGCAGGCGATTGACAGCGGAGGACCGTGCCGCCGCCGTCGAAGTGTTGCATGCGCTCGGCGCAGCAAGCGCCGCCTTGCGCGAGGCGTTCGCGGCTGAGAAGCCGGCCTTGGCCGCGCTTGTCACGGCGGCCCGCGAAGCCGTCACTGCCCTCAGCCTGAGCAGGGCCGGCACGCCGCTCGCCTTCGTGGGGCCGGATGGCGAGGCGCTGGCCGGGCTGTTCGACGATCTCGCCGGCGCCGAGGCCGTGATGCCGCCGGGTGGTACGGCGCGGGACTGCGTCGCCATCCTCGATGGTCTGCTGGCGGAGACCGTGGTCAAGCGTGCGGCGCCGGGCTATCCGCGCGTCGCGATCTGGGGCCTGCTCGAAGCGCGCCTGCTGGAGGCCGACCATGTCGTGCTCGGCGGCCTGAACGAGACCGTCTGGCCGCCGCTTACCACAACCAATTCCTTCATCAACCGGCCGATGCGCGCCGAACTCGGCCTGTCGCCGCCCGAGCGGCGCGTCGGCCAGACCGCGCATGATTTCGTCCTGGCCGCGCTGGCGCCTGAGGTCACGCTGACGCGCCCGCGCAAGGCCGGTGAGGCCGAGACCATCGCCTCGCGCTTCTGGCAGCGCCTGCAGGCAGTGACGCCGCAATCGATCTGGACGAAGGCCGTGGACGAGGGCGCCAAGCTGCGGGCCTTGGCCGGCGTCCTCAGTGCGCCTGCGGATGCGAAACCGATCGGCCGCCCGGCGCCGCGCCCGCCGCGCGATCTTCAGCCGCTGTCGCTCAGCGTCACCGAGGTCGAGACGCTCTATCGCGACCCCTACCAGATCCACGCCCGCAAGATCCTGAAGCTCGATGCGCTCGACGACCTCGTGGCGGACCCGACCGCGCAGGACCGCGGCAAGCTGCTGCACGGCATCGTCGAGGAATTCACCACGACCTATCCCGAGGGGCTGCCGGCCGATGCGCTCGGTCAACTGGTCGGCATCGGCGCCCGGCTCTTCCGCGCCTATGACGACGTGCCGGAGGTCAAGGCGTTCTGGTGGCCGCGCTTCCTGTTGACGGCCGGGCATTTCATCCGCTGGGAGGAGCGTCGCCGCGATGACATCGCCCAGATCGGCGTCGAGCTCTTCACCGGCGCGAGTTTCCCGCTCGCCGACGGCAGCAGCTTCCGCCTGAGCGGCCGGGCCGACCGCATCGAACTGACGCGCGAGCCGGCTTTGCGCATCGTCGATTTCAAGACCGGTGCGCCGCCGAGCAAGGCGCAGGTCGAGAAGGGCTTTGCCCCGCAATTGACGCTGGAAGCGGAGCTTGCGGCCCGCGCCGGCTTCGAGGGATTGGCGGGGCCAACGCCGGTCGCGGCAGTGCTCTACATGAAGCTCCATCACGATCCCAGGGGCTGGGCCAAGGACAAGCCGCTCGATTTCGACGGCGAGCCGCTGGCCGATGTCGCCGCGCGCCATCTCGAACGCCTGCTCGAATATCTGGACGCCTTGCGGTCAGGCCGCGAACCTTTCGTCTCGCGCCGCGCGCCCGACTATATCCGCTACGCCAGTCCCTTTGACCATCTCGCCCGCGTCAAGGAATGGTCGGCCGCGCCCGGTGGTGACGAGGGGGGCGAGGCATGAAGCCGGGCTGGATCGTCCCGCCGCTGACCAATCAGCGTCAGGCACAGGCTGCCGATCCCGGCCTCTCCGCCTGGGTCTCGGCCAATGCCGGCTCGGGCAAGACCCATGTGCTGGTCAACCGCGTGCTCAGGATGCTGCTCGACGACGTCGCGCCCGGCCGGATGCTCTGTATCACCTATACCAAGGCCGCGGCCGCCAATATGGCGAACCGCATCTTCAAGGCGCTGAGCGCCTGGGCGACGCTCTCCGACGAGGCGCTGGGTCGCGAACTCACGAAGCTCACCGGCCGGGTGCCGGCGATGGCCGAGCGAGCCAAGGCGCGCCGTCTCTTCGCGCAGGCGCTGGAGACGCCGGGCGGGCTGCGCATCGAGACGATCCACGCCTTCTGTACCCGCGTGCTGCAGGCGGCGCCCTTCGAGGCTAATGTGCCGCCGCGCTTCGAGGTCGCCGACGATCTGGCCCAGGCCGAGATGCTGCGCGCGGCGCGCCGGGAATTGCTCGCCCTCGTCGCGGCCGAGCCGAACGGGCCGGAAGCCCGCGCGCTCGATCTCCTTGCCCGGCTCGCGGCGCAGGACTCTCTTCGAGACCATGTTCCAGGAGGCGCTGCGCCAGCGCGCCCTGTTCAGCGGGGCGGATGGCCGCGCCCGCAATCCTGAAGCGGTGACGGCCGGCATCGCCGCCTTTCTCGGCATTGCGCCCGATCTGTCGCCCGATGCGATCAGAACGCGCTTCCGCAACCATCTGGCGGCGCTGCCGGGGCTGCATGCCCTGATCGAGGTCCTCCAGGCCGGCAGTGCCACGCGCCAGAATTTCGCGGGGAACCTGCGCACGCTTCTCGCCGGGCAGGATGACGGCGATCCCGTCGCCTTCTGCCGGCGCGGCTTCATCACCGAGGCCGGCACGATCAACGCCAATATCCGCGGCAAGGGCAAATCCGAGTTCGACGGCGCCTTGCTGGCGACGCTGGAGGCACTCGCCGCCTGCCTGCTCGGCGCCGCCGAGCAGTTGAACGCCGTCGCCATCCGCGATCGCAGCGCGGCGCTTGCCCTGCTGGTCACGCGCATGCTCGCCTCCTACCAGCGCCAGAAGAGCCTGCGCTCACTGCTCGACTATGACGACCTGATCGCGCGCACGCGCTCGCTTCTGGAGCGGGTCGAGGCCGCCTGGGTGCTCTACAAGCTCGATGCCGGCATCGACCACATCCTGCTCGACGAGGCGCAGGACACCGGCGAGGCGCAATGGGCGATCCTGCGCAAGCTGGCGGAAGAGTTCACCAGCGGCGGCGACCTCCGGGTGAAGCCGCGCACCATCTTCGTCGTCGGCGACGAAAAGCAGTCGATCTATGGCTTCCAGGGTGCGGCGCCCGCGGCCTTCGGCGAGGAGCGTCGCGCGCTCGGCAATCGCATCCGGTCGGCGGAGCGTGATTTCGAGGCGATCAGCCTCAACACCTCCTTCCGCTCGGCGCCGGACATCATGCAGGCGGTCGATGCCGTCTTCGCCGTGCCGGATCATGCGCGCGGCCTCGTCTTCGACGGGGCGGCGCGGCCGGAAATCCACGACACCGTCCGCCGCAATGCGCCGGGAACCGTCGATATCTGGCCGCTCGCCGCCAATGACACCGGCGAGCCGCCCGACGCCTGGACGACGCCGGTCGACGCGCCGGAGCGGCGCAGCGGCACGGTGAAGCTCGCCGAGCGCATCGCGCGGACCTTGCAGCGCTGGCACCGTGACCGACGCGACGATCTCGGCCATCCGTTCGCGGCCGGTGACGTCATGATCCTGCTGCGCCAGCGCGGGGCGCTGTTCGAGGCGATCGTCAAGGCGCTGAAGGATGCCGAGGTTCCCGTCGCCGGCCGTGATCGACTGACGCTCGCCGAGCACCCGGCGGTGGAGGACCTCGTGGTGCTCGGCCGCGCGCTGCTCCTGCCCGACGACGACCTGACGCTCGCGACCGCGCTCAAGACCCCGCTGATCGATCTCGACGACGACGATCTTCTGCGGCTCGCGCCCACCCGCAAGGGCGCGCTGCGCGCCGCCTTGCAGGAGGCCGCGGCAGACGAGCCGCGCTATGCCGCCGCCGAGGCGAAGCTCGTTCGCTGGACGCAGCAGGCCGGGCGGCAGGGGCCGTTCCGCTTCTTCGCCGACCTGCTGGGCCCTGGTGGTGGACGCAATCTCGCGCTTGCCCGGCTCGGCGCCGAAGCGGGCGATGCGCTCGACGCTTTCCTCAATGCCGCGCTCGATCATGAGCGCCGCCATGGCCCCTCGCTCGCCGGCTTCCTCCAGCATGTCGCCGGCAGCGCCGCCGACGTGAAGCGCGATCTCTCGGCCAGCGCCGGCGATGTCCGCGTCATGACCGTGCACGGCTCGAAGGGACTGGAGGCGAAGATCGTCATCCTTGCCGATCTCGGCGTCGAGCCGGGCGCGCGGCGCCTGCCGAAGATCCTGGCCGTGCCGACACCATCGGGCGAACTCGTGCCGCTCTGGCCGCCGGCCTCGGCGGAGGATGTCCAGGCGACCAAGGCGGCCAAGGCCGTGGTGGTCGCGCAGATGGTCGAGGAACATCATCGGCTGCTCTATGTCGCGATGACCCGCGCCGAGGACCGCCTGATCGTCTGTGGCGCGCAGGCCAAGGGCGAGGCGCCGCCCGGCAGCTGGTACGCGATGATCGAGCAGGGGCTGATGCAGTCGGAGGCCGGCCTGAAGCAGCTTGGCGAGGGCGACGATGCGCTGCTGCGCTTCATGGTTTCGCCGCCCTCGGCGGCGGAGGAGGAGGCTCAGGCTGAGCGCGAGCCGACGTCTTTCGTCGTCCCGTCCTGGCTGACGAAGCCTGCCATGCGAGAGGCAGAGCCTTTGCCGCCGCTGAAGCCGTCGAGCGCGCTCACCGCCGCCGACGGCGAGGAGCGGCCGGGCGACGGTCCCTTCCTCGCCGAAGCGGCGGCGGCAGGCCGGCTGGCCCATCTTCTCCTGCAAATCCTGCCGGGTGTCCCCGAGGCACGCCGCCTCACGACGGCGGAGGCTCTGGCGGAAGCGCGCGGCGGAGCCTTGCGGCCTGAAAGGCGCGCCAGCATCGTTGCCGACGCCCTGCAATTGCTGGCGGCCCCCGCATTGGCCGGGCTCTTTGCCGCGGACGGCCTCGCCGAGGTTCCCGTGGCCGGTTCGATCCGCCTGCCGGATGGCGAATCGCGCGTCGTGTCCGGTCGGATCGACCGGCTGGCCGTCACGGCGGACAGCGTCGTCGTCGCCGATTTCAAGACCACGGCCCGCCCTCCGCGCGACGTCGACGCCATTCCCGCCACGACCATCGCCCAGCTTGCCGCCTATGCCGCGCTGATGCGGGAGATCTATCCGGGACGAACCGTGCGGGCTCTGGCGATCTACACCGCGAGCCTCACCTGTTTCGAGCTGGATGCCGGCCGGCTCGACGCAGCGCTCGCTGCGCTGGTGGCTGGCGAGGGCTCCGGTTCTGCTGAGGGAGCGTTCACGCCATGAGATTCGTGCCGCATTCCCTGTCCCTGCGGCCGCGCCTGCTGATCGCGCTTGCCGCAGGGGCGGTGCTGACCCTGTTGCTGCCCGGCGAATGGCGCTGGACGACGCGGTTGCTGGTGGCCTGGGATGCGGGCGCGATCCTCTATCTCGGTTTGCTGGCGACGACGATGTTCACCGAGACGGTCGACGAGATTCGGGCGCGGGCGGAGCAGCAGGACGAAGGAGCCGTCGCCATCCTCGTGATCTCCTGTCTCGCGGCGAGTGCGAGCCTGGCCGCGATCGCGGTTCAGCTCGCCGGCATCGGGACCATTCCGGCGGGCGAGCGCGGCATTCATCTCGCGCTCGGCGGCGTCACGATCCTGTGTTCCTGGACGCTGCTGCACGCCTTCTTCACGCTGCACTATGCCGGCATCTATTACCGCGGCGGCAAGGCCGAGCCTTGCCTCGACTTTCCGGGCAAGGGCGACCCGGACTATGTCGATTTCCTGTATTTCTCCTACACGATCGGCTGCACCTCCCAGACCTCCGATGTCGGCGTGAGCACGCGCCATGCGCGTGGCATCGTGCTGGTGCATTCGATCCTCACCTTCATCTTCAACACCTCGATCCTGGCGATGGCAATCAATGTCGGGGCGGGCCTGGTCTCGGGCGGCTCGTGACGCGCCGGCTTCACTTCTGCTCTGCGGTGCACGCGCCTTGACCCGGGGGGCCGGCGTTCATAGCTTCGCTGGCGAAGGGTGGCATTGCCCCCCATTGAAACCGAAAGGCGGCCAGTCATGGCAACGAGCAAGGTAACCGACGCGAGCTTCGAGGCCGACGTCCTGAAGTCATCCGAGCCGGTCGTGGTGGATTTCTGGGCGGAATGGTGCGGTCCCTGCCGCATGATCGGCCCGGCGCTCGAGGAAATCGCGACCGAGCTCAACGGCAAGGTCAAGATCGTCAAGATGAACGTCGACGAGAATCAGCAGATTCCGGCCCAGTTCGGCATCCGCTCGATCCCGACGCTGATGCTGTTCAAGGACGGCAAGCTCGCTTCGCAGAAGGTCGGCGCCGCTCCCAAGAGCGATCTCTCGCGCTGGATCTCCGCGGCGGTCTGATCCGCCTGCTTCAGATATGAAAAAGGCCCGCTTCCGACGAGGAAGCGGGCCTTTCCTGTTTCCGAGCGGTCTGGGCCTCAGCCCTTGCGCAATTCGATGGCGAAGGCGCAGGGCCGGCCGTGGCGATGTAGAGGAAGATGAAGCTGAACAGCATCGCGGCCTCGCCGCCGTTCAGCAGCGGGTAGAAGCCCTTCGAACCGTGAGCCATCCAGTAGGCGACGGCCATCAGGCCCGACAGGACGAAGGCGGCCGGGCGGGTCAGGAAACCGACGAGGACGAGGGCGCCGCCGACGATCTCCAGCACGCCGGCAGTCCAGGGCAGGCTCATCGCAGCCGGCATGCCCCAGGACGGAGCGACCGGGAAGGCGAACAGCTTCTGCGTGCCGTGCGAGATGAAGGTCAGCGCGGTGAAGATGCGGAGCAGGCCAAGCGTGTAGGGCACGTAGCGGGACAGAGACTGCATGCAGGGGTCCTTCGTTCAGATTCTGCGATCGGGATCGGATCTTGTCGGCAGGGTTCTAGGCGAGCTGCCTGAATTTGCGCAACAGCCCGGTTGATGACAATTCCGTTTGCGCGTTTGCAAGTTTAATCACGTTCTCGCGACAGCGATGCAGCTCCTGCCGCATTGCACGCTTTACGAACCCTTAAAAGCGCCATGTTTAAATCCTGTGTGACCTGACCGCATTTGCGAGGCGGCATGGCGGCCGAAAACGGGGCAGGATGAACGACCGGATTGCACGAGGCGAGCGGCGCGAGCCCTCCTTTGGTTATGAGCGTGGCGAGCGCCACGTGGACGGTGACATGCGCCTTTCTCCTGACGATCGCCCCACCCGTTTCCGCAACGCTCCGGCGCAGCCCGAGCCGAGCCGGCAGCTCCGCAACCCGCCCAAGCGTGGCAAGAGTGGCGGTGGCGGAGGTGGCGGCAAGCGCCGTGGCCGGCGCGGCCGCCGCTCGTTCCTGGGCGGCCTGTTCTACTGGTCGATGGTGCTCGGCCTCTGGTGCGCCATCGGCGTCGGCGGGCTCGTCGCCTATCACGCCTCGCAACTGCCGCCGATCGACCAGCTCACCGTGCCGAAGCGGCCGCCGAACATCGCGATCCTCGCCGCCGACGGCTCGCTGCTCGCCAATCGCGGCGAGACCGGCGGGCGCACCGTCACCATCGGCGAGATCCCGCCTTACCTCCCGCGCGCCTTCGTCGCGATCGAGGATCGGCGCTTCTATGAGCATTTCGGCATCGACCCGATCGGCATCACCCGCGCGCTCGTCACCAACCTTCGCGGGCGCGGCGTCGCCCAAGGCGGGTCGACCCTGACCCAGCAGCTCGCCAAGAACCTCTTCCTGACGCAGGACCGCACGGCCGCCCGCAAGATCCAGGAGGCGATCCTGGCGCTCTGGCTGGAGCGCACCTACACCAAGGATCAGATTCTCGATCTCTACCTGAACCGCGTCTATTTCGGCTCCGGCGCCTATGGCGTCGAGGCGGCTGCGCAGCGCTATTTCAACAAGTCGGCGCGTTCGGTGACGATCGCGGAGGCTGCGATGCTCGCCGGGCTCGTCCAGCCCCTTCCCGGCTCGCGCCCAACCGCAATCCTGATCTGGCCGAGAAGCGCGCCCAGCTCGTCATCGCCGCGATGGCCGATCAGGGCTTCATCACGCCGGCCGCGGCCAAGACGGCCCTGACGGCGCCGGCCGAGGTGCCCGAGCGCGTCGGCGCCGGCTCGGTGAACTACGCCGCCGACTACGTCATGGACGTGCTCGACGATTTCATCGGCGCGGTTGAGGGCGACGTCACCGTCCTCACCACGATCGATTCGAAGCTGCAATCCTCAGCCGAGACGACGCTCGTCGATGCGCTGTCGACGCAGGGCTCCAAGCTCAATGCGTCTCAGGGCGCGGTCGTTTCGCTCGCGCCTGACGGCGCTATCCGCGCGCTGATCGGTGGCCGCGACTACACCAAGAGCCAGTTCAACCGCGCCACGGCGGCTCGCCGCCAGCCGGGCTCTTCCTTCAAGCCCTTCGTCTATCTCACCGCGATCGAGAAGGGCATGACGCCCGATACCATCCGCGACGACGCTCCCGTCTCGATCAAGGGGTGGGAGCCGGAAAACTATTCGCGCAATTATCGCGGCCCGGTGACGCTCGCGACGGCGATGCAGCATTCGCTCAACACGGTGGCCGCCCGGCTGATCCAGGAGGTGACGCCCCGGGAGGTCATCCGCACGGCGCAGCGCCTCGGCATCAACTCGGCCCTGCAGCCGAATCTGTCGCTGGCGCTCGGCACGTCGGAGGTGACGCCGCTGGAGTTGACGGCCGCCTACGCGACCTTCGCCAATGGCGGCCAGTCGGTGCTGCCCTATGTCATCCGCGAGGTGCGCCAGACCAATGGCAAGGTCGTCTACGCCCGCAAGGCCGCGAACCTCGGCCCGGTCATCCAGCCGCAGAACCTCGCCATGATCAACACCATGTTCAACGGCGTGATGAATGGCGGCACCGGCAGCAAGTTCAACATTCCGGGCTGGCAGGTCGGCGGTAAATCGGGCACGACGCAGGACTATGGCGATGCCTGGTTTGTCGGCTTCACCGCCAAGCTCGTCACCGCCGTCTGGGTCGGCAACGACGACAATTCGAAGATGAAACGCGTCACCGGCGCCGGCCTCCCCGGCGAGATCTGGGGCAAGTACATGAAGGCGGCCCATGCCGGCGCCCAGCCCATCCCGCTGCCCGGCGGCCTCTGGCAGGGCGCGCCGAAGGCGATCGGCGATGGCGCGCCGGTCGCCGACGCACGGGTTCCCGCGCAGGCCCAGCCTCAGGGCGACAGCGGCTGGGTCCGCCCGGCGCCGCAGGAGAAGAACTTCTTCGAGCGCCTCTTCGGTGGCTGAGGTCTAGGCCTTCGCCGCCCGGATGCCGCGCGTCGCGCGGAACAGGACGAGCGCGGCCACGCCGAGCGCCGACATCACCAGCGGCAAGGGCAATGCGGCGTTCTTGAGCAGGTGGCCGACGAGCAGCCCGACGCAGGCCGAGAGCAGCATCTGGCAGAGCCCGTTGAAGGAGGAGGCCGCGCCGGCTCGATCCGGGAAGGGCATCATCGCCGAGGCCTGGGCCTGCGGCATGGTCAGCCCGACGCCGCAGGCATAGAGCGCCATCGGCACGACGACGCCGGCAGCGCCGCCGAACCCGGTGAGCACGCCGACCAGCATTGCCAGCCCGCCGCCGGCCAGACAGCTGACGCCGATGGCGATGACACCGTCCATGCCGCGCCGTCCGACCAGTCGCTGCGCGATGATCGTGCCGGTGATGTAGCCGAGCACGCCGAAGCCGAAGGAGAAGCCGTATTCGATGGGCGAGAGCCCGTAGACACCGATCAGTACGAAGGACGAGCCCGAGATGAAGGCGAAGAGCCCGGCATAGGCGAGCGCCGTCAGCGCGACATAGACGCGGAAGGCGCGGTTTTGCAGCAGCGTGCCGAAGCCCCGGAAGATGCCGAAGAGAGAGAGCGGCTGCGGCGAGCGCGCCCGCAGCGTCTCCGGCATCACCGTGACGATGACGGCCGCGAGCGCCAGCCCGAAGGCGAGCGAGGCTAAGAAGGTCGAGCGCCAGCCAAAGGCGACCTGCAGCACGCCGCCGATCACCGGCGCGATCGCCGGCACCAGCCCCATGATCATGCCCATGCGCGCGAGCTCGCGCCCGGCGCGCGGCCCGTCATAGAGATCGCGCACCATGGCGCGGCCGAGCACGATCGGGCCCGACGCTCCGAGTGCCTGGAAGGCGCGTGCCAGCGTCAGCGCCCCGATCGAGGGCGCGAAGGCGCAGGCCAATGTCGCGACCCCGAACAGGGCAAGGCCCGCCAGCAGCACCGGCCGGCGTCCAAGCCGGTCCGAGAGCGGCCCCCAGAAAATCTGCCCGGCCGCGAAGCCGAACAGGAAGGAGGACAGCGTCGCCTGCGCGCCGGCGACATCCGTCTGCATCACCCGCGCGATCTCGGGCAGGGAGGGCAGGTAGAAATCAGTCGAGAGCGGCCCAAGCGCCGTCAGCATGGCGAGGACGGCGGTCATCGCCAGCGTGTCGGGACGAAGCTTCATGCACGGCCTCCGGCGCGGCCGCAGAGGGGGCCGCGCTCCGGGTTGTGCTACGACGTCAGTGGGTCATCCGGCAATGGCCCGCGCCGCCGGCCGGTCCTGCGTCTCGCCGTGATAGGCGGTCGCCTGCATCGAGGGGCGTCGCGAGAAGGCCTCGTACCAGTGTGTCAGCCTTGGCCGCCCGGTCCGGAAATCCGGGAGGTTGCGGAATTCCAGCCATGCAAGCGCCGTGGCCAGTCCGATATGGCCGATATGCACGGGCTCCTCGAAGCTCTCGTTGCGCTCCAGCACGTCGAAGGATTCGACGAGCTTCGCCGTCTGCCCCTCGCTCAAGGGGGGATAGCGCAGATGCTCCGGCCGACGCAGGGTCTCCCAGCGCAATGCGATGCCGGCATCGCAAAGCCCTTGCGCGATCGCATGGAGGCGCAGCGCCTGCCAGCGCGCGCTGCCCTCGGCGGGGATCAATCGGCGGCCGTCATGCAGTCCGTCGAGATAGTCGCAGATCACCAGCGAGTCGAAGATCGCGCCTGCTTCCGGCGTGACCAGGACCGGCACCTTGCCGAGTGGGTTGACGGCGAAAACCTCGGGGTTGCGGTTGGTCGGGCTGGTCTCCTGATCGACGATCGCGAGCCGGTCGGCGATGCCCGCTTCATGTGCGAAGACGATGGTCTTGCGCGCATAGGGCGAATGGCTCTGCGAATGCAGCGTCAGACGCGCGCCGCCCTGCATGGTCAAGCGACCTCCTCCGGCTTGAGGCCGACGAGCTCGGCATAGCGCGCCGGGTCGGTTGCCCCCTCGGTGTTGACGAGGAAGACACGGGAGCTGCCGTCGAGCTTCAACGCCGCGCGCGCCTGCGGGTCGCGCAGGACCGCCAGAAGCCCGGCTAGCCCGGCTCCGCCGCTTTCGCCGGCAACGATGGCCGGGTCCCCAGCGGTCGGTCGGGCCAAGCGGTTCATCGCTTCCACCGCGTCGGCATCCTCGGCCGTCAGGAAGGCATCCGCAGAGCGGTAGAGCACGCGCAGCGCCAGCGCCGAGGGATCGTAGCATTCGAGCATCGCCATCACGGTCGGCGCGCCATGCGGGATCTTGCCGGGCTTGCCGTTCTTGGCCGCCTCGAAGATGCAAGCCGCGCGGGAGGGCTCGACCACGGTGAAGAGCGGCCGCTCTTCTCCGAAGCTGGTCTGCATCTGTGCGGCGAGCGCGGCGGCGATGCCGCCGACGCCGGCCTGCACGAAGACATGCGTCGGGCGCTGCGGCATCTGCACCAACCCCTCGCGGGCGATGGCGGTGTAGCCCTGCATGACCAGGCCGGGGATGCGTTCGTATCCTTCCCAGGAGGTGTCGGAGACGATCGTCCAGCCGCGTTCGGTCGCGACGCGGGCGGCCTCGACCACGAAATCGTCATAGGTGCCGTCGACGCGCACCATTTC
The DNA here is from genome assembly GCA_965283735.1 of Beijerinckiaceae bacterium. GTDB lineage: Bacteria > Pseudomonadota > Alphaproteobacteria > Rhizobiales > Beijerinckiaceae > Allobosea. Next base: position 1,160,687 of record CBDIPN010000002.1, on the reverse strand, counting down.
GGCGCCGAAGCGGGCGATGGCCGCGACGCGCTCGTCGCTGACGCCGCCATGCACGAAGATCACGGCCTTCGCGCCGAGCAGTTGCGCGCCTTGGGCCACCGAACGGCCATGGTTGCCGTCGGTCGCGCAGGCGAAGGTCATGCCGGCCGCGGCGTCGCGCACGGCGGGGTCGTTCATGTCGGCGTCGCCGAGCCGGCGGCCGAGCTTTTCGGAGGCCGCTTCCAGCGCGAGCCGGATCACCGCATAAGCGCCGCCGAGCGCCTTGAAGCTGCCGAGCCCGAGGCGCTGGCCCTCGTCCTTGATGAAGAGCGCGCCGATGCCGAGCGCCGCTGCGAGCCCCGGCAGGCTGTGGAGCGGCGTCGGCACATGGTTCGGCCGCTCGGCGAGATGGGCCGCGATCGCGTCAGCCCCGGCCGGCCCCAGCGTCTCGACATCCTCCGGATGCAGGGCGGAGCGGTAGTCCGGATGATGGTTGAGCAGGAACATGGTGGCCTCGTCTGGCTGAATGCCCGAATGGATATTGCATCGCGAGTGAAAAAGGCGCTGGATTTGGCTGCAAGCCTTGCAAGTTTCTTTCGCGGGATGGGGTATGGCCGAGCCGACTGCTCATGATCTCGATGCTTTCGACCGGGCGATCCTCGCCATCCTCCAGCAGGACAACACCACGCCGCAGCGGGTGATCGGCGAGCGCGTCAACCTGTCGGCGCCGGCCGTGCAGCGCCGCATCCGCCGGATGGAGGCGAACGGCGTGATCCGCGCCAATGTCGCGGTGGTGGACCCAGCGGCGCTCGGCCATCCGATCACGCTCTTCGTCGAGATCGAGCTGGTCAGCGAGACCGCGCCCGACATCGATGCGGCCAAGAGCGCCTTCCTGGCCGCGCCGGAGGTGCAGCAATGCTATTACGTCACCGGTGAGGTCGATTTCATGCTGGTCGTGCTGGTGCCGAGCATGGCGGCCTATGAGGCGCTGACGCGGCGCCTCTTCTTCGCCAATCCCAACATCCGCAAGTTCCGCTCCTTCGTCGCCATGGACCGGGTCAAGACGGGGCTTGCGGTGCCCATTTCCTAGCTGCCCTGCGGCCGGGGCAAGGCTGCCATCGCCAGTTCGTCTTGTTCCCGCCGCTTCGATATGCGACCGCGGGCGGACGTGACGAACGAGCCTGATGGGCCTTGCCGTGATCACCGTGAAAGCCACCGAAACGCCGGCCGGGACAGGCGATGCGCCGCAGGGCTGGCGCGCGCTCGTCCGCTCCAGCGAAATCGGCATCGTGGTGCTGGCCTGCGTGGTCGGCGTGCTCGCCGGGCTTGTCGTACTAGCGATGTCCTTCACGACGCAGCTCCTGCATGAAGTGATCTTCGGGCTGCCGCTTGGTCAGCGGCTCTCGATCGCCACGACGATCCCGCCCTGGCGGGCCATTGTCGGGCCGGTTCTCGGCGGCCTCGCCATCGGCTGCGCCTCCTGGCTGTTCTTTCGCCGCCGCAAGCAGCCGATCGACCCGATCGAGGCCAATGCGCTGCATGGCGGGCGTATGTCCTTGCGCGACAGCGTCTTCGTCGCGCTCCAGACGATGGGCTCCAGCGGCGCGGGGGCGTCGGTCGGCCTTGAAGCCGGCTATACGCAGGCCGCGAGCGGGCTTGCCTCGCATATCGGCCGGCGCCTGCGGCTGCGCCGGGCGGATATGCGCCTGATGGTCGGCTGCGCGGCCGGCGGCGCCATCGGCGCGGCTTTCGATGCGCCGCTGACCGGCGCCTTCTATGCCTTCGAATTGATCCTCGGCAGCTACTCGATCGCCGCCTTCGTGCCGGTGATGGCCGCGACCTTCATGGCGACCGTCACCCACAGCGTGCTCGCGCCGGCACTGCTCGCCGTCGAGGTCCCCCCGATCGGCCTGATCACGATGGCGAACCTGCCTCTGGTCGTCCTGCTCGGCGCCACCTGCGGTCTCGTCGGCATCGTCGTGATGCGCGCCGCCGCCTTCGTCGAGGCTGGCTTCCGCCGCTCGCGGATTCCGACCTGGCTCAGGCCGGCCTTCGGCGGCCTCCTCGTCGGGGCGCTGGCGATTTGGAACCCCTCGGTCTTCTCGGCCGGCCATGGCGCGATCAATCTCTATCTCGGCATCGATGCCAGCCTGGGGTTGTTCGCGCTGGTGCTTGTCGCCAAGGCGCTGGCCTCATCGGTCTCGATCGGCTCCGGCTTCCGTGGCGGCCTGTTCTTCGCTTCGCTCCTGCTCGGGGTGCTGACCGGGCGCCTCTTCATCGGCCTGCTGACGCTCGCCTTTCCGAACCTCGCCGGGCACGAGACGCTGTTCGCGCTGGTCGGCATGAGCTCGCTCGCGGTCTCGATCGTCGGCGGGCCGATGACCATGACCCTGCTCGCGCTCGAAATGACCGGCGATCTCAAATTGACGCTGGCCGTGGTCGGCGCCGCCGGTGCGGCTTCGCTGGTGACGCGCCGCCTGTTCGGCTTCTCCTTCGCGACCTGGCGCTTCCACCTGCGCGGCGAGAGCATTCGCGGCGCCCATGATGTCGGCTGGATGCGGGATCTCACCGCCGGCAGCATGATGCGTATCGAGGTGCCGAAGATCGCGGCCGACGCCACCATCGCCGAGGCGCGGCTGAAATATCCGCCGGGCTCGACCAATTACCTCGTCGCTGTCGGTCCAGGCGGTGCCTATGCCGGCATGGTGCCGCCGGGTGCGCTCTACGAGCCGGACCCGGCTCTGGACGAGGAAGCGGCGGCGGAGCCCGCGCCGCGTACCGTGCGTCATCTCCTGCGCAACACCGATCGGATGCTGCTAGCCGACATGTCGGTGCGCGACACGCTGAAATTGTTCGAGGCGGCCGAGAGCGAGGCGCTGCCCGTCGTCGCCGATCGCGACAGCCGCCGCCTCGTCGGCATTCTCAGCGAGGCGCATGCGATCAAGCGCTACAGCGACGAGGTCAGCCGCCGCAATCGGGAGCTGACGGGGGAGTAGTCGCTTTGTGTGCGGGGTTTATGGGTTCCCTCGGAAACACCTGGTCATCCCGGGCTTGACCCGGGATCCATGCCAGAGCGCTTCCAAAATAGGTTCCGGCATGGATCCCGGATCTCCGCTTCGCTGCGTCCGGGATGGCACGCCGTTTTGTAACGCTGTGCGAACTACGACCGCAGCGCGACACTCGCGACGACCCGCCAGTCGGCGATGGGCACATCCTGGCCGGAGGTCACGATGCCGATCCGGTCGAAGCGGATGGTGCGTCCCGCGAGGCGGGCGCCGATCTCAGCGATCGCCGCCGCCTTCGCGGATGGCTCGACCGCCCCGTAGAGCAGCGAGACATGTGGCATGAAAGGCGTGGAATCATCCGGGTCGAGCGTACGTTTCAGCGTCGTGAGCGGGGCTGAGGCGGCGAAGCGCGCGTAGAACGAGCGGAAATAGCTCTCGATACCCTCGACGGCCGTGACCGGCTCCGAGAAGGCCTCGACGGTGTCCGCGACGGCCGTGATCGCGTGCTCCAGCGCGGCAGGCGTCGTCTCCGTGTCGCCCTGCAATGTCAGGTGCGGGGCGAACAGCGGGGTGCCGAAGCGGCCGGACAACTCGCCGACGATGCCGGCCAGCAGCGCTTCATCGGAAGGCGCCGGCATCAGCCAGAGAGAATGAATCCGCGCTGTCATCCGAGTTTCACAAAGCTCTTGCATAGACTGCGCCCCGTGCGTAACGTTTATTTCAACTGAGCCGGCGATGGAAGAAATATTCCATTGTCAGGCGATAAGAGCAGAACCGGGGGAGTAGGCGCCTTGCAGCCGGAAACGCAAGCCAGAGCGGGTAGCGGCGCGGCCATCGGCGTGCGCGGCCTCAAGGTCGCCTATGGCGGCACGCGCGTGCTGCACGGGATCGATCTGGACTTTACCCCCGGCAGCTTCACCGCGCTCCTCGGTTCCTCCGGCTGCGGCAAGACCACGCTGCTGCGCTCGCTCTCCGGTTTCGTCCCGGTCGAGGATGGCTCGATTGTCGTCGGTGGCCGCGATGTCGCCGGCCTGCCGCCGGAAAAGCGCGGCATGGCCATGGTCTTCCAGTCCTATGCGCTCTGGCCGCATATGACCGTGCTCCAGAACATCGGCTATGGCCTGAAGCTGCGCGGCAAGTCGAAGGCCGAGATCGCCGCCAAGGTCGGCGAGATGCTGAATTTCCTCGGCCTTGCCGGTTACGAGGACCGCAAGGTCACGGCGCTCTCCGGCGGCCAGCGCCAGCGCGTCGCGCTCGGCCGTGCGCTCGCCATCGATCCCGGCATCCTGCTGCTCGACGAGCCTCTCTCCAATCTCGACGCCAAGATCCGCATGGTGATGCGCCACGAGATCCGCGCCATCCAGCAGCGGCTCGGCCTCACCGCCGTCCACGTCACCCATGACCGCGAGGAGGCGATGACGATGGCCGACAGGCTGGTCATCATGCAGGCCGGTCGCGTCGCGCAGGTCGGCACGCCCGAGGAGGTCTATGACCGCCCGGCCAGCGCCTTCGTCGCCAATTTCATGGGCGCGGAGAACGTTCTCCCGCTCAGCATCACCAGCGGCGAGGCTCAGGCTTCCGTCTCCGCTGGCGATGCCCGCGCGACGCTGACGGGCGCCGCCGCGGCCACTCTGCCGGCCGGCGAGGCACTCGCCTATTTCCGCGACGACGTCGCGAAGTCTCGACGCGCATGATGCAGCGGCTGCCGGTGGCGATCTCGTCGTGCCCGGCACCATCGCCGCGCGCGCCTATCCCGGTGGCATCTACCGCTACAAGGTCGAAGCCGCCGGCCGCCAGATCACGGTCGACGATGTCGCCCGTCACGAACTCGGAACGAAGGTCGGGCTGCGCATTCCGCTGCAGCGCCTTCACATCTTCCCGGCGGCCGAGGCCGGGATTGCCGCCTGACAGGGAGTCAGACACATGCGCATCCTCACGCTTGCCTGCTCGCTCGCCGCGCTGATCGTGGCATCGCCGCTATCCGCGCAGACCCTCAATGTCGCCTCCGCCGGCGACCAGAACATGGTCGACTACGTCAAGGACTATCTCGGGCCGATGTTCGAGAAGGCCAATCCGGGCGTGAAGGTCGTCTCGGTCGGCACCGGTCCGGGCAATTCCGGCTCGCAGAAGATCTACGAGAAGCTCGACGCCCAGAAGGGCGCCGCCACCACCGATTTCGACGTGGTCGTCATCCACCAGAAGGCCGCCGGCCAGATGGTCAAGGAAGGCCTGCTGAACAAGTACACGGGCAATGTCGAGACGGCGAAGCTCGCCACCGGCGACGCTGCCAAGAACGCGCTCGGCACCGATGTCGGCGGCTTCGTCATCCCGATGTTCCAGTCGCAGACCGCGCTCGCCTACAATGCCGACATGGTCAAAGCGCCGCCGGCGACCTTCGCCGAGCTCGCCGACTGGGCCAAGAAGAACCCCAAGCAGTTTGGCTATAACGGCATCAAGGGCGGCATGTCGGGCGTCTCCTTCGTCGCCGGCTGGGTCTATGCCTTCGGCGGCGACGCCGACAAGCTGATGAAGGGCCCCTATGACGCGGCTACCAAGACGAGCTGGGACAAGGCTTTTGCCGATCTCAAGGAGTTCAACAAGAACGCCGTGATCACCCCCGGCAATGCCGGCACGCTCGACATGCTGAACCGCGGCGAGATCGCGATCGGCCCGGTCTGGGTCGACATGTTCTATTCCTGGCAGGCCGACGGCAAGCTGCCCCCGAACATGAAGCTCAAGCTCGTCTCGCCCGGCATGCCCGGCCAGCCGATGTATTACGCCGTGCCGGAGAAGTCGGCCCAGAAGAAGCTGGCCGAGGCCTTCATCGCGCTCGCGACCTCGCCGCAGGTGCAGGCTGACGGCATCGTCAAGAAGTTCAACTGGTATCCGGGCATCGACGCCAAGAACCTCGAGGGCAAGCTCGACAAGGCCGCCTGGGACAAGCTCTTCACCGACGTCACCCCGGCCGAGCTCGCCAAGAACGGCAAGCCCTTCCCGATCGCGCCCTACTTCAACGACATCCTCGAGGGCTACGAGAAGAAGGTCGCGAACTGAGGTTCGCCTGACGGGATGACGCGGAGAAACACCGTGTCATCCCGGGCGCAGCGAAGCGCAGACCCGGGATCCATTCCGGAACGGTTCAGGCATGGATCCCGGATCGGCGCGGCCTCGCCGCTTGTCCGGGATGACCTCGCGGTTCCGGATATCCATTTGACCATCCGTCGCGGAGAGCGCCGCTCATCATGAGCCTGTCCCAACGCAACCTCGCCTTGCTGCTGATCGCGCCCGGCCTCGCGCTCGTCGCGGCGCTGTTCCTTTATCCGCTCTGCTTCTCGCTGATCTCGGCCTTCACCGGGCCGCAGGGCGGCTTTTCGCTGCAGGCCTTCGGCAAGGCCTGGGAGCTCTACTCCGGCGACGTCGTCTTCACCGTCGTCATCGTGCTCGCCTCCTGTTTCTTCACCGGGCTCGCCGCCATCATCATCGCCGGCACGCTGACGCTCGGCGAGAACCGCTACATCGTCGGCACGCTGAAGGCGCTCTATCGCTGGCCGCTCTTCATTCCCTTCATCGTCGCGGCGCAGTGCATGCGCACCTTCCTCGCCAAGAACGGCCTGATGAACAACACCTTCGTTTCGCTCGGGCTGATGGAGCCGCTGCAGGCGGTGAGCTTCCTCGACTGGCGCGGCATCATCGCAACCTTCGTCTGGAAGCAGACGCCCTTCGTTGCGCTGCTGCTCGCCGGCGCGCTCGCCTCGCTCGACCGCGCCACGCTGGAGGCCGGCCGCAACCTCGGCGCCTCGCGCATGCGCGTCCTCGTGGAACTTGCCCTGCCGCAGGTCATGCCGCAGCTCCTCGTCGCGCTCGTCCTCTCCTTCGTGACGATGCTCTCGGTGCTCTCGGTGCCGATGATGGTGGCCGGCTCGCAGCCGACCATGCTGACCGTCGACATGGCCTTCCGCATCAACGCCTATGGCGACTACGCCACGGCGAACGCGCTCGGCGTCATCACCTACCTGATCTCGGCCGGTGCTGCGATCATCTACCTCAAGCGCGGCATGGCCAAGGAGGGCACGCCATGATCCGGGCCGTCTCCGGCCTGCGCATGGTCCTGGCGGCCTTCGCGCTCGCGGCCTTCGCCTTCTTCCTGATCGGGCCGCTGGTCAATCTGGCGCTCTGGTCCGTCGCCGAGCGCTGGTACACACCCTACAAGCTGCCGGTCGTCTACGGCACGCGCTACTGGGAGCAGGTCTTCCGCCCGACCGGCGATGCCATGGCCTCGCTCGCGACCTCCGTCTGGATCGCGGTGCTGACGGTACTCGTCGCGCTCGCGCTCTCGATCCCGGCCGGCTATGCGCTGGCGCGGTTGAAGTTGCCGGCGCGCGCCTTCTTCATGGTGCTGTTTCTGCTGCCGCAGGCTTTTCCGTCGGTCGCGATCTACATCAACGTCGCCCGCGTCTTCTACAATATCGGCATCAACGGCACGGTCTTCGCCGTAGTGCTCGTCCATGCCGCGCATGGCCTGGTCTATTCGGTCTGGATCGCGGCTGCGGCCTTCGCCGCCGTCGACAAGGATCTCGAACTCGCAGCGCGCAATATTGGCGCCTCGCCGCTCAAGACCTTCTTCTCGGTGACGCTGCCGCTCGCCGCTCCCGGCATCATCGCCAGCGGCATCTTCGTCTTCCTGAATCGCTCGACGAGTTCACCGGCACCTTCTTCGTCGGCGTGCCGCAGGTCACGACACTGCCGCTGCTGCTCTATAACGCGGCGATGGGTGGCAACTATCAGGTCGCCTCGATCACGGCGCTGATCCTGCTCGTGCCCTCGGTGCTGTTCATGCTGTTCATCGAGCGCTTCCTGCGCGCCGACGTGCTCGCCAAGGTCGGGGCCTGAGGCGAGGGCGGACTTGCGCGCCTACGGGTGATCCGCAACTCTGCCGCTCCCTTCTGCCTTGTGGACCAGCTATGACGAACCCTGCTGAACTCCCCCGATCCGGGACAATTCTGGGCTCCGTTCCGCGTGGCCGTCCCTTCGCGGGGCTTGCCCCCAGCCTGATCGGCTTCGGCGGCGCCCCGCTCGGCGATCTCTACGGGCATCTCGACGAGGTCACGGCGCAGGACACGGTCCGAGCCGCGCTCGCGGCCGGCATCAACCTCGTCGACACCGCGCCGCTCTACGGCCACGGCCTCTCCGAGCACCGCATCGGCGCGGCCCTGCGCAGCGTGCCGCGCGACAGTGTCATCATCTCGACCAAGGTCGGCCGCTGGATGCAGGCCGGCCAGCCGAAAGGCGACGGCTCCGGCTATGCCGGCGGCCTGCCGCATCCGGCGGTGATCGACTATTCCTATGATGGCGCGATGCGCTCCTTCGAGCAGTCGCTGCTCCGGCTCGGCACCGACCATATCGACATCCTGCTGATCCACGACGTCGATATCTGGACCCATGGCGACCGGATGGAGCAGCGTTTCACCGAAGCGATGGACGGCGCCTATCGCGCCCTTGAGAAGCTGCGCTCATCCGGCGCGGTCAAGGCGATCGGCGTCGGCGTCAACGAAGCCGAGATGTGCGTGCGCTTCGCCCGCGCGGGTGATTTCGACGTGATGATGCTGGCCGGCCGCTACTCGCTGCTGGAGCAGGGCGCCCTGCCGGAATTCCTGCCGCTGGCGCTGGAAAAGAAGATCGCGGTGATGCTCGCCGGCGTCTTCAATTCCGGCATCCTCGCCACCGGGGCCAAGCCCGGCGCCTTCTACAATTACAAGCCGGCGCCGCCCGAGGTGCTGGCGCGCGTCGCCCGGATCGAGGCCGTCTGCGCCAGCCATGGCGTCGCCCTGCCGCAGGCGGCGCTCGCCTTCTGCGCCGCTCATCCGGCCGTCGCGACGATCGTGCTTGGAGCCGTCACGGCGCAGGAGGTCGCACGCAATCTCCACCTCGTTGCGCAGCCGGTACCGGCCGCGCTCTGGTCCGATCTCAAGGCTCAGGGCTTGCTCGCAGAAGCGGCGCCGGTCCCCGAGGTTTGAACGCTGCCCCACACGCATCGTCATCCCGGAGCGGCGCCGCTATGCGGCTTGTCCGGGATGACGGCGGGTTAGTTGGGCGCTCCCGGCGAGCCGAGATAATCGACCGCGCAGGCGACATGCAGCTTCATCACCGCGATCGCCTCGTCGATGGTGACATGCTCCTCGTCGGTGCCCATGCTGATCGGCGATGGCCCGCAGATGAGGGCCGGCACGCCGCGCCAGCGCCAGTAGCGCGTATCGGTGCCGCCCAGGCTCGACACCGGCGGCGCGTCATGGCCGAGCAGATCGCGGATGTTGCCGCGCAGGATATTGGCCATCTCGCCGAACGGATCGGTCAGGCTCGCCGGGTAGCTGTGATCCTCGTTGACCACCATCTCGCAACCGGCTTCGCGGGCGAGCACTTCGAGATCGGCGCGGATCGCGTCGCGGTCGGAGCCGATCGGGATGCGCATGTCGAGATGGGCGATGCAATGCGTCGGGATCTGCGTCGCCTTCTGTCCGCCCTGCAGGATGCCGACATTGACGGTGATGCGCCTTGCGACATCGCCCGCACCCTTGCCGAGATTGAGATCGGCTGCCGCGATCGTCTCGGCCGAGGTCAGCACCGCATCGATCTCGGGCGGCAGCGCGGCGAGCTTGAGATGGTAGCGGTCATAGATTGCGGTCACGAGCCGGCTCACATCCGCGATCGGGTTGCGCGCCCGGTGAGCGTAGCCGCCATGGCCGCCGATGCTCCTGGCCGAGAGCGAGAAGCGCAGCGTGCCTTTCTCAGTGAAGCGCAGATTGGCAAGCCCGCTCGGCTCGCCATTAAGGCAGCAATCGGCTTCCATCTCGTCGCCGAACTCGTCGAACAGGAACTTCGTGCCGTAGCGGCCACCCGACTGCTCGTCCGAGACTACGGTCAGCGACAGCGCGCCGTTGAGCTTCTCGCGGTGGGGATAGAGCTGGCAGAAGGCGAGGATCGAGGCCAGCGTCCCGGTCTTCATGTCGGAAGCGCCGCGGCCCATGATCTTGCCGTCGATGACCTCCGCTTCCCAGAGCTTCTCGTTGGTGACCGGGAAGATATCCATATGGCCGTTGAGCATGAGATGGCGGCCGGGCTTTCCGGCCTCCCAGCGGCTGATGATATTCGGCATCTCCGGCACGAAGGCTTCGGTGCGATGCGCCACGCCAGCGGCATCGAGCAGTTCGCGCACGAAGGCCGCCGCCTCGCGCGTATCGCCCGGCGGGTTGACGCTCTTGATGCGCAGGAAGCGGCGCAGCAATTCGACGATCTCGTCGCGGCGCGCATCGATCGCCTGAAGCAGCTCGGCTTTCAGGGCGGCTTTGTCGGTGGGCATGGTCGGTCTTCTAGGTCGGCGTTTCGAAAGGGATGGAGCGCTCAGCCGCGATTGCGGAACGACATGGCGCGCGTCAGCTCGGTCTTCTCCAACCGGGCGGCGACGCAATAGGCGGGGTTGAAGACATTGGCGATGTCGTAGCGTACCGCCTGCCCGAGCAGGTGGCTCGCCTCGATCGGATCGACGCCGAGGGCATCACCGACCCAGCGCAGCAGTTCCGTCGTTGCGAATTGGAGGGGCTGGTCGAGCGGGCGCCCGCTGGCGATCACCAGCAGGTCGGTCTCGGTCTCGCAGCGCGGCCAGCGCAGGTTCTGCTTCTTGAGGAGCTTCACGGTGAATTCGACCTCGAACGAGGTCTCGACGCCGGTGCCGGCGATCTCGCCATCGCCCTGGCAGGCATGGCCGTCGCCGAGGAAGAACAGCGCGCCATCGACGAAGACCGGAAAGGCGATCGTCGCGCCCGGCCCGAACAGGCGGTAGTCCATATTGCCGCCATTGGCACCGCTGGTCGCGGTCGAGATCGCCTGGCCGCGCTCGGGCGCGACGCCGAAGCAGCCCATCATCGGCGCGAACGGGAAGCTCCAGTCCTTGATGCGAGCGGAAGGCTCCAGCAGCTTCACCGTGCCGGCCTCGGCGTCGATCGCCCATTCATGGCGCTCGCGCTTCGGCAGCTCAGCCAGGACCGAAGGGTCGAGCACGCCGGGCGCCAGCGGCGAATAGGTCCAGCCGGTCTTCCGGTTCGGCGTCATTCTCTCGATCGTGACCAGCAGCGCGTCGCCGGGTTCGGCGCCGGTGACGAAGAACGGTCCGGTCATCGGGTTGCCGCGCGGGGCATGCTGCGCACCATCGCCACCGAAGCCGGCGGCATCCAGCGTGGTCGTGACGACGCTGTCGCCGCTGGCGATCTCCAAAACTGGCGGCAGGGTGGCGAGCACGTTCGAATAGCGGGTCGGAACGAAGTTGTGGCGCGCCATGGAAGCCTTCCTGAGCCGGGTTCGCGTCGGTGTCTGACGGTGACCGTAGGAGCAAGCTCCCGGCTTGAGAAGCGTACCCGGACGAACAGGTGCCTTGCGTGGCGGTCGGCTGGTGCCGTGCAAGGCGTCAGCGAATGTCCCTCGCCGTCAACCGTGGCCAACCGGCATTGGCACGGGCGATGTAGGTCTTCGTCCGCCCGAGCCAGGTCGCCCGCACGCCGAGATCGTAATTCAGGTAGAGCCGTCCATCGACGATCGACCAGGCCTCCGGCTCGATCTTCACGAGATAGCCGCGCGAGGTGCCATAGGCGCAGTACCCGCCATAGGCCGGCACATAGCGTTCCGGGTCCGCCTCGAACAGGGCCTTGTGCTCGGCGTTGGCGAAACGCCAGACGGCGCCGGCATACCGGAGTGCGAATTCCGGCTTGCCCGGCCGCGGCCCCCCATCGCGAAAATAGGCGACGGGATCGTAGCCGCGGATCGCGATACCCTCCACGGAGCCGAGCGTGTTGACCGGGCGCGGCGCTTCGGCCCTTGCGGCTGCCGCGGCGACCAGCGCCGCTGTGACGAGACTGATGAAAGCGCGTCTGTGGAGCATGGCGTTGCCCCTGCGCTCAGGCCCGGCGCGCTTCGAGAGCCTCGAAGACATAGGCCGCGAGGTAGCCGTAGATCGCATGGCCGATGAGGCTCATGAAGGAGAGGCGCGGCACGTCGTTCAGCAGGAAATGCTGCCCGGCCAGCGGCGCGAAGAAGGCGAGCGCGATGAAGTAGGTGATCACGCCCCAGATCCAGCCATCGGCCGGCATGCCGAAGCTCTTCACCCAGCGCGTCAGGACCCAGTAGCCGAGCGGGTAGAACAGGAAGCCGGTGACGAAATGCAGCAGCTTGGCGGTCGGCGTCGAAATCATCAGGCCGAGCTGATGGAAGAAGAGTGATTTCACCAGCTCCGGCGGCTCCAGCGGATATTCGGCGAACCAGGCGGTCGGAACGGCCGAGAACAATTCCCAGAAACCCAAACCGGCAAAGCCGCCGAGGGCGAGGTTGATTACGGTGCGGGTCGAGGGCAGCGCGAAGCCGCGGGTCAGGGTCGCGGTGGTCATGGCGAGAGTCCTTTCCGGATCTCAGTGAGCGATGGCGAGCGGTGTCGAGGCGACGGCGAGCGCGGCGAGTCGCCCCGCGCCGTGGCTGCGCAACTGCGCCAGCCGGCGGGCGGCGAAGAGGTTGTTGCCGCCGCGCCGCGTCAGACGTTCGCCGAGGAGCTGGGCGGCGCGGTCGTGCTGGCCTGCCCGGATCAGGCTTTCGGCATGGGCCTGCTCGAACAGGTCGCGCTGGGCATGGCTGCCGCCGATCGCGAGCAAGCCGTCGCGGGCTGAGCCGAGCAGCCGCGCGGCTTCGTCATAGTCGCCCTCATGGAAGGCGATGAGCCCGAAGGCTGCGAACGCACCGTTGCGGGCGGCAGCGCGCCGCTCGCCGCTGGGATGAGCCTCGGCATCCTCGATCAGGCTGCGGGCGATGGCCTCGGCCCCGTCGGCATGGCCGGCACCGAGCAGCGACAAGGCATAGTGCAGGTCGGCGAAGACGAGGCGGCCGTCATGGATGCGTCCTTCGGCCTTGGCCGCGAGCTCCTCCCAGCGATCGCCGACATCGACGCCGGCATAGTCGAGCCGGGCGAGCAGCGAGGCGCCATTGGCGATGTCGCGATAATCGTCGGTCGGTTCGGCCCGGATCTCCTCGTCATAGAGCCGCAGCACCTCGGGGGTCTCGCCGCGCTCCAGCCGGAACAGGGCGAGATGCCAGACGATGTGGAAGCGCAGGTTGTTGGCATGGGCGACAGGCCGTCCGTCGCCGAGCCAGGCGATGCCCTCGTCGACACGGCCGGTCATCTCCAGCACATGGGCGACGGCATGGCGGCCCCAGGCGTCGCGCGGGCTCAGGGCCACGGCGCGGCGGCCGGTGCGCTCGGCCTGCGCATAGAAGCCCCGCTCTTCGAGTGCGAAGGCATGGCAGCCATGGACGAAGCCAGCGAGCGGATGGGTCTCGCCGAAGCCCGGTGCGTAGCGGTTCAGCGTCGCCAGCATCTGCGCCTGATCGCCGAGCATGAAGCGCAGGCCGTGCGAGAGCTTGAGTGCGAGCACGTCGAAGGGATGGGCGAGCAGGATCGCCTCCAGCCGCTCGGCCGCCCGGCGCGGGGCGTCGTCGAGCCACAGCGCCAAGGCCTCGATCACCATCGTCTCGCGTCGCGTGACCGGCCGTCGGACAGCGGCAGCCCGCGCCTTGCCGAGGCAGTCGCGGGCGGGTGCGACGAGCTCGGCGCGCGCCAGCGAGAGCAGCATCAGTCCCTTGGCGGCATGGGCGAGCGCGAAGTTGGGATCGGCGCCGAGCGTCCGGGCGAGATGCTCGGGCGTCGCCGCGGCATGGGCCATCAGCGCTTCGAGCGTAGCGTTCCAGGCGAGGCGCGCGGCATCGCCGGAGATGGTGATGCGATCGCCGGAGAGATCGTGATGGACGGCGTCAGACATGGGTTGCTCCATTGCCGCGCCGCGAAGGGCGCTTGTGAGGGAGTTCGCAACGGCGCGATCAACCGGCGTTCAACTTGCTTCACGGACCCGTGTGATCCGCGCCGGGCCAGCGGATGCGCCCTGCTGCTCCGGCGCAGGCTTGCGTGCCGGGCCGGTCGGGGGCGCTCTTGAACCAGCTGACCACGAGCGCGGTGGCGAGGATCAGCGCGAATCCGGCAAGGTTGAGCAGCGCGACCAGAAGCTCGCCGCGCCCGGCCATGTCGGCGATCGTGCCGAGCAGGCGCGACAGGACGACGCTCGCCAGAAAGGTCGCGAGCGACTGCCGCCCGATCAGGATGAGCAGATGGCCCGCGCCGCGGTCGAGCCGGTCCCGCCAGGGTTCGATCAGGCTGAGCACGAGATAGGCGAGCGCCAGGAAATGCAGCACGCGCAGGATATGCAGATCGGTCTTCTCGCTGGCCGGGATCAGCAGGTCGCGTACGGCCTGCGCGAAGGGCCAATGCTCCAGGATGCCCCAGAAGGAGAGCGGCAGCGACAGCAGCAGGAAGATTGCGGCAGCGAGCATCAGCCGGCGGTCGCCGAGCTGGGGCACTGGCAGCCATCTCATGCCGATGAAGAAGCCGATGAAGAAGATCAGCTGCCAGGCGAAGGGGTTGAGGAACCAGCCCGTGCCGTTCCAGGGATTGCCGGAGAGATTGAAACCGGTCGCCCAGACCATCGCATAGAGCGCCGCCGCGGTCAGCAAGGGCAAGGCGGCATGGAGGTGCCGCGCCAGCATCATCACCGGCACCAGCGCCAGGATGACGAGATACATCGGCAGGATGTCGAGATAGTCCGGCTGCCAGGTCAGCGTGACCAGGCCGAACAGCGCCTGCTCGGGATCGGACAGCAGCGGCGCGAACTGCCGCGCGATCTCCGCCAGGCCGAAGGTGCGATCGAGCGTGGCGGCGAGCGCGATCAGTGCGAGGACGAGGCCGATCTGCGCCCAGTAGACCTGCCAGATCCGGTAGGCGATGCGCGCCGTGCCCAGCCACAACCCGCGACGCGTGAAGACGCCGCCGAAGGCCAGCGCGCTGGCGATGCCGGAGCAGAAGACGAAGAGCTCGGCGCCGGACGAGAACCCGAAGCGCGCGGGAATCCAGGCGTTCCAGCTGTTATCCGGCAGATGCGCGACGAAGATGATCAGCATGGTCAGGCCGCGAAACAGGTCGAGCCGCTCGTCGCGTGGCCGCTTTGCCGGCGTGGCGGTGAGACCTGCCATCAGAAGGCTCCCTCGTAGCTCGCGGCGTCGATACGGCAGGCGAGCAGCGTGAAGCCGCTGCGCCAGAACGCCGCTTCGGCTTCGCGCGCCAGCGTCTCGCGATCCTCGATCGTCGCGCCATGCCCGCCCATCGCGCGCGCGACCGCGGCGAAATCGGTTTCGCCGATATCGACGCCGGCACGGGCCAGGCCGAGCTGACGCTGCTTCAGCGCGATCAGCCCGAGCGCCCGGTCGACCAGTACGACGACGATCACCGGGAGGCCGAGATCCCGTAGCGTCGCCAGCTCGCCCAGCACCATCTCAAGCCCGGCATCGCCGACGAAGCACAGCGTCGGGCGGCCCGCGCCGAGGGCGGCGCCGGTTGCCAGCGGCAGGGCGCAGCCCATGGTGCAGAGCCCGCTCGATTGCAGCAGGCGGCGCGGCCCGTCGCAGCTCCACAATTGGCTGAGCAGGATGCGATGCGCGCCGGAATCGGCCGTTGCGACCGTACCTGCCGGTGCGATCCAGCGTAGCGTCTCGAAGACGGCGTGCGGCCCCCATTCCTTGGGATCGGCGAAAGCGGCAAGGAAGGCCTCGCGCGCTGTCGTCGGTTCGCGGCCAAGGCCAGGTCCGGCCGCCTGTCAGCCCGTCCGACAGGCGGGTCAGGATCGAGCCGACATCGCCTGCCAGCAGCAGGCTGGAATGATGCATGCCGTGCTGAACGGGCTCGGCGACGATGTCGATGACCGGCTTGCCGGCCGGCCAGGGGTTTCGCCAGCCCTGGCGCATCTCGATCGGATCGTAGCCGGCCAGCACGATCAGGTCGGCGGTCTCGATCAGCGGCCGGGCGAGCGCATCGGCTTTGGGCGAGAGGCCGACGGCGCCGATCACGCGCGGATCGCTGTCCGGCACCAGCCCCTTGGCCTTGTAGGTGGTGAGGAGCGCCGCGCCGGTCGCGACCAGGAAGCGATCGAGCGCTGCTCCGCCTCCGTCCTGATTGACGAGGTCGAGCCCGGCGATCACGAGCGGCCTCTGCGCGGCGGCGATCAGGGCTTGCGCAGGCCAAATATCGGCCGGAATCGCGGGAGCGGCAGGCGGAATGACGTAGGTCGCATGCGAGGCCGCGCGGGCTTCGGCGATCGAGATCGGCAGGTCGATATGGACCGGTCCCGGCCGGCCGCTCCGGGCGAGTGCGACGGCCTTGGCGACGACGAGAGCCTCGGTGCCCGGCGCAACGCGAAAGCTGGCCTTGACCAGTGGGCGCAATACGGCCTGATGGTCGAAGACCTGATGGGTGTAGCTCTCGGCCAGGGCCTGGTCGACGCAGCCGGTCACGAAGACCAGCGGCACGCGATCCTGCTGCGCGTTGGCGACGACATTGACGGCATTGGCGACGCCGGGACCGAGCGTCGCGACCAGCACGGGCAGTGCACCGGTCGCGTGCCAGAGCCCTTCCGCCATGAAGCCCGCGGCGTTCTCGTGCCGCGCGAGTTCGAAACGGATGCCGGCGCGTTCGAGCGCATCGACCAGCGCCAGCACCTCGCCGCCGGGAATGCCGAAGGCATGGGTCGCGCCTGCTGCTGCGAGCGTGGCGGCCAGGAGATCGGCGCCGGTCACGAACTCTTCCGGACGGGTTCCGTCCGGCCCCGCGGCCGCTATCCGTTCGTGGCGCATCGTCTCTCTCTCCGTTCGCCGCCGCAGCGGCCATGCCGGAGAGATCGCGCGGGGCGCTCGTTTGGTTACACGATCACGGAGACGTGAGGCTGCTGCGCCCTGCGGCAACGGGCGATCCGGCCGGCATCGTCAAACGCCAGGCGCGCTCGACCCAGGCCGCAACGACGTCGTGACCGCCAGGATGCAGGCAGAGTTCCAGCCGTGAGGGGCCGCCGCAGCCGCTGGCGACGCGGCAGGCGAGTTCGCCCGCGCCGCTGGCGGCGCGCGTGCTTCCGGCCCAGCCGGCCGTGCAGCCGCCAGGCGCGATGATCGCGAAACTCCTGAAGACATCGCCCTGCCGGGCGCCGGAGCGCAGCGTGCGGCCGGCGAGCGGAACCGTCATGTCGCTCGTGCCATGAACATGGATCAGCGGTGGACGCGGGCTTTCGCAGCTTGCGGGCAGTGGCTCCCAAAACGCGCCGGCGATCGGGGCGAAGGCGGCGAAGCGCCGTGGCATGCGGCAGGCGAGGGACCAGACCATCGAGCCACCCTGAGAGAAGCCGCTCGCGAGGATGCGGCGGGGATCGATGGGGAAACGTGCGACGACATCGTCCAGCACCTGCCCGACGAAGGCGAATTCGTCGCGCTGCTTCGCGGGAGAGCCGGGGAAGGACCAGGAGTGGCCGGCGCCGTCGGGCGCGACCAGTGCGACCCCGAGGCGACGGGCGACGGCGGCGAAGACGGGATCGGCGATCACCTCCTCGGCCGAGCCCTGATAGCCGTGAAAATACAGGATGGCGCCGACCGGCCGTCCTACCGCAGCCTGTGGCGGCAGCATGATGCGATAGCTGCCGCTCGCCACGCTGCAACCCCGATCGGCGGGGCAGGCGCTGCCGGGCTGAGCATGGCCCGGCTCCTGCGCAAGCGCCGAAGCGACCATGCAAAACCCGGCCATCGCGCCGGCGAGCCTCAGCCTTGTTGTCATGCCTGATGTCTCCGCCGCGGGGTGAAGCTTCGAGGCTCCCGCGCGAGCGTAGCGGGGCGCCGGGTTCGCTTCACCTCGCCATCGCGGGCTTGTGAGCCTGCGCCCGCCATGCGACGGAGTTGAGCTGCGAATCCTCCTGGAAAAAGCGCAAGACGTGTCGCTGCAAGAGCTCGAAACCCTGCTCCGACCGATCTTCCTCGCGGCCCTTGCCGGCGATGCCGCAGCCTATCGCCTCTTCCTCGACACGATCAGCGTGCGGCTGCGCGGCTATCTGCGCCAGATGCTGGCGCGCGCCGGCCGGACCGAGGCGAGCGAGGCGGAGGACGTGCTGCAGGAGACCTTGCTGGCGCTGCACCTCGCGCGCCACACCTACGATGCCGCGAGCCCGGTGACGGCCTGGGCCCATGCCATCGCGCGCTACAAGCTGGTCGATCATCTGCGCCGTTCCGGCCGCCATGCCGGCGCCCTGCCGCTCGAAGACGAGGCATATCAGCTCGCAGGTCCGTCGGAGACCGTTGCGGCCGAGGCAAGGCTCGATCTGGAGCGTGCGATGGCTATGCTGCCGGAGCGTACGCGCCGTTTGATCGATCAGGTCAAGCTCCAGGGCGCCAGCGTGGCCGAAGCAGCCGGCCGTGCCGGAATGACGGAGACGGCGGCGAAGGTCGCGATCCATCGCGGCCTGCAGGCGATGGCGAAATTCCTCTCGAAACGCCGGGCGGGGCCATGATGCAGCCGATGCGCATTCCAAGGTCCGTAACCTTTCGCCGGCTCCTCGCGAACTTTAAGAAGGCCGGAACATTCCCGAAGGTCGAGCCATGCAGACCGACGATCTGATCACCCTGATGAGTGCGAGCAGCCGGTCGGTCGATACCGGCTGGCTGCGCCGTGCGACCTGGCTCGGCGCCTTCGCGGCGTTTGCGGCCACGGCCGGGCTCGTCCTGCTGACGCTCGGGACCCGTCCCGATCTTGCCGGCGCCTGGACGACGCCCCCGGTCATCGCCAAGGCTCTGTTCGGCGCCAGCATCGCGGCCATCGCGCTCACGTTGTTCCAGAGCAGCCTGCGGCCGGGGCTGAAGCCGGCGCGGCGCCTGCCGGTCGTCGCGATCCCGCTCCTGGTCGCAGCCGGCTGGGCGCTCCTGACGCTGGCGCAGGCGCCGGCCGAACAATGGGACACGCTGATCTTCGGCCGCCATTGGCAAGCCTGCCTGATCGCGGTGACCCTCTATGCCTTGCTGCCGCTCGTCGTGCTGTTCTTGCTGGCGCGCCGTGGCGCGCCGGTCGACGGCGCCCTGACGGGGGCCTGTGCCGGCCTCGCCTCGGCAGGGCTGGCTACCGTCGCCTACAGCCTGCATTGCCCGGACGACACGGCTCCCTTTCTGGCGACCTGGTACACGCTCGCGACTGCGATCGTCGCGGCGCTGGGAGCGCTGATCCTGCCGCGCTTCCTGCGCTGGTGAGGTGGCTTCTGACGGTGCCGGCGCGTGTGGATCTGCCTGCCCGTCCTCGGCCCGGCTGAACCCGGATCAACAGCCTGACGAAGACCGGGCTGCCGATCAAACTCGTCAGCACTCCAGGGGAATCGCGAGAGCCATTGTGGACCACCCGTATGCCTCACGCGGGCGGCCAGCCAGGCGTTCAGCTGCTTGTCGCTTGCGAAGCGCTGCGTCGGCGCGAGGAAACGCTCGCACATGTTGTCCACCTGGTTCTCACCCGCGTCATCCTCAGCCTCGCCGCGCTACAGCAAAGTGGCGCAGCGTAGATGACCCGGGGGGACGGTGCCCTGTCGGACGCCGATCACCGGGGGGCGGAGACATGTTGCACCCCGATTTACTCCCCTGGGCCTACGTCCCAAGGCCTGAAGCCGTGGCCGGAGGACGGTGCTTACAAGCCTGCGGGTCAAGGCCATAAACTCGCCCTTAACCTCGATCGGGCATTTCGTCTGGCTAGTAGTAGTGGCTTCGCGCGGGCGGTACCTGCTGCGGCGCGAGGGTGGCAAACCATGCGGCTGATCGTCGGCTCAATCATCGTCTTCGTCTGCGTCTTCGGCAGCTACGCGGCTATGGGTGGCCATCTCGAGGTCCTCTGGCAGCCGTTCGAGTTTGTCATCATCCTCGGCGCAGCGATCGGTGCCTTCATCATCGGCAACCCCGGGCCGGTGCTCAAGGCCGTGCCCTCCATGCTCGGCACCATCGTGAAGGGCCCCAAGTACAAGCAGGAAGCTTATGTCGAACTGCTGGGGATGCAGTTTTCGCTTTATAAGCTCGTGAAGCAGAAGGGCATGCTCGCGGTCGAGCAGCACATTGAGAATCCGAGCGAGTCGACGCTGTTCAACGCGTTCCCGACTTTTGCAGCGAACCATCACGCGGTCGAGTTCGTCTGCGACTACATGCGCATGCTGACGCTCGGCGCCAACAACGTCCACGAGATCAGCGATCTCATGGACGAGGAGCTGGAGACGCACCACCAGGAGCAGGAGCGTATCGTTTCGGCCATGCAGTCGATCGCCGACGGAACACCGGCGCTCGGCATCGTTGCCGCCGTGCTCGGCGTGATCAAGACGATGGGGGCGATCAAGGAGCCGCCGGAGGTGCTGGGACATCTGATCGGTGGCGCGCTCGTCGGCACCTTCTTCGGCGTCTTCGTCGCCTACGGCTTCTTCGCGCCCATGGCGGCGTCGCTCAAGAGCACCTTCGAGGCGGAAGCCAAGTACTTCCTTTCACTCAAGGCGGGTCTCCTCGCCCATATCAGCGGCCAGCCGCCGGTGATGGCGGTCGAATTTGCCCGCAAGGCCCTGATGAGCGACGTCCGCCCGACCTTCGCCGAAGTGGAAGCGGCAACCGCCGCTCTGCCCGCCAGCGTCTGACCCGATTTCCAGCAGGAACGCGATGGCCAAGTCGACCCAGCCGATTATCATCAAGAAGGTCAAGAAGGCCGCTCATGCCCACCACGGCGGCGCCTGGAAGATCGCCTATGCGGACTTCGTGACCGCCATGATGGCGTTCTTTCTGCTGATGTGGCTGATCAGCATG
Source organism: Beijerinckiaceae bacterium (assembly GCA_965283735.1). Classification (GTDB taxonomy): domain Bacteria; phylum Pseudomonadota; class Alphaproteobacteria; order Rhizobiales; family Beijerinckiaceae; genus Allobosea. The sequence goes on along the minus strand of CBDIPN010000002.1, from coordinate 1,139,949 downwards.
ACGACGCAGGAGCAGAAGGACGGCCTGGCGGAATACTTCGCGCCGACGTCTGCTCTGAGCCCCGGCACCAGTGGCGCTGGCGGCGTCCTGATGGGCACCGCCCTGGACAAGGCGGGCAACAAGACGTCGGCGCCCCGCGACGTGGCGAGGGACACGACCGGGCAGGATGACAAAGCGCGGCCGACCAGCGCGGGCGGCGGCGGCGACCGCGAGGGCAGCCGTCGGGCTGCCAGCGTGCAGGTCAACTACAGCGCCATAGCCAGCCTCCGGCAGGCGCTCCAGAACATGCCTGAAATTGCCGATCTGTCGCGCAACATCGTGATCGAGCAGACCAAGGAGGGGTTGAACGTGTCCCTCGTGGACGATAACGGCCGCTCCATGTTCCCCGAGGGCTCGGTCCAGCCCTATGAGCGCACCCGTCTCGTGCTGGAGGCGATCGCGCCCACAATACGTCGGCTGCCCAACCAACTGTCTGTCAGCGGCCACACGGCCGCCGCACGCCCGGGCACGGTGCAGGCCGTCGATTGGGGCCTCACCGCCGGGCGCGCGCTCGCCGTGCGCGAGATCCTGTCGGGTGCCGGGCTCCCCAACGACCGCTTCACGTCCGTGGTGGGACGCGCCGACACCGAGCCGCTCTTCCTCGACAATCCCTACATCCCGCCGAACCGGCGGGTGACGATCACGCTGCTCAATGCGGAGCCGCCGCTGCCCCCGGGCGCCTTTCCCTGACGACAAGGCGTCTCGGATGAGAGCGGCCAAACGTGAAACGCGCACGGAACGCCGCTAATCACTGTGAAAAGCATAGAGGTCGTCACGCCAAAAAAAGCGGCGCCGGCGGCCATCTGGGCGGCGACAATCTGGCCGCGGGGGCCATTGCGATCGCGGCATTCGGCGTGCGCATCGATGCCGAAATCGCTCTCCCACTGGCAACGGAGAAGACGCCGACTCAATATCGCGTCCGACGTTGATCCCGCCTGAGCCATCCTGTGTCGAGCCGCCGGGGAGCGGACATTCGGGCCGTCCGCAATGGGCTAGATCTCGCCTCGGGCTCTAGGTTCTTGGATGACCTGAAGACCGCCTGGCACGTCCGTTTTCCGCCGGAATGTCGGTCTCGAACGTCCAGGCCTGCGGCGAAATCGAACTCCTCCTTTTCAAAAGGCGCCGAGCCAGCGGCGACACAGAGCTGGAAATCGCCCCGTTTTTGTTGCTCCGTGACATCGCCCCTCTGGGAAAGGCGGGGGTGCGTCGCAAAAATCCGATTCGAGCCCATCCGGACGACAATCTCGCTGCGCATCGCAAATTCGACACGCAAAGAGCGGTGATGGGGCAAACAATGGGGCAGGAGTCGAAGCTCGCGAAAATATCTATTTTCTTCAGATATTTAATGGAGTTTCGTGGCGGACAGGGCGGGATTCGAACCCGCGATACGGTTTCCCGTATACACACTTTCCAGGCGTGCGCCTTCAACCACTCGGCCACCTGTCCGGCGCGCTGCTTATGACTGCCGGCCCACGATCTTTCAAGGGCCGAGATGCAGTGTTTTGCACAATCCCGGTAAATCGGTTGCGATCTGCGGCTGGCAAGGCCACATCTGGTCGCCGGAACGGTTGCGCCGGCCGGGAGGTTCGTGGCGCAGCCCGGTGGATCGCGGCGGGAGCAGGTGGTGCGGTTTCTTCTCCGGTTGATCGGTTATCTGTCCGTCGCGGCCGGCTTCGTCGCGCTTGTGATCGACGGCGCCCGATCGATCGCCAATGCCGGATTGCGCTTCACGCCGCTCGGTGAGGTGCTGACCGCTATCATCCATGAACGCTATCAATCGATCCAGCCGGCGATCGAGCGCAATCTCCATCCCTGGCTCTGGGATCCTCTGGTGCTGAATGTGATGCGCGCTCCGGTGGCCGCGGCTGCGCTCCTGCTCGGTTTCGCGTTGCTCTGGCTGGGACGGCGCCCGGACGAGGTGATCGGCATCGTCACGCGTCGGTGATGGCCCGCCTGCGATCCCGCCCCTGTCCGAACCGGCCCTGGACACTTACATAGGCGTCGAGCTCGAACGAAACGGAGCCAATGATGTTCTCCCTGCGCAAGAAGACCGAGATTCCGACCGCCGTCGAGGCGCTGCCCGGCCGTGCCACGGCGATCCCCACCGCCGAAACCCATTTCGTCAACGGCCGCCCGCTGGCTGGCCCTTATCCCGAGGGAGCCCGCAAGGCCGTCTTCGGCCTCGGCTGCTTCTGGGGTGCCGAGCGCAAGTTCTGGCAGAGCGGCGAGGGCATCTGGGTGACCGCCGTCGGCTACGCCGGCGGCTCGACGCCCAATCCGACCTATGAGGAGGTCTGCAGCGGCCTGACCGGCCATACCGAGGTCGTCCTCGTGGTCTTCGATCCCGGGAAGATCGCCTATGAGGACCTGCTGAGGATCTTCTGGGAGAACCACGACCCGACCCAGGGTATGCGCCAGGGCGGCGATATCGGTACGCAGTATCGCTCGGCGATCTACACCTACGATGCCGGGCAGCAGGCAGCGGCCGAACGCTCGCGCGCCGAATACGGCAAGGCGCTGGCCGCCGGCGGCTACGGCCCGATCACGACCGAGATCCGCGAGGCGCCGACGCTCTACTTCGCCGAGGACTATCACCAGCAGTATCTGGCGAAGAACCCGGGCGGCTATTGCGGCCTGGGCGGCACCGGCGTCGCCTGCCAGATCGGTCTCGGCGTCGAGGCCTGATGCAAAGGGGAGGCATGGCCTCCCCTTCTTTCGGTCTGCTGAGTTCCCTGTATGTTCTTGCGTTGCCGTCGAAGCTTCGCTAGCCTTCCCATGGGGTAGGGGAGCGGGACCGAAATGGTGGCGCGGGTCGCGACGGTGGCGTTCGAGGGCATCGAGGCGCGCGCCGTCGACGTTCAGGTCCAGATCGCGCCGGGCGGCGTCGCCTTCGTGCTGGTCGGCCTCCCCGACAAGGCCGTGGCCGAAAGCCGCGAGCGGGTTCGCGCCGCGCTTCTCGCTTCAGGACTCGCGCTGCCCGCCAAGCGCGTCACCGTCAATCTCGCCCCGGCCGACTTGCCCAAGGAGGGCAGCCATTACGACCTGCCGATCGCGCTCGCCGTGATGGCTGCGATCGGGGCGATCCCGGCCGATGCTCTGTCCGGCTACGCGGTCCTCGGCGAACTGGCGCTCGACGGCTCGATCGCGCCGGTGGCGGGCGTCCTGCCGGCGGCGATCGCGGCCTATGCGAGGGGGCAAGGCCTGATCTGCCCGGCGGCGTCTGGCTCGGAAGCGGCCTGGGCCGCTGCGGATATCGACATTCTGGCGCCGCGTTCGCTGATCCAGCTCGCCAACCATTTCAAGGGCACGCAGGTGATGGCCCGACCCGAGCCGGCCGTGGCGCGCCAGGCTGGCCCATTGCCGGACCTGGCCGACGTCAAGGGCCAGGAAAGCGCGCGGCGGGTGCTGGAGATCGCAGCAGCGGGCGGGCACAATCTCCTAATATCAGGACCAATTAAATAAGCGTCGCTATCTCCACGGAACTAATTGAATCTCAGGCTGTAGCTATGAGCCCGGCGACCGTCGATAGGCATTTCCAGGCACTCTGGCGCAGGGCTCAAAGAGCCTCTTCACTCAAAGACCTCACGCCCGAACTGTTGCTTTCCTGGACCGAGGAGCGCGGCCTTGAGGGGGCGCTTGCAGAAGCGCGCGCAGTTGGCGCATTCAATCCGATCGACGGAGTCATCCTAACTCTTGGCGAAAAGCAGGGCTTCTTCCCGCGAATCCCGTCAAGTGAGGACCCTGCTTGGCTCGTCCGTCGCCAAGTCGCCGATGCCGATGCAGCATTATGGGAAAAGGTTGAATGGTTCACGCCGTTCTGGGTCCCGATGGGCGAGGCGCGGAAGGTTCTAAAGTCCGCGCGTCACGTCTCGAAAGACAGAGCTATTGAGCTCTTCGACCATCACATGTCGACGAACTACACCTTGGCCTTTCAAGCCGTGTGTATTGCTCAGCTCATGCCACAGGCGCGCAGCCTGAAAACCTTTTGTCCAATCGCGCGCGAGGCCTACCTCGCATTCTACAGCGGCTTTCGTGCGTCGAGCATCGCGGCGCTTATCCCCGCGCTAGAGGGGGCGATCACACACATTTTGCCGAAGGGCGACGGTTCGCTCCCGATCGCAGATAAGGTTGATCGCGCCATCGATCGAGCCATTGAAACAGCTGCTGGCCTGCATTTCGGGGGGATGTGGGCGCCGGCCGAGTATCAGACCAAGGAATATCTGTTTGGCGAAGACGAGCGCGTCTTTGGGTTCGAGACCTTTCGGCGATGGCTTCATAGATCGTTTTTTCGAAGGACCGGAGAATATGACGGGATCACCTGGCTTAATCGCCATCTGTTTGCCCATGGCGGCACAACCGATTGGCAGCAGTCGTCAAATTTCAGCCGGTTAGTCGTCGCTCTGGCGACAGTCGGTCTGATCGAATCCTGGCACGACGAGTCACATCGCGTCTCACTGTTTCTCCCGGCGATGAACGATGACAGCACTCTTCTCCATCAGCAGGCGCAGCTGCGGGGCATGACGCAGATGGCCGTGCAGCACATTGAACAACAGCGCTATCAGGAGCACGGGCGTCTGGTTCCTGAAATGCCCACCGATGACGGCGCCATGCTTCGAAGGGCGATCCTCTCGGAAGACTGTATCAAAGACCTTGTTCGGCCTTTGCGCGACGCCGGCTGGAGCGTGGAGGTCAGCGACCCAGAGGCAACTGGGCTCTACGTGACAGTCATTGCGCGGGCAGGTGGTCAAAGCCTCGGTACCGCGCTGCTTTACAGCTGCGCGACGTCGAATGAGATCTACCGGCTTCTCGCAGAGACCTGCTCAGTCATTCTTTATCGAGGCGCACCATACCACCAAGATCAATACGCCTACGGGATCTCCGCCCACGTTGGACCCGTTACAGGTTGGCAGCCGCCTCTAGCTCCGGATCGAACTCGCCCGGCGCCAGAGGTCGTTAGTTGATGCAATTGGTGCCGCTGAGCGACCTTCAATTCCTGCCGCGGAGGCTTCGGATTCGCGCCACTGCCCGTAAGCAGACGTTGGTAAACGCGTGCCGAAGGCACCGGCCCGGCAGGACATGAGTGATGTCATAGCTTTCGGGGGCGGCGACAAGGCGAAGCAGCCGGTATCACGGCCTCCGCCGATGGCGACCGGTGGTTGCTCATGCCTTCGGTCGGGACAAAGGCAGCCGAGCCGTGCTCGGATCGATATCGACGTTGCACGCATTTGCAGAGGCTTGGCCCAGGCGACAAGCAGTAGGAATGCATTCCTTCTAAAAATAATCAACGAATTCAGTTGGTTGCAGGAATTTTATTCGATTTCTTTTTATTTTTGAAAGCGCTTGACATTATCGTCGCACATAGGAATAACGCCGCTCCTCGGCGAGTTAAGAACTCGTCGCGAAATTCTCGGTCTGCCTAGGTCATTTTGACCTGTCGCCGACCGTAAGGCGCAGCCGAACGGACGCACGAGCCGTCAGCACCACGAAGCTTGGATCGTTGTCGAGGCCTCAGGTCGAAACAATGGTCCGTTTTGACCTCATCGGGTTGTCCGGTGGGAAGGTGATGACAGAGGAGCGACGGACGGTATGCCTACGACGAATTAAGTCGAGTTTTTCGATGACGAAACCGCGATGGCGGAACACATCGCGCAGATACTCCCTATACAGCTTCTGGATTGCAGCTCGTCTGAGAGCGCATATCGCCAGATGCGCGCCTCGCAGGTCGCGAAGGCCAAGGCTGCGGCGCGACGCAAGGCTGCGGCCATGAAGCGTATCCGGCCGACAGGATACCCCTTGCCGTTTGAGTAGTCGCGGGCCGATTTCGTCCAGCAGCCAAAGGCGAGGCCGAGAAGGCCTCGCCGCGATAGATATCCTGAAAACGTACCGGAGCAAGCGCTCCACCGGCCCGGCAGGGCGTGGCAGCCGGTACTTCACCGACCCCGATGAGCCCGGCGATCCGGGTTCAAATGGACATCTGTGTCTGCATGACATTAGCCAGCTAATAGAAAGGTCAACCAAATGAACCTCCCGCAACATCAACATCAGCATCGCAACGCCGTCAAAAACTTGAACTCCCTCTGGACAGACTGGCTCGTGGAACGAGCCACGCGCAGCTGTCAACGGCGGTCGGATTCCAGGCCATCGTGGCGGAGCAAAAGCAGGCCAGTGGTCGCTGGGTGGCGGATATGGCAAGGGCCCCGATCGGGGCCCTTGCCATATCGCGCTGCCGGGATTGATCAGGCGATGATCTCGCCGGTTTCGGGATCGGCTTCGTCGGCGGTGGACTGGTTTTCCTCCGCCGCGGCAGAGGCGCGCCGGCGGCCGGCGGATTGTTTGAGGCGGTAGCTATCGCCGTTCATGGCCAGGATGCTGACGTGGTGGGTCAGGCGGTCGAGCAGCGCGCCGGTCAGCCGCTCCGATCCCAGGACGGACGTCCAGTCCTCGAAGGGCAGGTTCGAGGTGACGATGGTCGAGCCGCGCTCGTAGCGCTGCGAGAAGACCTCGAACAGGAGCTCGGCGCCGGTCGGCGACAGCGGCACATAGCCAAGCTCGTCGACGATCAGCAGCTTGACCGCCTGCAACTCGCGCTGGAGCCGGAGCAGGCGCTTCTCGTCGCGGGCCTCGAGGAGCTGACTGACCAGCGAAGCCGCCGTGGTGAAGGCGACGGAGAAGCCCTTCTGGCAGGCGGCCAGCCCGAGCGCGAGCGCGACATGGGTCTTGCCCGTGCCGCTGTTGCCGAGCGCGATGATGTTCTCCCGGCGCAGGATGTAGCCGCAGCGTGCCAGCTCCAGCACGAGCATCTTGTTGAGGCTCGGGATCGCCGTGAAGTCGAAGGTGTCGAAGCTCTTCACCGCCGGGAACCGCGCCGCCCGGATCCGCCGCTCCACCATGCGCCGCTCGCGGTCGATCAGTTCGAGCTCGACCAGCCGCAGCAGGTAGCGGGGATGATCGACGCCGTCCCGGGCGCATTCCCGTGCCACCTTGTCGTATTCGCGCAGCACGGTCGGCAGCTTCAGATGCTTGAGATGATGTGCCAGCAGCACCTGCGGCGTTCCAGCGGTGGTGCCCGCCGGCATCGCCTCTTTCGCCGGGCCCGTCATGCCGCCGCTCCCGGCAGCAGCACGGCGTAGTCAGACGCCGACGTCATCTTCACCGTCGTCTTCGGCAGATGCGGATAAGCCGCCAGGTCGAGACGGGCCGGGCGCCGTTCCAGACGCGCCAACGCGATCAGCTTCACCGCGTCGAAGCCGATCGCGCCGAGCCGGATCGCCTCACCGACGGCGAAGGCTACGATCTCGCGCGGCAGGGCCTCCATCAGCCGCAACACCTGGATGAACTCGCGCTTGCCGCGATTGCCCATCCGCGCTTCCAGCAGATGGCGCAGGTGCTGGAAGGTCTCCGGCAGATCCCAACACTGGAGCGCCGCCGCCTGGTCGAGGGCGTTCGGCTTCTCCTCGATCAGCGCCAGATAGTGCAGCGGATCGGCGACGAACACGCCGGTCCCGTAGCTGCGCGGATGCCGGGCGATCTCCTCGCCCCGGCACAGGACCACGACCTCCTCGACGAAGCCCTTCACCACCACGTCCAGGAAGCCATAGGCCGTCGGCACCGAGTAGTCGTTGGAGCGATAACGGACCAGCGCCGTCGATGAGACCCGCCCGCCACGCTTCTCGCACGGCTCCAGCGGCACCGCCGGCAAGGGGCGCAGGACCTCACAATCGGCCGCGAGACGCTCGCCGATTGTCTGCGCGTGACGACCGGCGCGCTCGTCCTGCCGCCGGCGGCAACGCTCGGCCAACATCGCGTTCAGCTCGGCGAAGCTCGCCGCCACCGGGATCGGCGTCATGAAGTTCGAGCGGGCATACTTCACCAGCCCCTCGACCTTGCCCTTGTCGTTGCCCTTGCCCGGGCGGCCGAACCGATCCCGGAACAGATAGTGGCTCACCAGCTCGGTGAACGCCCGTGTCCGCTCGCGCCGGCCATCGCCGCAGATCTTCGCCACCGCGATGCGCGTGTTGTCATAGAGCACCGACAGCGGCACACCACCGAAGAAGCCGAAGGCCGAGACATGCCCGTCCAGGAATGCTTCCGTCGTCTCCCGCGGATAGGCCTTCACGAAGCAGGCGTCCGACTGTGGCAGGTCCAGGCAGAAGAAGTGGATCTTCTGACGCACACCACCGACCACCGCAGTCGCCTCGCCAAAATCGACCTGGGCGTGACCGGGCGGATGGGCCAGCGGCACGAAGGTCTCGCGGCCCCGCGCCCGGCAAAGCCGCACATGGTCCTTCACCACCGTGTAGCCGCCGGCAAAGCCGTGCTCGTCCCGCAGACGTTCGAAGATCCGCTTCGCCGTATGGCGCTGCTTCACCGGAGACGCCCGGTCCCCGTCCAGGATCGCCTCGATCACCGGCAGCAGCGGACCGAGCTTCGGCTTCTCCACCGGCTTCGTGCGCGTGTAGCCCGGAGGGATCGAGAACCGGCACATCTTGGCGATCGTCTCGCGGCTCAATCCGAACACGCGAGCCGCTTCCCGTCGGCTCTGCTTCTGGTTGAAAACGAAATCGCGAACCGCCGCGTAGACCTCCACAGCGAACATCCCCGCCAACCCCGAAAGGGGGCAGCCTACCCAGTGGACGACTTTTACGCCGCCCGCGCCGGCACAAACGCCGGCGCTTCACTGGATGGTTTTCTCACCGCCGTGCACAGCGTCGACCGCATTGGTGCATGCGTCCGACTGTGAATTTTATGTTCTTTTCAACCATTTTGAAAGTTCAGTGGCGGTGCTTTCCGATGCGTCGATGACCATCCAGACTTTATCTGTATGGCCTTCCAAATCACCCCAGATAATACGGTGATAAAGGCCAAGGTATTCCCAGTTGGTCCAAGTGGTTTCTTTTGTTGAATCGACAGCAGGAAGAATTGCAACCCGGCTCAAGCCCTTATGTTCATCAGCGATGCCTAATTCCCATGGAACCCATCGGCTATCTTTGCTGTTGTTAGAGGCGAGCAGGACGAATTTACGAGATTGATGAATGCGCTCTTTCAGACCAGCAGCTGTCTCTTTATTTGTATAAGGTGGAAGTTTAGAATCTTTTTTGTCAACGTATACGTTTGCACCATGCCCTTCCAGCAAACGGATCGCGCCAACCACCCACTCGCCGTCCTGACTTGAATGGGACAAGAATGTCGTACCTGCGGGATTTCTCTCCTCAGCAGCTTTTCGTATGCTGGCTTGTTCAGTGAGTGAAATCTCGCGAGCGAAGCGTTCAAAGAGTGCTTTCGTAGGGTATTCGATCAAATCACTCTCCGGATGATTCCTGCCAGCAGTAAGATCTAACCGGGGCGGCATTGCATTACCAGAGGCTTTGGCTGCTTCTGGTAGGTGCTAACGTTGGCCTATTTGATAATTCTGGCGAGTGGGCATACTCAGACGCGGTGGCGAGAGCGCTATGCTCGACTGGGTACATGGCTGTATTCGAGTCAGCTGCTAGCGACTGACGGCGGCGGAGATCCGAGGCGGTTATCGCAATTGCGCGGAGCGAAGACCGACTCAGGCTAAATTCTTTCAGAATGGCTCAGTGAGAGCGCGGTTAGAATTTAGATTTCCTCATCAAGGGCAGCCATAAAGCGCGCCAGCCGAAACGGGTTATTCTCGATGTAGATCGTCGTTGTCGATATACTTGAATGGCCGGCGAGCACCGCAATGGACTTGAGATCGACGCCGCGTTCCGCAAGGCGGGTAATCATCGTCCGGCGTCCGGAATGCGAGGAGCCGCGTTCGTACCCTGCCCAAGCGAACATCTCTCTGAACAGGTGCGCGATGCCGTTTGCTGTGAATGGCTTGCCGGTCCTTGTCGTGAACAGCGGCGCTTCAACGCTGCCGCGCAAGTGAGGGCGATATTCCGACAGGCGCGTCCTGAGGATCTGCGACGACATATACACATCGCGCGTTCGGTTGAACTTCGTGTAAGAGCGCTTTAGGTGAAGCGTCTCGCGCACCAGCCCGTTCTCGCCGTAGACATCGCTGATCCGAAGTGCTGCGATCTCCTTGGCTCTCAGCCCCAGATAAAAGCTGACGGTGGCGATGGTTTGATCTCTGGCGGCGTATCGCCTGCCAGAAAGATATTTCACCAGCGCTTCAAATTCTCGCGGATGCAAAACTGGCGCGCGGCCAGTATCTCCCTTGCGTCGACCCATCTTTCCGTATCCAATTTGGCGATGGTTCGATTATAAAACTGCCTATATCTGGGTACACAGAACTGTAATCAGAAGCCTCTGAGCTGCATCATTTGTGCAAAAGATGCAGCGCGAAAAGCCTATACAATGCTGTCCCTGCGAGTTTGCCTGTGAGCATAACGCGGTCGTGACGGGGGCTCGTGCGCATACGGCTGTGCGTCACGCACGTAACGGGCGGGCGCGATCTTTCTTCAGAAAGATCGCGCAGTGATTTACAGGCTGACCCGGTGTTTTATAATCGTTACGGCGGACCTGAAATTGTCATGTCATGTCCGATTAAGTGTACATCGTACGTCGCGGGGTTTATGATTTGGACATGATGCCCGATGCTGCGGCCAAGCCGAAAGCCTATTCCTATCTGCGTATGTCGACGGAGCGGCAGCTTCTCGGTGACAGCAAGCGTCGCCAGGAGGAGCTTTCCCGCCGCTATGCGGAGGAGAATAACCTGCAGCTAGTGGAGGACAATGAGCTTCAGGACATCGGCGTTTCCGCATTCAAAGGCCGCAATGTTCAAAAGGGAGCGCTTGGTGTGTTTCTCGATCAGGTCGACACTGGGAAGGTCGAGCGCGGGTCATACCTACTTGTCGAATCTTTTGATCGCCTCAGTCGGCAAGAACTTTGGCCGTCTCTCGATTTATTCAAACGCCTGACAGATGCAGGAATTAATATCGTTACGTTGTCGGATCGGCAGTTCTACAAGGCTGGCGAGAGCGATATGAACAAGCTCATGTACTCCATCATGGTAATGAGTAGGGCGCATGAAGAATCTAAGATAAAGAGCGAGAGAATTTCGGCAGCATGGGAAAACAAACGAAAAAATATTGGCAAAAATAAGCTAACAGCTCGCGCAGTGGGCTGGGTTAAGCTTTCCACTGATAGAATGAAATTTGATATTATTCCAGATCGAGCCGAAATAGTTCGCCGTATATTTGAGGAGACGGCAAATGGAATCGGGTCTTGGTCTATCGTTCGTAAACTCAATGCAGAAGGCGTCAAGCCTTTCGGCCGCGCGAATGGGTGGCAGAAATCGTCGGTCGATAAGATTATACTGAATAGAGCCGTCATCGGCGAGTTCCAGCCTAAGCGTCGCGGCAATCATGGAACGGAAGACGTCGGCTTACCGATTCAAGATTATTATCCTGCTGTGATAGAAGAGACCCTATTCTATCGCGCCAAAGATGCGCGGAAGGCAAGGGCGCAAGCAAAAGGAGGAGGGCGCAGGGGGGCGCGCATCAGCAACTTGTTCTCGCGCCTCGCTGTCTGCGGATATTGCGGTGCACGCATGCATTATCTCAACAAGGGTGGCGGGTCGAAGGGAGGGGCTTATCTCGTCTGCGATGCAGCCAACCGTAAGACCGGGTGTACGGTCGCTCTTTGGCGTTATCAGGGTTTTGAAACCTCGTTCCTGACGTTCGTCGAAGAGGTTGATCTGGAAACATTCGCTAACGACGGGGCGAGTACAGCGAGGCGATCTGCGCTGGATAGCCATCTTCAGGCGCTGCACGGACGTCAGCGGGAGCTGATAGCTCAGCGCGAGCGCGCTTTCAGCCTCGGCGTGGGCTCCGCGAGTGGCAACGAGTTCATCGCCTCCAAGATCGATAGCTTAAGCGCTGAGATTGACAAGGGGGCGGCTGATATCGCGGCCATGACCAACGAGCTCGATCGGCTTCAAAGCGAGGCTGGTCGCTTCTACGAAGGCAGGGACCAGATCAAGCAGCTTATCGCTCGCCTTCAAAGCAATGCTGGGGAAGGCATCTACGAGCTGCGTGCTCGTGTGGCAGCGCATTTACTGAGCATTGTTACCAGCCTGCAGGTGTTTCCGGCCGGTGAGATTCCGAAGTTGAAGGGAATTCTTGAGAAATTCGGCACTTCGCCGCAATCGCTGGAAATGGATGACGTGATCCAGACATTCGTAGATGAGTTGAACGACCCAGCCCAGCATGAACCGTATTTTCTCGTCACAACCAAGGACGATCGCCTCAGGAAAGTCACCCCTTCAGCGGACGATCCAACCATAGTGCGCGAGCAGATCGTGCGAGACAGCTCTGGCACGAAAATCATTAAAGGCAGTTCTGAGGTGGTCTACGATCGCTCTAAGCCTAGGGCAGAGCGCCTGATAACCGATTTCTTCGAAACGCTCGAACAGGATGACGATCAGGCGGCAGAAGGCTGAATGAGTTACCTGAATGCGCTGGCGCTGTTGAAGGCCAGGATTAACATGGGAGGGGCTTGAGGTATCTGTGAGGGACCTCCATGCTTATCCAAAGGGATTTCCCTTTGCGACGCTCTGATGGTCTCTACGAGCCTTCCCAGGCCGTGACGGGCTCCCCGGAGATTTCAAGCGGAGGGCGGCAAACTCCTTCCAGGCCTGTGCCGCCCTCCAAGTAGTTTTGGCATTCAGAGATGCGGCACCGGTCAAAATAGAACTGTTAGCCCGGCCTAAGCCGTTATATCAGATGACGTGCTTAGAAGGGCGAGGACCTGCCTGGGCACTCCTTCATGAGAATTTGAGCTGCCTTTTCCATTCTGTCAAAATCGATGTTAGCGCTGAATAATAAGACATTCTCCGGGCCGTCTTTTGTCTTTCTCTCCGTTTCATAAGCGGTTGCGTCTTTCGGAAATTCATATTTTCCCCATCCGCTGAAATTCTCGTCTTTGTACTGATATGCAGCGGTCTGCTTATTGTTTAATTCGAGAGTGGTGGATGCAAGAAGATTGCTTATCCTGACGCCTTTCCAGTTCACATTATTGAGGTCGATGGTTTCAGTGAAGCGCGAGACCCATCGTTTCGCGCGGATATCAGTAGTGGGCTTTGTCATGCGCTCCAAGGTGACGCTCTGATACCGGCACGGGCCGATTTTATCGAAACCAAAACTGACTTTGTCGCCCAAAGGGCCAGACACAGTGCGTTCTGCGATATCGAAACTGCCGAGACGGAAGAAGTTCATGACGACTACGTCGGGGTCGTTGCGGCGTGAGAGGTGCCGTTCACCCCATTCCGCGCGCCATTTGTCGTACTGGTCGTTCAGAGGAGTCGTACGCTCGGCGAGAAGTGTTGCCTCCGGGCCAGATTGAGCTTTAGCGGCTGCCGCAAAGGCGACCAGCGCCAGGATGGCGATAAGACTCGAAATTTTCATGACAGGCTGCCGCGCTCCAGGTTCCGGCAGACCTTAAATTACAATGTCATGTCCGATTAGATTGATCCAGTTGCGGCCAGCGCCCGACCTTGCAAACCATGATGGTCTTCGTTCGTTGACTTCCCCTGCTTCCCCCGTAGGGTGCCTTGAAGTTGTGGCGTCGGGGGGAAGTTATGCGTTTGCGAGCAGCCGCTTTTGGGCTGTCTTTGTTGCTGGCTCCTGCCGCTGCGTATGCGCAACATCCCGACCCCTACTTTCCGCCTGCGCAGGAATCCTTCCTCAGCCTGAAGCCGGATACCCGCCTCTGGTTTCAGATATTCCTGACTAGCGCCGGCCATTGGCCCGCCGTGCCCAACATGGGCTACTCGCGACGGCTCTTTGAGGCGACAAAACAGTATCAGCTTTCGCGCGGCGAACTGCCCACAGGCGTCCTCACCGAGGCCCAGGTCAACAGCATGCTTGGCTCTGATCCGCCCCCGCCGAGAGGTCCATGGGGATTGTTAGTGGACGGTTGGCCTCGGCGCCAGCGCGGGCGGCGTAGCCGGTCTGGATTGCGCAGCCGCCCGCGCGGTCATTGCGGGGACGAAGACCTCCGGGGCGGGGGGCTTGTAGCCGAGCGAGCCATGTGGGCGCAGCGTGTTGAAGTGTCGCCGCCAGCTTTCGACGACGATCTTCGCCTCCGCGAGCGAATAGAAGATCTCGCCGTCGAGAAGTTCGTCGCGCAACCGGGCATTGAACAACTCGATGAAGCCGTTCTCCCAGGGGCTTCCGGGCGCGATATAGGCGGTCTTGGCGCCGACCGCACCGATCCAGTCCTGCACGGCCTTGGCGACGAATTCGGGCCCGTTATCTGACCGAACATGCTCCGGCACGCCGCGCAGGATGAACAGATCCGAGAGCACGTCGATGACGTCGATCGCCTTCAGCCTGCGATCGATGCGGATTGCCAGGCATTCATGCGTGAACTCGTCGATGATGTTCAGCATCCGGTATTTTCTCCATCATGGGTGCGGTCCTCGACAAAGTCGTAGGACCACACGTGATTGGGCCGCTCGGCGCGAAGGCGGATGCAGGATCCGTCCGCGAGCCAGAGACGGCTGCGTTTGGGTTGTCGGGCTGGAACTTTCAGCCCCTCGCGTCGCCAGATGCGCTCAACCCGCTTGTCGTTGACCACCCAGCCTGCCGTCGAGCGCAGCAGCGCGGCGATCTTGCGATAACCGTAGCGGCCATAGCGGCGGACCAGTTCGACGATGTCGGCCGTAAGCCTCTCCTCGTCGTCGCGTCCGCGCGGGATCCGGCGCTGGGTCGAGCGATGTTGTCCGAGCACACGGCATATCCGCCGCTCCGACACCTTCAGGACGAGCCGAACATGCTCGATGCAGGCACGGCGACGCGCGGGGCTTACCAGTTTCCCGAAGCCGCCTCCTTCAGGATCAGCTTGTCGAGCGTCAGGTCCGCGACGGCGCGACGAAGCCGGGCGTTCTCGGCCTCGAGCTCCTTCATCCGCTTCACCTGATCCGTCTTCAGGCCGCCAAACTCTCGGCGCCAGCGGTAATAACTAACCTCCGTCACGCCGATCGAGCGGATCGCATCGGCAACGGATTGACCCTGCGAGACCAGCACATCGACCTGGCGCAGCTTCGCGACAATCTCTTCGGGCTTGTGACGCTTCTTCGGCATTGCGGTCCTCCTGTCTGCCAAAAGACATAGTTCAGGGTGGACCAATTCAACGGGGGTGGATCACCGAGCGTCAGATGCTGGAGCGGGACGCCGTATCCCCGCACGGCTCCCTTCGGTGACGCCGCCAGCGCACCCAGCATCAGTCCGAGGTGCTCGATCTTCTGGGAAGTGGTCTCCTCGCCCCAGACGCCGTTCCGCTGAAGGCCGGCGGCGGTCAGCGTCGAGGTTTTGAAGCGGACCAGCCCCGCCATCTCCATGGTGAGCTGAGGCGGCGCGTCGACCACGCCTGAGAGCAAGTCGGGATCGGTCTCCGGCATACCCTCGCCGGATGCGTCGTCGTTCCGACCGGAGCCATGTGCGGGCTCCGATCGTCCGTAGGCTACGCCCGGGAACCGGATGGCGTAGCGTTGCTTGACCGCGGCGGCCTGGAAGCGGCGATAGTCGGTCGCGCCGCTGACGATCACGCGCCGGACCCACTCCACGATGCGTTCCCGCTCCTCTGGCGGCAGGAAATTGAAGTTGTCCGGGAGGTGCCACGCCAGCCTGCGCCGCTCCGAGGGAGCGATGCCTTCCAGTTCATGGCCCTGGCCGCGCGGCCTTGGTGAGGCAGCTTCGCATGGAAATACCCTTCCGGCAGCCGATAGCGGCGCTCGATCCGGCGCAGGACTTCCATGCTCGCGACGCTGACCGGCGCCTTCGTTCCCTGGACCCAGCTTCGGATGGTCTGGAGGTCGAAGGTCTCGTCGGCGCGGACGACCGCCCGATGCAGATGCCAATAGCTCTCGCCGTGACGCTGCATGTGCAGCGCCAGCGCCTCGCGGAACGTCGGCGGGTCCTCCCAATCGCCATTCGCCGACTGCGGGAATTCCTCCACCGGCTTGGGCTTCACGCCACGCTTCCGTTCCTGACGAGGCGGGGACTGCCGGGTATCGGCCAGCGCCCATGCCCCGAACAGGTCCGACTGAATCTGGGCGCCGGATGTCGGCTTCCCATCTCTCGTCCGTCGGGATGCTGTGTATGCACCATCGCTTCCCGCCTTGGCGCGCGCCGGCGGTTCGAACTCCCTTCGCACGGCGGCGTCGAGCGCCCGGACGATCGCGTCCAAGGCGGGCCGAACCTCCTCCTTGACCTCGACCAGCCGTGGATGGGCGATTCCGCAACTCTCGGCGATGGCCTTCCAGTCGACACCGCGGCCCCTCATGGGTGGGTATTCACGATAGGCTATCAGGCCGAGCAGATATGCTTCCATGCGCGAGCTGTCGGCCTTCAGGAAGGGCATAAGGCGCTTATGGCAGAAGTCGGCGATCTTCGAGGAGAGAAGG
Source organism: Beijerinckiaceae bacterium (assembly GCA_965283735.1). Lineage (GTDB taxonomy): Bacteria > Pseudomonadota > Alphaproteobacteria > Rhizobiales > Beijerinckiaceae > Allobosea. Next base: position 1,123,535 of record CBDIPN010000002.1, on the reverse strand, counting down.
CTAGAATTCCATTCGGCAGGCATATGAATAAATTTGCTCAGTGAGTTGGGGAGGTCGGGCAGCTATCTGATTCTATGCGAATTCAGGAGTATTAATTGGACACTTTATCCTGATGAACGGGCCGCCCGGTGCCGGAAAGTCGATGCTTGCGAGCCGTCTGCCCTCGATCCTGCCGCCGCTCTCGCCGCGCGAGCTGCTTGAAGTCTCGATGGTTTTGTCCGTCGCCGGAAAGCTGGCCGAAGGCGCCCTGACCGACCGGCGGCCCTTCCGCGCGCCGCATCATTCGGCCTCGATGGCGGCGCTCGTCGGCGGCGGCCTGCAGGCCCGGCCGGGCGAGGTCTCGCTTGCGCATCACGGCGTGCTTTTCCTCGACGAGTTGCCGGAATTCCAGCCGCAGGCGCTCGATGCCCTGCGCCAACCGATGGAGACCGGCGACGTCCTGATCTCCCGCGCCAATCACCGCGCCGTCTATCCCGCGCGCTTCCAGCTCGTCGCTGCGATGAACCCCTGTCGCTGCGGCCGGGCGACCGAACCCGGCTACGCCTGCCGCCGCCAGCCGAACGAGCGCTGCATGGCGCAATACCAGGCGCGCGTCTCCGGCCCGCTGCTCGACCGGATCGACATCGCGATCGACGTTCCCGCCGTGACGGCGGCGGACTTGATTCGCCCGGCCGCAGGAGAGAGCTCGGCGATGGTCGCGGCGCGTGTCGCCACGGCGCGCCATATCCAGGCGTCGCGCTTCGAGAGCCTCGGCCTTGGTCACGTCATGACCAATGCCGCCTGTCCGGTGTCGGTGATCGAGGAGGTCGCGCGGCCGGACAATGCGGGGCTTGCACTTCTGCGCGACGCGGCGGAGGCCCTGCGTTTGACGGCACGCGCCTATCATCGCGTGCTCAAGGTCGCCCGCACGCTCGCCGATCTCGATGGGGAGGCGAAGGTCGGCCGGTGTCATCTCGCCGAAGCCCTCTCTTACCGGGCGCGGGGCGAGGAACTCGTCCAGGCCGCCTGAGGCCGAGGGTTAATGGACCCTCCTCTCGAACCGGTCGAATTCGCGGCTTTCGCCGGCCGCTTTTTCAAGATGGTCTGCGTAGATCGAAGGGCATGGCTTCTTCGATCTGGTCATGGTTCGCCTTCGCGGCGCTGCTTCTCCCCACAGGGGGCGTCGTCCTGTGGCTGCTGCGCCAGCGCAGCGGCCTGCGTAACCAGGTGGCCGCGCTCGCGCACGATGTCGAGGCGCTCAATGATCGGCTCTGGAATCTCGCGGACAGCGAGGAGCGTTACCGGAGCCTGATCGAGGCCCAGGGCGACCTGATCGTTCGGCGCGACGGCATCCGGATCGTCTATGCCAACCGCGCCTACGCGGCCTTGTTCGGCGCCGGGGAGCAGGATCTCGTCGGCAGCGAGATGCTGCTGCCGCAGCTCGCCAGCCGTCCGATCATCCTGCTCGAGGGCGGCGCCCGCAGCTTCGACGAATGCCTCGCCACCTATGAGGGTGAACGCTGGATCTCCTGGATCGAGACTGCGGTGCCCGGCCCTGGCGGGCGCACGCTGATCCAGCGCGTCGGCCGCGACATCTCGGCACGCATCGCGAGCGAGGATGCGCTGGTCGAGGCGCGAGCGCGGGCCGAGGCCGCAAACGAGGCGAAGTCGCGCTTCCTGGCGACCGTCAGCCACGAGTTCCGCACGCCGCTCAACGGCATCCTCGGCATGGCCGACCTCCTGACCGATACCGGTCCCGATGCCGAGCAGGCGACCTATGTCGCGGCCCTGCGCACCTCCGGCGAAGCCCTGCTCGCGCTGGTCGACGACATCCTCGACTTCGCCAAGGTCGAGGCCGGCAAGCTGGAGTTGGTCGCGGAGCCCTTCGATCCGGCCCAGCTCGTCGAGACCGTCGCGGAACTGATGGCGCCGCGCGCGCAGGCCAAGGGCATCGAACTTGCAGCCCATATCGCGCCCGACCTGCCGGCACGGCTCGTCGGCGACCGCGACCGGCTGCGCCAGATCCTGCTGAACCTCGTCGGCAACGCGGTGAAGTTCACGGAAGCCGGCGGTGTCGGCCTGAGCCTGGCCCGGGCCGGAGATCGCCTCGAGATCACCGTCGCCGATACCGGGCCGGGCATCCCCGCCGACCGGCTCGACATGATCTTCGGCGAATTCGAACAGCTGGATCATGGTGCTGCCGCAGGTCAGACCGGCACCGGTCTCGGCCTCGCGATCGTGCGCCGTCTCGCCCGCCTGATGGGTGGCGAGGTCCAGGCCGAAAGTCGGCTCGGTGAGGGCGCGACCTTTCGCGTCACGCTGCCTCTCGCGGCGGCGGCTGACGCGCCGGACGCGCGGATTCCGCATTGGCCGGGGCAGCATATCCTGCTCGTTTCGCCGGCGCCCTTCGCCGTGCGCTTCCTGGCCGAAACGATCCGGACGACCGGGGCAGCCGTCTCGATCGCCGGCACGGTCGAGGCCGCGCGGGCAAAGCTTGGCGGGGGGCTCCCGGTCACGGCGGTGCTGATCGATCATGCGCTCGGCGATGTGCCGGCAAAGGAGTTGGCCGCGGCCGCTGCGGCGCTCGGCATCCGCGATTGCCTCATCCTGCTGTCGCCTCATGCCCGCCGGCAGTTCGGATCGCCGCAGGCGGCCGGGTTCTCCGGCTTCCTGATCAAGCCGGTGCGAACGCGCTCGCTCTACGAGCGACTGGGCAATGGCCTCCAGCCCGGGCCGTCGGCTGCGAGTGAGCCGGCCGCGCTGGCCGCGACGCTGATGCGCCAGCCCGGAGCCGGCCTGACGGTGCTGGTCGCGGAAGACAACGAGATCAATGCCCTGCTCGCGACGCGCACGCTGGAGCGCTTCGGCTGCACGGCGATCTGGGCACGCGACGGGCGCGAGGCTCTGAAGTGGGTCGAAGCCAGCTTTGCCGGCACCGCGCCGCCCTTGGCGCTCGCGCTGCTCGATGTACGCATGCCCAAGATGACGGGGCTCGATTGTGCCCGTGCCGTGCGTGCGCTGGAGCGACGGTTCGGCCGCGCCGCCACGCTGCCGCTGGTGGCTGTCACGGCCAATGTCTCCGCCACGGACCGGGCTGCCGCCTTCGCCGCCGGGATGGATGATTGCCTGGCGAAACCCTTGGAGCGCGAGGCCCTGCTCCGTTGGCTGGAGCGCCTGTCGCAAGCGCCGGCCGGCAGTCTGACGGCTTGACGGCCGTCATCGCTCCGACGCAGTTTCGTCGCGAAGTTGTAAGATCATCGGAGCAAGCCTACCTCATGCCGGTAGCGGCAGGAGATGAGAGAAGCGATGGCATTGCACGTTTCTGGAAGCAAGAACGCGCTGCCCGGTCGGTTTCCAGCCGGCAATCCGTTCTCGCGCTTCGCCCCGTTGATATTGATGAAGGGTGGAGCCATGCGCCGATCCGGCGCCGAAATCGACGAAACGCCGCTATCGGGCACGCTTGGGCGGCTCGGCTCGCTTGAGGTGCGGCTGGCTCGCGGTCCGCGTGAGATCTGGCGGGCGCAGCGCCTGCGCTATCGCGTATTCTATCAGGAAATGTCGGCCAAGCCCGATGTGATCTCGCGCATGTTCCGTCGCGATGCCGATCGTTTCGACAAGGCCTGCGACCATCTCCTCGTTATCGATCATGCCGCGCGTGGCCGCTTCGGCGGGATCAAGCCCAAGGTCGTCGGCACCTACCGTCTGATGCGCCAGAGTGCGGCCGAGCGCCTCGGCGGCTTCTATACGCAGGGCGAGTTCGATCTCGCACCGATGCTGGCGCTCCATCCGGGCAGCCGCTTTCTCGAGCTTGGCCGCTCCTGCGTGCTGAAGCCCTATCGCACCAAGCGGACGGTCGAACTGCTCTGGTCGGGCATCTGGGCCTATCTGCAGCATCATCGCATCGATGCGATGTTCGGCTGCGCCTCCTTCGACGGCACCGATCCAGATGCGCTGGCGCTGCCCCTGAGCTTCCTGCATCACCATGCCCGCTCGGAGGGAGCGTGGGCCGCGACCGCGCATGCCGAGCACTTCGTCGGCATGGACCGCCTGCCGCCGGAGATGGTCGACGCCAAGCTCGCGCTCAAGCAGTTGCCGCCTTTGATCAAGGGGTATCTGCGGCTCGGCGCCCGCTTCGGCACCGGCGCGGTCATTGACCGTCAGTTCGGCACGACCGATGTGCTCGTCGTGCTGCCGGTCGCCGCGATCGACAAGCGCTATGCCGACTATTACGGCGGCGAAGGCCCCCGCCACGCCGCCTGACTATTCGCCGGCTGCTGCAGGGCGCGCAGCGCCTCGCGATAGGTCGGGTAGCGGAAGGTGTAGCCGAATTCCCGCTTCACCAGCGCGTTCGAGACGCGCTTGCTCTCGCCGTAGAAACTCGCCGCCATCGGCGAGAGCTTTGCCTGCTCGAACGGGATCTCCGGCGGCGGCTCGAGCCCCGTCAGTTCCGCCGCGAAGGTGATCACGTCCTGCGGCGGGCCGGGCTCGTCGTCGGTGACGTTGTAGATCACGCCCTGGCGTGGCTGCGCCAGCGAGGCCATCAGCACGCCGGCGATATCGTCGACATGGATGCGGTTGAAGACCTGGCCCGGCTTGATCAGCCGGTTCGCCGTGCCGTTGCGCAGCTTGGTGATGGCGTTGCGGCCGGGACCGTAGATGCCTGACAGACGGAAGATCTGCACGGGCTTGCCGCTGTCGCGGCCGAGCTGAAGCCAGGCCTCCTCGATCTCGACGCGCTGGCGTGTGCGGGCATTGGTTGGTGCCGGCGGCGTAGCCTCGTCGATCCAGGCGCCGCCCTGATCGCCATAGACGCCGATCGTGGAGAGATAGCCGATCCAGCGCAGGTTCGGGGCGGCCATGAGCGCTGCGCGCAAGGGCCCGAGCGCCGGGTCGCCATCCTCCGCCGGCTGCACCGAGATCAGCACGGCATCGGCCTCCGCCACCGCCTTGGCGAGCGCAGACGAGACCGCGAAGCCACCGAAGACCAGCGTCCGGATGCCCTCGCGGCTGAGCTCCGCGGCCTTCTCGGCCGAACGGACGGTGCCTGTCACTTCCCAGCCTCGCACTAGGGCGGCGCGCGCGAAGAAGCCGGCGGAGTAGCCGAGGCCGAGGATCAGGATGTTCATGCGGCGTCTTCCGTCTGCGGCGTAAGCGCGTGCCATTCGGCGCGCACCTGCGGGTCGATTTCGTCGGCGAGGTGAGCGATGGCAAGTTGCCGGCCGCGCTCGGCATCGAGCCTCCCCAGCGCCCAGACCGCCATGGCGCGGACCAGCGGCGAGGGATCGGCGAGATGGGGCAGGGCGCTGTCGATGAGCTCGGTGCGGCCGCTATTGCCGATCGCGATCAGCACGTTGCGTAGGAAGCGGTCGCGCCCGGTGCGCTTCACCGGCGTGCCCGCGAAGAGCGTGCGGAAGGCGGGATCGTCGAGCCGGGCGAGCGCGGCGAGGTCGAGCCCGTCGAGCTCGCCCTTGAGCGCCAGTCGCGTTTCCTGTGCGGCCTCGGCGAACTTGTTCCAGGGGCAGACGGCGAGGCAATCGTCGCAGCCGAAGACACGGTTGCCGATGCCCGGACGCAAGGCGGTGTCGATATGGCCGGCATGCTCGATCGTGAGATAGGCGATGCAGCGGCGCGCATCGAGCTGGTAGGGCGCCGGGAAAGCGTCGGTCGGGCAGATATCGAGGCAGCGCCGGCAGGAGCCGCAATGGTCGCGCTCGGCCGCGTCTACCGGCAATTCGGCGGTGGTGTAGATCGCCCCGAGCAGCAGCCAGGAGCCGTGCTCGCGCGAAACCAGGACCGTGTGCTTGCCCTGCCAGCCGAGCCCGGCCGCCTGCGCCAAAGGCTTCTCCATGACGGGGGCGGTATCGACGAAGACCTTGACGTCGGCGCCGCCGCGCGCGGCGAGCAGCCCGGCGACGCTCTTCAGCTTGCCCTTGATGACGTCGTGGTAGTCGCGCCGTCTCGCATAGAGCGAGATCGCCGCCTTGTCGGGATGGGCAAGGATCGCGAGCGGATCGCCCTCGCCGGCATAGTTCATGCCGAGCATGACGACGGAGCGGACCTCGCTCCAGAGCTGGCGCGGATCGGCGCGCTGCGCCTGCCGCTCTTCCATCCAGCCCATCTCGCCTTGGTAGCCGCTCGCAAGCCAGGCCTCGAGACGGCCCGGCGCTTGCGGAATCGCATCGGCACCGGCGACGCGCATCACGGCGAAGCCTTCGGCAAGCGCGCGCTCGGCGACGGCGCGCTTCAGCTTCTCGGCCTTCAAAAATCCAGATTGTCGTAATGGGCGCTCGGAGCCATGCCGGGTATGCGGTCGCTCAGCAGCGGCCGGAAGCTCGGTCTCGACTTGATCCTCGCATACCATGCGCGAGCCGCCTCATCCTCTTCCCAGGGCACGTCGCCGAGATAGTCGACGCAGGACAGATGCGCCGCCGCCGCGAGATCGGCATAGCTCATCTGCGCCCCCGCCAGCCAGTTCCGCTTGGCCAGCAGCCAGGAGATATAGCGCAGATGATAGCGCACATTGGCGCGCGCGGCGCGGATCGCGCTCATTTCCGGCGGGCCGCCGCCCTCGTCGCGGCTCATGAAGCGCTTCATCACCTTTTCCAGCACGAGCGGGCTGGTGATCTCGTCATGGAACTTGGTGTTGAACCAGTCGAGCAGGCGGCGAACCTCGACGCGCTCGCCCGGCCCTTCCGGCAGCAAGCGGCGGTCGCCGAGCGCGAGCCCCCGCGTCTCGTCGAGATACTCCGCGATCGGCCCGGCGCCGGGCACGGCGAGTCCGTTCTGCTCCTGGAATACGGGCGTCGTGCCCGCGGTATTGAGCTCGATGAACTCCCGCCGGCGCTCCCAGACGCGTTCCTCGACCAGTTCGGCCTCCATGCCGAACTCGCTGAGCACGAGGCGGATGAAACGCGAATGCGGGCATAGCGGGTAATGATACAGGGTCGCCATGGCACTCATGAAGACTGTGAAGCAGGCAAAATGCGACGGAAGCAGGGCCGCCGGGCTTGCAGCGACCCGATAGGCGACGGCGGCTTGCTATAGTCATGCCGGAAAAACGCCACAACCCGCGATGATGGCGATCTCCGCAATTTGCCGCTGCTGCTTCGCGAAGTGGTAACCAATTTGCAAAGAGCTGGGCGTAAGCCGGCGACAGGCCCGGCCCGGGCTGACGTCCAGGCCGCCTGATTCGCGCGAGGACAGCCTTCCATGCACAACCTGATCGAAGCCTTCATCCTCGGCATCGTCGAGGGCCTGACCGAGTTCCTGCCGGTCTCCTCGACCGGGCATCTGCTCCTGATCGGCCATTTCCTCGGCTTCGAATCCAACGGCAAGACCTTCGAGGTGCTGGTCCAGCTCGGCGCGATCCTGGCGATCACGCTGGTCTATTTCCGGCGCCTGCTCGATATCGCGCTGCGCATTCCCAGCGACCCCTCCGCCCGCCGCTTCGTCGTCGGCGTGCTCATCGCCTTCCTGCCGGCGGCGGTGATCGGCGCGCTGCTGCACGGCTTCATCAAGGGCGTGCTGTTCAACCCCTTCATCGTCTGCTGCACGCTGATCGCCGGCGGCCTGATCCTGCTCGTCGTCGACGAGCTGGAATTGCAGGAGAAGCACACCGACGCCACCACCTTCCCGCTGCCGATGTATTTCAAGATCGGGTTGATCCAGTGCCTGGCGATGATCCCCGGCGTCTCGCGCTCGGGCTCGACCATCGTCGGCGCCATGCTGCTCGGCGCCAGCAAGCGCGCGGCGGCCGAGTTCTCCTTCTTCCTGGCGATGCCGACCATGGCCGGCGCCTTCGCCTATGACCTCCTGAAGAGCTACAAATTCCTCACCTTCGACGATGGCGTGCTGATCGGCGTCGGTTTCGTCGCCGCCTTCATCTCGGCCCTGATCGTGGTGCGCAGTTTCCTCGATTTCGTCTCGAAGCGCGGCTTCGCGCTCTTCGCCTGGTGGCGGATCATCGTCGGCATGGTCGGCCTTGCCGGCCTCTGGGTCGTCGGCTGAAGCCGAGGCCTTAAGCCGGCCGTGACGGGTCGTTGAGCGAGTCCGCCAGCGTCGGCGTCCGGCTCGGCGTCAGTTGCGGCAGCGAGGCCGTCTGCCGCTCGATCATGCGGTGGACCACCGGCGGGTTCGGGCCGCTATGCAGGGCGCGGACCTGCTCGCCGATCTCGGCATCGGCCTGGGTGACGCGCTGGTTCTGCCGGACATATTCGACCCAGGTCGGGCTGTCATAGCGCTCGATCCAGAGCGTCGGGTCGGTCAGGTCGCGCAGCAACGTCCAATGCCGGGCGCCGTCGCGGCGCCGGATGCGCCGCCGCTCCGCCATCACGGTCAGGAAGGCGACGACGTCCTCCGGCTTGATGATGTACTCGATGGTGACGATGACCGGGCCGGAGCGCGGCTCGATATCGACCGCGACCTTGGGCTCGCGCCAGCGGCTGAGCGGGTCGAGATTGAGTTCCTCGAGCGGCGGCAGGCGGTAGCGCAGCCCCATCACGGCACCGGCGACCAGGACCACGGCCGACATCAGCAGCGCCTTCTCGACGCCGAAATGCAGCGCCGAGCGGCCCCAGGCCCAGCTGCCCATCGCCATGCCGCCGAAGGTCGCCATCTGGTACATCGCCAGCGCCCGGCCGACGACCCAGCGCGGCGCCGAAAGCTGCACCGTCGCGTTGAAAGTCGAGAGCGCCAGAACCCAGCAGGCGCCGCAGACGCACAGGCCCGCCATGGCCAGCCAGATCGTCTGGCTGAAGGCGATCAGCGTCACGCCGCAGGCATAGGCGACGAAGGTCGAGCGCACGAGCGCCTCCGTGCTCATCGCCCGGCGCAGGCGCGCGCTCATGAAGGCGCCGGCGACAGCGCCCGCTCCGAAGGCGCCGAGCAGCACGCCATAGGTCAAAGGGCCGCCGCGCACGAGATCGCGCGCGATCAGCGGCAGCAGCGCCAGGCCCACGATGGCGCCGAAGCCGTAGACGAAGGCGCGCAGCGTGACCGTGCGGATGTTCGGGGACATCGCGACATAGCGGATGCCCGCGCTCATCGCGATGAACAGGGTCTCGCGCGGCAGGAGTCGCTCGACCTTGGGCGGCGACCAGCGCGCCAGCACGACGAGCAGCGGGATATAGCTGAAGGCGTTGATGATGAAGGCCGCAACCGCGCCGGCCGCCGCGACGATCGCGCCGCCGATCGCCGGCCCGACGCTGCGGGCGATGTTGAAGGCGACGCTGTTCAGCGTCACCGCCGCCGGCACGTCGCGGCGCGGGACCATGTCGCCGACCGAGGATTGCCAGGCCGGGTTGTTCAGCGCCGTGCCGCAGCCGATCAGGAAGGTGAAGGTGAGCAGCAGCCAGGGCGTGATCAGGCCGAACCAGGCGAAGACCGCAAGCCCGATCGAGACCGCCAGCATGAAGCATTGCGCGGTCAGCAGGATCTTGCGTCGGTCGTAATTGTCGGCGATGGCGCCGGCCGCGAGCGAGAACAGCATCACCGGCAAGGTCGTCGAGGCCTGGACCAGCGCCACCATCTCGGCCGAGGGCGAGATCGAGGCCATCATCCAGGAGGCGCCGACCGCCTGGACCAGCCCACCGAAATTCGAGATGAGGCTGGCGAACCAGACGGCGCGGAAGATCGGCTGTTGCAGCGGAACGAAGGGCGAGACCCGGGCCCGGGTAGGCTTGATGCCCTCCGAGGCGAGCTCGGCTTCTACGACATCGGCCGTGGGCTGGGCGTGCGGGTCGTCAGGCATGTCATAGGGTTAGAGCATGAGCGCTGGAGGGGGAAACCCTTTCCATCTGGAAGATGTCGAAACTTGGAAAGTTTTTCTCCCAACCTGTTTCGACATTCCCTGAGCCCTCATCAGTCTCTCACGTCGCCCGCGCGGCAGTGGCCTCGCGTACCTGCCGCGGCGGGCGCGCCTTGCGGGCGCGCAGGCCATGACTGAGCGCCACCGCGAGGCCCGCGAGCGCGACCCAATGCGCCGGCCGGATCGAGGCATAGTCCTGATAGGTCAGGATATCGGCATTGGCCTGGAAGACCAGCCAGGCCGAGACGCCGGAGGTCGCCGCATACCAGCCCGCTTCAAGGCTGGCCGTAAGCAGCCCGCCGAGAAGCGCCACTCCGACGAGCACGGCTAAGGAAACAGGCAGCTTCCAGCGGTACAGGCCGCGATGGAGCAGCAGTAAAAGGAAGAGCCCGCTCATCAGCACCGGCTCGGTGACGTCGATCTTCGATTGCAGCGCGAAATGCAGCAGTGCCAGCATCGCAATGGGATAGACGAGATTGTGCAGGCGCTGCCAGTTCTTGCCGAGGCGGCGGATCATGCCGTCGGTCGAGGTCACGCCCTGCGCGACGAGGCCGATCAGCGCGACGAAGCCGATCGTCAGGTAGAAGCGCTTGACGATCTCGGAGACGATCAGGCCCCAGTCGAAGGCCATGTCGATGCAGTAGAGCGCCAGATGCCCGAGCGCGTAGGCCATGACGCCGAGACCGAGCATGCGGCGGATGCCGATCAGCTTGCTCCAGTCGAGCAGCCGCCGGAACGGCGAGACCGCGAGCGTGGCGATGAGGATCCTGACCGTCCAGGTCCCGGTCTGGTGGATCGCCTGCGTCCAGGGCTTCGAGCCGAGCTGGTGCATCCAGGCGGCGTAGAGCAGCATGAGCGCGGGCACGAGGAGCAGCGCGAAGGCCGCGGCCCTTAAGGTCGAGAACCGGCCCTGCCGGTCGGTCCATGGCAGCCAGGTGCGGAAGCTGGTATTTGCGGGGCGGGCGCTCATCACCCCGGCATAAACGATGGGGTCCACCCCTGTCCCGCACATCTGGACACAAGGGCGTGAATGGGTTGTCCTGCCGGCCCTTTCAACCGGGTTCGGTCATGGCTTCCAGCACTTCCATCGTCGTCTTCGATGTCGGCAACGTCCTGCTGCGCTGGGATGCGCGGCTGATTTACCGTTCGCTGATCCCCGAGCCCGAGCGGCTCGACTGGTTCATGCAGAACATCTGCACGGGCGACTGGAATCTGGAGCAGGATCGCGGCCGCTCCTGGCAGGAGGGCGTAGCCCTTCTGGTCAGGCAGCACCCGGAATGGGAGCGCGAGATCCGCGCCTTCGACGAAAGCTGGCACGACAGCGTGCCCCATACCATCGCCGACAGCGTCGCGGTGCTGGAGGAGCTGAAGGGGCAGGGCGAGAAGGTCTATGCCATCACCAATTTCTCGCGCGAGAAATGGGCTGAATGCCTGGTCCGCTTCCCGTTCCTGCAGAGCTTCGACGGCGTCGTCGTCTCCGCCCATGAGCGGATGTTGAAGCCGGAGCGCGCGATCTACGAGGTGCTGTTCGATCGCTACGGCCTGAAGGCCGGGGACTGCATCTTCGTCGATGACAGCGAGAAGAACGTTGTGGGGGCCCGCGCCGCCGGCATGCGGGCCGTCCATTTCGTCGAGCCCATCGACCTGCGCGCCGAACTGCGCGGCCTGGGCGTCAGGCTCTGACGGGCAGAGCCTGACTTGTCAGAGCGCGGGCGTTCAGGCCGCGCTCTTGATCGCGACGCTCGGCACGAGGCCGGCGGCATCGACGCCGCGGGCTTCGCCAACCAGCCGGGCGCCGGCCTTGGTCGCGAGGAAATCGGCGAGCACGGCGTCTTCCTGGCGCACGAAGCCCTTGGCGGGCAGCTTGCCGGCGAGGAACAGCTCGACCATCGCGACGCAGCCGGCGGCAGTGGTGAGCTGGATCGCGCCGAGCTCGTCATTGCCGTCATAGCGCAGCACGACGCTCTCCTCCTCGAGGCGGCCGTTGCGCTCGCCGACGCCGGTCACGAAGATCACGACCACGTCCTTGCGGGTGAAGGGCGCGGAATGCGTCAGGATGCGGCGCAGCGTCTCGCGGTCGTCGGCGAGGTCGAGGTCGCGCAGCAGGAGCTTCATGATCTCGGCATGGCCGGGATAGCGCAGCGTCTTGTAGCTCATGTTGCGGACCTTGCCGGCGAGCGTCTCGGTCAGCGTGCCCAGACCACCCGAGGTGTTGAAGGCCTCGTAGGCGACGCCGTCGATCATCACGCTCTCGATGCCTTCCAGCGCCGGCACCAGGGTCGGCTGGCCGTCGAAGACGATCTCGCAGGGGTTGCAGTATTCGTTGATCAGGCCATCGACCGACCAGGTCACGTTGTAGCGCAGCGCATTGGTCGGATAGAGCGGAAGCGCGCCGACGCGCATCTTGATGGCGCGGACGTTCTCGAAACGCGCGGCCATATCGGCGCCGAGGATGCAGATGAAGCCGGGCGCCAGCCCGCACTGCGGAACGAGCGCGACGTCGGCGGTCTCGCCGAGCTCCTTGATGTAGGAGGTGGTGGCGACGTCCTCGGTCAGGTCGAAATAATGGGTCTTGGTCTCGGCCGCGACCTTGGCGATGCCCTTGTTCAGGAAATAGGGGCAGGCGCTGACGACGATGTCGCGGTCTTTCAGGAACACGCGGAGCGCGTCGAGGTTCGAGGCGTCGACGGTCTCGGTGGCGAAGCGGCTGCCGGCGGCGTTCTTGAGCTGCGCGGCGGACGCGTCGGCCAGCGTCACCTGATGGCCCTGCTCGGCCAGCATGCCGGCGATGATGACGCCGATCTGGCCGGCGCCGAGCACGGCAATGCGCTTCTTGATGGTCATCTTGCTATCTCCTGGTGGGTATCGGGTCGGCCAGGAGCCTCCCCCTCGATGCGGAGCATCGCCGCAAGCCGCGCAGGCTTTAACGGGCGGATCGCCGGAGGAGGATGTTATGATCAGTCAATTCGATGGGATATGAACAAGAGTGAAGGGAAACGGCGAGCACCGCGGCAGCTGCGCGCTCAACGCTCGAACTTGCGGGCCAGAATCACCGAGGAGGTCGTCCGGCGCACGCCTTCCATTTCCGCGATCCAATCGATGATCGTGTCGAGGTCGCTGGAGGTCTCGCACTCGATCTTTACGCTGAGGTCGAAATGGCCGCTCAGCGTGTGGCATTGCACGATTTCCGGCCGTTTTTTCAACGCCGCGACCACGCCTCCCTGCTGTTTCATCTCCAGCTCGATCAGGATCAGCGCCGCAATCGTGGTTGCCGGCCGGCTCGCCTTGCCGAGAATCGTGGTGTAGCCGGCGATCACTCCGTCGCGTTCGAGACGGCTGAGCCGTCCCTGCGCCGTCGCGCGGGAGACGCCGAGCTGCTTGGCGATCTCCGACAGCGGCAGGCGGGCATTCTCGGTGAGGATGCGGATGAGCTCGCGGTCCTTCGCGGCGTCTGACGGCCGTGCCATGTCGTCTCCAGCGGTTCGGCGGGGGCGTCATATAGCAGGGAAATCCCGGCTTATCGCAAGAGCCGCCTTCAGTACCGCTGAGACCGGCGCCGTCAATTGACGGTATGGAACGAAAAGCCTGCCCGAAAAGGAACATCTTGTGGTCCGAAGCATTGCTCACGCGCCGGAGGGACTTGCTTCGGGGTGAAAATCGGAGTGGCATGCCGACCGGCGGCAGCACGCTTTGCCATGGAGAACGCCATGTTCAGGACTCTCATTCTCGCATCAGCATCGGCTTTCGCCCTTGTCTCCTTCTCCGTGGTGCCCGCTTCGGCGCTGACCATGAAGGAATGCAGCGTCAAGTATCAGGACGCCAAGAAGGCCAATACGCTGAAGGGCCAGAAGTGGAACGATTTCCGCAAGGCCCAGTGCGGCGACGACGACGCTGCCGACGACGAGGCTGCGGCTGCCATGCCGGCCGAGCCGGCGAAGCCCGCCGCTTCCGCTACGGCGGCGGCGCCCGCTGCCAAGCCCGCCGCGATGCCTGCCGGCAAGGCGAAGCCTGCTGTCTTCCCGAAGGCGGTTTCGCAGAAATATTCGAGCGAGACGGCCGGCAAGGCGCGCCTCAAGACCTGCGTCGATCAGTACAATGCCAACAAGGCGGCCAATGCCAATGGCGATCTCAAGTGGATCGAGAAGGGCGGCGGCTACTGGAGCCAGTGCAACACCAAGCTGAAGGGCTGACCTTCGGCCCGTGGGCTGTTCTCGGAACGCCGCGCCGCAAGGCGCGGCGTTTTTCGTTCGTAGGGTCGTTAAGGGAAACGCGTTGTCATTCCGGACAAGCCGCGCGAGCGGCGCCGATCCGGAACCCACGACCGGGTGAGACATTCTATGCCGCGTCGGAGCCGCTCACCCTGTCGTGGGTTCCGGGTTCTTCGCTACGCGAAGCCCCGGAATGACAAGGCGGGATTGAAGCCGCTGCGATCGGGTGGGGGCATCGCTCAAAGCGACTGCGAGGGGCGTGAACCTGAATCGATCGGCCGGCTTGGTGCGGGGTTGCCCGGCCGCTGCCCCTTGCTGATCATCTCGCCGCGCGAGCGGATGACATGGGCCGTGACCACCTCCTGGACGCGCTTCTCCGCGGCATCGCGCACGGCGTTGCGATTGGCCGGCCGGCCGTCCTCGGTTTCGATCAGTTCGATCGTGGCGTTGGTCAGGGCGTCGACATCGCCCTTGCAGAACAGCATCGCGGCCTTGGCGACGACCTCCGCTTTTTCGTCCGTGAGCAGCATCGGCGCGCCCTCGCGGCCGATGCAGGTCAGCATCTTGGTGCGGATCAGGTCGCGCGTCTTCTCCAGCAGGGCCTTCTTCTCGGCCCGCGCCGCTCGCTCCTGCTCGGTCGGCTGAGGCGTCTGCGCCTGGGCGGGAGCGCCGGGCGAGACCGGGCCGCGCACATTGGCGCTCTGCTTCACACATTCGACCAGCGCCGGCAGCATCTCGCCGGTCGAGGTCAGCGCGAAGGTATAGCGTGCGTCATTGGCCACCAGCTCGAGATAGCGCCCCTGACGGAAGGCGTTGATCAGGGCGGATTGTGCCGGCATGGCGATGGTGACGAGCGTTGGCGACTTGATGTTGGCGGTGACGTCGATGGTCGAGCGCCGATCGAACACGAGCTGAAGCTTCAGCGTCTCGCCGGTCCTGAGTTTCCAGTCCGGCTTCGAGAAGCCGAGCAGCCAGGAGAATTGCGCGGTTACCGAGGTCAGCATCGTGACGCCGCTCCTGTAGCTGGCGCTGACGGCGCAATGCGAGAAGGCGCCGGTCTGGTCGTTGGTGAAGGTCCCGCCCGACCAGTTGCCGACGACGATCTTGCCGAACGGGCCGGCCGCCGACGCCGGCAACGACAGAAAACAGCTCAGGGCGACGATCGCGGCCCGCATCCAGTTTCCTCCGTTGAGATCCCATCCCAAGGCTAAAGCAGGATGGCGGCTGGGGGGAACCCGCTTTTTCGTCAGGCCGCCTCGCGCTTGAGCGGCCGCAGCAGCATGGCGAGGAGATCGCTCTGGCTGACGAGCCCGGCCAGACGCTCCTGGCCGTCGACGACGATGACGGCGTGGTGGCGGCCATCGGTGAGGGCGGCGATGAGATCGACGGCCGGCTCGTCCGGGCGCGCGATCACGGCAGGGGACATCACGTCGCGCACGCGCACGCCTGGCCGGGTCAGTTCGCGCAGGCCGACCGTGCCGAGCACCTTGTTATCGCGGTCGATGACGGGCAGCGTCCGGACCGCATGGTCGAGCAGCAGACGGCGGGCGGTCTCGATATCGTCGTGCTGGTCGACCCGGACGAGGTCGCGCGACATGATGTCGGCGCAGCGCGGCAGGTCGTGCTTGCGGGCGAGCGCGTGCAATTCGACGCGCCGCAGCAGCCGGTCGAGATCCTCCCGGTCGATGTCGAAGGTCTCGCCGACATCGCTCAGCGCCGCGTCGATATCGGCCTCATTGAAGCCGACGCGCTGCGCCGACGGCAGGTCCTTGGTGCCGTGGCTGTTCGCCGGGGCCTGCGCGCGATGCGGATAGCTGTGGCTGGAGAAGCGATGGAACGCGATGCCGAGCAGGGTCAGCACCAGCGCGTTGAGGCCGACGGGAACGAAGGCGAAGCCGAGCCCGTAGGTCGCGACTGCCGGCCCGCCCAGCGCGGCGGTGAGCGCGGCCGCCCCGCCCGGCGGATGCAGGCAGCGCAGCAGCGACATCGCCGCGATCGCGAATGCGACGGCGCAGCCGGCCGCGACCGCCGGCTCCGGCACGTAGCGGCTGACGAGAAGTCCGATCAGGGCGGAGACGGTGTTGCCGCCGACAATCGACCAGGGTTGCGCCAGCGGGCTCGACGGGATCGCGAAGAGCAGCAGAGCGGAGGCGCCCATCGGCGCGACGAGCAACGGCAGATGCGGATCGTTGCCGAGCAGCAGGCTGCAGATCAGCCCGGTCGCGCCGACGCAGACAAGCGCGCCGAGACAGGAGATCAGGCGGTCGCGCCAGGTCGCACCAGCCAGGATCGGCACGAACAACCGGAAACGCGAGTGCCGGCTCGCGGGAGAGGGAGGAGAAGCGGAACTCATGACGGCCGATTGGCTGCTTAAAGAGATGGCAGGTCCAATAGGCGGATCGGGATCGGCGGGGCAACGCCATTCAGCCGTCAAACCGGCCGTTTTTCTGCAAAAGGCAGAAACACCATTTCGAGCCGCGCGATCGGAGAATTTCGATCTAGGGACCGTTCATGATCTCCGGAACCACGCAGGTCATCCCGGGCTTGACCCGGGATCCATGCCTGAGCGCTTCCGTAGAAGGTTCAGGCATGAATCCCGGCTCTCCACTGCGCTTCGGCCGGGATGACCCGCATTTCCGAGAAGAGATGATTGCCCTTGGCCGGTCGTCCGGCAGGGCAACCTGCTCGCTATCAATCGACGACGCGCACGGCGCCCTTGGCCGCGCTCGTCGTCGTCGCGGCATAGGCCTTCAGCGCTGTCGTGACCTTGCGCTTGCGCGGTGCGGCCGGCTTCCAGGCGTCCTTGCCCTTCGCCTCCATCGCGGCGCGGCGGCGGGCCAACTCCTCGTCTGAGACCTGCAATGAAATGCTGCGATTGGGGATGTCGATCGCGATGATGTCGCCGCTCTCGACGAGGCCGATCGCGCCGCCCTCGGCCGCTTCCGGCGAGACATGGCCGATCGAAAGACCGGAGGAACCGCCGGAGAAGCGTCCGTCGGTGATCAGTGCGCAGGCTTTGCCGAGGCCCTTCGACTTCAGATAGCTCGTCGGATAGAGCATCTCCTGCATGCCCGGCCCACCGCGGGGGCCCTCATAGCGAATCAGCACGATATCGCCGGGCTTGACCTTGCGGTTGAGGATGCCCTCGACCGCGGCGTCCTGGCTCTCGAAGATCACGGCCGGGCCGGAGAACTTCAGGATCGAGGCATCGACGCCGGCCGTCTTCACGATGCAGCCGTCGAGCGCGATGTTGCCGAACAGCACGGCGAGACCGCCATCCTTGGAATAGGCATGCTCTGCGCTGCGGATCACGCCCTTCTCGCGGTCGGCGTCGAGCTCGGCGAAGCGCCGGTCCTGGCTGAAGGCCGTCTGGGTCGGCACGCCGCCGGGCGCGGCGCTATAGAAGGAGCGCACCGCCTCGCTCTCTGTCCGGGTGATGTCCCAGCGCGCCAGCGCGTCCGCCATCGTCGTGCTGTGCACGGTCGGCAGCGAGGTGTCGATCAGCCCGGCGCGGTCGAGCTCGCCGAGGATGGCCATGATGCCGCCGGCGCGATGCACGTCTTCCATATGAACGTCGGCGACGGCCGGCGCGACCTTGCACAGCACCGGCACCCGCCGCGACAGCCGGTCGATATCGGCCATGGTGAAGTCGATCTCGGCCTCATGCGCTGCCGCCAGCAGATGCAGCACCGTGTTGGTCGAGCCGCCCATGGCGATGTCGAGCGTCATCGCGTTCTCGAACGCCTTGAACGAGCCGACATTGCGCGGCAGCACGCTCTCGTCGTCCTGCTCGTAGTAGCGGCGGGCGAGATCGACGATCAGATGGCCCGCCTCGACGAAGAGGCGCTTGCGGTCGGCATGGGTGGCGAGCGTCGAGCCGTTGCCGGGCAGCGCGAGGCCGAGCGCCTCGGTCAGGCAGTTCATCGAATTGGCGGTGAACATGCCCGAGCAGGAGCCGCAGGTCGGGCAGGCCGAGCGCTCGATCACGTCGACTTCGGCGTCGGTGTACTTGTCGTCGGCCGCTGCGATCATCGCATCGACGAGGTCGACCTTCTTCAGCACGCCTTCGGCGATGAACTTGCCGGCCTCCATCGGCCCGCCCGAGACGAAGACGGTCGGGATGTTCAGGCGCATCGAGGCCATCAGCATGCCGGGCGTGATCTTGTCGCAATTCGAGATGCAGACCATCGCGTCGGCGCAATGTGCGTTGACCATGTATTCGACGCTGTCGGCGATCAGCTCGCGCGAGGGCAGACTGTAGAGCATGCCGTCATGGCCCATGGCGATGCCGTCATCGACCGCGATCGTGTTGAACTCCTTGGCGACGCCGCCGGCCTTCTCGATCTCGCGCGCGACGAGCTGGCCGAGGTCCTGGAGATGGACATGGCCGGGCACGAACTGGGTGAAGGAGTTCACCACCGCGATGATCGGCTTGCCGAAATCGCTGTCCTTCATGCCGGTGGCGCGCCACAGGCCGCGGGCGCCGGCCATGTTGCGGCCATGGGTGGAGGTGGCGGATCTCAGCCTGGGCATCTCATGCGTC
>CBDIPN010000002.1:0-1097500 GCA_965283735.1 Beijerinckiaceae bacterium | reverse complement strand
ATCCGCGGTCCGGGCACTTCCTTGGGCGCGATGGCGTTGCACAGCGGGAAATCCGTCGCCGGTAGTCCAGAGCGTCGGAAAGCGCTTTCGACATGCGCGGGCGTCACCGTCTTCTGCATGCGCCTGGCGAAGGCCACGTCCTCCGCGTCGAAAGGAGGGGGGCCGAGCCGATCGAAATTGCGCTGCATCGCATCTTCAAGCGGCGTGTTGGCCAGCAAGCTACTCATCGCGCTGACGACCTCATCAGTGACGGTCGTTTCCGTCATCAGCGCCGCGCCTTCGGCGATTTTCCGGACGCGGGCGAGGAGCTCATGGACCTGGGAGACCATCGTCGCGCGCACGACGTAGCGGAGCTTGGCCTTGGCCTGAACGACATTCGGCGCGATGCCGCCTGCATCCAGATAGGCATAGTGGATGCGGGCATCGCTCGGCATGTGCTCGCGCATGTAGTTGACGCCGACATTCATCAGCTCGGCGGCATCGAGTGCCGAACGGCCGAGATGCGGCGCGGCAGCGGCATGGCTGGCGCGGCCGGAGAACTCGAAGTCGATCGTCGTGTTCGCAAGGGATATGGCTGCCGTTACGGCCGCGAAATCGGCCGGATGCCAGGAGATCGCGATGTCGACATCCTTGAAGGCGCCTTCCTTGACCATGAACGCCTTGCCCGCTCCACCTTCCTCGGCCGGGCAGCCATAGTATCGGACGCGGCCCTTGAGCCCACGCTCCGCGAGGAAATCCTTGACCGCCGCTGCCGCCAGCATGGCTCCGGCCCCGAGCAGGTTATGGCCGCAGCCATGGCCTGCCGGCTGGTTTGGAAGTGGCTGGTGCTCGGAAACTCCAGGGGCCTGCGAAAGCTCCGGCAGCGCATCGTATTCGCCAAGTATCGCGATCACCGGGCCGTCTTCTCCCGCCTCGCCCATCACCGCCGTCGGCAAGCCGGCAATGCCCGTCTCCACGCGAAATCCCTCGCGCCGAAGCTGCTCGGCATGAGCAGCAGCTGACTTGACCTCCCGGTAGTTGAGCTCGGGCATCTCAAAGACGCGGTCACTCAGCTCGATATAGTCAGCTTGCTTTGAATCGACGATCGTCCAAATCTTATCGGTATTCTGCACAGCCATCTCCCGAGGTGGCATCCGCGCCATAGAGGCCGCCGAAGGCCGCGGTCACCACAATCGCCAGGTGTCGGCAGCCCCAGCATCGAGAGGCTACTACACGGCGGACGGCAGAACGGCTGAATTTTGGTCCGAAGTTTCGGCGATTATTGCAGATCGGATTTTGCTTACGTCCTCCGAAGCTCACGATGTTTGCCTTTGTCCGCTCCCGCTTCGACTTGTCCTTCAGCGCCGTTTTGAGGAGCCGGGCACTGCGGATCGCTGCGTGGCAATGAGTTGCAATGGCGCTATCGCCGGCACTCTGCACGTCGCGTTAAAATCTTACAAAGGGCTTGTGAAATCTCACGAAGCGGGCCAAGCTTTGGGTCATGCTCGATGCAAGCTCTCCTTTCCTTCCTGCTCCTATTGGCGAGGCGCTGCTCGATGTCGCCAGCCGCCGGCTGCGCACGGCTATCGTCTCCTGCGAGCTCACGCCCGGTGACTTCGTCCATGAGGCGGCCCTCGCCGAGCGCTTCGGGCTGGGCCGCGCCAGCGTTCGTGTCGCGCTGACCGAGTTGGCAGCGGGGCGCTTTGTTAGCCGGCATGCCCGGCAGGGCTGGCGGATTGCACCGATCGACGGCGCGCTGATCGGAGCGGTGATCGACGGGCGTCGCCGGCTCGAGCCTGCCCTGGCAGCGCATAGGCTGGCAGAGCCCGCGCTCTCCACGGCGACTGCGCTGCTCGGGATGGTCCAGTCCGTATCGGGGCGGACCGAACTCGCAGCGCTTGCTACGGCCCGCGCTGCCGAGCGCCAGCTGCGCAACCTGCTTGCTGCCGGGGCAGGCGTCTTCGCCAGCGATTGGCTCGGCGAGATCTGGGATCATTCGGACCGGATCGTGCGGATGCTCGACCTCGGCGGCCACGCCATCCCTTCTGCTGATCTCGGCGAGCTGGTCGCCGCGCTCGGCGCGGGCGACAGCGATCTCGCCGGGCGAGCGATCGAACGCGACCAAAAGCGCTTCGCCGACGCAATCGCCCACGGCTTCCTCGCCATGTCGGCGCAGCCGGCTCGTCCGCAAGCGCGTTCTGCCCGCCGAGGCCGCGCCGCCCAATCGCCGCTTGTCACAGCCGATCGGCCTATCCCCCTGTCGAAGGAGAAGCAGTCATGACCGTTGCCTGGCGAAACTATCCTCTCGCCGCGGCCTGCGCCGCGATCTTCGCTTTGGGGAGCGTCGCTCCCGCGCAAGCCTCCAAAGAGCGCTTCGTGGTCGACCTCGTCAACGAGCCTTCCTCGCTCGATCCGCAGGTTCAATGGAACCCCGATAGCTACTACGTCTACCGAAACATCTTCGACAATCTGGTCACCCGCGACGACAAGGGCGAGATCGTCCCGCAAGTCGCGACCTCCTGGAAATACCTGTCCGACAACGAGATCGAATTCGAGCTTCGGTCCGACATCGCCTTCCATGACGGCTCGAAGCTGACCGCGGACGACGTCGTCTTCAGCGTCAAGCGCATTACCGATCGCAGCTTCGGCAGCCCGCAGCTCGGCCAGTTCGACAAGATCACCGATGCGGTCGCGCTCTCGCCGACCAAGGTCAAGCTGACGACCAGCGGGGCCTACCCGGCCTTGCTGGCGCAGCTCGTCAAGCTCTCGATCGTGCCCAAGGCCGTCGTCGAGGCGGTCGGCAAGGACGCCTTCAACCTGAAACCGGTCGGCAGCGGGCCCTATAAATTCGAGAACTGGCAGCGTGGCGTTGCGGTGACGCTTTCACGCAACGATGCCTATTGGGGCACGAAGGGGCCGTTCCCGAGCGTGATCTTCCGGGCCGTGCCGGACAGCGCGACCCGCCTTGCCAATCTCCAGGCCGGCACCAGCGACCTCGGCGTCACGCTCGACAGCGACCAGGCGGCACAGCTCAAGACTGCTGCGAAGGCCAAGCCCCTGACGGGCCTGACCGAGCGTGTCGCCTATCTGCGCCTGAACACGACCAAACCGCCCTTCGACAACGTCAAGGTCCGGCAGGCGGCGGCTCTCGCCATCGACAAGGAGGGGCTGGTCGAGGGCCTGCTCGGCGGCTTCGACAAGCCAGTGGGGCAGTTGCTCACGCCCGCGATCTTCGGATGGGTCGATGGTATGCCTGCCGCGAAATACGACCTCGCCAAGGCGAAGGTCCTGGTCGCCGAGGCCGGCCCCGCCGCCAAGGCCGAGATCGAGCTTTCGACCGCGCCGGTCTTCGACCAGCGCATCGTCCAGGCGGTGCAGCAGCAGCTCGGCGAGGCCGGGCTCAACGTCAAGATCGCGATGTCCGACATGGCGAGCTATCTGAAGCGCGCCCAGGCCGGGCCGGAAGGCACCTCGACGCTGAGCTTCGGCCGCTGGTCCTGCGCCTGCCAGGATGCCGATGGCGTGCTCTTCCCGCTGCTGCACAAGAGCAGCGGCTGGTCGGCCTATCGCAATCCCAAGACCGACGGCCTGCTGGAGGAAGCCCGCCAGACCCTCGACAAGGACAAGCGCCTCGCCGCCTACAAGCAGGTCCATGAGATCGTCGCAACTGAGGTGCCGGTGATCCCGCTCTATCAGGCCGTCGTGATCTATGGCGCGACCAAGAACCTGAATTTCACGCCGACGCCGAACGAAAGCATGTTTCTGAACCGGATGAGCTGGAACGACTGAGCCGCAACGGCCGACAGCAGCTCTGCAAGATCAAGGCGCCGGGAGGAGACCGGGCGCCGCCAATCAAAAAAGGGGAATGGCTGATGATGCGAACACGCCGAATGCTCGCAGGCGCGCTGCTCGCCGCTTGCTTGTCGCTGCCGGGGGGCGCGGCCTTCGCCGCCAAGGAGCGTCTGACGATCGACCTCGTCGGCGAGCCAAACTCGCTCGATCCGCATGTCCAGTGGAACCCGGACAGCTACTACGTCTACCGCAACATCTTCGACAATCTCGTCACCCGTGACGACAAGGGTGTCATCGCGCCGCAGGTCGCAACCTCGTGGAAGCAGCTTTCCGACACGAAGATCCAGTTCCAGCTGCGCGATGACATCACCTTCCATGACGGCTCGAAGCTGACCGCCGACGACGTCGTCTTCAGCGTCAAGCGCATCACTGATCCGAAGTTCGCCAGCCCGCAGCTCGGCCAGTTCGACAAGATCATCGACGCCGTCGCGGACGACGCCAAAACGGTGACGCTGACCACGCAGGGTGCCTATCCGGCCCTGCTCGCGCAGCTCGTCAAGCTCTCGGTCGTGCCGAAGAAGGTCGTCGAGGCCGTGGGCAAGGACGCCTTCAATCTCGCGCCGGTCGGCAGCGGCCCCTACAAGTTCGGCGCGTGGCAGCGCGGCGTCTCGGTGACGCTCAACCGCAACGACGCCTATTGGGGCACCAAGGCGGCGTTCCCGAGCGTCGTCTTCCGCGCGATTCCCGATGCCGCGACGCGGGTCGCCAATCTGATGGCCGGCACCTCGGACCTCGCCGCCAATCTCGACGGCGATCTCGCCGCCCAGCTCAAAACCTCGCAGCGCGCCAAGCCCGTGCCGGTGCTGACCGAGCGCGTCGCCTATCTCGCGATGAACGTTCAGAAGGAACCGCTGAACGATCCCCGCGTGCGCCGTGCCATCGCCCAGGCGATCGACAAGCAGGCGATCACCGACGGCGTGCTCGGCGGCACCGAGAAGCCGCTGGCCCAGATGCTCTCGCCCGCGCATGAAGGTTTCGTCGAGGGGATCAAGGACTTGCCCTTCGATCTCGCCAAGGCCAAGGCGGAGCTTGCCGCGGTCGGCCCCAAGGCCAAGCAGGAGATCGCCCTGGTGACCGCACCCGTCTACGACCAGCGCGTCGTTCAGGCGCTGCAGCAGATGCTGGTCGATGCCGGTCTCAGCGTGAAGATCGAGATGACCGACATGGGCTCCTGGCTCAAGCGCATGCAGAGCGGCCCCGATTCCATCCCCGTGATGGCGTTCAGCCGCTGGTCCTGCGGCTGCCAGGACGCGGACGGCGTGCTGTTCCCGATCCTGCACAGCGCCAGCGGCTGGGCCAATGCCAAGGACAAGGCGATCGAGGACGCGCTTGAGACCGGGCGCCAGACGCTCGATCCGGCCAAGCGCCTCGCCGCATACAAGACCGTGCACGAACGCATCGCCAGCGAGCACTTCGTGATCCCGCTCTATCAGGCGGCGCAGATGTACGGCACGTCCAAGAACCTCGTCTGGACCCCCACGCCCAATGAAAGCATCTTCGTCAACCGGATGAGCTGGAAGGACTGACGCGGCGTGGTCGGCTTCCTCCTCCAGCGCGCCGGGCAGGCGCTCGTCACGATCTTCGGCGTGGCGACGCTGATCTTCTTCGTCCAGCGGCTGACGGGGGATCCGACCTATCTCCTCGTGCCGGAAACCGCTACGCAAGCCGATATCGAAGCCCTGCGCCACGCGCTGGGCTTCGACCGGCCGCTCATCGTCCAGTATCTCGGCTTCCTTGCCGATCTCGCCCGTTTCGATCTCGGCCAGTCCGTGGTGCAGCGCGTGCCGGTTATCGACATCATCGCCTCGCGCCTGCCCTACACGCTGATGCTCGCCGGCGGCGCGCTGACGGTCGCCTGCGGCATCGGCATCCCCGTCGGCATCCTGCTCGCATTGTTCCGCGATAGCGCCGCGGCGAAGGCGGCCGCCGGCTTCGTGCTCGCGGCCCAGAGCATGCCGACCTTCTGGAGCGGCATCCTTCTGATCCTGCTCTTTGCGGTGACCCTCGGCTGGCTGCCGCCGTCTTCGACGGGCGGCTTCTCGCACCTGATCATGCCGTCCATCGCGCTCGGCCTGCTTTCGATGGCGACCTTCGCCCGGATCACGCGGGCGGCGCTGATCGAGGAGTTCACGCGCGACTATGTCCGCACGGCCCGCGCAAGAGGTGTCGGCCCGGTGCGCATCCTGCTGCGGCATGTCGCGAAGAACGCGGCGATTCCCGTCATCACCGTCGCCGCGCTCGAGATATCGAACCTGCTGGCCGGCGCGGTTATCGTCGAGACGGTGTTTGCCTGGCCCGGCCTCGGCCAGGTTACGGTTCAGGCCATCCTCGCACGCGACTTCCTGGTCGTGCAGGGCGTCGTCATGCTGGGGGCGCTGGTCACGATCGGGCTCAATCTGCTCTCGGACTTTCTCTACAGCGTCGTCGACCCGCGCATCGCATTGGGGGGCGGACGATGAGCGCACCAGCTCCTTCGCTGCCTCGCCGCCGCTTCCCGCTGAAGCGCTGGTGGCCGATCGCCATTCTCGCGGTCTTCGTGCTGACCGCGATCTGTGCGCCCCTGCTCGCTCCCTATGATCCCAATGCTCAGAACCTCGTCGGTCGACTGAAGCCGCCGGGGACGGTTTCGCGCAGCTTTTACTACTGGCTCGGCTCGGACGAGCTCGGCCGCGATCTCCTCAGCCGGATCATATACGGCACGCGCGTCTCGCTGCTCGTCGCCGTGCTCTCCGTCCTGCTCTCGGGAGCGTTCGGGACCGCGCTCGGGCTGATCGCCGGCTACCGGCGCGGCTGGGTCGAGACCGCGGTGATGCGCATTGCCGACGTGTTCCTTTCCATCCCGGCGGTGCTTCTCGCCATCATCACCGTCGCGGTGCTGGGGCCCAGCCTGGTCAATGTCGTCCTCGTGCTCGCTCTCACGCGCTGGCCGCGCTATGCCCGCGTGGCGCATGCGCAGACATTGGCGACGGCCGGCATGGCCTATGTCGAGAACGCGGTGCTCTCGGGCGGCGGCAATGCGCGCATCCTCTTCCGGCATATCCTGCCCAACATCGCGGGCACGCTGATCGTCGTGGCGACCCTGGAGTTCGGCCTGATGGTCCTGTTCGAGGCCGGGCTCTCCTTCCTCGGCCTCGGGGTCCAGCCGCCGACCGCGAGTTGGGGCTCGATGCTCTCCACCGGCCGCAACTACGTCGCTACCGCCTGGTGGGTCGCGACGCTGCCCGGACTTTGCCTGTTCGCGCTGGTGCTCACCGTCAACCTGACTGGCGATGCCGTGCGCGATCGCCTTGACCCCCATTTTCGCTAAGGATCGCACCATGTTCGACGACATCAAGGGCAAGCGCGCGCTCGTCACCGGGGCTTGCGGCGTGATCGGGAAATGGATCGCCGAGACGCTGCACGACGCCGGCGCCACGCTGGCGCTCACCGACGCCAAGGAAGGCGAGCTCGAAGCCTTCGCCAGGACGCTGGGCCTCGGCGGCGACAGCTTCGTCAAGGCCGCCGATCTTACCGACGAGGCTTCGATCAAGGCGCTGACGGAAGAGATCGGGAAGCGCTGGGGCGCCGCCGACATCCTCGTCAACAATGCCGGGATCTATCCCAGCGCCTTCCTGCTCGACACGCCCACGGAGGAGTTCGACCGCATCTTCTCAGTCAACCTGCGCGCGCCCTTCATCCTGAGCCGGGAACTGGCGACGCAGATGGTCCGCAAGGGCGTCAAGGGCTCGATCATCAACATCTCCTCGGGCGCCTCTCGCAAGATGCGGCGGACGGCCGCCGTCTACTCCACCTCGAAGACGGCGCTCGACCGCCTGACCAAGGGCTTTGGTGTCGAGCTTGCCGAATACGGCATCCGGGTGAATGCGCTCGAGCCCGGTTTCGCTGCCGGCAGCACGGTCAGCGGACTGACCGACGCGCATATTCAGAACACGGTCGCGCAGATTCCGCTGGGGCGGCCGTCCTCGCGCGCGGATGTTGGGAACGCGCTGCTTTATCTGGCCAGTGACGTCTCCTCCTATGTCACCGGCGCGACCCTGACGGTCGACGGCGGCAATTCGATCGGCTCGCTCGCGGTCCATCAGGACAAGAAGAGCGCGCTGTGAGGAGCTTGTCGTGAACCAAAACACGTCTTCGCTCGCGCCGGCGAGCTTTCCCGCCTCGGCCTATGAATGGCCGGCGGGTAAGAGCAGCGCCTTCTGCTTCAGTGTCGATGTCGACGCCGAAAGCCCGTATCAATGGAACCTGGCCGAGGGCGCGCCCGCGACGCTCGGCCAGATCGAGCAGCGGCTGTTCGGGCCGCGCATCGGCATCTGGCGCATCCTCGACCTGCTCGACCGCTACGGCATCAAGGCGACGATGTTCGTGCCGGGTCTGGTCGCGAAGAACCATCCCGACCTGCTGCCGGCCTTTGTCGAACGCGGCCACGAGATCGGATTGCACGGCTACTTCCACGAGATCGCCACCGAAGCGGGGCCGGATGAATTCGCCCGCGCGCTCGACGAATCGCTGGCGCTGTTCAAGAGTCAGGCCGGCATCGTGCCCAAAGGGTTCCGCTCGCCGGCGTGGGAGATGACACCGTTCATGCTGGCGGAGGTCAAACGACGCGGCCTCTACGACAGCTCGCTGATGGGTTTCGATCATCCCTATACGATCGACGGCGTCACGCAGGTACCGGTGCTCTGGGCTGTCGACGACGCGATCTATTTCCGCTTTACCGGCAGCCCGACCGATCGCGCACCGCCGTCGCCGCAAGGCGGCATCCTCGAAGCCTGGCTCGACGAATGGCATGTGCTCCACCGCGAGGGCCGCATGATGATGCTGACGATCCATGACTGGATCTCCGGAAGGGCCGGCCGTGTCCGCATGCTGGAAAAGCTGCTCGACGTGATCACGACCTCGCCGGGAACCTGGATCGCGACCGTCGGCGAACTGGCGGCGCATCATGCCGCCAGCGGCAATGCCGCGCGCTTCAGCGTGCCGATGCGACTGCCGGAGGCGAGCGCGCGCCATCGCTTCAAGGCGTCGCGCTGATGCAGACTTTCAGCATCCGGAGGCCTGCCGTGCATTCGGCGCACGGTCTCGTCGCCGCCCAGAACCGCCATGCGGCGCAAGCCGGGGCGGATGTTCTCTCGCGCGGCGGCAACGCCATGGACGCGGCCGTGGTGGCCGCGCTGGTGCTGAGCACCGTCGAGCCCTGGCTCTCGGGCATCGGCGGTGGCGGCTTCCTCGTCCATGCCGACGGCCGGACGGGCGCGACCGAGACGCTCGACTTCAACGTCCGCTCCGCCGCGGGGCTCGACCCGGCGGATTATCCGCTGGCCGACGCGCAGGCCGGCAACTGGTTCAGCTGGCCCTCGGTGGTCGGGGAGCGCAACGTCTCCGGCTATGGCGCGATCTGCGTACCCGGCGCGATCGCAGGCCTCGCCGCCGCGCTGGATCGTCATGGCTCGATCTCCTGGGAAGAGGCGCTGCAGCCTGCGATCGAGCACGCCGAACGCGGCCTGGAAATCGACTGGTTCGCCGCGCTCTGCATCGCGATCGAGGTTCCGGGCCTTGCGCGCGACCCCGTGCTCTCGGCGATCCTGCTCGACGACGGCCATGGCCCGAAGGCCGGTGCCGACACGCGCCGCTTCAAGCCGATGGCGCTCAAGGCCAAGCTGCTGCGGCGGCTCGCCAAGGCGGGAGCGCGCGACTTTTATGAAGGCGAGAGCGCTGCATCGATCGCCGCCGACCTCGAAGCGGGCGGTTCGCCGCTGCGCGCCCGCGATCTGGCCGCCTACGAGGTGGTCTGGGCGCCGGCTCTGACCGGCCGCTATCGCGATTTCGACATCGCCGCGGTGCCGGGTCTCAGCGGTGGCCCGACCTTCTTCGACGCGGCGCAGTGCCTTGCCGACGGGCCGCTGTCGCGCGAGACCTCGCCGGCCCAGGCTGCCCTGCTCTACGCGACCGCGATCCGCGCGGCCTATGAAAAGCGGCTCAACACGCTCGGCCATGCCGCGACGCCTCAAGCCGGCTGCACCTCCCATGTCAGCGTGGTCGACCGCTCCGGCACGATGGTCTCGCTCACCAACACGCTGCTGTCGCGCTTCGGCGCAAAAGTCGCGCTGCCGCAGAGCGGCGTCATCATGAACAACGGCATGATGTGGTTCGATCCGCGCCCCGGCCAGCCCAACAGCATCGCGGCGGGCCGGAAGCCGCTCGCCAATATGTGCCCGCTCGTGCTCAGCCAGGGCGGCCGCCCCGTGCTTGCCATCGGGGCTGCCGGCGGACGCACGATCTTCCCGACGGTTCTGCAGCTGATCTCGGGACTGTCCGATTTCGGCCTGTCGCTCGAGGAGGCCTTTCACCGCCCGCGCATCGATGCCTCGACCCCG
Source organism: Beijerinckiaceae bacterium (assembly GCA_965283735.1). Lineage (GTDB taxonomy): Bacteria > Pseudomonadota > Alphaproteobacteria > Rhizobiales > Beijerinckiaceae > Allobosea. Next base: position 1,087,295 of record CBDIPN010000002.1, on the reverse strand, counting down.
CGCATCAAGATCGACGCGCGCGCCGAGGCGGATGTCGCGGCGACCGTCGCGACTGCGTTCCCGGTAGAGATCGTCGAGGACACGCTCTACCCCGTGAACTTCTCGATTCCCTCCGCCGTGATGGCAGCCGAGCACGGCTTCATCGGGATGGCGCATCCGACCAGCCCGTGGGCGGCCGTGGTCGCGGCCGCGTCATAATATCCCGGACACTCTGCTTAGAGGTCGAAGGCACTTCAACGAATGCTCAGGGTGATCTCGCAGCCTCACTCGAACAGATCGGGATAGCTGGCTTCTGTCTTGGGAAGGGCCCGGAGAATCTCGGTGAGGTGATGGCGCATGGCGATTCCCGCCTGTGCCGCATCTCGCGCATCGATAGCGGCCATGATGCTCCGGTGCTGCTCCACCAGGGCCAACATCACGGCAGTCCCGGGCAAGGTCAGTTGGCAAACCCGGTCCATATGCGCCTTGATATCCCTGATCGCCTCCCAGGCCAGGGGCATGCCGACGCCTTCGGCCAGCTCGACATGGAACAACTCGTCATAGCGCTGGAAGGATGCGTGGTCGTCCCGCTCGGCTGCCTTGTCCTGCATGTCGAGGAGATCGCTGATGCGCTGGCGGCTCTGTGCGGCGAAGGACTCGCAAGCCTGTTGGACAATGGCAACCTCCACCGCCTCTCGCACGAAGCGGGCCTCCATCATCTTGCGGACCGAGAACTTGACCACGACCGTGCCGCGCTGCGGCTGCACGTCGACGAGCCGCGTCCGGGCGAGCGCGATCAAGGCCTCGCGCACCGGCTGCCGCGACACCCCGTATTTCAATGCGATCTCCTGCTCCGACAGGCGCGTGCCCGGCGGCAATTCGAGCGCGATGATCGCGCGGCGCAGCTCAGCTTCGACACGCCCGGCCGCCGAGGCGCCCGAGGCAAGGGCGGATGACGCCAACGAAAGGCTCAAGTCAAAAACCTCCAGGGCCCGTTGCGTGCCATACCGCAACATACTACCATACAATCACTGCCGCAACCGCAGGGGGCGCGCAGCAAGCTTACGTTCGAGGCACCAGCGAACAAGCCGGGAAACGGCGGGGGCCTTCGAAACCACGGGAGAACGCACCATGACCGCACGCCGCAGTTTCCTTGCCTATACCGCCGCGCTGGCTTTCACGGCCGCCGCCGCGACCTCCGCCCTCGCTCAGAGCGTGACATTGCGCTCGGCCGACATCCACCCAACCGATTATCCGACCGTCGAGGCCGTCCGCTATCTCGGCAAGCTGCTCGAGGAGCGCACCCAGGGGCGCGTCAAGATCAACGTCTTCCACTCGGCCCAGCTCGGCCAGGAGAAGGACACGATCGACCAGACCCGGTTCGGCGTCATCGACATCAACCGCATCAATATGGCGCCGTTCAACAACCTGATACCGGCGACCAACATCCCCTCGCTGCCCTTCATCTTCCGCTCGGTCGACCATATGCGGAAGGCGATGGACGGGGCGATCGGCGACAATCTGCTCAAGGAGTTCGAGAAGCACGATTTGATCGGCCTGGCACTCTATGATTCCGGCTCGCGCTCCTTCTACAACTCCAAGCGCCCGATCAACACGCCCGCCGACATGAAGGGCATGAAGATCCGCGTCCAGCAGTCCGACATGTTCGTCGCGCTGGTTTCGGCGCTCGGCGCCAATGCCACGCCAATGCCCTTCGGCGAGGTCTACTCGGCGCTCCAGACCGGCGTCATCGACGGGGCCGAGAACAACTGGCCGTCCTATGAATCGACCCGCCATTTCGAGGTCTCGAAGTTCTACTCGGTGACCGAGCACTCGCTCTCGCCGGAAGCGCTGGTGATGTCGAAGAAGAGCTTCGACAAGTTCAACGCCGCCGACCAGGCGATCATCAAGGCCGCCGCGAAGGAATCGGTCGCCAAGATGCGCGAGCTCTGGGATGCGCGCGAGAAGGCGTCGGAAGCCAAGGTCAAGGCCGGCGGCGCGCAGATCAACACGGTCGACAAGAAGCCCTTCATCGACGCGATGAAGCCGGTCTACGACAAGTTCGTCACCGACCCGAAGCTGAAGGACATGGTCGCCGCCATCCAGGCGGTGAACTGAGCCTCGTCCAGGCGGGGCGGCTTCCGGGCCGCCCCGATTCCTAAAGCCCTCATCCTTCGAGACGCGATCTGCGATCGCTCCTCAGGATGAGGGCTCAGGATGAGAAACCCGCATTCACGGACATCCCATGCGCGCCTTCACCGCCTTCCTGACTCGTATCGACGCCAAGCTCAGCCTGTTCGCGCTGATCGCCGCCGGGGCCGGCCTCGTCCTGATGACCGTGATGGTCGCCTGGGGCGTGTTTGGCCGCTATGTACTCAACGATACGCCGATCTGGGTCGAGGCCGGATCGCTCTTCCTGATGTCCTGGTTCATCCTGCTCGGCGCTGCCGTGGGCGTGCGCGAGAGCGACCATCTCGGCTTCGAGGTTGGGCTGGTGATGTCGCCGCCACGGTTACGCGCCGCGCTGATCGTCATTGGCGAGGCTCTCGTCTGCGCCTTTGGCCTCGCCATGCTTGGCTATGGCTGGCAGCTCGCCGCCGGCACCTGGGACGACCGCATGCCGATCATCGGAATCTCCCGCGGCTGGGACTATGTGCCGATCGCGGCCGGCGGCGCGTTGATCGCGCTGTTCGCGCTGGAAAAGCTCCTCCTCTTCATCACCGGCGAGCAGCAGGCGCCGCTCGGCTTCGTCCATTTCGGCGAAAGCCAGGAGGCCTGAGCGATGGAACTCTGGATTCTCTTCGGCGTCTTCTCGGTCCTGCTGCTGATCGGCGTGCCCGTCGCCTTCTGCCTCGGCATCGCCTCGGTCGCGACCGTAGCCTTCATGGGCCTGCCGCCGGTCGTCGTCTTCCAGCAGATGAATTCCGGCATGAACGCCTTCGCCATGATGGCGATCCCGTTCTTCATCTATGCCGGCGACCTGATGATCCGCGGCGGCATCGCCGAGCGCCTGATCCAGATGGCGGCGAGCCTCGTCGGCCATCTGCGCGGCGGCCTCGGCCAGGTCAATGTCGTGACCTGCACGCTCTTCGGCGGCATTTCCGGCTCGGCGGTCGCCGATGCCTCGGCGGTCGGCGGCCTTATGATCCCGCAGATGAAGAAGCGCGGCTATGACGCCGACTACGCCGTCAACGTCACTGCGAACGCGGCAATCATCGCGCTGCTGATCCCGCCCTCGCACAACATGATCATCTATTCGCTCTCGGCGGGCGGTAATCTCTCGATCGCGGACCTGTTCACCGCCGGCATCGTGCCGGGCCTCATGCTCTGCGCTGCGTTGATGGTCGCGGCCTGGGCGGTGGCGGTGAAGCGCGGCTATCCGCGCGAGCCCTTCCCCGGCTTCGCCACCGTCGGCCGTTATGTCGTGCTGGCGTTGCCTGGCATCCTGCTGATCGGCATCATCTTCGGCGGCGTCCGCTCCGGTGTCTTCACCGCGACGGAATCCTCCTGCGTCGCCGTCGTCTACGCCATCCTTGTCACCATCTTCGTCTATCGCCAGCTGACCTGGACGGCCTTCGTCGAGGCGACCCTGGGCGCGGTCCGCACCACGGCGATGGTGCTCCTGGTCATCGGCACGGCCGGCGCCTTCGGCTGGTTGATGGCCTTCCTGCAGGTCCCGCAGGCGACCATCGCCGCGATGAAGGCGGTCTCCGACAATCCGATCGTGATCCTGCTGATGATCAACCTGATCCTGCTGGTGCTCGGCACCTTCATGGACATGGCCCCGATGATCATCATCTGCACGCCGATCTTCCTGCCCGTGGTGAAGGCCTTCGGCGTCGACCCGATCCATTTCGGCGTGATCCTGATCCTCAACGCCGGCATCGGCCTCAACACCCCGCCGGTCGGTTCGGTGCAGTTCGTGGCCTGCGCCATCGGCCGCATCTCCATCGGCGAGTCCATGCGCACGATCTGGCCGTTCTACGGTGCCAGCGTCGCCGTGCTCCTGCTCGTCACCTATGTGCCCGGCCTGTCGCTCTGGCTGCCGCGCCTGTTCCACTGAAGGACCGATCATGACCATCGATATTCGCCAGGTTTCGCACCCCGAGGCCGTCAAGGGCTTCGACACGGCGGAGCTGCGGCGTCACTTCCTGATCGAGACGCTGTTTGTGGCCGGCGAGGTCAGGCTGACCTACAGCCATCTCGACCGCGTCATCGTCGGCGGCGCCATGCCGACCGGAAAAGCCGTGGTGCTGCCGACGCCCAAGGCCGTCGGCACGGACGCCTTCCTGAAGCGGCGTGAACTCGGCATCGTCAATGTCGGCGGCCCCGGCAAGGTCTCGGTCGGCGGCAAGGATTACGCTCTCGCCAAGCGCGACGCGCTCTATATCGGCAAGGAAGCCGGCGAGGTCTCCTTCGCCAGCGACGATGCTGCGAATCCGGCTAAGTTCTACCTGCTCTCGACCCCGGCCCATGCGGTGCATCCGACCAGAGTGATCCGCGAGGCCGACGCCAAGACCCTCGCACTCGGCGAGCAGGCGACCGCCAACAAGCGCGTCATCCGGCAGTACATCATCCCCGGTGTCTGCGAGACCTGCCAGCTCGTGATGGGCGTGACCACTCTGGAAGAGGGCAGCATCTGGAACACCATGCCGTCGCATGTCCATGACCGGCGCTGCGAGATCTATCTCTATTTCGACGTCCCCGCTGAGGCCCGCGTCTTCCACCTGATGGGCGAGCCGCAGGAGACCCGCCACCTCGTCGTCGCCAACGAGCAGGCGATCCTCTCGCCCGGCTGGTCGATCCATTCCGGCGTCGGGACGAAGGCCTATTCCTTCATCTGGGGCATGGGCGGCGACAATGTCGACTATACCGACATGGACATGGTCGCGACCGGGGACCTGCGCTGATGTCCTCAGCCTTCGATTTGAGCGGCCGGACCGCGATCGTCACCGGGGCCAATACGGGCCTCGGTCAGGCGATCGCGGTCGCGCTCGCTCAGGCAGGCGCCGGCATCGTCGCGGTCGGCCGCTCCAGCATGGCCGAGACGAGAGCGCTGGTCGCGGCGACGGGCAAGCCGTTCCATGAGATCACTGCCGACCTCGCGACGCTGGAGCCTGTCGCACGGGTCGTTGAAGAGGCTGACGCCGCGGCGAAGGCCGATGGCTCGCGGCTCGACATTCTCGTCAACAATGCCGGCATCATCCGCCGTGCCGACGCCATCGACTTCACCGAAGCCGATTGGGACGCGGTGATGGACGTCAACCTGAAGTCGACCTTCTTCCTGACACAGGGCGTGGCGAAGCGCATGCTGGCGGACGGCAAGGGCGGCAAGGTCATCAACATCGCCTCGCTGCTCTCCTTCCAGGGCGGCATCCGCATCCCCTCCTACACCGCGTCGAAAAGCGGGTTGGCCGGTCTGACCCGGCTTCTCGCCTGCGAATGGGCGGGCAAGGGCATCAACGTCAACGCCATCGCGCCGGGCTATTTCGTCACCAACAATACGGAGGCCCTGCGGGCCGACCCGGAGCGCAACGAGGCGATCCTCGCCCGCATTCCGGCCGGGCATTGGGGCAAGCCGCAGGAGATCGGCGGTGCCGCCGTGTTCCTCGCCTCCGATGCTGCCGCCTATGTCCATGGCGTCGTCCTGCCCGTCGACGGCGGCTGGCTCGCGCGCTGAGAAAGAGCACACATGGATCGCAAGAACGAGCCCTTCGCCCATGATGCCGACCTCGCCTGGGAGCCGGCTGGCGAAGGTGTGACGCGCAAGATCCTGACCTATCGCGACGAGGTCATGATGGTGCGCGTGCGCTTCGAGACCGGCGCGATCGGCCCGGCCCACAGCCACCCGCATATCCAGTGCTCGCTGGTGGAGAGCGGCGTCTTCGACATCACCATCGCTGGCCACACCGAACGCCTCGTCGCGGGCGACAGCTTCACCGTGCCGCCTGACGCGATCCATGGTGCGGTCAATATCGAAGCCGGCGTGCTCGTCGATGTCTTCACGCCGATGCGCCGGGATTTCCTGCCCGCAATGTCTGCGGGCTAGTGAGACATCTGAAGCGTTATTCTTAGCCCTTCTCGCAGCGCCTCGTAAGGCGCCTGTCCGGCGGACGCGTCACGGGGCCGCGGGGTCAACGTCGTCGGTGTCGGTGGGGCTGGTAGAACTCCTCTTCGTCGGTTCGACGGGAACGCTCGACCGTGCCCTTCTCGCAGAGGACGTCGCGCAGCGGTTGCTTGGCCTAGCCGGCTGCTTCCCGCATGTTAAGGAGATGGCCTACACCTGTTCCGCCTACTGTCTTCGGAGATGCAAGATGCCTCGCTTTCGGGCCGTTGCAGCAATCCTTCTCGCTACGCTCGTTCTGCCGGCGCCTGGTGTGCAGGCGCAGTCCCGCATCAAGGCATTGATCGAGAGATTGCGAGGCGACACGATGCCGGACGGCATCGTCAAGACCAACGGCCGGATCGAGGCGACGCAGGTCGACGTGTCCTCGAAATATGCCGGCCGTCTGGCGGAAGTCACGGTGAAGGAAGGTGACGAGGTCACGGCCGGGCAGGTCATCGCCCGCATCGCGTCGCCGGAATACGAAGCGCAATTGCGGTCCGCGCAGGCGCAGGTGCTGCGCGCTCGTCAGGCCCTCGCGGAGGCCGAGGCGCTGATCGCCCAGCGCAAGAGCGACCAGATCCTCGCCCGCACCGATGCCGAGCGCGGCAAGGAACTGGTCGCAAAGGGCTATCTCAGCAAGCAGGTCGACGACCAGCGCTCGGCCAAGGCCGATGCGGCCGACGCGGCGCTGCGAGCCGCCCAGGCGCAGCGCGATCAGGCCCAGTTCGCGATCCACGCCTCCGAGGCCGATGCCGAGCAGATCAAGGCGATCCTGGTCGATCTCGTGCTGCTCGCGCCGCGCAGCGGGCGTGTCCAGTATCAGCTTGCCCGGACCGGCGAAGTGGTCGCGGCCGGCACGCGCGTCGTCACGATCCTCGACCTCTCGGACGTCTACATGACGATCTATCTGCCGGCCGCGCAGGCGGGGCAGCTCGCGCTGGGCGACGAGGCGCGCATCATCCTCGACCCCGTGCCGCAATATGTCATCCCGGCGACGGTGAGCTTCGTCGCGGCCGATGCACAGTTCACGCCGAAGGCGGTCGAGACCGCCGAGGAGCGCGAGAAGCTGGTCTTCCGCGCCAAGCTGCAGGTCGATCGCAACCTGCTCGCGAAATATCATCGGCAGGTGAAGACGGGCGTGCGCGGCCTCGGTTTCGTCCGCACCTCTCCGAGCGCGAAATGGCCTGACTCGCTCGCCGTGAAGCTGCCATGACGGAGGCCGGCCCCGCCGCCAGCCTCGCGGGGGTCACGCACCGCTACGGCAAGGTGATCGCCCTCGACGCGCTGACCCTCGACATCCCCGCCGGCCGTATGATCGGGGTGATCGGTCCGGACGGCGTCGGCAAATCGACCTTGCTTGCGCTTGTCGCCGGAGTGCGGGTCATCCAGCAGGGCAGCGTCCATGCGCTTGGCGGCGATCTCGGCATCAAGGCCGAGCGCGAGGCGCGACGCGGGCGCATCGCCTATATGCCGCAGGGGCTCGGCCGCAATCTCTATCCGACGCTCTCGGTCTTCGAGAATATCGACTTCCACGCCCGGCTCTTCGGGCAGGACGCGGCTGAGCGCCGCAGCCGCATCGACGAACTGCTCAAGGCGACGGGTCTCGATCCCTTCGAGGCCAGACCTGCCGCGAAGCTGTCCGGCGGCATGAAGCAGAAGCTCTCGCTCTGCTGCGCGCTGATCCATGATCCCGATCTGCTCGTCCTCGACGAGCCGACGACGGGCGTCGATCCGCTCTCGCGCGGCCAGTTCTGGGACCTGATCGACACGATCCGCGCCCGCCGCCCGGGCATGAGCGTCATTGTCGCCACCGCCTATATGGAGGAGGCCGAGCGCTTCGACTGGCTCGTGGCGATGGATGACGGCAAGGCGATCGCCACCGGCACGCCCGCCGAACTCCGCGAAAAGGCGGGGCAATCGACGCTGGAAGGCGCCTTCGTCGCGCTGCTGCCGGAAGCCAAGCGCGCGCAGCACCGGGAGGTCGTGCTGCGGCCGCGCGTCGTGAGCGACGATGCGACGCCCGCGATCGAGGCGGAGGGGCTGACCCGCCGCTTCGGCGATTTCGTTGCGGTCGACCATGTCAGCTTCCGCATCGGTCGTGGCGAGATCTTCGGCTTCCTCGGCTCGAATGGCTGCGGCAAGTCGACGACGATGAAGATGCTGACCGGCCTGCTGCCGGCGACCGAGGGCACGGCCAGACTGTTCGGCCAGCCGCTTGCTGCCGACGACATGGAGACGCGCCGCAATGTCGGCTACATGTCGCAGGCGTTCTCGCTCTACAGCGAACTGACGGTCCGCCAGAACCTGCTGCTGCACGCCGAGCTCTACCATCTGCCGCCGGCCGAAATTCCCGGCCGGATCGCGGAGCTGCTGACCCGCTTCGATCTGACCGATGTCGCCGACGAGCGGCCCGAGAGCCTGCCGCTCGGTATCCGCCAGCGCCTGCAGCTCGCCGTCGCCGTCCTGCACAAGCCGGCCATGCTGATCCTCGACGAGCCGACCTCGGGCGTCGATCCGATCGCGCGCGACGCCTTCTGGCGCACGCTGATCGACCTCTCGCGTGACGACGGCGTCACCATCTTCCTCTCGACGCATTTCATGAACGAGGCGGAGCGCTGCGACCGCATCTCCTTCATGCATGCCGGCAAGGTTCTGGCGGTCGGCACCCCGCCGGAGCTGGTGGAAAAACGGGGCGTCGATACGCTCGAAGAGGCCTTCATCGCTTATCTCAAGGAGGCAGCCGGCATCGAGGACGCGCCTCCTGAGGCGGCTGTGGTGCCTGCGGCCGCAACCCGGCCGGCGCCCCCGGCCCGCCGCTTCGATCCGCGTCGGCTTTGGGCCTGCACCCGCCGCGAAACCATGGAGCTGCTGCGCGATCCGATCCGGTTGAGCTTCTCTTTCCTCGGGCCGCTCCTGCTGATGCTGGCCTTCGGCTTCGGCATTTCCTTCGACGTCGAGAACCTGAAATTCGCGGCCTTCGACCAGGACAACTCGATGGAGAGCCGGCAATTGGTCGAGGCCTTCTCCAGCTCGCGCTATTTCGACGAGCAGGCGCCGATCCGCTCCGCCGCCGAACTCGACCAGCGCCTGCGAAGCGGCGAGATCCAGCTTGCGATCGAGATCCCGCCCTCCTTCGGCCGCGACATGATGGCAGGGCGCGCGCCGGAGCTCTCGGTCTGGCTCGACGGCGCCATGCCGTTCCGGGCCGAGACCACCCGCGGCTACGTCACGGGCCTGGCGGCGCAATATGCGCAGGGCTTCGCGGCCGCGCAGGCTGCGTCGAGCCACGCGCCGTCGCCCGTCACGATCGAGACCCGCTTCCGCTACAATCAGGACTTCAAGAGCGCCAATGCGATGGTGCCGAGCGTGATCATGCTGATGCTGATCCTGATCCCGGCCATCATGTCGGCGATCGGCGTCGTCCGCGAGAAGGAGACCGGCTCGATCGCCAATTTCCGCTCGACGCCGATCAGCCGCTTCGAATTCCTGTTCGGCAAGCAATTGCCCTATATCGCGGTCGCGATGGCGAGCTTCGTCATGCTGGCGCTGATCGCGCTCACCGTCTTCGCGGTTCCGATCAAGGGCCCGGCCTGGGTGCTGGTGCTGGCGACCCTGCTCTATGTCTCGGCCACGACCGGCTTCGGCCAGCTCATTTCCAGCTTCACACGCACGCAGGTCTCGGCCGTCTTCGCGACCGCGATCCTGTCGATCATCCCGGCGGTCAATTTCTCCGGCCTGATGGTGCCGGTCGCTTCGCTCTCGGGTGGCGGCCGGATCATCGGCATGAGCCTGCCGCCGGCCTGGTACCAGCCGGTCAGCGTCGGCGTCTTCACCAAGGGGCTGGGGGCGGCCGAACTCTGGCCCAATCTGGTGATGCTGGGCTTCTTCTTCCTGCTCTTCCTCGTCGTCGCGCAGTTGGCGCTACGCAAGCAGGAGGCTTGAGATGGCCGCGCTCGTCATCCACCTCCAGAACACCCTGCGCCTCGTCGTGAAGGAGCTGCGCAGCCTGCGTGCCGATCCGATCATGCTGGTGCTGGTGGTCTATACCTTCAGCATCGCCGTCTACACGGTCGCGACCGGCGTGAAGCTGGAGGCGCGCGACCTCACCATCGGGATCGTCGACGAGGACCAGTCGGAGTTCTCGCGCTCGCTGCTCGGTGCCTTCGGTCCGCCCCTGTTCAAGGTCTCGAAGCGCATCGCCGCCTCGGAGATCGATGCCGAGATGAATTCCGGCCGGCTCGTCTTCGTGCTCGAGATCCCGCCCAAGTTTCAGGCGGACCTGTTGGCCCGACGGCAGACGGCGCTGCAGCTCAATATCGACGCCACCGCGATGACCCAGGCCGGCAATGGCGCGGTCTATATCCAGCAGATCATCGCGCAGGAGATCGCGAACCGGCAGGCCGGGCGCGAGACCGCGACGGCGTTGCCGATCAATCTCGTTGTGCGGGCGCGTTTCAACCCCAATCTCGACTCCGGCTGGTTCAGCTCGGTGATGCAGGTGCTCAACAACGTCACCCTGCTGACGATCATCCTGACCGGCGCGGCTCTGATCCGGGAGCGCGAGCAGGGCACGGTCGAGCATCTCCTGGTGATGCCGGTCACACCGGTCGAGATCATGCTCGCGAAGATGGTGGCGAACGCCCTGGTCATCCTCGTTGCAGCGGTGGCCTCGCTGGTGCTCGTCGTCGAATGGACGCTCGGCGTGCCGATCGCCGGCTCGCTCCTGCTCTTCGTGCTGGGCACGGCCATCTATGCCTTTTCCGTCGCCGCGCTCGGCATCCTGCTCGGCACGCTGGCGACGACGATGGGCCAGTTCGGCCTGCTCGCGATCCCCGTCTTCGTCGTGACGCAACTACTCTCGGGTGCGACGACGCCGATGGAGAGCATGCCGCTCTGGCTGCAATGGATCATGCGGATATTTTCGCCGACGCCGCATTTCGTCGCCTTCTCGCAGGGCGTGCTCTACCGCGGCGCCGGCCTCGACGTGGTCTGGCCCGAGATCGCCAAGATCATCGCGATCGGCGCAGCCTATTTCGCCTTCGCGCTCGCCCGATTCCGGAAAGTGATCTTCGCGTGAGGGCGGTTTTGCCGCGGGAGCGGAAGCGGCCCGGTCGATTGTCATCGCCCTGTCGGCTTCCTAGTGTTCCGACCTGACGGGAGGAGGCTCCGCTCGACATGACCGCCCGCGAGAAGACGAACCCCACTCCGAAGGCCGATGCTGACCGCCCCGCGGAACTCAGCCTGCCCTGGTTCTGGCCCGGCATCGCCCGCTGGCTCGTCGCGCAAAGCTAGAGAGACGCCATGACGACGCTGACCTCCTCCGAGTATTTTCGGCTCGCGCTCGGCCGTTGCGAGGCTCTTCCGGCCGTGCGGACCGGGGTGGTGCACCCCGTCAAGGCCAATGTGATCGAGGCGGTGGCCGATGCCGTCAGCGAGCAGCTGATCGCGCCTGTCCTGATCGGCCCGGCCGGCCGCATTCGCGCTGCCGCAGAGGAGGCCGGCATCGACATCTCTCTCTGGGAGATCGTCGATACCGAGCACAGCCACGAAGCCGCGGCGAAGGCCGTCTCGCTGGCCGCCGCGGGCGAACTCGACGCGCTGATGAAAGGTTCGCTCCATTCCGACGAGCTTCTGGGCGCGGTCGTCCGGGCCGATTCCGGATTGCGGACCGAGCGGCGCATCTCGCACGCCTTCGTGATGCATATCGAGAGCTATCCCAAGCCCTTCATCATCACCGACGCTGCGGTCAACATCGCCCCCGATCTCATGACGAAGGCCGATATCGTCCAGAACGCCGTCAATCTCTGGCATGTCGTGCTGAACGGCATCGACGAATTGCCGAAGGTCGCGGTGCTGGCCGCCGTCGAAACCGTCAACCCTCATATGGCGGCAACGCTCGACGCCGCTGCTCTTTCCAAGATGGCCGATCGCGGCCAGATCACCGGCGCCATCGTCGACGGACCGCTTGCCTTCGACAATGCGATCAGCGCCGCGGCGGCGAAGGAGAAGGGCATCACCTCGGCCGTAGCCGGCCATGCCGATATCCTGCTCGTGCCGGAGATCGAGGCCGGTAACATGCTGGCGAAGCAATTGACCTTCCTGAGCGGCGCCGATGCTGCGGGAATCGTGCTCGGCGCACGCGTGCCGATCATCCTGACGAGCCGCGCCGACAATCTGCGCGCGCGCCTGCTCTCCTGTGCGCTGGCCGTTCTCCTGGCGGAAGCGCGCCGCACGGGACGGATCAAGTGATCGACACCGTCCTCGTCCTCAACGCCGGCTCGTCCAGCCTCAAGTTCCAGGTCTTTCGCGTCGGCGATCTCGACGTTCTCGCGCGCGGCAAGGCCGTGCGTCTTGGCGAGCCGGAACCCGTCATGGACGCGAGCCTCGCGGACGGCACCCGGGAGCGTATCGCGCTGCCGCCGACCTGCGACCATGACACGGCTCTTGCGGCCGTCCTCGCCTTCGTCGACCGCCACGACGATGCCTGGCGGATGAAGGCGGTCGTTCATCGCATCGTCCATGGCGGCGAACGCTTTGTCGATCCGGTCGTGGTCACGCCCGAGGTTTTCGCGGCGCTGGAGGCGCTTTCGCCGCTCGCGCCGCTGCACCAGCCCCACAATCTGGCCGCGGTGACCGCCGCCCGACGCCTGATGGGCGACGTGCCGAACATCGCCTGTTTCGACACCGCCTTCCACGCCCGGCACGACCCTCTCACCCATCATTTCGCACTCGAGCAGGGGCTGCGCGACAAGGGCATCCGTCGCTATGGCTTCCATGGCCTGTCCTATCAATGGCTGGAGATGGTGCTGGCCGAGCAGCATCCGCATCTCCATGCGGGCCGTGTCGTCGCGGCCCATCTCGGCAATGGCGCGAGCCTCTGCGCCATCCAGGGCGGGCGCAGCATCGACACGACCATGGGAATGACGGCGCTCGATGGCCTGCCGATGGGCACGCGCTGCGGCGCGCTCGATGCAGGGGCCGTGCTCTACATGTTCCAGAGCCTGGGGATGAGTGCGCAGGAGGTTTCGGATGCGCTCTATGAACGCTCGGGCCTGCTGGGATTGTCGGGCCTCTCCAACGATGTCGAGACGCTGCTGAAAAGCGACGACCCGCGCGCCCGCTTCGCGCTCGACCATTTCGCGCTCAAGGTTGCGCAGTTCACGGCATCCATGGCCGCCGCCATCGGTGGGATCGACGCGCTCGTCTTCACAGGCGGCATCGGCGAGCACGCGGCTCCCATACGCGATGCGATCGTCGAACGCCTGCGCTTTCTCGGGACATTCGAGGTCATCGTGATCAAGGCGAACGAAGAGCGCGTTATGGCGCTGCAGGCGCTCGCATGCCTCGCCGCGGAGGAACAGGCGCGATAGCGGTCAGGTCCGTCGCTGCGCTGCTGTATGGCGTGGTTCGAACGACAGCACGAGATGCAGCCCGATGGTGTCTACGAAACTCGGGGCTATTCCGTGTGCGTGAAAGGAATCGAACTCGTTCCCGCCGAGGGAGTTATTGGCAGGACTGCGCGCGCGGCCGCCGATCTATCCGTGAGATAACCCTGAGCCGCTGAACTCGATGATCGGAACCGCCCGGCCGGCCGGATTGCACGTGCGCAGTGCATCCGAGGTGATGGCGGTAGCCGGCTTCGGCGATCAAATGTCAAAGCGTTGCAAAGCCCATCGAAATCTCCGTTTCCCGCCGATTGCCGACCGTGCTGGAGGCAGGTCAACCTGAGCGCCGGCCCTCATCACACAAGTGCGATTGACAAGGCGAGTCGAGATATTTCAAACTTAAAATATTCAGATCGCTGAGGGGCGACGTCATGCGGGTCATCATTGTCGGCGGCGGTATCGGCGGGTTGACGCTGGCCTTGATGCTCCATGCCCGTGGCATCGGCACGACTGTCTACGAGCAGTCCGGCGAGATCCGCGAGGTCGGCGTCGGCATCAATACCTTGCCGCATGCCATTCGCGAATTGGCCGAGCTCGGCCTTTTGCCCGCGCTCGACGAGGCCGGCATCCGCACGCGTGAACTGCACTACATGAATCGCTTCGGGCAGACGGTGTGGAGCGAGCCGCGCGGCCTGCATGCGGGCGCGCCGGTGCCGCAATTCTCGATCCATCGCGGCCGGCTCCAGTGCGTCATTCGCGATGCGGTGGCTGAGCGGCTGGGTCAGGATGCGATCCGCACCGGCCGCCGGCTGCAGGGCTTCATCCAGGATGAGGGTGGTGTCACCGCGCATTTCAGCGATACCCGCTTCGGCGGGGCCGGCGAGACCACGCGCGGCGATCTTCTGATCGGCGCCGACGGCATTCACTCGGCCGTCCGTGCTCACTACTTCCCGAACCAGGGATCGCCGCGCTGGCAGGGCGTGCAGATGTGGCGCGGCGCCTGCGACTGGCCCGCCTTCCTCGATGGCGAGAGTATGATCATCGCTGGCGGCATGGCCGGCAAGCTGGTGCTCTATCCGATCGGGCAGGGTGCGACGCCGCAGACGCGCCTCACCAACTGGGTCGTCAATATCCGCACCGGTGACCCCGAAAGGCCGCCGCCGAAGGAGGCCTGGTCGAAAGCCGGGCGGCTCGAGGACGTCCTGCCTTTCGCGCGGCGCTTCAGCGTGCCGGGCGTCGATATCCTGGCGCTGATCCAGGCTACCGGGACCTTTTGGGAATACCCGATGTGCGACCGAGACCCGCTGCCGCGCTGGACCCATGGCCGCGTCACGCTGCTTGGCGATGCCGCCCATCCGATGTACCCGGTCGGCTCGAACGGCGCCTCGCAGGCGATCCTCGACGCACGCTGCCTCGCCGACGGGCTGGCGAAAGCCGAGCATCCGCGCCAGGCGCTGGCGGCCTATGAGGCGCAGCGCCTGCCGGCGACGGCAGAGGTCGTGGCGATGAACCGGGTCGGCGGGCCGGAGCGGGTGATCGATGCGGTCGAGGCGCTGGCCCCGCAGGGCTTCGACGATGTCGAGAAGGTGCTGGACCACGCGTCGCGCGAGCAGATCGTGAAGGGCTATGCGGGCAAGGCGGGGTTCTCGGCCGAGCAACTCGCGGGGCGGAAATAACGCACCAGCGGCGCCGTCATTTCGGAGCGCCGCAAAGCGGTGGCCTCAGAATCCGCGGACAAGACCGCTGCAGTCCCGTCATGGTCGGGCTTGTCCCGACCATCCACGTCTTCGTCGATCCAGTGCTGTGTTCAAGACATGGATGCTCGCCACAAGGGCTAGCATGACGGCTTGGTTCCGCAAGCAAGCGTTGGAGCGCCTTGCCCTCAACCCGCATCAGGCGGGGGCGGCAGGAAATCGACCTCGTGCTTGGCCGAGAGCGCGACGACATCGGCCGGCTTCTGCTCGGCCATGGAGTGCAGGCCCCAGAACAGGTCGTAGAGGCGGGCGGTCGGCGAGACCCAGAACAGGCACTTCACCGTCACATCGCCCTTGTTGAACAGGCCGTGCGGGATGTTGCGCGGCAGCTTGATCAGGTCGCCGGCGGTGGCGAAGCTCTCCTTGCCGTCGAGCAGCAGGTCAAGCCGGCCCTCCAGCATGTAGATGAACTCGTCCTGCGTCGTGTGGATATGCGGCGGCACGAAGGTTCCGGGGGGCAGGGTCGCGTGCCAGGAGAAGCTCTCCTCCGTCAGCGTTTTCGGCACATAGGTCTGGCCGAGGATGCTCCAGGAAATGCCTTCCAGGCCCTCATTGGCGCGCGTCACGCCGGCTGTCAGCGGATTCATCGTCTTGGCTCTCCTCATCTGCCGGCGTGCGGGCCGGATGGCGGTGGTGTGATCGGCTAGAAATGGAGGAAGCGATCCTTCACAGCGCTGTCGCTGCGCAGTTCCGCGCTGGAGCCGCGCCAGACGACGCGCCCTTTCTCCAGCACGACATGACGGTCGGCGATCCGGACCAGCGCGTCGACATTCTTGTCGATGACGAGGATCGATTCGCCCTCCGCCTTCAGGGCCGTCAGGCAGTTCCAGATCTCCTCGCGGATCAGGGGGGCGAGCCCCTCCGTCGCCTCGTCGAGGATGATCAGTTTCGGATTGGTCATCAGCGCCCGCCCGATCGCCAGCATCTGCTGCTCGCCGCCGGAGAGCTGGTTGCCGCGATTCTCCCGCCTTTCCTTGAGGCGCGGGAAGAAGGCGTAGATCCGTTCGAGGTCCCAGCGCTTCTTGCCGGAGCGGTCGGCGGCGGTCGCGATCAGGTTCTCCTCGACCGAAAGCGTCGGGAAGATCTGGCGGCCTTCCGGCACGAGGCCGATCCCGGCCTGCGCGATGCGGAAGGGCGCGGCGCCAGTGAGATCGCGCCCGCCGAAGGCGATCTTCCCCGCCTTTGCCGGCAGCAGGCCCATGATCGAGCGCACCGTCGTGGTCTTGCCCATGCCATTGCGGCCGAGCAGGGTCACGACCTCGCCTTCGCCCACAGTGAGGTCGACCCCGAACAGGATCTGCGCCTCGCCATAGCCGGCATCGAGCCCTTCGACGCTCAGCATGACGAGCGCTCCGCCTTTGTCATTCCGGGGCGCGCAGCGAACCCGGAACCCACGACTGGGTTCGACGCTTCTGCGGCAATGGGAAGGGCCCGCCCGGTCGTGGGTTCCGGGTTCTTCGCTGCGCGAAGCCCCGGAATGACAAGGGTGATGCAACGAGCCGCCATCTCATCCCTCCTCGCCGAGATAGGCCTGCCGCACGGCCGGATCGGCGCGCACCGCCGCCGGCGCGCCCGAGGCGATGACACCGCCATAGACCAGCACGGTGACGCGATCGGCCAGCGCGAAGACCGCGCTCATGTCGTGCTCGACCAGGAGCATGGCGAAGCGGCCTTTGAGGCTGTTCAGCAGCGCGATCAGGCGCTCGCCCTCCTCGTGGCCGACGCCGGCCAGGGGCTCGTCGAGCAGGATGAGCTTGGGCTGCAGGGTCAGCGCCATCGCGATTTCCAGCGCGCGCTTCTCGCCATGCGAGAGGCTGCCGGCCGGCGCATGGGCGCGCTCGGTCAGGCCGACCGCCTCCAGCGCCTCCCAGGCGGGCGCGTTGAGCGCCGCGTCGCTCGCGGCGTCGCGGAACAGCGAGAGCGGATGGGCGCTATGTGCCTGCACGCCGAGAGCGACATTCTCCAGCGCCGAGAGCGAGGCGATGGTCGAGGTGATCTGGAAGGTGCGCGCGAGCCCGGCCCGTGCCCGCGCCTGCGGCGGCAGGCGGGTGATGTCCTGCCCGCCGAACAGGATCGCGCCGGAATCCGGCTTCAGCGTCCCGGAGATCTGGTGGACGAGCGTGGTCTTGCCGGCGCCGTTGGGACCGATCAGCGCGTGCAGTTCGCCCGGCGCGATGGTGAGGTCGACCCCATTGGTGACCTTGAGCGCGCCGAACGACTTGGCGAGCCCTTTCAATGCGAGCGCCGGCTCAGCCATCGCGGCGCCCCCTCAGCTTGTTGGCGAGGCCGGCGATGCCGCCATGGGTGAACAGCACGAAGAGCACGATCAACGGCCCGAAGATGACCTTCCAGTTCTGTGTCAGTGACGAGAGCACGTCCTCGGTGATCAGGAAGGCGAGGGCGCCGAGGATCGCGCCATAGAGCGAACCGACGCCGCCGAGCACGACCATGAAGATCAATTCGCCCGAGCGCGACCAGGACATATAGGCCGGGCTGACGAAATCGGTCTGGTTGGCGAGGAGGAAGCCCGATAGGCCCGCCATCATGCCGCTGACCACATAGGCGCCGAGCCGGACACGGTTGACGTCGTAGCCGGTGACGGTGACGCGCACGGCATTCTCCCGCGCCGCCCGCAGCACGCGGCCGAAGCGCGAGGCGACGAGCCGTCGCGCCAGCCAGTAGCAAACCGCGAGCGTGCCGAGCGCGGCATAGTAGAAGCCGGTCCGGTTGGCGAAGATCTCGCGCCCGAAGAGTGTGCTCTTCTCGTAGAGGGTCAGGCCGTCATCGCCGCCATAGGCCGAGAGCGCCTGCGCGAAATAGAAAGCCATCTGCCCGAAGGCCAGCGTGATCATGATGAAGGCGACGCCGCGCGTCCGCAGCGAGACATAGCCGGTGACCGCCGCGAAGATGGCACAGGCCAGCAGAACCACCGGCAGCGCCACCAGGATCTCGGTCTGGCCCTCGCTGATCAGGATGCCTGTGCCATAGGCGCCGATGCCGATGAAGGCGGCATGGCCGAAGGAGACGAGGCCGCCGATACCGAGGACGAGGTCGAGCGAGAGCGCCGCGATCGCGAAGATCATCGCCCGCGTCACCAGCGTCAGCCAGTGCCCGGGCAGGCCGAGCATGGAGGCGAGCGGCAACAGGGCCAGCAAGGCGAAGATGATGAGTGGCGCGAGACGGCGCACCGTCGGCGCCTGAGGCCGCGCCGCGGTCGCCGTGGAATTCGCGGGATGGCTCGCCATGCTCACGAGCGCCCCTTGGCGGGGAGCAGACCTTCCGGCCGGACGAACAGAACCGCCGCCATGACCAGATAGATCAGCATCGAGGAGAGCGCGGCGCCCGTCGCGCGCGCCGAGGCCGGCGCCATGAACAGGCGAAGCAGGTCGTTCATGAAGGACCGGCCGAGCGTATCGACGAGGCCGACGATCAGCGCGCCGACGAAGGCGCCGCGGATCGAGCCGATGCCGCCGACGACGATGACGACGAAGGCGAGGATCAGCACCGTGTCGCCCATGCCGGGCTCGACCGAGAGGATCGGCGCCGCCATGGCTCCGGCGAAACCGGCGAGCATGGTGCCGAAGGCGAAGACGATCATGAACAGCTTGCGGATATCGACGCCGAGCGCCGAGACCATCGGCGCGTTCGAGGCGCCGGCCCGGAGCAGCATGCCGGTGCGGGTCTTCTCGACGACGAACCAGAGCAGCGCGCCGACGCCGAGCCCCGCTGCGATCAGGGCGAAGCGGTAGACGGGGTAGAGGATGCCGTCCATCAGCCGGACATTGCCGGACAGGAATTCCGGCACCGGCACCGAGAGCGGCGCGGCGCCCCAGATCATCTTCACCGCCTGGTTGAGCAGCAGGATCAGCCCGAAGGTCGCCAGCACCTGATCGAGATGGTCGCGTTCATAGAGATGTCGGAAGACCAGGAATTCGAGGGCGAGCCCCAGCAGCAGCGCGGCGGCGAGCGCGAGCACCAGCCCCAGCAGGAACGAGCCGGTCAGGCTGACGAAGGTGACGGCGAGATAGGCGCCCAGCATGTACTGGACGCCATGGGCGAGGTTGATGAAATCCATCACGCCGAAGACCAGCGTCAGCCCGGCCGCGACCAGGAACAGCAGGACGCCGAACTGGAGCCCGTTCAGGAGCTGGACGATCAGGAGGCTGAGGGTCATGGGATCGGTGGCTCGCTCTGCCGTCGCGATCAGGCTCGACCGTCATTCCGGGCGTAGCGAAGCGGAGACCCGGAATCCATCGTAGAGCGCACTCCTGTTGGGGCTTGCCCTTCGATGAATCCCGGATCAGCGCCGCTTCGCGGCTTGTCCGGGATGACGGCGGCGGATGTAGTGCCGAGGCACCCTTACTTCAGCGCGCAATCCTTGGCGTGCGGGTCGGCGTAGTCCGAAAACACCTTCTGGGCGATCTCGGTCTGGAACTTGCCGTCGGCGCGCTTGGCGACCTTGACGAGGTAGAAGTCCTGGATCGGGTAGCCGTTGGTGTTGAACTTGAACTTGCCGCGCAGCGAGGTGAAATCGGCCTTCTTGATCGCTTCGCGCAGCTTGTCGGGGTTGCCGGTGCCGCCCGCCGCCTTCACGGCGGAATCGATCAGCATGGCCGCGTCATAGGACTGCTGGGCATAGGAGCCGGGCACGATCTTGTAGGCCGCCTCATAGGCTTTGACGAAGTCCTTCGTCTGCGCGTTGTCCATGTTGGGCGCCCAGGTCATGCCGCCATAGAGGCCGACCGCGGCGTCCTGCTGCGCCGGCAGGGTCGATTCATCGACCGTGAAGGCGGAGAGGAACGGGATCTTGCCCTGCAGGCCGGCCTGCGACCACTGCTTGACGAAATTGACGCCGAGCCCGCCGGGCAGGAAGGCGAAGACGACATCGGGCTTGGACGAGGCGATCTTGGCGAGGTCGGCCGAGAAATCCATCGCGTTCAGCGGCGCATAGACCTCGTCGACGATCTCGCCCTTGAAGTAGCGCTTGAAGCCGGCGAGCGAGTCCTTACCCGCCTGATAGTTCGGCGCGATGATATAGGCCTTCTTGTAGTTCTGGTCCTGCGCGTATTTGCCGAGGACCTCGTGCACCTGGTCGTTCTGGTAGGAGGTGACGAAGAAGTTCCTGTTGCAGGCCTTGCCGGCCATGGTCGAGGGGCCAGCATTCGGGCTGATCAGGAAGGCGCCGGAATCGAGCACCGGCTTGGCGATCGCGCCGAGGATGTTGGAGAAGACCGGGCCGACGACGAAGGCCGGC
This sequence comes from Beijerinckiaceae bacterium, assembly GCA_965283735.1. Classification (GTDB taxonomy): domain Bacteria; phylum Pseudomonadota; class Alphaproteobacteria; order Rhizobiales; family Beijerinckiaceae; genus Allobosea. The sequence continues at coordinate 1,066,817 of CBDIPN010000002.1, read as the reverse complement.
TTCTCGCTCTCGACGAACGAGCGCACACGCTCGACCGCGACATCGGGCTTCAGCTCGTCGTCGATCACCGTGATCTTGACCGGCACGCCGCCGAGCTTGCCGCCGTTCTTGTCGACCGCGAGCTGGAAGCCGTCGCGGACCTGCTGCCCCAGCGAGGCGGCCGGGCCGGTCAGCACGCTGACCACGCCGATCTTGATCGGCTCCTGTGCCTGTGCGGACGCGATGGACAGCGCCAGCGCGCCGCAACCGAGTGCCAGACCGAACCTGAATGCCGTCATCGATGCTCTCCCGGGCGAAGTTGAAGCGCGGCCCCGTTCCCTTGGATTTCTTTGGCTCGCGCAGACCATAATGTTTCAAGCTTAAAATATCTGCAAGACGCAGTTTAAGGAAATTTCCCGGGCTCTCCAAGGCGGCGGCATCGGTGGCGCTCGCTGCCCGCACAAATGGCGTGTCGGCAAGGTATCGCCCGCCGGCGCGGGCAGGGCGGCGGCTGCGACCTACCCCTGCCGGGTGAGGCCCTGCGGCGAGGATTATTGCCGAAGAGCGAGGGCGACACCGCCGATGGTCAGCACGATCGCGAGCAATTCCCGAGCCCCCAGCGTTTCGCCCAGCAGAGGCACGGCGGTCAGCGTTCCCACCACGGGCACGATCAGCATGCTGGTTGCGGCAACCGCTGTCGGCAGGCGCCTGAGCGCGCCGAACCAGGTGAGATAGCAGAGCGCCATCGGGCCGATGGCCATGTAGGCCAACCCCATGGCTCCCTGCATCGACAGCGATGCGATATGCGGCTGCTCCAGCATGAGGCTCAATCCCACCATCGGCAGGCAGCCGAGGCCGACCTGCCAGGCGGCGACAGCCGGACCCGGCATGGCGAGGGTCTTCCTCGCCTTGACCGTGCCGAGGGCGAACAGAACGGCCGCCGCAAAGGCGAACAGCACGCCGGGAAGCTTGGCCGCCGAGAAGTCAGGCCCGCCCATCAGAACGATCATGCCGGTGATGCTCAGGCCCAGCGCCACCAGGCTGCGCCGTGTCGGGCGGGCTCCGAGCAAAGGCCAGGCGAGCATCATCGCCCAGATCGGCATGGAATAGGCGATCAAGGCGCCCTCGGAGACCTTGAGCCAATTCAGCGCCAGCGCGGTGAAACCCATCCAGGCGAAGACGTTGATCGCAGCCGCCACGACGAGAGGCGCACGGGCTTCCCTTGGCACGGCAAGGCTGTCGCCGCGAGCGATTGCGAGCAGGGCGAGGCACAGCGCGCCGATGAGGCCGGCCGTCCCCCGCGCGAAGAGCGGGGGCCAGTCCTGCAGGACGAATTTCAGCACGGACCAGTTGAGGCCCCAACCCAGGGCCGTGACCATGAGGAGGAGTTTGCCGACCGTCTGACTGGCCGGCATGGGGGCGGAGCCTGTCACGGTCATGGCAAAAGCCTTACGCGCGATGTCCGGCCTTCAGAGCCTGGTCGAGATCGGCATAGAGGTCGTCGATATCCTCGATGCCGGTCGAGAGACGCAGCAGGTCGGTCGGGCAGGGCGAGCCGGCGCCCTCGATCGAGGCGCGATGCTCGATCAGGCTCTCGACGCCGCCGAGCGAGGTCGCCCTCTTGTACAGTTCGACATGAGCTGCCGTGGCAATGGCCGCCGCCTCGCCGCCGGTCACCTGCACCGACAGCATGAAGCCGAAGCCGTTCTCCATCTGCCGCGCCGCGATGTCGTGGCCGGGATGCTGCGGCAGGCCGGGATAGAGCACGCGGGCCACCAGCGGATGCGCCGAGAGTCGCTGCGCCAGCGCCATTGCAGACGCGGCCTGCCGCTCCTGCCGGACGTGGAGCGTGCGCATGCCGCGCATCAGCAGATAGGCTTCGAACGGGCCGAGGATGCCGCCCTGGCCCTTGCGCACCGTCTTGATGCGGTTCCAGAACTCGTCGTCTTCGCGAGCGCAGAGCGCGCCGGCGACCACGTCGGAATGGCCGTTCAGAACCTTCGTCGCGGCGTGCATGACGATGTCGGCGCCGAGCGTCAGCGGGCGGGTATGGACCGGCGAGGCGCAGGTCGAATCGACGGCGAGCTTGGCGCCGGCCTTGTGCGCGATCTCGGCTGCCGCAGCGATGTCGGTGATGGTCCAGAGCGGGTTCGACGGCGTCTCGATCCAGACGAGCTTGGTCGCGCCCGGCTTCACGGCGGCCTTCAGCGCGGCGAGGTCGTCGGTCTCGACGAAATCGACCTTGATGCCCCAGCGCGTCGCCTCGGTGAGCAGCCAGGCCCTGAGCGCCCAGTACATCACCTTGGAAGCGACGACATGGTCGCCGGGCGAGAGCGCCTGGAACACGGCGGTGGCGGCTGCCATCCCCGAGCCGAACAGCAGCGCGCCGGCCTTGGCCTCCTCGAGCATGGCGAGCACGGCCTGCGCCTCGTGCACCGTCTCGTTGTCCGGCCGGCCATAGATGAAGCCGGTCGAGTAGCCGTTATCCTCGTCGCGGATATAGGTCGTCGAGATATGGATCGGCGGCACGACGCCTTTGGTGGTCGGGTCGATCTTGCCCATGGCCTGCGCGGCAAGGCTTCTCTTGGTCCACTTCGTCGCAGTCATGATCTGGTTTCCGATTTCGTCAGAGCCGGCGGTTCGGCGCATCGAAGATGATCATGCCGGCAAGTGCTTGGCGATAGTCACCCATTTTTGCTATCAGGTGACGAATTTCGCCGATTGACGGACAGTGGATGACCAAAACAGTCGATCTCGACAAGTTCGATTACGCCCTGCTGAGAGAGGTGCAGGCTGATAATCAGACGCCCGCGCGAGTATTGGCTGAGCGCGTGGGCCTGTCCCAGAGCGCGGTGCTGCGGCGGCTCCGGCGCCTGCGCGCCGAAAAGGTCATCACGGCCGATGTCTCGATCGTCAGCCCGGAAGTCATGGGCGTGCCAGTGACGGTGCATGTCACCGTCTCGATCATTCAGGGCTCGCGTACCTATGGCGATTTCGCCCGCAAGCTTCAGGCCCGGCCCGAGGTCAAGCAGGCCTCTTATGTGACGGGCGGCGCCGATTTCGTGCTCCACCTGCAGGTCGAGAGCATGGCCGCCTACGCCGCCTTCACCCGCGAAGTCTTCCATGACGATCCGAACGTCGCGGAGTACCATAGCTTTATCGCCATGCGGGAAGTCGTCGGCCGGGGCGCGCCATAGCGCTCTGCGCCGGGCGATGTGGACGCAGGTCTCGGCTGCGGCTATTCGCTCGAAGCCCCGGTGGCGCCGCGAATGCCGGGAAGCGTTGCTCTCGGTCCAGCCTTCCTCTTCGAGGATATCGCCTGATGAAGCGAGAAGAAGCCTTGGAAACCGCCGCCGGCTTGCCTTCGAAGGGGTGGCTCAGGGAAACCCTTGTCCCCGGCTGGATCAGCCGTGCGGTCCGGCCCGGCCACGCTGGCTTCGTCGAACTCTTCGATCCGGCCGATCCGGATCGCGAACCCGGCCCGATCAGAACGACGCTCGTCACGGCCCGGCTGACCTATGTCTTCAGTCATGCCCATCTGCTCGACCCGCAGGGAGGTGCACTCGCGGCTGCACGCCATGGTTTCGCCTTCCTGCGTGACGCCTGCCGGGAGGGTGGGCGAGGGCGCTTCCTTCACTCCGTCCGTGAGGACGGCACACCGGTGGATGCCCGGACCGATCTCTACGACCTCGCCTTCGTCCTCTTCGCCATGGCCTGGTATTATCGCGCGACGCGGGACGATCAGGCGCTCGCGATCGCGAACGAGGTGATCGGCTTCATCGAAGGCGAGATGGCGCATCCGCAGGGCGGCTTCGCCGAGGATACGCTGGGCACGCTGCCGCGGCGGCAGAACCCCCATATGCACCTGCTCGAAGCGTTCCATGCGCTGGCGGAGGCGACCGGTGAGCAACGCTGGCTCGACCATGCCAATGCGATCGTCCGGCTTGCGCGCGAGCATCTGGTCGATGCCGGGACCGACACGCTCGGCGAGTATTTCACCGATGACTGGAAACAGGCTCCCGGCGCGGCCGGCATGGTCTGCGAGCCCGGCCATCACCTCGAATGGACCTGGCTGCTGCTGCATCACTGGCGCCTGACGGGCGACACCGAAGCGCGCGATCTGGCGGAGCGGCTCTACGGCTTCGCGATCCGGCACGGCTTCGACGATGGCTCGGCAGGCCCGCTCGCCGCCTTCGACATGGTCGACCGCTCCGGCAATGTCACGGCGCCGACCAAGCTGCTCTGGCCTCAGACCGAGGCGATCAAGGCCTTCCTCGCCCGGATCGAGTTGCTGGGCGATGCCGATGCGGCCGCGCGTCTCGACAAGCATCTCGCCAGCCTGTTCCGCTGGTTCGTCGCGCCCGAGACGGGGCTCTGGTTCAACCAGCTCGCGAGGGACGGAACGCCCAGGCAGACCGTCATCCCGGTGCGGGTGCTCTACCATCTCCTGCTCGCTCTGGCCGAGTGGGAGCGGGTCCGCGTGGGCTGACGGGGCTGTCCGCGTCCCCGGCCTGAAGCTTACGGCTCCGCGGCAGCGGTTTTCGCCGCCGGCGCGGCCTGCGCCAGGAAGAAGAACGCCAGCGAGGCGCACCAGACGATCAGGCCGAAGACGGTGGCGCCGGCCAGCACCAGCCCGAACCCGCCTTGCGCATGCAGCAGGGCCAGCATCGGCACGACGAAGCCGCTGACCGTGAAGCCGAGGAAATAGCGCACGCTGAAGGCCTTGGCGCGGTGCTGCGCCGGCACGTAGCGGGCGACCATCGCGTCGTTGACGACGACCTGCCCGTAGATCGCGGCCATGGTCATGACGAGGCCGATCAGCAGTGGCGCGCCGGACGTCGTCGCCGCGAGCGCGAGCCCGAGCGGCTGGAACAGCGCGAGCCCGACGAACAGGGTGGGCAGCGTGAAGCGGTCGACCAGCCGGCCCATCAGCCATTGCGTGGCGGCGCCGAAGACGAAGACCAGCGTCGCCAGCGAGCCGATCAGTGCCAGAGGCAGATCGAGGCCGAGCCGTTCGTCGATGACTTTCGGCAGCGCGATCGTGGTGATGTTGAAGGTCATGCCGCCCGCGATGATCGCGACGGCGAAGACGACGAGCAGCGCGACCGGCCGGTTGACCGGAATAAGCTCGGCCTTGCCGGCGCGGTTGGCGGACGGGTTTCCGTCGCCGGGCACGAGCGCGATGAAGGCGGCGCCGAGAACGAGGCAGACGAGGCCCGGCAGGATGAAGGCGAAGCGCCAGCCGAATTGCGCGGCGATGAGCGCGGTGACGCCGGCGGCCGAGGCGGCGCCGAGATTGCCCCAGACGGCGTTGACGCCGAGATCGCGGCCGAGCTGGCGGGCATGGCTGACCAGCATGGTCGAGCCGACCGGGTGATAGATCGCCGATGCCACGCCGAGCACGAGCAGCCAGCCGGCGAAGGCGGCGGGCCGGTCCGCGCTGGCAACGCCGAGGCAGGACAGGCCATAGCCGATGAAGAACACGGCGAGCATGTTGCGCCGGCCGAACCTGTCCGAGAGCCAGCCCATCGGCAAGGAGCACAGCCCGAAGGCGACGAAGGCGCCGGTGGCGAGGCCGATCAGCTCGGCATAGCTGAGGTTCGTCTGCGCCGCGATGGCGATCACCGCCGTCGGATAGATCAGCAGCACGAAGTGATCGAGCGCATGGGCCGCGTTGACGAAAAGAAGGGTGCGTTTCGACAGGGTCTCGGGACTCATGGGTGATCTCGCGGCAATGATGCGTGATCCTAGCTTGACCCGTTAGGCCTGTCGGGTCGTTATTCGACGCGATCGGGCCAGAGAGTGCAGGCGATGCGCAGCGAGAGCGAAGCCTATCAGACGGTACCGCGGGCCGTCGCCGTGATGCCGAAGAGCTACCAGGCCGGCGCGAGCACGGGCTGGCACAGTCACCCGCGCGCGCAACTGCTCTATGCCACCGCCGGCCTGACCCTGGTGCGGGCCGAGGACGGCACCTGGGTCCTGCCAGCCCGGCACGCGCTCTGGATTCCGCCCGGTCTCTCCCACGAGGTCAGGATGCATGGCGCGGTCTCGATGTGCTCGGCCTATATCGCGCCCGAGGCGGTCGGCGTCCTGCCGACAGGATGCCGTGTGCTGGAGGTCTCGGCCCTGCTGGCTTCGGCGCTGGAGGCGCTCTCGGCCGAGCCGCTGCTCTATGACGAAGCCGGGCGCGGCGGGCATCTCGCCGCGCTGATCCTCGACGAGATCGCGCGGGCGCCGGAGACGGCGCTCACCCTGCCTCTGCCGCGCGATCCACGCCTGCGGCGCATCTGCGATGCGCTATTGAAGGACCCGGCGCTCGACATCGATCTCGACGGCTGGGCCGAGCGGGCCGGTGCGAGCCGGCGCACCCTGACGCGCGGCTTCCGGGCCGAGACGGGGATGAGCTTCGGCGACTGGCGTTCGCGCCTGCGCGTGCTCAGGGCCATGACGATGGCGAGCGATGGCGCTTCGCCGCACCAGATCGTCAGGGCGGTTGGCTATCAGGATCAACGTGCGCTGCGAACGGCAGCGCGACGCGTCCTCGGCCGGGCTGACCTGTCCTGACGGGGGCAGGTCAGCGTGATTGCAGTGTCGGGTCGAGCTGGTCGCGAATCCAGTCGCCGACGATCGAGATCGACATCGTCGTCAGGAAGATCGCCATGCCGGGCAGCACCGCGATCCACCACGCGCTGGTCAGATAGGCGCGGCCGGCGCCCAGCATCTGGCCGAGGCTGGTCAGGGGCGGGCGGATGCCGAGCCCGAGGAAGCTGAGCGAGGTCTCCAGCAGGATCACCTGCGGGAAGTTCAGCGTGAACTGGACGATCAGCACGCTCAGGATGTTCGGCAGGACATGGCGGAGATAGACATGGCGGGCGGGTGCGCCGAGCGCCGTCACGGCGGTCGCATAGCCCTGCGTATTGGCGGCGATGACGACGCCGCGCGTCAGCCGCGCGAACACCTCCCAGCCATAGAAGCCCATGATGGCGACGAAGAGGAAGAAGCCGCCGCCGAACAGGGCGATCAGCGCGAGCGCGATCATCATGAAGGGTAGCGACGCCTGCACGTCGGCCAGCATCATGATCGCCTCCTCAGCGAGCCCGCGGAAATGGGCGGCGATGAAGCCAAGCGTGGTGCCGATCAAGGCGCCGATCAGCGTCCCGCCGAGCGCGACGAGCACGCTGAAGCGGATTGCGTAGATCAGGCGGTTCAGGACATCGCGGCCGAGCTCGTCCGTCCCCAGCAGATGCTCGGGCATCCCGCCGAGGAAGCTTGGCGGCTTCAGGCGCTTCAATAGCGATTGCGTGCGGTAGTCGTAAGGCGCCAGCCAGTCGGCGAAGAGGAAGATCACGAGGATCAGGCCGAGCAGGGCAAGCGCCGCGATGACGAGGGCGGGATAGCGTGCCTCGGCACGCACCGGCGCATCGTCCTTCCGGCGGAAGAGGGGCGTGAACGCCATCTCAACTCTCCGACCGGGCGGCGCGCATGCGCGGATCGATCAGCGCGTAGATCGCGTCGACGGCGAGATTGGCCAGCACCATCGTGATCGAGGTCATGATCAGGATCGCCTGCACCAGCGCGAAATCGCGCGAGGTCACCGCATTGACCAGCAGCCGGCCGACGCCGGGGACGGCGAAGACGGTCTCGACGATGATCGAGCCGGCGACGAGATCGCCGAGCTTGAGGCCGATGATCGTGATGATCGGGATCGCCGCATTGGGCAGGGCATGCCAGAGCACGCGGCGCGGCCGGGGCACGCCCTTGGCCCGGGCGGCGACGACATATTGCTTGTTCAGGACCTCGAGCATGGCCGAGCGGGTGAAGCGGGCGAAGGTGCCGGCGAAATGCGTGCCCAGCGTGATCGCCGGCAGGATGAGATGCCAGATCGTCTGGTCGCCGGAACTCGGCAGCAGGCGCCAGTGCAGCGAGAACAGCAGGATCAGGAGGATGCCGAGGAAGAAATTCGGCAGGCTGAAGCCGAGCACCGCGAAGCTCATGACGAAGCGGTCGATCGGCCGATTGCGGTTGAGCGCCGCGACGATGCCAAGCCCGACGCCGAGCAGAAGGCCGAGAATGAAGGCGGTGAGCCCGAGCCTGAGCGTGCGCGGCAAAGCCGCGGCGATGAGTTCGATGGCAGGCCGCTGGTCGGAGAGCGAGAGCCCGAAATCGCCCTGCGCGATCCCGGCGACATAGGAGGCGTATTGCTGCCAGAGCGGCCGGTCGAGCCCGAATTTCTCGCGGTAATGCGCGATCACTTCGGCGGGAGCCTGGTCGCCGACCAGCGCCTCGATCGGATCGCCCGATAGATTGAGCGCGACGAAGGTCAGCGTCACGATCAGCCAAACGGTCAACAGACCGCGCGCGAGCTTCGTCAGGAAAAGCTGGCCCGGCATCACGAGGCCATGCGGCTCTGCAAGCCCGTCAACAGGTCGGGATTGTTGAGCAGAACGGCTTGCGGCGCATGTGTGAGTATGGCGCTAAGGCCGTCACTATCGACATCGCCGACGATGCGGCCAGTGCCGTTGCCACCGGCCGTGATCCAGACAGGCACGCGCCCCAGCAGCCGCGCCGCGACAGGGCCGTCGAGGTTCCCCTCCCAGATGCGGAACGCACTTGCGCCTGCGGCGGCGTAGTGATCCGGATTGGCCTTGTCGGGCAGGAAGGCGAGCATGCGGATGCCCGGCACCGTGAGGGTGGCATGCGCGACCTGAAGCACCTCCCGCGCGCCGATCCAGACCCGGTCGAGCACGCCGAGTTCCTTGATCACGCTAAGCACAGCGTCGATGATGGCGAGATCCCCGGTCTTGATGTCGATCAGCGCCTGGCGGTGCGGGCAGATCGCGGCGAGTGCCTCGGCCAGCGTCGTGAGCTGCACGCCACCGGAGCGGGCGATGGCCTCGAGGTCTTCATGAGACGTCTTCGCGATCGCGGCGTCGCGGCCGGCGATCCGGGTGAGATCGGGATCATGCGAGGCGATGACGACGCCGTCGGCGCTGAGCCGCGCATCGGTCTCGACGAGATCGGCACCCGACGCGATCGCGGCGCGATAGGCTTCCAGCGTGTTCTCAGGGTAACGCGCGGAATGGCCGCGATGGGCGATGACAAGCGGCCGGGTCATGACGCAACTCCCAGTTCACCAGCAAAATGGCAGCGGACGCTGCGGCCTTCGCCCATCGGGCGCAGAGCCGGCATCTCGGCCGAGCAGCGCGGGCGGGCATAGGGGCAGCGCGTATGGAAATGGCAGCCCGAAGGCGGATTGGCCGGCGAGGGCGGATCGCCTGCCAGGCGCACAGTGCGGGTGGTGCGCGAGGTGGAAAGGTCCGGAATCGCGGCGAGCAGCGCCGTCGTGTAGGGGTGCATCGGCTGGCGGTAGACCGGGTCGGTCGGGCCTTCCTCGACGATCTGGCCGAGATACATCACGGCGATGCGATGCGAGAGCTTCTTCACCACGCGCAGGTCGTGCGAGATGAAGAGATAGGCGATGTCGAAGCGCTCCTGCAGCTCCTGCAAAAGCTCCGTCACCGTCGCCTGAACGGAGACGTCGAGCGCCGAGACCGGCTCGTCGCAGACGATCAGGCTGGGTTTCATTGCCAGCGCCCGCGCGATCACGACCCGCTGCGCCTGCCCGCCGCTTATCTGGTGCGGGAAGCGGTCGGCCATCTCCGGCGCGAGCGCCACCGCCTGCATCAGGCGCAGGACTTCCGCATCGCGCCCGCTGCGCTCGCCGATCTCGTGCAGGTCGAGCGGCTCGCGGATCTGCCGGCCGATGCTGAGCCGCGGATCGAGCGCCGATTGCGGATTCTGGAAGATCATCTGGATGTCGCGGCGCTGCCGCTGCCAGTCTTGCGGCGTCAGGGCCGTGAGGTCGCGGCCCTTGAACAGGATTTCGCCGCCGCTCGGCCGTTCGAGCCCGACGATCATTCGGCCCGTCGTCGATTTCCCGCAACCGGATTCGCCGACGAGGCCGAGCGTCTCGCCGATCCGCAAGGTCAGCGAGACATCCTCGACGGCGCGGATGGTCCGTTGCGTCCGCAGGAAGGAACGGCCGCCGCCGAAATGCCGGCGCAGGGCAGAGACGCGCAGCAAGAGCTCGGTCGCGGCGCTCATGACACAGCCCGCTCGCGATAGATCGGCGCGGCGACATCGAGGCGCGGCATCGCGGCGAGGAGTTCCTCCGTATAGGGCGCTTCCGGCGCGTTCAGGAGGCGCTCCGCCGGGCCGGCTTCGATCACGCGGCCATGGCGCATCACCACGACATCGTCGGCCATCTCGGCGACGACGCCGAGATCATGAGTGACGAACAGGATCGCCATGCCGAGCTCGGCCTTGAGCTGGTTCAGGAGATCGAGGATCTGCGCCTGGATGGTCACGTCGAGCGCGGTCGTCGGCTCGTCGGCGATCAGCAGGCGCGGCTCGCAGGCGAGCGCCATCGCGATCATCACGCGCTGCGCCATGCCGCCGGAGAACTGGTGGACGTAGGATGCCAGGCGCTGCTCGGGTTCGGGAATACCGACCAGACGCAGGAGTTCCAGCGCGCGGGCCTGCCGCTGCGGCTCGGAGAGCGTGGTGTGCAGACGCAAGGTCTCGCGCAATTGCGTGCCCACCGTATGCAGTGGGTTGAGCGAGCCCAGCGGGTCCTGGAACACCATGCCGATGCCGCGGCCGCGTACCGTTTCGAGTTCGGCCTCGCTGGCGGCGGCGAGGTCGCGCCCTTCGAACAGGATGCGACCGGCCGTCCGGCGCCCGTTCGCGGGCAGGAGGCCGAGCACCGCCTGGCAGGAAACGCTCTTGCCGCTGCCGCTCTCGCCGACGATGCAGGTCGTCGTGCCCGGCCGCACGGCGAAGGAGACGGCGTGCAGGATGTCGGCATAACCCTTCGCGGTGCGGAAGCCGACGGTCAGGCCCTCGACGGAGAGCAGCGGCTCGCTGCCCCCCTCCGGTTCGGTCCTGCGCGCGATTCCCGTCACTTCGCGGCCAGCGAGAAGTTCGAGGGGCGGAAGTCCATGTAGTACTGGCTGTAGGGCGTCCAGTTGATGCCCTTCTTCACGCCATAGCCGGTGACGGGGTTGTAGAGCATCGTCATCGGCATATCGTCCTCGAAGGCAACGAGCAGCTTGGCGAAGGCCGCCCGGCGCTTGGCCTCGTCGGTCTCGTCGGTCAGTTCCTTGGCGGCCTCGTTGAAGGCCGCGCTCGCGCCATAGAGCTTCCAGGTCTTCTGGTTCTCGCTCGCGGGGCCCCAGAGCGTCAGGATCGCGCCGGAGGGATCGGGCACGCGATAGGTGTTCGACCAGGCGAAGACCTGGGCGCCCGGCTTGCGCACCTCCTTGAAGCTGTCGACGAAGTCGATGCGGGCATTGATGCCGACCGCACGCCACATCTCCTGGATCACCTGCGCCGCCTCGACATTGTAGAGGTAGTAGTTCGGGATCAGCCGGTAGGAGATCTCCTGGCCCTTGTAGCTGCTCTCCGCCAGCAGCTTCTTGGCGAGCGCCGGATCATAGGCGTAGCCCTTGTTCTCCTTGACATAGATCGGCCCGAAGCTCGGGAGCTGGTGGCCATTGGGTGTATAGGTCTGGCCCTTCCAGAGCGCGTCGATCAGCGCCTTGCGGTCGATCGACAGGCTCATCGCGTGGCGCAGCTTCTTGTCGGAGAGCACGGGATCGCTGGTGTTGAACTGGAGGACATGGCTGTTCTCCAGCGGCTCGGTCTTCACCGAGACGTCCTTGTAGCGCTTCAAGCCATCCCACTGGTCCGGCGGCAATTCGACGGCGATGTCGAAATCGCCCGCCACGAGACCGGCGACGCGCGCCGCGACCTCGGGTACCGAGCGGAAGGTGATGGACTTGGCCGCAGGCTGGCCGCCGAAATAGCGGTCAAAGGCCGCTAGCGTGATCCGGTCGTTCTTCTGGTAGTCGACGAAGCTGTAGGGACCGGTTCCGACCGGCTTCCAGCGCAGGGCCTTGGCGGCCTGGTCCATCCAGACCTTGGAATCGACGCCCTCCTTGCGGAAGGCGTTCCAGGGCTCGTCGCAGATCGTGAAGGACATGTAGCTCGACAGGCGGTGCTCCATGATCGGGTCATGCTGCGCCACGGTGATCCGCACGCTGAAGTCGTCGAGCTTCTCGACATTGGTGAAATTGCCGAAATAGACGCGGCCTTCCGGGTAATAAGCCTTCGGCCCCCAGAGCCGGTCGGGCGAGAAGGTCGCCAGCACGTCATTGGCGTCGAACGGGCTGCCGTCATGGCAGACGACGCCGCGGCGCAGCTTCAGGTCGAAGGTGGTCGGCGTCGTCCAGGACCAGCTCTCGGCGAGGCCGGGAACGAGATTGGCGCCGCCATCGGCTTTCGGCTTGGCGAAGTCGCGCCGGATCAGCGTATCGAAGATCGAGTAGTAGATGCGGGTATCGACATTGCCGGTATGCTCGCCGGGGTCGAGCGAGCGCGCCAGCTCGTTGACGGCGACAGTAAGAGCAGGTCGCTCCTGCGCGATGGCGCTGGAGCCGGCTGCTATCGCAAGGCCTGCGACGAGCGCGATGGCGTATGGCGTTTTGCGGGTGGTCGAATTGGTCATGTCATCCTCCCATCGGACAGGAATTGTTGGGTGTTCCGTCGCCCGTCTTTGCGGCGGCCCTAGCCGGGCTTGCCGCGAAACAGGCGTTGCAGGGTCTCGACCTTCGCCAGCGTCTCCAGCGAGCGGCCGTCATCGGTGCGCGACAGTTCCAGGATCAGCGTGTTGCAGATCGCCATCGGCACGGTCAGTGAATGGAATTCGCCTTGCTCGCCGCGGGCGGCGACGAGCTGCATGTCGCAGGCCGGCACGCCGGTGCGCCGGTCGGTGATCAGGAGCGTCTTCGCTCCGATCTCGCGGGCGCAGGCGACGATGCGCGTCATCGCCGGGCTTTCGTGGCGGAAGATCAGCGCGATCACGACATCGCCAGCGGCCAGGCCGAGCAACTGGTCGGCCGCCTGCCAGTCTGCATGGGCGACGACCGTTGCGCGATAGCCGGAGCGGACGAGGCGTCGCACGAACAGATCGGCGAGGCTACTGGCATGACCCTCACCGGCGACGAGGATGCGCCCGGCCTGCCGCAGCATGTCGGCCGCAGCGACGATCTCGGCATCCGAGATTTGGCTGACAAGCGCGCCGAGCGCGCGGATTTCGCCCTCGACGACAGAGCCCAGCAAGGAATCGCCCTGCACCCGGTCGAGCCGGCGTCGCACCCGGACGGACGCGTCGAGGTCGGCGACGACGGTATCCTGCAAGGCGCCGCGCATCTCGCGATAGGAGGCGAAGCCGAGCTTGCGGGCGAGGCGGCCGGCGGTCGAGGCGTGCACGCCAGCCTGCTCGGCGACCTTGTGCGACGGCAGGAAGCTGCCCGCCGTGCGATTGGCCAGGAGAACCTCGACCAGCCGACGGTCTGACTCTGTCAGCTCGTCCCGGCGCGCCGCGATGATCTCCGTCAGGTTCATCGTCTCTCCCATGGCAGGCAAGGTAATGGAGTATTGCGGCGACCTGCAAGTTAAATTGCAGGCTCGCCCATCCGCAATTTATGTTGCATAAGCAGACATCTCCCCCTTTGGTTACAGAGATATGACGGACATCGCCTCGCATCGCGGCGGCGCCAAAATCTGGCCCGAGAACAGCCGCCTCGCCTTCCGCAATTCCGCGGTTCTCCCCGTGGATTTCATCGAATTCGATATCCATCACAGCCGCGACGGCGTGCTGGTGGTTCATCACGATTCCCTGCTCGGCCGGACGGCGTCAGGCGAAGGCGCGGTCGGCGATATGGACTGGGCCGCGCTGCAGGCCGTGAAGCTGATCGGGGCCGACGGCGAGACCATCCCGAGTTTCGACGAGGTTCTGGACATCCTTGAGCCGAGCGGCATCAGGCTGCGCATCGAGCTGAAGACGCGGCAAGATGGCGCGCGCTATCCCGGCATCGAGGCGCAGGTCGTGGCGCGATTGCAGGAACGGCGCCTGCTCGACCGCACGACCTTCACCTCCTTCGATCTGCCGACGCTGACGGAACTCCTGCGCCTTGCGCCGACGGTGCCGACGATCTGGCTCATCGCCGACAAGCTGCTGGCTGTGCCCATGCGAGACCTGCGCGGGTTATGCCGTGAGGTGAGCGCGGCCGGCGTACCGGAGATTGCGATCCGCATCGCGCAGGCTCGCGATGGCGATGGCGAGATCTGCCGCAGCGAGGCTGTGAAGCTGGGCTATTACGGCGCCCATGACGAGCCGGCGATCCGGAAGGCCTTCGCGGATGGCGTCACCGCCTTCACGACCGACCGGCCGGATATCGCCATTGCCGTCCGCCGCGCGATCGGCGCTTCGGTCTGAGCTCAGGCGAATCCTGGAATACGGTTCCGGGCTCCGCCTGGCTCAAGCCGTGTTTCCAACAGGTCAGGCCGCCTTGTCGAGAAAATCCTCGGCGTAGTGGCAGGCGACTTTCCGGCCGTCGATCTCGCGCTTCTCCGGGCGCTCGACGCGGCAGCGATCGGTCACATGCGGGCAGCGGGTCGAGAACACGCAGCCCTTCGGCGGGTTGAGCGGGGAGGGCAGTTCGCCGCGCAGGATGATGCGCTCGCGCTTGCCGGCATCGACACGCGGCGTCGAGGCGAGCAGCGCCTGGGTATAGGGGTGGAGCGGCCGCGCGTAGATGCGCTCCTTCGGCCCGTGCTCGATGGCATTGCCGAGATACATCACCATCACGTCATGGGCGATGTGGCGGACGACGCTGAGGTCGTGCGAGATGAAGAGATAGGCGAGCTTCAGCTCGTCCTGCAGGTCCGCCAGCAGGTTCAGCACCTGCGCCTGGATCGAGATGTCCAAGGCCGAGACCGGCTCGTCCGCCACCACGACCTTGGGCGAGAGGATCAGCGCACGCGCGATCGCGATGCGTTGGCGCTGCCCGCCCGAGAACATGTGCGGATAGCGGGCGTAATGCTCGGGGCGCAGGCCGACCTTGGCCATCATCGCGCGCGCCTTCTCGGTGCGCTCGGCAGGCGAAAGGTCGGTGTTGATCTTGAGCGGTTCCTCCAGGATCGTCCCGACCTTCTTGCGCGGGTTGAGCGATCCATAGGGGTTCTGGAAGACGAACTGCACCGTGCGGCGCAGCCGTCTGCGCTCGCTTGCCGGCGGCGAGACGGCATCGAGCCCGTCCAGCGTCAGGGCGCCCGACGTCGGCGTCTCGATCAGCGTCGCCATTCGGGCGAGCGTCGACTTTCCGCAGCCGGACTCGCCGACAACGGCGAGCGTGCGCCCGGCCTCGACCGCGAAGGAGACCTTGTTCACCGCCTGCAACTGCGCCGGGGCGCGGAAGAGACCCTGCTTGACCGGGTAGATCTGCGTCAGCTCGCGCGCTTCGATCACGGGGTTGGTCATCGCGCGGCCTCCTTCGCCTGGCCGGCTTCGTCGCGGGCGCGCGCGGCATCGCGCTGGGGATCGCCGAGCGGGTAGTGACAGCGCACGCGCCCGTCCGCCCAGTTGCGCAGCTCAGGCTGGATATTGCGCGAGTGCTCGGTCGCATAGGCGCAACGCGGGCTGAACAGGCAGCCCTTTGGCCGGTCGTTCAGGCCGGGCACCATGCCGGGAATGGTCGCCAGCCGCGTCGCATGCTCGCTGCGCTCCGGCAGGGCCGCGAGCAGGGCTTGGGAATAGGGATGCTGCGGGTTGGCGAAGAGCGCGTCGACCTTGCGCTCCTCCATGATCTGCCCGGCATACATCACCATGATGCGCTGCGCGGTCTCGGCGACGACGCCCATGTTGTGGGTGATCAGGACGAGCGCCATGTTGCGCTCGCGCTGGAGCGACATCAGCAATTCGAGGATCTGCGCCTGGATGGTGACGTCGAGCGCGGTGGTCGGCTCGTCGGCGATCAGCAGGCGTGGATTGCAGGCGATCGCCATCGCGATCATCACGCGCTGGTTCATGCCGCCGGAGAGCTGGTGCGGGAAAGCCTTGAGGCGGCTCTCGGCGGCCGGGATGCCGACCTGCTCCAAAAGCTCGATCGCCCGGTGCTTCGCGGCCTTGCGGTCCATGCCCTCGTGCTTCCTGAGGGTCTCGGCCAACTGGAAGCCGATGGTGAAGCAAGGGTTCAGGCTGGTGCTCGGCTCCTGGAAGATCATCGCCACGTCCTTGCCGGTGAGCTGGCGGCGCTCGCGCGCGGACATGGTCAGGAGGTCGCGGCCGTCGAAGCGCAGCTTGTCGGCGCGGACGCGGCCGGGATAGCCGACCAGACCCATCAGCGCGAGCATGGTCACGCTCTTG
The DNA here is from genome assembly GCA_965283735.1 of Beijerinckiaceae bacterium. GTDB lineage: Bacteria > Pseudomonadota > Alphaproteobacteria > Rhizobiales > Beijerinckiaceae > Allobosea. Next base: position 1,050,568 of record CBDIPN010000002.1, on the reverse strand, counting down.
CCGGAGCCGGATTCGCCGACCACGCCGAGAACCTCGCCCTCGTCGAGGGTGAGGTCGATGCGGTCGACGGCGCGCAGTGTTCCCTGGGAGGTCGGGAATTCGACGCTGAGGTTTTCGATTTCGAGAAGGGGCATGGGATCAGCGCTTCAGCTTGGGGTCGAGCGCATCGCGCAGGCCGTCACCGAGAAGGTTGAAGGCGAGCACGGTGATGAGGATGGCGAGGCCCGGGAAGGTGACGACCCACCAGGCGCGCAGCACGAATTCGCGCGCATCGGCGAGCATCGTGCCCCATTCCGGTGTCGGAGGCTGGGCGCCCAACCCGAGGAAGCCGAGCGCGGCGGCATCGAGGATCGCGGTGGAGACGCCGAGCGTCGCCTGCACGATCAGCGGCGCGGCGCAGTTCGGGAGGATCTCGGAGAACATCAGGCGGATCGTCTGCGCGCCCGAGACCTGGGCGGCGACGACATAGTCCTTGCTCGCCTCGGCGATGACGGCGGCGCGGGTGATGCGGACATAGTGCGGCAGCACCACGATGGCCACCGCAAGCATCGCGTTCATCAGGCCGGGGCCGAGAATCGCGACGATGACGATGGCGAGCAGAAGGCTCGGCATCGTCATCAGGATGTCCATCAGGCGCATGATCGCGATATCGGCGAGGCCCTTGAAGTAGCCGGCGATCAGCCCGAGCACGATGCCGACGACGATCGCGAGCGCGACGACGGCGATGCCGATCACCAGCGAGAGCCGCGCGCCGAAGAGCAGGCGCGAGAGGATGTCGCGGCCGATCGCGTCGGTGCCGAGCGGATAGGAAAGCGAGCCGCCCTCCTGCCAGAACGGCGGCTTCAGGAAGACCGTGTTGTTGGTCAGGTTCGGGTCATGCGGCGCGATCCACGGCGCGAACAGCGCGCAGAGCAGCACCAGGACGATGACGACGAGGCCGGCGACGGCGCCGCGATTGGCGCTGAAATAGGTCCAGAACTCGCGCAGCGGATGGGGCGGGGCGACGCTCGGCACGGCGGTCGGGGCTTGCAGGGTTTCGGTGCTCATGCGGCGAGGCTCCGATGGGAGCGAAGGGGAGATTGGCGGGTCATTTCGCGTGCCTGATGCGCGGGTTGATCAGGCCGTAGAGCAGGTCGACGAAGAGGTTGACGCTCATCACCACGACGCCGAGCAGCAATGTGCCGCCTTGCAGGACCGGATAGTCGCGCCGGCTGATCGCCTCGATCAGCCATTTGCCGACGCCGGGCCAGGAGAAGATGGTCTCGGTCAGGATCGCGCCGGTGAAGAGCGCGCCGACCTGCAGGCCGATGACGGTGACGATTGGGATCAGTGCGTTGCGAAGGGCATGCAGCGCGACGACCCGGATCGGCGCCATGCCCTTGGCGCGGGCGGTGCGGATATAGTCCTCGCCCAGCACTTCCAGCATCGCCGAGCGGGTCATGCGGGCGATGACCGCGAGCGGCACCGTGCCGAGCACGATCGCAGGCAGGACGAGATGCGACAGCGCCGACCAGAAGGCGTCGATGTCCCCGGCCAGAAGGCTGTCGATGGTGAGGAAGCCGGTGACCGGCTCGATGAAATACTGCACCGCGATCCGGCCCGAGACCGGCGTGATGCCGAGCTGCACCGAGAACAGCAGGATCAACAGCAGACCCCACCAGAAGATCGGCATGGAGTAGCCGGTGAGCGAGATGCCCATCACGCCATGGTCGAAGATCGAGTTTCGCTTCACCGCGGCGATGATGCCGGCCGGAAGGCCGACGAGCAGCGCGATCAGGATGGCGCAGAGCGCGAGCTCGATCGTCGCCGGGAAGAGCTGGCCGAACTCGGTCAGGACGTTCTCTCGTGTGACGATCGACTTGCCGAGATCGCCCTGTACGACGCGCTCGATATATTTGCCGTACTGGACGAGCAGCGGCCGGTCGAGGCCGTATTCGGTCAGGAGCTGGGCATGGCGGGCGGCGTCGATGCCGCGTTCGCCGGCCATGGTCTCGATCGGATCGCCGGGGACGAGGCGCACGAGGAAGAAGGCCAGCAGCGTGATGCCGATGAAGGTCGGGATGACCAGGCTCAGCCGGGTGAAGATGAAGCGCAGCATGGTTCTGCCGATGTTTTTGGCCGGCGTGAAAGCGTTCGTCGCACGCCGGCAGGTCGTTTGGATTTATTGCAATGTCGAGCTGTAGCCCAGCGCAAACACCAAAAAGCGCTGGAGATCAAGGATATCGTCCGCGACATAGCGGATCGTGAAGGCATCCACCCGCTCCACGAGTTTCAGCAGCACGAGATATTCGACCGGCTGGCGGAACAGGAAGCCGACCTCGAGCGTGATCGGCCCGGCGATCCGGTAAGGCTTGATCGAAGCCCGCCGCGCGATGGCGCGTTTCACGCCGTCCGCGATCAGTTCGTAGGAGGCTTCCGGCATCAACGTGCGCGCGGATTGGCGGCTATGCGCCCATTTCACCGTCACGCCCTCGATATCGGGCAGGAAGCCCTTGGTCTCGGCGATCGTGGCGTCGTCGCCGCTGACGAGCAGGACCGGCACGTCGAAATGCCCGGCGATGGCGGCGTTGATGCCGGCCTCCGGTACGGCAACGCCGTTGACCCGCACTTCCCGTAGCGTGGCGCCGCGGAAGGTATGGGCCAGCACACCTTCGGGATTGGTCGAGCCCGTGTGGTAGCCGATGAAGAGCGCGCCGTCATAGGCGCCGTGCTCGACGCCCTGCATCATCGAGAGCGGCCGCGGATGGGCGCGCACGAGCTGGACGTCCCGTGGCAGCCGCTCCAGCAGCAGGTTCTGCGCCCGGCCATGGCTGTCGGCGATGACGACCTCGCTGGCGCCGCTGTCATAGGCGGCGCGAGCGGCGGCGGTGACGCTGTCGGTCATCCAGACGCGCGCTGCCTGGTATTCGAAGCCCTCCACCAGGGTCTGGTCGCGGGTGACCACGCCGGCGATGCCTTCGATGTCAGCTGAAATATAGATGCGCATGGTGAGGGAACTCCGGGGAGGCCCTGTGCGGCCAGCATGACCGCGCAGGCAATCGACCGCGGCAGCGAGAGGCTGCCGCGGTGAGAGCGTGGGACGATTACTTGGCGATGGAGACGCCGAAGAAGGGCTGTCCGCCGAAGAAGTGGATCTTGTAATCCTTCACGTCCTTGCGCACCGGCGTGAAGGCCTGCGCATTGGCGAAGAGCAGGCCCGCGACATCCTGGTGGAACAGCTCCTGGAAGCGCTTGTAGAGCTTGGCGCGCTCGCCCTGGTCGGTGATCGTGCTGGCCTTGGCCAGCGCGTCCGAGGCTTCCTGGTTGCACCAGCGGGCGCGGTTGGCGCCGCTCTTCACACCCTCGCAGGTCCAGCCCGTCAGCAGGATCTGGCTCGGATCGGGATAGTCCCAGGTGTAGCCGAACATGCCGACCTCGTGGTCGCCGGCCCGGCCACGCTTGAGATACTCGCCCCATTCGAAGGTCTGGATCGTCGCCTTGACACCGATCTTGGCCCAGTCGGCCTGGATCAGCTCGGCCGCGCGCCGGCCGTTCGGCATATAAGCGCGCACCACCGGGATGGCCCAGAGCGTCGTCTCGAAGCCGTCCGCGAGGCCGGCTTCCTTGAGCAGGGCCTTGGCCTTCTCGGGGTCGTACGGCCGCGGCTTCAGGTCGGCGTCATACGACCAGAGCGAGGGCGGCACCGCCGCGGCGGTGGGCTTGCCGGTGCCCTGATAGACGGCATCGATGATGGCGGGGATGTTGGTCGCATAGGCCAGGGCCTCGCGCACCCGCTTGTCGCCGAAGGGCTTCTTCTGCTGGTTGAAGGCGAGGAAGCTCTCATCGGCGATGGTGCCTTGCAGCAGGTTGATCGAGGCTTCCGCCTTCATCGCCGGCAGGTCGCCGGGATTGGGGTAGCGCGCGATCTGGCATTCGCCCGAGCGCACCTTGGCGAAGCGTACCGCGGCATCGGGCGTGATCACGAAGATCAGGTCGTTGACGAGCGCCATGCGGTCGCGGTTGCCGACGGCCTTGGTCCAGTGGTCCGGCACCGCCTTGAAGCGGATCACGGCGTCCTTCTGGTATGAGAGCAGCGAGAACGGCCCGGTGCCGATCGGCACGAAATCGATCTGCTCGGGCGTGCCGGCCTTGAGCATGGCCGCGGCATATTCGGCCGAAAGGATCGACATCGGCTCGACTGAGAGCGCCGAGAGCAACGGCGCGTTCGGCTTGCTCAGGGTCAGCTTGACCGTGTAGTCGTCGACCTTCTCGAGTGCCTTGAAGCTCGGCTTCACGATCTCGGCGAAGAAGCTGAAATTGCCGCTACCGACCTTGTAGAACGGGTTGCTCTCGTCGAACATCCGTCCGAACGAGAAGATCACATCGTCGGCGTTGAAATCACGCGTCGGCGTGAAGTTCTTGCTGGCGTGCCATTTCACGCCCTTGCGCAGCTTGAAGGTGTAGGTCAGCGCGTCCTCGGAGATCGTCCAGGACTCGGCGAGGCTCGGGATGATCTCCGAGCCGCCGCGTTCCGTCGCCGTCAGCCGCTCATAGATCTGCGCGGCGACGTCATAGGCGGTGTTCTGGCCGCTGAACTGCGGATTCAGAAAGTCGGGGCTGGCTTCGGAGCAGACGACGAGCGCCTGGGCGCTGGCGATGGCGGGCAGCAATAGGGCGCTGAGCCCCAACGTAAGCGCAAGGGAGCGGGCACGAACGGACATGGGCGGGGTTCTTTCGGCAGAAGCAGGGAGGGCGGATCGGGCGCGGGGCGTCGTGCCCCATCGTCTCCGCTTCCCGGAACGCGGCCCCGCCGGGGGCCGCGTCGTCTGGCATGCATCAGCCGCGCCAGGGCGTGGCGCGGCCGGCAATTCGGCTCACTTGCCGATGTCGACGCCGTAGAAGGTGTGGCGGCCGAACGGCGAGAGCTTGAAGTCCTTCACCTCCTTGCGGACCGGCTTGAGCTGCACGGCATGCGCGATGGTGAACCACGGCGACTGCTCCTTGAAGATCACCTGCGCCTGCCGGTAGAGCTTCTCGCGCTCGGCCTGGTCGGTGACCGTCTTCGCCTTCGCCACCAGCTCCTCGAAGGGCTGGTAGCAGAACTTGGCGACGTTCGAGCCATTCGTCTTGGCCGAGTCGCAACCCAGCAGCGTGTGCAGGAAGTTGTCCGGGTCGCCGTTGTCGCCGGTCCAGCCGAGCATGCCCGTCTGATGCTCGCCCGCCTGCATGCGCTTGCGGTACTCGCCCCACTCGAAGCTCTTGATCTCGGCCTTGACGCCGACCTTGGCGAGGTCGGCCTGCATCAGCTCGGCGATGCGCTTGGCGTTCGGGTTGTAGGGGCGCTGCACCGGCATGGCCCAGAGGTCGATCTCGAGGCCGTTCGGATAGCCGGCCTCGGCCAGCTCCTTCTTGGCCGCTTCCGGATCGAAGGGGTCGTCCTTGATCGTCTCGTTATAGGACCACATCGTCGGCGGGATCGGGTTCGTCGCCGCGACGCCGCTGGAGAGATAAACCGCGTCGATGATCGCCTTCTTGTTGATCGCCTTGTTGACGGCGCGGCGCACCTTGACGTCGTCGAAGGGCTTCTTGGTGGTGTTGTAGGCGAGATAGCCGATGTTCAGGCCGGGCTGCTCCAGGATCTCGACATTCGCGTCCTTGCGGATCGCCTCGAGATCGGCCGGGTTCGGATAGGGCATGACATGGCATTCGCCCTTCTGGAGCTTGGCCCAGCGCACCGAGGCGTCCGGCGTGATCGCGAAGATCAGGTCGTCGATCTTGGCCTTGCCGGCCCAGTAATCGGGATTGGCCTTGTAGCGGATGATCGCGTCCTTCTGGTACTGCACCAGATAGAACGGGCCGGTGCCGACCGGGTCCTGATCGAGCTTCTCCGGCGTGCCCGCCTTCAGCATCGCATCGGCATATTCCTTCGACTGCACGCTGGCATACTGCATCGCGAGGTCGGCGAGGAACGGCGCTTCCGGCTGGTTCAGCGTGATCTTGACGGTGTAGTCATCGACCTTCTCGACCGATTTCAACAGCTTGGGCATGGCCATGTCGTTGAAATAGGAGTGGTTCGAGCTGGTCACCTTGAAGAACGGGTGGCTTTCCTTCCACTGCCGCTCGATCATGAAGATGATGTCGTCGGCGTTGAAGTTGCGGGTCGGCTTGAAGTTCTTGTTGGACTGCCACTTGACGTTCTTGCGCAGGTGGAAGGTGTAGGTCAGGCCATCGGCAGAGACGTCCCATTTCTCGGCGAGCGCCGGCTGGACCTTGGTGCCGCCCCGCTCGAACTGGACGATCGTGTCATAGATCTGGGTGTTCGCATCGAAGGACGTGCCGGTGGTGTTGACGCTCGGCGCGAAGTTCTCGGGGCTGCCCTCCGAGCAATAGACCAGGGTCTTGGCCATCAGCGGCTGCGCCGCCATCAGCGCGGAGGCCGACAGCGTCACCAAAAGAATTTTCTTCATGGATGTCTCCTTGAACGCCTCTCCGCCCTATCTGGGCGGTGAACGGTCCCGTTGTATCGGAAGCTCCTGGGGCGAAAGTCCCCGGGCCGCCTTGTCTACAGCTTATTAAAAGAACGGGGGCGCGGATAGCTGTCTCGGAGGGCGCGAAGGCCAGCTCCGGGGAGAGGGTAAACGGTCGTGCGGGAACGGCTTCCGGCTGGAGCGAGGGGGCTTTTGCCGGCCGCCGTGAGCTTGTTCGAAAGTCTATGGAGGCTCCAGAAGAGCCCGCCGTTCCCAATAGGCGCTCAGAGCACCTCGCGGACCCGCACCAGCGTCGTGTCCATATGGCGGCCGATCGCCTCGGCGAGGGCGTCGCCGTCGCGCTTCAACAGGGCCGCCATCATGTCCTCGTGTTCGGCGACCGCGCCTGCCCATTTCTCCGGGCCTTCATTGCCGACGAAGCGCAGGCGCTTGATCCGGGCCTGCAGGGTGGTGTGCATCTCGGCCAGCACCGCATTGCCGGATGCCGCGACGATGGCGCTGTGGATCGCCTGGTTCAGCTTGAAATAGTCGAGCCGCTCGCGCGTCGCATAGAGCGCGAGCATGTCCTCATGCAGCTTGTGGATCGCCGCGATCGTGGCGTCGCTGGCTTGTGCGCAGGCGATCCGGCCGCCGAGCTGCTCCAGGCTCTTGATGACCTCGAGGATATCGGCGAGATCGCGCGCCGTGAACTTCCGGACGATCGCGCCCTTGGCCGGCAGGATCTCGACGAGCCCCTCGCTGGCGAGCGTCTTGATGGCCTCGCGCAAAGGCGTCCGCGAGACGCCGAGCTGGGCGCCGACCTGGCCCTCGTTGATGCGCTGGCCCGGTTCGAGCCGCCCTTCGATGATCATGTCGCGCACGCGCTCCAGCACCTCGTCATGGAGGGTGCGGCGCGTGATCGGGATATAGTCGGCCGCCGTCTCGCTCATCGTTGCTCCCGTGTTCCCGGCCTCTCCGTTACGGCATGCGGATTCCGCGCTGTCAAACGGACGCGCCGTTGTCGGCTGCGAAGAGCGCATCCTGCCGCCGGCGCATCGCCAGCAGGCCGGAATCGGCGGCGATCTCGACATCGCCGAGGCGGATCGCCTCGCCGGCCCTGACCGGACGGACGAGCGTCCGGTTGGCGACCAGATAGAACGGGGCAGGGCGCTCGGTCGCGAGCGCCGCCGCGGGCCTCACCTCCGCGCCGACATTCTCGATGCTGTGATGGTGCCCGCCCATCGTGAGCACCGCCCCGGCGGCGAGGTCGCGCTGCGCGACCGCGACGAGGTCCTGCCTTGGTCGGTAGTCGTCGCCATAGCCGGAGCGGCCGAGCCCGGCCGCGTCGAGGATCGAGGTCGCGACCTCGACGCCTAGCAGGTGGCGCGGCAGGTAGAGCGCGGCAGTTTTGCCGCTGCGGCTGACGACATGGCCCTTGCCGGCCAGCATCTCCCAGGTCTCGTCATTGTCGCAGCGCACGACGATGAAGACGCCGCCGGCGAAGCTCGCTTCGTCCGCTAGCCGCAGATGGTGGAACACGTCGATCCGGCGCGTGCCGCCCATCAATCCGCCCTCGCTGCGCTCGGCGAAGAGATCGGCGAGTTCCGGGATGCGGGCCGGCGGCGCATGGAAGCCGGCAGCGTCGGCCGAGAAATCCAGCGCATTGGCGACGAGCGTCATCTCGCAGAGATCGGGCACGGCCCTCAAGGGGAAGGCTTCGCCGAGGATTCGCGCGCGTTCCGCTGCGGTGGCGACGACGGAACGCGAGCCCGGCAGCCAGTGCTCGCGCAGTGCCGGCAGGGAGCGGGTCACGCCGTTGCAGGTGACGTCGCCGGTCGCGGCATCGAGCACGAAATCGTACTCGCTCGACTTGCCGGCGGCGATGATCTCGAGTCCGATGACCTCGGCCCAGCTCGCGAGCGCGATCAGCAGGCTCGGCTGGTCGCCGTCGACCGGCGTCACCACGACGCCCTTGTTGCGAGCGAGTCGTGCCAGCCCCGGTCCGATGACGCTGTCGGCCTCCTTCGAGACGAGCGCGACATGGCGGCTCGCATCGATTGCGGCAAGGCTGTGCCGGGTCGCCGCTTCCGGGCTCCCGGTCGCCTCGACGAGAAGCGCGAAGGGCAGTTCCATCACGACATCGAGGCTGGACGCGGCGACGCAGCGCCCGGCATTCCACGCGGCCTTTGCCTCGGCCCCGGTCGAGCACAGCGCGATCTCGTGAGGCTCGAAACCAGCCGCAGCGAAAGCCTTGCCGGCGGCTTCGGCCGTGACGTCGACTGCTATGCGCGCATTGACCAACCGCGTCCGGCGCGACTGCGCGAGATAGCTGCGCCCGAAGCTGCCGCTGCCGACGAGGCAGGTTTCGACAGGCTCCGCGATCCCGGCGTAATGCGCATGAAAATTCATTCGGCTCTCCTCCGGCGCAGCCCGATCCGCAGCTCACGCCTGCCGAATGAGTACATCGGTTTTGATATGCTGCATACAGCATACTTGAGTGGATCGGCCGCCTGTGTTAGCCAACGGAACCAGAAGAGCAGACAGGCAGCGGAGTGGCAGTCATGAATGAGCGGACGAATGACGCCTTGCCGGTGATTGCCGTGGCGATGGGCGATCCCTCCGGCGTCAGCCCCGAACTGACGGCCCGCATCCTGTCGGAGGCCGATCTGCGTGGCGCGGCCCGCTATGTCGTCTTCGGCGACAAGCGCCTGCTCGATCTCGGCATCAAGGACGGTGGCGTCGATCCGCAGGTCCAGGTCGTGAAGGGCGACGACGCGCTGCCGCTCGGTGACCGGCCCGTCTTCGTCGATCTCGCCAACCACGACCCCGCCGATCTCAAGCGCGGCACGGCGACGCTGGCCGGCGGCAAGGCTGCGACCGAGAATTTCCGCCGCGCGCTGCAATTCGCGGCGTCAGGCAAGGCCGATGCGGTGTTCTTCACGCCCTTCAACAAGGCGGCGATGCGCTTTGCCTATCCCGGCTATGACGACGAGATCCGCTTCGTGCGCGATGCCATCGGCTTCGAGGGTGCGGCGAGCGAGTTCAATATCCTCGACAAGCTCTGGAACGCCCGCGTCACCTCGCACATCCCGCTGTCGGAAGTGGCGCAGAACATCACGCAGGAGCGCATCCTGCGGGCGCTGACGCTGGCCGATGCCAATCTGCGCGCCGCCGGCTTCAATCCGCCGCGCATCGCGGTCGCCGGAATCAATCCGCATGCCGGCGATGGCGGCAATTTCGGCCGCGACGAGATCGAGACGATCGAGCCGGCGGTAAAGGCGGCCAAGGCCAAGGGCTTCACGGTCGAGGGGCCGTTCCCGTCGGACACGGTCTTCCTGCGGGCGAAGAACGGCGATTTCGACGCCGTGCTGACGATGTATCACGACCAGGGCCAGATCGCGATGAAGCTGATTGGCTTCGACCGCGGCGTCACCCTGATCGGCGGTTTCCCCTTCCCGATCTGCACGCCGGCCCATGGTACGGCCTATGAGATCGCCGGCAAGGGCATCGCCAATCTCGGCGCGACGCGCGCCGCGCTCGCGCTCGCGATCAAGATGGCCCGGGACGGAAAGAGCAAGACCCGCGCTGCCGCCTGACGCCCAGCCTTCTCGCAACCTTCTCGACAAAGCCGCCGGCAAGAGCGGCCTCGCAAGATCAGAGCCCAGGGAGAGAAACCATGAAGACCATCGCCATTTCGGCTGCGTTTGCCGGCGCGCTCACGCTTGGCGGCATCGGTGCCGCGCAGGCCTGGGAGCCGACCAAGCCGATCGAGTTCGTCGTGACCTCGGGTGCCGGCGGCGGCACCGACAACTTTGCCCGCATCATCCAGTCGATCATCACCAAGCACAAGTTCACCGAGCAGCCGATCGTGGTGGTGAACAAGGGTGGCGGCTCCGGCGCCGAGGGTTACGTCTACGGCAAGGGCGCCAAGGGCGATCCGAACAGGGTCATCTTCGGCACCAACAACGCCTATCTCCTGCCTTACGTCGCCAAGCTCGGCTACAAGGTCTCGGACCTGACGCCGGTCGCGGCGCTGGCGCTCGACGAGTTCCTGCTCTGGGTCAAGGGCGACGCTCCCTATGCCGACGCCAAGAGCTATCTCGAGGCGGTCAAGGCCAAGCCGATGGGCTTCAAGATGGGCGGCAGCCAGTCGAAGGACACTGACCAGACGCTGACCTCGATGATCCAGGACGCCGCCGGCGTGAAATGGATCTACGTGCCGTTCCAGGGCGGCAGCGCCGCGGCCGTGCAGCTCGCCGGCGGCCATATCGACTCCAACACCAACAACCCCAACGAGAATATCGGCCAGTGGAAGGCCGGGCAGGTGAAGCCGCTCTGCGTCTTCTCGCCGGCCCGCCTCGCCAAGGGCGAGCCCGTCTTCGAGGGCAAGGGCTGGGGCGATATCCCGACCTGCAAGGAAGCCGGCCTGCCGCTGGAGACCTTCCAGATGCCGCGTACCGTCTGGCTGCCGGCCGACGTCCCGGCTGATGCCGTGACCTATTACGCCGGCCTGCTCGAGAAGGTCTCCAAGACCCCGGAATGGTTGGAATTCGTGACGCGCACTGCCCAGACCGCCAAGTTCATGAAGGGCAAGGAGCTCGCCGATTTCGTCGCCAAGGACGAGGCGGCGAACAAGAAAGTCTTCGAGAACGAAGGCTGGGTCGCGAAGTAAGGTGGGATCGGCGCACGCCGATTTACCGCGTAAACACGCGGTCATCCCGGGCTTGACCCGGGATCCATGCCGGAACCTCGATCGGGTACGCTCAGGCATGGATCCCGGATCTCCGCTTCGCTGCGTCCGGGATGACCCGCTTCTTCTTTCAGCCGTGCCTTCCCGCCGCTCCCGCAAGGAGGAACCCACCGCATGGTCACCCGCTTCTGGGCCGAGATCGGGACCGCGATCCTGACGCTCGTCTTCGGGCTCGTCATCGTGAAGGGCTCGCTCGAATTCGGCATCGGCTGGGATACGTCCGGTCCGCAGCCCGGCGCCTTTCCCTTCTACGCGGGCGCGCTGATCGCGCTGGCGAGCCTCGGCACGATCGCTGTGACGCTCGGTCAACGCATCTCCGGAAAGGCCGTGCTCGCCGAGGCGTTCCTCGACGCCGAGCGCGGCAAGCGGGTGCTGTCCTTCCTGCTGCCGCTCGTCGCCTTCGTCGTGGTGAGCGCGACGCTCGGCATGTATGTCGCGACGATCCTCTATCTCGTCTTCGCAATGCGCTTCCAGGGTGGTTACGGCTGGCTGCAGAGCCTTGGCACCGCCTTCGTGACGGCGGCGTTCTTCTACTTCGCGCTCGAAAAATTCTTCCAGATCGGCCTGCTCAAGGGCCCGATCGAGCCGCTCATCGGCCTCTGAGACGGCGGGGATATCAGCATGGACAACATTGCCAACCTGATGCACGGCTTCTCGGTCGCGCTCACCACGCACCATGTCCTGCTGATGATGGCGGGCGTCCTTCTCGGCGTGCTCGTCGGCGTCCTGCCGGGGCTCGGCGCGCCCAACGGCGTCTCGCTCCTACTGCCGCTGACCTTCTCGATGGACCCGGTTTCGGCGATCATCCTGCTGACGTCGCTCTACTGGGGCGCGCTTTTCGGCGGCTCGACCACCTCGATCCTGTTCAACATTCCCGGCGAGCCATCCTCGGTCGCGACGACCTTCGACGGCCATCCGATGGCCAAGCAGGGCAAGGCGACTGAGGCGCTCTCCTTCGCCTTCCTCTCGGCCGGCTTCGGCGCGTTGGCCGGCGTCATCCTGATCACGCTGCTCTCCGGCTGGGTCGCGAAATTCGCGCTGCGCTTCTCCTCGCCGGAATATTTCGCCGTCTATTTCATGACCTTCGCGAGCTTCATCGGGCTCGGCGGCGCCTCGCCCTTCAAGACCGTCGTCTCGATGGCGATCGGCTTCGCGCTGGCGACGATCGGCATGGACTCGGTCTCCGGCAATGTCCGCCTCACCTTCGAATTCGACGTGCTGCTCGCCGGCGTCAGCTTCCTGATCGCGGTCATCGGCCTGTTCGGCATCGGAGAATTGCTGCTGACGATGGAGGAGGGGCTGAAATTCGAGGGCGTCGCCGCGAAAGTCCGCGTTGGGGATGTTTTGCGGACTGCCATGAAGCTGCCGCGCTATTGGCTGGCGCTGCTGCGTTCGTCGCTGATCGGCATCTGGATGGGCATCACGCCGGGCGGGCCGACTGCGGCCTCCTTCATGAGCTACGCCATGGCCAAGCGCTCCTCGCGCCATCCCGCCAAGTTCGGCAAGGGCGAGCCCGAGGGCGTGATCGCGCCGGAAACTGCAGACCATGCCGCCGGCTCCGCCGCCATGCTGCCGATGTTGGCGCTCGGCATTCCCGGCTCTGCCACCGCGGCGGTGATGATGGGCGGTCTGATGATCTGGGGCCTCAATCCCGGCCCGACGCTCTTCACCGATCGCCCGGATTTCGTCTGGGGCCTGATCGCCTCGATGTATCTCGGCAACCTCGTCGCGGTCGTGGTCGTGCTGGCGACGGTGCCGCTCTTCGCCTCGATCCTGCGCATTCCTTTCTCGATCATCGGGCCGATCATCGTGGTGATCTGCTTCATCGGCGCCTTCACCGCCGCGAGCAAGGAATTCGACATCTGGCTCGCGTTGATCTTCGGGCTCGTCGGCTATGTCTTCAAGAAGCTCGACTATCCGATTGCGCCGCTCGTGCTGGCGATGGTCATCGGCGACAAGGCCGAGGACGCCTTCCGCCAGTCGATGATCTTCAGCCAGGGCTCGCTCTCGATCTTCTGGTCGAACCCGCTGGTCTCGACGCTGATGACGATCGGCCTCGCGCTGCTGGTCATGCCGGTTCTCGGCTCGATCGCACGTCGTGTGCGCGGCACCAAGGCCGCCAGCGCTGTCTGAACCCGCCTCAGTCCGCCACCGATGAGATGACGCCATGACCGAACCCTACAAGGGCATCCTGCCGATCGCGCCGACCATCTTCCATGAGAATGGCGACCTCGATGTCGAGGGCAACAAGCGCGTCATGGACCTGATGGTCGACCAGGGCGTCGACGGCATCTGCATCCTCGCCAATTTCTCGGAGCAGTTCCTGCTCACAGACGAGGAGCGCGAGCAGGTGATGCGCCTCTCTTTGGAGCAGGTCGCGGGCCGGGTGCCGGTCATCGTCACCACCTCGCATTTCTCGACGCGTATCGCGGCTGCCCGCGCCAAGGCCGCGGCCGATGCCGGCGCCAAGATGCTGATGATGATGCCGCCCTATCACGGCGCGCTGCTCAAGGCCGACGAGCAAGGCATGATCGAGCATTTCAAGGCTGTTGCGGACGCCTGCGGCTTGCCCGTCATTCTGCAGGACGCGCCGCTCTCGGGCGTGACCATGACCGTGCCCTTCATGATCCGGCTGGCGAAGGAGGTGCCGCTCGTCCGCTATTTCAAGGTCGAGGTGCCCGGAACGGCCAACAAGCTGCGCGCGCTGATCGAGGCCGGGGGCGATGCGGTCGTCGGCCCCTTCGACGGCGAGGAGGCGATCACGCTGATGGCCGATCTCGATGCCGGCGCGACCGGCACCATGACATCGGCGATGATCCCCGACCTGATCAAGCCGATCCTCGCGGCCCACGCTGCCGGCGACCGCAAGCAGGCGGCGGCGCTCTATGCCCGCGTCCTGCCGATCATCAATTACGAGAACCGCCAATGTGGCCTGCGCTCGGCCAAGGCGGTGATGAAGGAAGGCGGCGTGATCCGGTCGGAGGCCGTGCGCCATCCCTTGACGCCGCTGCACCCGAAAACCCGCGAGGGCCTGATCGAGTTGGCGCGCGAGCTCGATCCGCTGGCGCTGCGCTGGGGCAAATAGGCGAATACTCGCCAGGAAGGGGCGGGTTTGCGTATTTCGCGTCCGCTCCGCCTTTACAACGCGGGCCGGATCGCGGGAACCTCCTTGCCACCTGCCGCCCGGCGGGAGCCATGGACGGAGAAGGTGAACGCATGCCCAGTCTCAAGCCGGAAACCCGCGAGAAGCTGCGCACGGTCTCCGTCGCCACGCTCTGCACCGCCCTGTTCAAGCGCGGCCTGCGCAACCAGTTCATCCAGGACGTCCGCCCGCTCAATCCCGGCGCCGGCACCATGGTCGGCGAGGCCTTTACGCTCCGCTACATCCCGGCGCGCGAAGATTTGAACCAGCTCTCCGTTTTCCAGGACCGGGCCCATCCGCAGCGCAAGGCTGTCGAGGATTGCCCGCCCGGGGCCGTGATGGTGATCGACAGCCGCAAGGACCCGCGCGCGGCCTCGGCCGGCGGCATCCTCGTCTCGCGCCTGATGAAGCGCGGCGTCGCCGGTGTCGTCACCGATGGCGGCTTCCGCAACTCCTACGAGATCGCGGGATTGCCTTTCCCGACCTATCACAACCGGCCGTCTTCCCCGACCAACCTGACCCTGCACCAGGCGATCGACATCAACGTGCCGATCGGTTGCGGCGATGTCGCGGTGTTTCCGGGCGATGTCGTGGTCGGCGATGCCGAGGGCGTCATCGTCATCCCCGCCCATCTCGCCGACGAGGTTGCGACTGAGGCCGTCGAGATGACCGCCTTCGAGGATTTCGTCACCGAGGAAGTGCTGAAGGGCCGCTCGATCCTCGGCCTCTACCCGGCGACGGAGGAGCAGACCAAGGTCGATTTCGCGGCCTGGCGGAAGGCCAACGGCCGCTGATCCGGACCGGTGTCCGATTTGAGGCAGGTCAATTGGGGGGCGTCGGCGCCAGTTGTGCCCGGCCCAGCACCATCATCCGGTCGACCTGGAAGCCCGAACGCTGGAGCGCGTCATGGTCCTGCGGCCAGGCGGCGGAGCGCTCCAGCGAGATCGCGATCCGGGGCAGGTCGAGCTCGACCGCAAGCTGGTTGGCGAAGCGCAGCAGCGCATTCACCAGATAGGTGCCCGGCAGCCGGAGCATCGCGAGCTCCGATATCTCCAATGCTGCGCTTCCGGAGATCGTCTGCGCGACGCGGAAGGTGAAGACGGCATGCGGCATGGCGCGCGCATCGCGCAGCGCGAAGACGCCGCGTGGCCTGGCGCCGTCCTGTGAATTGTCGCGCACGAATTCGGCCCAGCCCTCCGGCGTCACCTCCGGATGCAGCATGGCGACGAGGTTGAAGACCGTGTCGGCGCCGGCCGGCGCGATGCGCGCGACCTCGAAGATATCATCGCCAGTCACGAACACTCTCCGGAATTGGGAAGACGCACCGTGATTGCGCGGCTAGTGAAGGCGCATTGATCTGGATCAAATCAGCTGCCTGCGACTGGAAGCGCGCTTTGTTGGCTTAAATCCATGCGGTATGGTCCGTCGATGACTTGGAAGGTGCGATCGTGAACTGTCACCCCACGGGCTGCAGTGCCTCAACCTGTAGCGATGGCGGCTGCCGTAGCTGCATGGTGCGTCTGGTCAGCGTCTGCGCGTCTCTGACGGATGACGAACTGGCGCTGCTGGAATTGCTCGCGCATCCCACACGTTTCGCCTCGGGCGAGACGCTGTTCACGCAAGGGCGCGAGGCGCATTCGGTCTACAATGTCACGGCTGGCGTCGTGCGTCTCTACAAGCTCTTGTCCGATGGCCGTCGTCAGGTGGTGGGCTTCGCGTTGCCGGGCGATTTCCTTGGGCTTGCCATGCGCGATGCCTACGGCTTCTCGGCCGATGCCATCGGCGAGGTCGCGGTCTGCGCCTTCTCGCGCGGCGCCTATACGGCGCTGGTCGATGCCAAGCCGCATCTGCTGAAGCGTCTGCACGAGTTCGCCACTCACGAGCTGACGCTCGCCCATGAGCAGATGATGCTGCTGGGTCGGCGGACGGCCGAGGAGAAGCTGATCTGCTTCCTGCTCGGCATGCAGCAGCGCTGGGCCCGGCTCGGCAAGCCCTCGGTCACGGTGCCCTTGCCGATGACCCGGCAGGATATCGCCGATTTCCTCGGCCTGACCATCGAGACCGTCAGCCGCACCTTCACCCGTCTCGCCAAGGACAAGACGATCCTGATCGTTCCCGGCGGCGTGCGCGTGATGAATGCCGAGCGGATGAGCGCCGTCGCGGCCTGAGCCTGCGCTGCCGCGCCACACCCCGCGCGGCGCCGCCCTTGACCTGAATCAACGCCCTGCCTTCTCCCTCTCGCTAAGCCTTCCGCGAAGGGCGCGCTCATGCGCCGGAGACGAAGCGGGAGTCGGATGTGACGGCAACGGCAAGCCCTGTCAGGCAGGCAACTGTCGGCGAAATGATCGGGATGCTGATCGCGGCGGCCTGCGTGCTGCCGCTGATCGTGATCGCGGCGCTGACCGAAAGTTCCGGCTACGCCTTCCACGCCATGCTCGGTGTCGTGGCCTCCGTCGCCAGTATCGTCCTGATCGCCAATCGGTGCTTCGACGGAACCGCGCCGGCCGAGCCGCAGGAGATCGACGGCAAGCCCAACTACAATTTCGGCCCGGTCAAATTCGCGACCGTGGCTGCAATGGTCTGGGGCATCGCAGGATTCACGGTCGGCCTGCTCATCGCCTCGCAGCTCGCCTTCCCGGCGCTGAACTTCGATCTGCCCTGGATCAATTTCGGCCGGATGCGGCCGCTGCATACCTCGGCGGTGATCTTCGCCTTCGGCGGCAACGTGCTGATCGGTACGTCCTTCTACGTCGTGCAGCGCACCTGTCGCGCGCGGCTCGCGGGCGTCCTGTCGCCCTGGTTCGTCGTGCTCGGCTACAATTTCTTCATTGTCATCGCCGGCACCGGCTACCTGCTGGGCATTACCCAGGGCAAGGAATACGCCGAGCCGGAATGGTATGCCGATCTCTGGCTGACCATCGTCTGGGTCGTCTATCTCCTGGTCTTCCTGGGTACGGTGATGAAGCGCCGGGAGCCGCATATCTATGTGGCGAACTGGTTCTATCTCGGCTTCATCCTGACCATCGCGGTCCTGCATATCGGCAACAACGTCGCCGTGCCGGTCTCGCTCCTGTCGCCGCGCTCCTACGGCCTCTGGTCGGGCGTGCAGGACGCGATGTTCCAGTGGTGGTACGGCCATAACGCGGTCGGCTTCTTCCTCACCGCCGGCTTCCTCGCGATCATGTACTACTTCGTGCCCAAGCGCGCGGAGCGGCCGATCTACAGCTACCGGCTCTCGATCATCCATTTCTGGGCGCTGATCTTCATCTATATCTGGGCCGGCCCCCACCATCTCCACTACACCGCTTTGCCCGACTGGGCGCAGACGCTGGGCATGACCTTCTCGATCATGCTGTGGATGCCCTCCTGGGGCGGCATGATCAACGGCATCATGACCCTGTCCGGCGCCTGGGACCGGCTGCGCACTGATCCGGTCCTGCGGATGATGGTCGTCTCGCTCGCCTTCTACGGCATGTCGACCTTCGAAGGTCCGCTGATGTCGATCAAGGCGGTCAACGGCCTGTCGCACTACACCGACTGGACCATCGGCCATGTCCATTCCGGCGCGCTCGGCTGGGTCGCCTATATCTCCTTCGGCGCGATCTACTGCCTCGTGCCCTGGCTCTGGAACCGCAAGGGGCTCTACTCGCTCAAGCTGGTGAGCTGGCACTTCTGGATCTCGACGCTCGGCATCGTCTTCTACATCTGCGCGATGTGGGTCTCCGGCATCCTCCAGGGTCTGATGTGGCGCGCCTACACCTCGCTCGGCTTCCTCGAATATTCCTTCATCGAGACCGTCGCGGCGATGCATCCCTTCTATGTGATCCGCGCGATGGGCGGCGCCCTGTTCCTGATCGGCGCGCTGATCATGGCCTTCAACCTCTGGATGACCGTGCGCTCCGAGAGCGCGGCCGAGATGCCGCGTGCCGACGATGCACCGGCGCCGCTGGCCATGGCCGTCTGAGGAGTTCCGGGCAATGACGAGCATCGAACACAAGCCCGCGCGCAAGTCGCTCTGGGCCAAGCACAAGATCTTCGAGACCAACTCGATCATCTTGGTCATCGGCGTGCTGCTGGTGATCTCGGTAGGCGGCCTCGTGGAGATCGCCCCGCTGTTCTACCTGAAGAACACGATCGAGACCGTGCAGGGCATGCGGCCCTACACGCCGCTCGAACTCGCCGGCCGCGCGATCTATGTCCGCGAGGGTTGCTATAACTGCCACAGCCAGATGATCCGGCCGCTGCGCGACGAGGTCGAGCGCTACGGGCATTACTCGCTCGCAGCCGAGAGCATGTACGACAAGCCCTTCCAGTGGGGTTCCAAGCGCACCGGGCCGGACCTCGCCCGCGTCGGCGGCAAGTATTCCGACGAGTGGCAGCGGGCGCATCTGGCCGAGCCGCGCGCGGTCGTGCCGCAATCGATCATGCCGGGCTATCCCTTCCTGGCGAAGACCGAACTGAAATACAGCGACATCGCCGACGAATTGCGCGCCAACCGCGCCGGTGGCGTGCCCTACAGCGACGAGATGATCGCCAAAGCCGAAAGCGACCTGAAGGCGCAGGCGACGCCGGACCATCCCGGCCAGTCCGATCTGGAGAAGCGCTACCCCAAGGCGCAGTCGCGCGATTTCGACGGCGACCCGCAGCGCATCACCGAGGCCGACGCCATGATCGCCTATCTCCAGGCGCTCGGCACGCTCGTCGACTTCAAGCTCTACGACGACAAGGCCAACATCCGCTGAGCGAGGCTGCCATGCAAACGACCTATCACTGGCTTGCCGGCTTCGCCCAGTCCGTCGGCCTTCTCTACTTCGTCGCCGTCTTCCTCGGCGTCTGCGTCTACGCATTCTGGCCGAAGAACCGCGCCCGCTTCGAGCAAGCCGCGCTCAATCCGCTGCGCGAGGACTGATCATGGACCAGAAGAACCACGACGCCCCGCATATCGACCCGCATACCGGCATCGCCACGACCGGCCATGAATGGGACGGCATCCGCGAGCTCAACACGCCGCTGCCGCGCTGGTGGCTCGGCATCTTCTACGCCAGCATCCTCTGGTCGATCGGCTACTGGGTCGTCTATCCCGCCTGGCCGCTCCTGACCGACACCACCAAGGGCGTGATCGGCTATGCCAGTCGCGCCGATATCAGCGCGGACATGGCGCAGCTGAAGGCACAGCGCGCGGTCCAGGCCGCGGGCATGGCGGACGCGACACCTGCCCAGATCAAGGCCGATCCGACCTTGTTCCAGATCGCGATGGCGCAGGGCAAGGCTGCCTTCGGCGACAATTGCGCCGCCTGTCATGGCGTCGGCGGGGCCGGAGCCAAGGGCTATCCGAACCTCAATGACGACGACTGGCTCTGGGGCGGCTCGCTCGAGGCGATCCAGCAGACCATCCTCCACGGCATCCGCGCCGCCGGCAATGACGAGACGCGGGTCAGCCAGATGCCGGCCTTCGGCCGCGACGGCCTGCTCAAGCGCGACGAGATCAATGCGGTCGCCAACCATGTCCGCGAGCTCGCGGGTCTTCCGACCGAGCCCAAGGCCAATCTCGCGCTCGGGCGTAAGCTCTTCGCCGACAACTGCGCCTCCTGTCATGGCGAGGCCGGCAAGGGCAACGTGGAGATGGGCGCGCCGAATCTGTCGATGCGATCAGCCTTTACGGCATGGACATGGCCTCGCTGACCGAGACCATCGCCAACAGCCGCAATGGCGTGATGCCGGCCTGGGGCGGTCGCCTCGACGCGACGACGATCAAGGCGCTGACCGTCTACGTCCACTCGCTGGGGGAGGGCAGTAGCGTGAGCACGGCCGGGACCGATTCCGACGACCTGCCGCTCTTCGCGGCGTCGCGGAAGGTCTATCCGCAGAGCGTGTCGGGCCCGTACCGGCGCGCGAAGTGGCTCATCCTGTTCCTGTGCCTCGGCATCTACTACCTGCTGCCGTTCCTGCGTTGGGACCGCGGCCCGCACTTGCCGAACCAGGCCGTTCTGGCCGACATCGCCAATGGCCGGTTCTATTTCTTCTTCATCGAGATCTGGCCGCAGGAGGTCTACTACTTCACCGGCCTGCTGATCCTGGCCGCCTTCGTCCTCTTCCTGATGAACGCGCTCGCCGGTCGGGTCTGGTGCGGCTATCTCTGCCCGCAGACGGTCTGGACCGACCTCTTCCTCGCCGTCGAGCGTGTCTTCGAGGGCGACCGGCGCGAACGCATGCGCCTGGATGACGCGCCCTGGAGCTTCGACAAGCTCTGGCGCAAGGTGGCCAAGCACGCGGTCTGGATCGTCATCGCCTGGTGGACCGGCGGCGCCTGGGTGCTCTACTTTGCCGATGCGCCGACGCTGGTGCGGGAGCTCGCGACATTCACCGCGCCGCTCTCGGCCTATGTCTGGATCGCGATCCTGACCTTCACGACCTATTCGCTCGCCGGCATCATGCGCGAGCAGGTCTGCAAGTTCATGTGTCCCTGGCCGCGCATCCAGGCGGCGCTGACCGACGACGAGGCGCTCAACGTCACCTATCGCTACGACCGCGGCGAGCCGCGCGTCTCGGTCAAGCATGCTCTGAAGCTCAAGGCACAGGGCGCGCCGGCCGGTGACTGCATCGACTGCCACCAATGCGTCGCCGTCTGCCCGGTCGGCATCGATATCCGCGACGGCGCCCAGCTTGACTGCATCCAGTGCGGGCTCTGCATCGACGCCTGTGACACCGTCATGGCCAAGGTCGACCGGCCGAAGCGCCTGATTGCCTATGACACCGAGACCAACGTCAAACGGCGGATGGCCGGCCTGAAGGCGATCTACCGCCCGTTCCGGGCGCGCACGGCGATCTATGCGGCACTTATCGTCGTGGTCGGCGGCGCCATGCTCTGGCAGCTCGCGACGCGCCGCACCGCCGATATCTCGGTGCTGCACGAGCGCGCACCGCTCTTCGTGACCTTGAGCGACGGCTCGATCCGCAACGCCTATGCGGTCCGCCTGCTCAACAAGCGTCCCGAGGTTCGCCCCTTCGCGCTGACTGTCGATGGCCTGCCGGGCATCCGCATCGAGGCCGTCGGCGTAGCGCCCACCGCCGATGTCAGGCCGGTCGTGACCGTCGATCCCGAATTCCTCGCGCGAGGTGCGCGTGCTCGTCACCGTGCCGGCCGGCGTGCCGCTGGAAGCGTCGCAGGCGATCACCATCACCGCCTCCGATCTCTTCGCCGGGGAGACCGTGCGCGCGGCCGACCACTTCATGGCGCCCGGAGCCAAACCATGAGCTGCTGCGGAGTTTTCCTGATGTCCTGCGACACCCCTGCCGCCCCGCGCCCGCGCCGCCCCTTCGAATTGACCGGCTGGATGGTCGCCGCGATGCTGGTGCTGTTCTTCGGCGTCATCATCTCGGTCAATGCGACGATCCTGACGCTGGCGCTGCGCACCATGCCGGGCGTCGAGACCAAGAGCACCTACGAGACCAGCCAGCATTTCAACGAGGAGATCGCCCGCCAGCATGCGCGCGATGCCCGTGGCTGGAAGGCGGCGGCCACGCTCGCCCGCCAAGGCGGTGGTGCTACGCTCGGCGTGACCATGGCGGACAGCCTCGGCCAGCCGCTCTCCGGCTTCACGGCCACGGCGCGGCTGCGCCACCCTGCTACCTCGGCGCGCGATCACGCCGTCACACTGAACGAGCGCCAGCCCGGCCGCTACGAGGCGAGTTTCGATCCGATCGAAGCCGGCTCCTGGATATTCGAACTGCAGGCGAAGCGCGGCGATGAGGTCGTCTTCGTCTCGCGCAGCCGCATCACCCTGCCGGAGACGTAAGATGGCGGCGCAGGATCTCTCCGTCTTCGTGCGCCACCGCGACGGCGGCATCGCCAGCATGGAACTGGCGGTCGACGGCATCCGCTGCGCCGGCTGCATGCAGGCGATCGAGAGCGGGCTCGGCCGCGAGCCCGCCATCCTCGGCGCCCGCGTCAACCTCGCGCTGAAGCGCGTCTCGGTCGAATGGCGCGAGGCGCTTTTGCGGCCGGAAGCTGTCGTCGACAAGCTCGGCGCGCTCGGCTTCAAGGCCTATCCCTTCGTGGCCGAGCGGCAGGAGGACGGCGCTGTCGCCGAGGAACGCAGCCTGATGCGTCGCCTCGGCGTCGCCGGCTTCGCCTCGATGAACATCATGCTGCTCTCGGTCGCGGTCTGGGCCGGCAATAGCGGCGATATCGACCCGACGACGCGCGACTTCTTCCATTGGCTCTCGGCACTGATCGCCCTGCCGACGGCGGCCTATGCCGGACGGCCCTTCTTCGAGAGCGCACTGCGTGCCCTGAGGGCCGGCGCCGTCAACATGGACGTGCCGATCACCATCGGCGTCGTGCTCGCGCTCGTCATGTCCGTCGCCGAAACCTGGACCCATGGCCGTCACGCCTATTTCGACGGCGTCGTCATGCTGCTCTTCTTCCTGCTGATCGGGCGCTATCTCGACCAGCTCATGCGCCGCCGCACCCGCGACCTCGCCGGCAATCTCGCCGCGCTCAAGGCCGAGACCGCGACGAGGCTCGCTGACGATGGCAGCTGGACGATCACGCCGATCGCCGCGATCCAGCCGGGCGACTGCGTTCTCGTACGCCCGGGCGAGCGCGTCTCGGTCGACGGTATCGTCGAGACCGGCCGCTCCGAGCTGGACCAGAGCCTCGTCACCGGCGAGACCGCGCCGGCTGCGATCGGTCAGGGCGAGCGCGTCCATGCCGGCACGCTGAACCTCACCGGCGCCCTGACCATCCGCGTCGAGGCCGCAGGCCAGGGCACGCTGCTCGACGAGATCGACCGGCTGATGAGCCAGGCCGTCGGCAGCCGCTCACGCTATGTCCACTTGTCGGACCGCGCAGCGCGGCTCTACGCGCCGGTGGTCCATACCCTGGCGGCCGCGACCTTCCTCGGCTGGCTTGCCTGGGGCATGCCCTGGCCCGAGGCGCTGTTGATCGCCGCCACCGTGCTGATCATCACCTGCCCTTGCGCGCTCGGCCTCGCGATCCCCGCCGTGCAGGTCGTCGCCGCTTCCGCCCTGTTCAGGCGCAAGATCATGCTCAAGGAGGGCGATGCGCTGGAGCGCCTCGCCGAGGCCGATATCGCCGTCTTCGACAAGACGGGGACGCTGACCTTGCCGGAGCCCGATATCCTCAACCCCGAAGCACTGCCGGCTGAGCGCCGGATGGAAATTGGCGCGCTCGCTATGGCCAGTACCCACCCGCTGGCGCAGGCTTTGGCGCGCGCGCTCGGCGCCACGTCTCCGCAAATGGATGTTCGCGAAGAGCGCGGGCAGGGTCTGTCGGTCGGCGAGGGTGATGGCGAGCAGAGGCTCGGAAGCCTTGCCTTCTGCGAAGCCGCAGCCGAGGCCGTCTCGGTCAAGGCGCAGCATCCCGGCGCTTCGCTGATCGCCTATCGTCACGGCTCCTATCGTACCGTGCTGGCGCTCGGGCAGAGCCTGCGTCCGGATGCGCTCGCGACGATCGATGCCCTGCGCGCGGCGGGGCTCGAAATCGCGATTCTCTCCGGCGACCGGCCGGAAGCGGTGGCGCCGATCGCGGCCGCGCTCGGCATCGCGCATGTGCAGGCGGGCCTGCTCCCGGCCGACAAGCTGAACCTGCTCGACGCCATGGCGGCCAAGGGTCGCAAGGTTCTGATGGTCGGCGACGGGCTCAACGATGCGCCGGCGCTCGCTGGCGCGCATGTCTCGGTCTCGCCGGTCAGTGCCACGCATCTGGCGCAGGCTGCCGCCGATATCGTCTTCCTCGGCGACAGCTTGGCACCGGTCTCCGCAGCGCTCGAAATTGCCCGCAAGGCGCGCGGGCTGATGCTGCAGAACCTGTGGTTCGCCGTGCTCTACAACGCGGTCGCGGTGCCGATCGCGATCGCCGGGCTGGCGACGCCGCTGGTCGCTGCCGTCGCCATGTCGGGCTCGTCGCTGGTCGTGACCCTCAACGCCCTGCGCGCGCGTGGCCGCAAGGCATTGCCGGAGGCAGAGGCATGAACATCATCGTCATCCTGTTTCCCCTCGCGCTGGGGCTCGGCCTGCTGGGCCTGGGTGCCTTCTTCTGGTGCATGCGATCAGGCCAGTTCGCCGATCTGGAAGGCGCGGCCTGGCGCGTGCTGCAGGACGATGACGCTGCTGCGCCGCCCCCGGAAACACAGGCGCGTTGACGGCCGCGGAGGGGCTAGGCGCGCCACCTTCGGACACCGAAAAGGAGACCGCCGGAACGGTCTCTTAACCCTGCCGGGCTAGCACTGGGTCTCAGGTTAACGAAGCGTAGTGTTCGCCTAAGCCCATGCAAAAACTGGATCGCCTCCGCCGCGCGAACGCCGTTGTTTCCGAGGATAATCGCCTCGCTCAACCACAGCAGACCGCAACACCCCACGCCTCTGCCGCTGAGCCGTTTCGGACTGAAACAGCGTCATCCAATCTCTGGCCGACTTATGTCCGGCCCTCGCGCGCTGCCGACGCCCAGCGCAAGCTGGCGCAGGCCGAGCGAGAGCTCTCCGCCTCCCCGGTTCTCGGGCAGCAATTCGACATCAGCATGTCCCCGAATGCTCCTGCGTCGGGCGAGAGCCGCGTCCGTTTCTGGCGCACGCCGGATCATCTGATCCGGCAGGTCTGGGGCGCGCCCGGCACCGAGCCGATGCCCGAACCCGTCATGGACGAGCCGGCCGATGTCGAGCTGACTTTCGACGCGGACGAGAATGCCTTCGTCGATGAGATGCAGCCTGCCGAGATGGATTTCGAGGCCTCTCCGGAGGTCGATGCCTTCCCTGAACAGCCCGTCGCGACGCCGCTCGATTTCATCTCGGATCACGCCTTCTGGGAATGCGTGCCCGAGGCCGAGCGCGACGACGCCGATTTTGCGTTCGATCCCGTTGTTCCGTCGACGGCGGCGGATGCGATGGCTCATGCTCCGGCCCCTGTCTTTGAAGAGCCTCAGGCCGCCATGCGCGAAGCCGCGCCGCTCGCGGTCGTCGCTCCGGTCATGGCGCCTGCGTGGTCCGGCTTCGGCTGGGGGCAGAGCTATCAGGTGAGCTTCCAGACCGCGACGCCGTCCTGGCAGGCGGCGGCCGAAGCGCCTGTGGTTGAGGACGAGGCCCCGATCGCGGACGAGCCCGCGATGGCGACAAAGCCCGGCGTTCGACTGACCCGCAGCACGCGGCCTGCCGTCGAGCCGAAGCCTGTTTTGTCCAAGCCGGTTCAGCCCGAGCCCGCCAAGCCTGAACCTGTCCGCCCCGAGCCGGTAGCAGTCGAATCCGCCAAGGTCACCCCGTTCAGGGCCAAGCTTCGGCTCGTCGAACTGCCGGTCGTGCAGGATGCCGGCTTCCAGCTCCCGCCGATCGAGTTCCTGGCCGAGCCGCCGCAGGCGCAGGCCGAGACCATGCCGGTCGAGATGCTCCAGCAGAATGCCGGCCTGCTTGAAGGCGTGCTGGAGGATTTCAACATCCGCGGCGAGATCGTCCAGGCCTGTCCGGGCCCGGTCGTCACCTTGTACGAACTGGAGCCCGCTCCCGGCATCAAGAGCTCCCGGGTGATCTCGTTGGCGGACGACATCGCGCGTTCGATGAGCGCGGTGTCGGCGCGTGTGGCGGTGGTCCAGGGCAAGAACGCGATCGGCATCGAACTGCCCAACACCCGCCGCGAGACCGTCTTCCTGCGCGAGCTCCTCGCCAGCCAGGATTTCGAGGCGACCAAGCACAAGCTCGCGCTCTGCCTCGGCAAGACCATCGGCGGCGAGCCGGTCATCGCGGACTTGGCGCGCATGCCGCACCTGCTGGTGGCGGGCACCACCGGCTCGGGCAAGTCCGTCGCGATCAACACCATGATCCTGTCGATCCTCTACCGGCTGAAGCCGGAGGAGTGCCGCCTGATCATGGTCGACCCCAAGATGCTCGAGCTCTCCGTCTATGACGGCATCCCGCATCTGCTCACTCCCGTCGTCACCGATCCCAAGAAGGCGGTCGTCGCCCTCAAATGGGCGGTGCGCGAGATGGAGGAGCGCTACAAGAAGATGTCGAAGCTCTCGGTGCGCAACATCGACGGCTTCAATGCCAGGGTCGGCGAGGCCAAGGCGGCCGGCGAGGTCATCACCCGCACGGTCCAGACCGGCTTCGACAAGCATTCGGGCGAGGCTATCTACGAGGAGGAGGTCATGGACCTCGAGCCTCTGCCCTATATCGTCGTCATCGTCGACGAGATGGCCGACCTGATGATGGTCGCCGGCAAGGAGATCGAGGGCACGATCCAGCGCCTCGCCCAGATGGCGCGTGCGGCCGGCATCCATGTCGTGCTCGCCACCCAGCGCCCCTCGGTCGACGTCATCACCGGCACGATCAAGGCGAATTTCCCGACCCGCATCTCCTTCCAGGTCACCTCGAAGATCAACTCGCGCACGATCCTCGGCGAGATGGGCGCCGAGCAACTGCTCGGTCAGGGCGACATGCTCTACATGGCCGGCGGCGGGCGCATCACCCGCGTCCACGGCCCCTTCGTCTCGGACAACGAGGTCGAGAAGGTCGTCGCCCACCTCAAGACCCAAGGCCGGCCGCAATATCTCGACGCCGTCACCTCCGAGGAGGACGAGGGCGCAGAGGACGAGGACGGCGCCGTCTTCGACAAGAGCGGCATGGGCAAGGCCGACTCGGACGACCCCTACGAGCAGGCGGTCGCGGTCGTGCTGCGCGACAAGAAGGCCTCGACCTCCTATATCCAGCGCCGCCTCCAGATCGGCTACAACCGCGCCGCATCCATCATGGAGCGCATGGAGAACGAGGGCATCGTCGGACCCGCAAACCACGCCGGGAAAAGAGAGATACTCGGAGAAGGTCCGCGTCAGCGCGACGACGAGGACTGAGTGCCCCAGAAAAGGGCTGTCATCCCGGGCGAAGCGCAGACCCGGGATCCATGCCTGAACATCAGCCCGAAGCGCTCCGGAATGGATCCCGGATCGACGCCGCTTCGCGGCTTGTCCGGGATGACGGTGAGGTTCTGACGACGGTGCGGCGAGCTCACTGTGTCGTTCAGTTCAGCAGGATCGACCTGATCTCCTGCCAGCTCGCCTCATCGGGCGCGCAGAGCAGGCCGGCTGGGCGCCCGGTCGGCGAATAGGGCCGGCCGTCCAGCAGGCGCGCATGGCCGCCGGCCTCGCTGTAGAGCAGCACGCCCGGCGCATGGTCCCAAGGGTTGAGCACGCCGTAGAGCAGGAATTGCAGGCGTCCCGCCGCGGCCAACCGGTATTCCTGCCCGCAGCAGCGCAGCGAGCCGACTTCGAGGAAGGCAGGGAAACGGCCGGGAAGCGTGCTGCGCAGCGGCTCGGGAAAGTACTGCCAACTCGCCATGCCGTTCATCTGCCGCGTCGCAACGGCCGGTGCGACGCGCAGGTCACGGCTCGTCCCGTCCGCAGAGCCCATCCACGCGCCCGCGCCGCGCAGGGCCATGGCGCTGTCCTCGGCTGTCGGATCATGGATCACGGCAGCGACGATCTCGCCCCGGACGACGACCGCGGCCATGACGGCGAAAAGCGAGAGGTCGCTGGCATAGTTCAGCGTGCCGTCGATCGGGTCGATGACGAAGGCAAGCTCGGCATCGGAAAGCTTCGAGAGGAGCGACGGGTCTCGCGTCACCGCCTCCTCGCCGATCAGTGCTGCACTGGGAAAAGCCCTGGCTAGCTCGGCGCAGATGAAGCGCTCGGCCGCCTCGTCGGCTTCGGTGACGACATCGACCGGGTTCTGCTTGGCCCGGATATCCCCATCCGCCAACCGGCGAAAACGAGGCATCACCTCGCGTTGTGCCGCCTCGCGCAGGATGGCGTCGAGCCGGTCGTGATCCTGCCGGGTGAAGATCATCCGAGATCGAATTCGACGAGGATGGGCTGGTGGTCCGAGGCCCGCGTCTCGATGTCGTAGGTGATCGAACGTGCCCGCTCGGCGAGGTCCGGCGTCGCCAGTATGAAGTCGAGGCAGCCCGGCGGGCCATAGGTCTGGTCGCAGATGAAGGCGGAGGGCGGATGCGGCTCCGCGCCCTTCAGCACGGGCCAGAGATCGACCAGCGGCGGCACATCGCCATCGAACGGAGCGAGCAACTGCGCCAAACCGGCATCGTCGGGGCGCATGTTGAAATCGCCGGTCAGGATCGCGCTCGCCGCGTTCGGCGTCGGCGCGTAGGTGTGGGGACCGGGCTGGCGCGGCGTTGCTTGCCGTGCGGCCGCCATGCGGTGGATCTGCCGGATACCCTCGACCTGCGCGGCGCGCAGCACCGGGGAGGAATATTCCAGATGGGTCGTCATCACCCGGATCGGGCCGAACGGCGTCTCGACCATGGCGTCGACCAGCACGCGCGGCATATTGCGCGTCGCCGCCGCCTCCCAGGGCAGGACGTGGCGTAGCGCCTGCGCCACCGGCAATCGCGACAGGATGAGGTTGCCGAAGCGCTTGCGGCCGCCCGCGCCGTCCGGAACATCGACGCCAACAGCCTCGATCGCCGTGAAGCCCGGCAGCAATTCGCTGAACAGGGCGAACTGGTCGGTGCGGTCATTGCCGTCGAGGTCGGGAAAATTCGCCGCGACCTCCTGCAGGCAGAGTACGTCGAAATCCGCCATCTGCCGGGCGTGATCGATGATGCGGCGCGGATCGACCTTGTCGTCGGCGCCGCGGGCCCACTGGATGTTCCAGGTGATCAGCTTCATCGGAGCGCCGTCACTTGATGCCGGCGCGCATGAAACTCTGCACGAACTGGCGCTGGAACAGCAGGAAACCGACGAGCAGCGGCGCCGAGGTCATCAGCGTCGCCGCGCAGATCACCGCCCAGTCGATGCCCTGGTCGGCCGAGGAGAAGACCTGCAAGCCGACAGTCAGGGGGCGCGACTCCACCGAGTTGGTGACGAGCAGCGGCCAGAGGAAATTGTTCCAGTGATAGCTCACCGAGACGAGGCCGTAGGCGACATAGGTCGGCTTCGCGAGCGGCACATAGACCTTCATCAGCACCTGCAGCGGGCTCGCGCCCTCGACGCGGGCGGCGTCGTCGAGTTCCTTCGGCACGGTCTTGAAAGTCTGCCGCAGCAGGAAGATGCCGAAGGCCGAGGCGATATAGGGCAGGGCGATCGCCGGGATCGTGTCGATCAGGTTGAGCTTGGCGAGCGTGCGGTAGTTCTCGACGATCAGCGCGTCCGGCATGATCATGAGCTGCGCCAGGATCAGCACGAAGGCGACGTCGCGGCCCCAGAAATCCTGCCGTGCCAGCGCATAGGCGGCGAGCGTGCCCAGCACGATCTGGAAGGCCAGGATCAGGGTGACCAGGATGAAGGTGTTGAGGAAATAGCGGGCGAAGGGCGCCGCCGCCCAGGCGCGCGTGAAATTGTCGAGCGTCAGCGGTGCGGTCAGCACGAAGCGCGTGGTGTACTCCGCCGGATGGAACGCTGCCCAGACGGCATAGGCCAGCGGCAGCACCCAGAGCACGGCAAGCAGGATCGCCCCCGTCGATTCCAGCGTGAGTGCGAGGCCCTTGGGCGCATAAGGGTCGGTCCGCGTCGCGGCCGGGGCGGGTTGCGTCGCAGCGCTCATTGATAATGCGTCCTGCGTTCGAGCCAGCCGTACTGGACGAAGGCGACGAGCGCGAGCAGCGCCAGCAGCACGCAGGTCAGCGTTGCCGCATAGGCCGTGTCCCAGAAGCCGAAGCCGACCTGGTAGATGTAGAAGAGCAGCAGCGTCGTCGCATTGTCCGGGCCGCCGCGCGTCATCACGAAGACATGGTCGACCATGCGAAAGGCGTTGATCACGGCATTGATCAGCACGAACAGCGTCGTCGGCATCAGCAGCGGGAACTGGATGCGCCGGAAGAAGGTCCAGCGCGAGGCGCCCTCGATTGCCGCGGCTTCACCGAGGCTGGGCGGGATCGCCTGCAGCGCCGCGAGGTAGAAGATCATGAAGAAGCCGGCTTCCTTCCAGATCGCGACGATTGTGATGGCGTAGAGCGCGGTGTCCTGCGAGCCCAGCCAGTTGGTCGAACGCGCGCCGAACAGGCCGGTGAACTGCTCCAGCAGGCCGTATTGCGGCGTGTAGAAGAACAGCCAGATATTGGCGACCGCGATCATCGGCAGGATCGTCGGCGTGAAGAAGGCCATGCGGACGAGCGTGCGTCCCGCGATCTTGTCGTTGACCCAGACCGCCATCAGGAGCGCCAGCGCGATCGAGGTCGGGATCGTGCCGAGCGCGAACCAGAGATTGTTGCTCATCGCCTTCCAGAAGATCGGATCGGCGAGCATCTGCTGGTAGTTCTCGAGCCCGATGAAGCGCGCCGGGCGGCGCGCCTTCGGTGTCGAGTAGAAGCTTTCGATGAAGCTCGCGACCGCGGGCCAGTGCGTGAACAGGGCCAGACAAGCCATGGCCGGCAGCAGCAGCAGCCAGCCATGGATCGTCGCGGTCGCGCGGTTCGTCATTGCAGCGGGATCAGCGATAGGCCTTGAGGATGCGCTCGGCCTCGGCCTGCGCCTCCTCCATCGCCTTCTGCGGCGTCTTGGTGCCGGTCAGCGCCGCCTGCAGCCCGTCGTTCAGCGCCTTGGTGACGCGCTGGTTCTCATGGGTCGAGAGCTCGGCCACCGCGCTCGACAGCTGGTCGCGCGCGACGAGAGCAGGCGGGAAGTCGGCGACGTATTTCTTCATCGCTTCGGTCTCGTAGGCGGCCGGCGTAACGCCGACATAGCCGGTATTGATGCTCCACTGCGCGGCGCGCTCGGGCGTGGTGATCCAGCGCACGAACTTGAACGCGGCCTCCTGCTCGGCCTTGGTCGCCTTCTTCGAGAGATAGAAATTGCCGCCGCCTGTGGGGCTGCCCGGCTTCTTGCCGGCCGGCAGAACCGCGACGCCGAAGGGGAATTTGGCGTTGGCGCGGACATTGGTCAGGTTGCCGGTGGTGGTCCACATCATCGCGACCTTCTTCTCGAAGAAGTCGCGCGGCGTGGTGCCCCATTCGACGATGCCGGGCGGATGGACCTTGTGCTTCTGCGCGAGGTCGACCCAGTACTTCAGGGCTTCGACCACACCCGGATTGGCGTAATCGGTCTTGTCGCCGGCCGCATTGGCGAGGATCGTACCGGCCTGGGTCGAAAGACCCTGGAACAGCCAGTAGGGGAAGCCGGAGGAGGGGATCTGGATGCCCCATTGCGTGACATTGCCGGCGGCGTCGCGCTTGGTCAGCTTCTGCGCGAATTCGAGCTGTTCGGCCCAGGTCTTCGGCGGCTTCTCGGGATCCAGCCCGGCCTCCTTGAACAGCTCCTTGTTCCAGTACAGCACCACCGTGGAACGCTGGAACGGGATGCCCCAGGTCTTGCCGCCGGTCTGGCTGTTCTCCATGAAGCCGGGGTAGAAGCCGGCGAGCCACTTCTTGTCCTCGTCGGTCTTGATGAAGTCGTCGAAGGGCACGATGGCCTCTTCGTCGATCAGCGTAAACATGTCGGTCGAGAGCAAGACCGAGAGCACCGGTGGCGTGCCGCTCTTATGCGCGGTCAGCGCCTTGACGATGGTCTCCTGATAGGTGCCGGCATAGATCGGCTTCAGCTTGACCGAGGGGTTATCCTTCTCGAAGTCGGCGGCGTAGGTGTCGATCAGCTTGGTGATCGGGCCGCCGACCGCGACCGGGTAGAAGAACGAGAGCTCGGTGCTCTGCGCGCGGGCAATGCCGGGCAGGGCGGTCGCGCCCGCAAGGGCGGCCGTGCCGCCAAGAAATTCACGCCTGTCCATGATGTCCTCTCTCCCTTGTTGGGATGGTCCGCACGCCCGACGCTCCGGTCGGTTCAGTTGCGAACCACCTTCCGTTCCGACGCCTGGTCGAACCAGTGCAGCGCCGATTGTGACAACGTGATGTAGATCTGTTCGCCGGCTGTGGCTCTGACCTTGCCGGGCCGCTTGACGATGAAGGAATGGCCGTCGATGCGGGTTTCCAGCAGCGTGTCGGAGCCGAGATATTCGACCGCGACGACATCGGCCGCGACGCCGCTTGCGGTGATCTCGACCATCTCGGGGCGGATGCCGACGGCAAGGCTGGCGGGATCGAGGCCATCGGGAGCGCTGATCGCGCCGCCGCGCGCCTGAACCGTCGAAAGCGGCAGCACGTTCATCGGCGGCGTGCCGACGAAGCGGGCCGCGAAGATCGTCGCCGGGTTCTCGTAGAGCACGTCCGGCGGGGCGTCCTGCTCGATCCGGCCGTTGCGCATCAGCACGACCTGGTCGGCCATGGTCATGGCCTCGACCTGATCATGCGTGACATAGACCATGGTCATGCCGAGGCGCTGCTGCAATTCGCGAATCTCGCGGCGCATCTCGACGCGCAGCTGGGCATCGAGATTGGAGAGCGGCTCGTCCATCAGGCAGACCGGCGCCTCGGCGACGATGGCGCGGCCGAGCGCGACGCGCTGCTGCTGGCCGCCAGAGAGCTGCGAGGGCTTGCGCTCCAGCAGGGCGGAGAGACCCAGGATCGAGGCGGCGCGGGCAAGGCGCTCGTCGCGCTCGGCGCGCGAGACCTTGCGGACCTTGAGGCCGAACAGGATGTTTTCGGCGACGCTCAGATGCGGGAACAGCGCGTAGTTCTGGAAAACCATGGCGATGCCGCGCTGCGAGGGCGAGGCATGGGTGACGTCGCGCCCGCCGATCTCGATCGTACCGCTGCTGGTATCCTCCAGCCCGGCGATCAGCCGCAGCGTCGTCGACTTGCCGCAGCCGGAGGGGCCGAGCAGCGCGACGAGATTGCCGCCTTCGACGGTGAAGCTGATGGCGTCGACGGCGGCCGTGCCGCCCCAGGTCTTCGAAACCGTCTTCAGCGCTACAGAAACCATTCGCGATCCGGTGAGCCGAGGTCATGGTGAGCCGGCACAGCAATAGCGTGTCACCGGCGTGAAGTCAGCGCGACCATGACGCGAAAATTCTTTTGCGCACAAGAGGCGGCCGGCCAGCCGACGACCGGCTTCCCCGCTCGATTGGATTACGCTCGGCAGATTGCCGTCGCCTTAGCCTGTCAGCCCGCCTTGACGCCTGACAAAGGCAAGCGCTGTCTCCCAGGCGCCGGCATTGGCTTCGGCATTGGCGGCGGGCGTGCCGCCCATCGTCGTGGCGATGCCGCTGACCGGGTGGCGATGGGCGATGCGGGTTGAAGGCGTATGGGGAAACAGGATGGAATGGCCGGCAAAGGGCCAGTTCTTCCAGAGAACCTCGTGCGGATGTCCGGCCGCGAGCAGGCTCGATTGGACGATCAGCGAATAGAGGTCCGAGGGCCAGGCGCCGTCATCGCCGCCTGACAGAAGCAGAACCGGTCCGGCGATCCGCTCGACCGGGATGCGGGCGCGCGCCATGGCGGCGGGGTCACTGAGCGCGGTGCGCATCGCATCGGCATTGCGGCGCGTCTGCGTCGCCTCGTCGTAAGGCTTCCAGCTTGCCGTGGCGTTGTCCTGCCATTGGTGGACGAGCGGCTTGCCGTCCAGCGTCCAGCCGGGCCCGTCGCGGCCGAAGGCCGGGTCGGCAGCGGCCTGGCCGCTATGCACGAAGGCGCTGGGTACATAGCCCAGCACCGCCGAGACCTTGTCGGGGAAAGTCGCGCCGAGCAGGAGTGCGAGCTCGCCCCCGCGCGACTGCCCGGCGACAGCGACGAAATCCTTGAGCGGGTTCACCTTGGCGCGCAGCCAGTCGAGACCCCGCGCGAAATATTCCAGAGGCGTGTTCGAGATGTATTTCGGCAGGCCGGGCGCGCCGAAATAGCCGAGCGCCAGCGCAGCCACGCCGCGCGAGGCCCAGAGCGCCGCGCGCGGCTCGTTGATGCCGCCGCCCGAGCCGTTGAGGATCATGATCGCCGGATGCGGGCCTTCGCCGGCCGGGAGGAACAACGTCCCAACAAGCCCGTCTTCGGCGAGCGGATGCCGCGTCACGCCGTCCGCCATCAATGTCTGGCTGAAGCGTCCGGTTGCCACGGTCTCACCGCCTTTTGCGGCGGTGAGCGTGGTTTCCAGCGGGCGGGACAGGTCGGCAGGAAACAGCTCGCCTTGACCAGTCTGCGCCCAGACCAGACCCATTCCCGCGACGCCCGTGTAATCGCCCCGCAAAGGCGCGTCGCGTTCGAGGTCGATTCTGCCATCGGTCCCGGCCGCGAACACCGCTTCCGCCCGCCAGACATGACCATCGCGCAGGGTCTCTGCGGCGATGGTCACCTCCACACCCGCCGGCAGCCCGGAAAGCGCGATCCGGCGGGGCACGTCGATCAGGTCGATGGCGGGGCTGATCGAGAAGGCGGCGGGCATGGCGGTGTCCTTAGCTTGGTCTTATTTGGCCTTGCTGACCTGCATCGCGACGGTGCGGTCGCTGTGCCAGGGCACGACCTTCAGGTCCGGCCGGCTCGCCCAGATGTTCTTGTAGTGGTAGAGCGGCATGATCCCGACATCGTCCATCACGACCTTGACAGCGTCCTTGATGATCGCCTCGCGCTTGGCGTCGTCGAATTCGGCGCTGGCCTTGGCGAGGGCCTCGTCCAGCTTCGGGTTGCTGTAGCGGCCCCAGTTCGAGGCACCCAGCCCCTTGGCCGGATCGACGGTCGCGAGGATCGCCAGCATCGCATAGGTGCCCTCGCCGGTGCCGTTGCCCCAGCCGATCATGCTCATCGCATATTCGTTCTTGTTGGCCGCGCCGGAATAAACCGAGAAGGGCACGACCTCGACCTGCGTCTCGACGCCGATCCGGGTCCAGAACTGGGCGATCGCCTGCGCGGTCTCGGGCGCCAGCGGGTAGCGCTCGCCCGGCACATGCATGGTCAGCTTGAAGCCGTTGGGGTAGCCGGCCTCAGTCAGCAGCGCTTTGGCCTTGTTGGGATCGACGTCGATCTTCGAGCGGTCGGGGTCGTAGCCGAAGCTGCCGGCCGGCATCCACTGCGTCGCGACGGTCACGCCGCCGCGTGCGACGCGGTCGGCGATCGCTTCGCGGTTGATCGCCATGTTCAGCGCCTTGCGGACGCGCACGTCGAGCAGCGGGTTCTTGTCGAGCGGCTTGCCGGCCTTGTCGGTGAGGAACTTCGACGGGTTCGGGTTGAAGCTCGGCTGCATGATCAGCGCGCGCAGGCCGGGATAGGACCAGACCTTGACCTTTGGGTTCTTCTCCAGCTTCTCGATATCGGAGAACGAGACCTTGTCGATGACGTCAACATCGCCCGAGAGCAGGGCGGCCGTGCGCGCCGCCGGATTGGCGATATAGCGGTAGTTGACCTTCTCCCATTCGGGCTTCGGACCCCAGTAGCGCTCGTTGCGCTTCATCTCGATGCGGTCGCCGGGCGTATAGCTGACGAAGGAATAGGGGCCTTCGGTGACCATCGCCTTGCCGCTGTTATAGTCGTCGGTCGTCGCGGTCTGGCCGACATGCTTGCTGACGATATAGATGCTGGAGATGTTGATCGGCAGCAGCGGATCGGGCGCGCGGCTGGTGATCACCAGCGTATGCGGGTCCTTGATCTCGACCTTGGCGACATTGCGCAGGAAGCCCTTGTAGCTCGCGACCGTGCCCGGCACGTTCTGGGCGCGCTCGTAGGAGAACGCGATATCCTCGGCCGTGACCGGCTTGCCGTCGCTCCAGACCGCGTTCTCGCGCAGCTTGAACTCCCAGGTATTGGGCGCGAGGTTCTTCCAGGATGCGGCGATGTCGGGCACCACGCCGCCCTCGGTCTTCTGCGCGACGAGCCGCGACCAGAAATGCTGCGAGACCGAATGGTCGCCGGCATGGTTGTTGAGTTGCGGATCGATCGCCGAGACCGGGTCGGCAAAGGCAATGCGCAGGTCTTCCGCATGGGTGGCTCCCGCGGCGACGATCAGCGCCGCCGAGAGGGCGAAGGTGCTCAGTTTGGTCGTCATGCGATCTCTCCTGTTTGCGCGCGGGCCGGGGCCGCTGCGACGTCGTTGAGGTGGCAGGCAGAACGGTGGCCCGGCACGATCTCGCGCAGGGCAGGTCTTTCGATGCGGCAGCGGTCGAAGGCGGCCGGGCAGCGCGGGTGGAAATGGCAGCCGGGCGGTGGCGCGGCCGGGCTCGGGATCTCGCCCTTCACCGGCGCATAGACCCGCCGCCGCTGCTTCAGGTCGGGGATCTCCGCCAGCAGCCCTTGCGTATAGGGGTGGTTCGGATGGGCGAAGAACCGTGCGGCCGGCGCATCCTCGACGATGCGGCCGAGATACATGATCACGACGCGGTCGGCGATGTGCTGGACGACGCGCAGGTCGTGGCTGATGAAGAGATAGGTCAGGTCCAGTTCGCGCCGGAGCTGCATGAACAGGTTGAGGATCTGCGCCTGGATCGAGACATCGAGCGAAGCCACCAACTCGTCGCAGACCAGGAAGCGTGGCTGCAGGGCGAGCGCACGGGCGATCGAGATGCGCTGGCGCTGGCCGCCGGAGAACTGGTGCGGGAAGCGCTGGCGTAAGGCCGGATCGAGCCCGGCCCGACGCATCTGCGCGCAGACATAGTCGTCGATTTCGGAGCGCGAGGCGATGCCATGGACGAGCGGCGCCTCGCCGATCGCTTCCGCGACCCGCATGCGCGGGTTCAGGCTCGCCTGCGGGTCCTGGAAGATCAATTGCACGTCGCGATGGACCGAGCGGTCGCCCTCCGGCGAGCGCCCGAACACGGAGACCTCGCCCGTGCTTGGCGGCAGCAGGCCGGCGGCGATGCGCCCGAGCGTCGACTTGCCGGAGCCGGATTCGCCGACCAGCCCGACGAACTCGCCGGTCGATATGGTCAGGTCGATGCCGTCGAGCGCGCGGATGATCGGCTGGCGCTTGGCCAGATGCAGCTTCACCGCCAGCCCGTCCGGGCGGCCGAAATGCCGGGTCAGGTTAAGCGTCTCCAGCGCGGGCGCGGGGGGAGTGGCGGTCATGTTCATGCCGACACCTCGGCGGCCGAGGCGGGGCCGGAGAGGGGATGGAAGCAGCGCAGGCGGTGCGCGCTCTCCGTGAAGGCCGGCTGGCGCTCGCAAGCGTCATCGCGGCGGGCGCAGCGCGGCCCGAAGGCGCAGCCACCGGGTGGGTCGACCATGTCCGGCGTGGTGCCGGGAATCTGCACCAGCATCGAGCCCGGCGCGCTCGCCCCCGGCAGGCTGCCGATCAGCCCGGCCGTATAGGGATGGCTGGGATGGTCGAGCACGGCATCGACGCTGCCTTGCTCGACGATGCGGCCGGCATACATCACCGCGATCTCGTCGGCGATGCCGGCGATCACCGAGAGATCATGCGTGATCCAGAGCAGGGCGGTGCCGCTCTCACGGGTCAATTGCTGCACCTCGGCCAGGATCTGCGCCTGGATGGAGACGTCGAGCGCGGTGGTCGGCTCGTCGGCGATGATCAGGTCGGGCTTGTTGATCAGCGCAATGGCGATGGCGACGCGCTGGCGCATGCCGCCGGAGAGCTGGTGCGGAAAGGCGTCGAGCCGCGCCTCGGGGCTCGGGATGCCCATTGCGCCGAGCAGGTCCCGTGCCCGGACGCGCGCCGAAGCGTCGTCGATCGTCTCGTGCGCGCGGATCGTCTCGATCATCTGCGTGCTGATCCGGAGCACCGGATTCAGCGTCATCATCGGGTCTTGGAAGACCATGGCGATGCGGTTGCCACGTAAGGAGCGCATCGCCTCCTCGTCGAGCTTCGTCAGGTCCTGTCCCCGGAACAGGATCTCGCCGCCGACGACCTGGCCGGGCGGGTCGATCAGCCCCATGATCGAGAAGCCGGTGACCGACTTGCCGGAGCCACTCTCGCCGACGAGGCCGAGCGTCTCACCGGCCCGCAAGGTGAAGGAGACGTCGCGCACGGCGTCGAGATCGCCGCGATCGGTGCGGAAGCGCGTGCGCAGGTTGCGGATTTCGAGCAGGGGCGCGGTCATTTCAGCGCCCTCGGATCAAGCACCTCGCGCAGGCGGTCGCCGACGAGATTAATCGCGACGATGGCCGTCAGCAGCGTCAGGCCCGGAAAGAAGCTGATCCAGTATTCGCCCGAGAGCATGAACTGGAAGCCGTTGGCGATGAGCAGGCCGAGCGAGGGCTGCGTCACCGGCGCGCCCAGTCCGAGGAAGGAGAGCGTCGCCTCCAGCGTGATGGCGCGCGCGACCTGCAGCGCGCCGATGACCAGCAGCGGCGGCAGGCAATTGGGCAGGACATGGCGCAGCAGGATGCGCGAGGTCGGCAGGCCGAGGCCTCGCGCGGCCTCGAAATAATCGCGCTTGCGCTCGACCAGCGCCTGGGCGCGGGCGGTGCGAGCGTAATAGGCCCATTCCAGCAGCACCAGCGTCAGCACGACATTGCCGATCCCCTTGCCGAGCAGCGCCAGCATCAGCAGCGCGACCAGGATCGAGGGCAACGACATCAGGAGATCGACGAGCCGCATGATCAGCGCGTCGATCAGCCCGCCGCTCCAGGCCGCGATCAACCCGAGCAGGATGCCGATGATGCCGGCGAGCACCGCCGAGCCGACGCCGACGGTCAGGCTGGTCCTGAGCCCGTAGAGGATCGCCGAGAACAGGTCGCGGCCCTGTCCGTCGGTACCCAGCAGGTAGGTGATATCGCCGGTCGAAGACACGGAGCCCGGCGTCATCCGGGCGTCGAGTACGTCGATGGCGGCGAGGTCGAACGGGTTCTGCGGCGCGATCTGAGGCGCGAACACCGCGCCGATGACGAGCAGGGTCATCAGGCCGAGCCCGATCCAGGCGGAAGGCGCGCGCAGGAAGCGGCGGAGCGCAGCGCTTGCCGGACGGCGGGCGGAAGCGGCGGCTGGAACCGTGGTCATGCCGAGGCCTCCTCGCGGACGCGCGGATCGAGGAAGCGATAGAGGATGTCGACGATGAGGTTGATGATGACGAAGAGCGTCACCACGACCAGCAGATAGGCCATCACCACCGGCCGATCGAGCGCGTTGATGCTGTCGAGGATGAGCTTGCCCGAGCCCGGCCAGGCGAAGATGCTCTCGGTCACCACGGCGAAGGCGATGGTCGAGCCGAGTTCGAGCCCGAGCACGGTCACCAGCGGGATCATGATGTTGCGCAGGATATGCATCATCACGACCCGGCCGCGGCGCAGCCCCTTGGCCCGCGCGAAGCGGACATAGTCGAGTGGCATCACCTCGCGCACGCCGGCCCGCGTCAGGCGGATCACCAGCGAGACCTTGAACAGCGACAGGTTGATCGCCGGCAAGAGCAGGTGGCGCCAGCCGTTCAGCGTCAGGAACGACCATTCGACGCCGAAGACGCGCACCGTCTCGCCGCGCCCGCTCGCCGGCAGCCAACCCAGCGTGACGCTGAAGGTCATGATCAGCAGGAGGCCTACCCAGAAGGTCGGCAGCGAGAAGCCGAGGATGCTGCCGGTCTGGATCAGCTTCGACAGCAGGCGCTCGGGATAGAGCCCGGCATAGAGCCCGAGCGGCACGCCGATGATGACGGCGAAGATCATCGCCGCGAAGGCCAGTTCCAGCGTCGCCGGCAGGCGCTGCAGGATCAGCGTCACGGCGGGCACGTTGTAGACGAAGCTGCGGCCGAGATCGCCCTGCAGGGCGCTGCCCACGAAGTTCAGGTATTGCTCCCAAAGCGGCCGGTCGAGGCCGAGCCGCGCGACGAGCTCGGCGCGGTCGATCTGGGTCGCGTCCGGCGCCAGCAGGAGGTCGGCGGGGTTGCCGACGGCATGCAGCCCGAGGAAGACCACGAGCGACATCGCGAAGATCACGAGGAGCGCCTGCGCGACGCGCTGGAGCAGCCAGCCGAGCATCAGACCGGAACCTTCGCGGGTTCGGGCAGGATCGGCACCCATTCGTCGCCGAAGATCTCCGGCTCGGCATAATCCTGGCCGCGCTGGAAATGCACCTCGATATCCTCGCGGAAGAGGCTGGACGCGATCGCCTGGGACAGCCGTTCGGCGCCGTCGCTGATCGCCGGGATGTCGCCTGAGACCGTGCCATGCGACATCATCGCGGGGTAGCAGAAGCAATGGATGCGCTCGAGCCCGGGGCAGGTGCCGGGCAACTTCGGCTGGAACTCGAAGGCAGGTCCGAGGTCGGGCATGGCGCCGAGGCTGGGCTCGGCATCCTCGGGCACGCCGCGATCGACCCAGTTGCGGGCGCAGGCCGCGATCTCCTTGAGGAAGGGCCGGCTGCCCCAATCGACCTTGAAGCCGGTCGAGAAGATCATGAAGTCGAAGCGCATCGTGCCGGCGCTGGTCTCGACCACGATCTCGTCGCCCTCCATCCGCGCCGAGATCAGGGCGGTGCCCTGCCGGAAGAAGGCGTTGGGATGGCGCGAGACGCGCAGCACGCTGGCGCGTGGCGGCGGCACCTGCTCGCGGGCGATATAGCTGTTGATCCGCCATTTCCAGGCATCGGGCAGATGGCGATAGCCGGCGATCGAGCCGGGATGGCCCATGCCCTTGCCGCGATTGATGCGGGGGATGTCGCGGCGGCGGATCAAGAGGTCGACGCTGGCCGCGCCGGCTTCGAGCGCCGTGCCGGCGCTGTCCATCGCCGAGGCGCCGGCGCCGATGACGGCGACGCGTTTGCCGCGGAGCTGCGCATAGTCGTTCTCATCCGAGGAGTGTGCCCAACGCTCGCGTGGCAGGCTCTCGGCAATCTCCGGCACGGCCGGGCCGCCGAGTCCGTCACGGCCGGTCGCGAGCACGACATGGCGGGCGAGGACGCGCTGGCGCTTACCGGCGGCGTCGATCTCCAGCGTCGCATGCTCGGGGCCGGGATGGATCATCGCGATCTCATGGCCGTTGCGGACATCGAGAGCGAGAACCTCGCGGAACCAGCGCAGATAGTCCATCCACATCAGCCTCGGGATCTTGTCGAGCGCCTCCCAGTCGGCGGTGCCGAACTGCGCCTCGAACCATGCGCGGAAGGTCAGCGAGGGGATGCCGAGCGCCGGCCCGGTCAGGGTCTTCGGCGAGCGCAGCGTTTCCATCCGCGCGGTCGTCGCCCAGGGGCCTTCGAAGCCTTGCGGCCGGCGGTCGAAATTGACGGCGCGCAGGCCGATATTGCGGAAGGCGGCGGCCGCGGCGAGCCCTGCCATGCCGGCGCCGATGATCGCGACGTCGAGCACCGGCTCACCGCCGACACGCTGCTCCGGCACCCAGGGCGCGGCCGGCAGGGTCAGCAGTTCGAGCTCGCGGGCGACGCGGCGGTTCAGCGCCTCCAGCCCTTCCGGTATCCCGGTCTGCTTCGTCGTCACAGCCGCGTTTCCTGTTTGGTCAGCGAGGCGAGGAGAGCGTGGTGCTCTTCGGGCGGGATCAGGGTGAAATCGGCGAGCCGCCTCTCGGCGCTCGCCTGGAGCGCGGTGATCAGGTCGCGGGCCTTGTCGGAGACGGTGACGCCGCGCGCGGTCACGACGCCGAAGCAATAGGGGATCGAGGTCGCCAGCGGCAGGATGCGGATGCCCGGCGTCGGGTTGCCGGTCAGCGTCAACGGCTCGACGATGGCGATGCCCGCCCCGGCGCGGATGAAGGACAACACGTTCATGGTCGAGGTCGTCCGGATTCTCACCCGGACATCGATGCCGCCCGCCTGGAGCGCTGCACGGATGCGTGCCGGAAAACCGCGACGCAGCGACATCCCGACGAGGTCGCGCCCGGCGAGGGCATGAAGATCGATCGGCCCTTCGATCCGGGCGAGCGGATCGGTCTCGGGCACGGCCAGCACGCAAGGCGCCGTGCCCAGCCATTCGAGCGCGAGGTCGCGATGTAGCAGGGGCGCGCTGGTCGCGCCGAGCTGCGCATTGCCGGAGATCACCGCGTTCTGCACGCGGTCGGGGTTCTCGACCTCGATCGCGAGCCTGGGCGCATCCGCCCCGTTCCAGGCATCGGTGAGCAGGCCGAAGGCGAGCGACGACACGGCCGATATCCGGATCGGCGGCTCGGCCTCGCCGATCACCTCGCGGGCGCGTTCCCACAGATTCACGAAGCCGGCCAGCGCCCGCTCGACATCGTCGCGCAGCACCATGCCCTTCTGCGTCAGCACCAGCCGCTGGCCGACGCGTTCGAACAGCGGCTGGCCGAGATCGCGTTCCAGCTCCTGGATCATCCGGCTGACCGAAGGCTGGGACACGCCCAGATGCTTCGCAGCCGCCGTGACGCTGCCGAGCGAGGCGACCTGCAGATAGGCCTCGAGGATCTTGAGACGGCTCATCTCACCCGTCTTTGCGGACGGGGTCGCCGAGGATGTGCATCAGCCGGTTGGCCCAGCCGAACAAGGCCGTGGACAGGATGAGATCGACGATCTCGGCCTCGTCCAGCCCCGCCTCGCGCAGGCGGGCGGTGTCGGCCTCGGTCACCGCCGGCGGCGATTGCGAGAGCTTGACGGAATAGTCGAAGATCGCCTGGTCGCGCGGACCGAGCTTGGCCTTCTCGCCATTGGCGAACAATTCGTCGGTGACGGCGGTGTCCTTGCTGAGCTGCGCATGACGCGCGGCATGCACGGCGGCGCAGTAGATGCAGCGATTGACGACCGAGGCGCCGATCGCCCCGAGTTCGCGCTCGGCCCGGCTCAGGCCGCCGGGATCGTACATGATGCCGTTGAACAGCGGCGAGCGCACGTTGAGCGTTTCCGGATCATGCGCCAGCACGAGCACATAATCCGAGACCTTGGTGTTGGAGGGCGTGACCTTCAGCGCGTCGAGCTGCTCGGGGCTCGCCTTGCCGAGATCGACCGGGGTGACCCGTGGCTGCCAGTCCGGCACGTTGCGGGTGAAGCGATGCACGATCCGGCTCATGCCGAGGCTGCCTTGAGAGCGGCGAGCCCGGCGAGGACACGGCACTGGTAGCTCATGAAGGCGTTGAGTTCGCAGAGCCGCACGATATCGGCTTCCGCGACACCGGCCGCCTTGAGCCCTTCGATCTCCTCGGCCTGCACGTTGCGCGGCTGGGTCGCGACCCGGTCCATGAAGGTGATGACGCTGCGCTCGCGGTCATCGCGTCCGGCCGCGCTGGGGTCGGCGAGGCCGCGCAGCGCCGGATCGGTCACATCGGCGAGATAATGGGCGGCAAGGTCCGGCAGCGTGTTCTGGACCGCGATCCGGGCTGCAACGGCACGGCGCCATTCGGAGGGAAAGCCGCCGGGATCGCGCGGGTCGATGACCGCGTTCTCGGCCTGGCGGCTCATCTCGAAAATGGTGCTGCGCGATTGTGCGGCGGCCGATGCGGCGGCGCCGAGCCAGGGAGAGGCCTCAGGGGTGGCGGGTCGAGCCATGGCAATCCCTTCTATGCATCAACTTCGATGTTTGATGCTTTAGATGAATGAAGCAACGAATTTGCGCTGCGTCAAGGAACTTTGCCGGCGTCGTGCTAAACTGACCGCCACGGGCGCTTCGCGACGTGGCGCGCGGCGCCCTCGCGAGGTTCTCGCACGCTACGACACGGCTTGGCGGGCGGCGTAGCGGTCGCGATGGAGCCACCACGGGCCTTGAGCCTCGTTGCGGCCCTTCGGCGCCCGGTCGAGCCAGGCATACATGCCCCAGACGCCGTCCACGCCGCGCGAATAGCTGGAATAGGTGTGGTAGATCGCGCCGTCCTCGCGGATGAAGGCGCTCAGGCCCGGCCGGTCGCGGTGATAGGTGGGGACGTCCACACCGGCCATCGTTGCGAAGGAGCGTTCGATTGCGTTGCCGGGGCCGCGCCACTCGAATTTCGGCTGATGGCGGAAATTGTAGTCGACCCCTTGCGTCCGCTCCTGCATCTCGGTGAAGGAGACATTGTAGTCGAAATTGAAGTCGGTCTGACCGGACGAGGCCCAGGGAAAGCTCCAGCCCATCCGCTCGCGGAAGCCGAGCAGCTTTTCGACCGGCGCCCGCGACACGGCCCAAAGCATCACGTCGTGATGGGCGAGATGCGTGGTCGAGCCGTTGAACCCGTCGGCGATCGCCGAGCAGGACGGGCAGCCGGCCTTGTAGTCCGGTCCGAACATGAAATGGTAGACGAGGAGCTGCGAGCGCCCCTGGAAGAGATCGGCGAGAGAGGCGTCGCCCTGCTCGGTCTGGAAGCGATAATCCTTCTCGACCTTGACCCAGGGCAGAGCCTGCCGCCGCTCGGCGAGCGCATCGCCCTGCCGCGTATACGCCTTCTCCGCTTCCAGCAATTCGAGCCGGGCGGCGAGCCATTCTTCGCGTGTTCCGATCGTATGACTGGTCATGGTGCTTCACTCCTGTCGCCGGATGTCCGCGCCGCTTCGACACTCAATGCGGCGTCGCGATCGGTGGTAAGGCGGAGGCGGCAGACGGTGGGAGTGACAAGTTTGGCGGGATTCCGATGGACTCGCTGATCACGGCTGCGGCGCAGGCGCTGGCGAAGGGCGATCCGCTGGGCGCGCTGAACCGGGTCGCCTTGCGTGACGATGCGCCCGCGCTGGCGCTGCGCGGCATCGCCATGGCGCAGCTCGGTGACTTCGCCCGCGCCAAAGTTTTGCTGCGCCGTGCCGGCCGCGCTTTCGGGGCGAGGGAAGCGGTCGCGCGT
Source organism: Beijerinckiaceae bacterium (assembly GCA_965283735.1). Lineage (GTDB taxonomy): Bacteria > Pseudomonadota > Alphaproteobacteria > Rhizobiales > Beijerinckiaceae > Allobosea. Next base: position 1,005,756 of record CBDIPN010000002.1, on the reverse strand, counting down.
GCTCGTTGCACCGTTGCGGAAGCGGAAGTCGCGCTGGCCGCGCGCGATCTCGGCTGGGCGCCCGGAAGGCTCGATGAGGCAGCCTCGGTGCTCGAAGCCCACGACGACAGCGCGAATGCCGCCCATGCGCGCCTGCTCGATATCCGCCGCCTGCTGCTGATCGGCCGGCTCGACCATGCGGGCGAACGGCTCGCCGACCTCGATCCCGTGCAGCTTCCGGCGCCGTTGCGGGCGGTCCACGGACTCGCGAAGGCCGGCATCGCCTTGCGCCGGATGGAGGCCCGCGCTGCGCGAGTTGCGTTGGAAGGCGCACGCGACGCCGCCGGGCGAGCTGACATTCCCGCGCTGATCGCCGAGGTCGAAGCCGCCCGCCACCTGCTTGATGAGCCGGCCGCGCGTTTGATCGCGGGGGGCGTCGAGTGCCCCGTGTTGCTCGACGAGGTCGAGAACCTGCAGGCCTCGGAGGCGCTGATCGTCGATGCCTGCCGCCATGCCGTGCGCGAGCGGGACAAATCGGTTTCGCTGGCGACGCGCCCTGTGCTCTTCGCCCTGCTGCGGACGCTGGCCGAGGCCTGGCCGCAGGCTGCGCCGCGGGATGTGCTGATTATCAGCGCCTTCGGGTCGCGCTTCACCGATGAATCGCACCGGGCGCGATTGCGCGTCGAGATCGGCCGCCTGCGCGCGGCGCTGCGGCCGCTGGCACGGATCAGCGCGACGGAGCGCGGCTTCGCGATCGCGCCGCGCGTTGCGGCCGGGGTCGTCGTGCTGGCGCGTCCGGTCGAGGAGAAGCATGCCACGGTGCTCGCCCTCATGGCCGATGGCGAGGCATGGTCGAGCTCCGCCCTGGCACTCGCGCTTGGCTCCAGCCAGCGCAGCGTCCAGCGTGCGCTCGATGCCCTCGCCGAGGCCGGCAAAATCCAGTCCTTCGGGCAGGCGCGGGCGCGCCGCTGGGTGATGCCGCCGATGCCGGGTTTCGCGACGAGTTTGTTACTCCCGCTGTCCTGGCCGGATGGCTAGGGTCCGGCATCGCAACAGACGCAGGAGCCAAGCCATGACGATCCCCGCTGCCGAGATCACCCGTACCTATGGTCCTTTTCCGGGCGTCGAGAAGGTTCATGGCGTCAGTTTCGACGGCGCCAATGTCTGGTTCGCCTCCGGCGACCGGCTGAACGCGCTCGACACCGCCAGCGGCGAGGTTGTCAGAACGATCGACGTGCCCGCCCATGCCGGCACGGCCTTCGACGGCACGCATCTCTTCCAGATCGCCGAGGATCGCATCCAGAAGATCGATCCGCGGACCGGCTCCGTGCTGGGCACGATTCCCGCTCCCGGCAAGGGTGGCGATTCCGGCCTCGCCTGGGCCGAAGGTTCGCTCTGGGTCGGCCATTACCGCGAGCGCAAGATCCATCAGGTCGACCCGGCCACCGGCAAGGTGCTGCGCAGCATCGAGACCAACCGCTTCGTCACCGGCGTGACCTGGGTCGAGGGCGAATTGTGGCACGGCACCTGGGAAGAGGGCGAAAGCGAATTGCGCCGGATCGATCCCGCGACCGGCAAGGGCCTGGACGCGCTCGCGATGCCCTCCGGAGTGGGCCTCTCGGGCATGGAATCGGATGGCGCCGAGCTGTTCTACTGCGGTGACGGCAGCAAAAGCACACTGCGGGCCGTGCGCCGGCCGAAGCGCGCCTGAGTCTGGAAGCATGAGCCTGTTCGATAGCCATTGAGGCGAGAGCAGGCTCAGGTCTACGCCGGTGAGCGTAGGGTTTGGCTCCATAGATCAGGGAATGTTTGAAAGGCTCTTCCCCGAGAGATTGTCCGCCGGAAAGATTTGTCTCCAGCAAGGCTGAGGCTCAACCGGCGCGCAACCTGTGTCTGACGATTCCAGCATGGAAACGCGCGCCGTGGATCAGCCCGCGATCGTCGAAATCATAGGACGCATTGTGCAGCGGCGCAGAGCCTTCGCCATTGCCGACATAGGCGAAGCAGCCGGGCACATGGTCGAGGAAGCGGGCGAAATCCTCCGAGCCCGTCATCGGCTCGGATGCGACCGCGACATTGTCCTCGCCCAGCACGGTCCGCGCGGCGGCGAGGGCTTCCTGCGAGAGCGCGGCGTCGTTCACCAGTGGCACGAACTCGCGCGTATAGGTCAGCTCGTGGCTGAGGTTGTAGCTTTCGGCGGTGCCGCGCGCGATGATGCCCATCTGGCGCTCGATCGCGGCGCTGACCTCGGGGCGGAAGCTGCGGGCATCGCCGAGAATGCGCGCCGTCCCCGGCAGCACGTTGCGGGTGCCGTCCGTCAGCAGTTCGGTGACCGAGACCACCGCGATATCGGCCGGGCTCAGGCGGCGCGAAACGATAGTCTGGAGCTGCATCACGAGTGCGCAGGCGGCGACGAGGACCTCGCTGCCCGCATGCGGCTTCGCGGCATGGCCGCCGACGCCCTTCAGCACGATCTCGAAATTGTCCTCGGCCGACATGAAGGAGCCGGCGCGCGTCTGGAAGCGGCCGATGCCGAGGCCCGGCATGTTGTGCAGGCCGTAGATCTCGTCGAAGGGAAAGCGCTCCATCAGCCCGTCATCGAGCATGGCGAGCGCGCCGCGCCCCCATTCCTCAGCCGGCTGGAACAGGAAGCGCACGGTGCCGTCGAAGCCGCCTTCCTCGGCCAGGAGCTTGGCAGCGCCGAGCAGCATGCTGGTATGGCCGTCATGGCCGCAGGCATGCATCACGCCGGGCGTCTGCGAGCGATAGGGGCGTTCGCCCTGCTCTGTGATCCGCAGCGCGTCCATATCGGCGCGGAGCGCGATCGCACGGTTCCCGCTGCCGCGCTTGAGCGTGCCGACGACGCCGGTGCCACCGATGCCTTCGACGACCTCGTCAAGTCCGAATTCGCGCAGTTTTTGAGCGACGAAGGTGGCGGTGCGCTTCTCCTCGAAGCCGAATTCGGGATGCGAGTGCAAGTGGCGCCGCCACGCGGTCATCTCGGATTGCAGGGCGTCGAGATCGGGCTTGGGCATCGGTACGGCCTCGTTGCGCGGATTGCGAAGCAATAGTGCAGATGCGCCGAAAGAAGCGCTGCAAACCGGTCTGTCGGATGCACATTTGTTGCGCATGGCGATGGGCAGGCAAGCGCGCAGGCGCGTTCGTCACGGCCCGGCGGGAGTGCTAGGAACGTCGCAGGATTTGAGTCAGCCGATGCAGGAGGATGGAATGGCAGTGGACAAGGTTGCCCTGGTCACCGCGGGCGGAAGCGGCATGGGTGCTGCGGCGGCGAAGCGCCTCGCGCAGGACGGCTTCGCCGTCGGCATCCTCTCCTCTTCGGGCAAGGGCGAGGCGCTGGCCGCAGAGCTCGGCGGCATCGGCGTCACCGGCTCGAACCAGTCGAGCGACGACCTGAAGCGGCTCGTCGATCTCGCCATGGAGCGCTGGGGCCGCATCGACGTGCTCGTCAACAGCGCCGGCCATGGGCCGCGCGCGCCGATCCTCGACATCACCGACGAGGACTGGCACCGCGGCATGGACGTCTATCTGCTCAACGCCATCCGCCCGACGCGGTTGGTGACGCCGATCATGCAGAAGCAGAAGGCGGGCGCGATCATCAACATCTCGACCGCCTGGGCCTTCGAGCCGAGCGCGATGTTCCCGACCTCTGCGGTGTTCCGGGCGGGGCTCGCCTCCTTCACCAAGATTTTCGCCGACACCTATGCGGCCGACAATATCCGCATGAACAACGTGCTGCCGGGCTGGATCGACAGTTTGCCGGCCACCGAGGAGCGGCGGCAGGGCGTGCCGATGCAGCGCTACGGCACCAGCGACGAGATCGCCGGCACGATCGCCTTCCTCGCCTCGAAGGACGCGGCCTATATCACCGGCCAGAACCTGCGCGTCGACGGCGGCATCACCCGCTCGACCTGAGGTTGCTCCGGGCGCCGCTCAGGCGCCCGGCTTTCCGGCTTCGGCCATCGCCGCTTGATGAAGCTTCGGCTTGCGGATCAGCGGGAGGCCGATCGCGACGACCGCCAGCAGCCAGAGCACGATGCTCGTCGGCGTCGAGAACAGGATCTCGTAGCCGCCATCCGACAAGGACAGCGCCCGGCGGAAATTGTCCTCCAGCAGCCGGGCGAGCACGAAGGCCAGCATCAGCGGAATCAGCGGAATGCCGACCTTGCGCAGGATATAGGCGAGGACGCCGATCCCGGTGGTGATCAGCAGTTCGAAGGCCGAGTTCGAGACGGCGTAGACCCCGGCATAGGACAGGGCGAGGATGCCGGGATAGAGGATCCAGGCCGGCACCAGCAGCAGCCGCGCGAACAGCCCGACCAGCGGCAGGTTCAAAACCAGCAGCATCAGATTGCCGATATACATCGAGGCGATCAGACCCCAGGCGACCTCCGGCCGCTGCGTGAACAGCAGCGGGCCGGGCGTGATCGAGTACATCATGAAGGCGCCGAGCATCACCGCGGTGGTGCCGGAGCCGGGAATGCCGAGCGCCAGCATCGGCACCATCGAGCCGGTCTGTGCGGCGTTGTCGGCGGTCTCCGGCGCGGCGAGGCCGCGCATGTCACCCTTGCCGAAGGTGCCCTTGTCCGAGATGCGCTTCTCGGCAGTATAGGCCATGGCCGAGGCGACGGAGGCGCCGGTGCCGGGCAACACGCCGAGGAAGAAGCCTAGCCCGGTCGCGCGCAGCATCGCGGGGATGCAGTAGACGATTTCCCGGAAGGTCAGCCGCGCGCCGTTGCCGGTGCGGGAGACCACGCCGCTGATCATGCCTTCCGCCAGGAAGAGGATCTCGGCGACGGCGAAGAGGCCGATCGTCAGGCTGGTGAAGTCGATGCCGCCCAGGAGTTCCAGCGAGCCGAAGGTGAAGCGCTCGACGCCGGTGCCGCCATCGATGCCGACCATGGCGAGCAGGAGCCCGAGCGCGACCGCGATCCAGGTCTTCACCGCCTTGCCCTCGCTCATCGTGCCGAGCAGCGCGAAGGACAGCACCATCAGCGCGACATAGTCGGCCGGGCCGAAGGAGAGCGCGAGCCGCGTCAGCGGCACGGCGAGGAAGGTCATCAGAATGACGGCGCTGGTTCCGCCGACGAAGCTGCCGATGCCGCTGATGGCGAGTGCCGCCGCGCCGCGCCCGGATTTGGCCAGCGGATAGCCGTCGAGCGTCGTCATCACCAGCCCGGGATCCCCGGGGATATTGAGCAGGATCGAGGAGATGCGGCCGCCGTAGCCGCTACCATAATAGAGTCCGGCGAGCAGGATCAGTGCCGTCTCCGGCGGCAGCTTCAGTGCGAAGCAGAGCGGCAGCAGCAAGGCCACCGCATTGATCGGCCCGATGCCGGGCAGCGCGCCGATCGCGGTGCCGAGCGCCACGCCGGCAAAGGCGACAGTGAGATTGAGCGGGGTGAGCGCGACCTGGAAGCCGGTGAGGAGGGCGGCGAATGCGTCCATCTCAGATCCCCAGCGGCCCGCGCGGCAGCGGCAGGTCGAGCATCTTGTCGAGCAGCACGAAGAACACGACCGCGGTGGCGACGGCCGATACGGCGGCCGGCAATGGCCGCGCATGGAAGGCCAGTGCGGCCACGAAGCAGAGCAGGGCCGTGGCCGCGATGAAGCCGATCGGCAGCAGGAGCAGCGGGTAGATCAGGCTGGCCACGAGCACGGCAAGCGCGCGCGGCCATGTCCCGAACTCCATCGTCACCGGTCCTGGGCGCAACATCAGGATGAACCCGCCCAGGATCAGCACGCCGCCGATGATCGTCGGGAACACGCGTGGCCCCACCGGATCGGCCGCGAACGGCACATGCAGGGTCTGCGCGTGCCAGATCGCGCCCGCGCCGATGAGCGCGCAGATCAACCCGACCAGGCGATCGATCATGATCTCCTCCCGTTCCGCTGCCTTGTCGAAGGGCTTTTGGCCTTACTTGGCGAGGCCGACCTCGGCGGCCAGCGCCCGGAAATCGGCGGTTCGCTTCTTGGCGAAGGCGTCGAACTCCGCGCCGACCATGCTGAATTCGAACAGGCCCTGCTCGCCGCGCGCCTTTTGCCAGCGCGGATCGGCGTTGAGCTTGGTCAGCACGCCCGTCCAGTAGGTATAGGACGCTTCGGGCGCCTTCGGCGGGGCGTAGAAGCCGCGCACGATCGGCCACTGCACGTCATAGCCCTGTTCCTTGGCCGTCGGCACCTGCGCGAAGGCGCCGGGCAGGCGCTTCTCCGAGAAGGTCGCGAGCAGGCGGATTTCGCCGGCCTCCAACTGGCCGCGCACCTCGGAGGCATCGCCGGGGAAGAGGTCGATATGGCCGCCGATCAGGGCGCCGATCGCCTCGCCGCCGCCCTCATAGGCGAGATAGCGCATCTTGCGCGGATCGACGCCGGCTGCCTTCAGGACGAGCGCCGGCTTCATCCAGTCCTGGCTGCCGACGGTGCCGCCGGCGCCGACCTTGACCGAGGTCGGGTCCTTCTTCAGGGCCTCGACGACCTCGGCGAGGGTCTTGAAGCGGCTGTCCTTGCGCACGGCGAGCACGCCGTAATCGGCGCCGATCGCGCCGAGCCAGCGCACGTCGGATTCGCTGAAGCGGCCGAACTTGCCCTGGGCGAGATTGACCCAGGAGCCGGTCGAGACCGCGACGATGACATTGGCGTCGGCGGCGCGCTGCGCCTGGATGTTGTTATAGGCGATGGCGCCGATGCCGCCCGGCATGTTGGTGGTGCGGATTGACGGGCCGACCAGTCCCGTCTCGTTCAGCATGCGGCTGGTCAGCCGGCAGGTCAGGTCGAAGCCGCCGCCGGGGGCGGCAGGTGCGATGCATTCCGGGTTCTGCGGCTGGAAGTCCTGTGCGTGGACGGTTGCCGAGAGCAGCAGCGCACAGCAGGTGGCGATCGTTGTCCTCATGGCGTTCCTCCGAAAGTCCTGTTGCTCCCACCTGTCGGTGGCGGGGGGCGTCGCAGTCCGGGCTCATGACTGGCCCGGTTCGATTGTCGACAATTTTTAGATTAACGAGCCGGAGGCGCTTGTCAAACGGGCGGGTCAATGTAATTTGTGTCGACAATAAATGCTGGCCAGGCTGAAAAGGCGAGCGATCGATGCGAGGAACGGCCCAAAATGGCGACATTCAACAACAATGAGCGTCCGGCTCCGGACGGTGTTCTCGTCGATATCGCCGACTACGTGCTGAACTATCGCGTCGAGAGCAGCCTGGCCTACGAGACCGCCCGCAACTGCCTGATCGACACGATGGGCTGCGGCATGGAGGCGCTCGAATACCCCGCCTGCACCAAGCTTCTCGGCCCCGTCGTTCCCGGCACGACCGTGCCGAACGGCGCCCGCGTGCCGGGCACGCCCTATCAGCTCGACCCGATCCAGGCCGCCTTCAATTTCGGCACGATGATCCGCTGGCTCGACTTCAACGATTGCTGGCTCGCCGCCGAATGGGGCCATCCGTCCGACAATCTCGGCGGCATCCTCGCCGTCGCCGACTGGCTGTCGCGCACCGCGGTCGCCGCCGGAAAGTCGCCATTGACGATGCGCGACGTCCTGACCGCGATGATCAAGGCGCACGAGATCCAGGGCTGCCTCGCGCTGGAGAACGCCTTCAACAAGGTCGGCATCGACCATGTCATCCTGGTCAAGGTCGCCTCGACCGCGGTCGTCGCCGGCATGCTCGGCCTCGACCGCGACGAGATCGTCAACGCGCTCTCGCTCGCTTTCGTCGACGGCCAGGCGCTGCGTACCTATCGCCACGCCCCGAATGCTGGCTCGCGGAAGAGCTGGGCGGCGGGTGATGCCACCAGCCGTGCCGTCCGGCTCGCGCTGATCGCCCGCACCGGCGAGATGGGCTATCCCTCGGCGCTGTCAGCCAAGACCTGGGGCTTCTACGACGCCTCGTTCCGCGGCCAGAGCTTCAAGTTCCAGCGCCCCTACGGCTCCTATGTGATGGAGCACGTGCTGTTCAAGATTTCCTACCCGGCCGAGTTCCACTCGCAGACCGCGGTCGAGGCCGCGATGACGCTGCACGACCAGCTCAAGGCGATGGGTCGCAGCAGCGACGACATCGCCTCGATCAAGATCCGCACGCACGAGGCCTGCATCCGCATCATCGACAAGCGCGGCCCGCTGCATAATCCGGCCGATCGCGACCACACGATCCAGTACATGGTCGCCGTGCCCTTCATCTTCGGCCGCCTCACCGCTGCCGATTACGAGGACGATATCGCCGCCGATCCGCGCATCGACGCCCTGCGTGACAAGATCGAATGCGTCGAGGACCCGGCCTTCACCAAAGACTATCACGACCCCGAGAAGCGCTCGATCGCCAACGGCATGACGGTGACGCTGAAGGACGGCACGGTGCTGCCCGAGCTCGTGGTCGAATATCCGATCGGCCACAAGCGCCGCCGCGCCGACGGCATTCCGCTGCTGGAAGCCAAGTTCCGCACCAATCTCGCCCGCCGCTTCGTCGAGAAGCGCCAGCGCGAGATTCTCGACGTTTCGCTCGATCAGGCGAAGCTCGAGGCGATGTCCGTCAACGACTACGTCGATCTCTACTGCAACTGAGTGCCCATGCCCTATCTCGTCGCATCAGATCTTCCGTCAGAGCCGGCCGGCCAGCGCTTCCGCGCGCTGGTCGAGCGCGGCGGCATAGCCCAGCTTCCCGGTGCCCATAACGGCATGGCCGCGATTCAGGCCAGGATGGCCGGTTTCGAGGGCCTTTATCTCTCGGGCGCCGCAATGACCGCCTCGATGGGCATTCCCGATCTCGGCATGATCACGGTCGACGAGGTCGCCTTCTTCATCCGCCAGATCGCGCGGGCCTCCGGCCTGCCGCTCCTGGTCGATGGCGATACCGGCTATGGCGAGGCGCTCAACGTCATGCACATGGTGCGCGTCTTCGAGGAGGCCGGGGCCGGCGCCGTCCATATCGAGGACCAGCTGCTGCCGAAGAAATGCGGCCATCTCAACGACAAGAAGCTGGCCGACGCCCATGACATGGCCGCCAAGGTCGCCGCTGCCGCGAAGGCTCGCCGACACCTCTACATCATCGCCCGCACCGATGCCGCCGCGAGCGAGGGCATCGACGGCGCCGTCGCCCGCGCCAAGCTCTATTTGGAAGCTGGCGCCGACGCGATCTTCCCGGAGGCGCTGACCACGGCCGAGATGTTCCGCGAGTTCGCCCGCCGCATGCCCGGCGTGCCGCTGCTCGCCAACATGACCGAGTTCGGCCGCACGCCCTTCTTCACCGCCTCCGAGTTCGAGGCGATGGGCTATCGCATGGTGATCTGGCCGGTCTCGTCGCTCCGCGTCGCCAACAAGGCGCAGGAGAAGCTCTACGCCGCGCTTGCCCGCGACGGCGGCACGCATGCCATGGTCGACCAGATGCAGACGCGGGTCGAGCTCTACAAGACGATCGGGCTCGCCGATTACGAGGCGCTCGACGCCTCGATCGTCGCGACCATCGCGCCGGAAGGCATGCCCCAGCGCGAGCGCAGTGCATGAGGACAGCGGGGCGCCGGAACGACCTGGCGCCCGACCCGCGGATGATGCGGCAAGAAACGACCAGCTCGAAAAGGGCGGCGTAACGACAACGGGAGGAGATGAAAGATGCTGAAGCGTTTGACGATGGCCGGCGTCCTGGCCCTGGGGCTCGGCACCGGTGCGGCCTTGGCGGAGCCTGCCAAGGTGATGATCCCCGCCAATCCCGGCGGCGGCTGGGACGGGGCGGGTCGCCATACCATGGCGGCCTTCGCCCAGTCCAAGGTCTTCACGGACGGCGCGTCCTTCACCAACAAGGGCGGTGCCGCCGGCACGATCGGCCTCGCCGAATTCGTCCGCACCGCCAAGGGCGATGACAACGCCCTGCTGGTCACCGGCGTCATCATGGTCGGCGGCGTCATCACCAACCAGACGCCGGTCTCGCTCAAGGACACGACGCCGCTGCTGCGCCTGACCAACGAGTACAACGCCATCGCCGTGCCTGCGAACTCGCCGATCAAGACCCCGGCGGACTTCATCGCCGCGCTCAAGGCCGATCCCGGCGCCCTCTCCGTCGGCGGCGGCTCGGCCGGCGGCGCCGACCATGTCATGCTGGCGCTGCTCGCCAAGCATGCCGGCGCGCCTGTCGGCAAGATCAACTTCGTCGCCTTCTCCGGCGGCGAGATTCTCGCTGCGCTCGGCGGTGGCAAGATCAAGGCGGCGATCTCCGGCGCCTCGGAATTCCGTGCCTTCGCCGAATCCGGCCGCATCCGCATCATCGCGACCTCCGGCCCGACGCGGGTCGACGGGCTCAATGCCCCGACGCTGAAGGAAGCCGGCATCCCGGTCGAGGTCGGCAACTGGCGCGGCTTCGTCGGCGCGCCCGGCATGAGCGACGCCGCCAAGAAGACCTGGCTCGACCGCTTCGCCAAGCTCCACGCCACCAAGGAGTGGAAGGAGACGCTGAAGACGCAAGGGTGGGAGGACGCCTATCTGCCGGGCGACGCCTTCAACGCTTTCCTCAAGAGCGAGGAGACCAACTGGACGAGCGCGCTCAAGGAAGTCGGCATCCTGAAATAGCCTCCGTCGAAGCCGGGCGGCGCGCCTGAGCGCGCCGCCCGCCATCCATCGCGAAGGGCGGCAAGGCAGATGTCATCGATGAAGAACGGTTCGGCTGCTGCGGGTGGACGGCCCTGGTGGCTCGGGCTCGCGATCCTGGTCATGGGGGCGCTCTGGCTCAACGGCGCACGCAGCATCGCCTCCACCACCAACTATGTCGGCGTCGGGCCGGCGGCGATGGTGCTCGCCGTCGGGCTCGGGCTCGTCCTGCTCGGCTTCCTGCTGATCCTTCAGGCGCTGAAGGGGCAGCTCGCACCCGCCGGTGATGACGAGGAGGAGGCGCCGTTCTCGCGCGCCGCCTTCCTGATGGCGCTGGCCGGTGTCGGCGTGCCCTTGCTGACGATCCGCTGGCTCGGCTTTCCGTTCAGCGCGATGCTGGCCTTCACGCTGGTGACCCATGCCTTCGGCTCGCGCCGTACCCTGCTCGATCTCGGCATCGGCGCGCTGATCGCCAGCCTCGCCTGGCTCGGCTTCTCCCGCCTCGGCATCAGCCTTGGCCCCTTCTTCCCGCTGCTGGGCTAAGCCATGGACATCCTGAACCAGTTGCTCGGCGGGTTCGCGGTTGCCTTGCAGCCGATGAACCTGTTCTGGGCCTTCATCGGCTGTGGCCTCGGCACGGCGGTCGGCGTCCTGCCCGGCATCGGCCCGGCCCTGACCATCGCCCTGCTCCTGCCGGTGACCGCACAGGTCAATCCGGCCTCGGCCTTCATCATGTTCGCCGGTATCCTCTACGGTGCGCTCTATGGCGGCTCGACCACCTCGATCCTGTTGAACACGCCGGGCGAGAGCGGCTCGGTGATGACGGCGCTCGAAGGCAACCGCATGGCCCGCCGCGGCCGCGGCGCCGCGGCACTTGCGACGGCTGCCGTCGGCTCCTTCGTTGCCGGCACCATCGGCACGCTGGCGTTGACCTTCCTCGCGCCCGCCATCGCCGAGCTCGCCTTCGTCTTCGGCCCGGAGGACTATTTCGCGCTGATGATGCTCTCCTTCACCGCGGTCGCCGTGGTGATGGGGCGCTCGATGGTGCGCGGCTTCGCCGCTCTGTTCTTCGGGCTGGCGCTCGGCACGATCGGCATCGATACCCAGACCGGCCAGACCCGCATGGTCTTCGGCACGCTCGAACTGCTCGACGGCATCTCGTTCACGGTGGTGCTGGTCTCGCTCTTCGCGATCGGCGAGACGCTCTATGTCGCAAGCCGGCACAGCGCGGCTCCGGCCGCCGTCAATCCGCTCTCCGGTGGAAGCTGGATGACGAGGCAGGACTGGAAGCGCTCCTGGAAGCCCTGGCTGCGCGGCAGCGTCATCGGCTTCCCGATCGGGGCGCTGCCGGCCGGCGGCACGGAAATCCCGACCTTCCTCTCCTATGCGCTGGAGCGCCGCCTGACCAAGCATCCGGAGGAGTTCGGGCAGGGCGCGATCGAGGGCGTCGCCGGCCCCGAGGCCGCCAACAACGCCGCCGCCGCCGGCATCCTCGTGCCGTTGCTGACGCTCGGCCTGCCCTCGACCGCGACGGCCGCCGTCCTGCTCGCCGCTTTCCAGAATTACGGGCTCCAGCCCGGCCCGCTGCTCTTTGCGACGAATCCCGATCTGCTCTGGGGCCTGATCGCCTCGCTCTATATCGGCAACGTCATCCTGCTGATCCTCAACCTGCCGCTGGTCGGCATCTGGGTCCGGCTGCTGCTGATCCCGCGCCACTACATCTATGGCGGCATCGTCGTCTTCGCGATGGTCGGCGTCTGGGGGCTCTCGACCTCCTGGATGGATCTGGCGCTGATGTGCGGCCTCGGCCTCGTCGGCTATGTCGCGCGCGTCCATGATTTCCCGATCGCGCCGGCCCTGATCGGGCTGATCCTCGGCCCGCAAGCGGAAATCCAGCTCCGGCGCGCGCTTGCCGTCAGTCAGGGTGACTGGAGCGTGCTGGTCGGCACGCCGATCGCGGCGACCCTGCTGGCGATCGCGGCGCTGGTTCTGATCGTGCCGCCGCTGCTCGCCCATCGCCGCCGCCGCGCCGAGGCGGAAGGGCAGTCGGTCGCTGCTACTGGCTGAACCGGATCAGCGCTTCCCACCGTTCCGGCGCTTGCCCGGCTTGGCGCTTTCGCTCACGGCTAGCGCCGCCTGAAGCGCCATGCGGGCGGCGCGGATATGGCGGCGCATCAGGATTTCCGCGAGTTCGCCGTCGCGGTGGCTGATCGCCTCGGTGATCCGCATATGCTCGCCCCAGGCCTCGCGGCCGCGCCCGGGAACGGTCGAATGCAGGCGCCGGCACAGGCGCAGGCGCGGGTAGAACTGCTCGCAGAGCAATTCGGCCAGAATCGGATTGCCGCTGCCCTTGGCGATCCGGCGGTGGAAATCGGCCTCGGGCTCGTCCTGGAGATAGGCGCCCATCGGGTTGCGCTCGATCTCGCCGCGATGGCCCCGGACCAGTGCATCGAGCGCCGCGATCTCGGCCTCGCTCATGCTCTCGGCGGCGAGACGGGCAGCCATGCCCTCGGTCGCCTCGCGCACGTCGAGCAGGGCGAGGAACTCGGTCGCGCTCGGCTCGGCGACGCGCGCGCCCTGATTGGCGACATAGGTGACGAGCCCGCGCTCCTGCAGGCGCCGGATCGCCTCGCGAACCGGCGCGCGGCTGACGCCGAACCGGCGCGCGATCGCCGGCTCGCTCAGCTTGGCGCCGGGCGCGATCTCCCCGGAGACGATGGCCGAGGAGAGGTCGTCGTAGAGTTTGACGGTAACGCCCACGCTCGCGGGGGGCAAAGTCTCGGCCAGCATCGAGCGGGTGCCTATCTGCTTCTGTTGCTGCGAGTATAGCGCAGTCGCCACGATTGCCGAGCCTGTTCATGGCTTCGATTTCGGTGCGGCAGCTGTTTGACGTCGCCACTTTTTCGCCCTACTCGTCGATCCGACGGTTCCCTCACGGGATCAAAAGGGAACGCGGTGCGGGTGGCCAACCACCCCATGCCGTGGCTGCCCCCGCAACTGTAAGCGGCGAGCCTTTCGCCATACGCCACTGGGGCCTCGGACCTGGGAAGGCGGTGAAGGGCAGCGACCCGCGAGCCAGGAGACCTGCCGTCAGCCGTGGTCACACGCGGACACGTTCGGCCGGGGTGCGCCGATCGCTGATTCGACCGTTCGCCGTCTTTCGTACGGCTGATGGGAGATCGCGTTCGCGGTGACGTGCCACTGACGTCAACGCCCGAGGTCTCCATCGTGAACGTCTTCCTCCCGGCCGCCGGACGCGGCCGCTTGCTGCTCTCCGCCTCCTGCCTCGCCATCGCCGGCGCAACCGCCCCGGCCTTCGCCCAACCCGCTCCTGCGACGATCGCGCTCGACGAGATCGTCGTCAGCGCCACGGGCACGCCGACACCCGCGCGCGAGATCGCGAGCTCGGTCACCGTCATCACCGCAAGGGATATCGAACAGCAGCAGCGCCGGACGTTGCCACAGGCGCTCGCCGCCGTGCCCGGCCTCAACATCGTGCAGACCGGCGGGCCGGGTGGCCTGACCTCGGTCTTCATGCGCGGCACCAATTCCAACCACGTCAAGGTGCTGATCGACGGCATCGAGGCCAATGATCCCTCGGCGCCGAACCGTTCCTTCGATTTCGGCTCAATGCTGACCGAGGATATCGAGCGCATCGAGGTGCTGCGCGGCCCGCAGAGCGGCCTCTACGGCGCCAACGCGCTGGGCGGCGTCATTTCGGTGACCACGAAGCGCGGCGAGGGGCCGCCGAAGATGACCGCGCGCGTCGAAGGCGGATCGCACGGCACGTTCAACCAGTCCCTCGGCTTCAGCGGCGGCGACGATCGCTTCAACTACGCCTTCAACGCCGCGCATTTCCGCGCCGACGGGACCGAGGTGACGCCACCGAATCTCGTGCCGCCCGGCCGCCGGATCAACCCGAACATCTTCGACAATTACAGTTACTCCGGCCGTCTCGGCTTCGCCCTCACCGATACGCTGACGCTCAACTGGGTCGGTCGCTATCAGGACGGCCAGTTGCGCAATACCGGCGACACTGGTTTCCCGAGCAAGCCCTCGCCCTATCGTTCCCAGCAGAACTATGCGCAGGCCTTCACCCGTGGCGAACTCGTCTGGGACCCGTTCAGGGGCCGCTTCGTCAACACCTTCGGCGTGTCCTATTCACGCCAGGACAGGGGGACGCGGACGGCTTCCGCGGTGACCGGCCTGCTCGGCCTGCCCAATCAGAGCCTTGGCGAGCGCACCAAGCTCGACTGGCGCGGCAATCTCGAGATCACTAAGGGCCACAACCTGATCACGGGCCTGCAATATGAGCGCGAGCGGCTGGATACGGCGAGCCTGATCGCCTCGAACGGCAACAAGGCGGCCTATCTCGAATACCAGGGCAATATCGAGGATCGCTATTTCATGGCGGCCAACATCCGCCACGACCATGACGACAGCTATGGCGGGCACACGACCTACCGCATCGCGCCGGCCGTCCTCATCCCAGGTACGGAGACCAAGCTGAAGGCGAGCTACGGCACCGGCTTCAAGGCGCCGACGCTAAGCGAGCTCTTCATCGACTATCGTCCCGGCTACAATTTCTTCGGCAACCCGAACCTGAAGCCGGAAGAAAGCCGAGGCTGGGATGTCGGCTTCGAGCAGCCGCTCTTCGACAAGCGCCTGCAACTCGGCGCGACCTGGTTCCAGAACGATATCGAGAACCTGATCGTCACCAACACCAGGCGCGATTCCTACGCCAATATCGGCAAGGCGAAGACGAAGGGCGTCGAGGCCTTCGCCGCGCTGGAAATCTCGCCGCAGTTCCGCATCCGCGCCGACTACACCTTCACTCTCGCCAAGGACGAGATCGCGCGGCAGGAACTGCTGCGCCGGCCGCGCCACAAGGCGAGCGCGACCGCGACCTGGACGCCGACGGACAAGCTCAGCCTCTCGGCGACGCTGATCCATGTCGGCTCCTGGGTCGACGGCAACCGCGACTTCTCGGTGCCCCGCATGCGGGCGAAGGGTGCGACGCTGGTCAACCTCGCCGCCGAGTACAAGGCGACCGACAAGGTGACGGTGTTCGGGCGGGTCGATAACCTCTTCGACAAGCGCTGGGAGAATCCGGTCGGCTTCCTCGTGCCGGGCCTCGGTGTCTTCGGCGGTATCAAGGTGGCCATCGGCGGATGAACCTGCCTCTCGTCCTGCGCCGTCTGCGCGGCGCCTGCCTCCTGCCCATCGCGCTTGCGGGCGCGATGGCATCGGTCTCGCTTGCTGCGGACCGGCCGGCGCGCATCGTCTCGCTCAACATGTGCACGGACGAGCTCGTCCTGCGCCTGGCCGATCCCGCACGCATCGCTTCGGTGACGTGGCTGTCGCAGGATCCGCGCAACGCCAACATGGCCGAGGCCGCGCGCCGGGTCCCCGCCAATCACGGCCTTGCCGAGGAGGTGCTGGGCTTCAAGCCCGATCTCGTCGTCGCCGGTGCCTATACGACGCGCGCCACCGTTTCCCTGCTCGGGCGCGTCGGCGTTACGGTCAGGGAGTTCGGCGTTCCCCGCAATCTCGCGGAGATGAAGGCGCAGATCACGGAGATGGCCGACCTGCTCGGCGAGCCCACGCGCGGACAGGCCTTGCTTGAGGAGGTCGAGCAGCGGCTCGAGGCTCTCGCTGTCCGCCGCGTCGACAGGCCGTTGCGGGCGATCGTGCTGCGCCCGAGCGGCTTCACGGTTGGCCGGGGTTCGCTCGTCGACGAGATTCTGACACGCGCCGGCCTCGTCAACATCGCGGTCGAGCTCGGCGTCGAGAGCTATGGCCAGATCGCGCTCGAAACCGTGGCGCTTGGCCGCGCCGAGGTTCTGATCCTGAACGAGACGCCGGACGGCCCGCCGTCCCTGGCGCATGAGATCCTGCACCATCCCGTCATCGACCGGCTCGGCGCCCGGCTGAAGCTTGTCGCGCTGCCGTCGCGGCTCTGGACCTGCGCCGGCCCGAGCGTGCTCGACGCGATCGAAATGCTGGTGCGTGCCGTGGAGGAGAAGTCATGAGGTCGGAGGCTTCACGCGGCGTCAGGCCGGTGGTGCTGTTGAGCCTGCTCGCTCTCGCCACCTTGGCCGCGACCGTGATGTCCATGGCCGTCGGCTACGCGCCCCTGGCGCTCGGCCAGGCGGTGACGGACCTCCTCGCAGGGGAGAAAAGCCTGCCGGCGCTGGTGCTCTACGAACTGCGCCTGCCGCGCGCCCTGCTCGGCGCCCTCGTCGGCTTCAGCCTTGGCATGGCCGGCGCGGCGATGCAGGGGTTGTTGCGCAATCCACTCGCCGAGCCCGGCGTGATCGGCATTTCCAGCGCCGCGGCCTTCGGCGCCGTCCTCGCCTTCTATAGCGGGCTCTCTGCCAGCCTTGCCCTTGCCCTGCCGCTCGGCGGTATCGCCGGCGCGCTGCTGGCGACCATGATCCTCTTCGTCCTGCTCGGCCGCGGCGCGAGCACGACCACGCTGATCCTTGCGGGCGTGGCGCTGAACAGCTTTGCCGGAGCTGCGACCGCGCTCGCGCTCAATCTCGCGCCCAATCCCTATGCGGCGTTGGAGATCGTCTTCTGGTTGATGGGCTCGCTGGCGGATCGGAGCATGAACCATGTCGCGCTCGCCTTGCCCCTGATGCTGCTCGGCTGGGTCCTGCTCGCCTCGGCGGCGCCGGCGCTCGATGCGCTCAGCCTCGGCGAGGACACGGCCGCGAGCCTCGGCTTCGACCTCGCCTGGCTGCGGGCGCGGTTGGTCGGCGGCGCGGCGCTGGCCGTCGGCAGTGCGGTCGCCGTCACCGGCGCGATCGGCTTCGTCGGTCTGGTCGTGCCGCATCTGCTGCGCCCTCTGGTCGGCCATCAGCCGGGCCGGTTGCTGATCGCCTCCGGCTTCGGCGGCGCCATGCTCGTGCTCGCGGCCGATATCGGCGTCCGGCTCATGCCCGTCCGGCCGGAACTCAAGCTCGGCGTGGTCACCGCGCTGATCGGCGCGCCCTTCCTCTTCGCGCTGGTGCGGCGCCTGCGCCGGGAGGCCATGTGATGGCGATCACGGCGTCCGGCCTCACGGTTTCGCTCGGCGGCAGGCCGATCCTGCAAGGGGTCGATGCGCAGGTCCGGCCTGGCGAGGTTCTCGGCCTGATCGGCCCCAACGGCGCCGGCAAGACGACCTTGCTGCGCGTGCTGGCGGCGCTGCTCGCGACTGACCGTGGCGGCGTCGATTACGACGGCTCTACGGCACGGGAGCTCGGTCGAGCCACGCTCGCGCGCCGCGTCGCCTTTCTCGCTCAGGGCGGCGAGACGCCTGCGGCTCTCTCCGTCGAGGCGCTGGTCGGGCTCGGCCGCTTGCCGCATCGCCGCCCCTTCGCAGAAGCCGGTGACGCCGACCGGCAGGCGGTCGCGCGGGCGTTGGTGCTCTGCGATGTCGCCGACTTCGCCGGCCGCGCGGTCGGCACGC
This sequence comes from Beijerinckiaceae bacterium, assembly GCA_965283735.1. Taxonomy (GTDB): domain Bacteria; phylum Pseudomonadota; class Alphaproteobacteria; order Rhizobiales; family Beijerinckiaceae; genus Allobosea. Next base: position 987,739 of record CBDIPN010000002.1, on the reverse strand, counting down.
TCTCGGGCGGCGAGCGCCGTCGTGTCCTGCTGGCGCGGGCGCTGGCGGTGGAGGCGCCCTATCTCCTGGCGGATGAGCCGCTGGCCGGCCTCGATCCGCAGCATCAGCTCGACAGCTTGCAACTGCTGCGCCGGATCAGCCGCGACGGCACCGGGGTCGTCGTCGTGCTGCACGACCTGACGCTCGCCGCCCGCTTCTGCGACCGGCTCCTGCTGCTCGATCGCGGCCGGCGGGTTGCCGACGGGCCTGCCGCGGATGTCCTCGACGACGTCAGGCTCGCGCAGGTCTTCGGTGTCCACGCCCTGCGCGGCTCCCATGCCGGCGAACCCTTCCTCCTGCCCTGGCGCAGGCTCGACAATGAAGATGCGCCCTGAGCGGCGCCGATATCGACAGGGTCGGCAACAGGCGCTACCTCCTTTGGGTGGCTAACGGGGGTGGATCGGGGAATGCGTGAGGCAGGGGCAAGTCTGGCTGGCGCGCTCATTCTCTTTTTCGCCCGCTTCATCACGGCCGTCCGTGGCCGCTGGGCCGGCATCGAGCCCACGGACGAGCAGCGCATCTACTTCGCCAACCATGCCAGCCATGGCGATTTCGTCCTGATCTGGACCGTGCTGCCGCGGCGCCTGCGCTTCATGACCCGTCCCGTCGCGGGGAGCGATTACTGGCTGAAAGGCGCCTTGCGCCGCTTCATCGGCCGCGACGTCTTCAATGCCGTCCTGATCGACCGCGATCGCGAGAGCCGCACCAGTGATCCAATCGTGCAGATGACCGAGGCGCTCGATGCCGGCTCATCGCTGATCGTCTTCCCGGAAGGCACGCGCAACACCACGGAGGCGCGCCTGCTGCCGTTCAAGAGCGGCCTGTTCCATCTGGCGCAGGCGCGGCCGAACGTGGCGCTGGTGCCGGCCTGGATCGACAATCTCAACCGCGTCATGCCGAAGGGCGAGTTCGTGCCGATCCCGCTGATCTGCACCGTGACCTTCGGTGCGCCGCTTCGCCTCGATGAGGGCGAGGCCAAGCCCGATTTCCTGGCGCGGACTGAGGCCGCGCTGCTCGCCCTGTCCCCGAAGGCGAACGCGTCATGACGATGCCGCATCCCGATCTGGTCGCCGTACTCGCCGGCATCCTCGGCGTCCTCGTCCTCGCCTCGACCATCGGCTTCGTGCTGCAGCGCAAGCTCTCGCCAGACGGTTCCAATGCCGTGGTCGAGAATCTCAACGACCGCATCCGGGCCTGGTGGGTCATGGTCGTGCTGATGGGGCTCGCGCTCATCGGCGGCAAGACCGGTGTGACCCTGCTCTTCGGCTTCTGTTCCTTCGCGGCGCTGCGCGAGTTCATCACGCTGACCGATACGCGCCGCGCCGATCACTGGGCGCTGGCTACGGCTTTCTTCGTCGTGCTGCCGGTGCAGTACTACCTGATCTGGATCGAGTGGTACGGGCTCTACTCGATCTTCATTCCCGTCTACGCCTTCCTGCTGATGCCGATCATCGCCGCGGCGCGCGGCGACACCGATCATTTCCTGATCCGCATCGCCGAGGTGCAGTGGGCGCTGATGATCTGCGTCTTCGCCACCTCGCATGTGCCGGCGCTGCTCAGCCTCGATATCGCCGGCTACGAGGGCCGCAACGTTCTGCTGATCGCCTTCCTCGTCATCGTCGTGCAGATCAGCGACGTCCTGCAATATGTCTGGGGCAAGCTTCTCGGCCGCACCAAGATCGCGCCGAAGCTCTCGCCCTCGAAGACGGTCGAAGGCTTCGTCGGCGGTGCGCTCAGCGCCACCGCCGTCGGCGCCGGCCTGTCCTGGATGACGCCGTTCACGCCGCTTCAGGCGGCTTTCCTCGCGCTGGTCATCGTCCTCATGGGCTTCTTCGGCGGGCTCGTCATGTCGGCGATCAAGCGCGACCGCGGCGTCAAGGACTGGGGCCATCTGATCGCCGGCCATGGCGGCTTCATCGACCGGCTCGACTCGGTCGTTTTCTCGGCCCCGATCTTCTTCCATCTCGTCCGCTATGGTTGGTCGGCCGTATGAGCCCGCCTTTCGCGCGCCTGATGCGGAGCAGCATCGTCCATGTCGGCTTCGCTTTCCTCGCGATGGGCGGCTGGGCGGCCTTCGCCAACCGCGCCCATCCGATGCCGGCGCCGCTCTATGCTGGCCTGCTGCAGGGCGCGATCTCGGCGACGATCACGCTGGTCCTGAAACGCGCGATCGAATATCTCGCGAGCCGCTTCTCCGGCCTCGCCGCCTTGCTGGCGCCGCCGGTGATCGCCGGCCTCGTCTCCGCGACCCTGCTGACCATCCTCCACACGCTCGGCGGGACGCCCGAGATCGCGAAGACCATCGCCGTGCCGCTCACCGTCGCGACGAGCTATGCCGCGCTCTACAATTATTCGCTCTGGCGCATCCGGAAGGCCTGAACCATGGCGCAGGACGAGAACCGCCGCCCGCTCGCCAGCCGCGATTCCGGCTGGGCTCGCACGATCGCCCGCAAGCTCAGCACGGCTTCCGTGACGCCGAACCAGATCTCCATGGCGAGCATGGTGATGGCGGCCGTCGCCGGCATCGCCTTCTGGCAGGCGGGGGCGGCCGCGGCCATGGGCGGGACTCGGGTTGCCCTGCTGCTCGTTGCGGCGCTGTTCTGCCAGTTCAGATTGCTCTGCAACCTGTTCGACGGGATGGTCGCGATCGAGGGCGGCAAGCAGGAGCCTGACGGGCCGTTCTGGAACGAATTTCCCGACCGCGTCGCCGATATCCTGATCCTCGTCGGCGTCGGCTATGGCGCGGGTGTGCCGACGCTGGGCTGGGCGGCGGCGGCCTTTGCGGTGCTCACCGCCTATACCCGCGAGCTCGGTCGCAATTGCGGCTTGCCCGCCGATTTCTCCGGGCCGATGGCCAAGCAGCATCGCATGGCGGTGATCACGGCCGCCGGAGTCTTATCGCTGCTGGAGCCGCTCTGGAGCGGACGTAACGAGGTTCTCACCGGCGCGCTCTGGCTCATCGCTGTTGGCGCTGCGATCACCGCGATTCGGCGCGCTGCGAACATCGTCCGCAAGCTGCGCGCCGGTTGATAGCGTCCGCCGATCTCAGATCGACTCGATCAGCAGCTTGCGCGCTGCATCGACCGTAAGTTCCACCGGGTTGCCGCCGGTCGAGGGGTCGGCCACGGCGGCCTCGGCCAGCTCGTCGATCCGGTCGGTGCCGACGCCGAGCGCGCCGAGCTTGTCGGGGATGCCGAGATCGGCCCGCAGCTTCAGCACGAAATCATAGAAGCCGTCGAAGCCCCCGGCGATGCCGAGATAGGCGGCGGCCGCCGCGATCTTCTCCTCGATCGCCGGGCGGTTGAAGCGCAGCACCGGCGGCATCACCACCGCATTCGTGGTGCCGTGATGGGTGTGATAGACCGCGCCGACCGGGTGGGAGAGCGAATGGATCGCGCCCAACCCCTTCTGGAAGGCGACGGCGCCCATCGCGGCTGCCGCCATCATCTGCGTGCGCGCCTCGATATCCCCGCCATCCGCGTAGGCACGCGGCAGATAGGTCTTCACCAGCCGCATGCCTTCGAGCGCGATGCCCTGGCTCATCGGGTGGAAGAAGGGCGAGGAATAGGCCTCCAGGCAATGCGCGAAGGCGTCCATGCCGGTGCCGGCGGTGATCGCCTTGGGCATGCCGACCGTAAGCTCGGGATCGCAGATCGTCACGCCCGGCAGGAATTTCGGGTGGAAGATGATCTTCTTGGTATGGGTCTGCGAATTGGTGATGACCGAGGCGCGCCCGACCTCGGAACCGGTCCCGGCCGTGGTCGGCACGGCGACGATTGGCGCGATGCCCTCGACCGAGGCGCGCGTCCACCAGTCGCCGACATCCTCGAAATCCCAGACGGGTCTGGTCTGGCCGGCCATGAAGGCCACGCATTTGCCGAGATCGAGGCCGGAACCGCCGCCGAAGGCGACGACGCCGTCATGCCCGCCCGCCTTGAAGGCGCGCACGCCGTCGTCGAGATTGCGGTCGTTCGGGTTGGGATCGACATCGGCGAAGATCGCCCGGCCGAGCCCGCCGGCCTCAAGGATGTCGAGCGCGCGGCCCGTGATCGCCATCGTCGCCAGCCCGCGATCGGTGACGAGCAGCGGCCGCTTCATGCCGAGCGCCTTGCAGTGATCGGCCAGTTCCCTGATCCGCCCGGCGCCCAGCTTGACGGCGGTCGGATAGCTCCAGTTCGCGGTGATCGGCATCAGCCAGCTCTCTTCAGATGGTAGGATTTCGGACGGGTGAGGTTGTGGAAGCCGATGACCGAGAGCGAGCCGCCCCGCCCGGTCTCCTTGACGCCGGTCCAGCACAGCGCCGGGTCGAGATAATCGGCGCGGTTCATGAAGACGGTGCCGGTTTCAAGCTCCGCACCCAAACGGGCGGCACGCTCGGCATCGCCGGTCCAGAGCGAGACGGTGAGGCCGTATTTGGAATCGTTCATCAGCGCGACGGCTTCCGCATCGTCGCGCACCTTCATGACGCCGACCGCCGGCCCGAAGGTCTCCTCGCGCATGATCGTCATCGAGTGGTCGACATCGACCAGGACCTGAGGCGCCAGATAGGCGCCGCCATCGTCCTGCGGGAACAGCTTGGGATCGACCAGCGCCCGCGCGCCTTTGGCGGTTGCTTCCGCGATCTGCTCGCGCACTACCTGCGCGAAGCGCTTATGCGCCATCGGGCCGAGCGAGGTCTCGGGATCGAGCGGGTTGCCGAGCCGGTAGTTCGAGACCCAGGCGACCGATTTCTCGACGAAGGCGTCGTAGAGGCTCTCATGCACATAGATGCGCTCGATGCCGCAGCAGCATTGCCCGGAATTGAAGGTCGCACCGTCCATCAGCGTGTCGACCGCCTTGTCGAGATCGGCGTCCTCCATGACATAGCCGGGGTCCTTGCCGCCGAGCTCCAGCCCGATGCCGGTGAAGGTGCCAGCCGCCGCGCGCTCGATCGCCTGCCCGCCCGCGACCGAGCCGGTGAAGTTGATGAAGTCGAACTGCTTCTCGGCGATCAGCCGAGAGGACGTCTCATGGTCGAGGAAGACATTGGCAAAGACCTCTTCCGGCACGCCCGCCTCATGGAAGGCCCGCGCCAATCGCTCGCCGGTGAGCAGCGTCTGGCTGGCATGCTTGAGGACGACCGCATTGCCGGCGATCAGCGCCGGCGCGACCGAGTTGATCGCGGTCATATAGGGGTAATTCCACGGCGCGATCACGAAGACGACGCCATGCGGCTCGCGCGCGATGAAGCGCTTGAAGGCAGCGCTGTCTTCGATCACGAGCGGCGCCAGCGCCTCCTGCGCGATCGAGGCCATGTAGTTCGAGCGCTCGTTGAAACCCTTGAACTCGCCGCCGTACTTGATCGGCCGGCCCATCTGCCAGGCGAGTTCGGTCACCACCTCCTGGCCCATCTCGTTGAGCCGTGCGACGCCCTTCAGCACCAGCGCGATGCGCTCGTCGAGCGGGCGCTTCGCCCAGGCCTTTTGCGCCTTGCGGGCGCGGGCGACCACGGCCTTCGCCTCGTCGAGGCTCAGAGCAAGCCGTTCGGCATAGACCGAGCCGTCCACCGGCGACACGCATCGGATCATCGTCATCGTCACTATCCGTCTGGCTGAAGGCTTTTGCTGCGGGAGGAGGGGGCGGTCAGGCGCGTTCGAAGCCGCGCTTCACTTCCCAATCGGTGATCCGGCGGTCGTATTCCTCCTGCTCCCATTCGGCAGCGCGGACATAGTGGTCGATCACGTCGCCGCCGAAGGCCTTGCGCAGCATCGCCGAGCCCTTCAGCGCCACGGTCGCATCACGCAGGGTCTTCGGGATTTCGCGGACGTTCCGGTCGCCATAGGCATCGCCGACGAAAGCCTCCTCCAGCTCCATCTTCTTCTCGATGCCGTCGATGCCGGCGGCGAGTAGCGCCGCCATGGCGAGATAGGGATTGAGGTCCGAGCCGCCGACCCTGCATTCGATGCGGATGCCCTTGGTGCCGGCGCCGCAGAGCCGGTAGCCGGCGGTGCGGTTGTCGCTGCTCCAGACTGCCTTGGTCGGCGCGAAGGTACCGGCAACGAAGCGCTTGTAGGAGTTGATATAGGGCGCGAGGAAACCGGTGATGTCGGAGGCATGGGCGAGTAGCCCTGCCACATAGTTCCGCATCAGCGGTGACATGCCGTACTTCGCTTGAGCATCAAGGAAATGCGGGGTCTTGCCGTCGGCGCTCCAGAGCGACTGGTGGATATGCGAGGAGGAGCCCGCATGCGCGTTGCTCCACTTGGCGAGGAAGGTGATCGACTTGCCCTGCGCCCAGGCGATCTCCTTGCAGGCGTTCTTGATGATCGCGTGCCGGTCCGCCATCGTCAGCGCGTCGGCATAGCGGACATTGATCTCTTCCTGCCCGGCCGAGGCCTCGCCCTTGGAGTTCTCCACGGGGATGCCGGCGCCCTGCAGACCGTTGCGGATCGCCCGCATCACCGCCTCTTCCTTGGTCGTCTGGAAGATGTGGTAGTCCTCGTTGTAGCTGCTCGCGGTCTTGAGGTCGCGGTAGCCGCTGGCGCAGGCGTTCTCGTAGCTCTGGTCGAACAGGAAGAATTCGAGCTCGGTCGCCATATAGGCCTTGAGCCCCATCGCCTCGAGCCGCCTGACCTGCTTCTTCAGCACGGCGCGCGGCGAATGCGGGATGTCGTGGCCGTGATGGTCGAGCACGTCGCAGAGCACGAGCGCGGTGCCTTCGAGCCAGGGCACGCGGCACAAGGTCGAGAGGTCAGGCTTCATGGTGTAGTCGCCATAGCCGGCGGCCCAGCTCGTCGCCGCGTAGCCGGCTACGGTTTCCATCTCCATATCGGTGGCGAGCAGGTAGTTGCAGCTATGCGTTTCGTGATGCCCGCTTTCGAGGAAGAAGGCGGCATGGAAGCGCTTGCCCATCAGGCGCCCCTGCATGTCGACGAGACAGGCGAGCACGGTATCGATGCGGCCGGCGGCGACATCCTGCTTCAGAGCGTCGAACGTGTAGGCTTGCGTCATGCCGGTCATCCATCTCCGATGCGCGATCTTCACACGGGAATGCGTCCGGCGGAATAGCCGGCTTGCATGTCTTTGCGCGGTTTATGCAGGGTTCAGACCAGCGCCTGGACCTGGATCTCGACCAGGATGTTCTCGGCCGCCAATCGCGACTCGACGGTGGCGCGGGCCGGCGGCTGCGCGGGATCGACCCAGGTCTCCCAGGCGGCGTTCATCTCGCTGAAATTCGCGATGTCCTTCAGCCAGATATTGGCGACGACGATGCGGGTCTTGTCGGTGCCGGCCATCGCGAGATAGCCGTCGATCTGCTTGAGGATATCGGCCGTCTGCTCGCGCACGCCGCCGCTGCGGTCGGCGGCGGTCAGGCCGGAGAGGAAGGCGAAGCCGTTGGCGACGAGCACCTTGCTCAGCCGTCCGGTCACTTCATGGCGCGTGATCATGGTCTGTCCTCCGGGAAATGATGCCGGCGACGGCCGGCGGGGCAGGGGATTTCGCTGTCAGCCTTCCGCCATCAGGGCGGCGGCGCGCTCTCCGACCATCATGGCCGGCGCGTTGATGTTGCCGGACGGAATGGTGGGGAAGATCGAGGCGTCGACGACGCGCAAGCGCTCGATGCCATGCACCCGCAATCTGGCATCGACCACGGCGTCGCTCGCGTCGGGCCCCATCCGGCAGGTCCCGCAGGGGTGGAACACCGAATAGGCGTTGGCACGGATCGCAGCGACATGCGCCTCCTCGTCGGCGGCTTCCGGCCCCGGCCGGATCGCGCTGTCGATCACGGCCGAAAGTGTAGGCGTCGCCGCGAGCCGGTGCAGGAAGCGCGCGCCATCCAGCAGGATGCGCAGGTCCTCGGGATCGGAGAGATAGTTTGGCGCGATCTCCGGAGCGACCTGCGGATCGGGCGAGCGGATCGCGACATGGCCGCGGCTCAAGGGCCGGCAGGGCGAGACGCTCAGGCTGAAGCCCGGAAACGGATCGGGCTTCATCAGGGCGCGCACGCCCGGCACCGCCCGCTCATAGCTGAGCGGCGAGAAATAGAGCTGCATGTCAGGCCGCGTCAGCTCCGGCTTTGTGCGGTAGAAGCCGCCGCCCTGGTTGACGCTGAGCGAGAGCGGGCCGCGCCGCCGCAGCAGGTAGTTCGCGGCCATGCCGATCCGCGCCGGCCACGACAGCAGCGCATCGTTCAGGCTCGGCCGCTTCGAGCGATAGACATGGTCGTAGCAGAGATGGTCCTGCAGGTTGCGGCCAACCGCCGGCTGGTCGAGCAGCGGCGCGATGCCGTGCTGCTTCAGCAACTCGGCCGGGCCGATGCCTGAGAGTTGCAGCAATTGCGGCGAGTTGAACGCACCGCCGGAGAGGACGACCTCCCTGCGGGCACCGAAGCGCAAGGTCTCGCCGCCGCGCCTTGCCTCGACGCCGATGGCGCGCCGCCCGTCGAACAGGATGCGCGTCACCTGCATGTCGGTTTCGAGCTTCACGCGCCCGCGCCGCCGTGCCGGATGCAGGAAGGCGCGCGCCGCCGATTCACGCCGGCCGCCGCGCGTGGTGATCTGGTAGAAGCCAGCGCCCTCGCTGGTCGCGCCGTTCAGGTCCGGATTGAAGCCCAGGCCCGCTTCGCCGGCCGCCTTGACGAAGAGCGGCGTCAGCGGATGGACTTCCTTGGCGACGTTCTCGACATGGAGCGGGCCGCCTGCACCATGCCAGATCGAAGCGCCCAGCGCGTGGTCCTCCATGCGCCTATAGGCGGCGAGCACCTCGGCCCAGCCCCAGCCGGGGTTGCCGAGCCGCTGCCATTCGTCGAAATCCTCGGCCTGGCCGCGGGCATAGACCATCGCATTGATCGCGCTCGATCCGCCGACCACCTTGCCGCGCGGCTGGTAGATTTCCCGCCCATCCAGCCCGGCTTGCGGCGTGGTCCGGTACATCCAGTTCATGCGGCGATGGTAGAAGGTCTTGCCGTAGCCGATCGGCAGATGGACCCAGGGGCTGAGATCGCGCGGCCCGGCCTCGATCACCAGGATCGAGCCATGGCCGGCTTCGGCGAGCCGCCCGGCCAGCACGCAGCCGGCCGAACCCGCGCCGACGATGATCACGTCCCATTCGCTCAAGATGCTCTCACCCGCTGTGCCTGCCGGAATTGCTAGGGAGAATTGGGCTTCCCGCTAAGGGCCATTCCCGCCGAAGCGTCAGTCCACTCGCCGGCCGCCATGAGGTCGTCGATGGCGCGTCGCAGGTCGAGCACACCGGTCTTGATCTCAGCCGGCGTGAAGCCGCTGAAGCCGAGCACGAGACCGTCTTGCGCGACGGGTTCGAGGCAGAAGCGGCTGATCGGCGCGACCGTGACGCCGCGCCGGGCGGCGGCCTGCGTCAGCGCGACGGCATCGAGCCCGTCGCGGAGATAGGCGATGGTATGCATGCCGGTCTGGGTCGGCACGACTTCCAGATCGGGCGCCAGATACTCCCGCGCAGCGTCCTCCAGTGCCTGGTAGCGTTCCTGGTAGAGCTTGCGCATGCGGCGGACATGCGTCGCGAAATGCCCTTCAACGATGAAATCGGCGACGATGCCCTGCAGCGCCGTCGGAACGCCCGGCGAAAAGGCTTCGAGACAGATGCCCATCTGCTCGACGAGATGCGGCGGCGTGACGAGGAAGCCGAGCCGCAATGACGGGAACAGCGTCTTCGAGAAGGTCCCGACATAGATGACGCGGCCGCTGCGATCGATGCTGGTCAGCGTCGCCATCGGCGCGCCCTGGAAGCAGAACTCGCCGTCCCAGTCGTCCTCAATGATCCAGGCGCCGCTGGCCTCGGCCGCCTCCAGCAGGGCGAGCCGCCGCTCCAGGCTCATCTTGGCGCCGAGCGGCTGCTGATGTGCCGGCGTCACGAAGGCGAGCCGGAATTCCGGCGCGCGGCGTAGCCCCTCGTCGACGACGAGCCCGGCCTCGTCGACCGGGACGGGCACGATCTCGACACCGGACTGGATCATGCTGTTGCGGGCGCCGATCGCGCCGGGGTCCTCGAACCAGACCTTGTCGCCGGGGTCGAGCAGCGTCGCGGCGATCAGTTGGAAGGCCTGCTGCGCGCCGGCCACCACGAAGACCTGCTGCCATTCGCAGGCGATGCCGCGATTGAGCCTGAGATGCGCGGCGATGGCCTGGCGCAGGGCCCGCTCGCCATGCGGATCGGGATAGCCGAGCACCTGATGGCGCGGCTTGCGCCAGTGCTTGCCTGAGAGCCTCGCCCATTGCGCCATGGGGAAGGCGTCGAAGGCCGGCATCGCCGTGGTGAAGGCACGGGGCTGGTGCGGCAGGCGCGTGCCGAACAGTTTTGACGCCGTGTTCATGGCCTGCGCCAGCTTGACCCGCGCCGTCGGCGCGGCGACGGCGGCGGCAGCCGGGGCGGGGCGCTCGTTTGCCAGCGCCTGGCTGACATAGGTTCCGGAGCCGACGCGGGTCTCGATCAGCCCTTCCGCCGCAAGCCGCTCGAAGCTTTCGACGATGGTGGTGCGGGCGACCCTGAATTCCTGCGCCAGCGTCCGCGTCGCCGGCAGGCGCTCGCCGACCTTGAGCGTGCCGCCGAGGATCAGTTCGCGCAGGCCGGCGCAGATCTGGACGCTGAGCCCATGCTCGCCCTCTCGGTCCAGCACGATCGACTGGAGCAGGGCGCCTTCCTCGCGTTTGACCATGATGCCTTGAGTGGGAGTGGACTGTCGATTTGGCGAGAATGGACCTTGGGATCAGGCCAATTCAAGCCCCTTCTTGCGCCGAAGCTGCTCGCGGTCCCGCCGGGCGGCGCTCCCGGAACGGATAGCGGCAGCGATGAAGATCACCCGGCTCGAAAGCTTCTCGACGCAGGACGTCGGCTTCGTCCGCGCCACATGCGAGGATGGCAGCCAGGGTTGGGGCCAGTTCTCGCCTTATAATGCCGACATCACCGCGACGGTCTTCCACCGGCAGGTCGCGCGCTGGGCGGTTGGCGCGGATGGCTTCGACATCGACGAATTGATCGCGACGATCGGCGAGCGCGAGCACAAGTTCCCCGGCTCCTATCTCTGCCGCGCCATGACCGGGCTCGATACGGCCCTGTGGGACCTGCGCGGCCGGATCGAGCGGAAAAGCGTCTGCGAACTGCTCGGCGGCACGCCGCGTCCCTTCCCGGTCTACGCCTCCAGCATGAAGCGCGGCGAGATCACGCCTGAAGCAGAGGTCGAGCGCTTCCTGCGCCTGCGCGATGCCCATGGCTACCGCGCGTTCAAGTTCCGGGTCGGGCGTGAATGCGGCCGCGACATCGACGAGTGGCCGGGCCGGACGGAGGCGATCGTGCCGCAGATCAGGCGCGCGCTCGGCGCTGATGCGACGCTGCTCGTCGACGGCAACAGCGCCTATTCGCCGGCCAAGGCCATCGCAGTCGGCAAGATGTTGCAGGACCACGGCATCGTCCATTTCGAGGAGCCCTGTCCCTATTGGGAGCATGCCTGGACGCGTGAGGTCCGTGACGCCCTCGATCTCGACGTCACCGGTGGCGAGCAGGACTGCGACCTCGCCGTCTGGCGGGCCATGATCGACGGCCGCGTGGTCGACGTCGTTCAGCCGGACGTCTGCTATATCGGCGGCGTCGGGCGCATGCTGACAGTCGCCCGCTGGGCGCAAGAGGCTGGCCTGCCGGTGACGCCGCATTCGGCGAACCAGTCGCTGGTGACCGTGTTCACGCTGCACATCATGGGCGCGCTCGCCAATGCCGGCCCCTATGTCGAGTTCTCGATCGAGGGGCCGGATTACTACCCCTGGGAGCAGGGCCTGCTGCGCAACCCGCCGCAGGCGCGCGACGGGATGGTCGCGATCCCCGACGGCCCGGGCTGGGGCGTCGAGATCGAGCCGTCCTGGCTCGAAAAAGCCGCCTATCAGGTCACGGAGATCGGCGCGTGACCGCGGACCGCGCCGATCTCGTCGCCGAAGCCATCAGGACAGGAACGCTCGCCGGCCTGCCGGGCGGGCATTTCATCGACGGGCGCTTCGTCGAGTCCGCCTCCGGGCGGCGGATGGAGAGCTTCGACCCCGGCCGGGGCAAGGCTTTCGCAACGGTCGCAGCCGGTGATGGCCAAGACATCGATCGCGCGGTCGCAGCCGCCCGCGCTGCGCTCTCCGGCCCATGGTCGCGCCTGAGCCCGGCCGCACGCGGCGACATCCTGATGCGGGCGAGCCGCCTGATTGCCGAGCGCGCGGCCCGCTTCGCTGTGGTCGAGACCCTCGATTCCGGCAAGCGTCTCGCGGAAGCCGAGGGCGATGTCGGCGGCGTCGTGAAGGCCTTCGCCTATTATGCCGGCGCGGCCGACAAGCTGCATGGCGACAGCATGCCTGTTGGCCCCGACCATATCGGGTTGACGATCGAGGAGCCGGTCGGGGTCGCCGCCCAGATCGTGCCCTGGAACTATCCGCTCTCGACGGCGGCGCGCGGCATCGCGCCCGCGCTCGCGGCCGGCTGCACGCTCGTGGTCAAGCCGGCTGAGCAGACGCCTTTCACCACGCTGATGCTGGCGGAGTTGTTGCACGAAGCCGGCCTGCCCGTAGGCGTGCTCAACGTCGTCGCTGGCACCGGTGCCGAGGCAGGTGCTGCGCTCGTCGCCCAGCCCGGCATCGACCACATCACCTTCACCGGCTCGGTCGCGACCGGGCAGCGCGTGATGCGCGCCGCGGCCGAGCATGTCACCCGCCTTGTGCTCGAACTCGGCGGCAAGTCTCCCCTCGTCGTGCTCGCCGATTGCGATGTCGACGCGGCCGTGGCCGGCATCATGGAAGCGATCTTCGAGAATGCCGGACAGATCTGCTCGGCCGGCTCGCGCCTGATCGTCGAGGAGGCGATTGCCGAACCCTTGCTCGAACGTCTTGTCGCCAGCGCGAAAGCCTTGCGGCCGGGCCATGGCCTGAGCGATGCGGGTATCGGGCCGATCAATTCGGCGGCACAGCTCGCTCGCGTCGCCGGCCATGTCGATCGCGCCCGCGCCGCCGGCAATCGCATCCTCGCGGGTGGTGCCGTCGTGCCGCCTGAGGATTGCGGCGGCGGCTGGTTCTATCGGCCGACCATCGTGCTGGCACATGGACCGGACGATCCGCTGGTGCAGGAGGAGATCTTCGGGCCGGTGCTGACGGTGCAGGTCGTCCCCGATTTCGACGAGGCCATCGTCGCGGCGAACGCGACGTCCTATGCGCTGGTCGCGGGCATCTACACCCGCGATCACGCCAAGGCCTGGCGCTATGCGCGGGCTGTCGATGCGGGCCAGGTCTATATCAACGAGTTCTTCGCCGGCGGCATCGCGATGCCTTTCGGCGGCAACCGCAAATCCGGCTTCGGCCGCGCCAAGGGCATGGCGGGCTTGCGCTCCTACTGCAAGCTCAAGAGTGTGGTGGCGCGAATCTGATCCGGGGGGATGACGCGATAATGTCGAGCGATCTGTTCGCCAGTGATTTCAAGGCTGCGCCCTATTGGTGGGACGAGGTGCCACGGCCCGACCTGCCGCGTAGCGAGCCGCCGCAGCAGGCCGAGGTCGTCATCGTCGGCTCCGGCTATACGGGCTTGCAGGCCGCGCTCCAGACAGCGCGCGGCGGGCGCCATACGGTCGTCCTCGATGCCGAGGCGGCGGGCTTCGGTTGCAGCACCCGCAATGGTGGCCAGATTTCGACCAGCGTGAAGCCGGGCTTCGACGAACTCGCCCGCCGCCATGGCCGTGAACGCGCCTTCGCGATCATGCAGGAGGGCCGGAATTCCCTTCGCTATATCGGCGATTTCGTCCGGGACGAGGGGATCGATTGCGATTTCGGCGTCGTCGGTCGCTTCCATGCGGCGCATGCGCCGGGCCGATACGAGGAGCTGGCCCGCAGCGTCGGCACGCAGCCGAAGGGGCTGGAAGTCGCCTGCCATGTCGTGCCGCGCGCTGAGCAGCGCAGCGAGATCGGCTCCGATCTCTACCATGGCGGCGTCGTCTACGAGAGCCATGCCTCGATCAACCCGGCCCGCTACCATCAGGGGCTGTTGCAGCGCGTCGTCGCGGCCGGCGCCGAGCTTGTCCCGCATTGCCCGGCGACGGGCATCGAGCGCATCGGGCAGGATTTCCTCGTCCAGACCCCGCGCGGCACGATCCGCACCCGCGATATCGTCATCGCCACCAATGGCTATACCGGCCCGCTGACGGCTTGGCTGCGCCGCCGTGTCATCCCGATCGGCAGCTATGTCATCGCAACCGAAGCGCTGGAGCCGGCGCTGGTCGACAGGCTGATCCCGAAGAACCGCATCGTCAGCGACACCCGCAAGGTGGTCTATTACTACCGCGCCTCGCCCGACCGGCGGCGCATCCTGTTCGGCGGCCGCGTCTCGCTGAGCGAGACCGATCCGCGCCGCAGCGGGCCGCTGCTCCATGCCGCGATGAGCCGGATTTTCCCGGAACTAGCAGGCCGCAAGATCAGCCATTCCTGGTGCGGCCTCGTCGCCTATAGCTTCGACGAGCTGATGCATATCGGCCGGCACGAGGGCATGCATTACGCCATGGGCTATTGCGGTTCCGGCGTCGGCATGGCGAGCTATCTCGGCATGCGGCTCGGCCAGCAGGTGCTCGGCCTCGCCGAGGGCAAGACGGCCTTCGACGGCCTGCCCTTCCAGACGCGACCCTTCTACAGCGGCAATCCCTGGTTCCTCGCGCCGTCCGTCCTCTACTACAGCTGGCGCGATCGTTTGGCCCGCTGACGCGATAAAGTGGTCGCCCCGAATTCTCAGAGTGGACCTTATGGCCAGACCAATTTCGCCGGACCCTGCATGAGGCGAGACGTGCGGACGCCGTTGATCGGCCAACCGCGCGCTCATCTTTGGGGAACGCATCGTTCAAACGGGAGAACAGACACATGCCGCGCCAGCCGATCACGCCGACGAAAACGGCCCTTGCCCTCGTCATGGGCCTGGGCCTGTTGAGCGCTGCGCCCGCCTGGGCGCAGGAACTGACCGTCGTCTCCTTCGGCGGCTCCTATCAGGAGGGCCAGAGCAAGGCGCTCTTCCAGCCCGCCGCGAAGGCCTTAGGCATCAAGGTCAAGGAGGAGACCTATACCAGCATCGCCGACCTGCGCCTCAAGGTGAAGGCCGGCGCCGTGACCTGGGACGTGGTCGCCAGCGGCTCCGGCAGTGCCGCCCGCGCCGGCGCCGAGGGCATCCTCGAGAAGCTCGACTACAAGATCATCGACACCTCGAACTTCCTGCCCGGCACGGCGCAGGATTATTGCGTCGGCGGCGACGTGTTCTCGACCGTGCTCGCCTGGAACACCAAGACCTACGGCCAGAACGGGCCGCAGAGCTGGGCCGATTTCTGGGACGTCAAGAAGTTCCCCGGCAAGCGCTCCTATCGCAAGGGTGTGGCCGGCGCGCTGGAGCCGGCGCTGATGGCCGACGGCGTTCCCGCCAACAAGGTCTATGAGGTTCTCTCGCAACCGGGCGGCATCGAGCGCGCGATCAAGAAGATCCGCGAATTGAAGCCGCATATCGCGGTCTGGTGGAGCTCGGGCGCGCAGCATGCCCAGCTCATGAAGGACGGCGAGGTCGACATGATCACCGGCTGGAACGGCCGCTTCGACGTCGCCGCCAAGGACGGCGCCAAGGTCGCCTATACCTTCAACCAGGGCCTGCTCGACTATGATTGCTTCGCGATCGCCAAGGGCGCGCCGAACAAGGATCTGGCGATGAAGTTCCTCGCCGAGATCAGCAAGCCGCAATACCAGGCCGAGTTCACGAAATACATCACCTACGGCCCGACCAACAAGAAAGCCTATGAGGGCGGCGCGATCGACGCAGCCTATGCCAAGACGCTGCCGTCCCATCCGGACAATGCCGGCAAGCAGCTGCCGGTGGACCTCGACTGGTACATCAAGTTCGAAGCCCAGGCCTCCTCCGCCTACCAGAACATGCTGACCGAATGAGACTGGCCGGCGATCACGAGCGGCCGCGCGATGCGGCCGCCTCGGACCCGGGTTCCGCGACGGCCCTGCCCATCGCGGTCCGGCGGCTGAGCAAGGCCTACGGCGCGGTGCCCGTGCTGGACGAGATCGATCTCGATGTCCGGCCGGGCGAGTTCCTGACCCTGCTCGGCCCTTCCGGATCGGGCAAGACGACGCTCTTGATGGCGATCGCCGGCTTCCTGCGGCCCGACAAGGGCTCGATCCGCTTCGGCGAGCGCGAGGTCGTGCGCCTCGCGCCGCACAAGCGCGAGATCGGCATGGTCTTCCAGAACTACGCGCTGTTCCCGCATATGGACGTCGCTCGCAATGTCGGCTTTCCGCTGCGGCTGCGGCGGGTGCCGGCGGCCGAGACCGCCCGGCGCGTCGAGGCGGCGCTGGAGATGTTCCAGCTCGGCGGCTTCGGCGGGCGCCGCATCGACCAGCTCTCCGGCGGCCAGCGCCAGCGCGTCGCGCTCGCCCGCGCCATCGTCTTCGAGCCGCGCATCATCCTGATGGACGAGCCGCTCTCGGCTTTGGACAAGCAGTTGCGCGAACGCATGCAGATCGAATTGCGCCAGCTCCATGAGCGGCTGGGCACCACGACCGTTTATGTCACGCATGACCAGCGCGAGGCGCTGACCATGTCGGACCGCGTCGCCATCCTCGATCGCGGCCGGATCGCCCGCATCGACACACCGCGCGCGATCTATGACGATCCCGGCAGCCGCTTCGTCGCCGAGTTCATCGGCGAATCCTCCTTCCTCGACGTCGCGGTGACCGATGGCGTCGCCCGCGCCGCCGGCGCGACCATCCGCGCCGAGAACCTGCCGACGCGGCAGGGGCGCTGCACGATGGTGTTGCGGCCGGAGCGCCTGCATCTGCTCGGGCCGGGCGAAGGCGAGGGCATGAACTGCTTCGACGGCCGCGTGACCGGCGCAGTCTACCAAGGCGACACGCTGCTCCTTCAGGCTGTCCTGAACGGTGGCAGCCCGGTCGCGCTGCGCCTGACGACGCGCGGCGGCGAGGGGCCGCCGCCTGCGCCGGGCACGCCGATCCGTATCGGCATCGCGGTCTCCGATACCGTCCTGCTGCCCGATGAGGCGAAGGGCGCACCGTGACGACCGCGAGCGCCTTCGATCCCGCCGGTTCGGCCGGTGACGACCACGCCGCCGGCCTGCGGCGCGACCAGTGGCGCGAGCGCATGGGGCTGGCAGGCCTCGCGGCGCCGGCGCTCCTGCTCGTCACCGTCACCATGCTGGTCCCCGTCGGCTGGCTCTTCGGCCTGTCCTTCCTCGACGATAACGGCGCGCTGAGCCTCGAACACTATCGGCGCATGCTGACCGAGCCCTCCTATGGCCGGACCTTCCTGACCACCTTCGAGATCAGCTTCATCACCACGCTGATCTGCATCCTGCTCGGCTATCCCCTGGCTTATTTCCTGTCGCAACTGCCGCGCCGGGCCGCCAATCTCTGCATGATCGCGGTGCTCCTGCCGTTCTGGACCTCGCTGCTGGTGCGCACCTATGCCTGGCTCGTGCTGCTCCAACGCAGCGGCCTCATCAACACATGGGGCATGAAGCTCGGCCTGTGGAGCGAGCCCTTGCAGCTCGTGCACAACATGGGCGGCACGCTGATCGGCATGGTCCATATCATGCTGCCCTTCATGGTGCTGCCGCTCTACGGCACGATGCGCGCGATCGACCGCAACCTGCTGCGCGCCGCCGCCAGCCTTGGCTCGACGCCGGTCCACGGCTTCTGGACCGTGTTCTTCCCGCTCTCGCTGCCGGGGCTCGCGGCCGGCGCCTCGCTGGTCTTCGTGCTCTGCCTCGGCTTCTACGTCACGCCGGCCATGCTCGGCGGCGGCAAGGTGACGATGGTCTCGAACCGCATCGCCAACGATATCGAATTGTTCTTCAACTGGGGCGCGGCCAGCGCGCTCGGCGTCGTGCTGCTGGTGATCACGCTCGTCGTGCTGGTGCTGGCGGCGCGATTGTCGCGCGGCGCCGGCCTGTTCGGGGCAGGGCACTGAGATGAGCTGGCTCGATCGTCCCGCGAGCGATACGCAGATCAGCCACGGCGCGCGGCTCTGGCTCTATGCGGTCGGCGCGCTGGTGCTGGCCTTCCTGGCCATACCCACGCTGATCGTCATCCCGATGTCCTTTTCCCAGTCGCAATATCTGGAATTCCCGCCGCGGGAATGGTCGCTGCGCTGGTACGAGGCCTATTTCTCGTCGTCGAGCTGGATGGCGGCGACCGCGACCTCGTTCAAGGCGGGCTTCTGCACCGCGCTGCTGGCGACGCCGATGGGCACGCTCGCGGCCTATGGCCTGCACGCTGCGCGCCTGCGCTTCGCCGGGCTCGCGATCCTCGCCCTGCTGACGCCGACGATCGTGCCGGTCATCCTTGTCGGGATCGCGCTGTTCTACGCCTATGTGCAGCTCAAGATGGTCAACTCGTTCCTCGGCATCGTGCTGGCGCATACGATGCTGGCGGTGCCGATCGTGATGATGATCGTCGGCTCGGCCCTGAAGAGCTTCGATCTCGATCAGGAGCGGGTGGCGCGCAGCCTTGGCGCGACGCGGACACAGGCCTTCCTGCAGGTGACGGCGCCGCAGATCGGCTTCGCCCTCGTCACCTCGGCGGTGCTGTCCTTCCTGACCTCCTTCGACGAGGTCGTGGTCGCGCTCTTCGTCTCCGGCGGCGATAATGCGACGCTGACGCGGATGATGTTCCTGGCGCTGCGCGACCAGATCGACCCGACCATCGCCGCGATCTCGACGATCATGATCGTGATCACGTCGCTGCTGCTGGCGGTGTCGCAGCTCTTCGGCAAAAGCGAGAGCTGAGGACGCGACCGCTCGCCTCTCGTCGAACTGATCGTCTGGTGGGCGCCCTCAATCGCGCTTCCGCCGGGAGCGAAAGCGATCGAGCAGGCCGAGACACCACAGCGCGAAGCGCGCCATCGGCCTTTGCAGCACGGGGAAGTCGGCGGCGAGAAGGAGCAGGCCGAGCGGCAGCATCCAGGCGCCCAGCAGAGGCAGGAACGAGAAGATCCCGCCCGCGATCAGGCCGATCCCGGCGGGAATGCGGACCAGCCGGGACATGGGATGACGCAGCCAGCGCAGGCCTGCGGCCAGCCGGGGAGGCAGCTCGCGCTCAATGCGCCTGAAGGCCTGGCGCAATTCCTGTCGGGAGGAGAGCGGCTGCATGATCGGGTGTCTGTCGCCTCATCGGGCCGGATGGAAGCCGGCTATCGGATCAGCGAACGACGACGCCTTGCCGACGCCCGCCTTTGGACGTGCGGCACGAGCAATCGTCTCCGAGAGAGGCCGGTCGCGCGAGGGCGCACAGCCGTGCAGACGTTCGGCAATGGCGCCCGAGTCCGCTCGTCCGCTCCGCCCTGCGATAGTACTGGCCCGATGACCGGCTCGGTTCGTAGAAGCGCGGGCTGTTGGCGCCGGCCCCGACCGGCGGCCCGGCTCCCGGAATGCCACCCTGGCTCGAATGCAGCCTGAGATCCGGCACATTGTCCGTGATCGACGGTGGCCCCAGCCCCTGTCGCGGGCCGCCGGGGTAGAGCGGGCCAGTACCGGGCGTCGCGTCGTATTGGGCGCTGGCGGGAAGGGGCATCAGCGCGGCCAGCAGGGCTGCAGTCGCTGCGATGAGAGCGCGCATCATGCTGCACCTGTTCTTCCGAGTGGGCTTGTGTCGCATCGTCCAACCCTCTGCTCGCGTCGGTGTGGAACGCAAGGCGGATGGTCCTGTTCCGGTGCCTAGAGCGCATCCGCGATTCTTCGAATCCCGGATGCGCTCTGGACCTTTATTCTATCGCATTTTCTTCACGCGAACCGGTTTCCACTTCGCTCGAAAATGCGCTAGCGGCCGGGGCTGATCACCGATGTCACCTCCGACCACTGCGTCCAGCCCAGCACCTGATACAGGGCCCGGCCATCCGGCGTCGCGATCAGCGTGCCCTGGCTTGCGCCACGTTCCATCGCGCGCCGGGTCAAGGCACCCATGACCGTGGTCCCCAGGCCCAGCCGTCGATGCGCCGCCTGCGTGAGAATCTGGTCGAAGACGGCATGGCCGTCGACCATGCCGGCAGAACCGCTGGCCGCCAGGTCCCCGTCGTCGCTCGTGACCTCGACCCTGATCGCCGCGCCATCATCCCGTGAGGCCAGCCGGTAGCCGGGCGGCAACGGCAGGTCTTCGGGTGCTGCGAGCGTGGTCGTCATGAGAAAGGCGCGCTCGCGTAGGGTCCAGTTGTCCGGGAGCAGCGGCGCGGCGGCTTCGCGTGGCGCCGGCGCCTCGATATAGATCCCCGGCGCCTCGATCGACCGCGCCAGCTCCGACAGTACCGCGGGATCGAATCCGGGCAGTACGAAACGGCCGCGCTGGTCCGGCTTGCCGATCTCCAGCCACAGGCCGGTCGGCACGGCTTCCGGGGCAGGGTAGCCGCGCGTCAGCGCATAGCCGGAAGCCCAGATTTCGATGGGATTCATGGTCCGATCTCCGCTCGTAAGACAGGCGGAGAAGGCCCGGCCCGCACGATCCTCGCGCATATAAGCGCACCGAATAGAGGCCGGAAATATATCATAGCGCGTGGCCGCTCCGTTCCCGGGCATGCCCGCTAAGATCGCGCAGCGCCAAAAAGGCGCTCGGTTGCCGAACCTGCTCGACCTCAGGGTCTCGCGATTTCGCCAGCCGGCAAAACGGGGAGCCATGATGACCGCTCATTTTCCGGCCGGACGACACCTTTCGGCAGCCGCTTTCGCCCTCGCATCCGCGCTCGCCGCCGCGACCCCGGCTTCCGCTCAGCAAAGCAGCATCCCGCTGCCGGCTGCACTGAAATCGGCCGGGCAGATCGTCGTCGGCATCGAAACCACCTATCCGCCGATGGCCTTCAAGGATCCGAAGACCAACGAGCGCGCCGGCTTCAATGTCGAGCTCGTCAATGCGATCGCTCGGGAACTCGGCATCGCCGTGAAGTGGGAGGAGATGAGCTTCGAACAGCTCATGACCTCGCTGACGACCGGCCGCATCGACATGATCGGCACCGCGATCAGCGACCTGCCGTCCCGCCGCGAGAAACTCACCTTCGTCGATTATCTCGCGACCGGCGCTCAGCCCTTCGCGCTTGCCACCAAGGCGGGCGAACTGAAGAGCAATGCCGATCTCTGCGGCAGGACGGTCGGTGCGCCCCGCACCACGAGCTACATGCCGGTGACCGCAGCCTGGAGCGAGAAGAACTGCACCGGCGCCGGCAAGCCCGCGATCACGGTGAACGGCACGGCCGGCGCGACCGCGACGCGGCTCGAACTGAAGCAGGGCCGGCTCGATGCCGCCGTGCTCGGGCCGGAATATGTCGCCTATCTCATGGCCGACGAGCCCAACACCTACGCCTTCGTCGGCGAGCCCTTGAACAAGACCCTGTTCGGCCTCGCCTTCGACAAGAAGAGCGTAGAATTGCGCGACGCCGTCGCCAAGGCGACTGCGGTGGTGATGAAGAACGGCGGCTATCAGCAGGCCCTGAAGAAATTCGGCCTCGAACGGCAGAGCCTTTCCGAACCCACGATCGACGCCGGCCAGTGATGCCGGCCCTGGCGATCGGCGATACGTTGATGAAGGCCGCGGTGCTCAGGCAATTCGGCGGGCCGGAAGCGCTGGTCTGGGACGATGCCCCGGCCCCGCGCGCCGGGCCGGGCGAGATCGTGCTGCGCGTCCACGCGGCGGCGCTGAACTATGCCGACCTGCTGCAGCGCCGCGGCAGCTATGGCATCGAGCAGAGCCTGCCGCGCATCATCGGCTATGAATGCTCAGGCGTCATCGCGGAGATCGGCGCCGGTGTGGCCGGCTGGCAGGTCGGCGATGCAGCCTGTGCCCTGGTTTCGGGCGGCGCCTATGCCAGCCTCGTCGCGGTGCCCGCGGCGCAGGTGCTGCCGATTCCCGTCGGTATCGGCCTCATCGAGGCGGCCGCATTGCCCGAAGCGGCCTGCACCGTCTGGTCGAACGTGCTCGATCTCGGCGCCCTCAAGGCTGGCGAGACCCTGCTCGTCCATGGCGGAGCCGGCGGCATCGGCTCCTTCGCCATCCAGGCGGCCAGGGCGATCGGCGCCCGCGTCTTCGCCACGGCCGGCAGCGGGGACAAGCTTGATCGTTGCCGCGATTTCGGCGCTGACCGGGCAATCTCCTATACGGACGAGGACTTCGTCGCCGTGATCGAGGCCGAGACCGGCGGGCACGGCGCTGACGTCATCCTCGACAATATGGGCGCGACCTATCTCGGTCGGAACGTCGCGGCGCTCGCCTTCGACGGGCGCATCGCGATGATCGGCCTGCAGGGCGGGCGCGATGCTGAGATCAATCTCGGTGCGATGATGCGCAAGCGCGCCGCCCTGTTCACGACCTCGCTGCGAGACCGGCCGCCCGCGGCCAAGGCGCGGATCGTGGCCGGCGTCGTTCGCGATCTCTGGCCGCATGTCGCCACCGGGCGCATCCGCCCCGTTATCGACCGCAGCTTTCCGCTCGCGGAGGCGGCTGCCGCGCATCGCTACATGGAAAGCGGCAGCCACGTCGGGAAGATCCTGCTGATCGCGCCGGAGTCCGTCTGAGCTTCCGGCAAGTCTTTTGCTTACCCACCGCCTTTCACCGACGACCTCAAGCCATCGAGGCCAGATGACCGCCGAAACCGAAAACCTCATCATCGTCCCCCGCCGGCATTTCGGGCGGATCATAGGTGCCGCGATCGTCTGCATCGCGTTGGCCGCGATCGTGCGCGCCTTCGCCGTCGGCCAGATCGAGTGGGACTATGTCGCCGAATTCCTGACCGTGCCGGCGATCCTGACCGGTCTCGTCAACACGATCGTCATGGCGATCCTGGCGATGGTGCTCGGCATCACGCTCGGCGTCGTCTTCGCGGTGATGCGGCTCTCGGCCAATCCCGTGCTCTCGAATACGGCGATCGGCTATATCTGGTTCTTCCGGGCCGTGCCGGCGCTGCTGCAACTGCTGCTCTGGTTCAACCTCGCGCTGGTCTTCCCGACGCTGGGCATCCCCGGCCTGTTCTCGTTCAAGACCGTCGAGGTGATGACGCCCTTCGTTGCGGCGCTGCTCGGGCTCGGCATCCAGCAGGGCGCCTTCACCGCGGAAGTCGTGCGCGCCGGCCTGCTCTCGGTCGATAACGGCCAGTACGAGGCGGCCCAGACGCTGGGCATGACGCGGCTGCAGCTCCTGCGGCGGATCATCATGCCCCAGGCCATGCGCGTGATCGTGCCACCGATCGGCAACGAGTTCATCGGCATGGTGAAGCTCACCTCGCTGGCGAGTGTCATCCAGTTCGCCGAGATCCTGCACAGCGCGCAGAACATCTACTACGCCAATTCGCGCGTCATCGAGCTGCTGATCGTCGCCGCCATCTGGTACCTGGTCGTGGTCACCGTGCTCAGCCTGATCCAGGGCCGGATCGAGGCCTATTATGCCCGCGGCGTCGCCGCGCCGGCGCAGCGCTGAGGAGCGGCACGATGACCGATACCCTCCCTCAGGTCCGCACGACCGATCCCGATCATCTCGCGGCCGGCGCCCCGCTCGTCCTCGCCGAGAGGGTCGAGAAGCATTTCGGCCCGCTCAAGGTGCTGAAGGGCATCGATATCGCCGTCCCCAAGGGCGAGGTGCTCTGCATCATCGGCCCCTCCGGCTCGGGCAAGAGCACCTTCCTGCGCTGCATCAACCAGCTCGAGCGCATCGATGGCGGCGCGCTCTGGGTCTCCGGCGAGCGCGTCGGCTATCACCGCGACGGCAACAAGCTTTATGAGCTGGACGATGCCGCCATCGCCCGCCAGCGCCGCTCGATCGGCATGGTCTTCCAGCGCTTCAACCTGTTCCCGCATCTCACTGCCCTGCAGAACATCATCGAAGGGCCGGTGCAGGTCCTGCGCGAGCCGGGTGCTGACGCGACGAAGCGGGCGCTCGCCCTACTGGAGCGCGTCGGCCTTGCCGACAAGCGCGACGCCTATCCTTCGCAGCTATCGGGGGGCCAGCAGCAACGCGTCGCCATCGCCCGTTCGCTCGCCATGCGGCCCGAACTGCTGCTCTTCGACGAGCCGACCTCGGCGCTGGACCCGGAGCTGGTCTCCGAGGTGCTGAAGGTGATGCGCGACCTCGCCGAGAGCGGCATGACCATGATCTGCGTCACCCACGAGCTCGGCTTCGCGCGCGACGTCGGCCATCGCGTCGCCTTCATGGACCAGGGCCAGATCGTCGAACTCGGCGATCCGCGCACCGTGCTGACCGATCCCAGGGAGGCGCGCACCCGCGCCTTCATCAACGCCGTCCGTCACTGATCACAAAAAGGGGAATACCATGTCGAAGACATCCATCCTGCTCGGCCTCTCGGCCATCGCGCTCTGCGCCACTGCCGGCTTCGCCCAGGCCCAGAGCCTGCCGGCGCGCATCCTGGAGAAGAAGACGATCTCGGTCGCCAATGTGCCGAATTACCCGCCGCTCGAGTTCAAGGATCCCAAGACCGGCACGCTGACCGGCCTCGACATCGATCTCGGCAACGCGATCGCCCAGAAGCTCGGCATCACCATCAAATGGGAGGAGATCAGCTTCGAGGGCATGATCCCGGCGCTGACAACCGGCCGCGTCGACATGATCCTGTCCGGGATGAGCGACCTGCCGACGCGGCGCGAAACCCTCGATTTCGTCGATTATCTCGCCTCGGGCGCGCAGTTCTACACCAATGCCGACCGCAAGGACGAGTTCAAGGACCTCGCCGCGCTCTGCGGCAAGAAGGTCGGCGCCAGCCGCCGCACCTCCTTCCCGAAGGAGATGGAGACCTGGAGCAAGGAGAATTGCGAGGCCAAGGGCAAGCCCGCCATGCAGATCGTCGGCACCGAAGGCTCGGCCGACGCCCGCACGCAATTGCGCCAAAAGCGCCTCGACGCCGCCGTGCAGGGCAGCGAGACCTTGCCTTATCTGATGGGCCAGGAGCCCGGCGTCTACGCCATCCTCGGCACGCCCTTCACCACCGTCTACCAGGGCCTGGCCTTCGCCAAGAAGGACATCGAATTGCGCGATGCCGTCGCCAAGGCCTTCGCCACCATGCTGGCCGACGGCACCTATGCCGCCGTGCTCAAGAAATGGGAGCTCGGCGAGGCCAAGGTCGACAAGCTGATGATCAACGGCGAAGCCAAGAATTGATCACGCACTAACCGCATTCGTCGCGCCCCGGCCATCCGGCAGGGGCGCCCCTCTCGAAAGACGACCTCCATGCTGACCGACTTCCCTCACCGCGTCGCCAATCTCGCCGATCCCGCGCCGGATTATCCCTGGCCGGAGGGCTATCGCAGCGC
The DNA here is from genome assembly GCA_965283735.1 of Beijerinckiaceae bacterium. Classification (GTDB taxonomy): domain Bacteria; phylum Pseudomonadota; class Alphaproteobacteria; order Rhizobiales; family Beijerinckiaceae; genus Allobosea. The sequence continues at coordinate 962,394 of CBDIPN010000002.1, read as the reverse complement.
GGTCTTCCCGGCCTTCGACGTCGATGCCGAGACGGCCTGGCTGAACTACGATGCGAAGAACACCGACCGGCTGGTGACGCTCTCCCATGGCGGCTACGAGCAGCGGGTCGGCGTGCCGAAAATCCTCGAGCAGCTTCGCCTCCAGGAGATCAAGGCGACCTTCTTCATCCCCGGCTGGGTTGTCGAGGTGCATCCGGCGATGTGCGAGGCCATCGCCAGGGATGGGCACGAGATCGGCCATCACGGCTATTCGCACAAGCGGCCGGAGCCCGGCGACTTCGCCGTCGACAAGGAGGAGATCGACAAGACGCTCGACATCTTCAAGCGCATCCTCGGCGTCACGCCGGTCGGCTACCGCGCCCCCTCGGGCGAGAACTACGACGAACTGCTCGGCTATCTCCGCGACAAGGGCATTCTCTATTCCTCCTCGTTCCGCGACGACATCCGGCCCTATCGTCACAAGCTGCGCGACGGCTCGAAAGGCCCGATCGAATTGCCGGTGGACATGTATTTCGACGATTGGCTCTACGGCCTGTCCCAGCGCTTCTCCCCGCGCCCGATGTTCCCGAAGGAGCATGTGCTCTCGATCTGGAACGACGAGCTCGACCAGCTCCGCGAATGGGGCGGCCTCGTCTCGATGGTGATGCACCCGCAGGTCTCCGGCCGGCCGATGCGGATCGGCATCATGCGCGAATTCGGCCCGCGCCCGCGGATTCGGCGACGTCTGGATCGCCACCGGCCAGCAGATCGCCGAGCATTTCATCGCGCAGGAAAAGAAGGCGCAGGCCTGAACCACACGCGACGCCGTCATCCCGGCCGCAGCGAAGCGGAGCGCCGGGATCCATCGTAGAGCTCTGGAGCCCTATGATGGATCCCGGATCGGCGCTGCTGCGCAGCTTGTCCGGGATGACGGTCCTCTTCGGAAAGACGAGCGCAAACGAGATTGCCATGACCACCCGCATCCGCAAAGCCGATATCGTCATCGCCTATGACGCGGCGGCCGACGACCATGTCTATCGCCGCGATCTCGATGTCGTCTTCGATGCCAGCGGCATCCTGCATCTCGGCGAGGGCTTCACGGGCGAGGTCGCGCGCGAGATCGACGGCAAGGGCTTCATGGTCATGCCCGGCCTCGTCGACATCCATTCCCACCCGTCGAGCGAGCCCGGCAACAAGGGCATGACCGACGAGGTCGGCACGCCGAAACTCTACAACTCCTCGCTCTACGAGTTCCTTTGGCTGTTCCGCGCCGATGCCGAGGGCATCCCGCATCTGAACCATGTCGCGTGGTCGGAACTGCTGATGTCCGGCACGACGACGCTGGTCGACCTCTCCTTCCCGAGCGACGGCTGGCTCGACCGCGCCGCGGCGAGCGGCCTGCGCATGGTGATGGCGCCGATGTACCGCAATGGCCGCTGGTTCACCCGCAACGGCTATCAGGTCGAATACGAACTTGACGACGCGGCCGGTCGCAAGGCGATGGAGGACGCCTTCAAGATCATCGACGCCGCGCTTGCCCATGAAACCGGCCGGCTCTCGGGCATGGCTTGCCCGGCGCAGATCGACACTTGCACCGAGGAGCTGTTCCGCGCCTCGATCGCGGCTGCCGCCGAGCGCAAGATCCCGATCCAGACCCATGCCGGCCAGTCGATCAGCGAGTTCCACGAGATGGTCCGCCGCAGCGGCCTCTCGCCGATCCAGTGGCTCGACAGCGTCGGCTTCCTCGCGCCCAACGCCTCGATCGCCCATGCGATCTTCCTCGATGACCACCCCTGGGTGCGCTGGCCGACCCGCACCGATCTCGCCCGCCTCGCCGAGACCGGCACCTCGGTTGCGCATTGCCCGACCGTCTTCGGCCGGCGCGGCTTCACCCTGCGCGATCTCGGCCGCTACCTGAAGGCCGGGGTCAATATCGGCATCGGCACCGACACCTTCCCGCACAACATGCTGGAGGAACTGCGCCATGCCGGCGTCTATGCCCGGATCACCGGCGAGAGCCATGCGGTGGTGACGACCGGACAGGTCTTCCGTGCCGCGACGCTGGGCGGAGCGAAGCTCCTCGGCCGCGACGATATCGGCCGGCTGGCCAAGGGCGCGCAGGCCGATCTCGTCATGGTCGACCTGACCCATCCGATGATGCGCCCGACGCGCGACCCGCTGAAGAGCCTGGTCAATGCCGCGGCCGACCGCGCCGTCTCCCATGTCTTCGTGCAGGGCAGGCAGGTCGTTGCCGACGGCAAGGTCCTGACCATGGACTATCGCGCTGCCTCCGACGGGCTGGAACAGGCGCAGCGCCGTGCGCTGGCCAAGGCCTCCTCGCTCGACTGGGCCGGGCGCTCGGTCGACGAACTCTCGCCGCCGAGCCTGCGCTGGGCCTGAGGCTGGCCTATGATTTGCTAACCGAATAGAGTTGGCCTGCTCTATTCGGGACGCTGTCATGAATCTTCGCCAGATCGAGCTTCTGCGCGCCGTCGTCCGCTGCGAGACGACGGTTCGTGCCGCGCAGGAACTGGGGCTGTCGCAGCCGGCGGTTAGCAACGCGATCAAGCATCTCGAAAGCCAGGTCGGCTTCCCGCTGTTCGAGCGTGTCAACAACCGTCTGTTCCCGACGGCCGAGGCGCGCTCGCTCTACGAGGAATCCGAGCCGATCTTCACCCTGCACGCAGCCCTTGAGGCGCGCGTGCAGGACATCAAGGAGAACCGTGCCGGCCATATCCGGATCATCGCGACGCCGCCTCTGGGCTATGGCGTCCTGCCGGCGGCGCTGCGCAACTTTCTCATCAAACGGCCGAAGGTCCGGGTCTCCTTTGACATCCGCCGCTTCGAGCATGTTCTGGAAAGCGTCGAGAACGGAACGGCCGAACTCGGCTTCGTCATGGGGCTGGACGACGATCGGGGACTCGATGCCGAGACCTTCTTCGCCGGCGACATGGTCTGCGTCATGCGCCCCGAGCATCCGCTCGCGGCCAAGGCGACGATCACCCCGGAGGATCTGCGCGACGCGCCCTATATCGCGCTCGAACAAGGCACCCGCATGGGTACGATCGTCCGCCGCGCCTTCGCCCAGGCCGATGTGCCCTTCCGCTTCTCCGTCGAGGTCCGCTACTGCAACACGGCTTGCGTGCTGGCGGAAAGCGGTGTCGGCGTCGCCGTGGTCGATCCGCTGTCGCCGGTCTTCAGCGGCCATTACGACCTGGCCATCCGCCCCTTCGCGCCGGCTTCGGAGGTTCGGGCTTCGGCGGTCCGCTCGCGCAAGCGCCCGATCTCGCGCGCAGCCGACGCCTTCCTGCGCGAGGTCCGGCTCGTCGCTGCCGAGACGGCCGCCAAGCTGGGCTCCGGCTGAGAGGGTGGCGCTATTCAGCCTGCGAATGTCACCCCGGAAATCCGCATAGACGGCGCCATTGTCCGGCCGCACGGGCTGGCCCAAAGTTTCCCGGCTGCCTTCCGGCAGTGCCTATCATGAGACCAAGCAAGCCCGATCACATCCGCCGAGTATCGCGCGCGACCGGGCCGCGCCCGACACACGACCGGACAGAAATGACTGCAGCTGCCAGGACGCTCCACACCGACGCGGCGATCGCCACGGCCGTCGCCGCCCAGCGCAACTGGGTGGAGGGCCTCTTTAACCGCTTGGCGGATGGTAGCCGCGACAACCCCGGTATCACCCGCGACACCTATGGCACGGGCGAGGATTTCGGCCATCGCCTGCTCGCGGAGCACGGCAAGGCGCGCGGGCTCTTCATCTCGCATGACTTCGCCGCCAATACCTATGTCACCCTGCCGGGCCGCGAGAAGGGCGCGCCACACATCCTGATGGGCTCGCATCTCGACAGCGTGCCGCATGGCGGCAATTTCGACGGCGCGGCCGGCGTGATCGCCGGGCTCGTGGTCATCGAGACCTTGCGGGCGCTCGGCATCGCGCCGCGCTGCGACGTCACCGCGATGGGCGTGCGGGCGGAAGAGAGCGTCTGGTTCCAGGTCTCCTATATCGGCAGCCGCTCGGCGCTCGGCACCCTGCCGGACGGGGCGCTGGAGGCGAACCGCATTGATGACGGTCGCGTCCTCGCCGCGAGCATCGATGCCAGCGGCGGCAATTCCGCAGCGATCCGCCGGGGCGAGCGCCATCTCGATCCCGCCGCGATCCGGGCCTTCCTCGAGGTCCATATCGAGCAGGCCCCGAGCCTGGTCGAATCCGAGCTGCCGGTCGCGATCTGCACCGGCGTGCCCGGCAATTTCCGCTATCCCGATGCGCGCATCACCGGGCGGCACGATCATGTCGGCACGCCCCGCCGCTTCCGCCGCGACGCCGCCATGGCCGGCGCCGAATTCGCCGTGATGCTCGACAAGCTCTGGCAGGAGGAGGAGGAAGCGGGCTTCCCGATGGCGGTGACGCTCGGGCGCTTCCACACCGATCCCGCCGTCCACGGCCTGACCACGGTGCCGGGCAGCTTCGCCTTCAGCCTCGATGTGCGCGCCTATGACCCGGTCGTGCTGGAGCGCGTCGAGGCCAGAATGCTGGCCGGCATCAGCGAGATCGAGACGCGCAGGCGCGTCAGCTTCGAACTCGGCACGCGCGCCAGCGCCGCGGTCGGCCCGGTTGATCCCGCCATTGTCGCCGGTCTTGAGGCTGCGGCGGCCCGGCAGGGCATCGCGACGATGCCGCTCGGCAGCCCGGCTTCCCATGATGCCGCCGCCTTTGCCGCCGCTGGCGTGCCGATCGCCATGCTGTTCGTGCGCAACGAGCACGGCAGCCACAATCCGCTGGAAGCGATGGAGGTCGACGATTTCCTGGCGGCCTGCACCATTCTGGCGGATTGGGTCGTGCGAGAGGTCGCCTGAGCCGGCTGGCAATGCCATGCTGAACCCTAGACCTGCCAATCTGGATACTTCGCGATGAGCCGCCGCCTCCGCATCCTCGTCATCAATCCCAACTCCAACGAGATGGTCACCGAGGGGTTGCGGCAGGCGCTGGTGCCGCTCGCCTTCGCGGAGGGGCCGGAAATCCTCTGCGAAACCCTGCGCGAAGGGCCGGCCGGCATCGAGACGCAAGAGCATGTCGAAAGCGTCACCCTGCCGCTGCGCCGCCGGGTCGAGGCGGCCAGCGACGTCGATGCCTTCGTCATCGCCTGCTATTCCGATCCGGGCCTGCATGTGGCTCGCGAGGGCACGGCAAGCCCGGTCTTCGGCATCGCTGAATGCGGCGTGCTCACCGCCCTGACGCGGGCGGATCGGTTCGGCGTGATCGCGATCAAGTCGCGCTCGATCCCGCGCCATATCCGCTATCTCCGCCAGATGGGGCTGATGGACCGGCTGGCGGGCGAGCGCCCGCTCGAAATGTCGGTGGCGGAGAGTGCCTCGGGCGAAGGCACGCTCCAGCGCATGATCGCGGTCGGGCGGGAACTGCGGGACGCGGACGGCGCCGGCGCCATCGTGATGGGCTGCGCCGGCATGGCGCGCCATCGCCGCCCGCTGGAAGATGCATTAGGCGTTCCCGTGATCGATCCGACGCAAGCTGCGGTCGCCATGGCGATCGGCACGCTGATGGTACGCTGAGAAGGGACGAAGGCAGATGACGGCGAACTACGATCTGGTCATTCGCGGTGGCACGGTCGGCTCTGCGACCGGTAGCTTTCGTGCCGATGTCGCGGTCAAGGACGGCAAGGTCACCGCTCTGGGCCTCGGCCTTGCGGCTGGTGCCCGCGAGATCGACGCCACCGGCAAGCTCGTCCTGCCCGGTGGCATCGACACCCACGCCCATGTCGAGCAGGTCTCGGCCGGCGGCTTGCTCAATGCCGATACCTTCGAGAGCGCCACGACCTCGGCTGCCTTCGGCGGCAACACGACACTGATCTCCTTCGCCGCGCAGCATCGTGGCCTCGACCTGCGGAAGGTCGTCGACGATTATGCCGTGCTTGCCCGGCGCGGCGCGCTGATCGACTACGCCTTCCACCTCATCGTGGCCAATCCGGACGCCAAGACGATCCAGCAGGACCTGCCGGCGCTGATCGGCGAGGGCCACGCCTCGATCAAGGTCTTCATGACCTACGACCTGATCAAGGTCGACGATGAGCCGCTGCTCGACCTGCTGTTGACGGCCAGGCAGCACCGGGCGCTGATCTGCGTCCATGCCGAGAACCACGGCATGATCTCCTGGATGGGCAGGAAGCTCGTCGAGAAGGGCTATGTCGCGCCGAAATACCACGCGATCAGCCATCCGCGCGGTTCGGAGGCCGAGGCCTTCAACCGGCTGATCACGGCGGCCGAGCTGCTCGATCAGCCGATCATGATCTTCCATGTTTCGACGGCCGAAGGCGCGCAGGCGATCCGCGATGCGCGCGGGCGGGGCTTGAAGGTCTTCGCCGAGACTTGCCCGCAATATCTCTTCCTGACCCGGCACGACCTCGACAGGCCGGGGCTGGAAGGCGCCAAATGGATGTGCTCGCCGCCGCCGCGCGAAGAGGCGGACCAGGATGCGCTCTGGCAGTCGCTGGCACTCGGTGACATCCAGACGGTCTCCTCGGACCACGCACCCTACCGCTTCGACGAGACCGGCAAGCTCTCGGCCGGTCCGAACCCCAATTTCAAGCAGATCGCCAATGGCCTGCCCGGGCTGGAGACGCGGCTGCCGCTGCTCTTCGACGCGCTGGTTTCCAAGGGCCGGCCGGAATTCGCCGGGCGCGGGCTCGAAGCCTTCGTCAATCTGACGGCGACGGCGCCAGCCGAAATCTACAACCTGCCCGGCAAGGGCGCGCTGCTCCCCGGCTATGACGCCGATATCGCGATCTGGGATCCCGGCAGGCAGGTGACGATCACCGACGCGGCGATGCATGACCTCACCGGCTTCACGCCCTTCGCGGGGCGCCGCGTCACCGGCTGGCCGGAACATGTTCTCGTCCGGGGCGAGGATGTCGTCAGCGGCGGCACGCTGCACGCGGCTCCGGGCTCGGGCCGCTGGCTTGCGCGCACCGGCGGCAGCGCGGCGACCCCGACCGGGCGCCTCGTTGCCGATATCGACCCGCAGCGGAATTTCGGCGCGGCCCTGCTCGACTGAGGGCGCGGTTGCCGGGGCTGGCGTTGGCGAGGAGTCCCGGATCGCCGCTCGGCAACCTCTGCGCGCCTATTGTCGACAAAAAATATGCAATGTACGGTGGCGACATCGTGCTGGCGTCGACGGCTGCCGGATCGCCAGCCCGGCTGGTGCAGCAAGGCCAGTCGAAGCCGGATGGCATAAGAGCCGATCGAAAGAGGATGTCGACCGATGAGCATTGGAGTGGGAGGCTCGAGCTTCGAAGCGGAGCTGGCCAAGCTTGAGGCAATGGCCGCCGGCGTCGCGCCGATCGCGGTCGGCGAGTTCAAGGTGCGGATCGCGAAGGCGCAACGCCTCCTGCGCGAACAGGGCCTGCAAGCCCTCTATCTCGATACCTCGACCAACCTGCACTATTTCACCGGCATCGAGCTCAAGCTCACCGAGCGGCTGCACGGCGCGATCATCCCGGCCGAGGGTGAGGTCGTCTATCTCAGCCCGGCCTTCGAGGAGCCCAAGACGCGCGAATACATGCAGTTCGGCGACGATGTGCGCTGCTGGGAGGAGCATGAGGACCCGACCGCGCTGGTCGTCGAGACCATCCGCAGCCTCGGCTACGAGAGCGGCTCCGTCGCGCTCGACCCGGAAGCTCCGTTCTATACCGTCGACGGACTGCGGAAGGCCGGCAACCGCTTCGATTTCACCAGCGGTGGCGCGATCACCGCCGCCTGTCGTCAGCTGAAATCGGCTGCCGAGATCGCTCTGATTCAGCGCGCCATGGACGTCACGATGGCGGTCCATCGCGCGGCGGCGCGCACGCTGCGCGTCGGCATGACGACGACGGAGCTCGTCGATTTCCTCGACAAGGCCCATCGCAAGCTCGGCCTGATCCCCACATTTGGTGCCGCGCAGTTCGGCGAGGCGACCGCCTACCCGCACGGCGTGCCCTATCCGCAGACGCTCGCCGAAGGCGACATGGTCCTCATCGACATGGGCGCCCGGCTTGGCGGCTACCACTCGGACATCACCCGCACCTATGTCTTCGGCGAGCCCACCGAGCGCCAGCGCGAGATCTGGAACCTGGAGAAGCGCGCGCAACTCGCCGGTTTCGCGGCGGCCGTGCTCGGCGCGCCTTGCGAAGCGGTCGACCAGGGCGCACGCGGCGTGATCGAGGCCGCCGGCTTCGGCCCCGGCTACAAGGTTCCGGGCCTGCCGCATCGCACCGGTCATGGTCTCGGCCTTGCGATCCATGAGGAGCCGTTCATGGTCAAGGGCAACCGCACGCCGCTTGCGCCGGGGATGTGCTTCTCGGTCGAGCCGATGATGTGCATCTACGGCGAATTCGGCGTTCGCCTGGAAGACATCGCCTATATGGCGGAAGACGGCGCGCGCTGGTTCACGGAGCCGGCCCATAGTGTCGACGATCCGTTCGGCTACGAGGCCTGAGCCTCCTTCCGGGCCGCCCGACGCTCACGGCCGGTCCGCGCCGCCGGTGTCGGCCGGCTGATGGTGCTGGCATCGGCAGCGAGCACTCCCGCGGCATCCGGCCTCCCGCGCTCTTGCGCAGGAGGCGCTGGCGGTGACAGTGAGGCTCGATGCCGATTCTCAGCGATATCCCCGCCGACATCCGGCGCGCCGCCTGCGCGTTTCACGAGGCCGGCCATATCGTCGTCGGCTGGGAGCATCGGCGCTGCATCACGCATGCCTGGCTGCGGCCGCCCCATGGCGTCTCGGGTGAAACCTGTTTCGAGCCCTACAAGCGCGGGTTTCAAACCGGCAGTCCGATCGATCGCCAGCGGGCCGAGATCGAGATCACCATCCTGTCCGCCGGTTATTGCGGTGAGATGATCTATTGGAACGAAGAGGGGCTGAAGTGGTATCCGGGCGCGATCGCCTCCCATGAGGACGATCTCCGGCAGATGAAGCCCTATATCGCCCTTCTGCAGCCGCCGGATGAGGCCGCGCTGCAAGCCCGCTGCGCCAATGCGGCGACGGCGATTCTCTACCGGCCGCCGATGCTGGCGGCCCAGGCCATGATTGCCCGACGGCTGTTCGACCGCCGCCGCATCGATCGCGACGAGGTCGATGAGATATGCGGGCGCACGACGGGCTGATAGCCGCCGCGCGCCCGCTTGGGTATCTGGCCGTCAGGCGGCCTTCTTGCCGGCGTCGAGCGGCACTTCGATATCGACGGCGAGCGTCGAGACCTGGGCGCCGCGCTCCATCCGGACGCTGACCTTGTCATCGTCGATCTGCATGTGCTTGGAAATCGCGCGCAGGATTTCGTCGCGCAGCTTGCCGAGCAGGTCGGCATCGCCGCCGGTCGCGGCGCGCTCATGGGCGAGCAGGACCTGCAGCCTTTCCCGGGCGGCGGGGGCCGAGCGGGGACGGGAGAAGAGGCGGAACAAATTCATGCTCATGCCGCCTTCCTTCCGAAGAACTTGCCGAAGAAGCCGCGCTTCTCGCCGGGGACCGTGACCGGGAGCTGTTCGCCCTTGAGCCGGCGCACCGCGTCGAAATAGGCGATGGCCGGGGCGCTGCTCTGGTCGGCCAGCGTGACGGGGGAGCCGATATTGGAGGCGCGCAGCACGTCCATGCTCTCGGGAATGATACCGAGCAGCGGGATCGACAGGATTTCCAGCACGTCGTCGACCTTCAGCATGTCGCCGCGCTCGGCCCGCAGGGGATCGTAGCGGGTGAGCAGCAGGTGCTTCTCCATGCGCTCGCCGTTCTCGGCCTTGAGCGTCTTGGAATCGAGCAGGCCGATGATCCGGTCGGAATCGCGCACCGAGGAGACTTCCGGATTGGTCACGACGATCGCGACATCGGCATGGCGCATCGCCAGCGTCGCGCCGCGCTCGATACCGGCCGGGCTGTCGCAGATCACCCAGTCGAAATTCGCCTTCAGCGCGCCGATGACCGCGGCGACGCCCTCGGTCGTCAGGTTGTCCTTGTCGCGGGTCTGCGAGGCCGGAAGCAGGTAGAGCGTCTCGACCCGCTTGTCGCGGATCAGGGCCTGGGTGAGCTTGGCCTCGCCCTGGATGACGTTGACGAGGTCGTAGACCACGCGCCGCTCGGCGCCCATGACCAGATCGAGATTGCGCAGGCCGACGTCGAAATCGACGACCACGACCTTGTCCCCGCCCTGGGCGAGTGCGGCGCCGAGCGCGGCCGACGACGTCGTCTTGCCGACGCCGCCCTTGCCCGATGTGACGACGATGACCTTACCCATTGACCGCTCCTTCTGATTGTTGATGCCTTCGCCTCAGGCGAGCGCTTCGACCTTGAATGTTTCGCCATCGAGCCAGATCTGCACGGGCTTGCCGCGGAATTCCGGGCCCATGTCCTCGGCCGTCTTGTAATAGCCGTCGATCGCGATCAGCTCGGCCTCGAGCTTGCGGCAGAAGATGCGCGCGGCCGCATTGCCCATCGTCCCGGCCATCGCCCGCCCGCGCAGGGTGCCGTAGACATGGATCGAGCCGCCCGCGACGATCTCGGCGCCGGATGCGACCGAGCCGACGACGGTGACGTCGCCCTCGAGGAAGACCAGCGACTGGCCCGAGCGAACCGGCTGCGTCACGATGATCGACGGCACGGCCTTGGGCAGGTCCGGCATCACCGGCTCGGCGACGGCAACCTCGGCCGTAGCCGCCTCTGTCGCAGCGGCCGGAGGCTCGAAATCGGACGTCGGGCGCCCGTCCGCCATCGCCGGCGGCAGGTCGGAGCCGAGCAGGGACGGCGAGGCGCCCTCGATGCCCATGATCCTGACCTGGCGCGAGCCGAGCTGGCTGACGAAGGTGCGAAGCTGCGCCCGGTCGATATCCAGCCCGGTGATGTCGAGCACGACGGGGCGCCGCAGGAAGAATCCGGCGGAGCGCGAGGCGAGATCGTCGAGCCGCGCCAGCCAGTCCTCGAAGGGCAGCTCCGGGGTCAGCGTCAGCGCAAGATAGGACCGCCCCTTGAGGCGGATGGGCCGGGGTTGAGTTAACACGTCGGTGATCTTGGTAAATTTTCGGTTGCTTCGGTGTATCGAGGGAATGGTTAACAGAGGGTAAACCGGGCCCTCAGAGGGGGCTTCTCGATACGGTCTGGGGGAGGCTTTCCACAGCTCCTTGACGGGGCGCTGAGCAGGCAAAAGTGACGTGGAACGCGCCACAATGGCACGGAAAGCGCAGTCGTCATGCTCGCCTTTGTGGCGAGCATCCACGCCGTGAACAGCACGTTCGCCGAAGGAAGACGTGGATGGTCGGGATAAGCCCGACCATGACGCAAGCAAGACGACGGAGTGATGCCGTCAGTCGATTCTACCCTTGGAACACTTCCGGATAGGCATAGAGCCCCGGTGCACCGCCGGTATGCCAGAAGACGACGGTCTCGTCGGGACCGATGGCGCCGCTCCTGACCAGCGCGACGAGCCCCGCCATGGCCTTGCCGGTATAGACGGGGTCGAGCAGGATGCCTTCCGTCCGCGCAACCAGCTCGACAGCCTCGATCATCGCGGGCGTGGGCTGGCCATAGCCGGGGCCGACCTGCAAATCATCGATCTCAAGCGCGGCCTGCTTGCCCCGCTGCCGGCCTTCCAGTGCGTAGATGTCGTTCACCAGACCGGAGACGATGGCGCCCGCCTGCTCGGCCGAGCGGGAGACGCTGACGCCCCGCACGCGGCAACCGAGTCCGGCATCCTCGATGCCGGCGAGGATGCCGGCATGGGTGCCGCCGCTGCCCGTCGGCACGACGAGATGGTCGATGCGGACACCCTCGGTCTTCGCCTGTCCGGCCAGCTCCAGAAGGGCATCGCGATAGGCGAGGCTGCCCAGTGCATTGGAGCCGCCGACCGGGATGAAATAGGGGCGCTTCCCCTGCGCCTTCAGTCCGGCCACAGCCTCGTCCGCGATCACGGTCGCATCGCCGCCGGCCGGAAGCAGGCGGATCTCGGCGCCAAAAATCCGGTCGAGCAGCCAGTTACCATTGGTCCGATAGGAGTCGCTGCGGTTCGCCACCGAATCGGTCAGCAATAGCACGCAGGCGAGGCCGTTGCGCGCGGCGGCCGCTGCCGTCTGGCGGGCATGGTTCGACTGGATCGCGCCCATCGTGACCAGCGTGTCGGCACCCTGCTTCAGGGCTTCCGCGACGAGATACTCGAGCTTGCGCACCTTGTTGCCGCCACCGGCGAAGCCGGTGCAGTCGTCGCGTTTCATCCAGATCGACGGGCCCTTGCCGCTGCGGGCGAGGGCCTGCGACAGGCGCGGGAGTTGCTCGAAAGGCGTCGGCAGCAATGCCAGTCTGATCGTGTCGCGGTGGTTCATCCCGGCAGGCTCCCAGTTTCTTGTCGCCATTGATGGCGAGGGCAGCATAGCGCGGTGCCGGGGATTCGCCGGGCGCGCGAATGCATGCCCGGCGTGCAGTCTGAGCTTAAGCTACAGCCGCCGCGACAGGCGCGGATCGAGCCGGTCGCGCAGGCCGTCGCCGAGCAGGTTCACCGCCAGCACCACCAGCGCGAGCGCGATCGCCGGGCAGAAGATCGTCCAGGGCGCACGGGCGAGGTAGAGCCGGCTCGACGCGATCATGTTGCCCCAGCTCGGCACCTCCGGCGGCACGCCGGCGCCGAGGAAGGAGAGCGAGGCTTCGACGAGGATGGCGGACGCGCAGATATAGGTCGCCTGCACGATCAGCGGCGCGATCGTGCTCGGCATGATATGGCGGAACAGGATGCGCGGCGTCCGGGAGCCGCAGGCGCGCGCCGCCTCGACGAAGGGCAGTTCCTTGACGCTGAGAACGATCGAACGGACGAGGCGGACGACACGCGGCAGTTCCGGGATCGAGATCGCCGCGATGACGATACCGATGCTGCCCTGGTTCAGGGAGACCATGGCGATTGCCAGCAGGATGGCGGGGATCGCCATCAACCCGTCCATCAGGCGCATCACGATCGCGTCGAAGCGGCGATAATAGCCGGCGAAGAGGCCGATCGTCAGGCCGACGAGGATCGAGATCGTCGCGACGCTGAACCCGACGATGAGCGAGACGCGGGCGCCGTAGACGGTGCGCGCGAAGACGTCCTGGCCGAGCTGGTCCGTGCCGAAGCGCAGTTCGGGCGAGGGTGGCTGGAGCCGCCGGTTCGGCGCCTTCAGCATGGGGTCGCCGGCGATCAGCGGCGCGATGATGGCGACGATGAGGAAGAAGATCAGGATCGCGGCGCCCAGCAGCATCGTCGGGTTGCGGCGCGCGAAGCGGCCGAGGCGGGCCAGGCGACTGCCGGCGGCGGGAGCGGGGACGGTCGGGGCATCGATTGCGGTCATCGGTCTCGCCTCCTCAATGCCGGATGCGGGGATCGATGAGCGAATAGGAGAGATCGACCGCGAGGTTGATCAGCACATAGACACCGGAGAAGACCAGGATCACGCCCTGAATGATCGGGTAGTCGCGCTTCGAGATCGCGTCGACGACGAGGCGGCCGATGCCGGGGATATTGAACACGGTCTCGGTGATCACGACGCCGCCGATCAGCAGGGCGACGCCGATGCCGATCACGGTGATGATCGGCACGCCGGCATTCTTCAGCGCATGCTTCATCAGCATGGTGCGCGCCGGAACGCCCTTGGCATTGGCCGTGCGGATGTAATCCTCCTCGAGCACCTCCTGCACCGAGGCGCGGGTCATGCGCGCGATCAGCGCGACATAGGCGAGGCCCAGCGTCACCGTCGGCAGCACGAGATGCAGGAACCACGGACCGACGCCGTCCAGGATCGGCCGGTAGCCCTGCACCGGCAGCCAGCGCAGTTCGATCGCGAAGACATAGATCAGGCAATAGCCGACGACGAAGGTCGGCATCGAGAAGCCGAGCACGGAAAAGCCCATCAGCAGACGGTCGACCGGCCGGCCGGCCTTCCAGGCTGCCAGGACGCCGAGCGTGACCGCGATCGAGACCGCGAAGATCATGGTGAGAACGGCGAGCGACAGCGTCGGCTCAAGCCGTTGCAGGATCAGCGTCGAGACGGGTGTGCTTGAGAAGATCGAGACGCCGAGATCGCCCTGGATCACGCGTAAGCCCCAGCGCCCGAACTGGACGAGCAGGGGATCGTCGAGGCCGAGCCGCTGGCGGATCGCGACGATCTGCTGCGGCGTGGCGTAGTCCCCGGCGATGATGGCGGCGGGGTCGCCGGCCGAGAGGTGGAGCAGGAGGAAGACGAAGATGCCCACCAGCGTCATCACCAGGATGGTCGATGCCAGGCGCTGTACCAGATAACTCAGCATTGCGTCGTTCGTCCTCCGTCGGCTTGCTTGTTTGGGGGCGCTGCGGAACGCCCACTCGGGCACGGCATTGCGTGCTCGCCTCTCACGTCGCCGGCACGATGACCTGAAGACGGCTGGGCAAGCGGAGCCCGCCGAGGGGCGGACTCCGCGGATCGGTCCAGGATCGGGCTGGAATCAGCCCTTCCGGACGTTCCAGAACGGGATCAGCTCGGGCATCCCGATCAGCCCCGTCAGGTTGCGTAGCGCCGCCGGCTGGAACCACTGCCCGAAATAGGCATGCGGCACGAAATCCCAGGCGTTCTGCTGGATGTCGCGAGCGATCTGCTTGCGCTCCGCATCGCTCGAGGCACCCGCCCATTTGTCGCGCAGCTGTTCGTGCAGTTCGTTGCTCGGCCAGCCGAACCAGCCCTTCTCGCCGCTGGCGGCATGGCCGCTGAGCGAGACCGGGTTGCCGAAGGCATTGACCGAGCCGGAGGTGAAGAAGACGTTCCAGCCGCCCTGGTCCGGCGCGGCCTTGACGGCGCGGCGGGTGACGACGGCACCCCAGTCGGAGGCCTGCAGCGAGACGTTGAACCCGGCCTGGCGCATCCGTTGCGCGATCAGGTTGGCGGCGTTGTTCATATAGGCGATGTTGGTCGCCTGCAGCACGACGACCGGGCGCCCGTCATAGCCGGACTCCTTCACGAGCTGCTTCGCCTTCTCGATGTTCGGCGCGCCCTTGAACCAGTCGATATTGGCGTCGTTCTCCATCGGTGTGCCCATGCCGAACAGCGAGGAGCAGCCGCGGAAATACTTCTCGTCGCCGAAGGTCGCCTTCATCACCTCGGTCGGGTGGATCAGGTGCAGCATGGCCTGGCGGGCCTTGACGTTGTTGAACGGCGGATGGAGCCAGTTCACGCGTGCCCAGCCGAGCTGGCCCTGCTTGTTCAAGACCTCGAGCTTGATCGCCTTCTCGCCGGCGAGCGAGTCGAGCAGATCGACGTTCGGATACTCGATCATGTCGATCTCGCCGGCCCGGATCGCGGCGATCGCGGTCGCTTCGTCGGCGATGTTCTCGAACACGACGCGGTCGACATTCACGACCTTGCCGCCCGAGGTCATCACCGCCGGTTCCAAGCGCGGTACATAGTTCGGGTTCTTGTCGTAGACATAGCGCTGGCCCTGGACGACCGCGCTCTCGTTGAAGGTGAAGGGGCCCGAGCCGATGATCGTGCTGATCTGCTGGTTCGGGTCGGTTCCGGCCTCCTTCTCGCGCATGATGTAACAGACATTGGTCGCGGCCTTGGCGAGCCATTCGACCACGAGCCCATAGGGCTCCTTCATCACGATCTGGAAGGTCTTGTCGTCCTTGACCGGCGTGTCGGCCAGACGCGCCATCATGTGCTGGCCGCCGCCGTCGCGGGCGCCCCAGCGCCGGATCGAGGCGACGCAATCCTTGGCGGTGACCGGGGTGCCGTCAGTGAACTTCAATCCGTCGCGCAGCTCGAACGTATAGGTCTTGCGGTCGTCCGAGAGCGACCATTTCGAGACCATCTGCGGCTGCGGCTCGAACTTGTCGTTCACGCCGAACAGCGTGTCGTAGACCATGCCGGAGTGGTACGAGGTCATGTTCGCCGTCGTCCAGATTGGATCGAAGACGCGAAGATCGCCGTGCAGGACGGCGCGGATGGTGCGGGCGGCTGTAGGCGTGGTCTGGGCGCGGATCGTGGCCGGTGCGGCGACGAGCGCGCCGGTTGCCAATCCGCCCTGTACGAAGCGTCTGCGTGTCGTGGTCATGTCGTTCTCCTCCGCGTTGCAACAGAGGGCCGCAGGCATTCGCCTCGTCTGGCCCTCATCGGGTCATGCTTCTTCTCTCCTGTTCCTTTCGGGTGCGGTGGCGTCAGACGACGAGCCGGCCCGGCGGGAGCGGATCATGCGGCCAGAGCGGCCGGTTGATCTTGCGATAGGGATATTTGCGCACGTCGAGATGCGAGGGCCCGCCGCCATCGGTGTAGATCACCTCGCTGGCGATGGGGCCGTAGGCCGCATGGAAATGGTTGGTCGACTTGACGCTGACGATGCGCTTCTGCGTGGGGTCGATGCCGACGCTGGTGAAGATCTCCAGCCCGAGCGCCTGCGTCCGGTGCGAGAGCAGCGCGACATCGATGCCGTCGATGCGGATGCCGACCGCGTTGCCGATCGGCACCTTGGCGGTGCCGAAGCTCTGGGTGCCGTTGCGGATCGCGCCGAGCACCGTCACCTCGCCATCGACGGGCGTGCCGGAGGTCGAGGCCGCCTTGCCGCCGAAGCGCAGCGGAATGGTCGCGCCGACGCCGGCCGTCAGGCAGAATTCGACCGCGACCGGGTCCCAGACCGGGCCGACCGCAGCATCGCCGATGCCGCGTTCGCGCAGGCGGTGGATGATGTTGGTGTTGTCGGAGGCCGCGCCGCCGCCGGCATTGTCGGTGGAATCCGCGATCACGCGCGGGCCGTTGGCGGCGCCGCCGAGCGCCCGGTCGAGCGCCTCGTCGAGCGGCGTCACCGGGGGAGCGAACTGCCCCTTGAGCGAGCGGAATTCCTCGCCGAGCTTCGCGGCGAGCGCATCGCCCTTCGCCTTGTCGTTGTCGGTGATGACAAGGACGCGGGTGCCGATCTCCGGCACGTCACCCTGCTGGAAGCCATGCGCCAGCGAGACCGAGAGAATGCCGTCCTTGCCTTCGAGCGCGCTCATCCGGTCGACGAAGGAGCGGCCGGGCTCGCGCGTCGTCGGTACCAGCTCGATCATCCGGCAATCGTAGAGCGACATCACCGGTTTGATCTCGCCGCGGATCGTCTTGAGGATGATGTCGACCAGTTCCTCGGCCCGCTCGACGAAGTCGATATGCGGGTATTCCTTGTAGAGGATGACCGCATTGGCGAGGCGCACGCGCTTCTCGGTCAGATGGCAATGCGGATCGAGCTCGACGCCGATCGGCACGGAGGGGCCGACGATGGCGCGGACATGTTCGAGGATGTCGCCTTCGCAATCGTCATAGCCATGCGCGACCATGGCACCGTGCAGCCCGAGCAGCACGCCGTCGACCGGCATTGCCGCCTTGAGCTGGGCGAGGATCTCGTTCCGCATCTCCTCGTAATCGGCTTTGGCGCAGGTGCCTGACGGCTCGGCCCAGAAGCAGGACCCTTCGATCAGCTCGAAGCCCTCGCGCTTGGCGCGTTGCCGCGCGACATAGAGCGGGGCGGTGGTGTGGGTCGCCCGGTCGGGATGCTGGCCCGCCGGGAAATAGGCGGACGCCTCGAAATTGGCCCGGGATGTCGGGATCGGAGAGAACGTATTGGTCTCGGTTGCGAGCGACGCAGCAAACAGGCGCATAAGCTACCTTTCCGACAATGTGATCGTCATGTTCGGTTGGCCGCGAAGGCCATGTCAAGCTGCAGCGCGAGCGCGGAATGCTGCAGCCGCTGCATGGGTCGGCAGCGTCTCATTATTGCTAATGAGACGCATTTATATTTGGTAGTGTCGGCTTTGCCTCCGGGAGACCGGTCCGGCCCTGGCTCACTTCGCCAGCGTGACTTCCCACATCCGCAGCTTGGACTGCCAGGGCTGGAAGCCGGAGATGGCCTTGTTCATCGCGACCGCATCGAGGCCGTTATAGAGGAAGATCAGCGGCACCTCGTCGATGACCCGCCGGTGCAGCTCGTCGAAGATTGTCTGCCGCTCGGCCTTGTCCGAGATCAGCATCGACTTGTCGATCAGCGCCTGCGCGTCCGGGTTGTCCCAGACCTTGCGTGGCTGCTTGTCCTTCGGGCCGGAGAACTGCTCGAAGGCGATCGCGGGATCGAAGCGGGCCGAGAACGAGAAGGACTGCATCTGGTAGTTGCCCTTGTTGAACCGGTCGAGCTGCGTCGCCCAGTCCAGAATCTCGATCTCGGCATTGATCCCGACCGCCTGCAGCATCTGCTGCCAGACCACGGCTGCGGGGAAGCTCGGCACGGTCGGCCGCTTGTTGGCGAGGATCACGATCTTCTCGCCCTTGTAGCCGGCCTCCTGCAGCAACTGCTTGGCGCGGGCCGGATCGTATTTATGGCCCTGCTTCTCGACCTCGCCGAAATAGCCGGAGGTCGAGTAGATCGGCGAGTTGTTCGGCGTGGCCAGATTGTTGGAGGCGGCTGCGACCAGCTCGGGGTAGTCGAGCGCCGCCGCGATCGCCTGGCGCAGCTTCTTATTGCCCATCACGGGGTCTTTGGTCTGGATCAGGAAGATGTGGCGCACCGCATTGGGCGCGACCGCAACCTTCAGGCTCGGCACCTTCTTGAGTTCCTCGACATCGCTGGGCAGCGTCTCGCTCATCTGGACCGCACCGGAGATCAGCGCGGCCTTCACGGTGGCGGCATCCTTGACGACCAGGAATTTGACGTCCTTGAGCAGCGGGCGCTTCGAGCCGACATAGCCGTCGATCTTGCCTTGGCCGGGCGACTGGTAGCCGTCGAAGGCGGTCATCGTGAAATACTCGCCGCGCTTCCATTCGCCGAACTTGTAGGGGCCGGTGCCGATCGGCTTGTCCCAACTCCCATCGGCCTTGACGGAATCCTTGTGCAGGATCGCGGTCATCGCGCAGTCGGTGCGGGCCATCGTATCGAGGAACAGCGCGTTCGGCTTGTCGATGGTCATGACGAAGGTCTTGGCATCGGGCGCCGAGACGGATTCGACCTTGAGGCCGCTGCGCCCGTCGAATTCCGACGTGCAGCGCCACTCGGTCTTCGGGTCCATGTAGCGGGTCCAGCTCCACAGCACGTCGGCCGAGGTCAGTGCCGCGCCGTTGTGGAACGTCACGCCGTCGCGCAGCGTGAAGGTATAGGTCCTGCCGTCGGCCGAGAGATCGACCTTCTGCGCCAAGAGCGGCATGGCATTGCCGCCCTCGTTGTAGCCGACGAGGCCCTCGACGAGCTGCAAGGCGAAGTCATCGGTGCTGTCGTCGCGGTTGACGCCGGGATTGTTGCTGCGGATGTCGGCGGCGACTGCGACGGTGATCGACTGGGCCGCCGCCGGGCTCGCGCAGGCTGCGAGCAGGACGGCAAGGGCGAGTGGGCGTCTCATGGCATCGGCTCCCTCAAGGTGTCGCCACAAGCGGCGCGATCGGTCTCGGTCAGGCGGCCTGCTCGGTCGCGAAAGGCTCGCCGGTCAGGCTGTAGCAAGTGAAATGCCGGTTGAGCGCCGGCAGCGGCGCCACCTCCATCACGCCCTTGCCCGGTTCGAGCAGGATCATCGCCACGCTGGCGGTGATGTCGCCGCGTTGGCCGGGGCGTGGCGGGCGGCAGACCGAGAAGGGCGACAGGAAATCGTCGAACAGTGCCGCCTTCAGGTCCTCGCGGCCGAGCGGGCGGCGCGGCTCGTTCAGGAGCTGGCGGACGCGCCAGTCGCGATAGGGGCTGTCCGGTGCGCTGGCGATACCAGTCTCCCGCAGCTTCGAGAGCGCCGTCGGGTTGGTCCAGTGATTGGCATGCACGATCAGCCCGTCCTCGGGCAGGATCGGGAAGGCCTCGTCCGGCGCGCATTCGAGATCGATACCGAAGCCCTTGTCCTGGCTCAGCATCATGTTGGTGGAGCAGGCCTTGGGCGTGGTCGCGACCACCTTGATCGCCAGCGCCAGATGCTCCTGTTCCAGCGCCTTGCGGCGGACCAGCGCCAGCGGCACGCCTTCCTGGCAATAATCGCGGTCGCTGCGCAGGTAATTGCCGGTGACGCAGATGCCGGCCTCGTTCATGCCGTGCCGGCCCAGCCCACCGGCCTCGACGAAGGTCAGGAGGTCCGGCCCGTTCTTTCGCTGCACCCTGAGCACGATCGCGGTGTTGGCGCATTCCGGCTGCCAGTCCCAGTTCTGGCCCTGGATGACGCCGCCGGTCGCGCTGCGCTCAGGCAGGATGATCGCGCCGGTGCAGCCATCGTTATCGGCCTCGTCTTCCTCCTCCTCCTCGTCGGCGCGGTTTGCGATCAGCCTTGCCTTCGCGACGATCTCGGTACGGGCGTTGATCATGATGATCGCGTCGAGCGGCACGCCGGAACCGTCGGCGATGCCGCGCATCTCCTCCAGATAGGCTTCGTCGAAGGCGGCGATCCCTTGCCGGGCCTCGTCGATCAGTCTGCTGCGAAGTGTGGGGCTGGAGCCGAGCCCGTCCAGTTGTCCGGAATAGAACCGGGCGCTGCCGGCGATGCGATCCGGCACCGCCGCGCCATAGCTGCGCCCGCGCTCATAGGGTGAGCCAGAGACCGAGACGAAGGGGAACGGTTCGATCATGAGACACTGTCGTGTTTTTTGATTGACCAATATACACAGTGGCGCATCATTCCGCAGATTGTCAAATCGCTCCCCAAGAAGCGGAACCACGACATGGCCAGTAGCCTGCGCGGCGAGATCATCGGCGATATCCTGCGGCTGGCCCGTGACGAGGGCTGGCCGGTGGGCGCGGCCGTCGGCGTAAAGCCTTTGGCGGCGCGATTCGGCGTTTCGCGCACGCCGGTCAGAAGCGCGCTCCTGATGCTGGTCGAGGCCGGCTTGCTGACGCGTGACCAGGAGGGCTTCAGCCTGCTGCGGCCGGTCGATGATGTGGCGGTCGCCGCGCATATGCCGGCGCCGGCAGGCCGCGGCGAACTCTACCAGAGAATTTTGACCGAGCGGGCGCGAGGCGATCTCCCAACCGAGGTCACCGAGAATGCGATGATGGTGCATTTCGGCGCAGCCAAGGGCGATCTGCGCAAGGCCCTGATGCGGCTTTCGTCGGAAGGGCTGGTCCAACGCCAGCGCGGCCATGGCTGGCGCTTCACCGAGAGCCTCGACACGTCGGAAGCTATCCTCGAATCCTATGCTTTCCGCATCGCCATCGAGACGGCGGCGCTGAACCAGCCCGGCTATGCCGTCGATGCCGCGGAGCTTGACCGGTTGCGCACGGCGCATGAGGCGCTGATGCGCCGGCCAGTGGGCGCGGTCACGCCGCAGCTCTGGTTCGAGGTCAATTCGACCTTCCACGAGACGCTCGCCTCATGGTCGCGCAATCGCTTCTTTCTGCAGGCCGTCAGGCGTCAGAACGCATTGCGGCGCATGCATCAATTCGCCGATTTCTGGGAGCTGGAGCCGGAGCAGATCCTGCAATCCTGCCGCGACCACCTCGCCATCCTCGCCGCGCTGGACAAGGGCGACCGGCCGGGCGCCGTGAGACTGCTCGTCGAGCATCTCTCCGGGGCGGCCCGGGACTGGGAAGCGCAGCCGCCGGAGAGTTCAGAGCGGCCCTGACATACAGGCCTGCATCGCCGCTACAGCGACAATTGCGAGCCGGCCTCGGCGCAGCTCGCCTTGAGCGCTTTCAGGATCGCGTCTTCGTCGGTCGCGATGCCGTGGCGCTGCAGGCAGGGCACGAGGATCGCCGCTTCCGCATGCCCGCCCGGCCCGATGACCGGGCAGGCGATGTCCGTCACCGCCATGATGTCGCGGCTGGCGGCGACGCGATGTCCGAGGGCCCGGATCTCGGCGAAAATCCGCTCGGTCTCGGCCGCTTCGAGGCGCTGCTTGTCGGCCTCGGACGCCTCCCGCATCAACTGGCGCCTGCGCGTTTCGCTCTGGAAGGCGAGGATCAGCAGGCCGGAATTGGCGTCGAGCGCCGGCCGGCCATAGCCCGGTCTGACGATGACGCTGGCATCGAGATGCCCCGAGGTCGTTGCGAGAACCACCGTCTGCGCCCGGCTCAGCACCACCAGATGCGCGACCTGGCCGCTCGCCTCGCTGAAGCGCTCCATCACCGGCAGCACGATCGAGGTGAGCTGGCGCCCGGCCGGCGTGCGGATGCCGAGGTCGAACAGCCGCCGCGACAGGCCGAGCCGGTCCGTCCCGGCCTCGCGGGCGAGATAGCCACGCTGCTGCAGCACGAAGACCATGCGGAAAATCTCGCTCTTCGAGCGGGCGAGGCGTTCGGCGATCTCGCGGGTCGAAAGCGGCTCGCCGACTTCGGCGAGGAGTTCGAGGATGTCGAGCCCCTTCTCCAGCGCCGGCGCCGCGTAGCTGCCCTTGTCTCCGTTCTCGGTATCCGGCAGGTCGCTCATGTCTCTCTGTTTCATATATGAAGCTTGACATCAAATAAGAAACGAACCTAGCCTCCCCGTCAAAGGGGAGGCGGATGGTACGATCGTCGGATCATATCGCAGGTTCTGGGGGCGTCGCGCCGCTGTCGCGAGGCGGCCGGCGATGAAATACGGCCTGCAGTTCCGCGATGTCTTCGCCGCCTGGAATCGATCCTCGAAGGCGTCTGGATCACGCTGCTGCTGTCCGCCGTTGCGATGATCGGTGGCCTCGTCATCGGCATCGCCTGCGCCGCTGCCCGCGTCTATGGCCCGGCCTGGTTGCGCCGCATCGTCGGCACCTATGTCGAGGTCATCCGCAACACCCCGCTGCTCGTGCAGCTCTTCCTGATCTTCTTCGGCTTGCCGAGCTTCGGTGTCAGGCTTGACGGGCTCACCGCGGCGATCATCGCGCTCGTCATCAATCTCGGCGCCTACACCACCGAGATCGTCCGCGCCGGGCTGGAGGCCGTGCCGAAGGCGCAGGTCGAGGCCGGCCATTCGCTCGGGCTCTCCGGCCTGCAGGTCTTCCGTTATGTCGTGATGTTCCCGGCGCTGAAGGCGATGTTCCCGGCGCTCGCCAGCCAGTTCGTGTTGCTGATGCTGGCGACCAGCGTCGTCTCGCAGATCTCGGTCGAGGACCTGTTCCACGCGGCCTCGATCGTGCAGTCGCGCACCTTCCGCGACTTCGAGGTCTACACCGTCATCGGCGTGCTCTATCTCGGGCTCGCCTTCGCCTTCCGCGGCCTGTTCGCGGGCATCTATTACTGGGCGTTCGTCAGGCGATGATCCGCGAATTCGGCCTCATCGATGTGATGTACCTGATCGCGGCGGCGCGCTGGACGCTGGCGCTGACCGCGACCGCCTTCATCGGGGCGTCGCTGATCGGCATCGTCATCGCCATCGCCCGCATCCTGCCTTTCGCGCCGCTGCGCTGGCTCGCCGCCGCCTATATCCACATCGTCCAGGGCACGCCGCTTCTCGTCTGGCTCTTCGTGATCTTCTTCGGCCTGCCGCTCGTCGGTATCTCCGTCAATCCATGGCTTGCGGCGGCGACCGCCTTCTCGGTCTATGGCAGCGCCTTCCTCGGCGAGATCTGGCGTGGCGCACTGGTCTCGATCGCGAAGACGCAGTGGGAGGCCGGCGCCTCGCTCGGCCTCTCGCTCGGGGAGCAATTGCGCCACGTCATCGTGCCGCAATCGGTCCGGGTCGCGATCCCGCCGACGGTCGGCTTCCTCGTCCAGCTCATCAAGAACACCTCGCTCGCCGCGGTGATCGGCTTCGTCGAACTGACGCGCGAGGGCCAGCTTACGGCAGCCGGCACCTACAAGCCCTTCGCCGTCTACATCACCGTCGCCGCGATCTATTTCGCGATGTGCTTCCCCCTCTCGCAATGGAGCCGCTCGATCGAGCGGAAGCTCGATGTCGCTCGTTGAAATCCACGGGATCAACAAGAGCTACGGCTCGGTCCAGGTGCTGAAGGACGTCACGCTCGATATTGCCAAGGGCGAGGTCGTCGCCGTGATCGGCCGCTCCGGTTCGGGCAAGAGCACGATGCTCCGCTGCATCAACGGGCTGGAGCCGATACAGGCCGGGATCATCCGCGTCGACGGCACGCAGGTCAACGACCCCGCGACCAACCTGCGCAAGCTGCGCCAGGAGGTCGGCATCGTCTTCCAGAGCTTCAACCTGTTTCCGCATCTCTCGGTCTGCGACAACATCACGCTCGCCCCGCGCGTCGTGAAGAAGCAGGCTCCGCAGGCTGCCCGCGAGGTCGCGCGCGAAGTGCTGGCCCGCGTCGGCCTCGAGGACAAGCTCGACGCCTATCCGTCCCAGCTCTCCGGCGGCCAGCAGCAGCGCGTCGCCATCGCCCGCTCGCTCGCCATGCGGCCGAAGCTGATGCTGTTCGACGAGGTCACCTCGGCGCTCGATCCCGAGCTCAC
Source organism: Beijerinckiaceae bacterium (assembly GCA_965283735.1). Lineage (GTDB taxonomy): Bacteria > Pseudomonadota > Alphaproteobacteria > Rhizobiales > Beijerinckiaceae > Allobosea. The sequence goes on along the minus strand of CBDIPN010000002.1, from coordinate 938,090 downwards.
CGGCGAGGTGCTCAAGGTCCTCGAATCCGTCGCGAAGGAGGGCATGACCATGATCCTCGTGACCCACGAGATGGGCTTCGCCCGCCGCTTCGGCTCGCGCGTCGTCTTCATGCATGAGGGCCGCATCCACGAGCAGGGCCCCGCCGCCGCCGTGCTGGCAGAGCCGAAGACGCCGGAACTCCAGACCTTCCTCAGCGCAGTCCTGCACTGAGGCGGAATGCCAACAACATCAACGAGGGGAGAGAAGACGATGCGTTCACTGTTCGCTGGTTTAGCCGCCCTGGCCATCGCCGCCTTCGGCGCCGCCGAGGCCAAGGCCGACAAGCTCCAGGACATCCTGTCCAAGGGCGTGGTCCGCATTGGCGTGCCGCTCGATGCACCGCCCTTCGGCTCGCAGGACAAGGACCGCAAGGCCATCGGCTTCGATATCGAGATGGCCGAGATGGTCGCCAAGGGCCTGGGCGTGAAGCTGGAGATGCAGCAGATCACCGGCGCCAACCGCATCCCGTTCCTGATGACCGACAAGGTCGACATCGTGATTTCGGTGATGGGCCTGACGCCTGAACGCGCCAAGCAGATCCAGTTCACGGCGCCCTATGCCAACACCTTCCTCGCGGTCTACGGCTCGAAGAGCTCGACCGTGTCGAGCCCGGAGACGATCGGCTCGGCCCGCGTCGCCGCCGCCAAGGGCACGACGCAGGAACTCGCCATCTCGGCCGCCGCGCCGAAGGCCAGCCTGATGCGCACCGAGGACGACGCGACGGCCGCCGCCGCCTATATCACCGGCCAGGCCGATCTCCTCGCCACCAACTCGATCGTGGCGCAGGCGCTCGCCAAGCAGAATCCGAACAAGGAGTTCGAGCGCAAGTTCGTCATCCGCCGCAGCCCGGCTCATATGGGCGTGCAGATGGACCAGCATAATCTCGTGCGCTGGCTCGACGGCTTCATCTTCTTCAATTCGATGAACGGCGAGCTCGACCGTTTGCACCGCAAGTATCTGGACATGCCGATGGACCCGCTGCCGACGCTGTGACGTCGTAGCGGTTCCTGCCGGGCGCGCCGCCGCGCCCGGCCTTTCCATGCTTTCCAACGGCCCGCCAGCGGCGCCGATCCCTGTCCTGCACCCTGCGTGATCCCATGAGCACAGCCAGCGCCGCGCGCCCCAAACCGACCCCGCGCCCGTCCAGCGCCTTCCTCACCGTCGATCTCGACCGCGAGGGCAAGCAGACCGGCTTCCTGATGATCCCGCATTCGCCGCATGACGACGCCTGGGGCGCGACGCGCGTGCCGATCGCCGTGATCAAGAACGGCACCGGGCCGACCGTGATCATGGAAGGCGGCAACCACGGCGACGAATACGAAGGGCCGATCACGATCTGCGACCTGATCCGCGATCTCGATCCCGGCCGCGTCCAGGGCCGCCTCATCCTGATGCCGGCGAACAATGTCCATGCCGTGATGGCCGGCCAGCGCACTTCGCCGGTCGACGGGCTGAACTTCAACCGCACCTTCCCGGGCGATCCGCGCGGCACCATCACCCAGCAGATCTCGGCCTTCGTCAGCGACCATATCCTGCCGATCGGCGACGCCTTCCTCGACCTGCATTCCGGTGGCTCCTCGCTCGACATCATCCCGAGCGCCATCGTCGAGCCGACCGACGATCCTGCCCTGCACAAGCGCAATGTCGCGGCCGTCCAGGCCTTCGACGCGCCGATGATGGTCGTCATCAGCAATCTCGGCGAGCCCCGCACCGCGACCGCCGCCGCCTGCCGCGCCGGGCTCGTCACGGTCGGCACCGAGATGGCCGGCGCCGGAACGGTCTCGCTGGAGGCGCTCTCGGTCTGCCGGCGCGGCGTCGCCAATGTGCTGGATCATCTTGGTGTTGTTGTGCGCGAGAAGCCGGAACCGAAGCGCGGCGACGGCCAGATCCTCGAACTGCCCGGCATCTCCGCCTACGTCTATGCGACGGCGGACGGCATCTTCGAGCCCTTCCACGCCAATGGCACCAAGGTCAGCGCCGGCGAGCCGGCCGGACGCATCCACTGCACCTGGGACCCGACGCGCCCGCCCGAGACGCTGCACTACGCCGCCGATGGCATCCTCTACGGCCGGCGCCAGCCGGGCCGGGTGAAGCCGGGCAATTGCTGCCTGATCGTCGCGGCGCCCTATCGCGGGACCCTGTGATGATCGCGCTCGACGATATCCGCGCCGCCCGCCAGCGCATCGCGCCCTACATTCGCAAAACCCCGACGCTGCCCTACACCAGGACGCGCGGCAGCGATTTCGGCGGCGACGTCACGCTGAAGCTCGAACTGCTGCAGGCCGCCGGCTCCTTCAAGGCGCGCGGCGCGATGAACCGGCTCCTGACCCTGTCGAAGGATGAACTCGCGCGCGGCGTCGTGACCGCATCCGGCGGCAATCACGGCCTCGCCATCGCCCGTTCCGCCCATGTCCTCGGTGTGCGCGCGACGATCTTCCTGCCGTCCAATGCCGCGCCGGACAAGATCGCGAAGCTGCGCGACTGGGGCGCGGACGTGCATATCGTCGGCGCGATCTGGGACGATGCCAACGCCGCCGCGCTCGCCCATTCCCGCGAAACCGGCGCGACCTATGCCCATCCCTTCAGCGATCCGGTTGTCGTGGCGGGGCAGGGCACGCTCGGCCTCGACATCCTCGACGACATGCCGGATGTCGATGTCATCCTCGTCGCCATCGGCGGGGGCGGATTGATCACCGGCCTGTCGACGGCGGTGAAGGCGCTTCGTCCGCAGACGCGGATTATCGGCATCGAGCCTGTGGGATCGCCGACCCTCCATGCCTGCCTCGCCGCCGGCCGTCTCGTCGCGCTCGACCGACTGGAGACCCGCGTCGCCACCATGTCCTGCCGCCAGACCGATCAGGCGATCTACGAGGCGACGGCGCGCAATGTCGACGAGATCGTGCTGATCACCGATGCCGAGATGGAACAGGCGGCGAAAGCGCTCTGGTTCGAGTTCGGTATCGCTGCCGACTTGTCGGGCGCGGCAGCGTTGGCCGCGCTCCAGTCAGGGCGCGTTGCGTTGTCGGGTGGCGAGAAGGTCTGTGCGCTGGTCTGCGGCGCCGGCACGGATGGCTGCCTGCCGGGTTAGCTTCGCCGGGCGCAATCTCTCCTCAGTGCAGGAAGCCGATCGAGATCCACGGCACGGCGGCAACGACGACGAGGCCGACGAGCAGGGCGAGGATATAGCCCCAGATATATTTCAGGCCCTCGTCCGGGTTGATCTTGCTGATCGCGCAGGCGCCGTAATAGCCGACGCCGAAGGGCGGGGCGAACAGCCCGATGCCCATCGCGAAGATCACGACCATCGCGTAGTGCACCTCGTGCACGCCGACCTGCTTGGCGATCGGGAAGACCAGCGGCCCGAACAGCACGATCGCCGGGATGCCTTCGAGCACGCTGCCGAGGATGGTGAAGGCGACGATCGAGATGCCGAGGAAGCCCCAGCTTCCGCCCGGCACCGCCGCCATCGCCTGGGCGAGGTCGCGCGAGAAGCCGGACTGCGTCAGTCCCCAGGCCATGGCGGTGGCGCAACCGATGATGAAGATGATCGCGCCCGTGAGCGAGGCCGTCTCGACCAGCATCCTCGGCAGGCGGCGCCAGTCGAACTGCCGATAGAGCAGGATGCCGGCCAGCACCGCATAGGCGATGCCGATCGTCGAGACCTCGGTCGCGGTCGCGACGCCCTCGATCACCGCGGCGCGAATGACGAAGGGCAGGGCGATGGCCGGCGCCGCGATCAGCGCGAGCTTGGCGATCTCCCGCTTGTGATAGCGGGTGACGTTGCCGAGGTCCTCGCCCCGGCAGCGCCACCAGACGACGAAGCAGAGCGCGATGCCCAGCACCACCGCCGGCAGCATTCCGCCGGTGAACAGGGCTGCGATCGAGACGCCGGTCACCGAGCCGATAGTGATCAGCACGATCGAGGGCGGGATCGTCTCGGTCTGGGCGCCGGTCGCCGAGAGCAGCGCGACGAGATCGCCGGGCTTGGCGCCGCGCTTCTGCATCTCGGGGAAGAGCACCGGCGCGATCGCCGCCATGTCGGCGATCTTCGAGCCGGAGATGCCGGAGACCAGGTACATCGCGCCGACCAGCACATAGGAGAGGCCGCCGCGGACATGGCCGAGCAGGCTCGCCAGGAACTGGATCATGGCGCGCGCCATGCCGGTCATCTCGATCAGCGCACCCAGGAAGATGAAGAGCGGCACGGCGAGCAGGATGATATGGCTCATGCCCTCGTCGAGGCGCCCGACCATGACCAGCATCGGCGTCGAGGTGGTGCAGGCGAGATAGCCGAAGGTGGCGAGCGCGAAGGAGAACGCGATCGGCACGCCGGAGAAGACGTTGAGCGCGACGACGCCGACGAAGAAGACGATCAGGTTGAGCTTGCCGAGCGGCTTCAGCGCCGGGCCCGCGAACCAGAACAGCACCACAAGCAGCGCAGTCAGGCCGATCGCGAGCAGCGTCGGCTTCAGCGAGCCGAAGCGCAGCAGGCGGCCGCCGGCCGCGATCAGCATCAAGCCGATGCCGACGGGAATCGCCGCCGCGCGCCAGGCATTGCTGATCTCCAGCGCCGGGGTGACGATGAAATTCTCCTCCTCGGCATATTCGATCGCATGCGGAATGATCATGAGGAGGAAGGCGATCGAGGCGGTGATCGCGATCGCTTCCAGCAGCGCCCGCGTCTGCGGCGAGACGCGGGAGACGAGGCCCGTCATGCGCATGTGCTCGCCACGGCGCAGCGCCACGACCGAGCCGAGCATGGACAACCAGAGGAACAGGATCGAGGCGAGTTCGTCCGACCAGACCAGCGGTGCGTGGAAGACATAGCGCGCCGTGACACCGGCCCCGAGGATGATGATCTCGACCAGCACCAGCACGGCGGCGATCGCCTCGACCACGCTGCCCAGGACGTGGTCCGTTCTGGTCACGAAGCGGGCCGTTCTCGTCTTCGGCAGGGACGCGGAAGCCATCGCAGGTGCGCTGTGGAGATCCATCGAGGCGTTCCCGGTCTTTTTTTGTAAGCGTGAGGGCCTTATAGGCCCGCCGCTTCGCGCACGACCAGCGTGCCCCACGCTCATCGGCTCAGCCTTCGAAGCCGGGCTGCAACCCCGGGCTGGCGTCATGCAAGCTGGTTGGTCTTGCAATTCAGGAAACAAAGAGGGAACATACATGAATGTCCCTTCCGGATTCCGTTCTCAATCCGCCACCGGCGCGGCCCGATATCACGCGCATCGTCTGCCGTGGCGCGGCGCGGCATCTGCGCGAGCGCGGCTACGCCATCGTCAAGGAGATGACCTTCGCCAATGGCCGGCGCGGCGACATCGTCGCGCTCTCGCCTTCGGGCGAGCTTTGGGTCGTCGAGGTCAAGTCCGGCATCGCCGACTACCGTGTCGACGGCAAGTGGCCGGATTACCGCGACTATTGCGACGGCTTCCTCTTCGCCGTCGCGCCGGAATTCCCGCGCGAGATCCTGCCCGACGATGTCGGGCTTATCGTCGCCGATGCCTATGGCGGCGAATTGCTGCGCGAGCCGCCGCGACATCCCTTGAGCGCGGCGCGCCGCAAGATGCTGACCATCGCGCTGGCGCGGCTGGCCTCCAGCCGTCTGGCTGCGGTCGAGGACCCCGAGGGCTCGGCCTGAAGGCCGGCTCGGATCAGCGCGGCGCGCGCTTCGCCAGGATGCGCTGCAACGTGCGCCGGTGCATGCCGAGCCGGCGCGCCGTCTCCGAGACATTGCGGCTGCAGAGTTCGTAGACGCGCTGGATATGCTCCCAGCGCACCCGGTCGGCCGACATCGGGTTTTCCGGCGGCTGCGGGCGGGCATCGCGCTGCGCGGCGAGCGCGGAATGGATCTCGTCGGCATCGGCGGGCTTCGCGAGGAAGTCGAAAGCGCCGAGCTTCACGGCGCTGACGGCGGTCGCGATATTGCCGTAGCCGGTCAGCACGACGCCGCGCGCGTCGGGGCGGCGCTCCTTGAGACGCGCGATCACGTCAAGGCCGTTGCCGTCACCGAGACGCAGGTCGATCACCGCGAAGGCCGGAGCGGCCTCTTCCACGGCAGCGATGCCGGCGGCGACGCTGTCGGCGATGCGGACTGCGTAGCCGCGGCCCTCCATGGCGCGGGCGAGACGGGTCAGGAACGGCTTGTCGTCGTCCACCAGCAGAAGGGACATGTCGGCCGCCGGGTCGGGCCTGTCGATTTCGCTCGCTGCATCCTGCATCGTCTTCTCCTTGCCGCTTCTCGGCGCGCTGCGGCTGCGCGCATTAGGGTTTCGGTTGGCTGTCAGGCTTCCTGTGAAGCCCGCTCAGCCAGGTTCATTTAAGGCCGATGCGTTCGCCTGGGTACCCCCATCAACCGGCAGATCGGCTTCGAAATCGTCACGGGACCAAGTGATCCGGATCGAAGCGCCGCTCGCGGGCGCTGGCCGGTTGGAGAATTCCAGCGTCGCGCCACCCCGCTCCAGCAGCGTCTTGGCGATGAAGAGCCCGAGCCCGAGGCCGCCGCCGGCGCGACCTTCCCCCAAGCCGCGCGAGAGATAGGGGTCACCCGCCCGCATCAGCACGTCGGGCGGGAAGCCCGGCCCGTCATCGGCGATCACCAGCACCACCTGGCTCTGGTTCCATTCCGCCGTGATCGCCACGGTCGAGCGCGCGAAATCGACGGCGTTGTCGACGATATTGCCGAGCCCGTAGATCATGCCGGGATTGCGGCGGCAGACCGGTTCCGGCTTGTTGCCGGTCATGGTGATCTCGAAGGGCACGCCGAAGGGGCGCTGCGGTCCGGCGGTCTCCTCGATCAGCAGGCGCAGGGTGAGCTGGCCGAGCGGGCCGGCATCCTCGTCCTGCAGGCTGGAGAGCTTGCCGAGAATGCCGCGACAGCGCTCGACCTGCTCGCGCAGCAGCGCGATGTCCTCGGCCATCTCGCCATCGGGCGGGGCGAGGCGGGTCAGTTCGCGGGCGACCAGCGCGATCGTGCCGAGCGGGGTGCCGAGCTCATGCGCGGCGGCGGCGGCGAGCCCGTCGAGCTGCGACAGGTGCTGTTCGCGCGCCAGCACGAGTTCGGTCGCCGCGAGCGCGTCGGAGAGGTCGCGCGCCTCCTTGGCGACGCGCCAGGCGTAGATGCCGGTGAAGGCGAGCCCGAGCACGAGCGCCACCCAGTTGCCGAGCTGGTAGAAGGCCGGCAGCACCGGCCGGTCGTCCCCAGCCCAGGGCAGGGGCAGGTGATAGCGGCTGAGCAGGGTCGCGAGCCCCATCGCCAGCAGGCCCAGCACAAGCGTGCGTTGCGGCGGCAGCGCCGTCGCCGAGATCATCACCGGCGCCAGGAAGAGGATCGCGAACGGGTTCTGCAGGCCGCCGGTCATGAAGAGCAGGGCCGCGAGCTGGGCGATGTCGAAGCCGAGCAGGGCGGTCGCGGCCCTGTCCTGCAGGCGGTGGCTCAGCGGAAAGCGGATGCGGAGCGCGATATTGAGCCAGGCGGACACCGCGATGACGCTGAAGCACCAGCCGAAGGGCAGGGGGAAGCCGAGGCCGAAATGCACGCCGGCGACGGCGAGGCTCTGGCCTGCGATGGCAAGCCAGCGCAGCCGGACCAGCGTATCGAGGCGCAGGTGACGGCTGGAGCGCGCCAGAACCGGGGCGGAAAGGTCCGGGAAGCTCAAGATTCGAGGATCTCCTGCGCGGCGCCTGCCAACGGTTTTGCCTGCTTCATCCACATCGCAGGAAAATCTTAGCCTTTAGCCGGGTTGAATGAGAACAAAATCAACGTAAGGTGCGATGCTGCGACGCATCATCGCATGCTGCGTCGCCAGAAGGACGTTGGATCGTATGTACGGGGCCGCCATGTCGTTTGCCTACCATGCCTACGAAGCGGTTCACATGATGGTGAGCCCGGTGCGCGGGGTTTCGGATGCGATGCATCTGGCCTTCAAGAATCCGGCGAATCCGCTGACCTACACGCCGTTCGGCCGCAGCGTCGCGGCTTCCTGCGAATTGTTCGAGCGCATGACGCGCCGTTACGGCAAGCCCGCCTTCGGCCTCGACGAGACCACGATCAACGGCGTCAAGGTCGCCGTCGAGGAGCGCGTCGTCTGGGAGCGCCCCTTCTGCAAGCTGGTCTATTTCGACCGCAAGATTCCATCCAGCCGCCGCAAGCCGCAGCCGAAGGTGCTGCTGGTCGCGCCGATGTCCGGCCATTACGCCACGCTGCTGCGCGGCACGGTCGAGGCCTTCCTGCCCGGCCATGAGGTCTACATCACCGACTGGGTCGATGCCCGCCTGGTGCCGCTCTCCGAGGGCCGCTTCGACCTTAACGATTACATCGATTACGTCATCGGCATGCTGCAGATGCTGGGGCCGGACACCCATGTCATGGCGATCTGCCAGCCATCCGTGCCGGTCATCGCCGCGATCGCCCGCATGGAGGCCGAATCCGACCCCTGCGCGCCGCGCTCGATGACGCTGATGGGTGGCCCGATCGATACCCGCCGCTCGCCGACCGCCGTCAACCAGCTCGCGATGGAGCGCGGCACGGACTGGTTCCGCCGCAACTGCATCACCGTCGTGCCGTTCCCGAGCCTGGGCGCGTTCCGGCAGGTCTATCCGGGCTTCATGCAGCTCTCGGGCTTCATGGCGATGAATATCGACCGCCATGTCACCGCCCATTACGACATGTTCAAGCATCTCGTCAGTGGCGACGGCGATTCCGCCGAGAAGCATCGCGATTTCTACGACGAGTACCTGGCGGTGATGGACCTGACCGCCGAGTTCTATCTCCAGACCGTCGACACCGTCTTCGTCCAGCATGCCCTCCCCAAGGGCGAGATGATGCATCGCGACAAGCCGGTCGATCTCACCGCCATCCGCCGCGTCGCGCTGATGACGGTCGAGGGCGAGATGGACGACATCTCCGGCGTGGGCCAGACGCAAGCCGCGCATGATCTCTGCGTCAACATCCCCGACGACAAGCGCGCCCATTATCTCCAGCCGAAGGTCGGACATTACGGCGTCTTCAACGGCTCGCGCTTCCGTGCCGAAATCCAGCCGCGCATCTCCGACTTCATGGTCAGCCTCGACATGGAAGCGGCCAAGGAGCGTCGCGGCGACAGCGCCAAGGAGCAGCGCAAGGCGCTCAAGGTCGTCCGCTAAGACCTCCCTTTCCCATCGCCCGCGAATCCCGCACAATCGCAGGCGATGCGCATCTCCCTGTTCAGGCGCCAGCCGGATCCCGACCGGATCGAGGTCGTGCATGCCGGCGCGCGCTATGCCGTTCTGATCAAGCGCCGCGCCGCTGCACGGCGGATGACGCTGCGCGTCTCGCAGGCAACCGGCGAGATCACCCTGACCTTGCCCGAGCGTGCCGATTTCGCGGCAGGCCGCACCTTCGCGGAGAACCATGGCGGCTGGATCGCCGCGCGCATGGCCAAGCGCCCGCGCCCGGTGCTGTTCGAGCCCGGCCAGAGCATTCCCTTACGCGGCGTGCCGCATCGCATCGTGCACTGGTCGAAGGCGCGCGGGCTGACGCAGGCGACGCGCGACGCCGACGGCGCGCCGGTGATCGCAGTGGCCGGCGATGCCGCCCATGTTTCGCGCCGGGTCAAGGATTTCCTGCGGAAGCTCGCGCTCGAGGATATCGAGAAGGCCGTGCGCCGCCACACGGCGACGCTCGGCATCTCCGCCCGCAAGATCACCATCCGCGACACGACCAGCCGCTGGGGCTCCTGCTCCTCTCAAAGGGACCTCAGCTTCTCCTGGCGCCTGATCCGCGCCGTCCCCGGTGCTCGATTATCTCGCGGCCCATGAGGTGGCGCATCTCAGGGAGATGAACCACTCGCATCGCTTCTGGGCGCTGACCCACAAGCTCTGCCCTCATACCGAGGAGGCGGAGGCCTGGCTGAAGCGCCATGGCGCCAGCCTGCACGGCTATGGTTAAGCCGAAGGCTCTGCCGCAATTCCGCCGTTAACCACTTTCTGAAGACTGCCCCCGCACACTGAAGGCCGATTTGCTTTCAGCGTGAGTATGCCTATGGGTCAGGTCATTGCGTTCCGCCTTCCGCAGCAGCCGGCTGCTGCCGCCGAGCCGGTGCTCGGGCTGATGTCGGCCGTCGATTTCGCCCTGCGCGATCTCGCCGAGATTCTCCCTCATATCGCGCTCGATTGGCGCGCCAGCAGGCCGAGGCCTGCCGCGCCATGCTGGCGCAAGCCTTCGATGCCGAGGTCGAGGCCGAACTCGGGAACTAGAGCATTTTCGAGCGAAGTGGGCACCGGTTCGCGTGAAGAAAATGCGATAAACAAGAATTCAGGGCCTTTCGCGATTTCGGAGAAATTGGAAAAGGCCCTGATCCCGCGCCCGCGCATGCCGCCCCCGGCGATGACGCGGGTTGCCGAAGCGGCTGAAGTGTCGAACCTTTCCGGGAAAGAGCCGGTGATCCGCCGGCGAAACAGCCCGGGAGGCTTCATCCGTGTTTCTGACCAACAGCGATATGGTCGATCTCGTCGATCTCCGGCATCGGCTGCATCGCAGGCCTGAAATCTCGGGCGAGGAGCGCGAGACCGCCGCGACCATCGTCGATTTCCTGAAACCGACCGGCCCGAACCGCATCGTCACCGAACTCGGCGGCCACGGCGTCGCGGCGATCTACGAGGGCACCGAGCCCGGCCCGACCGTGCTGATCCGTGCCGAGCTCGACGCGCTGCCGATCGAGGAAATCTCCGACAGCGAGCACCGCTCCGAAATCCCCGGCAAGGGCCATCTTTGCGGGCATGATGGTCATATGACCATCCTTGCAGGCCTCGCGCGTGGCCTGCAGCGCAACCCGCCGAAGAAGGGCCGCGCGATCCTGCTGTTCCAGCCGGCTGAGGAAACCGGCGCGGGCGCCGCTGCCGTCATGGCCGATCCGAAATTCGAGGAGATCGTGCCGGATTACGCCTTCTCCCTGCACAACCGCCCCGGCGTCCCGGTCGGTCACGCCCGTATCTCGGAAGGCGCAGCCAACTGCGCCTCGCGCGGCATCAAGATCATCCTGACCGGCGAGACATCGCATGCCTCGACGCCCGAGCACGGCCGCTCGCCGGCGCCGGCCATCGCGACGCTGATCCCCGCCCTGACCGCGCTCGGGCCGGGCGGGCCACTCGACGCCGATTTTCGGCTGGTCACCGTGACCCATGTCGAGATCGGCGAGCAGGCTTTCGGCATCGCGCCGGGCCATGGCGAACTCTGGGCGACGCTGCGCACCGTCAACGACGCTCAGATGGGCGCGCTCTGCGAAGCCGCCGAGAAGCTCGCGCGCGAGGCGGCCGAGGCCGGTCGTTTGACTGTCGAGATCAGCTATCACGACATCTTCCACCACTGCGAGAACGAGCCGGAAGCCGTCGCGATGCTGCGCCGGGCGATGGACGAGGAGAAGGTGCCGCATGGCCCGACGTCGCCCTCGCGCGGCTCGGAGGATTTCGGCCTGTTCGGGCGCCGCTCGAAGTCGGCGATGTTCCTGCTCGGCTCGGGCGAGACGGCGCATCTGCACAATCCGGATTTCGATTTCCCGGATGATGCGATCGGGCCCGGCGCGCGCGTCTTCATGCGGGCCTTGCGCAATCTCCTTGGCGAAGCTCGGCCGCAGGGCTGAGGGAGGCACGCATGACTTTGGACTGGACCCGCGCCGCGAGCCGCGCGCAGGAGATCGTTGCCAACTGGCAAAGCGCGGCGGGGCCGGGCGGCGCCGTCGTGCTGTTCGACCGCGACGGCGTGCGCGAGGCCTTTGCCGGCGGTCTCGCCAGCATCGAATACGGCGTGCCTTTCACGCCGCAGACGCCGAACCGCTTCGCTTCGATCAGCAAGCATATTCTGGCGGTCGCGTTGCTGCGCGCCGGCATCCCGCTCGATGCGCCGCTCGGCCGCTGGCTCGGCGAGCTGCCGGCGCCGCTCGCCGCGGTCGAACTCGGCCGAGCGCTGGACATGACCGGCGCCCTGCCGGACATGATGGAGTCCCTCTGGCAGCAGGGCGTGCCCTTCACCGCGGCACTGAGCGCGGAGGAGGTCTTCGCGTTTGCCTGCCGCCTGCCTTCGCTGAGTGCCGAGCCCGGCACCGAGATGGCCTATTCCAACACCGGTTGGCGGCTCGGGCAGCGCATCCTCGAGCAGGTCACCGGTAAGCCCTACAAGGAGACTGTCGCGGAACTCTCGGGCGAGCTGGGTGCCTCCTTCCGCCTGCCCTATGACGGCTCGGAGATCGTGCCCGGCCTCGCCACGGGCTACTGGAACGATGGCACGTCCTGGCGGCGCGGCCATAACGGCCCGCATTTTTCGGCCTCGGGCGGCATCGTCGGTTCCGCCGCCGACCTCGCCGGCTGGGCCTCGGGTCTGCTGGCCGGCCGTGGCCCGCTCGCCGGCATGCTGGAGCGCCTGACGGCGCCGCGCCATTTCGCTGACGGCAGCGAGAGCGTCTACCGTCTGGGCCTCGTCTGCAGCCGGTTGGGCGAGACCGGGATCGTCGGCCATGGCGGCTCGCTTTCCGGCTATCGCAACCATTTCTGGATGTCACCGGCCCATGGCGTCGGCGTCGTCGTGCTGACCAATCGCGAGGAAGAGGCGCTCTGGCCCGCCCTGACGGTGCTGGCGGCCCTGCTTGGGCAGGAACTCCCCACGATCGCGCAGGCGCCTGTCGGGCTGTTCGTCAGCGACGAAGGGCCGTTCTGGGCCGAGCTCGCCACGGATTCGATCAGCTATATGGGTGGTTTCGAGCGTCTGATCACCGATGGCGACGGCAGTTTGCGCAGCCTGCCGGCCTATCTCGACATCCGCCTGAAACAGGAAGGGAAGGATCGCCTCACCGGCCTGATCGGTGGCGTGCAGCGCTCGCTCGCTCGCGTGCCGGCCGATACGCCGCTCGACGCGCGGCTGGTCGGGCGCTGGCGTGATCGGCATTTCGGTACGGAGATCGAAATCCGGGCCGACGGTACGGCCCTGATGCCCTGGCCTTCCGGCGGGACGGTGTCGCGCCTGACGCCGCTGCCGAATGGTCGTGCGCTCGCCAGCCACCAGCACGGCCCCTGGCTTGCGCGACCCTGCCTCTGGCTCGATGCTGAAGGCAGCTTGCGGGTTGCCGGCCACCGGGCAAGAATTTTGCAGATGCAACGAGCATGAAACGCGCCGGCTGAAGCGGCTCCGCAGAGGGGCGAGCCGCAGGGCCGGTGACGAAGGAGGAGAACGCCTGATGCAACTATCCCGTTTCACCGCCGCGCTGCTGCTGTCGGCGGCCGCGTTCCTGCCGCTTCCGGCATCGGCGCAGTCGCAGCCGGCCTCGAACCGCATCCTGCGGGTCGCGCCGCATGCCGACCTCAAGACGCTCGATCCGGTCGCTGCCTCCATCGTCATCACCCGTATGCACGGGCTGATGATCTACGAGACGCTCTTCGCCTGGATTCGAACCTCCAGCCGAAGCCGCAGATGGTCGAGAGCTTCGAGACCTCGCCGGACAAGCTGACCTGGACCTTCAAGCTCCGTCCCGGCCTGAAATTCCATGACGGCCAGCCGGTGACGACCAAGGACGTCATCGCCTCGCTCGGCCGCTGGATGAAGCGCGACACCATCGGCGGCAAGCTCGCGGAATACACCGATGGCATGGAGGCGGTGGACGACGCCACCTTCCGCCTCAAGCTGAAGCGGCCGATGGCGCTGGTGCCCTTCGCGCTGGGTTCCGCCGTCGGCCAGATCCCCGTCATCATGCGCGAGTTCGACGCCAAGTCCGACCCGATGAAGCCGATCACCGAGACGATCGGCTCCGGCCCGTTCAAGTTCAACCGTGAGGATTGGCGCAGCGGCTCGAAGGTCGTCTATGACCGCAATCCCGATTACGTCCCGCGCCCCGAGCCGGCCGACGGGCTCGCCGGCGGGCGCGTCGTCAAGGTCGACCGCGTCGAATGGCAGATCATGCCGGATGCGGCGACCGCCGCTGCCGCGCTCCAGACCGGCGAGATCGACATCTGGGAGCAGCCGAGCCAGGACCTGATCCCGGTCATCTCGACCAACAAGCAGGTCAAGGTCGACCGCTATTCCAACCTCGCCAATCAGGTGATGCTGCGGCCGAACCATCTCCATCCGCCCTTCGACAATCCGAAGGCGAGGCTCGCCTTGGCCTATGCCACCGAGCAGGCCGATTTCCTCGCGGCCGGCTTCGGCGACGAGGAATGGTGGAAGCGCTGCAACGCCTATTTCGTCTGCGGCGGCCCGAACGGCACGGAAGTCGGCAGCGAGGGCTATGCCAAGCCCAATCTCGACAAGGCCCGCGAGCTGCTGAAGGAGAGCGGCTACAAGGGCGAGAAGCTCGTGCTCTCGACCAGCAACGACATCGCCCCGATCGGCCGCATGGCCGAGGTCGCGGCCTCCGCGCTCAAGGCCGTCGGCTTCAATGTCGATGTCCAGTTCGCCGACTGGGGCGCCGTCACCACCCGCCAGCAGAACAAGAGCACGCCGGACCAGGGCGGCTGGAACCTCTTCGTCACCTACGCCTCGGGCGCGACCATGCAGTCGCCCCTGACCAATATCGGCACCAACATGGCCTGCGAGCGGGCCTGGGCCGGCTGGCCCTGCGATGCCGAAGCGGAGAAGCTGCGCGGCGCCTTCGTCGATGCGCCCGACGACGCCAGCCGCAAGCTGGCGCTGGAGGCGTTGCACAAGCGCCTGACCGAGATGCAGCCCTATCGGGTGCTCGGCCAGTTCGATCAGCCCTATGCCCGGCGCACCAATGTCGCCGGTGTCCTGGCCGCGCCGGTCATGCTGTTCTGGAACGTCGAGAAAAAGTGACGCGAGGGGAAATTCTCTCCGCTTCCCCTTTGAACGGTCATCCCGGACAAGCGGCGTCAGCCGCGCCGATCCGGGATCCATGCCTGAGCTTCTATCGGATGCGCTCCGGCATGGATCCGGGTCTCCGCTTCGCTCCGCCCGGGATGATGGCGCGGGTGAAACGTTAAAGCGTCGCCCGCCAGACGAAATCGCGGCTCTCGCCCGGCGCCAACCGGAGGATGCCGGGCTTCTCCGCTATTTCGCCCTGCCAGCCGGCGGGGCTCGCCATGCTGTACCAGGGCTCGATGCACAGGAACGGCGCGCCTGATGGCTTCGACCAGATGCCGAGGTCCTTGTAACCTTCCCAACTCACCGTCACGGCGCGGCTCTCCCGCCCTGACGCGTCGATCGCCGCGAAGCGCACCGAGCGGTTGGCGGTATCGGGGATCACGATCGCATCGTTGACGAAGAGGCGCTCGTCGAGATCGAGCTCGTTGCCGGAGAAAGGCAGGGGGATCGGCGCGGTCAGCAGGCCGGCTTCGACGCCGAGGCCGTGACCCGGCTCCGCCTGCGGGAAGGTCAGGCGATGCGTCTGTTTCGCGATGCCTTCGGTCAGCGGCCAGAGAAAGGCCGGATGTGCGCCGACACCGCAGATCAAGGGCTCCTCGGCCGGATTGCTGACGCGCGAGGTCACGGTCAGCGTATCGCCCGCGACCGCGTAGATCATCTGCAGCACGAACCGGAACGGATAGATCGCCAGCGTCTCCGGGCTCTCCCGCAATTCCAGCACCGCTCGGTCGGCGCTCCGCTCGACCCAGGAGAACAGGCTGTCGCGCGCGAAGCCATGCTGGGTCAGGCGGTAGGAATGCCCCTGATGGATCAACGTGTCGTCGGTGAGGCGCCCGACCATCGGGAACAGCACCGGTGCATGGCGCGGCCATTCCGGCCCACCGTTCCAGAGCGCCGGCCCGTTTGCGTCGGAGAGCGCGATCAATTCGCCGCCTTGTGCCCGCACCGTGGCGCGTAGCCTGTCGGAGGCGATCTCATGGGTCTCGGTCATCATCGTCTCCGTCGGCGGCACCTCTCGGGATAGCCGATCGGCATCGCTAAAATCCACCGCTGCGGGAGCCGGTCGGTTATGACATGCGTTTCACGCAAGAATGATTGCCTCGATCGCAGCGGTCATGCGACGGAGGTACTTCCCCATAAGGTAATCGAAATCAGCAAGGCTTTGCAGAAAATGGCCTTTCTAGAGATTTCCCGTTCCTTGACGGGTTGGTCCGCGATGCCGATTTGCGGCCTCTATCGCGTCGGCTGTCGCCGCCGCTGCCCACGCCGTCAGGACGACCGATGACCGTTACTGCCAATAGCCGCGCCGCCGATCACGCCATCGATCCGCTCTTCCTCGAGCGCTGGTCGCCGCGCGCCTTCACCGACGAGATCATCTCCGAGGCCGGGCTGAAGGTGCTGTTCGAGGCGGCGCGCTGGGCCCCGTCCTCCTACAATTCGCAGCCCTGGCGTTTCATCTATGCGCGGCGTGGCACGGCCCATTGGCCGGCACTGCTCGGCCTGCTCAACCCGTTCAACCAGTCCTGGGCGAAGCATGCCGCTGCGCTGATCTTCGTCGTCTCCAAGGAGACCATGGCGGTTCCCGGCAAGGCCGAGGAGGTGCCGTCCTATACTCATTCCTTCGACGCTGGCGCCGCCTGGGCCAATCTCGCCCTGCAGGCGGTGCGTATCGGCTGGCAGGCGCATGGCATGGCCGGTTTCGATCAGGCGCGAGCTCCGCAGACCCTGAAGCTGCCGGCGGGCTACCGCGTCGAGGCGGCCGTTGCCATCGGCAAGCCCGGCGACAAGGCGCAATTGCCGGAAGCCTTGCAGGCGCGCGAGACGCCGAGCCAGCGCAACCCGATCAGCGCGACCGTTTTCGAGGGCATTTTCGCGGGTTGAGCGCTCGCCTCTTGCAGCGGGGCGCATTTCGCGCGATCCCGCTACCTATGCCGAAGGAGGCAAGCCTTGCTGATCACACGCCGCCAGTTCGCCGCCGGCTCGCTCGCCGCGCCCGCCATCCTGAAGGGCGGACAGGCCTTCGCCGCCGGCCGGCCGATGACCGTTGCCTCGCTCTTGGGCGAGGACAAGCCGGAGACCAAGATCTGGCGGCGCATCGCCGATATTCTGGAGCGCACGGCGCCCGGCCGTTTCGATCTGCGGGTCGTGCCCAATGCCGCGCTCGGCGGCGAGAAGGAGGTGGCCGAGGGCCTGCGCTTGGGTTCGATCCAGGCGGCGCTCTCGACCGTGTCCTCGCTCTCGACCTGGGTGCCGGCGGGGCAGATTCTCGATCTGCCCT
Organism: Beijerinckiaceae bacterium; assembly: GCA_965283735.1. Lineage (GTDB taxonomy): Bacteria > Pseudomonadota > Alphaproteobacteria > Rhizobiales > Beijerinckiaceae > Allobosea. The sequence goes on along the minus strand of CBDIPN010000002.1, from coordinate 920,930 downwards.
TCCTGTTCCGCGATCGCGGCCATCTCGCACGGGTGCTGGCCGGGCCGCTGGGGACCGCACTGAAGGATCTTTATCAGGCGCAGGGCTTCGTCGTGCCGGGCTTCATCAACTACGGCGCCCGCCATCTCCTCGCGAAGGAGGCGCTGACCACCCCAGCCTCGGTCAAGGGCAAGCGCATCCGCGTCATCCAGAGCCCGCTCCATACCGCGCTCTGGTCGGGCTTCGGCGCCCATCCGACGCCGATCCCGATCCCCGAGACCTATAACGCGCTCAAGACCGGCGTGGTCGACTGCATGGACCTGACCAAGTCGGCCTATGTCGGTTTCCGCCTGTACGAGGTCGTGCCGGTGCTGATCGAGACCGGCCATATCTGGGCAAGCGGCGTCGTGATGTTCGCCGCGCCCTTCTGGAAGGCGCTGACGCAACAGGACCGCGAGGCGCTGACCGCTGCGGTCACCGAGGGCATCGCCTATTTCGACGAGTTGATGCGGGCCGATGAGGACGCCTCGATGGCGCGCGCCCAAGCCGAAGGCGGCAAGGTCGTGCCCGCCGAGAACCGCCAGGGCTGGCAGGACGGCGCGCGCAAGGTCTGGGAGAGCTTCGCGCCGCAACTTGGCGGCATGTCGGGCATCGAGGCCATCGCGCAGAGCCGCTGAGACCAGCATCGACGGGACGAGACCCATGCCGCTTTCGATCGACCATATCGTCATCGCCGTCGCCGACCTCGACGCCGCCATCCGCGACTACACGGCGCTCGGCTTCACCGTTCTGCCCGGCGGCGAGCACCCGCGCGGCTCGCGCAATGCCTTGGTCGTGTTCGAGGACGGCGCCTATCTCGAGATCATTGCCTTCCCGCGCCCGCTGCCGGATTATCGCTGGTGGCAGGTGCTGGATCGCGCCGGTCCCGGCCTCGTCGACTATGCCGTGCTGCCGGATGATCTCGACGCCGATCTCGCCCGCGCCCGCGCCGCCGGCATCGTCATGGAGGGGCCGATCGATGGCGGTCGCCTCCAGCCCGACGGCACGCGCATCGCCTGGCGCTCGGCGCGTCCGCCGGAGCCCGACATCCCGTTCCTCTGCACCGACGTCACGGCCCGCAGCCTGCGCGTTCCCGAAGGGCCGGGCCGTCGCCATGCCAATGGCGTGACCGGGGTTGCCGGCGTCACCGTGGCGGTGCAGGACCTCGCGACCTCGGTCGCCCGCTATCGCTCCCTGCTCGGGCGCGAGCCGGTCGCTATCGGCGGCGTTCCCGGTCTCGGTTTCGGGCTCGCCCAGTTCCGCATCGGCCGACAGACCCTGTCCCTGGCCGAGCCGCGTGGCCCGGCTGTGGCCGGCCTCGGCGAGCATCTCGTCCGCCGCGGGCAGGGGGCCTATGCCATCTCCTTTTACGGTCCCGATGATGCCTGTCTCGACGACGGCCTGGCTCATGGCGCCCGCCTGGAAATCGTCCGCGACCTCTAGCCGCTGGCGCCGTCATGATGCGGTCACGCCTGCAGGCGAGAGTGGCCCGTTACCTTAAAATAGTTCTATTTCTGTAGTAAAAACAAGAGCTTGCATCGAATCGGCGGCGCGCCTATCTCTCCCTCGCGATCAGTGAATCAGCCGACGGAGAAACCGAATGGGTGGCGTCACCGAGGTCGATGTCGCAGCCGCGATCGGCCGCATCGACGAGATCATCATCCGCGAAATCGTCCGCACCGGCGCGAGCCGGCCGGAATTGCGCCGGGCGCTCGCGCTGGCCAAAGGGCCGGGCGATCTCGACGCCGATGCGGCCTTGCCGCCGCGCATGCAGCGCCTCGTCGACCTGCTGGCGGTGACCTTGCCGGAGCAGGGGCCCAAACCCTTGCAAGGGCCACAGCGCCGCCGCCATGCCGCCATCAAGGGCATCGAACGTGCAGCCTGATCGGGGGAGCGCCGAATCGCTGGAGACCGCCCGTGCCGAGATCCGGGAGGCGGTCATGACAGCTTTTTGCGCCGCGCTCCACGATACTCGCCTGCCGCCGCTCGCTTTGATCGAGCTGGCGGCGGCAGCGGTCGGTTCTGTCTACAGAGAGGTGGCGGATGCTCATTGCGGTGACCAGCCATGCCCTTGCGGCTGGCATCCGCGCCTCCAGGCGGATCTGGAGGCGCTTCAGGCGGCGCTGGCGCTGAACGCGACGCCGGCGCCGGCGCCGCAGGCCGATCTCGCCCGCATGGCCGTGCTCGGCCGGGCCTGATCTCGCATTCGCGCTTGAGGACGTGCTAAGCCGCCGCGAACCGGCGGAGCAGCATGCGCAACATCCTCATCATCGGCATCGGGGCCGGCAATCCCGAGCACATGACGATCGAGGCGATCGAGGCGCTGAACCGTGCCGATATCCTGTTCATCCCCGACAAGGGCGAGGAGAAGGCCGCGCTTCGGGCCCTGCGCGAGGCGATCTGCGCGCGCTTCATCCGCAAGCCCGGTTACCGCACCGTTCCCGTAGAAATTCCGCGTCGCGCCGAGGCGGGCGATGATTATCACGGCGTCGTCGATGACTGGCATGAGCGCATCGCGGCCCGCTACCGCGCCCTGTTCGAAGCCGAGCTGCAGGACGGGCAGACCGGCGCATTGCTGGTCTGGGGCGATCCGGCGCTTTACGATTCCACCTTGCGCATCATGGATCGCGTCGCTGCCTCTGGCCTCGGCCTCGACTGGCAGGTCTATCCCGGCATCAGCAGCGTCCAGGTGCTCGCCGCGCGCCATCGCATCCCGCTCAACACGATCGGCGCGCCGATCCTGATCACCACCGGGCGTAAGCTGGCGGCTGGCTTTCCGGCCGATCAGGACAGCGTCGTCGTGATGCTCGATGGTGAGCAGACCTTCGGCAAGATCGATCCCGCCGGGCTGGACATCTACTGGGGTGCCTATCTCGGCACGCCCGACGAAATCCTGCGCGCCGGCCCTCTGGCCGAACTCTCCGCCGAGATCGCCGAGGCGAGGGCGCAGGCCCGCGCGCGGCATGGCTGGATCATGGACACATATCTGCTGCGCCGCCGCCCGGCTTGACGCAGCCGCCGGCATCCGCCATCGCTCGCGCCGATCTTTCTGGAAGCGCCGGAGCCACCTGATGTCCCTCGCCGATCTCAACCAGACCATCGACGCCGCCTGGGAAAACCGGGCCGAGATCGGCGTCCAGACCAAGGGCGCCGTCCGCGAGGCCGTCGAGCAGGCGATCGAGATGCTCGATGCGGGCCAGGCCCGCGTCGCTGAGAAGCAGGGTGCCGACTGGATCGTCCACCAATGGCTGAAGAAGGCGGTGCTGCTCTCCTTCCGCCTGACCGACAACGTCATCATGGCGAATGGTCCGGGTGAGGCCGTGTTCTGGGACAAGGTGCCGTCGAAGTTCGAGGGCTGGGGCGAAAATCGCTTCCGCGCCGCCGGCTTCCGCGTCGTGCCGCCGGCCGCGGCGCGCAAGGGCTCATTCATCGCGTCGGGCGTCGTGCTGATGCCGTCCTTCGTCAATATCGGCGCCTATGTCGATTCCGGCACCATGGTCGACACCTGGGCGACGGTCGGTTCCTGCGCCCAGATCGGCAAGAACGTGCATCTCTCGGGCGGCGTCGGCATCGGCGGCGTGCTCGAGCCGCTGCAGGCCAACCCGACCATCATCGAGGACAACTGCTTCATCGGCGCCCGCTCCGAGGTCGTCGAGGGCGTGATCGTCGGCGAGGGCTCGGTGCTCTCGATGGGCGTCTTCATCTCGGCCTCGACCAAGATCGTCGACCGCGCCACCGGCCAGGTCCATGTCGGCAAGGTGCCGCCCTATTCGGTGGTGGTGCCGGGCTCGCTGCCGGGCAAGCCTTTCCCGGACGGCACGCCGGGCCCGTCGCTCTCCTGCGCGGTCATCGTCAAGACGGTCGACGCGCAGACGCGCTCCAAGACCGGCATCAACGAGCTGCTCAGGGACTGATCCCCTCACACAACGCCGTCATTCCGGGCGCAGCGAAGCGGGGACCCGGAATCCATCATGGAGCGAGACGCCCTTGGATGGATTCCGGATCGGCGCCGCTATTGCGGCTTGTCCGGAATGACGCTGTGGTGGTGTTCGCGCCTCAACCCACCGGCGAAGGCGCGCCCGTGCCCTGCGAGTAAGGCTTCGGCGGCTCGGCCGCCGCCGGCGCTGCGCTGTGCACATCGGCCAGCGCATCGCGCAGCTTCTGCTCCTGCGAGCGGTCGAGCGAGGTCTTGAGCACCGTGCCGCCGGTGCCCCGGATCGCCTCCAGCACCTTGTCGCCGGTCACCTTCTTGACCAGCACGAACAGCGCGGCGTTGCCGGGCTGCAGGCTGGCGGACAGGTCCTTCATGAACTTGTCGTCGACGCCGTAATCGGTCAGCGCCCCGCCGAGCGCGCCCGACGCCGCGCCCAGGGCCGCGCCGAAGATCGGCATCAGGAAGATCGCGCCGATCAGCAGCCCCCAGAACGAGCCGGACACGGCGCCCATCGCGGTCGTGTTCAGGAGCTGGTTGAGCTTCACCTTGCCGCCCTCGTGCATCACCGCGATGGCGGCGTCGCCGATCTCGATCAGGTATTCCTTCTGCAGGCCGATCAGCTTCTGGCGCATCTCCTCGGCGCGGGCCTCGGTCGGATAGACGATGACGACGAGATCGGACATGGCGGAACTCCTGGCTAGCGGATGCTGGCATGCTGGCCCGGACGGATGACGGGATCAAGGCAACGCCCAGGCCAGGTTCCGTTCTCCGCTATTCGCCGCCGATCGCCTTGGCCGCCTCGACGGCGCGACCGCGCAGCGGCAGTTCCTGCATCCGCGCCAGGGACAGCCAGGCGAAGGCGAAACCGAGGCTCGCGGCGCCGAAGACATAGCGGAACAGCACGACCATGGTCTCGCGGTCGACAGTGCCGAGCTTCAACGCCTCCGGCGAGAGCTGCGCGCCGGCCGCGCCGATGCCACCGAGCACGATCGCGCCGAAGACCGCGACGATCAGCGCCCCGCCGATCTGGCGGAAGAAATTGGCGACCGCCGTCACCGTGCCGAGCTGATGTGCCTGCACGGCGTTCTGGATCGAGACGGTCGCGACGGGCAGGAGCGTGCCGAAGCCGATGCTGACGATCGCCAGGATCACGCAGAAGGGCAGGAGCGGGATCCGGCCGGAGAAGGCGGCGAGAACAGCCGTCCCCGTCATCGCGACGAACAGCCCGGCCAGCGGTACGCGCTTGTAGTGGGTGAGATGCGACATCGCCCGGCCGGAGCTGGTCGCGCCCAGCACCGTGCCGCAGGTCAGCGGCAGCAGGCCGAGGCCGGAATGGGTGGCGCTCAGGCCCATCACCGTCTCGAAATAAAGCGGCAGGTAGATGGTCAGGCCGATGAAGGTGCCCATGCCGAAACCGGCCGCAACCGTGCCGCGCCGGACGACGCGGTTGCCGAAGAGGTCGAGCGGAATCAAGGGCTCGGCCGCCCGGCGCAGGCGCCAGGCGAACAGCGCCCAGAGCACGAGCGAGGCCGTGACGAGGCCGGCGATCTCAGGCGAGCGCCAGGGATAGGCGGTGCCGCCCCAGGACAGGGCGAGCAGCAGCGAAACCGTCCCCAGCGTCATCAGCACGGCGCCGAGCACGTCGAGCTTGTGCGGCCGCTCGTGGCGCGGCAGGCGCTTCAGGGCTGCGCTCGACATCCAATAGGCGCCGAGCCCGAGCGGCAGGTTGATCCAGAAGATCACCGACCAGTGCAGCTTCTCCGCGAGGAAGCCGCCGAGGACCGGGCCGAGCAGCGAGGAGGACATGAAGACGCTGGCGAAATAGACTTGGTAGCGCCCGCGTTCCTTGGGCGGGACCATGTCGCCGACGATGGTTTGCGCGAGCGCGATCAGGCCGCCGCCGCCAAGCCCCTGCACGAAGCGCGCGAGGACGAGCAGCCAGAGCGAGGGCGCCAGCGCGCAGGCGATCGAGCCGATCACGAAGACGACGATGCCGGCGAGCAGCGTCACCCGGCGACCATGGATATCGGCGAGCTTGCCGTAGAGCGGCGTCACCGCAGTCGAGGCCAGCAGGTAGATCGTGACGATCCAGGAGAGATGCGTCACGTCGTTGAGCTCGCGCCCCATCGTCGGCAGCGCGGTCGCGACGATGGTCTGGTCGAGCGCGGCGAGGAACATCGCCAGCATGACGCCGATCAGGACCGAGCGGATATCCGCTGGGGACATGGCTGCGGCCGGGGTTGGGGCGTCGAGCCGCTTGTCCATGTGGATTGTGATCTTGCTTGCGTCTGAGGAATGGCTGGACGGTAATCGCAGCGTGGGTCATGCGCCAGATGCGCGTTGGCGGAGCGGCTCTGCGGCGCGGGCGGGGCAAGCTGCCGCAGCTCAACCCAGCTTGGACTCAGCCCAGCTTGGGCAGGGTATCGCGCAACGTCGCGGGAGCGCCGTCTGGCATGGCAGCCTCGACGATCTCGTGCGTCCGTTGCCAGATCGGTACGGCCGAGGCGAGCAGCACCATCCCGTCCTCTGTCAGCGTCAGCAGGCGACCACGACGATCGGCCGGGTCGACAGCGACAGCGACGAGTCCGCGCCGTTGCAGCGGCTTCAGCGCGGCGGTGAGCGTCGTTCGATCCATCGCCAGCAGCGCCGCCAGCGGGCCGAACGAGGCCGGCACCGGGCGATTGAGGGCCATCATCAGCGAGAACTGGCCGTTCGTCAGCCCGACCGGGCGCAAGGCTTCGTCGAAACGGCGCGCCAGCGCCCGCGCCGCGCGCTGCACATGCAGGCACAGGCAATGGTCGCGCACATGCAGCGTCGTCGCGAAGGGAACGATCCGTTTGCCGTTCATGTCGTCTGCATGTTGACTGCCGTTAGGCAAGTCAAGCCAGGCTTGCTCCGCAGATTCCACGCTGATCGGCGGAGCTGCGCCCTGGAGCGTTGCGAAAGTCCTCGGACGGCCACATGAGGAAAGGTCCATCATGCCGCTGCTCGCCGCGAAGAATGCCATGCTGGTCGTCATCGACTTCCAGGCCAAGCTGATGCCGGCGATCCATGACGGCGAGACGGTGTTGCTCAATGCCGGGCGCCTCGCCGAGGCGGCGCGTCTGCTCGACGTGCCGGCGGTCCTGACCGAGCAATATCCGCGCGGCCTCGGCGCGACGGTGCCGGCGCTGGCGGATGTGGCGCCGGCCATAGCGAAGATGAGTTTCGATGCCTGTGCAGAGCCGGCCTTCCTTGAGGCCGTGGCGGGAGATCGCGAACTGGTGGTCTGCGGCTGCGAGGCGCATGTCTGCGTCGGGCAGACCGTGCTGACCTTGCTGGAGCATCGCCGCCGGGTCGTCGTGGTCGCCGATGCGATCGGCTCGCGCGCGCCGCAATCGCGTGCAATCGCGTTGAAGCGCATGGCGAGCCATGGCGCCGAGATCGTCACCACCGAGATGGTGCTGTTCGAATGGCTAGGGAGTGCCGAGCATCCGCAGTTCCGGACGGTCTCGAAGTTGATCCGTTAGATGTCGTTTGACTGGATGGCAGCGGCCTTGGCGATACCCTTGTCATTCCGGGGCTTCGCGTAGCGAAGAACCCGGAACCCACGACCGGGTGAGCTGCCAGCAAGGAGCTATCGAGGGCGCCCAGTCATGGGTCCGGGTTCGCGCCTGAGGCGCGCCCCGGAATGACAAGGGTGTCCAGACGTGGTCCAGCGGTCGTTCGGCTGCCTTGATCGCGGCTCTTAGAGCGGCTTCTTGATCGCCTTCGAGATGACGCCGACGATGCCCTCGCGGAAGAGCAGCACGCAGAGCACGAAGATGCCGCCCTGGACGACGGTGACCCAGGCGCCGAGCGTCGCGAGATAATTCTGCATCGCGACGATGACGATGGCGCCGACGATCGGCCCGAAGACGGTGCCGAGCCCGCCGACCAGCGTCATCAGCACGACCTCGCCGGACATCGTCCAGTAGACGTCGGTGAGCGAGGCCAGCTGGAAGACGATCGCCTTGGTCGCGCCGGCCAGCCCCGCGAGCGTCGCCGAGAGCACGAAGACCATGAGCTTGTACTGGTTGGCGCGGTAGCCGAGCGAGATGGCGCGGGGCTCGTTGTCGCGGATCGCCTTGCAGACCTGGCCGAAGGGCGAATGGATGACGCGGTAGATCAACAGCAGCCCGCCCATGAAAATGGCGGCGACGAGCCAATAGAGCGCGCGGTCGTCGGCAAGGCTGACGAGGCCGAAGAGCTTGCCGCGCGGCACGGCCTGGATGCCGTCCTCGCCGCCGGTGAAGCGCGGCGTCTGCAGCGAGAAGAAGAACACCATCTGGGCGAGCGCCAGCGTGATCATCGCGAAATAGATGCCCTGGCGGCGGATGGCGAGCGCGCCGAAGACGAGGCCGAGCCCCGCGCCGACCGCGGTGCCGAGCAGGATCGCGAGCTCCGGCGTCAGGCCCCAGTTCTTGGCGGTATAGGCCGAGACATAGCTCGCCATGCCGAAATAGGCGGCATGGCCGAAGGACAAGAGCCCGCCATAGCCAAGCAGCAGGTTGAAGGCGAGCGCGAACAGCGCGAAGCACAAAACCTTCATCACGAAGACGGGATAGGCGACGAAGGGCGCGATCGCGAGCATCACGGCGATCGCGATGAACAGGTTGCGGTGCAGGCGCGCGGTGCCGTCGTCGGTCTCGGCGAGCGAGAGGCCGGCGGCGGGGGCGTCGGTCGAGGCAAGGTCGGTCATGTCTTCAGTCCTTGCGTCTTACGTCAGGCCGTGCGGCCGAACAGGCCGGCGGGCTTCACCAGCAGCACCAGCACCATGATGACGAAGATCACGGTGGCGGCGCCTTCCGGATAGAACACCTTGGTCAGGCCCTCGATCAGGCCGAGCGAGAAGCCGGTGACGATGGCGCCCATGATCGAGCCCATGCCGCCGATCACGACGACCGCGAAGACGACGATGATCAGGTCGCCGCCCATGTTCGGGTTGACCGAGTAGATCGGTGCGGCGAGCACGCCGGCGAAGGCGGCAAGCGCCACGCCGAAGCCGTAGGTCAGCGTCACCAGCAGCGGCACGTTGATGCCGAAGGCCTGGGTCAGCGTCGGGTTCTCGGTCGCGGCCCGCAGATAGGCGCCGAGCTTGGTCTTCTCGATCAGGAACCAGGTGCCCAGGCAGACGATGAGCGAGGCGACGATCACCCAGGCGCGGTAATTCGGCAGGAACATGAAGCCGAGATTCTGGCCGCCGGTCAGCTGCGGCGGGATCGCGTAGGGCAGGCCGGACGAGCCGTACTGGTTGCGGAACAGGCCCTGGATGATCAGCGCCAGGCCGAAGGTCAGCAGCAGCCCGTAGAGATGGTCGAGATGGGCGATGCGCTTCAGCAGCAATCGTTCGACCGCGACGCCGGTCGCGCCGACGATGATCGGCGCCAGCAGCAGGGCCGCCCAGTAGTTGAGGCCGAGATAGTTCAGGCACATCCAGGCGACGAAGGCGCCCATCATGTACTGTGCGCCATGCGTGAAGTTGATGATGTTGAGCAGCCCGAAGATCACCGCCAGCCCGAGGCTGAGGATGGCGTAGAACGAGCCGTTGATCAGGCCGAGCAGGACCTGACCAAACAGCGCTTGCGGCGGAACGCCTAGAAGCTCGAACATGCGGGACTCAGATCATCGTGTGGGGTGGGCTCTCGATCCTCTTCGTCACCCCGGCCAGGCGAAGCGCAGAGCCGGGATCCATCGTAGAGTTCCGGAGCCCTCCGATGGATCCCGGGTCGACCTGCGGTCGCCCGGGATGACGGCGGAGGACGTCTTGGCGGCGTTCAGCCGCGGCGTCACTTGACGAGCGAGCAGCCGGTTTCGGCCAGCGGCTGGAAGGCCTGCTCAGCCGGCAGCACCGAGACCTGCTTGTAGTAATCCCACGGGCCCTTCGACTCCGATGGCTTCTTGACCTCGTAGAGATACATGTCGTGCATCTTGCGGCCGTTCGGACGGATCGAGCCCTTGCCGAACAGCGGATCCTCCGTCGGCATCTCCTTCATCTTGGCCATGACGGTGGCCGAGTCCTTGCTCTTGGTCGCCTCGACCGCCTTCAGATAGTGCAGCAGGCCGGAATAGACGCCCGCCTGGACCATGGTCGGCTTCTTGCCGCCATTGAGCTTGGCGAAGCGCTCCGACCAGGCGCGGGTGCCGTCGTCGCGATCCCAGTAGAACGACTCGGTCAGGACGAGGCCCTGTGCCGCCTGCAGGCCGAGCGAGTGCACGTCGGTCAGGAAGACGAGCAGGCCCGCGAGCTTCTGGCCGCCGGCGACGATGCCGAATTCGCCAGCCTGCTTGATCGCGTTGGTGGTGTCGCTGCCGGCGTTCGCAAGGCCGATGACCTTGGCCTTGGAGGCCTGCGCCTGGAGCAGGAAGGACGAGAAGTCGGTGCCCGGGAACGGGGTGCGGACCGCGCCGACCACCTTGCCGCCGTTCTTGATGACGGTGGCGCTGGCGTCGCGCTCCAGCGCGTGGCCGAAGGCATAGTCCGCGGTCATGAAGAACCAGCTGTCGCCGCCGGCCTTCACCATCGCGCCGCCGGTGCCCTGCGCCAACGCATAGGTGTCGTAGGTCCAGTGGATGGTGTTGGGGCTGCAGGCCTTGCCGGAGAGGTCCGACGAGCCGGCGCCCGAGTTGATGTGGATCTTGTTCTTCTCCTTGGTGATCTGGCTCACCGCCAGCGCGACCGAGGAGGTCGGCACGTCGAGGATCAGATCGACGCCGTCCTGGTCATACCACTGCCGGGTGATGGTCGAGCCGACGTCAGGCTTGTTCTGGTGATCGGCCGAGACGATCTCGACCTTGATGCCCTTCTCGGCGGCCTTGAAGTCCTCGACCGCCATGCGCGCCGCGATCACCGAGCCTTCGCCGGCGAGGTCGGCATAGAGGCCCGAGCGGTCGTTCAGCACGCCGGCCTTGACCGAGATCTGCTGGGCGAGCGCGGGGGCCGCCATCAGGGTCGCAAGCGCCGTGGTCGCGAGAATCGTCTTCAGCTTCATGATCGTTCTCCCTCTGTCGATACCGGCGAGCCGGTGCTGTTCTGGTGGATCGCGCTGCTTCAGACGCCGAGATAGCGATGCAGCTTGTCGATATTGGCGTCGAGCTCGGCATTCGGGATCATGTCGATCACCTTGCCTTGCTCGACCACGTAGTGCCGGTCCGCGACCGTCTGGGCGAAGCGGAAGTTCTGCTCGACCAGGATGATGGTGAAGCCCTTTTGCTTGAGCATGCGGATGGTGGCACCGATCTGGTCGATGATGACGGGGGCGAGACCTTCGGTCGGCTCGTCGAGCAGCAGCAGGTTGGCGCCGGTGCGCAGGATGCGGCCGATCGCCAGCATCTGCTGCTCGCCGCCCGAGAGCTTGGTGCCCTGGCTCTTCAGCCGCTCCTTGAGGTTGGGGAAGAGCGTGAAGATCTGCTCGACCGGCAGGCCGCCCGGCTTCACCTGCGGCGGCAGCATCAGGTTCTCCTCGACCGAGAGGGTCGAGTAGATGCCGCGTTCCTCCGGCACGAAGCCGATGCCGAGCCTTGCGATCGAGCGCGAGGGCAGGCCGATCGTCTCCTTGCCCTCCAGCATGACCGAGCCCTTGCGCTTGCCGATCACGCCCATGATCGATTTCAGCGTCGTGGTCTTGCCGGCGCCGTTGCGGCCGAGCAGCGTCACCACTTCGCCGGGCGCCACGTCGAAATCGATGCCATGCAGGACATGGCTCTCGCCATACCAGGCCTCGAGCCCGCGGACCTTGAGCAGCGGAGCGGTGCCTGCGGCAATCGCGGGGGTCTTCAGCGCTTCAATGGTGGCCATGGCCGACTCCCGAGCCGATATAGGCCTCGACCACGCGCGGATCCTTCGAGACGGTGGCGTAGTCGCCCTCCGCCAGCACCTGGCCGCGCGCCAGAACGGTGATGCGGTCCGAGAGCGAGGCGACGACCGAGAGATTGTGCTCGACCATCAGGATGGTGCGGTTGGCCGAGATCTTGCGGATCAGCGCCGCGATGCGCTCGACATCCTCGCGGCCCATGCCGGCCATCGGCTCGTCGAGCAGCAGCATCTCCGGATCGAGCGCCAGGGTGGTGGCGATCTCCAGCGCACGCTTGCGGCCGTAGCTGAGTTCGCCTGCGGTCAGTCCGAGGAACGGGGTGAGGCCGACGGCGTCGACCAGGCTCGCGGCCTCGGCGTCGAGCTCCTTGAGCGAACTCTCGGAACGCCAGAAATCGAACGAATCGCCGCGCTTGCGCCGCTGCAGGGCGATACGGACATTGGTCAGCACCGAGAGCTGCGGGAACACCGCCGAAATCTGGAACGAGCGCACCAACCCGAGCCGGGCGATCTCGGCCGGTTTCTCGCGCGTGATGTCGCGGCCGTTATAGACGATCGAGCCGCGCGTCGGCGCCAGGAATTTGGTCAGCAGATTGAAGCAGGTTGTCTTGCCGGCGCCGTTCGGCCCGATCAGAGCGTGAATAGACCCGCGACGTACACGGAGATCTACGCCGTTCACAGCTGTAAAGCCGGCAAATTCTTTTGTAAGGCCTGATGTCGAAAGAATAGTATCCTCAGACATGCCGGTTGCCAGCCTTCATCAGCTTGCTCTTTCTTTTTTAAGCGGTTCCCCTTGCATGTCATGCTGCACCGCGCTCCGGGCATAAGTCAACGCTGGAGGGTTTCAAAGCGGTCTTGGCAGGCGTGCACTCATCCCTTCGTCTTATGCTGCGCGTCTCATGCAAACGAAGGATGCAGGCGCCTCCGCGCCGGTTCGATGCTCGCGATCCGGCGCGCGATTTGGCGCAGTGTTTGAACCGACGCCGGGGTTCGCGCGACGAAGGGATGTTCCGGTTTACCACCGGAGCGTGTTGCGGTAAAAAAGACGGCCACCTTTCGTCCATATTGCCGCCGTGTTTTTTGATTGTGCGCTGCGCCGACCGTTGCGGGCGGGCAGCCGATTGCCGAATTGGGGAGGTTGTCGTGAACTTCGCGTCTCTGGTTCCAGGGTTCCGTGCCCGAATGGCTGTCGCCTTTGCGCTGGTGCTCTCAGCGGTGGCGCTGGCCTCTCCCGGCTCTGCGGCCGTGCCCGAGCGGCGGGTCGCGCTCGTCATCGGCAACAGCGCCTATACGGCGGTGCCGCCGCTCGCCAATCCGCAGCGTGACGCCAAGGGCATTTCCGCTGCGCTGAAGCGTCTCGGCTTCGACGTCGTCGAGGGCTACGACCTCAAGATGGACGAGATGACGGGCATCGTGCGCGAGTTCGCGCAGAAGCTCGACGGCGCCAAGGCCGGCCTCGTCTATTATGCCGGCCACGGCATCGCCGTCGGCGACGAGAACTACCTGATCCCCGTCGACGCCTCGCTGCGTTCGGAAGCCGATCTCGATTTCCGCGCGGTCAACGTCCAGCTCGTGCTGCGCCAGATGCAGCGCGACGAGCGCGTCAACATCGTCATCCTCGACGCCTGCCGCGACAACCCCTTCGCCGCCCAGCTCGCCGCGAAGTCGCGTGCCGTCACCCGTGGTCTGACCGCGATCGAGACGCAATCGGCCTCAGGCATCCTGATCGCCTTCGCGACCGACCCGCGCGCCACGGCGCTTGATGGCGAGCGCGACGGCAACAGCCCCTTCACCAGTGCGCTGCTCAAGCATATCGAGACGCCGGAAGTGTCGATCACCACGGTGATGGACCGCGTGCGTGCCGATGTCTGGGAAACGACCAACAAGAAGCAGAAGCCCTGGACCAATTCCTCGATCATCGGCGAGTTCAAGATGAACCCGACGCTGAAGCTCGCCGCGGTTGATGCCGGCGTGGCCGCGACCAAGACCATCGACGCGGCCGTGCCGATGCCGGCGATGCCTGCCGCCCCTGCGCTCGATCGCGCCCAGATCGACATCAAGACCTGGGAAGTCGCCGAGCGCGGCAATTCAGCCGCCGATTACCGCGCCTATCTCGACGCCTTCCCGTCGGGCCAGTTCGCGACCTTCGCCCGCAACCGCCTCGCCAGCCTTGAAGCGTCGAAGCCTGCGAGCGGTTTCCTGGCGACCCCTCCGGGCGTCACCGAAGAGGCGCTGAAGAAGGAGATCGGCACCGCGCAGACCGAGACCGCGATGAAGCTCGACGCCAAGGGCCGGCGCGAAGTGCAGACCCGCCTGCGCGTCAGCGGCTTCCAGCCGGGCAAGGCTGCCGCCGCCTTCGGTCCGAGCCATCGCAAGGCGATCCAGGCCTGGCAGAAGTCGCGCAGCATCCCGGAGACAGGCTTCCTGACCGCGATGCAGGTGAGCGCGCTCCGCGTCCAGAGCGAGACCGCCTATCAGGCTGTCCTCGCCGAGGAGAAGGCCGCGGCCGAGAAGAAGCGCAGCACCAAGACCGCCGGGGAAGGCAAGGCTGCCACCCGCAACGTCTCCTCCTATGACGGCGACGAGATGTACCAGCGCGACCTCGCCCGCGAGCGTGGCCAAGCCTATCAGGGCACGACCACGACACCGCGTCGGGGCACGACCAGCACCGGCTATCAGGGCCGCGTCCGGACCCGTGAAGGCGATGCCGGTGACAGCGCCGGCGCGGCGATCTTCGGCGGGATCGTCGGCGGCGTGCTCGGTGGCGCGATCGGCGGCGGTTTCCGCCGCTGACGCACCGTTCCTGGTTCATACCATCGAAGGCCGGTCCCTTGGGCCGGCCTTCTTCGTTTCAGCCGTCGTGAAGCTGTGGTTCGGCGCAAAGTCGCGTCAGCGCCGCCGCAATCTGGTTCCGGCCAGCATCGGGCTGCTGATGCAAGGCAGCAATCTCGGCCAGGTTTTGGGGCCGGCGGTGGTCGGGCTGGTGATCTCCGGCATCGGCTGGACGGCTGCCGCCTGGCTCGTGGCCAGCCTCGCCCTTCTGGCGATGCTGACGTCCTTCGGCCTGCGCCGCGATCTCGCCGGCCTCGCGCTCAGTCGCGCTCCCAGCCAGCCCTGACCAGCTCGGGTACGTCGCATGCCTCCTCCGGCCAGCCGACGCAGAGATAGGCGACGAGCTTCCACGCCGGCGGCGTATCGAGTGCGGCGGTAATCGCGCCGGGATCGAGGATCGAGACCCAGCCGACGCCGAGCCCGTGGACGCGCGCCGACAGCCAGAACTGCGTGATCGCGGCGACGACCGAGTAGTCCAGCATTTCCGGCATGGTGGCCCGGCCGAGGCCATGGCCGCGTGCGGTGCCATGGTCGCAGAACACGGCGAACTGGACGGGCGCCTCTCGCAACCCTTCCAGCTTGAGGCGGGCATAGAGCGCCGCCCGTTCGCCTTCATAGGACGCAAGCGCATCGGCATTGCAGCGGCCGAAGCTCTCCTGCACGGCCGCGCGCCGTGCCGGCTCCGTAACGGCGACCCAGCGCCAGGGCTGCGCATGTCCGACGGAAGGAGAGAGGCTGGTCTGTGCCAGGAGCGCTTCGATCAACGCGTCCGGGACCGGATCACGCTTGAACCGCCGGACATCGCGCCGCCAGCGCAGCAGCTCCTCGAACTGCCGGGCGAAAGCTTCGTCGAAGACCGGCGCCTGGCTCACGCCGGGCCTGCCGTCGCGATGGCGTGGAAGAACGAGCCCGTCACAAGGCCGCGCCGGCTTCCGGCGGGGGCAGGCGCCGAGCCGTGCGGGTCCGTCACCACGGCGAAGGGCGGGTCCTCGCCCTGCGCGACGATGCTTGCATAGTGGAATTCATGCCCGGTCAAGGTCGTGCCGGCTGCCCCGAGCGGGCCATCCGCCGCCAGAACCGCCCGGCGATAGCCGAGATTCATCTTCCGCTTCGCGAAGGAGGTCTTGACCGAGAGCAGGCCGGCCATCTCGTGCACGACGCCATCGGCATCGGTCAGGCTGCGGCCGAGCACCATGTAACCGCCGCACTCGCCATGAACCGGCCGGGTCGCCGCGAAGTCGCGCAAACCTTCAAGGAAGTGGCTCGCTGCCGCGATCGTGCCAGTATGCAGCTCCGGATAGCCGCCCGGCAGCCAGCAGGCATCGCAATGATCCGGCGGCGCCTCGTCCTTGAGGGGCGAGAATGGAGCAAGTTCGGCACCCGCCGCGCGCCATCCCGCCTCGACATGCGGGTAGACGAAGGAGAAGGCGGCATCACGAGCGATGGCGATCCGGCGGCCGGGTGCGGGCAGGGCCGGGGCGTTGTCGTCGATCGCTGTCGGGAGCGTCGTCGCGCCGGCAGCTGCCATGACCGCATCGAGATCGACGGCCTTCGAGACGGCTTCCGCAAGGGCATTCAGCCGTGCATGAAGATCGGCGGTCTCGCCGGCCTGGACCAGCCCGAGATGGCGTTCCGGCAGGATCAGGCTCGCTTCGCGCGGCAGAGCGCCGAGGACCGGCAAGCCGATGCGCTCCATGCCTTGCCGGACCAGCCGTTCATGACGGGCGCTCGCGACCTTGTTGAGGATCACGCCGGCGATGCGGATGCGCGGATCGTAGAGCTTGCAGCCGAGCGCGACCGCCGCCACCGATTGCGCCGCCCCGGATACGTCGATGACGAGCACGACCGGCCAGCCGGTCAACGCGGCAATATCGGCGCCGGCGCCGGTATGCCCGACCTCGCCCGGCACGGCGTCGAACAGCCCCATCGAGCCCTCGGCGATGACGATGTCGGCGGCATCGACCGCTTCCCTCGCAATCCGCCCGAGCAACCCGTCGGTCATGGCGTAACTGTCGAGATTGGCGCTGGGCGCACCCGTCGCAGCGGCATGAAAGGCCGGGTCGATATAATCAGGCCCGCATTTCAACCCGCGCACGATAAGGCCGCGCTGCGTCAACGCGCGCTGCAATCCGAGCGTGATCGTGGTCTTGCCGGAGCCGGAGCGCGGCGCGGCGATGAGCAGCCCGCGCGCGTTCATTGTCCGCCTCGCGGCCGGAAACGGCGGTCGTAATCGATCGAATAGAGCGCGCTCTCGCCGAAATCGTCGGCGGCCAGTGCCGGCCCGACCAGGATCAGCGCGGTGCGTTCAAGCGCGCTGGCGCGAACTTTCCCGGCGATATCGGCGAGCTTGCCTTGCAGCACGGTCTCATCCGGCCATGTCGCGCGGAACACGACCGCAACCGGGCAATCGGCCCCGTAGAAAGGTGTCAGCTCCGCCACGACCTGCTCGACGACATGGATCGAAAGATGGATGGCGAGCGTCGCACCCGAGGCGGCGAAGGTTGCGAGCTTCTCCTTCTCGGGCATGGCCGAGGCTCGGCCGGAGGTGCGCGTCAGCACCAGAGACTGCGCGAGGCCCGGCAAGGTCAGCTCGCGCTTCAGCACGGCGGCGGCGGCGGCGAAGGCCGGCACGCCCGGCGTCACCGTATAGGGAATGCCTGATCGGTCGAGCCGGCGCATCTGTTCGCCACAGGCGCTCCAAATCGAGAGATCGCCGGAATGCAGCCGCGCCACGTCCTGCCCGGCGCGATGCGCGGCCTCCATCTCGGCGATGATGGCATCGAGATCGAGCGGGGCGGTGTCGACGATCCGCGCGCCGGGCGGGCACCAGTCGAGCATGGCCTTGGGGATCAGCGATCCCGCATAGAGGCAGATGGGCGAAGCCGCGATCAGGTCGCGTCCACGCAAGGTGATGAGATCGGGTGCGCCGGGGCCGGCGCCGATGAAATGGATGGTCATGCGGGGCTTCTGGCGAGCGCGCAGGTCACGCGCGCGGTTGCGATGCGCGGCTGCACCAGTTCGCCGCCGGGACCTGCGGCAGCCAGCGCCGCGGCTTCCGCGACCGAGCCGACGCCGTAGAGCGAGGCAATCCGGGTCGAGCGCGTCGCGCAGGCGGCCTCGAAGCCCTTCAGGGCCTCGTCGGGGATGGCGACGAGTTCGGCCGCGCGCTCATTGGCGGCAGCGACCATGCCGGCCTCCGCCACGCGGCTCGCCAGCGTAGCGAAGCGTGGCGTTTGCGCACCCGCAAGCCCTGCGCTCGCCAGGGCCTGATCGAGGCAGGCGAGGATATCGGCGGCCTCCGTGCCGGGCCGGATGCCGATGCCGGCAATGAGGCGACCCGTCATCGGGAAATCCCTGTGATAATACACGCCGTCATCCCGGGCGACCGAAGGAAGACCCGGGATCCATGCCTGAACCGTTCCGGAATGGATCCCGGATCGGCGCCGCAAACGCGGCTTGTCCGGGATGACCGCGTGGATTGAACGAGGCGCGTCAAGGCTTCTCGACCCGCCATTGCGTCACCGGCATCGCCGGGCGCCAGCCATGCTTGCCGCCGACAGGCGCGAGCCGGTCGATCGAGATGCGCCTGAGCGAGCCGCCATGCTCGGCATGGAGCGCGGCGAGCTTGGCCTCTCCCTCGATGGTCACGACATTGGCGACGAGCCGCCCGCCCGGCTTCAGCGCCGCCCAGGCGGCGTCGAACAGCCCTTCCTCGGTCAAACCACCGCCGATGAAGACTGCATCTGGCGCCTCGCGGCCGACGAAACCCGCAGGCGCCTCGCCGGTGACCTTGACGGAGAGGCCGCCGAGTTCGAGCTTGTTGCGCCTGATGCGTTCGGCCCGCTCCGGCTTCGCCTCGAAGGCGATAGCGCGGTTGCGCAGGTGGCGCTGGCACCATTCGACCGCGACGGAGCCCGAGCCTCCGCCAACATCCCAGAGCAATTCGCCGCCGCGCGGGGCGAGTGCCGAAATCGTGATCGCGCGGATTTCCGACTTGGTGATCTGCCCGTCATGGGCGAACCACTCCTCGTCGAGCCCCGGCGCCAGCGGCAGGATGCGGGAGTCGCGGGTGGCCGCGACCTCGACCGCGATCAGGTTGAGCGGCACGATATCGTCGAGCGCGAAGGCGTCGGCGCGGGTCTCGCGGATGCGTTCCTGTGGCCCGCCGAGCGATTCCATCACCACGATGCGGCTCGCGCCCATGCTGCGGGCGGTCATCAGTTCGGCGACGGCGCGCGGCGTCGTCTCGTCCCAGGACAGGGCCAGGATGCGGGCCTCCGGCTGCAGATGCGGCACGATCCGGTAGAGCGTGCGGCCATGCAGCGAGACCAGCGCGCATTCCTCCTGCGGCCAGCGCATCCGCGTGCAGGCCATCGAGAAGGAGGAGAGCTGCGGGATGATCCGCATCTCCTCGGCCGGGATCGCCCGGCTGATGCTGTTGCCGATGCCGTAATGGAACGGATCGCTGGTCGCGAGCACGCAGACCTTGCGGCCGCGCTCGGCCAAAATCTGCGGGAGCGCGTTGCGGAAAGGCTGCGGCCAGGGCCGAAGCTCTCCCGGCACGGAGCCGACGAGCGCGATATGCCGCTCGCCGCCGAAGACGATCTCGGCCTCGTTCAGTGCGGCCAGTGCCTCCTGGCAAAGGCCTGCGGCTCCGTCCTCGCCGAGACCGATCAGCGAGAGCCAGGGAGCCGGCACCTCGACGCTCGACAGAACACCCGATTCACGCAAAACTGTCGTCATGACCGTCCTCATCCTTGGCGGAACGACTGAAGCTGCTGCGCTTGACCAGCACCTGGCTGATCAGGCTCCCGATATCCGCGCCATTATCTCGCTGGCGGGCCACACCGTCGATCCCCGCCCGACCAATTTGCCGGTTCGCATCGGGGGCTTCGGCGGTGTCGAGGGCCTGAGGCGCTATCTGGTCGAGGAAGGCATCGTCGCCGTCGTCGACGCGACCCATCCCTTCGCCGCGATCATGCCTTTCCATGCCGAGCATGCCTGCAAGGCCGAAGGCGTGCCGCTGCTCGCGATCCGCCGCGATTCCTGGAAGCCGCGTGCCGGCGATCGCTGGAAGTCCGTGCCCGATATCGAGGCCGCCGCACAGGCGCTGGGCGACGCGCCACGGCGCGTCTTCCTCACCGTCGGTCGTCTGGAGCTGCCCGCTTTCGCCGACGCTCCGCAGCATCGCTATCTCGTCCGCGTCATCGAACCGATCGGGGACCGTCTGCCGGTGCCGCATGTCGATGTCATCCAGCAGCGCGGCCCCTTCGACGTCGACGATGAGGAGGATCTGATGCGCCGTGAGGGCGTCGAGATCCTGGTCAGCAAGAATTCCGGCGGGCCGGCGACGGTCGGCAAGCTCGTGGCGGCGCGCCGGCTGTCCCTGCCGGTGGTGATGGTGGAGCGCCCGCCCAAGCCCGATGTCGAGACCGTCGATCATATCGATCAGGTCCTGCCCTGGCTGGTGGCGCAGGGCATCTTCGCGACCGAACGCGGCGTGTAGACGTAAGGAGCGCTGCCCTCGCGCGCGATCAGGCGCGTGCTCGACGCCCCGATCATCACCAGCGTCGCCATGTCGGCGGTGCCGGCAGCCGCGACGGCCTCCGCCAGCGTCAGGATGCGCAGGTTTTCGTCCGGCCGCCCGACGGCGCGGGCGAAGAGCACCGGCGTCGTCGCGTCGCGCTGTTTGGCCGCCAGCTCCAGCGCCTTGCCGAGCTGCCAGGGCCGGGCCTTCGAGATCGGGTTGTAGAGGCAGATCACCAGATCCGCAGTGAGCACCGCTTCGAGCCGTGCCGTCACGACGTCCCAGGGCTTCAGATTGTCCGAGAGCGAGATCGCGCAGAAATCGCCGCCGAGCGGCGCGCCTGCCCGTGCCGCTGCCGCCAGCATCGCGGTGATGCCGGGCTCGACACTGATCGGAAGCCCGCGCCATTCCGGGGGGCCGGCCTCCAGCGCCTCGAACACCGCCGCCGCCATGGCGAAGACGCCGGGGTCGCCGCCCGAGACCACCGCGACCGTCCGGCCGTCCGCCGCCAGTTGCAGCGCATGCGAGGCGCGCTCGACCTCGACGCGGTTGTCGGAGGCATGCTTGGTCAATCCCGCCCTTTCGGGCACCCGGTCGACATAGGGGCCGTAGCCGACGATATCGGTCGCGGCATCGAGTGCCGCCTGCGCGGCCGGCGTGATCCACTCCGCTGTGCCCGGGCCGAGCCCGACGATGGTGAGGGAGCCGGTCATGCCTGGTCTCTCCTTCTCCGCCCCATATTCCTTCGCGCCGTCATCCCGGGCGACCGCAGGGAGACCCGGGATCCATGCCGGAACGCCGACCTCGGGAAGCTCAGGCATGGATCCCGGATCTCCGCTTCGCTGCGTCCGGGATGACAGCGGGGAGGTGGAAAAAGAGACGGGAGTGCCTTCACAGGCGCCGCCCTTCGCCGGGCACCAGTACCATCGCGAAATAGGGCGCCTCGTCATCGGCCTTGTCGGCAAGGCGCGCCACCACCTGTCGCGCCATCGTCGCGCGCTCGACATAGATCGCGCGCCCTTCCAGCCCGGCGGCGACAAGCGCGCGGCGCACCTTCGGCAGGTTGCGGCCGAGCTTCATGATGACGGCGGCGTCGGTATCGGCGAGGCGCCGCGCCAGCTCGGCTTCCGGCAGCGTGCCTGGCAGCACGGTCATGACGTCGTCGCCCCAGGTGATCGGCGCGCCGGCTTCGCCCCAGGCCCCGGTCATGCCGGTGACGCCGGGCACCACCTCGGTCGGGAAGCGGTGGCTGAGCCGCCGCCACAGATGCATGAAGGAGCCGTAGAAGAACGGATCGCCGTCGCAAAGCACGGCGAGCGTCCGCCCGGCCTGCATCTCGGCGGCAAGTCGCTCGGCCGCCTCCTCGTAGAAAGCCGCGATCGGGCCGTCGTAGTCGGGCTCGCCGACGCTGGCCTCGATCGTCACCGGGAAGGCGAGCTCGATCTCGCGGGCCGGATCGGGCGCGATGATCGCGTCCGCCGTGCCGCGGGCATTGCCGCGCCGGCCGCGCTTGCAGAAATGCACCAGCCGGTCGGCCGTGGTGATGATCTCCCGCGCCCTGACCGTCATCAGGTCCGGCGCGCCCGGCCCGAGCCCGACGCCGTAGAGCAGGGTCCTGTTCGTCCCACTCATGGCTTATTCCTTGTCCTGCGCCAGTGCGTTGACGGCCGCCGCCGCCATGGCCGAGCCGCCGCGCCGTCCATGCACGATGACGAAGGGCACGCGCCCGTCCTTCGCGAGCGCGTCCTTTGATTCCGCCGCGCCGACGAAGCCGACGGGGATGCCAATCACGGCAGCGGGCTTCGGCGCGCCGGCATCGAGCATTTCGAGCAGGCGGAAGAGCGAGGTCGGCGCATTGCCGATCACCACGACCGAGCCGGAGAGCCGGGGCTTCCAGAGCTCCATCGCGGCGGCGGAGCGGGTCGTACCCATCTGAGCGGCGAGCGCCGGAACCTGCGGATCGTCCAGCGTGCAGAGAACCTCGTTGTTCGCCGGCAGGCGGGCGCGGGTCACGCCATTGGCGACCATCTTGGCATCGCAGAGGATCGGCGCGCCGCTCCTGAGCGCGGCCTGCGCAACCTCCGCGAAACCGGCGGACATCTCGACATCCCTGGGCAGGTCGGTCATGCCGCAGGCATGGATCATGCGGACGACGATGCGCTCGGCCGCGCCGCTGAACCGGGTCAAGTCAGCCTCGGCGCGGATGATGGCGAAGGAGCGTTCATAGATCGCCGCGCCGTCCTGGATGTAGTCGTATGCCTTGCTCAACCCTGCGATCCCGTCGTGCGCAGGACCTTGGCCAGCCGCGCGTGAATGTCTTGTCCGGGCTGCAATCGCGTGAGCAGCGCCGAAAGGTCAAGCGTCGCGACCGGCTTGTCCCGCGTCGTCCCGCCCGGCACGACGTCGTAGCGCCCGTCGCGTCCGACCAGCGTGAGATCGGCCGCTGCCGGATGAGCACAGGCCTTGACGCAGCCGGAGACATGCAGCGTCACGCCCTGCGCGAGCAGATCGGCGGCAGCGTCGGCGAGCCTGGCTGCATCCGCCATGGTCGGCGCCTCGGCGCGCGAACAGGCGGGGCTGCCGGCGCAAGCCTGCACCGAGAGGCGGGGGTCGTCGTCCTGCGTGATGAGGCCGAGATCGCCGGCCAGCCGCAGCAGCGCCTCTGCTCCGGTGCGGTCGAGATCGCGGAAGGCCAGCCCGCGCCAGGGCGAAAGCCGGATGTCGGCCTTTGCCTGGGCCGCGCCGAGCCTGTCGAGCGTCTCCGCATCGCAGCGGCCGAAGGGCAGGCCGACGAGCGCGGCGAAACGATCGCCCTCCAGAGCAAACAGCCCGGCGCGTCGGGGCGGCATCCGTGGCGTCGGCGCCGCGGCTTCGGGCAGGGCGCTCAGGCTCGCCAAGGCTTCGGGCGACAGGTCGCGCAGGCGGCGGATCTGATCCGGCGCGGCGGCTCGCAGCGCTGCAAAGTCACGCAGGATCGCGGCCACGGTTGGCGCGGCTTCAGTAACCGGGATAGGGCCGAGCCAGAGACGATCGGCGAGGCACAAGGCTACGCTCGTGCCGCCCCCACCGACCAGCCGGATATCGCCGGAGAAGCCATCGAGGGCCTGCGCACCGCCATCGTCCACGACGACGCCGAGCTTGGCCGGCAGGCCGGGTACGGTACGGGCGCGTTGCTCGATCTGTGCGGCCAGTGCGGCTGCGTCGATCAGGCCGGTCGGGTTCCGTCCCGCCAGCGGCGAGACCAGTGTCACACGTTGCGGCCCGTCGCCCTCGTGCTCGTCGACGAGATGTTCCGCCAGCAGGCGCTCGATCAGCGTCGGATGACTTTCGATCGTCACGCCGCGGATCTGCAGATTGGCGCGGGCAGAAATCTCGATCAGCCCGTTGCCATGCTCTACTGCCAGCGCCGCGATCCGCCGCAACTGCGCTGGTGCCAGCTTCGCGCCCGGTGGATGCAGTCGCACCAGCCAGCCGTCGCCGGTCTCCATCGGCCTCAGCGTGCTCGGGCACCAGCCGCGCCGCAACGTTTCCTGTGACCGCGCGCTCATTCCGCCGCGTCCCGTGCCAGGAAGGCGCCGACCGAGTTGCGGCGGCTGGTCCAGAGCCCGCGCCGCGCTGCCTCCGCCAATCGCGAACGGATCGAGGCGGCAGCGGGCGCATTGGCGGCTTCGAGCGCGGTCCAGACCTGCTGATCGGCGCAATAGGCCTGGAAGACGGAATCGAACAGCCCGTCGGCGACGGCATCGGTGCTGGCGGCGAAGACGAAGAGGGTATCCACCGCCTCGGCCAGCTCCGCCGCACCGCGCCAGCCATGGGCGAGTTGCGACGCGATCCAGCGCGGATGCGTCAACCGGCCATGGACGATCCGGGCGATGTCCTGTGCCAGCGTACGCGCCTTCGGCGCTTCCGGGTTCGAGCTGTCGAGGCTGTAGAGCGCGGGGTTGGCACCGAGCGCTTTCGCCGCCGCCGCAAGCCCACCGATCACGTCGGCGGCGCTGCTCGCTTCGAGGATGTCGCGCCCCGCCGTGTCGCTGACATGGATGAAGGCGTCGGAGACGCGGATGCGCTCGGTGAAGCCGGCATCGGCGGCGCCCACGCCCTCCGCCCCGCCATAGGCATGGTCTGACGCCGCGAGATAGGCCGCACCCAATTCCTCGCGGTGGGTCCAGTCGCCATCAAGGGCGCGGTCCGCCATCGCCGCGCCATAGCGGCCGGGCGCAGCGCCGAAGATGCGCGCGCCAGACTCGCCCCGGCGATAAGCGGCGGCGGGCTCGTTCCACTCGTCCGCCTCGTCCAGCGTAGCCACGGCCCGCGCGGCCTGGTCGAGCAGCGCGATCTGCCCCGGAAACGTATCACGGAAGGTGCCGGAGATGCGCACGGTCACATCGAGACGCGGATAGGCGAGCTTCGGCTGCGGGACGATGCTGAAGCCCGTGACGCGGGTCGAGGCATTATCCCAGAGCGGCTCGACGCCCATCAGCGCGAGCGCATGCGCGATATCCTCGCCACCCGAGCGCAGGGTTGGCGAGGCCCAGAGGTCCATGACGATCCGGCGCGGATAGTCGCCATGATCCTGGAGATGGCGCGAGACGACTGCCTGGGCTGCCAACCTGCCGAGCCTTGCGGCCGCGCGCGTCGGGATCGCGCGAGGGTCGAGCGTCGAGAGATTGCGTCCGGTCGGCAGCACATCGGGGCGGCCGCGATGCGGCGAGCCGGCCGGGCCGGGCGGGACGAAGCGGCCGTCGAGAGCGGCGAGCAGGTTTTCGCGCTCGTTGCGGGCGGAGGCAGGGTCGATCTCCGAGCGCCCGAAGATATGCAGGCCGTCGCGGAAGGGCAGTTCGGCGATGTCGCAGAGATGGGCGTCGAGAAGCGTCAGCGCCTCGTTCATCTCGGTATCATCGGTGACGCCGCAGGAGGCGGCGAGCCCGCCCGCCTCGGCCCGCGCCCGGATCTCGCTGGCGACGATATCGGCGCGGCGCGGATCGAGCACCTGCGCCTGCGAGAACTCCTCGACGAGGTCGCGCAGGAGCGCGGTCTCGCCGGCGGCCTCCGCCTCGGCCAGCGGTGGTGGCAGATGGCCGAGCGTGACGGCCGAGAGCCGCCTTTTTGCCGGCGCCGCCTCGCCGGGATCGTCGACGACATAGGGGTAGATCACCGGCAGCCCGCCGACAGCGAGGCGCGGCCAGCAGCCGCCTGAAAGCGCGACCGCCTTACCCGGCAGCCATTCGGTGGTGCCGTGCGTGCCGAGATGGATCAGCGCGTCGGCGGCCTCGGATTGGCGCAGTGCGAGATAGAAGGCGAGATAAGCGTGGCCCGGCGGCGCGTCGGGGTCGTGATAAACAGCCTTGCGGTCTGGCGTCGCATCGCGCGGCGGCTGCAGGGCGACGGTGAGGTTGCCGAAGCGGACGGCGCGGAAATGGAAGGCGCCGCCGTGGCAGGCGGGGTCGGCTTCGGGCTTGCCGTGGGCGGCATTAAGGCGCTCACAGGCTGCGGCAGGAATGGCGGCAAGCCAGTTGCGATAGGTTGCGAGGGGAATGCTCAGATCGGCCGAGCCGCCGGTGAGAGCGGCCATGAGCCGCGCGCTCTCATCCACATCTCCGCTGTCATCCCGGACAAGCCGCGCCAGCGGCGCCGATCCGGGATCCATGCCTGAACTTTGATTGGAAGCGCTCTGGCATGGATCCCGGGTCAAGCCCGGGATGACGGCGGAGGTGGTAGAGCCGACCTCATACCCCGCCCCTGCCAGCAATTCCCGGATCGTGGCCACGCTCGCCGGCGTGTCGAGCCCGACGGCGAAGCCGGCCCGTCCGCCGCGCGCGGGATAATCCGACATCACCAGCGCCAGTTTTCGCTCGGCGGCAGGCTTCCCTGCCAGCGCAATCCAGCCCTTCGCCAGATCGGCCAGTGCGGCGACCCCCTCAGGAGCGGGCATCAGCCGGCGGATGGAAAGCCCGGTTGCCGGATCGGTCGCTTCCGCCTTGAAGGCGACGGGGATCGCCCCGATGCGCCCGTCGAATTCCGGCAGTGCCACCTGCATGGCGAGATCGGCGGCCGATAGCCCGCGCGGCGATGCCTCCCAGGCCTCGCGGGGGCTGCTGACAGGAATCGCCTGCAGGATCGGGCAATCCGCGCCGTCGAGCACGAAATCCGCACCTTCGCGGGCGGAGAAGGCGGTGGTGGTGATGATCAGCGCCGGCTTGCGCGTCGCGATTAGCGCTGCAAGTTCGGCGGTGACGGCGGGGTCCTTCAGGCTGGTCAGCGCCAACGGCAGGGGCGCGAGGCCGCGCGCCGCCAGCGTCGTGGCAATCGCCTCGCCCATGGCGGTGTCCCCGGCTGCAACGCCGGAGCGATAGAGCAGGACCGGGACGAGCGCGCGATCGGGGGGCAGGGCGGCGAGCGCCTCGCGCCAGGGCAGGGGCGTGCCGTCTCTGCCGAGCGCTAAGAATGATGGCAGCGGGACGGGAGGGAGGCCGGAGGAGTCACGCGACCCCTCATCCGTCTCGGCTCTGCCGAGCCACTTGCTCCCGCAAGGGGAGAAAGGAGCAGCGTGCGCCGTCTCGCCCTTCTCCCCTTGCGGGAGAAGGTGCCGGCAGGCGGATGAGGGGTCTCTCGACGCCGCCAGATACTCGTCTATCCGCCCCAGCAGCCGCCGCATGTTCTCGGCGCCGCCACCGGCCTGAAAATAGGCCAGCAACTCGCCTGCGAATTCCGCCGGCACGCTCGCATGTTCGCCGAGCCTCGGATCGTCGCGCTCGTCACCGGGCAGGATCGCGAGCGGGATGCCGCGCTCGCGGCAGGCGATGCCGAGCTGCTCGATGCCATAGCGCCAGTAATCGAGCCCGCCGAGGCAGCGCAGCAGTATAAAGCGGGATTGCGCCGCCGTCTTCTCGATCAGGAAATCCACCGAGAGCGGGTGTTTCAGCCGCCGGAGCGGCGCGAGCCGCACCGACAGGATGCTGTCACCTGCCGCCACCGCCAGCGCCGAAAGGTCGCTGTCGGTGAAGGACAGCACGAGCACGTCTCCCGGCGGCAGGGCGAGATCGACGGCGTCCTCGCCGTCGTCGAGTCTGATCTCGCTGGTCGGGAGAAGATGCATCGGCGGATGTTACGCCCCCGCGAGGGCCGCTTCCACGGCCTTGAGATCGAAGCCCTTGAGCCCGATCACGGTGAGGCGTCCGTCGCGCGGTTCGCTCGCGCCCCAGGCCCGGTCGAAATGATGACTGAGGCGCCGGCCGACGCCCTGTACGACCAGACGCATCGGCTTGCCCGGAACGGCGGTGAAGCCCTTGAGGCGCAGCACGCCCTCGGCCTCGGCCGCCTTGGCGACGCGCGCCGTGAGCTCCTCCGGCGAGAGGCCGGCCGGCAGCGGCACGGCGACCGAGTCGAAATCGTCATGGTCGTGATCGTGCTCGCCTTCGCCATGATGCGAGGGGCGGGCGGCGAGGTCGCTTTCGGCGGCAGCGCCGAGGCCGACGATCAGCGCCGGCTCGACCTTGCCATGGGCGGTCTCGACGATCTTGATCGCTTTCGGCAGATGCTCGGCGATCTCGGCTTTCACCCGCGCGCGGCCGGCCTCGTCGACGAGGTCGCTCTTGTTGAGCAGGATCAGGTCGGCGCAGAGGATCTGGTCCTCGAACACCTCCTCCAGCGGGTTGTCGTGATCGACGGAGGCGTCCGCTGCCGTCTGCGCCGCGAGCGCCTCCGGATCATCGGCGAACTGACCCTCGGCCACGGCCGGCCCGTCGACCACGGCGATGACGCCGTCGACGGTCACGCGCGAGCGGATCGCCGGCCAGTTGAACGCCTGCACCAGCGGCTTCGGCAAAGCGAGGCCGGAGGTCTCGATCAGGATGTGCTCCGGCGGGTTCGGCCGGTTCAAAAGCTTTTCCAGTGCGGGCACGAAATCATCGGCGACGGTGCAACAGATGCAGCCGTTCGGCAGCTCGACCACGTCCTCGTCGCTGCAGCCGGCAATGCCGCAGCCCTTCAGGAATTCGCCGTCGAAGCCGAGATCGCCGAACTCGTTGACGAGTACTGCGAGCTTCTTGCCTTGCGCATTCTCGAGGAGATGGCGCACCAGCGTCGTTTTCCCGGCGCCGAGGAAGCCGGTGATGATCGTGCAGGGCGTCTTGCTGAGTGACGTCTTGCCCAGGTTGGTGGTCTGCGGAGCGTTCATGATGTCATCCTTGCTGGCGCGCTGGCAAAGGCGGCACGCGCGCGACCACGCCCTTGCGGAAGGACTGCGGCCGCTCTTTCCAGGGAACGATGCCGTTGGCGCTGGCGGCATAGGCCTCCGCGGCGCCGACGATCTCGTCGAGATGGGTGTCGGTGTCGAGATCGCCGATCAGATAGGTCCATTTCCCGTCGGCGCTGAGCGCGATGGTGCAGGGCCGCTTGCAGACGGCGAGGCATTCGACGGGCAGCACGGGGATCGTGCTGCCCTTGGCTTTAAGCTGCGCGGCGAGACGCTCGGCCAGCGCCAGTCCCGGCTGGTCGTAACCTTCCGGGAGATCGGCGCGGGCGCGGCGGCAGGCCGTGCAGACATGGATGGTGAGGTCACCCTCGGACATGGCTTGTCCTCAGGCGTCCGCGGCCCGGCGGCTCGCCCGGGGCCAAAGCACGCCGACCATGAAGGCGGTGACGAGCCAGAGCGCGGCCTGGATGCCGAGCGAGAGCGACGCGAAATGCGCGGCGACCTCGGCCGGCACCTTGCTCTCCGGCGCGGCCGGATGCGGCGCGCTGACGACATGCGGCAGCAGGATCAGGACGACCGCCACAAGCTTGAGCCAGGGCTGCTCGAAGCGCAGGAACACAAAGAGCCCGGCCGCGGTGGCGATGGCGGTCCACAGCCACCAGAACTGGCGTTGCTCCAGCGCGGCCGATGCCGCGCCCGGCAGTTCCGGCGCCAGCCCCATCGCCGGGGCGAGCCCGAGCGCGAGGAAGCCGCAGGCGCCCCAGACGAGCGCGCTGCGCTGGTCGATGCTGTCGCCGGCCGCGATCATCCCTGCGAGCAGCAGAGCCGCGAAGCCGATCGCGGTCGCAATCGTCACCGCGCTGGTGAAGAGCGTGCGCTGGAAGCCGTCCTGCGGCTTCCATTCGGCATGGTCGTGGCCGGGCGCGTCGCCGGCCGGTCCATGCGCGAGGATGATCTTCGCCTCGCCGTCGAAGGCTGCCAGCGTCGGCGTTTTCAGGGCGAGTGCCGCCTCATAGGTCTCGGCCTTGAGGATCAGCGGGGTGGTGGTGACATGCTGCAGGGCGGCGACGATCAAGCCAGCCAGAAGCCCGGCCAGGATGCTGACCGTGAGAACACGCGTGACCATGGATGCTTTCCCTCAGTGGCAGGGAAAGGCGAGGCCGTGACGGCTGTCATGCGCAGCGTTGTGGACATTGGTCGAGGCCGCGAAGCCGGTCGTGTAGATCAGCGCGACGCCGATCACGAGCGCGGCGGCAACCGCCTTGACGCGTTCCGAAACGCTGAGTGTAGGGGTGGAAACCGAAGCGGTGTTCATAAGCGTTCTCCGTGGCCGCCCCGCCGGCAGCCGGTTGGATCTCTGCGGGTTGACGGCAGGTCTCCTGGCTCGCGGACTTCGCGCCCCTTGCCGCCTTCCCGGAGCGAGCGCTCCAGTGGCCGATGGCGAAGGACATCCGCTTACAGTTGCGGGGGCAGCCGCGGCATTGGGCAAAGCAAGCCCGCACCGCGTTCCCTTTTCACCTCCTCGCGGAGGCACCGTCACGGATCATCATTAGCCATCGCCGTGTTGCTGTGCAATGCAAGAACGGTCCGACACATACATGCGGTCATCCCGGCCGGAGCGCAGCGAAGAGCCGGGATCCATGCCTGAACCTCTACCGGAAGCGTTCCGGCATGGATCCCGGGTCTCCCTATGGTCGCCCGGGATGACGGCCAGCGAAACCAAGCCGCCGATGCAGTCTCTTCCGATCCCTCAGCTCACCCTCGTCCTCGGCGGCGCCCGCTCCGGCAAGAGCCGTCATGCCGAAGCGCTGATCGAGGCCCTGCCGGCGCCCTGGACCTATATCGCGACGGCGCAGGCCTATGACGACGAGATGCGCGAGCGCATCGCCGAGCATCGCGCCCGGCGCCCGGCCGGCTGGGAGACGGTCGACGCTCCGCTCGAACTGGCCGAGGCGATTGCGGCCCAGCCGGCGGGGCGCCCGATCCTGGTCGATTGCCTGACGCTCTGGCTGACCAACCTCATCCTTGGGGAGCAGGATACGGCCGTTGCGCGCGAGGCCCTGATCGCCGCCTGCGAACGCGTTTCCGCCCCACTCGTGCTGGTCGGCAACGAGGTCGGGCTTGGCATCGTGCCGGAGAATGCGCTGGCCCGCCGCTTCCGCGACGAGGCGGGGCGCCTCCATCAGGTGCTTGCGGCGCGGGCGGCCAGCGTGGTCTTCATGGTCGCCGGATTGCCGATGCGAGTGAAATGATGACGGACACCGAAGATGCTGCCCGCCACAAGGCGAAGATGGAGAAGCGCAAGGCGGTGCAGGACGCCGAAGTCGCCTCCAAGACGCTCGAGAAGGGCTTGCTGATCGTCAATACCGGCCCCGGCAAGGGCAAGTCGACGGCGGCTTTCGGGCTGATCCTGCGCGCGCTCGGCCATGGTTGGCGCATCGGCGTGGTGCAGTTCATCAAGGGCGCCTGGTCGACCGGCGAGCGTCGGGCGCTCGAAGCCTTCGGCGATCAGGTGAGCTGGCACAGCATGGGTGAGGGCTTCACCTGGGAGACGCAGGACAAGGCTCGTGACATCGCGGCGGCCGAACGCGCCTTCGCAAAGGCCAGGGAATTGATGGCCGATCCGGAGATCAGGCTTCTGGTGCTCGACGAGCTCAACATCGCCCTGCGCTACGATTATCTGCCGCTCGCCGAGGTTGTCGCGACGCTGTCTGCCCGCAGGCCTGACCTGCACATCGTCGTCACCGGCCGCAACGCCAAGCCGGAGCTGATCGAGGCGGCCGATCTCGTCACTGAGATGACGCTGGTGAAGCATCATTTCGCTGCGGGTGTGAAGGCGCAGCAAGGCATCGAGTTCTGAGAGCCCGCTCTGTGCCTCGGCAGCATTGAGTCATCCCGGACGCAGCGAAGCGGAGATCCGGGATCCATTCCGGAACCTGCCCGAAAGAGGTTCCGGCATGGATCCCGGGTCAAGCCCGGGATGACCAAGTATCTCCGGCGCGGGCCAACACCCCTCCCGTTGCGATAAGCCATCCTCGATGTGGAGCGATCGCCTCGACCGGCTCATCCACTTGATGGTGATCGATCCAGTCTTCAGATTGAATCTGAATTCAAATTCAATTTTGAGACCAGCCATGGCCGACGGCGCATCGAAGCAACCCCGCAAGGCCGGCAAGCGCGAGGCGATCCTCGCCGCCGCGCGCGGCATCGTGTCGGAAGTCGGCTTCCATGAGACCTCGATCGCCGCGGTGGCTTCCGCCAGCGGCGTCTCGACCGGCAGCGTCTATTCCTATTTCGCTTCGAAGGCCGAGCTGATGGCCGAGATCGTCGCGGCCGTGTCGTCGCGCGAGCTTGCCGTGCTGCGTGAGATCGCTGCGAGCGACGCCCCCGTCGCCGAGCGCCTGACCGCAGCGGTCGAGGCCTTCGCGCGCCGCGCCTTCGCCAATCGGCGCCTGGCCTGGTCGATGATCGCCGAGCCCGCTGACCCCGCCGTCGATGCGACGCGGCTCGATTATCGCCGCGAGATCGCCGGCATTTTTCGCGCGCTCGTCGTCGAAGGCGGGAGGCTGGGCGCCTTTCGTTCGGTCGACCCCGATGCCGCCGCGGCGATGATCGTCGGCGGCTTCATGGAGGCGCTGATCGGCCCGCTCTCGCCGGAACGCCCGATCACACCTGAGCGCGGCCGCGAGATCGCCGCTGCCCTTGCCGATCTCTCCATCGCCGCGCTGATTTCCCGAGAAGGACAGGCCGCATGACCACGCTCGACGCTTACGGCTACGACACGCATGAAGTGCTGAATCAGGCGCCGGCGCTGGCGGATTATGACGCCTTCGCCGCCGATCCGGCGCTCGGCTCGATCCTCGATGCCTTTGGCGCCGGCTGGTTCAGCGAGCAGGCGAGCGTGGTCGGCCACCATGTCGGCTCTCAACGCGTGCAGGACCTGGCGCGGCAGGCTAATCGCAGCTTGCCGGAACTGCGCACGCATGACCGCTGGGGTCGGCGCGTCGACCAGATCGAGTTCCATCCGGCCTGGCACGAACTGATGGGGCTCGCGATGCGCGACGAGTTCCATTCCTTGTGCTGGACCAAGCCGCGCGAAGGCGCGCAGGTGGCGCGGGCGGCGGTGTCCTATCTCTGGAACCAGGGCGAGAACGGCATCTGCTGCCCGCTCGGCATGACCTATTCGGCGATCCCCGTGCTGCAGCGCGATCCCGCGCGCTGGGCCGAGTTCGGCCGATTGATCACCTCCTCAGAATACGATGGGCGTCCGCTGCCGGCGGTGCAGAAGCGTGGCGGCACGGTCGGCATGGCGATGACCGAGAAACAGGGCGGCTCGGACCTGCGCCAGACCCAGACGGTGGCGACACGCAATGCCGACGGCACTTACTCCCTCACTGGCCATAAATGGTTCTTCTCCGTCCCGCATTCCGACGTGTTCCTGACGCTGGCGCGCACGGAGGAGGGCGTGTCCTGCTTCGTCGTGCCGGGCTGGCTCCCGGACGGCTCGCGCAATCGCCTGCAGATCCAGCGCCTCAAGGACAAGTGCGGCAACAAGTCGAATGCATCCTCCGAGGTCGAATTTCGCGGCGTCATCGCCCATCTGATCGGCGAGCCCGGTCACGGCATTCGCGCCGGGCTGGAGATGAACCACTATACGCGGCTCGATTTCGCCGTAGGCTCGGCCGGATTGATGCGCCATGCGGTGGCGCAGGCCGCCCATCACACCGCCCATCGCCGTGCCTTCCAGAAGGCGCTGATCGACCAGCCGATCATGACGAACGTCATCGCCGACCTCGCGCTGGAGGCCGAGGCCTCCGCCTGGCTCGCCTTCCGCTTCGTCCATGCACTCGACCGCGAGGGCGGGAGCGAGGCCGAGAAGCTGATCGGCCGCATCGGCGCGCCGATCGCGAAATACTGGAACTGCAAGCGCGCCACGCCGGTCGTGGTCGAGGCGCTGGAATGCCATGGCGGCAACGGCTTCATCGAGGACCACTTGATGGCGCGGCTCTATCGCGAGGCGCCGCTCAACGGCATCTGGGAGGGCACGGGCAATGTCGTCTGCCTCGACGTGCTCCGCTCGATCCGCCGCTATCCCGATTGTGTGCCGGCTTTGCTTGATGAATTGCGTGCCGCCCGCGGCAGCGATCCGCGCTACGACGCCTTCCTCGCCGAGCTGGAAACCGATCTCCTCGATGTGCTCAGGCATGAGCATCTGGCGCGCCGCTTCGTCGAGCGCATGGCGCTGGCTCTGTCGGCCTCGCTCTTGATCCGTCACGCGCCGCATGCGGTCGCCGACGCTTATGTCGCCTCGCGGTTGGCGGGCGGCTGGTCCGGCCATTTCGGCTCCCTGCCGCAGGGCGCCGATCTGCAGGCCATCGCGCGGCGGGCCGTGCCCGTGTCAGAGTGAGGCTTCAGAGCAGCGTCACGGCCGCCAGCAGCGCGGCAGACGCCCAGAGCAGAGTACAGGAGCGCTTGTAGAGCGTGAGCGCCCGGCGGATATCGGCGGCATTGGCCTCGGCCCGGCCATCGCCCATCCAGTGATCCTCGACGCGGGTCTCGCCATAGACGCGCGGGCCGGCAAGTCTGAGGCCCAGCGCCCCGGCCATGGCGGCTTCCGGCCATCCGGCATTGGGCGAGCGATGCTTGCCGGCATCGCGCCGGATGGCCCGCCAGGCGCCGCCAACATCCGCCGACCGGTCGAGCGCGGCCGAGGCGACCAGCAGCAGCGC
Organism: Beijerinckiaceae bacterium; assembly: GCA_965283735.1. GTDB lineage: Bacteria > Pseudomonadota > Alphaproteobacteria > Rhizobiales > Beijerinckiaceae > Allobosea. The sequence continues at coordinate 886,865 of CBDIPN010000002.1, read as the reverse complement.
CGTCAATCGCGAAGCCGGCAGGTTGACGAGATCGTCGAGCCGCGCCGCCGCCCAGCCGAAGGCGAGATGGCGCGGCGTGCGATGGCCGATCATCGAATCGGCGGTGTTGATCACCTTGTAGGCGGCGATGCCTGGAAAACCGCCTACACCCAGCCAGAAGGCCGGCGCGGTGATGCCGTCCGAGAAATTCTCGGCGAGGCTTTCGATGGCAGCGCGCGAGACGCCGGCCTCGTCCAGCGTCTGCGGATTGCGGCCGACGATCATCGAGACGGCGCGCCGTCCGCCCTCGAGCCCGTCACGTTCCAGTCCCTCGGCGACGCGGGCGACATGCTCGTACAGGCTGCGCTGCGCGATCAGGGTCGAGGCAAAGAGGGCGAGCGGGATCAGGCCCAGGAATCCGAAGGAGAGGCACAGCCGCTGGATCAACGCCGACAGGGCGATGATGATGGCGAGCAGCAGCGTCAGCGCCAGAACCCCCATGGCCTTCCGCCTGACGAAGGAGGCGGTCTCTTGGTTCAGCACGCGATCGAACATGCCGATCAAGCGGCCGATCCAGGTGACGGGATGGCCTATCGCGGCATAGAAGCGCTCGGGATAGCCGAATGCCGCCTCGATGGTCAGCGCGAGCACGAGCAGCGGCAGGTTGGCGGAGAGGTTCATGCGGGGCGCAGGCGAGGTCGTGGCTGAGGACGGTATCTGGCATGGCGGCGATCTCGCCACGGCCCGCGCGCTCTTTCCGGAGGCGCCGCAGCCCTGGGTCGATCTCTCCACCGGGATCAATCCGATCCCCTATCCGCTTCCGGCGCTGCCGTTAAGCCTCTGGACGCGCTTGCCTGGTGCCGATGACGAGGCGGCACTGATCGCCGCCGCCCGTGCGGCCTATCGGGTGCCGTCTCACGCAGACATCGTTGCGGCGCCCGGCACGCAGATCCTGATCGAGTTGCTGCCGCGCCTCGCATCCGCCGGTCCGGTCGCGATCCTCGGGTCGACCTATGCCGAGCACGGTCATGCCTGGCGCAAGGCTGGCTACGCCGTCACCGAAACCGTGACGCCCGCCGAGGCGGCAGCGACCATTATCGTGGTCAATCCGAACAATCCCGACGGGCGCGTGCTGTCGCAGGCCGAACTGACAAGTCTCGCGGCGCATTGTGCCGCCAACGGAGGGCTACTCGTCGTCGACGAAGCCTTCGCCGATTTCACGCCCGAGGACAGCATCGTGCCGGACTTGCCTGATGGCACGATCGTGCTGCGCTCCTTCGGCAAGACCTATGGTCTCGCCGGCCTGCGCCTAGGTTTCGCCATCGGCGCGCCCGGTCCGGTGGCGAAGCTCAAGGCCGCGCTTGGACCCTGGTCCGTTGCCGGTCCCGCTCTCCATGTCGGTGCGCTGGCTTTGTCGGACGCTGCCTGGCTTGCCGAGACTGGCAGTGCGCGGGCGCGCGATGCTGCCCGCCTCGACGCCCTGCTTGCGCCGCATGGCCGGATTATTGGCGGCGCCACCCTGTTCCGCCTGCTCGAAACGTCGCAAGCGGCGGCGCTCTTTGCCCATCTCGGCCGGCACGGCATCTATGTCCGCCGCTTCCAGAACGCGCCGGATCGGCTGCGCTTCGGCCTGCCGGGCGATGAGGCCGAATGGTCGCGTCTGCGCGCGGCGCTCACCTTCGATGCCCCGGAAGCATCGCCGTCAGCGTGAAGCTTGCATGCGGCGGATGCGGGGACAGGAGCCGGCGGGCCGGCTAACGTCGACCGTATAAGGAATCGGGGAGAGACAACGCATGGCATTCCTGCCGCCGGAAGGCGACCTGACGATTGGCTTCGCTCACGCCGCCTATCAGCTCCGCGACGAGTTCCTGACGCGCAGCCGTGCGGCTGGGAGTTTCGAGGTCCGCAGCCTCGACGAATTGCGGGAGCGTGCGCCGGAAGCCGATGTGCTCGTCGTCTCCGGCCTGTGGCGCAATGACCTGCTGCCGCGCCTGCCGAAGCTGCGCTTCATCCAGTCGATCAGCGCCGGCACGGACCAGTTCGACAAGTCCGCGATCGGCGCAGCCGGCGTTCGCCTCGCCAGCGCCCAGGGCGGCAACGAGCGGGCCGTGGCCGAGCATGCCATGTCGCTGATCCTGGCGCTGACCCGCCAGATCCATTTCGCGCGGGACAACCAGGCGAAGCAGGTCTGGCGCCCGATGATCGGCGATCGCGCGCGGCGCGAGGATGAACTCGGCGGCAAGACGCTGGTCATCGTCGGGATCGGTCGCATCGGCCTGCGGCTGGCGAAACTCGCGAGCGCCTTCGACATGCGCGTCATCGGCGTGCGCCGCAGCCCCGAGCCGCAGCCGCATGTCGAGGCGGTCGTCCATCCCGATAAGCTGGCCGAGACGGTGGCCGCGGCCGATTTCGTCGCCCTGACCTGCCCGCTGACGCCGGAGACCGAAGGGCTGATCGATGCCCGCATCCTCAGTGCGATGAAGCCTTCCGCTTACCTGATCAACGTGGCGCGCGGCCGCGTCGTCGACGAGATGGCCCTGCTCGATGCGCTCGGCAACAGCCGCATCGCCGGCGCCGGGCTCGACTGCTTCCACGAGGAGCCGCTGCCGCCGATTTCGCCCTTCTGGCGCATGCCGCAGGTCATCGTCACCCCGCATAGCGCGGGCGAGACCCGGGTCTACGAAAGCAATGTGGTCGATATCCTCCTCGACAATCTGGACCGGCTGGCGCGCGGCGAAACGGGCCTGCGCAACCAGATCGTCTGATCGGGGACAGGGGGAACGGCCATGGCTTTGCCGCGAGCTGCCCGGTCGGGCGGGCCTTCGCTGATCGTCGCGCTCGGCGTCACGCAGGTCTTCGGCTATGGCGCGCTCTATTACGCCTTCACCGTGCTGGCGCCGCGCATGACCGCCGATTTCGGCTGGGCCCCGGAATGGACCTTCGGCGGTTTCGCGGTAGGGCTGCTGCTGGGTGGCGCGGTCGCCCCCGTCACCGGCAGCTTGATCGATCGCTACGGCACGCGGCTGGTGATGACGATCGGTTCCGGCCTGGCGGGCCTCTCGCTCTTCGCGCTGGCCGAGGCGCGAGGGATCGTCAGCTACACGCTCGCGATGGTCGCCTTGCAGGCGGTGACGACGGCCGTCTTCTACGACGCCGCCTTCGCCGCGCTGACGCAGGCGCGCGGCAGCCAGGCGCGGCGCGCCATCAGCCAGCTCACCCTGATCGGCGGCTTCGCCTCGACCCTGTTCTGGCCGCTGACCTCCAGCCTGCTCGCGATCATGGACTGGCGCGGCGTCTATCGACTCTATGGTCTCTCGCAGATTCTGGTCTGCCTGCCCCTGCATCTCTTCTTCCTGCCGGGGCGCGTGAGACGGCCGGTGGTCGCCGAAGCCGGTGTTGCCGTCCCGTCCCCCTCGCAGGAGCCTGAGACGACTTACCTCACGGGGGATGCCCGCCGCCGGGCCTTCCTGCTGCTGGCGCTGGCTTTCTCATTGCAGGGCTTCGTCGTCTCGGCCATGGCCGTGCACATGCTGGCGCTGCTGCAGGGTTTTGGCCTCAGCGCCGCCGTCGCGGTCGGCATCGGTGCGATGCTCGGTCCGTCGCAGGTCGCCGGGCGTCTCACAGAGATGCTGTTCGGGCGCTCCGTCTCGCCGGTCACGACCGCCTGGGTCTCGGCCTGGCTCATGCCGCTCGGCCTCGTCCTGCTCCTGATCGGTGGTTCGTTCCCGGTCGTCGCCGGGCTCTTCGCCATCGCTTTCGGCATCAGCATGGGGCTGAGCTCGATCGTGCGCGGCACCGTCCCGCTCCAGCTCTTCGGTCCGGGCGGCTTCGGTGCGACCATGGGCAAGCTCTCGGCGCCGGGCCTCGTCATCAAGGCGGCGGCGCCGCTCGCCTTCGCCGTCGCGCTGGAGCGCGGCGGCGTCATGGTCTCGACGCTGTTGCTGATCGCCTTTTCGGCGCTCGCAGCCGGCGCCCTCATGCTGCTGGCACGCGGCCGCTCGGCCTGAGGCTCAGGCCCGCATCGTTCGCCACCAGTGACGCACGGCGTCGCGTGTGCGCATCGCCAGGCCATAGGCGGCGGTGGCTCGGACCCAGCCGAGCACGCTGTCGCGCACGCGCACGACCTGCCCCATGATCCAGGCGAACCAGCGATAGCTCAGAAGCTTCTCGCGGCCGGCATGATAGATCCGCTCGACGAAGACGAAGCTCATCAGATGCGCGAAGGCGGTCACCACCAGACCGGCCCAGAACTGCCCGCGCGCGAACAGCAGCAGCCCGAACAGCTTCAGTGGCTCGGCAATGGCGAAGGGGATCGCCAGCGCCAGCATCACGAGCGGGCGCGGCAGCACGGCGACGCTCTCCTCCAGCCGGCGCATGATGCGCAGCGCCGCGAGCCGGCGCAGCAGCGGCCGGTAGAGCGGCCGCAGGAACTCGTCGAGGATGACGAAGACGGTGATGACGACGCGCAGGACCGCGAGCAATCCGCGCGTCAGCGGACCGCGTTCGGGTACAGGTGAGGGCGGAAGGCTATCGGACATCCCTACGATTCATAGGTCGCGATTTGCGGCAATTCCATGCCGCTGACCCGATAGCCGCTAGCGGCGTGCGTCTTCCTTCAGCATCGCCACGCCCTTCTCGGCGATCATCATCGTCGGATTGGCGGTGTTGCCGGAGGTGATCGTCGGCATCACCGAGGCGTCGATGACGCGCAGGCCCTCGACGCCGCGCACCCTGAGCCGTCCGTCGAGGACCGCGCCCGGATCGTCATCGCCACCCATCCGGGCCGTGCCGACGGGGTGGAAGATCGTGGTGCCTAACTTGGCGGCGGCGGCGAGCAAGGCTTCGTCGGATTGGGCGGCCTCGCCCGGCATATGCTCCTCCGGACGGAAGCGGGCGAGCGGCTCTTGGGCCACGATCCGGCGCGTCAGCTTCATCGCATCGACAGCGACCTGCCGGTCCTCCTCCGTGTCGAAATAGTTCGGCGAGATGACGGGATTGTCGCGCGGATCGGCCGAGCGCAGATGCACGCTGCCGCGGCTCGTTGGCCGGAGATTGCAGACGCTCGCCGTGAAGGCGTCGAACGGGTGCAGGCCCGAGCCCCAGCTGTCGAGGGAAAGCGGCTGGAAATGGTATTGCAGGTTCGCCGTCGCGTAATGCGGCGAGGACTTGGCGAAGGCACCGACCTGCGAGGGCGCCATGGTCAGCGGTCCGGTACGCAAGGCTGCCCATTCCAGCGCCATCAGCGGTCGGCGCCAGAGCTTGGCATAGTCGCTGTTCAGCGTCTTGACGCCATGGACCTTGTAGACCGGCCGGATCTGGAGATGGTCCTGCAGGTTCTCGCCGACGCCGGGCGCATCGACCAGCGTCTCGATGCCGAAGCCCTGCAATCGCGCCCCGCTGCCGATGCCGGAGCGTTCGAGCAGGAGCGGCGAGGCGACGGCCCCGGCCGAGAGCACGACTTCGCCGTTGATCTCGACCCTCAGCCTTTCCTCGCTCGCCGTGCCCAGGCCATGTGTGAATTCGACGGCCTTCGCCCGGCCGTCCTCGAACAGGATGCGCTCGACATGGACGCCCGTCTCCAGCCGGAGATTGTCGTGGTTGTGCCGTTCGAGCATCGGCTTCAGGAAGGCGCGATAGGCGCTGAGGCGTCGCCCGCGACGCTGGTTCACCTGGAAATAGGAGGAGCCCTCATTGTCGCCGGTGTTGAAATCCGGGATCTTGGCGATACCGGCGGCCTCCGCGGCGTCCCGGATCGCGTCGAGGATCGCCCAGCGCACGCGCGGATGCTCGACGCGCCATTCCCCGCCCGCCTTGTGCAAACCGCCCGGCGGCGGCGCCATATGGTCCTCGTGCCGGAGGAAATAGGGCAGGACATCGTCCCAGCCCCAGCCGGCGAGGCCGCGCTGGCGCCAGCCGTCATAATCGGCGGCCTGGCCGCGCATATAGACCATGGCGTTGATCGCCGAGGAGCCGCCGACGACCTTGCCGCGCGGGTAGGCGAGGGCCCGCCCGCCGAGCCCGGCCTGCGGCTCGGTCTGGAACAGCCAGTCGGCGCGGGGATTGCCGATGGCGAAGAGGTAGCCGACGGGGATGTGGAACCAGACCCAGTCATCCATGCCGCCGGCTTCGAGAACGAGGACCTTATTCTGCTGATCGGCCGCCAGCCGATTGGCAACGACGCAGCCGGCCGAGCCCGCGCCGATCACGACATAGTCGAAGCTGCCGATCAGGCGACGGTCGGTGGAGGCGTGGTCGGGCATGGCGTATCCGGTGGCTCGATCAATCGGCCCCCGATCGTCGGCGGCCAGTCAGCAATCTGGCATAGCTGGGAATAGGGCGACAGCGCGCGAAAATGCGCCATTCGTTGGTGCCCAACGCCGCTCCAAATTCCCTGGTAGCAGGGAATTTTCAGGGAGTTTCGAGCTGAAAGAGGGCTTGGGTAGGGCCGGCCTTCGGCTTAAGCGCTTGTTTGCGTGGCTATATTCGCTGGTGGGGCGAAATGAGAAGCAGGGAATTTTTCAACTGCCGATCAGGGAATTCGCGCCAAACCAGCAGGGATTGCGTACAGCTTGAGGAAAGATGCTGGGCAGCAGCGTTTAAGCGTTGAATCTTGACCCATGCCTGTCTCGTAAGCTCGGACTATAGGGAGCAGCGTACGAAGACACCCTATGATCCTAGGAATATAGTCTTGACGCCGAATCGGCGGCGGGCTAACTGATTCGTTGCTCGCGAATCGTCGCGCGCATTTTCGAGAGGTCATCGTTTCGCACTATAACCAAGGTTGAAAAAGCTCGTCGGGGGATTGGCGCTTTCAACTGCTCTCAGGGGCCTGGCGTGCGTATTTGCGCCATGAGCGGGTTGTGTTTGGTTCGGTTGTCCTCCTTCGCGAGAAGGACGTCAGATTATGGAATCCCCCGATCATCCCCGTACGGGACCGGTGCGTGTTCGCCGCCGCATTAACTCCACCGTTAAAGACCCGGAGCTCGCACGTGCTGCTGAGGCTTTCGCGCCGCAGGTGTGCGAGCGGCGCCTGTCGGATCTCAAAGCGTCGGTGCGCAATGCGCGCACGCATTCGCACAAGCAGATCCACCTGATCGCCGAGAGCATCAAGGCGTTCGGCTTCGTGTCGCCGATTGTGGCGGCCGCGGATGGCGAGATCGTCGCCGGGCACGGTCGCTACGATGCGGCGAAGCTGCTCGGCATGGAGACGGTCCCGGTGATCTGCATCGATCATCTCGGCCCGCAGCAGATCCGGGCGTTGCGGATCGCGGATAACCGTCTGGCTGAGCTTTCCGGCTGGGACGCCGAGATCCTGAAGCTGGAGCTGGGCGAATTGATCGAGCTCGACTTCGAGGTCGAGATCACCGGCTTTGAGACACCTCAGATCGATGTGATCCTCGATGCGGGTCCGCCGGTCGCGACAAAGCTTGATCCGGCGGACGCGCTGCCGGCGCTGCAGGATGTGGCGGTGACCGCGCGGGGCGATCTCTGGCTGCTGGGCGAACACCGCATCCTGTGCGGCGATGCGCGCGAGCAGAGCGATTATCAGACGCTGATGGGCGGTGAGCTCGCCCAGATGGTGTTCGTTGATCCGCCGTACAACGTCCGCGTGGATGGCCACGTCAGCGGCCTCGGCAAGGTCAGGCATCGCGAGTTCGCGATGGCGTCGGGCGAGATGAGCAAGCTCGAGTTCACCGGCTTCCTGCACGCGGTCTTCGCCGAGATCGCGGAGGCGTCGCAGGATGGCGCGCTGATCTATAGCTGCATCGATGGCCCGCACCTGCACGAGATGTTGAACGCCGGCTATGGCGTCTTCGACGAGCTGAAGTCGGTGATCACCTGGGCCAAGGCAAATGCCGGGATGGGTTCGCTCTATCGCAGCCAGACCGAGCTGATCACGCTGTGGAAAAGGGGCCAGGCGCCGCATATCAACAATATCGAGCTCGGCAAGCACGGCCGCTACCGCACCACCCTGTGGAGCTATGCGGGGGTGAACGGCTTCCGCAAGGGCCGGATGGCGGAGCTGGCGAGCCACCCGACGGTGAAGCCCTGCGCGATGGTGATGGACGCGATCAAGGATTGCTCGAAGCCCAAGGGCATCATCCTCGACAGCTTCAGCGGCTCCGGCACGACCCTGATCGCCGCGGCCAAGACCAAGCGCCGCGGCTACGTCATGGAGTTCGATCCGCTCTATGTCGATGGTGCGATCCGGCGCTGGGAGACGCTGTTCAAGGGTGAGGCGCGCCACGCCGAGACGGGGCTGACCTTCGCAGAGATGGCGGCGCAGCGCGGGCGCGGTGCCAGCGTCGGTACGGCGTCGGACGAGAGCGTTGGAGGGGGCCATGTCGCGTGAGGATGGTCCCAAGGCCGTAGGCTATAAAAAGCCGCCGCAGAAGACCCGCTTCCAGAAAGGCCAGAGTGGAAACCCGTCGGGGCGTCGCAAGAGCAAATCGAGCACTGCCCCAACGGATGATGACCAGGCTTTCTTGTCGAAAAAGGTCAAAGCAAAAATCGCTGGCAAGGAGGTTTGGATCAGCAAGCGCGAGGCCTTACGTGAGCGCCTCTTCGCGATCGCCATGGACGGCAATGTGCCTGCGTTCGCATTGCTGTTTAGGCTGGACATGGCCAACGACAACAAGCCTGGCGCGGGCTCCGGGCTGACCGAGGCTGAGGAGGAAGCGCTCATCGCGCGCTTCCTCGCCAGGAAGCGTTCGGGTGCGGCGGGAGGTGGTGATGGCTGATCAAGCCCTTCTCACTGCCATCCTGCGTCGCGATCTGGCGAGCTTCATCGAGCAGAGCTTCGTGACGCTGGAGCCGGGCACGGCCTATCAGCACAACTGGCATATCGAAGCGATCGCCTATCAGCTGATGCGGGTCTGGAGCGGCGAGTGTAGGCGGCTGATCATCAATGTGCCGCCGCGCTCGGCCAAGTCGATCTGCGTCACGATCGCCTTCACTGCTTGGCTGATGGGCCATGATCCTCGCAAGCGGATCATGGCGATCAGCTACGCCCAGGAGCTCTCGCTGACCCACGCCGCGGCCTTCCGCAGCGTGGTGACCTCCGATTGGTATCGCCGCGCCTTCCCGGCGTTCGCGATCAAGGCCAATCGTGGCCAGGAGATCCGCACCACGGAACACGGCTATCGTTATGCCTCGTCGATCGGCGGTTCGGTGTTGGGGCGCGGCGCCGATCTGATCGTGATCGACGATCCGATCAACGGGCTTGAAGCCGCCTTGTCGGCGGCGGCCCGACGTCGTGTCCAAGCCTTTTACGATGGCACCCTCTACTCCCGGCTGAACGACCGGAGGAACGGTGCCATCGTCATCGTCATGCAGCGCCTGCACGAGGATGATCTGGTCGGACATGTCCTGGAGAAGGAGGATTGGGAGGTTCTCTCGATCCCCGCTATCGCGCCGGACGATTGCTGCTACCGGATCGGCCAAGGGCGGGAGGCACTCTATCGGCGCCGCCAGGGTGAGATCATGCATGTCGGCCGCGATACTTTTGCCGATCTCGAGGCGATCAAGCGCAATCTCGGCGCCTTGAACTTCTCGGCGCAGTACCAGCAGAATCCGCTGCCGGCCGAAGGGCAGATCATTAAGCGCGATTGGCTGCATCATTACGACGAGCGGCCGGCTGAGTTTGATCTGAAGGTTGCGTCCTGGGATACGGCCTCGACCCAGAACGAGCATTCCGACTGGTCGGTCGGGATGGTCTGGGGATCGATCGGGCAGAGCTATTACCTGATCGACCTTGTCCGGGGTCGCTGGGAGGCGCCGGAGCTGCGGCGCAAGATGATCGAGCTCTCCGGGAAGCATAAGGTGGATGCCACGCTGGTCGAGGAGACCGAGCTCGGGCGGGCGCTGTCGCAGGACCTGCGGCGTACCGGTGCCTTGTACACGCTGCTTCAGCAGTCGCGGATCGATAAGCAGGCCAGGCTGATGGCGCAGGCCGCGCGCTTCGAGGCGGGGCAGGTGTTCCTGCCGCGCGAGGCCAGCTGGCTCGCCGATTATCTCGGCGAGCTCCTGGCCTTCCCGCTGGCGCGCAACGATGACCAGGTCGATGCGACCAGTCAGGCTCTCAAGTACCTGACCGCGAAGACGCCGACGATCCGCGAGCGTCCGCAGCGGATCGTGCGCCCGCAGCGTTATGTTCGGCCGTGAGGTGGACATGACGCGCCTGGTGCTAGGGCTGCACCGTCACGACGGTCATGCTGTAGCCTCGTCCGGCCATGCAGCCGACCATAATCTGGCGCAGCGCCTGGTTGCGCTGGCCTTCCAGCATGCCGGCCTCCATCGCATCGGCGAGACTACGGCCCATATGGATCGGAGCCGCCATGGCCTGGGCCTTGGCGGCTTCGCCCTTGCAGATGGCGTCGTCCTGCTGGAACTGGGCAACGGCTCCAGCGTCGCTGCGTCCATCGTAGCGGTCGAAGCGCATGGCGGTGCGCGGGACGCATGCGCTCGCGACACAGGCCAGCATGATGGCGATCACAAGAGACGGCCAGCGGTTGCGCCCGGGTTCTGGGCAAGACGTTGTCGAAGACACGGATGTGAACTCCATGGTGCAAGGGGTCATTGATCGTCGCGGCGCCAGCTGGCGGGCTTGGCAAGGGGACGAGAGGCCTTCAGCTGCGGCGTGGTCCTCGGGAACCCGCGTGATCTCAGTGGCCGGATGCCGAGATGGCGGGCTTCACGCCGTTTGGCTTCGGCGATGGCGGCGAGGTCCTGGGCGGTCTTGGCTCCGGGTGCGCGATGACAGCAGTCTCGGCCGAGCACACGCCCGTCCTCGATCGAAAGCTCTGTCGTCTTGTCGAGGATCAGCGCTTCCGGGATGACATGGTCGAACTCGACGACCTTGCCGGAGACATTGAGGCCGCAGCCTTCGCAGAGGATGCAGCCGCGCTCATCCATGGCTCGCTTGAGCATGGCGACCTTCTGGCTGCGGCTGAACTCGCGGCGCTCACCCATCAGGCTGCCTCCAGCCGGCCGTAGGCGGCGACCTGCGCGACGATCCGATCGAGCTCCTCGTTGAACTGTGCGACGGCTGTGCTGAGCTCGGCGATGAAGGTCTCGTCGCGATGGGCCCGGGTGATCATGATCGGCAGGCCCGGCCAATAGATCGCGAGATCGATCCAGTCGCGCTCGGCGATCCAGAGCTGTCCCTGACACTGCGCCTTGTGCTCCGGCGGAAACTCGCCCTTGAGAAGCGCCTCGATCAGGAGATGCGGCAGCTTGGTCTTGATCTCGAGCAGGCCGTCCTGGCCGATCAGCGCATCAGGTGAGGCGCCCGCTCGCCCGCGCCGCAGGAACCCGATGGTCTCGCAGTCGAGGCCGGTAATGAAGCTATAGGCGCTGCGGGCCTCCTCCTCCATTAGCTTGCCGCGTTCCATGTGCGCTGAGGTGAAGCCCTCCATCACCTCGCCGGTCAGCCGTTCGCCAGCGAGCTTGTAGAGATAGGTTTGGCGGGTCCGGCTCTCGGCACCGCCGCGTCCCTTGGTCAGGATCGAGGCGAACTCGGATGCGGTCGGGATGCCCAGGCGCGCTTGCGCCCATTCCGGGGAGCCTTGTGTGCAGTTGATGATCTCGAGCATGGTCAAGCCCGTCCCTTCCTGGCGTTGAGCATCACCAGCGCCTGCCGGAAGCGGCGCGCCGGCAGTTCGGCAAAAGCCTTGATCTTGAAGAAGCGCAGCAGGGCCTCGCGCTCGCCGCCGACCTCGTCGATCAGCGCGAGAAGCTCCCGGGTTTGCTGGCGGGTGATGGTCTCGCCCGACCCTGCGGCCTTGCCGTCATCGTCATCGGCTGCGGCGAGGCCCAACGCTGCCTTCAGCGTCATCCGCTGCAAATAGGTCAGCGTCGATCCGATCGCCTGGATCGGGTTCTTCTCGCCGCTGTGATCGGCGCCAGCCGAGAGGCTGTTCTCCTCGCTATGACCGTAGCGATGCGAGATCACGCAAGTGATGCTCACGCTCTCGCCGTCACTGTTCGAGCGGAAGCGGTAGGCCAGCCCGTGCCGCGCCAGGATTGGCCCGACCGCGCGGGCGATCTCGGCCAGATCCTCGTGGCGGTAGTGCTTGGCTCCGATACTGGCGATCTGGGTCTTCGCGATCACTGGGAGTTCTGCCTTGGCGGCTGTCAGTGCGGCTTCAAAAGCGCAGCGTGCATCGTCCGCCCGGCTCCGCTCGTGCAGGCCGATCAGTTGCGACAGCACATGTTCGTCGGCGCCACGGTCGAGTGCGGAACTCAGCAGGCTCAACGGGGTGATCGTGGGGGCAGGGCGAAGTTTGGTCAGCCGAGTGCCTGGGGAGGAGCGCGGATGGCGCAAGGTGCTGGTCATCGCTTTGTCCCCCTGACGAGAGATGCGGTGTGCGCTGACCTGAACCGCCAGGCTCGGTACGCCTGGGCGAGCTCGGCTGGGCTGAGCCGGGAGGTTGAAGGCAGGGGCTCCAGGGGCACTTCGCGAGAGAGCGCCTGCGAGGACACGATGAGCGGAAGAGGCAAAGTGCGGTTCATCGCGACCCCCTCAGTGAAGCTGCTGATGGGTGAGGGCGGTCGCGGGAGTCGTGCTGACATGGCCGCGAAGCAGCATGGCAGCGCCTGAAGGCGTCAGGGCCTGCAGCCGCTGAAGCGCCGCGAGCTCTGCCCTGGCCTGCGCCCATCCGCGCTTAAGGGACTGAGACAGCACCTGGCGCCGTTGAGCCCGGCTTTGCAGCCCTGAAACCTGAGCGCCAGCCTGCCGCATGGCGTAGCGCAGGATGCCCGGCTTGTAGAAAATGAGCTTGTTCTTGAACTCCAGGATCAGCGTCATCATCGTCCTCCAGCGACGAAAATCGTCGGTGACGGACGGTTCCCTTCCTATGGCGCCTCCAGTCAACGGGAATAGTCGACACTCGACGAAAAGCGTTGATCAGGCTATGCCGGTACCATGATCACACCAGCCCAGTGCCGCGCTGCCCGTGCGCTCCTCGATTGGAGCCAGCAAGACCTCGCCAAGGCCGCCCATCTCGGCCTCTCAACCATCCGCGACTTCGAAAAGGGAAGGCGCGTGCCCACGCATAATAACCTGCGGGGCATTAAACTCGCGCTCGAGGAAGGGGGTGTTGAGATTGGGACGGAGAGGTCGAGCGTTGCGTTGGAAGGTAGGTATTGATTCGTATTTCCAATCCAGTGTTAGGTCAAAGATGTCGCATCGAGAAATACATTGGAGTCGTGACAAGCAGAGATCATTCGGAGTCGTGAGGTAAAACCTAAATGTGATCGATGTCTATTGTGTCTGGAAATCGGGTCTTTATACCACTACGTCCGTAAACGTTTACGGTGACATATTTCGTATAGCCGCCTCGCGGAAAAGAGAACGGCGCAACGACGACACTTCGTTCCTGACCACATTTGACGTTCACGCCGTGAACGTGTTAGGCGGCGCGGCATGATCCCAGGATCGAACAGTGCCGCTGCTGCCGTGCGCGACGAGGCGTTGAGCCCGGCCGTTGTTGAAGCCGAGGGGCGCCATATTGCAGGGCTGCTCGCCTTCGTCGAGCGCGATGCGCATGTCTCGCAGCGCGCGCTCGCCAGCGAACTCGGCGTCGCACTCGGGCTCGTCAACACCTACATCAAGCGCTGCGTGAAGAAGGGCCTGATCAAGGTCCGGCAGGTGCCGTCGCGGCGCTATGCCTATTACCTCACGCCCTCCGGCTTCGCGGAAAAGTCCCGGCTTACGGCCGAATACCTGTCGTGGTCCTTGTCCTTCTTTCGTCGCGCTCGTTTACAGTGCTCTGGCCTGTTCGAGGAGGCTCGCGCGCGAAAGTTCAACAGTCTGGCGCTCTATGGCGGCAGTGACCTGACCGAAATCGCGGTGCTTTGCGCGGCCGAGCATGGCATCGCCATCGTCGTGATCGTCGATGGCAGCATGCGCAAGCCGAGCCTGTTCAACATCCCCGTTGTCGCCAGCCTGGAAGCGGCTCCGGCTCGCCCGGACGGCGCCATCGTCACCGGCATCCATGAGGCGCAGCGCTGGTGCGATCTGGCGGTTGCCGATCTCGGCGCCTCTCGCGTCCTGGCGCCGCCGATGCTCTCGGTGAGAACCGGGGAGGCGCGCTCTTGACCCCGATGGCCACGAACGCTCCGGTCGCTGCGCGCTGGTATGTCGTCCAGACACGCCATCTCTGCGAGTCACGGGCGGCGCAGGAGCTCGCCAATCAGGGTTTCGAGGCCTTCCTGCCGCGCTACCTCCGGAAGCGCCGGCATGCGCGCAAGGTAACCTTTGTCCCTGCGCCGTTGTTTCCGGGCTATCTCTTCGTCTCGCTCGATCCGGCGCGCCAGCGCTGGCGCTCGATCAACGGGACTTATGGCGTGGTGCGCGTGATCGCCGGCGAGGACGGGCCGGTCCCGGTCGCTGGCGGCATCGTCGCTGGGCTGAAGGCACGCGCGGATGGGCAGGGCTTCATCGCGCTGTCGCAGCGGCCGGACTTCGTGTCGGGCGAGATCATCCGCATCCGTTCGGGCAGTTTTGCAGAAGCGCTGGGCCTGTTCGAGGGCTTCAGGGATCAGGATCGCGTCGCCGTGCTGCTCGAACTGCTGGGCGGCCAGGTTCGTGTGGTCCTGGGAGAGGAATTGGTCGAAAAGGCCGCCTAGGCGGCAGATTCGGCCGGTCGAATCGTCGTTGTCTGGGCGCTGGTTGCACCCGGACTGCGGTAGCTTGGAAATTTCGTGCGCCGGCGCTGCCGCCGCATCGCCAGCAAGGGGAACGAGCCGTGGAACTCAAGGGAAAGCGCGTCGTGGTGATCGGCGGGGCCGGGCTGATCGGCTCGCACGCCGTGGATCAACTGACCAAGACGGATGTCGGCGAGATCGTGATCTACGACAACTTCGTTCGCGGCACGACGGAGAACCTCGCCGAGGCCCTCAAAGACCCACGCGTCAAGATTTTCGAGGCCGGCGGTGACATCACCCAGACCGACATCCTGGACGCCGCTCTCAAGGGGACGGACGGCGTCTTCCAGTTCGCGGCGCTGTGGCTGCTGCAGTGCCATGAATATCCGCGCACGGCCTTCGAGACCAATGTCCGCGGCATGTTCAACGTGCTGGACGGCTGTGTCCGCAACGGCGTCAAGCGCCTGGTCTGGTCGTCCTCGGCCTCCGTCTACGGCGACGCCGTCGAGGAGCCGATGACCGAGGATCATCCGTTCAACAACAAGAACTTCTACGGCGCGACCAAGATCTGCGGCGAGGCGATGGCGCGAGCCTATCACTTCCGCTACGGGCTCGACTATGTCGGCCTGCGCTACATGAACGTCTACGGGCCGCGCCAGGACTATCGCGGCGCCTACATCGCCGTGATCATGAAGATGCTCGACGCGATCGACCGTGGCGAAGGCCCGACCATCATGGGTGACGGCTCCGAGGCCTTCGACTTCGTCGCGGTGGAGGATTGCGCCCGCTCCAACCTCTGCGCGATGCAGTCGACCGCCACCGACAGCTTCTACAATGTCGGCACCGGCAAGCGGACCTCGCTCAAGGAAGTCGCCGAGAAGCTCCTGAACCTGACCGGCTCCAACCAGCCGATCAACTATGCGCCGCGCAGCCAGGCGACGCTGGTGCGCAACCGCATCGGCTCGCCGGTGAAGGCGAGCAAGGAGATCGGCTTCACCGCGCAGATCGACCTCGACGAAGGGCTGAAGCAGCTCATCGAGTGGCGCAAGCTCCATATCGAGCAGGTCGCGCAGCGCCGGGCCAAGGCCCAGATCTGACCTTCATCGAAATCGGCCGGCGGGACATCCCGCCGGCCATCAGTTCCCTGATCGGACCATAACTTCATGTGCGGTATTGCAGGCGTCCTTCACCGGGACGGCAGGCCGGCCTCGCCGGTCGTGATGAAGGCGATGACCGACATCATCGCCCATCGCGGCCCCGACGGCGAAGGGCATTATTGCGACGGGCCGGTCGGGCTGGGCCATCGCCGCCTGTCGATCATCGACCTGACCGACGCCGCGCGCCAGCCGATGACGACGCGCGACGGCCGTTATGTGCTGACCTACAATGGCGAGATCTACAACTTCCATGAGCTGAAGGCGGACCTTTCCGCACGGGGGCACCGGTTCCATTCGACGGGCGACAGCGAGGTCCTGCTCACGGCCTTCGCAGAATGGGGCATCGCGGCACTCCAGAAGCTCAACGGCATGTTCGCATTCGGCATCTGGGATCGGCAGCATAAGACGCTGACGCTCGCGCGCGACCGCTTCGGCGTGAAGCCGCTCTACTACACCGTGGTCGACGGGGCGGTGCTCTTCGCCTCGGAGATCAAGGCGTTCCGCGGCTTCCCGGGTTTCCAGGCGCGGATGAATGTCGGCGGCCTCACCGAATACCTGACCTTTCAGAATTTCTTCTCGGACGACACCCTGTTCGAGAACGTCAAGCTCCTGCCTGCCGGCTGCTATCTCCAGGTCGGCCCCGGCGAAAGGGCGTTCGAGCCGCAGCGCTACTGGGATTTCCACTTCCAGGAGCCGGAGCACGCGCCGGACGAGAACGAAGCGCTGGATGAGCTCGACCGGCTGTTCCGCCAGGCCGTCTCGCGCCAGATGATCTCGGATGTCGATGTCGGCTCCTATCTCTCAGGCGGCATGGATTCCGGCTCGATCACGGCGCTGGCGGCCCGGCAGCTGCCCTTCATGCGCACCTTCACGGTGGGCTTCGACCTGAATTCGGCCTCGGGCGTCGAGCTCGGCTATGACGAGCGCTCGAAGGCCGAGCACATGTCGTATCTGTTCAAGACCGAGCATTACGAGATGGTGCTGAAGGCCGGCGACATGGAGCGCTGCCTGCCGCGCCTCGCCTGGCATCTCGAGGAGCCGCGGGTCGGGCAGTCCTATCCGAACTACTATGCCGCCAAGCTTGCTTCGAAATTCGTGAAGGTCGTGCTGTCGGGCACCGGCGGCGACGAGCTTTTCGCCGGCTACCCCTGGCGCTACTACCGCGCCGTGGTGAACGACGATTTCGACCATTATGTCGAGAAGTATTACGGCTTCTGGCAGCGGCTGGTGCCGACCGAGATCCTGCCGCAGGTGATGGCGCCGGTCTGGGACAAGGCCCGGCAGACCGACCCGATGGCGATCTTCCGCGGCGTCTTCTATGAGCACGCCTCGCAGCTGACGCGGCCCGAGGACTACATCAACCACTCGCTCTACTTCGAGGCGAAGACCTTCCTCAACGGCTTGCTCGTCGTCGACGACAAGCTGGCGATGGCCCACGGGCTGGAAGGGCGCGTGCCCTTCCTCGACAACGATCTCGTCGATTTCGCCATGCGGCTCCCCGCCAAGATGAAGCTCGGCAACCTGACAGAGGTTGTTCAACTCAATGAAAACGAGCCGGGCGGCAAGGCGCAGCGCTATTTCGAGAAGACGCGTGACGGGAAGCTGATCCTGCGCAAGATGATGGGCCGGCATATCCCGTCTCAGGTCGCCGAGCGCGAGAAGCAGGGCTTCTCCGCCCCGGATGCGAGCTGGTTCAAGGGCGAGAGCATCGACTATGTGCGCCGGCGGCTGCTGAATGATCGGGCACGGATCTACGATTATCTCGATCGAGGCACGGTGAAGGGGCTCATCGAGGACCATCTCGAAGGCCGTCAGAACCGGCGCCTACTGATCTGGTCACTGCTAAATCTCGAGCAATGGTGCGAGGCCTACCTGTGAGCAGTGATCATCGGAAGGTGTTGTCACCAGACCTCGCGCAGAATACGTCCATCGCAAAGGCGACGCAGGACTTTTTGCGAGTGGCTGTTCGGAATGTCGCGCTGATCCGCGAAATGGTTCTGCGCGACATCAAGGGAGGACATGCCGGACACGGGCTCGGGTCGCTCTGGATCTACGCACAGCCTATGGTGGTCGTCGTCACCTTCATGCTGATTTTTGGCGTGGTGATTGGATCGAAGATGGCAGTCACCGATACGTTTCCCGGTGATTATACGAGTTACATCCTTGTTGGCCTTACACCTTGGCTGCTGATGTCTGGCGTGCTTGGACGCGCCGCGAACGCGTTTTCCGGAAACGCCAATCTGGTAAAGCAGGTCGTGTTTCCTATCGAGACGCTGCCGATCTCTTCGGTGATCGCGTGTTTCCTGATCTACGCGCCGACCTTTGCCCTCATGCTGGCATACAAGTTCTTTTTGGGTGGCGGTCTCAACTTAATGGCGTTGGCATTGCCTTTCGTGATCGCGCTGCACGTACTGCTCTCGATTGGCCTGATATTACTTCTGTCAGTGACAACCCCATTTATACGTGACATACGTGAATTGATTACGATTTATACTTCGATTTCGATGTATTTCACTCCGGCAATTTATCTACCAGATTGGGTTCCCCAGATGGTGAGGCCGATTCTATACATTAATCCATTTAGTTACATCGTGTGGGTCTATCAGGATGTGCTTTTCTTTGGATCGATCCGTCATGGGTTCGCGTGGATTGTATTCGCGGTAATGGCGGTTGTTGTATTCTTGGCCGGTCTTACCGTATTCAGGCGGGTAAAGCCCTACCTGGGTAATGTTCTTTAGGCTAGGAATTCTGTTGTTGGGTGGACGTTAACCGCATGACACTGACTCAACGGAGCGATGAGCTGGCGATCCCCGCTCCCGAATTCGCTATTCGGGCGCGGGGGCTGAGCAAGGCCTATCGTCTCTACAACAACAATGCTGATCTCCTGCGCGAAGTGCTCACCGGCAGGTCACGTCACCGAGAGCATTGGGCTCTCAAGGACGTGTCGTTCGACGTGCGGCGCGGGGAGATCGTCGGCATCATCGGACCAAATGGTTCCGGCAAGAGCACGCTTCTGAAGATAATCACTGGGCTGCTCGACGCGACCTCGGGGGCGGTCGAGGTGAATGGGCGCGTTTCGGCGATCCTGGAGCTAGGTACCGGCTTTCATCCTGATTTCACCGGTCGCGAAAACATCATCACCGGCGGAATGTGCATCGGCATGAGCCGCGATGAGGTGGAGGAGCGCCTTCCCTGGATTATCGAGTTCAGCGAACTTCAGGACGTCATCGACCTGCCGTTCCGGACCTACTCGAGTGGAATGCAGGCGCGTCTGACATTTTCTACGGCGATTTCCGTCAATCCCGAAATATTTATCGTCGACGAGGCTCTCGCGGCAGGCGACAGCTACTTCGTTCATAAGTGCATGCGCCGCATCCGCGAAATCTGCGATAGCGGTGCGACCGTCCTGTTCGTCTCGCATTCAGATGGCATGATCGCGGAACTCTGCGATCACGCCATTTGGATTCAGGAAGGCAACATGATCATGCAGGGTGCGGCTGAGCCTGTGGCAAAGGCCTACATCCAAAGCGTTTGGGACAGACAGGAAGCCTCCAATCTTACGCTGAACAAGGCCTCGAACGAGTCCTTGCGCAAGACAGCGGAGAGCGGTCGCTACGAATTGGCCGGCGACGAGGTCCGGATCACGAACGTCGATCTGGTGGACGATGCGGGCAGCGTGATCGCACACGTCCGGCGGGGGCAGAACTTGAACATCCGCATCAGCTGGGAAGGAAAACCCAGCGACCGGGAAATCTACGTGAGCCTGCGTGTCGATAGCGCACGATTGCAGGCGGTGATGGGCGTTGAAGGCTATGATATCGGTGCGTTTCTCGACAGCGATGGCGAGATGCTACCGTCAGGATCCGTAACGTATACGATTAAAGATCAATCGCTTGGGCCTGGTATCTACTGGGTTAGTGCCTCAATATGCAGGCACCAACTGCCCAAGAGCGATGATTCGATACTTCATTACATAGAGAAAGCGTGCCAGTTCTCAGTTTCTCGCGAGAGCCTCTGGGGGTTCAGCTACATTTACGACCCTGTTATTTCATGGAAGGTGGAGCCCATCCGTGACTGAGAAACAAAGCTGGCGCGAAGGGCTGCACGCGTTTTTCGACATGCGTGGCGAGGCGGTTGCGGGCCCGCCAAGTCATGAGGATCTGTGTTACATCGCCGGACGCGACCCTCGTGTCTGGATGGAGACTGCGATCCGCGACGATCTGGCGCGAAGCATTCTCGATCTGTCAGGGGCGACGGCTGATTCGTCTGTCTTGGAGGTGGGGAGTGCCGCTGGATTCCTGGCTCAGCTCGTGGCGCCTCGTGTCGACCGCTTTACGGGCGTCGACTTAGCCGAGGGACCTCTCAAAGTCGCGCGACGTCTCGGATTGACCAACGCTCACTTTCGGATGGCCGAAGGCGAGCGCCTGCCATTTGATGCCGCAAGCTTCGACTGCGCCTTTTGCTATGACGTCTTCACAAATTTTCCTTCCATCGAGGACGGCGAACCGTTGATCCGCGAGATGCTGCGCGTCGTGAAGCCGGGTGGGCGCGTATTGGTCGGATCGATTCCCGACCGGACACGCGCTGCCGACCTTCCCGACCGCGTTGCCGCCGTAGCTCGCGAGCTAGACAGCAAGTTCGGCGCCAATCCAGCGCGCGCTGAGCCGGCAATCCGCAGCGAGCCGGAGCCCCATACGGCACCAGCGCGCAGAGGGTTCTGGAAAAGATTGGCGAGACTAGTAAAAGGTGAGCCGGTCGACGGCGAGCGCGCAGCGCCTATTAGTGTTACTCCGATGATCACGACCTTCGATTTCTTGAAGGATGACTTCGTGCGCTTGGGCCGTGAGATCGGTGCGAGTGTCTCGTTTCACGAGATCCACCCGCTGAACCCGTATTTTCGTTATCGATTCAACGTCGTGTTCAGCTTCGCGCGCTCATGAACATCGTTCGCTTCGCGCAGGTGACTCGGAATGAATGGGATGCGCTTGTCGAAAGTTCGCCAGATGCCTGGCTTACACATAGGTCCGACTGGATCGCGATCGAAACCGAGTTCTTCGTCCGTCGCAATCTGTCTTTTGCCGTTTCCGACCGTAGCGGGCTGGTCGCTGTCCAGCCGCTTTATCTGAGCGACGCGGCACATGGGACTCCAAACGCAGAAATCCTCATCCATAGCGGTATACACCGGCACTCGGGAATCGCATTGCGAGCAGGGTTGGCCAAGAGCGACGCAGCGCGCGTTCGCAGCGCTGCTATGCAGGCGATCTTGGACGTCGCACGCTCGTTCGGCGCGCACCGGGTCCAGCTCAACTCCCACAACCTCGCTCCGCGCAACAGGACGGCGGATCGCGAACACATTCCGTTTTGGGTCACGGAGCACGGCTTCCAGCTAGGCCTTGGCTTCGGCCCCACCGGCATGGAGCCCGCTCCTGATTCTCAGTTTGCAATGCCGACCAGATCGTCGATCTCCGCGAGGCGGAGGAGGAGATTTGGCTAGGGCTGGACGAAGCCTGCAGACGTGCGGTCCGCAAAGCCCAGAAGGCCGGGCTCACCTTCTCGCTCAGTCAAGCGCCCGATCGCCTGGATCGCTATCTCGATCTCGCGCGAAAATCGTCACTACGCACTGGGGAGGTGCTGCCCCCGAGCGATTACTACTCAGCAATCCTCGAACGATTTGCCGATAGCGGCAATGTTCTGGTGGCTTTCGCCCGGAGCGAAGAGCGCGACGCGGCAGCTCTGATCCTGCTCGCCGCAAAGCAAGGCGTAAGCTTTCTCGCCGGGGTGTCGGATCCGGACATGCTCGCAATGCGTCCGAACGACTTCATCCACTGGCATGCCATTCTCGAAGCCAAGAAGGCGGGATTCGAGGCCTATCGCTTTGGACCAACCTTTCCGGAAGTTCCTTCGCAATGGCCCATTGCGAAGGTGTCCTCTTTCAAGGGGAAGTTCGGCGGCCGGGCTATTCCGATTATACAGGGCAGTCTCTTCCTTGATTCCGACCGCGCGGTCAGCGCCGCCGAAGCAGCGCCTTCGACGATGCGCTCACTGGGAGCTTCGACGAGTTCGGCAAAGCAGCAAGCTCCTGCGTGGTCGGTCGACAGCCTCGTCCACCAGTTGCGCTTGTTTGGAGTGACGGGTGCGTCCGCGGATCTGAACGAGGCGTCGGCTGTCGTCGCCGACGCGGCGATAGACGGTTCCTGGGTTGTCGCCCGGCAGGCCGCGGACTCAGGAAAGCCCGTGATCCTGCTACGCCCCTCGCGTGCGCAAGATTTTCTCGACGACGTGAGTTTCTCGCTTTTGTCTGCAGAGCGGGAAACGATTTGCACCGCAGCCTCGGCTGAGCAGAGCGCAGCTTGGCGCCGTCTGCGTTCGTTCCATGCGATCGAGACAATCGCGGCCGCGCGCGGGCACACGGTCGTCTCTGCGCCTGGCGGTGAAGCAACCTGGGTCTGGTTGCCGCTGGGCAAGGCCGGCATTCTGCTCGTCGGAACCGACCTGCACCGCGACCTTATGCTGATCCGCCAAGGCGCGCAGGCGGCTGCCGCCAATCGGCCTGCTGAAGAGCAGTGGGGCATAGCCGGCGAGCGGCCGACCTATCTTTTCGAAGGTCAACTCGACCCGGACCGCTCGAATGACCGCCAAGCCGACTGGTGGATGTGGACGTTGCGCGATGCCTTGTGCCGTTTCGGCGGTATTAAGGTCGGTGACGTGCTGCCTTTCGGCGCGCCGGGGGCCGTGATCGTCACCGGCGATGACGATCAGGCTCCGCTGTACGATTACCGCGAACAAGGCCGTAAGCTCGGTGCCCTTCCCATTACGTATTTTCTGCACCCGCTTACCAAGCACGACCGGACATCGCTTGCCGAGTATTCACGGAATGGCGCGGTGGAATGGGAGCTCCACCCTGATGCTTTGGACACTCCGGGCGCGTATGCTGATCGACTGCGCGAACAATGCGCTTGGTTTTCGGATCTGACGGGCCACCGTCCGAAGCTGGTCCGCAATCATGGCTTCCTCAACGACGGCTACTGGGGCCATGCCGGCCCGTGGATCGCGGAGGGCATCGTAGCGTCGAGCAATCTGCCGGGGTTCGACGGCCGCGTCCTGAACGGCTCGCTCCTGCCGGCCCGGCTGGCACTCGACGGCGCGCTCACCCCCCATTGGAGCCTGCTGACGGCGTTCGGCGACGGCGTGTTCTTCGTTCACGAATGGACCGACGAGCAGGCCCTCGATGCGGTGCAGGCCCTGGCCCAGCGCATTCTGGACAGCGGCGTACCGGGTATCATCGTGCTCAATCTCCACCCTGCCAATCACGAGAGGGCGGCCGCCATGCACGAGGCGGCGCATCGCCTCGTGGAGCGCGACGGCTTTGCCGCGATGAACCTAGGCGATGCGCTGACTTGGTTCTCCCAGCGGGACGCGGGGAAAGAAGTTGCTCCGACGGCTGGCATGATCGCGCCGGGATTCGCCACTCGCGGGCGGATATCCAGCGCCCAAAACGGCGGATATGGCGAGCGTCACGGCAGGCCGGTTGGTCTGGCGCGGCGCCTGATGAGAAAGCTCCTTTCGTGAAAACTGCGCATCTGCGAGCGCTCGAAGCGAATTCCATCGAGATCCTGCGCGAGGTCGTCGCCGAGTTCAGCAACGTCGTGATGCTGTATTCGATTGGCAAGGACTCCTCGGTACTGCTCCATCTGGCGCTAAAGGCGTTCCGGCCAGGGCCGCTGCCGTTCAAGCTTCTCCATGTCGATACGCGCTGGAAGTTCCGGGAGATGATTGCGTTCCGTGACGCGGTGGCTGAGCGCCATCGTCTCGATCTGATCGTCCACATCAACCCCGAAGGAATTCGGCGCGACATCGGCCCGATCGCTTCCGGCTCTGCCTTGCACACCCAGGTGATGAAGACCGAAGCTCTAAAGCAGGCGCTCGACGAATATGGCTTCGACGCCGCCTTCGGAGGCGCCCGCCGTGACGAGGAGAAGAGCCGCGCGAAGGAGCGAGTGCTGTCGTTCCGCTCGGCCGGGCACGTCTGGGACCCTCGAAATCAGCGCCCGGAGCTCTGGAATCTCTACAATACAAGGATCCGTCAGGGGGAAAGCGTTCGGGCCTTTCCGCTGTCGGATTGGACCGAGCTCGACATCTGGACCTACATCAAAGCCGAGAGCATCCCGGTCGTGCCGTTGTATTTCGCTAAGCCGCGTCCGGTCGTGCGCCGCTCCGGCACCTGGATCATGGTGGACGACGACAGGCTGCCGCTGGAAGCGGGCGAGAGCGCGGAGATGCGGATGGTCCGTTTCCGGACACTCGGTTGCTATCCGTTGAGCGGGGCGATCGACAGCTCCGCCGCCGATCTCGATGCGATCATCGCCGAGATGAGGGCGTCCACGACCTCGGAGCGGCAGGGTCGTCTGATCGACAGCGACGAGGCCGCATCGATGGAGAAGAAGAAGCGCGAGGGCTATTTCTGATGCGCCCGGAGAGCCCTTCGCTGCTGCGCTTCTTGACCTGCGGGTCGGTCGACGACGGCAAATCGACGCTGATTGGGCGGCTCCTGCTGGAGGCCGGCCAGATCCTTGACGACCAGCTGGCAGCTTTGGAGCGGGATTCGCGGCGTCACGGCACGACCGGGGCGGAGACTGACCTCGCATTGCTCGTCGATGGTCTCGAAGCCGAGCGCGAGCAGGGTATCACGATCGACGTCGCCTATCGCTACTTTGCCACTCCGAGGCGCAGCTTCATCGTCGCCGACACGCCCGGCCACGAGCAATACACGCGCAACATGGCGACCGGCGCATCCAGCGCGGACCTGGCGATCCTGCTCGTCGACGCCCGCAAAGGCCTGCTAGTGCAGACCTGCCGACATGCGACGATCTGTTCGCTGCTCGGCATCCGGCACTATGTGCTGGCCGTGAACAAGATCGATCTGGTCGATTTCGACGAAGGCTCTTTCGCCAAATCGTCGGCGATTTCGAGTGTCTTTCGGCTAAGCTCGGACTAGGCTCGGTTACGGCGATTCCGGTCTCCGCGCGCTTCGGGGACAATGTCAGCGCCCGGTCCCCATCCATGCCCTGGTATCGCGGTCCGACGCTGCTCGGTCATCTGGAAACCGTCTCGGTCGCGCGCGACGCTGTCGACGAGCCGTTCCGGTTTCCCGTGCAGTGGGTCAACCGCCGGGACGCCAACTTCCGCGGCTATTCGGGAACGGTCAGCTCCGGTGCGGTGAGCGTCGGCGAGACAGTGATCTCGGCAATTTCGGGGGGCGCGACGAGGATCGAGCGGATCATTGGTCCCGATGCGGATCAGACAGAGGCGAATGCCGGAGAGGCGCTCACCATCGTCCTTTCGGACGAAATCGACCTGTCACGGGGAGACCTGCTCACGGCAGCCACGAAGCCGCCCACCGTCGCCAATCAGTTCTCGGCGAACCTGATCTGGATGTCGAGTGAGCCGCTGCTCCCCGGAAGGGGTTACCTTATGCGGATCGGCCCTCGCTGGGTTCCTGCATCAGTGACCTCGCTCAAGCACAAGCTCAACGTCGACACGCAGGAAGAGCTGGCCGCCGACACGTTAGCGCTGAACGAAATCGGGGTCGCGAACTTGTCGCTGGCGAGCGCCGTGGCGTTCGATCCCTATGTCGAGAACCGCCGCGGCGGTGCCTTCATCCTGGTTGACCGCTTCAGCAACGAGCTGGTCGCTGCAGGCATGATCCGCCATGCGTTGCGAAGAGCGCTCAACATCACGCCCGAACGAACGCTCGTCGAACAGCAGGCGCGCGCAGCGCTCAAATCGCAGCAGCCCGTCTGCGTCTGGTTCACCGGCCTGTCGGGCTCGGGCAAATCCACGCTCGCGAAAGGGCTTGAGAAGCGGCTTCACGAGCTGGGCCGGCATACGATGCTGCTCGATGGCGACAATCTGAGACTGGGCCTGAATGGGGACCTCGGTTTCACCAGCGCGGACAGGGTCGAGAACATCCGGCGTGCCGGCGAGGTGGCCAAGCTGATGACCGAAGCCGGTCTGATTGTGCTGTGCTCGTTCATATCGCCCTTCAGGGCCGAGCGAGACATGGTGCGCGGGCTGTTCCAGTCGGACGAGTTTATCGAGGTCTTCGTCGACACGCCGCTCGAAGAGTGCCAGCGGCGAGATGCCAAAGGCCTCTATGCCCGCGCCCTTCGAGGAGAGATTCCAAATTTCACCGGCGTGTCCAGCCCTTATGAAGCGCCGGAGCATCCGGATGTCCGGATCGACGGCTCAAGCCCTCCCGCTGCCTCGGACGCCGAACTCGAGCGTCATCTCGATGCAATACTGGCCCCGCTTGTCGCGAGGCTCGGGGCGTGATCACGGTTTCCATCCGGTCTCTGGAGTTCGGGTTGGATTCGGCTGCGTATCGCGCGCTGCTGGCGAGCGATCCCGGCAACCTCATCTACGGCACACCGGAATTTCTCGCATTCCTGCAGCGAACGACCGCTGCCGACATCCAGATTCTCCTGGCCAGTCGCGACGGCCAGCTCGTCGGCGCACTCCCTTTTGCGATCTCGACTGCGGTCGGCCTCGGGGCGGTCGTGAACAGCCTACCTTGGTGGGGGTCACACGGATCCGCTCTTCTCGACCGGGCTGATCCGGAGGCAGACGCTATTCGAACCGTGCTGGCGGAAGCGCTGGCCAAAGAAGTCGAGCGCATCGGCGCATTGTCGTCGACGCTTGTGCTGCTGCCGGCCGAGAACGATGCGCTCCCCGTCTATGAGCGGGCCTATCGTCCGGACCTGACAGAAGCCCGGATCGGCCAGATGACAACGTTGCCGAACGACGGCGCAGGGTTGGATGACCGGCTTCTGGCGCTGTTCGGCCAGAAGACCCGGAACCTCGTTCGCAAGGGTATGAAACAGGGCTTCATCGAACAACTGACAGACGAGGAATGGGCCTGGGATTTCCTTGCCGATACCCATGCGCAGAACATCGCGGCGCTCGGCGGTCGCTCCAAGCCAAGGCAGCATTTCAGCGCCCTGCGCGAGACGATACCAGCGGGCATGCGACGCCTTGCTGTCGCGATGGATCGAGATCGCCCGGTGGCGGCCATGCTGACACTCAGCTTCAACGGCACGGTCGAATATGTGACTCCGGCGATCCGGGTCGAGGACCGCCCGCGGCAGCCGCTTTCCTTTTTGATCCTGTCGGGGATGCGCGAGGCTGTCCGGCAAGGGGAGAGGGTCTGGAACTGGGGCGGTACCGGTCTGACGCAGACCTCGTTGCACCACTTCAAGGCCGGATTCGGAGCCAAGGATCGGACGTACACCTACCTCATCCGGGCGTCGGCTGCGGGCGTGGATCTCTTCCGGCGGCGCAAACATGAACTCGCGGAACTTTTCCCGTTTTTCTACGCCTATCCCTACGGCCGGCTCGATGATCCCGCATAGTCGGCCTCAACTGACAGCGCACGATCTGCATGCATTGCAGCATGTGCTCGACAGCGGAATGCTGGCCGAGGGGCAGGCGGCGGCGACGCTCGAGAAGGAGCTCGCGAAGCATTGTGGCTTCGCCGATGCAGTCGTCGTCGGCTCGGGCTGCCAGGCTCTCCTGCTCGCGCTTGGTATCCGAGGTATCAAGCCCGGCTCCAAGGTCGCACTTCCGACCTATGTCTGTCCCGAAGTTCTCGGCGTCGTCGAAGCGTTGGGAGCCGAGCCGATCCTGATGGATTGTGACGAGGTATATGGCATCGACCCCGCTGACGTCGCGACATCATCCGGCGCCAAGATCGATGTCGTCATTCTGCCGTGGTTGTTTGGCCACCGACTCGACATGAGCCGCTACGGTGATACGTCGAAATTTATCGTCGACTGGGCGCAGTATTGGCCCTCGTCGCCTGAGGCCGCGGGAAGTGGCGTCGATCTCGCGATCACTTCCTTCGAGGCGACTAAGATGCTGTGCGGCGGAGAAGGTGGCGCCATTTTGTGCCGCTCGATTGCGGACGCCGAGACGATCCGATCGATGAAGCGCCTGGCAGGCTCCTCCTACAAGCTCAACCTATATCCGATGTCCGACCTACAGGCTGCTCTCGTTCTGTCGCAACTGCGACAGGTTGCTGGTCTTCTGGATAGACGGAGGCATCTCGCCGACGCTTATGATCGCCGCTTTTCGTCTTTGCGCAACATCGACATTCCGCTCCGCGACGAAACGGTGGCCCCGTTCCGCTACATTGTCCGCTTGAAGGACGGTGCCAGTAGGCTGGCCGACGTGATCGCGGAGTTCGAAAAGAGGGGCATCGCTGTCAGACGTCCGGTCGCGGTCATGCTGCATCATATCCGGCCGACGACGCGGCAATTTCCCATCGCTCAGCGCCTTTTCGATGAAACCTTGTCGCTGCCGTTATATCCCGCCATCGACGACGACGCGGCCGAGGCGGTCATGCAGGCGGCGACGGAGATCCTGCGTTGACGACGGAGCCCGGCATGGACGAGCTGCCGCAATTGGCCGGGCTTACCAGCCGGCACGGCAAGAGCCTGCGCTCCGAGGAACGGTTGGCGCTACTGAACAAGCTCGTCGCGCCCATCCAGGGCACTCTCGAAGCCGATTGCGTCGTGCCTCGGACGCCGCCTGTTTTCATCCTCGGCCCGCCCCGGAGCGGGACGACCGTGCTGAGTCAGCTGTTGGCATCGTCGGGCCAGTTCGGTGTGGCGACGAACTTCGTTGCCCGATTCTGGCAGGCGCCCGCCCTCGGAATGTTGATCCAGGACGCACTATCGCTTCCCGGCGCAGGATCGGGTTCGTCCTACCGCTCCAAGCGAGGGGTGACGGATGGCTGGGCCGAGCCGAGTGAGTTCGGCTATTTCTGGTCGCGCTGGTTCGATCTCGGTCAGTCGACACATGCGCTGGGCGAAACGGAGCGGCGGCGCTTCGATGCTTTGGGGTTGCGACGCAGCCTCGCCGCCATGGAGCGTGCGGCCGGTCTTCCGCTGGCACTGAAGAACAACAGCTGGTTCACCCTCAACGCGGACGTGTTGGCCGAGGCTTTTCCCGGCTGCGTTCTGGTTGTGTGCGAGCGAGAC
Source organism: Beijerinckiaceae bacterium (assembly GCA_965283735.1). Lineage (GTDB taxonomy): Bacteria > Pseudomonadota > Alphaproteobacteria > Rhizobiales > Beijerinckiaceae > Allobosea. The sequence continues at coordinate 858,043 of CBDIPN010000002.1, read as the reverse complement.
CCGTTCTATGTCGCGCAGTCGATCTGGCTGCAGCGGCTCGATCTCTTCGCCGACGCCGCAAAATGGTGGTCGGTGCGCCCCGTCGACTATGCCGCAATCGTCACATTGCCTCCGCTGGCGCAAGTGGCGGCGCAGGCGGTCTCGATCGGGACGGGGATGGAAGCCAGTCTGGCCAAGGCGAGCGCGGCGCGCATCGTGCGCGTGCCCTATGAGGAGCTGGCCCGCAATCCGAAGCAGGTAGTGCGCGGCATTATTGACCTAGCCATCGGCGCCTCCGCGACCTACGACCGCGCTTTAGCGCAACTCCCAGACCAGCTTGCCGGGACCGATCAGGTGCGGCTGCCCGTCGAGACCGCCGAGGAGCTCAGGCGTCTCGTCACCGAACAGGTGGAACGCTATCGGCCAGGCGGATCGGATTTCGTTCCGAACCACGACATTCTTTGAGACAGCAAGGCAGGCGACCATGATCAACATCACCGAACCCAGTTTCGACGAAACCGAGATCGAGATGATTCGCGCCGCTCTTGGCTCGAAATGGGTGACGCAGGGACCGATGACCGAGCGCTTCGAGGCGCAGATCGCTGCGAATCAGAAGGCTGCCTTCGCGATGGCGTGTACCTCGTGCACTGCCGCACTCCATCTCGCGACGATGGCGCTCGATCTGAAGCCTGGGGACGAGGTGATCGTCCCTGCATTCACCTGGATCACGAGCGCGCATGCTGCGGAGTATGTCGGAGCGAAGGCGGTGTTCGCCGATATCGATCTGGCCACGTTCAACATCGATCCGAAGGCGTTGGAAGCGGCAATCACTCCGCGTACGAAAGCCGTCATTGCAGTTCATCTCTTCGGCCTCGCCGCGCCCATGGACAAGATCAAGGAAATCTGCGCGCCGCGCGGCATCTGCATCATCGAGGATGCGGCCTGCGCCATTGCCACGACCTACAAGGGCGAGCCGGTGGGAGCGCTGGGCGATCTCGGGTGCTTCTCCTTTCATCCGCGAAAAGTGGTGACGACAGGAGAGGGCGGCGCGGTCACGACCAATGACGACGCGCTTGCCGCCGCGGTCCGCTCGCTGCGCAACCACGGCGCCACCGGCCAGCCGGATGACGGCGAGCCTCGCGGGCCCTGGACGATGGCGAATTTCGACCGCATCGGCTTCAATCTGCGGCTCTCCGACATCCAGGCCGCGGTTGGGGTCGCGCAGATGGCCAAACTCGAGAAACTCGTTGCGGATCGCAGGCAGAGCGCTCGCTACTACACTGAGCACCTTCGCGCCCTGAACGATCTCGTCCTGCCGGTCGCCGGTGACGTCGAAGGGCACACATTCCAATCCTACGTCATTCGGCTCGCGGAAGGCGGGCGCTCGCGCCGCAACGCGATCATGGCTGCACTGGCGAACGCAGACATCCAGACGCGCCCAGGCACCCATGCGGTGCATCGGCTCGGCTATTATCGCAATAAGTACGGCTTGGCGGCTGAAGCGTTTCCAAATGCCGCGATTGCCGAAGATGCGACGATCACTCTGCCGATCGTGCCCTTCATGGGGCACTCCAAACAGGACCGGGTCATCGATGAATTGTGCCGCGCTCTGAAGAGCTGAGCAGCAACGGACAGATCAGAACATGTTCGGCCGCGTATCGCGCTTCTTCGCGACCTGGGATCCGGATTGCGAGCGCACCGCGGCGTTCGCAAACCTGAACCGTTTCGCGCACCAGAATCACGAGGCGATTGCACCGCTGAGCCAACTGATCGGAGCCGACTGTCGAAATTTCGGCATGACGTTCTACAGGCATCTGACGCGGAACCTCCGCGGCTGCAACACGAGCAAGATCCGCGCCTTCATCGAGGCAATGGGGCCGCTGCTCGCCAGAAACAGCACCGATCCGGACCCCGATTTCTGGAAAGCATTATGTGCGGATGCGCGCGAGATGTCGCGGCTGCGGCAGCGCGAGGGGCGGCTCCGCTCGTGCTGGGGCGTGACCCCGATCGTAGGCTTGAAAACCGCAGCCGCGGCGGACCGGATGCTCGGCGTCGAGGCCGAGTCCTCGTCTTTACACACTACCACGTCACCTCTGACTTCGATCTCAACTTCAAGGAGGTGGAGGCGGCGCTGATCGCCGAGCGCTACAATCTCATTCACCCCTTCCGGAGGCTGGTGCTGGGATGGGCGCTGCTGCACTACGACGTCTTCCACCTCTACAATGATGCCGGGATCATCGATCTGATCGGCGGCTATGGCGCCCGCATGGGCATAGCCCTCGATGAACTGAAATCCTACAAGAGCGCCGGCAAGAAGCTCTACACCTACGCGTATGGCGCGGATCACCGCATGCGCAAGAAGGCGTTGGCGGCAGGGCCATGGAGCTTCTGCAGCGAATGCCCCGACCCCGGCACGTTCTGCGTTTGTGACGACGAGGGTGGCGAACGCATGCTGGCGACAATTCGCCAATATGCGACCGCAATGGTGGCGCACGGCCTGTCCGTGCCGCTCATCCCAGGTTCGCGCAACCTTTCTTATCTGGCGATCGACTTGGCCGATCTGGACGAAGTAGAGCCTCGGGCGCGCTCGGAGGGCCCCTTGCGCGTCGGGCATTTCCCAAATCACCCCTATTTCAAGGGTACGAAGTATCTCGAGGCCGCTGTCGAAAGGTTGCAGGCTGACGGGATGGCGATCGAGCTGCAGATGATCTCCGGAATCCCACGCACGCAGGTGCTGGATGCCATGCGCGATCTCGACGTGCTGGTTGACCAACTCGTAAGCGGCGCGTTCGGCTTGACGGCGATCGAAGGCATGGCGTTGGGGCTGCCTGTGATCTGCTATCTGCATGAGGGGGTCGGCCTCGCCGATTTGCCGAATTGTCCGATCATCGAGGCGAGTCCCGAGACGATCGAGGCTGTTCTTCGCCGCCTGGTGGCGCGTCGCGGGGAACTCGTGGACGCGGCGGGGAAGGGCCGCGCCTATGTCGAGCACAATTACAGTGTTCCCGCGCTGGCGAGACAACTCGCCGATCTCTACCGCGGAACGGGAAATTTCCCCCGCAGGGTGGCGAGGCGCCTGGCGCGCAGGGCGGCGATGATCGTGAGGGCGCCTGACAGCGTGCGGCAAACGAAGACGGAGAGCTTGTTCGCACAGATGTGGACACTGCCCTTCGTCGTCAGCGCCTTCAAGCGGGTCACAATCTCCGTGCTCAAGGTGAAGGCGCGCCTGCTGATAGGGAGGCTGAAGCGCGGAGTTGAAAGCGCTCTGCGTCCCGTCCTCGAGAGCTGCATCGATGGCTTCGTTGCAACGGCTCGCCGTCTCGGCGAACGACGACAGGGCGATGGTAAGATCAGGACTTTATGGGGCACCACACCGATCCTCACCCTGCCGGTGCTGGCGCGTTGCGACAAGCTTATCGGCCTGAAATCGGATTCGCTCGTTTTCACGACCTACCACATCACCCGCAACTTCAGTATCAACCTAACCATTCCCGACAAGGTCGCGGGGAAGCTTGTGCGGATCCTGAGCAGTGCGCATCGCCGCTTCCGCTTCGCCGTGCTCGCATATGTCATGCTGCGCTATGATGCGGTCCACTTCTTCTACGATCGCGGGCTGCTGCCAGGTACCGAGCGTTTCGGGATCGAAGAGGCCGAAATCGAGCTGCTGAGCCGCGCCGGCCTTAAAATCTATACCTATGCTTACGGCGCGGATGTGCGCACCCGTGATCGGACGCTCGCACTAGGGCCGGTGAATTTCTGCACTGATTGCCCGCAGCCCAAGGCTTACTGCATCTGTGACGACGAGCAGCTCGATTTGTCTTTGTCGCGGCTCGACCATCGCGTGACTGCCAGGATCGCGATGGGCGACATGCTCACCTACGTTCCCGGCTGCCGGAACATGCACTATTGGCCGCTCGATCTCGAGCATCTCCAGCCGGCGCCGTTGACTTGGAGGAAGGGCGAGCCGCTGCGCATCGCGCACGCACCCAACCATTCGCATTTCAAAGGCACCCGTCATCTGGAGGCCGCGATCGAGCGCCTGCGTGACGAAGGCTATGACGTCGAGCTTGTGAAGATCTCCGGTGTGCCCAACACGGTGGTGCTGGACATCTTCCGATCGGTCAACCTGGTCGCAGATCAATTCATCGGCGGCTTCCACGGCTATACTGCCCTGGAAGCGATGGCGCTGGGGCGGCCGGTACTATGCTTTCTGAGGGCGCCGGAGATGACGATCGCGCCTGAGGAGTCGCCGATCATCAATGCGCCGCCGCATCTGGTCTACTCCGTGCTGAAATCGATCCTGGACCGAGAAATCGATCTAGAGGATCTCGGCCGGCGCAGCCGGCGCTTCATCGAGCGCTATTATTCGATCCCGGCCGTGGCTGCGCGCCTCGGCCGCCTTTACCTCGAAACCAGCGATTGGCCGCAGGCGGCGCTGGACCATATCGGCGCGCGGGTCAGCGAGCTGGAGGCGGCCCTGCCTGCGCCGATGCCAGCGCCGATGCCGGTTGCCTGGGAACGCGTCTATGACGTCCCAGACCAGCGCGCCGTTACGATCACGCCGTCGCCGGTCGGCAATTGAACAACCTTCGCGCTGCGCCAGAAGCTCGATCGAGAAAGCCAAGCTGAAATGCCCCCCGATTCGGTCGTCAAGCGAACCCTGCGCCCATTGGTGCACCTCGCCTTTCGGCTCCTGCAGCGCGGAAGGGCCCGGCTGCATCGGCCGGTGCTGGGACTGAGCACGAGGCGCTTCAAGGATTACCTCAACAACGACCTGAAGATCCGCGTCGGCGGCGAGGAACTGCCGTTCTCGTCGGTGATACGTGCATTCGCGCAGCTTTGGCCGCTGAACCACGCTGAGCGCGGCCTCTCGCCTGCCGCAGTGTGGCTGCCCTGGCGGGGCGCCGGCATCGGCAGGAATCCGGTCGGGCGGCAGATCGTCATGATGACGCCGTCCAATCTGCGCATCGATCCGCGTATCGAGCGCGAGGCGCGGGCGCTCGTCGCCGCCGGCTACAGCGTCGTGGTGATCGCGCCGGATCCGCGCACCGGCGAGGAGACCGAGCACGGCGTCGATTGGGGCGAGGGCATCAGCTTCCGATGGGTGCACTGGACGGCGATCTCGTTCATGATGGAGTGGCCCAGCTTCATCGCGCGGGAAATGTTCAACGTCGCGATTGAGTATCGCCCCTTCGCTTTCCACGCGCATGACCTGTTCACCGCCTTCGCCGGGCTCTCGGCGGCGCGCCATACCGGCGCCTATGCGGTCTGCGATTTCCACGAATGGTTCTCGGAAAACGTCAAGTGGGATGCCGAGAGCATGAGCTACAAGCCCTACACGCCGTCTTGGAAGCGGCCGCTGCAATGGCTCGAGCGCCAGTGTCTGAAACGTGCCAGCGAGGTCATCACCGTCTGCGATTCGATTGCCGACGCGATGGCCAGCGAGCTTGGCGCCGGCCGCAAGGCGTTGGTGGTGCGTAACATCCCGCACCTGTCGCAGGAACCGACCAGGACCTATCGGCCGCTCAAGCAGCAGCTCGGCCTTCCCGAGGATCAGTTTGTATTGCTCTGGCAGGGCGGCACCGGCCCCACTCGATTGATCGAACCGATCATCGAGGCACTCGCGTTCATGCCGAAATGCCATTTCGTCATCCGCGGGCCGTCGCTAGACCTTTTCGGACCAGACTATCGCGCCATCGCAGAGCGCATCGGCGCTGCTGACCGGCTGACGCTGATCGGGCCGGTGCCGTCGCGCGATGTCGTCGCCGCGGCGCGCGGCGCCGATGCCGGAATCTGGTCTTTGCCGAAGCTGTGCCGGAATTTTTCCTTCGCGCTGCCCAACAAGGTCTTCGAATACATGGCCTCGGGGCTGCCGGTGATCGGCGCGAACTATCCCGAAGTCCGGCGCATCGTCGATGCGCACAAGGTCGGGATGCTGTTCGACCCGTATGATCCGCATTCGATCGCGGCGGCGATCAATCCGCTGATCGCGGACCCGGCTCTGGCCGCCGGCATCCGGGAGCGCATCCCAGCGGCCCTGGTCTCGCTCGACGCCGATCGGGAATGGCAGAAGATCCCGGCGATCTACGATCGCCTGCGCGGAACACCTGAGCGAATGGCGAGTGACGCGGGATGTTGAGCAGACTGCGAAGCAACGGTCTGGCGCGCGCGCTCCTGAGACCAGCGCTACATGGAGCCATCGACCGTTACTTCCGCTTACGGCGCCAGGCGGGCTCGTGGCCCGGCATGCGGCTGGCGAGGGCTTTGAGCCGCGGACGTTTGCCATCCCTGCCCATGGAAGCCGTCATGCGTTGGCGCATCGGTCCGGGTGTGGGAGCACGGGCGCAGGGACGCGAGGTCGTGATGCTCGTGGTCTCGGATCTTCGTATCGATCCACGGGTCGAGCGCGAGGCTCGCGCGCTTGTCGGCGGAGGTTATGCCGTGACCGTGCTCTGCCCGGATCTGGGCAAGGGGGAGTTGGCGGAGTGCGGCCTCGACTGGGGTCCCGGCATACGCTTTGACATCTTGCCCTGGACCGCGGCGAGCTTCGCCAACGAGTTTCCCGGCTTCATGGCGCATGAACTTTACGAGCGTGCGCTAGAATATCGGCCGTTCGCCTATCACGCCCATGATCTCAACACCGCTTTCGCGGGGTTGGCTGCGGCGCGCCGCACTGGCGCGCACCTGATCGCCGATTTCCACGAGTGGACGTCGGAGAATGTGCATTGGGACCGAGAGCAGGCATCTTATGCTCCCTTTGGAGGCGAATGGAAGCATCGGCTGCAGAAGCTGGAAGCGTGCTGCCTCGCCGAGGCCTCGGCTGTCGTCACGGTCTGCGACTCGATCGCCGACGCGCTGGCGGACGAGTTGGGAGGCGGTAAGCGACCACTCGTCGTGCGAAACATCCCGACGGTCCCATCGGATGCCGAGCGGTCCTATCAACCGCTCAGGCAGCAACTGGGATTGCCGGAAGGACAGTTCGTGCTGCTTTGGCAGGGTGGCACAGGTCCGACGCGGCTGATCGAGCCGATCATCGAGGCGCTCGCCTTTGCGCCGCGCTGCGTCTTGGTCATCCGCGGTCCCTCGCTCGATCAATTCGGCGAAGGCTACCGCGCCATCGCGGAACGCGTCGGCGCCGGCGACCGGCTGATCCTCTTGCCGCCCGTGCTGTCGCGCGATGTCGTCGCCGCCGCGAGGGGCGCCGATGCTGGTATCTGGACGCTGCCCAACCTGTGCCGGAACTTTACCTTCGCCCTGCCGAACAAGATCTTCGAGTACATGGCCTCGGGACTGCCGGTTCTGGTTGCGGCGCATCCGGAAGCACGGCGACTGGTCGAAGCCTACGGCGTGGGACTCAGCTTCGATCCTTACGATCCCGCCTCGATAGCGGCAGCCATTAACAGGCTGATCGACGATCCCGGTCTGGCCGCCGCGTTGCGGCATGCCACCGGCCCGGCGTTGACAGCGCTCGATCCCGAGCGGGAATGGGACAAGCTCGTAGCCGTCTATGACGCATTGCGCAGCGGGAAACGGAGCGCGTGATGCGAAGAAACCGCCGGTTCTGGCTCCTCATACTGGCCGTGCTGTGCCTGGTGCTTGCTGCCACCGTGGCCGCACGCCTGTCACGGCGCGAGGCCGCCGGCGTGGGATCGCAGGGTCAGACGACGACGGCCACGACGGCAGCTGCCGGTCACGGCAAGTCCGGCGCTATCGCGAAGCACCAAAGCCCCGATACCGGACATGCGCTGCGACTTCCCTCCGCCACCGGGCCGCAACGCGTGCTCGCGCCCTATATCGATATACCGGCAGTCGTGGTCCGTCCTAACGCCGCGGCGCTGAGGCCCTATTTCGCGCTGCGCAAGGGGCTGACGGTTCGCTATCTCGGCAACATGTTATCGACGGCGCAACCCGAGCTGATGTGGGTTCCGGCTAGCGAGAATGGCCGCGACCGCCTGATCTGGCAGAGCTTCATCCCGAACAAGGGCGGCCTGCTCGGCATCTATGTGGGCGACGTAATCACGCTTCTCGACGACGTCCTCTACGACTTCGACGTCGGCACCTTGTTCGTGAAGGCGCAAAAGCCCGGTTTCCCGCCCGGATACATGCTGCTTGAGACCCTGATCGGCGAGACCGAGCCGGCGACGCGGGAACTGATCGTCGCCAAGGACGAGGACCGCTTCCGGAATTTCTCCTCTGTCGACTACGATGGCGTCAGGCTCTACGAGCAGACGGTCAATGTCGACCCGAAGCAGATGGAGCGCGACACGGCGACCCTGCTCGACGCGGCGACCTATGGAACCAGCCTGGCGGGCGGCATGAGCGGCGGCGTGCATCCGCTTTACGCGACCTCCACCGCCCGGGCCCTGTTGTTCGCCGCGTTGAAGCCGCAGGTGGGCGAGGAAATCCGCAAGGCGGCGATCGCAGCCGTGGCGCATTTCTTCGACAATTACATCGAGAAAGCCAAGGTCGATCTCGGCGACGGCCGCATCTCCTGGCCATACCAGTTCGACTGGACGATGAACTGGGGCATCAAGCTGACGCCGCCCTGGTATTCGCCCTATGCGAACAGCCAGGTCGTCGAGTTGGCGGCTCTGATGTTCAAGATCACCGGCGACGACAAGTACCGGGCGATGGCGCAGGCGGCGACCCGCTTCATCACGACGCCGATGAGCAAGGGCGGAGCGGAATACACGATCGACGGCTTCAGGCTGCCGGCGGAGTATGTCTACGCCGCGCCACCCATGCCGAATGTCCGGGTGCTGGACGGCGAGCTCGGGGTTGCGATTGCCCTCTACAATGCGGCGCGTCTGCTCGGCGACAGCGAGATGCTGCGCCAGTCGACTGCCTACTTCGGCGGACTTGCGATGAACCTCGAGGGTTATATCAAGGAGGATGGCGGGCTCTGGTTCGCCTCCTATATCGAGAACATGCCGGAAGGCTATGGCTGGCCGATGTGGGCCCTGCTCCAGAACGCGGCAATCATCACCAAGGATCGCCGGTTTACCGAATATGCCCGGCGGTTCACGCCCTTCATCACGGCTCGCTGGTGCGAGCAATATGGCTGCTGAGCTTGCGGAATTTTCTTCGTTGCAATCGCAGTCCAGGATGACCGTTTGATGCGCATACTTCACGGCCCGGTAAATGTCGGCAATCAGGCCTGGACCTTGTCGAGGGCAGAGCGTTCGCTCGGGCATCACAGCGATGTCGTTCAGAACTACGGGACCTGGATCGGCTATCCCGCCGACAAGACGTTGAGTGAGTATGGGAAAAACACGCTCTCCAATCGTTCGAGGCGTCGCGCCTTCGCTTTGACGGCTCCGTTTCGCTATGACGTGATCCACTACTATTTCGGCCGCAGCTACATGTTGTGGGATGACTATGGCTCCGCCTTCGGCCGCTCGCAGCAAGAGGATCAGGTCGCGTTGCGCGATGTCCGGATCGCCAAGCGACTCGGAAAGCGTGTGTTCATGACGCTTCAGGGATGCGACGCGCGCCTGGCAAAGGAATCAGATAGACGAAACCGCTGGACGCCTTGCCATGAAGGGCGCTGTGGCGCTTTCGCTAACTGTCTCAAGACCTACGATGCCAACCGAAGAAGCATGATCGAAACGTTGCTTCCTTTGATGGATAAAATATTTTTTCTAAATCCTGAGCTCGGCCACTATATCGACAATGGAATTTTTCTTCCGTACGCAAATGTAGATATCTCCAAAACTGAAGTTTATTCGCCTGTTGCCACCCGGAAATTGCGGATCGTTCATGCTCCGAGCGATCCGAACACAAAGGGAACGGCAATTATATTGGCGGCTCTGGAAAAGATTCGAGAGAAAGTCGATTTCGATCTGATTCTCGTCCAGGGAAAGACGCATGCCGAAGCCATGGAGCTCTATAAATCGGCGGATATCGCGATCGATCAGATCCTCTACGGTTGGTATGGAGGCTTTGCCGTGGAATTGATGGCCATGGGGAAGCCTGTGGCGGTCTACATCCGTGAAGAGGACAAGGCTTTTGTTCCACATGAGATGTGGGACGATCTGCCTGTCATCAAGATTAGACCCAATTCCATCGAGCGAGATTTGTTGCCGTATATTTCCAATCCGCAGACGCTTGTTAATCTTGGAATGAAGTCGCGGAAGTATGTCGAGCGTTGGCATGACCCGCTGAAGATTGCCCAGATGCTTTCCATTTTTTATAGTAATTCGTATTCATAACTTAATTTGATTTCATGCGAATCGCTCTCATCTTACTTTTGTCAGAAGGCTCGGTCTAATGGGTAAAGTCCCGCATCAATTCACATTCATGTATTTTCGCCATATATTGGCGGAAGCGATCGCGCGCGGTTATAAAGTATCGTCTTTCGAGAAATTTGATCCGGAGGCCGATCGAACTTTTATCGTCCGGCACGACGTGGATTATACGCTCAATGGCGTTCTCGAAATGGCCAAAGTAGAATATGATCTTGGGGTGACCGCAACTTTCCTATTTCGTGTGCATGCACACGAGTATAATTGCTTTGCTCCATATGTTTATCGGTTGATCGAGAGTCTTCTGTCGATGGGGCATGAGATCGGCTTGCACTTTGAGGCGATGTCAGTCGGGCGAGCGTTGAGCATTCATCCTCCTGAATTGCTGATGAGAGAAAAATCACTGCTGGAGAGTGTGGTCGGCCGTAAAATCGTGACGGCTTCTGAGCACCGGGATATCAGCCAGGTGGTGCACGCGACGCCGAATTATCACGACGTCTATGATCCGCTTGAAGCAGGTTTTGAAAGATACGCGCTGGAGAAAAGGTACTTCAAGGAAATGAAGTATCTGTCCAATTCAAATGGATTCTGGCGGGAAGGCGACCCGACGGAACACTACGATAAACATGACCGTTTCCAGGTTCTGTTTCATCCGGACTGGTGGTTCGAAAAGGACCTTCTGCTGAAGGGGCCCTATTTCCATGGCCTTGGGAATGTCTGAGTCCGTGAAGCCAGGCATTCTCTACATCACCTGTGCAGAGAACGGCCTCTATGGCCTCGAGCAGCTGGCGCGAATGGGTGTCAGTGTCGCGGCAGTGGTAACACTTCCGCCAGCTCTGGGTGAGAAATATGCAATTTCCGGCTATGCCGATGTCAGGCCGTGGTGCGAGCGCAATGATGTGCCGTGCATTACACTCCCTGACTATACGCTACGCGTTGAGAACGTAGAGCATATCGATTTCGATATTCTGGTCGTCAACGGCTGGAATCGATTGATTTCGGAACACGTTATTGCGCGGGCGAGACTCGGTGGGATCGGCATCCATGCGGGACATCCGCCGATCGGGCTCGGCCGGGCGCCTTTGGTATGGAACGTCCTGCTGGGGCGCAGAGATATCGAGGTTTATGTTTTTAGGATCACGCCGAGAGCGGATGACGGGGCGATTCTGGCCCAGAGGCCCGTCGAAATTACCCCCTATGACGACGTGAAGCTCCTCTACGAGAAGGTCATGCACGTCGGAGCGGAGCTTATCGCCCAGGCAGTCGGCCGGCTCGCCGCTGGCAAGGCAGGGTATCAGCAAGCGATGGAATTCGCCCGCCATTACGAAAAGCGTGGGCCCGAGGATGGCCTGATCGATTTTTCGATGTCGGATGAGGATATCTACAATTTCGTCCGGGCGCAGGTGCCGCCTTACCCTGGCGCCTTCAGCTTTCTCGATGGTCAGCGCTGGGTGATCTTGAAGGCCCACCGCTTTGACAATTACTCGTTCCGGGACGTCAAGCGGCACCCCGGACGGATCATGTTGAACCTTCCTTCCGGAATCGTCGTCCAGACAGGGGGCGCGCCCTTGTGGATCGTCGATGCCCTGGTCAACGGACGGCGTCTGTCGCACGACGAAAGAGCTGCCCTAGTCGACCGAAGCTTCGCAGCGCTTCCGTTCAAAGCCAATTCCGAAATCTGACGGCAGGCATCAATCCATGTGCGGTATCCTCGGAATTCTCCACCGCGGCAGGCTTGGGGACGCCTCCCAGCGCATTGTCGGCATGGCCGACGCCATCGTCCACCGTGGGCCTGACGATGCCGGCTTCTGGTCCAGCCCCGATGTCCAGCTTGGATTTCGCCGGCTCTCGATCGTCGACATCGCCGGTGGCCACCAGCCGATGGCGAACGAGGACGGCACGGTCCACGTCATCTTCAACGGCGAGATCTACAACCACGTTCAGCTGCGCAAGGAGCTTGAGGCGAACGGCCACCGCTTCGCCAGCGACCATTCCGACACCGAGGTTCTGGTGCACGGCTATGAAGAGTGGGGCGAGCAGCTTGCCGAGCGGCTGAACGGCATGTTCGCCTTCGCCGTCTGGGACACGCGCCAGCGCCGGCTGATGCTGGGTCGCGACCGGCTCGGCATCAAACCGCTCTATCTGGCCGAGCTCGCCGACGGCACTGTCGTCTTCAGTTCCGAGATCCGCGGCATCCACGCTTCAGGCCTAGTGCCGGTCGCGCCCGACCATCAGTCTGTCTACGCGTACTTCCTTCAGCAGAACGTTTGGCGGGGGCGCTCGCTGTTCAAAGGCATCAGGCTGCTTGAGGCTGGCCATATCTTCATCGACGAGCCCGCCGGACGGCGCAGCCGGCAGTATTGGGACATCACCTTCAACCGTCGCAAGATGCGGCGGACCGATGCGGCGGCGGAGTTGCACGAGGTGCTGCAGGGCGCTATCCGGCGCCAGCTTGCGGCGGATGTGCCGGTGATGGGGTATCTCTCCGGGGGTATCGATTCGAGCTCGATCGTAGCTGGAGCCCATCGCGAGGATCCTGGCGTGCGGGCCTATTCCTGCATCTTCAACCTCGACCAGGTCGGCGACGACAAAATCGTCGATGAGCGCGAATTCTCACGGCTGGTCGCGGCCGATCTTGGAATCGAGCATGTCGAGCTCGAACTGCCACAGCTCGCACTAACCACCTCGCTCCATCGCACAGTCTCGGCGTTGGAAGAACCGCGTATGGGCATGGCCTATGTGAATTACCTGATCGCCGAGAGGGTTGCGGCCGACAGTAAGGTCGTCCTTTCCGGCTGCGGCGGCGACGAGATTCTGGGGGGCTACGTCTCGCGCTACGAATACATCCGACGCCCCTTCCCGCGGGAAGGCGCGTCTGCGCGATCCTGCTCGACCGACTGCTCGGGCGAAACCACGGGCAGGTCTCGGACGCTGGCGCCGACGCGTTCCTTCGGATGCAGGCAATCTACAGCTACCCCGTTGGCAATCACGAGATCGAGCAGGCGCTGAGACCCGAGTTTCGCGCGGCGGCCGATGGCTATTCGCTTGAGCTCGAGATGCGGAGCATCCTGGAGGCTTGCCCATCAGATCATATCTGGGACAGGCTGCTCTACATCGACGCCAAGACTTATCTGGCCGGCCTGCTGATGGTCGAGGACAAGTTGTCGATGGCGCATGGGCTGGAGACGCGTGTGCCACTCCTCGACAACGAGGTGATCGATACCGCGCTGACCTATGATTGGGACCTGCTCACCGACGGACAGACAGGCAAGATCGCTTTCCGCGATGCGATCCGCGGCTGGGTGCCGCCGCAGATCGCCGACAAGCCGAAGATGGGTTTCGGCCCTCCCGACGCCTCCTGGTATCGCGGTGCGTTGCAACCCTTCGTGCGCAAGGTGCTGTCGCCGGATCGGATCGCGGCGCGCGGCGTCTTCGACCCGGCCTTTGTCGCGCAGGCGATCGAATCCCATATGAGCGGTGCCCAGAATCGACTGCCGCTCATCTGGTCGCTGCTGTCCTTCGACGCCTGGTGCGAGAGCTTCGGGGTTTATGGCGGCGATGTCGGCCAGCCGCTCGACCCGCGCCACCGCATATGATCGGCGGCGAGGTCCAGGAGAATGCGCTGGACTGGCTGGCGGAGCGGCAAGCACGGCTTGGCCGGCCGCTCCGCGTTCTGCACATCGGCAACATCGCCAACAATGCCTTCAACAACGCACGAATTCAGCGCGCCCATGGCATCGCAGCCGATGTGCTGTCCTTCGACTACTACCACATCATGGCGACACCTGAATGGGAGGAGGCAAGCTTCGAGACGGCGCCCGCCGATCCCTTCTTCCCGGACTGGCACAGCGTCGACTTGAATGGCTACCAGCGGCCCCGCTGGTTCGCCTCCGGTCCAATCGCTGATTGCTGCCGCTATCTCGCAGCCGAGATTGAAGGCTCGGCGGAGGCGGACCGCCTCTGGCGCAAGCTCGATCATCAGCGCTTCGTGCGCTGCTCGCGATCATTTCGAGCGCGGACCGAGCTGTTTCGGCACAAGATTGGTTGGAAGCTCGCCTATGAGCGCAAGAAGCTCGAGCAGCGCCTCGGCCGAAATGCCGACGAGCCGGAGCGGCAGGCGCGAGCAGCGGGTGGGCTCGACTTTGCCGATTTGACGCGGATGTGGGGCGAACGCCGCGGCGTGGCGGCATTCCCCGCTGAGCGGGGCGATTTGGACTACTACTGGGAGCGCTTCAGACATCTCGCGCCCTTGCTCGCGCGCTACGACGTGATCCAGGGTTATGCGCTCGATGGGTTATGGCCGTTGCTCGCCGGCCGGCGCTATGCCGCCTACGAGCACGGCACGCTGCGCAGCTTGCCTTTCGAGAAAAATCCGACCGGGCGCGCGACGGCGCTGTGCTTCGGCATGGCTGATCAGGTTCTGGTGACAAATCTGGACTGCCTCGCAGCCGCCGACCGTCTCGGCATTGAAAGCACGCGGATCGTGCCGCTGCCGCACGCTTTCGATGATCAGAGGCTGCGAGATTTCGCCGTGATCCATGGCGATCTGCGCCCTCCGGAGGAGATGTTGCGCTTCTTCGCACCGGCGCGGCAGGATTGGCTGGACGGCGATCCCAATCTATCCAAAGGCAATGACCGTTTCCTGCGCGCTGCGGCCTTGCTGGCCGAGGAGGGGGGCAATTTCGAGATCGTTGCGGTGCGCTGGGGGCGCGACATAGCCGCGACGGAAGCTCTCGCTGCCGAACTCGGTCTCGCGTCCCGACTGCGCTGGGTCGAGCCTATGCAGAAGCCGGAACTGTGGCGCCACTATCTGACGAGCCACCTTGTTATTGATCAGTTCGCTCTCCCCGCCTTCGGCGGCGTCACCTTCGAGGCGCTTGCGCTCGGCCGGCGCGTGCTGAATGCACTCGACGTGCCGGCAGCCGAACGGTTTTTCGGCAAGGCGCCGCCGCTGATCGTTGCGAACTCGCACGAGCAGATCGCGGCCGGGCTGAGACAAGTTGCGGCCGATGCGAAGGACGCGGCCGGGCTGGGCGCGCGCGGTGCGTCCTGGATTGCCGACTTCCATTCCGCCAGCCGAATCATCTCGCTGCAGGCGCAGGCCTATCGCAGGCTGCTGACCTGACGCACCCAAAGGCGCTGCCGCGCGGTGAAAAAAGGGCCGCATGGCGGTTCCACGGCGAAAGAACCGTCAGGAGAACGGAAAAGCTGATTTCCCTTTCGAGGATCATCGTCTAGGACAACCGCGACCTACGTCTACTGAAGCCAAGAGGGACCAGCCTTGCGTTCGTCGATCGTCAGCCAACTCCAGCCGGTCGGATACCCGAAGGGGGGGCTTCTGCTTGAGGCATTCCGCCAAGAAGGCGAGCACATCCTGGAAGGCGTTTTGCGAGCGCCCGACGGCCGCTGGATTCCGATCATCGACGGTGTGCCGTCTTTCCTGACGGGCGTCCTGCAGCAGGATCTTTCGGATTTCGCGGCGAAGCACGGTCTGACGCTGCATGCCACCCAGGCGCGCGCGGCGGCCTCGGAACAGGCCAAGACCAACGAGACTTTTTCGGACAAGTGGACGCGCTTCAAGAACTACGGCCTCGAGCCGCAGCATCAGGAGTTTCTCTACGGCTGGTTCATGAAGAAGTTCAACCTGGGCAGCCTGGAGGAACTCAAGGCCTTCCACGCCAAGCGCAAGCGCATCCTGGAATGCGGGCCGGGCTCCGGCTTCAATGCGCGCTTCATGGCGGAGCAGACCGCGGGCGAGGTGTTCGCGCTCGACATCTCCGCAGCGGCGATGACCACCTTCGGCAATACGCGCGACCTGCCGAACTGCACCGTGGTGCAGGCCGATCTGATGGAAGCGCCTTTCCCGGACGATTATTTCGACTTCATCATCGCCGACGGCGTGCTGCACCACACGCCCGACACAAGGCTGGCGGTGGAGGCGCTCTACCGCAAGCTCCAGCCGGGCGCGCAGTTCTTTTTCTACGTCTACAAGAAGATGGGCGCCTCGCGCGTGTTCGCCGACGAGCATATCCGCAAGAATTTCATGCCGCTGTCACCGGACGAGTGCTACGCGGCCTGCGAGGGGATCACGGAGCTTGGCCGTGAGCTCTCGCGCCTCAACGCCAAGATCACGCTGGAGAAGCCCATTCCGGTGCTCGGCATTCCCGCCGGCACGCATGATGTCCAGCGGCTGATCTACTACAATTTCCTGAAGTGCTTCTGGAACGAGGCCTTCGACTACGAGACCAACAACATGGTCAATTTCGACTGGTACCACCCCCACAACGCCTGGCAGCATACGCAGGACGAGGTCGAGGGTTGGCTGCGCGATCTCGGGGCCAGGGAGTGGCAGGTCAACGACGCCAATCCCAACGGCATTTCCGTCCTCGTCACGAAGCCTGTCTGACGCCATGGCGCAGGGTCTTCATGTCCTGCTGACGGGGGCCTCAGGCTTCGTCGGCCATGCGCTGGCGCGTCGCCTCGTCGCGCAGGGACATCGAGTGACCGCGCTGGTACGCGGCGCTGCATCTGCACCGCCGGGTAGCGGCCTTCTCGTCCATGCGCTCGGATCGGGCGATCCGCTGACCTTGCCGGACGATGTCGACGCCGTAGCCCATCTCGCACAATCGCGTTCGTACCGCGCCTTCCCGGGCGATGCGGCCGAAATGTTCGCCGTCAATGTCATGGGCGCTCATGAGCTGCTGCTGGCGGCAGCGGCTGCGCGCGTGTCGCGCTTCTGCATGGTGTCCAGCGGCACGGTATATGAGCCATTCGTGGAGCCACTGGAGGAAGGTGGTGCGCTGGCCCCGTTGGGCAATCTCGGCGCGACGAAACTGGCCTCGGAAATGCTCGCCAGACCCTATTCGACACTCTTTCCAGTGTCGATTTTGCGGCTCTTCGCGCCATACGGGCCCGGGCAGACCGCACGCCTGATCCCGGACCTAATTGGACGCATCCGGCGCGGCGAAGCCGTGACGCTGCCCTCGTCCGGCAGCGGGATGCGGTTCACGCCGACATATGTCGACGATATCTGCAGTGTCCTGCTCGCCGCCATCGACGAGAGCTGGGCGGGCACATTCAACGTCGCCTCGCCGGAGGTGCTGAGCGTCGAGGAGGTTGCTCGCGGGATCGGTATGGCTCTGGGCTCCGAGCCGCGCTTCGAGCGCAAGGAGATGAGCGCGCCGAGCCTGGTGCCTTCGCTAACGAAGCTCGGCGGGCAATATGACCTGTCCCGTTTCCGCAGCTTCGCAGACGGGATCGCCGCCACGATGGCGAGCGAGCGCTGACCGGGCGCATGGCGCAGACGCAGCTGTCCGGACCTCGCAAGCGGCCGCTGCGCGTGCTGCATTGCCCCTGGAATGTCGCGGGTCAATCGGCCCAGCTGGCGGCGGCGCAACGGGAGCTCGGCGCCGACAGCCGCTGCGTCGTTCTGGAAGAGACGGCCCTCGGCTTCCCCGCAGACGAGGTGCTGGCGCCGCCCTCTCCATCGATCGTCGCCCGCGAGAAGGCGCGCTGGCGCCTGCTTTTCCGCGCAATGGCATGGGCTGACGTGGTCCATTTCTCGTTCGGCCAGAGCTGCCTCGTGCCGCATGCCTATCCGTCGTTGGGGCAAGCGCGATGGACGAGCCCGCTCGACGTGATCTGGCGCCTGTATTGTCGGGCCGTCTGGCTCAAGGACTTGCGGCTGCTGTCCGGCATGGGCAAGACGCTGGCCGTGACCTGGCAGGGCGACGATGCGCGCCAGCGCGATCGGTCGCTGGAGCTGTTCGACATCTCGATCGCCGATGCGGTTAAGGACGAATACTATCCGCCGAATTCCGATCAATGGAAGCGCCGGACCATCGCCGCTTTCGCGCGCCATGCGCCGCTCCACTACGCCTTGAACCCCGATCTGCTGCATGTCCTGCCGCAGCAGGCGCGCTTTCAGCCCTATGCCAGCTTCGATCCCTTCAGCGTCGCGGCCGCGCCACCTCCGCCCGACGCCGAGCGCCCGCTGGTCTTCCTGCATGCGCCCAGCCATCGCGGTGCCAAGGGCACCGAATTCGTGCTGGCGGCTGCGAAGGCGCTCAAGGCGGAAGGGCATGTTTTCGAGCTGCGCCTCGTCGAGGGTCTGCCGCGCGCGCAGGCGCTCCAGGCCTATGCTTCGGCCGATGTCGTCATCGATCAACTGCTCGCGGGCTGGTATGGCGGGTTCGGCGTCGAGGCGATGTCGCTCGGCAAACCCCTCATCGCCTATCTGCGGGCGGGAGATCTCGGCTTCCTCGATCATGACCTGAGGGCTGAGTTGCCTGTTATCGACGCCACGCCCGCCACGATCCTCGATACGATGCGAAGCGTCGTCACCATGCCGCGGTCCGAACTTCATGGGAGGGGGCTCGCGGCTCGCGCCTTCGTCGAGCGCTGGCATGATCCGCGCCGGCTTGCAGCCCAGACCCTGGCCGACTACCAGTCGGTGCGGATCAGCCGGGCCAAAGCTGCCCAGACCGGAAATTCCTGATGACGAAAACCACGATCCTCACCGTTGTCGGTGCGCGCCCGCAGTTCATCAAGGCCGCCGCCGTCAGCCGCGCCATCCGCGCCAGTGCCGATTTAAGCGAGATCATGGTCCACACCGGCCAGCACTTCGACGAGATGATGTCGGATGTGTTCTTCCGCGAACTGGAGATCGGCAAGCCGGAAGTGAACCTCGCCATCCATGGCGGCACCCACGGCGCGATGACGGGCCAGATGCTGGCCGGTATCGAGGCCTGCCTGATCGAGCGCAAGCCGGACTGGGTGCTGGTCTATGGCGACACCAACTCGACACTGGCGGGGGCGCTGGCTGCTGCCAAGCTGCATATCCCGGTCGTCCATGTCGAAGCCGGCCTGCGCTCCTTCAACCGGCGCATGCCGGAGGAGGTCAACCGCGTGCTGACCGATCACGTCTCGGCGCTGCTGCTAAGCCCGACGATGACCGGCGTTCGCAATCTCGAGGCCGAGGGCATCACGCGCGGCGTCCATCACGTTGGCGATGTCATGTACGATGCAATGCTGCACGCGCAGAGGCGTTCGCGCGATATGTCGACCATCCTCGCCGATCACCGGCTGAGCGAGGGCGGCTTCGCGCTGGCGACTGTGCACAGGGCCGAGAACACCGACGATCCGGTGCGCTTGCAGGCGGTAATGAACGCCATCGTCGAGACTGCCGCCGGCCTGCCCGTCATCCTGCCGGTTCATCCGCGCACGAAGCAGGCGATTGCGCGCAGCGGCACGCAGCTGGGCTCGATCCGCACCATCGATCCGGTGGGTTATATCGACATGGTCCGCCTGCTCGACGGCGCGAAGGTGGTCCTGACGGATTCGGGCGGCCTCCAGAAGGAAGCCTATTTCGCGCGCCGGCCCTGCGTGACCCTGCGTGACGAAACCGAGTGGACCGAGACGCTCGAGCACGGCTGGAACCGGCTCTGGACCATGCCGGACTGGAAGCCGCGATCCGACATCGCCGATTACGGCACGGGGCAGGCCGCCGAAGCGGTGCTCGATGCCATCAGGGCGCATCGGGGCTGACGAGGCCGGGCATCCGGGAAAAGCAGGAGCGAACTGATGTGCGGCCTTTTCGCGTCGGTCGGGCTTCCGGTCACGCCGGAACGCATCGACATGGTGGCGCATCGCGGCCCGGACGGCCGCGGCTGGCAGGAATACGGGAGCCCGGCCGGGCCGGTCGCGCTCGGCCACAGGCGGCTGGCGATCATCGACGTTTCGGATGCGGGCCTGCAGCCGATGGCGGACGAATCCGGGCGCTATCACCTCGTCTTCAACGGCGAGATCTACAATTACATCGAGCTGCGCGACGAAATGCGGGCGCGCGGCGAGACCTTTGTCAGCGAGTCGGATTCCGAGGTCCTGCTGCGCTGCTACATGCTGTGGGGCGCCGACTGCCTGCCGCGCCTGCGCGGCATGTTCGCGTTTCTGATCTGGGACGATCGCGAAAAGGTCCTGTTCGCGGCGCGCGACCGCTACGGGATCAAGCCGCTCTATCTGACCCCGCTGCCCGGCGGCGTCGCATTCGCTTCTGAGATCAAGCAACTGCTCGACCTGCCGGGCGGAGTGCGTCGCATCAACCTTGCGCGGGCGCATGATTTCCTTTCCGGCGGCATGTCGGACCACACGGCCGAGACGCTGTTCCAGGGCATCCGGCAATTGCGCGGCGGCGAATGCTGCACGGTGCCAGCGCGAGGCTCAGGGGCGAGCGAACCCAGGATCACGCGCTGGCATGCGGTTGCGATGCCTGCGCTCGGCGAGATCGATGAACGTGCCGCGGCCGAGCGCTTCCGCGATCTCCTTGCCGACTCGGTCAGGCTGCATTTGCGCGCCGATGTGCCCGTGGGCTCCTGCCTGTCCGGAGGGCTCGATTCCTCCTCCATCGTCTGTCTGATGGCGGCGATGCTGCCGCCGGACGCGCCGGGGCTGCACACCGTCTCCGCCTGCTATGCCGAGAAGGCGGTGGACGAAAAGCCGTTCATGGACACGGTCGTGGAGAAGACCGGCGCCCAGGCGCACTTCATCTTCCCGCGCGCCGAGGACGTCTTCGCACGCGCCTCCGATATCACCTGGCATCAGGACGAGCCCTTCGGCTCGACCTCGATCTTCGCACAATGGTGCGTCTTCGAGGCGGCGCGGGCCGCCGGCGTCAAGGTGATGCTGGATGGGCAGGGCGCGGACGAGCTGCTCGCCGGCTATCACAGCTTCTTCCCGATCTACCTCGCCGAGCTGGCGCGCTCGGCGCGCTTGCTGACGCTCGGCCGCACGATCGCGGCACGGCGCGAGATGCAGGGACAGGGCTATGGCGGCCAGCTGCTGCGGCTCGCTTTCTCGCTGGCGCCGGACCGTATAAAGGGCCTGGCGCGGCGCACCCATCGCGGCCAGGTCCAGCATGGCTGGCTGTCGTCGCAGGCGCTGGCGGAGCTGGATCGGCAGCCGACGGCGCTGGAGACGGCCGCCGCGTCGTTGGGGCTGGAGCCGCCGCGAGACATCGCCTCGCTCTGCCTGGTCATGGCCCACGCCTCCAACCTGCCGATGCTGCTGCACTGGGAAGACCGCAACAGCATGGCTCATGGCATCGAGGCGCGAGTGCCCTTCCTCGATCCGCCGCTGGCCGATTTCGCCCTGGCGCTGGGCAATCGGCACAAGCTGGTTGGAGCCGACACCAAGCGCGTGCTGCGCCGCGCCATGGCCGATATCCTGCCGCGCGAAGTTAGCGAGCGCCGCGACAAGCTCGGCTTCGCCACGCCCGAGGCGGTCTGGATGCGCGGGCCGTTGCGCGGGCTGGTGGAGGACGGGGTCGAGCGGACGCTTCGCGTCCTGCCGGGCCTTCTCGACCCGGCCGGCACCCGCCGCTTCGCCGCCGACATGCTCGACGGGCGAGCGCCCGTCGATTTCACGCTCTGGCGGATCGTCTCGCTCGGGCTCTGGGCCGAACGTTTCCAGGTCAGCTAAGGTTGACCGTCGGGCCAAGCCCACTCGCTTCGCGGGTAAGTCGAGATGCAGTTAGCCTTGTATGGCCGACACTCGTGCCGATACTCAAAATGAGCGGAATGAATTGACTGCTGCCGACAGATTATCCGCAATTTGACTTTGCGCTGCTTGAACTCTTGGTCTAGAAGACCTCGGTACTTTCTATGCTGATGGGCGGCGCGAGCGATCGCTTCCGCAGCGATTTTCGGCCAAAAGCGGGGTAATCCCAAGGCTAAGCGTCGGCCATCCGAGTTGTCAGGTCTTATTGTGAACACAGCCTACCACATAGCGATTATCGGCGGCGGCGCCAGCGGTGCGCTTCTTGCCCTCCATCTCAGACAAAAGAACCGCCGTTGTCGCATCGTGGTGATCGAACGTTCACAGCATTTAGGCCGAGGTGTTGCCTATTCAACTGACCGCTCGATACATCTTCTGAATACGCGCGCGGGCGATATGAGCGCATGGCCAGACCAGCCAGCGCATTTCGCACAATGGCTCGAACACCACCAACCGAATGGCTCCCGCGAGTTCATACCGCGGAGCCTATTCGGCGATTATTTGAATGGGCTTTTCCTCGAAGCCGTGTCGATGTCCGAGGGAGCGTTAAGCGCCATCGGGGGCGAGGTCTTCGCAGTTCAATCGGACGAAGGCTCTTGGCGGATTGATCTGGTCGATGGAATTCAACTGTACGCAGCTCACGTCGTTCTTGCTACGGGCCATAACCCTCTCTCAGGCGATCATGGCCTGTGCCGCGGAAATCCATGGGTCGAGACCTGCCTGGAGGCACTGCCGGAAGAGGCTGGAGTGCTGCTACTCGGCACTGGCCTAACGACCGTCGATGTTATCGCCTCCTTGCTCGAGCGCGGACATCGGGGCCGGATCACGGCATTGTCTCGACGAGGCTTGCTGCCGCGTGTGCACCGGACCGTCGAGCACTGTGAAGCCGAAATTACTAGTCTTTTCGTAGGTCCATTGTCGCAGCGCCTCCGAGCCTTCAGATTGCTGCAGCGAGGTGGATCCGATTGGCAATCCTTGATGCATGCAATCCGACCGCACAATGCTGCGATATGGCATGGTCTTGATGACGTGCAACGACGGAGGTTCCTCCGGCATCTGCGACCGTGGTGGGACGTTCACCGTCATCGCATGGCTCCAGAAATTGCCGTGATGATGAACGATGCGCTTGGTTCGGGCCAACTTGCAGTTCAGGCCGCGCGCTTAGAAGCGTGCGAAGCCGGCTCTGCTGAGGTATCTGTCCAGTTTAGGCCGAGGCGTAGCAGGCAAAGCGAAGTGCGCAGCTTTGCTCGCGTGATTGACTGCCGCGGGTCTGACTGCGGCGTAACCGAACTCAATCCGCTGATTGCGAGCCTCGCACGCGCTGGCGTTGTCGTCGCAGATCAATTTGATCTTGGATTGGCAGTCGACAGCGAGGACAGGGCGATTGGGTTGGATGGTAAAGCTTCCGAGTTTCTTTCGATTCTCGGACCTCCGACACGCGGGCAACACTGGGAGAGCACGGCTATTCCCGATATCAGGCGGCGAGCCGCACGATTAGCGGAGCGTCTCAATGCTGTTGTCTCAACCGCATAGCGAACATGTCTCGGGTTGTCGTCGCGCGCATTTTGCAACTTGTCCCAATCAATTGGCGCGGGCTGTCGTGATGGTGATTCAGGGTTGTCTTTCGTAGGCGGCCACGGGTGTTCTGACCGTCGCTGCGAGACGATCGATGGAACTACAAGGGTGTGTGGTGCTGCATCCTTGGGGCGATGTCCGACGATCTAGAACCCGAGGATCTGATCGTTGACTGCGCGGTCGTTCGCGGTGATTAGCATGCATCGGGTGCCAAGTGGGGATCGTGGGCGGCTTGTTGCGCTTCAGCGTGACGGCCGGCCAGCGGGCAGAAGTCATCCTAGCTGGCGTCACCTATGACGCCGATCAACTGCGCCAGAAGGTCGATGGCAGGGTCAGCGCTGTCCCGTTGGCACCTTTGCTGGAGCGGTCTGAGGGCCGATGTTTGAAGCCCCTGAGGGCTTCGACACATGATGATTTCAGAGCTTACGCTTAAATCCAGCGACGACGAGCCGGTTCGCCGGTTCGAGGTCTTCACCGGGACCGGACGCCGACGGGATTGGTCGGACGACGACAAGGCAAGGATCGTGGCGGAGAGCTACGAGCCGGGCGCGACGGTGAGCGAGATTGCGCGTCGCCACGCCTTGTCTCCGCAGCAGCTTTTCGGCTGGCGGCGTCTTTTGCGGCGAGCACCGGAGACGTTGCCGCCGGCATCATTGCCAACGTTCGTGCCTGCGGTGGTCGATGCAGCTCGCCCGGCGCCCGAGACCGTGAGGCAGCCGGCCACACGTCGTCGTCGCGACGTAGCCCGGTCGAGCGGCGGGATCGAGATCGAGATTGACGGCGTCGTGGTGCGTGTCGGA
Source organism: Beijerinckiaceae bacterium (assembly GCA_965283735.1). Lineage (GTDB taxonomy): Bacteria > Pseudomonadota > Alphaproteobacteria > Rhizobiales > Beijerinckiaceae > Allobosea. Next base: position 833,895 of record CBDIPN010000002.1, on the reverse strand, counting down.
ACCGGTGCGAGCCCGAAGACGATCGCCGCGGTACTATCCGCCCTGAAGGGCGGCTCATGATCGGCCCGACCGGCGCGGTCCGCGTCATGATCGCGACAAAGCCGGTAGACTTCCGCAAGGGCGCGGAGGGCCTGGCCGCGTTGGTGCGCGAGAGCCTGGGCGCCGATCCGTTCTCGGGCGCGGTGTACGTGTTCCGGGCGCGCCGCGCCGACCGGATCAAGCTGGTGTACTTCGATGGGACGGGCGTGTGCCTGTTCTCGAAGAGGCTGGAAGACGGCAAGTTCCAGTGGCCTACCATCGCCGACGGCGTCGTGCGGCTAACAGCGGCGCAGCTTCAGGCGTTGCTCGAAGGCCTCGATTGGCGACGGGTGCATGAACGGCGCGAGACGCGGGTCCCCGTCGCGGCAAGTTGATCGTTCCAGACTGGCAACCCACTGTAATCCATGATTGAATCGGCTTCGTGAGCAACGCGGCCAACCCACTGACCAGCGATCCGATCGCGCTTCGGGCGATGCTCGCGGAAGAGCGCGCCGAGAACGAGCGGCTGCGCCAGATCATCAAGGAGTTGCAGCGCCATCGCTTCGGGCGCCGGGCCGAGAGCCTACCGGTCGATCAGTTGCTGCTGGGTCTTGAAGAGGCCGAGCAGATCGAGGCCGAGGGTCTCGCCGGCGAGGAAGCGGCTGATCCTGGCAAACGGGCCGAGCGGGCCAGGAAGCGCCGCGCCAACCGCGGGTCGCTGCCGGCGCACCTGCCGCGGGTCGAGCAGATCATCGACGTCCAGGAGAAAACCTGCCCGTGTTGCCGGGGCGCGCTGCATGTGATGGGCGAGGATGTCTCCGAGCGTCTCGATATCGTCCCTGCCCAGTTCCGCGTGATCGTGACGCGCCGGCCGAAATACGCCTGCCGTGCCTGCGAGGAGGTCGTGGTGCAGGCCCCAGTGCCCGCGCGTCTCGTCGAAGGCGGCATCCCCACGGAGGCGACCGTCGCCCACGTTCTCGTCTCGAAATACGCCGATCACCTGCCGCTGTACCGGCAGGCCCAGATCTATGGCCGGCAGGGGGTGAACCTGGACCGATCGACTTTGGCTGACTGGGTCGGCAAGGCGGCCTTCCTCCTACGCCCGGTACATGAGCGCTTGTTCGAGCGGCTGAAGGCGTCGACCAAGCTCTTCGCAGACGAGACCACGGCGCCTGTGCTCGATCCGGGCCGCGGCCGTACCAAGACCGGCCAACTCTTCGCCTATGCCCGCGACTAGCGGCCCTGGGGCGGCGCCGATCCGCCCGGCGTGGCCTATCTCTACGCACCCGACCGCAAGGCCGAGCAGCCGATCCGGCATCTTCAAGGCTTCGCCGGCGTGCTGCAGGTGGACGGCTACGCCGGCTACAAGGCGCTGGCCGTCAGGAATGCCGTGAGCCTGGCCTTTTGCTGGAGCCACGCCCGGCGCAAGTTCTACGAACTGGCCGAGGCCGGTCCGGCGCCAATCGCTTCGGAAGCGCTCGTGCGCATCGCAGAACTCTACCGCATCGAGGGCGATATCCGCGGGCGCTCCGCCGAGGAGCGGCGCGACGCCCGCCAGGCGAGGATCCGCCCCATCGTCGAGGCGCTGGAGCCGTGGCTGCGCGCCAAGCTTCTCCTCGTCAGCCAGAAGAGCAAGCTTGCCGAGGCCATCCGCTACGCGCTTTCGCGCTGGGCCGGCCTCTCACGCTTCCTCGACGACGGCCGCATCGAGATCGACTCCAACGTGGTCGAGCGCGCGATCAAACCCATCGCTTTGAACCGCAAGAACGCGCTCTTTGCCGGATCCGCTGGCGGCGCCGAGCACTGGGCCGTGATCGCCTCGCTCGTGGAAACGGCCAAACTCAACGGCGTCGATCCGCAAGCCTACCTCGTCGACGTCATCACCCGTATCGTCGCCGGCCACCCGCAAAGCCAGCTCGACGACCTGCTGCCTTGGGCCTACGCCTCACAGCCGCTCAAGGCCGTGGCCTGAGAACACCGCTCACATGGCAGGAGCCTCTACGGTGCCTGCAGCGCGCCTTGCAGCATCGGCTCGAGACTGGCGCGCAGAATGGCGCGCTCGTGCTCCCAGCATAGCTGGTCGGCCGCCTCGCGGGCCGCGAGCTTGAAGCGCTCGACCGCCGCGGCATCGAGCCCGTTGATCGCGGCCGCGACGGCCAATGGGCTCGCATCGGCGCTCACGACACCGACGCCATAGCCCTCGACGATCTCGCGCAGATCGGCTCCCGGCGAGACGGCGACGGCGAGACCGGAGCCGATATATTCGAACAGCTTGTTCGGCAGGCTGAAATGCCGCTGCTTGGTCTCGAGCTGGGTGAAGTGCACGCCGACATCGGCCGTTCGGGCCGCAATCGGCATGACCTGATCGGGCGGAACGGCCGGCTCGAAGGTCACGTACGCCGACACGCCCAGCTGCCCGGCTCGTTGGCGGAGGTGTTCGACATAGGCCGGATCGCCATCACCACGGATGGTCAGCTTATGCTGGTTTTGCCAGTGCGGGATGCTGTCGATCAGCGTCTCCAGCCCCCGATCCCGAAGGATCTGGCCGTGATAGAGCAGCTGAAGCGGCCACTGTGTCGGGGTCGGCGCTGGCAGCTCGATCCGGTTGGGTATGTTGCGGATGACGAGCGGGCGCTCCGGCAGATCGTAATAGCGTTTCAACTCGTCGGCGAGCCGCGGGCCGACCGTCGAAACGACGTCGGCCGATGCCATGGCGGCGCGTTCGAGGCGTTTCACGAAGGGCTTGTATACGATGCGCCAGCTCTTGCGTTCATCGAACTCGAGCGTCGCGAACTCGTGCGTGTCGTAGTGGATATAGCCGCCGGTCTCGGCCTTCCAGCGCGCGGCGACGACCAGGGCCGGCCAGTCATTCGCGATCACGACGCGCGCATCGGACGCGAGCAGGCGGGCGAGTGCCCAGCGATGGCGGCCCGCGCCCCAGAAGCCGATCCGGGCAGCCCAGAGCCCCAGGCGGCCCGGCAACTGACGGATGACCGTGCTGGCGCGGTGCTGCGGCGTCGGCTGGGGCGTCTTGAGATGTTCGAAGGCATAGGGAATCCGGTCCTGCGGCTCCCCATATCCAAGCACAAGCGGGGAGGCGCCCATCTGGGCCAGCAACTCGCACTGACGCAGGACGCGACGATCCCGCGCGATGCGCGAGAACGACAGCACCACCGCCCGGGGTCCGGCCATACCGATCTCAGCTCGGCTCATAAATAGCGCCTCGACCCTTTGGACTGGCGCATTCTCGTGCGCTTGGATGTGTCCTGCCCCAGCTTTCCAGCAGGTGTAAAGTGTCTTGCGAATGTTTCCATAGGGGGATTGGCCAGTCGAGCCGACAGATCAGCGATCAAAGGCTGCAGAACGCGCTAGCCATTCTTCTGTAGGCACAATGCTGATTTCAGAATCTGGTGAATATCGTCGCCCCGGCGTTGCCAACTCGCCTCGCGAACGACGTAGTCCGCTCCATTGACGCCCATGGAGCGTGCAGCCTGGGCATCTTCCGCGAGCTGATTGACGGCAGCAGCGAGCCTGTCGGGTGCCGATGCGGGGATGATCAAACCGGCGCGCTCTTGCCTGACGAGGTCGGCCTGGAAAGGCAGTTCGCTGGCGATGACAGGAACGCCGCAGGCCATCGCTTCGAAGAGCTTCAGCGGCGCCACGCCAGAGCTCGAGCGGCCATCCTGGTTCTCGATCACGCACAATGCGGCAAGGGCGCCTCGCAGAAGTGCAGGCACGGCGTCATAGGGCTGTCGACCTAGCCAGACCAACCGTGGATCGGACAGCGCGTCCTCGACCTTGTCGCGTTCGATGCCGTCGCCGACGATGACCAGGCGCAGATTGGCCGGCCAACTTGGCTCCTTCAGGGCCGCCAGCATGGTGCCTATCCCGTGCCAGGCGACCAGCCCTCCCACAAAGATCACATATTGGCCTTCGATTGGGCTGGGAGCGCCTTCGTGCTTGAACAAATCGGTATTGGCGCCGTTGGAAACCAGGCTGACACGGTCATGGCCGGCAAAGCGCCTGGCCCAATCCACTAGCCCAGGCGTTACGGCGAGCAGATGCGCGGCCCTTCGGTATTGCTCCCGATAAAGCCAGGAAAACAGGGGCGAGAAGGGCTTCACGAAACGATAGGTCACGCCGATATCGGCAGGGGTGCCATTGATCTCGTGAACGACGGGAACGTTCCGCCGCCGCGCCCAGAGCGCCAGCGGCAGAGCCATGAAATGCGAGCGGATGAAGACCGCGTCGAAATCGCGTAGGCGCTTTCCCAGTGCGGCCTGGGTGCGCGCATAGCCCATCAGGCGGCGAAGAAACGAAGAGCGCGTGCTGGCGCCGCCACCGCTCGTCGCGAACAGCTCTACGCCCCAGCCGCGATCACGCAGACTGGCAATAATCTCGTCGATATGCGTCTGCGAAGCCTGGCCCGGCCGTGGCGTCTCAAGAGAGAGATAAGCCAGCCGCAACGGCCGGCTCATGCCACCGCGGCCGCCGGAGCAGCCAGAGCCTCAAGCACCTGCGCGATGATATAGTCCTGCGTCTCTTCGTCGAGATAGGGATGCATCGGCAGCGCGACGACCTCCTGCGCGACGCGCTCCGAGATCGGCAGGCCGTTGCCGGCGACGGGATAGTGCTTGTAGGCGGTCTGCTGGTGCAGCGGTTTCGGGTAGTAGACCGTGGTCGGCACGCCCTTGGCCTTCAGCGCCGCCTGAAAGGCATCGCGGCGGTCGGCTGCGACGCGAATCGTGTACTGCGCCCAGGTTGAGACGCAGTCTGCCATGACATGCGGTGTGACCACGACGTCCTTGAGCGCGGCGGTATAGCGTGCCGCCACGACCTGCCGCTTCTCGATCTCCTCGGCATAGACCTTGAGCTTCTCGATCAACACAGCCGCCTGGATGGTGTCGAGCCGCGAATTCACCCCGACGCGGACATTGTCGTACTTGTACGAGCCCTTGCCGTGGAAGCGCAGCGACATCAGCAGCGCGGCATGTTCGTCATTATCGGTGAGAATAGCGCCACCATCGCCGTAACAACCCAGCGGCTTGGCCGGGAAAAAGCTTGTCGTGGCGAAATCGCCGATCGCGCCGGCGACGCGGCCCTTGTAGCGGGCGCCGTAGCCCTGCGCCGAATCCGAGATCAGCACGAGGCCGTTCTGCTTGCAGAAGGCTTCGATCGGCTCGTAGTCGCAGGCCTGGCCGAACAGGTCGACGCTGATCAGGGCGCGAGGGTTGAGCTTGTCCTGCTTCGCGGTTTCGAGCGCGGCTCCGAGGCTCTTGGGGTCGATATTGTAGGTCGCTTCGTCGATCTCGGCGAAGACCGGCGTCGCGCCCATCCAGGCCACGACCTCTGCGGTCGCGGCGAAGGTGAAGCTCGGGCAGATCACGGCGTCGCCCGGGCCGATGCCGAGCGCTTCGAGCACGAGGATCAGCGCGTCCGTGCCGTTGGCGACGCCGATCGCGTGCTTCGCCCCGCAGAAGGCGGCAAGCTCGGTCTCGAACTGCTGGACCTGCTGGCCGAGAATGTAGTTGCCGTCATGGACGACCTTGAGGATCGCCTCGTCCATGGCCTTGCCGATGTATTGGCGCTGGGCCTTGAGGTCGATGAACTCGATCGCGGGACGCTCGCTCATCAGGCAATCTCCTCAAGCTGCTCCGGGCCCACTTCCCGGTAGCGCGTTCCGGTCAGCGGGCAGGTCAGGTCAGGCCCGAGCCTCTCGCCGGCCTTGCTCATCCAGCCGATCCGGCGCGCCGGAACCCCGGCCATCAGAGCATAGTCTGGCACATCCTTGGTCACCACCGCGCCGGCCGCAATGAAGCAATACGCTCCGAGCGTGTGCCCGCAGACGATGGTCGCGTTGGCGCCGATGCTCGCGCCGCGCTTCACCAGCGTGCGGCGGAACTCGGCCTTGCGATTCATGAAGGCGCGCGGGTTGTTGACGTTGGTGAAGACGCAGGACGGCCCGCAGAACACGTCCGCCTCCAGCTCGACGCCGTCATAGAGCGCGACATTGTTCTGGATCTTGCAACCGTCGCCGATCGTCACCCGCGGTCCGGCCATCACGTTCTGGCCGAGCACACAGTCGCGGCCAATCGTGGTCTGGCCGAGCACATGCACGAAGTGCCAGATTCTGGTTCCGGCGCCGAGCGTCGCGCCCTCGTCGACATAGGCGCTCTCATGGACGAGCGCGCCCGGGAAACGCGAATCTTCCCGCATCTGCGACGCGCCGGCCATGCTTTAGCCCTTGAGGTATTTGGCGACGAAGGGATGTGTCTCGCCGGCGGTCACGACCGGGGCGTTGCGGAACTGCGAGACGACCTCGATCGAGAAGCGCACATCTTCCAGCCCATAGCCCTTGCCGGCGAGGATTTCCTCGTAGCTGCGGGTGTGCAGGTCGGTGAAACCCTCGGAGAACTCGACCTCCTCGCCATCCATGGTGATCGAGCGGTAGGTTGTCTTCTGGCCCTTGACGCTGTCGGGCAGGTCGTTGGCATCGACCGAGAGGAACCAGCGCACATCGGCCTTCTCGTAGGAGAGCAGGCCGCCGGCGCGCTCGCCCTCGCGCAGGTTCGCGGTCTGCGACTGCAGGGGGCCGAAGACATAGGCGAGCATGTCGAAGAAATGGACGCCGATATTGGTGGCGACGCCGCCGGACTTGGCGTCGTCGCCCTTCCAGGAGGCGTGATACCAGCGCCCGCGCGAGGTGATGTAGGTCAGGTCGACGCAATGACGCTCGTTGGAGGTGGCGATGCGTTCCCTCAGCGCCTGGATCGCCGGATGCAGGCGCAATTGCAGGATCGTGTTGACCTTGCGGCCGGAGTCGCGCTCGATCTCGATCAGCCCGTCGATGTTCCAGGGGTTGAGGACGAGCGGCTTCTCGCAGATCACGTCGCTGCCGGCGCGCAGGCCGAAGCGGATATGGGCGTCGTGCAGGTAGTTCGGCGAGCAGATCGCGACATAGTCGATGCGCTCGTCGCGGCGGCGCAGTTTGTCGACATGCCGGTCGAAGCGCTCGAATTCGGTGAAGAAATGCGCCTGCGGGAAATGGCTGTCGATGATCCCGACGGAATCGTTCGGGTCGAAGGCGACCTTGAGATCGCCGCCCACGGCCTTGATGGCCTTCATGTGGCGCGGCGCGATATAGCCGGCAGCACCGATCAGCGCGAATGACGTCATGGTGTGTTCTCTGGCGTTTCCCTGGGGCGTCCCGGCTCAGGCCTTGACGATATTGTCGCCGGTCAGGCCGGCCTTGGCGCAGGCATTGCGCGTATCGACGACGAGGCGCGCGGCAGCGACAAGCGCCTTGTAGTCGACCGCGTCATGGTCCGTCGCGATCAGCACGGCGTCATAGCCCTTGATCGTCTCGGGGGAAAGCGCGACCGAGGCACGGCCGGCCAGGTTGGCATGCTCGCGGGTCGGCGGGATCACCGGCACATGCGGGTCGTGATAATCGGCCTTGGCGTCGCGCTCCTCGAGCAGTTCGATCAGGCGCAGCGAGGGGCTCTCGCGCATGTCGTCGATGTTCTTCTTGTAGGCGATACCCATCACCAGGATTTTCGCCTTGCTCAGACCGCGGCCCTGCTGGCGATCGAGCGCCTCGGCGATGCGGTCGATCACCCAATGCGGCATGGCCGTGTTGATCTGGCCGGCAAGCTCGATGAAGCGCGTGGTGACGTCGAACTCGCGCGCCTTCCAGGTCAGGTAGAACGGGTCGATCGGGATGCAGTGCCCGCCGAGGCCGGGGCCCGGATAGAACGGCATGAAGCCGAAGGGCTTGGTCTTGGCGGCGTCGATCACCTCCCAGACGTCGATGCCCATCTTGCCGTAGATCACCTTGAGCTCGTTCACGAGCGCGATGTTGACGGCGCGGAAGATGTTTTCGGTCAGCTTGACGGCCTCGGCGGTGGCCGAGGAGGAGACCGGCACGGTCTTAACCACCAGCGCGCCATAGACGGCGTTCGCGAGCTCCAGCGCATCCGCGCCATCGCCGCCCACGACCTTCGGGATGGTCGAGGTGCCGAAATCCGGATTGCCGGGGTCCTCGCGCTCGGGCGAGAAGGCGAGGTAGAAGTCGATGCCGCTCTTCAGGCCGGTCTTCTCGAAGATCGGGCGCATGACCTCGTCGGTCGTGCCGGGCCAGGTCGTCGATTCCAGCACGACGAGATGGCCCTTGCGCAGGCGCGGCGCGATCGCCCGGGCTGTCGCCTCGACATAGCTCAGATCGGGCTCGCGATGCTTGGTCAGCGGCGTCGGCACGGCGATGATTATCGCATCGACGTCGCGCAGCTCGTCGAAATCGGTCGTGGCGCGGAAGCGCTCTTCCTTGATCGCTGCGGCGATAGCCTCGGTCGGGATATGCTTGATGAAGCTCTCGCCGCGGTTGATCTGGGCGACGCGCTTGGTGTCGATGTCGAAGCCGACGACCGGGAAGCCGGCCTTGCAGGCGGTCAGCGCCAGCGGGATGCCGACATAGCCGAGGCCGATGATGCCGATCCGGTAGTTCTTCGTAGCGATGCGCGCGAGTTGCCCAGCCAGGCTCTCGTGAGGGACCGAGTCGGGACGAGCGGTCGTCGAGGCAGACATGAACGGCTTTCCACGTGGCGGAGTGCGCGTAGGCGCTGGGACGAGAATGACGGGTCGCTTTGCCGCTGTGTTAGATCTATGTCAACCTGTGCTGCTAGCGGGATGGTCGGTAATCGCTCGTTTGGCAACGGTACTCATGCGCCCTGTGTTGTGAGTATTTGCCGCCATTCCATATCGGCATACGAAGCTTGGCTGCTGTGCCGCTTGGCACGGCGTCGCGGCGCCCTTCACACTCAGCAATACGGCGATTTTCCTGCAGGGCCGGGGAGCCTTTGAAATTCCTCAACAGATCCTATCTGGAAATGACAGGGTGGGCGGTAGAGGGCTCCCCTTGCCCGCGTCCTTCCGCCTGCGCGATAAGCGGGTTTCTGGCCTGCTCCCGCCGGTGCGAGAGGACTGCATGAGTTTCCGCAATATCCACGCCCACGGTTTCGTCCGCATCGCCTGTGCCGCGCCGCGGTTGAAGGTGGCGGATCCCGCCTTCAACGTGGCCGAGACCAGCGCCATGCTCCGGCGTGCGGATGAGGGCGGTGCCTCGCTGTGCCTGTTCCCGGAACTCGGCATCAGCGCCTATGCCATCGACGACCTGCTGCAGCAGAACGCGCTGCTCGATGCGGTGAACGAGGCGCTGGCGCGGCTCCTGCATGAAACCCGCAGCCTGCGCTGCGTCGCGGTCGTCGGAGCCCCCTTGCGCGTCGAGGGCCGGCTGTTCAACTGCGCCGTCGCGATCCATCGCGGCCGCATCCTTGCCGCTGTCCCGAAAACCTATCTGCCGAACTACCGCGAGTTCTATGAGCGCCGCCAGTTCGCTTCGGGCGAGCGGGCCGGCGCCCTCTATGTCGATCTCTGCGGGCAGGAGGTTCCGTTCGGCACCGACATCCTGCTGACGGCGAGCGATATCCCCGATTTCGTCGTCCACATGGAGATCTGCGAGGATGTCTGGACGCCGATCCCGCCCTCCTCCTACGCCGCGCTCGCCGGCGCGACGCTATTGCTCAACCTTTCGGCCTCCAACGTCACCATCGGCAAGTCCGACTGGCGTCATGCGCTCTGCAAGGCGCATTCCGGCCGCTGCATCGCGGCCTACGCTTATTCCGCCGCCGGCACCGGTAAATCGACCACCGATCTCGCCTGGGACGGCCAGGCGATGATCTACGAGAACGGCGCGCTCCTGGCCGAGGCCGAGCGCTTCGCCGCCGAGCCGCAGCTCATCCTCGCCGATATCGACCTCGAACGGCTGGCGATGGACCGCATCCGCCAGAACACCTTCGGCGACAGCGCCGATCTGAACCGCGACCGGCTCGGCTTCCGCCGCGTCGCCTTCGCGCTGGAGCCGGATCGCGACAGCGATCTCGGCCTCGTCCGCGAAGTCGATCGCTTCCCCTTCGTGCCGAACGACGATGCAAGGCTGAACGAGCTCTGCTTCGAGGCCTACAACATCCAGTCGCACGGACTGCGCAAGCGACTGGAGAGCACGCGGCTCGACAAGGTCGTGATCGGCGTCTCGGGCGGCCTCGACTCGACGCAGGCGCTGATCGTCGCGGCCCACACCTTCGACGCGCTCGGCCTGCCCCGCGAGAACATCCTCGCCTATACGCTGCCGGCCTTCGCGACGAGCAAGGGCACCAAGGACAATGCCTGGCGCCTGATGCGCTCCCTCGGCGTCAGTGCCGAGGAGATCGACATGACGCCGGCCTGCCGGCAGATGCTGATCGATATCGGGCATCCCTTCGCCGCGGGCGAGCCCGTCTACGATATTACGTTTGAAAACGTGCAGGCGGGCGCGCGCACCTCCGTGCTCTTCCGCCTCGCCAACCGGCACAATGCGCTGGTGATGGGCACCGGCGATCTCTCGGAGCTGGCGCTCGGCTGGTGCACCTATGGCGTTGGCGATCACATGTCGCATTACAACGTCAACGGCTCCGTGCCGAAGACGCTGATCCAGCACCTGATCCGCTGGGTCGCCCAGTCCGGCCGCTTCGGCGCCGAGGCCTCGGACGTGATGCTCGACATCCTGGCGACCGAAATCTCGCCGGAGCTGGTGCCGGGCGATGGCGACAAGCCGGCCCAGAAGACCGAGGATTTCGTCGGCCCCTATGCGCTGCAGGATTTCAACCTGTTCTATACGACGCGCTACGGCTTTAGGCCGAGCAAGATCGCCTTCCTGTCCGAGCATGCCTGGCGCGATGCCGGGGCAGGAGACTGGCCGCCGAACATGGAGGCGGGCAAGCGCGTCGCCTATGACTTGGCCGTGATCAAGCGTTGGCTCGGCGTCTTCATCCGCCGCTTCTTCGAGACCAGCCAGTTCAAGCGCTCGGCCGTGCCGAACGGCCCGAAGGTCTCGTCCGGCGGTTCGCTCTCGCCGCGCGGCGACTGGCGTGCGCCGAGCGACGCTTCAGCCGCACCCTGGCTCAAGGACTGGGAACGCATACCGGATTGAGAGGGCGGCGACGGCTGGGAGCCAGCGTCGCGCGCCGAAGCTTCACGCAATGCCCAGGAGCCGGATGAGACCGAGGCTGACGGCTGCCAGGGCGATCAGGGACAGGGTGACCGCCGCAGTGACCCGCCCGCCGGCGCGGGCGACGACGCGGATATCGACCCCGAGGCCCAGCGCTGCCATCGAGATGATGGTGAGGATGGTCGCGGTCTTGGCGATGGGCGCGAGCGCGACCTCTGGAATGACGCCATGGCTGCGCAACGCCGCCATGCCCAGGAAGGCGATGATGAACCAGGGCACGAGCTTGTTGACGGCTAGGCGCCGCGGCGCCGGCTTTGCGTTGCCTTCGGTCGAATCCTCCCGCAGCCGATGCCCGAAGACGGACAGCGCAAGCACGACGGGGCCCAGCATGAGGACGCGGACGAGCTTGACGAGGGTCCCGATCTGGACGCTGGCCGCCGCAACCGGGGCCGTTGCGGCAAGGACCTGCGGAACGGCGTAGACGGTCAGCCCCGCGAGAACGCCATATTGGGTCTCGCTCAGGCGCAGCAGCGGCACGAGCAGGGGCAGCCCGAGCACGACGAGCACGCCCAGCACGGCGGTGAAGGCGATGGAGGCGGCGACATCCTTGCCATCCGCACCGATGACCGGCGCGACGGCGGCGATGGCGGAGTTGCCGCAGATCGAATTGCCGCAGGCGACCAGGACCGCCATGCGCTTCGGCAATCCGAGCGCCCGGCCGAGCAGGAAGCTGACGGCGAGCGCGATCGCCACCACCGCCGCGATGCCGGCGAGCAGGGCAGGTCCGGCGGCCATGATCATCGCCACGTTCAGGGACGCGCCGAGGAGCACGATGGCGATCTCCAGCACCATTTTCGCCGAGAAGGCGATGCCCGGGCGCCAGATTTCGGAGGGCGTCCAGACGCTGCGGATGGCGGTGCCGAGCAGGATCGCCAGCACCAGGGCCTCCAGCCAGGCGCGACCGGTGGCGAGGGCTTCGACATGTTCCAGCGCGAAGGCCACGGCGCTGATGCCTGCGCAGAGGCCGAGGCCGGGCAGGATGCGTCCTGCGCCCCGTAGCAGGGGGTTGGACGGTGCGGGAACGGGAGCGGAGGCGTGCGTCGTCATAGGAGAACCTTCTTCTCCGCCGACCTAGTCGGAGAAGGAATGTGCTGTCTATCGCATTGTTCCGATCGCTCTGTTCGATTTGATCGAACGGACGGCCGCCTTACCGGGGAGTTTCGGCGACAAGCCTCTCGGCAGCCACTGCGTGGCTGCTCCGAAGCAGGGCAGGTGCGATGTCAGCTAACGACCGAGGCTGTGTGAAAACGTGCTGTTGAGCTAAACTCCTGACGTTGCAGTCGGGAGGTCGGATTTGAGCCGCTTCGTCCAAGGTTCTGACCGGCACCAGCCGACGCTGCTTCCTGATTGTCTTGACGACTATGTGGCTCATGAGAACCCGGTGCGGGTGGTCGACGTCTTCGTCGATGAGCTGGATCTGGGGGCGCTGGGCTTCGAGGGCGTGACGCCGGCGGTGACGGGGCGGCCAGCCTACCACCCGGCGACGCTGTTGAAGCTCTACATCTACGGCTACCTGAACAAGGTCCAATCCAGCCGCCGCTTGGAGCGCGAGACTCAGCGCAATGTCGAGCTGATGTGGCTGACCGGCCGGCTGGTGCCTGACCACAAGACGATCGCCGACTTCCGGGAGGACAATGGCCCGGCCATCCAGGGCGCCTGCGCTCAGTTCGTGGTGCTGTGCCGCGAGCTTGGCCTGTTCGGGAGCGCCCTGGTCGCGATCGACGGCAGCAAGTTCAAAGCGGTGAACAGCCGCGACAAGAACTTCACCGCCTACAAGCTGAAGAAGCGCCTGGAGCAGGTCGCCGAGCACATTGCCGGCTACCTACGGGACCTCGACACGGCCGACCGCCAGGAGGGCGAGGCCGTTGAGGTGCGCTCGGGACGGCTGACGGAGAAGGTCGAGCGGCTGCGCGAGCAGATGCGGACGCTCCAGGCGATGGAGGCGCAGATCGCGACCGCGCCAGACGGCCAGGTCTCACTGACCGATCCGGACGCTCGCTCGATGGCCACCAGCGGGCGCGGCAGCGGGATTGTCGGCTACAACGTCCAGTCCGCTGTCGAGGCCAAGCATCACCTGATCGTCGCCCACGACGTGGTCATGACCGGTAGCGACCGCGAACAGCTCGCGACCATGGCCGCCAAGACCAAGGATGCCATGGGCTTGGAAAAGCTCGATGCGCTGGCCGACCGCGGCTACTTCTCCGGCGAGGAGATACGCTCCTGCGAGGCTCTGGGCGTGACGCCCTATCTGCCCAAGCCGCTGACCTCGGGCGCCAAGGCCGAGGGTCGGTTCGGCAAGCAGGACTTCGTCTATCTGCCCGAGCAGGATGTCTATCGCTGCCCATCCGGCGCGCTGCTGCGACGCCATATGACCACCGTCGAGCGGGGCATGACGCTCCACCGTTACTGGGATCGCGCCAGTTGTCAGGCCTGCGTCCTCAAGGCTCAGTGCACACCCAGCGTCGAGCGGCGGGTGGACCTGACGCCAGGCGCCATGGGGACTGTCCGAGATTTTGTGTCCGGGGCCATAGTGACGCCGATGGAGGGCGCATATGGTCATCAAGAAGGACACACTGGATCATGGGCGTGATCCACGGGCTGTTTTCGCCAAGGATGGGCTTGTCGACGAGCTGAAGAAGGCCCTGGCGAACCGGGTCCTGTCGGCGGAGCTGGACGATCATCTCGACGGCGAAGCGGCGGCGGGCAAGGCGAACCGGCGCAACGGCTATTCGAAGAAGACGGTTCTGGGCGAGAGCTCGAAGCTGGAGCTGCAAATTCCGCGCGATCGGGAGGGCACCTTCGATCCGAAGCTGATCGCGAAGTATCAGCGTCGCTTCCCGGGTTTCGACGAGAAGATCATCTCAATGTACGCCCGCGGCATGAGCGTCCGGGAGATTCAGGGCCATCTGCTGGAGATTTATGGCCTGGACGTTTCGCCCGACCTGATCTCGACCGTCACCGACGCCGTGCTGGAGACGGTGAGCGAGTGGCAGAACCGGCCGCTGGAGACGAGCTATCCGCTGGTCTTTTTCGACGCTATGCGCGTGAAGATCCGGGACGAGGGCCTGGTCCGCAACAAGGCGGTTTACCTGGCGCTCGGCGTCCAGGCCGACGGCACCAAGGACATTCTCGGCATCTGGATCGAGACGACCGAGGGCGCGAAGTTCTGGCTGCGCGTCATGAACGAACTGAAGAACCGCGGCGTCGAGGACGTCCTGATCGCCGTGGTCGATGGCCTGAAGGGCTTTCCCGAGGCGATCAACGCCGTCTTTCCGCAGGCGATCGTCCAAACCTGCGTAGTTCACCTGATCCGGCACTCGCTGGAGTTCGTGTCCTGGAAAGACCGAAAGCCCGTCGTGCCGGCGCTGCGCATGATCTATCGGGCGAACGACGCCGAAGCCGGAATGGCCGCCCTCGAGGCCTTCGAGGCCGGGTTCTGGGGCAAGAAATACCCCGCCATTGCCCTGGCCTGGCGCCGGAACTGGGACCGCGTCATCCCGTTTTTTGCCTTTCCCGAAGCCGTGCGCAAAATCATCTACACCACAAATTCCATCGAGGCCTTGAACGCCAAATTGCGTCGCGCAGTCAGAATCCGGGGTCATTTCCCGACGGATGAGGCCGCGACGAAGCTGATCTGGCTCGTCTTGCGCGATGCCACGGCAGAGTGGAAAATGCCACCACGCGAATGGGGCGAAGCAAAATCCCAGTTCGCCATTTTGTTCGAGGATCGCTTCATCATCGCGTGAAGCTCAACCCGCCCCGGACACAAAAATTCAGACACTCCCGGCGCCATGCGCCTGCGAAGGCGGCTCGTCGAACACCCCTTCGGCACGATCAAAGCCTGGATGGGGGCAACGCACTTCCTGACGAGGCGACGGTCCAACGTGAAGACCGAAATCGGCCTCCACATCCTCGCCTATAACCTCAAGCGCGTCATCACCATCATCGGCACCCGGCCGCTGATGGAAGCGATCAGGGCCTGACGCCGGCCCTTCATCGCGGGCTCACCGCGTCAGGTGATCAAAGGCAGGCACCGCGTTTTTACACAGCCTCGACCGATTGCCGACACTAGGCGGAACGAGACCTACGTGAGTTTGTCGCCAAACCAATCGAGAATGAGCATTCCTAACGAAACTAGAATGCCGACGATTGCCAGTAGGAGTATCCCTAGCATCACGCTTGAAACTATAGGATTTAGCTGAACCGCGCCAAAATTCGCCCCATACACGCCGAAGGCAAAGACGATCAAGCATGAATATGCGAGAACTGGCCTCGTCCAAGTAAACGTTCTCCGGGTCAATGTGCGCCCGCCTGTAGTGAGTATGCGACTTATTTTCGCGAGGCGAGCATGCCCGCGATAGGCAACTGGCGCGTTAACAGGGCCAAACGCGGGCGCAATAGCGCTTCTCCGGTCAGCTCGCGCCCCATTGCCGACACCGAGCGCAGAATTGGATCAGCCGATGAACGCATCCTGGAGAAGGCTGACGGCGAGGGCGGCCATCATCAGGGCGATGAGCAGATCGAGCATCCGCCAGGTTATCGGCTGCGCGAAGAGCGGGGCCAGGAAACGCGCTCCAAAACCGAGCGACGCAAACCAGGCGAAGCTGGCCGTTGCGGCGCCCATGACGAACCACGGCCGCTCGTCTACCGGCATGCTGGTCCCGATCGTACCCATCAGCATGACCGTGTCGATATAGACGTGAGGGTTCAGGAACGTGAAGGCGGCCGTGCTGGCGAGGGCGGCCGTCAGAGAGAGGCCGGCCTGATGATCGATGATCAGATTCGATGAGGTCATGGAGCGACGCAGGGCGCCGTAGCCATACCAGATCAGGAAGGCGGCTCCGCCAAGGCTCAAAGCAGTCGCAAGGCCGGGTATTGCCGAAAGCAATGCACCCAGCCCGTTGACGCCGGCGACGATCAGCATGGCGTCGGCGGCCGCGCAGAACATCACGACCGGCCAGACATGCTCGCGCTTGAGCCCTTGCCTGAGCACGAACATGTTTTGCGCGCCGATGGCCATGATCAGGCCAGCCGAAAGCATGAAACCCTTGAAGAGGGCCGGGAGGAAAGCCGTATCCATGGCCGCTTGATGCGGCAGCGAAGGAGCGTAGTCTAACTAAAATTCCTAAGGCAGAATTAGGATAGCTAATGCTCGATTATCTGGCGCTCGCTGCCGTTGCGGCGGTTCTGCGCGAAGGCAGTTTCGACAAGGCGGCGGCCGCTCTCGGCGTCACGCCCTCGGCGGTTTCCCAACGCGTGAAGGGGCTGGAAGAGCGTCTCGGGGCTACATTGTTGACCCGGGGAGCGCCGTGCCTCGCGACCCCCATCGGCGCCAAGCTCTGCGCCCATTTCGAGCGCGTCAGGCTGCTGGAGGCCGATATCTCGGGCGATCTGGAGGGCCTGACCGGACAGAGGGGCGAAAAGCCGACGCTGCGGGTCGCCGTCAATTCCGACAGCCTCGCCACATGGTTCCCGCTCGCCGCCGCGCAGTTCACGGCCGCAAGCGGCGCACTGCTCGAGTTGGTGCTGGATGATGAAGCGCACACCGCTGAAAGGCTGCGTACCGGCGAGGTCATGGCTGCGGTCAGTGCCGACCTGGCGCCGGTGGCGGGCTGCAAGATCCATCCGTTGGGGGCCCTGGATTACGTTGCCGTTGCAAGTCCCGCATTCCATGCCGAGCATTTCGCGAACGGGGTCGCTGTCCAGAAATTGCGGTCGGCTCCCATGCTGCGGTTCGATCGGCGTGACGAATTGCAGTTCCGCTGGATGCGAGAGGCCTGTGGCGAGACCGTCTTGCCGCCAACGCATTGGGCGCCCTCGACGCACGGGATGCTTGAGCTGACGCTCGTAGGCCTGGGCTGGTCGATGGCGCCGGTCGGCATGGCCGAGCCGCTGCTCGCGCAGGGGCGCCTGATCGAACTGCAGCCTCGCTGTCGGATCGCGGTAACGTTGAACTGGCAGCGCACGCGGCTGAACACGCAGCTTCTCGACGCCATGACCAGGGCTGTCAGGCAGGTGGCGGCACAGCGGCTGCGCCCTCTTGAGGTGCAGGCCGGTTCCGCCTGATCCGCGCAACGAATGTCACGGCTCGCGCTTGGCAGCCCGAACCCGACGAAAAAGCCCGCGGCTTGCGCCGCGGGCTGATCATTTCAGGCTTCGGAAGGCTCAGGCTGCGATCGCGGCCGGGTCCTTCTTTTCCCATTCCTCGCCCCAGATCATCACGGCATGGCCCGGCGAGACCTCGCGATACTGACGCACCGGCGGCACGTAGTCGGCCGGACGGACGGGGCTCTTGATCTCGTCGTTCGAGACCGGGCGCTTCTGCAGGCGCCGGGCCGGATCGGCGATCGGAACCGCCGCCAGCAGGCGCTTGGTGTAGGGGTGCTGCGGGTTCTGGAAGATCAACTCGCGCGGACCGATCTCGACGATCTCGCCGAGATACATCACCGCCACGCGATGGCTGACGCGCTCCACCACCGCCATGTCGTGCGAGATGAAGAGATAGCCCAGCCCCATGCGGGCCTGCAGGTCGAGCATCAGGTTGACCACCTGCGCCTTCACCGAGACGTCGAGCGCGGAGACCGCCTCGTCCGCCACGATCAGGCGCGGCTCGACCGCGAGAGCACGGGCGATGCAGATGCGCTGGCGCTGGCCGCCCGAGAACTCGTGCGGGAAGCGGTTGGCCATCTCCGGCTGCAGGCCGACGCGCTTGAGCAGGTCGGCGACCTTGTCGCGCGCTTCGTTGCGCGTGGCGAGGTTGTTGATCAGCAGCGGTTCGGCGACGGCGGTGCCGACATTCATGCGCGGATTGAGCGAGGCGAAGGGGTCCTGGAAGATCATCTGCATGCGCTTGCGCTGCTCGCGCAGGTCATGCTGGTTGAGCTTCAGCACATCGACGCCGTCGAGCAGCACCGAGCCGGCGAGCGGCTCGATCAGGCGCATCACCGAGCGACCGGTGGTCGACTTGCCGCAGCCGGACTCGCCGACCAGCGCCAGCGTCTCGCCGGCCATCAGGCTGAAGGAGACGTTCTCGACCGCGTGCACCCGGCCCTTGACCGAGGAGAGGAGCCCGGAGCGGATCTCGAAGCGCGTGGTCAGCCCGGCGACCTCGAGAACCGGACGCTCGGCCGCCTTGACGGTGTCCGGAACCTCGACCGGCACGTCGAACTCGCCGGTATTGCGGTCGACGACCGGGAAGCGCATCGGGCGCCCCTTGCCGATCATCGAGCCGAGCCGCGGCACGGCCGAGATCAGCGCCTTGGTGTAGGGCTTCTTCGGGCTGGCGAAGATGTCCTCGGTCGCGCCGGTCTCGACCTCGTCGCCATTGTACATGACGACCGTGCGGTCGGCGATCTCGGCGACGACGCCCATGTCGTGGGTGATGAAGAGGACGGACATGCCCTCCTCGTCCTGCAGCGTCTTGATCAGCTCGAGGGTCTGCGCCTGGATGGTCACGTCGAGCGCGGTGGTCGGCTCGTCGGCGATCAGGAGCTTCGGCTTGCAGGCCAGCGCCATCGCGATCATCACGCGCTGGCGCATGCCGCCCGAGAAGCGGTGCGGATATTCATGGAAGCGGGACTTGGCGGCGGGGATGCGCACCTTCTCCAGCAGGCGGATGGTCTCGGCCTCGGCCTCCGAACGCGACAGGCCGCGATGCAGGATCAGCGCTTCCGCAATCTGGAAGCCGATGGTCAGCACCGGGTTCAGCGAGGTCATCGGCTCCTGGAAGATCATCGCGATCTCGTTGCCGCGGATATGGCGCATATCCGCATCCGGCAGGGTCAGGAGTTCCTTGCCGTTGAGCTTGATCGAGCCTTCGATCTTGCTCGACTGCGGCGGGGTCAGGCGCATGATCGACAGCGCGGTCACGCTCTTGCCGGAGCCGGATTCGCCGACGACGGCCAGCGTCTCCTTCGGCTTGATGTCGAAGGAGAGATTGCGGACGACCGACTTCCACTGGCCTTCCACGCGGAAGGAGGTGGTCAGGTTCGATACGGTCAGGATCGGAGAGGTCATGCCTAGCCCTTCGCTGATTTAGATGACACGGCGCGGGTCGAGCGCATCGCGCAGGCCATCGCCGATGAAGTTGATCGAAAGCACGGTAAGGAAGATTGCGGCGCCTGGGAACAGCGCCCAGTGCGGGGCAGTGTCGAGCTGGTCCTTGGCGTCGAACAGCAGGCGACCCCAGGTCGGGATATCCGGCGGGAAGCCGAGACCAAGGAAGGAGAGCGTCGATTCGGCGATGATCGCCGAGGACACCTCGATCGTCGAGGCGACGATGACCGGGCCGAGCGCGTTCGGCAGGATGTGCCGGAACATCTGGCGCATCTTGGTCGCGCCCTGGGCGCGCGCCGCCTCCACGAATTCCTTCTCGCGCAGCGAGAGGAACTGGGCGCGCACCAGGCGCGCCACCGGCATCCAGCGTAGACCGCCGATGACGATGACGATCAGCACGAACACACCGCCCTCGACGCCGAAGATGGCCTTCAGCTGCTCGCGGAAGAGATAGATGATGAGCAGCAGCAGCGGCAGCTGCGGCAGCGACAGGAACAGATCCGTCACCCACATCAGGATCGGATCGGCATATTTGCGCGACATGCCGGCGAGCGCGCCGATCAGGACGCCGACGATCGTCGCCACCACCATCGCCGCGAGGCCGACGGCGAGCGAGATCCGCCCGCCATACATCATCCGCGCCAGGATATCCTGGCCGAGATCGTCGGTTCCGAGCGGATGCGACCAGGAGGACCCTGGAGCTGCGCCGAGAAGTCGATCTCGTTGATCGCCACCGGCCACAGCCAGGGGCCGACGATGACGCCCAGCACCAGCAGGCCGAGCACCACGGTGCTCGCCATGGCCAGGCGGTGACGGCGGAAGCGGCGCCAGGTCTCGCGCCCGGGCGAGACCGAAACCTGGCTCACGGCAGCGCCCGCAGCCGGATCAGCTGAAGGAGATGCGAGGGTCGAGCCAGCCATAAAGAATATCCGCGATGAGGTTGAAGAAGACGACCAGGCAGGAGAACACGAACGTCACGGACATGATGACCGGAGTGTCGTTGGCGAGGATCGCGTCGATGAGCAGCGATCCGATGCCCGGAACGCGAAAGATCTGCTCGGTCACAAGCGCGCCGCCGAACACGGCGGGCATCTGCAGCGCGACCAGCGTGACGACCGGGATCAGCGCGTTGCGCGTGATGTGCCGCAGCGTGACCCTGCGCTCGCTCAGGCCCTTGGCGCGCGCCGTGGTGACGTAGTCGAGCCGGATGACGTCGAGCACGGCCGAACGGACATAGCGCGTGTAGGAGGCCGCCTGGAACAGGCCGAGCACGGTGATCGGCATGATCGCCTGACGGAACATCTCCCAATACCAGCGCCAGCCGGTGGCGGCGATGTCGGAGCGGTAGACGAAGGGGAACCAGTCGAGCGTGACCGAGAAGACCAGGATGAAGAGCAGGCCGGTGAAGAAGGTCGGCAGGGAGAAGCCGACGAAGGCGAGCGTGTTGGCGATCTGGTCGAAGACCGAATAGGGCCGCGTCGCAGCATAGATGCCGACAGGTAGCGCAACGCACAGCGCCAGGATCTGCGATGAGCCCACGACGAACAGCGTCGTCGGCAAGCGCTGCAGGATCAGGTCGTCGACATTGATGCGGCTGGCGAAGGAGAAGCCCCAGTCGCCCTGCACCATGTTGGACAGCCAGCGCAGGTAGCGCACCATGACGGGATCGTTGAGGCCGAAGCTGGCGCGCAGCGCCTCGCGTACTTCAGGCGGAACGTTCGGATTGGTTGCCATTTCCGAGAACGGGTCGCCCGGTGCCAGCGCCAGGATCGTGAACAGGATCACGCTGATGCCGAGCAAACTTGGAATGGCGATCAAGAGCCGCCTGATGAGATATGTCGCCATGAAAAAGTCTCTGTACGCACGGCGGGGCCGCGGACTGATGTTGATGACGGTCGGCCCGCCCCTATGGCTGGTTTAGCCGCAGGAGCGGGCCGGCGCGTGTGTCACCCTTCACCGCAGCCGAAGCCGCCGTGAAGGGAATCGAGCGCTTAGCTACGATACCAAGCCGCGATGTTCCAGCTGTCGACGTCCCAGCCGCTGTGATCATGCGACAGGTTGTTCAACGAGGCCGCGATGCGGGTGCGCGACAGGATCGGCAGGATGACGTTGGCTTCGCAGAAGATCTCGTTGACCTTGATCAGGAGCGCAGCGCGCTTGGCAGGGTCGAGCTCCTTCTGCGCGGCCTTGTAGGCCTTGTCAGCTTCCGGATCGGAGTAGCGCGAGACGTTGCGGCCCAGCCACTTGTTCTCCTTGGTCGCGATCTCCCACGAGGTGAACTGGTTGAGGAAGCGCTCCGGGTCGGGCTGCGGCTGCGTCGTGGTGTACATCTCCATGTCGACATACAGCTTGGTGTAGGTGTCGGGGTTGGCGACGTCCGACGAGAAGAACACCGAAGCGGTGACCGACTTCAGCTCGAGGTCGATGCCGGCGCGCTGGCAGGCCTGCTTGATGATGGCCTGGGTCTTCTGGCGCGGGGCATTGATCGAGGTCTGGTAGACGTATTTGAGCTTCTTGCCGTCCTTCTCGCGAATGCCGTCCGAGCCCTTCTTCCAGCCGGCGTCGTCAAGGATCTTGTTGGCCTTGTCGATGTTGAATTCATACTTGAGCTTGGTCGACTTGAACTGCTTGGGCTCGTTGACGAAGCTCGCCGTGGCGCGACCGCCGCGGCCGTAGATGAACTTCTCGATCGAATCGCGATCGATCAGCAGGTTCATCGCCTGACGGACCTTGGGGTCGCTCAGCGTCGGGTGCTTGGTCTTGACGCTGGAACGCTCGCCATCGACCTCGGTCCACGGATCGGTCGTGTTCAGGATGATGAACTCGATATCACCAGCCGGAACCGCGCTGATCTTGCCGCGACCGCCGGTCTCCATGCGCTTGAGGACCTCGTCCTCGACCTGCAGGTTCCAGGCATAGTCGTATTCGCCGGTCTGCAGGACGGCGCGGGCCGCGGAGACCGCGTCACCGCCGCCCTTGACCTCGATCGTGTCGAAATGCGGCTGGTTCTTGATGTGGTAATCTTCGTTGCGGGTACCGGTGAGGACGTCGCCCGGCTTGAACTCGACGAACTTGTAGGGGCCGGTGCCGACGGGCTTGAGGTTGTCCGGGGCCTCGCGGGACTTGGCGCCGACATAGTCGCCGAAGCGATGCTTCGGGATGATCTGGCCGACCGTGCCGACGAAGGGATCGGCCCAGAACGGTGTCGGCTGGCTGAAGATCACCTTGACGGTGTGGCTGTCGACCTTCTCGACCTTGATGTCCTTGTAGGAGCCCGTGGTGTAGGCGGCGGTCGCCGGGTCCTTGGCATATTCGTATGTGAAGACGACGTCGTCGGCGGTCAGCGGCTTGCCGTCATGCCACTTCACGTCCTTCTTGATCTTCCAGGTGACGCTGAGGCCGTCGGCCGAGAGACCGCCATTGGCCTTGGTCGGGACTTCTGCCGCGAGGCAGGGGATCAGGTTGCCTTCCTTGTCCCAGCCGGCGAGCGGCTCATAGAAGATGCGCGAGGCGATCTGGTCCTTGGTGCCCGAGGCGAAATGCGGGTTCAGCAGCGTCGGAGCCTGCCAGAGCAGCATCTTCAGCGGGCCGCCGCCGCCGGCCTTGGTCGGCTTGTACTGCAGCGTGGCATTCGCCATCGCCACGTCGTTCCAGATCAGAATCTGGGATGCGATCGGAGCGGCGATGCCGACCGCCGCCATTTTCTGCATGAAGGAGCGACGCGACAGCGTGCCTTCCTTCACATCCGCGACGAGGCCGCGGATTTCCTGCTCTTTCATCGAATGCCTCCACATTTTAAACAAAATTTATCCCCGGCGCCTTCGCACCGTGTTCTCGTTGATGGGGCCAGCAAGGCATGTGCCAACGAAAGCGTCAACTGTGCAGCGCAGGGCAGATGCGCGTCTGTCGCGATGCGGGGCTTCCCGGAAGGCTTTCATTTGCATGAATGCGCCTGATTTCGCTGCATCGTAACAATTTTATGCCGGAGAGAGCGCGAAGACGACAGTTTTCTTTCCGTTGAGAACGCTTCGCTCGCGGCCGTGTCAGGCGCCGAACAATCCGCTCGATCGCCTGACGCGCGAACGGCCGCGTGGTCTCTTCAACGATGCCGTCGCTGTACGTGCCGCATCGTCTTGACTCGTCCATGCCAAAAATGGAATGTTTATTCCAACTAGCGGGAGCTCTAAAAAATTCCTGCCATTCGCTGCGGGAGGCGGGTCGTTGTCGCAAGCCGGTTCGTTCGGCCGTGATCTTCACGGCAAGGTTGCCATCGTCACCGGCGGCAGCCAGGGGCTGGGCGAGGCAATCGCCCGCGAATTCGCTGATCGCGGCACCCGCGGGCTTCTCCTGACCGGGCGTAACGCGGTGCGCGGCGAGGCCGTGGCGGAAAGCCTGCGGGCGACGGGCTGCGATGCCCGCTTTCATCAGGTCGATCTCGCCGATCTCGACGCCGTCCGCCAGGTCGTTCCGGCTGCCGAAAAGGCTTTCGGGCATCTCGACATCCTCGTGAACGCCGCCGGCGATACCGATCGTGGCACGATCTTCGACACCTCGCCCGCGCTCTACGAGCGCATCATGGCGGTGAACCTGCGCGCGCCCTTCTTCCTGATCCAGGATGCCGCCGATCTGATGCGCCGGCAGGATATCCCCGGCGCCATCGTCAATATCCAGTCGATGTCGGCCCATGGCGGCCAGCCCTTCCTCTCCGCCTACAGCGTCTCGAAGGCCGCGCTGGCCGCGTTGACGAAGAATGCGGCTTACGGCCTCCTGAAGCACCGCATCCGCGTCAACGGCCTCAATATCGGCTGGATGGCGACGCCGGGCGAGGATGCGATCATGAAGCTGCGCCACGACGCCAAGGACGGCTGGCTGGAGGAGGCCAACGCCTCGCAGCCCTTCGGTCGTCTGATCGATCCGCGCGAGGTCGCCAAGGCGGTCGCCTATCTCGCCTCGGCCGAGTCGGGGCTGATGACCGGCTCCAACATCGATTTCGACCAGACCATTCTCGGCGCGCACGACTAGCGCCGGATTTCATGGCGGCGTACCGGCCGCAAGACCGCCTGACGAGACGCGACCACGGGAATGACGAAGACCATGAAGATCGGATTGCTGGGCGCCGGCCGTATCGGGCGCATCCACGGGCTGAACGTCGCCGCGCGCGGCGATGCCGAACTCGTCGCCGTCACCGACGCAATGCCCGAGGCCGCCGCCTCGCTGGCCGCCGCTGCCGGCGCCAAGGCCGTGAGCGCCGAGGCGATCCTCGCTGACGCCGCGATCGACGCCGTGCTGATCTGCACGCCGACCGACACCCATGCCGACCTGATCGAGCAGGCCGTCTCGGCCGGCAAGGCCGTATTCTGCGAGAAGCCGGTCGATCTCGATGCCGCCCGCATCCGCCGCTGCCTCGCGACGGTCGAGACATCCGGCAAGCCGCTGATGATCGGCTTCAACCGCCGCTTCGACCCGAATTTCGCGGCGCTGGAGAAGCGCCTGCGTGCTGGCGAGGCCGGCGCGATCGAGATCGTCACGGTGATTTCGCGCGATCCCTCGCCGCCGCCGGTCGATTACGTCAAGCGCTCGGGCGGGCTCTTCCGCGACATGATGATCCATGATTTCGACATGGCGCGCTTCCTCCTGGCCGAGGAGCCGGTCGAGGTCTTCGCGCTCGGTTCTGCGCTGGTCGACAAGGCGATCGGCGAGGCCGGCGACGTCGATACCGCCGCCGTGATCATGAAGACGGCGTCCGGCCGCATCGCCCAGATCTCCAACTCCCGCCGCGCCACCTATGGCTACGACCAGCGCATCG
Organism: Beijerinckiaceae bacterium; assembly: GCA_965283735.1. Taxonomy (GTDB): domain Bacteria; phylum Pseudomonadota; class Alphaproteobacteria; order Rhizobiales; family Beijerinckiaceae; genus Allobosea. Next base: position 808,915 of record CBDIPN010000002.1, on the reverse strand, counting down.
AGGTCCATGGCTCCAAGGGCATGCTGCGCGCCGGCAATATTCACGAGACGACGGTGGAGATCGCGACGGGGCAGGGCTTCCGCGCCGATCCCGTGCAGAACTTCTTCCTTGAGCGCTATGCGGCGGCCTATCGCGCCGAGCTCGACGCCTTCATCGCGGCCTGCAACGGCAAGGCAGCCGCCTCGCCGACCGGGCTCGACGGCCTGAAGGCGCAGATTCTCGCCGATGCCGCGACCGAATCCGCGCAGACCGGCAAGCCCGTCCGCGTCGACCTGGGGGCCAAGTGATGACGCCGGCCGAGCGCGATCTGCGCTATTACGCGGCTCTCGGTCTTGCGACCGAGGCGAGCCATCTGGCGCTGGGCTATTTCACCAGGCGCGAGTCGCTCGGCATCACCATGAAAGGTGCGCAGGACTGGCTGACCGTCGCCGATGGCAAGGTCGAGGATTTCCTGCGTCGCCGGCTTTCGGAGCTTTTCCCGAATGACACCGTCATCGGCGAGGAGGGCGGCGGCGAGGCCTCCGATGCGGTCTGGATACTCGACCCGATCGACGGTACCGCCAATTTCGCCCATGGCGACCGCAACTGGTGCATCTCCATCGGCTTCCTCGCGGACCGCAAGCCGGAGATCGGCGTCGTGGCGGCGCCCGCTCTGGGCGAGGTCTATGCCTCCAGGCGCGGCGCCGGTGCAACCCTGAACGGTGACCCGATCAAGGTGTCCGGCGCGACCGACATCGCCCGCTCTTCGGTCGAGCTGGGCTGGTCGACCCGCATGCCGGCCGCGAGCTATCTCAAGGTGATCGAGCGCGGCTATGCGGCGGGCGCCGCGATGAAACGGGGCGGTTCGGGCACGCTCGGCCTCTGTCATGTCGCCAATGGCTCGAGCGATGCCTATGGCGAGCTTCACATCAACGCCTGGGACGTTGCTGCCGGCATCGTCATCGCCAGTGAGGCAGGCGCCCATATCAACGATTTCTTTGCCGGCGAGGGAATCGCCAGGGGCAATCCGATCCTGTGCTGCACGCCGGCGCTGGCGGCGCCGCTCCGGGAGATCACAGGCATTCTTTAGCCAGCACGATAGTCCATTGATCTTTCGCAAAAATTCATCTCAGCTTCGTCTCAAGCAACAAGAAGCGAAAGATCCGAACAGGGAGGTTCACATGCAGACGAAATCATGGCTCAAGGCGGGGTTCTTCGCCGCGCTCGCCACGGCGGCCATCGCCGCCACTCCGGCCCGGGCTCAGGGCTCGCTGGTCATGTATTGCGGTGTCCAGGAAGAATGGTGCCGCGCCATGTCGACGGCCTTCGAGAAGGAGACCGGCGTCAAGGTCGCGATGACCCGCAAGTCGGCGGGCGAGATCTATGCCCAGCTCAAGGCCGAATCCTCCAACCCGCGCGGGGACATCTGGTGGGGCGGCACTGGCGATCCGCATCTCCAGGCGGCGGAGGAGGGACTCACCCAGGAATATGAATCGCCGAAGAACAAGGAGCTGCATGGCTGGGCGCTCGACCAGTGGAAGGCCGCCAAGCAGCGTTCGGTCGGCATTTATGCCGGCGCGCTCGGCTTCGGCTTCAACACCGAGCAGATCAAGGCCAAGGGCATCCCCGAGCCGAAATGCTGGGCCGATCTGCTCAACGCCAAGCTGAAGGACGACGTCCAGGTCGCCGATCCCAACTCTTCGGGCACGGCCTATAACCTGCTGGCGACGGTGATCCAGCTCATGGGCGAGGACAAGGGCTTCGAGTATCTCAAGGCCCTGCACAAGAACGTCAGCCAGTACACCAAGTCGGGTGCGGCGCCGGCCAAGGCCGCGAGCCTGGGAGAGACCGCCGTCGGCATCGTCTTCATCCATGACGCGGTGGTCTTCGCCGTGCAGGGCGACCCGATCAAGCCGGTCGCGCCCTGCGAGGGCACGGGCTACGAGATCGGTTCGATGTCGATCGTGAAGGGCGCGCGCAACCTGGACAACGCCAAGAAGTTCTACGACTGGGCCCTGACCCCGGCCGCTCAGGCGCTGGCCGCTCCGGCGAAGTCCTATCAGGTGCCCTCGAACAAGGCCTCGCCGGTGCCGGCGCAGTCGCCGAAGATGGATCAGATGAAGCTGATCAACTACGACTTCGTGAAATACGGCTCCTCGGCCGAGCGCACCCGTCTGCTCGCCAAGTGGGACAAGGAAGTCAAGGCGCTGCCGAAGTAAGGCTGCGTCTTTCGGGCGTGTTTCCGGACAATCCCGGAAACGCGCCGTCATCCCGGGCTTGACCCGGGATCCATGCCTGAACCTCCGCCGGATTCGCTCCGGAATGGATCCCGGATCTCCGCTTCGCTGCGTCCGGGATGACGCTGGAGGTTCGGGTGCAGGACAACGGCTGGGCCGTGAAAGCCGGGGCAACCGGTTCGGGCCGATAAGGCATGTGAGGGCAGGGCAACCATGGCGCCAGCAACGAGACTCGTGCTGCTGATCGGCTGGCTCGGCTATGCGCTGATGCCCTGGTATCTCGTCGAGGGCATGAGCCTGACGAACTGGGCCTGGCTTGCCGAGTACCCGTTCGGCAAGGCCGGCAGCGCGCTGGCGCTCGCCCTCTCGGGCCAGACGCCCTGGCTCCTGCCGGTCGGCATAGCGCTCGCGGCTGCGACGCTGTTCTGGGGCAGTGCCGACCGTCAGCGCACGGCGACGGTGCTGCTCTGGGCTGGCCTCCTCGGCATGGCGCTGTTCTTCGCCCAGGCCTTCTCGATCGTGCTGAAGGACCAGGGCATCTCCTGGCTGGCCGCTCTGCTCGGCGGCGCCGGGGCCTCCCAGCGCGGCATCGGCGGCGGCGCCTTCCTGACGCTTCTGTCGCTGCTCTTCCTGCTCTGCCACGGCCTCGCCTATCGCGGCGTCTGCCGCGGCGACCTCTTCACGACTTCGACGATCGGCCTCGTCGTCCTGCTGATCGGCATCTTCATCTTCTTCCCGGTCGCGATCATCCTGAAGAGTGCGCTGGTCGACCAGAACGGCGCCTTCGCGCCCTCGGCTTTCATCGCGCGCTTCTTCGATTCCTCGATCTGGGGGCTGGGCTGTCTCAGCGCCAACGTCAATTGCGGCGTTGCCTGGAACACGCTGATCCTGGCCGTGCTCTGCGGTGTGATCACCACCTTGCTCGGCCTCGCCTGCGCGCTCCTCATCCTGCGCACCGGCATGCCCGGCAAGCGCGTCATGCGCGCCCTGACCGTGTTGCCGATCATCACCCCGCCCTTCGTCATCGGCCTCGCGCTGATCCTGCTCTTCGGCCGCGCCGGCGCCGTTTCGACCCTGCTCTACGAGTGGTTCGACATCCCGCGCTCGCGCTGGCTCTACGGCCTGCCGGGCGTCCTGCTGGCGCAGGTGCTGGCTTTCGCGCCGATCGCCTTCCTCGTGCTGATCGGCGTGGTGCAGGGCATTAGCCCGAGCCTGGAAGAAGCCTCGCAGACGCTCGGCGCCAAGCGCTGGCAGACCTTCCGCACCGTGACCTGGCCGCTGCTCAGGCCCGGCATCGCCAATGCGTTCCTGCTCGGCTTCGTCGAAAGCATGGCCGATTTCGGCAATCCGCTCGTGCTCGGCGGCAATTTCGAGGTGCTCTCGACCAAGATCTTCTTCGCGGTGGTCGGCGCCTCCTACAATCAGGGGCAGGCGGCGGTGCTCGCCATCGTGCTGCTCGCCTTCACGCTCGGCGCTTTCTGGGTGCAGCAGCGCTGGCTCGGCGACAAGTCCTACACGACGGTCACCGGCAAGGGCGATGCCGGCCTGCCGACGCCGCTGCCGCGCCGCATCACCTGGCTCTCGGCACTCGTGATCGTGCCCTGGGTGGCGCTGACCGTGGTGATCTACATCGTCATCCTGGTCGGCGGCTTCGTCCGCAACATGGGCCGCGATTTCACGCCGACGCTGCAGCACTATCTCACCGGCTTCGCCATCGACTTCAGCAACGGCATCTATTTCCAGGGCTCGGCCTGGCCGTCCTTCTTCACCACGGTGAAGGTCGCCGCGATCTCGGCCCCGCTGACGGCGGTGATCGGCCTGCTCACCGCCTATCTGCTGACGCGCCAGCGCTTCAGCGGCCGGGCCGGGCTGGAATTCGCGACGATGCTCTCCTTCGCCATTCCCGGCACGGTGCTCGGCGTCGCCTATATCCTCGCCTTCAACGTGCCGCCGGTCGAGATCACCGGCACCGGTCTGATCCTCGTCATCGCCTTCGTCTTCCGCAACATGCCGGTCGGCGTGCGCTCCGGCATCGCCGGGCTCTCGCAGATCGACAAGAGCCTGGACGAGGCCTCGACGACGCTGCGCGCCCGCAGCTTCACCACGCTCTGGCGCGTGGTGCTGCCGCTGCTCAAGCCGGCGCTGGTTTCGGCTCTCGTCTACTCGTTCGTGCGCTCGATGACGGCGGTCAGCGCCGTAATCTTCCTGGTGTCGGCCGAGTACAACCTCTCCACCGCCTATATCGTCGGGCGCGTCGAGGCTGGCGAGTTCGGCCTCGCCATCGCCTATTCCTCGGTGCTGATCGTCTTCATGGCGCTGGGCATCGCCCTCATCCAGTTCCTCGTCGGCGAGCGCAAGCTCGGCCGGCGCAAGGTCGTCGCGCTCTCCAGCTCGGTGTCCAACCCCATCAGTCAGGGAGCAGCAAGTTGACGAAGGCCGGGCCCGCATCCGTCGAATTCCGCAACGTTTCGATGCGCTATGGCGCGGTGACGGCGGTCGACAACATCAACTTCACCATCGAGGCCGGCAAGCTGGTCACCCTGCTCGGCCCCTCCGGCTGCGGCAAGACCACGACCTTGCGGATGATCGCCGGGCTCGAGATCGCCAGCGAGGGCCAGATCCTGATCGGCGGCAAGGACGTCACCAAGCTCTCCGCCGCCGATCGCGACGTCTCGATGGTGTTCCAGTCCTACGCGCTGTTCCCGCATATGAGCGTGCTCGACAATGCCGCCTATGGCCCGACGGTGAAGGGCCTCGGCAAGGAGCAGGCGAAGCAGATGGCGCTGGAGAAGCTGGCGCTGGTCGGCCTCAAGGGCTTCGAGAACCGCTACCCGTCCGAGCTCTCGGGCGGCCAGCAGCAGCGCGTCGCGGTCGCCCGTGCGCTGGTGCTGGAGCCGCAGGTGCTGCTCTTCGACGAGCCGCTCTCCAATCTCGACGCCAAGCTGCGCCGCCGCGTCCGCGAGGAAATCCGCGAATTGCAGCAGGACCTCAACCTGACCGTGGCCTATGTGACCCACGATCAGGAGGAGGCGCTGGCCGTCTCCGACCGCATCATCGTGATGTCGAACGCCCGGATCGCGCAGGAAGGCGCCCCGCGCGACCTCTACGAGCAGCCCTCGAACGCCTTCGTCGCCGATTTCATCGGCGACGCCAATCTGGTCGACGTCACCGTGAAGGCGGCGGCTGACGGCCGCGCCGATGTCGCGATCGGCTCCGCCACGGTCAGCCTGCCGGCGCGCGGTCTCGGTGTCGGCCCGGCCAAGGTCGCGATCCGGCCGGAGGCGCTGCTGCTGGGCGAGCCGGGGCAGGGCGGTTCGCTGCCCGGCACGATCCGTAAATGCGCCTATCTCGGCAATCACCTCGACGTCATGGTCGAGACCGAAGTCGGCGAGCTCTTCGTGGTGCAGTATGGCGGGCGCGAGATGCTGGCGCCCGGCAGCCCGGTCTCCGTTTCCTTCGCGAACAAGGGCGTCACGCTGATTCCGCCGGCCTGATCGGCGCCGGAACCCGCTATTCGTCCACATCTCCGCAAGGCCGAAAGTGCTGCCCAATTATCAGCACTTTCGGCGTGTATTTCTGTTGAGTTGGCTAATCAAAAATTGATAGATTTGGCTGACGATCGTCACCTGAATCGGGGAAGACCACACGAAAATGGCCACGGGCGAGAGCGCAACCACCATCCTGATCCATCTCGTCGGCGGCGTCGCGCTGCTGATCTGGGCGGTCAGGCTGGTGCGAACCGGCGCGATGCGCGCCTTCGGCTCGCAACTCAGGCAGGCGCTGCAGAGTTTCACGCGCAATCGCTTCGCCGCCTTCGGCAGCGGCGTCGCCGTGACCATGGTGCTGCAGAGCTCGACGGCGACGACATTGCTCGTCTCCTCCTTCGCCGGTCAGGCGCTGATCGTGCCGGCGATGGCGCTCGCGGTGCTGCTCGGCGCCAATCTCGGCACGGCGCTCGCGGCCTTCGTCATCTCGATGGATCTCGGCTGGCTCTGGGGGCTCTGCGTCGCCGTCGGCGTCGCGTTGTATCTCTCCAGCGAGGCGATGGAGCGCCCGCGCAATATCGGCCGCGTGCTGGTCGGCATTGGCCTGATCCTGCTCTCGCTGATCGAACTCAATGCCGCCGCCGCGCCGCTCGCGCAGTCGCCGACCTTCCGCCTCGTCCTCACGGCCATGGGCTCGGAGCCGCTGCTCGGCATCCTCGCGGCCATCGCCGCGACCTGGATCGTGCATTCCTCGATCGCGATCATCCTGCTTGTCGCCACCTTCGCGGCATCCGGCCTGTTCCCGCCCGCGACGGCGCTGACACTGGTCATCGGTGCCAATCTCGGCAATGCGCTGATCCCGGTGCTCGACCAGCTCGGCGCGCCCGCCGCCCAGAGGCGCGCCGCTGTCGGCAATCTCGTCACGCGCCTGATCCTGGCGCTTGCCGTGCTGCCCTTCGTCGGCCCGCTTTCGGCCTGGCTCGTCAGTCTGCCCTCGGCGGATGCAAGGCTCGCGATCGAATTCCACGTCATGCTCAACGTCGTCGGCGCGCTGGTCTTCCTGCCCTTCGTCGGTCCGGTCTCGGCGCTGGTCGAGCGTTTCATGCCCGGCAAGGACGAGAAGGCGGAGGCAGTGACGCCGCGCTATCTCGACCCGAACGCGCTCGACAGCCCGACCGAGGCGCTTGCGGGGGCGATGCGCGAGGCTCTGCGCCTCGGCGACCGCGTCGAGGGCATGCTGCGCGATACCATGACGCTGCTGGAGAAGGACGAACTCAAGCTCTCCCGAGCCATCGCCCAGGCTGATGACGGCGTCGACACCATCCACGAGTCGATCAAGCTCTATCTGGTCAAGGTCTCCCGCAACGAATTGTCCGAGGAGGAGAGCCGGCGCCTGTTCGAGATTATCACGCTGATCACCAATCTCGAGCATATCGGCGACGTCATCGACAAGAACCTGCGCGAGCTCGCCGAGAAGAAGATCCGCAAGCGCTATTCCTTCTCGCCGGAGGGTTTGGCCGAGATCCGCGATTTCCACCACCGCGTCGCCTCGGCGCTGGCGCTGGCGCTCAACGTCTTCGCGACGCGCGATCTCGAACTCGCCCGTCAGCTCTTCGCCGACAAGGCGGCGATGCGCGACGCCGAGCGGCGTGCCACCGACAGCCATTTCCAGCGCCTGCGTTCGGGTCGGGCGGAATCGATCGAGACCAGCGCGATCCATCTCGACATCATCCGCGACCTCAAGCGCATCCACGGCCATATCGTCTCGATCGCCTACCCGATCCTGGAGAGCGCCAACGAATTGCGTGAAAGCCGCTTGCGCGACACCAAGGCAGCGGCTGCGCAGCGCGAGATGCCGGCCGTGCTCATCCCCGCCCCGCATTCGGGCGGCTGAGGGCCATCCTCAGCGTGGCGCCGCCAGGATGATCGCGGCGCCCACAAGGCAGATGGCGCCGCCGGTCAGGTCCCAGCGATCGGGCCTGATGCCTTCGACAGTCCAGAGCCATCCCAGAGAGGCGGCGATATAGACCCCGCCATAGGCCGCGAAGGCGCGGCCCGCCGCCGCGCTCTCGACCAGCGTCAGGAGCCAGGCGAAAAGCCCGAGCGAGACGAGGCCCGGCAGCAGCCACCAGATCGGCTTGCCGAGCCGGAGCCAGCCCCAGAAGGCGAAGCAGCCGGCGATCTCGAAGAGCGCGGCGCCGATATAGGCGGCGATGGTCGGCATGGTGGCGAAGTCCGTAGCGGGGCTTTTCGAGGCGAGGGAGCCAGTCTAAAGCGGTAAGCCTTCGAACGGAAACGCGCCGTCATCCCGGACAAGCCGCGTCAGCGGCGCCGATCCGGGATCCATGCCGGAGCATCTCCAGGGACGCTTCAGGCATGGATCCCGGGTCTTCGCTTTGCTGCGCCCGGGATGACGTGCCCAGAATTAGACAGGGCCGCGGTGGAAAAGCCGATACGCAACATCGCCATCATCGGTGCCGGCCCGGCCGGGCTGATCGCGGCCGAGCGGCTGGCCGGTGCCGGGCACCGCGTCACGATCTACGAGCGCATGGCCTCGCCCGCCCGCAAGTTCCTCCTCGCCGGGCGCGGCGGCCTGAACCTCACCCATTCCGAAGCGTTCGACGTTTTTCTCCGCCGCTACCGCGAAGCGGGCGACTGGCTCGAGCCGGCCCTGCGAGCCTTCCCGCCGCAGGCGCTGCGCGACTGGGCGGACGGGCTCGGAGCTGACAGCTTCATCGGCTCCAGCGGCCGTGTCTTCCCCCGCGCGATGAAGGCATCGCCGCTGTTGCGCGCCTGGCTCGGCCGGCTCGATGCGCTGGGAGTCAAGCTGGCCTCGGGCAGGCTTTGGACGGGCTGGGATGCCGGCGGCGCCCTGACATTTCGTGTGGCCACCGGCGAAGCCGAAACCGTTCGTCCCGATGCCACGCTGCTGGCGCTCGGCGGTGCGAGCTGGGCGCGGCTCGGTTCCGATGGCGGCTGGGTGCCTCTGCTGGCGGAGCGCGGCGTCACGGTCTCGCCGCTCGGGCCGGCCAATGGCGGCTTCACTGTTGCCTGGTCGCCCGTGATGAAGGAGCGCTTCGCCGGCCAGCCGCTGAAGCGGATCGTGCTCCGTTGCGCGGGCGAGGAGGCGGCCGGCGAGGCGATGATCGATGCCGGCGGCATCGAGGGCGGAGCGGTCTACGCGCTGTCGGCGCCGATCCGCGAGGCGATCCGGCGCGACGGCGCTGCCGCGCTTGAAGTCGACCTCCGCCCCGATCTCTCCGTGCCGGAACTCGCCGCCCGCCTGGCGAAGCGCCGCAAGGGCGAGACGCTGAGCAATCATCTGCGCAAGGCGGCGGGGCTGGCCCCGGCCGCGATTGCCCTGCTGCGCGATGCGGCCGGTGCGGCTCTTCCGGACGGACCGGATGCGCTCGCGGCGCTGATCAAGGCGGCGCCGCTGCGGCTCGAAGCCCCCATGCCGATCGCGCGCGCCATCTCGACGGCAGGCGGCATTGCGCGCAACGAGGTCGATGCAGGCTTCATGCTGAAGCGCCTGCCGGGCGTCTTCGCGGCCGGCGAGATGCTGGACTGGGAGGCGCCGACCGGGGGGTACCTCCTGCAGGCGAGCTTCGCCACCGGAACCGCCGCGGCAGCCGGAATCGACGCCTGGCTCGCACACGGGTGACGCAGGCCGCAATCGACGCGAGCGCAAGGAGCCGGCGTGCCCCCGATCACCCCGTGCCGGTCAAACGGCGCGCGAAGCTGTGCCCGCCATCCACGGTCGAGATTTCTCCGACACGCGCCAGCGAGATCAGGATGTCACGTATCGCGCGCTCCACCTTGAGGCCCTGGCGGAAGTGCGCCGCGATCGTCCGTGCATCGATCGGCGTCGCGGCCGGCGCCAGCGCGGCGAGCACGGCTGCGACGCGTTCCACCGCCTCGGCCGGAAAGACAGGCTTGCTGACGAGGGCCGATAGCGGCTCCGGCAGCAGCGCGTCGAGCTGCTCGCCGGTTCTCGCCGGGGCGCCGAAGCGCGGCCGCTGATAGTCGGGCCTGAGCCAGCGGATCAGGCCCTGCGTTTCCTCCTGAGCGCGCTGCCGGTTGAGCGCGACGAGCCGGGCCAGGATCTCCTCCTCGCCGAGATCGGCCGGCCAGCCATAGGCGGCGGCGACGGCGGCATCGAGCGCTTCGTGATGTTCGTCGATGATCATCACCAAACCGCGGTCGCGTATATCCACTTCCGTGGCCTTTAGCGCGTATCCGGCAAGGAGCGCCTCGCGCACATTGTAAAGCTTGGTCAGTGTCAGGCCGGGGTGTTCCAGCAAGACCTGCTTGCGTATGGCGTCTAGTGCCTCCGCCGCGCGGCGGATGGCTTCCCGCTGGTGCTCGGTCGCATCGGGGAAAGGAAACGGGTCGAAGCAACGGGACTTCACATAGACCGCATCGCGTTCGTAGACGCCGCGTTTTCCGGCGCTGGCCAGATACCAGGTTTCATGAATGCGGGAGGACAGGACGCCGAGCGTATGAGCGTCCGAGAGAGCGATCGCCAGGATCTTGTTGTCAGGCAGGATCGCAGCATCGAGGAACTGGAAGACGCGGTGCTTGGCGGTTTCAACCGTGGCGATGTAGCGCTGAAGCGGAGCGAGGGCTGGGCGCAGCTCGCGTCGCGGTTCGCCGAAAACCCACCAGAGTTCGCGGTAGCTTTCGCGCCGGTTTGCATCCCGGCCGATGAGTTTTCCGTTGCCGTCCTTTTCCTCCTTCACCGTCCGTTTGAGGTACTGATAGACTTCCGGGAATCGGTCGCGAACCTCTTCCGCGGCGAGACCGAACAGGTCGATGACCATCATGTCACGCGAGCGCGCCGTCAGGTCACGCCCGTTGCGATAGTCGCGGACATGATTGTCCAGGCCCTTCCGGAGGCCGAGGCCGAGAGCCTGTGCTTCGGCAGGCATCACGATGAAGCCCGCGCCGTGCAGCTTCACGCCGGGCGAGCACAGCCCGTGATTGCTCCGCAAAGGCGCAGCCTGGGTCATGTCCACGCCGATCGTCAGGTCGGAATTGATCCGCCCCTCGCTGACGCCGAGTTCGATCTGGGGCTGGTCGGTGTCGAGCCCGGTTTCGGACAGGACCGAGCAGAGCTTGCCGTCATGGGATCCAGCCCGCGCGACCGTCATCGCGATCCGGACGGCGGCGCTGTCCCGCCCGGCCTTCGTCCAGGGATGGTCGGGAATCGCCATGACGATCGAGAGTGGCCGCTTGCCGGCGAGGTGCCGCTCGACCGTCCGACGCTGGAAGAGCTGCGTGATCGAGTTCGTCGTGACGAAGCCGAAGCGGCGCAGGTGCGTGCCCGGCTGCGTCAGCAACTCGGCGGCGCGGTCCCACCAGTACATCACGAGATCGGCGCTCTCGTTCATCTGCGGATGTGCCGCCCAGAGCGCCTCGACATAGGCGGCCCCGAGCCGGGCGCGCAGGTCCTTCCCGCCCATGAAGGGCGGGTTTCCGACGATGAACTCGGCCTCCGGCCAGCTCGGCCTGCGCGGATTCGGCAGGGTCTCCCGGCCGTCACGCCAATGCGGGATCGGCCAGCCATCCCAGCTCAGCACCGCGTCCCGCTTGTAGATATGGTCGAGCTTTTCGAGGATCGGCTCGCGCGGCGCGTGGGGGCGGGTGCGGAAATGCCATTGCAGATGGCCGATCCAGAGCACGAGGTCGGCGATGGCCACCGCGCGGCGATTGGTCTCCATGCCCAGGAACTGGTGCGGCCCGACCTGATGCGCGGCGAAACCGGAGAGCTCCTCGTTGCGGCCGAGTTCGCCGGCGGCATCGAGCACCTCGCCTTCCAGTTTCTTCATAAGCTCTTGTGAAACATGAAGGAAATTTCCCGTCCCGCAGGCAGGATCGAGAATCCGCGTCGTGCAAAGCGCCTCGTGAAAACCCTCGACCAGCGCCAGTGCCTTTCGCGCGTCGCCGCTGTCGCGGGCTTGCTGAGCGGCGCCCAGAACCGCGCGCCAGTCTTCGCGTAGAGGGCCGATCACCGTCTCGACGACGAGTTGCTCGACATAGGCGCGCGGCGTGTAATGCGCGCCAAGGCGTGCCCGTTCCTGCGGGTCGAGCGCCTGCTCCAGCAAGGTGCCGAAGATCGCCGGCTCGACCTCCTTCCAGTCATGCTCGGCCGCGGCCAGTAATTCGCCGATCTCCTCGCGCCCGAGCGGGAAGACCTGCGCATCCTCGTAGAGCTTGCCGTTGAAGCGTTTCATCCGCTCGCGCACGGAGGTGGAATAGGCGCCCTTGTCCATCGCCTGCCACAGTTCCGAGACCAGCGGCAGGAAGGAATCCGGCGCGTCGCGGCAATCCCGCAGCAGGGCCTTGAAGGCATCCTTGCGGATCAGCCCGACATCCTCGGCGAACATCGTGAACAGGCAGCGCATCAGGAAAAGCGCCACCTCTTCGGGATCGTGTTCGCGCTCCAGCACCTTCGAGACCGCAGCCAGCCGCTCGGCGATGGCGCGGGTGACACGGGCCGCATGGCGGGCGGGATCGAGCGAGAACGGCTCGCTCCAGATCGTCGCGAGGCGCTGGCGCAAGGCGGCATCGCGCAGGTCGTCGAGATAGACGCGGTAGCTCTGGCGATCCGGAAACTGGACGTAGTTCTTACCCTGCCCGGTGAAGTCCGCGTAGAATTCGAAGCAATGCCCGACATCGCAGACGATCAGGAAGGGCGGCCAGCCATGGCTTGCCGGCAGCGCCTTGGCATAATCCTCCGCCTGGCGGCGGGCATTGAGCATCAATACGTCCCAGGCGCGATCGGCCCCGCGCCGGCCGCGCGGCCCGGCCGGCTCCGCGAAGGGCAGGGCGCCCTGCGCCGGCAGGACCTCCTTGGCCTGTCCCTTGAGGCGGCTCTGCTTCGCTTCGAGGACGAAGGCGCCCTTCCGGTAGAGGTCGATGCGGCCCGTGCTGTGTCCGCCTTGCCCATCGGGGAAGCGCACCGGGTATTCGAACCGGTAGGTCACCGCATCGGAATCGCTGGTCGGCGGCTGCGGCGGCTCGATGCCGATCAGCCGGCAGAATTCGCTGAGGAACTGGGCATAGGCCGCCCGCTCCGCCCCTTCCGAGAGGCGCCAGCGGGCGATGAAGGCCTCGACCGCCGCCGCCTCGGACCCGCCCCCCGACATGGCCCATCTCCACAGGTTGTTTTGATCTAGTTTACACAACTTAAAGTTGCGTTACGTCACCCTGTCAACTCCTGTCACCAATCATGGCGGCAGAGCGCTGCGCCCCCTCGCATCGCGGCCCGTTCCGCCCCATATTGCGGCCATGCCGAAAAGCTCCGACACCACCGCGACCAGGCCGAAAGCGGCGAAGAAGCCGTCTTCGGCCCGCACGCCGAATTCCAAGGCGACCAAGCCCGAGCTGAAGCCGCTCGAAGGCTATCTCGCCGACCTGCTGAACCCCGCGATCAACCGCGGCACGGCGGTGCCCGGCGGCGCCTCCGGCTTCAGCGACCAGCCGCAGGCCGGCTACGAGGCCAAGCCGAGCTACGCACTGGAACGGCCGGGCGGCGAGGAGAGGCCGAAGCGCAAGCTCTCCAAGAAGGCGGATTCCGCCTTCATCGGCGCCGAGGGCGCGGCCGCCGCGACCGCGAGCTCGCTGCAGCATTTGCTCGAGACCGGCAGCCCCTTCATCCAGCCCGGCAAGCCCTGGACGCCGCACCGGCCCGAGCGCCCCGAGAAATCGGAGGGCGGCATCGCCTTCACGATGAAGAGCGACTTCTCGCCTTCGGGCGACCAGCCGACCGCGATCGCCGATCTCGTCGACGGCATCCGCCGGCAGGAGCGCGATCAGGTGCTGCTCGGCGTCACCGGCTCGGGCAAGACCTTCACCATGGCGAAGGTGATCGAGGAGACGCAGCGCCCGGCGCTGATCCTCGCGCCGAACAAGACATTGGCCGCCCAATTGTACGGGGAATTCAAGAGCTTCTTCCCCGACAACGCGGTCGAGTACTTCGTCTCCTATTACGACTATTACCAGCCGGAGGCCTATGTTCCGCGCTCGGACACCTATATCGAGAAGGAATCCTCGATCAACGAACAGATCGACCGCATGCGCCATTCGGCGACGCGCTCTTTGCTCGAACGCGACGACGTGATCATCGTCGCCTCGGTCTCCTGCATCTACGGTATCGGCTCGGTCGAGACCTATACGGCGATGACCTTCTCGATAAAGCTGGGCGAGCGCATCGAGCAGCGCCAGCTCATCGCCGATCTCGTCGCGCTCCAGTACAAGCGCACCCAGCACGACTTCGCCCGCGGCACCTTCCGGGTCCGCGGCGACGTCATCGAGCTCTATCCTGCCCACTATGAGGACCGCGCCTGGCGCATCGGCCTGTTCGGCGACGAGGTCGAGACCATCAGCGAGTTCGACCCGCTGACCGGCCAGAAGACCGGCGAGCTCGAATTCATCAAGGTCTACGGCAATTCGCACTACACCACGCCGCGCCCGACGCTGACGCAAGCCGTGAAGTCGATCAAGGAGGAGCTCAAGGCCCGCCTCGATGAGCTCAACCGCATGGGCCGCTTCCTGGAGGCGCAAAGGCTCGACCAGCGCTGCACTTTCGACATCGAGATGATCGAGGCCACTGGCTCCTGCAACGGCATCGAGAACTATTCGCGCTATCTCACCGGCCGCAAGCCGGGCGAGCCGCCGCCGACCCTGTTCGAATACCTGCCCGACAACGCGCTGGTCTTCACCGACGAGAGCCATGTCACCGTGCCGCAGATCGGCGGCATGTACCGGGGCGACTTCCGCCGCAAGGCGACGCTGGCCGAATACGGCTTCCGCCTGCCCTCCTGCATGGACAACCGGCCCTTGCGCTTCGAGGAATGGGACGCGATGCGGCCCCAGTCGGTGCATGTCTCGGCCACGCCCGGCGGCTGGGAGATGGAGCAGACCGGCGGCGTCTTCACCGAGCAGGTCATCCGCCCGACCGGGCTGATCGACCCGCCGGTCGAGATCCGCCCGGCCAAGCATCAGGTCGCGGACCTCCTCGACGAGGTCAAGGAGGTCACCGAGCGTGGCTACCGCACCCTCGTCACCGTGCTGACCAAGCGCATGGCCGAGGACCTGACCGAATACCTGCACGAGAACGGCGTGCGCGTGCGCTACATGCACTCGGATATCGACACGATCGAGCGCATCGAGATCCTCAGAGACCTGCGCCTTGGCGCCTTCGACGTGCTGGTCGGCATCAACCTGCTGCGCGAGGGCCTCGACATCCCCGAATGCGGCTTCGTCGCCATCTTGGACGCTGACAAGGAGGGCTTCCTGCGCTCCGAGACGTCCTTGATCCAGACCATCGGCCGCGCCGCGCGAAACGTCGACGGCAAGGTCATCCTCTATGCCGACCACGTCACCGGCTCGATGGAGCGGGCGATGGCGGAGACCAACCGCCGCCGCGAGAAGCAGGTCGCCTATAACGCGGAACACGGCATCACGCCGCAGACGGTGAAGAAGAATATCGGCGACATTCTCGGCTCGGTCTATGAGCGCGACCATGTCACGGTCGACAAGGGGCTGGTGGCGCCGGCCTCGGGCCACAACCTCAAGGCCGCGATCGCCGATCTCGAGAAGCGCATGCGCGAGGCCGCGGCCGATCTCGAATTCGAGACGGCGGCCCGCCTGCGCGACGAGATCAAGCGCCTGCAGGCGACGGAGCTGGCGATCGCGGACGATCCGCTCGCCCGGCAGGGTGAGGTCGAGGCCTCCGCCGGCAAGTACAAGGGCGAGCGCAGTTACGGCTCCAGCGCCAACCTGCCGCCGACCCGCGCAAAAGCCTCGCCGGCAGGCGACGGCGTCTCTACCAGAGCCAGAAAGCCCACCGACGAGGACATGGGCCCGCATAATTGGGGCGGCGGCGAGGGCAAGCCGAAAGCCGGCGAGAAGCCGAACCCGCTGCTCACCGGCACCTCACGGGTGAGGAAGCCGACCCTGGACGAGATGGGCCCGGTGCCTGAATCGCGGCCTAAGGGGGCAGGGGAGCGACGGAGAAGGAGGTAACCTTCCCTACGCTGAAAGTGCGATGTCTTGGACGCCGTGTAGCGCTACCACGCGATAAGCGACGATGTTGTCTTCAACTTCAACGATATCCACATCGACAAAGAATATCTTCTTAAGTGGATTATCACCAAATATAATATCCTGTTTGACGTAGGCGAGTTCGTCGATGAACAATATTGAATGGGGTTTCTGATCTATTTCTTGTATCATCCCTTGATCGGGGCTTCTGGTTCCGGCCGTTTTTGCTTCGTTCCTGTCTATTTGAGTGAAGATAAGTGCAACTTTTTGACGCCTCTTTGATTCAGGCTCTCGCAGCTTTGCCTTTGTCGCGCTGGCGCCTTCCATGATTTCAATGGCGTCTTTTTGGCTGACGGCAAGTAAGTTAATAGTCCCATGGTTCGTTATGTTGTTAAAAACTTGAATTCCGCCGTGCTTGGCGATGGGGGCGGCGATATTAATAGCATCGTCGCAATCCTTCACAGTGATTGAAGCCCCTGCGTCAGCAGAAGGCTTTTTGTCGGATTTGAACAATTCGAGGAGCTTTTTGAGGCTTTCGCCGAATTTCACAATGGTCATCAGACCGGCGGCAAGTGGTTCGAAGCCCGTAAGCGAACCAACTATCTCCGGATTGAAAAAGATATCCAAGCTGCCGGGCTTGAAACTCGATACGCGCAAAACAGCTTGCGAAGGCCGGGTTACAATGCCTTCGCGCAATGCAAACAGTTCATACTGTCGCTCGATCGATCGAAGAGCCTTTGCCAGATCGCTCGCTTCCACTGAACGTTCTGGTTCAATGTGTAGCTGGAGCCCACGGCTCTCGATCTCAGATTCAATCACCTGTGGCACTTGAGTCCTCCAAGCGCGATCAGAAAGAACTTGGAAAATCGTATCAGTGCTCGTTGGCGCAGATCAGTTGAAATACGAGTAATCCACAGCGTTTCCTTGCGGAATTATTCGGGGAAGGCGTTCAAGTTCTCACAACTTCGTCCTCATCGCCATGACCGTCCCCTCCACTTTCGTCCATGCCTCGCCCGATCTCGAACGCCCTCGATACGCGCGATGAAATGAACCGCGGGGAACCCCTCTCCCGGATGGGAGAGGGGCAGGGGTGAGGGCCTGCCGCTGATCGTCAACTGCAACGGCGCCGCAGCGCCTTCTATTGAACCCGCACACCCTCATCCGGCGCTCCGCGCCACCTTCTCCCATACGGGAGAAGGTGAGGGCGTTGTGGTTCGGGCTCCTATTTTGAAGAAGCGCGGTCCGAACTCAGATGCGCAAAGCCTTGCGGATTGCGGCGGTGGCCGCGTCGCGATCCCCGATCACCTCGGCATTCGTGAAGCGAATGACCCTGAAACCATGCCGTTCGATCTCCTCGGTCCGCGCGCTGTCGTAGTCGTGCTCCCAGCCATGTTGGCGGCCGTCGAGTTCAACCACCAGTTTGCGGTCGATGCAGAGAAAATCGACGGTGTAGCTGAGCAATGGTACCTGTCGGCGGAACTTGAGGCCGTCGATCTGGCGGTTTCGGATGAGCGACCAAAGGATGTCTTCGGCTTCGGTCGCGTGCCGTCGCAGTTTTCTCGCAAATTGTCGTTGCTCAGTCGTCACGCGGGCGATGCTGCTGCCGATCGCATTCACAATCAACCGCACACCCTCACCCCTGCCCCTCTCACTGATCTCGGGCTTGCCCGAGATCAGCACTCAAGGTGTCGAACGCGGCAACAGCCGAGTTCGAGGCGGGAGAGGGGTTCCCCGCGGTTCCGCAGCTTTCCCTGGCTCAGGCCCCGTCGAAAGCCGCGTGATAGCGCACAGTGCCGGCCGGCATCTCCCCTCCGAAGCCGAGGCGCATGAAGTATTCCGGCGGCACGCCCTCCAGCACCAGCGCCGGATCATTGGCGAAGCCGAAGCGGCCGTAATAGGCGGGGTCGCCGAGCAGCACGCAGCCATCGGCGCCCATTTCGCGCAGGCGCCGCAGGCCCTCGCGGATCAGGCCCGAGCCGATGCCGCCTCGCTGCCTGCTTGATCGCACCGAGACCGGCCCGAGCCCGAACCAGCCGCGCTCCGCCCCGTCGACCGTCACCGGCGAGAAGGCGACATGGCCGACGATCTCCCCGTCTTCGACGGCGACGAGCGAGAGCGTCAGCGCCCCGGCCGCGCGAAGGCCGTCGACGATCGCCGCTTCGGTGCCGCTGCTATGCGGCGCCGTCGCGAAGGCCTCCGTGGTCAGGGCGCGGATGGCGTCGGAATCGGCGGGCTGTTCGGGGCGGATGTGCATGCGGGGCTTATGCCATGCCGATGTCGCCGATGAAAACTAATCCCCGCCCGCGCGTCCCCCGCCTATTCTCTGTCCACCTCACCCCGAGGGGCGGCCATCCGGAGGCATGCTGCATGGCGGGGCGGGGGCGGCGCCTGCGGCCGGGTTTGCACCCCGGACTCGGGAGGCTGCGGGAACCGCCCTGGGCGTACTACGGCGCCTGTGCGAGGAGCCTCGCTAGGAGAGGCGACGCGGCGGTTGCGAGGCGGCAGGCGATCGGCGACCCGCTGCGGGGAGCCGGCATGTCCTGTTCGCTCGCGATCGCCGCTCCGCCCAACGGAAGCGCGGCCCGCAGCTTTCAAGAACGCCGACAAGCGGAGCGCCACGGGGCGTGCGGATGGTGGCTCAATCCATCCGCGCCGCATCCTGGCTCAACGGAAGCGGCCGATACCCCGCGCCTCGCGGCGCTCCGCTGCCCCTCGTCATCCACGAACGCCCGCGCGCGAGCCGGGCGACTGAGGACCTATGAGCTTTCGCGCAGGCGCGCGATGCAGGAGCGGATCATGGCGAAGCTGGACTGGCAGACGCCGGAGCAGGCGCAGTGGCAGGCGGATTACGAGGCCCGGCGGGCGCGGCAGCATCGCAGCCTGGTGGACCGGCTGGAGATCTGGTCGTTCTGCCCGCGCAAGGGCTGCCAGCGGCAGAAGAGCTGCGGCCACGAGCAGCCGTCGCTCTGTTTGAACGCCTTCTTCGCGACGATGCCCGAGGAGGTGAAGCAGTATGTCCGGCTCGTGGTCGATGCCCGGACCGGCGGCGCGAGCCCGGCCGAGGCCGATCGGATCGCCTGCGAGCGCATGATCGCGGTCGACGGCCGCACGCCCTTCGACGATCTCTGATACGAAAAGTCAGGCGGCGACGGCGAGCTGCGTGTCGAGCTTGCGGATCGCGGTGCTGAGTTCGGGCTCGTCGACGAGGTCGGCGGCATCGGCCAGCTTGAACCAATGCAGGTCGCGCTGGTGCTGCTCGGCCCAGCTGTCGAGCTGCTGCTCGACCTCGAGCAGGTAGAGCTTCACCTCGCAGAGCGCGAAATGGTCGTTCATCCGCTTCCAGTAGGTATAACGCCCGGCCGGCTTCTCACTGACGCGGCCGATCACACCGGCCTCCTCATAGGCTTCGCGCGCGGCGGCGTCGCGGTCCTTCACGCCCTTCATCGGCCAGCCCTTGGGCACGATCCAGCGGCGCGTGGTGCGCGAGGTCACGAGCAGAATCTCCGTCGAGCCGTCGGCGGCGTGGCGGATCGGCATGGCGGCGATCTGCGACCGCTTCTCCCCCGGTTTCCGCTTGGCCTTCTTCATCGACGCTGAGAGCCCTTTCCTGGCTGCACATTCGTCCGGCTCCGAATCACAGATGTTCGCCGGAGCGAATAAATATTGCATCGATTCGCAGAAATGGAAGAGGTGTTCCGCTGAATCGCATCAGGCTTTCGATTCGTGCATGGCCTCCGGTTTGGCCAGCCGCAGCAGCAGCCAGCCGCAGATGCCCGATAGCAGCGATCCCGCGAGCACGCCGATCTTGGTCTGGTCCTGCAGGGCTTCCGAGGCGGGGAAGGCGAGCAGCCCGATGAAGAGGCTCATGGTGAAGCCGATGCCGCAGAGCAGGGCGATGCCGTAGAACTGCGCCCAGGACGCGCGGGCCGGCAGATCGGCGAGCCCGGCCCGGATCGCCAGCCAGCCGAAGCCGAAGACGCCGATCTGCTTGCCGAGGAACAGCCCGAGCATGATGCCGAGCGGCACGGCCTGGCCGAGCGTCGACAGTCCCAGCCCGGTGAAGGAGACGCCGGCATTGGCGAAGCCGAAGATCGGGATGATCAGGAACGCAACCCAGGGGTGCAGCCCGTGCTCCAGCCGGTGCAGCGGCGAGGTGGTGCTGTCGGGCCTGGCCGGCGAGGGGGTGAGCGGGATGGTCAGCGCCAGCGCGACGCCGGCCAAGGTCGCATGCACGCCGGATTTGAGGGTGAAGTACCAGAGCGCCGCGCCGAGCAGGAGATAGGGCGCAAGCCGCATCACGCCGAGCCGGTTCAGCGCGACGAGCGCGACGAGCGTCGCCGCCGCGAGCCCGAGATAGAGGCC
Source organism: Beijerinckiaceae bacterium (assembly GCA_965283735.1). GTDB lineage: Bacteria > Pseudomonadota > Alphaproteobacteria > Rhizobiales > Beijerinckiaceae > Allobosea. The sequence continues at coordinate 788,802 of CBDIPN010000002.1, read as the reverse complement.
CGAGAGCTCGGCGGTATAGAAGACCGCGATGATGATCACCGCGCCGAGATCGTCGAGGATCGCCAGCGCCGTCAGGAAGATCTTGAGCGAGGCTGGCACGCGCGAGCCCAGCAGCGACAGCACGCCGAGCGCGAAGGCGATATCGGTCGCGGCCGGGATGGCCCAGCCGCGCAGCGTGTCGAGCGAGCCGAGATTGAAGCCGACATAGACCAGCGCCGGCGCAATCATGCCGCCGAGCGCGGCGAAGCCGGGCAGCGCCCGGCGCGCCCAGCTCGAGAGCTGCCCGTCGAGCATCTCGCGCTTGATCTCGAGTCCGACGAGCAGGAAGAACACTGCCATCAGCGCGTCGTTGATCCAGTGCAGGACAGACAGCCCGAGCACATAGCTCTTCAGCACGCCGAAATAGAGCGGCGCCGCCGGCGAGTTGGCGACGACGAGGGCCAGCGCCGCGACGACCATCAGGACGATGCCGCCCGCTGCTTCGCTGTGCAGGAAGTCCCGCAAGGCGGAAAGGGGTTTCGTCCGGGTCGCGGGGGCGGCCATCAAGCTCTCCTTCGTCGATTAGACGAGAAGAGATACGACAGGTGGCCGTCGATGACCAAGTTTGCCGATGCCGCAGGCGGAATCAGGACTTCTTGCCGTCCTTGTCGAACTGCTTGAGGAAGGCGATCAGGTCCTTGATCTCCTTCTCGTTCTTGATGCCGACGAAGATCATCTTGGTGCCGGGGATCCTGGCTGGGGTCCTTGATGTACTCGGCGAAGGTCGCCTCGTCCCAGGTCAGGCCGGAATTCTTGTTGGCGTTCGAATAGCTGTAACCCTCGACCGCGCCGGAATGCCGGCCGATCAGCCCGTTCAGCTCGGGCCCGACGAGGTTGCGCGCGCCCTCGCCGACCTGATGGCAGGCTCGGCATTTGGCGAAGGAGCGCTCGCCGGCCGAGATGTCCTGTGCCATCGCGGCGTGGGTCAGGACGGGGAGGAGGAGAACAAGGCTGGAGAGAATGGCTCGCATGATCGCGTCTTTCGACTTGGAGGCATTCTCAGCTTAGCGCCGAGTCATCAGGCGATGGCATGAGCCATTTCGCCGCGCGTCGTGCTGTCCGCTCCGTCGATCGAACCGGACGGCCTTGCTCCGGGCTCAGAGTTCGCCGATCCACTCCGCCACGGTGGCGGTGAAGGCATCCGGCCGCGAGATCGGGAAGAGATGTCCGCCGGTTTCCATGATCGCCCGCCGACAGCCGGGCAGGGCGGCGGCGAGTTCTTCCTGATGATAGACCGGCACGACCATGTCGTCGCGCGTGCCCAGCACGAGCACCGGCATCATCAGCGAGTCGATATCGGCGGTGCCGTCGAAGGCGAGCAGCGCGTCGAGACGTTCGCGCGTCACCGTCCGGGCCTGCTCGCTGACCGGCGCGGCGGCGATCCCGGCGTCGTAGATATGCCAGTTCGCCTCGATCCAGCGCGGCTGGTAGGCGCTCAGCACCGAGGTGGCGGCATAGGCGTAGGGATCGCAGGCGAGGATGGCGCGCCGGGCGCCGAAGACGGCGTTCAGGTAGCGGCCGGACTTGAGCCAGCTCGCGCTCAGGATCAGGCCGTCGAGCCGGCCGGGGGCCTGCTTGGCGATGGCCTGCGCGATGCAGCCGCCGGTGGAATGGCCGAGCACCACGGCCCGCGCGACGCCGGCGGCGTCGAGAACGGCAAGGCTGTCCTGCGCCAAGAGGTCGATGGAGCACGGGGCTTCGCCGCGCGTGCTGGCGCCGATGCCGCGCTGGTCGAAGCGGATGACCTGGAAGGAGCGGGAGAGGGTCGCGGCGATGTCGCTCCAGAAGGCGGCGCTGCCGCTGAGCCCGCTGACGAGCAGCAGCGGCTGGCCATGCCCTTCCTTGAAAGCGTGCAGCGTTGCGCCGTCCGGCGTCTCGACCTTGAAATCGATGATGTCCGTCGTTGCCGTCATGCGTCACCTCGCAGATGGAGATGCCGAAGGCTGCGCTGCCCGCGCATGATTTCGTCCATGGCCCCATCCTCCCTGGAATATTGGGTCGCCCACCCCGATCGCTCGGCCTTGATTTTGCCGATGGGATCGCTTCGTGGCAGGATGGCGCATCGGAACCGCCCCCGCCATGGCTTGAGCGCAGGGGGCGCAATGTTCTTGACGCAGATCAAATAGACCAAAGACTAATTGGCCTGCGTCTGATGCATGTCTTTGTGCGCGATGCGGCGGGCTCTTGGCATGTCGCTATGCTCGGTCACGGGGTCAGGACGGGTTGAGTCCCTCGCTCAGGGCGTAGGGCGCGAGCACGTCGCGGATGTCGCGCTCGATGCGCGGCGTCAGCAGTGCGCGGGTGACCACGGCTCGCAGGTGGTGATCCATCAGGTCTGCGGCCCGGGCGGCGTCGCCGGCGCGCAGCGCGTCGATCAATTGGCGATGCTCGGAGACGGCGCATTCGCTCGAATGCGGGCGCCCGTAGATCGCCAGGATCAGCGAGCAGCGCGAAGAGGCTTCCTGGACATAGCGCAGCAGCAGCGCGTTGCCGGTCATCTTGGCGAGCTTGATGTGGAACTCGCCGGAGAGGCGGATCGATTCCGGGCCGTCCTGCTCATGCGCCTTCTCTTCCTGGCGGACATGGGCTTCCAGCTCGGCGACCTGGGCGGGGGTGATGCGGCCGGCGAGGCTTTCGGCCACGAGCCGTTCGAGGCCGCGCCGCACCTCGAAGACGTCGCGTGCCTCTTCCAGCGTCGGGTAGGCGACCGAGGCGCCGCGATTGGGCTTGAGCTCGACGAGGCCCTCGACGGCGAGCCGTCCGAAGGCCTCGCGCACCAGGGTGCGGCTGACGCCGAGCTGCTCGCCGATCGAGTCCTCCGGCAGCTTCATGCCGGGTTTCAGTGCCTGCTCGATGATCGCCCGCCGCAGTGCCCGATAGACGGATTCGGCGCGCAGAACCGGGGCTCGCTTCTCGGCCATCGTGGCTTTCCCTCGTGCAGGAACGGTCTTGTCCGGGGGGTTCAATGTCACGATAGCGGGCTCCGCGCCAGTTTCCGCTTGTGTTCAATAATCGCATACAATACGCTTCTCATATCGTATGCAAGTATGCCTTATAATCGCACACGAAAATGACGCGCAAAGCGTCAGGTGCATAACGGGACGGCAGAACGTGATCGAGACTCGGCGGGGCCGCAGGCGCGCCGACGCAAAAGGGGAGAAGTCGATGAAGAAGGCCTGGTTGCTGGCGGCCGTTGCCGCCTTTGCGCTCACCGGCGCGGCGGAAGCCAAGACGCTGAAATGGGGCGCCTCACGCGAGATCGCCTCGCTCGATCCCTATTCCTATGGCGAGACTTTCACGCTGTCCGTGCTGAATCACGTCTATGAGGGGCTGGTGCGCTACACCGGCGATCTCAAGATCGAGCCGGCGCTGGCGGAATCCTGGGAGACGGTGTCGCCGACCGTCTGGCGCTTCAAGCTGCGCCAGGGCGTCAAGTTCCATAACGGCAACCCCTTCACCGCCGATGACGTCCTCGCCTCGCTGGCCCGCGTCACCCATGAGACCTCGCCGCTCAAGGGCAATCTGCCGGCCTATAAGTCGTCGAAGAAGATCGACGACTACACGATCGAGCTCGAGGTCAACGGCCCTTATCCGCTGCTGCTGAACGATCTCACCAACATCTTCATCTTCGACAAGGAGTGGATGGAGGCGAACAACTCGCTGCTCCCGACCAATTCCGGCAAGGGTGTGAAGGGCTACGCCACCGATAACGCCAACGGCACCGGCCCGTTCAAGGTCGAGAGCCGGCGCGCCGATTCCAAGACGGTCTTCGTCAAGAACGCCGGCTGGTGGGACAAGCCCAAGCACAATATCGACGTGATCGAGTTCTCGCCGATCACCTCGTCCTCGACCCGCGTCGCGGCGTTGCTCTCGGGTGAGATCGACTACACCAACGTCGCTCCGCTGCAGGACCTGCCGCGCCTCTCCGCTTCGCCGGACGTCAAGGTGCTCCAGACCAACGAACTGCGCTCGGTGTTCTTCGCGCTCAATCTCGGCGACAAGCTGATCGAGAGCGACGTCAAGGACAAAAACCCCTTCAAGGACATCCGGGTCCGCGAGGCGCTCTATCGCGCCATCGACATCGACGCGGTGCATAAGCGCGCCATGCGCGGCCTGTCGCGCAATACCGGCGCCCTCGTCGCCCCGGCGATCCCCGGCTACGAGCCCTCGCAGGACGAGCGCCTGCCCTTCGACCTGAACGGCGCCAAGAAGCTCCTGGCCGATGCCGGCTATCCCAACGGCTTCTCGTTCCAGATCAACTGCCAGAGCGACTCTCTCGTCAACGAGGAGGAGTTCTGCCAGGCGGTCGCGGCGATGTGGTCGCGCGCCGGCCTCAAGCCGAACCTCAGCATGGCCCCGCGCAGCCAGCAGACGCCGAAGCGCGTCAAGGGCGAGTTCGACGTCATCTCCTTCGGCTGGGCCAACGAGCCGATGATCGACGCCTACTCCCTGCTCGTGCAGGTGCTGCACTCGAAGAGCGGCACGAGTGGCGTCTTCAACTGGGGCAACTGGGGCGACCCGCGCATCGACGCGCTGATCGACAAGGCCGGCGTCGAGCTCGATACGCCCAAGCGCATCGAGATGATGAAGGAAGCGCTCAAGATCGCCAAGAAGGAGCAGCTCTTCATCCCGCTGCACCAGCAGCCGATGGCCTGGGCGATGCGCAACACCGTCGTCTCGACCGTGCAGGCCTCGGACAACAAGCCGCGGCTCTGGCTGACCATGATGAAGTGAGGCGGTCGCGGTCCAACCGTCATGGCCGGGTTTGATCCGGCCATCTCGGCAACCAGCGCCTTCTCCTGAAGTTCCCGGGTCTTCGCAGGACGAAGCCCGGGAATGACGCCGGAACGCAGGAGTTCCCATGCCGGCCTTTCTTTTCAAGCGACTGCTCAACGCCGCCGGCGTGATGCTGGCGGTGGCCTTTCTCGCCTTCCTGATCTTCCGCTTCGTCGGCGACCCCGTGGAGCTGATGCTGAACGAGCAGGCGAGCCAGCAGCAGCGCGACGAACTGCGCGTTCGCCTCGGCCTCGACAAGGGCTTCGTGCTGCAATACGCGACCTTCGTCGGCAATGCCGTGCGCGGCGATTTCGGCATCTCCTACCGCAACCAGCAGGATGTCTTCACGCTGATCTCGGAGCGCTTCCCGGCGACCTTCGAGCTGGTGCTGGTCGCGACCTTCCTGTCGCTCGCCGTCGGCGTTCCCCTGGGCGTCTACACCGCGATCCGACGAGACAGTTTTCTCGCCAAGACCCTGCAATTCGTCTCGGTGCTCGGGGTGTCCCTGCCGAGCTTCGCGCTCGGCATCCTCTTCATCCTGATCTTCTCGGTGACGTTGCAATGGCTCCCGGCCTTCGGGCGCGGCGAGGTCGTGCAGATCGGCTGGTGGAGCACCGGCTTCCTGACAGCCTCCGGCCGCAAGGCGCTGATCCTGCCCGGCATCACGCTCTCGCTCTTCCAGATCACGCTGGTGATGCGCCTTGTCCGCGCCGAGATGCTGGAGACCATGCGCACCGACTTCATCCGCTTCGCCCGGGCACGGGGCCTGCCGTCCCGCGCCGTCCATTTCGGGCATGCGCTGCGCAACTGCCTGATGCCGGTCATCACCGTCACCGGCCTGCAGATCGGCAACCTCATCGCCTTCGCGCTGGTCACCGAGACGGTGTTCCAGTGGCCGGGCATGGGCATGCTCTTCGTCCAGGCCGTGACCTTCGTCGATATCCCGGTGATGGCGGCCTATCTGATCGTCGTCTCCTTCATCTTCGTCACGCTCAACACGCTGGTGGACCTGACCTATGCCTGGGTCGATCCGCGCCTGCGCGAGGACGCGCTGACGGGAGGCGCCAATGCCCGCTGACACCCTGAAGAAGCCCGGCCGCCTGCGCCGTTTCCTCGACAGCGACATCGGCTGGAGCTTCTGCCACACGCCTGTCGCCTGGCTCTCGGCTCTGGTGCTGGCGCTGCTGGTGCTGAGCGCGCTCTTCGCCCCGCTGATCGCGCCGCAGAACCCGTACGACCTCGCCCAGATCTTCATCGACAAGGCCGAGATTCCGCCGATCTGGCAGGAGGGCGGCGAGTGGCCCTTCCTGCTCGGCACCGACCCGCAGGGCCGCGACGTGCTCTCGGCCATCCTCTACGGCTCGCGCATCTCGCTGATCATCGGCTTCTCCGCCGTGGTCGTCTCGATGCTGATCGGCGTTTCGATCGGGCTGACGGCCGGCTTCTATGGCGGGCGCATCGACAACCTGCTGATGCGGCTGGGCGACACCGTGCTCTCGATCCCGACGCTGCTGATGGCGATCCTGGTCTCGGCGATCTTCCGCGAGATGCTGCCGCCGGCCCTGCGCGAGCCCTTCTCCGCCGTGGTGCTGGTGCTCTCGATCGCGCTGACCAGCTGGGTGCAATACGCCCGCACCGTGCGCGCATTGACCATGGTCGAGCGCCGCAAGGAATATGTGCTCGCCGCCCGCATCATCCGCGTCCCGGCGACGCGGATCATGGGCCGCCACATCCTGCCCAACACGATGACGCCGGTGCTGGTCTCGGCGACGCTGAGCCTCGGCCTCGCCATCCTCTCGGAGGCGACGCTCTCCTTCCTCGGCGTCGGCATGCCGATCACCCAGCCCTCGTTGGGCACGCTGATCCGCATCGGCAACCAGTACCTGTTCTCCGGCTCCTGGTGGCTCGTCGTCTTCCCCTCGCTGCAGCTCGGCCTGATCGTGCTCTCGGTCAACCTGCTCGGCGACTGGCTCCGCGACGCGCTGAACCCGAAGCTGCGCTGACCATCATAAGAAACCACGAGGATACGCCTGCGATGACTGCCTCACTCCTGATCCGCAATATCAGGCCGAATGCCGGGCCGGCTCTCGATATCCTCATCGAGAACGGCCGCATCACCCGGATGGCGAAGGACATCGTCGCGCCAGCCGGCGTGACGGTCGAGGATGGTCGCGGCGAGATCGCCATCCCCGGCCTGGTCGAGGCCCACGCCCATCTCGACAAGAGCCTCCTGGGCATGACCTGGTACGTCAACGAAGTCGGCCCGAAGCTGCTCGACAAGATCGACAACGAGCGCCTGAGCAAGAAGCGCCTCGATCTCGACCCGGCCCGCCAGTCGGCGCGACAGACCGTGCAGTCCTCGGCGCTGGGCTCGACCCACACCCGCAGCCATGTCGATGTCGACACCGTTCTCGGCCTCTGGGGCGTCGAGGGCATCATGAAGACCCGCGAGGATTACGCGGACATCATGGACATCGAACTCGTCGCCTTCCCGCAATCGGGGCTGCTGCGCCGGCCGGGCACGCTGGAGCTGATGCATGAGGCGATGAAGGCCGGCTGCGAGATCGTCGGCGGGCTCGACCCTTGCGCCATCGACCGCGATCCGAAGGGCCATCTCGATGCGATCTTCGGGCTCTGCCAGACCTATGGCCGGCCGCTCGACATCCATCTGCACGAGCCCGGCGAGATGGGCCTGTTCTCGCTCGACCTGATCATCGAGCGCACCCGCGCGCTCGGCATGAAGGGCAAGGTCACCGTCAGCCACGCCTTCTGCCTGGGCACTGCGCCCGAGCTGGTCGATCCCGTGATCCCGCAGCTCGCCGCGCTCGACATCGCGATCATGACGACGGCGCCGGCCCGCAACACCGCGCCGGCCGTGAAGAAGCTGCTCGATGCCGGCATCCGCGTCTGCTCTGGCTCGGACGGCATCCGCGACACCTGGGGCCCCTATGGCAATGCCGACATGGTCGAGCGCGCCATGTTCATCGGCCTGCGCAACAATTTCCGCCGCGACGACGAGGTCGAGCTGGGCCTCCATGTCTGCACGACCGGCGGCGCCCAGGTGATGGAGATCGCCGATTACGGTCTCGCCGAGGGCAAGATCGCCGATCTCGTGATCATGCCCGGCCAGAGCCTGACGGATATCGTCGTGACCCGTTCGCCCAAGCGCCGCGTGATCAAGCGCGGCAAGATCGTCGCCCGTGACGGCGTTTCGGTGAGGACTGCCCCGTGAGCCTGCAAGCCAAGAAGCGGCCCGAAGGCCGCATCCTGATGACCGCCCGCTGGGTGGTCGGCCACAAGGACGGCCGCCATCGCCTCTACGAGAACGGCGAGGTCGTGTTCGAGAACGGCGAGGTCGTCTTCGTCGGTCATGGCTTCCCCGGCGAAGTCGCACGCCGCACCGATTACGGCCATGCCCTGATCGGGCCGGGCTTCGTCGACTGCGACGCGCTCTCCGACCTCGACACCACCATCCTCGGCTATGACAACCAGCCGGCCTGGAAGAAGGGCCGTGTCTGGCCGCGCAGCTATCTCGATGCCGGTCCCTACGAGATGTATACCCGCGAGGAACTGGCGTTCCAGAAGCGCTATGCCTTCTCCCAGTTGATCCGCAACGGCATCACCACTGCGCTGCCGATCGCCTCGTTGTTCTACCGCGCCTGGGGCGAGACGGTGCAGGAATTCGAGGACGCTGCGGTTGCCGCCGCCGATCTCGGCATGCGCGCCTATCTCGGTCCGGCCTATCGCACCGGCAACCAGGTGGTCGAGAGCGACGGCCGCGTCGTCACCTATTACGAGGAAGAGCGCGGTCTCGCCGAGCTCGATGCGGCCATCGACTTTGCCAAGCGTCACGAAGGCGTGGCCGGCGACCTGATCCGCGCGATGTTCGCGCCCGACCGCATCGAGACCTCGACGGCCGAACTGCTGCGCCGCACGGCGGCAGCCTCGCGCGAGCTCGATATCCCCGTCCGGCTCCATTGCTGCCAGTCGAAGATCGAATACGATCTCGTCCTCGCCCAGCACGGCATGAGCCCGCCGGAATGGCTGGAAAGCCTCGGCTTCCTCAACGAGCGCTGCCTGCTGCCGCATGGCACCGTCGTCTCCGGCAGCCGCCTGATCGACCGCCCCGGCCGCGATCTCGAGATCATCCGCGATTCCGGCGCCAGCATCGTGCATTGCCCGCTGGTCTCGGGCCGGCATGGCAACAGCATCAATCATTTCGGCAGCTATCGCGCCATGGGCCTCAACATCGCCATGGGTACCGATACCGCCCCGCCCGACATGATCATGAACATGCAGACCGGCATGATCCTCTCCCGCACCATGGCCGGCAATGTCGGCGCGGTGCGCTCCGAGGATTATTACGACGCCGCCACCATCGGCGGCGCCGATGCGCTGCAGCGGCCCGATCTTGGCCGCCTCCAGCCGGGTTCGCGTGCCGATATCACCGTCTTCGCGTTCGACCGGCCGCATAGCGGACAGGTCATCGACCCCATCCAGACGATGATGCTGACCGGCCATGGCCGCGACTTCGCGACCGTGGTGATCGACGGCCGCTTCGTCATGGAGAACCGGGCCATTCCCGGCCAGGACGAGGCCGCCGACAATGCCCGCGCCCAGAAGCAGTTCGAGGGCGTGATGGCGCGCTATCCCGAGCGCACGCTCGGCCACCCGCCGATGAGCGAGATCTTCTCGTCGAGCTACCCGATCGAACGCAGCGAGGCCTCTGCATGACCGCACCCGCCGCCGCGCCTCTCCTGTCCGTCCGCGACCTGCGCATCGTCTTCGATGGCCGCCACGGCCCGTTGACCGCGCTGGACGGCGTTTCCTTCGATATCGCGCCGGGGGAAATCCTCGGCGTGGTCGGCGAGTTCGGGGCGGGCAAGTCCCTGACCGGCACGGCGGTGATCGGCCTGCTCGATCCGCCGGGCCGTGTCGCCGGCGGCGAGATCCATCTCGCCGGCCAGCGCATCGACAATCTCCCGGCCGAGCAGATGCGCAAGCTGCGCGGCCGGCGCATCGGCGCGATCTTCCAGGACCCGCTGACCTCGCTGCACCCCTTGCTCAAGGTCGGCGACCAGCTCGTCGAGACCATCCTGACCCATCTGCCGGTCAGCCGGACGGAGGCGCGCAAGCGCGCGCTCGACCTGCTCAAGGAGGTCGGCATTCCCGCCGCCGAGACGCGGATCGACCATTTCCCGCACCAGTTCTCGGGCGGCATGCGCCAGCGCGTCGTCATCGCGCTCGCACTCTGCGCCGAGCCCTCTCTGATCATCGCCGACGAGCCGACGACGGCGCTCGACGTTTCCATCCAGGCCCAGATCACCACCTTGCTGAAGCGGCTCTGCCGCGAGCACGGCACCGCGATCATGCTGGTCACCCACGACATGGGCGTCATCGCCGAGACCGCCGACCGGGTCGCGGTGATGTATGCCGGCCGCATCGTCGAGATCGGCCCGGTCCAGGAGGTGACGCGCCGGCCGAGCCATCCCTATACCGCCGGGCTGATGGCCTCGATCCCCAGCGTCCATGTCCGCCACGAGCATCTCAACCAGATCGACGGGGCCATGCCGCGCCTCAACGCCATCCCGCCGGGCTGCGCCTTCAACCCGCGCTGTGGCCGGGCGGAAGCCTTCTGCCGCGAGAACAAGCCCGGCCTGCCTCTCTCTGGGCATGCCGCAGCCTGCCATTTTCCCCTGAAGGAGGCGGCCCATGCTTGAGCAAGCCACGATGCCCGCCCCAGCCCGAGCGGCTGGCGACGACATCATCCTCGATGTCGCCGCGGCCTGCTGCCGCTTCGATGTCTCGGCGCCGGCGCTCTCGCGCCTGTTTTCGCATGAGCCACGGCGCATCCTGCGCGCGGTCGAGAACGTCTCGTTCACGGTCAGGCGCGGCACCACCTTCAGCATCGTCGGCGAGTTCGGCTGCGGAAAATCGACGCTCGCCCGCATGGTCGTAGGCCTGCAGCGGCCGACCGAAGGCAAGCTGAGCTTCCGCGACATCCGCCGCGCCGACGGCACCATCGGCCCGCCGCGCGTGCAGATGATCTTCCAGGACCCCTATGCCTCGCTCAATCCGCGCTGGCGCGTCGGCGACATCATCGCCGAGCCGATCCGCGAGTTGGGCCTGCGCGCCGACGAGGTCGCGATCCAGCAGCGCGTCGGCGATCTCCTGGAGACCGTCGGCCTCTCGCGCACCGATGCGAGCCGCTATCCGCACGCCTTCTCGGGCGGCCAGCGCCAGCGCATCTCGATTGCCCGCGCGCTCGCGACCGAGGCCGATTTCCTCGTCTGCGACGAACCGACCTCGGCGCTCGACGTTTCCGTGCAGGCGCAGATCCTCAACCTGATGGTCCGGCTGCAGAAGGAATTCGGGCTGACCTATCTCTTCATCAGCCACAATCTCTCGGTCGTCCGGCACATGTCGGACGATATCGCGATCATGTATCTCGGCCGCTTCGTCGAGGCGGGTCCGGCCGAGCAGGTCTTCACCCGGCCGCAGCATCCCTATACGCGCCTGCTGCTCGACACGATACCCGATGTCGAACGGCCGAACCGGGAACGCCGGCCGATGTCCGGCGAGGTGCCGAGCCCGATCAGCCCGCCAGCCGGCTGCACCTTCAACCCGCGCTGCGCGCAAGCCGCCGACCGCTGCCGTGTCGAGCAGCCGGAGCTGCGGCAACTGGGGGATGTCCGCGTTTCCTGCCACTTCGCCTGAGGTGTGGGCACCGCTGACCCGACCTCAGTGGCATCGAGCCACAGCCTTGTCATTCCGGGGCGCGCCGCAGGCGTGAACCCGGAACCCACGACCGGGTTAGATATCGGGTATGCTGTTGCCGGTAGCCCGCCCGGTCGTGGGTTCCGGGTTCTTCGCTCCGCGAAGCCCCGGAATGACAAAGGTGGTTCAGCCGCCCGCTCAGCTTAGCCGACCAGCGTCGCCTCCAGCGTGATCGGTGCCTTGAATAGCTTCGAGACCGGGCAGCCGGCCTTGGCTTTGCCGGCCAGCGACTCGAAGGTTTCCTGGTCGGTGCCGGGCACCTTGCCCTTGAGCGTCAGGTGGATCGCGGTGATGGCGTAGCCGTCATCGAGCTTGTCGAGCGTCACCCGGGCCGAGGTGTCCAGCGCATCGGCCTTGAGCCCGGCTTCGCCGAGAATGAGCGAGAGCGCCATGGTGAAGCAAGCGGCATGCGCGGCGCCGATCAGCTCCTCGGGATTGCTGCCGGGCTTGCCTTCGAAGCGGCTGGCGAAGCCGTAAGGGTAGGCGTCGAGCGCCTTGGTCTCGGTCGAGATCGTGCCTTTGCCGTCCTTGATGCCGCCCTCCCAATGGGCCGCGCCGGTCTTGTTGATCGCCATGATGCTGTCTCCCGTTCTGGTTGGATCGGTATCCTGCGGCAGGAACGCTACCCTTCGACAACGGTCGAGCGCGAGTCCGGTTCACCGGCACGCGACCGCCAGAGGACAAATATGTCGAATTGCCCTAAGGTCATCATCCCGAACGCTGGAGGCTGCCATGACCGCATTCAATGCCGTTCGTTTCAAGGTGAAGCCGGGGATGGAGACCGCTTTTCTGGACGCCCATCGTCATGTCGCTGCCGACTGGCCGGGACTGCGGCACGCCAACATCATCGCAGCCGGCGAGGGGCGCTACTGCATCATCGCGGAATGGGAGAGCATGGATGCGATGGCGGCGGCCCGCCCGCAGATGATCGCCACGCTCAACAGCTTCCGTCATACGCTCGATGATCTCGGAGGCGGGCTCGGTGTCACCGATCCGATCGCCGGTACTGTCGCCCTGTCGCTGAAATAGAGCCCGCACCCGCGCGAGGCCGCGCCGGATGTCACAAGCGAAAGGCCCGCACCGATCGCTCGATGCGGGCCGTCTGATTGGCCGAAGATGTCGTCGCTCAGCGGAACAGGGCCAGCGACTTCGACAGCGTGATCCAGACGCCCCAGGCGATCGGCAGGCCGACCACGGCCCAGGCGAGGAGAGCGGTGCCGTCGAAGCCGCCCTTGCCGATGCCGTAGGAGCCGTAATGGGCCGTCGCGTCGACGCTCGCCGACCGCTTCTGGAGCGCTGCGACCTCGGCATCCTTCATGAACCATTTGGCCGCGACCGGACGGACCAGCAGGTTGCAGAGGAAGCCCAGCACCAGCATGCCGGCGAGGATGTACATGGTGCGGTCATAGACCTGCGCGCGCGGCACGCCGGCCGCGATCTGCGCTTCGCGGATATAGTTCACCACGACCGGGCCGATGATGCCGGCGGTCGACCACGCCGTCAGCAGGCGGCCATGGATGGCGCCGACGAACTGCGTGCCGAACATGTCGGCGAGATAGGCCGGCACCGTCGCGAAGCCGCCGCCATACATCGACAGGATGATGCAGAAGAAACCGACGAAGAGCGCCAGAGACCCGGCATGCGCCGCCCAGGGCGAGAGCGCATAGAGCAGGATGCCAAGCCCGAAGAAGGTGGCATAAGTCAGCTTGCGCCCGAGCTTGTCCGAAAGCGAGGCCCAGAAGAAGCGCCCGGCGATGTTGAACAGCGAGAGCAGGCCGACGAAGGCCGCCGCGATCGTGGCGATCTGCGTCTTCTGCGCGGCGTCGAGCGCGGAAAAGCCGATCTCCGGCTTGCCGATCAGCGAGCCCGCGAAGATCTCCTGCAGCATCGGCGAGGCCATGCCGAGCACGCCGATGCCGGCCGAGACGTTGAGGGTCAGCACCGACCAGATCAGCCAGAACTGCTTGGTCTTGTGCGCGTTCTTCAGGTGGACATGGCCGGAGGTGATCATGGCGTTCTGGGTCGCCGGCTGCGTCCAGCCCTCGGGGCGCCAGTTCGCCGGCGGCACGCGATAGCCGAAGGTACCGGCCATCATGAAGACGAAATAGATCGCGGCCATGGCGACGAAGGTCTGCCAGACGCCGACCGATTGCGCCGTCTTGAAATGGTTCATCAGCATGTCCGCCAGCGGCGAGCCGATCATCGCGCCACCGCCGAAGCCCATGATCGCCATGCCGGTCGCCATGCCGCGCCGGTCCGGGAACCATTTCACCAGCGTCGAGACCGGCGAGATATAGCCGAGACCGAGGCCGATGCCGCCGATCACGCCGGAGCCCACCCACATCAGCCAGAGCTGGTGCCAGTAGACGCCGAGCGCCGAGATCAGCAGGCCGCCGCACCAGCACAAAGTCGAGACGAAGGCCGCCTTGCGCGGGCCGACCCGCTCGAGCCAGCCGCCCCAGATCGCGGCCGATGAGCCGAGCAGCACGAAGAACAGCGTGTACATCCAGCCGAGATCGGCGACCTTCCAGTCGCAGGATGTGGTGAACAGCGAGCCGATCAGGCCGACATCCGCCGCGCAGGCGACGGGCTTGGTGATGCCGATCGCCTGGCTCAGCGGCAGCCAGAACACCGAGAAGCCATAGGCCATGCCGATGCACAGATGGATGCAGAGCGCGGCCGGCGGCACGAGCCAGCGGTTGAAGCCCGGCTTGGCGATGGTCCGTTCGCGGTCGAGCAGGCCGATGCCGCCCCCAACCTGTCCGATATCCTGTGCGACACTCATTCCCCGGTTCCTTTCCCCATGGCTTCGCCGTTCGGGCCGGGTAGGGTCCCAGCTCGCTTGTGTCTTCTCATCGCCGGCAGAACCGGCGTCTGGCTGCTAACCTCCGCGCCCGGGCCTGATCTGCGGCAAGGCTTGCCGCAGCAGGGGCGTGAGGTCCTCCGGCCGGTTGGCGAAAGCGGCGAGGAAGTCCTCGCGCATGCGTCCGGTCCAGAACTGGTTGATATGGTCGGCGACGGAAGCGGCCGCTTCCGCCTCGGGATAGGACTTGAAGAAATCGGCGATCTGCCCGGCCATGCGCCGGAGCTTCTCGACGTTCTCAGCGTGGTGATCGGTGGTCAGGCCGGCCTCCGTCATCGGGCGATGGTCTCGGTTTCGGGCGCGAGAGCACCGGTGAAGACGATGCAGCCGTCGCGCCGCGCCACGGCGGCCAAGGTCAGGCCGAGATGCCGGGCGCGTTCGATTGCAAGCGAGGTCGGCGCGGAGATCGCGACCAATGTGCCGGCGCCGAAGATCGCGGCCTTCTCGACCATCTCGAACGAGGCGCGGCTGGTAACGAGCAGGAAGCCGTCGCTCGCATCCGCCCCGGCGCGGAGCCGCGCCCCGATCAGCTTGTCGAGCGCGTTGTGGCGGCCGACATCCTCGCGCACCGCCAGGATCGCGCCGGAGGCATCGCACCAGGCGGCGCCATGGACCGCGCGGGTGAGCTGGTTCAGCGGCTGATGCTTGTCGAGCGCGGCGAGCGCAGCCTCGATCGCCGAGGCCGATACGGCACGGGAAGCCCGCGTCGCCGCATCGGCCATCGGGATTTCCTCGATGGTCTCGACACCGCAGAGCCCGCAGGAGGTCCGGCCCGAGAGATTGCGCCGCCGCGCCAGATGCTCGCGGAAGCGCCCCGGCGCGAGCTCGACCGTGACGATGACGCCCTCGTCCTTCGGCTCGACGGCAATGGCGCGGATCTCGTCCGCGCCGCGCACGATGCCTTCGGTCAGGCTGAATCCGGCAACGAAATCCTCAAGATCCGACGGGCTCGCCATCATCACCGCATAGGGCATGTTGCCGTAGACGATGTTGATGGGAGTCTCGACCGCGACCTCGATCTCGCGCGCACCCTCCTGCGCCGCGCCGAAGCGCAGCGGCTCGGCCGTGACGGCGGCCGAGGCCGGCGGCTGGGCTTCGCGGTTATTCCGCGGCATCGGGCAGGCGCTCCGCGATCCGGCGCAAGGTCACGTCTTCCTCGAAATTCTTCTCCTGCCAGGCGGAATACGCGTTGGTGCGCCGGACCTCAACGGCGGTAACCTTGTATTCCGGGCAGTTCGTCGCCCAGTCCGAATAATCGGTGGTGATGACGTTGGCGCCGGTCTTGGCATGATGGAAGGTGGTGTAGACCACGCCCGGCTGCATCCGCTCGGAGATCACCGCCCGCAGCGCGATATCGCCCGAGCGGCTGGCGAGCGCGACGAGGTCACCGTCGCGGATACCGCGGCTCTCGGCGTCGAAGGCATGGATCTCCAGCACGTCCTCGTCATGCCAGGCGCCGTTCTCGGTGCGCCGCGTCTGCGCGCCGACATTGTATTGCGAGAGGATGCGGCCCGTCGTGAGCAAAAGCGGGAAGCGCGGTCCCGTCCGTTCGTCGGTCGGGATGTATTCGGTGATCATGAACTTGCCCTTGCCGCGCACGAAGCGGTCGACATGCATCAGGGGCGTTCCGGTCGGCGCCTTGTCGTTGCAGGGCCACTGCACCGAGCCGAGCTTCTCCAGCTTGTCATAGGAGACCCCGGCGAATGAGGGCGTCAGCCGCGCGATCTCGTCCATGATCTCGCTGGGATGGCCGTAACTCATCTCGTAGCCGAGGGCGCGGGCCAGATCGATCGTGACCTGCCACTCGTCCTTGCCGGCGAGCGGCGCCATCACCTGCCGGACGCGGTTGATGCGCCGCTCGGCATTGGTGAAGGTGCCGTCCTTCTCCAGGAAGGAGGCGCCCGGCAGGAAGACATGGGCGTATTTCGCCGTCTCGTTCAGGAAGATGTCCTGGATGACGACGCATTCCATCGAGGCGAGGCCCGCCGTGACATGCTTGGTGTTGGGGTCGGACTGGGCGATGTCCTCGCCCTGGACATAGAGGCCCTTGAAGGTGCCGCCGACCGCCTCGTCCAGCATGTTGGTGATGCGCAGGCCCTGTTCGGCATCGAGCGGCACGCCCCAGAGCATCTCGAAGACCTGCCGGGTCGAATCGTCGGAGACGTGGCGATAGCCCGAGAACTCGTGCGGGAAGGAGCCCATGTCGCAGGAGCCCTGGACATTGTTCTGCCCGCGCAGCGGATTGATGCCGACGCCGTCGCGCCCGATATTGCCGGTCGCCATGGCGAGGTTCGCCATCGCCATCACCGTGGTCGAGCCCTGGCTGTGCTCGGTGACGCCGAGGCCGTAATAGATCGCGCCATTGCCGCCGGTGGCATAGAGCCGCGCCGCCGCGCGCACATCTGCGGCCGGCACGCCGGTATAGGTCTCGCTCGCCTCCGGCGAATTCTCCTCGCGGGCGACGAAGCGGGCCCAGTGCTCGAAATCGCCGAGATCGCAGCGCTCCCGCACATAGGCCTCGTCGATCAGCCCTTCGGTGACGACGACATGGCTGAGCGCATTGAGCAGCGCGACGTTGGTGCCGGGCCTGAGCGGCAGGTGGTAATCCGCCTTCACATGCGGCGACTGCACCATGTCGATCTTGCGGGGATCGGCGACGATCAGGCGGGCGCCCTCACGGATGCGCTTCTTCATGCGCGAGGCGAAGACGGGGTGTCCGTCGGTCGGGTTGGCGCCGATGATCAGGATGACGTCGGATTTGGCGACGGACTTGAAGTCCTGCGTGCCGGCCGAGGTGCCGAGCGTCGTCCGCAGGCCGTAGCCGGTCGGCGAATGGCAGACGCGGGCGCAGGTATCGACATTGTTGTTGCGGAAGGCGGCGCGCACCAGCTTCTGGACGAGGAAGACCTCCTCGTTGGTGCAGCGCGACGAGGTGATGGCGCCGACCGATTCACGGCCGTACTTGGCCTGGATGCGCTTGAACTCCGAGGCCGCATAGTTGATCGCCTCTTCCCACGACACTTCGCGCCACGGGTCGGTGATCTTCGCCCGGATCATCGGCTTGGTCATGCGGTCCTTGTGGGTGGCGTAGCCCCAGGCGAAGCGGCCCTTGACGCAGCTATGGCCCTCATTGGCCTTGCCGTCCTTGTAGGGCACCATGCGGATGACGCGGTCGCCCTGCATCTCCGCCTTGAACGAGCAGCCGACGCCGCAATAGGCGCAGGTCGTGACCACCGAATGCTCGGGCTGGCCATGCTCGATGACCTTGTTCTCCATCAGCGTCGCCGTCGGGCAGGCCTGCACGCAGGCACCGCAGGAGACGCATTCGGATCCCAGGAAATCGGTCGGCCCCGCCGCGACGCGCGAGTCGAAGCCGCGGCCGGTGATCGTCAGCGCGAAGGTGCCTTGCACCTCCTCGCAGGCGCGCACGCAGCGATTGCAGACGATGCATTTCGAGGGGTCGTAGGTGAAATAGGGGTTCGACGTATCCTTCGCGAGCCAGTTCTCGTTGGCGAGCCCGTCTGAACCCTTGGCGAAGACGTGGTTCTCGCCCTCGTAGCCGTAGCGCACCTCGCGCAGGCCGACAGCGCCGGCCATGTCCTGCAATTCGCAATCGCCATTGGCCGAGCAGGTCAGGCAATCCAGCGGATGGTCGGAGATGTAGAGCTCCATCACGCCCTTGCGTAAGGACGAGAGGTTCTCCGACTGGGTGCGGACGACCATGCCCTCTTCAGCGGGCGTCGTGCAGGAGGCGGGTGTGCCGCGCCGTCCCTCGATCTCGACGAGGCAGAGCCGGCAGGAGCCAAAGGGTTCGAGCGAGTCGGTGGCGCAGAGCTTCGGAATCGCCGTTCCCATGCTCATCGCAGCCGCCATCACCGAGGTGCCGGCCGGCACCGTGACGCTCTGGCCGTCGATGGTCAGCGTCACCGTCTTCTCGGAGAGACGGATCGGCGTGCCGTAGTCGATTTCCTTGATCAGGGCCATCTCAGCCTCCTCACTCGGCCGCCAGCGGCAGCGGAGGACGGTCGAAATCCTCGGGGAAATGGTTGAGCGCGCTCAGCACCGGCATGGGGGTCAGGCCACCCATCGCGCAGAGCGACGCGTCGGTCATCAGCTTCGAGAGATCGCGCAGCACGGCGATGTTCTTGGGAACCTCAGTGCCGGCGATGATGCGGTCCATCGTCTCGACGCCGCGTGTCGCGCCGATCCGGCAGGGCGTGCACTTGCCGCAGCTTTCCTTGGCGCAGAAGGCGAAGGCGAAGCGGGCCTGCTTGGCCATGTCGACGCTGTCGTCGAACACGATGATGCCGCCATGGCCGAGCATCGCCCGCATGGCCGCCAATGCCTCGTAATCCATCTGCACGTCGAGCTGCCCGGCCGTGAGATAGGCGCCGAGCGGCCCGCCGACCTGCACGGCCCGGATCGGCCGGCCCGAGAGCGTGCCGCCGCCCATATCCTCGATGATCTCGCGCAGGCTGATGCCGAAGGCGAGCTCGATCAGCCCGCCGCGCTTGACGTTGCCGCCGAGCTGGATCGGCAGCGTGCCGCGCGAGCGCCCCATGCCGTAATCGGCATAGGCCTGCGCGCCGTGGTCCAGGATCCAGGGCACGGCGGCGAAGGAGAGCACGTTGTTGACGACGGTCGGCTTGCCGAAGAGGCCTTGCAAGGCCGGCAGCGGCGGCTTGGCCCGGACGATGGCGCGCTTGCCTTCGAGGCTTTCGAGCAGCGAGGTTTCCTCGCCGCAGATATAGGCGCCCGCGCCGAGCCGCACTTCCAGGTGGAACGCGTGCTCCGAGCCCAGCACCGAGGCGCCGATCAGCCCGGCGGCTTCGGCCTTCAGGATGGCGCGCTGCAAAGTGCGGTAGGCATGCGGATATTCGGAGCGCAGATAGATGTAGCCGCGCGTCGCGCCGACGGCGATCGCCGCGATCGTCATGCCCTCGATGGTGAGATAGGGGTCGCCTTCGAACAGCATGCGGTCGGCAAAGGTGCCGCTATCGCCCTCGTCGGCATTGCAGACGATGTATTTCTGCTCGGCTTTCGCGTCGTGGACGGTCTTCCACTTGATGCCGGTCGGAAAGCCGGCGCCGCCGCGTCCGCGCAGGCCGGAGGTCTTCACCGCCTCGACGATCTCGCCGCCGGTGAGCGCCAGCGCCTTTTCCAGCCCCTTGAAGCCGCCATGGGCGCGATAGTCCGCGATCGAGAGTGGATCGATGACGCCGACGCGCTCGAAGGTGAGGCGCTGCTGGCGCTTCATCCAGTCGAGCTCCTCGGTCTTGCCGAGGCGCAAGCCATGCGCGCCGCCCGTGACGAGGCCGGCGTCGAAGAGAGAAGGCACATCCCTGGCCGCGATCGGACCATAGGCGATGCGGCCTTCGGCCGTCTCGACCTCGACCATGGGCTCCAGCCAGAGCATGCCGCGCGAGCCGTTGCGGACAACCTCGATGGCAAGCCCGCGCACCGCCGCTTCGCTGGCGATGGTCTGTGCGACGGCCTCCGCGCCGACTGAGAGGGCGGCAGCGTCGACGGGAACGAAAATCCGGACCGGGTTGGCGCTCATGAATGCGCCCTTCCGTGCTGGCAGAGCCCGGCGATGAGGGCGGCATCGACGCGCCCGATCAATTCGCCATCGACCAGGGCGGAGGGCCCGAGCGCGCAATTGCCGAGACAATACACCGTTTCCACGACGGCGTCGCCGGCATGGTGGCCGTCGACCGTGATGCCGTGGTTCCGGGCGAGGTCATCGACGACGTGTTCGCAGCCCAACGACTGGCAGGCCTCGGCCCGGCAGAGCTTGATGACGCGCGTCGGCTGCGGGGTGGTCTTGAAGTCGTGGTAGAAGGAGATCGCGCCATGGACCTCGGCGCGCGACAGGTTCAGCACCTCGGCGATCAACGGCACGGCTTGCGGGTCGACATAGCCGAACTCGTCCTGAAGGGCGTGCAGCATCGGCAGCGTGGCGCCTTCAAGATGCGCCAGCCCTGCGACGATCATGCGCGCGCTGTCCTGATCCCAGGCCGGATAAGCCGCCATGTTTCCTCCATAGGCCCGGTTCGCCGGGCGCTCGTTAAGGGGAGGGTGGTTGAAACTGGAATGATTTCAAATCGTTTCTTTCGAAGGTGTGATAGGTTTTGACTATCAAAACGAGGCGATGGCAGCTGGTGTGGCGTGAAGGACCAGATTCCATGGCTTGAAAATTTCGGAAAGCTGGGATTTTGCGCTGCACAATGCGGTGGTGGTTCTAAGACGATAGGCGAAGTCTATCGTACGATCGGGCGCCGCGGGAGCCCGGCATCGGCGACGGGCTTCGTCATCATCAGGAGGTTGCGCGCGAGAGGCGCGACGGGCTGCCGGTCGGCCACGATCAGCCCGATCGTGCGCTGCGCCTCCGGCTCGACCAGCGACAGCGCCCTTGTGCCGAGCGGCACGCCGAAGAACTCCAGCAATTGCAGCGAGACGATGCTGGCGACGCCCTGGATGCCGGCATGCGAGCAAAGGTTGAAGATCGAATTGGTCTCGATCATCGGCCGGGGCGCCGTGCCGACCGAGCGGAAGATGCCGTCGATGATGCGCCGGTTCTGCATGTCGCCGGTGAGCAGGCAGAGCTTCTGCTCGGCCGCTTCCGCCCAGGTGATCGTGTCGCGCGCGCCGAACGGCCCGTCCTCGCGCGTCAGCAGCACATAGGATTCCTGGTAGATCGGCTTCGAGATCACCCGGTCGAGCGGCTCGTTGTCGAGATAGGTCAGGCCGACATCGAGCTCGAAATCGTCGATGCCCTGCTGGATCTCCTGCGAGGTCAGCGACAGCACGGTCAGCGACACCGCCGGGTAGCGTTCCGAGAAGGGCGCGGTGATATGGGCGATCATCGGCAGCGCGGTCGGGATTGCGCCGAGCCTGATCCGGCCGGAGACGCCCTCGCGCAGTTCGGCGATCGAATCCTTCATCACCTCGGCCTCGGCCAGGATGCGCCTGGCATGGGCAAGGACGACCTCGCCCTCCTTGGTGAAGCCCTGGAAGCGCCGCCCGCGCTCGACGATCATCACGCCGAGCTCCTCCTCGAGCTGCACGATCGCGGCCGAGAGTGTCGGCTGCGAGACATGGCAGGCCTCGGCCGCGCGGCGGAAATGCTTCTCGCGGGCGAGCGCGTCGAGATAAACCAGTTGGCGAATGATCATGATGTCGTGTCGGCCGCGGCACCGGTCGCCGCGGGCGCGAGCATCGGCATAGCCGCGCGCCGTTGCAAGCGTGGCGGTTGCATTCCTGCAAACAGCCTGTTGCTGCCGGGGCAACGCTCTGAGAATTGCGTTGCGGCAATCCCGCCCCTACCTCCCGGAGGCCGGGATGGCCGGCAGGCAAAGGGCTGCGCCGCAGCCTCGGGATGATCATGGCACAGGAACTGGAATTCGGGCTCGACACCTTCGGCGACGTCACCAACGGGGCGGGCGGCAAGCCGCTGCCGCATGCGCAGGTGATCCGCAATCTCGTCGACGAAGCCGTCCTGGCCGATCAGGTGGGCATCGACTTCATCGGCGTCGGCGAGCATCACCGCGCCGATTTCGCGGTCTCCTCGCCGGAGACGGTGCTGGCCGGCATGGCCACGCGCACCAGCCGGATCAAGCTCGGCTCGGCCGTGACCGTGCTGAGTTCGGACGATCCCGTTCGCGTCTTCCAGCGCTTCGCGACGGTCGACGCACTCTCGAACGGGCGCGCCGAGGTCATCCTCGGCCGGGGCTCCTTCACCGAATCCTTCCCGCTCTTCGGCCTCGACCTGCGCGACTACGAGAAGCTGTTCGAAGAGAAGCTCGATCTCTTCGCCGGCCTGCTGCCGCAGGAGCCATTGACCTGGCAGGGCTCGATCCGCCCGCCGCTCAAGGACCAGCTCGTCTATCCGCCGGTCGAGAACGGCCCGCTCAAGACCTGGATCGGCGTCGGCGGCAGCCCGGAATCGGTGGTGCGCGCGGTGCGCTACGACCTGCCCTTGATGCTCGCCATCATCGGTGGCGATCCGCTGCGCTTCAAGCCGTTCGTGGACCTCTACCACCGTGCCTACGGCCAGATCGGCAAGCCGGCCAAGCCCGTCGGCGTGCATTCGCCGGGCTATGTCGCGGCGACCGACGAGCAGGCCAAGGAGGAGTTCTTCCCGGCCTTCAAGCAGATGCGCGACCGCATCGGCGCCGAGCGCGGCTGGCCGCCCATGGGCCGGGACGAGTTCGAGCAGGAGGTCGCGCGCGGCTCGCTCTATCTCGGATCGCCCGAGACGGTGGCCCGCAAGATCGCTGCGACCGCCAAGGGGCTGGGCATCGCCCGCTTCCAGCTCAAGTACAGCGCCGGGCCGCTGGAGCACGAGAAGGCGATGGAGTGCATCCGGCTCTACGGCGAGAAGGTCGTGCCGCTGGTGCGGGAGATGTTGAGCTGAAAGCCTGACACCGCTGTGCTCCTCCATGGTCATCCCGGGCGGAGCGCAGCGGAGACCCGGATCCATGCCTGAACCTTCTGCGGAAGCGCTCCGGCATGGATCCTGGATCGGCGCCGCTTCGCGGCTTGTCCGGGATGACCGCATACGGGATTGGGCCGGAGTGCTTAGGGCGCCTTCAACGGATCGACCGAGAGCGTCCGCTTCAGCGCTCTCAGGCCGAAGGTCGTCCGCGTCTGCCGGACACCCGGAATGCGGTAGATCGTTCCGCGCAGGAACCGCTCGTAATGGTCGGTGCCGCTGACCACGACCTTGGCGAGATAGTCGTACTCGCCCGTCACCAGATGCGCCTCGACCACCTCCGGCGCGCGGCTCAGCGCCTCGCCGCATTGGTCGAGCACCTTGTCGTCGTGCTTGTCGAGCGTGATCTCGACGAAGACGATGTTGTTGTAGCCGAGCGCCTTGTGGTCGAGCAGCGCGACGTATTTCTCGATCGCGCCGGACTCTTCCAGCCGCTTCACCCGCGTCCAGCAGGGCGAGGGGGAGAGCCCCACCTTCTCGGCCAGGGCCTGCGTGGTCAGGCGCCCGTCATCCCGCAACGCAGCGAGAATCTTGCGATCGATCAGATCGAGAGCAGGACCGTTCTGGCTCTTTTTATTCATCGGATGATCATTCTGGAAACGAGGTAGATTGCGGCAATTTCTTCTGCCTGATTTCATCGTTTCCGGCAAATTCGGAATGAACCTCTGAGGCTCCCCCGCTAGCGTTGGTTGCAAGGGGAACGATCGCCGGCCGGCTGTGCGTCCTGCCGCATCACGAAGAGCGCGAGAGGCGCTTGCGGGATGCGCGCGAAGGCGGAATGCTGGTGGCGTCAGGGATGGAGGCGCTCATGAGCAGCGACAAGTCAGGCCAGGCGCCGGCAGCAACCCAGCCACTGCAGTTCCATGTCCCGAAACCAGCGAGCCGTCCGGGTGAGAAGCCGGATTTCTCCCATGTCGTGATCCCGAAGGCGGGCTCGGTCGCGCGCCCGCCCGTCGATGTCGATCCCAAGGACATCCGCGACCTCGCCTATTCGATCATTCGCGTGCTCAATCGCGAGGGCGAGGCGGTCGGCCCCTGGGTGCCCGATCTCTCGCATGACGACCTGATCCGGGGCCTGCGCCACATGATGACGCTGCGCACCTTCGACGGGCGCATGCAGATGGCGCAGCGCCAGGGCAAGACCTCATTCTACATGCAGCACACCGGCGAGGAGGCGGTGAGCTGCGCCTTCCGCATCGCGCTCCAGCCCGGCGACATGAACTTCCCGACCTATCGCCAGGCCGGCCTGCTGATCGCGCACGATTATCCGCTCGTCGACATGATGTGCCAGATCTACTCGAACGAGCGCGACCCGATGAAGGGCCGGCAATTGCCGGTGATGTACTCCTCCAAGGAGCACGGCTTCTTCTCGATCTCCGGCAATCTCGCGACCCAATACGTCCAGGCCGTCGGCTGGGCGATGGCTTCGGCGATCAAGAACGATACCCGCATCGCCGCCGCCTGGATCGGTGACGGCTCGACCGCGGAATCGGATTTCCACGCCGCACTGGTCTTCGCCTCGACCTACAAGGCGCCGGTCGTGCTCAACGTCGTCAATAACCAGTGGGCGATCTCGACCTTCCAGGGCATCGCGCGCGGCGGCTCCGGCACGTTTGCTGCGAGGGGGCTCGGCTTCGGCATCCCGGCCTTGCGCGTCGACGGCAACGACTACCTCGCCGTCTATGCGGTCGCGCAATGGGCGATCGAGCGCGCCCGCCGCAATCTCGGGCCGACGCTGGTCGAATACGTCACCTATCGCGCTGGCGCCCATTCCACCTCGGACGACCCCTCCGCTTACCGCCCCAAGCACGAATCCGACGACTGGCCCTTGGGCGATCCGCTGATCCGCTTGAAACAGCACCTGATCGCGGTCGGCGCCTGGTCGGAGGAGCGCCACAAGCAGGCGGAAGCCGAGATACTCGCCACCGTCATCGCCGCACAGAAGGAGGCCGAGAGCTTCGGCACCCTGCATTCCGGCGGCAAGCCCTCGGCGCGCGACATCTTCGAGGACGTCTATGCCGAGCTGCCGCCGCATCTGCGCCGCCAGCGCCAGCAGATCGGAGTTCTGACGCGATGTCCCGCATGACGATGATCGAGGCGATCCGCTCCGCCATGGACGTCGCCATGGGCCGCGACGACGATGTCGTGGTCTTCGGCGAGGATGTCGGCTTCTTCGGCGGCGTCTTCCGCTGCACCCACGGGCTTCAGCAGAAATACGGGGTGTCGCGCTGCTTCGACGCGCCGATCAGCGAAGCCGGCATCGTCGGCACCGCGATCGGCATGGCCTCCTATGGCCTGAAGCCCTGCATCGAGATCCAGTTCGCCGACTACATGTACCCGGCCTATGACCAGATCGTCTCGGAAGCGGCCCGCCTGCGCTACCGCTCGGCCGGCGACTTCACTTGCCCGCTGGTGATCCGCATGCCCACCGGCGGCGGCATCTTCGGCGGCCAGACCCATAGCCAGAGCCCGGAAGCGCTCTTCACCCATGTCTCCGGCCTGAAGACGATCGTCCCGTCGAACCCCTATGACGCCAAGGGCCTGCTGATCGCCGCGATCGAGGACCCTGACCCGGTGATCTTCCTCGAGCCGAAGCGAACTCTATAACGGCCCCTTCGACGGTCATCACGAGCGCCCGGTGACGGCCTGGTCGAAGCATGAGCTCGCCGAGGTGCCGGAGGGCCATTACACCGTGCCGCTCGGCAAGGCGGTGACGCGGCGCGAGGGCTCGGCCGTCACCATCCTCGCCTATGGCACCATGGTCCATGTCGCCCTCGCGGCGGCCGAGGATACCGGCATCGACGCGGAGGTGATCGACCTGCGCACGCTCGTCCCGCTCGACCTCGAAGCGATCGTCGCCTCTGTCCAGAAGACCGGCCGTTGCATCGTGCTGCACGAGGCGACGCTCACCTCAGGCTTCGGCGGCGAGCTTACGGCGCTGGTGCAGGAGCATTGCTTCTATCATCTGGAGGCGCCGGTGATGCGCGTCACCGGTTGGGACACGCCCTATCCGCATGCGCAGGAATGGGACTACTTCCCCGGCCCCGCCCGCCTCGGACAGGCGCTGCGCGACATCATGGAGGCACGCTGATGGCCGAGCGCATCATCAAGCTGCCGGATGTCGGCGAGGGCATTGCCGAGGCGGAGCTCGTCGAGTGGCACGTCAAGGTCGGCGACATCGTCCGCGAAGACGACCTGCTCGCGGCCGTGATGACCGACAAGGCGACGGTCGAGATACCCTCGCCGGTCGAGGGCGAGGTCACCTGGGTCGGCGCCGAGGTCGGCGACACCGTCGCGATCGGCTCGGCCATCGTGAAGCTCAAGGTCGCGGGCGAGGGTGCCGCGGCCGAAGAGCCTGCCGAGAAGCCGGTGCCGGCCCCTGTCGTCGCGCCGGCCAAGGCCGAAAAGCTTGCCGCGCCGGTAGGTCCCGCCAAGCCGACAGCACCCCCGCCGCCGCCGCCGAAAGCCGCGCGTGCCGACGCCGCCCCCGCCCAGCGCCGAGCGCCGGGCGAGAAGCCGCTCGCTTCGCCGGCCGTGCGCCTGAAGGCGCGCGAGGCCGGGGTCGACCTGCGCCAGGTCCAGGGCACGGGCCCTGCCGGCCGCATCACCCATCAGGATATCGACGCCTTCCTGCTGCGTGGTCCTGAGCCGGCCCGTGGTGGCGGGCTCGTCGAGCAGAGTGCCGTCACCGAGGTCAAGATCGTCGGCTTGCGCCGCCGCATCGCCGAGAAGATGGCGCTGTCGAAGTCGCGCATCCCGCACATCACCATCGTCGAGGAGGTGAACGTCTCAGCCCTGGAGGACCTGCGCGCGACGCTGAACAAGAAGCCGACGCCGGAGCGGCCGAAGCTGACGCTGCTGCCCTTCCTGATGCGCGCCATGGTCAAGGCGCTCGCCGAGCAGCCGGCGCTGAACGCGCTCTATGACGACGAGGCCGGGATCGTGCGCCAGCATGCCGCGATCAATATCGGCATCGCCACGCAGACGCCGACCGGCCTGATCGTGCCGGTGGTGAAACATGCCGAGGCGCGCGATCTCTGGGGCTGCGGCATCGAGCTCGCTCGCCTCGCCGAGCGCGGCCGCGACGGCACCGCGACCCGTGACGAGCTGACCGGTTCGACCATCACCATCACCTCGCTGGGCGCGCTCGGCGGCATCGCGACCACGCCGGTGATCAACTACCCGGAGGTCGCCATCGTCGGCGTCAACAAGATGGTCGTGCGCCCGGTCTGGGACGGCACCACCTTCGTGCCGCGCAAGATGATGAACCTCTCCTCCAGCTTCGACCACCGCGTCATCGACGGCTGGGACGCAGCCGTCTTCGTGCAGCGGCTGAAGGAGCTGCTGGAGAACCCGGCCACGCTCTTCGTGGATCTGTGACGTGATGGTTGTGGTGCCTGAACAGAACGGGTCATCCCGGACGCAGCGAAGCGAAGATCCGGGATCCATGCCTGAACCTTTCCTGGGAATGCTCCGGCATGGATCCCGGGTCGCCCTTCGGTCGCCCGGGATGACGGCGTGGTTCGGGCTAGACATTCTCCCCTGCGGTGGTGGAGCGAACGCATGACCGAAATCACCTGCAAGCTCCTCGTCATCGGCGCCGGCCCCGGTGGCTATGTCTGCGCTATCCGCGCCGGCCAGCTCGGCATCGACACCGTCATCGTCGAGAGCACCAAGCTCGGCGGTTCCTGCCTCAATGTCGGCTGCATCCCCTCCAAGGCGATGATCCATGTCGCCGAGGAGTTCGAGAAGGCGGCGGAAGCCGCCGCCGGCAAGACGCCTTTCGGCCTGACCGCGGCCGAGCCGAAGCTCGACCTGAAACAGGCCGTGGCCTGGAAGGACGGCATCGTCCAGCGCCTCAACAACGGCGTTGCCGGCCTGCTGCGCAAGGCCAAGGTCAAGATCGTCCATGGCAAGGCCCGCTTCCGCGACGGCAAGACCGTCGTGGTCGAGACCGAGACCGGCCCGAAGACGATCCAGGCCGAGGCCATTGTCATCGCGACCGGCTCGGCCCCGGTCGAATTGCCCTTCCTGCCCTTCGGCGGCAACGTGATGTCCTCGACCGGTGCGCTGGCGCTGACCGAGGTGCCGAAGCGCCTCGTCGTGGTCGGCGGCGGCTATATCGGGCTGGAACTGGGCACCGCCTTCGCCAAGCTCGGCGCCAAGGTCACGGTCGTTGAGGCGCAGGACAAGATCCTGCCGCTCTACGATGCCGAATTGACCGGCCCGATCTCCAAGCGCCTGACCGCGCTCGGCGTCGAGGTGCTGCTAGGGGCCAAGGCGCTCGGCCCGACGCCCAAGAGCGACGCGCAGAAGGGCGACGGCCTGCGCATCGAGACGGCCGATGGCAAGGAGCGCAGCCTGCCGGCCGACAGGATCCTGGTCACGGTCGGCCGCAAGCCGGTTACGGATAGCCTCGGCCTCGAAAACCTCGTGCTCGATATGGATGGCCGCTTCATCCGCATCGGCGAGCGCTGCGAGACCGCGATGCGCGGCATCTACGCCATCGGCGACGTCACCGGCGAGCCGATGCTGGCGCATCGCGCCATGGCGCAGGGCGAGATGGTGGCGGAGATCGTCGCCGGCCTGCCGCGCGCCTGGGACAAGCGCGGCATCGCGGCGATCTGCTTCACCGATCCCGAGATCGTTTCGGTGGGCCTTTCGCCGGACGAGGCCAAGCGCGCCGGCCATGAGCTCAAGATCGGCCAGTTTCCCTTCGCCGCCAATGGCCGCGCCATGACCCGCCATGCCGAGGCCGGCTTCGTCCGCGTCGTGGCGCAGGCCGGCAGCGAGCTGGTGCTCGGCATCCAGGCGGTCGGGCAGGGCGTCTCGGAATTGTCGGCGGCCTTCGGACTCGCCATCGAGATGGGCGCGACGCTGCAGGACATCGCCGGCACGATCCACGCCCACCCGACGCTTGGCGAGGCCTTCCCGGAAGCGGCGATGAAGGCGCTCGGCCACGCACTGCATATCTGAGCGGGCCCGGCGCTCTGCCCCAGGAAAAGGCGCGTGTCATCCCGGCCGTAGCGCAGCGAAGAGCCGGGATCCATTCCGGAGCGCTTCCGACGGAGGTTCAGGCATGGATCCCGGGTCTCCCTTCAGTCGCCCGGGATGACCCGCGTTTGGTTCTGACAGGTAGCAGCACTCCGCGACCGATCCGCGCAGGCGGTCGGCTATGATGCATACAATCTTGACATTGTCTGCATCGGGCGCGATCTGAAGGGCGACGTCGAACGAACGGCGCCGTCCAGAGGAGATATTCCATGTCCGGCGAGCACTGGCCGCCACTCTCTCCGCTCCAGACTGGCCTGCGCGGCCGCTGCCCGCGCTGCGGGCAGGGCAAGATGTTCGAGAGCTTCCTGAAGCTGAAGCCGAAATGCGAGAATTGCGGCCTGGATTATGCCTTCGCCGATCCCGCGGATGGACCAGCCTTCTTCGTGATGATGTTCGTCTGCATCCCGGCTGCGGCTTTCCCGCTTTGGCTGGAGCTGTCCTACAACCCGCCGACCTGGGTGCATCTGGTCACGACGCTGCCGCTGATCCTGCTGACCTGCATCCCGCCCCTGCAGCCGCTCAAGGGCTGGCTCATCGCCTCGCAATATTTCCACAAGGCCGAGGAAGGCCGGCTCGCGCGCCCGGCACCACAGGACAAGCCGGTCGCCTCGAACTGAGGCGGCCCGTCGCGCTCAGCACCCCTCGCGGATCAACCTGGCGAGCAGGCCGAGCGCTTCAGCCAATCGCGCCCGCTCGGGAATTGCCCCCAGCGCAATCCGGATCGCGTCCGGTGCTACGCCGCCCGTGCTGAAGGCATCGGCGGCCATCACGCCGAGCCCGACCTCGCGGGCGCGTTCGATCAGTCGGTCGCGCGCCCAATGCGCGGGCAGCGGCTGCCAGACATGCAGCGCATGCGGATGGCCCAGCATCGTCGCGGGCAGGATCTCCCGCGCCAGCGATTGCCGCTCGGCCGCCTCGCGCCGTACGCCATCCAGCAGGTCTTTCGCTGTGCCGATCCTGATCCAATGCGCTGCGAGCGCCGTCATCAGGGGGGCGGGCATGAGGGCGGTTGCACGTAGAGCCGCGAGGAATGGCGCGCTGTCCGCCCCCTCCGGCATCATCACGAAAGCCGTACGCAGGCCGGGCGTCAGCACCTTCGACAAGGTCGCGACATGCCATGTCCGCTCCGGCGCCAGTGCGGCCAGCGGCACGGGCGCATCGCCGGCGAGCAGGCTGTAGGGATCGTCCTCGATCAGGATGAGGTCGCAGCGCCGGGCGATGGCGACGAGGTCCTGCCGGCGCCGTTCCGGAATGGTGATGCAGGTGGGGTTCTGCAATGTCGGCGTCAGCGCGAACAGCTTCGCGCCATGCCGGTCGGCGGTTTCTTCGAGAGCGTCGGGCAGGGGGCCGGCATTGTCGCTTGCTACCGGCACGACTGAGAGCCCGCGCTGCCGCGCCGCGCCGATCAGACCGGGATAGGTCAGCGGCTCCATCAGGATCGTGTCGCCGGGCTGCGCCAGCAGCGAGAGCAGGGCGTTGAGCCCGGTCTGTGCACCGGGAACGACTGCAATACGCTGCGGCGGAACCGCGCCCATCAAAGGCGCGAGCCACGCGGCCCCGGCCGCGCGCTCGGCCAGAGAGCCTGCACCGCCATGGTAGTTCATCAGCTGGTCGGCATCGCTGCGCGCCAGGATCTCGGCGATGCCGCGTTGCATCAACTCGCCCAGCCGCAGGCCCTTCGGCGCCGGCGGGATGGTCATGCTGAGATCGAGCGGCGGCCCTTCCTGCTCACGCCTGGCCGAAATGAAGGAGCCGCGTCCCGTCACCGCGTCGATCAGCCCGCGCTCGCGCGCTTCGCCGAAGGCGCGCGTCACCGTGGTGAGATCGACCGCCAGATGCTCGGCCAGTCGCCGCTGCGGCGGCAAGCGATCGCCCGGCCGGAGCAGCCCGTTCGCGACAGCCTGTTCAAGCTGCGCGACGATCTGCAGGTAGCGCGGTCCCGCAGCCGGATCGAGCCTGCCGATCCAGCGGATCGCATCGTCGGTTTCGGCCATCGCCAAACTCAATTCCATACATTCGTTGGATTGTAGGCATCGCATAGCGCGACGAGGCTTTCCGCGCCAGTGCCATGCCGTCGCTGCCGGCCGCTTTCACGGAGATGCCGGTGGTGACGAACGGTCTCTCCTGTCATAGAGCGATTTCAGCCGGGACCGGAGACAAGGCATGGCACGCCTGCGCCTCGATGCGCTCGACCGCAAGATCATCGCGGAATTGCAGATCAATTCGCGCCTCTCGGTGCAGGATCTGGCCGAGCGCGTGGGCCTCTCCGCCTCGCCCTGCGCGCGGCGCATCCGCATCCTGGAGGAGGCGGGCGTCATCACCGGCTATGCCGCGATCATCGACCAGACCAAGGTCGGCCTGCCGATCAGCGTCTTCGTCTCGATCAAGCTGGAGCGCCAGCGCGAGGACGAGCTCGACCGCTTCTCGCAGGCGGTGGCGCGCTGGCCCGAGGTGGTCGACTGCTACCTGATGACCGGCCAGCGCGACTATCTCATGCGCATCGTCGTGCGCGACCTGCCGGCCTATGAGCGCTTCCTCAAGGACAAGCTCACCCGCCTCGACGGCGTCGCCTCGATCGAGTCGAGCTTTGCGCTCGGCCAGGTGAAGCGCTCCAGCGCGCTCCCGATCGCGGCGGTGCCGGAGGAGGATTAGGCGCAGCTCTCACTGTCCGTCATCCCGGACAAGCCGCGAAGCGGCGCCGATCCGGGATCCATGCCTGAACCGTTCCGGCATGGATCCCGGGTCTCCCTTCGGTCGCCCGGGATGACTGCGGAATGGTGGGGAGGCCTTCTACCGCTCCGCCGAAGCCGCCCAGATATTGATCCCGCCATCGACGGCATGCCGGTCGATCGCTGCCAGCTCTTCCGCCGAGAATTCGGGGTTCTTCAGCGCCGCGACGCAATCGCTCACCTGCTCCGGCCGGCTCGCGCCGATCAGAGCCGAGGTGACGCGCCCGCCACGCAGCACCCAGGCGATCGCCATCTGGGCGAGGCTCTGGCCGCGCGCCGCCGCGATCTCGTTCAGCGCGGCGATGCTCCTGAGATTGGCCTCGCTCAGGAAGCCGTCGCGGAAGGAGGGGGCCTTCTTGTCGGCGCGGCTGCCGGCGGGCACGCCCTTCAGGTACTTGTCGGTCAGCATGCCCTGCGCCAGCGGCGAGAACACGATCGAGCCGATGCCCTCGGCGTCAAGCGTGTCGAGCAAACCGTCCTGCTCGATCCAGCGATTGAGCATCGAATAGCTCGGCTGGTGGATCAGGCAGGGCGTGCCGAGCCGGCGCAGGATCGCCACCGCCTCCTGCGTGCGCTTGGCGTTGTAGGAGGACAGCCCGACATAGAGCGCCTTGCCCTGGCGCACGATGGCGTCGAGCGCACCCATCGTTTCTTCCAGCGGCGTGTTCGGGTCGAAGCGATGCGAATAGAAGATGTCGACATAGTCGAGCTTCATCCGCTTCAGGCTCTGATCGAGGCTGGAGATCAGGTATTTGCGGCTGCCCCACTCGCCATAGGGGCCGGGCCACATCCGGTAGCCGGCCTTGGTCGAGATCACCAACTCGTCGCGATAACCCGCGAAATCCTGGCCGAGGATTTCGCCGAAGGCGGTCTCGGCTGAGCCGGGCGGGGGGCCGTAATTGTTGGCGAGGTCGAAATGGGTGATGCCGAGATCGAAAGCCGTGCGGCAGATCTCGCGCATATTGGCGTGGCTGCCGGTCTCGCCGAAATTCTGCCAGAGGCCGAGCGAAAGCGCCGGTAGCATCAGCCCGCTGCGGCCGCAGCGGTTATAGCGCATCGCGTCATAGCGGTTCGGATTGACCATGGCTCAAGCCTCTCAATCGATTGAAACGGGGCATGAAATGAAGGCCCGGTGGCGTTTGATCCACCGGGCCTCTTTGTCGCTGGACCCTCGCCGTCATGCTCGCCCTTGTGGCGAGCATCCACGTCTTGAACATGGCCTTTGACCAGCGAAGACGTGGATGGTCGGGACAAGCCCGACCATGACGGAAAGCGCCCTTGTTAGACGATCGGGCGCGCTGCCTCAGGCCGCGGCGTAACCGACCGTGCCCTTGATCTCGAGGAACTCCTCGAGGCCGAAATCGGCATATTCGCGGCCGTTGCCGGACTGCTTGTAGCCGCCGAAGGGCGCGCCGGCGTCCCAGGCCGGATAGTTGATGTAGACATTGCCAGAACGCATCTGCGCCGCGATGCCGCGAGCGCGCTCCTGCGAGCCGGACTGGACATAGGACGCCAGGCCGTAAGGCGTGTCGTTGGCGCGCTCGACCACTTCGTCGTCGCTCTTGTAGGGCAGGATCGACAGCACGGGGCCGAAGATCTCCTCGCGGGCGATGGTCATGTCGTCGGTCACGCCGCCGAATACGGTCGGGCGAACATAGTAGCCGCGGTTCAGGCCTTCCGGACGGCCCGTGCCGCCGGTGACCAGCGTCGCGCCTTCCTTGATGCCGGCCTCGATCAGGCGCTGGATCTTCTCGTACTGGACCTCGCTGACGACCGGGCCGAGGAAGACGCCATCCGCCGAGGGAGCGCCGACCTTGAGAGGCTCTGCCACCTGCTTGGCGATGGCGAGCGCCTCCTCATGCAGCTTCTCCGGCACGAACATCCGGGTCGGCGCGTTGCAGGACTGGCCCGAGTTGCGCATCACGCTCTCGACGCCGAGCTTCACCGACTTCTTCAGGTCGGCGTCGTCCAGGATGATGTTGGCCGATTTGCCGCCGAGCTCCTGGTGCACGCGCTTGACGGTGTCCGCAGCCGCCTTGGCGACGAGGATGCCGGCGCGGGTCGAGCCGGTGAAGGAGACCATGTCGACGCCCGGATGGCGCGAGATCGCTTCGCCGACCGTCGGGCCGTCGCCGTTGACGAGGTTGAACACGCCCTTCGGCACGCCGGCCTCTTCCATCGCCTCGGCGAAGATGATGGCGTTGAGCGGCGCGATCTCGGAGGGCTTCAGCACCATGGTGCAGCCGGCGGCGAGCGCGGGCGCGACCTTGCACATGATCTGGTTGAGCGGCCAGTTCCACGGCGTGATCATGCCGACGACGCCGATCGGCTCCTTGGCGATCAAGGTGGTGCCGCGCAGCTCCTCGAACTCGAAGTTTTCGAGCGTCTCGATCATCTTGGCGAGATGGGCGGTGCCCATGGCGGCCTGCGCGCGGTGCGCCAGCTCCTTCGGCGCGCCCATTTCGCGCGACAGGATATTGGCGATGTCGTCGTAGCGCTTCTTGTAGGCCTCGGCGAGACGGCGCATCAGGGCGAGGCGCTCGGCCTTCGAGGTCTTGGCGAAGGCGGGGAACGCGGCGCGGGCCGCGGCGACGGCCTTGTCGACATCGGCCTGCTCGCCGAGCGCGATGGTGGCGAAGACCTCTTCGTTCGACGGATCGATCACGCCGAGCGTGCGGTTGCCGGACGGCTTCACCCACTGGCCATCGATATAGAATTCGAGCTCATGCGCCATGGTCTGGTCTCCTGCCTCGTCTTGGCTCGGGAGCACGGACAACCTGCCGGAAGCAGCCGGATATCGATGCCCCGAGCGGGAACTGTGGGTGTCCGACGCGAGCGGGCGGCCTTGCGCGATCATGCATCGCCGGCCGCCACCAACGCTGTATCTGACAGGGCACAACGTTAGGGGGCAGATGGGCGCCTGTCACGGGGCGCTGCGCCGCGTTTGCGGATGGCCGCCATGCAGCGGCGCTTCTTGTGCGAGGGCGCGCCGGGCCTGTCCTTCACTGGAACCACTGCGTCATCCCGGACAAGCCGCGTTAGCGGCGCCGATCCGGGATCCATTCCGGAACCCCATTTGGAAAGGCTCCGGAATGGATCCCGGGTCTACGCTTCGCTTCGCCCGGGATGACGATGGAGGTTGAGTCCGCTCAGAGCCGCGCCTTGACGCTGCGCGGCGTCGCCAAGAGCAGGCTGGTCTCGCTGTTGGTGACGCCGGGGATCATGCGGATGCGCCTGAGCACTTGATCGAAGGCGATCAGGTCGGAGGTGCCGAGCTCGACCACGAGGTCCCAGTTGCCGTTGGTGGTGTGGATGCTGGAGACCTCGGTGAAGCCGGAGAGCGCGTCGATCACCGAATCCGCCGCCTGGCCGGCGATCTCGATCATGGTGATGCCGCGCACCGGCAGGTCGATCGCGTCCGAACGGAGGATCACGGTGAAGCCGATGATCTCGCCGGATTGCTCCAGCTTCTCCAGCCGTGCCCGCACCGTCGCCCGCGTCAGGCCGAGATCGGCGGCGAGGTCCGAGATGCTGCGCCGCCCGTCATGGCGCAGCAGGGTGATGAGCTTGCGGTCGAGATCGTCCATTGCCCGAAATGGATAGATGACTTTGCCATATCGATCAATCTTGGTCCCGATCTGGTCATTTTGGCTTCTATCGCCTGCCGCCGAAAACAGGGACAATCGCTCCTTCAACGAGAACAGCGCGGGGACCCATGATTCAGCAGCTCAACGTCGTGCCTTTCGTCAGCGTCGACCACATGATGAAGCTGGTCCATGCGATCGGTATCGAGCGGATGCTGTCCGAGATCGCGGGTTACATCGAGGATGATTTCCGGCGCTGGGAAATCTTCGACAAGACCCCGCGCATCGCCTCGCATAGCCTCGAAGGCGTGATCGAACTGATGCCGACCAGCGACGGCAAGCTCTACGGCTTCAAATACGTCAACGGCCACCCGAAGAACATGAAGGCCGGCCTGCAGACGGTCACGGCCTTCGGCCTGCTCTCGGATGTCGCGACCGGCTATCCCGTCCTGCTCTCCGAGATGACCATCCTGACCGCGCTACGCACGGCGGCAATGTCGGCGGTGGCGGCGAAGCATCTCGCTCCGAAGAACGCCGCGACCATGGCGATCATCGGCAATGGCGCGCAATCCGAATTCCAGGCCTTCGCCTTCCGCGCGATCCTCGGCATCGAGAACCTGCGGCTCTATGACGTCGATCCCGCAGCGACCGAGAAATGCGCCCGCAACCTCGCGCGGCATGGCTTCAAGATCACCCGCTGCACGACCGCGATGGAAGCGGTCGAGGGGGCCGAGATCGTCACCACCGTCACGGCCGACAAGCAGTACGCGACGATCCTGACCGACAACATGGTCGGCGCGGGTATCCATATCAACGCGGTCGGCGGCGACTGCCCCGGCAAGACCGAGATCCATCGCGACGTGCTGCTGCGCTCCTCGATCTTCGTCGAGTATCCCCCGCAGACCCGCATCGAGGGCGATATCCAGCAGCTCGACGCCGACCATCCGGTCGAGGAACTCTGGAAGGTCATCACGGGGGCGGCTCAGGGTCGCACCGATAACAGGCAGATCACGATGTTCGACTCGGTCGGCTTCGCGATCGAGGACTTTTCGGCGCTGCGCTATGTCTATGAGCGCATCCGCGAGGCCGGCACCTATGTCGACCTCGACTTGATCGCCGACCCCGACGATTCCCGCGATCTCTTCGGCATGCTGATGCGCGCGGCGCCGGGCACTGCTGCTGCGGCCTGAGCGTCAGATTCGGTTGTCATTCCGGGTTCGTCGCTATGCGAAGCCCCGGAATGACAAAGGCGGCCGGCTATTGGCGTTTCCGATCAGTTGGCCTGACTGAGCGCGAGGAACGCCGCCGCCGCCTTGGCGAGGTAGCGTTCCTTGTGCTGAAGCGCGAGGAAGCGGCGTTCCGGCAGCGGCAGGGCCACGGTGGCGAGCCGCCCGGCGGCGATGGCATTGGCGGCGACGAGCCGCGAGATCGCGGTCGCTCCCGCCCCGGCCGCAACGGCGGCGCAGATCGCCTCGTTGGACGGCAATTCCATTGTCACCGTGAGATCGTCCGCGCCGAGCCCGAGCCCCGGCAGCGCCGCTTCGAACATCGCCCGCGTTCCCGAGCCCGACTCGCGCAGGACCCAGGCGCCTTGCTTCAGCTCGGCAGGTGAAGGCGGCGTCTGCGCCCACGAATGGCCAGTCGGCACGACGATGACGAGCTCGTCCTCGTCGACGGCCGTCATTGTCAGTGACGGATCGTGGATCTCGCCTTCGATGAAGCCGAGATCGGCCATGCCGTCACGGATCGCGGCGCTGACCGTCTCGGTATTGCCGATCGCGAGCGACACGGCGATGCCGGGATGGTCCCGGCGGAAGCGCTGGATAAGCGGCGGCAGCCAGTAATTCGCCACGGTCTGGCTCGCCATCAGCGCGAGCGAGCCGCGCGCCAGTCCGGAAAGATCGGACAGCACCGCTTCGGCCGCCGCTGCGCGCGCCAGCACGGCACGGGCCTCGAT
Organism: Beijerinckiaceae bacterium; assembly: GCA_965283735.1. Taxonomy (GTDB): domain Bacteria; phylum Pseudomonadota; class Alphaproteobacteria; order Rhizobiales; family Beijerinckiaceae; genus Allobosea. The sequence goes on along the minus strand of CBDIPN010000002.1, from coordinate 751,529 downwards.
CAGGAAGAGCTTGCCGGCTTCGGTCAGGGCGATGCGCCGGCCGATCCGGTCGAACAGCTTCGTCGCATAGCGCGCCTCCAGCGTGGTGATCGCGGAGCTTACCGCCGACTGCGTGAGATTGAGGACGCGGGCGCCTTGCGTCAGGTGCTCCCGTTCGGCGACGGCGACGAAGATGCGAAGCTGTTCGAGCGTCATGCTTCCATCCTACGCGGATTCACGGCGCCGGCATCTCCGCCAGGAACGAGAGATAGGCCGGGTTGTCGCTCTCGCTCCAATAGGGATAGCCGAGCGCATCGAGCCGCTTGGCGAGCTGGCCGCGTTGGGCCGGCGGGATCTGGATGCCGGCGAGGATGCGGCCGTAATCGGCGCCGTGGTTGCGGTAATGGAACAGCGAGATGTTCCAGTCGGCCGAGAGGCTGTTGAGGAACTTCAGCAGCGCGCCCGGCCGCTCCGGGAACTGGAAGCGGAAGATCAGTTCGTCGCCGAGCCCCGGCGCCTTGCCGCCGACCATGTAGCGGATATGCAGCTTGGCGAGCTCGTTGTCGCTCATGTCGAGCACGGGATAGCCGTGTTCCGAGAGCATCGCGATGATCTGGCGCTTCTCGGCATCGCCCTCGGCAAGCTGGACGCCGACGAAGATGCGCGCCGCCTTGGGGTCGGAATAGCGGTAGTTGAACTCGGTGATCGCGCGCCGGCCGAGCAACTCGATGAAGGCACGATAGGCGCCGGGCTTCTCCGGGATGGTCACCGCCAGCAACGCCTCGCGATGCTCGCCGATCTCGGCCCGCTCGGCGATATGGCGCAGCCGGTCGAAATTCATGTTGGCGCCGCTGTTGATCGCGATCAGCGCGCCCGTTCGCTTCGCTTCGCGCACCGCATAGGCCTTGAGGCCCGCGAGGCTGACCGCGCCCGAAGGCTCGGCGATGGCTCGGGTGTCCTCGAAGATGTCCTTCACCGCAGCGCAGATCTCGTCGGTCGAGACGGTGACGACCTCGTCGAGCAGCTCGCGGCAGAGCCTGAACGTCTCCTCGCCCGCCTGACGTACGGCGACGCCGTCGGCGAAGAGCCCGACCTGATCGAGCACGACGCGTTTGCCCGCTGCAATGGCGCCGGCCATCGATGCGGCGTCCTCGGGCTCGACCCCGATCACCTTGATCTCGGGCCGCAGGAATTTTGCGTAGACCGCGACGCCGGCCGCGAGCCCGCCGCCGCCGATCGGCACGAAGATCGCCTCGATCGGCTCGGAATGCTGACGCAGGATTTCCATGCCGACGGTGCCCTGGCCAGCGATGACGTCAGGGTCGTCATAGGGGTGGACGAAGGTTAGCCCCTTCTCGGCTTCCAGCTTGCGGGCATGACTATGCGCCTCGTCGAAATTCTCGCCGTGGAGCACGACGCGCCCGCCGAGGCTGCGCACCGCCTGAACCTTGATGTCGGGTGTGGTGCGCGGCATCACGATGGTTGCCTTGATGCCGAGCTTCTTCGCCGCCAGCGCCACGCCCTGCGCATGATTGCCGGCGGAGGCGCAGATCACGCCGCGCTCGGCCTCGACCGTGGAGAGACCCGCGATCTTGTTGTAGGCGCCGCGCAGCTTGAACGAGAAGACGGGCTGCAGATCCTCGCGCTTGAGGAGCGCGCTGCCGCCGAGCCGGGCGGACAGGCGCGGCAGCGGATCGAGCGGGCTTTCGATCGCAACGTCATAGACGCGCGCCCCGATGATCTTGCGGATGTAGTCTTGCATGGCCGGCCCGTCCTTCGGACGCGGCGATAGTCCTCCATGCCGGGATGTCAACCGCGACAGTTGCGTGCGGCGAGGGGCAGCCGGCGTCGGCCATGCGCCGGGCGGGATTGCCAACCCCCCGGCCGGCGCGCCAAAGCGTTGGGTGAAACAAGGCGCCGCGCAGCGAAGGTGCCGCAGAGGTGGAGACGAGCATGAGCTGGGGCAATCGCGATTTCATGGTGCCGGGCCGGCCGGTGGCGGTCGGTGATCGCGGCATGGCAGCGACCTCGCATCCGGCCTCGACGCTGGCCGCAGTCGAAATCCTGCGCAATGGCGGCAACGCCATCGACGCCGCCATCGCGGCCGTCGCCGTCCAGGCCGTGGTCGATCCGCACATGACCGGCATCGGCGGCGACTGCTTCGCGATCTATGCCCCGGCCAATGGCAAGATGGTCGCGATCAACGGCTCGGGCCGCTCGGCCGCCAAGGCCGAGCTCGGCTGGTTCCTCGGTCAGGGCATGACTGCGATCGCGGCGGATTCGCCCCACGCCGTCACGGTGCCCGGCGCCATCGACGCCTGGTGCCGCCTTGTCGCCGACCATGGCAGCAAGAGCCTGGACGAGATCTTCGCGCCCGCGATCCGCGCCGCCGAGGAAGGCTTCGTGGTGACGCCGCGCGTCGCGCTCGACTGGGCCAAGGCGCGTGGCCGCATCGAGAAGCACGGCCTCGGCAATGCCGTCTATCTGCCGGGTGGCAATCCCCCGGCCGTCGGTGACAAGATGGTCCATCCCGCGCTCGGCAACATGCTGCGCCGCATCGCTCGCGAGGGCCGCTCCGCCTTCTACGAGGGCGAGCTCGCGCAGGATATGGTCTCCGTGCTGAACGCGGCCGGCAGCCTGATCAGCCTCGAGGATTTCGCCGCCTCGAAGCCGGATTATGTCGATCCGATCGGCGCCGATTATCGCGGCCACCGCCTCTGGGAATGCCCGCCGAACGGCCAGGGCATCGCGGCGCTGCTGATCGCGCGCATCCTCGAAGGCTTCGACATGAAGGACGGGAAGCTCGGCGAGGCCGACCGCATCCATCTGCTCGCCGAGGCCAGCAAGGCCGCCTATCGCCAGCGCGATGCGCTGGTCGCCGACCCGGCTGTTAGCCCCTTCGACACGGAAGCCTTCCTCTCCGACCAGTTCGTCGGTCGCATCCGCAAGGAGATCAGCCTGGAGAAGGCGGCGGCGCCCGAAGTCTTCGACATGCCCCTGCACAAGGACACGATCTATCTCTGCGTCGTCGACGGCCAGGGCAACATGGTCTCCTTCATCAACTCGCTGTTCTCCGCCTTCGGCAGCGGCATCTACGCGGCCAAGGCCGGCGTCATGCTGCAGAACCGCGGCTCCGGCTTCCGCCTGATCGAGGGCCATCCCAACGCCATCGCCCCGCGCAAGCGCCCGTTCCACACGATCATTCCGGGCATGCTCGCCAAGGACGGCAAGCCGATCATGCCGTTCGGCGTGATGGGCGGCCAGTACCAGTCGACCGGCCATGCCCATTTCCTCTCCGGCATCCTCGACCGCGGTTTCGACCCGCAGCAGGCCTCGGATGCGCCGCGCAGCTTCGCCTATGACGGCAAGCTCTCGCTGGAGACGACGATCCCCGCCAGCATCGCCGCCGACCTGAAGGCGCGCGGCCATGACGTGGTCTGGTCCGAGGAGCCGCTCGGCGGCTGCCAGGCGATCTGGGTCGACCACAAGCGCGGCGTGATGTTCGGCGCTTCCGACCACCGCAAGGACGGCTTCGCGCTCGCCGTCTGAGGAACCCGGCCTTAACGCCCCTCCGCTATCGCTCGTCGCCAGCGAGGGAGGGGCGCTTGGCGCAGGACAAGCCATTCGGCTGGGGGATCATGGGCACCGGCGCCATCGCCGGGCTCTTCGCTTCCGATCTCGGCCTGTTGCCGCAGGCGCGTGTCGCGGCCGTGCATTCACGGTCGCTGGAGAAGGCGCAGGGCTTCGCCGCGCGTTTCGGCGAGGCGAGGGCCTATGACGACGAGGCCGCCTTCCTCGCCGATCCGGCGATCGAGGCGGTCTATATCACGACGCCCAACCATCTCCATGCCGCGCAGGCGCTCAAAGCCATCGCCGCCGGCAAGCCTGTGCTGATCGAGAAGCCGATCGCGCTTGCCAGCGCCGATGTCGAGGCGATCGCGCGGGCGGCAGGCGAGCATGGCGTCTTCGCGATGGAGGCGCTCTGGAGCCGCTTCCTGCCGGCGGTGCGTCGGGCGCGCGAGCAGATCGCCGCGGGCCGCATCGGCAAGGTCCGGCGCATCCGTGCCGATCTCTCCTATCTCCATCCCGAGGAGCCGGGCAGCCGCTTCTTCGATCCCGCCCTGGGCGGCGGCGCAGCGTTCGATCTCGGCGTCTATCCGCTGTCGTTGACGCTGCATCTGCTGGGTGAGCCAACGGCCGTAGACGGAAGCTGGCTTGCGGCCGGAACCGGTGTCGACCGGCGCAGCAGTTTCCGGCTGGATTATCCGGCTGCGATCGCAGAGCTGTCCTGCGGCTTCGACCGGGACGGCACGAACCGGCTGCTGGTCGAGGGCGAGCGCGGCGGAGTGATCTTCGAGGCGCCGTTCCTGAAGGCCCAGCGATTGAGCTGGTATGCCGAAGCCGGCCGTGCAGTGGCAGCCTATGAGCGCGGAGCGGGGGGCGTGGCGCGCCTGCTAGACCGTATGCCTCGGTCAGGGCGGGTCAGCGAGGGCTACGCCTTCGCCGGCAACGGCCTTCAATTCCAGGCGGAAGCGGCGATGGCGGCGATTCGTGCGGGAAAAGTCGCTTGCGCGGAGATGCCTCTCGGCGAAAGCGCGGCCGTCCTGCGGATCATCGAAACAATACGGGCGCAGTCGGCGACGCCGCCCTGATCCGTCAGTTCAGTGCCGCGTGCCGCAGGTGAAGGCGCCGCAGCGGACCTTGTCGGCCAATGTCTCGGCGAAGGTCGCGGTCGCGTCCTCGCCATAGGTCTCGACCAGCGTGCGCAGGGCCGCGAACAGGGCGGCATGGGCCATGGCGTCGGGATCGAGCCCGTCCTGCTGCGCCTCGTTGAAGGCGTCCTCGACATAGCCATAGGCCACGCGGCGGACGTCGCCATGGTCCTCGGCGAGATTCGGGTCGAGCATCGTGTCGTCTGGCTGGATCGGCATCGAAACGGGACTCTAGGCCTTCTGTCTGACGCGAATCGCGGCGCTTCTGCCCCGGATCGCGACGGTTGGGCGATACTCAAGACATAGGCCGTGCCAGAGCGGCACGCTACCGCGCAGTTTAAGAAAGGTTAACGCGACCGGGAAAATCCGGTGGAAGAAGCCTTAGGGCAACAGCTGTTGCCTATCCGCCATAGCGCCCGGCGAGCGCCCGCGACAGCGCCTCACCCTCGGCGGCGAGGCGCGAGGCGGCTTCCTGGCTCGCCTCGGTACAGGAGCGATGCGTCAGGGAATAGGCCTTGAAGCCGCGATTGAAGGCTGCGGTTAACCGGTCGCGGCGCTGCGGCGTCCGGCCTTCCGCCTCGATCAGTGCCGCCATCCGCGTGCGCCAGTCCTGCGCCTCCCGGCCGCCGCAAAGCGTCCTGAGATAGGCGAGCGAGCCCATGATCTCGGACAATTGCAGGAGTTGCGGCTCATAGGGCGGGGCAGCAGGTTCAGCCGCCGGCGGTGGCTCGGCAGGCTTGGTCGCGGGAGGCTTCGCGGCCGGCTGCTGGGGCCGCTGCTGCGCTTCCGCCGTGATCGGCAGCAGGAGCAGGGCGGCCAGAAGCGCCGGATAGCGAAGCCGGGCGATCATGAGGAGGGCGCTCCGGCCGCGAAGAGCTGATGGGCGCGCCGCAGCACGTCGCCGAGTTCGCGCGTGGTCGCGAGGCCGCCGAGCTTGAGCGGATCGGCCCACATCACCGCTCCGGCTTCCGGCCCCGTGCGCGGCTCGCCGGAGAGCCATTCGCCGACGAAGGAGGCGACGACGAAATGATGGGTCACAGCGCCCTTGGCGTCGCGGCCGAAGATCTCGACATGACGGTTGAAGCCGAGGATGCGAGCGGCGACGCCGACCTCCTCCTCCAGCTCGCGCAGGGCCGCCTCTTCAAGCGTCTCGCCGGCTTCGACCTTGCCGCCGGGCAGCGACCAGAGTTGATCGGCTGGCGGTTTCGTCCTGGTAGCCAGCAGAACTTTCCCGTCGCGGAAGACGGCGACGGAGGCCGCCAGCACCGGCCGCGCCGTGGCCCGGCCGGGCGTGGGGAAGCGGATGACCTGGCCGCCATCCTCGCTCATGCCAGCGGCTCACGCATCAAACGTGCTGCCCGCCATTGATGTGCAGCTCCGAGCCTGTGACGTAGCTCGAGGCGTCCGTGCACAGGAAGTAGATCGCCTTGGCGACCTCGTCGGGCCTGCCGAGGCGCTGCATCGGCAAGGTCGCGACGATCTTCTCGGTGCCGGGCGACAGGATCGAGGTGTCGATCTCGCCGGGCGAGATCGCGTTGACGCGCACGCCGAGCGGGCCGAAATCGGCGGCCATTTCGCGGGTCAGGCTGGCGAGCGCCGCCTTCGAGGTCGCATAGGCCGCCCCGGCGAAGGGATGGACGCGCGAGCCAGCGATCGAGGAGACGTTGACGATCGCGCCCTTGGCGGCGGTGAGTTCGTCGAGCAGGCCGCGCGCCAGCATGATCGGCGCGAAGAAATTGACCTGGAAGACCTTGTGCCAGTCGTTGAAGGAGGTGGTTGCGGCGCCGAGCCGCTCGCCGTTGCGCCCCTTCGGCGAGATGCCGGCATTGTTGACGAGCGCGTGCAGCTTGCCGCCTTCGATGGCCAGCCGCTTCTTGATCTCGGCGATGCCGCGCATCGTGTCCTCGGGATCGCCGAGGTCGATCTGGACATGGTCGTCGGCGCCCGACGGCCAGGGGCATTTGTCGGAGAAGGCCTGGCGCGAGCAGGACAGGATGCGCCAGCCCGCCATGGCGAACTGCATCACCGTGGCATGGCCGATGCCGCGGCTCGCCCCGGTCAGCAGCATGACCGGGCGCTTGCCCGGTTCGGTCTTCGGAAAATCGAACTTGGGCATCGCCATGGGGCAGGTGTCCTCAGGGGTAGAAGCGCGTCTTGGTCCATGCGTCGCCAGTAGCGGCGCGCCGGAAGATGATGCGGTCATGCAGGCGGAAGGCGCCGTCGCGCCAGAACTCGATATAGGTCGGGTTGATGCGGAAGCCGCGCCAGTAGGGCGGACGCGGAATCTCGCCGATGCCGAATTTCAGCGTGTAGCTCGCCACCGCCTTCTCCAGCGCGAAGCGGCTCTCCAGCGGGCGTGACTGCTGCGAGGCCCAGGCGCCGATGCGGCTGTCGCGCGGGCGGGACTGGAAATAGGCATCCGATTCGGCGTCGCTCACCAGCGCGACCGAACCACGGATGCGGATCTGCCGGCGCAGGCTCTTCCAGTGGAACAGCGCGGCCGCCTTGGGCTGGCCGAGCAGTTCCTGGCCCTTCTGGCTTTCGGTGTTGGTGTAGAACACGAAGCCATCGGGATCATGGCCCTTGAGCAGCACCATGCGGCTGTTGGGCATGCCCTCGGCATCGACCGTCGAGAGCGCCATGCCGGTCGGATCGTTCGGCTCGGATTTCGTCGCTTCGTCCAACCACTTCTGGAACAAGGCGAAAGGCTCGTTTTCCTCGGTGAAGTCACCGCTCGTTAACGGTTGCACGTTCTAATCCTCGGGTAGTGAGAGTGGGCGTTGGGCGAGCGCAAAAGTGATCCGGGTTCAGTCGGCTGGTCTATATAGGGCAGGGGCGGGGGCGTTCCAAAGCCTCAACCGTTGCGCAGCCCCCATGCGCCCGCTGGCTGCCGCGATGCTGCTGGGGCTGATCAGCGCCGGCTGCTCGGTGTCCTTCCCGATTCTGAGCCTGTCGAGCAAGAGCGAGGACGAGGTCGCAGCCTCGGCGATGACGACCTCGGCGGTTCTGCCTGCGCGCGGTGGTGATCGCGCCGGCCCGTTCGCCAGCCTGGCATCGGAACTCGGGCCGGAAGACATGCGCCGTGCCGACGGCGCGATGGGCGTGGCGCTCGATCCGCAGGGCAATGGCGCCGCCGTTTCCTGGGATAATCCCCAGAGCGGTATCAAGGGTTCCTTCATCCCGGTCGGCGGCCCGTTCCTGCGCTCCGACGAGATTTGCCGGGCCTTCATCGCCAGCGTCCAGACGCAGGTCCGCCCGGTCAAGCTGCAGGGCACGGCCTGCCGTCCTTCGGGCGGCGAATGGGCGGTCAAGGACATGGGGCCCTGGAAGGGGCTGAGCTGAGGTTTTTCACGCTGCTTGCCTTGTTGAAGCGCCGGGTGCAGAACGACCTCGAAGAGGTGTTGCGCACGCGCCACACCGCCCCCACATAGGGCGAGACGGGCGGCTGGCGGCTGAGGCGCCGGCCGTTCGATTTTGCGTGGAAACGAGGTTTTGGATGCGCGATCCCTATCAGGTTCTGGGCGTCGCCCGCGGCGCGAGCGATGCGGAACTCAAGAAGGCTTTCCGTCGCCGCGCCAAGGAGCTGCACCCGGACCGCAACCGGGACGACCCCAAGGCGCAGGACAAGTTCTCCGAACTCAACACCGCCTATGAGATCCTGGGCGACGAGGCGAAGCGCAAGCAGTTCGACCGCGGCGAGATCGATGCCGAGGGCAAGCCGCGCTTCCAGGGTTTCGAGGGCATGGGCGCCGGCCGCGGCGGGCGCAGCGGCGGCTTCGAGTTCAATTTCGGCCAGGGCGGCGGCCATCCCTTCGGTGGTCGCGGCGGCCCGGGCGGCGCCAGCGGCGATGCCGGTTTCGACGCCTCCGACATCTTCTCCTCGCTCTTCGGCGAGGCCGGGCGGCGCGCCCGTGGCAAGCCCGAGCCGCAGAAGCCGCCGGAGCAGAGCTTCACGCTGGAAGTCACGCTGGCGCAGGCCGCGACCGGCGGCACGCGCCGGGTCAAGCTGCCGGGCGGGCGCGAGGTCGAGATCACCATCCCCGAGGGGGTGAGCGACGGCAAGGTCATGCGCCTGCGCGGGCTCGGCCAGACCGACCCGTTCTCGGGCGAGGTCGGCGACGTGATGATGACCATCAAGGTCAAGCCGGATTCCCGCTTCATCGTCGACGGCAACGACCTGCGCACCCGTGTCGCGGTGCCGCTTGCCAAGGCGGTGCTGGGCGGGCCGCTGCATGTGCCGACGCTGACCGGCGCCGTCGAGATGAACATCCCGGCGATGACCGGCACGGCCCGGCAGTTCCGCCTGCGCGGCAAGGGCCTCAAAGGCGAGAAGGGCGCGGTCGGCGATCTCTTCGTCGCCATCGACATCGAAATGCCGGCGAGCGACGCTGAGTTGACCGCCCTGATGAAGGCGCGCGACGAGGCGAACTGAGCCGGCTCGGGTGTCGGTGCGGCCGAAAACGGGTCGCGCGGGCCACGGATCGCGGCCTTATGCATGATTCAGCCGTGGAGGCGGGCATCAAAGCGGTTCCCGTTTTCCTACGACTGTTCTAAGAGACCTGCTCATCGTTCATCTGCGGGTCCCCCATGCCTGATTCCAACGCCGTTTCGCCGACCGCCAATCTCCTCAAGGGCAAGCGCGGGCTCGTGATGGGCGTCGCGAACAACCGCTCCATCGCCTGGGGCATTGCCAAGGCGGCAGCCGATGCCGGCGCGGAACTCGCTTTCACCTATCAGGGCGACGCGCTGAAGAAGCGCGTGGAGCCGCTCGCCAAGGAACTCGGCGGCCATGTCGTCGGCCATTGCGACGTCACCGACGGCGCCACGATCGACGCGGTCTTCGCCGAGGTCGAGAGGCTCTGGGGCAAGCTCGACTTCGTCGTCCACTGCATCGCCTTCTCCGACAAGGACGAGTTGACCGGCCGCTATGTCGAGACCAGCGAGGCGAACTTCACGAAGTCGCTGCTGATCTCCTGCTATTCCTTCACGGCGATCACCCAGCGCGCCGAGAAGCTGATGCCGGATGGCGGCGCCATGCTGACCCTGACCTATTACGGCGCCGAGAAGTGGATGCCGCATTACAACGTCATGGGCGTCGCCAAGGCCGCGCTGGAATCGAGCGTGCAGTACCTCGCCGCTGATCTCGGCCCTTCGAAGATCCGCGTCAACGCGATCTCGGCCGGTCCGATCAAGACGCTTGCGGCCTCCGGCATCGGTGATTTCCGCTACATCCTGCGCTGGAACGAGTACAACTCGCCGCTGCGCCGCACGGTCACCATCGAGGAGGTCGGCGAGACCGCGGTCTTCCTCGTCTCCGACATGTCGCGCGGCATCACCGGCGAGATCATGCATGTCGATGCCGGCTACCATGTCGTCGGCATGAAGGTGCCGACTGCGCCGGACATTTCCCTCGACAAGGGCGAATGAGGCGATGGGCGGCCCACCCGACAGGCCGCCACGCTCGGGTTGGGCCGAAGACTCCGCACGTCTCGCCGCAGAGCGGGACGACGATCTGGTTTGGCCCGAATTCGCCAATGATGAAGATGCGCTCCTGCCTTGGGAGTGCCTGGACCCCTCTGTGGCAAAGGAAACGGATCTCCGGGCTCGGCGAAGCGCTGACTGAAGAGCCGTTATAAGGCCATTCGATTTCTTACAAATGCACCGTCATCCCGGGTCAGCGCCGCTTCGCGGCTTGTCCGGGATGACGTTCTGTTTCCGTCACTGATCAGTGTGCTTTGGCTGCGGGGCAGCTCACGCCGCCAGCAGAGCCTTCAACCGATCCGTCGCGGCCTCGTCGCGGCGGATCGTTTCGTCGGTGGCGGCTGCCAGCAGCTCTGTGACGCTGCGCCCGCCGATCCGGCGCTGCGGCATGATCTCGGCCAGCGGCGTCAGCACGAAGGCGCGTTCGGGGATGCGCGGATGCGGGATCTGCAGGCGCGCCTGGTCGATGATCGCATCGCCATAGGTCAGGATGTCGATATCGAGCGTGCGCGGCCCCCAGCGCTCGCGGCGCTCGCGCCCGCCGGCGCGCTCCAGCTCGAGGCAGAAGGCGAGCAGATCCGCTGGTTGCAGCGAGGTCTTGACCAGCGCGGCCATGTTGAGGAATTCTGGCTGGTCGGTCTTGCCCCAGGGTGGCGTGCGATAGATCGAGGACAGGCGGCCGAGCGTCACGCTGGAATGCTCGCGCAGCCCCTTCAGCGCCGCGGCGAAGGCCGCGACGGGGTCGCCGATATTGCCGCCGAAGGCGAGTGCGGCTTCAACCTTCACGCTGGAACCTCAGCTGGATGCCGACCGAGCCGAGCGTCGCCGGGATCGGCGGCGCGGGCTTGCGCAGCGTGACCTCGACGCTCGTGACAGGGGGAAGGCGTCGAAGATCGCCAGCGCCACGGCGCGCGCCGCGCCTTCCAGCAGGTGGTAGCGGCGGGCCGTGAAGGCTTCGGCGATGATGGCGACCGCACGGCCGTAATCGACGGTGTCGGCCAGGTGGTCGCTGGCGGCGGCGGCGCGCAGGTCGGCATCGAGCACGAGGTCGAGCACGAAGCGCTGGCCGAGTCGCTCCTCCTCCGAGAAGAAGCCGTGATAGGCGTAGATATCGAGTTTCTCGATCAGGATGCGGCCGGTTTCGCTCACAGGTCTGCTTTCATGCTGTCTTCGATGGCGGCCCAGGTCTTGAGCGCGTCGATATGCGGGGCGACGTCGTGGGCGCGGATGATGGCGGCGCCGCGGGACGCGCCATAGAGATGCGCGGCGATGCTGGCGGCGAGCCGCTCGGCCGGAACCTCGCGGCCGGTGATGCGCCCGAGCGTCGATTTCCGGGAGGCGCCGAGCAGGACCGGGCAGCCGAGCACGGCGAGGCGATCGAGATGGCGGATCAGGTCGAGGTTCTGCCTGATCGTCTTGCCGAAGCCGATGCCGGGATCGACCACGATCTGGCTCGGCGGCACGCCGGCCTCCGTCGCGATCGCGATCGAGCGTTCGAGGAAGCGCAGGACATCGTCGAAGATGTCGAGCGAGGCGTCGATGGCCTCGCGGTTGTGCATCAGGATGATCGGGGCGCCGGCCCGCGCCGCGACCTCGGCGATGCGCGGGTCGCGCTGGGCGCCCCAGACGTCGTTGACGATCGAGGCCCCGGTCGCGAGCGCCGCTTCCGCCACCTCGGCCTTGTAGCTGTCGATCGAGATCGGTGTGTCGACCTCGGCCTTGAGCCCGGCGATCACCGGGAGCACGCGACCCATCTCGGTCGCGGCGTCGACGGTGGCATGGCCGGGCCTTGTCGATTCGCCGCCGACATCGACGATGGCTGCGCCCTCAGCCGCGAGGCGCACGCCATGGGCGATCGCTGCCCCGGCATCTGCCAGCAACCCGCCATCCGAGAACGAATCGGGTGTCATGTTGACGATGCCCATGACGAGCGGCATCGCGGGAAGCGCGAGGCTGCGGCCGTCTGGCAAGGTGAGGGCAGGGGGCATGTGGTTCCGCTGGTGACGAGGCAAGGGCGCTATACACAGCCCGTGTAAATTCGGCCACAGAAAGCGGCCGATTGTCGCCATCGCCGGAAAGCGCCGGGAAGAGCTTTGACCGTGCCGGTGCCAGCGTGCAGAAACCCCGCATGGTCCCGCTCTCGCTGCCTCACCGTCTCATCCTCGTCCGTCATGGCGAAACCGACTGGAATCGGGAGGGCAGGCTGCAGGGCGCCCAGGATATTCCGCTGAACGATCTCGGCCGTCGCCAGGCCGCAGAGGCTGCCGACCGGCTGAAGGCGCTGGAGCCGGCCTATGCCGATCTCCCCTATATCGGCTCGCCGATGCAGCGGGCGCGCGAGACCATGGATATCCTCCGGCGCGAACTGGCCCTGCCGGCCGGCGAATACCGTATCGACGACCGCCTGCGCGAATTGACCTTCGGCGAGTGGGAAGGCTTCACCTGGCGCGACATCCGCAAGGCCGAGCGCGAGCAGGCGCATCTGCGCGAGCGCGACAAATGGGGCTTCGTGCCGCCGGGCGGCGAGAGCTACCGCATGCTGGCCGAGCGCGTCCGTCCGGTCCTGGAGGAACTCGAGCGCGAGACGGTGATCGTCAGCCATGGCGGCGTGGCGCGCGCCATTCTGGCGCTGGTCGGGGCGGTGGCGCCGCGCGAGGCCTCGATGGTCGAGATCTGGCAGGGCAAGCTGCTCGTTGTCAGCGGGAACAAGGCGGACTGGCTCTGAGTTTGCTCAGGGCTGGATCACGACGGGGCTGGCGGCATTCATGGCCGGTTCAGGCGTGATTCCGCAGGGAGAGTATGCTAGCGAAGAGGCGTGATGCGGCGGCCTGCCCGGCCGGGGACTCACGCGGAGGTCGCGAGGCGAGGGCGACGATTCCGGTTTTCTTCACGAGGTGCGTGATAAGGCGCCAGACGGCCGAAGGCAGGGGCTGCCGCGGTGTCAACGACGGGCCTTTCAGCGCAGCGGGGCGCGATGAACGATATGACGAAGCTGTCCGCGGCGTCTGACGCGGCTGCCGCCAACACCCTCGCCATTCTGGTCGGCGAGAAGCGGCCCGATCTGATTCGGGACGAGGTTCTGGCCGAGATTTTCGCGGCCACGGTCGCAGCGCGTCCCGATCATCCCGCCCTCACCGATCTCGAACGCCGGCTGAGCTACGCCGAGGCCTGGGCTGCCGCTGGCAAGCAGGCGCGCGGCCTGCAACTCGCCGGCATCGGGCCGGGCGACATGGTCGGCCTGTGGATGCCGCGCGGCATCGACCTGCTGGTCGCGCAGATCGCGATCACCCGGGTGGGCGCCGCCTGGATTCCCTTCGATGCCGAGGCGCCGGTCGAGCGCATCGCAACCTGTCTGAACGATGCCGATGCCAAGGGCATCGTCACCTGCACCGGCTGGGCGGGGCGGGCCGAGGCAACGGAGCGCGCCGTCTGGACGCCCGAGGGCCTCGCCGCCAATGCCGATGGAGTTGAACCGCCGGCGCGCCCCGCCGGGCTGACGGTCGAGCACCCCGCCTATCTGATCTATACCTCGGGCTCGACGGGCACGCCGAAGGCGATCGTCATCAGCCACCGCAACATCTGCCATTTCCTGCGCTCCGGGAACGCGCTCTACGGCTTCGGGCCGGACGATGTCGCCTTCCAGGGCGCGTCGGTCGCCTTCGACCTCTCGATGGAGGAGATCTGGACGCCCTATCTCGTCGGCGCGACCCTCTTCATCGCCTCGCCCGAGATGATGGGCGATGCCGAGAAGCTGCCGGCGATCCTGAACGAGGCCGGCGTCACCATCATCGACACCGTGCCGACGCTGCTCGGCATCCTGCCGGCCGATGTGCCCTCGCTGAAGCTGATCCTGCTCGGCGGCGAGGCGCTGCCGCCCGCGATCGTGCAGAAATGGTCGAAGCCCGGCCGGCGCATCCTCAACACCTACGGTCCGACCGAGGCGACGGTGGTCGCGACCGCGGCCGAGGTCGTGCCCGGCGAGACCGTGACCATCGGCAAGCCGATCCCGAACTACACGGCTTACGTCGTCGGCGAGGATATGCACCTCGTCCAGCCGGGCGAGCAGGGCGAATTGCTGATCGGCGGCCCCGGTGTCGCCAAGGGCTATCACGGCCGGCCGGAGCTGACGGCCGAGAAGTTCATCGCCAATCCCTTCACGGGCGTCGCGGGCGAGGGCGATCCGATCCTCTACCGCTCCGGTGACGCGGTCAGCCTCGATGCCGACGGCAACATCGTCTTCCACGGCCGCATCGACGACCAGATCAAGATCCGCGGCTTCCGTGTCGAGCTCGGCGAGATCGAATCGAAACTCGCCGACGAGCCCGGCGTGGCGCAGGCCGCTGTTGTTCTGCGGACCGATGACGGCATCGAGCGTCTCGTCGCCTTCGTCGTGCCCGAGCCCGGCGTCGCGGTCGACGGCCCGGTGCTGCGGGCGGCGCTGCGCGAGCAGCTGCCGCCCTATATGGTGCCGGCGCATTTCGAGGCGGCAGGCTCCCTGCCGCGCATGGTCTCCGGCAAGGTCGACCGCAAGATGCTCAAGGCGGCGCCCCTGACGGCGCCCAGCGCCGATGGCGAGCAGGAGCCGCCGCGCAACGCGACCGAAGCTGCGCTGCTGGAGGCGGCCAAGCGCGTGCTCGGCACGGCGAGCCTGCCGCTGGAGGCCGATTTCTTCATCGATCTCGGCGGCCACTCGCTGCTGGCGGCGCGCTTCATCTCGATCGTACGCGAGACCCCGGCCTATGCCGGCATCACCTTGCAGGACGTCTATGCCGCCCGGACCTTGCGGGCGATGGCGGCGCTTCTCGACGAGCGCGGCGTCGCCGTGGCCGAGGACCTCTCCTTCACGCCGCCGCCCTTCCTGCGCCGCTTCCTCTGCGGTCTCGCCCAGGCCGCGGCGCTGCCGGTCATCATTGGCCTCGCGACCGCGCAATGGCTCGGCGTCTTCGTCACCTACATGCTCCTCTCGGGCGAGGACCTGCCGCTGCTCGGCCAGATTGCCGCGCTGCTCGGCGTCTATGTCGCGATCATCGTGGTGACCGGCCTCATCGCGATCGCGCTGAAATGGTTGGTGCTCGGCCGGACGAAACCGGGCGTCTACCCGCTCTGGGGCGTCTATTATTTCCGCTGGTGGTTTGCCGCCCGCGTCGCCGGGCTCGTCCATATCAAGTGGTTGCAGGGCACGCCGGTGATGCGCTTCTACTGGCGCCTGCTCGGCGCCAGGGTCGGGCGCGACGTCATCATCTCCGACTACGAGGCCGGCGCCATCGACCTGATCGAGATCGGCGACGGCACCAGCTTCGGCTCCAAGACCACTTTCGCCAATGGCGAAGCGATCGGCGACAAGCTGGTCATCGGCCGCATCACCATCGGCAAGGACGTCTCCGTCGGCGCCTCCGTCGTGCTCGGCCACGACTCGGTGATCGGCGACCACGCCGAAATCGGCGACCTGACCGCCATTCGACCCGGCGCCCATGTCGGCGAGGCCGAAATCTGGGACGGCACGCCCGCCCGCAAGGTCGGCATGGTCGATGTCGCGGCCCTGCCGCCGCAGGCCGAGGCTTCCGCTGGCCGGCGCGCGCTGATGACCTGCTTCTACATCCTGATGCTCGTCGTGCTGCCGCCGGTCAGCCTGCTGCCGATCTTCCCGGCCTTCTGGCTGTTCGACAAGATCGACTACTTCATCGCCGGCTGGACCGATATCAGCTATCTCTGGTTCCTGCCGCTCCTGACCTGGCCGACAGCGATTGGCCTGATCGCCTTCACCGTATTGCTGATGGCGGCCTTGCGCTGGGCGATCCTGCCGCGCGTGACCTCGGGCTCCTGGTCGATCCATTCCGGCTTCTACGCCCGCAAATGGACGGTGGCGCTGGCGACCGAGGTGACGCTGGAGACGCTCTCCTCGCTCTTCGCCACCATCTACATGCGCGCCTGGTACCGGCTGATGGGCGCCAGCATCGGCAAGGGCGCGGAGATTTCGACCAACCTCTCCGGCCGCTATGACCTGACCGGCATCGGCGCCGGCAACTTCATCGCCGACGAGGTCGTCTTCGGCGACGAGGACATGCGCCGCGGCTATATGCGCCTCGACGCGACGCGCACCGGCGAACAGGTCTTCGTCGGCAACGACGCCGTGGTCCCGCCGGGCGCCGTCATCCCCGACCGCGTCCTGATCGGCATCAAGTCGAAGCCCCCCGCCAATGACCGCATGCAGCCCGGCGACACCTGGTTCGGCTCGCCGCCGATCCGCCTGCCGACGCGGCAGAAGGTCGATCTCGGCGCCGACTGGACCTACAAGCCCTCCGCCGCCAAGCAGTTCGGGCGCGGCCTGTTCGAGGCGCTGCATACCTCCTTCCCGGCGATGCTGTTCATCACCTTCGGCACGATCGCCGTCGATCTGGTGCTGCAGCAGCGGATCAACGAGGGCGACTGGATCGGCCTTGTCCTCTCCTTCATGGCGGTCGCGGTCGCGATCGCCGTGGTGCAGGCGCTGATCTGCGCCGCCGTGAAATGGTTGATGATGGGCGTCTACAAGCCGGTCATGAAACCGATGTGGTCGTGGTGGGCGATGCGCACCGAAGCCGTGGCGGTGATGTATTGGGGCCTCGGCGGCAAGGTGCTGTTCGACTATCTGCGCGGCACGCCGTTCCTGCCCTGGTTCCTGGCGCTGTTCGGCGCGAAATACGGCAAGGGCGTCTGGCTCGATTCCACGGATATCACCGAGTTCGACTGCATCAAGGTCGGGGATTTCTGCACGGTCAACGCCCATTCGGCGCTGCAGACCCATCTCTACGAGGACCGGGTGATGAAGGTCGGTCGCGTGCGCCTCGGCAAGGGCGTCTGCGTCGGCGCCGGCGCGACCGTGCTCTACGACACCCATGTCGGCGACTATGCCCAGATCGGCCTGCTCACCGTCATCATGAAGGGCGAGAACCTGCCGGCGCATACGCGCTGGGAGGGCGCACCTGCGGCGCCGGCGAAGGGGCCGGCGCACTGATCCGCATCCTCTAGGCGGGATGGACCTTTGGCTCTCCGGGAGGGTATCCGGCGAGCGGCAGCGCCGTCTCCTCGGACGGCAATTCGCGGGCCGCACCCTTGGCGAGGTCGCCGAGTTCGAGTTCGCCGATCCTGACCCGGACGAGGCGCAGCACCTCGGCGCCGGCCGCCTCGACGATCCGCCTGACCTGCCGGTTGCGGCCTTCGTCGATCACCATCTCGATCCAGGCATTGCGCTCTCCGCAGCGCAGCAGCGCGGCCGAGCGGATCGACAGCACTTCGTCTCCGTCGACCGCTCCCTGCCGCAACCGGGCCATGAAGGTCTCGTCCGGCACACGGTCGATCTGGACATGGTAGGTCTTGTCGACCCCGGAAGCGGGATCGAGGATGCGCTGTGCCCAGCGCGTATCGTTGGTCATCAGCAGCAGGCCCTCGCTCGCCATGTCGAGACGGCCGACCGGGGCGAGATGCGGCAGGTCGAGTCCCTCCAGGCAGGCATAGACGGTCCGGCGCCCTTCCGGGTCGCTGGCCGTGGTCACCATGCCGCGCGGCTTGTTGAGCATCAGGTAGATGCGGCGCGCCGCCGTCACCGGCTGGCCGTCGACCGCCAGCCGCGCCCGCTTCGGATCGAGGCGCAATTCGGGGTGGAGCGCGGCGCGACCGTCGACCGTGACGCGCCCCTCGCGCACCAGCTTCTCGGCCTGCGTCCGGGAGCAATAGCCGAGCTTCGACAGCGCGCGGGCAAGGCTGACGGTTGCCGTCGATGCGGGTGCGGTACGCTTGCGAAGAAATCTCATGATGAGTTTGGTATGGCTCGCGGCAGCGCGGGCAGGCGCGCCGGCCGCCCGCGCTTGAACGGCAACGGCCGGTCGCTGCCATGCTCGGCGGCGGATGGCTTCGATGCGGAAGCCTGTCGATGTCGGAAAACGCGTGGCTCGCCGCCTGCGGGCAGGCTGGTCGAAAGCCGGATCGACCCCGAAGCGGCCCTGCCGGGCGGCTCGGGGCTAGGCTCCCGCGATGATGGGGCTCCCGGGGCGCCAGGAGCGCGAAGGGCTGGGCGTCCGGCTCATGGCCGTGCTTGAAGCCGGTAGCGCCCGGCCTTGTCAATGACCATCGCGACCCTTGCGGGGTTTCGCCGCGCGCCGATCCGGCTTAAGAGCCGGTAGGAAACGCAATCGGGCTCCCATGTCGCATAACAGCTTCGGCCATCTCTTCCGCGTCACTACCTTCGGCGAGAGCCATGGGCCCGCCATCGGCTGCGTCGTCGATGGTTGCCCGCCGCTGCTGCCGCTGACCGCGGCCGACATCCAGGGCGATCTCGACCGCCGCCGGCCCGGCCAGTCGCGCTTCACCACGCAGCGCCAGGAGCCGGACGAGGTCCGTATCGTCTCCGGCGTCTTCGCCCGCGAGAGCGACGGCGTTCAGGTCACGACCGGCACCTCGATCGGGCTCCTGATCGACAATGTCGACCAGCGCTCGAAAGACTATTCCGACATCAAGGACAAGTACCGGCCCGGCCATGCCGACTACACCTATGACGTCAAATACGGCATCCGCGACTATCGCGGCGGCGGGCGTTCCTCGGCGCGCGAGACGGCGATGCGCGTCGCCGCCGGGGCCATCGCCCGCAAGGTCGTTCCCGGCATGATCGTGCGCGGCGCGCTCGTCCAGATGGGGCCGCACAAGATCGACCGCGCCAATTGGGACTGGGAGGAGATCGGCCGCAACCCCTTCTTCTGCCCGGACGCCAAGGCCGCTGCCTTCTTCGAGGGCTATCTCGATGGCGTCAGAAAGTCCGGCTCCTCGATCGGCGCCGTGCTGGAGATCGTCGCGGAAGGCGTGCCGCCGGGGCTGGGCGCCCCGATCTACGGCAAGCTCGATTCCGAGATCGCCGCCGCGCTGATGAGCATCAACGCGGTCAAGGGCGTCGAGATCGGCGAAGGTTTCGGCGCGGCCGAACTCTCCGGCGAGGAGAATGCCGACGAGATGCGCGCCGGCAATGACGGCAAGCCGCTGTTCCTCTCCAACCATGCCGGCGGGATCCTCGGCGGCATCTCGACCGGCCAGCCGATCGTCGCGCGTTTTGCAGTCAAGCCGACCTCCTCGATCCTGGCGACGCGCGCGACCGTGACCCGCACCGGCGGCGAGGCGGAGATGTTCACCAAGGGCCGCCACGACCCCTGCGTCGGCATCCGCGCCGTGCCGGTCGGCGAGGCGATGGTCGCCTGCGTGCTGGCCGACCAGTATCTGCGCCATCGCGCGCAGGTCGGCGTCGTCGAGCCGCGCTGGCCGTTCCAGGAGTGACGGAAGGCGTCATGGTCGGGCTTGTCCCGACCATCCACGCCTTCGTTTATCGAAGGTGGTGGTCAAGACGTGGATGCTCGCCACAAGGGCGAGCATGACGGTTCAGCATCTTGCATTTCAGCAATACTGAAAATGCATCGATCATTCATTGCGGATGAAGCGGCTCCGTATTAGCTTCACGGCATGAAGCTCGACGTCTGGCTCCGGCAGAACAAGATCGCGCGCAGCGCCTTCGCGAAACAGGTCGGCCTGTCGCCGGCCAGCGTGACCGCGCTTTGCAACGATCCCGCTGCCTGGATTTCCCGCGAAAGCGCCGAGCGCATCACCGCCGCCACCGGCGGCGCGGTCACCCCCAATGATTTCCTCGGCCTGTCCGGGCCGCGCGAGGCTGCCATGTCCAACAATGTCGCCGAGACCATCGATGCCTTCGCCCGCGGCGAGATCGTCATCGTCACCGATGACGACGATCGCGAGAACGAGGGCGATCTCATCGTCGCCGCCTCCCTCTGCACGCCGGAGAAGATGGCCTTCATCATCCGTAACACCTGCGGCATCGTCTGCGCGCCGCTGACAGCTGCCGAGGCACGGCGCCTGCGGCTCGACCCGATGGTCTCGTCGAACGACGCCCCGCTCGGCACCGCCTTCACCATCACGGTGGACGTCAAGCACGGGCTGACCACCGGCATTTCGGCCGAGCAGCGCACCAACACGGTCCGCGCGCTCGCCAACGGCAATATGGGCGCCGCCGATTTCGTCCGGCCCGGCCATGTCTTCCCGCTCATCGCCAAGGACGGCGGCGTTCTGATGCGCTCCGGCCATACAGAAGCGGCCGTCGACCTCTGCAAGCTCGCCGACCTGCCGCAGGTCGGCGTCATCTGCGAGCTCGCCAATGACGACGGCACGGTGATGAAGGGCGCGCAGATCACGGCCTTCGCCGAGAAGCATGGCTTGAAGCAGATCACTGTCGCCGACCTGATCGCCTATCGCCAGTCGCGCGAGAAGCTGGTCGAGCGGGTGCATTCCTTCCCAGTCAAGACCGAGTTCGGCGACGTGACCGGCCATGTCTATGTCACGCCCTTCGACAGCACCCAGCATTTCGCCTTCGTCATGGGCAAGCTCGGCGATGGCGAGAAGGTGCCGGCTCGTCTGCACCGTGCCGATGTCGTCGCCGACGTGCTCGGCGGCGCCGGCTCGATCCAGTGCGCGCTGCGTCGCTTCCAGCAGGAAGGCAAGGGCGTGCTGATCTATCTGCGCGACGGCAGCGCCGGCGTGCCGATCAAGGCTGTCGATGACGAGAACTCCGACGCGCTGCGCAGCCAGCAATGGCGCGAGGTCGGCTTGGGCGCGCAGATATTGCGCGATCTCGGCGTCCGCTCGATCGTGAACCTCGCCTCCTCGCCGCGTTCCTTCGTCGGCCTGGGCGGTTTCGGTATCGAGATCGCCGGGACGGCGCCGCTCGAATAGTCGCTAACAGAAAGCGCGGGTCATCCCGGGCGACCGAAGGGAGACCCGGGATCCATTCCGGAGCGTTTCCGATAAAGGCTCAGGCATGGATCCCGGATCGTCGCTTCGCTCCGTCCGGGATGACTCGTGCTTGTTGACGCGGAATGGGAGTTCGGCTGCGTTCAGCCTTCCATCAGCGCCGAGACATGGGCGGCTGTCGATTTCGCCAGCGCGTCGAGATCGTAGCCGCCCTCCAGCACCGAGACGATCCGGCCGCCGGCATGGCGGTCGGCGGTCTCCATCAGCTTTTGCGTCGCCCAGGCGAAATCGGTCTCGCGCAGGTTGAGGTCGGCGAGCGGGTCCCGCCAATGCGCGTCGAACCCGGCCGAGATCACCACGAGATCGGGGCCGAACGCATCGAGCCGCGGCAGGACCACCGTCTCGAAGGCTTCACGGAACTCGTCGGAACCGTCCCCGGCCCGCAAGGGGGCGTTGACGATCGTGCCCTGCGTGCCGCGCTCCATGGCAGAGCCTGTGCCGGGATAGAGCGGCATCTCATGCACGGAGGCGTAGAGCACCGAGGCATCGTCCCAGAAGATGTCCTGCGTGCCGTTGCCGTGATGCACATCCCAGTCGACGATGGCGATGCGCTCCGCCCCATGCGCCTTTTGCGCGTGACGCGCCGCGATCGCGGCATGGTTGAAGAAGCAGAAGCCCATGGCGCGCTCGCGCTCGGCATGGTGGCCGGGCGGGCGCATCGCGACGAAGGCGTTGCGGGCCTTGCCGGTCATGACCTCATCGACGGCGGCGACCGCGCCGCCGACACCGCGCAGCGCCGCTTCGATCGTGCCGGGCGACATCAGCGTGTCCGCATCGACCTGGACGAAGCCTGCGGCAGGAGAGGATGCGATCAGCGCCCGTGCATAGGCTTCCGGATGGCAAAGCGCGACCTGATCGAGCGTGCCGAGCGGCGCCTCCAACCGAATCAGTGCTGCGAAACGCTCGGCTTCGAGCGCGTTCTCGACCGCCTTGATCCGGTCGGCGCATTCGGGATGGCCCGCTGGCATCGCATGCGCGAGGCTGGCCGGGTGGGTGAAGAGCAAGGTCGTCAAAGCCGGCTATCCCTGCATGAGGGCAGGCTGAAACGCCATGCGTGGCCGCTTTGCCACGCCAAACGCCCTTCTGGACAGTGCGGCGGGAACCGGATTGCACCATCGCCGTTTGAGGCCTAGTGCTTCGCCGAGCCGCCGCTCGTGGGGAAGCGCTCTGGCGACACGAAGCGTTAACGTTCGATTCATCATAAAGGCTGCCTTAGGGTCGGCTGGGTGGAGGCTATGAAGAAGACCGCTTTCGTTGCACTGGCGCTGTCGGCCCTGTTGGGCGCCTGCCAGTATAAGAGCGTGGCTGCTCCGGAGCTGTCAGCCCGTGACGCGGAATATATCGCGCTCGTCCCCAAGTTCGACACCTACCTGCCCTATCTTCCCTACGAGATCGCCGATCCGACCGGGCAGCCGCCCGGCACGGTCTATGTCGATACGAAGGAGAAGTTCCTCTATCTCGTCCTGCCGAACAAGAAGGCCATCCGCTACGGCGTCGCCACCGGTGACGAGGCTTTCGGCTGGACCGGTGAAGCCGTCGTGCAGCGCAAGGCGGAATGGCCGCGCTGGACGCCGCCGGCCGAGATGGTCAAGCGCTGGCCGCATCTGAAGCCGGTTGCCGGCGGGATGAATGGCGGGCCGGAAAACCCGCTCGGCGCGCGCGCGCTCTATCTCTACCAGAACGGCCACGACACGCTCTACCGCATCCACGGCACCAACGAGCCGGAGACGATCGGCCGCTCGGCCTCGTCCGGCTGCATCCGGATGCGCAATATCGACGCGATCGATCTGTTCAACCGCGTGCCGGTCGGCGCGAAGGTCATCGTCGTCTGAGCGATCGGACGATCCGGAGAATTCGGCGGGCGGCCTCGGGCCGCCCGTTTTCGTTTGGGTATGCTTTTGGTTGAACCCCTTTGTCATTCCGGGGCTTTGCGCAGCGAAGAACCCGGAACCCACGACTGGGCGAGCGCTTGCCCGATCAGTGAAGCCGAGCGTTGCGCCCAGTCGTGGGTTCCGGGCTCATGCCCGCGGCATGCCCCAGAATGACAAATGGCTCGCTCTGGGGTGAACTTGGAGATAGCCCAAGAAAAAGGCCGGTGAGAGCAAGCTCCGCACCGGCCAAGTGAAGGGTCTCGAAGGGGAGGTTTCAGTCGTAGAAACCGTGGCGGAGAACGCCGGGCAACTCGGCCTTGCGCGCTTCACCGTGCTGCTTCAACGCAGGTGACATCTGTCGGGTTCCCGCGGCGACCGCCTGAAGTGCGATCGGGCGGAAGAAGGTCGCATAGATCACCCGCGCCGTGGCGTCGTGGAAACCCTTGCTGACCGGTGTCGGGGAATGGGCGTCGCGTTGAAGCATGGCTTCTACTCAAGCTGTGGACCTCGCGCCGGCGGCTCGCGCCTGCCGACTTCGCTTGTCTGACGCCGGATCGGGACGGCGCCGGGGCGCCTCTGTGATCTGTTCGTGGCGTTTTCGGGCGGTGATCCCGGATTTCGCCACATTGCCGGGCACGAAAAAGGCCGGGCGCTGCCGCCCGGCCTTGTGTCTTCTGGCGATGTCGGTGCGCTTAGGCCAGCAGGCCTTCGGCCTTCGCCCAGTTCAGGGTCTTGTCGAGGGCGCGCTCGCAGCGGTTGAACATTTCCTCGATCTCGGCCTCGTTGATCACGAGCGGCGGGCAGAAGGCGAGGCGGTCGCCCATGGCGCGGGTGATGAAGCCCTCTTCCAGCGCATAGGCCACGGCCTTGGCACCGACGCCCTTCTTGGTCTCGAAGGAGGCCTTGGTCTGCTTGTCCTTGACCAGCTCGGCGCCGCCGATCAGGCCGACGCCCTTGGCTTCGCCGACGAGCGGATGCTCGTTCAGCTTGGTGAGGCGGCGCAGGAAGGTCGGCGAGACCTTCTCGACGTGATCGACGATCTTCTCGCGCTGGTAGATCTCCAGCGTCTTCACCGCGACGGCGCAGCCGACCGGATGGCCGGCATAGGTGTTGCCGTGGCCGAAGGTGCCGATCTTGCGGCTCTGGTCGACCAGAACGTCATAGATCTTGTCGTTCATCATCACGGCGCTGAGCGGGAAATAGGCCGAGGTGATCTGCTTGGCGAGCGAGATCGAGTCGGCGTTGAGCCCGTAGGTCTCGGTGCCGAACATCTTGCCGGTGCGGCCGAAGCCGGTGATGACCTCGTCCGAGATGAACAGGATGTCGTACTTGGCGAGCACGGCATTGATCTTCTCGAAATAGCCTGCCGGCGGGATGATCGCGCCGCCGGCGCCCATCACTGGCTCGGCGATGAAGGCGGCGACCGTATCCGGCCCCTCGCGCAGGATCATCTCTTCCAGCTCGGCGGCGAGGCGCGACGAATAATCCTGCTCGCTCTCGCCCGGCTCCGCGAAGCGGTAATGGTGCGGGCAGGAGGTGTGCAGGATACCGGGCAGCGGCAGGTCGAAATCGATATGGTTGTTCGGCAGGCCGGTCAGCGAGGCCGATGCGACCGTGACGCCGTGATAGCCCTTCAGCCGCGAGATGATCTTCTTCTTCTGCGGCCGGCCGAGCGCGTTGTTGAGATACCAGACGATCTTGACCTGGGTGTCGTTCGCGTCGGAGCCGGAGGCGCCGTAGAACACTTTAGAGATCGGAACCGGGGCGATCTCCTTCAGCTTCTCGGCCAGCTCGATCGCCGGATCATGGCTGCGCCCGCCGAAGATATGGGTGAAGGGCAGCTTCTTCATCTGCTCATAGGCGGTCTCGACCAGTTCCTGGTTGGAATAGCCGAGCGAGGTGCACCAGAGCCCCGCCATGCCCTCGATATATTCCTTGCCGGCGGAGTCGTAGACATAGATGCCCTTGCCGCTTTCCAGCACGAGCGGGCCCGTCTGCCGATGCGTGGCGAGGTTGGTATAGGGATGGACGAGGGTCTCGATATCCCTGACGGCGACATTCGACAGCATGATGGGCTCCCGGTTCTGTTTAATATTCTTGCCAGTGTAATCTGAATTGACCGCAAATGTTGAGCGATTTTGATGCAAGGGACGGTAGACTCTGCCGCAGGGCGAGCGCAACGGAAAGGCTTCGCGCCAAACGGGCGTAACGGCCCTTTCGGGCTGCTCAGCGAGCGGCTGGCGGCGGGATGAAACGACCGCCCAGCTTCTCCAGCATCGCGCCGACGGCGATGGCGGTGCGGTCCTCGCCGAAGGGCGCGATGATCTGGACGCCGAGCGGCAGGCCGTCGCGCGAGCGCGTGACCGGCGCCGAGAGCGCCGGCAGGTCGGCTCCCGTCGCCAGCGCCGCCCAGAGCAGGAAATCGAGATAGGGCCGCGGCTCGCCGTTCACGATCAGGCGCCGCGCATGGATATCCGGGCCGTGGTCGTGCGGGATCGCGGCGACGGGCGCCGGCGGGCAGAGCACCACGTCGTAACGCGCAAAGAAGCTCGCCCATTGCCGCTTCTGGGCGCGGCGGCGCTGGTCGATCTGCTGATAGAAGCCGGGTGTCATTCGCGCCCCCCGCGCCTGAAGAGCCTGATGCGACAGGTCGTTCGGGCTGAAGCGTGAAGCTTGCGCCTGGATGCGGGCGCGCACCTTCGGCGGCAGGCCATAGGCCACGACGGCATGGTTCAGCAGCGCATAAACCTCGAACGCGTCGGCGAAACGGATCGAGGGGCGGGCCGTCTCGTCGACGGTTGCCCCGGCCTCGGCCAAGCGGTGGGCCGCTTCGCGCACGGCATCAGATACCTCCCGATTGACGGGCGCGAAGGGATCGTCGGCCCAAACAGCGACGCGCAGGCCCTTGGCGTTGGTCCGGCGCGGCTCGGGCAGAGGCGCGGCGGGCAGGGCGGTGTCGCGCGGTCCCGCGATCACCGGCAGGGTCAGGTCGAGATCTTCAGTGGCGCGGGTGATCGGCCCGGCGACCATCAGGTCGACATTGCGCAGCGTGCGCCGCTCGGGCGGCGGCGGGATCGCACCCCAGGTCGAGACCAGCCCCCAGCTCGTCTTCAGGCCGAAGACGCCGCAGGCATGGGCCGGCCAGCGGATCGAGCTGCCAAGATCGGAGCCGAGCTCGAAGGCGCTCATGCCGGTGGCGACCGCGACCGCCGCACCGCCCGACGAGCCGCCGGGCGAGCGCGTCTCGTCCCAGGGATTGTTGGTCACGCCATGGGCCGGATTGTAGCTCTGGAAATCGCCGGAGAAGACCGGGACGTTGGTCTTGCCGATGATCACCGCGCCGGCCGCCCGCAGCCTTGCGACTGCGGCAGCATCCTCAGCGGGGACACGCTCGCGATAGGCCGGCAGTCCACCCGATGAAGGCAGGCCGGCGACGTCGAAGGCATCCTTGATCGTGATCGGCAGCCCTTCGAGCGGGCGAGCCGTGCCGTTGGCGAGGCGCTCATCCGAGGCTTTCGCCATCGCACGGGCGGCCTCGCGATCCTGCGCAACGATCGCGTTGAGGCGCGGGTTCAGCGCATCGATGCGGGCAAAGGTCGCCTCAAGGAGATCGGTGGCGCTGAAGCGGCGGGCGAGCAGCGCCGCGCGCAACGTGGTGGCGGAGGCGGTCAGATCGATGCCGTCGGCCATGCCCGCTCACTCGGCATCGACGGCGCGGGCGAGATCGCGCCAGAGCAGCACGAGCCGGTCGAGTTCGGCGAGGTCGTCCGGCTTCAGCTTGCCGAGCGTGCTGGCGACGAAATCGCGCTGGGCGGCGATGCCGGCCTCGGCGAGCCGGCGGCCTTCCGACGTCAGGTGCATCGCATAGGAGCGCCGGTCGCCGGCGATGGCGCGGCGCTCGACCAGACCGGCCTGCACCAGCCGGTCGACGAGACCCGAGACATTGCCCTTGGTGACATAGAGCTTCTCGGCCAGTTCGCTCTGGCTGATGCCCTCCTGCTCGGTCAGCGTCGAGAGCAGGTCGAATTGCGGGATCGAGAGCCCGAGCGTGCGGATACGCCCGGTCATCTGCGTCAGCATGCGCTGGTGCAGCCGCATGAAGCGGAACCAGACCCGGTCCGGTTCCGTCGCTGCCTGCGGCACGGCTTTCGCTGCGGTCATGGCGTTCCCCCCGCTTTTGACGGATTAGACCTAAACCATCTCGCGCGTGCAGGCGAGCCTTCGATGGGATGACTTCCCTTTCCCGGAAGCCCCTCGCTATCCTCTCGGCAAAACGGATCTGGGAGGACATGCGCATGCTCGGCCTGATGCAGGACTGGCCCCTTCTGCTCCATCGCATCATCGACCACGCCGCGATCCAGCACGGCACGCGCGAGGTCGTGAGCCGCGCCGTCGAGGATGGCGCCCTCAGGCGACGCAGCTATGTCGAGATCCGCAGCCGCGCCTTGAAGGTTGCGAAGCGGCTCCAGCGCCAGGGCATTGCGCTCGGCGACCGGGTCGCGACGCTCGCCTGGAACACCGACCGCCATCTCGAACTCTGGTACGGCATCAGCGGCATCGGCGCGATCACGCATACGGTCAATCCGCGGCTGTTCCCGGAGCAGATCGCCTGGATCGTCGATCACGCGCAGGACCGGCTGCTCTTCCTCGACCTCACCTTCGTGCCGATGATCGAGGCGCTTCAGGACAAGCTATCGAGCGTCGAGCGCTATGTCGTCCTGACCGACGCTGCCCATCTGCAGCAATGCGGTCTCAAGAACGCCGTCGCCTATGAGGATTGGCTGGCGGAGGTCGACGACGATTTCGCCTGGGGTCGCTTCGACGAGAATACGGCGGCAGGGCTCTGCTACACCTCGGGCACGACCGGCGGCCCGAAGGGCGTGCTCTATTCGCATCGCTCGAACGTGCTGCATGCGCTCGCCTGCGCCGCGCCGGATTTCATGGGCCTGTCGGCGCGCGACACGGTGCTGCCTGTCGTGCCGCTCTTCCACGCCAATAGCTGGTCGCTGGCCTATTCGGCGCCGATGACCGGCGCCAAGCTGGTCATGCCTGGCGCGAAGCTCGACGGCCCCTCGCTGCACCAGTTGCTTGAAGAGGAGGGCGTGACCATGACGGCGGCGGTGCCGACCGTCTGGCTCGGCCTCCTCCAGCATCTGGAGGCGACGAACGGCACGCTCTCGACGCTGAAGCGCGTCGTCATCGGCGGCTCGGCCTGCCCGCGCGCGATGACCGAGACCTTCGAGCGCAAATACGGCGTCACCGTCGCCCATGCCTGGGGCATGACCGAGATGAGCCCGCTCGGCTCCTTCTGCTCGCTGAAGCCGGTCTATGAAGGGCTCTCGGGCGATGCGCTCTACGATCTCAAGGTCAAGCAGGGCCATCCTCCCTTCACCGTCGAGTTCCGGCTCACCGACGATGCCGGCGCGGACCTGCCCTGGGACGGCAAGACCTTCGGCCGGCTCAAGGTGCGCGGGCCGGCGGTCGCGGGCGCCTATTACCGCAGCGAGGACGGTATCCTCGACGATCACGGTTTCTTCGACACCGGCGATGTCGCGACCATCGATCCCGCCGGCTACATGCAGGTCACCGACCGCTCGAAGGACGTGATCAAGTCCGGCGGCGAGTGGATCTCCTCGATCGACCTCGAAAACCTCGCCGTCGGGCACCCCGATGTCGCGGAAGCCGCGGTGATCGGCGTCGCCCATCCGAAATGGGACGAGCGGCCGCTGCTGGTGATCGTGCCGAAGCCGGGGCGCAAGCCGGGCAAGGAAGAGATGCTCGCCTTCATGGCCGGCAAGATCGCGAAATGGTGGCTGCCGGACGATGTCGTGCTGGTCGAGGCCATCCCCCACACCGCGACCGGCAAGATCCAGAAGACGAAGCTGCGCGAGATGTTCAGGGATTATCGGCTGCCGGGGTGATCGGAGGGGGCTTCCCTCAGCATCCTCAAAAGGAGCACGTCATCCCGGACGGAGCGCAGCGGAGATCCGGGATCCATGCCGGAGCGCTTCCGATGAAGGTTCAGGCATGGATCCCGGGTCTCCCTGCGGTCGCCCGGGATGACCGTCGTGTTTCGATGCGTAGTCGAAGGGCACTGGCTGGCGCCTTGAAACGCAAACGGCGCCCTTTTGGGGCGCCGCACATGTCGTGTTCGAGGATGGTTCGGAGGCTGGTTGCTCTCAGAACTCCTCCCATCCGGAGTCGCTGGCCCGGCCGCTGCCGCCATTGGCGACCTTGCGCGGGGCGGGCATGGCCTTGGATTGGACGAAGGCGGCCTCGGCCAGCTGGCGCAGCCGCGCCGGCTCGCCGGAGTCGGACACGGCAACGGGAGCAGGTCGCGCCGCCCGCATCGGCGCCTTGACGGCGCGCGGTCCCGTCGCCGGCTGGGCGTAAGCCGTCTGGCCTGCAGCCTCTCGGTTGGTCCGGAAGGTCGCGACCAGCGCGTTGAGCTGTTCGATCCGGCCCGAGAGCGAATTGGCGGAAGCGGCGCTCTGCTCGGACAGGGCCGCGTTCTGCTGGGTCATCTCGTCGAGATGCGCCACCGCCTGGCTCATCTCGTCGATGCCGTTGGCCTGCTCGCCCGAGGCTGCCGAGATGTCG
Organism: Beijerinckiaceae bacterium; assembly: GCA_965283735.1. Lineage (GTDB taxonomy): Bacteria > Pseudomonadota > Alphaproteobacteria > Rhizobiales > Beijerinckiaceae > Allobosea. The sequence continues at coordinate 722,047 of CBDIPN010000002.1, read as the reverse complement.
GCGATCGTCGCCGCGACCTTCTGCGAGGCCGCGAGGATGCGGGCGAGCTGGTCGCCGGCCTGACGCACCAGCTTCACGCCCTCGCCGACCTCGGCATTGGACGAGGAGATCAGCCCGGAGATGTCCTTGGCCGCCTCGCCCGAGCGCTGCGCCAGGGTCCGCACCTCGGAGGCCACCACCGCGAAGCCCTTGCCGGCCTCGCCGGCGCGGGCCGCCTCGACCGCCGCGTTGAGCGCCAAGAGGTTGGTCTGGAAGGCGATGTCGTCGATCACGCGGATGATGTCGGAGATCTTCTGCGAGGCCGTCTCGATGCGGGCCATGGCGTCGACCGCCTGGCCGGCGATGGCGCCGCCGCTCTCGGCGGCCTGCATCGCCTCGTCGGCGATCCGGGCCGCGTCCTTCGAGGCCTGGGCCGAGGCCTTGACCGAGGCTGCGAGCTCCTCGGTCGTGGCGGCGGTCTCCTCGAGCGAGGAGGCCTGCTCCTCGGTGCGCTTCGACAGGTCGTCGGCGCCCATGTTGATCTCGCGCGCGGCGAGGCCGACATCGGCCGAGGTCGTCTGGATCGTCGCGACGGTGTCCGAGAGGCGGTCCACCGTCTCGTTGATCGCGCCCTTCAGGTCGGCGAAGCGGCCGCGATAGGCGGTCTCGATCCGGTTGGTCAGGTCGCCGCCCGCGATCGCCGACAGGGCCCCGGCAAACTCCGTCGTCGCGCCGTCAACAACCGCGTTGATCTCGTTGATGCCCTCGACGAGTTCCTTCAGCGGGCCTTCCATGCCGCCGACCTGCGCCTTGCCGGAGAAATTGCCTTCGCGCGCATCGGCGACGATGTTGGCGACCTCGCCCAAGAGCTTCTGGACATGGGCGGCCTGCTCGGCATCGGCGAGCATGGCGAGCTCGCGGTCGCGCCGGTTCTGCTCGAGGGCGAGCGCGTTCTCGCGGTAGATTTCGAGCGCGCCGCTCAGCGCGCCGATCTCGTCCGGCGACGGGGCGGCCGGGATGGCCTGGGCGAAATTGCCCTGCTGCATCTCGTCGAGAGCGGATTTCAGCGAGACCAGCGGCCGTGCGATCCGGCGCTGCACGCCGCGCAGGCTCGTCACGCAAATCGCGAGCAGGGCGGCCAGCAGCGCGCCGACGATGCCGAGCTTGATCCAGGCGGCGTTGAGCTTCTTGTCGGTCCGCACGACCATGTCGTCGAGCGACTGGGTGACGGCCGAGACGATGGCGGTGAACGGCGCGTTGCACTGCTTCGTCCACTCGTCGGCCGCGATGACGGGGCCGGCGCCCTGGCCGAGCTTGCCGATCAATTCGTCCATCTTGCGGTTGGAAGCTTCGACCTCGGCCGACATCACGCCGATCTTGCGGGCGAGCTCGCTGCCGACGCCGGGCCGCGAGGCGAGCTGCTTCAGCGTCTCGCCGGAGGCGTTGGAGACGCCGCGCAATTCGCCGAGCCTGCGGATCTGGGCCGCTTCCAGCGCCTTGCCCGAGCCGAAAGCCGGGCGGAGCACCGAGCACTGCGTGCCGTAATTCGAGCGGACGTCCCAGCCGGCCGACTTGAAGCCCTGCAGATCGGCGAGGATCGGGTCCGCCAGGCGGGCGGCATTGGAGGTCTCGTCCGAGGCCTTGACGATGGCGGCTTCGATCGCGCCGATGCCGTTATACCAGGGCATGGTGGCGGCGAGGCTGCGCTGCGCCTTCGGTTTGGCGGCCTCGGCATGGAGATCGGCCATCCGGGCGTCGGTCAGCTTCTGCTGCTGCAGGATACCGGCGATCAATTCCTTGCGGCCGGGCAGGCCGGTTTCGTCGAGCTGGGCGACGGCATCGGCGATGCGGCTGCGATTGCTCTCCTCGACCTGCTTCAGCGTCGCGACCGGATCGTCGGCGACCTGGATGCTGGTCTGGGCCTGTCCGCGCGCGGTGCGGATCGCGTTGCCGGCGAGCAGCAGGGCCTTGTCGGCCTGGACCAGCTCGCCCAGCTCCATGTTGGTGCGCACATCCGAGATGGATTGATACGCCATGTAGCCCAGCGCCCCGATGCCGGGCACGCACAGGCAGGCCATGGTGGCGACGAGATAGTTCTGGATCGACGAGGGGAAGAATTTCACGGCGGGACTCGGGGCGTGATATGCGGCGATAAGGCGGTGATGAAGGCCGGAAGGCAGGCAGCGGGCGAGCCTCGTCCTGCCGTCTTATGGCTGACTTGATTAAGATTGCGCTTCGCCCCGCTCCCCGACTTGCCTTCCGGGTCCGCCACGGGCACGAAAGGGCGATGCACCGCCGTCTCGTCTTCGAGGAACCGGTTTCGCGCGCCGCCATCTGGAGCCGGCGGCTGGCGTGGTTTTCCTGCGCGGTGCTGCTCCTGTCGCTGCTGCTGGTGCGCTTGCGGGAGCCGAGCATCGAGGGGCTGGCGCCGGTTCTCGGCGCTTACGCGCTCGTGCTCGCGGCGCTCGGCCTCGCCATCCTCGCCTTCATTCGCATCTGGTATTCCGGCCATCGCGGCGTCGGCATGGCGGCCGGCGCGATGCTGCTTTCGCTCATCCTGCTTGCGCCCGCCGGTTACATCGCCTTCAGGCTTGCGACCAGGCCGGCATTGGCCGACGTCTCGACCGATATCGACGATCCTCCCGCGTTCAGCCGCTCGCAGGCCGCGCTGACGGCCCGGGCCGGGCGGGTGCCGCCCGATATCCCTGCCGCGCGCCGGCGCCTGCAGCGGCAGGCCTATCCCAAGGCTGTGCCGATCCTGCTCGAACTGCCGGCCGATGCCGCTTTCGACCTCGCCAGGCGGGCGGCACTCGGTCTCGGCTGGCAGGTTCTGGAGACGGCGCGGCCCGGCGGGCGCAGCGGCGCGGGGCGGGTCGAGGCCGTCGCGCGCGGGCGCATCCTGCGCTTTTCCGAGGATATCACCATCCGCGTCAGGCCCCGCGTCGACGGCAGCCGCATCGACATCCGCTCGGCCTCGCGCCTCGGCAGCCACGACCTCGGAGCGAATGCGGCACGCGTCGCGGCCTTTGCCGGCGAGATCGAATTGCTGATGGACAGCCGCTGAGCGGCCAGCGTCAGGCGAGCCTGTAGCGACTCGCGAGCGCCGGAATGGTGTCGCTGGACTGGACAGCGCCGCGCAGCACAAGGTCCTCGAGCTGGGCCAGCACCGAGAGCGCGGCTGCGCCATGCAGGGCAGGGGCCAGGCCCTGATAGATCACCGGCACCATCGCGGCGATGGTCTCGTCGCCGGCTCCGAGCCGGTTCAGGATCGCCGCTTCGCGCTGGCGGCGATGCTGGACGAGCCCGCGCAGGAAACGCTGCGGCTCGGTCACCGGGCCGCCATGGCCCGGCCAGTAGCGGGCATGTTCCAGTCCGCGCAGCTTCTCGATCGAGGCCATATAGGCGGCCATCGAACCATCCGGCGGGGCGACGACCGAGGTCGACCAGGCCATGACATGGTCGCCGGAGAACAGGGTCCCTTCCTCGGCGAGCGTGAAGGCGAGATGGTTGGCGGTGTGGCCGGGCGTCGCGACGGCGGCCAGGCTCCAGCCGGGCCCGGAGACGGTATCGCCGTCGCCCATCTCCTGGTCCGGTACGAAATCGGTGTCGGCTGCGGCATCGAGCACGCGGCCCTCGCCCGGCCCGAGCTCCCGCGACGGGCGATGCGGCCCGCAGCCGACCACCGTCGCGCCGGTCGCGGCTTTCAGGGCCGGCACCGCAGGCGAGTGGTCGCGATGGGTATGCGTGACGACGATATGGCTGACCGTCTCGCCGCGAACCGCCGCCAGCAGGCGCTCGACATGACCGGGGTCGTCCGGGCCGGGATCGATGATCGCGACCGTGCCGCGGCCGACGATATAGGAGCAGGTGCCGGTGAAGGTCATCGGCCCGCCATTGCCGGCGACGATCCGGCGCACCAGCGGGGACAGGCTCGCGACCGTGCCGGCTTCCGTTGTCGCGCTGCGGTCGAACTCGATCTCGTCGCTCATCGCTGCTGATGCGCGTCAGCTGGTCGACTTGCCGCTGCAGCTCTTGGTGTCATAGGGCCCGAACAACGGGTTGAAATTGCCGCATTTGTCGCAACCGGACAGAAACACGGCCAATCCGAGGATGCCGGCAAGGAGGGTGATGCGCTTCATGGCCCCGACCGTTCGATTCGATGAGACCGCACTTTAGAGACTGTCTGGGCACGGCGACAGAGGCGGGCAGCCGGGGATCGTGTTCAAAGGCCGAGGTCGGCGAGCCAGCCCAGGATGCAGATCGCCGAGAGGGCGATCAGGGCGAGCGTGGCTTTCGCATCGGTCGGGCAGTCGCGCAGCATGGTCGTCTCCGTTTCGGAGGCGACGCAATAGACATGCCATTTGACGGGTGCGTGACGGTGTCAGGCTAGGGGGAGGGCGAGAGCGACAAGAAAAAGGCCCCGAAGGGCCGTCGTCTCAACTGCTTGAACTATCTCGGGAAATTTTGGTCGGAGTGGCAGGATTTGAACCTGCGACCCCCTCGTCCCGAACGAGGTGCTCTACCAGGCTGAGCCACACTCCGATCCGCTGGTGGGCGGCTTATAGCCAGCACGCGGCTCCGGCGCAACAGGCTCTTTGCAGGTTGTGGAGGAATTCTTGCCGAGCGGGCAAAAGATGCGGTGGCTTGACGGTTGCGCGTCGCGCCGCCGCGTTCTAGAAGGCGCCGCACATTGGGGCGTCGCCAAGTGGTAAGGCAGCGGTTTTTGGTACCGCCATTCCCAGGTTCGAATCCTGGCGCCCCAGCCATGCATTCAGCTGAACCGTGCCCTCTGGGTGACTGAGCAGTTTCTGCGACGGTGTTTGTGTAGCGCGCCGCGATCCTTGGCGGAATCGCCAGTGCCGGTAGCGTCGGTCCATGGCACTCTTTGCTTCGCCGCTGCGGATACAGTCATGCCGCAGAGCGGGCTGAAGGTCGGGGGCAGCGCGCGCCGCAGGACTGTGCATGCGTCAGAGTCCGCGACAATGGGCCGTTGCTATGGCCCCTCGAAGGCCCCGAGGCTGACAACCTCCCCGTTCGAGGGCACGGTGGGTGGCAGCCCGAGCGTGCTTCCTGCGCCGACCAGCCTGCTCCCCTTCGCCAGTCTCAAGAAGTCCGAGACCGGCAGGGAGCCGTCCGCCTGCCGGGGACCGCGCGCAATCGCATCGTCGATGGACTGAAAGTCGTTCAAAGACACTTTGAAATTCGTTGGCGAGAAGGACCTTAAGGCCGCACCGTTGCTTGCATTGTGCGATTGAGACGCAAGCTCGATGTCGAAGTCGTGCCTTCCACCTTTTATGAAGACTATATTGTTCCGAAGCACCGTGCTCGCATTATGCTCAATGATGAAGGCGTAACCTACCTCGCTGCGCGCATCGTTGAACGAGACATTGTTGAAGATGGCCATCGGCAGCATTCCGCCATTATAGCTGTTGTCATCAAAACCGCTTGTCTTGTTGCTCCAAGAAAGGCACCGGGTCACCGTGTGACCGCCATAGAGGCCGGTGGCGCCTGAGCGCCGCCCTCCCAGCTTGAAACCGCAGCCGTCGCCAGCCTCGGTAGGGTTGATCGAGCCGTCGGAGTTGTATCCGTTCTCGAAGGACCAGTTCTGATCGATAAGGCATGGTGAGGTGCTGAGGCTGTCCTTGGCCCGCGAGGTGTTGTAGAAGTCGAAGCCGTCGTCCGTGTTGCGCCAAGCGCGGTTACCGGTGACGATGGTGCCGGTGCTGTCGTTGAGCGAAACCGAGATCCCATCGGCATTTCCGCCCGTTGCGCCCGGCCCTCCGCCGTGATTGCCGAAGGAATCGCAATTGCGCACGATGTTGTGATCGCCTTTCCCGAGGATTCCCAGGCCGGTGCCATACTCGTCGTTGAGCCAGCCATTGTCGCGAAAGACGCAGCGCTCGATCAACAAGTTGTGATGTGTGCCGTTGACGAAGCACCCGCCCATCGGGCCATGGCGAACGGTAAGTCCGCGCAGGGTCAGGTGGGACGCATCCATGATAACAAGCGCAAACCCGCCGGCTGAATTGCGCGAAGGCCACGCCTGATACCGTTGTGTCGGGGGCCTCATTGCGGCTCCGTCGATCACGGGAACCTCGCCGGGATAGTTCTCGATGACGATCGGACGTCCCGGCTCTCCGCCGCGACCAGCGAGAAGCCATCCTTCGGCGGCGCCGTCGAAGCCGTATTCTCCCCCTCGCAGCAGGATCGTATCGCCGCCGTAGGCGTGGGCGAAGGCGCGAGGAAGCGTGGCGAACGGGCGCTGGACGGTGCCCCGCTCCGGGTCGTCGTCGTCCTCGCCGGTGGGGGCGACGTACAACCTACGGCCGGTTCCGGGCGCCTCGCTCTGGGTAGGCGCGCTTGAAGTCTTGCGGCTCAATGCCGAATCTTGGCCGAATGCCTCCAATCCATGAAGCCCTGAGGCCGCGAGGCTACCAGCGGCGAGGAGAAAACTGCGGCGAGACGCCATTGGGAAATCCTCCAGGGTCCAAAGCCGGGATCCACCGGCGGCGGCGCGTCAGGTCCCGCGTGGAACCAACCACGCAGTAGCGGGTTAACCTAACTGGCCCTTAGAATTGTTTTATTGACAGAAATCAGTTATTGTTGATTGCGGCGATGTCCATCAACCGAGGATTTCGCATGGACTTAGGTTCGTCTCGGGTTAAGTCGAAGTCTGCGATCGTAAAGAGGCAGTCATCATTAAGGATTCGCTCGAAATTTTCGGGTTTGAATACAAATTTGCTACGATCAAAACGTATTTTTCATTCATTTTCTATGTTTTATCAGGTTATTTCTAGTTTTAACGAAGAATTGATTAATTCTCATCCAAATTCTTTTGAAGATCTTATTGATAAATTCTATTTTCTTAATCTAAATAATAAAGAGCTTCGGCATCGTCTCGATAATTTCGTGCCTCTGGTGCTGTCGATCATCAAGTTGACAGCGGAGAGTAGCGCGACAGTGACGGAATTATGCGAGGCGTTGGAAGGGCGCCTTCGCGCTATCGCAAACGCTGACGTATCCACGCGAAAGGGCGTGGATCATTGCTCGTTGGAGGAGCTCGTCCGCCTTGAGCTTTCTCCATATTGCCGCTCCAATCAGTTCGACTTGATCGGGCCGTCGGTTGGGATCCGTAGCGAGCTTGCGCAGTCGTTCTCGATTATCATTCACGAACTCACGACAAATGCCGTCAAGTATGGAGCATTGAGCTGCCCAGCAGGCAGGGTGCTGGTCCGTTGGAGCGTCCAACCCATTGACAGAACCCGCGCGAGCCTGTGCCTGCAATGGCTTGAGCGGAACGGACCTCAGGCGACGGGAAGCTGCAAGCGCGGGTTCGGCACGTCAATTTTATGTGATAACGGCAAAGCGATCACCGGCGGGACCTCGACGCTGGGACTCTCGCCGGAAGGCTTGGAGTATGTCCTCACCACAACTCTGGAGCTGTAGGCTCAGTATTCCGTCGGAATAGGGGCTCCCGATCACGAACCTCACTCCTTTCTTTCAAGCCACTGCTGAGCATACAGCGCCGCGGAGGCCCTGTTCGTGGCTCCAAGCACACGGATGACCGCCGCCGCATGGATCTTGACAGTCGCCTCCGCGATGGCGAGTTCGCGCGCAATCTCCTTGTTGGACTTACCCCGCGCCAGGAGGGCAAGGACATCCCGTTGGCGGTTCGTCAGGCGGATAACTTGCGAGCGGCTGGACTCGGTCGCCTTTACCATCTCGCGCCATGAGGCAAGTCCCTTTGTAAGGGCCAAGCGCGGCGTGACGTAGATTTTCCCGGCAAGGACGTCCTCTATGCCCGCAATGATTTCCTCGTCAGTCTGAAGTTTCGAAATATAGCCGTGAAATCCGCAAGCAAGGCATTCCAGAATGTCAGTAGCGGCTTCGGACGCGGACAGCGCGACCAGATGGATGTTCCGGCAGTTTGCGCTGAGGTCGCAGAGGCCCTCGATCGGAATGCGGTGCGGCATATGCAGGTCGATGATCAGAAGATCGAGATCCGGATTTTCCTCGACTGTGGACAGGATTGTCGGAAGCGAGTCCGCTGTCAGGAGATCGGCATCGGGAAACGCGCGCTGAAGGGCCAAGTGAAGGCCCTTGCGATAAATCCCGTGGTCATCGGCTAACAGGATACGCCACATCGTCGTGCCTGGCTCCCTGGCGTCTGCGGCGCCGTCGGATCAGCACATGCCCCTCGGCCTATTATGTCGCTCATATATCACAAATTTTGGGAATTGTCGCAAGCGGACGGCCATGGCCTTAGGCTTCGGCATCTTCCCATTTGGGTGATTGAGCGACCCGAGCGAGCTGCGCCATGTCTCGGTAGCAAATGGTTTTCCGGGTCGGGAGATCGATCAAACCGCGCGCCCGGAACGCTGCCAGTGTTCGACACGCGGTTTCCATCGACATCCCCAGGTAGTCAGCGACGTCATTGCGGGGGATTGTGAAACGGAGCGCGTTTGCACGCCTGGGATCCTGCGGAAGGTGTTCGTAGATCTGAAGCAGGAACCACGCCATTCGGCTCGTGGCGCTCTTCTTGCCGGTGGCGGCAAGGAGGCAGATGGACGCCTGAAGCGCCTGGTCCGTGCCCGACGACTCGAAAGTGCTGACCTCCTCATGGCTGCGCGGCCTGAGCACACAGCGCGTGACGGCCTCCGCAGTGTAGCGTTGCAGAGCCGCAGCCTGGATAATGTCGCCAGGCCAAAAGAATGCCAGGATTTGGCGCGAACCATCGCTCCAGAGGCGCGCGGCCCGAACGGTACCCTCGACAATCTCGATGGCTTGCGGCTGTCGCTCGTCCTGCCAGAAGAGGACGGCGTTGCGAGCGAGCACTCTGTGCCGGACATCCCTCGCGCTTGGCGAGCGTTCCTCCAGCAGCGAATGAGAAGCTGTAGCGATCTGAAGCATGGTGCGACCCCTCGATCGCAACCACGGTATTCGTTCTCTCAACCCTGCCAATCGTGCAGAAGGACTACACCCAACGGTCTAGGCGTAAGCCTTCAGTCTAAGGCAAACGTCGTAGCTCGCCACTGGCGCGTTGATGAAGGGATCGCTGCCGGCGCTACCGCGAATCATGCAGGTGAAATCTTAACACAGTGTTAAACGGGGCAAACTCGCCTAAAGAGTGCGATCAAGGGGTCCCCAACAAGGGCCCGGAGGGAACCAAGCCCATAACTGAGGTGAAGCGTAGCCAACGCTACCGGGAGGAGCAGCAAATACGCGCCGCGTTCTTGTCCAGCCGCGAGGAGGGTGGCGACAGCCAGAACGCCCAGGTAGGCCAGCACAGAAATCAGGCCAAGAAGCCCCCCTGGCCACGCAATTGTGATCAGGGCGGAGCAGCCCAATGTGAGGACTAGCGCCAGCGGAGCGAAATGCCGCCAGCTAACGGCATCTGGCCTCTCCCGAACGGCTCTGACCACCCCGATGCCGTTGGCGAAGTACTGCCTCCAGAGCGATCCCAGAGTTTGCCGCGGCAGGTACCAGGCCCGTATTGCCGGCGACAGGTAGAGGCCATACCCCAAGCCCTGAATGCGCGCGTTGAAGTCGTTGTCCTCCGCGCGATGCAGATCTTCCCGCAGCAGCCCCACGCGATCCACGATGTGCTTCCAATAGCAACCGTTCCAGATCGCATCGGTCCAGCCTTCCGCGCCGTCTCGGCGGAATTTCGCGACGCCTACTCCGAAAGGGCTCTTATGCGCGGCGACGATGGCACGGCCGATCAATGTCCTGCCGGCAGAAGGGCGTGCGATGGCGCCCACGCCCGCGGCGCCCGTTGCCAGCAGCGCCTCTACGCTGTTCGTCACGACATCGGGTTCATAGCGCGCATGCGCATCGAGCCGGTTTACGATGTCTCCCGTCGCCAGCTCCAGGGCCAGGTTGATGCCGGCGGCCGGTCCGCGTTTCGGGTTCCTGATCACACGGATCCTGTCATCCACTTCGCTGATCCGCAGCAGAGCCTCGTAGGTTCCGTCTTGCGAGCAACCGTCCGCGAACCAGAATTCCACAATCCGTTCGTAATCCTGGGCGAGCAAGTCTGCCACGAGCCGGTCAAGGCAATCGATCTCGTTGTAGACGGGCACGATAACGCTGACCGTCGGGCGACACGGCGGAGGTGTGGTCGGAAGGTCGCCGATTGCGCAGCGGTAGTTATGCTCGGCGGCGAGCGATCTCATCATGAACACCCCCGAGGACACGGGCCCGATTCACTTCAAGGATGTTATCCTGCATCAGCGCTCGCCCATTTCGCCGCAGGCGCTCTCGAAGGTCGGGCGAGCGCACCAGCCGCTCGATCGCCCCGGCCAACGCAGGGACGTCCCGTGGAGGCACCAGCAGGGCGGTTTCTCCGTCCGTGAGAAACGAGGGAATTCCCCCTACGGTTGTCGCCACCGTTGGAAGGCCGATGGACAAGGCCTCATTGATGACCTGGGGGAGACCCTCGCTTGTGGAGGACAGGACCATCGCTCCCGCCTTCTCGTAGAGGTCGAATAGCGGTCGACCGTAGGGAACATAGCCGTGAAACGTTACCTGCGACGCAACGCCGAGTTTTGAAGCCAATCCCCGGAGCTCCTGGTCCATCGGGCCTGTGCCGACGAGATCGAGATGACAACCCAGGCCGCGCTGGTTGAGCTGCGCCAACGCCTCGAACAGGAAACGAAGGCCCTTCTCCGGTGACAGCCGGCCCACGTTGATGAGACGTTTGGGGTCGGCTCCGGCGCTGATCTTCGAGAACGTCTCGAACTGCGCCCGGTCGACGAGACAGGGAAAATGGCTGTGCACCCGGTCGCTGGATTGGCCGTAGGCCTCTGTCATTTCCTTGCCGACGGTAAAGACCGTCCGGTCGCGGGCTATCCGCTTGAAGTCCCATTCGAGGAGGCGGGCAGCGAGCATCGCGGCCTGACGCTTCAGCCCGCGATGGGTGCCCATCTGCTCGACGAAGTTCTGGCGCACCATCGGGAGCACGGGGATGCCCAAAGCGATGCATTCCCGGGCGATGAGCTGGCCGATGGGGTGAGGCCCGCTGATCACGATCGCATCCCACTTGCCCGCCTCCCGACGCACAGCCGCGCGAATCCGGCGGTGCAGGCGTGGATACGTCCGCCAGAGGTGGTACAGGTTGGAGTAGAACGGCATCGCACAGAGCGAGATGGCCGATCCGTCCAGGACATAAGGCGCACGCCCGGGGGCGGGCGCCTCCGCCCAATGAACGTGATCTGATCGACGTGCCCGGCAAAGCTGGCCGGGAACAGGACGTACGACTCGTCAGTCGATAGCACGGGGCCGTCTCGCCAGAATACCTGGTCGAGAAAGAAGGCTAAGCGCATCGGTTTCGCCCCTCGGTTACTTCACTCGCAGAGTGACCAAAGCCTGTGAGCGATCTCGGTCGGACTTCGCGTGCGCCCGACAGCCCGCCGGGCCGCTTCGCCCACGCGTCGGCGCAGATCCGGATCGGCGACGAGACGGGAAACGTGCCGCGCCAGCTCCGACGCATCCGGCGTCGCGGTGAAGCCGGTTACGCCGTCCTCGATCAACTCACCGACTCCGTTGACACGGGTCGCCACACAAGGCCGCCCGGCGGCCATCGCCTCGAGGATGACATTGGGCGTGCCCTCGTGATCGGAGGTGAGAAGAAAGATGTCGGCGGCGCAGATCAGCTCGCGAGCATCCGGCACCGTGCCGATGAGGCGTACGATGTTATCAAGGCCCAGGCCTTCGATCTGGCGCTCGAGATCGCAACGGCAGCCGAGATCCGCGCCGGCGATGACAGCCTGCACCGGACCATCCGTTTTGACTTTGTCGATGATATCGAGAAAGCGGTCGAAGCGCTTCTGGCTCGCGAGCCGACCTACCCCCATGATGAGGACGGTGTCCTCCTGAAGACCAAGCCGGCTCCGCCACTGCGCGCGCAACGCGGCAACCTCGCTCGGACTTGGCGCCTCGACCCCGTTCGGCACGTAAGTCGCTTTCGGCCTCAAAGCTCTCCGGCTCGAAAGCTGCTCGAAGGTGTCGCGCGAATTGCAGACGGCCGCGGAGATGCCGGCAAGGCTCGCCCAGGCCCAGATCGACCGCAAACGGGTCGGAAGATCCGCGAACATCGCATTGCGGTAGGATCCAACGCGCCGAATGCCAGTCCCTAGCAGAGCCAGACCGAAGGGGTTCGTGTAGGAAGACCAGGAGAAGAGGCAGGTCGCGCCCTGCGCCGCGCACGCGGCGCGCAGCTGCCGCATCTTGGCTACCCGATGCCCGACCAGCAGCACGACGGGAATGCCTAGGGCCCGGATGGGGCCTTCCCAGAAACCCAGTTGCCCGGAGACATAGACGGTAGGCGTCCAGCGCGTGCGGTCACAGTGGGCAAGGAACATGTAAAGCTGTCTTTCGCTGCCGCCTTGCGCAAGCTGCCCGATGAGGACCGCGACCGCCCTCGGGGCGCCGGGGCGTGCGGCAGCAGCGGTGCCGGTAAGGTCTGCAGCGTTGAGAAGGCTTCCCTGCATCATGAGAGGGCTTCCCTGGAATGTTCTGGGCGATCGGCGCCGGCTGTGGCGGGGGACCCGAAGACCGCCGGCGAGAGCGCGGCGCAGACAGCTTCGAGGCTGTGCCGGCCCCTGACATAGGCGAGCGCGCGGACGCCGATCTGATCATTCAGCGACGCACGGTGCGTCAGCAACCGCACATCGTTGCACAGTTCGAGATCGCTTCCGCTGAGAAAGCCGATACCTTGCCGCTCGATGATGCCACCAGGATCTACTGAAAGCGAAACGACCGGCACTCCCAGACTCCACGCCTCCAGCATCGAATTCGGAAAGCCTTCTCCGCTCGAGGTGTTCACGAGGACTTTGCTGCGGGCGAGCAGCGACATCACGACATCCGCCGGCTGCGGCCCCCAATAGGTGACGTTGCTCAACAACTGTATCCGTTGCTCGAGTTCGGCACGGGCGGCTGCGGGCAGCGTCGGATCGAACCCGCCGACGACGCTGCATGAGAGGTCCGGCGCCGATGCCGCGAGATCGAGGAATCTCTCGAGACGTTTCTCCGGACGGATCTGAGCGACCCAAATGGCGTCGATCGACGCGCTCTCGAAATCTCTCGGGGCAGAGGCGAAGGACCGCACCAAATTCGGCACGCAGGTCGTCCGGCCCTGCAAGCGACGGGAAAGTCGGACCCGCTGCCCCTCGTGCTGCGCCAGGATCGCCTCGGCGCTATGAAGGCCCAAGGCGTAAAGCGGGGCGTGCAGCCAACGCTTGTAGGAATAGGCCTGCCACGGCCGGCAGTGGTCGTCGTGAGCGAGCGCGTAAATGAAGCGTGCTCGCCCGTGGAGACGGCCAAGCAGCCCTTGCAACGCCAGAAAGTCGCTCGGCAGCCGCGCATAGATCACGTCTGGCGAAGCGTGCCTCAAGGCGCGCCAGAACGCTGCGATGCTCGAAGGTTTCCGCCATTGCGGCGCGGCGTCGATGCAGGTGACGGAGGCAAGTTCCCTTGGGGGACAGCGTTGGCTTCCGTCACCGTAGATCAGGCTCACCTGATGGCCGAGCTCTGCCATCGCAGCTGCGAGATGGGCCACCTGGGCCTCGGCCCCGCCAGAGGTCCGTGAATCACCGCCGAGCACGTCGATCGAACGGCGGCCGGGCGAGAAGAAGCACCACCGCAGGCTCTGACCCTTTAACGAAGGTTGCATCGAGCACGTCTCCCGATCACATCCCGGACCCGGGTCCACTTCCCCGGCGCCATGCAGGAGGTTGTCCTCAGGCCTAAGCATGCTTCTTCATGCACCCTGCTGACCGCTGCTTCGGAGCACTCCGCTCCGTGATTGCGAGGCGGCTATCTGCGCGGGTCAGTTGATAGAGGAAGTACCTCTGAACCGAGTTGACGCGCGTCATATTCAGTTTGCTGCCGATGGCGCCTACTCGGTTGACGTCAGACAGGCTTGACCCGCTCGGGTCTGTGGCTGGCGTCGATGCGCTTCCATCCCGGAGGCGTGCAGGCGAGCAAGGCGAAGCAGAAACGATGTGCGGCATTTGCGGCTGGTTTGGACCGGCACAAGCGGCAGGCCCCGAGCTGACCGCCGCAATGACTGTGCCCCTGCAACATCGCGGCCCGGACGATCTTGGAATCGAGGGAGGAGACGGCTGGAGCCTCGGCTTCCGCCGCCTCAGCATCCTGGATCTCAGCCCCCTTGGGCATCAGCCGATGCGAAGCCCTGACGGGAGTTGCTGGCTGGCGTTCAACGGCGAGATCTACAACTATCTCGAGCTGCGCCGCGAGCTCGAGCGCGCAGGCGAGGCGTTCCAGAGCGGATCCGACACGGAGGTGCTGCTGCGGCTGCTCATGCGCCTCGGGGCGGGCGCGTTGCCGCTTCTGAACGGCATGTTCGCACTGGCCTTCGTCGACACGAAGCGGCGGAGCTTCCTGCTTGCCCGTGACCGGCTGGGCGTAAAGCCCCTCTATTACAGGGATCAGGAAGGCCATCTGCGATTCGCCTCGGAACTCAAGGGCTTGCTGGCTTGCCCTGACGCCCCCCGGGAGATCGACCGTTCCGCGGTGGCGCGGTACCTGGCGCTCGGCTACCTGCCGGGCGAAACCTGCATTTTCGAGGGATACCGGAAGCTGCCGCCGGGCCATGTCCTTGCAGGCTCGCTCGACCGGCCCCATGCGGCGTCGCCGGCACCGTACTGGGACCTGACTCTCAACGACGATCCCGTTCGGCGACCCGTCAGCCCCGCCGAACTGGATGAACTCGAGAGTTTGCTCTTCGACGCGGTCCGCATTCGGCTCCGCAGCGACGTTCCCGTCGGTGTTTTCCTGTCGGGCGGAATCGATAGCGGCCTGGTCGCGGCCATGGCGGCGAAGACGGGACAAGCCCCGCTCGCGCTGACGGTCGGCTTCGCGGAAGAGAACTGGGACGAAAGCGCGCTCGCTCGCACAACCGCGGCCCATGCCGGGCTTGAGCACCGCGTGATCCCGCAACGCGCCGGCGGGCTCAGCGATATCGACCGGCTGGCCTGGCTCTTCGACGAACCCTTCGGCGATCCGTCCGCCTTGCCGAGCTTCACGCTCTGCGAGGCGGCAGCGAGCCATGCGACGGTGTTTCTCTCCGGAGACGGCGGCGACGAGGCGTTCGGCGGTTATCGCCGCTATGTCGAGAGCACTCGCCGGGAAGGCTTGATCCGGGCAGCCGGCCGTTTCGGCCCCGCGCTGGGTGCGGCGAGCCGCCTTTTGCCGCGGGCATCGCTCGCCCGCTACCAGCTTTCCAAGCTCAGCCTGCCGGACTGGGGATGTTCGGCGGTTTTCGACGAGCTGCCCGACGATCCGGTGATGGACCATTATGTTCACCCGGATCTGCGGCCGCTTCTGCGGAACGCCAGCAGCCCGATATGGGAGAGATGGCGGATGAGCCGCGGCGCTCCGCTGACGGCGCGACAGCAGAAGCTCGACTATGGCCTCTATCTTCCCGACGATGTGCTGGTGAAGGTCGATCGGGCATCGATGGCCCATTCGATCGAGGTTCGGTCGCCGCTGCTCGATGTCCGCATCGTCGAATGGGCCGCACGCCTGCCCCGCGCCTGCCTGCTGGATCACGCCCAGGGGAAGCTGCCTCTAAGGGCTCTCGCCACCCGATTTCTCCCGGAGGTTACTGGCCAGAGCCCGAAGCGAGGCTTCGGCGTTCCCCTGGGCGACTGGTTTCGTGAACCGGCCGGCCGCGCCATGGTCAGGGAAAGGCTTCTCGACCGCGGCAGCGAAGAGCTGGGGTTCTGGAGCCTGAATGGGGTGGAGCGGATCCTTGATCTGCACAGCTCGGGGCGGAGCAGGGATTTTGGTCTGCTGCTGTGGCGCCTGCTCATGCTGGAAGCCTGGTGCCGTCATTATGCGGCAGCTCCAACTCAGCCTTGGCGAGCGCAGTCTCCTTTGCAGGGGGCTATCGCGTAAGGGCATCAGGGCGTCACCTGTGCTGTGGCATCCCAAAAAACCGGCCGCTGTTCCATGAGCCCGCCTGCTCAGTGCGCTGCCGGGCGAGTGAAACGGCGGTCGGTTCTTGCCGGTGTCCAGCTGGCCGACCCCCAATCGCGATCAGGATCAAGAGAACCGCGCGAAGACAGTCTTTTTCAACGGCTCCAGATGCAGATCTGCATGATCTGGGTTGTCCGGGCGATCACCTTCTATGGTCGCTTTACGAGTGAAACGACGTAGCTGTGCTTTCCGGATTTCAGAGGGGGAATTTCCGGCAGCGTCTCGAAACTGATGTTGCATGACTGGCCCAGCAAAATCCGGAGCGAGACGGCGATCTCGTCCAAAGCGGATTGTGTCGGGGCCGTCTTCACGACCATCTTGACGACGACGTCGTCATAGTCGCGCTGGACGATCTGCGTCTTGAGAAGCCAACCGGCCTCGTGAACGACTGTGAGAAAATAGACGAAGAAGACTCCCGATACGGCCGTTCCATCCCTCAAGATAAACGCGTCCGTCTGGCGTCCCGACACCGTCTGCAATCGTTCGACAAACGGCAAGGGACCGTCCGCAGACTTGCCGACCACGGCGCGATCCCCAAGCCTGTACCTGATGAGCGGCATCGCGAAATTCGTGAGATTGGTGACGAGGACCTCACCCTCTTCTCCTTCCTCGCAGGGCTGGCCGTCTGCCTTCACGACCTCGACGAGGTTGCAGTAGTCAAACACCTCCAGGCCACCGTTCACTGTTCGCTCACCGGCAATGTCGCCAACTTCGCGGCACCCGTATCTGTTGAGCGTCGGACAGCCGAACGCGCGCGAAATCTCCTCCCTCATGAACGGGTGCAGCGTGCCCGCGCTGGTGATGACGTGTCTCACGCCGGAGACCCGGGTCTCGCGGGCATTCGCGAAGCGAGCAAGCTCGAAGGCGCTGTCCGCGTAGGCCTCGATGAGAACGGGACGATATTGCCGAATCCAATCCAGATAACGCAACATCGCTGTCTGGCTCATCTTGAAAGAGTTCGCCCATTTCTGATTGCGAACGAAGCCGCTGATCTTGTTGCGCCACCCCAAAGTACCGGTCAGCACGTCCCGATCGGACCCCCAAAGCCTGACCAGCGACTCGCCGGCGTCCCTTCCGGTCCAGCCGTGATACGTCTCGGTCATGGCGATACCCATCGCGTTGTAATCCTGGTCCTGGATCACGGCGACGGGCTCTCCCGAACTTCCCCCGGAACTGTTCTTGTACCAATCCCGCGAACTCAAGTCGTCGCTCTTCAAACTCTCAGGGGAGTTCTGCAGGAAGCTCCTGGTGAGAGGCGGGACCTTCCCGAATTTCGTGAGATCGATGGCGTCACCACGCGCGATCTCTTGATCGACCAGCAACTTTCGGTAGTGCGGCACGTGTCGCGCGGCGTGCCTGAGCAGTTGCGTCAGACGCTGATCCCGCAGGTTTCGCCGCGCTTCACCCGGCAGGGCATAAAACTCCGAGATCAGGGTGCGGCATCGCGGGATCGGGCGGTTCATGACGCGCTCGTCGTAGAACTTCAGCACGGGTTGACGCCAATTAATCATGTGCCCTCCGAAGTATGAGCCGCGAGATCAGCCTGCGATCGTCGGGGCGGATGATGAGGCCTATGAGTATGATCAGGTATAGTGCCGATATCGCGCCAGCCATTGCCGCGAGGCCGATCCAATCGTGCGGTGGCCATAGGGCGGCAAGCGCCCTGCCAGCCAGCGCTATCCCGAGCACCGCCGCGGCTCCTCCCGCGAGCCGGGGCAGGAACGCCCACCAATCCAATCCGAGCACGCGTGCGGCGTATACCGGAAGGATGAGCGTGTTCTTCAAGGTCCAAACGATCGCCGCCGCCGCCGCGATGCCGAGCACGCCCCAGTTGGCCCAGAGGGCGAGCGCGACCGCCAGCACAATGTTCACGACGCCGAGCACCAGTGTCACCAAACCCTGCTGCTTCACTTTGTTATGCGCGGTGAGGAGGTAACCGATCGGGCGGCCCGCCAGATTCACCGCGAGGTGAGCCACGAGGACGATGAGGAGCGTGTCAAGTTCGGCGAAGTCCGGCCCGAGCCACAACGACAGGAGCGGCCGACCGAGTCCGCAGAGGAGCCCGACCGGCAGGGCCAGCCCGAAGGCGAGAAACCCGACGGCGGATTCCAGCAGTCCGCGCAGACCCGTGGAATCGCCGGTGGCGTAGCGGGCCATGATCATCGGGCTGAAAATCGGTATGACCACCTCGGCCAGCGTGTGCATGAGCACTGCGAAAGCCAGCAATGCGCCGTAACGACCGGTCATGGTCGAGCCGAACAATGCGTTCACGATGATCAGGTCGACCTGCATGAGCAGCAGCATCCCGGCCGTGTTCACCGCCGACCAAGCGCCGATATTCAAGAGCGGCCGGAAGTGGTGGGAATCCGCATCCGTGAGGCGTAGGCGCAACTGCGGCGTCAGCCGCCGCCACGCGATCACGCACCCGCCCAGGCCAAGGAGGGCGGAGGCGATCAGGCCGAGTCCGACGTGCATGAGGCTGGCCGGCCAGAAATAGAAGCACAGGGCCACGATCCCGACCCTGCTCAGGGCGACCGCGGACCGAATGGCGTTGCGGATATCGAACCGGTGAGTGATCAGGCTCGATGCGTCGAAAGGGCTGCCGACGAGGAATGTCAGGGCGGTGAAGAAGGAGCCCGCGAGCAGGAACCGCGCCGCGCCCTCGAGGTCCGGCGGCACCGCGAAGAGCTGGGGAAAGAGCCAGACCGCCGGGGCCATCGGAACCAGCAGGAAGCAACTGACCGCGACCGTCAGCATCACGGCACTGTTGAACGTTCTTTGCGCGGCGAAGAGCTCTCCACGGTTCAGATCGATCGCTAGGTTGCGGTAGATCGCACCGTTCACGCCCTCGCAGACGATCATCGCGAACATGACCAAGGAGGCCGACAGGGGGACCATCCCGTAGGCCGCCACCCCGAGATGCTTCAGCAGGAAGGGGATGTACCAGAACATGATGCCGGTATTCAGCACGACGTAAACGAGGCTGCTGCCGACATTGACGACGAACCGCCCGCTGGCCTCGTTACGCGGCAGGGCGGCTGCATGCGCGTTCATCGTCCCCTCGCTAGCCGCGGTCATGACGATGCTTCGACGGCCAGGGGCCGCCCTCCCGTGCGCTTCGATCGTCGGCCTCCTGCACCAAAGACGGGATCAGGAGCAGGGCGAACATCACGATGAGGCTGGTATGGTTTTCCAACCCTCCCCCCTTGATCCATGTGGCCCCGTACGCGGCCGCCACTCCAATCACGGTCAGATAGTACCCGTCCGGACAGGAAGGAGAGAGCAGCCAGCGGGAGCGGGATTGCACGAAACTCCATATCGCTGATCCGATCACGCAGACGTAGATGATCAATCCGACCAGACCTGTATCCACGCCGACTTCGAGAAAAGGCTGGTGGCTGGGCAGATCCATTCGATGGTTGGTCGCGCTCGTCAGCGACGCGATATAGGGGTGCAGCCTGAAGGGGCCGTTTCCGATACCGGCGCCCAGCAGGTGGTCGCGCATGAACAGAAGGCTCGCTTCCCACAGGATGGGACGTCCGCCGAGCTCGCCCCCCTCTCCTTCGATGGCCCTTTGAATGAGTGTGTCGAAGAGGAACGGGGCGAAGAGGAACAGGCAAAGAATGACCGCGACGCCGCCGACGGCCCATTTCCGCGCGGGTCTGAAGAACAGCAGCATCAGCAACAGCAGACCGACGGAAATGGCGCCTCCTCGCGATCCGCTGAGCGCGATCAACGCCACGGCGCACAGCATGTAGGTTATCGCCAGGATGAGCATGGATCTCCGGCGAGGCCCGACGCTCCGCATGATCGGCCAAACGACCCCGGGAAGCGCCACAATCAGCATGACGCCCAGAGTGTTCTCATTCATGCCGAAACTCTTCAGGCGGGTTCCAAACACGAAACCGGTGAAGAGGAGCGTGTAGGTCCCGCACAAGATCATGAGCCAGCCCATCAAGCCCAGCATCCGCATGAAGCGGTCGACGGCCGGCAGCGACCTCACCTGATTGCAGATCAAGAACAGCAGGATAAAGCTGAAGGTCCAGGCGATCAGCTTACGGCGTCCTTCGACCAGATCTGGCGCCCAGAGCAGCGTCACGACCCCCCATGCGATGTAGAGCGCGAAGAGAAGGCAGGTGGGGTTCCATTTGATCGTTTCGTTCCCGCTCAGCACCCGGACGAGCCAGACCCCAAGAGCGGCCACGATCGCGCCGTTGCTGGCGGCCATGTAGATCCCCGCCACCTGAAGGTCCCCCGGTGGCAGCAGGAGCACGAACACGGCGAGCAGGGTTGCGGTGAGCGGGTTTCGCAGCAGCAGCAGGCCGATCGGGGCTACGACGGCCAAGCCTATGAGCATTACGGGCGCGGATGGGTTCTTCAGGATCAGGAGCGCGAGGGCAACGAGCAACAGGAGACCGGCACCGCCGATCCAGAGCGCGGCATGCACGAGCGATTGCCGCGCCGCGCGGGCCGTCACGGCGCAACCTCCCGAGGCGGCTCGCTGGTTCCGCGCGGTGTCCGACGGCGGGGCATGTCCATGGCGACGGGCAGGCTGTCGAGGGGAACCGCCAAGTCATGGTGGCGGAGCACAAGAGCGAGCGCGCGCTTGCCCGCTTTCCGGCTCATGGCCTTCCCGGCAAGTGCTCGCAGGTCGCACGCCAGCCGTGCTTCAGAGCCATTTGCGAGGTCCAGCCCATGCCGCTCGATCACGCCGCCGGGGTCGACCGTCAGCGACGCGACAAGCACACCGACACTCCAGGCTTCGAGCATAGAGGTCGGAAGGCCTTCCGTATCCGAGCTTTTGACCAGGATTTCGTCGCCACGGAACATCGCTGACGCGTCGTCCGATCGGCGGAGATCAGTCAGGGCGTCGCGGTTCAGCATTAGAAGCGTGCCTTCGATCTGGTCGCACGGGAGTGACTGCAGACCGGGATGCGAAGTGGTTTCAGCTCCTGCGCATGGATCATGGTACCCCATCGGCGGCCGTCGCTGCCGAAGCTGCGAATGAGATGATCGAGATCGCAGGCCGTGATGGAGACATTCTCGACGTTGCATCGTCGTAGCCAGCGCAGCAGGAACTCCAGCACAGGCTTGGCGCTGATGGGCATCGGCCGCTTACGCCGGGCACCTGCTTGGATGACAGCTTTCATCGCCGGCCTCCTCTTGCTGCGATCGGAACCCTACGTCGGTCGGGCCTGGCGGTCTTGATGAGGGTCAATTCGTCGAAACGTTCTGCCAATAATGTCCGGGTGTGGGGCCGGGCTTTCGTTCGTCAGGGGGGCGAAGCTCGGGAACGCCGTGGGCAGTCGCCTCCCAGCTGCATACCCCAATCGGGGGACAGCGGGGGCATTCGGGGGGAGGTCATCAAACTCGGATCAGGCGTGCCGCGCGTCCCATTGCCCCGAGCAGATGACTTGGTCGAGCGTATCGTCGCGTTGAAGGCGGATGCTGAAGCGCGTGGCTTTGGCGCGCTGGCCTACTTCCTGGAAATGCCCGCATCGGAACACAGATCGAAGCCGACCGCATTGCCGAAGAGCACGAGACCGGAAAGCCCATCTCTGACGCAATGTGGCGCCCCACGACGGTACGGGACCAATGGCGAAGAAGCCGATATTGTTGCCCGAGATTGACCTTGACGTCGTCGATGTCCAGGCGGTCGCGATAACGGCCACCCCTGAAGGCGAGACGATGGTCAGCCTTGAGATGGCCGGCGGCCAGATCATGAATTTGATCTTCTCGCCAGCGACGCTCGCCCAGCTTGAGGCAATGCTTGCCATGGCGAACGAGGCCCACGCCAGGGAACGCCCGATCCAGTAAAGGCAGACGCCCATATGCGTGCCGCCGGTCCAGCCACGCATACCTCTGGCAGGGGATCGTCGCGTTCAGCCAGCCGCTGGTGAACAAGCTGCCGGCTGAGGCGGGCAATCTGCAGCCGTCGCACAGTTGCTTGGCCTCAAACCCGGATGCGGCAAAGCCCCGTTCCTGAGACCCGCGATCAGTCTCAGATCACCTGACGACTGACGCTCCCCGGGGCGGCGTCCCAGGACGGCCGGAGTATCGTGTTCAGCCGGCCGAGTGCGCCGGCGATTTCGTGCTCAAGCTCGCTGACAATGCGCCGATGGCCGTCCCCGACTGTGACTGGCTCCGGCTTTGCCTTGCCGCACCAATGGATCGGTGCGGCTGAGGCCATATCGCTGGGCCTCCGGAGTGGGCTCACTGCACCGCTGCCGTCGAAGCATCTTCACGCCGGAATACGACTTCGACGGTGTCGCCCGGCATCAGCTCTGTGTCCTCGGACGCGGGAATACGATCCCAGTTCGCTTGAGCTTTGCGGATGATCGTGACGCCCGGCCGCACGGCGTTGCCGCTCGACTCGAGGACGACCATCTGCCCAAGCACACGGAGCTTCTCTGTCGCGCCGTCGAGTCGCGCTCTCAGTTCGGTCATGCGCAGCTGAGATTCTCTGCTTTCGCGTAGCGCGTCGAGGCGCCTCTGGGTGTCGACCTTGTCCAGGCGCCAAAGGAATTCATCCCGCTGTTGTTTGACCAGGGTTAGGTTGGCAATCGTCTGAAGGCGCCGCGTCGACGAAAGCAGGACGGCTCGACGACTGTCCGTGACGCGCGGACTCGGCAAGCTGCCGGTGCCGAAGAGCTTGTTCACGCGATCAAGCTCTTCCATGTCGGCCTGGAGGCCGCTTTGCTCCCCCTGCACTTGAAGGGTAAGAGTCGCGATCTGCTCGCCGGCCTGTCGCACCATGCTCTCCAAATAGGCCCGCTCGCTCTTGGCTTCCTTCAGGCGAACCTGCAGGTAACGGGTCTCGACGCGCAGAAAGTCGGCGAGCGAAGCGGCCGATATGGACAGGTATGCGAGGGGCTGTTCCTTGATCGTTTCGGATCCATCGAGTTCCGCGGCAAGCCGCCAGGAGACGACATGTTCTTTGGCCAGCGCGCTTGTGGCCGTTCGGTATTCGCGCTCCGCCTCCGCGGTGTCGACACCTGACTGCCCGGGACGGCCCCGTACCGTGCTCGGGCCACCCGAGAGGGCAATGGCGTGGCGCGCCGTCATCTGTGGCCGGTAGGCGTACTGCCCCGGATTGAGTACGTCGCCGCTCACATAGATGGGCCGGTACTCGACGACGGCCGTGGTGACATCGCCAGGCTGAATCAACACGACCCGCTCGCGCCCGTCGGGCATGCGCTGGCGGAGGATTTTCGCTGCGAAGGCTGTCTCGACCCGGTCCTGCAGCGCCAGTGGGGTCGATCCTGCCGCCATCACTGCCCCTAGCATTGGGATGATGATGGTCCCATCGGGCTGCACCGGTATGCGCTGCCGCAGCTCCGGCATTGGCACGACAGCGATTTCGACCACGTCGCCGGGAGCGAGCTGATATTCGGCTCGACAAGCTCCATGCGCCCAGAGCAAGGTCATGCCGGCCATGAGCAGTGTCGCTGCCCAGCTCCTGCGCGCAGATGGATGTCCCATCGAGAGCCTCGTATCGGTTCTGGAGCCGGCGCCACGCGACGGTCCGGGCAGGGCGGTGAGATCAGGTCATGAAATTGCTCTGCGAGCGCACCCTGCCCATCGCAAGGCGAGCTCGCCACCATTCGGTTGTGCGCCCGATGCCCTCGCGGAGGCCGGTCCGCGGCCGCCAGCCCGTAACTGCCGCGAAACGGCTGCAGTCGGCCAGAAGCGCACGCACTTCCGAGTTGGCGGGGCGCATCCGGACGACCTCTTGGACCACCGGTTTGGAAGTGCCGGAGAGCTCGAGCACCAGGTCGATCAGGTCGGCCACTGTCACGCCCTGCTGACTGCCAGCATTGTAAGCTCGGCCGAACTCCAGATCCGGGCACGACCCTGCCATCATAAAGGCAGCTACGGTGTCTTCCACGAAGGTGAGGTCGCGCACCGGCGTCGTGTCGCCGACCCGTATGGCGTCGCAGTTCGGATCCAGAGCCTGTCGGATGAGCGTCGGAATGATCGCCCGCTCGCTCTGCCTGGGACCAAATGTATTGAAGGGACGGAGCGTCACGACAGGCAACCCGAAAGACCGGGCAAAAGCTTCCGCCATCATGTCGGCGCCGATTTTGGACGCCGAATAGGGAGATTGGCCCTGCAACGGGTGCTCTTCCGAGATCGGCATCTTCAACGCCGTTCCGTACACCTCGCTCGTCGAGGTGTGGACGATCCGATCCGTCCCGCTCTGACGGGCAGCCTCGAGGATGTTCAGGGTTCCGAGAATATTCGTTTCGACATAAGTCTGCGCGGCCGCGTAGGAGTGCGGGATCGCGATCAGCGCTGCGAGGTGGAGGATGATGTCCTGACCCGGCACGACGCGCGAGATGAAGGCCGCGTCGCGGACATCGCCGCGGACGAGATCGAGCCGGCCTTTGGTCGCCTCCGGGATTTCGTCCAGCCAGCCATGGCTGTCGAAGGAGTTGTAGAGGGTTAAAGCTGTGACCCTGGCGCCAGCATTGACGAGCGCCTCGGTGAGATGCGAGCCGATGAAGCCGTCGGCGCCAGTCACAAGCACCTTTGCACCATCATAGGACATGGCATGACCTCCTGGACTAGACATTGCAGGCGTGCACCGGCTCAGGCGCGGCGTTCGACTTGCCTGAGGCCCGCGCTCGCGGCTGAAGCCCAGCCGCAGATCGCCAGGAAGCTCCTGATCATGATCACGACATCCGATGCGAGGCTTCTGCTGCGGAAGTAATCAAGGTCGATGCGCGCCTTCAGCGGAAACACGACGGCGCGATAGAACTCGTCGACATCGACGCCTTTCGGGAAGGCGGCGGCCTCGTTCCGGAAGATGATTTGGCACGGGCCGACCAGGCCGGGCTTGTATCTGAGCAACTCTTCCCAGCCGTTATGGAAGCAATCCGCAAAAGCAAGGCTCTCCGGCCGTGGCCCGACGATCGCCATGTCGCCTTTGATCACGTTCCAGAACTGCGGCAACTCGTCGAGCTTCGTCTTCATCAGCAGGCGCCCGACCCGGGTCATCCGGGGGTCCTGTTCGAGCGTCAATGGGCAGCCCGCCTGGCCCGCGTCGACATGGAACTTCCTGAATTTGTACATGCGAAAACGCCTGCCATCCTGTCCAAGTCGCGTTTGACAGAAGAGCGTCGGCTGCCCGGATTCCAGCCATATGGCGATCGATATGAGCAGCATCAGCGGGGTCAGCAAAAACAGGGCAGTGCCGGCGATCAGAATATCGGCGGCTCGTCTGAGCCTGGTTTGCGCCGCTTCGGATACTGGCAGTCCCAGGAAGCCTCGTCCGTTCATGTGAAGGAACTCCTCAGCCACTTGCGAGGTTGGCGTGCTTGCTTTCGTCTCGCATTACGAACGCCGCGGGCGGAACGCGCTCGCCAAGCGCGTCGGCAAGTTCCGATACAACTCTTTCGACATCATCGAGCCCCATGCGCGGATGCAACGGCAGCGTCAGCTCGTGATCGGTGAAGGCCTCGGTCTGGGGAAGATCTACGTCCGGATAGAGGCCGCGATAGAAGGAAAGACGATGGATCGGCGGATAGTGGATCGTGGTCTGGATGCCCTTCCCACGTAAGTGATCGATCACGTCCTGACGGTCGCAGGAAGCCGGCAGCACAACTGGCATGATGTGATGGACGGAAGGTCGCCGCGTTTCGAAAGGAACGACGACGCTCGGGCAATGCTCACCAATGCGACGCCGATAGAGCTCCGCCAGGACCTTCCGTTTCGCATTCCACTCTTTAAGATGGCCGAGCTGAACGAGGCCGATGGCGGCCCTCAACTCGTCGAGCCGGTAGTTGAAGCCGAGCATCGTCACATCGTAGATCGGCGTCCGGCTGGAGCGCCGCTGGAAGGTGCCGCTCGTCAGCCCATGACCGCGCGCACGCCGGATGGTGTCGAGCAGGGAGGCATCGCGGGCGAGGACCACGCCACCTTCCGCCGTCGTCATGTTCTTGTTTCCGTAGAAGCTGAACGCCGCGGCGTCGCCGATTGCGCCTGCGCCCGGAAGCCCGGAGGCATGAGCGGCGTCCTCGATCAGCATCAGGCCCCGCTCACGTGCGAAGGCCTGCCACGGCTCGGGATCGACCATGTAACCTGCGAAATGAACGAGGATGACGGCTTTCGTCCGGGAGGTGCATTTGGCGGCAGCGTCCTGGATGGACATCAGCGGCTGCGCCGAAGACTCGATGTCCACGAAAATCGGCGTACCACCGACATAGAGCACGCAATTCGCCGTCGCCACGAAGGAGAGGGCCGGCACCAGCACCTCGTCGCCCGGGCCGATCCCAAGAGCATGCAGGATGAGATGCAGCCCGGCTGTGCAGGAATTCACTGAAACAGCATCGTCGGCTGCGTGCGCCTCGGCGAAAGCGCGCTCGAAGCTGCTCACCCGCTCACCCATTGTGATCCAGCCGCTGTCGATGACATCGGCGAGAGCCGCCTTTTCTTGCGGTCCGAGGATAGGCTCCGAGACGAGAAGCATGGGCTCAGCTTTCATGTCCTCTGCTTTCCTGACGAGTGTTTCGGGCGTCGTACGGAGGTGGGGTGCTAGCCGGCCACTGCGAGCAGCGAAGGCGCGCGCTCTTCCCACTTGATGTCCTGCGCGTTGTGGAAGTCCTCGACGCGTCCGATGTCGAGCCAAAGTCCCTGATGCTTGAAGACGTGGATGGGAACGTCTTTCTCGAGCAAGCAAAGCGCCAGATCATCGAGGCCGAAGGGGATGCCGGCCGGGATGTACTTGATGACATCGGGCTCCATGCAATAGACGCCCATGCTCACGCTGTTGGAGAGCGTAGGCTTCTCCGTGAAGCTCGTGATGCGGTTGTCCCGATCTTCGATGATTCCGAAATCCATGCGGGTGGATCGGACCGTCGTGGCGATCGTCAGCGGGCCGCCATGCTTGCGGTGCGCCAACCCGAAGGCTGGAAGGTTGAGGTCAGTCAGCACGTCACCGTTCAACATCAGAAAGGTGCCGTCCAGATGCTCCCGCAGCAGCGTCAGCGACCCGACGGTGCCCAGCGGTTCGACCTCTTGTGAGTAGGTGATCTTGAGGCCCCACTGCTGACCGTCGCCGCAGAAGCTGCGGATCAGGTGACCGAGGTAGCCCGTCGTGATGTAGACGTCCTCGATGTTGTTGCGGCGAAGCCACCGAAGCAGGAGCTCGAGAACCGGCCGCGCCCCGATCGGCATCAGCGGCTTCGGAAGAACGGATGTGTAGGGCATCAAGCGCGTGCCCTTGCCACCTGCCTGAATGACTGCCTTCATGCCAGCCTCCTTCGATGCTGCATGAAGGCTAAGCGCGCTGCCACAACTCGTCTTGATTTCGGTCAACTTGCAAATGACGGTGCCGCAATAGCCTTCGGTCGACAGCTGGCCCGCTTTGCGGCGCCAGTTCGATGAACGAAAGCAGAGTCGATCAGCATGAGCCAGAACCCAGGCGAGTTCATCCCGATCGCGAGATTGTCCAGTCGCGCAGCCCTCAGGGCCGACCCGGAGCCGTCTCCACAGCCAGAGCAGATGGTCTACGAGATCATCAATCTCGTTCGTCGACGCAGGCTTTTCATCGCGAAGTTTGTTTTGGCCGGCACGCTTCTGACCGGCGTCGCTGCCTTCGTTGTTCCCCCTGTTTATACGGCCACCGCGCAGTTCATGTTTGAGCCCACCCAAGCTCAGATGGCGGCCGGCCTGCTCGATTCCGTCGTGGACACGCACATCGCGACGATCACGTCGGACGCCCGCCTGCGCGACGTACTGAAGGCATTGCCTGACCTGCCGCAGTACAACGCGGTGTCAGCGCGTGCCTTGTTCGAGATGACGCACCCGACGCTGGGGGATCGGCTACGGGGCTCGCTTGTCGCGATCGGGAAAGGCCTCAAGAACGTCGTTCTTCCGAGTTCAAATCCTCCGGAGCCTGCGCAGGCTCCCAACGGGCTGCCAAGCCTGGACAAGATGAAGGGCTCCCTGCTTGTGCGGCAGGAACGGCGCTCCAATGTGATCACCATCAGCTACAATGACGTCGATCCCGAAAGAGCATCGATCATCGTCAATCAGGCCGTGCAGACGCATGTCGAGCGCTTGACGGATAGGATGCAGCAGCAGGCGGACGCGCTTCGGACATGGCTCGATAATCGCCTGATCCAATCGCAGGCCGAACTCGAAGCCGCGGACGAGGCGCTCCGAGCGCACGTCTCGGCGCACGGAACGCCAAGTGCGGACGCTGCAGCGGGTGAGCTGACCGCTGAGACGTCCCGTCAGTTGGAGTTGGTGCGATCCGAGTTGCTGCGCCGGCAGGAACGACTCGAGCGGGTTCGACAGCTGCAGCTTTCGGGGGCGCCGCCGGAAACGATCGATGCGCTTCTGCGTGAACCCTGGACCGGCACTCAATTCCCGCGCCCCGCCGCGCCGATCACGACGCCCGAAGGCCAAGCCGATGTGAACTCCGGAACGATAGCGGCCAAGCCGACGGTGCCTCGCGCGGACCTTGAGCAGCGCCTGCAGCGTCTGGAGCATGATGTCGACGTCTTCCGCCTGCAGGAGCACTCCCTCGCCGAGCGCATCGCTTCGCTGCAGACCGCATCCGGCGCCGTCCTCGCTCAGCGCCGCGAGCGGCAGGCTCTCGAGCGGCGTGCTGCGACGGCCGCCGATGCCGTCCGGGATCTCCTTCGTCAGCAACAGCAGGTGAAGGATCCGACCTCGACGGGAGTTCAGATCCTGGCTCAAGCTTCGGTGCCGCAGCGCCCGAGTTCGCTCAGCCCGTTCCTCTACATCCCAGCCGCGATGATCGCGTTCGCAGCGCTCGGAGGGGGCGCGGCTTCTGCTTTGGAGCGCCTGGATCGCAGCTTGCGAAGCGAGCGTGAGCTCGCGACCACCTTGGGTATCGGCTGCATCGGCCTGGTCCCGGAGCCCCCGGGGGGCAGTACAGTGGCCGCTGGCGGCTGCCTGAATGCCCGTCTCCGCCCTATGACCAGGCGATAGAAGCTGTCGCGGCGGTGGCGCTCGAGGTCATTCAGCATCGGGGCGATGGAAAGATCCTGGCCGTCACGTCCAGTGGACCGGACGAGGGAAAAACGGCGTTGGCGGTCGGCATCGCGACGTACGCGGCCCGCTTCCAACGACGGGTACTGCTGATATGTGCTGACGCTCCGCGCCAGGACGTGAAACTGGCCGGCCTCAGCTGCGAAACGAACCTGGATGGCGACGTTTCGGCCCAGCGCGCTACCTTGGAAATTCGTCGTGACCCGGCTCTCGGGTTCGACTGCCTCGCCCTCGATGAGATCGGAGATGCCAACACGGCTTCCCTTGTCGGCAGTCAGCTTGCAAACAGCCTCGACAAACTGCGTGACCGCTACGATTACATGATCATCGTCGCGCCGGGCGTTTTTGAATCCGCTGGTATCCGCATTCTCGCGACACGGGTGGACGGCGTTCTCTTTGCCGTCCGTTGGGGCAGCACCCGCCGCGATGTTGCTGCAAACGCACTCGAACTGCTGATGAAGCCCGCGCTGCTGAGCGGGGGGCCACGACCTAACGTCTTCGCCGTACTCACGCGTGTGAACCTGAAGGCTCATGCCGACTACCAACGGGGCGACACAGGAGAGTTCCTCGGGAAACGCCCGCAGCGCTCCGGCGGCTCACGCCTGCAGGTCTGATAAATGAGGTCTTCGTGATGTGCCGGCCTCGGTGAACGCATGTTTCATGTCATGTCCCAGATAGGCGGGCTGCTCGCACCCTCGAACGTAATGGCGATGATGGGGCTTCTGGGTCTGATCGTCTTGGTGGCGACTCCTTGGCGACGGATGGGGCTGGCGCTTGCGGGGGGCGGCATTTGCGGGATCCTGGTGGCTGGCCTCCTGCCCGTCGGCAACTGGGCGATCTTTCCACTGGAGCAACGATTCCCTGCTTTCGTCGACGACGGCCGCCCCATCACCGGCATTATCGTGCTATCGGGCGCGCTCGAGTTGACGCGGACCGCGGCGCGACGCCAGTTCACGGTCAACGGCGCTGCGGAGCGCCTTTTCGCCTTTATGGATCTCGCCCGGCGTTATCCGGGTGCGCGGCTGGTCTACTCCGGTGGCAATTCCAGGATCGGATCGAGGTTGCCGCCGGAAGCATGGACGGCAACCGAGTACCTGAAGACTCTCGGACTGCCGGGAAGCCGTCTCACCATCGAGACTCGGTCCCATAACACCTGGGAGAATGCTCGCGAGACCCGGAATCTCGTGCGGCCTGGCCCAGGCGAGCGTTGGCTGCTGGTGACGTCCGCTTGGCATATGCCGCGAGCGATGGGCAGCTTCGAGCAGGCAGGTTTCCACGTGATCCCTTATCCCGTCGACTTTCAGACAAATGGAGCTCGGGATCTTTGGCAGCCGCTCACCGTCGTCGGTCAGGGCCTTGAGCGTCTGGATCTCGCCGCAAGGGAATGGCTGGGGCTGATCGGATATCGTCTGAGTGGTCGGACCGGCGCCTTGTTCCCTGGTCCTCGTGCCGAACCGAAGTCCGGCGAAGCGAAACTCGCGACAGCGAAGTGATGAAACCTGTGTCGTCGACAGCCAGCCATTGTTCGGCGCGAGAATATCCGGACGAGAACCAGAACCCGCCTCCCGCTTGGCGCGAAATCGCGACCGGGGGAAAATTCCGCCGCGTGGACCGGAGGCGGCAGGGATTCCGATGCGTCATTCTGTTTGACGAACGCTTCATCGCCGAGCCCCACGCGACTTGATACCGGTCAAGTGCTCCACGGGGGCGTTCTATTTAACTCAATCTCGGGTCGGAGATCCGCACAACCAGATGTCTGCCATCGGGTGGCCGGCCGGGATGGCGGAAGGGCTGGAAGCTTCAGCCCGGCTCGGACGGCAGACGACCTCTGTGCGGACGTGGCGGCTCTATTGTCGATCACCGACGATCAGCCGGTGCGTAATCGTCCAGGAATCGTCGGCGACGACTGTTAACGCGCTTTGACGCAGCGCTGAGCGCGGAAGGATAGCTTCGGCCGCACGCAGCGGAGCTGGAGGCAGTCAAGGCGCGCTACGGGCGTTGCCGGAGTGAGCCTTCGAACGAAGCCGTGCCGATACGCATCTGTCCGTCAAAGTTAGGCCTGGCCTGCAATCTGGACTCGTCTGCTCCTCATTCGCCTGTATCGAGAAAGCCATGTTTCCGCTGCCCGGATCGTCGACAGAGCGCGGGCGTGAGCAGGCACCGACCACGGTCGGGGTGCTCACCAGGCTGGCAGCGGCTCAGCTTTCCGCTCAGGGCATCGATCCCGAGCCGCGGATGATCGAGGCCGGGCTATCTCCTTCGCTGTTGGGCAATCCCGACGAGCGCGTCCCCGTGCGTCGGCAAATCGCGTTCCTCAACATGGCGGCTGACGACCTGGGCGATGATCTCCTCGGCTTTCACCTCGCGCAGAGCTTTGATCTGCGGGCGCTTGGCTTCGTTCACTACATCATGGCCTCGGCCGAAACCCTCGCGGAGGCTCTGACGTACCAGGAGCTGTATGGGGTGTCCGTGAACGAGGCCTTGAAGATCCGCGAAGGCAGCGGGGAAGGGGCATCCCTTGAGCTTAGCTATGCCGGGGTTGAACGGCATCTCGATCGCCACCAAGCCGAATTCTGGCTGACAACCACGTTGCGACAATGCCGCTTGTTCACTGGCCGCGAACTCGTACCGATCTCGGCGTCGATGATTCACTCACGCCCGGGCCGGGTCGCTGAGATGGAACGCTACTTTGGCCTTCAGATCGACTTCGGCGCGGAGCTGGACCTTCTGGCCTTCGCTCGGGACACGAAAGAACTGCCTCTGACGACCCGCGATCACTTCCTGAAGGAGCTCCTGGCAGGGCTGCATCAGAAGGCGTTTCCATATTCTGCCGGGGAGGCGAGCTCCCTGCGCACCCGGGTCGAGAATGCGATCATGCCGCGGCTACGACATGGGACGCCAAAGATCGAGGCAATCGCGCGAGACCTCGGCACGAGCGCCCGCACCTTGACCCGTCGGCTGGCTGATTTGGGCATCAGCTTCAGTGAGGTCCTCGACGAGTTGCGCTACCAACTCGCGGTGCAATATCTCCGGGACGGAACGTCGACGGTTTCGCAGGTGACATGGCTGCTTGGATACCGTGAGCCGAGCGCTTCCGTGCGGGCCTTCAAGCGATGGACAGGCAAGACGCCGACGGCGTTTCGCCGGGAGTTGAGGCGCGGCACCGGCAGGTGAATGGCGAGGCAGCGCACGGTCCGTATCGCACTTGGCTGGAAACTCAACGGATATGGCGGGCAAGGCCAAGACGGCTGCGCCTTCATGCCCTATGTTTGATTCGGCTGCCGGGAAATCGAGGCAGCCATAACTCCGCTCCCTGGAAACCATCCAGGGCATACCATGCCGATGGCTACCCAATAAATGGAATCGTAGTCGCGACTAGCGGCTGCTTTTTCGCCATGCGAGGGATGCTTGACGTCGTGGCGCATGCTCACTCGTCAGCATTCAACAATCAGCAAGCATGGCTTGTGAGTTTGCTGATGTTCGGTGTCGGGCAGCGTTCATCACCCGATGCCTCCTCGTCCGCTTAAGCGGGAGTCAATCCCATAACGCGGCTCACTGGCCCTGCATCTGCGGGGCGGCGAGCTTTTTACTGATCAGGGGCCGGAGGCACGTCGAAACGGCGCGGCGCCGGATGTTCCCCTGTTGAGAAAGGGCGCTATGACTATCTTCTACGTTTCACCCACGGGCTCCGATAGCCAGGCCGGCACTCTCGACCGGCCTTTTGCCTCCCTGCAGTATGCCCACGATATGGCAAAGCCGGGCGACACCATCTATCTGCGGGGTGGCGTCTATAACCTGAAAGAAGGCATCCAGCTGACGAACGACGGGGAAAGCGGCCGGCCGATCACGGTCACGAACTACCCGGGCGAGAAGCCGATCCTGGACGGGTCGCAGATGACGTCGAGCGAGTATTATGGCAGCTCAGGCGCCGGCGGCTGGGTGCTCGATGGGTCGAGCATTTCCTGGAACCACATTTCCGGACTGGAGATTCGCGGCGGGCCGATGGGCGGCATCGTGATCCGTGACGAGTCCCACTACAACATCATCGAGCGGCTCGACGTGCACGACAGCGGCCGGCTTTCCCAATGGGAAGGCAAGGGCGTCTCGCTCTTCGGGCCGGCCTCGAACAATCTCCTCCAGAACATCGACTCGCACGACAATCGTGACCTGAGCGGCGACAACGCCGACGGTTTCCAGATCAGCGTGAGCGGCGCCGGCAACGTCCTGCGCGGCAACCGCGCCTGGAACAACTCCGACGACGGCTTCGATTTCTACAATATCCAGAATGGCACGAAGGGCGCCGGTGTGCTCATCGACGGAAACTGGGCATTTCACAACGGCTACGACGCCTCGGGCAAGCCTGAGGGCGATGGCAACGGCTTCAAGCTTGGTGGCCAGCGGGCGGGGAGCGGCGGCGAATCCGGCGGCCACACCGTGATCAACAATGTCGCCTGGGGCAATCTGACGAACGGCTTCGACCAGAACGCAGCCAACATCGACAGCGTTCTCTACAATAATTCGGCCTACAACAACGGGTCGTATAACTACGCCTACGATTTTGGAGCCACCCACAACAGCTTCGTCAACAACGTCTCGGCGGGTAGCGGCAGGGTTGCGGTCTCAGGCGCCGGAACCGCGTCGAACAACTCCTGGAACTATGGCACCCCGACGAGCAGCGACTTCGTCTCCCTCAACGATGCGGGTGCGCGCGGCGCGCGTGCTGCCGACGGCTCGCTTCCCACGACGGACTTCCTTCACCTCTCATCCGGCAGCTCGCTGGTCGACAAGGGCAAGGATGTCGGGCTCTCCTATGCCGGGAAGGCTCCGGACCTCGGGAGCTTCGAGAGCGGCATGGCGACGGGTTCCAAGCCCCTGCCCGATAATCCCGGTACGGGAACCCAGCCCGACACCCCTGTAACCAACCCGGACACCCCCGTAACCCAGCCGGACAAGCCTGCCGAGGGAGTCAAGGTTTCCGGAACCGACAATGCCGACAAGTGGGTCGGCACGAGCGGAAATGACTGGTTCCACGGGAACATGGGTGCGGACGTCATCGACGGTGGTGCAGGAAACGATACGCTTCTCGGCGGCAGCGGAGCAGACAAGCTGATCGGGGGCCTGGGGGCCGATACGATGTCGGGAGGCGCCGGGCGCGACACGTTCATTTTCCGGTCGGTATCGGAGAGCCTTCCGGGAGCCGGCAACCGGGACGTGATCCAGTGGTTCGAGCGCGGCGCGGACAAGATCGACCTCAGCCTGATCGATGCCAACACGGCTGTCAGGGGAGATCAAGTCTTCCAGTTCGCCGGCAAGACGAGCGCGGTCGAGGCAAACTCGGTGTCCTACTTCCATAGCGACAACCACACCATCGTCCAGGGCGATGTGGATGGGGATGGGAAGGCCGATTTCCAGATCGAGCTCAACCAGGTGATCAATCTCAGCCGAGATCATTTTATTCTCTGACGGGATCGACCATCACGATTATCCGGCTCGCGCTCGCGCGAGCCGGTCAAAAAACGGCCTCCCGTGGTCTCTGGGCTCGGGATAGCGAAAACGCCCCGGGCGACGCGCAGCCTCGATCCGGGGCGTCCAAGTGCCTGAATGGCTGGTGCGGGGTGCCACCGCCAAGAATCTGTTTCGGTGGAGTCGCCGGTCTTGAGCGGCGCACCTTTTCCCTTGAACCGACGAGGTTCCATTGCTTCATCTCCTCCCGGCCCGCAATCTCCAGCATGCCGCTTCAACTCTTCTCGTTCACGGCGGCGGCGCGCTGAGGGCATGCGGACGTGCGCTTTTCGGGCGCCTTGCCAGCCTTTCGCATTCCGCCCAGGGCACGACGCGTGTGCCCGCAGGGCGAGAGATCATGGCTGCTTTCGGCATCAGACAAGGGCAGGCGCTCGCGCGGTCGCCGCTCACCGCAGCGATCTCCCAATGGCGCGGGGCACTTGTGGCGATCGCGGTCTTGAGTGGGGCCCTGAACCTGCTGACGCTCGCCAGCTCGCTTTACATGCTGGAGATCTACGACCGGGTCCTGCCGAGCCGCAGTGTCCCGACGCTCGTGGGCCTCACCCTGCTGATCGTCATGCTGTACCTGTTCTACGCGCTCTTTGACATCCTGCGCGGTCGCCTTCTGTTGCGGATCGGCGGGGCTCTTGACGAAGGGCTGAATGGCAGGGTCTTCCAGGCGATCCTCTCGGGGCCGCTCCAGGCCAAGAGCGCTGGCGAGGGCCTGCAGCCGATGCGCGACCTCGACCAGGTGCGCTCCTTCCTGTCAGGCAGCGGGCCGGGAGCGCTGTTCGATCTCCCCTGGATTCCGCTTTACCTGGGCCTGTGCTTTCTGTTCCACTTCTGGATTGGCGCTACGGCTCTCATCGGCACCATCGTTCTGGTCGCGCTGACCATACTGACCGAGCGGCTCACCAAAAAGCCGTCGACGGCGGCGAGTGGGGCTGCCGCCCACCGGATTTCCATCGCAGAAGTCGGGCGGCGCAACGCCGAGACGGTGCATGCGATGGGCATGGGCGGCGAGATGGGCGCGCTCTGGAAGGTGGTCAGCGACGAGCATCGGCGTCAACACCAGCGCGCTGCCGAAGTTGCAGGGGGCTTTTCCTCCACGTCCCGCGTGCTGCGCATGCTGTTGCAGTCGATCGTGCTCGGCGTCGGCGCCTACCTCGTCATTCAGCAGGAAGCGTCGGCTGGCGTCATCGTCGCGAGCTCGATCCTGACCGCTC
This sequence comes from Beijerinckiaceae bacterium, assembly GCA_965283735.1. GTDB lineage: Bacteria > Pseudomonadota > Alphaproteobacteria > Rhizobiales > Beijerinckiaceae > Allobosea. The sequence continues at coordinate 686,315 of CBDIPN010000002.1, read as the reverse complement.
GCGCGCTCGCTCCCGTCGATCTCGCCATCGGCAACTGGAAAGGATTTGTCAGGGCGCGCCAAGGGTGGGGCCGGCTGACGGAGATGTTCGAAGCCCAGTCGGCTCCGACGCCCGTGCTCTCGTTGCCCGCTCCGACGGAGCTGATCACCGTCGAGGCTGCGTCCGTCTCTCCGCCGGGGGCAGCGCCTGACGGCGTCCAATGTCAGCTTCGCGCTTCGGGCGGGGCAGGGGCTCGGCGTCATCGGGCATAGCGCGTCCGGGAAGTCCTCGCTGGCCCGTATGCTCGTCGGCGTCTGGCAGCCCCTGACCGGCACAGTCCGCATGGATGGCTCTTCTCTGCGTCATTGGCGGCCGGAGGAGCTTGGGCATCATGTCGGCTATCTCCCTCAGGAGGTCGAGCTCTTTTCAGGCACCGTCGCCGCCAATATCGCCCGTTTCCGCAGCGACGCGACGGCCGAACGCATCATTGAAGCCGCCAAGGCGGCGGGCGTCCATGAGCTCATCCAGCGCCTGCCGGAAGGCTACCAGACCCAGATCGGCGAGCGCGGAACGGCTCTTTCGGCGGGGCAGCGGCAACGCATCGCCCTTGCGCGAGCCCTCTACGGGAACCCCTTCCTGGTTGTGCTCGACGAGCCGAATTCGAACCTTGATGCCGAAGGCGAGCAGGCCCTGACCGACGCGATCTTCCACGTTCGCCGAAGGGGCGGCGTCGTGGTGGTGATCGCCCACCGGCCGAGCGCCCTGACAGCTGTGGATCAGGTGCTCGTGATGGCGGAAGGACGCGCCCAGGCCTTCGGTCCCAAGGACGAGGTGTTGTCCACCAGCCTGAAGGCGGTGCCGAAATCCGCTGGCGTTTTCGATCGCGCCGCGAGCCGAATCTAATGGAGCTTAGAAATTTGGACGACGTCTCTCACCCCACCCGGCTTTCGATCCAACGCCATGTTCTTGCAGTCGGAATCAGCCTTGGAACCCTGCTGATCGGCGTGGGCGGATGGGCTGCGACAACCGAGTTTTCAGGCGCGGTCGTTGCGCATGGTTCGCTCGTTGTCGAGTCGGAAGTGAAGAAGGTGCAGCACCCCACCGGCGGGGTCATCAGCGAGTTGCGCGTCCGGGACGGTGACCGCGTCACGGCAGGCGACATCATCGTCCGCCTCGACGAAACCGTGACGCAGGCCAACCTCGCCGTCGTGCGCAAGGCTCTCAACGAAGCCCTCGCGCAGCAAGCTCGCCTCGAATCCGAGCGCGACGGAGCTACGGAAATTGTCTTTCCCCGCGAGCTGTCGACAGCAGCGGAAAGCTCGTCCGATGTCGCAGCGCTCCTGAGCGGAGAGCGCAAGCTCTTCGAGCTGCGAGGGGCAGCGCGGTCGGGCTTGAAGTCCCAGCACCTCGAGCGCATCGGCCAGATGCGGGATCAGATCCGGGCCTTTTCGGAGCAGATCGTCGCGAAGGATCGCGAAGCCGCCCTCATCGCGCAGGAACTCGAGGGTGTGCGTGACCTTCACAGCAAGAAGCTCGTTTCGATCACCCGATTGAACGCGCTGGAGCGGGATGCTGCACGTATCACCGGCGAGAAAGGCACCTTGGTCTCATCGGTGGCTCAAGCCAAAGGCAAGATCACCGAGACCGAGCTGCAGATCCTTCAGATCGATGAGGATCTTCGCACCGAAGTCGGCAAGACGCTCGCCGATCTTCGTGGCAAGATTTCCGAGCTGGTTGAACGGAAAGTCACAGCGGAGGACCAGCTCAAGCGTGTGGATATCCGGGCTCCCCAATCCGGCACCGTGCACCAGATGGCGGTTCACACGATTGGCGGCGTCGCCTCTCCGGGCGAAACCTTGATGCTGATCGTGCCTGCCTCTGATCGCCTGACGGTACAGGCGAGGGTGCGGCCTCAGGATATCGAGCAGGTGTACTCCGGGCAGCGCGCTGGGCTGCGTTTCTCGGCCCTCAATCAGCGGACCACGCCTGAGATCGAGGGCGAAGTGTCCCGCGTATCTCCCGATCTCACCGTCGATCAGCGAACGGGGCAAGATTTCTACACGCTTCGCGTCGCCATCCTGGACGGCGAGCTCGAACGGCTCCAGGGGGCAAAGGTCGGGCCGGGCATGCCTGTCGAGGTTTTCGTGCGTACGCAGCAGAGAACGGTTCTGTCCTATTTCGCCAAGCCGCTTTCGGACCAGATTGCGCGAGCATTCCGGGAGAGATAGGCGCCGGGTCCTCAGAGGCGAACGCGCGGTTCTTGGAGGCGGGCGGCTATTTCGGAGACGCCGCCCCAATTTCCCCCTCCCGGGTCAGCCATGGCCCCGGCCTCGAAAGGTCGGCCGGTTCACGATCGAACCGGTCATCCGTGTTCTTGCCAACCATCAAGAATTTTTTCTTGGGATCGGCTCGACTACGGACTTGGTCGCAATGGGCGCTGAGGTTGCCTCGGGACATGCTGGGAGACGCACATGCTAGGTGTGACAACCCTGTCGAATTTCGCGTGCGATAATTGTGGTAGCATCTCGGTCATTCTTCCTGCCGAGCTGATCGACTCGGCCCTTGTCAAGTGCAGCGGCTGCGGTCGCGAGTACGTTTGCTGGGGGGCGTTCAAGCAGGAGGTGGAGCAAACCCTCTCCGGAGAACCGCGTCGGATGAACGGCAACAACCATCACTTTCAGGTTCGGCCGGATTCTTAGGGCGACGGTTTCCGCGATGCATCACTGCAGTGAGATCGCCAGAACGCCATCCGGCGCCTTTGGAAGCTCCTATGCGCCGCCGAGTTTGCTGCTGGCTGGTTCGCGGTGGCGACAACCCGTCGAGGGGCGTTGCTTTGAACAACCGGCGCGAATACCTCGGTATTGGTCCGCATAGCCGCGCAGTTTCGGCCATTTCCCTGCATTTTCCCAGTAGGCAGGGAAATCGGCACAGACCGGTTCTGTCGAGACTGCGTCGTCAGCCATGCATTTCCGGTTCCTGCGGACACGGTCTGGCTTGACCGTCGTTGCGGCGGTGCCGCAGGCCGGGTGGATCTCGTGAGAGATCAAGCAGATGCTCGCGTGGCCGAGCATGCCACGCCCCCGCCCCAATCCGGGATTCAAAACGGCCTCGCAACACGTCGAGACCCGCAGGGTATCCGGCGGTCGGGCCTTGATGAGCGCAGGTCCCGATGAACATAAGCCAACAATGCGGTTCATGAACCGTTGGTGTGCTGTCGCGTTTAATGCGGTCAGCTCAAGGAGAAACATATGCGTAAATTCCTCATGCTCGCTGCTCTGGGCGTCGGCCTGTCGCTGGCGGCGCCGGCGATGGCCTCGGAGGAACTGCCGGCCTCGACCGCTCAGCGGCTGGACAAGCAGGCCGCGGAATACACGTGGTCGGCGGCCGCCGAACGGCGCCACATGATCATGCGCGAGACGATGCGGCAGCAGCGCCATGGGCGGGGTGGCGGCTATGGCCGCGGCTACGGCTATGGTCCCCGGCCGGGCTACGGTCCCCGACCCGGCTATGGCTATGGTTACGGCCCGCGCCCCGGCTACGGCCCGCCTCCGGGCTACTACCGCCGTCACCGCGGCTGGTGAGCGGCTGCCACAGTCGTTAGCCATCGAACGGCGGCCCGGTAACGGGCCGCATTTCATTGTCGAGAAGACTTTCAGAGGCGGCGTGGCGCGAGCTGGCCGCCTCTGTCGCATTTACGATAAGTTCACCATCTTGTTTCCGTAGCGTCATCTGCGCGCTAGACCTGCCCCATCGGTGATGGAGCAGGTCATAATCGCAATGGATTCAACGGCCGTCGGCACCACCAAGGGCGAGCGCAGCACGACATTCATGCTCGCGCTGTTCCTGGGCGCGATACAGATCGGCTGGCTCGGCCTGCTCCTATGGGTGACGTGTCAGGTCGTCGGGGCGGTCTGATCCGCCCCGCAGGCCTGTACCGGGAAGCCGCGCCGCGCCGCCATGGCGGCGCAGGACATCGTGTTCCTGGCGGACGATCTCGCCGACCTGCACGAAATGCTCGGCCAGCGGGTTCGTCTTGCGCCAGACCAGGCCGATGCGGCGCCGCGGTCGCGGCTCCGCCAGTCGGGCGATGCTGACCTCAACGGCCGAGGTTTCCGCCGCGACCGCCATTTCCGGGACCAGCGTCACGCCCATGCCCGCGCCGACCATGCGCACCAGGGTGGCGAGCGAACTGCCCTCCATCGGGTCCTGCGACAGGCCTGACGTCATGTTGCAGAAGGCCAGCGCCTGATCGCGGAAGCAGTGTCCTTCTTCCAGCAGGAGCAGGCGCATCGCGCGCAGGTTCTCCACGCTGGGCGGCGGCTTGTGCCGGTCGGCCAGGGCGCGCACCAGGACGAACTCCTCGTCGAACAGCGGGTGATCCTGCAAGGAGGGTTCGGAGACGGGCAGGGCCATCACCGCGACATCGAGGCCGCCAGTGATGAGGTCTTCCGTCAGCTTGCCGGTCACCGCCTCGCGCGGGCGCAGGTCGACCGCCGGAAAGCGCTCCGTCAGGCGCCGGATCACCGCCGGCAGGAGATAGGGCGCGACCGTCGGGATCATGCCGATGCGCAGCCTTCCCCCAATGACGGGCTCGAAGCCCGCGCCAGATCCGCCAGTTCGTCCACCGAGCGCAGGATATGCTGGGCTCGTCCGGCGAAGGCTTCGCCGAGGCTGGTCAGCCGGATCTGTCGGCGGTCGCGCTCGACCAGTTGCGCGCCGAGCAGATCCTCCAGATCCTTGATCTGCAGCGACAGGGCCGGCTGGCTGATCGCGCAGGCATCCGCGGCCCGGCCGAAATGGCGGTGCTGGGCCAGGGCCGCGAAGTAGCGGAGGTGTTTGATCGATATCATTTGAAAAAATTATCGTATTGATTTGAAAATTCAAGTTCTCATTATGATGGCTTTTCCCTAGAACCATTCGAATGGAACGGCGCGGCATCGGCTTCGAGCGGGTGCGGGACGCGCCGCCTTCCGGCGCGAGGCGTCAGGCGCCTTCCGGAAAGACCCGATTCAGCAGGCTCCGAAGGGGGATATCATGGACGGCAACGACGTGAAGACGGCCGGCAAATGCCCGGTCATGCATGGCGGGGCGACCCAGTCCGGGGACACCGTCACCGGCTGGTGGCCCAATGCCCTGAACCTCGACATTCTCCACCAGCACGACGGCAAGACCAATCCGCTCGGTAAGGACTTCAACTATCGCGAGGAGCTGAAGAAGCTCGACGTCGCGGCGCTGAAGAACGACCTCCGCGCGCTGATGACCGACAGCCAGGACTGGTGGCCGGCCGACTGGGGCAGCTATGTCGGCACCATGGCCCGCATGACCTGGCATGCCGCCGGCACCTATCGCATCTCCGACGGCCGTGGCGGCGCGGGCACCGGCAACCAGCGCTTCGCCCCGCTGAACTCCTGGCCGGACAATGCCAATACCGACAAGCCGCGCCGCCTGCTCTGGCCGATCAAGAAGAAGTACGGCAACCGCGTCAGCTGGGCCGACCTGATCGCGCTCGCCGGGACGATCGCCTATGAGGTCGCGGGCCTGAAGACCTTCGGCTTCGCCTTCGGCCGCGAGGACATCTGGCACCCCGAGAAGGATATCTACTGGGGCGAGGAGAAGGAGTGGCTGGCGCCGAGCGACAATCGCTATGGCAACGTTGCCGACGCCAAGACGCTGGCGAACCCGCTGGCGGCCGTCCAGATGGGCCTGATCTACGTCAATCCGGAAGGCGTCAACGGCAAGCCGGATCCGCTCAAGACCGCCGCGATGATGCGCGAGACCTTCGCGCGCATGGCGATGGACGACGAGGAGACCGTCGCGCTCACCGCCGGCGGCCACACCATCGGCAAGGGCCATGGCAACGGCGACGCAGCCAATCTCAGCCCGGCGCCGGAAGGCGGCGCCATCGAGGATCAGGGCCTCGGCTGGATGAACCGGAAGAGCCGTGGCATCGGCCGCGATCAGGTCGTCAGCGGCATCGAGGGTGCCTGGACCACCCATCCGACGCGCTGGGACAACGGCTTCTTCGAGATGCTGTTCCGCCATGACTGGGAGCTGCGCAAGTCGCCGGCCGGCGCCTGGCAGTACGAGCCGGTCTCGATCGCCGACGCGGACAAGCCGGCTGACGTGGAGGACGCCTCGATCCGCCACAACCCGATGATGACCGATGCCGACATGGCCCTGAAGGTCGATCCGGCTTATCGCGCGATCTCGGAGCGCTTCCTCAACGATTTCGACGCGTTCTCGGATGCCTTCGCCCGCGCCTGGTTCAAGCTGACCCATCGCGACCTTGGCCCGAGGTCGCGTTATCTCGGCCCGGACGTCCCGTCCGAGGAGCTGATCTGGCAGGACCCGGTCCCGGCCGGCCGCGTCGGTTACGATGTCGCCGCCGTGAAGGCGAAGATCGCCGCGAGCGGCCTGTCGACCGCTGATCTGGTCTCGACCGCCTGGGACAGCGCCCGCACCTTCCGCGGCTCCGACAAGCGCGGCGGCGCCAATGGCGCCCGCATCCGCCTGGCGCCCCAGAAGGACTGGGCCGGCAACGAGCCGGCGCGACTGTCGCGGGTTCTCGCTGTGCTGGAGCCGATCGCGGCTGCGAGCGGCGCGAGCGTCGCCGACGTCATCGTGCTCGCCGGCAATGTCGGCGTCGAGCAAGCTGCCAAGGCTGCCGGCTTCGATGTGACCGTGCCCTTCGCGCCGGGCCGCGGCGATGCCACCGACGCGCAGACCGATGCGGCTTCCTTCGCGGTGCTGGAACCGCTCGCCGACGGTTTCCGCAACTGGCAGAAGGAAGCCTATGTCGTCACCGGCGAGGAGATGCTGCTCGACCGCGCCCAGCTGCTCGGCCTGACGGCGGCGGAGATGACGGTGCTGCTCGGCGGCATGCGCGTGCTCGGCACCAATCATGGCGGCACGAAGCATGGCGTGTTCACCGACCGTGTCGGCGCGCTGACCAGCGACTTCTTCGCCAACCTCACCGACATGCACTACAGCTGGGTGCCGACCGCGAACGGCCTCTACGAGATCCGCGACCGCAAGACCGGCGCGGTGAAGTGGACCGCGACCCGCGTCGACCTCGTGTTCGGCTCGAACTCGGTGCTGCGCGCCTATGCCGAGGTCTATGCGCAGGACGACAACGCTCGGAAATTCGTCGACGATTTCGTCGCGGCCTGGGCCAAGGTCATGAACGCCGACCGCGCCGACGCGGCCTGATCCGTTCCATCGCGAGCCTTGCTCTGCCACAAGCCCCGCCGGCCCAACCGGCGGGGCTTTTCGTTGGGATGGTGCATTTGGCCAGGCTTGGAGGCGCCCCGTCGCTGCGATAGACAGGGCGCATCCGCTGCGGAGGGCTGATCCGCCCCCGCCGAGAGGTCCATGGGGATTGTTAGTGGACGGTTGGCCTCGGCGCCAGCGCGGGCGGCGTAGCCGGTCTGGATTGCGCAGCCGCCCGCGCGGTCATTGCGGGGACGAAGACCTCCGGGGCGGGGGGCTTGTAGCCGAGCGAGCCATGTGGGCGCAGCGTGTTGAAGTGTCGCCGCCAGCTTTCGACGACGATCTTCGCCTCCGCGAGCGAATAGAAGATCTCGCCGTCGAGAAGTTCGTCGCGCAACCGGGCATTGAACGACTCGATGAAGCCGTTCTCCCAGGGGCTTCCGGGCGCGATATAGGCGGTCTTGGCGCCGACCGCACCGATCCAGTCCTGCACGGCCTTGGCGACGAATTCGGGCCCGTTATCTGACCGAACATGCTCCGGCACGCCGCGCAGGATGAACAGATCCGAGAGCACGTCGATGACGTCGATCGCCTTCAGCCTGCGATCGATGCGGATTGCCAGGCATTCATGCGTGAACTCGTCGATGATGTTCAGCATCCGGTATTTTCTCCCATCATGGGTGCGGTCCTCGACAAAGTCGTAGGACCACACGTGATTGGGCCGCTCGGCGCGAAGGCGGATGCAGGATCCGTCCGCGAGCCAGAGACGGCTGCGTTTGGGTTGTCGGGCTGGAACTTTCAGCCCCTCGCGTCGCCAGATGCGCTCAACCCGCTTGTCGTTGACCACCCAGCCTGCCGTCGAGCGCAGCAGCGCGGCGATCTTGCGATAACCGTAGCGGCCATAGCGGCGGACCAGTTCGACGATGTCGGCCGTAAGCCTCTCCTCGTCGTCGCGTCCGCGCGGGATCCGGCGCTGGGTCGAGCGATGTTGTCCGAGCACACGGCATATCCGCCGCTCCGACACCTTCAGGACGAGCCGAACATGCTCGATGCAGGCACGGCGACGCGCGGGGCTTACCAGTTTCCCGAAGCCGCCTCCTTCAGGATCAGCTTGTCGAGCGTCAGGTCCGCGACGGCGCGACGAAGCCGGGCGTTCTCGGCCTCGAGCTCCTTCATCCGCTTCACCTGATCCGTCTTCAGGCCGCCAAACTCTCGGCGCCAGCGGTAATAACTAACCTCCGTCACGCCGATCGAGCGGATCGCATCGGCAACGGATTGACCCTGCGAGACCAGCACATCGACCTGGCGCAGCTTCGCGACAATCTCTTCGGGCTTGTGACGCTTCTTCGGCATTGCGGTCCTCCTGTCTGCCAAAAGACATAGTTCAGGGTGGACCAATTCAACGGGGGTGGATCACCTTCCTATGACGCTACCAGTCAACTGAAATAGTCGACTGTCGACGTTAACGGTTGGTCTGGCTATGCCAGTACCATGATCACATCCGCACAATGCCGTGCAGCCGTGCGCTCCTCGACTGGAGCCAGCAAGATCTAGCCAAGGCCGCTCATCTCGCTCTCTCGACTATCCGCGAATTCGAGAAGAACAGCCGCGTGCGGCGCATAACAATCTGCGTTGGGCTAAAATCGAGCTGGAGGAAGTAACTGAAGAGGAGAATCTCTGAGGCCCGGTCGCTTCTTGTTCACCGGAGATCCTTAATTTCACCGGACCCATTCGTAGAGAGTGAGCGCTCCAACGCACAGCCCAATGATCCAAGCCGCCTCCAGTGCAACCGCGGACAGAATGAACGCCGTCTGCAAGAGCTTGTTGCGAAGCCGCCGGTTTAGCTTCTGTCCCAGTCCGATGTTTGCGTGGTTCAATTCGGGCCACCCGACATGCTGCTTGATATCTCGGGTCAAATTCTGAGCCATCGCTGCGCGAAATCGTGCTTGGCGATCTGGTCTGATTAATGCTTTCCTAACGTCATACGACGTTTATCCGTAGGTATGTTGATGCTCGCAATCCTCTGGCTTGTCGGAATTTATGTGTTTTTGGATATGGCCGAGCGCGCCCCGACGCTAGAATAGGCTAGGTTTCGAGATTTTTGCGCCCGGCGTTCAGCGCGTAGCTACCTATCTCAGCTGAGCGTCCGCGCTCTATTCAACTGAGAAGCTCGATGCTCGACGCAAAGCGTTGATCGAGCTATTGCGGCAATATGATTACACCCGCCCAGTGCCGTGCGGCCCGTGCCCTCCTCGACTGGAGCCAGCTGGACCTCGCCCAAGCCGCCCATCTCGGCCTCTCGACTATCCGAGATTTCGAGAAAGGAAGGCGCGTGCCGACACACAATAACCTGCGGGGTATCAAACTCGCCCTGGAGGAGGGCGGGGTCGTGATTGGAGAAAGAAACTCAAGTGTCGCGATGATCGGTGAATGCTGAAACGCATTGAAACCGTAAGCTGCTGCCCCCTCAAGAGAATGCAGCCAATTGTATCGGCCTATGTGAAGCGAGCTATCTATCCAGGTCGGCTGCCATCCGCAGGAGGTACTGGCCGTAATCGCTTTTAGCGAGTTTTTCCCCGAGTAGCGTCAGTTGAGCAGCCGAGATCCATCCCTGGCGCGCGGCGATCTCCTCCGGGCAGGCGATGCGCAGGCCCTGGCGGCTTTCGAGCGTGCGGACGAACTCGCCCGCTTCCAGCAGGCTGTCCGGCGTGCCGGTATCGAGCCAGGCGAAGCCGCGGCCCATCGATTCCACCGAGAGCTGACCGCGTTCGAGATAGATCCGGTTGACGTCGGTGATCTCGAGTTCGCCGCGCGCGGAAGGTTTCAGCGCCCGCGCGATCTCGACGACCTCGGCATCGTAGAAATACAAGCCGGTGACGGCCCAATTCGATTTCGGAACCCTCGGCTTCTCCTCGATCGAGATCGCCTTGCCCGACTGGTCGAAGGCAACGACGCCGTAACGCTCGGGGTCGCGGACATGATAGGCGAAGACGGTCGCGCCCGTCGTCCGGGCTGTCGCCCGGGCCATCATGCCCGGCAGGTTGTGGCCGTAATAGAGGTTGTCGCCGAGGATCAGGGCGGACGGTTCGCCGGCAACGAAATCGGCGCCGATCTGATAGGCCTGCGCCAGCCCGCCCGGATGCGGCTGCTCGGCATAGGTCAGGTTCATGCCCCAATCGGAGCCGTCGCCGAGCAGGCGCTTGAAGTTCGGCAGGTCGTGCGGGGTCGAGATGATCAGCACCTCGCGGATGCCGGCGAGCATTAATGTCGAGAGCGGATAGTAGATCATCGGCTTGTCGTAGACAGGCAGGAGCTGCTTCGACATCGCCAGCGTCATCGGGTGCAGCCGGGTGCCGGAACCGCCGGCCAGGATGATGCCCTTCATCGTTACCTCTGGTCCTTGCCGTGATCTCTGAGAAGCCGCGCGACGCAAGGCCGGAGCGAGCCTTGCCAATCCGGCAGCCTTATCTCATGCGCAAGCGCGAGCTTGCCGCAGTCGAGCCTGGAATTCGCGGGCCGGCGCGCCGGCGTCGGATAATCCACTGTGGCGATGCGCTTGATCCGGACAGGCTTGCCGCCCTGCCGTTCGCGCTCGGCGAAGATCGCGTCCGCGACATCGGCCCAGACGGCTTCGCCAGCCGCGCTCATGTGGAACACGCCGCGTAAGCCAGCCTCGTCTTTCCGGCTGGTCAGGTTGCGTGCGACGGTGAAGATCGCATCGGCGATGTCGAGTGCGCTGGTCGGGCATCCCGCCTGGTCGGCGACGACGCCGATCTCGCCGCGCGTCTCGGCGAGGCGCAGCATCGTCTTGACGAAATTCTTGCCGAAGGGACTGTAGATCCAGGCCGTGCGCAGGATGGCGTGGTTGTCGGTGGCGGCCGCGACTGCCTGCTCGCCAGCGAGCTTGCTCGCGCCATAGGCCGAGATCGGGTCGGTCGCATCGTCCTCGCGATAGGGCCGGTCGAGCGTGCCGTCGAAGACATAGTCGGTCGAGAGCTGGATCATGGGAATGCCCAGCGCCGCCGCGGCGCGCGCCGCTTCGCCGGCCGCCTCACCGTTGACGCGCATGGCGAGTTCCGGCTCGCTCTCGGCCTGGTCCACGGCCGTATAGGCGGCGGTGTTGACGATGACGTCCGGTCTGGCTGAGCGGAGGGCCGGCGCGACCGTCTTCGGGATAGCGAGGTCGAGATCCGGGCGGCGCAGCGCGATGACCTCGACGCCGACGGGCACGCGCTCCAGCATGGCGCAGACGACTTGGCCGGTCCAACCGGTGACGGCGATGCGGAGTGTCATCAGTCGAAATAACGCAGCATCTCGGCGAAACGCGGATGCTTGCGGTCCTTGTCGGAGAGGGTGAGGCCGGAGAGCGGCAGGCGCCAGTCGATGCCGAGCGCGGGGTCGTCAAAAGCAAGCCCGTGGTCGTTCTGGGGCGCGTAGGGAGCGGTGACCTTGTAGAGCACCTCGGTGTCCGGCTCCAGCGTGACAAAGCCATGGGCGAAGCCGATGGGAACCAGCAGCTGTTTCCAATTCTCGGCGGAAAGCTCGACTGCGACATGCTTGCCGAAGGTCGGGGACGAGGCGCGGATATCGACGGCGACATCGAGGATGCGCCCGCGCGTGACCCGCACCAGCTTGTCCTGGGCGAAGGGCGCCGACTGGAAATGCAGGCCGCGCAGCGTGCCGACCGGAGCCGACAGCGACTGGTTATCCTGGACGAAATCGAGATCGAGCCCAGCCTCGGCAAAGGCCCTACGGCTCCAGGTTTCCGAGAAGAAGCCGCGATGGTCGCCGAACTTCTTCGGCGTGACGATCTTGACGGCCGGGATCGCCGTTTCCTCGACGCTCAGCATGCTCCGGTCTCCGCTCAGGCCACGCCGAGGCGTTCGCCAAGATAAACGCCGGAACGAATATCGCCCCACCAGCCGGGATTGGCGAGATACCATTCGACCGTGCGGCGTAAACCCGTCTCGAAGGTTTCCTTCGGCGCCCAACCGAGTTCGCGGCCGATCTTGCCGGCATCGATCGCGTAGCGCGCATCATGGCCCGGCCGGTCGGTGACATAGCTGATCAGACGCTCGCGCGGACCCTTCGCGTCGGGTCGGAGTTCGTCGAGGAGGGCGCAGATGGTCTTCACCACCTCGATATTGGTCTTCTCGTTATGGCCGCCGATATTGTAGCTCTCGCCGAGCTTGCCGGCGGTGGCGACGGTGATCAGCGCATCGGCATGGTCGTCGACATAAAGCCAGTCGCGCACGTTGAGCCCATTGCCGTAGACCGGCAGCGGCTTACCCTCCAGCGCATTGATGATCATCAACGGGATCAGCTTCTCGGGGAAGTGGTAGGGCCCGTAATTGTTCGAGCAGTTGGTCATCACCACCGGCAGGCCGTAGGTATGGTGCCAGGCGCGCACGAGATGGTCGGAAGCCGCCTTGGAGGCGGAGTAGGGCGAGTTCGGCTGATAGGCCGTGTCCTCACGGAAGAAGCCGTCGCGACCCAACGAGCCGAAGACCTCGTCGGTCGAGATATGGTGGAAGCGGAAGCGCGCCTTGCGATCCTCCGGCAGCCCCCGGAAATGGCGCAGCGCCTCCTGCAGCAGCGTGAAGCTGCCGACGACGTTGGTCTCGATGAAGGCGGCGGGCCCGTCGATCGAGCGGTCGACATGGCTCTCGGCCGCAAGATGCATGACGATATCGGGCTGGAAATCGGCGAAGATCGCCTTCATGCGCTCGCCATCGCCGATATCGGCCTGCTCGAAGCGGTAACGGTTGCTGCCGGAGACGGGCGCCAGCGAGGCGAGGTTGCCGGCATAGGTCAGCTTGTCGACGATACAGACCTCATGCTCCGTCTCATCGATCAGCTTCCTCACCACGGCCGAGCCGATGAAGCCCGCGCCACCGGTTACGAGAAATCTCAGGGGCATGGAGAGAAATCCTGGCGGCAGCGGTCGCGAAGGCGGGAGGGGCGAACGAACAAGGCGGGGAGTCTCCTGCGAACGGTTGCATACATGCTCCGGTCGCCGGACAGGATCGTCGGCCTCAACGCGTTTCCCCCTTCACCGCACGGCACTTATCACGAAGCGTTTTCGCACGACAGCGAAACGCCCGAACCGCGGCGAAACAAAGGCCCATTATGGTATAGGGCCTGTGTTTCGCGCGGTTCGGAAAGGAGCCCGCCGCGACGGCACTCACACCCGCTCTAGCGCGATCGCGATGCCCTGGCCGACGCCGATGCACATCGTCGCGAGCGCGCGGCGCTTGCCGGTCAGCGACAGCTCCAGCGCGGCCGTACCGGTGATGCGGGCGCCGGACATGCCGAGCGGATGGCCGAGTGCGATCGCCCCGCCATTCGGGTTCACATGCGCGCCGTCCTCTGCGATGCCGAGTTCGCGCAGCACCGCAATTCCCTGTGAGGCGAAGGCTTCGTTCAGCTCGACAATGTCGAAATCGGTGGGCTTCAGACCGAGGCGTTCGCAGAGCTTGCGCGTCGCCGGAACCGGTCCGAGACCCATGACACGCGGTGCGACGCCGCCGGTCGCACCGCCGAGGATGCGCGCTATCGGCGTCAGCCCGTATTTCGCGGCAGCCTTTTCGGACGCGATGATCAGCGCCGCGGCGCCGTCATTGACACCCGACGCATTGCCGGCGGTGACGGTACCGCCTTCCCGACGGAACGGGGTGCCGAGCTTGGCGAGCTTCTCCAGAGTGGTGTCGCCGCGGGGGTGCTCGTCGATCTCGATGCGGATGGGATCGCCCTTGCGCTGCGGGATCAGGACCGGGACGATCTCCTTGGCGAGGCGGCCATTTTGCTGGGCGGCGACCGCCTTGAGCTGCGAGCGCAGCGCGAAGGCGTCCTGGTCGGCGCGGCTGATCTTGCAGTCAGAGGCGACGTTCTCGCCGGTCTCCGGCATCGAATCGATACCGTATTGCGCCTTCATAAGCGGGTTGACGAAGCGCCAGCCGATGGTGGTGTCGTGGATCTCGGCATGGCGCGAGAAGGCGCTGTCGGCCTTGGGCAGGACGAAGGGCGCGCGCGACATGCTCTCGACGCCGCCGGCAATCATCAGTTCCGCCTCGCCCGCCTTGATGGCGCGGGCGGCGGCGATGACGGCATCCATGCCCGAGCCGCAGAGCCGGTTGATCGTCGTGCCCGGCACCTCCTTGGGCAGGCCGGCGAGCAGCAGCGACATGCGCGCGACATTGCGGTTGTCCTCGCCCGCCTGGTTGGCGCTGCCGAAGATCACGTCATCGACGGCGCCGAAATCGACGCCCGGATTGCGCTCGACCAGTGCCTTCAGCGGCACGGCCCCGAGATCATCCGCGCGGACCGAGGACAGCGAGCCGCCGAAGCGCCCGATCGGCGTGCGGACATAGGCGCAGATGAAGGCTTCGGTCATGTCGTTGAGTCCTGCGGTCTCGAAGGCGGTGCTGAACGGCTCAGATACGGTAGAATTCCCGATACCAGGCGACGAAGCGAGCGATTCCTGTTTCGATCAGCGTTTCCGGCCGGAAGTCGACGCGCGCGGCCAGGTCGGCTACATCGGCATAGGTTGCCTGGACATCGCCGGGTTGCGCGGGCAGATGCCGCTTGATCGCCTTCCTGCCGCAGGCGGCCTCGATCGTCGCGATGAAATGGTCGAGGCGCACCGGCGTGTGGTTGCCGATATTGTAGATCCGCCAGGGGGCGGCTGCCGTGGCCGGGTCTGCCGCCTTGCCTGAATCCTGCCTCGCCAGCGGCGGCAGGCTCGTCAGCCGCACGATCGCTTCGCGGATATCGTCGACATAGGTGAAGTCGCGGCTCATCGTGGCCTCGTCATAGACGTCGATGGGCCGGCCTTCGAGGATCGCCTTGGTGAACTTGAAATAGGCCATGTCCGGCCGGCCCCAGGGACCGTAGACCGTAAAGAAGCGCAGGCCGGTCGTCGGGATGCCGTAGAGATGGGCATAGGAATGCGCCATCAGTTCGTTGGCGCGCTTGGTGGCCGCATAGAGCGAGATCGGGTGGTCGGCGCCGTCATGCTCGCTGAACGGCACCTTGGCATTGGCGCCGTAGACCGAGCTCGACGAGGCATAGACCAGATGGTCGACCGGGTTATGCCGGCAGGCTTCGAGGATCGAGAGGAAGCCGTCCAGATTCGAAGAGGCATAGGCGCGTGGGTTCTCGAGCGAGTAGCGTACGCCGGCCTGCGCCGCGAGATGGATCACGACCTGCGGCCGGAAGGCGTCGAAGGCGGCGAGCACGGCATCGTAATCGGCGATGTCGGTTGGCTCGAAGGAGAAGCCGTTGCGGGCGAGGAGCTGGTCGAGGCGGGCCTGCTTGAGGGCAGGGTCGTAATAGGGCGTGAGGTTGTCGAGGCCCAGGACCTGCACGCCTTTGTCGAGCAGAGCCTGCGTGACATGAAAACCGACAAAGCCGGCCGCACCGGTCAAGAGCACGCGTTCAAACGAAGGGGCTTGGTCCAATTGGGCTTCCCGTAGAGCGGTTGCGGGCCTGTTGCACCGCATTCCGTATGATATTCTTTGCCGGCTGTTTTGGCCGGCCTGGCGATCCTAGCGAGTCTGCGCCGCCGCGAAGGCGAGATTTTCGGCGAGCAGCGTTTCGGCCGCTTTCGGCGTCGGTGCCTCGACATAGACACGCAGCTCCGGAGCGTTGCCGGAGGCCCGGAAATGCACCGTCGCGCCGTTTCCGAGCGTCAGCCGCAGCCCATCCCGGCGGTCGCGTGCCGCGACCGCGCCATGAGCCGCGAAGGCCGTGTCACGAAAGCCGGAATCCTCGGTGTCGAGCCGGGCGATCAGGGCCGCAGTCCTGTCCTGCGGAACGTCTTGCAGGCGGTTCGACAGCGCGATGGCGAAGCAGGCTTCCGCCGCGATGGCGCTCAATGGTTTTCGTGCGGCGCGGGCCAGCGCGAGCGTCGCGACGATCGGCAGCAGGGCGTCGCGCGTCGGCAGGGCGGCAAGGCGCCGGCCGTCGCGCGCGACATCCGAACCCAGTAGGACGCCCCCATTGGCCTCGAACCCGATGACGGCCCTGGCGCCTTCGGCCCTAGCCCGTTCCATCCCGGCGACCACATAGGGCGAGCCGACGCGCGTGCGCAGGACCTTTTCGAAGGATCCGGGGCGGTCGAGCGCCGAGTTCGAGGTCACCGGCGTCACGATCGCGTCCGCTCCGAGGAAGCGCGCGGTGAGGGCGCCGACGAGATCGCCGCGCAGGAAGCGGCCGGTTTCATCTGCGACCAGCGGACGATCCGCATCCCCGTCGGTCGAGACGATCGCATCGAGCCTGCGCTCGCCGGTCCAGCGCCGCGCCAGTTCCTCGTCCTCGGGACGCAGCGCTTCGGTGTCGACCGGGATGAAGGCTTCGCTGCGGCCCAGCGGGACCGGTTCCGCGCCGAGCGAGGCCAGCACATCGCAGATGATGTCGCGCCCGACGGAGGAATGCTGGTAGACGCCGATGGTCAGGCCCTGCAGCGCATGGCCGAAGAAACCGGCATAGCGGTCGCGGTAGCCGGAGACGATGTCGCGCTGCGGCGGCACGACCGAAATGGTTGGAACGGAGGCAAGGGCGAGCGCGCCATGCGCGGCAAGGATGCGCGCCTCGTCGGCTTTGTCGATTTCGCCCCCGGCGCGGTAGAATTTCAGGCCGTTCCGGTCGTCCGGGATATGGCTGCCCGTCACCATCACGGCGGGGCTGCCGGCGGTCATGGCAGCGAGTGCCAACGCCGGCGTCGGCACGGCCCCGCAATCCACCGGCATGAGCCCGGCATCCGCGATTGCTTGTGCGGCTTGCCTCGCGATGAGTGGACTGGAGGCGCGCAGGTCGCGACCGATCAGAACTTCGCCGCGCGGTCCGGCCGCCTTATCCTCTTGCAGCATGGCGCAGAAAGCCCGGACATGGGCGTAGGTCGGCAGGCCGGCCAGTTCCGTCACGAGACCGCGCAGGCCGGAGGTTCCGAATTTCAGGCTGGTCATGCCTCGAATGTCCCTCGACGAGTTGCTCGGGCGCATACCTAGCCTAGCGAAGCCGTACAAGTCACGCGATCTCGGCCTTGCGATGCCGTTACCTCCATTGTCTCGGGAGGCGATTGCCGTAGATTGTCGCCGCAATCGGCCATGAATGATTCATCGCCCGGTCGGACCCTATGACAGATCGCAGCCTGGCGACACGTTTGGCTTTGGTGCTCGTTGCTGCGATCGCCGCTTCGGCTGCCGTCACGCAGTTCGCGCCTGACCACGGCCAGGTCGAGGTCGCCGATGTGAAAACTGCGCCGGTGACGCCGACCAAGGTCGAATGGCCCAAGCCGCCGCCGAAAGAGGCTGACTCGTTGCTGGCGCCGCCCCGCCGCGCCCCGCGCCTGGCGACACCGATCATGATCGTCGGGCAGATCGATCCGCTCGAGGCGACGGCCTTTCGCAACGCGCAAACCCTGGTCCGCTTGCGTCATCTCGCCGGGCTGGCGCGCGACGCGGTCTGCCATGGTCAGGACGGCTTGCCCTGGAATTGCGGCCTGCAAGCCAGGTCGGCGCTGATCACGATCTTGCGCTCGGATCGCGCCCGCTGCCTGACCGCGCTCGACGCGCCGGGCGAGAAGGACAGTTTCCAGTGCTGGGTCGGCGGGGAGGATCTCTCGCGGGCGCTGGTTCGCGGCGGCTGGGCGCGCCCCTTGCGACTGCACGCCGCGACCTATGCCGCCGAGCTCGATGCCGCGATGGCGGCGAAGGCCGGCCTGTGGCGTGGGACCTGGCCGCGCGATGAAGATGCGCCGACGCCCGCCAGGAATGGCGCCGTCAGCGGCAGTCCGTAAGTCCGGCTATGCGGCCTCGTCGACGCCGGCGCGCTTCTCGGCCGCCAGAGCGTCACCCCTTCCGACATCGGCATAGGAGAAGCCCTTGGCCCTGACTTGCTCGGCGCGGTAGACATTGCGGAGGTCGACGAGGACGGGCGCGGCCATGGTCGCCTTGACCCGGTCGAGATCGAGCGCCCGGAAGATGTTCCACTCGGTCACGATCACCGCGGCGTCGGCGCCCGCGACGCATTCATAGGCATCGCCGCAATAGGTCACGCCGGCCGGCAGCACGGCCTTCGCCTGCTCCATCCCTTCGGGATCATAGGCGCGGATCGTGGCGCCGCCATCCATCAGCGCCGTGATCACCGAAATCGAGGGCGCGTCGCGCATGTCGTCGGTGTTCGGTTTGAAGGTCAGGCCGAGCACGGCGATCGTCTTGCCCCGGACCGAGCCGCCGCAGGCCGCGATCACCTTGCGGCCCATCGCCCGCTTGCGCTGGTCGTTCACCGCCGCGACCGTCTCGACGATGCGCGAAGGCGTGCCGTAATCCTGCGCCGTCTTGATCAGGGCCAGCGTGTCCTTCGGGAAGCAGGAGCCGCCATAGCCCGGCCCGGCATGCAGGAACTTGCCGCCGATGCGGTTGTCGAGCCCCATGCCGCGGGCGACGTCCTGGACATTGGCGCCGACCTGCTCGCAGAGATCGGCGATCTCGTTGATGAAGGTGATCTTGGTCGCCAGGAAGGCGTTGGCCGCGTATTTGGTCAATTCCGCCGTGCGCCGGCCGGTGTTGAGGATCGGCGCGTTGTTGAGATAGAGCGGCCGGTAGATATCGGCCATGACGGTGCGGGCCTGCTCGTCGTCAGTGCCGACGACGATGCGGTCCGGCCGCTTGAAATCCTCGATCGCGGCGCCCTCGCGCAGGAATTCCGGGTTGGAGACCACGGCGAAATCGGCATCGGGCCTGAGTTCCCGGATGATCCGCTCGACCTCGTCGCCGGTACCGACCGGGACCGTCGACTTGGTCACGATCACCGTGTAGCCGCTGATCGCCCCGGCGATCTCGCGGGTGGCGGCATAGACATAGGACAGGTCGGCGAAGCCGTCGCCGCGGCGCGAGGGCGTGCCGACCGCGATGAAGACGGCGTCGGCCTGCGCCACCGGCCCGGCCAGGTCGGTGGTGAAGGACAGGCGGCCTGCCGCCGCATTCGTCCGCACCAGCTCGGACAGGCCGGGCTCGAAGATCGGGATCTCGCCGCGCTGCAGCGCCGCGACCTTGCTCTCGACCTTGTCGACGCAGACGACCTCGTGCCCGAAATCGGCGAAGCAGGCGCCGGAGACGAGCCCGACATAGCCCGAGCCCACCATCACGATCTTCATGGACTACTCCTGCCCTACGGCGTTCGAATACGCGTGGATATAACCCGCTCGCCGACTGCGCGCGAGCGTCAAAGCTTTCCGAAGCGGTGGAGCCTCCTCTTCTGCATCGGCTTTGCCATGCTGAATTCCCTGGTATCAGGGAATTTTCAGGGAGTTTGGAGCTAAGTGAAGGGCTTTGGCAGGGCGGATTTCGGTTTAACCGCTTGTTTACGAGGTGATATTCGCTGGTTGGGGGAATTCAGGAGCAGGGAGTTTCCCGCTATCGATCAGGGAATTCGCCTGCGACGAACAGGGATTGTGGAAGGCGAGATCAGGGATGTCGGTTGGTGGGATTCGCACCCCCGGCTTTTTTGGGCGGCGAGAGCCAATCCGGCGCCCAAGGTGACAAAGCGAGTATATGTTCCTAGCGCGGAGATTGTTGTCCTGTACTTCCGCTCGGAAGTGCGTTAAGGATCGGGGTGCTCGTGATTCGCGAGCACATGCCGAGACCGATCAGATCGTGTTCGGCACTCCTAATTGAGGCATCATCACCTTTGAGTGAGCAGCCCTCGTTAGGCAAGGTGTAGGCCTCCCAGTGGAGCTGGGCGGGCTATGCTTTGCTGCGAGTGCTCGCTTGTTCTGGTCGTCTCCTTGAAAAAGGAAACGATCGTTATGTCCTCTCATCCCCCCAAGTCGCAGGTGCGTGTTCGCCGCCGCATCCAACCCGCCACCAAGGATCCCGAACTCGCGCGTGCTGCTGAGGCTTTCGCACCGCAGGTGAGCGAGCGGCGCCTGTCGGATCTCAAAGCGTCGGTGCGCAACGCGCGGACGCATTCGCACAAGCAGATCCACCTGATCGCCGAGAGCATCAGGGAGTTCCGGTTCACCACGCCGATCCTGGTGACGACTGATGGCGAGATCGTCGCTGGGCATGGTCGCTATGAGGCGGCGAAACTTCTCGGCATGGAGACGGTCCCGGTGATCTGCATCAATCATCTCGGCCCGCAGCAGATCCGGGCGCTACGGATCGCGGATAACCGTCTGGCTGAGCTGTCCGGCTGGGACGACGAGATCCTGAAGCTGGAGCTGGGCGAGCTGATCGAGCTCGACTTCGAGGTCGACGTGATGGGCTTCGAGATCGGTGAGATCGATGTGATCCTCGACCCTGGTGTTCAAAAAGCGACGAAGGCCGATCCGGCGGATGCGCTGCCGGAGCTGCAGGATGTGGCGGTGACCGTGCGGGGCGATCTCTGGCTGATGGGCGAACACCGCATCCTGTGCGGCGATGCGCGCGAGCGGAGCAATTATCAGACGCTGCTGGGTGGCGAGCTCGCCCAGATGGTGTTTGTGGATCCGCCGTACAACGTCCGGGTCGATGGCCATGTCAGCGGTCTCGGGAAGGTCAAGCATCGCGAGTTCGCGATGGCGTCGGGCGAGATGAGCAAGCTCGAGTTCACCGGCTTCCTGCGCGCGGTCTTCGCTGAGATCGCGAAGGCGTCGCAGGATGGCGCGCTGGTCTATAGCTGCATCGATGGCCCGCACCTGCACGAGATGCTGAATGCCGGCTATGGCGTGTTCGACGAGCTGAAGTCGGTGATCACCTGGGCCAAGGCCAATGCCGGGATGGGTTCGCTCTACCGGAGCCAGACCGAGTTGATCACGCTGTGGAAGAAGGGCAAGGCGCCGCACATCAACAATATCGAGCTCGGCAAGCATGGCCGCTATCGCACCACCCTGTGGAGCTATGCCGGGGTGAACGGCTTCCGCAAGGGCCGGATGGCGGAGCTCGCGAGCCACCCGACGGTGAAGCCCTGCGCCATGGTGATGGACGCGATCAAGGATTGCTCGAAACCGAAGGGGATCATTCTCGACAGCTTCAGCGGCTCCGGAACGACCTTGATCGCGGCGGCCAAGACCAAACGTCGCGGCTACGTCATGGAGTTCGATCCGCTCTATGTCGATGGCGCGATCCGCCGCTGGGAGAGGCTGTTCAAGGATGAGGCGCGCCACGCCGAGACCGGAGTGACCTTCGCGGAGATGGCGGCGCAGCGCGGGTACGATGCCAGCGCCCGCACGGTGTCGGACGAGAGCATTGGAGGGGGCCATGTCTCGTGAGGATGATCCCCCGGCCGTAGGCTACAAGAAGCCGCCGCAGAAAACCCGCTTTCAGAAGGGGAAAAGTGGCAACCCGTCGAGGCGCCGCAAGAGCAAATCGAGTAGCGCCCGAAAGGATGATGGCCAGCCATTCTTGTCGAAGAAGATGAGGGCGACAATCGCTGGCAAGAGGGTCTGGATCACCAAGCGCGACTTGGCTCAGGAGCGACTGTTCGCGTTTGCGATGGAAGGCAACATCGCTGCGTTTGCTTTGTTGTTCAAGTTGGACATGGCCAACGACAATATGCCTGAGGCGGAGCGGCCGCTAACTGACGAAGAAGAGGAGGCGCTGATCGAGCGCTTTCTCGCCCGGAAGCGCGCGACCGTGACCGGTGATGGCGATGGCTGATCAAGCTCTTCTAACCGCTATCCTGCGGCGCGATCTGGCAAGCTTCATCGAGCAGTGCTTTGTGACGCTGGAGCCGGGCACAGCCTATCAGCATAACTGGCATATCGAGGCGATCGCCTATCAGCTGATGCGGGTCTGGAGCGGCGAGTGCAGGCGGCTGATCATCAATGTGCCGCCGCGCTCGGCCAAGTCGATCTGCGTCACGATTGCCTTCACTGCCTGGCTGATGGGCCATGATCCACGCAAGCGGATCATGGCGATCAGCTACGCCCAGGAGCTCTCGCTGACCCACGCCGCGGCGTTCCGCAGCGTGGTCTCCTCGGATTGGTACCGTCGCGCCTTTCCGCGGTTCGAGATAAGGGCCAATCGCGGCCAGGAGATCCGCACCACAGAACAGGGCTATCGTTATGCCTCGTCGATTGGCGGTTCGGTGTTGGGACGCGGCGCCGATCTCATCGTCATCGATGATCCGATCAATGGCCTCAATGATGCCCTCTCGGCGGCGGCCCGGCGTCGGGTGCAGACGTTTTATGATGGTACCCTCTACTCCCGGCTGAACGATCGTAAGAACGGCGCCATTGTCATCGTCATGCAGCGTCTGCACGAGGATGATCTGGTCGGGCATGTCCTGGAGAAAGAGGATTGGGAGGTTCTCTCGATTCCCGCCATCGCGCCGGACGATTGCCGCTATCGCATTGGGGATGGTCCGGAGGCGTTCTATCAGCGCCGTCAGGGCGAGATTATGCATGCCGGCCGCGATACCTTCGCAGATCTCGATGCGATTAAGCGCAATCTCGGCGCGTTGAACTTCTCGGCTCAATATCAGCAGAACCCGCTGCCGGCCGAAGGCCAGATCATCAAGCGCGATTGGCTGCACTATTACGATGAGCGGCCGGCCGAGTTCGACCTCAAGATTGTATCCTGGGATACCGCCTCGACCCAGGCCGAGCATTCCGACTGGTCGGTCGGGATGGTCTGGGGAGCGATCGGGCAGACGTATTACCTGATCGACCTCGTCCGTGGTCGATGGGAGGCACCGGAGCTGCGCCGCAAGATGATCGATCTCGCCCGGAAACACGCGGTCGACGCGACGCTGGTCGAGGATACCGAGCTCGGGCGGGCCTTGTCGCAGGACCTGCGGCGTACCGGGACGCTGCATCCATTGCTGCAATCGTCACGGATCGAAAAGCAGGCGCGGCTAATGGCGCAGGCGGCTCGCTTCGAGGCGGGGCAGGTGTTCCTGCCGCGCGAGGTCGACTGGCTCGCCGGTTATCTCGGCGAACTCCTCGCTTTCCCGCTGGCGCGCAACGATGATCAGGTCGATGCGACGAGCCAGGCCCTCAAATACCTGACCGCGAGGACGCCGACGATCCGCGAGCGTCCGCAGCGGATCGTGCGCCCGCAGCGTCGTGTTCGTCCGGTGGGCTGACCCGACGCTGTCGGTGCTAAGGTTCAATCGTGACAACGGTCATGCTGTAGCCTCGGCCGGCCATGCAGCCGACCATGATCTGGCGCAGCGCCTGGTTGCGCTGGCCTTCGAGCATGCCGGCTTCCATGGCATCCGCGAGACTACGCCCGGAATAGATCGGGGCCGCCATGGCCTGGGCCTTGGCGGCTTCGCCCTTGCAGATGGCATCGTCCTGCTGGAACTGCGCGACGGCACCGGCATCGCTGCGTCCGTCGTAGCGGTCGAAGCGCATGGCGGTACGCGGGCTGCAGGCGCCCGCGGCGTTGGCTAGGATGATGGCGAAGACCAGGGCCGGCCAGCGGCTACGCCCGGGTTTTGGGCAAGACGTCGTCAAAAACACGGATGCGAACTCCATCGAGCAATCGGGATTATTGATCATCGCGGCGCCATGCGGCTGGCTTGGCGAGAGGGCGGGACGCCTTCATCTGCGGCGTTGGTCTTGGGAATCCGCGCGAGAGAAGCGGCCTGATCCCGAGATGGCGGGCTTCGCGTCGCTTGGCCTCGGCGATCGCGGCGAGGTCGCGGGCCGTCTTGGTGCCGGGTGCACGGTGACAGCAGTCGCGCCCGAGAACCCGGCCATCATCGATCGAAAGCTCTCTCGTCTTGTCGAGGATGAGAGCTTCCGGGATGACATGGTCGAACTCGACGACCTTGCCGGAGACATTGTGGCCGCAGCCTTCGCATCGAATGCAGCCGCGCCCGTCCATGGCCCGCTTGAGCATGGCGACCTTCTGGCTGCGGGTGAACTCGCGACGCTCTCCCATCACGCCGCCTCCAGCCGCCCGTATGCGGCGACCTGGGCGACAATCCGGTCGAGTTCCTCGTTGAACTGCGTCACGGACGTGCTGAGTTCGTTGATGAAGGTCTCGTCGCGATGGGCTCGGGTGATCATGATCGGCAACCCCGGCCAATAGATTGCCAGGTCGATCCAGTCGCGCTCCGCGATCCAGAGTTGCCCCTGACACTGCGCTTTGTGCTCCGATGGGAACTCGCCCTTGAGAAGCGCTTCGATCAGGAGATGCGGCAGCTTGGTCTTAATCTCGAGCAGGCCGTCCCTGCCGATCAGTGCATCGGGCGAGGCGCCGGCTCGCCCGCGGCGCAAGAACCCGATGGTCTCGTACTCCAGGCCGGTGACGAAGCTATAGGCGCTGCGGGCTTCCTCCTCCATCAGCTTGCCGCGCTCCATATGGGCAGAGGTGAAGCTCTCCATCACCTCGCCGGTCAGGCGTTCGCCGGCGAGCTTGTAGAGATAGGTTTGGCGGGTCCGGCTCTCGGCGCCACCACGCCCCTTGGTCAGGATCGAGGCGAACTCGGAGGCGGTCGGGATGCCCAGGCGCGCTTGCGCCCATTCCGGGGAGCCTTGGGTGCAGTTGATGATCTCGAGCATGGTCAGGCCCGTCCCTGCCTGGCGTTGAGCATCACCAACGCCTGCCGGAAGCGGCGCGCCGGCAGTTCCGCAAAAGCCTTGATCTTGAAGAAGCGCAGCAGGGCTTCGCGCTCGCCGCCGACCTCGTCGATCAGCGCGAGAAGCTCCCGGGTTTGCTGACGGGTGATGGTCTCGCCGACCCCAGCCGCCTTGCCGTCATCATCATCGGCGGCGGCCAGACCGAGCGCTGCCTTCAGTGTCATCCGCTGCAGATAGGTCAGGGTCGATCCGATTGCCTGGATCGCGTTCTTATCCCCGCTGTGATCGGCGCCGGCCGAGAGGCTGTTTTCCTCACTATGACCGTTACGGTGCGAGATCACGCAAGTGATAGTCACCCTCTCGCCCTCACTGTTCGAGCGGAAGCGGTAGGCCAGACCGTGGCGCGCCAGGATCGGGCTGATCGTGCGCGCGATCTCGGCCAGGTCCTCATGGCGGTAGTGCTTGGCTCCGATACTGGCGATCTGGGTCTTCGCGATCACCGGGAGCTCGGCCTTGGCGGCTGCAAGGGCTGCTTCGAACTCGCGGCGTGCATCCTCTACGCGGCTGCGTTCGTGCAAGCCGATCAGTTGAGACAGCACATGTTCATCCGCGCCGCGATCGAGTGCGGAACTCAACAGGCTCAGTGGGGTGATCGCAGGGGTAGGGCGTAGCTCAGTGAGCCGAGCGCTCGCAGAGGTGCGCCGATGGCGCAACGTGCTGGTCATCGCTCGGCCCCTCCGGGCAGAGGAGCGAGTGATGCGGCACAATCCCGGCGAAACCGCCAATTCCGATAGGCCTGCGCGAGCTCGGCTGGGCTCAGCGGAGACGGCGAGGGCGACGGCACCTCGTGAGGCAGCGCCTGTGAGGGCGCGATGACAGGATGACGCAAAGAGTGATGCATGGCGAACCCTCACTGAAGCCGGCGAGCGGTGAGGGCGGTCGGGACGGCCTCGTTCGGGGAGCTGATATCCCAGGCGATGATGTGGTTGCGAAGCCGCCCGTCGCGCTCGTGCTGCACAAGGGCCTGCAACCGTTGAAGCGCCGCAAGCTCGGCTCTGGCCACGTCCCATCCGCGCTTGAGCGACTGAGACAAAAGCTCGCGTCGCTCGGCGCCGTTTTGCGCTGCGCCAAGCTGCATTCCCGCCTGCCGCATGGCGTAGCGCAGGATGCCGGGCCTGTAGAAAATGAGCTTTCGCTCGAGCTCCAGTATCAGAGTCATTATCGTCCTCCAGCGACGAAAATCGTCGGTGAACGACGGTTCGCTTCCTATGGCGGCGCCAGTCAACTGGAAAGGTCGGCGCTCGACGGAAAGCGTTGATCAGGCTATGCCGGCACTATGCTTACGCCAGCCCAATGCCGCGACGCCCGCGCACTCCTCGACTGGAGCCAGCAGGACCTCGCAAAGGCCGCCCATCTCGGACTCTCGACCATCCGAGACTTCGAAAAGGGCAGACGCGTGCCGACCCACAACAACCTGCAGGGCATCAAACTCGCCCTCGAGAGGTCAGGGGTTGAGATCGGGGCTGAAAAGTCGAGCGTCGGGCTGAAGGGGGAGCAGTAAATCTATCAAAGATCGTTGCTTGCAGATAAAATATAATTTGTTTTTGTATTGTCTGATTGAGAGATCGATCGTGAGAATATCAATTACTTAGTAGAACTATTGCCGCGTCGCACCTTTCGGTCTGACGCGGCAATCGCAGCAGGTCTGCGCAGGCCGGCTGCTGCTTCAGATGCCGCGGATCAAGCCGCCATCGATGCGGATCTTCGCACCGGTTACATAGCTCGCCCGTTCGCTGGCGATGAAGGTGACGACATCGGCGAATTCCTGCGGCTTGCCATAGCGACCGGCGGGAATCGTCGCGATCGATGCCTTCGCTACGGCGTCGCGCGTGCCGCCGCTGCGGGCCGCGGCGGCATCGTCGAGCTGGTCGACGCGCTCGGTATGGATGCGGCCGGGCAGCACGACATTGACCGTGATTCCGCTGCCGGCAACCTCGGATGCCAGCGTCTTCGACCAGCCGATCACGGCGGCGCGGATGCCGTTGGAGAGAGCGAGCCGCGGGATCGGCTGCTCGACGCCGGAGGAGGCTATGGTGACGATGCGGCCGAAGCCGCGCTCAGCCATGCCGGGCAGCAGGCGCTGCGCCAGATGGAACAGATTGGCGGCCATCCCCTCGAAATGCCTGAGCCAGTCGTCGCGCTTGGCGTCGCGCGCCTCGCCCGGCGGCGGGCCACCGGAATTGCCGATCAGGATATCGACGCCTCCTGCTGCGATCAGTGCCTCGGCGAGAGCATCGACCGAAGCGAGATCGGTGAGGTCGAGCTTCGCCGCGCTGGCCCGACCGCGCTGCTCGGCCGGCAGGCCGGCGATCCAGTTCTCCGTCACATCGGTGCTGCGCGCCGCAGCGATCACCGTCGCGCCCTCGGCGGCGAGCGTCTGCGCGATCACCGCGCCGAGCCCGCGGCTGGCGCCCAGGACGAGGGCGCGCTTTCCGGAAAGTCCGAGGTCCATCAGCCGATCTCCTTCAGGCGCTGCTCCTGCCGCGCGATGAGCCGTTCGATATCGGCGATATCTGCCTTGGACAATGTCCCGCCGGGCTTGCGCAGGGTGGCGGAAGCGATCGCGCCGCGCTTGGCCATTGTATATTTGCGGATGGCGAGGCCGAGGCCGGGCTGCTGCTCGTAGCGCGCCAGCGGCAGATAGGCGTCGAACAGATCATGCGCCCGCTCGACCTGGCCGGCGGCATGGGCCTTCCAGACGTCGACCATCATCTCGGGATAGGCGAAGCCGGTCATGGCGCCATCTGCACCGCGCGACAATTCCTCCGGCAGGAACATGCCGCCGTTGCCGACGAGGATCGAGATGCGGCGGCCGCCCTTATCGCTCGCGGCACGCAGCGCCGAGATCTTGGCGAGACCCGGCCAGTCCTCGTGCTTGAGCATGACGCAGGTCGGATGGTTGGCGACGATCTTCAGGATCACGGCGGATGTGATCTGGACCTGCGTCACCAGCGGGAAATCCTGCAGCACGAAGGGCGTCTTGGCGCCCAGCGTCTCCGCCACCATCGCGTAATAGGAGAGGATCTGGTCGTCGGTGCGCAGGTTCGAGGGCGGGGCGACCATGACGCCGGCGGCGCCATCCCCCATCACGCTCTCGCTGAGTTCGGCCATCGCGGCGAAGCCCGCTGCTGAGACGCCGGCGACGACCGGCACGCGGCCATTAACGCGCTTCAGCACGCGGCGCACGAAGATGCGCGATTCCTCGGCGGTCAGCTTCGGCGCCTCGCCCATCATGCCGAGCACGGTAAGGCCGGTCGCGCCCTTTTCCAGATAGAAATCGACCATGCGGTCGGTGCTGTCGAGATCGAGTGCGCCGGTTTCGGTGAAGGGCGTCACCGCGATGACGTAGACGCCGTCAGCGGTTTCATCGAGCAGAGCCATGATGGTCCTCAGTTGCTGGTGGAAGGAGGCAGGAGCTTGCCGGGGTTCAGCAATCCCGCAGGGTCGAGCAGGTCTTTCAGCGAGCGCATCAGCTCAAGCTCGATCGGCGCCTTGCGCAGCGGCATTTCGCCGACGCGCAACTGGCCGATGCCGTGCTCGGCGCTGATCGAGCCGCGCCGGCGGCCGATCTCGTCATGGACGATGCGGGTGAGTTCAGGTGCGAGCGCCGCGAAAGCGGCCGGGTCCTGATCTGTGCCCGGCAGCAGATTGTAATGCAGGTTGCCGTCGCCGAGATGGCCGAAGACGATCGGCCGGATACCGGGCGCGGCCGCCTTGACGGCTGAATCGGCCGCGGCGACGAACTCGGCCATGGCCGAGACCGGCATCGAGACGTCGTGCTTGGCCGCCTTGCCGGCGCGCACCAAAGCCTCGGAGACGCCTTCGCGGATGCGCCAGAAGGACCGAGCCTGCGTACCGTCCTGCGCGACGGCGGCATCGCTGACGAGCCCGGCCTCGACCCCGCCGATCAACGCGGCTTCGAGCTTTTCGCCCAGCGCCGCCTCGTCGTCCTGGTCGGATAGTTCGATCAGAACGGCGGCCGGCGGCATTTCCGCCAGCGGCAGGCGCGCATCCGTGATGTGCTGAAGGATCAGCCCGAGGCACTCGCCCGTCATGAATTCGAAGGCGGTGACGCGATCGCCGCAGCGATCGCGGACCGCGCCGAGGAGTGACAAGGCCGCAGCCGTATCCTGCACGGCGACGAAGGCGGTGGCGCGCGCCTGCGGTCGGGCGAAGAGCTTGAGCACCGCGCCGGTGATGATGCCGAGCGTCCCCTCGGAGCCGATGAACAGATCGCGCAGCGCGTAGCCGGTATTGTCCTTGCGTAGCGCCGTCAGCCCGTCCCAGATGCGCCCGTCGGCCAGTACGACCTCGAGGCCGAGCGTGAGCTCGCGCATCGTGCCGTAGCGCAGCACGGCGACGCCGCCGGCATTGGCTGCGAGGTTGCCGCCGATGGTGCAACTGCCCTCGGCGCCGAGGCTGAGCGGAAAGAAGCGTCCGGCTGCCTCGGCAGCTTGCTGCACCTTGGCGAGGACGACGCCGGCCTCAACCGTGATCGTGTTGCCGATGGGGTCGATATTGCGAATGCGATTGAGTCGCTTCATCGATAGCACGATGGCCTCGCCCGTCTCAGCCGGCGTGGCGCCGCCGGACATGCTGGTATTGCCACCCTGGGGCACGACCGGCACGCCATGGTTGGCGCAAAGCCGCATCACGGCGGCGACCTCCTCGGTCGAGCCCGGCCTCACCACCGCCCGCGCGGCACCGTGATACTTGCCGAGCCAGTCGGTGAGGAAGGGCGCCTGGTCCTGCGCGGAGACGAGGACATTCGCCTCGCCGAGCAGCCCGGCGAGTTCGGCCGTGAGGCTGTCCATGATCAGCCTCCGTCGAGGGGGCGCCCGCCCCAGCCCAGCTTGACGCGCCCGATCGCCATGGTCACTGCGGCCTGGGTCGGTTCGACAGTGGGGATGCCGAGAGCCCGTTCCAGCGGCTCGCGGAAGCGCGCCATGCCGGCGCAACCCATCACTGGACTTGCGCCGTGATTTTGGAGAGCGTTTTCGAGTTTAGGCGGCCTGCCTCTCGAACTGAAGCGGGCTGATGAAGTTGAGCGCCGAATGGCGCCGGACGGGATTGTAGAAGCTGTCGATATAGCGGCCGATTGCGGCGGTCGCCTCGGCGCGGGTCTGGAAGACGGTGCGCCAGACGAGTTCGCTCTTGAGCGTCTTGAAGAACGTCTCGACCATGGCGTTGTCAAAGCAGTTTCCCTTGCCCGACATCGAGATCAGGACGCCGTGCTTCCTCAGCTCCGCCTGGTAGTCGAGGGAGCAGTATTGGCTGCCGCGATCTGCGTGGTGAATCAGCCCGGCGGCAGGACGCCGCACGGCAATGGCCCGGCGCAGGGCTGACAACGCCAGTTCCTTGTGGAGCCTGTCGCTGGTTGCCCAGCCGACGACACGCCGGGCAAAGAGGTCGATGACGACGGCCAGGTACAGCCAGCCCTCGCGCGTCCAGACGTAGGAGATATCAGCGCCCCACTTCTGGTTCGGGCCGGCCGCGGCGAAGTCCTGGTCGAGGAGGTTCGGGGCGACCGGAAAGGCATGCAGGCTGTCGGTGGTGCGCTTGAACCGCCGCTTCTGCCGCGCCTTCATTCCATTCTCGCGCATCAGTCGGGCAACGCGCCGGCGTCCGATCGACAGGCCGTTGTCGCGCAGTTCGTGCACCATGCGCGGGCTCCCATAGGTTTCGTTCGACAGGGTGAAGGCCGAGCGGACATGGGCGAGCAGCACCATGTCGTCGCGCTGGCGACGGCAAGCAGGACGCCCCTTCCAGGCGAAGTAGCCGCTCGGGCTGACGTCGAGAACCTTGCACAGGCGCTGAACGGGGAACTCCTTCTTCGCCGCATCGATGAGTTCAAATCTCATCGACTTCCCTCCTTGGCGAAAAAAGTCGCGGCCCTCTTCAGAATTTCGCGTTCCTGTCGCAGGATCTCGTTCTCGCGTCGCAGCCGCTTCAGCTCAGCGGCCAGGTCTTCCTGCCGCTCGGGAGGCGGCGCCTCCAGATCACGCTCGCGGCGCTTGTCGAGCCAGCGGCGCAGCGTCGACAGACCAATGCCGAGATCCTCCGCGATTTCACGCTGTGTGCGGCCACTCGTCTCAACCAGACGAACGGCCTCCGCCTCGAATTCCTTCCCGAGCCGGCGTTGCGGCTTGCCCATGAAATGCTCCTCCTTCCTTCAGAAGAGCTCTCCAGTTTCGCGGGGCAAGTCCATGGCGCCGAGATAGCGCAGATGGCGCGGGATCGAATTCTGGAGCATCGCGACGATGCCGAAACGCTGGCCGAGCGTCAGCGCGGTCAGCACGCCGCATTCGGCGATGCCCAGCACCGGCTTCTTGCTCTGCTCGCGCAGGGCATGCATGCCGGGGTCGGAGAAGCATGCGACGACGAAGGCGGCGGCCTCGTTCTCAAGCTCGGCGGCGCGTTTAAGCAGGGCGGGGATCAGCCCGTCGACATCGCGCTGCGACTGGATGCCGGGCGGGCCGTCGGCGAGCGTCAGGCATTCGATAGCCGGGCCGCCAGCCATACGCAGCGGCGCGACAGCCTCGTCGATGCCGCGGGTGACGCGCTCGGTCGAGTTCGGATTGATGACGTAGATCGTGCCGCTCACGACACCTCTCCTTCGGGAATGGTGGACCGGGCGCGCCAGCCGTCCAGCGTCTGGCGCGGCTCCTGGAAGCGGTCGCCCAGACCGAGATACCAGTCGGCGCCATGCAGGCGGCCGACGAGGTCGAGCTTGTCGATGTCGACATGCAGCCGCTCGTCGACGATGCCGTCGCGGATATGGAGATGGACGATCTCGCCGACGACGAGATTGCGATGCTTGGTGCCGAACGAAAGCGAGACCGTCTCGCGGCATTCGAGCTGGACGGGCGAGGCGGCAAGCCGCGGCGCCGCGACCTTGGCGCTCGCCACAGTGTCGAGACCGGCCGCTGCGATCTCGTCGATCTCGGAGGGGAAATCGATGGCGCAGACCTGCATCGCCGCGACCATCGCCCGATCGACGAGATTGACGACGAAGCTGCCGGTCTCGCGGATATTGCGCATCGTGTCCTTCAACGGCTCGATGCCGCTGCGCCCCTCGATGCCGAGCACGACCAGCGGCGGCGCGTGGCTGAAGACATTGAAGAAGCTGAAGGGCGCGGCATTGGCACGGCCCTTCCCGTCGACCGTGGTGACGAGGGCGATCGGCCGGGGCAGCACGGTGTTGACGAGGAGCTTGTAGAGGTCGCGCTCTTTGAGGTCGCCTGCCGCCCAGTCCATCGCGTTCAGCCCAGTTGCGTGTCGAGCAGGCGCACCGTCTCGGCCAGCACCCGGGCGCCGTCGCCGGCCTGGTCTGGCGTGATCGATTCCTCCGGCGCATGGCTGCGCCCTTCGAGACAGGGCACGAAGATCATGCCGACCGGGCCGATATGGGCGATGTGGACGCCGTCATGCCCGGCGCCGCTCGGCAGGTCGCGCGTGGCGAGCCCGAGCGAGGCTGAGGCATTGGCGATGGCCGTGCGAACCTCAGGCGCGCAGGCCGTCGGCGCGACATGGCTGATCGGCTCGACCGCGATCGTGAGGCGCAAGTCTTCGAGGGCAGGGCGCAGGTCGCGCACCAGCGTCTCGCCGAAGGCTTTCACCGCGGCTTCGTTGCCGGAGCGGACTTCGAGCGTCATCACGGCCTCGCCCGGCACCGCATTCGACGCGTTGGGGCTGACCTCGATGCGCCCGAAGGTGGCGACAAGCGGCTGGTTGTCGCGCGAAGTCGCGAGCGCGCGCTTGTAGGCGGCCTCGATCAGTTTCGCGGCGCCGACCAGCGCGTCGGCCCGGAGCGGCATCGGCGTCGCTCCTGCATGGTCGGCCCTGCCGGTGACGATGATGCGTTCGCGGCGGATGCCGACGATATCGGTGACGATGCCGATCGGGATGCGCTCGTTCTCCAGCACGCGGCCCTGCTCGATATGGACCTCGACATAGGCCGCGATGCCATCGCTCGGCCGCTTGACCGAGGCCAGCTCTGCCGGCCGTCCGCCGACGAAACCGATGCCTTCGCGCAAGGTCATGCCGTCCGGACGGGTCAGCGCCAGATGCTCGTCGGTCAGGCTGCCGGCGAGCGCGCGGCTGCCGATGCAGGAGAGGCCGAACTCGCTCGGCTCCTCCGCCAGGAAATCGACGACCTCCAGCGTATGGCGCAGGCGGTCGCCACGCTCGCTGAAGCTCTGCGCGACTTCCAGCGCGGCGAGCACGCCGAGAATACCGTCATAGCGCCCGCCGGAGGGCACGGTGTCCGAGTGCGAGCCGATCAGGATCGGCTTCAGGCTCGGATCGGCCCCAGTGAGCCGGCCGATCAGGTTGCCGGCAGCGTCGAGCTCCGTCTCCAGCCCGGCCTCGCGGAACTCCACTGCCAGCCATTCGCGCCCTTCGAGGAAGCGCGGCGTGAACGAGCGGCGCGTCCACGGCCGCTCGGGATCGGTGATGGCGGAGAGCGCCTCGATGCGGCGCCAGAGCCTGTCCTGATCGATCGACATGGGCTTACGTTGCCGGGCGCAGGAAGCGGCCGTCGCCGGCCTTGTTGCGGATTTCCCTGCCGTCCCAGGCGAGCTGGCCGCGCACATAGGTCGCAGCGACGCGGACGCGGAACTCGCGGCCCTCCATCGAGCTCCACTTCACCGCCGACAGGCTCTTGCTGGGATCATGGATGAAGCGGCCGGGCTCCAGCACGGTGATGTCGGCGTCCGCTCCGGCTTCGAGCCGGCCCTTGTCGGCGAGCAGGAAGGCCTTGGCCGGCCCCTCGCAGAGCTGCTTCACGACGATGGTCGGCGACAGGCCATGCTCCTCGCAGCCGGTCCAGAGCGCCGGCAGCAGGGTCTCGATGCCCGGCCCGCCCGAGGTGTTCTTGAAAATCATCGGATCGCCCTTCTTCTCCAGTCCCCAGGAGACGTGGTCCGACGAGATGAAATCGCAATGGCCGGCGGCAAGATGGCTCCAGAGCAGGTCGCTCTCGGCCTTCGGGCGGATCGGCGGGTAATGCTTGATCTTGGCGCCGAAGCGCGGGCCATGCTCCTCGGCGTTGAGCATGAAATACTGCACGCAGCTCTCGACGGTCGCCTTGTAGCCGGCCTGCTTGTACATGTTGCAGATCTCGAAGCCGCGCGAGGTCGAGACGTGGACGGCATGGGCCCGGGCGCCGGTCTCGGCGCCGATCTCGTAGATGCGGGCGGTGGCGAGGTTCTCGACCAGCGGTGTATGAGCGCGCAGGAAGGCGTCAGGGCCGGTATCGCCGGCCTCGATCAGCCGGGCAATGTTGCGCCGCGTCATCTCCTGGTCCTGGTTGTGGACGCCGCAGAGCAGGCCGGTCGGCTCGATCAGCTTGAAGGCCTCGTAGAGCGTGTCGTCGCCGATGCGGGGGAAGCGCGTCGGGTTGGCCTCGAAGGTCGAGAACTTGAAGGCGCAGGCGCCGGCTTCGACCAGGCCCGGAATGGCATGCAAGCCATTCTCGATGGTGATCGTGGCATAGAGCGCGACATCGACATGGGCGTCGCGCTCGACCACCGCGACCTTCTCGTTGAAAAGCTTGGCGCTGGTGACCGGTTCCGGCTCGTCATAGGGCATGTCGACCATCACGGTGACGCCGCCCGCCGCCGCCGCCCGCGAGCACATGCCGATGCCCTCGTGGTTGGCCTGGCTGCCGGAATGGACCTGCCCATCGATGACGCCCGGCATGATCCACTGTCCCCGGAAATCCTGCGTCTCGCGGGCCGAGGGCGGCGTGCCCTTGCCGACCTTGCCGACCTTGCCTCCGCTGACGGCGACATAGCCATCCTCGATGATCCGGTCGGACAGCACGATATTGCCGCGAAGGACGAGATCGAAATCGCTCATGTTGGGTATCCGGTGATCCTGCGGGGTAGACGAAGGAGTGCGTTCAGCCTTCGCGGCCGAGCGCGTAATCGGTGAAATTCATGCCGAGCGCCTTCTCGACGATCGGATAGACGCTGGGGTCGGTGACGCTGGAGCTCAGCGGAATCTTGCTTTTGGGCACACGCAGCACCGAGAGCTCCATGCCCTCGCGGACATGGCCGGCGCTGACCGGCTGGCCGTCGGTGTCGAGCGTGGTGATCACGTCCGGGAAGCAGGCATGGCGGGCGCCGTCGAGATCGGTCACCGCCATGTACTCGTTCATGACATGGATGATGCGGGCGGCCGCGCCGGTGCCGACCTGGATCGTGCCGATGTCGAAAGCTTCATTGGTGTAGCGCACGTTCTTCTTCGCAACAGTGCCGCGTGCGATGATCGTGCCGCCTGTCTGGTCGCAGATCGCGTCGATCACGGCGCTGCCGCCCTTCGGCTTGGCGGCGAGGATGCGTTCGCCCAGCGCCAACGCCATCGAGATGCCGCCGAGCGCCGCGTTCTTGCGGACATAGGCCGCCGAAACGGGATTGCGGCAGGAGGCGATGAAGCCGCCGGACATGTCCGAAGCGGTGCGCAGGATCGGCGAGATCTTGGCGGTCGCGCCGCGCGTCACCAGCTCGATATACTGGTTCTTGGAGCGGTTGCCGCCGACCGCGACCTGGATCGTCGCTTCCGGGCTGTTGGCGAGGCCGATCGAGCCCATGTCGCCGGTGGGGTGGGCGCGGATGTCGCCGACGGCATCGACGACCTTGACCCCGAGGATCGCGCTTGGAAGCCAGGCATTCAGCGTGCTCGACATGCCGTTCTGGCCGATGATCAGGCCGTAGATCGGCTTGCCCAGCGCTTCTTGAAGCAATTGTACGGCCTTGACGTAGTCGATGCCCCACATCTCCCACTCGGTCGTGCCGGCGGGGGCGCCGATGGCGGCGGCAGTGGCGATGATCGCGTCGTCGGGGATTTCGTCCAGGGTCACGAGCTCGGGCTTGCCGGTATTGACCGCGGCGGTGCCGAGCATGCGGCCATGATCGGCCCAGCCGCCACCACCCGCCGCGAAGACCGACCCGCCCGCAACCGCCGCTTCGACATCCCTGCTCGTCAGAAAGCGTCTCATCGGCCGGCCTCGCTCTTCTCCCGAGCCGGTCGTTGCCGGCACGCTGGCGAACTTAGGGCGCTAGGCGCGAAATGAATCATGCTTATTATGCGACAGACCATAATCGGATGTTATCGCCATGCGCCTCAATCTCCGGCAGATCGAAGTCTTCCGAGCCATCATGATCACCGGCTCGATCAGCGGCGCGGCCCGTCTGCTCTCGGTCTCGCAGCCCGCGATCAGCCGCCTGCTCGCCTATACGGAGGATCGACTGGCGTTGCGCCTGTTCGAGCGTGTGCGCGGCCGCGTCCAGCCGACGCCAGAGGCGCGCCGCCTCTTCCAGGAGGTCGACCAGGTCCATCAGGGCGTGGTCAGGGTCAACGAGCTCGCCGAGGAGTTGCGCGAGCGCGGCACCGGCTCGGTGCGGATTGTCGCGAGCCCGAGCGTAGGCCAGGCGCTGGTGCCGGACGCGATCGCCCGTTTGCGCGAGCGCTTCCCCGATCTGCGCGTCGAGTTCGAGGTTCTGACGATCCTCGAGATCATCGCCAAGGTCGTGGCTGGTAGGGCCGATCTCGGCGTCTCGATCCTGCCCGTCGACGAGCCGACGCTCGACATGGAGGTGCTCACCGAAGGACGGCTCATGGTCATCATGCCGCGCGACCATGCGCTGGCGCGCCTGCGCGTCGTCCGCCCGGCCGATCTCGCGCCCTATCCCTTGATCGGCTTTGGCCCGCAGACCCCGTATGGCGACGTTGTTGGCCGTGCGCTCACTCTGAAATCGACGCCGCTCAGGATCAGCACTGTCGTCCGCTTCACGCCGGTTGCCTGTGCCATGGTGCGTGCCGGTGCGGGCGTCGCCGTTGTCGACGAGTTCGTGCTGCGCGGGCGGACCTGGCCGGAACTGGTCTCGCGCCCGCTCGCGCCGAAGACGCGCGTGCGTGCGCATCTGCTGACGCCGCGTTTCGAGCCGTTGTCGCGCACGGCCAACGCTTTTGTGGAGATATTGCGCGGCATCGTGCCGCCACCGCCCGCGGGGCAAGCGGCGGACGGCGAGGGTGGCGCTTAACATCAGGTTATGGCCACCCGACAATAAATGATTGGCTGGGCATGATTTTGCCCTGTTAGGCTCCCTTTGGACATGGCCGGATTGCTGCATGAAAGGGGTGCGGCACTCGCGGCGTAGCCACCACGCATAACGGGAGCGGGAATCATGAAGCTGAATTCGATCAAGCTGACGCGTGCCTTTGCGGCGGGCGCCGTGCTCGCCGCGATGGTCGCCATGCCGGTCATGGCGCAGGATGCCGATCATCCCCAGGGCGAGAAGCTGAAGGTGGCCTGCGATCTCGGCTTCGCGCCCTTCTGCTTCAAGACGCCGACCGGCGAGACGACGGGCTTCACCTACGACATGTCGGCCGCGCTGGCCAAGCAGCTCGGGCGCCCCGGCGTCGAGGTGACGGATTCGAACTTCTCGGCGATCTTCGCCGGCCTGTTCTCCAAGCGCTACGAGATGATCCCGGCGCCGACCAACATCACGACCGAACGCGCGGCGCAGATGCTGTTCAGCGAGCCCTATATGCCGACGGGCCTCGGCTTTCTCGTCAAGAAGGGCGGCAAAATCGCCGGTCTCGATGACCTGAAGGGCAAGGCACTGACCGTCAACAACGGCTCGATCTCGGACAAGTGGCTGACCGATAACGAGGCCAAATACGGCTACACCATCCAGCGCTACAACAAGAACGCCGACGCCGTGCAGGCGGTGATGATCGGGCGCGCCTTCGCCAATGTCGCCGACGCTCCTGTCTCGCGCTATGTCGCGACGCAGACGCCGATGGCGGAAGTTCCCTTCGTGCTCGATGGCGGCCGCAATTTCGGCATCGCCTTCCGCAAGGAGGACGCGACGTTCCGCGCCAAGGTCGAGGCGGCGCTGGAATGCATCAAGAGCGACGGCACGCTGGCCCAGCTCCACGAGAAATGGTTCGGGGTGAAGCCGGCGGCGGATTCCTCGACCGCCAAGACCTATCCGGGCATCGGTGCGCCGGATTTCGAGGGCTATGACGCGACCCCGCACAAGGCCACCTGCAAGTGACCTCTGCACCCGTCATGACGGCTTCGTCGTCCGAGACGATCGTTTCGATCGAGGGGCTGCGCAAGAGCTTCGGCCAGGTCGAGGTTCTGCGCGGCGTCGACCTCAAGGTCGGCAAGGGCGAGGCCGTCGTGATCGTCGGCTCCTCCGGTTCGGGCAAGAGCACCTGCCTGCGCTGCATCAACCGGTTGGAGGAGCCGACGGCGGGCACGATCCGCGTCGGCGGGCATGAGGTCACCGGCCCCAAGGTCGATCTCGACAGGTTGCGCCGCGGGATCGGCATGGTCTTCCAGGGCATCCACCTCTACCCGCACAAGACCGCGCTGGGGAACGTTTCGCTCGCGCTGCGCAAGGTCGTGGGCCTGAGCAAGGAGGCGGCGGAGACCAAGGCCCGCCACCATCTCGAAGTCGTCGGCCTCGCCCACAAGGCCGATGCCTATCCGGCCGAGTTGTCCGGCGGCCAGCAGCAGCGGGTCGGCATTGCGCGGGCCATGGCGCTGGAGCCGCAGGTCATGCTCTTCGACGAGCCGACCTCGGCACTCGATCCCGAACTCGTCGGCGAAGTCCTCAACGTCATGGTCCGCACCAAGGAAATGGGCATGACCATGATCGTGGTGACCCATGAGATGAAGTTCGCACGCGATGTCGCCGACCGTGTCGTCTTCATGGATCATGGCGCGATCCTGGCCGAGGGCACGCCGCAGGATATCCTGGTCAATCCGCAGCACCAGCGCATCCGCGACTTCGTGATGCGCTCGCACGGCTGACGGCACCCATGGACCAGATCGTCCGCTATTTCTTTGATTTCTCGCTGATGGCGGCCTATTGGCCGGACATCCTGCGCGGCTTCCTGATCACCGTCCAGATGTCGATCCTGACGGTCCTGATCGGCATCCCGCTCGGCCTCGCGCTGGCGATCCTCAGGCTCTACGGCATCCGGCCGCTGAACTGGCTGATCATCTTCTACATCGATTTCTTCCGCTCGATCCCGCAGCTCGTGCTGATCGTGCTGGCCTATTTCGCGCTGCCCTATTTCGGGCTGGTGCTGGAGCCGATCACCGCAACCGTGCTGGCGCTGGCGATCGTGCTCTCGGCCTTCGCCGAGGAGATATTCTGGGCCGGTATCAATGCCGTAGCGAAGGGGCAGTGGGAAGCCGGCCGCTCGACCGGTCTCAGCTTCAGCAAGACGCTGGCCTACATCATCCTGCCGCAGGTCGTGCGCATCTCGATCCCGCCTTTGACCAACCGCGCCATCGGCATCAGCAAGGGCACGACGCTGGGCTCGGTCGTGGCTGTGCCGGAACTGCTCAACGTGACCTCCAGCATCCAGTCCAACGTCGCCAATCCGACCGCGCTGACCGTCGGCGCACTCCTCTTCCTGCTGCTGTTCCTGCCCTTCGTGCGCTTCACGCGCTGGCTCGAACGCGCCTATGCGCATCCGAGGTCATGATGGACGATCTCGTCACGACCTTCCTCAATATCGACGTCCTCCGCCAAGTCTGGCCGCTGCTGCTGCAAGGCTTCTGGATGACGCTGGCTCTGGCCGCCGTCGCCGTGCCGCTCTCCGTGCTCGCAGGCATCGCCATCGCCATGGCGCAGGATGTGCCCAACCGGCTGCTGCGCTTCCTGCTGATTGCCTATGTCGACGTGATGCGGGCGATCCCGCCGCTGGTGCTGCTGATCTTCATCTTCTTCGGCCTGCCTTTCCTCGGCCTGAAGCTGAACGAGTTCACCGCCGCCGTGCTGGCGCTCACCCTCAATGGTTCCAGCTATTTCGCCGAGATCTTCCGGGCCGGCATCGAATCCGTGCCGAAGGGCCAGCGCGAGGCGGCCCGTTCGACCGGCTTGAGCTGGTACAAGAGCATGATCCATGTCGTGGTGCCCCAAGGCACGCGCAACGTGCTGCCGGACCTGATCAGCAACACCGTCGAACTGGTGAAGCAGACCTCGATCGCCTCGGCCGTCGCCTTGCAGGAACTGCTGCGTTCGGCCCAGCTCGCTCAGGGCCTGCTCTATAACCCGACGCCGCTGATCGCCGTGGCGATCGTCTATTTCCTGATGTTCTGGCCCTTCGTGCGGCTGGTCTCGCGCCTGCAGAACCGCACCGCCATGTCCGCCGCATGAGGGCGACGCTACCCGTCGCGTCAACCCGCGACGGGGAACAGCCGTGTGATGCGGTTCGGACTGGTCTCGGCGAGGAAGATGTCGCCGGCCGGGCCGAGCCACAGGCCATGGGCGCCGTTGAGCACCGGCCGACAGCGGCCGAGCAGCGCGCCCTCCGCCGAGAGCAGGCTCAGCGTCGGGATGGAATCGCAGACCAGAATGCGGTCCTGGACATCGGCGACGACGTCCTGCGGCCTGAGGAAAGCGTCCCATACCTCCAGAAGCGTGCCCTCCGCCGTGAAGCTCTGCACGCGGCTGTTCTCGCGGTCCGCGACGATGACGCGTCCGTCACTGAGCACGCAGATGCCGTGTGGCGTCAGGAAGGCTCCCGGCCCGGTTCCGACCGAGCCCCAGCTGGCGATCAGGCGGCCAGTTGCGTCGAAGCGATGGATGCGGCCGTTGCCATACCCATCCGCGACATAGAAGCCGCCATCGGGCGCGAAGGCGATGTCGCTGGGGTGATTGAACGGCTGGCCTGGCCGATGGCTTTCGCCGATCTGCCTGCGCAACTGACCTTCGAGATCGCAGAAGAAGATGCGATGCGCGTCGCGGTCGACGATGGCGAGGCCGCCATCGGGCATCGTCGCGATCTTGTGGGCATCGACGCAGAGCGCCTCGCCCCAACTCCCGACAAAGCTCCCGTCAGCCGCGAGCGTGACGACGCAAGGTCCTTGCGGGTCGACGGCGCTGTCGCGGCGCAAAAGGACATGAACGAGCCCGTCCTCGCCGACTGCGAGATCGGTGATCCGGCCCGGCGTCGCGGGCAGGGCGCCCCAGGGACGCTCGATGCCGTAGAGCCGGTCGCCGAGCGCGACGCGCAGATCCGTTTTCATCCTGACCTCGTTGCTGTTTCGCGCGCTGCGGGCTGCCATCGAATTCATGGCCCCGGCCGCATGGAGAGAAAGACCATGAGCGATTTCGATCTCGTCATTCGCGGCGGCACGGCTGTCACCGCCACCGATATCGGGCCTCTCGACATCGGCATTGTCGGTGGCGTCATCGCCGCGATCGGCGCGAGGCTGCCGCGCGGCAAGGAGGAAGTCGATGCGCAAGGCCTGCTCGTCCTGCCGGGCGGCGTCGACAGTCATGTCCATCTCGACCAGCCCTTTTCCTCGGGCGCCGACATCGCAGACGGCTTCGCCAGCGGCACGGCTTCCGCGGCTGCGGGTGGCACGACGACGGTCGTCTGCCATGCGCCGCAGATCCGCGGCGGCTCGCTCGCTGGTGCGGTCGCCGCCTATGCCGAAAAGGCGAAGCAGGCCCGGATCGACCACGCGTTCCATCTGCTGGTCAACGATCCGACGCCGGAGGTGCTGGAGCACGAATTGCCGGCGCTGGTCGCGGCCGGGCACCGCTCGGTCAAGATCTTCATGACCTATGACAGCAATCGGCTGGGTGATGCGCAGATCCTTCAGACGCTCGCGGCGGCGCGGCGTGCCGGCGCGCTCGTCTGCGTCCATGCCGAGCATCACGAACTGATCACCTGGCTGACGCAGGCGCTGCTGGCGGCCGGGCAGACGGCGCCGCGCCATCTCGCCTGGGCCAAGCCGATGGTGGTCGAGCGCGAGGCGACGCATCGTATTCTCGCGCTGGCCGAAGCCTTGGATACGCCGATCCAGATCTTTCACGTCTCCGGCCGTCAGTCCGGCGAGGAGGTCGCGCGGGCTCAAGGGCGCGGTCAGAAGGCCTGGGCCGAGACCTGCACGCAATATCTCGTGCTCGACGAGGCCGACATGGACCGGCCGGGGTTCGAGGGCGCGAAGTTCATGATCTCGCCGGCCCTGCGCTCCGCCGCCGATCGCGAGGCGCTCTGGCAGTTCCTGCGCGACGGCGTCATCGACATCGTCTCGTCCGACCATTCGCCGCTGCGCTATGACGATCCGCGCGGCAAGAAGCAGCATGGCGAGAACGCGCCCTTCAACAAGATCCCGAACGGCGTGCCCGGCCTCGCGGCGCGGCTCCCCATCCTCTACTCGGAAGGCGTCGCCAAGGGGCGTCTCGACCTGCGCCGCTTCGTCGATCTCGTCGCAACCAATCCGGCCCGTCGCTTCGGTTTGGCGCCGCGCAAGGGCGCGCTCGCGGTCGGGGCCGATGCCGATATCGTGCTGTTCGATCCGAACCTGCGCGTCACCCTCACCAATGCCATGCAGCATCACGGCAGCGACTACACGCCCTATGAGGGTATGGAGCTGCAGGGTTATCCGAGGGCGACCTACCAGCGCGGCCGCCTCGTCTTCGACGGCAAGCGTGTGCTGGCGGAGCCGGGGCAAGGGCAGTTGCTGGCGCGCGCGCCTTACGCTGAGATCGCGCCGACCGGCCGCTTCCCGACGCCGTTCGATCCGTTCGGCTGAGGTCGCCAAGGAGGGCGCTCAGGCGCCCTCAGGCTTTCCGAGCGGGGCGCCGACGCCGGTGCGCTCGGTCAGCAGGCCGTAATGCTCGACGCGGCGATGCCTCGCGAAATCGAAGATCGTCGCCTTGCCGAAGCGGGTGTCGTCGAGATCGCAGGGATGGACGAGCACGCCGTCCTCCTCATGGTCGAGCTCGCCGACGATCTTGCCGTCCGGCGCCGCGATCAATGTGCCGCCGAAGAGGGGATAGCCGTCCTCGTTGCCGGCCTTGGCGACAGCGACGACCCAGGTCGAGTTCTGGTAGGCCCCCGCCTGCACCGACAGGCGGTGGTGGAACATCCGATCGGCCTTCGTCTCGTTGAGAGAGTGCCCGTTGGCGGCGGGGGTATTGTAGCCGAGCACGATCATCTCGACGCCTTGCAGACCCATGACGCGATAGGTTTCGGGCCAGCGCCGGTCGTTGCAGATCGCCATGCCGAACAGCCCGCCTTCGAATTCCCAGACCGGGAAGCCGAGATCGCCCGGCTCGAAATAGCGCTTCTCGAGATGCTGATGCGCCCGCTCGGGGTCGAACTCGACATGGCCGGGCAGGTGGATCTTGCGGTATTTGGCGACGATCCGGCCGCTGCGGTCGACCAGGATCGAGCTGTTGAAATGCCGTCCCTCGGGGGTCAGCTCGGCGTAACCGAAGCTCATGCCAAGACCGAGCTCCCGCGCCTTGTCGAACAGCGGCTGCGTCTCCGGGCCGGGCATGCTGCGCTCGAACCATTGATCCGCCTCGGCGCGATCTTCATGGTACCAGCGTGGGAAGAAGGTGGTCAGCGCCAGTTCGGGAAATACTGCGAATGTGGCGCCCTGCGCCTTGGCTTTCTCCAGCAGCGCGATCATCCGGTCGACGACCTGCTTGCGGCTGTCGGCCCGCTGGATAGGACCCAACTGTGCGGCGGCGACGGTGATGAGGCGGGGCATCGGCAATGTCCTGATGTGGCCTGTGATCTGGTTCTCTCTGGGAATGGCTGTGGGGCCTGTTCCACCGACAAGCTCTAGAGGCCCAGCCTCCATTGTTCTCATGCTTTATTTGGGATCAGGCATAACCTGATGTTATTCGGATTGGAGCGGTCTTCGGCGTCAAGCCGATGGTCGGCGCCGGAGATACCAGAGCGCGAAGGCACCGGACACGGCGAGCTGACCGGCGACCAGCAGGAAGGGCCAGTCGAAGCTGCCGGTCCGGTTCGCGATCACGGCAAAGACCAGCGGGCCGCAGATCGAGCCGAGGAAGCCGAACAGGCTCGCCCCCGAGGTCACGTCGCCGATGAGGGCGGGCGGCGACACCCGCGCCAGCTCCGCCATGTGCACGCCGTTCCAGCCCATTGAGGTTGCGCCGACCAGAGCCATGCAGGGATAGATCAGCCAGGGGTTCGTGCCGGCCGTGCCGATCAGCAGGGCGGTGGCTGAGCCGGCAGCTAACGCCAGCACGCAGAGAAGCTGCAGGCCGTTGCCCATCCGGTCCGCCAGCCAGCCGAAAAAGATGCGCGCGAAGGTGCTGGCGATGAGCAGGGTCGCGACGAGATGGCCGGCTTCCGCGAGCGTTCTGCCGTGCCGGGTGACCATGTAGGTCGCGGTGAACGCGGTGATGCAGGCCTGCGAGATCGAGAACGAGACGCCGAGCGCTGTCAGCATCGGCAGCGAGGCATGTGCGCTCAGGACACGCGCCGAGCGCGAAAGCGACGAGGGCGACAGGAACATCCGGGCCCAGGCCCGGTTCTGCGTGCCCTTCTCCGCATCGAGGCTCTTCCGGAAAGGTTGCACGGCCAGCGCGCTGATCAGGACGACGGCGACCACGGCCCAGATCGCGCCGGCAAAGCCGAGCCCCAGGACCATCGGCGCGACGGCAAAGCCGGCGATGGCGCCACCGAGCGGGACGCCGGCCTGCTTGATCGAGAAGACGAGCGTCCGATGGCCGGCGGGCGCCGTGCGCATCAGGATCTGGCTGCCGGCGGGGGTGTTGGGTGCGAGCCCGAGCCCGATCAGCAGGGCACCGGCAAGCCCGATCACCGCGAAGGGTTGCGCCATGAGCAGGAGCCCGGCTGCGACGCAGGCAAGCCCGATCTGCAGTGCCCGCACCGGCCCGTGATGGTCGAGCATCGGATTGCCGCAGGCGAGGAACCAGCAGATGCCGATCGAGACCACGGCCGAAACATAGCCGATGCTTTCTGGCGCAAGGCCCCAGCGCAAAGTCAGGAGCGGGCCGAGAAGCGGGATGACGGCTCCGGCGAAGGAGCTCACGACCTGGACGAGCAGAGTGGCGCTGAGCGCGCTTCCCCACAAAGGCAGCTTCAAGGCGGTTCCCCCGATCCCGTCGCTGCGCGCCTGTCCCGCTTCTGGGATCGAGCGGGTAAAACGGCAGCGTCGGAAACGTTCATCCGGCAAGGGCCGCATCGGGTCGAGATGGATTGACGGGCTGGCGGGGCTGCGTCGGGAGCATGCGGGCGCCGATTTCGCTCGCCGGCTCTTCGTGGCGATT
This sequence comes from Beijerinckiaceae bacterium, assembly GCA_965283735.1. GTDB lineage: Bacteria > Pseudomonadota > Alphaproteobacteria > Rhizobiales > Beijerinckiaceae > Allobosea. The sequence goes on along the minus strand of CBDIPN010000002.1, from coordinate 641,456 downwards.
GGCGGCCCGGCTAGGTCGCGACCGCCTGTTCGATCAGCACGAGCCTCTTGCCAGCCTGGACGGTGTCACCAGGTCGGCAGGCGATATCGGTCACCACACCGTCGACGCCGGCCGAAAGCGACGTGAACAGCTTCATCGATTCGAGCACGATGACGATCTGCCCGGCCGCGACTTGATCGCCCGGTGTGACGCGGACTTCCGCGACCACGCCCGGCATCGGGGCGAGCACCGCTCCTGAACCGGCTCCGGCACCACCGGCCGTCGTCGCAGGCCGTGCCTCGCTGCCGATCCTGATGTCGAAGCTCTCGCCCTCAAGCGTCAGCCGGACTCGCTCCCCGGCCATGGCGTGGCTTCCGCGCAGCAGCCGGTCTTCGAAGAAGAGTTCGAAGCGCTCGGGGCCGATGCGCAGGGCCAGTTCGATCTCACCATCTGCGTCGAGAACGATGCGTCGTCCGTCCGGCTGGAGCCGGACCTCCAGTTTCGTCTCCCCGCCTTCCTCACCGGCGATCAGGCGGCTCGTCGCCACGCCGCCGGCCGGGGCCAGCATACGGAAGCCAGACAGCGTGTTCCAGGCATCGACGCTCGGTCGGGTCGTCTTCCGCTTCTCCAGCCAGAGCAAGGCAGCGACGGCGCGCGCCAGCCGCTGCCTTGGCCGTTTCGCGGTCCAGCCATAGGGGAAGGCGTCCTCGATGAAGCGCGTCGTCGCCTTGCCCTGGGCGAAAAGCGGGTGCTCGACCGCGTCGATCAGGAAGAGCAGGGTGGTCGCGGGGCCGAGAATGGCGAAATCGCGCAGGCCCGCCGCGAGCCGCGCGCAAGCCGTGGCGCGATCCGGTCCGGCTGCGATCGCCTTGGCGAGCAGCGAATCGTAGAACAGCGTGACCTCGGAACCCGCCTTGACGCCGCTATCGACGCGGATCGAAGCCGGCTCCGCATAGCCTTCGACCCGTCCCGTATCGGGCCGGAAACCCTGGTCGGCGCGTTCGGCCGTGATGCGGGCCTCGATCGCATGGCCGCTCTCGCGGATTTCCGGCTGCAAGGCCGGCAGCCGCTCGCCCGCGGCGATCCGGATCTGCCATTCGACGAGGTCGTAGCCGGTGATCGCCTCGGTGACGGGGTGCTCGACCTGGAGCCGCGTGTTCATTTCCAGGAACCAGGGCTCGTCGAAGCCGTCTTCCAGGATGAACTCGACGGTGCCGAGATTGTCGTAGTTGATGGCCTGCGCGAGCGCGACGCCGCGCTCCAGCAGCTTTGCTCGGATCGCCGGATCGAGATTGGGGGCGGGCGCCTCTTCCAGCACCTTCTGGTTGTTGCGCTGGACCGAGCAGTCGCGCTCGAAGAGATGCACGACATTGCCGTGCTTGTCGCCGGCGACCTGCACCTCGAGATGGCGCGGCCGCATCACCAGCTTTTCGATCAGGAGCGCCGGGTCGCCGAAGGCGGCCTGCGCTTCCGCGCGCGCCATCTCGAGCGCCGGCACCAGTTCCGCGGCCGAGAACACGCGGCGCATGCCCTTGCCGCCGCCGCCGGCCGAGGCCTTGATCATCACGGGATAGCCGATCCGCCCCGCTGCATCCGCCAGTGTGGCGTTCGACTGGTCCTCGCCGGCATAGCCGGGCACGCTGGGAACGCCGGCCTTCTCGGCAATCAGCTTCGAGCCGATCTTCGGCCCCATCGCGGTGATGCATTCGGCGGAGGGGCCGACGAAGATGTGCCCCGCCTGCCGGCAGAGCAGCGGCAGGTCCGGCTTCTCCGAGAGGAAGCCATAGCCCGGATGGATGGCATCAGTGCCGCTGCGGGCCGCGGCTTCCATGATTGCTTCCGCCCGCAGATAGCTGTCGCGTGCGGCGGCGGGGCCGATGCGCACGGCCTCGTCGGCAAAGGCGACATGCTGCGCCTCGCGATCGGCATCGGAGAAGACGGCGACGGTGCGGATGCCGAGGCGCCGGCAGGTCCGCATGATCCGCACGGCGATTTCGCCGCGATTGGCGATGAGGAGAGAGCCGATCATCGCGGTCACATCCGGTAGACGGGGCGATGCCCGGGCAGGTCGATCTCGCGCGCGGCGAGCGAGAGGCACAGGCCGATGACGTCGCGGGTCTGGGCGGGCTCGATGATGCCGTCGTCCCAGAGCCGCGCCGTCGCGTAATAGGGCGTGCTCTGTTCCTCGAACTGGCGGCGCGTCTCGCGGTCGAGTTTTTCGATATCCGCCTCGTTAGCGTTGCCACGCGTCAGGCTCGAACGGCGCAGCTCGGTCACCACGGTCGCAGCCACATCCGGCGACATCGTTGCGATCCGCGCATTCGGCCAGGCGAAGAGGAAGCGCGGCTGGAAGCCCCGGCCGCACATGCCGTAATTGCCGGCGCCATAGGAGCCGCCGATGATCACGGTGTAGCGCGGCACGCGTGCATTGGAGACGGCATAGACCAGCTTGGCCGAGTGCTTGGCGATGCCGCCGCGCTCGGCCTCGGTGCCGACCATGAAGCCGGTGATGTTCTGCAGGAACAGCAGCGGGATGCGGCGCTGGTCGCAAAGCTCGATGAAATGCGCGCCCTTCAGTGCACTGTCGGAGAACAGCACGCCGTTATTGGCGATGATGCCGACCGGCTGGCCGTGGATATGGGCGAAGCCGGTGACCAGCGTCGCGCCGAAATTCGGTTTGAAGGCATCGAAGACGCTGCCATCCACCATGCGGGCGATGACCTCGCGCACGTCGAAGGGTTGTTTCAGGTCGGTACCGACGATCGCCTCGATCTCGGTGGGGTCGTAGAGCGGTGTCGTGACTGGGCGAGCGGGAACGCGCGGCGGCGCCGGCCAGTTCAGCGCGCCGACGATGTCGCGGAGCTTGGCGATCGCCTCATGCTCGTCTTCGGCGAGATAATCGCTGACGCCCGAGATCTGAGTATGCATCTCGGCGCCGCCCAGCGTCTCGCCGTCGACGATCTCGTTGATCGCAGCCTTCACGATCGGCGGACCGCCAAGATGGATGCGGCCCGTGCCGCGCACCATCACGACCTCGTCGGACAGAGCCGGAATATAGGCGCCGCCGGCCGTGCAGCCGCCGAACACCGCCGAGATCTGCGGCAGGCCGGCCGCCGACATCCGGCATTGCTGCAGGAAGGCGCCGCCGAAATGGTCGCGGTCCGGAAAGACGCGATCCTGCTCCGGCAGGAAGGCGCCGCCGCAATCGACGAGATAGACGCACGGTAAGCGGTTTTCGAAGGCGATCTCCTGCGCCCGCAGGTGCTTCTTGACCGTCTCGTGGAAGAAGGAACCGCCCTTCACCGTCGCGTCATTGGCGATGATCATGCAGGGCGTGCCCGCGACCACGCCGATGCCGGTGACGATGCCGGCACCCGGCACCTCGTTGCCGTAGAGCTCCCAGGCCGCCAGCGGGGAGAGTTCAAGGAAGGGCGACAGGGGATCGACCAGGAGATCGATGCGCTCGCGCACCGGGATCTTGCCGCGCTCGCGATGGCGCGCCCTGAGTTTCTCGCCGCCGCCGGCGAGCACGCGCGCATGGCGCTCCCGCAAGGTCTGGATCAGCGCGCCATAGGCGGCCCGCTTCTGCTGCTGCTCGGCCCCGGTGCCGATCCTGCTTTCGATGACCGGCATGCGTGCGGAGCCTCCTCAGACGTTCCGGCGGCTCGCTCGCCGCCGAATGTACTTCAAACTACCTACCGGTAGGCAGTCGAGCAAGAGGAAACGACACCTGCGCGCCGGGCGGGTGCGAGCTTTCCGGTGATCGATGTCTCGCCCGTCGTTGCGCCACCGGCGGGAAGGTGGCCAGGGAGCGGTTACGGCTGCGGCATCAGCGTTTCGATGGCTTCGGCGATCGCATGAGCCTTGGCGCGATGCGGCATATGGCCGATGCCGGGCAGGGCAATCAGGCGGGCGCCGGGAGCGTCGCGCGCGATCGCTGCGGAATGAGCGGGAGCGACGATGGCGTCGCGATCACCGGTGATGGCGATGACCGGCACACGCAACGTCCCGTAGCGCGGGGCTTGCGACCGCAGGAAAGCATCGGCTGCGACGATATCCTGGAGATTGTTGCGAAAAGCCGTTTCCCGGAACATGAGAGGCAGCTCCGCCGCCTCGGCATAGCCTGCGGGAACGTCCAGCGGCGCGAAGGCGAGGCGCTCACCTTGCGGCAGCAGGGCGCTGCCCAGCGGTATCGCGATGATGCGATTGAAGATCGGGCCGATCAGCGGCGACGTGACGGGAGCATGATAGCGCGCGAGGTCGCCGAGCCAAGGGTACAGCATGGCGCTGAGCAGGACGAGCCCGCGCAGCCGCTCTGGCCGTTCAAGTGCGATACGGGCCGCCAGCGCCCCACCGAGCGAGTATCCGACGAGGACCACCGGCTCGGGCGCGATCCTGTTCAGCAGAGCGATCACCGCCTCGGCTTGCCGTGGCGGCGTCGCCCAGTCCCAGCTCTCCGGCCGGCTGCTCCAGCCCTGCCCAGGCCGGTCGACCGCGATGACGCGGTAGTCATGAAGGGCAGGGGATAGCGCTTCGAGCAGGTCGGCATGGCCCGACCACGCCCCATGAACCAACACGATCGTGCCCTTGGGAGCGGGCGGCGCGATGTCGCGATAATGAAGTGTGGTATCGCTGATGGAGAAGAACGAGCCGCGCGGCGGATGGTCTCGTGCTGCCCGAAAGCCCAGCCACTCGCTGTAGAGCGGCAGGGCAAGCAGCGCGACGACCACAAGCCAGAACGGCGCAGCCCTGAGCAGTTTTAGGCGTGGGCGCTTTCGGAACTGGCCGGGGTTGCTGATCGGCACATTCGCCTCATGAAATCGAAAGACGGGCGTCTCGGCCTTTCACGGGTTGGCCGGATGAAGACAGCGGCAAGGCCGCCGTTACCCGACAGCCTTGTCGCGGCCGAGATGAGTGAGCTCCGCCTGGCCGAGAGCGATCCGCCCTTCGATGGCGCCTTCCGCAGTCCAGACCTGAAGTTCCACCGGGTGTTCCGGTTCGGTGATGGTGAAGTTGAACTGGGCCGCGAAGATGCCCTCCTGGCGCGGTCGCAGCAACGCTTCGCCAAGGAGGCTCGGGCCCTGAACCCAGATCTTGAGGGGCAATCCGACGGCTTCCTTGGTGAATCCGAAGTCAGCTTGACCCGCCAGCGGCCCTCGGCGAGGTGGAAATAGGGGCCGTAGAACAGGATACGCGATCCGCCGGCGGCCTCCGCCACGAGCGGAGCCTCTTCGTTGGGGCGGTCGCCCGCCAGAAAGACGCGGTGCGGCCAGATCGACTTCAGTGGCACTCTGGCGTCGCGCAGATGCGCGAGGCTGTTTTCGAGAACCAGTGTGACGATGCCTTCTTCAGCCTCGGGGAAGGTCGGCAGCGAGAAGACAGGCATCGGTCCAACCGCGGCCAGCACGGCATCGGCAAGATCGGAGGACCATTTGCAGCCGAGATGGGCAGCGACGGCATGGATCACGGTATCGGCGGACGTCGCATCGGAAGCATCGAGAAAGAGCGCATGCTTCTGCGGGCGGCAGCCCCCGATCAGGACGACGCTGGCGCCGATCGCACCGACTGCCTCGCGCAGCACCGTATGATGAGGACGTTGGTGATTGACCGCGTCGAGAGCCGAAGTCGTGAAGACGATGGTCCGAACCTGCCCTGTTGCCAGGACTTCGCGCAGTGCGCGGGAAGGGAAAGATGAGCATGCGAGAAGCTTGGCCATCGCATCATGCTCAAAAGGATCGGTCTTATCGATCCAATGGTGTTGCATGTCGGGATGGATCGCCTGCGCGAGGAGACGAACGACCTCGAAACCCCAGGACGTGAAAGCGCACGGTATACCTAAGGCGGCGATCATCATGGGTGGCTCACGGCGTCGCTGGCTGCGCCATGGACGCGTTCACAGCGACGCATAGATCGAGCAGGCCAGGTCGAGATCGTAGAAGACGCGGCCGCGGCCCTGTTTCAGGACGAGGGCCGAGCTGCAGAATTCCTTGGCGAACTCCATCGAATGGATGGCCATCAGCATGGCACGGTCCTTTCGCTTGACCAGCAATTCGTCATGGCAGCGCTGCTGGAAGCGCCTGTCGCCGACGAGGATGACCTCGTCGATGAGATAGCATTCGAAATCGATCGCGAGGGACAATGCGAAGGCCAGGCGGGCCCGCATGCCGTCCGAATAGAAGCGGACCTGGGTGAAGAGCTGGCTGCCCAGTTCGGTGAAATCCGCGACGTACTCAACGGTTTCCTTGAGCGGAGCGCCATACAAGGTCGAGATAAACCGACAGGTGTCGTAGCCGGTCATATGCCCCTCGAAGCCGCCGCCGAGCGCGAGCGGCCAGGACATGTTCAGGCCACGATGGACAGAGCCGTAGGTCGGTCTCTCGACACCGGCCAGAATCTTGATCAGCGTCGATTTGCCGGCGCCGTTGCGGCCGAGGATCGCCATGCGCTCGCCGACGCCGACGCTGAAGGAGATTCCATCGAGGACTCGCCTGCGGCCCTGCTCGGTATGGAACTCCTTGACGACGTCGTTGGCGCGTATCGCGCGCTCGGCCTCCCGGGGCGAGGTGCTGGGTTGCACGCGGCTAGAAAGTGACAAGGCCATGTCAGTGTTCGTGCTCGCGCAGGTTGTTGACGAGCGAGCGGCAGATCGCGTGAACCGAGAAGCTCAGTGCTATGGTGATCGCGATCCATTGAAACCGCTTTGGCTGGTTTGGATAGTCCGCGGCATGCGGCTCGACGACACGTTCGAGATAGAGCTGTTGCCGCTGCGATTCGATCCGCGCGCTCTCGAGAGAAGACAGGGCGGAGGCGAGGACGCGGTCACCGAACTCGCGTTCGAGCACGAGGCGCTCATATTCGGCGATGATCGGCGCAAGAGCCTGCGCCGAGCCGCCGATCTGTCGCTTTTCCTCTGCGATCTGCTGCTCGATCGCCTGGCTGCGATTCCGCAAATTGGTGATCTGCGGCCCCTGCGGCGAATTGCGTTGCGCCTCGGCCAGCTGGGCGCTGACCTGTGCGGCCTCGAACGACAGCTTGCCGATCGTTTCCAGCAGATTCTGCGAGGATTTCGCCGGGTCGACCGTACCGGCGCGCGTCCGGAACGCGGTGAGCTCCTCTCGCCGCTGGAACGCCCGCTCCTTGGCCGTCTCGACTTCGGCTTCGGCGGCGCGAATCGTATCACGCCGGGCCCGTTCGTTCAGCCGGTTGATCAGGGCTTCCGAGCCTTGCAGCAGCACCTGGGCGATTCTGACCGAATCCTCGGGCCGGAAGCTCTGCACTATCAGCGTGCTGATGCCGGTGGCGCTGTCCTGCTTGATCGAAACGAATTCGAGATAGCGATCGAACAGCTTCTCCTTGAGATCCCTGGTGAACCAGCCGGGGAAGCGCCAGACGGGATCGCTTTCGGGGCGCGACAGGATGGCCCGCAGATCCGCTTCCCGCACGAGCAGGTCGACGGCGTCACGCGAACGGACGAATTGATGGACCGCGCTGGCTTCGTCAGAAGCACGCTCCATGCCCGTGGTCGTCGGAATCGCGCCTGCAATCTGGTCTATGCTTGTCCGGCTCTGGCTGCGAACGACGAACTGCGCTTCCGATGTATAGCGGTCGGCGGCGATCAGGCCATAGTAAAGGAGGGCGATGAGGCTGGGCAGGGCGAATGTAATGAGCAGAAGGGCATGGCGGCTGAGCCAGATCAGCCAGCCAGGGCGATGATCCGCTGCGGGTACATGCAGCTCGACGCCGTCTGCCCGCAGGGGAACGAGCTCGACATATTCGGTGACGTGGTCCTGCGTGACGTCCTGTGACATCGTCGTCTTCTGATCTCTGCGTGAGGATGCTAGATAGCAGGCCGACTTCTGGATAGGAATGCCGGAACCGATGCTTCCGGCTGCGGCATATATGGGCGCGCTATGAACCCGGCTCTGCGGCTTTGCGAAGGCGACACGGTGTCGAGATGAGGCAGCGCTTCGAAAAGATTTCCCGCCGCCTGCGGCCGATCGCGCATGCGGCGCGTCCGCTTGCGGCGAGGCGTTTCGGGCTGCCGTTCGTGCGAAACGCCGCCGACGATTCGGAAACGGAGGATCAGGCCGCGCTGCGGAGCCCTGCGCCCCGCCCTCGCTTGAGCGGCAGCAAAGCTGCGTTCCTTGCCGTCGTGATGCTGCCGACAATATTGTCCGCGCTCTATTTCGGGCTGATCGCATCGGATCGCTTCGTGTCCGAGGCGACTTTCGTCGTCCGCTCGGCGAAATCGCCGCTGCCCGGCGGGCTTGGAGGTCTGCTGCAGATCGTCGGCATCTCGCGTTCGCAGGACGACAGTTATTCGGTCCAAGAATATCTTTTGTCCCGCGATGCCGTGGCCGCGCTGTCGCAGCGTTTACCGCTCAGGGACATGTTCCATCGTCCGGGCGCGGATTTCGTGGCCCGTTATCCGAATCTCGTTCAAGGTTCGAGCGAAGAAGAACTGTTCCAGTATTACAAGTCGCGGGTCAGCGTCATCCATGGCGCGGCGACGGGGCTGACGACCTTGAAGGTCGAGACCTTCCTGCCTGAAGATTCCCTAGCGATCAACCGGACCCTGCTCGAGCTGGGCGAGACGCTGGTCAATCGCATGAACGAGCGGATTCGCGCTGATTCGATCCGCTTCTCGGAGGCCGAAGTGAAACGCGGCGAGGAGCGGCTGGTCGAGACGCAGATCGCCATCACTGAATTCCGGAACCGCGAGCTCATGCTTGACCCGTCGATGAGCTCGCTGATCGTGACGGAGTTGATCGGCCGCCTGTCGGCGGAGCTCGCGGTCGTGACGGCGCAATTGCGGGAGGTTGAGGCGGCCTCGCCGAGTTCGCCGCAAATCCCGGGCTTGCAGCGGCGTATCGCTGCGCTTGGAAGTCAGATTGTTCTCGAACGGCAACGGGTTTCGAGCGCTTCCGATGGGCTTGCTGACAAGATCGCCGGCTACGAGCGGCTGAACCTCCAGCGTGAATTTGCCGTCAAGGCCCTGGCTTCGGCGGTGACCAGCCTGGAAGTGGCCCGCAACGAGGCGCGTCGCCAGCAGCTCTATCTCGAAAGAGTGGTCGAGCCGCATGTCGCCGACTACGCCGAGCAGCCCCGCCGCCTGCGCAGCGTGATCCTGACCTTCGCCGGCAGCATGATGCTGTTTTTCGTCGGGTGGCTTCTCCTTGCCGGTGTCCGCGAGCACAGCGTCAAGATGAAGTGACAGAGGAAAGCCGCCGCTGCATTCCTCTCCCCAAGTCGGGGCGAGCCGAAGCCAGCGTGAATTCGAGCATTGAACGCCCCCATTCTCGTATGAAAGGCGCTTGCTGCAAGGGAATCTGGGGTTGCGCTTCGGGTCCCGTTGATTCCTTGGCATTTTAGTAATCATGTTTACTGAAGCGGCGATATTCGTAACCGATCAGCGATGCGAAGAGACCACACTGCACAGCTGAAAATGTCCACGACGCTTCGGCTCGGTTCCCAAATGGGTCGATCGATGGTAGTCGCCGGGTGGCTTAGGAGATGGGAACTGTGCGGGTTGGCCTAATCGCGATCTTGTCCGTCATGGCGTTGACGGGCTGTTCCAATCTGCCCGCGAGCGGCCCGTCCGCTGCCGACATCATCGCGCAGCCTGCCGATGGAGCGACTTTCGGTTTCGAGCTGGTCGATCTGACCCCCGCTTCGCTGGCCGCGATCAACGGCCGCGGAAGCGACAGTTTCAACGGTAGCTTCGGCGACCGCAGCGGAGCGACCGAAACCCGGATCGGCGTCGGTGACTTCGTCGCGGTGACGATCTGGGAGGCCGGTGCCGGCGGCCTCTTCTCCGCGCCGCTGACGACAGACCGCTTCACGCCGGGATCGCGCACCGCGACCATCCCCGAGCAGGGTGTCGCTCGCGACGGGACGATTTCCGTGCCTTATGCCGGGCGTATCAACGTCGCCGGAAAGACGACGGCCCAAGTCGAGGCGACGATCCAGGAACGTCTGGCGGGCAAGGCGATCCAGCCGCAGATTCTGGTGACGCTCAGCCGGCCGATCAGCAGCGCCGTTGCGGTGACCGGCGAGGTCGCGGCGGGCGGTCGCATTCCGCTGTCAAACAAGGGCGACCGGATTCTCGAGGTGATCGCAGCGGCTGGCGGCATTCGCGCGCCCGTCAACGAGACGGAAGTACGGCTCACCCGCGGCTCGCGGACGCTCGCAGTGCCGATGATCACGATCGTCAACAACCCCGCCGAGAACATCTATCTGCGCGGCGGCGATACACTGACGCTGGTGCGCAATCCCAGGACCTTCATCGCCGCGGGCGCCACCGGTCAGAACGCCGAGATTCCGTTCAACGCCGACGCCATGAACCTGGCGCAGGCGATCGCCAAGTCGGGCGGTCTGCTCGACTTCCGTGCCAATCCGGAAGGCGTGTTCCTCTACCGCTTCGAATCCGCCGAAATGCTGCGCCGGATCAAGCCGGACAGCCCGCTTCTCGGCACGGGCGGCAGGATTCCGGTCGTCTATCGCGTCAACCTGCGCGATCCCAACGGCCTCTTCGTGGCACAGGGGCTGCGGATGCAGCGCGGCGATATCCTTTACGTCTCGAACGCGCCGCTGACCGATCTGCAGAAGGCCTTCTCTGTCTTCCAGAGCCTGACCTCGCCTGTCGTGCAGGGTGCCAGCATCGCCGCCGGTTTCAAGTAGGCGAGACTGTACGGATCATAGGGGCGTCGCCTCCGGGCGGCGCTTCTCGACGACAGCGCGTTGTTTGGACGAAGCGGAACGTGAACCAGCTCCGGAGGCTCGAGGAAGAGGCGATCTTCCTGTTGCGGGAGACCGCCGCGCTGTTTCGGCGGCCGGTCATGCTCTATTCGATCGGCAAGGACTCGACAGCCCTGGCCCATCTTGCCGCCAAGGCGTTCTGGCCGGCGAAGCCGCCGTTTCCGCTGCTTCATATCGATACGACCTGGAAATTCCGCGAGATGATCGCGTTTCGCGATCGACTGGCGCCGGCGCTCGGCTTTGATCTGCAGGTGCATGTCAATCGTGACGGTGCGGCGCGCGGCGTCTCGCCGGTCTCCGTCGATGCGAGCACCTATACCCGCATCATGAAGACCGATGCGCTCAAGCAGGCGCTGGAGCAGGGCGGCTTCGACGCTGCGATCGGCGGGGCGCGGCGGGACGAGGAGAAGAGCCGCGCCAAGGAGCGCATGTTCTCGCTGCGCAGCCCGCAGCATGGCTGGGAGCCGCGCAGCCAGAGGCCGGAGTTCTGGCGGCTCGCCAATCCGCATCTGCGCCCTGGCGAGACCATGCGCGTCTTCCCGCTGTCGAACTGGAGCGAGCGCGACATATGGCGCTACACGCTTGCCGAGGGCATTCCGATCGTTCCTCTCTATCTCGCGCGCCCGCGCCCTGTCGTGCGGCGGGGTGGCTCGCTTATCGTGGTGGATGACGAGCGTATGCCGCTGCATCCGGGCGAGGCTCCCGAGCACCGCTCGGTCCGCTTCCGTTCCCTGGGCTGTTATCCGCTCTGTGGAGCCGTCGAATTGGAGGCCACGACGGTTGCGGAGGTGGTCGCGGAGCTGGACGCGGCGACGACCTCCGAGCGGCAGGGCCGGCTGATCGACGGCACGGGCTCGGCCTCGATGGAAGCGAAGAAGCGGGAGGGCTATTTTTGAACCCCGTTTCCGCAGCTTACTGCGCCACCTTCGGCGAGATCGAACGCGCCTTGCCGGCCGATCGCCCGGCTGCGTTGCGCATTTTGACGTGCGGAGCGGTCGACGACGGCAAGTCGACCCTGATCGGGCGCCTGCTCTATGAAGCTGGCGCGGTCCCCGATGACCAGCGCGCCGCGCTTGCAGCGGATTCCCGTCGCTATGGCGCGGCCGAGGGCGAGATCGACTTCGCCCTGCTGACGGACGGGCTGGAGGCCGAACGCGAGCGCAACATCACGATCGATGTCGCCTATCGCTACATGTCGACCGCGAAGCGCGATTTCATCATCGCCGACACGCCGGGCCACGAGCAGTATACGGCGAACATGGCCACGGGCGCCTCGCAATGCGAGGTCGGGATCATCCTGGTCGACGCCGTGCGCGGCTTGCGGCCGCAGACCTTCAGGCATGCCGCGACCTGCAGCATTCTCGGCGTCCGGCACGTCGTCCTCGCCGTCAACAAGATGGACGGCGTCGGCTTCTCGCAGGAGCGCTTGAATCAGCTCGTCGAGGAATTCGCGCCGGCTGCACGGCATTTGCAACTCGACATGGTTGTGATCCCGATATCCGCCCGCAATGGCGACAATGTCGTGAGCGCCAGCGCCGCGATGCCCTGGTATGGCGGGGCCACACTCCTGCAGCATCTCGAGCAGATCGAGATCGTCAGTCGCGCTGAGGACGCGGGCTTGCGGCTTCCGATCCAGGGCGTGAACCGCACGCCGGAAGGCGAACGACTCTATATCGGCACGATAGCCGCGGGAGGGCTCTCCGTCGGCGATCGGGTCAAAGTCGCGGTCGGCGGCGCGGAGGCCACGGTCCAGCGCCTGATCGGCAGCGAAGGTCCTGTCGAGCGGGCCGTGGCCGGAGCGGCCGTGGCGCTGACCCTCGCGCCGGAGATCGATCTCGGCCGAGGCGACCTGCTCCATGCCGGGCCGGATGCTCCGGCCTGTTCCAACCATGTCTCGGCGCATGTGGTCTGGTTCGCCGATCACCCGCTCTTCGCCGGGCGGGATTACGAGTTGCGCTTGGGCACCCTGACGAGCCCGGTGACCGTGACCGCGATCCGGGGCAAGCTCGACATCGTCAGCGGAGCCCGCATCGCTGCAACAGCGATCGCACGTGACGAGATCGCGATCTGCCATCTGGCGACGCCCGGAATGATGGCCTTCGACAGCTACGCCCACTGCACGGCCACCGGCGGCTTCCTGCTGATCGACCGGGTCACGGGGGAGACAGTCGCAGCGGGGATGGTGCGCAATGCCCTCAATCGTGGCAGCAACCTGTTTGCCCAGGCCCTGACGATCGATCGCAAGGCGCGCGAGGATCTGCTGGGACAGAAGGGGGCGGTGCTCTGGTTTACCGGTCTGTCCGGGGCGGGAAAATCGACCGTCGCCGACGGTCTCGAGCGCAGGCTTCACGCACGACGCAAGCTGACGATCCTGCTCGACGGCGACAATGTCCGCCTCGGCCTCAACCGCGATCTCGGCTTCACCGAGGGCGACCGTGTCGAGAACCTGCGTCGGGTCGCCGAGGTTGCGCGCTTGATGGTCGATGCCGGATTGATCGTGCTGTGCAGCTTCATCTCGCCCTTCGCCGCCGATCGCGCCATGGTACGCGAGCGTCTGGCGAGCACGCCGTTCTTCGAGATCTTCGTCGATGCCCCGCTCGATATCTGCGAGCACCGCGATCCCAAAGGCCTCTATGCCAAGGCACGGCGTGGCGAGATTCGCAACTTCACCGGGCTCGATTCGGCCTATGAGAGACCTGCCGCACCGGACCTCCATCTTGACTCCGGGCAGCATGACCCCGACGAGCTTGTAGAGCGTTTGGTGCGCTTCCTGACGGAGCGAGGTATCGCCGTCTAGGCGAAGGCGCTGCTGCCGGTTGGCGTATCGGCTCCGGCGAGCGAGGATGGACTATTGGCTGTGGCGCTACTGCTCGATTTTCTTCGCCTTCTCGGCCTCGTGATCGCGGCCGTCGTTGCGGTCATGCTGCTGACCGGGCTGTTCTTCGAGATACTGAACGCCCGTCATCCCGAGCGCCGCATCCAGAAGGATCGGATCAACCGGCGAAAATGGAAGGAATTGCGACAGGCACCGGTCTCGATCCTCACGCTGTCGACCTGCTTCGCCTTCGGCCTGTTCGCCCAGCAGCAGGGTTGGTCGCTGGTCCCACTGGAACTGTCCTGGTGGTCGGGGCCGTTGATGCTGCTGATCTCTGTCGTGCTCTACGACGCCTGGTTCTACTGGGTGCATCGTCTGCTCCACAGCCGCGCCTTCTACCAATTCCACGCACTTCATCATAAGAGCGTGGCGCCGACGGTCTGGAGCAATCATCACGAGAGCTTCGTCGAGGCGCTCCTGAACCAAGCTTACTACGCGATCATCGTCTTCATCCTGCCGATCCCGTGGCAGATGCTCGTGCTGCAGAAGCTCTACGATCAGATCAGCGGAATGCTCGGCCATGCCGGCTTCGAGCATTTCGCCTCACCGGCCGGCCGGTCGCCCTGGCCGCTCGCCAGCACCGTGTTCCATGACCAGCATCACGGCACGTTCAGGTTCAATTACGGCCACACCTTCTCGCTCTGGGACCGTTGGATGGGCACGTTGCATCCGCGCTACGACAACACGCTGAAGAGCTTCGAGCCGAACCGGAACGATCCAGATGCGCCCGAGGCGCGTGCTCCGGAGCGCCCGTGACGCGTCACGGGTGAAGGCCTGCGCTTAGGCGCTGCCATCCTTCTGGTAGCGCTGGGCGAGATAGACGACCCCGCCCTCGCTCAGCTCGCGGTAGAGCACCGAGCCCTTCGCGCCGGCGAATTCGCTGATGAAGCCGCGCATGAAGTGGATCCTGGAGATGCGAGCCCGCTTGCGCTGCTCGGCCGCGTCGAGGGCGGCGGTGACGCCCTGCGACAGGTCGGTTTCGCTCCGCAATGTCAGGCCGGGCACTGCCAGTTGCTGGCGCAGCAGGGGCAGCGCGCTCTTGCCGCGCATATCGGCGAAGGTGAACCAGCCGCCCGGCGCCAGCACGCGCGTGACCTCGCGTGCGAAGGCCGGGACATCGCCATAGCAATGTGAGGATTCGATATTGACGACGATATCGACCGAGCTGTCGGGGAACGGCAGCTTCTCCGCATCCCCGATCTCGAAGCTCAGGCTCGCCGTGTCCTGATTGAGGCGGCGCGCCAGCCGCACCGTTGCCGGCGAATAGTCCAATCCCGTTACTGTCGCCGGGCCGTGATAGCGCGCGATATAGCGCGCCCCGCCGCCGCGGCCCGCGCCGATCTCAAGGACCCGCGCGCCTTCCACCGGCAAGCCCGCCACGGCCTGGGCATAGAGCCCGATGAAAGGACGGTCGGCTTCGTCGGCTGATTCAAGCGGAAAGGCTGCTCCCGGCGGCAGGAAGCCGTAATTCATGAAGCGCCAGTCATCGTCGCGCCAGCGCCGCGACAGGATGTTGTAGAGACCGCGCCACAGCCATTTCCGGGTCCGCGGAAAGGCGCCCCTGTCGATGGCCTCCAGCAGGCGGGAGAAGGCTTGGCTCGCCATCCGCGCGAGACCTCAAACGCCGGGCTTGGGGGCAACCGTTGCGGGCGGCGGCAAGTTGGCCTCCAGCCACTCGCGTCCCTTACGCATCAGTTCCTGGTCATCGCTGTTGCGGGGGTCGAAGCCCGGCAGGTAGTAGCGCAGCGTGTTGGGCAGGCAGCGCCGCCAGTAGCCGGGATAGACCATTGTCACCCAGAAGAAGCGCAGCCAGAAGCGCAGGCCCGTCTTGACCCCGTCGGCCTTGGCATAGATCGGCACGTTTCGCAGGAAGAGCACGAGGAAGGGAAACAGCGTCGCGTTCATGCCGAGGACGCGGACCATATAGCGCTGCCAGCTCGACATCTCCGGCGTCGCCGCCTTGAGCACGTCGAGCGCCACGGCTTTGTGTTCCAGTTCTTCGAGCGCATGCCACATCCACAGCCGCCGATAGGCCGGGGCGGCCTTGTCCATCAGTTCGGGATGGCGCAGCGTCAGCGTCGACAGGGTCGCCGTCATGTGCTCGATCGCGCAGGTGATCGAGAGCCGGTGCAGCGGGTTCTTGACGATCTCGAAGCCCTGCCGGATCGGCTTTTCCATCTTCTCGACATCGTAGCCGAGCGACATCATCGCGCGATTGTATTCCTCGTGCTCGCGCGTGTGATAGGCCTCCTGCACGGAGTAACCGCTGATCTCGGCAGCGAGTTCCTTGTCCTGCAGCTTGGGGCCGTAATGCTTCAGCGAGCGGATGAAGAAGCGCTCACCCTCGGGCAGGAAGATCGAGAGCCCGTCGATCAGCACGGTCTTGATGATGTCGTCTTCCAGCCAGTGGCGCTGGGCGTTCTCCATGATGCCGAAGCGGATATCGCGCGGGATGATGTCCTCGGCATTGCCCATGTGCTGGCTGCCTGCCGCGTTCGAAGCATGTGCCATCAGCGCTTGTCCATCCGGTGGATCGTCCTGCCGCATCGGTCCGTCGGCCGGGCTTACCTACCGCCGATCATCCGAGCCGTCGAGGCGGGATCGCATAGCAAAAGCAAGTCGATGCAGAGTTGTCCTGCACAATTTTGAATGAAATGCCCGCAGCTTAGAGTGGTTTCAAGGTGCCGAGATAGTCCGCGAACTGCGCGACGGTCGGGTAATCCTGCGTGACGCCGGGATAAAGCTCGACGCGATATTCCTGTTCGATCTCCAGGACGAAATGGACGGCGGCGGCCGAATCGAGGCCGAGGCTGGCGAATGTCGTCGCAGGCTCGATGCCGGCTTCGTCGATGTCGAGCATCGCGGCCAGGCTGGACCGGCAGAAGCGTTCGATCTCGGAGGAGGGCGGCATCGTGATCCGTCGGGTTGGGCGCGGGAGGCTCGCTTGCCGCGCCTGCTGGTCTGCGTCAAGCGGAAGCGGAGCCCCGATCCTCGGCATCTCCTGCGAGGTTCCAGGGCTCGAGCGTCCCGTTCAGCCAGCGAAGCCTGGTCAGGCTACGCTGGACCTTGCCGCTCGTCGTCTTCGGCAGGGAGCCCGTCCGGATCAGGACGATCTTGTGCAGCGCGACGTCGTGATTGTTGACCACAGCCGCCTGCACGGCCGCGACCACCTCGGCCTCCGCCATGGCATGGCGCTGCGTGCGCTCGACCTCCTGAACGACGATGATGCGCTCGACATCATCGGCGTCGGTGATCGTGAAGGCGGCGCCATGGTCGCGCCGCAGCGAGGGGTGACTGGCGGCGACCGTCGCTTCGATGTCCTGCGGGTAGTGATTGACGCCGCGGATGATCATCACGTCCTTGATGCGGCCGACGACATGGAGTTCGCCGGCCTCGTCGAGATGCCCGAGATCACCGGTGCGCAGCCAGGAACCGCCGGCGCCGGGTACGTTCTGGTCAGGCGTCTCCAGCTTGGCGTGGAAGGTCCGCTCGCTTTCTTCCGGACGCTGCCAATAGCCGCCGGCGACGCTTGTAGCCTGAATCCAGATTTCGCCGATCGCGCCTTGCGACAGCGGGCGCCGCGTTTCCGGATCGGTGATGGAGATCGTTAGCCCGGCCATGGGGGCGCCGCAGCTGGCGCTGACGTGCCGGTCGGCGGCATCCTCGGGCGGCGCGATACGCGCGGCCTTGAGCGCCTTCGTGCTGACGTCACGCGTGCGGGGCAGGGAGCCGCGCTTCGCGGCGGTGACGAGCAGGGTCGCTTCGGCCAGCCCATAGGCCGGGCGCATCGCCTCGGGCGCGAAGCCGTAGGGGGCGAAGGTCTCGGCGAACCGCTCCAGCGTCGCGGCCCGGACCGGCTCGGCGCCGTTGAGGGCGATCTTCCAGCTGCTGAGATCGATGCCTTCCATCTGCTCCGGCCGGAAGCGGTCCACGCAAAGGTCGAAGGCGAAGTTCGGAGCCGCTCCGACCTCGGCGCGATGCTCGTGGATGGCGCGCAGCCAGTTCAAGGGGCGATGCATGAACCCCGATGGGGTCAGCAGGACGCAGGGCGCGCCGAGATAGATCGGCTGCAGCAGGTTCATGATCAGGCCGAGATCATGGTAGAGTGGAATCCAGCTGACATGCGCCGAATCCGCATGGTTTCCCAGCCGATCCCGCATCATCGAGAGATTGTCGATCAGGTTGCGATGACTCACCATCACGCCCTTGGGCGAGGAGGTCGAGCCGGAGGTGTATTGCAGGAAAGCGAGGCCGTCGGCATTGGGCCGAAAGGTGTCGAGGGGCACGGGCTCCGGCGCCAGCGCGATCGGGAGATGGCGGATGCCATGCGCAGCCAGGCGCTCGCGCAGCAGGCCGCGCGGGTCGGGATCGGAGGCCGGGCTCAGCGCCAGGCGCGGCGTGCAATCGGCGATGATCGCCGCGCTGGCGTCGTGATTCGCGTTGCGGCGCGGCTGCATCATCGGCACCGCGACCACGCCCGCCATCAAGCAGGCGAAATAGGCGACAACGAACTCGACGCTGGAGGGAAAGATCAGCAGGGCGCGGTCGCCCGGCGCTGTCTCGGCCACGAGCTGGCGTGCCAGATGCGCGGCCTGCGCGTGAAGCCCGGCGAAGGTCAGGCTCGGTCGATCGCCGGGGCGATCGGAATAGACGGTCACGGCGGCGATGCCCGGCCGAGATAGGGCCTGGTGTTGCAGGACCTCGGCCAGTGACGAAAAATGGCTCATCGCAATCTATCTACGGAACAAGCGTCGCCAGTGGCCGGGAGTATAGTGCACCTGTCGCCCCCTCTTCTGCGCCGGGGCAAGGTCGAGAAAGCTTGCTGCCTTCTATGGAGCGCGCTTCCGGCGAGATCAACCTGCAACAGCGCGAAGCTGCCGGCTGCATGTTCACGCGAGTGATGCTAGAGCATGCGTCGATCAGCTTCGTCATGGACGCAGGAGATCCGGAAGCGCTCCGCTGGAACCGAGGATGGATACGCTAGCTCAAGCGGAGACGCCGCTGGAACCGATGTCGAAGCCGCAGGACGGCTTTTCCCGCTCGCTGCTGCCCGTCATGGAGGTGCGCGAGCCGGCCCGGCGCTGGGCGGACGGCTCGGTCTCGGTCGTTCTCCTGGTGCCGGCCCAGGCCTTTCTCTACGGGCCTTTCCTGCGCCTGCCGGAAGGACGATATCGCCTGTCCTTCCGCTGCCGGGTGCGCATGCCCCTGCAGGGCGACCATCCGGTCATGGGGCTCGAAATCGTCGCCCAGAACCGCATCCTGCGCGCCTGGCGCGACTACACTGCTGCGGAACTGCGCAGCGGCGAGCAGAGCCTGGCGTTCGAGGTGCCGCGCGAACTGGGCATCGAAGGCGGCGCCGATGTTCCCTTCGAATTCCGCTTCACGCATTTCGGCAACGCCTTGCTGACCATGGTCGAGCTGAGGCTGCATCGCGAGCCAACGGCTACCGGGCCCGACAACGTCCCAGCCGAACTCGAGCCCTGGCGGTTGCTAGGCCGGCTGCGGACCTTGCCGCTGCCCGGCGCGGTTCGTCTCTCGCCGCTATCGGTCACGTCCCTGAAATTGTGGCGCAGCTCGGCGGTCCTGCGGCTGCCGGCCGGCATCTATCGTGCCGAGATCGGTTGCGAGCTGAAGCGAGCCCGGCGCCCGTTGGAGGCTGCGCTGGCGGTCGAGGTGGAAACGCGGGATGGCATTCCACTCGGGGGAGGCCGCTTCCTGGCGCGTGAGCTCGAAGCCGGCCATGTTTCATTCGAATTCACCGTGCCGCAGGATATCGGGCTCGACGCCGGCGTGCCGCGCACGATCGATATCCGGCTGCGCCATTTCCGCAATGCGAGCCTGCTGTTGCGCTCTCTCGATCTGCGGCGCGTCTCGGCCGATGCTCCTGCCGTGGCCTCGCCGGCGCCGTCCGGGAGAGCCGCAGCCTCGGTGAGTGCGAAGAAGCAGATCGTCATTTTCGGCAATTGCCAGGGCAATCTGCTGGCGGAGGCGCTGCGCTACCATTCCGGCTTCACGCGCCATTTCTCGGTCAAGCACCACTACATGGAATTGCCGGTGAATCTGCATGAGCAGGGCCGGCGCGACCTCGGGGAATGCGACCTGCTCCTGATCCAGGACATCCGCGAGTGGGAGCAATATCCACTGCGCGCCGATGTGCCGAGTGATCTGCCGACGCTGCGCTACCCTTGCGTGCGCTTCGCCTCGCCCTGGCCTTTCGACGCCTTCAACGGGCCGGACGACAGGCTTGCCCGCAACCGCGATCTCCCCAATTTCGAATTCACCTATTTCGACGGGCTGCTCGGGCGGCTGCGGCGCCAGATTCCGGATCCCGAACTGCGCTTTCGCACCTATGAATCGCTGGCGATCGAGCGGCTCATCGATTTCAACCGCCTGCATCAGTTCGAGCAGACAAGGCTCGAGGAGATGGACCGGAAATTCCCGGCCGGGATCGGCGCCTATATCCTCGAGAATTTCAGGACGAAGCAGACCTTCTACACGACGGCTCATCCCAATGGCCGGGTCATGAAGATGCTGGTCAGGCAGGTCACCCGGGAACTCGGGCTGTCCCTGAATTTCTGGCTGCCCGGCTCGCTCGATTCGCTGCGCCGCCTGCAGGTGCCGATCCATCCGAAGGTCGCAGCGGCGCTGGGAATTGGCTGGGCAGATGCGCAGCGCAAATATCTCGTGCGCGGCGAATGGCTGACCTGGGAAGACTATTTCCGGAAATACATCGCCTATTACGGGTAGGGCGGGCGTCGATACGGCCTGCCCTCCGACCGTTTCCAGACTTACTTGCGACCAGCGGGTTCTTCGCGCGCGAGCTCGGCTGCGTAGCTCGCAAGCAGGCAGACGAAGGCTGTGAAGAGCCCCGCAGCCATCAGCAGGATGGTGACGTCACACCAGGTCATCGTCAGGCCGGCGATGACGAAGGTCGGCGCGCCGAAGAAGAAGATCGTCGTGTTCATCAGGATGATGAGCAGGCGCATCTCCGTCGGCCCCCAGCCGACCAGCGAGATGTGAAACTCCCCGGACACGCAGGCCTTGACCAGCGAATAGATCGACAAGGCATGGTAGCCGGCTAGCGCCAGCAGGGCGACGTCCATGCGCACATAGGCGGACAGGCCCATGCCCACGCAGATCAGCAGGTTGCCGACGACGTCGATGGTCTGGTCGAGGAAATAGCCGTATTTGGGCCGCTCGATCTTCCGAAAGCGCGCAAGACTACCGTCGAGCGAATCGCCGAACCAGTGGAAGGCGAGGCCGAGCGAGGCCAGCCACAGGAAACCCGGTGACCAGGCCGTCAGGACATAGCCCGCCAGCGTGAGGGCTGCGCCAAAGATGCCGAAGGCGGTCAGCCTGTCGGGGGTGACGCGTGGCGGCATCCGCCGCACGAGCCAGGCCAATGCCCTTCGCTCGATGGCGCCGACGAGGCTGTTGTTGATGCGTATCAATGAAGTCGACTGCTCGGTGCGAAAGGCCGGGCAAGCTATTGCCGAGCGCGCCGCGGGTTTCAAGTGTTGCGGTTGCTGGAGGCGTATGTCATGCGGGCGCTGAGCATTTCCGCTCCTTGCGCTGTGTTGGGATCGTTACGATCGGCGACCGGGATCAGCTGACTGTGCCAGGGTTTTCTTGTGCCGATCGCCTATGATGCGACACGCCTGTTCCTCGGGCCATTGTCCCTGACGCCCCGCGGGATCGATCGGGTCGATCTTGCTTATGCGCGCCACTTCTTCGAGCATTCGAACGAGGAATGCTGGGCGATCCTGCCGACGGCCTGGGGAACGCGCGCGTTTCCGCGGGAGCGTGTCCTGCGCGGATTGACGCGGCTCGAGGAGCTCTGGGCCGAGAACAGGCAGCCGGCGGTCGACGGCGCCTGGATGGCGCTGGCGCCGACCATGCAGGCGGGCAAGTCGTCCTGGCATCTGCCGCGGAACGGCGGTCTTGCCGTCTCCGCGCGAATGACCTCCCTGCTCAAGGCGACGGGCATCGGCTTCGGCAAAGACGCCGTCAAAACCCTCAAGCGCGGGACGGTCTACGTCAATGTCGGCCAGGTCGGGCTGGCTGTGCCGTTCCTGCTGCGCTGGCTGAACAAGCGCCCCGATGTGCGCCCGCTCTTCATGCTCCACGATGTCATTCCGCTGGAGATGCCGGAATATGTCTCGCCCGGCGCGGTCAAGGCCCATGCCGCGATGGTCGATCAGACGGCGCGCTATGCCGCTGGCTTGATCGTCACGACGCGCACGGCCCAGCAGGCGATCGAAGTCGAGTTGAAGCGCCGGGGGGCGAAGGCGTTGCCGACGCTGACGCTGCCTTTGCCCGTTCCCGCGATCTTCCGCGAGCCGCCGGATCCGGATCCGACGCTCGCTGCCATTCCTTATTTCGTGGTCTGCGGCGCGATCGAACTCCGAAAGAACCATCTCCTGCTGCTCGAGGTCTGGAAGCGGCTGCATCGCCGACTCGGCCCGGCAACGCCGCATCTCGTGATCGCCGGCGCGAAGGGCTGGCAGGGCGATCTGATTCTCGACCGCCTGCGGCGTTCCGGCGACGTGAGCACCTATATCCATGTGCTTCACGGCCTTTCCACGCCGGCGCTGAAGCGGGTGATCAGCGGCGCGCGCGCCTTGCTGATGCCGTCCTTCATCGAAGGCTTCGGCCTGCCGGTCGTGGAAGCGGCGGCACTCGGCACCCCCGTCGTCGCCTCCGACATCCCGGCGCATCGCGAGGTCGGGCATCCCGAAACGGTTTTCGTCGATCCGATCGACGGTCTCGGCTGGGAGGCGGCCATAGCCTCGCTTCTGTCGGCCGGGCCGCGTCGCCTGGCGCCCTTTCCCGCCTATGCCAATTTCACTTGGGCTGAGTACTTCACCGCGCTGTCGTCCTTTATCCGCAGGATTGAAGACGGTGAAGCAGCTTTAGACTGAACTCGGATTGTTTTTTGGCGAAATGCCCCTTATCAGCAGACAAGGATGGGAGCGAGACTAGTCTGCCGTAAAGCACCGGCTGTGATTGCCTGAGAACACTGGGATTGCCGAAGTCTATGCCGTTTCACAAGCAATCAACTGTCGCAGAGGCAGCCATTATCGGCGCTTCGTGCCTTCTGCCCGGTGCGAATAGCCTCGAATCGCTGTGGCGGCTGCTGCTGGAGGGACGAAACGTCGTCTCGGAGCGGCCGCGTGGGCGCTGGAACGTCGAGCGCTTCCTGCGGCCGGGCGATCCCGCTCCCGGCTTCTCCTATAGTTTCGCTGGCGGCTATCTCGACGATCCGTTCGGGTTCGATCCGGCGCCGTTCAACATCTCACC
Organism: Beijerinckiaceae bacterium; assembly: GCA_965283735.1. Classification (GTDB taxonomy): domain Bacteria; phylum Pseudomonadota; class Alphaproteobacteria; order Rhizobiales; family Beijerinckiaceae; genus Allobosea. The sequence continues at coordinate 618,544 of CBDIPN010000002.1, read as the reverse complement.
GCGCGAAGCCCAGCAGATGGATCCGCAGCAGCGGCTGCTGCTGACCGCTGCCTGGCGCGCCTTCGAGGATGCCGGCCTGCCACCCTCGACGCTGGCTGGCCGCAATGTCGGCGTCTATGTCGGGGCCTCGCTCGCTGACTACCAGAGCGCTGGCGCCTTCGATCCGGCTGTGATCGGCAGTCACTTCATGACGGGCAATGCTCTGTCGATCCTGGCGAACCGACTTTCCTACGTTTTCGACCTGAAGGGGCCGAGCTTCACCGTCGATGCGGCCTGCTCCTCCTCCTTCATCGCCCTGGCACAGGCGGTGGCGGCGCTCCGCGCCGGCGATGTCGACCTCGCGATCGTCGGCGGCGTCAACATGCTGCTCTCGCCGGTGCCCTTCATCGGCTTCTCGCAGGCACGCATGCTGTCGACGACGGGGCTGTGCCGGCCCTTCTCCGACGCTGCCGATGGCTATGTGCGCTCCGAGGGCGCGGTCGTGCTCGTGCTGCAGCGGGAGACCGAGGCGATCGCCGCCGGCCGCCGGATCCGCAGCGTGGTCGTTGCCGCCGGCACGAATGCCGATGGCCGGACCAATGGCATCTCGCTGCCGTCGCAGGACACGCAACAGCAGCTGATCGAGGCGACCTATCGGAATGCGGGCTTCGATCCCGATGTCCTGGCCTTCGTCGAAGCGCACGGAACCGGGACCAAGATCGGCGATCCCATCGAGGCGGCTGCGATCGGCGAGGCGCTCGGCCGGCATCGCAAGGCGCCGCTGCCGATCGGGTCGGTCAAGTCGAATCTCGGCCATCTGGAGGCGGCTTCGGGGCTCGCGAGCTTGCTCAAGGCCAGCCTGGCGCTGGAACATCGTCTCGTACCGCGGTCGCTGTTTTCCGAAACGCCGAACATGGCGATCCCCTTCGGCGATCTCAATTTGCAACCGCTCGTCCAGCCGCTTGCCTTGCCGTCCGATGGCCGAGATATCTTCGCGGGCGTCTGCAATTACGGCTTCGGCGGCACCAACGGCCATGCGATCCTGCGCTCGGCGCGCAGCGAGGAACGCGGTGGGGCGAGCGAGGCGGCTGCTCGGCCGGCGGAGGTGTTGCTGATCTCTGCCAGTACGGCCGACGCACTGAAGGCCCGTGCGTTGCAGGCCGCCGAAGCGGTTTCGGGGGATCGCTCCGTCGAACGCATTGCAAGCGCGCTTGCCTATCAGTCCGAATTGCTGCCGCATCGGTTCGCCGTTCCTATCCAGGAGAGGCCCGCCGCCGCGGCGGATGTGGCTGCAAGCCTGCGCGTCTTCGCGCAAGGCTCCGATTCCCGAAAGGACAGCTCGGCGGCTGTGATCCATGGCGGCGAGCGACCTGCTGTTTTCGTGTTCAGCGGCAATGGCGCGCAATTCATCGGCATGGGCCGCGCCGCCTATCATGCCAATACCGCCTTCCGGCGGGAGATCGACGCGATCGATCGCATCTATGCGGAGATCGCCGGTTGGTCGATCACCGAGCGCCTGCGCGACGGCGTCTCGGACGAAGAACTCGACCAGACCTCGATCGCGCAGCCGCTGATCTTCGCGGTCCAGTCGGCGCTCGCCGCCGTTCTGGCGGAATATGGTACGCGCCCTGTCGGCATCCTCGGCCATAGCGTCGGGGAAATCGCGGCGGTGGAATGTTCCGGCCTGATCTCCCGGCGCGATGCGCTGCGGATCATGCACACGCGCAGCCGCCATCAGGAATTGGTGCGCGGCAAGGGGCGGATGCTGGTCCTAGCCTGTCCTGCTTCGAAGGTGGAGGAATTGCTCGTCGAAGCCGGCGTGCAGGATATCGATATCGCTGCCTATAACAGCGCGACCTCGACGACGGTCTCCGGCCCTGCCGACCAACTCGAAGCGCTGGCACGGCTGGCACGCAAGAGCCGCATCGCGGGCGTCCCCGTGCATGTCGACTATCCCTTCCACTCGCGGGCGCTCGACGGGGTGCAGCAGGCGCTGGTCACCGATCTCGGCACCATTGCCGCCCAGGCGCCACGCGTGCCGTTCTACTCGACGGTGACGGGGCGCTTGCTGGCTTCCGGCGAGCTCGATGCCGATTACTGGTGGCACAATATCCGCCGGCCCGTCCGCTTTGCCGAGGCTGTGGCGGCCGCACTGGCCGCCCACCCTGACGCCGCCTTTGTCGAGATCGCGCCGCGCTCGCTCCTCGCTGGGCCGATCTCGGACATCCTGCGGGCCAGCGAGGCTCAGAAACCGGTGCTGCCGACACTGGCGAACAACGACCCCCTCGATCGCGACCCGATTCGCAGCGTCGTTGCGCGCCTGGTGGTGAACGGCATCGCCCATGAGCGGGGGGCGGTTTTCGGCTCCGCGCCGCCGACGGTCGAACCGCTGCCGCCCTATCCCTTCCAGCCGGAAGAATACCGCTTCGAGGAGACGGTCGAGGCGGTCAATGTCCATGGCCGCCTGATCGCGAGCACGCCGCTGCATCCGTTGCTCGGGCCGCGTGTCTCGGACGGCTCGGCGGAATGGCGCAATCTGCTCGATCCCGTCCTGCTGCCCTATCTCGACGATCACCGCGTCGATGGCGGCGTGGTCATGCCGGCTGCGGCGCTGATCGAGTTCGCGCTGGCCGCCGGCCGCGAATTGTTCGGAGAGGTCCCGCTCGAGATCGCAGAATTCGACATCACCAAGGCGATGACCTTCGGCGAGGACGAGACGCGCGAGGTCTCGACCCGCTATTTCGAGCATACCGGTACCGTCGAGATCTGGAGCCGGCGCCGCTTCGCCAGCGGCGACTGGATTCTGCACGCGCGCGGTGCGCTCGCCCCCTTGCAGAACGCCGCGGCGTTGCCGTTGCCTCCGCTTCCGACCGTCCATGACCCGATCCTGAGCGAGACGGCGGAGATCTATGCGGCGGCCGAGCGGGCCGGGCTCGACTACGGGCCGCGCTTCCAGGCGGTGATCTCGACGCTCCGGGATGAAACCGTCGGCGAGAGCCGCCTCGGGGTTCCCGAGGGCGGAACCGGTGCCTATGACGACCGGCATGTGCTGCATCCGGTCTCGCTGGATGCGAGCTTCCACGGGCTCTTCCTGGCCCGGCCCAACCGGGACGGCGAGCGCAAGGCGCATCTCCCGATCCGCTTCCGGCATATCCGGGTCTGGAAGCCGGGCGCGAGCGTTACCCATTCGGTGACGAAGCTGGAGACCGAGACTGATCGCTTCAAGACGCTTTCGGTCTCGTTGATGGACGAAGCTGGCGGGCGCGTCGCCTCGATTGAGGCCGCGGTCCTGCGCTCGGTGCATCTGGTCAAGCCCTTCATGATCGAGCGGACCTTCCGCGAGGACCATCTCGCGATTGCGCCAGTCACATTGCCGGCCGCTGCTCTCGGCGGGGCCGACAATGGCAGCTCCGAGGAAGCGCGGCAGCTATCGCTGCTGCTGAAGGCCCTCTCCATCTCGCTGGCGCGAAGCGCCTGCCGTGATCTGCTCTCCGCCGAAGCCGGGGACAGCTTCGAAAGCGTGCTGATCGAGGGTAAGATCGCAGCCGTCGCAGAGCCGTTGTTCGGCATGGCCCGCGATATTCTCGCGATGGCCGGCGGCCTGGACAGCGCGGAGGATGGCACGCGGCTTTCCGCGACATTCGCCATGCCGTCGCCTCAGGCCCTGCTCGGCACGCTCCAGCAGCGTTTTCCGGCAGCGAACCGCGAATTGCGTCTGGCCGCGCAGGCGCTGGTCCAGGCCGGTCCCTTCCTGCGTCGGGGTGAGATCGACGCCCGCTCCGCCGGCTTTGCGCATGATCAATGGGATCTGCTCGGCCTCTCGGCGTCGATGCGCGACGTGGCGAAACAGGCGCTGGACGACTGGACTGCGGCCGCCTCGCGGCCCCTGCGCGTGCTCGTAGCCGGCGGCTGGAATGGCGGGTTGACCGAGGCCCTGGCGGAAGCCGCCCGGGCCGGGCGTATCCAGGTGACCTTCGCCGTGGCGAATGCCGAGAGAGCCGACGAGCAACGGCACTGGCCCGGGATGGGCAGCCTCTTCGACATGCTGGTGATCGATGGTATCGAGAAAGCCGCTCCCAGTCGCTTCGACGCGCTGATCGGCTTCGATATGCCGCTGTCTCCGCTCCACGATACGAACGTGCTGGCGATCCGCGGTGCCTTGAATTTGCTAACCGGCGATGCCCCGGTCCTGCTCACGCAGCCCGGCGACGACCCGCATCTGGCGTTTCTGCGGGGGGCGGCGACACCCGCGATCTGGCAGGACGGCAGGAGCTTGCCGCCCGGCGGGCCGGCAGCCATGCGTCGTGCTGTCGAGGACGCGCGCGCGACAGTCGTCGAAGCCGGCAGGAGCGCGGACAGCACGCTCGATCTGATCAGCGCCCGCGCCGCTTCCGTCACGGCGCATCATCCGTCGGATGCAATTGCCGTCGTGACCGGGCGGGGCGCGGTTGATCCGCGCGACCGCTACGGCCTGGTTGCGGCTGCGCTGTACGCAGGCGATCGGGTCGAGCAGCTCGCCGGCTGGCTCGACGCGTTGCCCGACGGCGCGCGCGCGACGATCGTCGTTGCGCCGGAGACGGCGGGTGCGGCGTCGCTCGACCGACTGTCCGCGCGCATCGAGACGCTGACCCTGTTGCTGAAGTCGCTGGCCGCAGCCCAGCGTCCTTGCCGCATGCTGGTCCTGACCGAGGCAGCCTCGGCCGGCGACGGCACCCGCACGGGCGAGGAGGCCGGTATCCACGCCTTCATCCGGGTCGCGATCAACGAATTCCCTGAGATCGACCTGCGTCTCGTCGATATCGCCTCGTCTGCGCCGGCGGCGGAACTGGCCGCCGTTTTGGATGCCGACAACGCCGAGCGGGAGCTGCGCATCACCGCTTCCGGCCTCGAAGTCGGCCGCATTCGGCGCGGCATGGAGCGCGATGCGCCGCTCGGGAGTGCCGAGCGTGCCGTCCTGCACTTCGCCGATGGCGTCGGTCTCGACGGTTTCGAGTGGTTGCGGCAGCCGCGCCACGAGCCGGGCGAGGGCGAAATCGAGGTCGAGGTCGTCGCAGCCGGCCTGAATTATCGCGACGTCATGGTCGGTCTCGGGCTCCTCGACGACGACTTGCTCGGCGCCGGATTGACGCGTGCCGCGCTCGGCTTCGAATGTGCCGGACGGGTCAGCCGGATCGGCCCTGGAGTGACGCGCCTGCAGCCGGGCGATCCTGTGATGGGCTTCGCTGCCGGGGCCTTCGTCTCCCACGTCACCTGCCCCGACTGGCATTTCTTCCCGGTCCCGGAAGGGCTCGATCTCGAAGCGGCCGCTACGATTCCCGTCGCCTTCTCAACGGCCTGGTATGCCCTGGTCGAGCGCGGCCATGTCCGCGCCGGCGAGACCGTCCTGGTGCATGGAGCCGCCGGAGGCGTCGGCCTGGCCGCGATCCAGATCGCCAAGCTGCACGGGGCGCAGGTGCTGGGCACCGCCAGCAGCGATGCCCGGCGCGCCATCGCCACGGCGGCCGGCGCGGATGCGGTCTTCGATTCACGCCGGGAGCGCTTCGCCGACGAGATCCGCCGGCAGGTCGGCAGCGTCGATGTCGTGCTGAATTCGCTGGCGGGCCCGGCCATGCTGGCGAGCTTCCGCCTGCTCAAGCCCTTCGGACGCTTCCTCGAGCTCGGCAAGCGCGACTTCCTCGACAATACGCAGCTCGCTCTTCGGCCGTTCCTGCGCAACATCGCCTATAGCGGAGTCGATCTCGACGAATTGCTGGCGGCGGACCCTGCGCTGGTGCGCGAAATGCTGGCGAAACTGTCCGAGGCTTTCGGCAAGCAGGGCCTGCGGCCGCTGACCTATCGCAGCTTCGAGGCCCATGAGGTCGGGGCGGCGTTCCGGACGATGCAAGCCTCCGAACATGTCGGCAAGATCGTCATTCGGCCGCCTCGCGCGGCACGGACCGATCTGGCTTCACTGACCTATGCCGCTCGTCCCGGCCTCTATGTCGTCGTCGGTGGCACCACCGGCTTCGGCTTTGCGACGGCGCAGTGGCTGGCGCGGAAGGGAGCATCGCAGATCGCTCTCCTGTCCCGGCGCGGTGCCGTCGATGACGATCTTGCCCCGCAGCTCGCCGAGATGCGCGCGCGCGGCACCAAAATCGTCGTCGAGGCGCTCGATGTCTGCGACAAGGCTGCCGTTACCGAGACGCTTGGTCGCCTGGCGCGGGTGCACGGGCCGCTGCGCGGCGTCATCCATGCGGCGGTGCATCTCGATGACGGGCTGATCGCCAATCTGTCGCCGGAACGCCTGCGGGCTGTGCTGCGGACCAAGGTGGACGGCATCGTCAACCTGGCGGGCGCGACCGAGGATCACGATCTCGATGTCTTCGTCGCCTATTCCTCGGCGACGACATTGATCGGCAGCCCGGGGCAGGCAGCCTATGTCGCCGCCAACGGCTTCCTCGAAGGCTTCATGCGGGACCGCCGCAGCCGGGGCAAACCTGGCCTCGCCATCGGCTGGGGCGCGATCTCCGATGTCGGCCTCATCGCCCGCGACAAGGAACTCGGGCAGCGCTTGCGCCGGGCGACGGGCGTGGTGCCGATGCGTGCTTTCGAGGGGCTGGCGCATCTTGGCCGGCTCCTCAACCTCGGAAACGCGGCTGATCCCGTGCAGTTCTACGCCGGGCTTTCCTCTGGTTCCGGCGCCGAGAAGCTCGCCCTGCTCAAGAGTGCCGCCTTCCTCGATCTCGCCCAGCCCGGCGGGGAGGCGCGTGCCGCCCATGCCGAGGATCTTGGCGCCACCCTGCGCGGTAAGAGCCGCGAGGAGGCGATCGGGATCGTCACCGGCGTGCTGCGCCGCGAGGTTGCCGAGATCCTGCGCATGGCGGAAGGCAAGGTCGACCTGACGCGTCCGCTCGCCGATCTCGGCCTCGACTCGCTGATGGCGCTGGAGCTCCACATGGCGCTGGAGAATGCCATCGGCGTCCAGATCGCGGTGGTCGGCGCCGGCGACCGCAGCCTGCTCGACATGGCCGGCACGATCGTCGACCAGCTCGACCAGGCGCAGGACCAGGAAGAAGCCGAGCCTGTTCCAGCGGAGAACATGCAAGCGACCATCATCCGGCTCGCCAATGTCCATTCGAAGATGGATATCTCGCCCGAGCAGGCGAGCGAGATCGAGGCGATGGTTCGCCGGCCCAGTCGCGGCGCCGCCGAATGAGCGACGACAACAAGCCCTTGTCCGACGGCGCCCTCGCTGATCTGCTGGCGCAGATGAATGCGGCCCCCCGTGCCGCGTCGGTCTCGGCCGCGCGGGCCGTTCGGCCGCGGCCGCGTGTCAGCATGGCGTTCGAGGATCATCCGCTCTACCAGCAGATGAAGTTCCAGCGCGGATTTGCCGATTTCGCCAAGCTGCAGAACCCCTATTACCGCCTGCACGACGCCCAGGCAGGCGCGACTTCGGTGATCGAGGGCAGGCCGGTCGTCAATTTCGCGTCCTACGATTATCTCGGCCTGAACGGTCATCCGGAGATCGCCGGCGCTGTCGGCAATGCCGTCGCGGCGTTTGGGACGTCCGTCTCTGCCAGCCGGATCACGGCCGGAGAGCGCCGCGTCCACCGCGATCTCGAACAGGCGCTGGCGCGCAACTATGAGGCGGAAGACTGCATCGCCTTCGTCTCCGGCCATGCCGGCGCGGTCTCCTCGATCGCGACGCTGCTCGGGCCGAAGGACCTGATCCTTCATGACGCCCTGATCCACAATTGCGTCGTGGTCGGCGCCCAACTTTCCGGCGCGACGCGGCGCTTCTTCCCACATAATGATCTCGATGCGCTCGAAGCCATGCTCGCGGCCGACCGGCACCGTTTCGAGCGCGTGCTGATCGTCAGCGAGGGCCTGTTCTCGATGGATGGCGACGGCCCCGATCTGGCCCGCCTCATCGCGATCAAGCAGGATTTCTCGGCCTGGCTGATGATCGACGATGCGCATGGCCTCGGCGTGCTGGGCGCCAGCGGACGCGGCATCTTCGAGCATCAGGATGTCGCGCCCGATGGCGTCGATCTCTGGCTCGGCACGCTATCGAAATCGCTCGTCAGCTGCGGCGGCTATGTCGCCGGCTGCGCAGAGGTGGTCGATCTGCTGAAGCATCAGGCGCCGGGCTTCGTCTACAGCGTCGGCATGCCCGCATCGAACGCGGTCGCCGCCACCGTCGCGCTTGAGCTGATGGCGCGCGAGCCGGAGCGAGTTGCGCGGCTCCAGAGCCAATCGCAGCGCTTTCGCACGCGCGCACAGCAGGTCGGGCTCGATACCGGCGAAAGCTGGGGCTTTGGCGTCGTCCCGATCGTGATCGGCGAGACGGTGCCGACCGTAATGCTGGCGCAGCGCCTGCTCGATCAAGGCATCAACGCCTTCCCGATCGTGCCGCCGGGCGTGCCCGAGAAGGCCGCGCGCCTGCGCTTCTTCATCAACGCGAGCCATACCGACAGCCAGATCGATGATGCGGTCGATGGCTTGGTCCGGGAGATCCGGAATCTCGGCGACGCATCGCTGAAGCAAATCCTGCGGGGCTGAAGCCGCGCGATCGACCAGTTGGGAACAACGCTTGATCAGGCGCATATGGCCGCATCACGCTGCCCTGGGCAGCGCTTGTAACGAGACTGCGAAAGAAAAGGGGCCGGAGCCGGTGCCGAAGAATATCCTCCTCGAAGCCCATGCGACGATGCTCAAGCAGGGCACCGGCATCGCGACCTATGCCCGCAACCTCGCGAGCACGGCGACGGGTCTGGGCTACGACGTGGAACTGCTGCTCGGCACCGAGCAGCGCGTCAACCAGCGTGACCCGCTTCTGTCGGAAGTGGTTCTCAACGATGCCGTCGATCCGAAGGCGATTGATCCGCTGAAGCTGGTCGCCCGCGGGATCGACTGGGTGACCGGCGTCCCCGGCGGGGTCAAGGCGCAGCGCCTGCCGAACCCGCGCATCGTCGTCGACCGCGGTTCCGGTGGTTCCGCAGAGCGAAGCCATCCGACCTATGGCGCGGTCCGGCTCTGGGAGCGCGCCTCGATGCATTTCAACCGCTTCGGGCACCGCATGCCGGTACGGTCCGAAGGGCGGCACGACCTGTTCCATGTGACGCGCCCGACGCCGGCCTTCGTCAAGGGCGCGGCCAATATCTACACGATCCACGATATCGTGCCGCTGCGCCTACCTTACGCGACCCTGGACAAGAAGAAATACTTCTACACGATGATCAAGCATCTCGTGGAGAAGGCGGACCATATCGTCACGGTCTCGGAATTCACGCGCAAGGACGTCCAGGAGTTCTTCAAGATACCGGACGACCGCATCACTAATACCTGGCAATCGGTCTCGATGAGCGAAGCGGCCTTGTCTGTTTCGGACGAGGAGGCGGCGCGTGACGTCGACAATCGCTACGGGTTGGCGTTCAAGGAGTATTTCCTGTTCCTGGGTGCCATCGAGCCCAAAAAGAACATCTCGCGATTGGTCGAAGCCTATGCCGCTTCAGGGTCGACGCGCCCGCTCATCCTGGTCGGCGGCCTCGGCTGGCTCTACGAGCAGGATGTCGAGATGCTGAAGGACGAGCGCCTGCTGAGCTGGCGCTTCGACGGCTCGCATATCCGGCCGGAACGGCGCGTCCAGCGTCTGCCCTATGTGCCGCTGGGCTCGCTCCTGTCCCTGATCCGTGGCGCGCGCGGCGTCCTCTTTCCCTCTCTCTATGAAGGCTTCGGGCTCCCGATCCTCGAAGCCATGATGTTGGGAACGCCGGTGATCACCTCCAATACCAGCTCCCTGCCGGAGGTGGCCGGCGACGCGGCGATGCTGGTCAATCCCTACCATATCGAGGAGATTCGCGATGCGATCCGGACCCTCGATGCAGACGCCGACCTGCGCGCTGAACTGGTCAGCAGGGGGCGCAAGCGCGCCGAGTTCTTCTCGCCGGCGCGGCATGCCGAGCGGGTGAAGGCGGTCTACGATCGCGTCCTCGGCTGATGCGGTCTCGCATCGCACGCAGCGCCTTCAGAAGCCGAACCGGCGCCGCAGCTTGGTGACGAACTGCGCGACCTCGCCCGAGGCGCGCAGCGTGAGCGACGCCTGCTCGGCTGCGATACGGCGAGCCGCATCGGTATCAAAAGAATAGCTGTCGTAGAACGCGGCAAAGCGCTCGCGGAACACGGCCTGGTCGGCGGCGCTCATCTCGGAATAACGCAGCGCCTTGCCCTTGCTGAACTGCCCGATGACGCCCTTGTCGCGGAACTTAGCGAGCACATCGGCGACATCAACGCTCGTGCTGATCTGCTCGGCGATGGCCTGGATGACGGCCGCGCTGTCATAGCAGATGGCGTTATAGGTGAAGACCTTGAGCGCGCCCGTATCGGCCCAGCCCTGAAAACAGCCGAGCTGAATATCGAGCGAATTCAGCGTGTCCCTCACATCGGAGAATTCCGAGAACGCCTTGGTGCGCCAGCGCCGCGAGCGGGTGCCGTGATCGACCATCGACAGGGCGATCTCGCGCGGGTCGCGGATAGATGCACTTGCGAGGACCTCGCCCACGGCCACCATCTGCGCGACATTTCCGCGTGGCGGGCCATGCGTCTTGAGCACGATGTCCTGATCGCCGATCGCAGCCTGGATTTCGCCCAGCAGCTCATGGTCGATGAAGTTGAAGTAGTTCTCGACGAAATCCGTCTTGCGGAACGGCTTGCCCAGTCGTGCGACCGGCCGTCCGGCTGCCCGGAAGACCTCCTCGGTCATCTGGTAGAGGAATGTGCTCGCCGATTTCGTGATGCCGTAGCTGATGTAAATCATGCCAGCGCTCGCTCCGCGCGCGTTCGAGGCACCGGCCGCTGGCGGGATGTCGATACGCTCATGATGCTGGGTCTGTCCCGCGGTTTCGCTTGAGGATGCGTCGTTGCTGCCATGCGAGGATCGGCCTGTACAGGCTATGGAATTGTGCGAGCCAGGCCATCGTCCGAGAGGGCGCCAGGAAGAAGGCTCCGGTCTCGGCCTGGGCGATCATCCGCTCTGCGACCTGGGGCGCGGTCATCGTGCCTCCCTGCTCGGAGATCAGACGGGTCACCAGCGGACGCTTCGGTCTTTCGTCCACTAGTTGCGGCGTTTCGGTATCGGGCGGGGCGACGAAGCTGACCGCGATGCCGTCCTCTGCAAGCTCCAGCCGCAGGATTTCCGCGAGCGCCCGCACCGCGAATTTGCCCGGCGCATAGCCGCTATAGCCGGCGATCCCGATGAAGGCCGCGCCGGACGAGACCAGCGTGATCCGGCCGCCATGCCCGCGCATGACCGGAACGGCCGCCTGGATCAGGTGAAGCGTCCCGAAGTAATTCGTCTCCATCTGCGCCCGGTGGGCGGAGAGATCGAGATCGCGGAACAGGCCGGGCTCGACGATGCCCGCCGACGTAATCAGCCAGTCGATCCGCCCATGCCGGTATGAGAGCTCTGCGATAGCTGCCTGGCAGGCGGTTGCGTCGGTGACGTCGACGGGCATGAGATCGACATGGGCTGCGGGGGTGGCGCCGAGCGTAGCCACGGCGTCGCTCAAGCGTGCGGGATCGCGCGCCAGCAGAACCACGCGATAGCCGCGCGCCAGAAGCACGCGCGCGCAGGCCAGCCCGATCCCGCTCGATCCGCCGGAGATGACCGCGACCTTGAGTGGGGAGGGCGCTGACGCCAAGGCGTTCTCCGATCGAGTGGTGGCGGGGCTGACGGCGGTCACGCGATCGGGCCGATCGAGTCGTCGAGATAATACCATTGGTCGAGATGGCGCAGGATTACGGGCTCGATCCGGCTGTTGAGGAAGGCGACATCCGCAAGGACGTTGCTGCCACCGTCACCCATATGGAACGGCCATTCGAAATGTAGCCGGAAGCGCACGCCCTCCAGCCGCTCGCAATAGACCACGACGAGTTGCGCGCCGGTGCGCCGGGCGAGCTTGGCCGCCAAAGCGAGGTTTCCTTTGGCATGCGGCGGCCGTCCGAAGAGGGGGCCCATCATCGTGTTGCCGCGCTTCTCGTCCGGAAAGAGGGCCAGAACGCCATTCCTCTTCAGAACAGACAAGGCCTTGAGCGCCCCGTTCCGGTCTGGCGGCAGGACCTTGACGTTGAAGCCGCTGCGGGTCGCATCGGCGATGTCGCGATGGGCGGCGTTCTCCGGCACTTCGGAGATCGAGGCGATCGGGACGCCGATCATCTGCATGGCCGAAGCCAGCACCTCCCAATTGCCGAGATGCAGACATAGCGCGATGGTCGGCACCTTGCCGACCTGCCCACGCGCTGCTTCTTCGCCAACGAATTCCAGTCGTCCCGATGCCGCAAAGCGGTGGACGATGGAGAACTCGGCCATCAGGCGCCCGACATTGTCGACGAAGCGCCAGACGAGCCTTTCGACTTCTGCCGGGGCCATGTCCGGGAAATGCTGTCGGATGTTGTCGCGGGCGTTCCTGGCGACTTTGGGGTCTATGAAACGGATCTTGAGCCAGGCCAACCTTGCGCCGACATCCGAAACGAGCTGGATCGGCAGGTGTCGCATGGCGCGATGCAGCACTCTCTCCAGGGCCTGCATGACGAGATCGTCCCGTTAGATGTTAGCCCGCGGCGCGCGCAACCACGCGGGCGGGCAGACCACCCTTCGGCCGCAGGGTCAAGCGGCAGACCGGCTCGACCTTGTAGCCCTGGCGCGGCAGCACCTCAAAGCGCTGGGCCAGGATCGCCAGACAGAGCGTCGCCTCGTCCAGGCCGAAATTCATGCCCGGGCAGATGCGCGGGCCGACCGCGAACGGAATATAGGCGAAGGGATCGATCCGGGCACCAGACAGGAAGCGTTCCGGCAGGAAATGGTTCGGCTTGTCCCAGAGATCCGGGGAGCGGTGCAGCAGCCATGGGGAGATCATCACAAGCGCCGATTTCTCGACATCGATATGCCCGATGCGATCGGCCTCGCGGGCCTGCCGTGGCAGAAATGGGACCGGCGGATAGAGCCGCAGCGTTTCCTGGATCACGGCGCGACACCAGCACAGCTGCGGGAGATCGGCGAGCGTCGGCGCCCGATCACCGCAGACCGCGGCGATCTCGTCATGGACGCTCTGCCGGACCCAGGCTGCATTGGCGAGCAGATACCAGGCCCAGCTCAGCGTCGTCGCTGTGGTCTCGTGCCCGGCCATGAAGATCGTCGCGGCCTCGTTGCGCAGCGCCGCGACGTCGAGCGGTTCTCCGCCGCTCTTCTGATTGCGCCGGATGAGCAGGTCGACCATCGAGCCGGCGTCGCCCTTGCCGTCGAGATGGGCGTTGATGACGCTCTCGACGACGCCATGCACCATCGCGATCGCCCGGCGCCGGCGTTTGCCGCCAAAGGCCGGCCAGCCTTCGTTGGCGCCGAGGAAATAGCCGAGATTGAAGGAATCGGTGTGACGCTGATAGGCACTGAAGCCGTCGATCACCTGCTGGGCGGCTTCACGCGCAATATTGTTGCCGAAGACGGCGCGCGAGATGATCACGGCGGTTAGGCGGCCCATTTCCTCGGTCAGTTCGACTTCGGCACCGGCAGGCAGTTCGGCCCATTCGGCAGCAACGGCAAGTGCTGCATCCTCCATGGTCCGGCCGAATTCCGGCAGGCGGCGCTTATGGACGATGTCGGCGACCAAAGGCCGACGCTTTTTCCAGGTCTCGCCATCGCTGATGAAGAGCCCGTCCCCGAGCAGTGCCTTGAGCGCCCGCCGCATCTGCGGGCTCTTCCGCTCGAAGTTGTCGTGCCGGGTGACGACGACGTAGCGGACATGCTCCGGGCTGTTCACGAATACGACCTGGCGGCGCAGGATATGGAAGCTGTCGATGCCTGAGCGGTAGGAAGTGGCAGGCCAGACCTCGATCAGGTTGCGGCGTGCGCCGATGATAATTTGAAGGAGGCTGGGGTCCCGCTGTAGGGGCGCGGGATGGGGTGGCATCAAATAGCCACTTCCGCGCTGTTCAACTATGCGAGGGCTTTGCAGGGTGGTGAGGCTCATCGCTATTGCAGCTTTAATTTTTAAAATCAGTAAAAGAGCCCCAAGAGGCCGCGGATTGGAGTAAGGTTCTCAAAAATGCGTCCAAAATACGGAATATGGAGCTGATTTTAACAAGTTGAGCGGGGTGTGAAATTGGTCATATGAATTTATTCAATGCGGTCCTTGATCATCTCTAGCCATATAAATCCGATGGCTGCCAAGCATGATCCACCCCCGTTGAATTGGTCCACCCTGAACTATGTCTTTTGGCAGACAGGAGGACCGCAATGCCGAAGAAGCGTCACAAGCCCGAAGAGATTGTCGCGAAGCTGCGCCAGGTCGATGTGCTGGTCTCGCAGGGTCAATCCGTTGCCGATGCGATCCGCTCGATCGGCGTGACGGAGGTTAGTTATTACCGCTGGCGCCGAGAGTTTGGCGGCCTGAAGACGGATCAGGTGAAGCGGATGAAGGAGCTCGAGGCCGAGAACGCCCGGCTTCGTCGCGCCGTCGCGGACCTGACGCTCGACAAGCTGATCCTGAAGGAGGCGGCTTCGGGAAACTGGTAAGCCCCGCGCGTCGCCGTGCCTGCATCGAGCATGTTCGGCTCGTCCTGAAGGTGTCGGAGCGGCGGATATGCCGTGTGCTCGGACAACATCGCTCGACCCAGCGCCGGATCCCGCGCGGACGCGACGACGAGGAGAGGCTTACGGCCGACATCGTCGAACTGGTCCGCCGCTATGGCCGCTACGGTTATCGCAAGATCGCCGCGCTGCTGCGCTCGACGGCAGGCTGGGTGGTCAACGACAAGCGGGTTGAGCGCATCTGGCGACGCGAGGGGCTGAAAGTTCCAGCCCGACAACCCAAACGCAGCCGTCTCTGGCTCGCGGACGGATCCTGCATCCGCCTTCGCGCCGAGCGGCCCAATCACGTGTGGTCCTACGACTTTGTCGAGGACCGCACCCATGATGGGAGAAAATACCGGATGCTGAACATCATCGACGAGTTCACGCATGAATGCCTGGCAATCCGCATCGATCGCAGGCTGAAGGCGATCGACGTCATCGACGTGCTCTCGGATCTGTTCATCCTGCGCGGCGTGCCGGAGCATGTTCGGTCAGATAACGGGCCCGAATTCGTCGCCAAGGCCGTGCAGGACTGGATCGGTGCGGTCGGCGCCAAGACCGCCTATATCGCGCCCGGAAGCCCCTGGGAGAACGGCTTCATCGAGTCGTTCAATGCCCGGTTGCGCGACGAACTTCTCGACGGCGAGATCTTCTATTCGCTCGCGGAGGCGAAGATCGTCGTCGAAAGCTGGCGGCGACACTTCAACACGCTGCGCCCACATGGCTCGCTCGGCTACAAGCCCCCCGCCCCGGAGGTCTTCGTCCCCGCAATGACCGCGCGGGCGGCTGCGCAATCCAGACCGGCTACGCCGCCCGCGCTGGCGCCGAGGCCAACCGTCCACTAACAATCCCCATGGACCTCTCGGCGGGGGCGGATCACAGGTGGACTTCCTCGCACAGGCGCCGCTCGGACCGGATGCCGAAGCAGTAGCCGACGAGCAGCATCCGGATCATCAGCTCCGGATCGATCGAGGGCCGCCCCATCTCGCTGTAGAAGGGACGCAGATGCGCGCGGATCTCGGAGAGATCGACGAACCGGTCGATAGCGCGGACCCAATGATCAGCCGGCACGTGCCGCTCCAGGCTGAACTCGTAGAACAACGCCCCCTGCGCCACATGCCGCTCGCCCATCATCGCCCCGCCCTCCGCAAAGGCGACTGAATCAGGACTTCATCCCCGCAGCAATGCCGACTTTTTCAACGGTATCCGCCGAGGCCCGACACTTCGCGAGATTAGCGTAGGAGATAGATCAGGATAGTTTGTGCGCGAGCTAGAGGCTGATACCTGAGGTTCCGGCCTTCCTCCAGATTTGAAAAGAGCCCGTCACTCGAGACAGGCGATGCGCCCCTCAGCCGTCGCCGCTCCGGCCTCCTGCTCCTTCAGCATCCCGGTGATCTGCTCTTCCGTGAATCGTGAGGGGCGTATCGTCTGTCTCCGTGTGATCTGAGCCCTTAAAACTGGATCGCTTTGAGCTAGAGTTTTCCGCGTCGTTTCCCATAGGCTGGGAGGAGCGGAAGACGATGAAGGATTCGAAGTTCTCAGACGCCCAGAAGGCGTTCATCCTGAAGCAGGGCGCCGACGGGTTTCCGGTGGCGGAGATCTGCCGGCGAGCTGGGATCAGCCAGGCGACCTATTTCAACTGGAAGAAGAAGTACGAGGGGCTGCTACCGAGCGAGCTATTTTGGATGGAATCTCTGAGCTTCGAAGGTAGCGGGCTCAGAGCCTCATGTTCCCCGGGACCCGGCCAGATAACGCAACATCGGCCAGTTGAACCGCGATATGTTTTTGTCCTATTGGAGGCGACGCGTGAAAATTCTGCTTTCGGATTGCATCAGGTGAAAAATGTTCAAAGGCGGGTTTTCATCCACAGCCTTGCGACGGAGAGCAGACGCTGCCCGAGACAGTCGAAAGTGGTCTGACGCCGCGGATTTGTATTGGAAGTATTTGCGCCGGAAGCCACATGATTCGGCTATTTGGGTACAATTGGGGCACGCGCGCAAAGAAAGTGGAAATCTGGATGGTGCGGAGGAGTGTTACTCCCACGCTCTGGCGCTGGTGCCAAACTCAGCAGACACCCAGCTGCAAATGGGTCACCTTTTGAAGCTCAAGGGTGAAAGGCAACGGGCTGTAGCGCACTATCACCGAGCGCATGAACTCGATGTCACGATGGACAGCGCAGTCGAGGAGCTTCGCGCGCTGGGAGAGACGCCTGGAAAGCGGGCTGACGGCTCGCCTCCGCTGACTCTCAAAGAAGAGCTGGCAGGCGTCGTCCGCGACGTTGGCGATCTTCGAACCAGGTTCGAGCCGGCGTTCCGCTCCCTAGCGCAGTTTCTGGCTAACGCGTCCTCGCTCCAAAGCTTCGGTTTCGAGCTTGCGCGCCAGAAGCGCACCTCAGAGGCTCGTCTGAATGTGCTCGACGAGGCTGTCGAGTCCATTCGCATCCAGATAGAGGCGTCCAATGAGCTCGGCGAGCAGGTGTCGGTGCTTGAGCGCAAATGTCAATTACTGCAAGGCCTTGCGGCCGATACGCAGGCAGCCGCATTGGCTAATGCAGAGCTTGTCAAAGGACTCGCCGAAATCAGCAACTGGCGCTCTCAGGCGGAAGCACGCCTGACAAGAGCCGACTTGTTGACTGAAAATGTCGCTGCGCTCGACGAAAAGTTCAGCAGGAATTTAGCCAATCAACTCGACGAACTGACCTCCTGGAAGGGGACGGTAGAGAGCCGCTTCAACAATGTCGAGGCTTTGCCGAGGAGCATTGGTGCCCTCGATGACAAACTCACCGCACTCATTCAAGCGCTGGAAGAACGGTCGGGGCGACGAAGGCGTGATACCAAGGCAGAGATGGCGGTCGCGCGTGAGGAGCTCGCCAAGCTCACTGGCAAGTTCGAGCAGTTCGTGGCGACTCCTTCGGCTATCGGAGCGCAAGATCTAGTTGAAACGATCTGTCAGCCTGATGTAATGGATCCGCTGCTGCAAGAGCTGTCGAACCATTTTGTTAAGACGGAGGCCATGGGTATTCATAGCAGCCGGATCTCTCTCCTTGGTAGAGAGATCGCGGTGGTGCGTGAAGCAGCGGGCGCTGTCGATCCTGGGCTGGCTGCTCAATTAGCTGAACTGCGGGGGGGCTTCGAAGAAGCGACCCTCCGTGCGCGGCGAGCAGAGGATGCACTTGCTCAGTCAGGCCAGTTACAGAGCTATCTCGTCAATCGTATCGAATTTGTTCGACGTGAGATGATGTTCGAGTTCCGGCACGGACGTTCTGGCGAAGCTCCGGCACAGCTAGAGGTCGAAACAAGCATCATGAACGCGCCAAAGGTGGAGGCGCAGCGCACGGCGCCGCATATCAACCTCGGGTGCGGACATATTCCTATCGAGCGCTATCTCAACGTAGATCGTCGCAAATTGCCCGGGGTCGATATCGTGGCGGAGGCCGGCAACCTGCCTTTCGGGCCTGGCGAGGTAGCGGAGATCCGCTCAGCGCATCTTCTTGAGCATTTCCCGCAGGAAGAACTGCGGCGGTCTCTTCTGCCTTATTGGCGCTCTCTACTTAAGGCAGGTGGCCGTTTTGTTGCAATTGTTCCGGACGCTGCCGAGATGATCGCTGCGTCGGCCCGTGGCGAATATGATTTCGAAAGATTTCGAGAGGTGTTCTTTGGTGCCCAAGACTATGTGGGTGACTATCATTACAACATGTTTACGCCCGAAAGCCTGCTGTCACTTCTGCAGGAGGCTGGCTTTGTGAAGCTCGAAATCATTGCCCGCGGTCGGCGAAATGGTGCCTGTTTCGAGTTTGAGATTAGTGCGGCAGCTCCGCGCAAATAGTTTGGAGACCAAAGTCCATGATCGAATTGTGTAGCTTGGAGAAAATGCGCGCTCGGAGCCGAGACTGGGAAAGTATGTCGCTAAACCGAATGCCAGACATTTTCGAATGGCAGGTGGGCACGCGTTTCATGGATATTCTGTGGGAGTTGCGCAGCCCAAGCGGTGTTCACCGGAAGACGTGGGAGTACGGCCTGTGTGTGCGAGGCCTCGAGCGTCTGGGAAAGATCACGCCGGACAGCGTAGCTATTGCTGTCGGTGCGGGATTTGAGACGCCTCTATTCCATTTCGCAAACAAAATTCAAACCATGGTTGCGACTGACCTTTATGATAACCCCTCTCATGAGGGACGCCCGGAAATGCTAACCCATCCGGAAGAATTTTCTCCGTTCCCCTATCGTAAGGAGCATCTCGTCGTTCAAAGGATGTCGGGTACTGATCTAGAGTATGATGATAATACATTTGATTTCTGCTTTTGCCTATCGTCTATCGAGCATTTTGGGTCGAGAGACAATCAAAGGAAAGCATTTAACGAGATGGGTCGGGTATTAAAAAATGGCGGGGTAGCGTGTATTATTACCGAATTGATTATCGAGGGGAAGGATCACTTCGAGTATTTTTCGTTAGATGAGCTCAAGGATATGTTCTTTACGCATCGAGAGCTTCGGCTCGTCGGTGGGGCGCCCGATTTTACAGTTAGTGCTGACGCCGTCCGATATGCATCGAATATCTCCGATGCAGTTGAGTGTCGCACCAGTCCGCACTTGATAATGGACGATGGCGACCGGAAGTGGACTTCGTTCAGCATGTTCTTTGAGAAGAGAAGCTAGAATCTCAATGACATTGCCCTTTTCAATAATCATAAACACAAACGGGCGCCGAGGTAGCCTTAAAAAGACTATCGATAGCTTGAAGGGTCTAAAGTATGGAGAGTTTGAAGTTTGCGTCGTTAGTGGACCAACTCAAGACGGTACACATGAATATTTGGCGGACCTGGCGGGCCGTGGTCTAATTAAGTGGGAGTGCTGCGATGATCTGAATTTATCAAAATCCAGAAATATCGGAATTAAAATGTCGGCGGGGCACTTCATCGCGTTTATCGACGATGATGCGATCCCCGAGCCGGAGTGGCTCAGTGATTTATCGGCGGCCTTTGAGGGGGGCGCCGCCGGGGCGGGCGGCTTTACCTATGATCATACAGGGTATGCATTCCAATCGCGACACATTGTATGCGATCGCCTAGGGAACGCAGACCTTAGTGTCAATGCTGAAGATATTGATCAATATAATTTTCCGTTTTCGAATAAATATCCATCATTGCTCGGAACAAATTCGGCCTTTGTTCGCGATGAGGTGTGCCAAATTGGAGGATTCGACGAGGAATTTGAATATTATTTGGACGAAACCGATCTTTGTCTTCGCCTTATAGATGGAGGAGGTCGCATAAATGAGGTGTCGAGCGCGCGCGTCCATCATAAATTCCTTGCGAGTCATCTTCGCAACGAATTAAGAGCTTTGAGCAATCCATATCCGGTCCTTAAGAACAAGATTTACTTTTCTCTTGTCAATAATAAAGGTCATCACACATTAACTGAAGTACAGGAAGACGCCGTCCGTTTCTTCAATAAGCAGCGTAGTGATACCAAGTGGTGCGTCGAAAATGGGCGGCTTCCGGAGGCCGCGCTTGACGAATTTGACGAAGCGGCGAACCGTGCCTGGGTTGTGGGCTTAAAGCGAGGCCTATCAGGCCAGCGGCGGCTCAGGCGCGCCGAATTCTTCCGCGCGCCGGCCGAGTTTCGCCGATTTGAGGTCAATTCAATCGAAAGTCCGCGAACATTTGTTTTCATCAGCCAAAATTTCCCCCCACGAATGGATGGCGTCGGCCGCTATACGGCTGACATTTCGCGCGCCATAGCGGCTAAAGGCCATACTGTTCATGTGCTGACCCGGGGCGAGGATCAAAACCGTGTCGATCTGGAGGAGGGTGTCTGGATCCACC
This sequence comes from Beijerinckiaceae bacterium, assembly GCA_965283735.1. GTDB lineage: Bacteria > Pseudomonadota > Alphaproteobacteria > Rhizobiales > Beijerinckiaceae > Allobosea. The sequence continues at coordinate 598,136 of CBDIPN010000002.1, read as the reverse complement.
GACTGCTCGATAAGGATCATGCTCCTAAGGTCCTTCAAGGAGGAGGTCGCGTTCCGCCGAATGTTTGGAGCCACTCGCGCTCGCTGCTCGACGAGATCGAGCGCATTTCCACGTTCAGGAAAATCGATGTCATCGAGGCATCGAGCTGGGACTGTGAAGGGCTCGCTACGCTGCTAGACGGGCAGATACCTGTTGCTACCAACGTAGTCACCACGCTTTCGCATTGGCTTGATACGCATGAAGAGCTGCGCGCTGATGCAAAATGGATGAACGAATTCGGAGAGCCGGTTCAGGCAGCTGAGCGCCTGATGTTCGAGCGTTCCGACATGATCCTTGCCGCCAGTAAGGCAATCGTTGAGTCGATAGAGGAGCGTTATCGCATTCCTCTCAAGAGCGACACGCGCTTGCGAACCTGCATCCATGGCATGGAGGACATGCGCCCGCTGCCGCGTCGCGCGCCTGCCGCGCTTGCCGACGCCGACTTGAGCGATGGGCATGTTCGTATCCTCTTCCTGGGCCGGTTGGAGTTGCGAAAGGGGATCGATCATCTGCTCACGGCAGTACCGCGCGTTCTGCGTGCCAATCCGAGGGCTGAGTTCTGGATTGCTGGCGATGATACTCTTATGCTAGACGGTGGCCTTACTGCACGTCAGCGCTTCATGCGCGATCATGGAGAGAATGAGGAAATTGCAGGGCGGGTGCATTTCCTCGGTAAGGTTTCCCACGAGGAGCTCCGTTGGCTCTACGCCAATTGCGATATCTACACTTCACCTTCGCGCTTCGAAAGTTTCGGGTTAATCTTCGTCGAGGCGATGATGTTTTCCAAGCCGTCGGTTGGCACGCGGACTAGCGGTATTGCGGAGATTGTCGAGCACAACGTTACTGGCTTGCTCGCTCGCGTGGATGATGCTGCCTCTCTGGAAAAAGAGATTACGGGTCTTGCTGCCGACGGTGCGCTGCGCCGTCGCTTGGGTGAGCGCGCACGGCTCGAGTTTGAGCGCATCTACGATGTCTCCGCTGTTGCGGATCTACGAATTGCGCTCCTATCCGAGATAATGCGCGTGGAGCCGCCGATCGACGCAATCCGCGTTCCAGAGGTTGCGCGTCAGACGGACCGGGGTCACCTGCTGATGCAGGGGCATCCTCTAGAGATCGCAGTCAGCACGGTGCGGGAAGTGCATCTGACCTTCTATGCGCACCCTTGGAGCGGTGTAGCCCAGATATTGCTTGATGGTCGCGTAGTTCAGGATATCGATCTCTACGACGCTACAGGGCGCTTTCTAACTGTGCGCGTGCCGACTGAAGCCGCGACGCATTTAGCCGTTGTGCGCGCGGGACATAAGGCTGCGCTAGCACATGACACCGAAGTCATATTTCATAAGGCGGTGGTATGTCTTCAGAGTTGAGCCAGGATCTCAAGGGGAAGAGCTCAGTCAACGTTGCGCTGGTCAACAGCATTTGTGTACGAGGAGACGCTATCTCTGAGGCTGTGCGCGGTACTGCGTTTGCGTTGTCCGAGAAGATTGGAGCAAAGTGTAAGCTTTTCACCTATGCTTGTGATTATAAGGATCTGTCGCATCGCATAGTTTCTGGTCCATTAGATATATTGTCTGATTTTTATTTTCAGAATTCTGACATTATCATCTATCATTTCGGAATACATTACGATTTATTTGATACAATACTGCTTGCACCAACTGCCGCGCGTAAATTTGTGCGGTATCATAACATCACACCTAAAAATTTGGTCGCTAAGAGTTCACATCGGTTAATTGATAAGTCCTTGGCGCAGCGTGCAAACGTATCATTTGCTGACGAAATTTGGGCTGATAGTGCTTACAACAAGCAAGATCTGGTCGAGTATGGTGTCGATCCCGATAAGATAACGATTAGTCCGCTCTTCGTGAAATTTTCCGGCGTGCCCGAGCGAGTGAAGCGCCGTGCGGACGAGCCGATTGAGCTACTCTATGTCGGGCGGTTCGTTGCCTCAAAGGGTTTGATAGACCTTTTGGAGGCGATCGATGCTATCCGGTCCGTGGCGCCACCTTTTCGCTTGCGGCTTATTGGCAATGTCGATTTCTCGGATCCTTCATATATTGCACTCATACAAAACAGCATTAAATCCCGCGGACTTGATCAAATTGTTATTTTCGACGGGAAAGTTGACGACGAGACGTTGACTAAACGGTACGCAGAGGCGGATGCGTTTGTCATCGCCTCTTATCACGAAGGGTTTTGTGTTCCGCTGATCGAAGCCATGCGCTTTGGTTGCGTGCCCATTGCTTACGACGCAGGCAATATGGCGAATTTGGTTGCTGACTATGGTTCTGTCGTTCCAACTGGCGATGTCGCCGCTCTATCACGCGCGATTGCGACAGTTGTGGCAGATGTTTCCACGGCACGCCGACGGGGTGATTCTGCTAGGATCAGATGGGGGCGTCAAAAAATCAGCTGGCGCTCTTATCGGGCCAAGTTGAAGGATTATGTAGGCCAATTTGAATATGAGGCCTACGCTGAGCGAGTATCTTCTCGCGTTTCGAAGCAAAAAATCACTGCTAAGTGATGCGACTAAAATCGCTCGGATCGGTTGGGCGATTTCAGGTCGGCGCAGGGAGGACTTTAACCCCGATCGTGTCGCGGCGGGGGCTGGCACCAAGGCATTAGCCTCGCCATGGAAGGCGCCTCCCTTTGAGAAGGGGGTACGTCATTGCATGGTCTTGGATGCTGGAGACGTTGAAATGCTCGCCGAAACTGTTAGCCGACGAGGCTACTGCGCCCGGGTTCGATGCCAACCCGGGCCGGACGAAGACGGGCGGGCTTCGGGCTTGTGCTGCAGTGAACGCGCCTTAGCTAGGCGGTGATCTGGCCGTTGGCCTTGACCAGTAAGAATGCGCTCTCCATCGGTCACCGACGGTGGTGCTGACCATTGGGTCGCCTTCCATTTGCTCAGTGAAGCGCAACGACGTAGGGTCGCACCCCACCCACCCATGTCATCGTCCTCGGTGGCGATCTCGACAGATGCATCGGTGATCTGCCGCTCTGGGCTTATCGGGCTCAGGCTGTTGTTCCGAACCGAGCCCGGTGATAGCGCTTGCCGTCAATTGCTGCGCCGGCTCGGCGATCGTCTTCTCGCCCCTAACGGCTGCATCGGCCACCTTGCCTGGGCGGGCAACGAGTCGTTCTGCTGCGGTCGTTCGCCATGGTTTCTCCCGTCGCGGCCATGCTGTCGCCATCAGGCAAAGGTTCCGCTCATACGATCCGTCCAGCTTTTCCGAGACGCTTCGCGCATCGGGTTTAAGGGGGCAACGTTCGGCGGGGCGGTTGCCGGGGGGGGCTTGTCTACCCAGTCAAGGCTCGGTCAGCTGGCCTAGTCGCCGCTGTGTATGTATCTTCAAGAAAGTCCTGCGATTAGAGGTGTTTGGATTGGACAGAAGGGCCCTAGTGTGCATAAACCTAGACACCGCTAGGGAGATATTTTGTGCGAAAGAGCTTTGGAATTACGCGTACGATCGATGATCTAAACGCCGTGAACAATGCTCAAAAGGCGCGATTTCAAGAAGCAGTAGAGGCGTCCGGTGACGCTGAGGCCTATGTGGAAAGCCGCCAGAGAGCCTATTTGCAACGCTGGAGTGAGGTGTTGCCGCATGTAGAGAGGGGTTCATCTCTGCTCGACATAGGCGCTGGGTGGCCGATCGAGCGCATTTGGAATACAATCGTTCGCGAGCATGGCATCAATTATCATCAAGTCGATATTGCTCCTGACCAGATTGCGGCGGCAAAGGAATGGATGAAAAGCTACGGGCTCCCCGAAACGAACGCCGTGATTGCAGCAAACACCGAACTCGGATTTGAGAATGATGCGTTTGACTTCGTTTTTCATCGCACTGCTTAGAGCATTCAACTGACTTAACCGCGACTTTTTCCGAAATTCGGCGTGTCCTCAAGCCTGGCGGCAAGATATTCTATTCAGTTCCGTTCGGCTTTGATGACTCTGATGAGCATCTCATGTTTCTGAGCATAGACGATTGGGTTGCGGTCACTGAAATGGCAGGATTTGACATCAGCAGTGTCAGCATTGGGCAATCTTATCCCGTAAGTGGCTGGGATCTGTGCATACTCGCGAGGGCTAATTTCAGTAAATCTGCCAATTGGCATGAACTTCGCGGTTTCGCGAGGAAACGTAGCAAGATAGGAAAAGTATTCTTCGGCGGAACTGACCCGGATGTTACCTACCATGGAGAGACTTCCGATACATCTCGCCATCGCGTTCTTGTCAGAAGCGACTCAGTAGCGACGATAAGTGCTGGCAGGGCCGAAACGCTGCTGTTTCATCAGGATCAATGGTGCGGTGTCGTGGAGATTGCCACGCCTGCCGGGACGCGGATTTTCGACAGCTACTCGCTCTTTCCGACCATCGGCTCGTTTGACGTTAGCGATCTCGATGGGCCGATTGCAGTTCGCTCGGCCGGCAAGGGGCGCGGAAAATCAACGAATGTCGTCCTACACGGATTTCTATCTTCTGCTTAGATCAGAATTAGGTTGATGTGAATTTTTATGCAAAACTCGGGGTATTTTAAGTGAAATTGAATAATATGACGCTTGTAATATAGATTTTTTATTGAATGATACGCTTTGCATAATAGGTTTTAGGCATCGTCCGGCGCGAGTTGAATATCAAGAATCATGCCTTCTCCATCCAGCTGCACCGCAGACTCGGAATTCCACTCTGAATCGTATATCTGGATTCGAGACGTTGTTTTGTCTCTCAATGCGCGTTCCGCGTACTCATTCACGCCGATGACATGGCTGCCATCGGCTAAGCGGGTGTGCCCCCGAGGAAAGCCGCCAAGTGTTCGCGTGCCGCCACGCTCATCAACCATCGTGCCATCGCCTGAGGAAAGGGTAGTGAGCAATCCATCCTCGCGCCAAATGTTGTGCGCAATCTGGCCGAGAGGGATTCGGCGCTGCAAGCGCCTCTGCGGTAATTCGAAGTGCAAAAGCTCGCTGTTGCCGAAATTATGCGCGAGCAACCAAACTCCATTATCTGCAAACATTAATGAATTATAGTGGTGTACGTCATGATTTGCTGCGTAATCTTCTGGTAGTGGATACCAAATTTCCCAGTTTATTCTGTTATATATAACAATAGAATTGTCACGTGAGCAGGTTATCCATAGAGAATCTTCGTTCCATTTGATTTGGTGCATATCGCGCAATGCAAACTCGGGCGATATCTCTTCAATTAAATTGTAATTTCTGTCAAATACCAATAATGATCCGTGTTCTGAGTCGGGATTAATTCCGGATGAAGCCATTCTATTGCGGGCGGCTGACCAAATATGCCCATCTTTACCAATGGATATGCCGTAATATAAGCCTTTACCTTGGTGAATTGTCCTGATTTGATTATTTTTTAAATCAACTTCGAGTAGCGATAGGGATGTTGATACCAATAATTTCGTCATAATCGTTTCCAATTAAGCAGTGTTATGTAATATAATTTGCATCTCGATTGTCTTGAGGGGCTCGATTTACTATCGTATCCGAGGCCGAGTCGATTCGGTCGGCGCCTGCCTGCCTACCGACGGTGAGGTAGGTCTGCCATGTTCAGCAATAGGAGGGCAAGTGCACGCGTCAAGATCATGGTTGCATGGGGCATGGAACGGGCGGGAGCGAATTTCAAACCCGATTAGCATCGAAGCGTGACGCCCATCCCCATAAGCCGAACTTGGCAACATCTGTTCAGCGGACTACGACCTTTGCGTGGCGCTCTCGCCACTTGCCCTGATTATCGTCCATGGAAGTGATCTATGACAAAGCGCGCGTTCATTACCGGAGTGACGGGTCAGGATGGGGCGTATTTGGCTCAGCTTCTGCTACAAAAGGGGTACGAGGTTTCGGGTCTGGTGCGCCGCTCGAGCACAGCTGATGTCAATGACGTGCGGTTGAAGTGGCTTGGGATCGCAAGTCAGGTACAACTCATCGACGGGGATCTTTTGGATTTATCCGGCCTCGTTCGGACGCTGCGCGAGTTTGCGCCAACCGAAGTCTACAACTTGGCTGCGCAGTCCTTCGTACGATCCTCGTGGCAACAGCCGATTCTGACAGGCCAAGTGACTGCCTTGGGTGTAACCAATCTGCTGGAGGCCGTGCGGTTGACCTGTCCGGAAGCGCGCTTTTACCAAGCGTCGTCGTCGGAGATGTACGGAATGATCCAGGAGGCAATGCAATCGGAGACCACACCTTTCTATCCCCGCTCGCCTTATGCCGTAGCCAAGCTTTATGGTCACTGGATTACTGTGAATTACCGCGAGAGCTTCGGCCTGCACGCATCGAGCGGGATCCTATTTAACCATGAATCGCCGCTGCGCGGCATTGAGTTCGTTACCCGCAAGGTGACCGACGGAGTAGCGCGGATCAAACGAGGCCTCGCCTCGGAGTTGCGTTTAGGCAATATCGACGCAAAGCGCGACTGGGGCCATTCGCGCGACTATGTAGAAGCGATGTGGCTAATGCTGCAGCAGGAGGTTGCCGACGACTACGTCGTGGCCACCGGACGCACGACTACCGTGCGTGACATGTGCAGGATTGCTTTCGAGCATGCCGGTGTTGCTATGGACCGGCATCTGGTAATCGATCCCAATTTGTTTCGCCCGGCTGAGGTGGACGTATTGCTGGGTAACCCCGCGAAGGCGAAGGCGAAGCTTGGTTGGGAGGCGACGACCTCGCTGGAAGAGATGATTGTCGAAATGGTCGATGCTGATCTCAAGCGTTTGAGCTGACGTAGCAGGATCGACAGCCTTGCCTGTGGTCGGTCAGTGCAGGGGGGGGAGTTCTGTGGCTTCTGGATCTAAACCTTGGCGCATTGCGGTTACCGGGGCCTCTGGCTTCGTCGGGACGCAGTTCGTTCGGCACATTGCCGCACTTGGTGGGCCAGGACGCGAAGTCGTCCCTCTCCTGCAGGGAAATGGGAGCGCTGGCGACATTCGCGACGCGAAGCTAGTGAGTAGCGCCATGGCGGAGCTTGTGCCCGACGTGGTGCTGCATCTCGCAGCGGTGGCGCTGCCTGCCTTGGTTAAGACTGATCCCGGGACCGCGTGGGCCGTCAATGTGATCGGGACGCTCAATATCGCCCAAGCAATCTTGTCGCGAGCACCGCATGCGCGGCTGATCTATGTTGGAAGTTCGGAGGCCTATGGCGGCAGCTTCTTAGATTGCAGCGAGCCGCTACGAGAGAATGCGCCGCTAGTTCCTCGCTCGGCCTATGCCACGACCAAGGCAGCTGCCGACATGATGATCGGCCAGATGGCGCTTGACGGCCTTAAGGCTGTGCGATTCAGGCCATTCAATCATACCGGCCCGGGCCAAGCGGCTGATTATGTTGTGTCTTCCTTTGCTCGCCAGATTGCCTTGATCGAGCGTGGCTTACAGCCGCCAGTAGTGAGAGTCGGCAACCTTGAAGCTGAGCGTGATTTTCTCGACGTGCGCGATGTCGTTGCTGCCTATGCAATGGCATCTATGCCTGAAACCGACTTGCCTGCGGGAGTCGTAATGAACCTCTCGACCGGAGCTCCGCTCCGAGTCGCAGGAATCCTATCGAAGTTGATCAGCATGGCCAAATGCCCCATTGCGATCGAGATTGACCAAGATCGCCTGCGACCCAACGATATTGCTCGTGCATCGGGTTCACCCGATCAGGCATTCGCCCTCCTCGAATGGCGACCGACTATCCCGTTCGATCGCACCATCGAAGATATCCTTGAGGTGTGGCGCCATGAATACGCTTGATCAGGCCTTCCGTTCTCGCCCTACTCAGGGCGGATGTCCGGCTTCGCTTGGATGAGGGATGCTTAACGGCGAGGCCGGGCGCACACTGGATCGTTAGACATTATGATCTGCTATACTCAACGTCTTCTATAGATATCCTCAATCCGCACGATGTCGTCCTCTCCGAGGTAGGAGCCGACCTGAACCTCGATCAACTCCAACGGTATCTTCCCTGGATTCGCCATGCGGTGGACGCAGCCGATCGGCAGGTAGATCGATTCTGTTTCGTGCACGATGATGGTCTCGTCATCGCGCGTCACCTCCGCGGTGCCGCGGACCACGACCCAATGCTCGGCGCGATGATAGTGCTTCTGCAGCGAAAGAACGCCGCCAGGCTTCACGGTGATGCGCTTGACCTGATAGCGCACGCCCATATCTACTGAGAGATACTTCCCCCAAGGGCGCTGAATCTCGCGATGGGCGCCGGCTTCCGATTCGCCGTGGGCGGTGATCAGCGCCACCATCTCCTTGACCTTGTCGGCTTTTGCCTTGGGCGCGACGAGGACGGCGTCGCGCGTCGAAATGACCGCGATATCGTCGAGGCCGATAACGGCCACCAGCGCATCTTCCGACCGAATGAGGTTTCTGGAGCCGTTCAGCACATAGCCGCGCCCCTCGATGACGTTGCCGTCTGTGTCCTTCTCGGAAAGCTCCCAGACTGCCGACCAGCCGCCGACATCCGACCAGCCGAAGTTGCCGGCGACGACGGCCGCCTTCTGGGTGCGCTCCATCACCGCATAGTCGATCGAGATGGTCTTGGCCTGACCGAAAGCTGCGGAGTCGAGCAGCAGGAAGTCGAGATCGGGCTCGGCCCGGGCAATGGCCTCGAACACCGGGGTCAGGACATCCGGCTCAAAGGTCTCGAGTTCCGCCCGCATGGTGGTTGCGTCGAAGATGAAGTTGCCGGAATTCCAGAGAAATCCGTCCAGCAGATACTGCGCTGCGCGCTTGGCATCGGGCTTCTCGACGAAGGCGGCGATGCGGCGGGCTCCGTCGGCGATGGTCTCTCCAGGCTGGATGTAACCGTAGCCGGTGGCCGGGGACGTCGGGGGGATACCGATTGTGACGACGCGACCTTGCTCGGCAACGATTCCGGCCTGCCGACAGGTTTCGACGAAAAGATTGCCGTCCTGAACGACATGATCGGCAGCGAAAACGCCCACGATGGCATCAGGGTCGCGGGCAAGCGCAAGCTCGGTTGCTGCGGCGACCGCGGCTGCAGAATCGCGCCGCATCGGTTCGAGCACGATCTGCGCCGTTAGGCCGCAGGCCTGAAGCTGCTCCTGAACCGTGAAGCGATACTCGACATTGGTGATGACGATCGCGGGCGTGAAGACCTTGTCGTTCGACAGGAGTTTCACAACTCGTTGAAATGTCGAGTCCTGGCCGAACAGCGGGATGAATTGCTTCGGCATCGTGTCGCGCGAAACGGGCCAAAGCCGGGTTCCGGCACCGCCGCACATGATGACAGGTATAATCTTCGAAGGCATGGGCTTTAGACCTGCGCGACTCTCTGCGTCAGGCATTCAATAAAGCATCTCAAACGATCATTCCATGAGGAATGCGTACAAGATTTGCCGTTTTTCGGTTCTGATGTCTACGCTACGGATGCGGCGCTTCCATGATGTTGCGGAATTGCCTTCGCATAGTCCGTGTCGACGCAGTTCAAAATGGTGGAGCGCCAGCCCTGTGATAGGCATGATTGCTCACGACGCGCGTGAGGACACGCTCGCTGCCAGTAAGCATCGGGGACCCGGGATTGCCGATGTTCCAAGCCTCGCCGCAATGTTGCGCGGCGAGGAGAGCCTAATGAAGAGATGGACAGAGATTCCCGCTCACGCCAGCAGGAACGACTGCTGCAGCACGTCGCGGGAATCGAGGCCGAGCTGCACGTCGAACTGACCGCTCTCGAGCACCTCATTGAGGTCCCCGTTGATGAACTTGAGCTCGTCCGGGCCGATCTCGAAGCGCACCACGCGGCTTTCGCCGGGTTTCAGCGTCACCTTCTGGAAGCCCTTCAGCTCCTTCACCGGCCGCGCAATCGAGGCGTAAGGATCGGCGATATAGAGCTGCACGACATTCGCCCCTTCGAAGCTGCCGGTATTGGTCAGCGTCGCCTCGGCTGTCAGCTTCTCGCCGCGCTTGATGCGGCTGGCCGAGAGCTTGAGGTCGGTCAGGGTGAAGCTGCTGAAGCTCCGACCGAAACCGAAGGGATAGAGCGCGCCCTGCTCCTCCTCGAAATACTGCGAGGTGTAGTTGCCGGGCTTGCCCGGTGTGAAGGGGCGCCCGATCCGCAGCGCGTTGTAATAGGTCGGGATCTGGCCGGCCGAGCGCGGGAAGCTGATCGGCAGCTTGGCGGAAGGGTTGTGATCGCCGAACAGGATGTCGGCGATGGCGTTGCCGCCCTCGGTGCCGGCATACCAGGTCTCGAGCAGGGCGTCGGCATTGTCCTTCTCCCAGCCGATCGCGAGCGGACGGCCGTTCATCAGCAGGACGACGAGCGGCTTGCCGGTCGCCTTCAGCGCCTGCAGCAGCTTGCGCTGCGAGCCCGGCATCTCGATGCTGACGCGGCTCGAGGATTCATGCGACATGCCGCGCACCTCGCCGACGACGGCGATCACGACATCGGACTGGTTGGCGACGGCGACGGCCTCCTCGATCATCACGTCGAGGGGGCGGGGATCCTGGATGACCTCGGGCTTGTCCCAGTTCAGGAAGTTCAGGTAGTCGACCACTTTCTGGTCGTCGAGCACGTTGGCGCCGCGTGCGATCAGCAGTTTCGCCTTGCCCTCGATCGCCTTCTCGATGCCGGCCTTGACCGTGACGGCCTGTTCGGCAACGCCCTGCGCCGACCAGCTGCCGAGGATGTCGAGGCCGGAATCGGCCAGCGGACCGACGAGGGCGATCGTGCCCTGCTTCTTCAGCGGCAGGGTCTGGTTGCGGTTCTCCAGCAGCACGATGCTGTCGCGGGCGATCTCGCGGGCGGGCTCGCGGTGCAGGCGGTCGTTCGAACGGACGTCGACCGGATCGTCCTCCTGCTTGCCCATGCGCAGGAACGGATTGGCGAAGAGGCCCATGTCGTATTTGGCGCCGAGCACCTCGCGCACGCAGGCGTCGAGCTCGGCCATCTTGATTTCGCCGGAGGCGATCAGTCCGGGCACCTCGGCCAGATAGACCTGGTCGGCCATGCTGAGATCGATGCCGGCCTTGATCGCGAGCTTGGCGGCCTCGCGGTTGTCGCGGGCGACGCCGTGGCGCGTCAGCTCCGTGATCGCGCCGTGGTCGCTGACGGTGACGCCCTTGAAGCCCCATTGCTTGCGCAGCAGGTCCTGCATCAGCCAGGTATTGGACGTCGCCGGCACGCCGTTGACCGAGTTCAGCGCGACCATGACGCCGCCGGAGCCGGCGTCGATCGCTGCCTTGTACGGCGGCAGGTAGACCTGATGCATGCGCAGCGGGCTCATATCGACCGTGTTGTAGTCGCGCCCGCCTTCGACCGCGCCGTAGAGCGCGAAATGCTTGACCGCGGCCATGATGGTGTTGGGCTGGTTGGGCGAGGAGCCCTGGAAGCCGCGCACGCTGGCCCGGGCGCATTCGCTGACCAGATAGGGATCCTCGCCGAAGCCCTCGGAGGTGCGGCCCCAGCGCGGGTCGTGGCTGATGTCGACCATCGGCGCGAAGGTCATGTCGACGCCGTCATTGCAGGCCTCGACCGCGGAGACGCGGGCCATCCGCTCGATCACGGCCATGTCGAAGCTCGACGCCAGGCCGAGCGGGATCGGGAAGGTGGTGCGGTGGCCATGCACCACGTCATAGGCGAAGAAGAGCGGGATCTTCAGGCGCGAGCGCTTGACCGCGGCCTCCTGCATCGGCCGGTTGTCGCGCCGGACCACGGTATTGAACGAACCGGCGATGCGCCCGGCGGCGATCTCCTCGACGATTTTGGCGAAGGGCATTTCCGGGCCGATGCTGATCAGGCGGAGCTGCCCGACCTTCTCGTCCACGGTCATCTGCGCGATCAGCTTGTCGACGAAGGCCTTCTTCGTCGCAGCGGGATCGGCGGCGCGCGCCCGTTTCGTCTTGGCCGCCGCGGGAAGCGCGGCCATTCCGGCGACGAAGGCGGCCGAGGCCATGGCACCGAGCGCCTGCCGGCGGGAGAGGCCGGCAGCGGCCTGCTCAGGGGACACCGTCTCCAGTCCTTCGACGACCGGCGCAGCGTTCTCGTGATCCATGCTGAGTTCGTTCACTTGCGAATTGAGGGCGGCTGGATGGAGGGTGGCAAAGGGTCGCGTGGTTCGAGGAGAACGACGCTCATTCCTTGACCCTTGTCTCGATGATGGGCATGTGTTCGGTGCGCCGCTGCCTGGAGAGGACGAGCGCTCCGTCCCGCCGACGCCCACCTTTAAGGAGGTAGTGTGAACTTGTCGACCCGTTCCGCCGACGGGGCCCCGCTCATGGCCCGATCTTCCTCTTCAGCCCGCCATATGCTCGTGCGGCTGCTGGACCGGTGCGGACAGGCTCGGAGCCGGTCCGGTTTCGCGCGGCTTGGCCTGGCGCTCGGCTTGCTCGTCGTTGCGGCGTTCGCCGGACCATCGGCTTTCGCGCAGCAGCGCCCGAAATTCGGGCTCGATGACGTGGTCGCAAAGGCGAAAGCGTTGGCGGATGCGGCCTATGTCGCGCCGGTCAGCAACCTGCCCGACGTCTTCAGCAAGATGCAGTTCGCCGACTACCAGAAGATGCAGCCGAAGCGCGACCGCTTCGCCTGGATGGAGCACAAGACGCCGTTCAAGCTCGCCTTCTACCATCAGGGCATGCAGTTCAACACGCCGGTGAAGATCAGCGAGATCGTCGACGGCGCGGCTCATGAAATCCCCTACGATTCCGGGCGCTTCGACTTCGCCGACCTGCATTTCGACCGCGAGGCTACAGCCAAGCTCGGCTGGGCCGGCTTCCGCGTGGTCTATCCGATCAACCAGGCCGGCAAGCTCGACGAGATCATGAGCGTGCTCGGCGCGAGCTATTTCCGCGTCATCGGCAAGAATCAGATCTACGGCCTGTCCGGGCGCGGGCTGGCGATTGATACCGGCCTGCCGATCGCCGAGGAGTTCCCGGCTTTCCGCGAGTTCTGGCTGCGCCGCCCGAAGCCGAAGGACAAGCACCTGACCTTCTACGCGCTGATGGATTCGGTGCGGGCATCCGGCGCCTATGAATTCACGCTGACCCCGGGCGCCGACGCTGTCCTGAGCGTCAAGTCACGGGTTTTCCTGCGGCGGGACGCTTCGCCGACGACGCTCGGCATCGCGCCCTTGACCAGCATGTTCCTCTTCGGTCCGCAGCAGCCGTCGCCGACGCCGAATTTCCGCCCCGCGATCCACGATTCCAACGGATTGGCCGTGCGCGGCGGCAATGGCGAATGGATCTGGCGCCCGCTGGTCAACCCGTCGATGGTCACGATCAGCGACATCGCCGCGGAAAACCCGAAGGGCTTCGGACTGCTCCAGCGCGGGCGCGACTTCTCGCGCTACGAGGACCTGAAGGACCGCTACGACCTGCGCCCGAGCGCCTGGATCGAGCCGACCAACGACTGGGGCAAGGGCAATGTCCGCCTCGTCGAGATTCCGACCGCCGACGAGACCAACGACAATATCGTCACGCTCTGGGTGCCGGATGTCAGGCCCCCGTTCGGCGAGCCGATGCGCTTCGACTACCGGATGCACTGGACGATGGACGAGCCGGCCCTGATGAAGGGCGACATCTCGCATGTCTGGCAGACCATGCGTTCGAGCGGCGAGTTCTACCAGTCCAACCTGATCCGCGCCGGCGATGGCACGCTGGCTTTCCTGGTCGATTTCAAGGGGCCTTCGCTGCGCAAGCTACCTAAGGACGCCCGGCCCACGGCCGTGGTCGGCGCCAACGACAATGTCGAGATCGTCGGCACCGAGTTGCAGCCCAACCCGGCCATCCAGGGCTGGCGCCTGAGCTACCGGATCAAGATCAAGAATCCGGCGGTTTCCTCCGATCTCGATGCCGTGCTCAAGCTCGGCGACCGGACCCTGACCGAGACCTGGAAGTTCAGGCTGCCGCCGTCGCAGGCGGCGACGAACAAGGGAGCCTATCTCAACCGCTTCAAGGCGATGGAGTAGTCGCGCGTCTGCCGGTTGCTGGCGGAGGTGGGGCCGGCGATCATGCGCCGTACCTCTGCGACGGCAGCTTCCACGCGCGACGACCCCTTTGCGATGGGTGCGCGCGTGATCGGGCGCCTCGGCATCATGGCAGGCCGTCAAGGAGCGGCAGTCTCCTCCGTTTCGGGCTCCGCCATGGCCGTTGAGACGATCGGCTCGAGGGCTTCGTCACCAACGGGCGCGCCTTCACTCGCCGAAAGAGCCCTGGTCGGGCTACCTCACGGTCAATGGAGCTATGTCGCCGGCACAGGCGCCAATTGGCGCGAGGATGCCTATGATCACTGCGCTCGGGCCTGCCTCTGAAAGACGAGGTGGTGCCGGAGAGGCCGAAGCGCTCCTTGCTGACCCGCTCAGGGTCACCGCTGCGGCCGCCATGCGACTGTGGTGCCTTTGCAATGAACATGCATGTTTCCAAGCCTGATCGCCTGGCAGGACGCGCGGCCGGAATTGGCCAGTCGCTCCCCCGCAAGGAAGACGCGACCCTCGTGCGCGGCGATGGGCGCTACACCGACGATCTCGCGCTGGACGGCCAGCTCTACGCCGCCTTCGTCCGCAGCCCGCATGCGCATGGCACCATTCGGGGCATCGACACGGCAGATGCCAAGGCGATGAAGGGCGTCGTGGCGATCTACACGGCCGGAGACCTCGATGGGCAGGGCTATGGCGCGCTGAAATGCGCGGTGGATCTGCCGAACCGCGACGGAACCGCGATGAGGAAGCCGGTCCGGCACGCGCTGACGGCGGACAAGGTCCGCTTCGTCGGCGATCCCGTCGCGATGGTCGTCGCCCGCACGGCGCAGCAGGCGCGGGATGCCGCCGAGGTGGTGTCGCTCGATATCGACATCCTGCCCGCCGTCACCTCGGCAGAGGCGGCGCTCGCGCCCGATGCGCCCGAACTTTTCGACGACGTGCCCGGCAATCTGATCCTCGATTATCATTTCGGCGATGCCGGCAAGGTCGCTGAAGCCTTTGCTGGGGCCGCTCATGTCGCCAAGGTGCGGATCGTCAACAACCGCATCATCGTGAACCCGCTCGAGCCGCGCGCCGCGATCGGCACCTACGATCGCAAGACGAAGCGCTACACGCTCCATGCCCCGAGCCAGGGCGCCTTCGGCATGCGCAACAATCTGGCGGCGGCGATGGGCGTGCCGCAGGAGCGGATGCACCTGATCACCGGCCATGTCGGCGGCTCCTTCGGCATGAAGTCGGCGGTCTTCCCGGAATATGTCGTGCTGCTGCATGCCGCGCGCCTCCTCAAGAAGCCGGTGAAATGGGCCGACCAGCGCTCCGAGAGCTTCGTCTCCGACCATCACGGCCGCGACATGGTGTTCGAGGCCGAGCTGGCCCTCGATGCACGCGGGCGCTTCCTTGCGACGCGCTTCACCGGCTTTGGCAATATGGGCGGCTATCTCACGCAGCCCGGCCCGCTGATGGCGACGCTGAACATCGGCAAGAACAGCGTCGGGATGTACCGTACGCCGCTGGTCGAGGTGCAGACGCGCTGCGCCGTCACCAACACCGTGCCGATCGCCGCCTATCGCGGGGCCGGACGCCCGGAGGGCAACTATTTCATGGAGCGGCTGATCGACACCGCCGCCCGCGAGATGGGGATCGACCGGGCCGTCATCCGTAGCCGCAACCTCATCGCGCCCGCGCAACTGCCGTGGAAGACCCCGATAGGGACGGTCTATGACAGCGGCGATTTCCCGGCGCTCTTCGCCAGGGCGCTGGAGGCGGCCGACTGGAAGGGCTACCGGGCGCGCGAGCGCGCCAGCCGCAAGGCCGGCAAGCTGCGCGGCCGCGGCATCGGCTGTTACCTCGAGGTCACGGCCCCGCCGACCAACGAGATGGGCGGCATCCATTTCGAGGCGGACGGATCGGTCACCATCGTCACCGGCACGCTCGATTACGGGCAGGGCCACTGGACGCCTTTCGCGCAGGTCCTGACCAGCCATCTCGGCGTGCCCTTCGACAAGATCAAGCTCGTGCAGGGCGACAGCGACCGCCTGATCGCGGGCGGCGGTACCGGCGGCTCGAAATCGATCATGGCGAGCGGTTCGGCGATCATCGAGGCGAGCGAGCGCGTCATCGAGAAGGGCAAGCTCCTGAGCGCGCATGTCCTCGAAGCGAGCGCCGCCGATATCGAGTTCACCGACGGCCGCTTCGCCATCGCCGGAACCGATCGCTCGATCGGCATCATGGAACTCGCCCGGAGGCTGCAGGCGGGCGTGTCGCTACCGGATGACCTGCCCAGGACGCTCGATGTCGATCACGTCTTCAAGGCGGCGCCCTCGGCCTATCCCAATGGCTGCCACATTGCCGAGGTCGAGATCGACCCCGACACCGGCCATGTCGAGATCGCGAGCTATGTCATGGTCAACGACTTCGGCGTGCTGGTGAACCCGATGATCGTCGAAGGGCAGCTCCATGGCGGCGTCGTGCAGGGCATCGGCCAGGCGCTCTGCGAGATGACCTCCTATGACGAGGACGGCCAGCTCAGGACCGGCTCCTACATGGACTACGCCATGCCGCGGGCTGCCGATGTGCCGTTCTTCACCTTCATCAGCGAGGGCGTGCCGACCCGCACCAACCCGGTCGGCGCCAAGGGCTGTGGCGAGGCCGGCTGCGCCGGCTCGCTCCCTTCGGTGATGAATGCGATCGTCGATGCCCTTTCGCCGCATGGCGTGCGCCATATCGACATGCCGGCGACGCCGCAGGCAATCTGGAGGGCTATCCACACGAAGGCCTGACATCGCGCCGGCACTGGCGCAGGATCGCAGTATTCCAACGATAACGGGGGGAGGAAGTGATGCGCGTCGGTGTGCCCAGGGAGATCAAGGTTCACGAATACCGGGTTGGGCTGACCCCGGAGGCTGTGCGCGAATATGCGGCAGCTGGCCATGAGGTTCTCGTCGAGACCGGCGCCGGGGCCGGCATTTCCGCGCCCGACAGCGCCTACGAGGCCGCGGGCGCCAGTATCGTCGCGAGCGCCTCGGAGGTCTTCGCCAGGGCCGAGCTGGTCGTGAAGGTGAAGGAGCCGCAGCCCTCCGAATGGGTGCAGCTTCGCGAGGGGCAGATCCTGTTCACCTATCTCCATCTCGCGCCGGATCCGGAGCAGACGGAAGGCCTTCTCAAATCCGGGGTTACGGCGGTCGCCTATGAAACCGTGACCGACAGGGCGGGCGGCCTGCCATTGCTCGCCCCGATGAGCGAGGTTGCCGGGCGGCTCGCGATCGAGGCCGCCGGGCGCTGCCTGCAGCGCCATGCCGGCGGCCGGGGCGTGCTGATTGGCGGCGTGCCGGGCGTGCCGCCGGCGCGCATCGCCATCATCGGCGGCGGCGTCGTCGGGACCCATGCGGCGCGGATGGCGGCCGGCCTCGGCGCCGATGTCGTGATCCTCGACCGCTCTCTGCCGCGGCTGCGGCAACTCGACGAGCATTTCAGCGGCAGGGCGCGCACGCGCTTCTCCACGCTGCACGCGATCGAGGAGGAGATTCTTGCCGCTGATGTCGTGATCGGCGCGGTGCTCATCCCTGGCGCGGCGGCGCCACGCCTGGTCTCACGCGCACAGCTTTCCCGGATGAAGCGTGGCGCGGTTCTCGTCGATGTCGCCATCGACCAGGGTGGCTGCTTCGAAACCTCCCGTCCGACGACGCATGCGGAGCCGACCTTCGAGGTCGATGGCGTGATCCATTACTGCGTCGCCAACATGCCGGGCGCCGTGCCGCTGACGTCGAGCTATGCGCTGAACAACGCCACGCTCCCCTTCGGCCTGGCACTGGCCGCGCATGGTCTGGATGCGATTCGCAGCGACCCGCATCTCGCGGCCGGGCTGAATGTCCACCGCGGCCGGATCACCAATGCTCAGGTCGCGGAGAGCCTGCGCCAATCCTACGAGCCTGCTCAGGCTGCGTTGGCTGCCTGAGCGGATTGTCTGAGGGACCGGAAGTGGCCGGGGCTCAGTCCGAGAGCTTCGGCCACGGCCGCGACGGCGCGCGCATCTCCTCGAAGGCGCGCGCGAGGCGCAGCACGCCGAGATCGTCGAAGGATTGGCCGATGATCTGGAGGCCGATCGGCAGCCCACCGCTGGAATAGCCGCAATTGATCGACACGGCTGGCTGGCCACCCATATTGGCCGAAACCGTGAAGGCGATATGCTCGAAGGGCCGCTGCGGGTCGTTGAGTGGCGAGGCCCATTCCGCCGGATAGGACGGCTCAGGCGCTGTCGGCGAGATGATGAAATCGACGTCCTTGAGCGCGCCATGGAGCGCGTTTCGCATCGCGTCGATCTGGGCGAAGCCGGAATAGACGTCGCCGCCGGAGAAGTCCTTGGCGGTCACGATCCAGTTGAAGATATAGGGCAGGATCTTGGCCTGCTGCTCGGGCGGGAGCCGCGAGACGTCCTCATAGCCGCGTGCCCGCCAGAAGCGGTCGAGCCCGTCGATCATGGTGCGGGTCAGGAAGGGTTGGATCGGCACGATGGTCGCGCCGGCATCGGCGAGCAGCGCGGCGGCGCCCTGAACGGCTGTGAGCGTCTCGGTGCCGGCCTCCTGTCCGAACCCCGCTTCCAGCCACAGCCCGATCTTCAACCCCTTCACCGAGCCCGCCAGGTTGAGCCAGTCGATCTCCTGATAGGGCAGGGCCATCGTGTCGCGCCGGTCCGGCTTGGTCAGCACCGACATGTAGAGGGCGGTGTCGCCAACGGTGCGCGTCATCGGCCCGGCAGCGCGCCCGATGAAGGGCGGATCGATAGGCAGGCGCCCGGCCGAAGGCTTCAGGCCGACGAGGCCGCACCAGCCGGCCGGCAAGCGGATCGAGCCGCCGATATCGGTGCCGATATGCAGCGGGCCATAGCCGGCTGCTGCCGCAGCTCCCGCTCCGGCGCTGGAGCCGCCGGGATTGGTCGAGAGGTCCCAGGGATTGCGCGCCAGCTTGTGGAAGCTCGACAGGCCGGAGGAGAGCATGCCGTAATCGGGCATGGTCGTCTTGGCGAGGAGTACGCCGCCCGCTTCCCGCGTGCGCGCCGCCGGGGGCGCGTCGGCGGCTGCCGGCACGAGCGTCACGGCCGCGGTGCCCAAGGGAACCGGCGTGCCCTTCGTCGCGATGTTCTCCTTGATCGTGACGGGCACGCCATCGATCGCGCCGATCGGTTGGCCCTTCATCCAGCGCGCTTCGGATTGCCGGGCGCTTTCGCGCGCAGCTTCGGGATCATAGGCCCAGAGCGCATTGAGCTGCGGCTCCCAGGCATCGATGCGCGCGATCACGGCATCGGTCACCTCGACGGGCGAAAGCCTGCGGGCGCGATAGGCTTCGACGAGAGCGACGGCAGTCAGATCGGCAAGTTCGGTCATGGGGCAGCTCTCGTCAGGTCCGGTATTCCAACAGGGGGAGGTCTCGCCGAACGGCCCTAGCCGTGGAAGATCGAGATCGTCTTCATGCTGGCGAAGCCATAGAGGGCTTCAAAGCCCTTCTCGCGGCCATGGCCCGATTTCTTGACGCCGCCGAAGGGCAGTTCCACGCCGCCGCCGGCTCCGTAATTGTTGATGAAGACCTGTCCGGCATGCGCGGCGCGCGCCATGCGCAGCTGGCAGCCGCCATCGCTCGTCCAGATGCCGCAGACCAGCCCGTAGGGCGTGCCGTTGGCGAGCGCCAGCGCCTCCTCCTCGGTGTCGAAGGGCATGATCACCTGCACGGGGCCGAAGATCTCCTCCTGCGCCAGCTTGTGATCGGGCGGCACGTCGCGCAGCAGGGTCGGAGCGACATAGGCGCCCTCGGCGGGAGCGTCCGGGACGATCGTCCCCTGCGCCGCGACCTTCAGGCCGTCCTTGCGGGCGACGCTAAGGAAATCCTCGACGATGGCCTTCTGGCGCTGCGAGACGACCGGGCCGACGGAGAGATCGGATTCGGCCGGCCCGACCTTGAGAGCCCGATACCGCTCGCTCATCCGCGCGATCACGTCCTCATAGACCGGGCGCTCGACGAGAATGCGCGAGGAGGCCGAGCAGGTCTGGCCGGCATTCTGGATGCCGGCATTGACGAGGAAAGGCACGGCGCGGTCGAGATCGGCATCGGCGAAGACGACCTGGGCCGATTTGCCGCCGAGCTCCAGCGTTACCGGCACGGCGTTGCGGGCGGCGGCGGCCTGCACCATCTCGCCGGTCCGGGCCGAGCCGGTGAAGGAGATGTGGTTGATGTCGGTGTGTTCGGACAGGGCCGCGCCGGCTTCTGCGCCAAAGCCGGTGACGATGTTCAGCGCCCCGGCCGGCAGCCCGGCCTCCTGCGCGATCCCAGCGAATTCGAGGATGGTGAGGCAGGCTTCCTCCGCCGGCTTGACCACGGCGGCGTTGCCCATGGCCAGCGCCGCGCCGAGGCTGCGCCCGAGGATCTGCATGGGATAGTTCCAGGGGATGATGTGCCCGGTGACGCCATGCGGCTCGTAGATCGTCAGGACGGTGAAGCCGTTCTGGTAGGGGATGGTGTCGCCATGCACCTTGTCGGCGGAGGCGCCGTAGAATTCGAGATAGCGCGCGAGCGCGACGACATCGGCCCGCGCCTGCGTCAAGGGCTTGCCGACATCGCGCGCCTCGATCTCGGTCAGACGGTCGATGTTCTCGAGCACGCCGGTCGCGATCCGGCTGAGGATACGGCCGCGCTCCGTCGCAGTCAGGCGGCCCCATTCGCCGGACAGAGCCTGCCGGGCGGCGGCGACCGCCAGATCGACATCCTCGCGCCGACCGCGCGCCAGCTTTGCAAGGACCTGGCCCGTCGAAGGATTGCGGACGTCGATATGCTCGCCGTCCACGGCATCGCGCCATTCGTTGGCGATGAAATTGCGATAGGTCTTCACGTCGGGCCTCGATCGTCGTCTGTGGTCGGCAGCGGCTCCAAGCGGCAGCCGTCGTATGGCTGAGAGCCCGCGCGAGGCGCTCGGCGTTGTTGGGCTTGTGGTATCCCGGATACGAGGCCTGTCAATATCGCCCGGTGGCGAGCCTCCCCTCAGCGGCGCTCATGGCTGCGCCTGAGTTCGGAGAGCGTGTACCAGAGCACCGCCGCTAGGATCACGGTGCCGCCGATCATGGTGGCGACCGGCGGCTGCTCGGAAAACAGCAGCCAGACCCAGACGGGGGTCATGACGACTTCGGTGGTGCCGATCAGGGCCAACTCGGCTGGTGGCAGGTGTCGCGCACCCATGATGAACAGCACGAGCGCGATCGAGAAATTCGTCGCGCCGAAGGCCGCCAGCACCAAGAGGTTATGGCCATCGAGCGAGCCTCCCGAGCTGAACGGCGCGAAAAGCAGGAAGGCGAGCACCGAGCTGATGAAGATCGGCGGCATGGCCGGCAGCTCCGGGTCCAGGCGCGGAACGACGATGACCACTGCGAATGTCACCGTCATCAGCAGGGCGAGCAGGTCGCCGATCACCCTGCCGGCGCCCATCGACGCCGAGATGATGATGCTGACGCCGATGAGGCAGACGAGTCCCGCCACCATCGCGCGCCATGCGATAGGCTCCTTCAGGATCAGCCAGCCGAGAACGGCGGCGATGAAGGGCGCGGTCGCGTAGATCACCGCCACATTCGCCACGCTGGTCGTGTAGTAGGCGCCGATGAAGGCGGACTGGCTGATCGTCTGGCAGGCGATCAGGGCAAGGCCGGCGGGGGCGAAGGTCTTCTTCCACTGCCGCCGCGTTCCCGCACCACCGAACAGCACCATCGGAACGATCAGGAAGATCGCGGCGAACAGCGAACGCCAGGCGATCGCGGTCCAGGCATCCGTCGTCAGCAGGCGCGCATAGATGCCGCTGGCGCTCCAGGCGACGGTCGCGGCGAAGACGAGCAGGACGCCGCGGGAATGAGCGGTCGATGAAGATGGCTTGGTCGTCAAAATCACACGCGAGGCTGGGTCGGGACAGCGGGAAGCCACAGCGGGCCGGCAGCCCTTCGTCAATGGCTTTGCCCTGCGGCGGGTGCCGGCCCCCCAAGGCAAAAAAGGCCGGCATCCTGTAAAGGAGCCGGCCAAGTGGAAACCGATGGCACGGGGGCCAAAAGGTCTCGAGGGGAACGGGGACGGCAAGGCTCCGCGGGGAGGAGAAAGCGGAGGGGCCGTCGACCGCATCCGGGATATGGGTCGCCTCGGCGCGATCTCAACGCCCGGATGGCTCAGCCCACCTATGCGTTGAGCTCACGCCTCCGGGGAAGCATCGGCTCCAGCGAGGGGCGGCCCTGCGTTCAGGGCAGGGCCAAGGCGCTTGCCCCTGTTATTTTCGCCATTCTAGGATCGACGGATTGGGATCGCAGCGGCGCTGCCTGTGCGGCATTCCCCTCCGTTTCGCTCAATCCTACGACGTAAGGCCGCCGTGACACATTCCAAGCTTCGTATCGCCGTTCTTCAGTTCTCCCACGAGACGGTCACCTTCCTCCCCAATGACACGACGAGGGAGGATTTCATCTACCCCGGCTCTCCGGCTTCCGGCGAAGCGCTTCTTGCCACCGATCCCAAGGGCTATATGGGCGGCTTCGTCCAGGTGGCGCGTGAATTCGAGGATGTCGAGCTCATCGGCATCACCTCGCCGCTCTGGCCGCGCACCGGAACCGGCTCGGGCTGGGTGACCGAGGATGCCTATGAGCATTTCATGGGCATCATGATCGAAGAGCTGAAGGCGCAGCCCGATCTCGACGGCGTCTATCTCGCGCTGCACGGGGCACTCGCGGTGCGTGGCGTGCCGCGGCCGGAAGCCGATATCGCCCGGCGCGTGCGCGAGGCCGTGGGCAAGAAGGCCTTCATCACCGCGACCTTCGATCCGCACGGCAACGAGGATGAGGAGTTCCTCGCGCAGGCCGACATGGCGTTCTGCGTGAAGTATTTCCCGCATTACGACATGCATCTGCAGGGCGAGCGCGCCGCGCGCATGCTGGTCCGGGCAATCCGCGGCAGCTTCAAGCCGGTGCATCGCACCCTGCGCATCCCGATCATCGCGCCGACCGTGGTGATGTGGACCGGCGCCTCGCCCTGGTCCGATCTGATCCAGCGTGCGCTGATCTGGGAGGCGCGCGAGCCGGATGTCTTCGTCAACGTGTTCTTCGGCTTCCCCTGGTCGGACGTTCCCGATGCCGGCATGTCGCTGCAGGTGCTGACCAACAACGATCCGGCTCTGGCCGAGCGCGTCCTTCGCGACATGGCGGAATGGACCTGGCGCCGGCGCCAGGCGCTGCTCGACACCGTCAAGATCTACAAGACGAAGGAGGCGGTTGCCGAGGCCCGCGCCGCGGTGGCGGAAGGCAAGGGGCCCGTCCTCCTCGCCGATTACAGCGATCGTTCCGGCTATGCGACCTGGCTGCTCCAGGAGATCGTCGCGCAGAAGCTCGAACGCACGCTGGTCGCGACCGTCGCCTCGCCGGATGTGGTGCGTTTCGTGATCGCGTCCGGGGCGAAGCCGGGCGATGCCTTCGATGCCGAGATCGGCGGTCTCTTCGATGAATCGGCCGGGGCGCCCATCCGCATCACCGGCAAGCTGCGCTCCATCGGGCCGGCGACGACCACGCGCGGCAACGGCAAGGACTGGATCTGCGTCGAATTCGGCAAGGGCAACCTGCTGGTGCTCAGCCCCTATCTCGTCCAGATCATCGAGCCTTCGGAACTCTGGCAGCTCGGGCTCGCACCGGACGAGTTCGACGTCATCGCGATCAAGTCGCAAGTCCATTTCCGCCGAGGCTTCGACGATAGCGGCTTCACGCCGACCATCCTGCTGGTCGAACCGCCCGAGCCCTTCATGGGCACGGTCCATCTCGACGCGCTGACTTACGAGAACCTGACCCTGACGGACTACTATCCCTATGGCAGCCCGAGCTTCCCGCCGGCGGACTGGGACAAGTCGTCCGGCTGACGGGAAGCCGGGCGGGTCGTCCGGCTGGCGGTGGCACGCCCATGCGGTCTGATCGCATGGGCGGCTGCCCGAGCCTGCGTGTTGCGCGGCC
Source organism: Beijerinckiaceae bacterium (assembly GCA_965283735.1). Lineage (GTDB taxonomy): Bacteria > Pseudomonadota > Alphaproteobacteria > Rhizobiales > Beijerinckiaceae > Allobosea. Next base: position 574,153 of record CBDIPN010000002.1, on the reverse strand, counting down.
GCGTTCCGCGCCTATCTTCGAGCGATGAACCCGATCGCCTTCGACAATTCCTATGCGCGCCTGCCGGAGCGCTTCTACGCGGCGGTCGCCCCGACGCCGGTCGCGGCGCCGCGGCTGATCCGGTTGAACGCTCCGCTTGCAGCGCAGCTCGGACTCGACCCCGACTGGCTGAAGGGGCCGGAGGGCGTGGCGATGCTGGCCGGCAACGGCATGCCGGCCGGGGCCGCTTCGATCGCGACCGCCTATGCCGGCCATCAGTTCGGCGGCTTCAGCCCCCAGCTCGGCGATGGCCGCGCCATCCTGCTCGGCGAGGTGGTCGACCGCGACGGCAAGCGCCATGATCTTCAGCTCAAGGGTGCGGGGCCGACCCCGTTCTCGCGCCGGGGGGACGGTCGCGCCGCGCTCGGGCCGGTCCTGCGCGAATACATCGTCAGCGAGGCGATGGCGGTGCTCGGCATTCCGACGACGCGCGCGCTCGCCGCTGTCCTGACCGGCGAACCCGTCCGGCGCGAGACATTGCTGCCGGGCGCCGTCCTGACCCGCGTCGCCTCCAGCCATATCCGCATCGGCACCTTCCAGTATTTCGCCGCACGCGGCGATGTCGAGGCGTTGCGCCTCCTCGCAGACCACGTCATTGCGCGCCATTATCCTGCCTGCGCCGGCGAGGGGCGCTACCTCGCCTTGCTGGAGGCGGTGGTCGCCGCGCAGGCATCGCTGATCGCGCAATGGATGACGATCGGCTTCATCCACGGCGTGATGAACACGGACAACATGTCGATTGCCGGCGAGACCATCGATTATGGCCCCTGCGCCTTCATGGACGCCTATCACCCGACGACCGTGTTCAGCTCGATCGACGAGCAGGGCCGCTACGCCTATGCCAACCAGCCGCCGATCGCCCGCTGGAATCTCACCCGCTTCGCCGAGACGCTGCTGCCGCTGCTGGCCGACGATATCGACAAGGCCGTGCCGATCGCGCAAGGAGCGCTCGACCGGTTCGATCCGCAATTCCAGGCACATCTGATCGCGGGTTTCCGCCGGAAGCTCGGCCTCGCCACGGAGGAAGAGGCGGATGTCGCGCTCATCAAGGGCCTGCTCGATGCGATGCAGGCTGGCGAAGCCGATTTCACGCTGGTCTTCCGGCGCCTGAGCGAGGAGGCCGGGCAGGACCGCGCCGAATCCTGCCGCAACCTCTTCAAGGACCCGGCGGCCTTCGACGCATGGGAGGGTCTCTGGCGTCAGCGCCTGCAGCGGGAGCCCGCATCCGCGGAGGCCCGTCGGGATGCGATGTTGCGCATCAATCCGCTGTACATCCCGCGAAACCATCAGGTCGAAGCGGTGATCGAGGCGGCCGTCGAACAGGGCGATTTCGCGCCCTTTGAAGCTCTCGTCGGTGTCCTGGCGAAGCCTTTCGCGGCGCAGCCGGGCCGAGAAGATTACGAGCGTCCGCCAGCCGTGCATGAGCGCGTGCTGGCGACGTTCTGCGGGACATAAGCGGTTCGAGGCAGGGCAGCGCGATGTTTCTGTTCGACGGCCCCGACAAGGCCGATGTGACCATTCTCCTCGCCCATGGCGCCGGGGCCCCGATGGATTCGCCATCGATGACGGCGTCCGCAAGGGCGTTGGCCGGGGCCGGCTTCCGTGTCGCCCGCTTCGAGTTCGATTACATGGCGGCGCGCCGCAGCGGGACCGGCCGCACGCCGCCTCCGCGCGCCGAGAAGCTGAACCCGCAATACCTCGCGGCCATCGACGCGCTGGGTGCCGCGGGAACGCTCATCATCGGCGGCAAGTCGATGGGTGGCCGCGTCGCCAGCATGGTTGCTGACGAGCTCTTCGAAAACGGCCGGATCGACGGCCTGCTTTGCCTCGGCTACCCCTTCCACCCGCCCGGCAAGCCGGAGCAGTTGCGAACCGGGCATCTGGCCGATCTGAAGACCCCGGCGCTCATCGTGCAGGGGACGCGGGATGAGTTCGGCACCCGTGAGGAGGTCTCGACCTATCGGCTTTCACCGGCGATCGATATCCTCTGGCTGGAAGACGGCGACCACGATCTGAAGCCCCGGAAGCGGGTATCCGGCTTTTCGGCCGCCGATCATCTCGGGACGATGGCCGGGGCGGTTTCCGCCTGGGCCGGGCGCCGCGATGCGCCATCCCGCGCGGGGCAGGATGGCGGGCGGCCATAGGTCCGGTCCAGCTTACTCCGCTGCTGCGGAATTGCGCGCCGCGGTCTGCTCGAAGCAGTCGAGCGTGCGTGCCGAATAGACGAGAGCCGCGCCCGCATTCATCGCGATGGCAACGCCGAGAGCCTCAGAGATTTCCTCCTTGGTCACCCCGGCTTTGATGGCGGCTTCGACATGGCTGGTGATGCAGCCATCGCAGCGGGTGGTCACGGCCACCGCGAGCGAGATCAGCTCCCGCGTGCGGGCGTCGAGATGCTGCGTCTTCGCGGCGCCGGCACTGAGCGCGGCATAGCCCTTGAGCGCATCGGGCGCAGCCTTGCCGAAATCGCCGACGCGCAGCTTGAGCTCAGTCCGATAACCCGTCCAGTCCAGCATCGTCATGTTCTCCCGACAAACGGCCGTCCGTATGGTGGCGGCCCGAGCCCATTGTTAGGTGCGCCGATCCTTCGGAGCCAGATGACCGCGGCGCTTTCGCACGGTCTTGTCTCAGCCTCTGCCGGATCGCTGGTCTGGCAAGGGAGGGCGGCCGTTCAGCGCGCCCGTGGATCGAGGGCGTCTCTGAGGCCGTCGCCAAGCAGATTGAACGACAGGACCGTCGCGAAGATGGCGATGCCCGGCCAGAGCGCCATCCAGGGCGCGTTGCTGAGGAAGCGCTGGGCCGAGTTCAGCATCGACCCCCAGGACGGCGCTGGCGGCTGAAGGCCGAGGCCGAGGAAGGACATGCTGGCTTCCGCGATGATCGCCATCGCGATGGTCAGCGTCGCCTGGACCATCAGCTGCGGCAGGATGTTCGGCAGGATATGCCGCGCGGCAACGCGCCAGCGCGGATTGCCCATGGCGCGTGCGGCCTCGACATAATCCTCGCCCTTGATCGACAGCACCTGGCCACGCGTCAGGCGGATGAAGAACGGCGTGGCGGTGATGCCGATCGCCAGCATCGCATTCGTCAGGCTCGGGCCCAGGAAGGCGGCGAGCGCGATCGCGAGGATGAGGAACGGGCAGGCCAGCATCGCATCGGTGAAGCGGCTGATGAGGCCGTCGACGAAGCCGCCGAGAAAGCCCGCGGCGAGCCCGAGCGGCACGCCGATCGCCATGGCGATGCCGACCGAGGTGAGGCCGGCCATCAGGGAAGCTCGCGCCCCCCAGATGATGCGCGACAGGATATCGCGACCGGCCTCGTCGGTTCCGAACCAATGCGCCGCGGACGGCGCTTTGCGCACGGCCGTCCAGCTCTGGGCAGTCGGGTCATAGGGGGCGAGCAGCGGTGCGAAGATCGCCACGAACACCATGAGCAGCACGACCGCCAGCCCGACCAGCGCGCTCTTGCGCTTCGCCAGACGCTGCCAGAGCGGGTCACGGAAGAGGTTCGCCAGGGGATTGGCCGAGGGGGTGGTTTTCGTCATCGTCGACACAGGCGTCAGCTTCTCAGTCTCGGGTTGACGAGGATGTATCCGATGTCGGCCAGCAGATTGAGGATGATGTAGAAGAGCGAGGTCACGAGCACGACACCCTGCACCACCGGATAGTCTCGGGTGAAGACCGCATCGACGATCAGTTTGCCGAAGCCCGGGATCGTGAAGATCTGCTCGGTCAGGACCGCGCCGGACAGGAGCGCGCCGAATTCCAGGGCGCCCAGCGTGATGATCGGCGTCAGCGCGTTGCGCATCGCGTGCTTGAGCACCACGGTCCGTTCGTTCAACCCCTTGGCGCGCGCGGTGCGGACATAGTCGCTGCTGAGCGCCTGCAGCATCGCGCCGCGGGTGTGGCGCATGATCACGCCCGCGATCCCGGTGCCGAGCACGAAGGCGGGCATGATCGTGGTGGCGAGGTTCATCTTCAGGTCCTCCGACGGGCTGACGAAGCCGGAAGCCGGCAGCCAGCCGAGATGGACCGAGAAGAACAGGATCAGCATGATGCCGAGCCAGAAATTGGGAACCGAAATGCCGGCGAGCGACGCGATATTGGTCGCATAGTCGATCGTGCTGTTATGGCGCAGGGCCGAGATCACGCCGGCCGAGATGCCGACCACGAGCGCGATGCAGATGCCCATGACCGCCAGTTGCAGCGTCACCGGCAGCTTGAGCAGGATCAGGTCGAGAACCGGACGGTTATGGCGCATGGATTCGCCGAGATCGCCGGTCGCGACGCCCTTCAGCCAGTAGAGATACTGGACGATCAGCGGCTGATCGAGATGGTACTGGGCGCGGATGGCGGCGAGCGTCGCCTCGTCCGGATTCTCGCCGGCGAGCACCAGCGCCGGATCGCCCGGCAGGAGATGCTGCAACGAAAAGATGATGATCGACAGCAGCAGGACTGTCGGAACGAGCTGCGCGAGGCGGCGGGCGATCAGTGTCGTCATGGTTCAGCGGCCCGTCATGTTCAGGCGAACGGCCCCGGCTTCGGGAGCGGGGCACAACCTTGCGAGCATTGGCAGAGGCATTTCATGGATGAGGCGATGTCGGAGGCGGTCATGGCGGCCCCGGGCGCGAATGCGTCCGGGGCCTGAATGGATCGGGGATGGCGTGTTCATCGCGGCCCCGGTGCCGGGTCAGTTCTTGCGGCTGACATTGGTCAGGCGGATGATGCCGTCCGGCGCCGGCTTGAAGCCGGTGAGCGCCGAGCTGTGCGCAAAGATCCACTGCGAGTGGTAGAGATAGACGATCGGCAGATCCTTCTGCAGGATCGCGATGGCCTTGGCGTACTCGGCCTTGCGCGCCTCGACATCACCGAGCGAGCGGGCCTTCGCCAGTATCGTGTCGAGCTGCTCGTTGCAGTACTTGGCGTCGTTCGTCGCAGCGCCGCAGGAGAGCATCGGCGTGACGTTCAGGTCGGGGTCGACGCGGCCGCTCCAGCCGACGAGATGGGCCTGGAACTTGCCCTGCCGGGCGATGTCGAGCAGCGTCATCAGCTCGGTCGGCTTGATCGAGACCTTGATGCCGATCTCCTGCACCATCGCCTGGATGAGCTGGGCGACCTGCTGGCGCTCGGCGTCGGTGGGGACGAGCAGTTCGAGGTCGACCGACTTCACGCCGGCCTCGGCCATCTTCTTCTTCGCGGCGGCCAGATCACGGGCCGGAACCGGGAACTTCTTGTCGTAGAAGGGGCTGGACGGCGGGAACGGCTGGTTACCGGTGCTGGCCTGGCCGTCGAAGACGACGTTGCTGATCGCCTGGCGATCGATCGCGAGGCTGAAGGCTTCACGGATCGCGGCCTTCTTGCCGGCGTCGAGATTGGCGCCGTCGCCGCCGATGCTGAAGGTGATGCCGTAATAGCCGAGGCCGATCACAGGATCGACGGCGAGCGCCTTGTCCTTCTTGACCGCTTCGACATCCGTCGCCGAGAGGCGCTCGATCAGGTCGAGCTGGCGGGAGCGCAGGTTGAGCAGGCGGACATTGGAGTCAGGCATGCCGCGATAGATCAGGCGATCGAAATGATACTTGGCCGCGTCGTAGTATTGCGGGAATTTCTCGAGGACGATGCGGTCCTGGATGACGCGCTCCAGGAACTTGTAGGGACCCGAGCAGACCGGCGCATCGGTGAACTTGTCGCCGAGTTTGGCACCCGCCGCCGGGCTGATGATCATGCCGGCGCGATCGCTGAGCGCGGCGAGCAGCGGAACCGAAGGCTCCTTGAGGCTGATCTTGACGGTGGTCGCGTCGACGGCTTCGACGGTCTTGATCGCGCTGATCTCGGCCTTGCGGCGCGAGATGCCGGAGGTGAGCGCACGCTCCAGATTGTACTTGATCGCCGCAGCGTCCACCGGCGTCCCGTCATGGAAGACCGCGTCCTTGCGCAGCTTCAGGGTCAGCACCGTGCTGTCCGGGCTCCATTCCCAGCTTTCCGCCAGCATCGGGATGATTTTGCCGCTCGTGTCGATGTCGACGATCTTGTCGCAGAGCGACTGCAGGACGTGACGGCCGACGAAGCTCCAGTTGGACACCGGATCGAGCGTATCCGGATCGTCCTGCAGGCCGATCTTGAGGACGGACTGAGCGGTGGCGGGAGCCGCCGTCGCGAGGTTACCGAGCGCCAGGGCTGCGGCGAGAGCAAGAAAAGCTGGTTTCATCGATAGTCCCCTCTTCTGTGTTGGTGTGCCCGGCGCGGTCAGCGGGCGACCGCATAACCCTGGATGCCGCGCGGGTTGGCGCCGGCCTTGATCAGTTGCACGTCGCCGTCCATCTCGCGCGCAACCGCCGAGAGGCGCCCTTCGGACCAGGCGTCTCCGACCGTGATCTTGTGCCCTCGCGCCGTCAGGTCTTCGCGAACCGCTTCCGGGAAGCGGGATTCGAGCGTGACGGCACCATGGCTGATTTCGCGCGGCCAGAAGGAGCTTGCCAGATGGTCCGTGTGGAAGGACGGGGCATCGATCGCTTCCTGGAGGTTCATGCCCTTGTGGAGGTGGCGCAGCAGCATGATCAGCTGCCACTGATCCTGCTGGTCGCCGCCGGGCGTGCCGAAGGCCATGTAGGGCTTGCCGTCGCGATAGACCATCGAGGGCGTCAGCGTCGTGCGCGGCCGCTTCGACGGCGCCAGGGTGGAGTTCAGCCCCTCTTCCAGCCAGAACATCTGCGCGCGGGTCGTCAGGCTGAAGCCGAGGCCCGGAATGACGGGACTGGACTGGAACCAGCCGCCGGACGGCGTCGCCGAGACCATGTTGCCCCAGCGGTCGACGGCGCTGACCTGCACGGTGTCGCCACGCTGCGCGCCTTCGCGGGTCAAGGCCGGCTCGCCCTGCCTGTCGTTCGGCAGCTTGGCCTCGCGGACGGTCGGCTCGCCGCCGCCAAGGCCCGGCTGCGCGATCGTGCCGACCTTGCGCAGCGGCGGGAGGTTGGGATTGCGGCCGTCAGGAGCGCCGGGAAGGACGTCCATCGACGCCGAGCCTGTGATCAGCGCCCGCCGGATATCGGCATAGCCGGAGGACAGCAGCGCCTTCATCGGCACGTCGGAGCTGTCGCCATACCAGGAGTCGCGGTCGGCCATCGCGAGCTTGGTCGCCTCGACGACGAGATGCACGAAATCGGCGCTCATCGGATCGAGATCGGCGATATCGGTGCCCTTGAGGATCTGCAGCATCTGCAGCAGGACGGGGCCCTGGGACCACGGTCCGCACTTGAAGACCTCGCAGTCGCCATAGGTCACGGAGACCGGCTTCTCGATCAGCGGCTGATAATCAGCCATGTCCTGGGCCGTGATCAGGCCCTTGTGGCGGCGCCCCGAAACGTCCCAGACCTCCTCGGACGCGCAGAATTCCTCGATCCGCTCGGCGACCGGCCCGCGATACCAGAAATCGAGAGCCGCATTGATGCGCGCTTCCCGATTCTTGCCGGATTTCGCGTGGTCGAGGATCTGCTGGTAGAGCGCCGCGATCTGCGGATTGCGGAACAGCTTGCCGGACTGGGGAGCGACGCCGCCCGGCAGATAGAGCTCGGCCGAGCTCGGCCAGTGGGTTTCGAAAAGCTCCCGCATTTCCCCGATCGTCCGGGCGATGCGCGGCACCAGCGGATGGCCCGTGCGGGCATAATAGATCGCCGGTGCCAGCACGTCCTCGAGCTCGGCCGTGCCGTAGTCGCGCAGCAGGGTCAGCCAGGCGCCGAAGGCGCCGGGAATGCAGGCGGCCAGCAGGCCGGTGCCCGGAATGATGTCGAGGCCGAGGCCCTTGAAATAGGCGACGGTCGCCTTGGAGGGTGAGGGGCCCTGGCCGGAGATCACGATCGGCGCGTCGGCGCCGGCCGGCGTGACGATGATCGGCACCTCGCCGGCGGGACCGTTGAGATGCGGCTCGACGATCTGCAGGACGAAGCCGGTGGCGACCGCGGCATCGAAGGCCGTGTGTCCCTTCTCCAGGATGGACATGCCGACGGTCGATGCGAGCCAGTGCGTCGAGGACACCGCCCCGAATGTGCCCCGCAGTTCCGGTCGCGTCGTGAATGTCATGGCAGTTCCTCAATCCCAGCCGTTTGCAGCCGCCCGAAAAAGCTGCCGGAAAGGCCGGATGTCGCGCGAGTGAGTTTAGGCAGGCCTCAGGAAGCCGCGCTGCAGGGCGTGTGCGGCGGCACCTTTTTGTATATTGTTTGTCCACAATGCAATAGGATTGTGTAATCTTCAGACGCGATCGCGATGATGGTCTCTGGAATGGTCGACGTGGGAGCAGAGAGGCGATCAATGTCGGAGATATCCGCCACCACGCGGAAAAGTCGTAGCGATTTCATCGCCGAACAGCTGGAAGAGGCTGTCATCAACGGCGCGTTTCCTGCCGGATCGCGGCTCGATGAGGCGTCGATAGCCCTGCAGTTCGGCGTCTCGCGCACACCTGTCCGCGAAGCATTGCATATCCTGTGCGGGCGGGGGTGGGCCGAGCGCGAGCCCTTCAAGGGCGTGGTCGTCACGCAGATTTCCGCCGAGCGCATCGACGAGATGTTCGAGGCGATGGCCGAGCTCGAGGCGACATGCGGCCGGTTGGCCTCGCATCGGATGACGATGAGCGAGCGCGGTGAGCTCGAAAGCCTGCACCGCCAGATGAACGTGCTCGCCGAAGAGGGCGAGAATGACGGCTACAACGAGCTCAACACGCGGTTCCACAACCTGCTTTTCCAGGGCAGCCACAACAGCGACCTGATCGCCGTCGCCCAGACCCTGCGGCTGAAACTGGCGCCGTTCCGCAAATTCCAGCTCAAGGACAAGGGGCGGATCAAGCAGTCCTGCCGCGAGCACCAGCAGATCGTCGACGCGATCCTGGACCAGGACGCCAAGGCCGCGGAAAGCGCGCTGCGCCGCCATCTCGTCTCGGCCGCGCAGGAAGTCCTGACCCGACGGCAGCGACAGGAAGACGAAACCGTCTCCATAACGACCCCCTGAAAGGCAGCTTCGAAATGTCCGATGCAACGGATGCGGATGCCATCCGCACAGTGATCTCCACCATGCAGGCGGCCTGGAACCGCGGCGATTTCCATGGCTACATGGCGGGGTTCGCCAATCCCGACGTGGTCTTCGTCTCGCGCGGGCGCATCCAGAAGGACTGGCAGGCGACGCTCGACCACTACATCGCCGACTATGGCGGCTCGCCCGGTTCGCAAGGGCAGCTCGCCTTCACAAACATCCGCATCGAGATGCTGGCACCGGATGCCGCCCAGCTCATCAGCGACTACAGGTTGGTGCGCGCCGCAGGCAATCAGACCGGCGTCAATACGCGGCTGATGCGCAAGCGCGACGGCAATTGGGTCATCGCGCTCAACCACGTTTCCCAGATCGAGGATCGGTCCGTCACAGGCTGAGGCGGGAGATAGGGCTCGCGAGCCGTGGAAGAGCGTCTCGCGGCCATTCGGCTTGGGATAGGTCGGGGTCACTTAGCGAGGCGGCGCGCCCAGGACGCATTCTAGTTGCGCCGCGACATCGAGAAGATAGCGATCGGCATGCCAGCTCGCGACGAGCTGAAGGCCGATCGGTAGCCTGTCCTGGCTGCGACCGCAGGGCAGCGACAAGGCCGGATGGCCCGTCAGGTTGAACGGGAAGGTATAGGGATACCAGGCGCCACGGATCGTCCCGGCCGGCTTGCCTGCGATATCGATCTGGCCCAGCGGATCGAGCCCAACCGGCAGCGCCGGCGCCGACAGGGTCGGCGAGGCGATCAGGTCGAAGCGCCCCAGGATGTCCTGCACTTTCGCGAAACAATCCGTCCGCGCGAACTGGGCCTGGCAGAGTTCGGCGGCGCTGTAGCCGCGGCCGGCATCGATCGTCGCGAGCAGGGTCGGGTCGAGCTTCTCCGGTGTCTTCGCGGCGTGGCCGCCGAGGCGGGCCAGCAGCAGCGAGCGCAGGAAGACGAGGAAATGCGGCTCCAGTGAAACGAGATCGAGTTCGATCGGCTCGACGACCCAGCCGAGCCCTTCCGCCTGCTTCATGGTTGCGGTGACCGCCGTCTCGACCTCAGGGTCCAGGATGTTGCCGCAGCGCAGGAGGAAGCCGACCCGCGGTTTCTCGCCTTCGCCAAGCCGGCGTTCCGGGAAGGCCGGAACCTGGCCGTAAGGGTCGCTCCGGTTGGGTCCGGCAAGCGCCTCGAACATCAGTGCGGTGTCGGCGATATCGCGTGCCATCGGCCCGACGAAGGAATTGGCGCCGAAGAGATCGGGGGCCTGCAGATTCGGGATCACCCCCAGCGTCGCCTTCAGGCCCACGACACCGCAGCACGCGGCGGGGATGCGGATCGATCCACCGCCATCCGTGCCGAGCGCGAGTTGCCCCATGCCGGCCGCGACCGCGACCGCCGCACCGCCCGAGGAGCCGCCGCAGGTATGGGCATGGCTCGCCGGATTGAGCGTGCGGCCGAAGAAGGGGCCTTCGGTGAAAGGCTTGTGGCCGAATTCCGGCGTCGTCGTCTTGCCGATCAGGATCGCGCCGGCAGCCCGCGCGCGGGCGACCGCGACCGCATCGGCCTTCGGGACGCTATCCGCGAACAGGGCCGAGCCCTGCGTGGTCGCGACGCCCTCGGTATTGGTGAGGTCCTTGACCGAGAACGGAATGCCGTGGAGGGAGCCCAGCGTCTCGCCGCGCATCACCTCGGCTTCGGCTTCCCTGGCCTCAGTGCGCGCCCGCTCGGCGCAGACCGCCATGAAAGCGTTGAGCCCGGCCTTCTCCTCGATGCGGGCGAGCGCGGCCTCGACAGCCTCGACGGGCGAGATGGTTTTCGCGCGGATCGCGGCAGCGAGGCCGACGGCGGAGAGATCGGCTATGGCGGTCATGGCGGTCCTCAGATCATCCAGCGGCCGCCGTCGATCAGCAGCGTCTGGCCGGTGACATAGCGGGCGTCCTCGCTGGCGAGGAAGGCGACGCAGCCGGCGACATCCTCCGGCTCGGCGATGAAGCCGGCAGGGGTCGTTGCCTTGATGCGCTCGATCACGGCCGGCGTGAGCCGGTCATGGGCACGGGTGCGGATGGCACCGGGCGCGACCGCATTGACGGTGACGCGATGTGGCGCGAGCTCGCGGGCGAGCGAGCGGGTGAAGCCAATGATGCCCATCTTGGCGGCGGCATAGTCCGTGAGGCCGGCATCGCCGACGAGCGCGGCATCGCTCGACATGTTGACGATCCGCCCGCCGCGCTCGCGCATTGCGGGCACGACGAGCCGGCTCATCCGCATCGCCGTGAACAAGGAGACTTCCAGCACGAAGCGCCAGACCTCCTCCTGCGATTCATGGAACTGCGCCGCGCGCTCGCGCCCGCTCTGGCCGACATTGTTAAAGAGGATGTCGACCGGCCCGAAGGCCGCGACGGTGCGGGCATGGAAATCGGCGAGCACGGCCGCATCGGTGCAGTCGCCGGCCATGGTCAGGAGGCGGTCGGCCGGCTGGCCGGCGAAGCTTTCCGCGAAGCCGTCGGCCTCGCGATCGATCACCGCGACCTTCGCGCCCTCGGCTAGGAAGCGGCGGGCCGTGGCTGCGCCGATGCCATGGGCCGCGCCTGTGATGGCGACGGTCTTGCCCGTGAAGCGTGCGCTGGTCATGGCCGGTTCCCGCCCGTTGCTAGTGGAAGGTCCGTCCGCCATCGACGGCAATGGCGGTCCCGGTGACATAGGAGGATTCCGCGCTGGTCAGCCACAGGATCGCCGCGGCGATCTCCTCGGGCGAGGCGACGCGCTGGAGCGCGTAACGGGCGCGCACGGCCTCATAGGCGGCGACGGGATCAGGCGCGGTGTCGATGCTGGTGCGGAACAGTTCCGTCTCGACCGCGCCGGGGCAGATCGTGTTGACGCGGATGCCGAACTCCGCCGCCTCCATGGCCAGCGCCTTGGCCGCCATCTGCAGGCCGGCCTTGGAGGCGCAATAGGCGGTGCGGTGCTTCAGCGGCGAGAGCCCGGCGCCGGACGAGACATTGACGATCGTGCCGCCGCCCGCCGTCCTGAGATGCGGATAGGCCGCCTGCGCCACCAGCATCGGGCCGGTCAGGTTGACCGCGATGATGCGATTCCAATCGGCCAACGCCATGCGCTCGATATCGGCGATCAGGTCGATACCTGCCGAGTTCACGACACCGTCGAGCCCGCCAAGCGCGGTGGCGGCATTGGATACGGCCGTCTCGACGGACGCCGGATCCGAGACATCGGCCCTGAAGGGCACGAATTCGCTTGCACCGAAACGCCCGGCCAGTGCCGCCAGCGCCTCCACATCGCGATCGAGCGCAGCAACGCGCGCGCCCTCCTTGATGAAGCGCTCGACTGTGGCGAGCCCGATGCCCTTGGCTGCACCGGTGATCAGGATGCGCCGGCCGGCCAGCGCGGCGCTCACCGCCTGGCCTCCGCGCGGGCCTTCTCCAGGCCGGGACGCATGTCGTCGACCATCTCGTCGCAGCGGCCGATCCAGACATTCGGATGCTTCAGGGCATGCTCGATCAGCCCCTCCAGCACCTTGATGCGCGAGGGCTGGCCGATCATCTCGGGATGCATGCCGATCATCATCATCCGGTCCTCGGCATAGAGCACGTCGAACTCGCTCTTCCAGGCTTCGAGCAGGGCCGAGGGCGCCTGCATGGTGCGGCCGGGCAGCACGATCGAGTACTGGAAGAAGGGAGCGTCATCGAGCACCCAGCGGAACGGCAGCTCGACGAGCCTGGTCTCCTGGCCTTCGACCGTGTGGAGATAGGGCGAGTCGTCGTCGAAGAAGTTCGAGGAATAGTCGAAGCCGTATTCGACCAGCATCGGCATGGTGATCGGGCTGATCTCGGCGGCCGGCGAGCGCCAGCCGCGGGGCGCGCGACCGCTGACGCGCTTGATCGACTGGACGCCCTTCTCCATCTCCTCGCGCTCCTCCTCGGGCGAGAGGTTCAGGATCCAGGTGTGGCTGTAGCTGTGATGTGCGATTTCGTGGCCGCGCTTCAGGATCTCCTCCATCAGCCCTTCGCGCTGGTCGATGATCAGGCCCGGCACGAAGAAGGTCGCCTTGACGCCGTAGCGGTCGAGCAGGTCGAGCACGCGGCCGGTGCCGACCTTCCAGCCATAGGCGCCCTGCGACATCAGGATCGGCCGGTTGGCATAGGCCGGGTCGCGGCCGGTCCACATCGTCTCGGCGTCGAGGTCGAAGGTCAGGAAGAGCGGGAAACCCTTGGAGGTCAGCGGCATGTGGCGATGTCCGATGGAGATGGAACGAGATGTCCCGGGAACCTGTTCGTCATGCTCGCCCTTGTGGCGGGCATCCACGTCTTGAACACCGCTCTCGACGCAGGAAGACGTGGATGGTCGGGACAAGCCCGACCATGACGGGTGGGTCGCAGAGGATGACGGAGGCGCCGATCCATCGCCATCACACGAAGCGGTGGAAGCCGAAGCGGCGCTCGGCGAGGAGGAGCACGATGCCGGTGGCGAGGATCAGCAGCGTCGAGACGGCGGCGACGCTGGGGTCGATGCCCATCTCGACCGAGGAGAAGATCAGCACCGGCAGCGTCGTCTGGCTGGCGCTGATCAGGAAGATCGTGACCGGGACGTTGTCGAGCGAGGTGATGAAGGAGAACAGCGCGCCGGCGACCAGCCCCGGCGCGATCAAGGGCAGCGTAACCAGCCTGAAGGCTTCGAAGCCGTTGGCGCCGAGCACGCGCGCCGCTTCCTCGACGGCGAGGTCGAGCCCCGACAGGTTCGCCAGCGCGGAGCGCACGACATAGGGCACGGTGATGACGACATGGGCAAGCAGCAGCCCAATGAGCGAGCCGCGCAAGCCCGTCATGCTGTAGAACTGCAGCAGCGCGACGCCGACGACCACGGCCGGCATCACCAGCGGGGCCATCAGAAAGGAGGTCACAGCCTCCGAACCCGGCAGAATCTTGCGGAACAGGGCATAGGCGGCGGCCACGCCGAGCACGAGCGAGATCAGCGTCGAGCCGCAGGCCAGGATCAGGCTCATGCGGATGGCGGAAAGATAGGTCGGGTCGCTCAGCACCTTGCCGAACCAGGCGAGCGTCAGCCCCTGCGGCGGGATGGTGAGATAGGAGGTCGTCGAGAAGGCCGCCAGCACCACGACGATCACCGGCAATTGCAGGAAGGCGACGACCGTGAAGGCCGTGGCGGTCAGCCCCCAGCCGGGGCGGTTCTCGCTCATGTCGCTCATGCCATGCCCGCCCAGCGCTTGGTCAATCGGCTCGACAGCCAGATGATCGCCACCGCCATGAAGGTCAGCGCGAAGGACAGCGCCGAGCCGCTCGGCCAGTCGAGAAGCTGCATGTATTCGTCGTAGATCAGCGTCGCCATCACCTGATAGGTCGGCCCGCCCAGCATGCGCGGCGTCACCAGCGCGCTGATCGTCAGCACGAAGACGAGGATCGAGCCGGCGAGAATGCCGGGCGCCGAGAGCGGCAGCGTCACCGCCATGAAGACATGGGCGCGGCTGGAGCCGAGCGTCGCGGCGGCGGATTCGACATCGCGCGGCACGTTGCGGATCGCCGCGACCAGCATCAGCACCATGAAGGGCAGGTAGATATGGGTGAGCCCGATGAAGAGCCCGACGAAGTTGAACAGCAGCTTCACCGGCGCGCCGATCACGCCGAGCTGCATCAGCAGGTTGTTGATCAGGCCGCGATTGGCGAGCAGCGCGATCCAGCCGAAGGAGCGCACCACGAGGTTGAGCAGCATCGGGAAGATGACGAGCAGGATCAGCGGTACGCGCCAGCGCTCCGGCCCGCGCGCGATCAGATAGGCGAGCGGGTAGCTGAGCAGCAGGCAGATCAGCGTGACGGAAAAGCCGAGGCCCAGCGTGCGCCAGATCACCTCGCGATAATAGTCGTCGCTGACGATCTGGCTGTAGTTCTTCAACGACCAGGCGCCTTTGATCAGGCCGGCGCCGGGCTCGTAGACGCCGAAACTCGTCGGCAGCAGCATCAGCACCGGCACGAGGAAGAACCCCGCCAGCACCAGGAGCAGCGGCGCGATCAGCAGGAGCCCGTGCCGCCGCGACATCATGGCGTGGCGCCTTCCGGCGGCATTGCGAAGACGGCGTTAGGGTCGATGGCGAGTCCGACAGGCGCACCGATGGCGAGAGCGGCCTCCGGTCCGTGCGAGGCGGTTTCCGCGACGATCTCGACGCCTTCCGCCAGCCGCACGACATATTGCACGCGTGCGCCGCTGAAGGAGCGCAGCACGACCTCTCCGGCAACTTCGCCGGGATGGGGAATGCCGCTGCGGATCGCGACAGCCTCCTGCCGGATCACGATGTCGACCTTGGCGCCTGCCGGCTGGTCGATATGCGCTGCCGGAATCTCGACGCTGCCGAGGGCGAGGCGTCCACCTGCTCCTTCCCGGACCTTGACCGAGCCGGAGAGGCGGTTCGGCTTGCCGATGAAGCTCGCCACGAAGCCGGTCGCCGGGCGGTGATAGATGTCCTCGGGCGCCGCGAATTGCTGCATCACGCCCTTGGCCATCACACCGACGCGGTCGGACATCGACAGCGCCTCGCCCTGGTCATGGGTGACGAAGAGCGTGGTGATGCCGAGATTGCGCTGCAGGCGCTTCAATTCGATCTGCATCTCGTCGCGCAGTTGCGCATCGAGATTTGAGAGCGGTTCGTCGAAGAGCAGCACGCGCGGATGCGGCGCGAGCGCACGCGCAATGGCGACGCGCTGCTGCTGGCCGCCGGAAAGCTGCCGCGGATAGCGCTCGCCGAAGGTGCCGAGCCGGACCATGCCGAGCGCTTCCTTGACGCGTTTGTCGAGCTCGGCGCCGGCGACCTTGCGGCGGCGCAGGCCAAAGGCGACGTTCTCGAACACGGTCATGTGCGGGAACAGGGCATAGGACTGGAAGACGAGGCCGAGGCCTCGCTTGTTCGGGGGCAGGGTGGTGACGTCGTCGCGGCCGATCAGGATGCGCCCGCGGCTTGGCTCCACGAGCCCTGCGACCATGCGCAGGATCGTGGTCTTGCCGCAGCCGGAGGGCCCGAGCAGCGAGACGAACTCGCCCTCCGCGATCGTCAGGGAGACATCCCTGACGACCTCGACCTCGCCATAGGACTTGCCCAGCCCTTCGAAGGTCAGCGAGCCCATTGCCAATCCTCTCCCGCTGCCCTGCGCTTCAGCGCGCGACTTCGCGCTGCCAGCGGCGCGTCCAGGTCGCGCTGTTCTTGGCGATCACCTCGGGATCGATGAACCAGGCCTTCTCCAGGCTCTCGCCATTCGGCACGATGCCCTTGAGCTTGTCCGAGAGCTTCACCTTGGTGTTGACCGCACCGATATAGGCGCGCTCCGAGAAGCAGCCCTGGCCCTCGGCCGACAGCAACTGGTCGAGGAACTTGTAGGCGAGCTCCGTCTTGGTCGAGCCCTTGGGCAGGACCACGGCCGGTAGGATGCCGACCGCGCCTTCCTTGGGATAGGCGACGGCGAGCGAAAGGCCCTTGTCCATGGCGACCCCGGCGCGGTCCGGATACCACGGCGCGATCGCGATCTCGCCGCGCTCGAACAGCGACAGGAGCTGGTCGGCCTGGGTGTAGAGCACGGCCGAGCCTTTCGCGATCGGCTTGATCGCCTCGATGCCGGGATCGATATTGTCGAGCGTGCCGCCCTTGAGCTTGTTCAGTGCCAGCAGGAATTGCAGGCCGGAGGTGCCGCTGATGTCGCCGATCGCGTATTTGCCGGCATAGTTCGGATCGGCGAGGTCGAGCCAGGAGGTCGGCGGCGCCTTCACCAGCTTGGGGTTGTAGACCAGCGTCGTCGCGCTCACCATCGCGACCACATAGCTGTCGTCCTTGCCCCAGGCGGTCGGGATCACGTCGGCGGCGTTCTTAAGCTTCGCGCGGTCGATCTTGTCGTTGAGCTTCTCATTGGCGGTCTGAGCCGCCAGCGAGTTGTCGATATAGACGATATCCATGTCCGGCTTGCCGGCAGTGGCGCGCAAGGCCGCGGCGAATTGCGAGGAATTGCCGAGCTTCAGCGAGACGGTCGCGCCCGTCGCCTTCTCGAAGGCGGCGACATGGCAGGCCTTGACGTTCTCGGCGAAGGAGCCGCCGAAGGCGCCCACGACAAGCTCCTCGGCCTGGGCGGTGGAGGCGAGAGCGGCGCCGAGGACGGCGGCTGCGGTCGCATGACGAAACATCTGGCGCATGGTTGCTGGTTCCCGTCTGTTGGCCTCAAGGCGCACCGCTGTTGGCGCGGCTTGTCCCTCGGTCGACGGAATTCCCCTCCCATCGGCCGAGGGAGAGCATGACACGGCTCGATTTGTCTTTCAAGAAAGATAAATGAAAGATATCTTGATGCCGAGACGGTGATCATGGGCGCTTGCATCGCGCGCCCCGGCGTGGTCGGAAAGGCCGTCCTGGAGGATTGGAATGCGCAACGAGGCCGCGCGAAACCTGACGTTCGAAACGCCCGATGCGCTCTGGCAGAACGACCGCGTCGGCGCCGGCATGCAGCGCTGGCGGCGCGAGTTTCCGGATGTCGATTGTTCGGGCAAGGCGATCGTCGGCCGGCTGCTTCACCTCAACGAGGTGCTGCAAGTCGCGATCAACCGGACCCTCGCACGGCATAAGCTCAAGTACCCGAGCTTCGCGGTGCTCGCGACGCTGCGCGTGCAGGGCGCGCCCTACCGCATGTCGCCGAAAGCGCTGCTCGACACGCTGATCCTGACCTCGGGTGGCCTGTCGAACCTGCTGCGCCGCCTGGAGAAGGCAGGCCATGTCCGCCGCATGGCCGACGAGACCGATGGGCGCGGCGTGATCGTCGAACTCACCGAGAGGGGCCGTCTTCTGGTCGAGCCGGCGATGCGCGATCATGCCGAGACGGAACGGCGCCTCGTCGCCATGCTGCCGCCGGCCGAGCAGGCCATGGTCGCCGGTGCGCTCGGCAGGATGATGTTGGCCGGTCGCTGACGAGGGCTGGTTTGCCATGACCAGCCGCAGGCGATGTCGAGAGGGCGGATGAGCTCTGTCAGATCTCGATCTCGACGCCGACCTCGACAACCCGGGTGGCCGGGATGTGAAAATGGGCGGCGGATCGCTCGGCGTTGCGCTGCATGAAGGCGAAGAGCGATTCGCGCCACACCGCCATTCCCGCGATGTCGTCACGCGGAATGACCGTCTCGCGGCCGATATAGTACGACATTTGGTCGAGATCGATGCCCGGTAGAAGACCACGGTCTGCGCCGCAGCGCAGGCCGTCGGGAATGTGTGGTGTCTCCATGAAGCCGAAATGCAGGATCACACGCGTCACGCCGGGCATGAGGTCGACGACCTCCATGCGATCGTCGTCGGAGACGCGCGGCACCTCCTCCAGCTTGCCGGTGATGAGCAGGATGCGTTCATGCAGTGCGTGGTTGTGGCGGACGAAATGGGAGAGCGAGAGTGGGACGCCCCGTGCAGCTGAGGCGAGGAATGCAGCCGTCCCGGGCAGGCGCATGGGCGGCTTCGTCGCCAGCATGGCCAGAAACTCCTTCTCCGGCTCGCGCTGGCGGCTGCGCGCCGCCTCCACCAGCGCCAGACCGCGCCGCCAGGTCAGCATGATCACCACCAGCACGAGTGCCAGGACAAGCGGATACCAGCCGCCCTCGTGCAGCTTCGGCAGGTTGGCGGAGAAAAAGACGAGGTCGATCAGCAGGAAGAAGCCATTGACCGCGGCGACGAGGATCAGGCTGTAGCCCCATTTGAGAGCGATCAGCGCCGCCAGCCCGGTGGTGATGGCCATGAGCAGGGAGACCGCGATGCCATAGGCGCCGGCCAAGGCTTCGGACGAGCGGAACGCGAAGACCGACGTCAAGGTCGCCAGGCACATCAGCCAGTTGACGATCGGGATGTAGATCTGGCCCTGCTGGTCATGGGCCGTGTGCTTGATGTGGACGGCGGGGAACAGCCCGAGCTGCACGGCCTGGCGTGTCAGCGAGAAGGCGCCGGTGAGGATTGACTGCGAGGCGATGACGGCGGCCGCCGTCGCGAAGGCGATCAGCGGATAATGGGCCCAGTTCGGGGCGAGTTGGTAGAACGGATTCTCGATCGCCGCCGGATGGACCAGCAGCAGCCCGCCCTGGCCGAAATAGTTCAGCATCAGCGCCGGCAGCACGACAGCAAACCAGGCGAGCCGGATCGTCTTCGGGCCGAAATGGCCCATATCCGCATACATCGCCTCACCGCCGGTCACGGCCAGAAAAGTGGCCCCGAGAACGGCGAAGCCGACGACGGGGGAGGTATGGGTGATGAAATACAACGCGTTGAACGGGTTGATCGCGGCCAGGATACCCGGCGCCATCAGGATGCCGCGGATGCCGAGCAGCGCCAGGGCGAGGAACCAGAGCAGCATGATCGGCCCGAACAACCGGCCGATGAAGCCGGTGCCCTTGCTCTGAACCAGGAAGAGGCAGAGCAGGATCGCGGCGGTCAATGGTACCACGGCCGGCGCCAGAAACGGCGCGTCGACCTTGAGGCCTTCGATCGCGCTGAGCACCGAGATCGCCGGCGTGATGGCGCCGTCGCCATAGAGCAGCGCGGCGCCGACGAGGCCGACCACCAGCACATAGGCCCGCGCCGAGCCCGGCTTGGCATGGCGCGCCTTGAGCAGGGCCAGCATCGCCATGATGCCGCCTTCGCCACGATTGTCCGCTCGCATGATCAGCAGCGAGTACTTGATCGAGATGATCAGGATCAGCGCCCACAGGATCATCGAGACGCAGCCGATCACAGCCTCCGGCTGCAAGGCGCCGCTGGCGCTCGCGGCCCGAACCGCTTCCTTGAGTGCATAGAGCGGACTTGTGCCGATGTCGCCATAGACGACGCCGAGCGCGCCGAGCGTCGCAGCTCCGATGGCTTGGCCGTGGCCATCGGGTGCCCCTGCGTCACCGTTGGGCCGTGACCCTCTTGCATGGGACAAGGATGGCCTCCCGATATTTTGTTTGAGAGTAGGGCACACGCGAACGGCAGCCGCAAGGGCTCGTTCGCCCAAGCTCCTGACCTGCTTCGCGAAATCGGGTCAGCCTCGCTGCCTTGCTGGCCCTGAACCGCGACAGGAAAACGGGCCTCGATGACCGGGAAGGAGCCTGGGCGCCACGCCGGGCGGTGGCATGGAAAGGGGGCTCGCTTCCCGCAAGGGCAGGCCGGCCGGACGGAATGCCGGCACAGGACCGCGTGTCGGCGTCGAGCCGCTCCGTCATGAGAGCGAACGCGGCCGCCTCACCGCCGCGCTCACCGATCGCACCGGCACTCAGGCCCTCGCCGACATTCTGAACTCCGTTGGGCTCATGCCGGTCGTCTTCTTGAAGGTCCGCGCGAAATGGGCGGAATCGCTAAACCCGCAGGCGAAGCCGATCGAGGTCAGCGAGGCCGTGCCGCCGAGCAGCATCAGGCTCGCCTGACGTATCTGGGACAGGCGGCGCAGCCCCTGCAGAGACAAGCCGTCATCCGTCAGTCGCCGTTGCAATGTGCGTGGCGAATGGCCGAGCTGCCGTGCCAGCAGCGCCAATGACCAGATCACGAGCAGATCGCTTTCAACCAGCGCGATGATGTCCCGCGTCGGCTTGCTGAGGCGCTGGTCCGGCGGGGCGTAAAGCACGGCGTGGGGTGCCGGAGGTTTCGCACTCGGTCTCCAGTTGAAGCGCCAAAGCCCGGTTTGTGCAGCGACCGGCGGGATACCCTCCATGACGGCGCCGGCTTCGATGACGACCGTCGGCTCCCGATGAGGCCCGATCGTGAGCCGGAGCTCGCTGCAGCCGACCGCTGCAAGAAGCCCGGCGAACAGCCCCGACAGGAGGTAGTCGACCGCCGGTCCCGGCGGATCATCGGGTTCGCCGCGGTGATCGAGCAATGCCTCGGTCTCGCTGACGGAATGGACGATGACCGGATGTCGGGTATGAACGTAGCGTTCCAGCCGGCGCCAACGCCCGATCAGGTCAGGCCCGCTCCGCGCGGCCAGAAGTGCCGCCCCGAGCGGATCGAACGCCAGGCGGGACACCGATTGGCCGACTTTCAGAAGGGCGGACGGTCCATGCCTGGCCAGTACGGCTTCGGCCAGAGCCGTCTTCTCGCTGAGCGAAGCATGGGGCGTATTGAGGCGCGGCCTTAGCTCGCCGTCGCCCGGGCTGATTCCCTGTTCGGCAAAGGAGAGCTGCATGAGCCTGACCAAGGCCGCTCCGGTCAGGTCATCCTTTGCCCGCTTCATCGCGTATCGGTCCTTGGCGCAGCGTCGAGCCAGCTCGACGGGGCCTCGCCATGCCGTCGGCCAAGCTCGAACAGACCACGCATTTCGGCCGGTTCGAAATCAAATGGGCTCGCCGCTTCCGGGAACCCGTCCGGAATGCGCTGGAGCCGGAAGGTCGCCCTCTCTGCCTTCGCCAGGGCCGCTGCCCGCTCCACGGCGCCGAAGCTCAGGCTGCGCAGGAGCTGCGAGACGCCGCGGCGGGCGAGCGTGGTGGCGTGGTATCCGGCTGCCCGTGTCGTGGCGGCAGTGCTGACATGGCCGTTGGCGATGACCCAGAGCGTCTGTTTGCGCGCGCCGCGCAGCATGGCCGGATCGACCACGATCGGGCGCATCACCCCGCCGTCGCCGTGCAGGGCTGGGATGCCGTTCGTCGGATCAGGCAGCGGGATCGGCTCGACCAGGCCAGGCGGAGCCGCCGAGGCCAGCATGATTTCGATGAAGGCCCGCCGCGCATCCGGCCGATCGGATGCGGCCAGCCGGCCCATGTCCCAGGTGACCGCCCGGCCATTCGTCAGGTCGGTGGTGGCGATGTAGAGCCTTCGGCCCTCGCGATGAGCGTCGGCGATCTCGGCGATCATGCGATCCGTGATGATGTCGTCGAGCCTGCGGCGCAGCGGATCGGCCTTGCGCAGGCCGGCTTTGACGAGAACGCCGATGCCGTTGCCCTTGAAGATGTCGGCCGTGCGCGTCGTCGTGTAGACCTCCTCCAGCAGGGCATCGTAGCGGGGTCCGAGAAAGGCGAGCGGCGCCTGCAGCGCGCCCGTCGAAACCCCGCTGACCAGATCGAAGATCGGCCGCGAGCCGCTTTTCGTCCAGCCGACCAGCACGCCCGCCCCGAAGGCCCCGTCGGCCCCGCCGCTCGACAGGGCGAGCACATGACCGACCTCTCCGCGCGGCCGGCGCACCTCTGTCTGCGGAGCGGCCATGCGCAGGATTTGCGGATCGAGAGCCTGGCCGACGGGCGCGACGGCACAGCCGCCAAGGCTCAGCACGCCGCAGGCGAGAGCCAGGCGGATGATCTGCGCCGGGAAGATCATGCCGCCCGATCGGCCCGCCAGGGCAGGCGCAGCACCGGCTTGCCGGTCATGGCGGCAATGGCGTTGGTGATCGCGGGCGCAGCAGCCACGATGGCCGTTTCAGCGGCGCCGGTCGGGGCCTCGCCTTCGTCGATCAACTCGATGACCATCTCCGGAACGTCGGAGAAGCGCGGCACGGCATAGTCGGCGAAACTCGTCTGCGCGACGGTCCCTTCGGCAAGCGTGAGGTCTTCGAAAAGAGCCATGCCGATGCCCCAGACGAGGTTGCCCTCGACCTGAGCCTGGACCTGGCCCGGGTTCAGCATCAGCCCGCAGTCATGGGCGCACCAGAGCTTCGTGACGCGCATCTGCTCGCCCGCGCGGGTCACTTCGGCGATGACCGCAGCATAGGACATCTCCTTGTAGACACCGCAGGCCATGCCGTAGCCGCGCTCCGGTGTGGATTGCAGCGCGCCCCACCCCGCCAGTGCGGCCACCCGATCGAGCGCCCGGCGGAGGCGGGGCCATTGCGGGGCGATGATCCGCCTGCGGAAGGCGAGGGGGTCCTCACCCCGCAGACGCGCCAGATGATCGACCATCGTCTCCATCGCCCAGATGTTCGGCCCGGCACCCAGCCCGCGCCAAGGGCCGGTGTGGACGGGCAGGCGCACATCCTCGAATTCGACGCGCTGCCGTGCAGCCGCATAGGGCGGGATCGCGCCGCGCAGCACGCCGGGATCGCCGAAAAAGCTCGTGGCGAATTGCAGGACCGGCCCCATCGCGGCGGAGGTGAACATCACATGGCCGGAACGGAACGCGTGATGCCACCCGTCCGGCGTACCGTCCGTGGCGAGGCGCGCCCTGATCCGGTGCGAGGATGGCGGGCGATGGAACGCTTCGCGGAACTCGTCGAGACGGGTCCATTGCACCTTGACCGGGCGCCCGAAGGCCCTGGCCAGCAGAGCCGCCTCCAACTCCACCATGCAGAGCGTCTTTCCGCCGAAGCCGCCGCCGACCCGGCAGCCGATCACGGTGACGAGATCGCGTGACAGTCCCAGTTCCTGGGCCAGCGCCGCCCGGATGAAGGTCACGTCCTGCGTGCCTGTCCAGAGTTCGAGCTTGCCGGCTTTATCGAAGCGCGCGACCGCCGTGCGCGGCTCCATGCAGGCATGGGCCGCCATCGGCACCTCGAGACGCAGGTCGACGAAGGCCTCGCCGGGTGCGAAATCCGCGTTGCGCGCGACATGCTCGAGAGCGCCTTTCGACAAGCCACGGTCGACATCGATCAGGGCGGCGATGTCGGCATCATCGGAAAGCCCGCCCGACCATTTCGGCACCAGAGCGGCCAGGGCGCGCTCCAGGGCCGCGGCTTTCGGCAGCGACAAGGGTGCGCTCGCCGACCCGGCGCAGGCCGAGATAGCCGGGGAGCGCCCGGGCCTTTGCGTCATCGACCTCCGACAAGATAGCGCCCAGACGCGGCGAACGAAGGACGGCGCCGAAGACCATGCCCGAAAGACGGATATCGTCGGCAAAAAGCGGTGCGTCACCGGTGACGATCGCACGAATGGCGTCGGTCGGCTCCGCGGTACCGACGATGCGCTTCGGCCCGACCTTGAGCGAAACGGGCTTGGCTTCTCGAATGGCTGCGGCATCGATCAGCCGAGGGGCGGTTGCGAGCACGCGAAAGCCCACGAGCGGGGGGGCGCCGTCGACACTCCCGGCGCGTTTCAGAACGACCGGCAGAGCGGCGGCGGCAGAGGCCAGCAGCGGCGCGAAATCCCTGACGGAATCCGAACCGACCGTCGCTCGCGCCGGAGGCAGCAGATCGGTGCGCGGTAGGATTGCCCGGATGCGGTCCAGGGGGAAGCCGGTCTCTTCCGCCACGACCTGCCGGAACGATATGGCAATGCCCTGGCCGAGCTCTGCGCGCGGCATTATGATCTCGATGACGCCTTCCGGCGTGAGGCGCAGCCAGGCGGATGCATCCTGCGGCGTCGGCGCCCCCCGATAGGGCAGAGCCAGGCGCCGCGAGACGCCATAGCCTCCGCCGGCGGTGACGACGAGGCCGGCCGTCGCCCAGCCGAAACCCTTGAGAAGGGAACGCCGTGAGAGCGCCATTACGTGCGCACCCGCAGCATCTGCTGCGCCAGGTCGATCGCCGCCGCTATGCGCCGTTGCGTGCCGCAGCGGCAGGTGACGCTGTCCATGGCTGCGGCGATATCGGCGGACGGCGCCGACGGATTCGTGTTCAGGAGGGCGGCAGCGGTCATGACCTGACCGTTCTGGCAATAGCCGCATTGCGGAACCCCTGCAGCGATCCAGGCCTGCTGGACCGGATGAAGGCCCCCGGCAGCACGTGAACCAAGGCCCTCCAGGGTCGTCACGTCACGTCCTTCGATGTCTTTTGCCGTCAAAAGACAGGCTCGCTCGGCCACGCCGTCGACATGGATGACGCACGCCCCGCAGACGCCCACGCCGCAGCCATATTTGGGGCCGTTCAATGCAAGATGATCGCGCAGGACCCAGAGGAGGCGATCGTCCGCCATGCTCTCGGGGATCGCTGCGGTTCTGCCGTTCAAGACGAAGTGCATTACGTTTCTTCCGCCACGCTGGTTCGAACGACGGGTTAGCACGGCCGGCATCCTTCGAATTGAACGATGGCGCCACAATCCCGATCGACCTATGCCAATTCAAGGACAGAAACACTGGCCTTCCCGCTGAACAATGGCCCTCCTTGAAGTAGGCTTTTTGAGCCTTTGGAGGATGCCGGCGATGCCGCAGAAGAAGCACAAGCCTGAAGAGATCGTCGCGAAGCTGCGGCAGGTCGACGTGCTGTTGCCCCAGGGGCACCCGGTCGCCGAGGCGATCCGGGCCATCAGCGTGATGGCGTTCACGTATTCGGCCGGCGTGTGGGCATCATCGCCCGCATCAGGCAGATCATCGCGGTCTAAACGCCGGACGATGTCGCCGGGGACGACGCCTCGGCTTCTGCCGAGCAATCTGAGCAGGCTCCTGAACCCGAAGCTGGCTGAACCAGGAGGGGGTGTCCTTGAAAACTCAGGGGAGGCTGTTCATAGACCTGCCAAGTCGTTCGGGCGGGCCGCATTCTCGATGAGATCGTCCAGAACCGGCTACTGCCGTCGCTTCAGGATACCCCGAATTCCTCGCGTTCAACGTATATCGGCCAGGCTTTGCTCCAGGATATCATGCTAAAAAATGCTCTGCTGAATCAACGCTATGCGGCATTTCTCCTAGCCGTGCTCGCTTTTGTCGCTTCGCTTGTCGGAGGGCTCTTCCACAGCGGGTGGTTGCTCATCCCGACGGCGCTTGCGGGCGCTCTGGTCCTTCTGGGCGTTCATGATATGCGCCAGCGCAAGCATTCGATTCTGCGCAATTACCCCGTGATCGGACATCTGCGCTTCCTGATGGAGAGCATCCGGCCGGAAATCAGGCAATACATCATCGAAAGCGACCATGACGAAGTTCCATTCAGCCGGCAGGACCGCGCACTGGTCTACCGGCGCGCCAAGGGCGATGAGGACAAGCTGCCTTTTGGCACCTCCGAGAATGTCTACGGCTCCGGCTATGCGTGGTTGACTCATTCGGCTTCGCCGACGGCCATTGTCGACACCGATTTTCGCGTCCGGATCGGCGGGCCTGCCTGCAGGCATCCCTACGAGGCCAGCATCTACAACATCTCGGCCATGAGTTTCGGAGCGCTCTCCGCCAATGCCATTCTGGCGCTCAACACCGGCGCGCGGAAGGGCGGCTTCGCACACGATACCGGCGAAGGCAGCATCAGCCGGTATCACCGGCAAGGCGGCGGGGACCTGATTTTCCAAGTGGCGTCGGGCTATTTCGGCTGCCGCAACGAGGATGGCAGCTTCTCTCCCGAGCGATTTGCGGAACTGGCTGCTGATCCGCAGATCAAGATGATCGAAATCAAACTCAGCCAAGGCGCCAAACCGGGCCATGGTGGCATGCTGCCGGCTTCCAAGATCTCACCCGAGATCGCGGAGGCGCGAGGCATTGCGATGGGCGTGGACTGCCTATCGCCCGTGGCCCACAGCACCTTTTCCACCCCGGCCGGGTTGATGCAATTCGTCGGTGAATTGCGGGAGCTTTCCGGCGGCAAGCCGGTCGGCTTCAAGCTTTGCATCGGCCATCGCCGCGAATTCATGAGCATGGTCAAGGCCATGCTCAACACCGGCGTCGTACCTGATTTCATCGTCGTCGACGGTGCGGAGGGTGGCACGGGCGCCGCTCCCGTCGAATTCGCCAACCGCGTGGGCATGCCGATGCTGGAAGGGCTGACGTTCGTCCACAACACGCTGCGAGGCGCCGGCATCCGCGAACAGGTCAAGATCGGGGCAGCTGGCAAGATCGTGTCAGCGTTCGACATCGCCCGCACGCTGGCGCTCGGGGCAGACTGGTGCAACGCGGCGCGCGGCTTCATGTTTGCGATCGGTTGCATCCAGGCCCAGTCTTGCCACACCAATCGTTGCCCGGTCGGTATCGCGACACAGGACCAGCGGCGCCAGAGCGCCATCGATATCGGTGACAAGAGTGACCGCGTCGCGCGCTTTCATCGCAACACCATGCACGCGCTCGGCGAAATCGCGGGGGCGGCGGGCCTCAGCCATCCCAGCGACTTCATGCCCTATCACTTCATGTTCAGGCAGAAGGACAACGAATTCCTGGATGGCAACGAGGCTTTCCCCTATCTGCCGGAAGGCTTCCTGTTGGGTGGAAACGAGTTTCCGGAACTCGCCGATTGGTACAGCCGCTGGGATCGGGCCAGTTCCGACAGTTTTGCCCCGCCGGAGATTCCACACGGGCCGTTCCAAACGCGTCGGGCCGCGAGGGCGGTGTAGCGCGTCGCTCAAACGCCGCGACGTGCTCTCGGACCTGTTCATCCTGCGCGGCGTGCCGGGACATGTTCGGTCAGACAACGGCCCCGAGTTCGTCGCCAAGGCCGTGCAGGGATGGATCGGCGCGGTCGGCGCCAAGACGGCCTACATCGCGCCCGGCAGTCCCCGGGAGAACGGCTTCATCGAGCCGTTCAATGCCCGGTTGCGCGATGAACTCCTCGATGGAGCGATCTTCTACACCCTCGCGGAGGCGAAGATCGTCGTCGAAAGCTGGCGACGGCACTTCAACATGCTGTGCCAGCATGGTTCGCTCGGCAACAAGCCTCCCGCTCCGGAGGTCTTCATCCCCGCCATGACTGCGCGGGCAGTTGCGAAACCCGGAAAAGCAACGTGCCCTGCTTGCCAACTCGCCGGACTTAGGCGAGATCAGCAGACGGAAAGCGACGGGCAGTTGGCACGATTGTCGTTGCGGCTCAGCTAGGGCAATTTGTGCCCTGTCATGCAAATCCTTCTTGTCGATGACCATGCCCTTATTCGCGACGCACTTCGCGCCATCCTGGCCGAGATCATGGCGTGTGCTGTCATCGACGAGGCGGACTCCGCCCGTAAGGCCATGGAGCTTGCCGAAAGCAATCCCGAGACCCAGCTCGTCATCCTCGATCTCGGCCTGCCGGACGGCGATGGTCTCCAGCTCCTGAAGACAATCCGCGCGCGCCTCCCGGCGACGGCGGTGGTCGTCCTGTCGAGCAGCACGGAATCCGATGTGATGGCCGCGGCGCTCGATGCCGGCGCCGTCGGCTTCATTCCGAAATCGGCGCCCCGCTCGGTCATGCTCGGTGCGCTCGGCCTCGTTCTGGCCGGCGGTATCTATATCCCGCCGGAAGCCTGGCCGTCCCGGCCGAAGGATGTGCCCCCGGCGGTGTCGGAGCGGTCTCCGACGCCGGCCGAGCTCGGCCTCACGGGGAGGCAACTCGATGTACTGGCGTTGCTGATGCGTGGCCGCAGCAACAAGGCGATCGCCCGCACGCTCTCGATCGCCGAAGTCACGGTGAAACATCATGTCACAGCGCTGATGCGGGCGCTTCAGGTCAGAAACCGCACCGAAGCGGCACTCGCGATCGCCCGCTACGGTTGGCAATTGCCGGATATCGCCTGAGCATGCCGTCTCTTGTCATGACCCGGCCATCACCTTTGTGATGGCGGCGCGCAGGGCAATCGGCAGCACGGGTTTGCGCAACACATCGGCAGCGGCACCGGAATCACGCTGCTGCAGAGCTTCCGGCTGCCCACTGAGCAAGATGATCCGCAAACCGGGCCGCCGTTTCCGCATCGCCGTAATGGCCGCGATCCCGCCGCCTGTGACGATGTCGTCGTGGTCAGCGACGAGGAGATCGATGGGGGTATCGTCCAGTTCGGCCGGCGATACTGCGTTCCAAACCTCGAAGCCCCATGAACGGAGCAGGACAGCGGTCGCGTTCCGCGCGGCCGGATTGTCGCCAAGCACCACTGCATGACGCCCCTGACCGAAGTAGGCATGGCGCTGGAGATCGGCCATCGGGAAAGGCTCGGCGATCGGCGGGGCCACGGGCACCCGTATCGCGAAGGTAGAGCCTCGACCTGGCGCCGAAACCAGGCTGATCGGGTGGTTCAGCAGGCGCGCGAAGCTTGCGACGATGAAGAGCCCGAGCCCGAGTCCGCGCTCGCCGCTTTGGCCGGTTGTCGGCGCTCGGAAAAACTCTCCGAAGATGTCGGACTGCATCGCTGCGGGAACACCAGGGCCGGTATCCGTGACCGCGATCGACAGCAGGCCGTCGCTTTCGCTGCAAGAAAGCGCGACGCTGCCCTTGTCGGTGTAGCGGATCGCATTCGCCATCAGATTCTGTACGATGCGTTGCAGGAGCAAGGCATCGCTCTCGACCCAGAGCGTGCTGCTGCCGATCTCCAAATCCAGGCCCTTGGCCGCGGCAGCCGGCACGAAGAGCACGCGCAGGCCCTCGCAGAGCGGGGCGACAGGAAAGCGGGACAGGACTGGCTTGATCGCGCCTGCCTCGATCTTCGAGGTATCCAAGATCGCGTCGAACATGCTGTTGAGGCTGTCGATGGCTTCGGCGAGCTTGCCGTTAAGGCTCACCCGCCGGTCTCTTGTCGGATTGGCATGCAATTCGTCGATGAAGAGGCTCAGGGCATGCAGAGGTTGGCGCAGGTCGTGGCTGGCGCTGGCCAGGAACCGGGACTTGGCCTGATTGGCGCGCGCCAGTTCTTGCGTCCTCTGCGCAACCTTGTGCTCGAGCGTCGCCCGCTCGGCCTGGAGGCTGTCGGCCATCTCGTTGAAGCGCTCGCCGAGCTCCGCGAATTCGTCGGAGCGCGCGATCGCGATCCGGTGGTCGAGGGCTCCTGCGCCGATCCGGGCCGCGCCGGCCGTCAGCGTCTCGATCGGTCGGATCATGTGCCGCGCGATCAGGACGCCGCAGACGACCGCCGCCACGAGCCCACCCAGCAAGGCGACGAGCGACAGGCGGATGGAGGCATAAACGGGCGCCAGCACCTCGGCCCGCGGCAGTTCGGTGATGACGCTCCAGCCGAGCGACGGCAAACGGGCATGCGCCGACAGGATCTCCTGCCCGTCGAGATCGCGGCCCGCGACGAGCACCGTTCCCCCGCCGGATCGCGACGATGCCAATGCCGCCCGGACCTGCGGCAGGGCCGAGACGTCGGCGCGCCGCAGGACGAGACTGATATCGGGATGCGAGATCAGGCGCCCCGCATCGTCCACCAGCAGCATGCGGCCGGCCTCGCCGATGCGGCTTGCCGCGACGATGTCCCAGATCAGCTTGAGATTGACGTCCGCGACCACGCTGCCTTGCCGGGCAGAGGTGCCGCCGAGATAGATAGTGACGTAGGGCTCCGAGCCGTCCTGGAAATAGACCGGGCCGACATGGCGCCCCTCTCTGCGCGCGGCGAGATAGGCATCCGTCCGACCGAGATCGGCACCCGAGGCGACGACATCCGGCCCCAGGCGCGACACGCGCAGCTGCTCCAGGCCTTGCGGATCGAGTAGCCGCAGCGTGCTGACCGGCGCCAGGCCCCGCAAGGTTCGCAGCGCATCAATCCGCCGATCATCCTCGTTCGTGCTCGACCAGGACGGCGCGATCAGCCAGCGCAGATGCGCTTCGAGCTCGTCGACGAAACGCAGGATGCGTTCGGCCGCCGTCGCGGCCTGCAACTGATGCAGCGCTGTCACTGTCCTCATCTGGGCGCCGAGGATAAGCCACAAGCTCATGCCGCCGGCGCAGACGAGCACGAGCGCCGCGACGCCCGCGATCGCTGCGGCGACCTTCATCGACAATCGACGCCCCAACCTCCGGATAAAATGTCCGGGATGAGCCAAGCTGCGCCGACTGGCTGGCCTCACTCGATCACCTCGTCAGCGCGGGCCAGAATCGCGCGCGAAAAGGCCAGGTTGAAGGAGCGTGCTGCCGTCTGGTTCAGGATGAGTTCGAACTGCGTCGGGCGCTCCACCGGCAGGTCGCCTGGCTTGGCGCCGGCGAGGATTCGCGCCACGAAAAACGCGACGCGACGGTAGATCAGTGACAATCGCGGGCCGTAGGTACAGAGCGCGCCGGCCTGGGCGAAGACCGGCCAGCCGGAGATGACGGGAATGCGTTCCTCGTTCGCGACCGCCATGATCGCCTTGCGATGCGCAATGGCGAAACCGTCGGGCAATAGCGAGATCGCGTCCGGCCGAAGACGCGCGAGATCGGCCCGCGCCGCCAGCACCGCGTCGCTGTTCGGCGTGGCGATAAAATCGATCGCGATCCCGAGGCGATGCCCGGCTTCTTCGGAGGAGGCGCGCTCGATATCCGAGCCCGCGTGACGCGGGTTGCCGAGCACGGCGACGCGATTCAGTTTCGGGATGATCTCCTTCAGCAGTTCCAGCCGCTTCCCGAGCAGTTCGAAAGCCATGAAGGTGACGCCGGTGCAATTGCCGGAAGGCTGGGAGAGGCTTTTCGCGAAGCCGGCGGAGATCGGATCGGCGCTCGTGACGAAAATGATCGGGACGGGTAATCCGAGCTTGAGCACGTCCGGGATCGCGGCACCCTGCACGATCAGGAGCTCGACGCCACTCTCGACGAGCTCACGCGCCAAGGCGGGAACACGCTCCATCCTGTCGTCGCCGTAGCGATAGAGGATTTCGATGCTTTCCCCGGGAACAAGCTTCTGCTCCACGAGCCCCTCGCGCAGTGCGTCGAGATAGGGCGAGAGGCTTGCCGCCAGCTGGGCCGTCAGCCAGCCGATGCGCCTGATCCGGCCTGGCGTCGCCGCGAGGCTGCGAGAGGCAGCTGCACAAGCTGTCATGACCAAAAGTTCGCGTCGATTGCGCATGTCGACCTCCCCCAAGAACGACAAGAATGCCGTAGCGCAGGGCCGATGCCTAGCGGCTGATACCGAAGTGCTGGCACCAGCGTTGCTGCGTCGGTTTGGAAAATTCTCCTGTAAAGACAAATGTTTGCTTGTTGGCCCACGCTCCCGCGAGGAGCTCGCCGGTGGCACCTGCGGATAATGTCGCGGCTCGATGCCGGCGCCTATCGTCCTGGCGATCGGGGCATCTGCTCCAGCAAGCGAGGACGACATCATGAAAATCGGGATCGCAGGCGCTCTCGTCGCAAGCCTCTGGACCGCGATACCGGCCGCCCAGGCGCAGACCTTGGTCAAGGTCGGCATCACGCCAGCCGGCCAGCCGGCATCCGGCCTGAACCGGGAGACCAAGGCGCCAGAGGGGTTCGCCGTCGAGATCATGCAGGCGGTCAGCGCCGATGCCGGCCTCAGCCTGCAGTTCCAGGCGATGCCGTTCGGTGAACTGCAGCAGGCGCTGATCGAGCGGAGGATCGATGCCATTGCGGGATCTTTCGGCATCACGCCCGAGCGTCAGAAGATCGTCGATTTCACGCATCCCTATGGCAGTTATCGCGACGTCCTGATCGTAAAGGCCTCGAACAACGCTGCCTTCAAGTCTGTCACCGACCTCAAGGGGATGAAGATCGCGGCATCGCGCGGCAGCTCCTATGTCAAGCCACTCGAGGAGGCCGGTGCCGACATCTCGCTTTCGGCCACGCCGCCGGAATCGATCGCCAAGCTCCAGGCTGGCAGCGTCGAGGGGATCATCGAGAACGGCTTGCAGGCCAATTTCCTGCTGCGGATGAGCGGAGACACAGGACTGCGGACGGTCGCGAGCTATCAGCCCATCCTCGTCGGTCAACTCGCCTTTGCGGTGCGTAAGGGCGATGCCGACCTGCTGATGAAGATCGACCGCTCGCTGTCCAAGCTGGAGGCGGCCGGCACCGTCGCTGCGATCAAGACGAAATGGGGCCTCGACTGAATTCGAGGCGTCCAATCCTGCCTCCGAACCCGCAACCCCAAGCGCCGAACGGCGCCTGCCGGAGCCTGTCCCATGAAGACGACATCGTTGGTCGCATTCGCTGCATTTTGTCTGCCGATGGCAGCCCATGCGCAAGCGCCTCAAGTTGAAAAGAACGTCTCGATGGCGATGGCGCAGGCCATCATCGTCGGTGCAGTCGAGGAATGCGCCAAGGCCTCGTTCCGGGTTTCCGTGGTCGTCGTCGACAAGGCGGGGCAGCTCGCTGCGGCGTTGCGCGGCGACGGTACTGCGCCGCACACCATCGAGTTCGCCCGCATGAAGGCCTACACGGCCCGGACCCGCAACCAGACCTCGCTGGAGTTCGCCGCGGCGACGGCCAGCGGCGATGCCGCGGCGCTGCGCCAGATTCCGGGCGTCATCGCGATCGGCGGTGGCGTGCCGATCAAGGTCGGCACCGAGACGATCGGCGCAGTCGGGGTCTCCGGCGCGCCTGGTGGCGACAAGGACGAAATCTGCGCCAAGGCGGGGATCGCCAGGGTCGCGGCGGCGCTCAACTGATCTTTCCAAGGCCGGCCGACACTACTGCACGAGGCGCAGGCGGCCGGCCATTCCGGCGTCAACACCGTCAAGAAGGGAAACGATCATGGTCTCCGCATTAAACGCCCACGGCACGTTTCGGTGCTCCGGAAAAGCCAGCCGCATCGCAACCTGCCTGCTCAGCCTCCTGTTGGCGCCGGACCTCTCTTTCGCACAGGGGGGCCAGGACGTCTGCCCCAGGGGGTATTCGATCTTCCAGACGGTCTGCTTGAACGAATCGACGGGCGATGTGGTCAATCAATTCCGCAGAAGCGAGGCCGGAGGAACTCCATCGCCGATGTCCAATCCTGACAAGGCGCCAGCTCCGGCCAAATCAGGCGGCTGAGCATCGGTCGCGCGAGACAGGTTCAGGAGATATGCCATGTCCGCCGCTGCCGATCAGGGTTTCGAGGTGCGCTTCGTGACGCCGCCCGGGGAACAGGCTCAGGTCGATTTCGCCCAGTTCCCGGTCGTCTTCATCGACGAGCCGACGACGCCGAGGATCGTCTGGCTGTTCTCCATGGTGCTCGAGTTCAGTCGATTGATCTGGGCACGCTTCGTCGTCCATCAGGACCTGCCGACGGTGCTGCGCTGCCACGTCGCCGCCTTCGAGGCGTTGGGCGGCCCTCCCAATGAAGTGCTCTACGATCGGATGAAGACCGCCGTGATCGGCAAGGCCGAGACCGGCGGCATCATCTACAATCGCGCCCTCGTCGACATCGCGCGGCATTATGGCTTCCATCCCAGGGCCTGCAACCCCTACCGCGCCAAGACCAAGGATGAGTTCGAGTAGTCCATTTCGACCGGATCGTGCTGGTTTTCCCGAGCTCACGGGCGACCACGCGGCGAACGGCAGGGTCTGAGGTTAAAGCCCTGCGGCGCCGCCTGATCATTGTCGCTCCTCGCTTGTGGCGCCTGTGGGGGCCAGGTGTGGCCCTGTTTTTCGCCACCCGGTTGTCATGAGCCGATATGCATTTTCGGCCATTTGAGCCTGGTTGCATTCGTCGCGTTGGCGCTGCGCCTTCTCGTTGAGCTATGGCAGGATGCCGAGCTGGCCGGCGAAGAGAGCAGGATGAATATCGCCAAGATGGGCGGGCGGGGATTTGAGCGGGATGGAGAGCGATGCTTTCTCGCGCCGGGCGTGTCGCATCCCGCGCTCGCGGTGTGGAGTTCTGCGACGGATTAGGCGGCAGTTCTGGAAGAAGACACGTCGTGCAGCAAGAGCTGCTCAATCCGGGGGGCCGCTAGACATGAAGCTTGTCGACTTTAGGATTGGTGTTGAATTTCAAAGCGGTGGCGGCGTCTGGCGCTGCACCGATGTTGGTACGCGCATCGTCACCGCGATCCGCATGGATCGGGTCGAGAAGGCCAGCAAACAAGGCGACGCGATTGTGAAGGGCGCGCTCAACCGAAACCAGGCGGAAGCCGAGGGGGCAGGGGCCGCCCTATGCCGTGGCAGAAATCGTATTCGACGAAGACGACTTGGAAAGCTGCGAGCCATACCGCTGATCGTACTGGATGGTACTACGGCAATGCCGTATAAGATCGCATGCATAGCGTCCTGCTGACTTCGGTGTTCGAGAGGCAGGCCAAGGCGGCAGGGCGTGGGCGAAGACAGGAGGCCAGTGACATGACGAAGTTCGGCGAGGAACTGCTGGAGAGCGCTAATGAGGCGCTGGCGATTGCGCAGGGCAAGGCGAAGCCAATGCGCACGATCACGGTGGACGCGGTTGACGTCGCCGCCATCCGCAAGCGCCTCGGGCTGTCTCAGGACGCCTTCGCGAAGAAGTTCGGCCTCAGCGCCGCAACACTCCGGGACTGGGAGCAGGGCCGGAGGCAGATGGACCGCACGGCACAGGCGTTTCTCAAGGTGATCGACCGAGCGCCGGATGCGGTGGAGAAAGCCCTGAAGGCGGCGTGACTGCCAGACGGGTACGGGCTTCCGGACAACACCCTGACGATGAGCCCGAGCGAGGCGGAGAGCAGGAAGAGCGCGGCGGAGCGGGCCGTCAACATGCCTCCCGGCCGGGCCTCAACATCATTGTAGATCGATCCGCCGGAGCCGGCAGAGGCGCAGTGCACCGCCATGGCCGCCGCCACCGCACCGTCGATCGAGGCATGGCGCTTGGGCGGCTTGGACCCAGGCTCGAAAGGCGGCTGCCGGGGCAATTTCCTCAGGCTGTCGTCGCGGTCACATTGTCCAGCATCTTGGGCCCGCGCTGGGTGGCTGGCCCGGAGTGATTGTGGGGCGGGCGCCGCGATCGCCGACACCGCGCTGTCGACCGCGCGGCTCGCAATGCGCAGCCAGACGGGAGTTCTGTCCAGACAGTGCTGGAGCCGCGTGTGAGCAAGTGTGGCCGCTACGGCGGCCA
The DNA here is from genome assembly GCA_965283735.1 of Beijerinckiaceae bacterium. Classification (GTDB taxonomy): domain Bacteria; phylum Pseudomonadota; class Alphaproteobacteria; order Rhizobiales; family Beijerinckiaceae; genus Allobosea. The sequence continues at coordinate 538,627 of CBDIPN010000002.1, read as the reverse complement.
CACCATTGCGATCAGATTCTTTCGAGCGCGGCCGTAATCCTGTCCTTCAGTGCGAGGCGCTGACGGCGCAGCGTCGCTTCAGCTTCTTCGGAAATGGCGTCGAGACGCGCCTCGGCCCGATGAATTCGGTCATTGACCTCATCGTATTCCGTCAGAATATGCGCAAATTCCGGGCTTTTCGCCTTGAGGGCATGAATAGCGTCCATCTGTTCCGGGAACTCATCGCCAAGCGTATGCGGGGTATTGGACAAGGTTCTGCTCTCCTTTGTACAGCAGCGGTCCGGCGTCAGGGCTTTTCGACGCGCGCGACCTGATAAGTGTGAAACTCGTGTCCCCGCCCGACCGAGACATATTCTCCGAGGCGGAAACATTCCTCGCCCAGGCGGAAACCGGTCTCGGTGTCCCGGTCACCCTCCTCGTAGTCAAAATACCATTGGCCGCCGGGCTTGCGCCGCAACCGACCGACCCTGACCGTCTCGCCCTTCTGAAAATACCGGACGCGACAGAATTCCTGGGATTTCTTCCATTCGTGAGGATCGAGGAAGCCTTCCCGGTCGAGCGGCAACAGAAGATCGTAGCCTTCTTCACGGTCTCCGTCCGGATGACCCTGGTCGCGCGCGCGAAGCAGCCGCACATGGCGGAAGGCTGGGGCGAGTTCCCTGGTTTCGACCAAGATCCATGTCCTCCATTTCAGTCTTCCACAGAACCCGGAGGGGTTTCGGCGGATTTTGCGAGAGATCTGTGTCCCTCTTACGCTATTCGTGCTGCATCTTTCTTGATCTAGCGCAACCGGGGTCGCGGCAGGCGTCGGTGGATGCTCCTATTCACAGGCGGAACTCCTGATCCTGCCGTGGCACGACACCCGGCCAGCCCAGTTCGCGCTCGATCCGGACGCGGAGCGCCTCGGAGGCTTCCGGTTCCCCGTGGACAATGAACACACGCCGCGGCGCGCGCTTGAATCCCGAAAGCCAACGCATCAGTTCGTTGCTGTCGGCATGGGCCGACAGCATGTCCAACTGTGCAACCTCCGCCTTGATCGGCACCCAATCCCCGTGAATCTTGAGGTCCTTCGCGCCCTGCTGCAGCGTACGCCCGCGTGTTCCGGGAGCCTGGAAACCAGAAAGCAGGATCGTGCATCTCGGATCGGGGCCAAATGTCTTGAGATGGTGCAACACGCGCCCTCCGGTTGCCATGCCGGAGGCCGCGATGACGATCTTCGGATACCTGCTCGCCGTGATCGCCTTCGACGCTTCGACATCGTTGGCGTACTGGGCAATGCCGAAGGCTTCACGGCATGTCGCGTGATCCAGTTTATGGTCGTGCGGATGGCGGCACATCATCTCGGTTGCGTCGGCTGCCATCGGGCTGTCCAGGAAGATCGAGATGGAAGCGAGGCGCCCGGCCAGCTTCAGTCTCCAGAAATAATAGAGAAGCTGCTGTGCCCGGCCGACGGCAAAGGCCGGTATGACGAGCGTGCCGCCGCGTTTCACGGTGCGTTCGGCGATCGCACCGAGCGCCTCGGCCGGATCCTCCGCCGGATGAACCCGGTCGCCATAGGTGGATTCGATCACGATGTAGTCGGGCTCTCCGCCCGATACGGGATCTGGAAACAACGCATCGTTGTAGCGCCCGATATCGCCTGAAAACACCAGGCTGCGGCCTCCCCAGTGGATCTCCGCATGCGCAGCGCCCAGAATATGGCCGGCGTGGCGGAAACGCAGCGTCAGGCTGCTGGGCAGCGTAATCGTCTTGTCGAATGGCACGGTCGAAATATGTTCAAGAGCCCGCCGTGCATCGTGCACGCCATAGAGGGGTAAAGCGGGGGTGTGCTTCGACAAATGGTGCCGGTTGAGGAACTCGGCATCCTTCTCCTGCAGGAAGGCACTATCCGTCAGGATCAGTTCGGCGACGTCCCGCGTCGACTCTGTCGCGTAGATCCTGCCGCGGAAGCCGTCCCGGACGAGCCGGGGCAGGTATCCGGAGTGATCAAGATGGGCATGCGTCAGGATGACGGCCTCGATCGTCTCCGGTTGGACCGGGAGCTTCTCCCAGTTCAGTTCACGCAGGTTCTTGAGCCCCTGGAACAGGCCGCAGTCGATGAGGACATGATGACCCTCATAGGTGAGGAGGTGCTTTGATCCTGTGACGGTTCCGGCCGCGCCGAGCGATGTCATCGTAAGCATGTGCGATCTTTCGCGGGTTTCCGTGGCAGGAGAAGATCTGGCGCCCACGCATTCGCTGCCAGGCTGCGTCATGATGCGGTGGGCGATGTTGTCCGCGATGGGAACTCTGGGCGCACTGAGGTCGGAGGATCGGGCTGGCGTTGAGCGGGAGCACTCCCATCACCACCGCGTATTCCGTCCGACAGGAGGCGCAGACCATTCAGCACGACCAGAACGGTACCGCCCTCATGTCCGATCACCGCGAGCGGAAGCGGCAGATCGAAGAACAGGCCGCCGGTCACCAGCACCAGCATGGCGCCGATCGCGACGACGAGGTTCTGCCGGATGATCGCAGCCGTCCGGCGTGCCAGACGGTGAGCATCGGCCAGCTTCTTCATGTCTTCTGACAGCAGGGCGACGTCGGCGGCCTGCAGTGCGACGTCCGACCCCGCTGCCCCCATCGCGATACCGACATCGGCACGAGCCAATGCGGCGGCATCGTTGACGCCATCGCCGACGAAAGCGACCTTGCCATCACGCGCGAGGTCGCCGACCTGGAGCACCTTGTCCTGCGGCAGCATCTCGGCATGAACCTCATCGGGAGCAAGGCCAAGTTCCGCACCGATGCGCAAGGCCACCGGCCTGCGGTCACCTGTCATCATGACGATGCGGTTGACGCCTCCGGCGCGAAGCGCAGCCAGCGCCGGAGCAGAACTGGCTCTTGCTTCGTCCGCGACGCTGACGGCACCCAGAACAGTCGCGCCGCGCCCGAGGTAAACCACGGTCTGGGAACTGTCGGCGAGTTCACGGAATGCGGGATCATCGACGGAAGCGCCCATCTCGGCGGCGAGGTGGGCGTTCCCGGCCCATATCGGGCCAAACGCGTCGTGGCCAATGATACCGGCGCTCGGGCGGGAGCTGACGTCCACGACCTTCGTCGGCTCGATGCCGTTCGCAACAGCCTGCCGGCGGATGGCCGCCGCGACATGATGCTCCGAATGGGCTTCCAGCCCAGCCAGAAGAGAAAGAAAGCGGCGTTCCTCTCCGTCCAGGGCAACGATGAACGTCACCGCCGCTCGACCATTGGTCAGGGTTCCGGTCTTGTCGAAGGCAAAGGTATCGACCGCGGCGAGGGTTTCGAGCGCGCCGCCCCCTTTGAACAGGACGCCGCCTCGCGCCGCGGCGGAGAGGGCCGACAGGATCGCGGCGGGAACCGATATGACGATCGCGCAGGGGCTGGCCGCGACCAGAAGAGTCGCGGCCCTGTAAAGGGCCTGCTCCCAGTCCCGGCCAAGCCAATAGAAGGCCGCGAAGGCGAGACCGGCTCCCAGCAGGACAGCGATGGTATAACGCTGGCCGAACCATGCGCTGAAGCGCTCGGACGGCGCCTTCGCTTCCTGAGCCTCGGTCACGAGCTGGATCATGCGTGCGATCGTGCTGTCGCCGACCGTCCGGGTGACGGTCACGTCCAGGACCCCGTCGAGATTGACCGTGGCCTCGAAGACCTGTTGCCCCGGTTCCTTGGAGACCGGCATGGACTCGCCGGTGATATTGGCCTCGTCGATGCCGCCGCGGCCGTGCAAGATCACGCCGTCGGTCGGCACGCGTGCGCCCGGGCGCAGCACCACCACATCGCCGACGACCAACTCGGAAGCGGGAACCTCCACCGTGGTCCCATCCTCTCCTTTGCGGAAAGCTGTTTCCGGGCGTAACGCCATCAGGGCCTCGACGGCACGGCGTGCACGCCCCAAAGCCTGGTGTTCAAGCGTGGTCGACACGCTGAAAAGCGTCAGTAGCACGGCGCCCTCGAACGGCGCTCCAACGGCAGCAGCGGCTATGGCTGCGACCACCATCAGCAGGTCTATGTCGAGGACGTGCTCGCGCCACAGCGCGGACAGGGCACTCCAGGCGGCGGGGATACCGCCGGCAGTATAAACCAATACAAGGCCGGGCCATCTCAGAGCGGAGATCCCTTCGGCCGGCGGCCAGGTCCCAATGACCGCCAGGATCATTCCCAGGATCGCTAGGCCCGACATGACAGTCTCGAAATCGAACGACAGACGTTTCATCGTCACACCGCCCGGCCGATGAGAGAGCCGATCATCGCGGTCGAGGCCATCGCGACGGCGCCCCAGAACACCACCCGGACGGTGGGCTTCCAGATGCAGGCGCCGCCAGCTCGGGCACCGACCGCGCCAAGCACCGCAAGGCCGATGAGGCAGGCTATGGATACGGTCCATGCCGCTGTTCCAGCGGGAGCAAGCACGGCGACGATCAGCGGCAGAGCAGCACCCGCCGCGAACGTCACCGCCGAGGTGAATGCGGCCTGGACGGGTCTCGCCATCACATGGCTCGCGAGTCCGAGTTCGTCCCGTGCATGCGCTTCGAACGCATTCTTCGCCATCATTTGTTTGGCGACTTGCCGGGCCAGCTCCGGAGCCACTCCGCGCTGCTCATAGATCGCGGCGAGCTCGGCCAGTTCAGCCTCGGGCTGCGTCGCCAGTTCATGACGCTCGCGTGCCATGTCGGCTTCTTCGGTATCGGCCTGCGAGCTGACCGACACATATTCGCCCGCGGCCATCGACATGGCTCCCGCCACGAGCCCAGCCACGCCGGCAACGAGGATTTCATGCGAGGCTGCGGTCGCGGCGGCGACGCCGACGATCAGACTCGAAGTCGAGATCAATCCGTCATTCGCACCCAGCACCGCCGCCCGAAGCCAGCCTATGCGTTCGATGAGATGGTTTTCCTTGTGAAGGGCGCGCATGGGCACAGCTTTCGAACAGGCGTTGCAGGATTGAACGATCATGCTTGGTCGGTGAAGGCGTCGGTTCGATAAAACCCGCCCGTCACCTGACAAGCAGGCGTCGATCAATCAATAAATTGGAATAATTCTAAACTACAGAATGTCTGGTGGATTTGCGCTGTGTCAAGGACCGGGCAGCCTGCTTCAGGACGACACGCCGCTGTCGCAGCTTATCCATCCGAGGCCACCCAGCAGGTTGGCAGGCTTGCGTCGAAGCCTGCCTTCAACGCCTTTGCAGCAGATCGGATCACGTTTGCGGCCATGGCGTCGAAAACATCCGGATCGCAAAAAGCAGCTCGCCTCGTCGGTCGTGTTGCCGCAGAAGATCTGGGACCCGGCTTGCCGAAAGGAACAGGCCTTCTTCGACAAGCCGACCGGGCGGCAGATGCGGGTGGTGTATTGTGTGTATTTGGTCAGCGGCACGGCGATGCAGCCCGCCGACAGATCGACTTCGACCAGCTTGGCGCCGTCATCAGCCTCGCCGCGGGCAGCCAGGGCGTCGCCGACGAACAGGGCGGCGTGGACCAGGTCGACTGCGTCATATACTTGATCACAGTCGATACGCGCTGGTTTCCCTCGATCAGCAAGACGTCGCCCGGTTGCAGGCTCCGTCGTAGTGCCGCGGGGCCGGAGGGCGTGAACGGCTCGTAGGCTTTGGAAGGCTTGGCGATCACCTGCATGATGGCCCGGCCGGTGAGATCACGGATCCGTTCCCGAACGCCCATCTTCGATCTCCAGCACGGCTGGCGGGAGGGCTATCACCTGTCAGCAGCCGGCGGCGATCATGAGCGCCGCGGCGTCTCCCGCCAACACGCTCCGGACCCATACAACCCGGGGTGGACGGCGTGGTTCTGCGGAGATCGCGTGAACGCGCGTCCCGGCCTATCCGAGACCGACACCGATCCGCAGGGCGTCCTCGGCCGCGCTGATACGGCGGGCCAGCGGCATCGCGCTGGTTTCGCTCGGCGGCGGACGCAACGCGCGCAAGGTCAGATCACAGACGCTGTCAGCCAGGTCCGACAGCGAAGCAGCAGCATGAAGAGGCAGGATTGCCAGCGCAGTCTCGACGAAGAGATCGCGCACATCGACGACGTGCTCGGGCGCCAGTTCCGGAAACGCCTCGAACAGCGCCGCCAAGCCGCCGCCATGATCGCCGGTGCGTGCGCCCAGCGCCGCGATGAAATGCGTGAGGTCGTGCTCGAATTCGGCCCAGCGGTTGCCGACGACACGGTCGAGCGGGCGGCGCAGGCGGGGATGCGCACGCAACCGCTCGCTCAGCGTCGCGACGACGTCGTGCAAGCTGTCTTCGTCGAGGCCGAAGGCTTGGTCGAATACCAGTCGCATCTTATGGCCGCTCCTTCCTGCCGCGCGCCACACGGAGCGTTGCCACAACGCCCCGCCTCAAGCCGCCGGCGCGAGGCCGAAATCCAGCGGGTTCAGCATCAGATCGGCCAGGGTGTAGCGATCGATCGCGGCGAGGAAGGCGGCCAGCGCCTCATGAAGGACGCCCTGAAGCCGGCAGCGTGACGCGATCACGCAGTCCTTGCCACCGCCGAAGCACTCGACCAGCGCGAAATCCGGCTCCGTCAGGCGCAGGACCTCGCCGATCCCGATCTCGGACGGTGCTTTGGCCAGAGCAAGTCCGCCGGAGCGACCGCGGACAGCCCGGAGGAAACCGGCCCTGGTGAGCTGATGGCAGACCTTCGTCAGATGCGCGCGTGAAATCCGGTAGGTCGCGGCCGTCTCCTCGATCGTGATCAGGCGCTCATCCCGGCTTGCCGCATACATCAGGACCCTGAGTGAATAATCGGAAAATCGCGTCAGTCGCATGAGCCATCCCGCATGTTCCGGCCAATTGCCCCGACAGACCGTTCCGTCCCGACGAGACGAGCCCTTCGCCGCAGCCGCCCGCGAAAACCGAGCGATCGCTATACGAAGAGCATGACGAAGGCCATTCCGACAACGACCAGAACAAGTCCCCATATCAGCATCGGCACCAACGTGCTGTCGGTGCCGGTACCCTGCTGCGGACGGCCGGTCATCGGGAGTTTCCTTAAAAGATATATTCGGGATGTATCTTATAGCTTAAAATGAGCATTGTAAATTCCAGTTTTGCGTCGAACAATCATGGTACGGTGCCGCCGCGGCCAATCTCCCAATGGGATTGGGCGGGCGGAGGTGAAGTGCGGCATTGCTCGAACGGGCGTCCGTGGCGGGAGGTTTGAGATAGCGCAACGAACGATGCTGCCGGCGGGACGATAGTCATGTTGGGGGCGTGGAGGTGGCCATGCAGATCGTCGAAGCGGTTCGCCAATGGTGGCGCGTTCAATCCTACCTGAGAAAACTGGAGGCGCTCGGCCCGGCGGCGATGGCCGAACTGGCCCGAGACAACGCCATTCCCGAGGCCGACCTGCGCCAGCTCGTATCTCGTCGCGACTCGGACTCCGCTTTGCTTCCTCGCCTGCTGGAGCGCTTGGGTATCGACCCCGAACAGCTGGCTCGCCGGCAAGCAAGCGTGATGCGGGACATGACGATCGTCTGTGCGGGGTGCGCGATGACGCGCCGATGCCGCAGCGAGCTCAGCCAGCAAGACGCTCCCCTGCGACACGGCCGGTATTGCCCGAACATGGAAACCGTCAGGGCACTGCGCCAGGATGCTCGGGCGATATCGTAACCGCGCGGGTTCCAGGAGCATCGCGGATTGAGGGCAGTGATTCTGTGGGCTTTGCGCCGGCAAAGAACCGTGGCCAGTTGTCGGACCCTGGTCCGCACGGCGGCGGAGGGAGGGATTGAATGGAAATGGAGCGGTGCGCGGACGCGATGGGGTCGGCCCGGAACTGGGTGGACCGCGCGATTGCCGCGATCGAAGCGGACCAGCGCCGCTCCGCCGATACACATCTCTGGAAGCTTGATGTGCCGGCGCTGGCCGGGATCGACCTGTACCTGAAGGATGAATCGACACATCCGACCGGCAGCCTGAAGCACCGGCTGGCGCGCTCGCTGTTCCTCTATGCGCTGTGCAACGGCTTCATCCGGGAAGGCACGGCGGTGGTCGAGGCCTCGTCAGGCTCGACTGCGGTGTCGGAGGCCTATTTCGCCCGCATGATCGGCGTCCCATTCTTCGCCGTCATGCCGCGCTTCACCTCGCCGGAGAAGATCGCCGCGATCGAGCATTACGGCGGCCTGTGCCATTTCATCGACGATGGCGAACGGATCTATGCCAAATCCGCTGAATTGGCGGCGCGCCTGTCCGGCCATTTCATGGATCAGTTCACCCATGCCGAGAGGGCGACCGATTGGCGCGGCAACAACAACATCGCCGAGTCGATATTCCAGCAACTGGCGAGCGAGCGCCACCCGATCCCGTCCTGGGTCGTTATGAGCGCGGGAACAGGCGGCACCACCGCGACGATCGGCCGCTACATCCGCTACAAGCGCCACGGGACGCGGCTTTCCGTGGCCGATGTCGAGCGCTCCGCCTTCTTCGAGGGTTTCTCCACGCGCAATCTCGGCTGCCGCTGCGATCGCCCCTCGCGCATCGAGGGCATCGGAAGGCCGCGTGTGGAACCCTCCTTTGTGCCGGGTGTGATCGACACCATGCTGCGCGTGCCGGATGCCGTCTCGCTGGCGGCGATGCGGGTGCTCTCGCGTTGGCTCGGGCGGCGCGTCGGCGGTTCGACCGGCACGAACTTCGCCGCGATGTGCTTCCATGCGGCGCGCATGGCGAGTGCGGGCGAGGCGGGGTCGCTGGTGACCCTGATCTGCAACTCCGGCGACCGCTATTCCAACAGTTACTACGACGATGCCTGGCTGGAAGCGAACGGGCTCGATCCCTCGCCGTTCGAGCCCGCCATCGAGGCTTTCCTCCAAGATGGCAGGCTCGACCTCGATCTCGCGGAATGCCACGGCTGAGCGCGAGGGAGTTACAACGAAATGAGAGCGATATCGCTGGCGACGCGAGAGCCGGATCGGCGACTGCACCGGTGGATCGCGTTACGATGCGCCCTGCGGCGACAGGTCAGGCTGAGGCGTGCCCGCCCGCGACATGACGGTACGGCGTCTGAAGGAACCGTGGGATCCGATCGCAGTCCCGGAGGCTTGTCGTCTGTTGGGCAGAAGAACACGATCTCCTCGCCGTACGGGTAATGGGCTGCTTCTGTAGGCGAAGCCCTCCGGGGTCCTGATGTAGGTGATGTCCGTCACCCAAGCCTTGTCCTGCGCATCAACATCGAACTGTCGGGCCAGGGTGTTGTCGACCACGACCGACGGCTTGCCGCCATGAGATCCCGGCCGGCGCCGATAGCCGATCTGGGCCTTGATTCCGGCCAACCTTGCCAGGCGGGCGACGCGGTTGGCGCAACTGATCTCGCCCTGATCGAGCAGGTCGTCATGTAGCTTGCAGTAGCCATAGACCCGGCCGCTCTCCTTCCAGGCCTTATCGAGAAGCTCGATCTGGCGCGCATCCTCCTGGGCTCGCCGGCTCAACGGGTTCTTCAGTCAGGCATAGAAACCGCTGGGCAGGATGCGCAGGCAGCGACACATCGCCCGCACCGGGAATTGGCGGCGATGCTCGGCCACAAACGCGTAACTCGCTGCTTCGCGCGGCCCTTCGGGTCACTTTGCATCCTTGGCGAAGTACGCGATGGCTTTTTTTAGGATGTCGCGCTCCTCGGTGACCCGCACCAGTTCCGCCTGCAGGCGGCCAGCCCATTGCGCGCGCCTTATGCAGAACCCAGGTGCTCCGGTTTCTGACGCATTGCTGACGTCAAGCGTTGGAAGGCTTCAGCAACGCGTCAGCTTCGCAGCATAGGCTTTTGCATCGACAACCTGAACCGAGGAGCAGGACATGCAAAAGATGTTGGCTATGATCGCCCTTCTTGTGGCGACACCGACAGCAGCAGCCTTGGCTGACGATGGATGCCGGAAGCCGGCAGAGCCAAGACAATCCTTGGCGGCCGTGTCGAAACTCGCAGACGAATTCGGCTGGACCATCTCCAGGGTGAGGATCGGAGACGGATGTTATCGGCTCCAGGTGACGGATGTTAACGGGAACATCCTGCGGGTCAGAATTCACCCGGTGACGCTGGACGTCGTCGGAGGAACGGTCAAGAAGTGGGGGGCGACTTAAACCCCCGCCTCGTTCGCAACGACGCGAGAATACCGTCCGCAGCCATCAAGCGGGAGTTTTGAATTCCGCCCAGCCGGCGGCATGGTGCTTGTCGGCATTGGCGGCCTTTCTGGGTGCTGCGGTGAAAGCCTGCTCGGCAAGCTGCTGAAGGAGCCCAGGCCCGCCGGCCGGTATCAGAGCGGCTGAGCGTTGATGGGGCGTGACAACCGGCGCCGGGACCCGGCGAATGGTCGGGTCTGCGTCGCTGCCGGTCCTGAAAGCTACGACGAGTTCGTTGAGCTGCCGACGAGTGCGGTGCGAATGTAGAAGGAACGCTAGTCTGCTTGTCTGAGAAAACGTCCAGCCAACGCCGGCTTCAGTTCACCCGCCGAGGCAATCCATAAACATTCATTAAAGATGCATATTTTGCGATGACGTGGTTTGCGAAGCAAAAGGTCGCAGCCTCCCGGCCGGATCAGGCCAGTCGGCCGATCCGGAGCCGCGCCTCGAAGCCGTCTTCGCGTCCCTCCATCGGGGAGATCAGCTCGAGACTGCTGCCGGTGCCCGTAGCGATCGCCTTCGCGATGGCCAGCCCGAGGCCGGCGCCTTGCGCCCGCGCATGACCGCGCTCGAACGGGTTGAGCAGGCGGGCGAGCAGATCTTGCGGCACGGCCGGCCCCGCATTGGTGACGCGCAGCAGGCCGTCCATCGACAGCGTCACACGGACCGGCTCGGTCTGCGAGCCGTGCTTCAGCGCATTCTCGATCAGGTTCCGCGTCAGGATCGCGAATGCGTCCGGATCGATGCGGGCGAGCACCGGGGCATCGGGCAAGGCCAGCTCGACTCGCCCGGCGCCGCCTACGTTGGCGCCCAGTTCATCCACGATCATCCGGAGGATAGTGCCGGTGTCGACCGGTTCGGCGCCATGGAGGCGGCCTCCTTCTGCCCTTGCCAACTGCATCAGCTTTTCCGAAAGGCCGGAGAGCCGTCGCAAGGCGACTTCAATGTCGCGAGCGCGCTTGCGTACGGCAGCGTCGGTCGTTTCGATGATCAGTCTCTGCGCCTGCGCCAGCGCGGCCGCCACCGGCGTGCGCAATTCATGCGCGGAGTTGGCGGCGAAACTGCGCTCAGCCTCCAGGGCGCGCCTGAGGCGCTCCAGCAACTGGTTCACCGCCTGAGCGACCGGCTGGATTTCCGAGGGCAGGTCGCCGGCGGGGACTGCGGTCAGGTCGCCCGCACCCCGGCGCTCGATCTCGGAGCGGAAGCGCCGCAGGCTCGTCGTCGACAGGCGCACGACGGCCCATACGCCGATCAGGCTGAGCGGAACGATCAGGGCGAGCGGGCGGGCCAGGCCGACGAGCACCTCCCGTGCGACAGCGCGGCGGCGGGTCTGCGGCTCGGCGACGGTGATTGTGATCGTGCCCTGCAGCGCGGCATCCGAATAGAGACGGTGGGTCGGCGTATCGGAGAAGCCCATGCCGCTGAACGGCGGAAAGATCGCCGGGTCGGCTCTGTGCGAGCGCAGCAGCGTCTGTCCTTCGGCGTTCCGCACGACATAGGTGAAGTGCTCGTCATGCTCGCGCATTGTCGCGACGCTCTGGCTGGCTAAGTCGTCGCTATCGCGCCCGATGATGTCGCGCACCGCCAGTGGCAGCAGACGCTGCCCGGTTTCCGCAAGCTCGCTGTCGAAGACCTCATCCATCTGATGGCGCAGATTCTGGGCCGTCACCGCGGCGGCCACTGCCCAGACCAGCGCGATGCCCAGGCCCAGCGAGAGCGACAGGCGCCATTGCAGGCTCTTCGGCGCGATCATCGTGCGCTTCCCAGCCGATAGCCGATGCCTCGCACCGTGTGGACGACATCGGGGCCAAGCTTCTTGCGCAGGCGGCTGACATGGACCTCGATCGTGTTGCTTTCGACTTCGGCGCCGAAGGCATAGAGCCGGTCTTCCAGCTGGGCCTTGGACATCACCTGGCCGGGGCGCTGGACGAAGGCCTCGAAAAGCGCCCATTCGCGCGCGGTCAGGGCGATGAGTCGCCCGATTTTCATGACCGTCCGCGCCGCTAGGTCGATCTGCAGGCCGCCGATCTCGACGAGCGGATTGGGATTGCCGCTGTAGCGGCGGGCAACCGCGTTGAGCCTTGCGGACAGTTCCGCAAGGTCGAACGGCTTGGTCATGTAATCGTCCGCCCCCGCATTGAGCCCCTCGATGCGGTCGGAGATCTGGTCCAGCGCTGTCAGGATGATGACCGGCGTGACGCAGCCCTTGCGGCGCAGGTCGCGCAGAAACGCGATCCCCCGCCCGTCGGGAAGCATCAGATCCAGCAGGACCAGATCATAGGCTGCGCTGTCGAGATGCTCGGCGGCTCGGTCGAGGCGGCCGACCCAGTCCACCGAATGGTTGTCCCCGAGGATATGGTCGCGCACCGCGGCTCCGAGGATCGTGTCGTCCTCGATCAGAAGAACTCTCATGAAGTCGCAATCCCATCTGTCCGAGACCTGTTGCCTGCGGAACCTGTCAGCTTCCTGAAGGGCCGCGCCCTTCACGCTTCAGCTACGCGTCAGGAAAGACTGCCATCATTTCGGCATGTGAACGCTGATCAGGGACAAATGCCATGGTAAAGCCGTTCGTCGCGGGCCTGCTGCTCCTTGCCATCGCAGGATCAGGAGTTGCGATGGCCGATGACGATTGCGACGTCCCCCTGGGGAGGTGGCAGCCCCGCGAGGCCGTGCAGGCGATGGCGCAGGCACGGGGCTGGCAGGTGGACCGTCTCAGGATCGACGACGGTTGCTACCAGATCAGGGGCACTGACGAAGCCGGGCAACCGTTCAAGGCCAAGATCGATCCCGCGACTCTGGAGATCGTCAAGATCAAGCGCAGGACCCGCAGCGACGGCGGCCACCGTCATGAACGGCGCTCCTCCGCGGCCACCGGCTCGGTCGATCCATCCGGCCCGGCGTCTCCGAAATCCCCGTTCGAACGCGGCGAGCCACCGAAAGCCACGGTGAAATAAGCGGGCTGGGCCTCCCTGTCCCGCGACGCTGCACCCTTCTGCCCAATGCTGGAGAAATAGCCATGTCCGTCGCAACCGCGCGCTATTCGAAAACTCTGGTCGTCATTCACTGGGTAACGGCCCTCGCCGTGCTTGGCGCATGGCTGACGGCAGAAGGCGGCCGGGAGGTGGTCCGCAATCCGCCGCTGCTGCATTTCTGGCTGGGCCTTGCGGTCCTGGTTCTGGTCGTTCCCCGGCTGATCCTGCGGCTGGTGGAGCCTGCGCCCGATGGCGGCCCGCAGCATGGCTGGCTCGCCATCGGCGCCAAGATCGGACACGGGCTGCTCTATCTGCTGCTGATCGCCTTGCCGATCACCGGCTGGTACGCCGCCTCTCGCATGGGCGTCTCCGTCTCCTTCCTCGGCCTGCACCTGCCCTCGATCGCGGCGCCTGTGCAGGGACGTCCCGGCGTGATCGCCGAACTTCACGAGAATGGCGGCACCTTCATCCTCATCCTTGCCGGGCTGCACGCCCTGATGGCGATCTGGCACCAGTTCGTCATGCGCGACGGGACGCTGCGGCGGATGAGCCTGCGCTGAGAAGGCAGGCGGATCGTTCCTTCCGCCTCTCCGGCCCTTCCCGCATCGGTCCAGGCGGGGAGGGCGGGAGAGGCGTGGCATTCTCCATCCCTTCCAATGCGGGAGGGCCGCCGGGCGCAATGCGATCCCGATGTTTCCTGACAGCTGGCTGAAGCTGAAACCGCCACCGCGTCAGGAGGCTGTCAGCAGGTCGTCCAGGTTGATCGTACCGGATAGCAGGGCAGTGCCTTTGCCGGTGCGGTTCGATGCTGACCGGCCGGAACATGCCGTTCCCGCTGTCGGGCAAAGGAGGTTCAGCTACCATGAAGAAGATCATGCCGACCATCGCGTTGGCCGCGGCACTCACATTGCCCTGTCTTGCCCAGGCCAGACCGCTCAAGCTCACCACGACGCTGACCAACTATGGCGGCGATGGCGCCTATCTCGCGATCTATCTCACGAATGCCCAGGGGGGCTATGCCGGCAGCCTGTGGATGGCCGGCCGCAAGTCGAAATACTACGCGCATCTGTCGGGCTGGCATCGCGCGACCGGGGGCAACTCCACCGAGATCAACGGCATTACGGGCGCCAGTGTCGGCGCGGGGCGCACACTCGAGATTTCGCTCGATCTCGCGGATGCGCTCTTCGATGCAGGCTATACCCTGCATGTCGATGCTGCCGTGGAGGACATGCGCGACAGTCCGAACGAGGTCGCCGTGCCGCTGACGACCGCCGGCGCGAAGACGCCGGTCGGTGGCCGGCGCTATGTCTCGAGCCTGGCTTATTCGTTCTGAGCGGTGGCCGGCATGATCCGCGTTGTTCATCGCTGGCCGGGTCTTGTGGCCGGCCTTCTGGTGCTGGTGCTCAGTCTGAGCGGTGCGCTCCTCTCGATATTCCCGGTCGTCGAACGCCTCTCCTCGGTCCAGCCGGCCGCGCTTTCGACCGCGGAGCTGGTCGAGCGCATCCAGGCGGTTCATCCCGGGGTCGAGCAGATTAGGCGGAAACCTTCGGGCCGGATTACCGCCTACTGGTCCGAGAACGGCGTGCCGCGGGCGGCGGTCATGGACCCGGCGACAGGGCGGGACATCGCCTCTGCCGATCCGAATCCGTTCGAGCGCTGGTTGACCAGGCTGCATCGCTCGCTCCTTTTCGGCGACGGGGGCCGCATGGCGATGGCGGCCGGTGCCGCCGCCATGCTGGTGCTGGCCGTTTCCGGCGCCATGCTCGTCGCGCGGCGGGCAGGGGGCTGGCGGCGCTGGTTCTCGCCGTTGCGCGGGCCGTTCGCGGCGCGCCTGCATGTCGAGCTCGCGCGCATCGCTGTCGCCGGCCTGCTCCTGTCTTCGGCCACGGCCTTGTGGATGACGGCCTCGACCTTCGACCTCCTGCCCGACGGGCCGTCATCGCCCGTGACGGAGGTCGAGGGAAGCGGCCGGACAGGGATGCCGGTCGCAGGCATGGATGTTCTGAAGCGCACATCGGCTTCCGAGCTGCGCAGCCTGTCCTTTCCCGATCCGGCCGATGCGACCGATGTCTTCACGCTCAAGACGGATCGCGGCACCGGCCATCTCGACCAGGGAACCGGTGCGCTGCTGGCCTGGAGCGATCCAAGCGCATGGCAGCGCGTCTCGGAAGCCATCTACATGCTGCACACCGGACGGGGCGCCGCTGCCCTGGGGCTGGTCCTCGGCTTCATGGCGCTCAGCGTACCCGTGATGGTCGGAACGGGCTTCGTGCTGTGGTTCGCAGGCTGGCGTGCTCGTCCGCGCATCCACGGCAATGCTGCCGCCGGGCGCGCCGAGACGATCCTGCTCGTCGGGTCTGAGGGCGGCAGCACATGGGGATTCGCCACGACGCTGCATGCGGCGCTCTCGGCGGCCGGGCAGACCGTTCATGCCGCGCCGATGTCGTCTTTCGAGCCGGCCCGTTACCGGCAGGCGCGGCGCATCCTGATCCTGACCGCGACCTATGGCGACGGCGCTGCGCCTGCCTCGGCGCGCGGATTTCTCGACCGGCTGAAATCCCTGCCTGCGGCCCCGCCGGTCGCGCTGGCGGTTGTCGGCTTCGGCGATCGCAGCTTTCCCGGATATTGCGCTTTTGCGCAGGCCGTCGCCGATATGGCGGAGGCGGGGGGCTGGCGCATGCTGGTTCCGTTCATGACGGTGAACCGCCAGTCGCCGCAGGATTTCGCCGGCTGGGGCCGGTCGCTGGGTGCGGCGATGGGCATTGCGCTGGAACTCGTCCACCACCCGGTCCGGCCGGCGGCCTTCCCGTTGACGCTCGTTTCGCGCCGCGATTATGGCGCCGACGTGCAGGCGCCGACCGCCATCCTGCGCTTTGCGCTGCCGAAGCCGCCGTTCTGGCTGCGGCTCATCGGTCGCGGTTTCGGGCGCTTCGTGGCCGGAGATCTCCTCGGCGTCCTGCCGGAACGCTCTGCCATTCCCCGGTTCTACTCGCTGGCGTCCGGGTACCGTGACGGCTTCATCGAGATCGTCGTCAGAAAGCATCCCGCCGGCCTGTGCTCAGGCCAGCTTTTCGAGCTGCAACCTGGCGATAAGGTCAACGCCTTCATGCGGCAGAACCCCGGCTTCCATGCCAGCCGCGACACCGCGCCCCTCATTCTCATCGGAGCGGGGACGGGCATCGGGCCGCTGGCAGGTTTCATCAGGGCAAATGTTCGGCGCCGCCCCATCTGTCTGTTCTTCGGAATGCGGCATCCCGACAGCGATTTTCTCTATGGCGAGGAGCTGAAGGGTTGGCAGCAGAGCGGGCAGCTCCTGCGGCTCGCGACGGCCTGCTCGCGCTCGCGGCAGCCCAGCTATGTGCAGGATGTGCTGCGCGAAGAGGGAGGCGAGATCGCACGCATGGTTCGCAAGGGCGCTCGGGTCATGGTGTGCGGCGGGCGCGACATGGCAGCCGGCGTCTCCGCGGCTCTCACCGACATTCTCGCTCCCGTCGGGCTGACGCCGGCTCTGCTCCGGGCGGAGGGACGCTATGTCGAAGATGTCTTCTGATCCGGGCCGCCAGGCGCTGAGCGGGCCCACGATGGGCACGCGCTGGTCCGCGCTGTTCTACACGACTGGAGCCTTCGACCCGACACCGGTTCGCAGCGCGCTTCAGGCTGCGGTGGACGAGGTGGACGAGCAGATGTCCAACTGGAAGCCGCACAGCGACCTGATGCGCCTCAACGCCGGCCCGGTGGGGCAATGGATAGGCGTGCCGGAACAGCTGATGAAGGTTCTGGGGCTCGCGCTGGAAATCGGCCGCTCCTCGGCTGGCGCCTTCGACATCGGCATGGGCGACGCCGTGGGCGCCTGGGGTTTCGGCCCGTCCGGCGCAGATCGGGCCCTGATCCGCAAGGCGCTCGAAGCCCCGCGACAGGCCGCATACGAGGTGCTGGAGCTGAATGTCGAGGGCGGCGAGGCGCGCAAGAGCGCTCCCATCGTCCTCGACCTCAATGGCATCGCCAAGGGCTATGGCGTCGACCGGCTGGCCGAGACGCTGCGCGGATTCGGCATCACCAGCGGGCTGGTCGGCATCGACGGCGAGATGCGGGCCCTTGGCCTGCGCCCCGACGACGAGCCGTGGACGATCGCCGTCGAGAAACCCGACCCAACCTCCCGTGCGCCGCATTCGGTGCTTGTTCTGCAGGACGCCGCGGTAGCCACTTCGGGCGACTATCGACACTGGATGGACGTCGGAGGTCGCCGTCTGTCGCATACGATGGACCCGCGCCGCGGCGCGCCCCTGACGAGGTCGCCGGCCTCGGTCACTGTGGTGGCGCGGACCTGCGCCGAAGCCGACGCCTGGGCGACTGCGCTGATGGTCTTCGGTGCCGGGGAGGGGGCGGAGCTCGCGCGGCGGCTCGGGCTCGACGCGTTGTTCCTGGTACGCGAGGGCCAAACCATCCGGCCCCGGGCGGTCGGTGCCCTGTTCGCAACTGGACGGTTCGAAGAACCCCGCCCTTTTGGTGTGCAGGCATTTTTGGCACTGCCTGAGGCCGTAGAGGCGACGTGATCCTGGGTGCGCCCGTCAGCCCGGATGCAGGCGCTGGCCCCGTGATCCCGCTGCGGCGCCCCGCGTGAGCCAGGCCAGCCGGCGGATGTTGTAGGCGAGAATGGCCATGCCGATTTTCGTCTTCGCCCTGGCGATGCCGACGGTGCGCACGAAGAGGCCCATCCTCGCCTTTTGCTCAGCGAAGACATGCTCGACGCGGGAGCGGATTTTCGCTTTCGCGTTGTTGGCCTTCCGCGTCGCTGCCGGTATCGGCCCGCCCATCGCCCTGTCTCGCTCCGGCTCGGTGCCAGAGAAACACAAAACGCCGAAGGCCGCGAGGTTCTTCGAACTGTCCAGCTGGCCCGCTCAACCGAGCCGCGCGCTGATCTTCACGAAGCGGCGCTGCTGCTTCTCCAGGCCGTTGCCGCAGGCGTCTGAGTTCGGCGCACGCTGCTTGGCCGCGTTGTGCAGGCTGGACACCGCAGCGGGAGTGTTCGAGGCCTGCTAGTACGCGCTCTTAGACCTCATAACTATACGCTATATGAAATCGTATAATGATTGGCGGTGAGAGGGTGCCGACGATGCTGCCGTGAAGATCGCCGACCGGCTGACGGTCGCCAGCCGCGCTAGCCAGCCGACGAGCGTTGCGCTGGCGGCGGGCCGTCAAATCCACCGACGAAAGTCATCAAGAACGACCCGGACAAATCCCCGCAGCTGCCGGCTTCAAGTCGAAATCTCTCCCTCATGCCCACCATAAACTGTCTCAAAGACGCCGGCAGCGGACGCTTTTCTGTTTTGCCCATGCCCCGCGAGAACGATCAAAAATTCCGCTGAAAGGCTCTCCGTATGCGGCCATAACATTCGCATGCATGGTTCTCGATAATTCCAGGATCCAGCACGGTCAGGTTTCCACGCGCGTACGCGATGGCCCCTTCTTCCATCAACCGCGAGCAGGCCCCGTTGACCGTCGCCCGGCGAAGTCCTAGCGCCTCGGAAATCGCGCTCTGGGTAAGCTGGAAGGAATCGCCGACAACCCGATCACGCGCATCCAAAAGCCAACGTGAAATCCGCTCTTCCGCATTGTGGAGGCTGTTGCAGGCAACCGATTCCAGCAACTGGATGATGAGGCATTTCGCATATCGCAGCATGGCGTTGCGGACGCAGGGAAAGCCGGCAATCGCCTCATCGAGGTCCCCTATGGAAAGCCAGGAGGCATAGCCGGGCACCACGACCGTGGACCTGCTGAGCGCTCCGCCGCCGCCCATCACTAGGGCCATTCCGATGAATCCTTCATAGCCGATCGATGCCTTCTCGACGCTGCGCTTGTCGCGCATCTCGGCTTGCAGAGAAATCACGCCCTCATGGGGAAATACCGCGTGAGTAAAGGATGCCTCGTTATCGTATATGACCTGGCCCGGCGATAGTCGTTTCGTGATCAGGCGAGGCTGCAGATACGCGCATGCTTCAGGGCGCAGGGAGAGCAGTATTCGATTTCGGATCTCGAAATCGCCTTTTAATTTGTCCGCCAAGCAGTTCTCCCGGAAAGGTTGATTTCGGTGCCCTTTGGGCAGCTTATCCCTTTTTTAACTCCGACTATGTACGGTATCGGACAGTGCATGTTCGGTTGCGATCACTCCTCCTCGCGGACCTTGCACGTGACGATGAATGCGACGCCGGAGCCTTTATCTCATGAGTCCGCTTAGGCCGGAAGAGTCCGAAAAGACCCGCAGCCGTGAAGCTGTACGGGGCCCTCCCCTCATCGTTGCGCCCCCCTTTGCACGAGCGCAAGCCGCACTCGACTGCTCCTCCATACTCTCCTGTTCCGGCCCAAAGCCACGCTCGAGGGATATCGCCAAACGGCGCGGCAGTACTGAAATCGCCAGAAAGCGCCACGAATTTCCGGGACGTTGTGCATTTTCAAATCACAAGCCGTCAATCAGGATGATAAATCGAATTCTATTTCAGAAAAAAATATTCATCCACGAATTGAATTCTAAATTCATACAAAATAGCAGCGATACCTTAAATTCAATTATAGAATTATATAATCGCAAGCGTCATTGACTCAAGAATACGCCGAAATCGGAACAGCAATACATTTCTTCCTCCCCCTAATCGCCAGACAGACTTTCCATGCCGCGTTCAGAGCTCTCAAGGCGCCTAGCGGTTCCCACCGCAGTTGCGCTGCTGATGCTAGGTGTCCCGCTCCTGTGGATCGCGACCGGCCATTACCGCAAATTTACGCAAGGCCAAGCCGTTCAAGAGCATGTCGCGCTCGCCAAGGCGGCCTCAAGCTTCGTTCATGAACTGCAAAAGGAACGCGGCCTTTCTGCCGGCGTTGCGGCATCCCACCGCGACCCGAGCCAGGAGGCGCACCTCAAGGACCAGTTTCCTATCACGGATGCGGCATTCACCGCCTACCAGAAGGCTGCTCGACACGCATTTGGCCCGGATCAGGAGAATGCTCTGGCCGGCCAGCTTGGCGCGATCGATGCGGCGTTCCACCGGCTGTCCCCGTTCCGAGATGTGGTCCAGCATCAAGCCGCAAAGCCTCTTGAGATCGTCGGAGCGTATGGCCAAGCCATCACCCCTCTGTTCGAAGCAATGGCCAAGCTGAGTTCCTTCATTGATGACGCCGAGCTTGTGCAGCATCTGCTGGCCTACCGGGCCTTGATGATCGTGAAGGATACGGCCGGCATCGAGCGTGCGACCGGCGGCGCAATGATCGCGGCGGGGCAGTTTGAGCCGGATCTTCACCAGTGATCCACCCCCGTTGAATTGGTCCACCCTGAACTATGTCTTTTGGCAGACAGGAGGACCGCAATGCCGAAGAAGCGTCACAAGCCCGAAGAGATTGTCGCGAAGCTGCGCCAGGTCGATGTGCTGGTCTCGCAGGGTCAATCCGTTGCCGATGCGATCCGCTCGATCGGCGTGACGGAGGTTAGTTATTACCGCTGGCGCCGAGAGTTTGGCGGCCTGAAGACGGATCAGGTGAAGCGGATGAAGGAGCTCGAGGCCGAGAACGCCCGGCTTCGTCGCGCCGTCGCGGACCTGACGCTCGACAAGCTGATCCTGAAGGAGGCGGCTTCGGGAAACTGGTAAGCCCCGCGCGTCGCCGTGCCTGCATCGAGCATGTTCGGCTCGTCCTGAAGGTGTCGGAGCGGCGGATATGCCGTGTGCTCGGACAACATCGCTCGACCCAGCGCCGGATCCCGCGCGGACGCGACGACGAGGAGAGGCTTACGGCCGACATCGTCGAACTGGTCCGCCGCTATGGCCGCTACGGTTATCGCAAGATCGCCGCGCTGCTGCGCTCGACGGCAGGCTGGGTGGTCAACGACAAGCGGGTTGAGCGCATCTGGCGACGCGAGGGGCTGAAAGTTCCAGCCCGACAACCCAAACGCAGCCGTCTCTGGCTCGCGGACGGATCCTGCATCCGCCTTCGCGCCGAGCGGCCCAATCACGTGTGGTCCTACGACTTTGTCGAGGACCGCACCCATGATGGGAGAAAATACCGGATGCTGAACATCATCGACGAGTTCACGCATGAATGCCTGGCAATCCGCATCGATCGCAGGCTGAAGGCGATCGACGTCATCGACGTGCTCTCGGATCTGTTCATCCTGCGCGGCGTGCCGGAGCATGTTCGGTCAGATAACGGGCCCGAATTCGTCGCCAAGGCCGTGCAGGACTGGATCGGTGCGGTCGGCGCCAAGACCGCCTATATCGCGCCCGGAAGCCCCTGGGAGAACGGCTTCATCGAGTCGTTCAATGCCCGGTTGCGCGACGAACTTCTCGACGGCGAGATCTTCTATTCGCTCGCGGAGGCGAAGATCGTCGTCGAAAGCTGGCGGCGACACTTCAACACGCTGCGCCCACATGGCTCGCTCGGCTACAAGCCCCCCGCCCCGGAGGTCTTCGTCCCCGCAATGACCGCGCGGGCGGCTGCGCAATCCAGACCGGCTACGCCGCCCGCGCTGGCGCCGAGGCCAACCGTCCACTAACAATCCCCATGGACCTCTCGGCGGGGGCGGATCACTACGGATGCGCTCTGTCGGTCCTGGCAGAAAAGCTCGAACTGACCCTCGCCGCGGTAGCGGTTCGCCAGCAGAAGAGCGCGGCACTGACGAGCGATGCCGCGGCCCATTCCGGCAGGATCGCGATGGCGACCGGAGGTGCGATCGTCGCCCTGCAGTCGGGGGACAGCATACGGCAACGGCTGGAGCACGCGATCGCGGGGTTGCGGTTCGTGGACGCGATCGCCGAGGGGACGGGTCCGGGCGCCGGGCTCGGCGATGAGGCGAAGCGAGCCTGCCGCTTCGTCCTGCACCGGCTCCAATCCGGCCAGCTTCGCGACATTGCGGCCACCCTCACCGGGGATGCCGATACGATCGAGACCGCGCTGGCGTTGCTCGCCGGGGATACGACGAAGCTGATCGATCTCATGTGCGCATTCTATGGCGGGCAGGGCACAGAACCCGTCTCCTTCCTCGGAAATCTCGAGGCCGAATTGGCGGAGGCTTCCGAATTGCTCGGCAAATGCGATACCGCGCGAGCCGGCGTCGATCAGGTCACCGATGCGCTGTCGGGCGTGCTCGACACGTGCCAGCGAACCGTCCCGATCCTATCGAAAGCCGTGTCCGACATCGTCCTGATCGGCATGAACGCGGGACTGCGCGCCGCGCGCATCGGCGGGGGCGGCCGCAGCCTGGTCGTCATCGCCCAAGAGCTGAAGCAGGCTGCCGATGCGATCGCGGCAGACACGCGCAGCCTGACGCCGATCTTCGATCGGATGCAGGCCGTTTCAGGTGAATTCAAGCGCTGCGACAGGCTCGATGCGGCCCGCTTCGCGGCGCTCGAGCGGGCGATGCGTAGCTCACTCGCCTCTATACGCGGGACCGGAGAGCGGCTCGGCGCCACGCTCGACTGGCTGGCCCAGGAAAGCGACGGCTTCTGCGCGGTGATTGCGCAGGCGCGGCTCTCATTCTCGAATGTCGGCGCCACGGGCGACCTGATCGCGTCGGCGGCCGATCAACTCGCCCGTTCCGCTGCGCAGGAGCCTGGGCCGGACGCGGATGCGTTCGGGTGCGTGCGGGACATCCTGCAGGAGCATGTCTGGTCGAGCTACACCATGGCAGCGGAGCGCACGATTCACCGGAGGATCATGGCAGAATGCGGCATCGATCAGGAGGCGGCGCAACCCCAGCCGCATCAGCCGGACGCGGCGCTGGACGAATTCATCTTCTGAGATCAACTGCCCTGTGAGTTTTCTGCTGACGCCGCAAGCGTTGTAAGTCGTTGCGCCAACATCCGCATCTCGGATGTTACCCAGGATTGCGACGGTATCAACGCCAAGCTCGCCATGCGTGAGAAGGCCGCCGCCTATCATACACGATGGACCCGCGCCGCGCGGCACCCAGACGACGTCGCCGGTCTCGCCACCGTGGTGGCGCGAAGCCGCGCGGACATAGACGTCGGGGCAACTGCGCTGATGGTTCTCCGCCCCGGGAACCGGGCCGAGCTTGCAGGGCCGCACCACCGCCGCGCGCTGTTTCTGTGCGCGAGGGCGAAGCCATCCGGCGCTGGACGGTAGGTGTCTTGCTCGCAGATGGCCTACTTACTGGTGCCGGCCATGTTACGCGCTGACAACGAGAGTGCAGTTCCGCCGTGCGTTTCGGATCGCGATCCACGACGGGGATCGTTGCGCTCCGTCAATGTACAACATCCTGAATCAAATATTCATTGATGTCGGGGGGATACGCAATGACCGTCGTGAGTAGCGATAACTGGTTGTTGGCCGCAAGGAGGCCAACCCGGGAGATGTGCGCTAGCCCGGCAGCAGGCGTCGCCGCCGCCGCCTCGGCCACGACGTCATCGTGCCTTGGCTCACCTGAACGGCCGCCATGCGGCGCGCATGATCGCTACGGAGCCTGAACGACATGGATGCGCCATCCAACCAGCCGGGTATCGTCGGCGGTCTGAACGCGACGAAGCCGAAGCGGACAGGCATCTTCGGCCGCCGAGCCGTCCGGCGTGCCCTTGCGGGCGTCGCGGTCGTCAGTGTGCTTTTGGGCGCCGGCGTCGTCTACAGCAATCGTCCGGTCGAAGTTGAAGCACTCATGCCCGAGCGTGATGTTCCGGTCCGTGTATTCGGACTGGGCACGGTCGAGGCCCGCGTGATGTCCAAAGTCGGCTTCGAGGCTGGAGCTGCGCTAGTGGAACTCCATGCGGATCACGGCGACCATGTCCGCAAGGGGCAGGTCTTGGCCCGGCTCAGCCTCGGCGAGCAGGAGGCCAAGGCGGCAAAGGCACGCGCCGCGCTCCAGATCGCCGAAGTCAACATCGAGCGGGCGGAGGCGAATCTGGAGAAGGCGCGCGCCGTTCTCGCGCAAAGGCAGGTTGCCAACCGGCGTAGGCAGGAGCTCGCCGGACGTAGCGTCGTATCGGAGCAGTCGGCCGAAGAGTCCGCCCGGGACGAGGCCGTTGCCAAGGCGGATGTTACCGTTACCGAAAGCGAGGTCGCGAGCAGCAAGGCGCAACTGGCGGATGCCCGGGCGCAAGTCCAGTTCGAAGAAACACTGCTGGGACACCGGACATTGACGGCTCCCTACGACGCGATCGTCATTGAACGGCACAAAGAACTGGGCACGGTCGTCAAGGCCGGCGATCCGATCTTCACGCTGATCGCAAACGACAGCTACTGGGGTCTCGCCTATGTCGACGAGGCGCGTGCCGGCTTCATAGCGGAAGGCCAGCGGGTCCAGGCCCGCTTGCGTTCCCGCCCGCAGGACGTCTTCACCGGCAAGGTGGTCCGCATCGGGCTTGAAAGCGATCGCAGCACGGAGGAGCGACGCATCTTCATCAGGGGCGACAACCCGCCCGCCCGCGTTTTCCTGGGAGAGCAGGTCGAGTTCCTGATCACCGCTGCCACCCTCGCCGAGGCGCTTCTGATTCCAGAGGCAGCCGTCCATGGCTACAACGGCCACGAAGGCACGGTCTGGACGCTCGAGGATGGCCGGCTGAACCGCCGGCTCGTCAGGTTCCGGCATCGCACGGAAGATTCCCGCCTCGAGATCGTCGGCGGGGTGCCCGAGCGCGCGCGCGTGATAATGCGGGTCACGCCGGACTTGCGGGTCGGGCGCCGTGCGCAGGTCAGCGAGGGCAAGGGGCCGTGAACCTCGCCTATCGCGACATAAGGCACGGCTTCGGGCGCTTCATCCTGACCTGCATCGGGCTCGGACTTCTGCTCGGTGTCGTGCTGGCCATGATCGGCATCTATCGCGGACTTGTCGTCGATGCGCTGACCATCGCCCGGGCTCCCGCCGTCGATCTGTGGATCGTCGAGGCCAACACGCGTGGCCCCTTCGCCGAAGCCTCGCGCATTCCCGGCGACGTCCGCGAGGCCGTCGCGCGCATCGCCGGCGTGGCGTCGGCTGGCGGCATCACCTATCAGACCGTCGAAACTGAGCATATGGGCGCCAAGCTCAGGCTCTATGTCATCGGCTACGAGCCGACGCGGCCGGGAGGGCCGCCGGAGATTCTTGCCGGACGGGCGATCGCCCGCAGCCATTATGAGATGGTGGCCGATCAAAGCACCGGCCTCGCGCTCGGCGATCGCCTCCGCGTCGGCCGGAACACGTTTTCTGTCGTGGGATTGACGCGCCACCAGGTCAGCTCCGGCGGCGATCCGGCCGTGTACATCACCCTGGCGGATGCGCAGAAGCTGCAGTTCGACCTTGCTCCGCCGGCAGTACGCATCCAGCAGGCACGCGGTGTCGTCGGAGGAAGCCGCGACACTGTGAACGCGGTCGTCGCGCGGCTGCAGCCCAATGCTTCTCCTGAAGCGGTAGCAGAAGCCGTCCGCCGCTGGAAACACCAGACTGCGATCACGCAGGAGGCTCAGGAGCAGATCCTGATCCGCTCTCTGGTCGACCGCGCCAGGCGTCAGATCGGGCTCTTCACGTCGCTCTTGCTCGTCGTATCCGCCGTGATCATCGCCCTGATCATCTACACGATGACCATCGAGAAGACCAAGCAGATCGCCACCCTGAAGCTGATCGGCGCCCCGGATCGAACCATCATTGGCATGATCGTTCAGCAGGCGCTGGCGCTCGGGCTCATCGGATTTTCCATCGGCGCCATGCTGATCGCGAGCATCAGCGGCTCCTTTCCGCGCCGCGTGATCCTCGAAGCCGACAACATGTTCGCGCTCGGCCTCGTCGTGGTGGTCGTGTGCCTGATGGCGAGCGGGCTCGGGGTTCGCGCGGCGCTTCGGGTGGATCCCGCGACGGCATTGGGAAGCTGAGAGATGGCAGATCATCCGCTCGTCCGCTGTGAGCGCATCTCCAAGCATTTCGGCGAAGGCGAGACGCGGGTGGACGCACTTCGCGATGTGAGCCTGGACGTCTATCCGCGTCAGGTCGTCGCGTTGCTCGGCCCCTCCGGCTCCGGGAAGACGACACTCCTCAACATCATCGGCTGCATCCTCGATGCGTCCTCGGGCTCGATGGCGCTCGACGGCGAGACGGTGCTGAGCGAGGGGCGATGGCTGAAACCCAATCTCAGGCAGCTCAGGCTCCACAATATTGGCTTCATCTTCCAGTTCCACAATCTCATCCCGTTTCTCGACGCGACCGATAATGTGGCTCTCGTGCTGCAACTGGCCGGGGAGGAAGCGGGCGCGGCCCGGGCCCGAGCGGTCGAGCTGCTCGATTATCTCGAGGTCGGGCACCGCCGAAACGCGATGCCCGCCCAGCTATCGGGTGGCGAGGCGCAGCGCGTTGCCATTGCGCGCGCCCTGGCCAATCGGCCACGTATCATTCTCGCTGACGAGCCGACGGCCGCACTCGATTCGAAACGCGCGGGAATCGTCATGGACCTGCTCCGAAAGGTTGCCGTCGAGCAGGAGGCCGCGATCATCGTCGTCACCCACGACGAGAAGATATTCGACTGGTTCGATCGGAAATTCACCCTGCGCGACGGTCGTCTTGCGTAGGGCCTACGGGCAGACGATGCATCGTCGGGACCGATCGGACTTCCGCATGCGCCGTGTTTGCCGAGCCTGATCGGCAACGGAGCAGGACATGCCGGCAGTGCTGGCCGGCTTCTCAGGTCTTGCTGGCGCAAAAATGCCCGTAGAGCACCGTCATAATCTCAGTCACGACCGGGTGGCCGATGAAATAATACAGGGTCCGGTGATCGCGGCGGAATTCGACGATACCCTCGGCCTTCAGTCTGGCGAGGTGCTGGGACATCGAGGTCTGCGGTACGCTGGTCGCTGCGATCAGCTCCGTGACGCTCCTTTCGCCCTGGGACAGCGCGCAGAGAATTAGAAGCCGGCTCGGATTGGCCAACCCCTTGAGGAAGTCGGCTACGGCTTCGGCCTTCTCAGGCATGATCTGCATCAAATCCA
This sequence comes from Beijerinckiaceae bacterium, assembly GCA_965283735.1. Taxonomy (GTDB): domain Bacteria; phylum Pseudomonadota; class Alphaproteobacteria; order Rhizobiales; family Beijerinckiaceae; genus Allobosea. The sequence continues at coordinate 511,576 of CBDIPN010000002.1, read as the reverse complement.
TTGTGACGCCTACTTCACATTTCATGTCCTTCTTATATTATCAAAACATGAAGTGTTAAGCGAGCCGGCTAGGAGTGGGCTTTGAGCAAGGATTATCGCGCCATCACCAGGGATATCTCGGCCTACACCAGCGAGATCCGGAAGCTGCAACCCGATGCCATGCAGGCTTTTTACGCCCTGTCGAAGGCAGCCGGTGCCGACGGTGCCCTCGACAGGAAGACCAAGGAGCTGGTGGCTCTCGCGATCGGCATTACGCAGCGTTGTGACGGCTGCATCGGATTCCACAGCAAGGCATTGGTTGGCCTTGGTGCGACGAGGCAGGAAGTAGCCGAGATCGCTGCGATGTCGGTCTATATGGGCGGTGGCCCGGCGCTGATGTACGCCGCCGACGCCTTGCGGGCCTTCGATCAGTTCAACGAGCCGGTAGTAGGGTAGGTCAAGCGGCTGGAGGGAGTCTTCGGCTCCACCATCCCCTGCTTATGTCAGATTGGGGGCGAGAGCGTCGTCTCTCGCGTTGTCGGGACGAAACTCTGCCAAAAAAGGGCAATCCAACTCGAAGCGGCCGCAGGCCAGGGGAGAATGCATCATGACCAGGAATGTCGGGGGGATCGATCGCCTGTTGCGAATCGTCGTTGGGCTGGTCCTGCTATCGCTGATCTTTGTCGTCGAAGGTGCAGCGCGCTGGTGGGGATTGTTCGGGCTCGTCCCGCTGTTGACCGGTCTTTTCCAAACTTGCCCGCTTTATTCGGTGTTTGGCCTCAATACCTGTCCGCTCCGGAACATCCGCAAGTGAGTGGAAGCCGACGCGCGGTAATTGACATCGGATCGTCAACCGTTTCGGCAAGCACAAAGGTAAGGGGCGGGGTCTGCGCGAGGAGATCGAGATAGCGGTTGCCGCGGGCATCCCGACCGTCATCGCGGTCGATCGCCAGTATCTGCGGCAATGGCAGGCTTTCGCCGGCGAGGTCTTCGTCACGCTGCCGCTCGATGCCGGAGAGATCGAGGACTGGTGTCGCAAGGCCCCCGCCGAGGTCAAGGCCTGACATTCGAGGGCATCCCCGCCTCAGCCTTGCCTGCGAAATTCCTCGCTGCCGCCGTTCGCCAGCGCGTCCCTGATGCAGTCCGCCAGCGAATTGTCCTCCAGCGGCTTTTCCAGCACCGCGCGGCAGCCGCACAGCGTCGCCCGAAGATGAATCTCGGCGCTGGCCTTCTCCGTGATCAGGATCGCCGGCAGCGCGATGGCGCTCTGCCGGAGGCGATCGATCAGTGTCAGCCCGTCGAGCGAAGGCATGCAGTGGTCGATGACCATGCAGGCGCGCGCCGGCAGCTCCCCTTCGGCGAGCAGTTCCTCGCCGTTGCGAAAGGCCCTGACCTGGAAGCCTTCGAGCGCGAGGGAAAACGTCAGCGACTGCCGGACGGCATCGTCGTCATCGACGATGATCACGCATCCTTCGGGAGACATGGCATGCCTTGCTCCGGGTGATCCGCGGCTCGGATCGCGCCGGGTTGGTATGCCGGCAGTCTGTGTCGGCCCGCCGCGGCATCCAAGTCAGGAATAAACCTTACGCGAGCCGATCCCGATGGTGCGCTGCGATCTCAGGGGGCGTTGTCGCCGACCAACAGGGCAAAGCGAACGAGCTCGGGCAGGCTTGCAGCCCTCATCTTGGTCATGACATTGGCCCGGTAGATCTCGACCGTGCGGGGGCTGATGCCGAGCTCGTGCGCGATCACCTTGTTGGCCTTGCCTTCGACGAGACGGTCGAGCACCTGCTTCTCGCGCTCGCTCAGCGATTTGAGGCGCACCAGGATGTCGATGCCCTGCGCCTCGCGCTGCGTCTTGCGCTGATGCCGGTCGAGGGCCGAGCGCACCGCGGCGAGCAGCCGCTCGTCGTCGAAGGGCTTCTCGATGAAGTCGACCGCTCCCTCCTTCATCGCCTCGACGGCGATCGACACATCCGCATGGCCGGTCATCACGATCACGGGAAGGCTGAAGCCGCGCACGGCAAGGCCGCGGAGGAATTCGATGCCATCGAGCCCCGGCATGCGTACATCGGTGATGATGCAGCCCGTCGGCGCCTCCCTGACGTTGTCGAGAAACTGGCTGGCGGATTCGTGCAGCCTGACTGGAAACCCATCGGAAGCCAGCAGGAAAGAGAGCGATTGCCGGACAGCCAGATCATCATCGACAATATGGACGATGGCATCACCCTGCATGAGCCATCTCCTCCGGATCGACGGCGCGCAGTGAAAAGGTGAAGCAGGTTCCGCGTCCCCGCTCCGACACGGCCGAGATTTTTCCGCCATGCGCCTCGACGATGGTGCGGCAGATCGAGAGCCCGACGCCCATGCCATGCTGCTTGGTCGTGACGAAAGGCTGGAAGAGCTGGTCGACGATCTCGGGAGCCAGGCCCGTGCCGGTATCGCGAACCGAGATCTCCAGCATCTCCTCGCTGATGCGCCGGGTCTCGACGACCAGCTCACGCCGCTCCTCGCCATCCATCGCCTCGATCGCGTTGCGGATGAGGTTCAGCAACACCTGCTGGACCTGGATGCCGTCGGCGAGCGTGAAGGCAGCGCGAGGGTCGAGGAGATAGGCGATGTGAACACCCTGTTCCCGAGCGCCGACCATGGCCAGCGCGCTGGCCTCCTCGATCAGCTTGGCGAGAGGCTCGATCCGGCGCTCGCTTTCGCCGCGCTGCACGAATTCGCGCAGATGCCGGATCACCTGGCCGGCGCGCAGCGCCTGATCGGCCGCTTTCGTGACGCCGTCCTCCAGCAGGCGGGCGGTTTTGCCCTCCATGCGCTGGAGAATCCGGCGGCACCCCTTCAGGTAGTTCGTGATGGCCGTCAGCGGCTGGTTGATCTCATGGGCCAGCGTCGATGCCATCTCGCCCAGCGCCGTGAAGCGCGACATGTGGACGAGCTCGGACTGCAGCTCCTGCAGGCGGGTTTCGGTCTTCTGCCGTTCCGTCAGATCGCGGATGAAGCCGGTGAAGTAGCGCCGGCCGCCAGAGTGCATCTCGCCGACGGCGAGTTCCATCGGGAAGGTCGAGCCATCCTTGCGCTGGCCAACAACGATCCGCCCGATGCCGACGATCCTGCGCTCGCCGGTGGCGAGATAGCGCTTGATGTAGCTGTCGTGATGATGCCGGTAGGGGCTGGGCATCAGTATCTTGACGTCCTCGCCGATCACCTCGCTGCGATCGTAGCCGAACTGCCGGACCGCTGCCGCGCTGAAGGACTGGATCCGGCCGTCCTCGTCGATCACAACGATGGCGTCGGGTATCGTTTCGAGGATGGAGTGCAGATGCGCCTCGCGGACGGTGTGGGCCTCCTCGGCCTGGAGCTGTTCGGAGATGTCGCGCAGGACGAACGCATATCCGCCGGGGCTGCCGGACTGCGCCTTCACGGGCGCGATCGAGAGCTGCGCGGTGAACGAGGTCCCGTCCCGTCGCCGGCAAATGCGCTGCGTCTCGGCCCTGCCGGCCTCCTGCGCCGCGGCGAGCAGGGAGGCTGTCACGCCCGGATCCGCGGCGACGAAGAGGCATGCGAGGTCGCCGCCCAGAAACTCGGCCCTACTCCACCCCGTGATCTGTTCGGCGCCGGCGTTCCAGCTTCCGATCCGGCCCGCCTCGTCGACGAATGCCAGGCCGATTCCCGTCACTGCCTCGATGAGAACCGCAGCCAGTTTCGTTTCAGATTCTATCTCACGGGTCAAAGGCAAGTTCTCCTGCCGGTTCGTTCCAACTGGAGGCGATTTGCCGCCAGATGTTGAAAAGACTGCCGATGACGGACGGATTCCACTCCTGTCATTTTCAGGATCACATTCGAAACTATGACGAAGATTGTCGTGCCGGGGGCCGGTTGTCCTTGTTTTGAGACAAAGAGGTGAGGGAATTTTGCGCTTACTCTTCGCTATTCCTCTTGTCTGGGAGCGCGACATGCATCCAAGGCTACAAGGGCAAAAGGCCAGGCGGCGATGGCCAAGGTTCGAAAGGGTACGGCAGCAGGCGGGCTTGTTTCGCGAGATGATCGAGCGGGCGGATGTCGATCCTGGAGCAGCGGCCAGGGACGGCTTTGGCGGCACTTTCGCCATGGCCGCGCGCCTTTGCTTGTCCTGCCCTCACGCCTGCGCTTGCCGTGGCTGGCTCGATAGCGGCGCGTCCGGGGCGGCCCCGGATTTTTGTCGGAACATTGCCTTCCTGCGCCGGGTCAGCGCGGTAGGTTGTGATTGAAAAATGGACCGAGCGATGGACTTACAAGACAGACGCGATGCAGTGGCGACCGATGCGGCCTAGGGTCGGCCAGGTCTCCCAGACACGCACCTACGCCGCGTTTGGACGGCCTGGGCTCGCCGCTGCGATGGTGGGGGAGAGCCGTTCGACGGTTTCACGGATCGTGATGGTGAGTGCGTGCTTGCTGGGGATCATGTCCATGCAGACCTATCAAGGGCGGCTTGTTGGGTAGATCCGGGATGTGTTCGACCTCGGCATTTACGTCGTTGGGAACGCGATGAGTGAAGACACGGTGCGCGTCGTTGACGAAATCGCCAAGGACAAACTTGATCGCGGCCAACTTCAAGATCTTGTCTTCAAGCACCTCGACGCAGTCAAACAGGAGTGTGACAAGGCCGACCGGCAGCGGCGCGAAGCTGAACTCGCTGGGAACGGGCACATCCTGACCGGCATGATGAGGCCGCATCGTACGGTGCCCAACAGTCAGGCGAAGCTGTCCGAGGTGGAAGCCGGAAGGGCCTGTGAGCCGCCGCGAGGTTCATTCCATCGAACCACGGTCGGCTTGTTGATGACAGTAATCTAGGAGTCCACGACGAGGGACAGTGCCCGTTCGCCGCTCGTCAAGACTACGATTTCGGCCGTTGATGCTTAGCTCGAACGGCATCACGGTCGCCCTCATGCCGCCATCGCTGTCATGTCCCCTTCTCGGCGATGTGACGCTGAAGTCGCGTGCCGGCGAGCGGAGATCGAGAAGGCGCGGATGAGGTGAACCTTGGGGCAAAGCTGTGGCCTCTGGCCGTTACGCTCCACCAACCTGCCATTCTCTGAAGGCGACGCTTTCGGGCTCCAGGTTGAGTAGCCCGAGTGCGCGCAAGGCGATCTGGTCGACGATCGCCGCGATGTCGGCCGGCTTCAGATAGAAGGCCGGGACGGGCGGGGCGATGATCGCGCCATATTCGGTGACCTGCGCCATCGCCCGCAGATGGCCCAGATGCAGCGGGCTTTCCCGCGCCACCAGCACGAGCCGGCGCCGCTCCTTGAGCTGGACGTCGGCGGCGCGCGTCAGGAGGTCGCCGAGCTGACCAGGCCCGCCGACTTCACACGAGTCATCGTCGACGCCACGGTGTAAGAGAAGGCGATCGCCTTCCCGACCGACGCCAAGCTGATGCGCACGGCCCGCGAGCGGCTGGTGCGCCTGGCGAAGAAGGTCGGCGTCGACCTGCGTCAGAGCTTGCCGAGCAGGACCTGCCTTCGAGCGGCTGCCTCATTATCGACTATTCCATGCCCGCTCTCGACGGCGTCGAGCTCATCGAGCGCCTGTTGCGGCGACATGTCGAACTACCGGCGATCCTGATCGCCGCAAAGGCGACCGGCGAAATCTGCCGGCGGCCGCTCCAAGCCGGCTTCAGTCAGGTCCTTGAAAAGCCGCTCGATGACGGCTCGCTCATTGATTGCATCCGCTGCGCCCTGGCTGCCTGTCCAGCCAGGGGCGCGAAGGATGAGGCGCCCGAGGCCGAAGCCTGACGCGGAGGCGTGGTCATGGCTACCGGCCTCAGGAACTCTCCTTATGGAGAGCCTCTGAATGTTGCGCGGTACTGCCGCCGGGTATTGCTGCACGCACGTCACCATTTGATGAGACGTGAGTTCCCATGCAGACCGTGCTCGCCCTGCCACGATCAGGCCTCTGCTCCGAGGAGGCCATCGCGCAGCCGGCGCATCGTCGCTGCATCGTCGGGCGTGACAGCTCGATCCTCGAGCGCCTCGCAGCTCAGAGGCCCGCATGACCGTCCCGCTCAACCCGCAGCCCGCCATGCCCGGCCCGGCCTTTCAGGGCCTGCCCCTCGATACGGCCTGCGCTCAGGCCGCGGCCTTTGCGAACGTCATTCAGGAAACCGAGAGCGTCGCCCTGGCCCAGGCTGTCGGTCGCTGCCTTGCGCAGGATGTCGTCGCCCGACGCGCCTGTCCCGACCGCGATCTCTCGGCCATGGATGGCTACGCCGTCGCGACCGCCTGCAATCTCGGTGCCGGCACGCACCTCAAGATCGAGGGCCGGATCGCGGCGGGCGACGTCGCGGAAAGCCTCGCGGATGGCACGGCGGCCCGCATCTTCACCGGAGCTGCGATCCCGGCCGGAGCCGGAGCCGTCGTCATGCAGGAACATGCCAAGCGGGACGGCGCCTTCGTCATCCTGGAGCGTCCGGTCGCGATGGGCGAGAACATCCGTCGCCGTGCCGAGGATGTCGCTCCGGGTGACCTGCTCCTGCGAGAAGGCCAGCGCCTCAACGCGCGCGGCGTCGCGATCGTCGCGGCCCAGGGCATCGACCGGCTCGTGGTGCGCCGGCCCGTCCGTGTCGCGATCCTCTCGACGGGAAATGAGCTTTGCCATGCCCAGGGAGACTGCGTCCCGGCGACCGGCGCCCTCGACTCGAACCGACCCATGCTGCTGGCGCTGGCGGCCGCACAGGGCCTCACCGCGGCCGACGCAGGCTGCGTGCCCGACGATCCCTCGGCCTTGGCCGATCACCTGCGGCGCCTCGCCGAGCGCTGCGACCTCATCGTGACGACCGGGGGGCCTCGGTCGGCGAGGAGGACCATTCCGCCACGGCCCTTAGGCTCGCAGGCGGCACCGGCGCCACCCTGAAAATGGCGCTCAAGCCGGGCAAGCCCGCGATCGTCGGGCGGATCGGCGCCGCGACCTATCTCGGCCTGCCCGGCAATCCGCTGGCGGCGCTGGTGTCCTGGTCGCTGCTCGGAAATGCGGTCTTCGCCCGGCTGGAGGGGCGCGCGGTCACAAGGCAGCCGGGCTGTCCCATGCCGATCCGGCTCGCGCTCCGGCGCAAACCGGGAAGGACAGAGTTCATTCCGGCCCGCATCCACGGCGGCCCGGGCGGCCTGGAACTCGAATTGCTGGCAGGAAACTCGGCCCGCCTGCGTCCGCTGCTGGACGCCGATGGCTTCGTCGAACTGCCGGAGACGCTGACCGAAGCCCAGCCGGGACACCGCCTCGCCTTTCATCCCTTCGAGCGGCAGTTTGCCGTCTAGGCTCAGGACCGAAAAGTGGAATCCACTTTTCGGAGAAATCCAATGCCAGGACAACGAGATGGATCGCCATTCCGCGTCCGGAAAGACGCGCGGCGATCGAGCGGCGTCAGGCGCGGGCCGCCTGGGCACTCCGGGCGCACCAGCCCTCGATCTGTTCCGGATCCGCCGCCAGCATGGTTGTGTCTTCTCCGGCAAAGGCCCGCCAACGTGGTAGCAGAAGCTTGCTGACGGCGATGACGATCGGAATTCCGGCGACCACCGCCGCGCCGATCTCGTCGCGCAGGCCCTGGCCCTCGCATTCCCGCTGGCCGAACCGATTGACGAACAGCACATGCGGTCGCGCCTCGACCGCCTCGCGCAGCCAGCTCGCCGCAACGGCAAGCCCGGACGGATCGAGCCGGCAACCGCGGGTCGCCGCGCCACGGTTCTCGAAGATCTGGATCTCCCGCCCTGTTCCGATATCGTCGAGAAACAGGGCAGCGCAGGTCGAGGCGCAACCGGCCTTTCCGTGCTGCAGGAGCCCGCGCGGGGTGAGTCCGGCGACCTGCAGCCTCTGCACGGCTTGCGCAAGCGCGGTGTCGGGCCTCTGATCGCGCTCATAGGCCACGACGCCAATTCGCCCCTCGTCCGTCCCGGTCTCCATCATCAGCCTCCCGTCATGCTCATGTGCCGCGGCACGACCGGCCGGTTGCTGCGGTCGATCGCGAAATCATGTCCCTTCGGCTTGTCGGCGATGCCTTCGCCGATGGCGGCATGCAGCAGGTCGTTGCCTTCCGAACCTCGAAGGGCCGGCCCAGGTCCCGGCCTTCCTCGTGCCCGAGGCAGGTGTAGAACATGCCGGTGCAGGTCACGCGAACGCGGTTGCAGCTCTCGCAGAAGGAATGCGACATCGGGGTGATAAAGCCGAGCCTGCCACCGGTCTCGGCGACGCGAACATAACGCGCCGGCCCGCCCGAACGATAGGGCAGGGGGTGCAGGGTGAAGTGCTGCGCCAGGCGAGCCCTGACGTCGGACATGGGCAGATACTGGTCGCTCCGATAGGCCCCGACATCGCCGAGAGGCATCACCTCGATCAGGGTCAGGTCCATCCCGCGTCCATGCGCGAACCGGACGAGATTCTCGATCTCGTACTCGTTGACGCCCTTCAGCGCCACCGCATTCAGTTTCACCGCGAGTCCGGCCGCCTGCGCCGCGTCGAGGCCGTTCAGCACCTTGCCGAGGTCGCCCCAGCGGGTGATGGCGCGGTAGCGCGCCGGATCGAGCGTATCGAGCGAGATATTGACGCGCCTGACGCCACAATCGGCCAGCGCGACGGCATGGTGGGTGAGCAGGGTGCCGTTGGTGGTCAGCGTCAGCTCGTCGAGCGCGCCGCTGGCAAGATGCCGCGACAGCGTGCGCAGCAGCGAGATCACATCGCGCCGGACCAGAGGCTCGCCGCCGGTGAGGCGGATTTTGCGAACACCGCGCTCGACGAAGGCCGCGCAGAGCCGGTCGAGCTCCTCAAGCGAGAGCAGGTCGCGCCGAGGCAGGAAGGACATCTTCTCGGGCATGCAGTAGACGCAGCGCAGATCACAGCGATCGGTCACCGAGACCCGCAGATAGGTGACGCGCCGCCGATAGGCATCGATCAGCGGGGAGCCGCAGGCGGCAGGACGGGAACAGCTCATTCGGCTGCCTCGTGCGGTTCCCCTTCGCCGGCTTCCGCCGGACAAGCGCAACCTTTGCCGGAATGGCCGCCGAGCAGGCGGATCGCGCTGGCATGGATGTGACCTGACCAGTCATCGACGGGGGTGGGATCGACCATGACCGGTCCGATCTCCGCCTCTTCCGGGCCGCTGCGGGTGACGCCGAGATCGCGCACCAACCCGTCTTTCAGGCCATAGATCCAGCCATGGATCCGCAGCGAGCGATTTCCGGCCCAGGCGGCCCTGACGATCGGGGTGCGCGCGACCCGGGACACCTGCGCCTCGACATTCAGCTCGCAGAGCAGATTGAGACGCGCCTCCTCGCTGGCGCTGGGATCGAAGCGCTCGCGCTGGCGTTCGTAGACGTCGACGACGGGGGCAAGCCAATGGTCGACCAGCGCACCGGCCTGGCGCTCGAGCGCCCGGCGCACGCCGCCGCAGCCGTAATGGCCGCAGATAATGATATCCTCGACCCTGAGCGCCTCGACTGCGAACTCGATTACCGAAAGCAGGTTGAGGTCGCCGGTATGCATGACGTTCGCGATATTGCGATGGACGAAGAGCTCGCCCGGATCGAGCCCGACGATCTCATTGGCCGGCACGCGCGAATCCGAGCAGCCGATCCACAGGAACCGCGGCTCCTGCAGGGCGGAAAGACGGCGGAAGTAGCCGGGTTCCTGGCGCGTCTTGGCGATGGCCCAGTCGACATTGCGGTCGAACAGCGCCTGGATCGAAACCTCAGCCATGGCCGCGCCCGCTGAGCACGATGCCGCGCCGGGCCGCCATGCGCCGGGCCAGCCCGTCGCGGTCTCCCGCCGTCAGCAGCAGCTCCGCCAGCGGAATCAGCACCGCGTTCTCCACTGTGAGATGGCGGCGCTGGCGACGCGAGAAGCTGGCGAGGGCTGCGCGGAAACCGGCCTCGTCCCACTCCGCCGTTCCCCGCGCCCGCAGCCCGCCCGCGATGATCCCGGCGAGCCGGTCGTCCTCGGCATGTTCCCGAGAGAGCAGTCCGAGCAGCCGCTCCGCGCCGTCGCGCGGCTTGGCGCGCCGGCGGATCAGCGGAAACAGATCCTCCTCCTCGTCGATGACGTGCAGCGGCAGCTCATGCTCGATGCAGTGCAGGATGGCGTCGGCGGGGATGGTCGCGGAGCCGGGCGCTTCGGCGATGCCGTCGAGCAGCCGGCACAGATCGCGCAGGCGATGGTGCTCGGCGACGATGAACTCGAGCGGGCGCGCCAGCAGCTCGCTGCGGACCGGTGCCAGTGCGTCGGTCTCGGCGGAAAGCTCAGTGACCGTGGCCGCAGGCATGAACCGCTTCCTTCGGCGGACGAAGGGCAAAGTGCAGGATGTTGCGCAGGCAGGCCTGGCCGGGATCGGTGGTCCGGCCCATGATGCCGATCAGGGAGACCCAATCCTCGTCGGAAGCCTGGTTGGAGAAGAGGTTGACGGCGCGGGCGGCGAAGCCACCGGCCGTGAGCCCTTCGGCCGCGGCAGCCGTCTCGACCTGGGTCAGCAGCACGAGATCACCCAGCCCGACCAGCGTCTGCATCGCCATGGCTTCGTCGTCGAGGCGGGAGATGATGTCTCCGAGCAGCATGGCAACCGCCTTTCAGTGGACGTTGAGCTCGCCCGGCGACGGCAGCTCGATGCCCTCGACCCGGGCGCGGCCGAGCAGTCGCGCGACATATTGCGCCTGTGCCCGTTGCCGCACAGCCTCACCGAGATAGGCCGCGATCCGTTCCTGCACGAGCTCGAACGGCAGCAGGCGGCCCGCAATGGCCCTGTCGAGCCGGATGATGTGGAAGCCATAGGGCGTCTCCACGGGCTCGCGGCCGATCGTGCCCGGCTCCATCGCCGCCAGGGCCTTCTCGAACAGCAGCGTCGTCTGGCCGCGGCCGATCTGGCCGAGATTGCCGCCGAGCTCGGCCGAAGGGCAGGCGGAATGCAGGCGGGCGAGCTCGGCGAAGCGACCGGGCTCGCCCGCCAGTTCGGCGATGGCGGCACCGGCCTGCCGCCGCGCGCGCTCATAGCCCTCCGCGTCATCCCCGCGTGCCGCAAACAGGATATGCGACGCCTCGTAGAGATCGGAGCTGCAGAAGCGCCCGGCATTGCGCTCGTAATAGCGCCGGCACTCCTCCTCCGTCGGCTCGGGCACGCTGATGTCGCGCTCGACCAGCGCGCGCATCCGCGCCTCGTCCTCGGTCTCGCGCCGGCCTTCCCCATCCGTCATCGGCTCGGCCTCGATACCGAGCCGGACGACCTCCTGACTCAGGGCCTCGCGGATGACCAGCGCCAGGGCCGCGGCCTTCCAGGCGGCGGCAGGCGACGAGGCCGGGTGGTTCTGGACCTCGCGCGAGATCATCGCCCGCGAGATCACGGCTCCGTTGACCTTGATCGGAGCCTTCGGGGCTGCGGTGACCGGCTGGGCCGAGCAGGACGACATGGCGGATATCCCGGGATGGGTTGCGTGCCGATGCGGATGCGCCGTTCAGCGGCGGGTTGCACGGACCGGGGCGGGAACCGCGCCCTGGCCGGCAAGGGGCCGCTTCTTGGTGCGCACGATCTGGTAGCCCGTCCGGCCGAGATACCAGACCGGCGCCGACCAGATGTGGACCAGACGGGTGAACGGAAAGACGAGGAAGATCGTCATGCCGAGCAGGAGATGCGCCTTGAAGATCGGATGCACGTCAGCCACATAGGCCGAGGCGCCCGGCTGCAGGGTGAGCGTCCCCTGGGCCCAGTTCATGAACTTCACCATCTCATGCCCGTCCATATGGCCGAGCGACAGCGGAATGGTGAGAAGGCCGAGAATGAGCTGGGCATAGAGCATCAGCAGCACCGCGATGTCCGAGAAGGACGATGTCTTGCGGATCCGCGGATCGAACAGGCGGCGGTGGAGCAGCAGGCTCAGGCCGAGGAAGCACATCACGCCGGCCAGCCCGCCGACGACGATCGCCAGCCCCTGCTTGAAGCCGTGCGAGATGCCCAGCGCGTCGAAGATGGCGATCGGGGTCAGAAGCCCGCCGGCATGGCCGAGGAAGATCACGAGCACGCCGACATGGAACAGGACGGAGCCGGCGACGAGCTGCCTGCGGCGCAGGAGCTGGCTCGAATCCGCCTTCCAGCTGTATTGCTCACGCTCGAAACGCACCAGCGATCCGAGCAGGAAGACCGTCAGGGCAAAATAGGGATACCAGCCGAACAGGATATGGTTGAGCGTCGCGTTCATGACGGCAGCTCCTCAATCGCGGGGTGACGCATAGGTGAAGCGGGTCTTGGGCCGCCGCACGGTGGCAGCGCCCAGCCCGGGGGCCGGCCGCTTGGCCTGGCGCAGCTTGGCGGCGAGGTTATCGACGCCGCAATCGGCGCCGGCGCCGGGGCCGAAGCGAACTTCCTCGTCTTCCCAGGCCGCATCCAGCGCAGCCAGGTCGTTCGGATCCTGCTCCGTCTCGGGCACGATCGCCTCGAACACCTCCGGCGCGGGCTTCGTCGCCGCGAGCGCGACTAACGCCTCGAACACGACAGCATAGGGCGATTCCCGCTTGCGCAGCCGCTCGCCGAGCACCGTCATGACATGGGCCGGATCGGCCAGCACCGCCCTCGCCTCCTGCTCCTGCAGCAGCGAGCAGTATTCGAGGAAGAGCGGCACGAAATCCGGCAGTTCCGTGCCCTCGATGACGAAGCCGGTAGCCTCGTAGATCCTCTTCAGGTCGACCATGGCCTGGCCGCGGTCGCGGCTTTCGCCATGGACATGCTCGAACAGATGCAGCGACAGGGAGCGCGTCCGGTCGAAGAGCATCACATAGCGCTCCTGCGCATCGTAGACGTCCGTCTCCTCCAGCATGCGCAGCAGCGGCTCCAGCGACGCCGGATCGACGACGCCTTCTTCCGCCAGCACGGAACGGATCTCCGGAATCGCAGCCATCAGATCCCGGCCCGGATAGTTCAGCAGGGCGGAGAAGGCCTTGAGGGTTTTCATCTGATGTCTCCGGGGGCGGCTCGCTCGCCGAGCGCTGCCGGTACGTTACCGGCTTGCGAAAGGCGCGACATTGAGCTGCGGCAAACGGGATTCGGGCGAAATCCGTAGCCCGCCTCGAAGGCGGACTGCGAGGGCGAGCAGATTGCGTCAGCCGACTTCCATCGGCGTCTTGGCCGGCTTGGGTGAACCGAACAGGTTGGTGCCGCTCGTGCCGCCGGCGCAGCCATTGCCGAAGGAGAAGCCGCAAGAGCCACGCAGATCATAAGCGTCCTCGATCCCCATCTCACGATGATTGGTCGGGATGACGAAGCGATCCTCGTAATTCGCGATCGCCATGATCCGGTACATCTCCTCGACCTGCGCGGCGGACAGGCCGACGTCCCGCGCCAGCTTTTCGTCGATGACACCGTCGATGGTCTTGGCCCGCATATAGGCCCGCATCGCGAGCATGCGCTCCAGCCCGGATACGATCGGCTGCTCCTTGCCGGCGGTGAGCAGGTTCGCGAGGTACTTGACCGGAATGCGCAGGCTCTTGACGTCCGGCATCTCGCCGTCGATTCCGATCTTGCCGGCCGACGCCGCCGAGGTGATCGGCGAGAGCGGCGGCACGTACCAGACCATCGGCAGTGTCCGGTATTCGGGATGGAGCGGGAAGGCGATCTTCCACTCGATCGCCATCTTGTAGACCGGCGAGCGCCTGGCGGCTTCCAGCCAGGCTTCGGGCACGCCCTCGCGCCGGGCAGCCTCGATCACCGCCGGGTCGCGCGGGTCGAGAAAGATGCCGAGCTGCTCGTCGTAGAGGTCCTGCTCGTTCTCGGTCGAGGCGGCGGCCTCGATCCGATCGGCGTCGTAGAGGATCACGCCGAGATAGCGGATGCGGCCGACGCAGGTCTCGGAACACACCGTCGGCATGCCGGCCTCCAGGCGCGGATAGCAGAGCGTGCACTTCTCCGACTTACCGGAAGACCAGTTGTAGTAGATCTTCTTGTAGGGACAGGCCGAGACGCACATGCGCCAGCCGCGGCACTTGTCCTGGTCGATCAGGACGACACCGTCCTCCTCGCGCTTGTAGATCGCCCCCGAGGGGCAGGCCGAGACGCAAGCCGGGTTGAGGCAGTGCTCGCACAGCCTCGGCAGATACATCATGAAGGTGCTTTCGAACTGGCCGTAGATTTCCTCCTCGACGCCCTCGAAGTTCTTGTCGAGCTTGCGCTTCGAGAACTCGCCGCCGAGGATCTCCTCCCAGTTCGGTCCCCACTCGATCTTCTCCATCCGCTCGCCGGTGATCTTCGAGCGCGGGCGGGCGGTGGGGAAGGTCTGAAGCTCGGGCGCCTTCTGCAGATGCCCGTAGTCGAAGTCGAACGGCTCGTAATAGTCGTCGATCTCCGGCAGATCGGGGTTGGCGAAGATCTTCGCCAAGACCCGCCATTTCGAGCCAATCCGCGGCTCGATCCGCCCATCCTTGCGGCGGCGCCAGCCGCCGTTCCACTTGTCCTGGTTCTCCCACTGCTTGGGATAGCCGATGCCTGGCTTGGTCTCGACGTTGTTGAACCACGCGTATTCCATGCCTTCGCGATTGGTCCAGACGTTCTTGCAGGTCACCGAGCAGGTGTGGCAGCCGATGCACTTGTCGAGGTTCAGCACCATCGCGATCTGAGCGCGGACTTTCATGTCGATATCCTCTTACTCGGCGGCGTGGAGCTTTGGGCCGCGCCGGGCGCTGCCTTCGTCGAAGGGGCCTTCCAGCCAGTCGACCGAGCCCATCTTGCGGACGACGACGAACTCGTCGCGGTTCGAGCCGACGGTTCCGTAGTAGTTGAAGCCGTAGGAGAGTTGCACGTAGCCGCCAATCATGTGGGTCGGCTTCAGGACGGCGCGAGTGACCGAGTTATGGATGCCGCCGCGCTGCCCGGTGATGCCGGAGCCGGGCGTGTTCACGATCTTCTCCTGCGCATGGTACATCATGCACATGCCGTCCTTGACACGCTGGGAGACTACCGCCCGCGCCGAGATGGCACCGTTGACGTTGAAGACGTCGATCCAATCGTTGTCGACGATGCCGGCCTTCGCCGCATCCCGCTCCGAGATCCAGACCACCGGCCCGCCGCGATTGAGCGTCAGCATCAGCAGGTTGTCGGAATAGGTGGAGTGGATGCCCCATTTCTGGTGCGGCGTGATGAAGTTCAGCACGATCTCCGGATTGCCGTTGGCGACCTTGCCCTGGACCGGCGTGATCGTCTTGAGATCGACCGGCGGGCGGTAGACGCAGAAGCCCTCGCCGAAAGCCCGCATCCAGAGATGGTCCTGGTAGAGCTGCTGGCGCCCGGTCAACGTCCGCCACGGGATCAGCTCATGGACGTTGGTGTAGCAGGCGTTGTAGCAGACCTTCTCGGATTCCAGCCCCGACCAGATCGGCGAGGAGATGATCTTGCGCGGCTGCGCGACCACGTCGCGGAAGCGGATCTTCTCGTCCTCCTTCGGCAAGGCGAGATGCTCATGGTCGCGGCCGGTCGCCTTGGCGAGGCTTTCCCAGGCCTTGACCGCGACCTCGCCATTGGTCTCGGGCGCCAGCATCAGCAGGACCTCGCAGGCGTCGATCGCGGTGTCGATCCGCGCCAGCCCCTTGGTCGGTCCCTCCTCGGCGACGACGCCGTTGAGCTCCTTGAGCAACTCGACCTCGTGCTCGGTGTTCCAGGCCATGCCCTTGCCGCCATTGCCGATCTTGGACATTAGCGGGCCGAGAGAGGTGAAGCGCTTGTAGAGATTGGGATAATCGCGCTCGACCACGGTGATGCTCGGCATGGTCTTGCCGGGAACCGGATCGATCTCACCCTTCTTCCAATCCTTGACGTCGAAGGGCTGAGCGATCTCGGCCGGCGTGTCGTGCATGATCGGGCTCAGCACCACATCCTGCTCGACGCCGAGCACCTCGGGCGCCACCTTCGAGAAGCTGGCGGCGATGCCCTTGTAGATCTCCCAATCCGAGCGCGACTCCCAGACCGGGTCCACCGCCGCCGTCAGCGGATGGATGAAGGGGTGCATATCGGAGGTGTTGAGGTCGTCCTTCTCGTACCAGGTGGCCGTCGGCAGGACGATGTCCGAGTAGACGCAGGTGGTCGACATGCGGAAGTCGAGCGTGACCAGCAGATCGAGTTTCCCTTCGGGCGCCTCGTCGTGCCAGACGACCTCCTTCGCCTTCTGCCGCCCCTCCTCGCCAAGGTCCTTGCCAAGCACGCCGTGGCTGGTGCCGAGCAGGTGCTTGAGGAAATACTCATGCCCCTTGCCCGAGGAGCCGAGCAGGTTCGAGCGCCAGACGAAGAGGTTGCGCGGCCAGTTCTTCGGATTGTCCGGGTCCTCGCAGGACATCCTGAGCTCGCCCGATTTCAGGCCGCCGGCGACATAGTCCTTCGGCTCCAGCCCGGCGGCCTTCGCCTTGGCGGCGATGCCCAGCGGGTTCTGCTCGAGCTGCGGCGCAGACGGCAGCCAGCCCATCCGCTCGGCCCGAATGTTGTAGTCGATGATCGCGCCGTCCCAAGGGCCGGCCGGTGCGGTGGGCGAGAGGATCTCCTTCACGTCCAGCGTCTCGTAGCGCCACTGGTCGGTATGGGCGTAGAAACAGGAGGTCGAGTTCTGCTGCCGGCTGGGGCGGCCCCAGTCGAGCGCGAAGGCGAGCGGGGCCCAGCCCGATTGCGGCCTGAGCTTCTCCTGGCCCACATAATGCGACCAGCCGCCTCCCGACTGCCCGACGCAGCCACACATGACGAGCATGTTGATGGCGCCGCGGTAGTTCATGTCCATGTGATACCAATGGTTCATCGCCGCGCCGATGATGATCATCGAGCGCCCATTGGTCTTTTCGGCGTTGCGGGCGAATTCGCGTGCGACCGTGATGATCTGGTCGCGCGGCACGCCGGTGATCTTCTCGGCCCAGGCTGGGGTATAGGGCACGTCGTCGTCATAGGAGTTGGCGACGTTGTCGCCGCCGAAGCGGTCGACGCCGTAATTGGCCAGGAACAGGTCGTAGACGGTGGCAACCAGCGCCTCGCCTTCGGCGAGCTTCAGCTTCTTCACCGGGATGCGGCGCTCCAGCACGCTCGCATGATCCGTCCCGGTGAAGTGATCGTGCTCGATATTGCCGAAATAGGGGAAGGCAACGTTCTCGAAGCCGTCGGCGACATCGTAGAGCGAGAGGCGCAGATCGACGGGGGCGCCGTCCGAGCGCTTGGCCTCGAGGTTCCATTTGCCCTTCTCGCCCCAGCGGAAGCCGACGGAACCGAGCGGCGCCACGAGCTCGCCGCTCGCCGCATCGAAGGACAGCGTCTTCCATTCCGGATTGTTGGCCTCGCCGAGGCCGCCGTCGAGATCGCTCGCACGCAGGAAACGCTCGGGCACCAGCTTGCCGTCCTGCTCCACCAGCCGGACCAGCATCGGCATGTCGGTGTAGCGCTTGGCGTAGTCGGTGAAGTACGGCACCTGCCGGTCGACATGGAACTCGCGCAGGATGACATGGCCCATCGCCATGCCGAGCGCGGCATCCGTGCCCTGCTTCACCGAGACCCACAGATCGGCGAATTTCGAGGCTTCCGAATAGTCGGGGCAGATCACCACGCTCTTGGCGCCGCGATAGCGCGCCTCGGTGTAGAAATGGGCGTCGGGCGTGCGGGTCTGGGGCACGTTCGAGCCCCACAGGATCAGGAAGCCGGAATTGTACCAATCGGCCGATTCCGGCACGTCCGTCTGCTCGCCCAGGTCTGCGGGGAAGCGGGCGGCAGGTCGCAATACCAGTCGTAGAACGACATGCAGACGCCGCCGAGCAGCGAGAGGTAGCGCGCGCCGGCTGCGTAGGAGACCATCGACATCGCCGGGATCGGCGAGAAGCCGAAGACGCGGTCGGGGCCGTAGGTCTTCGTCGTATAGGCGTTGGCCGCCCCGATGATCTCGTTGACCTCGTCCCAGCTTGCCCGCACGAGGCCGCCATGGCCGCGCCTGGTGGTGTAGGCCGCGCGCTTCTGCGGGTTCTCGACGATGGAGGCCCAGGCCGCGACCGGCGTCATCAGCACGCGCGCCTCGCGCCAGAGCTTGAGCAGCCGCGAGCGGATCAGCGGATATTTCACCCGGTTGGCCGAGTAGAGATACAGGAATAGGAGGCGCCGCGGGCGCAGCCGCGCGGTTCATGGTTGGGCAGTTCGGGCCGGGTGCGCGGATAGTCGGTCTGCTGCGTCTCCCAGGTGACGATCCCGCCCTTGACGTAGACCTTCCACGAGCAGGAGCCGGTGCAGTTCACGCCATGGGTCGAGCGCACGATCTTGTCGTGCTGCCAGCGTTTCCGGTAGCCGTCCTCCCAGCGGCGGTCCTCGTTGGTAGTGATGCCGTGGCCGTCCGAGAAATCGTCGACGACCCGGTTGAAGAAGGTCAGTCGGTCGAGAAAGTGGCTCATCTCAAGTCCTTTCGGCCTCAGCGCGAAGCCGTCCTCTGGAGCGAGGGAACACTGGCTCTGGTGGTAGCCGGGCGGGGCGCCGGGGCCCATCTAGAGTTTTTCCTAAGTAGTCTTGCGGAGGTCCTGGCCTGGCTGCGACCCGGACCTTCACGGGGTTCAGCTGGCCGGCTGGGCCGCGACCGCGCTGGCGGAGCGGACGCGCTCGACATCCCAGAGCAGGCCGCCGCGGCGCGTGTAGACCGCCCAGGTCAAGAGCACGCAGGTGACGTAGAAGCCGAGGAAGCCGTAGAGCGCCGCCTCGATCCCCCCGGTCGCCGCGATCGAGGAGCCATAGGCCTTGGGGATGAAGAAGGCGCCATAGGCTGCTACCGCCGAAGTGAAGCCGATGATCGCCGCCGATTCCTTCTCGGCCTGCTTGACCTGCTCGCCAGGGGCGAGCAGTGGCTCGAGCCGCGGGATCTCCTTGCGCATGATCGACGGGATCATCTGGAAGGTCGAGGCGTTGCCGACGCCGGTCGCGAAGAACAGCACCAGGAAGCTCGAGAAGAACACTGGGAAGCTATGCTGCGCCAAGCCGAAGAGCACGCCGCCGACGCCGGCCATCATCAGGACGAAGACCCACAGCGTCACCCGCCCGCCGCCGAAGCGATCGGCGACCCAGCCGGTGAAGGAGCGCGAGAGCGCGCCGACCAGCGGGCCGAGGAAGGCCAGCTGCAGGGCGTTGACCTCCGGGAACTGCGTCTTCGCGACCAGCGGGAAGGCCGCCGAATAACCGATGAAGGAGCCGAAGGTGCCGGTATAGAGCCAGCACATCACCCAGTTGTGCTGGCGTCTGAAGATCACCGCCTGCTCCGCGAAGGAGGCCTTCATCGAGGCGATGTCATTCATGCCGAACCAGGCGGCAAAGGCCGATGCCGCGATGAAGGGCACCCAGATGAAGCCGGCGTTCTGCAGCCAGAGCTGGCTCGTCCGGCCCGCCTCGGTCGAGAGCTGCGGCTCGCCGCCGAGCGAGCCGAACACACCGGCGGTGATCACGAGCGGGATGACGAACTGAACCACGCTGACGCCGAGATTGCCGAGCCCGGCATTGAGCGCGAGCGCGTTGCCCTTCTCGGACTTGGGGAAGAAGAACGAGATGTTGGCCATGGAGGAGGCGAAGTTGCCGCCGCCCAGGCCGCAAAGTAGTGCGAGTCCAAGGAACACCACGTAGGGCGTGCTAGGGTCGCGCACCGCATAGCCGATGCCCACCGCCGGCAGCATCAGCGACCAGGTTGCGACCGTGGTCCACAGCCGCCCGCCGAAGATCGGCGGCATGAAGGCGTAGAACACCCGCAGCGTCGCGCCGGACAGTCCGGGCAGCGCCGCCAGCCAGAAAAGCTGATCCGTGCTGAACTTGAAGCCCACGGTCGGCAGCTTCGCCACGACGACCGACCACACCATCCAGACCGCGAAGGAGAGCAGCAGGCTGGGGATCGAGATATAGAGATTGCGGCGGGCGATGGCGCGCCCGTTCCGCGCCCAGAACTGCGGGTCTTCCGGGCGCCAGTCCTGCAGCGTCTTGCCCGTCAGCGCGTCGGCGAGTTCGGGCGAATGGATCGGTTGCATCTCCGGCAGCTGCGGCAGCTTGGCCAGCTCCTTGCCGGCGACGCCTTCCTCCATGGTGCGGACGGCCATGTGCATCCAGACAAGGGAGACCGTCACGATCAGGAAGAGCAGCATGAAGCAGCTCGTCCAGATCCCGGTCAGGTCGTTGAGCACGCCGAAGGCGATCGGCAGGATGAAGCCGCCGAGGCCACCGATCATGCCGACGAGGCCACCGACCGCGCCGACATTCTGCGGATAATAGACCGGGATGTGCTTGAACACGGCCGCCTTGCCGAGGCTCATGAAGAAGCCGAGCACGAAGACGAGGCCGATAAAGACCGGCAGGCTGACCTCGGTGTGGAAGGCGATCGGCCCGGCGATGCCCTTCACGACATAATCCGTCGGCGGATAACTCAGGAGGAAGGTGCAGCCGATCGAGACCAGGAAGGTCCAGTACATGACGCGTCTTGCGCCGTACTTGTCCGAGAGATGGCCGCCATAGGCGCGGAAAATCGAGGCCGGAACCGAATAGAAGGCGGCGATCATGCCGGCAGCCTTGATGTCGAGCCCGTAGACGCCGATCAGATATTGCGGCAGCCACAGCGACAGCGCGACGAAAGCGCCGAAGACGAAGAAGTAGTAGAGCGAAAAGCGCCAGACCTGGGCGTTCTTGAGCGGTTCAAGCTCGAGCCAGGCGCTTTTCGGCCGCTCGCCCGTGCGCCGCCGCTCGACGATAACGGGGTCATCCGCGGTTCCGAACCAGAACAGTACGGCCATCACCACGAGCCCGGCCGCCCAGATCTGCGCCACGCTCTGCCAGCCATAGGCAACGAGCACGAAGGGCGCGACGAACTTGGTCACGGCCGCTCCGACATTGCCCGCCCCGAAGATGCCGAGAGCCGTCCCCTGCTTGCCGGCGGGATACCAGCGCGAGACATAGGCGACGCCGACCGCGAAGGAACCACCGGCGATGCCGACACCGAGTGCGGCGAGCAGCATCTGCGGGTAGGTTTGTGCGTAGGACAGCAGGAAGGTCGCCCCTGCACCAGCGAGCATGACCAGCGAGAAGATCCGCCGCCCGCCGTAGTAGTCGGTCCAGATGCCTAGCACGACGCGGATGAGCGAACCCGTCAGGATCGGCGTTCCGACGAGCAGGCCGAACTGGGTCTCGCTCAGCCCAAGCTCCTGTTTGATCCGGACGCCGATGATCGAGAAGATCGTCCAGACCGCGAAGCAAGCGGTGAAGGCGATGGTCGAGAGCCACAAGGCCCGCCCCTGTTCGCCCTTGGACACGGGAATATGGGTTTCCATGATCGCAGCCTCATTCGGCAACATGCGTGATTGCCGCGAGCCAACACTGGAATCTTCTGTGTCGTACTTGATCCAAATCAAGCAAAGTCGGGAATTGGCGGGGGCTCGTGTTCGCGCTTAAGGGAAAGCACGGAGAGAGCTGCGCGAATGTCTATGTCCGCTGCCGGCCGAGTTTCATGCTTCGATGACGTACTTATCAACTAAATCGACGGTCTGGACCTTGACTTCAGCCCATTCGCACGGAGGCGTATTTCTTTCCGCCTTGGCGCCACGCAAGGCGAGATAGAGGCGTTTCCCTGCGGCATCGCCGACCGCGAACCGGCCGCAATTTTCACGGCGTGCCGCGATTTTGCGCTCCTGCTCCCGATTGCGTGCGCGGCATGGATGCCTTCGCGCACAGCCTCCGAGTACGCGAGGAACGGGATGGCGCTATCGCAGTTCAGGCTGGCCTACATGCGTTCCAGAACGTATTGCGCTTTGGTCATCGCCTCCAGCTTGCTCAAGGTCCGGGAGAAGCCACCGAAGTCAAATTGCCTCGGAAAGATCGGAGGGAACTGCGCCGGTCCCGCCGCCGTTCCGCGGCTCATCCGGCAATCGTGCGTCCTGCTAAAATCGCGGCGTAAACTCCAAGCGCGAAAGCGGAACCGCGTGGCAACAAGGTCTTTGATCTGTTTCGGAACGCTACGCCCAACACCCCTCCGGCGATGATCCAAACGGATTCAACCAGCGGCGTTATGACGGCCAAGGTCAGCAAGATCGGAAGTGCGACCTGCGTTTCACTCGCCCATCCCACGGGCAGCAATACGAATGCGATCAGCAGGTTTTTCGGATTGAGAAAAGTCGTGACGGCAACATCTCTTGCGGTGACGACGCGCCTTCCAGGCGGCGTTCGCCGAGGCTCCCACAGGCGCGCTGCCATATAGGCCAGATAGCCACATCCGAAAATCTGGACAGCCGCTCGGATCGCCGGAAACGCATCGACGAGCGGGCGAAACAGGACGCCAAGTAGCAATGTAGCACCTAAATATGCGGCGATCGCTGCCCAGATGAGACGAAGCGCGGAGCGAATTCCCATCGTAGCGCCTGCGAGGGCGAGCAAGGTATTTGTCTGCCCCGGTGTAGCCACGACGAGGATAAGAGCGAAAACATAGCCGCTGAAGGACATGGTTCGCAGGTAAACGGGCTGGATAGCTTGCACTTTGCGCTGAAGCAAACAGTGAAACTCTTTCGCAAACGAGGTATCCGAATAGGGGCGGTGCCGTTCTCGACGAGGTCGTGTTCCAGCTTGTGGTGTAGCTGTCGGTAGGAACCGTCGATCGCCGACTTTGGTCGGGCTGGTCAGGCCGCCGCGGCTGGCAGGCTGACGAGGGGATCATCGCTCATGGGCGTGATGCTTTCCAGCGTGATGTAACGGGCGCGCTGGACGGCCCATTCGTCATTCCGTTCGAGCAGGATCGCGTCGACGAGCCTGGTCTCGTCGGAATCGCCGAGGAACACCGCGTGGCCCAGCGTGTCGGCCCTAGCTTGGGCGACCTCACCGACACGAGCCCCGGTGTAGGCACAAAGCCAGGGCACCCACCGCTTGGCGGCGGAGGTCTTCGGCTGTTCATTACCCTGCCGATGAGCGTCGGCGGCCTCCAGCAGCGCCTTGGCCTCCTCGTCGGTGAACCCCTTCGGTCGGGTCACCCTGCGTTTGCCGAGCTTGATCGTGATGCCAGTCGCAGGGTTGTTGGTCAGGCGGTGATTGCTGACGGCCCACCCGAAGAGGGTCTTGAGGGCGGATAAGTCGCTGTCCTTTACCGTCTTCGCGGAGATGGGCTTCTTGGTTCTCGGGTTGATTGAGGTCAGCCGGTGATCCTTGAAGCCGACGACGTGTTCGGGGGTGACCTGTGTTGCATCGTCGTACCCGAGGAAAGGCGACAAAGCCGTCCACGGTGTTGCCGTAACTCTCATGGGTGCTCGGTTTGCGACCCGTTGCCTGGGCCTCCTTCCACCAGTCCGCGAAGATGCCGGTCAGGCTGGTCTTGCCGCTGGTCGGCTGGAGGTCCTTGGGCGCGTCCCTCGGCTTCCACTCAGGGAACCGCGAGGCAGCAGGGTCCGGGCTGTAGTCGCCAGCCGCGTTTTTCTTGAGGTGCTCTCCAGCCTGTCGAGCGGCGGCGCTGATGGCCTCCAGAAGCCGGGCGCGGGACGGCTGGTCGATATGTAGGCCTCGCTGGCGTAAGAGCCTATCGACCGCCTCTCCGTACCAGTGCTCCAGCTTGCCGGCCTCGCGGGCCTCCTGATCCAGTCGGAGCCAGTGCTGCCAGGCCGTCTCATTGCCGGGCTCGTCGGCCATCTGCTTCGTGAGTTCGGAGTAGAAGATGCCGGCGAGGGCGGTCACCTCACGGTTACTGAGGACCTGGGCCGGGGAGCGCAGCGCCTTCCAGTGGGCTTCCACCTCGGCGGCCACTGAGGCGTGTGCCTCGCGGGCCTTGGCGGGGTCCTTCGTCCGCAGCGTACGGACCTCTTCGCGCTTCCCGAGGGCGGCTCGAAGGTCCTTCGGAACGGCCTTGCGGAACCAGCAAACGCCGGTCTTGGGATGCTTATGCGGACGTGTCATACTCAGGACTATATGGATCACCCGATTGTATCACTCGGGCGTCCATAAGTCGTTGATTTCCGCTAAGTACTTGAGGTTGGTAGCCCTCAAGAAATGTTGGTGCCCAGGAGAGGACTCGAACCTCCACGCCCTTGCGAGCGCCAGCACCTGAAGCTGGTGCGTCTACCAATTCCGCCACCTGGGCAACGGCGGTTCGTTTACGGGGGGCGAGTCGTCCTGTCAACGGCCCTGTCGCGACGAAATGAATTTGTTCTCGTGGCCCTGTGGAAACCGCTTTCGTGGGCCTGGCGGATTTTGGGGCGTCTCGGCTCAAAAAAACGGCTGAACGGCGCCGAACGGGCGCAGTGCCTTCTCTCCGATAGGGCGGAACGCCGCAGGGCCGGGATATCGGAGCCGCCGGCCGCAAAAGGCATTTCCACTTTGGCGGAACATGATCTAGGAGGGCAGAAGCATTCTAAACGGAGCTTTCGCGATGGCTTCCCAGGCCCCGGCCCAGCAACTCGTCACGGTCTTCGGCGGCTCCGGTTTCGTCGGCCGTCATGTCGTGCGTGCGCTCGTCAAGCGCGGCTATCGGGTGCGCGTCGCCGTGCGCCGGCCGGATCTCGCCAATTTCCTTCAGCCGATCGGTACTGTCGGCCAGATCCACGCCGTACAGGCGAATCTGCGTTATCCCGCCTCGGTCGCTGCCGCGGTGAAGGGTGCTGACGCCGTCGTCAATCTCGTCGGCATCATGCAGGAGCAGGGCCGCCAGAGCTTCCCGGCCGTGCAGGCGAACGGTGCGCGTGCCATCGCCCAGGCCTGCGCCGCTGCCGGCATCGCGCGGCTGGTGCATGTCTCGGCGCTCGGCGCATCCACCGAATCGGCTTCGGCCTATGCTCGCTCCAAGGCCGAGGGCGAGGCAGCCATGTTCGCCTCCGTGCCGGGTGCCGTCGTGCTGCAGCCGTCGGTGATGTTCGGCCCCGAGGATACCTTCTTCAACCGCTTCGCCTCGCTCGCCCGCATGCTGCCCGTCCTGCCGCTGGTCGGCGCCGGCGCGACGAAGTTCCAGCCGGCCTTCGTCGGGGACGTCGCCGAGATCGTCGCCCGCGCCGTCGACGGCACCGTTCAGGGCGGCCGCATCTATGAGCTCGGCGGGCCGGAGGTGCAGAGCCTGCGCGAGATCGTCGAGGAGGTCTGCAAGGTGACTGGCCGCAAGCGCTTGCTCGCGCCGCTGCGTTTCCCGCTGGCGCGGATCATGGGCAGCGTCCTGCAGGTCGTCGATTCCCTGACGCTCGGCCTGATTCCGGACGAGCTGGTGATGACACGCGATCAGGTCACGCTGCTCGAGAGCGACAACGTCGTCTCGGCGGAAGCCAAGGCTGAGGGCCGCGACTTCGCCGGGCTTGGCCTTGCGCCGACCTCGTCGGAGGCGGTCGTTTCCTCCTATCTCTGGCGTTTCCGCAAGACCGGCCAGTTCGACACGCTTCAGGCCCGCTGAGCGGCAGGCGGAGCGGAGACGTGTCGTTCGATCTCGTCATCTACGACTGCGACGGCACGTTGATCGATACCGAGACGCTCTATGGCGAGGTCAGCCTCGCCATGTGCCATGAAGTCGGGCTCGGCCACTGGACACTCGACCATTATGTCGATCAGCTCGTCGGCATCCCCTGGGCCGACGGCATCAAGATCATCGAGGCTGCACTGGGGCGGCCCTTACCGACCGATTTCGAGACGCGCATCGAGGATGCGGTCGCTCTCCGCCTGGAGACCGAACTGCGCGCGCTTCCCGGCGTGCGGGAGGCGCTGACGCTGATGGCGGGGCGCCGCTGCGTCGCCTCCTCGACGGTGCTGGAGCCGCTGCGCCGCAATCTCGGACTCGCCGGCCTGATCGACTTGTTTGATCCGCATGTCTTCTCGGCTTCGCAGGTCACGCGTGGCAAGCCGGCGCCGGATGTCTTCCTGTTCGCGGCGTCGCAGATGGGTGCGCGGGCCGGACGCTGCCTCGTGCTGGAGGATTCGGTGCCGGGCGTGCTGGCGGCGAAGGCGGCCGGCATGCAGGTTGCCGGCTTCACGGGCGTTGCCCATGACAAGGGGCGCATGCGCGAGCGCCTGCTGGCCGCCGGTGCGGCTGGTGTCATCGACGATTTCAGGGAATGGCCGGCGGAAGCGGCGCGCCTTGCGGGAATGCGTGCCCCCTGAGCTGCCGGGCTGAGTGCCTGCCGGATAACTCGTGGTCTCAACCACCCTTGTCATTCCGGCTCTTCGCTGCACGAAGCCCCGGAATGACAGCGGGGTGAGGAGCGTGCTCCTCAGAGCATGCTGGGCAGCACGCGGTCCGGCGGCTTGTGGCCGTCCATGAAGGTCTTGATGTTGACGATGACCTTCTCGCCCATGTCGGCGCGGCCCTCATGCGTGGCCGAGCCCATATGCGGGAGGACCACGACCTTGTGCTGGCGCGCGAGCTTGAGCAGGCGCGGGTTGACCGCCGGCTCGCTCTCGAACACGTCGAGCCCGGCACCGGCGAGCTCGCCGGCTTCCAGCATGCGGGCGAGCGCGGTCTCGTCGACGACCTCGCCGCGGGCCGTGTTCACCAGGATGGCGTCCGGCTTCATCAGCTTGAGGCGGCGGGCGGAGAGCAGGTGATAGGTCGCCGGCGTATGCGGGCAGTTGACCGAGACGATGTCCATCCGCGCCAGCATCTGGTCGAGCGAATCCCAATAGGTCGCGTCGAGCTGCTCCTCGATGCGCGGATCGACCCGGCGGCGGTTGTGATAGTGGATCGACAGGCCGAAGGCCGCGGCCCGCTTCGCCAGCGCCTGGCCGATCCGGCCCATGCCGACGATGCCGAGGCGTTTGCCGGTGATGCGCCTGCCGAGCATCCAGGTCGGCGACCAGCCGGCCCAGTCGTCATCGGGGATGACGCGCGCGCCCTCGGCGATCCGGCGGGCGACGGCGAGGATCAGCGCGATCGTCATGTCGGCGGTATCGTCGGTCAGCACGCCCGGCGTGTTGGTGACGGTGATGCCGCGCTGCACGGCGCTGGCGACGTCGATATTGTCGACGCCGTTGCCGAAATTGGCGATCAGGCGCAACTGGTCGCCGGCCTGTGCGATGATGGCGGCGTCGATCTTGTCGGTCACGGTCGGGACGAGCACGTCGGCGGTCTTCACGGCCTCGACCAGCGCCGCCTGCGACATCGGCTTGTCGTCGATATTGAGCCGTGCGTCGAACAGTTCGCGCATCCGGGTTTCGACTACGGCGGGCAGCTTGCGCGTCACCACCACCAAGGGCTTCTTCTTCGACATGGCGGTCACCCCTCCGTCATTGGCCGCATCGGCCTGATATCCTCAACCCGCCATTAACCCTGGTGTCCCAGGAATGGGAATTGTTGCGCGGCACCATATGCGTGTCTAGGCGGCGGCGCGGCTGATGACAACTTGCCCCTTCGCCGGGGGGAGCGGGATGCGAAGGAGAATGGCGCGATGATGGTCCCGTCGATGCGATGCCTGGCCCTGACGGCACTGGCCCTCGTCGGCTTGCCAGCGATCGCGCCGGCTCAGGACATGCAGGCCGGCTCGGTCACCGGGTTGCCGGTACCGCGCTATGTCAGCCTCAAGACGGACCGCGTGAACCTGCGCGAAGGCCCCTCGAAGGAGCATCGCACGCGCTGGGTCTATCAGCGCGCCGGCCTGCCGATGGAGGTCACCGCCGAATTCGAGACCTGGCGCCGCGTCCGCGACGCCGACGGCACCGAGGGCTGGGTGCTGCACAGTCTGCTCTCCGGCCGCCGGACGGCGCTCGTCGCGCCCTGGTCGAAGAAGAAGGACGAGAATTTCCCGATGCGCAGCGCAGCGAACGAGGAAGCCGCCGTTGTCGCCAGGCTTCAGCCCGGCGTCGTCGCCAATGTCGCATCCTGCGCCAATGCCTGGTGCCGCGTCAGCATCGGCAACATCAACGGCTTCATCCGGCAGGAGCGGCTCTGGGGCGTCTATCCCAACGAGAAGGTCGACTGAGGACCGCCCCCGGGGCGTTACTGCGCCGTCAGTGTCATCAGCGGCCGGCCGCCGCGATCGAGCAGGACGAGCCGGCCCGTTTGGCGCTCAAGGCTCCAGCGATGCACACGCTCCAGCGTTTTGAAGAAGCGCTGCTCCTGCGTCATCTTGTCGGGTTCGCAGGCCATCATCGTCGAAACCATGCGCGAGAACCGGATCACCCGGCCCTGAATAGTCGCGGTGCCACCAAAGCCGTTGCAGCCGCCGCGGCCCGACACCTTGCCGTCCGCCGCGATCTCCAGGGTCGTGTTGATCGAGGCCGGGACATCCTTGCCGCCGAGGCTGGCGAGGCGCCAGCTTCCGATCGGGGAGGGGGCGGTGGCGGGCGGCCGATCATCGCCCGCAACGCGCTGGACCCAGATATCGGTATTGTCCGGCCCGCCCGTGAAGACGCTGTGCCGTTCCGTGGTGATGAAGAGCAGTTGCCCGCGATGAGTTATGCGCGCCTGCAGTGCGTAGCTGTGCCGGGGCTCGATCTGCCGGGTGTCGAAGCGCAAGGTCCATGGCGCCGGGATGCGCCGGCCGGAGACGCGGGTCTCGGCGATCGTGCGGCTGGGAGCGTCGGCCAGCGAGACGTCGAGCAACTTCACCTCGACGATGGCGCCGGGCGGCAATGCCATGCGCTCGCGATAGGAGACGGTGCCGCGCAAGCTGCGCGGTGCGGCCAGTGCCGGCGCGGCCGGAAGGGCGGTCGCGAGCAGAAGCGCTGCCAGCGCGCGGCGTGAGACCAGCGAATCGGTGAAATGCATGCCCATCGTCTCCGGAACGGGCAGAGCTTATGTCAGATCTCGACCTTCCGCAGCCGCACCACGACATCGACCCGCGCGATCTCGTAGCCTGCCGGCGGCACAGGGAGGCTCGCGACATCGATCTCGTCAGCGGGGATGTCGATCACCCGGTTCTCGCCGTCGACGACGAAATGGTGATGCTCATGATCGGCCGTGTCGAAATAGGCCTTGGCGCCGTCGAGCGTGAGTTCCCGCAGCAGGCCGGCCTCGGTGAACTGGCGCAGCGTGTTGTAGATCGTCGCGAGCGAGACCGGGATGCGCTCCTTCATCGCCTCTTCAAACAGCATCTCGGCGCTGACATGGCGCTGGCCCTTGGCGAAGAGCACCCAGCCGAGCGAGACGCGCTGGCGGGTGGGGCGCAGGCCCACGCGTCGGAGCTTCTGGCGGATATCGTGGAAGGGGCAGCCCTGCCGCACCGGCGTCCCGTAGCCCTGGTCCTGGGAGGTCAGGTCGCTCATGCCCCGCTCGTGCACCCTCTTATGAAACGGATGTCCTGAAGGCTCCGTCTGTTGGAAGAATTCCAATTTGAAATGTAGGGCGTCGGCCACCCGGTCGCAAGCGTTGGACCGTCTTATAGGTTCTTGCGAAGCGTAGCTGCATTGATCTGGCGCAGTCTCACTGTGGTTTTTGACGCTGCGATGCGGGTCTTGGGACGTGCTGCCCTTTCGTTTCCCGCTCCCGCCGTGTTAGGCACGGCAAACGAGACACCGGCCCAATCCGGTCGGTGCCAGGGAGCGGTACGGGAATGCAGCGTCAGTCGTCTTTCAGCTACGAGGAGATCCTCGCCTGCGGTCGTGGGGAACTGTTCGGGCCGGGCAATGCGCAACTGCCGCTGCCGCCGATGCTGATGTTCGACCGGATCGTCGAGATCGCCGAAGAGGGTGGCGAGCACGGCAAGGGCATGGTCCGTGCCGAGTTCGACATCAAGCCTGACCTCTGGTTCTTCGATTGCCATTTCAAGGGCGATCCGGTGATGCCGGGCTGCCTCGGCCTCGATGCGCTCTGGCAGCTCACCGGCTTCTTCCTGGGCTGGCTCGGCCTGCCGGGCCGCGGCCGCGCGCTCGGCGTCGGCGAGGTCAAGTTCGCCGACCAGGTTCTGCCTTCGGTCAAGAAGGTCGTCTACGGCGTCGACTTCAAGCGCGTCTTCAAGTCGAAGCTCGTCCTCGGCATTGCCGATGGCTGGCTGGAGGCTGACGGCAAGCGCATCTATACCGTCAGCGACATGCGCGTCGGCTTGTTCAAGCCGGAAGCGGCCTGAGGAAAAACGCAGCGCGACCTTGCGCCTAGCTGCCGCTCGGTCCATTTGCGCGATATGAATCCAGAAGCGGCCGGGCCTGTCCCGCCGCGTGCTGACAGCTGGAGTAAGCGAGCATGAGACGCGTCGTCGTCACAGGGATGGGCATCGTCTCGTCCATCGGCAACAACACGCAGGAGGTCCTGGCCTCGCTGCATGCGGCGAAATCGGGCATCTCCCATGTCGCCGAATTCGCCGAGCACGGCTTCCGCAGCCAGGTCGCGGGCGTGCCGACGCTCGACCCTGCGACGGTGCTCGACCGGCGCGCCATGCGCTTCCATGGCGGCGGTTCGGCCTGGAACCAGGTCGCGATGGAGCAGGCGATCGTCGATGCCGGACTTGAGCCGGCCGAGATCAGCAATGAGCGCACCGGCATCATCATGGGCTCCGGCGGTCCCTCGACCCGCGCCCTGATCGACGCCTATGACAAGGCCCGCGAGAGCGGCTCCTCGAAGAAGGTCGGCCCCTTCGCCGTGCCCAAGGGCATGTCCTCGACCGCTTCGGCGACGCTGGCGACCTGGTTCAAGATCAAGGGCGTCAATTATTCGATCTCCTCGGCCTGCGCGACTTCGAACCACTGCATCGGCAATGCCTATGAACTGATCCAGTGGGGCAAGCAGGACGTCATCTTCGCCGGTGGCTGCGAGGAATTGGACTGGACGCTCTCCGTGCTCTTCGATGCCATGGGCGCGATGTCCTCGGACTTCAACGGCACGCCGGCCCGCGCCTCGCGCGCCTATGACGTCGCCCGCGACGGCTTCGTCATCGCCGGCGGCGCCGGCGTCGTCGTGCTGGAAGAGCTCGAGCACGCCAAGGCGCGCGGCGCCAAGATCTATGGCGAGATCGTCGGCTATGGCGCGACCTCGGACGGTTACGACATGGTGGCTCCGTCGGGCGAGGGCGCGGTACGCTGCATGCGCATGGCGCTTGAAGGCGTGAAGAGCAAGGTCGACTACATCAACCCGCACGGCACCTCGACCCCGGTCGGCGACGGCAAGGAAATCGAGGCGATCCGCGAGGTCTTCGGCGCCGGCGACAAGGCGCCGCCGATCTCGGCGACGAAGTCGCTGACCGGGCATTCGCTCGGCGCCACCGGCGTGCAGGAGGCGATCTACTCGCTGCTGATGCTCAACAACGATTTCATCTGCGAGAGCGCCCATATCGACGAGCTCGACCCGGCCTTCGCCGACATGCCGATCGTGCGCAAGCGCATCGACAACGCGGGCCTGGGCACCGTGCTCTCGAACTCCTTCGGGTTCGGCGGCACCAACGCCACCATCGTGATGAAGCGCCTGGAGGTCTGAGAGCGCCATGCTCTTCATGGTGATCGAGCATTTCGATCAGACCCGCGTGAAGGATGTCTACGCCCGCTTCCAGCATAGCGGGCGGATGGCTCCGGCAGGCGTACGCTATGTCGAGAGCTGGGTCTCGGCCGATCTCGGCCGCTGCTTCCAGATCATGGAATGCGATGACGTCGCCCTGCTGCAGGAATGGGTCCTGCAATGGAACGACCTCGTGCGTTTCGAGATCGTGCCGGTCTCGACTTCGAAGGCCGCCGCTGCCGCGATCACCAAGACCGACTAGTCCAAGACCTGCCGGTGCCGGCAACGGCCCGGCGATGATGATACGCCGTTCAAAGTTCGACCGACCTGCCCCGCCGACTTTCCTCCGTTTCCCGTCTTCGGACCAGTTCCTGAAGCCCCTTCCGAGTTTGCCATGCTCCCGCTGATGCACAACAAGCGCGGCCTCATCATGGGCGTCGCCAATCAGAATTCGATTGCCTGGGGCATTGCCCGCACCCTTCACGCCCATGG
Source organism: Beijerinckiaceae bacterium (assembly GCA_965283735.1). Classification (GTDB taxonomy): domain Bacteria; phylum Pseudomonadota; class Alphaproteobacteria; order Rhizobiales; family Beijerinckiaceae; genus Allobosea. The sequence goes on along the minus strand of CBDIPN010000002.1, from coordinate 479,777 downwards.
CGCCGAGATCGCCTTCACCTATCAGGGCGATGCGCTCGGCAAGCGCGTCCGGCCGCTCGCGGAGAGCATCGGCTCGACACTGGTCGTACCCTGCGATGTCGAGGACACCGCCTCGGTCGATGCCGCCTTCGCGACGCTGGACGAGGCCTGGGGCGGCGATCCCGAGCGCAATACGCTCGACTTCATCGTCCATGCCATCGGCTTCTCCGACAAGAACGAGCTCAAGGGGCTCTATGCTGACACCAGCCGCGAGAATTTCTCGCGAACCATGGTGATCTCCTGCTTCTCCTTCACCGAGATCGCCAGGCGTGCGGCGGACCGCATGCCGAACGGCGGCAGCATGATCACGCTGACCTATGGCGGCTCGACCCGGATCATGCCGAACTACAACGTGATGGGCGTCGCCAAGGCGGCGCTGGAGGCGAGCGTGCGCTATCTGGCCGGCGATTACGGCCCGCGCGGCATCCGCGTGAACGCGCTTTCGCCCGGGCCGGTGCGGACGCTGGCCGGCGCCGGCATCTCCGATGCGCGCGCCATGCTGTCCTGGCAGCGTGCCAATTCGCCGCTGCGCAAGTCGGTTTCGCTTGAAGAGATCGGCGGCTCGGCGCTCTATTACCTCTCGGATCTCTCCGGCGGTGTCACCGGCGACATCCACCATGTCGATGCCGGCTATCACATCACCTCGATGCCGGTGCTGGATTCGCTGCGCGCGGCCGATAGCGGCAACGGCGACTAGCCGGAACCCCATGGCCGGGGCGCGGTTTCCTTCGAGCGAAAGGAGGACGCGCGATGGTCATGGTCAAATACGAAGTGGTCGAGCACGACGGTGGCTGGGCCTACAGGGCAGGCGGGGCCTTGTCGGAAACCTTTCCGACACATGACGCGGCGCTGAAGGCGGCAACCCGCGCCGCCGCCCGTCAGACAGTGGCGGGGGCCACCGACGGGATCGTCTATCAGGACCAGAACGGCCGCTGGCACGAGGAGCTGGCGGATGGCCACGATCGACCCGCGACCCGGGTCGTCGACAGCGGCTGAGGGCGCCTTCGCTTCGATGATGGGCTATAGGGCCGCCACGCGGCCCTTTCGCTTGCTCACGGGCTTCAGCGCGCGGTGAAGAAGGTCAGCAGCACCCTGTTCTTGTCGCCGAGCAGGCAGAGGAAGCGGCGCGGCTTGTCCGAGCGGTCGGTTCGCAGATAGGCCTCGCTCATGACGATGCGCGTGACCGGGATATCCTCGATCTTCGATTCCGACACTGCGACCGTGGCGGCGTCCTCGTCGATATAGATGTCCTTGATCTCCGGCTCCCTGGCATGGAGCGTCTGCAGCGCGGCCGCTTTGCAGGTCGCGATCTCGGGCGTCGCCGGCTTCTCGCTTTTCGGTGGGACTTCCTGGGCAAGCGCCGCGACGGGCGCGCAGAGGGCGGCGGAGATCAGGGCGGGGGCGAGGAAGCGAAGCATGCTGGGAGCACTCAGGTTGATCGGTGAGTGCTGAACGCGCGAGCGCGGCGTGGGTTCACGAAGCGGCTCGCGGCGGTTGATGAAGGGTGTCTTCCCGTGCGCGCTGCGGCGCGCAGTGCCGCTGCGCAGACACGGGACCGTGTGCCGGGTAGGGTGCCGTCTCGCGCTCACCGCGAGGCCTGCATGACCACCCGCATCTACGCCGTCTACATCCTCGCGGCACGCAAAGACGGTCCGCTCTACATCGGCATCACCAACGACCTCGAGCGCCGGATCGCCGAGCACAAAGCCCACGCGATCAAGGGCCATGCGGCCAAGTACAACATCGACCGGCTCGTCTACGTCGAGACCTTCGACGACCCCAATCAGGCGATCGAACGCGAGAAAGTCCTGAAGAAGTGGCGCCGCGCCTGGAAAATCGCGCTGATCGAAAAGGAAAACCCGGCGTGGTCTGACCTCGCCGGGTGATAGGAGTTCTTATCGGGGGACGATCCCGCATCTGCGCCGCAGCACTTCATGCTGCAACGCGTGCAGGATGACACGCGGGGCTGTGCAGCAGGGCGCTAGGCGTCCCGCGGTATCGGGCCTCAGAGCCCCAGCTTCTTCTTCCGCTGGCCGAGCGTGCGCAGGCGCAGCGCGTTGAGCTTGATGAAGCCGGCGGCGTCGCGATGGTCGTAGGCAACCGCGCCTTCCTCGAAGGTGACGAGGTCCTGATCGTAGAGCGAGTAGTCGCTCGAACGGCCGATGACATGCACGCCGCCCTTGTAGAGCTTGAGGCGCACGTCGCCGGTGACGAACTCCTGGCTCTTGTCGATCAGGGCCTGCAGCATCTCGCGCTCCGGCGAGAACCAGAAGCCGTTATAGATCAGCTCCGCATATTGCGGCATGATCTGATCCTTGAGATGCGCCGCGCCGCGGTCGAGCGTGATCGACTCGATGGCGCGATGGGCCGCATGCAGGATCGTGCCGCCGGGCGTCTCGTACATGCCGCGCGACTTCATGCCGACGAAGCGGTTCTCGACGAGGTCGAGCCGGCCGATGCCGTTGTCGCGGCCGAGGTCGTTGAGCTTGGCGAGCAGCGTCGCAGGCGAGAGCTTCTCGCCGTCGATCGCGACCGCGTCGCCCTTCTCGAAGGAGACCGTGACGATGGTCGGCTTGTCCGGCGCGTCTTCCGGCGAGATCGTGCGCGAATAGACGTAGTCGGGAACCTCGACCGCCGGGTCCTCCAGCACGCGGCCTTCCGAGGAGGCATGCAGCAGGTTGGCGTCGACGGAGAAGGGCGCCTCGCCGCGTTTGTTCTTGGCGATCGGGATCTGGTGCTGCTCGGCGAAGGCGATGAGCTGCTCGCGCGAGCGCAGGTCCCATTCGCGCCAGGGCGCGATCACGACGACGTCGGGCTTCAGCGCATAGGCGGTGAGCTCGAAACGGACCTGGTCGTTGCCCTTGCCGGTCGCGCCATGGGAGACGGCGTCGGCGCCGGTCTTCTCGGCGATCTCGATCAGCTTCTTGGCGATCAGCGGGCGCGCGATCGAGGTACCCAGCAGGTAGACGCCCTCATAGGCGGCATTCGCGCGGAACATCGGGAAGACGTAGTCGCGCACGAACTCCTCGCGCAGGTCCTCGATGAAGATGTTCTCCGGCTTGATGCCGAGCAGCAGCGCCTTGTCGCGCGCCGGCCCGAGTTCCTCGCCCTGGCCGAGATCGGCGGTGAAGGTCACGACCTCGCATCGATAGGTGGTCTGCAGCCATTTGAGGATGATCGAGGTGTCGAGACCGCCGGAATAGGCGAGGACGACCTTTTTCACGCTGCTGTCAGCCATCTGTTCAATTTCCTTCTGGCAGCCCCCATGGGCCGCGTTTCGGACGCAATGGCGCACTATCCCAGCGCTCGGGGCGAAGCAATCGGAACCTTCTGATCGATCCCGCGTCGTCCGCTGATGGATGGGCGCGGGTGAACGCGTCGTCCCTCCATTCCACAGGCGCCGATCCGCGGCGCTTGCGGTCGCGTTACGAAGAGCGCAGGCTCGATCGGGCGCGACACGACATGACGACCTGTTCGGAGGCTGAATGCCGAATCGTCCCGTTCTGGACTTCTGGTATGAGTTCGCGTCGCCCTATTCCTGCCTGAGTGCCCTCAGAATCGAGAAGCTGGCCGAGGACGCCGGCGTCGCCCTGCGCTGGCGCCCCTTCCTGCTCGGGCCGATCTTCGCGGCTCAGGGCTGGAACACCTCGCCCTTCGCGCTCTATCCCAGCAAGGGCCGCTACATGTGGCGCGACACGGCGCGGCGCGGGCGGCGGCAGGGCGTCGCGATCGTCAAGCCCGACAATTTTCCCCAGAATTCGCTGGCGGCCGCCCGGCTGGCACTGGCTGGTCGCGACGGCGGCTGGACTCCGGCTTTCTCGAAGGCGCTGTTCCGGGCGCATTTCTGCGAGGGCCGCAACATGGCGGAAGAGGCGGTGCTGAGCGCCGCGTTGAAGGAGGCGGGCAGCGATCCCAATGTCGCGCTGCCGCTCTCGCGCAGCGAGGAGGTCAAGGGCCGCCTCAAGGCCGAGATCGAGTACGCCAAGTCGATCGGCATCTTCGGCGCACCGTTCTTCGTGGCGGGCGACGGCGAACTCTTCTGGGGCGACGATCGCCTGGAAGAAGCGCTGGAATGGGCGACGGACGGACGTTGAAGCCATGATCCTGAACCGGCGCCGTTTGCTGATGGCGGGAGCCGGCTTGTATCTGGCCTCGGCCGCGCGGGCGCGCCCCGCCTTGCCCGGCGAGGCGCCGGCCTATGACAGCCGCGAATTGACCGCGGTGCCGAACGCTGCGGCGATCGGCCGCCGCTACTGGTCACCCGGTCTCAACGAAGGCTATGTCCCGCAGGGCCTCACCATCTTCGGCGACGAAATCCTCATCGCCGCCTACCGCAGCACCGAGCGCGAGCAGGACAATGGTCCGGCGCGGGTGTTCCGGCTCGCGCGGGCGGGCGGGCGTCTGCTCGGCAGCTTCGCGCTGCCGGCGACCTACGGCCATCCCGGCGGCCTCGCCAATCTCCGCGGCACAGTGTTTGTCGCCAATTCCGGCCGGCTGCTCGCGCTCGATTTCAAGGAATCTTGCCGCGCCGGCGAATGCGTTCCGCTCAAGGAGACACGCGTCGACAAGGCGATGGGTCCGTCCTTCCTGACGGCCTCTGGCGATGCGCTCTGGTTCGGCCCCTATCGCCGTGAAGGCGCGCCGAACCTGCATGCGGTCCCGATCGATCGCATTCTGGCCAGCAGTGAGGCGCCGATCGGGCTCGCCGACAGCCGGGTCACTCTGCCGCTGCCGCTCTTCGCGCAAGGAGCGACCTTCGACAAAGCAGGCAAGATCTGGATTGCGCAGAGCTCCGGCAACCGGCCGGCCTTCCTGTCGCAGCTCGATCCCGCGACTGGCGCCACTCTGGCGCGCTATCCTGCGCCCGGCGGCATCGAGGATCTCGGTCTCGCGCCGGATGGCGAGCTCTGGGCGGTCGGCGAAGCCGGCACGCAGCGCTGGAGCCGCTGGGCCACCTTCTATCCGTTGGTCTTCGAGATCGATCCGGCGAAGCTCGTCACGTGATCAGCCTTGACCGGGCGCTTGCGGCGGCCGTGCCCAAGGCCCACGCGCCGCGGTCTCCTCGACCATCGTCGGCAGGTCCTGCCGCTCGCCGATCTTCGGCGGGTGAGGCGGCATCGCCGGCATTCGCCCGCCGGCGGTCTCGATCAGCGCCTGCACGCGTTTGGTGACGGAAGGGTGGGTCGAGAACAGGTCGGCGAAATCGTCCGGATCGTTCTCGAAGCACATGTCCATCACGCCGGACGGCACGCCCTCGATATCGGCCCGGCCGGAGATCTTGAGCAGGGCGGAGATCATCGCATCCGGGTTCTTGGTCAGTTCGACGGCGCCGGCATCGGCGAGATATTCGCGCGAGCGCGACAGCGACAGCCGGATCAGCACCGCCAGGAACCAGGAGATCGCGATCACCGCGATGCCGACGATGATGGCGAGCCCGTTGCCCTTCTTGGCATCATCGGACGAGACTCTGACCCGGCTGCGGCCGAAGCCGCGGAAGACAATCTCGCCGACGAAAGAGACGATGCCGGCGATCACTACCGCGATCACCATCAGGCGGACGTCGCCGTTGCGGATATGGGTCAGTTCATGGGCCAGAACGGCCTCGACCTCGGCATCGTTGAGCTGGGCCAGGAGGCCGGTGGTGACGCTGACCGTGAACTGCTGGTCGTTGACGCCACTGGCGAAGGCGTTCAGCGCCTCGCTCTCGACGATGGCGAGCTTCGGCATCGGCAAGCCGCGCGAGATGCAGAGGTTTTCCAGCATCCGGTAGAGCTTGGGATTGTCCTCGCGCGCTAGGCCTTTCGACCCCGTGACCGCGTTGATCATCGCGACATTCATGCGGAAGCCGATGAAGACCCAGAGCATCGCCGCCGCAGTGATGAAGGGGAACCAGGAGCGGAAGACACGGGCCGCCTCGCCGAAGGCGGTGCGCCCGCGCGGCACGCCGCCATAGCCGAAGGCGACGAGCAGCAGGCCCCAGGCGGTGAGATAAACAAGCAGGAAGAGCCCGGCGATCAGGAGGTTCGACCTGATCCGGTTGTTGCGCTGGTGGGTGTAGAGCCCGAAGGCCTCGGCCATTGCAGCCGCTCCGCCTGCTTGGCATCGGGCCGAAAAGTGGATGCCACTTTTCGGAAGGACCTGATGCAAAAGTAAAAGCTAGAATGCTCTTCTGCCGTCAGAACTTCACGCTGGGTGCGACTTCGATCTGGGCGCGCGTCTGCTCGCCGACATCGAAGAATTCCCGCTGGGTGAAGCCCATCTGCGGTGCGAATAGCACGGCCGGGAAGGCCTGGATCGCGGCGTTGAACTCGCTGACCGCATTGTTGAAGAAGCGCCGCGCGGCTGCGAGCTTGTCCTCGACATTGCCGAGATCGACCTGGAGCTGCTGGAAATTGGCGCTGGCCTTGAGATCGGGATAGGCCTCGCCCAGCGCCAGAAGCCGGCCGACCGCGCCGGAAAGCTGCTGCTCGGCCGCGGCCTTGTCATGGACACCGGTCGCGCCCTGCGCCGCATTGCGGGCGGCGATCACCGCGTCGAGCGTCGATTTCTCGTGCGTTGCATAGCCCTTCACCGTCTCGACGAGATTCGGGATCAGGTCGTGGCGCTGCTTGAGCTGGACGTCGATATCCGCGAAGGCCTGGTTCACGCGCTGCCGCATCGCGACGAGCCCGTTATAGGTCATGATCAGATAGACGACGAGGACGACGATCAGCCCCAGAATGGCCCAGCCCATGGCACCCCTCCCAAATCGTGGACGAAATCCGTCCGCAGCCTCGCACGAAGCGCGAAGTCGGGGAAGCTACGCGATGTCGGCCGGCGTCGGCTCCCTCGAATAGGGGATGCCCGTGGCGAACGTCGTCCTCGGGGCAGGGAAAAGAGGCGGTATCGGCGTCCCTGTCAGGGCTTCGGCCTTGCCCTGATGGCCCGTTTGCATTACATCGCCCCTGTCCGAAGGGCCGTGATCGATCATGCGCCGGGGGCGGTCTTCAAGGCCCGCTCCCGTTTCGTGTTGGAAGCGCGCCCGCCGGATACGGATCGAGCCGCTGGTCCTGGCGCCTCCGCCGGTCCCGTCTGACGGGGAGGCGGATACCTCCGAGAGGAGGTGCCGACGGCCGCGATCCGGAACGCAGCACCAACCACGGCGCCTAAGCCGGACATCCGCGGGATACGCGGCCGGCTCCAGGAGATTACATGTCTGCAGTTGAAAGCTACAGCGCGGGTCGCGAGGATTTCGCCGCCCTGCTCGAAGAGTCCTTCACCCGGAACGAGGCCCTCGAAGGCTCCGTCATCAAGGGCAAGGTCGTCGCCATCGAGAAGGATATGGCGATCATCGACGTCGGTCTGAAGACCGAAGGTCGCGTTGCGCTCAAGGAATTCACCGGCCCCGGCCGTGAGCAGGAACTGAACGTCGGCGACGAGGTCGAGGTCTATCTGGACCGGATCGAGAACGCGCTCGGCGAAGCCGTCATCTCGCGCGACAAGGCTCGCCGCGAAGAGAGCTGGGTCAAGCTCGAGAAGGCCTTCGAGGCCCGCGAGAAGGTCACCGGCATGATCTTCAACACCGTCAAGGGCGGCTACACCGTCGATCTCGACGGCGCCGTGGCCTTCCTGCCGCGCTCGCAGGTCGACATCCGCCCGATCCGCGACGTCGGCCCGCTGATGGGCCAGCCGCAGCCCTTCGAGATCCTCAAGATGGATCGCCGCCGCGGCAACATCGTCGTGTCGCGCCGCACCGTCCTCGAAGAGACCCGCGCCGAGGCTCGTTCCGAGCTGGTCGCCTCGCTCGAAGAGGGCCAGGTCATCGACGGCGTCGTCAAGAACATCACCGAATACGGTGCGTTCGTTGACCTCGGCGGCATCGACGGCCTGCTGCACGTCACCGACATGGCTTGGCGCCGCGTAAACCACCCGTCGGAGGTCGTGACCATCGGCCAGACGGTCAAGGTCAAGATCATCAAGATCAACCAGGACACGCACCGCATCTCGCTCGGCATCAAGCAGCTGCTGGCCGATCCGTGGGATGGCATCGCCGAGCGTTACCCGGTCGGCACCCGTCTCAAGGGCCGCGTGACCAACATCACGGACTACGGCGCGTTCGTCGAAGTGGAGCCGGGCATCGAAGGCCTGATCCACGTCTCCGAGATGTCCTGGACCAAGAAGAACGTCCACCCCGGCAAGATCGTCTCGACCTCGCAGGAAGTCGACGTCGCGATCCTCGAGGTCGATCCGGTCAAGCGCCGCATCTCGCTCGGCCTCAAGCAGACCCTGCGCAACCCGTGGGAGCTCTTCGCGGAGCAGCACCCGTCGGGCTCGACGGTCGAGGGCGAGGTCAAGAACAAGACCGAGTTCGGCCTGTTCCTGGGTCTCGAAGGCGATATCGACGGCATGATCCATCTCTCGGATCTCGACTGGAACCGTCCGGGCGAGCAGGTCATCGAGGAATACAAGAAGGGCGACGTCCTGCAGGCCGTCGTTCTCGATGTGGACGTCGAGAAGGAGCGCATCTCGCTCGGCCTGAAGCAGCTCGGCGGCGATCCCTTCGTGGATGCCGGCGAGTTCAAGAAGGGTCAGATCGTCACCTGTGAGGTGGTCGAGGTGAAGGAGTCGGGTCTCGACGTGAAGATCGCCGACACCGACATGATGACCTTCATCAAGCGCGCCGAGCTGGCTCGCGATCGCTCCGAGCAGCGCCCCGAGCGCTTCGCGGCCGGCGAGCGCATCGACGCCCGCGTCGTGCTCTTCGACAAGAAGGCCCGCAAGATCCAGGTCTCGGTCAAGGCTCTCGAGATGGCCGAGGAGAAGGAAGCGATGGCTCAGTACGGCTCCGCCGATTCCGGTGCCTCGCTCGGCGACATCCTGGGCGCTGCGCTCAAGAAGGCCACCGACAAGAAGTGAGATTTCGGCCGCGAAAGCGGCCGGACATCCAAGCCAGCCCGCGCGGAGCGATCCGCGCGGGCTTTTGTTTCGAAACCACGTTGTCATTCCGGGTTCTTCGCTGACGCGAAGCCCCGGAATGACAATTTGGACATGACGCACCAGAGGAGCTCGCCATGACCCCCGCCGCCATCGGCATCGACTTCGGCACCACCAACAGCGTCGTCGCGCTGGCGGGGCCGGACGGATCGGTCATGACGCGCTCCTTCGCCACCAAGCAGGGCGCGGTCGATGCCTATCGCTCCGCGCTGATGTTCTGGCGCGAGGGGCGTCCCCCTGAGACCCGTATCACCCATGTCAGCGGTCCCGATGCGCTCGACATGGCCCTGGGTATGACGACTGAGCACCGCTTCCTGCAATCGCTCAAGACCCATCTTTCCAGCCGCGCCTTCAGGAGACCCGGCTTTTCGGCAAGCTCTTCCAGCTTGAGGACCTGATCGGCGTCTTCTTGTCCGATCTCACGGCGGACCTGCCCGGCCATGACGCCTTGCCGCTGATCTCCGGCCGTCCGGTCGTCTTCGCCGGCGAACGCCCTGACGAGGAGCTGGCGGTCGGCCGCCTGAAGGGCTCGTATGGCAAGGCCGGCATGAAGCAGGTCGATTTCGCCTATGAGCCGCTCGGCGCCGCCTACTGGTACGCGCGCGACCTGAAGACGCCGCAGACCATGCTGGTCGCCGATTTCGGCGGCGGCACCAGCGACTTCTCGGTGATGCGCTTCGAGCCCGGCAGCAATGGCGGGCTGGAGGCGATCCCGCTCTCCCATGCCGGTGTCGGCGTCGCCGGTGACACCTTCGACTACCGCATCATCGAACATGCCGTTTCGCCGGCGCTCGGCAAGGGCACGGATTACCGCTCCTTCGGCAAGCTGCTGCCGGTGCCCGCCCATTACCACGCCGCCTTCGCGCAATGGCACAAGCTCTCGCTGATGAAGAGCCGCGAGACCATGGCCGAGCTCAACGCTCTGATCCGCGAGGCTGTCGAGCCGGGCAAGCTCGAGGACCTGCTCACGGTCATCGAATACGATCTCGGCTACGAGCTCTATCGTGCCGTCTCCGCCGCCAAGGTCGCGCTCTCCGGCAAGGAGGAGACGACGCTGAGCTTCAGCCAGATGGGCGTCATCATCGAGAAGCCGATCCGCCGCGCCGATTTCGAGCGCTGGATCGCCGACGATGTCGGCGCCATCGAAGCCGCGCTCGATCGTGCTCTGGCCGAGGCCGGGCTCGGTGGCGAGCGCATCGAGGCGGTCTTCATGACCGGCGGCACGTCTTACGTCCCGGCCGTGCGCAGCCTGTTCGACCGTCGCTTCGGCGCCGGCAAGGTGCATATCGGCGACGCGTTCCGCTCGGTCGCCAGCGGCCTTGCGCTTCTCGCGCTCGACCGGGCGCGCGCCTCGGTCGCGGCCTGATCGAGGTCGCACGCCTTGCCCGCCCGGCGCGGCGGGTCTACATCACGGACCTGGAGCCACGCCGATCGGATTGCATTGCTGTCCGATCGGGTCACGCGTTCTCCATCAATATGTTAGAGACGGATTCACCGATCAGGTTGTGCCAACCTGATCGGATCCGGCTCTAGCCGCAGGAGCCTCCCGATGTCGTCCGATGCCGATCTGCTAGCAGACCGCCGCAGCCTGCGCCGCAAGCTGACGCTCTGGCGCGTGCTCGCCGTGCTCGGCGTGATCGTCGCGGCGGTGATCGGCGGCTTCGCCTGGAAGGGCGATGGCTCGGCCACCCTGTCGAGCGCCCATATCGCGCGCATCACCATTTCGGGCTTCATCTCCGGCGATCGCCGCACGCTCGATCTGATCAAGTCGGTCGAGGACAGCAAGGCCGTCTCCGCCGTCGTGCTTCGCGTCGACAGCCCCGGCGGTACCACCTCGGGCTCCGAGGCGCTGCATACCGCGCTGCGCAAGCTCGCCGCGAAGAAGCCGATGGTCGCGGTCGTCGATGGTGTCGCGGCCTCCGGCGGTTATATCGCCGCGATGGGCGCCGACCGCATCGTCGCCCGTCAGACTTCGCTCGTCGGCTCGATCGGCGTGCTCTTCCAGTTCCCGAACGTCTCGAGCCTGCTCGACACGGTCGGCGTCAAGGTCGAGTCGATCAAGTCGAGCCCGCTCAAGGCGGCGCCGAGCGGCTTCGAGCCGACCTCGCCCGAGGCGCGCGAGGCGCTCCAGCGCGTCGTCAACGACAACTACACCTGGTTCAAGGACATGGTGCGCGATCGCCGCCATCTCGCCGAGGGCGAGGTCGCCACGGTCTCGGACGGCCGTGTCCATTCCGGCCGCCAGGCCGTCGGCCTGAAGCTCGTTGACCAGATCGGCGGCGAGCCGGAGGCGATCGCCTGGATGGAGCGGGAGAAGAGCGTCGCCAAGGATTTGAAGGTCCGCGACTGGCGCCGGCGCAGCGAATCCTCGTCCTACGGCCTGTGGAGCTTCGCCGAGGCGATGGCGCGCGGCGCCGGCCTCGATGCGCTCGCGGCGACGATCGCGCGCGCTGCGGATCAGCCGGTCGGCTTGCGGCTTGACGCGCCCTTGGCGCTCTGGCAGCCTGCCGCTGAAAAGTGATTTCGATACAAATGGTTATGCCCCAGCGATGATTAAATCCGAACTCGTTCAGCGGATCGCCGACCGCAACACCCATCTCTACCAGCGCGATATCGAGAACATCGTCTCGGCCATTCTGGACGAGGTCGTGAAAGCTCTGGCGCGGGGCGACCGGGTGGAGCTGCGCGGCTTCGGTGCCTTCTCGCGCAAGGGCCGCTCGGCCCGCATCGGCCGCAACCCCCGCACAGGTGATGCGGTGGAGGTCGAGGAGAAGTTCGTCCCCGTCTTCAAGACGGGCAAGGAGCTGCGGCTGCGCCTTAACGGCAAGGATTGACCGCAGGTCCCGCAGCCGCACGGAGATTGTGATGAAGGCCTTCTTCAAGGCGCTGGTACTGGTTCCCGTCGCGCTGGTGATCGTATTGTTCTCGGTCGCCAATCGCGGTGCGGTGCGCGTTTCGCTCGACCCGTTCAGCCGCGACTTACCCGTATTCTCCATCGAGCTGCCGCTCTTCGCAGTGGTGCTGGCGGCGATTGCCGTCGGCGTGCTCGTCGGCGGCCTGGCCTCGTGGATCGCGCAGGGCAAGCACCGCAAGGCGGCGCGCCGCAACCGCCGCGAGGCGGAGGCGCTGCGCTCCGAAACCCAGGCGCTGCGCTCGGCCGTGCCGGACTCTGCGCTGCCGGCACTGACCAACGGACGGAATTGATGCGACTTTTCGACGTGGCCGAGATCGATGCGGCCCTGAGCTATCCCGGCCTGATCGACATCCTCGACGACGCCTTCCGCAGCGAAGTGATTGCGCCCAAGCGCGGCCAGTACGCGATCCAGCGTCCGGACGAGACCGACGCCATCCTGCTGACCATGCCGGCCTGGAGTGGGCCGGACGTCGCCAATCCCTATATCGGCACCAAGATCGTCTCGGTCTTCTTCGGCAACGGCAAGCGCAACCTGCCGGGCGTGATGGGCGCCTATCTGCTGATGGACGGCGCGACCGGCAAGCCGCTCGCGGTGATGGACGGCAACCGGCTGACGACCTGGCGCACCGCGGCGGCCTCCGCGCTGGCCTCGCGCTACATGTCGAACCCTGAATCCAGCCGCATGCTGATGGTCGGGGCCGGCGCGCTCGCGCCCTTCATCATCAAGGCGCATCGCTCCGTGCGCCCGCTGACCGAGATTGCGGTCTGGGCGCGGCGGCCCGAAGCCGCGGAGGCGACCGTCGCCGAGCTGGCGAAGGATGGCATCGAGGCCCGTGCCACCACCGATCTCGAAGGCGAGGCCCGCACGGCCGATATCATCTCCTGCGCGACCAACGCGACCGAGCCGCTGATCCACGGTCACTGGCTGAAGCGCGAGGCCCATCTCGACCTGATCGGCGGCTTCACCATGCAGATGCGCGAGGCCGATGCCGACGCGCTGCACCGGGCCCGCGTGATCGTCGATTCCAGCAAGGCGATCGACGAGGGCGGCGATGTCGCCGTCGCCATCGCCGAGGGTAGCTACAGTGCCGACAAGGTGGCGGGCACGCTCGCCGATCTCTGCCATGGCCGGATCGCCGGGCCGGTCGAGGGCGGCGGCATCACGCTGTTCAAATCGGTCGGCGTCGCGCTCGAGGATCTGGCGGCCGCGGTGGCTGTCTGGGACAATCGTTCCTGATTTTCATGCCAATCGGGCCGAAGGAGAATCCGTCGACCTGACCTCGATGCCAGGCGGCCTCATGCAGTCTGACCGACGGTTCATTCGCTAAATCCAGAGCATTTTCACGCGAACCGGTGTCCACTTCGCGCGAAAAATGCTCTAGCGGGAAACGCTGGCCGCGAACCCTCGGTTCCGCAGCGTGAGCGCCGGGTCACTCCACCTTGAGCCCGACCTCCTTGATCAGGTCGCCCCAGCGCTTCATCTCCGCCTGCAGGAAGGCACCGAGCTCTTCGGAGCTGTTGCCCACCGGCTCGGCCGCCAGCGCGTCCATCTTCGCGCGCACGGCCGGATCGGCGATCACCGCCTTGGTGTCGGCCTGGATCTTGGCGATGACCGCGGGCGGCGTCTTCGCCGGTGCAAACAGCGCGAACCAGGAGGAGACGTCGAAGCCCGGTACGGTATCCGCGATCGGCGCGAATTCCGGCGCCGTTGGCGAGCGTTTTGCGGTGGTGATGCCGAAGCCGCGGATCGAGCCGGCGCGCACATGCGGCAGCGCCTGCGGGATATTGTCGAAGATCAGGTCGATGCGCCCGCCGATCAGGTCCTGCGTCGCCTGCGCCGTGCCGCGATAGGGTACATGCACCATCTTCGTGCCGGTCAGCTTCTGGAACAGTTCGCCGCAGAGATGGACCGATGTGCCGATACCGGAGGAGCCGTAGGTGAGCTTGCCGGGATTGGCCTTCGCATAGGCGATCAGCTCGGCGACGTTGTTCGCCGGCACTGACTTGTTGACCACCAGCAGATTGGGGACCATCGCGACCATGGTGATCGGCGTCAGGTCCTTGGCGGGGTCGTAGGTCAGCTTCTGGTAGAGATACTGGTTGGTCGCCATGCCCACGGAGACGATCAGGAAGGTATCGCCGGTCGGCTCGGCCTTGGCGACGGCGTCGGTGCCGATATTGCCGCCGGCGCCCGGCCGGTTCTCGACCACGATATTGGTGCCCCAGCTCTGGCCGAGCTTGTCGGCGACGAGGCGGGCCAGAACGTCGGTCGCGCCGGCCGGCGGAAACGGCACTACGAGCTTGAGGAGGCGCCCCTGCGGCCAGGGCTGCTGACCGAAGCCAGCCGTTGGCGCTGCGAGAAGGGCGCCTGCGCCGGCCAGAATGCTGCGGCGGTCGATCCGGGTCGTCATCGATCATCTCCCTGAAGGGCGCGTCTCGCGTCGCCATCTCGCGCAAAGCTGCAATTCGCCGCGCGGCTTGTCCAGCCATCGCGCTTGACCACCATGGCGCGGCGCGGCGATTCTCCGGCCATGCGCAAGTTCTCCCGAATCGCGGCCGTCCTGGCGCCGCTCGCCCTTCTGCCGGTTGCCGGTCAGGCCCAGTCGACCGCGGATCAGGAGGCGAAGACCCGCGCCGCCAATATCGCCGCCTGGCCCGATGCCGCCCGCTCGCTCTTCGGCCAGAAGACCGAGCCGGCCAGCATGCAGGCCCGCGCCATCGGCTCCTATGCGCGCGGCTGCCTTGCCGGCGCCGAGGCGCTGCCGGTCGACGGGCCGAGCTGGCAGGTCATGCGGCTGAACCGCAACCGCAACTGGGGGCACCCCGCTCTGGTCGACTATCTCGAGAAGCTCGCCCGCGACGTGCCGCGCATCACGGGCTGGGCGGGTCTTCTCGTCGGCGACATGTCGCAGCCGCGCGGCGGGCCGATGCTGACCGGCCATGCCTCGCACCAGATCGGGCTCGATGCCGATGTCTGGCTGATGCCGATGCCGCGTGGGCGGCTCGACCGCGAGCAGCGCGAGAACATGTCGGCGGTCAACATGGCCCGCTCCGACTGGCGCGACGTCGACCCCCGCAACTGGACCCCGGCCCATACAAGGCTGATCCGCACCGTCGCGGCCGAGCCCGGGGTCGAGCGCATCTTCGTCAACCCGGCGCTCAAGGTCGCGCTCTGCCGCGAGGCCGGCGCCGATAAGGGCTGGCTGGAGAAGGTGCGGCCGATCTGGGGCCACAACTACCATTTCCATATCCGGCTGGCCTGCCCAGCCGGCATGGCGAGCTGCCAGGGGCAGGAGCCCCCGAATTTCGGCGATGGCTGCGGGGCGGAACTCAGCGGCTGGATCGAGCGCCAGCACAACGCGATCTTCAATCCGCCGAAGCCCAAGCCCGGTCCGAAACCCAAGCCGAAGCCGCCGATGTCGCTCGACGCCTTGCCGCCGGAATGCCGGCAGGTGCTGGTCTCGCGCTGAGAGCAAAGCCGCTCGCCGCCCGAGAGCGGCGAACCTTGTTCAGCGCCGCGGCGGGACTCGTCCGGAGCTGTAGGCGAAGGGGTCGCGCTGCGGCGTGATCATCGGCTGAGCCTGATCCTCACCTTCGATGTCGACGACACCGGTTCCACCTTCGTCGCCAAGAACGGCCTCCTCCGTCGGCGGCACGGCGCCCGGCAGGGTCAGCGGCCCGCGATTCTCGCTGGGGAGCGGTTGCGGCTGGAAATGCCCCTGCCGCTGGCGCGCGTCGTACTGCTCGAGGAAGCGCTGTTGCGAATCGAGGCTCCGGGGCTGACCCTGGGCATAGCTCGCGACGGGATAGCCGCCCTGAACCGCGCCGGGAGGCCGCAGCCCATCACCCGGCTGGCGGAGCAAGCCGCCGCCCGCGACCACGGTGCCGGCCGGCGGCGCCGCGCCGCGCGGCTGTGTCTGGGCCATCGAATAGGGCCGGGTCGGGTCCGGCGGCGGCAGGTTGTAGTTCGGCGTGTACTTGATCACCGGCTTGCAGATGCGCCGGCCCTTCGAATGCCGGGCCAGGTCGATATGGAAATGGTCGTAGTGGAAGGGGTCGGCACCCGGGCCGAGCACCGTCGAGAAATGCTCGCAGGCACCGACGAAGACCTCGCGCAGGAAGTTCTGCTCCTCGGGCGAGCCGCGCCAGCCGTCCTTGACGGTGACGACGCGGTTGTCGTTGAGCCGGAAGGAGAAGACGTCGACGGCGTTGCCGAAGGCGTGCTCCGACGTGCGCGACGTGCCCGTGCCGTTGTTCATCGCCCGGCAGGAATAGGAGCCGGCCCGCAATTCGATGACCTGCGCGCCGAGCACGTTCATCGCGGCCGGCTGCACCACCTCGGCCAACCATTTGTCGGTGGTCGCGACGATGGGGCAGGAGAGGGTGGCCGAACTGGTCAGCCCGATGCCGCCGCCCGAGAAGGCGGAGACCTTGAGCGGCTGCTGCATGCCGCAGGTCCCCGGCCCGTCGATCGCCTTGCCGCGCAGGCTGACATAGGACGAGATCTGCACCTCGCGCGAGGCCATGCAGGCGGCCTCCGCCTGGTCGCGCCAGGCGGCGCGCTGGGGCTTCTGGAACTTGCCGCAGCCCGCAAGGCCGGTTGCGCCGACGATGCCGAGTGCGATGAGGGCGAGATGAGCGCGTCGCATGACCATTCAAATGCGAAGCGCCTGGTGAACGGTTTCTCAACCGACTGCGTCCAGGCCGCCACAGGCGGATTAACTTTGGCGCCGTGGTGAATCGCGCCTTAATGTGCCGTTTCCGGCCTTAACCGAGGCGGATGCAGCCGTTGCGAACACTGCCCCAGATGTCGGCAAGATCAGTTGGCGGGGGCCCCTGGTCGAACTGTGGCGAAGCTGTGGTGGGGCGTCGCACAGGGCTCGCGACGAAATCTCGCAGCCAGAAATATCCCCAAATCTAATCAATGGTTTAACCGATGATTAAGGGTGTTCTAGCCTCTGACCCAGGGTCGCCACGATGCCGCCCCCTTGCGGCCTTCGTCAGTTCTGGTAGCTTCCGCGACAGGTCAATGACACAGGAGGGTGTGATGAGTGTCACGCTACGTCTCGACCGATTGATCATGGGTGCGGCCTTCGTTTTCATGATGGCGATCGTTCTGGGAGCGTTCTGACAACGGGTCAGGCTCGAAGTCGCTAGGACCACAAGAGCAATGAAAACAGCGCCGCCGGGATCGATCCCGGCGGCGCTTTTGTTTCCGAAGGCTGCTTCCCGATCGCGGCGTTTCAGCTTTCCGGGCAGGCTGTTTCCGTCACTTCCCAGGACATCATGTTGACCACCCGCCCGCAGGTCGCGACGCGTCGCCCCTGCGTGGTCCTGATGCAGGACTTGGAACCTTCGGCGATCTTGCGGCCATCGTTCCAGCAGAAGCAGAGCGGCTCGGGCGCCTGGGCGAGGCGCGGCTTGTCCAGCGCGATCGCAGGCTCGCCGGCCGCTGCGGCCTCGCTCAGCAGGAACAACACGGCGAGCGCCAGCATCCAGCTCAACAGGCGGTGTCGGTGAGGCCTCGGTCCGGATCCGGTCATGGCGCTCTTCCCACGCCTCGCAGGACGAGGCGGTCCGCCAGACTACCATATCGACCCGATCGCAACGAATAATTATGCACCGATTTGAAATAGTCAGGAGTTTCAGTCTGTTAGCCGGATGGGGCCTTGCGTGGGCACTGGCCTGTCTCCATATTGCACGACAGTGGGCCCATGGAGGGCTCCGGGAGGAACAATGTCTCTGATTTCGCTCGCCCGTCGTGGACGTGCCGTCGCCCTGGTCGCCGGGGCCCTGTTGCTCGTGCCGCTCGCTGCCGAAGCCCGTCCGGGTGGTGGCCGCAGCTCGGGCAGCCGTGGGTCGTTCACCAATAGCGCGCCGCCGTCGACGAATACGACGCCCGGTGGCGCCCAGACTTTCCAGCGCTCCGCTCCGTCCTCGCCGGCTTCGCCGTCGATGGCTGGACCGGCGGCCGCCGGCGCCGCGGCGCAGGCCGCCCGCCCGTCCTTCGCGCGCAACATGATGATGGGCATCGGCGCTGGCCTGCTCGGCGCGGGCCTGTTCGGCATGCTCTCGGGCTCGGGCTTCTTCAGCGGCCTGGCCTCGCTCGCCGGCATGCTCGGCTTCCTGCTGCAGATCGGCCTGATCGTCGGCATCGTCATGCTCGCCATCCACTTCTTCCGCCGCCGTTCCGAGCCGCAGCTCGCCGGTGCGGGTGCGCCCTATGCCCGTCAGGGTCATGACGCTCCGCAGTCGCAGCCTGCCATGGCTCGCATGGGCGGTTTCGGTGGCGGCGCCGCCGCTGCTGCGGTGCAGCCGCAGCCGCTCGAACTCACGGGCGAGGATTTCAACGCCTTCGAGCGCCTGCTCGGTGAGGTCAACACGGCCTATTCCAACGAGGACGAGGCCGGCCTGCGCCAGCGGACGACGCCCGAGATGTTCGGCTATTTCGACGAGGATCTCAGCGACAATGCCGGCCGCGGCGTGGTCGACCGCGTCTCCGACGTCAAGCTGCTGCAGGGCGACCTGTCTCAGGCTTGGAAGGAAGGGAATACCGATTACGCGACGGTCGCGATGCGCTTCAGCCTGATCAACGCGGTCTACGACCGCAAGTCCGGCAAGGTCGTCGACGGCAGTGCGACGCAGACCCAGGAGGTCAGCGAGTACTGGACCTTCCTGCGTGAGCGTGGCGGCGCCTGGAAGCTCTCGGGCATCCAGCAGGCGGCCTGAGCGCCGATGGCGTGAGGAATACGAGACGGCCGGGGCAACTCGGCCGTTTTGCTATGCGCGGCTTTCGGGTGTTCGGCTGGCGGAGCCCGGTCTATTGGGTTACTGGCGAAGACATCTGCTTTCGCTGCAGAGCCAGCCCGGAGCCCGCCTTCCATGAGTGATATGCGTCTCGTCGTCGTCGGTGCCGCCGGGCGGATGGGCCGGATGCTGATCCGCGCCATCGATCAGGCGCAGGGCTGCACGCTGGTGGCCGCGATCGAGCGCCCGGGCTCCGCCGCGCTCGGCAACGACGCTGGCATCCTCGCCGGCCTGCCGGCCTCCGGCGTCAAGGTGACCAGCGATGCCGCGGCTGCCTTCGCGGCTGCCGATGGCGTCCTCGATTTCACGGCGCCGGACGCGACGGTCGCTTTCGCCAGGTTCGCTGCCGATGCCGGCATTCTGCATGTCGTCGGCACGACCGGGCTTGAGCCCAAGCATCTGGCCGAGCTGGCTGAGGCGGCAAAGCGCACGCCGATCATCCGCTCCGGCAATATGAGCCTCGGCGTCAACCTGCTTGCGGCGTTGGTGCGCAAGGTTGCAGCGACGCTGGGCACCGACTGGGACATCGAGATCGTCGAGATGCATCACCGCATGAAGGTCGATGCGCCCTCCGGCACCGCGGTGCTGCTCGGCGAGGCGGCGGCCGAGGGCAGGGCGGTCGATCTGGCAAAGCAGCGCGTCGCCGGCCGCGACGGCATCACCGGGGCGCGCGAGCCCGGCACGATCGGCTTCGCTGCCCTGCGCGGCGGCACGGTCGTGGGCGACCACAAGGTGATTTTCGCAGGGAGTGGCGAACGGCTCGAGCTCGCCCATGTCGCCGAGGATCGCAGCCTCTTCGCGCAAGGCGCGGTCAAGGCCACGCTCTGGGGCCGAGGCCGCAAGGCTGGTCTCTATTCCATGGCCGACGTGCTCGGCCTCGACGCGCTCTGACCATGACCCGCGTCACCGTCGCGCCGGGCGTCGTCCACTGGCCGGGCCGGCTGGCGCCGGAGGAGCAGGCGGCGCTGGTGGCGGAGCTCAGGGCAGTCGCGCGCAAGGCGCCGTTCTTCCAGCCGCGCATGCCGAAGAGCGGCACGCCCTTCTCGGTCCGCATGACCAATTGTGGCTCGCTCGGCTGGGTCTCGGACATCAACGGTTATCGCTACCAGCCTGAGCATCCCGAGACCGGCGAGCCCTGGCCGATCATGCCGGCGCCGCTTCTCGACCTCTGGCGGGAATTGGCCGGCTATCCGCACCCGCCCGAGGCCTGCCTGGTCAATTTCTATGCTGCCGGCGCCAAGATGGGCCTGCATCAGGATCGTGACGAGCAGGATTTCGATGCTCCCGTCCTGTCGGTCTCGCTCGGCGATGCCGCGCTCTTTCGGATCGGGGGCACGACGCGCGGCGGCAAGACGACCTCGCTCAAGCTCGCGTCCGGCGATGTGCTGCTCTTCGGCGGCGAGGCGCGGCTCGCCTATCATGGCATCGACCGCATCCTGACGGGCTCGTCGACGCTGCTGCCGGAGGGCGGGCGGATCAATCTGACCTTGCGGCGGGTGACGAAGCCGAAGGCTTAGTCGGGCGTCTTGTGAGGCAGGCTCGGGAATGACCAGCCGAACAGCAACGAGCCCGCCCGCAGTCCGAAGCAGACCGCGAAACCTCCCAACATCACCAGCGCGGCGGAGAGATCCAGCCCGGTCAGCGCCGCTGTCGTGGCGGCGCCGGCCGTTGCGGCGGTGACGTAAAAGTCACGGCCCCACAGCAGCATCGGCCGGTCACCGGCCAGAATGTCGCGCAGGATGCCGCCGAAGGTCGCGGTCATCGCGCCGAGCGCGACGGCCGAGAGCACGGGCGCCGCGGCGTCGAGCCCTTTCAACGTGCCGATCACGGCGAAGAGCGAGAAGCCGGCTGCGTCGGCCCAGATCAGCAGCTTGCGCCCGCCCCAGCCTTCCAGAACGCCGGGCTTGAGATAGGCGAGCAGCCAGGCGCCAAGCGCGACGATCAGACAGGCGATGACGTCGCTCGGGTCCCACACCCAGAAGATGCCGTGCCCGAGCAGGACATCGCGCAGAGTGCCGCCGCCGACGCCGGTGACGGTCGCCAGCAGGACGAAGCCGAACGGGTCCATGCCCTTGCGGGCGGCGACGAGGGCGCCGGTCAGCGCGAAGATGGCGACGCCGGCGACCTCGAACACGGGGTCAGTGCTGGGTCGGTTCGCCGGCGGGCGCGTCCGGGGCCTTGGGGGCTCCGGCGGAGACGCCGACCAGCGCCGGGCGCAGGACGCGCTCGCCGATCTTGTAGCCGGTTTGCACGACCTTCGAGACCAGCCCCTTGGCGATTGCTGCGTCGGGGGCCTCGAACATCGCCTGGTGCAGGTTGGGATCGAACTTCTCGCCCTGCGGGTCGATCTGGCGCACGCCGTGACGCTCCAGCGTCTTGAGCAGTTCGCGCTCGGTCAGCTCGACGCCTTCGTGCAACGCCTTGACCGCGGCATCGGCGGTCTTCATGGCGTCGGCGGGCAGGCTTTCCAGCGCCCGGCGCAGATTGTCGGAGGATCCGAGCATGTCGCGGGCGAAGCTGGTCACGGCATAGGCCTTGGCATCGGCGATCTCGCGCTCGGTGCGGCGGCGCAGGTTCTCCATCTCGGCGAGCGTCCGGAGCAGCTTGTCCTTGAGGTCGTCGCGTTCGGCCTGGAGCTTGGCGAGCTGCGCCGCGAGGCCTGCCTCGGCGGTTGCCGCCTGCTCGGGCGCGTCCGCGCCGGCTTCGAGGTTGGGGTCTTCCGTCGCAGGGTTCTGCGTCATTTTATCGTCACGTCCCTTTCTCAGCATTTTCAAGCGAAGCGGCTACCGGTTCGCGTGAAGAAAATGCGGCAACTAAAGAGCTGGCTGCGCCGCCCCTTGCAAGGGCCTGGCCGGTCATCCCGGTGTGCAGCCGCGTTCGTGCCGGATATCGGCCTTATGGTCGTTTAAATCAAGCGCGGGCCGGCACTTTCGCCTTGGCTGCGGCCGGCTTCTCCGCTTCGAACTTGAACACGTCGATGAGGGCTTTGCGGATCGTCAGTTGCCGGCCGGTCGAGACGATTTTCGCATGGGTCAGGTCGGTGACGTAGAACACGTCGACCGCCTTCTCGCCGAAGGTCGCGATATGGGCCGAGGCGATGTTGAGGTTGAGCTTTCCGATCGCGGTGGTGAGATCGTAGAGCAGGCCGGGCCGGTCGAGGCCCGAAACCTCCAGCACCGTGTGGCGCGCCGAGAGCACGTTGTCGATGACGACCTCGGGCTCGACCTGGAAGGTCTGGCCGCGCGGCGGCGGGGCGCGGCGCTGGGCGACGAGATCGGCGATCTTGATCTCGCCCTTCAGCGCCCGCTCGATCGCGGCGGCGATGCGCTCGGCCCGGCGCAACTCGTCGTCGTCGCGGTCGAAGGCGCGCGAGACCGAGATCGTGTCGAGCACGAGCCCGTCGCTGGTGGTGAAGATCTGCGCATCGACGATATTGCCGCCGGCGGCGGCGCAGGCGCCGGTGACGATGGCGAGCAGGCGCGGATGGTCGGGTGCGAGCACGGTGAGTTCGGTCACGCCGCGGAACTGGTCGGTTTCGACGATGGTCGCCGTGGTGCGCCCGGCAGCTTCCGCCTCGTGCAGGAAGCGCGCATGCTTCTCCTGCTGCTCGGGATCGACCTTGATCCAGTAGGCCGGGTAGTGGCGCGCGACATAGGCGTCGCGCTCTGCCTCTTCCCAATCGGACAGGCGCCGCCGCAATTCGTTCTGCTTCATCGCCACGCGCGCCTTGCGCTCGACCGCCGAATGCCCGCCGGTGAGCACGAGCTCGGTCTCATAGTAGAGCGTGCGCAGCAACTGCCCCTTCCAGCCGTTCCAGACGCCGGGTCCGACCGCCTTGATATCGGCGACGGTGAGGATCAGCAGCAGCTTCAGCCGCTCCAGCGTCTGGACGGTCGCGGCGAAGCTCTCGATCGTCTTGGGGTCGCCGAGGTCGCGGCTTTGCGCCACCGTCGACATGTCGAGATGATGCTCGACCAGCCAGGCGGCGGTCTCCGTCTGTGCACTGGTTAGGCCGAAGCGTGGTCCGAGCTTGCGGGCGATCCGGGCGCCGGCGATCGAATGGTCTTCGGGGCGGCCCTTGGCGATGTCGTGCAGGAAGAGCGCGACATAGAGGGCCCGCCGGTTGGCGATTGTCGGCATGATCTCGTTGGCGAGCGGATGTTCGGCCTCCAGCCCGCCGGCATCGATCTCGGCCAGTACGCCCATGGCGCGGATCAGATGCTCGTCCACCGTGTAGTGGTGATACATGTTGAACTGCATCATCGCGACGACGCGGCCGAAATCCGGGACGAAGCGGCCGAGCAAACCGGATTCGTTCATGCGCCTGAGCACCACCTCCGGCGAGCGCCGTCCGGTCAGGATCTCCAGGAAGATGCGGTTGGCCTCCGGCTCGTTGCGCAGGCCCGGCGTGACCAGCCGGAGCGACTGCGTTACGAGGCGGCTGGCATCCGGGTGGATGGCGAGGTCCTCGCGGCTGGCGATGGCGTAGAGCCGGAGCAGGTTGACCGGATCGCGCTCGAAGGCGCTGTCGTCGACCACATCGAGGCGCTGGCTCGTCAGCTTGAAGTCGATGTGTCCGAGTGAACGCTCGCGCTTGCGCTTGGCGAAGGTGCCGAGCAGCTTCGACAGGCTGGCGCGCGGCTTCTGCTGGCGGGCTTCCAGCGCGGCGCAGACGATAGCGGTGAGGTCGCCGACATCCTTGGCGATCAGGAAGTACGCTTTCATGAAGCGCTCGACCGGCGCCTGTCCGCTGCGGCCGGCATAGCCGACCTCCGCCGCGACCTGCCTTTGCAGGTCGAAGGACAGGCGCTCCTCGGCCCGGCCGGTGATGAAATGCAGCCAGCAACGCGTGCGCCAGAGGAATTCCTCGGAGCGCTGGAACATCTGGAGTTCCTGCTGGTCGAACAGCCCGGCCTCGACCAGCTCGCGCACGTCATGGACGCGGTAGGCGTATTTGGCGATCCAGAACAGCGTGTTGAGGTCGCGCAAGCCACCCTTGCCGTCCTTGACGTTGGGCTCCACCAGATAGCGCGAGGCGCCGGCCCGCTGCACCCTGAGTTCGCGCTCGGCGAGCTTGGCCTCGGTGAACGCCTGGGCCGTGCCCTCGACCACCTCGGCATCGAAGCGGCGGACCATCTCGTCGAAGAGCGAGCGGTCGCCCACCAGGAAGCGGGCTTCCAGCAGCGCGGTGCGGATCGTCATGTCGGCGCGGGCCTCGCGCACGCAATCGTCTATCGAGCGGACGGAATGGCCGGTCTTCAGCTTCAGGTCCCAGAGCGGATAGAGCATGGATTCGACCACGCTCTCGCCCCAGGCCGTCTGCTTGTGCGGGAACAGGAAGAGCAGGTCGACATCCGAGCCCGGCGCCAGCGTGCCGCGCCCGTAGCCGCCGACGGCGACCACCGCGATGCGTTCCGATTGCGACGGATTGTCGGCGGGATAGAAATAGGTGATCGCGGCGCTGTGCAGTCCGCGCACCACGGCATCCATCACCGCTGAGAGCCGATGCGCGCAGGCAAGCCCGCCGCGCGGCCCGGCCAGGATCGTCCTGGCCGAGGCATGGCCTTCATCGAGCAACTGCCTCAAGCCCGCGATCAGAGCCTGCCGCATCTGCGTCTTGTCGCGCCGGTTGATCGTCTCGAGCAGCCGCGCGATCCCGGCCTCGGGGCTGTGCAGCATCTCGGCGAGCGGCAGGGCAGGCTTAGCGGGAGGCGCGGTCACGAAAGCTCCGTTCCAGCAGGCATCGCCTCTCGTAACATGAGGAGCGGGCAGGTGAGAGGGGAAATTTAAACGTCAATGAATGTGAATTATAGTAAAAAACACTACCTAATGTGTTGTTTGACAAACAGAACGATTGGACCTAAAAGTCGGATACGCGCCGATTTGAGCCACCAGCTTGCGGGCGCGAAACAAGTGCAGCTAAAGCGTGGGGCAACGGACGCCACCCGTCCCGATCCCTCGCATCATCGCCAGAGGGATAAGCCCCATGACCAGCATCACCCGCCGCCTCGCGCTCGCTTTCGTCGCCGCCGCAGGCCTTGCCGCGCCAGCTTTCGCGCAGGCGCCCAAGGAAATCCGGATCGACTACGCGACCTACAATCCCGTCAGCCTCGTGCTGAAGGAGCGTGGCATCCTCGAGAAGGCGCTCGAGGCTGATGGCATCAAGGTGCGCTGGGTCCTGTCTGCCGGATCGAACAAGGCGCTCGAGTTCCTCAATGCTGGCTCGATCGATTTCGGCTCGACCGCCGGCGCCGCCGCGCTGATCGGCAAGATCAACGGCAACCCGATCAAGTCGATCTATGTCTATTCCCGGCCGGAATGGACGGCGCTGGTCACCGGCGCCAAGAGCGAGATCACCAAGGTTGCCGATCTCAAGGGCAAGCGCGTCGCCGTCACCCGCGGCACCGACCCGCATATCTTCCTCGTCCGGGCACTGGCCGATGCCAAGCTGACCGAGAAGGACGTCAAGCTCGTCCTGCTCCAGCATGCCGATGGCCGCCTCGCGCTGGAGCGAGGCGATGTCGATGCCTGGGCCGGGCTCGACCCGCTGATGGCGGCTGCCGAGGTCGAGAGCGGCGCCAAGCTGTTCTACCGCAAGGCCGAGGACAACACCTGGGGCATCCTCAATGTCCGCGAGGCCTTCGCCAACGAGAACCCGGCCCTCGTGAAGAAGGTGCTGGCCGCCTACGAGGAGGCACGCGCCTATGCGCGCGCCAACCCGGCCGAGCTCAAGAAGGTTCTGGTCGAGTACACCAAGCTCTCCGAGCCGGTGATCGAGCGCCAGCTCACCCGCACCGAGCTGACCCATTCGGCGATCGGCCAGGCGCAGGTCGACACCATCACCGCCGCCGGGCTCGCGCTCAAGGAAGCGGGCGTGCTGCCGGCCTCGACCGATGTGAAGGCCGCTGTCGACAGCTTGGTCGACCGGCGCTTCGCCGCCACCAACTGACGGGCAGCGCGCGGCGATGAGCGTCCTCGAGATCGCAACCGCCGTGGACGAGCCGGAGCGGCGCCCCGCCGCTTCACGCCGTTCCTATCGGCTCGCGATCGCCGGCTTCGTCCTGCCGGTCGTGCTGGCCATCCTCTGGGAAGGGCTCGTCGCGGCCGGCATCGCCAATGGCCGCCTGATGCCGCCCCCCAGCGTCGTCGGCCGCACGCTTTGGGGGCTTGCAGCCTCGGGCGAGCTTCTGACCCATGCCGGCGCGACGCTCTGGCGGGTCGCCGCAGGCTTCGGCCTCGGCGCGCTTGCCGGGACCGTGCTCGGCGCGGTGACGGGCGCTCTGCCCGTCGCCCGCAGCCTGCTCGATCCGACCTTGCAGGCACTGCGTGCGATCCCCTCGATCGCCTGGGTACCGCTCTTCATCCTCTGGCTCGGCATCTTCGAGGCCTCGAAGGTGGCGCTGATCGCGGTCGGCGTCTTCTTTCCGGTCTATCTCGGCGTCGCCGCCGCGATCCAGGGCATCGACCGCAAGATCGTCGAGGTCGGCCGCGTCTTCCGCCTCTCGTGCCTCGCCATGACCAGACGCGTCCTGCTGCCGGCGATCCTGCCGGCCTGGGTCACCGCTCTGCGCTCCGGCCTCGGCCTCGGCTTCATGTTCGTGGTCGCGGCCGAGATCATGGGCGCGAGCGAGGGGCTGGGCTACCTGCTCGTGGACGGCCAGCAGCTTGGCCGCCCCGATACCATCATCGCGGCCATCATCAGCTTCGCCGTGCTCGGCAAGCTGGCGGACGGCCTGCTCGTCACCATCACGCGGCCCTTCCTCACCTGGCAGGATACGGCGCGCGACAAGCTTTGAGGGGCGTCCCGGTGCTGAGTTTCGACCGGCTCTCCAAGACCTACGCCGACGGCACGCGCGCCCTCTCGGCTATTACGCTCGATGTCGGGCGCGGCGAGATCGTCGCCCTGCTCGGCGGTTCCGGCTGCGGCAAGACCACCTTGCTGCGCCTCGTCGCCGGGCTCGACCGGCCGAGCGAGGGGGCGATCCGTCTCGACGGCGAGGCGATCGCCGAGCCGCGCGCCGATGTCGGCGTCATCTTCCAGGAGCCGCGGCTCTTCCCCTGGCTAGCCGTCGCCGAGAATGCCGGCTTCGGCCTCTCGCATCTCTCCGCCTTCGAGCGTGACGGGCTGGTGACCAATGCGCTGGTTCGTGTTGGCCTCGCCGGCCACGAGAAGCGCTGGCCGCGCGAGCTCTCTGGCGGCCAGCAACAGCGCGTCGCCATCGCCCGCGCCCTCGTCACACGGCCTAAGCTTCTGCTGATGGACGAGCCTTTCTCGGCGCTCGACGCCACGACGCGGGCGAGCCTGCACGACCATTTGCTGGCGCTCTGGCAGGAGAGCCGCCCGACCGTGGTCATGGTCACGCATGATGTCGAGGAAGCGGCGACGCTGGCCGACCGCATCGTCGTGATGCAGCCCAAGCCCGGCCGCATCTTCGACGAGCTCGACAATCCGCTCGCCCGCCCGCGCGACCGGCTCTCCCCGGCCTTCGAGGCGACGAAGCGCGAGGCCCTACGCACGCTCGACCGCTCCTTGCGCGACGAGGCTCCGCATCAGGAGAAGGCGGCCGAGACCGCCGGCATGTGGTGGTAAGTGCTGTTTGACAAAACGGACATTCGGACCTTAGAAGAGGACACGCGCCGATTTGAGCCTCAGCTTGCGGGCGCGAAACAAATGCAGCTAAAGCGCGGGACGACGGGACGGCTGATGCCGTCGGCGCTCCTTCCGCCTTGTCTATGGATGGAGCCAGCGATGCCGGCCGCTCTTCACGATATCTCCCGCTCTACCGAACACGTCCTGCCGCGCCCCCGCGCCGGCGAAATCGTCGCCCTGCTCGGTCCGTCCGAGGTGCGGAAGGCGGCGCTGCGTGCCTTCGTCGCCTTGCAGGCCGATGAGGGAGCGGTGCCGACGGCCGAGATCGGCCTGCTCTGCGTCCGGCCGCGCTTCTTTGCTTGGCTCGATCTCACCGAGAACCTGGCTTTCGTCCTGCCGAAGGCGACGCCGTTTGAGCGCGAGGGGCTGATCGCCAATGTGCTGGTCCGCCTCGGTCTTGCCGCGCAGGCAAAGCAGCGGCCGGCTGAGCTCTCGCCGGAGGGGCTGCTGCGGCTGGCCATCGCCCGCCTCCTGCTGGTCAGGCCGCGGCTGCTGCTGGTCGACGAGCCCTTCGCAGCGCTCGATGCCGAGGCGCGCGCGCGTCTGACCACCTTCCTGCCGGAGCTCTGTACGCAGGCGCGTCCTGCCGTCGTCATCGCCACCGGCTCCGTCGAGGAGGCTCTGCACCTGGCCGATCGCATCC
The DNA here is from genome assembly GCA_965283735.1 of Beijerinckiaceae bacterium. Taxonomy (GTDB): domain Bacteria; phylum Pseudomonadota; class Alphaproteobacteria; order Rhizobiales; family Beijerinckiaceae; genus Allobosea. The sequence goes on along the minus strand of CBDIPN010000002.1, from coordinate 451,751 downwards.
TCGTCCTGCCACGGCAGCCGGGGCCGGTCGCCTTCAGTCTCGACAATTTTTTGGCGCGTCCGCGCGAGGAGGGCTCCGTCGGCTTCGTCACCCTGCGCCGCGAATTGCGCCGGGCGCTCGACAAGGAAAGCCGGCATGCCGTGCCGGAGGTGGAGGCAGCGGCCTGACATCGCTACAAGCCAGCGGGCCGCTTCAAGAGGATCATGATCATGGACGTCACCGCGCTGCGCGCCTTGCAGGCCCCGCTCAAGGACGAATACCGCACCAATCCCGAGGCGGCGATCATCACGCTGAAGGCTCATGGTGAACTCGACGACCAGCACATCGCCTGCAAGGTCGAGACCGGCCGCGCCATCGCGCTCGCTGGCCTGCATCCCGCCACCGGCGGCTCCGGCGCCGAGCTCTGCTCCGGCGACATGCTGCTGGAGGCGCTGGTCGCCTGCGCCGGCGTGACGCTGAAGGCGGTCGCGACCGCGTTGGAGATCGAACTGAAGAAGGGCGTGGTCCGCGCCGAGGGCGATCTCGATTTCCGCGGCACGCTCGGCGTCGCCAAGGACGCGGCGGTCGGTTTCAAGGCGATCCGCCTGTTCTTCGACGTCGAGACCGATGCGCCGCAGGAAAAGCTCGACACGCTGCTCAAGCTCACCGAGCGCTATTGCGTGGTCTTCCAGACGCTGAACGTGAAGCCGGAGCTGTCGGCGACCCTGCAAAAAAACGCCTCCTGACACGGGTCAGGAGGCGCATGGAGACAGTATTGGATGGGAGGAGGGGCTAGAACTCTTCCCAGCCGGTGCTGCCGTTGCGAGCATTGACCGCGCGCTTGACGGGGGCAGGCTCGGCCTTCGCTGCGACGGGGCGCCGCGATTGGTGGAAGGCTGCTTCGGCGAGCTGGCGCAAACGATCCGGTTCGGATGCAGCCGAGTTGATCGAGGCGGGTACGCGCGACACGGCAGCGCCGCCCTGATTGGTCTTGAAGGTCGCAACCAGCGCGTTGAGCTGTTCGATCCGGCCGGACAGCGAATTGGCGGAAGCGGCGCTCTGCTCGGACAGGGCCGCGTTCTGCTGGGTCATCTCGTCGAGATGCGCCACCGCCTGGCTCATCTCGTCGATGCCATTGGCCTGCTCGCCCGAGGCTGCCGAGATGTCGGCGATCGTCGCCGCGACCTTCTGCGAGGCCGCGAGAATCTGCGTCAGGGCTTCGCCGGCCCTGCGCACCAGCTTCACGCCCTCGCCGACCTCGGCATTGGACGAGGAGATCAGCTCGGAGATGTCCTTCGCCGCTTCGCTGGAACGCTGCGCCAGTGTCCGGACCTCGGAGGCGACGACGGCGAAGCCCTTGCCGGCGTCACCGGCGCGCGCCGCCTCGACTGCAGCATTGAGCGCGAGCAGGTTGGTCTGGAAGGCGATGTCGTCGATCACCCGGATGATGTCGGAGATCTTCTGCGATGCGGTCTCGATCCGGGCCATGGCATCGACCGCCTGGCCGGCAATCGTGCCGCCGGACCGCGCAGCGCTCGCCGCCTCATCCGCAGCGGTTGCCGCCGAACGGGAAGCCTGGGCCGAGGCCTTGACCGAGGCTGCGAGCTCTTCGGTCGTGGCGGCCGTCTGCTCCAGCGAGGAGGCCTGTTCCTCGGTGCGCTTCGACAGGTCGTCGGCACCTATGCTGATCTCGCGTGCGGCGAGACCGACATCGGCCGAGGTTGTCTGGATCGTCGCGACCGTCGCCGAGAGGCGGTCCACCGTCTCGTTGATCGCGCCCTTCAGGTCGGCGAAGCGGCCGCGGTAGCCGGTTCCGATCTGGCGCGTCAGGTCGCCGCCGGCGATCGCCTGGAGGATGTCGGCGAACTCGGTCGTGGCGCTGTCGACGACGCGGTTGATCTCGTTGATGCCGGCGACCAGTCGCTGCATCTGTTCGTCGCCGTCGTCGATCTGGAGCCGTGCCGAGAAATCACCGGCCGCGGCCGCTGCAACGACCTCGCTGACATCGGAGACGACCGCTTCCATCGACTGCGCCCGGGCGAGACGCGCGGCCGCAGCGATGCGCTCCTGCTCTTCCAGTGCACGGACGCGGGCGGCATTCTCCTGGAAGATCTGCAGGGCTCCAGCCATGTCGCCGATCTCGTCGCGGCGGCCGATGCTGGGCACCGTGACATCCTGCTCGCCGCCGGCCAGGCGCTTCATCGCGTCGGTCATGCCGGCAAGGGGGCGCACGATGCCGCCGATGACGAAGGCCAGCGCCAGGGCAGCGACCAGCAAGGCGCCACCGGCCATGACCAGCAACAGGATGGTGGCGGAGCCGGCGATGGATTGTGCTTCCATGCCCCGGTCTCGTGCCTGGGAGAGCTGCATCGAGGTCAGCTCCCCGAGCTTGGCGGAGATCGGGTCGATCGCCTTGTAGAGCTCGTCAGTGGCGAACATGCGCAGCGCGCTCTCGTCACGCTCCTTCAGAATGCCGATCAGCTTGGCAACGGCGGCATCGCCGGTCTTCATCAGCACCGTCGCCTGTTCGGCAATCTGCTTTTCGTCGGCGGCCGTGATGGTGGGCAGGTAGGCCTTCCAGCCCTTGTCGATATTGCTCACAGCGTCCTGGACACTCTTCAGCGCGTTCGTCCAGGTGATCTGGTTGCTCTGCGCCTTCCAGATCGTGTCGACGACGTTGACCGCGTACATGTCGCTGACGATGCGCAACTGCTCCATCGGGATGACGTTGTTCTGGACAACTTCGTCGACCCGCTGTGTGACGGATCGAAGGGCTAGGAATCCGCAAGCGCCGACGACGAGGACGCAGAGAGTCAGCGCGACGAGCGCGCTCGCCAGCTTGGTCTTAATGCTCAAGGCCATGATGAACTTTCCGGGGAGAGGCCGCGATGATGAGGAGAGTGGTGGGGGTATTCGGGGTGCCTATTTTCTAGGCAATCGTCGGGCTCGTCCGGTTCGAAACATGACAGGCGACTGTATTCAGGTTGCGATTTCCCCTCAAATTTTCAGAGAACTCTTAAAGTTGCTCTAACGATAAGCGGGAGGTTGGCGCGCATTAATTTTGCGCCCTCAACTAGTGGTTGTAATTCTAGTTATAGTTGCGTGTTCTTCTTGATGCGCCCCATGGGTGGCGCTCTCGGAAGGGGGCAGGCGGCCGCTATTCGGCCGCGCGCTTCAGCTCCAGCCCCTTGGCGAAGGGCAGCTTCGGCTCGCTCTTCTCGTCGTCGAAATCGAGCGCGCCGATCTTTTCGGCGCGGCTGGTGACCTTGCCGGCCGAGGTCTTGATCTGGCCGACATCGTCCTGTGCCTGCCGGAAATGATTGTCGAGCTTGTCGACGCGCTCGCCGAGCCGGCGCACGTCGTCGAGCAACTTGCCAACCTCGCTCTGGATCACCTGCGCTTCCTCGCGCATCCGGGCATCGCGCACCAGCGACTGCATCAGTTGGATCGCCAGGGCCAGCAGGGAGGGCGAGACGATCATGATGCGGGCCCGGTGCGCCCGCTGCACGACATCGTCGAAATGTTCGTGCAGGTCGGCATAGATCGATTCCGAGGGCACGAAGAGCAGTGCGACGTCCTGCGTTTCGCCGGGCAGGAAATAGCGCTCGGCGATATCCTTCACATGCACGCCGACATCGCTGCGCACGCGCTGGCCGGCGGCCTTCCTGGCGTCGTCGCCACGGGCCTCGCGCAGCAGCGTGAAGCTCTCCAGCGGGAATTTGGCGTCGATGACGAGGCCGCGTCCGTCGCCGGGCAGGGTGACCAAGCAGTCCGGCCGCTTCCCGTTCGAGAGCTGCGGCTGGAAGGCGAAGAAGGCGGCGGGCAGGCCGTCGCGGATGATCGCTTCCATCCGGCCCTGGCCATAGGCGCCGCGCGCCTGCTTGTTGGCGAGCACGTCTCTGAGCGTCACGACCTCGGATGTCAGGTCCGTCAGGTTCTTCTGGGCGTTGTCGATCACCGCCAGCCGCTCCTGCAGCTTGCCGAGGCTCTCGGTGGTCTGCTGGACGTTCCGTTCCAGCCCTTGCCCGACCTTGTGGCTCAGCCCGTCCATCCGGTCGGCGACGAGCCGTGCGAGATCGCCCTGCCGGGTCGAGAGGATCTCGGCCATGGACTGCATCCGGCCGGCGAGCTCCGCCTGCTGGCGGTTCATCTCCGCGACCTTGTCGTCCATCTCGCGGGCGCGCTCGGTGGCCATCGCGGCTTCGATCGCGCGGGCCTTGCCGCCGCGCCAGCCGGCAATCACCGCCATCAGCAGCAGGACGAGACTCAGCGCCCCGAAGCCGAGCGCGGCTTCGGCCCAGGTCACCGGGCGTTCCAGCAGGGTGAAGGCGATCTCGTTCATGCACGGGAGCCTAGCCGATTCGGCTGGTAATGGCGAACGAAAGCGGAACAGTTTGACCGTCCTCTCACAAATGCTTATGTCCCCGGTTCAACAGCTCTTTTTCCTTGGAATCCCATGTCCGTTCGCCCGCTCGTCATCCTGCCCGACGCCCAGCTTCGCCTCGTCTCGAAGCCGGTCGAGGCTGTCACGCCCGAGATCAGGACGCTGGTCGCGGACATGTTCGAGACGATGTACGACGCGCCCGGCATCGGTCTCGCCGCGATCCAGATCGGCGTGCCGCTGCGCGTGGTGACGATCGACCTGTCGAAGCCGGAGGCGAAGGAGGGCGAGGAGCCCGAGCCGAAGAAGCCGCAGGTCTTCATCAATCCGGAGATCACCTGGTCTTCGGAGGAGTTCAGCGTTTACGAGGAAGGCTGCCTCTCGATCCCCGAATATTACGAGGAGGTCGAGCGCCCGGCCGAGGTCAAGGTCCGCTACATGGATCTCGACGGCAAGACACAGGAGATCGCGGCCGACGGCCTGCTGGCGACCTGCCTGCAGCACGAGATCGACCATCTCAACGGCGTTCTCTTCATCGACCATCTCTCGCGGCTGAAGCGCGAGCGCGTCACCAAGAAATTCGCCAAGTCGGCCAAGCGTTCGGCGGCTTGAGATTTGCGATCGATGCGCTGTCATTCCGGACGGAGCGCAGCGTAGATCCGGAATCCATGCCGGAGTGCATCCGGCAAAGGTTCAGGCAGAATCCCAGGCCCCCTTTCGGTCGCCCGGGATGACATTCGTTTTTAGGTAAGGTCGAGCGTATGAGTTTGCGCGTCATCTTCATGGGCACGCCGGATTTCGCCGTGCCGGTGCTGACCGAGATCGTCGGCCAGGGGCATGAGGTCGTCTCCTGCTACACCCGTGCCCCGGCGCAGGCGGGGCGGGGCCTCGAACTGAAGCCTTCGCCGGTGCATCGCGCGGCCGAACGCTTCGGCATCCCGGTCTTCACCCCCAAGACGCTGAAGACGCCTGAGCAGGCCGAGATCATCGCCTCGCACCAGGCCGATGTCGCGGTCGTCGTCGCCTACGGCATGATCCTGCCCCAGGCGATCCTCGATCTGCCCGAACTCGGCTGCCTCAACCTTCATGCCTCGCTGCTGCCGCGCTGGCGCGGCGCTGCCCCGATCCAGCGCGCGATCATGGCGGGCGATGCCGAGAGCGGCGTCTGCGTGATGAAGATGGAAGCCGGTCTCGACACCGGCCCCGTCGCGATGGTCGAGAAGCTGGCGATCGGCCCTGACATGACGGCCGGCGAATTGCACGACAGATTGAGTCCTCTCGGCGCCGACCTGATGGTGCGCGCGCTCGCGGCGCTCGGGCGCGGCGGCCTGCAGTTCACGCCGCAGCCGGAGGAAGGCGTGACCTATGCCAGCAAGATCGCCAATGCGGAGGCGAAACTGAACTGGTCGCTGCCGGCCCAGCAGGTCCATGACCTCGTGCGCGGCCTCTCGCCCTTCCCGGGCGCCTTCGCCGAGATTGATCTCGGCAAGGGGCCGGAGCGGCTCAAGATCCTGCGCACCGCCCGTGCCGGCGGCGCGGCCGAGCCCGGTACGCTGCTCGACGATGAGGGCACGGTCGCCTGCGCCGTCGGCGCGGTGAAGCTGCTGCAGGTCCAGCGCGCCGGCAAGGCGCCGATGAGCGGGGCCGAGTTCCTGCGTGGCGCCCGGCTCGGAGCCGGTGCCAAGCTCTGAACCGATGATTTCATCCTCTACGCCGTCATCCCGGGCGCAGCGAAGCGAAGACCCGGGATCCATGCCGGAACCTTCATCGACGATGCTCCGGCATGGATCCCGGATCGGCGCGGCTTCGCCGCTTGTCCGGGATGACGGCGCAGGGATGAGGAAGGTCGCCTGATGCCGCGCTACAAGCTCGTCATCGAGTACGATGGGACGCCGTTCTCGGGTTGGCAGCGCCAGCTCAACGGCCCGTCCGTGCAGCAGAGCGTCGAGGAGGCGGTCGAGGCCTTCTGTGGCCATCCGGTCAGGCTGCATTGCGCCGGCCGGACCGATGCCGGCGTCCACGCCACCCATCAGGTCGCCCATGTCGATATCGACAAGGAATGGCGCACCGATGTCGTCCGCGATGCGACCAATGCCCGGCTGAAGCGGATTCCGGTCGCTGTCCTCAGCGCCGAATTGGTGCCTGATGATTTCGATGCCCGCATCTCGGCGCGGCGCCGCTATTACGTCTATCGCATCCTCGATCGCCGGGCCCAGCCGGCGCTGGAGCGCGATCGGGTCTGGCATGTGCCGGTCAAGCTCGACCACGAGGCGATGGACCGCGCGGCCAAGGCGTTGCTCGGCCATCATGACTTCACCACCTTCCGCGCCGCCGAATGCCAGGCCAACAGCCCGATCCGTACGCTCGATCGCTGCGACGTCCGTCGCGAGGGCTCCGAGATCGTCGTCTATGTCCATGCCCGTTCCTTCCTGCATCATCAGGTCCGCTCGATCGTCGGCTGCCTGAAGATGGTCGGGATGGGGCGTTGGCCGGAGAACAAGGTCGGCAAGGTGCTGGCTGCGCGCGACCGCTCGCAATGCGCCGCGCTGGCGCCGTCCTGCGGGCTCTACCTCGCCGGGGTCGATTACGTCGAGTGAGGCCGCGGCGCCTCAGAACAGCCCGAACAGCCGGGTGACGCCGTAGTCGAGCAGGACGCTGGCGATGACCAGCATCATGGCGATGCCGCGGCTCTCCGGTCCGAAGACGGCGCGCGCCACGCAATAGCGCAGGCGCAGCACGATCACGGCGAAGAACAGCGATTGCACGATCGCCAGCGCCGGCGGCGCCCAGCCGATCGCGAAGATCGCCGCGGGAACCGCCATCAGGCTGGCCGAGACGATGCCGGCCCAGTTCCAGGCGATGACGAAGCTGGTGAAGCGCGGGCTATGGGCGAATTCCGGGCGCAGCGCGATGAGCAGGGCCGGTACCGCCAGGATGGCCAGGGCGAGCGCAGCGATCACCGAGAGGACAAGAGCCGGCGCAGTGAAGAGCCCGGCGCTGTTCGGCAACCCGGCGGCCAGCCGCACCGCTGCGAGGATGGCGATCGTCGCAGGCAGCATCAGCGTGAAGGCGAGGAAGGAGCGCCAGAATCCGTCCCGCGTCAGGTCGAGCTCCGGCAGGGCCTCTGCCCCGCGCGTCATCAGGTGCCAGGAGCCGCGCAGCGACCGCGCGACGTCGTCGGCTGCCAGCCTCATCACGGCCTCCACCACCTACGACCTTAGACTTTCGTCTAATGAAGAGATAATGGCCCGTGAATTCCGTGCGTCAAGCCCGGTGCTGTGCGGCGAAATAGCCGGCGAGTAAACGCTGCGTGATCCGCTGGAGCGACAGGAGGTCGGCGGTGGCGACGCATTCGTCGATCTGGTGCATCGTCTTGCCGACGACGCCGTATTCGACGACGGGACAATAGTTCTTGATGAAGCGCGCGTCGGAGGTGCCACCCGTGGTCGAGAGCGCCGGACGCTTGCCGGTCTCGGCTTCGATGGCGTCGGCGACGAGCGCGACGAAGGGGCCGGGCTCGGTCAGGAAGGCGACCGCATTGGTCGGCTGGACCTCGAGCGTATAGCGCACCTGATTGCCGGCTGCCTCGCGCAGACGCCGTTCCAGTTCGGCGGCGAGCGTCTCCGGCGTCCAGGTATCGTTGAAGCGGATGTTGAAGGCCGCCTTCGCCTGCGCCGGGATGACGTTGGTCGCGGGGTTGCCGACATCGAGCGTCGTGACTTCGAGATTGCTCGGGTCGAAATGCTGCGTGCCGCCGTCGAGCGGCGTGGCGTCGAGGGCGGCGAGCAGGCGGACCATGCCCCGGATCGGGTTATCGGCAAGATGCGGATAGCCGACATGACCCTGCGTGCCCTGGACAGTGAGCTTGCCGGTCAGCGAGCCCCGCCGGCCGATCTTGACCATGTCGCTCATGACAGCCGGATTGGTCGGCTCGCCGAGAATGCAATGGTCGAAGCGCTCGCCGCGCTCATGCGCCCAGGCCAGCAACTTGACCGTGCCGTTGACCGAGGGACCTTCCTCGTCGCCGGTGACCAGGAAGGCGATCGAGCTGGGCGCCTCCGGATTGTCGCGCCGGTAGCGGATCGCCGCCGCAACCATGGCGGCGAGCCCGCCCTTCATGTCGCAGGCGCCGCGGCCGTAGAGCGTGCCGTTCTCGATCGTTCCGCCGAAGGGCTCGCGCGTCCAGGCGGCCGCGTCGCCGACGGGAACGACATCGGTATGCCCGGCGATCACGAAGACCGGCGCGGTATCGCCGATACGGGCGTAGAGGTTCTCGACATCCGGCGTGCCCGGCTCGCTGAAGACGGGGCGGTGCACGTCGTAGCCTTCGGCCGACAGCACGGCGTCGAGCAGCGCGAGCGCCCCGCCTTCCTCGGGCGTCACCGAGGGGCAGCGGACCAGCGCCTGAGTCAGCGCGACCGGATCGGTCGGGTCGAAGGAGAGGGCAGGGGGAGGAGGTCGATGCGGCGCTCATTCCGCCGCTTTAGCACCCGCCCGGCTGGCTGCAACCCCATCCTCCTTCGCAGCCGATGGCATCAGGCCGAGATCGATGAAGGCGACGACCCAGGCCATGGTCGAGATCGCTTCCAGCGACGGGCGCCAGCCGATCGAGACGAGAGGTCTCAGATGTTCCGGCAGCACGATGGCGCAGATCAGCAGGATGCCGAACAGCGGCGTGCTGCCGCGGTCTGTGGCGCGCTTCGCGGCCAGGGCAGCCCAGGGGAACAGGGCGAGGGCCTTGATGACGGGGATGATCATCGCCTCGTGGCGATGATCCGCCAGAAGCAGAACGGTGCGCTCGGTGGCGAGCAGCGTCAACGCGACTGCGATGCTGCCGAGCCAGAAGGTCCGCAGTCCGATGCGGCCGTGAAAGTCAGTGAACAGGCGGACCAGGGACATGCTGCGGGCTCCGATGGGCAGTTGTCGCATGGTCAGCTTCGCGGTTGAAGCGCATGGTGAATAAAGGGTTAATGAGGCGCCTAAGAGTTTATCTCGGCACAGAAAGGGCTTGAACGGGGAGAGGCAGGCCGTTAGCTGCGAAACCTGCGTCGCCATCGGCGCGCGGCCTGTCGTTTCCCGTTTCCGTGAAGTGCAGTTGAAGGGCGCGTTCGCGCCGCCCGAGTGAGGTTTTGAGCATGACCATCCGTTTCCATCGCGGCGACCTGCCGGACGGCTACGACGCCGGATCCAGCGTCGCGATCGACACCGAGACGCTCGGCCTCAACCCGCATCGCGACCGACTCTGCGTCGTCCAGTTGTCGCGCGGTGACGGCACCGCCGATGTCGTGCAGATCCCGAAGGGCGGCGAACGGCCGAAGAACCTGATCCGCCTGCTCGAGGATCCGGCCGTGCTGAAGCTCTTCCACTTCGCTCGTTTCGATGTCGCCGTGCTCAAGCATGCCTTCGGCGTGGTCACGGCACCGGTCTACTGCACCAAGATCGCCTCGAAGCTGACCCGCACCTATACCGACCGGCACGGGCTCAAGGATCTCGTGCGCGAGTTGCTCGGCGTCGAATTGTCGAAGCAGCAGCAATCCTCGGACTGGGGTGCGGACACGCTGAGCGAGGCCCAGCTCGCCTACGCAGCCTCCGATGTCCTGCATCTGCATGCGCTGCACGAGAAGCTGGAGACGATGCTGGCGCGCGAAGGCCGCCGGCAGCTCGCCCAGGCCTGTTTCCAGTTCCTGCCCTATCGCGCCGAGCTCGATCTCGCTGGCTGGGGCGAGACCGATATCTTCGCCCACACTTGACAATTTCTAAGGCTTCTTGCGTCAGTCTGCGCGCGGGTTGAGCGCGCGGACATGCGTTCGAACCCGCATGGACGAGCTGCGCGGGGGCGCGATGTGGCCTGTCCTGTGACACGAAAATGCCGTGAGCGGCTGCCATTGCGCGGGACATGACTTTGGCAATGACCTTCAACGACCCGGCGGCCGGGCTGTCCGCGCAGGCGGCGCGCCGTCGTGCGGCCTTCGGCGCGGCGCGGCGCCATACGCGGCTGGTGCATCTGCTGCGCTGGGTTATTCCCGTCGCCGCCGTGACGCTGGTGCTGGCGCTGGTCGTGATTCCCTTCCTGTCGCCGCTCGGCGGCAAGCTGGCGAATGTCTCGGTCAGCTCCGTCGGCATCACCGGCGGCAAGGTCAGGATGGAGACGCCGAAGCTCTCGGGCTACCGCAAGGACAACCGGCCCTACCAGGTCACGGCCGTGAACGCGTTCCAGGAGATCAGGAACCCGACGCAGATCGAACTGCAGGCGCTGACGGCGCGCATCCAGATGGAGCGCGAAGGCTGGGTGACGGTGAACGCGAAGACGGGCCTCTTCGACACGCAGAAGGAGAAGCTGCGCCTCGTCGACGACGTCAAGATCCGCACCGAGAACGGCCACGACATGCAGATGAAGACGGCCGATGTCGACTTCAAATCCGGCACCGTGGTCTCGAAGGAACCCGTCAAGGTCAGCCTCGGCGAGACCACCGTCGATGCCGACACACTTGACGTGAAGAACAATGGCGAGTTGATCGCTTTCGAGGGGCGGGTGCGGGTCTTCATCCGGAACGCGCCAGCAGGTACGCTCGCCGGCCCCGAACGCGAGGGCAGCACGCCGATGCCGGAACTGCTGAACGCGAATCGGGTTCCCCCTGCGGATGGGGTACCGGCAGGCGACGCCGGGAATGGGAAGAGACAGTGACATGACCAAGGTTGGCCAGATGCTCCGTTTCGCGCATGCCCGCGACGCCGCGCTGCTCCTTGCGGCCGGATTCGCGCTGCTCGGTGCTCCCCAGGAAGCTTTTGCTCAGGCGGCCCCGGCCAAGCAGCGGGGCGCGTCCTCGGCGCTGGGCGGGCTCGGCGGCGACAGCAAGGAACCGATCAAGATCGATGCCGACAAGCTCGACGTGGTCGACAAGGAGAACAAGGCGGTCTTCTCGGGCAATGTCGTGGCCGTGCAGGGCGAGACGACGGTTCGCTGCACCGTGATGACCGTGCTTTACGAGGGCCGCGGCGGCCCGGGCGGAACCGCCGGTCGTCCGGCGACGCCGGCCCCCGCAGCCGCGACGCCGGCCCCCGCAGCGGCGGGGACGGGCAATGACAGCTCGATCAAGCGCATCCTGTGCAAGGGCCCGGTGACCGTGGTCTCGAAGACGCAGGCCGCGACCTCCGACAATGCCGAGTTCGACCGCTCCCGGAACCTCGTCATCATGACCGGCAACGTCGCGTTGAACGACGGGCCCAATGTGACCCGTGGCCAGAAGCTGACCTATGACACCGTCACCGGCGTCGCCAATGTCGAAGGCGGGCGCGTGCAGGGCCTGTTCGTGCCGAACGACGCCAACAAGACCGATGCCGGCAAGCCCGGCGCCAAGCCGGCTCAGCCGGCGCCCAAGCCTACCAACTGATCGTGCCGCAAGTGACCGTTTCCGAAGCGCCTCGCCCCATGGCCCCGCCGGCGCGCCCGGCTCCGCGCCCGCAACAGCCGGGTGTCTTCGGTCGCTTGCGTGGTCTGTTCGGTAGTCGTGAGCAGGAGGTGGCCCGGCCGGGTGCTTCTAGCGTCGCAGCCATCGGCGGGGCTGGAATCCTCGCGGTTTCCGGTCTGCGCAAGAGCTATGGCGGCCGTGCCGTCGTGTCCGATGCCAGCCTTCATCTGCGTCAGGGCGAGGCGGTCGGCCTGCTCGGTCCCAACGGTGCCGGCAAGACCACGATCTTCTACATGATCACCGGCCTCGTGGCGGCCGATGCCGGCATCATCTCGCTCGAGGGCAACGACATCACCGCTCTGCCGATGTACCAGCGCGCGCGGCTCGGTATCGGCTATCTCCCACAGGAGGCCTCGATCTTCCGCGGCCTGTCGGTCGAGGACAATATCCGCTCAGTGCTGGAGGTGGTCGAGCCCGACCGCAAGGCGCGCGAGCGCCAGCTCGACCAATTGCTCGAAGAATTCACGATTGCCCGTCTGCGCAAGGCGCCCTCGATCGCGCTCTCGGGCGGCGAGCGCCGCCGCTGCGAGATCGCCCGCGCGCTCGCCGGCAAGCCTTCCTTCATCCTGCTAGACGAGCCGTTCGCCGGTATCGATCCGATCGCGGTCGGCGACATCCAGGCGCTGGTGCGCCAGCTCACCGATCGCGGCATCGGCGTGCTCATCACCGATCACAATGTCCGCGAGACGCTCGGTCTCGTCGATCGCGCCTACATCATCCATTCCGGGCGCGTGCTGACCGAAGGCTCTCCGGCCGAGATCATCGCGAACCCGGATGTCAGGCGCGTCTATCTGGGTGAGGATTTCCGTCTCTGAGGCGGTGGAGCCTGCGCGTCGCTGCCGTTTTGCTGCGGTGCATCAGAATTCCGGCCGCAGGCATGGGCGAGCCTTTGACGCGGCGGTGAGCCGGCGCTAGTGTCCCTTCCGCAAGCAAGAAGCGTGCCGATGGCGCGCGAGCGGGAAGGGCCTTTCGCGTATGGCGATGATGCCGCGCATGGAGCTGCGCCAGGGACAGTCCCTGGTGATGACGCCGCAGTTGCTGCAGGCGATCAAGCTCCTGCAGCTTTCGCATCTCGAACTCCAGAATTTTGTCGAGGGCGAGCTGGAACGCAATCCCTTGCTGGAGCGCGATGAAGCCCAAGGGCAGCCGGCGCGTTCCGAGGATGCCGACAACCCTCACGCCGCCGACGCCGAGAGCTTCGCCAAGGCCGAGAGCCTGCACACGCAGGAGGGCATGGAAGGCAGGCTCGGCACCGGCCTCGACAACGTCTTCCAGAACGAACAGCCGACAACCGCCCGCAGCGAGGCGGGTGGCGCCGACAGCCTGCCGATCGTGGGCGGCGCCTATGGCGCGACGGGCGGGTCCTTCGACGGCGATCCCGAGGGCTTCGAGAGCAGCCTGACGGCGGATGCTTCGCTGCACGACCACTTGGTCGCGCAACTCGACCTCGCCGTCGTGACGCCGGCTGAGCGCATCATCGGCCGCCACATCATCGATGCGGTCGACGATAGCGGTTATCTCGGGGAGCCGCTCCCGGAGATAGCCGAACGCCTTGGCGTCGCCATCGACAGGGTCGAGGCCGTGTTGCGTGTCGTCCAGGGGTTCGATCCCTCCGGGGTCGCGGCTCGCGACGTCGCCGAATGCCTGGCCATCCAGTTGCGCGACCGTGATCGCTTCGACCCGGCCATGCAGATGCTCGTCGCGAACCTGCCGCTCGTCGCCAAGCGCGATTTCGCCGCCTTGAAGCGCCTCTGCCGCGTCGATGACGAGGATATCGCCGACATGGTCGGGGAGATCCGCCGCCTCGACCCAAAGCCCGGCCGTGCCTTCGGCGGCTCGGCCGCCGAGACCGTGGTGCCGGATGTCTTCATTCGCGCCGCTCCGGACGGCTCCTGGCTGATCGACCTCAACCCCGACACCCTGCCGCGGCTGCTGGTCAACCAGACCTATCACGCGCGCGTCTCGAGGGCGGCTCGCAGCGACGAGGACAGGGCCTTCATCGCCGAATGCCTGCAGACCGCGAACTGGCTGACCCGCTCGCTGGAGCAGCGCGCCCGGACGATCCTGAAGGTTGCGAGCGAGATAGTGCGCCAGCAGGACGGCTTCTTCGCCCATGGCGTCGAGCATCTGCGCCCGCTCAACCTCAAGACCGTGGCAGACGCCATCGCCATGCACGAATCAACCGTATCGCGCGTCACCTCGAATAAATACCTGACCTGCTCGCGCGGGGTCTTCGAAATGAAATACTTTTTCTCGGCCGCGATTGCCGCGACCGGCTATGGCGAGGCGCATTCGGCGGAAGCCGTGCGCTTCCGGATCAAGCAGATGATCGACGACGAGAGTCCCTCGGTGGTTCTCTCTGATGATGCCATTGTGACCCGGTTGAAGGACGGTGGCATCGATATCGCCCGGCGTACTGTGGCGAAATACCGCGAATCCCTGAGAATCCCGTCCTCGATGGAGCGGCGGCGCGAGAAGGTCGCGATGGCGGCGGCAGAACGTTAAGCGAATTTGTTCCAAAGGCCCTGCGCATGCGCGTCATGATTGCGCCGGCTCATTGACAACCCCGACTCCCGGTTCTTAGCTCCTAGAGATGGCCGAACAGGGCCATGGCTAACCAAGGGGAAGCACTCCATGAGCTTGCGAATCTCCGGCAAGAATCTCGATGTCGGCGAGGCGCTCCGCGGCCAGGCCGAGGAGCGGGTCGCTGCGGCGGTCAGCAAATATTACGAGGGTGGCTATCAGGGCCATGTCACGGTCGACAAGGACGGCACTGCCTTCCGCACCGATGGCGTCCTGCACCTCTCCTCCGGGATCACGCTGGAAGCCTCCGCCACCGCGCACGATCCCTATGCCAGCCTCGACAAGATGGCTGAGCGCATCGAGAAGCGGCTGCGACGCTACAAGCGCAGGCTGAAGGACCGTTCGAGTGCCAATGGCCGCGATGTCGGGATCGAAATCCCCAGCTATGTGATCGCGGCCCCCGATGACGATATCGAGGATTTCGACGGGTCTACTGCCGCCGATAACCCGGTGATCGTCGCGGAATCGACCAAATCTCTGCATGTCAGGACGGTTAGCGACGCTGTTGCCGAGCTCGACCTGACGGGTGCGCCGGTTGTCGTCTTCCGCCACGCTGGCAATGGTCGCATGAACATCGTATACCGCCGCCGCGACGGCAATATCGGCTGGATCGATCCGCCGGCATCGCTGTCCTAAGGCCGGCGGGCGATCCGCTCCGGCCGTCGAACCTGACCCGTGCCGACGGCTTTTCGGCCGGCACGGGACATGCATGGACGGGCGAATGACGCTGACCGATCTTCTGAGCCCCGCCGCGGTGATCTCGCCGCTGCGGGCCAACGGCAAGAAGCAGGCTCTGCAGGAGCTTGCCCAGCATGCCGCCACGCTGACGGGCCTGCCGGACCGCGAGTTGTTCGAAGCCTTGCTTCAGCGCGAGCGTCTCGGCTCGACCGGTATCGGCGATGGCATCGCCATCCCGCACGGCCGGATGCCGGGCATCGACCGCCTCGTCGGCCTCTTCGCCCGCACCGAGAAGCCGATCGATTTCGACGCGCTCGACGGCCAGCCGGTCGACATCATCTTCGTGCTGATCGCGCCCGAGGGCGCCGGCGCCGACCACCTCAAGGCGCTCGCCCGCGTCGCGCGCGTGCTGCGCAACCAGTCCGTTTTGGAACAGGTCCGCAAGATCCGCGACCCCGCGGCGATCTACGCGATCCTCGCCGAATCGGCCGCGCAAGCGGCTTGAACCGTCAATATTCGATCCTGGCGGCATCGAATCACACCCTTTGTCATTCCGGGGCTTCGCACAGCGAAGAACCCGGAACCCACGACCGGGTGAGCCGCCTTAAATAACCAGACAACGGATGTTTCACCCCGTCGTGGGTTCCGGGTTCGCGCCTGCGGCGCGCGCCGGAATGACAAGAGGGTGCGATCAGAAGCAATCCGCCAATTGGCCTTGTCGTACAACTCCGCTCTCAGCCTAGACGGATTAAAGACTGCTTGGACGTTCCCGGCCGACGGGCTATGACCCCGGCTGGATCGGCGCCGCGTCTTCCATGTCCCGAACGCGGCGCACCTTGTTTCGGAGCCGCTGGTCATGGCCTATACGCATGTCGATCTCTTCCCGCTCGGCGAGGATACGACGCCCTATCGCAAGCTCGGCAGCGAGGGCGTCAGCGTCGAGAAGATCGGCGACCGCGAGGTCCTGAGCGTCTCGCGCGAGGCGATCCGCCAGCTTTCCGAACAGGCTTTCATCGATATCAACCACCTGCTGCGCCCCGGCCATCTCGCCCAGCTCGGCAAGATCCTCGACGATCCCGAGGCGACCTCGAACGACAAGTTCGTCGCCTATGATCTCTTGAAGAACGCCAACATCGCCGCTGGTGGCGTGCTGCCGATGTGCCAGGACACCGGTACCGCGATCATCATGGGCAAGAAGGGCCGCAAGGTCTGGACCGATGGCGAGGACGAGGCTGCGCTCGGCGAGGGCGTGGCGGACGCCTATTTCAAGCGCAACCTGCGCTATTCGCAGCTCGCGCCGCTCTCGATGTTCGAGGAGAAGAACACCGCGACCAACCTGCCGGCACAGATCGACATCTACGCCGAGGGCGAGGACGCTTATAAATTCCTCTTCGTCTGCAAGGGCGGCGGCTCGGCCAACAAGACCTTCCTCTATCAGGCGACGCCCTCGCTCCTGACCAAGGACCGCATGATGGCGTTCCTGAAGGAGAAGATCCTGACGCTGGGCACCGCCGCCTGCCCGCCCTATCACCTCGCCATCGTCATCGGCGGCACCTCGGCCGAGCAGAACCTCAAGACGGTGAAGCTCGCCTCGACCAAATATCTCGACGCGCTGCCGACCAAGGGCTCGCCTTCGGGCCACGCCTTCCGCGACCTCGAAATGGAGGAAGAGGTCCACAAGATGACGCAGGCGCTCGGCGTCGGCGCGCAGTTCGGCGGCAAGTATTTCTGCCACGATGTCCGCGTCATCCGCCTGCCGCGCCACGGCGCCTCGCTGCCGATCGGGCTCGGCGTCTCCTGCTCGGCGGATCGCCAGGCCAAGGGCAAGATCACCAAGGACGGCATCTTCCTGGAGGCGCTGGAGACCGATCCCTCCAAGTACCTGCCGGATGTCGACGAAGCGGCGCTCGGCGGTTCCGTGGTCAAGATCGATCTCAACCAGCCGATGAGCGAGATCCTCGCGACGCTCTCGAAGCACCCGGTCAAGACGCGCCTGTCGCTGACCGGCACGATCGTCGTCGCCCGCGACCTTGCCCATGCCAAGATCCGCGAGCGGCTGGAGCGCGGCGAGGGCATGCCCGACTATTTCAAGAACCACCCGGTCTATTATGCCGGCCCGGCCAAGACGCCGGAGGGTTTTGCCTCGGGCTCCTTCGGGCCGACGACGGCCGGCCGCATGGATTCCTTCGTCGATCAGTTCCAGTCCTTCGGCGGCTCGATGGTGATGCTCGCCAAGGGCAATCGCTCGGCGGCCGTGCGCGAGGCCTGCAAGGCCCATGGTGGCTTCTATCTCGGCTCGATCGGCGGCCCGGCCGCGCGTCTGGCGCAGGACTGCATCCGCAAGGTCGAGGTGCTCGAATATGCCGAACTCGGCATGGAGGCGGTCTGGCGGATCGAGGTCGAGGATTTCCCCGCCTTCATCGTCATCGACGACAAGGGCAACGACTTCTTCAAGGAGCTGAACCTCGGATGAGGTTCGCGCTGACTGTCGCGACGCTCCTTCTGGCCGCTCCCGTGCTGGCGCAGCAGTCGCGCCCGGCGACCTGCTCGCGCGATCTCTTCCAGAACGAGGCTGGTTTCCGCGTCCAGCAGACGCGGCTTGCAGGTGTGGCGAGTGCCGACCAGGCGACGCAATGCCGGACCTGGCGCGAGCATGTCGGCTATCTTCAGAAGGCCCGCTCGGTTTTCGCCACCTGCCAGGGCGAGCCGGAACGCGCGCGCAATGTCGCGGAGATGGATTCCGAGCTGGTGAACTACCGCGCACTCATCGCCAACCGCTGCGGCGGACGGTAGGTTCGCGCATTCCGCACGCTCACATGGATCCGAAAGCACCCGCATGACCGACCAGCAGCCGCCGCTTCAGATTGCCGTCGTGCCGGTGACGCCGTTCCAGCAGAATTGCTCGATCGTCTGGGAGCCCAAGTCCAACGAGGCGGCGATCGTCGATCCCGGCGGCGACGTGCCGCGCCTGCAGGCGGCCATCAAGGAGCTCGGCGTCACGCCGGTCGCGATCTGGCTGACCCACGGCCATCTCGACCATGCCGGCGGCGCCACCGAATTGGCCGAGGCGCTGTCGATCCCGATCATCGGGCCGCACGAGGGCGACAAGCCTCTGCTCGACGCCCTGCCGGAGCAGGGGCTGCGCTTCGATGTCCATGGCATGAGGGCGGTCGTGCCGACGCGCTGGCTGAAGGATGGCGACACGGTCACGCTCGGCGACCTCACCTTCGCGGTCGCGCATGTGCCGGGCCATTCGCCGGGCCATGTCACCTTCTTCCAGAAGGACCTGCGCTTCCTGCTGGCGGGCGACACCGTCTTCGCCGGCTCTGTCGGTCGCACCGACTTTCCCTATGGCGACCACGAGGCGCTGATCTCGGGGATCAAGACCAAGCTCCTGCCGCTCGGCGACGACGTCCAGTTCCTGCCCGGCCATGGCCCGGCGAGCACGCTGGGCGAGGAGCGGCAGAACAACCCGTTCCTGCAGGGTTGAGAGAAAGCCGAACGTCATGCTCGCCCTCGTGGCGAGCATCCACGTCTTGGGCGCGGCGTTGCAGGAACGAAGACGTGGATGGTCGGAACAAGCCCGACCATGACGGATGAATACCCCAGAAATGCCAACGGCCATGCAGCGGAACGGTGCGCGTACATCCGGCGTCACACGTTCGGCTCATGGCCGTCTTCAGCGACAATGGAGAGCTGTGGAACGCTCTCGACATCGTCGTGAGCCTGAAATGGGAACCGGTCTTCCCGATTACAAGGGCTCGCCCGAAAAAGATCGGCGCCACTCGTAGAGCGCGTCCGGCTCGCCCTCTTCGTTGCGATCGCCGTCGTTGAGATCGACGAGGCGGAAGCCGTGGCGCTCGTAGAAGGCGCGGGCCGCCGTGTTCCGCTGGAAGGTGAACAGGTGGAGCCGCTCCGGGCTGCGTTCCCTGGCCTTGGCGAGCAGCAGCGAGCCGATGCCGCGCCTGAGCTGGCCCGGCAGCAGGTAGAGCTGGTCGAGATCCTCGCCGTCGAGGCAGAGGAAGCCGAGGATGCGCCCGGCCTCCCGCGCGACCCAGGCCTCCCCGGTGGCGAGCCTGACATGCGCGATCCAGCTCCGTACCTCGTCGTCGCTATGGACGCGGCGCAGATAGGGCAGGGCCTCCGCGCGCGACGCCAGATAGAGCGCGCTGATCTCCCCGGCATCCCGGGGAGAAGCACGCTCGATCGTGATGGCCGGCGTCGCGCTCATATCGGAAGGCGAGCCTCAGGCGTCGAAGACGCCGAGCAGGAAGTCCTGCTTGCCGATCTGGAAGCCGTTCTGGCGCAGGATGTCATAGGCCGTCGTGGCGTGGAAATAGAAATTCGGGATGGCGAAGCGGGTGAGATAGCCCTCGCCCGTCATCGTTGCGGTCGCCGAGGGGCCGCGCGGGAAGGTGACCTCGCGGGCAAGCCCGGCATCGAGCGTGGCGCCATCGGCCGCGGCGATGAAGGCTAGCGTCTTGGCGATGCGCTCCTTCAGTTCCGGGAAGCTCTTCTCCTCATCGGGGAAGCGCGGGTTCTCGCCGCCCGAGAGGCGCGCGACCGCGTTCTTGGCGAAGTCGCAGCAGAGCTGGATCTGGCGGGTGAAGGCCAGCATGTCCGGCGCGAGACGAGCCGTCAGCAGCACTTCCGGCTGGATCTTGCGGGTTTCGGCCTGGGCGACGGCCTTGTCGAGAATGGCGTCGAGCGCCTTGAGCGTCTGCACGAAGCCGGAAAGGGCGGCGGCCTTGACTGTGAGCGTCATGATGTCCTCGGAAACGACAACGGGCCCGGAAAGGGCCCGCTGCGTAAAGCTATAGAGGATAACTTTCTCCTGCGCTCTGCACGCGAGAGGTTAGTCCTTCGCGCGCTCGACATAGGAGCCGTCGGCCGTCATCACGACGACGCGGGTGCCGACGCCGACATGCGGCGGCACGGCGCTGCGCACGCCGTTCGAGAGGATCGCCGGCTTGTAGGAGGAGGAAGCCGTCTGGCCCTTGGTCACCGGTTCGGTCTCGATGACCTCGAGCGTCACGCGTTGCGGCAGTTCGATCGCGACGGCCTTGTCCTCGAACACCGAGAGCGAGACCTTCATGTTCTCCTGGAGATAGGGAGCGGCGTCGCCGATCACGTCCTTGTCGACCGGGATCTGGTCGTAGGTCTCCGGGTTCATGAAGACGTATTGCTCGCCGTCCTGGTAGAGATAGGTGAAGTCGCGATCCTCGACATAGGCGCGCTCGACCTGCTCGGTCGTCTTGTAGCGCTGCGTCATCTTGGTGCCGTCGGAGATGCGGCGCATGTCGATCTGCGTCGTCGGGGTGCCCTTACCGGGGAAGAAGCTCTCGGCCGAGATGACGGTGCAGAGATGTCCGTCGAGCTCGAGGACGTTGCCCTTGCGGACGGAAGAGGCGATGACCTTGACCACGTGAATGTCCTTGCTGGTGCGCGGCGTTTTCGCGCGCTATGCGAATTCCTGTCGCCGCGCAACTACCGCATTCGCGCGCGAAACGGAAGCTTCCCGACAGTTCCGACGCGAGATTCGATGAGTTCGTCCCCGACGCCGTTCTGGCGACCCGATGTCCATGCCGACCGGCGCCCGGCCTTGCAGGCGCGCGGGCGGATCAAGACGGCGCTGCGGCGCTGGTTCGAGGCCCGCGACTTCACCGAGGTCGAGGCGGCGATCCTGCAGCTATCGCCCGGCAACGAAACGCATCTGCACGGGTTCAGTACGACGCTGATCGACAACGCTACCGCGCCCCATCCCTACTATCTGCACACTTCGCCGGAATTCGCGGCCAAGAAGCTGCTCGCGGCCGGCGAGACCCGCATCTTCGATTTCGCTCGCGTCTTCCGCAATCGCGAGCGCACGGCCCTGCATCATCCCGAGTTCACGATGCTGGAATGGTACCGCGCCGGCGAGGGTTATGAGGCGCTGATGCAGGACTGCGCGGCTCTGATGGCCGAGGCGGCGCGTGCCACCGGCGCGACGATGCTGCGCTGGCGGGGTATCGAGGCCGATCCCTTCGCCGAGCCTGAACGGCTGACCTTGCAGGAGGCCTTCAGGCGTCATGCCGGGATCGACCTGCTGCGCACGGTGACAGCCGATCAGGAGTTCGATCGCGGCGGGCTCGCCGCCGATGCGATCGAGGCCGGTATCCGGGTCGCCGAAGACGATACATGGTCCGACATCTTCAGCCGTGTCCTGTCCGAGCGCATCGAGCCGCATCTCGGCCGCGGCCGCGCCACGATCCTCTGCGAATACCCGATCAGCGAGGCTGCGCTCGCAAGGCCGAAGCCCGGCGATCCGCGCGTGGCCGAGCGCTTCGAGCTCTATGCTTGCGGCGTCGAGCTTGCCAATGCCTTCGGCGAGCTGACCGATCCGGCCGAGCAGCGCCGCCGTTTCGAGGCCGATATGGACGAGAAGGAGCGCATCTATGGCGAGCGCTATCCGGTCGACGAGGATTTCCTGGAAGCGCTGGCGCTGATGCCGGCGGCATCCGGCATCGCGCTCGGCTTCGACCGGCTCGTCATGCTTTGCGTCGGCGCACGCCGGATCGAGGATGTGCTCTGGACGCCGGTCGCGGAACCGGGCAGGGGAGGGGCATGACCGTTCATCAGCCCCCCGGTGGCCAGCCGCTGCGCAGCATCGACGCGCTCGTCGAGGCCGGCTTGGCCGCGCCTGAGCGCCGCGAAGCGCTGCAAAAGGTGGCGGAGCGCTATGCCGTTTCGGTGACGCCGGCCGTCGCCGGGCTGATCGATCCGGCTGATCCGGCCGACCCCATCGCGCGCCAGTTCGTCCCCGACGCGGCCGAGCTCACGACGCTGCCGCAGGAGCTGGTGGATCCGATCGGTGACGACGCCCATTCCCCGGTTGAGGGCGTGGTTCATCGCTATCCCGACCGCGCGCTTCTTAAGCTCGTCCATGCCTGCCCGGTCTATTGCCGCTTCTGCTTCCGGCGCGAGATGGTCGGTCCCGGCGGCGATGCGCTGACCGGTGCGAAACTCGACGCCGCGCTCGCCTATCTCGCCTCCCGTCCCGAGATCTGGGAGGTGATCATGACCGGCGGCGATCCCTTCATCCTCTCCGCCCGCCGCGTGCGTGAGGTGGCCAAGCGCCTGGCCAGCATCCCGCATATCAAGGTCGCGCGCTGGCATACCCGCGTGCCCGTCGTCGATCCCGGCCGGATCACGCCGGATTATGCGCGGGCGCTGCGCATCCCCGGCAAGGCGAGCTATATCGCCATCCACGCCAATCATCCGCGCGAATTCACTGATGACGCCCGCGCCGCGATCGCGACGCTGGCCGATGCCGGCCATGTCCTGATCAGCCAGTCCGTACTGCTCAAGGGCGTCAATGCCGATGTCGAGACGCTGGGTGCGTTGATGCGCGCCTTCGTCGAGAACCGCATCAAGCCCTATTACCTGCACCATCCCGATCTCGCGCCCGGAACCTCGCATTTCCGGCTGACGCTGGAAGAGGGGCAGGCGCTGGTCAAAAGCCTGCGCGGAAACCTTTCCGGCCTGTGCCAGCCGACCTATATCCTCGACATCCCCGGCGGTGCCGGCAAGATTCCGGTCGGCCCCGCCTTCCTCTCCGGCTGCGAGACGCCGGGCGTGGAGGCGGTCGCCGAAGACCGTCACGGTGGGCAGCATCGCTACCCGCCTGAGACCTGAGGATATCGATATGCAGGACAAGATGCCGCTCGCGATCGTCTCGGACATCGCCTGCCCCTGGTGCTTCATCGGCAAGGCCCGGCTGGAGACGGCGCTGGAGCGCTACGGCCTGAACGAGCGCTTCGCCATCACCTGGCTGCCCTATGAGCTGAACCCGGAAATGCCCGAGGAGGGCATGGACCGCACGCAATATCTTGAAAGCAAGTTCGGCCCGGGCAAGCGCAAGGAAATCGAGGTCCGTTTGTCGGAAGCGGCGCTGGAGAGCGGCGTCACTTTCAACTGGGGGAAGGTGACGCGGAGCGTCAACACCCGCATGGCGCATATGCTGGTCGCTGCCGCCTCCACCGTGCAGCGCGGCGGCGACATGACGGCCGCCCTGTTCCGGGCCTATTGGCAGGACGGCCGCGACATCGGCGATATCGAGACGCTGGTCCAGATCGCGGTCGAGCAGGGCTTCGACGAGCAGGCCGCCCGCGATGAACTCGCCAATGACGAACTGCGCGAGACCGTGATCGGGCTGGAGGATCACGCTCGCAAGGTCGGCGTTACCGGCGTGCCCTTCTTCATCGTCGACGGCAAGCTCGCGGTCTCCGGTGCGCAGCCACCGGATGTCTGGGGGCAGGTCTTCCAGCAGGTCTTTGCCGCGCAGGCTCCGCAGGAGCCGCAGTTCTGAGTCGAAAGGGCTTCAGAATACGCCTTTGAGCATGTGAGCAACGGCGGGCGCCCCGAGCGAAACGCCCGATAGGAACAGCAGCAGGAACACGATCTGCCTCATGGTGGCCTGCGCGAGCGGCGGCGGGTAGCGTCGCGCCAGATGCGTGCCCAGCATCACCGCGGGAATGGCGAAGAGCCCTGAAAGCGTCGATGGCGCGGGAATCTGGTCGGTGGCGATGACGAGTCCCGTGCGGAACAGGGCGTTCAGCGCGAAGATCGTCACCAGCGTTTCCCGGACGACGACGAGCGGCATCGGCTGGCGATAAAAATGGTAGACCAGCGGCGGGCCTCCAGTGGAGAACATGCCGCTCATCAATCCCGCGATGCTGCCGAAGAACAGGTAGCTCGGCGCGCCCGACGGCTGCTTGAGCGGGTCCGGTTTCCGCGCCAGTTGCAGGCTGGAGACGATGATCACGAAACCCAACGCCAGTCGCAGGAGGTCGGCGCGGCTGGCGGCGAGCCATTCCAGCAGATGGAAGCCGATGAAGACGAAGGGCCAGCTCGCGACCAGCACCAGTCCGAACTTGCGCCAGTCGACATCGCGCCAGCCCTTGAGCAGCATCTGCGTCGCATTGACCAGCGTGAGCGCGCTGATGAGCATCGCCGCATCCGGCAGTGAGAGCAGGCCGGTCAGGCCGACGCCGCCCATCGCGATCAGCCCGAAGGCGAAGCCGGTCAGCGTCTGCACATAGGCGGCCATGCCGGTCAGCAGCAGGAACCCGATCAGGGCAGCCAGGGACATCGATGGCGTCTCCGAGGAAGCGGAGCGCGACGCCTAGAGGATCGGCCCGAAAGCGGGAATAGATTTCTCGGCAAGGCGCCGATGCGTAGGAGGATGTTCTACGTATCGGCGCCGGGGCTCCCGCCCTTGCATCCCGCTTCGAATCGTGCGCCTTCCCTCAAAACTCAGGGAATTGACCGATGCAGAAGATCAACGATGTCCGCGACCGCCTGATCGTCGCTCTCGATGTGCCGACCGTGTGGGATGCCTATCGCCTCGTCTCGACGCTCGGAGACGGCGTCACCTTCTACAAGATCGGTTATCGCCTCGCCTTCGCCGGCGGGCTCGATCTCGCGCGCCAGCTCGTCGCCGAGGGCAAGAAGGTCTTCCTCGACCTCAAGCTGCACGACATCGGCAACACCGTGACCGAAGGCGTCAACTCGCTGACCAAGCTCGGCGTCACCTTCCTCACCGTCCATGCCTATCCGCAGACCATGCGCGGCGCGGTCGAGGGGCGCGGCGATGCCGCCCTCAAGCTGCTCGCGGTCACCGCGCTCACCTCCTATGACGATGGCGATCTGCGTGATGCCGGCTACGGGCTGGCGGTGCGCGATCTCGTGCGCCTGCGCGCCGAGCAGGCCCGCACCGCCGGGATCGACGGCATCGTCTGCTCGGCCGCCGAAGCGGAGATCGTGCGCGAGGTCATCGGCAAGGACATGATCATCGTCACGCCCGGCATTCGCCCCTCCGGGAGCGCGGCGGGCGACCAGAAGCGCACGCTGACTCCGGCCGAGGCGATCCGCATCGGCGCCGACCATCTCGTTGTCGGGCGTCCCATTATCCGCGCGGCAGATCCGCGTGCGGCGGCGGGTGCGGTCATGGACGAGATCGTCGCGGCTTCGTAAGCTCCGCCTGTCTCAGACTCGTTTCAGCCAACGGATAGCACCATGCCCAAGGGATATGTCATCGGCCGCGCCAAGGTCTCCGACGCGACTAAATGGGCGAGCTATGCCGCCAAGGCCTCCGAGGTCATCAAGCAGTATGGCGGTACGCCGGTCGTGCGCGGCGGCCAGATGACGGTCGGCGAGGGCGAAGGCCGCGCCCGCAACGTCGTGCTCGAGTTCAAGGATTTCGAGACGGCGCGAGCCTATCTCTTCTCCCCGGAATATGCCGAGGCTCGCAAGCTGCGCGAAGGTGCCGGCGAGATCGATCTCGTCGCTGTCGAAGGGCTCTGACCGTGGCCAAGGGCTACTGGATCGCGCGGGTCGACGTCGAGAACGCCGAGGCCTACGCCAAGTATCGTTCGCTCAACGCCGTGGCCTTCGCCAAATATGGGGCGAAGTTCCTGGTGCGTGGCGGCGAATACAAGCTCGCCCGCGGCGAGGGCCGCAAGCACAACGTCGTCATCGAGTTCAAGGACGAGGAGACGGCCCGCGCCTGCTATGCCTCGCCTGAATATCAGGAGGCGGTGAAGCATCTCAGCAGCGCCGGCCAGTCCGATCTGGTCATCATCGGCGGCTATGACGGCCCGCAGCCGGGCGAATAGGCCTTTAAAGGCTGGGGGCGTCTCCGTCATTTGGATGACGAAAGGCGCGCGAGAGTTCCCTTAGTCTCTCCTTCGTAGCCTGACGGAGGGGATATCGGGCGGCGAGCCGGGCGAGGCTCGCGAATGCGTCCCGATCCAGCCCCGATGTCGATGTCTCAGCGTGGGCGCAAGGGGAGCGCCGCGCTGCGCAGCAGTGAAACGAGCTGACTTTGCTGGCGCGTGTTCGTCTTCTGGAAGATGCGCGCCAGATGCGTGCGTGCGGTCGAGATCCGGACGCCCTGGGCTTCGGCCGCTTCCGCCAGGGATGATCCACTCGCGAGCGCGGAGGCGAATTTCGCCTCCGCATCGGTGAGATCGAAGAGCTGGCGCGCGCATGCAACGAGATTGGTCGCCGTTTCCAGCCGCCGCAGCGCGATCAGCACCTTGCCGGCCGCATGAGCCTGCGGGGAAGAGGGCGCTGGCATGGCGCAGGCCGAAAGCGAATGAGAGCCGTCTTCGCCATGCAGGATCATGCTGGCCCGTGCTGGAGCGAGCGGGTCTTGCGCGCTGCGCAGGGCGCCTTCGACCAGCAGCCTGAGCTGGCGCTGGTCGACCGGCTGGCGCGCGAAGAGCCGTCCCTGCCGCAGGCCGACCGCGCTGTCGGGGTCGGACAGGATCTCGTCGGCACCTTCGTTGGCGTAGGCGATCCGCATGTCCTGGTCGAGGATCGCGATGCCCATCGCGACGCGGTCGAGCGCTCCGCGGGCCTCGTCCCGCTGGACGGTCACCCGTCCGATATGGCGCCGCAATTCGACGACGCGCCTGAGCACCGGATAGAGCTTTTCGAGCAGGGCGACCTCCTCGGCGTCGAAGCTCTCCTGCTGCCGGCCGCGCTGGACGTCGAAAAACCAGAAAGCCTCGCCGTTCTTGGCGAGGCGGCAGGCCATGCCGCCATACATGTCCTGCGGCCGCATCCATTCCTGCCAGACGCGCGTGCTGCGCAAGGCTTCCTCGCCGAACACCTCGTTGTCGCGATAGATCGCGCCGAGCGGGATATCGCGCAGGGCGCCGCCCATCTCGATGAAATCGGAGGCGAGGTCACCGAAGCAGCGCTCCTGCAGCGCGGCATCGGGATTGGTCGCATGGGACGCCCAGTCTTCCGGGCTCGGCCCGAAGCTGGCGAAGCAGGCTTTCGAACCGTTGAACAATTGCCGCATCGCCTCGGCCGCGGCCTGCATCTGCTCTTCGTCCATCGCGCCGGCCAGCAACTGGTCGATCACGGACATGACGGTATCGACGTCGAGGCGCGGCATGAGAAATCCCGGCTGGCCACGGAAGGCGCATGCGTGATGCGCCACTCCGAGGCTAGCAGCATGGGCTGCTCTGGAAAAGTCCAAAAACAATCCAAAGATTTTTATCGATTCCGGCTGACCTCATGCGCCGATCATCGCTTTGATGGCGGCAAGGCTCGGGAGTGCGTCGAAGACGCCGTTCCGGGTCGTGGTCAGGGCTCCGGCGATCGCGGCATCGCGCAGAGATTCAGGCAAGGAACGTCCCGTCGCCAGCCGGACGCCGAGCGTCGCAGCGAAGGCATCGCCGGCGCCGAGCGAATCCACGGTCTCGACGGCGAAGCCGTTCTGTTCGGTGACCTGACCCTGCGCTGTAACGGCGATCGCTCCGGCTGCGCCCCGCGTCATGACGATGAGCTCCGGCCCGCATGTCATCAGCCTCGGCGCCAACTCCGCTGCAAAGCGCTGCGGCTCCGTCGCTCCGTCTGGCCCCAGGCCCAGCGAGAGCGCCAGGCTGCCGGCCTCGGTCTCGTTGACGATCAGGATCGAGGTCAGCGCCAGCATAGCCTCTGGGATATTCCGGAAGGGCGAGGGGTTGAGCAGGGTCGGGACGCCGGCCTGCCGAGCCAACGCGAAGGCCGCCTCGATCGGCTGATCGCCGATCTCGAACTGGGCCGTCACCAGCGCGGCACCGGCGATGGCTCGCGCCCGTTGCAGGACATGTTCAGCCGACAGGGCGAGATTGGCGCCGGGGGCGACGGCGACGCAGGTCTCGCCCGCAGCGTCGGTGAAGCCGATGCCGCTGCCGGTGTGGCCCGTGAGCCGGACCAGCATGGAAGCCGGCAGGCCGGCCCGTTCGAGCGCCGGCAGGGCGAAGGCGGCGGCAAGATCGTCGCCGACAGCGAGCAGCCCCTCCACGTCGGCGCCGAGGCGCCGCGCCATGATCGCCTGGTTCAGTCCCTTGCCGCCGGGTTCGATCGTCACGGTCTCGGCGGCCAGCGATTCTCCCGGTCGCGGGAAGCGGACAACCTTCGCCGAGCAGGCGACGACGAAGCTTCCGAGCACGAAGATGGGCTTGCCGGTCACGGCAGTCTCCGAGGATTTGATTTTGCCGTTCACGAACTGCTACGCGGGTTGTGACACGCTCATGCAAGCCACGACAGTGCCTAAGCCTATCGCCAAGCCGCCCTTCCAGAACCTGCTGGAACTGCGCACCGACACCGCCAAGCCGCTCTATCAGCAGCTCGAGGACCAACTGTCTCAACTGATCGGCGACGGCACCTTGCCGGCGGGCACGACCCTGCCGGCGGAGCGCCAGCTTGCCGAGCGCCTCAGCATCAGCCGCGCCACCGTGCAGCGGTCCTACAACGCCTTGCGCGAGCGGAAGTTGTTGAGTGCGCAGGGGCGCCTCGGCTCGATCGTGCAGGGCGCGGGGCCGCGCCTGCATTCAGGCATGGATCGGCTCAAGGGCTTCACCCAGGAGATGCAGGAACTCGGCCGGGTGCCCTCGTCGCGGATCGTCGAGCGGTCCGTGGTGAATGATCGTTCGATCGCCTCGATCTTCGGCCTCTCCTCGCATGCGCGCTTCCTCAAGCTGGTTCGCATCCGTTCGGGCGACGATATCCCGATGTCGCGCGAGGTCGCCTGGTACAATCTGGAGCGCGCGCCCGAACTGGCCGAAGGCGATCTCTCGGGCTCTGTCTATGCCCGGCTCGCCGCGCTCGGCCTGCCGCTGACGCGCTGCGACCAGACCATCGAGGCGGCGGCCCCGACCGAGGAGGAATGGGCCATCTTCGGCTTCGATCGCCCGGTGCCCTGCCTGCTGATCAAGCGGCGCAGCTACGGTGCCGACGGCGACATGCTCGAATATGTCGAGGGTCTGTTCCGCGGCGATACCTATACCTACAAGCTGACGCTGACCGCCTGACATCCTGCGGTAGAGGCGGCCGCTTCGGACTTCCCATTTAGATATCCAATAACAGCCCAAAGCCGGAGGGCTTTGAACCTCCCCGCGATCTGCTGCGACCAAGAGGAACGGAGCCGCATCCGGCAAGTCCAGGGTTTCCCGGACGAGGTCGCGCGGCGATCCGGGGATTGCAGGGATGGATATTGCGATGTCGCTTCATGTCTCGATTGTCGGCAGGACGAGCTACACCCCGTTTCCGCCGCGCCATGACATGGCCGCCGATGCCTTCGGGAAGGCATCCAGGCCGGTTTTCGTCATCGATGCCGAACTGAACCAGCGCTTCGGCAATCGCGGCGCGGAGGAGCTTGCCCGCGACGGGCTCGGCGGCCTCGACCGCTTCACCGCCTATGACAAGGGTTTCATGGCGCGCTTGCAGGTCTGGCTGAAGCGCTGCCGCTCCGGCAGTGCGGCCGGCGAGACGCGGCTGCCTCTGGTGCTGCGCAACGGCCGGCAGATCGCGGTCGATGCCGTCCATCTGACGAGCATCGAATTGTTCGTCCTGACGGTCGATGATCCCGAGAGCGCTATCGATCGCAATGTCGCCCGGGTCAGCGAAGCCTGCGGCCTGACGCCGACCGAGGAGCGCATGCTGGCTCTCATGGTCGAAGGGCTCGACACGATCATCGCCGCCAAGCGGCTGGGTATCGCGCCGACCACGGCCCGCACCCATCTCCAGCGCCTCTTCGCCAAGACCGGGACGGCCCGGCAGAGCGAGCTCGTCCGCTTCGTCGCGACCTATGTCGAGGAACTCCGCTGAAATGTGAGTGTCGGTGGCTGCACATCGCCGCCGCACATGTTGACAGGGCCTGCGATCGCACGCCCATCTGGGCCGATCTACGCAAGCACCGCATCCGCCCGGAACGATCGCGACCATGGCCGAGACGCTGGCAGCCTTCATCTTCTGTGCGCTGTTGAGCGGCAGTGCGATCTTCGGCGTCAAGCTGCGTGGCTGGCTGTCCGAGGAGCATCTCTCCGAGCGGACCCTTGAAGCCATCCGGCTGGTGACGAGCCTGCTCGTCACATTCGCCGCCCTGGTGCTCAGCTTGCAGCTCTCCAGCGTCAAAGGCGCATTCGATCAGGCCTATCGCGACCGCAATGCCGATGCGGCCGGGCTGGCTCAGCTCGATGAATGCCTGCGCGGCTACGGGCCCGAGGCTGACCCGATCCGGCTCGACCTGCGCAGTTATACCGCAGGCGTGATCGCCAGCACCTGGCCGCTGGAGCCGAAGCCCGAAGGCGTCTCCTACCCCGATACCACAGGCATGGCCCGCGAAGGCGCCGATCCCTCGCTCGGCGCCCTGATCTCGCGCATCGGCCGGGGGATCAACGGCCTGACTCCGACCGATGCCCTCCATGTCAATGTCGCGACTGAGTGCCGGGCGAGCTATCAACGGGTGCAGCAGCGGCGCTGGGCCGTCATCGAGGACGTTCGCGGCCCCATCTCGCCGCTGTTCACGAGCATCCTGACCTTCTGGCTGATGCTGGTCTTCCTGAGCTTCGGCCTGCAGATCCCGCGCAAGCGCCTCGCCGCGATCGTGCTCGCGATCGGCATCGTCTCGATCTCGACCGTGATGTTCGTGATCACCGATCTCGAGACGCATTACGGCGGCCTGTTCGGCATTTCCAGCGCCTCGATGCGGGACGCGCTGGCGAGCATGGCCCGCTGAGGCGCGAGGTCAGTTGGCGCGGCGCTTGCCAAGAGACGCGTGATCGGGTGCGATGGCATCCGACGGTCCGAACAGACCTGATTCAAACGATACGATCTCGATACGAGACAGGGGAACGAGCAGATGGTGCGTGGGATGACGGGATTGCGGTTGGGTCTGGCGCTGGCGGCGTCGGTTCTCGCGCTGGGTGCGGCAACCGCGCAGGAGCCGAAGAAGGGCGGGACGGTCCATGTCGTCGTCCAGCCCGAGCCGCCGATGCTGATGCAGGGCCTCAACCAGAACGGCCCGACCAACATGGTCGCCGGCAATATCTACGAGTCGCTGCTGCGCTATAACGAGAAACTCGAGCCGCAGCCCTCGCTCGCCAAGAGCTGGGAGATCTCGCCGGACGCGAAGACCTACACCTTCAAACTCCAGGAAGGCGTGAAATGGCATGACGGCAAGCCGTTCACGGCCGATGATGTCGTCTTCACCCTCGACAAGTTCCTGCGCGACGTGCATCCGCGCTGGCGCCCGATCGTCAACGCGCAGGTCGAGAAGATCGAGAAGGTCGACGATCTCACCGTGAAGATCACGCTGAAGCAGCCGTTCGGCCCGATGGTCATGACGCAGGAGGTCGCCTCCGCGCCGATGATCCCGAAGCACATCTATGACGGCACGGATTACCGCGCGAACCCCGCCAACAACACGCCGATCGGCACCGGCCCCTTCAAGCTCAAGGAGTGGAAGAAGGGCTCCTATATCCATCTCGTCAAGAACGAGGACTATTGGCTGAAGGGCAAGCCGAACCTTGACGAGATCTACTGGCAGATCATTCCCGATGCAGCCGCCCGCGCCGTTGCCTACGAGACGGGCAAGGTCGATGTGCTGACCGGCGGCTCGGTCGATGTCTACGACGTCGCGCGCCTCTCCAAGCTGCCCAATACCTGCATGACGACCAAGGGCTGGGAGATGTTCGCCCCCCATGCCTGGCTCACGCCCAACGTGCGCAACGGCATCCTCGGCAACAAGCAGTTCCGTCAGGGGCTGATGTACGCGATCGACCGCGAATTCGGGAAGGACGTGGTCTGGGGCGGTCTCGGCAAGCTGCCGACCGGGCCGATCTCGTCCAAGACCAAGTTCTATTCGGGCGACGTGCCGAAATACAGCTATGACCCCGCAAAGGCGAAGGAGCTGATCAAGGCCTCCGGCTACAAGGGCGAGACGATCAGGCTCCTGAACCTGCCCTATGGCGAGACCTGGAGCCGCTGGTCCGAGGCGATCAAGCAGAATCTCGAGGATGTCGGCGTCAAGGTGCAGATCGAGAACACCGACGTGCCCGGCTGGACGCAGAAGGCGTCGAACTGGGATTTCGACCTGAACTTCAACTTCCTCTACCAGCTCGGCGACCCCGCCATGGGCGTGGCGCGCTCCTACATCTCCTCCAACATCGCCAAGGGCAATCCCTTCGCCAATGTCGGCGGCTACTCCAACCCCGAGGTCGACAAGCTCTTCGCCGATGCGGCGATCGCGCCGACCGACAAGGAGCGCCAGGAGCTCTACACCAAGGTGCAGAAGGTCCTGGCTGACGAACTGCCGGTGCTCTGGCTGCTGGAGATGGACTTCCCGACCATCTACCGCTGCAACGTCAAGAACCTCGTCACCACCGGCGTCGGTGTGAACGACGGTTTCCGCGACGCCTGGAAGGAGTGACCGCTCGCGTCATCCCGGACGCCGCGAAGCGGCGATCCGGGATCGTATCGGGGTCAGGCTCCAGGGTCGCCCCATCCTGATGACGGTCCCGCGCCTGCGCAGCGGCACTTCGCGCCGCGGCGCGCGCGGGATGACAGGCTTCACGAAAGTCCTGAATGAACCTCGCGCAATTCCTCGCCGGCCGGCTCGTGAAGGGCGTCATCGTCCTCTTCGCCATCGCCGTGCTGAACTTCCTGTTGATCCGCGCAGCGCCCGGCGATCCCGCGCAGGTGCTCGCCGGTGAGGCGGGCGCCGCCGATGCGCAGTTGCTCGAACAGCTTCGCGCCCGTTTCGGCCTGGATCAGCCCTTCCTGACCCAGCTCTGGATCTACCTGAAGGGCTATCTCACCTTCGATCTCGGCTTCAGCTACCGCCAGCAGCAGCCGGTGCTCAGCCTGATCATGGAGCGCCTGCCGGCGACACTGCTGCTGACGGGCGCGGCCTTCATCGTCTCGCTCGTCGTCGGCACGGCGATGGGGGCGCTGGCGGCGCGCCGCGCCGGCAAATGGTCTGACAGCCTGATCACCACGCTGGCGCTGGCCTTCTACGCGACGCCGCTGTTCTGGATCGCGCTGATGAGCCAGATCGTCTTCGCGCTGAAGCTCGGGCTCGTGCCCAATGTCGGCTACGAGACCATCGGGGCGAACTATACCGGTCTGGCGCGTGCGCTTGATATCGCTCAGCACCTCGTCCTGCCCGCGCTGACGCTCGGCCTGTTCTTCACCGCGCTCTATGCCCGGATGATGCGGGCCTCGATGCTGGAGGTGGCGGGCGCCGATTTTGTCAAAACGGCCCGCGCCAAGGGCGTCTCTCAGCCCCGCGTCTGGCGCCGGCATGTCGCGCGCAACGCCATCCTGCCGGTGGTGACGCTGGCGGGTCTGCAGGCGGGCCAACTTGTCGGCGGCGCCGTCCTGACCGAGACCGTCTTCGCCTGGCCCGGCATCGGCCGGTTGATGTTCGATGCGCTGGTCCAGCGCGATTATTCCGTCCTGCTCGGCGTCTTCTTCGTCTCCTCGGCGATGGTCGTCTGCTTCAACATCGCGACCGATCTGGTCTACCGGATCGTCGATCCGCGCATCGAGGCGCACGCATGAACTTCCTCAAGCGCTTCGCCCGCAATCGCGGCGCCGTCATCGGCATCGTCATCCTGCTCGCTGTCGTCGCCTTCGCGATCCTGGCGCCGACGCTCTATCCGCAATCGCCCTGGCGCCCGGTGGCGCGGCCTTTCCTCGCGCCCTTCACCATCGACCGTTTCCCGCTCGGCACCGACACGCTCGGCCGCAATCTTGCCTCGGGCCTCGTCCATGGCGCCCG
This sequence comes from Beijerinckiaceae bacterium, assembly GCA_965283735.1. Classification (GTDB taxonomy): domain Bacteria; phylum Pseudomonadota; class Alphaproteobacteria; order Rhizobiales; family Beijerinckiaceae; genus Allobosea. The sequence goes on along the minus strand of CBDIPN010000002.1, from coordinate 418,060 downwards.
CGTCTCGCTGATGATCGGCGTAGTCTCGACGCTGGTCGCGCTGGTGATCGGCGTGCCGCTCGGCGCGGTCGCCGGCTATGCCGGTGGCTTCGTCGATGACGCGCTGATGCGCTTCACCGAGTTCTTCCAGACCATCCCCTCCTTCGCGCTCGCGATCGTGCTGGTTGCGATCCTGCAGCCGCAGCTCGGCTCGATCGTCCTCGCGATCGGCGTCGTCAGTTGGCCGCCCGTGGCACGACTGGTGCGCGGCGAAGTGCTCTCGCTGCGAAGTCGCGAATATGTCCAGGCGGCCGTCACCATCGGCCAGTCGACGCCGCGGATCATCTTCAGCCAGGTCCTGCCCAACACCATTGCCCCGATCATCGTCATGGGCTCGCTGATGATCGGCTCGGCGATCCTGCTGGAATCCTCGCTCTCCTTCCTCGGACTCGGCGACCCCAACCTGATGAGCTGGGGCTACATGGTCGGCGCCGGCCGCACCCGCCTGCTCGATGCCTGGTGGATCTCGTTCTTCCCGGGTTTCGCGATCTTCCTGACGGTGCTCGCGCTCAATCTCGCCGGCGAGGGGCTGAACGATGCCTTGAACCCGCGTCTCGCACGGGGGCGCGAATGACCGCGCCCGCGCTCTCCATCGAAGGCCTGACGCTGGCGCTGCCGGCGATGGCCGACCGGCCGAATGCGGTCGAAAATGTCACGCTCGCCATCCAGCCGGGCGAGACGCTCTGCGTCGTCGGCGAATCCGGTTCCGGCAAGTCGATGATCGCCCATGCCGTGATGGGCCTGCTGCCCAAGGCGGTGAAGCCGGTCGCCGGTTCCATTAAGCTTGCAGAGCGCGATCTCCTCGCGCTTGACGAAGAGGCGATGCAGGACGTCCGCGGCCGCGAGGTCGGCATGATCTTTCAGGAGCCGATGACCTCGCTCAATCCGGTCATGCGCATCTCCGACCAGATCGTCGAAACCTTCGAGGCTCATGGCCTGCACGACAGGGCGACGCGCCGGGCCCGCGCCATCGATCTCCTGACCGAGGTCGGCCTGCCCGATCCGCCACGCCTCGCCAAGGCCTATCCGCATGAGCTCTCCGGCGGCCAGCGCCAGCGCGTGATGATCGCGATGGCGCTCGCCTTGGAGCCGAAGCTCCTGATCGCCGACGAGCCGACGACCGCGCTCGACGTGACCACCCAGGCGCAGATCCTCAAGCTCATCGACAACCTGCGCCATCGCCACGGCACGGCCGTGCTCTTCATCACCCATGACATGGGCGTGGTCGCCGAGATCGCCGACCGCATCGCCGTGCTGGAGAAGGGCGTGCTGGTCGAGGAGGGCACGGCCGATCAGGTGCTCGGCTCTCCCAGCCACCCCTATACGCAGAAGCTGCTCGCCGCAGTGCCGTCGCTGACGCCGGCCGTGCTGCCGCCGCTGCCGGACACGGCGCCTGTCATCAGCGTCGAGGGCCTCGGCAAGACCTACCGCAAGCGCTCGCTTTTCGGCGTCGCGCGCGAGGTCAAGGCGGCCGACGACATCTCCTTCGCGCTCGTCCGTGGCGAGACGCTCGGCCTCGTCGGCGAATCCGGCTCGGGCAAGTCGACGGTCGGGCGCTGCTGCCTGCGCCTGATCGAGCCCGATCGCGGCCGCATCGCGCTCGGCGATCTCGTCCTTTCCGAACTAAAGCCCGCCGAATTGCGCCGCCAGCGCAAGCGCATCCAGATGGTGTTTCAGGACCCGTTTGCCTCGCTCAATCCGCGCCAGACCGTTGGCCGCATCATCTCGGACGGCCCCGTCGCCCATGGCACGCCGCGCAAGGAGGCTCTGACACGGGCGAAGGAACTGCTGGAGCTCGTTGGCCTCTCCGCCAACGCCATCGACCGCTATCCGCATGAATTCTCCGGCGGCCAGCGCCAGCGCGTCGGCATCGCCAGGGCGCTCGCGCTCGAACCGGATGTGCTCGTCGCGGACGAGGCGGTCTCGGCGCTCGATGTTTCCGTGCAGGCGCAGATTCTGAAGCTGATCAAGGACATCCAGAGTCGGCTCGGCCTCGCCATCCTCTTCGTCACGCATGACCTGCGCGTCGCCGCGCAGATTTGCGACCGCATCGCCGTGATGCAGCGCGGCCGCATCGTCGAGACCGGGCCGACGGCGGCGATCTTCGCCGACCCGCAGCACGCGTATACGCGGCAGCTGCTGGCGGCGGTGCCGGGCGGCGGGCGCTTCGGGCAGTAATAGGGCAGCGCTCCGCGTCATGGTCGGGCTTGTCCCGACCATCCACGTCTTTCCCTTCATCCATGTCGTAAGGCGTGGATGCTCGGCACAAGGCCGAGCATGACGGATTTGGCCTAAAGGAGACCCGCCCCATGCCTCTCGATCCCGCCTTGCGTGAAAAGATCCTCGCCGCCGTCGAGGCGGGCTTCGACGAGCAGGTCGCCTATACGCAGGAACTCGTCCGCTTCGCCTCGACCCGCGGGCAGGAGCACACGGTCCAGGATTTCATCTTCCGGGCGATGAAGCAGCGCGGCTTCACCATGGATCGCTTCGCCATGGACAGGGAGCTGATCGCGGCCCATCCCGGCGGCGCGCCCTTCTCCGACACCCATTCCGAAGCTCCGATCGTCGTCGGCATCCATCGCCCCAGGGAGGAGAAGGGCCGCTCGCTGATCCTGCAGGCCCATGTCGACGTCGTCCCGGCCGGCCCCGCCGATCAATGGAAGCACGCGCCGTTCGACCCTGTCATCGAGGGCGACTGGATGTATGGCCGCGGCAGCGCCGACATGAAGGCCGGTGCCGCCGCCAATCTCTTCTGCCTCGATGCGCTGCGTCGCATCGGCATGCAGCCGGCGGCGACGGTCTATGTCGAATCCGTCGTCGAGGAGGAATCGACCGGCAACGGCGCGCTGATGACGCATCTGCGCGGCTATCGCGCCGAGGCCGCGCTGATCCCGGAGCCGGAATACGAGATGCTGGCCCGCGCCAATGCCGGCGTGCTCTGGTTCCAGTTCGAGGTGCGCGGCATCCCCGCCCATGTCCGCGAGATGGGCACCGGCGCCAACGCGATCGATGCCGCCTATCGCGTCGTGGCGGCTTTGCGCAAGCTCGAGGAGCAGTTCAACATCGAGAAGGCCGGCCGCGAGCATTTCGAGGACGATCCGCATCCGATCAACCTGAACATCGGCAAGATCGAGGGCGGCGACTGGGCCTCCTCCGTGCCCTGCTGGTGCCGGGTCGACTGCCGTGTCGGGCTCTATCCCGGCGTCACCGCCAAGGAGACGGCGCAGCGCATCGAGGATTGCATCCGCGAGGCCGCGCGTAGCGATTCCTTCCTGGCGAACAATCCGCCGAAGGTGACGTTCAACGGCTTCTGGGCCGAGGGCTATGTGCTGGAGCCCGGCAGCGAGGCGGAAGCCGTGCTCGGCCGCGCCCATGAGGCGGCGCTCGGCAAACCGCTCAAGAGCTTCATGACGGCGGCTTATCTCGATGCCCGCGTCCATGCGCTCTACGACAAGATCCCGGCGCTCTGCTACGGCCCGATGGGCGAGAACATCCACGCCTTCGACGAGCGCGTCAGCCTCGCCTCGGTGAAGCGGATCACCGGCGCCATGGCGCTCTTCGTCGCCGAATGGTGCGGGCTCGAAAGCATCGAGGCTTGAGCACGGCCCGGGCATCGGACCGAAAAGTGGGAACCGGTTTTCGGAGCATCCGATGCTGAAGCAAGAAACGGGATCGCCCCGCGTCCGAGAGGACGCGGGGCGATCGGGCAGGGCGCTGCTGCTCGTTCCCCTGCTCGGGCTGCTCTGGGGCTTCAACTGGCCGGCGGTGCGGATCTCGCTGACCGAGATCGCGCCCTGGACCCTGCGCGCTGCCGGCATGAGCTTCGCCGGACTGGTGCTTGTCGGGATCGCGTTGGCACGCGGCGTCCCGCTTGCGGTGCCGCGCGCGCAATGGCCGCGGCTGGTCGTCGCCGGCTTCCTCTCGATCGCCGCCTTCAACGTGCTGCTCGCCTTCGCGCAATTGGCCGCGCCGACCTCGCGCGCGGCGATCCTGACCTTCACCATGCCGATCTGGGCGACGCTGCTCGCCCGCTTCGTGTTGGGCGAGGTTTTCGACGGCCGGCGCCTCGCCGGGCTCGCGCTCGGCATCTCCGGTCTCGTCTGCCTCGGCCTGCCGTTGATCCTCGCCGGGCAGCTTTCCTTCGGCCTGACGCTGGCGCTGCTTGCGGCGGTGAGCTGGGCATTCGGTACGATCGTGACCAAGCGCTGGCCGGTCTCGGCCCCGGCGCTGACCATAGCCGCCTGGCAATTGCTGATCGGCGGCCTCGTCGCGGGCATCGGCATGCTCGTCTTCGAAGGCCTGCCCGTGCCGAAACTGCTCTCGCCGCGCGTGCTGACGGCGCTGAGCTTCCACATCATCGGCGCGCAGGCGCTCGCCTACTTCTTGTGGTTCACGGTGGTGGCGCGTCTGCCGGCCGGCATCGCCAGCCTGGGCACGCTGATGGTGCCGGCTGTCGGCGTGCTGGGCTCGGTACTCTTGCTCGGCGAGCGGCCGACGCCGACCGATTGGCTGGGCCTCTGCCTCGTGATCGCCGCTTCCGGCGCGATCCTGATCCCGGCCCGTCGCGCCTGACGCGGCTCAGTTCGGCGCGGGGATGCTGTAGCGCTGGGCCAGCACCGCGCTCATCGCGGCGACGAGCTCGGCGATGAGCCCGCCTTTCTCCCAGGAATAGATCGAGACGACCATCGCCGGCTCTGCGCCGAAGGCCGTATAGGGCCTGACCTGGCGGCCGATCGTGGTGCCGACGGGCAGGAGCGAGAGCCCGAGCCCGGCCTCGACCGCCACGATGACGTTATAGAGATTGCTGCTCGACAGGGCGATGTACCAGCGATGCCGCTCGCGCTCGATCCGCTCGAACATGGCGTCGCGATAAAGCCCGCCGGGCGGGAATGTCACCAGCGGCAGCGGCTCGGGCCAGCTCTCCGGCGCCTCGGCGCTCTCGAACCAGGCCATCGCCTCGGGATAGCTGGCGCGGTGGTCGGCGCTTGCGGAGGGCTCCTTGACGATGACGATGTCGAATTCGCCGGCCCGGTAGCGTCGCGTCAACTCGCGGCTCAAGCCCGCGACCACGTCGAGGCGGACTTCGCGATGCTGCCGCGTGAAGCCGGCGAAGACCTGGGCCATGTTGCCGGTGACGATGTCGTCTGGCACGCCGATGCGGATAGAGGCTGTACCGGCGGAATCGCCGAGCATGGTCTCCGCCTCCTGCTGCAGCGTCAGGATGCGCCGGGCATAGCCGAGCAGGCGCTCGCCCGAGGCTGTGGCGCGGACCGGGCGGGCGACGCGGTCGATCAAGCCGCGCCCGACCGCTTCTTCCAGCCGCGCGAGCTGCTGGCTGATGGTCGATTGCGTCATGTTGAGACGCTCGGCCGCCTGGGTGAAGCTGCCGGTATCGGCGATGGCGACGAAGGAGCGGAGCAGGCGGGGGTCGAGCATCGGAGCCGCACATCAGAAGCGGGGATGCCGGCTATATTCGCAAAGTCACTGGACGATATCCAGATATTTAATTTTCAGATGGACGCCGAGGCCTTTATTCAGGGATCAAGGCAAGCTCGCCTTGCCCGATCGACGGGGTGTCGCTGCGCCGGCCGATGCCGCCCGAGCCCTTCAGGGAGACGGAATTGACCCGATTTTCGCCGATCCTTGCCTTCGTACTTCTCCTGCTCGCCATCGGCCCGCAGACAGCCTTCGGACAAGCCATGACCGACACCAGATTGCATGCCGCCGCGGCCAAGGATGATGTCGCCACGATCAAGCGGCTCCTCGCCGAGGGAGCCGCCGTCGACGGCCGCGACAGCCGGGCGCAGACCGCCTTGCTGGTCGCGACCCACGAGAACCACGTCAACGCCGCCCGCGCCCTGATCGAGGCCGGCGCCGACGTCAACGCCAAGGACGGGATGAATGACAGCCCCTATCTCTATGCCGGGGCGCGCGGTCACCTCGCCATCCTCAAGCTGACGCTCGAACATGGCGCCGACCTGAAGAGCACTAATCGTTATGGCGGCACCGCCTTGATCCCGGCCTGCGAGCGCGGCCATGTCGAGACGGTCCGCACGCTGATCGCGGCTGGCGTCAAGGTCGATCACATCAACAATCTCGGTTGGACCGGCCTGCTGGAGGCGATCATCCTCAGCGATGGCGGCGAGAAGCATCAGCAGATCGTCAAGGACCTGCTCGCGGCGGGCGCCGATGTGAACCTCGCCGATCGCGACGGCGTGACCCCGCTCCAGCATGCCCGCAGCCGCGGCCAGACGAAGATGCAGCAGATTCTGCAGGCTGCCGGCGGCCGTTGAACGGGGTGACGATCATGAGCCAGGCACAGCGTTTCCTTTGTGAGGCCATCGAGCTCGCTCAAACCAACATGGAGCACGGTGGCCGGCCTTTCGGCGCCGTGGTCGTCAAGGACAGCGAGGTCGTTGCGACCGGCGTCAACGAGATCGTCACGACCAACGACCCGACCGCCCATGCCGAGATGACGGCCCTGCGCGCGGCGAGCCGCAAGCTGGCGTCGCCGAACCTCGCCGGCTGCGCGGTCTATGCCAGCGGCCATCCCTGCCCGATGTGCATGGCGGCGATGCGGCTCTCCGGCGTCAGCGAGGTCTATTACGCCTATTCCAACGATGACGGCGCCCCCTTCGGCCTGTCGACGGCGGCGATCTATGCCGATCTGGCGAAGCCCTTCGCCGAGCAGTCGATGAAGATCAGCTACGTGCCCGTCCGCCCCGAAGCCGGACCCGATCTCTATGCCGAGTGGAAGCGGCGCCAGCCTAAGTCGGCTTGAGCCTATGACACCTGAACGACCTGGCGCTTCGCGCGTGTTGCTGCTTGCGGCTGTGGTGCTGGTCGGCCTGAACCTGCGCCCGTTCCTGACCGGCATTGGCCCGCTCGCGGCGGACATCCAGGCCGCGACAGGCTTGGGTTTTGGCAGCCTCTCGCTGTTCACGCTGGTGCCGATGCTGCTGATGGGCGTCTGTGCCTTCGCTGGCCCCTGGCTCCAGCACTTGCTTGGGGCGCGGGTGGCGGTCGTCGGCGCGCTCTGCATCCTCTGCGCAGCCGCGGCTCTGCGTCTGGTCACGACGAGTGGCGAGACTTTGATCGCGACAGCCGCCTTGTGCGGGCTTGGCGTCGCGATGGTACAGTCGGTCTTTCCCGGCATCGTCAAGGCCGAGTTTCCCGGTCGGGTCGCGGTGGTGATGGGGCTCTACTCGGCGATGCTGATGGGCGGTGGCGCCCTGGGCGCGCAGCTCTCGCCGGTGATCGCCGAACGTTTCGGGAGCTGGCATCTCGGCCTCGGCTGGATCGTGTTGCCGGCCGCCCTGGCGGCGCTGGTCTCGGCTGTGGCTCTGCCTTCAGGACGCGCGGGGCAGCGCGGCGGGCTGCCGACGTTTGCTCTGTTGCGCCGTCCGCGCAGCTGGCTCCTGATGGTCTGTTTCGGACTGGTGAATGGCGGCTATGCCTCGGTGGTCGCCTGGCTTGCGCCTGCCTATCAGGCGATGGGCTGGTCGGGGGCGCAGAGTGGCGGTTTGCCGGCTGTAATGGCCGCAAGCCAGGCCGTGGCGGCGCTCGGTATTCCCGCATTGGCGGCGCGCAATCCCGACCGCCGCTTCTGGATCTGGCTCGCGCTGGCTTGTCAGATCGCCGGCTTTGCCGGCTTGGCGTGGTGGCCGCTCGCGGCGCCGACCGGCTGGGCGGTGGCGATCGGTGTCGGGCTTGGCGCCAGCTTCGCGCTGTTCCTGATCGTGGCGCTCGACCATATCGACAATCCCGCCAATGCTGGCGCCTTGTCGGCGCTGATGCAGGGCGGCGGCTTCCTGATCTCCGCCATTCCGCCGGGGATCGTCGCGCTGCTGCGCGATGCCGGCGGCAGCTTCACCGCCGGCTGGCTGATGCACCTGATCTGCGCGGTGCTGGCCGGTTTGATGGCGCTGCGTTTCGCACCGCGCGGCTATGCGCGCGCGATGCGGCTGGCGCCGGAGGCCGATCAGGCCTTGTCGCCGAGATAGGCGGTCGCGTCGATCTCGACGATGCAGTTCGGAGAACCGAGTCCGTTGACGATGCAGGAGACGCGATGCGGCGTCGCCTCGGCGAAATTGGCGAAATAGACCTCGTTCATCGGCTCCCAATAGGCGCGGTCGGTGACGTAGACCGTGCACTTCACGACATCGTCGAGGCTGCCGCCTGCCTCTTCGAGCAGCGCCTTGATATTGTCGATGCATTGCTGGGTCTGGGCCCGGGGATCGCCGACGGCGAGCTTGCCGTCCTTGTCGGTCCCGACGCAGCAGACGAACATGAAGCCGCCGGCGACCGTCGCCTGGGCAAAGGGCAGGCGGCCCTTGTGGATGCGGTCCGAGGTGATGATGCGCTTGGGCATGGTAGGCTCCGTCAACGGGCGGTCACCCTAGCGGCCGGGCGCGCCCGGCGGAATGCGGCGTTCGGGAAACGGTGTAAGTCTCGTTGTTGCACCCGTACCCTGTCGTCACCGCAAGATTCCGCAATCTCTCTTCTCTCATGTACTTAAATGACTAATCTGGAGGCGAGCCGGGTTGATCAACCATGGCAAGGTCACCACTGCCGAGGGCTTGGGACGCATCGGGAATGGGATGGGTATCGCTGGACGCCTATGACGAGGACCGCGTGTCGGTCATCAGCCGGAAGCTGGCGGCGGCTATCGATGCCGCGACCTTCGGCGAGGGATCATGGGGCGAGGTGCCGGCGATCCTGAGCGAGGCCTTCCCCGGTTCCTGGGGTGGGCTCGCCAATGTGAGCTTCCCCGAAAACCGTCTTAACTTCCTGTCGCTCCAGAATATGGAACCGGCCTTCATGGCCGCCTACGCGGAGCATTTCGCATACGTCAATCCTTGGAATGCGTATTGGGGGCGCATCAAGGGAACCACGATTGCGGCCTCGGAGGAGGTCTCCCCGGCGCAGAACTTCATCAAGACCGAGTTTTACAACGATTGGCTGCTTCCCCAGAACCGCGCGGTGGCGGCCGCCGCCATGAAGCTCGTCGGCGAGAGCGGCGAGGTCGTGAACCTCCTTGTGCATTACCCTCTCTCGAAATCCGGCGTCTACGACAGGGCGGCGGTGAAGGTCCTGGCCGGTATCCGCGGCAATCTCGATCGTTCGCTCAATCTGGCCCGCCTCCTGCGCGCGGATCTGGAAACGGCGGTCGCCGAAGCGGCCCTTGTGGAACGCAGCCGCTGCGCGGCCTTCATCGTCGATGGCGACCGTTGCCTGCGCGAGGCAAACCGGCTTGCGGAACGTCTCTTCGCTTCGGGGCATGGCGTGACTGTTCGACATGGCCGCTGCCATCTTGCGGATGCGGCTGCGGATGCCCGCTTCGCGATGGCTCTGGGGAAGCTGTCCCGAGGAGAGCCGACGCCGATCTCGCGGATCGGTTTCCGCACCGCGGCCGGTGCATGGCAGGTATCGCTTGCCGCGTTGCCGATCGCGCAGCCGCCCGGGCGATCGCGTCTTGCCTTGCTTCCGCTCCGGCGCATGGTCCTGGTGCTGGCCGTCGATCTCGGCTCAAGGGCATCGAACGCCGGCAGCCTCGAGGCGCTCGGCGGAGGCTTCGGCCTGACGCAGTCGGAGATCGCCTTCTGCAAGCGCCTGCTGCTGGGCGAAACGATCGCCGAGGCGGCAGAGAAGCTGGGCATTACCCAGGGAACCGCCCGGACGCGCTTGAAGGCGATCTTCCAGAAGACCGGCACGTCGCGGCAAGCGGAGCTGATGCTGCTGCTGGTCAATATGAGCTGATCGGGCAGGGTGCGCTGGAGCTTCGATTTCCTCCCCGACACGACCAGCGGTGATCGTGGCTGCAAGGGGCTCGCCATCGTCGATCGTGGACGCCGGCCGACCAGTCATTGGCCGGTGCCAGGCAACTCGTCTCAGCACAGAGCGAACCCGTCTCTTTAACTTAACCGCCAAGCTATTTGGAAAATCCAGCATCGGCCTTCAGAGACAAAGGCCCTGATGGCCGCACGCTCAGCCGCTCGACGCCCCTCCAATGGGGCTTTCTGCGGGTGGGATAAACGACAAGCCGCGCCAATTGCGCACCAATTTCGTCGTCGCTGGAAAATCCCCGGTTACCAGGAGAATGGCTGGTGCTGCGAGAGAGGATTGAACTCTCGACCTCTCCATTACCAATGGAGTGCTCTACCACTGAGCTACCGCAGCAGGTCCGGCAGCCGATGCGTTCGCGGTTGCTCTGAGGCGGTTGCGGGCGCTGGCGTCGTTCCGAAGCGGCGCCCTGATGCCACAACCTTGTGACGGACGCAACCCGCTCGATCAATCCGGCAACAATAACCGTGGATCGATCCGGAAGAGCCGGCCGTCGCCAAGCAGATGGGCGCTCAATCCTTCGCGGAACAACGGCCGGAAAGCGGCGTCGCGCAGGTTGAGGCCGCCGGCATAAGCACCCATCGCCGGCATCACACAGCGCTGCGCCGACAAGGCGAAACAGCGCCGCCGGATCGCCCGCCCGCGCATCCTGACCTTGGCGGCCGGATGCAGATGCCCGGCGATTTCGTAGCCGCCCTCGCAAGCGGCAGGCTCGTGGCGCAAGGTCACGCCGGCAAGCACGATCTCCGCCGCGCTCTCGCCACCCATGGCGCGGCTGATCGCCGGGTCATGATTGCCGGTGATCCAGACCCAGTCGCGGCCCTGCTGCATCGCAGTGAGCCCGGCCCGCATCTCCGGCGCGAGACGGTTTTCCGCATCGCGGTCATGGAAGGAATCGCCCAGTGCGATTACGCGGGCCGGCTGGTGGCGCCGGATCGCGGCGGCAAGCGCCGCAAGCGTCGCGGTCGAATCATAGGGCGGCAACATCACGCCGCGCGCCGCATAGGCCGAGCCTTTCTCCAGATGCAGGTCCGCGACGACGAGCGTGCGTTCCTCCGGCAGCCAGAGCGCGGCGGAGAGATCGGGCACGAGCGCGAGCCGGCCCAGCATGAAGGCCTCGCTGGTCTTCGCCAGTGCTGTCGCCGGCACCGTCACGCCATCGCCTCTTCCGTCAACATCGCCTCTGCTTCTGCCAGGATCTCGTCCGCCGCTTCGCCGAAGACTGCCTCGCGCCCGATCTCGAGCATCACGGAGACGCCGAGCGGCGAGACATGGTCGAGCGGTTGGTGCACGATTCGGCCGCTGATCCGTGTCAGCATCTCACCAAGCCGGCGAATGTCGAGCAGGCCCGTCGCCGCATCGGCCCGCGCGGCCTTGAGCAGGATATGGTCGGGCTCGTGCCGGCGCAGCACATCGTAGACGAGGTCTGTCGAGATCGTCACCTGTCGGCCGCTCTTCTCCTGGCCGGGGAAGCGGCGCTCGATCAGCCCGCCGATGATGGCGCAGGAGCGGAAGGTGCGCTTCATCAGCGCCGATTCCGCCATCCAGTCCTCAAGGTCGTCGCCGAGCATGTCCTGCGCGAAGAGTTCGTCGAGATCGAACGCGCCGCGTGCGATCGCGGCCGACATGTCGCCCAGCGTCCAGCAGGCCATGCCGTAATCGTTGCAGACGAAGCCGAGCGGGCGCATCCGGGCGCGCTCCAGGCGTCGCGTCAGCAGCATGCCCAGCGTCTGGTGCGCGAGGCGGCCTTCGAAGGGGTAGGCGGCGAGATAGAAGCGCCCGCCGCGTGGAAAGGTCTCGACCAGAAGCTCACCGGGCTGCGGCAGACGCGATATCCGCTTCTGCGCGTGCAGCCAGGCGGAGACTTCCTCCGGAAGCGTATGCCAGAGGCTGGGCGAGGCCAGGATGGCGCGGACGCGGGCGGCGAGGAAGGTGGAGAGCGGGAACTTGCCGCCGTCATAGGACGGGATCTTCGGATCGGTGCCGGCGGCGGCGCGTGAGCAGACCGCCTCGTTCTCGACGATGCCCTCGAAGCGCAGCACCTCGCCGGCGAAGATGAAGGTGTCGCCCGACACCATCGTCTCGGCGAAATACTCCTCGATCTCGCCGAGCATGCGCCCGCCGCGCGTAATCATGCCGGCAACCTTTGGCGTTGAAGAACTGTCGGGCTTTCCGGCCCGCGCCCGGCCGAGCCGCACCTTCAGCATCGTCGCCTCGACGATGGTGCCGACATTCATGCGGTATTGCTGGATGACGCGCGCGTTGCTCGCCCGCCACAGCCCGGCCTTGTCCTGCCGAAGCTTGGCGAAGCGCTCATAGCTCTTCAGCGCATAGCCGCCGGTCGCGACGAAATTGACGACGGCGTCGAAATCCGCGCGGGTGAGATCGGCGTAAGGCGAGGCGGTCCGAAGCTCCTCATAGAGCGCATCGGCCTGAAACCCGTCGGAGCAGGCGACGCCGAGGACATGCTGGGCGAGGACATCGAGCGCGCCGATGCGTGGCGGCGGCGTGTCCTGCGCGGCCTCGTGGACGGCTTCGAGCGCGGCGCGGCACTCCAGCAGCTCGAACCGGTTGGAGGGCACCAGCAGCGCCTCCGAGGGCTCGTCCATGCGATGGTTCGAGCGGCCGATGCGCTGGATCAGCCGGCTCGCCCCCTTGGGCGCGCCGAGATTGACGACGAGATCGACATCGCCCCAGTCGATGCCGAGATCGAGCGTCGCGGTGCAGACCACGGCCTTGAGCCGGCCATCGGCCATCGCCGCCTCGACCTTGCGGCGCTGCTGGGCATCGAGCGAGCCGTGATGCAGCGCGATCGGCAGGTTGTCGTCATTGAGGTCCCACAAGGCCTGAAAAGCGAATTCCGCCTGCATGCGCGTGTTGACGAAGACCAACGTCAGCTTATGTGTGCGGATGGCCTCATAGACCTCGGCCATCGCATGCCGCGTGGTGTGGCCTGCGATCGGCAGGCGGCGTTGCGTGTCGAGAATGCCGATGCGCGGCTTGGCCCCGCCTGCGACGGTGACGAGTCCGCCGGTGTCCCGGCGCCGCCGAGATAGCGCTGCAAATCGGCGGGCTCGCGCACCGTGGCTGAGAGCCCGACGGCCGAGACCTGCGGCGCCAGCGCCTTCAGTCGTGCGAGACCGAGCGCCAGCAGGTCGCCGCGCTTGGAGGTCACCAGCGCATGCAACTCGTCGAGCACGATGCGGCGCAAGGATGAGAAGAACGGCGCGGCGTCGCGATGCGAGACCAGCAGCGCGAGCTGCTCCGGCGTCGTCAGCAGGATATCGGGCGGGCGCTGGATCTGGCGCGTGCGCTTGGCGGCGGAGGTATCGCCGGTACGCGTCTCGATCGTGATGGGCAGTCCCATCTCGCGTACGGGCGCTTCGAGATTGCGGGCGATATCGACGGCGAGCGCCTTCAGCGGCGAGATATAAAGGGTGTGTAACCCGTCATGCCGGCCCTTGCGCTCGGCCAGCTCGACCAGCGAGGGCAGGAAGCCGGCGAGTGTCTTGCCGGCGCCGGTCGGTGCGACCAGCAGCGTCGAGCGTCCGGCGCGGGCCTCCTCCAGCAGCGCGAGCTGATGCGGCCGCACGCTCCAGCCGCGACCAGCGAACCAGGCCTCGAAGGCAGGAGGGAGCGGGGAGGGGGCGGCCATGCCGGCCGAAGATAGGGGGAGACGGGGGAGAACGAAAGGGGAATAAAGCCATCGCTTCAATTGGTCGACTCAAAGTGTCAGCGTGTGGCTGTCACCATGCATCCAAAGGCGCAGTCGCAGCGTATACACTGCGAGGTGTGGCCCCGCCTCAACGCCGCATCTCGGGCTGGCCCGGTCGCGACCCCCCCCTTGCGGCCGGGTCTTATTTTTCGTTGCCGAGGCGGATGGTTTTCACCGCTTCTCCGCCACGACCAGCAGCCCCGGCACGGGGGCGCCGCGATCCTGCCGCGTGCTGGCGGGCTCGACGAGTACGGGGGTGAGCCCGGCTTCGACCAGCCGCTCCCTCAGCCAGCCCTCCGCATGTGCGAACCGCCTGTCCTCGCCCACCACCACGCCTTCGGCGTCATGGCTCTGCACCGTGAAGGCCAGCAGCCCGTCCGGCTCCAGCACGCGCGCGCTCTGGGCGAAGCAGGGGGCGAGATCGCCGAGATAGACGAAGACATCGGCCGCGACGACGAGATCGGCGGAAGCGTCCGGCCGGCTGGCGAGGAAGCTCGTCAGGCCGGCAACCGCAAGCTTGTCGTAGAGCGGCGTGCCGTCCGGCGCCATCTTGGCCCGGGCCCGCTCGATCATGCGCGGCGAGAGATCGCAGCCGGCGATGAAGCCGCTCTGCTCGTGGATCGCCTCGCCCATCAATCCGGTGCCGCAGCCGAGATCGTAGACGGTGTCGAACCGGAAGGGCCGGCCGGCGTTGCTGCAGCAGCGGACGAGAGCCTCCTTCAGCAGGTCGGGCGCGTTGTAATGCAGGGTTTTTGTGAGATGGCTGTCGAAGCGGTCGGCATAGGCGTCGAACAGCGCGCCGGAGAAGTTCTCCGAGGTTGCCTGCTCGGCCGGCAAGGCGCCGATGCGGGCAAGGTCGAGCCGCGCGCCGAAATGGTCGTTGGGGTCGAGGTCGAGGCATTGCCGCCAGGCGGTTGCCGCATCCTCCCTGTGGCCGAGCGCTTCCTGCGCCAGCCCGTAGAGGTGCCAGGCGGCTGTGAAATGGTAGGCTTGCGCCACGGTTTGGTCGAGGATGTCTACCGCGGCTTGTGGATCGCCATCTTCCAGCGCGGCTTTGGCTCGGCCGTAACGGCGGTCGAGCACCGGGTCGCCGGAGCTGGCAAAATGCATGGGCGAATCCTCGGACGTGGGGGAGGCGGGTCTAGAGCAACGCAACGCGAAGCTAAATCCGCCTTTCGAAGCAGTCCAATGCCGATTTCGGGTGGCGGGCGGCCATGCGCCCGCATCGCAACGCTGCACGGAGGAACATGACGCTGGCCAGACAAGGCGCCCGCTGGCGCCCCTCCGAACTGCTGCTGCCGACGCCGGCCGGGCTTTATTGCCCCCCGGCCGACATCCATATCGACCCCGTTCGCCCGGTGGCGCGGGCGCTCATCACGCATGGCCATTCCGACCATGCCCGCGCCGGCCATAGCGCCGTGCTGGCGACACGGGAGACGCTGGCGATGATGGCTCTGCGCTATGGCGAGGGCTTTACAGGCTCGCAGCAGGTCGCGGTGCCCGGCGAAGCCGTCCGCATCGGCGAGGTCGATTTCACCTTCGTGCCGGCTGGTCATGTCCTCGGCTCCGCCCAGATTGCGGTCGAAAGCCGGGGCCTGCGCATCGTCGCCTCCGGCGACTACAAGCGCGAGCGCGACCCGACCTGCGCCGGTTTCGAACCCGTGCCCTGCGATATCTTCATCACCGAGGCGACTTTCGGACTGCCGGTCTTCCGCCATCCGTCTGCGGCAGGAGAAATGGCCAAGCTCGTCGAATCCGTCAGGCTCTTCCCGGAGCGAACCCATATCGTCGGCGCCTATTCGCTGGGCAAGGCGCAGCGCGTCATGGCTCTGATCCGCGAGGCCGGCTACAACAGGCCGATCTATATCCACGGCGCCGTCGAGAAGATCACCGCCTTCTACGAAGCCGAGGGCATTCCGCTCGGCGAGATCAGGCTGGTCGCCGACACCGACCGCAAGACGCTGGGCGGCGAGATCGTCATCTGCCCGCCGAGCGCGACGCAGGATTTGTGGGCGCGCCGCTTTCCCGATCCGGTCACGGCCTTCGCCTCGGGCTGGATGCGGATCAGGGCACGGGCGCGCCAGAAGGGCGTCGAACTGCCGCTTGTGATCTCGGACCACGCCGATTGGGACGACCTGCTCGCGACGATCAAGGAGGTCCAGGCCGGCGAGATCTGGGTGACCCATGGCGAGGCCGATGCGCTCGTCCATTGGTGCAGCACGGCGGGCCTCAAGGCCAGGCCGCTGCATCTCGTCGGCTATGGCGACGAGGGCGAGGCCGATCCCGTAGGGGAGGCGGCCGATGCGGCTTCTGTCTAGGCTCCGATCAGCGCGAGGCGGCGACGACCGGGCGCGAGGGCGCGGTCATGCCGAGCATGGCATTGGCCATGTCGCGGGCGAGGCAGTCATAACCGGCATCGCTCATGTGGAAGCCATCGGTCCAGAGCGCGGCCTTGAAGGACTCGGCATCGTTGCGGTGCCATTCGCGCATTGCATCGTAGCGGCCGAAGACCGGCACGGCCTCACGGCGGGCGACTTCGCCGACCGCTTCGACATATTGGCCGTAGCGCTGCGGATCGCGCACGGCGGGGAAGAACTGCGGGTCGAGGATGGTCAGCGCCGGGCCGGCCTCGCGGACGAGCGCAATGCCTTCGCCGATCATCGCCTTGAAGGCGTCGAGATCGCCGCCCCTGACGGCATCGTTGGTGCCGACCTGCCAGATCACGAGGTCGTACGGACGCGCGGCGAGCGCGGCTTTCAGGCGGGCGAGCGTCTGTGGAGCGGTCTCGCCGCCGATGCCGGCATTGACGATCTCGACCTGCGATTTCGGCCAGGACTTGGCGAGCAGCGCCTGCAGGCGGGCGGGATAGGTCTTGTCCTTGGCGCTGGCGCCGACGCCCTCGGTCGAGGACGAGCCGATGGCGAGGATCGTCAGGGCCTTGCCCTGCGAGACCTTGGCGGAGAGCGGCGCAAGCGCAGCGTTCGAGCGCACGATCGGCGTCTCGCGGCAGGAGAAGCTCGCCGCCTGCGCGGGGGCTCCGACCGAAAACGTGGCAGCGATGGCAGGCAAGGCAAAGGCAAGAAACCGCATCGCTGCGCGCATCGGCATCTGTCTCCTGGCTACTCCACTGCCGTTAAGGTTTGTTTCATGAACGGTATCTGAACGATGCGTTGCAACATGCATGAACGGGAGCGGTGTAGCGAGGAGGCGACAGCATGAACCGCTTCGCCTGGCTGCTCGATCGCCTCGCCTATGAGCCGCGACGCAACGCCAAGATCGCGCTGATCGCCGATTACCTGCGCACCACGCCCGATCCCGATCGCGGCTATGCGCTGGCGGCGATGACCGGCGGGCTCGTCTTCCGCAACGCCAAGGCCGGGCTGATCCGCGCCCTGATCGCCGAGCGCACCGACCCGGCGCTCTTCGCCCTGTCCTATGACTATGTCGGCGATCTCTCGGAGACGGTCGCGCTGATGTGGCCGGCCCGGCATGGCGCGAATGCGGTGCCGCATCTGCCCGAGGTGGTCGAGAGCCTGCGCGAGGCCGGCAAGACCGACCTGCCGCGCCTCGTCGCGGGCTGGCTCGACGCGCTCGACGAGACCGGGCGCTGGGCCCTGCTCAAGCTCATCACCGGGGCCTTGCGCATCGGCGTCTCCGCCCGCCTCGCCAAGACGGCCGCGGCCAGCCTCGGTGGCGTGCCGCCCGACGAGGTCGAGCAGGTCTGGCACGGGCTTGAGCCGCCCTATGCCGAGCTTTTCGCCTGGCTGGAGGGCAGGGGGGCGCGACCCGAGGCACGCGATCCCGCGCCCTTCCGCCCGGTCATGCTCTCGCACCCGATCGAGGATGGCGATTTCGACAAGCTCGACCCGGCCGAATTCTCCGCCGAATGGAAATGGGACGGCATCCGCGTTCAGGCGGTGAGCGGCCGCAAGGCCGACGGCACGCGCCTGACGCGGCTCTATTCGCGCACCGGCGAGGACATTGCCGCCGCCTTCCCCGATCTCATCGAGGCACTGACGCTTGACGGAGCGCTTGACGGCGAATTGCTGGTGATGCGCGAGAGCACGGTTCAGAGCTTCAATACCCTCCAGCAGAGGCTCAACCGCAAGACCGT
Source organism: Beijerinckiaceae bacterium (assembly GCA_965283735.1). GTDB lineage: Bacteria > Pseudomonadota > Alphaproteobacteria > Rhizobiales > Beijerinckiaceae > Allobosea. The sequence goes on along the minus strand of CBDIPN010000002.1, from coordinate 400,349 downwards.
CACCGCCAGGATGCTGGGCGAATTCCCCGCCCATATCCGCGTCTACGACCTGCTCGTCGACGGCGAGGAGGATATCCGGCACCTGCGGCTGGGGGAGCGGCGCCAGCGGCTGGAGGCTTTCCTGTCGCGCCTCGCCAGCATCCGCTTCGATCTCTCGCCGGTGATCCCCTTCGCCTCTTGGGAGGAGCTAACGGCGGCTCGCGCCGATCCCGCCGGTGCCGGGGCGGGCGCCGATGCGGAAGCGGTCGAGGGCTGCATGATAAAGCGGCGCGACTCGCCCTATCTGCCCGGCCGCCCCAAGGGTTATTGGTGGAAATGGAAGCGTGACGCCCGGCTCGTCGACTGCGTGCTGATGTATGCCCAGCGCGGCCACGGCAAGCGCTCCTCCTTCTATTCCGACTACACCTTCGGCGTCTGGCGCGTGGGCGAGGATGGCGGGCAGGAACTCGTCCCGGTCGGCAAGGCCTATTTCGGCTTCACCGACGAGGAACTGATCGAGATCGACAAATATGTCCGCAAGAACACGCTGAATCGCTTCGGCCCGGTGCGTGAGGTTACGCATGAGGCTGGGGCCGGCCTCGTCTTCGAGGTCGCCTTCGAGGGCCTGCAGCGCTCGACCCGGCACAAATCCGGCCTCGCCATGCGTTTCCCCCGGATCAACCGCATCCGCTGGGACAAGCCGCCTGTTGAGGCCGACCATATCGAGGTACTGGAAGCGCTGTTGCCGACCAATGGTTGAGTCGGAATGGGTTGCAGCCTTGCGCTTGCAATGCTTGTGATGCGCGGCCTGCCTGAGGCAAAATGCCCGGGTCGGACAAATGCATCGGCCCGAAGCGGATAACGTGGCTTTCGGGCGGGGGCGGTGCAGGCTTTAAGGAGTGGGGCGATGAGCAAGCAGCCTTCGACGCGGATCGTCATCGCGGACGACCATCCGCTGTTTCGCGGTGCGCTGCGTCAGGCGGTGTCGAGCGCCATCGGCGGGGCCGAGGTCAGCGAAGTCGGCTCGCTGGAAGCTCTGACGGAGGCGCTGGCGAGCGGCGGCGATGCCGATCTCGTTCTGCTCGATTTGACCATGCCGGGTGTGCAGGGCTTCTCGGGCCTGCTTTTTCTGCGGGCCGACCACCCGGAGATCCCGGTCATCGTCGTCTCCGCCAATGACGATCCGGCGGTGATTCGCCGTTGCATCGAGTTCGGCGCGCTCGGCTTCCTGCCTAAGACGGCCGATGTCGCGCAGATGGGCGAGGCGATCCGCGCCGTGCTCGACGGCAGCGTCTGGACCCCGCCCGGCGTCGATCTCTCGGCACCCGTGGATGCCGAGGTCGCCGATATGGTCCGCCGCCTGTCGACGCTGACGCCGCAGCAGGTGCGCGTGCTGATGATGCTGTCGGAGGGACTTCTCAACAAGCAGATCGCCTATGAGCTCGGCGTCTCCGAGGCGACGGTGAAGGCGCATGTCTCGGCGATCCTGACCAAGCTCGACGTCGACAGCCGCACGCAGGCCGTGATCGCGGCCTCGAAGATCGCCGGCACCGCCTGGGCGACGACGGGCGCCGCGGCGACGGCCTGACGATCGTTGCCTGACAGCTGAGCTGCCTTCGAAAACCTGGCGAGGTCATCCCGGGCTTGACCCGGGATCCATGCCTGAGCGTTTCCAGAAAAGGTTCGGGCATGGATCCCGGATCTCCGCTTCGCTGCGTCCGGGATGACCCGCGCTTTATGCGGGCAGTTTGGTCTATGAGAAATCGAAGGCGGCGTTCAGTCCCCGTTCAAGCGCGGCCTGTTTCAGGGTAAGACAGCGCGGAAGCGCCCCGGATCGACTTGGGGTGCAACAGGATGACGATGGCTTCCATGGAACGGTTTCTCGGCGGCTCGCCCCTCAGCGTCCTCGTCCGCCTGATCTTCATCTCGCTTCTGGTCGGCGCGGCGATGGCTTTCCTCGGCCTCTCCCCGCAGAGCCTCTATGAGGCCGCCGCGCGCTTCCTGCGCTCGATCACCGGGCTCGGCTTCGGCGCGGTGCGCGAGGTCGGGCAATGGGTCATCGCCGGCGCCCTGATCGTCGTCCCGCTCTGGCTGCTGATGCGTCTCTTCGCGGCGCGGAAGTAAGCCTTACAGCCCTTCGCCGCGCGCGATCGCCGCCGCATCGCGCCCGATCAGGGCAGTCAGGCGTGTCAGCCCGGCGCGCCGTGCCCGCGTGGCGAGGCCGGTCTTGATCTCCTTGGCGAGGCCCGGCCCCTTGAACACCATCGCCGAGTAGAACTGCACCAGCGTGGCGCCGGCACGGATCTTGGCGAAGGCCGTCTCGGCCGAATCGACGCCGCCGACGCCGACCAGCGGGAACTGCCCTTCGACGCGCAGGAAGGCCTCGGCCAGGATGCGGGTCGAGGCCGTGAAGAGCGGCTTGCCGGAAAGCCCGCCAGTCTCGGCCTTGCTGGCGCTGCGCAGGCTCTCCGGCCGTGCGATCGTGGTGTTCGAGACGATCAGCCCGTCGACATGGCGCTTGCGCGCGACGGCGATCATGCCGTCGAGCTCGGGCAGGGTGAGGTCCGGCGCGATCTTGATCAGGATCGGCGTGCGCTTGCCGCCGGCCGCGACCTCGTCCCGCGCGGCGAGCGTGCGCGCGACGAGATCGTCGAGCGCGCTTTCCGCCTGCAGGTCGCGCAGGCCCGGCGTGTTCGGCGAGGAAACGTTGATCGTCAGGAAATCGGCGAGCGGGGCGAGCCGGCGCGCCAGCGTGGCGTAGTCGGCCGCGCGGTCGGCCGATTCCTTGTTGGCGCCGAGATTGACGCCGACGAGCCCACTGCGGCCCCGGCGCGCCTCGAGCCGCTTCGCCACGGCCTCCATGCCCTCGCTGTTGAGGCCGTAGCGGTTGATGACGGCCTCGTCCTCCAGCAGGCGGAAGACGCGCGGGCGCGGGTTGCCGGGCTGCGGCAGCGGCGTTACGCCGCCGACCTCGACGAAGCCGAAGCCGAGCCCCAGCGCGCCGTCGATCGCCTCGGCATTCTTGTCGAAGCCGGCCGCAAGGCCGACCGGGTTGGAGAAGGACAGCCCGAAAGCCTCGGTCGCGAGCACGGGATCGTCGGCTCCAGGCTTCAATGCCGGTGCCGTGGCGAGCGCGGTGACGGTCAGCCGGTGCGCCGTCTCCGCATCCATGCGGTGGATCAGCGGGCGGGCGAGGTTGAACAGGCCGCCGATCATGCGAGCGTCTCCGGAAGAATGTGGCTGCCGTCGGTCTTCAGCGGCATGGGGGCGATCCAGCGGACAACCTTCGGATCGAGCGGGGCATAAAGATGCGGGAAGAGCGCGCCGCCGCGCGAGGTCTCGTAGCGTAGAGCCGGGCCGAGGCGTTCGTCCTCGATGGCGATGAGCAGGAGCCCGTCCTGTCCGGCGAAATGCTTCGCCGCGGTCTCGGCGACCTGGGCGCCCGTGGAGAAATGGATATAGCCGTCGGCGAGGTCGACCGGGGCGCCGTCGAAACGGCCCTTGGCCTCGGCTTCCGACCAGAGCGCGGCAGGGCATATCTTGTAGATCAGGGGCACCGGAAGTCTCGCGCGGACATGTCGGGCACCGGCTTAAACGCTGGCAGGAGGATTCCGCAAGCCGTTGTCTGATTGTGGCGAGATTCGGATTGAAATCTTATACGATAGGGGATATTTCCTATCTTCAATCCCCGCCCCACGGCAAGAGCGAAGCGAGGCCTGCGCGATGCTGTCACATGACCAGATCTGGGGGGCGATCGACACGCTCGCCCAGCGCTACGGTTTCACCGCCTCGGGGCTGGCGCGCAAGGCCGGGCTCGATGCCACCACCTTCAATCGCTCCAAGCGCGTCGCTCCCGATGGGCGTGAGCGTTGGCCCTCGACCGAATCGATCTCCAAGATCCTGGTCGCGACCGGCGCGTCTTTCGATGAGTTCATGAGCGTGGTGCTGCGCCGGGAGCCCGCGCCGGCGCGTACGATTCCCTTGATCGGCTTCGCCCAGGCAGGCTCGGGCGGCTTCTTCGACGATGGCGGTTTCCCCGCCGGCACGGGCTGGGAGGAGGTCGCCTTCCCCGGCGTCGCCGACGAAAAGGCCTATGCGCTGGAGATATCAGGCGATTCGATGCTGCCGCTCTATCGCGACGGCGACACCATCATCGTCTCGCCGACCGCGACGGTGAGGCGCGGCGACCGGGTCGTGGTCAAGACGGTGGAGGGCGAGGTGCTGGCCAAGCAGCTCAAGCGCCAGACGGCCAAGACGGTCGAGTTGGCCTCGCTCAACCCGGAGCATGCCGACCGCGTGCTGAACAATGCCGAGATCGCCTTCATGGCGCGGGTGGTCTGGGCGAGCCAGTAGGTACGCTTCTCACTCGTTGTCATTCCGGGGCGACCCGTAGGGTCGAGCTCGGAACCCATGAACACACCATTTCCGTCATGGTCGGGCTTGTCCCGACCATCCACGTCTTCCTGTCTGCAATGCGGTGCTCAAGACGTGGATGCTCGCCACAAGGGCGAGCATGACGAAAACTGGAACAAGGTTGCGGTCATGGGTTCCGGGCTCTTCGCTGCGCGAAGCCCCGGAATGACGGCGTAGTTTCGTCAAGCACAGCGCCTTAATGCCCGTTGGCGCGCCGCGCCGGCAGCATAACCGCGAAGATCGCGCCCGTGCTCGAAGGTTCCAGCGCGATCGAGCCGCCATGGAGCCGGACCAGCTCGGCTGCGACCGCCAGCCCGAGACCGGTGCCGCCGGGCGTCACCGAGCCGCGGAAGGCCTGGAACAGGTTGGCCCGCGCCCGCTCCGGCACGCCGGGGCCGTTGTCGATGATGCGTAGCGCCACCGAGCCGTTCTCCGGCCCACCCGTCACCGTCAGGACCGGCAGGTTTCCGGCCTCCGCCCCGGCCCGCGTCAGCGCCTGGATCGCGTTGCGCATCAGGTTGGTCAGCACGCGCGCCATCTGGTCGGGGTCGCAGGGCGCCGACAATTCGGGGGGGACGCGGTTCTCGAAGCGCGGCTGCTTGCCCTCGCCGAGGCCGAGCATCTCCGCTTGTTCGGCGACGAGCTGCCTCAGCGGGACGTCGCGGATCGCGGGCGTTGCCTCGGCGGCGCGGCCATAGGCGAGGGTCGCCTGGCAGAAATCGATGGCGCGGCCGAGCGTCGCGATCAGGCGCGGCGCGAACCGGCGGATCTTGGCGTCGCGGGTCTCGATCAACTGGTCGGACATGAGCTGCGCCGCCGCCAGCATGTTGCGCAGGTCGTGATTGATCTTGGAGACGGCGAGGCCGAGTTCGGCGAGATGCTTCTTGGTGCGCAGCTCATCGGCCAGCGTCGCCTCCATGCGGGCGAGCGCGCGCTCCGCCTCGCCGATCTCGTCGGCGCGCAGCGAGGGCTCGATGATCCGCCGGGGGTTCTCGGGATCGGCCTCGAACTCCATGACATTGGCCGCCAGATGCCGGATCGGCCCGATGATCAGCGCATTGAGCGCGATATAGACGGCAAGCGCGGTCAAGCCGGTGAGCAGCAGCGAGATCAGCAGCAGGCTCCAGGAGAATTTCAGCATCGCCCGGCGCAGCGGCGCCTCGTCGATGACGATCTCGACGAAATCGGCACCGCCGACCGCTTCGCTGACCACGCGGATCGGCATGGTCGCCGGCGAGACGAGCACGGCCAGTGCTTCGTTGATCGCGCTCAGCCAGCTCAGGTTGCGCAGGTCGACCGCGCGCGAGACCTCCGGCGGTGGCATTGAATCGAGGCTGAGCAGGCGCCGCGCTCCGCCGACGCGGGCGGCGATGGCGCGGGCGCCGACGCCCATCAGCAGGCGGTTTTCGCTGCCCTCCGGCAGGCCGTCTTCGGGCGCACCTTCGAGCACCAGCGCGGCGACCTGCGCGGCGGCGATCCGGTCATTCAGCCAGTTGCGCCGGAAGTTCGCGATGGAGGGCAGGTAGATCAGCACCTCCGCCAGCATGACGAAGAGCACGGTGACGAGCAGCAGCTTGGCCGAGAGGCCGAGGCGCGTGAGGCCGCGCGGCTGGCTGACCGACAAGGCTGGCTTGGGTGCATGCATCGTCGGTGATCTTAGCCGAAACGACGCAGAAAGCCGATGAGGCGGCGCAAGGCCGGCCGTGTCGTCAAAGCCGCATGGAAAGAGAGCGCGGCGCGACGCGAGGCGTCGGAGCGGGAGCTGAATGGCAACGGCATGCTGGCGACCGAGCCGATGCTGAGCCCGGCGCGCATCGCGACGCACCACGGTGCGATCAGCTCGCCCGCGTCTTCACCGACGATGGTGACGCCGAGGATATGGCCCTTGCGATCGACGATCGCCTTGACGAAGCCTTCGGTCTCGCCGTCGGCCTGCGCGGCGGCGGTCTCGGAGAATGGCCAGCGCAGTACCCGGATTGACCCGGCTGTCGTGCGAGCCGCCGTCTCCGAGAGCCCGATCGAGGCGACCTGCGGCTGGCTCCAGACGACGCGCGGCTCGCTTTCCTGATCGATTTTTACGGGCTGGCGGAACAGGATGCCGCGCAGCACGAGTCCGACATGGTCGTTGCCGGCGCGATCGGAGGGAGCCGCCGCCGCCCCGCCGGCGCAGGCCCCCAGGGCGTAGACGCGGCGATTGCTCGTCCGCAGGCTCCGATCGACCATGATGCCGGAGGCGTCATGGCGGATACCGCCGAATTCGAGGTCGAGCGTATCGATCGCGGGCTGGCGCGGGCCGCAAAGGATGAGATGCGAGCCCTCGATCGTCGCTTCGTCCGAGGGCGAGGTCAGGACGAGGCGAAATCCCGAGCGCGTGCGCTCGACCCGCAGCGGCTCGTTGCCCTCATGAAGCGCCAGCCCCTCGCGCAGCAGGCGGCGGCGCAGGATCGTCGCGGCTTCCTCGTCATGGCCCGCCAGAAGGCCCTGAGGTGCGACGAGGGTCGCGGCGCAGCCGAGCCGGCGCAGGGCCTGGGCCAGGGCGGTGCCCGCGCCGCCAAGGACGATCGGCCGTTCCGGCAGTCGAGTCAGGCCGGCAAGATCGGCCTCCCGAAGAACCGGTATCGAATCGAGCCCCGGTATCGCGGGCGGGACGGTGCGCGCGCCGGTGGCGACGACGAAGCGGCGCGCCTTGATCGGCTGCCCCTCGACGGTGACCGTGCTACGGCTGGTGAAGCGGGCTTCGCCCCGGATGACGGTGATGCCGAGCGTGGCCAACCGCTCGGCCGAATGATTGGCCCGGTCGGCCGCCGAGGCGCGCTGGATATGGTCGTGGATCTGGGCCGGGTTCGGCTGCGGTTCGGTCGCGGTGAAGCCGAAACGCCCGGCGTCGCGCAGGGCTTGCGCACGGGCTCCGATCTCGATCAGCGCGCGGGCGGCGAGCGGTCCTCGGTCTCCTCCGATGGCGTCTCGCTCGACCAGGACGACGGGGACGCCGAAGGCCGCCGCGGCAATCGCCAGCGCGCTGCCGTTTCCGCCCGCGCCGATGACGCAGATGTCAGGTGTCAACGCGGCTGGTTTCGCCGCCTTGGCCGTGCCGTCGCCCACCGGATGTCCCGTCTCGCTGGCTTTCCCTATCGCTGATGCGTTGCCGGGCCGGCGGAATCAAGGCCCGGGAGCAGCCGGCAGAGAAAAAGAGCGCGTTACCCGTGCTCAGGCGACGCTGCGATTGCCGTTGCCGTTGCGGTCCTTGATGCTGGCCAGCGCTTCCGGGCGGCCGAACAGGAAGCCCTGGGCGCGGTGGGCGCCCAGCAGCTGGACGGCGATGCGCTGCTGCTCGGTCTCGATGCCTTCGACCACGACATTCATCTGGAGCCGGCGCGCCAATTGGCAGACCGCTTCGATGACGGCCTTGGAGGCCTCGTTGGTATGGACCTCGCGCGCGAAGCTCTGGTCGATCTTCACCTGCGCGAACGGGTAGGTCGAGAGGTAGGCGAGCGAGGAATAGCCGGTTCCGAAATCGTCGAGCGCGAAGGTCACGCCCAGCGCCCGCAATTCGTCGAGCACCGAAAGCGCCAGCTTGTCGTCCTCGATCAGCAGCGATTCCGTGACTTCGAGCATCAGGCGCCGCGATTCGAGCTGCGAGGCGAGGAGGGCGCCCTTGACCGTCTCGACGATCCGGCGCGGCTCGCGGAACTGCAGCGGCGAAACGTTGACGGAGACGCCGATGCCCGGCTCCCAGCTCGCGGCATCGCGGCAGGCCTGACGGATTGCCCAGTCGCCCATGCCGGCGATCAGGCCGGATTGTTCGGCGATCGGGATGAACACGCTGGGCGGCACCATGCCGCGTGTGGGATGGCGCCAGCGCATCAGCGCCTCGCGCGAGACGACCTTCTGGGTCTTCAGGTCGATGATCGGCTGGTAGTAGAGTTCGAGCGAACCATCGATGCAGGCCTTGCGCAGATCGACCTCGATCTCGTGCCGCTCCATCATCTCCTCGGCCATGGCCGGATTGAAGAATGTCAGCTTGTTCCGGCCGGCGGACTTGGCCTTGTAGAGCGCCGTGTCGGCATGGCGGAGCAGGTCGGCCGGATTGGCGCCGTCGAGCGGCGCCATGGCAATGCCGATGCTGGCGGTGACGTAGACGGTCTTGCCCTCGACATCGAAGGCCCGCGCCATCACGTCGATCATGCGCTGGGCGATGGCGGTGACGACGAGATGGTCCGCGGACGGCAGGATCAGCAGGAACTCGTCGCCGCCGAAGCGGGCGAGCATGTCGTTGCTGCGGATCGCGCTGCGCAGGCGGCTCGCGGTCTCCATCAGCACATGGTCGCCGATATCGTGGCCCAGGCTGTCATTGACCTGCTTGAAGCCGTCGAGATCGAGATAGAGCAGCGCGAAGCCCTCGCCCGTGCGCTCCAGCTTGGCGAAGGTCTCCGCAATCTGCGTCGTGTATTCGAAGCGGTTCGCGAGCCCGGTCAGTTCGTCGAATCGTGCCATCTGCTCGATGCGCGCCTCGGTCGCCTTGCGTTCCGTGGCGTCCTCGGTGAGCATCAGGATGCCGCCCTCGGCCGCCGGCGCGAGCGTCACGACCAGCACGAGCCCGCCGCGCGTCACCAGCTCCCGGCTGGTGGCCTGCTGGGTGGCCTGCACCTCGGTCAGCGCCGCGCGGATGTCGCGCAACTGCTCCTGGCTGATCACCTGCCGTTCGACCAGGAAGCGCGCGATCGCCGTCAATGGCGTGCCGGGCAGGGCGAGCGTCTCCGGCAGGCCGTAGAGTGTGCTGTGGGGCGCATTGCTGACCGCGAGCTTGAGGCTGCGGTCGAACATCGCCAGCCCGTCGATCATGGTGTTGAGCGCTGCGTCGAGCGTCAGGTTCTGCGAATGCAGGGCGGAGGCGAGCGCCTTGGACTGCTTGTTGGCGTCGCTGAGCGCGAGCAGGTTCCGGTGCAGCGAATTGGTGATCGCGATATTGGCCGCCACGTACAGGAAGGCGAAATAGCCGATATAGCGATAATAGGGGTTATGGGCGCCGATCAGCCCGATCGCCATCGGGATGCAGAAGGTCAGGAGCTGTACCGCGACGAATTTCGGCCGGCCGGCATTGCGTGCGACATAGCCCGAGGCCAGCGCGATGGTCGAGGCGACCGAGGTGATGTGCGCGGCAGGATCGTCCGTCTGGACCAGCGCGACATAGCAGCTGTAGCCGAGGACGGCGCTGAACACCGTGGCGCCGAGGAAATAGTCGCGGTCCCAGCGCCGGGTCTCGGCGTAGCTGTCCTGGGCGTGGTTGCGCCGGCGATAGGCCACGACCGTCATGATGCGCAGGATGACGATGAGCGTCACCAGGATGGTGAGGCTCATGAAGATGTCCATGCCGGTGGAGATCCAGCACAGGAAAGGCGTCAGGATGCCGGCGATGCCGCCGGGAATGATCGAGGCCGGCGAGGAGAACAGCGAACTGACCAGCAGCGTATAGCCGGTCAGGTCGATGGTCTCGCCCTGCTCGCGCCCGCCAGCCGTTACCAGTCGCTTGAGCGCGCCTGCCATCTACTCCTGCCTTTGCCGCCCCACGCGGTACGACGTGCGGTTCCCGCACGTCGTGCATCATGCCAGTGGGTTGTACGAGAGCAGAGGTAAATGCTTCGTGTGGTTTTCCGGGGGCGTGCTCCGGACAAGGGGTGGCGAGTGCCGCGCCCCCGGTCAGACCGGGGCGAGGTGGCGCTGGTAGACGCGCGCCAGCATCCGGTCTTGCGTCTGGGCGATGCGCTGCAGCTTCGAGATCGCGCTCGGGCTCAGGCGCAGCATGCAGTCCGTCCAGATCTGGCCGAGATGGCCGAGCTCTTCGCGCAGGTCGCCATGGCGACGGTTGAACGCCGAGAACAGGGCGGTCTTGGCCGCATGGATCGGCAGCGAGTCCGCGCAGTATTTGCGGATCCAGCTTTCGCCCGTGCCGGTCGGGACCACGGCCTCGAGGCCGCCTGCCGCCATGAACTCCTGGGCGCTCATCTCTTCGCCGGAGAGCAGCATCTGCTCGGCGGCGCGCTGGCCCATGCGCCGTGACAGGATGGCCACCGCCGTGATCGGGAAGTGGTTGAACTTGATTTCCGGGTAGACGAACGAGGCCTGCTCCTCGGCGATCATGACATTGCATGAGCGCGGCGCGTCGATGCCGCCGCCGATCGCCTTGGCGTGGATCGTCGAGAGCGTCACCACGAGGCCGTTGAGGCCGCCGGAGTTCCAGATCGCGCCCTCCGCCGAGAGGCGGGCATATTCCGCCAGCGAGGCGCGGTCGTTCTTGGCCAGACAGTCCAGATAGAAATCGAGATCGCCGCCGAGTGTGAAGAACGGCCCTGCGCCGCGGAAGGCGAGGAAGCGCACGGGAGCGCGGTGATACTGATCCGGAGCTCCCCATAGCGCGACGATCGCGCTCTGAATCTTCACCAGGCTGTCGAGCAGCTGGAGCGTGAAGACGGGCTTCAGCTCCGGCCGGATCGTGACCCAGAGCGTCTTGATGTCCGGCTCATAGGCGATCTCCACCTCCGGCAGGAAGCCTGCGTTGTAGCGGATCGCATCGATGACTTCGCAGCTCTCCAGCAGGGTCGGCGCGAGGTTTCCTGTTCCCAACTTCAAGGACTGCAACATGACGCTACTCCACAAACTCCTTGATGCCGGGCAGCGTAAACGTTCTTAACGAAGTGTAAACGAAATCTCCCGGAAATGGTTAATAGCATTAAGGATTTTTACCTTACCAATCGTCATGGTGGGTGTGTGCCGCCGCCTTGGGCCCCTGCAAGGCAAGAGCCGCGCCGCGGCCGCTCGGGCGAAAATTTCGCGCCGATGGCGTGATCGGGAAACAATTGGAATGCTGCGGCGGGAGATTGGAGAAGGATCGTCCGATGCCGGAAAGCGCGGTCCCGGGCTGACTTGCTTCGGCACGATTCCGCCCTGCTGCTGGGCAGTGCCGTGCCGTCATCGTCGTGCTTGTCCGGCGGCGGCTCAGGGTCTAACGATACCGCCGCGAATTCGCCGCGTTCCCGCGTTCAAACACCCCATCCAGAGCTGATGCCGTGACCCGCCAGACAGCCGAAGACGAGAAGCAGGCGCGCCTTGCCGCCGCGCTCCGCGAGAATCTGAAGCGCCGTAAGGCCCAGGCTCGCGCTCGCCGTTCGGACGAAGCGCAAGCGCGTGAGCCGGAGCCGCCCTCTCAGGCCGATTCCTCCCGGACCTGAATTTCCTTATTCTCCCACGCGCCGCCGGCCCTGAGTCCGGCCGGCCGAGCAGGACCCGACGATGGACAAGATCCGCATCACCGGCGGCCAGCGCCTCAATGGCGCCATTCCGATTTCCGGCGCGAAGAACGCCGCCTTGCCGCTGATGATCGCGAGCCTGCTGACGGACGAGACGCTGACGCTGACCAATGTTCCGCGCCTTTCGGACGTGACGGCGCTCTCGCGCATCCTGTCCAACCAGGGCGTCGATCGTACAGTCGCCGGCAAGCGCATCGGCCAGTCGGCCGAGACCGGCCAGACCATCTCGCTGACCGCCCGCCAGATCGTCGATACCTGCGCGCCCTATGAGCTGGTCTCGACCATGCGGGCGAGCTTCTGGGTGATCGCGCCGATCCTGGCCCGCATGGGCGAGGCCAAGGTCTCGCTGCCCGGCGGCTGCGCCATCGGCACGCGCCCGGTCGATCTTTTGCTGATGGCGCTGGAGAAGCTCGGCGCCGAGATCGTGATCGAGAACGGCTATGCGCTGGCGCGCGCGCCCAAGGGACTGAAGGGCGGCGAGATCGTCTTCCCGAAGGTGACGGTCGGCGGCACCCACACGGCGCTGATGGCTGCGGTTCTGGCCCAGGGCACGACCGTGATCGAGAACGCCGCCTGCGAGCCGGAGGTCACCGACCTCGCCGCCTGCCTCGTGAAGATGGGCGCCAAGATCGAGGGCGCGGGCACCCCGCGCATCGTCGTGACCGGCGTCGCGCGCCTCGGCGGTGCGCATCATGCCGTTCTGCCGGATCGCATCGAGGCCGGTACCTATGCGATGGCCGTGGCGATGACCGGCGGCGACGTGATGCTGGAAGGCGCGCGGCCGGAATTGCTGCAATCGGTGCTCGACGTGCTCACCAAGGCGGGCGTCGATATCGACTCGACCAATGAGGGCATCCGCGTGCGCCGCAACGGACAGGGCCTGACCGCAGTCGATATCGACACCGATCCTTTCCCCGGCTTCCCGACCGACCTGCAGGCGCAGTTCATGGCGCTGATGACCCGGGCCAAGGGCACCTCGCGTATCCGCGAGACCATTTTCGAGAACCGGTTCATGCATGTGCAGGAGCTCGCCCGCCTCGGCGCGAAGATCCGGCTGGATGGCGATGTCGCCCTTGTCGAGGGCGTCGAGAAGCTGACCGGCGCGCCGGTGATGGCGACGGACCTGCGCGCCTCGGTCTCGCTGGTCATCGGCGGGCTTGCCGCCGAGGGCGACACCACGATCAATCGCGTCTACCATCTCGATCGCGGTTTCGAGGCGCTGGAAGCCAAGCTCAGCCGCTGTGGCGCGCTGGTCGAGCGCATCAGCGGTTGATTATCGACTGTTGATTTTCTTGGGGCGGCTCGTCAGAACAAGATCATGTCAGACGATGCCGCCGACCCGCTGAAGCTCATCGCGCTCGACGCGGATGACCTCGCGATTGTCTCAGCCCATCTCCAGGATGCGGTGCTGAAGGCAGCCGACCTCGTCTATCTGCCGCGCGAGCAGCGCTTCGCGCTCGCGCTGCGTCGCTTCGATTGGGAGGGCGCCCAGCACGGTCAGCGCAGGCGCCGCCTGACTGCGCTGCATTTCGACCGCGTCCAGTCCGTGCGCAGCGCCAAGCTGAACAAGAACGATCCCGACAAGGTCCTGAACCTGCTCGCCGTCACCTTCGATCTGAGCGAGGAGCCGGCCGGCGAGGTGACCCTGCATTTCTCGGAAGGGGCGGCGATCCGCCTCTCGGTCGAATGCATCGAGGCCCAGATGAAGGATCTCGGCCCGGTCTGGGAAGCCGTGGCGACGCCCGGCCATCCCGACGGCACCTGAGCCCGTGAGGTCGGCGCAGCTTTTCAGCCGTCGCCCGCTTCAACCTTACATACCCTTCGTCTAAGAACGCGCCGTCATCCCGGACAAGCCGCGAAGCGGCGCCGATCCGGGATCCATCGAAGGGGGCTGTGCTCTACGATGGATTCCGGGTCTTCGCTGCGCTACGCCCGGAATGACGATTTAGAGTTCGAATTCCCCGAGGATACCCATGCCGATCAGGCTCGACGACAGGGATGCCCGCTTCGCTGAGGACTTCATGGCGCTGCTCTCCGCCAAGCGCGAGGTCTCCGAAGAGGTCGATCGCATCGCCGCCGACATCATTGCGGATGTCCGCGAGAAGGGCGATGCGGCGCTGATCGACTACACATCCCGCTTCGACGCGCTCGACCTGACCCCTGAGGCATTACGCGTCTCCGAGGCCGAGATCGACGCGGCCGTCGCCGCCTGTTCGCCCGAACTGCTGGCCGCGCTGGAGACGGCGCGCGCGCGCATCGAAGCCTATCATCGCCGCCAGAAGCCGGCCGATTCCTGGGTCGAGGACGCGGCTGGCGTCGGCGCCGGCTGGCGCTGGAGTGCGATCGAGGCGGTTGGGCTCTATGTGCCCGGCGGCACGGCAAGCTATCCCTCCTCGGTGCTGATGAATGCGATCCCGGCGAAGGTCGCCGGCGTGCCGCGCATCGTCATGGTCGCGCCCACACCGCGGGGCGAAACCAATCCGCTGGTGCTCGCCGCCGCCCGGCTCGCTGGCGTCGACGAGGTCTATCGCATCGGCGGCGCGCAGGCCGTCGCGGCGCTCGCCTATGGCACGGCCACGATCGCGCCGGTCGCCAAGATCGTCGGCCCCGGCAATGCCTATGTCGCCGCTGCCAAGCGCCGCGTCTTCGGCCAGGTCGGCATCGACATGATCGCCGGTCCCTCCGAAGTGCTGGTGATCGCCGATCGCAGCGCCAATCCAGACTGGATCGCCGCCGACCTGCTGGCGCAGGCCGAGCATGACGTTTCCGCCCAATCGATCCTGATGACCGACGATGCCGCATTGGCCGCCGAGGTCGAGAAGGCGGTGATGGCGCAGCTCGCGACGTTGCCACGGGCGGAGATCGCCGGCCGCAGCTGGCAGGAGTTCGGCGCGATCCTGCTCGTCGCCGATCTCGAAGCCGCCGTGCCGCTGGTCGACCGGCTCGCGCCCGAGCATCTCGAGATCATGACGGCCGATCCGGACCGACTCGCGGGGCTGATCCGCAATGCCGGGGCGATTTTCCTTGGAGGCCATACGCCCGAGGCGATCGGCGACTATGTCGGCGGTCCCAACCACGTCCTGCCGACGGCCCGCTCGGCCCGCTTCTCGTCGGGCCTCGGCGTCGGCGATTTCATGAAGCGAACCTCGCTCCTGAAATGCGGCCCCGAGGGCCTGCGCGCGCTGGCTTCCGCCGCGACGCAATTGGCCGAAGCCGAGGGCTTGCAGGCGCACGGCCGATCCGTGACGATCAGGTTGAATCTAGAGCTCCGTCCGACAGGCGGCGCCATGGCCGGAGGAGTGATGTCCGACGTCTCGACTGCCACCAACCAGCGCCTGGTCGGCCTGACCCTCGACGAGAATTCCCTCGGCCGGGGCACGCCCGATCAGGAGCATGAGCGCGCCGTCGCGATCTACGACCTGATCGAGCGCAACAGCTTCGCCGTTCCCGAGCATGACGGCGGACCGTATCTCGCGCATCTCGCCATGGTCGAGCGGCGCCTCGTCTTCGAGATCAAGGCGGCGGACGGCGCGCCGGTGGTGACGCATCATCTCTCGCTCAGCCCGTTCCGGCGCATCATCAAGGACTACGAACTGGTCTGCGACAGCTATTACGCAGCGATCCGAACCGCGACGCCGACACAGATCGAGGCGATCGACATGGGCCGGCGCGGCCTGCATGACGAGGCCGCCGGCATCCTGGCGGAGCGGCTGGCCAACAAGGTCGAGGTCGATTTCGATACGGCCCGCCGCCTGTTCACATTGATCTACGCCCTGCATTGGAAAGGCTGACGCGCTTGGAGGCCCCGCGCAAGGTCCAGAGCGTGCTGTTCATGTGCGCGATGAACGCCGTGCGCTCGCCCATGGCCGAGGCTCTGGCCAAGCATTTCTTCGGCAAGTCGATCTATGTCCAGTCGGCCGGCGCCCGCAAAGGCGAGCCGGACGGCTTCGTGCACGCGATCCTTGACGAGATCGGCATCGATCTCAGCAAGCACAAGCCGAAATCGATCGAGGAACTGGAGGAGTGGGAAGGGCTCAATTTCGACCTGATCATCACGCTCTCGCCCGAGGCCCATCACAAGGCGTTGGACCTGACGCGGACCCATGCCGCCGAGGTCGAGTACTGGCCGACCGTCGATCCCACCGTGTTCCAGGGCTCGCGCGAGCAGAAGCTCGATGCCTATCGTGACGTCAGGGACGGGCTGATCAAGCGGATCAAGCAACGCCTTCAGAGCTGACGAAGCTCACCGTACCAGCACCGCTCCGCCGCAGCGGACGCCGCTGCCCCAGCTATCGGCCTGGCCGAGCCCGATGCAGAGCGTGCCGAACCCGACCAGCACGGTGGCAGAGATCGCGAAGAGGATCGCGGCGCCGCCCCGCTGATTCCCGGCGAAGTTCCTGAGCCTGAGCATGCGTGTCCGCCCCTTTGCCTCGAGATCGCGGAAGCCGTTCAATATCCACCGCGCTGGGCGATTGCCCGGCGCTCAATCATGGGTTGTGGCGGCGAGGCCGGTCGGCGGAAGGTTGCCATAGACCGAGCCGCTCATGTCATAGGCGACGGCAACCTCGAAGCTCCGCATCTGCGGGCCGGTCTGGCCGGTACGGACTCTCGGCTTGGTCGGGTCGATGAAGGTGTAGGACCGGGCATGGGCGGCGATGAAATCGCGGGCGATCCGGGAGCGTTCGGCGTCGCTGAGGCCGGATACCGACGAGCGCGCCGCCTCGGCTGCGATCTGCTGGATGCTGTGGTCGATGCCGAAGACGTAGTCCATGATGCCGAGGAGCAGCAGCAGCAGGATCGGCGCGACGAAGGCGAACTCGACTGCGCGAGTGACGCGCTGATTTCGGGGGAAACGTGACAAGGCAGGCAGCATGGCCGTTCCTCGACAAGTATATGCAACTAAAGGTCGCAAATCTCTCCTCTTTATGAAAAGTAAACACGTTCTCGGACGAGCAAGCGCCGTTCAACCCGAGTGAAAGGCTTAAGCAAAATTTTACGCAGCTACGGTTGCTTCGCTTGTATGCCGCCTTTGCCCCGAGTGATGCCCCCGATGCCTTCGATATCTCCAGCGGAACCCGCTGCGGCTCGCGCGGAGCGACTGTCGCCCGGTGGCGGTCTTCTGGTCGGGTTGGTCTGCCTGCTGGTCAGCTTCGGAGCCCTCGCCAGCCTGCCGCGCCCGACCGACGGCACCGAGCCGGTCGCGATCGTCTTCCCGCCCTGGACCGAGGGCGCGGAAGCCGTGGCGTTGAGCTTCGCTGCCGGTCATCGCGTGTTGCGCAGTGGCCGTTTGAGCGCGGTCGTCATCGTGGCGCCGACGCTGAACGGACAGGCGCCATCCCTGCCGAAAGGCGCGTGGTTCTCCCTCGTCCTGGCGGGTCTTGCCGGATGCCTCGATAGTCCCGACCGAACGGAGGCATCGTCATGATCTGGACCCTGTCAGCGGTACGCCAGAGGGTCGCGCAGGCCCTGCTCGCACTCGGGCTGTTCCATGTGCCGCTCCTCGCGCTCGGCTTCTGGGCTAACGGCACATCAGGCACCGTGCCGGTCGCGATGGCGGCGCTGGCCGCGCTCGCAGCCGTGCTGGTCTATCGCCTGGTCGGCCCGGCCATCGTGACGCAGCTCATCATTGCGGCCGTGCTGATCGGGCAGGTCTCCATCCTGGTGTTCAGCTTTGCCGGCCACCCCTGGCAGCCGGACATCCACATGTACTATTTCGCGGTGCTGGCGCTGCTGGCCGGCTTCTGCGACTGGCGGCCGATCCTGATGGGCGCGACGTTGACCGCCGCGCACCATCTCGTGCTGCAATACGCCTTGCCGGCCGCCGTCTTCTACCAGGGTGGCAGCCTGCTACGGGTGCTGCTCCATGCGGTGATCGTCATCATCGAGACGACGTTCCTTGCGATCTTCGCCGTCGTGCTGCAGCGCATGTTCGCCGTGAACGAGCAGAATCTCGCGCGAGCGCAGGAAGTGGCCGAGCGCGAGCGCATCGCCGGCGAAAAGGAGCGCAACCTTGCCGAGGAGCTCGGCCGGCGTGCCGAAATGCTGCGCGACGTCGTCGCCGGCTTCCGCGCGCAGATGGACCAGGCGATGGCCGTGCTGGACCATTCTGCCGCGGCGATGAACACCGAGGCCGGGGCGCTGACCGAAACCTCCGACCATGTCCGTCGCCAGACCGCGATGGTCTCCGATTCCGCCGCCGGCACCATGGACAGCATCGATCATCTCTCGGCGGCCAGCACCGAGCTTGTCGCTTCCATCGGCGAGATCGGCCGCAATGCCGGTCAATCGGCCGACGGCTCGAAGGTGGCCGCCGATCTGGCTCGTCGCGCCAGCGCCGAGATCGAGCACCTCGCCCAGAGCAGCGAGAATGTCGGTGCCGTCGTCGAGATCATCCGCGGCATTGCCGCCCAGACCAGCATGCTCGCGCTCAATGCCACGATCGAGGCGGCGCGCGCCGGTGAGATGGGCCGCGGCTTCGCCGTCGTTGCCAGCGAGGTCAAGACGCTCTCGGCCCAGACGGCCAAGGCGACCGACGAGGTCTCGCTCCAGATCGGCACGATGCAGCAGGCCTCGCAACGCTCGCTCAAGGCGATCCGCGACATCGTCGAGGCGATCGGCGATGTCGAGAGCGTCGCCAATGCGATCGCGCTCTCCGTCGACGAGCAGAGCCGCGCCACCGCGGAGATCGCGCATCAGGTTCGGCTGTCCTTCGAGGGTGCGCAGCGCAGCGCCGACGTCGCCGGCGGCTTCGAGGTCATGACCCGCCAGACCCATGGCGCCGCCCAGCAATTGCAGAGTGCCGCCAGCACGCTCGCGCAGCAGGCGCAGGAGATCCGTCAGGAGGTCGCGAGCTTCTGTGGGCAGGTCGCGACGGCCTGACGGCTACCAGGGGCGGCCGGGGCCGACCGGTCCGATGCCGAGGAAGGTGCCCAGGCTCGCCGCGATATCGGCGAAGCTGCCGCGGCGCCCGAGCGGCTCTGCACCTATGCCGGGACCAAAGGCAATGATCGGCACATGCTCGCGAGTATGGTCGCTGCCGGGCCAGCTCGGATCATTGCCATGGTCGGCGGTGACGACGGCGATGTCGCCCGGCCGCAACGCGGCTTCGATATGGGGCAGGTGGCGGTCGAAGGCTTCGAGTGCGGCGGCATAGCCGGGAATGTCGCGCCGGTGACCGAATTCGGTGTCGAAATCGACGAGATTCACGAAGCAGAAGCCGCCGTCGGGCAGGCCGTCCCAGGCTTCCAGCGCTGCGTCGAGCATGGCCGCATTGCCGAAGGGCTTGATCTCGGTGCCGGTCGACCGATGGGCGAAGATATCGCCGATCTTGCCGACGGTGACGACCGTCCGCCCTCGGCTCGTCAGCCGGTCCAGGATCGTCTCGTCCGGCGGCGGGATGGCGAAATCCTTGCGGTTGCCGGTGCGGGTGAAGCCTTCCTCCGGCGAGCCGACGAAGGGCCGCGCGATGACGCGGCCGATCCGCAGGGGATCGACGAGCCCGCGCGTGACCTTGCAGAGCGCATAGAGACGCTCGAGCCCGAAATGCTCCTCATGCGCCGCGATCTGCAGCACGGAATCGACCGAGGTGTAGCAGATCGGCTTGCCCGTCCGGATATGCTCCGGTCCGAGCTCGTCGATGATCGCGGTGCCCGAGGCATGCTTGTTGCCGAGGATGCCGGGAAGGGCACCTTCCTTGATGATGCCGGCGACGAGCTCCGGCGGGAAGGAGTTCTCCACATCGGTGAAATAACCCCACTGGAACGGCACCGGGCAGCCGGCGATCTCCCAATGGCCGGACGGGGTGTCCTTGCCCTGGCTGATTTCGACGCCGTAACCCCAGCGCCCTTCGGGCCTGGCCGGCTTCGCGACGCCGGCGAGCGGCCGGCCGGTCGAGGCCTCGCAGGCATGGGCGAGGCCGAGCCGCACGAGGTTCGGCAGCTTCAGCGGTCCGCTGCGCAAGCCCTCGCGGTCGCCGCGTCCATCGGCGCAGGCTTCCGCGATATGGCCGAGCGTGTCCGAGCCGGCGTCGCCATAGGCCGCCGCATCGGCTGCGCCGCCGCAGCCGACCGAGTCCAGCACGATCAGGAGCGCGCGCGCCATGCTCAGTCCCTCACCGCGGTGGTTCTGGCGGTATCGAGGTTGAGCGCGGCGGCGAGTAGGGCCTGGGTATAGGCCTCGCGCGGCTCAGCGAAGATCGCCTCGGCCGGACCTTCCTCGACCACCTTGCCGTTCTGCATCACCACCACCCGATGCGACAGCGCCCTGACGACCTTGAGGTCGTGGCTGATGAAGAGATAGCCCAGCTTGCGCTTCGCTTGCAGCCCGCGCAGCAATTCGACGATCTGCGCCTGCACGGACATGTCGAGCGCCGAGGTCGGCTCGTCCAGCACCACGAATTTCGGATCGAGCGCCATGGCCCGCGCGATCGCGATGCGCTGGCGCTGACCGCCGGAGAACTCGTGCGGGTAGCGATCCATCGCCGCCGGATCGAGCCCGACATCCACAAGCGCTTGCGCCACGATCTCGCGGCGCTGCGGATAGGTCAGGTTCGGCTGCTGGATGGCGAGGCCTTCGGCCACGATCTCGGCCACCGACATGCGCGGCGAGAGTGAGCCATAGGGATCCTGGAAGACGACCTGCAGATCCTTGCGCTTGGGCCGGACCTGCTTGCTGGAGAGCCCGTCGATCCGGTCGCCGAGGAAGACGATCGGCCCTTCCGAGGCGATCAGCCGGAGGATCGCCAGGCCGAGCGTGGTCTTGCCTGAGCCGGACTCGCCGACGACGCCCAGCGTCTCGCCCTCGCGCACCGTGACCGAGATGCCGTCCACTGCCTTCACATGGCCGCTGACGCGGCGCAGCAGGCCGGACTTGATCGGGAACCAGACCTTGACCGGCCCGGCCTCCAAGAGCGTCGCAGCGTCGCTCGGCACAGGGGCAGGGCGTCCCTTCGGCTCGGCCGCCAGCAGGCGCTTGGTATAGTCGTGCTGCGGGTCGGCGAAGATCTCGGCGACGGGGCCGTGCTCGACGACCTTGCCCTTCAGCATCACGCAGACCCGGTCGGCGATCCGCCGGACGATGCCGAGGTCATGGGTGATGAAGAGCATCGCCATGCCGAGCTTTTCCTGAAGCTCCTTGAGCAGCTTCAGGATCTGCGCCTGCACGGTGACGTCGAGCGCCGTGGTCGGCTCGTCGGCGACCAGCAGTTCCGGCTCGTTGGCGAGCGCCATCGCGATCATCACGCGCTGGCGTTGCCCGCCCGAGAGCTGATGCGGATAGGCGTCGAGCCGGCTCGCGGCGTCGCGGATGCCGACGAGATCGAGCAGCTCCAGCGTGCGGGCGCGAGCCTTCTCGCCGCGCAAGCCCTTGTGCAGTTCGAGAATCTCGCCGATCTGCCGCTCGATCGTATGCAGCGGGTTCAGCGAGGTCATCGGCTCCTGGAACACCATGGTGATGTCGTTGCCGCGCACCTTGCGCATCGCGTCCTCGTCGGCCGCGATCAGGTCCTGCCCGTTGAACAGCACCTTGCCGGACGGATGATGCGCCGCCGGATAGTTCAGGAGCTTGAGGATCGACAGCGCCGAAACGGACTTGCCCGAGCCGGACTCGCCGACCAGCGCCAAGGTCTCGCCTTTGGCGATCGAGAAGGAAACGCGGTCGACGGCCAGCGTTTCCCGCCCGCCCTGGCGGAAGGCGACGGAGAGGTCTTCGACGGAGAGAAGCGGCGCGGTCATGCGAAGGTCTTCCGCGGGTCGAAGGCGTCGCGCACTGCTTCGCCGATGAAGATCAGCAGCGACAGCATCAGCGCGATCACGATGAAGCCGGATAGGCCGAGCCAGGGCGCCTGGAGGTTCGCCTTGCCCTGCGCCAGCAATTCGCCGAGCGAGGGCGAGCCCGGCGGCAGACCGAAGCCGAGGAAGTCGAGCGAGGTCAGCGTGGTGATCGAGCCGTTCAGGATGAAGGGCAGGAAGGTCAGCGTCGCGACCATCGCGTTGGGCAGCAGGTGCCGGACCATGATGGTGCGGTTGGAGAGGCCGAGCGCACGCGCCGCCCGGACATATTCGAAATTGCGTGCCCGCAGGAACTCGGCGCGGACCACGCCGACCAGCGCCACCCAGGAGAACAGTAGGAGGATGCCCAGCAGCACGAAGAAGCTCGGCGTGATGATCGCGGCGACGATGATCAGCAGGTAGAGCGCCGGGATCGAGGTCCAGATCTCGATCAGCCGCTGGAAGATCAGGTCGGTCCAGCCGCCGAAATAGCCCTGGATGGCACCGGCTGTGATGCCGATCACCGAGGAGAAGGCGCAGAGGATCAGCCCGAACAGCACGGAGATGCGGAAGCCGTAGATCAGCCGCGCTACCACGTCGCGGCCCTGGTCGTCGGTGCCGAGCCAGTTCCATTCGAGGTCGCGGCAGGTCGATCCGCCGATGCGCTCCGCGATCGTCTTGCACTGCTCGTCCTTGAGCAGCCAGGTCGGCGGGGCAGGAGCCGGGACGGGAAGGTCGAGATTATGCGTGCGGTAGGAGTAGCGGACCAGCGGCCAGATCGCGAAGCCGTTGGCCGCGATCTCCTTGGCGATGACCGGGTCGCGGTAATCGGTGGTGGCAAGGAAGCCGCCGAATTTCTCCTCCGGGTAGTTCACCGCGACCGGGAACAACCACTCGTCCTTGTAGCGCACGACGAGCGGCCGGTCGTTGGCGATGAACTCGGCGAAGAGCGAGAGCACGAACAGCGCGAGGAAGAGCCAGAGCGACCACCAGCCGCGCTTGTTGGCCTTGAAGTTGTTGAACCGGCGCCGGTTGATCGGCGAGAGCTTGAGCCAGCCCTGTTTGGCCTCGGCCGGCGCGAGGGGTGCGTCGCTGCGCAGGGCAGGCGGGGGAGCGTCGATCAGCGTGTCCATGCTCACGCCTCCCGGCTCTCGAAATCGATGCGGGGATCGACCCAGCTATAGGTCAGGTCGGTGATCAGGTGCACGACGAGGCCGATCAGGGAGAAGATGAAGAGATTGGCGAAGACCACGGGATAGTCGCGGTTGACGATCGCCTCGAAGGAGAGAAGGCCGAGCCCGTCGAGCGAGAAGATCGTCTCGATCAGCAGCGAGCCCGCGAAGAGTGCATGCACGAAGGCGCCGGGGAAGCCGGCGATGACGATCAGCATCGCATTGCGGAAGACATGGCCGTAGAGCACGCCGCGCTCGCTGAGGCCCTTCATCCGCGCGGTCAGGACATATTGCTTCCTGATCTCGTCGAGGAAGGAGTTCTTGGTCAGCAGCGTCGAGGTCGCGAAGGCGCCGAGCGCCATCGCCAGAACCGGCAGCGTGATGTGCCAGAGATAGTCCTTCGCCTTGCCGAACAGGCTGAGCTCCGCCCAGTTGTCTGAGGTCAGGCCCCTCAGTGGGAAGATCTGCCAGAACGAGCCGCCGGCAAAGAGCACGATCAGCAGGATCGCGAACAGGAAGCTCGGGATGGCATAGCCGACGATGACGACCGCGCTCGTCCAGGTGTCGAAGCGCGAGCCTTCCTTCACCGCCTTGCGGATGCCGAGCGGGATCGAGATCGCATAGGAGATCAGCGTCATCCACAGCCCGAGCGTGATCGAGACCGGCAGCTTCTCCTTGATGAGCTGAAGAACCGGCGCGTCGCGGAAATAGGAGCGGCCGAAATCGAACCGGGCATAGTCCCCGAGCATCTTCAGGAAGCGCTCATGCGCCGGCTTGTCGAAGCCGAACTGCTTCTCCAGCTCCTTGATGAAAGCGGGATCGAGCCCCTGCGCGCCGCGATAGGCTGAGCCGTCGCCCTGCGCACCGGCATCGCCCATCTGCCCGCCGCCGACGCGGTCGGCCGCGCCACCGCTGTTCGGGTTCTGGAGCTGCGAGATCACGCGCTCGACCGGCCCGCCCGGCGCGAACTGCACGATGACGAAGGAGACGAGCAGGATGCCGAACAGCGTCGGCACCATCAGCGCGAGGCGCCGGGCGATATAGCTCAGCATGCCCCGCTCACGCCTTTCCGATCCGCTTGGCCTTCTCGGCGTCGTACCACCAGATGCCCGGCGCGCCCGAGGAATATTTCGGCTTGGTCGCCGGCCGGTCGTACATGTCCCAGTAGGCCAGCCATTCCTCGTCGTTCCACCACATCGGAATCCAGTAGCGCCCGGCGCGCAGCAGGCGGTCGAGGCATTTGGCGGCGACGATGCACTCGGCATAGGTCTTGGCCTGGCCGATAGACTGGATCATCGCGTCGATGGCGGGATGGCTGATGCCGCCGACATTGCGCGAGCCCCTGGTCTTCGCCGCTTCCGAACCATAGACGATGCTGAGCGTGTCGCTCGGGATCGATCCGCCCGAGAGCGCCCGGCTGATGATGTCGAAATCGAATTCGTCGAGGCGGCGCTGATACTGCGCGGGGTCGACGAGGCGCGAGGTGGCGTTGATGCCGAGCCGCTTCAGATTGGCCTGGAAGGGCTGCGTATGCGGCTGCAGGGCCGGGTTTGAATCGAGGAACTCGATCTCGAAGGGCTGGCCGTTCGGCAGCTTCAGCACGTTGCCGTCGCGCTTGCAGCCGGCGGCACGCAGCATCTCGTCGGCCTTGCGCAGCAGGTTGCGATCGCTGCCCGAGCCGTCCGAGACAGGCGGCAGGAAGGGCTCGCCGAAGACCTCGTCCGGCACCTTGCCGCGCCAGGGCTCCAGCAGCTTCAGTTCTTCAGGTGAAGGCTTGCCGACCGCCTTCGAATCCGAATTCTCGAAATAGGAGGTCATGCGCTCGAAGGAGCCGAACATGATGTTCTTGCGCGTCCATTCGAAATCGAAGGCGAGCCCCAGCGCCTCGCGGATGCGCGGATCGGCGAATTTCTCGCGCCTGGTATTGTAGACCCAGCCCTGCGAGCCGACCGGCTCGGTCTTGGGCAGGGTCTCCTTCTTGACCTTGCCCTCGTGCACGGCCGGGAAATCGTAGCCCGTCGCCCAGATGCGCGAGGTGAACTCCTCCTGGAAGGTGATGGCGCCCGCCTTGAAGGCCTCGAAGGCGACCTGCCGGTCGCGGAAATACTCCCAGCGCACCCGGTCGAAATTATTGGTGCCGATATTCACCGGCAGATCCTTGGCCCAATAGTCCGGCACGCGCTCGAACTCGATGAAGCGGCCCTGTTCGAGGCGCCCGACCTTGTAGGCGCCCGAACCCAGCGGTGGCTCCAGCGTCGAGGCCGTGAAGTCCCGCGTCGACCAGTATTTTTCGGAGAAGACCGGCAAGCCGGCGACGACGAGATGCAGGTCGCGCCCGCGCTTCGGCGAGAGCTTCACCACGAGAATGTCGTCGCCCTCGGCCTCCGACGAGACGAGCTCGTTGAGCAGGAGCCGGTAGGAGGGGTGCCCCTTCGCCTTCAGGATGTTCATCGAGAAGGCGGCATCGCGGGCCGTCACCCGCGAGCCGTCATGGAACTTTGCTTCGGGCCGCAGCCGGAAGCGGTAGGTCAGCTTGTCGGCGGAGACCACGACGCTCTTCGCCAGCAGGCCGTAGAGCGAACCCGGCTCGTCGCCGGAGCCGGCCATCAGGCTGTCGAAGCAGGCATCCATGCCGGCCGCGCCATCGCCCTGCAGCACATAGGTGTTGAGCGTGTTGAAGGTGTCGAAGCTCTGGTTGCCGCCGGCCCGCTTGATCTGGACGGTGATGGAGCCGCCCTTCGGCGCCTTCGGGTTCACATAGGCGAAATGCGGAAAGTCGGGCGGCAGGGCGAGTTCGCCGAAGGTCGAGAGCCCATGCGATTCGGCTTCCTGCGCCAGCGCCGCCTGGGGAAGCTGGGGCAGGGCGCCCGCGACGGTCGCGGCCCCCGCGGCTTCCAGCAATCTGCGGCGTGTGATGCGCATCGCCATCGTTTCGCGTCTCCGTCTGATTCGCCGTTGTCCTGTGTCGCCTGCGCGCAAGGTTCCGGCAATGGCTGGCAGGAGGCGGATTGTGCGGGCACGCGCGAGGCGGGAGCAAGGCGCGGAAACGAAAAAGCCGGGCAAAGCCCGGCTTCGTGATCGCAGATCGGCCGTTCGCCTCTGGCCTCAGGGCTTCGGCAGCGGCTTCGGCGCGTCGGCCAGCGTGTTCAGGTAGGCGACGACGTCGGCGCGGGTATCCGGCTTGGCGATGCCGGCGAAGGCCATGATCGTGCCGGGCACATAGGCCTTCGGGCTCTTCAGGAAGTGATCGAGCGCATCGGCGTCCCAGGTCTTGTCGGCGCGGCCCTTCATCGCGGCCGAGTAGCCGAAGCCGGCGACCGAGCCCTCGTTGCGGCCATAGACGTCGAAGAGATGCGGACCGACCTTGTTGGCGCCGCCCTTCTCGAAGGTGTGGCAGGCCTTGCAGGCGGCGACGGCCCTCTCGCCCTTGGCCGGATCGGCCTTGGCGAGGCGCACCGCGATCGGCTCCTCGGCGGCGGGAGCGGCGGCTGCTCCGCCCGCGGCCGGCTCCTCGCTCGGCAGCTCGAAGCCCGACACCGCCGGCTTCTTCGGCGCAAACACGATACCGGCCGTCATGTTGAGGCCCAGCACGACGAGCAGCGTGGAGAGAACCGCGCCTGCGATCTTGTTGGCTTCGATGTTCATCGTATCCGAACCCTGGGTGCCCTCCGCGGCCGAGGCCCGGGAGACGAGATAGCGCTTGGCCGGAGTCTTGAAAGGCTCCAGCTTCCGCCGTTGCTTAACCGCTTTGCGCGCTTCATTGCAACTCGTATAAGCACGCACCGTTTGAGACTTTTTGCCGCCGCCGGCTTTTGCCAGTGGCAGCCCAGCCGAGCACGCTTCAGAAAATGGCCCATCCGCTGATCCTGATCCCGGCCCGCATGCAGGCGACGCGCCTGCCCGGCAAGCCGCTTGCCGACATCCATGGCGAGCCGATGATCGTCCATGTCTGGCGCCGTGCGGTCGAATCCGGCGCCGGAGACGTCGCGGTGGCGACCGATGCGCCTGAAATCGCTGCTGCGATCGAGGCGGCCGGCGGCAAGGCGGTGATGACCAGCGCCGACCATCAGACCGGCTCGGACCGGATCAAGGAAGCTGCCGACACCCTCGATCCTGAGCGTCGCTACGACATTATCGTCAACGTGCAGGGCGATTTCCCGACATTGGCGCCTTCGGCAATCGCCGCTGCGGTGAAGCCGCTCGCCGATCCGGCTGTGGATATCGCGACGCTGGCCGGCGTGATCGACGACGAGGACGAGAAGACGGCGCCGAGCGTCGTGAAGCTCATTGGCAGCGAGATCGCACCCGGCCATATGCGCGCGCTTTATTTCACGCGCGCCACGGCGCCTTACGGCGAGGGGCCGCTCTATCACCATGTCGGCCTCTACGCCTATCGCCGGGCTGCGCTCGACCGTTTCGTCAGCCTGCCGCAATCGCCGCTGGAGCTGCGCGAGAAGCTCGAGCAGCTGCGCGCGCTGGAAGACGGCATGCGCATCGACGTCATGGTCATCGACCACGTGCCGCGCGGCGTCGACACGCCCCCCGATCTCGATCGCGCCCGCGCGATCCTGAAATCGCGCTGAGGCCGGACCGGCCAAACCGCGTCATAACAAGAAGCCGAGGAGCCTGAAGTCGTCCCATGTCCTTCGTTGTGTCTTATCAGGGTGAGCCCGGAGCCTTCTCCTCGCAGGCGGCCCTTCAGGTGTTTCCGGACTGCGAGCTTCTGCCTTGCGCCACCTTTGAGGACGCGCTCTCGGCCGTCAGCGACGGCAAGGCCCGCTACGGCATGATCCCGATCGACAATTCGATCGCCGGCCGCGTCGCCGATATCCACCATCTGCTGCCGCGCTCGGGCCTGCATATCATCGGCGAGCATTTCCTGCCGATCCGCTTCCACCTGATGGCGGCGAAGGGCGCGACGCTGGCGACGATCCAGACCGTGCAGAGCCATATCCATGCGCTCGGCCAGTGCCGGAAGATCATCCGCAAGCTCGGCCTCAAGGCCGAGGTCGCTGCCGATACAGCCGGCTCCGCCCGTCAGGTCGCCGAGGCCAATGACATGACGCGCGCGGCCATCGCTCCGCGCATCGCGGCCGAGGTCTATGGTCTCGACATCCTGATGGAGGATATCGAGGACGAGAAGCACAACACCACGCGCTTCGTCGTGCTCTCGAAATATCCGGAATATGCGCGGCAGGGCGCGGGTCGGACGGTGACGACGCTGATGTTCCGCGTCCGCAACATCCCGGCCGCGCTCTACAAGGCGATGGGCGGCTTCG
Source organism: Beijerinckiaceae bacterium (assembly GCA_965283735.1). Lineage (GTDB taxonomy): Bacteria > Pseudomonadota > Alphaproteobacteria > Rhizobiales > Beijerinckiaceae > Allobosea. The sequence goes on along the minus strand of CBDIPN010000002.1, from coordinate 372,435 downwards.
CCACCAACGGCATCAACATGACCAAGCTGGAAAGCTACATGGTCGACGGCCATTTCTCGGCGACCATGTTCTATGCCGATGTCGAGGGCCATCCCGACGATCCGGCGCTGCGGCGCGCGCTCGACGAGCTCTCCTATTTTTCCAAGGAGATGAAGATCATGGGCGTCTACCCCGCCAATGACTTCCGCTCGACGATCGAGGAACCCGGCGAGTAAGGCGCGTCCGGCGCATTTCGCTTCGCCAGGCAGAATGTTCCCTCGGACTCACGCCGTCATCCCGGGCTTGACCCGGGATCCATCGGAGGGCTCAGGCGCTCTACGATGGATCCCGGATCGGCGCCGCTTCGCGGCTTGTCCGGGATGACGTCGCGGTTCCGTCGATGGTATGAGTGCGGTGGAAATGGGGCGTCAGTCGCTGACGCCCTCTTGCCCCGCGATGGCCATCAATGTCGCGGTCAGCAGGGCGACGAGCTTCTCCTGCCCGCCGCTCTGTGCGAAGACCTTGGCCTGAGCCAGCGTCAGTGTGCGGCCGCTCTTCACCACCTCGCCCCGCGCGATGATACGCTCGCCTACGGCTGGCGCGACGAGATTGATCTTGAATTCCGTCGTCAGCACGCCGCGTCCGGGCGGCATCAGGCTCAAGCCGGCATAGCCCGCGGCGGAATCGGCGATGGCGCTGACGGCGCCGGCATGCACGAAGCCGTGCTGCTGCGAAACGGCCGGGCCCGGTATCAGGACGATCTCGACTTTACCCGGCGCGACCGTACCGAGGCTGGCCCCCAGCGTCGTCATCAGGCCCTGCTTGGCGAAGCTCGACCGGATGCGCTCCTCGCCATCGACGCTGCGCAGCTCGGAGGTCATGTCCGGCTCTCCATAGGAGGAATCAGGCTAGATGCGTTCGCCTTCCAGCGCCCAGGCTTTCACCAGCGTGTTGGCGATGGCGATATGCTGCGGGCAGGCGAGCCCGTCCGGGTGCTTGCCCTCCAGCATCTGCAGCACCTCTTCGCGCGGGAACCAGCGACCTTCCTCAAGCTCGGTCATATCGAGCGTGATCTCGTCGCCGAGCGCTTCGGCGATGCAGCCTATCATGATCGAGGAGGGGAAGGGCCAGGGCTGCGAGGCGAGGTAGCGGACATTGCCGACCCTTAAGCCCGCTTCTTCCCAGCTCTCGCGGCGCACGGCATCCTCGAGCGTCTCGCCCGGTTCGATGAATCCGGCGATGCAGGAATACATGCCCGGCGCGAAACGGGCCTGGCGCGCCAGCAGGCAGGCATCGCCGCGCGTCACCAGCATGATCACGACCGGGTCCGTGCGCGGGAAATGCAGCGCGCCGCAGGCTGTGCATTCACGCCGCCAGCCCGAGGCGCCGGCGACGGTCGATCCACCACATTGAGCGCAGAAGCGGTGGCGGGCATGCCAGTCGAGCACGGCCTTGGCCTCGCCGAGCGGGCCGACCTCGTCTTCCGGCACGATGCGCTTCAGCGCGACCGAGCGCAGGTCGGTGACGAACAGCTCGGACCGCTCCTTCAGCGGCTCGACCAGTGCCTTGTCGAGCAGGCGCCCGAAGCGGGGCGTGCCGTCCTCGGCCATCCCCATGAAGATTTCCTCAGCGGCCGGGCCGAGCATCTCGGTCTCGCCATGGCTGAACCAGACCGTCAGCGCCTCGCCGTCGAGGCGCTTGAGGATCGGCGTCTCGCCGGCGACGACCGCGATCCGCGTATCCGAGCGGTGGCGCAGGGCCGTCACCGCATCGGACTTGTTGCGCAGGTCTTCGCGCCGGTCGAGCCGGTTGATCGCGAAGCCGGTGAGGGAGGAGCGTTCGCGGCGAGGCAGGGCGTCGTTCATGCTTCGGGTCTAGACCCGCGACGCCATGCCGCGCAAGCGCGTCTCACGCCTCCCCGCGTCCCCGCAGAAGATGGATGATGCCGGAGAAATCCGTGCCGCCTTCGCCCCAGGCATTATGCAGCCCGAAGAGCTGCGCCGCCGCCGCGCCGAGCGGGGTCGAGGCACCCGCCGCCTGCGCCGCCTCCTGGGCCAGCTTCAGGTCCTTCAGCATCAGCGCCGAGGCGAAGCCGGGCTTGTACTCGTTATTGGCTGGCGAGGTCGGCACCGGCCCCGGCACCGGGCAATAGGTCGTCAGCGACCAGCACTGGCCGGACGAGGTCGAGGCGACGTCGAACAGCGCCTGATGCGACAGGCCGAGCTTCTCGCCGAGCACGAAGGCCTCGGAGACGCCGATCATCGAGATGCCCAGGATCATGTTGTTGCAGATCTTGGCCGCCTGGCCGTTGCCGGCTCCGCCGCAATGCACGATCCGGCGGCCCATTTTTGCGAGGATCGGCTCGCCCTTGGCGAAGGCATCCTCGGTGCCGCCGACCATGAAGGTCAGTGTTGCAGCCTTGGCGCCGCCGGTGCCGCCGGAGACCGGGGCGTCGAGCGTGAGACAGCCGCGCTCGGCCGCCAGCGCATGGGCCTTGCGGGCGCTCTCGACATCGATGGTCGAGGAATCGATCAAGAGCGTGCCGGGCTTCACCGCCGGCAGGATGTCGGCCCAGACGGCGAGGACATGCTTGCCCGCCGGCAGCATCGTCACGACGATCTCCGCATCCGCCACGGCCTCCCTCGCCGAGCCGGCGATGCCGACGCCCATCTCGGCTGCGGCATCCTTCGAGGCCTGCACGAGATCGAAGGCTTTGACGCTATGCCCGGCCTTGACGAGGTTCCCGGCCATCGGGCCGCCCATGTTGCCGAGGCCGATGAAGGCGATGTTGGTCATGCTGCGCTTCTCCCGATGTTGTCTTGGTGTCATCCCGGACGCCGCAGGCGATCCGGGAGCGTCGTCAGAAAAAGGTGCCTATTCGTCATGCGATCCCGGATCGCCTTTCGGCGTCCGGGATGACCGCCGTCGGCGGTCAGTTCCCCTTGGCCCGGCCGACCAGCCCGCGCGCGACGATCATGCGCATCACCTCGTTGGTCCCTTCGAGGATCTGGTGGACGCGCAGGTCGCGGACGATCTTCTCGATGCCGTAATCGGCGAGATAGCCGTAGCCGCCATGGATCTGGAGGGCGTGATTTGCGACCTCGAAGCCGGTGTCGGTGGCGATGCGCTTGGCCATCGCGCAGAGCTTGGTCGCGTCGGGCGTCTTGGCGTCGAGCGCCGCCGCCGCGCGCCAGAGCAGGCTGCGGGCCGCCTCAAGTTCGGTCGCCATGTCGGCGAGCTTGAACTGCAAAGCCTGGAAATCGGCAATGGCCGAACCGAACGCCTTGCGTTCCCTGGCATAGGCGATCGACCGGTCGAGCGCGCCCTGCGCCCCGCCGAGCGAGCAGGCGCCGATATTGAGCCGGCCGCCATCGAGGCCTGCCATCGCGATCTTGAAGCCGATGCCCTCCGGGCCGAGGCGGTTCGCCACCGGCACGCGGCAGTTCTCGAAGATCACGGCGCGCGTCGGCTGGGCGTTCCAGCCCATCTTCTTCTCGTTGGCGCCGAAGGACAGGCCGGGCGTGTCTTTCTCGACGACGATGGTCGAGATGCCTCCGGGGCCGGCCTCGCCGGTGCGCGCCATCACGACATAGATGTCGGAGACACCGGCGCCCGAGATGAACTGCTTCTGCCCGTCGAGGACGTAATGGTCGCCGTCCAGCACGGCCCTGGTCTTCAGCGCAGCGGCGTCGGAGCCGGCGCCCGGCTCGGTCAGGCAGTAGCTTGCCAGGTGCTCCATCGTGCAGAGCCTCGGCAGGAAGCGCTGGCGCTGCTCGTCATCGCCGTAGCGGTCGATCATCCAGGCGCACATGTTGTGGATCGAGATATAGGCCGCGACCGTCGGGCAGCCCGTCGAGAGCGCCTCGAAGATCAAGGCGGCATCGAGTTGGGTCAGGCCGGAGCCGCCGACATCGTCGCGGATATAGATGCCGCCCATGCCGAGCGCCGCGGCGGCGCGCATCTCCTCGACCGGGAAATGCTTCTCCTCGTCCCAGCGTGCGGCGTGAGGCGCGAGCGTCTCCGCTGCGAAATCCTGCGCCATGTCGCGGATGGCGATCTGGTCCTCGGTCAGGGAAAACGGGCTCAAGGCTTGCGCTCCTGCTGGGTGGGGGCGTCGGGCCGCGGCTTCGCGGCCTGAGATCGTCCGGGCTGCGGGTAGGCCCCGTCATAGGCCCCGGCACGGCTGCGATGGGGAGATCGGGCCGAGTCGAGCGCCACGAAATCCTGCGCCGTGGCCGGTTCCCCGGTCTTGCCGACGAAGACGCGCGGTCCCTTGTCGGTCACCACCACGTCGCCATAGGCGACGTCGCCGGTGCTGATGAAGGTTTCGACGGTCACCGGCGCGGCCGAGCGTGGCGTCCGGCTGGCCGTTGCGGCGCGCTGCTGCTCCCTGTCCGCGACCGCCTGCTCGTGGAACAGCCGGCTTCGTTCCCGCGCCGCCTGCAACCGCTCCTGCCAGAGCTGGCGGCAGCGGGCGAGCTGCGTCTCGGTGAGGGGCACGTTCTCGGATGCGCCCGGCTCACAGAGCGCATCCTCGACCGGGGGAGCGGGGCCGGTCGCGAGGACCGGCCCCATGCCGCAGAGGAGGGCGAGCGACGTTGCGATGATGCGCAGCGATCGCTCCATGGCCCTCTCCGTCGGTGGCGCCTCAGTTCATCGTCGGGATGACGAAGCTCGCACCGTCCTTGATACCGCTCGGCCAGCGCGCCGTCACCGTCTTGGTCTTGGTGTAGAAGCGGATCGAGTCCGGGCCGTGCTGGTTGAGGTCGCCGAAGGAGGAGCGCTTCCAGCCGCCGAAGGTGTAATAGGCCAGCGGAACCGGGATCGGCAGGTTGATGCCGACCATGCCGACCTGGACCTTCGAGGCGAAGTCGCGCGCCGCATCGCCGTCGCGGGTGAAGATCGCGGTGCCGTTGCCGTATTCGTGGTCGTTGGTCAGCTTCAGCGCCTCTTCATAGGTGTCGGCGCGCAGCACCGAGAGCACCGGCCCGAAGATCTCTTCCTTGTAGATGCGCATGTCCTTGGTGACGTTGTCGAACAGGCAGCCGCCGACATAGAAGCCGTTCTCGTAGCCCTGCATCTTGAAGTCGCGGCCGTCGACCAGGAGCTTGGCGCCTTCCTGGACGCCGACATCGACGTATTGCTTGATCTTCTCCATCGCCGCCTTGGTGACGACCGGGCCGTAATCGGCGTTGACGTCGGTCGAGGGGCCGATCTTCAGGCTCTCGACGCGCGGGATCAGGCGCTTGACCAGCTCGTCGGCCGTGGCCTTTCCGACGGGGACGGCGACCGAGATCGCCATGCAGCGCTCGCCGGCGGAGCCGTAACCGGCGCCGATCAGGGCATCGACCGTCTGGTCCATGTCGGCGTCGGGCATGATGATCATGTGGTTCTTGGCGCCGCCGAAGCACTGCACGCGCTTACCGTTCGCGCAGCCGCGGCTGTAGATATATTCCGCGATCGGGGTCGAACCGACGAAGCCGACTGCCTTGATCTCGGGATTGTCGAGGATGGCGTCGACCGATTCCTTGTCGCCGTTGACGACGTTCAGGATGCCGGGAGGGCCACCGGCCTCGATGAACAGCTCGGCAAGGCGCATCGGCACGCCCGGGTCACGCTCGGACGGCTTCAGGATGAAGGCGTTGCCGCAGGCGATCGCGGGGCCGAGCTTCCAGAGCGGGATCATCGCCGGGAAGTTGAACGGCGTGATGCCGGCGCAGACGCCGAGCGGCTGGCGCATCGAGTAGATGTCGATGCCGGGGCCGGCGCCGTCGGTGAACTCGCCCTTCATCAGGCCGGGCACGCCGAGCGAATACTCGATCACCTCGACACCACGCTGGATGTCGCCCTTGGCATCGGGAATGGTCTTGCCGTGCTCGCGGGCGAGCAGCTCGGCGAGCTCGTCATTGTTCTGCGCGATCAGGTCGAGGAACTTCATCAGCACGCGGGCGCGGCGCTGCGGGTTGGTCGCGGCCCATTTCGGCTGCGCCTCGGCGGCGTTCTGCACGGCGGCGTCGAGTTCGGCAGCCGAGGCGAGTGCGACCTTGCCGATGATGGTGCCGTCCATCGGCTGGTAGATGTCTGCCGTGCGGCCCGACGTGCCCGCGACATGCTTGCCGCCGATGAAATGCCCAACCTGACGCATCGCGCCCTCCCTACGAATTGGTGGTGTGTTGATCTTGCCATCTCCCTACCATTCTCGTTTGCGCACGGCTATAGCGAGTGTGAAACGCAGGCCGTGCGTAAACACAAATACGGGAGAGAGCCTTGGAGCGCTTCGACTGGGACGACCTCCGCTTCTTTCTGGCCGTGGCGCGTTCGGGCCGCTTGACCGCCGCCGCACGCAGGCTCGGTGCGGATCACGCCACCGTCTCGCGCCGCATCACCTCGCTGGAGGAGGCGCTGAAGGCCAAGCTCTTCGAACGCCGCCCGCAAGGCTACACGCTGACCGCCCATGGCGAGCGGCTGCTGGCCAAGGCCGAGAGCATGGAGACCGAGGCGCTGGCGATCCAGAGCGATATCGGTGGCGCCGATATGGCGCTGTCCGGCACGGTCAGGATCGGCGCGCCTGATGGTTTCGGTACGTCCTTCCTGGCGCCGCGGCTGGCGCTCTTCGCGAAGTCCTATCCGGGTCTGGAAATCCAACTCATCGCCATGCCGCGCCTGCTCTCGCTGTCCAAGCGCGAGGCCGATGTCGCGATCACGCTGGCGCCGCCCAAGGAAGGCAAGGTCGTCGCCCGCAAGCTCTCGGACTATCGGCTCGGGCTCTACGCCTCGCCGGAATACCTCGCCACGATGCCACCGGTGACGAAGCCGGAAGACCTCTTCGAGCACCGCATCATCGGCTATATCGACGATCTGATCTTCTCGCCCGAGCTCGATTATCTCGACGAGGTCGCGAAGGGCCTGCGCGCCCATGTCCAGAGTTCGAGCGTCATCGCCCAGATGAATGCCGTGACGGCCGGCGCCGGCATCGGCGTGATCCATCATTTCATGGCGGAAGGGGAGAAGCGGCTCGTGCCCGTCCTGCCGGAGACGGTCTCGATCACGCGCTCATTCTGGCTGCTCGTCCATGCCGACCTGAAAGACGTGGCGCGGGTGCGCGCCATCGTTGATTTCGTCGTCCGCGAGGTGAAGGCCTCGCGCGCCCTGCTGATGGGCGAGCACAGACCAGAGCCGCGCATCGCGGCCGAGTAGCGCGGGGGGCGAAGCCTTATGGCTTGAGCGGTAGCCCGCCGTGATAGGCGGCAAGGAAGCGCTCGGACGATATCAGGTCGGCAAGAGCTCGCAGGTTTCCGGCAACAGTCGGGCCGAGCGTCGTCTCGATACGGCCATTGGCATCGGCCCAGCGGGAGATGGCCTGCTGCATGAGGCTTCGGCCGGCAGGGGTGAGCGTCGCCCGCTTGCTGCGCCGGTCTTCCAGGTCGGGGCGAAGCGCGACGAGCCCATCACGAACCAGCGGGCGCAACGCATGGGTTAACGCCGAGATCTGGACAAGCTGGTGCGTCGCGATCTCGTTGAGCGTCGGCCCCTTGTCCTGTTCGCTGAGCCCGTTGATGGCGACGAGCAGCCCGAACTGGGTCGCCTTGAGGCCGAGCGGCGAGATGGCGTCGTCATAAAGCTGGCCAAGGCGCCGCGTCGCGCGGCGCAGGGCGGTGTTTGTGCAGGCAAGCGCGAGGCCGGCTTCCGTGACGATGCCGGGAGCGGTGCAGCCATCCGTCTCATTGGCCGGAATCTGATCCATGCCACTAAAATAGTTGAGCCCCGCACTATTGAAAGAGGGGTAGCGCATCCCATTTGATTGAGCGCTCAACAAAAAAGTTGAGTGCTCAATCAACAAGGTTTTCATCATGAGCACGCTTTCCCACCGCAAGCTCGCCGTCATCACCGGCGCGTCCGCCGGCATCGGCGCTGTCTATGCCGATCGCCTCGCGGCCCGCGGCTATGATCTGCTGTTGATCGCGCGCCGGCGCGATCGGCTTCAGGAGGTCGCCGACCGCATCGTCTCAGCCCATGGCCGCAAGGTCGCGATTCTGGTCGCCGATCTCGCGAACGAGTTCGATCTCGCACGCGTCGAAAAGGATCTCGCCGCGCGGGGCGATATCGAGCTGTTCGTCAACAATGCCGGCATCGCCCGCTTCGCGCCGATCGCCAAGGCTCCAGCCGCCGATTCGATTGCGCAGATCGCCCTGAACGTCACGGCGCTGACCCGGCTGACCCATGCGGTCTTGCCGGGCCTCGTCGCCCGCAACCGTGGTACGATCGTCAATATCGCGTCGATTCTTAGTCTCCACACGCTGCCGCATAGCGCGGTCTACAGCGCGACGAAGGCGTTCGTGCTGGCGTTCTCGCGCGGCCTGCAGGCGGAAGTCGAGGGGACGGGCGTGAAGGTTCAGAGCGTGCATCCCCCGGCGACGGCGACCGACATCTGGGAGCTTGCGGGCGTGCCGCTCGAAAGCTTCGACCCCGAGAAGGTCATGGTTGTGGATGAACTCGTCGATGCGGCACTGGCCGGGCTCGATCGAGGCGAGACCATCACCTGGCCGTCGGTCGCGGACGAAGGGCTCTGGGCCGGCTTCGAGCAGGCTCGTGGTGCGATCATCGCGGCATCGCAGACCCGCAGGCCGGCACCCCGTTACATCGCCTGAGAAGAATGGCCCGAAGGCAAGTCGCTTCGCCGAGAGGCGGCTTGCCTTGGCTCAGGCGGCGGTGCGGACCCTGTCGCGCCCATCCTGCTTCGCGACGTAGAGCGCCTCGTCCGCCTGGCCGAGGCAGGTTTCGAGCATGGCATCGGGCATGAGCGCGGCGACGCCGATTGACACCGTGAGCGGCAAGGTTTCCCCGTTGATGACGAGCGGCGCGCCGGCAATGGCCGCGCGGATGTCGCCGCACAGGCGCTCGGCCTCGTCGAGGTCGGCACCCGGGAAGATGATGGCGAACTCCTCGCCGCCGATGCGGGCGAGCAGGTTGAAGCCGCGCTCCGCCATGACACCGAGCGTCCGGGCGACAGCCGTCAGCGCCTTGTCGCCGCCGTCATGGCCGTGCCGGTCGTTGAGCCGCTTGAAATGATCGATGTCGAGGATGGCGACCGAGATCGGCAGGCCCATCTCGCGGGCTTCGCTGACAAGCTGCCGGCCACGGGCGAAGAAGTGGCGGCGGTTGAACAGGCCGGTGAGGAAATCGCGGGCGGCAAGGTCCTGCAATTGCCTGAGCTGCTCAAGCACCTCGACATTGGAGGCGATGCGGCATTGCAGCTCCTCCAGCACGAAGGGGCGCGAGACGAAATCATGCGCGCCGGCCTTGAGGAAGCCGGCCGAGGTCTGGCGGTCGGTCGATGAGGAGATGCCGAGGACGCGCACGTCCGGGCGCTGGCGGCGGATGCGCCGTGCCAGCTCGAACCCGTCCATGTCCGGCATGTAGTAGTCGCTGACGACAAGCTGGATGTCCGGGTTGCTGTCCAGGATCGTCAGTGCCTCCTGCCCAGACCCAGCCTCGACCACGGCATATTGCTGGATCGACAGCATCCGCGCGAGCACCTTGCGGGTCGTGCGGGTGTCGTCGACGACGAGGATGCGGGTGTTGCGGTTGTTCAGCGCCCGCTTGACCGTGCCGACGATATTGGGAAGGGCGAATTCGTTGTCCTTCAGGACGTAGTCGATGACCTCCCGCTCCATGATCCGGCCGCGCGTGGCGAGATCGAAGGTGGCGGTGAAGACGACCGAGGGGATGCCGTGCGTCACGGTCCAGTCGAGCGCTTCGCCGCGCGGGGCATCGGGAAGGTTGAGATCGACGACCGCGATCGCATAGGCGCCGGGCGCTGCGACGATCAGGTCGCTGACCTCCTTCAGCGAGGCGCAGGTCGTCACCGGCAGCCCGGTCTCGGCCTGAAGAAGCTGCCGCAGCGCGAGCGAGAAGGTCCGCGAATCCTCGATGACGAGGATCTGGCGATCGTCCGGTACGGGCTCCGGCCTGGCCTGCAATGTCTGATGGGCACCCATTCTCCATCTAGGGCGCCCGCAAGTTTAATTTTCCGTCACGTCTGCCGTCAAAGGCCGCTTGGACTACGTCAAATCCGCCACGGCAGGATATTGTGCTGCCGGTTGCGACCGATCAGGTCGAGCGCCAGCATCACGATGAGGATGACCACGCAGGCGCTGATCGCCACCGCCGCCGCCTCGCCGGCGAGACCCGCTTCCTTGAGGCTGAACAGCACGACTCCGAGCGTCTCCGTGCCCGAGGACCAGAGCAGCGCCGAGACCGTCAGCTCGTTGAAGGCGACGAGGAAGACCATCAGCGCCGAGACGGCAGCAGCTGGCGCCAGGATCGGGGCGACGATGAAGCGCAGCATCTGCGTCAGACCGGCGCCGTCGAGCTTCGCGGCATCCTCGTGATGGGCCTCGATCTGCGCCATCGCCGCGACCGGCGCCTTCAGCGCCAGCGGCAGGAAGCGGGCGAGATAGGCGAAGAGGATGATGAAGGGCGTGCCGTAAATGCTGACGCCGATCAGCGGCAGCGGCTTCAGGAAGATCAGGATGCAGGCGATGGCGAGCACGATGCCGGGCAGGGCATAGGGCAATTCGATCATCAATTCGACGGCGCGCCTGAGCTTGCCGAGCCGCCTTTCCAGCGCATAGGCGAAGACGATCGCTAGGATGGCGAGGATCAGCGCCGCGCTGCCGGCGAAGAGCAGCGAATTGCGGAAGGCGCGCATGGTCACGGCCTGCCGCAGCAGCACCTCGTTGAACTTGTCGAAGGTCAGCGTCTGCCAGGAGAGCTGAACGCCGAGTGCCGGCGTCAGCGCCTCGCTCAACAGGGCGAGCAGCGGCAAGCCGAGCTTCAGCGTGAGCAGCAGCCAGAGACCGGCGGCGACAAAGGTGCGGGCGGGGCCAAGCAGCCAGTACGGCTCGAGCGGTCGTTCGATCTCGACCTTGCCGCGCTGATTGCGCGCGGCGAGCGCTGCCGCGACGATGCCGAGCGCCGCGACGACGCCGACCAGCACGGCGAGAGCCGCCGTCTCGCCGAGGCTCGACGGGCCGAAGCTCGATAGCCGGCGATAGATCAGCGTCGGCAGCGTCAGGTAGTTCACGGGCAGGCCGAGCAGGGCCGGAATGCCGAAATTGCCGACGCCCGCGACGAAGGCAATCAGCCCGGCGGCGATGATCTGCGGCCGCAGCACCGGGAGGATGATTCTGGTGGTGATGGTCGCGGGCGCGGCACCTTCCATCTGCGCTGCCTCGACCAGCGATTGCGGAATGCTGCGCAGCCCGGTCCAGAGCGTGATCGCGACGAGCGGCGCATGATGCAGCGCCATGACCAGGATGATGCCGCCGCGCCCGAACAGCGGGTTCGGCGTGCCCGGCGGCGGCGCGAGGCCGATCAGCGACAGGATTGGCGAGTTCGGTGCGAGCAGGCTGAGGAAAGCGAGTGCCGCCACCTGCGGCGCGATCATCATCGAGAACACGAAGGCGAAGGCGAGGGGGCGCTTGCCCCTGACATCGGTAACGCCGAGCGCCAGCGCGACGATGCCGCCGACGAAGAGCGCGCCGAGCGCCGAGAGCGAGGCCGTCTCCAGCGTATGCCAGGTCGCGGTGACAGCCGCGCGGCTCGTCATCTCGGTGAAGGCTTCGCCCGGCGCGAACTGCCAGCCGGGCGCGAAGGCGGCCGCGACCAATCGGAAGAAGGGCAGGCCGCCGAGCAGCAGCGCGACTGCGACGACGAGCGCCGGCAGGCCCCAGCCTTCTGGCAGGCGCAAACGTGGAGCCGGCGGGGCCGCGATCGCGGGCTCCCGCTGGCTGTTTCGGGCAAGGGCCAGCGTCATCGTGCCGGCCACTGCGAGAGCAAGGCCATGATCACTCGAAGATCGAACCGAAGCGCTTGCGGGCGGCGGTCTCGTCAGCCAGCGCCTTGGCGGCGTCGAAGGCCATCAGTTTGATCGCGCTGCGGGCGGGATAGCCGGCCGGCAGGGCGACATCCGGATGGGCGGCGACATAGCCCTGCTTCAGCGCGAGCTCCTGGCCCTCCTTCGAGAGCAGGAAATCGATGAAGGCCTTGGCGGCTTCCGGGTTCTTGCTGGTCTTGAGGATCGCGACCGGCTCGCTGACGGCGGAAACGCCCTCGCTCGGGAAGACGAACTCGACCGGCGCGCCCTTGGCCTTCTCGCGGATTGGCATGAAGTCGACGATCATGCCGTAGAGCTTCTCGCCGGTGGCGACCTGGCGCAGGATGTCGCCATTGGCGCCGGCGGCCAGCGTGCCGTTCTCCTTGAGCTTCTCGTAGAAACCCCAACCGTCCCGAAGATTGCTGGCCAGCGTGATCGTGTGGATCAGCGCCGCGCCCGAGTTCAGCGGGCTCGGCATGGCCAGTTGGTTCTTTGCTTCCGGCTTGACGAGGTCCGTCCAGCTCGCCGGCTTCATCGTGGCCTTGGTGTTGTAGACGATGCCGGTGGTGATCAGCTTGGTCGCGAACCACATCTTCTGGGGGTCGTGGATGCCGGCCGGATAGGTGCCGAGATCGGCCTTGTCATGGGCGAGCAGGCGCCCGTCCTTCTTCAGGCCTTCCATGGTCACGGCATCGGCGATGAGCAGCACGTCGGCCTGCGGGGCGCCGGCCTCGAGCTCGGCCTTCAGCTTCGCCATCACGCGCGGCGTGCCGTCGCGGACGAAGGAGACTTCGACCTTGGGATACTTCGCCTTGAAGGCGTCGATGGTCTGCTGGGCGTCGGTATTGGGCTGGCTGGTATAGAGCACCAGCTTGCCCTCGGCTGCGAGGACCTGCGGCGCGGCGGCGAGGCCGGCGGCGAGGATGAAGGCGCTCAGGGCCTTGCGCTGCATGTCGGTACTCCATCTCTTGATCGCTGTTGCGAGATGGCGCTGCCGGTAGACCCGTCACATGACAGTTCCATGAAGTGGCCGAATGTTTCTCCAGTGGAACGGTTGTACAGCCTGCAATTAGAAATACTTTTTGAGCGAGCGCCCCCGCTTGTTTCGTGCGGGGCTTTTCGATTAGGGTCGCGGCAAGACGACCATAAGGTCGCTTTAAAACGGTTTAAACGGGAGGATATCGGATGAAGCTTGTACGGCATTTTGCCATGGGAACGGCTGTCGCGGCGGTGGTCGCGGGCTGGTCCGGCGCCGCCATGGCGCAGGAGACGCTGACGGCCTGGTTCACCAAGGGATTCTACAAGGGCGAGGACGATGCGCTGCTCGCCGTCGTCGACAAGTTCCAGAAGGCCACGGGCGTCAAGGTCGAGCTCTCGCTCTACGCGACCGAGGACTGCGTCACCAAATCGGTCGGCGCGGTCGATGCCGGCACGCCGCCGGATGTCGGCTTCTGCACCACCTACGATTTCCGCACCACCGGCAAATGGGCCTATGACGGCAAGCTCGAGGACGTCTCGGACGTGATCGAGCCGCTGAAGGGCGAGTTCCAGCCGATGGCGCTCTCGACCACCTTCCTGATGAACGGCAAGGCCGGCAAGAAGTCATACTATGCCTTCCCGGTCGAGCAGCAGATGATGCACATCACCTACTGGAAGGACATGCTGGAGGAGGCGGGCTTCAAGGAAGCCGATATCCCGAAGACCTGGAACGGCTACTGGGATTTCTGGTGCGACAAGGTCCAGGGCGCGATGCGCGCCAAGGGCAAGCGCGTCTACGGCATCGGCCACCCGATGGGCGTCGCGGCGTCAGACACCTTCTATTCCTTCCTGACCTTCGCCAACGCCTATAACGCCAAGGTCGTCGACGAGAACGGCAAGATCGTGCTCGATCAGCCCGAGAACAAGAAGGCGATGGTCGAGGCTGTGAAGTCCTACGCCAACGTCTTCCAGCGCGGCTGCTCGCCGCCGTCTTCGGTGAACTGGCTGGACCCCGACAACAACGTCGCCTTCCACAACCGCACCACCGTCGCCACGCACAACGCCACGATCTCGATCGCCGGCAAGCACATGGACGACATGAACAACCAGGCGCTGACCGCCGAGCAGCGGGCGACGGCCAAGAAGAACTACGAGGACAACATCCGCACCGCCGAGTTCCCGCTCAAGGCGGACGGCAGCAAGATGACCAACCTCGCCGCCGTCAAGACCGCGGTGATCTTCGCCGATGCCAAGAACAAGAAGCGCGCCAAGGAGTTCATGGCCTTCTTCATGAAGGACGAGAACCTGCGGCCCTTCGTCGAGGGCTCGGCCGGCCGCTGGGTGCCGACGACGCTGAAGGCGATCGACGCGCCGTTCTGGTCCGACGGCAAGGACCCGCATCGCGCGGTGGTCTACAAGCAGTACAAGGACGGCACCGTGCCGTTCCAGTTCGTCTACAACTACAATTTCACGACCGTGAACGCCGAGAACGTCTGGGCCAAGGCCGTGAACCGCGTGGTTCAGGACAAGATCCCGGCCGAGCAGGCCGTGGACGAGATGATCGCCCGCATCAAGCAGATCGCGGGCTGACACGCGCCTTCGTTGCGCTTGCGTCGACGACCCGCCGCGGCAAGGATTGCCGCGGCGTATCTTTCACAGGGTGATAAATCTCCGGAGAGTCCATGAGCACAGCCGCCATGACCGCGCCGCTAGCGGCGCCGCGCGATGACGCATCGGGGTTTACGCGGGACCGCGCGATGTGGGGGGCGATCATGCTGGCGCCCTATGTGCTCGTCTTCGCCGTCATGGTGGTCTATCCGGTGGCCTATGGCCTCTGGCTGGGTCTCAACTGGAATTCCTACCGGGCGCTCTTCGCCGACCCGATCTTCATCCGCACCGTCGTCAACACGATCATCTTCCTGTTCGTGGCGGTGAACCTGAAATTCCTGATCGCGCTCATGCTGTCGGGTTTCTTCGTGCAGCAGCGGCCCTGGATCCGCATCGTCCTGGTGCTGTTCATCCTGCCCTGGGCGGTGCCGTCGATCCCGACCATCCTGTCCTTCCGGGTTATGCTGAATCCCGAGAACGGCATGCTGAACCAGCAGCTCTTCCAGTGGTTCGGCATCATGGAAGGACCGGGCTGGCTCACCGATCCCACGCTCGCCTTCATCTCATCGATCTTCGTCCATATCTGGAAGTCGCTGCCGTTCTGGACACTGATCCTGATCACCGGCCGGCTCGCCATCGCGCAGGACTTGTATGAGGCCGCGAGCGTCGACGGCGCCAATCGCTGGCAACAGTTCCGCTTCATCACCTGGCCGTCGCTGGCGACGCTCTACGTCACCTCGACCATGCTCTCGATGATCTGGACGCTGGGTGACTTCAACAGCGTCTACCTGCTCACCGGCGGCGGGCCGGGCGATCTCAACCACGTGCTGGCGACGCTCGGCATCCGCTACATGCGCAACAACAATCTCGATCTCGGCATCGCCTCGATCATCGTCGCCATGCCGCTGATCCTGCCGATGGTCTTCGTGATGGTGAAGCGCCTGTCGAAGGGGCCGGACGCATGAAGAAGTTCCTCGACGAAGGCAAGCTGCTCCTGATCGCGGTCCCCGTCCTGGTCTGGACGCTGCTGCCGATCTATCACCTCTTCGTGCTCTCGATTTCCAACCAGGAAATCGATGCTGGCCGGCAAGCTCTGGCCCGACCAGCCGACGCTGCAGAACTTCCAGATCGTCTTCGCCCAGCAGCACTACTACCTGCACAATTTCTGGCGGCAGATGTTCAACAGCTTCTTCATCGCGGTGGCGACGGGGCTGATCACGCTGTTCGTCGCGACCTTCGCGGCCTTCGCCATCGCGCGCCTCAAGGTCAGGGGCGGGCGCACGATGATGAACCTCGCGCTGGCGACCTACCTGATCCCGGCCGCCTTCCTCGCCATCCCCATGTACAAGGCGATGGGCTCCTACGGCCTCCTCAACACGCAGGCCTCGCTGATCCTCGCGATGGTCGCGCTGGCTTCGCCCTATGCGATCTGGGTGCTGAAGCAGGCCTCCGACAAATTGCCGAAGGAACTCGACGAGGCCGCGGTGATGGACGGCGCCACCTCGATCCAGCTCTTCCGGCTGGTCTACCTGCCGCTGATGAAGCCTTCGATGGTGGTGATCGGCATCTACGCGCTGCTGCTCGCCTGGAACGAGTATCTCTACGCCTTCCTGCTGCTCTCCTCGGAGAAGGCGGTCCCGCTGGCGGTGGGCCTCGGCCTCTTCCTCTCGGCCGACGACGCGCCCTGGAACCTGCTGATGGCGGCGGGCCTACTCTATGCCATCCCGCCGGCGGTGATCTACTACCTGTTCCGCAAGAACATGGTCGGCGGCCTGACTTCGGGTGCGGTGAAGAGCTAAGGCTGGCGGCGTCCTGCCGTCTTCATCACCGTCATGCTCGCCCTTGTGGCGAGCATCCACGTCTTGACCCCGCCCTCAATCAGCGAAGACGTGGATGGCCGGCATGAGGCCGACCATGACGGGAGCCGAGGCGCATGGCCGAATTGCTTCATTGCTCTCGCAATGGCGCTGAACAGGCGTCACAGTGAATGCGTTACGACAAGAAGAAATGCCGAGGATTGATTTGATGACCGCCTCCAAGCTCGACCAGCTCCGCCAGATGACCACCGTCGTCGCCGACACCGGCGACATCGAGGCCGTGCGTCGCCTGAAGCCTGTCGATTGCACCACCAACCCGACCCTGATCCTGAAGGCGGTGGAGACGCCGGCCTACGCCCATATCGTCGACGAGGCGATCGGCTGGGGCAAGAAGCAGGGCGGCAGTGAGAAGGCGGTCCATGCCGTCTGCGACCGCCTTGCCGTGAGCTTCGGCACGGAGCTGACCAAGATCGTCCCCGGCCGCGTCTCGACCGAGGTCGATGCCGATCTCTCCTTCGACACGGCCGCGACCATCGAGAAGGCGCGCGCGGTCATCGCCGCCTACAAGGAGCGCGGTGTCGAGAAGGACCGCATCCTCATCAAGATCGCCTCGACCTGGGAGGGCCTGCAGGCCGCCAAGGTGCTGCAGGCCGAGGGCATCGACTGCAACCTGACCCTGCTCTTCGCCTTGCCGCAGGCGGTCGCGGCGGCCGAGGCGAACGCCTTCCTGATCTCGCCCTTCGTCGGCCGCATCCTCGACTGGCACGTCAAGGCCGGCGGCGGCCCCTACACCGCCGAGACCGATCCCGGCGTCGTCTCGGTCAAGAGCATCTACGCCTATTACAAGGCCTTCGGCATCAAGACGGTCGTGATGGGCGCTTCCTTCCGCAACACCGGCGAGATCGAGGCGCTGGCCGGCTGCGATCGCCTGACCATCGGGCCAGGTCTGCTCGACGAACTCGCCGCCGCGACCGGCGACCTGCCGCGCCGCCTCTCGCCCGCCTCCTCGCCGCAAATGGAGGGAGGTGTCAGCCGGAAGCTCGGTTTCGACGAGAAGGCCTTCCGCTTCGCCATGAACGAGGATGCGATGGGCACGGAGAAGCTGGCCGAAGGCATCCGCGGCTTCGTCAAGGACCTGCGCGGCCTGCGTAAGCTCGTCACCGCGAAGCTCGGCTGACCCCGCCATGGCAGAGCGGCGGATCGCCGTCGTCACCGGCGGCGCCAAGGGTATCGGCGCCGCGGTAGCCGAGCGGCTGGAGCAGGACGGCTTCGTTCCCGTCGTCTGGGATATCGTGGCGCCCGCAACGGCCGGGCGCCTGCATCTCGCCTGCGACGTCTCCGACGAGAACTCGGTCGCTCAGGCCTTGGCCGCAACCGAGCGCGAGTACGGTCCCATCGCCGTGCTCGTCAACAATGCCGGTTTGACCGGCCCCTCGACGACGGTCGCGGAGACGCCGCTGGCGCAATGGCAGAAGGTGCAGGCGATCAACCTGACCGGCACCTTCCTCTGCTCGCAGGCGGTAGCCGATGTGATGATACCGCGCGGCCATGGCCGCATCGTCAACATCGCCTCGCTCGCCGGCAAGGAGGGCACGCCGACGCTCTCGGCCTACAGCGCCGCCAAGGCCGGCGTCATCGCCTTCACCAAGGCGCACGGCAAGGAACTCGCCGGCACCGGCGTTCTCGTCAACGCGGTCGCGCCGGCCGCGGTCGAGACCGACCTGCTCCAGCAGATGAGTGCGGAGACGGTCGCGACGATGATCGGCAAGAGCCCGCTGAAGCGGCTCGGAACGGTCGATGAGTTGGCCGAGCTTGTCGCCTGGCTCGCGAGCGAGCGCTGCAGCTTCTCGACCGGCGCGGTCTTCGATCTCTCGGGCGGCCGCGCCACCTACTGACGGCGCGTCTTGCGGTAGATCATTGACGCGGCCTGCGCGCGGGCTTCTGATAGCGGTCTGCACTGACGAGGCCGCCACGGCTGTCGCGGCCCGCCCAACCGGAGTCGGCCATGACCACGCCTGCAGAATCCGCGCCCCGTCCGGGCTCCTCGCTCGCCACCCATCTCGTCCCGCTCCGGCGGAATTCAGGCTGGCTGATGGCGGCCGGCATCGCCCTCGTCATCCTCGGCATCGTCGGGCTCGGTGCTGTCGCGATGCTCAGCCTCGCCAGCGCAATCTGGTTCGGGGCGATGATCCTCGTCGGCGGCGTCGTCGTGCTGATCGACGCCTTCCGGCATCAGGGCTGGAAGAGCCGCGTGCTGCACATTCTCATCGGCCTGCTCTATGTTGCGGTCGGCTTGATGACCTTCGCCAATCCGCTCCTCGCCACGGCCTCGCTGACGCTGCTGGCCGGCGCCGCCCTGGTCGCGACCGGCGTGCTGCGCCTGGTCGTCGCCTTCCAGAACCGGGAATTGCCCGCCTGGGGCTGGATCGCTTTTTCGGGCGCGCTGTCGCTGCTGCTCGGCGGCATGATCCTGGCGCAGTGGCCGGGCTCGAGCCTCTGGGTGCTCGGCACCTTCTTCGCGATCGAGCTGATCTTCCAGGGCTGGGCTGCGATCGCGCTGGCGCGCGCGATCCGCTCGACCTTCGACGGGGTGAAGCCGCGCTGAAATCGGCTGCGGCTTACTCGGCCGCTTCGGCTGTGACGGCAGGCTTGGCCGGTGTGCTGAGGTCGTTGAAGCGGGCTCGCCCGCCGGCTGCTGCCGACTGCAATTGCTGTTTCCAGCCCTTGGAATCGCTGCCGCCGAGCGCGACGAAATCGGCGGCGCGCGAGGCATCGGCATCACGGCCCTGATAAACCAGCACGCCGCGGGCCGTGACGACGATATCGCCGCGCCGCAGCGTCGGGTCCTTCAGATACCACTGCTTGTCGGCCTGGGGATCGAGCTGGACGACGGGCGGTTTGGGCTTCGAGGACGCCTCCGGCGCCCGCGCACGCGGCGCCCGCGCACGCGGCTCGTCGTCATATTCGTAGATCGGAGAGGCCCGCAGACGCGGCCCGCCGCCGAACAGCGCGCGAGCGAGATCGTCGAACAGGCCGGCAGCTTCCGCCGCAGGCGCGGCCGCCATAAGGAGCGCCGCCGCGAGTCCGAACCGCGCCATCCCGTTGCGTGCCATCGCCTTGCCCTCCGCTACCACCAGCTCAACGCTCAATGGTCGCGAAAGGTTCGGTTCAGGTTCACGGACGAGGTTAAGATTCTCGTCCGGGGCGTTTACTTTTTAGCTTGAGCCGCGAAAGCCTCGGCACGGATCGTCGAAAGCGACTTCGCCGGGGTGATTGCCTCGGGGTCGAGCAGGCAATGGATGATCGCGGGCTTGCCGCTCTTCACCGCGCGCTCGAAGGCCGGGGTGAATTCCGAGGTCTTCTCGACGCGCTCGCCATGGCCGCCGAAGGCCTTGGCATAGGCCGCGAAATCCGGGTTCTTCAGCGTCGTCGCCGAGACGCGGCCGGGGTACTCGCGCTCCTGATGCATGCGGATCGTGCCGTACATGCCATTGTCGACGACAACGACGATGACCGGCAGGTCGTACTGCACGGCCGTCGCGAAATCCTGGCCGTTCATCAGGAAGCAGCCATCGCCCGCGAAGGCGATGACGGTGCGCTCCGGGAAGAGCCGTTTGGCGCCGATCGCGGCCGGCACGCCATAGCCCATCGAGCCGCAGGTCGGGGCGAGCTGCGTCGCGAACTTGTTGAAGCGATGGAAGCGGTGCACCCAGGTCGCGTAATTGCCGGCGCCATTGCACATAATGGCGTCCTCGGGGAGCTGGCTGCGCAGCCAGCGCACCATCTCGCCGGGGTGGAATTCGCCGGGCACGGGCGCCGGCTGCTCGCTCCAGGCGATATAGGCTTCATGCGCGGCAGCGCCGGCGCCCTTCCAGGCGGGGGCCTTGGGCGGCTCGATCGTCTTGAGCGCGGCGCAGAAGCCGGCCGGCGAGGCATTGATCGCCAGCGTCGGGCGATAGACGCGGCCGAGCTCTTCCGGATCGGCATGGACATGCACCAGCGGCCGGCCCGGATTGGGAATGCCGAACAGCGTGTAGGACTGGCTCGGCATCTCCGAGAGGCGCCCGCCGACGAGCAGGACGAGGTCGCTCTCCTTGATGCGGGCGAGCAGCTTCGGATTCGGGCCAATGCCGAGATCGCCCGCGAAATTCGGATGGTCGGCCGGGAACAGCATCTGCCGGCGGAACGAGACCGCGACGGGCAGGTCGAAACGCTCTGCGAAGGCCTGGAAATCGGCGATCGCCTCCGGGCTCCAGCGCGAGCCGCCGAGGATCGCGATCGGCGACTTGGCAGAAGCGAAGCGCTTGGCGAGATCGGCCATCTGCGTCGGGGCAGGGTGCTGCTCGGTGACCTGATAGGGCTCGGCGTCGGCGACGTCAGCGAGGTCGGTCAGCACGTCCTCGGGCAGCGCGATCACGACCGGGCCGGGACGGCCGGAGGTCGCGACATGGAAGGCGCGGCTGATGATCTCCGGGATGCGCGCGGCATCGTCGATCTCGGTCGCCCACTTGGTCATCGTGCCGAAGACGGCGCGGTAATCGAGTTCCTGGAAGGCCTCGCGCTCGCGCATGCTGCCGTCGATCTGACCAACGAAGAGGATCAGCGGGGTCGAGTCCTGATCGGCGATGTGGATGCCGGGCGAGGCATTGGTGGCGCCGGGGCCGCGCGTCACGAAACAGATGCCGGGCTTGCCGGTGAGCTTGCCGGCGGCTTCCGCCATCATGCAGGCGCCGCCTTCGGCGCGGCAGATGGTGACCTTCATCGAGGCGTCGTGCAGCGCGTCGAGCACGGCGAGATAGCTCTCGCCCGGCACGCAGAAGGCGTCGGTGGCGCCGTGGATCAGAAGCTGGTCGACGAGGATCTGCCCGCCAGTGCGATTAGCCATGCTGCGGCCCTCCCCAGGCCGGGTCGTTCAAGATGTCGTCGGCATGTTCGCCGAGCCGCGGGCTCGGACGTCCTGCCACCTGCCGCACGCCGTTCATGACGATGGGCGAGGCGACGGTCGGAATGGCACCGGCCTTGGCGGCTGCGCTCGGCAGGTCCACTTTCACGCCACGCGCGATGATCTGCGGATCGGCGAAGACCTCGCCGATATCGTTGATCGGGCCGGCGGGCACGCCGACCTTCTCCAGCTCGGCCAGCAGGTCGGCCTTGGCATAGCGTTGGCAAAGCAGGTGTAGCTTGGCCGTCAGCGCGGCGCGGTTCTTCACCCGCGACTTGTTGTCGAGATAGTCGGGGTGGTCGGCCAGTGTCGGCTCGCCCAGCACTTCGCAGAGCTTGCGCCACTGCCCGTCATTGCCGGTCGCGATGATGATGTGGCCGTCCGCGACCGGGAACACGTCATAGGGCACGATGTTCGGATGCGCGTTGCCAAGCCGCGGCGGCGGGTTGCCGCCGACGAGATAGTTCATCGCCTGGTTGCCGAGCACGGCGACCTGCGAATCGAGCAGGGCGAGATCGAGCGTCGCCCCTTCGCCCGTAGCATCGCGCTGGCGCAGCGCCGAGAGGATGCCGACCGTGGCGTAGAGCCCGGTATAGATGTCGGCGACGGCATAGCCTGCCTTCATCGGTGCGCCCTCAGGCTCGCCGGTGATCGACATCGCTCCGCCCATGCCCTGGACGAGGAAGTCGTAGCCGGCACGCGGCGCATAGGGGCCGTCCTGCCCGAAGCCGGTGACCGAGCAATAGACCAGGCGCGGGAATTCCTTGCGCAGCGAGGCCGCGTCGAGCCCGTATTTCGAGAGGCCGCCGACCTTGAAGTTCTCGATCACGACATCGGCATGGGCGGCGAGGCGCCGGACCAGCGCCTGTCCCTCAGGCGTGCGGAAATCGGCGGTGATCGAGCGCTTGCCGCGATTGGCGGCGTGGAAATAGGCGGCGGAGAGATGCTCTTCGCCCGTGCCCTCGACGAAGGGCGGGCCCCATTTGCGGGTGTCGTCGCCCTCGGGCGCCTCGACCTTGACGACATCGGCGCCGAGATCGGCCAGGAGCTGGCCGATCCAGGGACCTGCGAGGATGCGCGCCAGTTCGAGGACGCGCAGGCCGGCGAGGGGAGGAGTGGTCATGACGGGCTCGACTCGGGCGTCATGGTCGGGCTTGACCCGACCATCTCCGGGGAGGTTCGCGTGGGACGAGATGCACGGGTCAAGCCCGGGCATGACGGCTGACGGTTCTTAGAAGAACGCCTGCAGGCCGGTGATGGCGCGGCCGAGGATCAGCGCATGGACGTCATGCGTGCCCTCATAGGTGTTCACCGTCTCGAGGTTCGCGGCGTGGCGCATCACCTGATACTCGATCTGGATGCCGTTGCCGCCGTGCATGTCGCGTGCCTGGCGGGCGATATCGAGCGCCTTGCCACAGTTGTTGCGCTTCACCAGCGAGATCATCTCCGGCGCCATCTTGCCGTCATCGAGCAGGCGCCCGACGCGGAGCGAACCCTGCAGGCCGAGCGTGATCTCGGTCAGCATGTCCGCCAGCTTCTTCTGGTAGAGCTGCGTCTGCGCGAGCGGCTTGTTGAACTGCTTGCGGTCGAGCCCGTACTGGCGGGCGCGATGGAAGCAATCCTCGGCAGCGCCCATCACGCCCCAGGAAATGCCGTAGCGGGCGCGGTTGAGGCAGCCGAACGGGCCGGAGAGGCCCGAGACGTTCGGCAGCAGGTTCTCTTCCGGCACGATGACGCCGTCCATGACGACCTCGCCGGTGATCGAGGCGCGAAGCGAGAGCTTGCCGCCGATCTTCGGCGCCGAGAGACCCTTCATGCCCTTTTCGAGGACGAAGCCGCGGATCTGGTTGTCATGCGCGGCCGACTTCGCCCAGACGACGAAGACGTCGGCGATCGGCGAGTTCGAGATCCACATCTTCGAGCCGGTCAGCTTGTAGCCGTCGGCGACCTTCTCGGCGCGGGTCTTCATGCCGCCGGGGTCGGAGCCGGCATCCGGCTCGGTCAGCCCGAAGCAGCCGACCCATTCGCCCGAGCCCAGCTTCGGCAGGTACTTCTTGCGCTGCTCTTCGCTGCCATAGGCATAGATCGGGAACATCACGAGCGAGGACTGCACCGACATCATCGAGCGGTAGCCCGAGTCGATGCGTTCGACCTCGCGGGCGACGAGCCCGTAGGAGACGTAATTGGCGCCGGCGCAGCCATATTCCTCGGGGACGGTGACGCCGAGCAGGCCGAGCTCGCCCATTTCGTTGAAGATCGAGCGATCGGTCTTCTCGTCGAGATAGGCGTCGTGGATGCGCGGGGCGAGCTTCTCCTGCGCATAGGCGCGGGCCGTGTCGCGGATCAGCCGCTCGTCCTCGTTCAGCTGCTCGTCGAGCAGATAGGCATCGTCCCAGGTGAACTTCGCGAGCTTGTGGCTGCCGGCCATTTTCTGTTTCTCCCGTATCGTTTGCGTCATGGTCGGGCTTGCCCCGACCATCTCGGAAACCAGCTACTGGTCATGAGATTCTCGGGCCTGCGCTTCACTGCGCCCGAGAATGACGAGTCTTAATGATCACGCATCCACGTCGAAGCTGACGCCCTGCGCCAGCGGCAGGGTGGTGCCGTAGTTCAGCGTGTTGGTGGCACGGCGCATATAGGCCTTCCAGGCGTCCGAACCGGCCTCGCGGCCGCCACCGGTCTCCTTCTCGCCGCCGAATGCGCCGCCGATCTCGGCGCCCGAGGGGCCGATATTGACGTTGGCGATGCCGCAATCCGAACCCTCGTCGGAGACGAACAGCTCGGCCTCGCGCATGTTGAGCGTGAAGATCGAGGAGGACAGGCCGGCGCCGACCGCGTTCTGGATCGCGATCGCTTCGTCAATGGACTTGTACTTCATGACATAGAGGATCGGGGCGAAGGTCTCGCGCTCGACCGGGCCGCACTGCCTGGGCATTTCGACCAGGGCCGGGCGGACATAGAAGCCGCCAGCGCCGACATCGACCTTCTCGCCGCCATGGACCTTGCCGCCCTCGGCCTTGGCCTCAGAGAGCGCCTTCTGCATGCCCTGATAGGCGGCTTCGTCGACCAGCGGGCCGACCAGCACGCCGGCTTCGCGGGGATCGCCGATCTTCACCGAGCCGTAGACTTTGGCGAGCTTCGGCACGAGCGCGTCATAGACGCTTTCATGCACGATCAGGCGGCGCAGCGTGGTGCAGCGCTGGCCGGCGGTGCCCATCGCCGCGAAGGCGATGCCGCGCAGGGCGATGTCGAGATCGGCTGAGGGAGCGACGATCGCGGCGTTGTTGCCGCCGAGCTCCAAGATGGCGCGGGCGAAACGCGCGGCGAGCTTCTGGCCGACTTCCTTGCCCATGCGGGTCGAGCCGGTGGCCGAGACGACCGGGACGCGATGATCCTGGACCAGGATGTCGCCGAGTTCGCGGCCGCCGACGAGGACCTCGGAGAGGCCGATCGGAGCTTCCGAGCCAAAGCGCTTCATCGTCTTCTCGACGATGGCCTGTACGGCAAGCGCGGTCAGCGGGGTCTTCTCGGAGGGCTTCCAGACGACGCTGTCGCCGCAGACGAAGGCGAGCGCCGCGTTCCAGCACCAGACCGCGACCGGGAAGTTGAAGGCCGAGATCACGCCCACGACGCCGATCGGATGCCAGGTCTCCATCATGCGATGGTTCGGGCGCTCGGTGGCGATGGTCAGGCCGTAGAGCTGGCGCGACAGGCCGACGGCGAAGTCGCAGATGTCGATCATCTCCTGGACCTCGCCGAGGCCTTCGGAGGTGACCTTGCCGGCTTCCAGCGTCACCAGCAGGCCGAGATCGGTCTTGGCGGCGCGCAGTTCCTCGCCGAGCAGGCGGACGAACTCGCCGCGGCGTGGCGCCGGCACCTTGCGCCAGGCGAGATAGGCGGACTGGGCCCGGCCGATCGCGGCCTCGGCCTCGGCCGGCGAGGTCTCGCGCAGGGTCACAACGGTCTCGCCGGTGATCGGCGAGCCTGCCGAGAGGCCGGCATCGGCATAGGCGCTCTCGGAGACGCCGAGGCGCTTGAGCAGGGCGAGCGTGTCTTTCGGCAGGGATGTGGCCATCTTTGTCTTCCAGCGGTCGCGAGCGGGAGCCAAAGGGCGCATGCCCTAGGGCGCATGACATAAAAGCGCGGGAACCGGAGGCCGCCGCGCTTGAGGCCCGAACAATGCCCTCTTTCATGGCGCGACGGCAACCGATATGTTCTCACGACTTGATGAGAATTTATCATGGATGATGCACTCGTTCCCGGCCGGCTCTCGGTGCCCTCGCTGTCCGCGCTCGCCGCCTTCGAGGCCGCAGCCCGGCACGGCAGTTTCACGCGCGCGGCGGAGGAGCTGAACCTGACGCAGGGTGCGGTCAGCCGGCAGGTCGCGCATCTCGAAAAGGTGCTCGGCGTCAGCCTGTTCGAGCGGGTCAAGAAGCGCGTCAGCCTGACGGCGGCTGGCGCTGCCTATGCCAACGACATCCGCGACGGCCTGTCCCGGCTCGCGGCGGCAACGGTCTCCGCCATGGCCTTTCGCGGTGCGGCCGGCGTGCTCAATCTTGCGACGCTGCCGACCTTCGGCACGCGCTGGCTGATCCCGCGCCTGCCGCGCTTCACCGAGGCGCATCCTGGTATCACCATCAATTTCACCACGCGGCTGGTGCCCTTCGATTTCGCCCGCGAGCAGGTCGATGCCGCCGTGCATTTCGGTGCCGAGAACTGGCCGGGCGCGCGGCTCCATCGCCTGATGGGCGAGGAGGTCGTGCCCGTAGCCGCACCATCCCTGCTAGCGCGTGTCGGGATCACCGAGGCGGCCGACATGCTGCGTGCGCCGCTACTCCAGCAGTCGACCCGGCCGCGCGCCTGGGCGAACTGGCTGGAACAGCAGGGGCTCGCGCCGGAGCGGGCTCTGATGGGGCCGCGTTTCGAGCAGTTCGCCATGATCGCGCAGGCGGCCGTGGCGGGGCTCGGACTCGCCATCGTGCCGCGTTTCCTGGTCGAGGAGGAACTGCGCTCCGGCGCGCTGGTCATCCCGATCGACCGGCCGGTGACGGGCAAGGACGGCTACTATCTGGTCTACCCCGAGGAGAAGGCTAATCTGCCGACCGTGATCGCCTTTCGTGACTGGCTGCTCGGGGAATGCGCGCCGCCGAACTGAGGCGCCTCTCGACAAGCGCCTCGCGCTCGTTCATTCATGCGCGAAATTCACCAACCCGGCTTTTCCATTGAAAGCCGGAAGCGCGAGGCCTGCCATGCCGCCCGTCTCCGAAAGCGCCGATGTCGTGATCTGCGGTGGCGCCGCGATCGGCTCCTCCGTCGCCTATCATCTCGCCGCCGACCCTGGCTTCACCGGCAAGGTCGTGGTGATCGAGAAGGACCCGACCTATCGCTTCTCGGCTTCGGCGCTCTCGGCCGCCTCGATCCGCCAGCAGTTTTCGAGTGCGGTAAACATCCGCATCTCGCTCTTCGGCATCGATTTCCTGCGCAATATCGGGAAGCATCTCGCTGTCGATGGCGAGGTTCCGGCGATCGACCTGCATGAAGGCGGCTATCTCTATCTCGCCAGCGAGGCCGGCGCGCCGATCCTCGAGGCCAACCAGAAGCTGCAGGCCACTGAGGGCGCCGATATCGCCCTCTACGACCCCGCGACGCTGAAGCAGCGCTTCCCCTGGCTCAATACCGAGGATCTCGCCTGCGGCACCTTCGGTGTCAGCGGCGAGGGCTGGTTCGACGGCTGGGCGCTGCTCCAGGCCTTCCGCAAGAAGGCGCGCAGCCTCGGCGTCGAGTACCGGCAGGGCGAGGTTGCCCGCTACGTTACGGACAACGGTCGCGTCACCGCGGTCGAACTCGCCGACGGCAGCCGCATCGCCTGCGGGGCCGTCGTCAATGCCAGCGGCACCCATGGCGCGAAGCTCGCCGCGACGGCCGGCATCGCAATCCCCGTGAAGTCGATGAAGCGCTATGTCTTCTCCTTCACCTGCAAGGGCGATGTCGACGGCTGCCCCCTCCTGATCGACACGACCGGCGCCTGGTGCCGGCAGGAGGGCAAGCGCACGGCGGAAGGTCAGCTCTTCATCGGCAGCTGCTCGCCCCTGACGCCCGAGCAGGATGTCGAATGGATCGAGAACGACCCCGCCGCCGAGGATGTCGACTGGAGCTTCTTTGAGGAGGTGGTGTGGCCCTCGCTCGCCACCCGCATCCCGGCCTTCGAGCAGATCAAGCCCGGCCGCGCCTGGGCCGGCCCCTACGACATGTGCGGGCTCGACCATAACGCCATTATCGGCCCGGCCGTCGGCATGCCGAACCTCTACCTCGCCAACGGCTTCTCGGGCCATGGCCTGCAGCAATCGCCAGCGGTCGGCCGCGGGCTCGCCGAGCATATCGCGCATGGCCGCTATCGCTCGCTCGACCTTGCCGATCTCGGCCACGAGCGCATCGTTGCGAACCGGCCGCTCAAGGAGGCCAACGTCATCTGACGAGGAGGCCGCCATGGTCGATCCCGCTTTCGTCCAGACCATGGCCCGCTACAATGCTTGGCAGAACCGCAGCCTGATGGCGGCGGCGGACGGATTGACCGACGAAGCCCGCAAGCTCGATCGCGGCGCCTTCTTCAAGTCGATCCACGGCACCTTCAACCACATCCTCTGGGCGGACGAGACCTGGCTCAGCCGCCTCATCGGCAGCGAGAAACCGGCCGTCGGCGGTCGCGAATCGGCGGTCTATTTCGAAGGCTGGGCACAGTTCTGCGCGCGGCGCCGCATGCGCGACCAGGCCATTCTCGACTGGGCGGAGACCGTCACGGCAGATTGGCTGCGCGGCACGCTGATCTGGTACTCGGGCGCTGCCGGTCGCGAGATGGGCAAGCCGCGCGCCTTCGCACTGGTCCATTTTTTCAATCACCAGACCCATCATCGCGGCCAGATCCACGCCATGCTCACGGCGGCCGGTGTGAAGCCTGACGATACCGATCTCTTCCTCGTCGACGAACCGCGCTAGGCAGGGTCCGCAGCGGGAGAGGCATTCCGGCGTTTGGAGCGCGGGATCGGCTTGTAAGCCACGATCGGGCGATCATTGATTTCGTCGCCCTCATCGTCTTCCCGATCCGGCGGCACGGCTGCGGTGGCGTTCTGGCTGAGCTTCTGGAACAGGCCGAGCCCGATCAGGGCCAATACGGCGAGCAGCATCAGCAAGCCGGGATAGACGACATCGCCCATCGTTTCGCGCGAGGTCTTGGCGATCAGCACCAGCGATTCCAGCGAAAGCGCCACGATCATGATCGACATGAACTTGGTCAGCGATCCCCGCGCCTCGGCCGGGCGGCGCATCTCGCGGTCGGCGATGACCTCCTCCTCGAACAGGAATTTCCCGACATCGGCGACCGCCACCGCGATGATCACGAGGCCGATCCCGTCGAGCATCGTGTCGAGCGCGCCCTCGCCGGTCCAGAAGCCCTGCGACGTCCGCCAGACCGCGACGCCGATCAGCACGATCGAAGCACCCAGCAGCGCGAAGGCGATGACCGTGTAGAGAACCCGGCTGAACAGCGTCATGTCTTCCCCCCATCCGCTTGCAGGAGACAACCGCCGGCGAAGCGGCGGGTTCCGTCGCGGCAATGCCGGGAGTACGCGGCGCAGCAACGGCTTGCATGGCCGCTCCCACGATGCAGCCGATTGCCGGCTATCGCGATCCATGGTCCAAGCGCTGAGTTCCGCCGGAGCGCTTCACATGCCCGAGACGACGACCCTCATCACCTTCTCGCTGATCGCGCTCGGCATGGTGCAGACGCCCGGCCCAAACATGATCTACCTGATTTCGCGCTCGATCGCGCAGGGCAGGGGCGCCGGCCTGATTTCGCTCGGCGGCGTGATCCTCGGCTTCTTCGTCTACATGTTCTGCGCCGCCTTCGGCATCACCGCGCTGCTCTTCGCCGTGCCCTATGCCTATGACGTGCTCAGGCTCGGCGGCGCGGCCTATCTGCTCTGGCTCGCCTGGCAGGCGGTGCGGCCGGGCGGCAGCTCGCCCTTCCATGTCCGCGATTTGCCCCATGACGGGCCGCGCAAGCTCTTCGCCATGGGCTTCCTGACCAGCCTGCTCAATCCGAAGATCGCGATGTTCTATCTCGCGCTGCTGCCGCAGTTCATCGATCCGACCGCCGGCAACGTGCTGACCCAGTCGGTCGTGCTCGGCTTCGTCCAGATCGCGATCAGCGGCAGCGTCAACGCCCTCATCGCGACGGCCGCCGGCAGCATCGCGCTGTTCTTGCGGACGCGACCCTTCTGGTCGTTGGTACAGCGCTGGATCATGGGGACGGTGCTCGCCGGCTTTGCGCTGCGGATGGCGATGGAATCGCGGCGCTAGCCGACCGGGATGTCGAGCTTAGAGACCGCATCGGAAACGCCCCGGCCGAGCCTGCCGGACCTGTTCAGCGGCTTCCTCAAGATCGGCCTGATGGGCTTTGGCGGCGTCGGGCCGGTGGCGCGCCATATCATCGTCGCCGAGCGCAAATGGCTCGACGATCGCGGCTATGCGGAGTTGATGGGCATCTGCCAGGCGCTCCCCGGCGCCAACACGGTCAATGCTGCCGTGATGCTGGGCGATCAATTCCGGCGGAATCGGCGCCTTGACCTGCGTCTTCGCGCTGATGGCGATGCCGCTACTGTGCCTGGTCGCGCTCGCCAATGGCTATGACGCCGTCTCCGGCCACCCGTTGGCGCAGGTCGCGTTGACCGGTGCCGCAGCCAGTGCCGCGGGCCTCATCCTCGGCACAGCTCTGCGGCTGCTGACGAAGGCCGGCCTTGCGCGCTGGGCCTGGGTCATGGCTGCGGCCGCCTTCGTCGCGGTCGGCCTGCTGCGGCTGCCCATGCTGCCGACCCTGCTGGTGCTGGTGCCGCTCGGTCTGGCCGCGGCGACGCTGGGAGCAAGGCGGGCCTGATGGAGCGCGGCGTCTTCTTCCAGCTGATTGTCACCTTTGGCACGATCTCGTTGATGGCGATCGGCGGCGCCAATGCGGTGGTGCCGGAAATCCATCGCCAGGTCGTCGAGATCCTCGGCTGGATGGATGCGCCGACCTTCGCGCGCCTCTTCGCCATCGCGCAGACGGCGCCTGGCCCCAACATCATGCTCGGCAGCATCATCGGCTGGCATGTCGCCGGCACGGCCGGCCTCCTGGTCGCGACGACGGCGCTCTTGCTGCCGTCCTGCCTGCTGGCGCTTGCTTCCAGCCGCGGGCTGCAGCGCTTCGGCGGCAGCCGCATCGTCCGGATCATGACGCTGGCGCTGGTGCCGATCGCGCTCGGCCTGATGCTCGCGAGCGGCGTGGTCGCGACGCTGGCCGCCGATGCCGGTCTCGTCGGCTATGCGATCACGGCCGCGACGGCGCTGGTGACCTATCGTTCCAAGGTCAATCCGCTGGTGCCGATGGCGAGCGGGACGCTCGCCTATGTTCTCGCCTGGTCTGTCGGCATCGCCTGAGCGCGAAGGGCGGCACCGGGTCGTGCATTCGGGGGATGGCATGACGCTGCCCCCCGCCATCATGCTAACATTTCCCAACGTCACTCCGGTGCGTTGTCAGGGAGGTCGGCACGCCCTTGCTCTCGCGGATGGCGTTCCTTGTCCTCATGCTGCCGATGCTCGGCATGCCGGCAGCCATGGCCCAGAAGGCCGGGACGGTGGCGCTCTGCAAGGATGATCGCACGGAGAAGGGGCTCGCCGCTTTTCCGAGGCAGGTCGATCTGATCGAAATCCGCACGCGTGCGCGGCTGGCGCGCCGCGAATTGCCGGAGGCGCTCGCTGATGCCCAGGTGGTCGCCGAGGCTCAACCGAGCTTCGGCCGCGCCTATGCCGAGCGGGCGGCGCTGAACCTGCGCTCCGACAATCCTGCCGCCCTGACCGATATCGCCATGGCCTTGCGGATCGAGCCGAACGAGCCGCGCTGGCAGAGCCTCGCCGCCCGGATCAATCTCGCTACCGGCGATGCCGCAGCGGCGGAACGCTTCGCCACCGCCGCGCCCGCAGCACCCTCGCCGGAAGCGGACCTGCTGCTGCGTACAAAAGCGAGGCTCGGGCGTTTCACTGATGCGGCGGCGGATGCGACGGCGCGGCTTGCGGCTGCGCCCGCCGATGCCGAGGCCCTGCTGTTGCGAAGCGACGCCCGGCTCGGCCAGGGCGACGCGACTACTGCGCTCGCTGATGTCGAGACGGCACTTGGGACGAGGGCAAACGACCCGCGCCTTCTGCTCGCGCGGGCGGAGCAGAAGGCTAAATTGGGCGATGTGCCGGGCGCTATCGGCGCCTTCGAGGCAGCAGCGGCGAGACCCGAAGCCGCGCTCCAGGCCAACAAGCGGCTGGGCGATTTCTATACTGGGATCGCCTCAGATCAATTGGCGCTCGGCTACTATGCAAAGGCGCTGGAGCAGCCGGCAAGGGCTCCTTCCGACGAAGCCACACGCGATGCTGCCCGCACCGCCCGCGATGTCCTGATCAGGCGCATGGCCGCGCCGAAATAGGCTTTCGGTCGAGGCATGCGCGGCATGAATGGCATGGCCGTCGCCTCCCGCCATTGCCGGCTGTCGCAATGGCGATAAGCTCACCCGCATTGTCCCATCCGGAACGAATGCGAGTGAAACGATGAGCGCCCTGACCCCCGAGGAGAAGAAGGTCACCGAGTGGCTGGCGAGCCGCAAGGAAGGCATGGTCGCGCTGCTGCGCGAACTGGTCGACACCGACTCGGGCTCCTACGATAAGGCTGGTGTCGATCGCGCCGGTGAGGTCGTCGCGCGCTTCCACAAGGCGAACGGCCTCGAGGTCGAGATCGTGCCGGATAGCCGCTTCGGCGACGCGGTCCGGGCCCGCCTGCCCAATCCGACAGCCAACGACCAGCGCCCGGTCATGCTGCTCGGCCATCGCGACACCGTCTTCCCACAGGGCGAGCCGACGCGCCGGCCCTTCACCATCAAGGGCGGCCGCGCCTATGGCCCGGGCGTCGCCGACATGAAGGCGGGCGTGATGATCTCGGCCTTCGTCGCCGCCGCCTTTGCCGAATGCGGCGGCCTCGCCGCGCCGCTCCTGATGCTGACGACCAGCGACGAGGAGATCGGCTCGCCATCCTCTCGCCCGGTCATCGAGGCTGCCGCACGTGAGTCGCGCTGCGTCTTCAATGCCGAGCCCAGCCGCCTGCCGGCCGGCACCGATTTCGCGAAGGACCAGAAGCAGTCGGTTACCAGCGGCCGCAAGGGTGGAGTCTTCATGCGGGCCGAGTTCACCGGCAAGCCGGCCCATTCCGGCGCGAACTACGAGAAAGGCGCCTCGGCCATTGTCGATCTCGGCCACAAGATCCCGAAGCTGCAGGGCCTGACCGATCTGGAGAAGGGCATCACCGTCAATGTCGGCCTGATCGGCGGCGGCCAGACCGTCAACACCATCGCGCCCAGCGCCTGGTGCGAGATCGACCTGCGCTATGTCACCGCCGCCCAGCGCGACGAGATGGTCGGCAAGATCAAGGCGATTGTCGAGGCCCCCGAGGTGGCCGGCACCAGCGCCGTGCTCTCGATCAAGGGCGAGTTCCTGCCGCTGGAGCGCTCCTCGGATTCGGCTGCGCTCTACGAAACCTATCGCGATGCGGCAGCCGCCTTCGGCATCGGCGTTACCGCGGAATTCACCGGCGGCTGCGCCGATTCCGGCTTCACCGCCGCGCAGGGCACCCCGACCTTGTGCAGCGTCGGCCCGATCGGCGGCATGGCCCATACCCCGGACGAATTCCTCGAGGTCGAGAGCATCGTCCCGGCGGCGCAGGTGCTCGCGCTGGCGGTGATGCGCGCAGCTGCGAAGGTGGAGTGAGGGCAGACTGCTTTTGCCGGGCACGCCATATCCCCTCTCCCCTTGCGGGAGAGGGTTAGGGTGAGGGGTCTCGCGACGCCGATCGTGAGCCGAACATTCTACTGGCAAGTTCGGCGCGACCCCTCATCCGTCGGCGCTTCGCGCTGCCACCTTCTCCCGCAAGGGGAGAAGGGCGGGTGCCCTCGGACCTCAGAACGCCTCTTCCCAGTCGCGGCTCAACCGCATCGCGCAGTTGATGAGGCCGACATGCGAATAGGTCTGCGGGAAATTCCCCCAGAGCTCGCCGGTCTTCAGGTCGGCATCCTCCGAGAGCAGGCCGAAGCTGTTGCGTCGCTGCAGGATGCGTCCGAACAGCTCCTTCGCCTCCTCGCTGCGCCCGATCGCGTTGAGCGCATCGACATACCAGAAGGCGCAGATCAGGAAGCCGGTATGCATGTAGCCGAAATCGTCCTGCGTGGCGTAGCGCAGCAGCAGGTCGCCGCGCTTCAGATCGCGGCCGATCGCCTCGACGGTCGCGACGAAGCGGGCATCGTCCGGCTTGACGAAGCCGAGCTCGGCCAGCAGCAGCAGGGTGGCGTCGAGGTCTTCTCCGCCGAAGGTCGAGACGAAATGCCCCTTCGTCTCGTTCCAGATCTGCTCGGCGATGGTGGCCTTCAGGCGCTTGGCCTCACCCTTCCAGAATTCCTTGCGGTCGGCGCGCCCGAGCGTGCCGGCGATGCGGGCAAGCCGGTCGCAGGCCGTCCAGCACATTACGCTGGAGAAGGAATGCACTGCCTCCTTCTCGCGCAGTTCCCAGGGGCCGGCATCGGGCTTGTCGAAATAGGCGATGGCGAGTTCGCCCATGCGTTCGAGCTGTCCGAACAAGGCCTCCTTGCCCGGCTGAATCAGGCGCCGGTCGAAGAAGGAATGTGTCGCCGCCAGCACGACCGCTCCGTAGCCATCGTTCTGGATCTGCGTCGCCGCACCGTTGCCGAATCGCACCGGCTTGTGTCCGCGATAGCCTGACAGGTTGCGGGCCTCGAACTCGGTGAGCGAGCCGCCGCGCGTGATCGGATAGAGCGGCGGCAGGTGCTCGGCGCCGCTTTCGGAGAAGGTGTCGACGATATTGGTGATGAAGCTGAGATAATCCTCCATCGTCCGCGTCGTGCCGAGTCGGTTCAGCGCATGGACGACGAAATAGGCGTCGCGCAGCCAGCAATAGCGATAATCCCAGTTGCGCTGCGTCCCCGGCGCTTCCGGGATCGAGGTCGTGAGTGCCGCGACGATCGCGCCGGTCTCCTCGAAGGAACAGAGCTTCAGCGTGATTGCGGCCCGGATCACCTCCTTCTGGTACTCGAAGGGGATCGAGAGCGAGCGCACCCAGTCGCGCCAGTAATCGGTGGTCTTGTCGAGGAATTCGCGCGAGGTCGTCTCGATCTCGGCGCGCAACGCCTCGTCCGAGCCGATGAAGAAGGAATAGGATTGGTCGACGGCGAAGGGCGTGCCTTCGACGACATAGGAGAGCGGCGCATTGGTCGTCAGCCGGATCGTCTGGTCGGCGCCGACATAGCGGACATGGTTGGAGCCGCGCGTGATCTCGTCGGGCTCCTCGCCGATGCCGAGGCAAGGCTTGACCAGTACGCGGATGCGCGGCCGGCCGGAGACGCGGCGAACGCGGCGCACCAGCTGCGGCGGTCGAAAGAAGCGCTCGTAGCGCACGAAGCGCGGTGCGAAGTCGAGGATCTCGATCGCATTGCCCTGATCGTCGGAGAGCACGGAGGAGAGGATCGCGGTGTTGTCGAGATAGCCCTGCTCGCAACGGGTCATGCCGACGAGTTCGATGCCGAAGAACCCCTTTTCAGGCTCGTCGTCGCCGTCTTCGCCCCGGTTGTCGATCAGCGAGCAGAACACAGGGTCGCGGTCGAAGCGCGGGAAGCAGCCCCAGACGATGCGGGCGCGGCGGTCGATGAGAGCGGCGATCGAGCAATTGCCGATCACGCCGAGGTCGAGCGAGGCGGAGTGATGCCCCGCGGTCGAGGTCGTAACGGTCATGGTCGGTCAGTCCTGCTTGAAGCTGGCAGCGGAAAGATGGCCGCTTTCGGCGGCTTCGAGAAGGATGTGCCGGAGCGCTGTCGGTGAGGCGAGCCGGCAGGTGGCATGGCTCTCGCGATCCGCGCCGATGCGCACGGAGACGCCGCCCATCGCATTGACGGCCTCGAACCCGCCCTCGTCGGTGATGTCGTCGCCGATGAAGACCGGCTGGCGGCCGGCATAGGTCGGCGTCGCCATCAGCCAGGCGATGGCGCTGCCCTTGCTGGCGCCGGCCGGCACGAGTTCCGCGACGGCCTTGCCTTCCTGCAGGCGCATGGCCGGCCCCATCCGCGCGGCGATGCCACGGATCAAGGCCAGGGCCTCTTCCTCCAGCGCGGGGGCCAGGCGCCAGTGCAGCGCGACGGAGATGCGCTTGTCCTCGACGATGATGCCGACATGGCTGTTGGCAAAGCGGACGAGATCGCGCAGCGCCGCGCGCATGCCTTCATGGGTGTCGGCCTGCGAGCGGATTTCGCCGTCGGCGCGGATCTGGGCGCCGTGCAGTCCGGCGATGTCGAAGCGGTGCGGGGCCAGCATCTCGTCGAGAAAGCCGATCGGGCGCCCCGAGACGAGCGCCAGCGCGCCGCCGAGCTGCGCGCGCAGCACGGTCAGTGCCGGAGCCACCCGCCGGTCGAGATGGACATCCTCCGGCGAGGGGGCGATTTCCACCAGCGTTCCGTCAAAGTCGAGGAACAGAGCGATTTCGCGATCCGCGGAATCGATCTCGTGAGAGCCTGTGGCGATGTGGGGTTCGATCAAGGTCGTCATCATCTCGTATTTGGGCAGAGAAGGAGGCAGAAGAGCGGCCGCGCAGCCAGGGATATCCTTTCCTGTCTTATCGAATGGTCGTGGCCGTGTCGAAAATTGGGGTCGAGGGGTTGTCTCGATCTGTCGAAAGCCTACCATGGTTGTCACGATTTCACCGCACGGCTGCCATCGCGCTGCCATGTGACCGCGTCCGCACCACGGAAACATTACGCTTTCGGAAGCGTTCTGTTCCTGCCGCCGATGGCGAAATGCGGGCGGCCCCTGTCGGAGAATGCTCGTCCATGCGCCTTGTCGTCGTTTCCAACCGGGTCACGATTCCCGATCGTCATGAAAAGGTGATGGCAGGCGGACTGGCAGTCGCCTTGCGCGAGGCGCTGGAGCAGCGGGGCGGCCTGTGGTTCGGCTGGAGCGGGGCTGTGAGCGAGGGCGCTCCGACGCAGATCCGGCAAGTCGAACACGGCAATGTCACCTATGCCGTGACCGATCTCAGCGAGGCCGAGCGCCAGAGCTATTATCTCGGTTTCTCGAACCGGGCGCTCTGGCCGCTGATGCATTACCGGCTCGGCCTCACCGAGTTCCAGCGCAGCGATTACACGGGCTATCTCGGCGTCAACCGCCGCTTCGCCCGTGCGCTCGCAGGGCTGATCAAGCCTGACGACCTCATCTGGATCCACGATTACCACCTGATCCCGCTGGCGGCGGAGCTGCGCCGGCGCGGCATCACCAACCGGATCGGCTATTTCCATCACATCCCCTGGCCGGCGGCCGATGTCATCGGCGCCTTGCCCTTCAGCGCGACCCTGATCCGCACCATGGCCGCCTATGACCTCGTCGGCATGCAGACCGAAGGCGACGCCCGCAACCTGATCGGCGGGCTGGTTTCGCTCTGCGGCGCCCGCTCGGACGGACAACGCGTCAAGCTGGGCACGCGTGAGACTTCCGTGCAGACCTTTCCGATCGGAATCGATGTCGAGGGCTTCCGCAAGCTCGCTGCCGCTTCCGTGCGCCAGGCGGCGACACCCTTGCGCGCTACGCGGGAATTGCTCGGCGAACGCAAGCTCGTCATCGGCGTCGACCGGCTCGACTATTCGAAGGGCATCGTGCAGCGCCTGGAAGCCTTCGGGGAGTTCCTGCGCGACCATCCCGAGGAGCGTGGCCGCGTCAGCCTGTTGCAGATCGCACCGCCCTCGCGCAGCGATGTCCCGGAATATGCCGATCTCGACCGTCAATCCGACGAGGTTGCCGGGCGTCTCAACGCCCAGCTCGGCGAGTTCGACTGGACGCCGATCCGCGTGGTCAAGAAGGCCTATTCGCGCAAGGCGCTGGCCGGCTTCTATCGCCGCGCCCAGGTCGGGTTGGTCACGCCGATGCGCGACGGCATGAATCTCGTCGCCAAGGAATATATCGCGGCGCAGGACCCGGCCGATCCCGGCGTGCTCGTGCTCTCGCGCTTTGCCGGCGCCGCCCAGCAGATGGGCGAGGCGCTGATCGTCAATCCCTTCGATTCCCATGAGGTGGCGGAGGCGATCCGCACCGCGCTCGCCATGCCGAAGACCGAGCGCATCCGCCGCTTCGAGCGCCTCTATGCCGTCATCGCCGCGACCGATATCGACTGGTGGACGCGCCAATATCTCGCGGCATTGGCGGGAGAGGGCGCAGCCAGCGACGCTGCGGCCGTCGAGGGAACACGCAAGGAGCCGCGCCCCGGCGCGCGGCGGGCCAACCGGAACGAGGCATCGGCCGCGTCATCGGCGCCTCCGGAAGCCGGTGTACGCAAGATGTCGGCAGGATCGCGCCGGAAGCGGAGCGCTGCGACAGGCTCTTATCTCGCCCTGGTGCGACCTTGAGACTTGGCACTTGGGTCAGGGAAACGACCGAATTCTTGGGGTGATGCTGCGTGCCCCGTTCGCGGCCCTTGCCGAATAAGGTCTTTGGTCGCTAGAAGGCAGCAGGGTCGGAGCGGGCGACTCAGGTCTGGACAGGCATCGTATCGTCGATGGCTGAGGAGGCGGGCGGAGGGCTGAGATCGATGCGAGGCGCTCTCGGAGGACCGGGCGTTCTGTTGCGCCGTCTCCGCGAGGTCATGGCGGCTTCGATCAGCCCGCAGGAGCGGCTGGACCGGCTCGTCGTGCTGATCGCCGGCAATCTCGTCGCCGAAGTCTGCTCGGTCTACGTCCTGCGCGAGGACGGCTCGCTTGAACTCTACGCCACCGAAGGCCTCAACCGCGAGGCGGTCCACCTCACCACCATGCGAGCTGGCGAGGGCCTCGTCGGCCTGATCGCGAGCGAGGCCGAGCCGCTGGCGCTGTCGGATGCGCAGGCGCATCCCTCCTTCTCCTACCGTCCGGAGACGGGCGAAGAGGTCTATCGCTCCTTCCTCGGTGTGCCGATCCTGCGCGGCGGCGCTGTGATGGGCGTGCTCGTCATCCAGAACCGGGCGACGCGGCTCTACTCCGAAGACGAGATCGAGACGCTCCAGACCACCGCCATGCTGATGGCGGAGATGATCGCGGCCGGCGGCCTGAAGTCGCTGGCGGCGCCGGGCGCTTCGATCGGCCTCGACCGGCCGATCCACGGGGTCGGCGTGGCGCTGGCCGATGGTGTCGGCCTCGGCCATGTCGTGCTGCACGAGCCGCGCGTCGCGATCACCAATCTCATCGCCGAGAATCCGGCGGCCGAGGTCGGCCGTCTCGAAGCCGCGATCGGCGAGATGCGCGCCTCGATCGACGAGCTGGTCGAGCGCGGCGACGTCGCCCATACCGGCGAGCATCGCGACGTGCTCGAGACCTTCCGCATGTTCGCCCACGACCAGGGCTGGCTGCGCCGCATGCGCGAGGTCGTGCTGACGGGCCTCACCGCCGAGGCGGCGGTCGAGCGCGTCCAGTCCGACACGCGCGCCAAGATGCTGCGCCAGACCGACCCCTATCTGCGCGAGCGGCTGCATGATCTCGACGATCTCGCCAACCGTCTGCTGCGCACGCTGGTCGGCAAGGCGAACGGCGTCGCCCGCGAGAACCTGCCGGAGAACGCCATCCTCGTCGCCCGCTCGATGGGGCCGGCGGCGCTGCTGGACTACGACCGCGCCCATCTGCGCGGGCTCGTGCTGGAAGAGGGCGGGCCGACCAGCCATATCGCCATCGTCGCGCGCGCGCTCGGCATTCCCGCCGTCGGCGAGGTCGTCAACGCGACGGCGCTGGTCGAGGCGGGCGATGCCATCATCGTCGACGGTCAGGCCGGCGAAGTGCAAATCCGCCCGCAGCCCGACGTCGAGAACGCCTACAAGGACAAGGCTCGGCTGCGCGCCCGCAAGCAGAAGCAGTACCAGAAGCTCAAGGAACTCCCGGCGATCACCCGCGATGGGGTCGACATCACCTTGCAGATCAATGCGGGCCTGATCGTCGACATGCCGAATATCGAGGCGACCGCCGCCTCCGGCATTGGCCTGTTCCGCACCGAATTGCAGTTCATGGTGGCGCAGCACATGCCGACCACCGCCGAGCAGCAGGCGCTCTATGCTGCCGTTCTGGAGGCCGCGGCGGAATTGCCCGTCACCTTCCGCACGCTCGATATCGGCGGCGACAAGGTGCTGCCCTACATGGAGCGGGTCGAGGAGGAAAACCCGGCGCTCGGCTGGCGCGCGATCCGCATCGGCCTCGACAAGCCGCGGCTGCTGCGGGCGCAGGTGCGTGCGATGTTGCGGGCCGGCGCCGGCCGCGACCTCAAGATCATGTTGCCGATGGTCGCGACCACCGAGGAATTCCGCCGCGCCCGCATGATCATCCGCCGCGAGCAGGTGATGCTGGAGAAGCAGGGCGTCACGCCGCCGCGCGACCTGCGCGTCGGGGTCATGGTCGAAGTGCCCTCGCTGCTCTTCGAATTGCCCGAGATCGCCCGCGAGGCCGATTTCCTTTCGATCGGCACCAACGACCTCATGCAGTTCCTCTTCGCCGCCGATCGCGAGAACAAGCGCGTCGCCGATCGCTTCGATCCGCTCGGCGTCGGCCCGCTTCGCGCCCTCCGGCGCATCATCGAGGCGGCGGCCGAGACCGGCTGCCCTGTCACCGTCTGCGGCGAGATGGGTGGCAAGCCGCTGGAGACGATGGCCCTGATCGGGCTGGGCTATCGCGGCTTCTCGATGTCGGCGGCCTCGATCGGGCCGGTGAAGGCGATGCTGCGCGCGCTCGATACGGGCAAGCTGCGCGAGCGCATGGACTGGATGCTCGCCTCGCCGGAAGGTGCCACCAGTCTGCGCTCGCAGCTCGCTGCCTTCGCGACCGAGTTCAAGGTCCCGGTCTAGCGACGCTCAAGCTTGCCGTCCGCTGCCGCTTTTCCCTTTCGTTTCACGAGTTCATTGAATGTCCCTCCAGCTTCCCCAGGATCGTCTCGACGTCATCGTGGCGCGCCATGCCGCCGCGACCGACGAGATCAACCATGCGACCGAGGCGGCGCGCACCGTCGAGCTCGCCAAGGAACTGGCGGAGCTCGATCCGGTGGTCGCGGCGATCGCCTCCTGGCGGCAGGCGCAGGTCTCGCTGGAAGAAGCGGAGGCTCTGATCGCCGATCCCGCGACCGATGCCGAATTCCGCGACCTCGCCTATGAGGAGCGCGACACGGCCCGCGCCGAGATCGAGGCGCGCGCCCGCGAGATCCTCGTGGCTCTGCTGCCGAAGGATGCCGCCGACGAGCGCGGCGTCATCCTCGAGATCCGGGCGGGCACCGGCGGCGACGAGGCCTCGCTCTTCGCCGGCGACCTCCTGCGCATGTACCAGCGCCATGCCGCCCAGAAGGGCTGGAGCGTCGATATCCTCTCCGAGAGCGAGGGGACGATGGGGGGCTACAAGGAGGTCATCGCCGAAATCAACGGCCGCGGCGTCTATGCCAGGCTCAAATTCGAATCCGGCGTCCACCGCGTCCAGCGCGTGCCGGATACCGAGGCGAGCGGGCGTATCCACACCTCCGCCGCGACGGTCGCGACGCTGCCGCTGGCCACCGATGTCGACATTGTCCTCAACGAGGCCGATATCCGCACCGACACGTTGCGCTCGGGCGGTGCCGGCGGCCAGCACGTCAACAAGACGGAATCGGCGGTGCGCCTCACCCATATCCCGACCAATACCGTCGTGCTGGTCCAGGACGAGCGCTCCCAACACAAGAACAAGGCGCGCGCCTACGAGCTGCTGCGCGCCAAGCTCTTCGACATGGAGCGCCTGCGCATCGATTCCGAGCGCTCGGCGGACCGGCGTTCGCAGGTCGGGTCGGGCGATCGCTCGGAGCGAATCCGCACCTATAATTTCCCGCAAGGGCGCGTCACCGACCACCGGATCAACCTGACGCTCTACAAACTCGACGAGATGATGCAGGGTCTCGTTCTCGATGAGATCATCGACGCGCTGACCGCCGAGCATCAGGCGAAGCTGCTGGCGGCCGAGGGTATGGCGTGAGGCGGGCGCGATGAAACCAAAAGCCCCGTCCCGCGTTGATCAGGTATCGACACCAGCGAAGGGGGGACCCTCTCATGATCAAGATGTTCTCGACGATGGCGGTGACCGGGCTGATGGCGCTGGCGATGAGCGGCGTCTCGCAGGCTCAGGAGCGCACCTTCCGCAAGATGACCTCGGGTCAGCCAGCGGCGTTGCAGGGCGCGATGACGCAGTCTCAGGCGCGCAAGGCGTGCCAGATGGAGATGGGCAGGACCCGCGAAAGCAAGGCCGCGATCAACAAGAAGATGAAGACCTGCATGGACCTGAAGATGAACGGCAACTAGCCGCCGCTTCGGGGATTGCGGAGCCCGCCATGGGCTTCGCTGGAAACGCACGAGGGGAGGGCGCCGTGCCGACCGTCAGGGAGGCGCGGCGTCGCCTTGCGCAGAGACTCCTGCGCGCTGGCTCGCCCAGTCCCGGTCTCGATGCGCGATTGCTGGTCGAAGGCAGTCTGGGCGCTGAAAACCCGGACCCGGATCTGGTTCTGCCCGGCGAAGCTCTGACGCGGCTGGAAGGGTTCGCTGTGCGTCGCATCGCCGGCGAGCCGGTCTGGCGCATCCTCGGCGAACGCGAATTCTGGGGGCTGCCTTTCCGCCTCTCGCCGGCAACGCTGGAACCGCGCCCCGATAGCGAGACGATCGTCGAGACGGCTCTTGCCCAGCTCGCCGGGCGTCGCGAGGAGGCGCTGAAGCTGCTCGATCTCGGGACCGGTACCGGTTGCCTGCTGATCGCGCTCCTCAGTGAGTTGCCGCAGGCGCAGGGTCTCGGCATCGACCTGTCCGAAGAGGCCTGCCGGACGGCCGCCGGCAACGCCGCTCTCAATGGCGTCGATGGCCGGGCGATGTTCCGGCAAGGCAGCTGGACGGAGGGGTTGACCGGCCCCTTCGACCTCATCGTCTCGAACCCGCCCTATATCCCATCGGCCGAGATCGCGACGCTGTCCGTCGAAGTCCGTGAGCACGACCCCCTGCTTGCTCTCGATGGCGGTGCTGACGGGCTCGGTCCCTACCGTCTGTTCGCGTCATCTCTCCCGCCCTTGCTCGCGCCCGGCGGCATCATCGTCTTCGAGATCGGAGCAGGGCAGGGGCCGGATGTCGTGGCACTGATGCGGCAGGGCGGCTTCGAATTCCGCGGCAGCCGCAACGATCTGGGGGGGCATGAGCGGGCGTTGATCTTCACGCTCGCTTGATAATGCACAGGCTTTTGGTCGATTTCGCTTGGAGAAGCAGCCAAAAGCAGCTATGCAGCATCCAGCCGAAGCTGGTGGCGTCAGAGCCGGGCCTCTGGGCAGTTCCCGATCGTACAGGATTTGCTCGAGTTCGGCATCGTTTGCAGGCGTGTTCCTGAAGCGGTGCAGCTGACAACCGGATGGAGCCCCGAAGGCGCGTGGCGCCGATCGGCTCATGGGGTTGAAACCCCTTTTTGGAAAAGAGCGCGTGAAGACCAGGAACGGCGTATCGCCCCTTCAGGTCACCTTCGTCCGACACAGCGTCGCAACCCGCTGTGCATCGCAGCGCGCATGACGGCACCACGGTTGCTTTGAACACAGAAGCGCGAGACAGACGCGAATGAGACCAGGTCAGAACCGGCGTATGCGCGGCCGCAACAATAGCGGCGGCGGCAACAACAACGGCAATCGCAAATCTCCGAACCCGTTGCAGCGTAGCTACGAGTTCAACGGTCCGGACGTCAAGGTTCGCGGTACGGCGCAACATGTCGCCGAGAAGTACCTGCAGCTCGCGCGGGATGCTCAGTCTTCGGGCGATACCGTCGCTGCCGAGAGCTATTTCCAGTACGCCGAGCATTACTACCGCATCCTGCTTGCGGCGCAGGAGCAGATGGCTCAGCAGTTTGGCCATTCCTTCCCGCCGAATCGCGCCTTCGTCGAAGATGCGGACGAGGGCGAGGAAGAGGGCGACGAGGACGGTCAGTCCTTCCAGCCCGGCACCGGCCCGCAGCCGGAGATGCGCGCCAACGGCTATCCCAACAACAATGGCTATAACGGCCATGGCGGCGGCCAGCGCCCCGAGGGCGAGGGCGGCGACGGCCAGCAGCAGGGCGGCCAGCGCTTCGACCGCAACAACCGTCGCGAGCGTTTCAACAACGATCGCAACAACAATAACAACGAGCGCCGTTTCGATCGTCAGGATCGTGGCGAGCGTCGCTTCGACCGTAACGCCGAAGGCGGCCAGGGCGCTCCCGGCGGCTATGCGCCGCGCCCCGATGCCCCGCGTTCCGACATCCCGGTCAGCGAAGGCGGCGCCGTTGAGGCTGCTCCCGAGCAGGCTCAGGCAGAGCGTCGCCCGGAGCGGGCCGAACGCCCCCAGCGCGAGCGCCGTCCGCGCCGTGAGCGCGAGGTCGAGGCCGATGCCGGCGATGACGTCGCCGCCGCGCTGCCGTCCTTCCTGACCAACCCCGTGCGTGTCCCCGCGCCGGAGCCGGTCGAGGCCCCCACCGAGCCGGTTGCCGCTCCGGCGGACCCGGCTGCGGATGACGCTGCGCCGAAGCGCACCCGTCGTCGCCGCTCGCCCCGCGAGGTCATGGACGCGCTGGGCTCGGAGACGGATAACTCGGCCGAGTAATCCGTCTCCGACATCAGGCATTGGATATGGAAAAGGGCCCTTTCGGGCCCTTTTTCTTTATCTGCGCGGATCAGGCGATGCCAAGTTCGACCGGCGCATCCGCCACGGCCAGGCTGTCGCCCTCGACCAGGGCGCCGTCCGCGAGGATGCGGCAATAGATCCCGCAATCGACATGGCCGTAGTTCTTCATCAGCGCCTTCGGGATCTGCATGTCGCGCGCGCCGGTGTCGGGGTCGACATTGGTCGCCGCGCAGCGCTCGATCCGCTTGATCACCTGCAGGCGCAGGCCGCCGGGGCCCGTGAGCTCGCGGTCGACGAGGTCGTTCTCGGCCCAGGGTGCGAGCCCGCTGACCATCAGGTTGCCGCGGAAGCGCAGCGGATCGACCGGCTGCCCGAGGCGCCCTTCGAGATCGGCGACGCTGGCGAGGTTGATGATCGAGACGAAGCCGGAGCGCGAATTGGTGAAACGATAGGTCGGGGGCGCCGTCAGCAGCTTCGGCTCGCCGCGCAATTCCTCGGGCATGAAGCCGGAGAAGAAGCTGGTAATCGCGGCATGGCCCTCGTCGCTGGCGGTCGCCGCGCGCAGCACCTCCTGCCCGCCCTCATGAATGACGAGATCGCCGCTGGCATCGTCATAGCGGGTCTTCAGCCGCGCCAGCGACTCGTTGCGCATCAGCATCAGGTACTTGATCTT
Source organism: Beijerinckiaceae bacterium (assembly GCA_965283735.1). Classification (GTDB taxonomy): domain Bacteria; phylum Pseudomonadota; class Alphaproteobacteria; order Rhizobiales; family Beijerinckiaceae; genus Allobosea. Next base: position 327,807 of record CBDIPN010000002.1, on the reverse strand, counting down.
GGGCTGGTGCACGGGCTCGGCCGCATCGAAGCCGGAGGGGCCGTTCTCGATGGCGAAGAGCCGGTCGCCCGGGAAGAAGCCACCGGCCGGCAATGCCGCCCGCTTCAGCCGTTCCGGCGAGAGGCCCTTCACGGGATAGCGGTAGAGCGTTTCGATGCGCATGGTGGGTCTCGTTCAGGCAAGGTCGCGGACCATAGCCTTGTCGGCCGGTCCTGACAGATCAAATCTTGTATCTGTTTCGATCAGTCCCCGGCATCGGCCCGAATAGTGGGAACCGGCTTTCGGGAGAGCCGATGCCACATTACTCGTCTTCGCCGTCGCTGACCGAACGCTGACAGCCCCAGCCGGCGAGAATGGCGTCGGTGTCACCCGCGACGAAGAAGCGGGCGGCATCGCGGTCGTAACCCTCGCCCAGCAGGCGCTCGTAATCGGTATGGACGTGTCGAACATGGCTACCCAGCGCGAGCCAGAGCGCCGTCGAGGGCGGAAGGTCCTTCATGTGGCGCCGCTCCGCCAGCGTCACCACGGCCTCGGCGTCGGAGAGCGGAATGCCCGGCGCCAGCGCCCTCAACGCTTTCCGAATCGCCTGCTGTCGCTTGGTCCCGGCCATGCCCGATCTGCGCCTGCGGCTTGCGCCAGGTCAATTCTGGGCCAAGCCTCTTCCGTTGCGTGAAAGTCACACTATCTTGGAGAGCGAGGGGCGGCCCATTGCGGCGCTCCATCTTGATGAAAGGGCAGCAGGTTCACGTTGCTACGGGGCGTGGCCTGCGGGCGGAGATAGCTGAATGAATATCGAGAAATATACGGATCGGGCGAAGGGTTTCCTCCAGGCGGCACAGACGATCGCCTTGCGGGAAGGGAACCAGCAGTTCACTCCCGAACATCTTCTGAAGGCCCTGCTCGACGACAATGAAGGCATGGCGGCCGGTCTGATCGACCGGGCGGGCGGCCAGTCGCGCGTCGCGCTGCAGCTCGTCGACCAGGCCTTGGCCAAGCTCCCGAAGGTTTCGGGCGGCTCGGGCGGACTCAACCTGACGCCGGGTCTCGCGCGCGTCTTCGACACCGCCGAGAAGGCGGCGGAGAAGGCCGGCGACTTGTTCGTCACGGTCGAGCGGCTCTTGCTCGCGCTCGCGGTCGAGAAGGATAGCGAGGCCGGCAAGGCCCTGTCGAAGGCCGGCGTGACGCCGCAGGCGCTGAACGCTGCGATCGAGGCGATCCGCAAGGGCCGCACCGCCGATTCCGCGTCCGCCGAGCAGGCCTATGATGCGCTGAAGAAATACGCGCGCGACCTCACCGCCGCGGCGCGCGAGGGTAAGCTCGATCCCGTCATCGGCCGCGACGAGGAGATCCGCCGCACGATCCAGGTGCTGTCGCGCCGGACCAAGAACAACCCGGTCCTGATCGGTGAGCCCGGCGTCGGCAAGACCGCCATCGCCGAAGGCCTCGCGCTGCGCATCGTCAATGGCGACGTGCCCGAGAGTCTGAAGGACAAGGAATTGCTCGCGCTCGACATGGGCTCGCTCATCGCCGGCGCGAAATATCGCGGCGAGTTCGAGGAGCGGCTGAAGGCTGTGCTGACCGAGGTCTCGTCCTCGGATGGCGGCGTCATCCTGTTCATCGACGAGATGCATACCCTCGTCGGCGCCGGCAAGACCGATGGCGCGATGGATGCCTCGAACCTGCTGAAGCCCGCTCTGGCGCGCGGCGAACTGCACTGCGTTGGCGCGACCACGCTCGACGAGTACCGCAAGTACGTCGAGAAGGACGCGGCTTTGGCGCGGCGCTTTCAGCCCGTCTTCGTAGAGGAGCCGACGGTCGAGGACACCATCTCGATCCTGCGCGGTCTCAAGGAGAAGTACGAGCAGCACCACCGCGTCCGCATCACGGATTCGGCGCTGGTCTCGGCTGCGACCCTGTCGAACCGCTACATCACCGACCGCTTCCTGCCGGACAAGGCGATTGACCTCGTCGACGAGGCCGGAGCACGGCTGCGCATGCAGGTGGACTCCAAGCCGGAAGAGCTGGATTCGATCGATCGCGAGATCGTTCGTCTCAAGATCGAGCAGGAGGCGCTCAAGAAGGAGAGCGATGCCGGCTCGAAGGAGCGGCTGAAGCGGCTCGAATCCGAACTGGCCGATCTGGAGACGCGCTCCGACACCATCACCACCAAGTGGAAGGCGGAGAAGGACAAGCTCGGCCACGCGGCGGAGATCAAGACCAAGCTGGACAATGCTCGCAACGAGCTCGCCCAGGCGCAGCGCAAGGGCGAGTATCAGCGCGCGGGCGAGCTCGCCTATGGCGAGATCCCTGGGCTCGAGAAGCGTCTGGCCGAGATCGAGGAGAAGGGCGACGATGCCGGCATGGTCGAGGAGGCGGTGACGCCCGATCACGTCGCCGCCGTCGTCTCGCGCTGGACCGGCGTGCCGGTCGACCGGATGCTCGAAGGCGAGAAGGAGAAGCTGCTCCGCATGGAGGAGGTTCTCGGCGCTCGCGTCGTCGGGCAGAAGGAAGCGGTGGAGGCGGTCTCGACCGCGGTCCGTCGCGCCCGTGCCGGCCTTCAGGACCCGAACCGTCCGATCGGCTCGTTCATGTTCCTCGGCCCCACCGGCGTCGGCAAGACCGAGCTGACCAAGGCGCTGGCCTCGTTCCTGTTCGACGACGACACCGCGCTCGTGCGCATCGACATGTCCGAGTACATGGAGAAGCACTCTGTCGCCCGGCTGATAGGTGCGCCTCCCGGCTATGTCGGCTACGAGGAGGGCGGGGCGCTGACGGAAGCCGTGCGCCGCCGGCCCTATCAGGTCGTGCTCTTCGACGAGGTCGAGAAGGCGCATCCGGACGTGTTCAACGTCCTGCTGCAGGTGCTTGATGACGGCCGCCTGACCGATGGCCAGGGCCGCACCGTCGATTTCCGCAACGTGCTGATCATCATGACCTCGAATCTCGGTTCGGAATTCCTGGTGAACCAGCCCGAGGGGCAGGACAGCGATGCGGTTCGCGACGAGGTCATGGGTGTGGTTCGCCACGCCTTCCGACCCGAGTTCCTGAACCGGATCGACGACATCATCCTGTTCCATCGCCTCAGGCGGAAGGACATGGACGCGATCGTCGATATCCAGATGGCGCGGCTCCAGAAGCTGCTGACCGACCGCAAGATCACGCTCGAGCTCTCGAAGGAGGCGCGCGAGTGGCTGGCGGACAAGGGTTACGACCCGGCCTATGGCGCGCGCCCGCTGAAGCGCGTGATCCAGAAGTCGGTGCAGGACCCGCTGGCCGAGGCGATCCTCGCGGGCGACATCGTCGATGGCGAGGACGTGCCGATCACCGTCGGCCCGGGTTCGCTGATGCTGGGGGCCGTTCCCGGCGTGAAGGAGAAGCGGCCGGCTGGCGTGGCGTTGAATTGATAGTTGGGAGCGCCGCCTTCGGGCGGCGCTTTTTCGTCATGGTCGGGCTTGTCCCGACCATCCACGTCTTCGCATGTCGAGGACGGTGTTCAAGGCGTGGATGCTCGCCACAAGGGCGAGCATGACGGGTCAGTCCCTCACCCACGCTTGAGCAGAAATACCGCCTGTGCACCGAACAGGTTCCAGAACCACCAGGGCGCGTTGACACCGACCCGTCCGCCGGCGGCGTCGAGCGCGACCGCGCGCTCCTTCTTGGCGCCGATCTGGTCGCAAAGCGCCACGAAGTCCCGGATCGTGCAGAAATGGATATTGGGCGTGTCCCACCAGGCATAGGGCAGGGAGTCGGTCACCGGCATCCGCCCCTGGAAGAATACCTGCGAGCGCATCCGCCAATGCCCGAAATTCGGGAAGGAGACGATGGCGTGCCGGCCGATGCGCAGCATCTGCTCCAGAACGAGGCGCGGATTGCGCGTCGCCTGGATCGTCTGGGAGAGGATGACGTAGTCGAACGAGTCGTCCGGGTAGTCGCCGAGGTCGGTATCGGCGTCACCCTGGATCACCGAAAGCCCGCGCGCGACGCAATCGGCCACGCCCTCGCGTGATAGTTCGATGCCGCGCGCATCGACCTGGCGGGTCTCGGCCAGCAGCGCGAGCAGGGCGCCGTCGCCGCAGCCGACATCGAGCACGCGCGTGCCGGGCTGCACCATATCGGCGACGAGCCGGAGGTCGATGCGGTTGGTCTGGTTTGTGTCGGGGAGGGTCATGGTAGGCAGCTCGTCATGCTCAGGCTCGCCCCTTGTCATTCCGGGGCTTCGCGGAGCGAAGAACCCGGAACCCACGACTGGGCTCTGTCTCACGTCTTTGCAGCTCGATCGGGCTCACCTGGTCGTGGGTTCCGGGTTCGACCCTGCGGGCCGCCCCGGAATGACAAGGGGCGGCGTTCATCAAAGCCCCCGTGCCCGCGCCGCCGCGCCGATGAAGCCGCGCGTCGTGGCGAAGAGATTGGGCTCTTCCAGCAGGAAGGCGTCGTGCCCCTTGTCGCTCTCCAGCTCGACGAAGGAGACCGAGGCGCCGGCCGCGTTGAGCGCATGCACGATTGCGCGCGAATCCGCCGTCGGGAACAGCCAGTCCGAGGTGAAGGAGGCCACGCAGAAGCGCGTCTTGGTGCCGGTGAAGGCGCGCGCCAGCACGCCGTCATGGTCGGCGGCGAGGTCGAAATAATCCATCGCGCGCGTGACGTAGAGGTAGGAATTGGCGTCGAAGCGCTCGACGAAGCTCAAGCCCTGATGGCGCAGATAGCTCTCGACCTGAAAGTCGGCGTCGAAGGAGAAGGTCGGCGCCGCCCGGTCCTGCAATTTGCGGCCGAACTTGCGATGCAGCGCCTGCTCCGAGAGGTAGGTGATATGGGCGCCCATCCGCGCGACCGACAATCCCTTGGCCGGGCGCGTGCCTTCTTCGAGATAGCGCCCCTGCCGCCATTCCGGATCGGCCATGACCGCCTGCCGGCCGACCTCGTGGAAGGCGATGTTCTGGGCGGAATGCTTGGCCCCGGTCGCCAGCGGCAGCGCCGAGAACACGCGGGCCGGATAGCTCGCCGCCCATTGCAGCACCTGCATGCCGCCCATCGAGCCGCCTGCGACGCAGAACAGCGTCTCGATGCCCAGTGAATCGACCAGCGCGGCCTGCGCCCGCACCATGTCGCGGATGGTGACGACCGGGAAGGACAGGCCCCAGGGCTTGCCCGTCGCCGGGTTGGTCGAGGCCGGCCCGGTGGTGCCGGTGCAGCCGCCGATGACATTGGCGCAGATCACGAAGAAGCGGTCGGTATCGACAGGCTTGCCCGGCCCGATCATCGCCGTCCACCAGCCGCCCTTGCCGGTGATCGGATTGCGGCTCGCCACATACTGGTCGCCGGTCAGGGCGTGGCAGACCAGGATCGCGTTCGATTTGTCGGCATTCAGCTCGCCGTAGGTCTGGTAGGCGATCTGCCAGTGGTCGAGCACGACGCCGCAATCCATCAGCAGCGGCGTATCAGGGCCGAAGCGCGCGACCTGGCTGGAGGGCTCGTTCGCCTCCTTCTGCGGATCGGCAAGACTAGGGGAGAGATCGCTCATGTCGTCCGTTTCGGCAGTAGGATTTGTCCTGCCGGTCCAAGCGTTCGGAAAATCGAACTCTAGCGATGCCGTGTCGGCGCGTCGCTGTCAACGCGGGACTGCGCAGCCGGCTTTGCCAAGGCGTTGCGGGAGCGCTAAGGAGCGTGGCCTTGCCGGAAAGCGCGTTGCCCATGACCGAAGCCGCCCCGACCACCCTCGCCGACCTGCGCGCCGGGATCGATCGCATCGACAGCGAGATGCACGCGCTCCTGATGGAGCGTTCGCAGATTATCGAGACGCTGATCTCGATCAAGAAGACGCAGGCCTCCGGCTCCGCCTTCCGTCCCGGCCGCGAGGCCGACATCATGAAGCGGCTCGCGCTCAGCCATAAGGGCTTGCTACCGCTCGATACGGTCGAGAGCGTCTGGCGCATCATCATCGCGACCTTCACCTATGTGCAGGCGAACTACTCGGTTCACGCCGACACCTCCGGCGGCGACCCGGCGATGCGCGATTCCGCCCGCTTCCATTTCGGTTTCACTGTGCCCTACATTCCGCATGAGGATGCGCGCTCGGTCATCCACGCGGTGGCGGAGTCGGCCGGCGATCTCGGCATCTTCCGCATGGACCAGGGCGCCAGCGCCGGCATCTGGTGGCGCGACCTGATCGGCGCCGATGCGCCCAAGATCATCGCGCGGCTGCCCTTCGTCGAGCGGCCGAACCATCCTGCGGGAACGCCGGTCTACTGCATCGCCAAGCCGCTGGCCGATGCCGCCGTGCGCGAGATCGTGCTCTACGCCGCCCGCGTCGAGCGCTGGTCTGAAAGCTTGCGACACGGCCTCGCCGAGCATCTGGCCGAAGTCTCGGCCTCGGCTGCCGACGGTTCGCATCTGTCGCTCCTGGTCGCGGCCTCCGGCGAGGTCGATCAGGCCGCGATCCGCCAGGCGCTCGTGCCGGCGGGACTCAGCGACTTCGCCGAGGTCGGCAGCCACGCCGCCCGCTTCTCCGTCAAATCCGCCCGCTGAACGGGCTGGCTTCCTGCTGCAAGGTCAATCGTCATGGCGACCCGTCCTACCCCGCGTCCCGGCGTCCTCGATATCGAGGCCTACGTCCCCGGCAAATCCGCCGCGCCCGCCGGCGTGAAACTGCACAAGCTCTCCTCCAACGAGACGCCACTCGGCCCGAGCCCGAAGGCGATCGCCGCCTTCGAAGGCCTCGCCGCCAAGCTGGAACTCTATCCCGATGGCACCTCTACCAAGCTCAAGCAGGCGATCGCCGGCCGCTATGGCCTCGACCCCCAGCGGATCATCTGCGGCAACGGCTCCGATGAGCTACTGGAGCTCGTCACCAAGGCCTATCTCGGCGCGGGCGACGAGGGCATCTACAGTCAGTACGGCTTCCTGGTTTACCGCATCGCCATCCTCGCCATGGGCGGCAAGCCGGTCATCGTGCCCGAGAAGAACTACACCGCCGATGTCGACGGCATCCTGGCGGCGGTGACGCCGAAGACCAAGATCGTCTTCCTCGCCAATCCCAACAACCCGACCGGCACCTATTTGCCCTTCGACGAGGTCAAGCGCCTGCAGGCCGGCCTGCCGCCGCATGTCCTGCTCGTCCTCGATGCGGCCTATGCCGAGTACGTCCGCCGCAACGACTATGCCTCCGGCATCGAGCTCGTCGCCGAGAGCGAGAATGTCGTGATGACCCGCACTTTCTCGAAGATCTACGGCCTCGCCAATCTGCGCATCGGCTGGATGTATGCGCCGGCCCACATCATCGATGCGCTCGAGCGCATCCGCGGGCCCTTCAACGTCAACGGCGCTGCGATCGAGGCCGGTGCCGCCGCCGTTACCGACGAGGCCCATGTCGCTGCCGCCCTTGAGCACAACGAGAAATGGCTCGCCTGGACCACGACGGAGCTGGAGAAGCTCGGCCTCACCGTCACGCCCTCGGTCGGCAATTTCGTGTTGATCCACTTCGCCAGCACGCCCGGCAAGACCGCCAAGGAGGCCGACGCCTTCCTGACCCAGCGCGGCCTCATCCTGCGCGCCGTCGGCGGCTATGGCCTGCCGGACGCGCTGCGTATGACCATCGGCTCCGAGGAGGCGAACCGCCTCGTCGTCGCCGCGCTCGCCGACTTTCTCAAGGCGTGACCGAGATGGCGGAAAGCTTCGCGCCGCGCCGTTCTGAGCCGGTCTTCGCCCGCCTCGCCATCATCGGCATTGGGTTGATCGGCTCCTCGATCGCGCGCGCGGCGAAGGAGCTGAACCTCGCCGGTACGATCGTGCTGGCCGATCGCGACGAAGCCGTCCGCAGGCGGGCGCGCGAGCTGGGTCTCGGCCATGCCGTTGCGGAGACGGCGGCGGAAGCGGCTGTCGATGCCGACCACATCATCCTCTGCGTTCCTGTCGGCGCCTGCGGCCCTGTCGCGGCCGAGATTGCTAGCGAGCTGAAGCAGGGCGCGATCGTCTCCGATGTCGGTTCGGTCAAGGGCTCGGTCGTGGACGCCGTCCTGCCCCATCTGCCCGAGGGCGTCGCCTTCGTGCCGGCTCACCCGGTCGCGGGCACGGAGAATTCCGGCCCCGATGCCGGCTTCCCGAGCCTCTTCCTCAATCGCTGGTGCATCCTGACCCCGCCCGAGGGCACCGACGCTGCGGCCATCGCCAGGACGCGCCAGTTCTGGGAGGGGATGGGCGCGCTGGTCGAGGTGATGAGCGCGCAGCATCATGATCTCGTGCTCGCGGTCACCAGCCATCTGCCGCATCTCATCGCCTACAACATCGTCGGCACGGCCGAAGACCTGGAGGCGGTGACGCAGTCCGAGGTGATCAAGTTCTCGGCCGGCGGCTTCCGCGATTTCACCCGCATTGCGGCTTCCGACCCGACGATGTGGCGCGACGTCTTCCTGCACAACAAGGAAGCGGTGCTGGAGATGCTCGGCCGCTTCAACGAGGATCTCGCCCTATTGACCCGTGCCATCCGCTATGGCGACGGCGAGACCCTGCACAAGCACTTCACCCGCACCCGCGCCATCCGTCGCGGCATCGTCGCGCTCGGCCAGGAGAAGCCGGAGACGGAGAAGCTGCGCAAGGATTGACGGCTGCCGTGTGCAGCCGCGTCGAGACGGTGTGCATGACGGTGAGTTTGGCTTGCCAAGCCATCCGCCTGCTGGTACAGCGCCACCCGTTGCCGCTTTAGCTCAGCTGGTAGAGCACCTCATTCGTAATGAGGGGGTCGGGGGTTCGAATCCCTCAAGCGGCACCATCCAACCGCTTTGGTTGTTGATTCTCCTCGCTAGTTTCGATCTGAAGCCGCCCGCAGCGGGGCGCGGACGGCCGTCTTTCACTTCATCGAGCTTTTACGACCCGTCACGCCGCCATTCGACATTGGGCTGCCTCTCGCTCATCGAATACGAAAGGAGGCGTCGCGGGCTGCTCTGATCCGCCCCAGCCATGAACAGTTCACGGAAACGGGGCAACTCCGACTCGGAGCTTCAGGTCTTCCCGGAAGATCGCCCCGGATTGGAGCAAGACCGGCAATGGTGTAAGAATATCGTGAAAGTCTGTGCGGCTCGGCCGTGGACTGTCGGATCGGGTCGCATCCAAATTCGAAGGAGAGCCTTCGATGCTGCGCTGGACCTTGATGGCCTCGTTGATGTTTGCGGCTCTGCCCCACCCGGCCCAAGCGGTCGGCGATCCCGCTGCCGGTGAGAAGATTTTCCAGAGGTGCCGCGCCTGCCACCAGATTGGGGAGGCGGCCAAGAACGCGGTGGGGCCGAAACTGAACGGCCTTATCGGCCGGCCGGCGGGATCGATCGAGGGCTACAGCTATTCAGCCGCTAACAAGAATTCTGGCATCCTGTGGGATGAGGTCACCTTCAGGGATTATATCAAGGCGCCGCAGGTAAAGATCCCGAACACCAAGATGGTGTTTCCAGGCCTCAAGGTCGAGCAGGAGATCGAGGACATCGTCGCCTTCCTCAAGCAGTTTGATGCAGACGGAAAGAAAAAATAACCGGGTCGGCGTTCGAATGCAGCTGTTCCGGCGATGGCCTGCGATGCGGGATCGATTGACAACTCCTGCGAGCAGGATGACAACATGATGCGAAGGGCTGAAGGCTTGAAGTTCCTGCAGCCCGGCTGAAAGCTTTTGCGTCAGATTCAACGTGTGGTCGTCCAGGCGAACCCAGGGTTCGGCGATGGCGAACAGGAAGCAAAACTTGCAGCCCGAAGGCGCGCTCGCCCGAGCCCGCGCCCCGCAGCGGTCATGTGCCGCAAGCGATGCCTTCAGCCGCGTTCGTTTTGAGCTGGGCCCCGATCCATCGCGGGCCGCGACACTGTTCTCATGCCGAAAGGGAGTTCGTCCACGTAGCGCATGACGCATGCCATGCGCCGCGACAAAGCCTGGTTCCTGTTCACGCTGCCCTCGCCAGGAGGAAAGAGGGATGGGCATCGCAATCGTCTTGGTTCTCGTCGTGATCGGCTCGGTGGCCTTCCACTTCCTGAGTCCGTGGTGGTGGACGCCGATCGCCTCCAACTGGCGCTACATCGACGACACCATCATCGTCACATTCTGGATCACCGGCGTCGTCTTCGCGGCCGTCGTGCTGTTCATGGCCTATTGCGTGCTCCGGTTCCGCCATCGTGAGGGCAACCGCGCCGCCTACGAACCCGAGAACAAGCGGCTGGAATGGTGGCTCGCGATCGGCACCGGTATCGGCGTCGCGGCAATGCTCGCACCCGGCCTCGTCGTCTGGAAGCAGTTCGTGACGGTGCCCGGCGATGCCGCGACCGTCGAGATCGTCGGTCAGCAATGGCAATGGAGCTACCGTCTGCCGGGGGCCGATGGCCGGCTCGGCGCGACCGACGCCGCCCATGTCACCCCGGAGAATCCGCTCGGCCTTGCCCCGAACGATCCGTACGGGCAGGACGACGTCATCATTCAGGGCGATCAGCTCCATCTCCCGCTCGGCAAGCCGGTGAAGCTCCTGCTGCGCTCGCTCGACGTGCTGCACAATTTCTACGTGCCGGAGTTCCGCGCCAAGATGGACATGATCCCGGGCGTCGTCACCTATTACTGGCTGACCCCGACCCGCACCGGCACGTTCGAAGCGCTTTGCGCCGAGCTCTGCAGCACCGGCCACGCCTTCATGCGCGGCGGCGTCGTGGTCGAGCCGGGCAGCAACTACCAGGCCTGGCTGCAGCAACAGAAAACCTTCGCCCAACTGCAAGCGCCGTCCAGGGCGCAGGCGAGGAATTAGGAAGGGGCGGGATCGGCCCTCAACGGGCCGCCCGATCCGACGAGGAGCGGAAGGATGTCCTGATGGCGGATGTGGCGCATGGCGTGGCAGGCCCGGCTCCCATGCCGGAGCGCGACGATGTCGAGCTCTATCACCCGAAGAGCTGGGTCACGAAATACGTCTTCTCGCAGGACGCCAAGGTCATCGCTATCCAGTATTCGCTGACGGCGCTGGCAATCGGGCTGGTCGCGCTCGCGCTGTCCTGGCTGATGCGGATGCAGCTCGCCTTCCCCGGCCTGCTGAGCTTCATCGACGCTGACCGCTACTATCAGCTCATCACCATGCACGGGATGATCATGGTGATCTATCTGCTGACCGCGCTCTTCCTCGGCGGCTTCGGCAACTACCTGATCCCGCTGATGCTCGGCGCGCGGGACATGGTCTTTCCCTATGTGAACATGCTGAGCTTCTGGATCTATTTCCTCGCGGTCATGGTCCTGGTCGCCGGTTTCTTCGTTCCGGGCGGGCCGACCGGCGCGGGCTGGACGCTCTACCCGCCCAGGCGATCCTCGCCAGCACGCCCGGCCAGCAATGGGGCATCGTCATCATGCTGGCCTCGCTGATGCTCTTCATCATCGGCTTCACCATGGGCGGGCTGAACTATGTCGTGACCGTGCTGCAGGGGCGCTGCAGGGGCATGACCCTGATGCGGATGCCGCTGACGATCTGGGGCATCTTCACGGCGACGGTGATGGCGCTACTGGCCTTCCCGGCGCTGTTCGTCGGCTCGGTGATGATGACGCTCGACCGGCTGATCGGCACGAGCTTCTTCATGCCCTCGATCATCGCGATGGGCGAGCGACTGGCCTATCGCGGCGGCAGCCCGATCCTGTTCCAGCACCTGTTCTGGTTCTTCGGCCATCCTGAGGTCTACATCGTCGCGCTGCCGGCCTTCGGCATCGTCTCCGACCTGATCAGCACCCATGCCCGCAAGAACATCTTCGGCTATCGCATGATGGTCTGGGCGCTGGTCGCGATCGGGGCGCTGAGCTTCGTGGTCTGGGCGCACCACATGTATGTCAGCGGCATGCACCCGGCCTTCGGGTTCTTCTTCGCCACGACGACGCTGATCATCGCCATTCCCACCGCGATCAAGGTCTACAACTGGATCCTGACGCTCTGGCGCGGCGATATCCACCTGACCGCGCCGATGCTGTTCGCGCTCGGCTTCATCGTCACCTTCGTCAATGGCGGGTTGACCGGGCTCTTCCTCGGCAATGTCGTGGTCGACGTGCCGCTCTCCGACACCATGTTCGTCGTCGCGCATTTCCACATGGTGATGGGGGTCGCGCCGATCCTCGTCGTCTTCGGCGCGATCTATCACTGGTATCCGAAGATCACCGGTCGCATGCTCAATACGGCGCTCGGCAAGCTGCACTTCTGGATCACCTTCCTCGGCGCCTACGCGATCTTCTTCCCGATGCACTATATCGGGCTGATGGGGGTGCCCCGGCGCTATTACGAGATGGGCGCGATGAGCTTCGTGCCGCCATCGACCGTGGACCTCAACATCTTCATCACGGTCGTCGCACTGATTGTCGGCGCGGCACAGCTCGTCTTCCTGTTCAACCTGTTCTGGAGCCTGAGGCGCGGCGAGCCCTCCGGCGGCAATCCCTGGCGCGCGACGACGCTGGAATGGCAGACGCCGCAGACGCCGCCTGCCCATGGTAACTGGGGCAAGGAGCTGCCGGTGGTCTATCGCTGGGCCTATGACTACAGCGTGCCCGGCGCGGCGCAGGATTTCCTGCCGCAGAACCAACCGCCCGAGCCCGGAGTGACAGAGGGCGCGCGGGCATGATCGTGATCGCTACCTTCATGGTTGTCCTGGCGAGCTTCGCCGGCTGGTGGCTCTCGCGCCAGGGGCTCGCCACCAAGCCCTGGCTGGAGGTGGGCATCCCGCACGCGGCGGACTGGCATGCCCCGGCGCAGCGCCCCGTCGCCAAGCTCGGCCTCGCCGCCTTCCTCACCGTGGCCGGCTCGCTTTTCGCGCTGCTGGTCAGCGCCTATTTCATGCGGATGGGCATGGCCGATTGGAGCACGCTGCCGATGCCGGTGGTGCTGTGGTTCAGCACGGGTCTGCTGATGCTGAGCAGCCTCGCGCTGCAGACCACGGTCGCAGCCGCACGTCGCGGCGAGCTCGACGGCATTCGCTCTGGCCTGCTCGCGGCGGGGGTATCGGCGCTGGCCTTTCTCGCCGGCCAGCTGCTGGCCTGGCGCGAACTTGCCGACACCGGCTATTTCACCGCGTCGAACCCGGCCGGCGCCTTCTTCTGTCTGGTCACCGCGATCCATGGCCTGCACATGCTCGGCGGGCTGGTCGCGCTCTGCCGCGTCACGACGAGAGCCTTCGTCGTTCCGTTGGGCAGCACGCCACAGGCGATCGGCGCCTTGCGGCTCGGTGTCGAGCTCTGCGCCATCTATTGGCATTTCATGCTCGCGGTCTGGCTCGTGCTGTTTGCCGTGATGATGCGCTGGACGGACGAGCTGATCGCGATCTGCCGGGGGCTGCTGACTTAGAGCGAGGTTGCGAGCGATGAACGAGGTCCTGCCCTCCGCCGCACATAAAGAGGCCGCCGCCTCCGCCGGCCTGCCCGGCCTCGTCTCGGACTGGTCGTCTGACCGGCGGGCTTTCAAGGACGTCTCCTGGGGGAAGGCCATGATGTGGGTCTTCCTGCTCAGCGACACCTTCGTCTTCGCGACCTTCCTGATCTCCTACATGACCGCGCGGATGTCGACGACCATAGTCTGGCCCAACCCCAGCGAGGTCTTTGCGCTCGAGGTCGCCGGCCATCACTTCCCGCTCCTGCTGATCGCGATCATGACCTTCGTCCTGATCAGCAGCAGCGGCACGATGGCGATGGCGGTCAATTTCGGCTACCGGCGCGATCGCCGGAAGACGGCGATCCTGCTGCTGCTGACCGCCCTGCTGGGCGCCGCCTTCGTCGGCATGCAGGCCTTCGAATGGTCCAAGCTGATCTCGGAAGGCGTCCGGCCCTGGGGCAACCCCTGGGGCGCGGAGCAGTTCGGCGCGAGCTTCTTCATGATCACCGGCTTCCACGGCACTCATGTCTCGATCGGCGTGATCTTCCTGCTCATCATCGCCCGCAAGGTCTGGCGCGGCGATTTCGACGATGGCCGGCGCGGCTTCTTCACCAGCCGCAGGGGGCATTACGAGATCGTCGAGATCACCGGGCTCTACTGGCACTTCGTCGATCTCGTTTGGGTCTTCATCTTCGCGCTGTTCTATCTCTGGTGAGGTCGCCATGGCACAGGCAGAAGCTCATACCGATGCTCGGCAGCATCCGATCAGGCTCTATCTTGTCGTCTGGGGCTGGCTGTTCGTCCTCAGCGCCTGCTCCTACCTGGTCGATTATTTCGCCCTTGTCGGCTACCTGCGCTGGTCGCTGATCCTGACCTTCATGATGCTGAAAGCAGGCCTGATCGTCGCAGTCTTCATGCACATGGCCTGGGAGCGGCTGGCGCTGACCTATGCGATCCTCGTCCCGCCGCTGGTGCTCTTGGTTTTCGCCGGGATCATGGTCTTCGAGTCGGAGCACACGCTGTTCACCCGGGTCTTCTACTTCGCGGCCGGTTCATGACGGGCGATCCGGGGGCTCCCGACCGCTGAGCGTGCCGGCGTTTTGGGGGGGCGAGGAGGCAATGGCTTGCGCGACAGGGCCGGCCCCATGAACGGCAGGCCGCAGGCTTCGATCCGGCAAAGGGAGGCACTGATGAGAACCTACTGCTTGTTCCAGGCCGCGAACTCCCCTGACCTGCGCGCCTTCGCCGAGGAGCGTACTGGCGGCAGATTGCCTACGGGTCTTGGGCCGTGGACTCTCGTGCGAGAGATTGGGCCCAATGAGGAGTGGGCCATCCCCGTCAGCAGGGCGGTCGTGGCGGCCGGCATCCTCGAGAACGGCTTTTATCTCTGGGGGCCCGCCGAGCGACCGGCTGCGCCGCATCTGATCATCGAAAGTGATCGTGTCGAAGGGACTGCCGTATTTGACCTCAAATATGATCAGATCGGCACCATCAAGCGGCTGTTGATCGAGAAGGTCAGTGGCCGTGTCGTCTTCGTCGACGTGACATTCGGGGGCTTTCTTGGCATCGGCAGCCACCACGTTACGATCCCATGGGACAAGCTCACCTACGACAAGGAGCTGGAGGGTTATCGCACCGACCTCACCGAGGCCCAGATCCGGGGCGCCGCGAGCCTCTACGGGGACAAAGGCGTTTTGCCGGACCGGAAGAGTCAGCAGGAAATGAGCGACTACTGGAACGAGGTTCGCAACTGACCAATCCGAACCCGGTCCGAGGCTGCCTTCGGAGGTCTCGCTATAACTCTAATCTCCGATTCCGGGCGCGCATTCGCCGTCTGGTTGCGGCACCGTTCCGGTTTTCAGTGACAGTCGCAGGCGCCCCGAAAGGGCGGCTTTTTGTTCGGCTTGATCAGGATTTGCGCTGTTACCGTTCAAAGACCGGCTTCGCTGCTCCGCGAATCTCAAAGAACCTGCCTAGAATGACGTCAATTTTACTCTTCCGGCGCCCCGTGCTCAGGAAATAGGCGTTTCCGGGCCGGCATGGCGGGGCGGCGCTATCGTTGAGCACTTGATTGCTCCTTGTACCCCTCGAAAAGGGCCATCAGACCCCGCAAACGGGCGCTGCCACATGGGTTGGCACACCGCTTGCGAAGCTTGGGGACATGGGCCGCACGGTCCGTCGGCGTCGAGGGGGCGCCGTCAACAACAGTCCTTCGGGAGATGGCCGTGAACAGCAACCGTCGCGAATTTCTCGGCACCGCTCTGGCCGGTGCCGCTTTCCTCGGCTCCTCCCGCCTGCCGGCGGTGGCGCAGCAGGACACCATCAAGGTCGGCATCCTTCACTCGCTCTCGGGCACGATGGCGATCTCCGAGACGACGCTGAAGGACGTCATGCTCATGCTCATCGAGGAGCAGAACAAGAAGGGCGGCCTGCTCGGCAAGAAGCTCGAGGCCGTCGTCGTCGATCCCGCCTCGAACTGGCCGCTCTTCGCCGAGAAGGCGCGCGAGCTGATCACCAAGGACAAGGTCGCGGCCACCTTCGGCTGCTGGACCTCGGTGTCGCGCAAGTCGGTGCTGCCGGTCTTCAAGGAGCTCAACAACATCCTGTTCTACCCCGTCCAGTACGAGGGCGAGGAAAGCGAGCGCAACGTCTTCTATACGGGCGCGGCGCCGAACCAGCAGGCGATCCCCGCCGTCGACTATCTCGCCAAGGAAGAGAAGGTCGAGCGCTGGGTGCTGGCCGGCACGGACTATGTCTATCCGCGCACGACCAACAAGATTCTCGAGGCGTATCTGAAGTCCAAGGGCGTGAAGCCCGAGGACATCATGATCAACTACACGCCCTTCGGTCATTCCGACTGGCAGACCATCGTCTCCGACATCAAGAAGTTCGGCTCGGCCGGCAAGAAGACCGCCGTGGTCTCGACCATCAACGGCGACGCCAACGTGCCGTTCTACAAGGAACTCGGCAACCAGGGCATCAAGGCGACCGACATCCCGGTCGTCGCCTTCTCGGTCGGCGAGGAGGAGCTTGCCGGCATCGACACCAAGCCGCTCGTTGGCCATCTCGCCGCCTGGAACTACTTCCAGTCGATCAAGACGCCGGAGAACGAGGCTTTCATCAAGCAGTGGCAGGCCTTCACCAAGAACCCGAAGCGCGTCACCAACGACCCGATGGAAGCCCATGTCGTCGGCTTCGCCATGTGGGTGAAGGCGGTTCAGAAGGCCGGGACCGTCGATCCCGACAAGGTCATCGACGCGCTGCCCGGCATCGAGGCGCCGAACCTCACCGGCGGCATCTCGAAGATGCTCCCGAACCACCACATCACCAAGCCGGTCTTCATCGGCGAGATCAAGGACGACGGCCAGTTCGACGTGGTCTGGAAGACCTCGGGGCTCGTCCCCGGCGACGCCTGGTCGAAGGAGCTCGACGGTTCCAAGGACCTCGTCGGCGACTGGGTCGAGAAGAAATGCGGCAATTTCAACGTCAAGACCGGCAAGTGCGGCGCCGTTTGAGGTCATGAGGGGGAGGGGCGGCAAGGGAAACATCCCGGCCGCCCTTCATTCGCCGCTTCGCGGCACGGCTTTTCCAGGCCATCACCAGCCGACAAGTGAACCGGATCGATGCCGATCTTCCACCGCCTGAAGCATGCGCTCGTCATCCTCGTCGCGCTGGTCGCGGCCTCGGTCGCGTCGATTGCGCAGACCACTGACGAAGCCTTCACGCGGCTGGCGGCAGACAGCTATTCCGACACGTCCCGCGCCATCGAGATACTGGTCTCGACCGCTCACCCCAATGCCGCGCTGATCGTCGAAGCCTTGAGCGACGGGCGCCTGCTCGCCGGCCCCGGCGGTGTCGCCGTGAAGACGGCTGCCAATGGCTTCGTCGATGCCAGGACCGGCGCCACGCTCGCTGCCGCTCCCGCCGATGTGAAGCCCGTCCGCCTCAACAACGCGGTGCGCCGCGCGGTGCAGGCCGCGCTTGGCGGCCTCGGCCTGCTCAATCCTGATCCGGCGAAGCGCGTGGCCGCGGCAGAAGCGGTCTTCAAATCCCGCGATGCCGGCCTGCTGCCGATCGTCGAGGCGGCGATCGGCAAGGAAACCAATCCCCGCGCGCTTGCTGCCCTGCGCCAGGCCCAGGCCGCGATCCTGATCGCCAAGCCGGACACGCAGCCCCTTGATCGGCACGCCGCGATCGAGGTTCTGCGCGAGCGGGGCGATCAGGACGCCCTCGCGACGTTGCGCGCCCTACCGGGCGACGCGACGCCGGCCCTCAAGGAAGCGCAGGCCAAGGCGATCACCGCCATCGAAGGCCGTTTGAAGCTCTGGGCCGCCGCTCAGAACCTCTGGTACGGGCTCTCGCTTGGCTCGGTGTTGCTGCTCGCCGCTATCGGCCTCGCCATCACCTTCGGCGTCATGGGCGTCATCAACATGGCCCATGGCGAGATGGTCATGCTCGGCGCCTACACCACCTTCGTGGTGCAGGAGGTGATCCGCTCCAATGCGCCCTGGCTGTTCGACTGGTCGCTGGCGATTGCGCTGCCGGCCGCCTTCATCGTTGCCGGGGCGGTCGGCATCGCCATCGAGCGCGGCGTCATCCGCTTCCTCTATGGCCGCCCGCTAGAGACGCTGCTCGCGACCTGGGGCATCAGCCTGATCCTGCAGCAGGCGGTGCGCACCGCCTTCGGCCCGACCAATCGCGAGGTCGGCGCGCCCTCCTTCATGTCGGGCGCCTTCGAGCTTGGCGGTCTGGCCATCACCTATAACCGGCTCTGGATCATCGTCTTTGCCGCGCTGGTCTTCGCGACCCTGCTCGCCATTTTGAAGCTGACGCCGATGGGCTTGCAGATGCGCGCCGTCACGCAGAACCGGCGCATGGCCTCCGCCATGGGCATCCGCACCGGCCGCATCGACGCGCTGACCTTCGGGCTGGGTTCGGGCGTCGCGGGACTGGCCGGCGTCGCGCTCTCGCAGATCGACAATGTCAGCCCCAATCTCGGCCAGAGCTACATCATCGATAGCTTCATGGTCGTGGTCTTCGGCGGCGTCGGCAATCTCTGGGGCACGCTGGTCGGCGCCATGACGCTCGGCGTCGCCAACAAGCTGCTCGAACCCTATGCCGGCGCGGTGCTCGGCAAGATCGCGCTCCTGGTCTGCATCATCCTCTTCATCCAGAAGCGCCCGCGCGGTCTGTTCGCGCTCAAGGGCCGGGCGGTGGAAGCATGATCACCCGCTTCCTCCTCCAGAACATGGACCGGCGGGGCGGTATCTTCCTCGCGATCCTGCTGGGCTTGGCCGTGCTGGTGCCGCTCTCGAACCTGCTGCTGCCGGTATCCTCGCCCTTCCATGTCCCGACCTCGACCATGTCGCTCTGGGGCAAATATCTCTGCTACGCGCTGCTGGCGGTCTCGCTCGATCTCGTCTGGGGCTATTGCGGCATCCTGAGCCTCGGCCACGGCGCCTTCTTCGCGCTCGGCGGCTACGCCATGGGCCTCTATCTGATGCGCCAGATCGGTTCGCGCGGCGTCTATGGCAATCCGATCCTGCCCGACTTCATGGTCTTCCTGAACTGGCAGGAACTGCCCTGGTACTGGTGGGGCTTCTCATCCTTTCCCTTCGCCATGCTGATGGTGCTGGCGGTGCCCGGCCTGCTCGCATTCGTCTTCGGCTGGTTCGCCTTCCGCTCGCGCGTTACCGGCGTCTATCTCTCGATCATCACCCAGGCGCTGACCTATGCGCTGCTGCTCGCCTTCTTCCGCAACGACATGGGCTTCGGCGGCAATAACGGCCTGACTGATTTCAAGGACATCCTCGGCTTCAACATCCAGGCCCAGACGATACGCGCTGCTCTGTTTGCCATGACCTGCGTCATGCTGGCGGCCGGTTTCCTGATCGCGCGCGGCATCGTCGTCTCGAAGCTCGGCAAGGTCGTGATCGCGATCCGCGACGCGGAATCCCGCACGCGCTTCCTCGGCTACCGGGTCGATCGCTTCAAGCTCTTCGTCTTCACCGTCTCGGCCTGCATGGCGGGCGTGGCCGGCGCGCTTTACGTGCCGCAGGTCGGGATCATCAATCCCAGCGAATTCGCTCCGGCCAACTCGATCGAGACCGTGATCTGGGTCGCTGTCGGCGGGCGCGGCACGCTGGTCGGCGCGGCGCTCGGCGCCGTCGTGGTCAACTGGGCGAAGACGATGTTCACCTCCGGCTTCATGGCGCCGTACTGGCTCTTCGCGCTCGGTGGGCTCTTCGTCGTCGTCACGCTCTTCCTGCCCAAGGGCATTCTGGGCACGGCCGAGGCCTTGTGGGCACGCCGCCGCAAGCGCGATGCAACGCCGGCCGCCGAGCCGGCCCCGGCGGAGTGAAGGCGATGAACGCTCCCGTGCCCGGCGCGCTGACCTCCTCGCTGCTCTATCTCGACGGCGTCAGCGTTTCCTTCGACGGCTTCAAGGCGATCCGTGGCCTGTCGCTCACCATCGAGCCCGGCGAAATGCGCGCCATCATCGGCCCGAACGGCGCCGGCAAGACCACGATGATGGACATCATCACCGGCAAGACGAAGCCGGACGTCGGCACGGTGATGTTCGGCGGCACCGTCGACCTGACCAAGCTCGACGAGGCTGCGATCGCCAATCTTGGCATCGGCCGCAAGTTCCAGAAGCCGACCGTCTTCGACAGCCACACGATCGAGGACAACATCCTGCTAGCCCTGAAGTCGAAGCGCACGGTGGCTAAGACGCTGTTCTGGAAGACGGAAAGCCCGCAGCAGAAGCGCATCGACGACATCCTCGGCATCGTGAAGCTCGCCGACAGGCGGGATCGGCTTGCGGGTTCGCTCTCGCATGGCCAGAAGCAGTGGCTGGAGATCGGCATGCTGCTGGCCCAGGATCCCAGGCTCCTGCTCGTCGACGAGCCCGCCGCCGGCATGACCGACGGCGAGACCGCGCAGACGGCCGTGCTGCTCAAGGAGATCGCACGGGATCATTCGGTGATCGTCGTCGAACACGACATGGGCTTCATCCGCGAACTCGGCGTGAAGGTCACGGTGCTGCACGAGGGTTCGGTGCTGGCAGAAGGCCCGCTCGACCATGTCAGCGCCAATGAGCGCGTCGTCGAAGTCTATCTGGGGCGGTGAGGGATGACCATAACACTCGCCTTGCTCCTCCTCCGTCATCCCGGACAAGCCGCCCTCGGGTCCGACCTTCGGTCGGCCCAAGGACAGGCTCCGCGGCGCCGATCCGGGATCCATGCCGGAGCGTTGCCAATGAAGGTTCCGGCATGGATCCTGGGTCTGCGCTTCGCTCCGCCCGGGATGACCCGCGCTTTTTCCTGCAAGATCAGGGTGGAGGCGACACGATGCTGACCGTCGACGCCATCAACCTGCATTACGGTGCCGCCCAGGCGCTGCGCCGCGTCTCCGTCACGGCCGAGACCGGCAAGGTCACCTGCGTGATGGGCCGCAACGGCGTCGGCAAGACCTCGCTGATGCGCGCCATCGTCGGCCATCAGCCGATTTCCGGCGGCCATATCCGCCTCGACGGAGAGGACATCTCGGCCCTGCGCAGCGAGGATCGCGCGCGGGCCGGCATCGCCTATGTGCCGCAGGGGCGGGAGGTATTCCCGCTCCTGACGGTGAAGGAGAATCTGGAGACCGGCTTCGCGCCGCTGAAGCGCAAGGAGCGCTTCGTCCCGGATGAACTCTTCGACCTGTTCCCCGTGCTGAAGACCATGCTGGGCCGGCGCGGCGGAGACCTCTCGGGTGGCCAGCAGCAGCAACTCGCGATTGCGCGGGCGCTGGTCACCCGACCCAGGCTGCTGGTGCTGGACGAGCCGACCGAGGGTATCCAGCCCTCGATCATCAAGGATATCGGCTGCGCCATCGAATACTTGCGCAGCAAGGGCGGCATGGCGATCGTGCTGGTCGAGCAGTATTTCGACTTCGCCTGCGATCTCGCCGACACGATGTTCGTGATGGACCGTGGTGAGGTCGTGCTGTCGGGGCCGATGAGCGAACTCGACGGCGCGCAGGTTCAGCGCTTGATTCAGGTCTAGATGCAGCGTTTTCTGCAAGCCCTGCTGCATGCGAAGCGGCCCTGACGATGCTGGCGATTGACGATCTCCAGAACTCCGTGACGGCGCGGATGCAGCGCGCCCATGGACAGGCGAGCGTGAGCTTCCGCTCGCGCGATGGCCAAACCTGCCTCGATCGGCTGTTCCAGGAGGGCTGCGCGAAGCTGCGCTTCCCGCGACCGCTCGGAACCGACGATCCGCAGGCGATCATCATCAACACGGCGGGCGGGCTGACCGGGGGAGACCGCTTCGGTGCCGAGGTGACCCTCGCTGCCGGCGCTGCGGCCGCCGTCACCACTCAGGCCTGCGAACGCATCTACCGCTCGACCGGGGCGGATGCCGCCGTAACCAACCGCCTGCGGCTCGCAGCCGGCGCCCGGCTCGCCTGGCTGCCGCAAGAGACCATCCTGTTCGACGGAGGGCGCCTGTCCCGTTCGCTCGATGTCGATCTCGCCGATGCCGCCGAGTTGGTCGCCGTCGAGGCCGTGCTCTTCGGCCGGCAGGCGATGGGCGAGACCTTGCATAGCGGCCATCTGCACGACCGCTGGCGCATTCGCCGCGACGGCCGCCTGCTCTTTGCCGATGATCTGCGGGTCGAAGGCGATATTGCGGCCCGGCTCGCACCGCAGCCCGCCATGGCCGGCTGCCGCGCCATGGCGACGGTGTTGTTCGCCGGAGCCGCGCCCGAGCGCTTTCTCGATCAGGCCCGGTCCATCATTGGACCCAACGGCGGCGCCAGCGCCTGGAACGGCAAGTTTATCGCACGTCTGGTCGAGGAGACCGGGCTCGCGCTCCGGCGACGGCTGGAGCCGCTGCTCACCCTTCTCCTGGGCGGCCGGCCGCTGCCCAAGGTCTGGCAACTCTAGAGGCTCTCATGAACCTGACACCGCGCGAGAAGGACAAGCTCCTGATCTCCATGGCGGCCATGGTCGCCCGGCGCCGGCTCGAGCGCGGGGTGAAGCTCAACCACCCCGAGGCCATCGCCCTGATCTCCGATTTCGTCGTCGAGGGCGCACGCGATGGCCGCAGCGTCGCCGAGCTGATGGAGGCCGGCGCCCATGTCGTGACCCGCGCGCAGGTCATGGAAGGCGTCGCCGAGATGATCCACGACGTGCAGGTCGAAGCCACCTTTCCGGACGGCACCAAGCTCGTCACCGTCCACGAACCCATCCGTTGAAGCCGGAGGCCGCCATGAAGAGACTGTCGATCGCCCTGATCCTGAGCGTCGGTGCGGCGAGCCCGGCCTTCGCGCATCTCAACCCGGCCGAGCACGGCTCCTTTGCCGTCGGTTTCTCGCATCCGCTTTTCGGGGCCGACCATATCCTGGCGATGGTCGGCGTCGGTCTCTGGGCCTTCCTCGTCGGCGGTCGTGCCGTCTGGATGATCCCCACGGCCTTCGTTGTCACGATGATGCTCGGCTTCGTGGCAGCGCTCGCCAGCATCGGTCTACCCTTCGTCGAGCCGGCGATCGCGGCCTCCGTCGTGGTGCTCGGCCTGCTGGCGCTGGTCGCGCTGCAGGTCCCGGTGGTCGTCGGTATGGCCGTGGTTGGATTCTTCGCGCTGTTCCATGGCTATGCCCATGGCGGCGAGCTCGGCGAGGCGACGAGCCTGTCCTTCATGGTCGGCTTCGCGCTGGCGACCGCGCTGCTGCATGCCGTCGGCATCGGTATCGGGCTTGCCGGCAACGCGCTCTCGCATCGCGGCCGGATCGCGGCGCGTATCGCTGGCGGCCTGACCGCGCTCGGCGGGCTCTGGCTGGTCGCGGGAGCCTGAGACGATGATCCCCGGAGAGGTCTTTCCCGCCGCGGGCGACATCGTCCTCAATGCGGGCGCGGAGCAGGTCACGCTGCTCGTCGCCAATACCGGCGACCGGCCGATCCAGGTTGGCTCGCACTATCATTTCTTCGAGACCAACGAGGCGCTCGATTTCGACCGCAAGCTCGCCCGCGGCATGCGGCTCGATATCGCGGCCGGCACCGCCGTGCGCTTCGAGCCCGGCCAGCAGCGCGAGGTGCGCCTCGTGCCGCTCGGCGGCGCGCGCGCGGTCTACGGCTTCCAGCAGAAGGTGATGGGGACACTCTGATGCCGGCCAAGCTCTCCCACGCCGCCTACGCGCAAATGTATGGCCCCACGGTCGGCGACCGTGTCCGCCTCGCCGATACCGACCTGATCATCGAGGTGGAGAAGGATTTCACCGTCTATGGCGAGGAGGTGAAGTTCGGCGGCGGCAAGGTCATCCGCGACGGCATGGGCCAGAGCCAGGCAAGCCGCGCCGAGGGCGCCGTCGACACCGTCATCACCAATGCTCTGATCGTCGACCACTGGGGCATCGTGAAAGCCGATGTGGGTCTGAAGGACGGGCGGATCGTCGCCATCGGCAAGGCCGGCAACCCGGATACACAACCCGGCGTCACCATCGTCATCGGCCCCGGTACCGAGGCGATCGCCGGCGAGGGCAAGATCCTCACCGCCGGCGGCGTCGACGCCCATATCCACTTCATCTGCCCGCAGCAGATCGACGAAGCGCTGATGTCCGGCGTCACCACCATGCTCGGTGGCGGCACCGGTCCGGCGCACGGCACGCTGGCGACGACCTGCACGCCCGGCCCCTGGCATCTCGGCCGGATGATCCAGTCCTTCGATGCCGTACCGATCAATCTCGGCCTCTCCGGCAAGGGCAATGCCTCTAAGCCCGCCGCGCTGATCGAGATGATCGAGGGCGGCGCCTGCGCGCTGAAGCTCCATGAGGACTGGGGCACGACGCCGGCCGCGATCGACAACTGCCTCAGCGTTGCCGACGACCACGACGTTCAGGTGATGATCCACACGGACACGCTGAACGAAAGCGGCTTCGTCGAGGACACGGTCGCGGCCTTCAAGGGCCGCACCATCCATGCCTTCCACACGGAAGGGGCCGGCGGCGGCCATGCGCCGGATATCATCAAGGTCTGCGGCCTCGCCAACGTCATCCCGTCCTCGACCAATCCGACGCGGCCCTACACGCAGAACACCATCGCCGAGCATCTGGACATGCTGATGGTCTGCCATCACCTGTCGCCCTCGATCCCGGAGGACATCGCCTTCGCCGAGAGCCGCATCCGCAAGGAAACGATCGCGGCCGAGGACATCCTGCACGATATCGGCGCCTTCTCGATCATCTCGTCGGACAGCCAGGCCATGGGCCGCGTCGGCGAGGTGCCGATCCGGACCTGGCAGACCGCCCACAAGATGAAGGTCCAGCGCGGGCGCTTGGCCGGCGAGACCGGCGACAACGACAATCTGCGGGTGCGCCGCTATATCGCGAAATACACGATCAATCCGGCGATCGCGCAGGGCCTGTCGAAGCATGTGGGCTCGATCGAGGTCGGCAAGCGGGCCGATCTCGTGCTCTGGAATCCGGCGTTTTTCGGTGTGAAGCCTGAGATGGTGCTGGTCGGCGGCATGATCGCGGCTGCCCCGATGGGCGATCCCAACGCCTCGATCCCTACGCCCCAGCCGATGCATTACCGGCCGATGTTCGGCGCCATGGGCCGCGCCCCTGCTGTCTCCTCCGTGACCTTCGTCAGCCGGGCGGCGATCGCCAAGGGCCTCAAGGAGAAGCTCGGCGTCGCCAAAGGCATGATCGCGGTCGAGAACACGCGCGGCGGCATCTCCAAGGCTTCGATGGTTCTCAACGACGCCACCCCGCATATGGAGGTCGACCCCGAGACCTACGAGGTGCGCGCCGATGGCGAGCTGCTGACCTGCGAGCCCGCGACCGTGCTGCCGATGGCGCAGCGCTATTTCCTGTTCTGATCCGAGGCTTGAGCATGCTCCGCGCCATTTCCCATAGCCACGGCGGTAGCGGCGTTCCGGCCGGCACGCTCCGGCTCGACCATGCAGCCCGCCACCTGCGCCGCAAGCTGGTGACGACCGATCAGGGCGAGGAGATCATGGTCGACCTGCCCGCGCCGGTGCTGTTCGCCGATGGCGATCGGCTCGTGCTCGACGATGGCCGCGCCGTCGCGATCCTCGCGGCGGAGGAGGAGCTTTACGAGGTGCTGCCGGGCACATGTCCGTTGCGTCATCTCGCCTGGCATCTGGGCAACCGCCATTTGCCGGCGCAGATCGACGAAACCAGCATCCTGATCCAGCGTGACCACGTCATCCGGGCGATGCTCGAAGGGCTCGGTGCCTCCGTTCGAGAAGTCGTCGCGCGCTTCCAGCCGGTGCATGGCGCCTATCATGCCAACGGGCATGATCACGGCCATGGCCACACGCATGGACATGGTCACGCACATGGCCACGACCATCATCATCATGACTGAGGCCGTCGCGCTCACGCGTCTGATGACATGGCTCTCTCCGGCCTTTCCGGTCGGAGCCTTCGCCTATAGCCATGGGCTGGAACGGGCGATCCATGACGGGCTGATCCGCGACCGCGCGAGCCTGTGCGAATGGCTGGAAACGCTGCTGGAGGGTGGCTCCGCTTGGAACGACGCCGTTCTTCTGGCCGAAGCTTGGCGCAACGTTGCGGCGGGTGAGAGCCTGAACGCCGTCGCCGAACTGGCCGACGCGATGTCCGGTTCGCGCGAGCGCAATATGGAGACGACCCTGCAAGGCAGCGCCTTCGTCGAGGCTATGACCGCCTGGGGCGGCGAGGCGGCAGGCGGGGAGGGGGGGCTCGCCTATCCGGTGGCCGTCGGGGCCGCCGCCGCGCGCCACTGCATCGGGCTCGCCGATGCGCTCACCGCCTATCTCCACGCCTTCGCCTCGAATCTCGTTCAGGCCTGCGTGCGACTGGTGCCGCTCGGCCAGCGCGACGGGGTGGCGACGCTCGCGGCGCTGGAGCCGGTCATCCTGCGCACCGCCCAGCGCGCCGCCGTCTCGACCCTCGACGATCTCGGCTCCTGCACCATTCGCGCCGATATCCTCTCGATGAACCACGAAACGCAGTATTCAAGGGTCTTTCGCTCGTGAAATCCTCAAACGGTCCGCTCCGGGTCGGTATCGGTGGCCCGGTCGGCGTCGGCAAGACGACCCTCACCGAAAAGCTCTGCAAGGCGATGCGTGAGCGCTACTCCGTCGCCGTCGTCACCAACGACATCTTCACGAGGGAAGACGAGCTGATCCTCAACCGGCTGCAAGCCCTGCCGGAAGAGCGCATCATCGGCGTCGAGACCGGCGGCTGCCCGCATACCGCGATCCGCGAGGACGCCTCGATCAACCTCGCCGCCATCGCCGAGATGCGCCGCCGTTTTCCCGATCTCGACGTGGTGTTCATCGAATCCGGCGGCGATAACCTCGCCGCGACCTTCTCGCCCGATCTCGCCGACATCACGCTCTATGTCATCGACGTCGCCGGCGGCGAGAAGATCCCGCGCAAGGGTGGGCCGGGCATCACCCGCTCGGACCTGCTGATCATCAACAAGATCGACCTGGCGCCCTATGTCGGGGCCAATCTCGACGTGATGCGGTCGGACACGCAAAAGCAGCGCCCTGGCAGGCCCTTCGTCTTCTCCGACCTGAACCGGCTCACAGGCGTGGAGGAGATCGTCGCCTTCATCGAGAAGAACGGCGGCCTCGCCGCCGCATAGGCAGCCCCGGTCGTTGCGGCCTTCGCGAAGGCGGGCACCGCTGGCGCTGTGGGCTCCTCACCCTGTCTGCGGGCGGAAAGCCGACGGGGCGTATCGCGCCAGCTCCTGCAGCAGCATCGGCCAGGCTCGGAGCCCCAGCGCGACCGAGGGGATGTGGAAGAATTCGTTGGGCGCGTGCACGTCCTCGTCCGGCAGATTGAAGCCGAACATCAGCGTGTCCAGTCCCATCGCCTCCTTGAAGATCGCGGTGATCGGCACGGTCGCGCCGAGGCGCACATGCACGGGCTCCTGCCCGGAGGTTCGGCGCAGCACGGCCGTCGCCGCCTGCACCAGCGGGTGTTCCGCTACGAGCGTGGAGGCCGGCGAGCCCCCGCCGATCGCTTCGAAGCTGACCCGAACTCCCGGCCGCGCCACGGCGAGGATATGGTCCTTCAGGGCCTGGCAGGCCTGGTCGGGGTCCTGTCCCGGCGCCAGGCGGATGGTGATCTTGGCCCGCGCCTCGTCCGGGATGACGGTCTTGGAGCCGGCGCCGGTATAGCCGCCCCACAGGCCGTTTACGTCGATCGCGGGGCGTAGCGTCAGTCGTTCCCGGACGCTGTAGCCGGGCTCGCCGGCAGCGATGCCGCCGACATCCGCGACGAAGGCGGCCTCGTCGAAGGGCAGGGCCGCCGTATCGCGCCGGTCGCGCTCTGACAGCGGCCGCACGGCATCCATCAGGGCGGGGATGGCGATGGCGCCGTCGGCATCGTGGAGGGTGGCGATAATGGCGGCGAGTTCATGCAGGGCATTGCGGACCGAACCGCCATAGCGGCCGGAATGCAATTCCTTGTCGGCGGTCCGGACGACCAGTTCGAGCTTGGTCAGGCCGCGTGCGCCGACATTGATCGTGGGAACGGTCGGGCTCGCCCGGCCGCCATCGGCCGAGATCATCGCATCGGCTTGCAGCAGGTCGCCGTAGCGGCGGACGATCTCGTGCAGGCTCGGGCTGCCGGTCTCCTCCTCGCCCTCGATGAACAGCTTGATATTGACCGGGCAGCGCCCCTCGACGGCGAGAAAGGCCGCGACCGTCTCGATCGCGATCGTGGTCGAGCCCTTCACATCCGAGGCACCGCGCGCATAAAGGCGCCCGTCACGGATCGTCGGCTCGAAGGGTGGCGATTGCCAGAGCGCCAGCGGGTCCGGCGGCTGCACGTCGTAATGGCCGTAGACGATGATGGTCGGCGCGCCCGGCGCGCCGAGCCAGGCGCCATAGACGGCCGGCTGCCCGCCGCCGTCGAGAAGCTGGACGTCGCTCAGGCCGAGCCCCGTCAGCCAATCCAGCAGGAAGGCGCGCGTATCGGCCATGCCCTGCGCATAGGCGGGGTCGGTGCTGACGCTCGGCAGCCTGAGGAAGGCATCGAGGCGCGCCATCACGGCGTCATGGCGACGCTGCAGGTAGTCGATGACGGGTTCGGCGCTCATCGCGAGCCTCCGCTGATGGGTTCGGGGGATGGCTCTTCCGCCGGGGTCAGCAGCTCGGCCGGCATCTCGATCTCGGCCGAGAGCAGCAGGAAGGAGAGCGTCTTGCCGTGGCCATCGAGCCCGAGGCTGCCGTTGACGCCACCATCCAGCACATCGTCGAGCACGAAGTTGAAGGCGTTGAGCTTCGGGAGTTCGTAACGCCTGACGGCGGTGGGTTGGCGCTCGCTGAAGACGCGCGCAACGAAGTCTTCCGTCAGGCGCTCGCGCAGCGGCTCGAAGAACCGCGGTTCGCGGCAGATGACGGCGATGTTGAGCCGGTTGCCCTTGTCGCCGGAGCGGGCATGGGCGAGTTCGTAGAGCGAAACCGCGCGGGTCATGCCATCTCCAGAAACGAGACTTGTGGTGCGACGTGCTTGCGATCCACCAGGCAGGACGCGCTGCGCAGCCGGGGCGTCAGGCGTCTGCGGACGCCGCCGCCGCCGGCGGGGCCGGCGCAATAGAGCGCCTCCACCTCGTCGAGCAGGCATTCAGCCGCAGTGCGGTCGGTGGATTCGGCCGCGAACCGGACGCGCAGATCGCCGTCCGCGAAGTTTGGAAGCTCGGCATTTAGCCGCGCTCCGGCCGTGTCGCCGAAGACGCTGACCACGCCGATCAGATCGGCGCGAACGCGCAGGGCGGGGTGAAGGCGGGCGAGGCGCTTCCTCACCGTGTCGATGGCGAGGGCGGCGCGGGATTTCGCATTGGGGCCGGCATAGGAGATCTCGGCCTCGGCGAGAAATCCGCCATCGAAGCAGATCGTCGCCTTCAGCGTCTCGGGCCGGGGGCGCCCGCGCGCACCGGTCACCCGCACGCGATCCGGCCCGGTTTCCGCGAGTTCGACCTGCGTGAGATCGAGCACCACATCCGGCGTCAGATAGGCGGCCGGATTGTGGATTTCGTAGAGGGCCTGTTCCGTCACCGTCCGGCGGTCGACGAGCCCGCCCGTCCCCGCCGGCTTGGTGACGACGAAGGTGCCGTCCGGCTCGATTTCGGCGATCGGATAGCCCAGCACATCCATCCCCGGCACGTCCTTGACGCCGGGATCGGCGAAGTAGCCGCCGGTCACCTGCGATCCGCATTCGAGCAGATGGCCAGCCAGAATGCCGGCTGCGAGCCTGTCCCAGTCGTCATCCGCCCAGCCGAAGCTGTATTTGAGCGGGCCGAGGACGAGGGCGGGATCGGCGACACGCCCCGTCACGACGATATCGGCGCCCCCGCTCAGCGCCGCGGCGATCGCATCGGCCCCCAGATAGGCGTTCGCCGAAATGATGGCGGGCTCGTCGCGCAGCAGGGCGCCGTCCGTCTCCATGCGGGCAAAGTCGGCAGAGCTGAACATGCCCCGCAGATCGTCGCCCGCCACCACCGCGATCTTCAGGTCGGGGCAGCCGAGTTTGATGGCCCAGCTCCTGATTTTCGCGGCTGCGCCGAATGGATTGGCCCCGCCGAAATTGCCGATGATCTTGATGCCCGCAGCGGCGCAGGACGCCAGCGCCGGCCTGAGCAGGCGCTTCAGGGCCGGAACCTCGCCACGTGTCGGATCTGCCAGGCGGTCGAGCTGTGCGAGCGCGAGGGTGCGTTCCGCCAGTGTCTCGAAAATCAGGAAGCGCGGGCCATCGTGACGCGCGAGCGTTGCGATCAGCGGCCCCGAAGCGTCGGCGCGATCGCCTGCGAAGCCGGCCGCAGCCCCGATCCAAACCTGCTGTGTCACCACTGCGTTTCCATGCCGTCCGCGTCATTCATGCGCAGGCATGCAAGCGCTCGGGCGGCAAAACGTCAAATAATGGCGATTAATTTATACATAGGGTTAGTCTATGAATGGCGTCGCCTTTCCGCCCGGCTTCGCCAATGAACCTGACCTTGCGCCAGCTCGAAATCCTCGTCGCTATCGGCGATACCCTGAGCTTGACCGCTGCTGCGGAAAAGCTCGGCGTATCGCAGCCCTCCGTCAGCGAAACCCTGAGGCGCGTCGAGGGAGAACTCGGTTGCAGGCTGGTCGACCGGACGACGCGGCAGCTTGCTCTGACCTATGAAGGCCAGCATGTCGTGGCCAGCGCGCGGGAAGCGATGCGAAGCCTGGCGGGTACTTTCGAAGCGATCGCGCGGCGGGGCGACAGCATGCGTGGCCGCTTGTCCGTCGCCGCATTGCCGTCTGCCGTCTGTACCTTGCTGCCGCCGGCGCTGCGGGCCTTCCGTGATCGTTATCCGGGCATCGCGGTGACGGTGCGCGATGCCTTGCAGGAGCGCGCGATGGCGATGCTGCAGGACGGCAGCGTCGATCTCGTCATCGCCGGCAGGCCCGACGGCCAGGGCGCTTTCGCCTTCGAGGAGATCGCGAGCGACCGGCTGATGCTCGTCGTGTCGCACCGGCATCCCTTGTCCGGGCGCGGCAGCGTCGACTGGAGCGAGCTGGCGCCCTTCGATTTCATTGCGATGTCGCCGTCCTCCTCGGTCCGGCGCCTCACCGATGCGGGCTTCATCCACGCCAATCTGTCGGCCGCACCGGCTTACGAGGTCGATCAGATTTCCTGTGCCGCGGCGCTGGCTGCGGCGGAGCTCGGCGTGACGGCACTGCCGACGATGACCTTCGCCATGTTCAACGCCGACGAACTGGCCATGGTCCCTCTCGTCACGCCAGTGATTCGGCGCAGCATCGGCATGGCCTGGCTGAAGGATCGGCCGCTCTCGGCCAGCGCGATCAAGTTCGCCGCCGTCCTGCGCTCGGCTGGCGCTTAGGTCGACGGGTCTATTTCAGCTGACTGTCCTTGCTGCCGCGCCGGTTATAGCCGGAGAGCGCCGCCGATCGGTCATGGCCGGACTGGCAGGCAACGCAGAGCCGGGCGCCGGGCATGGCAAGGCGCCGCGCTTCCGGAATCTCCTCGCCGCATTCCTGGCAATGGATCTCACCGGGGCCGGCCGGCAGCCGCGAGCGCGCAAGGCGCACCGCGTCCGAAATCGAGCCGTCGATCTGGTCCTGAACCGCTCCGTCGGGAGCCCATCCGCTCGCCATCGCACCATCTCCTTGGCCCTTAAGATGGCCTTGGGCTGCGCGAAATCCAAGAGCTTCGGTTCAGGCGAAGCGCTTCGCCCCGGCGACGCAGAGAACGACGACGGCGGTCGCCGCGATCATCGTCCAGGCGATCGGTTCGCCGAGCAGCCAGCCTGCCAGCGTCAGCCCGAAGAACGGTTGCAGGAGCTGAAGCTGGCCGACCGTCGCCGTGCCCCCGATCGCCAGCCCCCGGTACCAGAACACGAAACCGACCAGCATGCTGAAGACCGAAACATAGCCGAGGCCGATCCAGGCCGGCGTCCCGATGCCCTGCCAGGTCGACGGCCAGAACAGCAGGGTGATCACGGCCATCGCCGGCAGCGACAGGAGCAGCGCCCAGGAGATCACCTGCCAGCCGCCGAGCCGGCGCGAAAGCGTCGCGCCTTCGGCATAGCCGAGCCCGCAGAGCAGGACGGCGGCGACCATCAGCAGATCCCCCGTCAACGAGCCGCTGTCGCTATTGGCGAGCGCGAAGCCGACGACCGTCGCGCTGCCGAGACCCGAGAACAGCCAGAACACAGGGCTCGGCCGCTCGCCGCCGCGCAGCACGCCGAAGAGCGCAGTCGCGAGCGGCAAGAGCCCGATGAAGACGATCGAGCGCGCCGAGGGGATGTGCTGGAGGGCGAGCGCCGTCAGCAGCGGAAAACCGAGCACGACGCCCAGCGCGACGACCGCGAGCGGGCGGATATCGGCGCGGCTCGGCCATTGCTGGCGCAAGAGCATGAGACAGGCGGCGCCCAGCAGCGCTGCGATGGCAGCGCGGGCGCCGGTCAGGAACAGTGGCGAGAAGCCGGCCACGGCGACGCGCGTCGCCGGCAGCGAGCCGCTGAAGATCAGCACGCCGAGCAATCCGCTGCCCCAGCCCTTGCCGCTCCAATCCTTCATCATGCGATCTGCCTGCTTTTTCGCGAGAAGCCGTGCTCTAGGCGTGGGCGGCCGGCGAAGCCAGCGACAGACCGATACATTCATGGCAAACTGTATGGCTATGGATGACCATACAATCCGATTGAGCGAACCTGCCGCGACGCGAACGGAGGCGGTAATGGCGGCGATCCGCGGCCGGCTGGCGGCGCGCACGCTCGCACCGGGCGACCGCCTGCCTTCGATCCGCGGCTTCGCGGCGGCGATGAAGGTCTCGCCTTCCACCGTCGTCGAGGCCTATGACCGCCTCGCGGCCGAAGGCCTGATCCGGGCCCGTCAGGGCTCGGGCTTCTACGTCACCGGCGGTGGCCTGCCGCCCTTGGCGTTGACGCAAGCTGCTTCGCCGCAGGAGCTCGCGGTCGATCCCTTCTGGGTCTCGCGTCAGTCGCTCGATGCAGAGCCGGGCGCGCTGAAGCCCGGCTGCGGCTGGCTGCCGCCCGACTGGATGCCGGATGAAGCTCTGCGCCGCGGCTTCCGGGCGCTGGCGCGGGCCGATGGCGCGATCCTCGCCGATTACGGCGGCACGCGCGGCGCCTCCGTCCTGCGTCGGCTCCTGCTCGGGCGCTTCGCCGAGGCCGGGCTTATGGCTCCACCGGAGCAGCTCATGCTGACCGGCTCGGGTACGCAGGCGCTCGACCTGATCTGTCGCTTCCTGTTGCGGCCGGGCGATGTCGTGCTTGTCGATGACCCCTGCTATTTCAACTTTCAGGCTTTGCTGCGGGCGCATCAGGTGCGCGTCCTGAGCGCGCCCTATACGCCAACAGGGCCGGACATCGCCGCTTTCGAAGCGGTGG
The DNA here is from genome assembly GCA_965283735.1 of Beijerinckiaceae bacterium. Taxonomy (GTDB): domain Bacteria; phylum Pseudomonadota; class Alphaproteobacteria; order Rhizobiales; family Beijerinckiaceae; genus Allobosea. The sequence goes on along the minus strand of CBDIPN010000002.1, from coordinate 294,567 downwards.
TCTCGGCCGAGCGCCCGCGCCTCTACCTGACCAATTCCGGATTGCATAATCCGACCGGCGCCGGCTTGTCGCCACAGGCCGCCTATCGTGTACTGAGCGCCGCTGCTGCCAACGATATGATCATCGTCGAGGACGATATCTTCGCCGATTTCGAGCCCGAGCCTTCGTCGCGATTGGCGGCGCTCGACGGGCTGGAGCGTGTCATCCGGATCGGCAGCTTTTCGAAGACGCTCTCGGCCGCCGTCCGCTGCGGCTATATCGCGGCGCGCGCCGATTGGATCGAAGGGCTTGTCGACCTGCAGGTTGCGACCAATTTCGGTGGGCCAAGCCCGGTCTCCACTGAGCTTCTGGCGGGCGTCCTAGCCGGCGGCAGCTATCGCAAGCACATGGAGGAGCTGCACCGCCGCCTCGCACAGGCGCGGCGCGAGGTCGCGGCGCGGCTTGAGACGCTCGGGATTCGGCCTGGCTGATGCCGCGTGGCGGCTTCTATCTCTGGTGCCGCCTGCCTGAAGGCATCGATTCCGCCGAGCTGGCCCAGCTCGCGGTGATGCAGGGCGTGGTGCTGGCACCCGGAAATGTCTTCAGCGTCGCCCAGACCGCCGGCGATTTCATGCGCTTCAACGTCGCCCAGTCGCGCGATCCGCGCGTGTTCGAGGTGCTCCGGCAGGCGATGGCGACCATGCGGCAGCAGGGTGGGGCAGCCGCCCGCAATTGATCCAGCGCAGTATGGGCATGTGCCGCACTCGTCAGCCCGCCGCCCCGCTGTTATAGACCGCCGCAACAACCGGCCCGGCCGGACAAGACCGAAAGCTTTGAGATCATGCATCTGAGGATCGGCACGCGCCGCAGCCCGCTGGCGATGGCCCAGACCCACCATATCATGGGCCTGATCCGGGAGAAGTTCCCGCAGGCGGAATTCACCCTCTGCCAGATCGCCACCATCGCCGACCGCGATCGCGTCTCCGAATTCCACCAGTTCGGCATGGTCGGCGTCTTCGCCGTCGAGCACGAGCAGCAACTGGTGAAGCGCGAGGTCGACTTCGTCGTCCATTCGCTGAAGGATCTGCCGACCACCCTGCATGAGGGGCTCGTCCTGGCTTCGGTGCCGCCGCGCGAGGACCCGCGTGACGCGCTCTGCGGCGCGACCATGGCCTCGCTGCGCCAGGGAGCACGCGTCGGCACGGGGTCGCTTCGGCGGCGCGCGCAGATCCTGAACCTGCGGCCGGATGTGACCGTTGTTCCGATCCGCGGCAATGTCGGGCCCCGCCTCGCCAAGATCGGCGGAGAGGACGCTCTCGATGCGGTCATTCTCGCGCAAGCCGGCTTGCGCCGGCTGGGGCTGGACGAAGCCTCGTCGGAGACGCTCGCCCCGTCCCTGTTCCCTTATGCGGTCGGGCAGGGCGCGCTCGGGCTCGAGGCCCGCGCCGAGGATACGGCGGTGATCGAGGTGCTGAAGGCGATCGAGTGCCCGCAGGCCCGTGCCGAGGCCGAGGCCGAACGCGAGATGATGCATGCGCTGGGGGCTGGTTGCAGCCTGCCGGTCGGCGCCTGTGCGACATGGCAGGACGGCCGCCTGACGCTGCATGCGCAGGTGACCTCGATCGAGGGTACCGAGCGCGTCGTCGCCGATCAGAGCGCGCCGCCGGAGCAGGCGCGCGAGCTCGGCCTTTCGGTCGCGCAGGTCCTCAAGGAGCGGGGCGGTGTCGCGATCCTCGAGAAGAGCTATCGCGGCCATTATCCGAGCTTCAAGTCGCTGTAGCGCTCCGCTCGGGGCGGCCGGTCTTTCGCCGCCGCGTCGAGTTCGGCGCGGCGGTGTGTCGTCTATCCCTTTGCTGCCGCTGGAGATTTCGCGGAGGCGGCATCAGCCTTTCGGCTCCTTACCGTCGTCGAGCATATTCACCACAATTCGACAAGCGCGCAGGTTTCTGGGGATGCATGCGCGAAAATCAGTGGCCAAAACCCAGTTGTCTCGCCAAAACTGTCAAAAAAATTGAACGACACGTTTTGGGGAGATGACGGTGCCGCGCGTTTTGATCGCCGAGTTCATGCATGAGACGAACACTTTCAGTGTTCAGCTTACGGACGAGGCCACGTTCCGGGCGCATGGCGCCTTCCGCGACAACGAGATCCCCGGGGCCTTCCGCGGCACGCGCACCTCGATGGGCGCGGCCTTCGAGGCGGCCGACAAGTTCGGCTGGAGCCTTGTCCATCCGCTGGTGACCGGCGCCAACCCGTCCGGCCGCGTCACCGATCACGCCTTCGACCTCTTTGCCGGCCAGATCGTCGATGCCGCTCCCGGCGTCGACGGCGTGCTGCTGCATCTCCATGGCGCCATGTCGACGGAAAGCTCTGATGACGGCGAGGGCGAGTTGCTCGCCCGGCTTCGCAAGCGCATCGGCCCTGGCGTTCCTGTCGTTGCGGTGCTCGACCTGCATGCCACGGTCACGCAGCTGATGGCCGACAACGCCAACGCGCTGATCTCCTACCGGACCTATCCGCATATCGATCAGTACGAGCGGACCTGGCAGGCCGCCGAATTGCTGCAGCGGGCGATCAAGGGTGAGATCAAGCCCAAGGTCGCGCTCGCTCGCCGCCCGATCCTCTACGCGCTAGACGGTGGCCGCACGACCTCGCCGCCCTTCCTTGAGCTGCTGCGCCGTGGCGATGCGCTCGAAGCTTCCGGCGACGCGCTCGTCGTCAGCGTCCAGGCCGGCTTCTCCTCGGCCGACGTCCACGATATCGGCCCTTCGATCGCGGTCACGGCCGATGATCGCGCCAAGGCGCAAGCCATCGCCGAGGAGCTGATGGACTATGCCTGGGAGCAGCGCCGCTTCTCGTCGATCCATTTCACGCCGCTGGCCGAGGCCATGGCCCGCGCCAAGGCCGGCGAGGCCGATACGGGCAAGCCCGGCTACAAGCCGGTGGTGATCTCGGACTATTCCGACAATCCCGGCTCCGGCGCCTATGGCGATGCCACCAACCTGCTGCGCGCCGTGCTCGATGCCGGGCTGAAAAATGTCGGCTTCCACGCGATCAACGACCCTGAGGCCGTGCTGGCCGCGCAGGCGATCGGCGTCGGCAAGCGTGGCCGGATCAAGCTCGGCGGCAAGGTCGACCCGACCATGGGCGGCGGGCCGCTCGATCTCGACGCCCATGTCGTCGCGATCACCGACGGCTATTTCCTCTGCCATGGCCCGATGGCCGGCGGCGTCTGGCGCAATTACGGGCTCTCGGCCCTGCTCCGCGTCGACGATGTCGAGATCATCGTCATCACCCATAACGGCCAGGCGACCGACCTCGCGCAGTTCACCTCGCTCGGCGTCGATCCGACCCGAAAGTCGACGGTGATCGTCAAGTCGATGCAGCATTTCCGCGCCGCCTTCGAGCCGATCGCCCGCGAGGTTCTGGAGGTCGATACCGGCGCGCTCTCGACCCGCAACTTCAAGGAGCGGCCCTACAAGAAGGTGCGCCGCCCGATCTTCCCGCTCGACGATATCTGACCGCCGCTCGTAAGCGCCGGCGACGACTGAATGTGAGGAGAACACCATGGCGATTCAGGCCGATATCGTATTGCGCAACGGGCCGATCTGGTGCGGGCGCGAGGAGGGCGTCGTCGAGGCGCTGGCGATCTTCCGCGACAAGGTGCTGGCCGCCGGCAGCGATGCCGAAATCAAGCCGCTGATCGGGCCGAAGACCCGCGTCATCGACCTGAAGGGCCGGCTGGCGACGCCGGGCCTCGACGACTCGCATCTGCATCTGGTCTCGCTGGGCATGACCATGGGCTGTGTCGATTCCAAGCCCGAGAGCGCGCCGACGCTGGAGGCGCTGCTCGGCGCGATTTCGGCCCGCGCCGCACAGTCCAAGCCCGGCGAATGGATCCTCTCGCGCGGCTACGATCAGACCAAGCTCGACACCGGCCGCCATCCCTATCGCGAGGAGCTGGACCGCGCGGCTCCGAACAATCCGGTGATGCTGGTGCGCGCCTGCGGTCATATCGCGATCTGCAACTCGGAAGCGCTGCGCCTCGGCGGCATCGACGAGAAGTCCCCGACGCCGCAGGGTGGCCTGATCGAACAGCAGAACGGCCGCCTCACCGGTCTGCTCGCCGAGAATGCCCGCGCCCCGGTCCAGGCTGCGATTCCGGCTGCGACCGAGGAGGACATCATCGCCGGCATCGAGCGCGGCGGGCAGTATCTGCTCTCGCTCGGCATCACCAGCTGCATGGACGCCGCCGTCGGCCAGAAGGGCGGCTTCCGCGAGATCGCAGCCTATCACCGCGCCAAGCGAGACGGCCGCCTGCCGGTCCGCACCTGGCTGACACTGCTCGGCGACGATGGCCGCTCGATCGTGCCGCAATGCTACGACGCCGGCCTGATCTCCGGCACCGGCGACGAGATGCTGATGATCGGCGGCGTCAAGCTCTTCCTCGACGGCTCGGCCGGCGGCCGCACCGCCTGGATGACCGAGCCCTATCTCGGCGATGACAAGACCACCGGCGTCTGGATGTGGGAGGATGCCGAGCTCGAACGTATGGTGCTCGATGCCCACAAGAAGGGCTACCAGCTCGTCTGTCACGCCATCGGCGACGCCGCGATCGAGCAGCTCATCACGGCTTACGAGAAGGCGCTTGCGGCCTATCCCGATCCGGACCGGCGTCACCGCATCGAGCATTGCGGCTTTTCCACGCCGGCCCAGCACGAGCGCATGGTCAAGGCCGGCATCTATCCCTGCCCGCAGCAGGTGTTCATCCATGATTTCGGCGATGCCTATGTGAAGGTGCTCGGCCCGGAGCGCGCGATGCCGAGCTATCCGTTCCGCACCTGGTTCGATCTCGGCCTCAAGCCGGCGACGGGCAGCGACGCACCGGTCTGCGATCCCAACCCCTTCCCGAATTTCCACACCATGCTGACGCGTGAGACCTGGAAAGGCACGGTGATGGACGAAAGCCAGCGCGTCTCGATCGAGGAGGCGCTGCAGGCCTATACCGAGTTCGGCGCCTTCTCGCAGAAGCAGGAGAATGTGAAGGGCCGGCTCGCGCCGGGCCTCCTCGCCGACGTCGCGGTGTTCTCGCGCGACCTGCTGAGCGCCGCTCCCGCCGACATCCTCAAGGACACGCGCTGCGATCTGACCATCCTCGGCGGCGCGGTCGTCTATGAGCGGGGAGCTTGAGGCAGAGCATCTTCGAGCGAAAAATGCCGGTTCGCGTGAAGAAAATGCGAAACGGGGCTCCGAACAGCTCTGCGACACCGTGAATCGCAGAGCTATTCGGGGAATTTGACCGCGCGGGGGAAGACAAGCGCGGCAAAGCCGTTATGGTTCCACTTCAAAGCAAACAACTCCGGATCAGCCGGAGCAGATGGGAAACGGGAGGATTGATCGTGTTGTTGAAGAAACTTGCCTTCGCTACCGCGCTGACGCTGGTAGCCTTCACCGTATCTGCACAGGCTCAGGAGCCGCGTCGCGGCGGAACGATCCGCTTCACGGCGCCCTATGGCGCCTCCTTCGTCAGCAATGACAGCCACGTCTCGAACCAGATCCAGGACGAGATCTACGGCTATGCGCTGCACGGCATGCTGTTCCGCTGGGATTCCAATACCGGCAAGCCGGAGCCCGAGCTCGTCGAGTCCTTCTCGACCTCGGCCGACGGTCTGACGCATACGCTGAAGCTGCGCGAGGCCTATTTCCACAATGGCCGCAAACTGTCGGCCGATGACGTGATCTGGTCGTTCACCCGCCTCGTCGACGGATCGAAGAGCTATCCCGGCGCGCGCCACGTCTCGCGCATCAAGGGCGGCGCCGAGGTTCGCGAAGGCAAGGCGAAGGAAATCTCCGGCCTGAAGAAGATCGACGATCGCACCATCGAGATGACGATGACCGACGCGGTCGATCCGGGCTTCCTGTTCTTCAGCGCCCCCACCGCGATCCTGCCGGCCAAGGAGGCGCAGGAGGCGGACTTCTTCAACAAGCCGATCGGCCTCGGCCCCTTCAAGTTCGTCGAGCATGTGCCCGGCTCGCGGATGGTCTTCGAGCGCTGGGATAAGTACTACAAGGCCGGCAAGCCCTATGCGGACAAGCTGGTGATCTCGCCGATGGGTGAGGCCGCGGCCCGCGACGTCGCCTTCCGCAACAAGGAGATCGACGTCTCGATCCTCGGCTCGACCCAGTACGTTGCGTACAAGGCCGATCCGAACCTCTCGAAGGGCATCCTTGAGGTCGCGGAGGTCTTCACCCGCAACATGGGCATGAATCCCGAATTCAAGCCCTTCTCCGACAAGCGGGTGCGCCAGGCGATCAACCATGCCATCGACAGCGAGCTGATCATCAAGCGCCTGGTGCGCGACAAGGCCTATCGCGCCGTGAGCTGGCTGCCGCTGTCTTCGCCGGCTTTCGACAAGGGCGCCAAGCCCTACGCCTTTGACCCGGATAAGGCGAAGAAGCTCCTGACCGAGGCGGGCTATCCGGACGGCTTCGAGTTCGAGTGGACAGCCACGCCGAACGAGAGCTGGGGTATCCCGATCGTCGAGGCGACGATCCCGATGCTCGCCAAGGTCGGCATCAAGGTGAAGGTCAAGCCGGTGGAAACCTCGGCTCTCGGTGGCGTCGTCGCGAAGGGCGATTTCCAGGCCTATATCTGGTCGAACACGTCCGGACCGGATCCGCTGACCACGCTGAAGTGCTTCCATTCGGCGACGCCGCGCTCGTCCTGCAACTACACCGGCTTCAAGAACCCGGCCTACGACAAGGTGCTGGACGATGCTGCCGCAGAGAAGGACGCTGCCAAGAAGGTCGAACTGCTGAAGAAGGCCAACGCCCTCCTGCAGGACGAGGCTCCCGTCTGGTTCTTCAACTACAACAAGGCGGTGCTGGCCTATCAGCCCTGGCTGCATGGCCTGCAGGCGAACGCGACGGAGCTCGCGCTCCAGCGCTACGAGGATCTCTGGGTCGACGCGACTTCGCCTGCGGCGAAGTAAGCGCGCCTCAGCGGAGGTTCTCGCCAGCTCGATGACACCCGTACCCCGGACCGGCGGCCACGCTGCCCGTCCGGGGTGACGGCGATTTTCGAGCCTTGACCTGAGTCCGCCCCGCGGCGGCGATCAGGAGTTTACCATGCTGCCCTATGTCATCCGTCGCCTGCTGCAGGCCATTCCGATCCTGCTTGCGGTCGCCGGGCTGATCTTCGTGATGTTCAGCGTCATTCCCGGCGATTTCGCCTCGACTCAGATGTCCGACGGCCGCTCGGTCGTCGATGCCGAGCAGGTCGCGCGCATGAACAAGCAATTCGGCCTCGACGATCCCGTCCATGTTCGCTTCGCGAATTATGCCGTGAAGCTTGCGACGTTCGATCTCGGCACCTCGTTCCGCACCCGCCAGCCGGTGATCAATTCACTGGTCGAGCGAATCTGGCCCAGTCTTCAATTGGCCATCGCCGCCATGACGTTCGCGATCGTCCTCGGCGTTCCGCTCGGCTTCCTGGCGGCACTGAAACCGGGTGGCTGGCTCGACATGCAGTCGATGTTCGTCGCCGTGTCCGGCCTGTCCCTGCCGCAGTTCTGGCTCGGGCTGATGCTGATGTATGCCTTCGCGCTGGTGCTCGGCTGGTTCCCGAGCTTCGGCTATGGCGACGGCAATCCGCGCTACATCGTGCTGCCGGCGGTGGCGCTCGGCGTGGCGCCGCTCGCATTGCTCGCCCGCACCACGCGCGCTGCCGTGCTCGAGGTGATGAACGCCGACTTCGTCCGCACCGCCCGCGCCAAGGGCAACAGCGAGGTTCGGGTGATGCGCTGGCATGTGGCGCGCAACGCGATGGTTATCGTTCTGACGACGCTGGGCCTGCAGTTCGGCTCGATCATGGGCGGCGCCGTGGTGATCGAGAAGCTTTTCGCCTGGCCGGGCATCGGCTCGCTCCTGGTCGACAGCGTGTCGCTGCGCGACATCCCCGTCGTCCAGGCCTGCATCCTGCTGCTCGTGCTTTTCTTCCTCGTCGTGAACATCATCGTGGACGTGCTCTGCGCTCTGATCGATCCGCGCATCAAATACACCTAGGGGCGGGGCACCGATGAAATTCCGGGCTAATCTGTGGATCGGCGGCGTGCTCTTCGCTGCCGTCGTCGTCGGCGGGACGCTGGCGCCCTGGCTGGCGCATACCGATCCCGTCATGGATGCCAATCTGATGAATGCCGAGGTTCAGCCCGGTGCCGAGTTCTGGTTCGGCACGGATGCGCAGGGCCGCGACATCTACAGCCGCGTGCTCTACGGCGCGCGCATCTCGCTGACGGTCGGCATCATCTCGCAATTGATCAACACCGTGATCGGCGTGGCGCTGGGCATGTCGGCGGGGTACTTCGGCGGCTGGTGGGATGATTTCGTCAACGGCCTGACCAACCTCATGCTGTCGATCCCCTCGCTGGTCTTCGCACTCGCCATCATGGCGATCCTCCAGCCTGGCCTGACCAGCCTGCTGATCGCGCTCGGCCTGACCAACTGGTCCTATACCTGCCGGCTGTCGCGGGCCGCGACGCTGTCGATCAAGCAGCAGGGCTATGTCGAGGCGGCGCGCTCCTTCGGCTCGAGCAATCTGCGCATCATGCTGCTGCAGATCCTGCCGAACATCGCCGGTCCGATCATCGTCATCGGCACGCTCGGCATGGGCGGCGCCGTGCTGGCGGAGGCGGCGCTCTCCTTCCTGGGCCTCGGCATCCGCCCGCCCTTCCCAAGCTGGGGTTCGATGCTCTCCGATGCGCGCGACCAGATCACCACCGCACCCTGGATCTCGATCTTCCCCGGCCTCGCCATCTTCATGACCGTGCTCGGCCTCAACCTGCTGGGCGACGGCCTGCGTGACATCCTCGACCCGCATTCGCAACTTCGCAAAGCCTGATACTAGAGCCTATGACGACGCCTGACCTGATCGATCCGCCGCTTGAGACCATCCGCTTCCACGGGCTGAAGGCGGGGCCGAAGCTCCTCGTCTTCGGCGCCGTTCACGGCAACGAGACCTGCGGGCCCAACGCCATCGCCCGCGTGATCGAAGATTGCCGCGCCGGCCGGGTTTCGATCCAGCGCGGCGAGGTCACCTTCCTGCCCGTCGCCAATCCCAAGGCCTACAGGCAGAACACCCGCGAGGGCGATCGCAACCTCAATCGTGACCTGCGCGAGCGGCCGCAGCCTGTCGATAACGAGGACAGGCTCGGCAACCGCCTCTCCGCCATCCTGCGCCAGCACGACATGCTGCTCGACGTCCATTCCTTCACCGGGGAAGGCGTCCCCTTCGTCTTCTTCGGCCCGGACGACAATCACGGCACGCTCGAACCCTTCCGGCATGGCGCGGCCGAGGCCGCCTTCGCCGCCAGCCTTGGTGTCGACCTGATGATCCATGGCTGGCTCGACATCTATGTCCGGCTGATCGCGGCGCGCGAGCGCCTGGGCCTGCCACGGCTCGCTGTCACCGAAGGCTTCGGCACGACGGAGTTCATGCGCTTCGCCGGCGGCTATGGCGTGACGCTGGAATGCGGGCGCCACGAGGACCCGGCCTCCGTCGATGTCGGCTACAAGGCGATCCGCAACGTGCTCGCCCATCTCGGGTTGACCGACGAGGCGCTGCCGGCCCCCGAGAAGCGCGTCGTCGTCCATATGGACGACCTCGTCATCTGCGAGGCCGAGGGCGACCGGGTCGAAGGCTCGTGGAAGACCGGTGACCGCGTCGCTGGGGGCACGCCGATCGCCCGTCGCGCCGACGGCACGATCGTGGCGATGCCGCGCGACGGCTTCATCATCTTCCCCAATCCCAAGGCCAAGCCCGGCGAGGGCATCTGCTATCTCGGGACGGAGAGCACCCGCCGGTTCTGAGAGCATTTTCGAGCGAAGTGGATACCGGTTCGCGTGAAGAAAATGCGCTAAAGCAAGACTGAGGCCGGCTACTGCACGATGCCGCGCTTGGGGCCGAAACCCGGAATATTGCAGCCGCAGCCCGAGCCATAGGGCAAGGGCGGCGTCGGGCAATCGCCCCGGCTGGTCACGCAGATATTACCGTAGCGTGGCTGCCTGTAATACGGGCGCTCATAGCCGTAGCCGCGGCGGTCATAGCGCCGCCGCGGACGGTCGTCGTCATCATCGTCATCATCGTTATAGGACGGCGCGCCGCGATAGGGGCCGCCGTAATACTGGGCCTGGGCCGGGATTGCGCTGAGCAGGACGGCGCAGGCCAGAACCGAGATCGTGAGTTGGCGACTCAGCATGTTCGTTCCTTTCGATATCCGCGCCGGCAAGCGGGCCGGCGCAGCGTTCGTCCTCTCTCTAGCCGGTTCATCATGAACGGCTTCTGAGGCGGCCTAGAGGCGCGGGAAGGACGCTTCGAAGCGGGCCGATGGGTCGACGAGAGAGGGGCTTGCCGAGGGCAGCAAATGGCGGGCGCGGCTATCGCCGATCCAATCGCTAAAATGCCGGGGATCGGGCTGACGGGTTCTTAGAGCCTCGTGCGTAGAGCCATGCCCATGCATCTGCTGATGAGGCCCCGCAAACGCGCCGCGCAGCTGCCCGCGGATATCGAGATCGAGATCATCTCGCGTCTCTTCGCGGCCCTGCCACAAATCCTCTGCATCGCGGCCGGGCTGATCGTCGGCTCCGCCATCATGGCCGTGCAGACCGGTGAAACGATCTTCTGGTGGCTGACGGGAGCCGGCGTCGTGACGACGCTGCTGCGCATCGCCAATATCGCCGGCTTCAAGCGGCGCGATCCCGCGCGCAAGCTGACCCTGGCGGAGGCGCGGCGCTGGGAGGCCGGCTATGCTTACACCGCCTTCGCCTTCACGCTCGTCATTGCGGCGTTGACCCTGACGGCTGCGGCTGTCGACCATGCCGAAGGCTTCGTTCTCAGCCTCGGCCTGACCATGGCGCTGACCGCGGGGTCCTATCTGCGCACCTTGCGCTACTGGATCTGCGCGGTGCTCTCGACCATCGCGATCGGCACGCTGGTCGTCGCTTTCCTGAGGTCCGGCGATCCTCTCTATCAGGCGCTGAGCGTGCTACTGCTCGTCTATCTCTATTCGATCTACGAGAGCTCCGATCACATCATCGGCCAGTTCGAGGAATTGCTGATGGTTCGGCGCGAACTCGATTTCGCCGCGAGTCACGACCCTCTGACCGGGCTCCTGAACCGCCGCGGACTGGATAGCGTTCTCGACGAGGCCGGCGATAGTGGAGAGGCGCTGGGGCTTCTGCTGCTCGATCTCGACGGCTTCAAGCTCATCAACGATCGCCACGGCCACCAGGCCGGCGACGACTTGCTCAAGCAGGTCGCGATGCGCCTGAAGGGCGTTGTGCGGCCGGGCGACATCGTGGCGCGGCTGGGCGGCGATGAGTTCGCCCTGGTCGTGCGCGGCGTCGAGGATGCAGCTGCGATCTCCGAAATTGCCAACCGGGCGGTGTCGATCGTCAAGGCGCCGTTCATGCTGATGGGGCAGCTCGTCACCGTCGGCGCCAGTGTCGGGGTCTCCGTCAAGCCGGAACGGGATTCCGGACAGTGGACGGCGGAGGTGCTGACGCGCGCGGCCGATCAGGCGCTCTATGGCGCCAAGCGCGCCGGCAAGGGCCGCAGCATGATCGCCCACTGGGACGACGTCGCCTGACATCACCGCGAACTGCGGGTAGCTTGATCTCGGCGGGCTATTCACCTACCGTCCGGCAGGTAGCTCGCCGATGGCGCTGCGCAGAGACGGGAGAGGGCGATGTCGTCAGGCGGAAAGATTGTCGCGGAAGGCGCGCGCCGCTCGCCTTACTTCACCGAGGAGCATGAGGCGCTCCGCGACCAGGTCCGCCGCTTCGTCGAGACCGAGATCAAGCCGCATGCCCTGCAATGGGAGGAGGACGGCTTCGTTCCGCGCGACGTGCTGCGCAAGATGGGCGAGCTCGGCTTCTTCGGCATCCGCTACCCCGCCGATTACGGTGGCTCCGAAATGGACACGATGGCGACCGTCGTGCTGGCCGAGGAACTGGGTCGTTCGACCTTCTCCGGCGTCGCGATCACCGCGCTGGTCCATACCGACATGGCCTCTGTCCACATCGCCAATGCCGGCAGCCAGGCGCAGAAGGACAAGTACCTGCCCGATATCATCGCCGGCGAGAAGATCGTTGCCGTCGCCGTGACCGAGCCCGATGCCGGCTCGGACGTGAAGGGCATCCGCACCACGGCGCGGCGCGAGGGCGACCATTACGTCCTCAACGGCGCCAAGATGTTCATCACCAACGGCGTCCATGCCGATCTCTACTGCGTCGCCGCCAAGACGGATCCGCAAGCGCGGCCCTCGCAATCGGTCTCGATCTTCCTCGTCGAGAAGGGCATGCCGGGCTTCTCGGTCTCGCGCGCCCTCGACAAGCATGGTTGGCGTTCCTCGGACACCGCCGAACTCTCCTTCGTCGATTGCAAGGTGCCGGCCGAGAATCTGCTCGGGCAGGAGGGCCGCGGCTTCTACGCGATCATGAGCAATTTCCAGAACGAGCGCACCGTGATCGGCGCCATGGCGATGGGCGAGGCGCAGGCCGCGATCGACCTGACGCTGGACTATGTGAAGACGCGGAAAGCTTTCGGCGCGCCGCTCTGGGAGAAGCAGGCGATCCGCCAGCGCCTCGCCGAGCTTGCGGGCAAGGTCGAGGCCGGCCGCCAGCTCGTCTATCACGCCGCCTGGCTCGACGCGCAGGGCTTCGACGCCACGCGCGAGGTTTCGATGGCCAAGGCCTATTGCGGCGAACTGGTCAACGAAGTCATGTACGACTGCCTGCAGTTCCATGGCGGCATGGGCTACATGCGTGAGAGCGCGATCGAGCGCATGACCCGCGACGCCCGCGTCCAGTCGATCGGCGGCGGCGCGACCGAGGTCATGCTCGAAGAAGTCGCAAAGCGGCTGTGAGTGACGCCCCAGCGACGCGGCCTGCAGCCGAAGGTGGCTCGCGCCGCCTGATCCTCGACCATGCTGCGCGGCTGCTGCGTGGCGGCGGCTATCACCAGACCACCCTGCGCGAGATCGCCGAGGCCGTCGGCATCCGCAAGGCGAGCCTCTACTACCATTTCGGCTCGAAGGAGGAAATCGTCGAGGAGGTCGTCAACGATGGCGTGCGCTTCGTCCATGAGGCGGTCGTCGCGGCGCTGGCGGCTGAGGAGGGCGCTTCGCCGCGCGTGCGGCTGGAGGCTGCGATCCGCGCGCATCTCTCGGCGCTGCACGGCCATGGCGACTACACCTCCGCCAGCATCAAGGTCTTCACCTTCGGCGCGGCGCCCGTGCCGGAGAGCGTGCGGGCCGTGCGCCGCGCCTATGAGGATGTCTGGCGGCAACTGATCGCCGAATGGCAGCAGGCGGGCGGCATGCCGGCCGGGAATTCGCCGGATGTGCTCAGGCTCTTCCTGCTCGGCGCGCTCAATGGCTCGACCGACTGGTACCGGCCGGAACGCTACTCGATCGACGCTCTGGCGCGGGAGTTCGTGGCGCTGCTCTCGCCGCATTGAGCGTCAGTCCCGCCTCCCACGCAGGGGAGGGCGGCATCGTCATGGCTGACCGGCGCGGCGGCGGTTGCTAGCATCGCTCACGCGGGGCTGACGGTCGCCTCGCGATCTGACGAGGATCCTTCGCCCGATGCGCGCCTTCTATCACCCCGACCAAGCCCTTCACGATCCCCAGCAATACATGCGCTTCGGCAAGGTCGTGGCCCCCAAGGACCTGCCGGAACGGACGGAACGCCTGCTTGGCGCGCTCAGGAAACACGGCATCACGCCGGAGCAGCCGGCGGCGCATGGCACTGAACCGGTTCTGGCGATCCATGATGCGGGCTTCGTCAGGTTCCTCGAAACCGCCTGGGCGCGCTGGCAGGACCTGCCGGCCGAGCGCGGCCCGGAAGTCTGGCCGAGCACCTTCCCCTATTGGAGCGGCCGCCCGGACGAGGATGTCCGTCCGCCCTGCCGCCCGACCGGCTTCATCGGCCAGCTCGGCTGGTATCTCGGCGATCTCTCGGTCCCGATCGGCGAGCATTGCTGGCATTCGACGCTGCGCTCCTCGGAGACCGCGGTTTCCGCAGCCGATGCGATCCTGGCCGGCGAACGCGCCGTCTACTCGCTCTGCCGTCCGTCCGGCCACCATGCCCGCGCCGATCGCGCCACCGGCTTCTGCTATCTCAACAACACCGCGATCGCGGCCCAGCGCCTGCGCTCGCAATTCGGCAAGGTCGCGATCCTCGACGTCGACGCCCATCACGGCGACGGCACGCAGCAGATCTTCTACCGCCGTGACGACGTGCTGACGATCTCGGTCCATGCCGATCCCACGAACTACTATCCGTTCTTCACCGGCTATGCCGACGAGCGCGGCAACGGCCCGGGCGAGGGCTTCAACCTCAACCTGCCCTTGGCGCATGGTGCGGGCGGTGCGGCGATGGAGGCGGCCGTCGCCGAGGCCGGCAAGGCGATCCGCGATTTCGGCGCCGAGGTCGTGGTGATCGCGCTCGGCTACGACGCCCACAAGGACGACCCGATCGGCGTGCTGAAGCTGGAAGCTTCGGATTTCGGCACGATCGGCCGGCAGGTGAAGGGTTTCGGCCTGCCGACGCTCGTGGTGCAGGAGGGCGGTTACGCCATCGAGGCGATCGGCGATTGCCTCGACGCGTTCCTGGGCGAGTTCAAGTAACGCTCTTCTTCGTAACCCCATGTGTCTTCCCGTGCGCGCTGCGGCATGAAATGCCGCTGCGCAGACACGGGACCGCATGACGAGAAGGCACTCTTTCCTGCGGACAGTCCCGCATCTGCGCAGCAACACTGCGTGTTGCAACGCGTGCGGGATGACGCCCCACGTCAACGGCCCCCGTGCAGCGTTTGCGACCGCCAACCACCGCGTCATCCCGTGCGCACTGCGGCATGTGAATGCCGCTGCGCAGACACGGGACCGCGTGACGAGAAGGCGCCCTTTCCTGCGGACGGTCCCGCATCTGCGCCGCAGCACTTCGTGCCGCAGCGCGTGCGGGATGACACCCTTTGGCGATCCTCAGATCGCCGCTTCGATCAGGAACGGCCCCTTGCGGCTCAGCGCGGCCTTGAACAGGCTCGCGAACTCCTCGGCCGTCGTCGCCCGCGCGGCTTCGACGCCCATGCCCTTGGCCATCATCACCCAGTCCAGCGCTGGCTCGTCGATGTTCAGCATCAGCGTGGCGTTGCGGCCGAAATCGTTGACGCCGACGGCGCGCATCTCGCCATGCAGGATCTGGTAGGTCCGGTTGGCGAAGACGACGGTGACGATGTCGAGGTTCTCGCGCGCCTGGGTCCACAGCCCCTGCACCGTGTACATGCCTGAGCCGTCGGCCTGCATGCCGATCACCTTGCGGTCGGGGCAGGCGACGGCCGCGCCGATGGCGAGCGGAATGCCTTCGCCGATCGCGCCGCCGGTGAGCTGGATATAGTCGTGCTGCGGCGCGCTGTGGCAATCGTAATAGAAGCTGCGGCCGGACGAGACCGACTCGTCGCAGACGATGCAGTTCTCCGGCAGCAGGGCGGAGACGATGGCGCAGGCCTTGTCGGCATCGAGCTTGCCGGTCGGCAGGCCGAGCTGTTCCTTGCGCGCCGGGGCGATGTAGAGCGGGGCCGTCTTCGTTGCGCCCATCTCCTCGGCGAGCCCGGTGATCGCGGCCGGCAGGTCGTCGCCGGGGATCGCGAGCTTGGCGACCTCGCAGCCGTCATGGATCAGGCGGCCGGGCTTGCCGGGATAGGCGAAGAAGCCGACCGGGACCTGCGCGCCGACGAGCACGAGATAATCGACATCCTTGAGCTGCTCGAGCGCCTTGTCGATCGGATAGAACACCTTGGGCATGGCGACGCGGCCGGCGCCGCGCTGGATGCGCCCGTTCGACATCTGGCTGAAGATCTGGGCGCCGGTCACCGCGCAGATGCGAGCGGCCATCTCCATCGGCTTTTCGCGGAGCGCGAGGCCGGTCAGCATGATCGCGCCGCGCTTGCCATGCTTGCGCAGCCCGGCTGCGACCTCGCGGATCGTCGCGCCATCGACGCTCTTGAGCGCCGGCAGTTCGGTCGGCTTCAACGTGGCGGGCTCGACGCTGCCCCAGGCGCAATCGGCCGGCAGGATCACGGTGGTGACGCCGGGCAGGGTCAGTGAGGCGACATAGGCCTCTCCGATCGCCGGGCCGACATCCTCCGGCGTCGCGATGCGGCGGACGAAATGCGACATCGGCTCGGCCAGGCTCTCGATATCGCTGGTCAGCGGCGCATCATGCTGGAGATGGTAGGTCGCGTGGTCGCCGACGACATTGATCATTGGCGTGCGGGCGCGCCGCGCGTTGTGCATGTTGGCGAGCGCATTCGCCATGCCAGGGCCGCAATGCAGCAGCGTAGCCGCCGGCTTGTCGGCCATCCGGGCATAGCCGTCGGCCGCGCCGGTCACCACACCCTCGAACAGGCCGAGCACGCAGCGCATTTCGGGCTTGCGGTCGAGCGCCGCGACGAAATGCATCTCGGAGGTTCCGGGATTGGCGAAGCACGTATCGACCCCGTTGATCAGAAGCGTGTCGCAAAGGCGGTCGGCGCCGTTCATCGGAAAACCTCGACTCAAAGAAATAAGGGCGTCTACGCGCCGGCGGGCGGAAGAGGAGGAAATTCCCTCTGCCCTGTCAAACGAGAGAATGTCATGACTTTCCCAAGCGGCGCTGATCGGCCGCTTGACGTTTTTGCATATGCAATTACGCTAATCTGGAACGAAGGTTGCATCGCACCATGGATGACGTTTAGGCGTCTGAGTGAGGTGTCAGCCAAAAAACAGGGGAAGGGTTTCAATCATGGCAGTTTTCAAGCGCGCTGGCGCGGCAGTCGGTTTTGGCCTTGTTGCGCTTCTCGCGGCGGGCGGTGTCCAGGCGCAGACCAAGGTGAATATCGGCATTTCCGGCTGGACCGGCTTTGCGCCGCTGGTGCTTGCCAAGGAGGCCGGCATCTTCGCGAAGAACGGCCTCGACGTGACCATCAAGAAGATCCCGCAGAAGGACCGCCACCTCGCCATCGCATCGGGCGACATCCAGTGCGCCGCGACCACGGTCGAGACCTGGATCGTCTGGGATGCGGCGGGCGTCAAGACCAAGCAGATCTTCCAGCTCGACAAGAGCTACGGTGCCGACGGCATGGCCGTGCGCAAGGATGTCGCGGCGATCAAGGACCTGAAGGGCAAGACGGTCGCGGCTTCCGCGCCCGGCACCTCGCCCTATTTCGCGCTGGCCTGGATGCTCAAGGAGAACGGCCTCTCGGTGAAGGACGTCAAGGTCGTCAACATGGAGCCGGGTCCGGCCGCGCAGGCTTTCATCGCCGGCCAGAACGACGCGGCCATGACCTACGAACCCTATCTCTCCACGGTCCGCGACAATACCGCTGCCGGCAAGATCATCGCCACGACGCTCGATTACCCGATGGTGATGGACACCTTCGGCTGCACGCCGGCTTTCCTCGTCAACGACAAGGCCGCGGCGGCACTGACCCAGAGCTATTTCGAGGCACTCGAGATGATCAAGAAGGACCAGGCCAAGGCCTATGAGATCATGGGCGCCGACGTGAAGCAGACCGGCGAGCAGTTCGGCAAGTCGGCCGGCTTCCTGCGCTGGTCGGATGCCGAGGGCAACAAGAAGTTCTTCGCCGGCGACTGGCAGGCCTTCTCGGCCAAGGCTGCGGACCTGCTCCTCGAGATCGGCCTGATCAAGGCCAAGCCCGATCTCGCCACGCTGGTCGACACGAAATTCGTCACCGGCAAGTGACAGCGACTGCGTGATCGGCGACATCCTCCCGGATGTTCTGGAGCCCGGCCTGCGCGTCGTCTTCTGCGGCACGCAGGCCGGTGCCGCCTCGGCCAGGCGCGGCGCCTATTATGCCGGGCCGGGCAACAAGTTTTGGCCGGTTCTCCACCAGATCGGGCTCGTGCCGGAGAGGCTCCAGCCTGAGGAGTTCCGGACCCTGCTGCGCTATCGGATAGGCCTGACCGATGTCGCCAAGCGCACATCGGGTCCGGATTCCGCGCTGCGTGGCGACCATTTCGATGTGGCCGGCTTCGTCGAGCGGATCGCTGCGAACCGGCCCCGCATCCTCGCCTTCAACGGCAAGCGTGCGGCTCAGGCCGCCCTCGGGATCAGCCAGGGGCGGCTCGCCTACGGGCCGCAGGCGCACCGACTGGCCGATGCCGACATCTACGTCCTCCCCTCGACTTCAGGCGCCGCAGCCGGCTTCTGGTCGATCGAACCCTGGAAGCAACTGGCCATGGCCGTGACCGGAACGACAATGCGATGAGACCTTTGCAACCCGTCTCGGCCTCGGCCCGCATCGGCTATGGCCTGGCCTTCTTCGCGCTTTTCGTCGCGCTCTGGTCGGTCGCGACCTTCGGCGGCTATGTCCAGCGCCTCTTCCTGGCCGATCCGCTGACCATGGTCGGCGAGGGCTACAACCTGATGGTCCGCTACGGCTTCGGCTTCGATATCATGATGACGATCTGGCGCGTCGTCGGCGGCTTCATCCTGGCCGTCATCGTCGCCCTGCCGATCGGCATCCTGATGGGCGCCTACAAGCCGATCGAGGCCTTCCTCGAGCCCTTCGTCTCCTTTGCGCGCTATCTGCCGGCCTCGGCCTTCATCCCGCTCCTGATCTTGTGGGCCGGCATCGGCGAGACGCAGAAGCTGCTCGTCATCTTCATCGGCTCGGTCTTCCAGCTCATCCTGATGATCGCGGTCTCCGTCGGCTCGATCCGCCGCGATCTCGTCGACGCCGCCTATACGCTGGGCGCGACGGACAGCTCGGTCGTGCGCCGCGTCATGCTGCCGAATGCGGCGCCCGAGATCGCCGAGATCTTCCGCCTCGTGCTCGGCTGGGCCTGGACCTATGTCATCGTCGCCGAGCTGATCGGCTCGTCCTCGGGCATCGGCCACATGATCACCGACAGCCAGGCGCTGCTGAACACCGGGCAGATCATCTTCGGCATCATCGTGATCGGACTGATCGGCCTGGTCTCGGATTTCCTCTTCAAGGCGGTCAACCAGCGCCTGTTCCCGTGGGCGCGCACATGAGCAAGCTTGTCATCGAGAATGTCGGCAAGGTCTTTCCGGCGCAGCGCGGGGCTGAGCCGACGCGCGCCCTGATGCCGACCTCGCTCAACGTTGCCGACAACGACTTCATCACCATCCTCGGCCCCTCCGGCTGCGGCAAGTCGACCTTGCTGCGCATCATCGGCGGGCTGGAGACCGCGAGCGAAGGCCGCGTCCTGCTCGATGGCTCTGCCGTTTCAGGGCCGGGCGCCGATCGCGGCTTCGTCTTCCAGAGCTACACGCTCTTCCCCTGGCTGACGGTGCAGCAGAACATCGCCTTCGGCCTGCGCGAGAAGGGCGTGTCCGAAGCCGAGCGCCTGAAGGTCGCGCGTGACTGGGCGGTGCGCGTCGGGCTGGGCCAATTCGTCGACCATTTCCCGAAACAGTTATCCGGCGGCATGCAGCAGCGCACGGCGATCGCCCGCGCGCTCGCCAACGACCCCAAGATCCTGCTGCTCGACGAGCCCTTCGGCGCGCTCGACAACCAGACCCGCGCCCTCATGCAGGAAATGCTGCTCGGCATCTGGGAGCGCGAGCAGAAGACCGTGCTCTTCGTCACCCATGATATCGAAGAGGCGATCTTCGTCGGCTCGCGCGTTGTGGTGATGAGCAAGCGCCCGGGACGGATCAAGGCCGACATCCCCGTCGATCTGCCGCATCCGCGGCCCTACACCATCAAGACGACGCCGGAATTCGTCGCCCTGAAGGAGCGGCTGGTCGAGGAGATCCGCGCCGAGGTCATCGCCGCGGATCACTAGTCTAGCGATAGCCCTGCTTCCCTGGCGGAACTGAACCGCATCACCTGCGTTGTCATGTCGCAGGCGTGTGGCTGCCTTGCGCTGAGGGGCCGTTACGACGGCGCATTGCGTTGCCATCTTCAGCGAAAGGGGCGCTGCCAAAGGTGGGGCCAATGCATTCGCTGATTGCCAGGATGTTGTCTCGGCTCGCGATCGAGCCACGTATCGATGTCGTATTCCCCGATGGTACATTGCAGTCGGTCGGGCAGGGCGCTGCGCCGCGTTTGCGGATGCGCATCGTCGATTCACCGACGGAACTGAAACTCGCGCTCAATCCCGAGCTCGCCCTCGGCGAGGCGGTGATGGATGGGCGCGTGGTCGTCGAGCAAGGCTCGCTCTACGACCTGCTCGACGCACTGGTCGCAGCCATGCACCGGGCGCGCCCCAAGGGCTGGGGCAAGGTTCTGGAAGGCTTGCGCACGGCGGTTCGGCGCTTCCACCAGCACAACACGCCGGCGCTCGCCCGGCGCAATGTCGCGCATCACTACGATCTCAAGAGTGATTTCTTCCGGCTCTTCCTCGATCCGGACATGCAGTATTCCTGCGCCTATTTCGCCGAGCCCGGCATGACACTGGCGCAGGCGCAGCTCGCCAAGAAGCGCCACATCATGGGCAAGCTCGATCTCCAGCCCGGCCAGCGCGTGCTTGATATCGGCTGCGGCTGGGGCGGTATGGCTTTATCCATTGCCGGCGAGACCGGAGCCTCGGTCACCGGCATCACGCTCTCCGAAGAGCAACTCGCCATCGCCAGGCAGCGCGGCGCCGAAGCCGGCCTGCCGGTCGAGTTCCGCCTGCAGGATTACCGGCACCTGAACGAGCCCTTCGACCGCATCGTCTCGGTCGGCATGTTCGAGCATGTCGGCGTCGGCTTCTACCGCGACTACTTCCGCAAGATCCGGGAATTGCTCAGCGATGACGGCGTAGCGCTGGTCCACACCATCGGTCGTTCGTCACCGCCCGGCGCGACCAATCCCTTCATCGCCAAGTACATCTTCCCCGGCGGTTACATCCCCGCCATGTCGGAGGTGGCGGCGGCGGTCGAGCAGGAAGGGCTCGTGATCACCGATGTCGAGGTGCTGCGCCTGCACTATGCCGAGACACTGAAAATCTGGCGCGAGAACTTCCTCGCCCGGCGCGATGAGGCGGTGACGATGTATGACGAGCGCTTCGCCCGGATGTGGGAATTCTATCTCGCCGCCTGCGAGGCAAGCTTCCGGCATGACGACCTCGTCGTGTTCCAGTTCCAGCTTGCGAAGAAGCTCGATGGCTTGCCGATCACGCGCGGCTATATCGCGGAGCGCGAGGGCGAGCTGGGGAAGGCGCCCTAGGCAAGCTCGGCTTGTCACTCCGGGTTCTTCGCTGTGCGAAGCCCCGGAATGACAACGATGGTTCAAGCCGGCTCCGGCCCGACATAGCGGGCGCGAGGCCGGATCAGGCGTCCGGTCTCGCCCTGTTCGAGTGCGTGCGCGATCCAGCCGGCGCAGCGTGCGGCAGCGAATAATTGGAACGGCACGTCCGGCCCGAGCCCGAGTTCGCTCGCGATCGCTGTCAGCACGAAATCGATATTCGGCTCCTCGCCGGTCAGCGCCGTGACGGCCCGGCGCGTGTCCTCATAGGCCGGCGGCAAGGTGAACGCAGTCAGCAATGCCCGCGCCCGAGCATCGCCATCGGGATAGAGCGGATGGCCGAAGCCGGGCAGGGGCATGCCGGTGGCAAGCCGCGCCGAGACCGCCATCTCGACGCCTTCGCTTGCGATCTCGCGCATCAGGCCGAGCACACGCGGCGTCATCCCGCCATGCAGCGGCCCCGACAATGTCGCGAGCCCGGCGAGGATGCTGGCGGCGAGCGAGGCGCGCGTCGAAGCCGCGACACGAACGGCGAAGGTCGAGGCGTTGAGCTCATGGTCTGCGAGCAGCACCAGCGCGCGACGGATCAGGTCGGCCCCGCGGTCGTCGCAGCCCCAGGCCTGCGCCAAACGGTGATGGATCGGCCCCTGTCCCGGCCGCCCGGCGATGGCATCGACCAGCAAATCGATGACGGAGGCCGCCTCCAGATAGAGCGCCTTCTTGGTGCGCCCGGCCATGGCGGGGTCGCTGGCGGCGCGCGCGGCGATCACCGCGAACATCCGCTGCCGGGCCGGCGCCTCCGGCACGATCGTGAACAGCGGTGGAAAGCGCTGCGAGCCGCAATCCCAGAGCAACCGCGCGACATCCTCCAGCTTCGCCGTCTCGGAAAGCTTCTCGGCATCCTGCCCGCGATACCAGAGCTTGCCGCGCTGGATCGTCGCGATGCCCGAGGCCAGGATCGGCTCGCCGAAGGCGATCGCATCCTCGGCGATTGTCGCGGGCTTGCGCCCGCGCGCCTTGCGATGCTCCAGCCGTGCGACGTCCTCGGCCCGGTAGAGCCGCCGGCGCGAATCGCCCGCGTCGCCGCGCGCCTCGATCAGCCCGCGGCTGACATAGGCGTAGAGCGTCTGCGGCTTCAGCCCGAGCCGCTGCATCACCTGTTGTGCCGTCAGCCAATCGGTCATGGAAAATACATTGATTATATTGTTCAAGATTGATTCTACTGATGAGGCTATCAATCTTCAAGCCTCAGATGTTGAGGAGAACCCGCCATGTCCGATGGCCTTGAAGATGTCGTTGCCGCCCATACCGTGCTCTCGGAAGTCGATGGGGCGGCGGGTCGATTGGTGATGCGCGGCCATAGTCTCGATGAGCTCGCGGGCCATACCTCCTTTGAGGAGATGGCCGCGCTGATGCTCGACGGCTTCGTGCCGGATCTGCCCGCCATGAAGGATCTGCCGGCGGCGCTCGGCGCGGCCCGGCAGGAGCTGTTCGCGACGGTGGTGCAGGAGGCCGTTATCCCCGTGACGCTCGGGCCGGTCGAGATGATCCGCGCGATGACGGCGCTGGTTCCTGACGGCGAGGATGTCGGCACGGTGTTGCGGCTTCTGGCGGCGCCCGCCGTGTTCACCGCGGCGTCGCTGCGCCTACGCCAAGGCCTCGCGCCGGTCGCGCCCGATCCGTCGCTGTCTCAGGCAGCCGATACGCTGCGCATGCTGACGGGCAAGGCGCCGACGAAGCAGCAGGCCGCCGCGCTCGACACCTATCTCGTCACGGTGGCCGATCACGGCCTTAACGCCTCGACTTTCGCCTCGCGCGTCGTTGCCTCGACCCGCGCCGGCCTGGTCTCGGCCGTGCTCGCCGGGATCGGTGCATTGAAGGGGCCGCTCCATGGCGGCGCACCCGGCCCGGTCATCGAGATGCTCGACGCGATCGGTGCGCCCGGAAACGCCCGCGCCTGGCTGGAGTCAGCACTCGATCGCGGTGACCGGCTGATGGGCTTCGGCCACCGCATCTATCGCGTGCGCGATCCGCGCGCCGATGCGTTGAAGGGCGCGATCCGCCGGCTCGGGGCCGATAGCGGACGCCTCGCGCTGGCTGAGGCGGTCGAGCAGGCGGCGCTCGCCATCCTGCGCGAGCGCAAGCCGAACCGCACGCTGGAGACCAATGTCGAGTTCTACACGGCGCTGCTGCTGGAGGCGCTCGGCTTCACACCGGACTCGTTCACCTGCGTCTTTGCGCTCGGCCGCACGATGGGCTGGCTTGCCCATGCCAGGGAGCAGATCGCCGGCGGCCGCCTGATCCGCCCGCAATCGGTCTATGTCGGCCCGCAGCCGCGGCAGGCGGCCTGAGGTTGTGCGCTTCCCTTCTCCCCTTGCGGGAGAAGGTGGCCCGGCGAGGCCGGGACGGATGAGGGGTCGCTGCGCCCTGTCCGGTGATCGCCTCCGCAGGGGCTAACGATATCGTTCGGCGCGACCCCTCACCCCAACCCTCTCCCGCAAGGGGAGAGGGGGCTGTCGCGCATGGCTCGGACCGCGGCGTCAGGAACGCTTCGCCGGCGCCAGCTTCACGGCGAAGAGTTCGCTGCCGGTTTCAGCATGCAACACGACGGGCACGGGTGCCGGTAGGATGGCACTGTCCCCGGCGGCCAGCGCCATGCCATTCATCCGCCAAGTTCCTTGACACGCGACCAGAACCAGCAATCCGCGCTCTGCCGCGATCTCATGCGATCCGCCGGTCAGGCGCTCGACGCTGTGGCTCCACGCGCCGCGCCGGCTCATCACATTGAGATCGTCGATCGCCCCATCGACCAGCACGCCGTCCACCGCCCGGTCGGCCGCGAAGAAGAACGGCGCAGTCGCGCGATCGAGCGAAACCGTTTCTCCATCGCCGAAGGCCAGCCGAATGCCGTTGCCGGTCAGCACCGACAGCGTCCGGTCGATCCCGGGGAAGGACGAGAACGGCCCATCCTGCCCGACATTTGCCATCGAGATGCGCCAGTCGAAATCGCCGAGCGAGGCTCCTTCCGGCGCCACAGCGATCTCGGTCGTGGTGCCCCCGCCGTTCTTCCACGGCATGACCTTGCAATCGGCGGCGCGGATGATGCGCATGGAAGGCTCCTTCGAATTCAGGCGGCCACCCTTGTCATTCCGGGGCGCCCGAAGGGCGAACCCGGAACCCACGACTGGGTAGAACGTCGTGGTTGGACAAGGCTCGCCCGGTCGTGGGTTCCGGGTTCTCCGCTGGCGCGGAGCCCCGGAATGACAAGGTTGCTCAGCCCAGGATACCCGGCAGGTTGAGCCCTTTGTCGCGGGCGCAATCCAGCGCGATCTCGTAGCCGGCATCGGCATGGCGCATCACGCCGGTCGCCGGGTCGTTCCAGAGCACGCGCGACAGGCGGGCGGCGGCGTCATCCGTGCCGTCGGCGCAGATCACCACGCCCGAATGCTGCGAGAAGCCCATGCCGACGCCGCCGCCATGGTGCAGCGAGACCCAGGTCGCGCCGGACGCCGTGTTGAGCAGGGCGTTGAGCAGCGGCCAGTCGGAGACCGCGTCCGAGCCGTCCTTCATCGCTTCCGTCTCGCGGTTCGGCGAGGCGACCGAGCCGGAGTCGAGATGGTCGCGACCGATCACGACCGGCGCCTTGAGCTCGCCGGTCCTGACCATCTCGTTGAAGGCGAGGCCGAGGCGATGGCGATCGCCGAGGCCGACCCAGCAGATGCGCGCCGGCACGCCCTGGAACGCGATGCGCTCGCGCGCCATGTCGAGCCAGTTATGCAGGTGCTTGTTGTCGGGCAGCAGCTCCTTCACCTTGGCGTCGGTCTTGTAGATGTCCTCAGGATCGCCCGAGAGGGCGGCCCAGCGGAACGGGCCGATGCCGCGGCAGAACAGCGGGCGGATATAGGCCGGCACGAAGCCCGGGAAGGCGAAGGCGTTCTCGAGGCCCGCTTCCTTGGCGACCTGGCGGATGTTGTTGCCATAATCGAAGGTCGGGATGCCCATGTCCTGGAAGGCGATCATCGCCTCGACATGCTCGCGCATGGAGGCGCGGGCCGCGGTCTCGACGGATTTCGGGTTGGCCTCCCGCGCCTGCTTCCATTGGCCCATGGTCCAGCCCTTCGGCAGGTAGCCGTTGATCGGGTCATGCGCCGAGGTCTGGTCGGTGACCATGTCGGGGCGGATGCCGCGGCGGACCATCTCGGGCAGAATCTCGGCGCAGTTGCCGAGCAGGCCGACCGACTTCGCTTCGCCATTCTTGGTCCAGCGGGCGATCATCTCCAGCGCCTCGTCGAGCGTCTCGGCCTTCTCGTCGAGATAGCGGGTGCGGAGGCGGAAATCGATCGAGTCGGGATTGCACTCGACGGCGAGGCAGGAGGCGCCGGCCATCACTGCGGCGAGCGGCTGGGCGCCGCCCATGCCGCCGAGGCCGCCGGTCAGCACCCATTTGCCCTTGAGATTGCCGCCATAGTGCTGGCGGCCGGCCTCGACGAAGGTCTCGTAGGTGCCCTGCACGATGCCTTGCGTGCCGATATAGATCCAGGAGCCGGCCGTCATCTGGCCGTACATCGCGAGCCCCTTCTTATCGAGCTCGTTGAAATGGTCCCAGTTCGCCCAGTGCGGCACGAGGTTCGAGTTGGCGATCAGGACGCGCGGCGCATCCTTGTGGGTGCGGAATACGCCGACCGGCTTGCCGGACTGGACGAGCAGCGTCTCGTCGGCTTCGAGCTGGCGCAGGCTCGCGACGATCCGGTCGAAATCCTCCCAGGAACGGGCGGCGCGGCCGATGCCGCCATAGACCACGAGCTCCTGCGGGTTCTCGGCGACATCAGGATGCAGGTTGTTCATCAGCATGCGCAGCGGCGCTTCGGTCAGCCAGCTCTTGGCGCTGAGTTCGGTGCCGGTGGCGGGGCGGATGACGCGGGTATTGTCCAGGCGGGTCATGAGCGGCTCCGTTCGAGAGTCTTGGCCGCGTCCAGAGCGGCGGCGATGATGGCGGACAAGGCGGTTTGCAAGGCGGCGGCCTTCGGCGCGTCGAAGGTCCAGGGCGCGGCTTCCTCGGAGAGATAGGCCGAGAGCGCGATTTCCATCTGGAGCGCGTGAACGCGCTCGAAGGGGCGCCCGTAATGGCGCGTGATCCAGCCGCCCTTGAAGCGGCCATTGGCGATTTGGGTGAGCGGCTGGCCAGCCATCGCTGTGACGGCGGCGGCCTCGATGGTTCCGGCGCAGCTCTGGCCGGAATTCGTGCCGAGGTTGAGCGTCGGCAGCGTGCCTTCGAACAGGCGCGGGATCACCGACTTGATCGAGTGACAGTCCCACAGCACGCAATAGCCGTGCTCGGCCTTCACCCGTTCGATCTCGGCGGCCAGCGCCGTGTGATAGGGCTGGAAATAGGCTGCCTTGCGCCGCTCGATCTCGGCCGCGTCGGGCGCCTTCAGCCAGATCGGCGCGCCGTCGAAGGTCGTGCTCGGCACGAGTTCGGTCGTCGTCTGGCCGGGGTAGAGCGAGACGCCGGCCGGATCGCGGTTGAGGTCGATGACGAAGCGCGAGAGCTGCGCCTCGACGATGCTCGGCGCGAACGGCGCGGCGAAGCTGTAGAGCTGGCGCATATGCCAGTCGGTATCCTCGACCAGCTTGCCGCGCGCGTTGAGCTGCGCCGCGACGTCCGGCGGAACGCCGGTGCCGGGGTGCGGCATCGAGAGGATCAGCGGGGACGAGCCCCGCGTGACCGTGACGATCTCGGCGCTCATGCGCTGCACTCGGCGAAGCTGTCGAGGCCGGCGGCCTTGCCGACGGCGCCGGAGAGCACGAACTCGGTCGCGGCCGCGAGGTCCGGGGCGAGATAGCGGTCCTCGGTCAGCGGCGCGATCTTGCTGCGCAGCAGGGCGAGCACCGGCTCCAGCCGCGGGCTGGTCTTGAGCGGGCGGTGATGCTCGATCGCTTCCGCCGCCGCCATCAATTCGACGCCGATGACGCTGGCGGCATTCTTCGCCATGTCGATCAGGCGGAAGGCGCCATGCGTCGCCATCGAGACATGGTCTTCCTGGTTGGCCGAGGTCGGGATGGTGTCGACCGAGGCCGGATAGGCCTTCTGCTTGTTCTCGGAGGCGAGCGCGGCGGCCGTGACCTGCGCGATCATGAAGCCCGAGTTCAGGCCGGCATCGCGGGCGAGGAAGGGCGGCAGGCCGCTCATCACGGGATCGACCAGCAGGGCCATGCGGCGCTCGGAGAGATTGCCGATCTCGCAGACGGCCATGGCCAGGATGTCGGCGGCGAAGGCGACCGGCTCGGCGTGGAAATTACCGCCCGAGACGATCTCGCCGGGCCCGAGCACCAGCGGGTTGTCGGTGACGGCGTTGGCCTCGATCGAGAGCGTCGCGGCGGCGTTGCCGATGAGGTCGCGCACCGCGCCCATGACCTGCGGCTGGCAGCGCAGCGAGTAAGGGTCCTGCACCTTTGTATCGCCATGGCGATGGCTCTCGCGGATCGCGCTGCCGGCGATGAGGTCGAGCAGGATCTTGGCGACCTTGATCTGGCCGGGCTGGCCGCGCAGCGTCTGGATGCGCGGATCGAAGGGCGTGTCCGAACCCTTGAGCGCATCGACCGAGAGCGCGCCGGCGACGAGCGCGGCGTCGAAGACGCGGGCGATCGCAGCAAGCCCGGTCAGAGCCAGCGTGGTCGAGACTTGCGTGCCGTTGATCAGCGCGAGGCCTTCCTTGGCGCCGAGCGCCAGCGGAGCGAGGCCCGCGCGCTTCAGGGCGTCCGCCGCCGGCAGGGTCTCGCCCTTCAGGCGGATCTCGCCATAGCCCATCAGGGACGCGGTCATATGGGCTAGCGGCGCGAGGTCGCCGGAAGCGCCGACCGAGCCCTTGGCGGGGATCACCGGCAGGGCATCGGCCTTGAGCGCATTGGTCAGGGCCTCGATCACGACGGGACGCACGCCGGAGGCGCCGCGCGCCAGGCTCGCCGCCTTCATCGCCAGCAGCAGGCGGACGACGCCGTCGGGCAAGGCAGGGCCGGTGCCGACGGCATGCGAGACGATCAGGTTGCTCTGGAGCTTGGCGAGATCGGCATCGGCGATGCGCACGCTGGCGAGCTTGCCGAAGCCGGTATTGACGCCATAGGTCACCGTGCCGGCGGCGACGATTTCCTCGACGATCTTCTGGCCGGAGGCGATGTTCTTCGCGCTCTCGCCGCCGAGCGAGGCGACGGCGCCGTCGAGGATCGCGCGCCAATCGGTGAGATGGGCTGCGCCCGGGTTCAGCGAAACCGTGGTCATTGTCCGTTCCAGATGCGGGTGTGAAGAGGATTGAAGCCGATGCGGTAGGCGAGTTCTGCGGGGCGCTCGATCTCCCAGATCGCGAGATCGCAGCGCTTGCCGGCTTCGAGCGTGCCGACCTCGTCCTGGAGGCCGAGCGCGGTCGCGGCATGACGGGTGAGCCCGGCCAGCGCCTCCTCCGGCGTCATCCGGAAGAGCGTGCAGGCCATGTTCAAAACGAGCAGCGGCGAGGTCAGCGGCGAGGAGCCTGGATTGGCATCGGTCGCGAGCGCGATCGCCGCGCCATGCTTGCGCATCAGTTCGATCGGCGGCTTCTGCGTCTCGCGCAGGAAATAGAAGGCGCCGGGCAGAACGACCGCGACCGTGCCGGCCTTGGCCATGGCGATGACGCCGTCCTCGTCGAGATATTCGAGATGGTCGGCCGAAAGAGCGCCCATCTCGGCGGCGAGCTTCGCGCCATGCAGGTTGGAGAGCTGCTCGGCATGGACCTTGATCGCGAGGCCCTTGGCCTTGGCGGCCTCGAACACGGCCTTGGTCTCGTCCGGCGAGAAGGCGATACCCTCGCAGAAGACGTCGACGGCATCGGCCAGCCCCTCGGCCGCGACGGCATCGAGCATCGGTCCTGCGACGAGCGCGGCGTAGTCGCCCGAACGGCCCTTGTATTCCGGCGGCACGGCATGGGCGCCGAGGAAGGTGGTGCGCACGGTGACGGGCCGCTCGCGGCCGATCCGGCGCGCGACGCGCAATTGCTTGAGTTCAGCCTGCTGCTCCAGCCCATAGCCGGATTTGATCTCGACGGTGGTGACGCCCTCGGCCAGCAGCGCGGCGAGGCGCCGGTCGGCGGAGGCGAAGAGCGCATCCTCGCTCGCCTCGCGCGTTGCCTTGACGGTGGAGAGGATGCCGCCGCCGGCCCGCGCGATCTCCTCATAGGTCGCGCCCTGGAGACGAAGCTCGAACTCATGCGCCCGGTCGCCGCCATAGACGAGATGGGTGTGGCAATCGATCAGTCCGGGCGTGATCCAGCGCCCCGCGCAATCGACGGTCTCGGCGGCCTGGAAGGCGGGCGCCTCATCGCGCGGCCCGACATAGACGATGCGCCCGTCGTGGGCCGCGATCACGCCATCCTCGATCGCTCCATAGGGGGTATCGACCGTCGGCGACATCGTCGCCAGCCGCGCATTCGTCCAGAGCTTGTCGCAAGCCAGCGTCTCACCAGGCGCTTTCGCCACCGTGCGTCCTCCCGCTACTCTTTGATGTGAAGCCATGCTATCTAATTGCATATGCAATTGGCAAGTGTTATTTGCATATGCAATTAGACGCCAGCGAGCGACGGAGCGAAACGGTGACCGAGACCCTGCATCTGGCCGAGGCTCTTCTGCCCGAAGGTTTTGCCAGCGATGTGAAGCTGACCGTCACTGAGGGGGCGATCGTTTCCGTCGAGGCGGGGGTGAAGCCGACGGGAGGTGTCCGTAGCTTCTCAGGCATCGCGCTGCCGGGCATGCCGAACCTGCACAGCCACGCCTTCCAGCGCGGCATGGCCGGCCTCTCCGAGCGTCGCGGCGCTCCGGAGGATTCCTTCTGGACCTGGCGCGAGGTGATGTACCGCTTCCTCGACCGGCTCGATCCCGACGATGTGCAGGCGATCGCCGCGCAGGCCTTCGTCGAGATGCTGGAGGGCGGCTTCACCGCGCTCGCGGAGTTCCACTATCTCCACCACGACAAGGATGGCCGCGCCTACGCGAATATCGCGACGATGGGGCAGGCGATCGCGTCGGCCGCGCAGGAAACCGGGCTCGGCCTCACGCTGCTTCCGGTACTCTATCGCTTCGGCAATTTCGGGCAGGCGCCTTCGGTCCACGGCCAGCGCCGCTTCGTCAACGAGCGCGACGCCTATCAGCGCCTGCTCGAAGGCAGCCTTGCCGCGATCCGCGATCTGCCGGACGCGCGGCTCGGCGTCGCCCCGCATTCGCTGCGCGCAGTTGCACTCGACGATCTCGGCTGGGTCTCGTCGCTGCGCCCGAACGATCCCGTGCATATCCATGTCGCCGAGCAGGTGCCCGAGGTCGAGGCCAGCCTGAAGATCACCGGCAAGCGCCCGGTCGAATTGCTGATGGACGCGATCCCGCTCGACAAGCGCTGGTGCCTGATCCATGCGACGCATCTGAGCGATGCCGAGCGTGACGGCATCGCCCGCAGCGGCGCGGTCGCCGGTCTCTGCCCGATCACCGAGTCGAGCCTCGGCGATGGCATCTTCGACGGCATCCGTTATGCGCAGTCCGGGGGCGCCTATGGCGTCGGCAGCGATTCCAACATCCAGATCGATGCGGGCTCGGAACTGCGGCAGCTCGAGTACTCGCAGCGCCTGCGCGACCGTCGCCGCGCGCTTTTCGCGGAGGAGAAGGCCTCGACCGGCCTCGCGCTCTGGCAGGCGGCCTGCGCCGGCGGCGCGCGCGCCTGCGGCCGTGCCATCGGCGCCATTGCGCCCGGCCATCGCGCCGATTTCATCACGCTCGACACCGATCATCCGGCCCTCGTCGGCAGGTCGGGTGCCGAGGCGATCGACAGCGCGATCTTCGCCGCCAATGCCATGCCTTTGCGCGATGTCGTCGTCGGTGGCAGGAGGGTGGTGGCCGAGGGGCGTCATGTCGCCCGCGATTCGGTGCGCACGCGCTTCGCCGGCGTGATGCGGCGCCTGCTCGCAGCCGAATGATCAGGGACGACGATGACGGAGACCCGGCTCGACGCGGTGAAACTGGACGGTGCCGGGCCGGTCTATGACCAGATCCGGCGCGCGATCCGCGATCTCGTCGTCAGCGGGGAATGGCCGCCGGGCACGAGCGTGCCGCCCGAGCATGCATTGATGGAGCAGCTCGGCGCGTCGCGCATGACCGTGCATCGCGCGCTCGTCCAGCTTGCCCGCGAGGGTTTGATCGTCCGCCGCCGCCGTTCGGGAACGGTGGTCGCGACACCGCCGGCGAGCCACGCCATGCTCGACATCCTCTCGATCCCCGAAGAGGTGCGCCAGCTCGGCCAGGCCTACGCCTATGAGGTGCTGGCGCGCACCGATGGCAGGCCTTCGCCGGAGGTCGCCGAGCTTTTCGGTCTGAAGCGCTCCGACAAGGTCGTGCATCTCCTCGTCCTGCACCGCGCCGACGGCAAGCCGCATGTGCTGGAGGAGCGTGTCATCCACGCCGCCGGCGTGACCGGCCTTGCGGATGAGGATTTCGCCGCGACCCCGCCGGGCGACTGGCTGTTGCAGCACAGCCTCTGGTCGCAGGCCGAGCATGCGATCAGCGCGATCGGGGCAGGGGACGAGCAGGCCGCCCTGCTGGAGATCGCGGAGGGCGAGCCCTGCCTGCTGGTCGAGCGGCGAACCTGGAACCAGTCGCAGCCGGTGACGGCCGTGCGTCTGCTTTATCCCGGCTTCCGTCACCGCTTCGTCGGGCGCTTCGGGCCATATGGGCCGGCCTGAGGGCTGGGCGCGCCACGCCATCGCGTACAAATGAAAAGGCCCGCCGGTCAGGCGGGCCTTTGTAGGGTTGCTGTTACCTCAGCAATCGTAGACGAAGCGGCGGCCCCATTCGTCCCGCCCGTAACAGCTTTGACGCGTCGCGGCGCCACCGATGATCGCGCCGCTCGCGCCACCGATTGCAGCACCGGCCAGCGCGCCGCCGGCGCGTCCTGTCGCAGCGCCGCCGATGATGGCGCCGGCGCCCGCGCCGATCAGCGCGCCCGTGCCGGCATTCTGCTCGCGCGCCGTGCAGGCGCCGAGAGCAGCGCCCAGCGCCGCGACGAGCATAAGCTTCTTGATGATCATGACCTCTCCTCCTCCGTGAGATGACGAGTCGCTCGCAGCAGCAAACAGCGCCGGACGGCTAAGGTTCCGCCGGTTTGTGAGCCACGAGCGGCCTTTTCGCCGGTCCTCCGTTTTGGAGACGGGTTTTGTGTCCGCACGAAGGCCGCGAAAATTCGCGATGCACCGGAACCTATCGCTGCAGCGCCGGTTGGAAAGGCAAGGGCCGCCGGAGGACGGGTTCTCCGGCATCGCATCGCGAGACAAGGGGGAAGACCATGACCGATGTTCCCATGACAGCCAGCACGACCGCCAACCCGCTGATCGCGGGTGCACGCGTCGCCGGCACCGATGTCTACAACGCCGGCGGCGACCATCTCGGTGAGATCTACGACGTGATGCTCGACAAGCTGACCGGCAAGGTCGCCTACGCGATCATGTCCTTCGGCGGCTTTCTCGGACTGGGCGAGAAATACCATCCGATCCCGTGGAGCGTCCTCGACTACGACACGCAGCGCGGCGGCTATGTCGTGCCGCTGACCAAGGAACAGCTCGAGGCGGCGCCCATGTATGACAGCGAGGGCGAGCCCGACTGGGACGACAAGGCTTATGGCAAGCGTGTCCACGACTACTACGGCACGATGCCCTACTGGATGATGTAGCGGCGAAGCGTTTCGGAGCGAATTCGATGTCGGTTCGCGGGCAGAGCCGAAGGTCCGTGCCAGCGAATGCGCAATAAATCGAAGATTTGAATCGGTTCCGTGTTTCAGGGAAACGTGGAGCCGATCAGGGCGCAAGTCGCGGCGGTTGCTATCCCCCCAGCCGAACCGTCGTGGCGGCGGGATGCGGGCCGTAAGGCCCGCATCTTCTTTTTGAGATGTTCGAGAAATACCCGAATTTTGCGGCTGATCGATCATTTTTCGTCAATCCACGGGAACAGTAGAGCCCCTTGGCGCGTCTCATCGCTGGGGGATTTCGACACCCGACGATCCGCAGCGGCGAGTCCGCGTAGCGGTCCCGGCCCTCACATCAGGAGAAGGCGAGATGCGCATCCGCTACGGCTATCGGATCGAGCTGGTCTGTGCCCATGACATGCCCTTGATCACGCTGCTCGACGTGCACCCGTCGCGCCGGCACGATCTGACGGCGCCGGACGAGATGAAGCTGACCGCTCTGGCCGATCCCTCTCTGGCGATCGCGATGACGCAGGATCTCGATGCGTTCGGCAATATTCGTCGACGCATGATCGCGCCATCCGGCGGCATCCGCCTGGAATCGCAAGGCGTTGTCCATGATTCCGGTGAGCCCGATATCATCAACCCGGCCGCCCGCGAGGTTTCGCCGTCGCGTCTCCCCGACTCGGCGCTCGTCTATCTGCTGGGCAGCCGCTATTGCGAGACCGACAAGCTCTACGATCAGGCCTGGGGCCTGTTCGGACAGGTCCAGCCGGGCTGGTCGCGGGTGCAGGCGATCGTCGACTTCGTCCACAATCACCTGAGCTTCGGCTATCATTACGCGCGCAACACCCGCACGGCCGCCGAAGCCTTCGAGGAGCGCATCGGCGTCTGCCGCGACTTCGCGCATCTGGCGGTAACGCTCTGCCGCTGCATGAACATCCCGGCGCGCTACTGCAATGGCTATCTCGGCGATATCGGCGTGCCCGCCAATCCGGCGCCGATGGATTTCAACGCCTGGTTCGAGGTCTTCCTCGGTGGACGCTGGCACACCTTCGATGCCCGCCATAACGAGCCGCGCATCGGCCGCATCGTCATCGCACGCGGCCGCGACGCGACCGATGTCGCGATGATCAGCTCCTTCGGTGCCCATACGCTGCAGCGTTTCGAAGTCATCACCGAAGAGGTCGCGGACGTGCCGATGCCGCTGATGCCGCCGATGCCGGAACAGTTCGACGCCCGCCCGGCGGCTGCGTAAACGCTCTTGCGCGTGGTCGAGCGCCACCCATCTACCCCAGCACCATGCGCTACACTGTCATCGCCAATGCCCGTGCCGGAACGGTTCTCGAAGCCGGTGCCGATGCGTTCGCCACGCGGCTGGAGGCTGCCTTCGCTGCCCACGGCTGCGGCGCGGATGTCCGCCTCGTGCCGCCGCGCGAGATCGACGATGCGCTTTCGCTCGCGATCGAGGACAGCCATGCGATGCCGGTCCTGGCCGGCGGCGACGGCACGATCAACGGCGCCCTGCCGGTCCTGATCCAGGCCGATCGCCCGATCGGCATCCTGCCGATGGGGACGGTGAATGTGCTCGGCCGCGATCTCGGCCTGTTCGGCACGCTCGAGCAGCAGGTTGCGGCGCTTTGTGGGGGCGAGCCGGTCGAGATGGATGTCGGCCGGGTCAACGACCGCCTGTTCCATTCGATCTCCGGCATGGGCTTTTTCAGCCTGATGGCGCGCGAGCGTGAATATGCCCGCCGCCGCTTTCCCTTCAGCCGCGCCGCCGCCTTCGGCATCGCCGCGACGCGCTCGATCCTGTTCACCCGGCCGGTCACGCTCGACATCGCCGTCGGCGGCGATCATCGCATCGTCGAGGCTGATGCCGTGCTCGTCACCGTCAACCGCTTCGAGGGGGCGGACTGGCGCCGCCCGCAACTCGACGAAGGCGTCTTCGAGGTTCATGTCCTGAATGCCGGCGGACTCTATTCGCGCGGCAAGGCGGCGCTCTCGGTGGTCTCGGGCCACTGGCGCGACTCGCACAACCTGACCTCCTTCACCGGCGATGCCGTGACGTTGACCCGGCGCGACAAGCGGCGCGGCCACATCACCTTCGACGGCGAGGTCGAGCGCAAGGCCGGCCCGTTGCGCTACGGCCTGTTGCCCAAGGCTTTGCGGGTGATCGCCGCACGCCCCGCCAGTCATTGAGCGAAGCCGGATCATGGCGGCAGAACGCCGCCTGTTCGATCCCGGCCCATCTCGGATAACCTCCTGTCCCATCCCTCCCGGAGACCGCCTTTCTTGCCCCAGCCTCGTATCCTGGTTCCCGCTGTCGCCGCCTTGGTTTTCCTCGGGCTCGCGCTGCTGATCGTTTCCGGGCGCAGCTTCGCTCTCGATACCACGCTGATCATGCTGTTCCGCGATGCGGCCAATCCCGCGATTCCGATCGGGCCGGCCTGGTTCCAGGAGGCGGTGCGCGACATGACGGCGCTCGGCAGCTTCGTCGGCCTGTTCTTCATGGCGCTGACGGCGACGCTGGCGCTCTGGCTCTGCGGCTACCGCCGTCTCGCGGTCGGGCTCGTCGTCAGCCTCGTCGCCGCCTTCCTGGCGAGCACCGGCCTGAAGATCGCGATCGCCCGCGAGCGGCCCGATATCGTCGAGCATGCCGCCCTGACCTTCACCGCTAGCTTCCCGAGCGGCCACGCCTTCCTCTCGGCCGTGACATTGCTGACCATCGCCGGCTTCGTCGGTCTCGCTTCGCGGCGGGCCGATATCGCCCGCTTCTGCATGATCATGGCCGTGGTCATGGTCGGCCTGATCGGGCTGAGTCGCGTCTATCTCGGCGTGCACTGGCCCTCCGACGTGCTCGGTGGCTGGGCCCTCGGCATTGTCTGGTCGAGCGTCGCGACGGCCTGGCTCGGCCGCAGGATGGTGGAAGCCGACCCAGCCTGACCCGGGAGGGTTCAGCGCATGTCGATCGTTGCGTTGACGCCGAGATCGGGCGTGCGGCCGAGGATCTTGGCGGTCGCCAGCTTGAACGCGACGAGCATGCTGCTCGACGGCCCGTCCCAGATTTCGGCCGATGTTGGCGTCAGTGCGAGCAGGGTCGCGTCGGGATCATCCGGCCCGTTCGGGAACCAGGCGCTGGCGATCGGCGTCCAGACCTGCCGCAGCGTCTCGCGGCTCGGGACCTCGGAGGCCGAGCAGGAGATCGCCGCGTAGAAATTGCGGTCTTCATGGCTGATCGCGACGCCGACGGAAGGCGAACGCAGGGCCGCTCCGATGATGCCGGTATGCCGGTGGGTGATGAAGAGCAGGCGGTGATGATCACGGTCGAGATGCCCTGACATCGGCCGTGTCCTGATGTCGCCCTCTGCGACGAGCGAGACCATGTAGACGGGGTGCGCGGCCAGCGCGGCCCAGATGCGTTCCTGCAGTTCGGTGTCTGGCATGGCAACCTCCTGCCGGTGCGATCCTGTCACGGCCGGTCCCGCGTGGAAACCAGCCTGTGCGTCATGGCAACGCCGCGCGTGAGGCAACGTTCCGCGCGCTGCGGGGAACATCGCGACCCGGCCTGCGTTGGGATTGGGCTCGCGGCTCCGCCGCCATATCGGGAATGCTCCATGGCTCTATCGCGTAATCTCCTGGCCGCGCTGGTCCTCATCCTCGTCGCTGCCCTCGCCGTGACCGGCTATTCGCTCTACCAGGAGAAGAAGCAGCCTGATGGCATCGAGATCTCGGTCGGCAAGAACGGTTTGTCGATCAAGGAGAAGTAGTCCCCAGCCATGGTCCGCGATGCGGCTGCGGGAGAGCCGGCTGGGCAAAGGGCATTGGCCTTGCCGGCCCAAAGGCGCTAACACCCGAACCACGAACCTGTGTCGTGGGAGAACAAGATGAACGCGCCCTTCAAGAACCTCATCGCCGGCGAATGGGCCGGCGGCGCCAATGCCTCGCGCAACATCAATCCCTCGAACACCAACGACGTCGTCGGCGAGTACACGCAAGGCTCGGTCGAGGACCTGAACAACGCGGTCGCCGCCGCCAAGGCTGCATTCCCGGCCTGGAGCCGCTCCACCCCGCAGGAGCGCTACGACATCCTGAAGAAGGCCTCCGACGAGATCCTCGCCCGCAAGGACGAGCTCGGCCGGCTGCTCTCGCGGGAAGAGGGCAAGACGCTCGCCGAGGGCATCGGCGAAGCCACCCGCGCCGGCCAGGTCTTCGCCTTCTTCGCCGGCGAGTGCCTGCGCCTCGGCGGCGAGATGGTCCCCTCGGTGCGTCCCGGCGTCGGCGTCGAGATCA
The DNA here is from genome assembly GCA_965283735.1 of Beijerinckiaceae bacterium. GTDB lineage: Bacteria > Pseudomonadota > Alphaproteobacteria > Rhizobiales > Beijerinckiaceae > Allobosea. The sequence continues at coordinate 257,296 of CBDIPN010000002.1, read as the reverse complement.
CCCGCGAGGCGGTCGGCATCGTCGGCATGATCACGCCCTGGAATTTCCCGATCGCGATCCCCGCCTGGAAGATCGCCCCCGCTCTCGCCTGGGGCAATTGCGTCGTCCTGAAGCCGGCCGATCTCGTGCCGGGCTCGGCCTGGGCGCTGGTCGACATTCTCCAGCGTGCGGGCCTGCCCAGGGGCGCGCTCAACCTCGTCATGGGCCGCGGCTCGGTCGTCGGCCAGGCGCTGCTCGAGCATAAGGACGTCTCGGCGATCTCCTTCACCGGCTCGGTCGGCACCGGTCGCAAGGTTGCGGCTGCCTGCATCGCCGGCAATCCGATGAAGAAGGTTCAGCTCGAGATGGGCGGCAAGAACCCGCTCGTCGTGCTCGACGACGCCGACCTGAAGGTTGCCGTCGAGGTTGCCGTTAACGGCGCCTTTTTCTCGACCGGCCAGCGCTGCACGGCCTCCTCGCGCCTGATCGTCCAGGCGGGCATCCACGACAAGTTCGTCGAGGCCTGCATCGAGCGCCTCAAGACCGTCGTCGTCGACGATGCGCTGAAGGCCGGTACCCATATCGGCCCGGTCGTCGACCAGAGCCAGCTCGATCAGGACCTGAAATACATCCAGATCGCCAAGGACGAGGGCGGCAAGCTGGTCTTCGGCGGCGAACTTCTGAAGCGCGACACCCCCGGCTTCTATCTCGCGCCGGCGCTGTTCACCGAGACGACCAACGCGATGCGCATCTCGCGCGAGGAGGTCTTCGGCCCGGTCGCCAACATCGTCCGCGTCAAGGACTATGACGAGGCGCTCGCTGTGGCCAACGACACCGAGTTCGGACTTTCCTCCGGCATCTGCACGACCTCGCTCAAGCACGCGACGCATTTCAAGCGTAACAGCGAGGCAGGCATGGTGATGGTCAACCTGCCGACGGCGGGCGTCGACTATCATGTGCCGTTTGGCGGCCGGAAGGGCTCCAGCTACGGCCCGCGCGAGCAGGGCGCCTACGCCAAGGAGTTCTACACCACGGTCAAGACGGCCTACACGCTGGCCTGAGGCTTCGCCGTCATTGCGAGCGTAGCGAAGCAATCCAGGGGCGGCAGAGCTCTACGTCCCCTTGGATTGCTTCGTCGCTTCGCTCCTCGCAATGACGGTTCAGGTTGGCAAAGGCGCCTTCAGCCGACCGGGATCACGTCCACGGCGACGCCGACCTTCTGCGTGCCCGGCCCGATCACCACGCCGTCGAGTGGCGCGACATCGGTATAGTCGCGGCCGAAGGCGGTGACGATATGGTCGTCCGCCACGATCAGGTCATTGGTGGGATCGAGCCCGACCCAGCCGATTTCCGGCCCGCACCACAGCATCGCCCAGGCATGGCTGGCATCGGCGCCTTCGAGGCGCTTCTGGCCCGGCGGCGGGATGGTGCGGATATAGCCGGAGACATAGGCCGCAGGCAGGCCGAGGCCGCGCAAGCCCGCGATCATGATATGCGCGAAATCCTGGCAGACGCCGTGGCGCTGGTCGAAAGCCTCCGCCAGTGGCGTCGTCACCTCCGTCGCCTCGGGATCGTAGACGAAATCGCGCCTGATCCGGGCCATCAGGTCGCAGGCGGCCTCCAGCACCGGGCGCCCCGCGGCGAAGCTCGACCGCGCATAGTCGACCACGGCCGGGACATGCGGCACGAGCCGGCTCGGATAGAGGTGATGCGCTGGCGAATCCGGCTGGAGGCTCCGTGAATCGAGCGCCAGCGTAGCGACATCCTCCCAGTTCCGCGTCAGCCCGGCATGGGGCGGAGGTGGCCGGTCGACCTCGATCCGCGCGCGCATCTCGAGTTTCAGCTCGCGATGCGGCTTGGTGATGGTGATCGTGGTCATGCGGTTACCGAAGAAGCAGATGCCGTCATTGCGCTCGGCCGGGCGCGGCGTGATCAGCAACTCGCTCTTGAGCACGCGTTGGCCCGCCCCGTCGCGCGGCAAGAGCCGGAGGATACAGCGCGAAAAGGGCACCGGCCGGCTATAGCCGTAGGTCGTGACGTGGCGCAGCTCGTAGATCACGCGATGCTCGTCATCCGCGAGCCTTCGGGGCCGCTGTTCTGCAGGAAGTAACGATCGGCGATCGCGCCGGAGAGCCCCATCAGCAACTGCTCGAACAGCAGGATGCTGGTCCGGTCGAGCCGGCTCGCCTCCATCGTCCGGCAATCGGCCGCGAGCCGCAGCACCAGCCGGCGCGGCGCTTCCAGCATGCCGTCATCGGTGAGCGTCGGCAGGTTGGCGATCTCGGTGTCCAACCGCTCGACCTGGAAGGCGACGGAGCGCGGATTGTAGGGGTCCAGCATCACCAGGTCGAGCACCGGCTGCAGGCTCGCGCCGAGCAGATAGCGCGAGCGATAGGTGATCTGTGAATCCGTCAGGTCGAGCAGCGCGTCGAGATTGTCGCCGGAGGCGTTGCTGTCGGCGAGTTGCCGGGCGAAGCGGCAGGTCGCGATGCCGCGCTCCAGGCGACGGCCGATATCGAGGAAGCGCCAGCCATTGCCGCGCACCATGTTCTCCTGGCCGAGGCCGGAGAAGGCGGCGAGCGATTTCAGCGCGCGGTCGGCGATCTCATAGGCCTCGCCTTCGCTCGGCTTGCGGCCTTCCTCGGGATCGAGCTGGTGCTGCAGGTCGCCGAACAGCCGCCAGGCATCGACGGAGAGGCGCTCGCGGATGACCGAAGCGGTGCGCCGCGCCTCACGCAGCGAGGCGGCGGCCGAGCCGTAATCGTCGAGGCTGTAGATCGCCGCATAGGCCTGTGCCGCCGGCGTCCGCTTCTCCTGCCCACCGGGGGCGGCGCCCGAGGCCACGAGCATGCCGGCGAGCTGGCGTACCGTGTCGCTGCGCCCCGGCGCGGGGTCGGGATCGATCAGGCGGCCGAGCAGCGCGCGCACGAGGCGTAAGGTGGCCTCGCCGCGCTCCAGATAGCGCCCGAGCCAGAACAGGTTGTCGGCCGCACGGCTCGGCAATGTGCCGGTGACGCGGCGGATGCTGACCCGGTCCGGCGTCGGCAGCAGGCTGACCTGCGCGACCGGCTCCTCCGAAGTGACCCAGACATCGCTGGAGCGCACGCCGTTGCGCATGCTGACCGCGCGGGCATCGGGTTCGTCCGAGATGCGGCAGAAGCCGCCGGGCATCACCTTCCAGCCATCCGGCGTCGCCGCGGCGAAGACGCGCAGCGTCATTGGGTGCGGTTCGAGCCGCCCGTTCTGGAAGACCGGCATGGTCGAGAGCCGGACGACCTCCTGCCCGACATAGTCCATGCCGCGCGCCTCGATACGGCCGCGCAGGGCCGCGCGCTCCGCCTCCGGCAATTCCCCGGCGACGACCTGCGTTGCGTCCTGTCCGTTGCCGGCGCCGCGGAAGGCCGGCGCGATGCTCATTTCGCCGAGCCGGTCGAGCACGGTCTGGCGTTCCTGCGGCTGGCCGCACCACCAGGTCGCGATATTCGGCAGGATCAGATCCTGGCCGAGCACCTGCCGGGCGAGCGCCGGCAGGAAGCCCATCAGGGCGCGGGCCTCGACGACGCCGGAGCCGAGCCCGTTGGCGACATGGACCTGCCCCTGCCGGGCGGCCTCGACCAGCCCGGCAACGCCAAGCGCCGAGCCGGAATTGAGTTCCAGCGGATCGGCGAAATCGCCGTCGATGCGCCGCCAGATCACGTCGGCACGCTTCAGGCCGGCGATGGTGCGGACATGCACCCGGCCCTCGCGCATCAGCAGGTCGCCGCCCTCGACCAGCAGGAAGCCGAGATAGCGGGCGAGATAGGCCTGCTCGAAATAGCTTTCGTTGAGCGAGCCCGGCGTCAGCAGCGCGATGCGCGGCTCGACGCGCTTGGAGCGAGACACCAGTCCCGCTCGAAAACTCTGGAAGAAGGCCGCCAGCCGCTCGATGTTCATGTTGCGGAACATGTCGGGGAAGGCGCGCGCCAGCGCCAGCCGGTTCTCCAGCGCATAGCCGGTTCCGGACGGTGCCTGCGTGCGATCCTGCAAAACCCACCAGCGCCCATCCGGACCGCGGCCGAGATCGGCGGCATAGAGCTGGAGCGTGCCACCACCCGCGATGCCATGAAGCGGGCGCAGGTAATCGGGGCTGCCGGTGACGACAGCGGCGGGTAGGTGGCTCCCCGCGATCAGCTCGCCCGGCCCGTAGATATCGTCGAGCACGGTCGAAAGCAGCTCGGCGCGCTGCGTCACGCCGGCAGCGATCGCCTGCCATTCCGTCTCGGGGATGACGAGAGGCACATGCGAGAGCGGCCAGGCGCGTTCGCCGACGCCGGGATCGCGCTCGTCGATATCGCCATGGACGCGGTAGGACACGCCGGTATCGCGCACATGCCGGTCGGCGAGCCCGAAGCGCTGCGTCAGCTCCGAAGGCGACAGTGCGCACCAGGCCGAGAGGAACGGCTCCCAATGCGGGCGCACGCTGCCGTTTCCGTCGATGAACTCGTCGAAGACACCCGGTAGCGGGCGATAGCCGGCGAGCAGCGCGGCGCGCCGCTCGGCCCTGCTGCGTCCCGATCGGATGCGGCCCTGCACCGGCATGCTTCGCTCTAAATCCCTGCTGGGCGCCTCAAATCCAGCGTGAGCGGGAATTCGGCGCTGCGTTCCTCCGGCGGAATCGCCAGAGGGCCTGGACTATGCCCGATCGCCTCGAAACGTGCGAGCCGTCTTGCCTCCGCCTCGTAGGAATTGACCGGGGGGGTCTCGTAATTGCGCCCCCCGGGATGGGCGACATGATAGACGCAGCCGCCGAGCGAGCGGCCGGACCAGAGATCGACGATGTCGAAGGTCAGGGGCGCATGCACGGGGATCGTCGGATGCAGCCCCGAGGCCGGCTGCCATGCCTTGAAGCGCACCGCCGCGACGGCCTCGCCGGATGTGCCGGTCGCCGTCATCGGCAGGCGACGACCGTTGCAGGTTATGAGGTGGCGGCCCGGCACCAGTCCGGTCGCCTTGACCTGCAGGCGCTCGATCGAGCTGTCGACATAGCGCACCGTGCCGCCGATCGCGCCTTCCTCGCCCATGACATGCCAGGGCTCGAGCGCCTGCCGGATCTCAATCTCGACGCCGCCATGCGCGACCTTGCCGAAGAACGGGAAGCGGAACTCGGCCTGTGCCTCGAACCAGCCGGGATCGAAGGCGTAGCCGGCGCGCTGGAGATCGCCGAGCACGTCCTTGAAATCCTGCCAGACCATCTCCGGCAGCATGAAGCGGTCATGCAGAGCGGTACCCCATCGGACCAGCTTGCCCTCCAGCGGCTCGCGCCAGAACCAGGCGATCAGCGCCCGCAGCAGCAGTTGCTGCGCGAGCGACATGCGCGAGTCCGGCGGCATCTCGAAGCCGCGGAACTCGACGAGCCCGAGCCGGCCGGTCGGTCCGTCCGGCGAATAGAGCTTGTCGATGCAGATTTCGGTGCGGTGCGTGTTGCCGGAGACGTCAACCAGGAGATTGCGGAACAGCCGGTCGACCAGCCAGAGCGGGATCGGCGCCTCGCCGGGCCCGGGCACCTGCGCCAGCGCGATCTCCAGCTCGTAGAGCTGATCCTGCCGGGCCTCGTCGATGCGCGGGGCCTGGCTGGTCGGGCCGATGAACAGGCCTGAGAACAGGTAGGAGAGAGGGGTGCCGGTTCCAGTAGAGGATGATGCTCTTGAGCAGATCCGGCCGGCGCAGGAAGGGCGAGTCGGCCGGCGTCACGCCGCCAAGCACGACATGGTTGCCGCCGCCGGTGCCGGTATGACGGCCGTCGACCATGAATTTCTCGGCACAGAGCCGCGCCAGCCGCGCCTCCTCGTAGACGCCCTGCGTGATCGCCGCAGCCTCGCGCCAGTCCGTCGCTGGATGGATATTCACCTCGATCACGCCGGGATCGGGCGTGACCTTGATGACATCGAGGCGTGGGTCGAAGGGCGGCGCGTAGCCTTCGATATGCACGGGCTGGCCGAGCTCCTCCGCTACCGCCTCGACCGAGGCGACGAGGTCGAGATAATCCTCCAGCCGCTCGACCGGGGGCAGGAAGACGCAGAGCACGTTATCGCGGATTTCGAGGCTGAGCGCCGTGCGGACGTGATCGCCGCCGATCTCCTGCTCGCGCCGGTCCTGGACCGGCCCTGAGGCAGCAGCTTGCGCTCCGATGCTCATCTGTGCCGGGCCGGGGCGCTCCTCCATGGTCGTCGGCTCCGTTGGCCGCGCCTCGGGATGGTCGGTCCAGCTTGCTCCGGCCGGCCCGGCGGCTGCCAAAGGCGGGCGCGGCTCCAATGGGTCCTGCGGATGGATATGCGGATATTCGGCCTTGGGCACGACGGGCAGCGAGCCGAGCGGCAGCCGGTAGCCGACCGGAGAATCGCCCGGCACGAGGAAGAGCTTGCCGCGGCGCAGCTTCCATTTCTCGGAGCGCCAGCGCCGGTCGCTCGCGCCCGCCTGCCAGCGCTGAACCGGGATGACATAGCCGCGTGGGTTGCCGAGGCCGAGTTCAAACACGCGCGCCATCCGCGAGCGCTCCTCCGGATCGGCGAGGCGCGAATCGAGCGGGTCGACATTGTCGGGAAGCTGCGCCTCCTTGAGCAGCCAGACGCCGGTATCCTCATAGGCCGACATCACATAGTCGGCGCCGAGCCCCAGCTTCTCGGAAAGCCCCTGCGCCAGAGCCTCGGCATCGCGGATGGTGGCGCTCACCTCCAGCTCGCGGTCCCCGCCGGTCTGCGCGCCGGGTTCCCGCGCGATCAGGTCGGCATTGCGCCAGATCGGCTCGCCGTCGCGGCGCCAGTACAGAGCGAAGGCCCAGCGCGGCAGGGTTTCGCCCGGATACCATTTGCCCTGGCCGTAATGCAGCATCCCGCCCGGGGCGAAGCGCTGGCGCAGCCGCCGGATCAGCGTGTCGGCCCGCTGGCGCTTGGTCGGCCCGACCGCGGCGATGTTCCATTCCGCGCCGGTCTGGTCGTCGATCGAGACGAAGGTCGGCTCGCCGCCCATGGTGAGGCGGACATCCTGCGCCTTGAGATCGGCCTCGACGGTCTCGCCGAGCGCATCGAGCTCGGCCCAGGAGGCATCTGAGAAGGGCAGGGTGATGCGCGGCACTTCGTGCACGCGCGTTACGCTCATCTGGAAGTCGAAACTGGTCTCGGCATAGCTCGCCACGCCTGAAACCGGCGCAGCCGAGCGGTAATGTGCCGTCGCGGCCAGCGGCAGGTGGCCCTCTCCGGTGAGCAGGCCCGAGGTCGGGTCGAGCCCGACCCAGCCGGCGCCGGGGATATAGACCTCGGCCCAGGCATGCAGGTCGGTGAAATCCTTGTCCGTCCCGCGCGGGCCTTCGAGCGGGTCGATATCCGCCTTCATCTGGATCAGGTAGCCGGAGACGAAACGTGCTGCGAGACCGAGATGCCGGAGCGCCTGGACAGGAGCCAGCTCGTGTCGCGGCAGGAGCCAGATCCGATCGACAGCGTGTGCTCCGGCTCCTGCACGCCCGGCTCCATCCGGATGCCGTAGGCGATGCGCTGTTGCAGGCGGGCGTTGAGGTCGACGATGAAGTTGACCGTGTTCATCGGCTCACGCGGCAATTCGGCGAGGAAGGCTTCAAGCAGCGGGCCGGCCGGCTCCGTCACCAGATAGGGTGAGAGTTCCTCGGTCTGCTCTGGCGTATAGGCGAAGGGGAAGGTCTCGGCCTGCGTCTCGACGAAGAAGTCGAAGGGATTGATGATCGACAGTTCGGTGACGACATCGACCTCGATCCGGAACTCCATCACCGGCTCCGGGAAGACATAGCGCGCCAGCCAGTTGCCGGCCGGGTCCTGCTGCCAGTTCACGAAATGCTGGGCCGGCGTCACCTTCAGCGAATAGCTCTCGATCGCGGCGCGACAATGCGGCGCCGGCCGCAGGCGCACGATCTGCGGCCCGAGCGTGACTGGCCGGTCGTAGCGGTAATGCGTGACATGGTTCAGCGCGGCGATGATGGCCAAGTTTCGCCCCCTAATCCCAGGCGAGCGCCGCCTGTAACGTCAGGTTAGCCGGGCGGTTGACGCGCGCAAGGCATCGCCAGCGCCCGGATGGCCTCATGACCCGGCTTCGCTGCTCAAGAGATGTGCAAAATGAGCCGTTCCGCCCTTTCCATGGCCGTTGGTCGACTGGACAGCCGCACCGGACTGGTTGCAGATAGCGCCCAACGGGCGGCAAAGCGCCCGCGCAACACGAACGATGGGGAATCCGATGCGTCACGTAGCCAAATTGATGGCGGTTTCGGCCTTTACGGCCCTGATGTCGACCACCGCCGCCTTCGCGCAGACGCCGAAGGACACGATCGTGATGGCCAAGCAGATCGACGACATCATCACGCTCGACCCGGCCGAGGCTTTCGAGTTCTCGGGCGTCGAGGTCGGCGCTAACGTCTACGACAAGCTCATCAACATCGACATTTCCAAGAACAACGAGCTGATTCCGGATCTCGCCGAGAGCTGGACCGTCAGCCCCGACAACCTGACCTACACCTTCAAGTTGCGCAAAGGCGTCAAGTTCCACTCGGGCAACCCGATGACGGCCGCCGACGTGGTCTACTCCTTCCAGCGCGCGGTCACGCTCAACAAGTCGCCGGGCTTCATCCTGCGCCAGTTCGGCTTCGTTGCCGAGAACGTGCTCGACAAGGTCAAGGCCGTCGACGAGAACACCGTCCAGATCACGGTCTCGAAGCCCTACGCGCCGACCTTCTTCTATAACTGCCTGACCTCCGGCGTCGCCGCCATCGTCGACTCGAAGCTGGTCAAGGCCAATGAGAAGGACGGCGACTGGGGCAATGGTTGGCTCAAGCTGAACTCGGCCGGCTCGGGTGCTTTCAAGGTCCGCAGCTATCGCCCGAACGAGCAGTACACGCTCGACGCCAACGAGAGCTGGTACAAGGGCGCGCCGAAGAGCAAGCGCATCGTCGTACGCCATGTCGCCGAGCCGGCCTCGCAGCGCCTGCTCGTCGAGAAGGGCGACGTCGACATCGCCCGCAACCTCTCGAAGGACCAGCTCGCAGCGGTCAAGAACAACAAGGACCTCGAGATCGTCCAGGGCGACAAGGGCTATATCCTCTATATGGGCCTGAACCAGAAGAACCCGAACCTCGCCAAGCCCGAGGTCCGCGAGGCGCTGAAGCTCCTGGTCGATTACGCCTCGATCGAGAAGAACATCCTTGAGGGCACCTACAAGCACCATGAGTCGTTCCTGCCGCAGGGCTTCCTCGGCGCGATCTCGGACAAGCCCTACCAGCTCAACGTCGCCAAGGCGAAGGAGCTGCTCGCCAAGGCTGGTCTCAGCAACGGCTTCACCGTCACCATGGACACCCGCTCGATCTCCCCGATCACCGATATCGCGCAGGCGATCCAGGCGACCTGGGCCAGGCCGGCGTCAAGCTCGAGATCGTCCCCGGTGACGGCAAGCAGACGCTGACCAAGTACCGCGCCCGCACCCACGACATCTATATCGGCCAGTGGGGCCCGGACTATCTCGACCCGCACACGAATGCCGAGACCTTCGCCATCAACGAGGATAACGGTGAGGAAGCGAAGTCGAAGACGCTGGCCTGGCGCAATGCCTGGAACATCCCGGAGATGACCAAGGTCACGCAGGGCGCCGTGCTGGAAGCCGATGCTGGCAAGCGCAAGACCACCTATGAAGGTCTGCAGCGCGACCACCAGAAGGTCTCGCCCTTCGTCATCATGTTCCAGCAGATCGAGGTCTCGGCCGAGCGCAAGAACGTGAAGGGCTGGGTCATCGGACCGAGCTCCGACACCAACCGCTACGCCACCATCGTCAAGAACTGAGCTTTCCGGCTCAGGAGCCCGCCGCGATTCCGAAAGGTCGCGGCGGGCTTCCTTTCATGCTCATTCCGGACATGGCCTGGATTCTGGCGCGGCGTGAAACGCCTGCGGCGATCCCCGGCGCTCCGACGAAAAACACTGGAAATGGAGGCGGGTCATGACAGCCGTGACGCAAGCTCCCACAGGCAAGGCCGCCGCGCCGGGCAGGCTGCGGCGCTGGGGCCGCGCGCTCTCGCGCGAGTTGACGACCGTGGTCATCACCATGTTCGGCCTGCTGCTGGTCACCTTCTTCATCGCCCGCGTCATTCCGATCGACCCGGTGCTAGCCGTCGTCGGCGACAACGCTCGGCCTGAAACCTATGAGGCGGCGCGCATCGAGCTCGGCCTCGACAAGCCGCTCTGGCAGCAATTCGCCATCTATATCGGCAAGGTCTTCACCGGGAATCTCGGCACCTCCGTGCTGACCTCGAACCCGGTCGTCGAGGACATCAAGCGCGTCTTCCCGGCGACGCTTGAACTCGCGACGCTCGGCACGCTGATCGGCGTGCTCATCGGCGTCCCGCTCGGCATCGTCGCCGCCGTCAACCAGGGCCGCTGGCAGGATCAGGTCGCCCGCGTCGTCGGCCTCGTCGGCTATTCCGTCCCGGTCTTCTGGATCGGCCTGATGGCGCTCCTGCTGTTCTACGCCAAGCTCGGCTGGGTCTCCGGACCCGGGCGCATCTCGGTCGTCTGGCAGGACATCGTCACCACCCGCACCGGCGTCATCATGATCGACGCCGCGCTGGAGGGTGAATGGGAGGCGTTCTGGGACGCCCTCTCGCATCTGATCCTGCCGGCTCTGGTGCTCGGCCTGCTCTCGGTGGCCTATATCAGCCGCATGACCCGCAGCTTCATGATCACCGAGCTGCAGCAGCAATATGTCATCGCCGCCCGCGTGAAGGGCGTCTCCGAGACCGCCGTGATCTGGCGCCACGCGCTGCGCAATGCCGCCGTGCCGCTCTTCACCGTGATCGCTCTCTCCTACATGCACCTGCTGGAGGGCTCGGTGCTGACCGAGACGATCTTCGCCTGGCCGGGCCTCGGCCGCTATCTCACCAACGCTCTGCTCAACGCCGACATGAATGCGGTGCTCGGCGGGACGCTGGTGGTCGGTGTCGTCTTCATCGGGGTCAATCTCCTGACCGACATCATCGGCCGCCTGGCCGATCCGCGCGTGCGTTGAGGAGACGGACATGAGCGACACTTCCTCTCCCGGCCTGCACGCCTGGCTGATCAGCGACTCGCCTGAGTCACGCCGACAGGCCCGTCTCGGCCAGCTTTACCGGCAATGGCTTGCCTTCAAGCGCAACCCGATGGCGGTGGCGGGCCTCGCCATCATCGTCCTGCTGCTGCTGATCGCCGCCTTCGCGCCCGTCATCGCGCCCTTCGACCCGATCGCGCAGGCGCTCGACAAGCGGCTCATGCCGCCCTCGGCGACCAACTGGTTCGGCACCGACGCGCTCGGCCGCGACATCTTCAGCCGCATCGTCTACGGCACGCGGATCACGCTGGTCATCGTGCTGCTGGTCGTCGTCACGGTCGGCCCCTTCGGCCTGCTGATCGGCGCGATCTCCGGCTATTACGGTGGTTGGGTCGATCGTCTGCTGATGCGCATCACCGACGTCTTCCTGGCCTTCCCGCGCCTCGTGCTGGCGCTGGCCTTCGTCGCGGCGCTCGGCCCCGGCATCGTCAACGCCATCATCGCCATCGCGATCACGACCTGGCCGCCCTATGCCCGCGTCGCCCGCGCCGAGACGATGGTGATCCGCAACCAGGATTATATCGCCGCGATGCGCCTGCAGGGCGCCTCGCAAGCCCGCATCATCTGGAAGCATGTCGTGCCGATGTGCATGTCCTCGCTGATCGTGCGCACCACCTTCGACATGGCCGGCATCATCCTGACCGCCGCCGGCCTCGGCTTCCTCGGCCTCGGTGCCCAGCCGCCGATGCCGGAATGGGGCGCGATGATCTCGGCCGGCCGTGAGCAGATCTTCGATCAGTGGTGGGTCGCGACCTTCCCCGGCGTCGCGATCTGCATTGTCGCGCTCGGCTTCAATCTGCTCGGCGACGGGCTCCGCGACGTCATGGATGCGAGGTAAGCCGATGGCGAGCGAGCAGCCTCTTCTCGAAGTCGACAATCTCAAGGTCGACTTCCACACGCCGACCGGCATCGTCCGGGCCGTGCGCGGCCTCTCCTTCACGCTGGGCCGCGAGCGGCTCGGCATCGTCGGCGAGTCCGGCTCGGGCAAGTCGATGACCGGCCGCGCCATCCTCGACCTGATCCCGCATCCGGGCGTCGTCAGCGCCGACCGCATGCGCTTCCGTGGTCAGGACCTGACGGCCATGGACAAGGGCGCACGCCGCAAGCTGCGCGGCCGCCATATCTCCATGGTGATGCAGGACCCGAAATTCTCGCTGAACCCGGTCGAGACTGTGGGCAGCCAGATCGCCGAGGCCTATCGCATCCACCGCAAGGCCGGCGTCCGCGAGGCGCGCGAGCGCAGCCTCGCCATGCTGGAGCAGGTCCAGATCCGCGAGCCTGCCCGCGTCTACGACCTCTACCCGCACGAGGTTTCGGGCGGCATGGGCCAGCGCGTCATGATCGCGATGATGCTGATCGCCGAGCCCGAAGTCCTGATCGCTGACGAGCCGACCTCGGCGCTCGACGTCACCGTCCAGCTCCAGATCCTCAAGATCCTCGACGACCTCGTCACCGAGCGCGGCATGGGGCTGATCTTCATCAGCCACGACCTGCATCTGGTGCAGTCCTTCTGCGACCGCGTCATCGTCATGTATGGCGGCAAGGTCATGGAGACGTTGCCGGCGGCCGAGCTTGCCGACCCGGCGGCGCGCAGCCGCCGCCATCCCTATACGCTCGGCCTGCTGGAATGCCTGCCGGACCTCGATCATCCCCGGGCGAAGCTCGCCACCCTCAACCGTGACCCGGCGTGGCTGGCATGACGAACACAGCGATCTCCGTCGACAAGCTCAACGTCTCCTTCGGCGATTCCCATGTCGTGAAGGATCTCTCCTTCGACGTCCGCAGGGGCGAGAGCTACGGCCTCGTCGGCGAGTCCGGTTCGGGCAAGTCGACCGTGCTGCGCGTGCTCTCCGGCCTCAACCGGGAATGGAGCGGCAACGTCGCGATCGAGGGCGTCGTGCAGCCCAAGGTCCGCGACAAGACCTTCTATCGCAACGTCCAGATGGTCTTCCAGGACCCCTATGGCTCGCTGCACCCCAAGAAGACGGTCGACGACACGCTGGCCGAGCCGCTCGCCATCCACGGCCTCGACAACGCTGAGGCCCGCATCGGCAAGGCGCTCACGGATGTCGGCCTGCCCGCCTCGTTCCGCTTCCGCTATCCGCACCAGCTCTCGGGCGGCCAGCGCCAGCGCGTCGCGATCGCCCGTGCGCTGGTGCTCGAACCCTCGATCCTGCTCCTGGACGAGCCGACCTCGGCGCTCGACGTCTCGATCCAGGCGGAGGTGCTGAACCTGCTCGCGGCGCTCAGGCAGGAGCGCAAGCTGACCTATATCCTCGTCAGCCACGATCTCTCGGTCGTCGGCCATATGTGCGAGCGCCTGCTGGTCATGCAGTTCGGCCGCGCGGTCGAGGAAATGACGGTCGAGACGCTGGCCGCGCGTCAGCCGCAGACGGCCTATGCCCAGCAGTTGCTGACCGCGAGCGCGGGCTTCCGGCGCGCGGGCTGAACGACGAGGGGATCGGCCCTGCGCCGTCCCCTCTTTGCAGCGCGGCAAAACCGTCCCACTCTGGCCGCAGCCTTTCGGTACAGTGTATCCCGGTTGGCCGCTCCGTCATTGCGAGCGTAGCGAAGCAATCCAGGGGACTGGGTTGAACGGCTGCGGCCCAGTCCCCTGGATTGCTTCGTCGCTTGCGCTTCTCGCAATGACGGGCACCGCATTGCGAACCGGCACCGCCTGACGGAGTTGTGAGACCTATGGACGCCATCGTGGACAACGCGCTTCGGCCCGAGACCATTCCCGAGCGGACGCCGGTCCCGCCCTTCGATCTCGTGATCTTCGGCGCGAGCGGCGATCTCGCGCTGCGCAAGCTCTTTCCGGCGCTCGCCCAACGTAACCGCGAGGGCGTCCTGCCCGGCGAGAGCCGCATCCTCGCCATCGTCCGCAAGGAAGAGGATGTCGAGGGCCTGCCGAAGCAGATCGCCAAGCGCCTCGACGAGGAGGGCATCCCGAAGGATCAGGTCGAGCCTTTCTTGCGCCGCCTGACCATGGTGATGCTCGATGCGGTGAAGCCCGAGACCTACGGCGCGTTGAAGCAGGCCTTGGGCGAGAGCGACCGCGTGCGCTCCTTCTACCTCTCGACCCCGCCCGATCTCTTCATCCCGATCTGCGAGAACCTCGCCAAGGCCGAGATCCTGACGCCGACCTCGCGCGTCATCCTGGAGAAGCCGCTCGGGCGCGATCTCGCCTCGGCGCGGGCGATCAACGACGCCGTCGCGCGCATCCTGCCGGAAAGCCGGACCTACCGGATCGATCATTATCTCGGCAAGGAGACGGTGCAGAACCTGCTCGTCCTGCGCTTCGCCAACACGCTGTTCGAGCGGTCATGGTCGAGCCGCGACATCGACCATGTCCAGATCACGGTTGCCGAGACGGTCGGGCTGGAGCAACGCGCCGGCTATTACGACAAGTCCGGGCATATGCGCGACATGGTCCAGAACCATCTCATGCAGTTGCTTACCCTCTTCGCCATCGAGCCGCCGAACATGCTGGAGGCCGGCGCCGTCCGCGAGGAGAAGATCAAGGTGCTGAAGGCGCTGCGCCCCATCGTCGGGCCGGATGTCCAGCGCTACACGGTGCGCGGCCAGTACGGCGCCGGGCAGATCGACGGCCAGCGCGTGCGCGGCTATTCCGAGGAACTCGGCCACGGCTCGAACACCGAGACCTTCGTCGCCATCCGCTGCGAGGTCGACAACTGGCGCTGGGCCGGCGTGCCGATCTATCTGCGCACCGGCAAGCGCATGGCGCAGCGCTATTCCGAGATCGCCGTCACCTTCAAGCCGGTGCCGCATTCGATCTTCGGCGGCGGCTCCTGCGACCGGCTCGACGCCAACCGCCTCTTCATCCGCCTGCAGCCGAACGACGGTGTCCAGCTCCAGCTGATGATGAAGGTGCCGGGCTCCGGCCGGCTCAAGATCGTGCCGCGCCAGCTCGACCTGCGCTATTCCACCGCCTTCGACGAGCGCACGCCGGATGCCTATGAGCGCCTCCTGACCGACGTGATCCGCGGCGACCAGACGCTGTTCATGCATCGTGATGAGGTCGAGCAGGCCTGGACCTGGGTCGATCCGATCATCGCCGGCTGGCAGGACTACTACCCGCATCCGCATCGCTACGCCGCCGGCTCCTGGGGGCCGTCGCAGGCGATCGGCCTGATCGAGCGCGACGGCCGCTCCTGGGCCGACCCGGATCTGATCTGATGGCCGGCCCGCTCGCCTGGCATCGCTTCGCCACGCTCGCCGATGCATCGGAGGCTCTGGCGGAGGCGGTCGCGGTCCGGCTGAAGGAGCTGCTTGCGGGGCAGGGCAGGGCGCTTCTCGCCGTGCCCGGCGGCACGACTCCGGCCGGCTTCCTCGCCGCGCTCGGCCGGCATGATCTGGCCTGGGAACAGGTCACGCTGCTGCCGACCGACGAGCGTTTCGTCGCGGCCGACGACGCCGCCTCGAACGAGCGCATGATCCGGGCGCAGTTCGCGCCGCTGATCGCGGGGCGTGCGAGCTTCCTGTCCTTCCACGAGCATGGCAGCGATATCGAGGCTGCTGCAGCGCTGCTCTGCGCGAAGCTGGCCGAATTGCCCGAGATCGACCTGCTCGTCAGCGGCATGGGCGCGGACGGCCATATCGCCTCGCTCTTCCCGGGGGCAGAGGCGACGTTCAACGCGGTACCTGATAGCGGCATCGTCGTCGCCCGCCCGCCGGGCCTGCCGACCCGCTTGTCGCTCTCGCCGGCCCGCCTGCTCGGCGCCGGCTGGGCGAGCCTGCTCATGTCAGGTGCTGCCAAGGAAGCCGTGCTCAAGGCTGCTCCCGAGCGCAAGCAGAAGCCGCTGCCGGTCGATCTTCTGCTCGGTAGCGCGCGAGGGCTCGACGTCTACTGGGCGAAGGAGTAGAGCCGGATTTCCTGCTCAAATCGATTGAAAGACGAGACCATGGACGAGACTGCCGCGATTGCCCGGTTGAAGAGCTGCGGCGTGATCCCCGTCGTGGTGATCGAGGACGCCTCGCGCGCCGTTGATCTCGCCCATGCATTGGTTGCCGGTGGTATCGATGTCGTCGAGGTCACGCTGCGCCGCCCGGCCGCGATGGAAGCCCTCGCGGCCATCGCGAAATCGGTGCCGAAGGCTTTGGCGGTTGCCGGTACCGTCGTGACACCGGCCCAGGCCCAGCAGGTCAAGGATGCCGGCGCGCAGGCTGTGGTCAGCCCCGGCTTCAGCGAGAGCGTCGACGAGGCCCTGCGCAAGGCGGGCCTGCCCTGGCTGCCGGGCGTGGCAACCGCTTCGGATTGCATGCGCGCCGTTGCGGCTGGCCGCACCACCGCGAAATTCTTCCCGGCCGAGCAGGCCGGCGGCCCGCCGGCCTTGAAGGCGCTGTCCGGCCCGTTCCCGCAGATGACCTTCTGCCCGACCGGCGGTGTAGGCCTGAAGAACCTCGGTGATTACCTCGCCTTGCCGCAGGTCATCTGCGTCGGCGGCTCGTGGCTGGTTCCGGCCGATACGATCGCCGCCGGCGACTGGAAACGGATCGAGACGTTGGCGCGCGAGGCGAAGGAAGCGTTTCAGAAGGCGCGGGCGTAAGGGCGGGAAAAGAAGGGTGTCATCCCGTGCGCGCTGCAGCGTGTAACGCTGCTGCGCAGACACGGGACCGCATGACGAGAAGGCGCCTCTTCCTGAGGACGATCCCGCATCTGCGCAGTAGCACTACGTGCCGCAGCGCGTGCGGGATGACACCTTTACGCCGCAGGCTTCTCAAGAGCTTTCCTATGAGGCCCGCCGCCGGGTCATCCCGTGCGCGCTGCTGCGCAGACACGGGACCGCGCGACGAGAAGGCGCCTTTTCCTGAGGACGGTCCCGCATCTGCGCAGCAGCACTTCGTGCCGCAGCACGTGCGGGAAGACACCCTTCACGCCGCGAGCTTTTCCCGCACCATCTCGGCAATCGCCAGCGAACTGGTCAGCCCGGGGCTCTCGATGCCCAGCAGATTGACCAGCTCGGCTACGCCATGCACCTCCGGCCCGTCGATGCGGAAGTCCGGCATCGGCTCGTTCGGCCCATGCAGCTTCGGCCGGATGCCCGCATAATCCGCGACGAGCGCAGCATCCGGCAGTGCCGGCCAGTACGTCCGGATCGCCGCGTAGAACTTCTCCGCCCGCGACGGATCGACCACCAGGTCCTGATCGCTCTCGACCCATTCGACGTCGGGCCCGAACTTGACCCGCCCGCCCATGTCGATCGTGGCGTGGATGCCGAGCCCGGCCGCTTCCGGCACCGGATAGACCAGATGGCTGAAGGGCTGCTTTCCCGTCAGCGCGAAATAATTGCCCTTGGCATAGTGCTGCACCGGCACATGCGCGGCCGGGAAGCCGTCGAGCAGGCCGAGCAGCTTCGGCGCGCCATGGCCGGCCGAATTGATCACGGTCCGCACCGAATAGGTCGCTGGATCGTCGCCGCCGAAATCGACGCTGAATCCATCAGCCTCGCGCCGCCAACCGGTGATCGGCGTGTTGAGCGCGAGCGAACCGCCGGCCGCCTCGCATTCGCCGAGCAGCGAGAGCATCAGCGCATGGCTGTCGACGACGCCGGTCTCGGGTGAGAGCAAGGCGATCTCGCAGCGCACCTCCGGCTCCATCGCCTTCGCCTCCGCGCCGGAAAGCCAGCGCAGCGTGTCGACGCCGGAAGCCTTGGCGCGGGCCATGATCGTCTCCAGCGCCGGCTTCTGAGCTTCCGAGGTGGCGACGATCAGCTTGCCGCAAGCCTTGTGCGGCAGACTGCGCTCTTGCAGGTAGCGATAGAGTTTGCTGCGGCCCGCGACGCAGACGCGAGCCTTCAGGGAGCCGGGCGGATAATAGATCCCGGCATGGATGACCTCGGAATTGCGGGCCGAGGTCTGGGTGCCGATGCCCTCGGCCGCTTCGGCGATGACGACCTCGCGTCCGGCCAGCGCCAGTTCGCGAGCAACCGCGAGGCCGACGACGCCGGCCCCGATCACCAGACAATCGATGTCGCTCATCGCCTCAGCCGTCAACTGCGCTGCGGCATGGCGATCTCGATGAGGCTCGCCCAGTAGTTCACGCCCACCGGGATCGCCGCATCGTTGAACTC
Organism: Beijerinckiaceae bacterium; assembly: GCA_965283735.1. Taxonomy (GTDB): domain Bacteria; phylum Pseudomonadota; class Alphaproteobacteria; order Rhizobiales; family Beijerinckiaceae; genus Allobosea. The sequence continues at coordinate 239,099 of CBDIPN010000002.1, read as the reverse complement.
GTAGGCCGGGTTATGCAGGCCGGCCGAGTCGCCGTTGCCGATATTGATGAAGGCGCCGGGACGCTCCTCCAGCATGTAGGAGAAGTCTTCCGAGCCCATGGTCGGCGGCACCTCGGTGTTGATTGCATCCGAGCCGAAGGCCTCCTTCGTCACGCTGGTGGCGAAATCGGTCTGGCCGGAATGGTTGAAGGTCACCGGATAGCCGCGGCGATAATTGAGCTGGTACTTCATGCCGAAGGCCTTCATCACGCCCTCGACGATCTCGGTGATGCGCTTCTCGGCGAGATCGCGGGTCTCCGGCGTCAGCGTGCGCACCGAGCCCTTGATCTCCGCGGTCTGCGGAATGACGTTGAAGGCCTCGCCGGCATTGAGCGCCGTCACCGAGACGACGATCGAGTCGAGCGGGTCGGCATTGCGCGAGGCAACCGTCTGCAGCGCGGTCACGAGCGCGCAGGACGCGACGATCGGGTCGTTGACGCGATGCGGCGCGGCCGCATGGCCGCCCAGGCCCTCGATCTTGATGTGGAGCTGGTCGGCCGCGGCCATCGCAGGCCCCTTGCGGATCTCGAATTTGCCGACCGGCACGCCCGGCTTGTTGTGCATGCCGTAGACTTCCTGATGCCGAAGCGGGTGATCAGACCGTCGTCGATCATCGCCTTGGCGCCGGCGCCGCCCTCTTCGGCCGGCTGGAAGATCAGCACGGCGGTGCCGTCGAAGTCGCGGGTCTCGGTCAGGTATTTGGCGGCGCCGAGCAGCATGGCGGTATGGCCGTCATGGCCGCAGGCATGCATCTTGCCGGGCACGGTCGAGCGGTGCGGGAGATTGGTCTCCTCGTGGATCGGCAGCGCGTCCATGTCGGCCCGCATGGCGATGACCCGGCCGGAATCCTGGCCCTTGCCCTTGATGACGCCGACGACGCCGGTCTGGCCGACGCCGGTGGCGACTTCGTCGACGCCCCATTCCCGCAGCTTGTCGGCGACGAGGCCGGCGGTCCGATGGACGTCGTACATCAGCTCGGGGTGGCGATGGATGTCGCGGCGGATCGCGGTGATTTCCGGGGTGAGCGCCGCGATGATGTCGGTCTTGGGCATCGTATCCTCTGAGATGGAATGGGGCGACCGCGCAGAAAGCGGGTGCCGTCGCACAGGCTAGCCCAGCCGCGCCCTGCCTGTCCAAGCCGGTGGCGCGCAGGGGATGGGCCTCGGCGGAATGGCGGGCGGGCGCGAAGGCCGATCCACCGGGGCATCCCGTGCGCGCTGCGGCATTCCATGCCGCTGCGCAGACACGGGACCGTTCTCAGGAAAGGGTGCCTTTTTGAGAGGCTGCGCGTAGAGGCGCCTCCTCGTCATGCGGTCCCGTGTCTGCGGAGCACCGCTGCGCGCTGCACCGCGCACGGGATGACAGCTCCCTTTCCCGGCGCCGTTCCAGGCCACCAGCCAGGGGGGATCGACGGCATGACCAAGAGCCATGAACGATCTGGGTAGCGTTAATACAATAACTCGAAAAGGCACCAGCCACGATTTGGCCTTGCTTCACGATTAGAGGCAGCGGCATCCGTTCGGGCCATCGAGCTTATCTGGCCTGATCCTTTCCAGTTCCCCATTACATGTTTGGTAGATGATGCGTCGCTTGTCGTTGCTTGCGTTACTATGCGGTTTCTTGCCTGCTGCTGCCATGGCCGATGGTACGCCCGAGAAAATATCCTTTCAGCCGCAGGTCAAAGGCCTCGGTTGCCTGAAGCCCGAAACCAAGGCGATGATCGCCGAACTCGTCGCGAAGATCGGTCCGATCCAGATCACCTCGACCTGCGGCGGCCGCCATGCCCGGAACTCGCAGCACTACAGCGGCCGGGCGATTGATTTCCGGCCGATGGCGACGTCGTCGCGCAAGGCCGCGGCCGCGGCGCGCGCGATCGACAATGTCGGCGGTGTCGGCACTTATTCCAACGGTCTGGTCCATGCCGATGTCGGCCAGCGCGAGGCATCCTGGTACGACCACAAGCGCAGCCGTTACGCTTCCGCCAGCAAGCGCAGCCGTTATGCGAGGCTCGCCCGCAACAGCAACTGACGAAACCCGCGCGCTCTCTAGCGGGGCGCGGTCGTGAGCCTGTGCCGATAGACCAGATCATTCGGATCGGGTCTGTCGGCCGCGAGGTCGCGGACCGCGCCGAGCCGCTCCGCCACGGCGACCGAGGCTGCGTTGTCCGGCGCGATATAACTCACCAGTTCGGAGACCCCGAGTGCCTGCGCGGCCCAGTCGCGTAAGGAGCGGGCGGCCTCGGTGGCGTAACCCTGTCCTTCGTTGCCCTCGTAGAGCAGCCAGCCCAGCTCCTTCTCCGGGAAGAGCGGGCCGTGGCTGATGCCGACCTGGCCGATGCAGAGGTCGTCCGTGCGTCGGTCGATCATCAGCCCGCCATGGCCGTACAAGCTCCAGCAGGCGATGTCATGGCAGAACAGGCCCCAGGCTTGTTTTCGTGACAGTGGCCCGCCGAACCCGCCGGAGCGGGGCGAGGCCAGGAGGGCGGCATAGGCTGGAAAATCCGCCTCTGTCATGGGGCGCAGCGCGAGGCGCTGCGTTTGCAGCGTCGGGATCGATCGGTCGTTCATGGCCGGTTCCGGAATGGCAGTGGGATCGGCATCAGACGCCGAAGCTCGTGCGCCAGCTCGCGATATCCTCGAGCGCGACATTCGAGCCGCAGAGTACGAGGCAGACGCGCTCGCCCTGCTGGAAGCTGTCCTTGCGCGCCGACGCGGCGGCGACCACGCAGGCCGCTGCCGGCTCCAGCAGCACCCGCCCGTTCTGGAGCACCCAGACGAGCTCGCGGACGGCGTCCGCGTCGGGCACCACGATGATGTCCTCGAGGAACTGCCGTGCCGCTGCCATGGTGCGCTTCGTCGCGAAAGGAGCGCCGAGCGTGCGGGCGATCGAGGTCGGACGGATCGCGACAGGTTCGCCGGCCGCCAGCGCCTGCGTCATCGTTGTGGCGCCCTCGGTCTCGACGCCGTGCAGGCGTAGCGCCGGATCGAGTCCCTTGAGGGCTGTGCCGACACCGGCCGAAAAGCCGCCGCCGCCGACCGAGATGAAGACATGGTCGAGCCGCCCGCCGGCATCGGCCGCCAGTTCGAGGCCGAGCGTGCCGTGCCCGGCGATGATAGCCGGGTCGTCATAGGAATGGACATGCGTCATGCCTTGCGCGGCGTAAGTCTCCGCCTTCGCAAAGGCGGCGAGGGAATCCTCGCAGAGCTCGACTTGCCCGCCGGCCTCTTCCGTCAGGCGGATATTCAGCGCCGGCGTCGCCTTCGGCATCAGCACCAGCGCCCGCGTCCCGACGGCGCGCGCGACCAGCGACACGGCGATGGCATGGTTTCCGCCGGAGACGGTGACGACACCGCGCTTCAGTTCGGCCTCGCTGAGCCCCATCAGCTTGTTGTAGCAGCCGCGGACCTTGAAGGAGCCTCCGAGCTGCAGGCTCTCGACCTTCACCCAGGTCTCGACGCCAAGCCGCGCCGAAAGCCCCGCGCTATAGTAGGTCGGCGTGCGGCGGACCTTGCCGGCGATGCGCGCCGCGGCGGCCTGGACGTCGGCAAGGGTGACGTCGAATGCGGTGACGTCGAATGTCATGGGGCTGGTCCTCTGCCGGGGCGATTCCGATCCGGCGGCACGAGAGCGCGGCGGATGCCCGCCCGTCAAGCGTCGGCTAACCCCGTGAGGGCGTGGTTGAAAGCAGCCGTCAGGGAGCCGACGGCGGGCTCGCCTTCGGGCGCGTATGGTTGACCGGGCGCGTCGGCAGCGGCACGGCGGGCCGGTCGGTGCGATACTGGCCCCGCGCGATGGCGCCGAACAGCAGCATCACGGCGGTCAGCGTCATCAGCCACCACGGCAGCAGCGGCGCGAAGCCGAAGACGCTGAGCGCGAAGGCGGTGGTGAAGGCGGCGACGCCGCCGGCGGCGAGCGCCCCGGTCATGCGGCCGGCAGCGCGGATCGCGAAATAGAGGCAGGCGGCCGCGGCAGCAGCGCCGACCAGCCCGAGCTCATACCAGGTTTCGAACAGCAGCGTCGCCGGAGCGGGCTGCGGCAAGGTCCCGTTCATCTGTCCGCGGACCACGGTGTCGAGGCCGTGGCCGGTGATCAGCTCGATCGGCGATTGCCGGATCACGTCGGCCCAGATCGACAGCATCTGCGCGAAATCATCGGCGCTGTCGGGCAGGATCGTGACGAGCGGCGCCATCAGGAAGGGCAGGACCGGCGCGAACAGCATCAGCCCGGCGACGATCGCCGCGATGATCTGCGCCGCGCGCTCGGGGTTGGCCGTGACCGCGCCGAAGGCGACGGCGCCGAAGATCATCGCCAGAGTCTCGCCATCCTCGAACCGCGTCAGCGCCAGCAGCGTCACGACGAGCGCCAGCCCGAGCGCGCTGAGACCGCGTTCGCGCGACAGCAGCCAGGCCAGCGCCGGCCAGGCCATGATCAGAATGATCGAAACGCCGCGCTCGACGGCGCCGGGCGGCGTCTCGGCATGGCGCAGCGCCGCGACCGCGATCAGCCCGAGCGCGAAGATGCCGGCGCTGCCGGTACCCAGCGCGACGAGGTTGAGGTTCGAGGAGCGCATCCGCTCGGGCAGGGCGGAAAGGCCGACGAAGCCGAGCACGGCCGCGAGCAGCAGATTGGCGGCCTTCTCGGCGGCTGCTGCCGGGAACGGACTCCAGACCAGCGACAGGAAGGCCCATCCGATCAGGCCGATCAGGATCAGGCCGGGGCGGCTGACCAGAAGCGCTCGAAGCATGCCCACGAATTGCGGGGGTCCTCGATCAGGGTCGCGATGATCAGCAGCACGACGCCGATCGGCACCAGCACGACGGCGGCCCGGCGTGAGACCAGCGCGGCCAGCGGCAGGACGAGCGCCAGCGTGCCGAAGCCGATGCGCCGCAGCAGCAGCGCGGCATCGGTGGCCGGGTCGAGCGGAGCTTGGGCGTTGTTGCGGATCATGCGTCCCGGCGGGTCCTGACAGCCTCTCGGCCTGCCCGGCCGCCCGGGATGAGCCGCCGTCACCCTAGCGGGCGCAAGCGCCCGCGACTGTAGGTGCGGCGCAACACTGTCGCGGCATCTCTCCGGCGGGATCGCGGGGGGGCGTGGCATCGTCGCCTCTGGTGGAGCGGCGGCGTTCGTGAGAGAAACCAGCATGACCATGCTGGCAGCCATCCCCTTTGCGAGCGGCTTTCCGATCGATGCCTTCATGCACGGGCTCGTCGCGCGGCTGAAGCGGCAGGGCCTGCGCCTCGGCGGCGTGGTCCAGCATAACGATGCCACCTGCGACGATCGCTGCATGGCGATGTCGCTGGAGGACGTCGCCAGCGGCCGGCGCTTCCCGATCAGCCAGGATCTCGGCGCCGGCGCCTCGGGCTGCCATCTCGATGCGGCCGGCCTTGCCGCCGCCGCCGCCGCGTTCTCCGATGTGTTGGCCGGGCACGCCGACCTCGTGATCGTCAACCGCTTCGGCAAGCAGGAGGCTTTGGGCGAGGGCCTGCGCCAGGAGATCGCCGGCGCGCTGCTCGCCGGCTTGCCGCTCCTGATCGCCGTGCGCAGCGACTTCCTGCCCGCCTGGCGCGCATTCGCCGGCGACGACTGGCTCGAACTGCCGCCCGACGAGGAGGTCGTCGAGCGCTGGGCGCAGGCAGTGACGGCCGTCGCGGCCTGAGGCCCGTGGGGTGATCTTCCCGGGCAGGGTGTCGGAATGACAGGGCGCGCGGAAACGCCGACCATCGGCCTGATCCTTGCGGGCGGCCTCGCCCGGCGGATGGGCGGCGGCGACAAGGCGCTGAAGCCGCTCGCCGGCCGGCCGATCCTTGCTCATGTCGTCGATCGCCTGCGCGGCCAATGCGATGGGCTCCTGCTCAATGCCAACGGCGATCCGGCTCGTCTGGCCGCATTCGGCCTGCCGGTCGTCGCCGACACGGTGCCGGACTTCGCCGGTCCGCTCGCAGGTGTTCTGGCCGGGCTCGACTGGATCGCCGCGCATAGGCCGCAAACCGGTTGGTTGCTGAGCGTCGCGGCCGATACGCCTTTCATTCCGGGCGATCTCGCCGCGCGATTGCATCATGTGCGCGTTGCCGCCGGCACGCCGCTCGCCTGCGCTGCCTCGGCTGGGCGGCAACACCACGCCATCGGTCTCTGGCCGGTCGCGTTGCGGGAGGATCTGCGCGAGGCATTGGCCGCGGGCGAGCGCAGGCTCGGCCGCTGGGCGCAAGGTCATGGCGTTGCTGTCGCCGAGTGGCCGGCAGAGCCGATCGATCCCTTCTTCAACGTCAACACGCCGGAGGACCTCGCCGAAGCCGAGCGCCTCGCGACGGGCGCGAACTGACGGCGCCTATCCCTCCAGCAGCGCCTTCAGAGCTGCGAGGTCGCGGCTGACCATGGCGGCATCGCGCGCCATCTCGTCGTCGGACATGCCGTCGCGCTGGAACAGCGTGAAGACGAGTTCGGCCCCGTCGCCATTGGCGACGACCCGCATCGGGTTGTGCATGGCCGGGCCGTGCTCGGGGATGACGGCATGGTCGAGCACGCCATGGTTGTTCGGCTCGCTGAACAGGATGCGCATCGGCCCCATCGGAGTCTCGGCGCGCCAGGTCATGCCCTCGACCGGCACGAAGCTGTGGCCGAGGCCCTCGGCCCAGCGCGGGAAATTCACGGGGTCGGCGAGGAAGGCGTAGACCTCCTCGACCGGGCGATCGATACCGATCCCGATATGGCGGGCACGATGGACGGCCATGTCTTTCGTCCTTTTCACATCAAAACGCGGGTCATCCCGGCCGAAGCGAAACGAAGAGCCGGGATCCACGCCTGAACCTTTGCCGGAAGCGCTCCGGCATGGATCCCGGATCGGCGCCGCCATAGGCGGCTTGTCCGGGATGACCGCGCGGTTCCACGCAAAGTCGATAAATGATGAGAACAAAATAGGAACATTTATGGCGGCCTGTCAAGCCGCCCGTGCCGCGGTGCCGCCTTACTCGATCACGATGCGCGGCGCTGCCCGGACCGCGCCCCCGAGGCTGGCCTGCACCTGCCGCGCCAGCGCGACATAGGCCTTGGCATGGGCGCTCGACGGATCGCTCGCGACGATCGGCCGGCCGCCGTCCGAGGTCTCGCGGATCGGCATGGCCAGCGGGATCTCGCCGAGGAAGGGGATGCCGAGCCGCTCGGCCTCGTGACGGGCGCCGCCATGGGCGAAGATGTCGGAGCGATGTCCGCAGGCCGGGCAGGTGAAATAGCTCATGTTCTCGACGAGGCCGAGGATCGGCACCGCGACCTTCCTGAACATGGCGACGCCGCGGCGTGCGTCGAGCAAGGCGAGGTCCTGCGGCGTCGAGACGATGACGGCGCCGGCGAGCGGCACCTGCTGGGCCATGGTGAGCTGGGCGTCGCCGGTGCCCGGCGGCATGTCGACGACCAGCACGTCGAGCTCGCCCCAGGCGACCTCGCGCAGCATCTGGGTGATCGCCGAGATCACCATCGGCCCGCGCCATATCATCGGTGTTTCCTCGTCGACGAGGAAACCGATCGACATCACCTTGAGGCCATAGGCTTCCATCGGCGCGAGCGTCCGGCCCGAGACGATCTGTGGCTTGCCGGTGATGCCGAAGATCTTCGGCATGGACGGCCCGTAGATGTCGGAATCGAGCACGCCGACCTTGAGGCCGAGCGTCGCGAGCGCCACCGCGAGATTGGCTGCGGTCGTCGACTTGCCGACGCCGCCCTTGCCGCTGGCCACCGCGATGATCTGCTTCACACCCGGCACGCCGGCAGGCTTCGGCGCGCCGCCCGGTCCGGGGCGCTGCGCCTGCTGGCGCGCCTGCATGCCGGCGGAGGGGGCGGCCTTGTCGGCGGTCAGCCCCACCAGAACCTGCGTCACGCCCGGCAGGCCGCCGACGGCGCTCTCGGCCGCCTTGCGCACCGGCTCCATCGCTGCGGCTTCCGTCGCGTCGATGCCGATGGCGAAGATCACCTTGCTGCCATCGACGAGGATGTCGCCGATGCGGCCGGAGGCGGCGAGCGACTGCCCGCTCGCCGGCAGCTTCACCAGTTCGAGCGCCCGCAGGACATCGGCTTGGGAGACGGTCACGTCGTTGGACTCCGTTGGCTGGTCTGTCGCGGCTAGGCCGCCTTGCGGATATGGAAGACGAGGGCGCCGTCCGCATCCCCCTGTTGCTCGATGATGTCGCCGGTTTCGCGGACGAGATTCGGCAGGTCGATGGCGGCCATTGGATCCGTGCAGTGCACGATGAGCAAGCTGCCGGCCGGTGCGGCAATCAGCGCCTTGCGCAGGCGCAGCACCGGGAGCGGGCATTTCAGGCCGCGCAGGTCGAGCGGAATGGTGTCCAGGGTCGTGCCCGTCGTCGTCATGCTGCTTCATAGGACGGCAGTTCGGGAGCGGGCAACCGCCGCCGTGCCGCAGGGTGCTTGACCCCGTCTGCGGTGGCGACGATGAAGAATGATCGATCGGGAGGAAACGGGCGGCGATGCGCTCAGGCAGCCGAAGCAGGCGGGGACCGTGATGGCGCGGCTGGGCGGTGGCCGGACCGATTCCGGGCTCGTCGCGCTCGATGCAGCGGCGGCCGATGCGGTCTCGCGCGTGCATCCCATCGCCGGTACGGTCGAGTTGCCGCTCGCCGAGGCCGACGGTCGTGTGCTGGCGCAAGCGCTGATCGCGCCGCGCGATCTCCCTCCCTTCGCCAATTCCGCGGTGGATGGCTATGCCATCCGCTTCGCCGATCTCGCGGCTGGAGCGGCGACCAGCCTGCCGGTGCTGGGCAGGACGATGGCCGGTGAAGCCCCGGCGCGATTGGAGAGAGGCGCCTGGCGCATCTTCACTGGCGCGCCTGTCCCGGCGGGCGCCGATACCATCGTGATGCAGGAGGATGTCGTCGCAAGCGATGGCGCGGTCGTCCTGCCGGCTGGTGTCAAATGCGGCGCCAATCTGCGCCTGGCGGGTGAGGATGTCGCGCGTGGGCAGGAAGTGCTGCCGGCCGGCCGGCGCCTGCGCCCGCAGGATCTCGGCCTGCTGGCTGCGCTGGGATTGGCTGAGGTCACCGCACGCCGCCGCCCGCGCGTCGCGCTGTTTTCCACCGGCGATGAACTCATCGAGCCCGGCCAGCCGCTTGGCCCCGGCGCGATCTACGACGCCAACCGGGCGATGTTGCGCGCGATGCTGACGCGGGCGGGCGTCGAATTCGTCGATCTCGGCATCCTGCGCGACGAGGCCACGGGCCTCGAACAGCGGCTGCGCGAGGCGGCGGCCGGTTGCGATCTCGTCATCACCTCCGGCGGCGTCTCCGTCGGCGAGGCCGATCACGTCAGGGACGCGGTGCTCGCCTGCGGCGCGCTCGATCTCTGGCGGGTCGCGATCAAGCCGGGCAAGCCGATCGCGATCGGCAGCGTCGCTGGGACGCCCTTCGTCGGACTACCCGGCAATCCCGTCGCGGTCTTCGTCGGCTTCGCCTTCGTCGCCCGCCCGCTGCTGGCCCGGCTCGCTGGCGAAACCTATGCTCCACCGACAGCCCGGCCGGTCAGGTTGGGCTTCGCCTGTGCAGGAAGCCAGGCCGGCGTGAGTTCCTGCGGGTGTCGCTGGAGCAGGATGCCGAAGGCGGGATCATCGCGCGCAAGCATCCCGGCGAGGGAGCCGGCTCGCTCGCCTCGCTCGCGCAATCCGATGGGCTCGTCGTGTTGGCCGAGGACGTCGCGCGGGTCGAGGCGGGCGATTCTGCGCCCTTCCTGCCCTATGCGGAATTGCTCTAGAGCATTTTCGAGCGAAGTGGACACCGGTTCGCGTGAAGAAAATGCGATAAAACAAATACCTAGAGTAATTTCGTGATTCGAAGAATTACGAAATTACTCTAGTCGCGCCGGAAGATCACGCTCGCGCCCCAGCCGAGGAACAGCGCCAGCAGTACCGTGACGAGACCGTACAGGACGGCCCAGTCATAGGCGCCCTGAGCCAGGCGTTGCTCGATGCCGGTCTTGATCACCTCGAAATTGGTCTGCTGGCGCGCCAGCGGAACGCCGCCGGAATAGAGCACGATGTCGACGGTGTAGGAGCCGGTCGGGGCTGTCGCGGGGATGTCGACGGGTGCGCTGAACAGCGCGCTCGACAGGAAGGTGACGCCGCGCTCCTCGTAGCCGTAGAGGTCCTTGCTCTGCATGATCCGGACAAGGCTTTCGCGGAAGCGCCGCGCGCCGGGATCGAGATCGACCCAGCTGCCGGAGGGCCGTTCGGCATTGACGAGGCCGATGCGGTCGCGCTGCGCCGTCTCGTTGCTCATCATCTCTGCGATCGGCCGGTTGGTGGCGACATGCAGGAACACCGGATTCTCGGGAAAGCGCCGTTGCGTCCGGTTGATCCAGATCGGGCCGAACTGCTCCTTTTCGCGCACCAGCAGCATGCGCCTGGGGCCGCGCACCGTGACGATGATGTCGTAGGGATCGCCGCGCGCGACCGTCCGTCCGTCACGCTCGACCAGCCCGAACACGGTGAGCTGGCTGCCGGTATAGTTCGAGGTGATCTGGATCTGGTGGCTCGACATCGCCGCGATCAGCGTTTCGGCGCGGGCGGCGCCGGTTGCGAGACCGATCGCGAGAGCGGCGAGGAGTGCGGCGAGCCACCTCATCGTCCGCTCTCCGGCACGACCACCGAGAAGGGCTCGCTCGGCGGGATGAACAGCTCGATGGCGAAGCGCAGACCGACCGACAGGATCAGCAGCGCCAGCAGCAGGCGGAAGGATTCGACATTGAGGTTGCGCGCGGCCCGCCCGCCGAACTGCGCGCCGATCACGCCGCCGACCAGCAGCAGCACGGCCAGCACGATATCGACCGACTGGTTGGTGACGGCGTGGAGCACGGTCGCGCCGGTCATCGTCACCAGGATCTGGAACAGCGAGGTGCCGACCACCACGGCCGGCGGAATCCGGAAGAAGTAGATCAGGCCGGGCACGAGAATGAAGCCGCCGCCGACGCCGAGGACCGCGCCGATGAAGCCGATCACGATGGCGAGCAGGGCGATCGGGATCACGCTGCAATAGAGCCCGGAGCGGTAGAAGCGCTGGCGGAAGGGCAGGCCCATCCACCAGGGATGCATGCCGCCGCGCCGCTTCAGCCGGGCCGGCTTGCCGGCCCGGACGCGCAGCATCGCGCGCAGCGCGTCGTAGAGCATCAGCCCGCCGATGATCGAGAACAGCGTGACATAGGACAGCGTGATCACGAGCTCGAGCTGGCCGAGCCGGCGCATCGCATTGAAGAACAGCACGCCGAGCACGGTGCCGAGGATGCCGCCGCTGACCAGCACGCCGCCGAGCTTGAGGTCCAGCGCCTTGCGCCGGAGATAGGTGAGGACGCCGGTCATCGAGGAGCCCGCGACCTGCGCCGCGACTGTCGCGACGGCGACCGCCGGCGGGATGTCGAGGAAGATCAGCAGTGGGGTCAACAGGAAGCCGCCGCCGACGCCGAACAGGCCGGAGATGAAGCCCACCGCGCCACTCAGGCCGAGAACCATCAGGACGCTGATCGGCAGCTCGGCGATCGGCAGGTAAATCTGCACGCTTACCCCTCGCAAGGCTGGCGCATGGACATGGACCTGCGCCTGATGGGTCCCAGACTACGCTGTCCGGGTTAAGACGAATTTCCGAAAGGAAAAGGCGGGCCGCTTCCGGCCCGCCTCAGGAAACGATCGTTCTTCCTGCCGCGTCAACACGTCGAAAGCATGACGTTGCGCAACGCGGCTCAGGTCCGGGACGGTTTGCCGGGCTTCGGCGCCGCTGCGGTCGGCTGGGGGTCCCAGCCCTTGGCGGGTGGCGTCACCTCGTTCGAGGCGGCGTCGAGCGTCTTGGGCTTCCAGCTCGCTGCCAGCCCCTTGGCCGCGGCGAGGTCCTCCGGCTTCAGGCGCTGGGCCACCTCGTCGCGCTTGCGGCCGGCATCCTCGTCGCCCTGGCCGGCCGCGACCGAGAACCAGAGGAAGGACTGGGCGAGATCGGTCGGGGCGCCGAGGCCGCGTCCGAGCAGAACGGCGAGATTGTACTGGCTGTCGCGGACGCCGAGCTCGGCGGCGCGGCGGAACCATTCGGTGGCCATGGCATAGTCCGGCTTGCCGGAAGCGCCTTCGGCATGGAGCACCGCGAGGTTGTGCATCGCCTTGGCGTTGCCGCGCTCGGCGGCGCGTTGGTACCAGATCCGGGCGAGCGACAAGTCGCGCTGCGTGCCGATGCCCTTCTCGAACATGTTGCCGACGCGGAACTGGGCAGGCGCGAGGCCGGCGACCGCCGCACGCTCGAACAGGCGCAGCGCCAGCTTCGGGTCGCGCTGGTTGGCGGGGCCGTCGGCGGCCTTGGTCGCCAGCTCGTAGACGGCACGGGCATCGCCGTCCTGAGCCGCCTTGCGCAGGCCGGCACTGCCGAACCCGGCCGGCAGGTCGCCGATCCCGGTGACGAGTTGGGTCTGCTCGGCCGGTGCCGGCGGAGCCGCTTCAGTGGCTGCCGGAGTGGCGGGCGCGGCCGAAGCGGTGATGGATCGCTCGGGCGCGGCGTTGCTGGCGGGGGGCTGCGCATCCTGCGGGGCGGTGGGCAGCGCCGAGGACTGGTCCTTGGCGGGAGCCTGTGCCGGCGCGGCCGGTGCCTCGGGCTGGGCGGCGGGCGGCGTGATCAAGCTGCGCGCTTCGCTGTTGGCGGTCTTGGCGCCGCCGCGCAGCTGGGTCGTCACGAGATGTGCGGTGCCCATGGCGAGGATCAGCGCGGCGAGGCCGAGCAACAGGGGGCGCTTGCGCTTCTCCAGAATCTCCTTGAGGCGGCCGGGGCTCTTCGCCGACGGCTCCACGGCGGGCGAGGGCGTCGCGGCGGCGGCTTCGCTCGCGGCCTTGGCCGAGCGCCGCGCGGCGGCGATCAGGCTCTGGCGGACCGATTGCGGGTCCTGCGCACCGCCGATCGCAGTCTCGGGGCGCGGGCGTCCGGAGCCGGGCTCCAGCGGGATGTCGAAGGCCGTGCTCGTCTGCAAGGTCGGCTCGGTGCGGACGGGCTCGCTTGCCGCGCCGGCAAAGCGGTCCTGCGGGGCGGTGCCGAGCGAGACGTTCGTGCCGCCGCGGGCCGGGACGGGATTGGAGCGGACGACGCCATCCCCGGAGCGCATCGCTGCGGCCAGTCCGTTCGCCTGGGGACGCCGCTCGCCCTGAAGTTCGGCTTCGAGGCTTGCGAGCCGCGACATGATCGTCTCAAGCGAGCCGTGGACGGCCCCGAGCGCGTCCCGCGTCTGGCTGTCGGACGAGACATGGGTGTCGCGCAGGCCGGTGACCAGGCTCGACAATTCGGCGATGCCCTGGCCGGACGCCGTGCTGGCGGCTTGGGCAAGAGCGGCGCGCTCCGCCGCCGTTTCCTCGCGCATCGTGCGCAGGTGGACGACGAGGTCCTGCAGCGTGCGCTCCATGCCGTTTTCGGCCGAACGGGTTGCGGACGCCTCGTCGAGGCGGCTGGCGATGCCGGAAATCTGCCGCTCAAGCGCATCGAAGGATTCGGCGTTCGCGCCGGGCGCGCCGGCCTCGTCGATCTTCTCGGCGAGGTGGCGCAGCATCTGCTCGATCGGATTGAGGTCGACCGCAGCCGGGCCCTCTCCGACCATCCGGGTCAACTGACTCGAGGCGGCGAGGCTCTCGATCCGGCCGGAAAGCGCCTCGATCTGGCGGGTGACGGCCGACGGCCCCTGCTCGGCCAGGACTTCGATCCGCTGCTGCAGCGAGTCGATGCGGCTGGCGAGGTAGTCGCTCTGCCGCGTCCCATGGGCCTCGTCGAGCTTCTGGGAGGCGATTGCGTCGAACTTGTGCGAGAGGGCGTCGATCTGGGCGCCCAGCGACGTCAGCAGGCCGGCGCCGGGGAAGTCGCCGCGCTGCGACAGCACGGCGCCGCGCACGTCGTCGATCGCGCTGGCCAGGCTGCGCAGCTCGCTCATGTCGGGCTGAACGTCGCGCAGCCGGCCGATCTCGAAGCCGAGCGTGGCGACCTGCTGGGAGAGGTCGTCGAGCTTATGGTCCTGCGCGCCGGCGCCGAGCAGGTCGCGCAGTTCCGCGATGTCGCGCCGGACAGGGTCGAGATTGCTGACCTGGCCGCCGCGGGTCGCCAGCGCATCGACCTTGGCGGCGAGATGCGCGATTTCGAGCTGGAAGCGCTGATAGCTCTCGCCGGCCCGGTCCTGCGACAGCCGCGAGACTTCCGCCTCGATCCGGGTGAGGGGCTTGAGCAGGGGTTCGAACTGGTCGCGCCGATCGAGCCGGTCGAGGCGATCGGCCAGGAGACCGATCTTGGCCTCGATGGCGCTGGTGTCGACACGCACCGGGGCGGCAGGCCGCTGCGGTTGCGGCGGGCGGCGGCCGTCATAGGAGAGGCGCGAGCCGATCTCGCGCAAATCCTCGCGCAAGGCCGAGATGCGCTCGGGCGCGACCGCAGTCGGGCGGGCGGCCACGGCCTCGTCGGTATCGAGGAAGCGCTGGCGCGTGCGGATATCGGTGACGGCGGCGGCCAGCCCCTCGCGGCTGAAGGCGAGGCGGGGCGCCTGCTCGGCGCGGACCTGCTGGGCCTCGAGATCGCGGCGCTCGATCTCGGCGATGCGCTCGCCCATCGTCTTGATCGCGTCGGCGATGACGTTGGTGGCGCGCTCCTGCCGCTCGGCGGAGCCGCGCTCGCTCGACGACAGGCGGTCCTCGGTCTTCTCGATCCAGCGGGTGATCGAATCCAGCGCGCCAGCGGTCCGGGCATTGGCTTCGCGGGTCATGCTTTCGAGCGCGGCCGCCTGGCCGACGAGGCTGTCGATAGCCTCGCGTGACGGGGCTGGGGTGGGAGGGGCCTGACGCGGCGCTGTGTCGGTCCGGCCCTGTGACAGGCGGGCCAGCCGCTCGGACAGCGCGGCTATGTCGAGCTGCTCCGGTACGGACGGAGCAGGGCCCACGTCGCTCTCGTCGCGAATCTTGTGGTCGAGCCATTCGCCCAGCGTCATGCCCGCCCGGCGGGCTGCCGCCTTTGCCGCATCGCGCGTCCGGGGATCGACGCCCTTCACGCTCCAGGGCAAGCTATTGGCCATGATCTCGCTCGCCTAAGGGGACCTTGTCTGCGGCAAGCGAGGCCCCCTGATGCCGTCGCCTTCCGCGCGAACCTCGGCTGATCGTGAAGATACCGTTGACGAAGCCACGAGGCCGATGCGCGTTCCCGACATTTGGCCGGCATGGTAAACAGCAGGTTAATAACCGGGGTCCCGATCGTTAATTTTCTCCGAATGCCCCATGGGAGGACGCCTTTCCGGGGCATGTAACGGTAACTTACCCCGCCAGGGCGACGTATTACCTGACGCTGCGGGAGGACCTTGCCTATCACTTGGGTATCGGTCGATGCCGTCAGAAGGTCGGCGATTCGATCCCATCGCAAGGATTGCAGCTTTCATGTCACGCCAAAGCTTGGCTATGGCGGGTTCCTCGATTCATGAAACCCGCTCCGCCGCCGCCTCTGCCGACGCCGACCAGACCGGCGATTTCACCATCAGCGACCTCGCCCGCGATTTCGGCGTGACGCTGCGCACGCTGCGCTTCTATGAAGCGCGCGGCCTTATCGCGCCGAGCCGCTCCGGGATGACGCGCATCTATTCGGCGCGCGACCGGGCCCGGCTCGCCCTGATCCTCAAGGGCAAGCAGCTCGGTTTCACGCTCGTCGAGATCCGCGCCATGCTCGCCAATGAGGACAAGAAGGGCGGGGCCGGCGATAAGGCGGCCTCCGTCGGCGGCCTTCAGCTCAGCCGCGAGCAGATCGTCGAGCAGCTTGAGCTGCTGCGCAGCCAGCGCGCCGAGATCGAGAGCGCGATCACCGAGCTCGAAGCTTCGCTCTCGCGGCTCGGCAAGGCCTGAGCGGCGGTTTTCCGGCGCAAGCTCAAGCGCGTCATCCCCAAAGCCCCGGCTCCGCCGGGGCTTTTTTTATGGCCGCGTCACGCTCCCGCCATCCCGAGGACCACAAAGTCACAACGTTGCAGTTGCAACTTCGCTCAGATTGTTTATATATGAACTATCTTGATGCGGCGGCAGGGTTCAAGCGCCGCCTTTGCGACGAGAGGGAGGATCCGATGCCGGTCTACAAGGCGCCCGTCGACGACACGCTTTTCCTGCTCAACGACGTCTTCAACATCGAGCGCTACAACAACCTGCCGGGCTTCGCCGACGCCTCCGCGGACGTGATCGAGGCCGTGCTCGGCGAGGGCGCCAAGCTCTGCGAGGAAATCCTCCAGCCGATCAATTATTCTGGCGATCAGGAAGGCTGCACCCGACACTCCGACGGCCGTGTCACCACGCCGAAGGGCTTCAAGGCGGCCTATGAGGCTTATGCCGGCGGCGGCTGGATCGGCCTCGCCATGGACCCGGAGTATGGCGGCCAGGGCCTGCCCTACACGCTCGGCGCCGTGATGAACGAATACGCTTCGGCGGCGAACATGGCCTTCGCCATGTATCCGGGCCTGACCATGGGCGCGATCGCCGCGCTCTACGTCCACGGCTCCGACGAGATCAAGCGCACTTACCTGCCGAAGATGATCGACGGCACCTGGTCGGGTACCATGAACCTGACCGAGCCGCATTGCGGCACCGATCTCGGCCTGCTCAAGACCAAGGCCGTGCCGAACGGTGACGGCTCCTACGCCATCTCCGGCACCAAGATCTTCATCTCGGCCGGCGAGCAGGACATCACCGAGAACATCATCCATCTCGTGCTGGCCCGCATCGAGGGTGCTCCTGCCGGTGTGAAAGGTATCTCGCTCTTCGTCGTGCCGCGCAACAAGCTCGGCGCGGATGGCTCCGTCGGCGAGAACAACCACGTGTCCTGCGGCTCGATCGAGCACAAGATGGGCATTCACGGCAATTCGACCTGCGTCATGAACTATGACGGCGCGCAGGGCTGGCTGGTCGGGACCGAGAACAAGGGCCTCAACGCCATGTTCGTGATGATGAACGAGGCCCGCCTCGGCGTCGCGATCCAGGGTCTCGCCCAGTCCGAGGTCGCCTATCAGAATGCCGTCGCCTATGCGAAGGAGCGCTTGCAGGGCCGCGCGCTGACCGGCGCCAAGGAGCCGGCCAAGCCGGCCGACCCGATCATCGTCCACCCAGACGTGCGCCGCACGCTGATGTCGATCAAGGCCTTCAACGAGGCGGCCCGCGCCTTCGTGCTCTGGAACGCGCTGAAATCCGACATCGCCCATCGCTCCGGCGATGCCGCCGAGCGCCAGGCGGCCGACGACCAGCTCGGTCTGATGACCCCGGTGCTCAAGGGCGTGCTGACCGATGTCGGCTTCGATAACGCCGTGAAGGCGCAGCAGATGTTCGGCGGCCACGGCTACATCGCCGAGACCGGCGTCGAGCAGTTCGTTCGCGATGCCCGCATCGCCATGATCTACGAGGGCGCCAACGGCGTGCAGGCGATGGACCTCGTCGGCCGCAAGCTCGGCCGTGATGGCGGACGCGGCATCATGGCCTTCTTCAACGAGGTCGGCACCTTCCTGAAGGAGAATGCCGAGGACGAGGCGCTGAAGCCTCTGCTCGGGCCTTTGCAGGTTTCGTTGGGCCATCTCCAGCAAGCGGCGATGTGGTTCATGAACAACGCGCTCGCCAAGCCGGATAATGCCGGGGCCGGCGCCAGCGACTTCATGCATCTGCTCGGCCTGGTCTCGCTCGGCTACATGTGGGTGAAGATGGCCAAGGCCGCGCAGGAGAAGCTCAAGGCCGGTGCCGACGAGCGGATGAGCGGCAAGCTCGTCACGGCCCGCTTCTTCATGGAGCGCACCTTGCCGGAAACCGCCGCCCATCTGGCGCGGATCACCTCCGGCGCCGACACCACCATGGCGTTGAGCGTCGAGCAGTTCTGACCGGACCGTTATGATGCCCGGGTCCGGCCTGGGCATCCCTTGATGAGTTCGCTGGATAGGAAGATGGTCGGGTCAAGCCCGACCATGACGTCCGGCACGACAACAAGCCGCCGGGTCGCGGCAGGCCAGGGAGATCCTTCGATGGCAGACGCATTCATCTACGATCACGTCCGGACACCGCGCGGCAAGGGCAAGGCCGACGGCTCGCTTCACGAAGTCACGGCGATCGAGCTCGGCACTCAGGCCCTGCGCGCGATCAAGGACCGCAACGGTCTCGATCCGCTCCTCGTCGAGGATGTGGTGATGGGTTGCGTAGACCCGGTCGGCGAGGCCGGAGCCGACATCGCCCGCACCGTGGCGCTCAAGGCCGGTTACGGCAAGGAAGTGCCGGGCGTGCAGATCAACCGCTTCTGCGCCTCGGGCCTCGATGCGGTGAACCTTGCCGCGGCGCAGGTCATGTCCGGCCAGAAGGAGATGGCGATCGGCGGCGGTGTCGAGTCGATGTCCCGCGTCGGCATGGGTGCTTCGGGCTTCGGCATCGCGGTCGATCCATCAGTCGCCATCGACACCTATTTCATGCCGCAGGGCGTCGCGGCCGACCTGATCGCGACGAAATACGGCTTCTCGCGCGACGATGTCGACGCCTTCGCCGTGCGCTCGCATCAGCGCGCCGCAAAGGCCTGGGCGGAAGGCCGCTTCAAGAACTCGGTGATCCCCGTCACCGACGTCAACGGCCTCGTCATCCTCGACCGCGACGAGACGATCCGTCCCGGCACCGACATGCAGGCGCTGGCCGCTCTGAAGGCCTCCTTCGTCCAGATGGGCGAGATGGGCGGCTTCGATGCGGTCGCGACTGCGGCGCATCCCGATGTCGAATTCGTCAACCACGTCCACCATGCCGGCAATTCGTCGGGCATCGTCGATGGCGCGGCTGCCGTGCTCGTCGGCTCGAAGAAGGCCGGCAAGGCTGCGGGCCTGAAGCCCCGCGCCCGCATCAAGGCCTTCGCCACCGTCGGCTCCGACCTCGCGCTGATGCTGACCGGCCCGGTCGATGTCACCGAGCGCGTGCTGAAGAAGGCCGGCATGTCGATTGGGGATATCGACCTGTTCGAGCTGAACGAGGCCTTTTCCTCGGTCGTGCTGCGTTACCAGCAGGCGCTCGACATCGACGACGCCATCCTGAACGTCAATGGCGGGGCCATCGCCATGGGCCACCCGCTCGGCGCGACCGGCGCGATGGTGCTCGGCACCGTGCTCGACGAGCTGGAGCGTCAGGACAAGCAGACCGCGCTGGTGACGCTCTGCGTCGCCGTCGGCATGGGCGTCGCCACCATCATCGAGCGCGTCTGAGCGGAAGCGCAGGGAGAGAGATCATGAACCTCACCAATTTCCGCTTCGAGACCGACGCCGACGGCATTGCCGTCGCGACCTGGGACATGCCGGGCCGCTCGATGAACGTCATCACCCCCGAGGTGATGGAAGAGCTCAACCAGATCGTCGACAAGGTCGCGGGCGATGAAGCCATCAAGGGCTGCGTCATCACCTCCGGCAAGGAGAGCTTCTCCGGCGGCGCCGACCTGACCATGCTCCAGGGCCTGCGCGATCTCTATGTGACGCTCGCCAAGGAGAAGGGCGAGGCGGTCGCGATGCAGAGCTTCTTCGACGAGAGCCGCAAGCTCAGCCAACTCTACCGCAAGCTCGAGACCTGCGGGAAACCCTTCGCCGCGGCGATCCATGGCGTCTGCCTCGGCGGCGCCTTCGAACTCTCGCTCTCTTGCCAGTATCGTGTCGTCTCGGATGATGCCTCGACCCGCGTCGGCTTGCCCGAGATCAAGGTCGGGCTTTTCCCCGGCGCCGGCGGCACCCAGCGTGTGGCGCGCCTGATGCAGACCGGCGACGCGCTCCAGATGATGTTCAAGGGCGAGCAGGTGAAGGCATTGCCGGCGCGCAATTCCGGCCTCGTCCACGCCGTCGCTCCGCGTGCCGACATCGTCCAGAACGCCAAGGACTGGCTCAAGGCCAACCCGCAGGCAACTCAAGCCTGGGACCAGAAGGGCTTCAAGCTGCCCTCCAACAAGGTGCATTCGCCGGCCGGCATGCAGATCTGGCCGCCGGCCAGCGCGATCTATCGCCGCGAGACCAACGACAACTACCCGGCCGCACGCGCCATCCTCTGCGCGGTCTATGAGGGCTTGCAGCTCCCGATCGATCTCGGCCTCAAGGTCGAGAGCCGCTACTTCGCCAAGATTCTCCGGACGAAGGAGGCGGCCTCGATGATCCGCTCGCTCTTCGTCTCGATGCAGGAGCTCAACAAGGGCGCCCGCCGCCCGGCTGACGTGCCGCCGTCCAAGCTCAAGAAGGTCGGCGTCATCGGTGCCGGCTTCATGGGCGCCGGCATCGCCTATGTCACCGCCAATGCCGGCCTTGAGGTCGTGCTCGTCGACCGCGACATCGAGGCGGCCGAGAAGGGCAAGGCCTATTCGCACAAACTGGTCTCCGACCAGATCATGAAGGGCCGCGCCAAGACCGTCGATCGCGACGCGCTGCTCGGCCGCATCAAGGCCTCGGCGGATTACGCCGATCTCAAGGGCTGCGACCTCGTCGTCGAGGCGGTCTTCGAGGACCCGAAGGTCAAGGCCGAGGTCATCGCCAAGGTCGAGGCCGTGGTCGGTCCTCGCACCATCTTCGGCTCCAACACCTCGACGCTGCCGATCACCGGCCTCGCCGAGAACAGCCAGCGGCCGAGGAATTTCATCGGCATCCATTTCTTCTCGCCGGTCGAGAAGATGCTGCTGGTCGAGGTCATCATGGCCAAGAAGACCGGCAAGAAGGCGCTCGCCATGGCGCTGGACTTCGTCCGCGCCATCAAGAAGACGCCGATCGTCGTCAACGACGTCAGGGGCTTCTATGCCAATCGCTGCGTCGGCAACTACATCCGCGAAGGCCACCTCATGCTGATGGAGGGCGTGCCGCCGGCGATAATCGAGGCCGCCGGCAAGCAGGCCGGCATGCCGGTCGGCCCGCTCTCGCTCAATGACGAGGTTGCGGTCGATCTCGCCTACAAGGTGCTGAAGGCGACCCAGGCCCAGCTCGGCGAGGGCGCGGTCGATCCGGCGCAGGAGAAGCTGCTCGCCGACATGGTCGAGAAGCACGGGCGGCTGGGCCGCAAGAACCGCAAGGGCTTCTACGATTATCCGGAAGCCGGGCCGAAGCGGCTCTGGCCGGGTCTCGCCGACCTCGTCGGCAAGCGGCTCGACCCCGAGAGCGTCGACATGGAGGAGCTGAAGCATCGCCTCCTGGTGACGCAGGCGCTCGAAGCCGCGAAGACCTATGAGGAAGGCGTCGTCACCGATCCGCGCGAGGCCGATGTCGGCTCGATCATCGGCTTCGGCTTCGCGCCTTACTCGGGCGGCACGCTGTCCTATATCGACAATATGGGCGCGGCCGGTTTCGTGAAGCTTTGCGAGAAGCTGGCCAAGGCCCATGGCGAGCGCTTCAAGCCGAACCGCCTGCTGAAGCGCATGGCCAAGACCGGCGAGAGCTTCTACGGCACAGCCGAGAAGAAGGTGGCCTGAGCCTTCCGGCTCACGCCGCTAATCTCGTGCGCAATAGCGCCACGAGCCAGTCCGCGAAGACCTGCAGCCGGCGCGACAGGTGCCGGCGGTGGGGATAGAGCAATGTCATCGGCATCGGCGCAGCCCGGTGCCGGGGCATCACCTCGACGAGCTCGCCCGCCGCGAGATGCTCGGCGACATCATAGGCCGGGATCTGGATCAGCCCGAGCCCGGCGAGGCAGCAGGCGATGTACGCCTCTGCGCTGTTGACGGTGACGCGGCCGGGCAGCGCGCGGCTGTAAACCGCGCCATCCTCCAGCCATTCCCAGGGTTCGATCCGCCCCGTCGACGGCGAGGCGTAGTTGACGGCCTTGTGTCCGTCGAGTTCGCCGGGATGTCCGGGCGTGCCATGCACGGCGAGATAGCCGGGGCTGGCGACATTGATCAGCGGCAATTCCCCGACCGCACGCGCGATCAGTCCTGAATCGCTCAAGGGACCGACGCGCAGCACGCAATCAATGCCGTCCTCGATCAGGTTGGCGGCACGGTCGGTGACGCTGAGGTCGATATCGATCTCGGGATAGCGGGCGAGGAAATCCGGCAGGGCCGGCGCGATGATCAGGCGCCCGATCCGGCCGGGCACATCGATCCTCAGGCGCCCGGCAGGGCTCGCCGTGCCATGACGGAACAGCGCCTCGGTTTCCTCGACATCGGCGACAAGCCTTGCGCAATGCTCGTAGAAGGCTGCGCCATCTTGCGTCGCCGAGACCCGCCGCGTCGTCCGGTGGAGAAGCCGCGTGCCGATCCGTTGTTCGAGGGTGGCGACCGCCGCCGAGACCGAGGAACGCGGCAGTCCGAGCGCCTTGGCAGCCTGGGTGAAACTCTCGCATTCGACGACGCGGGCATAGATGCGGAAGAGGTCGATGCGGTCCAAATCGGCGCTCCATATTGTTCGCGATTCTTGACCAGTGATGTCCTGATCAAAATCTTTATAGCCGATTTCGGGACGATATGTTGTGGCCATCGATTGCAGCGAACAGGAGCATGCGATGGCCGATCACGGCATCAAGGGTAAGACGGTCCTGATCGCCGGTGGCGCCAAGAATCTCGGCGGTCTGCTGGCGAAGGACCTGGCGGTGCAGGGCGCGAAGGCCGTCGCCATCCACTACAACAGTGCTCCGGCCAAGGCCGAGGCCGAGCAGACCCTCGCGGCGATCAAGGCTGCCGGTGCGGCGGCCCATGCCTTCCAGGCTGACCTGACCTCGGCGGCCGCGATGGAGAAGCTCTTTACCGACGCCAAGGCGGCGATGGGCTCGATCGACATTGCGGTCAACACGGTCGGCAAGGTGCTGAAGAAGCCGATGGTCGAAATCAGCGAGGCCGAGTTCGATGAGATGAGCGCGGTCAATTCGAAGGCGGCGTTCTTCTTCCTCAAGGAGGCCGGGAAGCATGTCAGCGACAACGGCAAGGTCTGCACGCTGGTGACCTCGCTGCTCGGTGCCTACACGCCGTTCTATGCCAGCTATGCCGGCACCAAGGCCCCGGTCGAGCATTACACCCGCGCCGCCTCTAAGGAATTCGGCGCCCGCGGCATCTCGGTCACCGCGATCGGCCCCGGCCCGATGGACACGCCGTTCTTCTATCCCGCCGAAGGCGCCGATGCGGTCGCCTATCACAAGACGGCGGCGGCACTCTCGCCCTTTTCGAGGACCGGACTGACCGACATCGAGGATATCGTCCCCTGGGTCCGCTTCCTTGTCTCCGATGGCTGGTGGATGACGGGCCAGACCATCCTGGTGAATGGCGGCTACACGACGAAGTGAGAATGCCGCGCTGGGGTCGGGACCCGTGTTCCGTTAGGAAGCGGGAACCGAACAGGGATAGCGAAGACCGAGCCTACGTATGCCTCCACGTCCGATCCTGAGTTTTCCCGATCCGCGTCTGCGCGTGGCGGCGGCGCCCGTCATGCGCTTCGACGCCGATCTGCGCGAGCTTGCGGCCGATCTTCTCGACACGATGCGGGCGGCGCCCGGCATCGGCATCACCGCGCCGCATGTCGGCGTGTCCCTGCGGCTGGTCGTGCTGGAGCTGACGCCCGGCGACGTCCGGACCTATGCCAATCCGGTGCTGGACGGCGTTTCGCGGGAGACAATCCGCCATGTCGAGGGCAGCGTCTCGATGCCGGGCGTCACCGACGAACTGGAGCGCCACGCCCATGTCCGGGTGCGCTATCACGATCTCGACGGGGTGGAGCATGTCGAGGAGGCGAACGGCCTGCTGGCTGTCTGCCATCAGCACGAGATCGACCAGCTCGACGGCGTCTTCTGGATCGACCGCCTGTCGCGGCTCAAGCGCGACAGGCTGATCGCCCGCTACAACAAGCTCCGGCGCGTCTGAACGGCACGCCGCCTATTGGGCGAGGGCGCCGAAGACGAACTCGCTCGCCACGCGCAGCGGCAGCCGCGAATTGCCGGGGAGATTGTAGTTCCCCGCCGTCACGGCGATGACGATCTGCTGCTTGGGCGCGATGATGAGGCGTTGCCCGCCATTGCCTTCGGCGCCGTACCAGGCATTTCCGGCACGGTCGCGGCCGAGATACCATTGATAGCCGTAGCCGGTCCCGTCCTGTCGCTGCGCGCGCTGGGTGAGGGCCTGCTCCACCCAGTCGGCCGGTATGATCTGCCGGCCGCCATGGCTGCCCTTGTCGAGCAGAAGCTGCCCGATCGCGGCAAGGTCGCGCGGACGCAGGCGCAGGCCCGAGGCCGCGGCTTCCTCCTTCCCATCCATGCCGTTCGTCCAGACGAAATTGCCGATTCCGAGCGGCGCGAACAGGCGGCTCGAAGCATAGGCGCCGAGGCGCTGGCCGGAGCCCTTGGCGACGAGATGGCCCAGCAGGGCCGTGGCGCCGCCGCTATAGGTCCAGGCCTCGCCGGGCGGGCGGGTAATCGGCTGCTCGAGGATGAAGCGGTAACGATCGGCCGCCCGCTCCATCGCGATCTCGCTGTTGCGCGGATCGGTGTAGGGCAGGCTCTCGTCCCAGGCGAGGCCCATGCTCATGGTCAGCACATGCTCGATCTTGATGCGCTGCCGCTCCGCATCGGCCGCGAGATCGCGATAATCGGGGAAGCTCGCCAGCACCGGCGCGTCCGGCTTCGGAACGTGTCCCTCGCCGAGCGCGATGCCGTAGATCAGCCCGACGATGCTCTTCGAGACCGAGCGGAGATCGTGGAGCTCGTCGGCGTTGAAGGCGACGGTGCCACGGCTGTCGCCCCAGATCTCGTCCGGGCCAGTGAAGTAGTGCTCCATCGCGATCTTGCCGTGCCTGAGCACGACCAGCCCGTGAAGCCCCTTCAGTTCGCCAGCGGCAAAGGCCTTCTCGAGGCGCTCGCTTGCATCGGGTTTGAACCCCGCCTCTGTGAGAGACAGGGATTGCCATTGGCGAGTCGGCGTTTGCGCCGTGGCCGAGCGCGCCACAAGGGCGGCGCTAGCACCGGTGAGGAAGGTGCGTCGATCCATGTTCAGCAAATCCCAGCCTGTCGCTGCCTCAGTTCGCGACCGCCCGGATCGCCCGGCGCAGCTTGCCGATCAGCTCTTCGATCTGGCTCTCCGAGATGATCAGCGGGGGCGAGAAGGCGATGGTATCGGCGGCCGTCCGCACCATCAGGCCCTCATCGCGGAAGAGGCGGTCCATCGCTTCGAAGGCACGCTTGCCGACGCCATCGGCACGGGGCGCGAGGTCGACGGCACCGACAATGCCAAGCGTGCGGATGTCGACGACGTTCGGTTCGCCCTTCAGGCTCATCACCGCATCGGCCCAGGCGCCTTCCAACGCGCGCGCCCGCTCGAACAGGCCCTCGTCGCGATAGATGTCGAGCGTCGCCAGGCAGGCGGCGGCTGCCAGCGGATGGCCCGAATAGGTGTAGCCGTGGAACAGCTCGATGACGTTGTCCGGTCCGCCCATGAAGGCGTCGTAGATATGCTTGCGCACGATGACGCCGCCCATCGGCACCGTGCCGGAGGTCACGCCCTTGGCGAAGGTGATCATGTCCGGGATCACGCCGTAGCGCTCGGCGGCGAAGGCGAAGCCCAGCCGCCCGAAGCCGGTGATGACCTCGTCGAAGATCAGGAGAATGTTGTGCTTGTCGCAGATCTCGCGCAGGCGCTTGAGATAGCCTTTCGGCGGCGGCAGTGCGCCGGTGGAGCCCGCCATCGGCTCGACGATCACCGCGGCGATGGTCGAGGCGTCGTGCAGCGCGACGATGCGCTCGAGATCATCGGCGAAATGCGTGCCGTATTCCGGTTCGCCCTTGCTGAAGGCCTGCTTTTCGCGGTCATAGGTATGGGCGAGATGGTCGACACCGGTGAGCAGCGAGCCGAAGAACTTGCGGTTGTTCGACATGCCGCCGACCGAAATGCCGCCGAAGCCGACGCCATGATAGCCGCGCTCGCGGCCGATCAGGCGGGTCTTGGCGGCCTTGCCAGTGACGTTCCAGTAAGCCAGCGCGATCTTGAGCGCGGAATCGCCGGCTTCCGAGCCCGATCCCGCGAAGAAGACATGGTCGAGATCGCCCGGTGCCAGCGCTGCGATGCGCGCGGCGGCGGCGAAGACCTTGGGGTGGCCGTATTGGAACGAGGGAGCGTAGTCGAGGTCCCGCGCCTGGGCCTGGATCGCCTGGATGATCGGTTCGCGGGCGTGGCCGGCATTGCAGCACCACAGGCCCGCCGTGCCGTCCATGACCGGCTTGTTGTCGGGCGTGTAGTAGAACATGCCCTCGGCGCGCGCGACCATGCGCGGGTTCTTCTTGAATGACCGGTTGGCCGTGAACGGCATCCAGAAGGCTTCGAGATCGTTCGGCGTGGCGATGGCGGAGGATGCGGACGTCATTCGAGACCCCTGTGGATTAACCTTGGTTGAAGCTAGCAGGAGCAAGCCGCCTGTAAATCGCCATCATGGCCGAGGATGGCTGCGCCCAGCGGATGACGGCACGAATCCGCTTGTGGATGACGTTAGGTCGCCGATGGCGTACAATCCCCGCTTGAGGGGCACAAAGAGAATGGACCCCGATGACGGAAGGCGTAGATGATCCTGGACGGCTGGATGTACGGGCCGCGGCGATCATTCGCGCGGGCCTCGACCGCGTCCTGGTTTCGGACGCCTTTCGGGCCGCTCCCCAGCTTTCGGCCTTTCTGAGCTTCGTCGTCGAGCGCACGGTCGAGGGGCGCGCGGCCGAGCTGAAAGGCTATACGATCGCGGTGGAGGGGCTCGGTCGCCCCGCCGATTTCAACCCGCAGCTCGATCCCATCGTTCGCGTCGAGGCCGGGCGGCTGCGGCGGGCGCTGGCGCAGTACTATGCGGGCGACGGCCGCGGTGATCCCGTGCAGATATCGATGCCGGTCGGCGGTTATGTTCCGGTCTTCACCTGGTTTGGCGGGGAGGGGAGCCGGATTGAGGCCGAATTCACTGATGATGCGCCTGAGCCGGACCGGCGCACGGCCCGCCGCTGGACCCACCTGACCCTCGCCGCGCTCGCGCTGGGGCTGCTCGCGCTGGGGTGGTGGTACCTGAGGCCGGCGCGCGAGCTGATCCAGCCCGCGGCGGTGAAGCTTGCCGCGACCGAACAAGCTGCCGGCGCGCGGTCGGACGCCTTGGCTGGGCCTTCCCTCCTGCGCGTCGCGATCGCGATTCCCAACCCGCCTTCCGATCCCAGGCTGGCCGGTGTCCTGCGCCGCTTTTCGGCATTGCTCGTCGATGCCATGGCGCGGTTCGACGATCTCGTGACGATCAAGACATTGTCGCCCGATGCCGTTCTTCCGGACGAGGTCGACTATCTCCTGGAGATCGACGCCCAGGGCATCGACGGCGACGCGGAGGGGCTGGGTCGCCTGCGCTCCGTGCGGGACGGGCGCATCGTCTGGACCGCGTCGTCGAGCCGGACTTCACTGGCCGCGCTCCAGGAAAGCGATCTCGCCGAGATGGCGCGCCGGCTGGCGACGCGGTTGACGGAGCCCTTTGGCATCATTCCCGCCGATGCGCGCCAGTCCGCGCCGTTCCCCGCCATCCGCTGCATCCTGAAGGCCTTCGACGCGCGCCGCGTGATGCTGCCGGAACTGCATCAGGCCGCACGGCTTTGCCTGTCACAGTTGGTGGAGCAGGATCCGGGCTTCTACCCGGGCTGGGCCCATCTCGCGATCATGACGCTCGGCGAGTACGGCACGGCCATCGCCCCGCAGGGCGATGGCCCGCAAGGTGACGCCGACGCCACGCGGCCTCCGCTCGACCGCTCTCTCGCGGCGGCGCTGACGGCGATCCGCCTCGCGCCTTCCGGAGCGCGAGCCTATCAGGCGATGATGACGGTGCTGCTGCTGCGCGGCGCGACTGACGATGCGATCCAGATGGGCCGCGAGGCGCGGGCCCGCAATCCCTATGATCCGGAGATACTGGCGGATGTCGGCGCGCTTTATGTCCGGCTCGATCGCCCGCTTGAAGGGCTTCCCCTGCTGGAGCGCGCGGCGTCGCTGAGTGTCGCCCGCTCGCCGCGCCACGATTTCTATGCGTTCCTCGGCGCCTATCTGATCGGTGCGGGAAAGGCGTCGGAGAGCCATGCCGCAATGCTGGCTACGGATACGAGCCAACTCAGCCTGCTTGGTCAGGCGCTCAAGGCGGCCGCTGACAACGATCCGGAAAAGCAGGCGAAGGCGATTGCTCAGCTTGTCGAGAAATCCCCGCTTTTCGGGAAGGACCCGCGCGCTTTCCTCCAGCAGAGGGCATTCGCCCCATCGGTGATCGACAAGCTTCTCTCCGCGCTGGGGCTGAACAAGCCATAAGTCCCGCCGGTGCCGGCGTCGGGTGTGGCGGAAATGAGGCGCGTCGCTCGCATAACCGCGCCGGCAAGGTTAATCTGCCGGCTGTTAGCGTGATTCGTTCCCATTCCGATTCCCCGACATAGCGCGAGCGCTGCCGTGGCACCTGCCCGCCTGAAAGCCCTGCCTCCTCTTGCCGGCGCTGTGACCGGCCTGTCGGCCGGCGCCGCGGTCGCGATCCTGCTTCCGGGCGGACTTGGCGCAGCGATCGGCCTTCTCGCTTCCGGAGCCGGGCTCATGCTGGCGATGCGGGCCTTCGAACGCCGCGGCCTCGCCCGGCACGAGCAGGCCATGGCGGGTATCGGCGAGGTCAAGGTCCGGCTCGCCACCAACGCCATTCGCCTGGATGCCCTGTCGCAGCGTGTCCAGCAGATGCCGATGCGCGACGCTGATGCCGCGCCCGCGCGCGCTGCGATTCATGAACTGACGGCCGAGGTGGGCCTGCTCGGCGACCTGATCCATCAGGTCGCGACGACACTGGCCGACCATGAGACAGTCCTCGCCCGCCTGCCGGAACCTGCCGCCGCACTGCCCGCGCCGGTGCCCGAGGTGGTACTCGATCCGGAAGCGGCACGCCGGGAGCGAGCCGAAAAGCTTGCCGCCGAACGGGCCGCTGCCGCCGCTGCGGCGCGGGAGGAAGCGGAAGCCGAACGCGCGGCCTTGATCGGAAAGGCCCTCGGTGAGGGCGCGCTCGAAGTCCATCTGCAGCCGATCGTCTCGCTGCCGCAGCGCCGGACCTGTGGCTATGAGGCGCTGGCGCGCCTGCGGCTGGACGAAAACACGCTGCTGCTGCCGCACGAATTCATCGAGACCGTCGAGACGCGGGGCTTCGGGCCGACGCTGGATGCGCTCGTTCTGACGCGTGCGCTGGCGATCGCCCGCCATCTCGGCTCGAAGGACGGCGGCATCTTCGTCTCCTGCAATTTCAGCAATGCGACCTGGAGCTCGTCGCGTGCGCTGGCGGCCCTGACCCGCATCCTCGACAAGTACCGCGAGCATACGAAACATCTGGTCATCGAGATGCCGCAGACGGTCTTCCGCGCGCTTGACCCGACCAGTCTCGGCCTGCTCGGCGCAATGTCGGCGAACGGCGTGCGTTTCGCGCTCGATCAGCTCGTCGACCTGCGCCTGGATCCGAGCGCCCTGTTCGATCGCGGCGTCCGCTATGTGAAGGCGCCGGCCGCGCTGCTGCAGGCCCATCTCGATGGCCGGATCCAGAGCGATATCGACGCGGGCGATCTCGCCACCCTGCTTGCACGCGTCTCGATCACCCTCGTCGCGGACCAGGTCGAGGACAATCCCGCAGCAGCCGACATGATCGAGCTCGGCGCCGCGATGGGGCAGGGGCAGGCCTTCTCGCCGCCGCGTCCGGTCAAGCCCGAAGTCTTCGCCGAGCCGGAACCCGCGCCTGCGCCCCCGCCGGCGCCGGCCGCGCCCTCCCGGCCGCCGGAGAGCATCGTCGATCGGTTGCTCGGCCAGGATCGGGTTGCACAATCTCCAGCCGCCGTTCCCGAGCCGGCCCCGCAGGATGCGCGCCCGGAACGGCTGCCGTTCAGGGCCGTGCTGCGCCGCGCCAGCGCCTGACGCACGGCCGTTTCCTGCGCTCTCCGGTTCCGCTTCCGGCGAAACCCGTCTAGATCAGACCTTGTCGAGGGGCGAAGCTCGCCCGTCGCTGACAATCATCGCCGGAGATCGAGACAGTGTCGCCATCGGGGATCGCTTCCACCATTCCGCTTTCGGGTTTTTCCGAGGTCGCGGACCGCTTCGATCTCTGCCTGTGCGACGTCTGGGGCGTGGTCCATAACGGCGTTGCCGCCTATCGCGACGCGGTCGCGGCGCTGATGCGGATGCGTGAGCGCGGCATCAGCGTCGTCCTCGTCACCAATGCCCCGCGCCCGGCCGATGTCATCGTCGGCCAGCTCGATGGCTTCGCCGTGCCGCGCGAGGCCTGGGATGCGATCGTCACCTCCGGCGATGTCTGCCGCTCGCTGATTCGCGAGCGGGCGGGCGAGCCGATGTTCCGCCTCGGCCCCGATCGCGACCTGCCGCTGATCGCCGGGCTCGACGTGCGCGAAGTCTCCCCCGACGAAGCGGCCTATGTGCTCTGCACCGGCCTGTTCGACGACGAGAAGGACACGGCCGCGACCTATGCCGATCTGCTTGCCGGCTTTGCCGCGCGCGGGCTGCCGCTGATCTGCGCCAATCCCGACCTCGTGGTCGAGCGCGGCGGGCGCATCATTCCCTGCGCCGGTTCGGTCGCCCTCGCCTATGAGGAGATCGGGGGGCGGGCGATCTATGCGGGCAAGCCCCATCGGCCGATCTACGAGGCGGCGGTGGCGGCCGCTGAAAAGGCCCGTGGAGCCGCGATCTCCCGTGACAGGATCTGCGCGATCGGCGATGCGATCCGGACCGATATCGCCGGTGCCGACGCCTTCGGCGCGGCCGGCATCATGGTGCTGGCCGGCATCCACGCCCAGGATCTGATGGAAGCGTCATGGGAAGAACGTCACGGCTGGTTCGGCCGGCAGACGCATCGCCCGGCCTATGCGATGCCGCATCTGGTCTGGTGAGGCCGATAAGGCGGTAAGCTGGCCGTCATTTTCGGGCGAAGCGAAGCGTAGACCCGAGAAGCACCTTCAGGATAGGACGTCCTCTCGTCCTGAGATGCTCGGACCAAGCCCGAACATGGCGGTGCTTACGCTGCCGCGCAGACCGACTCGATCTTGGTCTTCAGCGTTTGCGCGTTGAACGGCTTGACGATGTAGTTGCTGACGCCGGCCTTCTTCGCCGCGACGACGTTCTCGGTCTTTGATTCCGCTGTGACGATGATGAAGGGCGTTTCCGCCAGCGCCGTCTCCTCGCGAACCTTCTGGAGCAGCTCGAAGCCGCTCATCGGCTCCATATTCCAGTCGGAGATCACGAGGCCGTATTTCTTGTCGCGCATCTTCGAGATGGCGGCCGTGCCGTCCGAAGCATCGTCGACGTTCTCGAAGCCGAGCTGCTTCAGCAGGTTGCGGATGATGCGGACCATCGTCTGGTAGTCGTCGACGACGAGGATCGGCATGGACGGGTCGAGAGCCATTCTGATGCTCCAGGCATGACGGTTGCGGTGCTGGAAGATACCAGCGCCGTGCCGCTCGCCTGAGTAGATAGCTGCCGCGCCTTGCGAACCGGTTAATCCGATTGCGAACTAACGTAAGGGTAGGTTGGTGCGCCGCACCAAAGTCCAATTGCGCTGATGTTGCGGTTGCGAGATGCTTAACTCGATTGCAGACAGGAGGGCACAGGCCCACGGGCCGCGCGGGACCCATGACAGTTCAGCCGATATCTGGCGGGCTCTACACCGTCCACGCTTTCGAGGATCTGGCCATCGGCCGCAGCGAAAGCCTGATGCGGACCGTCATGGAGCGTGACGTCGCGCTCTTCGCCGAACTCTCGGGCGACGCCAACCCGATCCATCTCTGCGACCATTTCGCCGCCGGGACCAAGTTCGGCCAGCGAATCGCCCATGGCATGCTGACGGCGAGCCTCATATCCGCCTTGCTCGGCACGCGGTTGCCGGGGCCGGGCGCCGTCTATCTCTCGCAGACCCTGACCTTCCTGGCTCCGGTCAAGATCGGCGATGTCGTCACAGCCCGCGTCGAGGTCGTCGAGCTGGTGGCCGAGCGCCGCCGGGTGCGCTTCTTCTGTGAATGCCTCGTCGACGGCAAGGCGGTGATGGAGGGCGAGGCCTGGGTCGCCATGCCGCCGAAGCCGCGCGGCTGAGGCCTTTTCGCGATCCGGCGACCTTGACGCCCCGCCGGCCTTCGCCGCAAAGACGGTCAACGCCCGTGTTTCAAGGGCAGATGGACGTTCCCGATTGATGCCATCCCAAGCCGATGCGCCTGACCGCCCCGAGCCGACGGCCGTGGTCCTCGACCTCGACAAGTCCCTTCCGGATGCATTGCGCGGCGCCGTCCTGGCGCTTGGCAATTTCGATGGCGTCCATCGCGGCCATGCTGAGCTGGCGCATCGCGCCGCGTCCCTCGCCGCCGAGCGCGGGGCTCGGCCCGCGGCCTTCACCTTCGAGCCGCATCCGCGCAGCGTCTTCCGCCCGGAAGAACCGGTCTTTCGGCTGACCTCGCCACAGCTCAAGCTCGAAGGGTTGACGGAGGCCGGTTTTGCTCAGGTCTTCGTCCTGCCCTTCGATCGCGACATCGCGGCGATCCCGGCCGAAATTCGTCGATGACCTGCTGATCGGCAGGCTCGGTGCCACCGGCCTCGTCTGCGGCTACGACTTTCATTTCGGCAAGGGCCGGACCGGCTCGCCCGAGATGCTGCAGGCCCACGGCCTCGCCGCCGGCATTCCGGTCGCGGTGGTGCCGCCTTTCAGCTGGAAGGGCGAGCCTGTCTCCTCGACGCTGATCCGCACGGCGCTGGAAGCCGGCGATGTCGCGCGCGCTGCGGAATTCCTTGGCCGACCCTGGCTGGTGCGCGGGCTGATCGCCCATGGCGACAAGCGCGGGCGCGAACTCGGTTATCCCACCGCCAACATGCAGCTCGCCCGCGACTGCAGGCTGCGCCATGGCATCTACGCGGTCCGGATGAAGATCGACGGCATCTGGCATGATGGTGTCGCGAGCTTCGGCCGCCGCCCGACCTTCGATGATGGTGCGCCGCGGCTGGAAACCTTCGTCTTCGATTTCTCCGGCGATCTCTATGGCCAGCGCGTCGACGTCGCCTTCGTCGACTGGCTGCGCGGCGAGGAGAAGTTCGATACGCTCGAGGCCCTGATCGCCCAGATGGACGCCGACAGCGCCCGCGCACGCGACATTCTGGCGAAGACGCCGGCCTTCCTTCCTTGAGCCGCGCCTGCTAGAAGCCCTCCATGCCCGCAGAACGCGCCATGCTGATCGATTTGTCCCGGCGAATTACGGGCCCGGCTGCCGCCTCGCGCTAGACAAGCGCGGGCGCTTGCGCAGTCCGGGTTGAAGACCGCTTTTCCCGTTTCAAGAGTGGACGCCCGAGGCCCCTGACCGGCCCGCCGTCCCGACTGTCCGAGCCGGATGATGACCGACAAGACCAACACCGCCAAAGCCTCCGAGACCGCTGCCGACGGCGTCGACTATTCCCAGACGCTCTTCCTGCCCCAGACCGAGTTCCCGATGCGGGCCGGCCTGCCGCAGCGCGAGCCGGAGCTGCTCGCCCGCTGGGCCAAGATGGATCTCTACCGCAAACTGCGCGAAGCGGGGCAGGGGCGCGACAGATTCGTGCTCCACGATGGCCCTCCCTATGCCAACGGCAACATCCATATCGGCCATGCGCTGAACAAGGTGCTGAAGGACCTCGTCACGCGCTCGCAGCAGATGCTGGGCTATGATTCCAACTATGTCCCGGGCTGGGACTGCCACGGCCTGCCGATCGAATGGAAGATCGAGGAGCAGTACCGCGCCAAGGGCCTGAACAAGGACGACGTTCCGGTCGTCGAGTTCCGTAGGGAGTGCCGCGCCTTCGCCGAGCACTGGGTCGATGTCCAGCGCGAGGAGTTCAAGCGCTTGGGCGTCGAGGGCGACTGGGCCAATCCCTATCTGACCATGGCCTATCCGGCCGAGGCGCAGATCGCCCGCGAGATCATGAAATTCGCCGAGACCGGCCAGCTCTATCGCGGCTCCAAGCCGGTGATGTGGTCGGTGGTCGAGAAGACCGCGTTGGCCGAGGCCGAGGTCGAGTACGAGGAGCATGTCAGCGACACGATCTATGTCGCGTTCCCGATTGATCGTGATCGGACTGCACATGGGCCTTTGGTTGAGGGGCTTGATGCGAAGGCAGCTTTCGACGAGTTGCTAGGGGCCTCCATCGTAATCTGGACAACGACCCCTTGGACCATCCCGGGCAACCGCGCGATTTCGTTCAACAGTAAGGTCGCTTACGGTCTCTATCGGGTAACCGCCGCTGCTGAAAATAATTGGGCTAAGGTCGGCGCGACATACATCCTCGCGAAGAACCTCGCTGAAGGCGTCTTCAAGGCGGCCAAGGTCGAGGCTTTTGAGCTTGTAAGAGATGTGCCAGCGGATTGGCTGCCGGAAGTGGCCACCGCCCATCCGCTGCGCGGCCGGGGCTATGAATTCGTCGTTCCGCTGCTCGACGGCGACCATGTCACGGATGACGCCGGTACCGGCTTCGTCCACACGGCTCCCAGCCATGGTCGCGAGGACTTTGACGTCTGGATGGCCAATGGCCGCCAGCTCACCGAACGCGGCATCGAGACCCGCATCCCCTATACCGTCGACGCCGATGGTCGCTTCACCAAGGAGGCGCCGGGCTTCGAGGGCGCGCAGGTCATCACCGACAAGGGCGACAAGGGCAACGCCAACGACGTCGTGATCAAGGCGCTGGTCGAGGCCGGCAACATCATCGCGCGTGGCCGCCTGAAGCATCAGTATCCGCATTCCTGGCGCTCGAAGAAGCCGGTGATCTTCCGCAATACGCCGCAATGGTTCATCGCCATGGACAAGCCGATCGGCGAGGCCGGCGCGCCGGATGCGGCCGATCCGCAGCCGGTCGCGGGCGGCAATACCGACACGCTGCGCAACCGCGCGCTGAAGGCGATCAAGGAAACCGAGTGGGTGCCCGCCGCCGGCGAGAACCGCATCACCGGCATGATCGCCAACCGGCCGGACTGGGTCGTCTCGCGCCAGCGCGCCTGGGGCGTGCCGATCACCGTCTTCGTCCAGAAGGAAACGAAGGACATCCTGGTCGATGACCGCGTGAACGCGGCCATCGCCGAGGCCTTCGAGGCCGAGGGCGCGGATGCCTGGTTCACCGATCTCGACGGTGCCCGCTTCCTCAAGCCCTTCGGCTATGATCCGGCGCAGTACGAGCGCGTCACCGACGTGCTCGACGTCTGGTTCGATTCCGGCTCGACCCATGCCTTCACGCTGGAGAAGCGCGCCGACCTGCGCGCCCGCCGCCGTGGCGATGGCGGCAAGGACCGCGTGATGTATCTCGAAGGCTCGGACCAGCATCGCGGCTGGTTCCATTCGAGCCTGCTCGAGAGCTGCGGCACGCGCGGCCGGGCGCCCTACGACATCGTCCTCACCCATGGCTTCTGCCTGGACGAGAAGGGCGAGAAGATGTCGAAGTCGAAGGGCAACGTCACCGCTCCGCAGGACATCATCAAGGATAGCGGCGCCGATATCCTGCGCCTCTGGGTCGCGGCCGCCGATTATTCCGACGACCTGCGCATCGGCAAGGAAATCCTCAAGACCTTCGTCGAGACCTATCGCAAGCTGCGCAACACCATGCGCTGGATGCTCGGCACGCTCGCCCATTTCAGCGAAGATGTCCGCGTCTCCGATCAGCAGACCATGCCGGAGCTGGAGCGGCTGATGCTGCATCGCCTCGCCGAGATCGGGCCGCAGGTCGAGGAAGCCTATCGCACCTACGACTACAAGAAGGTCGTGTTCCTGCTCTCGCAGTTCATGAACACCGAGCTCTCGGCCTTCTATTTCGACGTGCGCAAGGACGCGCTCTACTGCGATCCGCTGTCGAGCCATGTCCGCAAGAGCGCGCTCACCGTCGTCGACCATCTCTTCCGCTGCCTGACGACCTGGCTCGCGCCGATCCTGGTCTTCACCGCCGAGGAAGCCTGGCTCGATCGCTACCCCGACCAGAAGGCGGGCGAAGGCTCGGTCCATCTCGAGCGCTTCGTCACGGCCAAGGCGAGCTGGCTCGATCCGGAGCTGGCCGAGCGCTGGGCCAAGATCCGCCGCGTGCGTCGCGTCGTCACCGGCGCTCTGGAACTGGAGCGCGCGGCCAAGCGCCTGGGCTCCTCGCTGGAGGCGGCGCCGCAGGTCTTCGTCTCGGACGCCGACCTCTACGCGGCCCTGTCCGGCGCCGATCTCGCCGAGATCAGCATCACCTCGGGCATCCGCGTCGAAAGCGGCGAGGGGCCGGCCGATGCCTTCCGCCTCGCCGACGTGCCGGGCGTCGCGGTCGTGCCGCATCGCGCGGCCGGCATCAAATGCGCCCGGTCCTGGAAGTATTTTGATCCGGCGACGGCCGACAAGGCTTACCCCCAGGTCACGCCGCGCGATGCGAAGGCGTTGAAGGAGCTGGGAGTGCGTGCCTGATGACGCCCGCCCGTCGCCTCGGCCTCGTCGTCGTCCTGGTCGTCTTCATCGCCGATCAGCTCCTGAAGTCGTGGCTGCTCTACAGCGTCGGGCTGGCCGAGAACGGGCCGTACGATCTGACGTCTTTCCTGACGATCGTACTGGCCTGGAACCGCGGCATCTCCTACGGCCTGTTCCAGCAGGGCACCGATCTCGGCCGCTGGTTCCTCGTCGTCATCTCCTTCGTCGCGGCGATCTGGCTCTGGCGCTGGATGTGGCGCGAGCCACGGGTTTTCAGCGTGCTCAGCCTCGCGCTGATCATCGGCGGAGCGCTCGGCAACGGGGTCGATCGCGCCGTCTATGGCGCGGTCGTTGACTTCGTCCATTTCCACTGGGGCAGCTTCAGCTGGTATATCTTCAACATCGCCGATGTTGCGATCGTTGTCGGAGTGCTCGGCCTGCTATATGAGTCCTTCCGCCCAAGCGTGGAAAAAGCAGCTTAACGACGGTTTCGCCATTGTTTTGCCGTTCGTCTGGGGTTTGAGACGGGGCGAGATTGTCCGAAGGGAGTTTTGACATGGCCAAACGCATCCGCGTGGCTCATCTGCTCATCGCCGGCGGGCTTGTGCTCGGGGCGTCACCAGCCTTCGCGCAGGAAGGCTCGCTCATCTACAACTTCATGCAGGGCGTCTTCGGCAAGGGCGAGGGGGCCGATATCGACTATCGCGCTCGCGCCCCGCTGGTTGTCCCGCCGAATTCGACGCTGCCGCGCCCGCAGCAGGCGGCCAGCGAGCGCAACGCCGCCTGGCCGAACGATCCGGATGTCCAGCGCCGCAAGGATGCGGCCAATCCGGCGCCTTACGTGGAACCTCACGGCCTCCGGAACAACGCCCGCCTGTCGGCTGAGGAGATTCGCCAAGGTCGGACGACGCGTCAGTCGAGGGGGCCTCTGTTTAGCGAAGACGACAGCAACTACAACAACATCATCAAGCCGATCGTGGTCGGTCGCGAGATGGCCGCGCGTCAGGCCAAGGTCGACGAGAACGCCGCCGCCTATGGCTCCGAGCCGCCGCGTCGCACGCTCGCGGAGCCGCCGGCAGGCTATCGCCGCCCGGCTGCGACGGCCGCCGTCGGCCCGGGTGCGCGTGGTCCGGTTGAAGATACGCAGGATCCCGGCATCCGCGAGTTCGCGGCCGGGCGTGGGCCGGTGATGCGGCCGTAGGCCGCCATCGGCGAGAGCGTGATCGTCTGCTGCGATCGCCCCTTGCCGAAGCAGGGTCGCCCGACCAAGTTGTCATGAAGGGCGGGCGCGTCGCGCTCGCCCTTTTTTCGATCAAGGAGACGGCATCAGGTGAACATCCATGCGCACCGGACCGACCAGGCGGAGCCGGTCGAATCCTTCCGGTTGGCCAATGGCCTCGATGTCGTGGTGGTCAGGGACCGGCGTGCCCCGGTCGTCACCCACATGGTCTGGTACCGCAACGGTTCGGCTGACGATCCGGCCGGCAAGTCGGGCATCGCGCATTTCCTCGAGCACCTGATGTTCAAGGGCACGAAAGCCTGGCCGGCCGGCGAGTTCTCCAAGATCATCGCGGGTTACGGCGGTCAGGAGAACGCCTTCACCTCCTTCGACTACACCGCCTATTTCCAGCGCGTGCCGAAGGAGCATCTGCGCGCGATGATGGATTACGAGGCCGACCGGATGACCGGCCTCTCCTTCGACGAGAGCGTGGTCGCCCCCGAGCGCGACGTGGTGCTGGAGGAGCGGCGCATGCGCGTCGATTCCGATCCCGCCGCTCAGCTCGGCGAGGAATTCTCGGCGACGCTGTTCTTCCACCATCCCTACGGCACGCCGATCATCGGCTGGGAGCACGAGATCGAGCGCCTGAGCCGGGATGATGCCTTCGCCTATTACCAGCGCTTCTATACGCCTGAGAACGCGATCCTCGTCGTCGCCGGCGATACCGATGCCGCCGAGGTCCGCCGTCTCGCCGAGGAGACCTATGGCAGGATCGCGGCCCGCGGCGCGGCGCCCGTCCGCTCCCGCCCGATCGAGCCGGAACCCCGCGCTTCGCGCCGCGTGCAGCTCAACGACCCGCGCGTGCAGCAGCCCTCTTTGCGGCGCGGCTGGCTGAGCCCGACCTATACGAGCGGCGAGCGCGACGAGGTGTTGGCGCTCGAACTCGTCGCCGAGATCCTCGGCGGGGGCACGACCTCGCGGCTCTATCGCAAGCTCTGCGTCGAGGACGAGCTGGCAGCCGGCGCCAGCGCCTATTTCATGGGCTCGATGGTCGACCGCGCCGCTTTCCAGATCTCTGCCAGCCCGCGCCCCGGCGTCGAGATGGCGGCAATGGAGGCGGGGCTGGATGCGGCGCTTGCCACCTTCCTGGCGGAAGGGCCGAGCGAACTGGAGCTGGCCCGTGCCCGTACCCGGCTGGTGGCGGAGACGGTCTTCGCCCGCGACAACCAGTCCTCGCTCGCCCGCATCTTCGGCTCGGCTCTGGCCGTGGGCGAGACCGTCGAGGACGTGCTCGCCTGGCCTGAGCGCATCGAGACTGTGA
Source organism: Beijerinckiaceae bacterium (assembly GCA_965283735.1). Classification (GTDB taxonomy): domain Bacteria; phylum Pseudomonadota; class Alphaproteobacteria; order Rhizobiales; family Beijerinckiaceae; genus Allobosea. Next base: position 200,120 of record CBDIPN010000002.1, on the reverse strand, counting down.
GCCGCGATGCGGTGATCGAGGCTGCGCGCCGCTATCTCAAGCCTGATCGCAGCGTCACCGGCCTGCTGCTGCCGGCCTGACGCCGCCGTCCCTCGTTCGAACGGGCGGGCCTCGCGTCCCGCCGACAGGAAGCGACATGAACGCCCCGATTCCGACGCCGAAGCTCAACACGGCCGGCCCTGCCATCGCCGTCCAGACCGTCCGCTCACCCGGCGGGGTCGAGGCCTGGCTGGTCGAGGAGCACAGCCTGCCGCTGATCGCGGTCGATTTCGCCTTCGACGGCGGTGCCAGCCGCGATCCCGAGAATGCCGCCGGCAGCGCCTATCTGATCTCCGGCCTGCTCGACGAGGGCGCTGGCGATCTCGACGCCGAGGCCTTTCAGGGCCGCATGGCCGACCACGCCATCAGCCTCGGCTTCGACGCCCGCCGCGACGATTTCCACGGCTATCTCCAGACGCTCTCCACGCATCGCGACACGGCTTTCGACCTGCTCGGGCTGGCGCTCAATAAGCCGCGCTTCGATGCCGACGCCGTCGCCCGCGTCAGGGCCCAGGTCATCGCCGGTTTGCAGCGCCAGGCGAAGAATCCCGAGGTGATGTGCCGCAACGCGCTCTACGCTGCGGCCTTCCCGGGCCATGCCTATAGCCGGCCCGAGAAGGGCGATATCGACAGCGTCTCCAGGCTGGAAGCGCCGGCGCTGAAGGCGCTGCGGCCCACGCTGCTCGACCGTGCGGGTCTCAAGATCGTCGTCGTCGGGGATATCACCGCGGACGAGCTGGCCGGGCGGCTCGATGCGCTCTTCGGTGAATTGCCCAAGGGCGAGGCGCGCCCGCGCCCGTCCGAGCCCCAGCCGATCCAGGGGCTCGGCCAGACCCATGTCATCGATCTCGACGTGCCGCAGACCGTGCTGCGCTTCGTCGGTCCCGGCCTGATGTGTGACGATCCGGATTTCATCGCCGCGAGCGTGCTCAACCACATCCTCGGCGGTTCGGCCTTCACCTCGCGCCTGTTCATGGAGGTGCGCGAGAAGCGCGGTCTTGCCTATGGCGTCTCCTCCAGCCTGATGCCGCTGCGCGAGAGCGCGATGCTGGTCGGCGGCACCGCCACCCGCAACGACCGCGCCGCGGAATCGATGAAGGTCATCCGTGAGGAGATGTTGAAGCTGGCCGAGGAAGGCCCGACCGAGCACGAGGTCGAGGAAGCCAAGCGCTACATCATCGGCTCCTATCCGCTGCGCTTCGACACCTCGCCGAAGATCGCGGGCGAATTGCTGGCTCTCGCGCTGCGCGGCGACACGCCGGACTTCCTCGCCCGCCGCAACGGCCTCTTCGCGGCGGTGACGCTCGCCGATGTCAGGCGCGTCGCGCAGCGCTTGTTCGGCAACTCCGAACTGCTCGTGCAGGCGGTTGGCAGGCCCGTCGCCCTGGTCTGAACGCGAGCATCGGCCCGAAAAGTGGAGCGCGGTTTTCGGGAAGCCGATGCAGCATCAAAAAATAGAGCATCAGACTGAATATGATATTCCGTCTGATGCTCTAGCCTTCGTCTTCTCGTCGATACGGATAGGTCTACATGCTCCAGCAAAGCTTCGATCTCGCGCTCGAGTCCAAGGTCGGCAAGGGCGGCATTCCCGATGCGGCCTTCGAGACGGCGCTGGCCGATCTCAAGCCCGCGCTGGCGAAGTTGCAGGCGCAGGCGAAGGACGGTTCGCTCCCGCTGCTGAAGCTGCCGAGCGACACCGCTGATCTCGGTCCCGTGAAGGCCGCTGCCGAGCGGTTGAAATCCGGCGGCACGACCGACGTACTCGTACTCGGCACCGGCGGCTCCAGCCTCGGCGGCCAGACCTTGGCGCAGCTCACCGGCTACGGCATTGCCGGTCTCTCGCAGTTCGCCTCCGGCGTGCGCGTCCATTTCATCGATAATCTCGACCCGGCGACCTATGCGGCGCTGCTCGCCAAGCTGCCGCTCAAGACGACCAAGTTCGTCGCCATCTCGAAATCGGGCGGCACCGGCGAGACGCTGCTGCAATCGATAGCCGCGATCGAGGCCTTGCGCGGCGCGCATCTCTCGGATCAGCAGATCGGCGCGCATTTCGAAGGGCTTTCCGAGCCGGCCAAGCCCGGAAAGCTGCATCCCCTGCGCGCGCTGCTCGAACCCTTCGGCACGCCTTTCCTCGAGCATCATACCGATGTCGGCGGCCGCTATTCCGTCCTGACTAATTGCGGCCTGCTGCCGGCCGCCGTGCTCGGTCTCGACATCGAGGCGCTCCGGCTCGGCGCCGGTCGCGCGGTGGCGCCGCTCTTCACCGGCAAGGATGTCCGCGAGACGCCGGCTGCGGTCGGCGCTGCGCTTCATCTCGCCGCGATGCGCTCGGGCAAGAACATCGCCGTGCTGATGCCCTATGCCGACAAGCTCGCGCTGCTCACCCGCTGGTGGATGCAGCTCTGGGCCGAGAGCCTCGGCAAGGACGGGCAGGGCACGCAGCCCGTCGGCGCGCTCGGCCCGGTCGACCAGCATTCGCAGCAGCAGCTCTATCTCGCCGGCCCCAAGGACAAGTTCTTCACGGTCATCACCACCAGTGTGAAGGGCAAGGGCCCGCAGATCGATGCCGCCCTGGCGGAGAAGATCGGCCAGGCCGATTTCGCCGGCAAGGCGATCGGCGACCTCGTCGCGGCGCAAGGCATCGCGATGATCGATACCTTCGCTAAGAACGGCTGCGCGGTCCGCCGCTTCCATGTCGAGCGCATCGACGAGACCAGCCATGGCGAGATGCTGATGCATTTCATGCTGGAGACGATCCTGACCGGCTACGCCATGGGCGTGGATCCGTTCGACCAGCCGGCGGTGGAAGAGGCGAAGCTCCTCGCCAAGCGCTATCTTGCCGAAGGGCGGGCCTGAGTCGCAGGCGCGCCCGTTGTCATTCCGGGGCGGCTCGCAGAGCCGAGCCCGGAACCCACGGCTGGGTGAGCCCTTTCCAGGCTAGCTGGATCGCCTTGCCCAGCCGTGGGTTCCGGGGTCTTCGCTGACGCGAAGCCCCGGAATGACAAAGGTTGAGCGCTCCGCACCGTAACGACGAAGAAGCCATGACCGTCCGCCGCCTCGATCCCGTCCTGGTCGACCGCATCGCCGCCGGCGAGGTGATCGAGCGGCCGGCTGCCGCCGTGAAGGAGCTGGTCGAGAACGCGATCGATGCCGGCGCGCGTTCGATCGCGGTGACCATCCAGGGCGGCGGGCGCGAACTGATCCGCGTCGTCGACGACGGCGCCGGCATGACGCCGGAAGACCTAGAACTCGCGGTCGACCGCCATGCGACCTCGAAACTCCCCGACGGCGATCTCTTCGCCATCGACACGCTCGGTTTCCGCGGCGAGGCCTTGCCCTCGATCGGCTCGGTCGCAAGGCTCTCGATCGCGACGCGCCGGCGCGATGCCGCGCAGGGCTCCGGCCTCGTCGTCGAGGCCGGCGAGAAGGGCGTCGTCCGCCCCGTCGCGGCAGCGCCCGGCACGCGCATCGAGGTCTCGGACCTCTTCATCTTCACGCCGGCTCGCCTGAAATTCCTGAAGAGCGACCGGGCCGAGGCGCAGGCCGTCTCCGAAATGCTCCGGCGCCTCGCCATCGCCCATCCCGAAATCCGCTTCTCGCTCGAAGGCGAGCATATCAGCGCCTTCGACTGGCCGGCCGAGCCGATCGGCGAGGAAGGCCTGCTGCGTCGGCTCGGCCGCGCGCTCGGCCGCGACTTCCCCGAGAACGCGCTGCGCATCGAGGCGGAACGCGAAGGCTTCCGCATTTCAGGCTTCGCCGGCTTGCCCACCTTCCATCGCGGCACCTCGGCCGGCGTGCATCTCTCCGTCAACGGTCGCCCGGTGCGTGACAAATTGCTCCTGTCCGCCGTGCGCGGCGCCTATGCCGATGTCGTGCCCTCGGACCGCCATCCGGTGCTCTTCCTCGATATCGGCTGTGACCCGCGCTCGGTCGACGTCAACGTCCACCCGGCCAAGAGCGAGGTGCGCTTCCGCGATCCCGCTCTGGTCCGCGGCCTCGTCGTCAGCGGCCTGAAGGCGGCGCTCGCCGCCGCCGGCCACCGCGCGACTACGACGGGCGGCGCGCGCACGCTCGATGCCTTCCGCGCCGTGCTCTCGATGGGCGGCAGCAGCAACGCGATCCCGCGCCCCTCTTTCCCGCAGGCGCCGGGCTGGAGCGCGCCAGCCCCGTTCCCGGCGAGCGCTCCGCAATCCGGTTTCTCCGATTTCGCAGCGCCGTCCGCAGACGCCCGTGCACATCTGGCCGAGCCCTCGGCGGACGCACTCGACCGGCCGCTCGGCGCCGCCCGCGCTCAGGTCCACGAAACCTATATCGTCGCCCAGACCCGCGAAGGCGTCGTCATCGTCGACCAGCACGCTGCCCATGAGCGCCTCGTCTATGAGCGCCTCAAGGCCGAGCGCGCCCGTAACGGCATCGCCCGCCAGCCCCTGCTGCTGCCCGAGGTGGTCGAACTCGATCCGGTCGATGCCGACCGCCTGATCGCGGCGGGTAGCGAGCTCGAAGGCCTCGGCCTCGTGCTTGAATCCTTCGGCCCCGGCGCGGTTCTGGTGCGCGAGGCGCCGAGTCAGCTCGCCGGCGGCAATCTCCAGCGCCTTGTCCGCGATGTCGCCGATGCGCTTGCCGAGCACGGCACGGCCGGCTCGCTGGAGCGCCGGCTCGACCATGTGCTGGCGACGATGGCCTGCCACAACTCGGTCCGCGCCGGCCGCCGCATGCGTCCCGAGGAAATGGACGCGCTGCTGCGCGAGATGGAGATCACGCCCAATTCCGGCCAGTGCAATCATGGCCGGCCGACCTATGTCGAATTGAAGCTCAGCGATATCGAGCGGCTGTTCGGGAGAAGGTGAGGGGCGAGCGTCAGCCTCGGTCCATTGCAGGCCTCGCCAAGATGCACTTAGCGTCGTTCGGGCTCCACTAGCGCGACCGCTGGCTGCCCGCACGAATTCATGCGGGGCACAACGAAAACGGTTTGCCGGTACTCCACCTTATTCCCTGGCAGGGTCACCTCAGTCTGACACAGCGCGTAGTTTCCCGACGCATCCTTTCGAACAAACTCAATCACTGCGCGAGTGTTCTGCTTGATCCGTCTGTAAGACAGCACGCTACCGCGAACATGAGGCTCAGTTGCGAGGCGCCTTTGATCGGCGTATTGGCGCCAGAACATTGCCGCGATTGGCAGGCTCCCGATAAGCAAGACTAGGCCAAAGAGGCCCACTTTAACCGGGAGTGATGGCAAGACTGATTTTGTCGCGGTCATTGTGCAGGAAGAACGACTCCGTAAAGCAGCGTAGCGCAGCGGCCCTGAAGGCTGCAATGGCAGCTATCGACCCAACCCGCGGCCGGGCTTCAACCTCACTTCAGCTTCGTCTTCGTTGTCGGGAAATCGCGCCAGAAATGCCCGCTGCCTTTCCGGATGACCACGTCCTGCCGCAGGATTTCGAAGGGCGTGTGGGCCGGCTGGGCACGCAATTCATCGAAGCGGCTGGCGAAATCGCTGCCCCTGAGCAGCTCGAACAGCTGCTCGAAGCGGTCGATGACGAAATAGCTCGCCTGGAAATCGTCGATGTAATAGCCGGTGCGCAGCACGCGCTCGAGATCGAAGGCGAGGTGGTGGGCGGAGGGGTCATCCACCACGTATTTCGCTTCGCCGAAGGACGAGACGATGCCGGCGCCATAGATGCGGATGCCTTCGGGCTTGCGGATCAGCCCGAATTCGATGGTGTACCAGTTGAGGCGGGCGAGGAATTTCACACCCTTGGTCTCGACCGCGACAAGCCCGATGCGGCCGTATTCGTTCATGTAGTCGGCATAGGCGGGGTTGGTCAGCAGCGGCACATGGCCGAAGACATCATGAAAGACGTCCGGCTCTTCCAGATAGTCGAGCTGCTCGCGGCTGCGGATGAAGGTGCCGGCCGGAAACTGGCGGTTGGCCAGCATCTGGAAGAAGGGCCGCGACGGGATGAGCCCGGGAACCGCCACGACCTCCCAGCCGGTCAGCCGCCGCAGCCGCTCGTTCATGCGCGCGAAATCCGGCACGCCCTCGGGGCCGATGCCGAGCGCTGCAAGACCGTCGAGATATTCCTGGCAGACATGGCTCTTTAGGGTCCGCTGCTGACGCTCGAACAGCACGCGCCAGATGGTGTGGTCCTCGGGGGTGTAGCGCTCCCAGCCCTGGTCGATGATGCAGTCCTCGACGGTTTGCGCGTTCAGAAGAGCATGTCCGGACATCGCTTTCGCTCCTGAGAGCTGGCCCCGGCTCCAACTGCGAGGCTCCGCATCGCCATAACGTCTGACATCGGCTCGCAGATCCGGCGGCGCCGCAATCGAAGCTAGAATACTCCCTTGGCGGCTGGGCGCGAAGCGCGCCTCCGGCCAGCCCCTGCGCTGGCGCTTTTTTGAAAACGAAGTTGCCACGCCCCTTGAAGCGTGGCCGGGTTCGGAAGGTCTGCCTGCGGTCAGGCGCAGAACTGTCAGCCGGCCTGCCGTGCCGTATTAGGGCCTATTCCTTGACCCGCAGCACGATCACCTGCGTCTCGCCGTAGCCCCGGCGCTCCAGCTCCTCGAAGCCATCGGGCAGGCTGATCTCGGCATCGACAGCCTCTTCCAGCACGATCAGCGCATCCGGCGCCAGCCAGCCGCCTTCGCGGGCCGAGGTGAGCGCCTTTTCGCCCAGTCCCTTGCGATAGGGCGGGTCGCAGAAGACGAGGCCGAACGGCGCCATGCCGGTGATCGGGCCGAGCTTGGTCGCGTCGCGGCGGAATATGCGGCTGAAGCCGGCGAGGCCGAGCGCCATCTGGTTCTCGCGGATGATGCCGCGCGCCTCGCTGCCGTCATCGACCATGAGCGCAAAGCCCGCCCCGCGCGACAAGGCTTCGAAGCCGAGCGCGCCTGTGCCGGCGAAGAGATCGAGCACGCGCGCACCCTCGACCGCCTCGCCATAGGCATGGGCGAGCACGTTGAACAGGGATTCGCGCAGCCGGTCCGAGGTCGGCCGGATGCTGCCGATCCCCGGCTTCGGGCCGGCCAGAGGCCGGCCGCGCAGGCGTCCGCCGACGATCCGCATCACTTAGCCGCGGTTGCCGCCACCGGGGCGGGGACCTTTGCCGCCGCCGCCGGGGCGCGGGCCTCGGCCGCCCGGCCGCCCGCCGCCCGGCTTGCCGCCGAAGGGCCGCCCGCCGCCTGCCGGCCGCTCGGATGAACGGCCTCCGAAGCTCTTGCCACCCGGCTTGTCGCCGAAGCTACGGCCACGCGGCCGGTCATCGCCCGGCCGGTCCGAAGACCGTCCGCCGAAGCTTTTGCCCCCGAAGCCCTTGCCGGCAGGCTTGTCGCCGAAGCTCCGGCCGCGCGGCCTCTCTTCGGATGAACGCTCGCGGAAGGCGCGGGCAGGGCGCTCAGCGCCGTCCCGAGGCGGGCGGTCAGGACGCTCGCCGCGCGGTGCGCGATCCTCCCACGGCCGGTCGCCGCCTCGGTCGCGTCCGTCGTCGTCGCGGCGCGGACGCCGCGCCGGCCGTTCATCGCCACCGGTGCGCGTGAGCGGGCGTGACGTACGCGCCTCGTCGCCGCCACGCTCTTCGCGACCGCGTTCCTGGCGCGGCATGTGGTCGGGCCTGCGCTTGCTCTCACGGGCGGGCGCGGCGCGCTCCTCCGCCACCGGCGCGCTGACGCGCTCGACCAGCACCCGCCGGCCCTTCGGGTCGGCGATCGGCGTGTCGCGGCGGCGCTTCACGTCGCCGGTGGCCTCGCGTTCCTGCCGCTCCAGCTTCGGGTCGGCGCCGCGGCGCGGCGGGGCCTTGCGCTCGCGCTGCGGTTCGGTCTCGGCATCGCGCCAGACCGTGCGGGTCCAGGGCTTGTCGCCGCGCAATTCGCGCACCGCCTCGCGGCGGGTCTCATGCTCGTCCTCGACGGGTTCGCGGCGGCGGCGCGGGCGATCGTCGCCGGCAGGGGCCGGACGCGGCGCTGCGGGCAGGGCGTCGCGACGCGGCGATTCGAAATCGGCACCGGCCTTGGTCGCGAGCTCGGTGCCGAGCTGGTCCTGCAGCACGCGCGAGCGGATCTCGTCGACTTCGCCTTCTTCAAGCTCGCCGAGTTGGAACGGGCCGAAGGAGATGCGGATCAGCCGGTTCACCGTCAGCCCGAGATGCTCGAGCACGGTCTTGACCTCGCGGTTCTTGCCCTCGCGCAGATCGACCGTCAGCCAGGTGTTGAAGCCCTGCTGGCGCTCGAAGCGCGCGATCACCGGCCCGTAATGGACGTCATCGATGGTGACGCCGTCCTTCACCGTGTCGAGCACGTCCTGCGTCACCTCGCCGAAGGCGCGCACACGGTAGCGGCGCAGCCAGCCGGTCTCCGGCAGCTCCAGCACCCGCGCCAGCCCGCCATCGTTGGTCAGCAGCAGCAGGCCTTCGGTGTTGATGTCGAGCCGGCCGATGGTCAACACGCGCGGCAGGTCCTCCGGCAGCACGTCGAAGACGGTCGGGCGGCCTTCCGGGTCGAAATTGGTCGTCACCACGCCACGGGGCTTGTGATAGAGCCAGAGCCGCGTGCGCTCGCGGGCCGGTAGCGGCTCGCCGTCGATCAGCACGATATCGGTCGGCTTCACGTCGCGGGCCGGGCTGTCCAGCACCGTGCCGTTCACGCTGACGCGGCCTTCCGCGATCATCGCTTCGCTGTCGCGGCGCGAGGCGACACCGGCGCGCGCCATCACCTTGGCGATGCGCTCCGGCTCGTCGGCCGTGATCAGCTTGCGCTCGGGCTCAGCCGCGCGCGGGCGGCGGGGACGATCGTCCTGGCCCTCGCCACGCGGCGGGCGGTCGCCCTGCGGCCTGTCGCGGCCGGCAAAGGGGCGGTCGCCCGTGCGGCGCGGGCGCTCATCGCCCGAACGCTCGCGGAAGCCACGGCCTTCGCCCTCGGCCCTGGCGCGGACCGGGCGGTCGCCATCGAAGCGGCGCGGGCGCGGAGCCTCGCCCTCGGCAGGGCGCTCGAAGCGGCGGGCCGGGCGCTCATCGCCGCCCGAACGGCTGCGGAACGGCTTGCGTTCGCCATCGCGCGCGGGGCCGCGACCTTCGCCGCCTGAGCGGCTGCCGAAACCTTTGCCACCGGAGCCGGGTCCACGGCCGCCGGCGCCACCGCCCTTGCGTGGGCCGCGGCCTCTGTTGTTGTCGTCGTCTTTCATGGCTGCTCCTGAGCCGGCCGAGCACAACCGCTTTGCGGGAAAGGCCTGGCTCGCTTATTCGCTATAACCGGCGCTTGTAGCAGAGGCTTTCTCCCGCTGCGAGCGTCAAAGCTGGGGTTTTCGATGTCGCTGCCGCAACACTCATCCACCGTCGACGCCATGGCGCTCGCCTTCGACGAGGCAAAGGCCGCTGCTGCGCGTGGCGAGGTGCCGGTCGGCGCGGTTGTGATGCGTGAAGGAGCGATCCTGGCTAGCGCCGGTAACCGCACGCTGGAGTTGAAGGACCCGACGGCTCATGCCGAGATGCTGGCGCTAAGGATCGCCTGTGAGGCGATCGGCAGCGAGCGCCTGATCGGCTGCGATCTCTACGTCACGCTCGAGCCCTGCCCGATGTGCGCGGCGGCGATCTCGTTCTCCCGGATCAGGCGGCTCTATTTCGGTGCGGGCGATCCGAAGGGCGGCGCTGTCGAGAACGGCGTCAGGCTCTATGAGAGCCCGACCTGCCATCATGCGCCGGAGGTCTATGGCGGCCTGCGCGAGACGGAAGCCGCGGCGTTGCTCCGGGATTTCTTCCGCGAGCGGCGCTGACGCTCAGGTATCCGACGAGGCGATGCCGAACTTGGCTGCCAGCTGCGCGCGGTCCATGCAGGAGACTTCATAGGTCACCTGCCGGCCCTTGAATTCAGGGCGCTTGCCGAATTCCCTGGTCATCGTGCGAGCGATGTCGTCGATCCGCGCCTCGCAGGCTTGCGCAGTGGTGAAGCCCATTTCGCTGATGCGGCTGGTCGCGCAATGCGCCTCGCCGGCGACGCAGGCCATGATGACCATGGTGAAGGCATCCATGCGAGCGGCTCCCGTTGCTGCCGCTCGAGGCTGCGCCCGTATGGTTAGCGCCTGGTTAAACCCGCGAGCCGGTCCCACTTTGCGAAGCAAGGGCCGGACCATCAGGCAAGGCTGCGCCAGCAGAGATAGGCGCCCAGCGCCAGCAGGCCTGCGAAGAAGCAGATCTTGAAGGTGGCCGGCGAGATGCGGCTGCGGATGAACTGCCCGCCGCCCATGCCGATCAGTGCCGGTACCAGAGCGAGTAGTGACTGCCAGGCGACGGTGCCGTTCAGCGCCCCGGCCCCGATCAGGCCGAAGGACAGCGCCAGCGTCGAGACGATGAAGGAGATGCCGAGCGCCTGCACCAGCGCGTCCTTGTCGAAGCCCAGCGCCTGCAGATAGGGCACGGCCGGCAGAACGAAGACGCCGGTGGCCGCCGTGACGACGCCCGTGGTGAAGCCGATGACGGGGCCGAGCCAGCCTTCCCAGCCGGGCGGCACGCGCAGTTTCGCCGCCTTCAGGCCGACCAGCGCATAGAGAATGAGCGCTGCGCCGAGCCAGAGCGTGGCGCTGCCGTCCTTCTGCTGCTGCAAAAGCCCGGCGCCAGCCCAGGTGCCCAGGCAGATGGTCGCGAGCATCGGCCAGAGCCGACGCAAGGTCGACAGCAGCTTCGGCCCGGTCGCGATCTGCCAGCCATTGGTGACGAGATTGGGTACCACCAGCAGCGCTGCCGCCTGGGCCGGGGCCATCACGACGCCGAGGATGCCGACCGCGATGGCCGGCAAGCCCAGCCCGATGACGCCCTTGACGAAGCCGGCGAGCACGAAGGTCGCGGTGACGAAGAGGAGGAGGGTCGTGTTGTCCATGTCCTGCTTGTGGCATTCCGGCGGGTGGCTGTCGCGACCCGATGCTACGGCCAGCGCCGTAGCGTTCCCGCTTGCGGCAAGGCCGCGATGGCGCATCATGCGGCCATGAGCATGCAAGGTCCCTATCTCGCGGAGATCGCCCATCTGATGGGTGATCCGGCCCGCGCCAATATGCTGCACGCGCTGATGGACGGCCGCGCGCTGACGGCGAAGGAACTCGCCTGGATCGCCGGCGTCGCGCCGCAGACGGCAAGCGGCCATCTCGCCAAGCTGATGCAGGGCAAGCTGATCGACGTCGCCGTGCAGGGGCGCCATCGCTATTACCGGCTGGCCGGTCCGGAGGTCGCGACGGCGCTGGAAGGCCTGATGGTGCTCGCCAATCTCGACGGCACCAGCCGGCGCCTGCCTTCGCGCGTCGGCGCCGAACTGAGTCAGGCCCGCACCTGCTACGACCATTTCGCCGGAAGGCTCGGTATCGGCATCCACGACGCCTTGATGGCGGGCGGCCATCTCGCCGCGAGCGAGGGCGGCTATGCGCTGACGGCCTCGGGCAAGGCGATCTTCAGGGCGCTGGGGCTCGATCCCGACGCCACTGCCAGGAGCCGCCGCGCCGCCTTGCGTCCCTGCCTCGACTGGAGCGAGCGCCGGCCGCATCTCGCCGGCCATCTCGCGGCCTCGCTTGCTTGCCGCTGCTTCGAGATGGATTGGGTCCGCCGCCGCAAGGATGGCCGCGCCGTGATCCTGACCGAGGCAGGGCGAGGGGTGTTGGAAGCCGCGCTTCCCGGCTTCCGCTGCGATGCTCCGGAGCCGGTCAGCCCTGCGCTTCGAGAGCCCGTTCCAGCGCTCGCTTGACCTCGTCCTTGATCGGCTCGGCTGCCGCGAGGATCGCCTTGGCTTTGAAGAAGTCCAGCCCACCGATGCGGTCGGCGCCGGCCCGGATCAGGACATCCGGCGGCTCCTGCTCGATCAGGCGCTGGACCAGCGTCCGCGTCAGGATCTGCGAGGCGCCGACGAGCGCCTCCATCGCGCCGGGAATGCGCGCTTCGCCGGGCTCTGTCATAGGCGCGCTGACATCGACCGCGACGACGATGCGACCGGGCGCCAGCAACTTCCGATAGGGCAGGGGATCGATGGCGCCGCCATCGATCAGCACGCGCCCGCCGAGTGCGACCGGCCGGATCAGCCCCGGAATAGCAAGCGAAGCAGCGACGGCCGGCGTCAGCGGCCCATCATGCAGCACGATTTCGCTGTGGCGATGGTAATCCGCCGCGATCGCGGTGAACGGGGTCGCCAACTCCTCGAAGCGATCGGGCACGGCTTCTGGCCAGAACAGGTCGAGCAGCCTTTCGCCGTCGATGAGCACGGGATTGCCGAGGCCGCGCACGAGGTCGGCGAGTTTGCCGACGCGGCAGTCGAGCAGGCGCGCGATCACCCTTGCCCGGTCGCGGAAGGTCGCCAGCACATGCTCGCGCAGCTCCCGGCCGGAGAGCCCGGCGGCATAGGCCGCGCCGATGATGGCGCCGATCGAGCAGCCGGATATCCGTGCGGGTCTCAGGCCGAGCTCGTCGAACGCCTCGAGCACTGCGATATGGCTGAGACCCCGTGCTCCACCTGCTCCAAGCACGAGTGCAATCTCGGGCGCACTTCCGCTTGGCGGCGCTTCGGAGGGGCGGGAACGTGACATGCCGATTGTTCCCGTGGACCGGCTCAGGCCGCAGCCCGCGCCAGGAACGGCTTCAGCGCCGCGAGCGTCGCCTGTGGGTTCTCCTCCGGCAGGAAATGGCCGCTGTCTATCGCCTGCCCTTCGGCCTGTGGCGCGAAAGTCTGGTGCCAGATGGCGAGCGGGCTTGCGCCCTTGGCCGGGATGCCGGCCTCGCCCCAGAGCACGAGCGTCGGACAGAGGATGCGCTTGCCCGCGGCGAGATCGGCCTTGTCGTGTTCGATATCGGTCGTGGCGCCGGCGCGATAATCCTCGCAGGCGGCATGGCTGCGCGAGGGATCGCTGAAGGACTCCGCGTAAGATCGCATCGCCAGCGGGTCGAACAGGTCGAGAGTCTTCGCCCGGCTCCAGCTCGCGATGGTGCGGTCGAGCCAGCCGACCGGGTCGGCCTTGAGCAGGTTCTCCGGGATCGGCTCGGGCTGGGCCAGGAAGGTCCAGTGATAGACCTGCATGGCGCGGGCCGCGTTCATGCCCTCCCACATCGAGACGGTCGGCAGGATGTCGAGCAAGGCGAGCCGCTCAACGCGGCCGGGATGGTCGAGCGCGAGGCGATAGGCGACGCGCGCGCCGCGATCGTGGCCGATCACGCCGAAGCGGATATGCCCGAGCGCCTGCATTACCGTGACGATGTCCTCGCCCATACCGCGCTTGGTATAGGTCTCCTTGCCGCCATCGCCATGCGGCGCCGCCGACCAGCCATAGCCGCGCAGGTCGGGGCAGACGACGGTGTGCGTCTTGGCCAGTTCCGGCGCCAGCCGATGCCATTCGGCATGGGTCTGCGGAAAGCCGTGGATCAGGACGAGCGGCGGGCCCTCGCCGCCGACGCGCGCAAAGATCTTGCCGACCGGCCCGTCGATCCAGTGCGCCTTGAAACCGGGGAAGAGGGAGTCGATGTTTGCCATGGCCGGGAGCATAGGCATCGACCCGAAAAGTGGGAACCGGTTTTCGGCTCAAGTCGATGCGAGAGAAATCACAACACCGATCGAATGCTGCATTCGGCCGGAGTTGTGCCCCCTCACAGCGCCCTGTCAGCCTTGCTCGCGCTTCACCGCCTGCCAGCCGATGTCGCGGCGGCAGAAGCCGCCGGGCCAGTCGATCTTGTCGACCGCCTCGTAGGCGCGCGCCTGCGCCTCGCCGACGCTCTTGCCGAGCGCGACGACATTGAGCACGCGCCCGCCATTGGCGACGAGATCGCCATTCCTGAGCTTCGTGCCGGCATGGAAGACGAGCACCTCGTCCAGCGCCTCGGCCTTCTCGACACCCTGGATGACGCTGCCGGTCTCCGGCTTGGCCGGATAGCCCTTCGCCGCGAGCACCACGGTCAGCGCCGCCTCGTCGCGCCAGCGCAGATCGACCTGGTCGAGCACGCCGTCGCAGGCGGCGAGCAGCGCCGGCACGATGTCGCTCTTCAGGCGCGGCATCAGCACCTCGCATTCGGGATCGCCGAAGCGGGTGTTGTACTCGATCAGCTTCGGCCCCTGCGCCGTGATCATCAGCCCGGCGAAGAGCACGCCCTGGAACGGCGTGCCGCGCTTCGCCATGCCGGCCAATGTCGGCCGGATGATCTCGGCCATGACGCGCTCGGTCAGCGCGGGCGTCATCACGGGGGCCGGCGAATAGGCGCCCATGCCGCCGGTATTCGGGCCGGTATCGCCGTCGCCGACGCGCTTGTGGTCCTGTGCCGAGGCGAGCGCCAGCGCATGCGCGCCGTCGCAGAGCGCGAAGAAGCTCGCTTCCTCGCCGATCATCCATTCCTCGACCACGACCTCGGCCCCGGCCGCGCCGAAGCTGCCCGAGAACATCATGTCGATGGCTTCGTTCGCCTGATCCAGCGTCTCGGCCATGATCACGCCCTTGCCGGCGGCGAGGCCGTCGGCCTTGATCACGATCGGCGCGCCCTGCGTGGCGACGTAAGTCTTGGCGGAAGCCGCGTCGCTGAAGCGGCCGAAGCCGGCGGTCGGGATATTGAACTCGGCACAGAGTTCCTTGGTGAAGCCCTTCGACCCCTCGAGCTGGGCGGCAGCCTTGGACGGGCCGAAGACCTTGATGCCCGCTGCCCTGAGATCGTCGGCGATGCCGGCGACGAGCGGCCCTTCCGGTCCGACGACCACGAGGTCGATGCCCTGCAACCGGCAGAAGGCGACGACGGCGGCATGGTCGGCGATATCGACCACGACGTTCTCGCCGCAATGGGCGGTGCCGGGATTGCCCGGCGCGATGAACAGCGCGTCGCAGAGCGGCGAGGCCGAAATTGCCCAAGCGAGCGCATGCTCGCGGCCGCCCGAACCGATCAGAAGAATTTTCATGGCGCTCTCCGCTCCGTCACGGGCGCAATAGCGGCACCTAGCGCCATCGGCAACGCTTCTGCTGTCTCTTTCATCCCGCTATGGTCCGGCCATGGCCAGCGAATCGCAGCAGACGACCGGCAATGCGCCCGAATGGAGCGTCTCGGACCTCTCCGGGGCGCTGAAGCGTACCATCGAGGACAATTTCGGCTTCGTGCGCGTGCGCGGCGAGATTTCCGGCTATCGTGGCCCGGTCGCCTCCGGCCATGTCTATTTCTCGCTGAAGGACACCAACGCCAAGATCGACGCGGTGATCTGGAAGGGCGTGTTCGGCCGGCTGAAGACGCGTCCGCAGGAAGGGCTGGAGGTCGTCGCCACCGGCAAGATCACCACCTTCGCCGGCAAGTCGAGCTATCAGATCGTCATCGATTCGCTGGAGCTGGCCGGTGCCGGCGCGCTGATGGCGCTGCTGGAGGAGCGCCGCAAGCGGCTCGCGGCAGAGGGCCTTTTCGCCGAAGAGCGCAAGCAGCTCATCCCCTATCTGCCTTCGGTCATCGGTGTGGTGACCTCGCCGACCGGCGCGGTCATCCGCGACATCCTGCACCGCCTTGAGGATCGCTTCCCGCGCCATGTCCTGGTCTGGCCGGTGCGTGTGCAGGGCGAGACCAGCGCGGCCGAGGTCGCCAATGCCATTACCGGCTTCAACGCGTTGCCGGCAGGCGGGCGCATTCCCCGGCCGGATGTCATCATCGTCGCGCGCGGCGGCGGCTCGCTCGAAGACCTGATGAGCTTCAACGAGGAGATCGTGGTCCGTGCCGCCGCAGCCTCGGAAATCCCGCTTGTCTCCGCCGTCGGCCACGAGACCGACTGGACGCTGATCGACCACGCCGCCGACCTGCGTGCGCCCACGCCGACGGGTGCCGCCGAGAAGGTCGTGCCGGTACGCGCCGAGCTGATGGGCTTCGTTGCCGATCTCGCCCGCCGCCATGCCGGGGCGATGCTGCGCCTGTCGGATCGCCGCCGCAGTGACTTGAGGGCTCTCGCCCGCGCCTTGCCGGGGCCGGAAGCCGTTCTCTCTGGCCCGCGCCAGCGGTTGGACCTCGCGGCGACGCGGTTGGCTCCAGCCCTTGCCCGCAATGCGCGCACGCATGAGCAGCAATTGCAGGCTCTCTCGCGTCGGCTGGAGGCGCGTTCGCCTCGCCTTGCACTCGTTCGCTTGCGAACGCAGCTCGACGGTTTCGGGCGTGCGCTGGCCGCCGCCAGAGGCAATGCCGTGTCCGGCGAACGCACCCGCATCGCCAATGCTCGCGATCGCCTCGCAACACTGGAGACGCGCGCGCGCAATGCCTTCGGCCAAAGCCTGGTCCAGCGCCGCGACCGCGTGGGCGGCTTGGCGCAGCGGGCCGAGCGAGCCTTCGGCCAGATCGTGCATCGGCGCGCCGACCGGCTCGCCTCGCTCTGGGCGCTGATCCGTTCGCTCGGGCCGGAGGCGGTGCTGTCGCGCGGTTATGCCCTGATCCGCGACGAGGCCGGCGCATTGGTGCGCAGCGTCGAGGCCGCCCAGCCGGGCAGGGCGCTTTCGGTGCAACTGGCCGATGGCAGCTTCGGCGTCACCGTTTCGGGCGGCGAAGCCGGCGGAGCGAAGCCGTCAGCGCCGCGCCCCTTGCGCAAGGCGCCGGTGCCGGGATCGCAGGGCGATCTGTTCTAGAACCTGCTTGTTTTCCGCGGAAACAAGGCGTCATCCCGGGCTTGACCCGGGATCCATGCCGGAGCGGACCCGATTGAGGTTCAGGAATGGATCCCGGATCTGCGCTTCGCTGCGTCCGGGATGACCCGCGTCGGTCAACGAAAGCCTATCGACTTCAAGGAGCGGTCAGGAAGGCCTTGACCCGCTTCAGCGCGTCCTCGCGTGCCGCCATATTGGTGCCGACCGTTGCCTTGCCGGTGCCGCTGGCGGAATAGGCGATATTCTCGCGTTCTCTTACCTCGAGGCGCGGATGGTCGAAATCGTGAAGGGCGCCGGGATAGAGGACGAGGCCGACCTCCTCGCCGCGCCCCTGCGCGGCCTTGGCGAGATGGCTGCAGGGCGCGGCCGGGGTCCAGTCGTCGGCATCGCCCATCAGGATCAGCAGCGGGATGCGGGCGGAGAAGCTCGGCGATTCCGACTGGCTGCGGCAGCTCGGATAGAAGGCCGCGGCGCGCTTGAAGTCCGGCTTGCCATCTGTCGGGGCCTGCTCCTTGCGGATCGCGGTCAGCACGGTCAGACCGCCGCTGGACCAGCCGAGCAGGGCGATCGAGTCAGGCTTGATGTTGCCGCGCTGCTGCAGCCAGGTCCGGGCCGCCGCGGCATCGGCGACGCGCTCTCGCCCGGCCCGGACCGTCAGGTCCTTCACGCCGCATTGCGAGCCGAGCCCGCGCGAGCCGTAGCTGTCCGGCATCAGCACGGCGAAGCCGGCGGCGGCGAGGCGCTCGCCCCAATCGGCATGCCGCATCGAGAGCTGGCCTTGAGAGCGCCACAAGCCGCCGCAACCATGCAGGGCGATCACCGCCGGGAAAGGCCCCTGGCCGGCCGGCAGATAGAAGAGACCCGTCAGCGTTCCCTGCTCGGAGGGAATGGCCACGCGCTCGTAGCCACCGGCGCGAGCAGCCGGTGTTGCGAGCAGCGCAAGGCTCATCAGGCACGCCATGAGGCGCAGGAGACTGGACATCGCCGACCAGAGGGTTATCACAAACCTCGGAGTATCCCGGCTTTCCGTTTCCCGATCAATGATTTGATGCAATTTTGATGAATATCAGCGAGCGTCTCCCGCCTCATGGCCCCGAAGCCGTCGTCGACTACCGCGCCGGCGACTTCCATGTCGTCAAACCGGGCGCCTTCGTGCGCTGCGCCGTGACGGGCGCGCCGATCCGTCTCGACGATCTCCGCTACTGGTCGATCGAATGGCAGGAAGCCTATTCCTCGTCGGAAGCCGCGCTGCTCAGGCTGCGCCGCGCCGGCCGCGCCTGACGACAACTCAGCTCGCCTTGCCGAGGGCGGCAAGCAGGTCGCTGATCGCAGCCGGCTCCGCGAAAGCCAGCGTAACCGGCACCACGACCAGCACGTCGCGCGCATTCCCGGGCCAGAGCGGCGCGAGCTTGGTCCAGTCCTTCTCCGTCGTCGCGATCAACGCAGCGTGTTCCCGGGCGATCGCGAGCGCAGTCGCGACATCGCTTTCCAGATAGGCGTGGTGATCGCCATGGGCCTGTTCGGCCGCGATGATCGCCCCAGCATCCCGCAAGGTCGCAGCGAATTTTTCCGGCCGCCCGATCCCTGACAGCGCCACGACCTTCCGCCCGCGCAAGCGCTCGACGGCGGTAGCGGCGGGCTTGAGGGCGGCTGCGAGAACCGGCTTCTTCGCCGCTCGCGCGACGGCGGCGACGCGTTCTCCTGCATCCCCGCCACCGATCACGATGACGGCGTCTGCCTCGCTCATCTGCTCTGCAAGCGGAGCACGCAGCGGTCCGGCAGGAAGGCACAGGCCGTTGCCGGCTCCGCTCGACCCGTCGACCACCGCGAGCTTGAGATGCTTGACCAGCGACGGGTTCTGCAGCCCGTCATCCATCACGACGACGCTGGCGCCAAGCCCTCGCGCCAGCCTCGCGCCGGCCACCCGGTCGCGGGCGATGACCGTGCGGAAATGGCGCGCCATCAGCAGCGGCTCGTCGCCGGTATCGGCCGCGCGATGCCGGTCGGGATCGACCTCGACCGGCCCGGCGAGCCGGCCGCCATAGCCGCGCATCAGCACGAAGGGCTTTTCGCCCCGTGCGTCCAGCAGGCGGGCGATGGTGATCGCCGTCGGCGTCTTGCCGGCGCCGCCGGCGATGAAGTTGCCGACGCAGATCACCGGAAGGCCGGCTTCGGTTCCGGGCTGCCGCATCCGCTGCAAGGTGATCCGGCCGTAGAGGAAGCCGAGCGGCTGGAGCAACCGGGCGAGCAGCGTTGGTGTCTCCCGCCACCAGAAGCGCGGGGCGCGCCGCAGCATCAGGGCGCGCTCTCGCGCTGGCCGATCGCGACCCGCATCAGCAGGGGCTCGATCGCATGGAGCGTGCGGTTCAGCGCACCGCCGAGCTCGGTCGCGGTCTGCGCGGCGGCGCGCGCTGCCTGCCGGGCCTCGGCCGGGTTGTTCAGCCAGCGATGGGCCGCGCCGGCCAGCGCCTGCGCATCGGCGACCGAGCGCGAGCCGCCGTCGCGATCGAAAGCGGCAAAGATTTCGGCGGCGTTATGGACATGCGGCCCATGCAACAGGGCGCAGCCGAGCTTGGCCGGCTCGATCGGGTTGTGCCCACCGATGCCTTCGACCAGCGAACCGCCGAGGAACGCGACCTGTGACAGCCGGTAGAACAGCCCGAGCTCGTTGACAGTGTCGGCAACATAGAGGTCGACATCGCGCTCGGGGCTTCCCCCGGCCGCGCGGCGCGCGACGGCGACATCGTTCGCTTCCGCCAGCGCTTCGATCTCCGGGCCGCGCTGCGGATGGCGCGGCGCGATGATGGTGAGTAGCTTGGGCAGATAGGGCTTGATCGCGAGATGGGCAGCGAGCACCAGCTCGTCCTCGCCGGGATGCGTGCTGGCGGCGATCCAGACCGGGCGGCCGGTCGTCTGGCCGTCGAGGATGGCGAGCGTGTCTGGGTCGGCCGGCGGGGCCGGCACGTCGAATTTCAGGTTGCCGCTGACGCTGACGCGCGGCGCGCCAAGCTGGGCCAGGCGCTCGGCATCGCCCTGCGACTGCGCGAGGCAGGCCTCGAAGCAGGAGAGTAGAAAGCGCGAGGTCTTCGGCATCTTGTACCAGCGCGCGAAGGAGCGCTCCGACATCCGGCCATTGACCATCACGACGGGGATATCGCGGCGCTGCGCCTCGATCAGCAGATTCGGCCAGATTTCGGATTCGCAGATCAGGCACAGATCCGGGCGCCAATGATCCATGAAGCGGCGCATGTAGCGGGGAACGTCGAGCGGGATGTATTGGTGGATCACGCCGCCCGGCAGCCTTGCCGCCATCAGCTTGGCGGAGGTGACGGTACCCGAGGTCACCAGCACGGCAAAGCCGCGCTTCTGCAGTTTGGCGATCAGGGGCAGCAGGGTCACGGTCTCGCCGACGCTGGCGCCGTGCAGCCAGACCAGCGGCTTGTTCGGGCGCTTGACGCCCGGATGGCCGCGCCGTTCGGCAAGCCGCGTCGCATCCTCCTTGCCGCGTCGCTGGCGCCAGAGCAGGAGCCCGGCTGCCGCGGGCTCCAGCAGGGAGGTCGCGTAGCGATAGCTGCGGAGGATCGCGCCCTTGCCGCTCATGCCGGGGCTCCGGCAGCGGGCTGCTTTTCACGCAGGCCGGCGCCCGGATCGCTGCTGCCGACCAGCGCATAGCCGCGGGCATGGACGTCGTCGAGGCTGGCCTGAACCGCAAGGCGCGCCGCCTCCTGCGCCGCCTCGTCGGCGTCGCGCGCGACCAGGATCGGCTCGCCGACGACGATGGCGCAGCGCCCGAAGGGCAGGCCGATCGAGGCACGGTCCCAGCTGTTGAAATCGATGCGGCGGCTGGTGACCACGGCGACCGCGCGGATCGGCCGCCCGGAAGCCCGGGCCAAAGCGATGATGCCGGGGCCGACGATACGGGCGCGCTTCGGCACGTCGGCCGTCAGCACCATGGTATCGCCCCCCGCGAGCCTGCGGACCATCGCGAGGAAGGCGCTCGCGCCGCCTTTCTCGCGGATCTTCTTGCCGAGAGCGCCCGAGCCGCGGATCGCGCCGATGCCGAGCTCGCGCAGCGCCACGGCATTGAAGCCGCCATCGCCATGGCGCGAGACCAGCGAGCAGGCCGGCATCCAGTCCGGCCGGGCGAAGGGGATCATGATGTGCTGGCCGTGCCACATCGCGAAGATCAGCGGCAGGTCCGGCCGGACATGGTCGTAGATATCGGCAGGCTCGAAGACGATCCGGTTCGTGCGCTGCACGAGGCGCAGATAGCCGGCCAGCAGGCGGCCGAGCGTTTCCTGCGCCACGCGCGTCTTGAGGATCGAAAAGCCCATAGGTCCTGTCGTTCTAAGCCTGTCTTGGCTCAGCTCTTGGCGGTCTCGGGGTCGAGCAGCCGGTGAAGATGGACGATGAAATAGCGCGTCTGCGCCTGGTCGACGGTCTGCTGCGCCTTGGCCTTCCAGGCGGTGTGGGCGGTGGCATAGTTCGGGAAGACGCCGACGATGTCGAGCTTCGCCAGATCCTTGAAGGTAATGCCGTCGAGCGAGGCGAGTTCGCCACCCAGCACGAGGTGAAGAAGCTGTTTCTGTTCCGGTTCCGCGCTCATCGAACTCTCCTGCAGGGGCTGCTTGGCGCCCCCATAAGCCATCCCGGCGGTCCATGCGAGCGGGCCGCGCGGAAGCGTTGAAAAAAATCGTCAGGCGGGCTGCGTCCGTCCGTCGCGCAGCCGCTCGATCGCGCCCTGCAAAGGCGTGGCAAGCCTGCCGTTGCTGGCCGCAAGCATGCCATGGACCGGCATCGCGCGATTGTACACGACCGGGCGTCCCTCGCCGTCGGTGAGCCGCCCGCCGGCTTCGCTCAGCACGAGATCGGCAGCGGCCAGATCCCAGTCACGGGCATCGGGCGAGATCAGGCCGGCATCGATCGTGCCGTCGGCGATGCGCGTCAGGCGTAGCGCCAGCGACGGAATCCGGCCGACCGCCTCGAAGCTCTCGAACTGCGCAAGCGCATCGAGCATCGGCTTGGGGCCGGCGATGCGAGCGCCGGCCAGCGTGTTCGCGGATGAGGTCTGGATGATCTCGCCGTTGAGCGTCGCGCCGCCGCTGGCGAGCGCGCGGTAGGTGGCCTGGCAGGCCGGCGCATGGACGATGCCGAGGACGGGCGCGCCCTGGTCGAGCAGCGCGACGCAGACGGCCCAGTCCGGCGAGCCCTGCATGAAGGCGCGCGTACCGTCGATCGGATCGACGACCCAGACGAAGCGGTGCGACAGCCGCTGCGCATCGTCGACCGTTTCCTCGGACAGCCAGGCGGCTTCCGGCAGCAGTTCGGACAACCGGATCCGCAGAAAGGTGTCGACGCCGATATCCGCTTCGGTGACGGGCGATCCGCCGCTCTTCGACCAGGTCCGCGCGGCCGTCGTCGCGCCCGGCCGGAACAGCTCCAGGGCGATCGTGCCGGCTTCCAGGCAGCTTTCACCGACGGCCTTCAGCAGCTCGGCCGCGATCGGTAGCGTGATGGCGTTCATGGCTTTCCTATCGGCCGTGAAAGTCGCTGTTTCAAGCCGAAAATGCGGCCACTGATCGAAAGATTCCGTCAAGCATCCGGCGGGAAAGGGTTCGTTTCGGGCCGGATCGGGGCGAAAACACCTTCCTTTAACCCAACCCTTTAAGCGCTCGGACACGGCTGGCGGCCATCCTCGCAGGGCAAGCACGAGAGCCCCGGCATCGACAGAGGGCTCCGTTGCAGCAGGGATTAGAGAGAGGCGTTATAACCGATGGCCAGCGTCACGCAGGCTGCCGGAGAGAGCGGTTTTGTGCCTGCTCTCTCCGGCGCTCCGACCACCACAGCGATCGTTTCCCGCAACCCGATGCCGGCCCGTCCGGTCGCTCCGGCGATCGAACGCATCGGTTCGGTGCGGATTCTGCGCGGCAAGGCCAATTGGCGCGGCGTCGCGCTGCGGCTGGCCAATCCTGCCGGTGACGACGAGCGTTTCGAACTGGCCCTGACCGCCGGCGATGGCCGCTCCATCGTCGTGGCTTCCGTGGATCAGGAGGATGCGGTTGCGCTCTGGCGGGACTTCGGCAGGACCAGTGGCCTGCCGCTCTTGCTCGAAGGGGCCGATGGCGTGGTGACGGAGCCCTATCCGCAGCTCGGCCGCGTCGCGCTGGGGGCGGTCCGCATCCGCCGCCGTCACGGCCTGCTCAACGGCCGCCGCCCGCGCTTCCTGACACGCCGCAAGACCGGACGTCTGCCCGAACTGCCGGTGATCGTCAGCGGCGACCGGATGACCGACTGATCCTCAGAATATCGAACGACTCATCGCATCGAGCGCGAACCCGGCCGCCAGCAGCAGGCCGGCGTCGCGATTCGAGCGGAATATCCTGAGTGCTTCGGGCGCTGTCGCGCCGTTGATGCGGGTAACCTGCCGGCCGAGATGCAGGACGAAGGCGGCGAAGCCGAGCCAGGAGGCCGGCCCGCCGCCAACCAGCCAGATCGCGATGCCCGTGAGCACGGCCGCCAGCGCGAAGCAGAGCGCCACGGCCTCGCGCGTATGGTCGCCGAAATAGCGTGCGCTCGAGCGGATGCCGGCGATGACGTCGTCTTCCAGATCCTGCATCGCGTAGATCGTGTCGTAACCGACCGTCCAGGCGATGGAGGCCGCGTAGATCAGGTACGCGGGTGCGTCGAGCCGGCCGAACACGGCGCTCCAGCCCATCAAGCCGCCCCATGAGAAGGCGAGGCCGAGCACGAATTGCGGCATGTTCGTGATCCGCTTCATGAACGGATAGATCGCGACGATCACGAGCGAGGCGATGCCGAGTACGATCGTGAAGCGGTTGAATTGCAGCAGCACGACCAGACCGAGGAGCGCTTGCGCAACCATGAACAGGGCGGCTGCCTTCGCCGTCACCTGCCCGGACGGCAGAGGCCGGCCGCGTGTGCGCGCCACCTCGGCGTCGAGCTTGCGGTCGATGATGTCGTTGAAGGTGCAGCCTGCGCCGCGCATCAGCACCGCGCCGACAAAGAAGAGCAGGCAGTGCCAGGGATTGGGATAAGGCTGGCCGGCAGCGATGGCGGCCAGTCCCGCTGCCCACCAGCAGGGCATGAGCAGGAGCCACCAGCCGATCGGCCGCTCGATGCGGGCGAGTTTCAGGAACGGTCTGGTCGCGAAGGGAGCCCGCGTGTCGACCCAATGCCCTTTGAGCGCATCGGGCAAAGGTGCGTCAGGAAGCGGGGCGTCGCGCCCCGGCATCGTTCCTGCGGGTGTCGGCTCGGGCATGGCGCCGCGGCGCCGGTTAGAGCGCGCCCTGCGGGACGCGCATCCCGCCGCCGACGCCACTGGTGATGGAATCGGCGCCGCCGAACGGGCTGGAGCCCTGTGCCTGCTGCTGGGCGCGGCGCATCATCTGTGCCTGCTGCTTGACGGCGTTGCAGGCCTGGGTGCGGAAGCCGGCCACCTTCTTGTTGTCGGCCTGCATGCCTTCGATGAAGGTCGCGGGAATCTGGCACCAGTCCTGGTTGGCCGTGGCGAACTTGATCGCGGCGTCGCCGTTGCTGACGAGGCGGCCGAAGGAGCTGCAGGCTTCCTGCGGCGTCATCTTCTTCTTGGCCTTCTGGGCGGCCGACAGCCGCGACACGATCGATTGCCGCTCGGCGAGCAGCTTCTGGATCTGCTCGCAGCCCGAGGCCTGCGCATGTGCGGGGGCAGCCGCCAGGAACGGGGCCACGGCAAGGCCGAGCACCGCGATAACGCCTGAAGCCATCCAACGCCGCATGGTGTCCTTACTCCGGATTGCCGGCCCGCCCGGCCGATCGTTAGATACGTCCTTAACAGCAGGCGCTGTTAACGCCAACGACTCTTGCTAGTCCATGGGTGGCCTTCTGGGGTGCCGCGCCTGCTACATGGGGATTGTGGCGTTTTTCGCGCTGTCCTCACCGCTATCATCGACGCCTGGAGGCGCCTGCGCTCATGTCCGTTCCCGATTTCGCCCGGCACCGGCTCTTCATCGACCAGCCTCTCGCTGCGGCCGCGATTCTCCCGCTCGAGCGCGAGCAGGCCAACTATCTGCTCAATGTCCTGCGTTTGCGGGCCGAGGGCACGGTGCTCGTCTTCAACGGGCGTGACGGCGAATGGCTGGCGCGCCTCGTGCCGGAAGGGCGCAAGCAGGCGAATCTGGAGCTGGTGCGCCAGACCAGGCCGCAGCCACCGGCATCCGACCTGCATTATCTGTTCGCCCCGTTGAAGCATGCACGGCTGGATTACATGGCGCAGAAGGCGGTGGAGATGGGGGCGGGCGTGCTGCAGCCCGTCCTGACCCGGCGCACTCAGGTTTCGCGATTGAACCTCGACCGGATGCGCGCCAATGCCGTCGAGGCGGCCGAACAATGCGGCATCCTGAGCCTGCCGCAGATCGAGCCAGAGCGGCCGCTCGAAGCCGCGCTCTCGGGCCTGGCGCCGGAACGGGTGCTGATCTTCTGCGATGAAGGCCTGGCGGAGGCGAGCCCGATCTCGGCACTGGCGGAGTGCAAGCCCGCGCCGCTTGCCGTCCTGATCGGACCCGAAGGTGGCTTCGACGAGGCCGAGAGGAACCTGATCCGCGCGCGGCCCAACACGCTGCCGATCTCGCTCGGCCCGCGCATCCTGCGGGCGGACACGGCCGCGGTCGCGGCCCTTGCACTGGTTCAGGCGGTTCTCGGCGACTGGCCTCGCGTCTGACGGAAGGATAGCAGGTCTGTCGCCAGCGCCGGTCGCCTTTGCACGAATGCACGGTTCCGGTCGTTGTGGAGCGCCCGGCGCTCGCCTATGTCTGTGCATCCTCTGCCGGCTTCCTCCGCACCTTCGGTGTCGGGGCCGGTCGTCTTGCCTCATCTGCCGGAGCGCCCATGGCTCGCGACGTGTCCGATTCGACCCCGGTCGATTCCAAGGCCGAACTGATTGCGTGGATCGCCGACGGCGAGAAACAGGCCTCGTCCTTCCGGATCGGCACCGAGCACGAGAAATTCCCGTTCTATCAAAGCGATCTCGCTCCCGTCCCCTATGAGGGGCGCGCCGGCGCCGGCGGCATCCGCGCCTTGCTGGAGGGCATGCAGCAGCGGCTCGGCTGGGAGCCGATCGTCGATGCCGGCCATATCATCGGCTTGGCCGGGCCGGATGGCGGCGGGGCGATCTCGCTGGAGCCGGGCGGACAGTTCGAATTGTCCGGCGCGCCGCTGGAGACGCTTCACGAGACGCAGGCCGAGCTTCAGGCCCATCTCGCCGACGTCAAGGCGGTGGCCGCTCCGCACGGCATCGGCTTCGTCGCGCTCGGCGCCTCGCCGCTCTGGACCCGCGCCGAGACGCCGGTGATGCCGAAGGGCCGCTACAAGATCATGGCGAATTACATGCCGAAGGTCGGCACGATGGGCCTCGACATGATGTTCCGGACCTGTACCGTCCAGGTCAATCTCGACTTCGCCAGCGAAGCGGACATGGTCCGCAAGCTCAGGGTCTCGCTGGCGCTGCAGCCGCTCTCCACCGCGCTGTTCGCTTCCTCGCCCTTCCTCGAACGCAAGCTCAACGGCTTCCAGTCGATGCGCTCCGAGATCTGGCGCGACACCGACAACGCCCGCTCCGGCATGCTCGCCTTCGCCTTCGACGAGGGCATGTCCTATGAGGGTTATGTCGACTGGGCGCTCGACGTGCCCATGTATTTCGTCAAGCGCGGCGACACCTATCACGACGTCGCCGGCGCATCTTTTCGCGACCTTTTGGCCGGACGCCTGCCGCAATTGCCGGGCGAGAAGGCCACGATGTCCGATTGGGCCAACCATCTCTCGACGGTCTTCCCCGAAGTCAGGTTGAAGCGCTTCCTGGAGATGCGCGGCGCCGATGCCGGCCCGCCCGACATGCTCGCCGCGATGCCGGCCTTCTGGGTCGGGTTGCTCTATGATGCGACCGCGCTCGACGCGGCCTGGGACCTCGTCAAGAACTGGAGCGCTGCGGAGCGGCAGGCGCTGCGCGATGCGGTTCCGCGCGAAGGATTGGCCGCGACGATCGGCGGGCGCAAGCTCGGCGAGATCGCCGGCGAGGTGTTGGAACTGTCGCGGGCCGGTCTCGCCCGCCGGGCGCGCCTGAATGCCACTGGCACGGATGAAAGCGCCTATCTCGCTCCCCTGCACGGGATCGTGGCGCGCGGGCAGACGCTCGCCCAGCATCTCGCGGCGCGCTATCGCGGCGAATGGGGCGGCACCGTCGAGCCGGTCTTCACCGAATTGGCGTTGTAGGCTCGGGCGTCCCGGAAAATCGTGATACCCGCCGCATTGCAGCGGGTAGATTAACGATTTGGCCGCAGTTTGCGGCGATAAACTAGCGGCATGGATCAGCTCCGCACCAGCTTTGCTGTTTTTCTTCGCGACGAACGCGGCGCGACGCTGATCGAGTACGGCTTTGTCGTCAGCCTGATTTCGTTGACGATCATCACGAGCGCCGTGCTCATCGGCGAGTCGGTCGTCCGCTTTTTCAAGTCCATGGCGGCCGGTTTCACGCCCTGAGGCCTGCGGGGCCGGCGCGTGAGCCGCTTCCCTTGCCTCGATGCCGGACCGGCCGGCGTCTATTCCGCTGCCGTCTTGAAGCTCGCGAGATTGTCGAGGCTTTGGATGATGTGCTCGGCCAGCGCATTCGACAGCACCGACGGGTCGAAGCGGGTCCGCAGCAACCCGATCTTGCATGAGGGCAAGGTGGCGAAGCCCTCGGACGGGCCGAGGATGCGCATGCCCGGCCTGACCGCGCTCTCCGGCAGGACCGAGATCGCGAGCCCAGCCAGCACGGCTGCGCCGACCGCCGTGGAATTCCAGCTCGCATAGAGCACGCGGAAGCGGCGCCCCTTCGATTCAAGCGCGTCGACCGCGGCCTGCCGCCAGTTGCAGGTCGGCCGCCCGAGCGCGAGCGGCAGCGGGTCCGTCTCATGCACGCTGTGGCGCGCCGAGGTGACCCAGAGCAGCGGCTCGATGCGGATGATCTCGCCCTGGCCGCGGCTCTCGACATGGGTGATGATCGCCAGGTCGATATCGCCGGTCGCGATCCGCTCGGCCAGCATCGGCGTCGGCTCGCAGACCACCGTAACCTCGGCGCGCGGATTCGAATGGGCGAAGCGCGCCAGGATTTCGGGCAGGTAGCGATCGGCATAATCGTCGGGCACGCCAAGGCGGATGCGACCCTTCAGGTCGGCATCGGCGAAGGAGGCGACGCATTCGAGATTGAGCCGCACGATCCGGCGGGCATAGTCGAGCAGGCGCTCGCCATCCTCGGTCAGCTTGGCATGGCGACCGTCGCGGCCGAACAGGGGCCGCCCGACCCGCTCCTCGAGCCGCTTCATCTGCATGGAAACGGCCGATTGCGTCTTGAAGACGATCTCGGCGGCGCGGGTAAAGGAACCGGTATCGGCGATCGCGACGAAGGTCTTGAGCTGATCGGCATCGAGCACATGGGCCATTGGCGATCCCCGTCACTGTCCATCAATATCAGTGTTGCGAGACATCATAACCATTCGTTTGGCTGATGACCAGAGCTTCGCTAAGGTCCGGATGCACTCCAGATTTCCTGTCAATGGCGCGTCCGGGCGGGATGGAGGAGCTCAGATTCACGTTCCGCACCGCCAGAGGAGGCCGTCATGCTGCTCATGACTATCACTGCGAAGTCGCTCTCGTCCGTTTCGGCCGGCGTCACGCGTGTTGCCACCATCGGAGTGAACGGAACGATTCAACTCGTGCGCGCTCTCGTCCACCGCCGCGAAGTGATGCGTCTTTCCGCCGAGCTCGACGAGCGCGGGCTCAAGGATCTCGGCCTCGTCCGTTCGGATATCGACGGCGCACTGGCCACCTCCTGGCTGGAGGACCCGTCCGCCGTGTTGGCGGAGCGCTCGCGCTCCGCGTCGAGCATTGCCTCTGCGCGGCGGGAACACGCCCTGCGCCATGCCGGATCGACGTCGATGCTGGCGAAGAAGGCCGATATTGCGGTTGCACGCTGCGCCTGACCCCTTGGCGTCAGCGTCCCTGCGGGCGGGAGCTTCGTGCTTCCGCCCTTTTTCATGTCTTCAGCAGATGAGGAGCTGAATCCGCCTCAGCGGCGGCCCTGTCCGCCGCCGAGCATGGCGTCGAGGATCGATTTCAGTGCGTTCTGATGGTCGTCCTGGATCTGGCGGCCGTGCTCGAACATCTGGTTGAGCGCGTCGAGGCCGATCGAACCCGGTCCGTTGGCCGAGGGTGAGGGCGCGGCCTCCTCGGGCTCGGGTTCCGGTGCGGGCGCGCGCCGCGGCGCGCTGCGTGGAGCGGGGGCAGGCGCGGGTTCGGGTTGCGACGCCATGCCGCCGAACATGCCGCCGAGAATCTGGCCGAGAGCACCGCCGAACGGGTCGGACGGAGACGCCTGCGGACTGGGCTGCGGCTGGCCGGCCTGGCCGAACATGCCCTTGAGGATCGCCTCGAACGGATTGGCCGGCATCTGCGGCTGCGGCGCCGGCTGCATGCCGGGCATCTGGCCGCGCATCATCTCGGCGAACTGGCCGAGGATGCCGCCCAGCCCCTCGTTGCTCGATGTCTTGGACAGGCCGCCCATCAGCATCGCCGCGATGACCGGCAGCATCTGCTTCAGGATCGCCTGCGAGACGCCGCTGGTCGCGGCTGCCTGCGCGGCGATCGCCTGGCTGACCTCGCGCGAGCCGAAGAGTTGGCTGAGCACGTCGTTGCCGGCATTCTGGGCGCCGGCCGGAATGCCGTAGCCGCCGGCCTCGAAGAAGCGGGCATAGGGCGAGGCGGTCATCATCTGGGCCAGCGAGCCAAAGGCATAGGGGTCGCGCGTCTGCCGCTGAAGCCCCATCGAGAAGGCCGGCAGCAGGGCATCGAGCGCTGCCTGCGTCTGCTGCAGGCTCAGGCCGTATTGCTGGGCGAGGTTCGGCAGCGCCTGGCCGTGCTGGGCCGACTGCATGATATCGAACAGGTTCATCATGGGCGCTTCTCCCCGGCCGGCCTTTGGCTCCGTACCTAGGGCGACGATAGCAGGGTGTCCTTGCCTGGCAAATCGGTTGCGGCCTGGCGCTGCGCGGCCCGCCGCTCCAGCCGGGTGATGCCGCGATAGGCGAAGACGAGCGCCAGCACGCCGAATGCGACGGCGCCGAGCGCCGAGCCGGCCATCGCGCCCTTCGGCCCGGCCAGATGCGCGCCGAGAATGGCAAGCGGCATGGTGCCGAGCGTGGCACGGCCCCAGCTGAACAGTGTCGACAGGAGCGGCATGCCGAGATTGTTGAAGGCGGCATTGGCGACGAAGAGCATGCCGACGAAGATCCACATCGGCCCGGCGATCAGGCAGAAGAACAGCACGAGCTCCGCCGTTAGCCCCGTTGCGTGGAAGGCGGAGACGATGGCGCCGCGAAAGCCGAAGAGCAGCGCCCAGGAAACGAGGACGGAGATGCCGGCGAAGATCGCTGCGTCGGTCAGGCCCCGGCGCATCCGGTCGAAGCGTCCGGCACCCCAGTTCTGGCCGAGGATCGGCCCGACCGCGCCCGACAGCGCGAAGAGCACGCCGAAGGCGACCGGGACCAGCCGGTCCATGATCGCGAGTGCCGCCACGGCTGCATCGCCGAAGCGTGCGACGACGCTGGCGAAGACCGCGTTGGCGATCGGGTTGGAGAGATTTGTCAGGATCGCCGGGCCGGCGATGGAGAAGGTCCGGGCGGCGTCCTGCCGGATGAAGGAGAGACGTGGGCGCTCGATCATGTCGTGCACGACAACGCAGCCGTGGAAGCCGATGGCGCAGATGATGATTCGCGCCAGCACGATGGCGATCGCGGCGCCGTCCGGCCCCAGCCCGAAGCCGAAGATCAGCAGCGGGTCGAGCCCTGCGGTGACGATGCCGCCGCCGAGCGTGACGAACATTGCTCGTTTCGCGTCACCGACCGCGCGCAGGATGCCGGAGAAGCCCATGCCGATCGCCATCAGGATGTTCGACGGCAGCACGATGGTGAGGAAGGAGAGGGCGACGGCATGCGATTGGTCGCGCGCGCCGAGCAGGCTGAGAAGCTTCGGCAGGAACGGCAGCGCCGCGAGCGACAGGACGAGCGCCACCAGCGCCGAAAGAGCCATGGTCGAGGCCGCGATGCGCCGCGCCGCCGGGCGATCGCCCGCGCCGACGCTGCGCGAGGTCAGCGCGGTCACGGCGATCATCAGCCCGACATTCACCGAGACCATCAGGTAGAGCACGATGGTGGCGAAGCCGACGCCGGCCGTCGCCTCCGGGCGGCCGAGCCAGGAGACATAGAGCAGCGACAGAAGGTCGACGACGAAGACAGCCATCAGACCGACCGAGCCCGTCGCGGTCATCACCGCGACATGGCGCATCAGCGGACCTTCGAGGAAGACGGCCTGGGCCGGGCCGAGGCCTGGCTCATCGTTCGGGCTCTCCGACGCCGCCGACCGCGACCTCCGCCCCGCCATCCTCGATGACGTGCCGCGTCTCGGCCGTGAGCGGCTTCGACTTGACCTTGGGCGGAACCAGCGGCTCGGGCGAGACGCGCGGCACGCGGTTGATCGCTGCGGTGAGCCCCTCGTGGAACTGGATCTCCATGCGCTGGGCGTCGCGGTCGCGGACATGGTCGATCACGAGATCGGCCTCGTCGCGGGTCAGGCCCAGCGTCTCCAGGGTGACGCGCCCGAAGCCCAGCGCCGATTCGAAGGTCTCGCGCATCTGGAAATCGACATTCGCCTTCATCAGTTCGATCGCATGGATGCGGTCATAGGCCCGCACATGCAGTCGTGCGCTCGGGAACTCGGCCTTGACCATCTCGACGATCCTGAGCGCCGCCTGCCTGTCGTCGACGCAGATGCAGATGACGCGGGCCTTGCCGGCGCCGGCCGCGCGCAGCACATCGAGCCGCGTGCCGTCGCCATAATAGATTTTGAAGCCGAACTGCGCGGCCGAGCGGATGCGCTCGACATCGGAATCGATCACGGTCACGTCGATATGCTGGAGCAGCAGCGCCTGCGTCACGATCTGGCCGAAGCGGCCGAAGCCGATCACCATCACCGGGCTGTCGCCGACGCCGTCATAGTCCTCGTCCATCGTCGCAGGCTTGATGCGGGCCAGCAGCACCGCGTCGATCAGCTTGGCGACGATCGGGCCGAGCAGCATGCTGATCGCCGCGAGCGCCGTGACCATCGCCGCTTGCTGGGCGGTGAGCAGCCCGTTCGCGAGGCCGAGCGGCAAGAGCACGAAGGCGAATTCGCCGGCCGGCGAGAGCAGGGCGCCGGCCCGGACCGCTTCGAGCCAGGACGAGCAGGACAGCCGCAGGATCGAGGTGACGACCGCGATCTTGAACAGCACCAGCAGTGGCGCGGCGAGCGCCAGCAGCAGCCAGTTGTCGGCGACGAGCTTGAGGTCGAGCGACATGCCGACCGCCATGAAGAACAGGCCGAGCAGCACGCCGCGGAAGGGCTCGATATCGGCCTCCAGCTCATGCCGGAAATGCGAATCGGCCAGCATCACGCCGGCGAGGAAGGCGCCCATCGCCATCGAGAGCCCGACATGTTCCATGAGCAATGCCGCGCCCAGCACGATCAGCAGGGCGGCGGCCGTCATCACGTCCTTCGCGCCGGTATGGGCGAGGATGCGGAAGAACGGGTTCATGACATAGCGCCCGGCCAGCACGATCAGCACGAGTGCGAGGAGCGCGATGCCAAGGCTGGCGAGAGCCATCATCGGGCTGCCGGCTTCTTGCCCGCCCGTGGTCGCAAGCAGCGGCAGCAACGCCAGCACCGGCGCGATCGCCATGTCCTGGAACAACAGGATCGAGAAGGTGCGCCGGCCATAGGTCTCGTTGCCGTCGCCGCGCTCCTCCAGCAATTGCAGCGCGATCGAGGTAGCGGAGAGGGCGAGCGCCACGCCGACGGCGACCGCGCCTGCCACCGACAGGCCGAAATACCAGCCGAACAGGCCGATGCCGCCGGCGCTGAGCGCCATCTGCGCGAGGCCGGAGCCGAGGATATCCTTGCGCATCGAATAGAGCCGCGAGGGCTGCAATTCGAGGCCGACGAGGAAGAGCAGCAGCACGACGCCGATCTCGGCCGTGCCGCGGATCGCGTCGGGGTCCTTGATCACGCCGAGGATCGAGGGGCCGATCACGATGCCGGCCGCGAGATAGCCCAGCACCGCCGACTGACCGAGCTTGCGGAAGAGCGGAACGGCAATCACCGCCGCAGCGCAGAAGGTCAGGATCGGCGGCAGAAAGCTGACATGCGAGGCGGCGTCGGCCATGCGGAACTCGGGGCTTTGGAAACGGGCTTGGCGGTCCGGCGCGACGCGCGGCGTGGCGGGCCGTGGCTCTATCTAGGCTTTCGACGGCGATCCTGCGAGAGGCAATCGGCATGGCGGCCAAGCCTTGGGCGACATGGGCAATTGCGGGGGGCGCTTCCGACCAGGGGCACACTTGTCATTCCGGGGCTTCGCGCAGCGAAGAACCCGGAACCCACGACTGGGTAAGCGGTTGGCAACCGGCTCTCGAGTGTCCCGCCCAGTCGTGGGTTCCGGGTTCGCGCCTATGGCGCGCCCCGGAATGACAGATGTGTCGGCCTGCGCCGCTTCGCTTCCTTGACATCGCCCCGATCCCGCCGAAAGAAGACGCGGACCGATGGAGAACTCTTCGCGCGTGACCAAGCCGCCGCTCGACATCCTGCTCTGTGCCCCGCGCGGCTTCTGCGCCGGGGTGGTGCGCGCCATCGACGCCGTCGAGAAGGCGCTGAAGCTGCATGGCGCGCCGGTCTATGTCCGCCACGAGATCGTCCATAACAAATACGTCGTCGAATCCCTGAAGCGGAAGGGCGCGGTCTTCGTCGCCGAGCTCGACGAGGTGCCGGACGAGACGCGGCCGGTGATCTTCTCGGCCCATGGCGTCGCCAAGGCGGTGCCGGCGGCGGCGAAGGCGCGCAATCTCTTCGCCATCGACGCGACCTGCCCGCTGGTGACCAAGGTCCATCGCGAGGCCGAGGTCCATCACAAGCGCGGCCGCCATATCCTGCTTGTCGGCCATGCCGGCCACCCGGAAGTGATCGGCACGATGGGCCAGCTCCCCGTGGGCGCGATAACCCTGATCGAGACCCTGGACGACGTCGCGACGCTTGAGGCGCCGGAAGGCCAGCCGCTCGCCTATGTCACCCAGACGACGCTCTCGGTCGACGACACCCGCGAGATCGTCGAGGCCTTGCAGGCCCGCTTCCCGGAGCTGATCGCCCCGCATAAGGAAGACATCTGCTACGCCACGACCAACCGCCAGGAGGCGGTGAAGCGCGTCGCGCCGCTGGTCGACGGGCTGATCGTCGTCGGCTCGCCCAATTCCTCGAACTCGCAGCGCCTGCGCGAAGTCGCCGAGCGGGCCGGCTGCCCGGTCGCGCGGCTCGTGCTGCGCACCGACGAGATCGACTGGTCGGTCTTCGGGAACATCCGCAGCCTCGGCATCACCGCCGGCGCGAGCGCGCCCGAGGTGCTGGTCGAGGAGATCATCGACGCCTTCGCCGCGCGCTACGATGTCCGCGTCGAGACCGTCTCGACCGCCGACGAAAACGTCTTCTTCCCGCTGCCGCGTGAGTTGCGCGGCGAGGCGACGCCGGACGCGGCGGAATAATCCCAGCAGAAGAGTGCAAGCGTGGCCGTCTATACCGAAGTGCCCGATGACGAGCTGGCTGCCTTCGTGGCGCGCTACGGCATCGGCGATCTCCTCTCCGTCAAGGGCATCGCCGAGGGCGTCTCGAACTCGAACTTCCTGCTGCATACGACCAAGGCTTTCTACATCCTAACGCTCTACGAAGAGCGGGTGGACGAGACGGAGCTGCCCTTCTTCATCGGGCTGATGGATCATCTCGCCCGGCGCGGCCTTATCTGCCCGGTCCCGCTGCGCATGGATGATGGCGCGGCCGTCGGCCGTTTGGCCGGTCGCCCGGCGGCGATCGTCACCTTCCTCGACGGCCTCTCCGTCCGGCGCCCGAACGTGATGCATTGCGCCGAGCTCGGGCGCGGACTTGCCCAATTGCACGAGGCCGGCGCCGATTTCGGCATGGAGCGGGTCAATTCACTGTCGGTGCCGGGCTGGCGCCCGCTGGCCGAGCAGGCGGGGGCGGCGGCGGATACGGTTTCTCCGGGGCTGGCGCGGCGCGTCATGGCTGAGGTGGAGGTCCATGAGCGCTCGTGGCCGCAGGATCTGCCGCGCGGCGTGATCCATGCCGATCTCTTTCCGAACAATGTCTTCTTCATCAAGGACAAACTGTCCGGCCTGATCGACTTCTATTTCGCCTGCACCGATGCCTTCGCCTATGATCTGGCGATCTGCCTGAATTCCTGGTGTTTCGAGGCCGATGCCTCGTTCAACCTGACCAAGGGCCAGGCACTGCTCGCCGGCTATGAGAGCGTGCGGCCGCTGACGACGGCGGAGGTCGAGGCGCTGCCGCAGCTCTGCCGCGGCTCGGCCCTGCGCTTTCTGGTGACGCGACTGGTCGACTGGCTGAACGTGCCGCCGGGCGCGCTGGTCAAGCCGCTCGACCCGCTCGAATACGACCGCAGGCTCGTCTTCCATCAGCGCATCACTGACGCCCGCGAATACGGGTTGAAGCGATGAGCGGCGATACGGTCGAAGTCTGGACGGACGGCGCCTGTTCCGGGAATCCCGGCCCCGGCGGTTGGGGCGCGATCCTGACCTTCAACGGCGTCGAGAAGGAACTCTCCGGCGGCGAGGCGCAGACCACCAACAACCGCATGGAATTGATGGCGGCGATCGCCGCGCTGGAAGCGCTGAAGCGCCCCGTCACGGTCGCGCTCCATACCGACAGCCAGTATCTGCGGCAGGGCATCACCGGCTGGATCCATGGCTGGAAGAAGAACGGCTGGAAGACGGCCGACCGCAAACCGGTCAAGAACGCCGAACTCTGGCAGCGCCTCGAGGCCGCGCTCGGCCGCCACAAGATCGACTGGAAATGGGTCAAGGGCCATGCCGGCGACGAGATGAACGAGCGCGCCGACGCCCTGGCGCGCGCCGGCATGGCGCCGTTCAAGAGCGGCGGCCGCTGACCGTCTGTCCGGCCTCAGCCCGATGCTCGTGCAAGTAGTGGGTCAGGCGCAAAAGCGGTTTCATACCGAGCGCCTCGGCCAGCCGGATCGAGGCGGTATTATCCTCGTGGACCTGATAGCGGGCGATCAGCCCGCGCCGCGCCAGTTCGTCAAGCGCCGCGCCGACCACGCGCGATCCGAGGCCGCGTCCGCGCTGGTCGGGCCGCGTGACCACGCCGCCGATCTCCCAGACGCGGCCATAGCTCTCGAAGGCCAGGCAGACCGAGAGCGGTTCCTCGCCTGAACCAATTGCACAGGTGAAGGCGAGTCCGCTCGCCAGAAGCGGCGACAGCCAACCTCGCTCATGATCCTGCATGCGATAGAGCGCATACATGGCATCCGTGGCGCTGTCCGCGACGGTGACGCCTTCGCGACCACTGGTGCGCTCTGGCGATGTGAACGACAGGAAGCTGGTCTTGCGCGTGAGCGGATAGTGCCGGTGCACGACGTCGCGATCGGCGGTGCAGCACAACTTGAAGACGATGCCGCTATCCGCTGGGAGTTCGCTGAGGAGCGCTTCCGTCAGCGCTGCATCGCCACTGCGGATGAGGGCGGCATGGGCCGCCGTTGGATAGGTCTTGCGGTCGTAGTCGCACGCCGCCGTGTCGAGCAGGACGAGCGTCGCTATGCCGGCCGACGAGAGGCGCTGAAACGCACGCGTGTGCTGCGGAAAGGCCTGCAGATGCTTCAGCAGCACGACATTGGCGAGCGGCTCTGTTCCGAGCCGCTCGATGATCTCGTCCCTGTCTCGGACCGCGATCATGATCGCGTGGCCGGGAGTTTCAGCCCAGCGGCTGGCGATAGACCATGAAGCCGGACTTGTCGGCGACCTTGTTGTAGAGTTCCTGCGCCTGCAGGTTGGATTCATGCGTCTGCCAGTAGACGCGGTAGCAGTTCTTCGCCCGCGCCATCTGGTTCACGGCCTCGATCAGCTTGCGGCCGACGCCGGTGCCGCGCGATTCCGGCACGGTGAACAGGTCCTGCAGATAGCAGATCGGCTTCTCGCTCCAGGTCGTGCGGTGGAGCACCCAGTTGACCATGCCGAGCGGCTTGTCGCCCTCGAAGGCGAGGAAGCCGCCCATCGGCTCCTCGCCGCCGGTCAGGCGCCCGAAGGTGATCGCGTCGATTTCCGGCGGCAGCGTCGCCTTGTAGAAGGTCAGGTAGCCATGCCAGAGCGGCGTCCAGGCATCCCGGTCGGTCGCGGCAAGCGGGCGAATGGTAATCTCGGCCATCGGTATTCTCCTCCGATCCGGAAGCTAGCCGGGGCTTTGCGGCTTGTCTCATGACAAGCGCAGATCGGATCGATCAGTTGAGCTGGTCCGATGCCAGGAAGCGTTCGACAGCGCTGGCGCTCAGAGCCTGAGCGGGATCCTCCCTCCAGAGATCAAGAATGATGCCTGCCAGGCGGGCTCTCGCCCGCCTCTGCTGCTGGCCGCCGACGGTGTTCACGCTGTTCACCGCCATCCAGGCGGCGTCGAAGGCGCGCGCCAATTTTGCCAGCTCCGCAGGTTCGACAACGACGCCTTGAAACGGCATGTCCTCCCCCCATACGCCAGAGAAGTGGAGCAATTTAAGAGGCAGCGCACTCCCGGCAATGTCAAAAGCTAGGTCGGCTTCCGACCCGCTGCTGCCATCGGTGAATTGCATCACCCGCCAGCAGCGGACCGATCACGCTATTTGCGCTTGAAGGCGAATGAACTTCTTCCATTTCTCGTGCCGCCCCTTCCTGGAGCGCAGTTCTGTCGGTGCGAAAGAACGGTAACATCAGCGCTGGCTGTTGAGAAAATTATTTCCCATTCTCTGCAGTCCAGTCCTTGTAAACACTGAGAGATTCGGGGGCCGAAAGATGGCCCGGAGGTTGCTGGGGCGAAGGAGCATAGGAGAGCCCAGATTGACCAAACTGCCCGAACTTCTCGTCATTCGACATGCTGAGACTGACTGGAACAGCCGTTCCATGCTGCAAGGTCACCGCGACAGTCCGCTCACGCTCAACGGCGTCAGGCAGGTGCTCGCTGTTGGCGAAACTCTCGCTCCCGAAATCACAACAGCGAGGCCGAAGCACTTCTGGTGCAGCCCTCTCGGAAGAGCTCAGCAGACCGCAGCCATTCTCGCCGGCTTGTGGTCTCTGCCATTCTGCACGTTCGACATGGCTTCAGCTCTAAGGGAGCGTTCCTATGGCGTTTGGGAGGGTATGAAGCAGGATGAGATCGCGGCAAGGCGGCCGGAGGAGCACGCCGCTCACCTGGCCGACCCGTGGAATTCTCGGATGGAAGGCGCTGAAACCAAGACCGAAGTGTACGACCGCCTTTTCGACTGGGTTCGCAACCTCAATGATGGTGTTCTTCATGTGGTCGTGACGCATAGTGGCTGTCTACGGATTTTGCGCGGGATCTACTCCGGAGCAAGCCGGCAGCAGATGGACGAGTTTCGCGAGCCACAGACGGCGAGCTTTCTCTTGGGCGCCACTGAGAGGATGATCGAACCGACCGAGGCAACGCTTTCACGTCACGGATGCGAAGGGCTCGGCCGAACGGTCTGGATCTAGCGACGGTTCCAGGGACGAATTGCGCAGCAAAAGCCGGGCTCTGCTTCAATCCGAAACCGGATGGCCTGCAAGGCGCACGAAGCGACGTGCCTTCTGTCCACCCCCGCTTCAACTGAGGCATTCGCCACGCCAAGCGCTTTGACGCGATAGCCTGACAGAAAAAGCCCGCGCAGCGGCTGCGCGGGCTCCAGTCCGTTTCCGTGCCCTCGGGCTCAGAGCTTGCCGAGCATCGCCTCGGCGCCGGAGGCCTCGGCCTTGCCGGCAGCTTCCTCGACGCTGAGCACCTTCACCACGCCGTCCTCGACCAGCATCGAATAGCGCTGCGAGCGGGTGCCGAGGCCGAAGCCCGAGCCGTCCAGCGAGAGGCCGATTTCCTTGGCGAAATCGGCATTGCCGTCCGAGAGGAACTCGATCACGCCGGCGCCGCCGGTCGCCTTCGACCAGGCATCCATGACGAAGACGTCGTTCACGCCGGTCACCATGATGGCGTCGACGCCCTTGGCCTTGATCTCGGCCGCCTTCTCCAGATAGCCGGGCAGGTGGTTGCGATGGCAGGTCGGGGTGAACGCGCCGGGCACGGCGAAGAGCACCACCTTCTTGCCACTGAACAGGTCGTCCGTCGTGCGCGCGGCCGGGCCGTCGGCGGTCATGACGCGGAACGTCGCCTGGGGAAGCTTGTCACCCACCTTGATGGTCATGAGCCTGTCTCTCCGTGAAGCCTGCGGCCAGAGGGGCCGCTCGGCTTGAGGGATTAGGGCTTTGAGGCGGGGATGTCGAGGTCGAGCCGCGTCTCGATCG
This sequence comes from Beijerinckiaceae bacterium, assembly GCA_965283735.1. Taxonomy (GTDB): domain Bacteria; phylum Pseudomonadota; class Alphaproteobacteria; order Rhizobiales; family Beijerinckiaceae; genus Allobosea. Next base: position 161,027 of record CBDIPN010000002.1, on the reverse strand, counting down.
GCCGGGGCGTGCCGCGCACGGTGAAGATCAGCGGAACCGGGCCGGCCACGCCCTTCGGCCGCTCGTCGATGCGAATCTGGGCGACGACCGTGCCGTCCGCCTGCGGCGTCAGGCGGGATTTGCCGAAGGACCACATGCCCGAGCCCTCGACGAAGATATCCTCGATCCGGCCCTCCGTCGGCGGTTGCAGGATCAGGCGCAGGCCCGGGTCGACCACGCTGTCATCGAGACCGGCCTCGACGATCGCGATCTTCTCCTTGTGGGCGCCCGGCTTGACTGGGACCGGCACGCGCGCCTCGAAGCTTTCGAGCCGGGGCGAGGACACGGTCGTCACGCCCGGCTCGAGCCAGAGGCTCGCCTCGCCCTTGGCGGGAATGCAGATCTTCTCGCAGACCGCATAGTCGAGCTTGAGCATGACGAGCACCGGCCGCGATGGGTCGACCGGCTGGACCGAGATCGGGATCACGACCTCGCCGACATAGCCGATGGAATAGCCGGCCGAATCCTGGAAGCGCTCCGGCACCGGCCAGCGCACGTCGAGCCCGCCGATATTGGTCGAGCCCGACCAGTCGAAGGCCGGCGGCACGCCGAATTGTCCGGGGCTGCGCCAATAGGTCTTGTAGCCCGGTGACATCACGATCTCGACGCCGACGCGCTGCTTGCCGGTCGATGTCGTCGGCCCGGCGATGAGGCGCAGCTTGGCATGCTCGCTCGCGGACCACGGCGAGGTCGCGGCCTCGTTCGCCACGTCCTGCGCACGGGCAGCGGGGCCGAGCGCCAGAGGCAGCAGGGCCAGCAGGGGAAGAATGCGGTTCACGGGCCCAGCCTTTACCGATTGCGAGCCTGAAAAGCGAACAAAACCTGTCTTCCTCCGCCGGTCGGCGCTGATGCGGCACGTCGACAGTCTCGCGCAGGATTGGGGCGCAATCGGGGGTGCCGGCCATGGACCGGGCCGAAGCACGCAAACGTGATCCGAATGGACCGTTAGATGCGACGCGCATACCCAAAGCGAACTGCTGACGCGATCCTGTCGGAGATTGCGTTTCCCATGGTAGCTTACGCGACCGCCAACACGAGAGGGCCAATGCCATGCTTTTCGCTGTCCTCCTTCGCGACAACCCCGAGCGCCTGTATCTTCGGCAAGCTCATGTTGACGAGCATCTCGACTATGTGGCTGCTCAGGGCACCAAGGTTCTCGCGGGTGGCGCTCTACGTCCCAAGCCCGAGGACGCACCTCAGGGCGCGCTTTGGCTCGTGAACGCCGAGAACAAGGAAGCCGCTCAGGCCATCATCGAAGGCGACCCGTTCTTCAAGTTGGGTCTGAGGCAATCGGTGGACATCTATCACTGGTCAAAGGGCGTCTGGTCCGAGCCGTTTACGCAGTGCATGAGTGCTCTCGAAGGCACCTGACGGGCGCATTAAGAGCGCACTCTGCGAGGCCATGCAGTCGTTGCAGGTCTTGGTGGGCATGCTCTTCGACATTGGTCGGCGTCAGCCAAGCCTTGCCGATACGGCCCGACAGCATCTAGCATGTACCCTATGAAGATCGGCTCACAATCGCGCGTCGGCGGCCGCAGCTATCTCGATGGGCAGTGCCTGATCGCGATGCCGGGTATGGCCGATTCACGTTTCAGCCGCAGCGTTGTCTATGTCTGCGCTCATTCCGAGGACGGGGCGATGGGCATCATCGTCAACAAGCCGGCGGGCGATACGAAATTCCCGGAGCTGCTCGTCCAGCTCGACGTGATTCCCTCCGAGGAGGTGATCCGTTTGCCGAGCCGGGCCGAGCGCATGCAGGTGCTGCGCGGCGGGCCGGTCGAAACCAAGCGCGGCTTCGTTCTGCATACCGCCGACTTCTTCCTGGAGTCGGCGACCCTGCCGATCGACGAGGGCATCTGCCTGACCGCGACGCTGGATATCCTGCGTGCCATCGCCACTGGCGAGGGGCCGGAGAGCGCGGTGCTGGCGCTGGGTTATGCGGGCTGGGCTGCGGGGCAACTGGAGGCCGAGATCCAGTCGAACGGCTGGCTGCACTGCGCCGCCGATCCCGAACTGCTCTTCGACGAAAGCGTCGAGACCAAGTACCAGCGGGCGCTCGGCAAGATCGGCATCGACCCGGCATTTCTCTCGCGCGAGGCCGGGCACGCCTGAGGGCGCTCCCCTTGTCATTCCGGGGCTTTGCGCAGCGAAGAACCCGGAACCCACGACCGGGTGAGCCGCCGGCAACCACGGATCAAATGTCTCACCCCGTCGTGGGTTCCGGGTTCGCGCTTGCAGCGCGCCCCGGAATGACAAGGGTGGAGCCTGGAACCTCTGCGGTCAGGTATCGATAGGCCTCAAGCTGCCTCGGTTGCCGCAGCCGCCGCGCCCATCAGGCGCCGGGCTTCCGCCGCCGTCATCGGCTGGCCGAAGATGTAGCCTTGCGCATATTGGCAGCCGAGCTGGTAGAGCTCGATGGCGTCCGACTCGCTCTCCGCACCCTCGGCGACGACATCCATGTGGAGGTCGGCGGCGAGCTGCACGATCGAGCGCAGGATCACCGGCGGGCGGCCATTGCCCATCTGGCGCACGAAGCTCTGGTCGATCTTGATCGTGTCGAAGGGGAAGCGCTGCAGATAGGACAGCGAGGAATAGCCCGTCCCGAAATCGTCGAGCGAGAGGCCGGCGCCGAGATCGCGGATACGCTGCAGCATCTGCGCCGCATATTCCGGGTTCTCCATGACGAGGCTCTCGGTGATCTCGAGCTTGAGCGTGCCCGGCAGCACGCGGCGGCGGCCGAGCACGGTCTTCACGTCATGCAGCAGGTCGTGGCGCAGCAATTGCCGGCTGGAGACGTTGACGCTGGCGAAGATCGGCGGATCGACTTCGAGCGCCGCCTGCCAGGCTTCCAGCTCGCGCGCGGTCTTGTCCATGACGTAGACGCCGAGATCGACGATCAGCCCGGTTTCCTCGGCGATGGCGAGGAAATCCTGCGGCATCAGCCGGCCTTCGCGCGGATGGTCCCAGCGCACCAGCGCCTCGAAGCCGGCGATGGTGCGGTCCTCAAGCCGGACGATCGGCTGGTACATGACCTGGATTTCGTTGCGCTCGATTGCCCGGCGCAGGTCGCTTTCCAGTGCGAGCCGGTCGTTGCGGTCGGTCCGCATTGCCGGCACGAAGACCTCGATCTTGTTGCCGCCCTGGCGCTTGGCATGGGCCATGGCAAGCTCGGCATTCTTCAGCGCGTCTTCCTTGCGCGAGGCCGGGGCCGGGTCGAATAGGGCGAGCCCGATCGAGGGCGTCAGCACGATCTCGCGCTCGGCATAGGTGATCGGGGTCGAGACGGCGCGGCGCACCAGTTCAGCCAAAGCCAGGATGCGCTCGGGATCACGCTCGGAGACGAGGATCATCGCGAAGGTGTCGCCGCCGATGCGGGCGAGCGTGTCCTGTGCCCGGAGCAGGCGCCCGAGGCGACGCGCCAGCGTCAGCAGGATCGAATCGCCGGCCGAGAAGCCGACGAACTCGTTGACCTGCTTGAAGCGATCGACATCGATGACCAGCACGGTCGGGCGGATATTGTCGTCGGCGCGGGTGAAGCCGAAGATCGCGCCCAGCCGATCCTGGAACAGCTTGCGGTTGGGCAGGCCGGTCAGGTTGTCATGCACGGCGTCGTGGAGCAGGCGCTCCTGCGCGGTGCGCTGCTCGGTGACATCCGCGAGCGTGCCGATGACGCGGATGACCTCGCCGTCGGATCCGATGACGGGTCGCGCCTTCACGTTGATCCAGTGATAGGCGCCGTTCGCGGAGCGCAGGCGCAGGTCGAGATTGAGCTTGCCGCGGCGCTGCTCCAGCACGGCGTCGAGCGTGACGCGATAGCGGTCGCGATCGGCGACATGCATGTGCTCCAGCCAGCGCGCGGCCGAGCCTTCGAGCGCGCCCTTGGGCAGGCCGAGCAGAGTCTCGATCTGGGGGGAGACGAAGATCTTGTCGGAGCTGACATCCCAGTCGAAGACAAGGTCGCCCGAGCCGGAGAGCGCGAGCGCCCGGCGTTCCGTATCCGAGACCAGCCCCTGCGAGATCGCGCCGCCGGCAAAGGCGTGCTGGATGACGGTGAAGCCGATCAGCAGCACGATCAGGACGAGGCCGCCCAACAAGGCAGGCGCCACCAGGTCGCGCTGGAACTGCCCGGTGACGGTGAAGCTCGCGGCGGTCACCCAGACGGCGAGCAGGAACCAGGTCGGGATCAGCATCACCGCACGCTCGTAGCCATGCGTCGCCAGATGCACGACCAGGATGAAGCCGATCGCCGCCACAGCCGCAATCGAGATGCGCGCGATGCCGGATGCCATCGGCGCGTCGAAGACGGCAAGCCCGATCAGCCCGGCGAGGCCGAGGATCCAGAGCAGCGTCACATGGCCGTAGCGCACGTGCCAGCGCGACAGGTTGAGATAGGCGAAGAGGAATACGAGCAGCGTCGCCGCCAGCACGACCTCGGCACCCGCGCGGTAGATTCGCTCGATCGCCGGGGTCAGCGGGAAGAGCCGCTGGAAGAAGCCGAAATCGAGGCCCGCATAGGCCAGAACCGCCCAGGCCAGCGCCGCCGCCGCCGGGAAGATGACCGCGCCCTTGACGACGAAGATGATGGTCAGGAACAGCGCCAGCAGGCCCGCGATGCCGATGATGATGCCCTTGTAGAGCGTCAGGCCGTTGGTCTTCTGCCGGTAGGCCTCGGCTTCGTAGAGATAGAGCTGCGGCAGGTTCGGCGATTTCAGCTCGGCGACGAAGGTGACCGTCGTGCCGGGGTCGAGCGTGATCAGGAAGACGTCGGCATCCGGGCTGGGCTCGCGATCGGGCGAGAGGCCCTGGCTCGCCGTCACCGCTTCGATGCGCTTGTCGCCGAGATCGGGCCAGATCACGCCGGAGCCGATCAGCCGGTGGAATGGCGCGACCAGCAGGCGGTCGATCTGCTCGTCGGAATCGTTGGTGAGCGCGAAGACGATCCAGTCGGGGCGCGCGCCGGCTTCGCGGGCCTTGACGGCGATACGCCTGACGATGCCGTCCGGTCCCGGCGCGGTCGAGATCTGGATGACGTCGCCGTCGGATTTGTTGCGCTCGACGACATTGGTCAGATCGATCACGGGGGCGTCGACGGGAACGCGGACCGCCTCGACGGCCTGGGCCGGCAGGGCCGCGGCGCAGAACCACAAGACAAGGCCGGCCAGGGCGAGGCCGGCCCGGAAGATGCGCTCGGAAATGGACAAGCTGTGCTCGGCTATCAGGCGGGAAGCGATCGTTCGAAGTTTAACGAAAAGCCCTATCGGCCGCTCATGGCAAGGGCAAGGCGGAGCGGGGCTGTGGTCAACCGCCGCAGTCACGGTCTGCTTCCAGGCAAGGTGTCGGTGGAGAGCACGGCATAGAGCAGGTGGTCGGCCCAGTTGCCGTTGATCTTGAGGTAGGCTCGCGCCAGTCCCTCGTGCTGGAAGCCGACACGCTCCAGCAGGCGCCGCGACGGCTCGTTACTGGGCAGGCAGGCGGCCTCGACGCGATGCAATGCGAGGTCGGAGAAGGCGAAGCGCACGGCGCCACGCACCGCTTCCGTCATATGCCCCTTGCCGGCATGGCGCCGGCCCATCCAGTAGCCGAGCGTGCACGCCTGCGCGACGCCGCGCCGGATCAGCCCGAGCGTCAGCCCGCCGATCAGGGTTTCCGTGCCGGTCTCGAAGATGAAGAGCGAATAGGCCTCGTCGGTCGAAATCTCGCGGGCGGCGCGCTTGGCACGCAGGCGGAACGAGGCGCGGGTGAGGTCGTCCTCGTTCCAGGTCGGCTCCCAGGGCGTGAGGAATTCGCGGCTTTCCATGCGCAACAGCGCCCAGGCCGCGTGGTCGCTGGCCTGGGGCGCGCGCAGATAGAGATTCGGCGTCCGGATCAGCGGGCGGCTCGGCAGCTCGCTCGGGAAACGGAAGAGCGCCATCGCCGGTCAGTCCGCCGCCCGGGCCGCATGACGCAGGCGCTTGGCCGGCGGCAGGCCATGGGTCGGGCCCACCGCCGCGATCGTCGGCTGGTGCCCCAGCAAGGAACGGCCGGCGGCGCGCACGTCGTCCAGCGTGACCGCATCGAGCCGGGCCGCGAGCTCCTCGCGCGGGATCGCCCGGCCGAAGAGCAGCACCTGCCGCGCCATCTGCTCAAGCTTGCCGCCGGGGCTTTCGAGGGAGGCCAGCAAGCCGACCTTCATCTGGGCGCGGGCGCGGGCGACTTCCGCCTCGCTGACGTCTTCCGCCGCCTGACGCAGGCAACCGAGCGCGACCTCGATCAGTTCGCCCGCATCCTCAGGGGCCGTGCCGGCCCCGATGCCGAAGACGCCGCAATCGGAGAAGGGCCAGTGGAAGGCATCGATCGCGTAGGCCAGGCCGCGCTGCTCTCGCACCTCCTGGAACAGGCGCGACGACAGGCCGCCGCCGAGCACCGAGGCGAAGATCTGCAGCGCGTAATGCGCGCCGCCCTTGAACGGCAGGCCGGGCAGGCCGAGCACGAGATGGATCTGCTCCTCGTCGCTGCCGATGCGGGCCTCGCCGCCGCGATATTCGCCGGCTTCGCGCGGAACCGGCTTGGCGGGAGCAGCCGACAGCTTCGAAAGATGTTCCTTCGCCAGCGCGACCAGCTCGTCATGGTCGACCGCGCCGGAGGCCGCGAGCACCATGTTGCCGGCATGGTAGTTGCGGGCGAGATAGGCGCGGATCGCGTCGGGCGTGAAGCTCTTCACCGTCTTGGCGGTGCCGAGGATCGGCCGGCCGACCGGCTGGTCCGGGAAGGCCGCCTGCAGGAAGCGGTCATAGACGAGGTCGTCGGGCGTATCCTGGACCGCCGAGATCTCCTGCAGGATCACGCCCTTCTCGCGTTTCAATTCCTCCTCGGTCAGCGACGGCGAGGTGATGATGTCGGCGAGGATATCGACGGCGAGGCCGAGGTCCGAGCCGAGCACGCGGGCGGTGTAGCAGGTATATTCGACGGAGGTCGCGGCGTTGAGGTCGCCGCCGACGCTCTCGATCTCCTCGGCGATCTCCAGCGCGCTGCGCCGCGCCGTGCCCTTGAACGCCATATGCTCGAGCAGATGGGCGAGCCCGTGCTCATTCGCCAGCTCGTCGCGCGACCCGGCCCCGATCCAGATGCCGAGCGAGACGGTCGCGGCATGGTCCATGCGCTGCGAGACGATGCGCAGGCCAGACGGCAGCGTGGTCAGGGCGACATCGGGATCGTGAGGCCCGTCCGGCCGCGCGGGCGCGGCCAGCTCGTGCTCGTCCACCGGAGCGGTCGCGCTCACGCTGCCGCCCCGCGCACGGCCCGCGCGTGCTCGCGCACGAAGGTCTCGATCTTGCCGAGGTCGTTCGGCAGCAGCGTCACACGCTCCTTGCGCTCCATCAGGTCGGCGAGATGGGCCGGAAGCGCCGGCTCGATCCCGCTCGCGGCCTTCACCGCGGCCGGGAACTTGGCCGGATGGGCCGTGCCGAGCACGATCATCGGCGTCGCGGGATCGCGCTTCAGTGCCTGCCGCGCCGCGCCGACGCCGATGGCGGTATGCGGATCGAGCAGGTAGCCGGCCTCGGTCCAGCTCTTCCTGATCTCGGCCGCGATCTGATCTTCGCTCTGCGCGGCGGCGTCGAACTCGCTGCGGATGCGCTGGAGCGGCTCGCCGGCGATCTCGAAGCGGCCGGATTGCTGCAGCGATTGCATCAGGCGGCGCACGGCAGCACCGTCACGGCCATGCGCTTCGAACAGCAGGCGCTCGAAATTCGAGGAGATCTGGATGTCCATCGAGGGCGAGGTCGTCGCCGCGACGCCGCGCATCTCATAGGCGCCGGTTTCGAGCGTGCGCGCCAGGATATCGTTGCTGTTGGTCGCGATGCCCAGCCGCTCGATCGGCAGGCCCATCTGCTTGGCGACCCAGCCGGCGAGAATGTCGCCGAAATTGCCGGTCGGGACCGTGAACGAGACCTTCCGGCCCGGCCCGCCGAGCGAGACGGCGGCGGTGAAGTAATAGACCACCTGCGCCGCGATGCGCGCCCAGTTGATCGAGTTCACGCCCGAGAGCCCGATCTCGTCACGGAAGGCGTGATGGTTGAACATCGCCTTCACGAGGTTCTGGCAATCGTCGAAGGTGCCTTCGACGGCAATGGCATGGACGTTGTCGGCATCGACCGTGGTCATCTGCCGACGCTGCACGTCGGAGACGCGGCCTTGCGGGTAGAGGATGAAGACGTCGACGCTCTTCAGGCCCTTGAAGGCGTCGATGGCAGCGCCACCCGTGTCGCCCGAGGTTGCGCCGACGATGGTCGCGCGCTGGCCGCGCTGGCCGAGGACATGGTCCATCAGGCGGCCGAGCAATTGCATCGCCACGTCCTTGAAGGCGAGCGTCGGGCCGTGGAACAGCTCCAGCACGAAGAGATTGTCGCCGATCTGCGTCAGCGGGCAGACGGCCGGGTGGCGGAAGCCGGCATAGGCCTGGTGGATCATGTCCGAGAGCGCGCCGCTCTCGATATCGCCGTCGGCGAGCGCGCCGAGCACGCGCTCGGCGACCGCGGTGTAGGGCTTTCCGGCGAAGCCGGCGATCTCCATGGCGGAGAGTTTGGGCCAGCTCTGCGGCAGATAGAGCCCGCCGTCGCGGGCAAGCCCGGTCAGGAGCGCATCGGAAAAGCTCAGCGCCGGGGCTTCACCCCGGGTGGAAACATGCAGCACGATCTTGGCCTCGGTGATCTCAGCCTGATGCTATAGGCCGGTCCGGCGCTTTGGGCAAAACCGTTGGCGCTCAGCCTGCCGCCGTGCCCTTCCGCGTTTGCCAGACCCAGGCCGCAAAGACCCCGAGCAGCGTCAGCGCCAGCCCGAACCAGGTCAGCGCATATTGCAGGTGGTTGTCGGGTATGCGGGCGATCAACTCGCGCACATCGACCCCGGCTGGCGGCGTCATGCCGTCGCCCTCGCGGGCGGCCTCCAGATAGAAGGGCGCGGGCGGCTGGCCGAGCGCGGCCGCGATCGCGGCCGGATCGCGCGTGTAGAATTCGCGGATCGCCGGCAGATCCTGCGGGGTGAAGCTGTTGCGGGCTTCGGGCGCCCGCAGGAAGCCCTTGATCGTGTCAGGGCCGCTCGCCGGGCCGATCTGGCCGAGCCGGCCTTCCGGCACGAAGCCGCGATTGACGAGAATGACGCCGCCATCCTCCAGCTTGAACGCCTGGAAGACCCAGCGCCCGAAACCGGAAAGCTGCCGGCTGCCGGGTGGGCCCGCGGCGATCGTGGTGCGCACGCCGGCGATGCGATCGTCGACATAGCTGCCCTTGGCGACGACATGGGTCAGGTCGAGCGCGGCGGCATCGAGCTTGGCCCAGTCGGCCTTGGGCGGCATCGGCGCAGGGGTCCCGGCGGCCTGTTCCTTGAGGCGGTCGATATAAGCGTGCTTCTCGGTCATGCGCTCGAGCTGCCAGGCACCGAGCGTGCACAGGACCAGCGTGCCGACGATGGTCAGCAGCGTCGGCAGCAGCAATCCGGGTTTGCGGGGAGCAGGGGACGACACGGCGGTCACGATTCGCGCCTGCCTTCCTCGGCCTTGTGGGCATATTGCAGGGCGATGGCGAGGCCCTTCATCGGCCTGAGCAGGCCGAGGCAGAGGATGACGGCCAGTGGCAGCCACAGCAGCATGTGCAGCCAGATCGGCGGCTCATAGGCGATTTCGACATAGAGCGCCGCGCCGAGCACGACAAAGCCGGCGATCAGCATGATGAACACGGCGGGGCCGTCGGCCGAATCGGCGAACTTGTAGTCGAGCCCGCAGGCATTGCAGCGCGGCTTGAGCTTGAGGAAACCGTCGAACAGCGCGCCCTCGCCACAGCGTGGACAGCGGCCTGCCAGACCCGTCGAGTAAGGGGAGGGAAGTTTGGGTTCAGGACCGGCCATTGCAGCCTCCGAAACAGGAAAGGCGGCCTCGCGGCCGCCTTTCAGACGTTGACCGCGAGAGCGCGGTAAGCGGTAGCGTCAGTGTCCGGCGGCAGGCGCGCCCGCGCCCCAGACATAGATCGCGGCGAACAGGAACAGCCAGACCACGTCGACGAAGTGCCAGTACCAGGCGGCGAACTCGAAGCCGAGATGCTGGTCCGGCTTGAAGTGGCCGAGATAGGCCCGATACAGGCAGATCGCCAGGAAGATCGTGCCGATGATGACGTGGAAGCCGTGGAAGCCCGTCGCCATGAAGAAGGTGGAGCCGTAGATGTTGCCTTTGAAGGCGAACGTGGCGTGCGAATACTCGTAGCCCTGGCAGATCGTGAACAGCACGCCGAGGATGACGGTCAGCCACAGCGCCTGCTTCAGGCCGGCGCGGTCGTTGTTGATCAGGGCATAATGCGCCCAGGTCACGGTCGTGCCCGAGGTCAGCAGGATCAGCGTGTTGAGCAGCGGCAGGTGCCAGGGATCGAAGGTCTCGATGCCCTTCGGCGGCCAATGCCCGCCGGTGAAATCGTAGCGGAGATAGTTGATCTGCTCGCCGGAGAACAGGCTCGCGTCGAAATAGGCCCAGAACCAGGCGACGAAGAACATCACCTCGGAGGCGATGAACATGATCATGCCGTAGCGGTGATGGATCTGGACGACGCGGGTGTGGTGACCCTCGCGCTCGGCCTCGCGCACCACGTCCATCCACCAGGCGAGCATGGTGTAGAGCACGCCGAGCAGGCCGGCGCCGAAGACCAGCGGGCCGAGATGCATGCCGCCAACCGGCATCGCTTTCATCCACATCACCGCGCCGATCGCCATGATCGTTGCGCTGGCGGCGCCGACGAGCGGCCACGGGCTCGGATCGACGAGGTGGTAGTCGTGGTGCTTCGTATGGGCCCCGGCCATCGTATTCAGTCTCCGCGTACGGCTTTTTGTCCGCGCTTGTGGTCTAGCGTGGTTCTACAGTTTCGGATTGCCCGCGTCACCCTTGACGGGGCCGGCCTTGTCCTCCGCGACGGGCTGGCCCGACTTGGAGGCGAAATAGGTGTAGGACAGCGTGATGGCGTGCACCCCGTCGAGCTCGCGATTCCCAGCGATTTCGGGGTCGATATAGAACACCACCGGCGCTTCGAAGCTCTCGCCGGGCTTCAGCGTGTGCTCCGTGAAGCAGAAGCACTGGATCTTGACGAAATAGGCGGCGCCCTTCTCGGGCGCGACATTGTAGGTCGCGATGCCCGTGACGGTGCGGTCCGACCGATTCGTCATCTTGTAGAACACGGTCTGGGTCTCGCCGACCCTGACCTTGATCTCCGGGCTTTCCGCCTCGAATTTCCAGCCCAGGCCCGGCGCGACATTGGCGTCGAAACGCACGGCCATCGTCCGGTCGAGAATCTTGCCGGCGCCGGCCGTGCCGATCATTGGCGTGCCGCCGAAGCCGGTGACCTTGCAGAACAGGTCATAGAGCGGCACCGCCGCGAAGGACGCGCCGAGCATGCCGAAGGCGACGCCGAGACAGACCAGCGCGGTGCGCGCCGGATTGCCCTTGCGCTGCTGGGGAGCGGGCGCCGTCATCACAGCGGCCGGTTCAGGATCGCGGGGCCGGTCTTCACCAGCGTCACGACGAAGAAGAAGACCACGAGCCCGCCGAGCACCAGCGCCAACGCGATCGAGCGGCGGCGGCGGCGTGCCATGTCCTCGGGCGAGAACGGGGCGGGCGCAGGCGGACGGGGCTGTTGCTCGCTCATCCGATCACCTTCGGCAGGGCCCACATCAGCCCGAAACCGTTCTCGACGATCAGCACGGCGAACAGCAGGAAGAGATAGAGGATCGAGAAGCCGAACAGCGACCAACAGGCCTTGGTCGCGGCCGGGCCTTCGGTCCGCAGCCAGACCTGGACCGACAGCGCGATCATGACGAGGCCGGTCGAGACCGAGACCGCGAGATAGAGCAGGCCGCCGAAGCCCATCAGCGCCGGCAGGACGGCGACCGGGGCCATGATCAGGGAATAGAGCACGATCTGCCGGCGGGTCGCGGCCGGGCCGGCGACATTCGGCATCATCGGGATGCCGGCGCGCGCGTAGTCGCCGGACTTCACCAGCGCCAGCGCCCAGAAATGCGGCGGCGTCCACAGGAAGATGATCGCGAACAGAACAATGGAATGCCAGCCGAAACTGCCGGTCATGACGGCCTCGCCGATCATCGGCGGGAAGGCGCCGGCGGCGCCGCCGATCACGATGTTCTGCGGCGTCCAGCGCTTCAGCCACATCGAATAGACGACGGCGTAGAAGAAGATGGTGAAGGCGAGCATCGCCGCGGCCAGCGCATTGGCGACGAGGCCGAGCACCAGCACCGAACCGATCGACAGCGTCAGTCCGAAGGCCAGCGCCTCCGCGGGCAGGATCCGGCCCGACGGGATCGGCCGCTTGGCGGTGCGGCTCATCAGCGCGTCGATATCGGCGTCGTACCACATGTTGAGGCAGCCCGACGCGCCGGCGCCGACCGCGATTGCCAGCAGGGCGGCGATGGCGAGGACGGGATGCACCGAGCCCGGCGCGGTGGCCATGCCGGTCAGTGCCGTCACGATGACCAGCGACATCACGCGCGGCTTCAGCAGCGCGAAGAAATCGCGCGCCTCGCCGGTGGAGGCTGTCAGGCCATCGGTGCGGGTTTCGAACGCAGCAGACATCAGTCGAATCGTCTTCGTACTCTTGTGAACGGCGCCCGCGGGCGCAGGGTCTACGCGGCGGTGCTTGCCGCCCGTCTCCGGAACGCCCCTCGGGGCGCTCGGGGGAAGGGCGGCGGCGGGCCGGTGAGGCCCGCCGCCTCGAGCATCTGACCGAAAAGTGGATCCCACTTTTCGGAAAAATCGGATGCTCCAGCAATCGGCGAGATCATCGCACGTCCATCGACGCGCGATGATCGAAATCTCAGTGGTCCGAGCCGGTGATGCGCGGCAGCGTCTCGAACTGGTGGAACGGCGGCGGCGAGGACAGGGTCCACTCCAGCGTCGTGGCACCTTCGCCCCACGGATTGTCGCCGGCGAGCTGCTTCTTCGTGAAGGCGACGATGACGCCGTAGAAGAAGATCAGCAGGCCGAAGGCGAAGATGTAGGAGCCGATCGACGACCAGAAGTGCCAGCCAGCGAAGGCGTCGGGATAGTCGACATAGTGACGCGGCATGCCGGCCAGGCCGAGGAAGTGCTGCGGGAAGAACAGCAGGTTCGCGCCGACGAAGGCGACCCAGAAATGCAGCGTGCCGATCCAGTCCGGGATCACGTAGCCGCTCATCTTCGGGAACCAGTAGTAGAAGCCCGCGAAGATGCCGAACACGGCGCCGAGCGACAGCACGTAGTGGAAATGGGCCACGACGTAGTAGGTCGCATGCAGCGAGCGGTCGACGCCGGCATTCGCCAGCACCACGCCGGTGACGCCGCCGACGGTGAACAGGAAGATGAAGCCCATCGCCCAGACCATCGGCGCGGTGAAGCGGATCGAGCCGCCCCACATCGTCGCGATCCACGAGAAGATCTTGATGCCGGTCGGCACCGCGATGACCATCGTCGCGAACACGAAATAGCGCTGCGTATTGAGCGACAGGCCGGCGGTGTACATATGGTGCGCCCACACGATGAAGCCGACGACGCCGATCGCGACCATGGCGTAGGCCATGCCGAGATAGCCGAAGATCGGCTTCTTCGAGAAGGTCGAGATGATGTGGCTGACGATGCCGAAGGCCGGCAGGATCATGATGTACACTTCGGGGTGACCGAAGAACCAGAACAGGTGCTGGTACAGGATCGGATCACCGCCGCCGGCCGGATCATAGAAGGTCGTGCCGAAATTGCGGTCCGTCAGCAGCATGGTGATCGCGCCGGCGAGAACCGGGAGCGAGAGCAGCAGCAGGAAGGCGGTGACCAGTACGCCCCAGGCGAACAGCGGCATGCGGTGCATGGTCATGCCCGGCGCGCGCATGTTCAGGATCGTGGTGATGAAGTTGATCGCGCCGAGGATCGAGGCGGCACCGGCCAGGTGCAGCGACAGGATGCCGAAATCGACCGACGGGCCGGGGTGGCCGGATGTCGAGAACGGCGGATAGACCGTCCAGCCCGTGCCGACGCCCTTGGCGCCCGGCGCACCCTCGACGAACATCGAGATGATCATCAGGATGAAGGCGGCGACCGTCAGCCAGAACGAGATGTTGTTCATGCGCGGGAAGGCCATGTCCGGCGCGCCGATCATCAGCGGCACGAACCAGTTGCCGAAGCCGCCGATGACGGCGGGCATGACCATGAAGAAGATCATGATCAGGCCGTGGCCGGTGACGAAGACGTTGTAGCTCTGGCCGTTGGCGAAGATCTGCAGGCCGGGCTGCTGCAGCTCGATGCGCATCATGATCGAGAGGAAGCCGCCGACGAGCCCCGCCATGATCGAGAAGATCAGGTAGAGCGTGCCGATGTCCTTGTGGTTGGTCGACAGGAGCCAACGGCGCCATCCGGTCGGATTGGCGTGATGGGCCTCGTCATGGCCGTGGGCGTGAGCCGCTGTTGCCATTGTTCTTCTCCTCGGCGACTTACTTGGACGCGGCAGCGAACTTGCTGCCCGCGTCTTCGGCATTGGCGAATTTCTGCTTCGCTTCCGCGAGCCAGGCGGCGTAGCGCTCCTGGCTGACGACGCGGACGGCGATCGGCATGTAGGCGTGGTCCTGGCCGCAGATGAACGAGCACTGGCCGTAATAGATGCCTTCGCGCTCGGCCTTGAACCAGGTCTCGTTCAGGCGGCCGGGAATGGCGTCGATCTTGATGCCGAAGGACGGGACCGTGAATTTGTGGATGACGTCGGAGGCGGTCACCTGGACGCGGACGGTCTTGCCGACCGGGACGACGGCCTCGTTGTCGACGGCGAGCAGGCGCGGCGCTTCGGCGGCCTTGATCTTGTTGCTGGCGATCGCCTTGGCGCGATCCTCTTCGTTCAGCATCAGCGAATCGAAGGTGAAGCCGCCGTTCTCCTTCGGATACTCGTAGGTCCAGCGCCACTGGTTGCCGGTGACCTTCAGGGTCATGTCGGCCTGCGGCACCTCGAGCTGCAGCTTGAGCAGGCGGAAGGACGGGATCGCGATCACGACGAGGATGAGGACCGGGATGACGGTCCAGCACACTTCGAGCAGGGCGTTATGCGTGGTCTTGGACGGGACCGGGTTCGCCTTCTCGTTGAAGCGGAAGACGACATAGATCATCAGCGCCAGCACGAAGAGCGTGACGATGGTGATGATGATGTTCAGCCAGTCATGGAACCAGTGGATGAACTCGGCGACGGGCGTCGCCGCCCCCTGCAGGTTCAGCTGCCAGGGGGAGGGCATGCCGGTGCCGGCGAGGGCCGGGACAGTCGCCAACGCGGCGACGGCAAGGGCCGTGGCGGCCGCTGTTGCAAAGGTCCTGCTCAGAAATCGCATCGATCCGACATGCTCCTCAATCGACTTGCATGGGAGCCGACCGGCTTGGCCCCACGCATGAAGGGGCGACCGCGAAGTCGCCTCATTCTTCGAGATTGCGATAAATCAAAGATCGCGCTTGCGCCAGTGGCACAATGAAGACTGCCCCCAATGACCGTGCGGCATAATCACGCGAGGCCTTGACGCGCGCGCCGAGCCGCCATGCCGCCTTGACAGGACCCACCCTGCATGGTCCGAACGCGTTTTATGTTGAGAGGCGGCGGGATTCTCTGGCGCGGTCGGGCTTTTGCCTGAATTCTGCGCTTCTGCTGCGGCTTCAAGTCCGGTTTGGAAGGGATGGCAGGGATGATGAGGATCATCGGAGCGCTCGGCGCCCTGGCGCTGGCGCTCATGGGGACGAGCCTCGCCGCCGGCTCCGCTTTCGCGCAGGGCGCGGTGCGCTCCACACATGGCGACTGGCAGATGCGTTGCGAGGTGCCGCCGGGCGCCAAGGCGGAACAATGCGCGCTCGTCCAGAACGTCGCGGCCGAGGATCGTCCCAATCTGACGCTCCTCGTCATCGTGCTGAAGACGGCGGACCAGAAGAGCCGGCTCCTGCGCGTCGTCGCCCCGCTCGGCGTGCTGTTGCCCTCCGGCCTCGGGCTCAAGATCGACGACAAGGATATCGGCCGCGCCGGCTTCGTGCGCTGCCTGACCACCGGTTGCGTGGCGGAGGTCGTCATGGACGACGCCCTGCTCGGCCAGCTCAAGGGCGGCAAAAGCGCGACTTTCATCGTATTCCAGACGCCGGAAGAGGGGGTGGGCGTGCCCGTCTCCCTCAATGGCTTCGGCCCGGGCGTGGAGGCGCTGCCGTGATCGATCAAACTCTTCGTCAGGGCCGCTGGCTCGCTTTGCCGCTGTTGTGCCTTGGCCTTGCCGGCTGCGGATCGGGCTCGTCCTCGTCCGCGGGGAACACTGCGCTCAACGTCTTCATGTTCCAGTCCACGACGCCTCCGCCGGCGGATCAGCTGCCGAAGGACAGCGAGGAGGATCCTCTGATCTGCCCTGACGTCATCATCTCCGATGGCGGCGCTGCGATCCGTGCCCAATCCGGGCAGGATTCGAGCGGTCTGCGCTACCAGGTCTCGATCACCAACGTCGCGCGCCAGTGCACGCCGACCGGCAACGGCACCTTCCGCCTCAAGGTCGGCGTCGAGGGCAGGGTGCTGCTCGGCCCGGCCGGCAGTCCCGGCAGCTATGGCGGGACGCTGACGACCACGGTGATGCGCGGGACCAGCACCATCGGCAAGCGCAGCGCGCGCGTCGGTGCCACGATTCCCTCCGGCCAGAGCGGCGCCGATTTCACCCATGTCGAGGAAGGCATCATGGTGCCGGCCGGCAAGGGCGACATCGAGATCTTCGTCGGCCTGGGCGGCGGCGGGCCTGCCGCGCCGGCGCGCCGGCGTCGCTGACAAAACTGCTTTGCCGTGAAAGACGACGGCGCGCCGATTGACTCAGTCGGCGCGTCTTGTATCTGTGCCCAAGCCGCATATCCCCGCGGGAGAGACCGGGCTTCGAGCCCGGCGCCGAAGGCGCAACCGCCCCGGAAACGCTCAGGCAAAAGGGCCGCTGGGGATTTGGCGCTCTGGAAAGCGGCGGGCAGCGATGCCCGCCCACCGACGGGTGTAACTTGTCCGATCCTTTGGGTCGGGCGGGGAAATCTCTCAGGTGCCGAGACAGAGGGGGCGCGTTCCGGACACTATCGTCCGGGGCTTGCGCTTGACTCTGGGAGGGGCATGCCATGGCTGCCGAGGCCAATACCGATACCGCTGGCGCGAGCGCGCCGCTGAAGACCCCGCTGCACGCGCGCCATGTTGCGCTGGGCGCCCGCATGGTGCCCTTCGCCGGCTACGACATGCCGGTGCAGTACCCGATGGGCATCCTGACCGAGCATAACTGGACGCGCGAGAAGGCCGGGCTCTTCGACGTCTCGCATATGGGCCAGTGCTTCCTGATCGGTCCCGATCACGAGACCACGGCGAAGGTGTTGGAAGCGCTGATCCCCGCCGATATCGTCAACCTCGCCCCCGGCAAGCAGCGCTATTCGCAGCTCCTCAACGAGGAGGGCGGTATCCTCGACGACCTGATGGTGACGCGCTCGATCGATCCCGATGAGGACGGTGCGCTCTATGTCGTCGTCAACGCCGCCTGCAAGGATGCCGACTACGCCCATATCGAGGCACGCCTGCCGGCCAATGTGAAGCTGGTCAAGGCCGAGCATCGCGGCCTGATTGCGCTGCAGGGACCGGGCGCGGCGGCCGCACTTGCCGCGATCGCGCCTGAAGCCGCCGAGATGGGCTTCATGACCTCGCGCACCATGAAGGTCGCCGGCATCAAGGCCAATGTCAGCCGCTCCGGCTATACCGGCGAGGATGGCTACGAGATCTCGGCTGCCGCCGACAGGATCGGCGAGATCTGGGACACGCTGCTGCTCGACGGCAACGTCAAGCCGATCGGCCTCGGCGCCCGCGATTCGCTGCGCCTCGAAGCGGGCCTGTGCCTCTATGGCCATGACATCGACACCACGACCTCGCCGATCGAGGCCGCGCTCAACTGGTCGATCCAGAAGCGCCGCCGCGAGGAGGGTGGTTTCCCCGGCGCCGCGCGCGTTCAGCGCGAGCTGGCGGAAGGCGTCTCGCGCATCCGCGTCGGCCTCAAGCCGGAAGGCCGCGCTCCGGCCCGCGAGGGCACCGAGATCGCGACGCCCGAGGGCGAGGTGATCGGCGTCGTGACCTCCGGCGGCTTCGGCCCGACGCTCAATGGCCCCTGCGCGATGGGCTATGTCGCCAAGGCCCATTCCGCACCGGGCACGCAGCTCAATCTCATCGTGCGCGGCAAGCCGCTGCCGGCCGTCGTGGCGACGATGCCCTTCGTGCCGAACGGCTACAAGCGCTGAACCCTTTTCCAGACAACTGACGCCAGGAGGAAACCATGGCCGAGACCCGTTACAGCAAGGACCACGAATATATCCGCATCGAGGGTGACGTCGGCACCGTCGGCATCTCCGACTACGCGCAAGGCCAGCTCGGCGACGTCGTCTTCGTCGAGCTGCCGACCGTCGGCAAGGCGCTGACCAAGGGCGGCGAAGCCGCCGTGGTCGAGAGCGTCAAGGCCGCGTCGGAGGTCTACGCCCCGGTTTCCGGCGAGGTCGTCGCGGTCAATGGCGAGCTCGAAGCGGCGCCCGGCACCGTCAACGAGGATCCGGCTGGCAAGGGCTGGTTCCTGAAGATCAAGATCAAGGACGCCGGCGAGCTCGACGCCCTGATGAACGAGGCCGAGTACCAGGACTACGTGAAGTCGCTCTGACGAGGCGTCATCCCGCACGCGCTGCGGCACGAAGTGCTGCGGCGCAGATGCGGGACCGCCCTCAGGATAAGGCGCCTTCTCGTCGCACGGTCCCGTGTCTGCGCCGCGGCATTCCATGCCGCAGCGCGCACGGGATGACACCCCGAAACGGAATCACCCCATGCGCTATCTCCCGCTCACCGATACCGACCGCGAGGACATGCTCGCGCGGATCGGCGTCTCCGATGTCGACGCGCTGTTCAGCGATGTGCCGGCCGGCAAGCTGCTGAAGGCCCCGGTCGACCTGCCCCGCGCCAAGGGCGAGCTCGAGGTCGAGCGCATCCTCGGCAAGATGGCCGGCAAAAACACCGCCGCCTCCGCCGTTCCCTTCTTCGTCGGCGCCGGCGCCTATAAGCACCACGTCCCGGCGACGGTGGATCACCTGATCCAGCGCTCGGAATTCCTGACCAGCTACACTCCCTACCAGCCCGAGATCGCGCAGGGCACGCTGCAATATCTCTTCGAGTTCCAGACCCAGGTCGCCGCGCTGACCGGCATGGAGGTCGCCAACGCCTCAATGTATGACGGCTCGACCGGAACCGGCGAAGCCGTGCTGATGGCGCACCGCGTCACCAAGCGCCGCAAGGCGGTGCTCTCCGGCGGCCTGCATCCGCATTACACCGCGGTCGTCGAGACCCTCTCCGAGATGGCCAATGACGAGGTCGTAGCCCTGAAGCCCGACGTCTCGGCCAATGAGGACATCCTCTCCCAGATCGACGACAGCGTCTCCTGCGTCGTCGTCCAGTCTCCGGACGTCTTCGGCAACCTGCGCGATCTCAAGCCGATCGCCGAGAAGGCCCATGCCCATGGCGCGCTGCTGATCGCAGTCTTCACCGAGGTCGTCTCGCTCGGTGCCGTCGTGCCGCCGGGCGCTCAGGACGCCGATATCGTCGTCGGCGAGGGCCAGTCTATCGGCAATGCGCTGAACTTCGGCGGCCCCTATGTTGGCCTCTTCGCCGCCAAGTCGAAATGTATCCGCCAGATGCCGGGCCGGCTCTGCGGCGAGACGGTCGATTCGACCGGCCAGCGAGGCTTCGTGCTGACGCTCTCGACCCGCGAGCAGCATATCCGCCGCGACAAGGCGACCTCGAACATCTGCACCAATTCCGGCCTCTGCGTGCTGGCCTTCACCATCCATATGACGCTGCTGGGCCAGACCGGCCTCGCGCGGCTTGCGGAAGTGAACCACGCCAATGCCGTGAAGCTCGCCGACGCGCTCGCGGGCGTCGAGGGCGTGACCGTCCTCAACGACAGCTTCTTCAACGAGTTCACCGTGAAGTTGAAGAAGCCGGCCGCCGAGGTCGTCGAGGTGCTCGCCGCCAAGGGCATCCTGGCCGGCGTTCCCGTCTCGCGGCTCCTGCCAAAGGCCGGGCTGGACGACCTGCTGATCATCGCCTCGACCGAGGTGAATACCGATGAAGACCGGGCGGCCCTCGTGGCGGCGCTCGTGGAGGTGCTGTGATGTTGAACCGTCAGGGACGTCCCACCCAGGCCGGCGAGGCCGCTCATGCCGAGCACGCCACCTTCACCGGCAACAAGGCTCTCCAGCAGGTCGAGCCGCTGATCTTCGAGATCGGCCATCACGAGGCGACCGGCGTCGATATCGACAAGCCGGCGCCGTTCAAGTCTCGCCTCGGCAAGCATGCCCGCCAGGGCGAGATCGGCCTGCCCGGCCTCTCCGAGCCCGAGACGATGCGCCACTTCGTGCGCCTCAGCCAGAAGAACTACGGTATCGATACCGGGCTCTTTCCGCTCGGCTCCTGCACGATGAAGCATAATGCCCGCCTCAACGAGAAGGTGGCGCGTCTGCCGGGCTTCTCCGATGTGCATCCGCTCCAGCCGACCTCGACCGTGCACGGCGCGCTCGACCTGATGCTGGAACTCGCCCGCTACCTGATGACGCTGACCGGCATGCCGGCCGTGGCGCTGTCGCCGAAGGCCGGCGCCCATGGCGAGGCCTGCGGCATGATGGCGATCAAGGCTGCGATCGCCGCCAAGGGCGAGGGCGCGACCCGTAATGTCGTGCTCGTGCCCGAATCGGCTCACGGCACCAATCCGGCGACGGCGGCCCTGATCGGCTTCTCGGTGAAGGCGGTTCCGGCCCGTCCGGACGGCACCGTCGCGGTCGAGGACGTCAAGGCTCTGCTCGGGCCGGACATCGCCGCGATCATGCTGACCAACCCGAACACCTGCGGCATCTTCGAGCCTCAGATCGTCGAGATCGCCGCGGCGATGCATGAGGCCGGCGCCTATTTCTACTGCGACGGCGCAAATTTCAACGCCATCGTCGGCAAGGCCCGTCCGGGTGATCTCGGCGTCGACGCCATGCACATCAACCTGCACAAGACCTTCTCGACGCCGCATGGCGGCGGTGGTCCCGGTGCCGGCCCGGTCGTGCTCTCCGAGCGTCTGGCGCCCTTCGCGCCGGTGCCTTTCATCCATGTCGAGAACGGCAAGCCGCATCTGATCGAGTTGCGCGGCGAAGCCCCAGCGGGAAACCAGCCCTTCGGCCGCATGACCGCCTTCCACGGCCAGATGGGCATGTATGTCCGCGCTTTGGCTTACATGCTCAGCCACGGCTCGGACGGCATGCGCCAAGCTTCGGAAGACGCGGTGCTGAACGCCAACTATATCCGCGCCGGGCTCAGTGACCTGATGTCGCTGCCCTTCCCGGACCACCCGTCGATGCATGAGGTGCTGTTCGACGATGAATGGCTGAAGGGCTCGGGCGTCTCGACGCTCGATTTCGCCAAGGCGATGATCGACGAGGGCTACCACCCGATGACGGTCTATTTCCCGCTCGTCGTCCATGGTGCCATGCTGATCGAGCCGACCGAGTCGGAATCGAAGGCGGCGCTCGACCTCTTCATCGCGACGCTGCGCGACCTCGCCATCGCGGCCAAGGGCAATGACAAGGAGCGCTTCACCAGCGCCCCGCATCACGCCCCGATCCGCCGCCTCGACGAGACTCGCGCCGCCCGTTCGCCGGTCCTGAAATGGGAAAAGCCGGCACCGGCCAAGGCTGCGGAATAAGCAGCTGCCAGCCATGCTGACGACATTCGTCAGCATGGTGAAGGGCGGTGATCGCTTCTTAAGCATTCCTTGACCATGTCGCGGAATGATCCCCCGGTGCCGCTCTGTGCGGCCCGGGGGTTTTCATGTCTGCGCGTCCCTCCATCCTCGCTCTTGCGGCCGCTGCTCTGCTGGCCTCGACGGCGCTCGTGCGTGCCAATGAGCCGAGCTATGGCCCCAACACCTATGACCGCACGCTCGAGGCGCTGATCGCCCATGAGGACGTCGCAAATCGCGGCGGCTGGCCCAAGGTGCCGGCGAGCGCCACCTCCCTGAAGCCGGATTCGCAAGGCGCCGATGTCGCCGCGCTGAAGCAGCGCCTGCTCGCCAGCGGCGATCTCGCGCCCGAAGCCGTGGCCGGCGATGTCTATGATGCTACCGTGGTCGAGGCGGTGAAGCGCTTCCAGCGCCGCCATGGCCTGTCGGATCTCGGCACGGTCGGGCGCCTGACCCTGAAGGCGATGAACACGCCGGTCGAATCGCGCCTCAACCAGCTCACCGCGACGCTGGAGCGCCTCAAGGGCAACGGCTTCAATTTCGCCAGCCGCTATGTCGTGGTGAACATCCCCGGCGCCAGCGTCGAGGCTGTCGAGAACGGCACCGTCGCGCAGCGCCATCTCGCCATCGTCGGCCGGCCGGACCGGCCCTCGCCGGTGATCCAGGCCAATATCTCCTCGGTCAATCTGAACCCATATTGGACGGTGCCGATGTCGATCGTGAAGGCCGACATCATCCCGCATATGCGCAAGGATCCGACATTCATCGCGAAGTCGAACATGAAGCTGCTGGGGGCCGAGAACAAGGAAATCGACCCGGCCAGCGTCAATTGGGCGACCCTGAAGAACCCCTATTTCTACGTGCGTCAGGAACCGGGTCCGACGAACTCGCTCGGCCAGATGAAGATCGACATGCCCAACGGCGATGCGGTCTACATGCATGACACGCCGAAGAAGACGCTGTTCCGCAACGATGTGCGCTTCAACTCCTCCGGCTGCGCCCGCATCGAGGGCGTCCGCGACCTCGGAGCCTGGCTGCTCGAAGGCACGGAATGGAATCGCCAGTCGATCGAGGACGAGATCGCCAAGGGCGAGCGCAAGAACATCACGCTGAAGAAGCAGGTTCCGGTCGCCTGGGTCTATCTCACGGGTTGGCAGGGCGCGGACGGGCAGGTCCAGTTCCGCGACGACATCTACGGGCTCGACACGCCGCAGGGCATCGTCACCTCGACGATCCAGCCGCGTAAGCCCAAGCCCAAGACGGCCGTGGTGCCGCCGGCAAGGCCCGCCGCGGCGCGGATGACCGCTTCAGGCAATCCGCCGGCCGCGACGGCGACCGCCAGCAACTGACGCTTTATCGAGCACGACCCTTGTCATTCCGGGGCGCGCCGCAGGCGCGAACCCGGAACCCACGACTGGGTTGGGCATGGCGTGTTCGGTTGCGAGCGGCTCGCCCAGTCGTGGGTTCCGGGTTCTTCGCTCCGCGAAGCCCCGGAATGACAACGGTGGTGCCGACCTGGAAAGCTCTGCAACAATCCGGGCAACTTAAGGCCGCTTCAGGATCGCCATCACCGCGTCGATCGCATCAGTGCGCGCCTTCGGATCGCTGCCGATCGTGACCATGCCGTCGGGCCGCTGCGAATAGGCAGCCTTGCGTTCGCGCAGGGGCAGGCTCGGATGGTCGAAATCATGGTAGGCGCCGGGGAAGCCGACGAAACGGGCTCCACCGTTACGCGCAAGCTCCTCGCAAGGCGCAGCCGGCGTCCAGTCGTCGGCCAGGCCCTGGAAGATCGCGGTATCCGTCTGTGCCTGCCAGCCGCGCTTCAGGATGACGCGGCAGCCGGGATAGAAGGCGATGACATGGCGCAGGCGCTTCGCCTCGGATGCGCCGGCGACGCGCAGCGCCGTCGAGCCGCCATTCGACCAGCCGATCAGGGCGATGCGCTGCTTCATGGCGAAGCCTTGTTTTTCCAGCCAGTCGATGGCGGCGAAGGCATCGTGGGCGCGCCCGGCCGGCGTTAGCGAGCGCTCCCGGTCATTGCACAGCGCCTTGATGCCGCGAGGCCCGAAGCTGTCGACGAGGAGCACGGCAAAACCCGCACTGGTCAGGCGCTGCGACCAGTCGCTCTCGCGGGCGTTGATCTCGCCTGAGCCTCTGTAGAGCCCGGCGCAGCCATGCAGGCCGATCACGACCGGGAAGGGGCCCGTGCCGGCGGGGCGCGCCAGCCAACCCACGAGATCAAGCGAATCGCGTGAGGGAAAGCTCACCTTCTCAAAGGCGTTTGCGGCAGCCGTAGCTGCCACGAAGGGGAGGAGAGCAACGGCGAGCAGGCGGACGAGGCGACCGATCATCCCAAAACTCCGTGGCTTGCAGGCACGCGATCAGGCTTGCGAAATAGTTCTCGGAACCACGCCGTCATCCCGGGCTTGACCCGGGATCCATCGAAGGGCTCAGGAGCCCTACGAAGGATCCCGGGTCTCCGCTTCGCTGCGTCCGGGATGACGTTGTGCTCCGTTCTGGTCAACGGGCCCCGATGAGGCACTGGCTTGCAGGGCAAAGAAAAACGCCGCGTCCTTGCGGGCGCGGCGTCATCATATCGAGCAATCGGCTCCAGCTCAGTTGAGCTTGGCCTTGACCTCGGTCAGCCCGGCCGCGAAGGCGGCGTCGCCGGCCTTGCCGGCCATCTGGCCGCGCAGGATGGTCTCGGCGGCCTTGGTGGCAGCGTCCGCAGCCGCGGCGCGAACCTCGGCCTCGGCCTGGCTCTCGGCCTGGGCGATCTTCTCCTCGGCCGCCTTGGTGCGGCGGGCGACGAAGTCGGCCAGCTTGGCCTCGGCTTCCGCCGCGAGGCGCTTGGCCTCGTCATTGGCGGAGGAGACGATTTCGGCGGCTTCGGCCTCGGCGGCCTTGCGCTTGGCATCGTACTCCGCGAGCAGCTTCTCAGCCTCCTGACGCAGGCGACGGGCTTCCGCCAGCTCCTGCGCGACCTTCTCGCCGCGAGCGTCGAGTGCCTTCACGATCGCGCCCGGCACGCCGAACTTGACCAGAATGGCAAGGAAGATGACGAGCGCGACGCCGACCCAGAAAGTATCCATCTGAACTCTCCTCAGCCGCGCGTCAGGGCCTGGTCGACAGCCGCCGACGCCTCGCTGGCGCTGGGAGCCTGACCGGTCAGCTTGGTGACGATGGCGGCGGCGATATCGCTGCCGAGATCGCGAACGTTGCCCATCGCCTTGGTCTTGGTCTTGGCGATGGTCGCCTCGGCCTGCGCCATCTTGGCGGCAAGCTCGGCCTCGGTGGCGTGACGCTGGGCGTCGCTCGCCTTGGCACCAGCCTCGCGCGCCGTCTGGGCGATGCCCTGGGCGTTCTTGCGGGCCTCGCCGAGGGCCTTCTCATAGGCCTGCGCCATGTCCTCGGCCTTGCCCTGCATCTGCGTGGCCTGATCGAGGTCGCGACCGATCGTCTCGGCGCGCTCTTCCAGGATGGAGCCCAGGCGCGGCAGCGCGACCTTGGACATCAGCCAGTACAGGGCACCGAAGGTGACCGCGAGCCAGAACAGGTTGCTGGCGAAGTGCGTGGGGTCGAAGGGCGGGAAGGAGGCCTTCTCGCCGCTCAGGCCCGGAGTGGCAGCCTGCGCCGCACCCGCCAGCAGAGCAGCGAACGAGGCGACAGCCATCGGCCATCCTTTTCGCGCGAACCCTGAAGATCGAACCGGCATAGCGTGCCTTTCAGCGCTGAAAGATAGGAAACCGTCGCGCGTTTGGCCGGATGGCTCCGACGCGCGACGAGAAAGCGATCGACGAAAGCGTCAGACCACGAAGAGCAGAACGAGCGCGACGACGAACGCGAAGATGCCCAGACCTTCGGCGAGCGCCGCGCCGATGAAGGCGCGCGGGAACTGGCCGTCAGCCGCCGACGGGTTGCGCAGCGCGCCCGAGAGGAAGTTGCCGAAGATGGTGCCGACGCCGATGGCGGCGAGGCCCATGCCGAGCGAGGCGAGGCCGGCGCCGATGAACTTGGCTGCAACAGGATCCATGGTCTTATCTCCAGTGTGGAACTTTATGACAGGGTGGGATGAACTCTCGCGAGCGCTACCCCTGGCCTCAGTGGCCGGGGTGCAGCGCGTCGTTGAGATAGACGCAGGTCAGGATCGCGAAGACATAGGCCTGCAGGAAAGCGACGAGGAACTCCATCGCAGTCAGCGCAACCGCCAGCAGCAGCGGCAGCGGCGCGATGATGGTCGCAGCGCCACCCGCGGCGATGAGCGCGACGACGAAGCCGCCGAAGACCTTGAGCGCGATATGGCCGGCCAGCATGTTGCCGAACAGACGAAGCGACAGCGAAACCGGGCGCGACAGGAAGGACACGATCTCGATCAGCACGATGAAGGGCAGCAGCCAGCCGGGCACGCCTGACGGCACGAACAGGCCGAAGAAGTGGCTGCCATGCTTCACGATGCCGTAGATCACGACGACGCTGATGATGAGCACGGCGAAGGCAGCGGTGACGATGATCTGGCTGGTGACGGTGAACGAGCCGGGGATCATGCCGAGCATGTTGCTCGCCAGCACGAACATGAACAGCGAGAACACGAACGGGAAGAACTTCATGCCTTCCTTGCCCATCACGCCGGTCAGCGTGGAGGCGACGAATTCGTAGGTCATCTCGGCGAGCGACTGCAGGCGGCCGGGAACGACCGCACGCTGGCTCGAGCCGTAGATCATGAGCGCCGAGACGACGGCGAGCACGATCACCATCCACAGCGAGGTGTTGGTGAACGACAGGTTGATGCCGAGCGGCTTCAGCTCAACGAGATTCGTGATGTGGAATTGGTGGATCGGATCGATTCCGCCGCCGGCCGCCATGGTCTCGTTCCTCGTCGCGCGGCCGGGATAGGCCGCCTTTCGATCAATTCGCCTTCGGGCCGCCCTTCGACCCGGAGGTCGGACGCGAACCGAGCCGATAGACGGATCTGAAGCCCGCGATGGCTCCGATCACCAGGAAGGCGATCAGCAGGAACGGGGACGTTCCAAGCCATCGGTCGCCGAGGTACCCGATCAGGGCACCTGCGATGATGCCACCTGCGAGATCCGTCGCGGCGCGAAAGCCTGAGGACATCGCACCCGCAAGGGCCTTGTCCTCTCCAACCGGGCTCGCGCCCGGCTTTTCGCTCTCTTCCGCCCGCTTGATCGCGGATTTCAGGGAGCCCAGTCTTGCGCGCAACTCCGAGTCTGAGGCGTTTGGGTCGGGTTCGGACATGGCCTTGGTTCTCCGTCTTGATCGCGTTTACGCCGCGATCCCGCGAAAAACCACTATAACCACGACCAAACCCGCGCATCGAGCCGTCGTCAGCACGGCCTCCTTTATTGGCAGCCCCCCGCGCTGTCAAGGCAGGCAGATAATGTCTAACGCATTGGAATGTCTATAAATTCTGGCTAAGTGCGACAATCTCGCCGCATTGCGGGAGCGAATGTGGCATTTTTTCAGCGGGGCGCGGCCGTTCCCGGCCAGGTTTTTGGGGATGATCGGGCGGCAGGCGGCCGCTTATCCCGCGTCGCGGATGCGCTCGGCCGTCGCCAGGTCGACCGAGACCATCTGACTGACCCCACGCTCGGCCATGGTCACGCCGAAGAGCCGCTCCATCCGCGCCATGGTGATCGGGTTGTGCGTGATCAGGATGAAGCGGGTCTCGGTGTTGCGGGCCATGTCGACGAGCAGGTCGCAGTAGCGTTCGACATTGGCGTCGTCGAGCGGCGCGTCGACCTCGTCGAGCACGCAGATCGGCGAGGGATTGGTCAGGAACACCGCGAAGATCAGTGCGGTTGCGGTCAGCGCCTGCTCGCCGCCGGAAAGCAGCGTCATCACCTGCGGTTTCTTGCCGGGCGGGCGCGCGAAAATCTCCAGACCGGCATCGAGCGGGTCTTCCGAATCCACCAGCTTGAGCTCGGCCTCGCCGCCGCCGAACAGCACGCCGAACAGCCGCTGGAAATGGCCGTTGACGACGTCGAAGGCGGCGATGAGGCGCTCGCGGCCCTCGCGGTTGAGCGCGCCGATCGCCTGCCTGAGGCGGCGGATCGCCTCTGTCAGGTCGTCGCGCTCGCCCGAAAGCCCCTCGCGCTTGGCCTTCACCTCGGTCAGCTCATCCTCGGCCCGCAGGTTGACGGCCCCGAGCCGCTCGCGCTCGCCCTTGAGATTGGCCAGCCGCCGCTCGATCGCCTCCGGCTCGGGCAGCGCATCGCCCGGCTTGATGCCGGCGATCGCCTGCAAGCCGTCGAGCCCGGTTTCGAGCCCATCCTCGATCTGCCGAATGATGTCACCCACGCGCTGGCGGGCGGCTTCCAGTCGCGCTTCGGCCGAGGCGCGGCGTTCGCGGGCACCGGACAGGCCCTCAAGCGCGATGCGCGCCTGCCGGTCGGCCTCCGCCAGTGTGGTTTCGCCGGCAGCCAACCTGTCGGCGGCTTCCCGGCGGGTGCCTTCCGCCTGCTCGATCTCGGCGACGAGGCGCCGCCGCTCGGTCAGGAAGGTATCGGGGGCTTCGAGAAGCGCCTTCTGCTCGACGCTGGCAGCCTCGATTCGGCGCCGCGTCTCCTCGGCGCTCTGGAGGCTGGCAGCCGTGCGCAGTTGCCAGGCCTTGATATCTGCGGCGATGGCCTCGCGGCGGCGCGCACGCAGATCCGCCTCCCGCGCCAGGGTCTGGACCCGGGCCCGCGCATCGGAGGCGGCGGTGCGTGCCTCGCCGAGCAGCACGCGGGCCTTGAGCAGGGTGTTTTCCAATTCGGCGGAGGCGGGCAGCGCCGAAAGCCCTGCCTCCTGCGTCGCGGTCTGCTGCGAAGTCTCGGACATGGTCTGGCCAAGCCGCTTGATCGCTTCGGCCAGCGTCGAGCGCTTGACCAGCGTTTCGGCCGCCTTGCGCTCGGCAACGGTCAACTGCTCACGGGCCTGGTCGACGCCGCGCCGCGTCTGCCGGGCGGCCTCGATCGCGGCGCTTTCGGCCTGCGCGGCCTGTCGCGCCTCGGCGCTCGCGGCTTCCAGAGCCCGGCGAGCGATCTCTGCCGCCTCTCGCGCGGCTTTCGCCTCGCGTTCGAGGTCGGCGAGGCGATTCTTCTCCGAGAGCCGCCGAGCCGCGGGCGAGGGGGCATCGGCCGCGCTGGTGAAGCCGTCCCAGCGCCAGAGGTCGCCCGCCTGCGACACCAGGATCTGGCCCTGCTTCAACGCACCCCGCAGGGCGTCCCCCTGGTCGCGTGTGACGACGCCGATCTGCGCCAGCCGCCGCCGCAGAGCCGCCGGTGCCTTGACATGGGTGAGCAGCGGCTCGGCGCCGGCGGGCAGGGCAGCATCATCCTGGCCTTCGCCGGTATCGTCCCAGTGGGCCGGGGCGGTTGCTTCGGTCGAAGCGTCGAGATCGTCGCCCAGCGCAGCGCCGAGCGCGATCTCGTAACCCTTGGCGACGCTGACGGCTTCGAGCACCGCCGGCCAGCGGTCGCCTGCGGCCGGAGCAAGCAGCTTGCGCAACGTGCCGATCTCGGTGTCGAGGCGCTGCGCCCGGCGGTCGGCTTCGGCGAGGGGGCCACGCTGCCCAGTTTCGCGCTCGCGTGCTGAAGCGACCGCATTGCGCGCTTTGGCGACATCGGCATCGGCGGTCTTCAGCGTCTTCTCGGCCGCGATCAAAGCTTCGCGCAGTTTGTCGAGCAGCGTCTTCGCATCGGAGGCATCGAGAACCTCCAACTCGCGGCGCAGCTTGTCGCGCTCGGCCCCGGCGCGATCCTGCCGCTCGCGCGCCTCGCGTAGTGAACGCTCCAGCGCGCCGCGCCGCGCGGCAAGGTCTGACAGCGCGGCTTGCGCGGCGGCTTGCTCGGTTTCTGCGGCAGCGAGCGCCGCTTCCGCCGCGCGCTGCGCTGTCGTCGCCGCCTCAGCGCCCGCTCCGGCGCCATCGCCTTCCCGGGTCAGCGCAGCGTCTTCTTCCGCGAGCCGTGCCAGACTCTCGGACGCATCGCGGCCGATTGTCTCCTGCCGTGACAGATCGGCCTGCAATTCGCTGAGGCGCTTGCCGAGTTCCTCGGTGCGCTGCCGGGCCCGCTTGTTCTCGGCTTCGAGCTCGTCCAAACCCCGCTTCAACCTAACCAAAGCGGCTGCGGCGTTGGCCTCGCCCTCGCGCAGCGCCGGCAGTTCATGGGCGGCGACTGCCTGCCTTTTGGCGGCCTCGGCCTGGAGACTGGTCTGGTCGGCGACGCCGCGCACGGCCTCTTCCAGCACATGCGCCGCCTGCGCCTCCTGGGCGCGGGCATCGTGCAGGGCTATGACGGCGAGCGTCGCCTCGGCCCGGCGGATATCGGCGGCAAGGCTGCGATAGCGCCCGGCCTGCCGCGCCTGCCGCTGCAGGGCGTCGATCTGCCCGTCGATCTCGCCGAGCACGTCTTCCAGCCGGGTCAGGTTGTCCTCGGCCCCGCGCAGGCGCAGTTCGGCCTCGTGGCGGCGGCTGTGCAGGCCGGCGATGCCGGCAGCGTCCTCGAGGATCCGGCGGCGCGATTGCGGCTTGGCCGAGATGATTTCGCTGATCTGCCCCTGGCGGACGAGAGCAGGCGAGCGCGCGCCGGTCGCTGCATCGGCGAAGAGGAGTTGCACGTCCTTGGCCCGCACCTCCTTGCCGTTGATGCGGTAGGTCGAGCCTTCCTCGCGCTCGATCCGGCGGGTGACTTCCAGTACATCCGCTTCGTTGAAGGCGGCCGGCGCCTTGCGGTCGCTATTGTCGAGGGTGAGCGAGACCTCGGCCATGTTGCGGGCTGGGCGCTCGTTCGAACCGCCGAAGATGACGTCGTCCATCCCCGAGCCGCGCATGTTCTTGAACGAGCTTTCGCCCATCACCCAGCGCAGGGCTTCGACGAGATTGGACTTGCCGCAACCATTGGGACCGACGACGCCGGTCAGCCCCGGCTCGATCGAAAACTCCGTCGGCTCGACGAAGGTCTTGAAGCCGGCCAGCTTGAGGCGCGTCAGATGCATGGCTGCACCTCACCGGCTCGAAACAACTCAGCCCTCGTCCTGCGAGAAGCCGCTGTGCGGCTCCTCAAGACAAGGGCTGCGGTGAATCGCACGCTGCCGGCGCGCGAGCGGAAAACCGCTGCCTCAATTGCTGAGGAGCGGTTCCAGGATCTTGTCGAATTCGGCGATCGTGAGCGCACCTGACCGCTTCTGCCCATTGATGAAAAAGGTCGGCGTCGAATCCACGCCAGCCTTGGCCCCGCCATCCTTCACCACCGTGACGGCGTCATAGATATCCTGGCGCTTCAAGCAGGCTTCGAAGGATTCCTGTGTGAAACCGGCCTGCTTGACCAGCGACGAGAGGGCATCGACGGGCTTGTCGGTGAACGCCCAGTTGCGCTGCTGCGCAAACAGCAGATCGGTCATCGGGACATATTTGTCGTTGCCGTTGCAGCGGGCGAGCATGAAGCCGGCGGTCGCCAGCGGGTCGAGCGGGAACTCGCGCAGGGTGAAGCGCACCTTGCCGGTGTCGATGTACTTCTTCTTCAGCTCCGGCCAGGTCGCGGCATGGAAGGTCGCGCAATGCGAGCAGGTCAGCGAGGCATATTCGACGATGGTGACTTTGGCATCGGCCGGGCCGAGCCAGACATCGCCCAGCGGGCCGGCATCGGGCAGCTTGGTCTGGGCCCGCGCGGCGGTGCCGCCGGCGAGCGCGGCAGCGGCGATGCCGGCCGCGCCGGTCAGGAGCTGTCGCCTGTTCGTCATCGTGAGATATCCTCGGAAAGGTCGAAATCGGTTGGAGCTATAGAGGCCATCGCGATTGTGGCAAGAGCGCATCGTGCCGCGTACCGCTCCGCTCACGAAGCCGTGTCGTCGCCTTGCGTTTTCGTGCGTAGCGCCACCGCCCGGCCGAGCCGGGCCAAGGCCTCGCGCAGTCCTTCATCCGCGACGCCGGCGACCTGAGCCTCGACGCGCGCCACGGTTTCTCCATCCAGCTTCGGTACCGGCTTCGCCACGACCGGCGCCGCGACCGGCCCCTGCTTGAGCACGAGCTTGCCGACGGCCCGCCAGCCCAGATGCGTATTGACGCGCTCGACCAGCAGCGGTCCGAGATGCTGCATCTCCAGCGCGAAGGCGCTCTCGACCCGCACCACCATCGTCGCCGGCTCGGAGGCCTCGCCCGGCGCCGGCCGCCGCCGCGGCCAGTCGATCTTGAGCGGTCGCGAACGCGCCGCCAGCCGCTCGCCGACGATCTCCGGCCAGAGCGAGACGATGGCGCGCCCCGCGAAACCCTGCGCGGCGAGCGCGGGCGCGATGCAGTCGTCGATCAGCTCTGCGAGTGGTTTGGCGGACATGGCTGCATTGTGGGCGCGGCGCTTGTGGGCTGCAAGCGGTTGCCTAGGAATGGGCTGCGCAATCGCCACCGGTCGGTGGCGCAGCGCGGTGAGGCGAATTCTGTCGTGAAGACGTTCCACCATACCGAAATGGCCGTCGAACGCGAACGATCCATCAGGATCGCGCCGCCGCGATAGGCCACCCGTAGCAAGACAGAAAGAAGATGATGTCGCTTTTTGCACGTGCCGGCCTGCTAGTGGCCCTTGCATTGACCATGCCGACCGCCGTTGCCGCTCAGGGCACGCGGGCTTTCGACGCCCCCGACGGCTCCTATACGTTCAGCTATCCCCAGAGTTTCACGCTGGATCACGAATTCGCCGATGGAACCGGCGATGTGACGGGTGTGACCGCATCCTCGTCTACGAATGGCGATGTCATCGTGACCTTCCTCGGCCCGCGTGACGCGGGCGATATCAAGGAGGCGAGCGAGGCAACGCGGCCGCAGATCACTGACGAATTCACCAAGGCGATCGCGCGTCTGCCCTCGACCACGCTCAGATCCTCGACCATGACCACGATGCTCGGTGGGCCCGCCGTCGACATGGTCTTCCAGAACGTTCGCATGCCCTTCAGCAAGGAGCGTCCGCAGATCAAGCGCTATGTCTTCACGATCGTGAACGGCAAGGCCTATAATTTCGAATGCATCTACCGGGCGGACAAGGCCGAGCAATTCGCGCCGGCCTGCGATCTCGCCGTCTCGACGGTCCGTTTGCAGGATGCTGCCGCGAAGGCGAAGCCTGCGGGCGCCAAGGATGATGTCGGGGCCGCTCCTCCCACCGCCGGGGCCTGCACCAAGGAGGAACTCAACAGGCGTTCCATGCAGGTGATGGAGATCACCTCCAACATGATGATGAAGGATCAGTCGCCGGCGACGATCGAGCGCCTCAGGAAGGCTCATGAGGCGATAAGGGCGGTCGACGAGCGTGCCGGGCAGGCGCCTTCCGCGCGGGATTGCGGGGATATCGACGCGATTATCGCAACGCTGAAGTAGCAGCTCGCGAGGTGGGCGCCCAACCCTTCCACAGCATCGACCTCTCGCGTCAAACCCGCTGCATCGACATTCCTGTTCCCCTGCCTCGCGCCGCCGACCTTCTCGCCTGGTACGACCGACATCGCCGGGCGCCGCCATGGCGCGCGAATGCGGGCGAGCGGCCCGGTCCCTATCGGGTCTGGGCCTGGGCCGCCGGCTCGCAAGAGCTTCCCCGCGAGGGCGAACCGCATCTCAGAAGCGCGTGGTTAGATTGACCAGCCAGGCCGGCGAGCGACTGACCAGTTCGGCTTCGATCGCCTTGTCGTAGCCGCTGACGATCAAGAGGCCGACGACGATCAGCACGATCCCCAACAGAATCTTCACCGTCTTGCCACCCTGGAGCATCTGCTGCCGCCAGCGCAACATTGCCTGGCGCGACATCAGGCCAAGAGCCATCAGGGGAATAGCCGCGCCGAAGCCGAACGCCGCCATGATCCCGGCGACCTGACCGAGGTTTTCGCCTTGCGCGGCCAGCACGGACGCGGCTCCCAGCGTCGGGCCGACGCAAGGCGCCCATACGGCTCCAAGGAGCAGCCCGACACCGAATTGCCCGGAGATCCCCTGCGTGGAGAAGCCGGACAGATTACGCTCGGCCCAGTCGCTGACCGGGCCGCCGGCTGCGGCGAGGCGGACCTGAAGCGGCGGAATGGCGAGAACGCCGCCGACCGCGATCATCAGGATGGCTGCAGCGTTCCGAAAGACATCGGCATCGAGACCGAGCCCATAGCCGATCGTCGCGACAAACAGACCGACCGCGACGAATGACAGCGCCACGCCGGCAGCAAGCGCCAGGGGCCCGAAACGATGCTCGGTCGCCGCGCTGCCCAGCACGATCGGCAGGAGCGGCAACACGCATGGGGACAGGATCGAAAGAAGGCCGGCCAGGAAGGCAAGACCCAGGCTGCCGAGAACCATTGGACGTCTCTAGAGCGCTTTGACGAGCAGGGTTTCGATCGTCTTTCCGTTCGTGTCGCCGACCGAACGTCCGGCTTCGCGGGAGCCCTTGAAGACGATCAGCGTGCTTTGCATGCGCGCCCCGAACTGTTTGACGACATCCTTCTGGCCGTCGAAATCGACGCGAAACACGACGAGATCCTTGAACCGCGGATTCTTGCGCAGATCGGAGATGATCGGGGCCTGGGCGCGACAGGTCGGGCACCAATCGGCATGAATCTCGACGAGGATCGGCTTTCCGGCCTTCTGCGCCTCGCCGAAGGCTCCGGGCGTGTAGGGAATGTTCTCGGCGGCGTGGCTGGGAACAGATGAGACGATGCCGGCGAAAGCCGCGACGGCGAGGAGATGACGGCGCGAGAGCATGAGCGGTTCCTGTCCTTGAGCTCGTGGGGTACTGCTGTGATTTCGCGACGAAGTGCTCCGAGGTTACGCTGGCGCGAAGCTGTTCACGGCGACGTGAACACAGCGCGTCTCGCCTTGGCCGTCGTGCTTCGTTGAAAGGCGAGGGCGTTGCCGATCCGCGGTGGTCGCGGTTCGCGATGAACAGGTGTGGATCCCGTCCTTGAAGGCTGTAGTTTGAACCTGATGAGCCTGGAAGCCGCCCCTCCCGCCCGCGCAGCCGCCCTTCTCGCCTGGTACGACCGACATCGCCGGGCGCTGCCATGGCGCGCGAATGCGGGCGAGCGGCCCGATCCCTACCGGGTCTGGGCCTCCGAGATCATGCTGCAGCAGACCACGGTCACGGCGGTGAAGCCCTATTACGAGCGCTTCATGGCCCGCTTCCCGACCGTGAAGGCGCTCGCAGAGGCGCCCTCCGAGGAGGTCATGCAGGCCTGGGCCGGGCTCGGCTACTATTCCCGCGCCCGCAACCTCCATGCCTGCGCCAAGGCGGTGGTGGAGAACCATCGCGGCCGCTTCCCCGATACGGAGGAGGGGCTACGCGATCTGCCGGGCATCGGCGCCTATACGGCCGGCGCCGTCGCGGCGATCGCCTTCGACCGGCCGGCCGCAGCCGTGGACGGCAATGTCGAGCGCGTCATGACCCGGCTCTTCGCCATCGAGGACGAATTGCCCGGCGCCCGGCCCCTGATTCGAGAGCACGTGCTGGCGCTGCTGCCGCACGGCCGGCCGGGCAACTTCGCTCAGGCCCTGATGGATCTCGGCGCCACCATCTGCACGCCGCGCAATCCCGCCTGCAGCCTCTGCCCCTGGCGCGAGCCGTGCCGGGCGCGCATCGCCGGAACGCAGGAGGGTTTTCCCCGCAAGGCGAAGAAGAAGGCCGGCGTCACGCGCTATGGCGCGGCCTTCGTGCTGATCCGGCAGGATGGCGCGATCCTGCTGCGCACGCGGCCGGCCAAGGGCCTGCTCGGGGGCATGGCCGAGGTGCCGACCAGCGAATGGCGCGCCGATTACGAACTCGACGGTGCCGCGCAGGACGCGCCCTTGCCCTTGAGCTGGACGCAGGCGGCAGAGCCGGTCCGCCATGTCTTCACGCATTTCCCGTTGGAACTGACCGTGTTCACCGGCAGCGTTCCGGCTCGCACGCCGGCGCCGGCCGGCATGCGCTTCACGCCGTTGGCGAACCTGGCCGGCGAGCCGTTGCCGAGCCTGATGCTGAAGGTGGTCGAGCGCGCCGGGCTCTACAGCTCGAAGACGCGATAGGTCATCGTCGGCAGTTCGACGGACCATTTGAAATAGCCCTTCGAATAGATCTTGCCACGGTTCGGCGGCCAGGGATCGTGGATACGCAGTGTCGTGCCGGTGCCGTCCGGATTGCCGTCGCCGCGCATGCCGACGATCACGATCATATGGCCGGGGCTGCCGCGGCCGGCGGTGTACTCGTCGACGCGCCAGAGCATGTCGAACATCAGCGGCCCACGCGAAACGGCCTGCCTGAGCTGCTCCACCGACCAGGATTGCGGCGCGTTGCAGCGCAGCCCGTGGATGCGGCCATAACGCTGGCCAGTCACGATCGCCTGGTCGCTTTCGGAGGAGTTCAAGAGCCCGCCATCGGAGGCGATCATATCCGGCGGTGTCTTGGCGATGATGATCGGCACGGTCGACTTCTTCATCATCGCCGTCGAAGTCGCCCAACAGGTCGTGTTGGTCGGCTGCGCGATGAAGGGGACGTTGTGCAGGATCGGCGCGAAGGCCTCGGTATCGTAGAGGCAGGCCTGGGTCGCAGGCCCCGCCTGGCCATCCTCGACCAGCCAGTTCTTGCGCTGGAAGGCGACGACCGCGTTATGTGTGAAGGTGCCGAACTGGCCGTCGGGCACGAGCTTGGGCACCGGCTTGAGCTTGGCGTTCAGCGCTTCCTGGAGCGCCTTGACCTCGGGTCCACGGGAGCCGTTCTTGAGGATCGTCGCCATGTCGCCGCCCCACTATGTCATGCGGGCGAACATGCGCTCGCGGGCGGTGGGCGTGCATCCTCTGAACGAATGACGGGAGGGCCGGGCGCTGGCGCCCGCCGGCTCAGGCAGCCGCCATCTGCGCCCTGATCTCGCCGCGCAGGGCATCGAGGACGGTCAATCCGCCATCGCGCTCGACATGCCAGAAGGTCCAGCCGTTGCAGGCCGGCAGGCCCTGGGCCAGCGCGCCGACCTTGTGGATCGAGCCGACCGCCGGGCCGAGCAGCAGCGTGCCGTCGGCCCGCACCGTGGCCTTGTAGCGGCGCTTCTCGTCGTGGACGGTCTCGCCCGCCTTCACCAGCCCGGCTTCGACCAGGCTGAGGAACGGCACGCGCGGCTCGCTCCGCTTGGAGGGGGCGGTCGAAAACGCTTCCGGCGCCAGCGGCGTCACCGCGGCGATGCGCTCGCGCGCCGCCTTGGCATAGACCGGATCGCGCTCGAGCCCGATGAAATGGCGGCCGAGTGCCTTGGCGACGGCGCCGGTCGTGCCCGTGCCGAAGAACGGGTCGAGGATGACGTCGCCGGGATTCGAGGCCGAGAGCAGCACCCGGGCGAGCAGCGCTTCCGGCTTCTGCGTCGGATGCACCTTGGCGCCGCTCTCGTCCTTCAGGCGTTCGTCGCCGGTGCAGAGGGGCAGATACCAGTCCGAGCGCATCTGCAGGTCGTCATTGCCGCCCTTCAGCGCTTCATAGTGGAAGGTGTATTTCGAGCTTTCGCCACGCGCAGCCCAGATCAGCGTCTCATGCGCGTTGGTGAAGCGCCGGCCGCGGAAATTCGGCATCGGATTGGCCTTGCGCCAGACGATGTCGTTCAGCATCCAGAAGCCGAGATCCTGCAGCGTCGCGCCGACGCGGAAGATGTTGTGGTAGCTGCCGATGACCCACAGCGCTCCGTCCGGCTTCAGGATGCGGCGCGCGGCCGACAGCCAGTCGCGGGTGAAGCGGTCGTAGTCGGAGAAGGAGGCGAACTTGTCCCAGTCGTCGTCGACGGCATCGACGAGGCTGTCGTCGGGCCGGCGCAGATCGCCGCCAAGCTGGAGATTATAGGGAGGATCGGCGAAGATCAGGTCGACGCTTGCCGGCGGCAGCGCGTTCATCGCCGCGACGCAGTCGCCGACGAGGATCTGATCGAGCGGCAGCTCCCGAGGGATGCCGATTTGTTCGGGAAGGCTCTTGGCCTTCATCCGAGCCCCCAGTGCAGGCCGTCCGGTACGCGAAACCTGAATCCGGACGGGAGCACTGGCGGTCCCGGTACGCAGAATACCCATGACGCCAAGACCGTTACGCAACTTCAACGAGGGCGATATTGGTCAGACAGGGTAAAGGTCGGGTTTCTGCTTTGAAAAAAATGCGTGTCATTCTGGGGCTGCAATTTTTGCCTAGCCCATTGTGAATCAAGCGAAATTCGTAAACGCCGGTTAACATCTGGAGGTGCCGTTGCGGCAGCTCGGGCGGGGCGTTCGATGGGGCCCGGGAGCGGTTTTTCCCGTCATGGTCGGGCTTGTCCCGACCATCCACGCCTTCTTTCGACGGGGTGGTGTTCAAGACGTGGATGCTCGCCACGAGGGCGAGCATGACGGAGTGAAATACGGTCGAGTTCACAGGAGGCAGGCCGGGGCTCCCTGCCCATCGAGAACCGAGGCGCGAGGATGCGCGTCTTTACCGGAACCAGACGCCTTTTACCGGCGCGAAGGAATAGCGGTGCTCGGGGCAGGGGCCGTGCGCGGCGATTGCCTTGCGATGCGCAGGCGTGCCGTAGCCGACATGGCTGGAGAAGCCATAGGCGGGGTAGCGCTGGGACAGCCGCGCCATCATCCGGTCACGCGTCACCTTGGCGATGATGGACGCCGCCGCGATCGAGGCGATCTGCCCGTCGCCCTGGATGATCGCCTCGCAGGAGCAGGCGAATTGCGGCGGGTCGTTACCGTCGACCAGGATATGCAATGGCGTCAGCGGCAGCGCCGCTACGGCCCGGCGCATCGCGAGCAGCGTCGCCTGGCGGATGTTGATGGCGTCGATCTCGACCGCCGTGACGCTGGCGACGGCGACGGCCAGAGCCCGTTCCATGATTTCGCCGAACAGCTCTTCGCGGATCGCGGCTGGAAGCTTCTTCGAATCGTCGAGTCCATCTGGCACTCGAGCCGGGTCGAGGATCACCGCAGCGGCAACCACGGGGCCCGCAAGCGGCCCGCGCCCGACCTCGTCGATGCCGGCGAGCGGCCACAGGCCTTGGGCGATGGCGGAGGTCTCGCGGCTGAAATCGGCGGGCATGGTGGGTTATGCAGCAGGTTAAGTCGCCGGGCCAGAGCGGTGGAGGCGTGCTCCACCGCTGAGAGCCATGAACCGTTCCTCAAAACAGGCTCAGCTGCGCTTTTTCCTTCTCAGGTTTCACGAAAAGATCCGTCCGCAACCGGCGCCGCGTCGTGTTGAAGCCGATGCGCTCGGCAGCCATCTCGAAGCGCCGCCCGATCATCCAGGCATAGGGGCCGGAGCCGACCATGCGCTGGCCCCATTGCGAATCGTAGTCCTTGCCCCCGCGCGTCGAGCGGATCAGCGACATCACATGCCGGAGCTTGTCGGGATGGTGCGTCAGCAGCCATTCCTGCACGATGTCGCGCACTTCGAGCGGCAGCCGGAGCAGGACATAGCCCGCCGCCTCCGCGCCCGCTGCCTTCGCCGCGTCGAGGATGCGCTCGATCTCGTGCTCGTTGATCGCCGGGATGATCGGCGCGACCAGCACCGTGACGGGTATGCCGGCCTCGGAGAGCTTGCGGATCGTCTCCAGCCGCTTGGCGGGCGAGGCGGCGCGCGGCTCCATGCCGCGTGCGGTCTTGGGATCGAGCGTGGTCACCGAGAGCGCGACCTTGACCAAACCCTTCTCCGCCATCGGCGCGAGAATATCGATGTCGCGCTGCACCAGCGCCGATTTCGTGACGATGCCGACCGGGTGGTTGAACTTCGCCAGCACCTCCAGGATCTGCCGCATGATCCTGAGCTTCTTCTCGATCGGCTGGTAGGCGTCGGTATTGGTGCCGATCGCGATCGTGCGCGGTTGGTAGGACGGCGAGGAGAGTTCCTTCTCCAGCAGCGCCGCCGCATCGGGCTTGGCCGTCAGCTTGCTCTCGAAATCGAGCCCCGGCGACAGGCCGAGATAGGCATGGGTCGGCCGGGCGAAGCAGTAGACGCAGCCATGCTCGCAGCCGCGATAGGGGTTGATCGAGCGGTCGAAGGAGATGTCAGGCGAGTCGTTGCGCGTGATGATGGTGCGCGCCTTCTCATAGGCGATCTCGGTCGAGAATGGCGGCAGCTCCTCCAGCGAGCCCCAGCCGTCGTCGTCGGCGACGCGTTGCTCGGCCTCGAATCGGCCGCCCGGATTGATCGTGGCGCCGCGCCCGCGCCGCCTGTCGGGATCGATGCGGTGACCGGCATAGGCCATCGGGTCGGCCGGTGCGACCATGGGCGCCGAGACGCTCAGCTCCCTATCGGCCCGCCGCAGGGGCTGGGCCGCCGGGAAGGGCCGGGAAGTGGGTCTGGCCTGTGGCATGGTTTTCGAACCGGGTCGCGCACCGGGAATCGGTGCCTTTTGGTCTCATGTAGAGTGAACATATAGAGAACAAAAGGCAAGCGGCGGGATTGTGGCATGCTGCGTTGCGGCATAGGGTTTTGCTCATGCTCACAGCCGTGATCCGCAGCGATGGTTCCCAGCAGGCGCTTGCCGCGACGCTTGCGGTGCTGATTCCGGCGGTCGCCGAGGGCTTTCTCGGCCATGCGGTCATCGTCGACACGACGGGCTCGCCCGAGACCGAGCGGGCGGCCGACGCGACTGGTGCCCGCTATCTGCGTGCCGACAAGAACAGCGCCTGGCGCAATGGCGCCGCCGGGGCCCGCGGCGATCGCCTCGTTCTGTTCGAGGCCGGCGATGTGCCGCAGGCCCATTGGGTCCAGGCGGTGGAGCGCCATTTGCTGCTCGCAGCGGGGAAGCCGGCCCTGATTCCGTCGCGCGGGGTTGCCGCATCGCTGCGCGAGCGGGTCGCCTTCTCTATGGGAGGGCGCGCGCTCGGGGCAGGGCTGGTCGTGCCAAAGGCGATGGCGCTGGTCGGCCGTCTAGACCGGGCTCCGGTGCGACTGCCGGTCCAGCGGGAGCGGGCGGGCTAGGCCATTTCGGCAAGCTGCGATGTCCTGGATTCGTTATGCCTGGAATGCATGGCTGGGCGCATTTTTCCCGGAAACTTGTGCGATGCAGCATAAGTTCGTATGTAGACGATTGCCAAAGCACCTCCCTCAGACCCTCGAAAGGAGAGACCCATGCTTGAACGGCACGATCCCTGTTCTGCGTTCGAAGCCGAGCGCGACGAGGACAAGCGCGAGGAACAGCAGGAGGACGAGGATACGTTCTCGCCTCGCGTGCATCAGGAAGGATTCTGGAGCTGAAGGCTCCATGAAAACGAAGCGGAGGGCTGGATTTCAGCCCTCCGCGCCGAATGTTGGAAGTCGCGGGCCCGGTTCGGGCCCGTTCTGTTTTCCGGGTCTTGCCGGAATGGCCGCCCGGGACAGCGGGTGTCGCGTCAGACCGGGTTCCGGAACGTATCGCAGCGCTGCATCGAGCCCGACTGGAAGCCGACATTGAACCAGCGCGTGCGCTGCGCCGAGGAGCCGTGCGTGAAGGAATCGGGCACGACCACGCCCCGCGACGCCTGCTGCAGCTTATCGTCGCCGATCGCCGCAGCCGAGCGCAGCGCTTCCTCGATATCGCCCTGGTCGAGCCGGCCCATGGCCTGGATGTTGTGGGCCCAGACACCGGCGAAGCAGTCGGCCTGCAACTCGATCCGGACCGAGATCGCGTTCGCGTCGCGCTCGGAGGAGCGCTCGCGGAGCTGATTGGCCTTGGGCAGGATGCCGAGCAGGTTCTGGATGTGGTGGCCGACCTCGTGGCCGACGACATAGGCATAGGCGAAGTCGCCGCCGCCGCCGAGCTTGCGCTGCATCTCCTGGAAGAAGGAGGTGTCGAGATAGACCTTCTTGTCGACCGGGCAATAGAACGGCCCCATCGCCGATTGCGCGGTGCCGCAGCCCGAGCGATCGACGCCGGAGAACAGCACGAGCCGGGGGGGCTGATAGCGGGTATTGGCCTGCTGCGGCAGGATCTTCGACCAGACATCCTCGTTCTGCGCCAGAACGGCCGAGACGAAGCGGCCCATCTCGTCCTGTGGCGGGCCGGATGAACGGCGCGTCTCCTGCGTCTGCGGGCGTCCGCCGATGCCGCCGATCAGTTCGGCGCCGCCGATGAGCAGGCGCGGGTCGATGCCGAGAGCCCAGCCGAGCAGGCCGAGCACCACCATCGTGCCGATGCCGACGCCGCCGCGTCCGCCGGGCATGCCGGCGAAGCCGCCGCCACCACCGCTGCCGCGCCGGTCCTCGAGATTGTCGGACTGGCGGTAATCTTCCCACTGCATGAAGGCATCCCTGGCGAAGCTTCCCCGCAATCTCGCCGGGAGATGCGGGGAACTCAAGTCGTCTTTGCAGGCTGCTCCTGAACGCCCGGTGACTGCGGAGGTTCCGCTCAGTGGTAGCCGCTGTCGATCCTGACCTTGCCGCGGAAGGTCCAGTACACGAAGGCGGTATAGAACAGGATCATCGGCAGCAGGAAGGCGACGCCGATCAGCACGAAGATATGGGAGGACGGCGCGGCCGCCGCATCCCAGATCGTCACCGAGGGCGGCACGAGATAGGGGAAGTTCGAGATCGACAGCCCGAGGAAGCAGAGCAGGAAGATCGCGATGGTGAAGGCGAAGGGCGTGAATTCATGCGCGCCGTGGAGCCGCTTCCAGGCCATGTAGCCGCAGAACGCCGTCAGCACCGGGAAGGGCCAGAGCAGGGCGAGATTGCCCGGCGTGAACCAGCGCTCGGCGATGCGCGGATGCGCGAGGGGCGTCCACAGCGAAACCAGCGCGGCGAAGCCCATCAGCGCCAGCAGCAACGTCCTGGCCTGCCGGCGTGCCCGCTCCGCGACCGGGCCTTCGGTCTTGAAGATCAGCCAGGTCGCGCCGAGCAGGGCATAGCCCACCACAACGCCGAGGCCGCACATCACGGTGAAGGGCGTCAGCCAGTCGAACGGGCCGCCGGCGAACTGGCCGTTCGCGACCGTGACGCCCTGGATCAGCCCGCCGAGGATCAGCCCCTGCGAGAAGGCGGCGACTGTGGAGCCGAGCCAGAAGGCAAGGTCCCAGCGGTGGTGATGCGGCTTGGCGACCCAGCGGAACTCGAAGGCGACGCCGCGGAAGATCAGCGCCAGCAGCATCAGGATGACCGGGATGTAGAAGGCGGGCATGATGATGGCATAGGCCTGCGGGAAGGCGACCCAGAGCCCGCCGCCGCCCAGCACCAGCCAGGTTTCGTTGCCGTCCCAGAACGGCGCGACCGAATTCATCATCTGGTCGCGCTCGCCCTCGTCCTTCGTCGTCGGGAAGAGGATGGCGATGCCGAGGTCGAAACCGTCGAGCACGACATAGAGCATCACGGCGGTGCCGATCAGCCCGGCCCAGATCACGGGGAGATACCATTCCATGGATTGTCTCCTCAGATCGCGGGCTGGATCTTGTCGTCGCCGGGCTTGCCGTCGCCGAAGATCGCGGCGGCCTCCCCCTGCGCCGCCTTGAGCGGACGCTGCGACGGCTGCTCCGGCGCATCCTCGCCGGATATCTCGTCCGGCCCCTTGTCGATCAGGCGGTTGATCAGCAGGATCCCGGCTGTGAAGACGACGGAATAGACGCAGACGAACAGGGCGAGCGAGATTGCGACCTGGAGCGTCGTGACCGGCGAGACGGCGTCGGCCGAGCGGATGATGCCCGTCGCCAGCCAGGGCTGGCGTCCGACCTCGGTCACGAACCATCCGGAGAGGATGGCGATGAAGCCGGCCGGCCAGGTGTATTGCGCGATCCAGAGCCAGCGCCGCGATTCGAAGACGGTGCCCTTGCGCCAGAGCCAGGCGCCGACCCAGCCGAACAGGATCATCAGCACGCCGATCCCGACCATCGCCCGGAAGGCGAAGAAGGGGATGAGCACGGGCGGGCGATCCTCGACCTTGAAATCCTTCAGGCTTGAGAAAAGCGCGTTCATGCTGCCATGGGTGACGAGGCTGGCGACGCCGGGGATCGAAATCTCGAACCGGTTGAGCTCGGCCTTCTCGTCGGGCCAGGCGAAGAGCACGAGCGCGCCGGGCTTCGACGAATCCCAGTGCGCCTCAATCGCGGCGAGCTTAGCCGGCTGGTAGGTCGCGGTGTCGCGGCCATGGAAATCGCCGATCACGGCCTGGAGCGGCGCGGTCAGGGCGATCATCAGGATCGCCATCCGCACCATCGTCTTGGCCGATTCGGTGCGGTGCCCGGCGAGCAGGTGTCGCGCCCCGGTCGCGAGCACGACGAAGGCGGTCGTCAGATAGGCGGCCGTCATCATATGGGCGAAGCGTAAGGGGAAAGTCGGATTGAAGACGATCTTCATCCAGTCGACGGGATAGGCGATGCCGTCGCGCACTTCATGGCCGGCCGGATACTGCATCCAGCTATTGGCCGAGAGGATCCAGAAGCCCGAGAGCGCCGTGCCGCCCGCGACGATGACGGCGGAAAGGAAATGCAGCCAGGGCGGTACGCGCTTCCAGCCGAACAGCATCACGCCGAGGAAGGAGGCCTCGAGGAAGAAGGCCGAGAGCACCTCGTAGCCGATCAATGGTCCGATGACGTTGCCGACCGCCGTCGAGAACCGGCTCCAGTTGGTGCCGAACTGGTAGGACAGCACGATGCCGGAGACCACGCCCATGGCGAAGGAGACTGCGAAGATCTTGGTCCAGAAGCGCGCGAGCAGATGGAATTTCGCATCGCCCGTCTTCAGCCACAGCCCGAGCAGCGTCGCGATATAGGCCGAAAGCCCGATCGTGAAGGCGGGAAAGACGATGTGGAAGGAAACCGTGAAGGCGAACTGGATGCGTGAGAGCAGGAATGCATCGATGACCATCGCAGAACTCCGTCGGCCGCGCTGCCAAGGCGCTGGGTTCCGCCCAAAGGGGCGCTTCTGGATGTGATCTAATGCAAGTCTGCCTTGTGCTGCGCCTGCGCGCAACGTC
This sequence comes from Beijerinckiaceae bacterium, assembly GCA_965283735.1. Classification (GTDB taxonomy): domain Bacteria; phylum Pseudomonadota; class Alphaproteobacteria; order Rhizobiales; family Beijerinckiaceae; genus Allobosea. The sequence continues at coordinate 116,297 of CBDIPN010000002.1, read as the reverse complement.
GCTGCGTCAATTCTTCCCGTCGAGCGCGGCCTTGAGCGCACGCAGGTCGCGCCAGGCGAGGCGCTTGTCGAGCGGGCGGCGCAGCAGATAGGCTGGGTGCAGGGTCGCGATCGCCCGGATGCGCCGCGCGCCGGTGTCGTATTCCACCCATTTGCCGCGCGAGCGCAGGATGCCGGTGAAGCCGAGCAGGCCTTGCGCCGAGGGGCCGCCAACGCAGACCAGGATGTCGGGATCGGCGAGTTCGATCTGGCGCTGGATGAAGGGCAGGCAGATCGCGACCTCCTGCGGCGTCGGCGTGCGGTTGCCGGGCGGACGCCATGGCAGCAGGTTGGCGATATAGACGTCTTCCTTCCGGCTCAGCCCGATGGCGGCGAGCATCCGGTCGAGCAATTGCCCGGAGCGCCCGACGAAGGGCAGGCCGATCCGGTCTTCATCGGCGCCCGGCGCCTCGCCGACCATCATCACCCGGCCTTCGGGATTGCCATCGGCGAAGACGAGGTTCTTCGCGGTGGCCTTCAGCGCGCAGCCCTCGAAACCGGCCAGCGCGGTCTTCAACTCGTCGAGCGTGCGCGCTTCGCGAGCCAGCGCTTTGGCGCTGACCGCCGCATCGTCCGGTGCCGTGGCGGCGGCTGCCATCGGCCGCGCCGGCGCGGCCGGCCGGCCGGGCAGGGCGCGCAGGCGCGGCTGTCCATTACCGCCGGCCGGAGCCGGATCGGCGAAATGGTTGCGCGGCGCCTCGTCGAGCGCCTCGGTCACGCCCATCTCGGCGTACCAGCTCAGCAACTCATAGGGATCGGGCGCGTCGGGGCCGACTGCATCGGACAGGCTCATAAGAGCATCCTATACCGTGCAAGGCTGCTTCGCGAGCCGACGCAGTTGCAAAATGGAACGCGCGCTTGGATAGAGGGGTTCCAGACTGGACGAAAGCCGGCATTGAACGACCCGGCAAAATAGTTCATATATAAACTATCATGCGGCGCGGTCGCTGAGGCGGAGGGCAGGATGGATCTCAAGGAAGCGCAGAGCGAACCGCGCGAGAGCATGGATTATGACGTCGTCATCGTCGGTGCCGGCCCTGCGGGTCTGGCCGCTGCGATCCGGCTGAAGCAGCTCGACGAGAACATTTCCGTCGTCGTGGTCGAGAAGGGCGCCGAGGTTGGCGCCCATATCCTCTCCGGCGCGGTCATCGATCCGATCGGCCTCGACCGTTTGTTGCCGGATTGGCGCGAGGACCCCGATCGCCCCCTGACCACCGAGGTCAAGGAGGACATCTTCTATTTCCTGACGCAGCCGAACGGCATCCGCCTGCCGAATTTCGGCATGCCCTCGTTGATGAATAACCACGGCAATTTCGTCGGCTCGCTCGGGCTGGTCGCGAAGTTTCTGGGCGCGCGGGCCGAGGCGCTCGGCGTCGAGATCTATCCGGGCTTTGCCGCCGCCGAACTGCTCTTCAACGAGGACGGCTCGGTTGCCGGCATCGCGACCGGCGACATGGGCATCGCCAAGGACGGCACGGTCTCGGATCGCTTCACCCGCGGCATGGAGCTGCGCGGCCGCTACACGCTGCTGGGTGAGGGCGCGCGCGGCTCGCTCTCCAAGATCGCGATCAGGAAGTTTGCTCTCGATGAGGGTCGCGAGCCCCAGAAATACGGCATCGGCCTGAAGGAGCTCTGGCAGGTCAAGCCGGAGAAGTTCCACAAGGGCCGCGTCCAGCACTCCTTCGGCTGGCCGCTCGACAACAGCACCGGCGGCGGCTCCTTCCTCTATCATTTCGACGACAACCTGGTCTCGGTCGGCTTCGTCGTCCATCTGAACTACCAGAACCCGACGCTCTCGCCCTTCGACGAGTTCCAGCGCTTCAAGACGCATCCGCTGATCCGCGACACCTTCGAGGGCGCCAAGCGCATCGCCTATGGCTCGCGCGCCATCACCGAGGGCGGCTGGCAGTCCGTGCCGAAGCTGACCTTCCCGGGCGGCGCGCTGATCGGCTGCGCGGCGGGCTTCGTCAACGTGCCCCGCATCAAGGGCAGCCACAACGCCATCCTGTCGGGCATGCTCGCGGCCGAGAAGCTGGTGCCGGCGCTGCAGGCGGGGCGAAAGCATGATGAGGTCGTCGAGATCGAGGCGAGCTGGCGCGGCAGCGCCATCGGTAAGGACCTGAAGCGCGTCCGCAACGTCAAGCCGCTCTGGTCCAAGTTCGGCACCTTCCTGGGCATCGGGCTCGGCGGCATCGACATGTGGCTGAACCAGCTCTTCGGCTGGTCGCCCTTCGGCACGCTCAAGCACGGCAAACCGGATTTCGCGACGCTGAAGCCACTCTCCGAAGTCACGCCAATCAGCTATCCGAAGCCGGACGGCAAGATCTCCTTCGACAAGCTCTCCTCGGTCTTCCTGTCCTCGACCAATCACGAGGAAGACCAGCCGGCGCACCTGAAGCTGACCGACCCGTCGGTCCCGATCTCGCAGAATCTGCCGCTCTATGGGGAGCCGGCGCGGCTCTACTGCCCGGCGGGCGTCTACGAGGTCGTCTACGAGAACGCCGAGACGAAGAGCAATCCGCGCTTCGTGATCAACGCGCAGAACTGCGTCCACTGCAAGACCTGCGACATCAAGGACCCCGCCCAGAACATCACCTGGACGGTGCCGGAAGGCGGCGGCGGGCCCGGCTACGCGAATATGTGATCCTGCTCGGCTTGCCTCCGGTGCGGTCGACGGTCTGGTCGTTCTGAGTGGACGCTGCTCTTGTCATTCCGGGGCTTCGCGGAGCGAAGAACCCGGAACCCACGACTGGGTGAGCCGCCAACAAACGCGAATCGAGCGTCTCACCCGGTCGTGGGTTCCGGGTTCGCACCTACAGTGCGCCCCGGAATGACAATCGGCGTGCATGCCCATCCGCTGAATCAAAAAGGGCGCGCCGGGAGGCGCGCCCTTTGTCGTCAGGCCTAGGACCGATCAGCCCTTGCGGACGATCGGGGCGGCCGGCTTGGTCTCGGTCTTGGCGCAGCCGGCGACGAAGCCGCCGAGGAGCGCGACGGCGGCAACGCTCAGAATGATCTTCTTCATTGGAACAGTCCCAGTGGAATCGCTGCAATATCTGCAGACAAGGGCGAATATGGCCTGATATCCCTGCGCAATGGTGGCTGTTTTTCGGTGCCGACCCTTCCGTCATGCGGATTTCGGCGAGTGTTGCGCGGTTGCTACGAAACCGGCGCATTGAGTAGCTGGCCGGCTTGCCCGCCCGCCCGGAAACCGCCATCTTGGCGGCCTACGCGAAGTGATCACGGTCCGCTGGAAAAGTGCGCCCCGAGATGGTGAATCCGCGGACCGAGGGAGAATGGCAGTCGTGACATTTTTGAAGAAGGTGCGTGCCTCCGGCACGGCTGCTGCGCTGTCGCTGTTGATGTTCCTGCCAGCCGTGGCCGCCGCCCAGGGGGCGACGCAACCGCGTGCGGCCGACACGCTTGAGCCGGGCGACAGCCTGGAAGGCAATTACCTCGCGGCCATCGTCGCCGGCGCCTCGCGCGATCTCGGCGCGGCTTCCGTCTATCTGCGCGAGGCGATCAAGGAAGACCCGCAGAACAACGACCTGACCGAGCGCGCCTTCGTCGCCTTCCTGGCCGACGGCGCCATGCCGGACGCCTTCCGGGCCGCCGACAAGCTGATCCAGCAGGACCCGAGCAACGGCCTCGCTCAGCTCGTCATCGGCATCCGCTCGATCAAGCAGAAGAGCTACCAGACCGCGCGCAACCACCTCCAGCGCGGGGGCAGGGGCCGCGCGGCCGATATCACCGCGACGCTGCTCTCGGCATGGTCCTATCTCGGCTCGGGCAATTCCCGCCGCGCGATCGAGACGCTGGAGCGTCTCAAGGGCGAGCCGTCCTACAACCTCTTCCGCGATTATCACGCCGGGTTGATCCTCGATGCCGCCGGCCGCAAGGCCGATGCGGAGAAGCGGCTGAAATCGGCCTACGACGCCGAGAAGACCACGCTCCGGCTGGTCGACCTCTGGGCGCGCTTCCAGGCCCGCAGTGGCGATTTCAACGGCGCCGCCGAAACCTATGCTGCCTTCGACCGCCTGTTGCCGAATCACCCCGTCATCCGCGAGGGCATGGCGCTCGTCGGCAAGAAGGATGCGCCGCCGCGCCAGATTTCGACCCCGCAGCAGGGCGCTGCCGAGGTGCTCTACGGCCTCGCCAGCGCCGGGAACCGCCAGGGCGACGAGGCGGCCGCTCTGCTCTACTTGCGCATGGCGATCTATCTCGACCCCGGCCACGACCTCGCCATCCTGACGCTCGGCGACATCCTGGAGCGCGCCCGCCAGCCGGAGGACGCCGTCGCCGTCTACGACAAGATGCCGGCGACCTCGCCGCTGCGTCCGAATGCCGAGATCCAGGCCGGTCTGGCGCTGGAGAATCTCGGCAAGCCCGAAGAGGCCGTGAAGCATCTCGACAAGGTGATCGCGGAGCGCCCGGACGATGTCGACGCGCTCTCCGCGCTAGGCAACATCTATCGCTCGCGCAAGCAGTTCGCTGAGGCCTCAACGGCCTATGACAGGGCTATCGCAAAGCTTGCTTCGCCCGGCCGTGCCAACTGGGACCTGTTCTATTTCCGTGGCATCGCCCGCGAGCGCACCAACCGCTGGCCTGAGGCCGAGGCTGACCTGCGTAAGGCGCTGGAACTCCTGCCCGATCCGCTCGGCCGCGAGCGCGCGCTGGTGCTCAACTATCTCGGCTATTCGCTGGTCGACAAGCACCTCAAGCTCGACGAGGCGCTCGACATGCTGCGCCGTGCCGTCGAACTGCGCCCGCGCGACGGCTACATCATCGATTCGCTGGGCTGGGCCTATTACCGCCTCGGCCGCTACGAGGATGCCTCGCGCGAGATCGAGCGCGCCTCGGAGCTGCGCCCCTCCGATCCGGTGATCAACGACCATCTCGGCGACGTCTATTGGCGCACCGGCCGCCAGCTCGAGGCGAAGTTCCAGTGGAACCATGCCCGCGATCTCAAGCCCGAGCCCGAGGACCTGGAGAAGATCCTGCGCAAGATCGATCGCGGTCTTGAGGAGCCTTCGGCCAATGCGACCGAAGCCCCGAAGAAGGATGGCGGCTGACGCTGTCGAGTTGCCGGCCTGACGCCGTGGCCCCGCCGCTGACGACGCGCGCCCGCGCCAAGGTCAATCTCGACCTGCGCGTGCTCGGCCGGCGCGCCGACGGTTATCATGAGCTCGAAAGCCTCGTCGCTTTCGCTGGCGTGGGCGATACGCTCTCGCTCGATCCCGGTGCGCCACTCTCCCTCACGCTCGCCGGGCCGCGCGCCGAAGGGCTGTCCGCCGATGACGGCAACCTCGTCCTGCGCGCCGCCCGCGCGCTCGCTGCTGCGCGGCCGGGTCTGCATGTCGGGTGCTTCCATCTCGTCAAGCGCTTGCCGGTCGCCTCCGGGATCGGCGGCGGCTCGGCCGATGCGGCTGCGGCGCTACGCCTGCTCGCGCGCCTGAACGGCATCGCCCCGGCCGATCCGCTCCTGCGGGAGATCGCTGCGGGCGTCGGCGCCGACGTGCCGGTCTGCCTCGATTCGCGGGCGCGGCTGATGGCGGGGATCGGCGAGAAGCTTGGCCCGGTGCTCAGGTTGCCGCCGCTCTTCGCCGTGTTGGCCAATCCGGGCGTCGGTGTCGAGACGGTTCCGGTGTTCCGCGCGCTCGGGCTCAAGGCCGGCGAGACGTTGGCCGACGCGCGCGCGACGGAGCTTGTGGCGCCTGCATCGGCTGCGGAGCTGACGGGATATCTCGCATCGACGACGAACGATCTCGCCGCGCCGGCGCAGCGCGTCGCGCCGGTGATCGACGAGGTTCTGGAGCGTCTCGTGGCGCTGCCGGGTTGCCGGCTGGCGCGGATGTCGGGTTCCGGCGCGACCTGTTACGCGCTGTTCGACGATTGCACGGCCAGCGCTGCCGCGGCGAAGGCGCTGCAGCGCGAGCGCCCGGACTGGTGGATCAAGCCGACGCTGCTGGGGTGATCAGGGTTTGTCGCCCGCTTCAGCGCGGCGAATCGAAGGCTTGTGGCAGCAGGCCTCGCATCACGAGCAGGCCGATGGCGGCGACCGTGATGGCGTCCCGGATCTGGCCGCTCGCGATCATGGCCATGACTTCGCAGGCCGGAAAGCGGCGGCAGATCAGGCCCTGTTCCTCATGGTCGAGATCGCGGGCCTGTTGGGTGAGCTGCCGGGCCAGGAAGATATGGCACCCCTGGTTCGAATAGCCGTAGCCTTCGAAGAGATAGCCGAGCTTGACCATGTCAGCCGCTTGAAGGCCGGTTTCCTCGCGCAGCTCGCCCTGGGCAACCGTCAGAGGATCGGCTTCCGGGTTCGACTCCCACGAGCCCTGCGGCACTTCCCAGAAGCGCCCTCCGACAGGGTAGCGATATTGCTCGACGAGATGGATGCTGCCATCCGGCTCGACGGGAACGATCGCCGCGAAATCGGTCTTCTCGACGACACCGTAGATGCCATGCGAGCCGTCTTGCCGCCGGATGGCGTCCTCGCGCACGCTCATCCAGCGGTTCTGGTAGACGATCCGCGACGATAAGGTCTCGATTTCAGGCTCGTCACCTGATGCCATGCCGGCCCGCTCAGTGCGCCCGCGCGACGCAGAAATCGACGGCGGCGTTGAGCGCCTGTTTCATCGGCGAGGCCGGGAACAGGCCGAGAGCATCCTTGGCCATCCGGGCATAGTGCTCGGCGCGGGCGATGGTGTCGTCGAGCGCCTTGTGCCGGCGCATGATCGTCCGTGCCTCTTCCAGGTCGCCATCGCGAATCTCGCCGTCCTGCAGCGTGCGCTTCCAGAACGCACGCTCGACCTCGTCGCCGCGGCGGAAGGAGAGCACGACCGGCAGGGTGATCTTGCCCTCGCGAAAATCGTCGCCGGTATTCTTGCCGAGCTTGGCCGCGACGCCGCCATAGTCGAGCGCGTCGTCGATGAGCTGGAAGGCGATGCCGAGATTGAGGCCGTAGCTGCGGCAGGCGGCGGCATCGGCCTTGGAGGAGCCGGCGATCACCGGCCCGACCTCGCAGGCGGCGGCGAAGAGCTCGGCCGTCTTGCCGCGGATCACCGAGAGATATTCGTCCTCGGTCGTCTCCGTGTTCTTGGCGACCGAGAGCTGCAGCACCTCGCCTTCGGCGATCACCGAGGCGGCCGTCGACAGAATGTCGAGCGCGCGCAGCGAGCCGACCTCGACCATCATCTTGAAGGCCTGGCCGAGCAGGAAGTCGCCGACCAGCACGCTCGCCTCGTTGCCCCAGAGCATGCGGGCGGCGAGCTTGCCGCGGCGCATGTCGCTCTCGTCGACGACGTCGTCATGCAGCAGCGTCGCGGTGTGCATGAACTCGACGGAGGCCGCGAGCTTGACGTGGCCGTCGCCGGCATAGCCGCAGAGATCGGCCATGGCGAGCGTCAGCATCGGCCGCAAACGCTTGCCGCCCGAGGAGATCAGGTGGTTGGCGACCTCCGGGATCATCGTCACGTCGGACCCGGTGCGCGACAGGATCATCGCGTTGACGCGTTCCATGTCCGCGCGCGTCAGCGCGACCAGCGGCTCGATGCTCGCCTGATTCGATTCCCGTTCCTCGAGGGAGACGACGACGCCCACTGAAAACACTCCGGGTCAGATTCTCGCGCCGGGCGGCGCGCTTGTGCAATGCCACAACCGTCGCATGGGACGCCAGCCCCTGCAAACCGGCGTGACGCCGCACCTTTTCGTGAGCGGGGGCTGAAAGCGCTCGGCTCTTGCGCAGGGTGGGGTGCTTGGGCTCCATGGAGCCATGCACGAACTCATGCGCACCAATGATCTCATCCTGCTCGGAGCCGTCGAGGCCCTGCTGGCTTCGGCCAATCTCGATTGCCTGATCGCCGATCAGCATATCAGCTCGCTCGAGGGCATGATCGGCGCCTTCCCGCGCCGCTTGCTGGTGCGCGAGGCCGATCGCAGGCGCGCGCGTGCATTGCTGATCGAGGCCGGCTACGGCGCAGAACTGCGCGATGAGTGAGATCGAACCGGGCTCGGCGCTGGGCGAGATCGTCGAGGACAGGCTGCTCGATGGTCGTTTGAGGCTGCTTCAGCCGCGCAAGGGGCACCGCGCTGGCAGCGATGCGATTCTGTTGGCGGCGGCCCTGCCGGAATTGGGGCAGCGGGCCTTGCTCGATATTGGGGCCGGCGTCGGCACGATCGGCCTTGCTGCGGCCCTGCTGCAACCGGGCCTCCGCGTCACATTGCTGGAGCGCGATCCGGAGCTTGCAGCCCTGGCTGCACGCAATGCCGGGCTCAACGAGATGGCGGGACGCGTGACGGCCATCGCGGGCGATGTCACGGCGCGGGCCGCGATTCTCTCCGAACTCGGCTTGGCTGCCGCGTCATATGACGCCGTCGCGATGAACCCGCCCTTCTATCCGCCGGGCGGCAGCAGGGCCTCGCCTGTCCCCAATCGCAAGGCGGCCCATGTCGCCGAAGGGGCGCTCGCGCCCTGGCTGCGCACGGCCCGGCGCCTGCTTCGGCCGGGCGGGTATCTCGCGCTGATTCACCGGGTCGAGGCGCTGCCGGAGGTGCTGGCCGGTCTCGAAACCGGTTTCGGCGCGATCGCGGTCCGCCCGATCCATGCCTTTGCCGACAAGCCCGCGATCCGCATCATCGTCACCGCCATGCTGAACAGCAGAAAGCCGGCAACGCTGCTGCCGGCTTTCGTGATCAATGGCGCCGATGGCAGGCTGACCCCGTTCAGCGATGCGGTGCATCGCGGCCGCGAGCGCCTCGCGCCCGATTACCAGTAATAGGGGCGCGGGCCGTAGAAGCGCGGCGGGCCGTAATAGGGCCGCGGGCCGTAGTAGCGCGGCGGACCATAATAGCGCCGCGGCCCGTAATAGCGGGGGCCGTAATAGCGCGGCGGCCCGTAATAGCGGCGCGGGCCGTAATAATACTGCGCCTGCTGGACCATGCCTTCGCTCGCGACCGCAGAAGCGGCTGCGATCGGCGCCGCCCCGATCGGGGCGGCGGAGGCGGGAGTGGCGGCGACGCCGGCCACGCCGAGCGCGCCGGCGGTCGCCATGGTGACGATCATTGTCCGAAACATGAAAACCTCCATGAGATGGCGTCGGCAGTCCCTGCCGTCGGATGAAAACGCCGCCCTTGAATTGAACACTAGGACCCCGAACCTGAACGGCACAGGAGCGCGTCGTTCAGTTTGCCTTCAGCCAATGGCCGCATTGCGGCCATGCTTGGCGCCGCTCAGCGGCAGATGCGCACCGGGCGGACCACCCAGCGCCAGCCGTCCCAGACGCGACGCTCGGACCAGAAACAGCGCGGGCGATGATAGGAAGGCCGCACCCGGTAAGGACGGCGCGGTCCGTAGTACTGGGCCAACCGGACGAGGTCCTGCCCCGCCTGGGCGGATTGTCCTGCCGCAGCTGCGACCGGCGCAGCAGCGGGCGATGTCGCCATCAGGGCGCCGCCGCCGAGGACGACGGCCGTTGCTGCTGCGAGGATGGCTGCCCGGAACATCGTCGTCTCCATGGATCGCTCCAGCGGTCCAGCCGCTGGAGGCCCGTCGTCCTTCATCGCCTCAGGCCCTTGGGAGGTGAACGGCGCGATCCCGCGCCGTTCTGTCCGCCTTCAGCGATATGCACTGCCGTCAGCGGCAGACGCGCACGGTCCGCCGGATCCAGCGATAGCCGTTCCAGACGCGGCGGGACTCGGTCCAGCAGCGCGGGCGGTAGTGCGGGCGGCCCGGGCGGTAATGCGGGCGGCCGTAGTGCCAGGCCTGCTGGACGAGGCCGGTCTCGGCGCCGGCGGCAAAGGTCGTGCCGGCGGAAATCGGGGCCGCGGAGGCCGGGGCGCTGCTCATGGCGGCACCGAGCAAGGTTGCGGCGCCGAAGGCGGCGGCAATGATGCGGGTTGTCAACATGGGCTTACTCCTTGGTTTTGCAGCCGCCGGCCCGGCATCAAATGCTCGCCCCGAACATCGCGAACCGTGCGGTTGCCTGTGTCGATATCAGACCGGTTATGAACGAAACCTGTCCGCGTCCGGTTCCGGCTCGCGCTTGACCATGGCAGGCCCGAACCCTAATCACCGCAGCATTCCCTCGTTATCGGAAGGTTGCAGGCACTTGTCCGCCCCCGCGCCACTCTCGCATTCCGCCATCCCGGCTTCCTCCCCGGCGATGGATCCGACCCGCTCCTTCCAGGGGTTGCTGCTGACGCTGCAGCGCTTCTGGGCCGAGCGAGGTTGCGTGGTGCTGCAGCCCTACGACATGGAGGTCGGCGCCGGCACTTCTCACCCCGGCACGATGCTGCGTTCGCTCGGGCCGAAGCCCTGGCGGGCCGCCTATGTCCAGCCCTCGCGCCGGCCCAAGGACGGCCGCTATGGCGAGAACCCCAACCGGCTGCAGCATTATTACCAGTTCCAGGTCATCCTGAAGCCGAACCCGCCGAACCTGCAGGAGCTCTATCTCCAGTCGCTCGAAGCGATCGGCATCGACATGCTCCTGCACGACATCCGCTTCGTCGAGGACGACTGGGAGAACCCGACCCTGGGCGCCTGGGGCCTCGGCTGGGAATGCTGGTGCGACGGCATGGAGGTCAGCCAGTTCACCTATTTCCAGCAGGTGGCCGGCATCGAATGCGCGCCCGTATCCGGCGAGCTGACCTACGGCCTCGAGCGCCTCGCCTGCTATCTGCAGAACGTCGAGAGCATCATGGAGCTCAATTTCAACGGGCTCGAGGGCGACGAGAAGGTCACCTATCGCGATGTCTTCCTGCAGGCCGAGCAGGAATATTCCCGCTACAATTTCGAGCACGCCGATACCGATGCCCTGTTCAGGCGCTTCGCCGAGGCGGAGGCCGAATGCCGCGCCCTCCTGCAAAAGGGCGAGGCCGGCGACCGGCACCTCATGGTCCAGCCGGCTTACGACCAGTGCCTCAAGGCCGGCCATACCTTCAACCTGCTCGATGCGCGCGGCGTGATCTCGGTCACCGAGCGGCAGAGCTACATCCTGCGCGTGCGCGAGCTCGCCAAGGCCTGCGGCGCGGCCTGGTTGAAGACCGACGGCGGGGGAGCGAACTGATGCCCGATCTTCTGCTTGAACTCTTTTCCGAGGAAATCCCCGCGCGCATGCAGCGCAAGGCGGCTGACGACCTGAAGAAGCTCGTCACCGATGCGCTGGTCGAGCGCGGCCTCGTCTATGAGGGCGCCAAGGCCTTCGCGACGCCGCGCCGGCTCGCGCTGCACATCGCCGGTCTCCCCGTTCGCGGCCGCGACGTGCGCGAGGAGCGCAAGGGTCCGCGCGTCGGCGCGCCCGAAGCCGCCGTGCAGGGCTTCCTCAAGGCTGCCGGGCTGACTTCGCTCGATCAGGCGACCATCGTCAGCGATCCGAAGAAGGGCGACAGCTACGTCGCCATCATCGAAAAGCCCGGTCAGGAAACCGTCGCGGCCATCGCCGAGATCGTGCCGGCCGTGATCCGCGCCTTCCCCTGGCCGAAATCGATGCGCTGGGGCAAGGCCTCGGCGGCTGGCGCCAGCCTGCGCTGGGTCCGCCCGCTGCATTCGATCCTCTGTACCTTCGGCGCCGCGGAGGTCGAGGACCCGGAGGTGGTGCCCTTCGAGGTCGACGGCATCATCTCGGGTAACGTCACCTACGGCCACCGCTTCCATGCGCCCGGCCCGATCACGGTGAAACGCCTGGAGGACTACGTCGCCTCGCTCGAAAAAGCGAAGGTCGTGCTCGATGCCGACCGGCGCAAGGAGATCATCCTCACCGACGCCCGCAACCTCGCCTTCGCGCAGGGGCTCGATCTCGTCGAGGACGAGGGGCTTCTGGAGGAGGTCGCCGGCCTCGTCGAATGGCCGGTCGTGCTGATGGGTTCCTTCGAGGAGCGCTTCCTCGACATCCCCGGCGAAGCGATCCGCGCCACCATCCGCGCCAACCAGAAATGCTTCGTGCTGCGCGACCCCGTGACCGGGAATATCGCCAACCGCTTCCTGCTGACCGCGAACCTCGCCGCCAGCGATGGCGGCGTGGCGATCACCGCCGGCAATGGCCGCGTCGTGCGGGCGCGCCTCTCGGACGCCGCCTATTTCTGGCAGACCGATCGCGGCGCGCTGCCTGACCTCGATACCCTCAAGGACAGCGCCGAAAAGCTCGGGCTCGATCTCGCCAAGCCGCTCGATCAGCGCATGGCCAAGCTCGACAAGCTCGGCGTCGTCTTCCACGCCAAGCTCGGCACGCAAGGCGAGCGCGTTCAGCGCATCGCCGCGCTGGCGCGGGAACTGGCGACGATCGTCGGTGCCGATCCGGCCAAGGCCGAGCGCGCCGCCAAGCTCGCCAAGGCCGACCTGCCGACCGAGATGGTCGGCGAGTTCCCGGAACTGCAGGGCTTGATGGGCCGGAAATATGCCGAACTGCAGGGCGAGGACGCTTCGGTCGCTGCGGCGATCGAGGAGCATTACAAGCCGCTCGGGCCCTCCGACCGCGTGCCGAGCGATCCGGTTTCGGTGGCGGTGGCGCTGGCCGACAAGCTCGACACGCTCGTTGGCTTCTGGGCCATCGACGAGAAGCCGACCGGCAGCAAGGACCCCTATGCGCTGCGCCGCGCGGCGTTGGGTGTGATCCGGTTGGTGGTTGAGAATGGGATCAAGCTGCCTCTCGGCACCGCGCTTGTGCGATCAATCGTAGGTGTAGAGCTTAGGCTATTAGCGCTGGCGACTGCCAAAGCCGGTTACCCTGTACGATTCATCGATCTGCAAGAACGCTTTGAGATTGATCACCAGCATTTCGTCTCCTTGGCGGAAGGTGACGATACGCGGGCGTTTATCGTGCGTTGGATGTTGGCGCATGGCTTGCCAAAGCGTCTGCAAAGTGCGGCTACCGATCTCCTCTCCTTCTTCCACGACCGCCTGAAGGTCATGCTCCGCGACCAGGGCGCGCGACATGATCTCGCCGACGCCGTGCTGGGCGAGGGGGCTTCGGCCAATGACGACTTGCTCCTCATCACCCGTCGCGTCGCCGCGCTTGGCCGCTTCCTCGATACCGAGGACGGCAGGAACCTGCTCGCGGGCTACAGGCGCGCCGCCAATATCCTCAAGGCCGAGGAGAAGAAGGACGGGGAGGGCGCCTTCGCCGCCGCTCCCGACCTGCACCTCATCGCCGATGCCGGCTTGATCGAGGAGAAGGCGCTTGCCGTCGCGCTGGCGCAGGCGACGCCGACGGCCGAGGCTGCCGTCGCCGCCGAGGATTACGAGGGCGCCATGGCCGCGCTCGCCGAAATCCGCCCGGCGGTCGATGCCTTCTTCGACAAGGTCACGGTCAACGATCCCGATCCGGCCTTGCGCGCCAACCGGCTGAAGCTGCTCAACCAGCTTCGCCAGGCGACGCGCGCCGTCGCGGATTTCGACCGCATCGCCGGATAAGGCGCGGACAGCGCGGGGAACCCCTCTCCCGGATGGGAGAGGGGCAGGGCCGCCAATCACCCTTGCTCTACGCTCTCTACCGATGCTGTTGCCATCGAGCGGAACTGGTTCTCTGGCCTTCCCTCACCCCTACCCCTCTCCCATTCGGGAGAGGGGTTTTCTGTTGTGGTTCCTGCGTACGCCCTTGCCCGCCCCTTCGCCCCCAAACCCGCCCCCGGAACCAATTCCCGCCCTGCGACGTTCTTTCGCCGGGGCTGACAGGCCGCGAATGCGTCGCGGTTGGGCTCCGGGGGGCCGGCTACCGGCCGAGACAAAGGGCTGAAAGCATGGGCATTCTGATTTCGCTGCTGATCACCGTTCTCGTCATCGGCCTCGTGCTCTACCTCGTGCGGATGCTGCCGCTCGACGGGCAGATCAAGAACGTCGTCCAGATCATCGTGATCGTGATCGGCATCATCTCGCTGCTGCGCTATCTCGCTGTTTTCTAAGGCGATTGACGGCGCCATCGCGCTGGTTCAGACTTCATGAGGTCCAGAGGGCCCCGGACGATCCCGTCCCGGGGCCTTCTTCCGTTTCAGGACGTGACCGCGATGAACGCGCCGAACCGCAACGGCCATATCAGGCTGACCTCCCATCCCGAGCCGGGCAGCGCCGCCGCGCGCTTTCCGATCCGATGGGGCGCTCCAACCGCCACCGAGCGCGGCCCGATCATCGCCTCCACGACCAATCCCGCCGATCGCAACGTCATCGGCGCCCATGGTGGCTCCTATTCGGTCTATCGGGCGCTGGCGATCTCGGCCCGCGCGATGAACCCGCAGCAGCGCCCGGACCTGACCAATACCTACCCGACGGCGGAGATCCTGCCCCAGCCGCAATGGGCAGACCCGAAGAAGATCGTCTCGCTCGATCCGTTCGGCCACACGGTCGCGCAGGATTTCGGTCGGCTGATCGGCGAGGGCATCGATATCCGCCCCTCGATCGCGATCACCAAGGCCAGGCTCAACCTGCCCGAGATCCTCGCCGCGATGGGTGCGCATCGCCTCGCCGCGGACGGTCATATCCTGCACGCTTCCGGCGATATCAGCGTCACCAAGATCGCGGTCGATCCGGTCTGGTATCTGCCGGGCATCGCCGAGCGCTTCGGCGCGACCGAGAGCGACCTGCGCCGCACGCTCTTCGAGCAGACCGGCGGCATGTATCCCGAACTGGTGACGCGGCCGGACCTCAAGGTCTTCCTGCCGCCGATCGGCTCGATCACCGCCTATGTCATGGGCGAGGCTTCGCGGCTTGCCGATCCGAAGGCGCGCATCGCCTGCCGCGTCCATGACGAATGCAACGGCTCGGACGTCTTCGGCTCCGATATCTGCACCTGCCGGCCCTATCTCACGCATGGCATCGAGGAATGCGTGAAGGAGGCCCAGAGTGGCGGCGTCGGCCTCATCGTCTACAACCGCAAGGAGGGCCGGGCGCTCGGCGAGGTCACCAAGTTCCTCGTCTACAACGCCCGCAAGCGCCAGGAGGGCGGCGATTCCGCCGCGACCTATTTCGAGCGCACCGAATGCGTCGCCGGCGTGCAGGATGCCCGCTTCCAGCAGCTCATGCCGGATGTGCTGCACTGGCTCGGCGTCACCCATATCGACCGGCTGATGTCGATGTCGAACATGAAATACGATGCCATGGTCGAGAGCGGCATCACCATCGGCGAGCGCGTCGCGATCCCGCCCGAATTGGTCCCGCCCGATGCTTCCGTCGAGATCGAGGCCAAGAAGGCCGCAGGCTATTACTCGCCCGACGGTGCGCCCGGCGACAACGCCCTGAAATCGACGGTCGGCCGCGTCCTCGACAAGTTCTGATTCCGTCACGCTTACCGAGTTGATGATGCCCGACCGCGATCCCGAGGCGTTCCGCGCCCTGTTGAAACCCGCTGCCGTACGCGAGCGCGCGCAGGAGATGCTGGAGCTCGGGCTCGCCGGCCAACTCCTCCATTTCAGCGTTCATCCCGAACGGCTCGAAGCCTGCGCCGATTATGTGCTGGAGACGATCCGCGCGAACTATCCGACCCTCGACATCCCCTTCCATGCGCGCTGGCGCCATTTCAGCGTCGATGGCGCGGATCGCTGGCAGAAGCTCGACCAGGCCGCAGGCTTCGCCAATCCCGCCGCGCGCGGCCGCGCCGCCTATGATCTCGCGGTGGTCAGCGTTCTGCTCGATGCGGGTGCCGGTCCCGACTGGCGCTATCGCGACGCCGCGACCGGCCGCGAGATCGGCCGTTCGGAAGGGCTGGCGCTCGCCTCGCTCGACATGTTCGCCGCTGGCCTGTTCTCCAGCGATCCCGCGTCTCCCCTGCAGGCCGATGCAGCTGGCCTGAAACGGCTCGATGCGGCCGCCCTGGCGCACGGCTTCCAGGCTGGGCCGGGCAATCCGCTGCTCGCGCTCGAAGGCCGCGCCGCCCTGCTCAACCGCCTTGGCGAGGAACTGGAGCGGCAGGGCTTGTCGCGACCCGGCGCGCTGTTCGATCGCTTCGCTGCGGCGGCCGAGACCGGCACGCTGCGGGCGCCGCATATGCTCGGCGAGGTGCTCGGCACCTTCGGCGGCATCTGGCCGTCGCGCCTGACGCTGGCCGGCGTGGCGCTCGGTGACACCTGGCGTCATCCGCTGATCGCGACGGGTAAGCCGACCGAGGGGCTGGTACCCTTCCACAAGCTCTCGCAATGGCTGACCTATTCGCTGATCGAGCCGCTGCAATGGGCCGGCATCGCGGTCGTCGATATCGACGAGATGACCGGCCTGCCGGAATACCGTAATGGCGGGCTTTTCCTCGACAGCGGTGTCATCGCGCTCAAGGACGAGGCGGACCGGACGCGGGCGCATGAGGTGTCGTCGCCGCTCGTGGTGGAATGGCGGGCGCTGACCGTCGCGTTGCTCGACGAGGTCGGAGCGCTGATCCGCCAGCGGCTGGGCCGTTCGCGCGAGGAATTGCCGCTTGCCAAGGTGCTCGAAGGCGGGAGCTGGGCGGCCGGGCGCCGGATCGCGCGCGAAAAGCGTGTGGATGGCGGCCCGCCCTTGACCATCGTCAGCGATGGCACGGTATTTTGATCCACGAGTTACGTGCAAAAGCGCCGTCATTCCGGGCGGAGCGAAGCGGAGACCCGGATCCATCGTAGCGCATGCCGCCCTTCGATGGATCCCGGATCGGCGCCGCTCCGCGGCTTGTCCGGGATGACGCAAGAGACCTGATAACGAGAGGGAAACGGCGTATGACTTCGAGCCAGGACGGCGTCACCGTCGTCGACCATCCACTGGTCCAGCACAAGCTCACGCTGATGCGCGAGAAGGATCGCTCGACCAAGAGCTTCCGCCAGCTCCTCAACGAGATCGGCATGCTGCTCTGCTACGAGGTGACGCGCGACCTGCCGACCGAGCTGATCGAGATCGAGACGCCGCTGCAGAAGTCGATGCAGCCGGTCATCTCCGGCAAGAAGATGGTCTTCGCGCCGATCCTGCGCGCCGGCGTCGGCTTCCTCGACGGCATGCTGGAACTCGTGCCCGCAGCCCGCGTCGCCCATATCGGGCTCTATCGCGATCCCGACACGCTCCAGGCCGTCGAGTACTATTTCAAGGCGCCGTCCGACATCGCCGACCGCATGATCGTGGTGATGGACCCGATGCTGGCAACGGCGAACTCCGCCGTCGCGGCGGTCGAGCGCCTGAAGGAGCGTGGCGCCAAGGACTTGCGCTTCGTCTGCCTTCTGGCCTCGCCCGAGGGCATCGCCCGCCTGCGCGGCGCCCATCCCGATGTCCGCATCTGGACCGCGGCGATCGACGAGCGCTTGAACGATCACGGCTATATCGTTCCCGGCCTCGGCGATGCCGGCGACCGCATGTTCGGCACCCGCTGAAGTCTGCAGCCTTCGCATGAAAGAAAGCCCGCCCGGGTAAGGGGCGGGCTTTCCAGCCGATTCAGGTGCCGCCTGAATCGAAGTGCCGGATCACTCGATGATCTGAACGATGCGGCGAGTCTGCGGCTCGACGATCACGGTCCGGTCGTTCACGACCGTATAGCGATAGTTCGAGGCGTTCGGCGCGTAGTCCGCCGGCAGCTGATGGTAGACGACGCCCTGTTGCGGCAGCACCGTGCCGACGGCGACCGGCTCGGCATAGGTGTAGGACGGGACGCGCTGCTGGACGACGTAGGTGCGGAACTTCGGCTCGGCCGCATCGCCGACGATCGCGCCGACCACGGCGCCGCCGACACCGCCGACCACCGCGCCGACCGGGCCGCCGACAACCGCGCCACCGACCGCGCCGGCCGCGGCACCGCTGGTCGCACCGCCGACCGCGCCACCCGAGGGCTGGCTCTGGGCGAAGGCGACCGCCGGGGTGATGGCCAGGGCGGCAACAAGAGCAAGCTTCTTGAACATGGTATGTCTCCTTTCGAAGCGAACCTTCGGCGAGGACAACCGCAACGTGTCGGAACAGTTCCCGGAAATCGGGTCACGAGATATTAATGGTCGGAAACAGATCGAAGAAATTCTTTCCGAAACAGAGGTTTGGCAGGTCATGACAATGGCCTGACCTGGCGCTTGCCTTGCGAGATCAATGTCGGAAACGAAAACGGCGGACCCGAAGGCCCGCCGCATTATCGTCTGAACGCGCTGGAAGCTTACTGCTTCGGCGCGGCCGAGAGCGCCGGTGTCAGCTTGTCGGCGTCGCGCTTGATCAGCGCGGCGAAGCCGGCGGGTGTCCTCTCCTCGGCCGTCGGCAGCACGGTGCCGAGATCGAGCAGGCGCTTCTTGGTGCCCTCGTCGTTGAGCGCCTTGTTCAGCGCGTCGACCAGCTTGTCCACGGCCTCCTTCGGCATGCCCTTCGGGCCGGCGATGCCGTTCCAGGCCTCGATCTGGTAGTCGGGCAGGCCGGCTTCCTTGGTGGTGGGCACATCCGGCAGCGCCGGCGAGCGCTGGGCCGAGGCGATGGCATAGGCCTTGATCGTGTTGGCGCGGACCTGCTCGGCGACCGAGACGATCTGGTCGCACATGAAGTCGACCTGGCCGGAGACGAGGTCGTTCAGGGCAGGACCCGTGCCGCGATAGGCGACGGCGTTGATCTTCGGCGTGCCGAGGATGCCCTTGAGCAGGGTACAGGTCGTCCAGGAGACCGAGCCGAGGCCGGCATGGGCTTCGTTGAACTTGTCCGGGTTGGCCTTCACGGCCGCGACGAAGGCCTTGAGATCGGGCGCCTCGAGGTTCTTGCGGGCGACGATCAGGATCGGCGTGCCGCCGGCGAGGCCGACCGTCTGCATGCCGTTGATCGGGTCGTATTTCAGGCCGGGATAGGTGGCGGGCGCCGCCGAGAAGGTGCCGAGATGCCCCATCGCGATGGTGTAGCCGTCGGGCGCGGCGGTCACGGCGCGGGTGATGCCGGTGGTGCCGCCGGCGCCGGCGACGTTTTCGATTACGATCTGCTGGCCGAGCGTCTTCGACATGTTGTCGGCGACGATGCGGGCGATGATGTCGGTCGGGCCGCCGGCCGCGAAGGGCACGATCATGGTGATCGGCTTCGTCGGGTAGCCCTGCGCCTGTGCGCCACCGGCGAAAGCCAGCGTGGCGGCCGCGGCAAGGCCGAGAACGAGCTTCTTCATGCGTATTCCTCCCTGGATTAGCTTGAGATGAAACTGGGGGGCTGCCGCCGGGGCGGCAACCCCGTCATTCGGTGAAGACTTCCTCGCGCTTCTTCGAGATCGAGGGCAGAAGCGCGATGACGAGCACAAGCACGGCCACCGCCAGCAGCCCGGCCGAAATCGGCCGCTCGACAAAGGTCCAGAACGAGCCGCGCGAGATGATCAGCGCCTGCCGGAGCTTCTCCTCCATCAGCTTGCCGAGCACGAAGCCGAGCAGCAGCGGCGCCGGTTCGAAGCCGAGCTTGATCAGGAGATAGCCGAACAGGCCGAACAGCGCCGTGAAGGCGACGTCGAGCGGCTGGTTGTTCACCGAGTAGATGCCGATGCAGCAGAAGATCAGGATCGCCGGGAACATCAGCCGGTAGGGCACCTGCAGCAGCCGCACCCAGAGGCCGACCAGCGGCAGGTTGATGATCAGCAGCATCAGGTTGCCGACCCACATCGACGCGATCATGCCCCAGAACAGCTCCGGGTTGCGGGTCATGACCTGCGGGCCGGGGATGATGCCGTGGATCGTCATCGCGCCGACCATCAGCGCCATCACCGCATTCGGCGGAATGCCGAGCGTGAGCAGCGGGATGAAGGCGGTCTGCGCGCCGGCATTATTGGCCGATTCCGGCCCCGCCACGCCCTCGATCGCGCCCTTGCCGAAGCGCGAGGGGTCCTTGGCGATCTTCTTTTCCATGGTGTAGCTGGCGAAGGGGCCGAGCACCGCGCCGTTGCCCGGCAGGATGCCCAGGATGCCGCCGATCGCGGTGCCGCGCAGCACCGGCGCGGTCGCCTGCTTGATATCGTTCCAGTCCGGCAGGAGTTGGCCGATCTTGCCCTTGACGACGTCGCGCGCCTCGGGGCTCTCGAGATTGCGCAGCACCTCGGCGAAGCCGAACACGCCCATCGCCAGCACCGAGAAGTCGATGCCGTCGGAGAGCGAGGCGATGCCGAAGGTCAGGCGCTCCTGCCCGGTTTCGAGGTCGGTGCCGACGGTCGAGAACAGCAGGCCGAGCATGATCATGCAGAAGGCCTTGAGGATCGAGCCGCGCGCCAGCACGACCGCGAAGCACAGGCCCATCACCATCAGCGAGAAATATTCGGCCGGTCCGAACAGCAGCGCCATCTTGGTCAGCGGCGCGCCGAGCGCGGCGATGATCAGGGTCGCGACGCAGCCTGCGAAGAAGGAGCCCATCGCCGCGGTGCCGAGCGCGATGCCGGCGCGGCCCTGCTTGGCCATCTGGTGGCCGTCCAGTGTGGTGACGACCGAGGTCGCCTCGCCGGGGATGTTGACCAGGATCGCGGTCGTCGAGCCGCCGTACTGCGCGCCGTAATAGATGCCGGCGAGCATGATCAGCGCGCCGGTCGGATCGAGCCCGAAGGTGATCGGCAGCAGGATCGAGATCGTCGCGATCGGCCCGACGCCGGGCAGCACGCCGATCAGCGTGCCGACGAGGCAGCCGGCGAAGCAGAGCGCGATGTTCTTCATCGTCAGAGCGACGCCGAAGCCCAGCGCGAGATTGGAGAACATATCCATCGGTCAGATCCCCAGCAGCCAGGGCGCGAGCGGGATCGGCAGCGACAGCGCGTATTTGAACAGCAGGATGCAGCCGGCGGACATCGCGATCGCGAAGATCAGCAGCTCCTTGAGCTTGCGGTCGTCCGCAGCGAGCCCGGCGAAGAAGATCAGCAGCGGACCGGAGACCAGCAGGCCGAGCGCGGGAACCCGGATCGGGCCGAACTCGAAGCCGCGAATGGTCAGCGCGAACAGGCAGGCGCCGCCGAGCGCGAAGAAGATGCCCTTCCACGACCAGCCCGATAGCTTCTCGCCGTTGTAGCGCAGCGAAGCGAGCGCCAGCATCACGCCGAGCGCGCCGCAGATCACCGCGAAGGCCTTGGGCAGCATGCCGGGTCCGAGCTGGCGCAGCGTGCCGGCCGGCAGCTCCCAGGAGAAGACGAAGGCGCCGAGCGCAATCAGGATCATGAACAGGCCGCCGGCCAGGTCCTGCGACGATCTTATGCGCAGACCCTGCGCCCGCTCCATCTGGTTCAAACTCATCAGGAACCTCCGATTGGCGGCCCGGTGCGGGCGGTTCGTTGCTGCGGTTTCGGTGGGACGAAGGGCAGGACGTGGCGGTCGTCGAGCAGCGTCACGCTTTCCCTGAGGATCGCGAGGAAATCGTCGCGGGAGGGCAGCTTCTGCTGCGGCCGCCAGGAGACGCCGACCAGGGCGCCCGCCGGCGGCGGGTCGAGCATCGCGCCGCGCAGGCGTCGCATCGTCACGCCGGGGAAGGACAAGCGCGAGACCCAGTCCGGTGCGAGCGCCATGCCGAGCCCGGCGGCGACCGCCGACATCATCGCCGGCTTTTCGGTGGCCTCGATCGTCACGTTCGGCACCGCGCCGACGCTCTCGAAATAGGCCATGACCAGATCGTAGGCATAAGGCCGCAGGCGCTTGGAGGGCACGACGAAGGGCTCGCCGACGAGGTCCAGCATGGTCAGGTGCTCGCGGGCGGCAAGTGGATGGTTCTCGTTCAGCACCACGACCGGCCGCTCGACCCGTAGAATCTCGAAGGCACAATCGGTCGGCTTTCGCGGCGGGCGGGTGAGCGCCATGTCGAGCTTGCCGGTTTCCAGCATCTGGATCAGGGCGGTGGTGATCGCCTCGACGAACTTGATCTCGACGCCGGGAAAGCGGGCGCGGAAGGTCACCAGCGCTTCCGGCACGAAGCTCGACGAAGCCGCGTCGATCGCACCGACGCGCAACACCTTGCCGGAGGCAAGCGAGGCCTCGCGCACGGCGCGCGAGGCATGCTCCATCTTGACGAGGATGCCCTTGGCTTCTTCCAGCATGATCAGCCCGGCGCGCGTCATCGCGACCTGCCGGGTGGTGCGGGTCAAAAGGGCGACGCCGAGTTCGTCTTCGAGGGCGCTGATCTGGCGCGATAGCGCAGGAGGCGCAACGCCGAGCCGCTCGGCCGCGCGGCCGAAGTGCAGCTCTTCTGCCACCGCGATGAAGCATCGCAGTTGCCGCACATCCATAAGCCGTCCCCTGTCCCGTGTATCGCTTGCCGCGATATCTCTATCGGTGGCCGTGGCCAATAGCGGTTCCGGCCAAGGTGTCGACCTTACAGAAATTCATAATCTTTAGGCAACAAAGCCTTTCGGCTGAGCACGGGACAGGGCGCTCAGCCGTTGAAGGCTCCGGAGAATGCGTGTGGGGTCAGGAGGTCGGAGCCGGACTCGCCCGCGCAATACGCATGATGCGGCCGTCGATGAGGGCTAGTCCGACGAAGATCGCAGCCATGCCTGCGAAATGGCGCGGCAGCAGATCCTCCCCCAGCAGCCCCGAGCCAAGCAGGATGGCACTGACCGGGATCAGGAAGGTGACCAGCATGACATTGCTCGGCCCGGCGGTGCGCATGATCCGGAAGAACAGGAGATAGGCCAGCGCCGTCGAGATCAGCGCCAGTCCGACGAGAGCGAGAAATGCCGTCTGGGACGGTACCGGCAGCGTCCAGGGCGGATGCATCACGAAGACGATCGGGATCATCATCAGCGTCGAGGCCGAGAGCTGGCCGGTGGCAGCGACCAGCGGCGACACCCCGCGGAAGCGCCGGCCGAGCAGGCCGGAGAAGGCGTAGGAGACCGCGGCGAGGACGCAGGCGATCTGCGCCGCCAGATTGGAGCCGAGCCCGCTGATCGCGTCCGGCCCCATCAGGATGGCGACGCCGATCAGGCCGGCCAGCACGCCGCCGAGTTTCAGCCCGGTCGCTTTCTCGTTGCCGAAGCAGTGCATCACCAGCACCGCGAAGATCGGCGTGGTCGCGTTCAGGATCGAGGCGAGGCCGCTCGCGATCTGCTGCTGGCCCCAGAGAAACAGGCTGAACGGGATCAGGTTGTTGAGGATGCCCATCCCGAAGAAGGCGAGCCAGAGTTCACGCCCCACCGCCATCGACTGCCCGGCGATTCGCACGGCGAGCAGCAGCGCCAGCGCGGCGAGGCCGACGCGCACCTGCACCACGGCGAAGGGCGGCCATTCCGCCACGGTGAGCTTGTTGAAGAAGAACGAGCCTCCCCACAACACCGACAGGATGATCAGCAGGAGCCATTCGAGCAGGCCCATGCGCAGCGCGGGAGCGGGTGTCGGCTGTGTCATGGCGGAAGCTCTGCTCTTGGGCCGGGTCATTCCGCGTCAGTAGGTGGCCGGGCGAGACCCGGCCACCCGTATTCTGTGCAGGCTCTTCCGCTCAGGCGGCCTCGGCGTCGCGCGCCTGCCACATCGCCTGGAAGGCGGGCCGTGCCTGGCAGGCGTCGAGCCAGGCCTTCACCCGCGGATGGGCGTCGAAGAGCTGGGTCGCGGGCTTGGCGTAGCGGAAGATCTCCGCGAGGTTGATGTCGGCGACGGTGAAGCGGTTGCCCATCACATAGCCGCCGTTCTCGGCCAGCGTCTTTTCGAGCACGCCGAAGGGGCCGGGCAGGGCGGCGAGGGCGGCCTCGACCAGCTCCGGCTTGCGCTTCTCCGGCGGATAGGCCGCGAGGTGGAACTGCAGGTTGAGCGCATGGGTCTCGCATTCGGTCGCGGCCCAGAGCGACCACATCACCGCAAGCCCTTCCTCCTGCGCGTCCTTGGGAGCGAGCGGGCCGCCATGCTTGCGCGCGAGATAAAGGTTGATCGCCAGCGATTCGTGCAGCTTGAAGCCGTTGTCGTCGATGCTGGGGATATGGCCGTTCGGGTTGATCTTCAGGAAGTCGGCGCTGCGGGTATGGAGCGGCACGCCGGGCGCGTTCGGGTCCGGCAGGCGATAGGCCTGGATCACCGGCACATGCGTGAAGGCCAGGCCGAGCTCGTTGGCGAGCCAGATGTTGCGCGAGGCGCGCGAGCGGTAACAGCCATAGATGGTCAGGGACATCGGCGGGATCCAGCGAGAGAGTGCGGAACGGAGGACGCGC
Source organism: Beijerinckiaceae bacterium (assembly GCA_965283735.1). Taxonomy (GTDB): domain Bacteria; phylum Pseudomonadota; class Alphaproteobacteria; order Rhizobiales; family Beijerinckiaceae; genus Allobosea. The sequence continues at coordinate 92,233 of CBDIPN010000002.1, read as the reverse complement.
CCGGCAGAGGCCGGCGCGTCGCGGCGACAATAGGCCGAGCGCCTGGCATCGGCCAATGCCAATCATCGCGGCGCGCGGAGCAAAAAACCGTTTGACGCGCGCGCCTTGCGGGTGCATTGGCCTCCTGCTTCCGGCCTCTGCGGCCGGCTGCTCACAGGAAATCCCGACCCGATGCCCAGCGACAGTCCCAGCCGACAGTCGAAGCCGTCCGCCGCCGCCTCGCGCGCCTGACCGGGTTTCCCGGCTCGCCTGCGATCCGGCCACGACGGCCCGATCGCAAGGAACAGAGCCATGAATGATACCGCCGCCACCACGGACCTCCTTGCCGTGACGCTGGCCCAGACGCTGGCACAGGAACACGTCGCCGACATCGTCGAGACGCTGAACGACCAGGACGACGCGACCATCGCGCATGTCCTGGCCGAACTGCCGTTCGAACGCGCCGTCGAGGTGCTGGATCAGCCCGAACTCACGGCAGCAGCCGACGCCGTGGCGCTGCTGCCGGACCAACGCGCCGGTGCGCTGCTCTCCGCCATGTCGGCGGACCGCGCGGCCGACGTCTTCCAGGAGTTCGACGAGGAGGTTCGACAACGACTGAGCGGCCGCATCGACCGCCAGACCCGGTCCGACCTCAAGAAGCTGCTGGCCTATCCCGAGCACAGCGCGGGCTCGATCATGACGACCGAGTTCGTCAGCGTGCCCTCGAACTGGACGGTGCAGCAGACGCTCGACCATATCCGCCGCGTCGAGCGCTCGCGCGAGACGGTCTACGCGATCTACGTGCTCGATTCGGTGACCCGCAAGCTGGTGCGTGCCGTCTCGCTGCGCCGCCTGATCAGTGGCGATCCGGAGGCGCCGGTCGAGTCGGTCGTGCCCGCGCACAAGCCGATCTGCGTCACCGCCGAGGTCGATCGCGAGGAGGTCGCCCGCCTCATCACCAAGTACGACCTGCTGTCCGTTCCCGTCGTCGATGCGGATGAGCAGATCATCGGCATCGTCACCTTCGACGACGTCATCGACGCGATGATCGCCGAGACCACCGAGGACGTGCAGAAGCTCGGCGGCATGGAGGCGCTGGACCAGCCCTATAACGAGATCGGCTTCGTCGCGATGATCCGCAAGCGCGCCGGCTGGCTCTCGATCCTGCTGGTCGGCGAGATGCTGACGGCCTCCGTCATGCAGTTCTTCGAGGGCGAGCTGGAGAAGGCGCTGGTACTGACGCTCTTCATTCCGCTGATCATGAGCTCGGGCGGCAATTCCGGTTCGCAGGCGACGTCACTGATCATCCGGGCGCTGGCGCTCCGCGAGGTCACGCTGAAGGACTGGTGGCGGATCGCGCTGCGCGAATTGCCGACCGGCCTCACGCTCGGCAGCATTCTCGGCCTGATCGGCGTCGTTCGGATCGTCGCGTGGCAATGGCTCGGCCTCTACGATTACGGGCCGCACTGGATCCTGATCGCGGCGACGGTTGGCGGCGCGCTCGTCGGCATCGTCACCTTCGGCTCGCTTGCGGGCTCGATGCTGCCTTTCGCGTTGAAGCGGCTCGGCTTCGATCCCGCCAGCGCCTCGGCGCCCTTCGTCGCGACGCTGGTCGATGTCACCGGCCTGGTGATCTATTTCGGCGTCGCCGCCGCGATCCTGACCGGGACGCTGCTCTGACCAAAAGAAAAAGCCCGGAGCGGTAGCTCCGGGCTTTTTCGGATCAGCATCGCTGTTCGATCAGCTCGCCAGCACGCGCTGCGGCGGGAAGGTGATCTCGACCAGCGTGCCCTCTTTCTTGACGCTGGTGATCGCCATCGCGGCGCGGTTGGCTTCGACCAGCGCCTTGGTCAGCGGCAGGCCGAGCCCGGTGCCGCCGGCACGCCGCGTCGTCGGCACCTGGCGGAAGGGTTCGAGCGCGAGGCGAAGCTCGTCGTCGTCCATGCCGATGCCGGTATCGCGGACCCTGAGGATCGCCTCGCCCTGGTCGCCGAGCGCGGTCGAGATGATGACCTGCCCGCCGGCATCGGTGAACTTCACCGCGTTCGAGAGCAGGTTGATCGCGATCTGGCGGATCGAGCGCTCGTCGGCGACGACGGGCGGCAGCTTCGGCGAGAGCCCCGAGCGCAGCACGACGCGGCCGCGCTGCGCCTCCGGCTGGAGCAATGACACCGTCGACAGCGCGATCTCGTTGAGGTTGACGCTGACGAAGTCGAGATCGAGCTTGCCGGCCTCGATCTTGGCGAGGTCGAGCAGGTCGTTGACGAGGCTGATGACGTAGCCGCCCGACTGGTGGATGTCGCGCAGGTATTCCTTGTAGCGCTCGTTGGCGATCGGCCCGAAGCGCTCCTCGGCCATCACCTCGGCAAAGCCGATGATCGCGTTGAGCGGCGTGCGGATTTCGTGGCTGATCTTGGCGAGCACGTCGGATTTCTGGGCGCTCGCCGTCTCCGCCGCCTTGCGAGCCTCGACCAGCTCGCCCTCGGTCTTCTTCCAGGCGGTCAGGTCGCGCAGCACGGCGCAGAAGCGTGGCTCGTTGCCATGGGCGATCTGGCCCATCGTCATGAACAGCGCGATCTTGCCGCCCTGCCGCACGCGGCCCTGTACCTCGCGGCCGTCGTTGAGCACCGAGGCGACGCCGCCGCCCTTCAACCCTTCGAGATAGTCGAGCGCCGGCGCATGGCTCTCGCCTGCGAAGAGCAGGGTGAACAATTCGCCGGTGACCTCGCGCTGGTCATAGCCGAACAGCGCCTCGGCCGCCTTGTTCAGCGACAGGATGCGGCCGCGATCGTCGACGGTGACGACGCCGTCCGTCGCCGTATCGAGCATGGCGGTGAGTTCGCCGATACGAGCATCGCGTGCATCGGCATCGAGGCGGAGCGCTTCGACCCGGGCCGCCGAATTCGGCTTCCTCAGCCGCGAACTCGGCCGCCAGCTCGGCTTCCTCGGCCTCTTCCGGCGTCAGCACCGGCACTTCGCTGCCGTCGCCATTGGGATGGCGGAAGGCCATCAGCGTCGCCGGCTCGTCCTGCCAGCTCACGCTCGACAGCACGGCATCGACATGGACCAGATGGCCGAGGCGGTCGATCAGCGTCATCGTGCCGCCGTCGGTGCGCGTGGCCTCCTTGATCAGGCGGCTGACCTTGCCGCCGGCCTTGAGGTCGGCGAGATCGGCATAATCAAGCAGTTCGAGCAGCGTGCGGTTGGCATAGAGCGCCTCGTCGCCGCGATTGACGAGGACGGCGATCGGCAGCCGGTCGAGCACGTCGGCATGGGAGTTGCGCTGCCGGGCGGGGGCAAGGCCTGTGTCCGCCTCCGCGGCCATCTTCGCGGCCGATGCCTCGTCCTTCTCCTTGACCTGCAATGGCGCGACCGGCGGCAGGCGCGGCGCGCTCGGCTCGTCGTCGCCGGCAAGCCGCGCGCCCAGCGCCTTGGCGATCTCGCGGAAGGCGTTGCGCTCGGCCGAGCTCAGATGCGGCTTCGACGGTTCGAGAACCGGCCGGATCGCGGTCAGGTGGCCGTTGCGCAGCGGTACGATCTTGCCAGGCAGCGAATCGGGCTCGGGCGCTTCGGGAGCAGGCTCAGCAGAAGCCTCTTCCGGTGGCGGCTCGGGAACGTGCGAGGCGGTTTCTTCCGCGCCCTCGTCATTATCCTCGGGCAGCTCGTCCGTCTCAAGCGTGCTGACGACCGGCGCTTTCGCGTCGATCGGGCCGGGTGAGGCAAAGGCCGTCGAATCTTCGGCGATGGGCGACGCAGCCGGAGGCGTGTCGCTCATGGCGGCGAGATTGGCGGCAGGCAGCAGCGCATCGTCCTGCGCGGTCTCGGCGACAGGCGGAACTTGCTCCGCCTGTCTGTTGGCATCGCCACCCGGCGCCGCAGTTTCCGGGAAGGGGCGGCGCTCGTTGAGTCGGGCGATGCCGAAACCACGGAAGCCGGCAAGCTGGCGCGCGGCATCGAGCACCGGCACGCCCGAGATCTCGACCGGTGCGGCCTCGCCGGGCGAATCGGTGCGCCAGAGCACGCTATGGCTGCTCCAGGTCGTGGCCTTGGCGAATCGGTCGATCAGGCCGCCATCGCTATCGGCAAGGGTGGAGCCGGGCAGGTCCTGCCAGCGCTGGCCGATCAGCCCGGCCGCCGCCGCTTGCCCGGTCAGGACAGCGATATTGTCGGAGAGCTTGGTCAGCCTGCCCTCGCGGTCACTCTGCCAGAGGAAGCGGACCATGGCCGGCTTGGCGGGGGAGGGCGCCTCTTCGCGGGGCGGCGCCGCAACGGCAGCCGGAGCGGCGATAGGGGCACGTTCGGAAGGAGCTGTCTGAGGAACCGAGACGCCGAGGCGGCGCAGTTCGGAAGCCTGCACGGCGAGCGCCAGCGCAGAGCGTCCATCGGCGAGCGAAACCAGCTTGCTGCCGCAGGTGACCGGCACCGCGGCGAAGCTCGCGGTCAGGCGCAGGCGCTCGAGGCGGATGCCGTTGGCCGAGGCCAGGCCGCCGGCCAGCAGGTTCAGGCGCTGCCGCGTTGGCGCCGGCAAATTCGTCTGTCCGCCGAGCAGCGCTTGCGCGGCGGCGTTGACCAGATACGGCTGCTCGGTGGCCGGGTCCCAGAGCAGCAGGGCTCCGCCGGCGGCAAAGGCTGCAAGGGCGGCGTCTTCAGCCGCCGCCACGCTCCACTTCGCCCAGTCCTCTCCGGCCTCGTTCATGCCTGCCCGCTCGTTCGATCGCGCCTGTTATGCCTAACAAAGCCTTAATAGACCCCAAACGGCGGCAAATCCATGGAGCCGAAGATCGCTCTCCCGCTTCTCATCGAAACAGCGTTAACATGGCGGCTGTCACCGAATGTCACGCTGTTGTCATTGCGGTGCAACAATGATATTGCAGTGCACAATGATCTAGGGATGGATCGCCACACGACAGGAGGATTCGATGAACGGCAAGCTGCCTTATGAAGTGCCCACAGAAATGCGCGAGTTCGCCGAGCGCAGCGTCGAGCAGGCCCGCAAGGCGTTCGACGGATTCATGGGCGCTGCCCATAAGGCTGTCGACAATGCCCATGGTTCGGCCGAGAGCGCCCGCGCCAACACTCAGGACGCGACCCGCAAGGCCATCGCCTATGCCGAGAACAATGTCGCGGCCGCGTTCGATTTCGCCCAGAAGCTGGTGAAGTCGAAGGACCTGACCGAGGTGATGCAGCATCAGTCCGACTTCCTGAAGTCGCAGGTCGCCGCGCTCCAGGATCAGCTCAAGGACCTCGGCACCGCCGCGCAGGATGCCGCGACCAAGGCCGCCGAGACCGTCAGCAAGGCGACCAAGGGTCGCTGAAGCCTGACCGATCTGGCGCGCCCCGGGGGCGCCACATCATAGTTCGGCCGGGCCACGGAGCCCGGCCTTCGCTGTTTGCCGCCGAAGGAGAGCTGTCATGGTCAAGCCTGCTCCGACCCGGACCAAGTCCAAGGTTCCGGTCAGCCTGTCCCCGGTCAAGGCGCTGACACCCGCGCCCGCCGCGATGCCGCCATCCGCCGTGGAACCCGAGAAGCCGAAGGCCCCCGCGCAGCCCGTTGCTCCGGCCAAGCCTGCGCCTGTCAAGGTTGCTGCTCCTATTCCTGCGCCGTCGCCGACTCCCGCCGCGGCAGCCGAGCCGGCTCCCGTCAGCAAGCCCGCCCTCGCGAGCGCTCCGAAAAAGGCGGCGCCGGTCAAGGTCCGGGTCGAGAAGCCCGCGACGAAGGTCGCCGGGCCGAAGCTGGCCGCGAAGGCCGCCAAGCCTGCCGTCGCGGTGTCCGGGCCGGTGATCGCCGAAACGAAGCCGGCGCTGGCCAAGCCTGCCGTATCCGAATCGGCTCCCGCCAAGGCCGCCGTCGCCAAGCCGGAGCCTGTTCGGCCCGCGCCGGTCGCCCCGGTTGCGAAGCCGGCGGAGCCCGCGCCCGCGCCGGCCGCCAAGGCGCCGCCGCCGCAGCCCGCGTCCCTCGAATTCGCTGCCTCTGCCGCGCCCGCCCGAGGCCGCTGCCGTCGTCACGGCGACGGCAATGAGCCAGGCGCTCACCATGGCGCGCGCCTTCGGTGCCCTGCAGGCCCGCATGCTCGATCATGCCTGTGCCGAGCTGGAGGCGACACTCGGCGATGCGCAGTCGCTCGCGCGCACCCACAGCGCCTCGGAGGCGATCGCCTTGCAGGCCAAGGCGGTGCGCCGCAGCTACAAGTCCTATGCCGAACACCTGAAAGAGCTGGCGCGCACCGCCAACGCGGCCCTGCGCAAGGACTGATCGAGCGACCGGATTCGGCGCGTGCGAAGGCCGCGCCGAAATTCCGCAGCCGGAGTTGAATTACGCGGTTGCAAAAGCGGAGAGTCGGCACTAGGGTCCGCGCCGCTGACGACCCCCGCCACGGCGGCCGGTCGCGAAGCCCTCGGTACGGGCAGCCATAGCTCAGTTGGTTAGAGCGCTAGATTGTGGATCTAGAGGTCCCCCGTTCAAGCCGGGGTGGCTGTACCATTCCTTTCCCGGACATCGTCGGACATCTCCGCCCCCTTCCGGGTTGCCGGCTCAGTGCCGCTCCCCTTGAAGCGACCTCTGCGCTTCGCCATATCTTGTTCAAGCGGGAGGGTTCGCCTCTCGCCTGCGGGATGCTGCCCGGCGGCGGGTCCCGATGATTGTGAGGCGCCTTTCGAGGGCCTGGAGTGATGACGCGTCCACCTAGCCTGTCCCATCCGTTCCTGCTCGGCTTCGACGATATCGAGCGCGCGCTCGATCGCGTCGCCAAGGGCGCGAGCGAGGGTTATCCGCCCTACAATATCGAGCGGCTGCCCCGGACGGAGGACGAGCCCGACCGCCTGCGCATCACGCTGGCCGTCGCGGGCTTCGCGCGGGAGCAGCTCGAGATCACGCTGGAAGAGAGCCAGCTGACGATCCGGGGGCGCCAGAGCGACGACAAGAATCGCCAGTTCCTGCACCGCGGCATCGCCGCTCGCCAGTTCCAGCGGAGCTTCCTGCTGGCCGACGGCATGCAGGTCCTCGGCGCCGATCTGTCGAACGGCCTGCTCGCGATTGATCTCATCAGGCCGGAACCGGAACGGCTCATCCGGCGTATCGATATCATGAGCCGGGAGTAGAGGGCGGAAACCCGTCCAGCTTTTGAAGGGTGCGTCAGCGGTTTTCGCATCTGTTCATAATTGAAGGCGCAGTATCAGAACCGCATTCGCACTGCTCTGAAGGAGGGCGCGATGAAACAGGACAGCAATCTTATCCAGACCAACCCGCTCACCCCCGCGGAATTCGCCGCGCTCGGTGCTGGCGAGGTCGCTTACATCAAGTCGATGAGCTCCGACGAGCTGATGCGGATTTTCCCGCAGGCTCCCAAGATCGAGTCCGGCTTGCAGCTCTTCACCCTGCTCTCGGCCGACGGCGCGCCGATCCTCGTGACGGATTCGCGCGAGGCCGCCACGGCCAATGCCTGGGAGCATGATCTGAGGATGGTCAGCGTCCACTGACGCTGGCCAGCCCGATCTTCAGGGCGCGGTCGCGATCCCGGCGACCGCCGATTGCAGCCTCACGATATCGTCCGGCGTGGACAGGCGGTGATCGCCGTCCTTGATCAGCGTCAGCACGACCGGATCGCCGCTGAGATGCTCGACGAGCTTCAGCGCCTGGCGCCAGGGCACGTCGGGATCGCGCATGCCCTGCAGGATATGCACCGGGCAGCCGGCCTTGATCTCGCCGCCGAACATCAGGTGGCGGCGGCCGTCCTCGATCAGGGCGCGGGTGATCGGGGTCGGTTCGGGTGAGTATTCCGAAGGCCGCAGCCAGACGCCTTCATCAAGGATCGTCCGGCGGATCGAATCGGGCATCTGCGCCCACATCAGGTCCTCGGAGAAATCCACGGCCGGCGCGATCAGAACGAGGCCGGCGGGCTGCAACGGCGTTCCAAGGAGCTTGCGAGCCGCGAGCAGCGCGATCCAGCCGCCCATCGAGGACCCAACCAGGATCGGAGGCTGGCGGCACTGGCTTTCGATCGCCGCAACCGCGTCGCCGAGCCAGTCCGACAGGGTGAAGTTGCCGAAATCGCCATCACTCTCGCCATGGCCGCCATAGTCGAAGCGCAGGCAGGTCCGGCCTGCGTCGCGCGCCCATTCGGCCAGCGCTTCGGCCTTGGTCGCGCGCATGTCGGAACGGAAGCCGCCGAGCCAGACCACCGGCGCGCCGGTTCCCTCCTGCAGGAGATAGGCGAGGCGGCGCTTTGAGGGGCCGTCTCCGACCTCGAGCCATTGCGGCGGCTGGCGCTCCAAGGCAAATCTCCTGTGGCGAATCATCTGGCCGCGGCGATTAGAGGCTGCGGCAGTCAACCGATGGGGGCATATTCGCCCCGTTAAAGAAATTCCAGACCGAGAGCGAATGTCCTTCAAGCCGGGTGCCCATCTTTCTCTGCCTTCGACCGAAACGCACCCGCTGGCGGGGCGGACGATCCTGCAGATCATTCCCGAGCTGGAAGCCGGCGGAGCCGAACGCACAGCCGTCGACATCGCCAAGGGGCTGACCGATGCCGGCGCACGCGCGCTGGTCGCCACCGAGGGCGGGCGCCTCGTCGCCGAATTGCAGGCCAAGGGCGGGGTCTGGCTGCCGTTTCCGGCCGCCTCCAAGAACCCGGTCGCGATGCTCTTCAACATCCGCAAGCTCGCGCGGCTCTGCAAGCAGGAGGGGGTGGAGCTGATCCATGCCCGCTCGCGCGCGCCGGCCTGGGTCGCGCTCGGCGCGGCGCGGCTGCTGAAGCTGCCTTTCGTCACCACCTATCACGGCTCCTATAACAGCCGCTCTGCGGTGAAGACGCTCTACAATTCGGTGATGGCGCGCGGCGATGTCGTCATCGCCAATTCCCACTACACGGCGGGCCTGATCCAGGCGAAGCATCCGGTGGCGGGTGACCGGGTCAGGGTCGTGAATCGCGGCACCAATTTCTCGGCCTTCGCGCCTGCGGCGGTCGGTGCCGAGCGGGTGCAGGCCCTGCGCAAGGCCTGGGGCGTCGAGCCTCACCAGCGCATCGTGCTGCTGCCCGGCCGGCTCACCAACTGGAAGGGCCAGCGCGTGCTGATCGAGGCGGCGCGCCTGATGCGCGATGGCGGCGATACCGACACGGCCTTCATCCTCGCCGGCGATGCGCAGGGCAGGGACGGCTATGTCCGGGAACTCGATGCGCTGATCGCCAAGGCCGGGCTGGAAGGCCGGGTTAAGCGCGTCGGCCACTGCACCGACATGCCGGCGGCCATGCTCTCGGCGGCGGTCGTCGCGGTGCCCTCGACCGATCCCGAAGCCTTCGGCCGCGTCGCGGTCGAAGCGCAGGCGATGGGCACGCCCGTCGTGGTCTCGGATCTCGGTGCCGTGCCCGAGACGGTGCTGGCGCCGCCGCAGACCGCGCCGAGCGAGCGCACCGGCTGGCATGTGCCTCCGGGCGATGCCGCGGCTCTTGCGGCCGGATTGAACGAGGCGCTGGCTTTGCGCCCTTCCGCCCGCGATGCGCTGGCGCGGCGGGCGCGGGTCCATGTCGAGCGGAACTTCTCGCTCGAAGCGATGGTCGCGGAAACCCTCGACGTCTATTGCGCGTTGCTGGAGCGCTGACCGGCTTCTGCGGTGGGAGATGCCCGCCATCGCGGTGTCATGCATTGACATCGCCCGTCTTTGTGCAATGTGTCTGCAACAACGGCGCGAAGCGCGCCAAGTACAGGAGAATACCCCCATTCGTCGTCCCTACCGCGCTGCCCCGACCCCGACCAAGGAAGGTCCCCGCTCGAACCGCGATATCCGCGGAGTTCGCGAGGTTCAGCTCATCGACGATACCGGCGCCAACCGTGGCGTGGTCTCGTTCTTCGATGCGTTGAAGCTTGCCGAGGATGCCGGCCTCGACCTCGTCGAGATCGCCCCGAACTCTGTTCCGCCGGTCTGCAAGATTCTCGATTATGGTCGCTTCCGCTTTCTCGAGCAGAAGAAGGCCTCGGAGGCGCGCAAGAAGCAGCGCACCATCGAGATCAAGGAAATCAAGCTGCGCCCTGGCATCGACAAGCACGACTACGACGTGAAGATGAAGGCCATGCACGGCTTCTTCGAGGAAGGCGACAAGGTGAAGGTCACCCTGCGCTTCCGCGGCCGCGAGATGGCGCATCAGGACCTCGGCGTGAAGGTGCTGGAGCGGGTCAAGGTCGATACCGCCGAGATCGCCAAGGTCGAGAGCGACTGGCAGCTCGAAGGCCGCCAGATGGTGATGGTGCTCGCCCCGCGTTGAGGCGTTTCACCCGCGATCCCATACAGATCGAGAAAAAGGGCGCCGCTGGCGCCCTTTTTCATTTCGCTTTTTTCAGCAGCCCGTCGAGCATCGCGTCAAAGGCATCGGTCGCGCCTTTGAGCGCGGCTTCCGGGTCGGGCGCATGGGCGATCCACTGTGCTGCATGCTGGGTCGCACCGAAGATCAGTGTCGCCACCGCTTCGGGATCGAGCGGTGCCAGAACGCCCTCGGCTACGAGCGCGTCGAGGCCTTGGGCCATCATGCGGATGCAGTCGTTCTGGATCGGCCAGCTCCAGGGATCGCCGAGTACGGCCGGGCCGTCGCGCAACATGATGCGTTGCATTTCCGGTTCCAGCGCCATCGCGAGATAGGCGGCGCATTCGTCGCGGAAGCCGGTCCAGCGATCCCCGGCCCTCGCCGAGACGGCGCGCAACCGCACCGTCATCTCCGCGTCGATCTGGTCGATCACGGCGGCGAACAGCCCCTTCTTGTCGCCGAAATGGTGATAGAGCGCGCCGCGCGTCAGCCCTGCTGCTGCGGTCATCTCGTCCATCGAGGCGGCCGCATAGCCTACCGTGCCGAAGGCCGCGCGCGCGGCGGCGATCAGGCTGGCGCGGGTCTCCGCGATCATGTCGGCACGAAGTCTGCGGGCCATCATATCCTCATCACATACGCCCCGTATGTTAATTGACATACGAGGTGTATGCAATTACGCATTCGCTTACATACGCGGCGTATGTCCGCACTGCACGGTCTGAATCATGCCTAACCCCTATCGCGAAATCTTCCAGGTGCCTGGCGCCTTCGCCTTTTCCTCGGCCGGCTTCATTGCCCGCCTGCCGGCCTCGATGGTCGGGCTCGGCATCGTCACCATGTTGTCGGAGCGGCGCGGGGAATATGCGATCGCGGGCGCCGTCGCCGCGACCTTCGCGCTCGCGAGCGCGCTGATCACCCCGCAGGTCTCGCGCCTCGTCGATCGTTATGGCCAGCGCCGGGTGCTGATGCCGACAGCCGCTGCCGGAGCGCTCGCGCTCGGCGGCTTGATGGTCGCGACCTGGACGGGCGCGCCGAGCTGGCTGCTCTTTGTCTTCGCGTTGCTGGCCGGCCTGATGCCGAGCATCGGCGCGATGGTCAGGGCGCGCTGGACCGAGTTCTATCGCGACACTCCGCAATTGCGTACGGCCTTCGCCTTCGAATCGGTGGTGGACGAGGTCATCTTCATCATCGGGCCGATTGTCGCGATCGGGCTGAGCGTCGGGCTGTTTCCCGAGGCCGGGCCGCTTGCCGCCCTGATCTTCCTCGTCGTCGGTGTGCCCTTGCTCTGCGCGCAGCGGCGCACCGAGCCGCCCGTTCGTGCGCATGTCGCCGGCACGGACACTTCGGTCATCCGCGTCGGCGGCGTCCAGACCGTCGTCCTCGTCATGATCGCGATCGGTGCGATCTTCGGCACGGCCGAGATCACCGCCGTCGCTTTCGCGGAGGCGCAGGGGCAGAAGGCGGCGGCGAGCCTGCCTCTCGCCGTCTATGCGACGGGTTCGCTCATCGTTGGCCTCGTCTTTGGCACGATGAGGCTCAAGGCTTCGCTCGCCATGCAGTTCCTCGCCGCGATCGCGCTGGCGGCGGCGACCACCTTGCCGCTGCTGGCGGTAACCGGGCTCTACTCGCTGGCGCTGGTCTTCTTCATGGCGGGCGCGGCGGTTTCGCCGACCATCATCATCGCCATGGGCCTGGTCGAGCGTCTGGTGCCGCCGCGCCAGCTCACCGAGGGCATGACCTGGGCCATCACCGGCATCAATATCGGCATGGCGGCCGGCGCCTCGGCCGCCGGCATCCTGATCGACATCCATGGCGCCCATAGCGGCTTCTGGGTCTCGGTCGGGGCGGGCGTCGCCGCGCTGCTGGTCGTGCTCATCGGCTACAGCCGCCTGCTCGGCGCGCGGAGCGAAACGCTGGTCTGCGAAGCCGCCTGAAGATAGGATCGGGGAACCTTGCGCGGCATTGCCGGCTTCGCACTTGCAAAAGCCGCTGATTTCTGCGATAGGCCCGGCCTTCGATCGCCCGGCTGATAAGGGCTGCCGTGGCGATCGTGCTTTGCTTCCTGAAAGCAAGACATTGGCAACGCGTTCAAAAGACGCGCAGCCACGACCATTGAGGAGCTCAAATGCCCAAGATCAAGACCAAATCGGCCGCCAAAAAGCGGTTCAAGATCACCGGAACCGGCAAGGTGCTCTACGCCCAGGCCGGCAAGCGTCACGGGATGATCAAGCGGACCAACAAGCAGATCCGCAATCACCGCGGCACCACGACCCTCTTCGAGGGCGATGCTGCCAACGTGAAGAAGTTCTTCCTTCCCAACGGCTGACGCCACCTGACATTCCGGAGATCATGACATGGCTCGCGTGAAACGGGGCGTTACCGCCCACGCCAAGCACAAGAAGACGTTCAAGGCCGCCAAGGGCTTCTATGGCCGCCGCAAGAATACGATCCGCGCCGCCAAGGCGGCCGTCGATCGCTCGATGCAGTACGCCTATCGCGACCGCAAGAACAAGAAGCGCACGTTCCGCGCGCTCTGGATTCAGCGTCTCAACGCTGCGGTGCGCGAGCACGGCCTGACCTATTCGGTCTTCATCGGCGGCCTGATCAAGTCGGGCATCGAGCTGGACCGCAAGACCCTGTCGGCCATGGCCATCGACGACGCAGCCTCGTTCGCTGCCGTGGTCGAGACGGTCAAGGGCGTGCTGGGCGCCGAGGCCAAGGCTGCCTGAGCAGTCTTGCAGTGCTGAATTGGAAAAGGCCGGCGGTGACGCTGGCCTTTTTCTTTGGGTTGCTCCTCCGTCATGCTCGCCCTTGTGGCGAGCATCCACGTCTTGAGCACGAGCTTCGACCAGCGAAGACGTGGATGGTCGGGACAAGCCCGACCATGACGATGCGATGGGTGCCCTACGTCTGCACGCTGCCGTTCTTCGGCTGGTTCCAGCCGTCGCCGGCGCCTTCGGCGATCCGGTCGTAAGCCTCCTCCGGCGAATCCGCGTAAGCGAACAGCTTCAGGTCGTCGGGCCGGATGAAGCCGGCCTCGGCCATGCGCTCGAGATTGAGCAGGCCCTTCCAGTAGCCGGAATCGTAGAGCACGATCGGTACCGGCCCCATCTTGCCGGTCTGGACCAGCGTCATGATCTCGAAGAGTTCGTCGAGCGTGCCGAAGCCGCCGGGGAAGACGACCAGTGCCGAGGCGCGCATCGCCAGATGCATCTTCCGCATCGCGAAATAGTGGAACAGGAAGGTCAGGTCCGGGGTCGACCAGGCATTCGGCTCCTGCTCGTGCGGCAGGGTGATATTGAAGCCGATCGAGATCGCGCCGGCTTCCGTCGCGCCGCGATTGGCCGCTTCCATGATGCCCGGCCCACCGCCCGTGGCGATGACGTGATGGCGCCCGGCCTCGCCATCGCGCAGCGCGCCCCCGCGCTCCGAGGCGATGCGGCCGAAGGTGCGGGCGGCCTCGTACCAGGGATTGCCCTCGCGCACCCGGGCCGAGCCGAAGACGACGATGGTCGAGACGACGCCGCGGGCCCTCAGGCTGTCCTCTGCCTTCTGGTATTCCAGCATGAAGCGCGCGCCGCGCATCGAATCGCCGAGGATGAAATCCGGGTCGAGCGCGGCCATCCGGTAAGAGGGCGATTCCTTCTGGGCGGTGTTGTCGGGCAAGGCATCCTCCTGTCTCGTCGCTTCGCTCTGGCATATGCCGGCCGTTCCCGCTAGAACGCGCCCGTTCCCACGCCTTCAAACGCTTGCGACTGAATTCATGACCGATATCGCCACCCTGGAACGCGACGTCCTCGCCGCGATCGATTCTGCCGCCGATGAAGCCGCCATCGAGGATGTGCGCATCGGCGCCCTCGGCAAGTCGGGCTCGATCTCGGGCCTGCTCAAGACCTTGGGCAGCATGACGCCGGACGAGCGCAAGGAGAAGGGGCCCCAGATCAACGGCCTGCGCGATCGGGTTCAGAGCGCGATTGCGGCCCGCAAGGAAGCGCTCGGCGAAGCCGCTCTCGAAGCCCGGCTCGCCTCCGAGCGCGTCGACGTGTCGCTGCCGGTGCAGGACGGCCCGGAGGCGCGCGGCCGCATCCATCCGATCAGCCAGGTCATCGACGAGATCACCGCGATCTTCGGCGACATGGGCTTCGCTATCGCCGAGGGCCCGGATGTCGAGACCGACGACCTCAACTTCACCAAGCTGAACTTCCCGGTCGGCCACCCCGCCCGCGAGATGCACGACACCTTCTTCTTCGCGCCCGATGAGAACGGCGAGCGCAAGCTGCTGCGCACCCACACCTCGCCGGTCCAGGTCCGCACCATGCTGGCACAGCAGCCGCCGATCCGCGTGATCTGCCCGGGCCGGACCTATCGCAACGATTCCGACCAGACCCACACCCCGATGTTCCATCAGGTCGAGGGGCTCGTCATCGACAAGTCCGCCAATCTCGGCCACCTCAAGTGGATCCTGGAGGAGTTCTGCAAGTCCTTCTTCGAGATCGACGACGTGAAGATGCGCTTCCGCCCGTCCTTCTTCCCCTTCACCGAGCCCTCGATGGAGGTCGACATCCAGTGCTCGCGCAAGGGTGGCGAAATCCGCTTCGGCGAGGGCGACGACTGGCTGGAGATCCTCGGCTGCGGCATGGTCCACCCGAACGTGCTCAGGAATTGCGGGCTCGATCCCGAGGTCTATCAAGGCTTCGCCTGGGGCATGGGCATCGACCGCATCGCCATGCTGAAATACGGCATGCCGGACCTGCGCCCGTTCTTCGAGGCGGATGTGCGCTGGCTCGCCCATTACGGCTTCCGCCCGCTCGACCTGCCGACGCTGACGGGCGGCCTCTCCTCATGACGGCATCGACCGGGCAGGGGAGGGCGCGATGACGCCTGCGGGCTGGGCGGCGGCGATCGCCGTGCTGCTGGTCGTGATGAACCTGGTCAGCCAGGCCATCGCGCTCTGGCGGCTGCGCCGGCCCCTGCAGCGCTCGGCCTTGCTCGACGAATTGCCGCCGGTCACGATCGTCCGCCCGGTGCGCGGCATCGAGGCCTTCAGCCGCGAGACGGCGGTCTCGGGGCTGGAGCTCGACTATCCCCGCTACAGCACGATCTTCTGCGTCGCCGATGCCCATGACCCGATCATCCCGCTGATCGAGGAACTGATCGGCATCTACGGCAATGAAAAGGCTCGCCTGGTCGTCGGCGACGTGCCGGTCAGCGCCAATCCCAAGCTCAACAACTGCGTGCGCGGCTGGGAGGCGGCTCCGACCGACTGGGTCATCCTCGCCGATTCCAACGTGCTGATGCCCAAGGATTACATTCAGCGCATGCTGGCCGCCTGGCAGCCCACGACCGGCCTCGTCTGCTCGACGCCAGCCGGTTCCCGGCCGCTGTGCATTGGCGCCGAAGTCGAATGCGCCTTCCTCAACGCCTTTCAGGCGCGCTGGCAATATGTCGGCGAGGCGCTGGGCCTCGGCTTCGCGCAGGGCAAGTCGATGCTCTGGAACAAGCCCTTCCTCGACGCCAATGGCGGCATCGCCGCGCTCGGTGCCGAGATCGCCGAGGATGCGGCCTCGACCAAGCTGGTGCGCAATACCGGCCGGCAGGTCCATCTCGTCGGCCAGCCCTTCGAGCAGCCGCTTGGCCGGCGCCGACTGAGGGACGTCGTGCAGCGCCAGTTCCGCTGGGCGCGTCTGCGGCGCGTGACCTTCCTGCCCTTCTTCGCGCTGGAGATCCTCTCCACGCCTTTCCTTGCCGCCGTGCTCGCTGCTTTCGGCGCCTCCGCGCTGGGGTTGTCGGTCTGGCTCGCGCCGCTCCTCGTCCTGCTCGTCTGGTATGTCGGCGATATCGTGCTGTCCGCCAGCGTCGGCTGGTTCCTGAACTGGCGTACGCCGCTCGCCATGCTGGCACGCGACATCGCCTTCCCCGGCATCTGGGCCTATGCCTTCGTCGGCGGCGAGGTGAGCTGGCGCGGCAATGCCATGAAGATCCGCACGGACGGCGCCAACAAGCTCAACGATGCGCGGCCGGCGGCGTCGGCACAGGCGGGGCACGATGGACGCTGACCTCGTCGCCTCCCTGCCCGAGCGCTATCGCGGCTGCCCGAGCTTTTCCTTCGGCGACAGCCCGGAACTCGCGAACGAACTCGCGGCGCTGGTCATCAGCGGCCGCAAGATCGCGACGGTGAACACGCTCGGGGCGCCCGATTGCCCCAAGCTCAACGAGCTCTGGATCGTGCTCGATGGCGCCGGGCGGCCGGTCTGCGTCATCGAGACGATCGAGCTCATCCCGCGACGCTTCGACGAAGTTGACGAGGCCTTCGCCTTCGACGAAGGGGAGGGCGACCGCTCCCTGGCCTTCTGGCGGGACGCCCACGAATCCTATTTCCGGCGCATCGGTGTCTTCAGCCCCGACATGCCCTTGCTTTGCGAACGCTTCCGTCTGGTGGAAGTGCTCGCCCCGATGGACGCAGACGCATGAAGTTCACGATCTCCTGGCTCAAAGAGCATCTCGACACCGACGCCTCCGTTGCGGAGATCGCCGAGACCTTGACCCGCGTCGGCCTCGAGGTCGAGGCGATCGAGGATCGCGCCGCCGCGCTGTCGGCCTTCACCATCGCCTACGTCATCGAGGCGAAGCAGCACCCGAACGCCGATCGCCTGCGCGTCTGCATGGTCGATACCGGCGCGGGCGAGCCCGTGCAGGTCGTCTGCGGCGCGCCGAATGCCCGCACCGGCATGAAGGGCGTGTTCTCGCCGCCGGGCAGCTACATCCCCGGCAAGAAGGTCACGCTCGGCAAGGGCGTGATCCGCGGCATCGAATCGAACGGCATGCTGGTCTCGGAAGCCGAGCTCGAGCTCTCCGAGGATCATGACGGCATCATCGAACTGCCTGATGATGCTCCGGTCGGCCAGCCCTACGCCCTTTATGCCGGGCTCGACGATGCCGTGATCGAGATCGCGGTGACGCCGAACCGCGCGGATGCGCTCGGTGTCGCCGGCATCGCCCGCGACCTTGCCGCCGCCGGCCTCGGCAAGCTGAAGAACGCGGCGATCCAGCCGATCAATGGCTCCTTCCCGTGCCCTGTGAAGGTTACGCTCGATTTCGCCGCAGACGACAAGAAGCTTTGCCCGGCCTTCGCGCTGCGCCTGGTGCGCGGCGTCAAGAACGGTCCTTCGCCGGACTGGCTGCAGGCACGCCTGCGCGCTGTCGGCCTGCGTCCGATCAACGCGCTGGTCGACATTACCAATTTCATGACGCTCGACCATAACCGGCCGCTGCACGTCTTCGACGCCGCCAAGGTGAAAGGCAACCTCACCGTCCGTCGCGCCAAAGCCGGTGAGACCATTCTCGCGCTTGACGGCAAGACCTATACGCTGACCGACGAGCAGGTCGTGATCGCCGACGAGCACGGCGTTGAATCGCTCGCCGGCATCATGGGCGGCGAGGCCTCGGGCTCAAGCGAGACCACCACCGATGTGCTGATCGAGAGCGCGCTCTGGGACCCGCTCAATGTCGCCCGCTCCGGCCGCGCGCTCGGCATCAATTCGGATGCGCGCTATCGCTTCGAGCGTGGCGTCGATCCCGATTTCGCCCGGCCAGGCCTCGATCTCGCAACCGCGCTGGTGATCGAACTCTGCGGCGGCGAAGCCTCCGAGATGGAATTCGTTGGCGAATTGCCGGCTGGCCCCGCCGCGATCGACTTCCCCTGGTCCGAGGTCAAGCGCCTGACCGGGCTCGAATTGCCGCAGGCCGAAATGCAGGCGGCTCTCACCTCGCTCGGCTTCGACGTTTCGGGCGCGGGTGATCGGGTGAAGGTGGCGCCGCCGTCCTGGCGCGCGGATGTCGGCGGCAAGGCCGATCTTGTCGAGGAGATCGTCCGCATCGCCGGGCTCGACCGCGTCGCCTCGACGCCGCTGCCCCGCATCAAGGGCGAGGTCGTCAAGCCGGTGCTCACCGTGCTGCAGAAGCGCACCCGCACCGCCAAGCGCACGCTCGCCGCGCGCGGCCTCGTCGAGGCCGTGACCTGGTCCTTCATCTCGCATGATCAGGCCAAGCTCTTCGGCGGCGGTTCGCCGAAGCTGGCGCTTGCCAACCCGATCGCCGCCGATCTCTCGGATATGCGCCCCTCGCTGCTGCCGGGGCTGATCCGCGCCGCGCAGAGCAACGCCGATCGCGGCTTCCCGGATGTCGCGCTGTTCGAGGTCGGCCAGGTCTTCAAGAGCGACGAGCCGGAAGGCCAGCTCATCGCCGCGACCGGCCTGCGCCGCGGCACCGCTCGCCTCGACGGCACCGGCCGCCACTGGGATGGCGGCGCGAAGGCCGTCGATCTGTTCGACGCCAAGGCGGATGTGCTCGGCCTACTCTCTGGGCTCGGCATTCCGACCGGCGGTCTCCAGATCGTCGCGGGTGGCCCGGCCTGGGCGCATCCCGGCCGCTCGGCCACGCTCCAGTTCGGTCCCAAGGGCGTGATCGGCGCCTTCGGCGAGGTCCACCCCAAGATCCTGAAGGCGCTCGACGTGAAGGGGCCGCTGGTTGCCTTCGAGATTCATCTCGACGCGCTGCCGTTGCCCAAGGCCAAGCCGACCAAGGTCAAGCCGAAGCTCGCGCTCTCCGACTTCCAGCCGGTGACGCGCGATTTCGCCTTCATCGTCGACAAGGCGGTGGCGGCCGGCGACATGGTCAAGACGGCGCAGGGCGCCGACCGCGCGCTGATCGCCAATGTCGGCGTCTTCGACCTCTATGAAGGCGCGGGCGTCGAGGCCGGCAAGAAGTCGGTCGCGCTGGCGGTGACGCTGCAGCCGACCGAGAAGACGCTGACCGAGGCCGAGATCGAGGCCGTCGGCAGCAAGATCGTCGCCGAGATCGGCAAGCGCTACGGCGCGACCCTGCGCGGCTGACGGCGCGCGCGCCTCGACCTACCCCCTCTCCCCTTGCGGGAGAGGGTTGGGGTGAGGGGTCTCGCGGCGCTTGCCGTCATTACTGCGTGACCCCTCATCCGTCAGCGCTTCGCGCTGCCACCTTCTCCCGCAAGGGGAGAAGGGAAGGCCCCTCACCATTTATCGATATTATGTAATAATCCGTGCGCGAAATCCCTAAGCTATCGGGGTATGCGCTGACGCATTCTTGCATTCCTGCGGTTCTATGTTTCTCACCGAACGTCCCGTCACGGACAATCTGTTCCCCGGTTTTCGTCTGCTCGACGTCGCGACGTCGGGCCCGCGGATTCGCGCGCGGATCGGCGGTGAGGGGCCGCCACTCCTGCTGCTGCACGGCTATCCGCAGACGCATGTGATGTGGCGCCGGATCGCCCCGCTGCTCGCGCCGCACTTCACCCTGATCTGCCCGGACCTGCGCGGCTACGGCGATTCCGACAAGCCGCCGAGCGACGCCGGGCACGCGCCTTACGCGAAGCGCGCGATGGCGCAGGACATGGCCGAGGTGATGAGCGTGCTGGGGCACGAGCGCTTCTTCGTCGGCTCGCATGATCGCGGCGCCCGCGTCGCGCATCGTCTGGCGCTCGACCATGGCGAGCGCGTCCTGAAGCTCGCCACCCTCGACATCGCGCCGACGCGCGAGATGTATCGCGACACGACCGACGCTTTCGCCCGCGCCTACTGGCACTGGTTCTTCCTGATCCAGCCGGCGCCGATGCCGGAGCGCATGATCGAGAGCGATCCGGATTTCTACTGGACGAGCCGGCGCGCCTCCGACATGCGCCTGTTCGAGCCGGAGGCACTTGCCGAATACCTGCGCTGCTTCCGCGATCCCGCCATGATCCATGCCAGCTGCGAGGATTATCGCGCCGCCGCGACGATCGACATCGCCCATGACGAGGCCGATGGCGGCCGGAAGCTCGCTTGCCCGCTGCTGGCGCTCTGGGGCGAGCGCGGCGTCATCGGCAAGTGCTTCGACCCTCTGGCCTTGTGGCGCGAGCGTGCGCAGGATGTGCGCGGCCGGGCTCTGCCCGGCGGACATTATCTGGCGGAGGAGGTCCCCGATCTCGTCGCCGCCGAGTTCAGGGCTTTCTTCGGAGAAACCGCATGACCGGGACCAACCGCGTTTACCGCATCGCCGTGATCGCCGGTGACGGCATCGGCAAGGAAGTCATGCCCGAGGGCCTGCGCGTGCTGGAGGCCGCCTCGAAGAAATACGGCTTCGAGCTGCGCCTCGACTCGTTCGATTTCTCCTCCTGCGACTACTACGCCAAGCACGGCAAGATGCTGCCGGACGACTGGAAAGAGAAAATCGGCGGCCATGACGCGATCTATTTCGGCGCCGTCGGCATGCCCCAGCAGGTGCCGGACCATATCTCGCTCTGGGGTTCGCTGCTGCTGTTCCGGCGCGAGTTCGACCAATACGTCAACCTGCGCCCCGTCCGCCTGATGCCTGGCGTGCCCGGCCCGCTCGTGGGTCGCAAGCCCGGCGACATCGACTTCTTCGTCGTGCGCGAGAACACCGAGGGCGAGTATTCCTCGGTCGGCGGCCGGATGTATGCCGGCACCGAGCGTGAGATCGTCATCCAGGAAACGGTGATGAGCCGCGTCGGCGTCGACCGCGTGCTGAAATACGCCTTCGATCTGGCGCAGCGCCGCCCGCGCAAGAAGCTGACCTCCGCCACCAAGTCGAACGGCATCTCGATCACCATGCCCTACTGGGACGAACGGGTGAAGGAGATGGCGAAGAACTATCCGGGCGTCGCCGTCGACCAGTACCATATCGACATCCTGACCGCGCATTTCGTGCTCAATCCGGACCGTTTCGACGTCGTCGTCGCCTCCAACCTGTTCGGCGACATCCTTTCCGATCTCGGCCCGGCCTGCACGGGCACGATCGGCATCGCGCCCTCCGGCAACATCAACCCGACCGGCGACCATCCCTCGCTGTTCGAGCCGGTTCACGGTTCGGCGCCGGACATCGCCGGGCAGGGCATCGCCAATCCCGTCGGCATGATCTGGTCCGGCGCGATGATGCTCGACCATCTCGGCGAGCACGAGGCCGCGAAGGGCATCGAGGCCGCGATCGAGCGCGCGCTCGGCGACGCCCGGACCCGCACGCGCGATCTCGGTGGCTCGCTCGGCACGGAAGCCGCCGGCAAGGCCGTCGAGCAGGCGCTTTAGGACGGGCGGCCGGCGTCATGCGTAATATGTATTCAAAGGTTTGATGATCATGGATTTGTCGTCGGTTTCGATCGTCGACCCGCTTGTCTGGGGCAAGCTGGCCGAGATCATCCTGCTCAACATCGTGCTCTCGGGTGACAACGCCGTCGTCATCGCGCTGGCTTGCCGGGCGCTGGCACCGGCGCAGCGCACCAAGGGCATCGCGCTCGGCGCCGGTGTCGCGGTCGTGCTGCGTGTGCTCTTCACCGTGCTGATTGCCTCGCTCCTGAACACGCCCCTCCTGCGCATCGTCGGCGCGGGCCTTCTGATCTGGATCGCGGTCAAGCTGATCGTCGAGGACGAGGGCCAGGACGAGGATTCGATCACCGCCAGCAGCAAGCTCTGGAAGGCGGTGCAGACCGTCGCGATCGCCGACATCGTCATGAGCCTCGACAATGTGCTGGCCATCGCCGCCGTTGCCAAGGATTCAATTCCCCTGCTGATCGCCGGCTTGGTCATCTCGATCCCGCTGATCGTGCTCGGCGCTTCGCTGATCACCAGCTTGCTGACTCGCTTCCCGGTCCTGGTCTGGGCCGGCGCCGCGCTGCTGGGCTGGGTCGCGGGCGAGATGTTCGAGAGCGATCCCTGGCTGATCGCCCGCTTCGGCGAAGAACTGCTGCACAAGCTCGAATACCCGGCCGCGATCCTGGGCGCGTTGCTCGTGCTCGGCCTCGGCTACCTCATCAAATCACGCCGGCCCGATCCGGCTCTCTGACAAACTGCAAAGGGACAACCTGACCGATGGATTTCGCATCTTCCGCCTTCTGGACTTCGCTGCTCCAGATCATCTGGATCGATCTGCTGCTTTCGGGCGACAACGCGGTCGTGATCGCGCTCGCCGTGCGCTCGCTGCCGGAGAAGCAGCGCAAGGTCGGCATCTGGCTCGGCGCCGCTGCGGCGGTGGGCCTGCGCATCATCTTCGCGGTGGTTGTCAGCTACCTCCTGAACATCCCGTTCCTGAAGGTCGTCGGCGCGCTCCTTCTGTTCTGGATTGCCATCAAGCTCGCCAAGGGTGAGGAAGAGGCGCATGGCGAGGTCGCAGCCAGCGACAATCTCTGGAAGGCGGTACGCACCATCGCCATCGCCGACGCGGTGATGAGCCTCGACAACGTGCTCGCGATCGCTGCCGCGGCGCGTGGCCATTTCGAGCTGTTCGTGTTCGGCCTGCTGCTGACGATCCCGCTCATCATCTTCGGCGCCCGCATGCTCTCGACCATTCTCGAGCGCTTCCCGATCTTGATCTGGCTCGGTGCGGCCCTGCTCGGCTGGATCGCCGGCGAGATGCTGCTCAGCGACATGGCGGTAATGCAGTGGCTTCAGGTGCACATGCCGAATTGGGTCCAGACCGTGCCGGTCTCCGACACCAACCCGGCCGGTCTCCTGCCTGCGAAGGTGCCGTTCTATACGGCGGCGGTGCTCGGTGCGGCTTTCGTCTGCATCGTCGGCTACGCCCTCAAGAAGAAGCCGATCGATCAGCTGGGCTGATGCGTTCAGCCTGACGGGTCACGACAATTGCGGCGGCCATGATCTCATGGCCGCCGTTTTTCATGGCGCGCAGAGCGCCGGCGATGTCGGCAGGTGCGGAGGCGTCGGTCACCCGAAAGGCTGTCTCCGACAGGAGCGATACCGCGAAACTCTCCGGCGCCCTGCGAAAGCCCGATCCCAGCGCCTTCACATAGGCTTCCTTCGCGGCCCAGAGGCGGGCGAAGTTCCGGGCTTGTTGGGCAGCGCCCGCTGCCGCGAGGGCGCTGCGCTCATCGGGATGCAACAGGTCGAGCGGCGGCGCGGTCCGCTCGTCGACCTGCTCCACGTCGACCCCCAGCGGCTGGCATGCCAGGCCGACGGCGACGACGCCGGCCCGCGTCGCCAGCGAGAGATGGAGACCGGTCTCTCGGGGGAGATCGAGAAGCGGACGTCCGGCCGCGTCGTGCGCGATGGCGACATCGCCCTCGCGGCAGCCGAGCTGGCGCGCCAGGATCGACCGTGCCATCCCACGTCTGAGCGCCGAGCGCTCCGTCAGGTTGTGCGGATTGGCATCCGTCCGGACGAGCCAGATCGCGGGAAGGGCAGGGGCGATGGCGTCGGCATCGTCGAACCAGTGCATCGCCCATCTGTAATGCTCCTGCCGAAGGCTGTCGCGCCCTGCGCGGAATTCATGCAGGCGCACCGTTCGCGCGCGTTGACCTTCGCGCGGGCTTTCCCGCTTTTGGAAGGATCATGTCAGACGATCCGAACATGCCACCGGTTAAACCGGAAGCGCCGATCACCGCTGCGGGTATGATGCTCGGACTGCGCAAGGTCTCCGTGCTGATGCCGGGCATCGTCGTCTTCGCCGTCGCCTTCGGCGCGGCCGCGTCGGCCAAGGGACTGTCCTTCTTCCAGACCATGCTGATGAGCGGCTTCGTCTATGCGGGCGTCGCCCAGCTCGTCTCGCTTGAACTCTGGCGCCCCGAATGGAGCTGGGGCGCCATTGCCGGCATCGCCGTGGTCACCGCGACCGTCAATGCGCGCATGGTGCTGCAGGGCGCCTCGCTGCAGCCTTGGTTCGCGAAATATCCGAAGACGCTCAACGCCTTCCATCTGTTCTTCTTCACCGATGCCAACTGGCTGATCGGCACGCGCTACCGGGCCGAGGGCGGGCGCGATCTCGGCGTGCTGGTCGGTGCGGGGCTCGCGCTCTGGCTGGTCTGGGTGATCGCGACCGGCGGCGGCTATATGCTCGGCGCGCTGGTGAGCGATCCGCGCCGTTACGGCATCGACCTGGTCATGCCGATCTTCTTCGCCGCGATGATCGTGCCGCTCTGGCGCGGTCGGCGCGGCATGGTGCCATGGGCCGTCGCCGGCCTCGTCGCGCTGGTCACGGCGCGTCTCGTCGACGGCTATGCCTTCATCATCGTCGGCTCGCTCGCCGGTGCGGTCACGGGGGCGTTCAGCGATGACGCTGCCTGATCCCGGCGCCTGGGGCGCGATCATCGCCATCACAGCGATGGCGGCCGCGACCTATCTCTGCCGCATCTCCGGCGTGGCGCTGATGAGCATCATCCCGCTGACCCCGCATGTCCGGCGCGGGCTTGCGGCGCTGCCCGGCTCGATCGTGGTGGCGACGGTGCTGCCCCTGATCGAGCGATTGGGTTGGGCTGCGGCGGTCGCGCTGCTGGCCGCCGTCGGCACCATGATCCTGCGGCGCAGCGAATTGCTGGCGCTGCTGGTCGGCATGGCGGCGATCTCGGGCCTGCGCGCGCTGGGCTACTGATCCATCACGCGGGCCGATTGCTTCCATCACATCACGTCATCCCGATATGCATTGCCGCATGTTGACGGCGAGCGGTGGGGGGAGGACGGTGCGGCTGAGTTAAATCGCCTACAATGGAGCGCCGTCATGGCATGGTATTCTCAGACGTGGACCTGGTTCGATGGCGCCTGGCATGAGGGCAACCCCGGCATCGTCGGTCCGCGCAGCCATGTGCTCTGGCAGAGCTCCTCGGTCTTCGACGGCGGCCGCTATTTCGACGGCGTCGCGCCCGATATCGACCTGCATGCCGCCCGCGTGAACCGCTCGGCGACGGCGCTCGGCCTGAAGCCGACCGTCGAGGCGGATTTCATCGTCGGGAAGATGTTCGAGGGCGTCAAGAAATTCGCTCCCGGCACGGCGATTTACGTCAAGCCGATGTACTGGGGCGAGGCGGACGGCCCGTCCACCATCATGCCCGATCCCGAATCGACCCAGTTCGCGCTCTGCCTGTTCGAGGCGGCGATGCCGCAGCCGACCGCCGGCTTCTCGGTGACCAAGGGCGCCTTCCGCCGCCCGAGCTACGAGACCGCCCCGACGGACGCCAAGGCCGGCTGCCTCTACCCGAACAATGCCCGCGTGCTGAAGGTGGCCAAGGCCGCCGGCTTCGACAACGCGCTGGTGCTCGACATGCAAGGCAATGTCGCGGAGACCGCGACCTCGAATATCTTCCTTGCCAAGGACGGCGTCGTGAAGACCCCCGTTCCGAACGGCACCTTCCTGAACGGCATCACCCGCCAGCGCGTCATCAAGCTGATGCGCGAGAGCGGCATTCCGGTCGAGGAATGCAGCCTGCGTTACGAGGATTTCGAGCAGGCCGACGAGATCTTCATGTCCGGCAACTATTCCAAGTGCATGCCGGTGACCCGCATCGACAACCGCACGCTCCAGCCCGGCCCGCTCTTCCGCCGCGCCCGCGAGCTCTACATGGACTACGCTCACAGCAAGCCGAAGGCGGCCTGAGCCGAAAGGCCTGATCCATGGCGCGCCTCGCTACGCGATTGACCGAACGCCTCGGCATCGCCCATCCCATCCTGTCGGCGCCGATGGCGCTGGCAGGCGGCGGGGCACTCGCCGCTGCGGTCACCCGTGCCGGCGGCCTCGGCCTCATCGGTGGGGGCTATGGCGACGCCGGTTGGCTCGAGCAGCAGTTCGCGGCAGCCGGCAATACCCAGGTCGGCTGCGGCTTCATCACCTGGTCGATGGCGAAAAAGCCTGAGCTTCTGACGCAGGCGCTGGCGCACAAGCCGGCAGCGCTGATGCTCTCCTTCGGCGATCCGCGCCCCTTCGCCACCGAGATCGCGGCGGCGGGCGTGCCCTTGATCTGCCAGTGCCAGACGCTTGCCCATGTCCGGGACGCCATCGAGGCGGGCGCGACCATCATCGTCGCGCAAGGTTCCGAAGCCGGCGGGCATGGTGCCACTCGTGCGACGTTGCCCTTCGTGCCGGAAGCGGTCGACCTGATCGCCCGGGAAAGCCCCGATACACTGCTCGTTGCCGCTGGCGGCATCGCCGATGGCCGCGGGCTCGCTGCGGCCCTGATGCTTGGCGCCGATGGCGTGCTGGCCGGCACGCGCTTCTGGGCGAGCCGTGAAGCGATGGTGCACGAGCGCCATCACGCGGTGGCCGTCGCCGCGACCGGCGACCAGACCGTGCGCTCCTCGCTGCCCGATATCGCCCGCCAGCTCGACTGGCCGAAGCCCTTCGATATCCGCGTCTCGGACAATGCCTTCATCGCGAAATGGGCCGGGCGCGACGCCGCTCTGAAGGACGCCATCGCAGCCGAGGGGCCGGCCTATCGCGAAGCTTTCATGGCCGGCGATCCCGACAAGGCCGCCGTCATCTTCGGCGAGGCCGCCGGCTTGATCACGGATATTCCCGGCGCTGGCGAGATCGTCGAGCGCATGGTTGCCGAAGCCGTGGCCCTGCTCGGCGGAGCAGGGGGCTTCGTCGCCTGATCGTCCCTTGGGAACTGCCCTTTGTCATTCCGGGTTCGCCCTTCGGGCGCCCCGGAATGACAGAGGGCACAGGCTGTCCGCTTCAGTGCAACAACCTGAGCAGCCCCGTCACCTTGAGCAAGCCGCCGGCCAGCACGGCGTAAAGCACGGCCGCAATCCCGGACACGAGAAGCACCGCCATCAAGATCGGTTCGAAGGGCAGGGCCGCCGTCAGTTTGAGCGCCGTCGGCTTCCCCCACCAGGCCAGCAGGCCGCAGAGCGCCGCCGCCCCGCAGATGATCGCCGCGAAGCCCGGCAGGCGCCGGTCGAGCTCGGTCAAGCCGCGTCGCCGCGCCAGCACGAACAGCGCGATCAGATTGACCCAGGCGCCGGCGGCGGTCGCGAGCGCCAGGCCCGGCGCGCCCCAGTCGCGCCAGAGCAGGAGCTTCAGCGCGAGATTGCACGCGATGGCCGCGAGCGAGACAAGCATCGGTGTCGTCGTGTCGCCGCGCGCCTGGAAGGCCGAGACCTGCGTGCGGATCATCACGATCGCCGGTAAGCCGAGCGCATAGGCGAAGAGCACGGCACCGGCCGCCGCGCTCGCCGGCGCATCGAAGGCGCCGCGTTGGAACAGGCCGGCGACCATCAGTTCCGGTACGGCGACGAAGGCGGCGACGAAGGGCGCGCTGGCGGCAAGCGAGATCGCGATGGCGCGGTTCTGCGCGCGGTTGGCGGCGGCCTCGTCGCCCCGCGCGACGGCGCGGCTCATCGCCGAGAGCGCGACGGTGCCGACAGCGATCGCGATCAGCCCGAGCGGCAACTGGTAGAGCCTCTCGGCATAGTAGAGCGCCGCATAGCCGCCGCGGGGCAGCAGCGAGGCGATGATGGTGTCGGCGAAGATCGCGATCTGTACGCCGGCCGAGCCGATCACGGCCGGTCCGAAAGCCTTCAGGAAACGCCGGACCCCGGCATCCCGCCGTGGCCGCACCAGCTTGCTCGAAACGCCGGCCCGCTTGGCCGCGACATAGAGCAGGACCCATTGCGCCACGCCTGAGATCGCAACCCCCCAGGCGGCGGCATGGGCTGCGCTCGGAAACAGGAAGGGCACGGCCAGCGCGGCGATGACGAAGAGGTTGAACAGGATCGGCGCGGCGGCGAAGGCGGCATAGCGCTCGACGGCGTTGAGCGTTGCCCCGAGGAACGTGACCATGGTCACGAACAGCAGATAGGGGAAGGTGATCCGCGTCAGCGCGACCGCAAGCTCGAACACCGCCGGGTCCTTGCTGAAACCCGGCGCCAGCAACGTCACCAGCCAGGGCATCAGGGGCAGCGCCAGCGCCAGCAGCGCGACCTGCACGATCAGCAGCACTGTGAAGAGCCGGTCGGCGAAGAGATTGGCCGCCTCCTGCCCCTGCTTCTCGGCAACATGGGCATAGGTCGGCACATAGGCCTGGTTGAACGCGCCTTCGCCGAAGATGGCGCGGAAATGGTTGGGCAGGCGCAGCGCAACCGAGAACGCATCCATCGTTGCGCCGGCGCCGAGCACGGCGGCGAGCACGATGTCGCGCGCGAACCCGGTGATCCGCGAGATCAGCGTGTAGCCGCCGACCGACAGGATGTTTCTGAGCATGGAGGTGATCTAGCGGATCAGCGGCGGCAGGGCGTCGCCGCGCGGATGTTCGACAGTGCGGGCGTCGAAGCCGACGCGCTCGCCGATCAGGTAGAGCGGCCGGCGCTTCACCTCGGCGAAGATGCGCCCGACATATTCTCCGATCATGCCGAGCGAGACGAGCTGGATTCCCGAGAAGAACATGATCGAGACGATCAGCGAGGGGAAGCCGGGCAGGTCGGTGCCGAAGAGCAGTGTCCGCAGCATGAAGTAGAGCGCCGAGAACGTCGCAATCACAGCGATGACCGCCCCCGACCATGTCGCGATCTTCAGCGGCACGGTCGAGAATGAGGAGAGGCCGTCGAAGGCGAAGGAGAACAGTTTGCGATACTTGAACTTGGACTGGCCGTGCTCGCGCTCCGCGACCTGGAAGGGCACGCCGATCGAACGGAAGCCGACCCAGGCATAGAGGCCCTTCGAGAACCGCGCGCGTTCCGGCAGCGCCCGCAGGGCATCGACGGCCTTGCGGTCGAGCAGGCGGAAATCTCCGGCGCCTTCCGGCAGCGGCGTTTCGCCGAAATAGCCGAAGATGCGGTAAAACAGCTTGGCGAAACCGCGCTTCATCCGGGTTTCACCTTCGCGGTCGGTGCGCTGGCCGTAGACGTTGAGATAGCCTTCGCGCCATCTGGCGAGGAAGGCGGGGATGGTTTCCGGCGGATGCTGGAGATCGGCGTCCATGATGATGACGGCATCGCCCAGCGCATGGTCGAGCCCCGCAGCGATCGCGATTTCCTTGCCGAAATTGCGGCTGAAGGAGACGGCGTTGATTCGCGGGTCGGCCAGGTTGAGGTCGCGGATCACCGCGAGCGTCTCGTCGCGGCTGCCATCGTCGACGAAGACGACCTCCCAGGATTCGACTTTCCCGTTGAGAGTCGTCCGCAGTCGCTCGACGAGCAGGGGCAGATTGTCGGCCTCGTTGTGCACGGGCACGACGATGGAAAGCTCTGGCCAGCGCGAAGCCCGAGGCACAGGTTGAACCGGCTGAGACCCGATATCCGACACGAACGACCTTTCAATTGCGGGCGCATTCGCCTCTCGGGGCGATGCGCGACGCACAGAACCGCAAAGCTTGCCGGGCGACAAGCCCGCGCGGCAAAACGGCTTTGGTAAAACGCGCGGCTTCATGGCGGCGCGTTTCCATCATGACGGCGTCGCGCTATAGCGCGAACCCGGTCAACGAGGGACAATACGCGCGATGGCGAAGGGCTTTATCCTGTGCGCCGATGATTTCGCCATGACGGAGGGCGTCAGCCGCGCGATTCTCGACCTCCTCCGGCAAGGCAAGTTGACCGCAACGGGGGCGATGACCAATCGCCCGCATTGGCGCCGGCTCGCACCGGAACTCGCAGCTTTCACCGACAAGGCCGATCTCGGCCTGCATCTCAACCTGACCTGCGCCGCGCCGCTCTCGGCGATGCCGCGGCTCGCACCCGGCGGCACCTTTCCGAGCCTGAAGGATGTCGCGCGCGCTGCCGCCACCTCTCCGGCCGTGCGCAAGGAGATTGCAGCCGAGATCGCGCGCCAGCTCGACGCTTTCGAGGAGGCGCTGGGCCGGCCGCCAGATTTCGTCGACGGACACCAGCATGTCCATGTGCTGCCCGGCGTGCGCCGCGCATTGCTGGATAGCCTCGCACGACGTTATCCCGCGGGCGCCCTCTATGTCCGCGACACTGCGGATCGCCCGGCTGCGATTCGCGCGCGAGGCGTGGCGGTGGGCAAGGCGCTCGTCATTGCCGGCCTCGCCACCGGCTTCCGCGGTGCGGCGCTGAAGCGGGGCCTACGCGTCAACCGGGGTTTCTCCGGCGTGGCGCCGTTCGATCCGCAACGGGATTTCGTTGCGGACCTCGCCGGTTTCCTGATCGAGCCGGGCCCGTGCCATCTGGTGATGTGCCATCCGGGCTTTGTCGATGACGAGTTGGCCACGCTCGACCCGGTGGTGGCCTCGCGGCCTGTCGAGCATGCGGCCATCGCCGCCTTCGTGCCTCCACCCGGCCTGCCGTTGAGCCGCTTCTCTGCTTTGGACGCTTGATCGCCCGCCGCGCGCGCAAGCGATTTGTTTACCGGGATCGGCCATTGTGACAGCGGGTTGGGGGCGCCGCTCTTCGCAGCAGCATGCGCCGGTTTCGGAGATGATCGGCTCGATGAAGATGTTCAGGCGCGCAGCCGGAGCGGGAGAGCCGGCGCAGCCGGGCGGGCAGAGCCTGGGTTCCCTCAGTCGGCAGATCGCAACGGCGGCCGTGGCGATTGTCGCCATTGCCATCGTCTTCGTGGTGATGGCGATCGCCCGCTACAATGAGACCCGCACGCGTGCCGATCTCGACCAGAAGGTCACGGCGCTGACCCTGATGGTGGTCAACGCCTCGCCGTCCCTGATCCTGTCGCGGGACAACAGCACGCTCGGAGATCTTCTCTCCTCGTTGCAGCGCGACCCCGATTTCGATGCCGGTATCGTTGGCGACGATCTCGTCGCCCTGGCCTCCGCCGGGCGCACGATGGAGGCGCGCCTGTCGCTCACGCCGCGCTGGCTCGCCAATGCGATCGGCGAGGAGCCGTGGAAAGCACTGGAGACGCGCATCGAGATCGATATCGAGGACGACGTCTACCTGACGAAGATCCATGCCGTGCGCGTCGGCACCCAGAATATGCAGATCGGCTATGTCGCTCTGCGCTTCGACAAGACGCGTCTCGTGGCGCGCGCCGCCTGGGAGCAGTTCGTGACGATCGGGCTCGGCCTGGTCATCCTGCTGGTGCTCGGCCCGCTGCTCTGGTTCTCGCTGTCGCGGGCGATGCGCCCCCTGCGCAGCATGACCAAGGCGATCGTCAGCATCTCCGACGGCAATCTCTCGACGCCGATCGACGCGCTGGGCCGGCGCGACGAGATCGGCGCGATCGCGCGGGCGCTCGGCGTCCTCAAGATCCGCCTCGCCGAACGGGCGACGCTGGAGGAGAAGCAGAGCGTGGCCGAGGTCGAGAGGGTCGCGCGCCAGCAGGGCGTCGACCATGCGATCACCTCGTTCCGCAGCGAGGTTGGCCTGGCGCTCGAAGCCTTCAAGAACAATGCGGAGCGCATGCGCGAGGCTTCGGACGGTCTCGCCCGCGTCGCCGCGGAATCCTCCGAACGTGCGGCGCGCGCGGCCGACAACGCCCACGGCGCCTCGGGCAATGTCGAGAACGCCGCGCAGGCGGCCGAAGAGATGGGCGCGGCCATCCGCGAGGTTGAGTTCCAGGTGCGCCGTGTCCGGACCGAGATCGTCGAGGCTGCGTCCGTCTCGCGCGATACGGCCGGCTCCGTGCGGGCGCTCGACGAAACCGCCCGCGCCATCGGCGAGGTCGTCAACCTGATCCGCGACATCGCCGCGCAGACCAACCTGCTCGCCCTCAATGCCACCATCGAGGCGGCGCGTGCCGGCGAGGCAGGCCGCGGCTTCGCCGTGGTGGCCAACGAGGTCAAGTCGCTGGCGGCGCAGACCGCCGATGCGACTGACCGCATCGTGGCGCAGGTCGCCGCGATCCAGGGCGCGACGGGTCAGGTCGTCGGTTCGATCCAGAACATCGCCGAGCGCATGAACGCCATCGAGAAGTTCGCAAACTCGGTTGCCACCTCGATCGAGCAGCAGGCCATTGCGACCGGCGAAATCGCCAGCGGCGTCGCCATGGCGAGCACCTCGGCGCTCTCGGTGTCGAGCGATCTCAGCGTGCTTGCCGACAGCGTCGAGGAGACCGGTCGCTCGGCGGAGCAGGTGCGCGGCGCGGCCGGCGAGGTCGCCGACCAGGCGCAGCGCCTCGACTCGACCGTCGATCAGTTCCTGCGCAACGTCGCCGCCTGAGCACCGGTCCGGCAGGTTATAGGGCGCGGGTCATCCCGTGCGCGGTGCAGCGCGAAGCGATGCGCCGCAGACACGGGGCCGTGAGACGAGAAGGCGCCTCTTCGTGATGACGGTCCCACATCTGCGCAGCGGCACTTCGCGCCGCAGCGCATGCGGGAAGACACCCACAAACAAAAAAACGGGGCTGTGAGGCCCCGTTTTCGTTTCCGGCAACCTGCCGATTACTTGGCAGCGTCGAAGCGCTCGGCCACGTAGTCCCAGTTCACCAGGCTCTCGAGGAAGGCCTTGAGATAGTCGGGGCGACGGTTGCGGTAGTCGATGTAGTAGGAGTGCTCCCAGACGTCGACGCCGAGGATCGGGGTCGCGCCATGGACGAGCGGGCTCTCGCCGTTCGGGGTTTTGCTGACGGCGAGCTTGCCGCCCTTGACCTCGAGCCAGGCCCAGCCCGAGCCGAACTGGCCGACGCCGGCGGCGACGAAGTCTTCCTTGAATTTCTCGACCGAGCCGAACGAGTCGACGATCGCCTTCTCCAGCGCGCCCGGGATCTTGCCGCCGCCATTCGGCTTCATCCACTTCCAGAAGTGAAGGTGGTTGTAGTGCTGGCCAGCGTTGTTGAAGACGGCGGGGTTCTTGCCGTAGGAGCCCTTGACGATCTCCTCCAGCGACTTGCCCTCGAACTCCGTGCCCTTGATGGCATTGTTGCCGTTGGTCACATAGGCGAGGTGGTGCTTGTCGTGATGGTACTCGAGCGTCTCCTTCGACATGAAGGGCTGGAGCGCATCATGGGCGTAGGGAAGATCGGGAAGGGTAAAGGACATGAGGCCTCTCCTTGGGCTGTGAAATCGCTTGAAATGAGAATGGCCTGCCGTTGGGGCAGGCGAGGCCGTGGAGACCTTGCCATTCCCCGCGATAGTTAAGCGCCCGCGCGCCGGTCGACAACCGCTCCGGTTGCGAAAAGCATATGTCTTCTCGACAGGTCGCCACAATCGCGCCAGATTTCTCTCCCTTAGCGGTCTGGATTGGAAACTCTCCCTTATTCAATACGTTAGATAGTGACGCGACGGTCGCCTCAGCCCAGAGCTGTCACGGCCCTGCCAAGGATACCGAATTGATCGCGATTTTTACCGTTCTGGGTCTGCTTCTGTTCGGCGGTGGCGCCTACGCCATCTATGACGGCTGGCCTTATATGGTGCTGGAGCGTGGCTTCACGCAGGTCATCATCGGCTCGATCGCAAGCGGCGTTGGTCTGATCATGCTTTCGCTCGCCTGGGTCCTGAAGGAAGTCCGCGCAACCCGGCGCGCGCTGATCGAGGCGATCGAGCTTCGGGCGCAGGCGCCGCTTCCGGCCGCCGTTGAGCAGGCGCCGTTTGCCGTGCCGGCGCGGCCCGAAGCCACGGTCTTCTCGCGTTCCGTGGCTCCGGCTGCGATCGGCGCGGTCGCGGGCGCTGCGGCAACGGGCATCGTGGCGCAGGCCCTCGCGGTATCCGACGACGAGCGCACGCCGGCTCCTGCCGAGGCGCCGGCCTTATCCGGAGACAGGGATTTGTTCGGCGCGCTCGTCGCGCAGAAACTGGAGGAACCGGAGCCCGCCGTCGAGGACGCGCCCGAGACGGCTGCCGAACCCGTGGCGGAAAGCGCCGGGCCATTGCCCGACATGTTCGAAGAGGCGCCGTCGATCGTGGCGGCGCCGGAGCCTCTCGAGTATCCTGCGGCGTTCGAAGCGGAAGGGCATGAGTCGGCCGAGCCGGTTACCGCGAAGGTCCAGCCCACCGCCGAGGAGGAAGCTCCCGCTGGACAGGACGAGCCCGAATCCTTCGGGGCCTCGCTTCCGGAGCAGCAGCCGGTCGCGGAACGTGAGGCCATCCCGGACGAACCCGTAGAGGCGCCGGCTGCCGACGAGGATGAGCTCGACGAGTTCAGCGCCCTGCGCGCGAGCCTGGCGGGCCATCTCAACGAGCCGGAGCCCGAAACCGGCCGCATCGAGCCATCCTTCTCCCCGGAACCGGATCCGTTCGCCGCGGCGGAGTCCTGGATGGACAAAGCCTCGCCGCGCCGCGAGCCCTGGCTCGATACGCCGCCGGCCGAAGCGCTGGCCCCGGTGCAAGAGACCGCTCCGCTCTGGCCGCCGCGAACCGAGGCTCATGCCTTCGATGAGCGGGCCGAGCCCGAGGCCATCGGCGCCGAAGCTGAAACGTTTGCCTACCCGGTCGAAGCGCCTGTTCATGAGGAGCCGGACACCCCGCACGCGGAAGCGTTGCCCGAGCCTGCCACAGTCGACGAGCCGCAGGCCGAGGAGCCTCCGGCCCCTGCTGACAGCCGAGCGGCGTCCGACGAGGGCATCGTCGGTGCCTATCAGGTCGGCGACGCGCATTTCACCATCTATGCCGATGGCTCGATCTGCGCCCGCACGCCCGAGGGCGAGTACAGCTTCGGCTCGATGGACGAGCTCAAGGTCTATCTCGCCAGCGAGAAGAGCCGGCTCGGCGTCTGATCAGGCGCCCTTCGCCGCATCCCAGCCTTCGCCGACGGTATGGATGGCGAAGGCATAAGCCAGGGCGGTCTCCTTCAGCGAGTTGAAGCGCCCGGCCGAACCGGCATGGCCGGCTTCCATGTTGGTATGCAGCAGGATGGGGCCGCCGCCGGTCATCGTGGCGCGTAAGCGTGCGACCCATTTCGCCGGCTCCCAGTAGGTCACGCGCGGATCGGTCAGCCCGCCCATGGCGAGGATCGGCGGGTAATTCTGCGCCGTGACATTGTCGTAGGGCGAGTAGCTGCGGATGGTCTCGAAGGCCTTCACGTCGCGGATCGGGTCGCCCCATTCCGGCCATTCCGGCGGCGTCAGCGGCAGGGTGTCGTCGAGGATCGTATTGAGCACGTCGACGAAGGGCACTTCCGCGACGATGCCGGCGAAGAGCTCCGGCGCCATGTTGGCGACGGCCCCCATCAGCATGCCGCCGGCACTGCCGCCCTCGGCGACGATGCGCCCGCGCGTCGTGAAGCCGGCGTCGGTCAGCGCCCCGGCGGCGGCGATGAAATCGGTGAAGGTGTTGCGCTTGTTCTCGCGCTTGCCGTCGAGATACCAGCGCCAGCCCTTGTCCGTGCCGCCGCGCACATGGGCGATGGCATAGACGAAGCCGCGATCGACCAGGCTGAGCGGCCGCGTCCGGAACGAGGCCGACATCGCCGAACCGTAGGAGCCGTAGCCGTAGAGCAGGCAGGGCGCGCTGCCGTCGAGCGCGAGATCGGCCCGGTGCAGGATCGAGATCGGTACGCGCGCGCCGTCCGGCGCCGTGGCGAAGATGCGGCGCACCTTGTAGCTGGCCGGATCGTGGCCGGACGGCACCTCCTGCCGCTTCAGTAAGGTTCTTTCGCCGGTAGCCAGGTCGTAGTCATAGGTTTCAGCCGGCCGTGCCATCGAGGCATAGATGAAGCGCAGCGTATCGGTCTCGAATTCGTAGCCCGCATCCATGCCGAGCCCATAGGCTTCCTCGTTGAAGGCGATGTGGCTCTCCACGCCATCGGCGAGGTGGCGGATGACGATGCGCGGCAGCCCGTCCTCGCGCTCCAGCCGGATCAGGCGCCCCTTCAGGCAGACATGGTCGAGGATGAGGCGGCCCGGTTTGTGCGCGATCAGGTCGCGCCAGTTCGCCGGATCAGGCGCATCGATGGGGGCCGTGACGATCTTGAAGTCCTCGGCGCCGTCGGCATTGGTCAGGATCACGAAGACGTCGCCGTGATGCTCCAGGCTGTACTGGCGCCCCGGCTCGCGCTCTGCGACGAGCACCGGCTTCGCCTCCGGGCGGTCGAGATCGAGGATGCGCGTTTCCGATGTCTCGTGATCGCCGATGGTGATCAGCAGGAAGCGGCCGGACTGGGTCTTGTCGATATCGACGAACATGCCGGCATCGGCTTCGTCATGCAGCAAGTCGTCCGCTTCGGCAGGCGTGCCGAGGCGATGGCGCTTCACCCGTGACGGGCGATGGTCGTCGTCGAGCGCGACATAGAAAAACGAACGCGAATCGCTGGCCCAGATGATCTCGCCGGTCGTGTCCTTGACGAGGTCCGGCAGGTCGTTGCCGCTGTCGAGGTCCTTGACGTGGATACTATGCAGTTCCGAGCCCGCTTCGTCGGCGCTCCAGGCGAGCAGGCGATGATCCGGGCTATGCTCGGCATCGCCGAGATCGAAGAAATCCTTGTCCTCGGCCAACGCATCGGCGTCGAGCATGATCTGCTCGCCCGCCCGGCCGCTCTTGCCCGCCATGCTGCGGGGCTTGCGGCAGATCAGCGGATGCTCGGCACCCTTGCGATAGCGCGAATAGTACAGGAAGGGGCCATCCGGCTGCGGAACGCTCGAATCGTCTTCCTTGATCCGGCCGCGCATTTCCTTGACCAGTTCTTTCTGCAAGGCCCGGGTCGGCGCCATCAGCGCCTTGCAATAGGTGTTCTCGGCTTCGAGATAGTTGCGGATGTCGGCGGGCAGGACGTCGGGCTCGCGCAGCACGTCTTTCCAGTTGATGGCGCGCAGCCAGCCATAGTCGTCGCGCAGCGTGACGTTATGGACCTGCGTTTCCGTCGTGCGAATCTCGGCCTTTGGCGGCAACGGCGCAGGTTTGCGCCGGAGTGCTGCGGTGCTCGAGGAGCGAGGGGCCT
This sequence comes from Beijerinckiaceae bacterium, assembly GCA_965283735.1. Taxonomy (GTDB): domain Bacteria; phylum Pseudomonadota; class Alphaproteobacteria; order Rhizobiales; family Beijerinckiaceae; genus Allobosea. Next base: position 55,440 of record CBDIPN010000002.1, on the reverse strand, counting down.
GATCCTGACGCATGGCGATCTCCGGCATGGGGAGCCGACAGGTAGAGGCGGCGGCAACAGCTTGCAAGACAGTGCGGGGCGCCCCGGCTTTGAATTTTTCTGCTCAGTGCATTGCAGCATCCCATGGATGAATTGTTGAGCTTTGCATTCATGAATTGTTGGGAATTGCTGGCTTGCACGAATAAACAGTATCGACTAAACGCATATTGTGATCAGTCCGCGTTATCCGATTCTGGGCCGATGGTGCTTGACCCATTATTGGCAATATTGATCAGGCTATCGGATACGAGGCGGTGGACGATCAGCGCAGAACGCTACCAAGAACGATAAGGAGAGACATCGCCATGGCTGATAATGAGGGCGCTGATTTCATTGAGCTGACGGCGGATATCGTTTCCGCTTACGTCTCCAACAATTCGGTGCCGGCCTCCGACCTGCCGGCTCTGATCAGCGAAGTACACTCGGCGTTGAGCCGCGTGATCGGCGGCGCTGCACCGGTGGTGCAGGTCGAGGCTCCCAAGCCTGCCATTCCCGTCAAGAAGTCGATCACGGCCGATTACCTGATCTGCCTGGAAGACGGAAAGAAGTTCAAGTCGCTGAAGCGGCACCTGCGCACGCAGTACAACATGTCGCCCGAGCAGTATCGCGAGAAGTGGGGCCTGCCGCCGGACTATCCGATGGTCGCGCCGAACTATGCCGAGGCGCGCTCTCAGCTTGCGAAGAAGATGGGCCTGGGCCAGCAGCGCCGCAAGCGCCGCTGAGCAGCTGGCCGGCGCCGAATGGACGCGCCACCCTGAAGAAAAAAGCCGCCGATGATCTCGGCGGCTTTTTTCTTGCGCATCTCGCGCGCACGGCAGCGGCGGGGATAAAGCCGGGTTCGGGCTTGTCAGTCGAATTATAAGAATATAATCCTATTAGCGCGAGGCTTCCCGGAAAGGCGGGTGGCGCTGAATAGGAACATAACATGAACATATCGCGTGACCAATCGCAACCGATCCTGCGAGCGACCGCCGGGGCGCGACTGGCGGAAGTGGCGACCGTCGCCGCGATCCGCATTCCCCTGGCCGGTCTGCGGGCTGCGAGCCGGGGCCGGAAACCGATCGCGCTGGCCCGGCAGACGGCGATGTATCTGGCTCATGTCGCCTTCGGGCTCAGTCTCACCCGCGTCGGCATCTGTTTCGGCCGGGACCGCACCACCGTGCGCCACGCCTGCGCGCTGATCGAAGATCGTCGCGACGATCCAGCGCTCGAATTCGGCCTGGCCGCTCTGGAGGCCGCGCTTCTGGCGGCGATGGCGAGGCTGGTCGAACCGCCTGCGGAGGCCTGCCGATGACCGCCGGGATCGCAGGCAATGAGGGCGCTCGCCTTCTGAAGCACCTTGCCGGGCCTGGATGCTACGGCCTGGTTTCGCCCTTGGGCTGCGGCCGCATCGCGCTGTTCCGGACGGTGAACGGCACGAGCCTGGGCGCCGGCTATGTTGCTGCGGAAACGGTGCAGGCCCTCGAGGCCGAGGGGCGCGTGTCCTGGGCGCGGGACGAAAAGCCGGCACGGCTCGGGCTCGCTCCATCCGTTTCGGGCGCTTCGGCTGCAGAGAAGGCGCGATCCGGGGCTGCAGTGCGGTCTGCTCCCGTCGTGGACGACCGCGAAAGCCCGCTGCTCTGGCTGTATCGCCGCCCCGGAAAAGACGGCAGGCCGCAGATCAGCAGCGAGGAATTCGCGGCGGGCGAGCGCTTCCGGGCCGATATCACCCTGGCCGGCATGTTGCCGCGCGTGACGATGAACTGGGACGCGGCGCTCTCGCCGGAGCCGGCCGTAACCGGGCCGCGCGATGTCGCAGGCTCCTCCGACACCGCGCTCGCGGCGCGTCAGCGTATCAGGCTGGCTTGCGACAGGCTGGGGCCTGAGCTGTCAGGCCTCGCGATCGATATCTGCGGCTTTCTCAAGGGGCTCGATCTCGTCGAGAAGGAGCGTCGCTGGCCGCCGCGCTCGGCCAAGGTCGTGCTGCGGGTCGCGCTCGCGGCACTGGTGACGCATTACGGCCTTGACCGCCGTGCCCGGCAGCAGGGAATGCGGAGCTGGCAGGCGGCCGATGCCCGGCCGCGCGAATTCCCGGCATCCGGCTGAAAGCGCTCAGGCCGCGGCTGCAGCCTGAGCGTCGCGCTTGATCCGGTCAATCATGGCTCGCACGCCGTTCGAGCGCTGCGGCGTGAGATGGGCGGCGAGGCCGAGGCGCTCATAGATGGCGAAGGCATCGGTCGCGAGGATTGCGGACGCCTCCCGCCCGGAGAAGATCGCCAGCGCCAGCGCCACCAGCCCGCGCACGATATGGGCGTCGCTGTCGCCGACGAAGTGGAGCCGGGTCTGCGGGCCGCTACCGCCCTCGCGATGGGATACGAGCCAGACCTGGCTCGCGCAGCCGCGCACCTTGTTGGCGTCGACATGCGCGTCCTCGGGCAGGGGCTCAAGGCTCTTGCCGAGTTCGATGAGATAGCGATAGCGATCGTCCCACTCGTCGAGCAGTTCGAAATTCGCGACGATGTCGTCGAGGCTTGTGGTCATGTCCGGCCTCTTCCCGCGATTGCGGGGGAGCGTCAAGCGTTCAGCGCTGAGGCGCCGCCTTGCCGATCACGGCCGTCGCCGCGGCGTTCAGGATGCGCTCGCGCAGGACCGGGTCCATCCCCGCCAGGATTTCGGCAGCCTCGCGCGCAGCCGTCAGGCTGCCAGCCACGCTGCGGGTCTCGGTCCGGATGGTCTCTGCGACCTGCCGCATGGCCTGAGGCGGGGCGTCGTCGGCCGGTTTGCCGCTGTGCACCGGCGAATTCACGGCGATCAGGCCGATGATCGCGATCTTGCGCAGCAGGTGGGCCATCTCTGTCTCCGTCGCTGGCGCCTTCCTGTGCGCCGCGACGACAACCTAGCCCGGGATCTCGAAAAATCGCGTCATTCCAAACGCTCAAATGCGAGTCGAATACCGCAGGTGATCTTCAGTTTCCATTCACCTTGCCGCGAACATCGCCGGCCGTCGGAAAAACGATCGTATCTAATATAACTATATGAAAAATATTAGAAAAATCTAAAAGGTCGATCTGGCGGGCGCTTTCGTCCGTCTTCGCCTTAAGCCCCGCTTAAACCGACCATGGCGAGATGCGCCAAGCGGATGGGGGTATCCGCGAGAGTAAGGCGTTGCGTTCCGTATGGCGATCACGGCACTGAGGACACAGGCGGCGGCACTGGTGCATGCATCGGTGCAGTCGAACCCGGCGGAAAGGCAGCGTCACGAACGTTTCGTTCTGTCGCGCCTGCTCGTCGGCGCAGGCATGCTCGGCCTCGCTCCGGCCTATCTGGCCTGGCGCGGCGCACCCGGCGCCTTCGAGGCCGCCATGATTGTCGCCGCCGCGCTTGCGGTTTTCTCCGTCGCGCTGGTTGCCCGCACTGGCCGTCTCGATGCGGCGCATGCGCTGTCCTCCGCTGCGCTCTCTCTCTTCATCGTGGCGCTGGCCGGCGCGACCGGTGGCATGTCCTCGCCCCTGCTGCTCTGGCTGGCGGTCGTGCCGGTCGAGGCGGCGCTTTTCGGTTCGCGCGGCTTCATGCTGCGGGCCGGCTGGATCGCAGTGGGCGCGCTGTTCGCCGCCATCGGATTGCAGTCGCTCGGTCTGTTCGCCGAAGCCTCGCCATGGACAGGTGAAGCGATGCCGCTTCTGGCGATATCCGCGCTCGTCCAGGCTCTGGTGGTGACGGCTGTCCTGCTGCGCCGGCGCCATGCCGAGGAGCGCGTGCAGCGCGTCTCGGATGCGCGCTCGCAGCTTCTGCTCGATCATGTCGGCGATCTCGTCACCTGGCACGATGCCGGCGGTGCGGTCGTCTTCGCCAATGCCGCGGCGCGCACGCTGGCCGGCGCCGACCCGCGCGAACTGCTCGGGCGCGGCTTGTTCGAGCGCGTCCACATCGCCGACCGGCCGCTTTTCCTGAAAGCCCTGAGCGATGCCGCTCATGGCGAGGAGGGGGTGACCGCCTGTTTCCGGACGCTCTTCGTGCCGTGCGAGGGCGCCGGCGAGAGCCGCCTGCCGGTTTCGCTCTGGCTGGAGATGCAGGCCTGCCGTGTCGCGGGTGCCGCTGCCGCGGACGGTGCCGCCGTCGTCTGCGTGATGCGCGACGTGACGGCGCGTCGCGCCACCGAGGAAGCCCGCGAGCGCGGCCATGCCGAGGCGCTGCGCGCGAACGACGTCAAGGGCCAGTTCCTGGCGACCGTGAGCCATGAATTGCGCACGCCGCTCAACGCGATCATCGGCTTTTCCGAGATGCTGAGCGCCGAGGACAATGGCTGGCTCGACGCGCAGAAGCGCCTGGAATACGCGCGCATCATCCACGCTTCCGGCCATCACCTGCTCGATGTCGTCAACACATTGCTCGACATCTCGAAGATCGAGAGCGGCGCCATGACCATCGAGCGCGAGCCGCTCGACCTTGCCGCGATGGCACAGGACTGCTGCACGCTGATGGCGCTGCGGGCCGAGACCGGCGGCATCGCGCTGGAGCGCGTGGTCGGCCCGGGCCTTCCGGCGGTCGAAGGCGATCGGCGTGCGCTGAAGCAGGTCGTGCTCAACCTGCTTTCGAACGCCATCAAGTTCACCCCGGCCGGTGGGCGCGTGACGCTTGCGGTCGTGCGCGATGGCGACACGATCGACCTCTCCGTCTCCGATACCGGCATCGGCATCGCCGCCGCCGACCTGCCCCGGCTGGGCGATCCCTTCTTCCAGGCCAAGGGCGCCTATGATCGGGCCCATGAAGGCACCGGCCTCGGCCTGTCCGTCGTGCGCGGCCTCGTCGGCCTGCATGGCGGCCGCCTGACGGTCGAGAGCGCGCCGGGCATCGGCACGCGCGTCTCTGTTCGCTTGCCGGTTGGCGGCGTGGAGGGCGTCGAGCAGCCTGCCAAGATCGTGACTTTCGCCCGAGCCCCCCGCCGGGGTCTCGACACCAAAGAACCTCTCCGCCTGACCGCCTGAAGACGAGCTGACGCAATGTCCGTGACCATGGCCGCCCGCGCCCATTCCGGCGCCTCCCTGTCCGCTCCGGTGCGCCGCGCCCAGCCGGCGCGCCGCAAGACATCCTGGCTCGGCCGGGTCGCCCGCATTGCTGGGCAGCGGCCGGGCAGGGCGCTGGTCCTGCTGGCTTTCGGCATCGTCTCGGTCGCCATCGTCGCCAATGCTCTGATGTTCCAGAAGGCGCGCCATCCGGCTCCGATGCTCTCCGCTCCCGCGCCGGTCTCGCAGTCGCGGGCCGCCGCCGAGCGCCGCGCCGAGCCTGCGCCTGCTCCGGTCGTCGAGGCACCGGCGGCACAGCCGATCCGGCCGCCGGCGCGCCCGACCGATCTTTCGCAGACGCAGGCCGCCCGTGAGGCCCAGCCCCGTCCGCCGGCTGCCGTCCCGGCTGCGCCGCGCGCCGCCGCCCCGGCTCCTGCGCCCCGCGCTGCCGCCGCTCCCGCGCGTGATCCGATCGCCGATCTGATCAATGGTGACCTGCGCCCGCCGGCGGATGTCAGGTCCGCCAACCGTTCCGCCGCAACACCGCGTACCTGATCGGCGGCGCCGGAGATGGCGCGCCTGACCAGCGATTTCTGGGTTTCGGCTTATCTGCGGCAGGCAGCTTTCGACGGCCTGGTTGCCGTGCTGCGCCGCCGCGGCGCGCGCGAGGCGGGCGCCATCTTCGTCAAGCTCGACCGGCTCGACGGCACTGCCGCGCTCTACGGCCCGGCACCGCAGGCGCTGGCCGAGGACGATGGCGAGCGTCGCTTCCAGCTCCTGCTCGATGCCGATCCGTTGGCGATCGAGGACCGTGTCGAGCGTGAATTGCGCTTCGATGGCGATCTCTGGCTGGTCGAGATCGAGAACCGCGCCGGCGACCCGAGACTCGCGCTCGTCGAGGCCTGATACGGCCTGCCTGAGCGCGCCTGCTCAGCCGCGTTCGCGCTTCGCCCCGATCTTTCCGAGGACGTCCGACATCGCCGGTTGCGCTTCCGGCCGGACATGGCCGGCGCGCGATGGCGTGCCGCTCGGATCCATCGCCGGCAGGTGCTGGCCCCGCCGCTGCGGCGTGGCTACCCCCGTGCCGGCGATATGCATCGCCAGGCGGAAGGCGATGGCGGGCCTTACCGAGCGCATCAGCGTGACCAGTGCGAAGATGCGCTCGACCGAATGGGCGGCATCGTCGCCGAGCCGGATCAGGAAGCGCGTCGCTTCCTCGACCGTGGTGCCGCTCGCGGTCAGCGCGAGTGCCGCAAGATCCCGCGACGCGTCGCCGGCCATCGCAGCCGCAAGAGCTTTGCCGCCGCCGAGATGGTCGGCGATGGCGGAGAAGGCGGCGTCACGATCCTCGGCGGCAAGGTCGAGCCAGCCGGCGAAGGCCGGACCGGACAGGGCCGGGCGCCTGTCGCTGGGGTGCAGTGCTTCGCGCGCCATCAACAATTCGAGGATCGCAAGGCGTCGCTCCGCACCGGCATGCAGGAAAAGCGGCGCGAGTTCCATGTTGGACAGGTCGGGACGAGCGAGCAGGCCGGGCCGATAGGCGGGCTCGATTCGCGCCCGCGCGATCAGCAGGTCTACGGCGGCGCGCGGCATCGGGGCGTTGTGATTGGCGATCAGGGCGAGGTCGAGCTCGCGACGTTCGTTCGCGACGAGCATGGTGACGGCCTGGGCGGTGAGGTCGGACCGAACGGCCAGCGCCGCGCGCATCGCCTCGTCTCCGGTCTCGACGAGACGCTCGATCTCCGCTTCCGGAACGGGCATCCCATGGCGCAAAAGCGCGGCCAGCACGAGCCCGCCCTTGGCGGCGAGTCCGGCGAGAACCGGCGCGGGCGTATGGGCCCAGCCGGCGAGCTTGCGCGCCAGGATGAGGGCGGTCGCCTCGTCGATGCCGGGCAGCAGCGCCTCGGCCATCTCGCTGAAGGCAGCCAGATCGCCGGAAGAGGGGCGCGGCGTCGAGAGCAGGAGATCGGCTTTGACCCGCAACGAGATCGGGCTGAGGTCGAGCCCGCCCTCACGCGCCAGGCGCGCGAGATCGGCGAGTTCCTTGGAAACGGATGCGGGCATGGCAGGCTCGGGCTGGAAAACCGATGGTGGAGCAGCATTAATCCCCGACCGTTAAGGCCGCGTTAACCATGTCCGGGCCTGATGGGCTTGCGGGGCCTGCGACCTGGTGCTGCCCGCACCTCGCCGATTCTCGCGTTGCAACTCTGGCGCTGGATAAGGAGGCGCATCATGGCCGTCGTCATCCCCTTTGCGCCGCAGCGGCGCCCGCAGCCGGCTTCGGCATGCTCCCTCCCGCCGCAGACGGCAGACATCTTGTTCTTCACGGGCGTCCGCTACGAGCGCGCGCCCGAGGCCCGGCCGCCGGCCGCGAAGGCCTCCACCGGCACACGGCCGCGCAAGGTCGCTGCGCGGAAAAGCGCCCGCAGGCAGCCTGCGTGACACAAGGGCCGTCCAAGCTGCTGCTCGCCATGCTGGCGGCCGTGGCCGTTTCGGCCTGCACCGCCACGACCGGCGATCTCGGCCGTCCGCGGCCGACGGTGTGGTCGCAATTGATCGCGCCCGAAACCGGCTTCTGGTCCGCGACCGCGCGCGGCGAACAGGCATCCTATTTCCGCCTGACCGACGACGAGGAGCAGATGCGCGACCGCGCCTGGCGCTTCGTCATGCCGTCAAGCCCGAACAGCGTCTTCCAGGGCGAAGTTTCCAATCTCGCCCATACCCGCATCATGCCTGTCGCGGCCCAGTCGACCGATGTTTCCGACTACTTCCGCGGGTTGACCTCGATATCCTTCGCCTCGCAGGCCTCGCGCTACAACAGGCTGGCCGAGGATGCCAATGCCGATCGCCTGCTGATCGGCCCGTTCCGCGCCAACGCGGGGCGCGTCGTGAACATGGACCGGGTCCGGATACGGGCCGCCGAGGGTTCCCCCGATGTGCCCGTCGACAAGCAGGCTCCTGCTTATGCACGCGTCGTCGAGAACGAGGGGCTGGTCTTCTGGGTCTGCGAACGCGTCGATTTCCGCATCCGAAGCTACCGCTACGCGCTGGCCAATCTCGTCGTCGAGATGCCGTCGCGCGAAGCCGTGAAGGCCGAGCGGGCGATCATGGCGCTGGAGATGGAAGCCAAGCCGCTCTGCCAGATGCAGCTCAACGGCGCCTTCGGCGAAGGCAAGCGCCCGGTCGTCTACAAGGGGTAAGAGCTGCGTGATGACTCGCGGAAACGCGCCGTCATCCCGGGCTTGACCCGGGATCCATTCCGGAGCGCCGGCGATTGAGGTTCAGGCATGGATCCCGGATCTCCGCTGCGCTACGCCCGGGATGACACGCGCCTGAAAATCGAAAACCGCTTCAATTCGCCAGCCCGCAGGCGACGCCCGTCGCGAGCGCCTCCGCATCAGCCTTGTCCGAGGGCAGGCGCAGCAGCACGCGGGCGACGATCAGGCCCTGTTCGGTATCGGAGACGATGCGCAGCTCGCGGCTGGTTTCGCCCTCCTCGTCGGCGGCGATGCGCTCGTCGCGCTGCGCTTCGGTCATCACCAGGAACTCGAGCGTGCCGCGGATCGCAGCCCGGTCGGTGATGGCATAGAGCACGCCGCCGCCCTGGCGATGCAGCGTCAGGCCGAGCAGCAACGTGCCGGTGCGGGCGACGATCCGCATCGGCCCAGTCGAGAGATCGTAGCTGCAGATGGCGGTGACGACATTGGGATCGGCTTCTCGCAGGGCAGGCAGGCCGCGGGCATTGCCGGGGGAGGGGGCCATTTCGGCATGACCTTCGGTGCCGAGCTCGCGATAGGCATGGGCGGCGTCGCGCTGCGAGAGCGCCGGGATCGCCAGCACGGTGACGATATGCACGATCGCCGCGAGGATGAGCCCGGCCAGCGTCGCCATGACGAAGCGCGTGAACCCCGCGCGCAGGCGCTGCCGCCAGCCGGCGAAGGGCGCGCCGCGCCGTTCCGGCGGGTCGTGGCTGACGGCGCTCATCGGCAGTCGACGCGGGTGATGCGCGGCAGGTTGCCGGCCCGCGTCTCGCCGGTCTGGCTGGAGATCGGCGTATCGTAGAGCCGCAGGCGGATCTGGAAGCGCCCGCTCGCCGGCAGCGGCAGCCAGTTGCCGGCCTCCGGCGTGGACGAGGCGAGAATGGCCAGGCCGCCATCCTCGGGGCGGACGATCTCCGAATCGGTAAAGCTCGTGCGCTCCAGCGGCAGGCGGAAAGGCAGGCCGTCACCATCGCTGATGCCGATGGTCCAGCCGCGCGCCGTCGGCGTCGCGCCGGAGAGCCTGTAGCGGCAGCGCCCGTCCAGTGCTTGCCCTGCATCGTCCCGCTCGGCGATCAGCTCAAGCCCCTCGCCGGAGCCGAACGGCAGATGGACGCCGCGGGCGAGATAGGCGCGCATATAGGGATCGACCTCGCGGCTGCCGCTGCGTGGCCAAGCCGTCCAGGCGCCGACCTCGACCCGGCCGATCGCGGAACGTCCGGCCACCGCCCAATGGGCGGAGCCGAGGCCAAGTCCGGCGCCGAGCGCGAGGATATAGGCGAGGTCGAGAATCCGCACGCTGTCCTTCCGCCTGGGGGCCGCTGATTGTCTACAGAAACACACCGTCATCCCAGGCTTGACCCGGGATCCATTCCGGAGCGCTTCCGGTCAAGGTTCGGGCATGGATCCCGGATCTCCGCTACGCTCCATCCGGGATGACCCGCGCCTCCATGACAAGGGAGAGTTGACCGTCCGCACCCGCTATCGTCAACCGCCTGCGCTTCAACGCACCCGCGGTTCGTTGCCCGCGATCTCGCGGATGCCGACCTGCACGGGGCGGCTCGCGACGCGCCGAGGCTCGACGGACTTGAACATCGAGCCGACCGCCGAGAGCACCTCGAAGGACTGGCGCGGCATATGGCCGGCGCCGGGGCCGGATGCTGGGCCGGCAGGCGTCGTGGTGGTGCCGGCCTTGGCGACCGCTGCTCCCTTGGGATCGGCCGCCGGCACGCCCGGAATCGGCTTCAGCTCCAGCCCCTGATGGGCGAACTGCATGATCTCTTTCCAGGTCATCGCGGGCAGCGAGCCGCCGGTCATGTTCGCGGTCTCGGCCGAATTGTCGTTGCCGAACCAGACCGCGCCGACGAGATTGCCGGAATAGCCGACATACCAGGCGTCCTTGTAGCCGTTGGTCGTGCCGGTCTTGCCGGCGGTGACGACGCCGTCTAGCGCGGCGCGCCGGCCCGTGCCCTCGGTCGGCACCTTGGAGAGCATGAAGTTCATGTCCTGCGCCACCTGCGGGCTCAGCACCTGCTTCGCTTCGGGCTCGTCGCGGTCGTGGCGGTAGATCACCTCGCCCTGCGAATTGGCGATCTCGATCGCGGCATAGGGCTTGGCCCGGCGCCCGCCATTGGCGAGGGCGGAATAGCCGGCGGCCATGTCGATGACGGTGACCTCGCCCGCGCCGATCGGCAGCGAGACGGTGTCGGTGAGTGGCGTGGTCAGGCCCATGGCATGGGCCGTCTCGATGATCTTCTTGCGGCCGATGGTGGCTGCGCGTGCCTCATGCGTCTCGCCGGTGGCGCGGCCGATGGCGATCGACATCTGGACGGGGATGGTATTGATCGACTTCGCCAGCGCGACCGTGAGCGGCATCGAGCCGGCATAGGAGCGTCCGTAATTGTTCGGGCACCAGTTGCCGATGCAGACCGGCCGGTCGGTGACGATCGTATTCGGCTTGTAAAGCCCGCTCGAGAGCGCGGCGGCATAAACGAAGGGTTTGAAGGAGGAGCCGGGCTGGCGCTGGCCGGCGGTCGCCCGGTTGAACTGGCTCGCGCCGTAGTCACGGCCGCCGACGATGGCGCGCACGGCACCGTCCGGGTCCGTCACGACGGTTGCCGCCTGCCTCACCCGATAGGCCGGGCCATGCTGGCGCAGGATCGTCTCGATTGCCTCGTCGGCGCGTTGCTGGATCGCGGAATCATGCGGCGTCTTCACTGTCAGCACGCGGTCGGCGCCGAGCTTGCCTTCTGAAGCGAGCTCCTTCATCGCCTCGAAGGCCCAGTCGAGATAGTAATCGGGACTGGAATCGCGCTTGCGGTCGATCGGCGTTGCCGGGTTGCGCTTGGCGCTGTCGACCTGGCCGGCCGTCATGAAGCCGGCATCGACCATGGCGTTGAGCACGTCGTTGGCGCGCGCGCGGGCGGCCGGCAGGTTGACGTGAGGAGCATATTTCGTCGGCGCCTTGAACAGGCCGGCGAGCATCGCGGCCTCGGCCAGCGAAACGTCCCTTACGGACTTGCCGAAATAGTACTCCGCCGCCGCCGCCGCGCCGAAAGTGCCGCCGCCCATATAGGCGCGGTCGAGATAGAGCTTGAGGATCTCGTTCTTGGTCAGCCGCGTCTCCAGCCACAGCGCCAGGAAGGCTTCCTTGATCTTGCGATCGAGCGAGCGCTCGTTGTTGAGGAAGAGGTTCTTGGCGAGCTGCTGGGTTAGCGATGACCCGCCCTGGACGACGCCGGACGCGCGCGTATTGACCAGCAGCGCCCGCGAGGTGCCGATCAGGTCGATGCCGAAATGGTCGTAGAAGCGGCGGTCTTCGGTCGCGAGCACGGCCTTGAGCAGATGGTCCGGCATCTCCTCGAGCTTCAGCGAATCGTCGTGCCGTGCACCGCGATGGCCGATCGGCGCGCCGTAGCGGTCGAGGAAGGTGACGGCGAAGACCTGGTTCCTGAGGGCCTCGTCATTGCCGATCCGAAAGGCCGGCAGGGCCAGAGCCAGTACGAAGATGGCGCCGACGATGCCGATATTCAGGCCCTCGCTGGCGAACTCGGCGGCGAGGCGCTTGCCGCCGGTGACGGTCAGGCGGTCGGCGACGCTGCGGATGCGCTCATGGATTTCGCCGGCCCGGCGCCCGGCGCCCCACAGGCCGGCGTCCAGCCATGAATCGGCGGCCAGCGCGAAGCGCTTCAGCCGCGTCCTCCAGCCCGCCTTCCTGAACTCCATGGCCGTTCCCGGCTTCCCGAATGGCCCCGACGATAAGTCCTGCCGCGTGCTTGCTGTCTTGGCAACAGGAGAGCGCCCGGTAATGGAGACATAGGCGTGCCCCGCGCCCGGATAAGAGGCGAGGTGGTAAATTCCATCGGGGCGAGCAGGACATGCGCCGGGGCGGTTGTCCCGTTTCGATACGCAAGCCGAGCGGGAATGGTCTTCCATCTTCGCGCCGGCGGGCGCATAAGCCTGCCATGACGCAGATCCCGCCGAAACAGCAGCCGTTCTGGCTGACGACGCCGCTGGAGGCGATGTCGACGGAGCAATGGGAATCGCTCTGCGACGGCTGCGGCCGTTGCTGCCTCGTTAAGCTCGAGGACGAGGATACCGGGCGCATCTTCGCCACCGATATCGGCTGCCGTCTGTTCGAGGCCGGTACTTGCCGCTGCCGGGATTACCCGAACCGCTCGCAGAAGGTGCCGGACTGCGTGACGTTGACGCCGGAGGAGGTGCGCACGCTGCCCTGGCTGCCGCCGACCTGCGGCTATCGCCTCGTTGCCGAAGGCAAGGACCTGCCCTGGTGGCATCCGCTGGTCTCGGGCGATCCCGAGACGGTGGTCGCGGCCGGTGTCTCCGTGCGCGGCCGAGTCTTCGCCAATGAGGACGAGGTGCCCGAGGAGGAGGTCGCAGAGCGCGTCGTCAACTGGCCGCTGCGCTGGCCCCGGGCTGCACGGGGGAAGGGCGCCTAGCTAGTGTGGGCCATCGCTGGATCGATCCGGGTCGGAACCAACCTTGTCATTCCGGGATTTCGCGCAGCGAAGAACCCGGAACCCACGACTGGGTGGGTCTTGAATTACGCAGCATCGACTGTCTCACCCGGTCGTGGGTTCCGGGTTCGCGCCTGCGGCGCGCCCCGGAAGGACAAGGGAAGATGGCTCGAAGCCGCTGCGATCGGGTGCTATTGCGCTGCATCAGTCGATGCTGCACACGCTCATTGATTGTTCATGTCGTTTTGGGCATGAGCGCCTCATCCCAGCGGTCGATGACCATGAGTCATTGGCGGCACGCACACGAAATTTTCGCGCCGGCGCGGCGTTTGCCTCGTCCGGTTGAACAGAAGAGGCTATGTGATGGCAGGCGGGAAGTGGGTTTACACCTTCGGCGACGGCAAGGCCGAGGGTGAGGCGGGAATGAAGAACCTGCTCGGCGGCAAGGGGGCGAACCTCGCCGAGATGAGCAATCTGGGCCTGCCCGTTCCGCCCGGCTTCACCATCACCACCGAGGTCTGCACGGCCTATTACGACAACGGCAGGAGCTTCCCGGCCGAGCTCGACGGGCAGGTCAAGGCCGCGCTCGCCGGCATGGCCAAGCTCACGGGTAAGACCTTCGGCGACCCCGCCAATCCGCTTCTCGTCTCGGTCCGTTCCGGCGCGCGCGCCTCGATGCCGGGCATGATGGACACTGTCCTCAATCTCGGCCTCAACGACGAGACGGTCGAGGCCGTCGCCAAGGCCTCGGGCGACGAGCGCTTCGCCTGGGACAGCTACCGCCGCTTCATCACCATGTATTCCAATGTCGTGCTCGACGTGGACCACGGCCTCTTCGAGGAGGCGCTGGAGGACTACAAGGAGCGCAAGGGCCTCCATCTCGATACCGACCTCAAGGCCGCCGACTGGAAGGTGCTGGTCGGCAAGTACAAGGAGATCGTGAAGAAGGAGCTGGGCTCCGACTTCCCGCAGGAGCCGGAAAAGCAGCTCTGGGGCGCTGTCGGCGCCGTGTTCTCCTCCTGGATGAATAACCGCGCCATCAAGTATCGCGAGCTGAACAGCATTCCCGCGAGCTGGGGCACGGCGGTCAACGTCCAGTCGATGGTGTTCGGCAATATGGGCGACACCTCGGCGACCGGCGTCGCCTTCACCCGCAATCCCTCGACCGGCGAAAACGCGCTCTATGGCGAGTTCCTGATCAACGCCCAGGGCGAGGACGTCGTCGCCGGCATCCGCACCCCCCAGGACATCACCGAGGCCGCCAAGAAGGAGGCCGGCTCCGACAAGCCCTCGATGGAACGGGAGATGCCGGAGGCCTATGCCGAGCTTTGCCGCATCTACGGCATCCTCGAGAAGCATTATCGCGACATGCAGGACATGGAGTTCACCATCCAGGAGGGCAAGCTCTGGATGCTGCAGACCCGGTCCGGCAAGCGCACCGCCAAGGCGGCGCTCAGGATCGCGGTCGAGCTCGCCAGCGAAGGCCTGATTACGCAGGAGGAGGCGGTCGGCCGCGTCGAGCCCGGAGCGCTCGATCAGCTCCTGCATCCGACCATCGATCCCAAGGCCGAGCGCCGCGTGCTGACCGTTGGCCTGCCGGCCTCGCCCGGCGCCGCCGCCGGCGAGATCGTCTTCAATTCCGATGATGCGGAAGCCGCCAAGAAGGCCGGCAAGAAGGTCATCCTCGTCCGCGTCGAGACCTCGCCCGAGGACATCCACGGCATGCACGCTGCCGAGGGTATCCTGACCTCGCGAGGCGGCATGACCTCGCATGCCGCGGTCGTGGCGCGCGGCATGGGCAAGCCCTGCGTCTCCGGCGCCGGCCAGATCCGCATCGACTACGCCAAGGGCACACTCACGGTTGGGCCGACCACGTTGAAGGCCGGCGATTTCGTCACCATCGACGGCGGCAGCGGCCAGGTGCTGCTCGGCGAGATCAAGATGCAGAAGCCGGAGCTCTCCGGCGAGTTCGCGACGCTGATGGGTTGGGCCGACAAGGTCCGGCGCCTCAAGGTCCGCGCCAATGCCGAGACCCCGGAGGACGCCAGGACCGCCCGCGAGTTCGGCGCCGAGGGCATCGGGCTCTGCCGCACCGAACACATGTTCTTCGACGAGGGCCGCATTCAGGCGGTGCGCGAGATGATCCTCGCCCAGGACGACAAGGGCCGTCGCGCCGCCCTCGCCAAGCTCCTGCCGGTGCAGCGCCAGGACTTCGTCCAGCTCTTCACCATCATGAGCGGCCTGCCGGTGACGATCCGTCTGCTCGATCCGCCGCTGCACGAGTTCCTGCCGCAGGGCGACAAGGAGATCGGCGAGGTCGCGGCCGCGCTCGGCGTTACGTCGGACGCGCTGCGCCAGCGCGCTGCCGAACTGCACGAGTTCAACCCGATGCTCGGCTTCCGCGGCTGCCGCCTGGCGGTGGCCTTCCCGGAGATCGCCGAGATGCAGGCCCGCGCCATCTTCGAGGCCGCCGTCATCGCCGCCAAGGAGACCGGCAAGCCGGTGATCCCCGAGGTGATGGTGCCGCTCGTCATGGGCAAGCCGGAGCTCGATCTGGTCAAGGGCCGCATCGATGCGATGGCCAAGGCCGTGATCGAAGAGAGCGGCACGAAGATCGACTATCAGGTCGGCACCATGATCGAATTGCCGCGCGCCGCCTTGCGCGCCGCCGAGATCGCGGAGAGTGCCGAGTTCTTCTCCTTCGGCACCAACGACCTGACCCAGACGACGCTCGGCATCAGCCGCGACGACGCCTCCTCCTTCCTCGGCTCCTACACCGCCAAGGGCCTGCTCGATGCCGATCCCTTCGTCACTATCGATCAGGACGGTGTCGGCGAATTGGTGAAGCTCGCCGCCGAACGCGGCCGCAAGACGCGTTCCGGCATCAAGCTCGGCATCTGCGGCGAGCATGGCGGTGACCCGGCCTCGATCGGCTTCTGCGAGAGCGTCGGGCTCGACTACGTCTCCTGCTCGCCCTTCCGCGTGCCGATCGCCCGCCTCGCCGCCGCACAGGCGGCGCTCGGCGCGATCAAGCCGAAGGATGGCTGAGAACCGGTCATGGCATCGAAGCTGACCACCATCGGCTTCGATGCCGACGACACGCTCTGGCAGAACGAGCAGTTCTTCCGGATGACGGAGGATCGCTTCGTCGCGCTGCTCGGCGAGCATGGCGAGGCGGCCGAGATTTCCGGGCGCCTGCTCGAAGCGGAGAAGCGCAACCTCGGTTTCTACGGCTTCGGTATCAAGGGCTTCGTGCTCTCGATGATCGAGACGGCGATCGAGATCACGCGCGGGCAGGTCCCGGCTGCCGTGATCGGCGAGATCCTCGCTGCCGGGCGCGAGATGGCGGCTCATCCGGTCGAGACGTTGCCGCATGTCCAGGAGACGCTTGCGGTACTCTCCGGCGATTACCGGCTGGTGCTGATCACCAAGGGCGATCTCTTCGACCAGGAACGCAAGCTCGCCCAGTCCGGTCTCGGCGACTTCTTCCACGCGGTCGAGATCGTCAGCGACAAGAAGCCGGAGACCTATGGCCGCATCTTCGCCCGTCATGGCGACGGGGCAGGGCGGGCGATGATGGTCGGAAACTCCCTGAAATCCGACATTCTGCCGGCATTGGAGGCCGGTTCCTGGGCTGTCCATGTTCCGCATGAACTGACCTGGGTGCTGGAACATGCCGAGGAGCCGGCGGGGCATGATCGCTATCGCAGGATCGGCGATCTCGGCGGGCTGACGGGAATCTTGCGGGAATTCGGTCCGACCGCGTGAAGCCCGCGGGTTCGGGGCTCTTGCTGGACGGTTCTTGCATTTCGTGCTATCCGCACCGATGTATGACGAGATGCGGCCGGGTTCTGGCCAATCCTCCGCGCGGGTAATCCGGTCGGCGGGCACGATTCAGATCCACCACACATCGCTACAAGACCACTGCAAGGCGTCCGCGCGTCGAGCTCTGGGTCGCAACGATACGCGGATCTGAAACGTAAGGATTCCATGCCATGGAAAAAGGCACCGTGAAGTGGTTCAACTCCACCAAGGGTTACGGCTTCATCACCCCTGAGAACGGCGGCCAGGACGTGTTCGTCCACATCTCCGCTGTCGAGCGCGCGGGTCTCCGCGAGCTGCGCGACGGCCAGGTCGTCTCCTACGAACTCGTTGCCGATCGCAAGACCGGCAAGACCTCGGCCGGCAACCTCGTCGTCGCCTGAGCTGATACCGATCGACCGGGAGAGCCCGGATCATCGCGCGTCCGATAGGACGCGGCCACGATGATCGATCTCTTAGTTATCGCATCGAAGTTCTCCGAAAAGTGGAACCCACTTTTCGGTCCGGTGCTATAGCGGCCCGGGTCCACGACAAGCCTGCCGGCGCTGTGGCTAGCGGTTCGCCGGCAGGTCCGACTATTTTTGAATTCAGGCCGGATGCGAGCCTGCGGCGCAGCCGAAACCCACATGCGCCCCTCGCATCGCGGCGTCCGGAAAGATCCTTCTTGACCAAGTTTACCGATCTCGGCCTCGCCGAGCCCCTTCTCAAGGCGCTCGCGGCCGAGGGCTATGAAACGCCGACGCCGATCCAGGCGCAGGCGATCCCCCATATTCTGCAGGGCCGCGACCTCCTCGGTGCCGCCCAGACCGGCACCGGCAAGACGGCTGCCTTCTCGCTGCCGATGCTGCATCGGCTGCTCGCCAAGCCGCGCCAGATGCCGGCCCGCTCGGTGCGCGCGCTCATCTTGTCGCCGACGCGTGAGCTCTCGGCCCAGATCGAAGCCAGCATCCGCACCTACGCCCGCTACACCTCGCTGAAATCGACGGTGATCTTCGGCGGCGTGCCCGTCGGCAAGCAGATCCGCGCGCTCGGCGAAAAGGTCGATATCCTCGTTGCTACGCCCGGCCGGTTGCTCGACCTCGTCGACCAGCGCGCCGTCTCGCTGCGCGAGATCGAGTTCCTCGTCCTCGACGAGGCCGATCAGATGCTCGACCTCGGCTTCATCCATGCGCTGCGCCGCATCGCGACCCTGATCCCGAAGGAGCGCCACACGCTGCTCTTCTCGGCGACCATGCCGAAGCCGATCCGCGAGATCGCCTCCGCCTACCTGACCGATCCGGTCGAGGTCGCTGTGGCACCGGTCGCGACCACCGCCGAGAAGATCGACCAGCGCGTCATCTTCACGGAAGCTCACGACAAGCCGGCGCTGCTGGCGAAGACGCTGAACGTGCCCGAGCTGGAGCGCGCCATCGTCTTCACCCGCACCAAGCACGGCGCCGACAAGGTCGTGCGCCAGCTCGGCACGTCCGGCATCGAGGCGGCCGCGATCCACGGCAACAAGAGCCAGAGCCAGCGCGAGCGGGCGCTCGGCGCCTTCCGCGACGGTTCGCTCCGCATCCTCGTCGCGACCGACATCGCCGCGCGCGGCATCGATGTCGACGGCATCAGCCATGTTGTGAATTTCGACCTGCCGAACGTGCCCGAGACCTATGTCCACCGCATCGGCCGCACGGCACGCGCTGGCGCGTCGGGCCTCGCCATCGCCTTCTGCACGCCGGAAGAGCGCGGCGATCTCGCTGCCATCGAGAAGCTGACCAAGGTCGCGATCACTCCGATCGGCGCCGTTCCTTACTGGGACGGCCGCACGCCGAAGAAGCCGCCGCAGAATCAGCGCGGTGGCGGGCGTGGCCAGCAGCAGAACGGTGGCGGACGTGGCGGTCCAGGCCGCCCGCAGGGCCAGCAGGCTCGCCCGCAAGGGCAGCAGCAGCCGCGCGGCGGCAAGCCCGGCGAGGGCGGCCAGCGCAACCAGCCTGCCAATGGCGGCCAGCGTCAGGAGCGTCACGAGCGCCCCCGTCATCCCGAGCGCGGCCCGCGTCCTGAGCAGGCGGCGCAGCGAAAAGACGGCGTTTCCGCAAAAGAAGGGCTTGGCGGCGTCGCGTTCTTGCAGCAAAGAACACAGCAACCACGCACCAACGGCGCCCGGCGGCGCGCGCGCTGACGCGCGATCGACCAGAACCAGGGGCGAGCCTCTTTGAAGATGGCTCGCCCACGCGCCCTAGGGCTCACGAAGGACGACAGATGGCGAAAGAAGAACTGCTTGAATTCGACGGAACCGTGGTCGAAGTGCTCCCGGACGGCAACTACCGGGTGAAGCTCGACAACGAGCACATCATCCTGGCCTATGCGGCCGGCAAGATGAAGAAGAACCGCATCCGCACCATCGCGGGCGACCGTGTCATCGTCGAGATGTCGCCTTACGATCTCGATCGCGGCCGCATCAACTTCCGTCAGAAGACGGCTGGTCCGGCTCCGGGCGGTCCGCCGCGCCAGAACTTCCGCCGGCGCTGATAAGAGCGATGCGCCCGTCGCGAAGCGAGCTGCTGTTCGTCGCGCTGGGCGCCGCTCTCGGCGCTGTCGTCGCCTGGGCGGTTCGGGCCGGCCTCATCGCCCCGGACGGAGCCCTGCCGCCCTTCGCCATCGTGCTGTTCGGGCTGGGAATCGTCGAATTGCTCGTCGGCTTTGCGACGGGGCGCCCTCCGGG
The DNA here is from genome assembly GCA_965283735.1 of Beijerinckiaceae bacterium. GTDB lineage: Bacteria > Pseudomonadota > Alphaproteobacteria > Rhizobiales > Beijerinckiaceae > Allobosea. The sequence continues at coordinate 36,161 of CBDIPN010000002.1, read as the reverse complement.
CTCATTGGTCGGCATGCCCGTCCGCTTCCTCGCCTTCGCGGTCGGTGTCTGCATCCTGCTGCTCGGCGGCAGGATCGCCTGAAGGGCGAGCCACACCTCTCTCGCGCGCGTCGTGCTCCGGCTTGACCCGGGCATCGCGTGACCGAGGAGACTCCGGCGCCGCTGTCTTCTCGACATCCTCGGATTTGCGCTCCGCTGCGCCCAGGAATGGCACGACCCTTTCACCAGAAAACCGCCAAGAAAAAACCCCGGCGCGAGGCCGGGGTGAAAGTGGTCGTTCCGTGGTAAAAAAGGGTCTGCGTGAAACTCTTTCCCGGTCCGCTCAGTAGCGGGAGCGGGACCAATACTGCGAGCCGGGGCTGACCATCACCTGGCGCTGCCGTGTCTCGTAGACGGCGGGGATCTCTTCCCGCACCACCTGGGTCGGACGCACCATCACCTGGCGCTGACGCTGTGTGTACACGGCCGGGACCGTCTCGTAATCGATGGTGGCCGGAGAAACCTCGACGCGGCGGCTCTGGTAGCCGTAGCGGGCGGGCACATCCACCCAGCAGCCGACCGTGTTGCCATAAGCGTCGCGGGTCACTTCCCAGCGGCGGGTGGCGGCCGAGATCATCACCTTTTCGGTCACCGTCTCGTAGACGGCGGCGCGGTGATGCGGGATGCGGCGCTCGGGGGCGATCATCACGTTGTCGGTGACCGTCTCGTATTCGGCCGGGACGACGCGGCGCTGAACCTGGGCCGGACGGACCTGGTAGGTTTCGTTGATCGAGCCGTAGACCGGCGGCGTATTCACGAGGTTGTAGCAGGCGGAGCCGCGGCAGCCGCCACCGGCCTGGGCGACCGAGGCGCCGAGCACGAGCGCGGCTGCGAGGCTGGAAGCGGCGATGACCCCTGAGGAAAGCGAGCGCACCATGTTGGACCTGACCTGTCGGTTTCGGCGCCAGGCGCCGTTCGTTGGGGACAGGAAGCCTGCTGGAAGTGATGAACGCAAGGTAAACGCTAAAACAAGGTAAAATTAACCAATTCGGTGCTGGCGCGCGTATTCACGCAGATTGCACTCAAGCTAATGAGAACGTTCTATTTTTAGAGATTTGAATGCCGGCTGTCCAAGCAGCGGAGAAGGCCTGTCTTCTTAACGGCTGGGATTGCTGCTGGAAGCACATCCCTTGCTGCCGAACCCTTCGAACGCAGGATGCGGGCCGCGCCGAGTTCGCTACGACATATGCGAGGCGCGGCTCGGCTCATGCCGAAGCCCGCCGGCCGGTTCGATGCCGGGCAGGATCGTCGGGCGCACCTTCCGGAAGGTTACATGGGCGATATCAAGGACAACGCGTTCATCGCGCTCTATCTGGGCCTGACTGCGGTCGTGACGCTCGGCTGGGTCGGCGTCGTCGGTTACGGCGTCTGGCATTTCCTGTTCGGGTAGCGGTCGCGCCGGCCTGCCGCTTCAGGGAGGATGAGACCGCGGGCGTTCTGCCGCGTCAGGTCTGTCCGGGCCGCAGCTGATAGAAGACGTGCTGGCCGATCGTGTCCATCTTCCTGAGCTTCTTCGCCCAGTACGGCCGCACGTAATTGGCGTGATAATGGGTCGAGGCGCCGACTTCCGGCAGATAGATCGTGCCGTCATAGACCTCGCGCGCGATCCTGACCGCGTCGCGCCAGGAAGCCGGCTCGGTGATGCGCAGCGACTTGCCCTCGCAGGTGAAGGTGAACTGGCAGGCCAGGTAGCGGTTGCTGTTCTGGTAGACCACGCCGCAGACGCTGCTCGGATAGAGCCCGCTCTTCACGCGGTTGAGCACGACCTGCGCCACCGCCGCCTGCCCCTGGAGCGACTCGGAACGGGCTTCGAAATAGACGGCTTCCGCGAGGCAGCGCTGTTCTTTCGCCATGCTCTCCGGCGCGATCAGCTTGGTGTAGTCCTGCTTCACGCCGGGCTCGGCCAGGCGCAGGTCGCGATTGGCTGGCGCCGACGCGAGCGCGATCCGCCCGCGCTGCTGCTGCGGCGCGGAGTGGGCGGGCAGGGCCGACGGCGTCAGCGTGCCGATGATCGAGCCGACGAGCGGCGTCGAGGACGAAACCTGGCTTGCCTGCGGCACCGAGGGCGACGAGCCGTCGATGCTTTCCAGATGGAGTTCAGCCTGGCGCGCCGAGGTGATCTTGGGCTTCAGCGGCGAGACAGGCGAGGAATCCGACAGGGCCGGATCGGTCAGGCCCTCGTCATTGGCGTAGGGCTCGAAGCCGGTTTGCGGCCCGTCGACGGCTTCGTCCGCGCGCATGGCGTCGATCGAGAAGCCGCCGGAGATGAGCTTGGGTTGCGTGTCCCCGAAGACGACGCGCTCCAGTTCGATGGAGGGATGCTCGGTGAGGCCCGGCCGCAGGCTCGGCAGCATGTCGCCTTTGGCGGTGCGGTCGACCTCGGGAAAGGCCGCGGCGGCGGAGCGCTTCATGTCTTCGCGCGGCGCGCGCGGGTCGACGACAATACGGCGCTCCGGATCCTCGAACGAGAGCTTGGCCTGTGTGACGGCGGAGGTCAGGGCGAGGCCGGGCAGCCGGAAGGCGCTGGCCGCGACCAGCATCGAGGGACCTTCCGCGAGTTCGGAGACAGGGCCCGGAGCGACGCGGGGAATCGCGCTCGACGGCAGGCCGGTCGGCCCGAAATTCTGGCCGGCGGAGGCAGTGAAGGACACGAGCATGCCGACGGACAGGGCCCAGGGCGCGACGGTGCTCGCGGCCCATTTGATGCCGAGGGGGGGCGCCTTCCGCCCATGCCTGTGCACACGCCAATGACTCAAAGCGACACACCCGTCCCGATCGCACGGAACGAAAAACGCAGTCGGTACTCGCGCGCCTTCGTTGGAATCCGTTATCACCTCGGTAAGGTTGAGCGCCGGTTAACAGCGGCGGAGAATCGCGCGCCATGACGGTGCGAGGCGCGCGACTCCTCATCGTCTGGGCATCGCCGAGCGGCTTTCTGCCATACGGGGAAAGCGAGAACGCGTCTTGCCTTTCATGCGTCGCCGTGATGCGAGGTTTCACGAAATCGCGTTGGTTGCCGTCTGGGCAGGGCGCTAACGTGTAGCCACACATTCGAGGCTTCGGAGACAGCCATGACGTCCACGCCAGCGCGCAGCTACGCTCCGGAGATCATCGTCGCCGCCGGTTGCCTCATCGCGCTCATCACCTTCGGCCCGCGTGCCAGCGCCGGCCTGTTCCAGATCCCGATGACGATCCAGTTCAACTGGGGCCGCGACATCTTCGGCCTGGCGCTGGCGATCCAGAACCTGCTCTGGGGTCTCGGCGCGCCCTTCGCGGGCGCCATCGCCGATCGCTACGGCACGGTGCGTGTGCTCTGCGTCGGCGCGCTTCTCTACGCTGGCGGCCTCGTCATGATGGCCTATGCGACGACGCCGCTGCAGCTCCATTTCGGCGCCGGCGTGCTGATCGGCTTCGGCCTCTCGGCCTGCTCGTTCAATCTCGTGCTCGCCGCCTTCGGCAAGCTCCTGCCGGAGCAGTGGCGGCCGATGGCCTTCGGCGCCGGCACGGCCGCCGGCTCCTTCGGCCAATTCCTGTTCCCGCCGATCGGCAACATCCTGATCGACACGCTGGGCTGGCAGCAGGCGCTCATCGTCTTCGCCTTCACGCTGCTGCCGATCCTGCCGATCTCGATCGTCATGGCGACGCGCAAGACCGGCGCCGCCGCGGGCGCGGCTGCGGCCAACCTGCCGAACCAGACCATCGTGCAGGCGCTGAGCGAGGCCTTCAAGCATCGCAGCTATGTTCTGCTTGTGCTCGGCTTCTTCACCTGCGGCTTCCAGCTCGCCTTCATCACCGTTCACATGCCGGCCTATCTCAAGGATGCCGGCCTGCCGGCCTGGGTCGGTGGCTGGACGCTGGCCGTCATCGGTCTCGCCAATGCCGTGGGCTCGCTCTCCTCGGGCTGGCTCTCGACGCGGATGCCGAAGCGCCATCTCCTCGCCTGGATCTACCTCGGACGAGCCGTGGCGATCGCCGCCTTCATCCTGCTGCCGCCGAGCCCGACCACCGCGATCACCTTCGGTATCGTGATCGGCCTGTTCTGGCTCTCGACCGTGCCGCCGACCTCTTCGCTGGTCATGCTGATGTTCGGCACCAAGTACATGGCGATGCTCTACGGCTTCGCCTTCTTCTCGCACCAGGTCGGCGGTTTTCTGGGCGTCTGGCTCGGCGGCGTGCTCTACGAATCGATGGGCAACTATCAGTTCGTCTGGTGGCTCTCGGTCGCGCTCGGCGTCGCGTCGGCCCTGATCAACCTGCCGATCGTCGAGCGGCCGGTGCACAGGCCGGCAGCGCAGCCCGCCTGAGCGGGAAGACGTTTCCTCGCGCGGCCGATGGCGTCGATGCCGTCGGCTCGCAGGCACTGGCGAGCCTGTTCCCGATGACGAAATACGGCGGCGTCATCGCTGCCTGCGGGCTGCGCGGGGCATGGAACTGCCGCCCCTGATCGGGCCCCGCATCCTGCGCGTCGTCGTCGATATGGGCTGAAGCCTACCCCTCGAACAGCGTCCGCTGCCGCGTGAGTTCGTTGCTGCAGAAATCCATGAAGGCGCGCACGCGCGGCACATGCCGGATATCGGGATGGGTCAGCACCCATAAGCCCGTGGCAAAATCCGGATTGGGCGGCAGTAAACGCATCAGGTCCGGCCGCTGGTCGGCGATGAAGCAGGGCAGCGGCCCGATGCCGAGGCCTTGCGCCACCGCCTCGGCGATCCCCAGCACGGCCGAACTCTTCAGCGCGATCCGTTCCGGCGCGACATGCTCGCGTACGAAGCGGGCGGCCTTCACATGCGAGAGCTGGTCGCCGAGCGCGACCCAGTCGCGCTGGTAGAGCAGGGCGGGGCTGGCTTCTTCCTCGGCGGTGATGCCGTCCACGGCGCGGCCGTAGATCGCCCAGGCGATGGTGGCGATGCGCCGGCCGACCAATGTCTCGCCCGGTGTGTCGCTGGCGCGGATCGCGATATCGGCGTCGCGCTTCGACAGATTGAGCGCCTGGTTGCCGATCACGACATCGAGCCGGATCAGCGGATGCGCCTTGCGAAAGGCGGCGAAGATCGGCAGCAGCACGTTCTGATAGAGCGTATCGGTCGTGGTGATCCGTAGTTCACCTGAAGGGGCGACATCGCGTCCGGCGAGGCGCCGGGCGAAGGCGGTGACGTCCTCGTCCATCCGGCTCGCCAGCGCCGCCATCTCGGCGCCTGCGACCGTCGCGACATAACCGGTCTTGCGCCGCTCGAAGAGCGGCAGGCCGACGAGTTCCTCGATCTGGCCGAGACGCCGGAACACGGTCGAATGATTGACCGAGAGCGCCGCCGCCGCCCCGGTCAGCCCGTCATGATCGGCAATGGCCTTGATCAGCCGGAAATCGTCCCAGGCGAGCTTGGCATTCATCGGCAAGGCATCCTCCTGCGCGCACGCAAGCCGATATCTTGCAGTGATGCAAGCTGGAGGAATTCAAATTCGGGAGAGCGAACCATCTCCGAGCCTCATTCTGAGGAGCGCCGCAGGCGCGTCTCGAAGGATGCTTCAGGAGGCTCTGGTGACATATGGAGCATCCTTCGAGACGCGAGCCTTCGGCTCGCTCCTCAGGATGAGGGCTATGAGGCCGTCAGCGCGGTGCCGCGGCGCGCCGCAGCCGGTCGTTGATCGCCTCACCGAGCCCATGCTCGGGAATGCGGGCGACGGCGATGGTTCTCCGCCCCATTTCGTCGAGCCGGCGCATGTAGCCGAAGAGATGGGCGGCGGCCTCGCGCAGGTCGCCGCTCGGGCTGAGATTGAGCGAGGCCGGATGCTCATGCGTCTCGGGACCGAAGCCGAGCCAGGCCTCGCCATCGTCCGGAGCGTCGGCATCGAGCCTCACGCGTGCCGCAGGCGCATAATGCGAGGCGAGCATGCCGGGCGAGATCGGCGCATGGCCGGCATCGCCCGCAATCACCAGCGGCCGGCCGATGACATGCTCGATCGCCTCGCGCGGCACCCCGCCGGGGCGCAGCAGCCGCGGCGCGCCGTCGAGGCAGGCGACGATGGTCGATTCGACGCCGACTTCCGTGGGGCCTGCATCGAGGACCGCATCGATGCGCCCTTCCAGATCCGCGATCACATGCGCTGCGCTGGTCGCGCTGATCCGGCCGGAGCGATTGGCGGAAGGTGCCGCGATCGGCCGCCCGGCCGCTTCCAGCACGGCATGCGCGACCGGATGCGCCGGAACGCGCAGTGCGACCGAAGGAAGCCCCGCCCGCGCGAGGTCGCTCACCGTGCAGCCTGACGAGGCTGGGACGACAAGCGTCAGCGGCCCCGGCCAGAAGGCTTGCGCCAGCGCGAGCGCATTCGCATCGAACAGGCCCTGCCGGCGCGCGCTTGCGAGGTCAGGCAGGTGCGAGATCAGCGGGTTGAAGCTCGGCCGCTCCTTGGCGGCGTAGATGCCGGCAACGGCCGTGCCCGAGGTCGCATCCGCCGCGAGCCCGTAAACCGTCTCGGTCGGCATCGCGACGAGCCCGCCCGCACGCAGCAGCGCCGCAGCCTCGGCGATGCCGGAGGCATCGGCGGCGAGGAGCTTCGTGCGGCGGGAGACGGGCAGGGGCTGGTTCACGACGAGATTGACCGGAGATGGTTTATATATAAACTAACTGACGGGTGCGGCACGGGACGAAGGTCGCGCTCGCTTGCGCGTGGCTTAGGCGATAGTTCCTCGCTACCATCGCGGCAACGGCAAATGCAGGCTGCGGCTGCCTTTCAGGCGGGCGCAAGCCTCAGGGAGACGACTTATGAGCTATCGAGCCCCGGTTTCGGACATGCTCTCCACCATGCGCCACGTCGCGGGGCTCGACCGGTTGATTGCCGACGGTCTGGCGCCGGAGCTCGAAGGCGGCGTCGCGGAAGCCGTGCTCGACGAGGCCGCGAGATTCGCCAACGACGTGATCGCGCCGCTGAACCGCGTCGGCGATCTCACCGGCTCGAAGCTGAAGGACGGCGCGGTTACCACGCCGCCGGGCTGGAAGGAGGCCTACAAGGCCTGGGCCGAGGCCGGCTGGAACGCGCTGCCGGCACCGGAAGCCTATGGCGGGCAGGGCCTGCCGGCTTTGCTGCAATCGGCCTGCATCGAGATGTGGAACTCGGCCGCCTTCGCCTTCGCGCTCGGTCCGTTGCTGACGGTTGGCGCGATCGAGGCGCTCCACGCCCATGGCTCGGACCATCTCAAGGAGACCTATCTCGCCAAGCTCGTCTCCGGCGAATGGATGGGCACGATGAACCTGACCGAGCCGCAGGCAGGCTCCGACCTCAACGCTTTGCGCAGCAAGGCCGAGCGTGTGGGTGACGGCACCTATCGCATCACCGGCCAGAAGATCTTCATCACCTATGGCGAGCACGACCTGACCGAGAACATCATCCATCTCGTGCTGGCGCGCCTGCCCGATGCCCCTCCCGGCACGCGCGGCATCTCGCTCTTCCTCGTGCCGAAGTTCATGGTCAATGCCGATGGTTCGCTCGGCGCCCATAACGACCTGCGCTGCTCCGGCATCGAGCACAAGCTCGGCATCCATGCCTCGCCGACCTGCTCGATGGCCTTCGGCGACGATGACGGCGCGATCGGCTGGCTGATCGGCGAGGAGAACCGCGGCCTCGCCTGCATGTTCACGATGATGAACAATGCTCGCCTCAACGTCGCGCTGCAGGGCGTCGCCATTGCCGAGCGCGCCTATCAGCAGGCGCTCGCCTTCGCCCATGAGCGCAAGCAGGGTGCCGCGCTCGATGCGCCCAAGGGCGCGCCGATGAGCCCGATCATCGTCCACCCGGACGTGCGCCGCATGCTGATGGACATGCGCGCCAAGACGCAAGGTGCCCGCGCCATTTCCTATCAGGTCGCGGAGGCGCTCGACCGCTCGCATCGCGAGACCGACGAGGGCAAGCGCAAGGCCGCTTCCGAGCGCGCCGCGATCCTCACGCCGATCGCCAAGGCCTATGCCACCGATATCGGCATCGACGTCGCCTCGACCGGCGTGCAGGTTCATGGCGGCATGGGCTTCATCGAGGAGACGGGCGCCGCCCAGCATCTGCGCGATGCCCGCATCGCCGCGATCTATGAGGGCACCAACGGCATCCAGGCCATCGATCTCGTCACCCGCAAGCTGCCGCTATCCGGCGGCGACGCGGTGCATGCCCTCATCAACGAGATGCGCGGCATCGTCTCCGAGGTCGAGCGCGCCAACAATCCGGGCTTCGGCCATGCCGCCGCCCGCCTCGGTGTTGCCGTCGATTCGTTGGAAAAGGCGACGGAATGGATGCTCGGCGCGCTCGGCAGCAAGCCTGCCGACGCGCTGGCTGGTGCTACGCCCTACCTCAAGCTTTTCGCGCTGGCGCAGGGCGGCACGGGACTGGCCAGGAAGGCGCTTGCCACGCGCTCCGAAGCGGATGGCACCGCCGACCTCGCCACGGCCCGCTTCTATGCCGAATGCATCGCGACCGAGGCTCCGGCTCTCGAACTCGCGGTGACGGAGGGCGCCGGCGCCATCGCCGATGCGGCAGCGGTCTTCGCCGCGTGAGCGCAGCCGCGCCCCGTTCAGGCCGCGCCCTTGCGGGCGCGGATATGCAGGAACAGCGGGACGATATGCGTGTCGGCGAGATAGGGCATGGCCTTCGCCGTCTCCGCGTCGACATGCGGCTCGGCCATGTGCTCGATGGTGAGCCCCGCCGCGACGATCATCGTCACCCATTCGCTCAGCGTGCGGTGGAAGCGCGGCACCCGGAACGGCTCGACGCTGGCCTTGACCTCGACCGGGGCGGCGCCGAAGCGCCAGGTCTCGATCTCGCCGTCGACGCCGTCGAAATAGCGGCCGACCTCGATCGCGCGGATGTTGCCGGCATCGTCGCGCAACACCTTGCGATAGGGCGGAGCAAAGCAGGGGTGGAGAATAGAGAACTGCAAAAAGCCGCCCGGCTTCAGCACGCGCGCGGCTTCCGCCAGCGCCTTGTCCTGAAACGGCATGTCCATCAGCGACATGAAGGCCGTCGCGAAGTCGAACTGTTCGTCCGGGAGGGGCAGGGCGGTGCCGTCCCCGAACCGGTAGTCGATGCCGAGCGGCTTCGCGGCTTCCGCCTCCTGCGCGTGACGCAGGAAGGTCGGTGCGATGTCGACGGCGATCATGCGCCCGCCGGCTTCGGCCAGCTTGCGCGTGTTCGAGCCTTCGCCGCAGCCGATATCGAGGCCATCGAGCCCCGCGATATCTGGCAGGTTAGCGAAGAAGACGGGGCTGTTCAGCGCGTCGCGATAGAGGTCGTAGCCGGCCCGCGCGTGCCGGGTCCATGTCTCGGCATTGGCCTCCCAGCAAGCGGCGACATCGGTGCTGTCCATGGTGCTGCTCCGTTGCGAGGGGAGCGGGGCTATAGAGCAGCGGGTGGCGAGTGGCTAGCGGATTTCCTGTCCCCCTCCACGAGGCATCCCGGGCGCAGCGAAGCGGAGACCCGGGATCCATGCCAGAGCGCTCCCCGCAAAGGTTCAGGCATGGATCCCGGATCGGCGCCGCTGATGCGGCTTGTCCGGGGTGACCCTGGAGGGATGAGGCGGATTGGCCCATCAGGGCCGAGAGTGTTGGCATGACCGTCTCTCTCTCCGGCCGCATCTGCCTCGTCGCGGGTGCCTCGCGCGGCCTCGGACGCGGTATCGCCAAGGCCTTGGGCGAGGCCGGCGCGACCGTTATCGTAACCGGCCGCTCCAGCGAGGCCGGGCCGCGCACCGACCAGCGTTCCGAAACCTTCGAGGACGCCGCTCGCGAGGTCGAGGCGGCCGGCGGCAAGGGCCATCCCTACCGCTGCGACCACACCAGCGAGCGCGATGTCGACGGGCTCGTCGCCTGGACCTTGCGCCGCTTCGGCCGGCTCGATTGCGTCGTCGACGCGGTCTGGGGCGGCAATGAAGGCTATGACGGCGAGCGCTATCCCGACGGTTCCGGCTTCGGCACGCCGTTCTGGCGCCGACCGGTGGCAAGGCTGGGCGAAAGCTTCGAGAGCGGCGTCTATGCCCAGTTGCTGCTGGCGCGGGCGGTGGCGCCGGCCATGGTGCAGGCCCGCTCCGGCCTCATCGTCACGCTGAGCTTCGACATGGCGGGCGCCTATCTCGGCGATGTCTTCTACGACCTCGCCAAGGCGACGATGAACCGGTTGAGCTTCGCGATGGCGAAGGAGCTGAAGCCCTTCGGCGTCACCGCATTGGGCCTGTCGCCCGGCCACGTCCTGACCGAGCGCGTTCGCGACGCGGGGCTCGGCGACCAGACCACCGAAACGCCACTCTATGCCGGCCGCGCCGTCGCGGCATTGGCCGCCGATCCCGATGTCATGCGCCATTCCGGCAAGGTTCTCCATGTAGCCGATCTGGCGCGCGCCTATGGCTTCACCGACCGGGATGGCTCGCAGCCGGCCCGCTACGTCATCGACAATCAGGAGGGAGGCGGCGATGTCGCTCAAGGGTAAGACGCTTTTCATCACCGGCGGCTCGCGCGGCATCGGCTTGGCCATCGCGCTGCGGGCGGCGCGGGACGGCGCCAATGTCACCATCGCCGCCAAGACGGCCGAGCCGCATCCGAAACTCCCTGGCACGATCTACACCTCCGCGGCCGAGATCGAGGCAGCCGGCGGCAAGTGCCTGCCTTTGATGGTCGATGTCCGCGACGAGCAGAGCGTCGCCGAGGCGATCGCCAAGACCGCCGAGACCTTCGGCGGGATCGATATCGTCGTGAACAATGCCAGCGCGATCCAGCTGACCAACACGCAGATGACCGACATGAAGCGCTTCGATCTGATGCACCAGATCAATACGCGCGGTACCTTCATGGTCTCGAAATACGCCATTCCCCATCTGGAGAAGGCTGAGAACCCGCATATCCTGATGCTCTCGCCGCCGCTCGACATGAAGACGCAGTGGTTCGCGCCGCATCTGGCCTATTCCATCGCGAAATACGGCATGAGCCTGTGCGTGCTCGGCCTTGCCGGCGAGCTGGCGCGCCAGGGCATCGCGGTCAACGCGCTCTGGCCGCGCACCACCATCGCGACGGCGGCTGTCCAAAACCTGCTCGGCGGCGACAAGATGGTGCAGGCGAGCCGCACGCCAGAGATCCTCGCCGACGCCGCCCATATGATCTTCTCGAAGCCTTCGCGCGAGTTCTCCGGCAATTTCCTGATCGACGACAACTTCATGGCCGGCGAGGGCGTCACCGATTTCACCCCGTACCGCGTCGACCCCTCGGTGCCGCTGATGCCGGATTTCTTCGTGCCGGCCGACAGCCTGCCGCCGCAGGGCGTGAAGGGTGGGGTTTGAGGGAGACTTTATAGCCTCAGCCCTCATCCTGAGGAGCCATTCCGTTGGGAATGGCGTCTCGAAGGATGTTCCAGGAAGTTCGGGATCCCTCTGGAGCATCCTTCGAGACGCGCCTGCGGCGCTCCTCAGGATGAGGGCTGGAGTTTCCAAACAAATCCGCGCCGTCATCGGTTTGACACGCGGCTCGGATCGGAGTTCCTGCCGGTTTCCATCCCGACCGTGCAGCGAGATTCGCGCCCATGCTGACGATCCACGGCTCGTGCCCCGACACGCGCGACAAGCTCCGCCCCGGCAAGCTCGACGCCTACGGGGACTTTCCCGACGACGTGGTCTGGATTGACCTGCTCAATCCGACGCCCGAGGAGGACAAGCGGGTCGAGAAGCATTTGGGCATCTCGATCCCGACGCGTGAGGAGATGCATGATCTCGAGCCGTCCGAGATCATCTATACCGAGAACGGCGCGCGCTACATGACCGCGCGTGTCATCTGTCAGTCCGACACCATCGTCCCGCTGCTGGCAGACGTGACCTTCATCCTGACCGACAAGGCGCTGGTGACGGTACGCTATGACGAGCCGGGCGCCTTCAACATCTTCCTCAACCGCGCGACCAAGCCGGGAGGCTGCGGCCAACAGCCGGAAGCGGTGCTGGACGGGCTGATCGAGGCGATCGTCGACCGCGCCGCCGAGGTGCTGCGCGGCGTCGGCGACAAGATCGACATCGCCTCGCGCCGCGTCTTCGCCGGGCGTGGCCAGGATGTCGAGCGCGGCGGCGTCTATCAGGTCGTGATCCAGAAGATCGGCCAGTACGAGCACATCATCTCCAACGTCCGCGAGAGCATGGTTTCGGTTGAGCGCGTGCTGCTCTTCCTCTCGGCCAACTATACCCGGCCGAAGAAGGCGCAGACCGGCTTCTCGGCCGAATGGCGCTCCGCGGTGCGTGACGTGCAGGCCATCGAGGAGCACGCAGCCTTCCTGTCGAACAAGCTGCAGTTCATGATGGACGCCACGCTCGGCCTCGTCTCGATCGAGCAGAACAAGATCATCAAGCTGTTCTCGGTCGTCTCCGTCGCGCTGATGCCGCCGACGTTGATCGCCTCGATCTACGGCATGAACTTCAAGACGATGCCGGAGTTGGAGTGGCAGTGGGGCTATCCGCTCGCGGTCGGCCTGATGATCCTGTTCGCGATCCTGCCCTATCTGTTCTTCCGCTGGAAGAAGTGGCTGTGAGGCGCTGACCGCGCGCGATACATTGAAGGTCGGATGACCCAGCCGCAGATTCTCTCCGTTCTTCTCGTCGCCGGCATGATGGCCGCCTTCCTGTGGGGGCGGCTGCGCTACGATATCGTCGCGATGCTCGCACTGCTCACCGCTGTCGCGCTCGGGCTGGTGCCGGCGGCGGATGCCTTCAAGGGCTTCTCGGACGACATCGTCATCATTGTCGGCAGCGCGCTGGTCCTCAGCGCTGCGGTCGCACGCTCGCGCATCATCGAGCGATTGTTCTCGAAGCTGGGCACGGGCCTGACCTCGACGCAACTGCAGGTGCCGCTCCTCGTCTTCGTCGTCGCCGTGATGTCGGCGATCATCAAGAATATCGGCGCGCTCGCGATGATGCTGCCGATCGCCTACCAGCTCGCCCGCAAGAGCGGGAAATCGCCCTCGGTCTTCCTGATGCCGATGGCCTTCGCCTCGCTGCTCGGCGGTATCGTCACGCTGGTCGGCACCTCGCCGAACGTCATCGTCTCCCGCGTCCGGCAGGAGCTCGGCGGCGAGCCCTTCCGGATGTTCGATTTCGCCCCGGTCGGGATCGTCGTGGCCGTTGCCGGCTGCCTTTTCCTCAGCGTCGGCTATCGCCTGCTGCCGCGCAACCGCCGCGGCGCCGTCTCGCTCGACCAGGCGATCGACATCAAGGACTACCTGACCGAGGCCAGGCTCCGAAAGAAATCACCGCTCGCCGGCAAGACGGTCGCCGATCTAAAGGTCATCGGCGGCGGCGGGATCGAGATCGTCTCGATCCTGCGCAACGAGCGCCGTGTGCAGGCGCCGCTCCCCGACGCCTCCCTGCAGGCCGGCGACATCATTCTGCTGCGCGGCGATGCCGCCGTGCTGGAGCGGGTCGTCGCAGAAGGCGGGCTCGATCTCGCCGGCAAGGACCGCCCGACGCAGAAGCAGGACGCGCTCGACCCCGACCGCATCGCCGAGGCGATCATCGGCCCGGACTCGACGCTGATCGGCCAGTCGGCCGGCGACATCGCTCTGCATAGCCGCTTCGGCGTCAACATGATCGCGATCAGCCGCTCCGGCGAGCGCTTCAGCCAGCGGCTGCGCGACATCCGTCTGCGGGCGGGCGACATCGTCGTCATCCAGGGCGACGAGAAGCTGCTGCCGGAAAAGCTCTCCGAACTTGGCCTCCTGCCGCTGGCCGACCGGCTGGTGCCGTTGGGCTCGACACGCCGCGTCGTCCTGACCGTGACGATCGTGCTGGCGGCGATCATAGCGCTCGCGGCCGGGCTCGCGCCGGTGCCGCTCGTCTTCTTCGCCGCCGCCGTGCTGCTGATCGCGTTCCGCTGCGTGCCGCTGCGCGAGGCCTATCAGAGCATCGATGCGCCGATCCTGCTGATGCTGGCGGCGCTGATCCCGGTCTCCGATTCCCTGCGGACGACCGGCGCGACCGATCTCTTCGCCTCCTGGCTCGCGATGATCGGCGGCGGCTTGCCGGGCTGGGCCTCGGTCGCCCTCATTCTTGTCGCGGCGATGGCGGTGACGCCGTTCCTGAACAACGCCGCGACGGTGCTGGTGATGGCGCCGATCGGCGCGGGTTTCGCGAAAAACCTCGGCTACAATCCCGACGCCTTCCTGATGGCGGTGGCGATCGGCGCGGCCTGCGACTTCCTTACGCCGATCGGCCACCAGTGCAACACGCTGGTGATGGGGCCGGGCGGCTATCGCTTCAGCGATTATGCAAGACTCGGCGCGCCGTTGTCGCTGCTGGTCATCCTGCTTGCGGTGCCGATGATCCTGCTGGTCTGGCCGCTGCGCTGAAGCATTTTCGAGCGAAGTGGATACCGGTTCGCGTGAAGAAAATGCGGTATGGCAGCTACAGCCAGCCGTTCTGCTTGAAACGCCAATACAGGATCGAGCAGGTGCAGACGATCAGCGCCAGCACGGAATAATAGCCGTAATACATCTTGAGTTCCGGCATGTTCTCGAAATTCATGCCGTAGATGCCTGCCACCGCCGTCGGCACCGCCAGGATGGCGGCCCAGGATGCCAGGCGCTTGGTGATCAGGCTCTCCTGGCTTTGTCCGACCAGAAGGCTCGCCTCGAAGGCGAAGGCCAGAACCTCGCGCAGGCTGTCGATCTTCTCCTGCACGGTGCGGACATGGTCGGTCACGTCGCGGAACATCGGGGCGAGCGTCGGCCGGACCTGCGGCACCGTGCCGTTCATCAGGCGCTGGCAGACATCGACCAAGGGCGCCACCGCATTGCGCAGGCGCAGCAGGTCGCGCCTGAGCATGTAGAGCCGCTCGATATCGGAGCGCCCCATCGGCTTGGCCAGGATCTTGTCCTCGATCTCCTCGACCTCGTCATGGATCGCTTCCAGCACCGGCATGTAGTTGTCGACGATGAAATCGAGGATCGCGTAGAGGATGAAATCCTCGCCCTTGGCCAGCGAGGTCGGGCAGGTCTCCCAATGCTGCCGCACCGACTTGTACGAGGTCGAGGCGCCGTGCCGGACGCTGACGATATAGCCGCGTCCGACGAAGATATGGGTCTCGCCGAAGGCGATGCGCCCGTCGATCAGCTGGGCGGTGCGGGCGACCACGAAGAGCGCGTCGCCATATTGCTCGAGCTTGGGCCGCTGATGCGCGTTAGTAGCGTCCTCGACCGCGAGCGGGTGCAGGTTGAACTGCTGCTGCACGCAGCGCAGCAGCGCGGGCTCCGGCTCGAACAGGCCGATCCAGACGACATGGTCGTCCTTGCGCGCCCATTCGCCGGCTTCCGTCACCGGGATATCGGCGACGCGCACCCCATGGACATAGACGCCGGACGCGATGACGCCGTCCGGAGGTGGATGGTCCTGCTCGGGTAGTGCTTCCCGCGCGGCGGAGGGGCTGAGCCGGACTTCCGAGACTGACATGCGACCACCTCGTCGATCGCTGGATCATCGACGTGCAGGCTAGAACTGTTCGATCTCCGTGGAAATCACTTTTCCGGCAAACGAGAGCGTTGCCGCGAGGCGATTGGGGCCTGATGAGAACACCGTTCTCGGCGTCGTCGGCTTCATCCTCGCGATGTGCTCCAAAAGAGAATATTTTTATCGCAACTTGCGTGAATTACAAAAATATCTGCTTTTGCGGAGGTCGATCCTGAGGGTGTATAGGAACATTCATCTACGGCCGTGGGCCGAGCCAGAAGAGATCCTGTCATGACCACCGCAATTCCCCGGACCGGCACAGCCGGAGCCGGTTCAAAACCGTTCTATGCCAGCTTCGGCTTCCAGGTCCTGGCCGCCATGGTAATCGGCCTCGTGCTCGGCTGGGTCGCACGCAACATGGGCCCGGTCGCGCCGGGCCAGCCGAATTGGCTGACCGTCACGCTCTCGACCACCGGCTCGATCTTTGTGCAGTTACTGCAGGCGCTGGTGCCACCCCTGATCTTCACCGCGATCGTCGCCTCGATCAGCAATCTCCGCCAGCTCTCGAATGCCGCCGCGCTGGTCTGGCAGACGCTGCTCTGGTTCGCGATTACCGCCTTCATCGCCGTGCTCATCGGCATCGCGCTCGGCCTTATCATCCAGCCCGGCATCAATGCCGGCGTGGCCGCCGCCAGCGCCAAGGCGCCGGGCTCCGTCGGTTCTTGGCTCGACTTCCTGAAGGGCCTCGTGCCCGCCAACATGTTCGGCCTGCAGGCGACGACGCGCGTCGAAGGCAGTGGCGCGACCACGCGCCTCGGCTTCAACGTGCTGCAATTGCTGGTGATCTCGATCGTCGTCGGCGTCGCAGCGCTGAAGGTCGGCGAGCGCGCCAACAGCTTCCTTGCCCTCAACGAGTCCTTCCTGGCGATCGTCCGTAAGATCCTCTGGTGGGTGATCCGCCTGACGCCGATCGGCACGATAGGCCTGCTCGGCAATGCTGTTGCCCAGTACGGCTGGCAGACACTGGAGCAGCTCTCCTGGTACGCCTTCGCCGTCTATCTCGGCCTCGCGATAGTGCTGCTCGTCGTCTATCCCGCGCTGCTCGTCCTGCACGGCCTGTCGCCGGCGCGCTTCTTCGCGGGCGCCTGGCCGGCGATCCAGCTCGCCTTCGTCTCGCGCTCCTCGATCGGCACCTTGCCGGTGACCGAGGCGGTGACCGAGAAGAGCCTCGGCGTGCCCCGCGAATACGCTGCCTTCGCCGTACCGCTCGGCGCGACCACGAAGATGGACGGCTGCGCCGCGATCTACCCGGCGATCTCCGCGATCTTCGTCGCGCAGTTCTACGGTGTGCCGCTCGGCATCCAGGAATATGTCCTGATCGCCTTCGTCTCGGTCATCGGCTCGGCCGCGACCGCCGGCCTCACCGGCGCAACGGTGATGCTGACGCTGACACTCTCGACGCTCGGCCTGCCGCTGGCCGGTGTCGGCCTGCTGCTCGCCATCGACCCGATCCTCGACATGGGCCGCACGGCGGTGAACGTTGCCGGTCAGGCGCTGGTGCCCACTCTCGTCGCCAAGCGGCAGGGCATGCTCGATCAGGCGCAGTACGACCGCGCCGGCGATATCGAGGCGATCGACGCGACGCCGCGCGCGGCGTGATCACGAATGGCCTGAGGCGGTTGCCGCCTCAGGCCATCACCTTGCTGACGGCTTGCTTGAGCGCCGAACCGTCCCGCTCCAGCCAGCCGGGAACCGGCAGGTTCTTCGAGCGCAGGAAGTCCGGGTTGAACAGCTTCGACTGGTAGCGCGTGCCGTAGTCGCAGAGCACCGTCACGATGGTGTGGCCCGGCCCCATCTGCTTGGCCAGCCGGATCGCGCCGGCGACATTGATGCCCGACGAGCCGCCGAGGCAGAGGCCCTCCTGCTCCAGCAGATCGAAGACGATCTGCACCGCTTCCGCATCCGGGATCTGGAAGGCGACATCGACCGGCGCATCCACCAGATTGGCGGTGATCCGGCCCTGGCCGATACCCTCGGTGATCGAGGACCCCTCGGCCTTGAGCACGCCGGCCGTGTAATAGGAATAGAGCGCCGCCCCCATCGGATCGGCCAGCCCGATCGTCACCTTGGGATTGCGCGCCTTCAGGGCCATGCCGACGCCGGCCAGCGTCCCGCCCGAGCCGACCGCGCAGATGAAGCCGTCGACCTGACCCGCCGTCTGTTCCCAGATTTCCGGGCCGGTCGTGTCGAGATGGCCCTGCCGGTTGGCGACATTGTCGAACTGGTTGGCCCACACCGCGCCGTTGGGCTCGGTCTTCGCCAGTTCCTCGGCGAGACGGCCGGAGACCTTCACATAGTTGTTCGGATTAGCGTAGGGCGCGGCCGGCACCTCGACCAGCGTCGCGCCGGCCAGCCGCAGCATGTCCTTCTTTTCCTGCGACTGCGTCTCCGGGATGACGATGACCGAGCGATAGCCCAGCGCATTGCCGACGAGCGCGATACCGATGCCGGTATTGCCGGCCGTGCCCTCGACGATGACGCCGCCGGGCTTCAACTGTCCGTTTGCTTCGGCATCGCGGATGATCGCGAGCGCGGCGCGGTCCTTCACCGATTGGCCGGGATTCATGAACTCGGCCTTGCCGAGGATGGTGCAGCCGGTTTCCGCTGAGGCGCGTTCGAGCTTGATGAGGGGAGTGTTGCCGATGGCTTCGATGACGCCATCCTTCATGTCGATCTTCGCGCGGATAGTCATGGCAGGATTTCCCAATGTCTCTCCAACCTGATAGGCGAAAGCCTCTCAGCGGTCATCAGTGAGCGGGCCTTTCGCCCCGAGTTCGGAACAATGTCAGTCGCCAAGCCGCAAGCGGGAGAAATTTCTTCTCCGAAGCTCGCCATGAATGAAGTTCTCACCGTCGATCGCCTCGGCCAGAAGGGCGACGGCATCGTGCAGGCCGCCTCCGGCAGCGTCTTCATCCCCTACACGCTGCCGGGCGAGACCGTGCGTGCCGTCGTCGATGGCGAGCGCGGCCAGCTCGTCGAGATCATCACCCCGTCGGATTCGCGCATCGCCGCCATCTGCCCGCTCTTCACGCGCTGCGGCGGCTGCGCGGCCCAGCACATGGCACCCGGCCTCTATCGCGAGTGGAAGCGCCAGCAGGTCTTGACCGCGCTCAGCCGCGCTGGCGTCGAGGCGCCGGTCGCCGATCTCGTCGATGCCCATGGCGCAGGCCGCCGCCGCGTCACTTTCCATGCCCGCCGGCAGGGCGAGGCGATGGTCGTCGGCTTCATGGCGGCCCGCAGCCACGACCTGATTTCGATCGAAGCCTGTCCGGTGCTGGCGCCGGGGCTCGATCGCGCGCCGGCCGTCGCCCTGATGCTGGCGAACCGCATGGGCAGCGCGAACAAGCCGCTCGATATCCAGGTCACCGCCTCTGAAGCCGGGCTCGATGTCGATATCCGCGGCCATGGCCCGCTTGGCGACAAGCTCAGGCTCGCCCTGACGCAGCTCGCCGAGCGGCTCGATCTCGCCCGGCTCTCCAATCATGGCGAGATCGTCGTCGAGCGCCGGCCGCCCTTGCAGCGCATGGGCAAGGCGCTGGTCGCGCCGGCCGCCGGTGGCTTCCTGCAGGCGACGGGCGCGGGCGAGGAGGTGCTGGCTGGGCTCGTCATGGCGGCGCTGCCTAAAGGCAAGCGCGCCGCCGATCTCTTCGCCGGCTGTGGCCCGTTCAGCTTCCGCATTGCGGAGAAGATGCAGGTGCTGGCCATCGAGAGCGACAAGGCGGCGATGCTGGCGCTCGCCAAGGGTGCGGGGGCGACGCAGGGCCTGAAGCCGATCGCGACCGAGACGCGCGATCTCTTCCGCCGCCCGC
This sequence comes from Beijerinckiaceae bacterium, assembly GCA_965283735.1. Classification (GTDB taxonomy): domain Bacteria; phylum Pseudomonadota; class Alphaproteobacteria; order Rhizobiales; family Beijerinckiaceae; genus Allobosea. The sequence continues at coordinate 16,811 of CBDIPN010000002.1, read as the reverse complement.
TCCTGGAGCATGAGCTCAACGGTTTCGACGTCGTCGTACTTGATCCGCCGCGGGCCGGTGCGGAGGCGCAGGTCAAGCGACTGGCGGCCTCCAAGGTCAAGGACGTGATCTACGTCTCCTGCGATCCGGCGAGCTTCGCGCGCGACGCCGCGACCCTCGTTGCGGGCGGCTATGCGCTGGAGGCCGTGACGCCGGTCGACCAGTTCCGCTATTCCGCTCATGTCGAGCTCGTCGGCGTGTTCCGGCGGGGCAGGAAGGGCTAGGGCAGGGCTTCAGGATGAGCGCAATTCTCGATCGCATGGCCGGCATCGTCGGCGCGAAGAACATCATCACCGATGCCGACGCGATGGTGCCCTATCTCAAGGAATGGCGTGATCTCTTCCGTGGCAAGGCGCAAGGCATCGTGCGTCCCGGCTCGACCGCCGAGGTCGCCGAGCTGGTGAAGCTCGCGGCCGAGACCGGCACGGTTCTGGTGCCGCAGGGCGGCAATACCGGCCTCGTCGGCGGCCAGATCCCGATCTCCGAGGGCCGGGAGGTCATCCTGTCGCTGCAGCGCCTCGACAAGATCCGCGCCGTCGACACCGATGGCGACACGATGATCGTCGAGGCCGGCGTCACGCTTAAGCGGGCGCAGGACGCGGCGGAGGCGGCGGGCCGGCTCTTCCCGCTCTCGCTGGCTTCGGAAGGCTCCTGCACCATCGGCGGCAATCTCTCGACCAATGCCGGCGGCACCGCCGTGCTGGCCTATGGCAATGCCCGCGAGCTCTGCATGGGGCTGGAGGTCGTGCTGCCGGACGGGCGCATCTGGAACGGCCTGCGCCAGCTCCGCAAGGACAATACCGGCTACGACCTGAAGAACCTCTTCATCGGCGCCGAAGGCACGCTCGGCATCATCACGGCGGCGGTGCTGAAGCTCTTCCCCGCGCCGGCGGCGCGCGCCACCGCCTTCCTCGCCGTGCCCGATCCGGCGGCGGCGCTCGAACTGCTGAACGCCGCCAAGGCCGGCGCCGGCGGCACGCTTACCACTTTCGAATTGATGCCGCGCATCGGCATGGATTTCGTCCTGCGCCACGCTTCCGGCACGCGCGATCCGCTCTCCGAGCCGTCGCCCTGGTACGTGCTGATGGAGGTCTCCGCCCAGCAGGCCTCGGGGCTCGACGAGCATGTCGAGGCCTTCCTCGGCGAAGCGCTGGAGAAAGGCATCGTGACGGATGCGGCCTTGGCGGGTTCTCTGGCCCAGCGCGCCGATTTCTGGAAGCTGCGCGAGATGCTCTCGGAAGTGCAGACCTATGAGGGCGGCTCGATCAAGCACGACGTCTCCGTGCCGATCCATGCGACGCCGGAGTTCCTGGCCCGCGCCATCGCGGCGGTGGAGGCGATGGTGCCGGGCTGCCGGCCTGTGCCCTTCGGCCATCTCGGCGACGGCAACATCCATTTCAACGTCAGCCAGCCGGTCGGCACCGACAAGGCCGGCTTCCTCGCGCGCTGGAGCGAGATGAACGAGGCGGTCCACGCCATCGTTGCCGAGCTCCACGGCTCGATTTCGGCCGAGCACGGCATCGGCCGCCTGAAGCGCGACCTGCTGCCCGGCGTGAAGGACCCCGTCGAACTCGACCTGATGCGCACGCTGAAGCGCACGCTCGACCCGAAGCGGATTCTCAATCCGGGCGCGGTGCTGGCGCAGGATTGATCCGCAGGTCGGAAGCTTGACCGTCCAATCGGCAGCCTGCACCGCGGAAGGCTGCCGCCGGAGGCCCCTGCTCAAAAATTTGGCAGGAGGGCCTTTCCGCTCGATTGACCGCTTTTGGCGGCATCTCTAGCCTTCGCCCTCATAACGATAACATGAGGGGTTGGCTGCCATGATCGGCGTGACGCGGATGCTGTCGAATTGTGCCCGCAAGAGGGGCAGGGGGCCGACGCGCCGCGCGCTCGCCGCGCTGGCTCTCGCCGGAGCGGCTGCGATGGCCGGTGCGCTGCCCGCCGCCGCCCAGACGCCGCTCAAGTTCACGCTCGACTGGGTCTTCCAGGGCCCGACCTCGCCCTTCCTCGTCGCGCTCGACAAGGGCTACTACAAGGCCGAGGGGCTCGACGTGACCATGGACCCCGGCCAGGGCTCGGCCGGCGCGGTCCAGCGCGTCGCTACCGGCGCCTACGATATCGGCTTCGCCGACGTGAACTCGCTGATCGAGTACAACGCGAAGAACGCCGGCAAGGAAATCCTCTGCGTCTTCATGGCCTATGACTTCCCGCCCTTCGGCGTCCACGCCCTGAAGAAGAGCGGCATCACCAAGCCCACCGACCTCGCCGGCAAGAAGCTCGGTGCGCCGGTCTTCGACGCCTCGTTCCGTCTCTTCCCGGCCTTCGCCAAGAAGAACGGCATCGACGCGGCATCCGTCCAGCACGTCAACCTGACCCCGCAATTGCGCGAGCAGTCGCTGGTGCAGGGCACGGTCGACTTCATCTCCGGCCACTATTTCTCGTCGATCCTCGACCTGAAGGCGCGCGGCGTGAAGCCGGAGGATGTCGTCTCCTTCAACTACTCCGACTACAAGATGGACGTTTACGGCAACGGCATCATCGTCTCGCCAGCGCTGGCCGCGAAGCCGGAAGCGGTGACCGGCTTCCTGCGCGCCACCGCCAAGGCCTGGCGGGAGGTCGCCGCCAACCCAGCCATCGGCATCGCCGCCGCCAAGAAGCGCGACCCGCTGATCGACGAGAAGCTGGAGGCCGAGCGCCTCGACATGTCGCTCAGGCTCAATGTGCTCACCCCCTTCGTGAAGGCGAACGGAATGGGGGATGTCGAGCCGGCGCGCTTCGCCCGCTCGGTCAAGGATGTCGCCGAGGCCTTCGGCCTGCCGTCCGCGCCCGAGCCTGACAAGGTCTTCACGGCAAAGTTCCTGCCGCCGAAGGCGGAGCGGATGCTCGGCCCCTGACCGTTCCGCCGTCGTGGCCGGGTCAGGCCCGGCCATCGCGCCCAAGCCTTTCCTCCCCGAGCTTCTCGGGGCAAGCCCGAGACGACGCCCGGATGGCTGAAACACACGAAGGTTCCCTCGTCGAACTGCGGCAGGTCAGCCTCGCCTATGGCAGCGGGTCCAACCGCATGCAGGCGCTGGAGGATGCGACACTCTCCATCGCCAAGGGCGAGTTCATCGCCGTGGTCGGCCCGTCCGGCTGCGGCAAGTCGACCCTGATGAAGCTCGTCACCGGGCTGCTGCCGCCGACCCGCGGCGAGGTCCGCGTGCACGGGCAGGCGGTGAAGGGGCCGATCCGCGGCGTCGGCATGGCCTTCCAGGCGCCGACGCTGATGCCCTGGCGCACGACGCTCGACAACATCCTGCTGCCGCTGGAGGTGGTCGAGCCGCATAAGCGTCGCTTCCGCGCCAACAAGGCCGAATACGTCGCGCGCGGCGAGGCGCTGCTGGCTTCGGTCGGGCTCGGGGGCTTCGGCGACAAATACCCCTGGCAGCTCTCGGGTGGCATGCAGCAGCGCTCCAGCCTGTGCCGAGCGCTCGTCCACGAGCCCGATATCCTGATGCTCGACGAGCCCTTCGGCGCGCTCGACGCCTTCACGCGCGAGGAGCTCTGGGGCGTGATGCAGAAGCTCTGGATGGAGCGCCGCTTCACGGCGGTTCTGGTCACGCACGACCTGCGCGAGGCAGTCTATCTCGCCGACACCGTCTATGTGATGAGCCGGCGGCCTGGAAGGATCGTCAAGATTCGCAAGATCGAATTGCCGCGCCCGCGCACGCTGGAGACGACCTTCACGGTCGAGTTCGTCGACATCGTCCACGAACTGCGTGAGCGCATCCACATGGAGCATGCGTGATGCGGCCCCCGGCAGGACAAAGATCATGACGGAATCCCAGAAGCGCATCCTGCTTCTTGCGATGCCGTGGCTCGCCATGGGCGGGCTGCTGCTGGCCTGGGAGATCGCCTGCATCGTCTTCGACGTGCCGGAAATCCTGGCGCCGCGCCCGAGCCGCATCATCGAGACGATGATCCTGCGCTGGGACATCCTGCTGCGCTTCTGCCTGGAGACGCTCTGGACGACGCTGATCGGCTTCGCGCTGGCGATCGGCTTCGGCCTGCTGCTCGGCCTCGCCGTTGGCGCATCGCCCTTCGTCTATTCGGGCCTGTACCCGCTGCTGATCGCCTTCAACGCGATCCCGAAGGTCGCGATCGTGCCGATCCTGATGATCTGGGTCGGCGTCGGAGCCTTGCCGGCGGTGATCACCGCCTTCGTCATTTCGTTTTTCCCGATCGTCGTGAACGTCGCCACGGGTCTCGCCACCATCGAGCCCGAGATGCGTGACGTCATGCGCTCGCTCGGCGCCAGCCAATGGGAAATCCTGACCAAGGTCGGGGTGCCCCGCGCGATGCCCTATCTCTTCGCCAGCCTGAAGGTCGCGGTGACGCTGGCCTTCGTCGGTTCCGTGCTGTCGGAAACGGTCGGCGGCAATCGCGGCATCGGCTTCCTGATGCTCTCGGCCGGCGCGCGCAACGACGCGCCGACGACCTTCGCCGGCCTGTTCTCCATCGCCATCATGGGCATCGCGCTCTATGCGCTCTGTGCCCTGGTCGAGCGGCGGATGACCCGCTGGGCCTTCCGCGGCGAGATCGTCGCCTGACTCTTCAGCCCTCATCCTGAGGAGCCGCGAAGCGGCGTCTCGAAGGATGCTCCAGATGTCTCCAGAGCCTGCTGGAACATCCTTCGAGACGCGCTTCTGCGAAGCGCTCCTCAGGATGAGGGCTTCAGAAGGGCGCTACGGCGTCGCGACATACCCATCGCGGCGCGGGTCAGCGGCGCCGGTGAATACGCCGGTCGCCGGATCGACCGCCACCGCCTGCATGCCGCCGCAGCGCATCGTCCAGCCGACATCGAAGGCGCGCGCCTCGTGCCCGCGCCTGACCAGCTCGGCGATCGTTTCCGGCGTGATGCGGTTCTCGATCTCGACGAGGCGACCGTCCCAGAGCCGCGCCCTCGGCGCCTCGATCGCCTCCTGCAGTGGCAGGCCGTAGACGAGATGCTGGACCATGGCCTGAGCCTGCGTCTGCATGATGCCGTAGCTGCCGGGCGTGCCGAGCGCGAGCACCGGCTTGCCGTCGCGGGTCGAGAGCGTCGGCGACATGCACATCGGCAATTCGTCGCCGGGCTTGGAGCGGTTCGGGCTGCCGGGCTGGACATCGGCCCAGTACAGGAAGTTGTTGAAGCAGAGCCCCGTGCCGGGCACGACGACACCGCTGCCGAAGGGGCTGCCGAGGCTCTGCGTGATGCAGATCAGGTTGCCTTCACTGTCGGCGACCGAGAGCGATGTCGTGTGCGCCGGGTCTTCCCTGTCCTGCGGCACCCATTGCTCGGTCGGGCCGGTCACCGGCTTGCCGTCGGTCAGGCGCTGACGCAGCCGCGCGACCGACGCATCCGACATGATCTCGGCGAGCTTCTCCGGCGAGGGGTTGTTATGGGCAATGCGCTCGCCGGCCGCGAGGCGGATCGCGCGATAGACGAGATCGAGATGGTCCGCCCCGTCCCGCGGCTTCGACGCGAGATCGATCCCGTCGAGCAGGCGCAAGGTCAGCAGGAACTGGAAGCCCTCGCAGGGCGGCGGCGGCACATGCACCGACAGTCCCTTGAAGCTCGCTGCCATCGGCTCGCGCCAGACCGTCTTCACGGCGGCGAGGTCGGCCATGGTCAGCGAGCCGCCGAGCGCCTGCAGATGCGCGATGACTTTCTCGCCGAGCGCGCCGCGATAGAAATGCTCCGGTCCCTTCTCGGCGATCTCGCCCAGTGTCTTCGCGAGGTCCGACTGGACGAGCACCGAACCGAGATGCATCGCGCCGTTGGGCTGGTAGTTCTTCGACCATGCCGGATAGAGCGCGGGAATCTTCTCCAGGAGCGGGTCGTTCTCCTCGAACTCCGCCGCGCCGAACTCGGCCAGCGCGAAGCCGTCCCGCGCCAAGGCGATCGCCGGCGCGAAGACCTCGGCGAGCGACTGGCGGCCATAGGTCTTCACCAGCTCGCACCAGCCGGCGAGATTGCCGGGCGAGGCGACGGCGAGCGCGCCGCGTTCCAGATCCGTGCGCTTGCTGAAGCGGTCGGCCTGGAAGCTCGCCGGGATCGGCGGCACGAAATCGAGCACGCGCACCCGCTTCTCGGCCGCGACCCACATCGTCGACAGGCCCATGCCGGCAAGCCCGGACATGAAGGGCTCGACCACGTTGAGCGCGGCGGCCGTGGCGGCCGCGGCGTCAAAGGCGTTGCCGCCCTGGGCCAGCAGCCTTGCGCCGGCCTGTGCCGCCAAAGGATGGGCCGCGGCGACCATGCCGTGGCGAGAGGTCATCGTGGGGCGGCGGCCGTGCATCTTCGTGTCTCCTCGTCGTCTTCTGGCGACGATCAGAGCACGAATCCGGCGCTAGAACAGGCTGCCTTGCCCGTCATCCGTGGGAGGCCGGGTCGCTTTGCGCGCATGGCGCTTCGGCTCCTCGGGCGGCTCCCGTTGCGGAAGCTCGGCCAGCGGTAACTGGACCTCGGCGGCGTCATTGGCGACCTTGTTGACGGCATTGCCGATCGCCACAGCCTCCAGCAGATCGTCCGGCGGCGGCTTCAGCAGGCGCCCGGTCTGCTCCGGCGCGGCCTGCGGGTCGAGCCAGGCCTGGTAGTCGCTGGGATCGAGGATGATCGGGCTGCGGTGATGGATCGGAGCCATCGTGCCGTTGGCTGGTCCCGTCATCATCGCGACGGTGTCGATCTCGGAGCCATCAGGCGAATGCCATGTCTCCCACAGCGCGGCGAAGGCGAAGAGGCCGCGATCCGGCTTGCGGAACAGGAAAGCCTCACTCTGGGCCTGCTTGCCGGTTCCGCTGCGCCGCCATTCGTAGAAGGCATCGGCCGGCAGCAGGCAGCGCCGCCGCGTCAGGGCATTGCGGAAGGAGGGCTTCTCGGCGGCGCTCTCCATGCGGATATTGATGACGAGCGGGAAATCCTTGAGGTCCTTGACCCAGCCGGGAATGAAACCCCAGCGCATCAGCAGGAACTGCGGCGCTCCGTCATGAGGTCGGATCACCGGCACGGGCTGCGTCGGCGCGATATTGTAGCGTGGCGGGAAGTTCGGCTGCTCGCGGTAGCCGAAGGCATCGCGCATCGCTTCGGGAGGCAGGGTGATCGCATAGCGTCCGCACATGCAGGCTGTTTACGTCAAGACGAGCGCTTGGAAGCAACACTTTATTTGCGGTTGCACCAACATAGTCGCGCCGGTTTGGGGTAGCGGATGAGCGTCATCGCGACGGAGATGCTGGCTGGAACGGCGGCCGAACGGCTCGACGCCGGTGTCCTCCCGCGCCTGTCGACCGATTTCCTCAATCGCTACAGCGAAGCCCTGATGCTGATCGAGATGGTCGCGATGGATGATAGCATCCTCGCAGATCTCCAGGCTTGGCAGGCTGTCGGCTATCGCGAGCATTTCGCCGCATCGGCCCTGCGCTGTGCCGCTTCGGCTCTCGCCGCCTATGACGACCTGAACCCGAACAGGGCCCGGTCTTTCGACGAGGCCTGCCATGCGATGACGCGGTTGGTGCGCACGGTGACGGCGCTGCTCGCGGAAACGCCGCCTCAGCCCGAGCTGCCAATTATCGTCGAGGTCGCCAGCGAGGCTCTGCGTCGGCAGATCGCCCGTGCGACGCAGTTCATCAACGCGAATGGCACGATCGACATCGCGGCATTCGAGGATGCCGTGTTGCAGGCGCAGATCGACGCCTTGCTCGCACGCTGATCGGGCATTCGTCGCAGCATCGGAATGATGCTAGCGCCGCGCTCCGACCAGAAATTCGCGGTTGCCGTCGCCGCCCTCGATCGGAGAGGGGATCGGCCCTTCAACTGCAAAACCGAGCGCCTTCAGCGTCGCGACGATCTCATCGCAAACCTGAAGCTGGATCGCCTCGTCGCGGACGATGCCTTTCTTGAGCGCGGCGCGGCCGGCTTCGAACTGCGGCTTGATCAGCGCCGCGATACCGGCCTGCGGCGCGAGCAGGTTGGCGACCGCGGGCAGCACGAGCTTGAGCGAGATGAAGCTGACATCGATCGCAGCAAGGCTCGGCCGTTCCGGCAGGGCTTCGACGGCCAGCGTGCGGATATCCTGTCCCTCGAAGCTGGTGACGCGCGGATCGGTCCGCAGCGAATGATGCAGCTGGTCGCGTCCGACATCGACGGCGACGACATGGCGCGCGCCGCGCTTCAGGAGCAGGTCGGTGAAGCCGCCGGTCGAGGAGCCGACATCGAGGCAGGCGAGCCCCTTTGGATCGAAGCCGAAGGCATCGAGCGCGCCCGCCAGTTTCAGCCCACCACGCGAGACGTAAGGGTGCGGTGCCTGCGCGGTCAGTTCCGCGTCGTCGGCCACCATTTCCGAGGCCTTGCGCACCGGAGTGCCATTGACGGTGACGAGCCCAGCTGCGATCGCGGCCTGCGCCCGTGCCCGACTCTCGAAGAAGCCGCGCTCGACGAGCAACTGGTCGGCCCGGCTCTTCATGCCCTAGCCGTCAGGCCAGCTTCACCGCGCTGGGCCGACCCAGTGCAGTCTCGACGGCCTTGACGATGCCGGCGGCATCGAGCCCGGCGGCGGCATACATCGCGTCCGGCTTGTCATGGTCCTGGAACGTATCGGGCAGCGTCAGACTCCTGACCTTCAGGCCGGCATCGAGCGCGCCGTTCTGCGCGAGCAAATGCAGGACATGGCTGCCGAAGCCGCCGACCGAGCCTTCCTCGACCGTGACGAGAACCTCATGCTCGCGGGCAAGCTTCAGGATCAGGGCCTCGTCGAGTGGCTTGGCAAAGCGGGCATCGGCGACCGTCGTCGACAGGCCGCGCTGCGCCAATAGCTCGGCGGCCTTGAGGCATTCGGCCAGACGCGTTCCGAGCGAGAGCAGTGCGATCCGCGTACCCTCGCGGACGATGCGGCCCTTGCCGATCTCGAGGGGTACGCCGACATCGGGGATCTCGACGCCGACCCCTTCGCCGCGCGGATAGCGGAAGGCGATCGGCCCTTCGTCATAGGCGGCTGCGGTCGCGACCATATGGGTCAATTCGGCTTCGTCGGCCGCTGCCATCACCACCATGTCCGGCAGGCAGGCGAGATAGGCGACATCGAAGGAGCCGGCATGGGTCGCGCCATCGGCACCGACGAGCCCGGCCCGATCCAGCGCGAAGCGCACCGGCAGCTTCTGGATCGCCACGTCATGCACGATCTGGTCGTAGGCGCGCTGCATGAAGGTCGAGTAGATCGCGACGAAGGGCTTGTAGCCCTCGGTCGCGAGGCCGGCCGCGAAGGTCACGGCATGTTGCTCGGCGATGCCGACATCGAAGGTGCGGCCCGGGAATTCCTTGCCGAAGGCGTCGAGCCCGGTGCCGGACGGCATCGCGGCGGTGACGGCGACGACCTTGTCGTCCTCACGCGCCTGCTTGATCAGGGCCTGGGCGAAGACATTGGTGTAGCTCGGCGCGTTCGCCGGCGCCTTGGCCTGCTGGCCGGTGACGGGGTCGAACTTGACCACGCCATGGTACTTGTCGGCGCTGGCCTCGGCCGGGGCGTAGCCCTTGCCCTTCTGCGTCACGACATGGACGAGGATCGGCCCGTTCCCGGCGTCGCGGACATTGCGCAGCACCGGCAGCAGATGGTCGAGATTATGCCCGTCGATCGGCCCGACATAGTAGAAGCCGAGTTCCTCGAACATCGTCCCGCCGGTCCAGAAGCCGCGGGCATATTCCTCGGTGCGCCTGGCCTTGTCGTGGAAGAAGCGCGGCAGCTTCTCGGCGAGCTGCTTGGCGACCTCGCGGATCGAGCGATAGGTCCGCCCCGAGACGAGCCGCGCCAGATAGGCCGACATCGCGCCGACCGGCGGGGCGATCGACATGTCGTTGTCGTTGAGGATGACGATGAGGCGCGAGCCGAGCGCGCCGGCATTGTTCATCGCCTCATAGGCCATGCCGGCCGACATGGCGCCATCGCCGATCACGGCGATGACGTTGTTCTGATCGCCCTTGAGATCGCGCCCGACGGCCATGCCGAGCCCGGCCGAGATCGAGGTCGAGGAATGCGCCGCGCCGAACGGGTCGTAGTCGCTCTCGGCGCGCTTGGTGAAGCCGGACAGCCCGCCCGGCTGGCGCAAGGTGCGGATGCGCTCGCGCCGCCCGGTCAGGATCTTGTGTGGATAGGCCTGGTGGCCGACATCCCAGATCAATCGGTCGCGCGGCGTGTCGAAGACATGGTGCAGCGCCACGGTCAGCTCGACCACGCCGAGCCCGGCGCCGAGATGGCCGCCGGTGACGGAGACGGCGTCGATCGTCTCGAGCCGGAGCTCGTCGGCGACCTGCCGCAGCTCGGCGTCGTCGAGGGCCCGCAGATCGGCGGGGTCATGGATCGTGTCGAGGAGCGGCGTGGCGGGACGGGGCACGAGGCTGTCTGATCCTTCGCTGGGATGCCCTCGAAATAGAGCCTGCGCGGCGCGCTTGCAAACCGCAGTTGCGCTTTCGACCAAATCGACGGCACGGGCGCCGTCTTGCCACGAAACGGGTGGTTCCGACGCCGGCAACGGATTTCAGTGCGTTCACGACCGCTTCCGAGGATATCAGACCATGCAACCGACCGCTGCCACGCCCTTGCCTACGGCATTCCGCCGCATCGGCTGGTCCAATCTCTTCGCCCAGTTTTCCGAGCAGATCGCGCTGGCGGCGGCACCCTTGGCCGCGGTGCTGCTGCTGGCGGCGGGGCCGGCCGAGACCGGCTGGCTGCAGACGGCGCAGACCTTGCCCTTCCTCCTGTTGTCCATTCCCGCCGGTTTGATGGTCGACCGCGCCTCCCGGCGCCGGCTCATGGTCGGCACCGAGGTGTTGCGCGCGGTGTCCCTGCTGGCGATCCCGCTGCTGCTGGCGGCCGGGAGCCTCAACCTGACCTGGCTCGCCTTGATCGGCGCGCTCGGGGCTATCGGCACGGTCTGCTACAGCGTGGCGGCTCCGGCCTTCGTTCCCTCGGTGGTGCCGCGTGAGCGGCTGGCCGATGCCAATCGCTGGCTGGAGCTGGCCCGCAGCGCCGCCTATGCCGGTGGACCGGCGCTGGGTGGGGCGCTCGTCGGCTGGATCGGCGTCTCCACCGCTTATGGGCTGGCGGCCGGGCTCTCGATCCTCGCCGCGATGCTGCTGGCCGGCCTGCCGAAGGACGAGGCGCCGTCAGGCCCCCGGCGCGACCTGTTGCACGATCTGAAGGAAGGCGCCCGCTTCGTCGCCGGCCATGACCTGCTCCGGCCGATCCTGATGACGGCGGTGTTCTTCAACGTCTCCTGGTTCATCTTCCAGGCGGTCTATGTCGCCTATGCCGTCCAGAATCTGGGGCTGAGCGCCACGCAAGTCGGCATCTCGCTCGGCATCTACGGCGCGGGCATGATCGTCGGCGCCATCCTCGCGCCCGCCATTGCGAAGCAGGTCACGTTCGGGACGCTGATCCTGCTAGGCCCCTTCGCCGGGCTTTGCGCGGCGGGCGTGATGTTCGCGACGCTCTGGCTGCCCTCGGCCTATCTCGTCGCGGCGAGCTTCTTCCTGTTCGGCGTCGGGCCGATCATCTGGACGATCTCGACCATGACATTGCGGCAGGCGGTGACGCCGAACGCCATGCTCGGCCGCGTCTCCGCCCTGATCATGACGGCGACCTTCGGCGCGCGGCCGATCGGCGCTGCCATCGGCGCCTCCGTGGCGGCAAACCTCGGCATCGCCGCCTGCCTGGGCCTCGCGGCCACAGGCTTCCTGATCCAATTGCTGGTGATCGGCTTCTCGCGGGTGCCGAAGCTCAGGGACATTTCCGAGGCGGTCTGAATGGGCCGGCTCAGCCCTCGGGCAGCGGGATGAACTCGCTCTCGTCGCCGGGCACGGTGTCGAAGCGGCCGGTCTTCCATTCGTGCTTGGCCTGCTCGATACGCTCCTTCGAGGAGGAGACGAAGTTCCACCAGATATTGCGCGGGCCGTCCATCGGCTCGCCGCCGACGATCATGACGCGGGCCTGGTCGATGGCGAGGATCGAGATGCGGTCGCCCGGCTTGAAGACGAGGAGCTGGCCGGCGCCGAACTCGTCGCCGGCGATGTCGATCTTGCCGGAGACGATATAGATCGCGCGCTCGTCATAATCGGGGTCGAGCGGCAGGATCGCGCCGGGTGAGAGCACGGCCTCGGCATAGAGCGCGTCCCACGGGAACTTCACCGGTGAGGTCTGGCCATAGGCCGAGCCCATGATCAGGCTGATGCGCTTGCCGCCCTCGACGATGCGCGGCAGATCGCCTGCGCCGTGATGCTTGAACTCGGGTGCGACCTCCTCATGCGTCTTCGGCAGGGCGAGCCAGGCCTGGATGCCGTAGAGCTTCGGGCCGGTAGCGCGGGCTTCCATCCCCGTGCGCTCGGAGTGGACGATCCCGCGCCCGGCCGTCATCAGGTTCACCGCGCCCGGCTTGATCGCCAGCGCCGTGCCCAGCGAGTCACGATGCATGATCTCGCCGTCGAACAGATAGGTCACGGTCGAGAGCCCGATATGCGGGTGAGGGCGCACGTCGAGCCCCTCGCCGAGATGGAACTCGGCCGGGCCCATCTGGTCGAAGAAGATGAAGGGCCCGACCATGCGCTGGCCGATCGCCGGCAGCGCCCGGCGGACCTGAAAGCCGCCGAGGTCATGGGAGCGGGGGACGATCACCTTCTCGATCGCCTCGCAGGAGCGGGCATCGCCCAGGATCGGATCGTCGGCGGGGAGTTGCGACATGAGGGCCTCCTTGGTTGAGGCTGAACCTGAGCCGGACGCGGCCCACAGGCAAGCGCCCGGCCGCAACCGGTGGCTGGCAATGCAATGCCGCGGCACTTGGAGCGCCGCGGCATTGCGTGATGATCTCGTCTCTGTTGTTCAGGCGCCGAAGGTGCCCGGGCGGCTCAGTTCTCGACGTCGAGCGGGGCAGCGCCCGTCGGCTTGCCATCGGCGCCGAGCGTGATGCGCTCGATGCGGGCTTCCGCCTGCTTCAGCAGCGCGTCGCAGCGCGCCTTCAGCGCCTCGCCGCGGGTGTAGATCGCGATGGATTCCTCGAGCGGGACATCGCCGCGCTCCAGCCGCGCCACGATGCCTTCGAGTTCCTTCATCGCCGCCTCGAAGGGCAGGGCGGCGACATCGGCGTTGGTCTTCTCTTCGCTCACGGCCTGATTCCTCTTTGCGGGTGAGCTTATCGGCTGGCGCGCGTCCGGCTGCAACCCGCTTCGCGCCGCTGCTGACTCAGACCGGCAGGGCCGAGGTCTTCTTGATCGTGCGCAGCGTCAGCGTCGACTGCACGCGGGTGACGCCCGGCAATTGCGTGATGATATCGGTATGGATGCGCTCGAAATCGGCGCTGTCGCGGTAGATCACCCGCATCAGATAGTCATGCGCGCCGGCCAGCAGATGGCATTCGAGAATCTCCGGCAGGCTCTGCACCGCCTGCTCGAAGCTCTCCAGCGAGGCGCGGCCCTGCTGGTCGAGCGTGACGAAGACGAAGGCCGTGCCGGGAAAGCCCGCGATCTTGTCGTCGAGCATCATCGCATAACCGCGGATCAGGCCGCTTTCCTCGAGCTGGCGCACGCGGCGCAGGCAAGCCGAGGGCGATAGATGCACCTTCTCGGCAAGGTCCGAATTGGTGATGCGCCCGTCCTGCTGGAGAATCCGCAGGATGGAGCGGTCGCGCGAGTCGAGCTCGATCGTCATGGTCACGGGCAAGAGCCTCTGAACAGAATCCGGAGGGGTCTCGACGCCGGCAATTCGTCCGCTCCGCCAGGAGCGGGGTGAAGCCGATACCGTTGGTATCGGCAAGCGCCGCGACGCCGCGGGCGGTCGAATTCCCGGCGCCGAAGGTGGGCTTTGGAGGGCCGCCTGCGGCGTCGGACCGACTTGCCGATATCGGCAGATATCGGCTGCGCGCTCCTCCTGGCATGCGGTTCCTCCAAAGCCCATCGAGACCCCTCCGGATCTGTTAGAGGCTCTTTGGCCTCCCGCGCGATGCATCGTCGCAAAATTCGCCCGATGCAAGCAATCTTCTGCAGCGAAGCGGCGAGGGTGCCGTAGCAATCACAGCCGGGGCGGGAAATGCGCGCAGGAAGCTGCGTGGCTAGAAGGCGGGGACTCAGGCGAGCGGCATGACGAAGGGCGTGCCTTCGAAGGCATCGGCGCCGCGCCCGATTCGCTGGATTGCGCGGGTCATCCGGCCGCGCCGCCCGAGCGTCGCATCGGCCAGCGCGATGAGCCGGGCATTCGGCGTGGCGGAAGGGGCGGCGCTGCGCAAGGCGTCGGCCACCTCGTCTTCATCACGCTCCGGCCCAAGTGTGCAGGCTGCGATATAGGCCGCTGCCGTCGAGCGGCTGATCCCGGCCCAGCAATGGATCACCATCGGCTCTGCGCGATCCCACTCCCGCAGGAAGGCGATGAGGCGATGCATGTGCTCCTGGCCGGCGAGGACATGGCCGTCGAGCGCCTGGTTGATGTCGGACATGCCCAGGAAGAGATGTCGCTCGGGCGCAATCCCGGCCGGCCGCGCGACCTCCGTGCCGAGATTGATCAGCGTCACCAGATGCCGGGCGCGGACGGCAGCAACGGTCTCATCCAGCCGCGACAGCGGGGAAACGTGAAGGGTGGGCAAGGGCCAGCTCCGAAGCGATGGGCAGACGATAGCATGATCGACATCGCCGGCATCTCCATGACATGGAGGCGCAGTTCCGATCGATCTCGCGCCGAAAAGCTCCCCATGAATTCTCTGGTTTCGCCTGATCTGGCTCCTGCTGACGACGCGTTTCCGCCCGCGGCTGGACCTGCCTGGCGAGGCCTCGGTGCTGCCTTTCCGGGTCTGGTTCCACGATCTCGACACCAGCCTCCATATGAACAACGGCCGCTACTGGACGCTGATGGATCTCGGCCGGCTCGACCTGATGCTGCGCAGCGGCCTGTGGCGGGCGGTGCTGCGCCACCGTTGGCTGCCGGTGGTCAATGCCGGCACGACCCGCTTCCGCCGCGAGATGCGGCTGTTCCGCCCGTTCCGGGTCGAGACGACGATCCTGTGCTGGAGCGAGGGCTGGCTGGTCATGCAGCATCGCATGCTGATGCAGGGCCGGGACGGCACCGAGATCGTCGCGGCCGTCGCGCTGGTTCGGGCCGCGCTCTATGACAAGAAGGCGCGCGCCTATGTCCCGGTCGCGCGGCTGCTCGGCGAGATCGGCGTCATCGCGGAGAGCCCGCAGCCGAGCCCGGAGGTCGCGGCCTTCCTCGCCTCCGAGGACGCCATGCGCAGCGCCGCCTCGGCTACCACCTGAGCCCTACTCCGCCGCCAGCCGCGTCGCCCGCCATTGCGCCAGCAGCGCGCGGAGCGCAGCCGGCTTCAGCGGCTTGTTGAGCAGATGCACGTCGAGCGCGTTCGCCGCCTCGCGCACATGGGGCGTCCGGTCGGCGGTGAGCAGGATCGCCGGCATCGGCGTGCGGGCACGGGAACGCAGCGCGCTGATCGCGGTCAGGCCGTTGCCGTGGTCAAGATGGTAGTCGGCGATCAGCACATCCGGCTCGCCCTTGCTGCCGACATGCGGCAGCGCCTCGTCCAGGCTGGCGGCGATCGTGACGCGGCAGCCCCAGCCTTCGAGCAGGCGCCTCATGCCGTCGAGGATGGCGGGCTCGTTGTCGACGACCAGAAGCCGCATGCCTGCGAGCTGGCCTGCCGGCGCGTTGCGCGGGGCAGCCGCAGTCGTCATCGGCGGCAGCGGCGCGGCGCGTGGGACCGAGACCGAGAAGCGCGTGCCGCGTCCGGGCGCCGAATCGAGCGTCAGGCCATGGTCGAGGGCGCGTGCGATACGCTGCACGATCGAGAGCCCGAGGCCGAGGCCGCGCGCCACCTTCGCGCCCTGGTCGAGCCGTTGGAACTCGCGGAAGACAGTCTTCTGCTTGCTTTGGGGGATGCCGAGCCCGGTATCGATCACCTCGACGGCGACTTGATTGCCCCGGCGCCGGCAGCCGATCAGCACCTTGCCGTTCGGCGTGTATTTGATCGCGTTCGAGATCAGGTTCTGCAGCAGCCGGCGCAACAGGCGGCGGTCCGAGCGCAACGTCAGGCTGGTCGGCATGAAGATCAGCTTCAGGCCCTTTTCCTGGGCGCTCGGTTCGAATTCGCGCTGGAGCTGGCGCATCAGCTCGTCCAGCCGGAAGGATGACAGCTCCGGCTTGAGAGCGCCGCCATCGAGCCGCGATATCTCCAGAAGCGCGGTCAGGATCTCCTCGACGGCGTCGAGCGAGGCGTCGATATTCTCGGCGAGTTCCGGCTGGCCGCCGCTGCGATCCCGCTCGACCAGCGAGGTCGCGTAAAGGCGCGCGGCGTTGAGCGGTTGCAGGATGTCGTGGCTGGCGGCGGCGAGGAAGCGTGTCTTCGAGGCGTTGGCGGCCTCGGCCTCGGCCTTGGCGCGCTGGAGTTCGGCATTGACGTGCAGCAGTTCCTCGGTGCGCTCGGCGACGCGGCGTTCGAGGCCCTCGTTCGCGCGTTCGAGCTCCTCCTCGCCGGCGACGGTGTCGGTGATGTCGGTATAGGTCGTGACGAAGCCGCCATCAGGCAGGGCGTTGGTGCGGACCTCGATGACCTTCTTCGACGGGTAGAGCTTGAGGCGCACGGGCTCGCGGTCGTTGATGAAGCTCTCCAGCCGCGCCGCCATCAATTCGTCGCGTGCGCCGGTGCCATAGGCGCCGCGGGCCGCGTTGTAGCGCACGATCTCGTCGAGCCCCGTGCCGAAGCGGACCAGCGAGGCC
>CBDIPN010000001.1:0-3227922 GCA_965283735.1 Beijerinckiaceae bacterium | reverse complement strand
CGGCGATCGAGGTGATATTCTGCGACTTGGCGATGCCGACGATGCGGCCGACGAAGCGGTGGCCCAGCCCGATCACGAGGATCGGCCCGACATAGATGCCGAGGAAGTCGAATCCCGCGCGGCTGGCGAAGCCGACCGAGCCGTAGAAGGTCCAGGAGGTGCAGTAGACGCCGAGCGCCAGCGCATAGATCGTCGTCCGCGCCCGGCCGGTCATCAGCTTGCGTCCGGAGGTGTCGGCCATGTGCGCGACGGCGAAGAGCCCGCATAGATAGGCGAGCGCGACCAGCACCACGGACCAGGCGGGGATCATGCCGTCCTCGCGGATGTCGTATGCGAACGAGGTCGGGGTGCAGGCGTCATGGAATTCCGCTTCTTGGTTTTCCGTAGAGTATCGGAGGGCCTGCCAGCTCGCCATAGGCCATTGGCGCAAGCCTTCAAGCCGGATTCATCCCCAGCTCTTTGGGTTTCAGGTGCCCCAGGGTCGGCTTCGGCGTGTTTTCGGGCTTTCCCTGTTCTGTGCGGCTGGTCTAGCGTCCGGGGCAGGCTGTTGGGGTAGCCTTGCCGATTCTCAAGGGGTGCAGCATGTTGGAAGAATTCAAGAAATTCGCCCTGAAGGGCAATGTCGTCGACCTCGCCATCGGTGTCATCATCGGCGCGGCCTTCAGCAAGATCGTCGACTCCCTCGTCGCCGACATCATCATGCCCTTCATCGGCGCGCTCGGCGGCGTCGATTTCTCGAACTATTTCATCGGCCTCAACAGCGCCGTCACGTCGCCGATCCTTTCGGAAGCCAAGAAGCAGGGCGCGGTCCTCGCCTATGGCAACTTCGTCACGGTCGGCATCAACTTCCTGATCATCGCCATGGTCCTCTTCATGGTCGTCAAGGGCATCAACAAGCTGCAGAAGCAGCAGCCGCCGAAGGAAGAGGCTCCTGCCGCCAAGCCCGACGACGTCGTCCTGCTCGGTGAGATCCGCGACCTGCTCAAGCAGAAACAGGCTTGATCCCTTACCCCCGCGCGGCCGTGATTCATCACGGCCGCCGATCGACCCGATCTCGCGATTTCATGCCTCGCCGCGCCGCGATCGGCTAAAGGTGGGCCATCGTATTGTCGCGAGGCCGATCCCGATGAACAGCGCCATCCTGCCGGGCAGCACCCTGCTTCCCGAGCTTCGCCCCGAGGCCCGGAATGCGCCGGAAAGCGGCATCGTCGAGGTGGTCAATCACGGCCGCCTCAAGCCGGGCCTGATCCCGCTCTGGGTCGGCGAGGGCGATCTCTCGACCCCCGCCTTCATCTCGGATGCGGCGGCCCGCTCGCTTGCGGCGGGCGAGACCTTCTACACCTGGCAGCGCGGCATTCCCGAATTGCGCGAGGCGCTCGCCCGCTACCACCAGCGCCTCTATGGCCGCGCGTTCTCGCCCGAGAGCTTCTACGTCACGGGCTCGGGCATGCAGTCGGTCCAGATCGCGGTACGGATGATCGCCGGCCCCGGCGACGAAATCCTCATCCCGACCCCGGCCTGGCCGAATTTCGGCGCAGCGGTCGGCGTCAGCGGCGCCAGCACCGTCTGCGTGCCGATGGATTACAAGCAAGGCCAGTTCACCCTCGATCTCGACCGGCTCGCGGCGGCGATCACGCCGCGCACCCGCGGCATCCTGGTGAACTCTCCGTCCAACCCGACCGGTTGGACCGCGACCCGGGCCGAGCAGGAGGCGCTGCTGGCGCTCTCGCGCAAGCACGGCATCTGGATCGTCGCCGACGAGATCTATGGCCGCTTCATCTATGACGGTTCGGAGCGCGCGCCCTCCTTCCACGACATCATGGAGGCGGAGGACCGCGTCATCTTCGTCCAGACCTTCTCGAAGAACTGGGCCATGACCGGCTGGCGCATCGGCTGGATCGAGGTGCCCGTCGCCTTCGGGCAGGTCGTCGAGAACCTGATCCAGTACTCGACCTCCGGCTCGCCGGTCTTCGTCCAGCGCGGCGCCATCGCTGCCCTCGACGAGGGCGAGGGCTTCGTCGCCGAGCAGATCGCGCGCGCCGCCGAAGGCCGCCGGATCGTGTTCGAGGGGCTGAAGGCGACGAACCGCGTCACGCTTTCGGCGCCGGTCGGGGCGTTCTACCAGTTCTTCTCGGTCGATGGCCGCGAGGATTCCCGCAAGCTCGCGCTCGATCTGGTCGACAGCGCCAATGTCGGTCTCGCGCCCGGCACCGCCTTCGGTCCCGGCGGCGAGACGGGCCTGCGCCTCTGCTTCGCCCGCAAGTCCAGCGATCTGGTCGAGGCCGTCGCGCGCCTGCAGAAGGCTTTGGCCGCCGGCTGAGTCCAAGGCAGGCGGCGCAACGCCGCCTTGCATCTGGCGGGCAGCAGGTCGGTTGACCCGCTGCCGCGCCATCGCCATGAACGCCCGGCGCCGCCTGTTCCCGGCGCGGCGGGAACGCGATGAAACCGTTCGGCTACCCCACGAACCGGCTGGTCATTCTCTGGCGGGAAATCCTGGTCATCACGCTCGCGGCCATCGGGGGCGGGGCCTTTGCGCTGCTCGGCATGCCCGCAGCCTGGCTGTCCGGATCGATGCTGATCAGCGCGGTCGTCGCGTTGATGCGCCCGCTGCCGAACCTGCGCCGGCCCTGGTTCGATTCCACCATGGTTCTCTCCGGCGTGATCATCGGCTCGGCCGCGACGCCCGAGGCGCTGGCGGCGGCGGCGCGCTATCCCGCTTCGCTGATCATCCTCCTCGTCGGCGTTACCGCTATCATGCTCGCGACCGGGGCTTATCTGCGCCATGTCGCGCGCTGGCCCTGGATCGATGCCCTGCTGGCCGCCGCGCCCGGCGCTCTCTCGACTGTGCTCGCGGTGGCGCAGGCGAAAGGCGCCAATATCGGGCGGATCTCCGTCGTCCAGCTGTTTCGCCTGTTGGTGCTGGTCGCGCTCCTGCCCAGCGTGATGCAATTGAGTGGCGCTGCTGCCAGCATGCCGGCAGCCGCCCTTCAAGAGGTCGATGCCGGCACCATGTTCGGCGTGACCATGTCCGGGCTGGCGCTGGGCCTCCTCTTCGAGCGGCTCGGGCTCTCCGCGCCATTGATGTTCGGCGCGACCTTCGCCAGCGCAGCCCTGCACGGTAGCGGCCTTGTCGAGGGTGCGTTGCCCATGCCGATCCAGATCGCCGTGCAGATATTGCTTGGTACCACCATGGGCGGGCGCATCGCCCATATCCCGCGCAATGAGCTGAAGGGGCTGTTTCCGCTCGCCATCGGCGGCTTCGCCGTCTCGATTGGCGTCGCCTTCCTGTTCGCCTGGCCGGCTGCCTGGCTCGCCGGTGTCTCCTTTGCCAGCGGCATGGCGGCCTTCGCGCCAGGTGGCCTGGAGGCGATGGCGATGCTAGCCTTCGCGATGGGGCTCGATACGCTCTATGTCGGCGCGCATCATCTCATACGCTTCGTCGTCATCGGCCTGGCGATGCCGCTCGTGCTCAGCCGCATGAGGAACGCGCCGCCGCGCTGACCGTCTGGGCCGGTTAAGCTTAAAGATCCATTATACTTCGGGTCCGTGATTGCGGCTTCCTCGCAAATCCGAATTCATTCGCTCCTGCTAAGTACTTAGCCGTCGACGGAGGTCGATGGCAGCGGAGCGACCGCCATGAACATCGCCGTGCAGGCGCCGACCGTCTGGCGCCGTCCCGCCAAGCCCGTCGCGGTCATCGGCGCCGGCATTGCCGGTCTTACCGCAGCCTATGAGCTGGAACGTCGCGGCATCCGCGCCACGGTCTTCGAAAGCGGCCGCGCTGTCGGGGGCATGGCCTCATCCTTCAAGGATGCCGAAGGTTATACTTACGATTTCGGCGCGCATTTCGTCAGCAACCGCCTGGCCGATGCAATGGGGGCGAGCGGCATCTCGAGAACCGTCTGTCATTACGGCGAGGCGGTCGCGCTGGGCGGCAGGAGCTACAGCTACCCTTTCGGGCTCGCGCTCTCGCCCCGCTACGTGGCGAGCGCCGTTTCCGCCCGTCTTCATCCCCGGCCGGTCGAAAGCGCGGCCGACTGGTTCCGCAATGCCTATGGCGAGGCGCTCGCCGAGGATGTCGCGATACCGCTTGCCGAAGCCTGGTCGGGCGCGCGGGCTCACGAACTCTCGCCTGCCGTCGGCCATAAGCTCGCGGCTGGTGTGATGAAGACCTTCATGCTGAAGGCGGCCTCGCGGCTTTCGGGCAGGGCGGTCTGCAACGGCTATTCGCACGAGATGCCGGAAAGCCCGCGCGTCTATCATGTCTATCCCGAGGGCGGCGTCGCCAAGCTGCTGGAGCCGACGGTTGCGCGCCTCAGCGACAGCATCGCGCTCGAATCGAAGGTCGAGCGTGTCTACGTCGAGAACGGCAAGGTCGTGGCGGTGAAGGTCAATGGCCGCGAGATCGGTGTCTCCGCCGTGGTCAGCACGGCCCCGGTCCATGTCCTGCCCAGGCTCGTCGAGGGCACCGACGCGCTCGATGAACTCGCCGGCTTCCGCTACCGCCCGATGATCTTCGTCAACCTGCGGTTCGAGGGCCGCAACCTCCTGCCCGACACGATGCTCTGGGTGCCGGATCGCACGCAGCCCTTCTTCCGGGTCACCGAAGCACCGTTCTCCATGCCTTGGCTCGCGCCGGAGGGGCGCACGCAACTGACCTTCGATATCGGCTGCGAGGTCGGAGATTCCTGGTGGACGATGTCGGACGAGAAACTGGCGCAGGCCTGCCTGGACGGCCTGTGCCGCATCTATCCGCATCTGCGCGAGCGCTATATCGGCGCGGGCGGCATGCTGAAGACGCCCTTCGCCTATCCCGTCTATCTCTCGCGCTACGAGGAGCGCCGCCAGGGTTTCGCTGAAAGCACGGGCGTCGACGGCCTCTACAGCATCGGCCGCAACGGCGAGTTCGCCCATCTCCTGATGGAGGACATCTACTGGCGTACGCTGAAGCGCATGCGCGATGTCGCCGATTACGTCGGGCGGGACGTTGGAGCAGGCGTCGCTAGGTCGGCCGCGTAGCTCCGTTCGTATGCGTCATGACCGCGTAGAGCGAGGTCGTGCCGCAGATGAACAGGCGGTTGAGTTTCGGGCCGCCCCAGCAGACATTGGCGGTGATCTCCGGAATATGGACCTTGCCGATCAGCGTGCCGTCCGGGTGGTAGATATGGACGCCGTCGGCGGCGCTGGTCCAGATCCGCCCCTCGATATCGAGGCGGAAGCCATCGAACAGCCCGGCGGTGCAGGTGGCGAACACCTCCGACTCTCCGAGCGTGACGCCATCCGCGCCCATGCTGAAGCTGCGGATATGCCGCGGCCCGTTCTCGGGATCGTGGCTCCCGCCGGTATCGGCGATGTAGAGGATGCTCTCGTCCGGCGAGAAGGCGAGGCCGTTGGGCTTGACGAAATCATCGGCGACGATGGCGATCTCGCCCGTCTGGCCGTCGATCCTGTAGACATTGCAGGCGCCGATCTCGCCGTGGGACTTGTCGCCCTCGTAGTCACTGAGAATGCCGTAATCGGGATCGGTGAACCAGATCGAGCCATCCGACTTTACCACGGCATCGTTGGGCGAATTCAGGCGCCTGCCGCCGAAATGGCTGGCGAGCACGGTGACCGAGCCGTCATGCTCGGTGCGCGTCACCTGCCGCCCGCCATGCTCGCAGGTGACGAGCCGCCCCTCGCGGTCGATCGTGTTGCCGTTGGAGTTGCGCGCCGGCTGGCGGAAGGTGCCGACCTGTCCGCTCAGCGCGTCGTAGCGCAGCATGCGGTCGTTCGGGATGTCCGACCAGACCAGCGTGTTATGGGCCGGGAACCAGGCCGGTCCCTCGGACCAGCGTGCGCCCGTCCAGAGGCGCTCGACGCGGGCCGAGCCCGGAATGACGCGATGGAACCGCGGATCGAGGACCGTAACCCCCGTGCCTTCGAGCAGGCCGAACATGTCATTCCTCCCTAAAGCTTTGGCTGGAGCATCCTTGCCCGCGCGGGGCAGGGCAATGCCCTAGAGCGCAAGCCCCGCATCCCAATAGGGCGTGGCGCCATAGAGTTCGCCGAGATAGTCGACGAAGGCGCGCACCTTCTGCTCCATGTGCCGGCGGCTCGGGTAGACTGCATAGATCGCGACACGCGAGCCGACCGCATAGGCCGGCAGGACCCGCTGTAGCGTCCCGGATTTGAGCTCCGGCCCGACATCCCAGGTCGAGCGCAGGGCGATGCCGACGCCGCCCAGCAAGGCCTCGCGCACGACCTCGCTCGAATTGGTGCGCAAGGGGCCGCTGACCCGCACCGAGACCGGTCCCTCCGGCCCGTCGAGCCGCCAGTGGTCGGCGTTATGGGCGATCAGGGTATGGCGCGACAGGTCAGCGATCTCGTTTGGCGTGCCATGCTCCGCCAGATAGCCCGGCGTCGCGCAGAGCACCCGGTGGTTGCGGGCAAGGCGCTTGGCGACGAGGCTGGAATCCTGCAGGTCGGCGATGCGGATCGCCAGGTCGAAGCCTTCGCCCACGACATCGACGAAGGCGTCGCTGAGCACGAGCTCGACCGTCACCAGCGGATTGGCGTCGAGGAAGCGCTTGAGATGCGGCGCGACATGCATCCGGCCGAAGGAAGTCGGCGCCGAGACGCGCAGCGTCCCGCGCACCTGTCCGGCGCCGCTCGATACCAGGATTCCGCCTCCTCGATCGAGGACAGGATCGAGACGACGCGCTCGTAGAAGCCCTGTCCGGCCTCGGTGAGGGCAAGCTGCCGCGTCGTGCGCTGGAGCAGGCGCACGCCGAGCCGCTCCTCCAGCCGGCGGATGCGCTTCGAGATCACCGCCGGCGACAGGTTAAGCTGCCGGCCGGCCGCCGACATGCTCTTGGTCGTCACCACATGTGCGAACACGTCGAGATCGCCAAACCGGTCCATCGCTACGCCACCTTTTCCAATCTGGAAATAATGGCTGGCTTTGGCCACGCTGCAAGTGCCATTGAATTGATCTAATCTGCCGCGCAGACAAATGCCCGTCAGTGGTGTGGATGAGTCGTCGAGAGTGGAGGGGAGAGATGAGCGCGATAGCCTTTCCGGTGCCGGATGCCGGCATTCTCGCCCGTCGCGAATCGATCATCGCCGGTCTCGCGCGCCTTGTCTCGCCGCAGGCGCTGATCACCAGCGACGATGAGCGCCGCCCCTACGAGACCGATGCGCTGACCGCCTATCGGCGCATGCCGCTCGCCGTCGTTCTGCCCTCGACCACGCAGGAGGTCGCCGCTGTCCTGCGCTATTGCCGGGAGCAGGGCGTGCCGGTGGTGCCGCGCGGCTCTGGCACCTCGCTCGCGGGCGGCGCGATCCCGCAGGAGGACGCGGTGGTCGTCGGCGTCTCCAAGATGAACCGCATCCTCGCGATCGACTATGCCAACCGTGTCGCGCGGGTCGAGGCCGGCGTCACCAATCTCGCGGTCACCGGCGCGGTCTCGGCTGAGGGCTTCTTCTACGCGCCCGATCCGTCGTCGCAGCTCGCCTGCTCGATCGGCGGCAATATCGGCATGAATTCGGGCGGGGCGCACTGCCTGAAATACGGGGTCACCACCAACAACGTGCTCGGCGTGACCATGGTCCTGCTCGACGGCAGCATTGTGGAGATCGGCGGCGCCCATCTCGATGCCCCCGGCTATGACCTGCTCGGGCTGATCAACGGCTCGGAAGGCCAGCTCGGGATCATCACTGAGGCGACGGTGCGCATCCTGCGCACGGCCGAGGGTGCGCGTCCCGTGCTGTTCGGCTTCCCGACCAGCGAGCAGGCGGGCTCGGCCGTGGCTGCGATCATCGGCGCTGGCATCATCCCGGTCGCGATGGAGTTCATGGACAAGCCGGCGATCGAGATCTGCGAGGCCTTCGCCAAGGCCGGCTACCCGATGGACGTCGAGGCGCTGCTGATCATCGAGGTCGAGGGTTCCGACGAGGAGATGAACGCCCAGCTCGCCCGCATTGTCGCGATAGCGCGGGAGCACGGTGTGAGCACCGTCAAGGAATCGAAATCGGCGATGGAGGCGGCGGCGATCTGGAAGGGCCGCAAATCCGCCTTCGGCGCCACCGGCCGCATCGCCGACTATATCTGCATGGACGGCACGATCCCGACCGGGCAATTGCCTTATGTGCTCAAGCGCATGGACGAGATCGTGAAGGGCTATGGCCTGCGCGTCGCCAATGTCTTCCATGCCGGCGACGGCAATCTCCATCCGCTGATCCTCTACAATTGCAACGATCCCGTGGAGGCGCAGAAGGCGGAGGATGCCGGCATGGACATCCTCAAGCTCTGCGTCGAGGTCGGCGGCTGCCTCACCGGCGAGCACGGCGTCGGCATCGAGAAGCGCGACCTGATGACCTTCCAGTTCAATCCGGAAGACCTCGCCCAGCAGATGCGGGTGAGGGCGGTGTTCGACGAAAGCTGGCTGCTCAACCCGGCGAAGGTCTTCCCGCTGGAAGGCAGGGTGGCGGCGTAGCTTTGTCATTCCGGGGCTCGCGCAGCGAGAACCCGGAACCCACGACTGGGTGAGAGGGATGCCGTACTTCGTCTATCTCCTCGCCCGAAAGAAGGACGGCACGCTCTATCTGGGTATCACCAATGATCTTGCGAGGCGCGTTCAAGAACACAAGGCGAAGCAGAATATTGGCTTTACCTCGCGATACGACGTTGATCGACTTGTCTGGTACGAAGAATTCGAATGGGTCCACGAAGCCATCGATCGGGAGAAGGCACTGAAGAAATGGCGCCGCGCCTGGAAGATCAAATTGATCGAGGACATCAATCCCGAATGGACGGATCTCTATGAAGGGCTGGCTTGAACGGGGGCACCCTGTCGTGGGTTCCGGGTTCTTCGCTGCGCGAAGCCCCGGAATGACAAAGGGCAGCGCATGATCGTCCACACTCCCACCACCGAGGCGCAGGCCTGCGCCGTCGTGAAGTCGGTCATCGACAGCGCCGTGCCGCTCACGCTGCGGGGCGGCGGCACGCGCTCTGGCCTCGGACGCCCGGCCCAGGCCGCGAGCACGCTGTCCAGCGTCGGCTTGACCGGCATCACGCTCTACGAGCCGGCCGAGATGGTCATCGCGGCCCGCGCCGGCACGCCGCTCGCACTCGTGCAGGAAACCCTCGCCGAGCGCGGCCAGATGCTGCCCTTCGAGCCGATGGACCACCGCGCCCTCTATGGCAGCGAGGGCGAGCCGACGATCGGCGCCATCGCCGCCTGCAACATCTCCGGCCCGCGCCGGATCAATGCCGGCGCCGCCCGCGATTCCCTGATCGGGGTCAGGCTGGTCAATGGCCGCGGCGAGATGATCAAGTCCGGCGGGCGGGTGATGAAGAACGTCACTGGCCTGGACCTCGTGAAGCTCCTCAGCGGCAGCCACGGCACGCTCGGCTTCCTCACCGAAGTCACCTTCCGCGTGCTGCCGCGGGCGGAACGCATCGTCACGCTGCAATGGCGCGGCCTCTCCGACGAAGTGGGTGTTGCGCTGCTGGCGAAGGCGCTGGGCTCGCCCTTCGAACCGATGGCGGCGGCGCATCTCCCGGCCCGGATCGCTGGCGAGGAGGCGCTGACCCTGTTGCGTCTGGAGAATTTCTCGGACTCGATCGACTACCGTGCCGGTGAACTCGCGCTGCTGCTCGGCGACTATGGCACGCCCGATCGGCTGGAAGGAAAAGCCCCGACCGCACTCTGGAGCGATATCCGCGATGCGGCCTTCTTCGCCGGCAGCGATGACGCGGTCTGGCGGCTCTCGCTCGCCCCGACCAACGGCCCGACGGCCGCCGCCGCGATCAGGCGGATGATCCCGGCCGCACGCTGCTTCTACGACTGGGGCGGCGGACTGGTCTGGCTGGCAGTTCCCGCCTATGGCGATGCCGGCGCCGCCGCGATCCGCGCCGCGCTGAAGCCGCTCGGCGGCCATGCCACGCTGGTCCGCGCGTCCGATGCGATCCGCGCCGCCGTCGACGTGTTCCAGCCGCTGGCAGAGCCGCTGATGCGGGTGACCGCCGGCATCAAGAAAAGCTTCGATCCCGCCGGCATCTTCGAGCCCGGCCGGATCTATGCGGGGATCTGATGACGCTCGCTGACACGCTTTCCGCCGAAACCCGCGATGGCCGCGCAAGCTGGGCATCCAACCGGCTCGGCCCCGTCGCGCTCGTGTTCGTGGCCGCGCTGCTGATCGCGGGCGTCGCCGCGATCCTGCTCTGGATGGGTCGCGAGCCGATCTGCAAATGCGGGGCGATCAAGTTCTGGCAAGGCACGGTGGTTTCTTCCGAGAACTCCCAGCACATCGCCGACTGGTACACCTTCTCGCATATCATCCACGGCTTCCTGTTCTACGGCCTGTTCTGGCTGATCCGTCGCATCACCGGCCTGCCGATCGCCTTCGGCCTCGCGCTCCTGCTCTCGATCCTGCTCGAAGGCGCCTGGGAAATCGCCGAGAACACCGACGCCGTGATCAACCACTACCGCTCGGCGACGATCTCGCTCGACTATTACGGCGACAGCGTCCTGAACTCGGTCAGCGATACCCTCTCGATGGTGCTGGGCTTCCTGATCGCCCGGCTCGTACCGGTCTGGCTGACGGTGACCAGCGCGCTGGCGATGGAACTCATTGTCGGCTGGCTGATCCGCGACAACCTCACCCTCAACGTCATCATGCTGCTCTGGCCGATGGACTGGATCAAAGCCTGGCAGGGCGGGGCCTGAATCGATGCAGACGAACTTCACTCCCGAGCGCCTTGCTTCCGACCCGCGTATGCCGGCTTCGGAGAAGATCCTGCGGACCTGCGTGCATTGCGGCTTCTGCACCGCGACCTGCCCGA
Organism: Beijerinckiaceae bacterium; assembly: GCA_965283735.1. GTDB lineage: Bacteria > Pseudomonadota > Alphaproteobacteria > Rhizobiales > Beijerinckiaceae > Allobosea. The sequence goes on along the minus strand of CBDIPN010000001.1, from coordinate 3,217,094 downwards.
CCTATCTGCTGCTCGGCGACGAGCTCGATTCGCCGCGCGGGCGCATCTACCTGATCAAGGACATGCTGGAGAACGGCAAGCCCGCCACCGAAGAGGTGGTGAAGCATGTCGACCGCTGCCTCTCCTGCCTCTCCTGCATGTCGACCTGCCCCTCGGGCGTGCATTACATGCACCTCGTCGATCACGCCCGCGCCCATATCGAGGAGACCTATACCCGCTCCTGGCATGACAGGTTGTTGCGCAAGGTGCTGGCGGCGATATTGCCCTATCCCGGCCGTTTCCGCGCCGCGATGCTGATGGCGCTGGTCGGCAAGCCGTTCGCGCCCGTGCTGGGCGTCATCCCGGTCGTCGGTTCGCGCCTGAAGGCGATGCTGGCTCTGGCGCCCGCGCGCCTGCCGACACGCTCCGCCATGGAAGGCCCGCATAGCTTCCCGCCGCCGACCGAGCGCAAGAAGCGCGTCGCGCTGCTCTCCGGCTGCGCCCAGCCGGTGCTCGATCCCGCCATCAACGAGGCGACGATCCGCCTGCTCAACCGCCATGGCGTCGAGGTCGTGCTGCCGAAGGGGGAGGGCTGCTGCGGCGCGCTCGTCCATCATATGGGGCAGGAGCACGATGCCCTGTCCTTCGCACGCAAGAACATCGACGCCTGGATGGCGGAGGTCGATGGTGAGGGGCTCGACGCGATCCTGATCACCGCTTCCGGTTGCGGCACCACGATCAAGGATTACGGCTTCATGTTCCGCAACGAGCCGGCCTATGCCGAGAAGGCGGCGAAGGTCTCAGGCTTGGCGAAGGACGTAACCGAGTTCCTGGAGACGCTGGAACTCGTTCCAATCCGCGACGTCGCGATGCCGATCGCCTATCACTCCGCCTGCTCGATGCAGCACGGCCAGCAGCTCAAGGATGGGCCGAAGCGCCTGTTGTCGAGCGCCGGCTTCAAGGTCAAGGAGGTGCCGGAGGGCCATATCTGCTGCGGCTCGGCCGGCGTCTACAACATCCTCCAGCCCGAGATCGCGGGGAAGCTGCGCGAGCGCAAGATCGGCAATATCGAGCGGACGAAGCCGATGCTGGTCGCGACCGGTAACATCGGCTGCATGACCCAGCTCGCAAAGGGTTTTTCGGACAAGGGCTCAGGCGTGCCGGTGGTTCACACCGCCGAGTTGCTGGATTGGGCGACCGGCGGGCCATTGCCGGAGAAGCTGGCGCGGGCGGGGATCGAGGATAGGCCTTTAAGGGCGGCGCGGCTGGCGGCTGCCGAGTAGTCGAGCTTGCCCCTCGCGCCCGTACGGTCTAACCCGCAGTCAACTTTCCGTTGATTGTCCGAGCTCGCCCCATGTCCGCCGACAAGACCGCCCCTGCCAAGCTGAAGGCCCGCCAGCCGCGCGGCTTCGTCGATCGTGGCCCGGCCGATGTCGCCGCCACCGAGCGCATGCTCTCCGTCATCCGCGAGAGCTTCTCGGTCTATGGCTTCGATCCCGTCGAGACGCCCTTCGTCGAATACACCGACGCGCTCGGCAAATTCCTGCCGGATCAGGACCGGCCGAACGAGGGCGTCTTCTCCTTCCAGGACGATGACGAGCAGTGGCTCTCGCTGCGCTACGACCTGACGGCACCGCTCGCCCGCTATGTCGCCGAGAATTTCGACGCGCTGCCGAAGCCCTATCGCAGCTATCGCGTCGGCTACGTCTTCCGCAACGAGAAGCCGGGGCCGGGCCGTTTCCGCCAGTTCATGCAGTTCGATGCCGATATCGTCGGCTCCGGCACCGTCGCGGGCGATGCCGAGATCTGCATGCTCGCCGCCGACACGATGGAAAAGCTCGGCATCAAGCGCGGCGACTATGTCGTGAAGGTCAACAACCGCAAGGTGCTCGACGGCGTGATGGATGCGGCCGGGATCGACCCCGCCGCGCGCCTGACCGTGCTGCGCGCGATCGACAAGGCCGACAAGTTCCCGCTCGAAGAGGTCCGCAAGCTTCTCGGCGAAGGCCGCAAGGACGAGAGCGGCGACTTCACCAAGGGCGCAGGGCTCACCGACGCGCAGGCCGACAAGATTGTCCGGTATCTTGCTGTTGGAAAAAAACTCGCCGATCTGGGCAAAGCCTACTCTCAGGACGCCGTTCAGTCAGCCAAGCTCTCAGCGGCAGCTGTCGAGGAGTTGCAGCAGCTCGTGGTTGGGGCGGATATCGGTGGTGAGGGCATCCAAGAGCTGGAGCAAATTCGCGAGCTGATCACGGCGGCCGGCTATCTCGGGCGGATCATCATCGACCCCTCCGTCGTCCGCGGCCTCGAATATTATACCGGCCCGGTCTACGAGGTGGAGCTCACCTTCCCGGTCACCAACGATGACGGGCAGGTCGTGCGGTTCGGCTCGGTCGCGGGCGGTGGGCGCTATGACGGCCTCGTCGGTCGCTTCCGACCCGAGCCCGTGCCGGCGACCGGCTTCTCGATCGGCGTCTCCCGGCTATTCTCGGCGCTGAAGGCGGTGAAGTCGCCGATCGTCGACAGCAAGAACGAACTCCCGCTCGTCGTCGTCACGGCGATGGACAACAAGTCGCCGGAATTCATGCCGGGCTATCAGGCGATGGTCTCGGCCCTGCGTCAGGCCAAGGACGCGGACGGCAAGCCGCTCCTGCGCGCGGACCTCTATCTCGGCGCCTCCGGCTTCAACGCCCAGATGAAATATGCCGATCGCCGCGGCGCCATCTGCGCGGTTATTCAGGGCTCGTCGGAGCGCGAGGCCGGGACCGTCGTCATCAAGGACCTGATCCTCGGCGCCGAGCTCGCCGCCGCCAGCCGAGACGTCAAGGATTCCGCGGAGCACAAGGCCAAACAGGCTGAAGCCCAGTTCGCCGTGCCGGTCGCCGAACTGGTCGAGGGCGTGCAGCGGGTGCTGGCGCGACATTCGTGAGTGCCCTTCTCCCCTTGCGGGAGAAGGTGCCGGCAGGCGGATGAGAGGTCGCGCTGTGATCCATTGTCGGCGCCTGTTCCGGCCACGATGCTCGAAGCGTCGCGCGACCCCTCATCCGTCTCGGCTTCGCCGAGCCACCTTCTCCCGCAAGGGGAGAAGGGAAGGGACGCGAAACTCCGTTCACCCATTTCCCTCAAATCCCTCGAAAATTCGCGGCGTCGCTGCTAGAGCATCGGACCGAAAAGTGGCGTTCCCTTTTCGGAGCCATCCGATGCTGATTTCCGGCGCGGCGCTCGCAACAGGACAGGACGAGCCGTGCCCGCAAGCCGTGCCAGCATCGAGACCGTGATCGCGCTCTTCGCCGGCGAGGGCTATGAGCATGCCGAGCCGGCGATCCTGCAGCCGGCCGATGTCTTCCTCGATCTCTCGGGCGAGGATATCCGCCGCCGTATCTTCATGACGCAGGATGCCGACGGCCGCGACTGGTGCCTGCGCCCCGAATACACCATCCCCGTCGCGCTCGATCACATCGCCTCGGGCCGGGCGGAACCGGCGGCCTATGCCTATGCCGGGCCGGTCTTCCGCATGCGCTCCGGTGAGCCGGGCGAGTTCCTGCAGGCGGGGCTTGAATCCTTCGGCCGTGACGATTTCACCGCCACTGACGCCGAGATCATGGCATTGACCATCGAGGCGACGGCCATGCTCGGCCTTGCCGAGCCGCGCATTATCATGGGCGATGTCGCCGTGCTCGGCGCATTGCTTGATGGGCTTGCCGTGCCGCAGGGCGCTCGCCGCCGGCTGGTCCGTGCCGTGGTGCAGGGCAAGGGCACGGATGCGGTCGATGCGCTCGATCCCCCGGCTGCCGATGGCGATGCCGCCCATGCCGTCCTGCTCAAGGCGCTCGAGGGACAGGACCCCAAGGCCGCCCGCGCTTTCGTCGAGGATGTGCTCTCGATCGCCGGTATCTCGACCGTCGGCGGGCGCTCCGCTGCCGATATCGCCGAGCGCTTCCTGGCGCGCGCCGCCGAGCGTGAGAATCCGGTCAATGGCGACGTCAAGGCGTTGCTGGCGCAGGTGCTCGCCGTCTCAGGCGATCCCGATGCGGCTTCGGCCTCGCTGCGCGGCCTTGCCGATCAGGCTTCCCTCGATATCGGCCGGCAACTCGACGCCTTCGACGAGCGCACCGGCTTCCTCGCCGCGCGCGGAGTCGATATCGGCGCCATCCGGTTCTCGGCCGGCTTCGCCCGCAATCTCGACTACTACACCGGCTTCATCTTCGAGCTTCACGACACGGCCCGCGGCGACGGCAAGCCCGTGGCCGGTGGCGGCCGCTACGACAACGTCCTCGGCCGTCTCGGCGCGAGCCGGCCGCTTCCCGCCGTCGGCGCCTCGCTCTGGCTCGACCGCCTGACGGGAGACGCCGCATGAGCCAGATGCCGGATAACGACGCGCCGCTCGTCCTCGCCGTGCCCTCGAAGGGCCGCCTGCAGGAGAACGCCACCGCCTTCTTCGGCCGCGCCGGGTTGAAATTCGTCAAGTCGCGCGGCGAGCGCGACTATCGCGGTGCGATTGCCGGCGTCGATGGCGCCGAAGTCGCCTTCCTCTCAGCCTCCGAGATCGTCGCGCAGCTCTCCTCCGGCGCCGCCCATGTCGGCATCACCGGCGAGGATCTCGTCCGCGAGCAGCTTTCGGATGCCGATGCGGCGGTCGAGATGCTGACGCCGCTCGGCTTCGGCCACGCCAATGTCGTCGTCGCCGTGCCGCAGGCTTGGATCGACGTGCGCAACATGGCCGATCTCGACGATGTCGCTTCCGCGATGCGGGCGCGCCACGGCAAGAAGCTGCGTGTCGCGACCAAATACGTGAACCTGACCCGCCGCTTCTTCGCGCAGCACGGTCTCGCCGATTACCGCATCGTCGAAAGCCTCGGCGCGACCGAGGGCGCGCCGGCTGCCGGCACGGCCGAGATCGTGGTCGACATCACCACGACCGGCGCGACGCTTTCCGCCAATGCGCTGAAGGTCCTCGACGACGGCGTGATGCTGGCGTCCGAGGCCAATCTCGTCGCCTCGATGCAGGCCCCGTGGGGCGCGCGCGCGAAGGCCGCGGCCAAGACCATCCTGTCGCGGATCGCGGCGGAGGAGGAGGGGCGCACGCTCCGCGAGGTCCGCGCGCGGCTCGATCTCGCTCCGGATGCGCTCGCCGCGCTGGAGGAACGCTTCGGCGCGCGCCTGCCGTTCGGGGCGCCGGCCTCTGGAACGCCGCTGACGCTGCACTGCCCGGACAAGGCGGTCTTTGCGCTGGTCGAGCATCTCGATGGCCTCGGCGCCGACGATGTCACCGTCAGTGCGCCTGCCTATGTCTTCCGCCGCGCAAACCGGTTGCTGGAGCGTTTGAACGCCCGCATCTGATGCTGCACGGCAGCATCGGAATGACGGGATCGCCCGCGCTTCAGCCTTGATCCCGAACCAATTGGCCTCTAGGCGTGTTAACCGGTTTGGCGGCACGCCTCGCTGCCGTGCGAGTGAATGCAGGTAAGACGATCATGATTCGACGCCTTGGCCTCGCGGCCGTTCTTGCGGCCCTGGCCGTGCCGATGCTGATGCCGGGCGAAGCGGCGGCGCAGAACCGTCAGAGGCTGCCGGGGATTGGCGATACCAACAATGCGGCGAGCGCGCCGCTGCCGACGCAGCAGCAGGAAAAGATGTTCCCGCTTGGCGCGAGCTGGAGCGTCGTCGCGCTGAACGGCAAGCCGGTCCAGGACCGGCGCGCGACCTTGATCGTCGACCAGAACCTGCGCGGCACCGGTTTCGGCGGCTGCAACACCTTCTCGGCCTCCGCCTATCCCTTGCGCCAGCAGGGTTTCGCAGTCGGGCCGATCGCGATCACCAAGCGCAATTGCGACAAGGGCATGCTCGATTTCGAGAAGGCCTTCCTGATGGCCTTGCGTGCGACAAGCAAATGGGACGTCGTCAACGGCCGCCTGATCCTGAAGGGCGGGGCCGGCGAATTGACGCTCAGCCGTTCGCTCTGACGGACTGTCCCTTCCCGGGAAAAGATCGTTACGGCAGTGAATAAGAAAAAGGGTCGCGTGAGCGACCCTTTTTCGTTTTGGGGAGCCTTCTGTCGGCCTCAGGCCGCCGGCGCTTTTGCTGTCGGGGTCGGCGTGAAGGTGCCGTCCGCATTCGGCTCCATGGTGACGAGGGCATCGTGCATGGCGCGCAGCGTTGCGCGATGGCCGATCGAGACGATGCGGGTCTGCGGCAATTCGCGGTCGATCGTCGCGTAGATCTCGCCTTCCAGCTTCTCGTCGAGCGAGGCCGTCGCCTCGTCGAGGAAGAGCCAGTCCGGCTTGCTCAGGAGTGCGCGCGCGACGGCGAGCCGTTGCTGCTCACCGCCCGAGAGCCGCTGCCCCCAGAGATCGACCTCGTCGAGCTTCTCAGCGAGATGGCCGAGCTTGACCTTCTCCATCGCGGCGCGGGTCGCGGCGTCGTCATAGGCGCCTTCCTCGGCCGGGTAGGCGAGCGCCGCCCGGAGCGAGCCCTGCGGTAGATAGGGCCGCTGCGGCAGCAGCATGATCTCGGCGTTGGCGGGAATGCCGACCTTGCCGTCGCCGAAGGGCCAGATGCCGGCGATGGCGCGGAACAGCGTCGACTTGCCGGAGCCGGAAGGGCCGATCAGCAGCGTCGAGCGCGCGGTACCGAGATCGAGCGCGCCGAGCTTCACGATCGGCTTGCCGTTCGGCAGGAGGAGGGTGGCGTCGCGGATATGCAGGCTCTCGTCGCGCGAGGTTTCGCGGCCGAGCGCCTCCTCGCTGATCGAGCCGTGCTGCGCCTCAGCGATTGCCGCTTCGAAGGAGGTGAGGCGGTTGATCGAGGCGAGGTAGGAGGCGATCGAGGAGTAGCTGTTGATGATGAAGGACAGCGCCGTCTGCACCCTGTCGAAGGCGCCGGCGACCTGCATCATGACGCCGAGCGTGATCGTGCCGGCGAAATAATACGGCGCCAGAATGATGTAGGGCAGGACGACGCTGAGCTGGTTGTAGGACAGCGTGAAGCTGGTCAGTTTCAGCCGGCGCCAGACCAGCCGGTAGAAGTTCTCGACGATGTCGCGGAAGCGCTGGGCCAGCTGACCGCGCTCTGTCGGTTCGCCGACCATCAGCGCGATCTGCTCGGAATATTCGCGCAGGCGCGCCAGCGAGAAGCGGAAATTCGCCTCGCGCTTCTCCTGCTCGAATTCGAGGCGGATCAGGGGGCGGCCGATGATATGGGTCAGCCATGTCGCCGCAGCCGCATAGAAGAATGCCACCCAGAAAATGTAGCCCGGAACGGCGAAGGAGGTACCCGGCAAGGTGAAGGCGACGGGGATGTTCCAAAGGATGATCGAGAACGAGACCAGCGTGGAAACCTGCGAGAGCAGGGGCAGCGCGAAGCCGTAGGTCTGGTTGACGAAGGAGCGCGTGTCTTCGGCGATACGCTGGTCGGGGTTGTCGACGGTACCGGCGAGCGCGATCCGGTAATGCGTCGCATGGTCGAGCCACGCTTTCGTATACTCGTTCGCCATGAACTGCCGCCAGCGGATCAGGATCGTATAGTTGGCGAACAGCTCGACGAGGTTCGAGATGACCCAGAGCAGGGCCCAGACACAGAACACATAGAAGAGCTGGTACCAGAACGCGGCGGCGTCCTTATTCTGCAGCGCGTCGTACATGTCGCGGTTAAAGAAGGAGAGGCGCAGCGTGATGCCGACCTGCGCCTGGTTCAGTACGATCAGGAAGACGAAGAGCGAGACCGCAAGCGTGCCGAGCCGGATGCTGAACGGCCCGATCGGCCAAAGGTTGGCGGTGGTGATCTCATCGGATTCGAAATAGGGCGAGGCCAATCGCGCAATGCGCGCGATCACCGGCACGAAGGAGATCGCGTAGATCAGGACCGCGAAGACGCCGACCGTCGTGGGCAGGCTGGTCGGGACGGGCGGGATGCCGAGCGCTGCCGGCCACCAGCCCAGATGGGCCGCGATCGCGGATGCGCCGAATACAAGATACTCGATCGCGAAGACGCTGGAGAATATCCGCAGGAAGAAGGGCAGGGCCGGCGAGCGGAAGGTGACGACCGCCAGCAGCAGGCCGACGACGCCCATGCCGATCACACCGGCCGATCCGGCCTGCTGGCCGACGACCAGCGTGGCGGCCGCCAGCGCGGCGACGAGAATGCTCAACAAGCGCATAGATGGGAATCCTGGCGGGAGACGGTGAAAGCCACGATTCGGACCATGTCGCAGCGGGAGTGGCCTTTCAATGGCGGCGCGACAGTATGAGCAAATTGTCATCTCGCGGAGAGGCGGCGGCGAGGAGCGCAAAGGCCCTGAGAACCGGCTTCCAGAAAAAGGGCGCGGTCATCCCGGGCGACCGAAGGGAGACCCGGGATCCATGCCGGAAGCTTTATCGGAAAGGCTCCGGCATGGATCCCGGATCGGCGCCGCTTCGCGGCTTGTCCGGGATGACCCGCGCTCTTGCAATGGACCGCGCGTCGAGCCGAAACGAAGCGCCCCGGGCGAGCGGGCTCGTCCGGGGCGCGAAGCTGGAAGGGTTAGATCAGCCGATCACTGCGCGGCGATGATCTTGCCGGCGTCCCACTTGTACATCGAGAAGCTCGGCGAGCTCAGGTCACCGGTCTTGCCATAGGTCAGCGTGCCGATCGCCGTCTTGACCGGCATGCCGGACTGCAGGGCCTTGGCGGCGCCGTTGGCGTCGCCCGGCTTGCCGGCCTTCTCGATCGCGGCCTTGAGCACCTCGACCGCCGCATAGGCGTTCAGCGTGAAGGCCTCCGGCGGGATGCCATTCTCCTTCAGCGCCGCGACGGCCTGGGCCGAGTCGGGGTTCTTCAGCGCGTCGGTCGCGTTGGTGAAGAGCGTGCCGGTAGCATGGTCGCCACCGATCGCCGCGTACTCGGTATTGGACAGGCCCTCGCCGCCGATGATCGTCGCCTTGACGCCGGCATCGGCGAGCTGGCGCGCGAGCAGGCCGCCCTCGGGATGGTAGCCGCCGAAATAGATAGCCTCGACATTCGCGGCCTTCAGGCGCGTCACCACGGCAGAGAGATCCTTGTCGCCGGGATTGACGGTCAGCGCCGCCACTTCCTTGAGCCCGCCGGCATTGATACCCTTCTGGAAGGCGTCGGCCAGGCCCTTGCCGTAGGTGCCCTTGTCGTGGACGATCGCGATCTTCTTGTCCTTGAGGTTCTTCAGGACGTAAGTCGCGGCGATGTCGGCCTGCTGGTCGTCGCGGCCGCAGGTGCGGAAGACGTTCGTCAGGCCGCGCGTCGTCAGCGCCGGCGAGGTCGCGGTCGGCGTCACCATCAGCACGCCGCTCTCCGAAAACACGTCCGAGACCGCCATGGCGACGCCGGAAGTCACCGGTCCGACCACGAACTTGACCTTGTCGCCGACCAGCAGGTTAGCGGAGGAGACGCCCTGCTTCGGGTCGCCGGCATCGTCGGCGAGCTTCAGCACGAGCTTCTCGCCGAGCACGCCGCCATTCTTGTTGATCACGTCGACTGCGGTCTGGGCGCCGTTCTTCACCTGGTCGCCATAGGCGGCGACCGGGCCGGTCAGCGGGGCGACGAGGCCGATGGTGATATCGGCCTGCGCGGCCTGGGCGGAGAGGAAGAGCGCGGCAGCCAGCGCGGCGCCTGACAGAAATTGTGACTTGTTCATCTGCATCTCCTTACGGCATGCAACTTTAGCGCGCGATCCCGTCGGGGGTCGCTTGTCGCCTGTATAGGCCAGGATGTCGGCGGAGGCACTGCCTGCGCTTTCATCAGCCAAGGCGGAAAATGCATGGCGATGCAGCAATGGGCGCCGGAAGCTGTGAAGATGGTCCTGTCTGGACTCAGCCGCTGCGGGCCTTGCGCTGGGCCTCCAGCTCCTCGGTGACGGCGATCACGTCGAGATAATCCTCGTGGCGGGCCGGCGCATAGCGCGAGACATGGCCGTCGGTGAAACTCTTCCACGCCTCCGGAGCGGCCTCTTTCATCGCGTTCATGGCGGCGACGAAATCGTCCTTCAGCCCCTGCGGCAGGTTGGCGCGGGTCGAGAATGGGCTGGCCGGGATCAGCGGCGATGTCCAGATCACGCGGGTCGAGCCGGCCGAAATCATTCCGCGATCGGCGAGCCTTTGCGCGACGCCGTGCTCTGCATTGGTCTGGTGGGTCGCGACGATGTCGAACTGGCCGCGCACCAGCGCCAGCACCGAATTGTCATGGCCGCCGGAGAAGACCGTGCCGCTGAAATGGGTTTTCGGGTCGATGCCCTGCTTGCGCAGGAAATAGGAGGGGAAGGCGTAGCCGGAGGTCGAGTTCGGGTCGGCGAAGGCCATCACCTTGCCCTTGAGATCCGCAAGGCTCCGGTAGGGGCTCTCCGACCGCACCAGCAACACGGAATAATAGCCTTCCTGCCCGTGGTTATCGACGTCGCGCAGCAGCGGCTGGAGCTTGTCGCCGAGCACACGGCGCCCGAGCGCGTAGACCGCCGGTCCGAAGCGGGCGAAATCGACCTGGTCGGCGCGCATCGCCTCGACGAGGCCGGCATAGTCCGAGACCCGGAAGAAGCGCACGGGCACGCCGAGCCGCTGCGTGAGGTAATCGACCATCGGCTGGGTGCGGGCGATGGCGCCGGCCTCGTTCTCGGCGGAGGAGACGCCGAAGCGAACCTCCTTGATGCTCCGCCGCCAGTCCGAAGCCTGCGCGAAGGCGGGGGCGATGCTGCCGGCGGCGAGGCCGGCGAGAACGGAACGGCGTGTCGGCATGGTTGTCTCCGCGCGACGGGGAACGAGATCGCGCCTCGATGAGCTGCGGTGACGACGGCTGGATGGCGGGCGGATGACAGTGCCGTGAAACGGAAAAGGCCCGGCTTGCGCCGGGCCTTCCCTTGTAGTTTTCGAGAAGCCGGACTTCCTCAGAAGTCCATGCCGCCCATGCCGCCGCCGCCCATCGGGGGCATCGGGGCGTCCTTCTTCGGCAGGTCAGCGACCATCGCCTCGGTGGTGATCAGCAGGCCAGCGATCGAAGCCGCGTCCTGGATCGCCGTGCGGACGACCTTGGTCGGGTCGATGATGCCGGCCTTGACCAGATCGCCGTACTCGCCGGTCTGGGCGTTGTAGCCGAAGGTGTATTCCTTCGACTCGAGCAGCTTGCCGACCACGACCGCGCCGTCATCGCCGGCGTTGTCGACGATCTGGCGGGCCGGAGCGGCGATCGCCTTGCGGACGATCTCGACGCCGGTCTTCTGGTCGTCGTTCTGGGTCTTGATGCCCTTGACCGAGGACAGGGCGCGCAGGAGCGCAACGCCACCGCCGGGAAGGATGCCTTCTTCCACCGCAGCGCGGGTGGCGTTCAGAGCGTCGTCGACGCGGTCCTTCTTCTCCTTGACCTCGACCTCGGTCGCGCCGCCGACGCGGATGACCGCGACGCCGCCGGCGAGCTTGGCCAGACGCTCCTGGAGCTTCTCACGGTCGTAATCCGAGGAGGTCTCCTCGATCTGGGCCTTGATCTGGCCGACGCGAGCCTCGATGTCCTTCTTCTTGCCGGCGCCGTCGATGATCGTGGTGTTCTCCTTCTCGATGCGCACGCGCTTGGCGCGGCCGAGCATGTTGAGCGTCACGGTCTCGAGCTTGATGCCGAGGTCTTCCGAGATCATCTGGCCGGCGGTCAGGATCGAGATGTCCTCAAGCATGGCCTTGCGGCGATCACCGAAGCCCGGAGCCTTGACGGCCGCGACCTTCAGGCCGCCACGGAGCTTGTTGACGACGAGCGTGGCCAGAGCCTCGCCCTCGACGTCCTCGGCGATGATGAGGAGCGGCTTGCCGGTCTGAACGACGGCCTCGAGGATCGGCAGCATCGCCTGCAGCGACGACAGCTTCTTCTCGAAGACGAGGATGTAGGGGTCGTCCAGCTCCGCGATCATCTTCTCGGAGTTGGTGATGAAGTACGGCGAGAGATAGCCGCGGTCGAACTGCATGCCCTCGACGACGTCGAGCTCGGTGTCGGCGGTCTTGGCTTCCTCGACGGTGATGACACCCTCGTTGCCGACCTTCTGCATGGCCTTCGAGATCATCTCGCCGACCGACGAGTCGCCGTTGGCCGAGATGGTGCCGACCTGCGCGACTTCCGCGTTCGAGGTGACCTTCTTCGAGTTCTTCTTGAGGTCGGCGACGATGGCCTCGACGGCCAGATCGATGCCGCGCTTCAGGTCCATCGGGTTCATGCCGGCCGCAACCGACTTGGCGCCTTCACGGACGATCGCCTGGGCGAGAACGGTGGCGGTGGTGGTGCCGTCGCCGGCATGGTCGTTCTGACGCGAAGCGACTTCGCGGACCATCTGGGCGCCCATGTTCTCGAACTTGTCGGAAAGCTCGATCTCCTTGGCGACGGTGACGCCGTCCTTGGTGATGCGCGGAGCGCCGAACGACTTCTCGATCACGACGTTGCGGCCCTTCGGACCCAGCGTGACCTTCACGGCATTGGCGAGGACATCCACGCCGCGCAGCATCTTGTCGCGGGCTTCAGTGCCGAATTTGACGTCTTTGGCAGCCATGAGAGCTACTCCTTGGACTGGAATTGGGAAGGTAGGAAAGCGGTCAGGCGGCTATCAGCCGACGACGCCCATGATGTCGGATTCCTTCATGATCAGGAGATCCTGGCCATCGATCTTGACCTCGGTGCCCGACCACTTGCCGAACAGGACGCGGTCGCCCTTCTTGACGTCGAGAGCGACGAGCTTGCCGGCTTCGTCACGCGCGCCGGAACCGACGGCGATGACCTCGCCCTCCTGGGGCTTTTCCTTGGCGGTCTCGGGGATGATGATGCCACCCTTGGTCTTTTCCTCGCTGTCGAGGCGGCGGACCACGACGCGGTCATGCAAAGGACGGAACTTCATGGTTCTGTCTTCCTCTCGGTCTTATTCGTTTCGGGGGCCGCTGAAGGGCTCCCGGGGGAGGCTGTTAGCAGTCACCAAGTGAGAGTGCTAACAGATGCCAGCGGAGATAGGCGCGGGGGTACGGAGAGTCAAGGAAGCACCCGGCGATAAAGTGAACGGCGGCGGATGCGGTGTCGCAGGTCGCTTCAGGCCTGCTGGCAGCAGCGCTTGAACACGCTAACATGGCGGAATGACGACGCCCTCGCCCGACCCGCGCCTCGACGCCATCGCCCGCTCCTGCGTGGCGCTGCACGTCCGCATGACCGCACGCGCCGTGACGCGGGCCTATGACGAGGCGATGCGCCCGAGCGGTCTCAAGATCACGCAGTTCGTGCTGCTCTCGGCGCTCTCAACCGGGCAATGGAAATCGGTCACGGAGTTGGCTGAACGCTTCGCGCTGGAGCGAACCTCGCTGACGCGCAACCTCCAGCTTCTCGCGGCCGAGGGCATGGTCGAACCGGTGGAGTGTCGCGGCCGGGCCTCGGTCTATGCGGTGACGGAGAAGGGCAGGGCTGCGATCGAGGCCGCGATCCCGTACTGGCGGATGGCGCAGGACAAGATCGAGGGCGGCTTCGGCGAGGAGCGCTGGCGTGAGACCCGCGACGGCCTCAAGGCCTTGCGCCGGGCCGCGCGCGGCGAGCGCTGAAGCTGGCGTTCCAAAGTCGAATTCGAACCTTTCGGCGGTCATCCTGGGCGACCGGAGGGAGACCCGGATCCATTCCGGAACCTTAATCGGACAGGCTCCGGAATGGATCCGGATCTCCGCTTCGCTCCGTCCGGGATGACATAGGGTTGAAGGCTCGCTTCCTCGTCTCGATTGACGCATTCGTGGTTTCCTTCATATCGTGCAGATACACGAATGGAGATGGGCATGAAGCGCGCGGTTGGGGTGGTGTCTCGCGAGGAGCTGGTCGCGGGCGATGGCTTGAGTTTCCTGCGCGGGATCATCGCCGGCACCAATCCGGCGCCGCCCTTCGCCGACGCCATGGATTTCGAGCTGGTCGAGGCCGATGAGGGCAGAGTGGTCTTCGTCGGGACGCCATCGCCGCGCTTCTTCAACCCGCTCGGCACGATCCATGGCGGCTGGACGGCGACGATCCTCGATTCCGCCATGGCCTGCGCCGCCCATGCCACGCTGAAGCCGGGCGAGGGCTACACCACGCTGGAGATGAAGCTGAACTATGTCCGCCCGGTCATGCCGGATAGCGGCCCGGTGCGCTGCGAGGGCAAGCTGATCCATCGCGGCAATACGGTGGTCACGACGGAGGGCAAGCTGGTCGATGCGCGCGGCAAGCTGCTCGCGCACGGTACCGAGACCTGTCTGATCCTGCCGGGCAAGCGCGCAGAGGGCTGAGCGACCCCTGTGCGACCTGAAGCGGTCGGGCTATTGAGGGTATCCTCCATGGAGCTGCCCGATGCCCGTCGTTACGTTCCATGCTCCCGACGTTGCCGCGCGATACCAGTCCTTTCCGGCGCCGCTGCGCGGTCCATTGCTCGAACTGCGCCAACGCATCTTCGACGTTGCGGCAGCGACATCCGCAATTGGCGCTCTCGCCGAAACCCTGAAATGGAACGAGCCGGCCTATCATCCTGTCAGGCCGCGGATCGGCACGACGATCCGCCTCGGTCCGCTGCGGAACGAGCCTGAGGCCTACGCGCTCTTCGTTCATTGCCAGACCAGCCTGGCGGACACCTTCCGGCAGTTCTATCCCGACCTCTTGCGGGTGGACGGCGAGCGGGCACTGGTCTTCCGTCTGGGCGAGCCTATCCCGGCCGAGGCCCTCGACCACTGCATCGCGCTCGCGCTGACCTATCACCTCAAGGGCGAAATCAGCGCCGGCTGACGGCGATGGCGCCCGCGACGATCAGCAATGCGCCGAGATAGGTCGTGTAGAGCGGCACCTCGCCGAACACGAAGAAGCCGAGCAGGCTCGCCCAGATCAGCGCCGTGTACTCGATCGGAGCCAGGCGCGAGGCGGCGGCCCGCGCATAGGCCGAGGTCAGCGTGAGGTGGCCTGCAACGCCCAGCGCTCCCGCGAAGAGATAGGCCGCGAGATCCGCCAGTGTCATCGGCACGAAGGCAAGCGCCGCAGGAATGGCGAGGCACACCGCCGGCCCGACATTCTGGAAGGCGACGATGACGGTCGGGTGTTCCCTGACCGCTATGCGCCGGAGCAGGATCAGGTTGAAGGCATAGCTGACCGCCGAGAACAGCGCGGCCGCGACGCCGAGCCCGGCGCCGCTGACATGGCCCTGCAGCCGCGGCCAGACCATCACCAGCATGCCGGCGATCCCGAAGCCGAGGGCCTGCAGGATGCGCCTGTCGATCTTCTCCTTGAGCAGCAGCCCGCCGAGCAGCGCGACGAAGACCGGTGCGAGGAAGGAGAGGGTCAAGGCCTCCGCCAGCGGCAGCACCGAGACCGAATAGAAGAAGCTGCCGGCGGTGACCACGACCAGCGGGACCCGCGCGAGATTGCCGACGAGGCTGGCCTGCGTTGGTCGCGGCGGCCGGGCGATGGCGAGCACGATGAGCGCGCAGATGCCGCCCATCAGGAAGCGCATGAACAGCGCCACGATGAAGGGGTGCTGCTGCATCTGGCCCTTGATCACCCCGTCCATGGCGGTGAGCAGGGCGATGCCGAGTGCGGCCCGGAGGGCTACGGAGAGGGTCATGAGCCGCGAAGCGACTTGCGGAAATGATACTCCCAGCTTTCCGAGACATCGCCCAGATAGCGCTCGCCCGGCCAGCGCGCGAAGCCGAGCTTCTCGTAGAAGCGATGGCCACGCGCGAAACGGGTATCCGACCACAGCACCATCTCGCCGAAGCCGCCCTGTTCCGCGAAGTCCAGCGCCTTGGCGAACAGTGCCTGCGCCAGTCCAGCGCCGCGGAAGGCGGGGTCGACATAGACCTTGGCGAGCTCGACGGCGTTCTGCTCGGGCACCGGGGTGACACCAAGCGAGCCGGCGATACGCCCGTCCGGCCCATCCACGATCCAGAGCACGCCGCCCTTGGCTGCGAAATAGGAAGCCGGCCGGCGTAATTCGGGCAACTCGTCCTCGACGAAGACGCAGCCCGGATACTCGGCGAAACTCGCCGCAATGAGGGCGGAGAGGGGGCCGGAATCGTCGTCGCGGGCAAGCCGGATGGGCGGGGTCATGGTACTTGCCTTAGGGTCAAATTCTGCCGTCGTACAGATGCGGAAACGGCATCGGGTAATGCCGTGGCGGCAGGGTACGGGCGACGGAGGACCGGGTGCCGCGACCGCCCCCTTGGAAAACCCGCTGTGTCCGGCTACCCCGATCCCGGAAGGCGCGCGCTTGGCTTGAGTCGGGCGCTTCCATCCTGGCCTCATGTGGATCGGACGGATTGGCGAAGGCACGATGACCGTTCTTCTGCCCTTCCTCGTCAATGCCGGGCTGAACTTCGTCCTCGGGCTGCTCGTCGCCCTGTTCCTCGGCCCGGAGGCTTTCGGGCTCTACGCCATCGGCGCCGCCACTGTCGTGCTCGTCAACACGGCGCTGCTCGACTGGCTGAAGCTCTCGGTCGTCCGCTTCTATTCGCTCCAGAGTCGCGAGAGTGATCCCGGCATCCGGGCGACGCTCGACCTGCTCTTTGCCGGCGTGAGCCTGTCGCTTTGCGCGCTTCTCGCCGCCGCGATGCTCGCAGGCGTCGATGCCGGGTTGCCGGCGGCGCTGCTGATGGTCTCGGTCGCGGGCGGCATCGCTGCCGGCTGGTTCGACTATCACGCGGCCATCGCCCGCGCCCGCTTCCTCGATGCGGCCTATGCCCGGCTCGTCCTCGTCCGGAGCGTTGCGGCTCTGCTCTTGATGGTCGGCGGCGCCTGGTGGACCCGTGATCCGGCCATTGTCCTGCTCGGCGGCGTGCTCAGCGCGGTTGCTGCTGTTCTCGCCAATCGCGGCCGGCTGGCCGATGCGAGACCGGCACCGGGCGCGCTGCGGAGCGATTTGATGCGCAATTTCGCGCGCTACGCCCTGCCGCTGGTCGCGGGCAATGCGGTCTATGCGACGATCCCGCTCCTCAACCGCGCGATTCTCGCCGAGAGCCACGGCTTTGCCGAGGCTGGCTATTTCTCGCTGGCCTCGGATATCGGCCTGCGGCTCTTCCCCGTGCTGGCCTCGATGCTGGAGATCGTGCTGCTGCGCGAAGTCATCCGCCTCGACGAGACGCGCGGACGCGTCGCGGCGCAGAAGCGCATCGCCCGCAACATGGTCGTCGTGGTCGCCTGCGTGCTGCCGGTGGCACTCGGCTTCTGGCTGATCCTGCCATCCTTTGAACGTCTCTTCGTCCCGCAAGGTTTCCGCGGCCATTTCGCAGGGCATATGGCACTGCTCCTGCCGGGTTTCGCCGCTATTGCACTGTTCCAGGCTGCGCTCGCGCCGGTCTTTCTGCTGGCGAAACGCACGCTCATCGCCGCGCTCGCCGCCCTGGCGGGGCTCATCGTCGATCTCGCCATCATCTTCGCGCTGCCGGGCGCACTTGAGCCGGCGACGGTCGCGGTCGCGCAGAGCGCGGCCTATCTGACGGCGCTGCTGGTCACGGCGGTGGTGGCGTTGCGCGCGCTTCCGGCCTTGCCGCCGCTGCGCGAAATCGCTTGCATCCTCGTCGCCGGTGCCGTGATGGGGCTCGCGATCTGGCCGCCGCGCGGCGCGCTTCCTGCGGCGCTGGAGCTGCCGCTCCAGATCGGGCTCGGCGGATTGGTCTATGCGGCGGTGATCCTGGCCTGCGATGTCGGCCGCTGGCGCACCGGCCTGAAGCTGCGCTGGCTCGCCCGGCGCTCCCTGCGCCGGTGAGGCCGGTGCCGACAAGGTTTCCTTCACCCTGTCGCTTGACCGCTCGCTAAGGTTAATTCCGCGAATTGCGCGGTTTAAGGCCGGTTTCAGCGCCTGAGAGTCAACGATTCACCATTCCTTTGAGGGCGCGCCGCAGGCTTTCCGACAGTCGATGTCGAGAGTGCCTGAGTCATGCGTCGCAAGATATTCCTTCCAGCCCTCGCCGCGGCCGGAGCCCTGGCCCTGGCCGGGCCGGCCCTCGCGCAGGGCTATCGCCAGAATTACGGCTATGCCGCGCCGAACGACCCGATGGCGTCCGGCGGCGGACGCGGCAATTATGGCGGCGGCTTCATCGAGATGCTGATGACCGGTCGCGACCCGACGCCGGCAGGCCGTGGCGGCGCGGTCTATAACCGCCCCGGCGGCTATGCCTATGGCCAGCGCATGCAGCCGCAAGGCGGCTACGAGACCGACCCGTTCGAGCCGGCGCGCCTGCCGCGCGCCGGCCGCCGCATGGCCGCGCTCGGCGAGCCTGTCGAGCCGCAGCAGGGCATCCAGCACATCGTCGACCCGCGCTTCCGCAAGCAGGAAGTCGCCTATGACGGTCCGCACAAGCCGGGCACGATCATCATCGACACGCCGCAGCGCTTCCTCTTCCTGGTGCAGCCGGGTGGCCGGGCGATGCGCTACGGCATCGGCGTCGGCCGGCCCGGCTTCTCCTGGGCTGGCATGAAGACGATCACCCGCAAGGCGGAATGGCCGAGCTGGACGCCGCCGGCCGAGATGCTGAAGCGCCGGCCCGATCTGCCGCGCTTCATGAGCGGCGGTCCCGACAACCCGATGGGCGCGCGCGCCATGTATCTGGGATCGACGCTCTACCGCATCCACGGCACCAACGAGCCGAACACGATCGGGCAGGCGGTGTCCTCGGGCTGCATCCGCATGACCAATGACGACGTGACAGACCTCTACGAGCGCGTCCGCGTCGGCGCCAAGGTGCTGGTGATCTGAGGCCAAGCCTCATCAGCCGCGAATGAAAAACGGCGGCCTCGCATCGCGGGCCGCCGTTTTCATGTCTCAGCCAGTCAAGGGCGAGGGGGCGTCCTCAGACCCAGCTGTCGTCGTCCCCACCACCATCGTCGAAGCCGGGGTCGGCGTCGTCATGGCTCGCGTTCTGGTAATTGGCCTCGCCGTCAT
This sequence comes from Beijerinckiaceae bacterium, assembly GCA_965283735.1. GTDB lineage: Bacteria > Pseudomonadota > Alphaproteobacteria > Rhizobiales > Beijerinckiaceae > Allobosea. Next base: position 3,198,226 of record CBDIPN010000001.1, on the reverse strand, counting down.
AGCCCTGACCATAACCGCTATCCTGCGCGGTCTGGCTGGCGGCAGGCTGGGCGCTGGCGCTCTGGTCCGCCGCCTGCTGCGGCGCAGCCGGTGTCGAGCCGGAGCTCGCGCCGGTGTCGCTGGCGGTCTGGGCCGCGGGCTTGCTGCCGCCGCCGAAGGCGTTGGTCAGCACGTTGCCGAGCATCATGCCGCCGGCGACGCCGGCCGCGGTGGTCAGCGCGCTCGCCATGAAGCCGCCGCCGCGCGATGGCTGCTGCGGCTGGTTGCTCCATGGGCCCGGCTGGCCCTGTGCCTGCATCGGCATGGCCTGACCGGGAGCGCCTTGCGACTGCGGCTGGGTGTTCCAGGCACCGGACGGTGCGGAAGCGTCGGCGCGCGGCGGCACGGGCGGAACCGAGCCGGTACGCGGCACCGATCCGCCGCCGAAGATGCCGGACAGGAAACCGCCAGCCTGCGGCTGGGCTGCCTCGCTGGCGCGCGTCTGTGCCGCGCGCAACTGCGCCTGCAGGCTCTCGACCTGCTGGTTCAGGTTGGCGAGCGCCTGCTCCTGCACATAGACCGCCTGGGCCATGGCATAGGGTGCGTAGGGCTGCTCGCGCAGGCGTTCCGCGATGAAATTCTCAGCCTCGGGGTCGCGGGGCTGGTTGGCCGCCTGCCGAAGGCGGTCGAAAATCCCGGCGATCACGTCGCGTTCTTGCGGCGTCATCGTCATCTCCTCTCGTTGCGCGGCGCGGTTGCGCCGCGCAACGAGAAGTGGGATCGGCCTGTGACGGTATCAAGGCGGTGTCCCCGGGAAACGCATCGGCCCGAAAGGTGTGTTCCACCTTTCGGGCCGATGCGATGATAGAATGTCAGGTCAGCGTCAGATGCTGCCGAAGTCGTCGTCCGGCGGGGGCATCTCGTCGACCTCGGGCGGCGCCTGCAGGGTGCCGCGGTTGAGCACTACGACGGTCGTGCCACTCGGGACGCGGTTATAGAGGTCGATGATGTCCTGGTTGAACAGGCGGATGCAGCCCGACGACACCGACTTGCCGATCGACCACGGCTCGGAGGTGCCATGGATGCGGTAGAGCGTGTCGCGGCCGCCCTGGTAGAGATAGAGTGCGCGGGCGCCGAGCGGGTTCTCGATGCCGCCGGCCATGCCGCCGGCCCAGGGGCGGTTCCGCTCCGGCTCGCGGGCGATCATCGCTGGGGTCGGGGTCCAGCGCGGCCACTGCGCCTTGCGGGCAACCGTGGCGCGGCCGCGCCAGGACATGCCCTGCTTGCCGACGCCGATGCCATAGCGGACGGCGCGACCGCCCTCCATCACGAGATAGAGGTAGCGGGCGTCGGTGTCGATGACGATCGTGCCGGGCTGCTCGCGGGTCTGGTACGAGACGATGCGGCGCAGGAACTGCGGCTCGACCTCGGAGAGATCCGTTGCGGGCAGCGGATGCTTCTCATCCGGCCGCTCGCCATACATCGACAGATACTCGGCGCTGATATGCGGGCCCTGATACGCGGCGGCCTCGATAGGCTGCTGGCGCTGGCTGACGCAGGCGGCGAGGAAAAGCGGGCTGAGCGCCGCGAAGACGCGGCGGGTCGGCCGGGCGAGGGGAGAGACGGGCGGACGGACGGGGGACATCGACGGACAACTCGGCTTTATAGGCATGAATGAACGGCGGAACGGCGCGGTGGTTCCATGCGCCGTTGATGACCCCCGTTCAAGGTGGCCGAGATGGCCTTGGGGTGAACAGGAGATGGCCAAATTGTGTCCGTGCAACGCTGTTGCCGTTCGGCAACAGGCAGGTGAGCGGCTCGGGCCAACCTGCTCGCGGCTCAGGTTGCTTCGTGTAGTCCCCATTTGAGCAGGCCCAGCCTTTCGCGGGCCCACCAGCGCCAGAGCATCATCACGGAGACGACCGTGAGCCCGATCGCCAGCCCGATCCAGATGCCGCGGCCGGCCAGAGGCGTGAGAAAGCCCAATGCGGCCGAAAGCGGCAGCCCGATGCCCCAGTAACCGATGCCGGCGAGGATCATCGGCAGGCGCGTATCGCCGAGCCCGCGCAGGATCGAGGAGCCGATCACCTGCGCGCCGTCGACGATCTGGAACACGGCGGCGTAGAACAAGAAGAGCATCGCCAGCTCTGCCACCGCTTCCGCGCCGGGCTTGGAGCGGTCGAGGAAGGGCGCGACCAGCCATTCCGGTACGACCGCCATCAGCAGGGCCGTACAGGTCATGAAGCTCAACGCGAGGATCAGCGCCATCGTGCCGGCTCTGCGGATGCCTTCCTTGTCGCCGGCGCCGAAAGCGCGGCCGACACGGACGGTACCCGCCTGGCCGATGCCGAGGGGCACCATGAAGGTCAAAGAGGCGATCTGGATCGCGATGGCATGGGCCGCCAGCGAGGATGCGCCGATCAGCCCCATCAGGAAGGCCGCGCCGTTGAAGATCATCACCTCGAAGGCGAGCGTCAGGCCGATCGGCAGGCCGAGGCGCCAGAAGGCGCGGTAGCGCGGCCAGTCGGGCACCCAGAAGCGGCCGAGCAGATGATAGCGCCGGAAGCGCCTGTCGAGCGAGACGACGAGCGCAAGCCCCGCGAACATCAGCGCCGATGACAGGGCCGTCGCCAGTCCCGAGCCGGGCAGGCCGAGCGCCGGGAAGCCGAGCCGCCCAAACATCAGGCACCAGTTGGCGAAGGCATTGAACACCAGCGCGAACAGCACGACGATGAAGGCCCAGCGCGGCCGCAGGAGCGCGGCGACGAAGCCACGCAGGCACAGATAGAGGAAGAAGGGCAGCAGCCCCCATTGCAGCGTGTGGACATAGGACGCGGCGGCCTTGGACAGGACGGGGTCCTGCCCCATCGCCCTCAGGATGAACTCGGCCTGCCAGAGGAAGAGCCACATCGGCCCGACCATGGTGGCGGCGGCCCAGAAGCCCTGCCGGACCGTGCGACGCAGGTCACGCACCGCATGCTTGTTGCGGCCGAGCTCGATCGCGATCATCGGCGAGACCGCGCCCATCACGCCGATGCCGAAGATCAGGACGGCATTGTAGAGATTGGTGCCGAGCGCGCCGGCCGCCAGCGCGTCCGGGCCGAGATGGCCCATCATGATGACGTCGGTCGCCGTCATCGCCGTCTGCGCGACATTGGTCAGCACCATCGGCCAGCTCAGGGCCAGCATGGCGCGCGCCTCGGTGAGCCAGGAGTGATGCGGACGGGATTCGGCGATCTCGGACATGGGGCGCCGCTTCTACCGCCGATCGGAGCATCGAAATAGCCGTTGCCACGCGCTCCACCGTCCGGAGCCGATGCGCTGGACGCGGGTCGACAAGCGCCGCCGCGGTCTGCATCTTGCCTCGCAGACGATGGAGGGCCTGAGGCGATGAGCACCAATCTGAGGATCGACGGCGCGAGGCTGACCTCGCGGCTGGCAGAACTCTCGAAGATCGGCGCCACGCCGGAAGGTGGCTGCCGGCGCCTCGCCCTGACCGACGAGGACAGGCAGGGGCGCGACTGGCTCGTCGCCCAGATGAAGGCGCTCGGCCTCGATACCCGCGTCGACGCCATCGGCAATATCGTCGGCATCCTCAAGGGGCTTGAGGACGGCCCGGCCGTCATCATGGGCTCGCATATCGACACGGTCGGCACCGGCGGGCGCTTCGACGGTGCGCTCGGCGTCGTCGCAGGCGTCGAGGTTCTCGCGGCCTTGCGCGATGCCGGCCTGACGCCGAAGCGCGACATGGCGGTGATCGCCTTCACCAACGAGGAGGGCGCGCGCTTCCACCCCGACATGCTCGGCTCCTATGTCTGGGCCGGTGGCATGAGTGTCGAGGCGGCGCACAGGGAGGTCGATTCCGACGGCATCGGGCTCGGCGCCGAACTGAAGCGCATCGGTTATGAGGGCGCGGAGAAGCCGGGCTTCCTGCCGGCGCACGCTTATATCGAGATGCATATCGAGCAGGGGCCGATCCTTGAGAACGAAGGCGGCGGGCTCGGCGCGGTCACCGGCATCCAGGGCATCTGCTGGCTGGAACTGACTCTGAAGGGCCGCCCGAGCCACGCCGGCACGACGCCGATGGCCTATCGCAAGGACCCCGGCCTTGCCGCCGCGCGCATCAATATCTTCGCCAACGAACTGACCAAGACCATCCCCAACCAGCTCGCCAATAGCGGCGTCATCCGCGTCCAGCCCGGCAACGTCAACGTCGTGCCCGAGACGGTGGTGATGACGCTCGACCTGCGCAACCCGCTCGATGCGCCGCTGGCTCAGGCAGAGGCGGCGGTGCGAGCCTTCTGCGCCGAACTCGCCGAGCGCGACGGCATCGAGATCTCCTTCCGCGACCTCGCCCGCTTCCCCGCGACGCCCTTCGCCGAGGAGATCATTGCCGAGGTCGAGCGCAGCGCCGGCGAGTTCGGCTTGGCCGTCCGCCGCATGATCTCCGGCGCGGGCCACGACGCGCAGATGATGGCGCGGCTCTGCCCGACGGCGATGGTGTTCATCCCCTCGATCGGTGGTCTCTCGCACAATCCGGCCGAGTTCAGCACCGATGACGACATGGTCGCCGGCGCCAACATCCTACTCACCACCGCCTGGCGCGTCGCCAACGCCTGAGAGGTCCCCGTATGTCGTCGATCGCCTCGCTTTCCGCCGCCGAACTCGGCCCGCTCTACGCCAGCAAGCAGCTGTCTCCCGTCGAGGTCGCGAAGGACACGCTCGCCCGCATCGAGCGCTTCGAGCCCGCGGTCAACGCCTTCGCGGTTCGCGACGAGGCGTTGACGCTCGCCATGGCCGAGGCCTCGCAGGCACGCTGGCTGAACGGCGAGGCGATCGGCCCGCTCGACGGCGTGCCGGTGACGATCAAGGACAATCTCGGCGTCGCGGGCTGGTCGATGCAGCGCGGTTCGGCCATCGCCTCGGATGCGCCCTTCGCCGAGGATTCGCCGATCACGGCAAGGCTGCGCGAGGCCGGAACGGTCTTCCTCGGCAAGACCACCATGCCGGAATATGGCTGGAAGGGCGTCGGCGATTCCCCGCTGACCGGCATCACCCGCAATCCCTGGAACACCGGCACGGGGCCGGGCGGATCCTCCTCGGGCGCCGCGGTCTGCGCCGCGCTCAATCTCGGCTGTCTCCATATGGGTACGGACGGGGCAGGCTCGATCCGTATCCCCGCCGCCTTCACCGGCGTCGTCGGCCTGAAGCCGAGCTATGGCCGCGTGCCGGCCTGGCCGATCTCGGTCATGGGTTTCCTCGCCCATCTCGGGCCGCTGACCCGTACCGTCACCGATACCGCGCTCGCGATGAAGGTGATCGGCCAGCCCGATGCGCGCGACATGACTGCGCTGACGGACCGCCCGCCGGATTATGTCGACGGGCTCAAGGGCAGCATGCGGGGCCTGCGCGTCGCCTGGTCGCCGCGTCTCGGCCAGGACGTGACCGTCGATCCCGAGATCGCCGCCCTGACGGCCGCCGCCGCGCAGGCCTTCGCCGAACTCGGCGCGACGGTGGAGGAGGTCGATCCCGGCTTCGATGATCCCATCGAGATTCTGATGACGCTCTGGTCCTCCGGCGCGGCGCTGGCCTTGAAGAGCATCGATACGGCCGGCCGCAAGCAGATGGACCCGGGCCTCGTCGCGGTGGCCGAGCAGGGCGAGCGCATCCCGGCCTCGGCCTATGTCGACGCGCTCCTGAACCGGCGCAACGCGTTGGCCTACAAGATGGCGCAGTTCCACCAGCGCTACGACCTGCTGCTGACGCCGACCCTGCCGCTGCCGGCCTTCGCGGTCGGGCGCGATACGCCCGAACATGGCGCTTATGGCGACGACTGGACGCGCTGGACCCCCTTCACCTACCCGTTCAACATCACCGAGCAGCCGGCGGTCTCGGTGCCTTGCGGCCTGACGAAAGCAGGGCTGCCCGCGGGCCTCCAGATCGTCGGGGCCTTCGGCAAGGATGCGCTCGTGCTGCGGGCGGCGGCGGCCTTCGAACAGGCGCGGCCCTTCGCGCGGATCGATGAGCCGGTCAAACCGATTTAGGCGCGAATATTTTTCGCTTTTCCCGGAACGGGCCGAAAAAGCCCGTCCGGAGCCGAAACACCGGGTTCTCCCCCCGGAAGTTCCGTCTGGCACGAACCGTGCAGGCGGTTGGACAGCCCTGATCGGGTGCTGAGGCGTGTTGTCAGGCGGAGTTTTTCTGCCCAAACTCGCGCCAAGGCAGCCCGTTCAGAGGCGCCGCTTCAGGGGAGAGCATGATGGATCGCAGGACGTTTCTGAAATCCGCGACGGGCGCCGGCATGGCTGCCGCGACCGGCGGGCTGGCGATGCCGGCCCTCGCGCAAAGTCCAACCAAGACGCTACGCTTCGTACCGCAGGCCAATCTCGCCAATTTCGACCCGATCTGGGGAACGCAATATGTCGTCCGCAACGCCGCCGCTCTGGTCTGGGACACGCTCTACGGCATCGATTCCAAGTTCCAGCCGCAGCGCCAGATGGTCGAGAGCGAGGAAGTCTCCTCCGACGGCCTGAACTGGACCTTCAAGCTGCGCTCCGGCCTCAAGTTCCATGACGGCACGCCGGTCACCTCCAAGGACGTGGTCGCCAGCCTCGTGCGCTGGTCGGCGCGCGATCCGATGGGCCTGATGCTCCGGGCCATACAGGTAGAGCTCGCGCCCGTCGATGAGCTGACCTGGAAATGGTCGCTGAAGCAGCCCTTCCCGAAGATGCTGCTGGCGCTGGCCAAGAACAACGCGCCCTGTTCCTTCGTGATGCCCGAGCGCATCGCCAAGACCGACCCGTTCACGCAGATCACCGAATATATCGGCTCCGGGCCGATGAAGTTCCTGCGCAGCGACTGGGTGCCGGGCGCCAAGGCGGTGTTCGAGAAATTCGCGGACTACAAGCCCCGCTCGGAGAAGGCGGACTGGCTCGCCGGCGGCAAGAACATCCTCGTCGACCGGATCGAATGGGTCATCATGCCCGATCCGGCGACGGCTGCTGCCGCCCTCCAGAACGGCGAGGTCGACTGGTGGGAGACCCCGCTCGCCGATCTCGTGCCGGTGCTGAAGGGCCACAAGGACATCAATGTCGATATCGGCGATCCCCTGGGCAATGTCGGCGCCTTCCGCATGAACCACCTGTTCCCGCCCTTCAACAACGTGAAGGTGCGTCAGGCCGTGCTGACGGCGCTGAACCAGGAAGACTACATGCGCGCCGTCGTCGGCGATGACGACAAGCTCTGGAAGCCGCTGCCGGGCTTCTTCACCCCGGGCACGCCGCTCTACACCGAGGAAGGCGGCGACATCCTCAAGAAGCGCAATGTCGCCGAAGCCAAGAAGCTCCTCGCCGAGGCCGGCTACAAGGGCGAGCCGGTGGTCTGCGTCGTCGCGCAGGACATGGCCGCGACCAAGTCGATGGGCGACGTCACCGCCTCGCTGCTCAAGAGCATCGGCATGAACGTCGACTTCGTCGCCACCGACTGGGGCACGGTCGGTTCCCGCCGCGCCCAGAAGACGCCTCCGGGCCAGGGCGGCTGGAGCATGTTCCACACCTGGCACGCCGGCGCCGACTGCACCAATCCCGCCGCCTACACAGCGATTCGCGCCAATGGCGACAAGGCCTGGTTCGGCTGGCCGGACGTGCCTTCGGTCGAGACCGAGGTGACCAACTGGTTCAACGCCAAAGACCTCGCCGAGGAGAAGGCGGCACTGGCCCGGCTCAACAAGGCGGCGGTCGAGAACGTCGTCTTCGCGCCGACGGGCTTCTACCTCAGCTATCAGGCCTGGCGGAAGAACGTCACCGGCGTGGTCAGCGGGCCGCTGCCGTTCTTCTGGGACGTCAAGAAGGGCTGATCGCCTCGCGCGGAGCGGCAAGGCCGCTCCGCCTTTGCGGAGTCCGCTCGGCTCTGCTGCCTCGCTTCGTCGCGACCTGGAAGAAGTCCGGGCCGCGGCTCCTGGATTCGCCGTGAACGAGGTCCGACTGCCCTATGCTTGCTTTCGTCGTCAGGCGCATCGTCACGACCATCCCCGTGATGGCCTTCGTGGCGCTGTTCGTCTTTTCGTTGCTCTATGTCGCGCCCGGTGATCCCGCCGCCATCATCGCCGGTGACCAGGCGTCGCCGGCCGATGTCGAGCGCATCCGCGCCAGCCTCGGCCTGGACCGACCCTATCTGGTCCGTTTCGCCGAATGGTCCTTCCGCGTGATCCAGGGCGATCTCGGCACCTCGATCTTCACCAACCTCCCGGTGACGCAGCTCATCGCGCAGCGCATCGAGCCGACGCTCTCCCTGATGGTGTTGACGCTGATCTTCGCCGTCGTGGTCGCCGTGCCGATGGGCGTGGTCGCGGCCTGGAAGGCTGGAAGCTGGGTCGACAAGGCGGCGATGGGCTTCGCCGTGCTCGGCTTCTCGGTCCCGGTCTTCGTCGTCGGCTACCTGCTCGCCTATTTCTTCGCGCTCAAGCTCGACTGGCTGCCGGTGCAGGGCTACACGCCGTTCTCGCAGGGCTTCTGGCCCTGGCTCAGGAACCTGATCCTGCCGGCCGTCACGCTCGGCCTCGTCTATATCGCGCTGATCGCCCGCATCACCCGCGCCACCATGCTCGAGGTGCTGCAGCAGGACTATGTCCGCACCGCCCAGGCCAAGGGCGTGACGCAGAAGGACGTGCTCTTCCTGCATTCGCTGAAGAACGCCGCGGTGCCGATCGTCACCATCATCGGCATCGGCATCGCGCTCTTGATCGGCGGCGCCGTCGTCACCGAGAGCGTCTTCGCCATTCCCGGCCTCGGCCGGCTCACGGTCGATGCCATCCTGCGGCGCGACTACCCCGTCATCCAGGGCGTCGTGCTCATGTTCAGCCTGGTCTACGTGCTCGTGAACCTGCTGATCGACCTGACCTATACCCTCGTCGACCCGAGGATCCGCTATTGACCGCTTCATCGACCCTCGCGGCGCCTGCCGCCGAACCGGCAAAGGCTGAACTGAGCCGCGCCGCCCGCTTCCGCCGCTATCTGCGTCGCCATCCTTCGGTGGCGATCGGCGGCGGGCTCCTGATCCTGATGGCGCTGATCGGCATTTTCGCGCCGCTGCTCTGGACAACCGACCCGACCGCGATCGCGCCGTCGCGGCGTACCCGCGTACCGTCCGAGCTCTACTGGTTCGGCACCGACATGCTCGGCCGCGACGTTTATTCCCGCGTGGTCTACGGCGCTCGCGTGTCGCTGCTCGTGGGCTTCAGCGTCGCGGTCCTGTCCTCGATCATCGGGCTCACCATCGGCCTCTTCGCCGGCTTCGTGCGCTGGGCCGACGGCATCATCATGCGCATCATCGACGGCATGATGTCGATCCCGCCGATCCTGCTCGCCATCGCCCTGATGGCGCTGACCCGCGGCTCGATCCAGAACGTCATCATCGCCATCACCGTCGCCGAGATTCCGCGCGTGGCGCGCCTCGTGCGCGGCGTCGTGCTGTCCTTGCGCGAACAGCCCTATGTCGAGGCGGCGGTGGCCAACGGTGCGCGCGTGCCGCGCATCATCTGGCGCCATATCCTGCCCAACACCTTCGCGCCGATGAGCGTCCAGGCGACCTATATCTGCGCCAGCGCCATGATCGTCGAGGCGATCCTGTCCTTCATCGGCGCGGGCGTGCCGCCGGCGACGCCATCCTGGGGCAACATCATGGCCGAGGGCAGAGCGCTCTGGCAGGTCCGGCCGCACATCATCCTGTTCCCGGCCGTGTTCCTCTCGATCACCGTGCTTGCGGTGAACCTGCTCGGCGACGGCCTGCGCGACTCGCTCGATCCGCGGCTCGCCAAGACTCTCTGAGGGCCTGCCCCGCAGCTGGGACAACCCACGCCCCGCATTGCCGGCGCTTGACGCGCCGGCTCAGTGCTTGAAAGCCTTGCCCTTGAGGGTGAACCTCATCCGGAGCCTATGACGTGACCCGAATCCTGACCGTCGCCGCCGCCCAGCTCGGCCCCATCCAGCGCGATGAGAGCCGCGCCTCGGCGGTTGCCCGCATGATCGAGCTGATGCGGCAGGCGAAGAGCCACGGCGCCGATCTCGTCGTCTACCCGGAAGCTGCGCTCACCGCCTTCTTCCCGCATTGGTGGATCGACGACGAAGCCGAGATCGACAGCCATTTCGAAAGCGCCATGCCCTCGAACGAGACGGCGCCGCTCTTCGAGGAGAGCAAGCGCCTCGGCATCGGCTTCCACCTCGGCTATTGCGAGCTCGCCTTCGAGCAGGGCCGCAAGCGCCGCTTCAACACCGCGATCCTCGTCGACAAGTCTGGCGCGATCGTCGGCAAGTACCGCAAAATCCATCTGCCGGGCCATCCGGAGCACCGCCCCGCCGCGCCCTTCCAGAACCTGGAGAAGCGCTATTTCGAGACCGGCGAGCTCGGCTGGCCGGTCTGGCGGACGATGGACGCCAATATCGGCATGATGATCTGCAACGACCGCCGCTGGCCGGAGAGCTATCGCTCGATGGGCCTGCAGGATGTCGAATTGATCGTGCTCGGCTACAACACGCCCAAGCACAATCCGCCGGCACCGGACCATGACCGGCTCGGCAACTTCCACAACCAGCTCGTGATGCAGGCCGGCGCCTACCAGAACGCCACCTGGGTCGTCGGCGTCGCCAAGGCGGGGCTGGAGGCCGGCGTCGACCAGATCGGCGGCTCCTGCATCATCGCGCCGACCGGCGAGGTCGTGGCGCAGGCCGTGACCGAGGGCGATGAACTCGTCGTCGCCCGTTGCGACATGGACCTCGGCAAGAGCTACAAGGCCTCGACCTTCAATTTCGCCCGGCATCGCGAGCCCCAGGCCTACGGCCTGATCGTCGAGCGCAAGGGCGCCGTCTCCCCGATTTGATCAGCCTCCAGAGGACAAAAAAGTGACCCACGATCTCATCCTGAAGGGCGGTCGCGTCATCGACCCCTCCCAGAAGCATGACGGCATCCTCGATGTCGCCTTCACGGACGGCAAGGTGTCCGGCTTCGGCAAGGACCTGAAGGGCGCCAAGGAGATCCGCGACGTCTCCGGCTACATCGTCTCGCCCGGCCTGATCGACCTGCACACCCATGTCTACTGGGGCGGCACCTCGCTCGGCATCGACGCCGACGAGTTCTGCCGGCTCTCCGGCGTCACCACTTCGGTCGATACCGGCTCGGCCGGCCCCGGCAACTGGCCGGGCTTCCGCAAGCATGTCATCGAGCAGAGCCAGGCCCGCATCCTCGCCTATCTCCACGTCTCGCATGCCGGCATCTACGGCTTCGACCACCGCGTCATGGTCGGCGAGAGCGGCGACCTGCGCCTGATGAACCCTATCGACTGCGCCGAGGTCGCCGACAAGAACCGCGACCTGATCGTCGGCATCAAGGTCCGCGTCGGCCTGCATGCTTCCGGTACGTCCGGCACCGTGCCGCTGAACATCGCGCTGCAGGTCGCCAACGAGGTCGGCATGCCCTTGATGTGCCATATCGACCATCCGCCGCCGTCCTATGAGGAAGTCATCGGCATGCTGCGGCCGGGCGACGTGCTGACCCACGCCTTCCGCCCCTTCCCGAACGCGCCCGCGACTGCGCAGGGCACGGTGAAGCCCGAGGTGCTGGCCGCCCGCAAGCGCGGCGTCATCTTCGATATCGGCCACGGCAAGGGCTCGTTCTCGTTCAAGACCACCCGCGCCATGCTCGCCAATGGCTTCGAGCCGGACGTGATCTCGTCTGACGTGCACAAGCTCTGCATCGACGGCCCGGCCTATGACCAGGTCACCACGATGTCGAAATTCCTCTGCATGGGCATGACCCTGAACAATGTCATCGCGGCCTCGACCGTGAATGCCGCCATGGCGCTGAAGCGCCCGGAATACGGTTCGCTCAAGGTCGGTTCGCTCGGCGATGCGACGATCCTGACGGTCAAGGAAGGTAAGTTCGACTATGTCGACGTCGTCGGCGAGCACCTGATCGGCGACCGCAAGATCGCCTCCGAGGGCGTCGTGCTCAAGGGCAAGTGGTGGCACCCGAAGCGGACCAGCAAATTCCCGAAGGTCGCGGCGTAAGCGTTCATGTCCAGTGAAACGGGTTGGCGCCGCATGGCGCCGGCCGACCTGACGGCCGTGATGGCGATCGCGGCCGTCGTGCACCCGGATTATCCCGAGGACGAGGCGGTCTTCGCCGAGCGGCTGCGCCTGGCGCCGGAGGGCTGCCATGTGCTGGCCGGCGAAGATGGCGCGTTGCACGGATATCTCGTCAGCCATCCCTGGCCGGCGGGTACGGTCCCGGCCCTGAATTCCCTGCTCGGCGCCATCCCGGACGATGTCGCGAACTGGTATCTTCACGATCTCGCCTTGCTGCCGGCCGGGCGTGGCAGCGGGGCGGCGGGCGCGGTCGTCGCCGAGATCGCCCGCCACGCCGCCGAAACCGGCTATACCAGCCTGGCGCTGGTCGCGGTCAACGACTCGACCGGCTTCTGGCGGCGGCAAGGCTTTCGCGAGGTGCATGACCCCGCGCTTGATCGCAAGCTTGCGAGCTATGACGATGCGGCCCGCTATATGCGCCGTGAACTGACGAACTGAGACAGGCCGGTGCGACAGATGCCGGCTGGACTTTGAGGAGAGGAACGCCATGAGCGCCGAAGACAAGCTGAAGGAGCTGGGGCTGACCCTGCCAGACGTGCCGACGCCGGTCGCGACCTATGTCAGCTTCAAGCAGGTCGGCGATATGGTCTATCTCTCGGGCCAGGGGCCGAAGCGGGCCGACGGCACCTATCCGACCGGAAAGGTCGGCGCCGATGTCACGGTCGAGCAGGCTTATGAGCACGCCAAGCAGACCGGCCTCGGGCTGCTCGCGGCGATGAAGAAGGCGGTCGGCTCCCTCGACAAGGTCGAGGTGGTCAAGCTGCTCGGCATGGTCAATGCGGTGCCGGATTTCTCGGATCATCCCAAGGTCATCAATGGCTGCTCGGACCTGTTCGTCGCCGTGCTCGGCGATCGCGGCCGCCATGCCCGCTCGGCCGTCGGCATGGGCTCGCTGCCGAACCGCATGACCGTCGAGATCGAGGTCATCGTCAAGGTGCACCCATGAGCGTGACCGCGACCACCTCCCGGGCCGTCGATCAGCCGGCCGCTACCCCGCTTGCCGCCGAGATCGCCCGCGTCTACGGCACGCCCGCCGTGGTGATCGATCTCGACAAGGTCGATGCCAATATCGCCCGCCTCCAGGCCACCTGCGACGCCGCCGGTCTCGCCAACCGCCCGCATATCAAGACGCACAAGTCGCCCGAGCTGGCCCGCCTCCAGATCGAGGCCGGCGCACGCGGCATTACCTGCCAGAAACTCGGCGAGGCCGAGGTCATGGCCGATGGCGGCATCGACGACATCCTGATCAGCTACAACATCATCGGCGAGGAAAAGCTGGGGCGTCTGGGAGCCCTGCAAAGACGCGTCCGCATGATCGTCGCTGCCGACAACCCCGTCACCATCTCCGGCCTGCCGCGCGCGGCCGAGATCGCCGGCCGCGACCTGGAAGTGGTCATCGAATGCGATACCGGCCGCAAGCGCGCCGGCGTCGAGACCCCCGGCGAGGCGGTGGAGCTCGCCAAGATGGTCGCGGCTTCGCCCGGCCTGCGCTTCGCCGGCTTCCTGATGTACCCGCCGGAAAATGGCTGGGACCGCACGCAGGTCTTCCTCGACACGGCCAATGCGGGCCTGCGCGATGCCGGCCTCAAGGCCGACATCGTCTCGACCGGTGGTTCGCCCAATCTGCCCCATATCGGCAAGCTGAAGGGCTCGACCGAGCACCGCTCGGGCACCTCGATCTTCAACGACCGCATGCAGATCGCGGCCGGCGTGGCGACGCTCGAGGATTGCGCGCTCATGGTCTACGCGACGGTGGTGAGCCGAGCCGGCGCGGACCGCGGCATCCTCGATTCAGGCTCGAAGACACTGACCAGCGACAAGGGCAATCTCGACGGCCACGGCTATATCCTCGAATACCCGGCCGCGCGGATCGCGCAATTCGCCGAGGAGCACGGCTTCCTCGACCTCTCGGCCTCGAACAAGCGCCCGCTGGTCGGCGAGGTCGTGCGTGTGGTGCCGAACCATGTCTGCGTCGTCGTCAACATGGTCGACCGTCTGATCACCGTGCGCGGCGACAAGCTGATCGGTGAACTGCCGGTCGCGGCGCGTGGACGCCTGACCTGAGCCCATCCGTCATGGTCGGGCTTGTCCCGACCATCCACGTCTTCGCTGGTCGAAGGTCGTGTCCAAGACGTGGATGCTCGCCACAAGGGCGAGCATGACGGGCGCGTTTCAATTCTGCAGGACCTTCGATCCCTTGATCGTGACATTGCCGGACGCCTTGGCTTCGAGGCGTCCGGACGCGTTGAGCGCGATATCTCGCCCTTGCAGCTGGACGCTGCCGTCTTTCTTCATGCTCAGCCTGGCATCGCCGCTTTTCAGTGAAGCGGCGTCGGCGCTTTCGATCGCAAGCGTCTTGCCGACATGGACGGCCATGTCCTTCCCGATGCTCATCGCCATGTCCTTGCCGGCCGTGATGGCGAAGTTCTGCCCGCTATCGATATCGCAGCCCACCGCCGCGCTCACGTTGAAGCTCCGTGTTTCGAACGACGCTTCATGACCGCTGCTGACGCGCAGGCGGTTGCCGATGACCATGGTGGCATTGGCGCCTGAGGTCACGGAAAGATTGACCCCGGCCGTCATTGCCATCACCCCGCCCGCGGTCAGGGTCATCACGCTGCCGGCGGTGAAAGCAATGCCCATCCCGCAATTGACGGTCAGCGAACCCGGCGCGTTGATGACGACATTGCCGCCGCGATCCGCCGAGATCGCCTGCAGCAGCGCTGCGACCTGCGCCTCCAGCGTGGCGATGCGCTTCTGGAGGGCTTCGGTATCCGGATCGGCCATCGCATTCTCCGCTCGTCGGCATGACAGAATGACGAAGCGTCAGCCTATCACGCGCCGGGCGCCGCGAGAATGCCGGGCACTGATCAGCTTTCCGGGTGCCGGGCGTTCCAGGCGGCAGCGTATTCCGTGCAGAGCCGGTCGAGCTCGGCCCGGTCGGTGACGCCGGCTGGGCGGCCGCGCGAGGGCGAAGCCTGCTGGAACGGCACCGAGCGCTGATGCGCGACACGCCAGAGCCGCCGCAGCTCCTTCAACGGGTCGGTATGGTCGTCGACGCGGATGTCGAGGCTGGGCACGGGCTCGCCGCTCCAGATGCGGATCGCGGCGGATTGCTTGCCGCGCTTGTCGCCGCCTGCCTTCTCGCCTGCCTCCAGTGCCACCAGCAGGCGCTCGTCGAAGTCGAGCGCCGAGGCGGCGATATAGGCCTTCAGCGTCTGCTGCACGACCTCCGGGCCGGCGAGCATGTTGCCGGCGACCGAGACCTGCGGCCCGTCGACGGCACCGCACCAGTCGATGCAGGCCGCGCCAGTATGAGAAGTGATCTTGCCGTCGCGATCGATGACGTGGAGCTGGCGATGGGCGCGCCCCTCGTCGGCCGCCGTCAGCGTCGCGATGATCTCGACCGCCGAACGGCCCTCCTGCAGCAGCCGAAGGCCGTCCACCCCGTAGAGCGGATTGACGAAGGCCTGCGTCGCGATCGCGCCGATCCGCCCGCCGCCATAGGGCACGCGGGCGCCGACGGCGAAGGCGCAGGTCGAGACGGCGACGCCATAGGCGCCGGTCGCGGCGTCGCGGGCGACGATGGACCAGGTCATATGCAGTTCCTCGTTATCCGGTCGATCTCAGTCTTTCTCCGTCATCCCGGACAAGCGGCGAAGCCGCGCTGATCCGGGATCCATCGAAGGGCGTGGCGCTCTACGATGGATTCCGGGTCTGCGCTTCGCTTCGCCCGGAATGACGGCAAAAAACGGCGAAGCTCATCGCCCCGCAGCATAGGCCTGCATCAGACGCGGCGTCGCGGCGGCGCGCAAGAGGCCGTCATCGCTGCGTTCTGCCGCAGTGAGCCGTCCGACCGTCCAGGCCGGCGCCTTCTCCACGGCGTGGCCGCGGCGCTCCAGATCGGCGAGGGCCGCAGCGCCGATGCTCTCCTCGATCATCATATGGCCCGGCCGCGACGAGCGCGGGTAGAAGGAGGAGGGGAAATGCTGCGTGTGGAACAGCGGCAGGTCGATCGCCTCCTGCAGGTTGAGGCCGTGATGCACGCGGCGCAGGAACAGGCCGAGCTGCCACTGCTCCTGCTGGTCGCCGCCCGGCGTGCCGAAGGCGAGACGGGGCCTGCCGTGCTCGAAGGCGATCGAGGGCGTCAGCGTCGTGCGCGGCCGCTTGCCGGGCGCAAGGGAGGAGGGCAGGCCCTCTTCCAGCCAGAACATCTGGGCGCGGGAATTGAGCGGGAAGCCGAGCTCCGGGATCACCGGCGAGGATTGCAGCCAGCCGCCCGAGGGCGTCGCCGCGATCATGTTGCCCCACTTGTCGATGACGTCGATATGGACGGTGTCGCCCTTGCGCCCGGCCGCGACCATCGAGGCCATCGTCGGCTCGCCGACGCTGGCGCCGCCTTGGGTCGGCTGGGCGATGGCCCCGAGCGCCCTCATCGCATGCGCGACCTGTGCCTCGTAGCCGGAGACGACACCCGGCCGCAGTTCCAGCGAGGCGCGCTCGCCGATCAGCCCGCGCCGCCCGGCCGCGTAATCCTCGGAGAGCAGCGTCGCCAGCGGCACCTTCACGAAATCCGGGTCGCCATAATAGGCCTCGCGGTCGGCGAAGGCGAGCTTCATCGCCTCGACGACATGATGGACGAATTCCGGGCTCGCCGGACCCATCCCGGCGAGATCGACGCCTTCGAGGATCTTCAGGGTCTGCAGGAAGGCAGGACCCTGGCCGAGGGCCTGATCTTGAAGACCTCCCAGCCGTGATAGGTCACCGAGGTCGGCGTCTCATAGGTCGGCTTGTAGTTCGCCATGTCCTGCGCGGTCAGCAGGCCCTTGTTGCGGCGGCCGGAGGAATCGATCACCTCCTGCGTGCGGCAGAAGCGATCCATCGCCTCGGCGACGAAGCCCTTGTACCAGGCGTCATAGGCGCCCTGGATCTGCTCCTGGCGGTCGCTGCCCTTGGCTTCCGCCTCGGCGAGGATGCGCTTGTAGGTCTCGGCCGCGGCCTTGTTGGCGAAGAGCTTGCGCGCCTCCGGGACATTGCCGCCCGGCAGGTAGACGTCGCCCGATGTCGCCCACTCGTTGCTGAAGAGGTCGGTCAGCTCGCGGATCGAATCCGAGACGCGCGGCAGCATCGGATGCCCGTTCTCGAAATAGCCGATCGCGGGTTCGAGAACGTCGCGCAGCTTCAGCCGGCCATGGTCGCGCAGCAGCGTCATCCAGCCGCCGAAGGCGCCGGGGATGACGGTGGCGAGCAGGCCGGAACCGGGGATCAGGTCGAGGCCGAGCGCCTTGTAGGCCGCGATGGTCGCGGCCTGCGGGGCGGGACCCTGTGCGCAGAGCGTCTCGACCTTCCCGGTTTCAGCCGAATAGAACACGGCGGGCATGTCGCCGGCCGGACCGACGAGATGCGGCTCCACCACCTGCAGCACGAAGGCCGCGGCGGCGCAGGCGTCGAAGGCGTTGCCGCCCTTTTCCAGCATCGCCATGCCGGACGCGGTCGCGAGCCAGTGCGTCGAGGTGACGACACCGAAGGTGCCGAGGATTTCGGGGCGGGTGGTGAACATGGGCGTATCCCTGAAGCCTAGTTTTCTTTCGGGTCGAGCGCGTCGCGCAGGCCGTCGCCGAGCAGGTTGAAGCCGAGCACGGCGAGGAAGATGCAGATGCCCGGCGCTATCGACATCCAGGGCGCCTGCTCCATGAAGTTCTTGGCGACGTTGAGCATCTGCCCCCAGGATGGCGCCGGCGGCTGCTGGCCGAGGCCGAGGAAGGAGAGGGCGGCCTCCAGGATGATCGCCTGCGCCATGAACAATGTCGATTGCACCACGATGGGGGACAGGGTGTTGGGCAGCACATGGCGGAACATCAATCGAAGGTCTCGTGCCCCGACCGCCCGCGCACCCTCGACGAAATCCTCCGCTTTCACGCTCATCACCTGGCCGCGGATCAGCCGGATGAAGATCGGTACCGCCGAGAGGCCGATCGCGATCATCGCATTGGTCAGCGACGGGCCGAGCACGGCGGCGAAGGCGATGGCGAGGATCAGGAACGGGCAGGCGAGCAGGGCCTCGGTAACGCGCGAGATCACGATGTCGATCCAGCCGCCATACCAGCCGGCGAGCAGGCCGAAGGGCAGGCCGATCGCCACCGCGATCAGGACAGAGACGATGCCGGCGAGCAGCGAAGCCTGCGCACCGAAGAACAATCGCGAGACCTGATCGCGCCCGAGCTCGTCCGTGCCGAACCAGTACAGTTCCGAGGGGGGCTTTCGGATGGCGAGGAAGTTCGACTTGAACGGGTCGGCCAATGGCAGCACCGGCGCCAGCACCGCCATCAGCAGGAAGACCAGCACGATGCTGCCGCCGATCAGCGCCGACCTGTTGCGGATCAGCCGGGCGAGCACGCCGGGGCGGGCGCTGACGCCGCTCGCGGCGCCTGTCGAGGAGATGGAATCGAGCGATGCCATCAGCCGGCCCTCAGACGCGGATTGACGAGGACGTAGAGGATATCGGCGATGAGGTTCATCAGGATGAAGCCGATGGCCGTGCACAGCACCACGCCCTGCACCACGCCATAGTCGCGGTTGAACACGGCATCGACGATCAGCTTGCCGAAGCCGGGGATGGTGAAGACCTGCTCGGTCAGCACCGCGCCCGCCAGCAACTCGCCGAAGAGCAGGGTGGTCAGGGTGATGATCGGCATCAGCGCGTTGCGCAGGGCATGGCGATGCACGACCGCATCTTCGTCGAGCCCCTTGGCGCGGGCGGTACGGACATAGTCCGAGCGCAGCACCTCCAGCATCGCCGAGCGGGTATGGCGCATCAGGAAGGCGGCGAGCCCGTTGCCGAGCACGAAGGCCGGCATGATCAGGCGTTTGATCGCCTCCCAGGGATGCTCGAAGATCGATTCATAGCCCGAGGCCGGCAGCCATTTCAGGTGCACCGAGACCAGCAGGATCAGCATGATCCCGAACCAGAAATTCGGGATCGACAGCCCCGACAGCGCGACCGCGCTGGCGGAATAGTCGACGACCGTGCCCTTGCGTCGCGCGGCCAGGATGCCGATCGGGATGCCGATGCAGATCGCGACCAGGATCGAGGCCGTGGCGAGCTGGATCGTCACCGGCAGCTTCTGCAGGATCAGGTTGAGCACCGGCTCGCCCGTGCGCAGCGAGCGGCCGAAATCGCCCTGCACGACCTGTCCGAGCCAGGCGAAGAACTGGACGAAGATCGGATCGTCCATCCGGTAGATCTCGCGCAGCCGCGCGATCACCTCGGGGTCGCGTTCCTCGCCGGCGATCACGAGGAAGGGGTCGCCCGGCAGCGCTCGCTGCAGGGCGAAGACGAAGAGCGATACCAGGAACAGCGTCGGGATCGCGATCAGGATGCGGCGGAGGATCAGGGTGAACATGATGCGCTCGAACCTGCTCCGTCATCCTGGATGTAGCGAAGCGGAACTCCGGGATCCATTGTAGAGAACTGCGCTCTACGATGGATCCCGGGTCGACCTTCGGCCGCCCGGGATGACGGCGCGATTGTGAAGCCGAAAGCTCCCCTCACGAGCGCTTCATTCCCGCCAGCCGGATGATGCCGTCGGGATTGATCGCGAAGCCCTGCAGGTTGGAGCGCATCGCGAAGAACACAGTCTGGTTATAGAGATAAACGATCGGCAATTCGTCCTGCAGGATCTTCTGCGCGGCGTCGTAGCGCTTCTTGCGTTCGGCCGGCTCGTAGATCGTGCGGGCTTCGTCCAGCAGCTTGTCCACCTCCGCATTGGCGTATTTGCCGTCGTTCTGGTTGCCCTTCGAATGCGCGAAGGGGTGGATGTTACCGTCGGGATCGATGCGGCCGGACCAGCCGACGCGGCTCATCTGGAACTTGCCCTGCTGCTGGTCGCGCAACTGGCTGGCGAACTCCGTCGAGCGGATCTGGATGTCGATGCCGGCTTCCTGCGCCATCGCCTGGATCACCTGGCCGAGCTGGGCGTCGACCGGGTTGTTGGTGACGAAGAGTTCGACCGAGACCTTGGACTGTCCGGCTTCCTTGAGCAGCGCCTTGGCCTTGGCGAGATCGCGGGCGGGAACGGGCAGGTCGGCGCTGACGTAGAAATTGCCGGGGTTGAACGGCTGGTTCGACGGCGCATAGAGCCCCTCGAACACGACCTGGCTCAGCACCTTGCGATCTATCGACAGCGAGAGCGCCTGGCGCACGCGCTTGTCCTTGCCCATAGGCTGGTTGGCGGCCTCGCCATTGCTCGTGTTGATGGTGATGCCCTGGTAGCCGAGATTGGCGATGCTCTCGATCTTCAGGGACTTGTCCGATTGGGCCGATTTCACATCGGTCGGGGCCAGCCGCTCCAGCATGTCGAGCTCGCCCGAGCGCAGATTGGCGAGGCGAACCGTCGTGTCGGGGATCGAGCGATAGAGCACGCGGTCGAAATTGTACTTGTCGGCCTCCCAGTGCTCTTTGAATTTTTCGAGCACGATGCGGTCGTTCTGCACGCGCTCGACGAACTTGTAGGGGCCGGAGCAGACCGGCTTCGCCGCGACATCGCCCGAGAGGGTCTTGGGCGAGAGCATCATGCCGGCGCGGTCGGTGAGCTGCGAGAGTAGCGTCGCGTCCGGGCGCTTCAGCTTCAGCACCAGCGTGGTGGCATCGGGCGCCTCGACGCTCTCGACCGATGCAAGCTCGGCCCTGCGCAGCGAATCGGGCAGGGTGCGGGCGCGGTCGAGATTGGCCTTGGCGGCCTCGGCGTTGAAAGCCTCGCCATCGTGGAACTTCGCATCGCTGCGCAGCTTCATCGTCAGCGTCAGCCCATCGGCCGAGAAATTCCACTCCGTCGCCAGCCGCGGCACCAGCTTCAGCTCCGGCGTGATGTCGACCAGCCGGTCGCACAGCCCCATGAAGACGATGCGGCCGACGAAGGTGCGCGCCTTGTGCGGGTCCAGCATGTCGGGGTCTTCCTGCAGGCCGATGCGCAGGGTGGATGGCGACTGGGCCAGGGCCGGCAACGTCGCGAGTGCGAGCGCGGCAGCGGAGATCGCAACCTTCAAAAGCTTCATGATTTCCCCTCGTTCCGGACGGTTGTCGGCGAACGTTCCCGCCGCGTCGGCAGCGGGTCGTCCTGCTCAATTCGTTCCTTGTGGCACTAACCTGACTCAGAACGAGGCCGGCGTCGATGATGCGCCGCATCAATTCGCAGGCAGCGCTGCCTGCCCTGTGGGCAGGCGCGGCCTGGCGGTAAGCGGGTTCCATGTCCGGGGCGGACATGCACGATGCGGCGATGGCGGTCGCCACCCCTTTCGGCAGGGGCTAGAACGGCGATCGCAAGGCAAGGCCCGCGTGGGGCAGGGGAGAATGAGCATGCTGCTGGGCGTGATCGCCGACGACATGACGGGTGCGACCGATGTCGCGCTGATGCTGAACCGGGCGGGCATGCGCACCGTGCAGGTCATCGGCGTGCCTCCGGCCGGCTCCGCCCTGCCTGAGGCCGATGCCGTCGTCGTCGCGCTGAAATCGCGGACCAACCCGGTCGCCGAGGCCGTCGCGGATTCGCTCGCCGCCTGCGAGGCGCTGCTGAAGGGCGGCGCGCGTCAGATCTTGTTCAAATACTGCTCGACCTTCGATTCGACGGCCGAGGGCAATATCGGGCCGGTGGCGAACGCGCTGGCGGAGCGGCTGGGCGCGAAGCTCGCCATCGTCTGCCCGGCTTTCCCAGCGAATGGCCGCTCGATCTATCAGGGCTATCTCTTCGTCGGGGCCGTGCCGCTGCATGAAAGCTCGATGAAGGACCACCCGCTGACGCCGATGCGGGATTCCAGCCTGATGCGATTGATGTCGGCACAGGCGAAGACCGAAACCGGGCTCGTCGACTACGCCACCGTGCTCGCTGGCCCTGCCGCCGTGAAGGCGCGTCTCGCGAAGTTGCAGGCCGACGGCATCCGCTATGCCGTCACCGACGCGCTGACAAATGAGGACCTGATGACGCTCGGCCATGCCGTGTCCGAGCATGTCCTGCTGACCGGAGGCTCGGGCATCGCCATGGGCCTGCCGCAGAATTTCCGCCGCGCCGGGCTTCTGCCGGAGCGTCCCGGCCCGCAGGATCTGAAGGCGCCGGCCGGTCGCGCCGGCATCATCTCCGGCAGCTGCTCGACCGCGACGCGCGGCCAGATCAAGGCGGCGCTGGAGGCAGGCTATCCCGCGCTCAAGGTCGATCCGCTGGCGCTGGCCGATGGCAGCCAGGACGCCGCCGGCCTTGCCGCATGGGCCTTGGCGCAGCCGGCCGACAAGCCGTTCCTCGTCTACTCCAGCGACGATCCGTCGGAGGTCGCGGCCGTGCAGGACAAGCTCGGCCGCGATAGGGCTGGAGCCATCGTCGAGGAGGCCTTTGCCGAACTGGCGCGCCGGCTTTCCGAGGGCGGCGTGACGCGGCTTCTCGTCGCTGGCGGCGAGACTTCGGGCGCGACTGTGCTGGGCTTGAGTATCCGCACGCTGGAGATTGGCCCCGAAATCGACCCCGGCGTGCCCTGGACCCGCGTCGTCGACGGGCCGGAGATGGTCGTCGCGCTGAAGTCCGGCAATTTCGGCACGCTGGATTTCTTCCTGAAGGCCTGGAGCCTGCTGCGCTGATGCCCGATTTGCCTGCGCTGAATCTCGTATAGGATCAGCCTGCGAACTGGGAGCCGGCATGGACATGGCATTTCTGGGCGAACTTCTGACCAGCGTGGCGGATCGCGGCCGCGCGCTGATCGGCTTCGAGCGTTTCCTGGGGAGCCGCTCGCGCCCGATCGACAAGCTCTGCGAGGACCTGCTCTCCGGCCGCGGCGAGGCCTCGGGCATGGCGCTGGCGCAAGCTGTGCTGGAAGCCTGGCAGGGGCTCGACAAGCCCGGTCGGCTCGCCTTCTTCAATATGCTGCAGGAGCGCTTCGGCCCCGATCACGACCGCCTCGATGCGGCGATCGAGGCCTATCGCGCCAAGCCGGATGCCGCGACCATCTCCGCGCTCCATCTCGCGGCCGAGCCGCGGCGGCAGGAGCTGTTGCGCCGCCTCAACCTCGCGCCCGAAGGCACGCATGTGCTGGTGCGCATGCGCGAGGCGCTGTTCGAGGCCATGGCGGCGGAGCCGGAGCTGAAGGGCATCGATGACGATTTCCGCCATCTCTTCGGCTCCTGGTTCAACCGCGGCTTCCTTGTCCTGCGCCGCATCGACTGGCGCACGCCCGCCAACGTGCTGGAGAAGATCATCCGCTACGAGGCGGTGCACGAAATCCAGGGCTGGGACGATCTGAGGCGCCGGCTGGAGCCGGCGGACCGGCGCTGCTTCGCCTTCTTCCATCCGCAGCTCGTCGACGACCCCCTGATCTTCGTCGAGGTCGCGCTGACCGGCGATATTCCGCGCAGCATCGGCGAGGTGCTGGAGCCCGAGCGCGCGATCCTGCCCGCGCAGCAGGCGACGACGGCGGTGTTCTACTCGATCTCGAACTGCCAGGAGGGTTTGCGCGGCATCTCCTTCGGCAATTTCCTGATCAAGCAGGTGGCTGAAGACCTGAAGCGCGAACTGCCGGGGCTCGATACCTTCGTCACGCTCTCGCCGGTGCCCGGCTTCGCGCGCTGGCTTGCCGATATTGCCAAGGAGCCCGGCGATCTCGTCCTCACCAATGAGGAGCGCTCAGAAATGGCCCGCCCGGCCGGCGAGACGATCTCGCTCGACGATGCCACGAAGGCGCGCCGCGACAAGCTGCTCGGCCAGATGATGGCGCAGTACATGCTGCGGGCACGCACCAGCTCGGGCCGCGTCATCGATCCCGTCGCTCGATTCCATCTTGGCAACGGCGCGCGGCTGGAGCGGATCAATGTCGGCGGCAATCTCTCGGCGCGGGGCCTGCGTGAGTCCCATGGCGTGATGGTCAATTACCGCTACGACCTCGACGACATCGAGACCAATCACGAGGCCTTCGCCACCCGCAACACGGTGGTGGCCTCCTCCGGCGTGCGCAAGCTGCTGCGCCCGGCGGCGAGTTGAGCGTTGTGCAAATCCCCTCAGCCCTCATCCTTCGAGACGCAGCCTCCGGCTGCTCCTCAGGATGAGGGCTGCATTGTAGACGACATCGATACGGAAACGCCTGAAAGGACCCGAAATCATGGGCAACCACCTCTTCGACCTGATCCGCTCGCGCATGCCGGCGCCCGACGCGCCCTTCGCGCTGCTCGATGACGGCCGGCGCTTCTCCTATGGCGACATGGTCGCGGTGTCCGCGCACTTCGCGAACGCCCTCGTCGGGCTTGGCGTGAAGCCGGGCGATCGCGTCGCCGTCCAGGTCGAGAAGAGCTTCGAGGCGCTGATGCTCTATCTCGGAACGGTCCGGGCGGGTGCGATCTTCCTGCCGCTTAACACCGCCTATACCCCGGCCGAGATCGAGTATTTCCTGGGCGATGCCGAGCCAGCCGTCTTCGTCTGCGATCCCGCCAAGGCTGAGGCCCTGCGTCCCTATGCGGAGAAGGCCGGCGCGAAGCTGGAGACACTCGGCATCGGCTCTGGGAGCCTGCTCGACAAGGCGAATGCGACTCCGACGACTTTTGCCGACGTCGCGCGCGGGCCGGACGATCTCGCCGCGATCCTTTACACCTCCGGCACGACCGGCCGCTCCAAGGGCGCGATGCTCAGCCACGACAACCTGTCGTCCAATGCACTGGCGCTGGTCGACTACTGGCGCTTCACGAAGGGCGACGTGCTGCTCCACGCCCTGCCGATCTTCCATACCCACGGCCTCTTCGTCGCGACGAACGTGATCCTCTTGTCCGGCGCCTCGATGATCCTGCTGCCCAAGTTCGATCCCGAGCAGGTCTTCAAATATCTGCCGCAGGCGACGAGCATGATGGGCGTGCCGACCTTCTATGTCCGCCTGCTGCAGGATGCCCGCCTGACCAAGGAGGCGACGAAGCACATGCGTCTCTTCGTCTCCGGCTCGGCGCCGCTGCTGGCCGAGACGCATCGCGAATGGCGCGAGAAGACCGGTCACGCCATCCTCGAGCGCTACGGCATGACCGAGACCAACATGAATACCTCGAACCCCTATGAGGGGGACCGGGTGGCCGGCACGGTCGGCTTCCCGCTGCCGGGGGTCTCGGCCCGCGTCACCGATCCCGAGACCGGCAAGGAGATCGCCCGCGACGAGATCGGCATGATCGAGGTCAAGGGCCCCAACGTCTTCAAGGGCTACTGGCGCAACCCGGAGAAGACCAAGGCCGAGTTCAGGGCCGACGGCTTCTTCATCACCGGCGACCTCGGCAAGATCGACCCGGCCGGCTACGTCCATATCGTCGGGCGCGGCAAGGACCTGATCATCACCGGCGGCTACAACGTCTACCCCAAGGAAGTCGAGACCGAGATCGACGAGATGCCGGGCGTGATCGAGAGCGCCGTCATCGGTTGCCCGCATCCCGATTTCGGCGAGGGCGTCACGGCCGTCGTGGTCTGCAAGCCCGGCGCCGATATCACCGCGAAGGGCATCGCCGCGGCGCTGGAGCAGCGGCTTGCCAAGTTCAAGCAGCCGAAGCAGGTCTTCGTCGTGGCGGAACTGCCGCGCAACACCATGGGCAAGGTCCAGAAGAACCTGCTGCGCGAGCAGTACAAGGATATCTACGCCAAGCAGCTGAAGGCGGGTGAGTAAGCCTCTCTACCTTCATCGCGTGTCACCCCGGCCGGAGCGAAGCGAAGGGCCGGGATCCATGCCTGAACCTGTGCCGGAGGTGCTCCGGCATGGATCCCGGGTCTCCCTTTGGTCGCCCGGGATGACGGCGCGTTTGAGTGGGCTCACACCAGCGCCGGCACGCCGAGTTCGATCATTTCGCCATCGGCGGGGATGCGCAGGCGCCGCGTATCGACGCCGCGTTCCTTCGCCGCCTTGCGGAGAGCGGTGCGGCTGATTGTGGCGTGATCGAGCGCCTCCATATGCGTCGCGATCACGGTCGCCAGCGGAAAGGCCTCGGCGAGGTCGAGCGTCTGCTCATCGTCCATCACGATCAGCGTGTTGTCCCACATCGCCCCGCAGGAATGCGTGACGATCACGTCCGGCCCCGTCGCCGTCGCGGCATCGCGCAGCGGCGGATAGAGCACGCTGTCGCCGCACCAGTAGAGCGTCGGCTCGCCCGGTGCCTCGAAGCTCAGGCCCATCACCGGCCCCATCTTGTCGGCGACGGCCCCGGTTCCGTGCTGGGCCGGATGTCGCTTCAGGATGATCGGCCCCAACCTGACGTAGCAGTCGATCGCCGTGATTGAGGAGAAGCCCGCCTGCGCGATCGCCGCCTCGTCGCCGGGCCGGCAGATGACGGCCAAGTTCTTCGGCAGGCGTTCCTTGGCGACATCGTCGAAATGATCGGCATGGAGATGCGAGACGATCACGGTATCGACGCCCGCGATGATGTCCTCGATCGGTTCCGGCAGCTCGACCATCGGATTCTCCGAGCGCCCGGTGAAGGAGCGGCGGCTATGGCGCGGGCCGAAATCCGGATCGATCAGGAAGGTCCTGCCGCCATAGGTGAGTTTCAGCGTCGCGTTGCGGAGAAGTTTGAGCTTCATATCCGTCGGCTCCTCGTCAGGGAGGGGCATTGTTCCGCATCCCGCCACGAGGAGACCAGTTCGGATTTGTGAAGCTCTTTCCACGTTCGCGTGACGTATCACGCCGCCGCGAACTGGCCGTAGGGCACGCTCTCGCGCGCCTTGCGCAGCGCGCTCGCCCACCAGTGGAGCTGCGCCAGCATCGTCGCCATCGCCTGTTCGGCCCGGTCGGCGTCGAGCAATCGGCCCTCCGCGTCGAAGCGGTTCCAGACATCAGCGAAGGCGACGCCGTCGCGGATCGACGCGGCGTGCAGCTCCCCGAAGACGAGGCGCAATTGCTCGACGGCGCGCAGGCCACCCGAGATGCCGCCATAGGAGACGAAGCCGACCGGCTTGCCGCGCCATTCCTGCCCGACGGCGTCGATCAGGAATTTCAGGATCGCCGGGTAGCCGCGGTTGTATTCCGGCGTCACCACAACGAAGCCGTCGGCCCAGCCGATGATGCTCCTGAGCTCCTCCAGGGCAGGGTGCTTGCCGCTGACATGGCGCGGCGGCAGGTCGATCTCGCCGGGGTCGACGACCGCGAGGTCGAACGGGCCGTCGCCCGCGATCTGGGAGATCGCCCAGCCGGCGACCTTGTCGCAGAAGCGGCCTTCGCGGCTGCTGCCATAGATCAGGGCGAGCCTGATCCGCGTATCGACCTTCTGGTGCATGGAGGCGCTCCGGTTTGCATCACGGGAGCGCGGCTTATAGAACCTCAAGTAAGGTTCAGGTCAAGAGGCGTTTCCAATGTCCCAGCAGTCGCGTTTGCCGGGTGAGCTGAGCGTCGGCGATGTCGCTCGCCGCAGCGGCCTCGCCGTCTCGGCGCTGCATTTCTACGAGGCGGAAGGGCTGATCCGCAGTCATCGCACGCAGGGCAACCAGCGCCGCTATGCCCGCGAGGTGTTGCGTCGGGTCGCGATCATCAAGGTGGCGCAGCGCGCCGGCATTCCGCTGAAGACCATCCGCGAGGCCTTCAAGGCGCTGCCGCAGGAGCGCACGCCGACCGTGGCGGACTGGACGCGGCTGTCATCCGCCTGGAAACAGGAGCTTGAGCGGCGCATCGACCGGCTGACGCGGCTGCGCGACCACCTGAACGGCTGCATCGGCTGCGGCTGTCTCTCGGTGCGGGATTGCCCGCTGCACAACCCGTTCGACCGCCTGGCCGAGGAGGGGCCGGGGCCGCGCCTCCTCGATCCCGAGTGAGGGGCGGGAGGGGAAATGTCGCTTGTTACAAGCGCACCGTCATCCCGGACAAGCTGCGCAGCAGCGCCGATCCGGGATCCATCGTAGGGCTCTGCGCTCTATGATGGATCCCGGGTCAAGCCCGGGATGACCCGGTGGGGTGGTCGAGCTCTATCGATCAATCCGCCTTGTAGAGCGTGTCGAGCGGCATGCGTGCGACATCGGCCATGAGCGCGACGAAGCCCTTCGCCTGCAATGCGGCCGTTGCCTTGCCTTTCTCGGCAGTCGCGAGGGTCGCGTCGCCTGCGGCACCGGCCCGGTTCACATCCTGCGCCATCCAGGCGAAGGCATGCGGGCCGGTCGGGCGCAGATGGGCATAGCCTTCCTCGGCCATGGTCACCGTATGCGGCGTGAACAGCGCGGCCTTGCTCATGTCGACGAGGTCGGGCCGGAAATGCAGCATCAGCGAGGTCTCGACATCACCGCCATGAATGCCGTGGCGGACATCCAGCTCGCCATAGAGCCCTTCAGGCAGGCCGAAGGATGTCCAGGCGGTGCAGACGGCGAGCATGCCGTGGTCGACGCGCAGCTCCCGCGCCACGATCTTCATCGGATCGACATTGCCGCCATGCGAGGTGACCAGCACGAGCTTGCGCAGGCCCGCCCGCTTCACGCTCTCGCCGATCTCCAGCCAGGAGCGGATCGCGCACTCCCAGCCGATCGTGACCGTGCCCGGCGAATGCAGGTGTTCGTTCGACTTGCAGACGGCCTGCGTTGGCAGGACGAGAACGTCGAGATCGACTGGCACCAGCGGCATTGCCTCGGCCAGCATCCCGTTCATCACGGTGGTGTCGACCGAGACCGGCAGATGCGGGCCGTGCTGCTCGATCGCCGCCAGCGGCAGCACCGCGACGGTGCGGTCAGGCGAAAGCGTGGCGAAATCGGAGCTCTTCAGGTCGCCCCAGAAGCGTGCGGTCATGATCAGGCCTGTCAGGAGCCGATGTCATCGCCTTGTTTCTGTGCAGAAACCCGGCGACGCGGCGTTGCATTGTCCCGCCGTCCTATCGCATGGGATAAGGAGACGGGCCAGTGGCCGGGCCGGCCGCAGCGCGAGGGGAGATAGCGAGATGACGACGATGAAATATCGTGTGAACCGGCGTGCCGCACTCGGGCTGATCGGCGGCTCCACCGCCTCCCTGCTGATCCCCGTGCCGGGCGCGCGCGTCAACGCGCAAACGCTCGACAAGGTCAGCTACCAGACCAACTGGCGCGCCCAGACCGAGCATGGCGGCTTCTATCTCGCGGCGACCAACGGCATCTACAAGAAATACGGCCTCGACGTGGAGATCCGCCCCGGCGGCCCGCAGCAGAACCCGACCCAGCTCCTGCTCGGCGGCCGCGTCGACATGATCATGGGCAACTCGCTGGAAGCGCTCAGCTTCGCCCATGAGAACCTGCCCTTCCTCTGCATCGCCTCGATCTTCCAGAAGGACCCGCAGGTCCTGATCTCGCATCCCGGCCAAGGCAATGACACGCTCGCCGATCTCAAGGGCAAGCCGATCCTGATCGCGGCGCAGGCCCGCGTCGGCTTCTGGCCCTTCCTGAAGCTGAAATTCGGTTTCCAGGACGAGCAGATTCGTCCCTACACCTTCAACATGGCGCCGTTCCTGGCCGACAAGAAGCTGACGCAGCAGGGCTTCCTCTCCTCCGAGCCCTTCGTGATCCGCAAGGCGGGCGTCGAGCCGGTCGTGCATCTCCTCGCCGATGCCGGCTTCGAGAACTACAACACCACGATCACGATCTCCCGGAAGATGGTCCAGGAGAAGAAGGAGCTGGTGCAGCGCTTCACCGACGCCACGCTGGAAGGCTGGGCCGAGTACATGAAGGGCGGCGCTGGCAACGCCGCCGCCAATGCCCGGATCCTGAAGGATAATCCCGACATGGATCAGGAGAAGATCGACTATGCGCTCAAGGTGATGAACGATCGCGGCATCGTCGTCTCCGGCGACGCCAAGACGCTCGGCATCGGCGCGATGACCGATGCGCGCTGGGCGAGCTTCTACAAGACGATGAGCGAGGCCGGCGTCGTCCCGGCCGGCGTCGACGTGAAGAAGGCTTACAGCCTCGACTTCGTCAACAAGGGCATCGGCAAGGGCTGATTCAGGCCTCTGCGAAAAAAACGGGTCATCCCGGACAAGCCGCGATAGCGGCGCCGATCCGGGATCCATGCCTGAACCGTTCCGGCATGGATCCCGGGTCTCCCTTCGGTCGCCCGGGATGACGCGGCGTCATTGGTATCGAGATCGGATCATCAGGCTTTGGACACAGCCTATCTAAGCACCCCCCCAGGCAAGGAGAGCGCCGGCACCCCGCTGGTGGCGATCCGGCACGTTTCGAAGCAATTCGCCAACGGCACGCTCGCCGTTCGCGATGTCGATCTGGAGCTCGGGGCAGGGCAGTTCATCAGCCTGCTCGGCCCCTCCGGCTGCGGAAAGTCGACGCTGCTGCGCATGATCGCCGGCCTTGGCGCGCCGACGACCGGTTCCATCACCTGGCCGGGCGAGACCGGCGAGGCGCAGGGCAGCGCCGGCCATGGCGCTCGCGATCTCGGCTTCGTCTTCCAGGATCCGACGCTGATGCCCTGGGCCAACGCGCTCGCCAACGTCATGCTGCCGCTGAAGCTCAAGGGCGTGCCAAGGGCCGAGGCCGAGGCGCGCGCCGCCGAGATGCTGGCGCTGGTCGGGCTCAAGGGTTTCGAGACATCCTATCCGCGCGAGCTCTCGGGCGGCATGAAGATGCGCGTCTCGATTGCGCGTGCGCTGGTGATGCGGCCCAAGATCCTGCTGATGGACGAGCCTTTCGCGGCGCTCGACGAGATCACGCGCCATCGCCTCAACGACGACCTGCTGGCGCTGTGGGAGCGCGAGCGCTTCACCGCCGTCTTCGTCACCCATTCGGTCTTCGAGTCCGTCTATCTCTCGCAGCGCATCGTGGTGATGGCGGCGCGCCCCGGCCGGGTCATGGCCGATCTTTCGGTCGATGCCGCCTATCCGCGCGACGACCTGTTCCGGACCTCCGGCGAATACGCCCATCTCTGCCGCGTCGCCTCCACCAAGCTCAAGGAGGCGATCGGCCAATGAGCGCACCCGTCGAAACACTGAGCCCGGACGGCACCGATGCGCAGGCGCTGCCCGTCGTGATGGCCGAGACCCGCATCCTCGGCCTGCCTGCCAGCGTCTGGCCGCGCATCCTCGCGCCGCTGGTCATCGGCGTCGCAGTGCTGGGGCTGTGGGAGTTCGCCGTTCGCTGGAACGAGATCCCGCATTATGTCCTGCCTGGGCCGATCCTCGTGGGACAGACGCTGGTCGCGGATTGGGGCACGCTGTCCGGGTCGCTCTGGGTCACCTTGAAGATCACCTTCATGGCGTTGGCCGCCGCGGTCGTCGTCGGCGTGACGCTCGCCGTGCTGTTCAGCCAGTCGAAATGGCTGGAGATGGCGCTTTTGCCCTATGCCGTCATCCTGCAGGTCACGCCGATCGTCGCCATCGCCCCGCTGATCATTATCTGGGCCAACGACATCGACCTGTCGCTCCTGATCTGTGCCTGGATCGTCGCCTTCTTCCCGATTCTGTCGAACACGATCCTCGGGTTGAACTCGGCTGATCACAATCTCGTCAACCTGTTCGAGCTTTACGGGGCCTCGCGCTGGCAGACGATGCGCTATCTCAAGCTGCCGGCGGCGCTGCCCTATTTTCTGGCTGGCTTGAAGATTTCGGGCGGCCTCGCGCTGATCGGCGCGGTCGTGGCGGAGTTCGTCGCAGGGACCGGAGGCAGCGCTTCGGGGCTGGCCTATCGCATCCTGGAAGCAGGCTACCAGCTCAAGATTCCGCGTGTCTTCGCGGCGCTGGTGATGATCTCGCTGTCAGGCATCGCGATCTTCCTGGCGACCAGCCTGATCTCGTATCTTCTGCTGCACCGCTGGCACGAAAGCGCCATCCGCCGCGAGAACTGAGCGGCCCGCCCGGCGAAGCTAGACGAAATAGGCGAGCTTGCGCTCGGCCGGCAGCGCGTCGATCTCGCGCAAGGCCGTTTCCGAGGGGCTCGCACCCAGGCGCGCGGGCTCCGGCAGTGCGGCATCGGCTTCGTCGAACACGATATCGTCGTCGAGCAGGTGGACGGTCGCGAAACGCGCTTCGGAGGCGGCGTCCTTGAATTCCAGAGGAACCGGCTCTTGGCCGTCGGTCGCGATGTCGAGATCGTCGTAGTGGCGCGGCGCGGCAGAGGGAGGCGGCACCGTCATCGCAGCCATCGACTCGAAGTTCACGCTGCTCTCGCGCGAAACCTCGCCGAAGGCCCGCAGGCTGGAATCCAGCATCGCGATGGTGTCGGCGATCTTGTCGATGCGCTGGACCACGCTGTCGACCACCCCGATCGCCGTCGAGATATCGGCGGCACGGTGATCGAGCGCATCGCAGGCTTCCGTATCCGCTCCGGTCTCGCGCAGCGCCCAGGCGGCCTCCTGGATGCCCTCGGTCGCGGCGAGCACGGAGCCGGCGGCCTTCTCGATCTGGGCGGCGAGCCCGGACGAGCGCGCTTCGGCCTTGCCGCTGATGCGTTCGAGATCCGTGCGCAGGTCGCTGATCAGCGCGGCTGCCTCGATCAGATTGGCTTCCCGGCTGGTCTCCTGCACGCCGAGGCCGACGACCCGTTCGATCCTCTGGATGGCGCCGAGCAGTTGCAGCGTGTCCGCCTGCCGGTTGCGCTTGGCGTACTCGACCATGAACCAGCGACCGCGCGCCGTTTCCATCACCGCGGCTTCGATCGCCACGTAGTCGGCCTGGCTCAGCGGTGTCAGCGAGCGCGCGTCGCCCATGACGAATTTGCCTTCGAAAGGACCGGCCGAATCAGGAGGCGGTCGTGACGTTACAATCCGAGCCTGCCTTGCGGTTTCTTAAGGAATTGCTGCTTTCGCCCCGAACTGGAACAAATCGCCGGAGAAGGCGCGGTTCCCGAGCCTTTCGCGGCATTGGCAGCGCAGCGGAAAGCACTGGATTGCCCGAAACTTGCCAAGCTCGCGCAGCACGGCAATACAGGGCAGGGGTGGAGGCTGGTGTGGCCCGCGATACGCGGTCGCGCAAAGGCTGCATGGCCGTTTCGGCCAGGGGAACAAGGACCTCACGGCGATATGGCGAGCCTCGATTACGCCGAACCGCAGGCGACTATCCGCGATGACGCGGGCGCGCTCGCGGTGGCGCTCTCGGGCTCATGGAGCGCCGACCGCGCCCCGCGCATCGAGGAGCTGATCGGCGAGATCACCGAGCGCCTCCCTGCAACCTCCGGCGCCCGGATCGATCTCTCCGACGTGACGCGGCTCGATACGCTCGGCGCCTATGTCCTCAACCGCCTGAAGGCCCGGCAGGAGCGTGACGGCGTCGAAATCGAACTCGTCAGCAGCAGGCCGGAGCACAGCATCCTCCTGGCCGAAGTCCAGGTCCATGACGACGATCCGCCGAAGCCGCACCGGCATGTCGGTGTCGTCGACATTCTCGTCGATATCGGGGAGGGCGTCGTGCGTTTCGGCCGCGACATGGTCGGCGGTGCCATGTTCCTCGGCGAGGTCGTGGTCGGCTCGGTCAGTGTCGTGCTCGGCCCGCGCAAGTTCCGGGGGCCGTCGCTGATAAACCAGATCGAGTTGATCGCCTTCAACGGCGCGCCGATCATCATGCTGATCTCGTTCCTGGTCGGCTGCATCGTCGCGCAGCAGGGCATCTTTCAGCTTCAGCAATTCGGCGCCTCCGCCTTCGTGGTGAACCTGACCGGCATCCTGATCCTGCGCGAACTCGCGGTGTTGCTGACCTCGATCATGATCGCCGGCCGCTCGGGCTCGGCCTTCACCGCCGAGATCGGTTCGATGAAGATGCGCGAGGAGATCGATGCGCTGCGCGTGATGGGCCTCGATCCGATCGAGGTTCTGGTGGTGCCGCGCATCCTCGCGCTCATCATCTCGCTGCCGATCCTGACCTTCATCT
This sequence comes from Beijerinckiaceae bacterium, assembly GCA_965283735.1. Lineage (GTDB taxonomy): Bacteria > Pseudomonadota > Alphaproteobacteria > Rhizobiales > Beijerinckiaceae > Allobosea. Next base: position 3,164,308 of record CBDIPN010000001.1, on the reverse strand, counting down.
CGGCGATGGCCGGGCTGGTCGGAGCCGGGCTCGTGTCGTGGCTCTACGGCGGCATCGGCGTCGACACTTTCCTCGCCCGCCTGCAATCGGTCATCACCTGGAAGCATTTCGCCGTTGGCCTGATCAAGGCACCCTTCATGGCCTTCGTGATCGGGCTGATCGCCTCGATCGAGGGGCTCGCGGTCAAGGGCTCGGCGGAATCGCTCGGCCGGCAGGTCACGGCCTCGGTGGTGAAGGCGATCTTCATGGTCATCGTCGTCGACGGGCTCTTCGCCATATTCTTCGCCTCGATCGAGTTCTGACGATGACGCTGCGGGACGGTTCTCATCCTCACCATCGGACGCAGGCTCCCGGCGAACCCGAGGCCGTCATCCGCGTCCGTGACCTCAAGGTCGCCTTCGGCGACAAGGTGATCATGGACGGGCTCGATCTCGACGTGATGCGCGGCGAGATCCTCGGCTTCGTCGGGGGCTCCGGACAGGGCAAGTCGGTGCTGACGCGCACCATCCTCGGCCTCGTCCGCAAGCGGCGGGGCACGATCGAGGTCTTCGGCGAGGATGTCGACGATCTCAACCAGCAGCAGCGCCGCGTGCTCGAGCGGCGCTTCGGCGTGATGTTCCAGCAGGGCGCGCTGTTCTCGGCCCTGACCGTGAAGCAGAACATTCAGGTGCCGATGCGCGAGTACCTCCAGCTCTCGCCAGACCTGCTCGACGAACTGGCGATGGTGAAGCTCGATCTGGTCGGCCTGCCGCGGGACGCCGCCGACAAGGCGCCTTCCGAGCTTTCTGGCGGCATGATCAAGCGGGCGGCTCTGGCCCGCGCGCTCGCGCTCGATCCCGAAATCGTCTTTCTGGACGAGCCGACATCGGGGCTGGACCCGATCGGCGCCGCCGAATTCGACGATCTGATCATGACCCTGAAGCAGACGCTGGGTCTCACCGTCTTCATGGTAACCCACGACCTCGACAGCCTGTATCATGCCTGCGACCGAATCGCCGCTCTGGCGGACAAGAAGGTGATCGCGGTCGGCCCGCTGGCGGCGATGCTGGCGTCCGACCATCCATGGTTGAAGGCCTATTTCGGCGGGGAGCGCGCCATGGCCAGGCTGCCGGCGGGAGAGCAGGGACACAACGGCTAGACGATGGAATCGCGCGCCAATTATGCACTCGTCGGTCTGTTCACGCTCGCGGTCCTCGCGGCGGCTTTCGGCTTCGTCTACTGGTTCAACAGTGGTGGGGCGGGAAGCAAGGAGAATATCCGCGTCATCTTCACCGGCACGGTGACTGGGCTTGGCCGCGGATCAAGTGTGCTGTTCAACGGCCTGCGCGTCGGCGAGGTCACCAATATCGAACTCCAGCCGGACGACCCGCGCCGCATCTACGCCGTAATCCAGGTCGCCAACACGACGCCCTTGCGCGAGGATACGCGCGCGCGCATCGAGGCTCAGGGCCTGGCCGGCGTGGTCGCGCTCCAGCTCATCGGCGGCGATCCCACGGCGCCGGTCCTGAAGGCCAAGCCCGGCGAGCCGATGCCGACGATCATCGCCGAGCGCTCGGAGTTGCAGGACATCATCGAGACCGTGCGCAACGTCGCGCAGAAGGCCGATGGCATGCTCACCTCGCTCGATGGGCTGATCAAGCAGAACGCCACGCCGATCAACAACACCGTCCGCAATGTCGAGAAGTTCTCGCAGGCGCTCGGCAACAATGCCGATGGCATCGACAAGCTGATGGCCAGCTTTGGCAGCATTGCCGAGACGATCCAGCCGCTTTCGCAGAAGCTGCAATCGCTGAGCGAGGAGCTGACCGCGGTGGTGCGTTCGGTCGATCGCAACCGGATCGCCAGCATCGTCGACAATGTCGACAAGTTCACCGGCGCGCTCGGCGGCTCGAGTGCCGATGTCGCCAAGGCAGTCAAGGACGCAGCTTCGATTACGGCCAAGCTGGACAAGGCGGCAGACCAGATCGAAGGCGTGCTGAAGGCCGCTACGGGCTTCCTTGAATCCGGATCGGGTCCCGATGGCCGCACCGCTTTCCAGGAGGTGGCCGACGCCGCCAAGTCGATCCGGACGCTGGCCGATAATCTCGACAAGCGCACGGCCGAGATCACCGCCGGCATCAGCCGCTTCACCGGGCCGGGCCTGCGCGATGTCGAGTTGCTGGCATCGGATGGCAAGAGGACCTTGACGGAACTCAACCGCACCTTGCGGAATTTCGAACGCAACCCGCAGCAGTTCATTTTCGGCGGCAAGCCGCCGCTTCCCCAGTATAACGGATCCCGCTAGCCCATGACGACCGAGGTTCAGCTTCCTCCGGCCCGCCGGACTCGCCGCTTCCTCCCCGTCCTGGCCGTGGCCGCGCTGCTTGCCGGCTGCGGCGGCGGAGCGACGCCGACCACCTTCGATCTGTCGGCACCCGGCGGGCTCGGTAAGGCCGGCGGCTCGCGGGCCATCATGGTGGTGGCCGAGCCGACGGCGGTGCAGGCGCTCGATTCCGATCGCGTCATCGTCCGGGATTCGAGCGGCGCGCTTTCCTTCGTCGGTGGCGCGCAATGGGCGGACCGGGTTCCCGCGCTGGTGCAGGCCCGCCTGATCCAGACCTTCGAGAATGCCGGCCGGGTCGGCTCTGTCTCGGGCCCGGGCCAGCGCATCTCCCCTGACGTGCAGCTCAATACCAATATCCGCAGCTTCAACATCGACGCCGCGACCGGCACGGCGGTGGTCGAGATCACCGCGCGGATCGTCGGTGACCGGACCGGGCAGATCCAGCGGGCGCGCCTGTTCGCGGCGCGTGTGCCGGCCGGCGCGGTCGACGCGCCGGGTGCGACCCAGGCGCTCGATAAGGCGCTGTCGCAAGTGCTGGTCGAGATCGTGCGCTGGGCGCGCTGAGCGCGTCCTTCGGACGTTTCCCTTGCGCCCGCGGCTGCGTTAGTCTCCGATTCAGGCTCGGCCCGAGCCTCCCCCTCCAGCCGGGGAAGCATCATCATGCAGGGCATTCCGACGACATGACCGACTGTCCGGGCATCACGCATGAGGAGGGATTGCGCCAGCTGCTCGCGATAGGAGGTTCACGTCATGAGTTTGTCGGCCCCGATCCATCAGTTGAAGCGCAAGGCCAGGCTTATGAGCCGGGCGGAACGCATACCGTTGCACGCCGCACTCGATCGCATCGCGACAGAGGAAGGCTATCGCAGCTGGAGCCTGCTTACGGCAAAGCAGCCGGGAATGACATCGGTTCGCGCCTTTTGGTCCCTGCTGGAGCCGGGGGATCTCGCCCTGGTCGCCGGGCGGCCGGGGCAGGGCAAGACCTTGGCGAGCCTCGCGCTTCTGGCGGAAGCCATGCGGGCCGGGCGCCGGGGCGTCTTCCTCACGCTTGAATACAGGCCAGCCGACGTGCTGTCCCGGCTGCGGGCGATCGACATCGAGCCGAATGACTTCGCTGGCTTGTTCGACTGCGACTGTTCCGATGCCATCAGCGCCGACTATATCGTCGCAAGGCTGGCAGATGCGCCGGGCGGCACCGTCGCGGTCATCGATTACCTGCAGCTGCTCGACCAGCGCCGCGACACGCCGGAACTGGAGCTGCAGGTGAGAGCGCTGAGAGCCTTTGCGCGAGATAAGGGTTTGATCCTCGTCTTCATCTCGCAGATCGACCGCGCCTATGAGGGTTCTGGCAAGCCATTCCCCGAGATCGCGGATGTGCGGTTGCCCAATCCGCTCGACCTCTCGCTGTTCGACAGGAGCTGCTTCGTGAGCCGGGGCGAGGCGCGCTTCCGGGCGGGGGCTTAGAGCGTGCTGGTTTGAGACGGAACCACGCCGTCATCCCGGGCTTGACCCGGGATCCATGCCGGAACGCTTCCGATCAAGGTTCAGGCATGGATCCCGGCTCTTCGCTTCGCTCCGGCCGGGATGACCCGAGTTACCATGGGAAATCAGCGCGCCCTAGGCGCGTAGCCGGCCCCGGTGCAGCAACCTGTAACGGAAAGGCCGCCCTCTCGGGCGGCCCTTCGCGTCTCAGTTGCTGGGAGCTGCGTGCTTACTCGAAGCGCCCGCTGGCGTGGGCGAGCATCGTGTAGACCTTGCCGGTCTCCGAGGTCAGGTAGGTCTTGGCCACCATCGAGTCGCGGTCGTCCTTGGCGGCTTCGCCGAGCAGGCGCTCGAACTCCTCGATATAGCGGTCGACCGTGTCCTTGAATTCGGCGTCGCGGCGATACTTGCGGCGCATCTCGTCGAAGGTCTGCTGGCCCTGCAGCGTGTAGAGCCGGCGGGTGAAGACATTGCGCTCGCCGCGCTTGTAGCGGTCCCACAGTTCCACGGCCGCGTCATGGTCGATCATCCGTGCGATGTCGACGGAGAGCGAGTCGAGCTTCTCGATCGAATGGGACGTCGGCTTGCTCGGCTCCGGCTGCTTGTCCTCGCGCGAGGCGCGGGTCAACAGGTCCGAGAGCCAGCCAGCCTTCGCCGGCTGCTGGGCCGGCTCCGGCTGGCGGCGTGGCGCCTCCTGCACGGGGGCGGAACGAGTCGGCGCAGTCGCGGTCTCGATGCGGACGTTGGGACGCGGCACGGCGGGTTGCGCGGGATCGCTCGCCGCATCGATGGATGGCCGCAGCAGCGGCTCCTCCGCGACGGGCGCAGGCTGCGGAGCCGGCGTGAACGCCTGGGCGGGCCGTGCCGGGGCCACCGGGGCAGGGGCGGCGGCAGCCGCGACCGGGCGCCGGCTGGCGACATGGTCGATCGGCAGCGAGACGTCGCCGCGGCGGCCGGACCGCGTCACGATCTCGGTGAGATCGTTCAGTGCCTTGATCTGCTCGGCCACGACCCGGCGCATGGCCGAGGTCGATTCCTGGGCTTCCGCCGGCAGTTCGAGCACGCCGCGCTTCAGTTCGGCGCGGGTCGCTTCCAGCTCGCGCTGGATGTCGCCGGTGATGCCGCGCATGTCCTGCGCCGCCTTCTGGAAGCGCTCGGTCACCTTGGTGATCTCGCCGCCGATCTCGGTCGAGACCTGGGCATAGGCGGCGCGCAGGGCTTCCGCCGTGCGCTCGCGCTCCTGGCCGGTGGCCGAGCGGATCGTCTCGAACTGCTGGGCGATCGCGTTGGTCGTCGATTCCGCCGAGTCGGACAAGACGGCGCCGATCTGGCGGGCGCGCGCTTCGGCGGTGCTGAGCGAGTCGTCGATCAGCGCGGCGAAGGAGCGGGTGATCGACTCGACGTCGTCGGTGCGGTTGGCGATCAGCCCGTGCAGCTGCTCCAGCGCATCGCGGCGCTCGGCCAGTGCCTTGCCGACGCGGCCCTCGATCTGCTCCAGTCGGCCGGCGACGGCGTTGAGCGCCGCGCTGCTGGCCTGGGTCACCTCGTTGAGCGAGGTGCCGCGATCGTCGAGCTGGCCGATCAGCGCGGTCGTCTCGCGCAGCGTGCCTTCCGAGAAGCTCTTCAGCTCGGCGATCTGCGCCGTGACCTGCTGCGAGGCCGAGCCGGCCTCCGCCATCACGGTGCCGATCACAGTCTGCAATTCGCCGACGCGGGTCGACAGGCTGTTCTCGACGGCGGCGAGGTTCTTGTTCGCGCCGTTGACGATCTGCTGCATCAGCTTGTTAGCTTCGCCGAGGCGCCCGAGCATGCCGCCGAGCTCCTCGCGCAGCTGCTCGTTGGTGCCGACCAGCGCCTCGATCGACTGGCGCGAACCGGCCTCGAGCGTCTCGCGCAGCGCGTTGGACGAAGCCTCGACCGCGTTGGCGATGACCGCGCCGCGATCGCGCAGGCCGGCGACGATGGCGTTGCCGCGGCTTTCGAGCGCGCGCACCACCGTCTCGCCGACCGTGGCGAACTCGGCGGCGAGAGCCTCGCCGCGCTCGTTCAGCGCCTCGACGGCACCGTTGCCCTTGGCGTCGAACACGGCGCGCAGGGTCTCCACCCGCTCGTCGAGCGACTGGGTGAGGGTTTCGCCCTGGCGGCCGATGAGCTCGACGAGGCCGTGGCCCTTGGCGTCGAATGCGGCGCGCATGGCGTCCGTCCGCTCGTCCAGCGAATTGGCGATCGCCGTGCCCTGGCGTTCCAGCGCCGTGACGATGCCGGCGCCCTGGCCCTCGAAGATCGCGCGCAGTTGCTCGGCGCGCTGATCGAGCGCACCCGAGATGGCGTCGCCGCGACGGCCGAGCGCCGCGACGATGCCGAGCCCGCGATCGTCGAACAGCGTGCGCAGCTGCTCGGCGCGCTCGGTGAGCGCGGCGGCGATCGCCTCGCTCTGGCCGGCGAGCGCCGAGACCATGCCGCCGCCCTGGTCGTCGAACAGCGCGCGCAATTCCTGCGCCCGCTCGGCCAGCACCGTAGCGATGGCCTCCGAACGACCCTGCAGCGTGGCGGCGATCTCGTCGCCGCGCGTGTCGAGGGTGTGAGACACCGTGTCGAGCCGGCCGACGACGCGCTCCTCGAAGCGCGCGACGCTCTGGTCGAGCGTGTCGGCGATCTGGAGGGCGCGGCCGCCGAGCGTCGCGTTGATCGTGTCGGCCTTGTCGCTGAGCGTGCGGGTGAGCGACTCGCTCTTGGAGGTGACGACCTCGCCGATCTCGTCGGCCTTGGCGGCAAGCGCCTTGGTAACCTCGCGTCCGCCTTCGGCCAGCACGCGGGCGATGTCGACCGTGCGCTCGACCAGCGCCTCGTTGAGGGCTGTGGCGCGCGAGCCGAGGCTGCCGTCGATGCGGGCGATCAGGCTGTCGAGCGTGCCGGCGATCTCGGCGCTCTTGGTGCCCGAGCGGTCTTCGAACAGCTTGATCTGGCTCTCCATCGCCTCCGCCGCCTCGCGGGTGCGGTTGGCGAGGAGCTCGGCTGCTTCCAGCGCGCGCGTTCCGGCCTTGTCAGCCAGCATGACGCTGTCTTCGGAGATCAGCTTCTCGACCTGCGCGATGCCGGTATGGAGCGCGGCCGTGAGCTGTTGCGCATCGCCGGAGATCTTGGCGGTCAGCATGCCGCCCTGGACGACGATGAGGTCCTCGAACGCGCCAAGGCGCGCGGCGAGCGCGGTCTCGACGTCGCGGCCCTGCGTATCGAACAGCGTCGAGAACGCTGCAAGACGCCCGCCGAGCGCGGCCTCGATCTCGTGCCCGCGCTCGTCGAAGAGCTTGGTCAGCGCATCGTGGCGCAGAGCCAGTGCCTCGTTCAGCGCCTGCGCACGGCCTTCGACCGAACGCAGCATCGACTCGGCATTGGCCGAGAGCGCCTCGTTGACACGCCCGCCCTGCTGGGTCAGCGCCAGCACGATCTCGCGGCCCGTGCCGGCAAGCATGGTGCGCGCCTCCTCGGCATGGACGGTGAAGGTGTCGCGCAACCCTTGCGTCGCTTCGGAGACGCGGTCGGCGACATGGCGACCGTCGACATTGATCGTCTCGGTGAGGGTACGGGTCGCCTCGGTCATGCGGCGTGCCAGATCCTCGCTCTGCTCGCCGAGCAGGGTGTGGACCTCGCGGCCAGTGTCGACGAGATCGCGCACCATCGTCTCGCGCTGCTCGCCGAGCAAGGCGCCGACCTTCTCCCCGGTCTCGCTGATGCTGGCGAGGAAGCCCGTCTGCTGCTGTTCGAGCGCATTCTGGGCAGCTTCGATGCTGCCGGTGATGCGGGACGCCAGAACGGCGCCGCGCTCGTCGAGCTGCTGGTCGATGCCGGCGCCGGTCTCGGCGAGGCGGGTGATCAGCGCGTTCGAGCGCTCCGCCAGGATGCCGTGCACCGAGCGGCCGACATCGGCGACGCGGCTGGCCAGCGCTTGGCTCTCGCTGCCGAGCAGGTCCTTGATCTCGAGTTCGGCCTGCGAAACCTTCACGGTCATCGCGCCGGCCTGCTCCTCGAGCAGGGCGCTGACGCGCATGCCGGTATCGGAGAGGCCGGAGATCAGGCGTTCGCTCTCGCTGCCGACGACGGCGCTGACATCCTGCCCGGCCTGAGTCAGGCGGCTGACGAGCAGTTCGCTTTCGTCGCGCAGGCGGGTTTCGACGGTGTTGACCGCGCCGGAGACACTGGCGACCAGGGCTTCGCTACGCTCCGAGAGGAGCTTGGCGACATCGACGCCGGCATTGGAGACGCGCGCGACGGTCGCGTCGCTCTGTTCGCCCATCAGGCGGGCAAGGTCGTTGCTGGCGCCGGAGACGCTGGCGACGGCTGCTTCGCTGCGCTCCGCCAGGACGCGGGCCAGCTCGGTGCTGGCCTCCGACACGCGGCCGACGACGCTGTCGCTCTGCTGGCCGACGAGGTCGGCGAGCTCGCTGCCGGCGCTGGAGACGCGGTCGACGAGCTTCTCGGCCTGCTGGTCGAGCAGGGTATGGACGGTCTGGCCGGTTTCGTTGAGGCGGTCGACGAGCTTGCTGCCCTGCTCGGTGAAGAGCCCGTTCACCTGGCCCGCGACATCGGTGATGCGGCCGGTGAGGGTGTCGCCATGCTGCGCGACGGACTCGCTGAGGGACTGGCTGGCGTCGTTGACGCGCAGGATGATCGCTTCGCTGCGCTCGCGCAGCACGTCGTCGACGGTACGGGCGGTGTCGTTGAGGCGATTGACCAGCGTGTCGCCATGCGTGCCGATGAGGCCGTGGACGCTCTCGCCGACCTCGGTGAGGCGGTTGGCGATGGCTTCGTTCTGGCGGTTGAGCAGGCTGTTGACCCCGCGCCCGACCTCGGCGAGGCGCGTCGTGACGCTCTCGCCCTCGTCGGAGAGGGCGCTGCGCAGGGCTTCGCCGGATTCCGCCAGGCGCGCCTGCAGGGCCTCGCTCTGGCTCTCGATCAGCGCGACCATGTTGCGGCTGCTGACCTCGAAGCGCTCGGCCGCTTCCGTGCCGCGCGCCGAGATGTCGCGAGCGAGGGTCTCGCCGGTGTTCTTGAGCAGTTCGTTGACCGTCTCGACGCGGCCGGTCAGCGTCTCGGCGACCTGGTTGCCGGTCTCGCTGATGGCGCGGGTGACGTCCTGGGCGCCGGTGGTCAGGCCTTCGGTCAGGACCGCGCCGGTGCGCTCCAGCGAACTCGCGATTTCCTTGGCGCGGCCGTCGAGCATGTCCGACAGGTTGCCGCTGGCGCCGGCCAGGCGCTCGGAGACTTCGCCGGAGGTGATCTGAAGGCGCTCGACGAGGTCGTGGCTGCGGCCGCTGATCTCCTCGATCATCTTCTCGCCGGCGCGGCCGAGCGCCTGCGTGATCTGGTCGCCCTTGGCGCCGAGCGAGCCGGTGACGCGGTCGCCGGCCTGCGAGACAGCTTCCGCGATGGTGCGGCTGGCGCTGTCGAGATCTTTGGCGAGCCCGTCATGGGCGCCGCTGATGGCGAGCTTGACGCGCTCGGCATTGCCGACCACGGCCTCGCGCTGGGTGACAAGCTCGTCGATCAGTGAGCGCAGGCGGATCTCGTTGTCTGCATAGGCGCGCTCCAGCGTCGAAATCTCGCCGCGGACGATGGTTTCAAGCTCGCCGGCGCGTGCGACTGCGCGTTCGATGCCGTCGCCCATGGCGGCGACCTCGCGGCGGATGGTCTGGCTGAGGGAGAGGACGGAATCCGCCCCAGCGACCTCGGGCTCGGCCAGACGCAGCGCGACCTCGGTCATGGCGCGCGAGATCAGGCGCATTTCCTGGGTGCGGCGATAGAGCGCCGCCAGGACGAAGAAGAACACGACCGGCGCGCCGATCGAGAGCGCGAGCAAGGTCCATTCGCCGATGCCGAAGCTGGCGACGGGCTCGGGCAGGCCGTTGCTGAACGAGCCGTAGCGGCCGAGCAGGACGAAGGCGGCGCCACCGAGCCAGGCGAGCGAGGCGAGCGCGGCGAACCAGTAGGGCCTGCTTGAGGGGCGCACGGCGAAGGCCTGGACGAGCGAGCTGGAATCCCGGCGGTCGTCATTGGCGACGCGGCTGGTATCGGGCGCGATCGCGGCGCGCGGCGGCGCAGGCTGCTGCTGGGCGGGGGCAGCAGGAACCGGCGGAGGCGACGCCGGGGCCGGCTCGACGCGCGGCAGTTCGAGCTTCAGGTCGTTCTCGCTGGTCGTGGGCAGCCGGGGCTCGGTCTCGACAGGCGTGTCAGTGCCGTCCTTGGGCTGGTCAAGGCGGAGCGCCTCTTCGATCGCCGACATCGCAGCTTCAGTGGGGTCCTGGAGCTTCTTGGGTCGATTCATCGTTGCCGCCTCGCCACGCTACTGAACATGGGCGCATACGGTGATCTCCGCCGCCCCATGCCGCCTCTGGCCGGGTGAACGGAGACACTGCGCCCATCATTTACCAATTGGAAGGGTAGTGGACCCCTGGACCCTTGGAAACCCATTTGACTGCGCGATTCACAAACGTCGTTAACGCCTCGTTTACCATCCGGGCGCTTCCTGAAGGGCAAGAGACCGGCCGATGCGGCCATTTGATGACCAGTTTCCAAGAGTTCCCGACATGACCGAGAAGGCCATCGATTTCGCCTATCTTTCTCGCCAGACCGCCGGAGATCATGAGCTTGAGCGCGAATTGCTCACGCTTTTCGCCCAGCAATGTGTCGTCCATCTGCGCGCCATCCACGGCAGCGCGGACCGGCAGGCGCGGATGGATGCGGCCCACACCCTGAAGGGCGCGGCCCGCGCCGTCGGTGCCTGGCAGGTCGCCGAGGCGGCCGATCGGATCGAGGAGGGCCTTGCCGGGCCGGAGCAGAAGGCGAGCGAGAGCGCGCTCGATGCGCTCGCATTGGCTGCGGCTGAGGCGAGGGCGGTCATCGCGCGCTTCGATTGCGCCGCCTGAGCGGGGGGCTGCGGCGCGAAACCCCGTTCCGTGCCGCTTTGAAATGCTCTAAGCGGAGGCCGTCATTGCGCCGCCGGAGTCCTTCATGCCCAATATCACCTTCATCGACGCTCAGGGCGAGAGCCGCACCGTCGAGGCCGAAACCGGCTCGACCGTGATGGAGACGGCAATCCGCAACGCGATCCCCGGCATCGAGGCGGAATGCGGCGGCGCCTGCGCCTGCGCGACCTGCCATGTCTATGTCGACGATGCCTGGACCGCGGCCGTCGGCCCTGCCGAGCATATGGAAGAGGACATGCTGGACTTCGCCTTCGATGTCCGCCCCAGCTCGCGCCTCTCCTGCCAGATCCGCATCCGCGACGACCTCGATGGGCTCGTCGTCCGTACCCCGGCGCGCCAGGGCTGAAGCGCTTTCCGACGGCTTTCACGTCATTGCGTCGTCGCTGCGCTCGCAATGACGGAAAGGCCGAGGATACGAGAAGGAGCGCGTCGCTGCGCCGCATCCCGCATTTTGCGCTGGATCATGGCGCGCTTACTGGCAAACTCCATAGTGGTTGCATAACTAGCCTAGGAGGATGCGATGTACAGATCGATCATGGTCCCCGTAGATCTCGCCGAGGCCGAACTCGCCCAGCCGGCGATCGCGGCAGCCGTATCCTTCGCCAAGATTTCGGGTGGACGAGTACGGCTTGTTTATGTCCGCTCGCTCATTCCGATCACCTATATGGAATTCGTGCCGGCGGATTTCGATACCGAGCAGCAGGAGGACGCCGAGGCGAAGCTCGCCGAGATCGCGGCGAAGATCGATCTCCCGGCCGAGCAGGTCTCGGCCAAGGTGCTGATCGGCTCCGTCCATGGCGAGGTGCTGGCGGAGGCCGATGCCGGCGGCATCGACCTCATCGTCATCGGCTCGCACGAGCCCGGCATGCTGGCCTATGTCATCGGCTCGAACGCCTCGGCCATCGTGCGCCGGGCAAAATGCTCGGTGCTGGTCGTCCGCTGATCCTCAGCCCGTCCCGCCCGGGACGAGGCTGTCGGGCACCTCGCCGGTCGCGAGTTCGCGCGGCCGGTTGAGGCTGATCAGAGGCCAGACCTGCCAGAACGAGGCGGCGATCAGCAGCACGCCAAGCAGGCCGGCATTGGTCGCGCCCTGCTGGAAGGCGCGCAGCGTGAAGGCCGTCAGCATCAGGAGCGAGAGTGCACCGACTGCGGCGACGCCAAGCCAGATCGGCTTCGGTCGCCCGGCGATGAAGCGGGCTTTGGGATTGGCCCGTGCGATCGCGGCCGCCAGGGCCGTGACGAAGCGGTGATAGCGCGGATCGTCGCGGTCGAGATCGGTCAGTGAGCGCCAGGACAGGTTGCCGAAGGTCACGGTGCGGCCGTCGCTGAGCCGGAGCTGCGTCTTGTAACCCTTCGACGAGATGTTCCCGGGCGCATAGATGAAGCGCACCTGCTCGACCGCGCTCAAGCGGATGCTGTCGACCCGGCGGGTCCGGTCGACCTCGAGCGTGTCGCCATCGAGCTTGTAGGCGATCTCGAAGCCGACGGGCTTCGGGCGCTGGCGCCAGCTCGGGGCAGGGCCGTCGTCGTCTTCGTTCATGACAGTATTGATCACCGCGCCAGAACCTTCATCGCGCCATCGAGCCCGTCGAGCGTCAGCGGGAACATGCGCCCGCCCATCAGGCCGCCGATCTGGCGGATCGACTGGGTGTAGTTCCAGAGGTTTTGCTGCACGGGGTTGAGCCAGACGGATTTCGGGAATTTGGTCGCCAATCGCTCCATCCAGACCTCGCCGGCTTCCTCGTTCCAATGCTCGACCGAGCCGCCGGGCATTGCGATCTCGTAGGGGCTCATCGAGGCGTCGCCGATGAAGACGAGGCGATAGTCGGAGGGGTAGGTCCGGAGCACGTCCCAGGTCGCGATCTGCTGGTCGTGGCGCCGGCGGTTCTCCTTCCAGACCCGCTCATAAGGGCAGTTGTGGAAGTAGAAATGCTCGAAATGCTTGAACTCGGCCCGTGCCGCCGAGAACAGCTCCTCGGCCAGCTCGATATGCCAGTCCATCGACCCGCCGACATCGAGGAAGAGCAGCACCTTCACGGCGTTGCGGCGCTCGGGCCGAAGCTGGACGTCGAGATAACCGTGCTTGGCCGTCTCTGAAATCGTGGTGTCGAGGTCGAGTTCTTCGGCTGCGCCGGTGCGGGCGAAGCGGCGCAGGCGCCGAAGCGCGATCCGCATGTTGCGCACGCCGAGCTCGCGCGTATCGTCGAAATCCTTGAACTCACGCTTGTCCCAGACCTTCACCGCGCGGAAATTACGGTTCTTGTCCTGGCCGATGCGGATGCCTTCGGGATTGTAGCCATAGGCGCCATAGGGCGAGGTGCCGGCGGTGCCCATCCATTTATTGCCGCCCTGATGGCGGCCCTTCTGCTCTTCCAGGCGCTGCTTCAGCGTCTCCCAGAGCTTCTCCCAGCCCATCGCATCGATCTGGGCCTTCTCTTCGTCGGTCAGGAATTTTTCGGCGAGCTTGCGCAGCCATTCCTCGGGAATGCCGGATTCCTCGATCGCCTGCTGCAGCGTCTCCATGCCCTTGAAGACCTGGGCGAAGACGCGGTCGAACTTGTCGAGATGGCGCTCGTCCTTCACCAGCGTGGCGCGGGCGAGATAATAGAACTCGTCGACGCGGTGCTCGGCGAGATCGGCCTCCACCCCTTCGAGCAGCGTCAGATATTCGCGCAGGGTCACGGGGACCTTGGCGGCGCGCAGATCGGTGAAGAGGCGAAGGAACATGCCGCTAATGTGTGGGCATGGGGCGCCGGGTCAAGCAGCGTCCGCGTTTCAGGCGCGAACGCCGCTCGATCCCGATGATGGCCTTACGCCACCGCGTCGGCGAGGTCCTTGGTGACCTTGAACTTCACGACGGTCTTGGCGGGCACCTTGATGGTTGCGCCGGTCGAGGGGTTGCGGGCCTCGCGGGCTTCACGCTTGGCAGCAGAGAGCTTGCCGATGCCGCCGAGGGTAACGTCGTCGCCCTTCTTCAGGGTCTTGGCGACGGTCGCGCCGAGCGAGGCCAGGATGGCCGAGACGTCAGCCTTGGTCTTGCCGGTCTCGTCGGCGATGGCAGCGATCAGTTCGTTCTTGGTCATGAATTCCTCCTTGAGAAGGTGGTTCAGGCGTCGCGTGCAGGATGACGGCCGTTCATGCCCGTTTCCGACACGAGCGACCGCGACACATGGGTGCCATTCGCGGCGCGCAACTCACGCAGTTGCCACGGCTAACGCGGAAAGACGATGCCCGCGGCGGTAGATACGCACAGGAAACGGCTTCGTTCCATCGGATTTAGGCGGGAACGAGCCCGATTTGGAGCCATGACAGGCTTCTGCGGTCGAATTGACCATTCGTCAGGCGCCGGGGGCGGCGAATCGCTGCGGCGGCTCGGGGAGCCGCCGCAGTGAAGACGTGAAGATCAGGCCTGGATGCCGTCGACGTACCAGTCCATCTTCGAGAGCATCTCGTCGCTGGCCTTTTCACCGGCCTTGAGGCGCACCACGCCCTTCTGGTCCTTGAGCTCGCCGGTGAACGGGTGGAGCGTGCCGGCGATGATGCCCTTGGTGACCTCGTCGGCGGCGGCGCGGGCGGCGGGCGTGACGGCGTCGTTATACGGCGCGATCTTGACCATGCCGTCCTTGAGCCCGTGCCAGACGGCGCCGCTCTTCCAGTTGCCGTCCATCACGTCCTTGACGCGCTTGATGTAGTAGCCCGACCAGTCGTCGACGATGGCCGAGAGATGGGCCTTCGGCGCGAAGGACTTCATGTCGGAGGCCTGGCCGAAGGCGAAGACGCCGCGCTGCTCGGCCGCCTGGAGCGGGGCGGCGGAATCGGTGTGCTGGGTGATCATGTCGGCGCCCTGATCGATCAGCGCCTTGGCGGCGTCGGCTTCCTTGGCGGGGTCGTACCAGGTCGAGCACCACACGACCTTGGTCTTGAAGTTCGGGTTCACCTTGCGGGCGGCGAGGTGGAAGGCGTTGATGCCCATCACCACTTCCGGGATCGGGAAGGAGGCGACATAGCCCGCCTGGCCGGTCTTCGACATATGGCCGGCGATGGTGCCGATCACGGCGCGGCCCTCGTAGAAGCGCGCATCGTAGGTCGCGACGTTCTCGGCGCGCATATAGCCGGTGGCGTGCTCGAAATGAATCTTCGGGAACTGCTTGGCGACCTGGATCGTCGGGTTCATGAAGCCGAAGGAAGTCGTGAAGATCAGCTGGTTGCCGGCCTGGGCGAGCTGGCGGATGGCGCGCGCCGCGTCCGGCCCCTCGGCGACGTTCTCGATGAAGCTCGTCTTGATCTTGGCGCCGTATTCCTTCTCCAGCGCGAGCCGGCCCTGATTATGCGTCCAGGTGTAGCCGTGGTCGCCGATCGGGCCGACATAGACGAAGCCGACGCCGAGCGGGGCCTGCGCCGAGGCGCCGCGGCCGAGGATCGGCAAGGTGGAAGCGGCGGCCGCACCAAAGGTCAGCCGGCGGCGGGTGATGATGCTGGTCATGTCCTAAAAACTCCCCGTTATGGGTTGCGGCGTCAGGACGCCGAGAAGGGTTTGCCGAGGCAGGCGGGCGCGTCGAGCCGGCCGGTCTTCCGTCCTAGCGACATCATGGTCAGAACTGCAATCGTCGCAAGGTAGGGGGCCATCGCCAGCACCTCCGGCGCGAGCCATGTCACACCGGCCGCCTTGAGCTGCAATTCGAGCGTCATCACGGCGCCGAAGAGATAGGCCCCGAGCAGCAGGCGCCCCGGCTTCCAGGCCGAGAACACGACGAGCGCCAGCGCGATCCAGCCGCGTCCGGCGGTCAGGCGGTCCGCCCACATCGGCGTCAGCGCCAGCGAGAAATAGGCGCCGCCGAGCCCCGCCAGCGCACCGCCGAAGGCGACGGCAGCGTAGCGGATGGCGACGACGGGATAGCCGATCGCATGGGCCGAGGCATCGTTCTCGCCGACGGCGCGCAGGATCAGCCCCGGCCGCGTCCGACGCAGGAACCAGCTCACCCCTGCGACGAGGGCGAGCGAGAGATAGACGAGGATGTCGTGGCCGAAGATCACGCGCAGGATCGGATGCTCTGACAACGCCGCCGGAAAGACCGGCTGGAGCCGCGCGATCGTGCGCCCGACGAAGCCCGCCCCGATCAGCGAGGAGGCGCCGATGCCGAAGATCGTTAGCGCCAGCCCCGTCGCGACCTGATTGGCCATCAGCGATAGCGCGAGCACGGCGAAGATCATCGAGGCGGCGACGCCGGCGAAGGCCGCCGCGACGAGGCCGATGCCGGTGCTGCCGGTCGAGAAGGCGACGGCGAAGCCCGCGACCGCGCCGCAGAGCATCATGCCTTCGACTCCGAGATTGAGCACACCCGCCTTTTCGGCGATGAGCTCGCCCAGCGCGGCCAGTAGCAGCGGCGTCGAGGCCGCGATCAGCGTCATTAGGATGGAGACGAGCATCGCGGAGGTCATGCTACAGCCTCGCCCTTTGTCATTCCGGGGCGTGCCGCAGGCACGAACCCGGAACCCACGACCGGGTGAAAGCTTGTGATCATGCGTTTGGAAGGTCTCGCCCAGTCGTGGGTTCCGGGTTCTTCGCTGCGCGAAGCCCCGGAATGACAGGGGTGGGTGCGCATCGAAGCCATCACATCGCCCTCCGCTTGAAGGCGATCCGCCAGCGCACCAGCACGTCGGTGGCGAGCAGCATGAACAGCAGCGTCGCCTGGAACAGCCCGGTCGCCGCCTGCGGCAGCCTGACCGTCGATTGCGCGATTTCGCCGCCGACATAGGTGCCCGCCAGCACGATGCCGCCGAAGACGATGCCGAGCGGATTGAGCCGTCCGAGGAAGGCGACGATGATCGCCGTGAAGCCGTAGCCGACCGGGAATTGCGGCGTGAGCTGGCCGAAGGGGCCGGCTGCCTCGAACAGCCCGGCGAGGCCGGCGAGCGCGCCGCTGATCAGCAGCGTCGCCCAGGTCGTGCGCGCCGCGCTGAAGCCGCCATGGCGCGCGGCGGCCGGCGCGAGTCCGACGACCTTGATCGCATAGCCCGCCGTGGTCTTCTCCATCAGCAGCCAGGCGATGACCGCGAGGACGAGCGCGGCGGGGATGCCGAGATGGACGAGCGTTCCTTCCAGCACCGTCGGCAGCGTCTGGTCGGCGGTGAACATCCGGGTCTGCGGGAAATTGAAGCCGCCGGGGTCTTTCCAGGGGCCGCGCACGAGGAAATACAGGAACTGCACGGCGACATAGGTCAGCATCAGGCTGGTCAGGATTTCGCTGACCTGCAATTTCACCCGCAGGAAGGCAGGGATCGCGGCCCAGGCCATGCCGCCGAGGATGCCTGCCAGCACCATGGCGGGCAGGATCCACCATCCCGTCATGTCATGGGTCAGGAGGGCGACGCCGGTGCCGGCGATGGCGCCCATGACGTATTGCCCCTCGGCGCCGATGTTCCAGACATTGGCACGGAAGCCGATGGCGAGGCCAAGCGCGATCATCACGAGCGGCGCGCCCTTGACCCCGATATCGCCCCAGCGCTGCGGCTCCAGGAATGGCGTCAGGAAGATGCTCTCGACGGCGTGGAAGCCGTCATAACCCATGGCGGTGAAGACGATCACGCCCGTGAGCATGGTGAGCCCGATCGCGATCAACGGGCTTGCGAGCAGCATCAGCGTGCTCGGCTCGCGGCGACGACGCCACTCAAGCATGGGCCGCCTCCGCGCCATGGACGCCGCCCATCATCAGGCCGATCTCGTCGATGCCGAGGCTGGCGACCGGGCGCGGGGCCGAGAGCCGGCCCTCGTTGATGACGCAGAGCCGGTCGGCGAGTTCGAGCAATTCGTCGAGATCTTGCGAGATCACCACGACGGCCGATCCCTTCGCGGCAAGGTCGACGAGTTCCTGCCGGATCGCGGCGGCAGCACCCGCATCGACGCCCCAGGTCGGCTGCGAGACGACGAGCACCGCCGGCTGCTGGCCGATCTCGCGGCCCATGATGAATTTCTGCAGGTTGCCGCCCGAAAGCGAGCGGGCGAGAGCCGCGTTGCCGGTGGTCCGCACGTCGAAGAGCTTGATCACGCCATCCGCGAAGCGCTTGACGCTGCTGCGACTGATGAAGCCATGCGGCGCCAGCGGCAGGCGATGGCGCGCCGTCAGGATGCTATTGTCCGAGAGCGAGAAATCCGGCACGGCGGCATGGCCGTTGCGCTCCTCCGGCACGCAGGCGAGGCCAAGCGCTCGGCGCGCCCCTGCGCCTTCCAGACCGACGGCTTTCCCGTCGAGCCTGATCGCTTCGGCATGGGCCGCGAGCTTTTCGCCCGAAAGCGCGGTCAGAAGTTCAGCCTGTCCATTGCCGGCGACACCGGCGATGCCGAGGATCTCGCCGGCCCGCGCCTCGAAGGAAACGCTCTCCAGATCGGTGCCGAAGGGTGGCTCCCCGGGGAGCGACAGACCCTTGATCTCCAGCCGGACCGCACCGGTGCCGGTTGCCTTACCGTGCTCGATCTTGCGCAGTTCCGCGCCGATCATCAGCTCGGCCATGCGCTTGGTGGTCTCGATCTTGGGGTCGCAGGTCGCGACGACGTGCCCGCCGCGCAGGATCGTGGCGCTGTCGCAGAGCGCTTTGATCTCGTGCAGCTTGTGCGAAATGTAGAGGATCGAGCAGCCCTCGGCCGCGATCTGGCGCAAAGTCGCGAACAGGCGCTCGACCTCCTGCGGCGTCAGCACCGAGGTCGGCTCGTCCATGATCAAAAGCTTCGGCTTCTGCAGCAGGCAGCGAACGATCTCGATGCGTTGGCGCTCGCCGACCGAGAGCGTATGGACCTCGCGCTCGGGGTCGAGCGGCAGCGAATAGGATTGCAGGATGGCGGCGACGCGCTGCTTCAGCTCGTCGCGATCGACGGCTTCGTCGAGCCCGAGCGCGATGTTCTCGATCACCGTCATCGCGTCGAACAGCGAGAAATGCTGGAAGACCATGCCGATGCCGAGCTTGCGCGCGGCCTTGGGCGAGGGGATCGAAACCGGCGAGCCGTTCCAGGAGATGGTGCCTTCGTCGGCCTGCTGGACGCCGTAGATGATCTTGACCAGCGTCGACTTGCCAGCGCCGTTCTCGCCGAGCAGGGCGTGGATTTCGCCGGGTTGGACGCTCAGGCTGATGTCTTCATTGGCTTTGACGCCGGGAAAGCTCTTCGAGATATGGGCGAGCGCCAGCCGCGGCGGCACTTCCTGCTCACGCGGCTGATTCATGTCGCGAACGTCTCCCTTTCGCCGGCTCCCGGCGGCCAAGCAAGCAACGCACCAGCTCGGCTGCCGTCAAGGCCGCGATCACCTCCGGGCGCTTGTCGTCCACATCCGAACCGCCGATCGGGCAGGTGAGGCGGTCGAGCGCCGTACGCCGGCCGCCTGCGCGCAGGAAACCGGCCTCGAAGCGGGCGCGCTTGGTGGCCGAGCCGATCATGCCGACATAAGTCGCATCGCCGCGCGCCAGAGCCGCCTCCGCCAGCCGGTAGTCGAGTGCGTGGCTGTGCGAGAGCACGACGAAGGCGGCTTTCGCCGGGGAACTCGCGATCGCATCGACGGGGTCGGCCATGCGGATGCAGGTGACCGCTGCCGGCAGCCCACTCATGACATCGTCGCGGTCGTCGATCAGCGAGACCGAGACGGGCAGGGGCGTCAGTGCCTGCGCCAGCGCCCGGCCGGTATGGCCGGCGCCGAAGATCAGGACCGGTGGCCGCGCCGCGGCTTCTGCCTTATCGCGCGCCGCCATCAATGCTGCTTCTGAGGCAGAACAGCGCTTGAGCGACACGCGCACCCGCCCGCCGCAGCATTGCCCCATCTGCGGGCCGAGCGGGATGTCGAGCAACTGATCCCCGGCACCCTCGCTCAGCATATGCCGGGCGATATCGATGCAATGGAACTCGAGCTGCCCGCCGCCGATGGTTCCCGCGATGGCGTTCGGGCTGACGGCCATGCAGGCGCCAGCCTCGCGCGGTGTCGATCCTTCTGCGGCTTCGATGCGGACGAGAACGATGCCGTCGCGCTGATGGGTGGTGAGGAAGGCGGCGAGGGTCATCGTGCGGCCTCCGCCCTGACCCGCTCGACCGCATCCAGCACGCGCTCGGGCGTCGCGGGCGCATCGAGGCGCGGGCAGATGCGATGATCGCCGATGCTCGCCACCGCATCCGACAGCGCATGCAGCACCGAAATCGCCAGCATCAAGGGCGGCTCGCCGACGGCCTTGGAACGATGGATCGTCGGCTCGCGGTTCGGCGCGTTCTCCAGCAGATGCACGTTGAAGATGCGCGGCCGGTCGGAGGCGACGGGGATCTTGTAGGTTGAGGGCGCATGGGTCCAGAGCCGGCCCTTCTTGTCCCAGATCAGCTCTTCAGTCGTGAGCCAGCCCATGCCCTGCACGAAGCCACCTTCGATCTGCCCCTTGTCGATGGCCGGGTTCAGCGACTGCCCGCAATCATGCAGGATATCGACGCGCTCGACCTTGTACTCGCCCGTCAGCGTATCGATGGCGACCTCGGCCGCTGCTGCACCATAGGCGAAATAGTAGAACGGGTGGCCGCGCCCGGCCTCGCGATCCCAGTGAATCTTGGGCGTCGCATAGAAGCCCGTCGCCGAGAGCTGGACGCGGGCCATATAGGCGGCGGCGATCAACTCCCTGAAAGCGATCTCGCGGGTGCCGATCTTCACGCGGCCGGGCAGGAAGGCGATCTCCTCTGCCTCGACCTGCCAGTGCTTCGCGGCAAACTCCGTCAGCCGCTTCTTGATCGTCTCGCAGGCATCGAGCGCTGCCATCCCATTGAGATCGGAGCCCGACGAGGCGGCGGTCGCCGATGTGTTCGGCACCTTGCCGGTCGTTGTCGCGGTGATCTTGATCTGGTCGAGCCCGATGCCGAAGGCATGCGCCACGACCTGCGCCACCTTGACGTAGAGCCCTTGCCCCATCTCGGTGCCGCCATGGTTCAGCGCGACCGTGCCGTCGGTATAGACATGCACCAGCGCCCCGGCCTGGTTGAACCAGGTCGCGGTGAAGGAGATGCCGAACTTCACCGGCGTCAGCGCGATGCCGCGCTTGATGATCGGGCTCGTCTTGTTGGCCTTGCGGATCGCGGCCTTGCGGGCCTGGTAGTCGCAGCGCCGCTCCAGCTCGGCGATGACATCCGCCGCGATATTGTCCTCGACCGTCTGGTGATAGGGCGTGACGTCGCGGCCGGCGCCGCCATAGAGATTGCGCCGGCGCACCTCCAGCGGGTCGAGCCCGGTGGCGAAGGCGACCTCCTCGATGAAGCGCTCCGCCCCGACCATGCCTTGCGGGCCGCCGAAGCCGCGGAAGGCAGTGTTCGAGCAGGTATTGGTGAAGAGCGGCTCCGAGCGGGCGCGCACCGCCGGATAGAAATAGCAATTATCCATGTGGAACAGGGCGCGGTCTGTCACCGGCCCCGACAGGTCGGCGTTCCAGCCGCAGCGCGCCGCATAGACGGTATCGAGCGCATGGATGCGGCCCTCGTCGTCGAAGCCGATCTCATAGTCGCAGACGAAATCATGGCGCTTGCCCGTGATCGCCATGTCGTCGTCGCGGTCGGGCCTGAGCTTCACCGGGCGTTTCAGCTTGTGGGCGCAAATCGCGGCGACGCAGGCGAAGAGATTGGCCTGCGTCTCCTTGCCGCCGAAGCCGCCGCCCATGCGCCGCACCTCGACCGTCACCGCATGCGAGCCGACGCCGAGCACGGCCGCGACCATGTGCTGGACCTCGCTCGGATGCTGGGTCGAGACCAGCACGGCCACGTCCTCGTCCTCGCCGGGGATGGCGAGCGCGATCTGGCTTTCGAGGTAGAAATGCTCCTGCCCACCGATCGTCATTGAACCCTGCAGCCGGCGCGGGCTTGCGCCCAGGGCTGCCGCGACATCGCCGCGTTCCAGCTTGAGCGGGGCGGTGACCAGCTTGCCGCCGGCCTCGCGTGCCGCAGCGATGTCGATCAGCGGCGCTTCTTCGGCATACTCCGCCTTCGCCAATGCCGCGGCCTGTCGGGCCTGCTCGCGCGTCTCTGCCACAACCGCAAAGAGCGGCTGGCCGTGGAACAGGACGGCATCGGTCGCGAAGACCGGCTCGTCATGCAGATGCGTCGAGGAGATGTCGTTGGCGCCGGGGATATCCGCGGCTGTCAGCACGACAGCGACACCCGGCGCGGCACGGACCGCGGCGAGATCGAGCGAGAGTAGCCGGCCATGAGCGATTGTGCTCGTGCCGAGATAGGCGTGCAGCAGGCCTTCGGGCGCGGCGATGTCGTCGATATAGAGCGCTTCGCCCGCGACATGCTTGGGCGCGGAATCATGGATGCGGGAGCTGCCGACCGGACCGCTCTCCATAGGGATATCGAGTTTGCGGCGCGCGTCAGCCATGGGCGGCCTCCGCCAGCAGGCCGGCGACCCGCGTCTGCGTTTCGGCTTGCGTCGTCTCGATCAGGAAACGATGCAGCAGGTTGCCGGCGATCGTCAGCCGATAATGCGCCGAGGCGCGCATGTCGTCGAGCGGCGAGAAATCCTGCGGGAGAGCAGCGATGGCCGCCGTGACCGCCTCTTCGCTCCAGTGTCGGCCGACGAGCACGGCTTCGGCCGCCTTCGCCCGCTTCGGGATGCCGGCCATGCCGCCATAGGCGAGGCGGGCTTCGCTGATCCGCCCATCGCTGCCGAGCGTCAGCTTGAAGGCGCCGCAGACGGCGGAAATGTCCTCGTCGAAACGCTTCGAGACCTTGGAGGTATTGAACAGCATGCCCTCCGCCAGCTTCGGCACCAGCACGGCCTCGACGAATTCGCCCGGACGCCGGTCCTGCTTGCGGTACTCGATGAAGAAGCTTTCGAGCGGAACGCTCCGGCGCTCGATTCCGGTTTCGCCGCGCCGCGCCAGCACCAGCGTCGCATCCAGCGCTATCAGGGCTGGCGGGAGGTCTCCGATCGGCGAGCCGTTGGCGATGTTGCCGCCGATCGTGCCGGCATTGCGCACCTGCTCGCCGCCGAAGCGCCGCATCAATTCGTCGAGCTGCGGGGAGAGGGCGGCCAACGCCGTACGGACGTCGATGTGACCAGCCATCGCGCCGAAGCGGAGATGGTCGCCTTCGTCGGTGATGGCGCGCAACGCTTCGATCCGCCCGAGATAGATCACCGGGTCGAGCCGCTTCATCGCCTTGGTGACCCAGAGCCCGACATCGGTCGCGCCGGCCACGAGCGTGGCCTGAGGGTGTGCTGCGACAAGCTCGGCCAGCGCTTCGATGGTCGCGGGCGCATGGAAGCTCCCGCCATCGCCTTGCAGGGCCAGCGTCTCGTTGTCGTTCAGGGTCATAAGACGCGAAGCGATGGCCTCTCGCTCCAGCATGAAGCGATCGGCTTCGCGCGGCGCGATCTCGTCCATGTGGCGACCTGCGGCGATGATCGGCTCGTAGCCGGTGCAGCGGCAGAGATTGCCGGCGAGCGCATCCTCGATGCGGCCGACACTCGGCTCGGCCTCGTTCAGCCGGAGCGCCAGCAGTGACATCACGAAGCCCGGCGTGCAGAAACCGCATTGCGAGCCGTGGCACTCCACCATTGCCTGCTGGACCGGGTGCAGGGCGCCGTCCGCGCCCTTCAGATGCTCGACGGTGAGCAACTGGCAGCCGTCCAGCGTCGGCAGGAAGCGAATGCAGGCATTGATCGCCTCGTAGCGCAGCAGGCCGCGATCGAGCCGCCCGACAACGACGGTGCAGGCGCCGCAATCGCCCTCGGCACAGCCTTCCTTGGTGCCGGTCATGCGCTGGTTGAGGCGCAGCCAGTCGAGCACGGTCAAGGTCGGATCGCAGCGATTGATCTCGACCAGCCTGTCGCCGAGCAGGAAGCGCAAGCTTTCACGCATCACGCCCGCTTCCTTCGCAAAGCCAAATCATGCCTGCAGATTAGGCATGATCCGCGCTTGGCCGGAAGCTTCGATTTGGTGCAGATGTGATGTGGAATTGTGCCGGAGCTGCCCGACGTGACTGCATCCACCGTTCTGCGTGGCCTGCGCGGCCGCCTGCTCTGGTTCGTCGATGATCCGCAGACGGCAGGCGAGGCCGCGCACCGGTGCATCGCGGATGGTTTGCTCATCATCGAGAACGGGCTGGTCAAGGCGGCGGGCGAGGCGCGTGACCTGCTGCGGACACTGCCGGCTGATGCCGAGATCGTCGATCATCGCCCGCATCTGATCATGCCGGGCTTCATCGACGCCCATATCCACATGCCGCAGACGCAGGTCGTCGCCTCCTATGGCGCGCAACTGATGGAATGGCTGAACAAATACACCTTCGTCGAGGAACAGAAGCTCGGCGAACAGGGCCATGCCGAGAAGCTCTCGCGCTTCTTCCTCGACGAATTGCTGGCCAGCGGCACGACCACGGCAGCGGTCTATTGCTCGGTTCATCCACAATCGGCCGAGACCTTCTTCACGGAATCGCAGCGCCGCAACACCCGCATGATCGCCGGCAAGGTGATGATGGATCGCAATGCGCCGGAAGCGCTGACCGACACGGCCGAGAGCGGCTATCGCGATTCGAAGGCGCTGATCGCGCGCTGGCACGGCAAGGGCCGGCAGCTCTATGCGATCACGCCGCGCTTCGCGATCACCTCGACGCCGGAGCAGATGGCGGCGGCGGGCAGGCTCGCGGCCGAGCATCCCGATTGCCATGTCCAGACCCATATCGACGAGAACCGGGCCGAGATCGCCTTCGCCTGCGAGCTTTATCCGGAAGCGGCTGATTATGCCGATATCTATCGGCGCTACGGCCTGCTCGGCCCGAAAAGTTTGATGGGCCACTGCATTCACATGATCCATAACGAATGGCAGGCCTTTGCCGAGACAGGCGCGGTCGCGGTGTTCTGCCCGACCTCGAACCTGTTCCTTGGCTCAGGGCTTTTCGACTGGGCCCATGCCCGGCAGCGCGGGGTGAAGGTCGCGGTTGCCACGGATATCGGCGGTGGCACGTCCTATTCGATGCTCAGGACCATGGCCGAGGCCTACAAGGTGCTGCAATTACAGGGGCAGTCGCTTTCCGCTTTCGCGGCACTGCATGCGATCACGCGCGGCAATGCGATTGCGCTCGGACTCGATCATGTGATCGGGGGCTTCGAGCCCGGTCGCGAGGCGGATGTCGTGGTGCTCGATACGGCTGCGACGCGGGCGATGGCGCATCGCATGGAGACGGTGCGCGATCTCGCAGAGGAACTCTTCGTGCTCGTCACGCTCGGCGACGAGCGCAATGTCGCCGCGACCTATGTGATGGGGGAGCGGGCGGGTCTGTAAAGACCTTTCCACCACCTCAAGGTCATCCCGGGCGCAGCGAAGCGCAGACCCGGGATCCATGCCGGAACGGTTCAGGCATGGATCCCGGATCGGCGCCGCTCACGCGGCTTGTCCGGGATGACCCGCGTAGGGGCTCAGCCCAGCACGCCGCCCTTGCGGGCGTAGTCGATATAAATCTCACGCAGGCGCTGCGCGGTCGGGCCGGGCGCGCCGTTATGGATCGTGTGGCCGTCGATCGTGGTCACCGGCATGACGAGGCTGGTCGCGGAGGTGATGAAGGCCTCCTCGGCGTCAAGCGCCTCTTCCAGCGTGAACTCGCGCTCCTCGAAGGTGAAGCCGGATTCCGCGAGATAGGCCAGCACAGCCTTGCGGGTGATGCCCGGCAGCACCTTGTGCGAGAGCGGGCGCGAGATCAGCGTCTTGCCCTTGACGATCCAGGCGGTGGAGGAGGCGCCCTCGGTCACGACGCCGTCCTCGACCAGCCAGGCCTCCTGCGCGCCGCTTTCCAGCGCGAACTGCTTGGCGAGCACGGGGGCGAGCAGGTTGACGCTCTTGATGTCGCGGCGCGCCCAGCGCAGGTCCGGCGTCGAGACCACCTTGATGCCGGTCTTGGCGCCCGGCGCGTTCACGAAGTTGCGGGCCTGGGTGAACATCACCAGCGTCGGCTGGACATCCTTCGGGAAGGGGAAGTCGCGATCGGCCGCGCCGCGCGAGACCTGCAGGTAGATGCCGCCCTCGTCGAGGTTGTTGCGCTTGATCAGCTCCTCATGGATCGCGACGAGCTCGGCCTTCGACCAGGGCAGGCCGAGGCGGATCTCTCCGCAGGAGCGCTCGAGGCGGGTCAGATGCGCCTCGCAATCGACGAGCTTGCCGCCGATCACTGCCGAAACTTCGTAGATGCCGTCGCCGAAGATGAAGCCGCGGTCGAAAACAGAAATCTTGGCCTCTTCCTCGGGAAGATAGGCGCCATTGACGTAGACGATGCGGCTCATCGATGCGGACTCGCTGATTGGAAGGGAACGCGGATCCTTCCTAGCGAAGCTTGGCGCCGGTTGCGAGCCTCAAGGCGGGGAAACGGCCCGGCGTCTGGTGCAGGGCCGGCCGAGAGGGCTTCATGCCTTCAGGCTCAGGAACCGCGTCGGGATCGCGCCGCGCAGGTTCTGCTCGAAGCCGATAAGCTTCGGCGAGACCAGGTTCTTGGTCGAGTAATGCAGTACCGGAATCCAGGGCTCCTCGCGGATGACGATGCTGTCGGCCTCGCGCAGGATCGTGGCGCGCCGGGCGAGGTCGAGTTCCTCGGTCGCGAGTTTCATCAATGCGTCGAACTGGGGGTTCCTGTACTTGCCGATGTTGAAGCCGGCATTGTCGCTCTCGAACAGGAACAGGAAGTTCTGCGGATCGGAATAGTCGCCGACCCAGCCATAGCGGGCGACGTCGAAATCGCCGCCGTCACGCAAATAGGCGAAATGCGTCCGGAAATCGGTCTCGACGAAGCGGGTTTCGACGCCGATGGCGCGCCATTGCTCGGCGATCGCTTCCGCCGTGCGGCGGTTATTGTCTGTGGTATTGAAGCGGAACTCGATCTGGAGCGGGACGCTGCCGAAGCCGGCTGCGGCGAGCAGACGTTTCGCCTCTTCCTCGCGTTCCAGAACCGAGGCATGGCGGAAATCGAGTTCGGCGCGCTCGCCGTAGTTGCCGATATGCGGGGGGATCACGCCATAGGCCGGCAGCATCGTGCCGCCCCAGATGCGGTCGGCGATGAATTCGCGATCGACCTGCAAGGAGAGCGCGCGCCTGACACGCTCGTCGTCAAAGGGTGGCTTGGCGCTGTTGATGATCAGGAAATAGGTCGCGAGATAGGGACCGATCCTGACCTGATCACCGAGCTTCTCCTTCAGGGCCTTGAACTGGTCGGCCGGGATGTCGGTGGTGAGATGCAGATCGCCGGCCTGGAAGCGCCGCGCCGCCGCCGCGAGGTTGGAGGCCGGGTAGAAGATCACCGTATCGATCTTCACATCGGCGGCTGCGTGGAAATGTGGGTTCCGGTCGAGCCGGATATGCGAGTTCGGCGCCAGCTCCTTGAGCATGTAAGGGCCGTTCGTGATCCAGTTCTCCGGCCGCGCCGGCTCCTGCGCCGCCATGGCCACGCTGGCCTGGTGCACCGGCAGGGCGCTCTGATGGGTCAGGAGTTCGAGCAGATAGGGCGTCGGCTGCTCCAGCGCGATCTCCAGCGTGCCCTCGTCTGGAGCGCTGACGCCGAGCGCTTCGATTGATGAGCCGGCGGTCGCTTTGTGGATCGCCTGGGCATTGCGGATCGGGAACAGCAGGTTGGCGTATTTCGCGCCGGTCTCGGGATTGATGATGCGCCGGAGGGAGTAGACGAAATCCGAGGCCCTGACCGGGTCGCCATTCGACCATTTCGCGTTGTCGCGCAGCCTGAAGCGCCAAGTCTTGCCGTCCGGACTCATCGTCCAGCTCTCGGCGACGCCGGGCGCGACCTCGCCCTTCATGTCGTGGATGACGAGCCCTTCGCGCAGGTCGCGCAGCAGATGGGCTTCGGCGACGGTCGAGGTCTTGTGCGGATCAAGCGTCTCCGGATCGCCGTCATTGCCGCGGTGGAAGACGATGCGGCCCTGGGCGGCTGCGCGTGTTGCGGCCAGGATGGCAGCGAGCGCCAAGGGGGCATGGCGGCGCGTGACGTCGAGCATGGAAACCTCCCTCAGCCGGGCGCCGTTGCGAGCGATGCCCGACGGGGGAAGTAGACCCCGTTACGTCGAGTCTGCCAAGCGCGAAAACGACGGCGGGGCCGCAGTTTTCGCGCCGTGATTGTCAGGAGCTGGCTACAGGCTCAGCGGCTGGCCGCTTCCGCCGCGCTCTCCTGCGCCTCGACCACGGCGACGGCGGTCATGTTGACCACGCCGCGGGCCGTCACCGAGCCGGTGAGGATATGCGCGGGCTTGGCCGTGCCGATCAGGATCGGCCCGACCGGCAGCGCGTCGGCCATCACCTTGGCGAACTGGTAGGAGATGTTGGCCGCGTCGAGATTGGGGAAGATCAGGACGTTGGCCATGTCCTTCAGTGTAGAGGAGGGCAGGACGCGCTCGCGGATCAGCGGCACGAGAGCGGTATCGGCCTCCATCTCGCCGTCGCATTCGAGATGCGGCGCCCGTTCGCGGATCAGCTTCAGCGCCTTGCGCATCTTGAGCGAGGAGGGCGTATCGGCCGCACCGAAATCGGAATGCGACAGCAGCGCGATCTTCGGATCGATGCCGAAGCGCTGGACATGGCTCGCCGCCAGCACGGTCATGTCGGCGATCTCCTCCGCCGTCGGGTCGTGTTTCACATGGGTGTCCGACATGAAGAAGGCGCCCTTGTTGG
The DNA here is from genome assembly GCA_965283735.1 of Beijerinckiaceae bacterium. Lineage (GTDB taxonomy): Bacteria > Pseudomonadota > Alphaproteobacteria > Rhizobiales > Beijerinckiaceae > Allobosea. The sequence continues at coordinate 3,135,859 of CBDIPN010000001.1, read as the reverse complement.
TGATGATCAGGGTCATCGCCGCAAGGTCGCAGACGTCCGGCGCCAGCCCGATGATGTCCTTGATATGCCGCAGGCGCGACATGAACCGGCCTTCGAGGCCCGAGATCATCGCATCGGCCTCGCCGCGGGCGACGGCGAGCGCCGCGATCACCGTGTTGTTGGTGCGCACCAGCGAGCGCGCCGCCTCGGGCGTGATACCGCGCCGGCCGGCAATGTCGAGATAGGTCTGGACATAGTCGCGATAGCGCGGGTCGTCCTCGGGGTTCACCACCTCGAAATCGACGCCGGGCTTGAGCGTAAGGCCGAAGCGCTGGATGCGCGTCTCGATCACGCTCGGGCGGCCGATCAGGATCGGGATGGCGAGCCCTTCCTCCAGCGCGACCTGGGCGGCGCGCAGCACGCGCTCGTCCTCGCCCTCGGCATAGATCACGCGCTTGGGATCGGCCTTCGCCTTCTGGAACAGCGGCTTCATCAGGAAGCCGGAGCGGAAGACGAAGCGCGAGAGCTGCTCGCGATAGGCCTCGATGTCGAGCAGCGGCTTGCGGGCGACACCGGTCGCCATCGCGGCCTCGGCGACGGCCGGGGCGATGCGCATGATCAGGCGCGGATCGAACGGGTTCGGGATGAGCGAATTCGCACCGAAGGTCGAGGCTTCGCCGCCATAGGCGCGCGCCGCGATGTCGGAGGTCGCCTCGCGGGCGAGCGAGGCGATGGCGCGCACGGCGGCGAGCTTCATCGCCTCGTTGATCGTCGTCGCCTGCACGTCGAGCGCGCCGCGGAAGATATAGGGGAAGCAGAGGACGTTGTTGACCTGGTTCGGATAGTCCGAGCGGCCGGTGCAGATCATCGCGTCGGGGCGCACGGCGAGCGCATCTTCCGGGGTGATCTCGGGATTGGGGTTGGCGAGCGCCAGGATCAGCGGCCTCTGTGCCATCTGCTTGGCCATCTCGGGCTTGAGCACGCCGGCGGCGGAGAGGCCGAGGAAGATGTCGGCGCCGCCGATGACGTCGCTGAGCGTCCGGGCGTCGGTCTCCTGCGCATAGACCTCCTTCCAGCGGTCCATCAGCGTGTTGCGGCCCTTGTAGACCACGCCGTCGATATCGCTGACCCAGATGTTCTTGCGCTGTGCGCCGAGCTCGACCAGCAGGTTGGTGCAGGCGAGCGCGGCGGCACCGGCGCCGGAGACGACGATCTTGACGTCGGCGATCTTCTTGCCCGCGAGGTCGAGACCGTTCAGGACGGCGGCGCCGACGATGATCGCCGTGCCGTGCTGGTCGTCATGGAAGACCGGGATGTTCATCCGGGCCTTGAGCTGCTCCTCGATCTCGAAGCATTCCGGCCCCTTGATGTCCTCGAGATTGATGCCGCCGAAGGTCGGCTCCAGCGCCGCGACCACCTCGACGAATTTCTCGATGTTCTTCTGCTCGACCTCGATGTCGAAGCAGTCGATGCCGGCGAATTTCTTGAAGAGGACGGCCTTGCCCTCCATCACCGGCTTGGAGGCGAGCGGGCCGATATCGCCGAGGCCGAGCACGGCCGTGCCGTTGGTGATGACGGCGACGAGGTTCTGGCGCGAGGTCAGCTCGGCGGCTTCCGAGGGATCGTCGACGATCGCTTCGCAGGCGGCGGCGACGCCGGGGGAGTAGGCCAGTGCGAGGTCGCGCTGGTTGCCGAGCGGCTTGGTCGCCTGGATCTCGAGCTTACCGGGCCGGGGCTGGCGATGATAGACGAGCGCGCCCGAGCGCAGATCGGAGGAGAGCGTGCTTTTCATGGCGCGATGGTCCCTGCAGTCAGAGGGATGCTGGTCGCGCGAAAGCCCCCATGCCGTCAAGCCGTCGGGATGCCGCTAGCAGTTTCGCCGGATTCGAAAGGAAGGCGCAGGCGCGAACTTGAATCAATCTGGCAAGATGCTGAATCGGCATGCGAGAAATCGCACGCAAGCACCGGAAACGATTCGCCAATTCGTTTGATACCCCAGAGGGGCACTAGCCGGCGAGTGGACGCTCTACACGCAAGGTCTTGAGCAGCCTGCGCAAACCACGCGCCAGGAGAAAGCCCGAAAACCCGCCAATCCCAAGGGCTGGGAGGCTGGTTTCGAGCAGTGCGGCGTTGAGCAGCGCAACGCCCAAGGCAAGCATGCCGAGCAACGTCTGCGAAGCGAGGATGACCAAAGCGATTACTTTGGATCGGGTGCTGCGCCTGTCCTGTCGTTTTGGCAGCCGCAGCAGGAATGCAAGAAAGCACAGAGCAGCGAAGACGGCAGTCCCTACCAACGCGGCAGGTCGCTCCTGAACGAGAGCAGAAAGAATCTCTCGCACCGGCGCCGGTCGACGAACAAAACCCCAGCTTTCGGAATCTCCTTCCAGAGCCCAGATCGGATCGCCATCCGTCAAAGACCCTGCTTGCTGATAGGAGGGGCCTCCATGACGAAACTCCGATGAGACAGGCTTCAGAATCTCAAGAGTATCCCGATCATAGCCCCAGCAGGATGTTTTCAGTCTTCTGCAGACGATATCGAGGCTTCGGACCTTCTCGCTGCGCGCAAGCAGCCGCCCGCTTGGATCCAACAGAACGAGTCGGACCGGATCGGATGCCATGATGCCGTCTCCGTGCAGGAGGCGCAGTTGGCCCCGGCTTCCGTCCGGCAACGAAATTTCGGCAGATCGTGAAAAATAGGGACTGTGCGCGCTGCCGGGCTGAACAAGCGCAATCAGCGTTCCAAGCCAGAGCAGCAGTCGAAGATGGCTGCTGCCCTTGAGCAAGCCTCAGAACGCCTTGAAGGTGATGATCGTGTGGGTGTCGGCGATCTCGGGGATCGACTGCACCTTTTGCGCGACGAAATGGCCGATATCGACATCGGCCGCGACATGGAACTTGGCCAGGATGTCGTAATTGCCGGCGGTCGAGTAGATCTCGGAGGCGATCTCGCGATCGGCCAGTTCGCTGGCGACCTCGTAGGTCTTGCCGAGCTTGCATTTGATCTCGACGAAGAAGGTCTGCATCGCGCGCTCCGAAACTCTGTCGGGTCTGGATAGAATCGTCTGGGCAGAAAGATCAAGCGCCCGCGAGCGCGGCGATCCGCCGTGTCATCGCGCTCTCGGGATCGGTCAGTCCGGCGATCACGGTGAAATGGTTGGCGCCGGGGATTTCCTCATAGCGTGTCGTTACACCCTCCAGCCCCCAGACGTCTGTGAGCCGGCGGCTCTGCCGGTGGTACTCTTCGCTCTCGGCGCCGCCGACCACGGCATCCATCGTCAAACGCGAGGGGGCCGGCCAGAACAGCGGGCTCTCGAGTTCCGCGGCGGCCAGGTCGAGATTCAGCGCCTTGTTGATGCTGGTCTCGACGAGAGGCTTCAGGTTGTAGAGGCCGGAGATGCCATAGGCCGCCGGCACGAGCTGGTCCGGCAGGTCGGGGTCGACATTCTTCCAGTCGGTGGCGAGCGTGCAGGCACTGAGATGGCCGCCGGCGGAATGGCCGGACGCGACGACAGGCAGGCCGAAGCGTCGCCACAGTGCCGCTGCCGCCTGCTGCAGTTCCCAGACGATATGACCGAGATGGACCTGCGGGCAGAGGTCGTAGCCGACGACTGCGACCGGCAGGCCGAGCTGGTTCAGCCCGCGCGCCATATGTGAGAAATAGCTGCGGTCGAGCGCCTGCCAGTAGCCGCCATGGATGAACATCACCAATGCGTTGCCACGGATCGTCTCGGGCTTGAACAGGTCGTAGGCTTGGCGCTCGCCCTCGCCATAGGAGACGTCGAGCTCGCACAGGGCCTCGCTGCGATAGGCGGCGGCATCGGCCTGCCAGCCCGCGATGATGCCGGGATGTTCCGGCACGCGGGCGCGGTTGTTGTACTCGGTCTCGTAGTCCGGCGACATCGGTCTTCCATCGCTGAAGGGCGTGGGTCGGTTGGGCCGCACCGTGGCAGCCCGGCGCGCTTCGCGCCAGCGCTTTTGACAGGACCCCGGTCCGGCGCCAAAAGGCGGCAAGCCCGGATGAATGGGCAATGGAGGTCGCCATGGAAAACCCTGTTCTCGCCGAGGTCACGCGAGGCAATGTCGTCGAATCGCGTCATCGCGGCGCGGCGATCGTCGTCGATGCCGATGGCGGCGTGGTCTTCTCGGCCGGCGATATCGCGCGCCCGGTCTTCCCGCGCTCGGCCGTCAAGGCGATCCAGGGCCTGCCGCTGATCGAGAGCGGCGCCGCCGACCGCTACGGGCTGACCGAGGCCGAGATCGCGCTCGCCGTCTCCTCGCATTCCGGCGAACCGCTCCATGCCGAGACCTCGCTTTCGATGCTGCGCAAGGCCGGCCGCGATGCCGGCTGCCTCGAATGCGGAGCGCATTGGCCGTCGAACGAGCTCGTCTCCCGCGCCCTGGCGAAGTCAGGCGCCGAGCCGAGCGCGCTCAACAACAACTGCTCCGGCAAGCATGCCGGTTTCGTCTGCCTGTCCTGCAACATGGACGAGGATCCGACCGGCTATGTGAAGGCTGCCCATCCCGTGCAGCAGGCCGTGCGCGGCGCACTGGAAGCGGTGACCGGCGCCGCCCATAGCGCCGATCGGATGGGCATCGATGGCTGCTCGATCCCGTCCTACGCCGTGCCGCTTTCGGCGCTGGCCTTGGGCTTCGCTCGCTTCGGCACCGGTCGGGGCTTCGGGCCGGAACGGGCGAAGGCGGCGGCGCGCATCCGGGCTGCGGCTGCGGCCCATCCCTTCATGGTCGCCGGCACCGGCCGCTACGACACGCGGTTGATGGGCTTGCTCGGCGCGCGCGCCTTCACCAAAACCGGGGCCGAGGGCGTCTATTGCGCGTCCCTGCCGGAACTGGGCTACGGCATCGCCCTGAAATGCGATGACGGCGCCGGCCGCGCCGCCGAGATCGCGCTCGGCGCCTTGATCGCGCGCTTCCTGCCGATGGACGACGCCACGCAGGTCGCCTTCGCGCCGCTGCGCGAGACCGTCCTGAAGAACTGGAACGGCATCGAGGTCGGCCGCATCCGCGCGCCAGCCTGAGCTGGGCTCAACGCACCGCGTTGTTCGCCACCACGATCCCCGAGGCTCTGGCATCGGGGGCTTTCGTCAGGTCGCCGGTAACGGGTTTGCCGTATTCGGTGCCGATCACGGCGCCGTCGCGGGCCTCGGCGATGATGTTGTTGGCAACGAGCGCGTTGCGCTCCTTCGGCACCAGCGAGACCGAGACGCCGATCCCGGTCTTGCGGATGACGTTGCCGGTGGCGGCGAGGTTGCGCATGCCCCAGGACCAGCCGAGCGCGATGCCGATATCGCTGGCCTCCTCGATGACGTTGCCGGTCACGGCTGCTTCCGCCTCGACATGGATGCCGTAGCCGCCGACCGGATCCTTGCTATAGGGCACGGCCTTGCGCGTCGCCCGGCGGATGATGTTGTTGGCGCAGACCGCCAGGCGCCCGCCATGGTCCAGATTGGTCATGGTGGCGCCGGCCGCGCAGTCCTCGACGAGGTTGTTGGCGATGATCGCGCCCTCGAAGGCGAATTCGCTGTAGAGGCCGACTTCGCCGCAGCGGCGCCCCTGATTGCCGAGCATCTGAACGCCCGCGCCTGAATTGTTGCGGATGAAGGTCAGCGCGCAGTCGCGGATCTGGTTGCCCTCGATGATGACGCCGCCGGCGCGGAAGACGCTGATGCCGTTGCCGTTCTGGCCGCTGCCGCCGCCATCGGTACGGATGCGCATCACGTGATTGCCGCGGATGATCGAGCCGTCGTCGCCCGGCTGGTTGCGCCAGATCTGGATGCCGTTATTGCCGCAATCCTCGACCCGGTTCTGCTCGATGGTGAGTCCCTTCGAATCGATCGCGAACAGGGCGGCGTCCCGCATGTCGCGGAAGTGGTTCGCCGTGACGCGTCCGCCGCAGCGATCGAGCGTCAGGCCAACCGAACCGGCCTTGGCGAAGGCACAGCCAGAGATCACGAGTTCGCCGACATTCTCGGCCGCGAGCAGGCCGCTGCGCTGGGCGGCGGGAATGTCGAGCCCGTCGAAACTCAGGCCGGAAAGCTCGGCCCGGCTGAGATTGCGGGCGATCAGCACGGGCTGGCCATTGGCGGTGACGAGATGCGTTTCGCCGGGTACGCCGACGATCCGGGCATTCTCGGGCAGGGCGACGCCACCGATCCGGTAGCGGCCCGGAGGCAGCAGGAGCGGCGCACCGCGCCCAGCGGCTTGCTTCAGCGCAGCCTGCAATTGCCGCGACTGATCCTCGGAGGCGCCGGGGCGCAGGCCGAACTGGCCGGCATCGAGCCCGAGATGGCCGAGCGGCCCGGCAGTCGCGCTGCGCGACTGCGCCTGGACGGGCAGAACGACCGAGGCCGTGCCGAAAAGGCCCATCGCCAGAACGTTGCGTCGGGAAAGCACCATGGAAGCTCCTGCTCCGCCGGCGCGGATCAAGCCGCGTGCCAGCTCCATCTGTGCCGATCTGAAACCGACGCTCCCGGTGTGGAGCTTACAGTCCGAGAGCCTGCGCGATCTCGTCCGCGGCCGATGTCGGGGGCAGGCGGCCCTCCGCGACCGCGGCTTCCAGTTCAGGGGTGCGAGCCTTGAGGGCGGGATCGTGCCGGAGCTTCGCCTGCAGCCGGTCCTGCACCATCGCCCACATCCATTTCACGTCCTGCCGGCGGCGCTTCTCTGCGATCAAGCCCTTGGCCTCGAAGCGGGCGCGGTGATCCTCGACCTTCGACCAGAGCGTATCGAGGCCGAGCCCGGTCAGCCCCGAGATCGTCACGACCGGCGTGCTCCACAGCGCCGAGGCCGGCGCCAGGATATGCAGCGCGGCCTTGTACTGGGCGGCTGCGGCGCGGGCAGGTGTCGCGCCATCGCCATCGGCCTTGTTGACCGCGATCATGTCGGCGAGCTCGATGATGCCCTTCTTGATCCCCTGCAATTCGTCGCCGGCATTGGGCAGCATCAGCACGAGGAAGAAGTCGGTGAGATCGGCGACCGCGGTCTCCGACTGCCCGACGCCGACAGTTTCGACCAGGATCACGTCAAAGCCGGCGGCCTCGCAGAGCAGCATCGTCTCGCGCGTCTTGGCGGCGACGCCGCCGAGCGTGCCCGAGGAGGGGGAGGGGCGGATATAGGCGTTTGGATCGACCGCGAGCCGGGCCATCCGCGTCTTGTCGCCGAGGATCGAGCCGCCGGTGCGGGTCGAGGAGGGGTCGACGGCGAGCACCGCGACCTTGTGGCCCTTGCCGGTGAGGTAAGTGCCCAGCGCATCGATCGTGGTCGACTTGCCGACGCCGGGCACGCCGGTGATCCCGACCCGGATGGCGCGGCCGGTATGCGGGAGCAGCCGCTGGATCAGGGCCTGCGCCTGCTCGCGATGGTCGGCGCGGCGCGATTCCGCCAGCGTGATCGCACGGGCCAGCGCGGCGCGCTCGCCGGCGAGGATGGCTTCGCCGAGTGGATCGGCTGGAGAGCTGTTGTCGACCATGTCGCCAGTTAGCAAGTCGCGGGAGCGGGCGACAAGGCGTCCTCACGCGTCACTTGCTTCATCACTGTGTCATGTCGGCATCTTGTGAATTCGCCGTTGCGATGAGACGAGTTGGCAATGATGTGCGTGGCGATGCGGCTTCGTGTTTTCCTGTTGGCCTTGTTCCTGCCGCTGGCGCTCGCAGCCTGCGGCACGCCGCGCGTGCTGGAGCTGAGCGAAGCTCCGAAGGCGGATGTCGCGGGGACCGTCCAGATCTACGTCGCGACGACGCGCGAGGTCTCGGCGCAGCCGGTCTATTTCAGCGGCGAGCGCGGGCCCAAGCTCTCCTTCGCCCGTCTCGACATCACCGTGCCGCGCAGCCACAAGGCCGGGGACCTGGAGCTACCCGATTCGGGGCCGGGCGACCCCGCCAAGCATTTCACCGCGACCTATATCCAGAAGCTCGATCTCGCGCCGATCGTCTCCGACGTGCGCAAGGAACTGCAGCGGCGGCCACCCTCCCATCGCGACATTCTGATCTTCGTCCACGGCTACAACACCAATTTCGCGGATGCGGCCTATCGCTTCGCCCAGATCGTCTATGATTCCGGTTTCAAGGGCGTGCCGGTGCTGTTCACCTGGCCGTCGCGCGGTCAGTTGCTGGCCTATCCCTACGATCGCGAAAGCGCCTTCTATTCGCGCGATTTCCTCGAACTGAACCTGCGCGCCATCGCTCGCGATCTCGGCGCTTCGCGCATGGACATCCTCGCCCATTCCATGGGGACGCTCCTGACGCTGGAGACGCTACGCCAGGCCGCGATCCGCGGTGATGGCAGTTTCGGCGGCAAGCTGCGCGACGTGATGCTCGCTGCGCCGGATGTCGATCTCGACGTGTTCAAGATGCAGATGCGCTCGATCCGCCGGCCGCTGACGGTCTTCGTCTCGGCTGACGATCGAGCGCTCGACTTCTCCCGGCGCTTTGCCGGTGACAAGACGCGGCTGGGCGCGGTGTCGAGCAAGGATACCGAGACGATCGCGGATCTGGAGAAGCTCGGCGTGCGGCTGATCGATCTGTCCGAGGTCTCCTCCGGGGACAGCCTCAACCACGCGAAATTCGCATCGTCGCCGAAGGTGGTGCAGCTCATCGGCCAGAGGCTGCAGCAGGATCGAGGCATCGGCTTCGCCGGGCCGCGCTTCGGTGACAGGCTTGGCGATGTCGCCGGCGGCGTCATGGGTACGGTCGGCTCGACCGTCGGGCTCGTCGTCACCGCGCCGATCCAGATCATTTCCGGCGCGGCGCAGTGATGTCGCCTCCGCGCAACGCCCCGGCCGCTTCTAACCGGAAGCTGATCGCTTGCCCCATTCTGGCCGCCTTGGCCTGCCTTTAGAGGTATGGCTGCCAGTTCGGCCCCTCACATTCTGACCGGATGCCTGTCTCAATGCCCGTTACAAGGCGCGCCTTTTCATGCCGTTCGCTGGCCCTCGCTGCGTTCCTGCCGCTCGGCCTCGCCGCCTGCGCGCAGAGCGAGGCGAGCGTATCGCCGTTTTCCGAGCCCGAGCGCGCCGATACCTCGGCGCTCGGCAAGGACCCGCGCTTACTCGTCATGACGACGCGCCGGTCGACCGGCAACGCCACGCCGTTCTTCAACACGGATCGCGGTCCGCTCACCTTTGCCGAGGCGCGGCTGTCGCCGCCCGGGCGCGGCATCGCGGGTCGTGTTTCCTCGGCGGTAAGCGGTGACTGGGCCGTGCTCGGGATCTCGCGTGAGACCTCGGGGAACGCGCCACGAGCCTTCTCGGACGCCGTGAACGGGCGCGACGTCCTGCTCTACATCCACGGCTTCAACGAGACCTTCGAGACCGCCGCGCGCAGCGCCGGCCAGCTCTCCCATTCGCTGGAATTCCAGGGCCGGACCGCGTTGTTCACCTGGCCGTCCGGCGGCAAGCTCTTCGATTACGCCTATGATCGCGAGAGCGCGCTCTGGTCGCGCGACGGCTTCGTCCAGTCTTTGCAGGCGCTCGTCGCCAACCCCACCGTCGGCCGCATCCACATCGTCGCCCATTCCATGGGCACTTTCCTGACCCTGGAAGGCCTGCGCGAGCTGCGCGATTCCCAGGAGATCTACGCCCGGATCGGCTCGGTCGTGCTGGCCTCGCCGGACGTCGATATCGACGCCTTCGAGCAGACCGTGAAGAAGCTCGGCCCGCTGGCCCAGCGCATGACCGTGATCATCGACCCCGGCGACCGGGCGCTTGCCGTCTCCGCCCGCATCGCCGGCGGCGTCGCACGCGCCGGCGCGGCGGATCGTTCACGGCTGGAGGCGCTGGGCGTCAGGGTCGCTGATACCTCCGGCCGGGGCTGGAGCATGCTGCGTCACGATCTCTTCCTGTCCAACAGTGAGGTCACGCAGGTCGTGCGCCGGGCCATGGATCGCGGCGGCTAGGTCGCGGCGCGCGGATTCCGCGGAAAAGTGCTATCCGCTTGCCGGTGCGATGCACGAGAGGAGCGGGCGGAATGGCGCGGTTGCGTTGGGGATTGACGGCTGTCGCGCTGGCGCTGGGCTTCGGCTTTTCCGCAGCCTCTGCCGAAACGCCGGCTCTCTTTGCCGGGACCGGCCCAGCCGAGGGCAGCTATGCCGACGCGCTGCCCGTTACCATCGCAGTTTCGAGCTATGTGCCGCCGGCCTGCGCGGCCAAGCCTTGCCCCCTGCTGATCGCGGTCCATGGCATGGGTCGCAACGCGAAAGGCGCGCGCGATGCCTGGAAAGCCGCTGCCGACCGGGCCGGGTTCCTCGTTCTGGCCCCGCGCTTCGACAAGGAGCAGTTTCCCAGCCGCCGGTTCCAGCAAGGTGACGTCCGTAGTGAATCCGACAAGACGAAATGGACTTTCGGCCTGATCGAAAGGCTGTTCGACGCCGCTCGCGCCAGCGGCCGTGTTGCGGGCGACAGCTATACGATCTTCGGGCATTCGGCCGGCGCCCAGTTCGTGCACCGCATGATCATGCTGATGCCGGAGGCTCGCATCGCGACGGCAGCCGTGGCGAATGCCGGCTACTACACGCTGCCGGCTCTCGCCGGCGAGCGCGCCTACCCCTATTCGCTCAAGGGCACGCCGGTCACCGATGCCACGCTGGCCCGGGCGCTCGCCAAGCCGATGCTGGTTATGCTGGGTGATCAGGACATCGATCCCGATCACCACCAGCTCAACAAGTCACGCGGCGCCGAGGAGCAGGGTGCGACGCGCTTCGCCCGCGGCGAGCACTTCATGGCTGCGGCCCGCGACGAAGCGCGCCGTCTCGGCATTGCGCTTCGCTGGCGCGAGGTTGTCGTGCCGGGCGTGGCGCATCAGCAGGGCGGCATGGTGAAGGCTGCGGCTGCGGAACTGTTCGACGCCCGTTGAGAGCCTTTAGACCGGCGGCAGGCCGGAGCGCTTCTTGATCGTCGCCAGCGCGAAATTGGATTCGACCGACTGGATGCATTTCAGCCGCGTCGCCTTCTGCTTCAGGAAGCGTTCATAGCCCTCGATGCCGTCGGTGACGACGCGCAGCAGGTAATCCTGAGAGCCGGTCATCAGATAGCACTCGGCGACCTCGCTCCAGCTTTCGACCGCCTTCTCGAACTCGGCGATCTGCTCCTGATTCTGCTGGGTCAGCCGCACCGAGACGAAGACGCTGAAGGGCAGCCCGTAGGCCTTGGGGTCGACGACAGCGGTGTAGCCCTGAATAACACCGGTCTCCTCCAGCCGCTTCAGGCGCCGGAGGCATGGCGTCGGCGAGAGCCCGACCCGCTGCGACAGGTCCTGGTTGGTGATGCGCCCGTCCTCACGCAGAACGGCGAGAATCCGGCGGTCGATGCTATCGAGCACGATATGCTCCATCCCTGACAAAATTGAGCAGAAAGCTGCTCATGGCACATTAGGATGATGCTGATCGGCCAAGCAATGGCGCGCTGATGGGAATAATCTGGTGTCAGAAACCGGCCTGCGCCGCAGGATCGCAAGGGAGACGGCCATGAGCGAAGACAACTACCACAAGGACCGGATCGCCAACCGCAAGCTCCATCCCGAGACGCTGATGATGGGCTTCGGTTATTCGCCGGCCATGTCGGAAGGCTCGCTGAAGCCGCCGGTCTTCCTGACCTCGACCTTCGTTTTCCAGAATGCCCAGCAGGGCAAGGACTTCTTCGATTTCACCTCCGGCCGGCGCCAGCCCAAGCCCGGCGAGAAGCCCGGCCTCGTCTATTCGCGCTTCAACCATCCCAATATGGAGATCCTCGAGGATCGCCTGGCGATCTGGGACGAGGCCGAGAAATGCGCCGTCTTCGCCTCGGGCATGGCGGCGATCGCGACGACCTGCTTCGCCTTCCTGCGGCCGGGCGACACGATCCTGCATTCGCGCCCGCTCTATGGCGGTACCGAGACCCTGCTGAAGAACCAGATGGGCGCCTTCGGCGTCACGCCCTTCGGCTTCACCGATGGTCTCGACATCGCGCAGATGCGTGACGTGGCCAAGGCCGCCGCTGCCAAGGGCCGCGTCGCGATGATCCTGGTCGAGACCCCGGCCAACCCGACCAACGGCCTCGTCGATCTCGCCGCCTGCAAGATGATCGCGGACGAGCTGGAGAAGTCGCAGGGCCACCGCCCGCCCGTCGTCGTCGACAACACCATGCTCGGCCCGAAATACCAGAAGCCGCTGAAGCAGGGCGCCGACCTCTCGTTGCTCTCGCTGACCAAATATGTCGGCGGCCATTCCGACCTCGTCGGCGGCTCGATCAGCGGCTCCGAGGCGCTGGTGCGGCAGGTGAAGGCCTGGCGCGGCTCGCTGGGTACGCAGCTCGATCCCAATTCCTGCTGGATGCTGATGCGCTCGCTGGAGACGCTCGACATCCGCATGAGCCGCGCCAACGAGAACGCCAAGCTCGTGGCGGAATACCTGGAGAGCCACCCCAAGGTCGCCAGGGTCCACTATCTCGGCAATCTCAAGGACGGCGACCCGCGCAAGGCCGTCTTCGACCGCCAGTGCACGGCGGCGGGCTCGACCTTCGCCTTCGACGTCAAGGGCGGCGAGAAGGAGGCATTCGCGCTGCTCGACAACCTCCAGATCATGAAGCTCGCGGTCAGCCTCGGCGGCACCGAGACGCTGGTCTCGCATCCCGCCGCGATGACCCATTCCGGCGTTGCCCGTGAAATGCGCGAGGAGATCGGCCTCACCGATGCGCTGATCCGCATCTCCGTCGGAATCGAGAATATCGAGGACCTGATCTCGGATCTGGCGCAGGCCTTCGAGGCGGTTTGAACGCTTCTGTGCCCTAAACCCCGACCCGTCCCCAGCCCGGCAGCTTCAGCGCCGGGCTGCGCAGGTCGAGCCCGGCGACGAGGCCGAGCAGGTTGATCTCGATGCCTTCGACCCAGCCGACGGTGACGCCGGCAAGCCCATAGAGCGACGCCTGGATGCCGGTGCGGCTCGCGGTCAGCCCGGCGAAGAGGCCGTCGGCGCGCCAGTCCTTGCCGAGTGCGGTCGGCGGCAGCGCTTGCCGAAGCTCGGGCACCTCGGCCAGGACATGCTGGACGAAGCTGTTCGAGTTCGGTCCCGGCCATGCGAGATAGCTGCCGGGGCTGGAATAGGCGTAAGCGGCCACGGCCGCACGGATGCGTGGGATCAGTTGCTCGGCGGCCTCGCCGCGGATCTCGGTGACCGGTTCCGGCATGTTGCCGAACCAGCGCCCATCGGCGTCGCGGTGATTGACCCGAAGCGGGGCGCCCCAGCCGACGACATCAAAGCGCGTATAGGCGCTGGCGCCACGCTCCTTCACCACCACCCAGGAATGATGGGCGAAGATGCCGCGCCAGCGGCCGACGCGCGCGGCGAAGACATGCACCGTCGCTTCCGCAGCATCCGAGGCCGCGGGCAGGAGCTTGGCGCTGGTCCAGTCGGCGCGCTGCCAGTTCGGCGCACGCTCCTGCCAGGCCCACCAGCCGGCGTGGCTTGCGAGCGGCAGCAGGAAGGCGATCGCAAAGAACAGCAGGAAACGGCGGAGCAGACGCATGCGGTACGGTATGTGCATGGCGGCGTGGGCCGGCAAGGCTGTCGCCGTTCACGCTTGCGTCAGGCGCAGCTTGCCTGTGCGCGGGTGTTCGGTTGCACCCGATGGCGGTTGATGCCGGGGGGAAAGCTGGTAGCGTGCGCGCGCCAACACGATGGAGGGGCGGATTGGGTAGGACGACGAAGCGACTGACCGAGGCGATTGCCGCTTGCGCGATCGGACTGGGACTTCTGGCCGCGCCAGTGGCCGCGCAGGACAAGCAACTGCGCATCTTCAACTGGTCTGATTATGTCGATCCGGAGGTGCTCGACGCCTTCAAGAAGGAAACCGGCATCACCGTCGTCTACGACACCTTCGATCAGATGGAGACGGTGGAGACCAAGCTTCTGGCCGGCAAGACCGGCTACGACCTGATCGTCGTCACCGCCTCCTTCCTGCCGCGCCATATCCCGATCGGGCTCTATCAGCCGGTCGAGAAGGACAAGGCGCCGAACCTCAAGAACATCTGGCCGGAGATCCAGACGCGGCTCTCAAAGTATGATTCCGGCAACAAATACGCCGTGAACTACATGTGGGGCACGACCGGGATCGGCTATAACACCGCCAAGATCAAGGAACGGCTCGGCCCCGATGCCGTGATCGATTCCTGGAAGATCGTCTTCGAGCCCGACCAGCTCAAGAAGCTCTCGAACTGCGGCGTGCACGTGCTCGACGCGGTCGAGGAGATGTTCCCGGCGGCCCTGCGCTATCTCGGCCTCAATCCGGATTCCAAGAACGAGGCCGATCTCAACAAGGCCGGCGAACTCCTGCGCAAGATCCGCCCGCATATCCAGAAGTTCCACTCCTCGGAATACATCAACGCGCTCGCGAACGGTGATATCTGCCTGGCCGTGGGCTATTCCGGCGACATCCTCCAGGCCAAGAAGCGCGCCGAGGAAGCCAAGAACGGCGTCCAGATCGCTTATTCCATCCCGAAGGAAGGCGCATTGATGTGGTTCGACTCCTTCGTGATCCCGAAGGATGCCGGCAATGTCGACGCGGCGATGAAGTTCATCGACTTCGTCAACAAGCCGGAGATGGCCGCAAAGAACTCGGACTTCATCCAGTATGCCAACGGCAACCTCGCCTCAAAGCCGTTCCTGTCGGCGGCGGTACGCGACAATCCCGGCATCTATCCGTCGGACGAAGTGATGGGGCGGCTCTACACGATCACGCCCTATGACCAAAAGTCCCAGCGGCTGGTGAATCGGCTCTGGACCCGCGTCAAGACCGGCAAGTGACCGGCTCCGGACAGGTCGCGAGCACCATGAAGAAGACCTCGCCCGGCAGCGTGCGCCGGGCCTTCCAGCCCTGGAACGACCCGGCGGCGAAGCCGCTGGTCCAGTTCCAGGGCGTGACCAAGCGCTTCGTCGACGTCACCGCGGTGGGCGATCTCTCGCTCGCGCTTTATCCGCGCGAGTTCTTCGCGCTGCTTGGGCCTTCCGGCTGCGGCAAGACCACGCTGATGCGCATGCTCGCCGGCTTTGAGACGCCGGACGAAGGCAGGATTCTGCTCGATGGGCAGGACATCACTGCCATCCCGCCGCATCTGCGGCCGATCAACATGATGTTCCAGTCCTACGCGCTGTTCCCGCATCTCAGCGTGGCCGGCAACATCGCCTACGGGCTGAAGCGCGAGGGTTTGCCGCGCGCCGAGATCGACCGGCGCGTCGAGGAGATGCTGGCGCTGGTCAAGCTTTCGGGCTTGGGCGGGCGCAAGCCGCATCAGCTCTCCGGTGGCCAGCGCCAGCGCGTCGCGCTTGCCCGCTCGCTGGCCAAGCGGCCGAAGCTGCTGCTGCTCGACGAGCCGATGGCGGCGCTCGACAAGAAGCTGCGCGAGCAGACCCAGTTCGAGTTGATGGACCTGCAGAGCGAGCTCGGGCTCACCTTCATGGTCGTCACCCATGACCAGGATGAGGCGATGACCATGGCCGACCGCATGGCGGTGATGGACCATGGCAAGCTCGTCCAGATCGGCCCGCCCGACGTGATCTACGAGGCGCCTGCGAACCGCCATGTCGCCGAATTCGTGGGCGATATCAACATATTCGAGGGTCGGATCGCGACCGTCCAGGGCGAGCTGGTCCGGGCCGAGATACCGCATGTCGGCACCATCGAGCTCGACGAGGAGGCGCCGGCCCTGGAGCCGGGTGACTTCTCGTCGTTGGCATCCGGCCGGAGAAGATCGAGATCGCCCATGACGAGCCCACTCAGGCCGTCAACAAGGTTGCCGGCGAGATCTGGGATATCGGCTATCTCGGCGACTTCACGATGATCCAGGTGATGCTCGGCGGTGAGGGCGGTCAATTGGTCAAGGTCGCGCTGGCCAACCGCACGCGCCGGCTGGCCCGGCCCTTCGCCTGGGACGACAAGGTCTGGCTCTCCTGGGATGTCGAGGCCGGCGTGGTACTGCCGCCATGAGCGCGGTCGCTTCGCTGCAGTGGCTCCGCCGCCTCGTCGTGGCCGTGCCCTATCTCTGGCTCACGTTGTTCTTCCTCGTCCCCTTCGGCATCGTGCTGCGCATGGCCTTCTCGCAGGCCGCGACGGCCCTGCCGCCCTATGCGCCGCATTGGGAAGGCCTTGCCCAGCTCGGCGAATTCCTCTCCCAGCTCGATCTCGCGAACTTCAGCCTGCTCGGCGACGACGCGCTCTACTGGCAAAGCTATCTCTACTCCCTGCGCATCGCGGCGCTGACCACACTCTTCGCGCTGGCGATCGGCTATCCGCTGGCTTATGCGATGGCCTCGGCGCCCGCACGTTGGCGCGGCATCCTGCTCGTCTTCGTCATCCTGCCGTTCTGGACCTCGTTCCTGATCCGGGTCTATGCCTGGATCGGCATCCTCAGGCCGGACGGTCTGCTCGATGCGTCGCTCAGCCTGCTCGGCTTCGAGGCCGAGCCGCTGCGCCTGCTCAACACCGAGACGGCCGTGCTGCTCGGCATGGTCTACTCCTACTTGCCCTTCATGGTGCTGCCGCTCTTCGCTACGCTGGAGAAGCTCGATCGCGGCCTGCTGGAGGCGGCCGCCGATCTCGGCGCCACCCCGGTCACGGCCTTCCTGACGGTGACCTTGCCGCTGTCGCTGCCGGGCATCCTCGCCGGCTCCGCACTGGTCTTCATCCCCGCTGTCGGCGAGTTCGTCATCCCCGACCTGCTCGGCGGCCCCGATACGGTGATGATCGGCAAAGTGCTGTGGAGCGAGTTCTTCTCGAACCGCGACTGGCCGTTGGCCTCGGCCGTGGCGGTGGTACTGCTCGTCGTGCTGGTGCTGCCGCTCGTCTTGGCTCAGCGCGCGCGCCTGCGCCGGGAGGGGGCGGCATGAGCCGGCTCGGTCCCGGACTGATCCTGGCGCTGATCGTCGGCTTCGCCTTCCTCTACCTGCCGATCGTGACGTTGATCGCCTACTCCTTCAACGCCTCGCGGCTGGTGACGGTCTGGGGCGGCTTCTCGACGCATTGGTATGGCGCGCTGATGCAGAATGGGCCGCTGCTCGACGCAGCCTGGCTCTCGATCCGCCTCGGCTTCGTCTCGGCCACCCTGGCGACGATCCTAGGAACGCTGGCGGCGCTCGCGCTGGCGCGCCATGGCCGCTTCATCGGACGCACGATGTTCTCCGGCATGGTGCTGGCGCCGCTCGTCATGCCCGAGGTGGTGACGGGCCTGTCGCTGCTGTTGCTCTTCGTCGCCGCCGATGTCGAGCGCGGCTTCTGGACCGTGACGATCGCCCACGCGACCTTCAGCCTCGGCTTTGCCTGCATCGTCGTGCAGTCGCGGCTCGTCGGCTTCGACCGCTCGCTGGAAGAGGCAGCTCAGGATTTGGGGGCCACGCCCTTCGTCACCTTCTGGACCGTGACGCTGCCCTTGATCTGGCCGGCGGTGGCGGCGGCCTGGATGCTGGCCTTCACGCTCTCGCTCGACGACCTCGTCATCGCAAGCTTCACCACGGGGCCGGGCGCGACCACGCTGCCGATGCGGCTCTATTCGGCGGTCAAGCTCGGCGTCTCGCCGGAGATCAATGCCGCCTGCACGATCATGATCGGGGCGGTCGCTGTCGTCGTGATTGCCGCCTCGATCTTGCTGAAGCGCGAGCAATTGTCCGGCAGCTAAACGGTGGCTGAACGGCGCTCTCAAAGCCCGTTCAGCCACGCCATGCGAATGTCCGATCCGTGGCAGGGAGACCCCTGCCGGAACAGGACATGAGACCATGTTTGGCAATCGCGCCCGGATCGGTTTGGCAGCGCTCGCGCTCAGCGGCGCTATGCTTACAGCCTCGGCATTCGCCGGAGCAGGCGAGGCTCAGGCCTTCGGCGGCTATGAACGCTCCTACGATCGCCCGGCTTACGGCTATGGCTGGCGCCCGGCGCCGCCCGCCGTCCACGGCTTCTGGGGCCAGCGGCGCTGGCATCGTTATTCCGACGGTTATGGCATGCGGCCGCCTCCGCCGCGCTACGGCTATGGTTACGGCTGGCGGTAAGTGTCGCCACGTCGGTCGTGATCATGGGGCGGGCGTTGCCGGCTGGCAGCGCCCGCCTTCTTTTATTCCGGGGCGTCGAGCAGTTGTGACACGGCTCGTTCCAGCGCATCGAGCTCGGGGCCTGCCGTGTTGAGCAGGAGGTCGATGTCGACGCCGTCATAGGCATGGCGCAGCACATTGCCGATGCCTGCGATGCGTTTCCAGGGGATGTCCGGATAGGCCGCCCGCCGATCTTCGGGGATATGGCGGCTCGCTTCGCTGATGATCTCGAAGAAGCGCTCAAGCGCGGCACGCAGGACCGGGTCGTGCCTGATCCGGGTGTCGGAAGCTTCGGCGCGAAGGCTGCGGATATGCGCGATCGCATCCTTCATATGCGCGATGCGATCGCGGAACGTCACCGCCATCAGAACAGCTCGACGGTCTCGTTTCGTATGGCTTCCGCCAGCCGCTCGGACAGGCTGCGGCGCATTGTGATCTGGACCGGCAAGCCGATCTCTTCCGACAGGTCCTGCTGGATACCGACCAGATCGATGAGAGAGAAGCCGGGATCGTCGACCTCGATCATCAGGTCGACATCGCTGTCCTGCCGGGCATCGCCGCGTGCCCGAGAGCCGAACAGCGCCATGTGGCTGACGCCGCGCGCGCGCAAATCCGGCCGTATGGCCAGAATGCGCTGCTTCAATTGGTCTTGGTTCATCATGGCGAAGTGATCGGTTCAAGGGCCGGAACCCAGCTTATCACATCACTCCGCTGCCGTCCGCTGGGCGTAGCCGAGGCGCTGGTTGAGCTCTTCCAGCAGCTTTTCGGCGGCGTCTGCAATGACGGTGCCGGGCGGGAAGATCGCCGAGGCGCCGGCCTCGATCAGCGCGTCGAAATCCTGCGGCGGGATGACGCCGCCGACGACGATCATGATGTCGGGCCGGCCGGCCTTGGCGAGAGCGGCCTTCAATTCCGGCACCAGCGTGAGATGTCCGGCCGCGAGCGAGGAGACGCCGACGATATGGACGTCGTTCTCGACTGCCTGCCGCGCCGCCTCGTCTGGCGTCGCGAAGAGCGGGCCGATATCGACGTCGAAGCCGAGATCGGCGAAGGCCGAGGCGATGACCTTCTGGCCGCGATCATGCCCGTCCTGGCCCATCTTGGCGACGAGGATGCGCGGGCGGCGGCCATCCGCCTCCTCGAACGCCTCGCACATCAACTGGACGCGCGTCACGGCTGGGTTCATCTCGCCGACCTCCCGCTTGTAGACGCCGGAGATCGCCTTGATCTCGGCCCGGTGGCGCCCGAAGACCTGCTCCATCGCCATGGAGATCTCGCCGACGGTTGCCTTGGCGCGGGCGGCCTTGACCGCGAGGTCGAGCAGGTTGCCGTTGCCGGCGGCGCCATTGGTCAGCGCGGTCAGCGCCGCCTGCACCTCGGTCTCGTTGCGCTCGGCCTTGAGGCGCCTGAGCTTGTCGAGCTGCTGGGCGCGCACCGCGGCATTGTCGACCTTGAGCACGTCGATCGTCGCCTCATTGTCGGGCTTGTAGCAGTTGACGCCGATGATCTTCTGAAGGCCGCCGTCTATGCGGGCCTGCGTCTTGGCGGCGGCCTCCTCGATGCGCAGCTTCGGGATGCCGGCCTCGATGGCCTTGGCCATGCCGCCGAGCTTCTCAACCTCCTGGATATGGCCCCAGGCCTTCTCCGCCAGCTCCGCTGTCAGCCGCTCGACATAGTAAGAACCGCCCCAGGGATCGATGATCCGGGTCGTGCCGCTTTCCTGCTGCAGCAGGATCTGGGTGTTGCGGGCGATGCGGGCCGAGAAATCGGTCGGCAGCGCCAAAGCCTCGTCGAGGGCATTGGTGTGCAGCGACTGGGTATGGCCTTGGGTCGCCGCCATCGCCTCGATCATCGTGCGCGGCACGTTGTTGAACACGTCCTGCGCCGTCAGCGACCAGCCCGAGGTCTGGCAATGGGTGCGCAAGGGAAGGGACTTCTCGTTCTGCGCGCCGAAGTCCTTGACCAGCTTCGCCCAGATCAGCCGGGCGGCCCGCATCTTGGCGACTTCCATGAAGAAGTTCATGCCGATCGCCCAGAAGAAGGACAGGCGCGGCGCGAAGACGTCGACGGACAGGCCCGCGCGCTGGCCGGCGCGGATATATTCGACGCCGTCGGCCAATGTGTAGCCGAGCTCGAGGTCCTGCGTCGCCCCGGCCTCCTGCATGTGGTAGCCGGAGATCGAGATCGAGTTGAACTTCGGCATGTTGGCCGAGGTGAAGGCGAAGATGTCGCCGATGATCCGCATCGAGGGCGAGGGCGGGTAGATATAGGTGTTGCGGACCATGAACTCCTTGAGGATGTCGTTCTGGATGGTCCCCGAGAGCTTGGCCTGCGGCACGCCCTGTTCTTCCGCTGCGACGATATAGAGCGCCAGCACCGGCAGCACGGCGCCGTTCATCGTCATCGACACGCTCATCTGGTCGAGGGGGATGCCGGAGAACAGCGTGCGCATGTCGTAGATCGAGTCGATCGCGACGCCGGCCATGCCGACATCGCCGGCGACGCGCGGATGGTCGGAATCGTAGCCGCGATGGGTCGCGAGGTCGAAGGCGACCGAGAGCCCCTTCTGTCCGGCGGCGAGGTTGCGCCGGTAGAAGGCGTTCGAATCCTCGGCCGTCGAGAAGCCGGCATATTGCCGGATCGTCCAGGGCTGGTTGACATACATCGTCGGGTAAGGGCCGCGCAGATAAGGCGCGATGCCGGGTAGCGTCTCGACGAAGGGCAGGCCGTCGCGGTCGGCGGCCGTGTAAACCGGCTTGACCGGGATGTCCTCGGGCGTCTGCCAGGCTTCGCCCGTCGGCAGCGAGCCGGTGGCAGGGCGAGCACCGGTGGCAAAGGCGAGCTTCGTGAAATCCGGGATCGCGGTCATGACTGGCTCCCGTCGGTCCTGTCCCACCAATGGTGGAAATGATGCACCGGTCCGTGGCCGTGGC
The DNA here is from genome assembly GCA_965283735.1 of Beijerinckiaceae bacterium. Lineage (GTDB taxonomy): Bacteria > Pseudomonadota > Alphaproteobacteria > Rhizobiales > Beijerinckiaceae > Allobosea. Next base: position 3,114,890 of record CBDIPN010000001.1, on the reverse strand, counting down.
CAACCGCGATCTGATCGGCGGCGGCGATGGCGGCGGAGATATAGGTCTTGGCGTGGCCGACAGCCTCCGCCAGTGCCTGCCCCTTGGCGAGATTGGCGGCGATGGCGGAGGAGAGCGTGCAGCCCGTGCCGTGCGTGTTGCGCGTCGCGAGGCGCGGCGCGTTGAAGCGCTGGGGCGCGCCGCCCGCGAGCAAAAGGAGGTCGCTGCTGATCTCGCCGGTGCCGTGGCCGCCCTTGACCAGAACATTGGCCGCGCCGAGCGCGGCGAGCTTCTCGGCCTGCTCGTCCATGGCCTCATCAGTCTCGGCCATGCTCGTGCCGAGCAGGGCAGCGGCTTCCGGCAGGTTCGGCGTGATCAGGGTCGCGAGCGGGAAGAGATGGGTGCGGATTGCCTCGACCGCCGCGCTTTCCAGCAGCCGCGCGCCGGAGGCCGCGATCATCACGGGATCGAGCACGACATTCTTCGCGCCATGGCGCTTCAGCCCGGCCGCGACGGTCTCGATCAGCTCGGCCGTCGCCAGCATGCCGATCTTGACGGCGTTGACGTCGAGGTCCTCGAAGACGGCATCCATCTGCTGGGCGACGAAGTCGCGCGGCACGGCATGGATGCCGCTGACGCCCTTGGTGTTCTGCGCGGTCAGCGCCACGATCACGCTGGCGCCATAGACCTGATGCGCCGCGAAGGTCTTGAGATCGGCCTGGATGCCGGCGCCGCCGCTCGAATCCGAACCGGCGATGGTGAGGGCGATGGCAGTCAAACTCTTGTCTCCGGTCAGGCGCCTGTGATGGCCTGCGCTCGCGCGAGCGTCTCGACCACGTCGCAGCCCATGTAGATGAACGAGGTCACGCCCGCCTTGTTCAAGGCTTCGGTCTCGGCCGGGCGGCCGGCGAGCCAGACGGTGGCGCCGGCTTTGGCTAGCGCCTCGGCCGCCGCAGGACCCTCTGCGGCATAGGCTGAATCGGAACCGCACAAGCAGGCGAGCTTCGCACCGGACGCACGGAAGGCGCCCACGAGAGCGTCGAGATCGGTGGCGCCATCCTTGGCGAAGCCGTCGCCGCTCGGCGCTGCGAGGCCGCCGGCCTCGAATAGGTTGCGGGCGAAGCCGGCGCGGGCCGTGAAATCGGCGATCGGACCGAGCGTCGCCAGGAAGACGACCGGGCGCTTGGGCTGGGCATCGGCCTTGTCGCGCAAAGCCTCGAACGGTTCCGACAGCCGCAGCGAGGGCAGGGGATCGGCACGCAGGCCAGTGGCGGGCGCGGCCAGCGCATCGGCCCGGCCGGCGCCATCGACGAAGGAGCGGATGATCTCCCCCTGGTTGCGCTCGGCGAGGCTGCCTTGCACGCGCTTTCCGTCGAGCTTGACCGGCGCGATGGCGAGCGCAGTCGCTGTCTCCTCGCGGATATTGGGGAATTCGCTGGTGCCGGTGATCGGCTCGCGGCGCGTCGCCACCGCCTTGGCGCGAGCGGTGCGCTGCTCGGCGAGCGTCTTCTGGAGATGGCGGTCGACCAGTGATGCGACGATGCCGCCGAGATCGCCGCTGCGTTGCCGTTCGATCTCCTGGAAGGCCTGCCAGCCCTGCTCACAGAGCGTCTGCGTCAGCGTCTCGAAGCCGCCGGCGCCAGCGGCAGGGTCGGCGACGCGCCAGAGATTGCTCTCTTCGAGCAGGATGAGCTGGGTGTTGCGGGCGACGCGGCGCGCAAAGGCATCGGGCAAGCCGAGTGCGGCGGTGAAGGGCTGGACGGCGATCGAATCGGCGCCGCCGACCCCGGCCGCGAAGGCCGCGACGGTGCCGCGCAGCAGGTTGACGTTCGGGTCGCGCTTCGTCAGCGAGCGCCACGCCGTTTCGGCATGGATGCGGGCCGGCTTCGGCGACAGGCCGCAGGCCTGCTGGATGCGGCTCCAGAGCAGGCGCGCGGCACGGAACTTCGCCACGGTCAGGAATTCGTCGGTATCCGCGACCAGCGTGAAGGCCAGCGCATCGCGCGCCTCGGACAGGGGCAGGCCTTGCGCCTCGAGCGTACGCAGATAGGCGACAGCCGTGGCGAGCGCCGCGCCGAGCTCCTGCGCCTCGCTGGCGCCAGCCTCGTGATAGGGCCGGCTGTCGACCTCGATGAAGGGGCCGGTGAAGCCGCGCTCCTTCAGGGTGCGGATCGTTGCCGCGAGCCGGCGGCCGAGTTCCGGCCATGCGGCCACGAGCGAGCCGCGGCTGGCGAAGACGCCGATCGGATCGAGGCCGAACGAGACGGAGACCTCGCTTGCCGCATGGCCGCGCTTTTCGATCAGGGCGGCCAGCAGCAAGGCGTTGATGCGGCCTTGCGGGGCGGGGTCGAGACGCAGGCGAATGAGGTCCAGCATCACGCCCTGGAGCGCGGCATCGAGCGTCGTCACGTCGTCGGCGACAAGGCCGTAGCCGCGTGCCGCCAGTGCCCCGGCGAAGCTGATGGTGAGCGTGTCGGCGCCCCCCTCGAGATCGGCGAGAGCCAGCGTCTGCGCTGCGTCCGGTTGCGGATGGTCGAGCCGGGCGGCGACATGCCAGCGCCCTGTCTCGGCGCGCAGGGCGCGAGCGGGCGTAGCGGCGGCAGGATAGAGCGGCTCGATGCGGATGCCGTCGGCGGTACGGCCAACGAGCTTCTTCTCGAAATCGCCGCCCTTCAGGACCTTGTCGACCGCCGCGCGCCACGCGTCATGAGACGGCGCCGCGAAAGCGTCGAGATAGGGAAGGTCGGATGGGGCAGCCGAGTTCATGCGCGCCGATACTCCTCTTCCGCACAGTGTGCAGCCGTGGAGCGCTGATTGCCATGGGCGCGCGCGCACCGCCATCCCTACTTCGTCGCAAGGCGAGTGCGAGAATGCAAAAACGCCGCGGCGCCATCCTGAGACAGTGCCGCGGCGTTCGGATGGTTCGGCGAGCTTAGACGAACTGGCCGAGGCCCGGGATCGCGCCGACGATCGCGCCCATCGCGTCCTCACCGGCCTTCTCGCGGCCCACCGCGAACATCTCCTTCGAGACGCTCTGGATCTGGCCCATGGAAAGGCCGGCGCTCATGAGCTGGCCGCCGAGCGCCATCACGCCGCCACCGCCGCCCATCAGGCCGCCGATCGCGCCGAGCATACCGCCCTTGGCGCCACCTTCGGCATCGGCCAGTTCCTGCGCGCCCGGCAAAGCCGCCATGAGCTGGCCGATCTCGGCGGCCGGGCCTTCCTTCTGCAGGAATGCGAGAATGATGCCGACGCCCTTGCGGGCGAGCTCTTCGTTGATGCCGGCGGCCGCAGCCACGCGCGTCAGCAGTTCTTCCATGGTTCCAAAACCCCTCGCCAAAACGGCTTCCGCACGAAGCCTTCGAAAAATAGTTTACATATTTACGATCTGATTTCCAACGGTCATTGGGCTTCCGCCTTCTGCGTCGTTTGGTTACACCCTTGCCGGACCGGCACGAAACCTCATGGGCGAATTTCAATGGCGAATGATGGCGCGATTCTGATCGGCAAGAGCGGCAAGCCTGAAAACCTCCTGCTCAAGCTCGCCAATCGCCATGGGCTGGTGACCGGGGCGACCGGCACCGGCAAGACCGTGACGCTGCAGGTGATGGCCGAAGGCTTCGCCCGCAATGGCGTCCCGGTCTTCGCGGCCGACATCAAGGGCGATCTCTCCGGCATCGTGGCGCCCGGCGATTCCAAGCCGCCCTTCGTCAACCGGGCCAAGGAGCTCGGCCTGAAATACGAGCCGGACCAGTTCACTACGGTGTTCTGGGACGTGTTCGGAGAGCAGGGCCACCCGGTTCGCGCCACCATCTCCGAGATGGGGCCGCTGCTGCTCGCCCGCCTGCTCGACCTCAACGATACGCAGGAGGGCGTGCTCAACATCGCTTTCCGCATCGCCGACGAGCAGAAGCTGCTGCTCCTCGACCTCAAGGACCTGCGTGCGATCCTGACCTTCATCGCCGAGAATGCGCAGGAACTGACCACCAAATACGGCAACGTCACCTCGGCGTCGGTCGGCACGATCCAGCGCGCGCTGCTCGTGCTCGAGAACCAGAAGGGTGATCTGTTCTTCGGCGAGCCGGCGCTCGACATCAACGACCTGATGAGGAGGGATCGCGACGGCCGCGGCGTCGTCAATATCCTCGCCGCCGACAAGCTGATGAACAATCCGCGGCTTTACGCGACCTTCCTGCTCTGGCTGCTTTCGGAGCTGTTCGAGCAGCTCCCGGAGGTCGGCGATCTCGACAAGCCCAAGCTCGTCTTCTTCTTCGACGAGGCGCATCTGCTGTTCAACGGCGCGCCGAAGGCGCTGCTGACCGCGGTCGAGCAGGTCGTGCGCCTGATCCGTTCCAAGGGCGTCGGCGTCTATTTCGTCACGCAGAACCCGCTCGATATCCCCGATACGGTGCTGGCCCAGCTCGGCAACCGCGTCCAGCACGCGCTGCGCGCCTTCACGCCCCGTGACCAGAAGGCGGTGCGCGCCGCGGCCGAGACCTTCCGCCAGAACCCGAAGATCAAGACCGAGGAAGCGATCAGCCAGCTCGCCGTCGGCGAGGCGCTGGTCTCGATGCTCGAGGGTAAGGGCTCGCCCGAGATGGTCGAGCGCGCCCTGATCGCGCCGCCGATGGCGCAGGTCGGCCCCTGCTCGCCGCAACAGCGCCAGCAGGCGATCAATGCATCGCCCGAGAAGGGCAAGTACGAGACCATGGTCGACCGCGAGTTGGCCTATGAAGAGCTGATGAAGCGCAAGAACCTCAACCCGGACGGTTCGCCGGTCGAGGCCTCGACGAATGGCGGGGGCGGCGGCATCCTCGACACGATCGGCGGCTGGCTCGGCGGCGGCGCTCCCCAGCAGCGTCCGAAGACCGGGCCGGGCTCGCGCGGCGGCGCGTTGCCGCAGAGCATGACCGAGAAGATCATCACCTCGGCGGCGCGGTCGGCTGCGACTTCGATCGGCCGGCAGGTCGGCACCGCGATCCTGCGCGGCATTCTGGGCTCGATGTCGGGAAAGCGCTAGAGCGCAGAACCCCGCCGTCTTTCCGGGGCTTCGCGCAGCGAAGAACCCGGAACCCATGAACACGACCTTTCCGTCATGGTCGGGCTTGTCCCGACCATCCACGTCTTCGCGGGACGAAGGCCGTGCTCAAGACGTGGATGCTCGCCACAAGGGCGAGCACGACGCTGACTGGAATAACAGAGTGGTCATGGGTTCCGGGCTCATGCTTGCGGCATGCTCCCGGAATGACGGCGCGTATGCTCGATGTGTCACGCCCCCGTGGCGAAATCGATGATCAACTTGATGTTCAGCACGATGATGATCGCGGCGATGATGGCAGCGGTCAGAGTCAGCCAGCGCGGGGCGACGAGCGCGCCCATCTTCGCCTTTGACGCCGTGAACATCACCAGCGGCACCACCGCGAAGGGCAGTTGCAGGCTGAGCACGACCTGGCTCAGGATCAGGAGCTTCGCCGTCTGGCTCTCGCCATAGATCAGCGTCACGGCGATGGCCGGGACGATCGCGACGAGGCGCGTCACCAGCCGCCGCATCCAAGCCGGCAGCCGGATGCGCAGGAAGCCCTCCATCACGATCTGCCCGGCCATGGTCGCGGTCACCGTCGAATTCAGGCCACAGCAGAGCAGGGCGATGGCGAAGAGCGACGGCGCGATCGAAGCGCCGAGCAGGGGCTGCAGCAGCTCCTGCGCCCGGCCGAGCTCGGCGACATCGGTGTGCCCGGCCTTGTGGAAGGTCGCTGCGGCCAGGATCAGGATCGAGGCGTTGATGAAGAGCGCGAAGCAGAGCGCGACGGTGGAGTTGATCGTCGCGAATTTCAGGGCCTCGCGCTTCTCCGGCAGAGTCTCGCCATAGGCGCGGGTCTGCACGATGCCGGAATGCAGGTAGAGGTTATGCGGCATCACCGTCGCGCCGATGATGCCGAGCGCGATGTAGAGCATGTTCGGGTTGGTCACGATCTCCGTCGTCGGCGCGAAGCCGCGGATGACCTCGCCCCAGTTCGGATCGGCCAGCGCGATCTGGATGCCGAAGCATACCGCGATGACGCCAAGCAGGGTGATGATGAACGCCTCGATCCAGCGAAAGCCGCGGGTCTGCAGCCAGAGGATGACGAAGACGTCGAAGGCGGTGATCAACACGCCGATTTCGAGCGGGACGCCGAAAAGCAGGTTGAGGCCGATCGCGGTGCCGATCACCTCGGCGAGGTCGGTCGCGCAGATCGCGAGTTCGGCGAGCAGCCAGAGCGGCAAGGCCATATAGGGCGGATAGGCGTCCCGGCAGGCCTGGGCGAGGTCGCGCCCGGTGGCGATGGCGAGCCGCGCGCAGAGCGATTGCAGGATGATCGCCATCAGGTTCGAGACCAGCGCGACGACGAGCAGCGTGTAGCCGTACTGGGCGCCGCCGGCGAGCGATGTTGCCCAGTTGCCGGGGTCCATATAGCCGACGGCAACGAGATAGCCCGGCCCGAAGAAGGCGAGGAACTTGCGCCAGTTCGAGGAGGTCGGCGTCACCTTGATAGTGCGAAAGACATCCGTCAGCGACGGCTCGCCCCGCGATCGAAGCCAGATCGACGAGGATTCCGGGGCGCCCTGCGACATGACGATGCCTTGCTGCAACTGGATTGCAATAAGGGGTATCGGCTTGCAGCAGGTCTGTCAAATTAGTTGCGAACGATTGGCAACTAGAGGTGACTGAGAGGAGCGAGCCTGCCCGTCATGCGCGAATAGGAGCTGACGCCCGCACCTGGGCTTGCCATGATGACGTCATCTGAATCGCATCCGATGGCCGCCATGACCAAGCTTCCCGCCATTCTCGCCCGTCTCGACGATGGGCTCGACGCATCGCTCGATCGCCTCTCAACCTGGCTCGAAATCCCCTCGATCGGCACCGATCCGGCCTACAATGCACAGACCCGCGCTGCCGCCGAATGGCTGCGGGCCGATCTGGAAACGCTCGGCTTCAAGGCGGAACTGCGCGAGACCGGCGGGCACCCCGTCGTCCTCGCCCATCGCCCCAAGCCCGGCGCGCCGCATGCGCTGTTCTACGGCCATTACGACGTCCAGCCGGTCGATCCCGTCAGCCTCTGGGACACCGATCCGTTCAAGCCAGTGGTCCGCGAGCTGGAGCCCGGCCGCAATATCATCTCGGCGCGTGGCGCCTGCGACGACAAGGGCCAGGTGATGACCTTCATCGAGGCCGTGCGCGCGACGCTGGCCGAGGCCGGCGACCTGCCGATCGGCCTGACCATCCTCGTCGAGGGCGAGGAAGAATCCGGCTCCGTCAACCTGCCCGGCTATATCAAGGCCAATGCCGCCGAGCTGAAGGCGGATTATGCGCTCGTCTGCGACACCGGCATGTGGGACCGCGAGACGCCGCTGATCACTTCGACGCTGCGCGGCATGGTCTATCAGGAGGTGACGCTGACCGCCGCCGACCGCGACCTGCATTCCGGCCTGTTCGGCGGCGCCGCAGCCAACCCGATCCATCTCCTCGCGCGCATCCTCGGCGAGATCCACGACGAGACCGGCCGCATCACGATCCCCGGCTTCTATGAGGGCGTGCACGAGCCGACCAACGCCCAGAAGGCGGAATGGGCCGACCTGAACCTGACGGAGAAGGAATTCCTCGGCCAGGTGGGCTTGAAGCATTCCATCGGCGAGAAGGGCCGGATGCTGATCGAGCAGATCCAGTCGCGCCCGACCTGTGACGTCAACGGCATCTGGGGCGGCTATACCGGCGAGGGCAGCAAGACCGTCATTCCGGGCAAGGCCTCGGCAAAGGTTTCCTTCCGCCTCGTCGGCGACCAGGACCCGGCGAAGATCGCCGCTGCCTTCCACCAGTTCATCCGCGAGCGCCTGCCCGATGACGTGACCGCCGAATTCATCAGCCATTCCGGCTCGCCGGCGCTGGCGGTGCCAGTGGATTCGCCGGTGTTGCAGAAGGCGCGCGTCGCGCTCGCCGATGAATGGGGCGGGCGTGTCGTCTCGATCGGCAGCGGCGGCTCGATCCCCGTCGGCGGCGATTTCAAGCGCACGCTCGGCATCGATACGCTCTTCGTCGGCTTCGGCCTCGATGACGACCGGGTCCATTCGCCCAACGAGAAATACGACCTGTCCTCCTTCCATAAGGGCCAGCGTTCCTGGGCCCGCATCCTGCAGGCTCTCGGTTCATGAGATCGGTTTGCGTCTTCTGCGGTTCCAATCCCGGCAATGATCCGGTCTATGCGGCGGGCGCCCGCGCCATGGGCGCCGAGATCGCCCGGCGCGGCCTGACGCTGGTCTATGGCGGCGGTGCGGTCGGCCTGATGGGCATCGTCGCCAATGCGGCGATGGAGGCCGGCGGGCAGGTGCACGGCGTCATTCCCCAGGCGCTGAAGGACAAGGAAGTCGGCCATGTCGGGCTGACCCGGCTCGAGGTCGTCGACACCATGCACACCCGCAAGGCGCGCATGGCCGAGCTCTCGGACGGCTTCATCGCCATGCCCGGCGGGATCGGCACCTTCGAGGAATTGTTCGAGATCTGGACCTGGGGCCAGCTTGGCATCCACGCCAAGCCGCTCGGCCTGCTCAATGTCGCCGGATTCTACGATCCGCTAGCGACCTTCCTCGACCGCACCGTCGAGGCCGGTTTCCTGAAGCAGAGCCACCGGGCGATGGCAATGACCGATACCGAGCCGGCAACCTTGCTCGATCGGATGCAGAATTATGTCCCGGCCGCGACCTACAAGTGGATCGAGAAGGAGCAGGCCTGATTTTCGGTCTGCCACCCCTTAGGGTTGTAGGAATTTTATCCTTGATATCGTGACGCTGATCCGGTAGAGATCAGGAACGCTCACGAAATCTGCCCGAACGAAGCCGCCGCGCTCTCCAGCCGGCGGCTTTTTCGTGCCTGTCATCGGGAAGGACGCGATGGCCGAACAGGACGAGACAACGCCGCAGCTGGCCTCCGAGCCGAAGTCGAAACGCAAAGCGATCTCGCGCAAGGCGGTGGTGGGACAGCTCTGGCGTGCTGCCAAGCGCCAGATCGACACTCATGAGGAGCATCTCGCCGACCTGCCGAAGGGCGCGCCCGCGAGTGAGGCTGACGCCAAGGCGCTGGCCGTGCTCGCCCGCACCGTGCGCGAGTTGGTCGCGATCGAGGAGCCTCCAGTAGCAAGGAAGGACAAGCATACGGATGACCCTTCCGCTGCCGACGATCTGCGACATGTCGCACAACTCCGTCAGGATCTTGCTCGACGTCTTGAAGCCCTTGCCGCTCAGGACGCGGGTGAGAATTCTCGGGAAGCTGATGCCGACGGCGACGGCGGATGACGTCGAGCTCATTCGCAGCACCTGGGAGATCTGGGCACGCCCCGATCAATTGCCGCCAGAGCCGCTGAAGCCGATTTGGCTGGTCCTGGGCGGGCGCGGCGCGGGCAAGACCCGCACCGGCGCCGAGTGGGTCAAGGGCATGGCGCTGGGCCATCCGCCCTTCGCGGAGACGCCGACGGAGCGCATCGCCCTCGTCGGCGAAACGCAAGGACAGGTCCGCGACGTGATGATCGAGGGCGTCTCCGGGTTGCTCTCGATCCATAACCGCTGGGAGCGCCCGGTCTGGCAGCCCTCGCTGCGTCGCCTGCAATGGACGAACGGCGCGATCGCGCAGGTCTTCACGGCCGAGGACCCGGAAGGGCTGCGCGGTCCGCAATTCGGCGCCGCCTGGTCCGACGAACTGGCGAAATGGCCGAACCTTGGGGAGTGCTGGGATATGCTGCAATTCGGCCTGCGCCTTGGCGACCATCCCCGCCAGGTCGTGACGACGACGCCGCGTCCGCTGCCCTTGGTGAAGCGCCTGCTGGTCGAGCCGCATGTCGCGGTGAGCCGGGCGCGCACGCAGGACAACCGCTACAACCTCGCCGCCGAGTTCGTCCGTACTGTCACGCAGACCTATGGCGGGACGCGGCTCGGCCGGCAGGAGCTCGACGGCGAGATCGTCGAGGAGAGCCCGGACGCGCTCTGGACACGAGCCATGATCGAGGCTGCCCGCGAGCGCGAGAAACCGGCGCTCGCCCGGATCGCGGTCGCGGTCGATCCGCCCGCCACCTCGTCGCACCGGGCTGACCGTTGCGGCCTCATCGTCGCCGGCGTCGACCATGACGGCATCGGCCATGTGCTGGAGGACGCGACATTGGCCGGCGCGCGGCCGCAGGAATGGGCGGAGAGGGCGGTCGCGCTCTACCGTCGCCATGAAGCGGACGCGCTGGTGGTCGAGGTCAACCAGGGCGGCGAGATGGTCGAGAGCGTCATCCGCGAGGTCGATGCCGGCGTGCCCGTGGTCTCCGTGCGGGCGACGCGGGGCAAGTATCTCCGCGCCGAGCCGGTCGCCGCGCTCTATGCGCAAGCGCGGGTGCGGCATGCCGGGGCCTTTCCCGAACTCGAGGACGAGATGTGCGCCTTCGGGCCGCGAGGCCTCGAAACCGGCCGCTCGCCGGATCGGCTGGACGCGCTCGTCTGGGCGCTGACCCATCTGATGCTCGCGCCGAAGGCTCGGCCGCGGGTGCGGGGGATGTAGCACACGCCACCAACCGTCATTGCGAGGAGCGTCAGCGACGAAGCAATCCAGGGGCAGAGGGACTGAACGTTCCACCCAGTCTTCCTGGATTGCTTCGCTGCGCTCGCAATGACGGCGATTGAACCGCGTTTCACGCTCCAACAGCGAGACATTCATGTTCGATTTTCTTCGCAGCCTGCGCGGCCGAGCCGCGCCGGGCCAGAAGCGCTCGCGCGTCGGGCCGCTGATCGCGCTGCACGAAGCGGGCCGCCCCGTCTGGACGCCCCGCGACTATGTCGCGCTGTCGCGGGAGGGCTATGAGCGCAATCCGGTCGTGCATCGCTGCATCCGCCTGATCGCGGAGGCGGCGGCGCAGACGCCGCTCGTCGCCAAGGTCGGCACGCGCGAGATGCCGGAGCACCCGGCGCTCGCATTGATCGAGCGGCCCAACCCGCGCCAGGGCGGCATCGCCTTCCGCGAGATGCTGGTCGGGCATCTGCTCGTCGCCGGCAATGCCTATGTCGAGGCGGTCAGCACCGGCCGCGAGCCGCGTGAACTCTATGCGCTGCGGCCCGACCGGATGCGCGTCGTGCCCGGCCGCGACGGCTGGCCGGAGGCTTATGACTACACGGTCGGCGGCGACACGGTGCGCTTCCGGCAGGACGAGGGCGGCCTGCCGCCGATCCTGCACCTGACGCTGTTCCACCCCGTCGACGACCATTACGGCCTGTCGCCGATCGAGCCAGCGGCGGTGTCGCTCGACATCCACAATGCCGCCGGCAGCTGGCACAAGGCCCTGCTCGATAATGCCGCGCGGCCGTCCGGCGCCCTGGTCTATGACGGGCCGGAAGGCGCGACGCTGACCGAAGCGCAGTTCGAACGCCTCAAGCAGGAATTGGAGGACTCCTTCCAGGGCGCGCGCAATGCTGGCCGGCCGCTGTTGCTCGAAGGCGGGCTCGATTGGAAGCCGCTCTCGCTGACGCCGGCAGAGCTGGATTTCGTCGCGGCCAAAGGGATGGCGGCCCGCGAGATCGCGCTCGCTTTTGGTGTGCCGCCGCTGCTGCTCGGCCTGCCCGGCGACAACACCCACGCCAATTTTGCCGAGGCCAATCGCGCGCTCTGGCGCCAGACCGTCATCCCGCTGGTGCGCCGCACGGCGCAGTCGTTGGCGCAATGGCTTGGGCCGGCCTTCGGCGACGAACTCGTGCTGGAGCCCGATCTCGATGCCATCGAGGCGCTGGCCGACGAGCGGGAATCGCTTTGGCGCCGGCTCGGTGCTGCGACCTTCCTCGACGAGGACGAGAAGCGCGAGGCGGTCGGCTACGGCCGTCGCGCCTCCGGGAAGGAGGCCTCATGAACATGCTCGAACAGGTCGTCGCGGCCTTCGTCGGCCGCGCCGATGTCGGCCATCTCGGCCTGTTGCTCTGGGCGGCGAGTGCCTCGGGGCTGGCCTGGCTCGTCCTGCGCGAGCTGACCGCCGCCAATCGTCGCTTCGATGATTTCGTCCGCGAACTCAATCGCTTCAACGCACGCCACGAGGGGGATCCGTCATGAAAGGCAGGAACGGCACGGCCAAGGCACCGCCCAAGGCGCCGGCGCCGACCCGTGCGGGCAGGGCGTCGCGAAGCGGCGCGCCTGTCGAGACCTTCAGCCGCTTTGTCAGCCAGCTCGCGAAGCTCGAGAGCGAGCGGACGAAGGGTGGCCGGGACGGTGCGGAGGGCGATCGATGATGCCGCGCAGTCCGGCCCGCGCTTCGTTCGAATCCAAGCTGCTCCCGCTCCAGCCGACCCGGATCGGGCTGGATGGCGTTTTCGAAGGCTATGCCAGCCTCTTCCGCATCCCCGATCTCGGCAAGGACATCGTCGAACCCGGCGCCTTCCGCGAGAGCCTGCAAAGGCGCGGGCCGGCCGGCGTGAAAATGCTCTGGCAGCATGACCCGGCCGAGCCGATCGGCCGCTGGTCGAGCCTGACCGAGGATAGCCGTGGCCTGTTCGTGCGCGGCCGGTTGTCGCTCGCCGTCGCCCGTGCCCGCGAGCTCCACGCGCTGATGCGCGACGGCGCGATCGACGGGCTCTCGATCGGCTTTCGCCATGAGAAGGCTCGCACCGAACCGCGAACCGGCCTGCGCCGGCTCGAACGCATCGATCTCTGGGAGGTCTCGATCGTGACCTTCCCGATGCTGCCGCAGGCCCGGATCGCCGCTGTGAAGGCGATCAGGCCCTCCGCCTTCATCTGACCCATCACCCCGAGGAGAGACCATGAGCCATCTCAACACCGTGCCCGAGACCAAGGCCGCAGGCGCCGATCTCGCACTGGCTTTCGAGGACCTGCGCTACACGCTGGAGAACTACCGCGCCACCAACGAGGAGCGCCTCGCCGGCCTGGAGGCGCGCCAGAACGTCGATCCGCTGACCGAGGAGAAGCTCGTCCGCATGGACGCTGCGCTCGACGACACCATGCGCCGTATCGACCGGCTGACGCTGGAGCGCTCCCGCCCGGCACTCGGCCAGGACGGCCCGCGCGATCCGCTGATGGCGGAGCACAAGGCGGCTTTCGGCGCTTACGTTCGCACCGGCGAGGCCGGTGGCCTGAAGCGGCTGGAATCCAAGGCGCTCTCCGCTGGCTCCGGCCCGGATGGCGGCTATCTCGCCCCGGCGACCGTCGAGGGTGAGATCCTGCGCCGCCTCGCCAACGTTTCGCCGATCCGCTCGCTGGCGACCGTCCGTACGATCTCGTCCGGCACCTACAAGAAGGCGTTCTCGACGACCGGCCCGGCCTCCGGCTGGGTGGCCGAGACGGCGGCGCGGCCGCAAGGTGCTTCGCCGACCCTGGCCGAGCTCTCCTTCCCGGCCATGGAGCTCTACGCCATGCCGGCGGCGACGCAGACCTTGCTCGACGACGCCATCGTCGATATCGACCAGTGGATCGCCGAGGAGGTCGAGAGCGCCTTCGCCGAACAGGAGGGCGCGGCCTTCGTCAATGGCGACGGCGTCGACAAGCCCAAGGGCTTCCTGGCCTATCCGACGGTCGCCGACGTCAGCTGGAGTTGGGGCAATATCGGCGTGCTCAACACCGGTGTTGCCGGGGCCTTTCCGGCCTCGAGCCCCTCCGACGTGCTCGTCGACCTCGTCTATGCGCTGAAGGCAGGCTTCCGCCAGAACGCTTCCTTCGTGATGAATTGCAAGGCCCAGGCGACGGTCCGCAAGTTCAAGGACGCCAACGGCCATTATCTCTGGCAGCCCCCGGCCTCGGCCGGCGCTCCAGCGACGCTACTCGGTTTCCCGCTGGTCGAGGCGGAGGACATGCCGAACATCGCCAACAACGCGGTCTCGATCGCCTTCGGCGATTTCCGGCGCGGCTATCTCGTCGTCGACCGGGCCGGCGTGCGCATCCTGCGCGATCCCTATTCCGCCAAGCCCTATGTGCTGTTCTACACGACCAAGCGCGTCGGCGGCGGGGTGCAGGATTTCGCCGCGATCAAGGGGCTGAAGTTCGCCGTCTAGGGCTGATCAGCGCGAGAACCACCAGCTGAAGGCGGCGCGCGGCTCGGCTGCCTGCTCCGGCGGCGCTTCGCTACCGAGCGAGCGCAGCCGCGCGGTGCCTTCGGCGATCCAGCTGCGATAGTCGCTGACCGGCGTGATCGCGGTGAAGCCGCCGCAGATCCGGCGCGCCTGCGTCTTCAGCGGCCCGCTGGACCAGCTGACGATGCCGACGAGGTCGCGCGATCGGGTCCCGTTGCCGCGCAGCACCGGCCCGCCGGAATCGCCGCGGCAGGCGCCGGCTCCCGGCGTCTCGCCGCGGTTCTCGGCGTCGACCGCGACCTTGACGGTGTTCTGCGTAGTGTAGTTGCCGGCATTGACGAGCTGCGTCTCGCGCAGGCGCCGGGCCGTGCGCTTGTTGTTCTCCGCCGACAGCCCGTAGCCCGCCATCGTGATGGTCTCGCCCTGCCAGAGCCCGCTGCCGAGTGTCAAAGGCTCGATGTCACGCGGCAGCGGCTGCGCCAGGCGCAGCAGGGCAAGATCGGTGCCGGGCTGGGTGCGGGGCGTCGTCCCCGGCACGAAGCTCGGATGCGGCAGGACCGCGACCACCATCTGGCGGCGGGCACGGAAGCGGGTGTCCAGACTGACGACGCTGATCGAGCCGCCGCCCATCAGGCAATGCGCCGCGGTAAGCACGATCTCGGGCGCGATCACCGCTCCCGAGCAGAGTTCCCCGCGGCTCGTTTCGACCCGGACGGTCGAAGCGCGGGCGCCGAGCGCATCGCGCGAATCGACGCCGCCGACCACGGCGAGCGCCGGCTGAGCGGCACTGACGGCCAGAAAGCAGGCAAGAGCGAGTGACGAGCGCGAGATCATGAAACGAACCAATGGACCGGTCGATCAATCTAGGCTGTGGCGCGGCACAGTCCAGCCCCTCCGTCAGCGGCCGCGCGTCCAGCGGGCGCTTTCGCCCCATTTCGACAGGGTGGAATCGATCCAGCCGCGCTGCGGCGCAACCAGGACACCCTGGCTGAGCAGCCCGCACTGGCGCCCGGAGGGGCCGGTCGACCAGCTCGTGACCGCGACGATGCCGTCATCGCCGAAGATCGGCCCGCCGGAATCGCCTTGGCAGGCGCCGGCGCCCGGTCGCTTGCCGCCACCGGCGTCGTCGGCTGCCCAGAGCAGGATGCGGCCGGGGCCATAAGGCTCGACCGTGGTCAGTGCCGCCGAACGATAGGTGCCCGTGCTGCGAGCTTCGCCCTCGCGGGAGACGCCGTAACCGGCGAGCGTGACGCTGCTGCCGGCGCGCGGCAGCGAGCCGTCGACGAGCCCGGCCGCGCTGAACCGACCGGGCAGGGGCTCCGCCAGGCGGACCAGGGCGAGGTCGATCGTGCGGCGGCGGCTGCGGATCGCGCCGGCATCGAACTCCGGATGCATCGCGACCGCTGACGGCACGACGAGGACGGGCTCTCCGCCCTCCCGCCAGTGAACGCGGAGTTCCGTGCCGCCGGCAGCGCAATGGGCGGCGGTCAGAATGGCGCGCGCCGACAGGACGATGCCGGTGCAGACCCCGCCGCGGGCGTTGAGCACCATCAGGGTCGAGCCGGCTGAAGGGCCGCCTTCCTGCCCGGCCACGACGGCCCGCGCCGGCAGGCTCCCGAAGCTTCCGAAAGCGCAGGCGAGGCCGATGGCGGCGATTCCGTTGGCGATGTGCATCGGGAGCTCCTCTCCGAGAGGGCGCTCAATAGCGCGCCCGGCGCCGCAGATGAACCCTTTCGACTGCGGCTTCGCGGTCGAGCCCATGAAATCCAACGAATGAAGGTAGCGCCTATGACGCCGCTCGCCCTGGGCCCGCCGGTGATGGAGCCGGTGACGCTCACTGAAGCTCGCCAGTTCCTGCGCCTCGACCAGACCGATGAGGACAGTTTACTTGCCACTCTGATCACGGCCGCAAGACTGATGATCGAGGCCGCGTCGGGTCGCTGCCTGATCGAGCAGCCCTGGCGCATCGTGCTCGATCGCTGGCCGGCGGGTGGCGTGATCCGCCTGCCGCTCTCGCCGCTGCTGCGGATCGACGCGGCGCGCGTCTACGACGTGCTCGGCATAGCGCAGGCTGTCGCGAACGCTTCGCTGACCGTCGACAAGGCTGCCGATCCGCCGGTCATTCGCCTGACGGGCGAGGTACCGGAGATCGGCCGCGCCCATGGCGCGATCGAGATCGATATCGCCGTTGGCTTCGGGGTAACGGCTGCGGCCGTGCCGGCGCCGCTGCGGCAGGCCGTGCTGCGCCTCGCCGCGCGCTGGTTCGAGCAGCGCGGCGACATCGCCGGGCGCGATGCTCAGGCGTTGCCGGTCGCCATTGCCGCGCTGGTCGCGCCGTTTCGCCGTGGGAGGCTCTGAGCATGGCGCAGGAACCTGCTGCCATCGGCCGGATGCGGCGCCGAATCGTGCTCGAGGCGCCGGTCGCCACGACAGACGGACTGGGTGGCACGACGCGGGTGTTCGAGACCGTCGCCGCGCTCTGGGCTCAGATCGAGTGGCTTTCCGGCACCGAGGTCTGGCGTCAGGGCCGGCCGGAGCAGTCGCGCAACTATCGCATCACGATGCGCTGGCGCGGTGACGTCGATGCGGGCAGGCGCCTGCGCGACGGCGAGCGCCTGTTCGACATCCGCTCCGCCGCAGATCCCGATGGCGCACGCCGCCGGCTGATCTGTCTGGTCGAGGAGGTGACGCCATGAGCGATGCCATCCTGGCCCTTCGTGCCGCCGTACAGGCGCGCCTCGTCGCGAATGCAGCTTTGACCACGCTGATTGGCCCCGACCGCATCTTCGACGAGGCGCCACGCGCGGCGCGCGGGATCTATGTCGTTCATGGCGAGGTTGAGGCGCGCGACTGGTCGACCGGCAGCGACCGGGGCTGCGAGCAGGAGTTCGCGCTCGTCGTCTGGGCCGCGCAAAGCGGCTCGTCGCGCCAGGCGCTGGAAGCCGCCGGCCTGATCGTCACAGCACTCGATCAGGTCGGCCTCACTCTGGACGGGCACGCGCTCATCAATCTGCGCTGGCTGTCGAGCCGGCTCGCCCGCGAGACCCGCAACGGGTTGCCTCAGGTGACGATCCGCTTCCGCGCCGCCATCGAAACGCTCTAGCTGACAAAGGAGAAGCCGCATGGCGGCACAGAAGGGCAAGGACCTGCTGCTCAAGGCAGGGGATGGCGCCGGCGGCTTCGTCACGGTCGCCGGCCTAAGGGCGCGGCAGATCGCGTTCAACGCCGAGACCGTCGACGTGACGCATTCGGAATCGGCCGGGCGCTGGCGCGAATTGCTGGCGGGAGCCGGCGTGCGCCGCGCCAACATCAGCGGCGCCGGCATCTTCAAGGACGAGGCGTCGGATGCACTCGTCCGCCAGACGTTTTTCGACGGGACGATCCGCGACTGGCAGATCGTCGTCCCCGATTTCGGCACGATCTCGGGGCCGTTCCAGCTCACGGGCCTGGAATATCGCGGCGACCATGCCGGAGAGGTCACCTTCGACCTGTCGCTGGAATCCGCCGGGCTTCTGGCCTTCGCGGCGCTCTGAGGGGACAGCCATGGTCAATCATCATCGCGGCGAGACCGCGCTCGTGGTCGCCGGTGAAACCTTGCCGATGCGCCTGACGCTCGGCGCGCTTGCTGAGCTCGAACACGCCTTCGCCGTCGACAGCCTCCCCGCGCTGGGCGAACGCTTCGTCGACGGCAGGCTCTCCGCCCGCGACATCATCCGCATCATCGCTGCCGGCCTGCGCGGAGCGGGCCAGGCGATCCGCGACGAGGATGTCGCGGAGCTCTCCTTCGATGGCGGCCTGAATGGTGCCATCAAGGCGGCGATCGCACTGCTCGAGGCGACCTTCGGCGAGGGTGGTGACGCAGCCCGCCCTCCGCAGCCGCCGGCGTAGGCGCGCCGGCGGGTTTTCCCTGGACGAGGTGATGGCCTTCGGGCTCGGCCGGCTGGCCTGGCCGCCCGATCGCTTCTGGGCGGCGACGCCGCGCGAGATCGCAGCGGCGTTACGGGCTCATCAGGACCGTTCCCGAGGCTCCGCGCCGGAACGTCCGGCGCTCGCTGCTCTGATGGCTGTCTTCCCCGATGCCTGAGGCGGCAATTCCAACCAATCTATCGAGGAGATGGCCATGACGGATGACGATGGTTTGGAGTTCGGGGGGGCGCCTCTCGGACCTCAAGACGATGGACCGGCTGACCCAGTCGCTGAGCCGCTCTTCGGAAAGCTTCGGCAAGTCGATCGTCGGCGCCTTCTCGCGCGGCGTCGTCGAGGGCAAGCGCTTCGAGGATGTGCTGCGCAGCGTCGGCCGCTCGATGACCGATAGCCTGCTCAAGACGGCGCTGAAACCGCTGCAGACCGGTCTGTCGAGCCTGCTCGGGAGCAGCATCAAGGGTCTGACCGGCCTGTTCGGAGGCATCGGCTTCGGAGGCTCCGGCGGCAGTATTCCGGTCGCGCCCTTCGCCGAAGGCGGCATCGTCGCCTCGCCGTCCTATTTCCCGACCGGGCGGGGGCTCGGCTTGATGGGTGAGCGCGGCGCCGAGGCGATCATGCCGCTCGCCCGCGGTCCCGACGGGCGCCTCGGCGTGCGCGCCGGCAGCGGACAGAGCCGGCCGCTCAATGTCGTCGTGCAGGTCTCGACCCCCGATGCCGACAGCTTCCGTCGCTCGGAGGCACAGGTCTCCGCGGCGATCGCCCGCGCGGTCGCGCGTGGGCGGCGCGCTCTTTGAGGGAGGGGCGGATGCCGGATTTCCATGAGGTTCGCTTCCCGCTCGATGTCGCACGCGGCGCGCGCGGCGGGCCGGAGCGCCAGACCCAGATCGTGACGCTCGCCTCCGGGCGGGAGGTGCGCAACAGCCGCTGGGCGCATTCGCGCCGCCGCTACGATGCCGGGCTCGGCATCCGCAATCTCGATGCGCTGGCAGCGGTGGTGAGCTTCTTCGAGGAGCGTCGCGGCCGGCTCTATGGCTTTCGCTGGCATGACCAGCTTGACTGGAAGAGCTGCCGGCCCTCGCAGCAGCCGGCTGCGACCGACCAGGTCATCGGGGTCGGCGATGGCGTCGCGACCGGCTTCCAACTCTGCAAGGCCTATGGGACGGGTGCGTCCGCCTATAGCCGCGAGATCATCAAGCCCTGCGCCGGCACGGTCCGGGTCGCCATGGATGGCGTCGAGCTGGCTGGCAGTGCCTTTTCCTGCAACCTGTCGACCGGGCAGGTCTCCTTCGCCGCCGGATCGATCCCGCCGCCGGCCGCCGTCCTGACTGCCGGCTTCGCCTTCGACGTGCCTGTCCGCTTCGACACCGATGCGATCGAGGTCGATCTCTCCGCCTTCGCGGCCGGCGAGATCCCGCGCGTCCCCGTGATCGAGATCATTCCGTGAGGTCTGCCCATGCGCGACATTCCATCCGGTCTCGCCGCCCATATCGCGGCGACTGCGACCACGCTTTGCCATTGCTGGAGCCTGACGCGCCGTGACGGACTCGTGCTCGGCTTTACCGACCATGATCGCAAGCTGTCCTTCGACGGCGTCGACTTCGCCGCGACCGCCGGGCTGGAAGCGGCGGAAAGCGCGGCGGAGCTGGGCTTCGCCATTGGAGGTGGCGAGGTTGCCGGCGCCTTCGCCGCCCTCGGCCTGAACGAGGCCGATCTGGCGCGCGGGCTCTATGACGATGCGCGCGTGCGCGTCTGGCTGCTCAATTGGGCCGATCCTGGTCAGCGGATTTTGCTGGAGGAGGGTTTCGTCGGCGAGATCAAGCGCGGGGAAGCAAGCTTCACCGCCGAGATTCGTAGCTTTGCCAAGGCCTTCGACGAGGAGCGCGGCCGGCTCTACATGCGCTCGTGTTCGGCCGATCTCGGCGACGCGCGTTGTGGACTCGCGCTTGTCGCGGCGGAAGCGGAGGTCGTTGAGAGCGACGGCCGCCTCTCGCTCTCGGCCGAGGGCATGGCATCTTATGCGGATGGCCATTTTACCGGCGGTCGGCTCCTCTTTACCAGCGGTGCCAACGCAGGCTTCGCCACCGAGGTGAAGCGGCACGGCCGCGAGGGCGCGCAGGCTCTGTTCCAGCTCTGGCAGGCGCCGGCTGCGCCGATCGCCCTGGGCGACGGATTCAGGGTCACGCCGGGTTGCGACAAGAGCTTCGCGACCTGTCGCGCCAAATTCGGCAACGGCGTCAATTTCCGCGGCTTCCCGCATATGCCGACGACGGACTTCATCATCGGCGGCGTCCGCCCCGGCGACGGCGGGCTCGATGGCGGGAGCCTGTTCCGATGAGGCGCGACGAGATCGTCGACGCTGCGCGGCTCTGGCTGGGCACGCCCTATCATCATCAGGCCTCGCTGCGCGGCGTCGGCTGCGATTGCCTCGGGCTGGTGCGCGGCGTCTGGCGCGACCTTTGCGGCGACGAGCCGGAAACGCCGCCACCCTATTCGCCGAGCTGGGCCGAAAGCCTGCGGCAGGAGACGTTGGCGCTGGCTGCCGAGCGCCACCTGCAGCCGCACACTCTTTCGGACGTGCGGCCGGGTGACGTGCTGCTCTTCCGCTGGCGCGAGCATCTGCCGGCCAAGCATTGCGCGATTCTCGCAGGCCCGGACCGCATCATCCATGCCCATGACGGCGCGGCCGTCGCCGAGGTCGCCTTCACGCCCTGGTGGCGGCGCCATCTCAGCCATGCCTTTTCCTTCCCCGGAGTGACCGACTGATGGCGACGCTTCTTCTCCAGGTTGCAGGCGCCGCTCTCGGCGCGGCTCTGGGCGGTCCGGTCGGCGGCGTCATCGGCCAGGCCTTGGGTGGGCTTGCCGGCGCCAGCATCGATCAGGCCTGGCTCGGCGGCGCCGGTGGCGGGAACAAGATCGTCGAAGGCCCGCGCCTCAAGGAGGTCAATGGCCTCGCCGCGACGGAGGGGGCGGCGATCCCCCGCCTCTACGGCCGGGCGCGGCTTGGCGGGCAATTGATCTGGGCGACGCGCTTCGAGGAAGAGGTCACGGTCTCGATCACGCGCACCAAGAGCGGCGGCAAGGGCGGCAGCCGTGCGAAGAAGACCTTCGAGACGACCTATAGCTACCATGCCAATCTCGCGATCGGCCTGTGCGAAGGGCCGATCGCCTTCATCCGGCGCATCTGGGTCGATGGGCGCGAGCTCGATGTCCAGACCGTCCAGATGCGAGTCCATCACGGCTACGAGACGCAGGAGCCCGATCCGCTGATAGCGGCGAAGGAGGCGGGCGAGGCGCCGGCCTATCGCGGGCTCGCCTATGTCGTATTCGAGCGCTTTCCGCTGGCCGACTACGGCAACCGCGTGCCGCAGTTCGATTTCGAGGTCGTGCGCGCCGTTGACGGCTTGGGCGGCATGATCCGCGCGGTGGCGCTGACGCCGGGTGCGGGCGAGTTCGTCTATGATACCCGCCCGGTCAGCCACGAGCCCGAGCCCGGCGTCACTGAAAGCCTGACGCGCCACCAGCTGTATAGCGGCAACGATGCCGATACGGCGCTGCGCTATCTCACGGCGCTCTGCCCCAATCTGCGCCGCGTGTCGCTGGTCGTGTCCTGGTTCGGCGACGATCTGCGTGTCGGGTCTTGCAGTGTCACTCCCCGCGTCGAGATCCCGCACAAGCCGACGGTCGGAGCGCAATGGTCGGTCGCCGGGCTGTCACGGTCGTCGGCCCGGGTCGTCAGTCAGGTCTCCGGGCTGCCTGCGTTCGGCGGCACGCCCTCGGACGAGAGCGTCGTCGCGCTGATCCGCCGCCTGCGCTTCGATTACGGGCTGGAGGTCGTGCTTTACCCCTTCCTGATGATGGACATCCCGGCCGGAAGCGCGTTGCCGGATCCCTATTCCGGCGCGGCAAGCCAGCCGCGCTATCCCTGGCGCGGCCGCATCACCTGCGATCCGGCGCCGGGTCGGCCGGGCAGCCCGGAAGGCAGCGGGGCCCTCCCGGCACAGGTTGCGTCCTTCGTCGGCACAGTTGCGCCGGCAGATATGGCCGTGGCGGGCTCAAGTGTTGCCTGCGCCAAGCCGGACGAGTGGTCCTATCGCCGGCTCGTGATGCATTGCGCGGCGCTGGCGCAGGCAGCCGGCGGCGTCGACGGCTTCGTGGTCGGTTCCGAGATGGTCGGGCTGACGCATCTGCGTGGCGCATCCGGCTATCCGATGGTCGATCAGCTCGTTGCCATCGCGCAGGACGTCAAGTCCATGCTGCCGGGTGCCAGCCTGACCTATGCCGCCGACTGGACCGAATATGGCGCGGATGTCCGCGGCGATGGCGACAGTGTCGATTTTCCGCTCGATCCGCTCTGGGCTTCTCCCGCCATAGGCGCGATCGGCATCGATTTCTATCCGCCGCTCTCGGACTGGCGCGATTCCGGCAGTCATGCCGATGCCGCGATCGCGCGCGGCCCGGCCGATCTCGCTTATCTGCGCCAGCGCCTCACCGCCGGCGAAGCTTATGACTGGTACTACGCCGACGAGGCCGGCCGGACCGCGCAGACGCGCCTGCCGATCACCGACGGCGCCTATGGCAAGCCCTGGATCTTTCGGCCCAAGGACCTTCGGGGCTGGTGGAGCGAGACCCATATTCGCCGTGCGGGCGGCGTCGAGACGACCGCGACTCCGTTCGTGCCGGGCGGAAAGCCGATCTGGCTGACCGAGATCGGCGTGCCGGCGGTCGACAAGGGCGCCAATGCGCCCAACATGTTCCCCGATCCCAAATCGGACGAGGGCGGCTATCCGCCGTTTTCGAGCAGTGCGCGCGATGATCTCGTGCAGGCCCGCGCCCTCGAGGCGATCATCTCGGGCTTCGATCCGGCGCGGGCCGGGTTCGACCCCGCACGCAATCCGGTCCATCCGACCAGCGGTATCCGCATGGTCGATCCCAACAGGATTTTCGTCTGGACCTGGGATATGCGGCCGTTCCCCGCCTTCCCGGATCTCTCGGGCATCTGGGCCGATGGGGCGAATTTCGAAACCGGCCATTGGCTGAACGGGCGTCTGGAAGGCACGCCGGTCGACCGGCTCGTCGCGAAGCTTCTGGCCGATTTCGGCCTGCCGCTTGCGGATCGGATCGCCGTCGATGGCTTCGCCGACGGCTATGTGCTGGATCGGCCGCTTTCAGCGCGGCAGGCGCTGGAGCCGCTGGCCCAGAGCTTCGGTTTCGATGCGATCATGAGCGCCGGAACTCTGCGCTTCGAGGGCAGGGGTGGAAAGGTCGCTCGCCTGCTTGGACCCGACGATCTCGTTCCAGATCGCGATGGCGAGCCGTTCACGCTCCGGCGCAGCCAGGAGACCGAGCTGCCGCTCGAACTGCGCCTCGGCTTCAGCGACAGCGAGGCTGATTACCGAAGCGCCGCCGCACGCTCGCGCCGGTTGGCGGGAGCGGCTCGTCGCGAGGTCGCGGTCGAAACCGCGATCGTGACCCGCTCCGCTGAGGGGCGGCGCTTGGCGGACCAGCGGCTGCAGGAAGCCTGGGCCGGGCGAGAAACCCTCGAATGCGAGTTGTCACCACGCTGCGTCGCGCTCGAGCCCGGCGATGTCCTGTCCGTTCCGGCCGAGGCCGGCACCCGCCTGTTCCGCGTCACGCGTATCGCGGACGGCCCGACACGGCGTGTCAGCGCCCGGGCCGTCGAGCCGGCGGTCTATGTCTCGGCGGGAGCGGCTGGCGGTACACGCCCGCCGCGAACGCCGCCCGCTCTGCCCGGTCGCCCGCTGGCGGTGCCGCTGGCCCTGCCGATCGTCACCGTGCAGCCGGCGCCCTTGCTGTCGCTCGCTGCTTTCGCCGCGCCCTGGCCGGGTGGCCTTGCGATCTGGCGCGCCGACGAAGCCGGGTTGTTCGCGCTCGACGGCTTCGTCGAGGCGCCTTCGATCGTCGGCGAGACCTTGACGGCACTGCCGCCGGGGCCGCTCTGGCGGACGGATCGGCGTGCCGTGCTGGAAGTCAGGCTGCGCGGCGGCGTGCTGTCTTCCGTCTCGCCGGAAGCGGCCTTGGCTGGTGCAAATGCGCTGGCCCTGGTCGGAGCAGACGGTGCTGTCGAGATCGTCACGGTGTCTCAGGTCGAGCTGATCGGACCACAGCAGTTCCGTCTGTCTGGGTTGATTCGCGGGGTCGGCGGCAGCGAGGCCTCGGCGGGGCGGCTCCTGCCGGCCGGCGCCCGGGTCGTGGTGCTGGATGGCGCGGCCGTCGCGCTGACGAGCGATCTTGCCCATCTCGGCCGGACGCAGCGCTATCGCATCGGCCCGGCCCGCGACGATGTCGGCGATGCCACGATGGTGGAATTCGTGGCCCCGATCGCCGGGGAGGCGCTCGTGCCGCTATCGCCTGTCCGGCCGAAGGCGATCAGGACCGGGGCCGGTATCGACATCGACTGGCTAAGGCGGACGCGAATCGATGGCGATTCCTGGACCTGGTGGAGGTGCCGCTTGGAGAGGAGGGAGAGCGTTACGTCCTCGATGTCCTCGACGGCGAGACGCCGCTTCGTACCGAAATCGTGAACGCACCGGCATGGACCTATCCGGCTGCGCAGGAGCTCGCCGATTTCGGTGCGCCGCAGCAGGAAATCGGACTCTCGCTCCGGCAGCTCAGCGCCACGGTCGGCCGCGGCCGCGAATGGCGTGGACGGATTTCGGTGCGTTGATCTACTGTGAGTTGTGAACGAGGCGATGCATTCATGGCGCATTCAGGCGGATGGGACTAGCCCATGTCGATGATGCCGGTCGAACCGATCCTTGCCTTTGCGCTTATCGCCTCCTCGCCGATGCCGGTGATCCGCGTCGACGACGCGATGCCGATCTCATGCCTGTCCTCCGAGGAGACGCGAGATGCCGTCGCCGAGGGGCGCGTGATGCAGCCG
Source organism: Beijerinckiaceae bacterium (assembly GCA_965283735.1). Taxonomy (GTDB): domain Bacteria; phylum Pseudomonadota; class Alphaproteobacteria; order Rhizobiales; family Beijerinckiaceae; genus Allobosea. Next base: position 3,090,022 of record CBDIPN010000001.1, on the reverse strand, counting down.
GCCGAGGCCTCGCGCCATGCCCGCCATGCCGCTCCGGGCGAGGTCGTCCGCATCAGGCTCTGTCGCCAGGGCGAGGAATTCGTCTATGTGGTGACGACGCTGAAGCGTGACGGTCGCGTCGCGAGGGTGACGCTGGAAGGACAATCCGGCAAGATCGCCACCATCCGCTGACAGCCGTTGCGGCTACCCCTAACTGGAGCGACCCTACCGTGAGATTGCTCGTCGTCGAGGACGACAAGGACCTCAACCGCCAGATCGTGACCGCGCTCGAGAATGCCGGCTATGCCGTCGACAAGGCTTTCGACGGCGAGGAGGGCCTCTATCTCGGCGAGACCGAGCCCTACGACGCGGTGATTCTCGACCTCGGCCTGCCGAAGGTCGATGGCGTCGCCGTGCTGCAGGGCTGGCGCCGCGCCGGCAAGACCATGCCGGTGCTGATCCTGACCGCGCGCGACCGCTGGAGCGACAAGGTCTCGGGCTTCGATGCCGGCGCCGACGACTATGTCGTCAAGCCCTTCCATATCGAGGAATTGCTGGCGCGCGTCCGGGCTCTGCTGCGCCGCGCCGCCGGCCACGCCACCTCGGAACTGGTCTGCGGTCCCGTTCGGCTCGACACCCGCGCGAGCCGCGTCGTCGTCGACGGCAATCCGGTGAAGCTCACCTCGCATGAATACCGGCTGCTCTCCTACCTGATGCACCATCAGGGGCGGGTGGTTTCGCGCACCGAACTGGTCGAGCATCTCTACGATCAGGATTTCGACCGCGATTCCAACACGATCGAGGTCTTCGTCGGTCGTCTGCGCAAGAAGCTCGGCGTCGATGTCATCGAGACCGTCCGGGGGCTCGGCTATATCGCCGCCGCTCCGGAAAAGGTCTGATCGCGGGCGATGCCGCTCAAATCCCATCGCTATTCGCTGGGAACGCGGCTGTTCTTCTCGGCGGCCGTCTGCTGCGTGCTGATCCTGGTGCTGGCCGGCGTCGGCCTGACCACCTTCTATCGCCGCTCGGCCGAGCGCGGCTTCGACGAGCGGCTCTCGGTCTATATCAAGCAGCTGGTCGCCGACCTCGCGGCGCCGCCCGAGACCGAGCGCCAGACGATCGGCGATCTCGGCGAGCCGCGCTTCGACCTGCCGCTGACCGGCTGGTACTGGCAGATCACCAGGCTCGACGGCGAGCGGCCGAATGTCCGCGCCTCGCGCTCGCTGGTCGGCGGGCAATTGCCCAAACTGCTCGACCAATCGATCGCGCCGAACAGTCGTGGCCTGCGCGAAAGCTATGTTTCCGGTCCGGACGACCGCCGCCTGCGCATCCTGGAGCGCGAGATCGATGTCGGCGAGGACGGGCGCTTCACTGTCGCCGTCGCAGCGCCGGCTGATGAAATCGAGGGCGATATCCAGGATTTCCGCTTCGCGCTGGCGATGACCTTCCTGCTGCTCGGCATCGCCCTGGTCGCTTCCACGCTTGTGCAGGTCCGTTTCGGCCTGCGCCCGCTGGTGCGCCTGCGCTCCGCTGTCGGCGCCGTGCGAACGGGCGAAAATCCGCGGATCGTCGGGCAGTATCCGCCCGATCTCGCGCCGCTCGCGAGCGAGCTCAACCAGCTCATCGATGCCAATCACGAGATTCTCGATCGCGCCCGCACCCAGGTCGGCAACCTCGCGCACGCACTGAAGACACCGCTCAGCGTGATGATGAACGAGGCCGGCACGAGCGGCGGCGACGGCCAGTTGCCCCAGACCGTCCGTGCGCAGGCCGCGATCATGCGCGACCAGGTGCAATATTATCTCGACCGGGCCCGGGCGGCGGCGCTTTCGGGCGCGCTCGGCGGCGTGACCGAGATCGCGCCCTCGCTCGATGCCCTGCTGCGCACCTTCACCAAGATCTCGCAGGGCAAGGGCATCTCCGGTTCGCATGCGATTCCGCCCAACCTGCGCTTCCGCGGCGAGAAGCAGGATCTGGAGGAAATGCTCGGCAATCTCCTCGATAACGCCTTCAAATGGGCGGGGTCGACCGTCGAGGTTTCCCTTGCCAGCGAAAAGGCTGCCGATACCGAGCGGATCGCGCTGCTGATCGACGATGACGGCCCCGGTCTGCCGGAGGGCGCTATGGCCGAAGTCCTGAAACGGGGGCGCCGGCTCGACGAGACCACGCCGGGCTCCGGCCTCGGCCTCTCCATCGTCGTCGACCTCGCCAAGCTTTATGGCGGCGGCCTGACCCTGCAACGCTCGCCGCTGGGCGGCTTGAGGGCGCGGCTGGAACTGCCTTCGGTTTAGAAGAATTCTTTGCCGCGTGACCCTTTGTCACCATGAACCCGAGCGGATGATTGGCTAAGAACGCGGCATGATGATCTGGGCCATCTTTGCAGCGATGACGGGAGCAGCGATCTTCGCCTTGCTCTGGCCGCTCGGCCATGGCCGGGTGCAGGGGTTCGCCGATGTTTCGGATGCCCGCAGCCTGTACCGCTCCCAGCTCAAGGAGATCGACCGCGATCTCGCGCGCAAGCTGATCGGCGAAGAGGAGGCGCAGGCCGCCCGCACCGAAGCTGCGCGCCGGCTCTTGCGCGCGGCTGGCGATGAAACCGGGCCTGCTGGCGAGACCGAGCCTTCGCTGCGCCGTCGTCGAGCGAGTTCCGCCCTGATGCTCTCGGTCGTGCCGCTGCTCGCCCTGCTGATCTACGGTCTCTACGGCTCTCCCGGCCAACCCGATCAGCCGCTGGCGGCGCGATTGGAGAAGGCCGGGCCGCAGCAGGATTTCGCCCTCGTGCTCGCGCGCATGGAAGCCCATCTCTCCGCCAATCCGGGGGATGCGAAGGGCTGGTCGCTGCTCGCGCCGATCTATCTGCGCCAGGGTCGCTACGAGGAGGCTGCGAAAGCCTTCGCCGCCGCGGTCCGATCCGGCAAGCCCGATGCTGATCTCTTCGCCGGGCTGGGCGAGGCCCGCATCATGGAAGCCGGCGGCGTCGTGACCGCCGCGGCGCGCGAAGCGCTGGGCGAGGCCGTAAAGCTCGATCCGAAAAGCCCGCGGGCGCGCTATTATCTCGCTCTGGCCAAGGAGCAGGATGGTGACGGCGAGGGCGCACAGGCCGCGCTCTCTCAGCTCCTCGCTGAAGCGCCCGCCGATGCCGACTGGACCGGAGCCGTCCGCGCCCGGTTGGAGCGGATGCAGGCCGATGCCGGCCGCCAGGCGGTCGCAGCCCTTCCCGAAGCCGAGCGCCAGCAGGCGATCAAAGCGATGGTCGACGGGCTTGCCGAGCGGCTGAGCACTGGGGGCGGCAGCGTGTCCGAGTGGAGCCGCCTGATCCGCGCCCGCGCCGTCCTTGGGGACAAGCCCGCGGCGCTCCAGGCCGTCAAGACCGCGCGCGAGCGGCTGGCCGAGGACAAGACCGCGCTTGCGGCCATCGACGCTCTCGCCGATGAATTGGCCTTGAAGGAGGCCGCGCCATGACGATCGCACAGCCGACGCAGCCGCTTCCGGCGAAACGCCGCTTCACCCGCAAGCAACGCAGGCTGACGCTGATCGCGGCGGCCGGCACCGTGCTGTTCCTTGCAGCCGGCCTCGTCCTCTTCGCGATGCGCGATACCATCGTCTTCTTCTACGGTCCGACAGAGATCGCCGAGAAGGGCGTGCAGCCCGGTACCCGCATGCGCCTGGGCGGGCTGGTCGAGACCGGCTCGGTCCAGCGTGGCACTGGCCGGCGCATCTCCTTCGGCGTCACCGACGGCAAGACCTCGATCAAGGTCGGCTATGACGGCCTGCTGCCCGATCTCTTCCGGGAAGGGCAGGGCGTCGTCACCGAGGGGGTCTTCGAGGGCGCCGGGCGCTTCAAGGCGGATTCGGTGCTGGCGAAGCATGACGAGACCTATATGCCGCGCGAGGTCGCCGACGCGCTGAAGAAGCAGGGGCATTGGCAGGCAGGCGGTACCAGCACGCCGGCTGCCGCCCCGGCAAAGCCGTGAGCCGAGCATGATCGTCGAAATCGGCCATTACGCGCTGGCGCTCGCGCTCGGTGTTTCCGTCATCCAGGCGGTCGTGCCGTTCTGGGGCGTGCTCCGGCAGGATCGCACGCTGGCCTCTGTCGGCAGCAGCGCGGCGCTGGTCTCGTTCGCGCTGGTCGCCCTGTCCTTCGCCGCTCTGGTGACATCCTATGTCCGCTCCGATTTCTCGGTCGGCAATGTCGTCGCCAATTCCCATTCGGCCCAGCCGCTGATCTACAAATTCACCTCCGTCTGGGGCAACCATGAAGGCTCGATGCTGCTCTGGGTGCTGATCCTGACGCTGTTCGGAGCGCTGGTCGCACTCTCGCGCCGCTCGCTGCCGCCGCGCCTGCGGGCCGGGACGCTCGCCGCACAGGGGCTGGTTGCGGTGGCCTTCCTCGCCTTCACCCTGCTGACCTCGAACCCGTTCCAGCGGCTGTCGCCGGTGCCGGCCGAGGGGCAGGATCTCAACCCGATTCTGCAGGACCTCGGCCTCGCGATCCATCCGCCGCTGCTCTATGTCGGCTATGTCGGCTTCTCGATCACCTACGCCTTCGCGGTCGCCGCCCTGATCGACGGGCGCATCGATGCGATGTGGGCGCGCGCGGTTCGCCCCTGGACGCTCCTGGCCTGGACCTTCCTGACGCTCGGCATCGCGATGGGCTCCTACTGGGCCTATTACGAGCTCGGCTGGGGCGGCTGGTGGTTCTGGGACCCGGTCGAGAACGCCTCCTTCATGCCCTGGCTTGCCGGAACGGCCCTGATCCACTCGACCGTGGTGATGGAGAAGCGCGACGCGCTGAAGGTCTGGACGATCCTGCTCGCGATCCTGACCTTCTCGCTCTCGCTGCTCGGCACCTTCATCGTCCGCTCGGGCGTGCTGACCTCGGTCCATTCCTTCGCCACCGATCCGGCGCGCGGCCTCTTCATTCTCCTCATCCTGATCTTCTTCGTCGGCGGCTCGTTGGCGCTCTTCGCCTGGCGGGCGCCGCTGCTGCGGCAGGGCGGTCTGTTCGCGCCGGTCTCCCGGGAGAGCGCGCTCGTCGTCAACAACGTCTTCCTGGCGACAGCCTGCGCCACCGTCTTCGTCGGCACGCTCTATCCGCTGCTGCTGGAGATGGTGACAGGCGACAAGATCTCGGTCGGCCCGCCCTTCTATAACGCGACCTTCGTGCCGGTGATGGTGCCGCTGCTGCTGCTCCTGCCGATCGGCCAGTCGCTGGCCTGGAAGCGTGGCGACCTGCTCGGTGCGGCACAGCGCAATGCCTTTGCCTTCGGCATCGCGGTGCTGGCGGCGCTCGCGCTGCTCTTCTTCACTCGCGGCGGGCCGGTTCTGGCACCGCTCGGTATCGGCTTGGGCGTCTTCCTCGTCCTCGCTGCCGGCTTCGATCTCGGCGAGCGCATCGTCGCGCGTGCCAGCGGCTGGCGCGCGATGCTGTCGCGGGCCCGCGGCCTGCCGCGTTCGGCCTGGGGCACGGCTTTCGCCCATGCCGGCATCGGCCTGAGCATCATCGGCATCGCCGCGCAGGCCTGGAGCACCGAGGCGATCACGGTCCTGAAGCCCGGCGAGCGCCTGACCAGTGGCCGCTACACCATCGTGCTGGAAGCCATCTCACCGCGGACCGGCCCGAATTTCCGGGCCGAGGTCGCCCGCTTCCAGGTTTTCTCGGGCGATCGCGAACTGATGCCGGTCGAAGCATCCAAGCGCGTCTACACGGCCCGCTCGATGCCGACGACCGAGGCCGGAATCCGGACCGACGGCCTGAGCCAGGCCTATGTCAGCCTTGGCGAGGCGCAGGATGGTGGCGTCGCAGTTCGCCTCTATGACAAGCCGTTGATCCTGCTGATCTGGATCGGCTCGCTCGTCATGGCGCTCGGCGGCGGGCTTTCACTGACCGACCGACGCTTCCGGCTCGCGGCGCCGAAGCGCGCCGCGCCGGCGGCTGCCGTGCAGCCGGCGGAGTAGGCCGATGCGGCGGATCGCCCTCATCCTCGGCCTGATGCTGCTGGTGGCGCCCGGTGCCCGCGCCGTGCAGCCCGACGAGGTCCTGCCCAATCAGGCGCTGGAACAGCGAGCGCGCAACATCTCCGGCGGCCTGCGTTGCCTCGTCTGCCAGAATCAGTCGATCGACGATTCCGATGCGCCGCTTGCCCGTGACCTACGCATCCTGGTCAGAGAACGGCTGGTCGCGGGCGACAATGACAAGGCCGTGGTCGATTTCGTCGTCGCCCGCTACGGCGATTTCGTCCTGCTGCGCCCGCCGCTCAATGCGCGGACGCTGCTGCTCTGGGGCGCGCCGTTCCTCATCCTGTTCGCCGGTGTGGCCTTCGTCTGGCGGCGCGGGCGGCAACGGATGGGCGAGGAGACTGTCGCGTCGGTGCCGCTGACAGATGAGGAGCGCAGGCGCGTCGATAGGCTGTTGCGGGGCGAGCAGGGCTGAACCGCGCAACCTTACGAAACCGTCATCTTCAGGCCAAAGCCGCGTAAGGCGGCGGGCGTCATGGTCTTCCTCATGAGCAGGGACAGAACCCTGTCACTCCATGAGGTTCCCGCCATGACGACACAGACCGAAAATCGCAAGTCCATCCTGAAGCGCGGCGCCCTTCTCGCCGGCACCGCCATTCTCGGCATCGGCCTCGCCGCCGGCATCGCCGACAGCGCGCTGATGCAGAACCACAATGCCATCGCGCAGCCGATCCAGCTTTCCGGCGCGCAGACGGCGCTCCCCTCCTTCGCCGACCTCGTCGAGAAGGTGAAGCCGGCCGTCGTCTCCGTCCGCGTGAAGGCGCAGGTCGCCTCCGCTGGTGACGAGCAGAGCCTTGACGACATTCCCCCGCAGCTGCGCCGCTTCTTCCGGGAGCGCGGCGAGGGCGCCATGCCGAACCGGCCGCAGCCGCGCCAGAGCATGTCCCAGGGCTCCGGCTTCTTCGTCAGCCAGGACGGCTATGTCGTGACCAACAATCACGTCGTCGAGAACGCGGTCGAGGTTCAGCTCGTCACCGATTCCGGCAAGACGCTCGACGCCAAGGTCGTCGGCACCGATCCGCGCACCGATCTCGCCCTGCTCAAGGTCAAGGACAGCGGCAACTATCCTTACGTCCAGCTCGCCGACGCCAAGGCGCGGATCGGCGACTGGGTGCTGGCGATCGGCAATCCCTTCGGCTTGGGCGGCACGGTCACGGCCGGCATCGTTTCGGCGCAGGGCCGCGATATCGGGTCGGGACCCTATGACGACTTCATCCAGATCGATGCACCGATCAACCGCGGCAATTCGGGCGGCCCGACCTTCAACCAGGCCGGCGAGGTCGTCGGCGTCAACACTGCGATCTACTCGCCTTCCGGCGGCAATGTCGGCATCGCCTTCGCGATCCCGGCCTCCACCGTCAAGCAGGTGGTCGAATCGCTGAAGAAGGACGGCACGGTGGCGCGCGGCTTCATCGGCGTGCAGATCCAGCCGGTCACGACCGAGATGGCCGACGCCATTGGCCTGAAGGATGCCAAGGGCGCGCTTGTCGCCGAGGCGCAGGGCAACGGCCCCGCAGCCAAGGCCGGCATCCGCCGCGGCGACACCATCACCGCCGTCAACGGCGAGGCGATCAAGGATGCCCGCGAGCTGTCGCGCAAGATCGCGACCTTCGCGCCGGGCACCAAGACGACGATCACCGTCTTCCGCGAAGGCAAGTCGCGTGACGTGACCTTCGAGGTCGGCCGCCAGCCGGCGGCCTGAATGTAGTCGGCAGGTCCCTCGGTTCCCTGTCGCCCCAGCCCAGGGACTTTGCCCTCGCGGCGGCAGGCCGGATGCGTATCATCCGGCCTGCCGTTCTCGCGTTTGATAAGCTAGAGTTGGTCCATGCGACTCCTGATCGTCGAAGATGACGCCGAGGCTGCGGCCTATCTGACCAAGGCATTCCGCGAGGTCGGCCATGTCGCCGACCATGCCGCGGACGGGCTGGAGGGCTATGCCATGGCCGAGGGCGGCGGGTATGACGTGCTGGTCGTCGACCGCATGCTGCCGCGCCTCGACGGGCTCTCGCTGATCCGTTCGCTGCGCGAACAGAAGGACGACACGCCTGCGCTGATCCTCTCGGCGCTCGCCCAGGTCGACGACCGGGTGAAGGGCCTGCGTGCCGGCGGCGACGACTACCTGCCCAAGCCCTACGCCTTCTCGGAGCTGCTCGCCCGCGTCGAGGTGCTGGCCCGCCGCCGCGGCGCGCCTGCCTCCGAGCCAACTACCTATCGCGTCGGTGAACTGGTGCTCGACCGGCTCGCCCATCGCGTCACCCGCGCGGGGCAGGAGATCGTCCTGCAGCCGCGCGAATTCCGGCTGCTCGAATATCTCATGAAGCATGCCGGGCAGGTCGTGACCCGCACGATGCTGCTGGAGAACGTCTGGGACTATCATTTCGACCCCCAGACCAATGTCATCGACGTGCATGTCAGCCGCCTGCGCGCCAAGGTCGACAAGGGCTTCGAGCAGCCGATGATTCATACCATCCGCGGCGCGGGATACATGGTCCGTGACACCCGCTGACGCTCTTCCGCGCAAGCGCCAGAAGTTCCTGCCGACGCTGTTCCGCACGACCGCCTTCAAGCTGACGGCGGCCTATCTCGTCATCTTCGCGCTCTTTGCGGCGTTCGCGCTTGGCTATGTCGCCTGGAACGCGCAGCGCCTGCTGACCGACCAGATCCGCTCGACCATCGATGCCGAGATCCAGGGCCTGGCCGAGCAGCAGCGCCAGGGCGGCATTCGCCGCCTCGCCAACATCATCGAGCGCCGCTCGCGGGCGCCGGGTGCCTCGCTCTATCTCGTCACAACGCCGGTCGGCGAGCGCATTGCCGGCAATGTCGAGGCGATTCCCCCCGGCACGCTCGACCAGACCGGCGAAAGCGAGATCGAATATGCCCGCACCAGCGAGGCGCTCGACCGGCCGAGCCATGCGCTTGTGCGCGTCTACCTGCTGCCGGCGGGGTTCCGCCTGCTCGTCGGCCGCGATCTCGAGGAGCGCGACCGGCTCGGCATCGTCATCCGCCGCGCCGCCGGCTGGTCGCTGGCGCTGGTCTTCGTCCTCGGCTGCTTCGCGAGCTGGTTCGTGGCGCGGCGCGTGCTGAAGCGCATCGACGGCATGACCGAGACCGCGCACGGTATCATGGCGGGCGACCTGAAAGGCCGGCTCGCCATCACCGGCACCGGCGACGAGCTCGACCGGCTCGCGCTGAACCTCAATGCCATGCTCGATCGCATCGGCGAGCTGATGGCCGGGATGCAGCAGGTCACCGACAATATCGCCCACGACCTCAAGACGCCGCTGACCCGCCTGCGCAACCGCGCCGAGGAGGCTCTGCGCACGGCACAGTCGCCGGACGAATTGCGGGCTGCGCTCGATGGTGCGATCGAGGAGGCGGACAACCTGATCCGCGTCTTCAATGCTCTTCTGATGATCGCCCGCCTGGAGGCCGGCCGCGCCAGCGAGAACATGGGTGAGCTCGACCTGTCCGAGATCGTCTCCGGCCTCGCCGAGCTCTACGAGCCGCTGGCCGAAGAGGCGGAGTTGACGCTGACCTGCGAGGTCGCGCCCGGTCTCAAAGTCCAGGGCAACCGCGAGCTGATCGGCCAGGCCCTGAATAACCTCATCGACAACGCCCTGAAATACGGCGCCCCGGAGCAGGGTGGCGACGGCACAGTGGCGGTCTCGGCCCGGCAGATCGGCGATCAGGTCGAGCTTTCTGTGGCCGATCACGGCCCCGGCATCCCGGAGGTCGATCGCGGCCGTGTCCTCGATCGCTTCGTCCGGCTTGATGCCAGCCGCAGCAAGCCGGGCTTCGGCCTCGGCCTGTCGCTGGTGGCCGGCGTGGTGCGCCTGCACGGCGGTCAGCTCCGGCTGGAGGACAATGCGCCGGGCCTGCGCGTGGTCATCCTGCTGCCGGCCGGCAGCCCGAAGCCTGTGGACACGCCGGCCCTCGCGGAACCTGCCGCCTCGACAGCGGCACCAAACCCTGCTGGCCTGCCGTCTCTTTGAGGCAGGACGGTGAGCAATGGCGGAACGGCTCTGTGACAGGCTTGCGGCTGCGCCGGTCCTGCCGGCGAAGGCCAAGGCCGAAGCGCTGCTGAAGTGCGAGCTGATCGAGCGGCTGCATGACGAGGAAGCGGCCGGGGCGTTGAGCGCGCATCTGGCGGAACAACCGCTGAGCGCCGCGCTGGTCGCCTGCATCCTCGCTCATTCGCCCTTCCTGACGCAGATCATGCGTTTCGATCCGTCAGGGCTGCTGGCCAGCCTGACGGAAGCGCCGGAGACCCGTCGCGACGTGCTGCTGGCTGGCATCGCGGCCTTTGCCGGGGCGGGCTGCGAAACCGCCGACCTGATGCGCGAATTGCGCCGCTTCCGCCGCTCGATGGCGCTGCTGATCGCGCTCGCCGATATCGGTGGCGTCTGGGATGTCGAGACCGTGACGGCCGCGCTCACCGCGACCGCCGATACGGCGACGCGCCTCGCCACCAACCATGTCCTGCGCCAGGCCGCCGATCTCGGCCGGATCAACCTCGCCGATCCCACCGATCCCGGCCTCGGTTCCGGTCTCGTCGTGCTGGCGCTCGGCAAGCATGGTGCCGGCGAGCTGAACTATTCCTCCGACATCGACATCGTCGTCTTCTTCGATCCCGAGGCCGCGGAAGCGGCCGGCGTCGGCGAGCCCTCGAGCTTCTTCGTCAAACTGACCCAGCAGATCGCGCGCATCATCCAGGAGCGCACGCCGGACGGCTATGTCTTCCGCGTCGACCTGCGCCTGCGGCCCGATCCGGCCTCGACCCATGTCGCGGTCTCGCTGCCCTCGGCCTATTCCTATTACGAGACGGTGGGGCAGAACTGGGAACGCGCCGCCATGATCAAGGCCCGGCCCATCGCCGGGGATATCGAGCTGGGCCGCCGTTTTCTTGGGGACCTCGCGCCCTTCATCTGGCGCAAGTATTTCGACTTCGCCACCATCGCCGACATCCACGCGATGAAGCGCCAGATCCAGACGGTGAAGGGCCACGAGACCATCGCCGTCGCCGGCCATAACGTGAAGCTCGGGCGCGGCGGCATCCGCGAGATCGAGTTCTTCGTGCAGACGCAGCAACTTGTCTTCGGCGGAAGGCGGCCGGCCCTGCGTGGCCCGCGTACGCTCGACATGCTCGGGGAGCTGACGACCGAGGGCTGGATCACGCCGCCGGCCCGCGACGAGCTCTCCGAATCCTATCGCTGGCTGCGCACCATCGAGCACCGCCTGCAGATGCAGGCCGACGAGCAGACGCAGACGCTGCCCAAGGCGGCGGGCGAACTCGAAGGCTTCGCCCGTTTCTGCGGCTATCCCTCGACGGCTGCCTTCGGCAAGGCGCTGACCGCCCATGCCAGGCGCGTCGAAGGACATTACGCCCTGCTGTTCGAGGAAGGGCCAGCCTGGCCTCCGAGGCCGGGACGCTGAGCTTCACCGGTTCGGAGGCCGATCCCGAGACCATCGAGACGCTCGGCAAGCTTGGCTTCCGCGATGGCGCGACCGCTGCGGAAACCGTGCGTGGCTGGCATTTCGGCCGCCGCGCCGCCGTCACCAGCGCCCGCGCCCGCGAGGTGTTGACGGAACTGACGCCGGCCTTGCTCGTCGCGCTCGGCCGTACCGCCGATCCCGACGGCGCGCTCGCTCATCTCGACAACGCCTTCGTCCGTATGCCGGCGGCGATCGAACTGCTGACGCTGCTGCGCTCGCATGATTCCCTGCTGACGCTCTTCGCCGAAATTCTCGGCAGCGCGCCGCGCCTCGCCAAGGTCGCGGCCCTGCACCCGCATGTGCTCGACGGCGTCATCGATCCCGCCTTCGGGCAGGCGGTGCTCGATGTCGAGGCGCTGGAGCGCCGCATCCGCAACTATGTCGGAGCGCCACCGCCGAGCGTCGAGGACGGGCTCGACCGCCTGCGTGACGCTGCCAGGCAGGAGAATTTCCTCGTCGGCGCCCGGTTGCTCTCCGGCGTCTATCCGGCGCAAGGAGCGGGGCAGGCCTATTGCGTGGTTGCCGAAGCCTGCCTGCGCGTCGCCTTCGCCGATACGCGCCGGTCCTTCACGGAAGATCATGGCGCGATCGAGGGAGCGGAGACCGTGGTGCTTGCCCTCGGCCGGCTCGGTGCCGGCGAGCTCACGCCCTCATCCGATCTCGACCTGATCCTGCTTTATGATCGGCCGGAGGACGCCGGCTCCAGCGATGGCGCCCGCAGCCTCGATCCGGTCACCTGGCATGTCCGCTTCACCCAGCGCCTCGTCGCGGCGCTGACTGTGCCGACGCGGCGCGGCACGCTCTATCAGGTCGACATGCGCCTGCGCCCGACCGGCAACAAGAGCCCGGCCGCGACCCAGTTCGCGGGCTTCGAGGCCTATCATGCCGGGGAGGCCGAGATCTGGGAGGAGATGGCGCTGACCCGCGCCCGTATCGTCGCCGGGGACGCCGGACTGGCGAAACGGGTGGAAGCTTCGATCCGCGCGATCCTCTCGCGCAAGCGCGAGCCGGCCAAGGTCGCGACTGCGGTTGCCGAGATGCGCGCGCTGATCGCCAGGGAGAAGGGCGAGAAGGACCCGTGGGACCTGAAGCTCGCGGCCGGCGGCATCACCGATCTCGACTTCCTCGCCCAGTTTTTCGTGCTGGCCTATGCCAGCAAGCATCCCGGCCTGATCGTCAACGACACGGCCTCGGTCTTCGTCGCCGCCAAGGCTGCCGGCCTGCTTTCGGATGGCGATGCCTCTGTGCTGCTGGAGGCGCATCGCCTGATCGGTGACGTCCAGCTCTGGCAGCGCTTCACAGTCGAGGAGGCGTTCGATCCCAAGGCCGTGCCGCCCCGGGTGCTGCGTCGCATCGCGACGGCGGTCGGGCGGCCGGATGCGAAGGTTCTGAAGGCGGAGCTGGACGAGGTCCGCTCCAGCGTGCGGGCGATCTTCACCCGCATCTTGTCCCAGGCGAAGGCTGGGTGAGCCCTATGCCGCCTGGGCGGTCACGCGATGGGCGCCGCCGTCGAGCGGCAGGTGGACCATGACGATGGTGCCGGCGCCCATCGCCGAGCGCAGGCGCAGCGAGCCGCCATGCAGCTCGGTGAGCGAGCGGGCGATGGCGAGGCCGAGCCCCGAGCCCTTGTAGCTGCGGACGAGATCGCCCTCGACCTGCTCGAACGGGCGGCCGACGCGGTCGATCTTCTCCTTGGGGATGCCGATGCCGGTATCCTCGATGAAGATGTTGAGCGCACCGGGGACATGGCGGGTGCGCACCGCGATCCGTCCGCCTTCCGGCGTGAACTTGGCGGCGTTGTCGAGCAGGTTGCCGAGGATCTGGTAGAGCGCGTGCGGATCGGCTTCGAGATGGGTGTCGAGCGGGCCTTCGATGGCCAGCACGAGCTGCTTGCGTTCGACTTCCGGCTGGACCTTCTGCAGCGCCTGGTCGAGCACCGGGCCGAGCGCGATCTCGGTCTTCTCCAGCCGGACCCGGCCGGATTCGATGCGCGACATGTCGAGGATGTCGTCGATGATGCCCAGGAGGTAGCCGCCGCTGGTGCGGATGTCGCGGACATAGTCGGTATATTTCTCGCCGAGCGGGCCGAACATGCCGTTCTCCATGATCTCGGAGAAGCCGATGATGGCGTTGAGCGGCGTGCGCAGCTCATGGCTCATATTGGCGAGGAACTCGGACTTGGCGCGGTTGGCGCCTTCGGCGGCGGCCTTCTGCTCGAGATAGCGCTCGGCGAGATCGGCGAGCTGCTGCGCCTGGGCTTCGAGCTTCTGGCGGGAGGCCTTGAGATCGGTGACATGCATCAGGAGCTGGTGCTCGGACTGGGTCAGCCGCTCTTCCTGCTGCTTGAGCTTGGTGATGTCGGTGCCGACCGAGACCGAGCCGCCATCCTTGGTGCGGCGGCCGTTGATCTGCAGCCAGCGGCCGTCCGAGAGGCGGGCCTCGTAGGAGGCGCCGGCATTGCCGCGCTGGACCCGCAGCGGCTCGCGGTCGATCTGCGGCTGGGCGGAAAGCTCCATGATCTCGTCGTAGGAGACGCCCGATTGCAGGGCGTCGGTCGGGAGCTGGTGGAGCTGCTGATACTTGGCGTTGCAGAGCACGAGGCGATTGTCGGCATCCCAGAGCACGAAGGCTTCCGAGATCGCTTCGACGGCATCGCGCAGGCGGGCGTCCGAGGTCGCGGTGCGCTCGGCCATGCGGCGTTGCTCGGAGATGTCGACGACGATGCCGACGAGATGGCGGGAGCGCGTGCGGCGGTCGATCACCAGCTCGGCGCGGGCCTTGAGCCAGATCCATTCGCCCGAGGCGGAGCGGACGCGGAACTCGCGGTCGAGATGATCGGCCTCGCCGCGGCTGATCGCGTCGGCCAGCGCATAGAGATCGACGTCTTCCTGGTTGATGAAGCTCGAGACCTCGCCGAAGGACATGTACTCGCCAGTGCGGTCATAGCCGAGCAGAGCATACATCGAATCCGACCAGTAGATGCGGCCGCGCGCGAGATCCCAGTCCCACAGGCCGCAATGGCCGCGGTTGAGCGCGGTGTCGATGCGCTCGCGGACGCAGTCGCAATCCTGGTCGGCGGCGCTCGCTCGCTTCGACTGGAGCATGAAGGCGAGCGTGGTGACGCCGAGGATGAGGCCGGCGGCACCGAACAGGAGGATCAGGCCGGAGCGGCGGAGCTGCCAGACCGAGAGCGCGCGGGAGACCGGCTGCAGCACTGCGACCTGCCCGAGGGGGGCGGCGAGGTTGCGCACGCTGGCGAAGACATCGGCGCCGCTCGGCAAGGTGATGCGCATCACGCCGGCGCGGTCGCCGAACACGGTGAGGGGCTGAGTCTGGCCGAGGAAATCGACGAGGGTGCGTTGCGTCTGGCCGATCACCGGTTCGCTGGCGATGACGCGGCCATCGGCGCCGCTGACATGGACGAAGCGGCCATGGGCCGCGAGGTGCCGGGCGGTCAGCGCGGCCAGGACCGTTGCCGGCTCCTTGCCCGCCAGCGTCGCGGTGTCGAGCTCACGGGCAACCAGCGCCGAGACCAGGTCCATGTCGCCGGCCGCATCGACGAGGGCGTCGTCGCGCATGGCCGCGGTCTGGATCAGCGCACCCGCAGCGAGAATGATGAGGAAAAACCCGACAAACGCCGGGATTGCGGTGCGGAAAGTAGGTTCGAAGCTCTCGAAGCGATGATACAGAGGGTGCGTCAGCGAACGCGCCACACCCAGAATCGTATCGGCGCGCACAGGTGCGCAGCCCGCGTTGGCACGCGACATGCCCGGTCCCCCTTCGGAACTTTACCGTCAGTAAGATCGGGAGACGTGCCGCATCCCCGCGAATCACTGTCAGTTGAATCCGGGCGCCTCGGTTTGTCTAGCCCTGAGTTGAGTCAGGAGTGTCGAATTCTCCTTTAGGTTGCAGTATTTACGGCGATAAATCCTGCGCGGGTAATGAAACGTTAACGTTTCGGACAGGTCGCCGTTAACCATTCCGCGGAACGCCTGTGAAGCTTGGCCCGGAAGGCTGTCGTGACGCCGCAGCCCTCATCCTGAGGAGCCGCGAAGCGGCGTCTCGAAGGATGCTCCAGATGGTTCCGGAGCCTCCCGGAATATCCTTCGAGACGCAGCCAGCGGCTGCTCCTCAGGATGAGGGCTGCGGATGGTGTCAGCTTCTCAGGCGAGCGCTCTTTCGGCGATGTCGGCGACGTCCCGCGACAGGTTCGGCAGGCGTGCGACGGTGCCCAAAGCCGCCTGCGCGAGGCGCTTGCGGCCGGGCTCCAGCATGCGCCAGCTCTTGAACGAGCCGAGCAGCCGCGAGGCGACCTGCGGATTGGTCTTGTCGAGCGCGACGACGATATCGGCGACGAACTCGTAGCCCGCACCGTCGGCCCGGTTGAACTGGGTGAGATTGGCCGCGAAGCCGCCGATCAGCGCCCGCACGCGGTTGGGATTGCCGAGCGAGAAGGCCGGGTGCTGCATCAGCTGCTTGACCCGCTCCAGCGTGCCGGGCTCGGCGATCAGCGCCTGGGCCATTAGCCATTTGTCGAGCACCAGCGGCTCGCCGGCATAGGCCTCGGCGAAGCGCCTGATCAGGGCTTCCCGGCGCTCACCGGGGATCAGCGTCATCGCAGCCAGCGCGGCGAGCCGATCGGTCAGGTTATCGCCCCCAGTGAACTGCCCTTCGCAGAGATCGGCGGCCTCGGTCGGGGCAGCCAGTGCTGCCAGCCCGAGCAATTCGTTGCGCAGCGCCCGCCGCCCGGCCGAGGCCGCATCGGGGCGATAGGCGCCGCTCGCAGCGAGCGCCCCGCGTAGCCCAGGCAATTCGCCGAGCAATGCCTTGCCGATCGCGCCCGATAGCTTGCGATGGGCGGCGAAGATCGCGTCGGGATCGACATCCCCGCCGATCTCGCGGGCGATGTCGGCCGGCGCGGGCAGGCGCAGCACCTGCGCGGCGAAGGCGGGATCGGACAGCGCATCGGCCTTGAGGAAGACCTGCAGAGCCTCACCGAGCTTGCTGGCGGTCGTTGTCAGCACGTTGGCGTCGGCGCCGGGTTTGCCGGCGGCCACGAGCACGCGTGTGGCAACGCTCTGGAGCGACTGCCAGCGGTTGAAGGAATCGCTGTCGGCCGAGAATAGCCGCAGCAGGTCGCTATCGCTCAAATCGAGGTCGAGCCGCGCCGGGGCCGAGAAGCCGCGCATCAGCGAGGGGATCGGCGCCTCGGGAACATCCTCGAAGGTGATCGAGAGGGAAGCCTGGTCGAGCACGATGAGCCCGTCGCCGGCATAGGCGTTCGAGGCCGTCTTCAGCGGCAGGTCGCCCTTGGCGCCGACGAGGCCGAGCTTGATCGGGAGAACGACCGGCTGCTTCTCGGTTTGGCCGGGCGTCGGCGGCGTGCTCTGCGCCAGATCGAGCGTGTAGCGTTTGGCAGCCGCGTCATAGCGGCCCGACGCCACGATGGTCGGCGTGCCCGCCTGCTCGTACCAGCGGGCGAAATGGTCGAGGTTCTGGCCCGAGGTCTCGGCGAAGCAGGCGAGGAATTCCTCGATCGTCGCGGCCGTGCCGTCGCAGCGCTCGAAATAGAGGTCCATGCCGCGCTTGAAGGCGTCGTCGCCGATCAGGACCTTGAGCATGCGGATGACTTCCGCGCCTTTCTCATAGACCGTCGGCGTGTAGAAGTTGTTGATTTCCTTGTAGGCGCGCGGCCTGACCGGATGGGCGAGGGGGCCGGCATCCTCCGAGAACTGGGTCGAGCGCAGCGTGCGGACATCGGCGATGCGCTTCACCGGGCGCGAGCGTTCGTCGGACGAGAATTCCTGGTCGCGGAAGACGGTGAGGCCCTCCTTCAGGCAGAGCTGGAACCAGTCGCGGCAGGTGATGCGGTTGCCGGTCCAGTTGTGGAAATACTCATGCGCGATGATCGCCTCGATCGAGGCATAGTCGCCGTCGGTCGCGGTCTGCGGATCGGCGAGGACGTACTTGTCGTTGAAGATGTTGAGGCCCTTGTTCTCCATCGCCCCCATGTTGAAATCGGACACGGCGACGACGTTGAACACGTCGAGATCGTAATTGCGGCCGAAGACCTGCTCGTCCCAGCGCATGCAGCGCACCAGCGAATCCAGCGCCCAGCCGGCGCGATCGGCCTTGCCCGGCTCGACATAGACGGCGAGCTCGACCTTGTGGCCGTCGGCGGTGACGTAATCCTGCCGGACATGGTCCAGCGCCCCGCCGACCAGCGCGAAGAGATAGGCGGGCTTCGGGTGCGGGTCATGCCAGACGGCAAAATGCCGGTCGCCGCCGGGCAGTTCCGCCGCCGCGACGAGATTGCCGTTGGAGAGCAGCACCGGCGCTTCCGCCTTCGCCGCCTCGAGCCTGACGGTGTAGACGCTCATCACGTCCGGCCGGTCGAGGAAATAGGTGATGCGGCGGAAGCCGTCCGCCTCGCACTGCGTGCAATAGACCTTCGAGGAGCGATAGAGCCCCATCAGCTTGGTATTGGCGGATGGATCGAGCTCGGTCTCGATCGTCAGCGTGAAGTCATGCGGCGGCGGATTCGGGAGCGTCAGTGCCTGCGGCGTCACGGTGTAGGCAGAGGCATCGAGCGGCTTGCCGTCGATGGCCAGCGATTTCAGGACGAGTTCGTCGCCGTCGAGCCTGAGCGGCGCGCCGGGCTGCCCTTCCGGATTGGGGCGCAGTGCCAGCAGGACCCGCACCCGCGTCTTCTGCGGATGCAAGCTGACGTCGAGATCGACCGTGTCGATCAGCCAGTCGCTGGGGCGGTAATCCTCGAGGCGGATCAGCGGAGCATCTTCGGTACGCATGGAAGCCCTGATGGCGAGAGTCAGGGTGCGTATGTAGGGCGTTTCATCTTGGGAGGGAAACACCCGTCATTCCGGGCTTGATCCGGAATCCATTGAAGAGCGCATTGCCCTGCGATGGATTCCGGATCGGCGCCGCTGGCGCGGCTTGTCCGGAATGACGCGGGTGGAGCGTTACGACGCGGTCGGAACCGCCGGCTCCGCATGGCTCACCAGCCGGCAGACCTGCGGCCGTGCGAGGCGCACCGCGCGCTCGATCGCGTCGACGGCGTCGTGTACGGCGGCAACATTGAGCGTGGGGTCGACGCGGCAATGGTAATTGACCACCAGCCCCTTGGCGGTCTGGCGCACACGCACGCTGTGGATGTCGTGGATCGGTCCGGAAACCTTCGCGGCCTCGCCCGCAAGCGCCTTGCCGATGTCCTCGACGGTTTCCCAGGCGGCGTTGTGGCCGGAAGGCTGGCCGGTCTCCATCGGCTCGATATGGGTCTCGACCTCGGTCTCGCCCCCGAATTCCGCCCGGATCGCGCTTTCCAGCCGGGTCGCGATCTCATGCGCCTCGCCGAGCGGCAGGCCCTGGTCGACCTCCATGTCGAGGCTGACCGAGAGCTTGTCGCCGATCGAGTGCACGGTGACGTGATGCACCGGGATCTTCAGCTTGAGCGCGATCAGCAGCACGCGCTCCAGCGCGGTCTCGTCGTCGACCTGCACGGGGTCGGCCGTGATCGTGATCTCGGCGCCGTGCTCGGCCTTGAGCAAGGCCTCGCCAAGCTGGGCCTTGATCGCGACGACGCGGTCGAGCGGCAGGGTGCGCGAGACGCTGATGCCGATCTCGCCATGGACGCGTCCTCCGGCCGGGCGAACCCGCAGCCAGTTGACGCCGACGACGCCGGGCACGCCGCGTGCGACCTCACGAAGTTTTTCGCTGACGCCTTCGGGCGCGGTGTCCATCAGCGTGTCGAGTACGCGCCGGGCAAGTCGGTAGGCCGAGAAGGCGGTATAGGCGGCGATCGCGAAGGCGGCGGCGGTGTCGGCCCGCTCGAAGCCGTACCAGACACCGATCAGGCCGATAAGGACCAGCGTCGAGCCGACGAAATCCGCCGAGAAATGCGTGGCTTCGCCGGCAAGCGCCTCGCTGCCGGTCTCCCTGGCGACCTTGGTCAGCGAGCGCCAGCGGATGGCGTCGACGATCATCGACAGCACGAGCACGCCGATAACGAGCGGCGTCACCTCGACATGCGCGATGACGTTGGTCCAAAGCCGGTTGCCCGCCTCCCACAGGATCGCGCCGGCCAGCGTGAACAGGATCGCGGTCTCGACCAGCGCGGCCAGCGCCTCGACCTTGCCATGGCCGTAATGATGCTCGTCGTCGGCCGGCTTGTCGGAGGCGCGGACCGCGAACCAGGTGAACAGCGTCGAGCCGACATCGACCAGCCCCTGCAGGGCATCGGTGAGTAGGGCTAGCGAGCCGGAGATGATGGCGCCGACGATCTTGGCCGCCGTCAGCAGGATCGTCGCCATCACCGAGATGATCGCGGCGCGCTGCTTGATCTGGGCGATCTGGGCGGGCGTAGCGCGCACGGCCGGTGCCGTCGCCGGCCCGTCTTGCGTTGTCGTCATGGCGCGTCCTGTTCAGATGGCTTGGCGAGGTGGTCTGGAGTGCCGATGCTCTTGCCTGATTTAGGAAACGGATCAACCCTGCCGCCCCACAACGAGGAAGACCGATGCGATATCTCCACACCATGGTGCGCGTGACCAACCTGGATCAGGCGCTGGATTTCTACGTTACCAAGTTCGGGCTGGTCGAAACCCGCCGCATCGAGAACGAGAAGGGCCGCTTCACGCTGGTCTTCCTCGCGGCTTCAGACGATCTGGCGGGAGCGAAGGCCGGTGCTTCGCGCGGCAGCCCGACGCTGGAACTGACCTACAATTGGGACCCGGAGAATTACACCGGCGGCCGCAATTTTGGCCATCTCGCCTATGAGGTCGATGACATCTACGCGACCTGCGACAAGCTGATGAAGGCTGGCGTCACCATCAACCGCCCGCCGCGCGATGGCAACATGGCCTTCATCCGCTCGCCCGACAACATCTCGATCGAACTGCTCCAGAAGGGCGAGCCGAAGCCGCCGGCCGAGCCGTGGGCGAGCATGCCGAACACCGGGAGCTGGTAAGGCCTTGGCCGGCGTCTTCTGCCTGGGAATCGCGACGCTGGACTATGTCTACAGCGTCGAGACCATGCCGACCCGCGGCGAGAAATACCGCTCGCGCGGGCTCGCTGTCGTCGGCGGCGGTTGCGCCGGCAATGCCTCGGTCGCGATCGCCCGCCTCGGCGGCGCATGCTGGCTGGCGACGCGCCTCGCCGATGACCTGACCGGCGATCAGATCGTCGCCGATCTCGAATCGGAAGGGGTCGATACGGCCTTCGCGCGCCGCGTCGCAGGGCTGAGCTCGCCGGTTTCGGCCGTCATCGTCGATGCCGAAGGCGAGCGCATGGTGATCTCGCATTCCGACCCTGCCATGCCGGAGGATGTCGCCTGGCTGCCCCGGAACCTTCCCGAGGGCGTAGGAGCGGTGCTCGCCGATACGCGCTGGGGGGAGGGGGCGCTTGCCGCCCTGAAGCTCGCCCGCGCAGCCAGCGTGCCCGGCGTGCTCGACGGCGACCGCAGGCCGCCGCATCCCGATCTCGTGGGCACGGCGAGCCATGTCGCCTTCAGCCAGCAGGCCCTGCGCGAGATCTCGGGCGAGGAGGACCCGCGTGCCGGCCTTGCCAAGGTCGCGGCCGGCGTCCCGACCTGGCTCGCGGTCACGCTCGGCAAGGACGGCGTGCTCTTCGTCGAGGACGGGGAGGTCCGGCACAGCCCGGCTTTCGTCGTCGAGACGGTGGATACGCTGGGCGCCGGCGATGTCTGGCACGGCGCCTTCGCGCTCGCATTGGCCGAGGGGCAGGCCGAACCGGCGGCGATCCGCTTCGCCTCGGCGGCGGCGGCGATCAAATGCACCCGCTTCGGCGGCCGCAGCGGTGCGCCAAAGCGTGACGAGGTCGAGCGCTTCCTGGCGCAGGCCGCCGGCTAGCAGTCGCGACGGCTTTCTCCTCTCCAGCGTCGCGCAGTCGTCACGCGCGTCGGGCATCTGACCCGGCGCGCGCTGCCGCGCATCGGTCGAGCTCAGGAGAGAGCATCATGCTGGCGATCCAGGGTCTGAAATGCATCTACGACACCACGGGGAAGGGTTGGTCGATCGAGCTCGTCCTTAGGGCCGATGGCGAGGAGGCTGTGCGCCGCTTCGATGTCGACGGGGCCGATGATGCCGAATTGCTGATCGAGGCCTTCGAGGATTCCTCGGCCAGCGCCTTCGATCCGGAAACCGGCGAGATCGTCTTCGGCTACGAGTATCTCGACCTCGACGAAGAGGACGACGAAGACGAAGAGGATGAGGCTGAGGAGTCCGAAGAGGATGACGAGGATTCCGACGCATCGGACAAGGACGGCAAGCCGAAAGGCTGAGGCCTCGCCTGAACGGCCGGCCTGCGGCCCCGCGACGACCATGAGCCCGGAGAGGCAGCTGCCTCGCCGGGCGATCTCGTTTCGGTGGAGGCTGCCATAGGCACGGCTTTTTCAGGTGCTGGTATCAGTCGCGGGATCAGGTGCAATCTGCGGAAGGCACGGCACGCGATGACGGGCGGGGAATGACACAGGAACAGGATGAAGATCGGGTCGCGGGGACGGCGTCGGCCTCTCTCGCGACCCTTGCCGATCCGGCGAGCGCCGCCGTCGCGGCCAGCAAGAAGCGCGGCATCTGCGCCATCAGCGGGCAGGAGACGGCGCGAAAGAACCTCGTCGAGGTCGGCACGCTGCGCCCCGCGCTGGCCGACCATATCCGCAGTGATTTCCCGGATATGCCCGATCACGCGCTGATCAGCCTGAAGGAGCTGGCGCGCTACCGCACCCGCTATGTCGAGGAAATCCTGCGCGAGGAGCACGGCGAATATTCCGACCTCGACCGCGAGGTCGCCGAAAGCATTGCCCGGCAGGAGACCATCGCCGAGAATACCGAGGATGATTTCGAGGAGCACCGCACGCTGGGCGAGCGCTTTTCCGACAATCTCGCGAGCTTCGGCGGCTCCTGGGCCTTCCTGATCAGCTTCGGTGTCGTGCTGGTGGTCTGGATGGCGATCAACGCCCTGATGGGCGAGCTGAAGGCCTTCGATCCCTATCCCTTCATCTTGCTCAACCTCTTGCTGTCCTGCATCGCGGCGGTGCAGGCGCCGATCATCATGATGAGTCAGAAGCGGCAGGAATCGAAGGACCGCCTGCGCTCGCTCAACGACTACCAGGTCAACCTGAAGGCCGAACTCGAAATCCGCCACCTGCACGAGAAGATGGACCATCTCGTCACCCGGCAATGGCAGCGTCTCGCAGAGATCCAGCAGGTCCAGTTGGAGATGCTGCAGGAGGCGCAATTGCCGAAGGCGCGGGCGAAGCGGCGCAAGAAGCCCGTTGCCAAGAAGAAACGCGCGAAGCCGGTCGAGGCGGTGGCCGCTCCCGCGCCCGACAAGCCGGAAGGTGAGGCCTAGCCGCCCTTCGCTTGACTCCCCAACCTCCCATCGGTCTTTTCGTCGGCAAACGAATCCGATCGGGAGGATCATCATGGTTGCTTCGCGCCTTGCGCCTGTTGGCGCGCTGTTTGCCGGCCTGGCTTTCACGGCTCCGGCCTTCGCCCAGGGCCAGGTCACCGTCTATTGCTCGATCCTCGAGGAGCAGTGCCGCGAAGGCGCGGCGATGTTCGAGAAGGCGACCGGCATCAAGGTCGCGATGGTCCGCAAGAGCACCGGCGAGGTCTATGCGCAGGTCAAGGCCGAGGCGAGCAATCCGCGCGGCGACGTCTGGTGGGGCGGGCCGGGCGAGCCGCATCTCCAGGCGGCCGACGAAGGCCTGCTCGACGAGTACAAGTCGCCGAAGCTGCCGGAATTGCATGACTGGGCGCAGCGCCATGCCGAGCAGTCGAAGTTCCGCACCAACGGCATTTATCTCGGCGCGCTCGGCGTCGGCTACAATACCGAGGTCCTGAAGAAGAAGGGCATCGCTGCGCCGAAATGCTGGGCGGACCTGCTCGATCCCAAGCTGCGCGACGAGGTTCAGATCGCCGATCCCAGCTCGTCCGGAACGGCCTATGTCTTCCTGGCGACCACGGTGCAGCGCCTCGGCGAGGAGAAGGGCTTCGAGTATCTCAAGGCCCTGCACAAGAACATCAGCCAGTACACCAAGTCCGGCATCGCTCCCGTCAAGGCGGCGGCGCTCGGCGAGACGGCGGTCGGCATCGCCTTCATCCACGACATGCTGACACAGAAGCTGCAGGGCGCGCCGATCGAGACCTTCGCACCCTGCGAGGGCACGGGCTACGAGACCGGCTCGGTCTCGATCATCAAGGGCGGCAAGAACCCTGAGGCTGCGCGCAAGTTCGTCGATTTCACGCTCTCGCCCGATGCCCAGAACATCAATGCGAAGCTGAAGATCAACTCGATCCCGTCGAACAAGAATTCGCTGCTCTCGCCGGACGCGCCGAAATTCTCCGAGATGAAGCTGATCGACTACGACACACCGCGCTGGGGCTCGCCGGCCGAGCGCTCGCGCCTGCTCAAGAAGTTCGACACAGAGGTCAAGGCGCTGCCGCGCTGAGACCCCTGTGACATCCAAGCTTGGTAGCACGGCCGCCGGTTTGTGCTACTAAGCTGCGATCCGGGCTCGGGCGCGTGGCGTCCGGCCTCAAGTCATGGGATCGCCGCCGATGCTTCGCGCCACCTCCGTTCTTCGCAAGGCCGCCGTCAAGGCCGAGCGCGTCGTCGATACGCTGCCGCTGGGCCACCGCGACCGCACGATCAATGGCGTGAGCGTACGAGCGACGGGCGGGCTGGAATTCGCGATCGCGCTCGACAAGCCGGCGGCGCTGAACGATGGCGACGCGCTGAAGCTGGAAGACGGCACGCTGGTCCAGATCAAGGCCGCGCCGGAAAGCCTGCTCGAAATCCGCGCCGAGAACCCATTGCGGCTGGTGCGCCTCGCCTGGCATCTCGGCGGGCACCATGTCCCGGCCGAAATGACGGCCGATGCCCTCTACGTTCCGAATGACGCCGCTCTCGGCGAGCTGGTGCGCGGGCAGGGCTGTTCGATGACGGTGGTCGAGCGTCCGTTCCAGCCGGAGGCGGAAGTCCATCACCACGCTCATGGCGACGATTGCGGCTGCGGGCACGATCATCACCATGGCCACGACCATCACGGTCATCATCACGGCCATGGGCATGACCACGTGCAGCACAGCCACGATCATGCGCATGACCACAAGCACGAGCACGCCCATGGCGACGGCTGTGGCTGCGGCCATGATCACGACCATCACGGCCATGGTCACCACGATCATGGTCACGGCCATGGCGCCGCACATGGCCACAAGGGCCATTCCCACGATCATTGATCTCGCAATAGCTGCGACTAATTGCGAAAGGCGGGCTTTTGGCCCGCCTTTCGTGTTTCAGGCCGCGTAGCCCTTGACCTGCGCCAGCGCGGTCATCACGCCGCGGAGTTCCGCGAGGCCGCGCAGGCGCCCGACGGCGGGATAGCCCGGGAAGCCGCCCTTGCCGATATCGTCGAGCAGTTCGTGGCCATGGTCCGGCCGCATCGGGATCTGCCAGTGCGGGTGACCGGCAGCCTTCCGGCGCTGCTCCTCGGCCATCAGCACGTCGACCAGCGTGACCATGTCGGTGTCGCCGCCGAGATGCTCGGCCTCCATGAAGGAGCCGTCCGGGTCCTTGGCGACGTTGCGCAGATGCGCGAACCAGATCTTGTCTGCGAAGCGCCGCGCAATCTGCGGCACGTCGTTCTTCGGATTGGCGCCGAGCGAGCCCGAGCACAGGGTCAGCCCGTTCGAGGGCGAATCGACCGAGCCGAGGATGAAGGCGATGTCGTCCTCGGTCGAGCAGATCCGCGGCAGGCCGAAGAGCGAGCGCGGCGGGTCGTCCGGATGGATGCACATGCGGATGCCGACCTCCTCGGCGGTCGGGATGATCTCTTCGAGGAAGCGCTTCAGGTTGGCGCGCAGCTTGTCATGGGTCATGCCGGCATAGCGCTCGAGGATGCGGGCGAGGCCGGGCAGGTCATAGCGGTCGAAGGCGCCGGGCAGGCCGGCCATCACGCTGGAGAGCAGCCGTTCGCGGTCGGCCTGCGAGGACCTGTCGAACCAGGCCTGGCCTTGTCCATCACCTCGGCCGAATGTCCTTCGTCGGCTCCCTTCCGCTTCAGCATGAAATGGTCGAGCGCGACATATTCGTGCAGGTTGAAGCGAAGAGCCGTGCCACCGCCTGGCAATTTGTGGGCGAGCTCGGTGCGGGTCCAGTCCAGCACCGGCATGAAATTATAGCAGATGACCTCAATGCCGCAGGCGGCGAGGTTGCGCATCGACTGGCGATAGTTCTCGAAGATGGTTTCGAGGTCGCCGTTGCCGATCTTGACGCTCTCATGGATCGGCAGGCTCTCGACCACGCTCCAGCGGAGTCCGAGGCTCTTGTCGGAACGGATCATCGCCCGGCGCTTCTCGATCTCCTCGAGGCTCCAGACCACGCCATAGGGGATCTGGTGCAGCGCGTTGACGATGCCGGTCGCGCCGGCCTGCCGGGCCTGCGCCAGAGTCACGACATCGTCCGGCCCGAACCAGCGCCAGCATTGTTCCATGATATGATATCCTTGTGAGAAAGGTCGCTGTGCGGCAGGCGGGAGTCAGGAGGCGTCGTGGGCGAGGCGGGAATCGTCGAAGGCGTCCGCGTGGTCCTTCGCGATCGTGTCGATCGTCGCGAACACCGTGCGCAGATGCGCGCGCATCGCGGCCTCCGCGCCTTTGGCGTCATGCTTCATGACGCAGGCCGCGATGATCCGGTGCTCGTTCAGGATCACCTCGGACCAGGACGGCGTTTCCAGTGACAGGCAGCGCACCCGGTCCATCTGGGCCTTCACGCCCTCGATCATGCTCCAGACGGCGCGGTGCCCGGCGATGCGGGAAATCTCGGCATGGAACACCTCGTCGAGGCGGAAGATTTCGGAACGCTCTCCCCGTCGCACAGCCTCCGCCTGCTCCTCGATCTGCGCCGCGAGCCGGCGGCAATCGGCATCGCTGATGCGCTGTGCGGCCAGCACGACCGTGCGGCATTCCAGCGTCTCGCGGATGAATTGGCTGTCTCGGACGGCGGCGAGGTCGATCGGCGCGACGAAGGTGCCGACCTGCGGCACGGCGACGAGGAAGCCCTCGTCGACCAGTCGCTTGAACGCTTCGCGCACCGGCGTGCGGCTGACGCCGAAGCGCAGCGCCATTCGCGCCTCCGACATGGCTTCGCGCGGCTTCAGTGCGCCGCTGATCACGTCGGCGCGCAGAACGCTGTAGATTTGGTCCGTGCTGTGACGGGTTGCAGGGTGGGCCATTGCCAAGCTCTCGACGACTAGTATACTAGGATACTGATCAACCGGGGGCTGCGTCAACTTGGCCGGTGTCCGGGGCGAGGGGCAGGGGGCCGGATCGGAACGGTCGGGCCAGCGCAACATAATAAAGCTCGTAAGCGGGCATCCACATCTGGAGGAGAGATCATGGCTCACGACAGCATCAATCGGCGTCATTTCATCGGTGGCGTCGCCGGTCTCGGCGTCGCAGCGCATGCGCCCGGCGTCTTCGCGCAGCAGCTCAAGCTGCCGGCCTCGCCGCTGACGATCAGCATCATCGACGTCGGCGGGGCGCTGGCCCTGGTCCAGACGCCGCTGGAGAACTACCCGAAGGCCAATCCCAAGGCCGTCTCGCGCATGGTCTTCACCAAGGCCCCGGCGCCTGAGCTGCCGGCCAAGATCAAGGCCCAGCAGAGCGCCGGCCGCCTCGATATCGACATGGTCATCGGCGGCCTGGACGTGCTGTCGGCCGGCATCGAGCAGAAGCTCTGGGTCGATCTGCTGCCGCGCCTGCAGGCCGAACTGCCGAAGCCGGAGGACATCTACCTCAAGCCGGCGCTCGCCATGCACAATCTCGGGCAGGGTCAGGCCATGGCGATGGTCTATTACCCCTCCGGCCCGCTGCTCGAATACATGCCGGACCGCGTCAAGCAGGTGCCGACCACGGCCGAGGAATTGCTGGCCTGGACCAAGCAGAACAAGAACCGCTTCCTTTACGGCCGCCCGGCCAATTCCGGCCCCGGCCGCACCTGGATCATGGGCTTGCCCTATCTCCTCGGCGACAAGGACCCGAAGGACCCCGAGAAGGGCTGGGACAAGACCTGGGCCTATCTCAAGGAGCTCGGCGAGAACATCGAATACTATCCGGGTGGTACCGGCCAGACGATGAAGGAGCTCGGCGACGGCTCGCGCGACATCATCGTCTCGACCACCGGCTGGGACATCAACCCGCGCGTGCTCGGCATCGTGCCGAAGGAGGCGAAGGTCCAGGCGCTCAAGGGGTTCCACTGGGTCACCGACGCTCAGTACATGATGATCCCGAAGGGCGTCTCGGACGAGAAGCTCAATGTGCTGCTCGACCTGATCCGCCACATGCTGACGCCCGCGCAGCAGGCCTACACCTATGACGAGGGCTATTTCTACCCGGGCCCGGCCGTGAAGGACGTGCCGCTCTCGATGGCTCCGGCCTCCAGCCAGAAGGCGATCGCCGAGTTCGGCCGCCCCGAATACGAGAAGCTCATCGCCGACAACCCGATGGAAACTCCGCTCAACCCCGACAAGATGGTGATCGCCTTCCGCATCTGGGACGAGCAGGTCGGCGGCGCCAAGAAGAAGTAACTGCGATTGCAGCGGCGGGCCTTGGCTTGGTCCGAGGCCCGCCGCCTGCTGTTCCGATCCCGTTTCTCAGATTCATCCGGAAGCCATGACCATCAACGCAGCCTCGTTCCGCGAGCTTCGGCTCGACCGTCTGAGCCGTGACTTCGGCACCCATAACGCGCTCAAGGACGTCTCGCTGACGATCGGCAAGGGCGAGTTCATCGCGCTGCTCGGCCCGTCCGGCTGCGGCAAGTCGACGACGCTGAACCTGATCGCGGGGCTGCTGCCGGCGACCGGCGGGGGCATCTGGCTCGACGACAAGCGCATCGATCCGCTGCGCCCGGAAGAGCGCGGCTTCGGCATGGTCTTCCAGAGCTACGCGCTCTTCCCGCATATGAGCGTGAACAAGAATATCGGCTTCGGCCTCAAGATGCGCGGCCTGCCACGCGCCGAGATCGACAAGCGCGTCGCGGAAGCCGCCGCGCTGGTGCGCCTGCAGGGCCAGACCGAGAAGCTGCCCGGCCAGCTCTCCGGCGGCCAGCAGCAGCGCGTCGCCATCGCGCGGGCCATCGTCGTCGAGCCGCCGCTGGTGCTGATGGACGAGCCGCTCTCCAATCTCGATGCCAAGCTGCGTCTCGAGATGCGCGCCGAGATCCGCCGCATCCACAACACGCTCGGCGCCACCACGATCTACGTCACCCACGACCAGGAAGAGGCGCTCTCGCTCGCCGACCGTATCGTCGTGCTGCGTGACGGCCAGGTCCGCCAGGTCGGCACGCCGGAAGACCTGTTCATGCGGCCGGACCATCTCGACGTCGCCGAGTTCATGGGCTTCCGCAACAAGGTGAAGGGCAAGGTCGCCTCCGTCGGCGACGGCAAGGCGGCTGTCACGGTCGGCGATGCGCAGCTCTCCGGCCGTGCGCGAGCCGCGCTGTCCGCCGGCACTGAGGGCTATCTGGCGATCCGCCCGGAGGACCTGCATCCGGTTGCGGCAGGCCAGTCCGGCCTCAAGGCGCAGGTCGTCTCGACCGAGTTCCGCGGCCGCGAATTCGTCGGCTTCGCCCGCATGGCTGACGGAACCGACCTGTCCTTCCTCGCCCATGACAAGCTGTCGCCCGGCGAGGCCGTTACGCTCGCCGCCGATCCCGACCGCGTCCTCGTCTATGGAGCGGCGGCGTGAGCACCGACACCTCCACCATCCCGCTGAAGCAGCGGCTGGCGGCACGCGGGCTCGACGGGCTGACGCTGCTCGTCCTGCCGGCGGTGCTGTTCCTGCTGGCGCTGTTCATCTACCCGTTCTTCTACGGGCTCTTCCTCTCCTTCGAGCCGAAGCAGGGCGGCATCTTCGCCAACTACCAGCGCTTCTTCTCGGATCGCTTCCTCTACGGGACGATCGCGACGACGCTCTGGCTCGCGCTGCCGGTGACCATCGCGACGCTCCTGCTGGCGATCCCGATCGCCTTCCGCGTCCGGCTGATGAAGAACCAGCGCCTGCTGACCACGATTCTGGTCATTCCGATCACGCTCGGCACCGTTCTCGTCGCCGAGGGCCTGCTGAACTATCTCGGGCCGCAGGGCTGGTTCAACCGCGTGCTGATGACCTTCGGCATCATCTCCTCGCCGGTGAAGCTGCTGCACAATTACTGGGGCGTGATGCTCTCGCTGGTCATCACCGGCTTCCCCTTCACCTTCCTGCTGACGCTGTCCTATCTCTCCGGCATCGATCCGGCGCTGGAGCAGGCGGGCGCGACGCTGGGGGCGGGGCCTTGGGACCGCTTCAAGCACATCCTGTTCCCGCTGCTGCTGCCGGGGCTCGCGATCACCTTCTGCCTGAGCTTCGTGCAGGCCTTCTCGGTCTTCCCCTCGGCCGTGCTGCTCGGCGCGCCCTCGGGGCCGACCCGGGTGATCTCGATCGCGGCCTATCAGGCGGCCTTCGAGGAATACGACTACTCCATGGCTTCGGCCGTCGCGATGATCATGGGCGTGGTTCAGCTCACCATCGTCGTCGTGGTGCTCGCCGCACGCGGCTTGCTGTATCGCGGCCCTGCCGGCGGCGGAAAGGGCTGATCCGATGGTGAAAGACACCCGTCTCTCGACGAAGCTCTGGGCGGCCGCCAACTGGACGCTGATCGGCTTCTTCGTCGTCAACCTGTTCGCGATGATCGCGACGGTGGTGACCTCGTCCTTCTCGACGCGCTGGCTCGGCACCTGGCTGCCGGCCGGCTGGACGACGCGCTGGTACTCGGCCGCCTGGTCGGAATTCCAGCTCTATGACGTGCTCTCCGTCACCTTCCAGATCGTCTTCCTGGTGGTGGCGCTGTCCGGTCTGATCGGCGTGCCGGCAGCCTATGCGCTGGCCCGTCGCGACTTCCCGGGCAAGAAGCTCGTCATGCTGCTCTTCCTGCTGCCGCTCCTGGTGCCGCCGATCACCTTCGGCATCCCGCTGGCGACGGTGCTCTACCAGACCGGTTTCGCCGGCCAGATGTCGGGCGTCGTGCTCGCCAATCTCGTGCCGACCGTGCCCTTCGTCATCCTGGTGATGATCCCGTTCATCGAGCAGATCGACACCAAGATCGAGGCGGCGGCGCGCGTCTTCGGCGCCAACACCTTCAAGCTCTTCGTACATGTGCTGCTGCCGCTGCTCATGCCCGGCATCCTCGCGGCGCTGCTGCTGGTGCTGGTCAGGACGCTCGCCATGTTCGAATTGACCTTCCTCACGGCTGGCCCGACCAGCCAGACGCTGGTCGTCGCACTCTACTACGCGGTCTTCGCTGCTGGTGTCCGCGCGGTGCAGTCGATCGACGCCATGGCGGTGATCTACATGGTCACGACCCTGATCTGGCTCGTGATCGCCTTGCGCTTCGTCAACCCGACGCAGATCGTCGCCCGCGCCAAGAAGTGAGAGACGCGGCTCGGGCGTGCAAAACCGGGCCGAATGCTATACGGGAGCGGCCATGACCTTGCCGCTTCCGAATATGCGCTTCTCCGTGGCGCCGATGATGGATTGGACGGACCGGCATTGCCGGGTCATCCACCGCCTCATGTCGCGCCATGCGCTGCTCTATACCGAGATGGTGACGGCGCAGGCGGTGATCCGCGGCGACCGCGAGCGATTGATCGGTTTCGACGCGGTCGAGCATCCGGTTGCGCTCCAGCTTGGCGGCAATGACCCCAGGCTGCTGGCGGAAGCCGCGAAGATCGGCGCCGACTTCGGCTATGACGAGATCAACCTGAACTGCGGCTGCCCCTCGGACCGGGTGCAGGGCGGGGCATTCGGCGCCTGCCTGATGCGCGAGCCAGCACTGGTCGGTGATTGCGTCGCGGCGATGAAGGCGGCGGTCTCGATCCCCGTCACGGTGAAATGCCGCATCGGCGTCGACGATCAGGACCCTGAAAGCGCGCTTGATGCATTGACCGCTTCGGTGCGCGCGGCCGGCGTCGATGCCCTCATCGTCCATGCCCGCAAGGCCTGGCTGCAGGGGCTGTCGCCCAAGGAGAACCGCGAGATCCCGCCGCTCGATTACGAGCGCGCCTATCGCCTGAAGGCGGCCAATCCGGACCTGCCGATCGCGATCAACGGCGGCATCAAGGCCCCGTCCGAATGGCAGGGGCATCTGGAGAAGCTCGACGGCGTGATGATCGGCCGCGAGGCCTATCAGAACCCCGAAATCCTGCTTAAGGCCGATCCGCTGCTCTTCGGGCAGGAGGCGCCGGTGACGGATGCTTTCGCCATGCTGGAGGCGCTGGAGCCGCACATCGCTGCGCATATCGAGCGGGGCGGGCGCGTGCATGCCTTCACCCGCCATCTCGTCGGGCTCTTTCCGGGCCGCCCCGGCGCGCGCATGTTCCGCCGCCATCTTGCCGAGCGCTGCGTCGGCGCCGAGGCCACGCTGGAAGACCTGCGCGCCGCCATTGCCCATGTGTCGCGCCACGAGGCTGCTGCCGCGGCCTGAGCCAGCCAGCACGTCCGAAAGCCCGACTTGACACGCGATGTCTTGGTTGCTTACACTTAACTTAATGGTTAAGTTTAAGGACGCGCAGCTCGATCGAACCTTCTCCGCCCTGGCGGATCCGACGCGGAGGGCCCTGCTGGCGCGCTTGGAGCGGGAGGACGGGCTGTCGGTCAGCGAGCTGGCGAAGCCGTTTCCGGTCTCGCTCCCGGCCATCATGAAGCATCTCGACGTCCTCTCGGATGCCGGGCTGCTGACGCGGACCAAGGCGGGGCGCACCGTGTCCTGCCACCTGAATGCGGAGCCGATGGAGGAGGCGATGGGCTGGCTGGCGCGCTATCAGCGGTTCTGGACCGAGCGCCTGGATGCGCTGGAAGCGCTGCTCGAAGCGCGGCGCAAGGGTGAAGGCTGAAGAGCCGGGGCAAAAAACGCCAAGAGGCTGAAGAGCCAAGAGGCTAGAGGGCGGGAGAGGGAAGAGGGCATATGCATCAACCGGTGACACCCAGCCTCACGATGAAGCGCCGCCTCAATGCCTCGCCGGCCGAGGTCTACCAGGCCTGGACCGACCCGGACCTGCTCGTCCGCTGGTTCGGCCCGGAGAATGTCGTGGCGCAGGAGGCGGAGATCGATCCGCGCGTCGACGGTGCCTATCGCGTCGTGATGATCGAAAACACTGGCGAGCGCCACGAGGTTCTCGGCCGCTATCTCGAGGTCGTCGAGAACGAGCGCCTCGTCTTCAGCTGGTCTTGGATCACGACGCCGGAGCGGGTCTCGCGCGTTACCGTCACGCTCAAGCCGGATGGCGAGGGCACGATCCTGACGCTCCTGCACGAGAAGCTCGCCGACGATGCCGCCGTCCGCGGCCACACCCATGGCTGGACGGGCACCATGGTCAAGCTCGAGGCTTATTTCGCCTGAGCGAATGCGCGCGGCGACATGGTCCGCGCCGCGCCGAAGAAGCCGCCGGCCCGGAGCCGGCGGAAATTGGAGGAGAGGAGACGATGGAACACAGGATCGTATCCCGTGAGGAGTGGCTTGCCGCGCGCAAGCTGCACCTCGCCAATGAGAAGGAGCTGACACGCCGGCGCGACGCCCTGTCGGCCGAGCGGCGCGCGCTGCCCTGGGTCAGGATCGGGAAGAATTACACCTTCGAGGGATGGGATGGGGCGCTGTCGCTGGGCGATCTCTTCGCCGGCAACAGCCAATTGATCATCTACCACTTCATGTTCGGGCCGGGTGCCCGGGAGGGCTGCCCGAGCTGCTCGTTTCTCGCCGATCATTTCGACGGCGCCAACCGGCATCTCAGGCATCACGATGTCAGCCTCGTCGTGGTCTCGCGCGCTCCTTACGCCGAGTTCCAGAATTTCCGGCACCGCATGGGCTGGGATTTCCCTTGGGTCTCCTCGGCCAACAGCGACTTCAACCACGACTTCCACGTCTCGCCGAGCGTGGAGGAGAAGGCGGCGGGCCGCTACGAGTACAATTACGCGATGCATGACGGGCAGAGCGGCGAGATGCCGGGCTTCAGCGTCTTCTATCGCAACGAAGCCGGCGAGATCTTCCATACCTACTCGACCTATGCTCGTGGCGGAGACCTGCTGATCGGCGCCCATAACTTCCTCGACATGACCCCGAAGGGGCGCAACGAGGTCGGCATCATGGACTGGGTCCGCCATCATGACCGCTATCCCAGCAAGCCTCTGGGCGCGGCGAGTTTCCAGCCTGAGCTCGCCGTGAGTTCCCGCTGCGATTGAACGCGATGTCGCGGACCCGTTTCGGGTTCTGATGGTTGATATCAACATTTATCGAGCTGCTGCCGATGCAGCCGCGAGCAGGGAGATGTGCAATGGCCTATGTCGATGGTTTCGTCGTGGCGGTGCCCGCCGCGAACAAGGAAGAGTACCGCAAGCAGGCGGCCGACGCGGCGCCGCTGTTCAAGGAATTCGGCGTCAGGCGCCATGTCGAGGCCTGGGGCGACGATGTTCCGGACGGCAAGGTGACCGACTTCAAGGGCGCCGTGAAGGCGACGCCGGACGAGGTCGTGGTCTTCTCCTGGTTCGAATATCCCGACCGGGCGACGCGCGACGCCGCCAACGAGAAGATCATGAGCGATCCGCGCATGAAGGCGATGGGCGAGGCCATGCCCTTCGACGGCAAGCGCATGATCTATGGCGGCTTCGCCCCGATTCTCGATGAGGGCGAGGGCGGCGCGATGGGCTATCTCGACGGTGTCCTCGTCGCCGTGCCTGACGAGCGCAAGGCGGCCTACCGCGATTTCTCCGCCGGGCACGCCGCCCTGTTCAAGGAATACGGCGCCCGCCGCGTGGTCGATGCCTGGGGCGACGATGTGCCGGACGGCAAGCTCACCGACTTCAAGGGCGCGGTGAAGGCGCAGGCTGGCGAGACGGTGGTCTTCAGCTGGGTCGAATGGCCCTCCCGAGAGGTGCGCGCCGCCGCCTGGGGCAAGGTGATGTCGGATCCGCGCATGGCGACGCTGGAGATGCCTTTCGACGGCAAGCAAGTCGTCTATGGCGGCTTCGCTCCGATCCTCGACACCGCGCGCGGCTGAGGCCGCTGGGGCGGACAAGACGAAAGCGTGCCGTTTCTGCAAGGAAGCACGCGGTCATCCCGGGCTTGGCCCGGGATCCATGCCGGAACGTCGCCGATCAAGG
The DNA here is from genome assembly GCA_965283735.1 of Beijerinckiaceae bacterium. Classification (GTDB taxonomy): domain Bacteria; phylum Pseudomonadota; class Alphaproteobacteria; order Rhizobiales; family Beijerinckiaceae; genus Allobosea. The sequence goes on along the minus strand of CBDIPN010000001.1, from coordinate 3,055,307 downwards.
TTCAGGCATGGATCCCGGATCTTCGCTTCGCTCCGTCCGGGATGACCCGCGTTTCCATCGAAGCGCGGCAGCCCCAGGGTCTTGCTACACGCAACGGCTATGCGGGGGTGGCATCTTGCCCCCGCCGGCCAAATCGCCGAGAGATCGGGCTGCTTCACCGGATCTCTCGTCATGTTTGCTGGCATCCCCATCGGCGATCTCGCCTTCCTCGCCGTCTCGCTCGTGCTGGCCGGCGCGGTCACCGGCCTTCTCGCGGGCGTCTTCGGCGTCGGTGGCGGCGCGGTCATCGTGCCCGTGCTCTACGAGATCTTCCGCGTCATCGGCGTGGCGGAGGAGGTGCGCATGCCGCTCAGCGTCGGCACCTCGCTCGCGATCATCATCCCGACGTCGATTCGCTCCTTCAACGCCCACCGGGCCAAGGGGCTCGTCGATCTCTCGATCCTCAAGGTCTGGGCCGTGCCCGTGATCGTCGGCGTCCTCGCCGGAAGCTGGATCGCCCGTTTCGCACCGGCCGATCTCTTCAAGATCGTCTTCGTCGTGGTCGCCACGATCTCGGCGCTGCGCCTGCTCTTCGCCGCCGATCGCTGGAAATTCGGCGAGGATATGCCCGGCAAGCCGCTGATGGTGGCCTATGGCGGTATCATCGGCGTGCTCTCGGCGCTGATGGGTATCGGCGGCGGCCAGCTCTCCAGCCTGTTCATGACCTTCTACGGCCGGCCGATCCATCAGGCGGTCGCGACGTCATCGGGCTTGGGCGTGCTGATCTCGATCCCGGGCGCGCTCGGCTTCATCTATGCCGGCTGGCCGCAGATGGCCCTGGGCACGTTGCCGCCGCTTTCGCTCGGCTATGTCTCGCTGATCGGCATGATCCTGTTCATCCCGACCTCGATCTGGACCGCCCCGATCGGTGCCAGCCTCGCTCATCGGCTCTCCAAGCGCCGCCTCGAGATCGCCTTCGGCCTGTTCCTGCTTTTCGTCGCCAGCCGCTTCGTCTGGTCGCTGATCCACTGAGGCGACCGGCCATGAGCGAGACCGCGATTCGGTTGCTGCGGCCCGAAGACCATGAGGCACTGACAGCGCTGATGGTCGAGATGCAGGGGCATTACAGCGTGCCGTGCCCGGCTACCGAGGAGATTCTTGCGGGCCTCGCGGCTCTGCCGGCCGGCGTCGATATCCTGATCGCGGTCAAGGGCGCGGCGGTGCTCGGCTTCGCCTCCGCCTGCAATCTCTATCCGGGTCCGGGCCTGAAGAGCGGCTTCTTCCTCAAGGAAATCTACGTCGCCGATGCAGCCCGCGGTGCCGGGCTCGGCCGCAAGCTCATGGCGGCGCTGGCAGAGCTCGCGTTGGAGCGCGGGCACCGACGCATCGACTGGACGGCCGATGCCGACGACGCGGCTTTGCTGCGCTTCTACGATGGCCTCGGCGCTGCCACCTATCCGAAGAAGGTGTTCTATCGCCTGACCGGCGATGCGCTGGTTCGTCTCGCCAGCGCGGATCAAGACTGACCTTCAGTCCTTGCGATCGGCCAGTCGCTTCGGCAGCACCGCCATGATCGCCAGCCGCTCGGCTTCGCTCAATCGGCCCCATTGGGCGATTTCGGCGAGCGTCCGTCCGCAGCCCTCGCAGAGCTTGCTCATGGGGTCGATCACGCAGATTTTGATGCAGGGCGTCGAGGCGGCGCTCACCGTCCCACCCACCCCAGAGCCAGCGCCAGCCCGAGATAGATCGCGATCTCGGCGAGCTGCTGGGCCGCGCCAAGGATGTCGCCCGTCTGCCCGCCGATGAGCCGCCGTGCCATGCGCGACAACACGGCAGCCGCGCCATGCGCCAGCGCGAACCCGATCAGTAGTCCAGCGATCGGCAATTGCGCCGCAAGGCCAATCCCGGTCGCGAGAAAGAGGCTGAGTCCCAAAGCGATCCGCGCCGTCAGCACCGTCGGCTGGCCGACGGCCGCCGCAGCCCCGCTGTTGCGTGCCGCCGGCTGCGTCGCGAGCATGAACAGTCCTTCTGCACGCGACCAGGGCGCCGCCACGAGCACCGTGGCCGCCGCCGCCCATGCGCCGGACCTGTCGAGGATCATCGCGATCAGGCTCGCACGTAGCAGCAGCGAGAGCCCCAGCGCCAGCGCGCCATAGGAGCCGATGCGGCTATCCTTCATGATCTCCAGCCGGCGCTCGACCGTATGCCCGCCGAAGAGGCCGTCGGCGGTATCGGCCAATCCGTCCTCATGGAAAGCGCCCGTCGTCAGCGCGAGCGTCGTCAGCGCCAGCGCTGCGACGATGAAGCCACTAAGCCCTGCAAGCCCGGCCCCCAGCGCGACGAGCGCGGCCGGCGCCGCGATGACCAGCGCAGCGAAGGGCAGGGCACGCGGCACCTCCCGGAAATCCGGAATGCCATGGCCGTCGCTCTCGCCAGGCAGCAACGGCACCGGCAGGCGCGACCAGAAGCGCAGGCAGATCGCGGTCGCGATTCCCAGCCCGGCCAGTCCGGCGGGGGCGCCTCGCTCGTGGTCTCAGCCTCTGACATGCCTGCCGCGTCGTCTCGCTCGATTGTCTTCACGCTCCCGACCCTATAGCAGCAGCGTCAATCCTGCCGCCATGCCGATGCGCTGATGCGGCGCCCTCGCGAGATGGATTTGACCATGGCCGCCTCCGGATTGCCCTTCGACGATATCCGCGAGCTCATCGCCGCGATGCCCGGCCCCGACATGGCGGCGGCCAATGCGGTGCGCGCCCGTGACGCCAACCTCACCAAGCCGGCCGGCAGCCTCGGCCGCCTGGAGGAGATCGCCGAATGGCTCGCCGCCTGGCAGGGCAAGGCTCCGCCGGAAGTCAGGCGCCCGCTGGTCTGTGTCTTCGCCGGCAACCATGGTGTGGTCGCGCAAGGCGTCTCGGCTTACCCGCAGACGGTGACGCGGCAGATGCTGGAGAATTTCGCCGCCGGCGGCGCCGCGATCAACCAGATCTGCGCGGCCTATGATCTCGGCTTCAAGGTCTTCGACCTCGCGCTCGACCTGCCGACTGGCGACTTCACCCAGACCGACGCGCTCGACGAGCGCGCCTGCGTCGCCACCATGGCCTTCGGCATGGAAGCGCTCGTCGGCGGCACCGACCTGCTCTGCCTCGGCGAGATGGGCATCGGCAACACCACCTCGGCGGCGGCGATCTATGCGGCGCTCTATGGTGGCGATGCCGCGCATTGGTGCGGTCGCGGCACCGGCGTCGACGACGAGGGGCTGAAGCGCAAGGTCGCGGCGGTGGAAGCCGGCCTCGCTTTGCATCGCGCCCATCTCAAGGACCCGCTCGAAGTCCTGCGTCGGCTCGGTGGGCGCGAGGTTGCGGCGATCTGCGGCGCCATCATCGCAGCCCGCTCGCAGCGCATCCCGGTGATTCTCGACGGCTATGTCGTGACGGCCGCCGCCGCGATCCTGCACGCGATCGAGCCTTCGACCATCGACCATTGCATCGCCGGCCATCTCTCGGCAGAGGGCGCCCATGCCGACGTGCTCGCCCGTCTCGGCAAGGTGCCGCTGCTGGCGCTCGACATGCGCCTCGGCGAGGGCACGGGCGCTGCGCTTGCCGCCGGCCTCGTCAAGGCAGCGGCGGCGGTCCATTCGGGCATGGCGACCTTCGAGCAGGCCCAGGTCACGCGGAAGGACTGATTCCAGCCGTCATGCGCAGACCTGACCCGAGCATCTCGGAAACCAGCGTCCTTTTTTGTCCTGAGATTCTCGGGTCGAAGCTTCGCTTCGCCCGAGAATGACGGCGGTGGAGCTCCTACCCCGCGTAATCCGTCTTCAGGCCCGCCCGCTCGGCATGGCGCTCCTGCGCCAATTCGATCAGGCGGGTGATCAGGGCGGGGTAGGGCAGGCCCGAGGCCTCCATCATCTTCGGATACATGCTGATCGCGGTGAAGCCCGGCAGCGTGTTGATCTCGTTGAAGTAGAAGGCGCCGCTCTGGCGATCGAGGAAGAAATCGACGCGCGCGAGACCGCTGCATTCCAGCGCAAGGAAGGCGTCGATCGCGAGCTGCCGCACGCGGGCCATCTGCCCGGCATCGAGCTTGGCGGGCAGGTCGACGCTGGCGCCGTCCTGGTCGATATACTTGGCCTCGTAGGAATAGAACTCGTGCTGCGGGCCGGCATTGAGTTCGCTGGCGACGCTCGCCACCGGCGGATCGCCGTCGAGTACCGCGACCTCGATCTCGCGGGCATCGATGCCCTGCTCGATCAGGACCTTGGTGTCGTACTGGAAGGCGTCGGTGAGCGCGGCGTCGAGCGCCTCCCAGCTCTTGACCTTATGGACGCCGACGCTGGAGCCCATGTTGCAGGGCTTGACGAAGACGGGGAGCGTGAGCCGCCCCTCGGCCGCCTTGGCCGAGCCCGCGGGATCACGCCGCCAGTCGCGGCGGGATAGAGCGAGATAAGGCGCGACCGGCAGGCCGGCGAGAGCAGCCAAACGCTTGGCGATATCCTTGTGCATGCCGACCGCCGAGGCCAGCACTCCCGAGCCGACATAGGCCGCCCCGGCGAGTTCCAGCAGGCCCTGCATCGCGCCATCCTCGCAGAGCGGGCCATGGATCACCGGGAACACGACATCGACCGGCGGGATCGTCGGCGCGGTGCTGTCGGCCGGCAGGATCGCGGTGCGCTCGCCCTGCGGCTCCAGCCGGATCGCGGGCGAATCCGTTGGGATGGGCAGGCTCTCGGTATTGGCCCCTTCGATCCGGCGCAAGTCGTGGCACTGCCAGCGGCCCTGCTTGTCGATGCTCACCGGGACGGGCTCGAAGCGCTCGCGGTCGATATAGCGCAGGACCGAGGCCGCCGATTTCAGCGATACCTCATGCTCGCCCGACTTTCCGCCATAGAGCACGGCGACGCGCGTTTTCCGGTTCATGATCCGATGGTCCGAGAGGCTGGAGGAAATGCCTGAACGAGGCTGTGAAAGGATGTCGCCGAGCGATGAGGCGAGATTCGGGCGGCTGGATCAGGCGGCGCGCGGCTTCGCCTTCGGTTCGGGCAAGGCGGCGAGCGTGTCCATCACGCGTTCGGCCGGTAGCGTGATCGTCACCTCGGTGCCGGCGCGCGGCTTGGACTTGAGGAGGAAGCCGCCGCCATGCAGGTCGATCAGCCCCTTGACGATCGGCAGGCCGAGGCCTGAGCCCTGCTCGGCCGTCTTGATCGCAAGGGAGCCACGCCCGAAGCTCTGCATCACGATCGGAATCTCGTTCTCAGGAATGCCGGGGCCGGTATCGGTGACGGAGACATATTGTCCGCCCGTCGCGGTCCAGCCGACCTTGACGGTGATTTCGCCACCCTGGGGCGTGAACTTGATCGCGTTCGAGAGCACGTTGAGCACGGCCTGACGGATGGCGCGCTCATCGGCCCAGACGCGCGGCAGGTCGGGCTCGGCCAGCGCCCGGATGCTCTGGCCCTTGGCCTTGGCCCGCAGCGCCAGCATGTGCTGGCACTCCTCGACGATGCTGGGAAGCGAAAGCGCCTCCTCGTTCAGCTCGTATTTGCCGGCTTCTATGCGCGAGAGGTCGAGAATCTCGTTGATCAGATTGAGCAGGTGCTGGCCCGAGCCGTGGATATCGGCCGAGTATTCCTTGTAGGCGGCATTGGCATGCCCGCCGAAGATCTCGTTCTTCATCACCTCGGAAAAGCCGAGGATGGCGTTGAGCGGCGTGCGCAACTCGTGGCTCATCGTCGCGAGGAAGCGCGATTTGGCGAGGTTTGCCTCTTCCGCCTTGCGCCGGGCCTCGTCCGAATTGGCGTTGGCGGTTTCGAGCTCGGCGATCAGCGCGTCCTTCTCGGCCCTGAACACGATCGAGGCGACCGAGCTCGCATAGAGCCGGTTGGCGAGGAAGATGAAGAAGAGCTGGGCCGAGGCCGCCATCAGCGCCATGGTGACGCTGTCCATGTCGCGCCGGTCCCAGAAGAACACCATGATTCCGAGGATGATCGGGCTCAGCCCGGCATAGACCGCGATCGGGATCGTCGCCGAGAGCATGACGGTGAGCGCGCTGACGATCAGCAGGGCGGTGGTGGCGAAGACCTTGGCACCGGGCGCATCGACCGAGATGAACAGGAACAGCAGCAGCGACCAGGTCAGGCCGTGCATGCCCTCGGCGAGGGCGAAGAGCCGGCGCCAGAATTTCAACCGGACCTCGCCGGCAGCCTTTGTCAGGAAGCGTCGCGCCATCAGCACGATGATCATCGTCGAGAGCAGCACCGTGCCGCTCCAGACCGCGACGAGCGGAGCAGGCAGCCAGAGGCAAGAGGCGGCGGCGATGCCAAGCACGAGGACCAGCGTGCCGGCGGAGCCGGCGATCCGGTATTGCGCGAAGACGCGCAGCAGTTCGTTGTCGAAGGCGCGTTCCAGCCCGGTCGAGGAGGTCAGCCGTTCGCGCGCGGACTTGACCTCGCGCGTGACCAGCTTCCGGCGTGCCACGGCCGAGGGGTCGGGTCCGCGCCCGCGCTGCACCTGTTCGGCCGTCACTTCCGCCATGATAGGGAGCGTGTATCCTCGTTCGGTCCCTGCGGCATGCAGGGCCCGGCTCGCCATCATGGACACCAAATCGTTAAGCTCTTCCTGATGGCACCCTTCGGATTCGGTCGCTCCCGCTATGGACCTTTCGGCTGGCGCCGCGTCGGCCGGCCGGTCGACTTCGTCGTGGCGCTCGGCCTGCTCGGCTTTCTCGGGCTTGCCGGCGCGATCCTGCAGTATCGGCTCGGGCCGGCGCGGGAGCTCACGGGGGCGGCCCAGGCGATCGATGGCGATTCGGTCCGGCTGCTCGGCGAGGAATTGCGTCTGGAAGGCATCGACGCACCCGAATACCGCCAGAGCTGCACTGCCCGCGACGGCAGGCCGGTTGCGTGCGGGCGCGAGGCGCGCCGCGCGTTGCAGGCGATGCTGGCGCGCGGCGAGACGCATTGCGAGATCGGCAAGGCCGATCGCTATGGCCGAGGCCTCGCCCGCTGCCGGCAGGGCGACACCGACATCAACGCGACGCTGGTGCGCGAAGGCCATGCGGTCTCCTACGGCGCCTACCGTGCCGAGGAGGACGCGGCGCGAGCCGCCGGCCGCGGCATCTGGGCCACGCAGTTCGAGCGCCCGGAAGCCTGGCGCCGCAGCCACTCCCGCTGAGGCTTTCCGCCTTGCTGGCGTCATGAAGCGCCGGCAATCCGGTTGACCTTCCGGCGTGGGCCGTGATCGGGTACGGCGGCAGACGGAGGGGATCCGATGAAGCTCTATGATGGCGGACGGGCGCCGAATCCACGACGGGTCCGCATCTTCTTCGCCGAGAAGGGCGTGCCGCTGCCGGAGCTCGTGCCGGTCGACATCGCCAAGAAGGAGCACAGGACCGAGGCTTTCACCCGGCTCAACCCCGCCCAGCGCCTGCCTGTCCTCGAACTCGACGACGGCACGGCACTCGCCGAGACCATCGCGATCTGCCGCTATATCGAGGCGCTGCACCCGCAGCCGCCGCTCTTCGGCCGCGATGCGAAGGAGCAGGCGACCATCGAGATGTGGAACCGCCGCGTCGAGCTCGGCCTCTTCGCCAGCGTCGCCGCCGTCTTCCGCCACAGCCATCCCTCGATGGCGGAGCTGGAGGAGCAGGTGCCGGAATGGGCCGAGGCCAATCGCGACCAGATGGACGACCATCTCTGGCTGCTCGAATTGCAGCTCGCGGCCAATCCCTTCATCTGCGGCGATGCCCTGACGGTGGCCGACATCACGGCCGGCATCGCCATCGACTTCATGAAGCCGTCGCGCATCCCGCTGCCGGAGGATTTCGTCCATATCCGCCGCTGGCATGGCGAATTGTCCGGCCGCCCGAGCTGGAAGATCTGATGCGCCGGTTCGCTTTGGCCCTGCTCGCCGTCCTGACCTCGCCCGCTCATGCACCGGCCGCCGAAAGGCTGAGCGGCGAGGCGATCGAGCGCGCCTTCCGGGGCAATACGGTCTCCGGCCGCTACACCAATGGCGGCTTCTTCACCGAATATCACGACCCCGATGGCAGGGCGCTCGGCCATAACGGCTGGCAGTCCAATGCCGACGCCTGCTGGATCACCAAGCCGGATAGCATCTGCTACTATTACGGCCCGCAGACCGATCGCACGGTGCATTGCTTCTCGGTCGAGATGAGCGGCGATCTCTACGTCCTGCGCAACAACGGCAACGGCATGGTCAACGCGCTGGCCAAGGTCGAACTCGGCAATCCCCGCAATCATAGCGATAACGGCACGCCCTGGTATTGCGACGGGCTTATCTCGCGGGCGCCCGGTCCCCCGATGAGCCGGAAGCTGGCGCGGCGCTGATGACCAGGCTCGCAGGTATCGCCGGCTTTGCGTTCGGCCTGCTGGCCGCAAGCCAGGCACCTGCGGTCGAGCGCCTGAGCGGCGATCAGATCAGGCGGCTCTTCGAGGGCAACACCGTCTCCGGCCGCTATTCCGGCAGCAACCTGCTGTTCAGTGAGTATCATCACGCTGATGGTCGGGCGAGCGGGCATAATCGCCATCTGACGAACACCGATGCCTGCTGGACCACGACGCCGGATTCCGTCTGCTATTATTACGGTCCGATCGAAAAACGCCGCACCTATTGCTTCGCCATCGAGACCAGCGGCGACCTGATCGTCATCCGCAGCCGCCCGAGCGGCCGGATCAACGGCCTCGCCCGCGTCGAGAAGGGCGATCCCTACGGCTACGCCACGAAGAAATCCGACTGGGTTTGCGACGGCCTGATCTCGCGGGCACCGGGCCGGTCGCGTCTGGCAGGCCGATGAGCCCCGGCGAGGGGCTCGATGAGGTGCTGGCGGAGCTGCGAGCCTGCCGCATCTGCCGTGACGCTCCGCTCTACCTGCCGCCCTTGCCGCATCAGCCCCGCCCGGTCATCCAGGCTGCGGCGACGGCCCGGCTCTGCATCGCCGGGCAGGCGCCGGGCACCCGCGTCCATGCCAGCGGCCGGCCCTTCACCGACCCTTCGGGCGTGCGCCTGCGCAGTTGGCTCGGCATCGACGAAGCGCTGTTCTACGATGCGGCCAAGGTGGCGATCGTGCCGATGGGGTTCTGCTTTCCCGGCCTCGATGCCAAGGGCGGCGACAAGCCACCGCGGCGGGAATGCGCGCCGACCTGGCGGAGCCGCGTTCTCGCGGGGCTGCCGCGGGTCGAACTCGTGCTGGCGATCGGGCGTTATGCCCAGAGCTGGCATCTAGGTGCGAAGGAAGCGGCCAATCTCTCTGCGACCGTCGCTGACTGGCGTGAAATCCTCGCGCGGCCGGGCTTTCCGCGCGTCCTGCCGCTGCCGCACCCGTCATGGCGCAACAATGCCTGGCTCAAGCGCAACCCATGGTTCGAGGAGGAACTCCTGCCCGCCCTGCGACAGGAAGTCGGGCGCCTGCTGCGGTAGTCCGGATGCTCAGTAGCGGAAGGGACCGGAATCGAGCCCGCGATTGACCTGGCCACGCACACCGACCACCGTGCGGACGGGGCCGAGCGCGGTTTGCCCGCGGCTTTCGAGATAGGCTACCCCGTCGGCGCGGCTGCCATAGCCATTGCGGGAGCTCTTGCCGAATTCGGCGCGGACGGCGCCGCCCGCCCGCACGCAGAAAGCCGAACCTTCCATCCGGATGAAGCCCGCGCCGTATTCCGGGCAGGGACGGGCGGCGGAACCGGGTTTGGCGGCCGGTTTCGCGGTGGCCTCGTACGGCGCTGATTTCCGGGGCAACGGCTCGCCGATCGACTGTGCCGAAGCTGCCGTTGCGAGGCCGGTCAGAAGCAGGGCGAGGGTGGCGGTGCGGAGCATGGCGAACATCCGTGGCGACGGTCCTTGCTACTGAGCCAGCAAGGCGCAGTTGTGGCAAGATCGCCCGTTCAGGCCCGGCCATAGAAAAACCCCGGCTCGCGCCGGGGTGAGTATCCCTCGCGCTACGGGCTCTGTTGGATCAGAGCTGATTCGAAACGCGCGAGCGGATCAGGAAATTGTCGAAGGTGTATTCGGCGATCTGGAACCAGAGATATTCGTCGCCGCGGAAGGCCGCCATCGAATCGTAGATCTTCTTGAAGTCCGGATTCTTGGCCGAGGTTTCGGCATAGACCTCCTTCGAGGCCTTCAGGCAGGCTTCGAGGATCTCCTGCGAGAACGGGCGCAACTGCGCGCCACCGGCGACCAGACGCTTCAGGGCCGGCGGATTGCGGGCGTCGTATTTCGCCTGCATGTCGATATTGGCCTGGGCCGCGGCCGTGGTGAGCAGCGATTTGTAGGTCTTCGGCAGCTCTTCCCATTTCTTCGTGTTGATGAAGAAATGCAGCGAGGCGCCGCCTTCCCACCAGCCCGGATAATAGTAATACGGCGCAACCTTGTTGAAGCCGAGCTTCTCGTCATCGGCCGGGCCGACCCACTCGGCCGCGTCGATCGTGCCCTTTTCGAGCGCCGGATAGATGTCGCCGCCGCCGATCTGCTGCGGCACGACGCCGAGCTTGCTCATCACCTGCCCGGCGAAGCCGCCGATGCGCATCTTGATGCCCTGCAGGTCGGCGACCGTCTTGATCTCCTTGCGGAACCAGCCGCCCATCTGGCAGCCGGTATTGCCGCCGGGCAGGGCGTAGATGCTCGCCTTCTTGTAGAATTCGTTCAGCAGCTCGTTGCCGCCGCCATGGTAGAACCAGGCGTTCTGCATGCGCGCATTGAGCCCGAACGGCACCGCGGTGCCGAAAGCGTAGGTCGGATCCTTGCCGACATAGTAATAGGACGCGGTGTGGCACATCTCGACGGTGCCGTTCGTGACGGCATCCGCCGCCTGCAATGCCGGCACGATCTCGCCGGCCGCAAAAACCTGGATCTGAAAGTTGCCGTCGGTCGCTTCCGAGACGGCTTTGGCGAGAACTTCAGAAGCCCCGTAGATGGTATCCAGCGATTTCGGGAAGGATGAGGTGATGCGCCACCTGATCTCCGGCATCGACTGCGCGATGGCCGGACTGGCGATCGCGCCCGCAGCTGCCCCTGCCGCTGCGGTCTTCAAGAATAGGCGTCGCTTCATCAACCATACCCTCCCTCTGGGTCTCGCCGGTTTTCCGGTCGTGCCGATGCGCGCCAGCAAAGCAGGTCTGTTGGCCGGCGCAAGAGAAATTTGCATAGCTATCATGCAATTTCATCATGAATCGACGCCGAACCCTGCTTTTCCCAGATCGATGGTGGGCGGAGGGGGAAGGGCCGAGCCCGAAATGCAGCAAGGCCCGGCTTTCGCCGGGCCTTGCTTTGTCGAGCGATTGTCGCGCCGGAGCGCTCAGCGAGCGCGGGTGCGGACCTGGAAGACGTCGAAGCTGAGCTCGGCGACCTGCCACCAGAGATACTGGTCGGAACGGAAGGCAGCCATGGCGTCGATCGCCTTCTTGAAGTCCGGGTTCTTGGCCGAGATCTCGGCATAGAGCTCGTTGGAGGCCTTCAGGGAAGCTTCCATCACGTCCTGCGGGAACGGGCGAAGCTGCGTGCCGGCCGCGACGAGGCGCTTCAGCGCCGCCGGGTTCACTACGTCGTAGCGGGCGGCCATCTGCGTGTTGGCATAGGTGCAGGCGGCGGTCAGCGCGGCCTGGTAGGCCTTCGGCAGGGCGTTCCACTTCTCCAGGTTGACGAAGGCGTGCACGGTCGGGCCGCCCTCCCAGAAGCCCGGATAATAGTAGTACGGTGCGACCTTGGCGAAACCGAGCTTCTCGTCGTCATAGGGGCCGACCCACTCGGCGCCGTCGATCGTGCCCTTCTCGAGCGCCGGGTAGATGTCGCCGCCGCCGATCTGCTGCGGCACGACGCCGAGCTTGCTCAGCACCGAGCCGGCGATGCCGCCGATGCGCATCTTCAGGCCCTGGAGGTCGGCGACCGACTTGATCTCCTTGCGGAACCAGCCGCCCATCTGCGCGCCGGTATTGCCGCAGGGCAGGCCGTAGATGTTGAACTTCTTGTAGAACTCGTTGAACAGTTCGTTGCCGCCGTTCTGGAACAGCCAGGCGTTCTGCTGGCGGGCATTGAGGCCGAATGGCACCGAGGCGGCGACAGCGAAGGTCGGGTCCTTGCCGACATAATAATACGAGACGGTATGGGCCATCTCGACGGTGCCGTTGGTCACGGCGTCGGCCGCCTGCAGCGCCGGCACGATTTCACCGGCCGCGAAGACCTGGATCTGGAACTTGCCGTCGGTCAGCTCGGAGACCATTTTCGCCATGATTTCGGCGCCGGCGTAGATCGTGTCGAGGGACTTCGGGAAGCTCGACGCCAGGCGCCATTTGATTTCCGGATTCGACTGGGCGACGGCCGGCATGGCGACGGCGGTCGCAGCGGCGCCGGCCGCGGCGGTCTGGATAAACTGACGACGCTTCATCTAGGGACTCTCCTCGGATGTCTGGCGGGTGCGGGCGTTTCGAAACAGCTTCTGCCGCCCGGCGTTCGGAATCGGGTTGTAGCGAATGGGTTTTCGAAGCGCGAGGGATTTCATCGCCGATTCCTGCGACTTTCGGCTAGTTTCCGTCCGCATCTTGGCGCGCTCCTCCGGCGATGGTTAAAGCGGGCATGATCGAGACCGAAAACCTGCGCCTGCGCCGTCCCGAGATCGATGATCTCGACGCGATCCATGCGATGCGCAGCGACCTGAATGTCGTCCGTTTCCTCGGCGGCCGGGCCCTCAATCGCGAGGAGGCTTGGCACCGGCTGACGCGCCTCGTCGGCCACTGGGCCCTGCGCGGCTATGGCATGTTCGCGGTCGTCGAGAAGGGCAGCGGCGCACTGGTCGGCGAAGTCGGCCTGTTCGACGGTTGCCGGGGCCTGTCCCCCGATTTCGACAATGCGCCCGAGGCTGGCTGGATCCTGGCCAGCGCCGCGCATGGCAAGGGTTATGCTGGCGAGGCGGCGGCGGCCGCGCATCGCTGGTTCGCCGCGACCCATGGCGAGCGCCGCAGTGTCTGCATCGTCGCGCCCGAAAATCTTGCCTCCTTCCGCGTCGCGCACAAGCTCGGCTACAACAGTTTCGGACAGGTCGATTATCAGAACAGGCCGGTGGTGATGCTCGAACGCATCCCCGGCGGAAGGGCGTGAGGCGGGGAGGCCGGCATGGATCAGGACAGGCTCGCGAAGCTGCGGCAGCGTTATGCCGGAGCCGGAGGCGGCGACATTCACGATCCGCATTTCGCCAAGGTGGCCGCGGCCCAGTTCACCGGCGACAAGCGCAAATGGCCCTTCGCGGATGTCGCGACCTTCGTCGGCGCGCCCTATCGTCCTGACGCCCTCTCTGCCCCCGGCCTCGGCGGGCTCGACGTCGCGATCATCGGCGTGCCGATGGATCTCGGCGTCACCAATCGCGCCGGCGCGCGCCTCGGTCCGCGCGCGGTGCGTGCGATCGAGCGCATGGGGCCGATGGATCATGTGCTGGGCACCGCGCCCTTCACCATGCTCAGGGCCGCCGATATCGGCGACGTGCCGTTCCGCTCGCGTTACTCGCTGGAGAGCTGCCACGAGGATATCGAGGCGACCTTCAGGACGATCGTCGAGGCCGGCGTTTCGCCGCTGGCCGTCGGCGGCGACCATTCCATCACCTATTCGATCCTGAAGGCGGTCGGCGCGAAGCGCCCGGTCGGCATGGTCCATATCGACGCCCATTGCGATACATCCGGCCCCTATGAGGGTTCGAAATTCCATCATGGCGGGCCGTTCCGGCAGGCGGTGCTGGACGGGGTGCTCGATCCCGAGCGCGTGATCCAGATCGGCATCCGCGGCGGCGCCGAATATCTCTGGGAGTTCTCCTACGAGTCCGGCATGACCGTGATCCACGCCAACGAGGTCGACGATCTCGGCCTGGAGGCGGTGATCGCGAAGGCATTGGCCGTGATCGGCGACGGGCCGACCTATGTCTCCTTCGATGTCGATTCGCTCGACCCGGGCTTTGCGCCGGGTACGGGCACGCCCGAAGTCGGGGGCCTGAGCCCGCGCGAGGCCCTGGCGATCTTGCGGGCGCTCAAGGGACGCGACATCGTCGCCGCGGATGTCGTAGAAGTCGCCCCGCAATACGACGCGACAAGCAACACGGCGCAGTGCGCGGCACAGGTGCTCTTCACCGAGCTCTGCCTGCTGGCTGAGGCGCGCGCTTCGGGAAAAGGACGACCATGATTCGGATTCGATCGATCGCACGGATCGCCGCGCTCGGCGGACTCTGCCTGCTGGCTCCCGCCGCGCGCGCCGAGGTGCCCGCCAACGGAAAGGCCTATCTGGACGCCGCCTACGCCTCCGTCGAATCGCTGTTCAAGCTGTATGACGGCAAGCCCAACCTGCCGCGCCTGTCGGACCCGGTCGACGGCAAGGTTCTGGCCGATGTCTGGAACGCCCCGGCAATCCTCGGCAAGCCGCCCTATGGCGCCGACGATCTCCCCACGCTGATCGATTTCGTGAAGAAGCAGACCAGCATCCTGCAGGCCTATGCCCTGTTCTCGCCGCAGCCGGGCCGGAAGGCCCCGGACCAGGCGGCGAATGCCGTCGAGTTTCAGGACGAGCTGACCCGGGCGCGCGTCTTCCTGCTTCAGACGGCGGGCGGCGTCCTGTCGGCGATCAATGATTTCGCCGCCAGGCTGAAGGATCAGGACAAGACCGAGGATCGGGCACGGGGTTTGCGGGAGATGCGGCTCGGCCTGCAGGAGATCGTCGTCGGCGCGGCGCTGGCGCTGCGCAGCCCCGAACTGCGCGATGCGAATCGCCTGTTGATCGCGCAGGCCTTCGCCGAGAATGCCGCCGGCATCGCCACCGCACTGGCCCCGCCGGACCGGACTGCGCTCGTGTCGGCGCTTCAGGCGGTTCGCCCATCCCTGAAGCCGGAAGCGCAGAAGGCGATCACGGATTTCGCCACGGCCGTGACCGCCGCTCCTTGCGAGCTCTTCTGCCTCGTCAACTGAGCGGCGGCGCCGCCGCTCTCAGGGCCGCGTCGCCAGCCAGATCACATGCCGAGCCCCGCCGCCGGTGCGGCGGGCGCGTGCGGTCACCTCTTCGGTGGCGAAGCCGGCCTGGCGCAAGCGCCGCGTGAAGCCGTGATCCGGCCCCGAGGACCAGACCGCCAGAATGCCGCCCGGCCGTAATGCCGCCCGGGCGGCCTGCAGCCCCTCCGCCCCGTAGAGCTGGTCGTTGCCGGCGACGGTGAGCCCTTCCGGGCCATTGTCGACATCGAGCAGGATGGCGTCGTGGCGCGCCTTGCCGGCGCCGATCGCGGCGGCGACGTCGGTGACGTTCACCCGCACGCGGGCATCGTCGAGAGAGCCGGCGAAGACGGCGGCCATCGGCCCCCGCGCCCAGGCGACGACGGCGGGAATGAGTTCCGCCACCTCCACTTGCGCATCATCAGGCAGATGGTCGAGCGCGGCCCGCAGGGTGAAGCCCATGCCGAGGCCGCCGATCAGGATGCTCGGCTGCCGGCGCTGTCCCAGCCTGTCGCAGACCAATGTCGCCAGCGCCTCTTCCGATCCGCTGAGGCGGCTGTTCATCAGCTCGTTGCTGCCGAGCATGATCGAGAATTCGCTGCCGCGCTGCTTGAGCCTGAGGTCGCCGCTGCCGTCCGGCAAGGCTGCCGTATCAAGGGTGGTCCAGGGTATCACGTCGCTCTCGCCTGTCTGGGAAGCCGCCTTATAGCGCATTTGATCCGAGGGCTCGGAAGCCAAAACGATATGCACAGATTGCATGAAGTATCGCCGCGGGCGTCGTTGATCGGTTGGTGATGCATGGCTATTTCATGTTGCATCGCAGCATTCGCTGCCGCCTTCCGTGAAAGCCCAATATGACGCTCGCCGCGAACGATCGCAGCCTGGACGTATCCGCGTCCGCTCACGCGCCTACCTCGGCAGGGCTCGTGCTGTTCGCGCTCGCCATGGGCGGCTTCGCCATCGGCACCACCGAATTCGCGACGATGAGCCTGCTGCCGTATTTCTCGGCGGGTCTCGGCATCGACGAGCCGACCGCGGGCCATGTCATCAGCATCTATGCGCTTGGCGTCGTCGTCGGCGCGCCCCTGATCGCCGTGCTGGCGGCGCGGATTCCGCGCCGCACGCTATTGATCGGTCTGATGGCCCTCTTCGCGCTCGGCAACGGGTTGAGCGCGCTGGCCCCGACCTATCACTGGATGCTGGTCTTCCGCTTCCTGAGCGGTCTGCCGCACGGCGCCTATTTCGGTGTCGCGGCGCTGGTTGCGGCCTCACTCTCGGCGCCGAATCGCCGGGCGCAATCGGTGGCGCGCGTCATGCTCGGCCTGACGGTTGCGACGATTCTCGGCGTTCCTGCCGCGAGCTGGATGGGGCAGGTGCTGGGCTGGCGCACGGGTTTCGCCATCGTCGCCGGCCTCGCCCTGCTGACGGTGGTCCTGATCGCCCTGTTCGCGCCGCGCGACACCATCCAGCCGGGCGCGAGCCCGCTGCGGGAGCTCGGCGCCCTGAAGCGGCGGCAGGTCTGGCTGACGCTGGCGACCGGCGCGATCGGCTTCGGCGGCCTCTTTGCTGTCTATACCTATGTCGCCTCGACCCTGATGGCGGTGACCGAGGTTTCGCCCGCGTTCGTTCCCGTCGTGCTCGCGATCTTCGGTCTGGGATTGACGGCCGGCACGCTCGTCGCCGGCTGGGCCGCCGACCGTGCGCTCGTTCCCGCAACCGCGGGCATGCTGCTCTGGAGCGCCTTCTGGCTGGCGGCCTTTCCCTTCGCGGCCGGCAACATCTGGGCGGTCTCGCTGGTCATCTTCATGATCGGCAGCGGCGGCGGACTCGGCGCCATGCTCCAGACCCGCCTGATGGACGTTGCCGACGACGCGCAGACGCTCGCTGCCGCGCTCAACCACAGCGCCTTCAACGCCGCCAATGCGCTCGGCCCCTGGCTCGGCGGCATGGCGATTGCCGCCGGCTACGGCTGGACCTCGACCGGCTGGGTCGGCTCAGGCCTGGCGCTGGGCGGTCTCGCGATCTGGATCGTCGCTGTTCTCGACGCGCGCCGCTGAACCTGATGGCGGGGCCTTTCCGGCCCGCCCATCACCTGCTTCTTTGGTCGCATTCCGGTCAGCGCCGGTCGTTTGGGCGTGCAAGCCGCGAAAAGCTGCGCGGCTCCCTCTTGCGAGCGGCGCGAAACTGCGCCCAATCTGTCGCCACAGAACCGGACCGGGACAATAGGAAGACCGGCCGGCTGAATCTGCGGAGGTTCCATGAAGAGTTTCGTTCGTTTCATCGCGGCGGCGGCGTTGACGGTTGCCGGCGCGACAGGGGCGCTCGCCCAGGCCAAGGAGTGGAAGGAGATCCGGATCGGCACGGAAGGCGCCTATCCGCCCTTCAACAACCTGAATGCCAAGAAGGAGCTCGAAGGCTACGAGATCGACTACGGCAACCTGCTCTGCGAGCGGATGAAGGTGAAATGCACCTGGGTCGTGCAGGACTGGGACGGCATCATCCCGGCGCTGCTGGCCAACAAATACGACGTCATCATCGCCGGCATGAACGCGACCGATGAGCGCAAGAAGCAGGTCGACTTCACCACGCCTTACAACAAGACCCCGATCTGGATGATCGGCCCGAAGAGCACCAAGTCGGACGACATCTCGCCGGCGGCGCTGAAGGGCAAGGCGATCGGCGCGCAGGGCTCGACCATCCACGCCAACTATCTCGAGAAGTACTACAAGGACTCGACGCCCCGGCTCTACCCGACCCAGGAAGAGGCCAATCTCGACCTGATCAACGGCCGGCTCGACTATATCGTCGCCGACGCGCTCGCCCTCTCGGACTTCCTGACCGGCAAGGGCAAGGATTGCTGCAAGTTCGTCGCCGAGGTGAAGCGCGACGACGCGATCCATGGCCCGGGTGTAGGTGCCGCGATCCGCAAGTCCGACACGGCGCTGAAGGCCATGTTCGACAAGGCGATCGCCGAGACGACCGCCGACGGCTCGAACCAGAAGATTCAGGACAAGTGGCTGAAATTCTCCAAGTGACGCCTGCAAACGCCTGACTCTCGCCGGCGCCTTTGCGCCGGCGAGCATTCTCTCCCGCACGGCACCTCATGCTCGAAAAATTCGCATTGCTCGGCTTCGGCCCTTCCGGCTGGGGGCCGGCCCTGCTTCAGGGCGCCGCCACGACGCTCTCGGTCGCGCTCGCAACCCTGCCATTCGGCCTGGGGCTCGGCCTCGTCATCGCGCTCTTGAAGCGCTCCGACAACGTCCTGCTGCGCGCGCTGGCCACGATCTACACCACCGTGTTCCGCGGCGTGCCGGAATTGCTCACACTCTACATCATCTATTTCGGCATCCAGATCCTGGTGCAGCAGGTCTGGCCGGGCTTCTCGATTCCGCCCTTCGGCGCGGGCATGGTCGCGCTCGGCATGGTGCTCGCCGCCTTCTCCAGCGAGGTCTGGGTCGGCGCGCTCAATTCGATCCAGAAGGGCCAGCGCGAGGCGGCCGCCGCGCTCGGCCTCTCGAAGGCGCAGGCCTTCCGCCTCGTCGTCTTCCCGCAACTGATCCGCGTGGCGCTGCCCGGTCTCGGCAATAACTGGATGGTGCTGCTGAAGGAGACTTCGCTGATCTCGGTGATCACGCTGCAGGACATCATGTTCATCGCGACGCGAGCCAATGTCGTGACCAAGGAGCCGTTCCTGTTCTTCGGCACGGCGATGCTGCTCTACTTCTTCTTCTCGCTGGTCTCCGCCTGGGGCATCGAGAAGCTGGAGCAGCGCACCAATCGCGGCCAGGCCGCCTTCGGCGGAGCGACACGATGAACTGGTGCGAATATCCCGGCGCCTGGCTTGGCAGCGAGGTCCTGCAGAACTACGGCTGCCGCATGGCGAGCGGCCTCTGGGTGACCTTCGAGCTCGTCGTGATCTCGGTCGCCATCGGCTTCGTGCTGGCGCTCGGTCTCGCTATCGCCCGGCTCTACGGTCCGCGCTGGGCCCGGATGGCGGTCAGCGGTTACACCACCTTCCTGCGTGGCACGCCGCTGCTCTGCCAGCTCTTCCTCGTCTATTACGGGCTCGGCCAGTTCCGCGAGTTCTGGCAGGGCATCGGCCTGTGGTGGTTCTTCCGCGAGCCGTTCTTCTGCGCGCTCTTCACCTTCACCATCAACACGGCGGCCTATCAGGCCGAGATCCTGCGCGGCGCCATCCAGGCGATCCCGCGTGGGCAGTTCGAGGGTGCGCTCTCGCTCGGCCTGCATCGCTGGGCGACCTTGCGCCTCGTCGTGCTGCCGCAGGCGATGATCCTGGCGCTGCGCCCGCTCGGCAACGAGCTGATCGTCATGATCAAGTCGAGCGCGATCGTCTCGCTGGTGACGCTGTTCGACCTGATGGGCGCGACGCGGCTCGCCTTCGCCCGCTCCTTCGACCTCACGATCTATCTCTATGCCGCGCTGATCTATCTCGTGCTGGTCGAGATCATCCGCCGCGTCTGGGACAGGCTCGAAATCCGGCTGAGCCGGCATCTCGCCCTGCGTTGAAGCTGCCTCAGCCCGGCAGGGTCAGCACCACCGCGCCGCGCGGGGTGGCGACGACGGTGTGCTCGTACTGGACGGTGGGAGCGCAAGGGTCGCTGTAGAGCGTCCAGCGGTCACCGTCTGCGTTCTCCGCCCAGTCCGCGCCCAGCGACAGGAACGGCTCGACGGTGAAGACGAGCCCGTTCGTCATCGTCCGGCGCTCCTTGCGGTCCGGCCAGGTCGCGATCTCCTTGGGCTCCTCGTGGAGCGAGCGGCCGACGCCGTGGCTCGCGAGATTGCGCACCAGCGTATAGCCGTTCTTGTCGGCGAAGCGCCCGACCGCCTGGCCGATGCCGGCCAGCGGCTTGCCGGCGCCGACCTGTCCGATGCCGGCCCAGAGCGCGCGGCGGCCGTCGCGGCAGAGCCGGTCCAGCTTCGGCTTGACCGGCGGCACGGCGAAGGACGCGCCGGTATCGGCGAAGAAGCCGTTCTTCTCGGCGGAGACGTCGATATTGACGAGGTCGCCCGCGAGGATGCGACGCTCGCCGGGGATGCCGTGTGCGATCTCCTCGTTGACGCTGATGCAGGTCGCGCCGGGGAACTCATAGGCGAGCTCCGGGGCAGGGCGTGCGCCATGGCGCTCGAGATAGTCACGGCCGATCGCGTCGAGCTCGGCCGTGGTCATGCCGGGCTCGATCGCCTTGCCCATGACCGCGAGTGCGCGGGCCACGATGCCGCCGATCTCCTTCAGCGCCTGCAATTCGTCGTCGTTGGATATCGTCATGGGGCGGAGCTAAGCCTCTGGCCGTCCGCCCGCAAGGGAAAAGCCGCATGGGCGGATGGCGTGCAATCGCCTTTCCCGCCCGGCGCCTGCACGCTAAAGCGTGAGCATCTTCGAAGAAAAGCGGGAGTTCGGCATGGCCAAAGTCGCATTCATCGGTCTCGGCGTGATGGGGTTCCCCATGGCCGGCCATCTCAAGGCCAAGGGTCATGAGGTCACTGTCTACAACCGCAACCCGGCGAAGGCGCAGGACTGGGTCTCCCGCCATGGCGGCCTCTCGGCGCCGACCCCGGCCGATGCCGCCAAGGGCCAGGAAATCGTCTTCTGCTGCGTCGGCAATGACGACGACCTGCGCTCGGTGACGACGGGCGAGAACGGAGCCTTCGCCGGCATGGAGAAGGGCGCGGTCTTCGTCGACCACACCACGGCTTCCGCCAATGTCGCGCGCGAGCTCTATGAGGCCGCAAAGCAGGGCGGTTTCGGCTTCGTCGATGCGCCGGTCTCCGGCGGGCAGGCCGGCGCCGAGAACGGCGTGCTGACCGTGATGTGCGGCGGCGAGCCGGAGATTTATGCCCGCGTCGAGCCGGTGATCGCGAGCTTCGCGCGCATGTGCAAGCTGATGGGCCCGGCCGGCTCCGGCCAGCTCACCAAGATGGTCAACCAGATTTGCATCGCCGGCCTTGTCCAGGGCCTGTCGGAGGGCGTCCATTTCGCCAAGCGCGCCGGGCTCGATGTCGAGACCATGCTGGAGGTCATCTCGAAGGGCGCCGCCGGCTCCTGGCAGATGGAGAACCGCGGCAAGACGATGAACCAGAACAAGTTCGATTTCGGCTTCGCCGTCGACTGGATGCGCAAGGACCTTGGGATCGTCCTCGACGAGGCCCGCCGCAACGGCGCGCAGCTCCCGGTCACGGCGCTGGTCGACCAGTTCTATGCCGAAGTCCAGAAGATGGGCGGCAATCGCTGGGATACGTCGAGCCTGATCGCCCGCCTCGAAGGCTGAGGGCGTCCCTTCGCCTTAGGCAGAGCCGCCCTTGTCATTCCGGGGCGCGCCGCAGGCTCGAACCCGGAACCCACGACCGGGTGAGACATCCCATGTCCGGTTGCAGGCAGCTCACCCGGCCGTGGGTTCCGGGTTCTTCGCTCCGCGAAGCCCCGGAATGACAACGGAGCGCGGCCGGCTTCGCTGCGGCGGTTTACGTGGCCTGAGGCCGCTTTCGCACGAACCAGACGGCGGCGAGGCCCGCCGTCGTCAGAAGCCAGACGAACAGGTTCATCGATTGCGGCCACAGCGTCACGAGCCAGCTGATCAGGACGGTGAGCGCTGCGCTGAAGCCGAGCTGGGTCGCGCCCAATAGCCCGGCCGCCGAGCCCGCCAGCTCCGGCCGGGCCGAAAGGGCCTCGGCCGTCGCGCCGGGGAT
Organism: Beijerinckiaceae bacterium; assembly: GCA_965283735.1. Taxonomy (GTDB): domain Bacteria; phylum Pseudomonadota; class Alphaproteobacteria; order Rhizobiales; family Beijerinckiaceae; genus Allobosea. The sequence continues at coordinate 3,033,655 of CBDIPN010000001.1, read as the reverse complement.
CGTCATGCCGTTGCCGACCGCGTTTAGGGCCAGCGGCAGGAACAGCGCCAACGGCGACCACCAGGGCGAGAACGACAGGGCGAGGGCTATCGCGGTTCCGACGAAGGAGATCATCAGGCCACGCCGCACCATCGTCTGCGTGCCCAAGCGCACCGCCAGCCGCGACATCGCGAAGTTGCCGATCATGTAGCCGAGCGCGTTCAGGATGAAATAGGTGCCGTAGACGTTGGAGCCACGCCCCATCGTCTCGACGATGATATAGGGCGTCGCCGCGATGAAGACGAAGAAGGCCGACGAGGCCGACGATCCCACCACGACGTTCAGCATGAAGTCGCGGTTGCGCACGAGTTCCGGAAAGACGCGGAAGACGCCGAGCAGCGAGCTCTGCCGGCCGAGATTGGGCGCGGTCTCCGGCAGGCGCGCCAGCGTGAAGGCGAGCACGGCCGCGCCGAAGAGGGTCATGAACCAGAAGATCGCGCGCCAGCCGAAGGCGGTTTCGATCTGGCCACCGAGCCAGGGCGCGAGCATCGGCGCCACCACCATCACCATGGTGACGGTGGCGATCTGGCTCGCGGCGTTGTCGCGGTCGGCTGTGTCGCGGATGATCGCGCGCGACAGCGCGAAGACCGCGCCGCCGCCGGCCCCTTCCAGCACCCGCGCGATCAGCAGGACATGCGTCGTGGGGGCCAGCGCTCCGAGCACGGAGCCCAGCGCGAACAGGACGACACCCGCATTGACGCAGGGGCGGCGCCCGAACCGGTCCGAGAGCGGTCCGATGATAAGCTGGGTCACGGCGACGGCGACGAGGAACAGCGTCAGCGTGAGCTGGATCGTCGCGTAGTTCGAGGAAAAATGCCGGGCGAGCGCGGGCGTCGCCGGTGCGAGCAGGTTGAGCGCGATCGGCTGCAGCGCCGAGATCGCGACGAGGATCGCCAGCGTGGGCTTGACCGCAGCCGCCGTCATGCTGGCCGCTTCCGCGTCAGTTTCAGGTTGGAATCGGGCCGCACGCGCTGGCGATGCATGGTGTAGAGCCCGCTGCCGACGATCAGTGCGACGCCGATGAAGGCGTAGAGATCCGGCACGTCGCCCCAGACGAGATAGCCCAGCACGGTCGCGAAGACGACGATGGCGTAGCGATACTGCGAGATCACGCCGACATCGGTGCGCCGGAAGGCGCTGATGATGAAGAAGGTGCCGGCTGTGACCAGGACGGCGGCGAGCGCGACATAGATGGTCTCCACGCGCCAGATCGGCAGCCACTCCTCGGTGAAGCCGTAGGCGACGGCGACGATGCCGACGAGGATGGTCGTGGTCAGCGATACCACCGTCGAGGGCACGTCGTCGCCGATGGTGCGGGTCGTCAGGTCCCGGCCGGCGACGAGGATGGCGCTGATGACGGCGACGATGGCGGCGGCGTTGAAGGATTCGGCGCCCGGGCGCACCACGAACAGCACGCCGACGAAGCCGATGGCCAACGCCACCACCCGCCGCCAGCCGACGCGTTCCATGCCCAGCAGAACCGCCAGCGCGACGATGAGCAGCGGCGAGGCCATGTTGATCGCAGTGAGATTGGCGAGCGGCATGAGGCCGAGCGACCAGCCGAAGGTCAGCGCGCCGAAGGCCTCGATAATGCCGCGCTGCAGCACGCGGGGGCGGAACGCCAGGCGCAGACGATCGCCCTCGCGGGCGAGGAAGACGAGCGCGAAGCCGATCACGACCGCGATGCCGGCCCTGAGCGCGATCGACTGCCCGGCCGGATAAGCCTCGCGCGCGAGCTTCATGAACACGTCGTTGATGACGAAAAGTGACATCGCCGCGAGCATGAAGATGATGCCGCGGCGGTTTTCGGCTGCGCTGGCCAAGGGATGGAATCCAGTTCGGAAGGCTTCAGGCCGGCAGGCGTGACAGGGAGAATGGCTTCAGGTCGAACGGCGACTGTCCGACGGTCGACAGATCGGCGAGGATCTCGCCGATCGCGCTCGCGAACTTGAAGCCGTGGCCCGAGCAGGCCGAGGCGAACACGGCCTGCGGCACGCCCGGCACTGTGTCGATGATGAAACCCTCGTCGGGCGAGACGGTGTAGATGCAGCCCTTGACCGTCAGCGGCTCGCCGGCGGCATCGGGGATATAGCGCGACAGGCATTCGCGGATGCGCGCGACCTGGGTTGCGCTCGGCGTCCGGTCGGGGTCGCGCGGGTCCATCGGCTCGCGCCCGAAATGTGGGCCGCCGAGCTTGAAGCCGGGATGCTCGTAGAGCGGGAAGCCGTAGAAATTGCCTTCCTCGACGCTGAGGATGAAGACCGGGAAGGCACCTTCGCGGAACAGCTCCGGCCGGCGCGTGGTGAACCAGCCGATCGCCTGCTTCACCGTGTTGACCTGCCGGCTCAGTGCCGGCACCGCGTCGGCGATCCAGCCGCCCGAGGTGATGACGAGGCGCCCGGCGGAGTAAGTGCCGCGCTCGGTGCGCACGATCACGCCGCCCTGCGCCGTCGGCGTCCAGTCGAGCAGCGGTTCGTTGGTGCGGATTTCGGCGCCGCGCGACTGCGCCAGCCCGACATGGGCATAGATCGCCTTCTCCGAGGCGACGAAGCCGCCATCCGGCTGCCACAGGCCGATATGCCCTTCCGGCAGCTGGAAAGCCGGGAAGCGGCGCGTCACCTCCGAACCTTCCAGGACTTCATGCGTCAGACCGTGGTCAAGGCAGGATTGCAGCGAGGATTCGACCGGTCCGCCGCCCTTGGGCGCGAGATCGAGCGAGCCCGTGACATGGAGCAGCTTCATGCCGGCCTGTTCGCCGGTCTGCGCCCACAATTCATGCGCCCGCTTGACGATGGGGACGTAGTGCGAGCCCTCGAAATAGGCGAGGCGGATGATGCGGGTCAGGCCGTGGGACGAACCCATCGCATGGCCGAGATCGAAGCGTTCGAGACCGAGCACCTTGAGCCCGCGCTGGGCCAGATGCCAGCAGGCGGCGGACCCCATGGCGCCGACGCCCGCGACGATGACGTCATAGCTGTGCTCGCTCATGGCTGCCTGTCCTGATGGCGCGTGAATTCCAGCCATACAGGGGCCGGCAGCGGGGGTCCAATGCGTCTCCGGCAAGGGCGCCGTGCGGCGGCGTGGAAGCCTTTGTTAACGGGCGGGGACCATAACCGGACGCGAGCTTGACCTATGGGGAGATTGGGTAGGGATGCAGGGCAGGATTCGACGATGGCTAGGCGCTCGACATGCGGTGGAGGAAGTTCCCGCGGCGCCGGTGCCGGTCGAGGAGGCTGCACCCCGGCAGGTCGCGATTCTGCCCTATGACGCCGCCGCACATGACGCCGTCGACGATATCGAGCGCGACATCCTGCGCGCGATGCAGCAGCTGACGAAGGAGCTGGGCGAGGTCGAGGAACGCTCGGCCGAATCCGAGAGCGGCTCGCGCACGATCCTCGAGAATGCCGGCAGCATGCGCATGGCCGTCGGCGCCGCCAGCGTGAATGCCTCCGCTCTTGCCGCCGCGACCCATCAGGTCTCGCAGGCGGCCGAGCAGGTCGATGGCGCCATGGTCGATGTCCGTGACAAACTCGACGCTGCCGTGTCGCGGGCCGGCGAGGCGGCGCTGATGCTGGATGGCCTGGCGACTGCAACCGGTGAGATCAAGGGTATCGTCGATTCGATCGCGGAGATCGCCCGCCAGACCAACCTTCTCGCACTCAACGCGGCGATCGAGGCCGCTCGCGCCGGCGAGGCCGGGCGGGGCTTCGGCGTCGTCGCGCATGAGGTGAAGTCGCTTTCGGTCGAGGTCAGCGAAGCCGTCGGCCATATCCGTGAACGAGTCGATCGTTTGACCCGCGCCGCCCAGGGTTCGACCGGGATCGTCAACGACACCTTGCAGATCGTGCGGGACGTCAATCCGATCATGGCGACGATCGGGCGTGCTTCCCAGGAACAGGCGAGCTCGACCGCAGAGCTCTCCCGCAACGCACACGAGGCGGCGCTGTTCGTCGAGGGCGTCGCGCGTCGCGCCGACGAGATCGACCGTATCGCGCATGAGACGGTTGCGGAGAACGAGCGCGCCCGCCGGGCCACGCAGAAGGGCAGCCGCCTCGTCGGCAACATGCTCAGGCGCTTCAAGCCCGTGCTGCGCCATTCGGCCTTCGCGGACCGGCGCCGTTTCGATCGCTTCCCCACGGCGCGCAAGGCGCATCTCGTCATCGGCAGCGTCGATGTCCCCGGTCGGCTGGTCGATCTCGGCCGAGGCGGGGCCTTGCTGGCCGGCTCGCCGCTGGCACGGCTGCCGACCGGCAGTGCGGGCATGGTCACGATCGAGGGGCTGCCGCCGCTGCCTTGTCGCATGACGGGTGCCAGCGAACTCGGCCTGCATCTCGCCTTCGCCGGCGATGCCGCCGGCTGCGGCGAGCTCGCGGGCATGATCGAGGAGATCGAGCGCTCCTATCGCCCGCTGATCGAGCGCGCCCAGGATTTCGCGCGCGAGGTTGCGGGCGCCATGGAGCAGGCGATCGAGCGTGGCCTGCTCTCCGAGAATGATCTGTTCGATCTCCGTTACGTCCCGGTGCTCGATAGTGAGCCGAGGCAATATCTGAGTCCCAGCCTGCCGGCGCTGGAAGCCGTCCTGCCGCCGTTGCTGGCTGGCACGCTCGCGGCTGATCCGCGCCTGGTCTTCGCCCTGCCGAGTGACCGCAACGGTTATGTGCCGGTCCATCACCCGGTATGGTCCCTGCCGCAACGCGCCGGTGACCCCGCCTGGAATGGGGCTTATGCCCGCAACCGGCGCATCATCGACAGCCGTGCCGGTCTGAGCGCCGGGCGTTCGATCCGGCCGTTCCTCGTCCAACTCAGCCGGCATGAGATCGAGAACGGCCGCAGCGAATTGCTGAGCGAGGTCAACGCGCCGCTGCGCGTCCGTGGCCGCCATTGGGGCGGCGTCCGGATGGGGTATCGGCTCTGACGCGTGTCATCCCGTGCGCGCTGCGGCATGTGAATGCCGCTGCGCAGACACGGGACCGTCCTTCGGAAAAGGCACCTTCACGTCATGCGGTCCCGTGTCTGCGGCGCACCGCTTCGCGCTGCACCGCGCACGGGATGACAGCGCCCCTCTACAACCGATCCCAGCTCACGCTGATGGCGAGCTTCTGGAATGCCTGCTTCCACAGCGTGGCCGCCTGTTCGAGTCGCACCGCGTCGTACACGCCCTGGACCTGATGCACGCTCAGCTCCCAGCCCGACGCGCCCGAATCCTGCCAGACCTTGCCAAGCAGGCGCCGTAGCCGCTCCGGGTCGCGCGCGCCGGCCGCATTGCCGAACATCGTGAACTGGTTCGAGTTCTGCAGCATGTCGGAGACGAGCAGGATCTTGCGGTCCCCAGTCGGGACGCGGTTCTCACGGCGCGAGGCGACATCCCCGATCGCCTCGACGATGGGCGACTGGTTGCCCTTGCCGGGCTGGGTCAGCACGGTCAGCGCCTCGTCGAGCGGCCGGCCGAATTTCTCGACCCATTTGACGTATTCGCGCCGGGGATTGCCGATCAGCTCGCTCGCGGTCTTGCCGGGATTGCAAAGCGATACCAGCGAGGGAAAGCCGGGCTCGAACACGTCGTTGAAGACGTAGATCGACAGCATCCGGTCGGTCGGCAACTCGTCGCCGACCTGCTTGACCAGCGCCTTCAGGCGCTTCGCCTGCACCTCGCTCCACGGATCGCTCTTGTCGACGAGGATCAGCGTGTGCCCGACAGGTCCGGTCTTCGGGCACAAGCTCTCCTGGTCGCGCGGCGGACCGCGCAGCAGGGAAGGCGCCGCGAAGAAGCCGACAAGGCCAAGCCCGGCGAGCACGGAGGCGACGATCGCCCAGTTCTCGGTCTTCATGATCAGCTCATTAGCGCTTCATTGCGGCGAAGTCCTCCGCCGCCTGCTTCTGGGCCGCCTCATCCTGCTCGAAGGCCTCGCGCCCGGCCTGCGCTGCCCGCAGCTTTGATCCGCCCCCGCCGAGAGGTCCATGGGGATTGTTAGTGGACGGTTGGCCTCGGCGCCAGCGCGGGCGGCGTAGCCGGTCTGGATTGCGCAGCCGCCCGCGCGGTCATTGCGGGGACGAAGACCTCCGGGGCGGGGGGCTTGTAGCCGAGCGAGCCATGTGGGCGCAGCGTGTTGAAGTGTCGCCGCCAGCTTTCGACGACGATCTTCGCCTCCGCGAGCGAATAGAAGATCTCGCCGTCGAGAAGTTCGTCGCGCAACCGGGCATTGAACGACTCGATGAAGCCGTTCTCCCAGGGGCTTCCGGGCGCGATATAGGCGGTCTTGGCGCCGACCGCACCGATCCAGTCCTGCACGGCCTTGGCGACGAATTCGGGCCCGTTATCTGACCGAACATGCTCCGGCACGCCGCGCAGGATGAACAGATCCGAGAGCACGTCGATGACGTCGATCGCCTTCAGCCTGCGATCGATGCGGATTGCCAGGCATTCATGCGTGAACTCGTCGATGATGTTCAGCATCCGGTATTTTCTCCCATCATGGGTGCGGTCCTCGACAAAGTCGTAGGACCACACGTGATTGGGCCGCTCGGCGCGAAGGCGGATGCAGGATCCGTCCGCGAGCCAGAGACGGCTGCGTTTGGGTTGTCGGGCTGGAACTTTCAGCCCCTCGCGTCGCCAGATGCGCTCAACCCGCTTGTCGTTGACCACCCAGCCTGCCGTCGAGCGCAGCAGCGCGGCGATCTTGCGATAACCGTAGCGGCCATAGCGGCGGACCAGTTCGACGATGTCGGCCGTAAGCCTCTCCTCGTCGTCGCGTCCGCGCGGGATCCGGCGCTGGGTCGAGCGATGTTGTCCGAGCACACGGCATATCCGCCGCTCCGACACCTTCAGGACGAGCCGAACATGCTCGATGCAGGCACGGCGACGCGCGGGGCTTACCAGTTTCCCGAAGCCGCCTCCTTCAGGATCAGCTTGTCGAGCGTCAGGTCCGCGACGGCGCGACGAAGCCGGGCGTTCTCGGCCTCGAGCTCCTTCATCCGCTTCACCTGATCCGTCTTCAGGCCGCCAAACTCTCGGCGCCAGCGGTAATAACTAACCTCCGTCACGCCGATCGAGCGGATCGCATCGGCAACGGATTGACCCTGCGAGACCAGCACATCGACCTGGCGCAGCTTCGCGACAATCTCTTCGGGCTTGTGACGCTTCTTCGGCATTGCGGTCCTCCTGTCTGCCAAAAGACATAGTTCAGGGTGGACCAATTCAACGGGGGTGGATCAGTAGATCGACAGCATCCGGTCGGTCGGCAACTCGTCGCCGACCTGCTTGACCAGCGCCTTCAGGCGCTTCGCCTGCACCTCGCTCCACGGATCGCTCTTGTCGACGAGGATCAGCGTGTGCCCGACAGGTCCGGTCTTCGGGCACAAGCTCTCCTGGTCGCGCGGCGGACCGCGCAGCAGGGAAGGCGCCGCGAAGAAGCCGACAAGGCCAAGCCCGGCGAGCACGGAGGCGACGATCGCCCAGTTCTCGGTCTTCATGATCAGCTCATTAGCGCTTCATTGCGGCGAAGTCCTCCGCCGCCTGCTTCTGGGCCGCCTCATCCTGCTCGAAGGCCTCGCGCCCGGCCTGCGCTGCCCGCAGCTTCACCTGCTCGATCTCCCCGGCAAGGTCGATCCCGCGCAGCAGCACCAGCCGATCCCGGAGCTTGGCCTCGATCAGGGCTGGCATGCTGGTGAGCTGTTGCTCGAAATCGTCGATCTGGCGCCGTGCCGCGACATATTCCGGCAGCTCCGCCGGCTGGTCGATCTCGGCCAGATTGAGCGATTGCGTGAAATAGGCCGGGGCGAGATCGGTGCGGACCCTGAGATTGGCCTCGCGATACTGCATCATCGCGGCGTCCTTGGCGGCGCGCAGTTGGCCCAGCCGCGAGAGATAGAGGTCGCGCGCCTTCTCGGCAGCCGCTTTCACGCCTTGCAACTTGCCGAGTTCGTCGCGGCAATCCTCGCGGAAGCCGTCCACCTGCGTGCGGATCGCCTCCAACTCGGGCAGAAGCTCAGCATCGAGCCGGCGCCGCTCCTCCTCGACCGCGCTCCAGCGCTGGCGCCAGCGCTTATAGGCGGTGGCGTGGCCGGGATAGGTCCCGAAGGCGGTATAGCCCTTGCTCGCCGAGACGAAGGCGACGAGGCAGCCGATGATGACCAGCGCGACCGACTTGATGTCGTAGATCGCGAAGGGGGTCTCCATCATCCGCGGCATCACCTGGAAGGAGCGCGCATCCGGATTGGCGATCAGCATCTCCCGGTAATGCCCGACCGCGAGGTTGAAGAGCACGATCAGCCCGATCATCCCGGCATAGGCCGGCAGCGCCCAGAACAGGTGCGAGCTCTTCACATGCTGGCAATAGCGCGCCGGCCCGACCCCCATGAAGAAGCCGAGCGCGACGTTGAGCGCGGATATGATGACGGCTGTGGCGGCACCGCCGACGAGGCCGAAATCGCTGGCTTCGGCGAAGAAATTGCCGTTGAGCAGGCTCTCGATCACCAGCGGCACGACCAGGAAGAACAGGATGAACTGCCACTTGTCGAGTTTGGGGTCGGCCCGGCGCTTGTTCTCGTAATTGAAGAAGGCGTATTCGCGCTTGGCGCGGAGCGCGTCATAGACGCGCTGCTCCAGCTCGCCGCCATGCTTGCTGAGCATCGCGCGCATCGTCGCCTCGACGCCACGCACGCGGCCCTCGAAGCGCTGCTGCGTGAACAATTCGCGCCGGCTGACGATCTCTGCCTGGATCGCGTTGAGGCTCGCCGCCGCTTCCTGCCGCAGCGTGGCGAAATGTTCGCGCGCCCGGGCGATCAGGGTCTGCTCGGTCTGCGACAGCATCGTCGCATGCGCCGGCGGTTGGTTCTCGACGGCGTCGCTCGCGCCGTGATGCCCGGCCTTGACCAACTCGGCCAGATGATGGGCTGTCGGAGCGGGCGTCATCCGGACGACCCGCGAGGTTGCGCCGTCGTCATTCGCCATGGGCGGCTCGCATCAGGAAATGGCGGGCTTCGACGATATCGGCCCAGAAGTCGCGAAAGCCCGGATAGGCCGGGCGCAGATAGGCGCGCCTGAACCAGATCGTCAGCGCCAAAAGCCCGCACAGGCCAAGAGTGGGCAGGGCCACACCCGCAAGGGCTGGAATTCCCTCGACAGCCAGATGCGAGAGCATCAACGCCAGCCCGAGCGCGCTCGCGATCGCTAGCAAGGCCAGAACGCAGTGGCGGCCGGTATCGTAGGCGAGTTGCAGGGCCGCGGTCATGATGGTGATGGCGAAGGCCGCGCAGAGTTCGAGAACGGCAAGCCCGGCGACGATGGCCGTTATGCCGGCCATGATCCCCGTCGGAGAAGCCGGCGAGAGCACGAGGAAGACGCCACGCGCCGAAGACCAGCCCAGGAACAGGCACAGCAGCAGCGTCGCGAGAAGCAGCATGGCGATCAGGGGCAGGGCGCGCCGCAGATTCGCGGCCATGATGGCGAGCCGCGCCGCATTGGTCTGCCTCACGGCACCATCGATCGCGCTCGCGGCCGCCTTGATCCGGCGGGCCATCGCCTTGAACTGTGACCGCATGCAACTCCACCCGTCGGCCCGGACGGTGACCGCATTCGGCCGAGGGGTCAAGCGAGCGGCGGACGTCGAGGCTGGCTCAGCCGCCGGTGACGCTCATGTGCCGGCCGACGGCAGGACCGTTATGGCGGCGGTCGATGATGAAATCGTGCCCCTTCGGCTTGCGCGCGATCGCCTCGTCCATGGCGCGGAAGAGCAGGGCGTCGTCCTGCGAGGCTCGGACCGGGGCGCGCAGGTCGGCCGCGTCTTCCTGGCCGAGGCACATATAGAGCGTGCCGGTGCAGGTCAGGCGCACGCGGTTGCAGCTCTCGCAGAAATTATGGGTCAGCGGCGTGATGAAACCGACGAGCCCGCCGGTCTCCTTGACGCGGACATAGCGCGCCGGCCCGCCGGTTCGGTAGGGGTCGTCGACGAGCGTGTACTTGTCCATCAGGCGCCCGCGCACCACCGAGAGCGGCAGATACTGGTCGACGCGGCCGACCTCGATCTCGCCCATCGGCATGACCTCGATCAGGGTCAGGTCCATGCCGAGCCCATGCGACCACAGCATCAGATGCTCGATCTCGTCGTCGTTGACGCCCTTCAGCGCGACCGCGTTGATCTTGACCCGCATGCCGGCCTTGCGCGCCGCCTCGACGCCGTCGAGCACCACCTTGAGGTCTCCCCGGCGGGTGATCTCGCGGAACTTGTCGGGGTCGAGCGTGTCGATCGATACATTGATGCGGCGCACGCCATAACCGGCGAGCTCGGCGGCATAGCGATGCAGCAGCGAGCCGTTGGTGGTCAGCGTCAGCTCGTCCAGTGCGCCGGAGGTGAGATGCCGCGAGAGCGAGCGGAACAGGCTCATGATGTCGCGGCGCACCAGCGGTTCGCCGCCGGTCAGGCGCAGTTTGCGGGTGCCGCGCGCGACGAAGGCGCTGGCGATCCGGTCGAGCTCCTCCAGCGTCAGCAATTCCTTGCGCGGCAGGAACTTCATGTCCTCGGACATGCAGTAGACGCAGCGAAAATCGCAGCGATCCGTCACCGAGATGCGCAGATAGGAAATCTTGCGGCCGAACGGGTCGACCAGGGGCGGCCGCGTCAGCGGCTTCATGTCGTCGAGCAGCACGTCTGCCTCACGTTCCCGCATTGTGGAGCGGCCGGTCCGCGCAGGATGCGGGCGCGCCTTCACATTGCTATAGCATGACATTGGCACTGCGCCCGTGAAGGTCAAGCGCTAGCATCGGACCGAAAAGTGGAATGCACGTTTCGGATTAATCCGATGCGATAACAAATCGACGGATCGTCGCGCGCCCGATAGGACGCGCGGCGGTCCGTCCGATGGCAGCCTGCGAAGGACGAATACCGCCCATGTCATCCTGGCCGACCGAACTGCGCCTCTCCAAGGACCGCCGCACCCTGCATGTCGCCTTCGACGACGGCGCGAGCTTCGCGCTGCCGGCCGAGCTTTTGCGCGTCGAAAGCCCTTCGGCCGAGGTCCAGGGCCACCATCCCAGCCAGAAGACGATCGTGCCTGGCAAGGCCGAGGTCGAAATCCTCAGGGTCGAGCCGGTCGGCCATTATGCTGTCAGGCTTGGCTTCGACGACATGCACGAGACCGGCATCTACGCCTGGGACTACCTGCGCGAACTCGGCGAGCAGGGCGAGGAGAAGATGCGGGCTTATGTCGCGGCGCTGGCCGAGAAGGGGCTGTCGCGCGAAAGGCGGCGCTAAGTCCCAACGAAAAAGGCCGGCGTTTCCGCCGGCCTTTCCATCGAAATCTGCGCTTCGCTCAGCGCGCAACCACGACGCGGGTGCCGACCTTGGCGCGCTCGTAGAGGTCGATCACGTCCTCGTTCAGCATGCGGATGCAGCCCGAGGAGACCGCCTGGCCGATCGTCTCCGGCTCGTTCGAGCCGTGGATGCGGTAGAGGGTCGAGCCGAGATAGAGCGCGCGCGCGCCCATCGGATTGTCCGGGCCGCCCGGCATGAAGCGCGGCAGGTCCGGGCGGCGCTTCAGCATCTGGGCCGGCGGCGTCCAGGTCGGCCATTCCTGCTTGCGCGAGATGGTCTGGGTGCCCGCCCAGTCGAAGCCGGGGCGGCCGACGCCGACGCCGTAGCGAACCGCCTTGCCGTCCGACATCACGAAATAGAGGCGCCGCTCGGTCGAATCGATCACGATCGTGCCGGGCCTGTGCTTCGTCGGATAATCGACGACCTCGCGCGGGATGGCAGTGGCCTGCGCCTTCGCCGGATCCACGTACTGGACCAGCGGCTGACGGGTCAGAGGGTCGATTTCGGCTCGTGCGGCGGAGCCCAGGGCAAGCAGGCCAAGGCTGGCGAGCAGGGCCGGGCGGAGGGAGCGGATCATCGGAGGAACCTCGGGCGGATCGGGACGGCTGGGTCGCGAAATTGACGCAGAAAAGTCAACGTCTCCTGAACGTCCTGTCAGCTTCCCCAGGGTCGTGCAATCCAGCCGCAATCACATCGCCGGGAGCGATCGAGCTTTGCAGGGCTGCGTTGCGCGCATGCAACATCGCCGGATCGCCGTCAGCTCCGCAAGACGACGCAGGCGCCACGATCCGCCTGGATGCGCCGGCAGAGCGCGATCGCCTCGGCGCGCGTCGCGGCGGGCAGGCGCACCCGGTAGAAGGCGCGGGTGCCGCGACTGCGCAGGCGCGTCCCGATCACCATCGGCGGCAGTGCTCCGATGATCGCGCGATGGCGGGCGCCGGCCCGCTGGAACGTGGCGAGCGCCCGCGCCTTGGAGAAATTGCCGGCAAGCTGCACACCCCACGGCGCGAAGGGTGCTTCCGCGATCGCTGGCAGGGCAGGGCGCGCCTGCCGGATAGCCGCGAGCGTGGGCGCGCAGCTCGCAAGCAGATCGCCATCGCGTGTCGCGCGCGGCATCGGAGGCGAGCGCCCGTCGCCGTTGGCGCGGTCGATCGCTTCGTCGGCCCAGTCCTCGGCGGTTCGGCCGGTGATGGCGAAGACGTAGTTCTCGGTCTCGCTCGGCAGGAAGCGGGTCTGGCCGGCCTTTCGTGCGGCGATCCAGCCGGCAACGCGATTCGGCCCGCCATTATAGGCGGCGGCTGCGAGCCCCCAGTTGCCGAAGCGGTCGCGCAGCTCGGCCAGGAAATGCGCTGCCTTGGGCACCGCCTGCTCGGGATCGAACGGATCGACGAGGCCGCGCTCGCGCGCGGTGCCGGGCATGAACTGGGCGACGCCCTGCGCGCCGGCGGGGCTGGTGACGCCCGCGCGGAAGCTCGATTCCTGGAAGATCAGCCTGGTCAGGAAGGCGGCGGGCAGGCCCTGCGCCTTTGCTGCGTCGTCGATCAATCGGCACAGCGCGTCCTGGATGCCGGATGACGCCGGCATCGGCTCTTCGGTCGCCCGCACCGATGAGGAAAGCAGCACGAAGCCGAGCAGCAGCGCGAGCCCTTGCAGCAGGCTGATGGAGAGGTGAACACGGCCTGGCGTCATCGGCCTTCTCTGCCATGTTCGGTGGCCTGCGGCCATGCGGCGCGCCTTTCGCGTTGTGACGAGGCGCCGGCCTGTGCGAAGAGGACGCCGCACAGCCGCCGGCTCGTCGTCGGTCGCGCTTCTGTTGGATCTGGCGTCGGAGCGGAAGGCCGGAATGGCGAAGGCCTGGATCAAGTGGTCGCGATGGTTCCTGGCGTCGGCGCTGGCCGTCGCCGGCCTGCTCTTCGCCTTCGTCGCGATGCTCGACCCCTTCGGCATGCGCGTCCATGCCGGCCAGGCGCCGCGGCCGATCATGGATATCAACCAGCGCTTCATGTACCCGCAGCTCGTCCGCTCCGGGCGTTTCAACGCGGCGGTGGTCGGCACCTCGACGATGCGGCTGCTCGATCCCGAGGTTCTCTCGCGCGGCCTCGATGCCCGCTTCGTCAACCTCGCGATGAATGCGGCGACGCCCTGGGAGCAGACGCAGATGGCGCAGCTCTTCCGGGAGCATGTCCGCGCGCCCAAGCGCCTGATCTGGGGTATCGACACGACCTGGTGCGAGGCTGATGCGACCGATGAGGCCAAGCGCCTGACGCCGCGGCCGGTGCCGGCCTGGCTGTCCCGCGAGGTCGGCTGGGGAGACTGGCCGAAGCTGCTCAACCTGACCAATCTGGAGATCGCCGGCCGGCTCATGGCCCATCGGCTCGGCTGGTCGCGCGAGCGTATCCGCGGCGACGGCTACGAGGTCTTCACGCCGCCGGAGACGAGCTACGACCTCGCCCGGGCGCGCTGGCACATCTATGCCAGCAATGGCGGCGTGGCCGCCGATCTCGCGCCCCTGTCTCCGCCAGCCGTCGTCACGCCGGCCGAGAGTGCAGCATGGCGCTTCCCGGCCCTGTCCTGGCTGGAAGACAGCATCAGTGCCTTCCCGACGGCGACGCAGGTGATGCTGGTGTTGCCGCCCGCCCATCTGGCCGCCTATCCGCGCCAGGGCTCGGCCGGCTGGCAGCGCTATGCGAGCTGCAAGGGGCAGATCGCCGCCCTGGCTCGCCGCCATGGCGCTGTCGTCGTCGACTACGCCCATGCCTCGCCGATCACTTCGCAGGACGCCAATTATTGGGACCCCCTGCATTTCCGGCTGGCGATTGCGGCTCGCTTCGGCGAGGAACTCGCCCGGATCGGCAAGGGCGGCGCGCCGTTGGCCGATGGGGCGGCGGTCGTACTGCGCTGACGGACGAGCGAGTAGCGGCCGCCGGCAGCGCTAGCCGCGCTCCGTGCTCTCGGTGACGCCATCCTGCGGTATGGGGCAGGGGCATGCGGCAGGTGCCGGTGGGCCTTTTGCGTTCCGGAAGATCGGTCGGTATTGGAGCAGCCTGAAGGCACGCCGGTGGCCATGCCGCGCTCCCTTCGACAGGATCCCCGCAGCACAGGACCGAAGCCGATCATGCCGAAGCTCTGCAAGTTCACCTCGCCGGCCGACGGAAAGCCCGTTTACGTCAACCCCGAGCAGGTGGCCGTGGTCTATCAGTTCAAGGGGCAGCCGGCTGACACGATCATCGCTTTCGGGAAGGATTTCCTTCTCGGCGTGAAGGAGAGCGTCGATGAGGTTGTGGCGGCGTTGGAGCGGGCATCGCCGGACAAGGCCGGGTGAGGCCGGACGCAGCACGGCTTGGCGCGCTGCCGCGTCAGAAGACTGAGTGATTTCCGGAAAAATGGTGGGCGATACAGGGATCGAACCTGTGACCCCTCCCGTGTGAAGGGAGTGCTCTACCGCTGAGCTAATCGCCCGGACCCGGCCTCTCCTAGTCGGCGCGCTTCATGCCGTCAAGGATGTGCGGGAAGGAGATTTGAACACGCGGTCGACCGCGTCGGCCAGCTCATCGAAATGCTGGATGATCAAATCGGGCTCCAGCGTCTCGATCGGCACATCGGTATAGCCGAAGGGCACGCAGATCGTCGGGATGCCGGCGGCGCGTGCGGTTGCGATGTCCGTGCGGGAATCCCCGATCATCACGGCCCGCGCCGGATCGGCCTTCGCCGCCGCGATCGTCAGGGTGAGATGGCGCGGGTCCGGCTTGAAATAGGGGAAGCTGTCGCGCCCGGCGACGGCCGCGAAGCGGTCTGCGATGCCGAAATGGTCGAGGATCAGCCGCGTGTGCAGGATCGGCTTGTTGGTGCAGACAGCGAGCGCATAGCCTTGCGTGGCCAAGACATCGAGCGCGCCGAGCACGCCGTCATAGAGGTGGCTGCTCCCCGCCGTGTCCTGCGCATAGATCTCCATGAATTCCTGGAAGAGCCGCTCCAGAGTCTCCGGATCGAGCGGCTGTCCCGAGACCTTGAAGCCGCGCTCGATCAGGACGCGCACGCCCGCGCCGACGAGTTCGCGCGCCCGCTCCAGCGGCAGCGCCGCCAGGCCTTCGCGCACCAGGATCAGGTTGAGGACCCGCATGATGTCGGGTGCGGTCTCGGCCAGGGTTCCGTCGAGATCGAAGACGACGATCGGGGGCAACTCATGGTCGGAACCTTCGAGGTGATTCGGTCAGGCAGGATTCGGTTAAAGGTCGTTGTGGCCGGGCTGGCAAGTCCCGTGCGCCGGCCTCCCCAAAATTGCCGCGCGAGATGGTATCGTGCGCGCGATTCGTCGCGCTGCCGGCGGCAGGGAAGATCATCATGTCGGATTTCATGGGAAGACGGGCTGGAATCGCAGGGCTGGTGCTCGGCGCGGGGCTTGCGATGGCGGGCGCGGCGCCGGCCTGGGCCGGCCCCTTCGAATTCGCGCCCGCGCCGCAGAACGACCTCAACCGCGTCTATCGGATCGACAAGGCGACGGGCGAGGTCGGCGCTTGCCAGTTCCAGCTCAAGGAGGGCGGCGTCGGCCTGACCGTCTGCTTCCCGTCGGGCGAGGGGGCCGGGCCGCAGGCACCCAGCGATTATGGCCTGATGCCGTCCCGCCATGAGAAGGAGGGCGGTATTTTCCGCGTCAACATCCGTACTGGCGAGATGAGCATCTGCTACGTCTTCGACGACAAGACGGTGTGCACGCCCCAGACGAAATGACGCCTTAAGTCTTCCGCGCGCTGGACACGCTCGCCCTGCCGGGGCAGGAGAGCGCCGTCGTCCGCAGAGGCTGCTAGGATGGGACGGCGGGCGTTTTCCACAATCTGAGCCGGACGGACCATCATGAATGCCGACGACCTGAAGAAGCAGGCTGCCGCCCGCGCACTCGAACTCGTGCGGCCGGGCATGCGGCTCGGCCTCGGCACCGGCTCCACCGCGAAGCATTTCGTCGATCTGCTCGGCGTCAAGGTCGCCGCCGGTTTCGAGGTGCTCTGCGTCTCGACCTCCGAGGCGACGCAGGCGCAGGCCGTGTCGCTGGGCATTCCGATGTCGACTCTCGACGAGACGCCCGAGCTCGATCTCACCGTCGACGGCGCCGACGAGGTCGATCCGCAACTGCGCCTGATCAAGGGCGGCGGTGCGGCGCTGCTGCGCGAGAAGATCGTCGCGGCGGCCTCCGCCCGCATGATCGTCATCGCCGATGACGGCAAGCTGGTGCAGACGCTGGGCCGCTTCCCGCTGCCGATCGAGGTCGTACCCTTCGGGCTGGAAGCGACGCGCCGGGCCGTGACTGCTGCCATCGCCGCCTCCGGTGCCGCGGGCAAGCTTGTGCTGCGCCAACGGGCGGACGGCACCACGCTGGTCACCGATGGCGGTCATTACATTCTCGACGCCCATCTCGGCACGATCGAACGTCCGGAATTGCTGGCGCAGGCGCTGAACATCGTGCCCGGCGTTGTCGAGCACGGCCTGTTCATAGGGCTGGCGAGCGGAGCCATCCTCGCGGGCGCCGATGGCCTCAAGCTGCTCGGCAGCATCGAATAATTCCATTCCGGCGCGAGACACGCTAAGGAACGCGCCACAATGACCGATCTGTCATGGCTGGTAGCGCAATCGCGCACCGGCGACGGTTCGCTGATGAAGGGGTTTCAACGCATGATCCGCCGTTCTCTCGCTCAGGCTGCCCTTGGTCTGGCGCTTGTCTGCGCAGCTCCCGCCTTCGCCCAGGCGCCGGCGCTGACCCCGAGCCATCTCCAGGTGGCACGCGAGGTCGCGGACCTGACCGGTATCACGCAAACCATCACGAGCATCTTCACCGAGTTCGAGGCGAGCGTGCAGCAGCTCACCGCGACCCGGCCGGAAATGAAGAAGGACGCCGATGCCGTCATTGCGGTGCTGAAGCCGGAGGCCGACAAGCGCATCGACGAGATGGCCAAGACGTCGTCCGAGGTCTTCGCCCGGAGGATGAACGAGGCGGATCTCAAGGAGGTCGCCGGCTTTTTCAAGTCGCCGATCGGCCAGCGCTACAATGCGCTGCGGCGCGATGCGATGGATGACATCTTCACCGTGCTGAAGCCCTGGAGCGAGCAGACCAGCCAGTATCTGTTCGACCGCTTCTCGCAGGAGATGCGCAAGCGCGGCCACACGCTGTGATGCGGCGCGCCTGACGGCGCCTCAGGATATCCCGACGAGGCCGGCGAGCGATCGCCGGCCTTTTTCGTTGTCGCGCAACCTGGCGCCCGGCGCGCCGGGGTACTGGCATCGGGCCGAAGCTCGCTTTATGGCCGGCTTGGTTGAAGCGCGAAGCCGGAGCCAGCGACATGACCCGTGATCTCGTCCTCGTGACAGGGGGCTCCGGCTTCCTCGCGGGACATTGCATCCTGTCGCTGCTCGCGGCGGGCTACGATGTCCGCACGACGCTGCGCGCTTCCGGGCGGGAAGCGCCGCTCAGGGAAGCCTTGCGTGCGGCCGGGATGGATGCCGGCGGCCGTTTGCAGGTCGTCATCGCCGATTTGATGCAGGACGAGGGCTGGGCCGAGGCGGCCGCCGGCTGCACCTATGCCCTGCATGTCGCTTCGCCGGTCGCTGCAGCCGAACCGAAGGACGAGGACGAGCTGATCCGGCCGGCGCGCGAGGGCACGCTGCGCGTCCTGCGCGCCGCACATCGGGCCGGGGTGAGGCGCGTCGTCCTGACCTCGTCCTTCGCCGCGATCGGCTATGGCCGGGCGGTAAAGCGCCCCTATGACGAGCGCGACTGGTCGAATGCCGCAGCGTCGGGCCTTGCCGCCTATCCAAAATCCAAGACGCTGGCCGAGCGCGCCGCCTGGGATTTCGTCGATGGCGAAGGGCAGGGGCTGGAGCTTGCGGTCGTCAATCCCGTCGGCATCTTCGGCCCACTGCTGGGGCCGGACCTCTCGCCCTCGATCCTGCTGGTCAAGACCATGCTGGACGGCCGGCTCTGGGCGGTGCCGCGTCTGATGTTCGGCGTCGTCGACGTGCGCGATGTCGCCGACCTGCATCTGCGCGCCATGACCGATGCGGCGGCCGCCGGCGAGCGCTTCCTGGCGACGGCCGGCGAGTTCATGACGATGCAGGCGATCGCCCAGGCCCTGAAGGACGGCCTCGGCGAGAATGCGCAGCGGGTTTCAACCCGCGTGCTGCCGGACTGGCTGGTGCGCTTCGCCGCGCGCTTCAGCGCGACCGCGCGTCAGGCCGCGACCGCCGAACTCGGCCGTAGCAAGAATGCGACGAGCGCGAAGGCGCAGGCCATGCTGGGCTGGCAGCCGCGCCCGCCGAATGAGGCTCTCGTCGCGACGGGCGAGAGCCTCATTCGGCTCGGTCTCGTCAGTCCTCGGCAGCCTTGAAGCGGTTCAGGCCCTTCATCACGAACGGTGCCACCAGCGCGATGAAGGCGATGCCGAGCAGCGTCGCCGAGATCGGGTTCTCCAGAAGGATCATCGGATCGCCCAGGCTGATCTGTAGGGCGCGGCGCAGTTGTGCCTCTGCCATCGGGCCGAGGATGAGGCCCACGACCATCGGTGCGACCGGATAGTCGTAGCGCCGCATCAGGTAGCCCAGGAAGCCGAAGGCGAAGAGCATGCCGAGTTCCACCGGCGAGCTGTTGACCGCGAGCGTGCCCATCGTCGCGAACACGAGGATGCCGGCATAGAGCCAGGGCTGCGGGATCGCGAGCAGCCTGACCCAGAGCCCGATCAGCGGCAGGTTCAGGATCACCAGCATGACGTTGGCGACGAAGAGCGATGCGATCAGGCCCCAGACCAGGTCCGGCTTCTCGGCGAAGAGCAGCGGGCCGGGATTGAGCCCGTATTGCTGGAAGCCGGCGAGCATGATCGCCGCCGTCGCCGAGGTCGGCAGGCCGAGCGTCAAGAGCGGCACCAGCGTACCGGCGGCCGAGGCGTTGTTGGCGGCTTCCGGCCCGGCCACGCCCTCGATCGCGCCCTTGCCGAATTCCTCGGGATATTTGCAGAGCTTGCGCTCGGTCGAATAGCTCAGGAAGGTCGGAACCTCCGCGCCGCCGGCCGGCAGGGCGCCGATCGGGAAGCCGAAGGCGGTGCCGCGCAGCCAGGGCGCCCAGGAGCGCTTCCAGTCTTCCTTGGTCATCCACAGAGAGCCCTTGATCGGGATGATCTCCTCGGGATCGCGGGCGCGCTTGGAGGCGACGTAGAAGGCCTCGCCGACGGCGAACAGGCCGACGGCGAGCGTGGTGACCTCGACGCCGTTGAGCAGCTCCGGCACGCCGAAGGTCAGCCGCGCCTGGCCGGTGAGCTTGTCGATGCCGATCAGGCCGAGCGCGATGCCGAGGAACAGGCTGGTGAGGCCGCGCAGGGGCGAGTTGCCGAAGGTCGCGGAGACGGTGACGAAGGCGACGATCATCAGCGCGAAATAGTCCCAGGGACCGAATTTCACCGCGAGCTCGACCAGCAGGGGCGCGAGGAAGGCGAGCCCGATCGTCGCGATCAGGCCGGCGACGAAGGAGCCGATCGCCGAGGTTGCGAGCGCCGGGCCGCCGCGGCCGGCCTTGGCCATCTTCGAGCCTTCGAGCGCCGTGGCGAGCGATGCGCTCTCTCCGGGGGCATTGAGCAGGATCGCGGTGGTCGAGCCGCCATACATGCCGCCATAGTAGATGCCGGCGAACATGATCAGCGAGCCGGCCGGGTCGAGCTTGAAGGTCACCGGCAGCAGCAGCGCGACGGTCAGCGCCGGGCCGATGCCGGGGAGCACGCCGACGGCCGTGCCGAGGAACACGCCGATCAGGCAGAACATGAGCTTGGCGGGCTCGAAGGCGACGCCGAAGCCGTTGAGCAGGGAGAGCAGGGTATCCATGTCGGGCTCTCCTCAGAGGAACAGGCGCTCGAGCGGGCCCGACGGCAGGATCAGCGTCAGGAGCTTGGCGAAGACGAGGAAGATGATGAGGCCGAGCACGAAGCCGATCGCGGCATCGATAGCCAGGGCCTGGCGGCCCATGCCGCGCGCGGTGCAGGCGAAGACCACGGCGATGGCGATGATGAAGCCGCCGCCGAGCCCGATGCAGGCGATCAGGAAGATCAGTCCGCCCGCGATCCAGAGCAGGGCGGGATTGTCGGCTTCGTCGGGCTGAGGCAGCCCTTCGCGGAAGGCGACGACGAAATGCGAGAGGCCGAGGATGACGAGCCCGACGGCTACGACATAGGGCATCGCGGTCGGGCCGATGCCGTAGGTGGAGGTGATGGTCTGCTGCGAGGCGTCATAGCCGACGAGGACGGCGACGATCAGCAGCAGGACGCCCACCACCAGGGCCGGCTTGTTGGCACCTTGCGTGCGCGTGTCGTTGGTCATGGCGTTTCCGCAGTCGTGTCCGGCGCTTTTGAGGCGCTTCCGGCGGTTGGAAAAGGGGCCGGTCGCCCGGCCCCTTATGATTTTGTCGTCGTGATTGGCTTACTTCACCAAGCCGACTTCGGTCATTACCTTGCCGACACGCTCGATCTCGCCCTTCAGGAAGGTGTCGAAGGCGGCGCCGGGCAGGAAGGCATTGTCCCAGCCGCGGGCCTTGAGGATCTCCTGCCACTCCTTCGACTTGACCATCTTCTCGACGCTGTCGGTCAGGGCCTTGGTCTGCTCGGCCGAGAGGCCGGGAGGCGCGACGACCGAACGCCAGTTCAGGAGCTCGAGATCGATGCCCTGCTCCTTCAGCGTGGGCGCATCCGGGGCGTTCTCGAGGCGCTTGGACGAGGAGACGGCGAGCACGCGCAGCTTGCCGGCCTTGATCTGGCCCTCGAACTCGCCATAGCCGGAGACGCCGGCCGTGACGCGCCCGCCGAGCATGGCCGCCAGAGCCTCGCCGCCGCCCGAGAACGGGATGTAGTTGATCTTCTTGGCGTCGGCGCCGACCGCCTGCGCGAAGAGCGCCGCGAGGATGTGGTCCGTGCCGCCGGCCGAGCCACCGGCCCAGGTCACCTTGGCCGGGTCGGCCTTCAGGCGCTCGGCCAGGTCCTTGGCGGTCTTGAGCGGCGATTCCGTCGGCACCACGATGACCTCGGCCTCGGCGGTGAGGCGCGCGATCGGCGTGATCTGGGTCAGGTTGACCGGCGACTTGTTGAGCAGGATCGCGCCGACCATGACGAAGCCGTTGACCATCAGCTGGTCGCCGGCACCCTTGGCGCCGATCAGCTGGGCGAGGCCGATGGTGCCGCCCGCGCCGGTCACGTTGTTGACCTGCACGCTCTTCACGATGCCGGCCGCCGTCATCGCCTGCTGCATCGAGCGGGCCGTGCCATCCCAGCCGCCGCCGGGGGCTGCGGGGGCCATGATCTTCAGTTCATTGAGCTGAGCGAAGGCGGCGGTGGAGAGGGCAGCCAGCGCCACCGCCGTCAGGGCCGTGCGCTTCAGGATGGATGTCAGCATGAATTCCTCCGCTTGCGGGCTTTGGCCCACGGGTTTCTTGGGCGATCCGCCTGTGGCACCTAGCCGCGCCGGTCGTCAATTGCGCCTGATTGCATAATCGGAAGTCAAGAATTTTCGAAGGAGGCGGGCATCAACCGCAGAATCTACACCTTTCATCCTACGACTGTGACGCATTTGCGTGACAACGCGCTGGCGGCGTTTCCCGCTATCGCGTAAGCGCAGGCTATGAGCCAGACGCGTCTCGCCGATCGCCAGGATTCCGCGCCGCACCGCGGGCCGTTGCCGTCGCGCCTGATCGGGATCGGCGTGGCGCTGATGGTGCTGACGCCGGTGGCGATGTGGCTCGCCAACCGCTCCTCGACGCTCCTGCTCGGTCTGGCGGTCATTCCCTTCGTCGCCGTGGCCCTCGCCTCGGGCGGGATGGGCGATCTCGCCCAGCGCATGTGGCGGCTGCTCGCGACTCCGCTCGGGCTGGCCGTGGCTGCGTTCCTCGGCTGGGCTCTCGTCTCGATCTCGTGGAGCCACAGGCCTGGAGCCTCGTTGCGGGTCTGGGGCGAGCTTGTGCTGCCGATCGTCTTCGCCCTCGTTATTGCCGCTTCGGGTCAGTTCCGGCCGCAGCCCGCATGGCTGCGCGCGCTCGCGCTGGCGATCATCCTCGCCTGCCTGCTGGCGATCTTCGAACTCGCTTCCGGGTTGTCCCAAAGGGCTGCGCTAGGTGTCGGCAAGCTGTGGAGCTTCGTCTTCAACCGCCCGGCGATCACGGCGCTCGTGCTGGCGGTGCCGGTGATTCATGGTCTGTGGAGCCTGCCCGGCGCGCGCCGGTCGGATCGGATACTGGCGATTGTTCTCGCCCTGGTTGTGACCGCTCTCGCGCTGCGCTCGGAAAGCTCCTCGGCGCGGCTCGGCGTTGCCGTCTGCGCCCTCTGCTGGGGGCTGTCGGCGCTCTGGCCGCGCCTGACGCTGACGGCAGCGGGCTGCGCCTTCCTTCTCGCCATGGCAGTGGCCCCCGTTCTCGGCATCGCCGCCCAGAACTGGCTGCCTTCGCTGATCCTGGATCGTTTCGCCGTGATGACCGGCCAAGCCCGCATCGATATCTGGCATAGCTTCGGTGAGGTTGCGCGCGCGCGACCGATCGCCGGCGCCGGCTTCGGAACCGCGGCCACCATGCATCAGCATCCGGTGGCGGCGGAGGTCTCGCCCGCGCGCCGCGAGCTTCTGGCGGCGAGCCATCCGCACGACATGCCGCTGCAGGCCTGGGCCGAGACCGGTGCGGTCGGTGCGGGTATCCTCGCTTTGGCGGGCCTGCTGCTGCTCGCGCGGCTGCGCCGCCTGCCGGCGCGCGAGATGGCGCCGCGCCTTGCGCTGTTTGCCGGCGCCTTCGCGATTTCAGTCGTCGGGCACGGTGCCTGGCAGGGCTGGTGGATTGCCGTTCTGGGGGCTGCGGTCCTCTGGTTCGGTCCGGGCGCTGCGGCGCCTCAGGGAGAAGACCATGACTGATTTCGACGTCGATCTCTTCGTCATCGGTGCCGGCTCCGGCGGCACGCGCGCGGCCCGCATCGCCGCCGGCCACGGCGCCCGCGTCATGATCGCCGAGGAGGACCGGATCGGCGGCACCTGCGTCATCCGCGGCTGCGTGCCCAAGAAGCTGTTCGTCTATGCCAGCCGTTTCGCGGAGGATTTCGAGGATGCGGCCGGCTTCGGCTGGACCTTGCCTCAGGCGCCGGTCTTCGACTGGGCGACGCTGCGCGATGCGGTGGCGAACGAGGTCACGCGCCTGTCCGGCCTTTACCGCAAGGGGCTCGAGGGCGCCAAGGTCGCGATCCGCGAGGAACGCGCGGTCGTCGAGGGGCCGCATCAGGTCCGGCTGACGAAGAGCGGAGAGGTGATCCGCGCCCGTCATATCCTGGTCGCGACCGGCGGCTGGCCGTCCTTCGATCCGCCGATCCCCGGCGGCGAATTCGGCATCTCCTCGAACGAAGTCTTCAACCTGCCGGCGCTGCCGAAGCGCCTTCTGGTCGTCGGTGGCGGCTATATCGCGCTGGAATTCGCCAGCCTCTTCGCCCGGCTCGGTGTCGCGGTGACGGTACTGCACCGGGGCGACAACATCCTGCGCGGCTTCGACGAGGATATCCGCACCCGCCTGCGTGATGCGCTCGTCCATGCCGGCATCACCTTGCGGCTCGGCTGCACGATTGACCGGATCGAGGAGCTGGCAGACGGCAGCCGCCGCGCCCATTGCGCCAAGGGAGAGCCGATCGATGCCGATGTCGTCCTCGTCGCGACCGGCCGCCGGCCGAACACGAAGGGGCTTGGCCTCGACAAGGCCGGCGTCGCTCAGGGCCCGCTCGGCGAGATCAAGGTCGATGTGGCATCAGCCAGCAGCGTGCCCTCGATCCATGCCGTCGGCGATGTGACCAACCGGGTCAACCTGACGCCAGTCGCGATCCGCGAGGGCCATGCCTTCGCCGACTCGACCTTCGGCAGCCGCAACTGGACGGTGGACCACGCCACCATCGCCTCAGCCGTCTTCACGACGCCGGAGATCGGCACCGTCGGCCTGTCGGAAGCGCAGGCTCTCGCCGCAGGCCATGAGGTCAAGGTCTTCGAATCCGGCTTCCGCCCGATGAAGGCGACGATCTCCGGCCGTCAGGAGCGCATCTACATGAAGCTCGTCGTCGATGCGCAATCGGACAAGGTGCTCGGCGTCCATATCCTCGGGCATGATGCCGGCGAGATCGTCCAGGCGGTCGCCATCGCGGTGACGATGGGCGCGACCAAGGCCGATTTCGACCGCACCGTCGCGCTGCATCCGAGCGCCGCCGAGGAACTGGTGACGATGCGCACGCCGCGCGCGGGCTGACGCAGCGGAACTACCTTTGTCATTCCGGGGCGCGCCGCAGGCGCGAACCCGGAACCTACGACTGGGTGGAACATGCCATCCCCGGTTGCCAGCGGCTCACCCGGTCGTGGGTTCCGGGTTCGTCGTCGTGCGAAACCCCGGAATGACGAAGGTCGCTCCCGCTTCCCCGTTGAATCGCCTTGTGAAGCGCTTGAATCAGGATGGCAGGCCGTTGCCGCGATAGAGCAGCGGCACGCGCTATCCCGTTGCGAAGAATTGCTTTTGCCGGCGCATGCGCTGAGTGGCCGGGCGGCCTGCCGCGAGGGCTTCCCTCAGGCGGTGGCCATTCCCACATCATCGGTGTATAGCCGCCCCTTCGCGCTACCAAGAGGTTAACGATGCGCGATCTCACAGTCAGGAGCACGTAAGTCCCATGTCCGAGCGGTGGACGCCAGAGAGCTGGAGGGCCAAGCCCGTCCAGCAGATTCCGGAATATCCGGACCAGGCAGCCTTGAAGGCGGTTGAGCAGCAGCTCGCCGGCTTTCCGCCGCTCGTTTTTGCAGGCGAGGCGCGCAAGCTCAAACGGGCGTTGAGCAAGGTCGCCGCCGGTGAGGCCTTCCTGCTGCAGGGAGGCGACTGCGCCGAGAGCTTCGCCGAGCATTCGGCCGACAACATCCGCGACTTCTTCCGGCTGTTCCTGCAGATGGCGGTGGTTCTGACCTTCGCGGGCGGCTCGCCGGTGGTGAAGGTCGGCCGCATCGCCGGCCAGTTCGCCAAGCCGCGCTCGGCCCCGACCGAGACGATCGGTGGCGTCGAGCTGCCGAGCTACAAGGGCGATATCGTCAACGACAACGAGTTCACGGCCGAGGCGCGCATCCCCGATCCGCGCCGCCAGCTCGAGGGCTATCGTCAGTCGGCAGCGACGCTGAACCTGATCCGCGCCTTCGCGACCGGCGGCTATGCCAATCTCGACAACGCGCATCGCTGGATGCTTGGCTTCGTCAAGGATAGCCCGCAGTCGCATCGCTACCAGGAAGTGGCCGAGCGCATCACCGAGGCGCTGGAATTCATGCGCGCCATCGGCATCGATCCGGAAACCCATCCGGAGATGCGCACGACCGACTTCTACACCAGCCACGAGGCGCTGCTGCTCGGCTACGAGCAGGCGATGACCCGGACGGATTCGACGACCGGCGAGTGGTACGCCACCTCCGGCCACATGGTCTGGATCGGCGATCGCACGCGTCAGATCGACCATGCCCATGTCGAGTTCTTCCGCGGCATCAAGAACCCGATCGGCCTGAAATGCGGCCCCTCGACCACGGTCGATGGCCTGCTCAAGCTGATCGACGTGCTTGATCCGCAGAACCAGGCTGGACGCCTGACGCTGATCGCGCGCTTCGGCGCCGACAAGGTCTTCGACCATCTGCCGGCGCTGGTGCGGGCGACGAAGCGGGAAGGCCGCAACGTCGTCTGGTCCTGTGACCCGATGCACGGCAACACTGTCAAGGCGGCGAGCGGCTACAAGACCCGGCCCTTCGACCTGATCCTGGGCGAGGTGAAGAACTTCTTCGCCGTCCACCAGGCCGAAGGCACGCATGCCGGCGGCCTGCATCTGGAGATGACCGGCAAGAACGTCACCGAATGCACCGGCGGCGCGCGCGGCATGACCGATGCGGACCTCAACGACCGCTACCACACGTTCTGCGATCCGCGCCTCAACGCGGAACAGGCGCTGGAGCTCGCCTTCATCGTCGCCGAGCTGGTCAAGCGCCAGCGCGCCGGCCGGGCGCGGCCCGAGGTCGAGGCGGCCGAGTAAGGCGCCGCACCACATCCACGAACAGGAAAGGCCGGGGCTTTCGCCCCGGCCTTTTTCTTGATGCCGTCAGTGGCTTCTCAGAATTTCAGGGCAGCGCCGACGCGAGCCTGGTTCAGGCTCGTGGTGATGCCCTCGACATCGTTGAAGCGGGTATAGAGATACTCGGCGCGGACGAGGATGTTGTCGGCCAGCGCAGCCTCGATGCCGCCGCCGATCACGCCGCCGAAGCCCCAGACATCCTTCTTGGGGCCGCCGACCATGCGCGGCCAGCCGACATAGCTGCCGAGTGCGACGCCGTTGTTATCGGTCGGACCCCAGTCGCTGTAGACTGAGACATTGGTGTCGAAACGCCCGACCGCCGCGCCGAACGTGACATAGGGCATCCACCGGCCATAGGTGTAGCCGAAGCGGGCGCGCAGCGAGGCATAGTCGTTGATCCGAGCGCTCTGGTTCAGGCCGACCGTGAGGTACTGGTTGCCGACGCGTCGCGACTCGAGGCGGGAAGCGGCAGCTGCCTGGTCGATGCGCGAATAATCCGCTTCCAGGCCCATGACGACGTCGCCGAAGGCCCAGTTATAGCCGGCATAGCCGCCGAACATGGCGCCGCTGTCGCGGCGCGGCATGGTGCGCGTCAGATCGTAGACGTTGATCGAGTTCGCGATCGTGGTGTTCAGCATCGCATAGTCGATGAGTTTGTCGACGCTCTGATCGCGCTCGAAGCGGGATTGCGCCTGCCCGGCAAAGCCGCCGACGTAGAAGCCTTCCCAGCTGAACTGGGAGGGAGCCGGAGGGGCGTCCTCGATCTGCGAGCCGCGAAGCACGGGATAGTCCGCCGCAAGCGTTGGTGCGGCGAGAAGGCTGGTCGCGAGGGCCGTAGACCCAAACATGAGCGCGATGGAACGGATGCGCATCCTGATCTCCCCGAGCGACGGTTCGGTTCCACCCGTTTCACCTCGCTCCGGGGACAATTCATGCCTTGGTAACCCTAATGGCGGGTTAACATCGCTATTCTTCCGGCACCTTGCGTCATCGGCGTTCGGGCGCTTCGCGCGGGGTGGGCACTGGCGAGCCTTTGACGGCTGGCGCCGTGGTCAGTTCGTGCTAGCAGAACGTCGATCCTTGCTCCTCAGCTGAAAGCCTTGCGCGTGCGTGAAACTCTCTGCCGGCTAGGGTGCTGGCTCCCGGTTGCGGCAGCTGCGCTTGGGCTTGCGGCCTGCGGCTCGCTGCCTCCGCCGGTTGGTGGCACGGCGATCGCCTGGGTCAAGGGACCGGCCGAGATATCGAACTTGGCGCAAGCGCTCGCAGCGGCGAGGGCGCGCTATCCGAACCGCGATCTGACGGCCAAGGATCTAGTCCGCGTCAGCTGCGCGATGGACGACATCTCCTGGCATGAAGGCAATGCGGTGGTTCCTCCCGGCAAGTCTCTCGCGAGGGGAGCCGTCGTGCGCATCCGCGTCGGCACGCCCCTGGTCGGTATCACGGCTGGGCATTTCGACGAGATCATCGAGGTTGTGGCCTCGCCGAGCGAGATACCGCACGAATTGCCGAGAGCGAGGAACGGAAAGCTGATCGACTATCCAGCGGCGACGGCAAGTAACTATGTCGGGCGGCAGGGGGCCACGCTGGCCCTGTCCTGTTCGGCCAAGTTGTAGGAGCGGCGCCAGGGCGACGGAAGGCCGAGTCTCCGGGTACAACGGGATGATTGTCGCCTGCCGGTAAACGCGCCATAAGCCGGGCCATGACCTCGCCCCTCGTTCGCTTCGCGCCGTCGCCCACCGGCTATCTCCATATCGGCAACGCCCGGCCGGCGCTGTTCAACTGGCTGTTCGCCCGCCGGCACAGCGGCCGCTTCCTGCTGCGCTACGACGACACCGACATCGCCCGCTCGAAAGCGGAATATGCCGATGCCATCGCCGAGGATCTGGGCTGGCTCGGCATCGTGCCCGATCAGGTGATCCGGCAGTCCGAGCGCCTCGCGGTCTATGACGCCGCTGCCGACAAGCTGCGTGGGGCAGGGCGGCTCTATGCCTGCTACGAGACGGCCGATGAACTCGATCGCCGCCGCAAGCGCCAGCTCGCCCGTGGCCTGCCGCCGATCTACGACCGCGCCGCGCTGAAGCTCACCGATGAGCAGAAGGCCGCCTTCGCGGCGGAGGGGCGTAAACCCCACTGGCGTTTCCTGCTGGAGCCGCGCGAGGTCGCCTGGAACGATCTGGTGCGCGGTGCTTCCCACGTCGATTGCGCCTCGCTCTCCGATCCCGTTCTGGTCCGCGAGGACGGCAGCTATCTCTACACGCTGCCCTCCGTCGTCGACGATATCGAGACCGGCGTGACCCATGTCATCCGCGGTGAGGACCATGTCACCAACACGGCCGTCCAGGCCCAGATCTTCGAGGCGCTCGGCGCGAGCCTGCCTGCCTTCGGGCATCACAACCTGCTGACCACGGCGAGCGGCGAAGGCCTGTCCAAACGCCTCGGCCATCTCTCGCTGCGCGGCTTGCGCGAGACTGGCGTCGAGGCGTTGGCCGTGGCGGCGCTGGCGACGTTGGTCGGCACCTCCGATGCCGTGCGTCCGGTCGCGAGCCTTGACGAACTCGCCGGCCTCGTCGAGCTCGCCCATGTCTCGCGCGCGCCGGCCAAATTCGACGAGCACGAACTGGAGACGCTGAGCGCCCGCACGCTGCACCAGTTACCGCTCGCTGCTGTTTCCAATCGGCTGGCGACGCTGGGCGTCGCGGCCGACGAGGCGTTCTGGCAGGCCGTGCGCGGCAATCTTGCCAAGCTGGACGAGGCGGCTCAGTGGTGGCGCGTGGTGCAGGGGCCGATCGCGCCTGTGATCGCCGATGCCGGCTTTGCCGCGACCGCGGCCGGGCTGCTGCCGGCCGAGCCCTTCGATGTCACGACCTGGAAAAGCTGGACGCAGGCTGTTTCGGCCGCGACGGGAGCCAAGGGCAAGGCGCTGTTCATGCCGCTCCGCCAGGCGCTGACGGGGCTTGATCACGGCCCGGAACTCGCCGCGCTGCTGCCGCTGATCGGCCGGAGTAAGGCGCTGAAGCGGCTGGCGGGCGAAAGCGCTTGACGATCTAACCTTTGTCATTCCGGGGCGAGCGCGTAGCGCTCGAACCCGGAACCCACGACTGGGTGAAGTGCTTCAAGACGCCGTCATCAAGGGCTCGCCCGGTTGTGGGTTCCGGGTTCAGGCCTAACGGCCTGCCCCGGAATGACAAGGCTCCGGACGCCCCCTCCTTACTCATGCCGCTCCATCGCCGAGGCGTGCTTGGTGTCGCGCATCGTCGAATAGACCAGGAACGACAGGAAGATGATGCCAGCAAGGTAGTAATAGAACCACTGCTCGTGGCCCTGCTGCTTGAAGAACAGGGCGATGGCCGGCGCCGTGCCGCCGAAGATCGAGACGGTGAGCGCATAGGGCACGGCCACGCCGGTGGCGCGGATCGCGGTCGGGAACAGCTCCGCCTTCACCACGGCATTGATCGAGGTGTAGCCGGCGACGAAGATCCAGGCTGCTGAAATCAGCAGGAAGGCCATCCAGGGCGACTTGGTGCCGGCGAGCGTCGTCAGCAGCGGCACCGTGAACAGCGTGCCGCAGACGCCGAAGAAGATCAGCATCGGCTTGCGGCCGATCTTGTCCGAGATCAGCCCGTAGATCGGCTGCAGCACCGCGGCGAAGATCAGCGAGCCGGCAATGACATAGGTCGTGGTGATGTCGGAGAAGCCGGCCGTCTGGCGCACGAAGGTCTGCATATAGGTGGTGAAGGTGTAGAAGGCCGCGGTGCCGCCGGCCGTCAGGCCGACCACGATCGCGACCTCGCGCGGATATTTCAGCAGGCCACGCAGCGAGCTCTCGCGTTTGATGCCGCTCTTCTTGGCGGCCTCGAACGACTCGGTCTCGTGCATATGGCGGCGCATGAACATGGCGGTGATCGCCAGGAGCGCGCCGATGACGAAGGGAATGCGCCAGCCCCAGGCGACGAGCTGTTCATGCGTCAGGAAGACGTTCTGGAGCAGCAGCAGCACCAGGATCGCGGTGAGCTGCCCGCCGATCAGCGTGACGTACTGGAAGCTGGAATAGAAGCCGCGATGTTCGGGGTCGGCGATCTCGGAGAGATAGGTTGCCGAGGCGCCGTATTCGCCGCCGAGGCTCAGGCCTTCGATGATGCGCGCCAGCGCCAGCAAGGCCGGCGCCGCGAAGCCGATCGTGGCATAGGTCGGCGTCAATGCGATGATCAGCGAGCCGAAGCACATCATCAGGACGGAGACGGTCAGCGACAGGCGCCGTCCATAGCGGTCGGCGATATGTCCGAACAGCCAGCCGCCGAGCGGACGCACGATGAAGCCGGCCGCGAACAACGTCGCTGCGTTGAGCTGCTGCACCACCGGGTCGTTCGACGGAAAGAAATGCGGCGCGAAATAGAGCGCGAAAGCCGTATAGGCGTAGAAATCGTACCACTCGACGAGATTGCCGACCGAGCCGATGAAGATCGCTTTGAGCCGGCGTTTGGCGTCGTCGAACTGGATGGGATGGGTGGGAGATGTCGCTGTCGTCTCGGACATGGCGGCCTTCTGAGCTGGGGAGCGTCAGAAGCGGGCGCACGGCGCGAAGGGGCCGTGGGACGGGTCTGGCGGCCTCCCGGAGGCGGCTTGGATGGCCTCTTATGCTGCCGATCCAGTCATGCGTCCAGAAGTCATCGCGCCGTTCGCAGGTGGTCTTTCATGCGTTGTGCGCATGGAGCTTTTTGCATTCAGGGCCGCGCGACCTGCGGGCCCAGATTGGGCGCGAGATTGGGTGCGACGATCCGCACCGTCCGGCGCTCGCCGGTGGCGCTGCCCGATTCGCTCTTCAGCCCGTCCTTCTTGTCGAGCACCTTCTCGCCGACGATGACGGGGCCGACGCCTGCCGACTCGGTGCCGGCAGTCGGTGAATCCTCGGATGGCATCGGCTTCTCGTCGGGGATGGCCGGAATCGGCGCCGGCGCCGGCTGGGCGGCCGCAGCGCCCTTGCGCTTGGGGTCGGCCTTCGGGCGCGACAATTCGGCCGCGCGCTGCTCGCTCAGGATGACGTCGCCCTTGCGCTTGTCGAGCAGGTACTCGGCGTCCCGGAGGGCGGCGGACCAGCTCTGCCCCTGGCCGCGGCAGGTGCAGGCGGCGTCGAAGCTGCGGGTGTATTTCCCGGCATTGGCCAGCGAGGAATAGGGCTGGCCGGTCGAGCGGGAGGCGGCGTTCTGGATGTCGCCGCCGGCGCTCATGCCATAGGCCAGTGTCTCGGTGCCCGGGCACAGCGCCTGGCACATCTCGTCGCCATTGCCGGTATTGTTCGAGAGCGGGAAGAAGTAGCCGTCGCAGGTGCGCACGCAGACGGTCTGCGGACCGCCCAGACGCGGCTTCGCCGGCTCGGTCGGCTGCTCGGGATCGAGCTCGGGCAAGGTCGAATCGATCTCGCCGGGGCCGGGATCGCGTCCGAAGATCGTGTCGAAGAAGCCGCGTGGCTGCGCCCGGCAATTGTTGTTGATCGCCGCGGCCAGCTGGGCGCGGCGCTGTTCGATGCCGCCGCCTTCGGCCTGGCGCTGCAGCGCGCCGTACTGGTTTTGCAACTGGCCGATCTGCTGGCGGACGAAATTGCATTGCGGCGGCGGCGATTCGAAGAAACTGAAGCCGCGGTCGCAACCCATCGAGCGGTACTGGTTGCTCAATTGCGCGAGCTGGGCGCCCACGCGCTGCGCGGCCTGCGCGGCGCGCGGATCGCCGCCGCTGCGGCCCTGAAGGCTGTCCAATTCGGCGCGCCAGGCATTGCACGACGCCGACTGCGCCATGGCGGTGCCACTGAGGGCCGCCAGCATCAGAAGGGCCATGCCGAAGCGTCTGGACAGTCGCAGCATCATCGCAAGTCGGGTCACGTCATCCATAGTCGGGCCGGCAGGCCGGCCCTGTTCGGGAACTGTGGTCTAGAACACCCGCCAAACACGACGGAACTATGGAGCGGAGCCTCGCCTGAAAGGCCGCGGGGACGCTCCATCACGGAGCTTCGCATGCCATATTCGGACAAGCGCAGCAATGCGGGGAAGCGCGCGCCGTCGCGGTGGTGGAAAACTACCGCTTTCGCTGGAGCCGGGTCCGATCAGGTTGATTCAACCTGATTGATGAATCCGTCTCCAAACTTGAGTGAGAGAACGCGTTATCCGATCCGACTGCGTTGCAGTCGGATCGGCGCGTGCTTTAGAAGACCTGCGGCAGCGGCCCGGCCGCGCCGGCCTTCCGTGCAGCGCCAATGAGGCAAGCCCCGCCCATGTCCGATTATCTGCCTCTTCACGAAGCCGTCATTCCCGAGCTGCCGAATTATTATCGCGGCAAGGTCCGCGAGAATTACGACCTGCCCGATAATCGCCGCATCCTGATCTCGACGGACCGGCTCTCCGCCTTCGACCGGGCGATCGCCTCGATTCCGCTGAAGGGCCAGGTGCTGACGCAGACCGCGCGCTACTGGTTCGAGCAGACCGCCGATATCTGCCCCAACCATGTGCTGGAATATCCGGACCCGAATGTCGTGGTCGGCAAGCGGCTGGAGATCCTGCCGGTCGAGATGGTGGTGCGCGGCTATCTCGCCGGCACGACCGGGACCTCGATCCTGACGATGTATAAGCAGGGCCGGCGCGAGATGTACGGCATGACCTTGCCGGAGGGCTTGCGCGACAACGAGGCGCTGCCGCAGGCGATCATCACCCCGACCAGCAAGGCCTTCGACGGCGGCCATGACGAGCCGCTCTCGGCCGAGCAGATCGTCGGGGAGGGGTTGCTGACGCAGAAGCAATGGGACACGGTCTCGGCCTATGCGTTGGCGCTCTTCGCCCGTGGCCAGAAGCTCGCCCGCGAGCGTGGCCTGATCCTCGCCGACACGAAATACGAGTTCGGCACCGATACTGAGGGCAACATCGTGCTGGCCGACGAGATCCATACGCCGGATTCGAGCCGCTATTGGTTCGCCGAAAGCTATCCCGAGCGCTTCGCCGCCGGGGGCAAGCCCGAATCCTTCGACAAGGATTTCGTGCGCAACTGGGTCGTGGCACGCTGCGACCCCTATACGCAGGACCTGCCGCCGATCCCGCAGGAGCTGATCGACGAGACCTCTGCGGTCTACGTCCGTGCCTATGAGGCGATTACCGGAACGGCTTTCGCCTATCCGCCGAAGGGCGAGGACCCGGCGCAGCGGATCAGGCGCAACCTGGCGCGGTATTTCTAGGAAACTCTGCCGAGTCGCTCACCCTCGACATGTCATCCCGGGCGAAGCGAAGCGGAGACCTGGGATCCATGCCTGAACCTTCATCAGAAACGTTCCGGCATGGATCCCGGATCGGCGCCGCTTCGCGGCTTGTCCGGGATGACCGCAGCGGGGAGAGGGAGGAACTAAGCCCCGTCTTCCTCGCGATAGTTTCCGGCGAGATGCCGGCCGCGCTCGGTCAACGTCGAGAGCACGCGCTCGAACACCTTGAGCTCGTCGGGCGCGATGCCCTCGATCCAGCGCGCCTCGAAGCCCAGTGCCAGCGGCACGATCTGGTCGTAGATGCGCTTTCCCGCCGGCGTCAGCGCGACGAAGGATTCGCGCCGGTCCTGCCGGTTCTCGGCGCGCGAGACGAGGCCGCGCTTCTCCAGCTCGCCGACGGCGCGCGAGACCTTGGTCTTGTGCATCTGGGCGAGCTCGCCGATGTCGCGCGAGGTCAGCTTGCCGAACTCGCCGAGCTGCGCCACCACGCGCCATTCCGGGATGCCGATGCCGAAATGCTCGCCATAGATGCGGCCGAGCGCGCGGCCGCCGAGCGTGCCGACGACATTGAGGCGATAGGGCAGGAAACGCTCCAGATGGAGCGCCTTGGCCTCGGGATCAGTTGGTGGTTTCGTCGTCATGGCGAGGAGGAAGGCGCGCCTCAGCGCGCCTTCAGCCTGTTCATGAACGAGTTGTAGGACAGTTCCGCGACCTGCCACCAGAGCAGGTTCTCGCCGCGGAAGGCGACCATCGAATCGTAGCCCTTCTTGAAATCCGGGCTCTTGGCGCTGGTCTCGGCGTAGTATTCCTCCGCCGCCTTCAGCGCCGCTTCCATCACCGGCAGCGGGAACGCCTTGAGTTGCGCGCCCTGGGCCACCAGCCGGCGCAACCCACCCGGGTTCACGAAGTCGTATTTGGCCAGCATCCAGTTGTTGGCCGCCTCGCAGGCGTTCTGGACGATTGCCTGATAGTGCTTCGGCAGCTTGTTCCAGGCGTCCTTGCCGATGATCAGGTGCAGCATGGCGCCGCCCTCCCACCAGCCGGGATAGTAATAGTACTTGGCGACGCGGATGAAGCCGAGCTTCTCGTCGTCATAGGGGCCGACGAACTCGGCCGCGTCGATCGTGCCGCGCTCCAGCGCCGGATAGACGTCGCCCGGCGCGATCTGCGTCGGCACCACGCCAAGCTTGGCCAGAACTGCCCCGCCCATGCCGCCGATGCGGAATTTCAGGCCCTTGAGGTCGTCGATGCTCTTCAATTCGTTGCGGAAGAAGCCGCCCATCTGGCAGCCGGAATTGCCGCAGGGGATCGAATAGGCGTTGAAGCGGTCGAGCACGCCGTTCACGATCTGCTCGCCGCCGCCGAAATACCACCAGCTATGCTGCTGGCGGGCGTTGAGCCCGAACGGGATGCCGGTGCCCAAGCCCAGCGTCGGGTCCTTGCCGATATAGAAATAGGTCGGCGAATGCGCGCATTCGACCGTGCCGGATGAGACCGCATCGAGCGCCTGCAGGCCGGGCACGATCTCGCCGGGCGCGAAGACCTGGATGTCGAACTTGCCGTCGGTCGCCTCGGAGACATATTTCGAGAACTGCTGCGCCGTGCCGAAGATCGTGTCGAGCGACTTCGGGAAGCTCGACGTCAGGCGCCATTTCACCTCGGGCTGCGACTGTGCGATCGCGGGCATCGCGACCGTCGTCGCGGCGGCGGCCAGCGCCCCCGATTTCAAAAAGCTGCGACGTTCCATATGGTTTCCTCCCGAGGGCTTGTTATGCCCTTATTGGCGCGTCCGGGAAGGAATGAAAAGACATGAAGCTCGCCTCGCTCGCGCATGGCCGTGACGGCCGTCTCGTCGTCGTCTCGCGGGACCTGACCCGCGCCACCGACGCCTTTCCGGTCGTGCCGACGCTGCAGGCGGCGCTCGACGATTGGGATCGCCACGCTCCGCGCCTCGCCGATCTCGCCGAGGGGCTGGAGCACGGTTCGGTCCCGTCTTTCCGCTTCCATGAACATGACTGCGCCGCGCCGCTGCCGCGCGCCTATCAATGGCTCGACGGCTCGGCCTATGTGAATCACGTCGATCTCGTCCGGAAGGCGCGGGGCGCCACCATGCCGGATAGCTTCTGGACCGATCCGCTGATGTATCAGGGCGGCAGCGACGCCTCGCTCGGCCCGCGCCAGGCCGTGCAGGCCCGCAGCGAGGAGGACGGCATCGATTTCGAGGCCGAGATCGCGGTCGTCACCGGTGACGTGCCGATGGGCGCGAACCGTGAGGAGGCGCTCCGGTGCATCCGCCTCGTCATGCTCGTCAACGACGTGAGCTTGCGGAACCGGATTCCCGGCGAACTGGCGAAAGGCTTCGGCTTCGTCCAGTCGAAGCCGTCCTCGGCCTTTTCGCCGGCCGCGGTGACGCCGGACGAATTGGGCGGTGCCTGGCGCGACGGGCGTTTGCATCTGCCGCTGCTGGCGCAGGTCAACGGCACGCTCTTCGGCAAGCCCGACGCCGGCGCCGACATGACCTTCGATTTCGGCACGCTGATCGCCCATGCCGCCGCGACGCGCCGCCTCTCGGCCGGCACGGTGATCGGCGCCGGCACGGTCTCGAACCGTGACGCCGATGGCGGCCCGGGCCGGCCCGTGGCCGAGGGCGGGCTGGGCTATGCCTGCATCGCCGAGCAGCGCATGGTTGAGACGATCCGGCAGGGTGGGCCGAAGACACCGTTCCTGCGCTTCGGCGACACCGTCCGCATCGAGATGAAGGATGCGACCGGGCACTCGATCTTCGGCGCGATCGAGCAGGAAATTCTGCCCCACAGCTAATCCAGTTCCGGTTGTCTCGGCTTGGCGGCAGCCGGGCCGCCGGATAACCTCAGGCCGATGCCAGACGCGAGAACCGAGACGCCATGATCGAGACCGTGCCGTTCTATTCGACCACCATTCCGCTGGCCTTCTTCATCTGGGGGCCGGTCCTGGTGGTGGTGCTGTTCTGGGCGGTCGGCGTCTGGTCGAGCCGGCAGGGCGTGCCGCGCATGCTCGAAAGCGACTGGGACGGCTACAGCGTCGCCGATGTCGAGAAGCTGTTCACGCTCTATGGCGAGGACAGGCGCGCGCGCTACCGCAACCGTGTCCTGCCGGCCGATGTCGCCTGCGCCTTCACCTATGCGATCGTCGGCGCCCTGCTCGTCGCCGGGCTCAGTCTGCGCGGCCAGCCCTGGTGGGTGGCGGCGCTCTGCGGCGGCGGCTGGTTGTTGGGCGGACTCTGTGATGTCGCCGAGAATTTCGCCGTGGCGCGATTGCTCGATCGCTACCCGCAGGTCGATGGCGGCAATGTCGTCTTCGCCAGCACGATGACGCGTCTGAAGCTGGTTCTCTTCGCGCTCGGCGTGATCGGCGCGCTCGTGGCCGCCTATCTCGTCTTCAAGCCGCTGACGGGTTGAGACCAGCGGCTTTGCGCCTGACCGATATTGTGCGGCGCAAAGCTCTGGTGCGCCGCTGCCCGACTTCCCATATCCTGACCGGCGCCACGCTGGAACGCGCCGGGAGAATGGGAATGCTGCTTCGTCGTTGGGTCCTGGCCGCTGTGGCCCTCGCCCTGTCGGGAATGATGCTGTCGCCGGCCACGGCGCAGGAAGACCTGATCTTCAGGAAATCGACCGTCTGGAAGATGCTGACGCCGAACGACAAGCTCGCCGTCTATGGCGTTGACGACCCGATCGTCGAGGGCGTCGCCTGCCATTATACCGTGCCCGAGAAGGGCGGCATGTCCGGCATGTTCGGCGTTGCCGAGGAGGTCTCCGAGGTCTCGCTCGCCTGCCGCCAGATCGGGCCGATCAAGTTCAAGGAGAAGGCGGAGCAGGGTGATGTCGTCTTCCGCGAGCGCCGTTCGCTGGTCTGGAAGAAGATGCAGATCGTGCGCGGCTGCGACCCCAAGCGCAACGTGCTGGTTTATCTCGTCTATACCGACAAGCTGATCGACGGCTCGCCGCAGAACTCGACCTCGACTGTGCCGATCATGCCCTGGGGCAATTCGGGCGAGCCGCCGAAATGCTCGGAATGGATTCGGTGAGACTGTAGAGGGTTATTCGCCGCAGGTGATGCTGAGCGGCTGCTCGGCCGTCGGGGCCGGGCTCTGCTTCGTCACCGAGCCGGTGAAGTCCTCGCGGGCGGCGACGCCGAAGGCGACCGCCTTCCCGAAGCCCTGCGACTCGCACCAGGCATTGGCGACGATCTTGCCGCATTCGGCCTTGGACGAGATGCAGTCGGCGACGCCGTAGCCGTCGCTGGCCGGGATCAGGAAGGTGCGCGGCTCGTTCGCGGCAGCGGCCGTATGGCTGGTCGGCATGACCGACAGCGAGATGCCGGCGGCAACGATCCCGAGCAGTCCGACGAGAGCCACGGCGCGGCGCATGAATTTGGGTTCCTGATGGGTTGCGGGCGCAGAACCCGCGAATTGGGAGGATGGTTCCGGCCGGTTAAATTTGAATGAACCGCGGCAATTCTGAGGCAATGCTGCAATGCAGCAATCGGGCGCCCTCTTGACGGAAAGCGCGCGGAAAGGCAATCAGTCCCGATCATGACGCGAGCCGCCATCAACAGCCCTTGCATTATTTGCCGCTAGCTTTCGCTGGCCGGCTGCTCACGTCCTCGTCCTGAAAAACGAACCGACAAAAGCGCCCCCGGCCAGCGGCCAGGTTGGCCCTTTCGTATTTCGCCGTTCGTTTCGTTCCAGGATTTCGCCCCGATGTCGCCGACCCTGAGGCTCTACAACACGCTGACGCGGACGAAGCAGGACTTCGTGCCGATCGATCCGTCGAACGTGCGCATGTATGTCTGCGGCCCGACGGTCTACGACTACGCCCATATCGGCAATGCGCGCCCGGTCATCGTCTTCGACGTGCTCTACCGGCTGTTGCGCCACATCTACGGGGCGGAGCACGTCACCTACGCCCGCAACCTCACGGACGTCGACGACAAGATCAACGCCCGCGCGGCGCGCGACTATCCCGGCCTGCCGCTCAACGAGGCGATCGCCAAGGTCACTGAGACGACGACGGCGCAGTTCCACGCCGATATCGACGCGCTCGGCACGCTCAGGCCGACGACGGAGCCGCGCGCCACCGAGCATATCGAGGAGATGAAGGCGATCATCGAGCGCCTGATCGCGCGCGGCGTCGCTTATGTCGCCGAGGAGCATGTGCTCTTCCATGTCCCGGCCGCCGCCCATCTCGTGAAGGCGCCGAAATACGGCACGCTCGCCCGCCGTTCGCTCGACGAGATGCTGGCCGGTGCCCGCGTCGATGTCGCGCCCTACAAGCGCGATGCGATGGATTTCGTGCTGTGGAAACCGAGCCGCGACGGCATCGACCCCGGCTGGCCGTCCCCGGCCGGCATCGCCACGCCCGGCCGCCCCGGCTGGCATATCGAGTGCTCGGCCATGTCGATGGCGAAGTTGCTGACCCCCTTCGGGGGCGGGCTGGCCTGCGACGATCCCATGAAGAACGTCTTCGACATCCATGGCGGCGGCATCGACCTCGTCTTCCCGCATCACGAGAACGAGATCACCCAGTCCTGCTGCGCCTTTGGCGGGGCGGAAGGGCAGCCGCTGATGGCCAATATCTGGATGCATAACGGCTTCCTGCAGGTCGAAGGCGAGAAGATGTCGAAGAGCCTCGGCAACTTCGTCACCATCAACGAGCTGCTGGAGACGGATGTGTTCGGCGGCCGCAAATGGCCGGGCGAGGTGCTGCGCCTTGCGATGCTCAAGACGCATTACCGCCAGCCGATCGACTGGACGGTGAAGGCGTTGGAGGAGGCGGAGAAGACGCTGCAGGACTGGGCCGAAGCGGCGCAGGGCGCGGTGGCCTCCAAGCCCTCGGCCGAACTGCTCGATGCGCTGGCGGACGATCTCAATACCGCCCGCGTGCTGGCTGAGCTGCATGCCCTGCGCAAGGCGGGAGACCTGCCGGCGCTGCTGGCAGGCCTCGATCTGCTCGGCATCGCTCTGCCGGAAGTGGCGGCGCCTGCTGTCGTCGCGCCCGAGGTCGAACGCCTGATCGCTGCCCGCCTCGACGCCCGCCGCGCGAAGAACTTCGCCGAGTCCGACCGCCTCCGCGACGAACTCGCCGCGATGGGCATCGCGCTCAAGGACGGCAAGGACCCCGCCACCGGCGAGCCGACGACGGCCTGGGAGATGAAGCGATGACCCCCAAGATCCGCCCGGCGGGCTCGCTCTCCTTCGCCATCAAGCTGGTCATGCTGGCCATGGTCGTGCCGCGCGTCGTCCGCTTCAAGTTGAGGCGGGGACGATGAGCGCGGCCCGCGTTCATCTCTTCGACACGACCCTGCGCGACGGCGCCCAGACCACGGGCGTCGACTTCTCGCTCGACGACAAGCGCGCGGTCGCAAGCCTGCTCGACCGGCTCGGCGTCGATTATGTCGAGGGCGGCTATCCCGGCGCCAACCCGCTGGATACCGCCTTCTTCGAGCAGAAGGCGACGAAGCAGGCGAAATTCGCCGCCTTCGGCATGACCAAGCGGGCAGGGCGCTCGGCCGCCAACGATCCCGGTATCGCCGCGCTGCTGGAGGCCAAGGCCGACGCCATCGTCTTCGTGGCCAAGAGCTGGGACTACCATGTCCATGTCGCGCTCGAGATCTCGCTGGAGGAGAACCTCGCCGGCATCCGCGAGAGCGTCGAGGCAGCAAAAGCCGCCGGCCGCGAGGTGATGCTCGACTGCGAGCATTTCTTCGATGGCTACAAGGCCAATCCCGATTACGCGCTCGCCTGCGCCCGCACGGCCTATGAGGCCGGCGCCCGCTGGGTCGTGCTTTGCGACACCAATGGCGGCACGTTGCCGGACGAGGTCGGCGCCATCGTGCGCGAGGTCGCCAAGACCGTGCCGGGCGACCATCTTGGCATCCACGCCCATGACGATTGCGGCTGCGCGGTCGCCAATTCGCTGGCGGCGGTCGAGGCCGGCGCGCGCCAGATCCAGGGCACGCTCAACGGGCTCGGCGAGCGCTGCGGCAATGCCAATCTCGTCACGCTGATCGGCGCGCTGAAGCTCAAGGAGCGCTATCGCGGCCGTTTCGAACTTGGCGTCAGCGAGGATCAGCTCGGCGAATTGACCCATGTCTCGCGGGCGCTCGACGAGATGCTGAACCGGGCGCCAAACCGGCACGCGCCCTTCGTCGGCGCCTCGGCCTTCGCGACCAAGGCCGGCATCCACGCCTCGGCCGTGCTGAAGGACCCGCGCACTTACGA
Source organism: Beijerinckiaceae bacterium (assembly GCA_965283735.1). GTDB lineage: Bacteria > Pseudomonadota > Alphaproteobacteria > Rhizobiales > Beijerinckiaceae > Allobosea. The sequence goes on along the minus strand of CBDIPN010000001.1, from coordinate 2,992,705 downwards.
GCATGTCGCGCCCGAGGCGACCGGCAACACCCGCAAGGTCCTGATCTCCGACCAGGGCGGCAAGTCGAACCTCGTCGCCGAGCTGGAGCGCATCGGCGTCACCCTCGGCCGCGACGATCCGCGCCTCAACCGCGTGCTGCAGGAGGTCAAGGACAAGGAGGCGCAGGGCTATGCCTTCGAGGGCGCCGATGCCTCGTTCTTCCTGCTGGTGAAGCGCATCCTCGGCGAAGTCCCGGATTATTTCGCGGTCGAGCGCTTCGCCGTGAATGTCGAGCGGCGCTACAATGCGCTGGGCGAACTCGTCACCTTCTCCGAGGCGATCGTGAAGGTGAAGGTCGGCGACGATGTGCTGATTTCGGCGGCGGAAGGCGATGCCGGCCCGGTCAATGCGCTCGATATCGCGCTCCGCAAGGATCTCGGACGCTACCAGTCATTGATCGGGGGCTTGCGCCTCGTCGACTACAAGGTCCGCATCTTCCAGGGCGGCACCGATGCCGTGACCCGCGTCCTGATCGAGTCGGGCGACGAGACCGGCGAGCGCTGGACCACGGTCGGCGTCAGCGCCAACATCATCGACGCCTCGTTCCAGGCGCTGGTCGAACTCGATCACCTACAAGCTGATCAAGGCCGGCGCGACGGCGTGACCAGAGCCTTCCCTTCTCCCCTTGCGGGAGAAGGTGGCCCGCAGGGCCGGATGAGGGGTCGCACAGGTTCGGAAGCTTGGTCTGTGGCTGGCGATGACCGTCGCGAGACCCCTCATCCGCCTGCCGGCACCTTCTCCCGCAAGGGGAGAAGGGCGCTGTTTGGCGGGCTCGTCAATCCTACTCCGTCAGCCGGATCACCCGGTCCCTGCACAGGTCCATATCGGCGTCGCTCTCGGCTTCGTCCTCGAATTTCGCCTGCACCGTATAGGCGCAGCCCTGCGGCTTGTTGAGCTTCAGCGCAACGCTTTTGCCGGGCGCCAGCGGCTTGGCGAGCTTGGCGACGAGGCGCGGCTGGTCGCCGGGCGTGGCGATCGCGAAATTGCTGAGCGGCACGGTGCGCTGGTTGGTGATCGTGATCTGCGGATGCGGTCGAGAGTTCTGCGCCACGGCAGGCAGAGCGAGGACGAGCGCGGCGGTAATGCCGACCCCGGCGGCTGCAAGCTGTTGAGCCTTCATGGTGTTTCCTTCCCTGATGGCGGACGTCGAGCGCCAGAGCCGGGATCAGATACCTGGGATGGGGCGATGGCAAGGCAGCTTTCGGGCGAGCTGCCGCATGCTCCCCACGCAACGACATTCCCATGCAATGGCGTCCGATTGCGTCTATATGGGCGCTCTAACTGGAATCGTTTGAAAATGTCTGCGCCGTCCGCGCCGCCTCCGGCGCCGAGCTTCCAACGCTCTGCCGTCATCCAGCCCGGGTCCGGCTTCTTCGCCACCTTCCGTGCGCTCTGGCCCTATCTTTGGCCGGCGGAGCGTGCCGACCTGCGCACGCGCGTCGTCGCGGCTTTCGCTCTGATGCTCTGCGGGCGGTTGGTACTGATGGGCGTGCCCTTCACCTTCAAATGGGTGACGGATGCCTTGGCCGGCTCCTATTCCAATCTTGAGAAATGGCTGCCCTGGCTGGTCGGCGCGCCGCTGGCGCTGACGGTGCTCTACGGTCTCGCCCGCGTCGGCGCGGCCGCTTTCGTCCAGATGCGCGACGCGATCTTCGCCCCGGTCTTCATGCATGCGGTGCGGACGCTGGCGCTCCAGACCTTCGGCCATCTCCACCATCTCTCGCTGCGCTTCCATCTCGAGCGCAAGACGGGCGGGCTCACCCGCGTGCTGGAGCGCGGCCGCAACGGCATCGAGGAGATGGTCCGCCTCGGCCTCAACCAGCTCGTGCCGGTGATCATCGAGGTCGTGCTGATCATCACGGTGCTGCTCTATCTGTTCGACTGGCGCTATGTCGTCGTGCTGGTGACGATGGTCACGGCCTATATGACTTACACCATCAAGGCGACGGAGTGGCGCATCGCCATCCGCTCGGCGATGAACGAGTTGGATACCGACGCCAATGCCAAGGCGATCGACTCGCTGCTGAATTACGAGACGGTGAAGTATTTCGGCGCCGAGGCTCGCGAGACCGCCCGCTACGACCAGTCGATGGCGCGCTATGAGCGCAACTCGATCAGGTCCTATACCTCGCTGGCCTGGCTCAATTTCGGCCAGGCCGCGATCTTCGCGGTGGGGCTGACGCTCTCGATGGTGATGGCGGTGCGCGGTTTCCAGGCCGGCACCAACACGGTCGGCGACCTCATCCTGATCAACGCGATGCTGATCCAGCTCTATTTGCCGCTGAACTTCATGGGCACCGTCTATCGCGAGATCAAGCAGGCGACACTCGACATCGCCCAGATGTTTTCGCTGATCGGCCGCGACCCCGAGATCCAGGACAAGCCGGGCGCGAAGCCGCTGGCGGTGCCAGCTGGTGAGGTTGCCTTCGAGGACGTGCATTTCGCTTATGTGCCGGAGCGGCCGATCCTGCGCGGCGTCTCGTTCAAGGTCCTGCCGGGCCAGACCGTCGCCATCGTCGGTCCGTCGGGCGCCGGCAAGTCGACGATCTCGCGCCTGCTCTTCCGCTTCTACGAACCGCAGGCCGGCCGCATCCTGATCGATGGCCAGCCGATCGCCGATGTCCAGCAGATCTCGTTGCGCGCCGCCATCGGCATGGTCCCGCAGGATACGGTGCTGTTCAACGACACCATCGAGTACAACATCCTCTATGGCCGCCCCGAGGCGACGACGGCCGAGGTCGAGGAGGCCGCACGCCTCGCCCAGATCGACCGCTTCATCCGCCTGCTGCCCGAGGGCTATTCGACCTCGGTCGGTGAACGCGGCCTGAAGCTCTCCGGCGGCGAGAAGCAGCGCGTCGCCATCGCCCGCACCATCCTGAAGGGGCCGCCGGTGCTCGTCCTCGACGAGGCGACCTCGGCACTCGATTCCTTCACCGAGAAGGAAATCCAGGACGCGCTCGACCGGGTCAGCGAGGGCCGCACGACGCTGGTCATCGCCCACCGGCTCTCCACCGTGGTCAATGCCGACGAGATCATCGTGCTCGATAAGGGCGTGATCGTCGAGCGCGGCCACCACCGCGATCTGCTGGCGGCGAACGGCGTCTACGCCGCGATGTGGAACCGCCAGCGCGAGGTCGACGAGGCCAAGGCCACGCTCCAGCGCGCGACCGAGGCCGAGGGCGAGAGCGTTCGGGTGACGCTGTCGTAGAAGCTGGGCCGGCGGCACGCGCCGGTCAGTTTGAAACCGCTCGCAACTGCGGTCCGTTTCCTGCATGCTGCCCCGGCAGGGTGAAGCTGGGGGGCTGCCATGTTCGATCCGACCACATTCGTAGGTTTTCACACCTGGCTGAGCCTGATCGCCATCGTGGCCGGGTTTCCGGTCACGGTCGGACTGCTCCATGGACATACGCGGCCGGGCTGGACCGGCATCTTCCTCTCCACGGCCTTCGCCACCAGTGCGACCGGCTTCGGCTTCCCGTTCAACGGCGTGCTGCCGTCGCATGTCGTCGGCGCGATCCATATCGTGCTGGTCGCGATCGCGGCCTACGCACTTTATGGGCGCAGGCTGGAGGATGGCTGGCGCCGGATCTATGCGATCATGGCCGTGCTGTCCTTCTACCTGCTGATCTTCGTGCTCGTCGCGCAGCTCTTCTCGAAGGTTCCGGCCCTGCGTGCGCTGGCCCCGACGCAGTCCGAGCCGCCCTTCGGCATTGCCCAGGGCATCGTGCTTGTGGTCTTCGCCCTGCTGACCTGGAAGGCGGCGGCGCGCTTCGTCCAGGTTCCGCACCGGGTAGCCTGACCGGAAAGGCCGCGACATCGCGCGCCGTTCACCGGCGCGTGCCGGGGCTTTCCCTTCGCGCTGGAACGCCCTAAATCAGCGCAACGTTCGCCGCCGGCCTTCGACGGCGACCATGTCATTCCCGTGCGCCCGGCGCCGACAGCCTAACGGAAACCGCTATGTCCCTCGTCGATTCCGTCCGCAAGGTGATCGTGCCCATCCACAAGGAGGGCTATGTCTTCATCGCGATCGGTCTGGTCGCGACGATCATCCTCGCCAATCTCTGGTCGCCCTTCGGCTGGATCGGCGCGATCATCACGATCTGGATCTGCTATTTCTTCCGCGATCCGGTCCGCGTCACGCCGCAACGCGAGGGGCTGGTGATCTCGCCGGCCGACGGGCGCATCAGCCAGATCGCGCAGTCGCTGCCGCCGCCGGAGCTTGAGCTGCCGGCCGAGCCGATGACCCGCATCTCGATCTTCATGAACGTCTTCGACTGCCATGTGAACCGTGCGCCGGTGCCCGGCCGCATCGCCAAGATCGCCTATACGCCCGGCCTCTTCCTCAATGCCGAACTCGACAAGGCGAGCGACGACAACGAGCGCAACGCGCTGGCGATCGAGACCAAGTCCGGCATCGTCGGCGTCGTCCAGATCGCCGGCCTGATCGCACGGCGCATCGTGCCCTTCGTCAAGGAAGGCGACGTGCTCGGCACCGGCGAGCGCTTCGGCCTGATCCGCTTCGGCTCGCGCGTCGACGTCTATCTGCCGTCCCATGTCGTGCCGCTGGTCGGCGAGGGCCAGACCATGATCGCCGGCGAAACCGTGCTGGCCGACCTGAGCGGCAACGAGCCGGTGGCGCGCAGCTTCCGCGACATCTGAGGGCAAGCGCCCAAAGAGGCGGTGTCATCCCGTGCGCGCTGCGGCATGCGAATGCCGCTGCGCAGACACGAGACCGCTCCCCGAAAGGGGCGCCCGATCCCAACGCTCCCGAGAAGAACACCCAATCCTGATGACGATCCCGCATCTGCGCAGCGGCACTTTGCGCCGCAGCGCGCGCGGGATGACACGCGCGGGCGCCTAGCCTGCGCCCTCAAAACCGCGTATTCCGGCTGACATGAGCGACCTGTTTCCTCCCTTCGAGCCTGAGCGCGCCGAATCCAGGCGCGCCCGCTTCAAGCCGATTCCCTTCCGGCTTCTGGCGCCGAACGTCATCACGCTGCTGGCGCTTTGCCTTGGCCTCACCGCGATGCGCCTGATCGTCGAGGGCAAGCTGGAGACGGCAACGATCTGCATCCTGATCGCGGCGGCGCTCGATGGTGTCGACGGCCGTCTGGCCCGCATGCTCAAGGGCACCTCGCGCTTCGGCGCCGAGCTCGATTCGCTCTCCGATTTCGTGAATTTCGGCGTCGCCACCGGCTATGTCCTGTGGATCTTCGTCCTGCACGACCTGAAGTCGTTCGGCTGGATCATCGTGCTGACGCTGGCCTGCGCCATGGCGCTTCGGCTCGCGCGCTTCAACGTGATGATCGACGATCCCGACCGGCCGGAATGGCAGAAGAACTTCTTCGTCGGCATGCCGGCTCCCGCCGGTGCGATCACGGCCATGTTGCCGGTCTATCTGCACATGATCGGCGTGCCCGTGCAGGAATACGGCGCGCTCCCTGTCGGCATCTACATCCTGTTCATCGCTTTCCTGACGATCTCGCGCATCCCCTGCTATGCCGGCAAGACGCTCGGCACCCGCATCCCGCGCACCCAGGTGCTGCCGATCTTCGTCGCCGTGGTGGTCGTCGCCGGCCTGCTCTTCGCATACACCTTCGAGGTGCTGGCGGTTGTCGTGATCGCCTATCTCGCGCTGATTCCGGTCAGCGTCGCGCGCTACCGCAAGCTGGAGCGCGAGCACGCGCTCCAAGCGCCGGTTACCGCGACGGAAGCGGCACCCGATAGTCAGGCCTGATGGGTCGGAGAGCTTTAGCGGCGATAGCCGCTGAGGCGCGCCGCGTTGGCGCGGGTGCGCCGGGCGAAGGGCTCCAGCGTGCTGTCGGCAGCCTTGACCGCCGCTGTAGTGAGATCGAACTGGCCGAACGGGTTGAAGGCGAGGCCCCACCAGAAGGCCGTCGTTGCCTGCGTCGCGGCAAAGCTGCTCTCGAGCACGGCCGATACCTTTTCCGTCACGGCCTTGGTCGCCTCGCGCTGGCCGTGGCTGTCGCCGAAGGCGCCCTTCATCAGAAGCGGCATCCGCATGGCGATGGTCAGGCCGGCTTCGGCATGCATGGACATCACGCGGGCCGCGAGAACCTGCGCCTCCGCCCCGGTCGCAAGGGCGGAGCCCGTCGATTTGCGCGGTAGGGCCATGAGGGAAACTCCAATAGATCGGCGTCACCAGAGAGCGGAGCGCCGAGGGGAGGGAAGTCTGCCGGCAACGGCCCGGCTTGGCAATGCCTAGTATACCAGCCTCCCGCCCGGATTTCGGGCAGCCGGGCTGGATGCCCAAATGGGTGGCACCTCGTCGGCGCTGCCTCTCCGGATGGATTTATCGGGCTGCGGAAATGCTCTAAAGGCTGATCCGGTGCCGATCTTCCCCGGCGCCTTAATTCTGTCGAGCAGCCTGTTGAGCCTTTTCTCCACTCCCAAACATCCCGGCTGGCGGCCGATGCTCGTTCTCGCATCGGCCTCGCCGCGCCGCCTCGCCCTGCTGGAGCAGGCTGGCTTGAAGCCGGACGCGTTGCTGCCCGCCGATCTCGACGAGAGCCCGCTGAAGGGCGAGCGCCCGCGCGATCTCGCCCGCCGCCTGGCGCGCGAGAAGGCTCAGGCTGCGTGCGAGGGCGCCAAGGCCCGTGCCGATCTCGAAGGTTGCTATATCCTCGCAGCCGACACGGTCGTCGCCGTCGGCCGGCGCATCCTGCCCAAGGCCGAGATCGTTGATGAGGCGGCCGCCTGCCTGCGCCTGCTCTCGGGCCGCGCGCATCGCGTCTATACCGGTGTCGCGCTGGTGACGCCGTCCGGCACGATCCGGGACCGCATCGTCGAGACGCGCCTGCGCTTCAAGCGCCTCTCCACCGAGGATATCGAGACCTATCTCGCCTCGGGCGAATGGCGCGGCAAGGCCGGCGGTTATGCCGTGCAAGGCATTGCCGGCTCCTTCGTCGTCAAGCTCGTCGGCTCCTATACCGGCGTCGTCGGCCTGCCGCTCTACGAGACGGTCAATCTTCTCGGCGGAGAGGGTTTCCCCATTCGCTTCGGCTGGATGAACGCAGCCTGATCCGGCGCCGATGCGGGTTGCCGGATCACGTCTCGCGGCCGATCCTGCCGCCGGGAAACGCGCCGCGCTGGAACGCGCCGATGAGGGGGAAGCGGAGATGACGGGACGTCTGAGCGGCAAGGTCGCGATCGTGGCCGGGGCGGGGTCGATCGGGCCGGGCTGGGGCAACGGCAAGGCGACGGCGACGACCTTCGCCCGCGAGGGCGCCAGGGTCGTCTGCGCCGACATCAACCGCGACGCCGCCGAGGAGACCGCCGGCATCATCCGCAACGAGGGCGGCGAGGCTTTCGCCATGCAGGCGGATGTTACCAAGGCGGAGCAGGTCGCCGGGCTCGTCGCCCAGGCGCTCGGCCGCTATGGTCGCATCGACATTCTCGACAACAATGTCGGCATCGCCGAGGTCGGCAGCGTCGTCGATCTCTCGGAGGAGGTCTGGGAGCGCGTCTTCCGGGTCAACCTCACCGGCGCCTTCCTGGCGATGAAGCATGTCATCCCGGTGATGCAGCGCCAGTTCGCGGAAACGGGCGAGGGCGGTTCGATCATCAACATCTCGTCGATCGCCTCGATCCGCCATACCGGCGTGCCCTATGCCAGCTATTCCGCGACCAAGGCGGCGCTCAACCAGCTCACCCGGACGACGGCGGTGCAGTTCGCTCCGCAGAAGATTCGCGTCAACGCGATCCTGCCCGGCCTGATGAAGACGCCGATGGTCGAGCATTCCGCCGGCCTCGCCGCCGTCTACGGCAAGGGCGATGTCGATGCGATGTGGGCCGCGCGCGCCGCGCAGGTCCCGATGGGGCATATGGGCGAGGCCTGGGACGTGGCCAATGCCGCGCTCTTCCTCGCCAGCGACGAGGCGCGCTACATCACCGGCATCGAACTCGTCGTCGATGGAGGCATCACGCTCAAATATGACTGACACCGACAAAGCACCGCCGGCGGCGAAGCCCTGTGCGATCTGCGGCAAGCCGGCGGTCGCGCGCTTCAAGCCATTCTGCTCGCCACGCTGCGCCGATATCGACCTCGGCCGCTGGCTGAAGGGAAGCTATGTGATTCCCGGCGAGCCCGTCGAGGATGCGGAGGAGGGCGCGCCGCAGCAGCGCGAGCGCGAGGACTGAAGGGCGGAAACGCCGTCCGTGGTACGGATTGAGTTCCGAGACCCCACCGGTGCAAGCTGTGGAGGACAATCGAGTGGCCGTCGCGGGAGTTCTCCGCATGCTGACCTCACAAGCCGCGATCTCTCACCGGCGGCCGGGCCGATGACCGCCACGCCGGAGCATCACGTCGTCATCGTCGGCGCCGGCTTCGGCGGGCTCGAGGCCGCGCGCAATCTCGCTGGTGCTCCGGTCCGGATCACCATGATCGACCAGCGCAACCATCATCTCTTCCAGCCATTGCTCTATCAGGTCGCGACCGCCTCGCTGCCGCCTTCCGAGATTGCCTGGCCGATCCGTTTCCTGCTGCGCGGCCACAAGAACGTCACGACCCTGCTCGGCACGGTCACCGGCGTCGACAAGGCGAACAAGCAGGTGCTGCTGGAGGGCGAGCGGCCGATTGGTTTCGACACGCTGATCCTCGCGACAGGCGCCCGCCATGCCTATTTCGGCCATGACGAGTGGGAGCCCTATGCTCCGGGCGTCAAGACGCTGGAGGATGCGACACGAATCCGGCGGCGCATCCTCTCGGCCTTCGAGCAGGCGGAATGGGAGACCGACCCGGAGCGACGCGCGCAATGGCTGACCTTCGTGATCATCGGGGCGGGGCCGACCGGCGTCGAGCTTGCCGGCACCATCGCCGAGCTGGCGCATGACACGCTGCGCGGTGATTTCCGCAATTTCGATACGCGCAGCGCCCGTGTCGTGCTGGTCGAGGCCGGCCCGCGTATCCTCGCCGGCTTCACCGAGGACCTCTCGGCCTATGCCGAGCGGGCGCTGAACCGCCTCGGGGTCGAGGTCAGACTGGGCCAGCCGGTCTCCGAATGCCGCGCTGACGGCATCATGCTCGGCGGTGATGTCCTGCCGGCGCGGACCATTCTGTGGGCGGCCGGCGTCGCCGCTTCGCCAGCGGCAGAATGGCTGGAGGCGCCGGCCGACCGGGCTGGCCGCGTCCGCGTCGAGCCCGACCTCACGGTACCCGGCGAACCCGACATCTTCGTGATCGGTGATACCGCCTTCGTTGCCGGCGCCGACGGCAAGCCGGTGCCCGGCATCGCTCCCGCGGCCAAGCAGCAGGGGCACTATGTCGCTGGCCTCATCAAGGCACGGCTCAAAGGCAAACCGGCCCCGCCATCCTTCGCCTACCGGAATGCCGGCAATCTCGCGACGATCGGCAAGCGCGCGGCCATCGTCGATTTCGGCTGGATCAAGCTGCGCGGGCGCCTGGCCTGGTGGATCTGGGGCATCGCCCACATCTTCTTCCTGATCGGCTTGCGCAACCGGCTCGCCGTCGCACTCAACTGGCTGTGGATCTATGTCAGCGGCCATCGCAGCGCGCGGCTGATCACGCAGCGCGATCCCGGAAGCGGCGGCGAGACGCGATAACGCCGCCAGCCCGGTGGCGATGGCGGCCCCCATAGTCTCTTCTCTCCGTCCGGTTGGAAAGGACCGGCTAACCAATTGGCAGGTTTGACGCTGCTGCCGATCCCCCTTCGGTGATAGTTTGAAGCTTGCTTGGCCTCTTGAAGCAATCTCCTTCGACGGAGGGGCAATGGCTGACTGGATGAAGGATCTGCTGGCGCGCGACATCGAAGCGCTGCGCGCCGACGTGCTCAAGGCTGGCCTTCTCAACGCGAAGGCTTTGCAGGAAAGCGCGGAAACCCACGTTGCGCATCTCCATGATGTGCTGCGCGAAACCCGCGAGCTGCAAGAAGCCTCGTTCCAGGTGGTGAACGACACCATCGGGTTCGCCAAGCTTCTCTATGGCCATGCTGCCATCGCCGAATTGGAGCAGGCCCGGCGCGCAGCGCTGGCCGCCATCGATCGCCTCGCGGCGGTGCTCGGGCGTTGCGAATGCCGGGAGGCGGCGGGCTCTCCCTGAACTGAGCTGGTTGTCGGCATGCAATGGCGATTTCGGGCCACCCAATCCACAGGCCTGGAGCCAGTTGACGCCGTATTGAAGAAAGCCGGCTGAAGTGACTGGACAGGCCGAGCGCCTGCCTCTATATCGCCCCCACCAACACGGACGGCCTCGCGCCGCTCCCGGTTCGCCCAGGTAGCTCAGTTGGTAGAGCATGCGACTGAAAATCGCAGTGTCGGCGGTTCGACTCCGTCCCTGGGCACCATTTTCCCGCCAAGTGGTTGCAAGCTCAAAAAATCTCGGGCCAATCTGCGGGTTGAACCCGTTTTGCGGCGTGGCGGCTGAGCTGAGCACGCGCCGGAACGGCACGCTCGCTCCAGAATCGTCAGGTATGCGCCAAAGGAAGCGTTGACGCTGCCGGCCGATGCGGAAACGATGGCGCATGCTTGCTGCTGCGGCTCCCGGGTGCCGGGGCCCTCATCGGTCTGGTCGACGACGGGCGCGCGTTTGCGCGGAGGCCCGCGCTTTGCCGCAGAGCTGCCAGGCCCTGATCCCCTGGAGTTCCCGACGATGAATCAGACGAGCCCGCTCGCCGCGACGGCGCCTGCGCAGCCGCTGCGCCTCACCAGCCTGGCCCATGGCGGCGGCTGCGGCTGCAAGCTGGCACCGGCCGTGCTTCAGCAATTGCTGGCGGGGCACCCGGCCGCCGGCCCCTACAGCCAGCTCCTCGTCGGCACCGAGACAGGCGACGATGCCGCAGTCTGGCAGGTCGACGACAATACCTGCGTCGTTGCCACCACCGATTTTTTCATGCCCGTCGTCGACGATCCCCGCGATTTCGGCCGCATCGCCGCGACCAACGCGATCTCCGACGTCTATGCCATGGGCGGGCGGCCGATCATGGCGCTCGCGATCCTCGGCATACCGCTCGACAAATTGCCGATCGAGGTGACGCGCGAGATCCTGAAGGGCGGCGCCTCGATCTGCGCCGAGGCCGGTATTCCGGTCGCCGGCGGCCATTCGATCGATGCGCCGGAGCCGATCTACGGACTCGCGGTCATCGGCCTGCTCAAGCCTGCGAACCTGCGCCGCAACAGCGGCGCGAAACCCGGCGATGCGCTGATCCTGACCAAGGCGCTGGGCGTCGGCATCTATTCGGCCGCCTTCAAGCAGGGCGAGCTCTCGGCCGCCGCCTATGACGAGATGGTCGCCTCGACGACGCTGCTCAACCGCGTCGGTGCCGACCTGGCCGAGGATGGCGCCGTCCATGCGGTCACCGATGTCACCGGTTTCGGCATCCTCGGCCATGGGCTCGAGATGGCGCGCGGCTCCGGCGTTACGCTGAAGCTCCGGCTTTCCGACCTGCCGTTCCTGACGCAGGCCGAGCGTCTGGCGCGGGAGGGCAGGGTCACCGGCGCTTCCCACAGGAACTGGACGAGCTATGGCGAGGGCGCGGTTCTCCCGGAGGGGCTGCCCGATTGGCAGCGCCATCTGCTCACCGATCCGCAGACCTCGGGTGGCCTGCTGGTTTCCTGCGCAGCCGAGCGGGCCGATGCCCTGCTCGCGCAGATCAAGGCAGCCGGCTATCCGGCGGCGCGGATCATCGGCGCGGTCGAGGCCGGGCCGGCGCAGGTCGTGGTGAGCTGAGAAGCGTCACCGCGCCTCCTGCACCTCGAGGTTCCGGCCCCAGACGTCGAAGAAGGCGCCCTTGTTGAGGGTGAGTCGGTCCTCGCGCAGCGCCGCTTCCAGCTCGCGCAGGCGGTTGCGGGCGGTCGCGTCGGGTACGAGCCCGCCATCGTCGTCGCGGGTCGGGAAGAAGGCGGCGCCGTCCCAGTTGACGCCGGCGCCGCGCAGCATCAGCACGATGTCGCCCCAGTCGATCTCGTTGCCGACGACATGGACGAAAGTCGAGCGCAGTGGCTCGACCTTGGGCTCGGCGATCCTCACCAGCACGATCAGCGCCGTGAACGGGCCCTTGCGGAAGAGCTTGCCGAGCCAGCGGTCGAAATCGGTTCCCAGCCCCCTAGAAGTCGACACGCGGCGTCTCGGGCATGTAGCGGTCGAACAGGGCGTAGAAATCGCTGCCGGTCTCGGCGCCGTACCAGTCTTCGAAGGTGGCGAGGGCTTCCTGCACGGCTTCCGGGTTGCCGCGATCATCGGCCATGGCGGCCTGGAGGGATTCGAGGACGGGCGTCAGCCGCGCCAGGACCAGTTCCTGTCGGGGCCCGATCTCGTCCCAGCCCAGAGACTGGGCGACGAGGAACCGGGCGCGTGCGATCGCCTCGATCGGCTCCTCGGCCGCCGCGAGGGCCGTGCTTGCCTGTCGCAGTAGGTTGAGGCGCCGGAAGGCCCGGCCGCGGGCCTGAGCGAGCGCTTCGATCCGCTTCGCCGCCTCACGCCGACAGGCATCTTCGGCTTCGCGCGCGGCTTCCGCAGCCTCTTCGAAGCGGGCGATCAGGCCGATCGCGGCTGTTTCGGCGTCCGTCATGCGCCCTCAGTGAATTGGCGGAAGAGAATGGGAGTCGAACCCACCAGAGACCGTCTGACGGCCCCTCCCGGATTTGAAGTCCGGACGCCCCACCGGGGACGCTTCTCCTCCATCGCTCAAGCCGGGCGGCGGGCCGAACAGGTCGAGCCGCCGCCGGTTGATGCGTCTCAGGTCGCCGCGGCGGATCGTGATGCCGTGGCGATCGAAGAACTCGAGAATCTGGATAGCGACCTTTCGGCCGTTGTCGAGCCTGTCTCGGAACTGCGCCGCATTGAAGCCGGCCGGATGCAACGCCGCAAGCTCGGCCGCGATGCCGACCATCTCGGCAAGCGTATCGCGCAGGAAGAAATGGTCGAGCGCGACCTCATGGACATCGCCGCGCCGGCCGGTGAGACGTAGCAGGCGCCGGATCTCCTCCTCGGGCCGCCCGAGCATCTGGCCGATATCGCGCACGCGAGGCGGTCGGAAGCGCTCGCCCTCAGCGATCAGCGGCGCGATTCGCTCCCAGAGCGCCTCGTCCTCCGGCAAGAGCCGGGCTTCGTGACCGGGCCGCCGGAGCCATGACCCGGCCGGCACCAACACGCCGTCCTCCGCAAGGCGGGCGAGCGCCTGCCGGAACAACGGCGCCGGCCAGCGCGGCGCGATGGCGAAGCGCAGGCGCTCCAGTCCCATGCCCGGCAGGTCGGGATGCTCGGCATGAAAGGCGTCGAGCCTCTCGGTCGCGGCCTGCGCCAATGCCTGCCAATGCGCGGGCAACAGCGCGAGCGGGCCGATCCTGACGAGGTCGAGCCGGTTCGACAGATTTTCCGCCGCACCGGGGCCGAGCGCGCGGTCGCGGACGAAGCCGTCGAGATCGGCGTGATAAGGCGGCACCGCGAGCAGGGCCTGCAGCGCATCCGCGGGGTCGAAATTGCTGAGTGCCGCGAGCTGGGCCAGGCGCTCCGGGCTGCGCCGTCGGCGTTCCGGCGCGCGCAGGTCAAGGAAGCGGCCGCCGCCGATCGTGCGCGTCGCACTGGCGTCGCGCAGCACGAACCGGTCGAGCACCGCGGCGGCGAGCGGCTCGTCGAGAACGAGCTGGATCAGGCCGTCCGTGCCGGGCGCGATCGCGTCGCCCAGCAGCACGACGCGGGCGCCGATCTCGGCGGCGGCATGGTGCAGGCGGACTGGCTGCCACATCGTCAGCGCCTTCTCGCCGGGCAGCAGCGTGACTTCGGCGTCGATCCGCATCGTCGGCGCATGGAGTGCCGGCGCCAGCACCATCTCGCCATGGCGGACGGCCTCCTTCGCGATGCCGGGGCCGGCAAGATTGAGCGCGCAGCGCTCGCCGGCCATGCCGCGCTCGGCCGGGCGGTTCTGGGCGTGGATCGAGCGCACCCGCGCCGGCAGGCCGCCGGGCGAGACGACGACGCTGTCGCCAATCGCCACACTCCCGGACAGAACGGTGCCCGTCACCACCGTTCCTGCGCCTTGCAAGGTGAAGCAGCGATCGACCGCCAGCCGGAAGGCGCCGTCGCCCTGCCGCGCCTGGGCTTCCAGGGCACGAGCGGCGAGCAGGTCGGCGAGCGCGGGCAGGCCTTCTCCCGTCAGCGTCGAGACAGGGAGCATCGGTGCCCCGGCAAAGGGGCCTGACCCCAGCAGCGCTGCGATCTCTTCCTCGACGGTCTCTATGCGCTCGGCGTCGACCAGATCGGCCTTCGTAACTGCGACTACGGCCTCGGCGATGCCGAGCAGCCGGGCGATCGCGACATGCTCGCGCGTCTGCGGCATCACGCCGTCATCGGCCGCGACGACCAAGAGCAGCAGGTCGATGCCGGTGGCGCCGGCCAGCATCGTGTGCACGAATTTCTCATGGCCGGGCACGTCGATGAAGCCGACGATCGAGCCGTCTGCTTGGCGCCAATAAGCGAAGCCGAGCGCGATCGAGATGCCGCGCGCCTTCTCCTCTTTCAAACGGTCGGTATCGACGCCGGTCAGCCGCCGGACCAGCGAGGTCTTGCCATGGTCGATATGGCCGGCGGTTCCGATGATCATGGCGCCGTCTCTGCGGGAGAGACGGCCGCGCGCGCGGCCTTGATGAAGGGCGCCGCGAGCGAGCTGCCCTTGCCCTCGGCCGAGAGCAGCAGCGCGAGCGCGCGTTCGGCATTGGCCGGCACACCCTGGCCAAGCAGAGTCGCAGCGCCGAGCATGGCCTCGGAATCCGGATCGCCGGCCGCCATGCCGCGCTGCCACCATCGCGCGGCGGCGTTGGCGTCGCGCTCAACGCCAAGCGCATCGTGATGCATCATGCCGAGTTGGGTCATGCTGGTGGCGATGCCGGCCTCCGCCGCCGCCTGCGCCCAGCGCAGAGCCTCGGCCCGGTCGTTGGAAACTCCGCCTTCCAGCAGCATCCAGGACAGCATGTCCTGTGCCGGGGCGTCGCCCTGTTCGGCGGCGAGCCGATAGAGCCGCATCGCCTCGGCATCGCTCTGTGCGACGCCTTCGCCCTTGAAATGCAGCGCCGCCAGATTGCGCTGCCCGACCGGGTCGCCGCTTTCGGCAGACAAGCTCAGCCAGCGCAGAGCCAGGGCCGGATCGCGTTCGACGCCGAGTCCCTCGGCGAAGCAGGCGCCGATATTGTTCTGCGCCCGCCCGATGCCGGCATGGGCGAGCGGCCCCCAAAGCGCGAGCGCAGCCGCATGGTCGCCGCGTTCGACGGCCGCTGTAGCTTGCGCCATCGTGGCGGCGACATCGCCATCGGCGGCCACGTCACGGCCGAAAAGGCGCTCAAGCCAGCGCATCGGACGATCCGGGTTTCAGAGCGTCGAGCTGCGCCGCGAACAGCACCTCGTCCTCCAGGCAGCGCAGGTCGAGGATGAGCGCGCCCTGCGCGATCCGTCCGATTACCGGCACCGGCACGGCGCGGAAGGCCGCCGCCAGTTTTTCGACGGCGGAACCCGCAGCCTTGCCGGCCGGCCGCAGTGCAAGCCCCGCACTCGGCAGCGTCTCCAATGGCAGCGCGCCGGAGCCGATCTGGCTAGCGCAGTCGCTGATCTCGACGATCCAGCCCGGGCCGACTGCCGCTGTGACCTTGTGCTGAAGGCGCTCGGCCAGCGCGCGCAATTCGGCGGCAGTCCGCGTGAACAGTCTGAGCGTCGGCAGGCGCTGCGCCAATCGGTCGGGGTCGCGATAGAGCCTGAGCGTCGCTTCCAGCGCCGCGAGCCGGAGCTTGTCGAGCCGCAGCGCCCGCTTCAGCGGGTTCTTCGCCAGTTTCGCGATCAGGTCCTTGCGCCCGGCGACGATGCCGGCCTGCGGCCCGCCGAGTAGTTTGTCGCCGGAGAAGGTGACGAGATCGGCGCCGCCCTTCAGCGCATCCTGCACCGTCTTCTCGCGGCGCAGGCCCCAGCGCGCGAGGTCGATCAGCGTGCCCGAGCCGAGGTCGTCGACGAAGGGCACATCGTGCTGGCGCGCGAGCTTCGCGAGTTCCGCCGGCTCGACCTCGGCGGTGAAGCCCTGCACCACGTAATTCGAGGTGTGGACCTTCATCAGTAGGCCGGTCTCGGGACCGATGGCCTCGGCATAGTCCTTGAGATGCGTGCGATTGGTGGTGCCGACCTCGCGCAAGGTCGCGCCGGCACGCGCCATGATGTCCGGCATGCGGAAGGCGCCACCGATCTCGATCAGTTCGCCGCGCGAGACGATGGCTTCGCTATCCCGGGCGAGGGTGTTCAGCACGAGCAGAACGGCCGAGGCGTTGTTGTTGACGAGGATCGCGTCCTCCGCGCCGGTCAATTCTCTGACGAGGCGGCGGACATGCGCATCGCGCTCGCCGCGCTGGCCGGCCTCGATCTCGTATTCGAGATTGGTCGGCGCGCGCATCGCCGCGACCACGGCCTCGATCGCCTCCTCAGCCAGGAGCGCGCGGCCGAGATTGGTGTGCAGCACCGTGCCGGTCAGGTTGATGACCGGGCGCTGCGAGGGGCGGTTCTGCTCGTCCAGCCAGCCCAGCGCCATGCGGCCGACCTGCTCAACCGAGGCCGCCGCCGGCGCACCGCCCGCCCGCAACCGCTCGATCACATGCCGGACCGCATCCGTCGCGGCAGCCCGCCCGTGCTGCGCGATCGCGAGCCCGCCTGCGGGGCTGCGCAGCACCGTGTCGACCGATGGCGGGCGGAAGCTTTCCGGCTTGTTCATCAGGCTCCCTCCGGGAGACGCTTGATCAGTATCCGAGCAGGAATGGGTTCACCCCGGCCCGGCTCCAGCCGGCCTCGGTCACCAGCAGGTCGAGCCCGAGGCTCGCGACATCGTCCGCCACGGCTTCCAGCTCCGGGGCCTTGCGGCGGTTCAGGATCTTCACATAGGTCCGGCATTCGTCGCAGGTCTCGGCCTTGATCGTGTCGGCGATGCCCTCGATCTCCTGATAGGCGATGCCCTTGGTCGAGCCGCAGGAGACGCATTTCACCCGGACATGGTTCCACTGTGCCGCGCAGAGCGAGCACTGGACATAGCGCACGCCCTCGACATTAAGGTCGGCGACGACCGCGCTCGCCACCGGCGGGCCGCCGCAGCAGGGACAGACGCCGTCGGCGACCGGCTGGGGCAGGGCGGGGTCGAGCCGCGCGCTGCGCAGCGCTGCGACGACCTGCAGGGCGGCGGCGGCAAAGATGTGCTCGGCAACGGCCTCGACCGGCACCGCATCGGCCAGGACGGCGGCAAACATCGCCTGTCGTGCCTCCGGTTCCGCCGCGACGGCGCGGGCGAGGGCGGCGCGGGCGAGGGCGGCGCGGGCGAGGTCCGGCATAGCGACATCGGCCAGCAATGCCGCCAGTCGGTCGAAGGCCTCCGAAACCGCCGGATCGGTGGCTAGTTCCTCGCGCGGAAGCAGCGGCATGCCGTTGGCCGCGCGCAATCGCAGATCACCGGGAGCGGGCAGGCCGGGCGCGTCGATCGTCGCCGCCAGCGTCGCCTGCGCCTCGCTCAAGCCGCCGAGAAAGCTGAGATAGGCTTCGAGCTGATGCCCCGGCGCCAGCGCGGCGAACCGTTCCGCCCGCAGGGCAAACAGCTTCGCAGGCTCTGGCAGGCGCAGGAAAGGCGGCTTGTCGCGTTCAGGCGTGCCGACATCTTCGAAGGTGACGAGATCCTGGTCGTCGCTCATTCCGTATCCTCTCGAACCGCACGGGTCACGGGAGGCGGAGCGGCGGGTGCCGCTCCGCAGTCGAACTCATTCGGCCGGGCCGACGCTGTGGCGGCGCGGCGGCGCCTGGCGCTCGTCGATCACGCCTTCGCGCGCTTCCTGCCGCAGCCAGAGCCGGTGGTGGCGGAAGGCCCAGCCGCCCGTCACCTTGCCCTCGGTCATGGCGCTGATCGTGCCACGGACATAGAAGCCGGCATAGATATGGACGATGACGACGAGCAGCATGGCGATCGCCGCCAGCGCATGCACGATGTGGCCGACGCGCTGCTGCTCGATGGTGAAGCTCGCGCCGAAATACTCGTACCAGATCACGATGCCCGTCCCGAACAGGACGATGATCAGGAGCGTCATCAGCCAGAAGACGATCTTCTGCGCGCCGTTATACTTGCCGACCTCGGGCAGGTTCTCCTCGCGGCCCGACATCGCTTCGCCGATATGGCTCATCCATCGAGTGTCGGCCTTCGTCCAGAAATTGTATTTGACCATCTGGATGAAGAGGATCGCGAAGCTGGCGAGCAGGACGACGCCGATCCAGGGATGCAGCGCGCGTGTGTTGGAGCCACCGCCGAACAGGCTCGACAGGAAGAACAGCGCCGGATGGAACAGCGCGGCCCCGCTGAGGGTGAGCAGGATCAGCGAGATCGCGGTGACCCAATGATTGACGCGCACGCGGCCGGGATAGCGGTCGACGGTCGTGCGCTCCTCTTCACGTCTTACGGCCACGGGCTGCCTCCTCGTCGATCAGATGCTCGGCCTCGCGGTCTTCGGCGCGGCTGACATCGTTGCGTCGGGCGATCGTCGCATGGACGAAGGCGAAGGCGGCGGCGAAACCGACGGCCGCCATGCCGGCATATTTGGTCAGCCCCTTCCAGAGCTCGACGACCTGGCTGATGCGCGGGTTGTTCGGCAGGTTGGCGTAGAGCTGCGGCTTGTCGGCGTGATGCAGCACATACATCACATGCGTGCCGCCGACGCCCGGCGGGTCGTAGATGCCGGCATTCTTGAAGCCGCGCGACTTCAGGTCGGTGATACGGCCCTGGGCATGGTCGAGCATCGCCTTCTTGGTGCCGAACACGATCGCGCCGGTCGGGCAGGCCTTGGCGCAGGCTGGCGCCTGGCCGACCGAGACCCGGTCCGAGCAGAGCGTGCACTTATAGGCCTTGTGATCGGCCTGGCTGATGCGCGGGATGTTGAAGGGGCAACCCTTCACGCAATAGCCGCAGCCGATGCAGTTCTCCGAGACGAAGTCGACGATACCGTTATTGTACTGCACGATCGCGCCGGGCGAGGGGCAGGCCTTGAGGCAGCCCGGATCGGCGCAATGCATGCAGCCGTCCTTGCGGATCAGCCATTCGAGATTGCCGCTCTCCGGGTTCTCCCATTCGGTGAACCGCATCAGCGTCCAGCTGTTCGGCGTCAGGTCGTGCGGGTTGTCGTAGACACCCCGGTTAATCCCGACCTCCTCGCGCAGGTTGTTCCACTCGAGGCAGGCCGCCTGGCAGGCCTTGCAGCCGATGCATTTCGAGACGTCGATGAGCTTCGCCACCTCGAAGTCGTGGCGGACATCCGGCGGCCTGAAATTGGTCGCCGAGATGCGGGCGAAATCCTGGCTCTGCAGTCCCATGATCGCCCTCCTAGCTCGTCGCCGGACCGTTGGACGGCTCGACATTCACCAGGAACGCCTTGAACTCGGGCGTCTCGATGTTGGCGTCGCCGACGAACGGGGTGAGGCTGTTGGGGCCGAAGCCCTTCTTGGCCGCACCGGTGAAGCCCCAGTGGAGCGGGATGCCGACGACATGGACGGTCTTGCCGTCGCAGATCAGCGGCTTGATGCGCTTGGTCACCACCGCCTTGGCATAGACCGTGCCGCGGGCCGAGGAGACCTTCACCCAGCCGCCCTTCTGGATGTTCTTCTCCGCGGCCAGCTGCTCGCTGATCTCGACGAAGAACTCCGGCTGGAGCACCGCATTCACCCAGACATGCTTCGTCCAGTAGTGGAAGTGCTCGGTCAGGCGGTAGGAGGTCGCCGCATAGGGGAACTTGTCGGAGGTCCCGAGCGCGGCGAGGTCGTCCTTGAAGATGCGTGCGGCGGGGTTGCCGCGGATCTTGGGCGCCATGACATTGGCGACCGGGCTTTCGAACGGCTCGTAATGGGCCGGGAAGGGGCCGTCCTTCATCATGCCGCGCGAGAACAGGCGTGCCGTCCCCTCGGGGTTCATGATGAACGGACCGACATCCCGCGGCTTGGCCGTGACCGCGATGTCCGGTACGTCGTAGCCAGTCCAGGCCGTACCGTTCCACTCGATCAGCTTGCGCTTGGGATCCCAGGGCTTGCCGTCGATATCGGCCGAGGCGCGATTGTAGAGGATGCGCCGGTTGGCCGGCCAGGAGAAGGCCCAGTTGGGATAGGCGCCGGTATTGGCCGGGTCGTTGGTGTCGCGGCGGGCCATCATGTTGCCCCGCTCGGTCCACGAGCCGGAATAGATCCAGCAGCCGCAGGCCGTCGAACCGTCGTCGCGCAACTGGCCGAACGTGTCGACCTGCTTGCCCTTCTCCAGCAGGACCTTGGTCGGGTCGACCGGGTCCGTCACCGTCGAGACGACATAGCCGTTCATCTCCTTGGCCATCTCGTCCGGCTGCGGATCGTCGGGCTGGCGATAGGGCCAGTGCAGATTGACGATCGGATCCGGGAAGGCGCCGCCCTCCTTCTCGTAGAGGGCGCGCAGGCGCTGGTGGATCTGCGCCATGATCCAGGTGTCAGGCTTGGCCTCGCCCGGAGGTTCCTGCCCCGGCCAGTGCCATTGCAACCAGCGGCCGGAATTGACCAGCGAGCCTTCGTCCTCGGCGAAGCAGGTCGTCGGCAGTTCGAAGACCTCGGTCTGGATCGACTCAGGCTTGACGTCGTTATGGACGCCTTCGTCCTTCCAGAACCGCGCGGTCTCGGTCTGCAGCGGGTCCATCACCACCAGGAATTTCAGCTTCGACAGCGATGCCGAGACCTTGCCGCGATTGGACAGGGAGAGCAGCGGGTTGAAGCCCTGGCAGAAATAGCCGTTCACCTTGCCCTGGTGCATCATGTCGAAGTACCGAAGCATGTCGTAGCCGGGCACGTCGAGCTTCGGCAGCCACTGGTAGGCGAAGTCGTTTTCCGGCGTCGCGGCCTTGCCCCACATCGACTTCAGGAAGCTCACCATGAACTTCTTGTAGTTCTGCCAGTAGCTCATCTGGTTCGGCCGCAGCGGCTTGAAGCCGCGCGTCGACATGTAGGTCTGGAAATCGACCTCCCTGTCGGTCCCCAGCGTGAGATAGCCCGGGATCAGGTTCGACATCAGGCCGATATCGGTCAGACCCTGGATGTTGGAGTGCCCGCGCAGCGCGTTCATGCCGCCGCCGCGCACGCCGATATTGCCGAGCAGCAACTGCAGCATCGCCATCGAGCGGATGTTCTGCGAGCCCTTGGAATGCTGCGTCCAGCCGAGCGCGTACATCGAGGTCATGACCTTGTCGCGCGCGGAGGTCTCCGAGATCATCTTGCAGATCGCCAGGAACTTGTCCTTCGGCGTGCCGCAGATGCGCTCGACCATCTCCGGCGTATAGGCCGCGATGTGCTTCTTCAGGAGCTGGTAGACTGAGCGCGGATGCTGGAGCGTCTCGTCGATCTGGACATAGCCGTCCGGCCCGAGCTCGTATTCCCAGCTCGAGCGGTCATAGTCGCGCTTGGCCTCGTCATAGCCGGTGAACAGGCCGTCCTGATAGCCGAAGCCCTCCTTCACGATATAGGGCGCGTTGGTGAAGGCGCGCACGTAGTCGTGCTGGATCTTGTCGTTGTCGATGCAGTACTTCATCGCCCCGAGCAGGAAGGCGATGTCGGTGCCTTGCCGGATCGGCGCATAGAAATCCGCGACCGAGGCCGAGCGCGTGAAGCGCGGATCGACGACGATCAGCTTGGCGCCACGCTGGGCTTTCGCCTCAGTGACCCATTTGAATCCGCACGGATGCGCTTCGGCGGCGTTGCCGCCCATGATGATGACGAGGTCGGTGTTCTTGATGTCCGTCCAGGAGTTGGTCATCGCACCGCGACCGAATGTTGGGGCCAGACTGGCCACCGTCGGTCCGTGTCAAACGCGCGCCTGGTTGTCGAACGCCAATATCCCGGTGCTTCGCACGACCTTGTAGGTCAGGAAGGCCGTCTCGTTGGTGGTGGCCGAAGCGGCCAGGAAGCCCGTGGTCAGCCAGCGGTTGACCGTCGTGCCATCCTGGTTCTTGGCGACGAAGTTCTTGTCGCGATCGTCCTTCATCAGCCGCGCGATGCGATCGAGCGCCTCGCTCCAGCTGATCTGGCGGAAGGCCTTCTCGCCCGGGCCGCGATATTGCGGGACCTTGGTGCGGGTCTCGGAATGAACGAAGTCGAGGAGGGCGGATCCCTTCGGGCACAGCGTGCCGCGATTGGTCGGGTGGTCCGGATCGCCTTCGATATGGATGACCGCCGGATGGGCGTTCTTGGACTTGTCGCCGAGGCTGTACATGATCACGCCGCAGGCGACGGAGCAGTACGGACAGGTGTTTCGTGTTTCTGTGGTCCGCGCCAGCTTGAAGGGCCGCACGGCCTGGGCAAGCGCCTCTTCGGCGCCCCCGAACCCAAGCGCGGCGACGGCAGAGCCGGCGACACCCGCACCCGCGGCTTTCAGAAACTGGCGACGCGAGAGCTCATGCAGCATCTCAACCTCCCAGGCGAACGACAAGGCGTTGTTCAATTTGGAATAGTGAAACTCTGCAACGGAGGCGTCAAGGCGCACTTCGGGAGGGCGGATGAGCGGCTTCTTAGACTTTCGATGTACGATCGGCGGGGGCGGCGCAGCGACGCGAGCGGGCCCGGCGCCGGACGCTGTCGCATGGCAGGCGGCTCGGGTAGAGACGGGCTCCGCTGGAGCTTGCGGAGCCTTCCTTTTGCCGGTCGGTCTCGCTCTGGTGATGCCTCAGCGCGACATCATCTGCAGCGGCCACATCACGATCTGCGGGAAGATCACCAGCAGGGCCAGCACGATGAGCTGGGCGACCATGAAGGGCGTCACGCCCTTGATGACGCCCGTCATCGGCACCTTGGCGACGCCGCAGACCACGTTCAGCACGGTCCCGACCGGCGGTGTCACCAGTCCGATGGCGTTGTTCATGATGAACAGCACGCCGAAATAGACCGGATCGATGCCCGCCTGCTTGACCACCGGCATCAGCACCGGCGTCAGGATCAGCACTGTCGGGGTGAAGTCGAGCGCCGTGCCGACGATGAAGACCATCACCATCAGGATGGCCATCAGCAGGATCTTGTTCTCCATGAAGGGCGCGACCATGTCGGCGACCTGCTGGGGAATGTTGGCCGTGGTGATCAGCCAGGCCGAAACGCCGGCTGCCGCGACCAGGAACATGATGACGGCGGTCGTCTCGGCCGCGCGGTACATCAGGCCGAACAGCTCGCGGATCTTGATCTCGCGATAGATGAAGACGCCGACGAAGAGCGAGTAGGCGGCTGCGATCACCGCGGCCTCGGTCGGGGTGAACCAGCCGACCTTGAGCCCGCCGATGATGACCACGGGCAGCACCAGCGCCCAGCCGGCATTGCGGGTTTCGACCAGCCGTTCGCGCATGCTGCGCTTCGGCTCGACGCGCGGGTTGTCGCGCTTGATGCTCCAGCGCCAGGCCAGCATGATCGCCATGCCCATCATCACGCCCGGCACGATGCCGGCGATGAACAGCTTGGTGATCGAGACGCCGCCGGTGACGCCGAAGATGATCATGCCGATCGAGGGCGGGATCACCGGCGCGATGATGCCGCCGCAGGCGATCAGGCCGCAGGAACGGTTGATGTCGTAGCCGGCGTTGCGCATCAGCGGCACGAGTACGGAGGCGAGCGCCGCGGTGTCGGCGACGGCCGAGCCCGAGAGCGAGGCCATGATGACGGCGGCGATAACAGCGACATAGCCGAGGCCGCCGCGGATATGGCCGATCCAGGCCATGGCCATGGTGATGATCCGGCGCGTCATGCCGCCGGCATTCATCAGCTCGCCGGCCAGCATGAAGAAGGGCACGGCCAGCAGCGGGAAGGAATTGGCGCCGTCCCACATGTTCTGGATGATGATCTGCGGGTCGGAGATGCCCATGTAGAGCATCATGGCGAGGCCGCAGCCGATCAGCGCGAAGGCGACCGGCATGCCCAGCGCCATCAGGCCGAGCAGCGACGTGATGAAGACGAAGACGATCACGGCTTGGCTCCCTGCGCCTTCATGTCGCGCTCGGCTTCGAGGCCCTCGGCCATTCCCTCCTCGTGCACGTCGATCAGCTCATTGTCGGAGACCTGTCCCAGCGCGAGGCGGATCAGGTTCGACAGGCAGATCAGCGCGATCGCGGCGCCGGTGACATAGCTCACGCCATAGACCCAGATCATGCTGAGCTGCGCGACCGGCGAGGCGTTGCCGGCGATGATGTCGTGCTGGAGATAAGTGCCGTAGAAGATGAACAGCGCGCAGATCAGCATGATGACCTGGCTGATCGCCCAGCAGACCTTGCGGCCGAAGATCGGCAGCGCCTGGACCACCATGTCGACGCCGAGATGGCTGCGCCGGTGCAGGCCGATGATGCCGCCGAGGAAGGTCATCCAGACGAAGGCGAAGCGCGGGATTTCTTCCGACAGGTCGATGCCGGTGTTGAAGAAGATCCGCAGCATCACGTTGCCGAAGACCATGACCAGCATCACGGCCATGCAGATCACGAGGATGACCTCGATCAGGCGGTAGAAACCGTCCGTCGCTGTCTTGAGCAGGCTGGTCATCGGTCACCTCGCCGGCGGCACTTGGAAGGGGATCGCCGGCTCGGCGCCGGTACTTGAGAAAAGGACAGCCGGTCCCTCGGGCCGGCTGTCGTCGCGTGCCTTACTTGGCGGCGCGTGCCTTTTCGATCTCGGCGACGAAGCCGTTCACGAACTCCTCGCCGATCTGCCCCTTGAACTTGTCGACCACCGGCTGAACCTTGGCCTGCACCTTGCGCAGGTCGTCGGCCGAGACCTCGTCCACCGAAACGCCAGCGGCCTTGAACTTGGTGATCACGTCGCGGTCGCCCTCGTCGAGCAGCTTGCGCTGCAGCAGGCCGGCCTCGGTCGCGGCCTTCTGGACGCCGGCCTTGTCAGCGGCCGAGAGCGAGTCCCAGAACTTCTTGGAAGCGACCAGCGCGACCGGCGTGTAGACGTGGTTGGTGATGGAGATGTGCTTCTGCACTTCCTGCATCTTGTTCGCCCACATGTGCTGGAGCGGGTTCTCCTGCCCGTCGAGCGCCTTGACCTCGAGCGCGGTGAACACTTCCGAGAAGGCCATCGGCACGGCGTTGGCGCCGATCGACTTCCAGGTGTCGAGCGCCACCGGGTTCGCCATCACGCGCAGCTTCAGGCCGTTGACATCCTCGGCCGTCTTCACGGCGCGGCGGCTGTTCGAGAGGTTGCGGAAGCCCATGCCGGTCCAGGTCAGGCCGACGAGGCCGCTCGGCTCGATCTTCTCGAAGATCTTCTTGACCGAGGCGCCGTCGAGGACCGCGTAGACCTCCTTCTCGTTCTGGAACAGGAAAGGCAGGTCCCAGACCTGGACTTCCTTCACGCGGGTCGAGAGTGGCGCCAGCGTGCCGATGTAGAATTCCTGCGTGCCGGCCTGTGTCGCCTGGAGCTGCTTCTCGTCGCTGCCGAGCATGGCCGAGTGGAACGCCTGAATCTTGACGTTGCCATTGGTATAGGTGCCGGCGAGTTCCGCGAACTTGGCGACGGCGGTCGCCTGCGGGTGCGTGTCGGGCATCGCATGGCCGATCTTCGCCTTGACCTCGGCCATGGCCGCTGTCGAGCCCAGCAGGGCAGCGGCCAGCGCGGCGATGAAAGCGAAGCGTGTCGGATGGGTCTTGGTCACGATACTCGTCTCCGGAACAGTTGCTGGGGGATGTGTCACCGAACGAAGGCAGGCTCAACCGCTCGGCGGCGTTGTCCACCGCCGAGGGCAGGGACTCATGTCCGGTGTCTCTTGATCTCGGCGTGGACGTCGCGGGAAGATCCGGCCTGCCGTCCCGGCCTCTTGACGGCGCGGCCAAGGCTGCTCCGGCGACGGGCGGAGTCCGGCGGGTCCCTGCGAGCATGTCGGCCTTCCCTCGATCGCGGCGCGTTGTTTTCGCTCTGGAGGCGGGCGCCGTTGCGGCACCCATAACGCGGCAGAAGTCAGGTTGTCAAACAACTGGCAACATGACAATGATGCTCTAGTAGGAAGTCACCATGCAGCTCTCATCCATCGGATCACGGCCCAATCTCGCGAGCGATGCCGCCACCGCGCTGGCGACCTCGATCCGTTCGGGCGCCTTGCAGCCGGGCGCGCGTCTGCCCTCCGAGACGGAGCTGGCCCGCCAGCTCGGCGTCAGCCGGCCGGTGGTGCGCGAGGCCATCGCCTATCTGAAGGCCGACGGCATCGTCGAAAGCCGCCGGGGGCTCGGCCTCTTCGTCAACCAGCAGGATTCATTGCGCCTGCGCCGCGCCGAGATCGCGGCTTCCGAGCAGTCGATCCTGCAATTCCTGGAGTTCCGACTCGGGCTTGAAGTCGAGGCGGCGCAACTGGCCTCGCTGCGCCATACGCCGGAGGACCTGGCCCGGATGGAGGCGGCCGAGGCCGCGCTGAACGCCGCCGACGATGCGGGCGAGGACAGCTCCGCCCATGACCTCGCGCTGCATCTCGCCGTCGCGACGGCCGCGCATAACCCGCTCTTCCTGACCGTGCTCCAGTTCGTCTCGAGCCCGCTGCTCAACTCGATCCGCAGCATGCGCGACAAGGATCGCGGCGAGGATTCGAACATCGCGATCCGCCGCACCGACCACGCTGCGATCCTTGACCGCATTCGTGCCCGCGACCCGGCCGGCGCCGGCGAGGCGATGCGCAAGCATATCGGCGAATCCTACCGCCGCTACGCGGCGAAGCTCGCCGCGAGCGGCACGATGCCGGCCCATCCGGCCCTCCAGACCCCATCGACATAGGACGCTCAAGCGTGACCTCTCCCTTCGATCTCTCGGGGCGCACCGCGCTCGTGACCGGTTCTTCGCGCGGGCTCGGCCGTGCCATGGCCGAAGGGCTCGCGGCTGCGGGCGCCAGCATCATCCTCAACGGTGCCGATGCCGGGCGCCTCTCCGATGCCGTCGCGGCGATGACCGCGGCGGGCTACAAGACGCGCGGCCTCAACTTCGACGTGACGGACGAGCAGGCTGTCGTCGCCGCCTTCGCCGCGCTCGATGCCGAGGGCGTCGCGGTCGACATTCTCGTCAACAATGCCGGCATCCAGTTCCGCAAGCCGATGCTGGAGCTGGAGACGGCCGACTGGCGCCGCGTGCTCGACACCAACCTGACCAGCGCCTTCGTCGTCGGTCGCGAGGCGGCCCGCCGCATGGCCAAGCGCGGCCATGGCAAGGTCATCAATATCGGCTCGCTGACCAGCGAACTCGCCCGCGCGACCGTCGCGCCCTACACGGTGGCCAAGGGCGGCATCAAGATGCTGACCAAGGCCATGGCGGCGGAATGGGGCGAGCTCGGCATCCAGGCCAATGCGATCGGCCCCGGCTACATGCTCACCGACATGAACCAGGCGCTGATCGACAACCCCACCTTCGACGCCTGGGTGAAGGGCCGCACGCCCGCCCGCCGCTGGGGCCGCCCGGACGAACTCGCCGGCACCTGCGTCTACCTCGCCTCCTCGGCTTCCGACTATGTCTGCGGCCAGATCATCTATGTCGACGGCGGCATGATCTCGGTGCTGTGAGCCCCAAGAGCCAACAAGCGGCGAGGGGCCTGCGCGCCCGCGCCCGGACTGATTGAACAGGACGAAACGCCATGAAGATCACCGCCATCGAAACCCTGCGCGCCGAGGAATTCGGCAATGTGCTCTGGGTGCGAGTTCACACCGATTCCGGCCATATCGGGCTCGGCGAAACCTTCTACGGCGCCGCTTCGGTCGAGGCGCATATCCATGACACGCTGGCGGGCCGCCTGCTCGGCAAGAACCCGCTGCATATCGAGGCGCTGCATCGCGAGATGACCAACCTGCCGATGGCGCAGTCCTCGACCGGTGCGGAATCCCGCGCGACCTCGGCGATCGACATCGCGCTCTGGGACCATTTCGGCAAGGTCTGCGGCCTGCCGGTGCACCAGATGCTGGGCGGCCTCTGCCGCGACAAGCAACGCATCTACAACACCTGCGCCGGCACCCGCTATGTCCGCTCCAGCAACATCAAGCCGGTCTCGAACTGGAGCCTGGGCGACGAGGGCAGCCCCTATGAGGACCTCGACGGCTTCATGAACCGCGCCGACGCGCTGGCCGAGAACCTGCTGGAGCAGGGCATCACCGCCATGAAAATCTGGCCCTTCGATCCGCCCGCGATCGAGAACCAGGGCCTCTACATCACGGCCGAGCAGATGAAGAAGGCGGTCGAGCCCTTCGAGAAGATCCGCAAGGCCGTCGGCGACAAGATGGAGATCATGGTCGAGTTCCACTCGCTCTGGAACCTGCCGACAGCCAAGCAGATCGCCCGCGTGCTCGAGCCCTACAAGCCGACCTGGTACGAGGACCCGATCAAGATGAACTCGCCGCAGGCGCTGGCCGAATACGCTCGCTCGACTGATGTCTGGGTCTGCGCCAGCGAGACGCTGGGTTCGCGCTGGCCCTACAAGGACATGCTGGAGCGCGACGCCGCCCATGTCGTGATGGTCGACCTGTGCTGGACCGGCGGCCTGACCGAGGGCCGCAAGATCGCGGCGCTGGCTGAGACTTGGCACCGCCCCTTCGCGCCGCATGACTGCATCGGCCCGGTCGGCTTCGTCGCGGCGGTCCACACCTCCTTCAGCCAGCCGAACACGCTGATCCAGGAATCGGTGCGCGCCTTCTATCGCGGCTGGTATCTGGAACTGGTCACCGAGATGCCCCGCATCGAGAACGGCTATGTCTACCCGATGGAGGCGCCCGGCCTCGGCGTCGACCTGCTGCCGGCCGTCTACGAGCGCTCCGACCTGACGGTGCGCCGCTCGACGCTCTGAGAATGCCGGGGCGCCGTCCGCAGCAGCGTCCGCCTCGGGAAGCGTAGTAAACATGGAGGTGCCGGAGCATATCGACGGATCGTCGACGTGCTCCGGCACGATTCTTTGCGTCACCCCCCAAATGGGAGATGCATAATAACAATGGCTTTCTCAAAGACGCTCGAATATTCCAAACGTTCGTATTTCTCGTGGGGGGCTGCGACCTGTCGTGCCGGGCTGCCGGTCGCGGCCAGAACGTCGCGCCATGGCGGTTTTTGGCATGAACATCGGTGTATTCGCGCAGGAATATCTGCGCGCGGCAGTTCGCAAGCCGGGCCAGTTCCTGCAGGCGCGCCCGGCGCGGCTCTGTACCATCTGCGGTCATGAGGGGCGCTTCCTCGATGTCGGCCCGCGGCCCGAGGCGCGCTGCCCGAACTGCTCCTCCAAGGAGCGCGACCGGATCATGGGGCTGTACCTGCGCGCCAACCGCCTGGACCTGGCCGACAAGGCCGTGCTGCATTTCTCGCCGGAGCGGCCGTTCTTCCGCTTGTGGAAGGACAATCCCCGTTACGTCGCCGGCGACGTCAAAATCAGCAAGGTCGCCAATGCCGTCGTCGACATCACCAATATCCAGTTCGCCGACGACCATTTCGACTATCTGATCTGCCATCATATCCTGGAGCGCGTTCCCGATGACGCCCAGGGCATGCGCGAGTGCTTCCGCGTCCTGAAGCCCGGCGGCACCGCCTTCTTCTCGGTGCCGCTCGACCAGTCGCGGGCCGAGACCTGGAGCCGCCGGCGGATATGCCGGCCGCCGAGATCGAGCGCATCTGCGGCTGGGACCATGTCCGGCTCTATGGCCGCGACTTTCCCGACAAGCTCGCTGCCGCCGGTTTCGACGTCGACGAGATCAGGTTCTCTGCGGAAGATGGCGACCGCAGCCGCCTGACCGAGAAACATGCGCTCGAGCCGCAGGGGCTCGACCGCCTCTTCGTCTGCCGGAAGTGACCGGCGCCTTCGCCGCTCAACCGATTGCGTGAGTGATCGACCGCGGCTCGCAGGAGCCACGGTCCATCATCGTGCCGGCCGTGCCAATCACTCCGCCGGAGCCATCAGCGGCTCGTCGAGGAAATCCGGCAATTCGCCAGCGAGCGCGGCCTTCAGGCGGTTCTCGTCGAGTTCTCCTTCCCAGCGCGCCACCACGATCGTGGCTACGGCATTGCCGATGAAGTTGGTCACCGCCCGGCATTCCGACATGAAGCGGTCGATGCCGAGGATCAGCGCCATGCCGGCGACCGGGACGGCCGGGACGACCGAGAGCGTGGCGGCGAGCGTGATGAAGCCCGCTCCAGTGATGCCGGCCGCGCCCTTCGAGGACAGCATCGCGACGAGCAGCAGCAGGATCTGGTCGCCGAGCGGCAGGTGGATATCCATCGCCTGCGCGATGAACAGCGCCGCCAGCGTCATGTAGATGTTCGTGCCGTCGAGGTTGAAGGAATAGCCGGTCGGGATGACGAGCCCGACGACCGAGCGCTTGCAGCCGGCGGCTTCCATCTTCTCCATCAGGCTCGGCAGCGCCGCTTCCGAGGAGGAGGTGCCGATGACGAGGAGGATCTCGTCCTTGATGTAGCGGATCAGCGCCAGCACCGAGAAGCCGTTATAGCGAGCGACCGCGCCGAGCACGACCAGCACGAACACCGCCGCCGTGATGTAGAAGGTCAGTATCAGGAAGGCGAGGTTGGCGACCGAGCCGATGCCGTAGCGGCCGATGGTGAAGGCCATCGCGCCGAAGGCGCCGATCGGGGCGGCCTTCATCAGGATCGCGACCAGCTTGAAGATCGGGGTCGAGAGCGCCTGCAGGAAGTCGAGCACCGGCTTGCCGCGCTCGCCGACCATCGCCAGCGACAGGCCGAACAGCACCGAGAAGAACAGCACCTGCAGGATGTCGCCCGAGGCGAAGGCGCCGACGATCGTTTCCGGGATGATGTTCTGCAGGAAGCCGACGATGCTCGTGTCATGCGCCTTGGCGGCGTAGCCCTGCACGGCCTTGGCATCGAGGCTGGCGGGATTGATGTGCAGGCCGGCGCCGGGTTGGATCAGGTTGCCGATGACGAGGCCGACGATCAGCGCCAGCGTCGAGAAGCACAGGAAATAGATCATCGCCTTGCCGGCGACGCGCCCGACCTTCTTCATGTCGGTCATCCCGGCGATACCGGTCGAGACCGTCAGGAAGATCACCGGCGCGATGATCATCTTCACGAGCTTGATGAAGGAATCGCCGAGCGGCTTCAGGGCGGCGCCCTGTTCCGGCCAGAAATGGCCAAGCAGGATGCCCGCCGCGATGGCGAACAGCACCTGCACATAGAGATGTTGATAGAACTTCTTCGGGTGCGCCGGCTGAGCGGGCGCGACGTCGATCATGGTCGCCATGGTCTGCTCCTTGGGTCGGCGGTCGTCTTGGTTTTGTTCGAAACCGCTGCCCCTCTTTCGCAACCGGCGTGCCAATCGATCGAGATGAGAGGAATCGTGTGAAAACAAAGGGTTGCGCTTCCATCCGGAATCAATCTGCGAGCGGTCCGAGTGGAATTCCGCACGCGGCCTCTTGATTTGTGCGGGAAACCGCACAACGACAGGGGATGAGCCGCTCCAGGCGCGACCCGTGGAAAAGTGCCGTGACGCTGCGCTGGCTGGTCTTCGGACTGGTCGTCGCCGCGCTGGCCATCGCCTCGCTGTTCGCCGCCGGCGAGATCGGCCGCAGCCGCGCCATCGCGGCGACGCAGAGCCGTGCCACGGACGGCGGCACGCTGGCGCTCGCGATCCTGCGCGGTGAACTCGAGAAGCAGCGTGCGCTGCCGGTCATCCTGGCGCGCGATCCCGATGTCCGGCAGGCCCTGACCGGCGGCAGCCGCCACGGGCTGGACCTCAAGCTCGAAGCCATCGCCCGCGAAGCCCGTACGGCGGTGATCTATCTCCTCGGTCCCGACGGCGTCGCGATCGCGGCCAGCAACTGGAACGAGCCCACGAGCTTCGTCGGCAGCGACTACAGCTTCCGCGACTACTTCAAGGGCGCGGTTGCGAACGGAGCGGCCGAGCAATTCGCGCTCGGCACCGTCAGCCAGCGCCCCGGCCTCTATGTCACCCGGCGGATCGAGGAGGGCGGCCGGAGCCTCGGCGTCATCGTCGTCAAGGCCGAGTTCGATCGCGTCGAGGCGGATTGGCGGGCGCTCGGCGGCCAGACCTATGTCGTCGACCGGCGAGGCGTGGTGCTGCTCTCGACGGTCGAGGATTGGCGCTTCCGGGTCGAGGCGCCGCTTGCTCCGGCGACCGCGGCCGCGATCCGGGATTCGCTTCAGTTCGGTACCGCTCCGCTGACAATGCTGCCGCTGCAGGAGCGCGGGGATCTCGTGCAGGGCGCAGATGCCTTCGCCGGGCGCTATGTCCGCATCCGTCAGCCTGTCGCGACCACGGACTGGCTCTTGGAGGTGCTCCAGCCTGTCGATGCCGCGATCACCGCCGGACGCTCGCAATCGCAGGCGCTGGTTGCGCTCCTGCTGATGCCGGGGGCGGCGCTGGCTGGCTTCGCGCTGCATCGCCGACAGCGCAACCTCGCCCGGCAGGAGGCCGATGCCCGCTCCAAGGCCGAGCTGGAGGACCGCGTCGCCGAGCGCACGGCGGAGCTTGCCGGCGCCAATGAACGCCTCGTCGCCGAGATGGCGAAGCGCACCCGCGCACAGGAACGGCTCTCCAATCTCCGCGAGGAACTGGCCAAGGCCAACCGCCTCGCGACGCTCGGCCAGGTCACCGCCGGCGTCGCGCATGAGGTCAACCAGCCGCTGGCGGCGCTGCGCACCTATGCCGAGAACGCCCGCGCCTTCCTCAAGCGTGCCGAGCCTGCGGATGCGGACGGGGCGCTGGTCCGGATCGTCTCGCTGACCGACCGGATCGGCGCGATCACCGAGGCTTTGCGCGGCTTCGCGCGGCGCGGCAAGGAGCCGTTGGCCCCGGTTCCGATCGGCACGATCATCGAGGGCGCCTTGACCCTGCTCGAAGGTCCCTTGCGGCAGGCGGGCGTGACGCCGCTCGTCACCGTGCCGCCGGAGCCGATCCATGTCATCGCCCGCCCGATCGAACTCGAACAGGTCTTCGTCAACCTGTTGCGCAATGCGATCGAGGCGTTGATGGAAGGCGGGCAGGGCGGCGAGCCTGCGCTCGCGATCACGGTCACGCCAGGCGACGAGAGGGTCGAGATCGCGATTACGGATCGCGGCCCCGGCTTGTCCGAGCAGGCGCTGGCGCAGCTCTTCGTCCCGTTCAGCACGTCGAAGCCCAAGGGGCTCGGCCTCGGGCTGGTGATCTCGCAGGACATGATCGTCTCCTTCGGCGGCACCTTGAACGCGACGAGCGCTCCCGGCGCCGGAGCCAGCTTCATCATCACTCTCGAAAGGGCGGCGGCATGAGCGATTCCGCAGGCTCCATCGCTGCGATCGAGGTCTCCTTCGTCGATGACGACCCCGATCTGCGCGATGCCAATGTCCAGGCACTGCGCCTCGCCGGCTTCCGGGCGGTGGCACTATCCTCGGGCGAAGCGGCGCTGGAACGGATCGGGCCGGACTATGCCGGCATTGTCGTCACCGATATCCGCATGCCCGGCATGGACGGGATCGAACTGTTCCGGCGCTTGCGGGCGCTCGACCCCGATATCCCGGTGATCATGATCTCCGGCCATGCCGATATCGCCACCGCCGTCGGCGCGATGAGCGAGGGCGCTTACGACTTCATCGCCAAGCCCTATGCCGGCGAGCGCCTCGTCGAGACACTCCGGCGCGCGGCCGAGAAGCGCGCGCTCGTCCTCGAGAATCGGCGGCTGCGGGCGCTGGCCGAACAGGGCGAGGAGGAGACCGCGCTGATCGGCGAGACCGCCGCGATCACGCGCCTGCGCCAGACCATCCGCGAACTCGCCGATGTCGATGTCGACGTGCTCGTGCTCGGCGAGACGGGCACCGGCAAGGAGGTCGTCGCCGGGCTGCTGCACCGGCTCGGTCGCCGCCGCGACAAGCCGTTCGTCGCGCTGAACTGCGGCGCGCTGCCCGACAGCGTCATCGAGAGCGAGTTGTTCGGCTACGAGCCCGGCGCCTTCACCGGCGCGCAGAAAAAGCGGATCGGCCGCATCGAGCATTCCAGCGGCGGCACGCTCTTCCTCGACGAACTGGAGAGCATGCCGCCTTCGGCTCAGGTCAAGCTGCTGCGCGTATTGGAGATGCGCGAGATCGCCCCGCTCGGCTCGAACGACTTGCGCCGCGTTGATCTGCGGGTTGTGGCCGCGACCAAGGCCGATCTCGGCGATCCCGCCCAACGCCGCGATTTTCGCGAGGACCTGTATTATCGGCTGAACGTGGTGACGCTCCGCATTCCGCCGCTGCGCGAGCGCCGCCGCGACATTCCGCTGCTCTTCACGCGCTTTCTCGCCCGTGCGGCGGAAAAGTATCGCCGGCCGGTGCCGGTTCTGGATCGCGCGGTCGAGCGGCATCTGGTCGAGAACGACTGGCCGGGCAATGTCCGCGAGCTCGTCCATTTCGCCGAACGTGTAGCGCTCGGCCTCTCCAGCGTCCTGCCGGCGCAGCCCAACCGCAACGATGCCCCGGTCGCCAGCCTGCCGGATCGCCTCAACGCGATCGAGGCCAATCTGATCCGCGAGGCGCTGGAGGCCAATCGCGGCGATGTCCGCGCGACGCTGGAGACGCTCGGCATCCCCCGCAAGACCTTCTACGACAAGCTCGCCCGTCATGGCATCGATAGAGCGGCCTATGCGATGGCGGAGTGAAATGGCGGCAGGGGCTGGCCGACCATTCTCGGAACCACGCGGGTCATCCCGGGCTTGACCCGGGATCCATTCCGGAACGCTTCCGATTGAGGTTCAGGCATGGATCTCGGATCTTCGCTACGCTCCGTCCGGGATGACCCGCGTTTTCTTACAAGACAGCCAGTTCCCGGGGCATCACACGAACAGTGCCCCCGGATCTGGCGTATAGCGGCCGAGCTTGTCGCGATCGATCGTGACGCCGAGCCCCGGCAGGTCCGGAATCGTCAGCCAGCCCTCGGCGTCGAGCGCGAAGGGCTTCGCGAGGATGCCGTCGACATAGGGGCTGCCGCCGATGAACTCGACGAGATCGGCATCCGGGAAGGCCGCGGCCATCTGCAGGTCGGCGGCGAGGCCGAGCGCCGTGTTCCAGCCATGGCCGACATATTTGATGCCGAGATCATAGGCCATCCAGGCGATGCGGCGCTGCTCGGAGATGCCGCCGACCTTGGTGACGTCGGGCTGGACGATGTCGAGCGCGCCGGTCGTCAGCCAGGGAATGAAGCTCTGGCGCCGGGTCAGCACCTCGCAGCCGGCGATCGGTACGGGCGAGGAGCGGCGCAATTCGCGATAATCGTCGATGGCATCGGGCCTGACCGGCTCCTCGAACCAGCCGACCTCGTAATCCGCGAGCATCTCGGCCGTGCGCTTGGCCCATTTCAGCCCATGCGGCCAAAGCGCGTCGCTGGCGCCGGCATCGACGAAGAGCTTGGACTTCTCGCCGGCCGCCTCGCGCGCGGCCCGCACGATCGCCTCGTCGAGCTTGACGTCGAGCGCCCGGCCGAACGGCCCCCAGCCGATCTTGAAGGCACTGAAACCCTTGTCGCGATAGCTCGCGACGACATCCTTCATCGCCGCCGGCTCCTCCATCAGCAGCGAGCAATAGGGCTGCACGCGTTCGCGATAGCGCCCGCCGAGCAGGCGCCCGACGCTGAGCCCCGTCGCCTGGCCGAGAATGTCCCAGAGGGCGATGTCGATGCCGCTGATCGTATGGGTCAGCGTGCCGCCGCGCCCCATCCAGAAGGTGTTCTGATGCAGCTTCTCGCTGACGAAATCGGGCGAGAGCGCATCCGCGCCGAGGAAAAGCGGCTCCAGCACCTTGAGGCCCGCCTGCACGAGCCGGCCATCGGTGAAGACGCTGCCATAGCCGGTGAGGCCCTGATCGGTATGGACCGCGATCAGCGCATGGATCGAATCCTCCGGCCGGATCTCGGCCGACCAGCCGCCTTTCGGGCTTTCGCCGAACAGGGGGGCGGCCTCGATGCGGGTGATGCGGAAGGGCGGGAGCCCCGCCGTCCGGCCGGCCGCGCGCGTCTGGATGGGCTGGTCGTTCACGGCAAATCCCTTTCCTTGCGGCGCTGGGCGACGATGGCCTCGTAATCCATCGCGTGGTTCATGACGGTGATGTGCTCGTCGAGCGTGCGGGTGATCACCGCGATATCGCCGGCCTCGAAGGCGGCGAGCAGGTCGACATGCTCCTCGACCACGCCGGCCATCGGTTTGCCGAAGGTGGCCAGGCCGAAAATGATCGTGCATTGCGGCGCCAGCGTCTCCCACAGGTCGAAGGTGACGCTGTTGCCGCCGAGCCGGCAGAGTGCGCGGTGGAAGCCGGTATCGGCGACCGCGACGCCATAGGCGCTGCCGCGCGCCGCCATCAATTCCATCTCCGCCACGGCGGCACGGAGTTCGTCGAGATGAGCCCCGCGATTGCGGCCGGCGGCGACGGCACGCACCACGGCGCTCGCTTCCAGCGCGATGCGCGCCTCGATCAGGTCCGAGACGCGCTCGTTCGTCACCGGGCGGAGCCGAATGCCCTTGTAGGGTTCGCTGACCACGACGCCCTGGCTTTCGAGCAGGCGCAAAGCCTCACGCACCGGCACGCGGCTGACACCGAGCTTGCGGGCGAGGTCGACCTCGACGATCCGGTCCCCCGGCAGGATCAGCCCGGCGGCCGCCCCGGCGATGATCGCCTCGATGGCATGGTCGACGAGCGTCTGCGGTTGCAAGGGCTGCCAGTCGGGCGCGGCGCTCTTCGCCCGCTCCTGTACTGCCGTTCCGGCTGCCCGCACTGGTCCGCCCGTATCCGTCATCCGGCTCTCTGCCTCTCGCTTGACAGGTCGTATGATCGTATACAATCATACGAAACGCAAGAGCGAGAGGGGTTCGCCATGGCGTCGGAAAGTCGGGTTCGTTGCGAGATCGACTTCGAATCTTCAGGCAGGCAAGCGGGTTATCTGCGGGCGCCTCTGTCCCGCAACACCTCCGGCTGGGGCGTCGTCGAAATCCCCGTCATCAGCGTGAAGAATGGCTCCGGTCCGACTGTCCTGTTCACCGGCGGGGTTCATGGTGACGAGTACGAAGGCCAGATCGCCGTCTCGCGCCTCGCCCGCAGCCTCGACCCGGCCAAGGTGCAGGGTAGGGTGATCATGATTCCGGCGCTGAACATGCCCGCCGTGCTGAACGACACGCGGCTCTCGCCGGTCGACAATCGCGACATGAACCGCTGCTTCCCCGGCAATCCGCGCGGCACCTTCTCGGAGATGCTGGCGCATTTCGTCGATAGCGTGGTGCTGCCGCTGGTCGATGTCTCCGTCGACCTTCACACCGCTGGCCATTCCGGCAACTCGGCGCTTTCGACCAACATGCACTACGTCTCCGACGCCAAATTGCGCGAGCGTACCATGGCTGCGGCGGCGGCCTTCGGCGCGCCCTACAATGTCGTGTTCTGGGGCGTCGACGAGGGCGCGACGCTGACCTCTTCGGTCGAGCGCCGCGGCATCCTGTCGCTCGGCACCGAGCTTGGCGGCTGGGGCCGGGTCAATGTCGAGGGCGTGCGCATCGCCGACCGGGCGCTGACCAATATCCTCAAGCATTGCGGCGTGATGGACGGCAAGCCCGACACGACGCAGCGCGACGGCTCGCCCGGCACCCGCCACATGATGGTGCGCGATGCCGCCGGCTATTCCTTCGCGCCGGCCGGCGGACTGTTCGAGCCGCGCAATGTCGTCGGCGACATCTGCCGCGCCGGCGATCTCGCGGGCTACCTGCATTTCGTCGAGGACATCGACCGCGAGCCGCTGGAGGTGCGCTACCGCCGCGACGGCGTGCTCTGGATGTCCGCCGGTCCGGGCCGGGTCCAGCGCGGCGACGCGGTTGCCGTGCTGATGGAGGATTACGACGCGGTGCGCGCCGCCGCCTGACCAAGCTTACGCCTGAACCACCACGTGCCTGACCATCAATCCTGAGGGGACAAGAACATGGCAAAGCACCTCATCTTCGGCGCCGCCCTCGCGGCAGCGCTTGTGCTCGGAGGGGCGCAAGGCGCGCTGGCCCAGCGCAAGGGCGGCGACGTCGTCATCGGCATCAGCCAGGCGCCGCCCTCGCTCGATGCGCAGATCACCTCGGCGCAGGCCTCGCGCAACGTCACGCTCCACATCTTCGAGACACTCTATGCCCGCGACGAGAACGCCAAGCCGGTGCCGGAGCTGGCCGAGGGCGTGACGGTCTCGCCCGATGGCAAAACCTATGTCTTCCCGATCCGCAAGGACGTGACCTTCCATAACGGCAAGAAGCTCGATGCGGCCGATGTCGTCGCCTCGCTGGAGCGCTACCGCAAGGTCGGCGCCTCGCCGGCGCTGGTCGCCGCCATCGATACGATCAAGGCGAGCGGCGAGCACGAGGTCACGGTCACGCTGAAACAGGCGCAATCGACCTTCCTCGACAATCTCTCCTCGCCACGCGCCCCGATCGCGATCTACCCGGCGAGCGAGGCCGCCAAGGAGGCCGGCAAGATCGAGGTCATCGGCACCGGCCCCTACAAGTTCGTCGAGTACAGGCCGGACAGTCACGTCAAGCTGACGCGCTATGACGGCTATGCG
Source organism: Beijerinckiaceae bacterium (assembly GCA_965283735.1). GTDB lineage: Bacteria > Pseudomonadota > Alphaproteobacteria > Rhizobiales > Beijerinckiaceae > Allobosea. The sequence goes on along the minus strand of CBDIPN010000001.1, from coordinate 2,954,146 downwards.
CCCAATCCGAAGGGCACCGGCCGGGACGGCTTCGCCGGCAAGAAGGAAGCCTTCTTGGACACCGTGACCTTCCGCTTCATGCCGGAAGGCGGCGCCCGCAGCGCCGCGCTCGAGGCCGGCCAGATCCAACTCAACGAGACCGTCGACGGCCCGACCGCCAAGCGGCTGGGCACCGACAATCGCTTCACCATCCACAAGTCGATGCCGTTCGGCCTGCAGGTGATCAAGTTCAACCAGGCGCAGGCGCCGGCCAATGACGTGAATTTCCGGCTGGCCGTCCAGGCGGCGCTCGACATGGAGGAGATCATGGCGATCTCCTATGCCGATATCTACCAGATGGACCCGAGCTGGCTCTATCCGGGCGCAGCCTTCCACTCGACCGTCGGCAGCGACAAATACAACAAGAACGACATCAAGCTCGCCAAGGAATTGCTCGCCAAATCCTCCTACAAGGGCGGCAAGATCACCTTCATCACCGACAATCTGCGCCCCAATGTCGACACCGCGACGCTGGTCCAGCAGAAGCTGAAGGAGATCGGTGTCGAGGTCGACATTACCGTCGCCGACTGGCCGACCGTCTCGAAGATCGGCTTTACCCCGACCGGCTGGACCTTCTGGACGCACGGCTTCGGCATCGAACCCTATGAAGGGCCGGGCTCGGTGATGGCGCCCTGGGTCAACGGCCTGTCGCAGCAGGCGAAGGACCCGGAGATCGACCGCATCGCCGCCGCCTTCAACGCCGAGATGGACGAAGGCAAGCGCAAGGCCCTCTTCGATGCCTTCCAGAAGCACATGTACGATGCGGCCGTGGCAATGAAGGCCGGCAATTACGGGGTCTTCCAGGCCTCGACGGCGAAGCTCAAGAACTTCAAGCCCTATCGCATCCCGCGCATGTGGGGCGTCTGGCTGGAGCCTTGAGGGCAAGCGGTCGATGCCCGCCGTCGTAGGTATCGACCGCCGTCATATTAGCCGTGTCATCCCGGACAAGCCGCGCTGCGGCGCAGATCCGGGATCCATTCCTGAACCTTTGCCGGAAGCGTTCCGGAATGGATCCCGGGTCTCCCTTCGGCCGCCCGGGATGACGCGCACTTATCAGAACGAAGGCCTAGCGCTCGGAAGGAGGGCGGCATGGGACATTTCCTGATCCGCCGGCTCGCGGGCGCCTTTCTCGTGCTCGTCCTGGTCTCGCTGATGTCCTTCGCGCTGATCTGGCTGGTGCCGGGCGATCCGGCGGCGGCCTTTCTCGACGCCTCGGCGACGCCCGAGCAGGTCGCCAAGCTGCGCAGCGCGCTCGGTCTCGACCTGTCGCTGCCGCAGCAGATGCTCGGCTGGTATGGCCGCATCCTCAGCGGCGATCTCGGCCAGTCGATCCTGCTCAACCGCTCGGTCACGGCCGCCCTGATCGAGCGCCTGCCGGTCACGCTCTCGCTGGCGGCATTGGCGCTCGCCTTCGCCGTGTTTTTCGGCGTCGCGGCCGGCATCATCGCGGCCGTCAATCACAACCGCTGGCCCGATCAGGCGGTGATGACCACGGCCCTGCTCGGGCTTTCCGTGCCGGATTTCTGGCTCGGCCTCGTCATGGTGCTGGTCTTCGCGGTGTCGCTCGGATGGCTGCCGAGCGGCGGCTTCACGCCCTTCATGGAATCGCCGGGCCAGTGGCTGCGCGGCATGGTTCTGCCCGCGCTGACGCTGGGATTGGTGCAGGTCGGCTTCATCGCCCGCATGGCGCGCGCCTCGATGCTGGACACGCTCTCGCAGGATTATGTCCGCACCGCCGATGCCAAGGGGTTGGCCAAGCTTCATGTCGTGCTGCGCCACGCGCTGCCCAACGCGATGATCCCGATCCTCACCGTGATCGGCATCGTCTCCGGCGCCTTGCTCGGCGGCGCGGTCATCGTCGAGCAGGTCTTCTCCATCCCCGGAATCGGCCGCTTGATCGTCGGCGCCATCGCCTCGCGCGATTTTCCGGTGCTGCAAGGTGGTCTGCTCTTCCTCGCGGTGGTTTATCTCGCGATCAATCTCGTCGTCGACATCCTCTACGCCGTGGTCGATCCGCGCGTGAGGCTGGCCTGATGCAGGGCACGCCTCTCGTCGGCCGCGCCCTCTGGGGGCGCCTCTTCCGTAACCGCTCCTTCGTGATCGGGGCGGTGCTGGTGCTGCTGATGGTCGCGGTCGCGCTTGCCGCCGATTGGCTGACGCCCTTCGATCCGCTCAAGAGCAATGTCCGCGCCCGGCTCGCGGCGCCCAGCGCAGTCCACTGGTTCGGCACCGATCATTTCGGCCGCGACATCCTCTCGCGCGTGATGATCGGCGCCCGCATCTCGCTCGCCATCGGTGCCTGCACCGTCATTCTGGCTGGCATCGCGGGAACGCTGAGCGGCGCCATCGCCGGCTATTTCTACCATCTCGACCAGCCGATCATGCGGATCATGGATGCGCTGATGGCGTTCCCGTCGATCGTGCTGGCCATGGTCGTCTCGGCGGTGCTCGGCGCTTCGCTGACCAATGTCGTGATCGCGCTCGCCATTGCCACGACGCCGCATACCGCCCGCATCGTGCGTGCCTCGGTTCTGCTTGAAAAGGAGCAGGAATACATCGCCGCCGCCCGCTCGATCGGCGTCGGCGAATGGACCATCCTGTTCAAGCATGTGCTGCGCAACGTCGCCGGCCCGCTGATCGTGCGCCTGACCTATGTCTTCGCCATCGCGGTGCTGGCCGAGGCTGCGCTCTCCTTCGTCGGTGCCGGCCCGCCGCCGCCGGCGGCCTCCTTCGGCTCGATCATCGCCCAGGGGCGCGACTTCATGCGCGAGGCCCCGTGGATCACGGTGTTTCCGGGCCTCGCGATCATCACCTGCGTGCTCGGCCTCAACCTGCTTGGCGACGGCCTGCGCGACGTGCTCGACCCCCGCCTGAAATTCTGACCCCTAGAGGCTGTTAGTGACCATGGGAGGCATCTGATGAGGTCAAAACCGCAGAGATGGGAGGAGCATCGCGCCGCCGATACCACTGGTATCGGCAAGCGGTGCGACGCTGCAGCTCTGCGGTTTTCACCTCACCCGGAGGGCGCGGCGCTTTTGCGCGACTGCCGTGTCGTTCTTCGTAGCAAACCGGAAGGTTTGCGTCCTCGAACTCCTTGCATTCGCGCAAAATCGCCAGCGTCAAATCCCTCCCATGGTCACTAACAGCCTCTAGGAGCCGCCCGATGAAGCGCATCCTGATCGCCGACTGCAAGCAGGAGATTTCCTCCTTCAACCCGCTGCCGTCGCATTACGAGAATTTCCTGATCCACCATGGCGATGGCCTCTACGTCCAGCGCGGCCAGAACCAGGAACTCGGCGGCGCGCTCGCGGTCTTCGAGGCGAGGCCCGATATCGAGATCGTGCCGACGATCTGCGCCCGCTCCGGCAGCGCCGGGCCGCTCTCGGCGACAGGCTGGAAGAAGCTCTCCGAGGAAATCCTCACTGCCATCTTTGCCAAGCTCGACCACATCGATGGCATCTATGTCTCGCTGCATGGCGCGATGGGGAGCGATGGCGAGCTCGATCCCGAAGGCTACCTGCTGGAGAAGCTGCGTGAGCGCGTCGGGCCGGACATGCCGATCGTGATCTCGCTCGACCTGCACGGCATCCTGACCGACCGCATGCTCCGCAACGTCGATGGTTTCGCGATCTACTGGACCTATCCGCATGTCGATTTCGCCGATACCGGACGCCGCGCGGCCGAACTCCTGCTGAAGCTGATGGCGGGCGGGGTCAGGCCCGTTGCCGCCCGTGTCGTCATTCCCGCCCTTGTGCGCGGCGACGAGCTCATCACCAAGACCGGCTGCTATGGCGAGCTTCTGGCCGAATGCCGCCGGCTGGAGGAGGAGGGGCGGGCGCTCGCGGCCGGCATCATGATCGGCAACCCCTTCACCGACGTGCCCGAGCTTTGCTCGCAAGTGCTGATCCTGACCGATGGCGACAAGGAGACCGCCGAGCGCGAGGCGGTCCGGCTGGCCGAGGAGTTCTGGCCCTTGCGCTTCCGCATGCAGGGCAAGCTCGTCCCGCTGGAGCGCGCCATCGCGCAGGCCCGCAGCATCGACGGTCCCGTGATCTTCACCGATGCCGCTGACGCGACCTCATCCGGTGCCTCCGGCGACAGCAACCTGATCCTCGCCGCCTTGCGCAAGGCGGGTTACGGCAAGCGTGTATTGGCCCAGATCGTCGACGCGCCGGCTGCGGCTGCTGCGCACAAGGCCGGAGTCGGCGCGACGATCGAGGTCGCGCTCGGCGGTTCGATCGATCCCGCCCGCTTCCCGCCGATGAAGGTCAAGGCCAAGGTCAAATTGCTCTCGGATGGCGAGGCGGCGCTGGAGACGATGAAAGCGCCCCTGAGAGCCGGGCCGACCGCGGTTCTGACCTGGGACAACGTCACCGTCGTTGTGATGAGCCGCTCTGTCAGCCTGTTCGACCGGGCGATGTATTACGCCAACGGCATCGACCCGACGGATTTCGACCTGATCGTGGTGAAGTCGCCGCACACCGAGTTCCACATGTTCGACCAGTGGTGCGCGCGGAACTTCAACATCGATGCGCCCGGCGCGACCTCGGCCAACCTGAAAAGCCTGGGCCACACCATCTGCGCCCGGCCGATCTACCCCCTCGACGAGGGTGTCACCTTCACGCCCCGCGCCACGATCTACGAACTGTGAGGAGAAGACCCGTGCCCAGAATCGAGGCCGTCGATTTCTTCTATCTCGCCATGCCCGTCGTCACCGACGAAGCCGACGGCAGCCAGGATGCGCTGCTGGTCAGGGTCGCCGCCGGCGGCCATGTCGGCTGGGGCGAATGCGAGGCGGCGCCACTGCCCTCCATCGCCGCCTTCATCTGTCCGATGTCGCATGGCGTCTGCCGGCCGGTCGCCGATTCCGTGCTCGGCCAGACGCTGGAAGGCCCGGAGGATATCGCCCGCATCGCTGCTGCCGTCGCCTATAACTCGATGGACCTGCTGCAGGCGCCGCATACCTTCTCCGGCGTCGAGATGGCGCTGTGGGATATCCTCGGCAAGATGCGTTCCGAGCCGGTCTGGCGCCTGCTCGGCTACGCGAAAAGCCATCCCAAGACGCCCTATGCCTCGGTCCTGTTCGGCGACACGGCGCAGGAAACCCTCGAACGCGCCCGCGATGCCCGGAAGCGCAGCTTCCGCGCCGCCAAATTCGGCTGGGGGCCGATCGGCCGCGGCAGCGTCGAGGCCGATGCCGAGCATTTCGTCGCCGCCCGCGAGGGTTTGGGGCAGGACGGCATCCTGCTCGTCGATACCGGCCAGATTTTCATCGAGGATGTCGAGCGCGCCGCCGCCCGTCTGCCCGCGATGGAGAAGGCGAACGTGCTCTGGTTCGAGGAGCCGTTCCACGCCAGCGCGCTCGAAGCCTATGGCGCGCTCGCCAGGCGCAGCCCCAAGGTCCGGCTGGCCGGCGGGGAGGGCGCCCATAACGAGTCGATGGCGCGGCAGCTCATCGATTATGGCGGCATCGGCTATGTACAGATCGATTGCGGGCGGATCGGCGGCATCGGTCCGTCCAAGGCGGTGGCCGATTATGCGGTCGCCAAGGGCGTGACCTTCGTCAACCACACTTTCACCTCACATCTGGCGCTGTCGGCTTCGCTCCAGCCCTATGCCGGCTTGGCTGGGCATGAGATTTGCGAATATCCGGCCATGCCGAAGCCGCTCGCGATCGCGATCTCCGCCAATCATCTGGAGCGCGACGCGAACGGGCAGGTCGCCGCCCCTGACGCGCCCGGCCTCGGCATCGAGGTCGCGACGACGGCACTGCGCAGCTATTTGCAGGAGGTCGAGATCTCCGTCGGCGGCAAGAGGCTCTACAGCACGCCGAGTCTTTGACGTGAGATCCGCTTGACGCCGCGCCGCGCCCTTATAGGGTGGGCGCCGATCGAGGTTCTCCGGGTTGCTCCCGGAGCTAAGAGGGAATTCGGTGAGGCACTTCCAGTGCCAAAGCCGAGGCTGCCCCCGCAACTGTAAGCGGCGAGCTCTCCGTCCATCGTCCACTGGCGCCCGATGCGCCGGGAAGGCCGGGCGGAACAGGCATCGACCCGCGAGCCAGGAGACCTGCCCCGGTCGTCGAAGACGTCTTTCGGACGGGGTGTTCCGAAGCCTGTGTGTCGATGGCGACCCTCGCGGCCGGCCTCCGTCCCACATGCCCAAGCTGCCCCGGCCGTCATCTCGGGGAGCGATGAAATCCATGTTCACGAAGACCACTGCACCGGCCGCTCAGGGCGGCTTGACGGCTGCCTGTCGCGCATTCTATCAGAAATGCAACATTGTTACATTTCGGATGGCCTCGATGTCGGCTGCGCGCCCGTTCAATCACCTGCTCCGCTTGTCCGCCGCCGCGCTGTTCGGCGCTCTTGCCGCCGGCACGGCCACTGCGGCGCCCACAAAATATCCGCTGACGCTGGAGAATTGCCGCGAGACGATCACCTTCAACGCCGCGCCCAAGCGCGTCGTCGCGATCGGCCAGACCCAGACGGAAATCCTCTATGCGCTCGGCCTCGGCGACCGCGTCGTCGGCACAGCGGTCTGGTTCTCGCCGGTGGCCAAGCCCTATGAGGCGGTCAACGCCAAGGTGAAGCGCCTCGCCGACAATGATCCGAGCTTCGAGGCGGTGCTGGCGCAGGAGCCCGATCTCGTCACCGCGATGTTCGAATGGCATGTCGGGCCCAACGGCATCGTCGGCAAGCGCGACCAGTTCGCCAAGGTCAAGGTGCCGTCCTACGTCTCCCCGACCGATTGCGTCGGCAAGGACAATTCCGGTGCCGGCGACGGCGTCCGCACCCAGATGTTCACGATGGATCTGGTCTATCGCAACATCCGCGAATTCGGCGCGATCTTCGATGTCGCCGATCGGGCCGAGACGCTCGTCGCCGAGCTCAAGGCGCGCGAGGACAAGGCCGTCGAGCAGGTCTCGAAGCTGAAGGCGCAGGACGTTCCGGTCGTCGTCTGGTTCTCCAGCAAGGACATCAAGGGCGACGGCTTCATGGCCGGCAAGAACGGCGTGCCCGCCTATATCCTCTCCAAGCTCGGCGCCCGCAACGTCATCACGACCAACGAGGAATGGCCGCTGGTCGGCTGGGAGAGCATCGCCGCTGCCAATCCGGCCGTGATCGTCACCGTCAAGATGGATCGCCGCCGCTTCCCGGCCGACGACATCGAGAAGAAGCTGGACTTCCTGAAGACCGATCCGGTCGCCAGCAAGCTTGACGCCGTGAAGAATGGCCGCGTCGTCATCATGGATGTCGGCGCGACCCGCGCCGGCCTCGACACGGTCGACGGCATCGAGACCCTGGCCAAGGCGATCGCCGGCTTCGGGCTCTCGCGTTGAGCCACGCTGCCCATGGGCCGAACTGGCCGGCGCGTGTCGCGATCGCGCTGGCCTCGCTGCTGGCGCTGATCGTCTCGGTCGCGCTGGCCGTGACCATCGGCGAGATGCGCATCCCGCTGGACACCGCCCTGAAGGCGCTCGGCAACGGGCTGTTCGACCTCGACTTTCCGGTCAGCGCGATCCAGCAGGGCGTGATCTTTGATTATCGGCTCAGCCGTGCGCTGATGGCGGGGCTCTGCGGCGGCGCGCTCGCCCTCTCGGGCGCGATCCTGCAGGCCCTGCTGCGCAACCCGCTGGCGGAGCCCTATATCCTCGGCATCTCGGCGGGCGCCTCGACCGGCGCCGTCGCGGTCCTGATCCTCGGCATCAGCATCGGCGGCGCGGTGCTCTCCGTTTCGGCCGGCGCCTTCATCGGCTCCTGCGCTGCGCTCGTCGTCGTGGCGCTGCTGGCGGCAGGGGCGGGCGGGGCGAGCGATCGCGTCATCCTCGCCGGTGTCGCGACCTCGCAACTCTTCAATGCCGCGACCGCCACGATCGTCACGACGCTCGCCAGCGCCGAGCAGGCGCGCGGTGTGATGTTCTGGCTGCTCGGCAATTTCGGCGGCGTGCGCTGGCCCGACATCTGGATGGCGGCGCCGGTCGCCTTCATCGGCTTCGGCATCTGCATGCTGCACGCCAAGGCGCTCGATGCCTTCGCCTTCGGCGTCGACGCCGCGGCCTCGCTCGGCGTCGCCGTCACGCGGGTGAAGGTTGTGCTCTTCGCCACGACGGCGGTGATGACGGCGGTGATGGTCTCGATCGTCGGCACGGTCGGCTTCGTCGGGCTGATCATTCCCCATGCCGCGCGCTTCCTCGTCGGCTCCGGCCATGCCCGCTTGCTGCCGGCCTGTCTCGTCATCGGCGCGATCTTCATGATCCTCGCGGACATCCTCTCCCGCATCCTGATACCCCAGCAGATCCTGCCGATCGGCGTGGTGACAGCGCTGTTCGGTGCACCCGTCTTCGCGCTCATCCTCTACCGAGCCCGGAGGCCGGCATGACGCTCGCGACCCGCGAGGTCCGCTGGGGCGCCGGCGGCCGGATGATCGTCGACGGTGTGACGCTGGAAGCGGCGCCCGGCCGGGTGCTCGGCCTGATCGGCCCCAACGGCTCCGGCAAATCGAGCCTGCTCCGGTTGCTCTGCCGCCTGCGCAATGTCGCGAGCGGCGTCGTCACCCTCGACGGAAACGACATCGCCAGCGTGCCCCGCCGCGAGCTGGCCCGCCGCCTCGCCTTCGTCGAGCAGCAGGCGACCACCGAGATTCAGCTGTCCGTCTGCGATGTCGTGCGCCTCGGCCGCACGCCGCATCGTGCGGCGCTGGCCTCATGGAGCGATGCCGACGAGGGCGCCGTGAACGAAGCGCTGGCGCGGGTCGGGCTCACCGAGCGCCACGATCAGTTCTGGCACACGCTTTCGGGAGGGGAACGCCAGCGCGTCCATATCGCCCGCGCGCTCGCGCAGGAGCCGAGCGAGCTCATCCTGGACGAGCCCACCAACCATCTCGACATCCAGCACCAGCTCTCGATCCTGAGCCTGGTCCGACGCCTCGGCATCACCTGCATCATGGCGCTGCACGATCTCAACCTCGCCGCCATGTTCTGCGACGAGATCGCGCTGTTGCATGACGGACGCCTTCAGGCGGCGGGTGCGCCCGAGGACGTGCTGACCGCCGAGGCGATCCAGCACATCTTCGGCGTCGCGGTCTCGATCCGTCCGGGAGCCTCCGGGCGCCGGCACATCGAATATCTGGTCGAGGCCGACCCGCGCAAGGAAGCGCCCGGAAGCGTTTGAAGCCGCGCGGGGGGCAACCTCGGGCCGTTGCTCCAATCCGCGTGGGCAATCGTTTCGTCTGGACTTGCTCCATCTCCACTCGACCATCTGAACCTGGTCTTTCATGCCCGGCTCCGAACAGGCGCGGGCTCTCGGACTTCACTTGCCAGCATCTGGTCGGGCTTCGCCCTTGATGCTCTCGCTCATCACTCAATGATGGTCTTGAGCGGGATGTTCAGCCGCAGTGCCCCTGCTTGGTCGCCGGGCGCCCAGCGGTCGACATATCATTTCTGCATACAGATGTTCTGTAAAAGAATTTTCCGTATTTCCTCCAAGCCCTATCCTTCGACCTGTCTGTTCGATGCCTTGCGCCGGACGGCTCCGGGTGGCGCTCCGCTCCAACAAAAGCAACAGGGGCACTGGCGGCTGGGCGGGTCCGATGACTCGACGCTGCGCAGCGCGTTGCTGATCCAAACTCCTGGGAGGAAAACATGAAGCAGACCCGATTTTCGATTGGCGTCGCCGCCCTGCATGTCGCGGCGGCATGCGGAACCTTGATGGCGGGCATCTCGCTTGGCCACGCCCAGGCTCCTCAGCCGGGCTGGGTCGCCGTTTCGGCCTGCACGCCGGCAGGCCCGCTGATCCCGACCAACACCAACGAGAGCTGCGGTTCCGACATCCTGCAGCCGATCCTCGCCGGGCTCGTCGCGACCGATGCGAAGACCGGCGCGATCATCGAGGATGTCGCCGAGACGATCACGACCGCCGACAATAAGATCTGGACGGTCAAGCTTCAGAAGGGGCGCAAGTTCCACGACGGGACCGAGGTGCTCGCGAAGAACTTCGTCGATGCCTGGAACTGGGCAGCCTACGGCCCCAACGGCCAGTCGAACAATGACTGGTTCTCCGTCATCGTCGGCTATGGCGATCTGAATCCGAAGGCACCGAAGGGCGAGAAGCCGCCGGTTCCCGCGACCAACCGGATGAGCGGTCTCAAGGTCATCGGCGACCATGAGTTCCAGGTCGAGCTGAGGATGCCGGTGCCTGTCTTCAGGGCCCAGCTCAGCTACAAGGCTTTCTATCCGATGCCGGATTCGTTCTTCGCCGATCCCGCGGCGTTTGGCCGGAAGCCGATCGGCGCCGGGCCGTTCCAGTTCGTCTCCGGCGCGCCGGATTCCGGATACAAGCTGGCGGCCTTCCCCGGCTATTCAGGGCCGGCAAAGCCTTCGATCAAGGGGGTCGACCTCAGGATCTATACGAGCCGCGAGGCGGCCTATAACGATCTGGTCGCCGGCAATCTCGACCTGCTGCGCGACATTCCCGCTTCCAAACTCGTCGCCGATCTCTGGAAGCGCGACCTGCGCGGTCGCGCCGTCATCCAGCCGCGCGCGAATATCCAGGCGCTCGGCATGCCCTATACCGACGCCAACCCGCAATTGCTGAAGCCGGCGATCCGGCAGGCGCTCTCGATGGCGATTGACCGCAAGGCGATCGTCGACATCCTCTTCAACGGCATCGGGCAGCCCGCCACCGGCTGGGTTCCGCCGGGCACCGAAGGCTACCAGCCCGGAGCCTGCGGCGAATATTGCAGCTTCAATCCCGAGAAGGCCAAGTCGCTGCTGGCGCAGGCCGGCGGCTACAAGGGCGAGATCAAGCTCTACTATGCGGGCGACAGCGAGGTGAAATCCGCGATGGATGCGGTCTGCAACAGCATCCAGAACACGCTGTCCATCGCCTGCGTGACCTCGGCACTGTCCGACAACGCGACGTTCCGTTCGTTCACGCGCTCCGGCAAGGCCGATGGCCCGTTCCCCTCGAACTGGACCATGGATTACCCCTCGATCGACAATGCCCTGATCCCGCTCTACTCGAAGGATGGGACCTCCAACCGGGGCGCCTATGAAAACGCCGCCTTCGATGCGCTGCTCGACAAGGCCGCGAAGGAAGAGACCTCCGCCGCGATCAAGACCTATCAGGAGGCCGAGCGTATGCTCACCGCGGAGATGCCGCGCGTGCCGCTCTGGAACCCGGCCATGACCGTCGGTCACTCGCCGAAGGTGCGCTCCGTCACGCTCTACGCCAACGGTCGCATCGACTACTCGGCCCTGTTGCTGAAAGACTGAGGCGGAGCATCCGCCACGGCCGAGACATGCGAGCGACGACATGACGGGCTACATCCTGCGCCGGCTGCTGCAGTTCATCCCGGTGTTCCTGGGGACGACCTTCGTCGTCTTCTTCCTGGCCTGGGGCATGCCGGGGGACCCGCTTGCCGGAAAATGCGGTGATCGGGAGTGTCCTGACGCCTTCGTCGCTGCCGCGACCGAGGAGTTCAAGCTCGATCGCCCCCTGATCGTCCGCTACGGGTACTACCTCGCCGATCTCGGCCGCGGCGACCTCGGCCGCTCCTTCACGGGGCGCGACGTCTCCGAACAGCTCGTCGCGGCCTTTCCCGCGACGGTCCGCCTAGCGCTGCTGGCCGTGCTGATCGAGGTGCTGCTCGGCATCACCATCGGCGTCGTCGCGGCCCTGCGTCCGGGGAAGACATTCGACACCGCGACCATGATGCTGGGATTGGGGATCATCGCCTTCCCCAGCTTCGTCATCGCCAATCTGGCGCAGCTCGTCTTCGGCGTCCGCCTTGGCTGGTTCCCGGTGACGGTCAGCGATCCGACGAGCTTCGCCCAACTCTTGCTGCCGGCGATCGTCCTGGCCCTGGCGCATCAGGTCACGCTCTCCCGCCTGACGCGGTCAGCCGTGATCGAGAGCATGCAGAGCGACTATATTCGCACGGCCCGGGCCAAGGGGCTCGGCGAGGCGCGCATCGTCGTCGTGCATGCCCTGCGCAACAGCCTGATCCCGGCCGTGACCTACATCGGCAAGGATATCGGTGGCCTGCTCGCCGGGGCGGTCGTGGTCGAGGGCGTCTTCAACATCAGCGGCGTCGGCGGGCTGATCGTGCAGTCGATCCGCAGCCATGACGGCATCACTATCGTCGGCGCGGTCACCGTGGTCGTCGTCGCCTATCTGTTCATCAATCTCCTGGTCGACCTCTCCTACGCCGTCCTGGACCCCCGGATCCGCTATGACTGATTATCTTCAGGCTGCTCCGCCCGCCGGAACAGAGCCGCGCCGGCCTAGCCGCTCTCTCACCGGCGAGGCGCTGGCCCAACTCGGCCGGTCGCCGCTCGTCTGGATCGCGCTCGTGATCCTCGTGATCCTCGTCGCGATGGCGGTCGTGCCGGGTCTCTTCACGAATGTCGACCCGCAGCGCTGCATGTTGCTGAACTCACGCAAGCCGCCCGCTTACGGAAGCTGGTTCGGCTTCGACATCCAGGGTTGCGACGTGTTCGCGCGGACGGTCCATGGCGCCCGTGCTTCATTGTCTGTGGCGCTTCTGGCGACGCTCGGAAGCAGTTTGATCGGCGGAATACTGGGGCTCGTGGCCGGCCTGAAGGGCGGCGTGGTCGATGCCGTCATCTCGCGCGTCACCGATGTCGTCCTCGGCCTGCCGACCTTGCTCGGAGCGATCGTCATCCTCGCCACGCTGGGCAGTTCCGGCAGCGGCGTGCTGCGTCTCGCACTGGTGCTGTCGCTGCTCGGCTGGGCGACGGAGGCGCGGCTGATGCGCGCCAGCGTGCTGCAAACGCGGAATGCCGACTACGTCGATGCCGCGCGCGCCGCCGGCGCAAGCAGTCTCCGGATCGCCCTTCGCCACGTGCTGCCGAATTCGGTCGCGCCGCTGCTCGTGCTCGCGACGCTCTCGCTCGGCGGCTATGTGGGGACGGAAGCGACCCTGTCCTATCTCGGTCTGGGGCTGCAGCCGCCGGTGATCTCATGGGGTACTGCGATCAGCGACGCCCAGCCCTATCTCGCCACCGCGCCGCACATGCTGCTTTTTCCCAGTCTGGTGCTGACCGTCACCGTGCTGGCGCTGGTGATGCTCGGGGAGTCTGTCCGGCGCGCCTTCGATCCCCGCTCGCGATGATCCGCCCGGTAGCGCAGCGATACCGACCGTCGAGGTAACTGCTTTGATGAATCCCTTCGCACCTTTCCTGAACAATCGGCTGTTCGACGGCGGTTCCCGCGATACCCTCCTCACGCGGAAGCAGGCCGCGGCCGACCTCGTAGCCTTGCGTGACATCATCCGGGACCGCCATTCCTATGTGGCGGCGGTCGCTTATCCCTATGAGCGGGCCATCGACGCGATGACCGCGCAACTGCCGGAGCAGGTCTCGATCCGCAACCTCGCCCTCCAGATCCAGAAGCTCGTCCAGCATCTCGGCGATTCCCACGCCCAGGTCGTCGACTGGATGCAGGAGCTGCCGAGTGGCGTCAGCCCTTTCGCGGTCGGCATCGAGAACAACCTGGCCTTCGCCTATGATCCGCAGACGCGGCGCCTGCTCGATGCGGAGCACCCGTTCATCAGCTCCATCGACGGCCGGCCGTTCTTCCAATGGCTGGAAAAGGCCGGCGACATCACGAGCGGCCCCTATGCCTCGCGCTCGCAGCGCCTGGCGCGCAGCCTACGGCTGCTTCGCCATGTCGGCTACATGCGTCGCGAGCTCGGGCTGCCGGAGGCTTCCGATATCGCGCTCGAGCTGTGCGACACGACCAATCGCTCGACCAGGACTGTCATGGTCCCGGTCGCGGAGGCGCTGGAGATGTCCGGGCCGTTGCTGCCATTGTCGAACGAAAGCGGCGTCCGGCCGGGGAATATCGGCTATCTCCGCATCTATTCGCAGAGCGACAGCACTCTCGCCGCGCGCGTCGACGCGCTGATGGCGCCCCTGCGCGACACCGACGCACTGATCATCGACGCAAGACAATGCGGCGGCGGGACGCGCGAGTGCCTGTCTGCGCTCTTTCCCTATTTCATGACGCCGGAGGACGGCCCCTACATCCATAACGTCGCGCGGTTGAGAGCGCCGGCCGATACGCCTGTCCAGACCCTGATCGACCTGCTCAAGGTCGAGGACAAGGCGATGTTCTTCCGTGCCGATCCGAGCCGCCCCGCCGACGAAAAGACTGCTCTGGAAGCCCTGCTGGCCGGCTTCCATCCGCAATGGCAGGTGCCCGAGGGCGACTTCACCGATTGGTATTACGGCGTGTTGCGCGCATTGCCCGGCAAACCGCACTACGACGGGCCGGTCTATGTTCTGATGGACTGGGGCGTCGGCAGCGCCGGGGACATCTTCGTCTCGACCTTCAAGGGTTGGCGCAACGTCACGCTGATCGGCTCGACGAGTAACGGGCGCAGCGGCAACAGCATTCCCTTCCTGCTGCCGAACAGCGGCATCCGGGTGCGGCTGTCCACGATGGCGTCCTTCCAGAAGACTGGCGAGATGTATGACGGCTTCGGCATCGCTCCCGATCTGTTCATGGAGGCGCGGATGTCCGATTGGCTCGGCGAGACCGACACGATCCTCGACCGCGCCTTGGCGATGGCGCAGCGCGGAGCCTGAAAGCCGGTCCGATCTTCGAGATGCCTAGGGCGAAGCCAGCATCTCGGAGAAGGCCTTGGTCAGCATCGACGGCGCCATCGTGATCGATTGCGCCAGCAGCACCTCGACCGGGATCGGCGGATTGAGCTCCTTGATCGCGAACTGCCCGGAAAACGTGTTGGCGACATAGGGATTGACGACGCCGATCCCGACACCGGCGGCAACCAGCGCGCAGATGGTGATCGACGAGTTGGTTTCTACCGCGACATCCTCGGGATAGCCTCCCTCGGCGAGCAATTCGCGCATGCGGATGACGATATTGTCGGAATCGTTGAGCAGGATCAGCCGGTAGCGCTGGAGCATGTCGAGATCGACCGAGGGCAGGCGGGTGAGCTCGTGCTCGTGAGGAACGATGCAGACCGCCTTCGACCGGGCGATCGTCGTGCATTGAAACAAGGCGGTGTCCATCGTCCCGGTGGTGAGGGCGATGTCGACCAGCTCCTGGCGCAGATGTTCCTCAAGCTGCGGCGTCGCCTCCGTCTGCAGATTGATGAAGGTGCCGGGGAAGCGCTGCATGAAGCGGTCGATCACCTTCGGCAGCAGGCCCGTGGCGAGCGTCGGGGTGCAGCCGATGCGCAATACGCCGGCACCGGATTTCCGGAGGATGCCGACCACGGTCTCGATCTTCTCGAGCCCCTCGAAATGCTTGCGGACCGACTGGTAGAGATGGCGGCCCTCGCGTGTCGGGCGCAAGCGCCCGTGATGCAATTCGAAGAGCTGCAAACCGGCCGCCTGCTGGAGGTCGGCGAGCTTGCGGCTGATCGAGGGCTGGGTCGTGTTGAGCGCGATCGCCGCCTTGGTCGTCGTGCCGGTTTCCATGACCGTCTTGAAGACCTGGATCTGCTGGAAATTCAACGGCCTGCCCATGGCGATCCTCTCAGTGTCGACAGCTCTCCATATATATCATTTCTGCATATAGATGTTTTGAGAAAGAATTTTTTCGCATTCCCCTGAAGGCCTAGCTTCGTAGCCTGTTCCTCGCCGCTTTCGGATGACGGAACCGCTGCGGGCAGCTCCGCCCGGACCTCGAAAGCACAAGTGGCGGCGATGCACAGCCTGGTTCAACCGATCCCGAGAAGCTGCCCGATCCAGCGGGTCGGAAGCGGCGTCGGTCATCATTTCTTCGGCTATTACGACAAGACCAACTGGGGCGCCGGCGATCGCCTCCTGCTCGGCCAGCGTGTCGCGGCGCGTGACTTCGAATTGGCCTCTGACAGCGCCGCCGAGGTCGGCTATTTCGACCTGGCCGGGGACGGTGCCTTCCATCCTTGCGGCCGGACGACGGCCTGGAACTGGCAGATGGGCGCCCAGTTGCAATGGCTCGACGCCACGCGCAGCGAGCGCCTGATCTACAATGTCCGCACCCGTGAAGGCCGCGGGCTCTATCCCGGCTTCGGTTCGGTGATCTTCGACCTTGCCAGCGGCAACGCGCGGGACCTCGACACGCCGATCTACGTCGCCGCACCGAACGGCCGCTACGCCCTGACCGTGGATTACGAGCGGCTTTACGTCACCCACAGGACCATCGGCTATGTCGGTCTCGCCGGGCGTCGCGCCGACCTGCCGCTTTGCCCGGCCGATGACGGTATCCACCGTCTCGATCTCGAAACCGGAGAGACTCGGCTGCTGGTCAGCTATGCCGATCTCAAGGCCCTGGATCATCGCCCGTCCATGGACAAGGCGATCCACTGGGTCAGCCATATCGAGATCAACCCGTCATCCAGCCGCGTCCTCTTCCTGCATCGCTGGACCGAGCGCGTCGAGGACGAGACCTGCTTCCTGCACCGTCTGATCACGATGGACCCCGATGGCGGCAATATCCGGCTGCTGGAATGCTCCGATCATCCCCTGCCGCAATTGCGGGAGGATTTCGACCCGAGCGCGGTCGGCACCTTCGACTACGAGAAGTCGGAGTACCAGATCTCCCATCCGCTCTGGCGCGACGACGGCCACATCATCGTCTGGGGCCCGCATGCCGGCTCGATCCACTACCATCTCTACACCGACGCGGACCCGGTCCGGGTCTCGGTGGTCGGCCGGGGCGTGCTGACCGAGAACGGCCACATGACCTATTCGCCGGTCGACCAGCGCTGGCTCCTGACCGACACCTATCCGGATCCCGTCAGCAACGAGCGGATCCTGATTCTCTATGACATCGCCAAGGGTGTCCGGCACGACATTGGCAGCTTCTACACCGATCCCGCGCTGACCAAGGAGAACCGTTGCGATCTCCATCCGCGCTGGAGCCAGGACGGCCGCCGCGTCTGCATCGACTCGATGCACGAGCATGAGCGGCAGATGTACGTGATCGACGTCTCGTCGATCGTCGGTTCTTAGCGAGGGAGGATCATCGACATGAAGACGGTGCTGTCCACTTACCTAGGCGCTGCCGCTGTCGCGGCCGCGCTGCTGATGCCTGCAGCCGCTTCCAGCCAGACCGCGCCGCTCGAGGGTGCGTTGAAGAAGATCGCAGACGACGGCGTGGTGGTGATCGGCCACCGCGAGGCCTCGATCCCGTTCTCCTATTACGACGACACCAAGAATCCGGTCGGCTACTCGATGGACCTGACCGCGGCGATCCTCGATCGCATCAAGGCGAAGCTCGGCAAGCCCGACCTCCAGATCCGCAAGCTGCCGATCACCTCGCAGAACCGGATCTCGCTGCTGCAGAACGGCACCATCGATTTCGAGTGCACGACGACCACGCACAACGCCTCGCGCGAGCAGCAGGTCGATTTCTCCAACACCTTCTTCGTCATCGGCACGCGCCTGCTCGCCCGCAAGAGCGCCGGCATCGCGGATTTCCCCGATCTCAAGGGCCAGAACGTCGTCGTCGGCGCCGGCACGACCTCCGAGATCTTGCTGCGCAAGATGAATGTCGAGCAGGGCATGGGCATGAACATCATCAGCGCCAAGGACCATGCCGAGTCCTTCCTGATGCTGTCGACCGGTCGCGCCAAGGCGATGATGATGGACGATGCCCTTCTCGCCGGCGAGCGCGCCAAGACGAAGGACGCTTCCGAATTCGTCATCACCGGCACGCCGCAATCGCGCGAGGCCTATGGCTGCATGGTCCGCAAGGGCGACGTGCAGCTCAAGACGCTGCTCGACGAGACGCTCGCGGAGCTGCAGACCTCCGGCAAGGCCGTCGGGATCTACGACAAGTGGTTCCGGGCGCCGATTCCGCCACGCGGGCTCAATCTGGATTTTGCCTTGTCGGACGACATGAAGGCGCTTTTCGCCGCCCCGAACGACAAGATCCTCAATTGACCTGAGGGGGCGGGCTTGCCCGCCCCGCCATTGCCGGGTGGATCATGGGCTACAATTGGAACTGGGGCGTCCTGTTGCAGCCGGTGGCGACCGGCGAGGCCGCGACCTATCTCGGCTGGATCCTGCATGGCCTGCTGCTGACCGCGGCGCTGACGCTTTCGGCCTGGCTGCTCGCGCTGTTCGTTGGCACCGCTTTCGGCATCCTGCGCGCCTGGCCGAGCCGGCTCTGCGACGCCGTCGGAGCGACCTACGTCTCGCTCTTCCGCAACGTGCCGCTGATCGTGCAGTTCTTCATCTGGTTCTTCGTCGTTCCGGAAGTCCTGCCGACGGTCGTCGGCGACTGGATCAAGAGCATCACGCCGAGCACCCAGGTCTTCATCGTCTCCGTGCTGGCGCTCGGTTTCTTCACCGGCGCCCGCATCTGCGAGCAGGTCCGCGCCGGAATCGCCGCTTTGCCCGACGGCCAGGTCCAGGCCGCACAGGCACTCGGCCTCACGCGGCTTCAGACCTTCCGCCTCGTCCTGCTGCCGCAGTGCTTCCGGCGCATCCTGCCGCCCTTGACCTCCGAGTTCCTGATCATCTCGAAGAACTCTGCGGTCGCGTCGACCATCGGGCTGCTCGAGCTCAGCGGCCAGGCCCGGCAACTCGTCGATTTCACGGCGCAGCCCTATGAATCCTTCATCGTGGTGACGCTCGCCTATATCGGGCTGAACGTCGTCATCCTGCGCCTGATGGAGTGGATCCAGCGGCGCTCCCGGCTCCCGGGCATGATGGGAGCCTGACATGTTCGCTCTCGACTGGGACAGCATCGTCGCCGCCAGGAACGTGATCGGGGCCGGCGTCGCAGTCACGCTGCAGGTCACCCTGGTCGCCATTGCCGGGGGGATCGTCGGCGGTACCGTTCTGGCGATCTGCGCCGTTTCCGGCCGAAGGCCGCTGCAGCTCTTCGCCAAATGCTATGTCGCGCTCTTCAGGGCGGTGCCGCTGGTGATGCTGCTGCTCTGGTTCTTCCTGATCGTGCCGCAGGTCCTGAGAACCGTCTTCGGCCTCTCGCCAAGCATCGACATCCGGCTCGTCTCGGCCATGGTCGCCTTCGTCCTGCTCGAATCGGCCTTCTTCGCGGAGATCATCCGCGCCGGCATTCTCGGCCTGTCCAAGGGGCAGTTCGAAGCCGCTGCCGCCCTCGGCATGACCCGTTATCAGACGATGCGCCTCGTCATCCTGCCGCAGGCCTTCCGCGCCATGCTGCCGATCATGCTGACGCAATGCATCGTGATTTTCCAGGATACGTCGCTGGTCTACGTCATCTCGCTCGGCGATTTCTTCCGCAACACGGTGAGCATCGGCGAGCGCGACGGCACGCTGGTCCCGATGCTTCTCTTGGCCGGCGCCGCTTACTGGGCCATCTGCTCCGGCCTGAGCGGGTTGGTCAGGGTTCTTCAGAACAGGGCGGCGGCCTGAAAGCGCAGTAAGACGCCTCGAAACGGCATCGTTATTTTCGCGCTCACCAACTGTGGCATTTCCGTCAAGAAGGGCGAGGTCGTGGTCTTCTGCGGCCTTCAGGGCTCGATACCCCCAGCTTGAGATGCCAGGCTAACGCATTCGTTGGATAGGAGCGGTTCATGCCGCGGCCTGAAGGCCGGAGATTCGCGAGTCGCTGCGCAAAGACGTTCTCGCTTCTTCTGCGAGATTGCTTCCGTGTCCAATCCACGTGATTGGGAAATCAAAGGGGAAGTGGCGGAGACGGAGGGATTCGAACCCTCGATACCCTTGTGGGGTATGCTCATTTAGCAAACGAGTGCCTTCAGCCTCTCGGCCACGTCTCCGGCGAGAGGCTCTATGCCCGATTGCGGAGCCGTTTGACAAGCCTCGTTGGCAACTTCCTTTGCACAGCCTGTGCATGTGTCCGAGAGAGCCATAGAGCACTCCCGTGTGAAGGGAGTGATCTGATCGTGCGCGCAGCAAGCCAGCGCAGTACACAATCGAGCCTTGCGCCAGCTCGCCTTGCCCCGATGCACGGCAGACACTAGATTGAGGCCATCCGTTGGGGTGCCGAAAGGCTGAGAGACGTGGTTCGCGTCAACCCATCGTACCTGATCCGGGTAATGCCGGCGAAGGGAACGGTCTTCGGCAGACATCTTGATCGTGCCCCAGGCCGCTGCCTTTCCGGGAGCAGGGAAGAGCATGACGGCGCAACGCCTTCAGTCGGGCCTGAATGTCGCGGTGGTCGGCGCCGGTGTGGTCGGCGTGGCCTGCGCCACCGAACTGCTGGCGCGCGGCGCACGGGTAACCATCCATGAGCGCGGCCCCCGCATCGGCGCCGAGGCTTGTTCCTGGTATGCCGGCGGCATGCTCGCGCCCTGGTGTGAGGGCGAGAGCGCCGAGGAGCCGGTGGTCCGGCTCGGGCAGCAGGCCGCCGATTGGTGGGAGCATCATGCCGGTGGCGTCAGCCGCCATGGCACGCTCGTCGTAGCACCGAGCCGGGATCGCGCGGAACTGCGCCGGTTCGGCCAGCGCACCAGCCATTTCGAGGAGGTCGACGGCGAGGCCATTTCCGGGCTGGAGCCCGATCTCGCCGGACGCTTTTCGCGAGGATTGTTCTTTGGCGGGGAGTGCCATCTCGATCCCCGTCTCGCGGTCGTTACGCTCGCCGAGAGGCTGCTCGCCAACGGCGCCGCCCTGCATCTCGACAGCGCCGTGGAGCCCTCCGATCTCGATGCCGATATCGTCCTCGACTGCCGGGGGCTGGCGGCGCGCGATGACCTGCCGGACCTGCGCGGCGTCAAGGGCGAGATGCTGCTGCTGCGGAGCGATGATATCCGCCTGTCCCGCCCGGTCAGGCTGCTGCATCCGCGCATTCCGCTCTACATCGTACCGCGTGCGGACGGGCTCTTCATGGTTGGCGCGACGATGGTCGAGAGCGGCGAGCGCCGCCGCATCTCGGCCCGCGCCATGCTGGAACTGCTTGGTGCTGCCTATGCGCTGCATCCCGCTTTCGCCGAAGCGGAGGTCGTCGAGATCGGCACCGATGCCCGCCCGGCCTTTCCCGACAACCTGCCGCGGCTGACGCGTCGCGGCCGGGTGATCCATGTCAACGGGCTCTATCGCCACGGTTTCCTGCTCAGCCCCGCCATGGCGCGGATGGCGACCGAGGCCGTGCTGAACCCGCAAGCAACACCGGAGATGCTGCATGACCTTGCTGCTTAACGGCGCGCCGCAGGACGTCGCCGCGAAGACGCTGGCCGAGGCGCTGGCCGAGCTGGGCTATGGCGGCCGCATCGTCGCGACCGCGGTGAACGGTGATTTCGTGCCCGCCCGCAAGCGCGCCGAGACGGCCTTGAGCGAGGGGGATCGCATCGAGGTCGTCGCGCCGATGCAGGGAGGCTGAGATGGCATCCTTCTATGGCTTCGAGCCGGAGAATCCGCTCTTCCTGGGCACGGCGCAATATCCGTCGCCCGCGATTCTGGCAGAGGCGGTGAAGCGCTCCGGCACTGAGGTCGTCACCGTCTCGCGGCGCCGGGAATCCTCCGGCGGCGCTGGGCAGGCTTTCTGGGCGCTGATCCGCGAGCTCGGCGTCAAGGTTCTGCCCAACACCGCAGGCTGCCACACCGTCAAGGAGGCCGTGACCACCGCGCAGATGGCGCGCGAGGTCTTCGGCACCGACTGGATCAAGCTCGAGGTGATCGGCGAGGACGATACGCTCCAGCCGGACGTGATCGCGCTGGTCGAGGCCGCCCGCATCCTCGCCGATGACGGCTTCAAGGTCTTTCCCTACACCACCGAGGACCTCGTTATCGGCGGGCGCCTGCTCGATGCCGGCTGTGAGGTGCTGATGCCCTGGGGCGCGCCGATCGGGTCGGGCAGGGGGCTCAACAACCCCTATGGCCTGCGCAGCATGCGCCAGCATTTCCCGGATGTGCCGCTCGTCGTCGATGCCGGGATTGGCCTGCCTTCCCATGCCGCGCAGGCGATGGAGATGGGCTATGACGGCATCCTGCTCAACACGGCAGTCGCCAAGGCCGGCGACCCCGCCGCGATGGCGGAGGCCTTCGCGCTCGCCATCCGCGCCGGCCGCCAGGCCTTTGCCGCGCAGCCGATCGAGGCGCGCGACATGGCCGCTCCCTCGACGCCCGTCATGGGCAAAGCCTTCCTCGCCTGAAAGATTGCCCCCGCATGAAGCTCGATCCGTTCTACCCCATCTTCGACAGCGCCGACTGGCTGGAGCGGATGCTGCCGCTCGGCGTCAAGCTGGCGCAACTGCGCGTCAAGGATCGCTCCGAAACCGAGGTCGCGCGCGAGATCGCCCGAGCGAAGACGCTCTGCGCCGCTGCCGGCTGCGTGCTCGTCGTCAACGACTACTGGAAGCTCGCCATCGCCGAGGGCTGCGATTTCATCCATCTCGGCCAGGAGGATCTCGACGACGCCGATCTCGATGCGATCCGCAAGGCGGGGCTCAAGCTCGGCATCAGCAGCCATGACGGGCCCGAGCTGGAGCGGGCACTGGCGGCCAAGCCCGACTATGTCGCGCTCGGCCCGGTTTATCCGACGATCCTGAAGCAGATGCGCTTCGGCCCGCAGGGGCTGGAGAGGCTGGGCGAATGGAAGCGCCGCATCGGCGACCTGCCGCTGGTCGGCATCGGCGGCGTCTCGCTGGAGCGCGCGCCGGGCGTCTTCGAGGCCGGCGCCGACATCGTCGCGGCGGTGACCGACATCACCCTGAATGCCGATCCCGAGGGCCGGCTGAAGGCCTGGGTCGCGGCGACGCGGAAGCACGCGGCGACAGCCTGAACACTGTCATCCCGGGCGTAGCGAAGCGGAGACCCGGATCCATTCCGGAGCGCTTCCGAAATGGGTTCAGGCATGGGTCCCGGACCGGCGCGGCTTCGCCGCTTGTCCGGGATGACCGCGAAGTATTGCGACTGTGGAGAGCGCTCTCAGCTCTCCGCCTCGGCCGACATCGTGTGTCCGTCGACATGGCCGAGGCTGCGCTCGGGATCGAGCCGGTCGCGCACGCGCTGCTTCAGCACCTTGGAATCCGGGAAGCCGCCATCGACCTTGCGGTCCCAGATCAGCTCGCCGTCATAATGGATCTGGAAGATGCCGCCGGTGCGCGGGATCAGCGCGACCTCGCCGAGATCCTGCCCGAAGGTCGAGAGCAGCTCCTGCCCGAGCCAGGCCGAGCGCAGCATCCAGTTGCACATCGAGCAATAGGTGATGGCGATGCGGGGGGCGGGCGTGGTCTGGGTCATGATCGGTCACCGAAGCGGGAGGTCGTCTCCGACATCCCGCTTCGGGCGCCCCGATGCAAGCCCGAAAGCTGCATGGCCGACCGGCGATCGGCTATGGCTAAGTTTTTGTTTTTACTAAATAAAATGAAAGATCCTCACACCTCGTCGATATAGCGCCTGCGCAGGTGAGCCTTGAACACGGAGGCGTCGAGCGGGCGGCCGGTCGCTTCGGTCAGTAGGTCGTCGGTCGGGAGCAGCGAGCCCTTGCCGTGGATATTGGCGCGCAGCCAGCCGACCAGCGGGCTGAAATCGCCCTTGCCGATGCCGGGCAGGATCGCGCTTTCCGCCTTGCAGGCCGCGTCGAAGATCTGGGCCGCAGTCATGGCGCCCAGCGTATAGGTCGGGAAATAGCCCCAGCCGCCGGACGGCCAGTGGATATCCTGCAGGCAGCCGAGCCGGTCGTTCGGCACGGTGACGTCGAGTAGGGATTTCATTCCGGCATTCCAGGCGGCGGGCAGCTCGGCGAGCGGCATCTCGTCGGCGATCAGCGCCTTTTCCAGCCGGTAGCGCAGGATGACATGGGCGGGGTAGGTGACCTCGTCGGCATCGACGCGGATGAAGCCGGGCTCGACGCGGGTATAGCGATGCCACATCGCCTCGGTTTCCAGGCCGGTCCGGCTCCGCCGAAGCTCTCCCGCATCAAGGGAGCGGCGTAGGTCAGGAACTGGCGCGAGCGGCAGGCCTGCATTTCCATCAGCAGCGACTGGCTCTCATGCAGGCTCATGCCGCGCGCGGCGCCGACCGGCTGGTTGAGATAGCTTTGCGGCCGACCCTGTTCGTAGAGCGCGTGCCCGGTCTCGTGCAGCACGCCCATCAGAGCCTTGGTGAAATCGGCCTCGTCATAGCGCGTGGTGATGCGGACATCGTTATCGGCGCCGCCGCAGAAGGGATGGGTCGAGATGTCGAGCCGGCCGCGCTCGAAATCATAGCCCAGCGCCGTCATGAACTTGAGGCCGAGCGCGCGCTGCGTCTCGGTCGCGAAAGGGCCGCCCAGCGCCGCCAGGGCCGGGCGGCGCGCCTGCACCGCCATGGCCTCTTGCGTGAAGCCCGGCAGGAAGGCGGCGAGATCGTCGAATAGCGCATCGATCTTGGCCGAGCGGCCATCGGGCTCGTAGTCGTTGAGCAGGGCATCATAGGCGGAGAGGCCGAGCTTCTCGCCCTTGGCCCGGCCGATCTGGCGCTGGAGGTTCAGGACCTCGGCGAGATAGGGCAGGAGCCCGGCGAAATCGGCATCGGCCCGCGCCTGGCGCCAGCGCATCTCGCAGGTCGAGATCGCCTTGCTCGACGCTTCCACCAGTTCGGAGGGCAGGGCGGTATCGACCGTCCAGACGCGGCGGATCTCGCGCAGGTTGGCCTTATCCCAGGCGCCGAGGCTACCGTCGTTATCGGCCTCGCCGAGCCAGTCGCCAATGCGGGCATCGGTCGAGAGGCCGTGGCGCATGACGCGCAGCAGCGCCATGCTCTCGGCCCGCGTCTCGGCTGCGCCCTTCGGCATCATCACATCGTTGTCCCATTGCAGGATGCCGATGGCGTTCGACAGCGCAGCGATGCGGCCGAAATGGGCGGAGAGGTCGGAATAGGCGGTCATGTCTCGGCGGCTCCGGCGATTCTGTCGAACTTCATAAAGTACACGGTCATCCCGGGCGACCGCAGGGAGATCCGGGATCCATGCCGGAACGGTTCAGGCATGGATCCCGGATCTCCGCTTCGCTCCGTCCGGGATGACCTGGAACAGCGTTGCAAACTCAGGCGAACAGCTTGGAATACTGCCGCGGCTGCGAGCGCAGATACTGGTTCGGTGCCTTGACGGTGGCGCCGAGCTGGGCGGCAGCGTGCCAGGGCCAGCGCGGGTTGTAGAGGATGCCGCGTGCCAGCGCGACGAAATCGGCCTCGCCCGTGCCGATGATCGCTTCGGCCTGCTCGGCCTCGGTGATCAGGCCCACCGCCATGGTGGTGATGCCTGTGGCCTGCTTCACGGCCCGCGCCAGCGGCACCTGATAGCTCGGGCCGAGTGGGATCTTCTGTTTCGCCGACAAGCCACCACCGGACATGTCGATGAAATCGGCGCCGCGCGCCTTGGCCGCTGCCGAGAAGGCGATGCTCTGCTCGATATCCCAGCCGCCCTCGACCCAGTCCGTGCCGGAAATGCGGAAGCCGACCGGATAGCCCGCCGGCACCACGGCACGCACCGCATCGAGCACCGCGAGCGGGAAGCGCATGCGGTTCTCCAGCGAGCCGCCATATTCGTCCTCGCGCTTGTTCGAGAACGGCGAGAGGAACTGGTGCATCAGATAGCCATGCGCGCCATGCAGCTCGATCGCGGCGAAGCCGAGCCGTACGGCCCGGCGGGCCGAGTCCGCGAAGGCCTCGATCAAGCGCGCGATGTCATCGTGGGCGAGGGCGCGCGGCGGCCGCGGGTAGGTCTCGAAGCCGATTTCCGAGGGCCCCTCGACCGTCCAGCCGCCCTGATCGAGGCCGAGCTGGCCGCCGCCCTTCCAGGGCTGGGCGACGGAGGCCTTGCGGCCGGCATGGGCGAGCTGGATCGCGATCGGCATGTCCGACCAGCGGCGCGTTGCATCCAGAGCCTTGCCGAGCGCGGCTTCGGTTTCATCCGACCAGAGTCCGAGATCGAACGGGCTGATCCGGCCATCCGGCTCGACGGCCGTCGCCTCGATGATCAGGAGGCCGGCGCCTGACAGAGCGAGATGTCCGAGATGGATGGTGTGCCAGTCGGTGGCGCAGCCATCCTGCGCCGAATACTGGCACATCGGGGCGATGACGATGCGGTTGGCAAGCGTGAGGCTGCCAAGCTGATAGGGGCTGAAGAGCTGGCTCATGACGGGACAGGGTCTCGGGAGGGCAGGTTTCCCGCACAGTCTAGAAGCCCACGCGCAGCCAAGGCCAGTGGCCCTCGCGCAAACGCGATGCCCGATGCGTGCAGATGCACCTCGCGCGCACAATGATGTCCGCCCCAGCCTCGGGCGTGCTGAGTTTCCTCGGAACCACACCGTCATCCCGGGCTTGCCCGGGATCCATCGAAGGGCGCCGGAGCTTTACGATGGATCCCGGATCTGCGCTGCTCCGCAGCTTGCCCGGGATGACGCTCAGGTTCCGTTGGAAATCAGTATGCTCTAGCTTCGCATCGATTATCCGCTCTCCCAGAGACCGCCATGTCCGACGCTTCCGATTCGGTTCAGCTCACCCGTGACGGCGGCGTCGCCATCCTGACGCTCAACCGGCCGGCGGTGCTGAACGCCATCGACGCCCCGATGGCCGAGCTCTTTCTGACGCAGGTGAAGGCGATCGCGGCCAGCAGCGATGTCCGCGCCATTCTGCTGCAAGGCAATGGCCGGGCCTTCTGTGCCGGCGGCGATGTCTCGCAGTTCCTCGCAGGCCACGACATCGCGGCCGGCATCGAGGCGATCATGGCACCGCTGCACGAGGCGCTGCGGCTGCTCGATTCCCTGCCGCTGCCCTCGGTCGCCTGCCTGCATGGCGCCATTGCCGGTGGCGGATTCAGCCTCGCGCTGGCCTGCGATCTCGCCATCGCCGCCGATGATGCCCGCTTCACCATGGCATACGCCCGGATCGGCGCGACGCCTGATCTCGGCGGCACCTACCGGCTGGCCCGGCTCGTCGGCCAGCGCAAGGCGCGCGAGATCGCGTTGCTGGCGGAGACATTCGAGGCTGACGAGGCGCTGAGGATGGGTCTCGTCAATCGTGTCGTGCCCGTCGCTCAGGCCCGCGGCGAGGCCCTGGCAATGGCTCGCAAGCTCGCGGCGGGGCCGACCGGCGCCTATGGCCGCATCCGCACTTTGCTGACGGAGGCTCCCGATGCCGCTCTTGCGGATCATCTCGAAGCGGAGCGGGACGCCTTCCGCGAGACGACGGCGACCGCCGATTTTCGCGAGGGCGTGACGGCCTTTCTGGAGAAGCGGCCGGCGGCCTTCACCGGCCGATAATCGTCACTTCCGCTACGCCTGATCACCTTTGCGTGCGTCGCACAATCCACTCCTGAAAAAGCCGTAATCCGGCACATGATAAGCAGGCTTACGATTGGGAGGCCTGCGAATGAAGCGACCCTTGCGGCGGGAACTGGTTTTCCAGCTGGTTGAAACCTCGCGGCTGCTCCGGACCCATGTCGAGCAGCGCGCGCGCCAGCACGGCACGACGCGGGCGCAATGGGGCGTGATGTCCCGCCTCCGGCGTCAGGAGGGGCTGAAACAGGCCGCGCTTGCCGAGCAGATGGATCTGCAGCCGATCTCGCTTGCCCGCCTGCTCGACCGCCTGCAGAGCCAGAACCTGATCGAGCGCCGCGAGGACCCTTCGGACCGTCGTGCCTATCGCCTCTTCCTCACGCCGGAGGGCCGGGCGCTGGTCGACGATCTCGATGCCGTCCGGACCGAGATCGCCCAGGACGTGCTGGGCGAGACTGACGAGGAAGCGATCCTGTCGGCGCTCGGTACGTTGGCCGCGATCCGCGAGCAGATCCGTGCCCGATCCGACGACAAGGCGCCGGCCTCCGCCGGCAACGCAGCCTGAGCGAGTGGACCGATTATGAAGCGTTCAGGATTGATCATTGGCGTCGTTGCCATCGGCCTTGCAGCCGGTGGAGCCTGGTATTGGCATGCGCGTTCGCCCGAGGCGGCGCATACGGCCCGCGGCGGGCGCGGCGAGGGCGCTCCGGTCGCGGTCGTCTCCGCCGCCGCGGCGCAGGCCGATTTCCCGGTGCGCAAGCACGCCATCGGCTTCGTCGAGACGCCGGCGAGCGTGCTCGTGCGCTCGCGCATCGACAGCCAGATCACGGCGCAGCACGTCACCGACGGGCAGTTCGTCAAGGCCGGCGACCTGCTCTTCACGCTCGATGATCGCGACATCAAGGCCCAGATCGCCAAGGACGAGGCGATGCTGGCCCGCGACGAGGCGACCCATACCCGCAATCTCGCCGATCTCGAGCGCTACAGGCAGCTCCTGGTGCGTAACGCCGGCACACAGGTGCAGGTCGACCAGGCGATAGCCGATGAGAAGAGCTCTGCCGCCAGCATTCAGGGCGACCATGCGACGCTCGATGCCGACCGGCTCAAGCTGAGCTATACCCGCATCACCGCGCCGATCGATGGCCGCATCGGCACGGTGCAGGTCACACCGGGCAATCTCGTCAATGCCAGCGCCAACAGCAGCGGCACCGGCCTGCTGACCATCACCCAGATGAAGCCCCTGCGCGTCTCCTTCGCCCTGCCGGAGAGCGAGTTGCCGATCTTGCAGGGAGCGCTGGCGGCCTCGAAGCCTGTGCCGGTGACCGCCCGCGTCCCGAATGCCGCCCGCACGGCCACCGAGGGCAAGCTCAATTTCGTCGATTCCACCGTCGACATCGCCTCCGGCACGATCACCGCCAAGGCCGCTTTCGCCAATGACGATCTCAGCCTCTGGCCGGGGCAGTATGTCGATGTCGAGATCATTCCGGAGGTCCTGACGGGCGTGACGGTGATTCCGACCGTCGCGGTGCAGACAGGGCAGAAGGGCCCCTATGCCTTCGTCATGAAGCCGGATTCCACGGTCGATCTCCGCCAGATCAAGGTCGCGCTCAGCGATGGCGAGCGCACGGCGGTGACCGAAGGCATCGCGCCGGGCGAGCGCGTCGTCACCGACGGCCAGATGCGGCTGAAGCAGGGCACCAGGGTGCGCGAGCGCGCGGCGACCGGCGAGAAGCCGGCGCAGGCGACGCCGGTTGCGGAAGGCGCACGCTCATGAACGTCTCCGCCTTTTGCATCCGCCACCCGGTCGCGACCATCCTGATGTCCGTCTCGCTGGTGCTGGCGGGGCTCTTCGCCTGGCGCTTCCTGCCGGTCGCGGCCCTGCCGCGCGCCGAGTTTCCGGTCGTCAACGTCTCCGCGCAATTGCCCGGCGCCTCGCCCGACACGATGGCGACCTCGGTCGCGACGCCTCTGGTCAAGCAATTTGGCACCATTGCCGGCATCGATTCGATCTCGACCACGAACTCGCAGGGAGCGACCTCGATCGCGATCCAGTTCGTGCTGAACCGCAATATCGATGCCGCCGCTGCCGACGTGCAGGCCGCGATCACGCGCACTCAGCGGCAATTGCCGATCGAGATGACGACACCGCCGAGCTATCGCAAGGTGAATCCGGCCGATGCGCCGATCATCCTGATGGCGTTGAAGAGCGACGTGATACCGCTCTCGCAGCTCGACGCCTTCGCCCAGCAGGTCATCTCGCCGGCGCTTTCCACCGTCGACGGTGTCGCGCAGGTGCTGATCTGGGGCAGCCAGAAATATGCGGTGCGCATCCAGTTTGACCCGACCGCGCTCGCCGCGCGTGGCATCGGCCTCGACGAGTTGCAACTGGCGATCACCGCGACCAACGCCAACACGCCGGTCGGCACCATCCAGAATTCGGCCCAGCAGCTCACCATCCAGGCGAAGACGCAGCTCGCCGACGCGGCCCAGTTCGCCAACGTCATCATCACCACGCGCTCGGGCAAACCGGTCCGGCTCGGCGACGTCGCCAAGGTGATCGATTCCGTCGAGAACACGCAGACCCGCAGCACCTATGACGGCACGCCCGCGATCGTGCTCGCCGTGCAGCGCCAGCCCGACGCCAACACCGTCGAGGTGGTCGACCGCGTCAAGGCGATGATCCCGGCCTTCGAGGATCAGCTGCCGGCGGCGGCTTCGCTCGCGCTACTCAACGACCGCTCGACCTCGATCCGCCAGGCGGTCGAAGACGTGCAGTTCACGCTGCTCCTGACCATCGCGCTGGTCGTCATGGTGATCTTCGTCTTCCTGCGCCGGGTGGCTGCTACCTTCATTCCGGCCGTCGCGGTGCCGATCTCGATCATCGCCACGCTTGCCGCGATGTATCTGCTCAATTTCTCGATCGACAACATCTCGCTGCTGGGCCTGACGCTCTCGGTCGGCCTCGTCGTCGACGACGCCATCGTCATGCTCGAGAACATCGTCCGGCACATGGAGGAGGATGGGCTCTCCGCCTTCGACGCCTCGCTGAAGGGCGCGGGCGAGATCGGCTTCACCATCATCTCGATCTCGCTCTCGCTGGTCGCGGTCTTCATCCCCGTCCTGCTGATGGGCGGCGTCATCGGCCGCATCTTCAACGAGTTCGCGGTGGTGGTGACGGTCTCGATCCTGGCCTCCGCCTTCGTCTCGCTGACGCTGACGCCGATGCTCTGCTCGCGCCTGCTCTCGGGCTATTCCGAGCATCACAAGGAGAACGCGCTCGGCCGCTGGCTGGAGAAGGGTTTCGACAAGCTGCTCGCCGGCTATGACGCGGGGGTAACGTTCTGCCTCCGCTTCCAGCCGCTGATGCTCATCGCCTTCTTCCTGACCATGGCGGGCAGCGTCTGGCTGCTCCAGACTACGCCGAAGGGCTTCTTCCCGCAGGAGGATATCGGCCAGCTCCAGGTCGCGACCGAGGCGCGGCAGGACATCTCCTTCGACGCGATGCAGAAACTGCAGGCCGAGGTCGCCGAGATCTTCCGCAAGTCACCTTACGTCGCCCATGTCGCCTCGACCGTCGGCGGCAATGGCGGCGGCAGCGCGCTCAATGCCGGGCGCCTCTTCGTCGAATTGAAGCCGCTCGACGAGCGGCCGAAGATCGAAGCGGTATTGGCCTCGCTTAGGCGCGATCTCGCCCAGGTGGCGGGCATCAGCACCTATATGACCCCCGTCCAGAACCTGCGCATCGGCGCGCGTTCCTCGAAGAGCCAGTACCAGCTCGTCGTGCAGGGGCTCGACCAGCAGCAGATGAACGGCTGGGCCGTGCGCCTTGCCGACGCGATGACACGCGACCGCTCGACCTTCGTCGACGTCACCACCGACCTTCAGGACAACGCCCTGCAGGCGACGGTGGTGGTCGATCGCGACAAGGCCAACGCGCTCGGCATCGGCTCCGACATTCTGCGCTCGACGCTCTATTCCGGCTTCGGCGTGCGGCAGGTCTCGACGATCTACACCGCCGGCGACAGCTACAATGTCGTGGTCGAGTTCAATCCGAACGAGCACTGGACGCCGGAGCGGCTGAACGCCATCCGCGTCCGCACCAAGTCCGGCACGCTGGTGCCACTCGGCGCCATCGCCCGGATCGAGCGGACGGCCGGCCAGCTCACGGTCAACCAGCTCGGCCAGCTCCCGGCGGTGACGATCTCCTACAACCTGCCGGCCGGCGTCGCGCTCGGCGAGAGCGTCAACCGCATTGCGGCGATCAAGGACGAACTGGGCCTGCCCAAATCGATCTCGACCACGCTCGCCGGCACGGCCAAGACCTTCCAGGATTCGCTCGCCAATCAAGGCCTGCTGATCGCCGGCGCGATCCTGACGATCTACATCGTGCTCGGCATCCTCTACGAGAGCTTCATCCACCCGCTAACCATCCTGACCGGCCTGCCATCGGCGGCGGTCGGTGCGCTCGGCGCGCTCAGGCTCTTCGACCTCGAGCTCTCGGTCATCGCGATCATCGGGCTGCTGATGCTGATCGGCATCGTCAAGAAGAACGCGATCATGATGATCGACGTGGCGCTGGTGCTCAGGCGCGAGGGCAAGTCGGCCCAGGAGGCGATCCATCAGGCCTGCATCATGCGCTTCCGGCCGATCCTGATGACGACGCTGGCGGCGCTGATGGGTACCTTGCCGATCGCGCTCGGCGCCGGCGCCAGCGCCGAACTGCGCCAGCCGCTCGGCATCGCCGTGGTCGGCGGCCTGATGATCTCCCAGGTGCTGACGCTGTTCATCACGCCTGTCCTGTTCCTCTACATGGACAGGCTGTCGGAAGGGCTGGTGAAGCTCGGTGGCTGGTTCCGCGGCAGCAAGCAGGAGCCGCCGACGATCGCGCATCCGGCGGAGTGAGAAGGGTGAGAACGCGCGTTTCCGTCATGGTCGGGCTTGTCCCGACCATCCACGTCTTCCTCGTGCAGTGCGGTGCTTAAGACGTGGATGCTCGCCACAAGGGCGAGCATGACGCTTCTGGAACGACGTCGAGGCTTATGCAGCCTCAGGCCGCGTCGAGCCCGTAGAGCGAGTGCAGCGTGCGCACCGCGAGCTCGGTATAGGCCGAGTCGATCAGCACCGAGAACTTGATCTCGGAGGTCGTGATCGCGCGGATGTTGATGCCCTTCTCGGCCAATGCCCGGAAGGCGCGCGCCGCGACGCCCGCATGCGAGCGCATGCCGACGCCGATCGCCGAGATCTTCACCACGTCGGTCGCACCCTGGATCTCCTGGTAGGAGATCACGTCGTGCTTGCTCTCGAGCAGCGTCCGGGCGCGCTCGTAATCGGCGGTCGGCACGGTGAAGGTGATGTCGGTCGTCGCCTGATCGTCCGAGACGACCTGGATGATCATGTCGACATTGATATTGGCATCGGCGAGCGGGCCGAAGATCGCCGCGGCGACGCCGGGCTTGTCGGCCACGCGGCGGAGGGTGATCTGGGCTTCGTCCCGGGAGAAGGCGATGCCGGTGACGATCTGCTGTTCCACGATGTCGTCCTCGTCGCAGATGAGGGTGCCAGGATTGGGGTTTTCGGGGTCGTCGAAGGAGGAGCGCACATAGGTCGGCACGCGCTGTGTCATGGCGATCTCGACCGAGCGCACCTGCAGCACCTTGGAGCCGAGCGAGGCCATTTCGAGCATTTCCTCGAAGGAGACCTTGTCCATGCGCTTGGCCTTGGGCACCACGCGCGGATCGGTGGTGTAGACGCCGTCGACATCGGTGTAGATGTCGCAGCGATCGGCCTTGAGACCGGCGGCGAGCGCGACAGCACTGGTGTCGGAACCGCCGCGGCCGAGCGTGACGATGCGATGCGTGCGCGGGTTGACGCCCTGGAAGCCCGAGCAGACAGCGATCTCGCGGCTGCGGTCGAAGCCGGCCAGGATGCCGGCGCCGTCGACGCTCTCGATCCGGGCCGAGCCATGCGCGTCGGAGCCGTAGAGCGGAATCTGCCAGCCCTGCCAGGAGCGTGCCGGCAGGCCCATCTCCTGAAGGACGATGGCCATTAGGCCGGAGGTGACCTGCTCGCCCGAGGCGACGACGGTGTCGTATTCGGCCTGATCGAACATCGGGGCCGCTTCCTTGCACCAGCCGACGAGCTCGTTGGTCTTGCCCGACATCGCGGAGACTACGACCGCGACCTCGTGGCCGGCGTCGAATTCGCGTTTGACGTGGCGCGCCGCGTTCTTGATCCGCTCGACAGTGGCGACAGAGGTGCCGCCGAATTTCATCACCAGACGGGCCATGACGGTCTTTTCAATAGCTGTCCCCGGCGAGGCCGGGTCGAAAGGTCGCCCTCGCACTTGCAGCGGGGCGGGTGTAGATGACGGGCGACAGGCGCGGTGTCAATGCGGCATCGCATAAGCGAAGGACCGGTTCATGGCGGCTGCGACCCAGCGCACAGGCTCGACGATCGACCCGGCCGAGGTCGCCCGCTTCGATGCAATCGCCCGCGACTGGTGGGACCCGAAGGGTCCCATGGCCGTCCTGCACAAGTTCAACCCGGTCCGGCTGGGCTATGTCCGCGACGAGGCCTGCGCTCATTTTGGGCGGGATTCGAAGCGCATGCGGGCTCTCGACGGCCTGAGCCTGGTCGATATCGGCTGCGGCGGCGGCGTGCTCTCGGAACCGCTCGCGCGGCTTGGCGCCGAGGTCACCGGCCTCGATCCGGCCCCGACCAATATCGCTGTCGCGCGTGCCCATGCCGAGAAGAGCGGGCTATCGATCGATTATCGCGAGGAGACGATCGAGGCGGTGGTCGAATCCGGCAAGCGTTTCGACATCGTGCTGGCCATGGAGGTCGTCGAGCATGTCGCCGATGTCGAGGCTTTCGTCGCAGCCTGCTGCGCGGCGGTGAAGCCGGATGGCCTTCTGGTGATGGCGACGCTCAACCGCACGCTGAAATCCTATGCGCTCGCGATCGTCGGTGCCGAATACGTGCTGCGCTGGCTGCCGAAGGGCACGCATGATTGGGAGAAGTTCGTGACGCCGGCCGAGCTCGGCGGCGCCATCGAGGGCAACGGCTTCACGATCGGCACGCAGACCGGCGTGGTCTTCAACCCGCTGACCGGCCGCTGGAGCGCTTCGCGCGACATGGACGTGAACTACATGCTCGCCGCCAGCCGCAGCGGCCGAGGGTAGGTTGCCAGGCCGCCGATCGGAGTGATTTCGAGCGCCACGATTGTCATTCCGGGGCGCGCCGAAGGCGCGAACCCGGAACCCACGACGGGGTGAGACATCAGGTGTCCGGCTGCGATCGATTCACCCGGTCGTGGGTTCCGGGTTCTTCGCTGCGCGAAGCCCCGGAATGACAAGCGTCGCGCTGGTCAGCAATGATCCAGCAAAAGCCCGACCAATCTGGCGCTCATTCCTTCTGCCCGCCCAGCTTCTCGCTCGCCGCGGTTATCCGTCCCAGAAGATCGGCCGGGAAGAGTTCCGCGATCCGGGCCTGAGCGTCTCGCCAGGCCGGCAGCGCGCCTTGAAGACGCCTGAGCCCTTCTTCCGTCAGCCAGACGGCGCGGCGGCGCAGGTCCTTCTCCACTGTCGCGATCTCGATCAGCCCGTCGCGCTCCAGCCCTCGCAGATTGCGCGATAGCGTCGAGGGATCGAGCCCGGCCCGTGCGGCCAACGCCGCCATGCGGTCATCGATGCTCGTCGCGATCAGGGCCATCAGCCCGATCTGGGCGAGGCTGAGCCCGCTATCCTTCAGCGCTTCGTCGTGAAGCAGCGTCACGCGGCGCGCAACCTGACGCAGGCCGAGGCCTGCGCAGCCGGCTGCCAGCGCCCGTAATTCCCCACGAAATCCGCTTGTCTCCTTCATGG
This sequence comes from Beijerinckiaceae bacterium, assembly GCA_965283735.1. Lineage (GTDB taxonomy): Bacteria > Pseudomonadota > Alphaproteobacteria > Rhizobiales > Beijerinckiaceae > Allobosea. The sequence goes on along the minus strand of CBDIPN010000001.1, from coordinate 2,919,059 downwards.
CGAATTGGAATTTACATGCAGATACAATAATTGCATATACATCTAATTGCTTTCAGGGGACCTGCCATGCCCATCGACATCCTGAGCCGTATCGGCGGCACGACGCTTCTGCCGCTGCGCCGGGTCGTGCCGGCGAATGGCGCGCGCGTCCTGCTCAAGGTCGAGAGCGAAAACCCGACCGGCAGCATGAAGGACCGGATGGCTCTGGCGATGATCGAGGCGGCCGAGCGCGACGGGCGGCTCCAGCCGGGCGGCAGCGTCGTCGAGTATACCGGCGGCGGCACCGGCGTTTCGCTCGCGCAGGTCTGTGCGGTGAAGGGCTATCGCCTGCACATCGTCACCTCCGACGCCTTCGCCCGCGAGAAGCTGACCCATATGCGCCTGCTCGGGGCCGAGCTGACGATCATTCCAAGCGAATCCGGACGCATGACTGAGAAGCTGACCAAGGACATGATCGAGGCAGCCCGCATCATCGCGGCCGAGACGGGTGCCTTCTGGACCGACCAGATGCGCAACACCGACCAGCTCGCGGCTTATGACCGGCTGGCGGACGAAATCTGGGAGCAGACCGGCGGTCGCATCTGCGGCTTCGTGCAGAGTGTCGGCACGGCGGCGTCCTTGCGGGGGACGGGGGAGGCGCTGCTCCGGCGCGACCCCAAGATCGCCCTGATGGCGGTCGAGCCGGCCGAATCAGCCGTGCTCTCGGGCGGCCCGACCGGCGCGCACAAGATCGACGGCGTCGGCGCGGGCTATGTCGTGCCGCTCTGGCGCGCCGAGCTCGTCGATGCCATCGAGCCGGTTTCGACGGCCGAGGCGACGGCGATGGCATTGCGTCTCGCGCGGGAGGAGGGGTTGTTCGCGGGAACCTCGACCGGCGGCAATGTTGTTGCCGCTTTGCGGCTGGCCGAGCGCCTCGGCCCTAGCGCGACCGTCGTCACGCTGATGTGCGATACCGGGATGAAGTACCTGAACAGCTTCGCGGCCGCGCTCGCGCACTGATGCTCACGGCCGGATGACGGCCATCCCGATCAGCAGCAGCAGACCGGAGCCCGTCGCGATCGCTGCGCGCACGGCCTCGGCCGGAAAGCGCGTGGGAATGCCGTAGCGATGCCACAACCAGGCGCCGGCGAAGGCACCGACAAGCGCGATGCCGGCGTTGAACATCACGCCGAAACCGCCATCGTCGAGCAGCAGGTCGGCGAGCCAGCCGATCAAAAGGGCGCTGAGCCAGATCATCGCCATGACGATGATCGCGGACAGCATGGACATATCGGGCAGGCCGACGAGCTTCAGCAGACCGGGCATCGCTTCTCCTCGGTGCCGCACGGAAGGCCAGCGTTGCAGCAAACGATGAAGAAAGCGCAAGCGCCGGAAAGAAAGTGTTTTGCGCTGCGGTGTGATTCCTTAGGTTAATGGCGCAGCGCAACATATGGTGCATGATCGGCGTCCCAGTCCGATGCTGAGCTCCGGGCCGGGCAACGACGGAAGAGAGCAGGGAGACGACCATGTCGAAGTCGCAGGCCGCCGTGAAGCCGCTCAAGGATCTCTACGAGCTCGACGAATTGCCGCCGCTCGGTCATGTCCCGGAGAAGATGTATGCATGGGCGATCCGGCGCGAGCGCCACGGGGCGCCGCAGGAGAGCTTCCAGGTCGAGGTCGTGCCGACATGGTCGATCGGCGAGGAGGAGGTGCTACTTCTCGTGATGGCTGGCGGCGTCAACTATAACGGCATCTGGGCCGGCCTCGGCCAGCCGATCTCGCCCTTCGACGTCCACAAGGCGCCCTTCCATGTCGCCGGCTCCGATGCTGCGGGCATCGTCTGGGCCGTCGGCTCCAAGGTGAAGCGCTGGAAGGTCGGCGACGAGGTCATCGTCCACTGCAACCAGGATGATGGCGACGACGAGGAGTGTAATGGCGGCGACCCGATGTTCTCATCGACCCAGCGGATCTGGGGCTACGAGACACCGGACGGCTCCTTTGCCCAGTTCTGTCGGGTGCAGTCGCGCCAGCTCATGCACAAGCCGAAGCACCTCGCCTGGGAGGAGGCTGCCTGCTACACGCTGACGCTGGCCACCGCCTATCGCATGCTGTTCGGCCACGCTCCCCACACCATCAAGCCCGGCGACAACGTCCTCGTCTGGGGCGCCTCGGGCGGCCTCGGCGTCTTCGGCGTGCAGCTCTGCGCAGCCTCCGGCGCCAACGCCATCGGCGTGATCTCGGACGAGACCAAGCGCGACTACGTGCTCGGTCTCGGCGCCAAGGGCGTCATCAACCGCAAGGATTTCAACTGCTGGGGCCAGATGCCCAAGGTCAACTCGCCCGAATACAATGAATGGACCAAGGAGGCCCGCAAGTTCGGCAAGGCGATCTGGGACATCACCGGCAAGAAGGATGTCGACATCGTCTTCGAGCATCCGGGCGAGGCGACCTTCCCGGTCTCCTGCCTCGTCGCCAAGCGCGGCGGCATGGTGGTGTTCTGCGCGGGCACCTCGGGCTTCAACATCACCTTCGACGCCCGCTATGTCTGGATGCGGCAGAAGCGCGTCCAGGGCTCGCATTTCGCCCATCTCAAGCAGGCCAGTGCCGCCAACCAGTTCGTCATCGACCGCCGCATCGACCCCTGCATGTCCGAGGTCTTCCCGTGGGACAAGATCCCCTTCGCCCATCACAAGATGTGGAAGAACGAGCATGCGCCGGGCAACATGTCCGTGCTGGTCTATGCGCCGCGCACGGGCCTCAGGACCTATGAGGATGTCGCCGAGGCGCTGGCGGGCTGAGACCTCGTGAGCACGACCTTGTTCCAGCCGTCGTCATGCTCGCCCTTGTGGCGAGCATCCACGTCTTGAACACCGCAGGGGCCGAAAGAAGACGTGGATGGTCGGGACAAGCCCGACCATGACAAAGAAGCCCCGTGTCTATGGGGGCGGGATTGATACCGCAGGCTGCTCCGGTATGACAGCGCGGCTCAGGCGGCCCGCTCGCCGGCATTCACCGCTTCCATGCGGTGCAGGAAAGCGTCGACCGACGTGGTCAGCGATCCCGCCACTTCGGCCATGATCTCGGCCGCCTGCCGGGCCTTCTCGATCTCGGTCTTGGTCTCGCCCACGGCGTTGTAGGCCTGTTCGACGCGCTCGGTCGCCTGACGGCTATGATCAGCGGCGGAATCGATGTTGCTCGACATCGCGGCGGTCGATGCCCGCTGCTCCTCGACCGCGGAAACGATGGCATGCGTGACGTCATGGACGTCGAGCACGGCCTGCCGGATCGCCTCGATCGACCGCGTCACATTGGCGGCCGATGCGCCGATCGCGCCGATCCGGGTGATGATCTCGTTGCTCGCCTCCGTCGTCTGCGCGGCCAGGCCCTTGACCTCGGCGGCGACGACGGAGAAGCCGCGCCCGGCCTCGCCGGCACGCGCCGCCTCGATTGTCGCGTTCAGGGCGAGCAGGTTGGTGCGCCCGGCGATCGCCTGGATCATCTCGACGATTCCGGCGATGCCCTGCATCAGCGTGGAGAGCTGTGCGATGTCGGCCATCGCCGTCGCGCTGACCGAGACGGTGTCGCTGATCACCGCGCCGGCGCGATAGGTCCGCTCGCCGATCAGGGCGATCGCGTCGTTGAGATGGCCGGTGCTGGCGGCGATGGCATCAATCTCGCCGGTCGCGCTCGTCGCCGCATTCCGGGCGGCTCCGGCCTGGCTCGCCGTCGTTTCCGCCGTGCCGGAGAGCGAGGCAGCACTGGCGGCGATGCCCTGTGTCTCGCGTCGGACGATCGTCTGAAAGCCGGCCATCGACTGGCGGAAGGTCGCCACGATCTCCATCAACTCGTCGTGCCGGCGGCTCGTTTCGTCGCGCTCCGCCAGGGCGTTCTGCTGGAGTTCGGCACGCTCCCGGCTGCTTTCGATCGCGGCATTGCGGCCGCGTACTGCCTCGGTCAATGTCGCGCCATAGGCCGTGACGTGGCGGGTCATGAACACGAGGTAGAGAGCGAGCAGGATGGCGGCCGTCGCGGCCGTGCCGACGGAAAACTGGGCGAAGGCCAGGACGGTGGTTGCGGCGAGCGTGAGGCCGTAAGTCAGGGCTGCGCGCGGCACGACAACGAAGCGGGTCATGCCGCTGGCGATCATGCCGGTGATGACGAGGCCGATCGCGATGTTTTCCCGCGGATCGGCAGTCTCTCCCGCGACCCAGGGCAGCGCGCCCCAGATCAGCCCGAGTATCGGCGCGCGCAGATGCACGATCCGCATCGGCCAGGGTGAACGCTCGTGAAGCCGGGTGCGCCAGGCGGCAATGTCGAGGCCCATCGATAATGAATAGGCCAGCGTCACCCCAACCCAGCCGACCAGAGAAGGCACGCGATCGGGCCGCCACAGCATGGCTGCTACGGCAACCACGGCTGCAAAGTTCAGGATCGCGGAGGCGAACGCGTTTCGCGCGAAGGTAACGAAGCCTTCGTGCTCGCTGTTCAGCAACTCTGCGCTGGCGGTGGGAAAAGGATGAGAAGCGTGCGGCATCGTGAAGATTTTCGGTCGCAAACGACATTGCCCACAGTGCATTGAGGATTGGTTGACGAAGCGGAAAGGCAGGCGTCGTTTTTTGTTAAGGATTGCGGCTGACCGCGTTGGTCCGCTCCCGGAGGCGTCGGGTCGGAGTGATAACTGATTGCAATTTGCAATCAGTTTGCCTATGCAGGGGGCAGCCAAGGCCCGTGCAGGAGGCTCCCGTGTCGCTCACGCTCTACGCCCATCCGTTCTCGTCGTATTGTCAGAAGGTCATCGTGGCGCTCTACGAGAACGCGACGCCCTTCACCTCCCGCCAGCTCAGCCTGGATGATCCCGAGGCGGGCGTTGAGTGGGCCAAGCTCTGGCCGATGAAGCACATGCCGGTGCTTGTCGATGGCGAGACGCCCGTCGTCGAGTCGAGCATCATCATCGAGCATCTCGGCCTGTTTCATCCGGGGCCGGTCCAGCTGGTGCCGGCCGACGCGAAACAGGCGCTCGGCGTGCGGATGATGGACCGCTTCTTCGACAACTACGTGATGACGCCGATGCAGGCGATCGTCTTCGATCATCTGCGTCCGGCCGATGCCCGCGATCCCTTCGGCGTCGCCAGGGCGCGCGCGAAGCTGGACGACGCCTATCGCTGGCTGGACGGCACGCTCGCCGGGCGGCACTGGGCCAGCGGCGATGCTTTCAGCCTGGCCGATTGCGCGGCGGCGCCCTCGCTGTTCTATGCCGACTGGGTCCATGAGATCGACGCCGCCTTCGGCAATCTTCGCGCCTACCGGGCCCGGCTGCTGGCGCGGCCGTCCTTCGCGCGCGCCGTCGAGGAGGCGAGGCCCTTCCGCAAGCTGTTCCCGCCGGGGGCGCCCGACCGCGATTGAGGCTGACATCGACGATGGAAGCATGGGGCTGGCGCGCCGGCGCTCTGTCGGCGGCGGCCGATCGGCGCTAGAGACGGTGAGGTCCGGCGGTTTCAGGTGCCAATGTCTTCGCCTCTTATTCTGCGCGCGATCCCGCTGCTCTTCACCTTCCTCTGGTCCACGGGCTGGGTCGTCGCCGGCTATTCGGCCCGTCACGCCGACGCCCTGACCTTCCTCGTCGTGCGCTTCTCCAGCGCCGCCGCGCTGTTGATCTTGATCGCGCTCGTAACCGGGGCGCCCTGGCCGCGCAGCCGCCGGGCCGTCATCGACGTCGCGATCACCGGCATCCTGCTGCACGGCATCTATCTCGCCGGCGTCTGGTGGGCGGTGCGCCATGGACTGCCGGCCGGCATCTCCGGCTTGATCGCCGGCTTGCAGCCGATCCTGACCGCACTCTTCGCGCCGGCTCTCGTCGGCGAGCGCATTTCGGGCCTGCGCTGGCTCGGCATCGCCTGCGGCTTTCTCGGCATCGCACTGGTGTTGGAGCCGCAGCTCGCCAATGTCGAGCCGGCGGCGCTCTGGGGCATCGCCGTGCCGATGCTGATCAATATCGGCGGCATGTTCGCGGTGACCTTCGGTTCGTTCTACCAGAAGGCGCGCGTCGTCTCCGGCGATCTGCGCACGATCACCGCGATCCAGTATGTCGCGGCCTGCCTCGTCGTCCTGCCCTTCGCCGTCGCCTTCGAGCCGATGCGGATCGACTGGAACCTGACCATGCTGCTCGTGCTGGCCTGGTCGGTGATCGTGCTCTCGATCGGCAGCATCTGGCTCTATCTGTTCATGCTCCGGCGCGGCGAAGTCTCGCGCATCGTCACCTTCCTCTATCTCGTCCCGGCGCTCGTCGCGGTCGAGGCCTGGCTGCTCTTCGGGGAGACGCTGACCCCGCTCCAGATCGGCGGCATGGCCGTCACGATCCTTGGTGTCGTCCTCGCCAGCCGTAAATAGCTTCTCCCCAAAAAGGAGGGTTTCGATTTCCCTCGATCTCCCCTTATGCTGCGTCGCAACAAAGGGAGGGTCGAAGACCATGAACGCCAATACGGCCGCAAAGGCTGAGAATCGGGCGAATGCGATCGCATTGATCGCAGCGGCGCTCCCCGGCTTCGAGACCCTGTTCCGGGAAGCCGTTGCCGCGGTGCGGCAGAAGGTGCTCGTCGACGGCCGCATCTCGTCGGCCCGGCTGGAGGCCGAGCAGCACGCCGCCCACGGCCTGTCCTGCTTGCGACCTATGTCACGGCCTTGCGCGAGCTCAAAGCCTATGGCGAGCGCCTCGAGGCGGAAGGCCGCTACGGCGCCGTCGAGGATTATGCGCTGCGCATCGGTGCCGGCGAATACGCAGCCCAGATTTTCGGCGGCATTCCGATGAGCCAGGGCGAGATCCTCAGGCTGCCGGCGCTCGGCCTCTCGCAGAAGGCCGTGGCGGCCGCCTGCTCGGATGCCGTCGATGCCCTGATCGCAGACGGCAACACGCCGGAAAACCGCGCCCGCTTCGTCGCGCTCTTCAGCCAGGACCAGGGCGCCGCCAGCATCGGCGATACCGGTCTCGACGAGACGTTGGAGGCGATCCGCTCGGAGATGCGCCGCTTCTGCGCCGCCGAGGTGACGCCGCACGCCCATGAATGGCATCTGGAGAACGAGTACATCCCGATGCCGGTGGTCGAGAAGATGGCCGAACTCGGCGTCTTCGGCCTGACCATCCCCGAGGAGTTCGGCGGCATGGGCCTGTCAAAGGTCTCGATGTGCGTCGTCTCGGAAGAGCTGTCGCGCGGCTATATCGGCGTCGGCTCGCTCGGCACCCGTTCGGAGATCGCGGCCGAGTTGATCCTCTGCGGCGGCACGCCCGAGCAGAAGGAGAAGTGGCTGCCGAGGATCGCTTCCGGCGAGGTTCTGCCGACGGCGGTTTTCACCGAGCCCAATACCGGCTCCGACCTGGCCTCGCTGCGCACCAAGGCCGTGAAGGAAGGCGATGTCTGGAAGGTCAGCGGCAACAAGACCTGGATCACCCACCCCGTCCGCGCCGACATCATGACGCTACTGGTGCGCACCGATCCCTCGGAGCCCGGCTACAAGGGCCTGTCGATGCTGATCGCCGAGAAGCCGCGCGGCAGCGATGCCGATCCGTTCCCGGTCGCAGGGCTCACCGGCGGCGAGATCGAGGTCCTCGGCTATCGCGGCATGAAGGAATACGAGCTCGCCTTCGACGGTTTCGACGTGAAGGGCGAAAACCTGCTCGGCGGCGTGCCCGGTCAAGGCTTCAAGCAGCTCATGCAGACCTTCGAAGCGGCGCGCATCCAGACGGCGGCGCGCGCCATCGGCGTGGCGCAATCGGCCTTCGATCTCGGCTTGCGCTATGCGCAGGAACGCTTCCAGTTCGGCAAGCCGCTGATCGCCTTCCCGCGCGTTGCCGACAAGCTCGCGATGATGGCGGCCGAAATCCTGATCGCGCGTCAGCTCACCTATTTCGCCGCCCGCGAGAAGGATGCCGACCGACGCTGCGACCTTGAAGCGGGCATGGCCAAGCTCCTCGGCGCCCGCGTGGCCTGGGCGGCGGCCGACAACGCCTTGCAGATCCATGGCGGCAACGGCTTCGCGCTGGAATATCCGGTGAGCCGCGTGCTCTGCGACGCCCGCATCCTCAACATCTTCGAAGGCGCGGCCGAGATCCAGGCGCAGGTGATCGCGCGGCGGTTGGTCGAGGAATAGAGCATTTTCGAGCGAAGTGGCCGCCGGTTCGCGTGAAGAAAATGCGTTGAAACAAAATGCCAGCGCATGTCCGCATGCCCGTGTTCCACGCGGACATGCGCAGGTCGGCGCGGCGGCCTGTCGCGCCGCATCGTGATAATTTCGCCAAGATGTCCCGGCTCGGATGCGTCGCCGGCCGATGGAGGCCGGGTCAACAGGAGACATCATGTCGAATCGCCTTGCCTTTGCTCTGGCCGGAACCGTGCTCGTCGGCGCGGCGGCCTTGCTGTCCGTCCCCGCTGCAGCCCAGCAAAGCCCGTCGCAGCCCAGCCCGCGCATCAGCGTGACCGGGGAGGGCGAGGTGAATGTCGCGCCGGACATGGCGATCCTGAACCTCACCGTCCTGCGCGAGGCCGAGACGGCGCGCGCCGCGCTAACCGCCAATAACGACGCGATGAAGCAGGTGCTGGCCGCGCTCAAGGAAGCCGGCGTCGCCGAGCGCGATCTCCAGACCTCGGGCCTGAGCATCCAGCCGCGCTATGCGCAGCCGGGCAAGGACCGCAGCGGCGAGCCGAAGATCGCGGGCTACAGCGTCAGCAACGCGCTGACCGTCCGGGTCCGCAACCTCGCTGATGCCGGTGGCATCCTCGACAAGGCGGTCGGGCTCGGCGTCAACCAGGGCGGCGGTATCGCCTTCGTCAAGGACGACATGAAGCCGACCCTGACCGAGGCGCGCAAGCGCGCGGTCGCCGATGCGGTGGCGCGGGCCAAGACCCTGGCCGAGGCGGCCGACGTCAAGCTCGGCAAGATCCTCTCGATCGAGGAGCAGTCGATCATGGCGCGCCCGATGCCCTATGGCGGCGCCGTGCGCATGGCCGCCAGCGATGCCGCCGTGCCGCTGGCCAGCGGCGAGAACACCTACCGGACGCAGGTCAACGTGATCTTCGAGATCGCGCCGTAATATCAGGCGTCAAGCGCGCCTGGCCTGTTCCGGGCGCGGCTTCGCGCCCGCCGAAACCGGCAGGCTGGTGATGACGACGCCGCACAGCACCCAGAGCCCCGGCAGCAGCAGCTCTGCCGGCGGTAGCTCTGCCAGCAAGAGATAGGCCGCGAGCGTGATCAGTGGCACGCGCAGCGTGTCGGCGCTGCAGAGTTGTAGCGGCGAAGCGTGGCGCGAGGCATTGGCGAGCGCCGCCTGCGAGACGAAGCCGCCGACGATGAGCGCGAGCACAGCGCCGCCGATGACAGCGAACTCGGGCAGCGCGAAGGCCAGCCGATAGGGCTGCCGCGGCGGCGACCACTGTTCCGGTACGAAGAACCAGAGCAGCAGATAGAGCGGCAGTTGGATGGCGTGCATCAGCAGCACGATGGACAAGGTGCTGCGCTGCGCCGCCAGTCGGGCCAGCATGAGATTGGTTGTGGTCAGCATCGCGACGGCGCCGATGGCAATGGCGAGGTCACGGCTGGGGACGGCGTCCAGCCTGAACACCAGGAGCCCGATTCCGGTCGCGAGCACGGCAAGGCCGACCGTTGCACCGATACCCGGCCGGCGGCGCAGGGTCAGGAAGAGTAGTAGCGCGGCGAAGAGCGGGCCCGAGAACTCGATCGTGGTCACCAGCGCGAGCGGCAGATGCGCCAGGCTCCAGATCAGCGCGAGCGAGCCGGCGAGGTGCAGGACGCTGCGGACGACATCCTCGCGCAGCTTCGGGGGAATGATGGCGCGGCGCTGCTCGGCCTCGCCCGCCCAGACGGCAGCGCCGGCGATGGCGAGGCTGCCGACCGAGCGCAGAAGGCCGATCTCGATGACGGTGAGATAACCGGAGAGCAGGCGGATCGAGAGGGCGATCGCGAGATAGGACGCGAGATAGGCGCTCATCCACCCGAGGAAGATCGGAAAGCCTCGGCCTGCCCCGTCCAGGGAATGCCTAGCAACATGCGCTCCAGGATGGCCATTCGCATCGGCACGGAGAGCTGGACCTGACGGAAATAGCCTGCGTTCGGGAGGCTGTCGCATGAGGTGTCGAGCTCCGAGAAGCGCGGAAGAGGGTTGAGGATCAACGTGTCTGAACGGGCGTCGAGAACCTTGCGGGCGGTCAGGGTGAAGGGTTCGCTCTCTTTTTCCTTGTCCACGGCCTCGTTGCCGAGGGAGGCATGGGCGAATTTGCTCATGTCCTGCATCTGGATGCTGAGCACGTCGTGGTCGAGCGTATGGCGGATGTCGTGGACGAGGCCGACCTGCGAGCCGAGATCGGCGAGAACTGTCATCGCCTCGCGCATCGCCGGGTTGATCGGCGTATCCGGCAGGCAGCACAGCGTGAAGCGTTTCGGCGGGGAGAGGCGCAGCATCTTCACGAAGGAGATCGCGAAGCGCGCGCGCGAGTCGCTCGACAGCGCGATGCTGAGATTCTCGATCGCACCGCGCATCTGCCGGATCGCGAAGATGTCGACGAGGGCCTGGGTCGGATGCTCGTCGGCGCCGTTGCCGGCATTGATCACCGGCAGGTAGCTCAGGCGCCCGACGCGATAGGGCATGTCCTCCAGATGCGAGCGTACGATGAGCAGGTCGCTGTAGAGCTCGACGGTATGGATATGGTCCTCGATCGACTCGCCGGTCGCGGTGCCCATGCGGCTGCGATCGGTGTCGTAGGCGTCGATCGACTGGTGGCCGAGCCGCGCAGCCGCCGTCTGGAAGCCGAGGCGCGTGCGCGTGCTGCGCTGGTCGAACAGGGTGGCGATCACCTTCGGGCGGCGGCGCGGGGCGGGCGGCTGCTCGGGCAGGGGCAGGCCGGCCTTCTCCAGTTCTTCCTCATGCAGATGCCGCTCGGCGCGTTCGATGATGTCGTCGAGGTCGAAGCGCGACACGGCATCGGCGCTCAGCAGATCCTTTCCGCTCGGATAGTTCGGGCGTTGCATCAGCTGCCTCTGGCCTCCGGCTCGCGCGGTCGTCTGCGTCCGGGGCGTATCAGGCAACCTGACTGAAGCGGCCCGGCTTGCGCGAGCCGGAGCGCGAGCGCGCCGACCCCATCCGCCCCGTGGGAACACGGTTGCCGATCATGGGCAGCAAATCGGCCGCTGTCATCGGCCGGGCGAAGATATAGCCCTGAATGCCGTGGACGGCGTGCTTTTCGATGACGGTGAGCTGCTCCTGCGTCTCCACGCCCTCGACGATCAGGCGCAGCTTCAGGTCATGCGCGAGCTGGGCGATCGCGTTCATCAGCGAATCCGCCTTGCGCGAGGTGCCGATCTCCTGGGTGAAGGCCTGGTCGATCTTGATCGTGTCGATCGGCAGATGCGCGAGATAGCTGAGCGAGGAATAACCCGTGCCGAAATCGTCGAGCGCGATCCGCACCCCGAGCGCACGCAGCGCCACGAGCCGAGAGACGACATGGTCGGGATCGTCGATCAGCGAGCTCTCGGTGATCTCGATCGTCAGGCGCTGGGGCTCGATGCCGCTCATCCGCAGCAAGGCCTCGACGACGCCGACGATGTCATGGCCATGGTCGAACTGGCGGGCCGAGACATTGACGCTGACGCCGACGCTGCGTGGCCAGGACAGGGCCGACCGGATCGCCTCGCCCAGCACCCAGGAGCCCAGCACCGTGATGAGTCCGGTCCGTTCGGCCAACGGGATGAAGATTTCGGGGCTGACCATGCCGCGGCGCGGGTGGCGCCAGCGCAGCAGTGCCTCCGCCATGGTCGCGGTGCCGGAGCGCGGGTTGTAGATCGGCTGGAAATGCAGCTCGAACTCGCCGCGGCGGATCGCGTCGCGCAGCTCGGTTTCGAGCGCCACGCCGTCTTCATGCTCGTTGCGGATCGCGTCGGTATACATGACGAAGCGATTCCTCCCGTCAAGCTTGGCTCGGTAGAGGGCGATGTCGACACATTTCAGGGCCTCGTCGATCGAGGCGGCGCAGCCGGCGGGCGCGATGCCCATGCTGGCGGTGGCGGTGATGTGGCGCCCGCCGATGACGCGCTGGCCGGCGAGCATCATGATGAGCCGGGCGGCAAGCGCACTCGCGCCCTCGGCATCGCGCGAAGTCGCGACCATGAACTCGTCGCCGCCGGTGCGCGCCGCGATGTCGCCGACGCCGAGCTCGGCGAGCAGCGTCTCGCTGAAGCCCTGCAGCAGCGCGTCGCCGATATCATGTCCGAGGCTGTCATTGATGCTCTTGAAGCGGTCGATATCGATCGAGATCAGCGTGACCGGGCGGCCGGATGCCGCCATCTGCCGGATCTCGCGCATGAAGCCGCGACGGTTGTAGAGGCTGGTGATCGTGTCGTTGATCGCGAGGTGCTCGAGCTCCCGCATCGTGCGCAGGCGAGCGAGGAAGATCTTGTGGATCATCTGGGCGCTGGAGAAGGTCAGGACGGTGGTGAGCAGGACCGAAAGGCCGATCACCAGATAGGCGGGGTCGCGCGTCCAGAGCAGCGCCAGTGTGAACGGCGTCGCCGCAGCCAGCACCTGCACGCGGGTGATCACCGGCCGCGAGCTGTTGCGGCCGGAGATGCCGGCGAGATAGCCGATCGTCTGGGCGATCGCGAGAGCGGCGACGGGCTCGTAGGTGTAGCGCAGGATGGCATAGCAGCCATAGGCCGAGATCAGGCTGGCGGTTGACCAGGCGCCGGCCATGGCGAGGTTTTCCAGCCTGCCGATCTGGCCTTCGGTGGCCGTGGCGAGATGGATGCCCTTGTAGTAGCGATGCGACAGATAGCGGAACACGCCGATCGCGACCATGGCCGCCGCCATGACGTGGAAGGCGATGTCGCCGCCGGTCAGCAGCGCGCTCGCCGCCATCACCGCCGCGACCGTCACGGTGCCGATGAAAATCGTCCCGGGCGTTGCATAGAGCGCTGCCACCAGCTCCGATTTCATCGCGCTGTCGGTCTCGTGAACGTCGACGATCATCAGGCGTTCCGTCGCTATGTCTGCTTGTCGTTTGGCCTACCGGCTATTCTCGCTAAAAATCTATTAAAGAACTGTATGTCGCTTTGGCGGTTTCGCCGACAAATCATCAATCGTGGCGGATATCGGGAGCTCAGCTGCGCAGCCGGTACTTGGCGAAACCTTCCGGCCCGTCTCCGGCCGGCTCCGCCTTCAGTCCTTCGGGCAGTTTGCCTGCCGCCGTGGGCGAGGTCAGGAAGGTCGCATGGACGCCGGCGGGCAGGTGCGCGAGCGACCAGTTGCCGTCGGCCTTCGGATCGATCGTCTTCTTGCCGAGGATATGGCGCACGATGACGTCGCGGTTGAGATCGGGGGCCTCCAGCACCACCGTCGTCCGCGTGCCCGGGAAGTTGCCGCCGCCGGACGCGCGGTAATTATTGGTGACGATGAGGAATTCCGTCTTCTCGTCGATCGGCTCGCCGGCAAAGGCGAGATCGAGAATGCGGTGTGCGTCCGGTGCGACGAGCTTGCCGTCATTGTCGTAGCGCGAGGCCTGCGTGACATCGATCCGATAGGTTACGCCGTCGATCACGTCGAAATTGAAGGCGGGGAAGGCGGGGTTGATCAGCGACTGCTCGTCGCTCTTTGCAGGGTCGATGCGGTTGAAGATGCCGGCAGAGCGCTCCAGCCACTCCCTCACGTCGGATCCGCTCACTTTCACGATCTGAACCGTATTCGGGTAGAGATAGATATCTGCGATGTTCTTCAGCGCCAGCGGCCCGGCGGGAATGTCGGTGTAGAAGGAGGGGCCCGAGCGCCCGCCCGACTTGAACGGCGCCGCCGCCGAGAGGATCGGCAGGTTCTTCCAGCGCGTCTGCGCCATCAGCGGCTTGGCATAGGCGATCTGCGCCTCGGCGACGATCTGGATGGAAGGATCGTCCGCCACCAGCGCGAAATAGGAGTTGATCGGCGCGGCCGTGCTGCCCACCGGCTCGCGCATGTAGGTCAGCGTCGCCTCGTGGTCGGCCTTGACCGCGGCAAGGACCGCGGGCTCCGCGGCCGCTTTCGGTACGATCTTGCGGTCGGGCGTGCGCTCGTAGATCGGCCTCGCCTCGACCTTGAAATCGGCGATCTTCCAGCGCTCGCCACGCTTCTCCAGTTCGAGGTCGATGATGCCGAGATGCGAGCCCCAGAAGCCGGGCTGGCAGGCCGGCTTGCCGTTGAGCGAGCCCTTGACGTTGTCGACGCCGGCAATGCCGTCGAAGGACTTGCCGCCGGGAAAGACCAGATGCTGATGCCCGGTCAGGATGACGTCGATGTCCTCGACCTTCGAGAGGTGGAGCGCCGCATTCTCCTCCATGCCGCGCCGCGTGCCGCCCGCGATGCCGGAATGGCAAAGCGCGATGACGAGGTCGGGCTGGGCGTCGCGCAGGCCGGGCATGTGCTTTTCGGCGGCATCGACGATATCGGTCGCGATGAGCTTGCCGTCGAGATGGCCCTTGTCCCATTGCATGATCTGCGGCGGCACGAAGCCGATCACCCCGATCTTGAGCACATGCCGGTTGCCGGCTTCGTCCTCGAAGCTCTGCTCGAACAGGCGCCAGGGATCGACCAGCGAATAGCCTCCGATGCGCTCGACATTGGCGCAGACCATCGGGAAATCGGCCTTGGCGAGGCCGTGGTCGAGAAACTCCAGCCCGTAATTGAACTCATGGTTGCCGATCGTGCCGCAGAGATAGGGCAGGGCGTTCATCGCTGCGAGCATCGGATGGGTGTCGCCGGCCTTGAGCCCCTTCTTGTAGGCGATGTAGTCGCCGAGCGAGGAGCCTTGCAGGAAATCGCCGTTGTCGAAGAGCAGGCTGTTCTTCGCATCCGCTTGCGCCGCCTTGATCAGGCTCGCGGTCTTGGCGAGGCCGACCGTGTCGTCCGGACCGTCGCGGAAATAGTCGTAAGGCATGATGTTGACGTGGAGATCGGTGGTCTCCAGCACGCGCAGCTTCAGCCTCGTCGGGGCTTGCGCGGCGGCCATCCCCGGCAAGACGGCACTGGCGGTGATCGCGGCTCCGGCCTTGAGCGTCTCGCGACGGTTGAGACGATGATCCCTTGCCATGCCCGGCTCCCGCTATCCTTGCCGGGACAGGACGTTAGCATTGCGGCGCGGCCGTGACAGCGGGAAGATGGCCGGCTCGCCCGGCATTCGAAAGATGGTGAACGGAAACCGCGATGATCCTGATCGGCCAATATGACTCGCCCTTCGTCCGCCGTGTCGGCATCACGCTCGCGCTCTACGGCGTGCCTTTCGAGCATCGGCCCTGGTCCGTCTTCGCCGACGGCGAGAAGGTCAGGGTCTTCAATCCGCTGATGCGGGTGCCGACACTGGTGCTCGACCACGGCGAGGTGCTGTTCGACAGCGCGGGCATGATCGATGCGCTCGACGATCTCGCCGGGCCGGAACGCGCGCTCTGCCCGCGCAGCGGTCCACTGCGACGCCAGACCCTCTCCGTCGTCGCGCTCGCGATGGGAGCGGCCGAGAAGGCGGTCAGCCTGTTCTACGAATTGCGCCTGCACGAGCAGGTCTCGGCGGTCTGGTCGGAGCGCTGCCGCGGCCAGATCCTCTCGGCGCTCGCCGCCCTCGAGCGCGATCGCGCCGGCCGCACGACGCCCTACTGGCTCGGCGAGGCGCCCGGCCATGCCGATATCGCGGCAGCGGTGGCGTTGCGCTTCATCACCGAGGCGCATCCGGGACTGGTCGATGCCGCTGCCATACCGGCCCTTGCGGCCCATGCCGCAGGATTGGAGGCGCTGCCGGTCTTTGCCGAGATATCGCAGCCCTTCGTCGCGCCTGCTTGAGGCGTCGAGCCAATGGTCGAGCCCACCTTTGTCATTCCGGGGCGCGCCGCAGGCGCGAACCCGGAACCCACGACTGGGGGAGACATTCGATGCGCGGTTAGTTGCGGCTCACCCGGTCGTGGGTTCCGGGTTCTTCGCTGCGCGAAGCCCCGGAATGACAAAGGGGGGCAAGTCAGCAGGAAGATTAATCAGCCGGGCGGTGGAAGCCTTCCATGCGCACGCGCCCGTCGACGCCCTCGGTCCAGCCCTTGACGCTGCCATCGGCCAGCCGCCTCGCCTTCACCCGGAAGACGTCGCCGGCGATCAGCGGGCTCAGGCCCCGGTAGTCGAGCCGGATCGGCGCGCCATCCGTCAGCGTCGCCAGGATGTTGGCGATCAGCGTCGCCTGGATCGGCCCGTGTACGACGAGGCCCGCATAACCCTCCGTCCCGGTCGCATAGGGGACATCGTAGTGGATGCGGTGGCCGTTGAAGGTCAGGGCCGAGTAGCGGAACAGCAAGAGCGGGCTGCCCTCGACCTCCCAGACGAGATCGGCCGGCTCGCCATCGGATGCCGGGCCAGACGCTCCGGTAGGAGAGGCGCCGGGCTGCGCCGCCTCGCGATAGACGATGTCGTGTCGCTCGCGCAGGGCCACGCCGCGCTCGGTCACGTAGTCATGATGGACGGCGACGAAGCAGAGCGGGCCGCTGCGCCCCTCCTTGTAGGCGATGTCGCCGATCCGGGAGCGCCGGATGACATGGTCGCCTTCGCGCAGCGGCGCCAGCGTCTCGATCCGCCCGCCAGCCCACATCCGCCGCGGTAGCGGCACCGGCGGCAGGAACTCGCCCTTGGCGGCATGGCCGTCCGGCCCGCAGGCGTCGATATCCGAGATCGGCGGCGCCAGGCACCAATGCAGCGCCAGTGGCGCCTCGCCCGAACCATGAGCCGCGAGATGGCGGCCGAAGGTGGCCGTGAAGCTCTGTACCAGCCGCGGCGTGACGATGTCCTGCGCTTCCTCGGTCCTGCCGGTCCAAGTGGCGAGCCGGGCGATGTCGATGCTCATGACGGGCTTTCCTCGGTCTGGCGGGCGAATTCGGCGCGCAGTGCCGCATCGTGCTGGCCCAGCGCCGGCACCGGCCGCATCGCGACCCGCTTCCCATCGACGACCGCCGAAGGCGCCAGCACTTCGACCGACCCATTCGGCGTCGGCACGGGCAGGGCGGTTGCGGCGGGATGGTCGATCAATCCGCCGATGCTGGAGACCGTGCCGTAGGCGATCGCATGCCGATCGAGCGCCGCAGTGACATCGGCGAAGCGCCGCCCGCCGAGCCGCGTCTGCACCTCACCATCGAGCAGGGCACGCTCCTTCACCCGCAGCACATTGGAGGCGAAGCGCGGATTATCGGCCAGTTCCGGACTTTCCAGCACCTCGCGGGCGAAGACCTGCCATTCCCGCTCGCTCTGGATCGAGACCAGCACCTCGCCGTCGGCGAGCGAGAACACGCCATAGGGTGCGATCGAGGGATGGGCGAGCCCGACGCGCGCCGGCTCTATGCCGCCATAGCGGCGCGTCAGATAGGGCACGTTCATCAGCTCGGCGAGCGTGTCGAACAGCGACAGCGCAATCGCCGAGCCCGCGCCTGTCCGCGCTCGTTTCAGCAGCGCTTCGAGAATCGCGGCATAGGCCGCCTGTCCGGTCGCGATATCGGCGATCGAGACGCCGATGCGCGAGGGGCCGGAATCGGCGGTGCCGGTGATGGCGGACAAGCCCGATTCCGCCTGGATCAGCAGGTCATAGGCCTTGCGCCGCTCATGCGGCGTGCCCGGCGCATAGCCGGAGATATCGCAGGTGATGAGGCGGGGATGACGCTGCCCGAGCGTAGCGCTGCCGAGCCCGAGCCGCTCAGTGGCACCGGGCGCCAGGTTCTGGATGAAGATATCGGCCGACGCGATCATCACCTCGACCAGCGCGAGATCGTCAGGCTGGCGCAGGTCTACCCGGCAGGATTCCTTGCCCCGGTTGATCCAGACGAAATAGGAGGACTGGCCCTTGGCGAAGCCGTCATAGCCGCGCGCGAAATCGCCCTCCGGCCGCTCCAGCTTGATGACGCGCGCACCGGCATCGGCGAGCTTGCAGCTCGCGACCGGCGCGGCCACCGCCTGCTCCAGCGCGACCACGACGATACCTTCCAGCGCATTCGACATCAGTATTCCCCAGACAATCGAGAGAGGAAGAGCGCCCCGGCGCGGCCGAGTCAAACGCGAACGGCTGGTTCGTGCGTGATAGGGTCTCCCGAGTGATTGAAACGCGGCACTTGCGAAGCCGACGCAGCTTGAATCAATCTGTCACGAGCGGGCGCTATGTCGTTGATACGGCGATGAAAGGGTTGCTTCCCAAACCTCGCTCCAGCTGCGTCACATCCTGACGATGTGGCGGATCGTGCGGCCTTCGTGGAGCGCGTCGAAGCCTTCGTTGATCTCGTCGAGGCTGCCCGAGCTGGTCCAGAGCTTGTCCACGGCCAGCCGGCCGCGCTGGTAGAGCTCGATGAAGCGCGGGATATCGCGCGAGGGCACGCAGGAGCCGACATAGGAGCCCTTCAGCGTCCGCTCCTCGGCGACCAGCCGGACCGGCGAGAGCGACAGCGTATGAGCAGGGTTGGCCAAGCCGGCCGTCGTCGTCGTGCCGCCGCGCCGGGTGATCTGATAGGCGAGGTCGAGTGCCTTGACCGAGCCGGCCATCTCCAGTCCGTGGTCGACGCCGCCCTTGGTCGCTGCACGAATGGCTTCGACCGCATCGGGCGTGTCGGCCTTGAAGGCATCGGTCGCGCCCAGCGCCAGCGCCAGATCGAGCTTGTCCTGCGCAAGATCGACCGCGATGACACGCGAGGCGCCGCAAGCGATGGCGCCGAGCAGGGCCGAAAGCCCGACGCCGCCGAGCCCGACCACGGCGACCGTCTCGCCGGCCTTGATCCGCGCCGTGTTCACGGCGGCGCCGACGCCGGTCAGCACCGCGCAGCCGAACAGGGCCGCGATCTCGTGCGGGATATCGGCCTCGATCTTGACCAGCGAGCGGCGCGAGATCACCGCATGCTCGGCGAAGGCGGAGACGCCGATATGGTGATGCACCGGCTGGCCATGCGTGGAGAGCCGGCGCCCGCCGCCGAGCATCTCGCCGCGCCCGTTGGCGGCGTTGCCGGGTTCGCAGAGAGCAGGGCGGCCCTCGGCGCAGGGGGCGCAATGCCCGCAGGACGGCACGAACACCATCACGACCCGGTCGCCGGGCTTGAGATCATCGACGCCTTCGCCGGTCTCGACCACCTCTCCGGCCGCCTCATGACCGAGCACCATCGGCACCGGGCGGATACGGTTGCCGTCGATCACCGAGAGATCGGAATGGCACAGGCCCGCAGCGCGGACACGGACGAGCACCTCGTCGCGACCGGGCGGGGCGAGGTCGAGCTCCTCGATCCGCAGCGGGCGGCTCTGCGCATAGGGTGCCGCAACCGGGCTTGCGTTCAGGACGGCGGCGCGAATCTTCATGGGTGGGCTCCGGTCTCGGTATCCGCCGCCATCCCGACAGGAGAGGGCGCCGCTGTCAAAGCCTGACGCCTGCGCCGTCAGGCCGCGTCGGTCAGCGTGCCGCCGAGGAAGAGCTGGCCGATGCGCGGATCGGCCAAAATCTCCGCCGCCGGCCCCTGCATGCGGGTGCGGCCGAGTTCGAGCACGAGGCCCTCGTCGGATATCTCCAGCGCGGAACGGGCATTCTGCTCGACCATCAGGATCGAGACGCCCTTGGCACGAAGATCCCTGAGGATGCCGAAGGTCTCCTGCACCATCAGCGGCGAGAGGCCGATCGAGGGCTCGTCGATCAGCACGAGCTTGGGGTCAAGCAGCAGGCCGCGCACGATCTCGAGCTGCTTCTGCTCGCCGCCGGAGAGCGTCGAGGCCTGCTGGTCGGCCTTGCGACGGAGCGCCGGGAAGCGGTCCAGCGCCGCTTCAAGCCGCTGCGGCATGTCGGTGATCCCCGCGCCGGCGGCGACGGTGCCGAGCTCGATATTGTGGCGCACCGAGAGCTCCGGGAAGATGTTGCGCCCTTGCGGGACATAGCAGATGCCGGCTTCGAGGAGCTTGCGCTGGCTCCAGCCGGTGATGTCCTGCCCATCGAAGCGGATGCGGCCCTCGCGCAGCTTGAGCAGGCCGAAGATCGCCTTGAACACGGTCGACTTGCCGGCGCCGTTCGGTCCGATCACGGTGGTGATCGCGCCGCGCTTCACGGCAAACGAGGTGCCGTTCAGGATGGTCATGGCGCCATAGCCGCCGACCACGCCGTCGAGTTCGAGGATCGGTGTGCTCATCGCCGCGCTCCTCAATGCCCCAGATAGGCTTCGATCACGGCCGGGTTGGCGCGGACCTCGGCCGGCGTGCCCTCGGCCAGAACCTTGCCCTCGGCCAGCACGATCACGCGCGTGCACAGGCTCATCACGAAATCCATGTTGTGCTCGATCACGACGAAGGTCGCGCCCTGCTCGGCATTGATCGCGCGCAGCCGTTCCTTCAGGTCGCCGAGCATGGTCAGGTTGACGCCGCCGGCCGGCTCGTCGAGCAGGACGAGGCGAGGGCCTGCCATGAAGGCCATCGCCGCGTCGAGCAGCTTCTGCTGGCCATAGGACAAGCCTCCCGCCTTGGCCTCCGCGAGATGGCCGAGCTTGAAGAAGCCGATCATCTGCTCGGCCTTGTCGGATAGCCCCGCATCGCGCGCGCCGAACAGACGGCCCAGCATCGAGCCCTGATGCTCCTGTCCGGCGAGGATCAGGTTCTCGCGCACCGAGAGTTCCGGGAAGACCTGCAACAGCTGGAAGGTGCGGCTGACGCCGAGCCGGTTCAGCGCGGACGGACGCATATTGGTGACATCGCGGCCGTCGAGCCTCACCGCGCCTTGCGATGGTTCGAGCTGGCCGAGGATGCAGTTGAACAGGGTCGACTTGCCGCAGCCATTCGGCCCGATGATGCCGAGGATCTCGCCTTCGTTCACCGAGAAGGAGACGCCGTTGACGGCCTTGATGCCGCCGAAGGCCTTGTGCAGGTCGTGGACTTCGAGGACCGGGCTCATCGGGCCCCTCCGGTCTTGCGCCGGAGCGCATTCCAACCGCGCTCGATCAGGCCGCTGACGCCCTGCGGGCAGATGACCAGCAGCGCGAGCACGATCGAAGCGAAGATGATCAGGTAGAGCGAGCCGGCGAAACGCAGCCATTCCGGCAGCACGACGCCGAGCAGCGCGCCGACGAAGGGGCCGAAGAGATAGCCGGCCCCGCCCGCGACCACCATCAGCAGCAGGAACAGGCTCTGCGACAGCGAGAAGGGCGAGGGATCGATGAACTCGACCAATGGCGCATAGAGCGCGCCGGCAAAGCCGCCATAGGCCGAGCCGATGGCGAAGGCGAGCAGCGTGTAGGCGCGGGTATCGATGCCGAGGCTCGCGGCTCGCACCGGGTTCTCCCGCAGGGCCGTGAAGGCACGGCCCCAAGGGCTGCGGATCAGCCACCACAGCTTGAGCGACAGGATCAGTGTGACCACGACGACGAAGCGGTGGAATTCCAGCGCGCCGAACAGCTTGATGCCGAAAAAGTCCGGCCGATTGATGTTGGAGATGCCGAAGACGCCGCCGGTCAGCCATTGCTCGTTGCGCAGCACCAGCCAGATCAGCGTCGAGAAGGCGAGCGTGACGAAGGCGAGGTAATGCGTGCGGACACGCAAAGCCGGGAAGCCGAGCAGCAGGCCGACCGCGAAGGTCAGGAGGCCCGAGAGCGCGAAGGCGGCATACCAGCTCACCCCGTATTTCGTGGTCAGGATCGCTGTGGTGTAGGCGCCGAGCCCCATGAAGGCGGCCTGCGCCAGCGAAGTCTGGCCGGCATAGCCCAGCGTAAGGTTCAGCCCCATCACGCCGATGCTCATGACGAGCCAGAGCGAGAGCACATAGGTGCCGTAGCGGCCCATTCCGACCGGCGCGAACCAGAGGATGACGGCGCCGAGGATGAGCCCGATCAGCGCGGCATCGATCCGGCCGGTGGCGCGGCGCGGGGCCACGGAATTCTGGACGGCGGGGGCGCTCATACGCGGCGCTCCTCCTTGCGGCCCATCAGCCCTTCCGGCTTGATCAGGATGATGGCGACGAGCAGCACCAGCGGCACGGCCAGCCGATACTGCGTCGAGATGTAGGCGGCGGCCAGCGAGTCCGCGATGCCGATCAGGATGCCGCCGACCAGCGCGCCGCGCACCTGGTTGAAGCCGCCGACGATGGCGGCGATGAAGGCGAAGAGGCCGATCGTCTCCCCGTTCGAGAATTTCGCCAGATAGATCGGCGAGATCAGAAGCGAGGCGACGACCGCGAGCGCGGCATTGAGCAGGAAGGTCAATAGTACCATCCGCTCGACCGGGATGCCGAGGATGCGCGCCACCGTCGGGTTCTGCGCCGTCGCCTGCATCTGCCGGCCGAGCCGTGTGCCGCCGACGAACCATTGCAGCAGGCCGATCGCGGCGAAGGCGACGACGATGATCGCAAGGTGCTGCAGCGAGATCGAGGCGCCCAGCAGATTGATCATGTCGGTCGGCACCAGCGAGGGGAAGCTCTGCGCCTCTGCCGAGAAGCCGTCCTTGGCGCCTTCCTTCATCACGATCGACAGCGCCATGGTGGCGATGGCGAGCGGCAGCACGCCGTGCTTGATCATCGGATCGACCACGACGAGCTTGAAGCCCGCGCCGAAGATCAGCAGGAAGACCGCGATCCCCAGCAGTCCGCCGGCCCAGAGCGGCAGGCCGAAGAGTTTGACCGCGAGCAGGATCAGCACGGCCGGCAGCATGACGAATTCGCCCTGCGCGAAGTTGATCGTCTGCGAGGTCTGCCAGACCAGCGTGAAGCCGATCGCGGCGAGCGCATAGATCGCGCCCGTGGCGATGCCGGCAATGAGATAGGCGATGAATTCGGCCATGCGATATGCGCTCGGTTGGAGAGCGTTTCGTGTTCAATCAGCGTGCGTCATCCCGGACGCAGCGAAGCGGAGCTCCGGGATCCATACAGCCGCGACGCCCTTCGATGGATCCCGGGTCGAGCGCTGCTCGCCCGGGATGACGTCGAGGATGAGTTCGCCGCTGGCCGCTTACGGCTTGATCCGGGGCAGGGTGGTGTTGATCACCTGCTTGCCGTTGACGACCTCAGCGAGGAAACTCTCGCGGTCGAGATCGCCGTTCTGCTCGATCACGGTGTCGATCAGGATGCCCGGCTCCTCGCTCGCCTTGATGGTCGCGCCGCGCAGCGTGTCGGCGAGGCCCTTCTTGTCGAGCTTCTTCTGCTTCTCGGTCGCCCATTTCACCATGAACACGGCCATGTAGCCTTTCACGCCGTTATGGTCGGAGGCGAAGCCGTATTTCTCGCGGTAGCGCTTGCCGAATTCCTGCAGAGCGGGGATCGGGGCATCGGTCGAGAGGCCGACATGGCCCTTGGCGCCGTTGGCGGCGTCGCCCGCGAGCTCCAGCACCTTGGCGCCGAGCAGGGTCGTCTCGCCGATCATCGGCTTGGTGATGCCCTGCTGCTTGGCGGCGCGCAGGAAGCGGGCGCTCTCTTCTTCGTTCAGATAGACGAAGACGGCATCGGCATTGGCGTTCTTCACCTTGATCGCGTCGGCGGTGAAATCGGCCTGGCCCTGCTCGGTCGAGACGTCGACGGCGACCTTGATGCCGGCCTTCTCGAGTTCGGGCAGGATGGCGTCGCGGCCGCCCTTGCCGAAGTCGTTGTTCACCCAGACCACGGCGATCGAGCCGGCCTTGACGGTGTCCTTCAGGTATTTGGCGATCTTCGGCATCGCCGCCGTCTGGCTGAGCGAGGTCCGGAAGATGTAGGGGTTGCCCTGCTTGGTGAAGCCGGCCGCCTCGCCACCGACGATCTGGGCGACCTCGGCGCGCTGCGAGATCTGCATGGAGGCGCCGATCGGGCCGGAGAAGATCGGTCCGAGGATGGCATAGGCGCCCTCGTCGATGCCGCGTTGCACGGCGGCGCGGGTGTTCCCCGGATTGGTCTGCGTGTCGTAATGGACGATCTCGACCGGCTTGCCGAGAATGCCGCCCTTGGCGTTGATGTCGGCGGCGGCCATGTCGGCGCCGTTCTTCCAGTTGGTGCCGGCGGCGGCACCCGCGCCCGACAACTCGATGACGTCGACCAGCTTGACCTTGTCCTGTGCCTGCGCGGGCAGGCTGAGCGTGGCGCCGAGTGCGACGGCCATGACCCAGAGCGATTTCATTTCCTGTTCCTCCCGGACGATTCTTGTCGCATGCGCGGTCTTGGATAGCCGCGGCGCCCGCCCGCTTCTTGCCGGGCTTTGGGGCGGGATGTCCAGAGCTCGTAACCCGCGGTACGGCCGAGACTTCCGCTTTGCCGGGGATTGCGCGGCAGCGCTGACCGTTCCGTCCGCTGACGCCTGCTGTCAGCATGCGGCCGGTTCGGCCTGTCGCGGCCGGCGGTTGATGCTAAACAGGGGAGGGCTTTGCCGGAGGATGCCGCATGAAACAGGACCCGTTGTTCGAGCGTCTCTGGGATGGTTCCGCCGCGATGGAGGAATGGACGGCTGCAGTCTCGCATGGCGCGATCACGCAGGTGGACGACAACATCATCACCGTCCACACCACGTATTTCTGCGGCAGCGTGACGGCGATCCGCACGCCGGAAGGCCTCGTGCTGATCGATACGGCCAAGCCCGACACCGCCCGGCAGACGCTCGACGTCATCCGCTCCTGGGACGATGGCCCGATCCACACCGTGATCTTCACCCATGGCCATATCGACCACACCAGCGGCATCAAGCTGATCGACGAGGAGGCGGATGCGCGCGGATGGCCACGTCCGCGCATTGTCGCCCATCGCAATGTCGCCCATCGCAATGTCGCCCGGCGCATGCAGCGCTATGTCGACTCGCACGGCTTCAACAGCCTCGTGCAGAGCCAGCAGTTCAACATGCCGGGCTACGTCTACCCGATCGGCCAGCGCCGCCCGGACGAGGTCTATGACGACACCCTGTCGCTGACGATCGGCGGGGAGGGGCTCGAACTCTTCCACGGCCGCGGCGAGACCGATGACGCGACCTTCGTCTGGCTGCCGGAGCGGCGCGTGCTGGCGAGCGGCGATTTCGTCATCTGGGTGTTCCCCAATGCCGGCAACCCGCGCAAGGTCCAGCGCTACGCTGCCGAATGGGCGCAGGCGCTCCGGCGGATGGAGGCGCTCCAGCCGGAAACGCTGATCCCCGGCCACGGCCCCGTCGTCTTCGGGGCGGAGCGGGTGGCGCGTATGCTGAGCGACGGCGCCGAGGCACTGGAGCATCTCGTCCGCGAGACACTGGCGCTGATGAACGCCGGGGCGACGCTCGAAGACGTCCTGAGCAAGGTCAAGGTGCCCGCGAGCTATCTCGCGAAGCCCTATCTGCTGCCGAAATACGACGATCCGGAATTCTTGGTCCGCAGTATCTATCATCTCAATGCCGGTTGGTTCGACGGTAACGCCGCCCATCTGAAGCCGGCCCGCACCGCGGAACTGGCCGCCGAGCTTGCCGATCTCGCCGGCGGCGCCCGCAAGCTCGCCGCGCGCGCCGAGGCTCTGGCCGGGCAGGGGCAGAACCGGCTCGCCGTGGCTTTGGCCGAACTCGCGGCCGCGGCCGTGCCTGATGATCCGCAATTGCAGGCAATCCGCGCAGCAACGCTGCGCAAGCTCATCGACAGCGAAAACTCGCTGATGGGCAGAGCTTTCCTCGCTGTCTACGAGCGCGAGGCCGGGGGGCGCTCGAAGGTCTGATGGCGGTCCACTTTGTCATTCCGGGGCTTCGCGGAGCGAAGAACCCGGAACCCACGACCGGGTGAACGGCCAACAACCGCGCGTCAAGCGCCTCGCCAAGTCGTGGGTTCCGGGTTCGCACCTGGGTTGCGCCCCGGAATGACAATGGTCTTCGCCTCGCGAAGAGGTGGCTACATTCCTATGGCGAGACCGCCAATTCCTGCGACTTGCGCTCGAATTCGCGAAACACCGGCAATGACTGCGTCGCGAAACGCTTCAGTTCGGCATCGTCGCCCTCGCTGGCATAGCGCTCCATCAGCAAGGCGGCTTCGTGATGCGTGCTGCGCTGGATTTCGACATAGGCTCTGTCGAAGTCGGACCCCTGCTTGTCGGTGAGACCGCGCAGCAGGTCGAGCCGGCGCCCGTCCGGCCGGTCGGGCAGGGCGATGTCCGAACGCTTGGCGACGATCCGACGCAGGCCGCTGGTCGCCGCGCCCTGCCTGCTGGTCAGAGCGTGCGCGAAATCCTTGATCGCGGGCGAGCTGGTCTTGTGCAGCGCCAGCGTCGCCGCCTCGATCCCGAACATCTGTACAATCGCCGTCTGGCGCACGAATTCCTGGGCCGGAACCGGCGATTGCGCCTGCACCGCCGAGCTGAACAGGACGAGGCCGGCAAAGCCGCGCAGCAACGCCCGCCGAGAATGATGAAGTATCTGGGGCATGCTCGGGGAACGGAACAGCTGCGGCGAGGTTCCATGGGCGGCATGCCGGGCGCCGGTGCGTTCAGGCGCCTTGTCCCACCTGGCCTGCTGCGATAGCAGGAGCCCGATACGCTTGCTGCCCGGATGCAGAGGAAGTCCCATGCCGACCACCGTCGAGACCATCAGCGATGCGCTGGTGAAAGCCCGCCGCGAGCGTTCCCTGGCTGAGATCGCGGGACTGCCGGTGCCGGCGACCATCTCCGAGGGGCTCCTCGCGCAGGCGGCGGTCGGCAAGGCGCTGGGCCTGCCCGAGGCCGGCTGGAAGGTCGGCATCGCCGAGGACGGCACGGCGGTCGCCGGCCTGATGCCCGGTCCTTATCTGGCCCCCGGCGATGTCTATGGCGGCGCGATCGGTGCGGAACTGCGCATCGAGATCGAGATCGCGCTCCGGCTCGCCCGCGACGTGCCGTTCCGTCCGGCTCAGGCTTATTCGCGCGCCGAACTGCTCGCCTGCTGCGACAAGGCCTATCTCGGCATCGAGATCGTCGAGAGCCGCCTCGCCAGCTGGTCCGGCAATGTCGCCTTTCCGCTCTGGCTTGCCGATGCGATGGGCCATGGCGGCTATGTGATCGGGCCGGAACTCGACATCGCCACGCTCGATGATCTGGCCAGCCTCGGTTGCTTCATCTCGCTCAACGGCGTGACGATCTACGACCAGCCGGCCGTGCACGGAAACGGCGATCCGATGACGCCCTTCCTCGCCTGGGCGAACCGCAAGAGCGATGATCTCGGCAGCCTGAAGGCAGGCCAGATCGTGACCACGGGCAGCCTCTGCGGCGGCGTGCTCTCGCCCGGAAAGGGCGAGGTCGTGACCCGGCTTTCGCCGCTCGCCACCGTGACCTTAACCCTTCGTTAGCAGGAACGTTCGAGTCCTTGAGCATTGCGCGAGCCTGTCGCCTGCCTATGATGGCGACGGGCATGGGCATCATTTTTGAGTGTGGCGGGGGTTGCTTGGAGGGTGGATGCGGTTCTGGCGTAGGGCAGGGCATGCGGTCGCGCTGAGCGGCGGCTGTGCGTTTGCCACACTGCTGAGCCTGCAGGCTGAACCTGCCCGGGCTTTCGATCTGTCGTCGCTGGATGTGTTCGGTCTCTTCACCAAGAAGGACGAGCCGCCGGCGCCGAGCGCTGCCGCCTTGCCCTACAAGCTTGAATTCGATCTCGGCGAGGCCGACGATGCCAAGGCGCTGACGCGCTCGTTGCAGGACGCCTCGCTGCTCTATCGCCTGCGTCAGGATGCTCCGCCCGACGGCGAGAGCCTGTCGCGTCGGATGGCGACCGATCTCAATCCGATGCTCGATGCGCTCTGGTCGCAGGGCTATTTCAACGCCGATGTCACGCTCATCGTCGATGGTGTCTCGCTCAAGGTCGGAGCAGAGCCTGATGCGATGCTGGTGCGGACGCTCGAAGCCCACCGCAACCGCGACGCCGTGCCGATCACGGTGCGGGCCCGACCCGGAAAGATCTTCGGCCTGCGCAGGATCGATGTCGTCGAGCGCGACGAGGCAGGTCCTCCGGCGATCGCCGATCCGGTCAAGGTTTCTCGACTGAAGGCGGGTGATCCGGCAACGTCGGCCGCCTTGAAGGCCGCCCAGGCATCGTTGGTCGATTATATGCGGGCACAGTCGCGGCCGCTCGCCAAGGTCGTCGAGCTCCGGCCCGTCGTCGACCATGCCGCCGGCATCATGGATGTGACCTATGTCATCGCGCCCGGCCCGCTCGCCGGCTTCGGCGACATCACCATCGGTCAGACCGATGAGATTCCGCCGGAAGTGGTGCGCTCGTTCATCTATCTGGAGCCCGGCGACCCCTATTCGCCGAAGGCGCTGGCCGATACGCGCCGCTCGATCGCGACGATCCCCGCCATCGGCTCCGTCCGCATCCGCGAGGGTGACAAGCTCGACGGCGCCAGCAACCTGCCGATCTTCGTCGAGGTGACCGAGCGGCCCAAGCGCCTGCTCGGCTTCTCGGCCCGCTACTCGACCATCGACGGTCCGGCGGTGAAGACCTATTGGGAACATCGCAACCTGTTCGGCGGTGCCGAGCGCCTCCGGCTTGAGGCCAGCGTCTTCTTCGCGCCGCGCATCGACGGTACAAAGATCCAGAGCTTCGGGGATTTCAAGGAATCCGATCTCGGCGGCCGTTTCGCCTTCAGCTTCATGAAGCCAGCGCTGGGTGGCAGCCGCAACGACTGGCTGCTCGACGGCGTCGCGACGCGCGAGCGCGTCGGCCTCAACCGCTATGGCGGCTACACCGCCCGCTACGCCAACGTCACCACGGCGGTCCGCCACCGTTTCAGCGACACCATCTCGATCCAGGGCGGCATCGAGGTCGAGCGCGGCCAGACCAGCGACGTGCTCGGGCAGGTGGATTACACCCTCGTCGGCATTCCCCTTTCGGTGAAATACGATTCCACCGACAGCCTGCTCGATCCGACGCGCGGCTATCGCGCGACGGCTTCCTTCACGCCTTATCCGACCTTCCTCGGCTCGACTGTCGGGATCTACCAGACCAAGGCGTCGCTCTCCGCCTATTACGCGCTCGACGAAGACGCCCGTTACATCCTCGCCGGCCGCATCGGCTTTGGTTCCGTCTCCGGCGCCAGTCTCGACGAGATTCCGGCGACGCGGCGCTTCTATGCCGGCGGCGGCGGTTCCGTGCGCGGTTATGCCTATCGTAGCCTGTCGCCGCTCGGACCCTACCAGCAGATCATCGGCGGACGCAGCCTGCTGGAACTCTCGGCCGAGGCACGCATCAAGATCACCGATACGATCGGAATCGTGCCCTTCTTCGATGCGGGCACCGCCTTCGAATCGAGCTTGCCGGACGGCAAGCAGAAGCTGCAGATGGCCGCTGGTCTGGGCTTCCGGTACTATACCGGCATCGGGCCGATCCGGGTCGACATCGCCGCGCCGCTAAATCCGCGCAAGGGCGACAAGCCGGTCGCGCTCTATGTCAGCATCGGGCAGGCTTTCTGATGCGCCGGCTCTTCACCGTTCCGCGCCTCGCGCTCTTTACCCTGCTGCTGACGGCGGGCTTCCTGTTCTCGGCGCATTTCGGCGGCTTCGCTCAGAATGCCCAGACCGATCGCGGCGTCATCGCTGACCTGATCTCCAAGGCGCTGTCGAGCAGTACGAGCCAGGTCTCGATCGGCCAGGTCAACGGCGCACTTTCCTCCGATGTCGAGATCCGCGACATCGTGCTCTCGGACCGCGACGAACCTGGCTGCGTCTCGACCGCGTCCGCCTGATCTGGACCCGCAGCGCGCTGCTGCTACGCCGGCTCGATGTCGACCGGCTGGAGATCGGCAAGCTTGAAATCCTGCGCAAGCCCGCGCCGCAGCCGGTGGGTGCGGCCCCGCCGAGCAACGAGCCGATCCTGCCGGAGCTGCCGCTCAAGGTCATCATCCGCGCGCTCCAGCTCAACGAACTGGCGCTGGGCGAACCTGTGCTCGGCGTTGCCGCCCGCCTGAGCGCCAATGGCGCCGCGCGACTGGGGCCGCCGAATGAAGGGCTCGACCTCAAGCTCGAGGCGAAGCGGCTCGATATGGGCGGGCTCTTCGACGTCACCATGTCCTTCGTGCCCGAAAGCACGCGCCTGCAGCTCGCGGCGAAGCTCGACGAGCCGGCGGGTGGCCTGATCTCCAAGGTCGCGGGCCTGCCCGGCGAGCCACCCGTCAAGCTAGACGTGACCGGCGACGGCCCGCTCGATGCCTTCCGCTCCAGCCTCGTCTTCACCGCCGGTCCGACGATCGGTGCCGACGGCTCCGCGACGCTGTCGCGCTCGGGCGCCGAACGCCAGCTCGCGCTCGCACTCGATGCCCGGATCGAGGGGCTGATGCCGGCGCCGGTGGCGCCGGTCTTCGCCGGCTCGACCCGGCTGGACGGTTCGATCGGCCTCCGCGACGACAGCGGCGTCGACATCCGCAATCTCGCGCTGGTCTCCGCGTTGGCGCGTCTCGACGTGCTCGGTCGCTACAGCGCCGACAAGACGCTCGATCTGCGCGTCACTGCGGCCTCCCGCCCCAACGAGGGGGGCCGCACGGTCGCGTCCGGCACCGAGATCGGCAAGCTCGCCTTCGACGCGACGATCCGCGGCCCGGTGGCCGGGCCGACCGTCGTCGCAAAGCTGGATGCAAGCGATGCCAAGCTCCCGGCCGGACAGTTCGGCAAGCTCGCGCTCGCCTTCAACGCGACGCCGACCGGCACCATCGGGGAGCCCGGCACCCGCATCGCCCTGGTCTCCGACGGCGAGGCCAGCGGGATCGTGTTGGCCGACAAGGCGCTGATGCGCGCGGTCGGCGACAAGGTTACCTTCACCTTGCGCGGCACCGGGCAGGATGACGGCACCGCCGATTTCGAGATGCTGAAGCTCGCCCTCTCCGGTGTCGAACTGGATTACAAGGGTAAGCTTGGCCAGGCGCGTATGCTCGGTCAGCTCAAGGCGGCGCTGCCCGATCTCGCGCGGCTGAGCGGTCTCGCCGGGCGCCCGCTCGGGGGCAGGGCGGACATTACCGCCGATGTCGATGCGACGCCGCGCCTGAACAACTACGCGGCGACGCTTGCCGGGAAGGCCGAGCGCCTCGCCACCGGTGATGCGACCCTCGATCGCCTTCTCGCCGGCAGCCTGACCCTTGCCGGCAGCGTCAACGCGCTCGCCGGCGACTATAACGTGACCGGCCTGCGCGTGGCCGGCCAGCATGCCGCCTTCACTGCAGACGGCTCGATCGGCCAGCAGCAATCCGACCTGAAGCTCGCGCTGAACCTGCCCGATCTCAAGCGCGCCGATCCGCGCCTCTCCGGCCGCGGCGACGTCACCGCGCAGATCACCGGCCCGCAGAACAAGCTCGACGCCACGGCCCGCATCGCCGTCGCCAATGCGACCGCACTGGCCCGGCCGATTCCGCGCCTGACCATCGACGCTGCCGCGAAGGACCTGCAGGGCGCGCTCGATGCCAGCGTCACGCTGTCTGGCGAGGTCGATTCCAAGCCCGCGAGCGGTTCGCTGCACCTCGCGCGCCAGCCCGATGATGGCTGGAACCTCTCGACGCTCGATTTCACGCTCGGCTCCATCCGCCTGAATGGCGGCCTGACGCTCGATCCGGCGAGCCGCGCCGCCGGGCGCCTGACGCTCGCCGCCCGCAATCTCGACGATCTCTCGGCGTTGGCACTGACCAAGCTCGGCGGTCAGCTCGATGCCGATATCGTGCTGGCGGCGCCGGAAGGCCGGCAGGATATCGACCTGACCGCTCGCGGTTCGCGGCTCGCTGGCCCGTCCCTGAGCATCGACAAGTTCGATGCCCGCGCCAATGCCAAGGATATCTATGGCCGCCCGATGCTCGATGCCGCCATCGCCATCGATCGCGCCGTTGCGGCCGGCGAGGCGATCAGTGGCATTCGCTTCGATTCGAAGGGCGCGCCCGATGCCAGCGCTTTCACGCTGAGCGCCAATGCTCGCGGCTTCGCGCTGAAGGGCGCTGGTCGCCTCGTTCCCGGCGAGCCGCTGAAACTGGAACTCGCCTCCTTCGACGCGCGCCGCGACGGCCGCGTGATCACGCTGGCCAACCCTGCCGCGTTCAGCTTCCCGGCTTCCGGTGTCGAGATCGCCAATCTGGCTCTGCTGATCGACAAGGGGCGGGTGACGCTCGATGGCCGCGCTGGCGAGACGCTCGACCTGCGCTTCGCGGCCCGCGACGTGCCACTCTCCGCCGCCAGCATTGCGGTGCCCAGCCTGAAGCTCGCCGGCACGCTGAACGCCGAGGCACAGGTCAAGGGTCGGCCGGGTGATCTCTCCGGCCCGTGGAAGTTCAGGATCGCCCAGCTTGTCACACCCGAAACCCGCCAGGCCGGCTTGCCGCCAGTCGAGATCCAGGGTGAGGGAGCGCTCAAGGGCGATGCTGCCGGTATCTCCGCGACCGTGAATGCCGGAAAGGGCGCGAGCCTTACGTTACGCGGCACTGCGCCGCTCAACGCCTCCGGTCCGCTTGACCTCGCGGCCCAGGGGCGCGTCGACGCGGCGCTCGCCAACACCATGCTCGCTGCAAGCGGCCAGCGCGTCACGGGTGCGGTCGCTCTCGATATGCGTGCCGGCGGAACCGCCTCGGCCCCGCGCCTCAGCGGCAACGCGACACTGTCGGGCGGCAGCTTCACCGACGCCCTGCAAGGCATTCGCTTCAACGCCATCGAGGCACGGATCGCTGCCAATGGCGACAACCTGACGATCGAGCGCGCCTCCGCCCAGACGCCGAACGGCGGGACGATCTCCGCGAGCGGGCAGGTCAAAGTCGACCCGGTCGCCGGCTTTCCCGGCAATATCCGCATCCGCGGCGATCGCGCCCAGCTCGTCTCCAGCGGGCTGGTGACGGCGGTCGCGGGGCTGAACCTCGAGATCACCGGGCCGTTGGCGCAGCGCCCGCGTCTCAGTGGCCGGGTCGACATCGCCTCGCTCGAAGTCTCCGTGCCGGATCGTCTGCCGGCGACGCTGCGGCCGGTCGACGGCATCAAGCATGTGAATGCGAAGGGCGCTGCCGCCGCACGGCTCGCTGCCGCTCGCAAGACGCAGAAGGCCAAGGGGCGCGGTGGTCGCCCCGCGCCGGCTTTCGATGCCATGCTCGCTTTGACGGTTTCCGCTCCCAACAAGGTCTTCATCCGCGGTCGCGGCATCGATGCCGAGCTCGGCGGCGAGATCCGCGTCGGCGGCACCTCCTCGGCGCCGGCATTGGACGGCGGCTTCGAACTGCGCCGCGGGCGGCTCAGCGTGTTGACGCAGCGGCTCGATTTCAGCCGCGGCCGGCTGACCTTCGCCGGCGGGCTGATTCCCGATCTCGATTTCATCGCCCAGACCAGTGCGGGCGACGTGACCGCCCGGATCATCATCAGTGGCCCGGCCGACCAGCCGGTCTTCGCCTTCACGTCGCAGCCCGAACTGCCGCCGGATGAAGTGCTGTCGCGGCTGCTCTTCGCCCGTGCCTCGGGCTCGCTCTCGCCGTTCCAGGCCCTGCAGCTCGCACAGGCGGCGGCGCAGTTCGCCGGTGGCGGTGGCGACGACACCTTCGAGCGGCTGCGCAAATCGCTCGGCGTCGACAATCTCGACATTCAGATGGGTGCGGGCGGGCCGACCGTCGGGGCCTCGCGCTATATCAGCGACAACATCTCCGTGGGCGTGAAGGTCGGTTCCAAGCCGGAGGATAGCGGTGTCTCGGTCGGCATCGACGTGACCAAGCGCCTGAAGCTCCAGGCCGAGACCGGGGCGGATGGCAGCGCCGCTGTCGGAATCGGGGCCGAGTGGGAATACTGAGCAGGCTTCCTCCGGGAATCGGGCTCTAGAGAGATTCGGCCCGAATTCGGTTTTCGATGGAGCGATTCCCCGGCTTCGCAAGGCAAAAACCGCTTGTGCGGTGCCGTTGCGGTTAATGCTTGGTGAATTTCGGCGGTCAAAGCGTGGCTCGCCTGCAACACCGGTTTCCAAAGCACCCCGTTCACAGGCCCGAGAGGTGGATCGTGGTTGATCGGCGGGGCGGCTTTCGTATGGTGGAAATGCGTCGGGACGTTCCCGGTCGCTGTTTTTCGCCTTCGCCTCCGAAATAGGTCGGTGACGCAGGCGAAAGACCGGGAATAGGCAGGTTCTGCGATCAGGCTGAAAGTCTGGGGCGGGGGGCAGGCTGAAGCCCGAGGGTCTCGAAACTCTTTTGGAGGTTACCAAATGAAGCTCGTCAAGAGCCTCCTCCTCGGTTCCGCCGCCGGCATCGCCGCGGTCGCCGGGGCTCAGGCCGCCGACCTTCCTTCGCGGAAGGCCGCTCCGGTCGAATACGTTCGTGTTTGCTCCGCTTTCGGCGCGAACTTCTTCTACCTGCCCGGCACTGACACCTGCCTCCGCATTGGTGGTCGTGTCCGCGCTGAGTACTCCTTCGGCGAGCGTTGGAGCTCCGGCCAGGACATGTTCGGTACCCGCGCTCGCGGCCGTATCTTCCTGGACGCCCGCAACCAGACCGCTTACGGCACGCTGCGCACGTTCATCCGTTATGACCTGACGACCACCACGGGCGTGTACCGTTACGGCGGCACCAACTCGGCGGCCAATCGTTTCTCGGGCCTGAACGGCGTGAACCAGGACGACTCGATCGGTCTGACCGACGCCGTCATCCAGCTTGGCCCGTTGACCGCCGGTCGTACGGCGTCGATGTTCCAGTTCTACGCCAACGACTACACCTTCCACGGCGCCCGCACCTCTGACCGTCAGGTCAACCTGCTCGCCTACACCGCGTCCTTCGGCGGTGGCTTCACGGCCACGCTCTCGCTCGAAGATCCGCGTACGACTGGTCGTCTCGGTACCGTCGCCGCAACCGGTGGCTACGCTGGCCTGACCTATCCTGACGTCGTCGGTCAGATCCGTGTCGATCAGGGCTGGGGTTCGGCTTCGCTGTCGGGTGCCTTCGGTGATCGCAGCACCTACAGCAACCCGTATGCTCCGACCTTCGGCACCGGCGCCAAGCAGGACGAGATGGGCTGGGCTGTCCAGGCTGGTGTGAAGATCAACCTGCCGATGCTCGCCGCTGGCGACGCTCTGTTCGTGCAGGCTGCCTACGCTGACGGCGCTCTCGAGTATATCGGTTGGGGTTCCAACGCCGGTCACGGCCGCGTCGCCGCCTTCCCGGTCGCTAACTACGGTGTCGAGTTCGGTCGCCTGAAGTCCAACACGGGCTACACGATCCTCGCTGCCATGCGCCACTACTGGACCCCGGCGATCCGTTCGGACTTCCTGGTCTCGTACTCGGCTCTCCAGACGGCTGGCTTCATCCCCGGCTCGACCAAGTCCTACGACCCGAAGGAGCTGGTCGCCAGCGCCAACCTGGTGTGGTCGCCGGTTTCCGGCCTCGACATCGGTGTCGAGGTTCTGTACGCCCGCACCGAGTTCGGTGGTCGTATCCCGGACGCCAAGGCCTTCGCCATCAACGGCAAGACCATCAAGTCGGACGACTCCTGGAGCGGCCGTCTGCGCATCCAGCGCGACTTCTGATCGGTTTCCGATCTCTAGTCAGGAAGCCCCGGGGAAACCCGGGGCTTCTTTTTTATGTGGGTTGTCCCGGCTTCGCTGTTGACGGAGCCCACTCGCCCGGCCTGATCTGGCTGGGGCGTTCCGGCCGCGATCCCAGAAGGGCGCGGCTTCGATCGTCCGTTGGATCGATATCTGCGGATCGCTCGACAAGTCCTTGAGAAAACGAGAGCGATCCCGACAGGGGATACCCGCGCCGACACCGGGTCGGCATGGGACAGGGGGCGGTGCATGTCTCAACCAGCGCGTTGGCTCTGGGGGCTGATTCCACTGGGCTTGTTGTGGGGAGCCGGGAATCTCGCGCTCGATCCCGCGATCGAGCGCGATGTCGGTCTGCGCGCCGAGCAGGCCGTGGCGGCCGTGGCCGGTACGACGCCGGGCGCCCGACCGGTCGTTGCCCAGGTCGATGGTCGGGATGTCACCATCGGCGGCGAAGTCCTGTCCTCCGACGGCGCAAGCAAGGCGATGGCCCGGCTGCACGGCGAATTCGGTGTGCGCCGGACACTCGGCGGACTGTCGCAGGTCGTTGCTCAGAAGCCCTATTCCTGGTTCGTCAGTCGCCAGCCCGACATGGTGACGCTCGGTGGCTTCGTGCCGGATCTCGACACTGCGACGGCCAATATGGCGGTGGCATCGGCGGCCTTGCCCGGTTTGCGGATCGACGACCGCCAGACCGTCGCCTTCGGCGCACCTGAGGGGTTTGCCGCGATGGCGGTGGCGATGCTCGCCGAACTGCCGAAACTGGCTTCGGGGCGGATCGCCCTTGACGATGGTCGCTTCTGCATCGAGGGCAAGGCGATCAGCTCGGATGCGTTCCTGGCCCTCGAAGCCGCGCTGGCCCAGGCGGAGCGCCCCGGCTTCCGCGCCGTGAAATGCGATCTCGAACCGCCAATCGTGACGCCCTATCGCTGGAGCGCCGAGCATGAGGCCGGCGGCGCGGTTGTCGTGCGCGGGTTCTATCCCGACCAGGACGTGCGCCGGCAGGTGCTGGCAGCGGCACGGCAGGCGCTCGGCGCAAGCGTTGCCCTTCGCGACGAGATGAAGCCGGCGCTCGGCGCGCCATCGGCCTTTCTCGCCAAGATCGCGCGTGCGGTCGAGGATCTGGCGCGGCTGCGGCAAGGCAAGGTCGAGATCAACGGCGACGCCTACACCCTGGCCGGGAAGGGGCCTGAGACCTACGAGGCCTGCCAGGCTTTGCGCCTGCAGGTCGCCCAGATGGATGGGCCGGATTCGGTTGCGCAGGCTGCGATCGAATGCCCGCCCGCTCCACCGCCGGTGCCGGTCGTGGTGCCGATTCCGGAGGTGCCGGGGTTGATCCTGCACGATGTCCTGCCTGCTTCGCCGAAGCCGGAAGGCGCCGCAGCGTCTCCCGAACCCGCGCCGGCGCCTGCACCGCCGCAAACGCCTGTCCCCACGCCGCCTGCAGGTGTGCCGATGACAACTCCGCGCGCGGTTGCGCCCGTGCCTCTGGATTGGGCCGCGGTTCGCAGCGCTGGCGGCGTCCGGTTGAACGGCAAGCTGCCGGACGAGGTGGTGCGTGCGAACATTCTCGCCGCCGCGCGCGGCCTCTTCGGCGCAGCGGCCGTCGATGATCGAATGGCCATCGAGCCGGCCTTGCGGTCGGAACTCGACTTGCCGGCCTCGACTGCCTTTGCGCTCGAGGCTCTCTCGAAGCTCAAGACCGGCTCCGTAACGATCCGCGAAAAGGCTTTCACGATCGCGGGCGAGATCGCGGACGCCGCGAGCCTGGCGGCGCTGCGCGATCTTCTCGCCCGCAACGCTCCCGCCGGCCTGGCCTTGGCCAACCTGCCGGACAGCGTCGTCGTGCGGCCCTACGGGCTCTCGCTCGCGGCGGACCGGACCGGCCTGAGGCTCTCCGGATACCTCCCCGATCAGGCGACGCAAGCAGCGCTGCGGGCACTGGTCGGCGATTCCCCGCTGAAGGATCGCTTCGAGGACACGACGATCGTCGTCCCCGGTGCCCCCGCGGGCTTCGCCGCGACGGTACGGGCGGTGCTCGCCGATCTTCTGCGCCTCGATCTCGGTTCGGCGTCGGTCGTGAACGATCAGGTGACGCTGCGCGGCCTGACCTGCCGCGACCTGATCAAGAGCGAGATCGAGACCAGCGCCGCGACCGGCTTGCCGCAAGGCTTCAAGGTCGACGCCGCCGTCAGCCTGCGGCAGACCGGCTGCGTCGTCGATCCACCGGCGAGCTGCCAGAACGATCTCGACGGGCTGACCAGGCGCAATACCGTCCTGTTCGGTCAGGGAACCTCGGTCGTCGAACTCGACGCCACGACCGAGCGCGTGATCAGCGAGGCCGCGGCCATTCTGCAGAAATGCCCCGGCTCCCCGGTCGTGATCGAAGGTCATGCCAATCGCGACGGCGAGCGGCGCGGCTTCGACAATATGGACCTGTCGCTGCGCCGGGCCTTGCGCGTGCGCGATGAACTGGCGCGGCGCGGCATCGAACCCGGTCAGCTTGCGGTCAAGGGCTATGGCAGCACCCGCCCGCTCGTGCCGCATGAGGCGCCGGAGGCCCGGGCGATGAACCGCCGCGTGCAGTTCACGGTCGCGAAATAGGAGGCCGGCATGCTCTATCTCGCCAGCCAGTTCGTCTGGTTCCTGCTCGCCGCCTTCGGCCTGGGCTTCGCCATGGGCTGGATCAGCCATGACGGCGGCAAGGCCCGTTTCTGGAGCGGTGCCTGGAGCGTGCTGGCCGCGCTCTGGATTGCCGGTGCTGCCTCGACCTGGCTCCAGCTCCTGAACGGCATGCCGGCGACCTGGGTCGAGACGGCATTGCTGTTTGTCGCCGCCTATTGGGCGGGGTGCGCTTGTGCCGGTCTGGTGCGGAAGCCGGCCGATTCGCAGGGCTCGCAGCCGAGTGCCGTGCCCGTCGGAGCCCCGCATTCGGCCGTTGCGTCGCCCTCTGCACCAACGGCGCCGGCTGCCGCATTGCTGGTCCGCCTGCCGCCGGTCGAGAACGAAACCGAGCTGCCCGGCCAGCGCCCGGCTGGGCTCGTCACGGCCCGCGACGACACGCCCGACGATCTCAAGCTGATCAAGGGTATCGGCCGGCAGAACGAGGGCCGTCTTCACGGCCTCGGCATCTGGCATTTCGAGCAGATCGCCGGCTGGACGCCGGAGAATGTCGAATGGGTCGGCGGCTATCTCGCCTTTCCCGGTCGGATCGAGCGTGAGGACTGGGTCGGGCAGGCCAAGCTTCTGGCGGCCGGGACAGAGACGGAGTTCGCCAGGCGAGCCAAGGCCGGCGAGGTTGAAACCTCGCGCGACGATGGCACGGCGGGGCAGGGCAATGTCGCCGGGATCGTCGAGGACAAGGCCGAACGCCCGAAGCCCTGAACCGCATCAGATCGCGCGGCGCTCGGCCCGCGCGATCAGCTTGACGATCCGCCGGATCATCTCCTTGCTGCCGAGCAGCGGGGCATGCCCCTGTCCAGGCGCGGTATGGGTTTCGCAATCGGGATGGCGCTCCGCCATCTCTTCCAGCGTCTTCTCCGCCAGTAGGTCGGAGTTGGCGCCGCGGATCGCC
Organism: Beijerinckiaceae bacterium; assembly: GCA_965283735.1. GTDB lineage: Bacteria > Pseudomonadota > Alphaproteobacteria > Rhizobiales > Beijerinckiaceae > Allobosea. The sequence goes on along the minus strand of CBDIPN010000001.1, from coordinate 2,880,076 downwards.
AACATCGGCACGGCCTTGAGCGCATCGAAATAGGGCCAAAGCACCGGCAATGGCGCTTCGAGGTCGAGTTCCTCCAAGACCTTCATCAGCCTGACGTCGTAATCGGGCCTCAACGCGCCGTCCCGATCGGTCCAGGTCCGGCGCGCCATCATCTCCCACTCCGCCTCGCCGAGGATCGGGAACTGCTGGTCAGAGAGCCGCTTCAGGATCTCGGCGCCTTCCTGGAAGCTGCGCGGCACCGGCAGCTTGCCGACATAGCCGCGGATGCGCAGCAGGCCGCGCGCATCGATCACCGGGCCGACATCGTTGAAGACGACGCCGCGGATCATGGCGGGCCGCGCTGCCGCCAGCGCCATGGTGAGCAGACCGCCGCGTGAGGTGCCGACGAAGACGGCCTGTTCGATGCCGCTCGCGACGAGAACCTGGATCAGATCGTCGAGTTCGACGCGGATGTCGTAATTCTTCCAGTTCTTGTCGTATTCCGAGAGCCCTCGGCCGCGATAGTCGAGCGCCAGCACGCGGCGCGGCTTGTCCTCATCTTGCGCCAGGGCGACCGCCAGTTCGTGGAAGTCGGCAGCAGTGCGGGCGAAGCCGGGCAGGCAGATGACCGGCAGCGCGGTCGCTGCGAGCGAGCCGTAATCGCGCAAGTGCAGCTTGAGACCGTCGCTGGCGCTGACGAAGCGGGACGTGAAACCGGATTCGGGCGTCATGCTGGACTCAAAGGAGGCGGATGCGGCGGGTGCGCACCTAACCATGGCAGCCGCGCTCGCGAAAGCCGGCTTTCGGTTCAGGAGGCGCCCCAGCCGCGCAGCTTGGCGAGGCAGTGATTGAACTGAACGAGCTCTTCCGGCGTCAGAACCGAGAGAAAGTCTTGCTCCATCTCCTCGCCGAGCCGGTCGGCCGTCTCGCGGATGGCTTGGCCCTGCGTCGTCAGATGCAGCGCGACGCGTCGCGCGTCGGCGCTTTCCAGGGCGCGCTGGACCAATCCTGCATCGACCAGCTTGCGCAGGTGCTTGGAGACCAGCGTCTGCTCGATGAAGGTCGCCTCCGACAGGCTCCGGGACGACAGTCCGGGCTGGTCGCCGATGGCGCGCAACACCCGCAACTCGCGGATATTGAGCCCGAGCCGCTCCTTGTAGATCTGCGAAGCCTTCGCCATCGCGGTCTGACTCAACTGGTCGAGCCGGAAGGTCAGGAACGGGTCGCGGGCCATCGTGCTCCCTTGCTCAGCCTTGCGTGCGCGTTCGGTGCGCCAGGCCCAGCACGAGGAGCGACAATGCCGTGCAGGCGAGGAGATAATAGGACGGAACCATGTCCGATCCCGTCTTCGCCACCAGCCAGGTCAGCGTGAAGGGCGCGAGCCCGCCGAACAGCAGCACCACGACATTGTAAGCGATCGACATGCCGGTCGAGCGCACCTGCGTCGGGAACATGCCGGCGAGCAGGCCGGGCGTCGGTGCCCAGATCGCGGCGATCGAGAGCGCGCAGATCGCTTGAGCGATCAGCAGGCGCTCGAAGCTCGGCTCCGCCACGACATAGGCCAGCAGCGGATAGGAGAGCAGCGCGAAGCTCAGCATGCCCAACAGCCAGACGCGGAAGGCGCTCCAGCGATCGGCGAGATGGCCCATGATCGGCACGAAGATGAAGAGCAGGATGCCGCCGATCAGCGAGCTCAGCATGGCGCTGGTGAAGGGCAGCTTGAGCTGGCGGATCACATAGCCCGGCAGGAAGATGAACCAGACATAGTTCGAGGCCGTGCCGGGGATCATGACGCCGAAGCAGCGCAGCAGCGCATTGCGGTGCTCGGACAGAACGGTGCGGAACGGCGTCTGGCCTTCGCCCTGCTTGGTGTCCTTCTCATATTCCGGGGATTCGTCGACGAAGCGGCGGATATAGAAGCCGAGCGGCGTGATCAGCGAGCCCAGCAGGAAGGGAATGCGCCAGCCCCAGCCCTGCAACGCCTCCGGTGTCAGCAGCGTCGCCAGCGCGTAGCCGGAGAAGGCGGCGAGCGCGAGCGCCAGCGCCTGCGAGCACATCTGGAAGCTGCCGAACATCATCTTCCGGCCGGGCGGCGCGTACTCGACCAACATGGCGGTGGCGGAAGCGAATTCGGCGCCGACCGAGATGCCTTGCAGGATGCGGGCGAGGATGACGAGGATCGGCGCGAGGATGCCGATCGTCGCATAGCTCGGCGTCAGCCCGATCAGCACGGTCGAGAATCCCATGACCAGGATCATCACCGTCAGGATCGGCTTGCGGCCGAAGCGGTCGGCATAGGTCGAGAGCAGCACCCCGCCGATCGGACGGACGAGGAAGGAGATCGCAAAGGTCGCCGCCGTCAATAGCGCCGAGACCAGCGGGTCGGAGGTCGGGAAGAAGACCTGCGCGATCACCGTCGCGAAGAAGCCGTAGACGAGGAAGTCGTACCATTCGAGGCCGTTGCCGATCACCGACGAGATGACGGCGCGGCGGACCATGGCCGGGGAGCGCGGCTCGGCGCCCTGGATAGCGGCTGCGGTCACGCGCTGGCACCGGTCTGGCGCTCGACGAGGCGGCACAGGATGCTGGCGCCGACCGGTAGCAGGCGGTCGTCGAAATCGAAGGTCGGATGGTGGCACATCGCGCCGGGCTGGCCGAGGAAGATATAGGCGCCCGGCCATTGCCGCAGCATCAGCGCGAAATCGTCGGAGAAGGGCAGGGCCGTGAGATCGGTCTGCACATTGGCTTCGCCGAGCACGGTGCCGGCAGCAGCCGCAGCCGCCGCGGCGGCGCGCGGGTCGTTGAGGCAGGGCGGGCAGCTCGCCTTCTTCTCGCAGGTGATCGTGCAGCCCGACATCAGCGTCATACCCCGGCAGGCCGCATCGAGCTTGTCGATAATGCGGGCCTCCGTCTCGGCATTGTAGGTGCGGATCGTGCCGCTGAGCTCGGCAGAGTCGGGGATGATGTTGGAGGCCGTGCCGGCAACGAGCCTGCCGAGGCTGATCACCGCGGGCTGCATCGGGTCGACATGGCGACCGACGACGGACGAGATTTCGATCGCCAGCCGCGCCGCGACCTGCAGCGGATCATTGGTGGTATGGGGCGCCGCGCCATGGCCGCCCTTGCCCTTGATCGTGATCTCGAACACGGTCGTGCCGCTCAGCGTCGGGCCCGGGCGCACCGCGGCAGTGCCTTCCTCGTAGAGCGGGATGGTGTGGAGCGCATAGACCTCGGAGCAGGGGAAGCGCTCGAACAGGCCGTCCGCGATCATGCGCTCGGCGCCCTGGCCGATCTCCTCGGCCGGCTGGAAGATCAGATGGACCTTGCCACGCTTCGGCGGGTTGGCGGCGAGATGGCGCGCCGCGGCCAGCAGCATCACGGTATGGCCGTCATGACCGCAGCCATGGAATTGGTTCTTCGTGGTCGAGCGATAGTCGAGCCCGGTATCCTCCTCCATCGGCAGCGCGTCCATATCGGCGCGCAGGCCGATGGTCGGGCCTTCAGCAGCGCCCTTGATGACGCCGACGAGACCGGTGCCGCCGAGCCCGCGATGAACCTCGATGCCGAAGGAGGCGAGCGTCTTCGCGACGAAATCCGAGGTCCGGAATTCCTGGAAGGCGATCTCGGGATGGGCGTGAAGGTCGCGGCGCCAGGCCTCAAGCGTGGGCGCGAAATCGGCAATGTCCTGCAGCATCGAAATTCCTCCGCTGCTTTGCAGAGGTGCTTGAAAATTTCAAATAATGCAATCGGCAGGGAAGGTCGTTGCGGGGGATTAGGAAGCAGCAACGGTTGTCATTCCGGGGCGTGCCGCAGGCGCGAACCCGGAACCCACGACCGGGTGAAGCATCCTATGTCGAGATGTCGAGGGCTCACCCGGTCGTGGGTTCCGGGTTCTTCGCTTCGCGAAGCCCCGGAATGACAAGGGTGGTTAGAGAGCCCTCAGTCCCGCTTGCCGCCGCGCTTCAGGTCGTAATCGATCAGATAGGCCGTGCGTTGGTTCAGGCGCTCGCGATAGACCTGCAGGTTCTCCATCACGCGCTGGACGTAGTTGCGCGTCTCGGAGAAGGGGATGCGCTCGACCCAGTCGACGGCGTCGACTTCAGGATCGCGCGGGTCGCCATAGGCCGCGATCCATTTCTTCACATTGGGCGAGCCGGCATTATAGGCCGCGAAAGTCAGGATATAGGAGCCGCGCCATTCCTTGAGCAGGTCGTTGAGATGGGCCGCGCCCATCCGCGCCGCATAGAGCGGGTCCTTTCCGAGCTTGTCCCAGTCGAAGGGCAGGCTGGCGCGCCTTGCCGTCTCGCGGGCGGTTGCCGGCATCATCTGCATCAGCCCGCGCGCCCCGGCGCCGGACATCGCGGTCGGGTCGAAGGCGCTCTCCTGCCGGGCGATGGCATGAACGATGGCGCGTTCCATCGGGTCGCCGAGCACGTCGAAATCGGGAATGCCGTTGACCGGATAGGCGGCCATGTCGAGCGGGAAGCCGCGTTGCAGCGCCGCCTTGCCGATGCCGACCTGCGCGCGCGCATCGGTCTCGCGCCGGGCGATGGCGGCGATCGCCTCCAGCGCCTCGGTCGTATGCAGGCGCTGTGCCAGATCGTTCAACATCAGCGTGGCGAGATCGCGCTCGCCGATGCGGTAGAGCAGGCGCACGGCGCGATGACCCGGCAACGTTTCGAGACCGGCGGCGCCGGTACGTCGCAGCGGCAGATCGGAGAAGCCGAGCTTCGCCCGCGCCAATTGCCCGTAATAGGCGATCGGCTGTTCCGCAGCCTTGCCGAAGGCGGCCTTGGCCTCGTCGGTCTTGCCGAGATCCTCATAGGCGCGCCCCTGCCAATAGGCGGCGCGCGCGACCGAGATCGGCGTCTCGGCGATGCGGGCAGCCGTCTCGAAATGCTTCAGAGCCACATCCGGTTTCTTGAGGAAGCGCAACGCGACGAAGCCGGCATGCCATTCGGCTTCGATCCGCTCGGCCGCGTCCTCGGCGCCGTGACCGGAGGAAACTTCATACGCCTTCTGCGGCTGGCCGGCATCGAGGAGCTTGCGCGCGATGATGCGACGCTCCTCCCACCAGCCATCGCCGTCGCCGAGCAGGGCGGGATCGCGCGGGATCGCGGTCAGTGCCTTCACGGCATCGTCGAGCTTGTCGCCGCGGCGCGCCTGCTGGGCTTGCAGGAAGGCGAAGGAGACATCGCCGCGCAGCGAGGCCGGTACGGCGGAAATCAGCTTCTCGGAGATCGGCCGGCGCGCCTTGGCGCTCGCCAGCCGCGCCTTGGCCAGCACGACGTAGTCGGCCGAGACGCGGGCAGCGTTGCGCAGGGCCGCCTCGCCATTCTCGCGGAACAGGAAGCGCTCGGCGCGCAGGCGGTGATCGTCCTTGGTAAGAACCGTCTCGAAGGCGCCGAGCGCGATCTTTTCGAGTGCCTGCCCGAACGGGTCCTTGCGCCAGCTCTGGCGGATGAGGGTGTTGGCCTCCTCAACCTTGCCCTCCTCCTTGAGCGCGATCGCGAGAGCGATCCGCCCGGCCGGAGAGACCGGCTGCTGGCCATGGAAGAAGGCGCGCACGATGGCCGGGCTCTTCTTCTCGGCAATCAGTGCCTCTTCGGCGCGGCGTCGAAAGCGGGTCGTGGCCGGATAGTTCGGGTGCTCGCGCAGGAAGGCGTCGATCCGCAGGAAGGAAACGGCCCCGGCATTGGCATGGATCGCGACCCATTCGAGCAGCGATCGCACGGAGCGGTCGTCGAGCCGCGCCGCGAGGTCGTCGCCCTCCGTGAGCGCGCCGCGGCGATAGGCGGCGACGGCCGCCTTAACGGCCTCGACATTGATGGCGTCCTCGCCTCGCAGTGCGTTGGCCGGATAGGGCAGCGCGCCCGTGGCCTCGACATCGCCGAGCATGGCGAGCTTGCGTTGGGTCGCGAGCATGCCATCATCGCCCGCCCGCGTCGAAGACGCCGAGAGCAGGACGGGCAGCAGCAGGCAGATCAGTCTCCTCGCGGCCGCAGGCGAGGCCATGGCGGAACTCCAGGCTCGGATGGTCATCGACGGATGGTCGAGGAAGGCCGTTGATGAAGGCTTAAGTATGAGGCCACGCATTTTCATGACTTGCCGGCTTTGCCTTGGCGAGACGACGGTTTATGTGTGGCGGCCCCGTAACCCGCGTTTTCGTCCCAGGATCGTCCCATGACCAAGCACATTGCCTTTACCGGCTCGATGCCCGCTCTGGTCACGCCGTTCAAATCCGGCAAGGTCGATGAGCAGGCGCTGCGCGCGCTGGTCGAATGGCAGATCGAGAACGGCTCGAACGGGCTCGTGCCTGTCGGCACCACCGGCGAGAGCCCGACGCTCTCCCATGACGAGCACAAGCGCGTCGTCGAGATCGTCATCGACCAGAACAAGGGCCGTGTCCCGGTGATCGCCGGCGCCGGCTCGAACAACACGATCGAGGCGATCGACCTCGCCGTCCATGCCGAGAAGGCCGGCGCCGATGCCGTGCTCGTGGTCACGCCCTATTACAACAAGCCGACCCAGGAGGGCATGTACCAGCACTTCAAGGCGGTGAACGATGCGGTCGGCATTCCGATCATCATCTACAACATCCCGCCGCGCTCGGTGGTGGACATGTCGGTCGAGACGATGACGCGGCTCTATGAGCTGAAGAACATCGCCGGCGTGAAGGATGCCACCGCCAACCTCGCCCGCGTCTCGCAGCAGCGCCACGCCATGGGGCCGGATTTCATCCAGCTCTCCGGCGAAGACATGACCGCGCTCGCCTATATGGCGGCCGGCGGCCATGGCTGCATCTCGGTCGTCGCCAATGTCGCGCCGCGCCTCTGCGCCGACCTGATGGAAGCCGTCCAGAAGGGCGACTATGCCGGCGCGCTGAAGGTGCAGGACCGGCTGGTGCCGCTCCATGACGCCATCTTCAAGGAGCCCGGCCTCGCCGGCGCCAAGCATGGCCTCGCGCTGCTCGGCCGCATCGAGGAGGAGGTTCGCCTGCCGCTGATGCCGGTCACCCCGGCGACGGGCAAGGTCATTCGCGAGGCCATGGTTTTCGCCGGGCTGTTGAATGCCTAAATAGGATGGATGGCCGCGCCGGATAGCGCGGTCATCCGCTTGCCCCGCCGGGGTAAGCGGAAGAATGACAAGACCAGTGGTTTCAGAGGCTTGGGCGCCGGTTCAGAATCGGATTCTCAAACTCTGGCAGCGCCGGTCGAGCAGCATGGATTCAGCGGAACGGCATGAAGAAACCCGATCCGGAGCGCTATCGTCTCGCGGCCGATAACCGCAAGGCGCGCTTCAACTACGAGATCAAGGAAACCGTGGAGGCGGGCATCGCCTTGCAAGGGACCGAGATCAAGTCGCTGCGCGGCGGCAAGGCGACGATCGGAGAGAGCTATGCCGGCCCGATGGGGACGGAGCTCTTTCTGTTCAACGCCCATATTCCGGAATATCTTGAGGCGAACCGCTTCAATCACGAGGTCCGCCGGCCGCGGAAGCTCCTGCTTCACAGGCGGGAGATCAACAAGCTGATGGGCGCGGTCCAGCGCGAGGGCATGGCCCTGATACCGCTCAAGGTCTACTTCAACGACAGGGGCAGGGCGAAGGTTGAGCTCGGCCTCGGCAAGGGCAAGAAGCTCCACGACAAGCGCGAGACCGAGAAAGAGCGCGACTGGAACCGCGACAAGCAGCGGTTGCTGAAGACGGGCGGCTGAACACCGTTCCCGCGCTGTGCTGAAGCGACGTTTCGCTCACCCCTCGGCCGGCTCGTCGCCCTGGCGGATGCCGTAGCGGCGTTCGAGCGACGGATTGCCAGGCGTGATCGGCGTTCCACCGGCGGGCCCTGCGCTCCGGCTCGCCCGCTCGGCCGGGTCGCGGCCGATCTTCTGCATGAGCTGGGCGAGGTCGACGAACTCGTCGCATTGACGGCGCAACTCGTCCGAGACCATCGGCGGGTTGGTCGAGATCGTCGAGACCACCGAGACCTTGACGCCCTTGCGCTGCACCGCCTCGACCAGCGGCCGGAAATCGCCGTCGCCGGAGAACAGGTAGATCTGGTCGAGATGCGGCGCGAGCTCGAGCATCTCGATCGCCAGCTCGATATCCATATTGCCCTTGATCCGGCGCCGGCCGGTGGCGTCGGTGAACTCCTTCGCCGCCTTGGTGATCACCCGGTAGCCGTTGTAATCCAGCCAGTCGACCAGCGGCCGAATCGAGGAATACTCCTCACTCTCGACCAGCGTGGTGAAATAGAAGGCGCGGATCAGGTTGCCGCGCCCCTGGAATTCCCGCAGCAGGCGCCGGTAGTCCATGTCGAAGCCGAGCTGCTTCGATGTGGCGTAGAGATTGGCGCCATCGATGAAAAGCGCGATGCGCGGTGTGGCGCTCATGGCTATCACTCCTGCTGAAATATCTTAAGGCAATAAAATGGACGCGAAACGCGTTCTAACGATGTCGTTTCATGACTGAAATTTGACAAGTTGCAAGGGCTGTCCGTGGCACACTGACGCAGCTCAATTTTCTGTTACGTCAGGGTCGCAGGCGCGCCGGATTGCCCACGGCCGTGGCGCCGGCCGGCACGTCGCGCGTAACCACGCTGCCCGCGCCGATGATGGCGTCGTCGCCGATCGTGATGCCGGGCAGAATGATCGCGCCGCCGCCGATCCAGACATTGCGCCCGATGCTGACCGGGCGCCCGAATTCCAGCATCTGCCGGCGCTGGGTCGGATCGCGGGGATGGTCGGCGGTCAGGATTTGCACACCCGGGCCGATCTGCGTGCCGTCGCCGATCGTGACCGCGACGACGTCGAGGATGATGCAGTTGAAGTTCAGGAAAACGCCGTCGCCCAGGCTGATATTGTAGCCGTAGTCGCAATGGAAGGGCGGGCGGATGACGACGTCGCGCCCGACATGGCCGAAGGCCTCCTGCATGAGCGGCAGCCGCGCTTCAGGCGTCGCAACCGTGGCGTTGAAACGCTCCATCCAGGCGCTGATGCGGCGATTGTCGGCGATGAGCTCAGGGCTGTCGGCGCGGTAGAGTTCGCCGGCCAGCATCTTGTCCTTCTCGCTACGCATCACGTTTGCTGCGTCGCTCAGGCTTTGCCCTTGGGGAATTCCAGCCCCATCTCGCGGTAGCGCTCCGGATCGTCGCTCCAGTTCTCGCGCACCTTCACGAACAGGAAGAGATGGACCTTGGCCTCGGCCGCCTCGGCGATCTCGACGCGCGCCTTCTGGCCGATCGCCTTGATCGTCTGCCCGCCTTCGCCGAGCACGATCTTCCGCTGGCCCTCGCGCTCGACATAAATCGTCTGCTCGATGCGCACGGAGCCGTCCGGCTTCTGCTGCCAGCTCTCGGTCTCGACGGTGGAGCGATAGGGCAGTTCGTCATGCAGCCGCTCGAACATCTTCTCGCGGGTGATCTCGGCGGCGAGGAAACGCAGCGGTGCGTCCGAGATCTGGTCCTCCGGATAGAGCCAGGGCCCGAGCGGCAGGCGCTTCTCCAGCCAGGCCAGGATGTCCTTGACGCCGTAGCCGGTCAGCGCCGCGACCATGAAGGTCGTCTCGAAGCTGCCGCGCTCGTTCACCTTGGCGGTGATTTCGAGCAGCTTCTCCTTCGGCACCGTGTCGATCTTGTTGAGGATCAGGAATTTCGGCTGCTTCAGCTCGGCAAGCCGCTCGAACAGCGCCGTGTTCTCCTCATGGTCGAAGCGCGCGACGTCGATCAGCACGCCGATCAGGTCGGCATCGGTGGCGCCGCCCCAGGCGCTCGTTACCATGGCGCGGTCGAGCCGGCGCTTGGGCGCGAAGATGCCGGGCGTGTCGACGAAGATGATCTGCGCCGTGCCGGAGAGCGCGATGCCGCGCACCTGCGTGCGCGTCGTCTGCACCTTGCGCGAGACGATCGAGATCTTGGCGCCGACGAGCTGGTTCAGCAGCGTCGACTTGCCGGCATTCGGCGCGCCGATCAGCGCGACGAAGCCGCAGCGCGTGGCTTGATCGGTTTCAGACATTGTCACTTTCCGGGTTGTCGTTCCATAGGCCCTCGCGCCTCAGGAAGGTTTCGGCGGCGGCCTGCTCGGCCAGCCGCTTCGAAGGGCCGCGCGCCTCGGCGTCGGCGAGCCCGATGATCTTGGCGGCTACGACGAAGACCGGCGCGTGGTCGGGGCCGGAGCGGCCGCGCTCGCTATAGGTCGGCGTCGGGTAGCCCTTGCCTTGCGCCCATTCCTGCAGCGCCGTCTTGGCGTCGCGTAAAGGGCGTACCGGCTTCAGCATGCGCTCGCCGAAGGCGCGCTGGACCAGCGCACGCGCCGCCTCGTAGCCGCCATCGATGAAGACCGCGCCGATGATGGCCTCGCAGGCATCGGCCAGGATCGCCTTGTTCTTGCGGGCGCCGCCGAGGATTTCACCTTCGCCGAGCCGCATGAACTGGCCGAGATTCCAGCTTTGCGCGACCTCGGCGCAGGTCTCCTTGCGGACGAGGTCGGCGAGCCGGCGCGAGAGATTGCCTTCCTCCGACTGCGGGAACTGCCGGAACAGCAGGTCGGCGACCGACAGGCCGAGCACGCGGTCGCCGAGGAATTCGAGGCGCTGATAGCTCGCCAGCCGTGAACCTTCGGCGCTCATATGGGTGAGCGCCGTGGCGAGCAGGCTCTGGTCCGCGAAGCGGTGCCCGAGCGCGGCTTCGAGCCGCGCCGTATCCGGGGCCTTGCGCCCGCCGTCGCCCACCTTGCTCACTTGATGGTGCTGAACAGACGGTTCCAGCGAACCGTGTAGGGCCATTCCCAGATCTTCCAGGCAGAGGCGCCGTCCTCGATCGAGAAGAAGATGATTTCGGCCCGCCCGACGAAATTCTCGAACGGCACGGGGCCGACGCTGCGGTCACGCGAGTCGAGCGAGTTGTCGCGGTTGTCGCCCATCATGAAGAAATGGCCGGGCGGCACGATGAAGACCTGCGTGTTGTCGAAGGTGCCGGTATCGCCCTCGCGCTCGATGATCTGGTGGCTGACGCCGTTGGGCAGCGTCTCGCGATACTGGATCGTGGGCACGCTGCGGCCCCAGTTGTCGGCGGTCACGTAGTCGGCGATGCGCTCGCGCTTCACCGGCTGGTTGTTGATGTGCAGGATGCCGTCGATCATCTGGATGCGGTCGCCCGGCAGGCCGATGACACGCTTGATGTAATCGGTCGAATTGTCGCTCGGCAGCTTGAACACGGCGATGTCGCCGCGTTTGGGCTCGGACGCCCAGACCCTCCCCGAGAACAGCGGCGGGCTGAACGGGACCGAGTGCTTGGAATAGCCGTAGGTGTATTTCGACACGAACAGATAGTCGCCGATCAGCAGCGTCGGGATCAGCGAACCCGAGGGGATGTTGAACGGCTGGAACAGCAGGGTGCGGATGACGAGCGCGATGAGCAGCGCCTGGACGACGACCTTGATCGTCTCGAGAACGCCGCCTTCATCCTTGGCCGCCTTGCTTTTGCTGTCGACGTCGTTGGCCACGCGGGCGCTCCTGAGGCTGCAGTCCAGCGCGCGGTCTAGCCGACTATCGCGCCTGCGACAACGCGCAAGAGCGGCAAGAGGGAAGGGCGCCAGTGGATGGCGAAAGGATGTCAAACGCAAATCCAACGCGGGGAAATGGCAAGATTGGGGTAGTTTACACCCGTGTGGCAGATTGACTGCCTTCATTTTCGCCAACAGCATCACAGTCGCGCGACACTGGGGGAAACACTCATGAGCACGAAGAAATTGGCCGCCGAAGCCATTGGCACGTTCTGGTTGACTTTTGCGGGTTGCGGCAGCGCGGTCATCGCCGCGGGATTTCCGAATGTCGGTATCGGGTTGCTCGGCGTATCGCTGGCCTTCGGTCTGACCGTCGTGACGATGGCCTATGCGATCGGCCATATCTCCGGCTGCCATCTCAACCCGGCAGTGACGGTCGGCCTTGCGGCCGGCGGGCGCTTCCCGGCGGGTCAGGTCGTTCCGTATATCGTTGCGCAAGTCGTCGGCGCCATCGTCGCGGCCAGCGTCCTCTACCTCATCGCGCGCGGCGCGCCGGGCTTCGACCTCGCCGGCGGCTTCGCCTCGAACGGCTATGCCGAGCATTCGCCCGGCAAGTACAATCTCGTCTCGGCCTTCCTCATGGAGGTCGTGATGACCATGATGTTCCTCTTCATCATCATGGGCGCGACCCATGGCAAGGCGCCCGCCGGCTTCGCGCCGCTTGCGATCGGCCTCGGGCTCTGCCTGATCCATCTCGTCAGCATTCCGGTGACGAACACCTCTGTGAACCCGGCCCGCAGCACCGGCCCGGCGCTCTTCGCCGGCGGCTGGGCTCTCCAGCAACTCTGGCTGTTCTGGGTCGCCCCGCTGATCGGTGGCGTGCTCGGCGGCGTGATCTATCGCTGGCTGGGCGACGAGCCGGAAGGCCAGGTCACCGGCCGCTGATCGGCGGGCTTAACCGGTAGCGTCTCGAAAGCCGCCGTCGTTCCGGTGCATCCCAAGCGGTGCTCCGGAAAGGCGGCGGCTTCTGCTTGAAGAGAGGGCGGTTCAGGGGACTGGCCGTGCCTCGATCACCACGAAGGCCTGCGCCAGAGGCGGGTCGTCCGTCAGCGAGACATGGACGAAAGCCTCATAGCCCGGTGGGGTCATGGCCTTCAGGCGCTCCGCCGCGCCACCGGTCAATCGCATCGTCGGGCGCCCGCCCGGCAGGTTGACGACCTCCATGTCGCGCCAGAACACGCCGAGGCTCATGCCGGTGCCCAGCGCTTTCGAGCAGGCTTCCTTGGCGGCGAAGCGGCGGGCGTAAGAAGCGGCGCGGGTCGCGCGACGGTCGGACTTCGCCCGCTCGCCTTCGGTGAAGACGCGCTGGGTGAAGCGCTCGCCGAAGCGCTCGAGCGAGCGCTCGATGCGGCGGATATCGCAGAGATCGGAGCCGATACCGAGGATCATGCCCGCGATGTAGCGCGGTTTTGGTCGGACAGGAACCGCCTTGGGATGGGGAAGGGCCGCGGCCGGACGTTCAGCGGCCGGCGCGGCCTTCATCCATAGCCTGCCGCATCCGGCGGATCGCTTCTTCGAGGCCGATGAAGATCGCTTCGCCGATCAGGAAATGGCCGATATTGAACTCGACGAAGGCCGGGACGCGGGCGAGCGTGCGCGCGGTATCATAGTCGAGTCCGTGCCCGGCATGGACTTCGAGACCGAGCTTCGCCCCGAGCGCGGCGCCGTTCGCCAGCCGCTGGAACTCCGCCTCCACCTTGGCCGCCTCGCCATCGATGACGGCGTGGCACCAGCTTCCGGTATGCAGTTCGATGACCGGCGCGCCGAGCTTCGCCGCCATCGCGATCGGCGCCTCGTCCGGCTCGATGAACAGCGAGACGCGGCAGCCGGCCGCCCTCAGCCGGGCGATCACGGGAGTCAGATGGGCTTCCTGCCCGACGACGTCGAGGCCGCCTTCGGTCGTGCGCTCCTCGCGCTTCTCCGGCACGAGGCAGGCCGCATGCGGCTTCAGCCGCTCCGCCAGCGCGATCATTTCTTCGGTCGCGCCCATCTCGAAATTGAGCGGCCGGGTCAGTTCGGTGGCAAGGCGCTCCACGTCGACATCGCGGATATGGCGCCGGTCCTCGCGCAGATGGGCGGTGATGCCGTCGGCGCCGGCGGCGATGGCGAGATGGGCGGCCCGGACCGGATCGGGCAGGGTGCCGCCGCGCGCGTTTCGCACCGTGGCGACATGGTCGATATTGACGCCAAGACGCAGCCGATCGGCCATGATGCACTCCCCTTGTGTTCTTTAAGTCCTGCTTAGACGAAAGCAGCGCATCGGCTCAATGCAGGGATTGTGATGCCGGGCTCACGAATTGTGATCGGTCTGGCGAGTGGCGGAACCATTACGATTCGATGAAGCGGAATAAGCGCTCTTCGTGAAGGTAATCGTAACCGGAACTCCGTAATGTCGACTTCCGACAGAGCAGGGTTTGCGCAGATCGATGCAGCTTCCACTGAAAAACGCGGCCTTCCAAACCGACGTCCAGCCGGACCGGCGTGACAGCCAGCAGCCGCCCGAACGGGCGCTCGGTCGCGTCATCGCCTGCGACGGCTCGCGTGCCACGATTCTCAGCGCGGTCTCGACGGGAAACTGGCTGGCGAGTGATGCCTGGGCCATCGGCCGGATGGTCTCCATCAACCTGGGCTCGAGCCGCATCGTCGCGCTGGTCTACAAGCTGCATGCCGTCGAGCCGGCCTGGAGCGAGTCCGAGGAGAACCCGATCCAGGTCGAGGTGGAATTTCTCGGTGAAGTGCAAGAAAGCGCCGAGGGGCGAGTGCGTTTCCAGAGCGGCATCAGCACCTTTCCGCCGATCGGTGCGATCGCGCATCGCATCCGGGCAGGCGATCTCGCGCTGGTCCATGATCTCGGCGACCGTTCCGGCGTCGAGATCGGCCATGTCACGCAGGATACGAGCATTCCCGCGACCGTCAGCATCCAGGATATGCTGTCGCGTCACTTCGCCCTGGTCGGGACCACCGGCGTTGGCAAGTCGAGCGCGGTCTCGCTGCTGCTGCGCCGTGCCGTATCGGTTCGGCCGCGCCTGCGTGTGCTCATCCTCGATCCGCACAACGAATACTCCAGCGCCTTTCCGGACCTGGCCCTGACCATCGACGGCGAAAGCCTCGATCTGCCCTTCTGGATGTTCAAGCAGGACGAGCTGGCCGATGTCGTGTTCCGGGGGCGGGCGGCCCTTGAGGACGAGCCGGATATCCTGCGCGAGGTCGTCTCGGCCGCGCGGACGCGCTATCGCCTGCCCAGCGGGCAGGATCTGGCGCGCGATCTCGGTTCCAGCCTGCTGAAGCGCCCGCTCGATCTCGGCGCCCCGCGCCAGCCGGCGGACGGGCACCAGGGGGGGCTGACGCCGCCACGCCCTATCGGCTCAAGGATCTGTTCGCCGTCATCGACGAGCTGATCGGCTTGCACGAGCAGCGCTGGCCCCGCGTCGCCCTGCGCTCGCTGAAGGTGCGGCTGGAATCGCTGCATGCCGATCCGCGCTATCGTTTCATGTTCGGCCGGGCCAACATGTACGAGACCGTGGCGCCGATCCTCTCCCAGGTTTTCCGCATTCCGATGCATGGCCGGCCGATCACGGCCTTCCAGCTCGGCGGCCTACCGGCCGAGGTCGTGAACGCAGTGGCCTCTGTGCTGTCGCGCCTGGCCTTCGACCTTGCCAGCGCGAGTCAGGGCGCCTGCGAAATCCTCGTGCTTTGCGAGGAGGCGCATCGCTATGTGCCCTCCGATCCCAAACTCGGTTTCGCGCCGACGCGGCAGGCGCTCGCCCGGATCGCCAAGGAAGGCCGCAAATACGGCGCCTATCTCGGCATCGTGACGCAGCGCCCGGGTGAGCTCGACCCGACCATCCTGTCGCAATGCTCGACCATCTTCGCGATGCGACTGGCGAACGAACGCGACCAGCAGATCATTCGCTCGGCGATCTCCGACGCCTCCGCCAGCACGATCAATTTCCTGTCCTCGATCGGCAATCGCGAGGCGATCGCCTTCGGCGAGGGCGTCGCGACGACGATGCGGATGCGCTTCGCCGAGCTGAAGCCGCACGAACTCCCTGCAATGGGCGCGCGCGGCGGCGAGGTCGCAGGCCGGCCCGAGCCGACGCTGGATGATATGGTGCGCCGCTTAGGCGCCTGAGGCCGACGCGGCCACCGCGAATTTCTTGCATCGCGGTGGCTTTGCCTGTAAGGCCGTGCTCAATCCATTCCCTGCATCGCTGAGATCGGAAGAAGCCGGCCATGGCTCGCGTTACCGTTGAAGACTGCATCGACAAGGTCGAGAACCGCTTCGAGCTGGTGCTGCTTGCCAGCCACCGCGCGCGGATGATCCAGTCGGGCTCGTCGATCCTCGTTCCCCGCGACAACGACAAGAACCCCGTCGTTGCGCTCCGCGAGATCGCCGATGAGAAGCTCAAGCCCGAGGATCTCAAGGAAGATCTGATCCACTCGCTGCAGAAGCATGTCGAGGTCGACGAGCCGGAGCAGGAGACCGTTCCGCTGCTCGCCAGCCCCACCAGCGCCGCGACGCCGGACAGCGAAGTGCAGTTCGACCGCATGAGCGAAGAGGACCTGCTGCGCGGCCTCGACGGCCTCGTGCCGCCGACCGAGAGCGCCGACGACGAGGACTGATCCTCGATCACGAAATCCGGTGCGCGGATCGAATGTGAATCGATTGTTCACCGTTTCCGACTAAAGCCCGGCACTGCCGGGCTTTTTTCATGGCCCTTCCGGAAAACGCCTTGCTGCCGCCGATGCCTGTGCAAATAATAATGTGTTGCAATGATTGCAGGACGAGGCTGGGGCCCGCATGGGCATGATGCGGCAATACGAGCTCGTTGACCGGGTCAGGAGCTACAATCCGAATACCGACGAGGACCTGCTCAACCGGGCCTATGTCTATGCCATGCGTGCTCACGGCACGCAGAAGCGCGCCTCCGGCGATCCCTTCTTCGCGCATCCGCTCGAAGTCGCGGCGATTCTGACCGATCTCAAGCTCGACGACGCCACCATCGTCGCCGCCGTCCTGCACGACACGGTCGAGGACACGGCCGCGACGCTGGAAGAGATCGAGACCATGTTCGGGCCGGACATCCGCCGGCTCGTCGACGGCCTCACCAAGATCAAGAAGCTCGACCTCGTCTCGAAGAAGGCGGCGCAGGGCGAGAATTTCCGCAAGCTGCTGCTCGCCATCGTCGACGACATCCGCGTGCTGCTGGTCAAGCTGGCCGACCGCCTGCACAACATGCGGACGCTGCATTTCGTCCCGCCCGAGAAGCGCCTGCGCATCGCCGAGGAGACGATCGAGATCTACGCGCCGCTCGCCGGCCGCATGGGTATGCAGGAACTGCGCGAGGAGCTGGAGGAACTCTCCTTCCGCCACATCAAGCCCGAAGCCCACGCCACCGTGACCAAGCGGCTGGAGGAAGTGACCGCACGTGAGGGCAAGGTCATCGGCGAGATCGAGGAGGACCTGAAGGGCAAGCTCGCCGCCAGCGGCATCCAGGCCGAGGTCTTCGGGCGCCGCAAGCGTCCCTATTCGATCTGGAAGAAGATGGAGCGGAAATCCGTCTCCTTCGAGCAGCTCTCCGACATCTTCGGCTTCCGCGTCATCGTCGAGAGGCCGGAGGATTGCTACCGCGTGCTCGGCATCGTCCACATGACCTGGCCGATGGTGCCCGGCCGCTACAAGGACTACATCTCGACGCCGAAGCAGAACGACTACCGTTCGATCCATACGACGGTGGTCGGCCCCGGCCATAGCCGCGTCGAACTGCAGATCCGCACCGACAACATGGACCGCATCGCCGAATACGGCATCGCTGCCCATGCGCATTACAAGGATGGCCGTGCCGGCGAGCCGATCGGCCTGGCCGACGAGAGCCGCGCCTATCAATGGTTGCGCCGCACCGTCGACCTGCTGGCCGAGGGCGACAGCCCCGAGGAATTCCTCGAGCACACCAAGCTCGAACTCTTCCACGATCAGGTCTTCTGCTTCACGCCGAAGGGGCGGCTCATCGCCCTGCCGCGCGGCGCGACGCCGATCGATTTCGCCTATGCGGTTCATACCGATGTCGGCAACAGCGCCGTCGGAGCCAAGATCAACGGCCGCATCGCGCCGTTACTGACCGAGTTGCAGAACGGCGACGAGGTCGAGATCACCCGTGCCGACGGGCAGGCTCCGCCGGCTGCCTGGGAATCGCTCGTCGTCACCGGCAAGGCCCGCGCCGCCATCCGCCGCGCCACCCGCGCCGCCGTGCGTCGTCAATATGCCGGCCTGGGCCGCCAGATCCTCGAACGCGCTTTCTCCCGCGCCGAGCGCGCCTTCTCCGACGACAAGCTCAAGGCTGCGCTGAAACGCCTTGCCCGCAACACCGTGGACGACGTGCTCGCCGCCGTCGGGCGTGGCGAGATGTATTCGGGCGACGTGGTCAAGGCCGTCTATCCGGACCTCGAACTGGAGAAGCGCGGTTCGACCGAGGGCAAGCCAGGCGCGGCCGCCAGCGGAAAGGGCTGGTTCGAGCTGCGCCAGAACGAGAACCTCAAGTTCAAGTTGCCGGGCGAGGAGCCGGATACCGCGATCCCGATCCGCGGTCTTGGCGGAGACCTGCCGGTGCGCTTCGCGCCGCATGGCGGGGCTGTACCGGGCGATCGCATCGTCGGCATCCTGACCCCGGGCGAGGGGGTGACGATCTACCCGATCCAGTCGCCCGCGCTCGCCGCCTTCGACAACGAGCCGGATCGCTGGCTCGATGTCCGCTGGGACCTCGACGACAAGGCGCCGCAGCGCTTCCCGGCGCGCATCGCCCTGAAGTCGATCAACGAGCCCGGCTCGCTCGCCCAGATCACCACGACCATCGCGGAGCATGACGGCAACATCGATTCCGTCTCGATGAACCGCCCGAACCAGGACTTTACCGATGTCACCATCGACCTCACGGTCTGGGACCTGAAGCACCTCTCGGCCATCATCAGCGAGTTGCGCGAGAAGCGGGTGATCAGCCGCGTCGAGCGCGTGGTCGGGTAGGGGCTGCGGTCATTCCCGGCTCAGGCCTGCGGCCCGAGCCGGAAACCACCTTTGTCATTCCGGGGCTTCGCGGAGCGAAGAACCCGGAACCCACGATGGGGTGGGCCATTTGCAACCCGTCATTGAAGGTCCCACCCGGTCGTGGGTTCCGGGTTCGCGCCTGTGGCGCGCCCCGGAATGACAAGGGGACGAGACCGGTGCGATCTGGCGCCGACGGCTGCAGGGCGGCGCCATCGGGGTGAAGATTACCCCCGGAAAGCCGCTGCCAGTTCGCGAACGAAAGCACCCGCGCGCGGCGTTGCGATATTGCTCCTGAGCACGACCTGCGATCCGCCGAGCACGGGCAGCCCCCATGCAGGCCCGATATCGACCGCGCCCGCCGGCGCGATCCGCGCGGCCAGCGGCGAAATGCCGAGCCCGACTTGAACGGCCGCCGCAACCGCTGCCATGCCGCCGCCGACGAAGGCTTCGCGCCATGCGATGCCGGCGCGGTCCAGCGTATCCATGCTGTGCCGGCGCAGGCGGCATTCTGCGACGAGGCTGACCAGCGGCACGGGCGCATCGGGCGGCCGCACGAGGCTGGGCGCCGCGAACCAGCCGACCGCATCGTCGCGCAGGACCTCTCCGGTCCGACCCGCCGCGAGCCGGCGCACGATCACGACATCGAGCTCGCCTCGTTCGAACGCCTCTTCCAGCATCCGCGACGGCTCGATCCTGAGATTGATGACGATGCCAGGATCATGCGCCGTCAGGCGTGCGAGCACGGCCGGGACCTCGGCGCCGACAGCCTGCTCGCTGATGCCGACCGCGATATGCACGGGCGCGACCGCGAAGGCCGCGAGCGCCTTGCCATGAGCGGCCATCAACTCGCGCGCGGCCGGCAGGAAGCGCTCGCCCTCGGCCGTCAAGCGGACAAGCCGCGGGTGGCGCTGCAGCAGCAGCCGGCCGAGCCCATCTTCCAGTCGCTTCACCCGCGTGCTGACCAGCGATTGCGTCGTGCCGAGCGCCTCGGCGGCGCGGGTGAAGCTTTTCAGCTCGGCCGCGCGCAGGAACGAGGCGACGGCGTCGAT
Source organism: Beijerinckiaceae bacterium (assembly GCA_965283735.1). GTDB lineage: Bacteria > Pseudomonadota > Alphaproteobacteria > Rhizobiales > Beijerinckiaceae > Allobosea. The sequence continues at coordinate 2,860,451 of CBDIPN010000001.1, read as the reverse complement.
GTCGAGAGTGCCCATAAATCATAATATCATATCATTGGTATCATCATAGATATGATTTTCAGATTGTATGGGGCGGCCTATGTTCGTCTCGACAGGCGCGGTTGCGCCTCGAGACGGAGACAGACCATGCCCCTGATCAGGATTTCCATGCGCCGCGGCCGCCCGGCTTCCGAGCCGGCTGCCATCATCGACGGTGTCTACAAGGCGCTGCGCGAGACCTTCGAAGTGCCGGAGAAGGATCTCTTCGCCGTCGTCCACCAGCACGATGCCGACGAGTTCGTCTTCGACGCCAATTATTTCGGCTTCAACCGCAGCGACAGGCTGGTGATCATTCAGCTTACCGTCGCCAATACGCGCGGCGTGACGCAGAAAAAGAAGCTCTACGCCGCGATCACCGAGAATCTCATGAAGGAGCCCGGCCTGAATCCGGACGACATCTTCATCAACCTCGTCGAGGTCAAGCGCGAGGATTGGTCCTTCGGCGGCGGCATCGCCCAGTACGTGGCGTGAAGCCTCTTGGAAGGTCTCAGAAACACGCCGTCATCCCGGATCTCCGCTTCGCTGCGTCCGGGGTGACCCGCGCTTTCCAATAAAACCCGAGGCTTCACGAGATGGGGAGCGCCCCATAGCCGGTATGACGTCGCGTATGAAATTGCAGCAACGCGCCTCTCGCCCTAAATCCTGTCCTCATGGAATGGACCGACGAGGGCACGATCATCGGCCTCAAGGCTCATGGCGAAAGCGCCGTGATCCTGGAGGCGATGACGCGCGAGCACGGCCGCCATCTCGGCCTCGTCAGGGGCGGGCGCTCGTCCAAGGCGCAGGCCTCGCTGCAGCCGGGCAATCATGTCTCGCTGACCTGGCGCGCCCGGCTCGACGAGCATCTCGGCGAGTACAAGGTCGAGCTGCTCGGCTCCCATGCCGCCCGCCTGATCGCCGCGCCGGTCGCGCTCTACGGGCTCGGCACCATCGCCGGCCTGCTGCGCCTGCTGCCGGAGCGCGATCCGCATCCCGGTCTCTATGAAGGGTTGTCCGTCCTCGTGGCCCATCTCGACGAGGCCGAGATGGCGCCGGCGCTGATCATCCGTTTCGAACTGGCGATGCTCACCGAACTTGGTTTCGGGCTCGATCTGGCGCGCTGCGCCGTCACGGGCTCGCCTGATGATCTCAGCCATGTCTCGCCGAAATCCGGCAAGGCCGTCAGCCGGCGAGCTGCGCAGCCCTATCTCGACCGCCTGCTGAAACTGCCTTCGTTCCTTGTCGAGGGGCAGGGCGGGCGGCGCCCGTCTCCAGCCGACATCCTCTCGGGTTTCGCGCTGACGGGCTTCTTCCTGCGCCGCCATATCCTCGATCCGCGCGGCCTGCGCGAGCCGCCTGAGCGGGAGCGGCTGATCGAAATGGCGACGCGGGCCGCGGCGAATGCACCGCCCGGCGAATCATCCACCGCCTAAGCGCGAAAAGGCATCCCCTGCGTTTGCGAAGGGGGCTTCGTACCTGCATTGTTCTGGCGGGCTGATTCGCGACGTGCCATAGAGCAGGCGCGAATTTTTGGACAGCACAAGGGCTGACGCAGCATGGGCAAACCGGTCGATCCGCCGCCGGAAGATGAAGCCGAGCGCATCGATCTGAAATCGGCGCTCGAAGAGCGCTATCTCGCCTATGCGCTCTCCACCATCATGCACCGTGCCCTGCCGGATGCGCGCGACGGCCTGAAGCCGGTCCACCGCCGCATCCTGCACGCCATGCGGCTGCTGCGGCTCGACCCCGGCCAGGTCCACAAGAAATGCGCCCGCATCGTCGGCGACGTCATCGGCAAGTTCCATCCGCATGGCGACCAGTCGGTCTATGACGCGCTGGTGCGCCTCGCGCAGGATTTCGCCCAGCGTTACCCGCTCGTCGACGGGCAGGGCAATTTCGGCAATGTCGACGGCGATAACGCCGCCGCCTACCGCTATACCGAAGCGCGCATGACCGAGGTCGCGCGCCTGCTCCTCGACGGGATCGACGAGGATGCGGTCGACTTCCGCGAGACCTATAACGGCGAGGACGAGGAGCCGGTCGTTCTCCCAGCAGCCTTCCCGAACCTGCTGGCCAACGGCTCGCAGGGCATCGCGGTCGGCATGGCGACCTCGATCCCGCCGCACAACGCCGCCGAGCTCTGCGACGCCGCGCTCTACCTGATCCAGCACCCGGAGACGACCTCCGAGCAGCTGATGACCTTCGTGCCCGGCCCGGATTTCCCGACGGGCGGCATCATCGTCGAGACCCGCGCCTCGATGGCGGAGACCTACCGCACCGGCCGCGGCGCCTTCCGCACCCGCGCGCGCTGGCATGCCGAGGATCAGGGCCGTGGCACCTGGCTCGCAGTGGTCACCGAGATCCCCTACATGGTTTCGAAGGGCCGGCTGATCGAGAAGATCGCCGAACTCCTCAACGACAAGAAGCTGCCGCTGGTCGGCGACCTGCGCGACGAGTCGGCCGAGGACATCCGCATCGTCATCGAGCCGCGCGCCCGCAATGTCGACCCCAACCTGATGATGGAATCGCTGTTCCGGCTCTCCGAGCTCGAATCGCGCATTTCGATGAACATGAACGTGCTGACCGGCGGGCTGGTGCCGCGCGTGCTCGGCCTCGCCGAGGCTCTGCGCGCCTGGCTCGACCATCGCCGCGAGGTCTTGCAGCGGCGCTCGCGCTTCCGGCTCGGCCAGATCGACAAGCGCCTCGAAATCCTGCGCGGCCTGCTGATCGTCTATCTCGACCTCGACCGGGTGATCAAAATCATCCGCGAGGAGGATGAGCCCAAGATCGAACTGATGAAGGTCTTCGACCTCACCGAGATCCAGGCCAACGCGATCCTCGACACGCGCCTGCGCGCCCTGCGCAAGCTCGAGGAGATGCAGCTCAAGACCGAGCTGGACGAACTGACCAAGGAGAAGGAGCAGATCGAAGGCCTGCTCGCCTCCGAGGCGACGCAGTGGAAGACCATCGCTTGGGACATCCGGCAGGTGAAGAAGACCTTCGGCCCGGAAACGGCGATCGGCAAGCGCCGCACCGATTTCGCCGATATGCCGGAGACTGCCGATATCGACCTGACCCAGGCCATGGTCGAGCGTGAGCCGATCACGGTCGTCATCTCGAAGAAGGGCTGGATCAGGGCCTTGAAGGGCCATGTCCAGGACAAGTCGAGCTTCTCCTTCAAGGGCGACGACGCGCTCCAGACCGCCTTCTTCACCGAGACCACGGCAAAGGTGCTGGTGCTCGCCTCGAACGGCAAAGTCTTCACGCTGGATGCGTCCAAGCTGCCGGGCGGACGCGGCTTCGGCGATCCGATCCGCCTGATGATCGAGCTGGAGGAGACGGCCGAGATCGTCTCCGCCTTCCCCTACAAGCCGGGCACGAAACTGCTGATGGTGTCGAGCGAGGGCAGGGGCTTCGTCGCGCCCGCCGACGATGTCGTCGCCAATACCCGTAAGGGTCGGCAGGTGCTCAATGTCGACGGCACGCATGTCGCGATGCTGGCGGCGCCGGCCGATGGCGACCATGTCGCGATCATCGGCGAGAACCGCAAGCTGCTCTGCTTCCCGATCTCGGAAGTGGCGGAGATGGGCCGTGGCAAGGGCGTGCGCCTGCAACGCTACAAGGATGGCGGCCTCTCCGACGCCAGGACCTTCAACCTCGCTGATGGCCTGACTTGGCTCGACACCTCCGGCCGCACCTGGACGGTGACGCAGGCCGATCTGCTGGAATGGCTCGGCCACCGCGCCGAAGCCGGGCGCCTGCCGCCCAAGGGCTTCCCGAAGAGCAATACGTTCGGGGGGTGAGGCAGGAATAGCGTCATGCTCGGGCTTGGTCCGAGCATCTCGGGACCAGCGCGCTCTTGGCAAAGGCTTCTCGGGTCAAGCCCGAGAATGACGCCAGATCAAAGGCTTGCCGGGAAAGCCGGAATCAAGGTTGCAGCCGCCTGAATCAGCGTCTCAGCGGATTTCCTGCCCGATGATGCCGGCTTCGAGGCCGATCGTGATCTTGTCGGTGACGGCCCAGAGCACTCCGGCGCGCGCCTCGGGTCGCACGGCGATGTTGCTGCGGCTGAAAGGCGAGGAGAAGGCCGTCGCGCCGTAGCGCCAGGTCTCGTTGGCCGCGCTCAATCCCGCCGAGGTGTAGAGCAGGACGTCGGGCGTCACCAGCACGCCAGCCTGAACCCTGAAGGCGCCGGCCAAGTCACGAGTATAGGCGACATTGCCGAAGCTCGGATAACCATAGCCGCCGACAGCGGGGGCGTAGTCGATCGCGCCGGCGATACCGTAGACGAAATTGCCCTCGCGCAGCATCTTGCCCGCTTCCAGCCCGATCGTCGGGCCGGCGCTGGTGCGCATATGCTTGCTGCTGGTGACCTGGAAGCCCGAAGAGATGCGGGCATAGGACCCTTCCCATTTCGGCGAGAGGCTGGGCTGGTCCCAGGCGAAGGAGGGCAGCGGCGCGAAACCGGAGAGCGGCAGGAACGCCTGCGCCTGCGCCGATTCACCTGCGCCGAGCAGGGCGGCGAGCGTCGCGGCGGATAGAAGCGGAAATCTCACGTCGAAAGCGTCCTCGCGACAGCGTGCTCGGTCGGAAGCTAGCATGGAGCGAGGCGAATGTCGCGGTTTTGTGGCCGGGGCCGGCTGCGCCTCAGGCGATCTTGGTCCTGAGCTTGAGGAAGCGCAGCGTCCGCTCCGCCGTCGCGAGATCGAGCTTGTCATAGGCGTCGACATCGTCATCGACGTCGCGCGGTGAGAAATAGAGCCGGCGTGCCCGCAATTGCAGGATGGCGCGGAAGGCGGTGGCGCCAATGCCGAGCGAGCGGCAGGCGACGGCGATGCCGCTGGAATCCCGCTGCATCAGCACGCGCAGCGCCTGTTCGATCGAGATGCCGCCGATTTCGGAGAGCACCTGCGAGAGGTGATAGGCGCGATCCTCGTCGGCCAGCATGGTCAAGACGTCGTCGACCTCGCGCACCTTGGCGGCGAGGTCGGAGAGCAGCAGCTTGACCTCGAGGCGTTGCTGGCGCGCCTGGCGGGCAAGCGAGACGCTCGCGTCAGTGGCAGGCGCCGCATTGCCGCCGTCGGAGAACTGTTCGACGATCCGCAGGACGCGCTGCGCGCGGTTCGGCGCGAGATCGGAGCGCCGGGCGAGGGCGTCGGTGATGGCGGCATCGTCCCCGCCACGCTCCAGCAGCCGGTCGAAGCCGCGATCGGAGAAGGCGGCGCCTTCATTGGCGCTGACGGTATGCAGCACCTTCTGGTCGCCGCGTTCGACGAGGATGTCGGTGACGCCCTCGGAGAGGCGCGCGCGCTCGGCGATGGCGACGAGATGTTGCTGCGACTGGCTGACAGCGATGGCGGCGAGATCGGTATCGGTCAGGACCGGGGAGAGCGACAGCACGAGGCGCGCGACCTCGGCATTGCCGTCGCCGCCGAGCGTGACCGCGACATTGTGCGGCAGGGTCGGCATCGCGGCAACGCGATCGGCATAGCCCTTGCGGTCCTCGTCGCCGAGATGGCCGAGCGAGCCGGCCGCGATCTCACCGTAATGCTCCTTCACGGCCTCGTTCGGGTCGTGGTCGAGCAGGAAGAGATCCGTCACGGCATGGAGAAGCTGCCGGCGCGAATCCGACGACATGTCCGCCGGCATCCGGGTCAGGTTACGCAGCATGAGGGCTCCCACGGCAAAGCAGTGGCAGCACTCTGCGCAGGTCCGGCTTGATTTACTCTTAAGGCGATCGCGTTCTTTTCTGAACAACGGGGCAATGACGCCCCGTTGTTCAGTCCGTGGGTAAGCCTGCTGCTCGGGGAAGCAGGCTCCTCGGTTATGCGCTCATAGGTTGTATGTTTCTTGTCAGTGCGGCGTCGATCATCACCATGACGATGAGCGACAGCCCGACCAGCGGAAAGATGAGACCGCCAATGGCGAGCAAGGCCACGACCACACGCAGCGTTGCCTTCTCAGCCGGCAGCGGCGGCACGCCGAGCGACCCTTGCGGGCGCCGCTTCCACCACATCACCAACGCCGAGACGCAGAGCAGGACGATGGCGAAGCAGGCGGCGAGCATCACGATCTGGTTCGCTACGCCGAATTCCTGCCCCATATGGACATTGATGCCCCATTCCAGCGCTTTGCCGAGCGGGCCGTAATCGGCATAGCTCATGTCGATCAGAGGTTTGCCGCCATACTGGTCGAGATGGATGACGCGCTGGAGCGCCATGTCCTTCGGGTAGACCGAGCCGGTATAGACCCCGCTTGGGCCGCCCGGGAGATTGACAGCATAGCCGCGCGTCAGGCCCAGCCGATCGAAGGTGGCGACGGCGGCATCGAGGCCGATCGCATCGCCACCCGTGGCCTGAGAGGCCGGCAGCTTCGCTTGCTCCAGCGACCATGTCGTTGGTGCGACATGGGCGAGATGCTCGTCCGACATCGGCACGGCGACGCGCAGGCCGGTCGGATAGCCGAAATTATGGCCGTTGGCCCATTGATTGACCTTGGCGCCCCAGAGCACCGACCAGGGCATGCCGGTGATCGCGAGGAACAGGATGAAGCCGCCGGCAACGAGGCCGGTAACCGCATGGAGATCGCGCCAGAACACGCGCTGGCGCGGCTTGCCCCGGACCGTGACAACGCCGCCGCTCTGCTTGCGCGGCCACCACAGATAGAGGCCGGTCAGCACCAGCAGGATCGCCCAGCCCCCGGCGATTTCGAGGGCACCGTTCGCGATCGGCCCGAAATAGGCGAGGCTGTGGATCTGCCGGATCACCCACATCACCGTGCCCTTGTCGGGGATCTGGCCGAGCACGCGGGCATCGTAGGGGTCGACATAGACCACCATCCGCGTCCCCGCCGGATTGCGGACCGTGACCTCGGCCGAGGCGGTCGCGGTTTCCGCCGGCAGGTACTTCACCGCCTGTCCGGGGAAGGCTTTCACGGCCTGCGCCACGATTTCGCTGGGCGGCCGCTCGCCCGTCATCCGGGCCTCGACCCGCTTGACGTCGCGATGGATCAGGCCGTCGATCTCGGCCCGGAAGAGGTAGAGCCCGCCGGTCACGGCCAGCAGGATGAGGAAGGGCAGGGTGATCAGTCCGGCATAGAAATGCCAGCGCCAGACGGCGCGGTAAAGCGATGCGGCTGGCCGGCCTGCGCGTTCGGGCGCGGCCGTCGCCGTTGAGACGGTTGTCATGGATAAATCCTGGTCTGAGCTGAAGGAGGAAGGGCTTCAGACCGGGACAGGGGGAGCGCGCGCGCCGAGTGGGTATCCCGGAGCGGAGGGAGACGAAACCTGTTCCCCCGTCAGGTTGTCGGCGAAAGAGCGTGCGGGCTGGCGCGCGACAAGGGTGGTGGCTGGAGAGGTCGGCGGCAGCGCGATCGCCGTCGACAGGCACAAGCTCGCGCAGCAATCCGGCAGTTTCGCGCCGCTGCCGTCGGGCGCCGGGTCGAACGGCGTCGTCTGGCCGGGCGCGCAAAGCGGATGCACGAGCCCGGCGGAGGGTTGCGCCGACAATCCGGCGGCAAGCGCGACCAGCGTCGTCTGCAGGATGAGGACATAGACGGCGATGAGCGCGATCGCGCTCCTTCGCCAGTTCATCCGTCCCGCAGCTCCCGTCATGGAGGAAGGCTTAGCCAATCCGCGCGATCGGCGGAAGCGGGCTTCGTGACGCGCCCTTGCTTACGCCGGCAGGCAGGCCGGGCCGAGCGGCTCGAAGCTCTTGTAGGTCAGGATGAATTCCTGATGACCCAGTTCTTCCGATTTCGTCCGGCCGCCCTGCCCGAGCGAGACGACGAGATCGCGGATCTCGGTGCCGACTTCGTCGAGCCCGGCGCGGCCTTCGAGGATGCGCCCGGCATCGACATCCATATCCTCGGACATCCGGCGATAGGTCTCAGGATTGGCGCAGATTTTGACGACGGGCGAGATCGCCGAGCCGACGACCGAGCCTCTGCCCGTCACGAACAGCACGCAATGCGCGCCACAGGCGATCAGTTCCGCAATCTCGGCATTGTCGTTGATGTTCGGGAAGCCGAAGCGGACTTCGCCATCCGGCACGACGTCGAGCAGGTAGAGTCCGCCATGCGGCGGCACGTCGCCCGGCTTGATCAGGCCGGAGATCGGCGATGCCCCGGATTTGGCATAGGCGCCCATCGATTTCTCCTCGATGGTCGAAAGCCCGCCCTCGGCATTGCCGGCGGCGAAGGAGCCATAGCCCAGCGTCGCGTAGTAGCGCGCGGCCTTGGCCACGGATTTCTCCAGTTCGGCGCCGAGCTCCGGCGTGATCGCGCGCGCCGCCATGATGTGCTCGCAGCCGATCAGCTCGCCGGTTTCCTCGAAGATGCAGGCGGCCCCATCTGCGATGAGCTGGTCGAAGGCGCGTCCGGCGGCCGGATTGCCGGTGATGCCGGAGGTGCCGTCGGAACCGCCGCAGACCGTGCCGACCACGAGTTCGGAGACGGCCATCGGCACCGTCTCCTGCGCATCGAGGAGGCTGCGTTGTTCCTCGACCCAGGCGCGACCCTCGCGGATCGAGGCGCGGGTGCCGCCGGTGCCCTGGATGATGATCGTCTTCACCGGCCGCCCGCTGGCGCGCACCGCACGCTCCAGCGCGTATTTGTTGAAGCTTTCGCAGCCGAGCGAGACAGGAGCACCGCGCCGACATTCGGGTGAGTGCAGAGCTGCTCCATCATCCGCTCGGCATAGGGGTTCGGGTAGCAGCCGGGAAAGCCGATGGCGTGGACGCCTTCCTCGCGCCAGGGCAGGGCGATCTCGCGTGCGACATGGTGGGCGCATTCGACGAGATAGGCGACCGCGACAGTGTTGCGGATGCCCTTGCGCCCGTCGGAGCGAAGATAGCCGCGCATCGTGCTCATGCCGAGGCTCCCGCCTTGCGTTCGTCTTCGAGATGATAGGTCGGCGTGTAGTCGCTGCGCATGTTGTGAACATGGACATGCGCGCCCGGTGCGATCGTCTCGGTCGCGACACCGATCGGCGCGCCGTATTTCAGGATCTTCTCGCCGGCCGCAATCGTGCGGCGGGCGAGTTTGTGGGCGAGCGCGATGTCACGGTCGAGCGCGGCCTGTCCGGAGCCGGTCTCGACCGTCTCGCCGGCCTTGAGGCGAACCCGCGCGACGAGGACGTTGTCGCGCGGATCGAGCAGGATGAGGCGCGGATCGTGGGTCATGGTGAGCCGCCCTTTGAAGGAGGAAACGCGTCAGAACTTGCCGTATTGCAGATAGGCTTTCTGCGGGTCGGTGCCGGCGAGGATCGCGGTGCGGACCTTGTTCTCGGCCGTGATCGCGGTCTCGGACTTCTCCAGGACTTCCTCGATGATCTCGGCGGGGATGCGCACGACGCCGTCGCGATCGGCGAGGATATAGTCGCCCGGCCGGATCCAGACCTCGCCGATCTTGATCGGCTCGTCGACCGCCTTGGGAAGCCAGGCGCCGACGATGTCGCGCGGCGTATAGGCCTTGAAATAGGCCTGGAAGCCCATCTCGACCATGAATTCGGTATCGCGCGAGAGGCCGTCGATGACGCAGCCGCGCACGCCCTTGTTCTTCAGCGTCTCGGCCGAGAGCTCGCCCATCAACGCGATCTCGTTGGTGTTCGGCTGGCAGACCCAGACATGGCCGGGCTTGGCGGCCGAGAGCAAGCCGGTCCAGCCCAGCAGCGTCTCGTGCGCGTCGAATTCGCCGGTCTTGCCCTCGACGGTGAAGGCCGGCCCCGCCAGCTTCTGGCCGGGCAGGAGCGGGCGCAGTTCCGGCGGCAGGACGAAGTCCTTCAGGCCCATAGCCCGCATCGTGTCGTGGATGATGCCGGTGTAGCAGCGCTCCAGCCTGTCGGTCAGTTCCTGGCTCATCATTCCTCCGGTGCGGCCCCTGTCATGCGTGTCTGCCGCGGGCCGTTGCCGCTACAGTGTCGGCAGGAGCGATGGGCGGCAAGCGCGTTTTCCGCGCGTCGCTGATGCGTTTCAATCGGTTGAAACGTTGCGTTCAACCCGCTCCCAGCCTTGCGGCATCAGGCGTTCCTGCGGCAGGAAGCGCGACTTGTAGGTCATCTTCGGCGAGCCCTCGACCCAATAGCCGAGATAGACGTAAGGCAGGCCGAGGCGGCGCGCCCGGGCGATATGGTCGAGCACCATGAAGGTGCCGAGCGAGCGCAGTTCCAGTCCGGGGTCATAGACCGAATAGACCATCGAGAGCCCGTCGCTGAGCGTATCGGTCAGGGCCATCGCGAAGAGGTCGCCGGCGCCTCGCCCGGTGAAACCGGAATCGGGGCCGCGGCGGCGATATTCGATCAGGCTGGTCTCGACATGGGTGTCCTCGACCATCATCGCGAAATCGAGCGCCGACATCGTCGCCATGCCGCCATCGGGATGGCGCTCGTCGAGATAGGAACGGAACAGGGAATAATGCTCGGAGCGCGGCCGCGGCGGCAGGGCTTCGCCGATCAGGTCGCTGTTGCGGGCGAGCACCCGGCGGAAGCCGCGCGTCATCCGGAAATCGTTGACGCAGACGCGCACCGAGACGCAGGCGCGACACATCTCGCAGGCCGGGCGATAGGCGATGCTCTGCGAACGCCGGAAGCCGCCTTGCGAGAGCACGTCGTTGAGCTCGCGGGCCCGCGAGCCGACGAGGTGCGTGAACACCTTCCGCTCCTCGCGCCCGGGCAGATACGGGCACGTGGTAGGCGAGGTCAGGTAGAATTGCGGGGCATCCCGCAATGGGCGCGTCACGTCGGCTGGCTCCCCGGAAGCTTCCGACCCTCAATGTAACATCGGCCGCACCGGCAACAAGCGCGGCGCGGCCGATCGGGAGCGGTTTCGCGGTCTTTTGACCTGGCTCAATCAGGTGCGAACAACGACGAGGCCCGTCAGCAGGTCGTGGCCCATGCGCCGGTCCTCGCGGGCAAAGCCGCAGGCGACGTCGACGAGCCAGAGCAGGAAGGTGCCGGCCGCGACATAGAACAGAAGCGCATGCACGGCTGCGGCCAGCCCGTCGGGGCGCCCGCCGCTGGCGGTCTCGACCCTCAGGCCTGCGACGCGCATGCCCCAGGTCGACTGCTTGCGCCCGCCGATCGTCAGTGCGGCATAGCCGAGCGCCGTCGCGACGGTGGCGATCGGAATCAGCAGCCAGGTCGCGCCGAAGGTGACGACGCCGAGCAGGGCCAGCAGGAACACGACCAGCCAGCCCAGGAAGAACAGCACGACGATGTCGACCAGCCAAGCGAACAGTCGCGAGCCGAGAACGCCACTGACGTTCTGGTAGGGACGCGGCTCCAGCGCCGTGACCGGCGGCTGGCCATAACGGGTATCGCTCATCGGGACTTCGATCCTCCATCGGCGCGCGGAATGCTGCGCCCGTCGGATAATGTTTGTTTAGCGGGCCGGTTCCGCAAGACCGCGCGGCAGAATCCGTCGCGGCGCGAAGCCGTTCTTGGCGAGCGCGTCCTCGATCGCGCGCGAATGCGCCGCCCCGCGCGTCTCCACGGTGACGTCGAGCGTGACGCCCTTCGCGGGCACGTCGAGGAAGAGCCGGCCATGGCTGACTTCGAGGATATTGGCTCCTTCCTCGCCGAGCAGGCTCGCGATCCTGCCGAGCAGGCCCGGCCGGTCGCTGGTGGTCAGGCGGAAGGCGACGATGCGGTCGTCGCGCTCCAGCTCGCGCACCATGATGGCGGCGAGCAGGCGCGTATCGATATTGCCGCCGGTGAGCACGAGCCCGACCTTGCGGCCGGCATAGCGCTCCGGCTCCTTCAGCATCGCGGCGAGGCCGGCCGCGCCGGCGCCCTCTGCAAGACTGTGTTGAAGACTGGCATAAGCGTTGACGGCGCGTTCGATCAGGTCCTCGCCGACGAGGACGATGTCGCCGACCAGGACGGAGATCACCGGCAGGGTCAGCTGGCCGACGGTCTTGACCGCGATGCCTTCGGCGAGCGTTGGCCCACCGATCGGCTGGTCCTGCCTGTGCACGGCGTTGAAGAAGGAGGGGTAGAGCCCGGCCTCGACGCCAATCAGCTCGATTCCCGGCTTGATCGCCTTGGCCGCGACCGCGTTGCCGGCCATCAGGCCGCCGCCACCGAGCGGGATGATCAGCATGTCGAGATCGGGTGCGTCCGCCAGCATTTCGCGTGCGAGCGTGCCTTGCCCGGCCATCACGGCCGCGTCGTCGTAAGGGTGGACGAAGGTGAGTTTCTCGGCTCCGGCAAGTTCATGCGCCTTCTGGCTGGCTTCGGCGAGCGTCTCGCCGTGCAGCACGACGCGGGCGCCATGGGCGCGGGTGTTCTCGACCTTCACCAGCGGCGTCGGCTCGGGCATCACGATCGTCGCAGGCGTGCCGAAGCGCTTCGCGTGATAAGCCACTGCCTGGGCATGGTTGCCCGCCGACATCGCGATGACGCCGCGCGCCCGTTCGGCCTCGCTCAGCGAGAGCAGCTTGTTGACCGCACCGCGTTCCTTGAACGAGGCGGTCGCTTGCATGTTCTCGTGCTTCACGAGCACGGTCGCGCCGGTCAGTTCTGAGAGGCGTGGCGCCGGCACCAAGGGCGTGCGCAGCACATGCCCGGCGATCCGCCCGGCAGCGGCGTCGATATCCTCGGGGGTGATCGCGAAGCTCTCGCTCATGCTCGGGTCTCGAATCCGGTCGGCAGGCGAAGGAGAGGGCATCACACGCGGCGCGGCGTCAATTCGCCGTCGCCGAAAAAGCCGCCGGGGCGCCAGATCAGCACGATGGCGAGCAATGAATAGACCGCGAGGTCGCGCTGCTCGATCGGCAGCGTCGCCGACCAGATCGCCTCGAAGGCGGCGATGCAGAGGCCGCCCAAAGCTGCGCCGCTGACCGAGCCGATGCCGCCGAGGACCGCCGCGACGAGCGCCTTCAGGCCGAGCGAGAAGCCGCCGGCAAAGCCCATGCCGCCATAGATCGCGGTGACGATGACGCCGGCGATGCCGCAGCAGACGCAGGCGATGATGACGGCGACGTCATGGACCGCGCGCGCGTCGACGCCGAACAGCGCGGCGGTCTTGGCGTCGTCCGACACAGCCCGCCAGGCGCGGCCATAGGCCGTGCGGCGGATCAGCATGACGACAGCGAGCGTCGCACCAAGCCCGATTGCCGCCAGCGCCAGCGCGAGCGGATTCAGCGTGACCACGAAATTGCCGGTATGGGCGAGCGGGATCGGCGTGTTGAACACCGGCGGCAGCCAGCGCAGTTCCGGCCCCTGCGCCAGCCGGAGATATTCCGACATGGCGATGGCGAGCCCGATCGTGGCGATCAGCAGCTGCTGGCCGGTCGCGCGTTCGAGATGGCGCAGCACGAAGCGGCCCATGGCGAATCCATGCAGGGCACAGACGGCGATCGCGACCGCGAACGCGACGGCAAGCCCCGAAAGCGGCGTCGAGATCGTGAGCGAGAGCAGCAGCGCGACCCCGACGACCGAGGCCAGTGCACCCAGCGCCGCGAACTCGCCGAAGCTGAGGATGATCCGCCCGGTCAGGCCATAGACGAGGGCATAGGCGGCGGCGAGCATGCCGTAGATCGCGGCCGAGGGCAGGGCGCTCAGGCCCTGTTGCAGGCCGTAGGCGAGGCCGGCGGGGATCGACGGCAGGGTCTCGGCTGCAGGCTCGGCCGGGTCTGGCGGGGGCGAGGCCCGGTCCTCCAGGTAGAAGCGCCGCAGCAGGTAGAAGCTCGCATCGGCCATCGGCCGCCCGTCCGAGGCGATGCCGATCATGGCGCCACGGCTCGGCCCGGTTCCTTCGCTTGCGAACAGGCAATCGATGCTGCGATGGCGCGAAAGGCCGTCGCCGAGCTGGACCCGGTAGAGCAGCCGGAGCGCGCGCGGTACGGGCCCCTTGGTGGTCCGCTCGATCTCGATGCGGGCGTTGGGCGGATTGAGCGGCGGGATCGCCTGCCGGCAGAGCCGCATCTGGTCGGTGTCGAAATCGGCACCACAGCCCGCGAGGGCGAGCGTGACGACAGCCAGAATCGACAGGAGGAGCGGGCGCATGCTGGCGCGACGGTAGCGCGGCCCGCCCCACAGTGTCATCCCGTGCGCGGTGCAGCGTGAAGCGATGTGCCGCAGACACGGGACCGCGCGACGAGAAGGCGCCTTTTCCGGCGAACGATCCCGCATCTGCGCAGCAGCACTATCGTGCCGCAGCGCGTGCGGGATGACGCGTTACGCGCCGGCCTTCAGCTTCTTCGCCACGCGCGGGGCGAAATAGGTCAGCACGCCGTCGGCGCCGGCGCGCTTGAAGGCGAGCAGGCTTTCCAGCATCGCCTTGTCGCCGTCGAGCCAGCCATTATTGGCAGCGGCCATGATCATCGCGTACTCGCCGGAGACCTGATAGGCGAAGGTCGGCACGCGGAAATGATCCTTCACCCGCGCCACCACGTCGAGATAGGGCAGGCCGGGCTTGATCATCACCATGTCGGCGCCTTCCTCGAGGTCGAGCATCACTTCCGCGATCGCCTCGTCCGAGTTGGCCGGGTCCATCTGGTAGGTGCGCTTGTCGCCGACGAGCGTGGCATTGGTGCCGATCGCGTCGCGGAACGGGCCGTAGAAGGCCGAGGCGTATTTCGCCGCATAGGCCATGATCTGCACGTCTTCATGGCCCTCGCCGTCGAGCGCCGCCCGGATCGCGCCGATACGCCCGTCCATCATGTCGGAGGGGGCGATGACGTCAGCCCCGGCGTCGGCCAGTGCCAAGGCCTGCCCGACGAGGATCTGCACGCTGGCGTCGTTGAGGACGCGCTCGCCCTCCATCACGCCGTCATGACCATGCGAGGTATAAGGGTCGAGCGCGGCGTCGCAGATGATGCCGATGCCGGGCACCTCGCGCTTGATCGCGCGCACGGCGCGGCACATCAGGTTGCCGGTATTGAGCGCCTCCGAACCGGTGGGGTCGCGCAGGGCCTTGTCGATGAAGGGGAAGGGCGCGATCGCGGGGATGCCGAGCGCGGCGGCTTCGGCCGCCCGGCGCACGGCCTCGTCGATATTGAGGCGGTCGACGCCGGGCATCCATTCCACCGGCGAGCGCGGCTCGCTCGAATCCATCAGGAAGATCGGCCAGATCAGGTCGTCGGTCGTCAGAGCCGATTCCCGCACCAGCCGGCGCGACCAATCCGCCTTGCGGTTGCGGCGCATGCGGCGCGTCAAGCCGAGCGACGGCGCGTCGTCATGACGGGATTTCGGAGTCGGGAAGGGCCGCACGACCGGGGATTCCATGGCGATTGCCTCAAGCGATGAACGGTACAGGCCAAGGCTTTCGTCATGCGGGCGAAACCGGCCGATCGCTTCTTTATCACATCGGAACGATTCCAAAACAGGTCGCATGGTCGCAACTTTGCCGGCGTTGCTGCGTAGGGCCGTTTTCGACCCGTTGCCGACAATGCAGGCGTCAGCGATCAGAGGCGCTCGCAGCGACAAGGCCGAGGCTAGGAATGACCAAAATGCCCCGGGCTCCGGTATCAGTGTAAAAGCTGCCCGGGCGCTTTAATGCGCCCTCGATTCCCGATGGCCAGAGCCAAGAGTGCTGTTTGCCGCAATAGAGATTCATCAACGTGCCGCGGTCCATGGCTTCGTCGGGAACCGGTGTCTCACGCCATTTTTCGTTCGAGAAATAATGTCGAGCCGGGCCGTTCTGCTCACCGCGAATGTCGTCGAAATAACCGATGCCCTGCTCTTTGATCTTGTCGATTGTGTCCTGCCGCAAACTAAATACGAATGCGCCTTGGTAACTCAAGAAGGTGTTGCAACTGCCCTCTGCGTAAAACCACCCGATCTTGAGTTTCGTAGGAAGGGAATCGCGCTGCAAGTTGCAATTCATGAGCGAGCATCCCCCACACGGGACGGCAACCAGTGAAAGTGCAGTCAGCAGGATTCTAACGCGAGCGTTCGCCATTCACGGCTCTCCTACGCGTCCGCTAGCGACCCTCTGCGGACGTTTTGCGGCTTATCCCCAAAACAACCACCGCAAGGCAAAAGAGGGCGAACATGATGGCGAGCGCTATCGCTGTCAGGATGGTTTGTCTCGCCGAGCGCGCAGGGTCAGGAGAGAGTCTTTGGGGATGTTGCACTGCGTGCCCGCGGCGGTGATCGTCGATGAGTGCTTAGCAAGGCGCTTGCCTGTTTGCGACCCCCCAGCCGACATCCACAGCGACACGCGCCTCGCGTTGACAAGCCATGCCCCGCCTTCCAGAACCGCTGCCCACGGAAGCGGGATCGGACCATGACTGAAGATCGCGAGATCATCTGCGAGATTCGCGGCGCTGCCGGCGTCGTCGTGCTCAACCGGCCGAAGGCGCTGAACGCGCTGAGCCTCGGCATGGTCCGCGAGCTCGCCCGCGCGCTTGATGCCTGGGAGAACGACCCGCAGGTCACGCGCGTCGTCGTCGTCAGCACCAGCGAGAAGGCTTTTTCGGCCGGCGGCGATATCCGCTGGCTGCATGATTGCGGCAAGGCCGGGCGGCATGACGAGATGCTCGCCTTCTGGGGCGAGGAATACATCCTCAACCACCGCATCAAGACCTATCCCAAGCCCTATGTCGCGCTGATCGACGGCATCGTCATGGGCGGCGGCGTCGGCATATCCCTGCATGGCAGCCACCGCATCGCCGGAGACCGCTATCTCTTCGCCATGCCGGAGGTCGGCATCGGCTTCTTCCCGGATGTTGGCGCAACCTACGCCTTGCCGCGCCTTGAAGGCGGTTTCGGCAGCTTCCTCGCGCTCACCGGCGAGCGGGTCGGTGCGGCCGATGCGCTGGCAGGCGGCCTTGCGACCCATGGCGTGCCGAGCGAGCGCATGGCGGAGCTTGCCGATGCGCTGACCAGGCCCGGTTCTGTCGACGACATCCTTGCGGGCTTCACCCTCCAGCGCGGCCCCGGCCCCTTGCATGCTGAGCGGGCGGTGATGGCCGAGGCCTTCACGGCCGCGACCTTGCCGGAGGTGATTGCTCGTCTGCGCCAGGCTGCCGAGAAGGGCAGTGCCTTCGCCGGCAAGCTGCTGCAGACCATCGCGGTCAAGTCGCCGACCAGCGTCGCCATCGCCTTCGAGCAGATGCGGCGCGGCGCCGGGCTCGATTTCGCCGAGGCGATGCGCACGGAATATCGCATCGTCTCGCGCATTGCCCGCGGCCACGACTTCTATGAGGGCGTTCGCGCCGTGGTGATCGACAAGGACCAGGCACCGCGCTGGCAGCCGGCGACGCTCGCCGACCTCCGGCCGGCGGATATCGACGCCTATTTCGCGCCGCTCGGCGCCGACGAATTGAAGCTGGAGGGTTGAGCTTGGGCCTGGGCGGAGACGGCGAAGCCCTGCGAGGCGCCCGGACGGGCGAGGCCGAGGGCAAGCAGGCCAACCGCTGGCGGCTCGCCCTCGTCTGGTTCCTGCGCTTGCTGTCAGCCTTCTGGCTCGCCAAGGGGCTGACGGCTTGGATGGTGATCTTCGGCCTGCCCGGCAACCCGCAGCCGCCTTTCGAGAATCGCCTGCTGAGCTACCAGGCGATCATCGTCTATTTCGCGGTGATCGATCTCGTCGCCGCCGTCGGCCTCTGGCTGACCTCGACCTGGGGCGGCGTGCTCTGGCTGCTGGCCGCGATCAGCCAGATGCTGCTCGGATTCCTCTTCCCGCGCTTCGTGCCGATGACGGCCTGGCTCGTCGGACTCTATATCGGGCTGATCGCGGTCTATTTCCTGGCAACCTGGGCGGCCGAGAACGAGGCGGAATAGCTGGCGGCGTGTCGGCAGAAGGTGTCTTCCCGCGCGCGCCGCAGCGTGAAACGCTGCTGCGCAGACACGGGACCGTCCTCAGGAAAAGGCGTCTTCTCGTCGCGCGGTCCCGTGTCTGCGCCGCGCACGGGATGACAGCGCGGGTCAGCCGCGCTGGTTCGCAATGACGGTTGGGGCGCCTGACCGCTCGATTGCTCCGAGTCATGGTAAGAATCGCTTTAGCTTAAGCGTTTCTGGCTTCACTTACGATTCACCCAAAGGGGTAAATCCCTGATTCATCCTGATATTTAAACTCGTTTTCATCCGCTCCAGCATATGGTGTTTTTCAGAAGCGGACCGGGAGACAAATCCTGGCCGACACACAACAGGCGGGATATACCATGAAAGCGAGCGTCAAGACTTCTGATGTTGCCAAGACCGGCGATGCAGATCTCAACGTGAAGCCTCTTTATCTTGAGTCCCTCACGCTGGTGGAGCGGCTGCATCGCCGCCTGCTCGATGTCATCAAGGATGAGTTCGAGCGTCGTGGCCGTGACGACGTCAACAGCGTGCAGGCCCTGCTGCTCTACAATATCGGCGATGCCGAGCTGTCGGCGAGCGAGCTGCGCACCCGCGGCTACTATCTCGGCTCGAACGTGTCCTACAACGTCAAGAAGCTGGTCGAGCTCGGCTATCTCCACCATGCCCGGTCGCGCATTGACCGCCGTTCGGTCCGCATCAGCCTGACCGAGAAGGGCGCCAGCGTGCACGACATCGTGAAGGGCGTGTACGACAAGCATGTCCGCACGGTCGAACAGATCGGCGGCATCGCGGCCGACGACTTCGAGCGGATGAACAACGCCCTGCTGCGCCTCGAGCGCTTCTGGACCGACCAGATCCGCTACAAGCTCTGAGATATCAGTCGCTTCTCGGCGACGACCTGCCTATCCGCCTGCCAGGACGCGGCCGGGACAACCTCCCGGTCGCGTCGGCGCGTTTCCGGTCGCTGCCGGGGGCACTGTGGTTTTGCAGCCATGCATGCAGCAAAAGCGGGCCATGCCCTAAATTCGCCTCTGTCATCACGCCTCGTTAACTGTGCTAGGACACCGTCGGCGGCAGTGAGCTTGTCCGTCGCGCCAGTGCATCGCCAGCGTCGCCTGTTCCGGCGACGTTTTTGTGTGGTCTACGTGCTTGCGTGAAGTCTTGAAGAGGGAAGAGATGTCGCATTTGAGCCTGACCCGCCGCGAAACCGTGCTGGCCCTGCTGTCGGGCGCCGCCACGGCCGCTGCTGCACCGGCGCTCGCCCAGCAGGCCGAGTGGCGCCAGAGCTACGATGCCGGCGCCCGCAACGCGGTGGCGCGCTCCTCGACGCCGATGCTCTCAGCCGAGGCCCTGCAGGCGACCGAGCAGGCGATCGTGGCCTATCGCGATCTCGCGGCGCGTGGCGGCTGGCCGCAGGTTCAGTTGCCCGACCGCATGAACGTGGGTGCGAAGGGGCCGGGCGTGGTGGCCCTGCGCCGCCGCCTGATCGTCACCGGCGATCTCGATGCCGCGGCCGGCGAGAGCAGCATCTATGACTCCTATGTCGAGGCGGGCGTGCGCCGCTTCCAGTCGCGCGTCGGCCTGTCGACGACGGGCGCGATCAACCGCGCCACCGTCGCCGCGCTCAACGTGCCGATCGACCGCCGCATCCGCCAGCTCGAGACCAATGTCGTCCGGCTGCGCAGCTGGTCCGGCAACCTCGGTGGGCGCTATGTCGTCGCCAACATCCCGGCCGCGACGGTGGAAACCGTCGAGAACGGCCATGTCGCGACGCGCCATGCTGCCGGCGTCGGCAAGATCGACCGCCAGTCGCCGCTGCTGCAGACCAAGATTCCCGAAGTCAATTTCAACCCGACCTGGACGGTTCCGGCCTCGATCATCCGCAAGGATCTGATCCCGACCATGCGCAAGCAGCCGAACTACCTGACCGAGAACAAGATCCGCATCATCTCGCCGAATGGCGGCGAGATCGCGCCGGCGAGCGTCAACTGGAATTCCGACGAGGCGACACGCTACACCTTCCGGCAGGATCCGGGCGGCGAGTTCAACTCGCTCGGCTTCGTGCGCATCAATATCCCGAGCCCACACGGCGTCTACATGCACGACACCCCGTCGAAGGGCATCTTCGGCGACGATTACCGCTTCGTTTCCTCGGGCTGCATGCGCGTCCAGAACGTGCGCGACTATGTCGCCTGGCTCCTGAAGAACACCCCCGGCTGGGACCGCGCCAAGATCGACGAGACGATCCAGTCCGGCCAGCGCGTCAATGCCCGCATCGCCGATCCGGTGGCGTGCTACTGGGTCTATGTCACCGCCTGGGCCACGCCCGATGGCGGCGTGCAGTTCCGCGACGACATCTACAACAAGGACGGCCTCGGACCGGCACCCGTCGCCGCGCTGCAGGGCGATCAGGACATCTGACGCTTGCGCTCCACGCGCGTTTCGAAAAGCCCGCCGGTCTCCGGCGGGCTTTTTCATGGAACGAAGTTGCTCGGCTGGCGTCAGCGCGTCAGCCAGGATGGCGCGACATAGCCGACGCAGCGCGCTTCCCCGGGGCCCGGGTTCATGACCTCGAAGGCCGGAACGGGGCAGTTGTTTCCGGGCGCGCCATTGTTGAGGCGAGAGATGTTGCTGTAGCCGTCCGGTGACCAGCGATAGACGCTCGTCGATCCGCCCGGATAATATTGCCTGGTCACCGTCCAGGTTTCGGCTGTCGCCTCCTGGCTCGGCAATGGCAGCGACAGGACGAAGGCGCTCGCGCCACCGAGAAAAGCCTTCTTGAGCTGCTTGGAGATCGGCTGTGTCGAAGCTGAAACACGACTCGCGTTCTGTTTTGGGGCGTTCTGTGTCATCGAGAGGCATCCAGTGTTGCGCTAGGTCAGGCGCAGCAAGCCGCAAGCCATAATTTGTTAACCATAATGTGGGCGCCTCGATGTCCTGGGCGGAAGCGCCAGGTTCCGGCTCCTTCTGTGCGGAGTTGGGAGCGACCCAGCCGCGACTTGCGCCGCCCGTGGGCGGTCAGCGGTTCCTACGGAGGAGCTTCGCGGCACCGGCCGCAAGCGCCATGATCGCGAGCAGCCAGGCCGTACCGCCGAACAACGCTCCATAGCCATGGCTTGTGATCAGGGGTGTGCTGGCCAGCGGCGAGCAGAACTGGCCGATGAAGATCGAGGCGGTCAGAATGCCTCCCGCCATGCCCCGCGACCGCCGGGGCGCCAGGTCGAGCGCCATCGCGACGAAGCTCGGCGAAACCAGCGCATAGCCGGCCCCGATCAGGAGCGCCGCGATGAACAGCAGCGGCGTCGATGCCGCGCCGGAGAGGGACAGGAAGCCCAGCGCCATCGCGGCATAGCCGGCGGCGAAGATGCCTGCGGAGCCGAACATCTGCCGGACGCGCCGATAAAGCAGGGCGCAGCCGCCACCCGAGATCATCAGCAGGCCGAGGACCGTGCCGGTCATCGGCGCGCTCTCGTAGCCCCGGACCTCCAGGAAGAACGAGATCTGCGTCGGCATCAGGAAGAAGATCATGTTCGTCAGGCCCTGAAGCAGGACCAGCGCGGCGAGCAGGCGGCGCCAGGATGGGTGTCCGCCATCGCCATCCGCCGGCAGTACACCCGACGCGGCTGCGATGCGCGGCGGCTCGATGATGGCCAGCCACATCAACGGCAGGAAGATCGCTGCCAGCCCATAGATCGCGAAAGGCAGGCGCGGCGACAGGCTGGCTGCCCATCCGGCCAGTGAAATGAAGACCAGCCCGCCGAAATTCCGGGCCGAGATCTGCAAGCCCGTCAGCGCGTTGCGATCGTCCCCGGCGAAGTAGTCGCCGATCAGCGCGGTCTGGGCCGTCATGATCAGGGCGACGGCGACACCGAGCACGAGGCGGCTGGCGAAGATCGCGGGCAGATCGGGCAGGGCGAGCCCGGCGCAGCCTGCGATCACGAACAGCACGACGCCGGTGAGCAGCATCGCGCGCCGGCCGATGCGATCTGCTGCGAAGCCCGCCAGCGGTGCGAACAGCGCGACGCTGAGTGAGGGTGCCGGCACCAGAAGCCGCGTCAGCAGCGCGGCGTTTGGGTCATCCGCGAACAGGCGCTCGATGCCCGGAAGCGCCGGGCTGATCGTCGCGTTCGCCATTGTGGTGAGCGATGCCGCCATCAGGAGCGCGGCGGCGCGCGGATCTCTCCAGATCGGTCTTTCCCTTGTTCCAACAAGGCTTTCCATGGTTTTTCCTCTTGCCGATTTCATCCGTTCGGCAAAGCCTACGAATTCAAGTCGACTTGAGGTCAAGCATGCTGTTGCTGGATATCGGAGAGGTCGCGGAGCGCTCGGGCGTGCCGGCCTCGGCCCTGCGCTATTACGAGGAGATCGGCCTCATCCGTTCGGAGGCGCGACGCGGCCTGCGCCGACAATACGATCCCGATGTCCTGCTCAGGCTCTCGCTGATCGGGCTCGGCAAGACCGCGGGCTTCTCGCTGGAGGAGATCGCCGCGATGTTCGGCGCGGACGGGCAGCCGAACATCCCGCGCGAGCAGTTGCGGGCGCGGGCCGACGAATTGCAGCGGCAGATGATCGGGCTGAGGACGCTGCGCGACGCGCTCCGCCATGTCGCGGATTGTCGGGCGCCGACTCACCTGGAATGTCCGACCTTCCGGGCATTGCTGAGGACCGCTTCGCGCCGGCCGCTCGCCTACACGCCGTCTCGTCCGGAAGAGGAGAAGAATTTGCTACCGAAGCGGCGAAAACGGGGTGGCTGATGGCTGCGGCGATACAGCTTTTCCTCAGCGCGATCTATCGCTTGGACAGCCCCCCGCCACATGATAGGGACGCCGCGACGAAGCCGGGCGCTCACCGGCCGTTGAACTTCAGGAGCCGGACATGACCGAAGCCGCGCTGGACAAGCACCTCTCGAACTCCTTCTTCGGCGCTTCGCTGCATGATGCCGATCCCGAGATCGCCCGCGCGATCGACCTGGAGCTCGGTCGCCAGCGCGACGAGATCGAGCTGATCGCCTCCGAGAACATCGTCTCCCGTGCCGTGCTGGAGGCACAGGGCTCGGTGATGACCAACAAATATGCCGAGGGCTATCCGGGCCGGCGCTATTATGGCGGCTGCCAGTTCGTCGACATCGCCGAAAAGCTCGCGATCGAGCGCGCCACGCGGCTCTTCGGCTGCACCTATGCCAACGTCCAGCCGAATTCCGGCTCCCAGGCCAACCAGGGCGTCTTCATGGCCCTGATGCAGCCGGGCGACACCTTCATGGGCCTCGACCTCGCCGCCGGCGGGCACCTGACCCATGGCGCGCCGGTCAACCAGTCCGGCAAGTGGTTCAACGTCGTGTCTTATGGCGTCTGCGTCGTCGACCAGATGATCGACTACGACGCGATGGAGCGCCTCGCGGTCGAGCACAAGCCGAAGATGATCGTGGCCGGCGGCTCCGCCTATGCCCGTCACTGGGATTTCGCCCGTTTCCGCGAGATCGCCGACAAGGTCGGCGCCTATCTCTTCGTCGACATGGCGCATTTCGCCGGGCTCGTCGCCGGTGGCGCGCATCCCTCGCCGTTCCCGCACGCCCATGTCGTGACCACCACGACGCACAAGACGCTGCGCGGCCCGCGCGGCGGCATGATCCTGACCAATGACGAGGCGATCGCGAAGAAGGTCAATTCGGCGATCTTCCCGGGCATCCAGGGCGGTCCGCTGATGCATGTGATCGCGGCCAAGGCGGTCTCGTTCCAGGAGGCGCTGCAGCCGGAGTTCAAAGCCTACGCACATGCTGTCGTCGCCAACGCCAAGGCGCTGGCCGAGACGCTGAAGTCGAAGGGCTTCGACCTCGTCACCGGCGGCACCGACAACCATCTGATGCTGGTCGACCTGCGCTCGAAGAAGCTGACCGGCAAGGCGGCGGAAGCCGCGCTCGGCCGCGCCCACATCACCTGCAACAAGAACGGCATCCCGTTCGACCCCGAGAAGCCGATGACGACCTCGGGCATCCGCCTCGGCACGCCTGCGGCGACCTCGCGCGGCTTCGGCATTGCCGAGTTCAAACTGGTCGGCGAACTGATCGCCGAGGTGCTGGACGGCCTTGCGGCCCATGGCGAAGAAGGCAACGCCGCGATCGAGCAGGCGGTCACCGCCAAGGTCAAGGCGCTGACGGCGCGCTTCCCGATCTACTGAGACCGGATCGGGAAACCATCCCGCTTCGCGCTCAGGGGAACGTGCCCTTGAGCTCGAACATGATCATATTCTCGCTCTGGTTCCCCATATCGGGGCGGTTCCGGCGGCTGAGATCCACGCCCAGCTTCAGGCTCTCGGCCACCCTGTAGGAGGCCGAGGCGCTGCCGGTGACGTTGTCGTCCTTGATCTTGGCGGCAACCGACAGGCCGAAACGATCCTTGTTGGCGCTGAGCCTCAATGTGAGGTCGACCTTCGGCTGTGTCAGGTCGAGCTTGTTGGCCGCGGTCAGGCTGATCACACCGTATTTGAGCCCGACTTCGCTGGTGATTTCGGGCGCCTTCAGGTTGGCGGTGACGATCTGCAGCGACAGGTCGATCTTGAGCTGCTCCCATTCCAGCTTGCCGGTCACCTTCCCGCCAAAGCGCTCGGCCGTGGGGTCGAAGACGAGGCCGCCGACGCCGAGCTTCAGCGCGCCGACCTTCAGCACTTCGAACTTGAGCTTCTCCAGCTCCCGGATGCCCATGCCGTAGATCGTGCCGGAGGGCTTGGTGATGTAGAGCGCGACGCCGGCGCCGACTGCCAGCACCGCGCCGACCACATAGAGAATGCCTTTGTTGTGATCGACCCAGACGCCGACCGCCGATGATTTCGCCGCGTCCTCGAAGTTCTTCAGCTGCTTTTCCAGAGCCTTGAATTTCGACGATTCCTTGATCTGCTTGAGATAGGCCTCGGTCGCGGCCGTTTTCACGCCATCGACAACCGAAGACTGCAGCTTGCCGATCTCTTCTGGGGTCAACTGGGAGCTGGCGGTCGGGCTGCGGGATTTCGCGAAGCTCAGGACCGCATTCTCGGCTGCCTTGAGCAGCGCCGGGTTCTTGAAGGTCTGGACGATGCGCTCGGGGGACCGGGCGATCTCGGAATTGAGCAGATCGAAGGCCAGCAGCACCAGGCCGCCGAACGCTTCGCCCATGTTGCCCTCGTTCTCTGCCATGATAGAAGCTCCGCCGCGCGCGCTGTGAAGGTCGAGTGTTCGTCGTCTCAGCGCGCCCTGAGGTTCATCGCCACCGCATCATAGCAGCCTCTGGGCATCTGGCGCGGAAACCGGTGCTGGGGCAAAGAAGCGTCGGTCGCCCCGCCGATCAGGCATTCCGAAGGATAAGCGCATGCGCTGCCCCTATTGCAGCTCCCTCGACACGCAGGTGAAGGACTCCCGTCCCACCGACGACCACGCCTCGATCCGCCGCCGCCGGGTCTGTCCCGATTGCGGCGGCCGCTTCACCACGTTCGAGCGTGTGCAATTGCGCGAATTGACCGTCGTGAAACGGTCGGGGCGGCGCACGCCCTTCGACCGCGACAAGCTCGAGACCTCGATCGCTCACGCCTTGCGCAAGCGCCCGGTCGCGCCGGAGCGGATCGAGCGGATGGTCAACGGCATCGTCCGCCAGCTCGAAAGCGCGGGCGAGGCGGAAATCCAGAGCTCGGCCATCGGCGAGCTGGTGATGGAAGGGCTCAAGGGCCTCGACGACGTCGCCTATGTCCGCTTCGCCTCGGTCTACAAGAATTTCCGCGAAGCCAAGGACTTCGAGGAGTTGCTCGGCCAGCTCGGCACGATCGAGGAGGAGGGCGTCTCCGCCCCGCCGCGCCGCGTCGATGACTGATCTCAAGGCGCTTTCGGGCGACGATAGCGCGTCCGAACGAAAGCGGGAGACCGACCGCCTCTTCATGCGCCAGGCGCTCGCCTATGGCGCGCGCGGCCTCGGCACGACCGCGACCAACCCCTCGGTCGGCGCGATCGTTACGCGCGACACCCCCCATGGCCCCGTGGTGGTGGCGCGTGGCCATACCCAGCCCGGCGGCCGCCCGCATGGCGAGGCGCACGCCTTCTCGCGAGCGGGCGCCGCTTCGATGGGCGGCACGCTCTATGTCACGCTCGAACCCTGCTCGCATCGCTCGGTGCGCGGCGGCATCCCTTGCGTCGAGCATACGATTCTCTCGGGCGTGAAGCGCGTGGTCTCGGCCATGTCCGATCCCAACCCCTTCATCGCCGGGCTCGGCCACGCGCTGCTGCGCACTGCCGGCATCGAGGTCACGGTCGGCGTGCTTGAAGAGGAGGCGCGGCAGACGCATCGCGGCTATCTCACGCGCATCACGCAGGGCCGCCCGATGGTGACCTTCAAGATCGCCCGCACTGCCGATGGCTATGCCGGCGGGGCAGGAAGCGTGCCGCTCGCCGTATCGAGCCCGGTCGCCGGTGGTTGGGTCCATCTCCAGCGCGCGCACCACGATGTCATCATGCTCGGCATCGGCTCGGTGCTTGCCGACGATCCGCAACTGACCGTGCGCCTGCCCGGCATGGCGGATCGCTCGCCGATCCGCGTCATCCTCGACACGCATCTGCGCCTGCCGCTGGCGTCGAAGCTCGTTCGCACGGCCCATGAGGTTCCCGTCTGGGTGATCGCGGCCGAGACGGCGCCGATCGAGCCCGAGCAGGCGCTGGTCGCGGCCGGCGTCGAGGTCATGCGGGTCTCGCTGGGATCGGACGGCCATCTCGACCTGCGCGAGGCGCTGACCCTGCTCGGCACGCGTGGGATCAACCGCGTGTTTTCGGAAGGCGGCCCGCGCATCGGCGAGAAGCTCGCGCTTGAAGGGCTGGCGGATGAGGTCATCGTCTCGACCTCTCCGAAAACGCTGGGGCAGCCCGGCATCGTCGCCGTGCGTCCGGGGCTTGCCGCCGAGCTTGCCGACCCCGATCTATACGCCCTTGTCGAGGCCGGTCAGATCGGTCAGGACCGTTTCGAGCATTTTACGAGGAGAGGCTGATGTTCACCGGCATCGTCACCGCCATCGGCGAGGTCGTGGAGGCGCAGCGCAAGGGGCCGAGCCTCAAGCGCCTCGCCATCGCCTGCCCCTATGAGGCGCAGGGCATCGCGCTCGGCGCCTCGATCGCCTGCGCCGGCGTCTGCCTCACCGTCACCGCCTTGCGCCCGCGCACCGATGGCGAGCCCGGCTGCATCTTCCAGGTCGAGGCTGCCGCCGAGACGCTGGCGAAGACGAATGTCGGCTCGTGGGAGCCGGGTACGCGGATCAATCTGGAACGCTCGCTCAAGGTCGGCGAGGAGCTCGGCGGCCATCTCGTCACCGGCCATGTCGACGGCGTCGGGCGTATTCTCAAGATCGAGGCTATCGAGCCCGATCCGGACGAGCCCTGGGGTGCGACCGCGCGATTCCACATTCGCGCGCCGCAGGGCCTGCCCCGTTTCATCGCGACCAAGGGCTCGATCTGCCTCGACGGCACCTCGCTCACCGTCAACTCGGTGGAGGACGATGTCTTCACCGTCCTGCTGATTCCGCACTCCTTCGCGGTCACCACCTGGGGCCAGCGCGGGGAGGGCGACCCCGTTCATGTCGAGGTCGATCTGATGGCACGGTATGCCGCGCGGCTTGCGGAGGCGCGCCCGCAAGGGTAACGAGCCCGATCACATTCCAAGAAGGATAGAAGAAATGGCCGGATCCCGGCAGACCTCGGCCGACAAGGCCGCAACTCCTGCCGTCGAGATCGACGGCGCTCGCGTCCTCGTGGTCGAGGCGCGCTTCTACGACAAGTACGCCGACGAATTGCTGGCGGGCGCGATGGCGGCGCTGGAAGAAGCCGGCTGCCGCGTCGATGTCGTCACCGTTCCCGGTGCGCTGGAAATCCCCTCGGCGATCGTCATCGGCCTGCGCGCCGCCGACGAGGCCGTCGACCCCTATGAGGCCGTCGTCGCTCTCGGAACCGTCATCCGCGGCGAGACCGGCCATTACGACATCGTCGCCGGCGAAAGCTCGCGCGCGCTGATGGATCTCTCGATCGCCTTCGCGCTTCCGCTCGGCAACGGCATCCTGACCGTCGAGAACGAGGCGCAGGCCTGGGCTCGCGCCAATCGCGAGGATATGAACAAGGGCGGCGGCGCCGCCGAAGCGGCGCTCGCCGTGCTGCGCTACAAGCGCTCCCTGGCGGAGCCGTCCCAATGAGCCGCGCCGAGAAGCGGCGCGGCGCGCGGCTCTCGGTCGTGCAGGCGCTCTACGAGATGGAAATCGGCGGCCGTGGCGTCGTCGAGGCGATGGCCGAGTTCGAGCATTTCTGGATCGGCAAGGAGGTCGAGGAGATCGAATTGCCGCAAGCCGAAATCGCCTTCTTCCGCGATATTCTCAGTGGCGTCGTCCGTGAGCAGCGCCTGGTGGATCGTACCGTCGACGAGTTGCTGGCCAAGGACTGGCCGCTGAAGCGGGTCGAGGCAGTGGTCCGCGCGATCCTGCGCGCGGGTGCTTATGAGCTCGCCTTCCGCAAGGACGTGCCGGCGCGTGCCGTGATCTCGGAATATGTCGCGGTCGCGCGCGCCTTCTATCAGGGCGAGGAGATCGGCATGGTCAACGCCGTGCTCGATCGCATGGCCCGCGACTTCCGCGCCGACGAGTTCGATATCCCGGCGGCGTAGGTTGTCCTCAACCGTCATCCCGGGCGACCGAAGGGAGACCCGGGATCCATTCCGGAGCGCTTCCGAATAAGGTTCAGGCATGGATCCCGGATCGGCGCAGCTTCGCTGCTTGTCCGGGATGACCTTGGAATAGTTGCGGAGCTTCGCTGCCCCATGGCTGACAATCAGCGCCCCGGCGAATTCGAGCTGATCGCCCGCTATTTCGCGCCGATCGCCGGGCCGGGCGGGCTTGGCCTTCTTGACGATGCCGGGCTGCTGCGGCCCGGCCGCGGCTACGAGGTCGTTGTCACCGCCGACGCCCTTGTCGCCGGCGTCCATTTCTTCCCCGACGACCCGCCGGACGCGATCGGCTGGAAGGCGCTGGCCGTCAATCTCTCCGACCTCGCCGCCAAGGGCGCGAAGCCCGAGGGCTTCGTCCTGACGCTCGCCTTGCCGCGCGGCTGGACCGAGGGCTGGCTTGCCGATTTCGCCGCCGGCCTTGCCCGCATGGCCGAAGCGGCCGGTTGCCCGCTGATCGGCGGCGACACCGTCTCGACCTCGGGACCGCTCACCCTCTCGATCACCGCTTTCGGCACGGTCCCGGCCGGCCGCATGGTCAGGCGCTCCGGTGCCAAGCCGGGCGACGTCGTGCTCGTTTCCGGCAGCATTGGCGACGGCGCGCTCGGCCTCAAGGTCCATGGCCCGGACAAACCGGACTGGGTCGCCACGCTCGGGGCCGAGGATCGCGCCTTCCTTGCCGATCGCTATCTGCATCCGCAGCCACGTCATGCGCTGGCCGACGCGCTGCAGCGCCATGCCTCGGCCGCCATGGACGTTTCCGACGGGCTAGTCGGCGATCTCGCCAAGCTCTTGAGCGCCTCGCATGTCGGCGCCGAAATCGATCTCGACGCGGTCCCGCTCTCGGGGGCGGCCCGCGCCGCGCTCATGGCTGTTCCCGCATTGGCGGAACTGGCCTGGACCGGCGGAGACGACTACGAAATTCTCTGCACGGCCCCGGAAAGGGAATATCCTGCTCTGATCGCGGCCGCAGAGGGAACGATGCTTTCGCTGGTCCCGATCGGGCGGATCTCGGACGAGGCCGGCGTGGTGACTTATCGCGGGAAGGGTGAGGTGCGTAGCTTCGCGCAAGGCTCCTTCTCTCATTTCTGACAGCGGCGCATCACGGCGGCCGCGAGGCGCATTGTGATGAATCAGCATTTCTCGGCTCTCGATGGCGACAAGCTGGCCAAGCGCAACGCGCTGGTGCTCGCCGGCGCGCAGGCGCTCGGCGGCGCCAACCCGGCGATCATCGTCTCGCTCGGCGGCATCGTCGGCGCCCAGCTGGTCGCGGACCAGGCTTTCGCGACCGTGCCGGTCAGCCTGCTCCAGCTCGGCATCGCCGCGGGCGTCATTCCGGCTGCGATGGTCATGCGCCGGCTCGGGCGGCGCAACGGCTACCTGATCGGGGCGCTCGTCGGCGCGGCCGGCGCGAGCATCGCGGCCGGCGGCGTCTCGCTGCGCCTGTTCTGGCTGTTCTGCCTCGGCACCTTCGTCTGCGGGCTCTACGGCTCCTTCGTCCAGAGCTATCGCTTCGCCGCCGCCGATACCGCGACCGACGCCTTCCGGCCGCGCGCGATCTCCTGGGTCATGATCGGCGGCCTTGCTGCGGGCGTCATCGGCCCGCAATCGGTCTACTGGACGCGTGACCTGACACCGGCCGCGCCCTTCGCCGCCAGCTTCCTCGCCCAGGGCATGCTGGCGCTGATCGCGATCCTGATCGTCTCGCGTCTGCGCGCCCCGCCGGTCGCGGCGGTCCGGTCGGGCGGCGGGCGCCCGCTCGGGGTGATCATGCGCCAGCCGAAGTTCATCGCCTCGGTCACCGCCTCGCTCGTCGCCTATGGCCTGATGAGCTTCGTCATGACGGCGGCGCCGATGGCGATGGTCGCCTGCGGCCATTCGGTCGGCGACGCCACGCTCGGCATCCAGTGGCATGTGCTGGCGATGTTCGGGCCAAGCTTCTTCACCGGTCGATTGATCGCCCGCTTCGGCAAGGGCACGGTGACCGCGGTCGGGCTCGGCCTGACGGCGCTGGCCGCCGTCGTCGGCCTGACGGGCCTGAGCGTCGGCCATTTCTGGCTGGCTTTGATCCTGCTCGGCGTCGGCTGGAATTTCGGCTTCATCGGCGCGACCGCACTGGTGACCGACTGCTACCGGCC
The DNA here is from genome assembly GCA_965283735.1 of Beijerinckiaceae bacterium. GTDB lineage: Bacteria > Pseudomonadota > Alphaproteobacteria > Rhizobiales > Beijerinckiaceae > Allobosea. The sequence goes on along the minus strand of CBDIPN010000001.1, from coordinate 2,829,843 downwards.
GGAAGAGCGCGTGAAGGTGCAGGCCGCCAACGATTTCCTCGTCTTCGGCTCTGTCGCGATCGCCTCCTTCTCGTCGGGCGGCCTGCTCAGTCATGGCGGTTGGGAGGTCGTGAACTGGCTGGTCTTCCCGCCGGTCGCCATCGCCCTGGCGCTGGTGGCATGGCAGCGCTTCCAGCGTCCGGCCACGGCCTGAGCCACCGGCAGAACCCTGATCGGAGCAAACGCATGACCAACCGTGCCTTCCCGCCTGCGACCGGCCAGGTTCCGCCCGGCGCCATCGGGCATAATCGCGGTGTCGTCTGCTCCAACTACGCCTTCATGCCGCCGGAGGGCGTGCTGGTCAGCCGGCTGCCACAATACCGGGACACGATCGTGCGCGTCCTCACGGGGCCGGTGATGGGCGCGGCCTTCGCCCAATATGTCCTCGAGATCGCCCCTGGCGGTGGCACGCCGGCCGCTTTCGGCGAGGACGGTATCCAGCATTTCTTCTACGTCCTCTCCGGCGAGGCGCGGATCGTGGTCGCTGGCGGCGCGGCGCAGGCGCTCACGGCTGGCGGCTTCGCCTATCTGCCGCCGGCAACGCCCTTCACGCTGTGCAACGAATTGGCGGAGGGCATCCGCGTGCTCGCTCTGCGCAAGCGCTACGAGGCCGTACCAGGTCTTGCCGTGCCAGAGCCGATCGTCTCGCATCAGGACGCCGTGCCGATCACGAATTACACCGGCATGACGGGGCGCGGCTTCCAGTTCCTGCTGCCCTATGGCGACATGCGCTTCGATTTCGAGATGAACCTGATGTGGTTCAAGCCGGGCGTCTGCTTCCCGGCGGTCGAGACCCATGTGATGGAGCACGGCCTCTACATGCTGGAAGGGCAGGGGCTCTACTTGCTCGGCGCCGACTGGCACGAGATCTGGGCGCGGGATTTCATCTGGATGGGCGGCTTTTGCCCGCAACAGTTCTATCCGACGGGCTACGGCGATGCCTGCTACCTGCTCTACAAGAACGTCAACCGCGACCTCGCGCTCTGACGATCCGCCATCCGCTCTGACATCCGATGAAATTTGTAAGCCGGGGCGTTTGCGCTCCTCGCCGAAACTTGCCACAAATTCGCCTGACACTGGCGACGCGGAGCGGGCCTTGAGTCTTTAGGGCCCGTTTTTTCGCTGCCTGACGTCCAACGCTGCAAAAATGAGGAGCGACAGCGCTCCCGCCGACTGCAAGCTCTAGGGTCAGGAAATCGAATGTCAGCTCTGCTTCTCATCATCATATTGAGTGCGCTTTCCATAGCCTACGGCGTCTGGGCCTATGGCGATGTGATGAAGCGCGATGCCGGCAACCAGCGCATGCAGGAGATTTCCGGTGCGGTTGCCGAAGGCGCGCAGGCCTATCTCAAACGCCAGTACATGACTATTTCCATGGTCGGCGTCGTTCTCTTCGTCGTTCTCGCCTGGCTGCTCGGCAAATGGGTAGCGATCGGCTTCCTGATCGGCGCGGTGCTTTCGGGCATGGCGGGCTTCATCGGCATGAACGTCTCGGTGCGCGCCAATGTCCGCACGGCCCAGGCTGCGATGCAGTCGCTGGGCGAAGGCCTCGATGTCGCCTTCAAGGCGGGCGCCGTCACCGGCATGCTCGTCGCCGGCCTCGCGCTGCTCGGCGTCGCCGTCTATTACGGCGTCCTGACCTCCTATCTCGGTTTTGAGCCTTCCAGCCGCACGGTGATCGATTCGCTGGTGGCTTTGGGCTTCGGCGCTTCGCTGATCTCGATCTTCGCCCGTCTCGGCGGCGGCATCTTCACCAAGGGCGCCGACGTTGGCGCCGACCTCGTCGGCAAGGTCGAGGCCGGCATCCCCGAGGACGATCCGCGCAATCCGGCGACCATCGCCGACAATGTCGGCGACAATGTCGGCGACTGCGCCGGCATGGCCGCAGACCTGTTCGAGACCTATGCGGTGACGCTGGTCGCGACCATGGTGCTCGCCGCGATCTTCTTCGCCGGCCAGCCGGCGCTCGGCACGATGATGCTCTACCCGATGGCGATCGGCGCGGCCTGCATCGTCACCTCGATCATCGGCACCTTCTTCGTGAAGCTCGGCGCCAACCAGTCGATCATGGGCGCGCTCTACAAGGGTTTCATCGCGGCCGGCGTGCTCTCGATCGGCGCGATCGCAGCCGTGAACTACGCCATGTTCGGCGGCTTCTCGGCGGCCTTCAAGACGGTGCAGGGCGTCAGCTTCACCTCGGGCGGGCTCTTCGCCTGCGCGCTGGTCGGCCTCGCGGTGACGCTGCTCATCGTGGTCATCACCGAGTACTACACCGGCACCGGCAAGCGCCCGGTGGTCTCGATCGCCCAGGCCTCGGTCACCGGTCACGGCACCAATGTCATCCAGGGCCTCGCGGTTTCCCTGAATCGACCGCGCTGCCGACCATCGTCATCATCGCCGGCATCATCGCTTCCTACAGCCTCGCCGGCCTGTTCGGCATCGCCATCGCCACCACTGCCATGCTGGCGCTGGCCGGCGTGGTCGTCGCGCTCGATGCCTTCGGCCCGGTGACGGACAATGCCGGCGGCATCGCCGAGATGGCGGGCCTGCCCAAGGAAGTGCGCAGCTCCACCGACGCGCTCGATGCGGTCGGCAACACCACCAAGGCGGTCACCAAGGGCTATGCCATCGGTTCGGCCGGCCTCGGTGCGCTCGTGCTCTTCGCCGCCTACACCTCGGACCTGAACTTCTTCATCTCCGAGGCCAACAAGGCGGGCTCGACGGCCTTCCAGTACTTCAAGGGCGTGACCGTCGATTTCTCGCTGTCCAATCCTTACGTCGTCGTCGGCCTCCTGCTCGGCGGCCTCATCCCCTTCCTCTTCGGCGGCATGGGCATGACGGCGGTCGGGCGTGCGGCGGGCTCCGTCGTCGAGGAAGTGCGCCGGCAGTTCAAGGAAAAGCCCGGCATCATGGAAGGCAAGGACCGGCCCGATTACGGCCGTGCCGTCGACATGCTGACCCGCGCCGCGATCAAGGAAATGGTCGTGCCCTCGCTCCTGCCGGTTCTGGCGCCGATCGTGACCTATTTCGTGATCTACTGGATCGCCGGCAAGAACAACGCCTTCGCGGCCGTCGGCGCCATGCTGATGGGCGTGATCGTGACCGGCATCTTCGTCGCGATCTCGATGACCTCGGGCGGCGGCGCCTGGGACAACGCCAAGAAGAGCTTCGAGGACGGCTTCGTCGACAAGGACGGCGTGCGCCATCTGAAGGGCTCGGACGCGCACAAGGCCTCCGTGACCGGCGATACCGTCGGCGACCCCTACAAGGACACGGCGGGCCCCGCCGTGAACCCGGCGATCAAGATCACCAACATCATCGCCCTGCTGCTGCTGGCGATCCTGGCGCATTCCTGATCGCAGGCAGCATTGAGATGCTTACCGACCCGCGGCGCAAGCCGCGGGTTTTTGTTTGGCAGAGCCAAATGAGTTTTCTTAGAAACGCGCCGTCATCCCGGGCTTGCCCCGGGATCCATCGAAGGGCTCCGGAGCTCTACGATGGATCCCGGATCGGCGCTGCTGCGCAGCTTGTCCGGGATGACGCTGCGTTTTCGTCAGAAAGTGGAGCACTCCGCTTGGCTGTCAGAAAACCTTTGCAGCCAAAAGCTTGCGGCTGCTCCTTGAATCAAATCGGCAAGCCCTTGAATCAAGCTCCGAAGCTACGGCCGGGTCCGTAGTGTTCCCGCATGCGCCGCCGCCGGCGCGCTGGCATGGTCCTGCCAACTCCAGGAGGAACCATGTCCGCCCGAACGCTCGATCATCCTGCCGCCACCCCGAACCGTGCCGTGGAGCTTGCTCTTCTGCTGGTGCTGGCCGGGCTCTGGGGCGGCTCCTACACCTTCATCAAGCTCGGCGTGGAGACGATCCCGCCGCTGACCCTGATCACCGCCCGGACGCTGATCGCCGGCCTCGTCCTGCTCGTCGTCATCCGCTGGCGCGGCCTGCGGCTGCCGCGCGATCTTGCGACCTGGCGCCTGTTCCTCGTCCAGGCCGGCCTCAACAGCGCCGTGCCCTTCACGCTGATCGCCTGGGCCGAGCGCAGCGTCGATGCGGGGCTCGCCACGATCCTGAGCTCGACGAGCCCGATCTTCGTCGTCCTGCTGTCCTGCTTCTCGGCTTCGGCCGAGCGCTTGCCGGGCTTGCGCCTCGTCGGCATCGCGGCCGGTCTCGCCGGCACCGTCCTCATCGTCGGCGCGCAGGCGATGACGGGCTTCGGCGAGCAACTCTGGGCGCAGCTGGCGCTGGTCGCGGCCAGCATCTGCTATGGCGGCGCGGCCTTGTTCGGGCGGAGCTTCAAGGGGCTGGATCCGATCATGCCGGCGGCCGGCTCGCTGCTCTGCGGCGCGCTCGTCCTGCTGCCGCTCAGCCTGATGCTGGACCGGCCCTGGACGCTGTCGCCCTCGGCCCAGTCGATCCAGGCGCTGATCGCGCTCTCGCTCGTCTCCACGGCCCTGGCCTTCGTGATCTATTTCCGATTGATCGCACGGCTGGGCGCGGTCGCGACGACATCCGTCGCCTATCTCAGGGTGCCGACCGGCGTGTTGATCGGCATGGTCTTCCTGGGGGAGGCGCTGGCGCCGACAGCCTGGGCTGGGCTGGGTCTTGTGATCATCGGTGTGATGGCGATGACCGTGCCGCTGCGCGCTCGCCCGGCAGCCTCCTGATCGGTGCCGCCACGTCCAAACGAAAAAGCCCGCGGCGTGAGCCGCGGGCCTTTTCGATCGTTGGGAGGCGTTCCGCTTACGAGCCGAGCGGATTGAACTTGGTGACGCCCCTGAACAGGTTGCGCAGGAAGCTCTGCTCCTCGCCGCCCGTCGGGGTGGTGCGGCTGATGAAGTCGAAGATCACGCCGTCCTGCAGGCCGTAATGGGCGATGCGCTCGACCTTGAAGCCCTTGTTGAAATAGATCACCAGAACCTGCTGGTCGATGAGCTGCGGGTCCTGGAACTGGAACCGGCGACGCATCGTCTGGCTGATATAGTAGAAGGTGCGATTGCCGACCGTCGAGGTGGTCGAGGGCGTGCCGAGCGTCGTCAGCACCGCCTGTACGTCCATACCGACCTTGACCTGCGCGATCAGCGCATCGTCCATCACGAAGCCGCGCCGGAACTCCTCGTTGATGCCGGCGGAGGTCGGCAGCACGAAACCGCCCGCATCGGGGCCGCAGCCGGCGAGCGCAAGGGATGTGGTCGCGAGGGCTCCGAGCAGAGCCGTGCGGCGGGTGATCTGGGTCATGCGGGCACGATCCGAAAGGCGAGCGCGGCCGGAACGATCCAAGCCGCTTGTCAAAAGGGTAAGGGTTGGCGTAACGCCCGAGGATGGCTTTGGCAAGGCGAGGACGCCCCGGGCAAGAGCGGGCGGGAGCAAACAGGTGATTTTCGGGTTGTTCGGCAAGCGCGCCAATCGGCGCTCCCCTGTGGACACGCTGTTCGCGCGGGTCGCCGAGGCTTCGCGCCTGCCGGCGCTCTACATCGAAGGCGGGATTCCCGACAGCTTCGAGGGCCGTTTCGAATCGCTGACCCTGCACGTTTTCCTGGTGTTGAGGCGCTTGCGCGAATTGCCGCCGCCGGCCGCAGAGCTGGCGCAGGAATTCGTCGACGCCTGTTTCGCCTATCTCGAGCTCGGCTTCCGCAATGGTGGCGTCAGCGACATCGCCGTACCCAAGAAGATGAAGAAGGTCGGCCAGATGTTCTATGGCCGGGTGCAGGCCTACGAGGCTGCGCTGGTCGCCCCCGGTCCTGAGGCGTTGACCGAAGCGCTGGGGCGCAATGCCTGCGCGCCGGAGGCGGCGCCTGCGCTCGCGGCTTATATACGGGCCGCGCAGGAGAGGTTGGCCGCCGCCGATCTCGACGGCATCCTGAACCGGGATGATCTGTTCCCGGCCTTCTCGACCCCGGAGGTCGCTCATGACGCCTGATCATCCGCCGGCTGCGCTGCTCAAGCACCCGATCCGTGTCGAGGCGATCCGCCCGCGCGGCAGCGAGGTTGTGGTGCGGGCCGAGGCGGAGCAGTTGCCCGCCATCGCCGCACAGCTTGGCCTCGTTTCCGTGGAGGCGCTGGAGGCACGCTATACCCTCTCGCGCAATGGCGAGCGCGTGAAGCTCGACGGCCGCATCGCGGCCCGCTTGCATCAGGCCTGCGTCGTGACGCTCGAACCGTTCCCGGTTCAGCTCGACGTGCCCATGCAGCTCGATTTCGCTCCCGAGGAAGAGGTTGCCGCCTTCGCACGGCGCAACGAGCGGGACGATGCGGAGATCGATATCGAGGTTCTGCTGAACGAAGCCGATCCGCCCGAGCCGATCGTCGATGGCGCGATCGATCTCGGCGGCATCACTTTGGAGTTCCTGGCCCTGGCGCTCGATCCCTATCCGCGCAAGCCCGGCGCCAGCTTCGAGTTGTCGGCGGGTGACACCGGCACGGAATTGCCGTTCGCGGCGCTGGCAAAGTTGAAACGCGGTGACTGAAGCGCTCTCCGGCACTTGCGCTGCTTGCGACAACGGTCCAAGTCGCTATTGTCCGGCCGGCATCAAGCCGTCCCGGATCGAAGGTCGGCCATTTCCGGGACACGCCAGAATTCCATGACAAGACCGGTTACAATCGCGCTCGATGCGATGGGCGGGGATCACGGCCCCGCCATCGTCATTCCCGGCGCCGCCCTGATGCTGGAACGTCGCCCGGATGCCCGCTTCGTCATTTTCGGTGACGAGAAGCAGGTGCTGCCGCTGATCGACCAGCATCCGAAGCTCAAGGCGGTCACGACCTTCCACCACACCGAGGTCTCGGTGAAGATGGACGATAAGCCGAGCCAGGCCTTGCGCTATGGCCGCTACAAGTCGTCGATGTGGCGTGCGATCGACGCGACCAAGACGGGGGAGGCGGATGTCACCGTCTCCGCCGGCAATACCGGCGCGCTGATGGCGATGTCGAAATTCTGCCTGAAGTCGATGCCGCAGGTCGACCGGCCGGCGATCGCCTGCCTGTGGCCGACCGCGCGCGGCGAGAGCATCGTGCTCGATGTCGGCGCCACGATCGGCGCGGATGCGCGCCACCTTGTCGACCTCGCGGTGATGGGCGCGGCCATGGCTCGCGTCGTGCTCGATCTCGACCGGCCGACGGTCGGCCTGCTCAATGTCGGCGTCGAGGAGATCAAGGGCGTCGAGGCGGTCAAGGAGGCCGGGCGCATCCTGCGCGAGAGCGACCTGCCGCATCTCGCCTATCACGGCTTCGTCGAGGGCGATGATCTCGGCAAGGGCACGGTCGACGTCGTCGTCACTGAGGGCTTCACCGGCAATATCGCGCTCAAGACCGCAGAGGGAACCGCTCGTCAGATCGCCGATTATCTTCGTGCGGCGATGAGCCGTTCGCTGATGGCCAAGATCGGCTATGTCTTCGCCCGCGGCGCCTTCGCGGCGCTGAAGGACAAGCTCGACCCGCGTAAATCGAATGGCGGCGTCTTCCTCGGACTGGAAGGCATCGTCATCAAGAGCCATGGCGGGACGGATGCGATCGGCTTCGCCAGCGCCGCCGAATTGGGCTATGAAATGGCACGCGAGGACCTGATGGCGAAGGTCCGCGAAATGGTCGCCGCGAGCACGCGTCCGGAGCTGACCGTCGCGCAGCCCGCCGAGGCGGAATAGGGAACAACCTTTTTGTCCATCCTGCGCTCTCAAGTCGTCGGCTGCGGCTCCTATCTGCCCGCGCGCATCGTCACCAATGCGGAGCTCGCCGCGCGCGTCGACACCAGCGACGAGTGGATCGTCCAGCGCACCGGCATCCGCCAGCGCCATGTCGCGGCCGATGACGAACCGACATCCATCGTCGGCCTCAAGGCCGCACAGGCGGCGATCACTGATGCCGGCATCGACCCCTCCGAGATCGACCTGATCATCGTCGCGACCGCGACGCCGGACCACACCTTTCCCGCGACCGCAACGCAGATCCAGGCGGCGCTGGGCATCACCGGCGGTGTGGCGTTCGACGTGCAGGCGGTCTGCTCCGGCTTTGTTTTTGCGCTGGCGACGGCCGACAAGTTCCTGACCACGGGCAGCGCGCGCGCCGCCCTCGTGATCGGCGCCGAGACCTTCTCGCGTATCCTCGACTGGGAGGATCGCGCGACCTGCGTGCTATTCGGCGATGGCGCCGGCGCCGTGGTGCTCAAGGCCGCGCCGGGCGAGGGCACGCTGGCGGATCGCGGCATCCTCACCACCCATATCCGCTCGGACGGCCGCTACAAGGACAAGCTCTATGTCGATGGCGGCGCCGGCTCGACCAAGACGGTCGGCTTCCTGCGCATGGAAGGCAAGGAAGTCTTCCGCCACGCGGTCACCAACCTCGCCGAGACGGTGCGTCACACCTTCGAGCAGACGGGCCTGTCAGGCGCCGATATCGACTGGTTCGTGCCGCATCAGGCCAACCGCCGTATCATCGACGCGACGGCCGACAAGCTGGGCATCAGCCATGACCATGTCGTCGTCACCGTCGACCGTCACGGCAACACTTCGGCGGCCTCGATCCCGCTCGCCTTGGCCGAGGCCCATGCCGATGGCCGCATCAAGCGCGGCCAGCTCGTCCTGATCGAGGCAATGGGCGGCGGCTTCACCTGGGGCTCGGCCTTGATCCGCTGGTGACGTTGCGGCAATAAACCCACGAAAATTGTCATGAAACATCGCTATTTCGGGTCGAAACCGGCCTGAGGCGGCACAATGGCCGTCCTTGAGGATTGACCCGCGCGACGGGGGCGCCTAGCGTCCGCCGTCCGTAATGGCGAAAGGCCGGCGGTTTTCCGCTGCGCCTGCAATACGCCTTGGAGGATATGAATGGCGGGGCAAACGGTCACTCGTGCGGACCTGTGCGAGGCTGTCTACCAGAAGATCGGCTTGTCGCGGACGGAGTTGTCGAAGCTCGTCGAAGCGGTGCTCGACGAGATCTGCGACGCGGTCGCGCGCGGCGAGAATGTGAAGCTGTCTTCGTTCGGTTCTTTCGTCGTACGAGACAAAGGCGAGCGAATTGGGCGTAATCCCAAAACTGGCGTTGAGGTGCCCATCGAGCCGCGTCGCGTGATGGTGTTCAAACCCTCGAACGTGATGAAGGCCCGCATCAACGGGCAGTCAGGTGAGGGTGAGACTGAGTGAGCCTGGAGTTCCACGCCGGCGATACCGAGGCCGAATTGGACACCAAGAGCCCAGATGCCTTTCGGACTATCAGCGAGGTCGCCGAAGACCTCGACATACCCCAGCATGTGCTTCGATTCTGGGAAACCCGTTTCAACCAGATCAAGCCGCTGAAGCGTGGCGGCGGACGCCGCTACTACAGGCCTGACGACGTCGCCCTGCTCAAGGGCATCCGGCGCCTGCTCTATGGCGAAGGCTATACGATCAAGGGCCTCCAGCGCATCCTGAAGGAACAGGGGCCGCGCCATGTCCAGGCGATCGGCCGCGGCGCGCCGATCGGGGCCATGAGCGGCGCTATGCCGGCTGCCGCGTCCGCAGGACCGGCCACCTTGCCGGGCGCCATGGCTGAGGCCGCGCCGGAGCGGATGGCGCCTTATCGGCAGCCTGTCCCCGAAGGGCTCGACGACGTCTCCATCCTGACCGCGGTCATGAAGGAACTCGGCGAGTGCCGGCGCATACTCGAACAGGCCCTGCAGCCGGCGCCTGACGCCGCCTGACGGCAGCGAGCGGCGCAGCCGGCCCCGTCGCGCTTACGTCTTCCGCATACACGACGGAGGTGTTCGTGGGTGGCTGGAACCCCGAAAGCGGTCAGCTCTGTGGCGCTTCTTCCGCGCCTGTGCGCTGGGCCGGCTTGCTGCGGATGGCGGCCTTGTGCTTTCCGCGGCCAAGCGGGCCTGCTTTCTTGAGCGGGACCAGGCTGGCGAGCACCGGGTTGGGAAAATGCTCCAGCGTCGAGCCGGTTGCAGCATCGACGCCCATCCCGACAACGCCGCCGATTAGGATATTTCCAGCGAAACCGGCCGCGCCGGCGCCGGCAATGCGCGTGGAGACGGGCACCTGCATGTCGGCATAGCCTTCTTTCGAGAAGCTGACGACGAACTCGGATTTGCGGCTGACTTCCCAGGTGCAGGGCGTGGCCGTGCAGGCATGCCCCAGCGACGAGCGGGCTTCGGCGCCGCCCGGTTCGCTGCTGATGCTGATCTGGTTCGTTGTGCCGCGTGTGACCGTCGCACAGCCACTCAGTGCCGCAGCCACGGCGACTGCGCCAAGAACTCGAATTATCAGCATGTTAAGCCCCTTACCCCAGCGATTAGCTAGGTTCGCTCGCGGCAGAAGAGCAAGGCGTACATGCGCGCCGGCTGTGCACAACTTGCACGCACGCCAGATTCGCAACCTTGATGTACCAGGGCCGCAACATAGGTTCGGGGAGCCGGGCGATCCCGGTTGCCTGATGGACGCGGATCGTCGCGCCACATCCCCGGGAGCGCCGGCATGGCCTGGTTCTATCTGTTTGTCGCGGGCCTGTTTGAGGTCGGCTGGGCCATCGGTCTCAAATACACCAACGGCTTCACGCGGCTCGTCCCGGCGCTGTTCACCGGCGCGAGCATGGTCGTCAGCCTCGGCCTGCTTGGCCTCGCCCTGAAATCGCTGCCCGTCGGCACGGCCTATGCGGTCTGGACCGGCATCGGCACGATCGGCACGGCGATCCTCGGCATCGCCCTGCTGGGCGAGCCGGCAGGCGCCTTGCGGCTGGCCTGCATCGGCCTGATCGTGGCCGGCATCGTCGGGCTCAAGCTGGTCTCGGCGTGAGCGCCAGGGCTCAGCTGCGCCGCCAGGATTCCGGCCAGTAGCCGCCGCGCTCCAGCAGCACGATCAGCACGATGACGGCCAGCGTGACCACGAGGGTCATGAGCTTCGCGTTCCAGGGCACGCCGCGGCCGACGAGCCAGATCAGGCTGAGGCCGATGATCAGCGGGATGACGATCTCCATAGCTTGAGCCTAACCCGCGCGCCGGCTGCGCAGCAATAGCTGCCGGGTTTGCGTGATGGCGCAGGGGAAGTCCGTCGGGATCTACCGCAGAGATCTCTCCATCGACGGAGGTCCTGATCCGGGTCGGCCGCCGATCGGGCGATCGCCCTCGACCAGCGGCTTCAATCGCGCGAGTTCGACCGCCAGGAAATCGAGGAAGAGTCTGACGCGTGGCGTGTGCCGCATGTCCGGATGGGTCAGCAGCCAGAGATCGGCGGCAAGGTCGGCGTCCGGCTCTCCCAGGCGTCTCAGGGCGGGACGCGTGTCGCCGATGAAGCAGGGCAGGAAGCCGACGCCGATCCCGGCCTCGACCGCCTCGGCAAGACCGAGAACGGTATTGAGTCGGTAGACGACGCGTTCCGGCGCGACATGGCGGGCGAGATAGCGCACCGCGCTCAGCATGGTGAACTGGTCGCCGAGCGAGACCCAGCTGCGCTCCCACAGGCTCTCGCGAGAAGGACGTTCGGCTTCGGGAAAGTCGACGGCGCGACCATAGAGCGCCCAGGCTATGCGGGCGGACTTGCGGCCGACCAGCGTCTCCGGCGGATGATCGGTGGCGCGGATCGCGACATCCGCATCGCGCTTGGAGAGGTTGGCGGCCTGGTTGCCGATCAGGATATCGAGCCGGATATCCGGGCACTGCTCAAGAAAACCGGCGAAGAGCGGCGTCAGCAGGTCGACCAGCAGGGAGTCGTTGGTGGCGACGCGCAATTCCCCGGCCGGCTTGATCTCCTGCCCGGCGAGCTTGCGGGCGAAGGCGGTGATGTCGTCGTCGACGCGGGCGGCGAGCTGGATCATCTCCTCGCCGGCCGGCGTCGCGACATAGCCGCTGCGATGGCGCTCGAACAGGCGGGTGCCGAGCGCCTCCTCGATCTGACCGAGGCGGCGGAACACCGTCGAGTGATTGACGCCGAGCGCTGCCGCGGCTGCCGGCAGCGCCCGCTTGTCGGCGATCGCCTTGATCAGGCGGAAATCGTCCCAGGCCAGGGGCTTCGCGGCTTGATTCATCCGCTCACTCTCGGCCAAGGCGCGCGCCCCTTCAAGGCGGGTTCGCGTCACGCCAGCGCCGGCTTGGCGGCCGCCGCGGAGCCCGTGCGGGTCACGGCAAGCGCCCCGTCGCCGATCAGCACATGCGCCAGCGCGGTCAGGGCGAGGAAGGCGGGATATTCCCAGCCGCCATTTGGCGCATTGAAGACCCAGCCGTTCGGAGCGTGGATCGCGAGAGCGCCAAGCAGAACCGGCAGCAGCGCGGCCGAGACGAGGCGGCCATGGAAGCCGATGAGGATGGCGATGCCGCCGATGAGCTCGGCCAGCATGATCGGCCAGGCGAGGAAGCCCGGCAGGCCGACCTGCCCAAGGAAGCCGGTGAAGCCGGCGGGCGTGAAGATGACGAGCTTGAGATAGGCATGGGCGATGAACATCAGGCCAAGCGCGACGCGCAGGCCGAGGGCGCCATAAGGGGCGAGACGATTGTCGATCATGGGAAGTCTCCTGAAACGGGACCGGTTGGTCTCGGGTCAGAAGATTGGTCAGCCTTGTTCGCAAATCAAATTGTAGATTGGCGATAACGACATTGCGTGGATGCAATGAATTGTCTCTGGCGTTCGGCCGCCTTCATGCCGATCTTCCGGTCAACCGAGCGGATGTCGCTCATCGTGATCAGGAAAACGGAGGACCTCGCCATGCAGATCAACGGCCTTCACCACGTCACCGCCATCTCCGGTCCGGCGCGCCGCAATCTGGACTTCTATGCTCGCGTGCTCGGCCTGCGTCTCGTCAAGAAGACGGTGAACTTCGACGATCCCGGCACCTATCACCTCTATTTCGGCGATGTGGATGCCGCACCCGGCTCTATCCTGACGTTTTTCCCTTGGGAACATGCGTCGCCCGGCCGGCTCGGCGTCGGCGAGACGCAGGAGACGGTCTTCCGGGTTCCGGAAGGCTCGATCGGCTTCTGGGCTCATCGCTTCGTCGAGCAGGGCGTGCCGCATGAGGTGCCGGTGAAGCGTTTCGGCGAGACCGTGCTGAGCTTTCGCGACCCGGACGGCATGAGGCTCGCCCTTGTCGGCCTGCCGGGCGTCGAGAAGGAGCCCGCCTGGACTGACGGCGGCATTCCCGCCGAGCATGCGCTGCGCGGCTTCCATAGCGTCAGCCTGCTGCTGGCCGATGCCGCGCCGACCGGCGCCATCCTCAGTGACGTCTTCGGCTTCACGGAGATCGGCCGCGAGGGCACGCTGATCCGTTATGCCGCGAAGGGCACGGCGATCGGCGGGGTGATCGACCTGCGCGTCGCCGGTGGCTTCCTGCCGGCCCGGCAGGGCGCGGGCTCGGTCCACCATATCGCCTTCCGGGCGGCCGATGACGCCGCGCAGGAGGAGATGGTGCGCCGCCTTGTTCAGAACCATGGCATCAGCCCCACGGAACAGCGCGACCGGAACTATTTCCGCTCGGTCTATTTCCGCGAGCCCGGCCATGTCTTGTTCGAGATCGCGACGGATATTCCCGGCTTCGCGGTCGATGAGCCTGCCGCCGAACTCGGCCGTTCGCTGAAGCTGCCGCCCCAGTACGAGGCGCATCGCAAGGAGATCGAGGCGGTCCTGCCCGCTCTCGGCTGACGAAACCCGCCGCCCGCCATTCAGGCGGGCGGCGGAGCGACACCACAGCGCTCTGCCTGCTTGCCGCAAGGGGCTGGGCGCCTCCGCTTGATGAAGGGAGATGACCATGACCGCCACGACCGTCGATACCGATTTCATTCATGTCTTCGAGCCTGGCAGCGATCCGGCGCGCCGGCCGCTGCTGCTCCTGCACGGCACCGGCGGCGACGAGCGCGATCTTCTCTCGCTCGGCCGCACCGTCGCCCCTGGCGCGAGCCTGCTCTCGCCGCGCGGCAAGGTTCTGGAAGGTTCGGCGCCGCGCTTCTTCCGCCGTCTCGCGGAAGGCGTCTTCGACGAGGCCGATCTCAAGCGGCGCACCGACGAGCTGGCGGAATTCGTGCTGTGGGCGCGGGAGCGTTATGGCCTGCCGGCGCCGCTCGCGCTGGGCTTCTCCAACGGCGCCAATATCGCGGCGGCTCTTCTGCAGCAGCGGCCCGAAATCCTGGCCGGCGCCGCGCTTCTACGCGCGATGGTGCCTTTCGTGGAAGTGTCGGAAGCCGATCTCGCGGGCAAGCCCGTGCTGATCCTGTCGGGCGCGCTCGATCCGATCGTGCCGAAGACCGATGCCGAGGCGCTTGCCTGCCGGCTCTCTGGAAGCGGTGCGACGGTCGAGCACCGCGTGCTGCCGGCAGGGCATGGGCTCGGCCAGGCCGATATCGGCCTGCTCAAGGACTGGCTGGCGCACCGCTGAGGGATCGCGGCATCGCGGAGATCGTTCTGCGATGCCGCGTCGTGCGAGCAAAACGGGCTTTGCCGGAGGCCCCTAGTCGATCAGGGGCATGAGGACGGCCATTGTGATGGCCAGAAGCACGAGCATGCGCAGCAGAACCGCCCGCTGGCTCGAAACCGGCATGTCCACCGAATGTGACACGGCACGCATCTTCGACCTCCCAATCGACGCTACGTCAGGGGATCGTGAAGCCTGACGTAACGTCTGGCAAGCCGGTTGACGATGCCGGGCAGTGGACAACTCCGCCCGCCCCGATCTCGCGCTCGAACCGGTGTGGCGAAGGCGACGGGCGCTTGTCGTCAGGCTTCGGCCATGACGCTCCCGATCGGGTCCGCCACGATGACGCGGCGCGCCTTGCTGGCCTGCTCGGCCATCAGGGCCTGGTCGATCCTGCGGCGATACTCGGCCCAGGAGCTCAGGCTCAATCCGCAATTGGCGCAGGAGACCACGCTGGCATCGCTGAGCGCGTGCGGAATCGAGACGCCCGGCGAGCCGCAATCCTCGCAATGGAACCAGTCTTGCTTCAACGCGATACCGTCCGTGGCCATTATTGACGCTACGGCAATCCGTGTGCCGTGCCGCCATCAAGGGCCATCGCAGATGACTATGGGCTGAACGCGGGACGCGCGGGGGCGGACCGGACCGCTACTCGACGGCCGTGGCCAGGTCGCGATGATCGATCTGTACGACCCGCTCGGCTTCGTGGCTGCTCGAGACCAGGCGCAAATCGGGCCGGCCGGCCGGCTGCACTGAAGGAAGATCCTTCCGGTTGGCGGCGGCACGACGAATCTGGGCCCGTCGCGCGATGAGCGACATCTGATGCTTGTGTTTCATGGTGGAATAACCTGGAGCCGCACTTTCACCCTCGCATCGAAGCAAGTGTTCGATCAGCCCCCATTTGGGGTGTCTGCTTCCGCAGGCAGGCCTTCTGCCCTGATCAGATCACGAACATGAGGACCAGTGCCGCCGTTCCGTTGATCGCGGACAACAGCCAGTGCGGCACGGTGACGCCGATCACTGTCGCGGAAGCTCCATCCTGGTCGAGCATGAGCCCCTCACTCGGTTTCAGGACGAAAGCGCAGATCGGGCGCTGTCGCCCCCCATTTGGGAGAGGATCCCTACCGGGATGTGACGCCAGCCCGGGCAGTGCGTCTTGAACCGACGCAGAAAGAGCCGGGGACATCGCGAACGCGTCGATTGCGCGGCAAGGTGCGGGGTGGTGAAAGCCCCTCCCATGGGGATGAGAGTTTTCTTGTATCTGGCCGGGGATTCTCACCCGGTCGACCAGCATGTCGAGCAGGCTCTTCGTCGACGCCTTGCCGGGCAGGGTGTGCTGTTTCTTGGAGAACGCGACATCTGCGACGCGGATCGTGGGCTCGAGAAGCGAAAGTCGGCATTTGTACGCATGAGCGATCATTTCGCCGGAAAGCAGGTGATCGCGATCGGTCGATCCTCCGGCGGGCGCATCATCTCCCTTGCCGCCAGCGAAGGAGCGCCCCTGACGGCCATGGTGGCGCTGGGCTACCCGTTCCGCGCGCCCGGCTCAGATGAAGACCCGGCACGAACACGGCATCTGGCGTCGCTTCAGGTGCCATTCCTCATTTTGCAGGGCGAAGCCGACTATTATGGCGCAAGAGAGTTGGCGACGGAGCGGTATCCCCTCTCGCCGGCCGTGCGCATCGAGGCAATCGAGGCCGAACACGACCTGCATCTTTCGCAAGAGCAGTGGGACGTGATCGCGGCGCGAATCGTGCGACACGCCGATGAACAGCGATGGACCGCACGGCTGCAGCGGACGATATCGGGGCTCGCGAGGCGAATGTCCCGGTAGCTGGGGCCGCCGACCCGGCGCGAATAACGGAGACCTTGTGGAAGAGTCTTGTGCCGATCCGCAGGGATTCTCGACATCATCCGCATGCCCGCGCAGCCGCAGTGCAGATCGCAACGGCTCGAAGCCGACGATTCTCGGGATGTAATGGTCGGAGCGAGAGGATTCGAACCTCCGACCCCTTGTCCCCCAGACAAGTGCGCTAACCGGGCTGCGCTACGCTCCGACGGGTCGGCTTATAGTGGTGAGGCGCGGCAGATGCAATGCGCTTCGATGCGATCATGAACAGTCTTGATGCTGGGCGCATGAAGCCGCCTTTCACCAAGGCCGGCATGCGTTAACTGTTGTTTAACCTTCCCGTTGCGGCCGTCAGGCCCAGCAGCCAAAGTCGTCTTGGGGGCAGGGCACGCAGAAGCGGAGGCGATCATGACGATGGCAAGTCTTGCGATTGCAGGCTCCGGGCCGGGGCGCCGGGCTATGGCGCAGCCGGCCGGCTCGCTTGCGACCTTCTTCGGAGGGATCAAGCCCGACTGGCACTCGCAATGGGCCTGGGATCACTACGAGGCGACCATTCTCGGATTGGCGCATCAGTTCGGCCTGCGCAGCGTCTGCGAGATCGGCGGCGGGCGCGATCCGCTGTTCACCCAGGAGCAGGCCGCCCGCAACGGCATCGACCTCATCGTCAACGACATCGATGCCGGCGAGCTGGCCCTGACGGGGCGGGGGCTCAGGACCGCGCGCTTCGATATCGCCGGAGACCTCTCCGAGCCCGATGTCCGGCGTGGCGGCTACGACATGATGGTCTCCCGCATGGTCTTCGAGCATGTCGACGGGGTCGAGCGCGCCTGGCGCAACATCCATGAATTGCTGGCGCCCGGCGGCGTGGCGCTCGCCTTCTTCCCGACGCTGTGGGCGCCCGTCTTCGCGCTGAACCACGTCCTGCCGGAAAAGGCCTCGCACGCCATCGTCCACGCCCTGTTCCCGGCGCGCCGCGATGGCGGCGGCGATCCGAAGTTTCCTGCGCTCTACGATGGATGCCGCGGCGACCCGGCCGTGCTCGAGCCGATGTTGAAGCGGGCCGGCTTTGCCGAGACCCATGTCCAGCGCTTCTGGGGGCATGGCTATTTCGACCGGATGCCGGGGCTGAAGCAGCTCGACCACGCCTTCAATGCAACGGCGGCGCGGATCGGCTGGAATCTCGTGACGACCTACGCCTATGTCGTCGTGCGCAAGGGCAGGGGCTGAGCGCTTTCCGTCTGCGTCGAACCGGCCCCGCGCGGGCGGACCATCGCGGAAGGGAAACGCACCCGGCGCCCGATCGGGCGCTCGACACAGCCGTAGAGGAGCACCGAGGTGAGCGCCGCGGCCGTCATCGCGAGGGCGATGTAGAGTTCCAGCGGCAGCGCTCCTCCGACCAGCTTGACCCAGACTTCCCGCAGCGGCCGCAAGGCGAAGGGATGGAAGAGGTAGAGGCTGTAGGACGCGTTGCCGAGGCCGGTGAGCAGTAGCGCCAATCGCGGCGGGGCTCCGCGATAGAGCGCCGCGCCGCCGACGATCAGGGCAGCGGGCAGGCCCCAGCGCAGAGCCGGCGCGATCGTCTCCTGTCCATCAAGTCCGAGAAACCTGAACATGCCGGCGAAGCCGAGGGCAACCAGCAGCACGGCGCTTGCGGCCGGCAGCCGGATACCCTGTCGATGGACAAGCGCCAGCAGGCAGCCGAACAGGAATTCGAGGATGATCTGCTGCGTCCAGAAGGCGAGCTGCACCTGCGCCGGCTTCAGGAGCGCGCCGGCCAGGGCGAGGCCGGAGATGACGAGCGCGAGCGCGATCATGCCGCGCCGCAGCGGCAAAAGCAGCGCGCCGGCAAACAGCACGTAGAAGAACATCTCCAGGTTCAGCGTCCAGCCCAGCGCCATCACCGGTCTGATCTCGTCGCCGCCGCGCAGGCTCGGGATGAAGAGATAGGAGGCGAGGATGTGCTGCCAGTCGCCGAACGGCACGTTGAGCAACTGGGGAGCGATCAAGCCTCCGATCAGCAGGATGCTGGTCAGGAGCCAGTAGAGCGGCACGATCCTGGCGATGCGTCGGGCGAGGAAAATCCGCCAGGCGCCCGGCCGGCCAAACAGGTCGGCCGAGGTATGGACCATGATGAAGCCGGAAATCACGAAGAAGATATCGACGCCGATACCCCAATACATGAAGGACGCGTCGATGGCGGGCAGGCCCACGCGCGGGCCGATGGCCTCCGTCTCATGGGCGGCATGGCCGAAGACCACCAGCAGTGCGGCGATCGCGCGCAGGGCCTGGATGGTCTCGATCTGACCACCCGGGGCATTCTCGCGGGTCGATGGCGCTGCTGCCGTCACGAGCGCTCCTCGCCGCCGCCGTCGCCTGGTCGCAATGCGGCCAGACCCCAGATCAGGCCCAGCATCAGATAGAGATGCCGCCAGTGGTCGCTGTCGATCTGGAAGCCCTGCAGGATGGTGACGAAAAGCACGGACCAGATCGCGATGGCATGCAGCTGTGTCGGGCCCGGCCGGAACACCACCCGCCAGCCGATATAGGAGGTTGCAACCATCAGGCTGGCCCAGGACAGCCCGCCGAGCCAGCCATAGGAGGCGAAGGCATTGATGTAGACATTGTGCGGGTCGGCCTGGTTGAAGATCCAGCGGAATTGCAGGGGCCCGAAGCCGTTGGGCGCATCGAGCAGCATCGGAATGGCGCGCAGCTGGTTGCCGAAGCGGCCGGTGACGCCCAGGTCATAGTCCTGGTTGAGGCTGGCGCGTGCGTCGAAGACGTTGCGGATCTCCTCGAAGGAGAGCGCGACCAGCAGCGCTGCGAACGCCGCGGCGAGTGCCGCAAGCGACATCGTGACGATGCGCGCCCGGCGCGCGGCGTCGGACGCGGTCAGGAAGGTGAGAGCGACCATCAACGCCGCCGAGACGAGGAGCACGCCCCAGGCGCCACGGGAGAAGGTGAGAAACAGCGCGGCGAGCGGTACGCTGAGCGTGATGAGGCCGCGCAGCATGCCGACCTGACCGGTCAGTATCCGTTGCAGGACATAGACGATCGGCAGGGCGAGATAGGGCCCCAGCACGTTGGGGTCCTTGAAGGTGCCGGAGGCGCGGCCGTAGAGCGTGAAGGCCTGGCCGAGCCCGGCGATGTCGAAATAGCCGAGAAGTGCCGCCAATCCCGCGATCCAGGCAGCGAACAGGTAGCCGCGGCGCAGTGTCTCCAGCCTTCCGGCTGCATCCTGCGACATGATGCCGGCGATGAAGACTGCCGTGATCATCAGATAGACCGATACGGCGGTGAAGCGCACCGCGTCGCCGTCGCTCATCCAGGGAATGAGGGAGACGATGCCGCCGATATTGTAGCCAAGCAGCAGCACGGCGAGCGGCAGGAGCTTCTGGGAGAACCGGATGCCCGTCAGCGCGAAGACGAACAGCGCCAGCAGGAAGACGACCTCATACGGCGAGGGCTCGATCAGCGCGAGCCCGCTGGATGCACCGAGCAGCCACAAGATGCCGCGCTTGATCGCCGCGTAGGAGATCGTCAGTCGTTCGCCGCGCGGCGGGGTCTGCGCCAGCGTGCTCAATAGGCGTTCTCGTTCTTGGTCAGCAGCGAGAACGGCGTCTTCAGCAGGATGTAGAGGTCCAGCAGCACGGACCAGTTCTCGATATAGTAGAGGTCGTGCTCGACGCGCCGCTGGATCTTCTCGTCGGTGTCGGTCTCGCCGCGCCAGCCGTTGATCTGGGCCCAGCCGGTGATGCCGGGCTTGACCTTGTGGCGCGCGAAATAGCCGTCCACCACCTGCTCATAGGCGCGGTTCGAGGCCTTGGCATGGATCGCATGCGGGCGCGGCCCGACCAGCGAGAGGTCGCCCTTGAAGACGACGTTCATGAGCTGCGGCAGTTCGTCGATCGAGGTCTTGCGGATGAAGCGGCCGACGCGGGTGACCCGCGGGTCGTCCTTGGTGACCTGCTTGGCCGCGGCATGGTCGGCCATGTCGTGGCGCAGCGAGCGGAACTTCAGGACGTCGACGGTCTCGTTGTTGAAGCCGTAGCGCTTCTGGCGGAAGAACACCGGCCCCTTGGAATCGAGCTTGATCGCGATCGCGGTCGCCAGCATCACCGGCGAGAGCGCGATCAGCGCGAGCGTGCCGACGACCTTGTCGAACGCCCATTTGACGACGATGTCCCAGTCGGCGATCGGCCGGTCGAAGACGTCGAGCACCGGCACGGCGCCGAAATAGGAATAGGAGCGCGGGCGCAGGCGCAGCTTCGACATGTGGGCTGAAAGGCGGATGTCGATCGGCAGCACCCAGAGCTTGCGCAGCATGGTCAGAAGCCGCGCTTCAGCCGAGATCGGCAGGGTGAAGATGACGAGATCGAGTTTGGTGCGACGCGCGAACTCGACGAGATCGTCGATCGTGCCGAGCTTGGGATAGCCGGCGACGAGATCGGGCGAGCGCTCGTCGTTGCGGTCGTCGAACACGCCGCAGATGCGCAGGCCCGTATCTTTCTGGGTTTCCAGGGCGCGGATCAGGGCCTCGCCCGCTTCGCCGCCGCCGACGATCGCCGTACGCCGCTCCAGCCGGCCGCTGCGGGTGAGATAGCGCACGCCGGTCGTCATGATCACGCGCCCCGCGAGCAGGGCGCCGACGCCGGAGAAATAGAAGCCGATCAGCCAGACGCGCGAAACCTGATCGCCGATCTTCAGGAAGAAGAAGGCCGCGAGCGCGACCAGGAAGAGCATGGTCCAGCCGGTGACCAGCCTGACCGCGCTGCCGATGAAATGGCGCAGCGCGCCGATCGGGTAGAGCTGCAATGCCTGGAAGAGCGCCAGCGCGCCGAGAGCCAACGCCCCGACCGTCACCTGGTAAGGCAGCGTGTATTCGACCTTTCCGGCCGCATAGAGCCAGTAGATCAGCCCGCCCGTGCCGAGTACGGCGATCAGGTCGAGCAGCCGGGCCACGCCCTCGATCATAACCGGGGAGAGGGTCGGCTTGACGGGGATGGCCGCGATGCGTTCGGCCAGTGGATGGAAGCGCCGCGTCGGCCCTTTCTCGGTCCCGCCGAAGACATCCGGCGTCGCCGAGGCGGCCGCGTCCGCCTTCATCATATCGCGGACATCGAAAGTCCCCATAAGCCTACATCCTCAACTCGGAGCGCCGCGCCGGGGGTGCAGCGATCCCGGTTCGGCTCTACCCGAAATTGCTCACGGAACGTTTAATCGGACCGCTCGCTGTTTCGATGGATTCGTAAGCCTTCGAGCTCCGGCGGCGGCCCGCGCCGGACCCGTTTTGCACTCTGCGAAAACGCGATGGCGAAAAAGTGGATTTTGTCTTGGCCTGCCAGTGATTTGGCACAGGTCTAGAATGGTCGAAGAAGCCGCGATTTCCCGCAAGTGATTGTTATTGCAAGTGATCGTGAGTTGACAGATTGGATTGGCG
The DNA here is from genome assembly GCA_965283735.1 of Beijerinckiaceae bacterium. GTDB lineage: Bacteria > Pseudomonadota > Alphaproteobacteria > Rhizobiales > Beijerinckiaceae > Allobosea. Next base: position 2,808,158 of record CBDIPN010000001.1, on the reverse strand, counting down.
TAGGCATATTGGCAATCGATGAGTGTCTGAGAAGCATATAACGCTCAAGAAGAGCGCCGCGCCTCGATAGGTTTTTTTCCTATGGCGTCGGTTGCTGGAGCAAAGCTCCGGCTCAATCTTCTTTTTGGATCCGTCGATTTAAAACTCTAACGATTGCTTGGCTGTCCCTGCGTCGCACCCGCGACGTTCAGCGCCGGCTTTGCCCGTGTGCATCATGTCTTTTCATTGGTTGGTTCTGCTCGCGGCAATCGCCGTCGAGATCGTCGCGACGGCCGCGCTGAAGTCGGCCGTCTCCACCTCATGGCTCGTCGGCACCTTGCCGCTGATCCTGATCGGCTTCTCCTTCATCCTGCTCAGCATCGCGCTGCGCGTCATCCCCATGGCGGTCGCCTATGCCGTCTGGGAAGGGCTCGGCATCGTCGGCATCGCGCTGATCGGTCATGTGCTCTTCGGCGAGCACCTGACCGCCGCGCGTGCGGCGGGGCTCGCCGCCATCCTGGCCGGCATTCTCCTCATCGAGAACGGAGTGGGGCACGAACGCAGCGAGGATCACGGGAGGCTCGCGTGAATGCCTCCTTTGTGCAGGCTGCGCCTGCCCTCTGGCTCGTGCTTGCCGTCGCGCTCGAAATCGGCGGCACCTATCTGCTCAAGCTCTCGGACGGCATGAGCCGTCGCATCATGGGCGCCGGCGGTATCGTTCTCGTCATGGGCGCCTTCGCCGCGCTCGCAAAGGCGATCGAGGGCATGGACCTCTCGGTGGCCTATGCGGTCTGGGGCGGGGCGGGGCTGGTGATCACCGCCGTCATCGGTGCTTTGGTCTTCGGCCAGCGCATCAGGCCGGCGGGCTGGCTCGGCATCCTGCTCGTGGTCTGTGGCGTCGTGGCGTTGAAGCTGGTCTGAGGTCTGTCGGAGCCACCTTTGTCATTCCGGGGCCTGCCGCAGGCGCGAACCCGGAACCCACGACTGGGTGAGAGATCTTGTGTCTCGTTGCCAGCGGCTCGCCCGGTCGTGGGTTCCGGGTTCTTCGCTGCGCGAAGCCCCGGAATGACAAGGGGCGCGTCAGACGATGCCGCGTGTCTTGAGTGCGTCGCGATAGCCGGCGATGACGCCGTCGACCATGTCGTCCAGGCGGAAATTCTGCCGGACATGGCCGGCGAGATCCGCCGCCTGGGCGAGGCGCTCGGGCCCCGGTGTCTCCAGCATCGCCCGGATCGCCCCGGCAAGGATCGCCGGGTCGTCGGCCGGGATCAGGCGCTGGCGATGGTTGGGGCCGTAGATCTCGCCGATACCGCCGACATCGGTCGAAATCAGCGGCTGCGCGGCCGCTGCCGCTTCCAGGATGACGTAGGGCAGGGACTCGGCTCGCGACGGGATGACCATCGCGCGGGCGCGCGCCAGTGCTTTGCGGATGGGGGCCGGCGGCTCGAAGGCGCACTGGTCGGCAATGCCGCGCTCGCGCGTCATCTGCTTCAGTTCGCTTTCGTCCGGGCCCGAACCGACGATGAGGATGCGCGGCGTCAGCCCGTCCCGACGGCGCAGCAGCGCCAGCGCATCGATCAGGGTGTCGACGCCCTTGGCCGAGCGCAGCTCGCCCAGATAGAGCAGATCGAATTCGGCGGCCTCGTGATCGATCGGCTCGAATTCCGCGTCGGAAACCCCGTTGAGCACGATGCGATGATCCGTGCGCGGCAGGTGGCCGATATGGGCTTCGAAGCGGCCGGCGATGAAGCGGCTCTCGAACAGGAACATGTCGGTCGCGCCTTCGAGCAGGCGCTCGACGCTCATATAGACCTTATGCTCCACGCCGCCGGGCTTGTAGTTGAAGCTGCCGCCATGGGGCGTGTAGGCGGTAACATAGCGCCGGCCGGGCGAAAACAGCGCGGGGATGCGGCCATAGACCCCGCCCTTCGAGCCGTGGCAATGCACCACGTCCGGCGCGAGGCGTCGCCGCAGCGAGATCTCGGAAAACTGGGCCTTGAGGTCGGTGGCGTTCGGGTAGCGCGACATTGGCACCCGGGTCACGCCCAGCGCCAGCCGGCCGGCGAGCTCGCGGAAGACCGCGTCGGCCCGCGCTCCGCCGGTGCTGGAATCACAGAAGATGCCGACGTTGTGGCCGCGCTCGACCTGGCCGCGCGCGACATCGAGGACATGCCGGAACAGCCCGCCGAGCGGCGCGCGGAAGACATGCAGGATTTTCAGGGGGCGGGCGGCGAGATTGTCCGTCATCGAGCGCGCCGCAATCTCAGAACCAGCGTTCCTTGATGACGATCGTATCGCCGGGCTGCACCGGATAGGTGATCGGCACGGTCGCGGTCACGGTCTGGCCGTCGATCTGGCGCGTCACCTCGGCCGTGGAGCGCTGGCCGCGCGGCGTGAAGCCGCCGGCGATCGCGACCGCCGTCTGCACGGTCATGCCGTTAACATAGGGGAACTGGCCGGATTGGGTGACTTCGCCGAGCACGAAGAAGGGGCGGTATGTGTCGACCTCGACCGAAACCTTGGGCTCGCGCAGATAGCCGCCGCGCAGCTTGGCCTCGATCGCCTGGGCGAGATGCTGCGTCGTGCGTCCTTGCGCCTCGACCGAGCCGATCAGCGGCATCGCGATGCGCCCGGCGCCGTCGACGGCATAGATGTTGGAGAGATTGTCCTGCCCGAACACGATGACGCGCAGTCGGTCGCCACTGGCCAGCCGATAAGGGCCGGCCGGCTCGGCGAGCGCATAGTCCGCCGCCGGATAGCGGGGCGCGCAGGCTCCCGCAGTCATGGCGGCAGCCAAGGCGAGAGAGGCGAGGCGTCGACTCATCACTGGCTTACCCGTGCAGAACTGGCCCGATCTTTAGACTCGACATGGTTAACAAAGGCTTCCCGCGAGGCGTTGCGGGCATCGATCGACCGGCCGCGTTGCCGCGTCTGGCTGCTTCGGATCGTTCGGGGGAGGGCGCGCAAAAAACGCTGCCGACTGCGAGGCTGTGGGGGTAGCTGCAGTCGGCAGCGGCCCGATCATGGCGACACGTTTGATCGAGCGAGCCGAGATTCGCTTCTCCCGCTGAATGGCCGGTGAAGCCGCCGTTCAGAATAGCGGTAATGATCCGTTAAGCTTCCTTACCGGGCGCCGGGTCTCTCGCGCAGAATTTGCCGATTGCGAGCTGTCGAGAGGGACTGCGCCGGCAGGTGGGCGCGGTCGTCGTTTACGATCGAGAGGGTGGCCTTGCCGAAAATTCTGCTGCGCCGGCCCGTCCCTCCTGTGTGAAATCAAGGCGCCACGCGACTTTGATTGCGGCGCAAGGCCCGGTCGAAGCCGGGGTTTCCTGCGGCCGAATCGCCCCGGACGGCCGGCGCCCGAAGCGGGGGCGGGAGACGGCAAGGGCCAAAGCGGGGCCGCCATCCTGCCGGCATTTACCCGGCGATAACCTTACTGAGCTTTCAATGTCGCCCGCGTCCCTTCCACGGGACGAGAGTTTTGCGTCGATAGGTGGCCCCATGACCGCTCAAGCTGGGATTGATGCGCGCGGCGCCGGCGAAGGCCGAGGCGACATGCTCGATCTCTCCGCCCTCTGGGCCGCGATCAAGCGCCGCAAGTTCTGGATCATCGCGCCGACGCTCGCCGCCCTCGGCCTGTCCTTCGTCGCGGTGAACGTCGTGACGCCGCGCTATACCGGCGAAGCCAAGCTGCTGCTGGAAAGCCGCGGCGGCTTCTATACGCTGCCGGGGCAGGCTGCGGCCGATAGCGGCCAGTTCGATTCAGAAGCGGTGCTGAGCCAGGTCCAGATCATCATGTCCCGCGACCTGGCGCGCGAGGCGGTGAAGCGGATCGGGCTCGTCGGCAATGCCGAATTCGATTCCGGCGTCGGAGCGTTGAGCGCGGTGCGCAAGCTCGCCGTCATGATCGGGCTCGGGGGGCATCCGGCCGACCGCTCCCCCGAGGAACGCGTTCTCGAGAAATACTACGACCGGCTGCTGGTCTTCCCCGTCGCCCGTTCGCGCATCGTCTCCATCGAATTCACGTCGAGCGATGCCGCGCTCGCCGCGAAGGCGGCCAACACCATTGCCGAGACCTATCTGGAATTCCAGGAGCAGGCGAAGCAGGAGAATGCCCGCAGCGCCTCGAACTGGCTCTCGACCACGATCGAGCCCTTGCGCAAGCGCGTCGCCGAGGCCGAGGCCAGGGTCGAGGACTTCCGCTCTAAGAACGGCCTCTTCGCCGGCCCCAATAACACCACGATCACCTCCCAGCAGCTCACCGACCTGTCGGCGCAGCTCTCCAGCGCTCGCAGCCAGCAGGCCGAGTCGCAGGCCAAGGCGGGGTTGATCCGCGATGCCATCAAGCAGGGCCGCACCTTTGAGATCCCCGACGTCGCCAATAATGACCTCGTCCGCCGGCTGATCGAGCAGCGCGTCAACCTGCGCGCCCAGATCGCGGCGGAATCGCGCAGCCTGCTGCCGGAGCATCCGCGGATCAAGGAGCTCAACGCCCAGCTTCTCGACCTCGAAGGCCAGCTTCGCGCCGCTGCCGAGCGCACCGTGCGCACGCTCGAGAACGAGGCCAAGATCGCCGGCCAGCGCGTCGAGAGCTTCCAGGCCGCGCTCGACGGGCAGAAGAAGAACGTCTCCAGCGCCAATGACAGCGAAGTGCAGCTGCGCGCGCTGGAGCGCGAGGCCCGCACGCTGCGTGAGCAGCTCGAGCAGTACATGCAGCGCTATCGCGAGGCGGTCGCGCGCGACACCATGAATGCCGCGCCGGCCGATGCCCGCATCATTTCGCGGGCGGTCGAGCCGACCGAGCCCTCCTTCCCGAAGAAGATCCCGGTCGTGCTGGTTGCGACGCTTGCGACCTTCCTGATCGCGCTGGCGACGATCGTGACCCGCGAATTGCTCAACGGCCAGGGGCGCCCCCTGCCGGACGCCCCGCGCGGGCCGCGCTGGGTTTCCGCTGCCTCGTCCGAGGACGAGGATGAGGAGGCGCCCGGCCCGATGCCCGGCGCACCGCGCCATGCGCGCGTCGCCGGCCTGCTGACCCATGCCGGGAAGCTCGGCCAGATCCGGCTCGACCTGGACCAGCCCGAGCTGACGCTGGCCGAGATCGCCGAGCGGACCCGCGAGCCGTCGCGCGGCATGGCGCCGTTGGCGCTGGTCCTGGATGGCGCCGGCGACGAGGCTGCAAGGCCGCGGGACCTCGCCGAATTGCTGGCGCAGCGCTGCCGCTGTGTGCTCGTCGACCTGTCCACCGACCCCGCGGGCGGGGAGGCCGGCTTCTCGGAGCTTCTCGCCGGCGAGGCGCTGTTCTCCGACATCATCATGCGCGCGTCGGGTTCGCGGCTGCACCGTATCGGGGCCGGCCGCGCCGGTCGCGCCGCGGTGCTGGCGGCTCCCGATCTCGTCGATGTCGCGCTCGATGCGCTTTGCGAGACCTATGACTGGGTGCTGGTCGCGACCGCCTCGAACGACGACGGCGCGGTGCTGGCGCCGATCGCCCGCCGCGCGCAGGCCGGGCTCGTGATGAGCGGGCAAGTCGGCAACGGCCACGCACTGGAAACGGCCTATCGCCTGAGCGAACTGACCGAGGCGCAGGTCACGTTGATCCTCGATGCCGAGGGTGGCGTGCCGATGCCCCCGGTGTCGCGCACGGAGGCGCCGGTCGACGCCTGAGCCGCCTGAGCCGGGCGCGGCCCTACTCGTCCTCTGTGCGTTTGCGCCGCAGCCAGCCCGATGCCCGGTGGGCGAGCTTCAGCGCAGCCGGCGAACGTTTGATCAGCCGCTTCAACTCGCGCTTCGTCCGGGCGATCCGCGCGAAGAGTCGGCCCTTGAAGGTCAGTGGCAGGAAGCTGTCGACGAGATCGTCATGGTCGTCGCAGAAGGTGGTCTTGTAGCGGGCTTCGCCGACTCCGAGATCGAAGACCGCCACGCCCTCCCGGGCTTTCAGGCGGATCAATTCGGCCAGCAGCAATTCGCCCGGACTGGTCTTGACGGTTTCGCTCGCCATGTCGAACGAGGTCGCCATGCCCGAGAAGCGCTCGCCCTGGGTCGCGCCGACATAGGTCGCCACCGGCCGACCTTCGAGATCGAGGGCATAGAGCTCGATCGCAGGGCGCTCGGAACGGCGATCCATCGCCGCCTGTTCCAGGAAAGCGCGCATCGCCGGCTCGGCGAAGGGGTCAGGCACGCCCATGACGCGGAAGCGCTCCGCCTTCTGCTCCAGGAACGCGTCGATGATCCGCGCGGCTTCGCCGGACGTCGTTGCCCGCGTCAGCACCGACGGCCCGAAATCCTTGAAGCGGCTGTGCTTGTTCTTGAGCTTCTTGCGCGCGTGGCTGCTCATCGAGCGCCTGAGCGTCGCATCGCCGTCGCCGGCGATCAGGGCGAGCTTGTAGGCGCGGCTCGGACTCGGGCCGGCGGCGAGCTGCGCGGCGGGGTTGCCGACGCCTTGCCAGGTGATCGGCTGGTTGACGAAGGCGAGCGCATCGAGTCCGCCGATGGCATTGCCGATCTCCGTCAACATCTGCGTCGTCAGGGCGGTGTCGAGCTGCGCGGCGAAACCCGGAGCGTAGAGCCCCATATGGTAGTTGGCGTGCTTTCCGCCGATGAACTCGGCAAAGCGGAAGCCGCTGCGGCCGGTGATCGTCAGCGGCAGCAAGGCGCAGAGTTTGCCGCCGGCATCGCGCACCAGCGCGTAGCGCAAGGCCATGCCGTGGGCTGCGCCGATCGTCTCGACGAAGGGCCTGATCCAGTCATAGCTCTGATAGGGCGTCACCAGCGCGGTCGCCTCGAACGCACGCCAGGTGTCGGCGAGCGCCGCGATATGGGTCTCGATCGCGATCGAGGCCCAGGGGCGTCGCGCGGTCCGGGCGGCGGTGGCCGCGTCTGAGTTGGCCGATGTCGAAGCGGCGATGGCGGGCATGTGTCCTTCGCCCATACGAGCAGAGCAGATGAGCGTCCTTAACCCGTCATTGTGAACGGATCGGCCACAATCCCTTGGTCCCGCCGCGCCATCGCGCGATAGCGTTAGCGGGTGGTTGCAAGGGGACGGTTGCATTTGGCGGCGATGAACGGGCGTCACAGGGCCATCGCGGCCGCATTCAGGGTGATGACGGCGACCGGCGCCGACCGCTGGAGCCGCGGCTTTGCGCAAGGCGCGGGCGTGATCCTGACCCTGCACCATGTCCGGGCGGCGGAGCGGCGCGGCTTTGCGCCGAACGCGCTGCTCGACATCACCCCGGACTTCCTCGATCGCGCGCTGCGCCTGATCCGGGCCGAGGGCTACGATATCGTCTCGTTGCAGGAGGCCCTGGCGCGCCTGCGCAATCCCAGGCCCGGCTGCTTCTTCGTCGCGCTGACCTTCGACGATGGCTACCGCGACAATGTCGAAGAGGCCTGGCCCGTTCTCGCGAAGCACGAGGCGCCCTGGATGCTATACGTGACGCCCGGCTTCGCCGATCGCACGGCGCGGCTCTGGTGGGTCGAGCTGGAGGAGGCGATCCGGACCCTGCCGCGCATCGATCTCGCGCTGCCGGATGGCCGTTTCACGGCCCGGACCGAAACCGATGCCGAGAAGGACCGCGCCTTCGCCAGGCTCTACTGGCGTCTGCGCCGCGGGCCGGAAGCGATTCTGCTCTCTGCAATTTCCGGGTTGGCGACCCAGGCCGGCATCGACCCTGTCGCCCTTGTCGAGCGTGAATGTCTGCCCTGGGAAACGCTGCGGGCCTTGTCCGGTGCGCCGGGCGTGACCATCGGCGCCCATACCCTGACGCATCCGATGCTGGCGAAGCACGATGCGGATGTCGCGCGCCGCGAGATCGTCGAGAGCAGGCAGCGTCTGGAGACGGAGCTGGGTATCCCGATCCGCCATTTCGCCTATCCGGTCGGCGATCCCGATTCTGCCGGACCGCGCGATTTCGCGTTGGCGGCGGAGGCGGGCTTCGAGAGCGCGGTGACCACGCGGCCGGGCCATCTCTTTCCCGAGCATGCCGGCCATCTCCACGCCCTGCCGCGCGTCTCGCTCAACGGCCTGCATCAGAACGAGGCGGCGCTGCGGGCGCTGCTGTCGGGTTTGCCGTTCTGGTTGCGAAATAGGGGGCGCAGGCTGGATGTCGGTTAGGGTTTTGCCCTCGGCTTGTCATTCCGGGGCTTCGCGGAGCGAAGAACCCGGAACCCACGACCGGGTGAGACATCTTGTGTTCAGTGGCCGGCGGCTCGCCCGGTCGTGGGTTCCGGGTTCGCGCCTAAAGGCACGCCCCGGAATGACACGCGTGGTTCTTCCGCCGGGATCGGCGAAACGCCTCAAGCCTCGTCCTTGCGCTCCATCCACTTGATCAGCGGCAGCAGCGGCAGCACCCAGGCAAGGCCGAGCGCGATATAAGCGATGGTCTGCACCGGCTTCGACGCCTCGGTGATCCGCCCCTGCGCCAGCGCCATCGCGACGAGCGCGTAGACGCAGACGAAGACGAGGATCAGCACGGTCCCGACCAGCTTGCGGTTGCGTTGTTTCATCGGGCTCTCCACCGCGCGGACTGGGCTGCTGCGGCAATGCGGGCGTTGTCGCGCCGGAGCGACGGGTCTATGTCACCGGCGAGCGCGCTTGTGAAGCGATGCGCGCCGAAAGATCCCCGCCTGCGACCGAAAGCCCGCCCGTGACCCTCGCCCTCGACCAGACACGCGCCGACGCCAAGGCCGATCATGCCGGCATCCGCCGCTGGCTCTGGACCGTGGCTGGGCTCGTCTTCCTGATGGTCGTGGTCGGAGGCGCGACCCGTCTTACCGGGTCCGGCCTCTCGATCACCGAATGGAAGCCGATCACCGGAGCGATGCCGCCGCTCTCCGCCGAAGCCTGGGCCGAGGAGTTCGGCAAGTATCGCGCGAGCCCGCAATACCAGCTCCTCAACGAGGGCATGAGCCTCGGCGCGTTCCAGTTCATCTACTGGTGGGAATGGGGCCATCGCCAGCTCGGCCGTTTCATCGGGCTGATCTATCTCGCCGGCTTCCTCATCGTCGCCTTGCGCCGCCTGCTGCCCGTTCGGCAGAGCGCAACGCTCTTCGGCATGGGCCTGCTGCTCGGCCTGCAGGGCGCGATCGGCTGGATCATGGTCGCATCCGGCCTTCAGCCCGGCATGGTCGCGGTCGCGCCGGTGAAGTTGACGCTGCATCTGACCTTCGCCGGCCTATTCTTCGCCTCGGTCGTGGCCTTCGCGACGGCGCTGACGCCGCTGCGCCGGGTCGAGCCGGCGCGAGGCAGGGCGAGCGCATGGCTGCTGCTGCTCCTGCTTTTCGTGCAGGTCGCGCTCGGCGGGCTGGTCGCCGGCTCGAAGGCCGGCTTCACCTTCAATACCTGGCCACTGATGGACGGCGTGCTGGTGCCCCCTAGCTCGCAGCTCTTCGCCCAGACACCGTTCTGGGAGAACTTCGTCGACAATGTCGCGCTGGTTCAGTTCAACCACCGCATCGGCGCCTATGTCCTTCTCGCCGTCGCCTTGTGGAACGTACTGCGTCTGCGCCGCGCCGCGCCGGGCTCGGGCAGCGCCAAGCGCGCGACCGCGATCGCCGGGCTGGTTCTGGCGCAATCGGTGCTCGGCGTCGTGACGCTCTTGCTGGTCGTGCCGCTCTGGGCCGGGCTTGCCCATCAGGCGCTCGGCTTCGCCGTGCTGGCGATGGGCGTGGTCCACGTTACTCGCACCGAACAGGCGGCGCGGGCGTAAGGCACGCTCCTTGTCATTCCGGGGCTTCGCACAGCGAAGAGCCCGGAACCCACGACTGGGTCGCAGCGCTTTCGATCATGGCTTGGTACAGGGCTCACCCGGTCGTGGGTTCCGGGTTCACGCCTGCGGCGTGCCCCGGAATGACAATCGGAGTTCTCCCAAACAAAAGAGGCGCCGTTTCCGGCGCCTCCATGGTCATGAGATTCTCGGGGCAAGCCCGAGAATGAGGCATGAGCTTATGCCAGCGCCTGATCCAGATCCGCGATCAGATCCTCGACATCCTCGAGCCCGATCGAGAGGCGCACCACCTGCGGGCCGGCGCCCGAGGCGATCTTCTGCTCGTCGGTGAGCTGGCGGTGGGTGGTCGAGGCCGGGTGGATCACCAGAGAGCGGGTGTCACCGATATTGGCGAGATGCGAGAACAGCTTGAGGTTCGAGACCAGCTTGACGCCGGCGTCGTAGCCGCCCTTGAGGCCGAAGGTGAAGACCGCGCCGGCGCCCTTCGGCGTGTAGCGCTTGGCAAGTTCCTCGTACTTGTCGCCGGCCAGGCCGGGGTAGCTCACCCACTCGACGGCCGGATGCTTCTGGAGATGCTCGGCGACTTTCTGCGTGCTCTCGCAATGACGCTGCATGCGCAGCGGCAGGGTCTCGATGCCGGTCAGCAGCATGAAGGCGTTGAAGGGTGAGAGCGCGGGGCCGAGATCGCGCAGGCCGAGCACGCGGGTCGCGATGGCGAAGGCGAAATTGCCGAAGGTCTCGCCCAGCACCATGCCGTTATATTCCGGCCGCGGCTTGGAGAGCATCGGGTAGCGGTCGTCGCCGACCCAGTTGAACGAGCCGCCATCGACGATCAGGCCGCCGATCGAGTTGCCGTGGCCGCCGAGGAACTTCGTAGCCGAATGCACGATGATGTCGGCGCCATGCTCGAACGGGCGCAGCAGATAGGGCGAGGCCATCGTGTTGTCGACGATGAGCGGGATGTTGTGCTTCTTGGCGATCGCGCTGATCGCGGCGATGTCGACGATGACGCCGCCCGGATTGGCGATCGACTCGATGAAGATCGCCTTGGTCTTCGGCGTCACGGCGGCGGCGAAGCCCTCGACATCGTCCGGATCGGCCCAGATCACGTTCCAGCCGAAGCTCTTGTAGGAATGGTTGAACTGGTTGATCGAGCCGCCATAGAGCTTGCGCGCCGCGACGAATTCGTCGCCCGGCTGCAGCAGCGCATGGAAGCAGAGGAACTCGGCCGCGTGGCCGGACGCGACGGCGAGCGCCGCCGTGCCGCCCTCCAGTGCTGCGACGCGCTCTTCCAGCACCGCGTTCGTCGGGTTGCCGATGCGGGTATAGATATTGCCGAAGGCCTGCAGCCCGAACAGCGAGGCGGCATGGTCGACATCGTCGAAGACGAAGGACGTCGTCTGGTAGATCGGCGTGGCGCGTGCGCCCGTCGCGGCGTCAGGGGCTGCCCGGCGTGGATGGCGAGTGTGTGGAAACCCGGTGCACGGTCGGTCATGGCTGCTCCCTGACAATCTGACGTCGAAAACGGATCGTTCGATTTAACGAACGGTTCGCGAAGCGTCAATTCGGGGGCGGCAGTCCGCGTCAGGTCCCTGGCCGGTTGATCGTCAGCTTCTGGAAGCCCTTGCCGGCGAGCACCGGCTTCTTGGCCGAGAGGATGCGTGAATTGATGCCCTGCCAGCCGATCTCGCCGGAGAGGCGGCCGTATTCGATCTTCGGGCAGCGGTTCATGATGACGGTGACGCCCTTCGCCTCGGCCCGTGCCGCCGCTTCGTCGTTGCGCACCGAGAGCTGCATCCAGATCACCTTGGGCAGGGGATCGAGCGCCAGCGCCTCGTCGGTGATCGGGCCGGCCGCTTCCGAATTGCGGAAGATCTCGACCATGTCGACCGGGCCGGGGATATCCTTGAGCGTGGCATAGACCGTCTTGCCGAGGATCGTCTGGCCGGCGAGGCCGGGATTGACCGGAATGACGTCATAACCCCGGTCGATCAGGTATTTCGTTACGATCCAGCTCGGCCGCGCCTCGTTGGCGGAAGCGCCGACCAGCGCGATCCGCTTCACGGATTTCAGGATGTCGCGGATCAGGCTGTCGGGATAGGCGTCGTGGGTCATGAAGCTGAGCCTCAGCGGCGGGGAAGGCGCAGGGCCGATATAGGATGCAGCGACCGCGCCGTCATCCCGGGTCTCCCCGTGGTTGCCGGGGGGCGGGGAGGGTGGTCCTACCCCTCCCACACCGGCGCGCGCTTTTCCACGAAGGCGCCGATGCCTTCCTCGGCGTCCCGTGCCAGCATGTTCTCGACCATCACGGCCGAGGCGTGGTCATAAGCCGCCTTGAGCCCCATCTCGCGCTGCTCGTAGAAGGCGCGCTTGCCGATCTTGACCGTTGCCGGCGATTTCGAGGCGATGATCTCCGCGAGCCGCTGCGCTTCGGCCAGCCCGTCGCCAGCCGGCACGACGCGGTTGACCAGTCCCATGCGAGCCGCTTCATCGGCCGGCACCATCTCGCCGAGCAGCAGCATCTCCAGCGCATGCTTGGCCGAGAGATTGCGCGAGAGTGCGACCATCGGCGTCGAGCAGAACAGGCCGATATGGACGCCGGGCGTGCAGAAGCGCGCGGCCTCGCCCGCGACCGCAAGATCGCAGCTCGCCACGAGCTGGCAACCGGCCGCCGTCGCCGTGCCTTCGACAGCCGCGATCACCGGCTGGGGCAGGGCGGTGATCTGCTGCATCATGGCCGAGCAGCGCCCGAGGATATCCGTGAAATAGGCCCGGCCCCGGTCGGTATCGGCGCGGTGGGCGGTCATCTCCTTGAGGTCGTGCCCGGCGCTGAACACCGGCCCGGCCGCCGTGAGGATCACGGCCTTGACCGCGCGATCGGCCGCGATCGCGGTGAAGGTCTCGCTCAACGCCGCCAGCATCGCCTCGCTCAGCGGGTTGCGCGCCTGCGGGCGGTTCAGCGTCAGTGTCGCGATGCCCTGCGCATCCTCGCGCAGCAGGACGGGCGCGGCCTCCGGCTTGTGATGGGCGTTCATCGTGCTCCCCTTCCGCAACTCCGCCTATTGTCGGAGCCGGCCGGCCATGCTGCAAGGGGGTAAGCCCCGTTCCAGCCTGTGGTTTTCCGCATGACGACCCGCATGAGCGCCCCCGAGATCGATGCCTATCTCGACGAGGTCTTCCCCCAGCTCCATTACGGCGGGCGCACCTATTTCATCGAGGATGTGGGGCCAATGACGGCCCGGATGCGCTGCGACTACCACGAGAAGCATCTGCGCCCCGGCGGCACGATCTCGGGCCCGACCATGATGGCGCTGGCCGATCTCGCGCTCTATGCGGCGATCCTGGCCCAGATCGGACCGGTCGGCCTCGCGGTGACGACGAGCCTCAATTTCAACTTCCTGCGCAAGCCCGGCCAGGCGGCGCTGATCGGCGAGGCGAAGCTGCTCAAGCTCGGCAAGCGGCTCGCGGTCGGCGAGGTCTGCCTCTATTCGCAAGGCGAACCGGAGATGGTCTGTCACGCGACGGGGACCTATTCGATTCCCGTCGCGCGGTGAGCGGTGCGGCAGGGCGCGGGTCGCGGCGGTGGAATAATGTGCGGTATCCTGATACCGTTTTTCTCAGCTTATTGAAAAATAGGCGTTTTCTGCTTTTTGGCGTCAATTGTAACGCTTGACAGTCGGCCTGCTTGCCCCTATCCCGACGCCACACCGCCGCTGGGCTCTCCGGCGGCTTGTCCTTTTTTACGCAACCGAAGGGGTACCGCGATGAAGACCACCGTCTCGCTCAAGCCCGCCGATGTCGAAAAGAAGTGGGTTGTGATCGACGCCTCCGGGCTCGTCGTCGGCCGTCTCGCCTCCGTTGTGGCGATGCGTCTGCGCGGCAAGCACAAGGCCGCCTACACCCCGCATGTCGACTGCGGCGACAATGTCATCGTGATCAACGCCGAGAAGGTTTCCTTCACCGGCCGCAAGCGCGAGCAGAAGAACTACTACCACCACACGGGTTTCCCGGGTGGCATCAAGGAGCGTTCGGCCAAGTTCATCCTGGAAGGCCGCTTCCCTGAGCGCGTCGTCGAGAAGGCCGTCGAGCGCATGCTGCCGCGCGGCCCGCTCTTCCGCCAGATCCTCGGCAACCTGCGCGTCTACAAGGGCGCGGAGCATCCGCACGCTGCCCAGTCGCCGGAGGCGCTCGACGTCGCCGCGCTCAACAGCAAGAACAAGAGGGTCTGACCGTGGCTGAAGTTCTGCAGTCTCTCGCCCAGCTCGGCGACGTCGCCAAGCCCGCTCAGCCGGAAGCTCCGGTCCATGTCAAGAAGGTCGATGCGCAGGGCCGCGCCTATGCCACCGGCAAGCGCAAGAACGCCATCGCCCGCGTCTGGATCAAGCCGGGCTCCGGCAAGGTCACCGTCAACGGCCGCGACCAGGAGATCTACTTCGCTCGCCCGGTGCTGCGTCTCGTGCTGGCGCAGCCGCTCCAGCTCGTCGATCGCATGACCCAGTACGACGTCATCGTCTCGGTCAAGGGCGGCGGTCTCTCCGGCCAGGCCGGCGCGGTGCGCCACGGCATCTCCAAGGCGCTGACCTTCTACGAGCCGGAGCTTCGCGGCCCGCTCAAGAAGGAAGGCTTCCTGACCCGCGACTCGCGTGTCGTCGAGCGTAAGAAGTTCGGTAAGGCCAAGGCCCGCCGCAGCTTCCAGTTCTCGAAGCGCTGATCGTTTCCGGGATTACCGGTATGCGGAAGGGCGGCTCGCAAGAGCCGCCCTTTTCGTATTGGCTGGCATTCTCGCGCCCGATCAGCAGGAGCCTGCCATGACCCGCCCCGTTCTTCTCGTCACCGGCGGCAGCCGCGGCATCGGCGCTGCGACCTGCATCATGGCGGCCGGGCGCGGCTACGATGTCGCGGTGAACTACCGGAGCAATGCCGGTGCGGCCGCCAAGATCGTCGCGGCCTGCGAGGCGGCGGGCGCGAAGGCTGTGGCTCTTCAAGGCGACATGGCCGATGTCGCCGACATCGTCCGCGTCTTCGCCGAGGCGAAGGCGGCGCTGGGCCCCCTGACCCATGTCGTCAACAATGCCGGCATCACCGGCAAGTCAGGGCCGCTTGTCGACGCCGACACGGCGGTCATCCGTGAATGCATCGACGTCAACGTCACCGGCGCGATCCTCGTCGCGCGCGAGGCTGCCCGGGCACTCATCGCCAACGAGGGGGCTGAGGGCAGGGCGATCGTCAACATCTCCTCCGTTGCGGCTGAACTGGGCTCGCCCGGCGAATATGTCTGGTACGCGGCTTCGAAAGGCGCAGTCGATTCCCTCACCATCGGTCTTGCCAAGGAGCTGGCGGCGCACGGCATCCGCGTGAACGCGGTGGCGCCGGGCATCACCGAGACCGAGATCCACGCGCTCTCGACCGGCGAGGCCGGCCGCGTCGCCCGGATCGCGCCGCTGATTCCGCTGAAGCGCGCCGCGACTGCCGACGAGATCGCCGAGGCGGTGCTGTTCCTGCTGTCTGGCGCGTCGAGCTACACGACTGGAATCATCCTGAAGGTCGGTGGCGGGAGGTAGCGTTCAACCTTCCTGCTCCAATCGTCTTGCTCCAACCGCGCCGTCATCCTGGACAAGCCGCGATAGCGGCGCCGATCCGGGATCCATGCCGGAGCGCTCGAGATAGAGGTTCCGGCATGGATCCCGGGTCTCACTTCGGTCGCCCGGGATGACGGCGCGGGTGGGAAACGACATATAGTGCTTGCAAGCGACACTCTGCCCGGAACCCCATGCGCGTCCTTCTCGTCCTGATCGCCTTCGTCATGATCGCCGTGCCGGCCTTGCTGATGCTGGCGCGCGAGGAACTCCCGCGTGGGCAACGCATCGGCCGGGCGCTGGTCGTCTTCCTCGCTCCGGCCATCGCGCTCGGCCTGATCCATGGCGTGCCGGCGCTTGATGGGCGCGCGCTCAACAACCCCAACGCCTGGACGATGCTGCGCCTCGTCCTGACGGCGCTCGCGCTGATCCTGCCGTGGTGCATCTATGTCTGGTTCAACGCGCGCCGCTGACTGAGACGATCATGACCGAAGCCTCCGACAAGCCACCGATCGACCACGCCTTCACCGGCGACAGGCGCGGCGGCGCCGCAGACCCGACTTATGCCGGCGCGCTCTCCTTCATGCGTCGCCGCTACGGCAAGGATATCGCGGGGTCTGATCTCGTCATCTGGGGCGTGCCCTTCGATCTCTCCGTCACCAACCGACCGGGCACCCGCTTTGGCCCGCAGGCGATCCGCCGCGCCAGCGCGATCTTCGACGGCGACCCGCAATATCCCTCGGGCATCGACCCCTTCGCCCAACTCGCGGCCGTGGATTATGGCGATTGTGCCTTGCCGCGCGGCGATCTCGGAGCTTGCGCCCGCGCCATCGAAACGGAAGCCGCCGGCATCCTCGCTTCGGGCGCCCATCTCGTCACGCTCGGTGGTGACCATTTCATCACCCTGCCGCTGCTGCGCGCTCATGTCGCCCGCCACGGCAAGCTGGCGCTGATCCAGTTCGACGCCCATCAGGACACCTGGGACGACGGTCCGGGCGGCATCGGCCATGGCAGCTTCGTGCTGGAGGCGGTGCGCGAGGGGTTGATCGATGTCGAGCGTTCGGTCCAGGTCGGCATCCGCACCGTTGCGCCGCGCGATTGCGGCATCGCCGTCATCGATGCCTAGGAGGCGCAGGAACTCGGCGTCGCCGGCACGGCGCGGCGCATCCGCGAGCGGGTCGGGGAGGGCGCGGCCTATCTCACCTTCGATATCGACGCGCTCGATCCCGCCTTCGCGCCCGGCACCGGCACGCCGGTCTCGGGCGGTTTCACCGCGGACCAGGCATTGCGCATCCTCTGGGCGATCCGCGATCTCGATATCCGTGGCATGGACGTGGTCGAGGTCTCGCCGCCCTATGACCATGCCGACATCACGGCGGTCGCCGCCTCGAGCATCGCCCAGCATCACATCCAGGCATTGGCACTGAAGAAGGCCGGTTGAATCGGTTCGCGAGGAAAAGCAGGGAAGCGCTTCCCGCGATTCAGCTTTCGGGCCTGCGGCGCGTGTCGACTTTGCGAGGAGCGAGGCGAAGCAATGATCAGGTGGGGCGCAAGGCGTGATTGACACCTCGTCCAAGCACGAACATATACGGGATCATGATGACGAGCTTCATCCGACGTCGCCCCTGCCTGGCCGCCACGGCGCGCCCGCGATGACGCTCGGCTGCTGACCGAACGCCCGCGCCCGCGCCAGAAGCGCGGTTTTTTTATGCCTGAAGCCCATCCATTGCTGTGTCTGCCCAGCCACCGGGGGTCCCGATGAGCCAGAACCTGAAAACCATCTTCATCGACGGCGAAGCCGGCACGACCGGTCTCGGTATCCGCGAGCGTCTGGCGGTGGTGCCGGAGGTCGCGGTCAAGAGCATCGATCCCGACAAGCGCAAGGACCCCGCCGCCCGCAAGGACATGATGGCGAGCGTCGATCTCGTCGTGCTCTGCCTGCCGGACGACGCCGCGAAGGAATCGGTCGCGCTCGCCGATCAGCTCGGCGCCGGCGCGCCCAAGATCGTCGATGCCGCGACCGCCCATCGCGTTGCCCCGGGCTGGGTCTATGGCTTCGCCGAGCTCGAGCCCGGCCATGCCGCGAAGATCGCCAAGGCCGACCGTGTCGCCAATCCCGGTTGCTATCCCACCGGCGCCATCGCGCTGCTGCGTCCGCTCGTCGATGCCGGGCTGATGGCGCAGGACCATGCGGTCACCATCAATGCCGTCTCCGGCTATTCGGGCGGCGGCAAGTCGATGATCGAGGATTTCGAGACCGGCGTCGCCCCCGCCTTCGAGCTTTACGGCCTCGGCCTGCGTCATAAGCACCTGCCCGAGTTGCAGGCTTATGCCCGCCTGACCCGGCGGCCGATCTTCGTGCCCTCCGTCGGCAATTTCCGGCAGGGCATGCTGGTTTCCGTGCCACTGCATCTCGACATGCTGCCAGGGCGGCCGGGCGTGGCCGATCTCCACCATGCGCTGGCCGAGCGCTATGCCGGCTCGACCTATGTCCGCGTCGTCACGCAGGACGGCTTGGGTGGCAAGATCGAGCCGGAAGCGCTGAACGACACCAACAAACTGGAGCTCATGGTGTTCGGGCAGGACGATCTCGGCCAGGCGGTGCTGGTCGCGCGGCTCGACAATCTCGGCAAGGGCGCATCCGGCGCCGCGGTGCAGAACATCCGCCTGATGCTTGGATTGCCGGAGGGCTGAGCCGCTTTCCGCCTGTTATCGCGCTGCGACATCAACCACGACCTGTCTTTTGACGAGACATCTTCGCGTCATGCGGGATAGGTTGGTTGTATCGCGAGAGGTGCGACGTGACGGGCAGCGAGTTCGAGAATGCATTGATCGACGGCATCTACGAGGCCGCGATCGTGCCTGAGCGTTGGCCTGCCGTGCTGCGTGACACGGCCCGGATCGCCAGTTGTCGCGAGGCATTGCTGGGGACCGTGCTCGACGACGAGGCGCGCCTTCTCGGCTCTTCGCCGGAGTTCACCGAGGGTTATGAAGAGGTGCTGCGCCGCATCCCGTTCGCCGTCAACGAACGGGCACAGCGCCTGCTCGCGCATGGCCGGCTCGGTTTCATCACCGATGACGATGTCTTCAGTCCCGACGAGATCGCGCATGAGCCGGTCTATCAAGATATCCTGATCCCGGCCGGGTACGGGTCCGGGGTCGCCACGGTGATTGCCGCGCCGACCGGCGACACCACGATCGTCCATTGCGAGCGCTCGTTTGCGGAGGGCACCGTCGATGAGCGGGCCATTGCAGCTCTTGACCGCCTGAGGCCGCATTTCGCCCGGGCCGGACTGCTCGGTCGCCGTCTGGCGATGGAGCGCGCGCGCGCGGCGTCGCAGGCGCTCGAACTGATGGGATTGCCGGCTGCGGTTCTCGGCCTGCGCGGCCATGTGCTCGAGGCCAACGCCCTGTTCCAGGACCTGATCCCTGATGTGTTCCACGATCGCACGGCCCGTCTCGCTCTTGCCTACACCCCGGCAGACGACGTGCTGGCGACAGCGATCGCGGGCTTCTCGCGGACGGACCTGCCCCAGCCGGTCCGGTCCGTCCCGATCCCGTCCTGGCGCGGCGCCGACCCGATGGTCGTGCATGTTGCGCCGGTGCGCGGCCGGGCGCGCGACATCTTCTCTTTTGCCGGCGCTATCATCGTCGCGACGCCGGTCGTCGCGGGAGCGGGGCCGGATGCCGGCCTGATCGCCGGCTTCTTCGATCTCACCCCGGCCGAGGCGCGGCTGGCCGCGGTCATCGCCGGCGGCCATCCGCCGCGGGAGGCCGCGTTGCGTCTCGGCGTGACAGAGGCGACGGCGCGCACGACCCTGAAGCGTATCCTCGCCAAGACCGGCACGCGCCGGCAGGCCGATCTGGTCGGCCTGCTGAAGAGCGCCGGGCCGCGCTGAAGCCGCTAGGGGCGGAGCGGGCAGCCCGTCCGCAATCATGGCGAAGTCGGCGATTCGGCCGGCGGCTCGACGACTTCTGTGTCGGCGGCCGGAAATGTGACGTCAGGGAAGCCCCCATTTGGGGGATGGCAAATTCTTTCGATGAGGCCATGGTGGTGGTCCTCAAAAAGGCCGCAAGGCCACAGGCGAGTATCGGCTTGCACTGCCGAAGCCAGGTCAAGCAGCTTCGGCAGTGCCTTTTCGCTCTGCCCTGCATTGCCCTCAAACGTCAGTTTTGCGGTTGGCTGAGGTGCTGAACCAGCCCGGCATCATACCGCCAAAAATGAAAAGGGGCGCCGGAGCGCCCCTTTCGGATCAGCCCTTGTAGGGCACGAAATTCTGCTTCTGCTCGCCGAGGCCCTCGATCCCGAGGGTGACGACCTCGCCGCCCTTCAGGAAGCGCGGCGGCTTGAAGCCGAGGCCGACGCCCGGAGGCGTGCCGGTGGTGATGACGTCGCCCGGATCGAGGCGCATGAACTGGCTGATATAGTGGACCAGATAGGCGGCGCCGAAGATCATCGTCTTGGTCGAGCCGTTCTGCACGCGCTCGCCGTCGACCTCGAGCCACATGCCGAGATTCTGGATGTCCTTGATCTCGTCGGTGGTGACGAGCCACGGGCCGAGCGGCCCGAAGGTCGGGCAACCCTTGCCCTTGGCCCACTGGCCGCCGCGCTCCTGCTGGAAGGCACGCTCGGAGACGTCGTTGCAGACGCAGAAGCCGGCGATCGCCGCCATGGCGTCCTTCTCCTCGATATAGGAGCCGCCGTCGCCGATCACGATGGCGAGCTCGACTTCCCAGTCGGTCTTCTGCGAGCCCTTCGGGATGATCACGTCGTCATTGGGACCCACGATGCAGTTCGGAGCCTTGTTGAACAGGATCGGTTCCTTCGGGATCTCGGCGCCGGTCTCGGCCGCGTGATCGGCGAAGTTCAGGCCGACCGCGATGAAGTTGCGCACGTCCGCGACGCAGGCGCCGATACGCGGAGAGCCCGAGACGAGTGGCAGGGATTCCGGCGCAACTGCTTTGATCTTGGCGAGCGAGGCCGAGGTCAGCGCCTTGCCGGCGAGGTCGGGAATGATGCCGGACAGGTCGCGCAACCCGCCCTTGGCATCGAGAAGGGCCGGCTTCTCCTGGCCGGGTGCGCCGTAGCGGAGCAGTTTCAAGGTGTTTCCCCCGTTTTCAAACGATCTAAATGGGTGAGGGGATTCTGATCGGATGCCGACCGGAAACACAAGCCCGTCATCGCGCATGGGACATCCGCATGGAGCAGGCGGCCGGATTGTTGCGCGAATGCAACGGGGCTTCCCAAAGCGACGGTTGACCCAGGGTAAGTCTAGGGGATTGAGGCGAGCCGGAAATGGGCAAAAACCGGCAATAGTTCTTATATAAACTATATCTTTCTGAACAATCGGGCTGACGCATCGTCGGAAATCGTCAGTTTTGGTCTGTTTTCGGCAGAGTTGGTCCCAAATGAGGAGGCGGTACGGCAATTCCACGGCGCCGGAGGTAGGATTGCGGCGGGAAACGGCTCGGGTCATGCTCCGAATCAAGCGAGGTGTCCGACCTCGAAAAATCTAGATCGGGATGGATTCGATGAAGGGCCTTGTTCGTACCGCCGCAGCCGCCTCGGTCTCGCTTGCCGCTCTCCTCGCGGCTGGAGCGGCCTCGGCCAGTTCATTCGCCATCCGCAGCGGCCAGGGCGCCGAAGGCCTCGGCATGGCCTTTGCCGGCGCGGCTTCGGGCGGCATCGGTATGAGCGCGATGGCCTGGAACCCGGCGACCATCACCATGTTTCCCGGCCGCCACAGCAACTGGAACTACACCTATCTCAACGCCAATGGCGACTATCAGCCGACGTCGCCCTCGCGGGTCGGCGGCCCGGACGCGCCGGCGCCGCTGAACCCGATCCAGTTCGGCACCGGCAATATTGGCGGCGATGGCGCCGTCATCCCGGCTTCGGCCAGCGCCTGGCAACTGACTGACCGGCTCTGGGTCGGCATGACCACCGGCGCGCCCTATGGCCTGCGTTCCAAGCCGGAAAACCAGGTTCACGCCGCCCAGATTTACGGGCGTTCGGCCAAGCTCGTGACCGTCAACGTCTCGCCGACCGTCGGCTACAAGGTCAACGATTGGCTCTCGGTCGGCGCCGCTCTGCAGATCCAGTATCTGAGCGCCAAGCTGAAGCAGGCCGGTGGCCTCGCGCCCACGGCCTCCCCGGTCATTCTCGAGGGCGACACGATCGATTTCGGCTATCGCCTCGGCGCGACGTTCACCCCGTTCGAGGGAACCAATATCGGCGTGGCCTATCGTTCTTCGATCCGCCAGACGCTCCAAGGGTCGCTGGCCACGCCCACGCCCGTCCTCGCCCGCTTCCCGGTCAAGGCCAACCTGAACCTGCCCGACTCGGTCGTCGTCGGCGTTTCGCAGGTGATCAACGATCAATGGCAGGCTCATCTCGGCGTCGAGTGGACGAACTGGAGCCGCTTCCGCAACATCCCGATCGTCAACGAGCTCAACGGCCGCCCGCAGACCAGCCTGAATTTCCAGTATGACGACGCCTGGTTCTTCAGCGGCGGCGTCGAGTACAAGTACAGCAAGGACCTGACGCTGCGCGCTGGCATCGGCTACGAGATGTCCGCGGTCAACGACCGCAACCGCACCATCTACATCTCGGATAACGACCGTCTCTGGCTCAGTGCCGGCGCGAGCTATCAGGTCACCGACCGGATCAAGCTGGATGTCGGCTACACCTATATCGACGTGAAGAAGGCGTCGGTGAACTACAATCCGGCTCACCCGCAGTGGAACCGCGGCGCGCCGGTCTATTACACCGCCGAGGCCAAGCCCTACATCCACATCGCCTCGGTCGGCATCACCTACAATTGGGACGATCCGAAGCAGACGGTCCCGGTTCGCCCGGTCGTCCGCAAGAACTGAGCGGCACCGCCCTCACGACAAAAGCCGGCCTTCGGGCCGGCTTTTTTGTCGGTGCGACTATGGTCGGTCCGCGGCGTGTTCTGCTGGGCGGGGAACGAGGCGGGGCCTACTCGGGATGCCGGGCGTTCCACGCCTCGGCATAGTCCGAGCACATGCGATAGATGGCATCGCGATTTGTGAAGCCTGCCGGGTTCGACCGGGACGGCAGGGCCGTTTGAACCGGCCGTCGTCACCGGCCTTGCATTGAGCGTCTGTGTCTGGCGGGGCGAATAGCGGGACATACTCACGGGGAGGGCTCGTCGAGCCGCCCCGGCGCGAAGGCGTCGATGGTCGCCACAAGGGCGAGCACGACCGGACGAAAGCCTAGGCCTTCACCTTCACATAAGTGCCGGGCGCGTCGGCGAGCGCCTTGAGCTTGCCGCCTCCCGGCTCGCGGGCGGCGACCTTCTTCGGCGCCTGGGCCTCCAGCCAGCCGAACCAGTGCGGCCACCACGAGCCCGGATGCTCGTCCGCCTTGGCCAGCCAGTCGGCATAGCGGCCCTTGGCCGGTCCGCCTGTCCAGTACTGGTACTTCACCTTGGCCGGCGGATTGACGACACCGGCGATATGGCCGGAGCCGGCGACGACATGCTCGACCGGCCCGCCGAAGCACTGCGAGCCGTTGAAGACCGACTGGGCCGGCGCGATATGGTCCTCCCGCGTCGCGAGATTGTAGATCGGCATCGTCACCTGCTTGAGGTCGAGGGTCTTGCCGCCGATCCGCATCTCGCCCTTGGAGAGCTTGTTGTCGAGATAGCAGTTGCGCAGATAGAAGGAGTGGTTCGCCGCCGGCATCCGGGTCGAATCCGCATTCCAGTAGAGCAGGTCGAAGGGCGTCGGCGCCTTGCCCTTCAGGTAGTTGTTGACCGCGTAGGACCAGATCAGGTCGTTCGGCCTGAGCATGTTGAAGGCGCCCGCCATCCGCGCACCGTCGAGATAGCCGGTCCGGGCCATCTGCTCCTCGATCGCGCGGATCTGCTCCTCGTCGACGAAGACCGAGAGCTCGCCGGCCTGCGCGAAATCGACCTGCGTCGTGAAGAAGGTCGCGCTCTCGATGCGTTTGTCGCGCACCGCCGCCATATAGGCCAGCGTCACGCCGAGCAGCGTGCCGCCGACGCAGTAGCCGATCGCCGAGACCTTCTTTTCCCCGGTCGCCTCCTCGATCGTGTCGAGCGCGGCGAAGATGCCTTCGCGCATATAGCTCTCGAAATCCTTGGCGGCGTGGCGCGCATCCGGATTGACCCAGGAAATGCAGAAGACGGTCAGCCCCTGCGCCACGCACCAGCGGATGAAGCTCTTCTCCGGGTTGAGGTCGAGGATGTAGAACTTGTTGATCCAGGGCGGCACGATCAGCAGCGGCCGCTTCAGCACCTGTGGCGTCGAGGGCGCGTACTGGATCAGCTCGATGATCTCGTTGCGGAAGATGACCTTGCCCGGTGTCGTCGCGATATTGACGCCGACCTCGAAGGCGCCGCCGTCGGACTGGCGGATCTTGAGTTCGCCGCCGCCGGCCTCGACATCCTCGGCATACATCTTCATGCCGCGCACGAGGTTCTCGCCGTTCTGCTGCATGGTCTCGCGCAGCAGCTCGGGATTGGTGGCGACGAAATTGGTAGGCGAGAGGGCGCCGGCGATCTGCTTGATGTAGAAGCGGGCCTTCTCGCGCGTATGCGGGTCGAGGTCGTCGGCCTTGTCGACCATCGTCTCGGCCCAGCGCGAGCCGATCAGATAAGCCTGTTTGATGAAGTCGAAGGTGGGGTGGTTCGTCCAGTCCGGGTCCTTGAAGCGGGCATCGCGCTTGTCCGGCTCGGCGACGGGCGCGACCTCCTCGCCGCTGGCGCGCTTCAGCGCCGTGCTCCACAGGTTCATGAAGTCGCCGGTGAGGGAGGCCTGAGCCTCGATGATCTTGGAGGGATCGTTGACCCAGCGCTCGGCGACACGGCCCAGCGTCTTGACCATGTCGCTGGCCTCGTCGGCCTGGCCGGTCTTGGCCTCGCCGCGCTCGATCGGCTTCAGGTAGGCGGCGGTGACCTTGCCGTATTCCTCGACGAGCCGGCCCATATTCTGCGCGAACTGGTCGAAGTCGGGAGCGGCCTCGGCCGGACCGGTGGTGTCCTTCGCCCTGTCGCTCTTTCCGCTCATATGTCGCCCTTTCCCCCTGTCGTCGTAGGATAGCGCATCGCGCTCCATTTTGGTCCTATTAAGGACGCAGCCGCTGTGCTTTACCAAGTGAAATCGACAACCTCTGGATGCCCCGATGCCGACTGAAATCTCCGCGAAAAAGCCGCTCCTGATTCCGGTGGCGCTGGTCGTGGTCGGCGTGGCGCTCGCCGGCTGCGGCAGCGACGAGGGATTCAAGGGCGTCGCCGAGGCTGCAGGCCTGGCGACCACCCCGCAGGAATCCAAGGCTTTCGTCCGGGAAGCCCGGCCGAACGACCTCGAATACGTCCCCGTCGGGTCGAGCGTGACGCGCGCGGCCCCGCGCAAGCCGGTCGAGGACTACAAGAAGATCGAGGCCGCTCTCGAAGCCAAGCAGAAGGCCAATGCGGCCGCCGGGGACACCGCCAAGGCGCTCGGCGCGACGCCGCCGCCGGAGCCGGCGAAGCTTCCCCGGAACTGAGAGCAAGGCCGCTTCAGGCACGCCAGCGCGGCTGCAAGCCGATAGATCTACGCTACGAATCGCAAAATATTGCGTCATCGGCTCTGTCATGACGAAAGATGCGATGCTAAGCACCCTTAACGCAAGGATGTAATCCCGGCGCAATCATGACACCGCCCGTCGGCGGCCGAGGACCTGTTCGAGATGACCGATTTCCACCGTATCAAGCGCTTGCCGCCCTACGTTTTCGAACAGGTCAACAAGATCAAGGCCGCCGAGCGCGCCAAGGGCGTCGACATCATCGACCTCGGCATGGGCAATCCCGACCTGCCGGCGCCGAAGCACGTCATCGAAAAGCTGGTCGAGACCGCCGGCAAGCCGCGCACCGACCGCTATTCGGCCTCGAAGGGCATCGGCGGCCTGCGCCGCGCCCAGGCGAACTATTACGAGCGCCGTTTCGGCGTGAAGCTGAACCCCGACACGCAGGTTGTCGCGACGCTGGGCTCGAAGGAAGGCTTCGCCAATATGGCGCAGGCCATCACCGGACCGGGCGATGTCGTGCTGGTGCCGAATCCGAGCTACCCGATCCACGCCTTCGGCTTCCTGATGGCGGGCGGCGTGATTCGCTCCGTCCCGGCAGAGCCGACGCCGGCGATGTTCCCGGCGCTGGAGCGGGCGATGATGCATTCGGTGCCCAAGCCGATCGCGCTCGTCACCTGCTACCCGGCGAACCCGACGGCTTATGTCGCCTCGCTCGACTTTTACCGGGACCTCGTCGCCTTCGCCAGGAAGCATGAACTGATCCTGCTCTCCGATCTCGCCTATGCCGAGGTCTATTTCGACGAGAGCAACCCGCCGCCCTCGATGCTGCAGGTGCCGGGCGCGATCGATGTCGCCGTCGAGTTCACCTCGATGTCCAAGACCTTCTCGATGGCCGGCTGGCGGATGGGCTTCGCCGTCGGCAACGAGCGCTTGCTCGCGGCGCTGGCGCGGGTGAAGTCCTATCTCGACTACGGCGCCTATACGCCGATCCAGGTCGCGGCGGCCGCCGCGCTCAATGGGCCCGACGACTGCATCCGCGAGATGCGCGATATCTACCGCAAGCGCCGCGACGCGCTGGTCGAGAGCTTCGGCAAGGCCGGCTGGGAGTTCCCGGCGCCGGAAGCCTCGATGTTCGCGTGGGTGCCGATCCCCGAGAAGTTCCGCCATCTCGGATCGCTGGAATTCTCGAAGCTGCTGATCGAGAAGGCCGAGGTCGCGGTCGCACCGGGCATCGGCTTCGGCGAGCATGGCGACGACTATGTCCGCATCGCCATCGTCGAGAACGAGCAGCGCATCCGCCAGGCCGCGCGCAACATCGGCCGCTTCCTCAAGGGCGCCGACACGACGCTGCACAACGTCATCCAGATGCCGAAGGCGGGGTAGGGCGGGGCGGCTGCGGCATCGCATGCCTCTGGACCGCGCCTGCAAAACATGGGAACCGATGCGATGCGGACGGATGGCTCCGCATCGCGCCCGGGGCTCGCTTCCATGTCACGCAAAGGCCGTCTGCTCGGCGTCGCTTTCGCCGTCTTCGCGCTGATCTGCCTCGTCGCGACCTATGACTATTCGAGGGGCCGCATCCCGCAGACGCGCTCGGCCCTGGTCTCGGATGTGCTGGCCGTCACCAATGGCCGCGAATGCGCCCGGGACGCGACCGAGATCGTCACCCGCTACATTCCGATCGGGACCGGCCGGGCCGATGCCGAGCGCGCGCTCTCGGAGATAACGATCGATCCGCCCAAACCGTGGTTCTGGACTCCTGCCGTCGAGAACAGCACCGTTTCGCAAGGGGCGACGATCGAGGCGCTGCACACGATCAAGGCGACCGCCTTCGGCACCAACCTGCTGCGCATCTATCTCGGTTTCGAGGACGGCAAGGTGAAGCGCGTCGCCGCCGAAGTCGTCTGCCATTTCGGCTGAGGACGGCGACGCGCTCCCATACGGAACGTCAGACGGGGCCGGTATACTCGCCGCGCGCCGGATAGTCGTTCTTGATCGCGAAATCGAGCACCTGCAGCAGTTCGGAGAAGGCCGGTCGCGCGAAGGGCATCGACTGGACGGACGAATAGTAGATCGTGCCGTCCGTGCGGACGAGGAAGACGCCGGGCTCCGAGAACAGGGCAGGCTCCTCGATACCGATGGAGGTCTTGCCGCGTGTGGCTGAGATGTAGAGCCCCCAGGCGCGCGCGCTGGCGAGATCGAGCCCGTAGCCGATGCGCAGGCCGGAGGCGTTGATCTTTTCCGCCATCTGCCGGGCACGATCAGCCTCGTCGCTGCTGATGGCGATCGTCTCGACCCCGCGCTGAGCGAAATCCGGGACGAGCCGCTCGAGCTCCCGCAGATAGGTTGCGCAGATCGGGCAATGCAGGCCGCGATAATAGCAGATCAGCGTGAAGCGCTCGGGCTTCTGGGCCGCGAGATCGAACGGACCATGTGCGACGGTATCGACGTGGAGTGCGGGGGCGGGTTGACGGGGATGGGGCATGGCGAACTCCTCTTGCCTAATGAAGCGGAGGTTGTCAGATTTAAAGTCATGGATGGTTCAGAAAACATGATCGAAGGTTCAGGGTCGCCGCGCGATCGGCTGTCCGTGTTCTTTCGCCTGTTCTCGCTCACTGTCGTTCCGCTCCGTCCGGCGGGGGGCGAGCGCGCGAACATGGTGATCGGTCTTGCTGCCGGCGGGGTGCCCGCCATCGCTCTCGGCACCCGTGCCCATGACGTCCTCACCGCAACACGCGCCGCGGCGCATATCGATTTCGAGAGCAGCGCCAATCCTCTGATGCGGGCCATACCCGATCCGCTGCTCGTCCCGCTGCTGCCGGGCACGGCATTGTCGACCGTGGCCGAAGGCTTCGTGACGGAGCTGGAGGCGGGGCGCTGCGGCGCGCCGCTCGCGGTCGACTATCTCGGCCGCCTCGCCCTGCTCATGGTCCTGCGGCATGCGATCGAGGCGGGGGCCGCCGATGCCGGCCTGCTGGCGGGGCTCGCGCACCCCAACATCTATCCCGCTCTCGTCGCGATTCACGAGCAGCCGCAGCGCAACTGGCAGGCTGGCGATCTTGCCGGACTTGTCGGTCTGTCCCGTACGCGCTTCATGACGCTCTTCGCGGAGATCGTCGGGGTGCCGCCGATCTCCTATCTCAACGGCTGGCGCCTCGCGTTGGGGCGCCGGGCACTTGCGCGCGGCGGGTTGATCAAGACGGTCGCGCGGCAGGTCGGTTACGGCAGCGCTGCCGCCTTCTCCCGCGCCTATGCGCGCCATTATGGCAGCGCTCCTGTGGCCGCGCGGGCATCTGGCGGGCGCGGCGGTGCTTCCTCGTTGACACGAAACCCGCCTCATGCGACGCCGCGCGCATGACCAGCGTGCCCCTTTCGCCTGCCTCCCAGCCCCTGCGCATCGGACTTGCCGGCCTCGGCACGGTCGGCGCCTCCACCTTGCGCATCCTGCGTCGACAGGAAAACGCGCTGGCGGCGCGCTGCGGCCGAACGATCCGCGTCACCGCCGTCTCGGCGCGCGACCGCAATCGCGATCGCGGCATCGATCTCGGCGGGCTCTCCTGGTTCGACGATCCGGTCGCGCTGGCGAAGTCGGACGAGATCGACTGCTTCGTCGAATTGATCGGTGGCTCGGACGGCCCGGCCAAGGCGGCCGTCGAGGCGGCCCTGTCGGCCGGCAAGCATGTCGTCACCGCCAACAAGGCGCTGCTCGCCGCGCACGGCGTCGCGCTCGCGGACCTCGCCGAAAGCAAGGGCGTGGCGCTCGCCTTCGAGTCCTCCTCGGCCGGTGGCATCCCGATCGTGAAGACCCTGCGCGAGGCGCTGGCCGGCAACAATGTCAGCCGCATCTCCGGCATCCTCAACGGCACCTGCAATTACATCCTCTCGCGCATGGAGCAGGAGGGCCTGACCTTCGAGGCCTGCCTGAAGGACGCCCAGCGCCTCGGTTACGCCGAAGCGGACCCGACCTTCGACGTCGAAGGCTTCGACACCGCCCATAAGCTCGCGATCCTGACGAGCCTCGCCTTCGGTACGAAGATCGACGCCGAAGCGATTCATGTCGAAGGCATTTCCGCGATCACGCCGCTCGACCTCAAGATGGCCGACGATCTCGGCTATCGCATCAAGCTGCTTGGCGTCGCCGAGCGCACCAAGACCGGCATCGAGCAGCGCGTGCACCCGACCATGGTGCCGAAATCCTCTCCGATCGCGCAGGTCATGGGCGTGCTCAATGCCGTCAGCGTCGATGCCGACGCCGTCCGCGAGATCACGCTGGTCGGCCCCGGCGCCGGCGGCGACCCGACGGCCTCGGCTGTCGTCGCCGATATCGCCGACGTCGCGCGCGGCACCGCCGGCCTGCCCTTCGGCCTGCCCGTCTCCCGCCTGGAAGAGGCGAAGCGCGCCCCGATGCAGCGCCATGAGGGCGGCTACTATGTCCGTCTCGCGGTCGCCGATCGCCCCGGCGCCGCTGCCGCCATCGCGACCCGGATGGCCGAAGCCGATATTTCGCTGGAGAGCATCGTCCAGCGCCGCTCGCCCGAGGCCGCGACGCGCGATCCCGGCGGCCGCTCGGGCGAGCCGGTTCCGGTCGTGCTCATCACCTATGCCACGAGCGAAACCACGATCCGCGCCGCGCTCGAAAAGGTCACCGCCGACGGCCATGTCGCGGAACCGCCGCAAGTCATCCGCATAGAGCGGGAACAGGCCTGACCGGCCATACCTGCCAAACTCATTGCAAGGGGACTCTTTTCATGTCCGTCGATCTCCGCATCTCCCCCGACCAGATCATCGAGCGCTATCTCTCGATGGAGCTCGTGCGCGTCACCGAGCGCGCCGCCGTCTCCGCCGCCCGCTGGCGCGGCCATGGCAACGAGAAGGCGGCCGACCAGGCCGCGGTCGACGCGATGCGCCGTGAACTGAACCGCCTGCCGATCGACGGCGAGATCGTCATCGGCGAGGGCGAGCGCGACGAGGCGCCGATGCTCTTCATCGGCGAGAAGGTCGGCAACAAGCAGGGCCCGAAGGTACATATTGCGGTCGATCCGCTCGAGGGCACCACGCTCTGCGCCAAGGACATGCCCGGTTCGATCGCCGTGATGGCGATGGCCGGCGCCGGCAGCCTGCTCTATGCCCCCGACGTCTACATGGACAAGATCGCGATCGGCCCGGGCTATCCGCAGGGCGTCATCGATCTCGATGCCTCGCCGGCCGACAACATCAATGCGCTGGCCAAGGCCAAGGGCGTGAAGCCGAGCGAGATCTCGACGCTGATCATGGACCGCCCGCGCCATGCCAAGCTGATCGAGGAAGTGCGCAAGACCGGCTGCTCGATCCGCCTGATCACCGACGGCGACGTCGCCGGCGTGATCTTCTGCACCCAGCCCGAGAAGACCGGCATCGACCTCTATCTCGGCATCGGCGGTGCCCCTGAAGGCGTTCTGGCTGCTGCGGCGCTGCGCTGCGTCGGCGGCCAGATGCAGGGCCGCCTCATCCTCGACACCGAGGAGAAGCGCGTGCGTGCGGCCGGCATGGGCGTCACGGACCCCAACAAGAAATACGACATGTCGGAAATGGCCTCGGGCGACGTCATCGTCTGCGCCACGGGCGTCACCGATGGCGGCATGCTGTCGGGCGTGCGCTTCGGCAAGGACGTGATCGAGACCGAGACGCTGGTCTACCGCTCGATCACCGGCACGGTCCGCCGCATCTATGGCGAGCATCGCGAGCTCTCGAAGTTCCAGCTCGACTGAGTACTTTGCTCACACGGTCATCCCGGGCGTAGCGAAGCGAAGGCCCGGGATCCATGCCGGAACGGTTCAGGCATGGATTCCGGATCGGTGCCGCTGACGCGGCTTGTCCGGGATGACGTGAGAGGAAATCAAATCACAGCCCCCGCCGCCGCTCGTCCGGCGATGCGGCCCGAGAAGGTGCAGCCGCCGAAGGAGGGTGCCTTCCTGCGCCCGGTAGCCATCCACGCCGCAGCCGAGGCCGGCGGCATAGAGCCCCGGCTCGCCTCCATCGTCCGGCCCACGCGACGACAGGTTCGTCATCAACGCGCCCGGTGATTTCCGCGTCAGGATGGTGAGCCTGACCGCGATCGATGGTCCATGCGCGGGATCGGGGGTGTGAGGCGCGCTTTGCCGGGCGCTTGCATGCAGTATGGCGGGGCTGCCGGGCCCGGCCAAGCTCGACGCCGGTTGACCTCGCGCCCGCTATGGGCGACGCCGTTGGCACGATGAGTCTGGTGCAGCAGTCCCGTGTTTTTCTCGGCGTGACCCGTTCCGCCCTTGGCCGTCCCTGGCGCGATCGCCTCGATACGGCGGGCCTCGGCCGGGCCGAGGCGCTCTCCCAGCGCGAAGGGCTCTCCGACATCCTCTCGCGCCTGCTCGCCTCGCGCGGCGTCGAGCCGGCCGAGGCCGCGCTCTTTCTCGAGCCGAAGCTGCGCGACCTGCTGCCGGACCCGGCCATCCTCACGGACATGGAACCCGCCGCTGCCCGGTTGGCACAGGCGGCGATGCGCGGCGAGCGCGTCGCGATCTTCGGGGACTACGATGTCGACGGCGCTTGTTCCTCGGCGCTGCTCGCGGGCTTCCTGACGCAGGGCGGGGCACGCCCGCGCATCCACATCCCCGATCGGCTGATCGAAGGCTAC
This sequence comes from Beijerinckiaceae bacterium, assembly GCA_965283735.1. Classification (GTDB taxonomy): domain Bacteria; phylum Pseudomonadota; class Alphaproteobacteria; order Rhizobiales; family Beijerinckiaceae; genus Allobosea. The sequence goes on along the minus strand of CBDIPN010000001.1, from coordinate 2,776,673 downwards.
GGCCCCAACAGCGAGGCGATCCGCATGCTGGCGGGCGAGGGCGCGACCCTGCTCGTCACGGTCGATTGCGGCACGACCAGCGAGGAGCCTTTGGCGGAGGCGCGCCGTCTCGGTCTCGATGTCGTCGTGCTCGACCACCACCAGGCGCCGGAGCGGCTGCCCACCGTCGAGGCGCTGGTCAATCCGAACCGGCAGGACGACCTGTCCGGTCTCGGCCACCTCTGCGCCGCTGGCGTCGTCTTCCTGTCACTGGTCGCCACGAGCCGGACCCTACGCCGGCAGGGCCATTGGGCGGCGCGCGGTGGAGAACCCGACCTGCTGGCGATGCTGGATCTCGTCGCGCTCGCGACGGTTGCCGACGTCGTGCCCTTGCAGGGGCTCAACCGCGCCTTCGTCCGACAGGGATTGGCGATGATGCGCAGCCGGGCGCGGCCGGGCCTCGCCGCGCTGATGGACGTCTCCGGCCTCGACGGGCCGATACAGCCTTGGCATCTCGGCTTCCTGCTCGGCCCGCGCATCAATGCCGGCGGGCGCATCGGTGATGCCGCGCTGGGCGCGCGCCTGCTGCTGACCGATGACGAGGTCGAGGCGCGCACCATCGCGACCGAGCTCAACCGCCTCAATCAGGAGCGGCAGGAGATCGAGCGCCTCGCCGTGCTGGAAGCGGTCTCGCAGGCCGAGCACGAGCTCGCCGGCACGGCCGAGCTGCCGGTCCTGCTCGCTGGCAGCGCCGACTGGCACCCCGGCATCGTCGGCCTTGTCGCGGCCCGGCTGAAGGAGCGCTTCCGCCGTCCAGCCTTCGCACTGGCGCTGAACGGGGAGGGGGCGCGACCGGCTCCGGCCGCTCCGTCGCAGGCGTCGACCTCGGCCGCGCGGTACGCGCGGCCGTCGAGGCAGGGCATGCGGTCAAGGGCGGCGGCCATGCTATGGCGGCGGGCGTGACGCTGGCGTCCGGCCAGGCTGGTGCCTTCCACGCTTTCCTCAACGCGCATCTTCAGCGCGAGGTCGAGGCGGCCGGCGATGCCGAGGCGCTGCTGATTGACGCAGCGCTCAGCGCGGGCGGTGCGACGCCTCGTCTTCTCGCCGAGATCGACAAGGCCGGCCCTTTTGGTTCCGGCAGTCCGGAGCCGGTCTTCGTCTTCCCGGCGCATCGCCTGACCGACGCGATCGAGATCGGTACTGGCGGCCATGTCCGCATCAAGCTGCGTTCCGGCGACGGCGCCAGTATCGGGGGCATCGCCTTCCGGGCGGCGCAGGAGCCGCTTGGCCAGGCCCTGTTCGCCGCGCGTGGCGAGATGGTGCACCTCGCGGCGACGCTCTCGCTCAATCGCTGGGGCGGCCGGGAGACGGCGGAACTGCGCATCCTCGATCTCGCGCGCCCGGTCTGACGCGCTGCCGGCTATTTTCTTGTGAACGGGTGCTTGCGGAGCGGGAAGCCTGCCACTATACCTCGCCCCGCTTCGGCACGAACCCCAGCGGTTCGCGGCAAAGCGGTCTTCGTCTATCGGTTAGGACACCAGCCTTTCACGCTGGGGAGACGGGTTCGACTCCCGTAGACCGCGCCATCGCTCCTTCAAACGCTTGAAAGCTAGAACTCTTGCCCTTTCATGGGCTTAGAGCTGACGCGCTTGTACGTCGATTTGGTACTGAGCGGGTCGGGCACTGGCGATCACCTACATGAAGCATCGGCCTTGGCGCTGAAAGCGCGACATCGCCGAGGCGGCCCTGCCTACAAAGACCAGGCGCAGCGTCATCGGCGTCTCCTCCATTCCTCACGGAGGAGCTGAAATCGACGGCGGCGATCCCGCTTGGCTTTGCGGCGTGCGTATGAGCGCCCGCGCTATTTCTCCGAACGCGGATCGAAGGCGTGCTGCATGGCGTCGCCGAGGAAATTGACGGCGATCACCGTGATGAAGATCAGGAGACCCGGATAGATCGCCAGCGCAGGCGCGGTTGTCACGAGCTCCTGGGCATTGTTGAGCATGTTGCCCCAGCTCGGCGTCGGCGGCACGATGCCGAAGCCGAGAAAGCTCAACACCGACTCGAACAGGATGACGCGCCCGACGGTCAGGGTGAAGGCGACGATGATCGGGGTGATCGTGTTGGGCAGGATATGCCGCGCCATGATGTAGAGCGCGTTCGCGCCGCTGCCGCGTGCCGCGCTGACATAGTCGCGCTCCTTGACGGAGAGGGTTGCGGCCCGGACGATCCGGGCGATCGGCGTCCAGTCGACCAGAGCGATGATCAGGATGATCCGCCAGAAGGCGATCGATTGCGAATGGGCGGCCTCGGTGGAGAAGCCGAGCTTGGTCAGGTCGATCGCGCCGAGCACGATCAGCAGCGGCAGCAGGGGCAGGGCGATCATGCCGTCGGTCAGGCGCATCAGCGCGTTGTCGAGACGGCCGCCATAATAGCCGGCGAGCAGCCCCAGGGAGACCCCGAACACGCCGCCGATAAGGGTCGCCAGCAGACCGACCAAGAGCGAGACCTGGCCGCCATACATCAGCCTCGCCAGTACGTCGCGCCCGGCATCATCGGTCCCGAGCCAGTGCTCGGCGGAGATCGGCTGGTAGCGCTTGAACAGGTCGGTCTGCGTCGCGTCGATGCCCCGCCAGGCTTCGAGCGGCCCCGCCATCAGGCAGAACGCGACCAGCAGGGCGAGCACGACGAGGCTCGCGACGCCGGTGCGATGCCCGCGGAATCGGCGCCAGCGCAGCGCCCAGATCGTCTGCGGCGCGGCGGTGCGCGGCTTGCCGCCTTCGCTGGGAGCGATCGGCGTGTCCAGCGTGCTCATTCCAGTCGAATCCGCGGATCGAGGGCGACATAGGCCAGATCGGCCAGAAGATTGGCCATCAGCGTCGTGAGCGTCGCAAACAGCAACCCGATCAGAGCGAGGTTGAAGTCGTTGGACAGGATGGAATCGTAGATCATCTTGCCCATGCCCATCTGCGCGAACATCGTCTCGGTGACCAGGGCGCCGGAAAACAACGAGCCGAAGCTCAGAGCCATGATCGTCACGAACGGCACCATGGCATTGCGCAGGGCGTGCACGAGGATGACGCGCCGGCTGCCGCTGCCTTTCGCTCGTGCCGTCCGGATGAAATCCATCTGCAGCGTCTCGATCATGGCGGCGCGGACATAGCGGGTGAACTGGCCGGTATTGGCCAGCGTCAGCGCCAGGACCGGCAGCGTGAGATGCCGCACCTGATCCCAGAAGCCGAAATTGCCGACCTGTCCCATGCCGCTCGCCGGCAGCCATTGCAGCCCGACCGCGAAGGTCAGGATCAGCACCAGGGCGAGCCAGAAGATCGGCACCGAGATCCCGGCGAAAGCAAACAGGCTGACGAAGCCGTCGACCCAGCCGCCGGGCTTCAGCGCCGAGGCGATGCCCAGGATCAGCGACAGGATCACGCTGAGCGTGAAGCTCGCCAGCATGAGCTTGCAGGTTTGCAACAGGGCCGGGGTCAAAACCTCCAGCACGGGCCGCGCATGCGTGCGCGAAAAGCCGAAATCGCCGCTCAGCACCGCCATCAGCCAGCGCGCATAGCGAACCATGAGCGGCTGATCGAGCCCATAGATCGCCCTGAGATTGGCCATGACCTCCGGCGTCATGCCGGGCTGGCTCGCAGCCATGATGTCGACGGGGTCGCCGGGCATCAGCCCCATCAGCCCGTAGACCACGAACGACATCACCAGCAACACCACGAAGGTCTGCAGCAGCCGGCGGGTGATGAAGGACGCCATCAACCCAACTCCCTATCGCGGCGCGCTCCCGCGCGCCGCAGCGTGAGGCCTTGCCCGTCCAGCGGCCGCGTCGTCGCGGCCGCGTTCGGGCTCGCAGCTTGTCCGATCACTCGGAGCGCCAGTTCTCGCTGAACATCGAGACGTAGTGACCGTGCCCTGTCGGTTCGTAGCCCTTCAGCCACTTCGGATAGACATGCGCCTCCGAGCGGAAGAACAGCGGGATGACCGGCAGTTCCTGGGCGTAGATCTTCTGCATCTCGGCCCAGAGCGCCTTGCCTTCCTCCGGATCGAGCGCCGATTCGGACTTGGTAATCAGCTCGTCCATGCGCGGGTTGGAGAAGTTGATGTAGTTGGCGCCGCCCCAGGCGTTGGCCTCGGTCGGGATGTTGTCGCTCGCCAGCGTCCGGCGCGGCGATTCCGTCACGCTGCTCGACCAGGCGTACATGGCCAGCCCGCCATAGCTGCGCTTCTTCATGGTCTCGCCGAAGAAGGTCCGGGCCGGCTCGTTCTTGATGCGGACCTCGATGCAGGCGGCCTTCCAGTTGTTCTGCAGCACGGCCTGCTGCAATTCGCGCAGGCGGTTACCCGCGGTCGTGCCGAACTCCAGCGACAGGCGCGTGCCGGCAGCGTCGCGGCAGATGCCGTCCGGGCCGGGCTTCCAGCCCGCTTCCGCAAGGATGGTCTTGGCCTTGGCGAGGTCATAGGGGTAGTGCAGCGTGTCCTTGGTGAAATTCGCATTGAGCGGATTGACCCAGGTGTCGGCCACCGGTTGCAGACCCTGGAACAGGCGGTCGGTCAGGGTCTTGCGATCGGCCGAGTAGATCAGGGCCTGCCGGACCCGCACATCCTTGAGAAGCGGGTTGCCGTTCTGCAGGTCGATATGCTCGTAGTTCAGGCTCGGCTTGAACAGGTACTCGAAGCGATCGGGATGTTGCTTGCGCAGCTCCAGGACCTGGTCGATCGAGAGGCCGACGCCTTCGCCGCCGATCATGTCGACATCGCCCGACAGGAGATTGGCCTGCAGGGCTGCGGTGTTCTCGATCAGCTTGAGGATGATGCGCTTGAAGCCGGGCTTGGTGCCGGCCCAGTGCGGATTCGGCTCGAGCACGACCTGCGAGCCGGAGATATAGCCGGTCACCATATAGGGGCCGTTATACAGGCCGGGCGTGGTCGGATTGCGGGAATAGGTCGTCTGCTTGACGTAGTCGCCGGCCTCCTTGGCCTTCTCGTAGACGGGCCCCTCGATATGCTCGGGCAGGATCTGGTCCCATTCGTTGTAGGACGACAGCACCTTGTCGAGGGTGAGCACCGCCGTGGTCGCATCGATCACGTCGAGCTTGACCGCCCGCGTCCAGGGCTTGGGGTTGGAGAAGCCGGTCTTGGGGTCGCGCCCGATGCGCCAGGTGAATTCCAGGTCCTTGGTCGTGACCGGTTTGCCGTCGGCCCATTTCAGATCGGGCTTCAGCTTGATCGTGACCTCCATGCCCTTGCCGCCATTGGGCAGGTCGATGATCTTGGCCGTGCCGTTCTTCACGCTGGGAAGCTCGGTGCAGCTCAGGCAGGTGTTCTTCCAGTCCTTGTCGAAGGCGGTGATGTTCCGGATGGCGAAGCCCAGCGTATAGGCCTTGATCACCTCGGCATCGATATTGGGGTGGAGCGTCGAGGGGAATTGCGCGACGCCGATGGTCAGTTGGTCCTTGGCTGCCTGCGCCGGCCCGGCGGCCATCATCAGGCCCGCAACGCCCAATGCGGCCAGTGTCGTCCTGAAACTCATCAAAGCACCTCCGGTGTCATTCTAGGTTTCGCCGCGTCGCCGAGCGGCGACACTGGACCGCGTCTGCCGGCCTTGCGGGCGCGGCTTCCGGCGGGAGGATATTGCCATCGCTTCATCCAACGCAATCGCCGTCGGAGCTAGACGAAATGCCAGCCTCCTCGAAACGAGCCAAGAAACACGCGTCGGACATGCCGTAAGGTAATGGGCGAAGAATCAGTCGCCGCAGGTAAATGGAACGACACAGCCTGAAAGCGAACGTTCCCGATGGCGCCCAAGGGCCACGACCGGCAGCGCCGAGACGAGGCGGTCTCGGCTTCCGGCAGACTGAATCACATGGCTATTTCAGGCACATAAGTGTTCGTGCTTGTATCCCGATTGGCGCGCCACCCAAGCCTTCCCTCCGCGATCATCGAGTTGCGTCGTTCGGCGCTCACCGCGCGGGCGACGAATGCGCCCGTCGTGTTCCAGCATTGCGCCTGACAGCGGCTGTGTTCTCCCGATAGACCTGCTAGGAGAAGGAAATTCTCCGTGTCAGCCGGCAGGGCCTCATGCAGCTTTCTCCCAACTTCGACGAGCGGATCGATCGCCGCGGCACCCATTCGGCCAAATGGGACAAGATGGAAACCGTCTACGGCGTGCCGGCCGATGGCGGCATCGCGATGTGGGTGGCGGATATGGATTTTCGTCCGCCGGCCTGCGTGCAGCACGCCCTCGACGGCATGAATGCCCACGGCATCTACGGCTATTTCGGTGATGACCGGGCCTATCTCGCCGCGATCCGCTGGTGGATGCTGAACCGGCACGGCTGGGAGGTTTCGCCCGACTCCGTCTTCACCACGCATGGCCTGGTGAACGGCACCGCGCTCTGCGTCGAGGCCTATACCAAGCCCGGCGACGGCGTCGTCCTGATGACGCCGGTCTATCATGCCTTCGCGCGCATCGTGACCGCCTCTGGCCGCCGTGTCGTCGAATGCCCGCTGGCGCTGGAAGAGGGGCGCTACGTTCTCGATATCCCCGCCTGGGACGCCGCGATGACCGGCAAGGAGCGCATGCTCATCCTCTGCTCGCCGCACAATCCGGGCGGCCGTGTCTGGACGCGCGACGAGTTGCGGGCAATCGCCGACTTCTGCAAGCGCCATGACCTCATCCTGGTCTCCGACGAGATCCATCACGACCTGGTCATGCCCGGCCACAAGCATACGGTGATGCCGGTCGCGGCGCCCGAGATCATGGATCGCCTGGTCATGATGACGGCGACCACCAAGACCTTCAACATCGCCGGCGCCCATATCGGCAATGTCATCATTCCCGACACCCGGCTGCGCGAGCTTTTCCGCGGGCGCATGGATGCGCTCGGCATCTCCCCGAATTCCTTCGGCATGGCCATGGCGACCGCCGCCTACAGCCCGGAGGGCGCGGCCTGGGTCGATGCGCTGAACCTCTATCTCGACGGCAACCGCCGCCTCTTCGATGCCGGGATCGACGCGATTCCGGGCGTGCGCTCGATGCCGCTCGAATCGACCTATCTCGCCTGGGCGGATTTTTCGGGTACGGGGATGGAAGCTGCCGAATTCACCGCCCGCGTCGAGAAGCAGGCCCGGATCGCCATCAATCACGGCCCGACCTTCGGCAAGGGTGGCGAGAGCTTCCTGCGCTTCAATCTGGCGACGCCGCGCGATGTCGTTTCGGAGGCGGTGGAGCGCCTGAAGCTCGCCTTCGCCGATCTGCAATAAGCGGGAACGGTCAATTCCGGAGGGACAAGGCCCGCGCTGCCGATTGACGGGAGCCGGGCTGCGTGGAACATCGTCGGCTCTATTGTCACCTAGGGATGGAACTATGAAGTTTTCACTGGCGCTTGCCGCTGCTGTCGTCTGCACCGTGTCGGTGTCGGCGGAAGCTCAGACCCTGAAGACCATTCAGTCGCGCGGCGTCCTGAACTGCGGGACCGGAGCGAATCTCGCCGGCTTCGCGGTTCCCGACGCGAACGGCGTCCTGACCGGCATCAACGCGGACTATTGCCGGGCGCTGGCCGCCGCCGTCTTCGGCGACCAGACCAAGGTGAAGTTCATCCAGCTTCCCTCGAAGGACCGGATCACGGCGCTCCAGTCGGGCGAGACCGATCTCATTGCAGCCACCACGACCTGGACCATGAGCCGCGACACGACGCTCGGCCAGAATTTCCGCGCGACCTACTACTATGACGGCCAGGGCTTCATGGTGAAGAAGTCGCTGAACATCAAATCGGCGAAGGAGCTCAGCGGCGCCTCGATCTGCATCCAGCAGGGCACCACGACCGAGCTCAACACCGCGGATTATTTCCGCAAGAACAACATGAAGTTCGAGCCGGTGACCTTCGCCACCAACAACGAGGCGACCGAGGCCTATGAGAGCGGCCGTTGCGACGCTTTCACCACGGACGCCTCCGGCCTCTATTCCGAGCGCATGCGCTTCAAGGCACCGGCCGATCACATCGTCCTGCCGGAGACGATCTCGAAGGAGCCGCTCGGCTACGTCACCCGCCATGGCGACGACCAGTGGTTCGACATCGTCACCTGGGTCCATTTCGCCCAGGTCACGGCTGAGGAACTCGGCGTGACCCAGGCGAATGTCGACGAGATGCGCGCGAAGTCGGACAATCCCGAGATCAAGCGCCTGCTCGGCAAGGAAGGCACCTTCGGCGAGGCGCTCGGCCTCAAGAACGACTGGGCCTATAACGCCATCAAGGTGGCCGGCAATTACGGCGAGATGTTCGAGCGCAACCTCGGTCAGGGCTCGCTGCTGAAGATCGCCCGCGGCCAGAACGCGCTCTGGACCAATGGCGGCCTGCAATACGCGGCGCCGATCCGCTGAGCGCGGCGCGATCCGGATAATGGCATGAGAAAGGCCCGGCTGCTCCCTGCAGCCGGGCCTTTCTGCTTTCGGCCAAGCGTGCGGCGCTTGCCGGCAATCCGCGAAAGCCCCTTGCGATCGGCCGCGGACCAGCGGAATGAGGGGGAGGCTGTTCAAGCCCGAAAGGTGAGGGGGAAGGCGATGGCGGCTCCAGTCGTTCCGGCAAGCGAAGCTGTGACCGAGAGCGAGGCGTTTCGCCCGCATACCTCCCACTGGGGCGTGTTCTCGGCACGCATGAAGCAAGGCCAGCTCGAAGTCCGCCCTCATGAGGGCGATCCCGATCCCAACGAGATCATCCAGAACTTCCCGGCGGCGTTACGCCATCGCGCCCGCATCGCGCAGCCCATGGTCCGGCGCGGCTGGCTGGAGAACGGGCCCGGTCCCGACGACCGTCGCGGCCGCGACGAATATGTGCCGATGTCCTGGTCGGCGGTGCTCGACAAGCTCGCCGGCGAATTGCGCCGCGTGCGCGACGACTACGGCCCCGGCGCGATCTTCGGCGGCTCCTATGGCTGGGCGAGCGCCGGCCGCTTCCATCATGCGCAGAGCCAGATTCACCGCTTCCTCAACACCTCGACCGGCGGCTATGTGAAGTCGGTCAACAGCTATTCCTCGGGCGCCTCCTCCGTCCTCGTGCCGCATATCATCGGCGACTACGAGGACCTGGTGAAGCGCAACGTCTCCTGGGAGCAGATCGCCGATCACAGTGAGATCGTGCTCGCCTTCGGCGGCATGGCGCTGAAGAACAGCATGGTCGCCGGCGGCGGCACCAGCCGCCATGTCGAGCGCGGCGCGATGGAGCGGGCGCAGGAGCGCGGCTGCGAGTTCGTGCTGGTGAGCCCGCTGCGCGGCGACCTGCCTCCGGGGGCTGGCGCCGACTGGATCGCCAACAAGCCGGGCAGCGACACCGCGCTGATGATGGCCCTGGTCCACACGCTCGTTATCAACGGTCTGCACGACCGCGCCTTCCTCGACCGCTACACGGTCGGCTGGCCGGTCTTCGAGCGCTATCTGCTCGGCGAGACTGACGGTCAGCCCAAGGACGCGGCCTGGGCCGCCCCGATCGCCGGCTTGTCGGCCGAGGAGATCGTCGCGCTGGCGAAGCGTCTCCACGGCAAGCGCGCGCTCATCGTCGTGGCCCACGCCCTGCAGCGCGCCACCCATGGCGAGCAGCCGGTCTGGATGGGCCTGGTGCTCTCCGCTGCGCTCGGCCAGATCGGCTTGCCCGGGGGCGGCTATGGCTACGGCCTCGGCGCCATCGCCTATTACGGCCGACGCTATAATGCCGTGCCGATGCCGACCTTCTCGCAGGGCAAGAACCCGATCAGCGACTACATCCCGGTCGCGCGCATCTCCGACATGCTGCTCAACCCGGGCACGACCTATCGCTACAATGGTCAGACCCGGACCTATCCCGAGATCAAGCTGGTCTACTGGGCGGGCGGCAACCCGTTCCACCATCATCAGGACCTGAACCGTCTGCGCGAGGCCTTCGCCCGCATCGACACGCTGGTCGTGCATGAGCTTGCCTGGACCGCGACGGCGCGCCACGCCGATATCGTGCTGCCCTGCACGATGACGCTGGAGCGCGAGGATATCGGCGGCAATCCCAACGACCCCTTGCTGGTGCCGATGCATCCGGTGGTCGCGCCCTATGGCGAGGCGCGCGACGACTATTCGATCTTCGCCGATCTGGCCGAGCGTCTCGGCACGGGCGAGGCCTTCACCGAGGGCCGCACCGCCCGGCAATGGCTGGAGCATCTCTACGAGCCGACCCGCACAGCTTTGGCGGCGAAAGGCCTGCCGGCGCCGAGCTTCGCCGAGTTCTGGGCGGGCGAGGGCTTCGACCTGCCGCAGCAGCCGGACGACGGCGGCAGGCTGCGCGCCTTCCGCACCGATCCTGATGCCGCGCCCTTGCCGACGCCATCAGGCAAGCTCGAGATTTTCTCGGAGACCATCGCCGGTTTCGGCGAGGCGGATTGCCCCGGTCATCCGACCTGGCTCGGCGCGACCAATGTGCCGGATGACGCCAATCCTTACGTGCTCGTCGCCAACCAGCCTCGGACCCGCCTGCACAGTCAGTTCGATTTCGGCGGCCATAGCAGCGACGCCAAGCATCGCGGCCGCGAGGTCGCGCATATGCATCCGGACGATGCGGCGCTGCGCGGGATCGCCGATGGCGATATCATCCGGCTCTCGAACGAGCGCGGCGCCTGCCTCGCGGCCGTCCATGTCACCGACGGCATCCGCAAGGGTGTGATCCAGTTGCCCACCGGCGCCTGGTACGACCCCGTCGATCCGACCGAGGACAAGCCGCTCTGCGTCCATGGCAATCCGAACGTGCTGACCCGCGACATCGGCACCTCGGCCTTGGCGCAGGGCTGCACCGGCCAGCTCACGACCGTGCAGGTCGCGCGCTTCGACGGTAACCTGCCGCCGATCCAGGCCTTCGACCCGCCGGGGTCGCGCACGGCGCAAGCCGCCGAGTAAGCCTCGATAGCCGCGATCCGCTGCCGGGAAAACCGGTGGCGGATCGCGCGAGCCGACAACGAAAACAACCCGCCGCCTGCCTTCGCGAGACCGCATGTCCTCCTATATCGACACCTATTACCGCCGCACGCTTGCGACCGAAGAGAGCTATCCGCCGGCCGAAGGCACGCTGAAGACGGATATCTGCATCGTCGGCGGCGGCCTCGCCGGCCTCACCGCCGCGCTCGATCTCGCCCGTGCCGGTCGCTCGGTCCTGCTGCTGGAGGCGCAGCGCGTCGCCTGGGGCGCGTCGGGCCGCAACGGCGGCTTCGTCAGCCCGGGCTATGCGACCTCCCTTTCCGCGATCGAGCGCCAGACCGGCCGCGAGCAGGCCGATGAACTCTATCGCCTGACGATGGAAGGCGTGGAGATCGTTCGCGGCAACATTGAAAGCCTCGCCATCGCCGAGGCCGCGCCGTCGCCCGGCATCATGAAGGTCGTCCGCTATGACGGTGGCGCCGGGCTCCAGGCGGTGCGTGACACGCAGGAGAAGCGCTTCGGCCGCAAGCTGCGCTATCTCGGTCGCGACGAGACCCGAGCCCTTCTGAATTCGCCGAAATACCACGCCTCGCTCACGGCCGACGATTCCTTCCATTTCCATCCGCTGAACTATGCCCGTGCGCTGGCCCGCGAGATCGTTCGATTGGGCGGCAAGATCCATGAGGGCTCGCCGGTCATCTCCTGCGAACTCGATGGCGCGGTGAAGCGGTTGAAGACGGCCAAGGCGACGATCGACGCCGATCAGGTGCTGTTCACGACCGGCGGCTATACCGGCGATGTGCTGCCGGCGCTGCGCCGCGCCTATATCCCGATCGCGACCTATGTGCTGCTGACCGAGGCCGCACCCGATCTGATCCGTTCGGCGATCCGCATCAGCACCGGCGTCGGCGACGACCGGCGCGCGGGCGATTATTACCGCACGGTCGAGGGCGGCTCGCGCATCCTCTGGGGCGGGCGCATTACCACGCGCACGACCGAGCCCAGCGACGTCGCCGCAATCCTGCGCCACGAGATGGTCACGACCTATCCGCAGCTGGCCGAGCTCAAGGTCGAGGCTGCCTGGTCGGGCCTCATGTCCTATGCCCGCCACCTCATGCCGCAGATCGGCCAGTATCGGCCGGGCGTCTGGTACTGCACCGCCTTCGGCGGCCATGGCATGAACACCACCGCGATCGGTGGCACCGTCATCGCCGAGGCGATCCGCGGCGCCAGCGACCGCTACAAGCTCTTCGCGCCCTTCGGCCTGGTCTGGAACGGCGGCCCCTTCGGCACGGCGGCAGTTCAGATGACCTATTGGAGCTATCAGGCTGCCGACCTGATCCGCGGGCGGTAAAGCTCTCCGATTCTCGGCGGAACCAAGCCGTCATCCCGGGCTTGACCCGGGATCCATCCTGGAGCGCAGTGCCCTTCGATGGATTCCGGATCGGCGCCGCTGCCGCGGCGCGTCCGGAATGACGGCGCGTTTCCTGGAGAACGCCCTTCAATGTGCTGCTACGAAATGCGCCTCGACCAGCAGGGTCGGCAGCAGGGCGGCCAATAGCAACACGATCAGCCAGGGTACGAAGAACACGAGCCCTGCGACCAGCGCGAGCAGCGTCACCGCATTCTGGAGCTGTGTGAGGAGATTGGTCACGAGTTGGTGGCCGAGCATCGCCGGCGGCTGGAGCACGCGCAGCAGGCGCACCACCGCGATAGCCACGAAGAGCCGCGGGCTGCTCTGCCAGAGCGAGCGCATCAGGCGCGGAACATCGCGCCATTGGGCGAGCCGGCGCCGCAGGGCGCCCGTCATGTCAGCGAGCGAAGGAAAGGCCATCAGCGCAGCGAGAGCGGACGAGAAAGACGTTCCATCTTGGTTCAGCTTGCCGGCTCGGGTCGGGCGAGGACACTGCCGAGAGTGGCGTCGGGGCGCGACGCTTGCTGCCGAAGCTCGATCATCTGGAGCGAGCCAAGCCCTTGCGGCGCGCGATGCGCGATCAGGACCAAAGTGCTCGCCGGCAGAGCCCGGCGCAGCGCCGACAGCGTCTGCGCCTCAGCCTGCGCATCCAGCGCGCTCGTTGCCTCGTCGAGCACCAGCCAGTCGGGCGCTTGCAGCAGCGCGCGCGCAAGGGCGAGGCGTTGCTGTTCTCCGCCTGACAGGCCGCGCCGCCTGTCCGTCCAGCCGTCATCGTCGAGCGACCAGAAATCTTCGAGGCCGACGGCGGCGAGCGCCTGGCGCAGTGTTGCCTCGTCGACCGCGTCGGGTGGTTGCGGGTAGGCCAGCGCGGAGCGCAAGCTCCCGAGCGGCAGGTAGGGCTGCTGCGGCAGGACGAGGATGCGTCCCTCGGGCCGCTCGATTCGGCCCTCGCCATGCGTCCAGAGCCCGGCGATGGCCTTTGCCAGCGTGCTCTTGCCATGGCCGGAGGGCGCCGCGAGCCAGTAGCTGCCGCCGGACTCCAGCTTGAGGTCCGGGACGGGTGGGAGGTGACGTCCTGCAGGCGTTGCGAGGACGAGATCGCGCAGCCGCATCTCCGCATTGCCCGCCTTGTGCAGGGCAGGGCCGCTTGCCGGCGTGGCCGCCTCTTCGGCGGCTCTCATGAAATGCGAGAGGCGGCTCGCCGCCGCGGCGAGTTCGGTCAGGTCGCGATAGGAGAACACGAACCAGGACAGCGTCGTCACGACGTTCTGGAAGGCCGAACCGATCTGCATCAGCCCGCCGAAGGTGACGCGTCCGGCGAGAAAGGCCGGCAGCGCGAGAAAGAGCGGGATGCGCAGCACTGTCTGGAAATAGGGGCGGGTGAAGAAGCCGAGGATCAGTTCGCGATTGGCGAGCTTCTGCCAGTTCCCGGCGATCGCGCCGAACCGCTCGCGGAAGAGCCGCCGTTCCGCCGGCTCGCCATCGGCCAGTGCCACGCCTTCGACATGCTCGCACAGGCGCACCAGCGAGAAGCGGAAATCGGCCTCGCGCCGCTGTTGCTCAACCGTCAGCGTCTTCAGCGGGCGGCCCAGTCCATGCGTGATGAAGGTGGCGATGGCGACATAGAGCGGTGCGGCCCAGACCATGTAGCGCGGGATTTCGATCGCGTAGCCGAACAGGCTGAACGACAGCGCGAAGGTCGAGAGCGACCACAGGATCGAGACATAGGTCACCAGCGCGACGATGTTCGTGGCGAGTTCCAGCCCCTCGACCGTGAGCTTCTCGACGAAGATGCGGCAATCCTCGGCAATGCGCTGGTCGGGATTGTCGAGCCCGTGATCGGTGCGCTCGCGCAGGTGCCAATAGGCCTTGCCGGCGAGCCAGCGGTCGAGCGCGGCCTCGGTCAGCGCGCGGCGCCAGCGGATCTGCACCATCTTGCGCAGATAGGCGCTGGCGAGATGGATTCCGACGCTGATCGCGATCAGGCCAAAGAAGATCGCGATCTGGCGCAGCGCGCCGTCGACATCGAGCTTCTGAAGCGCATTGTAGAAATCTGCGGTCCAGGAAATCAGGCGAACCATGACCTGCACGCCGGCGAGGCCGAGCCCGAAGATCATCAGGAAATAGAGCGCGCCGACCTTGCCGCCCGGCCCGACGATGCAGAGCCGGGTCAACCCGATGATCTGGGAGAGTACGGCTCTCATCACACCGCTCGCGGCGTCTGCCGCGATTGCGGCGGCTCGGGCGTGTCCAGCCGGAACAGCGCGTCGGCGATGCCGGCAAGCGAGTTGGCTTCGGGCGCTGCTTCAGTCGCCGGGAGCAGGACCGCGGTATCCTCGATGCCGAGATCGCGGAGCTGGAACGGCGTGCCATGGCGATATTCGAGATGGCCGCGCCCGATGATGCCGACGACCAGCGGATTGTCGGTCGCCTCGGCCAGATGATCGGCGATGCGGCAGGCGAAGGAGCGGTCCCAGCATTGCTGTGCCCGCACGAAGCGGTCGAACCGCTCCGGCGCCATCGCCTCCGGCCTGGCTGAGCCACTGAAACGGCCAGTGATCGCGGCGAGATAGGCGCGGTAGCCCTCGGTCGCCGGCGCAGACGGCGTAACGCCGTCGCGCTCCTCGACCGGTATGGCACCCCAGTCGACCTGTCCGACGCGGGTAACCAGTGGCCGGTGGCAATTCAGCGCCAGCATCTTCACGCGCTGCTGCCGGCAGAAGTGGAGCAGCGGCTGGTAGAGTTCGGGGTCAAAGCCCCAGACCTGTGCCCATTCGCTGCGTTCGATGAAACTCGCGGTGTCCATCTCGCCCGCGACCCAGGCATCGAGCACCGGCTGGATGCGCAGCGGGAACATCTCGAAGCCCACTGCCATCTGCGGCCGCAGCAGGTGCAGACAGGTCGTGACCTGCAGTTGCCAGCGATGGATCTCGGCGACGTCATGCGTCTCGCCGAGCAGGACGACGCGCTTGCGCGCCATCGCCTGCATCAATTCGCCCTGCGCCAGCAGCCTGCCCGTGCCGGGGCAGAGCCATGTTGCGCGCGGATGGGCGAAGCTCGCGCCCGCCGGTGCCGGTTCAGCCGCTGATGACATCGACGTCCGGGACCTCTGCGAAGGCGGCAGCCGGGCCGCGCAGGACGAGGCCGAAGCCCTTGCCCTCACTGTCGCGGGCTTCGAGCACAACGGTTCCCGCACTCTCCGTCCACTCCCAGCTGGAGACCGCGCCGGCCTTGAGATGCAGGTGGAAATCGCCCTGCATGATGTTGACGAAACCCATGGCCGGTTTCGGCTCGGGCAGGGCACCCTGCCAATGCTGGAACAGGCCGGCGCGCTCGATATCGATGGCGATCGGCTCGCCGCTGGCCAGGATCGCCGCGAAGCTGCGGGCGCCGAGATCGTCTTCCGGGACGTCTGCCGAGCCGCCGCTGCCGGGTGCCTCGCGCTGGATCGGCTCCAGCATCTCGCCGGCGCCGAACGGTTCAAGCGCCTTGTCGAAGGGCTCCAGCCCGTCGAGCCCGATCAGGCTGAACAGGGTTTCGCCCGACGCATCCTGGCATTCCAGGCGCGGCAGCACGCGCTCGCGCATCTTGCTGGTCCGGTCGGCGACGATACGCACGACCGTGGCGAGGTCGATGCGGCTGTCGTGGAAGGCGCCGGACAAGCGGACCTCGTTGCCGGCGATGGTCACGGCCTCGACCACACCCATCCGCTCATGGGTCGCGCCGCCGGAGCGGGTGCTCAGCATGACGCGCCCGATGGCGGGCAGGCTCTTGAGGATCTCGGCCGGCGCTTGCGCGAGCTTTTCGCGCGGATTGGTCTCGTTGTTCATATTGGTCTCCGGAAAGGGCTGCGACGCCCCGGGGTCTCGGCCAGGGCGCCGCTGATTCGCCGGGCTTTTGGCGTCCGGCGTCTCGAACAGGATCAGAATTCGACGGAAGCGGAGAGCTTGAAGGTGCGCCCCGGCGCCGTCTGGAGTTCCAGCGGGTTGGCGGCCGCGGTCGATGCCGGCGACGGAACCTTCGCATAGGACGTTCCGCCGACGAGATTGGCGAAGTAGCGCTTGTCGAAGATGCTATCGACGCCGCCGCGCACAGTAATGGCGGAGGTCGGCTTCCAGCTCAGATAGGCGTCGAACACCGAGTAGCCGCCCTGCTTGAAGAGGGTGGGCGAGCTGGCGCGGGTCGCGCCGCCGGCGAAGGTGCCGATGACTTCGGCCTCGAGCCCGTATTCCGGCATCAGGTACTTCAGCCCGGTGACGGCCTTGAACGGATTGACGTCGAAGGGTGTGACGGGCAGGCCCGCCTCGACGCGCTGCTTGCCGTACTGGTAGCTGAGCGTCGCGCTCGCCAGCCAGCGCTCGTGGAAGCGCCACTCGGCCGAGGCCTCGACGCCGGAGATCTGCACCTGCGACAGGTTCCGGTAGGTGTAATCGTTCGTGCCGGGGATGTTGTACAGGGACTGAATGAAGTCCTTGTAGCGTGCGTGGAAGACGCCGACCGAGAACCAGCCATCGGCGTACTTGCCGCGGAAGCCGGCCTCGTAGGAGCGCACGCTTTCCGGCCGCAGATCCGGGCTCGGGATCAGGGTGAAGGTCGAGGACGGCAGCGAGGTATAGAGCTGCTCGGCCGTCGGCATCTTGAAGCCCTCGGCATAGCGGCCATAGACTGAATAGGTATCGTCGAGCTTGAAGAGCGTGCCGATCTGGGGAACCAGCCGGTGCGAGGTGAGTTCGCGCGGCTCCTTGCCCTTGGTGGCCTGGTAGCCCGGCCCCGGCCGTGGATCGATATTGTAGTTCGCGAAGCGCAGGCCGGGCGTGATCGTCCAGCGGCCCGAGAGCAGCTCGATCTCGTCCTGGAGATAGAAATCGTAGCGGTTCGTCGTCGAGTTCGCGAAGTTGAAGCCGCCCGCGATCGTCGTCGTCGTCACACCGGTGGTCAGATTCCGCACGTCGTCGCGACGCTCGTAGTTCGTCTTGGTGATGTCGCCCTGGAAGCCGTAGGTCAGGCGGTGGAAGCTCGAGCTCAGCGCGAAGCTCGACTTCGCCTGGATGTCGAGCTGTGAGAACTGTTCGGAATAGTCGTGCAGGCCGCGTGTCAGCCGTTGCTGGCCATTGGCGAGCCTCTGCAGGTTGTTGGTGACGAAGGTCCGCTCCTGCGGCGAGAACGACGCCTGCCAGCGCACGGAATCGAGGAAGCTCAATCCGGCCTGCCATTCGTGCTCGAATGCGACCCGCTTGCGGCTCTTGACCTGGTTGCGGATATTCGGCCCGTTGCGGACGCCAGCGCTCACGACGTTGTAGTTGTAGAGCTGGTTCACCGTCGAATCGCTGTCGTAATATTCGCCGGTCAGCTTGAAGGTATGATCCGCCGTCGGCTTGAAGACGAGCTTGGCGAAGCTGTTCCAGACGGTGACGTCGAGCGGATTGAGCTTGTCGCAGCCAAGGAAGCGCAAGGTCGGCACCGGGCAGCCCCAGCGGCCGCCATCGGCGCGCGCCTTGCTCAGCCGTGCCTCTTCGGCGCTCTTGTGACTGACGCCGATGATGCCTTCGAGCATCGGCGAGAAGCGGAAGGCCGCGATCCCGGTCTTCACGAAGGAGCGGTCGAGGCTGTCATAGCTGGTGCTCAGCCGGGCCGCATAGGGCTTGTCCTTGCCCTTCAAGAGATCTTCCGGGTCCAGCGTTCGGTAGGCGACGATGCCGCCGAGCGCGTCCGCACCCCAGAGCACCGAGCCGGGACCACGGACGATCTCGACATTCTTCAGGAAGGGCAGGTCGACGAAATCGCGATTGCCGTCGGTGACGCGCTCGATCACGCGGGAACCGTCGACCTGCATCTGCACGCGGTTGCCGCCGACGCCACGGATGGTGAAACCGCCGTAATTGCCGAACGGGTCCGTGGCGGTGGTGATGCGGTTGACACTGACGCCAGGCTGGTAGCGCACCAGATCCTGCGTGTCGCGCGTGATCCGTTCGTCGAGTTCCTGCCGGGTGATCACGCTGACGGTGCCGGGAACATCGAGCACCTGTTTCTCGCCGCGCGACGCCGTGACCGTGATCTGGTCGAGCGAGATCATCTGTTCGCTGCTGCGCCCTTTGGCCTGCGGCGTTTGCGCCTGTGCCACCGAAAGCGCCGTCGTCGACAGCAGCGCTGTCAGGAAAACCAGTCTAGAATTATTATTCATTACGTAACCCCAGTCCCATGTCCGGGGCGTGTAATGGTCTAGCGAAAGGATTCGCAAGTTGATTCTTTGTGAATCTATAATATAATAATTGATATAATTCAAAACTGAGCGTTGTATATAATATAATTATTGTAAGGCGCGGGTTTGTAGAAGGGGTTGCAGACTGATTGAGAGATTGATTGTTCGAGATGTTCGCTGTTCTGGCGCGGTGTCTGTTGGCTTCAGCGTTGCGACAGGCGCTTAGATCAGCGCCAGAAAGTGCAGCCCGACGAAGCAGCCGGCGCCGCCGGCGATCAACAGCAGTGGATTGATCGGCGTCAGCAACAGCAGGGCGGTCGAGACGAGCGCGGTGCCACGGCCGAGCCAGCCGCTGTCGAGCGACTGGATCAGGACATAGCTCGCCGCCAGGATCATCCCAGCCGCGACGGGCCGTAAGCCCTTCTCAAGCGCACGCAGCAGTCGGGCGCCCTCGTAGCGCGACCAGATATGGGCGACGCCGTAGATCAGGAAGGCGGTCGGCCCGAAGATGCCGGCGGTGGCCGCAAGCGCGCCCCAGAACCCGGCGATCTGCCAGCCGATCAGCGTCGCCAGCAGCGAGCCCGGGCCGGGCGCCAGCCGCGCGATGGCGAAGGCATCGACGAACTGCGCGGCGCTCATCCAGTGATGCGCCTCGACGATCTGGCGGTGCATGTCGGCGATGGCGCTCTGGCCGCCGCCGATGGTCACCAGCGAGAGCGGCAGGAAGACGAGCAGGATGCTGAAGGGCAGGGATTGCATGCTGTGGCGCTCAGCCGTCCCGGTAGGTCACGGCGACGCTGAGCGAGCCGAAGCCGAGCACCGTCCAGAGCAGCGGCCATTTCAGGATCGCGACGGCCACGAAAGTCGCGGCCATGATCGCGAGCGGGAACAGCCGGCGCGGCACGCGCCTTGCCGCGGTCAGCCCCATCGCCAGCGACAGGCCGATCGCTGCCGAGGCCGCGCCGCTGAGCGCGACATGGCTGAGCTCATAGCCGGCAAGCGAGGCGAAGACGCTGCCGATCAGGACGATGACGAAGGCGGCCGGCACGACGATGCCGAGCCAGGAGGCGATGGCGCCGTTGCGCCCGCCGAGCCTGTAGCCGATCCAGATCGCCATGTTGGTGACATTGACGCCGGGCAGGGCCTGCGCGACCGAGAGCCCGTTGAGGAAATCCTCCTCGCTCATCAGGCGTCGCCGCTGCACGAATTCGCGGAGCATCCAGCCGCTCAGGCCGCCGCCAAAGCTGGTCAGCCCGATCCGCGCGAAGATCAGGAAAAGTTGCAGCGCGCTCGGGCGCTCGGCCAAGGCATCCGGCATCTGATTCTGCGTCCTGAGACGGCTGGCGAATCCAGAAAGCAGGCTTCGCCGGGATTGGCCAGCGCTGAAGCGCATTGCCGGCATGACCATGGGTGCAAACTACCCTTGTCATTCCGGGGCTTCGCGCAGCGAAGAACCCGGAACCCACGACTGGGCGAGCCGCTCGCAACCGAACACACGATGTCTCACCCGGTCGTGGGTTCCGGGTTCGCGCCTGCGGCGCCCCCCGGAATGACAAGAGGGGGGCGGGCAGGCGCGGTCCAGCAATTGGCCGTGTCACCTAGCGCGGCGGCGTGTCCGGTCGCCGCAAGGTCCGTTTGACGGCGCGTTTCAACTGGTCGCCGGCCTTGCGCACCAGTTCGCGATTGCTGCCCCGGCGCCCCTTTCCGGATGGCAGGGCGGTGAGCGGCAAGGGTGTTTCCTTGTCTCGCGGGGCGGGCCTTCCGGGGGACATCGCCTCGGTCGGCACGAGCACGAGCTCGGGTGCGCTGACCGGCAGCGCTGCCATGGCGGGGTCGACGAAGGCCTTGATCGGGAGATGGTCGGAAGCGACGCGCGCCAGCGGCAAGTCGTGGACCGCGACCTCCGACAGGATTTCGGGGCGGTTGGCGATGATCCGGTCTAGGGCCAGCAAAGGCAGACCGGCCGGGAAGCTCGGCACCGGCACCGGCATCGCGCCGAAGGCGGCATCGAGCGCGCTGAGCGCCGAGCGGCCGCCGAGGCGCCATTCGTTGAGGTCGCCGAGCAGGAGGGTGGGGCGCTCGTCCCGGCTGCGCATCAGGTCAATGATCATGCGGGCCTGCTGCGAGCGTGAGCGCCTGAGCAGGCCGAGATGCGCCGCGACGATCCGGAGCGCCGCTCCGCTTTCGAGGTCGATGTCGACGACGAGCGCACCGCGCGGCTCCAGCCCCGGCAGCGAGACCTGATGGACGTCGCGCACCAGCCCCTGCCGGAACAGCACGACATTGCCGTGCCAGCCATGGGCCGCGGCATTGGCGCTCTCGACGGGAACCGGCATGAGGCCGGTTTCCTCCTTCAGTCGGGCGAGATCGAGCAGGCCGTGGCGGGCGCCGAAGCGCTTGTCGGCTTCCTGCAAGGCGATGACGTCGGGCGCGATCTCGCGGATCACCTGCGCGACCCGGCCGGGATCGAAGCGGCCGTCGATGCCGACGCATTTATGGACGTTGTAGGAGGCGACCAGCGTGCCGCCGGAGCGTCCGTTCTCGCCGGCCGGGATGGTGCCGGGGCGGTTCTTACGCTGGCGCAGCGAGGCGATGATGCTGGCGGGCAGGCTCTGGCTCTTCTTCTGCATCGCTCCGCCGGCTCGTGCTCCGGATCCGCTTGGTCGAACGGGGACCGGCATAGGCATTCATGGCATCAGGGGTATGACCGCTGCGGCTCAGAGATAGGGTGAGCCGAGCCAGATCAGCCTGTCGATCAGACGCATGACATAGGGCCGGGCGCGCAGGCCGACAAGCGTGACCGGGGTCGCAGTGGCCATCACCGTCTCGATCCGGCGCTCGATCGCGCGGGCGAAACCGTGGTCCAGAACCTCGAGGTCGATCTCGAAATTCAGACGCAGCGAGCGCGGGTCGAGATTGGAGGAGCCGACATAGGCCCAGCTGCCGTCGATGGCGAGGAGCTTGGAATGGTCGAAGGCGCCTGTGGAGCGCCAAATCCGGCAGTAATTCTTCAGAATCTGGTCGAATTGCGCGGTCATGGCCCGGTCGACCAGCACGAGATTGTTCACCGAAGGCACGACGATATCGATGTCGACGCCGCGCCGTGCCGCGGTGACGAGCGCGCTGATCAGTTCCTGGTCCGGCAGGAAATAGGGCGACATGATCCGGACCGAATGGCGCGCCACCGACAGCGCCCCGATCAACAGCTTGTGATTGGTTTCGAGATAGGAATCCGGCCCGGTCGGCACCGCGCGCGCCAGCACCGGCATGCCGCCGCGCGCCAGTGCCGGAATCTCCCAGGCGGGGCCTGCGAGTGCTTCGCCTGTGGCGAAGCACCAGTCCTCGGCCGCGACTGCGAAGAGATCGGCGACTACGGGGCCTTCGATGCGGAAATGCGTGTCATGGGCGAAGGCATCGCCGGCGAATTCGCGGGTGAAGCCCTCGCGGATGTTCATCCCGCCCATGAAGCCGACCGTGCCGTCGACGACGATGATCTTCCGGTGCGTCCGGAGATTGGCGTAGGGCAGCCTGAGGCCCACGATGATGTTGCCGTTGAAGACATCGACGGCGACACCGCCCTCGCGCAGATGCCCGGCGATGCTCGGCACGGAATAGCGCGCGCCGACCGCGTCGATCAGCACCCGGACCGCGACGCCGCGCCGGTACGCCTCGATCAGCGCGTCGGCGATGCGCAGGCCGAGCGGATCGCGGTCGAAGATATAGCTTTCCAGGATGATGCTGCGTTCGGCCGCAGCGATCGCGGCGAGCATCGCGGCATAGGCCGCGTCGCCGGTCTCCAGCGTCTCGATGCGGTTGCCTGTGGTCAGCGGATGGCGGGCGACACGGTCGCCGAGCGTCTTGAGCGCGAGGAAGCGCCGGCCGAAATGCGTCCCGACGACTTCGTCCTCGACATGGAAATCGGCGGCGGCCATGCCATGGCCCGGCCGCTGCGCCAGGATCGAGGCGCGCCGGATGCGGTTCACTCCGGCGATGGCGTAGAGCAGCGGCCCGACGATTGGCGAGAGGATGATGACGCCGACCCAGCCGATGGCGGCACGCACCTCGTCCTTCGTCATCACCGCATGCGCGCCGGCGACGGTCGACGTCACGACGGTGATGACCGCGAGGATATGCGGCCAATAGGTTGAGAGAATCTCCCACATGTGGCCAAGGCTAGCGCGGGGACGGGCTCTCCGCCATGCTCAGCCGAGTTCGATCGTTCCGGCGCCCGGTGGCTGCATGATCTTCGCAGCGCGAGCATCCGGGCCGTCGCGATCACGGCGATGGCTGAGATGGCGGTCGCCAGCGAGAACAGGCAACCGTAGCCCATCGCGTCGGCGACCTTGCCGGAGACCGTGACCGAGGCTTCCGGCGCCAGCGAACGGCCGATATCTGGGGAATCCGCGGATTGCGGTGCTGACCGCGCCGCCGGTCGCGCCCGCGCCATAGAGGCTGGAGGCGCCCGCGACGAGTTCGATCCGCTCCACCATGTTGAGATCGATCAGTGAGGGGATGCGCGAGACGTCACGCCGCGGCGCGTTCGTCGGCATGCCGTCGCTCCTCACCAGAAGCTGTTCGGGGCCGAGGGCCGGACCTTTTCCGATCATGTGCTGGAGCGCCGGCTTGACCGCGCCTGGCAGCGGCTGGTCACGGCCGAGGCTGCGACCCTGGCCATCAGCGCCGTCGCTTATGAGGTCGGTTTTGGTGGTCTCTCCTATTTCAACCGCTGCTTTTGCAAGCGCTTCGGCCGCCCACCCTCGCAGATCAAGGCCCTGGCCGTCAGCGGCGAGACCTGATCCGCGTCACCCTCTGGCAGGGGCATGGGGACGGCTGGAAGACTCAACTCGCCTTCCGGCCGGGAGCGCTCTATAAAAGAACAAAGAGAGAACAATTTTCGTGCTTCCATGCCAGAGACCGCACCGACCCTGTCCGATCTGCGCCGCAGCCTTGCTGAGGCCGCTCTGCGGAGCGGTCCGGCCGCGGCCGGCCGGATCGGTCTCGGCGTGCCTGCTCTGGACGAGGTCCTGAACGGCGGGCTCGTAAGGGCCGCGCTGCACGAGATCTACGCCGCCGAGGTCGTCGATCTCGCCGCTGCGACCGGTTTCGCGCTCGGACTCGCATTGCGGGCGGGGCAGGGCGAGGAGAAGGCTGATGAACGCACCATTCTCTGGGCGCGGCAGGATTTCGTCGATGCCGAGGCCGGGCGGATCCATGCGCCGGGGCTGAACGAGCTCGGGCTCGATCCGGCGCGCCTGCTCCTGGTCCGGGCGCGCGATGGCGAAGGGGTGCTTCGGGCCGGGGCTGAAGCGGCGCGCTGTGCCGCGTTGGGCGCCGTGCTGATCGAGCCTTGGGGCGAGCCGCGCCCTTTCGACCTGACGGCGAGCCGCCGGCTTGCCCTCGCGGCGGAAGCCTCGGGCGTGCCGGTACTGCTGCTGCGCGTCGCGGCCGCCGAGGCACCGAGCGCGGCGCGCACGCGCTGGCAGGTGAGGGCGCTCGCCTCGCGGGCTCTGGAGGCGAATGCGCCGGGCGCCCCGGCCTTCGCCCTGAGATTGCTGCGCCAGCGCGGCGGCGCGGCCGAGCGTGAGTGGCGTGTGGAGTGGGACCGTGACCGACATTGCTTTGCGGAACGCAGCCTTTTCGATCGAGCTTCCCGGACAGACCATGCCGCGCCGCTATCTCGCCCTCTGGTTCCCCTATCTGGCGACGGACAGGTTGCGGCGGACGGGCGCGATACCGGCCTCCGGCGCGCCGGCTGAGAAGCCGCATGTCCTGACCGGGATGCAGGGCAACGCGCTGCGCCTCGTCGATTGTGACCAGCGCGCCGTCGCTCTCGGCCTGACGCGGGGGATGACGCTGGCCGATGCCCGCGCCCGCATTCCCGATCTCGTTGCATTGGAGACGCAAGCTCAGGCCGACAACGAATTCCTCGAAGCGCTCGCCGGTTTCTGCGACCGCTTCACGCCGCTGGTCGCGCTCGACGAGCCGCATGGCCTGATGCTCGACATCACCGGCTGCGCTCATCTCTTCGGTGGCGAGGCGGGGCTCGGTAATCTTGCCGGGCGCGCCATGCAGCGCGGTGGCCTCAAACTGAAAGCCGCCATCGCCGGCACGCCTGACGCCGCTCGCGCCTGCGCCCGCCATGGCCGCGGCGGCATCGTCCCGCCTGGCCAGGAGGAGGCGTGGCTCCGCCCGCTGCCGACCGCCGCTCTCGATACCGACGCCGAGACCGTGATCGCGCTCTCCCGCGCCGGTCTCAAGACGCTCGACCACCTCGCAGAGCGCCCCTCCGAAACGCTTTCCGCCCGTTTCGGCGAGGCGCTGGCGGTCAAGCTCCGGCGCATCCTCGGCCATGAGGATCGTCGCATCACGCCCCTGCGTCCGCCACCCGATTGCGTGGTCGAGCGCCATTTCGCCGAGCCTTTCGCCGATACCGCGAGCCTCGAGGCCGTGGTCGTCAGGCTGATCGGCGAAGCGGCGCGGGTGCTGGAGGCACGCGGCGAGGGCGGGCGCATCTTCGAACTCGGCTTCTTCCGCAGCGATGGCGCCGTGCGCCGCCTCGCTATCGAGACCGGCCGCCCGTCACGCGATGCCGGGGCGCTGCTCCGGCTCTATCGCGAGCGCGTCGAGACCCTGGCTGATCCGCTCGATCCGGGTTTCGGCTTCGATGCGATCAAGCTCGCCGTGCCGCTCTGCGAGCCGCTCGACACGCCCCAGCACAGCCTCGACGGCCGGGCGGTCGAGGAGGAGGCGGTGGCCGATCTGGTTGACCGGCTCGTCACGCGCTTCGGCCGCGATCGCGTGCTGCGCTTCGCGGCGCAGGACACGCATCATCCCGTCCGTGCTGCCAAGGCACTCTCGGCCGCAGCGCCGTTGCCGGAAACGCCTTGGTCCGCGCCCGAACCGCAGGAGCCGCCGGCCCGCCCGCTCCAGCTCTTCGAGCCGCCCCAGCCGGTCGAGGCGATCGCGGAGGTCCCCGATGGGCCGCCGATCCGCTTCCGCTGGCGGCGCCTCATCCATGACGTCGCCCGCGCCGAAGGCCCCGAGCGCATCGCCCCCGAATGGTGGCGTGACGGCTCGGAAGAGCCGATGCGCGACTATTACCGCGTCGAGGATGCGCAAGGACGCCGCTTCTGGCTTTACCGCATCGGTTTCTACGAGGCCGACAGCGCTCCGCCGCGCTGGTTCCTGCACGGGCTCTTCGCATGAATCAGATTGCGAATGCCTTCGTCGAACCCGTTGCCGCCACGCATTTTTCCTTCCTGCGCGGCGCCTCGCCGGGGCCGCATATGGTGCTGACGGCGCTGCTGCTCGGCTATTCCGGCATCGGCATCGCCGATCGCAACACGGTGGCGGGTGTCGTCCGAGCCTGGGCAGCGCTGAAGCAATTGCGCGAGGATGGCCTGCCGGCGCCGGACAAGGTCCGAGAAGGCGGCAGCCCTGGCGAATATTACTGGGCCGAGAACCCTGAATTTGCTGCCCTACCTTTCACCCCCGCGCAGATGAAGGCGAAGGCAGAGCGCTTCAAGCTCGCGACTGGCACCCGCCTCGTCTTCGCCGACGGCACGCCCGATATCGTCGTCTACCCTGCCAATCGCGCCGGCTGGGGCCGGCTCTGCCGTCTGCTCAGCCATGGCAACCTGAAGGACGGCGTGAAGAAGGGCGAATGCCGTCTCGTTCTTGACGACCTCCTGAACGATGCCCGCGACCTGCTGCTGATCCTGATGCCCGCGCGCAGCCTCGATAGCCTGCCCGCATTGCTCGCCCGGCTCGACGAGGCCGCGCCCGGCGCGGTCTGGCTCGCCGCCAGCATGCACCGGCGCGGCGACGATCGCCGCCGCCTCGCGCGCCTCAAAAATATCGCCGCCGCGACCCGCACGCCGCTGATCGCGACCAATGACGCGCTCTACGACTCCATCGGCCAGCGCGACCTGCAGGACGTGCTCACCTGCATCCGCGAGGGCACCACCATCGAGCGGGCTGGGCGCCTGCTCGAATCCAATGCCGAGCGCCATCTTAAACTGCCGCAGGAGATGGCGCGCCTCTTTCGCGACGCGCCTGAAGCCATCGCCGAGACGCAAGCCCTGTTCTCCCGCATCGAGTTCGATCTCGGCCAGTTGAAATATGAATATCCCGACGAGCCGATTCCGCCCGGCTGGAAGGATCAGGACTGGCTGGTGGAGCTGGTCCGGCGCTGCTGCCTGATCCGCTATCCCGGCGGCATTTCGGACAAGGTTCAGGGCTTGCTGGCGAAGGAACTCGACCTGATCGGAAAGCTCGAATATGCCCGCTATTTCCTGACCATCCGCCAGATCGTCGAATTCGCCAACAGCAAGGGAATCCTCTGCCAGGGCCGCGGCTCGGCCGCCAATTCCGCCGTCTGCTACGTGCTCGGCATCACCGCCGTCGATCCGGACGAAAACGACGTGCTGTTCGAGCGCTTCATCTCGACCGAGCGCAAGGAGCCGCCCGATATCGATGTCGATTTCGAGCATGAGCGGCGCGAGGAGGTGATCCAGTGGATCTACAAGTTCTACGGCCGTGAGCGCGCCGGCATCGCCGCGACCGTGATCCATTACCGGCCGCGCAGCGCCATCCGCGAGGCCGGCAAGGTGCTGGGCCTGACCGAGGACGTCACTGCCCGTATCGCCGATACCAATTGGGGCAGCTGGGGCAGCGAGATCGGCGATGCCCGTATCCGCCAGGCCGGGCTCGATCCGGCCAATCCGACGATCCGCCGCGCCGTCGATTTCGCCACCCGGCTATTGGGCTATCCGCGCCATCTCTCGCAGCATGTCGGCGGCTTCGTCCTGTCGCGCGGACGCCTCGACGAGACCGTGCCGATCGGCAACGCCGCGATGGACGAGCGCACCTTCATCGAATGGGACCGCGACGACATCGACGAACTAGGGCTGATGAAGGTCGATGTGCTGGCTTTGGGCATGCTGACCTGCATCCGCAAGGCGTTCGATCTGATCAAGGCGAACGGGGGAAGGGATTACGCGCTCGCCGATCTCAAGGATGGCGACGAAGCGACCTATGATATGCTCTGCGAGGGCAAGTCGCTTGGCGTCTTCCAGGTCGAGAGCCGCGCCCAGATGAACATGCTGCCGCGGCTCAAGCCGCGGAAATTCTACGATCTCGTCATCCAGGTCGCGATCGTCCGGCCCGGCCCGATCCAGGGCAACATGGTCCATCCCTATCTGAAGCGGCGGGCGGGGATCGAGGAGGTGACCTATCCGGCTCCTTCGCCGGAGCATGGACGGCCGGATGAGCTCTTCGAAGTCCTGAACAAGACCGAAGGCGTCCCGCTCTTTCAGGAGCAGGCGATGCGGCTCGCCATGGTCGCCGCCAAATTCTCCGACATCGAAGCCAATGGCCTGCGCAAGGCGATGGCGACCTTCCGCAATGCCGGCACCATCGGCAATTACGAGACGATGATGGTCGAGCGCATGGTCGCACGCGGCTATGAACGCGATTTCGCCCAGCGTTGCTTCGAGCAGATCAAGGGCTTCGGTAGCTACGGCTTCCCGGAGAGTCATGCGGCCTCCTTCGCCAAGCTGGTCTACATCTCCTCCTATCTCAAGAAGCACTATCCGGCGGCTTTCGCTGCCGCGCTGCTGAATTCCCAGCCGATGGGTTTCTACGCTCCGGCCCAGATCGTGCGGGAGGCGGAGGAGAACGGCGGCGTCGAGGCGAGGCCGGCCGATGTCAATTCCAGCTGCCTGGACAACAGCTTGGAGCCCGTTTCGGAATCAAGTTCTTACCGCGACCGGCCGCGCGTGGAGGGTGTGAGAGACCCCTTCGCCCTGCGCCTCGGCTTCCGCCAGATCGACGGTTTCAAAGAGGCTTGGGGCCTCAGGATCGCAGAAAATCGGGAAGCAGGCGGTCCCTATCGCGACGTCGAGGAGTTGATGCGGCGCGCCGGCCTTCCCGGCCGTGCCATGCGCCTGCTCGCCGATGCCGATGCCTTCCGCTCGCTCGGACTGGATCGCCGTGAGGCGCTCTGGGCCGTGCGCCGCCTGCCGGACGATCCCGCGCTGCCGCTGTTCCAGGCCGCGCAGGCCCGCGAACTGGGCTCGGAACACAGCATGGCACTGCCGCTCATGCCGCTCGCCGAGCACATCGTCGCCGACTACCAGACGGTGCGCCTCTCGCTGAAGGGGCACCCGATGCAGCTCCTGCGCCCGCGGTTCCGCCGCGAGGGCGTGCTGAGCTGCGTGGAAACCGAGGCGAAACCCGATGCAGCCTTCGTGCGCGCAGCCGGCATCGTGCTGGTGCGCCAGCGGCCGGGCAAGGGCAACGCGATCTTCGTCACGCTGGAGGACGAGACCGGCATCACCAATGTCGTGATCTGGGCGCGCCTGTTCGAGCGTTTCCGCCGCGAGGTCATGGGTGCGCGGTTGATGCTGGTCGAGGGCAGGGTGCAGAAAAGCGTCGAAGGCGTCACTCATCTCATGGCCCAGCGCATCGCAGACCGTTCGATCGATCTGCTCTCGCTTTCGGATACGCATCGCGCCGAGGTGCCGATGCCCATCGACGAACTGAAGAACCCGCCGCTGCCGCGCCATCGCCATCCGCGAAATGTCCGCATCCTCCCGAAATCACGAGATTTCCATTGAGCGGCAGGTGTTTCGCATGGTCTTAGCCATCTCCATGCGGGTCATCCCGGGCGACCGAAGGGAGACCCGGGATCCACTCCGGAACCTCTATTCGATAGGCTCCGGAATGGATCCCGGATCGGCGTGACTTCGTCGCTTGTCCGGGATGACGGCGAGGAGGAGGCAAGGGCGGAGCATCGCTCGAGGCGTCGTCGGAAACGTCCGCCAAAACAAACTTCTATAATGGAAGTGAAATAAGAAAAAACACGCTACCTACTGTAAATTGAACCTTTGTCGCCATGGGTATAAGTGGTTCGTTCGATTTACCGAACAGGCGGCCACGACCATGGCGAATGGCTTCGGCTCGGACGAACCCACCGCGACCACGCCGGCAGAGGCGCTGCTGGCGCATCGCGCAGCCGCGCTCGATGCGGCGTTCGGCAAGGCGGATGTTGCCGGGCGTCTCGCCGGCATTGTCGCGGAAGCGAACGGGCGCGTGGTCTTCACCACCTCCTTCGGCCTCGAAGATCAGGTCCTCACCCATTTCATCGCGACGGCGAAGCTGCCGGTCACCTTTGCGACGCTCGATACCGGCCGACTCTTTCCCGAGGTCTACGCTCTCTGGCAGGAGACCGAGGAGCGCTACGGCATCATGATCCGTCCCTACTACCCGCGTCATGACACGCTCGAGCTTCATGTTCGCCAGAACGGCATCAACGGCTTCTATGCCTCGCGCGATGTCCGCAAATCCTGCTGCGACATCCGCAAGGTCGAACCGCTCGGCCGGGCGCTCGCCGGCGCCGATATCTGGCTGACCGGCCTGCGGGCCGACCAGTCGGCCGCGCGCGGCGGCGTCAAGCTGGCGGAGGCCGACGCGGCGCGCGGCCTCGTCAAGGCGAGCCCGCTGATCGACTGGACGCGCGAGCGCGCGCTCGCCTTCGCCGAAGAGAACGCCGTGCCGCTCAATCCGCTCCACGCGCAGGGTTTCGTCTCGATCGGCTGCCAGCCCTGCACCCGTGCCATCCGCCCGGGCGAGCCCGAGCGGGCCGGGCGCTGGTGGTGGGAGGATGACGCGGCCAGGGAATGCGGCCTGCATGTCGGGCAGGGCGGCAAGCTGGAGCGCTCCAAAGCCGCGCCTGCGGAGGTGCGCCAATGATCCAGCTCAGCCATCTCCAGAAGCTCGAGGCGGAAGCGATCTTCATCATCCGCGAGGTCGTCGCGACCTGCGACAAGCCGGTGCTGCTCTATTCGATCGGCAAGGATTCTGCCGTCCTGCTGCATCTCGCGATGAAGGCGTTCTATCCGGCCCGGCCGCCTTTCCCGCTGCTCCATGTCGATACGACCTGGAAGTTCCGCGAAATGATCGCCTTCCGCGACGAAACCGCGAAGCGGCTCGGGCTAGACCTGATCGTCCATATCAACCGCGAGGGCGTCGAGGCCGGCATCAATCCCTTCGCCTCCGGCTCGCGCGTCCATACCGACGTGATGAAGACGCAAGGGCTGAAGCAGGCGCTCGACCTCCACAAGTTCGACGCCGCCTTCGGCGGTGCGCGCCGCGACGAGGAGAAGAGCCGGGCCAAGGAGCGCGTCTTCTCGCTGCGCAGCCCTGAGCATCGTTGGGACCCGAAGAACCAGCGCCCGGAGCCCTGGCAGCTCTTCAACACCCGCAAGCATCGCGGTGAGAGCTTTCGCGTGTTTCCGCTCTCGAACTGGACCGAGCGCGACGTCTGGGACTACATCGCGCTGGAGAACATCCCGGTCGTGCCGCTCTATTTCGCGGCGCCGCGCCCCGTCGTGCAACGCGGTGGCGCCTGGATCATGCGCGACGATGAGCGCATGGAGCTCCTCCCCGGCGAGACCGTCGAAACCCGCTTGGTCCGCTTCCGCACGCTCGGCTGCTACCCGCTGACCGGCGCCGTCGAGAGCGAGGCGGCGAGCCTCACCGACATCATCGCCGAGATGCGCTCATCGCGGTCCTCCGAGCGGCAGGGCCGCGTCATCGACCATGACGGCTCCGGCTCGATGGAACAGAAAAAGCAGGAAGGCTATTTCTGATGGGCTTCGCGCTCGCCAAGAAGAAGACACTGAGGCCGGCGCAGACACTGCTTCCGGCCAATGATGCGCCCGCCACCAGCGAAACCGGGCAGCATTCGCTGCTGCGCTTCATCACCTGCGGCTCGGTCGACGACGGCAAGTCGACCTTGATCGGCCGCATGCTCTACGAGGCCGGCGCGGTCTTCGACGACCAGCTCAGCGCGCTCGACAGCGATTCACGCAAGTTCGGCACGCAAGGCGAGGCGCCCGATTTCGCGCTGCTGGTCGACGGTCTCTCCGCCGAGCGCGAGCAGGGCATCACCATCGACGTCGCCTATCGCTATTTCGCGACGCAGACGCGCAGCTTCATCGTCGCCGACACGCCCGGCCACGAGCAATATACCCGCAACATGGCGACCGGCGCCTCGACCGCCGATCTCGCCATCATCCTGGTCGATGCGCGCAAAGGCCTGCTGCCGCAGACGCGGCGCCACTCCTTCATCGTCTCGCTGGTCGGTGTCCGCCATGTCGTGGTCGCCATCAACAAGATGGATCTCGTCGGCTATGACGCCGCCGTCTTCGAGCGGATCGCCACCGACTATCGCGCGGCGGTGCAAAACCTCGGCTTCGCCTCGATCCGGTTCATCCCGGTCTCGGCGCGCGATGGCGAGAACGTCATGCGCCCGTCGGCGCTGATGCCCTGGTATGACGGGGCGGCGCTGCTGCCCTATCTCGAAAGCGTCGCGATCGCGCGCGCCGCGCCGGCCGACGAGGGCTTCGTCCTGCCGGTGCAATGGGTCAACCGGCCCGATCTCGATTTCCGTGGTTATGCCGGCACGCCCGTCGCCGGCCGCGCCCGCGTTGGCGATCCCGTCGTCGCATTGCCGTCCGGCCGCACCAGCCGCATCGCGCGCTTGATCGGTGCTGCCGGCGAGGCCAGCCAGATCGCCGCCGGCCAGGCCGCGACGGTGACGCTGGAAGACGATATCGACATCTCGCGCGGCGATGTCATCGCAGCAGTCGGCGCGGCATTGCCGGTCAGCCGGGGCCTGAAGGCGCGGCTGCTCTGGACCGGCGAGCGCGCCATGCTCGAAGGCGGCCAGTTCATCGTCAAGCTCGCGACGCAGAGCGCCAATGCCACGGTCGAGACGCTGCATCACAGCATCGATATCGAGGGCTTCCAGGCGCTGCCGGCGCAGAGCCTGGGCATGAACGGCATCGGTCTGGTGACGCTGAGGCTGGATCGTCCCCTGGTCTCGCTGCCCTATGCCCGCAGCCACGAGCTCGGCGGCTTCATCCTGATCGATCGCATCAGCAACGAGACGGTGGCCTTCGGCTTCGTCGAGCCGGGAGAGAATGATGCCCAGCGTGCGGTTGGCGAGGGCGGGGCGCTGGCGCGGGCGCAGCGTGGCGTCATCCGCATCGTCGGCCGGTCGGGCACGCCGGATCGCAGGGCCTGGCTTGCCGGCGTGAGCTGGCGCGTGCTGAGCACGGCCGGGCTGTTCGCGGCGGCTTTCGCCTTGACGGCCAATGCGGCGGCGTCCCTGGCGCTGGCCTTCGGCGACATCCTGCTTCGGCCGGGCTTGCGGGCACTGCATATGCGGCTCTGGCGCAAGGCGCCGGCCGGGACCTTGCAGGACGGCGCGGGGATCTGACGACGGCGGGTCTTTCTTCCCCTTTTGTCATTCCGGGGCACGCCGCAGGCGTGAACCCGGAACCCATGACTGGGTGAGACATTCAACGCTCGGCTGCCGGCGGTTCACCCGCTCGTGGGTTCCGGGTTCTTCGCTCCGCGAAGCCCCGGAATGACAACCGAGGCTCCGGCTTTATCTCGGCAACTTGCACGCTACCGCGCGACCACCGCCGTCGCCTCGATCTCCAGCAGCGCCTCCGGCTCGACCAGCGCCGTCACCGCGACCACGGCCATCGCCGGGAAATGCCGGCCGAACACCTCGCGATAGGCCGGGCCCATATCCTTGAGGCTGGCACGATAGGTCGCGATATCCGTGACGTACCAGGTCAGCCGCACGATATCCTCGACGCGCCCGCCACCGGCCTCGACCACCGCCTTGATGTTGATGAAGGTCTGGCGAAGCTGAGGGATGAAGCCCTTGGCGAAGACGCCCTGCGCATCCCAGCCGACGAGCCCGCCGGTCACCAGCACACGGCCTTCGGCCACCATGCCGTTGGCATAGCCGCGCGGCTGCGGCCAGCCTTCGGGCAGGATGGCACGGGATTGCGGAAGTTCGGACATGGCGTGTCGCCTCGGTTTCGGCCGTTCAGGCTCTGTTGGACGGAAAATCAGGTCTCGCCGTGCGCGATCTGGCGCAGCGCGAAGCGTTGCAGCTTGCCGGTCGCGGTCTTGGGCAGGGCTTCGACGAATTCGATGGCGCGCGGGTATTTATAGGGCGCGATACCTGCCTTCACATGCTCCTGCAGCGCCTTCGCCAGCGCCGCATCGCCGGTGACGCCCTCGCGCAGCACGATATAGGCCTTCACGATCTGCCCGCGCTCGGGGCAGGGCGCGCCAACCACGCCGCATTCCGCTACCGCCTCATGCGTCAGCAGGCAGGCTTCCACCTCAGGCCCGGCGATGTTGTAGCCAGCCGAGACGATCATGTCGTCGGAACGGGCCTGGTACCAGAAATAGCCGTCCGTATCGCGCAGATAGGTGTCGCCGGTGATGTTCCAGCCGTCGAGGACATAGACCGCCTGCCGCGGGTCGGCGAGATAGCGGCAGCCGGTGGGACCGCGCACGGCGAGACGCCCGGGCGTGCCGTCGGGCACGTCGCGCCCTTCGGCATCGACGATCTTGGCCTCGTAGCCCGGCACCGGAATCCCGGTCGAACCCGGCCGGATAGCCTCGTGCGGCGCGCCGATGAAGATATGCAGCATCTCGGTCGCGCCGATGCCGTCGAGCAGTTTCATGCCGGTCCGCGCCTGCCAGGCGTCGAAAGTCGCCTTGGGCAGCGCCTCGCCGGCCGAGACGCAGATCCTGAGCGAGGAAATGTCGCGCCCGTCGAGTTTGTCGAGCATGGCGCGATAGGCGGTCGGTGCGGTGAAGACGACGCTGACCTTGTGCCGCTCGACCGTGTCGATCAGATCGGCCGGGCCGGCCTTCTCGGGCAGAACCATCGCGGCGCCGATCCGCATCGGGAAGAGCACGAGCCCACCGAGCCCGAAGGTGAAAGCAAGTGGCGGCGAGCCGGTGAAGCGATCGTCCGGCGAGGCCTTCAGCACGCGCGCGCCATAGCAGTCGCAGATCGCCAGCATGTCCTGATGGAAATGCATCGTGCCCTTGGGCTCGCCGGTGGTGCCGGAAGTGAAGGCGATCAGGCAGACATCGTCGCGCGCCGTGTCGGCGGCTTCGAACGTCTCATAGCCCGGCTGCGCCATCAGCGCTTCCAGCTCGCTGCCGTCGCTGCCGAAGGCGACGATGCGGGCAAGCTCCGGCGCTTGCGCCCTGGCGGTCTCCAATTCGGCGGTGAGGCGGTGGTCGCAGAGCGCGAGCGCGATCCTGGCCTTGCGGAGCGGATAGGCGAGCTCGCCCGCCCGCAGCATCGGCATGGTCGCGACGGCGACGCCGCCGGCCTTGATCACCGCGAGATAGGCGGCGACCATCATCGGCGTGTTGCCGGCGCGCAGCAGCACGCGGTTGCCGCTGACCACGCCGAGATCGCGGGTCAGCACATTGGCGATGCGGTTCACCCGCTCGGCAAGATCGGCATAGCTCCAGTGCAGATCGTTGGCGATCACCGCCGTGCGCCCGCCGCGCCCCTCGGCGATATGCCGGTCGAGCAGCTCCGCGACGCAGTTCAGCCGCTCGGGATAGGCGAGCCCTGCTTCTTCCAGTCTCAGATCGGGCCAGCTTTCGCGCGGCGGCAGGTTGTCCCGCGCGAAGCTGTCCTTATGCCCCGATCTCGCGAATCCGGTTGCTGTCATTCCGTTCCCCTGCCTTTCCGGCATGTGTCTTGAGCAGGTCGCGCGCGATCACGACCTTCTGGACCTCGCTCGCACCCTCGTAGATGCGCAGCGCCCTGATCTCCCTGTAGAGTTCCTCCACCTTGACGCCCTTGGTGACGCCGAGTCCGCCATGGATCTGGACGGCCCGGTCGATCACGCGCTGGGCGTTCTCGGTCGCGATGAGTTTCGCCAGCGCCGCTTCGCGGGTGACGCGGGCCGCGCCACGGTCCTTGGTCCAGGCGGCGCGGTAGACGAGCAGGGCTGCGGCATCGACCTCGGCGGCGCTCTCGGCGATGGCGGCCTGCGAGAGCTGGAGATCACCGAGCGTGCCGCCGAAGAGCTTGCGGCCATTGGCATGCGCCAGCGTCTCGTGCAGCGCCCGCCTTGCGAAGCCGAGCGCGGCGGCGCCGACCGTCGAGCGGAAGATGTCGAGCGTCGCCATCGCGACCTTGAAGCCGTCGCCGGGCCCGCCGATGCGGTTTTCGAGCGGCACGCGGCAGCCCTCGAAGCGCAGGGTCGCCAGTGGATGCGGCGCAATCACCTCGATACGTTCGGCGATGGTCAGGCCGGGCGTACCGGCCTCGACCAGGAAGGCGGAGAGCCCGCGCGCGCCGGGCGCCTCGCCCGTGCGAACGAAGACGACGTAATGGTCGGCAATGCCGCCATTCGAGATCCAGCTCTTCTCGCCGTCGATGCGGACATGGGTATAGCCGTCCGGCGTCGCGGTCGTCGCCATGGCGGCGACGTCGGAGCCGGCTTCCTTCTCGGAGAGGGCGAAGGCGGCGATGCGTTTGCCGGCCGCGACGTCCGGCAGGATGCGCTGCTTCATCGTCTCGGAGCCGGCGATCGAGATCGAGCCGGTGCCGAGCCCCTGCATGGCGAAGGCGAAATCGGCGAGCCCGTCATGCGCGGCCAAAATCTCGCGGGCGAGGCAGAGCGTGCGGACATCGAGCTTGTCGGAGAGCCCGCCATAGGCAGCAGGCACGGCCGCCTTCAGGAATCCGGCGGCACCCAAAGCCGCGACGCGCGCACGGCAGGCCTCGTCGACATCGTCATGCGGCAGGTCAGCGAGATAGGAATCGGCCCAGCCGGACAATTCCTCGGCGAAAGCGCGATGGCTCTCCCCAAAGAACGGCCAATCTAGCGTATCGCCGAGGATGTCGAGGCCGAGGGGGAAGCGCTGCCCATCTCAGTTGCCCTCGAAGACCGGCTTCTGCTTGTTGGCGAAGGCGTGGTAGGCGCGGGAAAAATCCTCTGTCTGCATGCAGAGCGCCTGCGCCACGGCTTCCGCCTCGATCGCGCTCTCGACCGACATCGCCCATTCCATTTCGAGCATGCGCTTGGTCATGGCATTGGCGAAGGTCGGCCCGTCAGCCAGTTCGGCGGCGAGCGTCTGCGCCTCGATCAAAACGGCCTCCGGCGCGCAGATGCGGTTGAGGAAGCCCCAGCGCTCCGCTTCCTCGCCCTTGAGCACGCGGCCGGTATAGAGCAGTTCGGCGGCGCGGCCTTGGCCGATGATGCGCGGCAGCATCGCGCAGGCGCCCATGTCGCAGCCGGCCAGCCCGACGCGGTTGAACAGGAAGGCAATCTTGGCTCCGGCCGTGCCGAGACGGAGATCGGAGGCCATCGCGACGATGGCGCCCGCGCCGGCGCAGACGCCGTCGATCGCGGCGATGATCGGCTGCGGGCAGGCCCGCATTGCCTTGACCAGTTCGCCGGTCATCCGGGTGAATTTGAGCAGGTCCTTGGTCTCCATCGCGACCAGCGGACCGATGATCTCGAAGACATCGCCGCCCGAGGAGAAATTGCCGCCGGCGCCGGTGACGACGATCGCCTTGACGTCCTCTTCCTTCTGCGCGGCGAGGAAGAAATCCGTGAGTTCGCGGTAGCTTGCGAAGGTCAGCGGATTCTTTTTCTCAGGCCGGTTCAGCGTCACCGTCGCGACCTTGCCGGAGACCGAGAGGCTGAAATGCTCCGGCGTGAAGCTCGCGACAGGCAGGGTGGTGGCGTTGGCGATCTCTGCCATTAGGCGTCTCCCTTGGCGGCTTCGCCAGCCCGCCCCGCGATGGCGCGATGCAGCGAGGTCTTGGTGTCCCCGAGCAGCCGGAAAAGCTGCGCGATGGCGGGCTGGTCGAGCCCGGCGAACAACTCGGCGATCCAGTCCTCATGGCGTTCGGCCATGGTGCGGAAGACCTTGCGGCCCTGCGCCGTCAGGGTGAGGATCTGCACCCGCCGGTCCTGCGGAGCGGAGCGCTTGTCGACGAGTCCATCGGTCACGAGCCCGGCGACGACGGCAGTGACATTGCCGTTCGACACCATCAGGCGCTGCGAGACCTCGCCCACGGTCATGCCGACCACGCTCTTGTCGAGCTGCGCCATCAGGTCGAAGCGCGGCAGCGTCGTCTTGAATTCCTCGCGCAGGCGGTTGCGGATGTCGGTCTCGATCAGGGTCGAGCAGGTCAGCATCCGCAGCCAGAGGCGCAATTCGTCCTTGTGGTCGCCGGGGCGCTCGCTGGCCTTGGTCTCGCGGTCGAGGATGAGCGAAGAGGGAGGTGTTTCCATCTCAGAACTCCCCGCCATTGATGAGCAGCGACTGGCCCGTGACGGAATCGCTGCCCGGTCCGCAGAGATAGAGTACGGCCACCGCGACCTCTTCCGGCGCGATCAGCCGGCCCTGCGGATTGTCCTTGATCATGGATGCAAGGGCTTCTTCGCGGCTCTTGCCGGTCTTGGCGGCGACATTGTCGATGCCTGCCGTCGCCATGTCGGTATCGGCATAGCCGGGGCAGACGGCGTTGACGGTGACGCCGGAGCGCGCCGTCTCCAGCGCCAGCGACTTCACCAGCCCGACCACGGCATGCTTCGCCGCCGTATAGGCGCTGACATAGGGGTAGCCGCGATGCCCGGCCGTCGAGGCGATGGCGATCAAACGCCCGCGACGATGCTCCAGCATGGCCGGCAGGGCGGCGTGGAACAGGTTCACCGTGCCGAGCAGGTTGATGTCGAGCATGCGGCGGAAGCGCTCGCTGTCGCTGCGCATGAACGGGCCGGTCTCGACCGCGCCGGCATTGGCGACGGCGATGTCGAAGGCGTGTTGGCGGGATAGCCGGTCGAGCGCCGCGGAAACCGAGGCTTCGTCGCGCACGTCGCAAGCCGCACAATCGGCCGCGATGCCGTTGGCCACGGCTCCCTTCAAGGTCGCTTCGTCGCGTCCGAGGATGCTGACCCGGGCTCCGGCCGCCGTCAGCGCGGCGGCGATGGCCCGGCCGATGCCGCGTCCGCCGCCCGTAACCAGTGCACGCTGTCCCTGCAATGTCATGGCCGCTCGACCTCCGGCCGCAAATATATTTTAAGTCTGAAGGAATTTGCAAGCGGGCTGGCCGAGGCCGCGAGATGGCGTCATCTCGCAGTGCAAAATGCCGTGCCGGCAAGGTGTTTTGCCGTATGCGACGCCCGCGTGACCGTGAGAGACGTCGCAAAACCCTCTTGAGTTCGAAAATATTTTAGGCTTAAAATAATTTCTCAAGCCGGGCCGGCCGGTTTCCCGATGGAGGCGTCGATGCGTATCGCAGTCGTGGGCGGAGGGCCGGCGGGGCTCTATTTCGCGCTCCTGATGAAGCGGGACTGGCCGGAGCTGACGGTCGACGTCTTCGAGCGCAACCAGCCGGACGACACGTTCGGCTTCGGCGTGGTCTTCTCCGACCAGACGCTCGACACCTTCAAGGCGGCGGATGTGCAGAGCTATGCCGCGATCCGCGATAATTTCGCCTACTGGGACGATATCGAGATCCGCTTCAAGGGCGACAGCTACCGCGTGCCCGGCAACGGCTTCTGCGGCTGCTCGCGTCGCTCGCTCCTGATGCTGGTGCAGGCGAGGGCGCGCGAGCTCGGCGTCAACTTGCATTTCGGCAGCGAGGTCGCCGATGCCGAAACCTTGAAGCGCGACTACGACCTCGTCGTCGGTGCCGACGGCATCAATAGCCGCATCCGCGAGAACTGGCGCGAGCGCTTCCAGCCGCAGACCGACCTGCGCCCGAACCATTTCACCTGGATGGGCTCGACCCGCCCCTTCGATGCCTTCACCTTCTTCTTCAAGGAGACCGAGCACGGCGTCTTCATCGCCCATTGCTACCAGTACGAGGCCGGCCGCTCGACCTGGGTGCTGGAGACCGACCCCGAGACCTTCGCGAAGGCGGGCCTCGGCGCCATGGACGAGGCGCAGTCGGCCGCCTTCCTCGAAGGCGTCTTCGCCGAGGAGTTGCAGGGCCACAGGCTCATCACCAACCGCTCGCTCTGGCGCAATTTCCCGATGATCCGCTGCCGCAACTGGGTGGTCGAGAACGTCGTGCTGATCGGCGACGCCAAGGCGACCGCGCATTTCTCGATCGGCTCCGGCACCAAGCTCGCGATGGAGGACGCCATCGCCCTGCACAGGGCGATGGGGCAGGCGAAGCTCGATGTCGCGGCCGGCCTGAAGCTGTTCGAGACGCAGCGCCGCGAGGAGGTCGAGAAGACCCAGCATGCGGCCGATGTCTCGCTGGTCTGGTTCGAGGAACTGAAGCGATTCTGGGATTTCGAACCCCTGCGCTTCGCCTTCGGCCTGATGACCCGCTCCAAGGCGATCACCTATGACAACCTCGCGCTACGGGCGCCGGAAATGGTGACAGCGGTCGACAGGCTCGTCGCCGATGGGCTCGGGGATCTCGCGAAACGGCGCAAGGACGGCTTGCCGGTCCCGCCGGCCTTCCAGCCCTTCAAGCTGCGCGAGATGCGGGTCGAGAACCGCATGACGCTCTCGCCGATGTGCCAGTATTCGGCTGATAACGGCCTGCCGGGCGACTGGCATCTGATGCATTACGGCTCGCGCGCCATCGGCGGCCCCGGCCTGATCTTCACCGAAATGACCTGCGTCGCGCCGGACGCCCGCATCACCCCCGGCTGCACCGGTTTGTGGAATGACGAGCAGGAGGCAGCCTGGAAGCGGATCACGGCTTTCGTTCACGCGAATTCCGCCGCGAAGATCTGCCTCCAGCTCGGGCATGCCGGGCGAAAGGGCGCGACCAGGTTGATGTGGGAGGGCATGGACCGGCCTCTGCCGGAAGGCGCCTGGCCGATCGTCTCGGCTTCGCCGCTGCCCTATTATCCGGAAAGCCAGGTGCCGCGCGAGATGACCCGCGCCGAGATGGACCGGGTCAAGGCCGAGTTCGTCGCCGCCGCCGAGCGTGGCGAGCGCGCCGGCTTCGACATGCTGGAGCTGCACTGCGCCCATGGCTATCTGCTCGCCAGCTTCCTCTCGCCGCTGACCAACAAGCGCACGGACGAGTACGGCGGCCCGGTCGAGAACCGTCTGCGCTATCCGCTGGAAGTGTTCCGGGCACTGCGCGAGGCCTGGCCGCGCGAGAAGCCGATGTCGGTGCGCATCTCCGCGACCGACTGGGTCGAAGGCGGTCTCTCAGCGGCGGATTCCGTCGCGATCGCCGAGGCTTTCGCGGCCGAGGGTTGCGACCTCGTCGACGTCTCGACCGGCCAGACCGCACGGGAATCGCGCCCTGTCTATGGCCGCATGTTCCAGACGCCGTTCTCGGACCGCATCCGCAACGAGGCCGAGGTCGCGACCATGTGCGTCGGCAACATCACCTCCGCCGATCAGGTCAACACCATCATCGCCGCCGGCCGTGCCGATCTCGTGGCGCTCGGGCGCCCGCATCTGGCCGACCCGTCCTTCGTGCTGCGTGCCGCCGCCTGGTACGGCGTCGATACCGATCAGCCGGTGCAGTACGGGCCCGGCAAGGACCAGCTCATGCGCAACACGCCACGCGAACGGCAGGATTTGGAAGAGCTCAAACTCAAGGCCAAGCCGAGCCGCCACGCGGTCGCGAAATAAGGCCGCCGCCTAATTCCCTTCGGCCTCGCTCCGGCGTCCCGAAGGCGAGACGTCGGGGATGGTCGGCGCCATCGGCTTGCGCTCGCCGAACGGGTTGGCCGAGGGCGGGTTGCGCCGCAGCCGGAAGGCGAGATAGGCCGCCGCGGCCGCCGAGAGCAGGCCGAGATAGGCCAGGAGCCCGTTCGGCCCCGCGGCCTGCATGAAGGCGGCAGCAACCAGCGGGCCGATCGCGGAGCCCACCGCCCAGAGGAACAGCAACTGAGCGGAGAGGCCGAGCGCGCGTTCGCGGCCGAGCCGGAAATAGGCATGCGCGACGGCGACGGTGTAGATCGGCATCGCGCCGGCGCCGATCAGGGCGAACAGCCCGAACAGCCAGAAGCGCGTATGGGGAACGGAGAACCAGAGCACCGCTCCGAGCGCCAGCGAGCAGAGTACGACCGAGCCGGTGGCGCTCAGCATGATCTTGCGGCTGTCGACGCGGTCCGCCAGGAGCCCGAGCGGCCATTGCAGCACGAGCGCGCCGATCTGGATGCCGGCGGTGAGCAGGATCGCCCAGGCCTGGTCGAGCCCGATCAGGATGCCATAGGCGGGCGCGATATTGGTCAGCGCGCCGCCCATCAGCCCGACATAGAGGCAGCCGATCACGGAGGCTGGCGCATATTGCCACATCGTGTTGAGGCGCACCGAGACGACCTCGCCCGATTCCGGCCCCTTGGCGCGGGTCATGCCGACCGGGATCAGCGCGATCGAGAAGGTCGCGCTCGCCAGCAGGAAGATGTCGTGTGACTGCAGCGAGACGTAGCCGACGCCGATCTGCGAGCCGATCAGCGCGAGACGGTTGAGGATCTGGTAGAAGCCGAACAGCCGCCCGCGCTGGCCGGCCTTGGCCTGCCCGCTGATCCAGCTCTCGATGCAGATCGCGTGCCCGGCGCCGGCAAAACCCATGCCGAGCCGGGAGATGCCCCAGATATCGAGCGGCGTCAGCGCGAAGCTGATGGTGAAGACCGCCTGCAGGGCGGCGAAGACTGCGAAGGCGCGGATATGCCCGACGCGGCGGATGAACGCCGGTATCACGAAGCAGCCGGCGAGGAAGCCGACGGAATAGGCCGAGCCGACGAGACCGATCAGGAGCGGCGCCTTCTGCTCCAGCGCCATCTTCAACGGCACGACCGTGTTCACGATGGTCGACGCGATCTGCAGGATCAGCGCGCCGCTGACGATCGCGCCGAGCGCTGCGACGGAACTCGTCCTCGGCTCGGCTGGCTGGCTCACGGCGGTCCCGGCCTCCGGCGCAGGCGCGCTGGAATCCCGCGATTCCGGCGGCTGCAACTCCTGCGGTTGCGATGCTTGCGACATATCCGATTCGAAGGCCGGTTTGGGAAAAATGGGCTGAGATTGCAACCTCGCCGGAAAAGATGGGCCAATCGGGGCAGCCTGCGAAAAATCCTCGTCTTTCTTCCTCCACCATCCGGACTCGATCGCGCCGTCTTTCGATGGTCATGCATCCCCGTGCCGAAGCCCGCTCAGCCGCGCGCGA
Source organism: Beijerinckiaceae bacterium (assembly GCA_965283735.1). Lineage (GTDB taxonomy): Bacteria > Pseudomonadota > Alphaproteobacteria > Rhizobiales > Beijerinckiaceae > Allobosea. Next base: position 2,734,129 of record CBDIPN010000001.1, on the reverse strand, counting down.
ACCTCGAAAATTTATCGATGCGGTTCACCGGCGATTAACCAAGGCAGCGCCTTATCGATACGGAACGAGGTTTGAGTTCTCCCGGCATGTTCTGTCACATCGCGACGTGCATTGCGCCCGGCTTTGTCGGGGCGCGTGCGGCAACGCTGTGCCTGCGGCCGCCGGGCGTGGCGTAAGCGTATCGAGAGTGCGGCGGATGACCTATGCGACCTATGTCCGGGAAGGTGGCGCGCCCTATGTGCGGCCCCGCCGCCGCCGGCGGCCCCTGCTGAAGGGGCTTTTCCTCGCCATCGCCCTGAGCGGTGGTGCCATGTCCGGCTTCTGGATGCTGGGGCAGGGCGCTCCGGGCACGGATGCCGACAACGCGTCTTCCGCGAACGCCCGAAAGGCATCTGCCGCCCGCGTCGCGCAGCAGGCGCCAGCCTATAGCGGCCTGCTCGATCCCACCCTGTCGGGCGGCAAGGGCTCGGCCTTCGTGCAGGGCGCGCCCGTTCGCTCAGCATTCCAGCCGGCTGCTCCGTCGCCGTCCTCCCTCGCTGCCGCCGAACCTACCCTGCCGCTGCCGCCGCAGACCCCGGTCACGCTGGCAGAGAAGGCCGCGCCCCTTCCGGTGCCGCGTCCGCTCGACCTGCTGCCGAAGGCCGATCCCCAGCAGCCGCAGCAGCTCCAGCCGCGCGTCGCCCAGCCGACGACGCCGCGCCGCAACCGCACGGCCGCCGCATCCTCGCCGACGCCCGAGGACAACCGCAACTTCTTCGAGAAGCTGTTCGGCGTGCAGAAGCAGGCCGAGCCGGCCGGGACCGCGCTCGCCTATGCCGCGCCGCAGGACGACATCATCGACCGCGGCCGCATCACTCGCTTGAGCCCCTCGGTCGGAACGCCGACGCGCACCGCCGAGGCCGGCACGGCGATCTACGATATCGCCGCCAAGATGGTCTACATGCCCAATGGCGAGCGTTTGGAGGCGCATTCCGGCTTCGGCGAGATGATGGACGATGTCCGCTATGCCCATGTCCGCATGAAGGGCGTCACCCCGCCGCATACCTATACGCTGACCGAGCGCGAGGCGCTGTTCCACGGTGTGCGCGCCATCCGGCTCAACCCCGTCGGCGGCAGCGGCGCCATCCATGGCCGCACCGGTCTGCTCGCCCATACCTACCTGCTCGGGCCGCGCGGCGACTCGAACGGCTGCATCTCGTTCAAGGACTATGACCGCTTCCTGCAGGCCTTCCTCCGCGGCGAGGTCAAGCGCATCGTGGTGGTCGCCGGAAACGCCTGACCTGCGGGCGACGTGCCCGCTGCCGCCCGAGGCCCGGGGATTCGCCATGCTGCATCCCGAACAGCGTCCGTTTCACGCCGCGCCGGCGATGGATCAAAGCCCTATGACGGGTGGCTGAAGCTTTCGACCCGCGCATCCTTCATCAGGCTGCGGAAGTCGGCGCCGCTGACATGCACCAAAGTCCGGTGGTCGCCACCTTCGAAATAGACCTCCCTGGCGTCGCCCAGGCTCTTGTCGAGGATCACCGGTACGTCATAGGCCGATCCGACCGGTGGAACGGCGCCGATGTCGCAGTCGGAGAACAGCAAGCCGATTTCGTCCTCGGAGGCGAGGCCGAGCCGCTTCTCCATCATGGCCTGCAGGCGCGAAAGCTCGATCCGGTGCGTGCTCGGCACGACGGCGAGCACATAGCCGGTCTCGTGATGGACGACGACCGATTTGGCTAGCTTGCTGCCGGGAATATGGGCCGCCTGTGCCGCCTGGCTGCTGGTGGCCGTTCGATGGTGGGCGACGGTGTCATAGGCGATGCCTTGGCCGTCGATGTAGCTTTGGAGCTTCTTTGCGATGGTCATGATAGGCGCCCCTCTCTTGCACGGTGACGCATCAGAGCAGGTATCCTCCTCCCATCGCTGGTGAAGTCAACGGCTGCGCAGGGCAGGACCGGGTCGCCAGGCGTCGTCATGCCCGGGCTGAACCCGGGCACCTCATGCAAGACTCTGCATGCCGGTTGGCGTCACTCCCGGGTCCGCACGGAGCTTGTCCCCGGGCCGACCGAAGGCCGGGCCCGAGGAGGGCGCCCGGGACTAACGACGACTGGCGGGCAGCCCCTTTTCGGATCAGCCGCTCGCCGCCTTGGCCCTGCTCTTGGCCGGTGCCTTTTCGGCCACGTCTCCGGTCGCCTTCTTGGCCGGGGCCTTCTTCGCAGCAGGCTTCTTGGCCGGCGCCTTGGCCTTGGCTGCGCCTGCAGCGGCCTTCGGTTTGCCCTTGCCGCCCTTTGCCTCGGCCTTGGCGTTCGCCAGCTCGATCGCCTGTTCCAGCGTGACGCTCTCGGCCGTCATCGTCTTGGGCAGGGTCGCGAAAATCTTGCCCCAGGCGACATAGGGGCCGTATTTGCCGGCCTTGACCTCCAGAGCACCGCCGGCGGGATGGTCGCCGAGCGCCCGGCCCGGCGTCGCCGCCCTGCCGCCGCGCCCACCGCCGCTCTCCTTGGCGACGATCAGGTCGATGGCGCGGTTGGCGCCGAGTTCGAGCACGTCGTCGTCCTTGTCGATATTGGCGTAGACTTTGCCGTGCTGGACGTAGGGCCCGAAGCGTCCGATGCCGACGAGGATCGGCTCGCCGCTCTCGGGGTGCCGCGCCACTTCGCGCGGCAACGAGAGCAGCGCCAGCGCCTTCTCCAGCGTGACGCCGGCCGGGCTCATGCCCTTGGGCAGGCTGGAGCGCTTGGGCTTTTCGCCCTCGCCGAGCTGGATATAGGGGCCGAAGCGGCCGTCGCGCAGCGTGACTTCGAGATTGGTGACGGGGTCGGTGCCGAGGATGCGCACGCCCGGCGCGCCCTGGCCGCCTTCTGCGCTGGCCTCGCCATCGGCGGCGGGGACGGAGAGGGGGCGCGTATAGCGGCATTCCGGATAGTTCGAGCAGCCGACAAAGGCGCCAAACTTGCCGAGCTTGAGCGAAAGCTGGCCGTTGCCGCAGGTCGGGCACACCCGCGGATCTGAGCCATCGGCCTTCTGCGGGAAGATATACTCGCCGAGGATGCCGTTGAGCGCCTCCAGCACGTCGCCGACGCGCAGATCCTTGGTCTCGCCGATCGAGGCCTGGAATTCCTCCCAGAACTCGCGCAGCAACGCCTTCCAGTCGATCTCGGCATTGGAGACGCGGTCGAGCTTCTCCTCGAGATTCGCGGTGAAGTCGAACTCGACATAGCGCTTGAAGAAGCTCTCCAGGAACGACGTCACCAGCATGCCCTTGTCCTCGGGCACGAGGCGCTTCTTCTCGATGCGGACATATTCGCGGTCGCGCAGGGTCGAGAGCGTCGCGGCATAGGTCGAGGGCCGGCCGATGCCGAGCTCTTCCATGCGCTTGACCAGGCTTGCTTCCGAGAAGCGCGGCGGCGGCTCGGTGAAGTGCTGGTCGGCGGCGATCGCGCGCTTTTCCAGCTTGTCGGCGGCCTTCATCGCCGGCAGCTTCTTGGAATCCTCGTCTTCCTCGTCGTCGCGGCTTTCCTGATAGAGCGTCAGGAAGCCGTCGAAGAGCACGACCTGGCCGGAGGCGCGCAGGTCGAGGTTGCGGGCGCCGACCTTGGCCACGATGTCGACCGTGGTGCGTTCCATCTCGGCCGATTCCATCTGGCTCGCGATGGTGCGTTTCCAGATCAGCTCATAGAGTTTGGCCTGCTCTGGCTCGAGATGGCGCGCGACCATCGCCGGCAGGCGGCCGAGATCGGTCGGGCGGATGGCTTCGTGGGCCTCCTGCGCGTTCTTGGCCTTGACCATGTACTTGCGCGGGGCGTTCGGCACGTATTTCTCGCCGAACTCCTTGCCGATGACGCGGCGCGCCGCCGCGATGGCCGAGCCGTCCATGTCGACGCCGTCGGTACGCATATAGGTGATGAGGCCGACGGTCTCGCCGCCGATATCGACGCCTTCATAGAGGCGCTGCGCCAGCTGCATCGTTCGGGCCGGGGCGAGGCCGAGCTTGCGCGAGGCTTCCTGCTGCAGCGTCGAGGTCTGGAAGGGCGGCTGCGGGTGGCGCTTGACCGGCTTGGCCTCGACCTCGCTGACGGTGAAGAGCGCGGTTTCCAACGCCGCCTTGAAGGCCTTGGCCTCCTCCTCGTTGCCGATATCGAGCCGGGCGATCTTCTTGCCGTCGGCGCCGACGAGGCGGGCCTCGAAGGTCTGGCCGGATTCGGTGGCTAGCGTCGCGACCAGAGACCAGTATTCGCGGGCCCGGAAGGCCTCGATCTCGCGCTCGCGGTCGCAGACGAGGCGTAGCGCCACCGACTGCACGCGGCCGGCCGAGCGGGCGCCCGGGAGCTTCCGCCACAGCACCGGCGAGAGCGTGAAGCCGACGAGATAGTCGAGCGCCCGGCGCGCCAGATAGGCATCGACCAGCGCCTGGTCGATCGCACGCGGATTGGCCAGCGCCTTCTGGACGGCGTCCTTGGTCACGGCGTTGAAGGTGACGCGCTCGACGGGGATGCCCTTCAGCACCTTCTTCTGGTTCAGCGCCTCCAGCACATGCCAGGAGATCGCCTCGCCCTCGCGATCCGGGTCGGTTGCGAGGATCAGCTTTTCGGCGCCCTTCACGGCGCGCGCGATCTCGGCGACCTGCTTGGCGCCGCGGCCCTCGATCTCCCATTTCATGGAGAAGTCGTTGTCGGGCTCGACCGAGCCGTCCTTTGCCGGCAGGTCGCGGATATGCCCGAACGAGGCGATGACCTCGTAGTCGGAGCCCAGGTACTTGTTGATCGTCTTGGCCTTGGCCGGCGACTCGACGACGAGGAGCTTCATGATTTTCGTGTCTCGATGACAGCCTTGATCAGAGCGCGGAGCCGGCCCTGAAGGGCGGTCCCGCGACCCGCAAGACCGCTGCGGTTCGGATTTGCGCGCGAAGGTGGTTCAGCGCGCCCGCCGTGTCAAACCCCGAATGGGTGGTGACGACGATCGCCGGCCCGCTGATGCAGCGGTGAGACATGGGGGCGATCGCAGGCTTTGCAAGCGAAGAAGCGATCGCTCCGCACCACCGCCAAGGGGCTGCCCGCTTTCGTCATGGTCGGGCTTGTCCCGACCATCCACGTCTTCATCGATGACTGATTGTGTTCAAGACGTGGATGCTCGCCACAGAGGCGAGCATGACGGGGAGGGCGGGGCCCTCAGGCTCGCGCCGCCACCAGCCGGTCGATGAAGCCATCGGTCTGGGCGCCGTTGATCCAGCGCAGCACCGCGACGACGTCCTGCTCGGGATCGACCCAGATCACGTTGCTGCCGGCGCCGAGTGCCGAGAAGGACGAGGCCGGTACGCCCGGACGCGCCGCGAGCCACCAGAGATAGCCGTAATTCGTCAGGGTGGGCGAGGGCGTCAGCATGCGCTTGACCCAGTCGCGCGACAGGATCTGCCGGCCGCCCCAGTCGCCCTCGCGGCCGATCAGCAGGCCGAAGCGGGCATGGTCGCGCGCGCCGATGAACAACCCGCCGCCCCAATGGCCGCCACCCGGCACCGACTGGATCGAGCGCCCGTCAACCTCCGTGAAGGAGGAAGAGTAGCCCTCCCAGCGCCAGTCCGGCGAGGCGCCGATCGGGTCCATCACTCGCTCGCGCAGCACCTCCGGCAGGGGGCGGCGGAAGCGTTCGAGCAGCGCGTAGGAGAGAACGTTCACGCGCACGTCGTTGTACTCGTAGAAGCTGCCGGGCGTCTTGAGCTCGCGGCGCTGGCCTTTGCGGCTGTTGTCGGCGCCGGGGCCGATCTGGCGGTTATGGTCGACCTGATCGGACTTGCCGAAGATCTCGCCCTGCCACTCGCTGGACTGCTGCAGCAGGTGCCGCCAGGTGATCTGGCCGTTATGCGCGCCAGCGAAGGCCGGGCCGGAAACCGTCTTGCCGACCGCCTCGTCCACATCCTTGATCAGCCCATCGTCGAACGCGATGCCGGCGAGCACCGAGAGGTAGCTCTTCGCGATCGAGAAGGTCATGTCGGTGCGGGCGGTGTCGCCCCATTCGGCGACGATGCGCCCGCCCTTCAGGATCAGGCCGGCCGGGCCGCCGCGCTCGCGCACCGGGCCGACGATCTCGGTCCAGGGGCCGCGCTCGTTCCACTCGACATTCCCGACATAGCTGCCGTCCGGATAGTACAGGCTGCGCGGCCAGGGACTCTCCTGCTCGCGGGCGAAATCGACCGCGGCCTTCAGCTTCTCAGCGTCGAAGCCGGCCTTGGCGGGCGCGATCGTCTGCCAGAGGGCGCCATCGGGGGCGGGGACGAAGGCATCGGTCGGGCTGGACAAGGCGGCATCCTCAGCGAGCGGCGGAAAACCCGATTGGTAGCGCCGTTTGGCCGAAAGCTCCACGACCCACAGGACATGTGCCCTCCCTGCCGGGACGCGCTTGCGCCGCGCCCGACTCGCGCCTAAACAGCCTGCTTCAAATGACATCGCCAGCACCGCTCTATCCTCACCGCCATCTCCTCGGGATCGAGGGGTTGTCCCATCTGGACATCGAAGCGCTATTGGACCGGGCGGAGGACTATGTCTCCCTCTCCCGGCAGGTCGAGAAGAAGACGACGGCCCTGCGCGGCCGCACCCAGATCAACCTGTTCTTCGAGCCCTCGACGCGGACGCAGGCCTCCTTCGAACTCGCCGGAAAGCGCCTGGGCGCCGATGTGATGAACATGTCCGTCGCCTTCTCCTCGGTGAAGAAGGGCGAGACGCTGATCGATACCGCCGCGACGCTCAGCGCGATGCGCCCCGACATCATCGTCGTGCGACACCATGCGGCCGGCGCGGTCAACCTGCTCGCCCGCAAGGTCGGCTGCTCGGTGATCAATGCCGGCGACGGCGCCCATGAGCATCCGACGCAAGCCCTGCTCGACGCGCTGACGATCCGTCGCAACAAGGGCCGCATCCAGGGCCTGACGGTGGCGATCTGCGGCGACATCCTGCATTCGCGCGTCGCCCGCTCCAACATCATTCTGCTCAATGCGCTCGGCGCGAAGGTTCGCCTGATCGCGCCGACGACGCTGCTGCCGCCCGGCATCGAGCGCATGGGCGTCGAGGTCTTCACCGACATGAACAAGGGCCTGGAGGGCGCCGACATCGTCATGATGCTGCGCCTTCAGCTCGAGCGCATGAACGGCGCCTTCGTGCCGTCGGCGAAGGAGTATTTCCGCTATTACGGGCTCGACCAGGAGAAGCTGGCGCGGGCTCAAGCTGACGCACTGGTGATGCATCCCGGCCCGATGAATCGCGGCGTCGAGATTTCCTCGGCCGTCGCCGACGGTGCCCAGTCGCTGATCCGCGAGCAGGTCGAGATGGGCGTCGCCGTCCGCATGGCGGTGCTCGACGCGCTGGCCCAGCATCTGCCGAATGTCTGAGCGTAAAGAGACCGAACATGGCTGACACGCAGGACATCGCAATCGTCAACGCGCGCCTGATCGACCCGGCCACCGGGCGCGAAGGCACTGGCTCCGTTCTCATCCGCGACGGCGCGATCGCCGCGGTTGAATGGCAAGGCGCGCCCGCGACGGGTGAGGGCGTGCGCCGCATCGATGCGAAGGGGCAGGTTCTGACGCCGGGCCTCGTCGATCTGCGCGCCTTCCTCGGCGAGCCCGGCGCCGAATTCCGCGAGACGCTCGGCACCGGCTCTCACGCCGCCGCCGCCGGCGGCGTCACCACCGTGGTCTGCCGCCCGGATACCAATCCGGTGATCGACGACCCCGCGATCATCGATTTCGTCAAGCGCCGCGCCCGCGACAAGGCCGTCGTCAACGTGCTCTCCTGCGCCGCCCTGACCAAGGGGCTGGAGGGCAAGGAGATCACCGAGTTCGGCCTGTTGCTGGAGGCCGGAGCGGTCGCCTTCTGCGATGGCGCCAAGGGGCTTCGCAATCCGCAGGTCATGCGCCGCGCCATGATCTATGCGCGCAATTTCGACGCCCTGATCATGAACCATGTCGAGGATCCCGATCTGCGCGGTTCCGGCGTGATGAACGACGGCGAATTCGCCAGCCGCAAGGGCCTGCCGGGCATTCCGATCGAAGCCGAGACGGTGATGCTGGAGCGCGACATCCGCCTCGCCCGCGCCAGTGGTGCTCGCTACCACGCCGCGATGATCTCCTGCGCGGAATTGGTCGAGCTCGTGCGTCGCGCCAAGCAGGACGGCGTGCGCGTCACCTGCGGCGTCTCGATCAACAATCTCACCCTCAACGAGAACGACGTCGGCGAGTATCGCACCTTCTGCAAGGTCACGCCGCCGCTGCGCCATGAGGACGATCGCCTTGCCATGGTCGCGGCGCTGGCCGAGGGCGTGATCGACGTCGTCGTCTCCGACCACGACCCGCAGGACGTCGAGACCAAGCGCCAGCCCTTCTCCGAATGCGCGGATGGCGCGCTCGGCATCGAAACCATGCTCTCGGCTGCCCAGCGCCTGGTCCAGGCCGGGCAGATCGGCCTGCCGCAATTGCTCGCCGCGCTCTCGGCGCGGCCGGCCGCGCTGATCGGCCTTTCCGCCGGCAGGCTTGCCGTCGGCGCGCCCGCCGACCTCGTGCTCTTCGATCCCGAGGCGCCCTTCGTCGTCGACAAGCGCAAGCTCAAGTCGCGTGCCAAGAACTCGCCTTTCGACGAGGCGCGCCTTGAAGGCATCGTCGCCGCGACCTTCGTCGGCGGCCGGGTGGCTTACGAAGTCGAGCCGGGCTAGGCTGTCCGCGAACCGCGGGGGAAAAGGGGCGGCATGACGGATGTTCTGAACTGGGGCCTCTCCGGCCCCGCCACGCTGGTTGCCCTCGTCGTCGGCTATCTCTTCGGCTCGATCCCCTTCGGCATCATCCTGACGAAGCTCGCCGGCGGGCCGGACCTGCGCAGTATTGGCTCCGGCAATATCGGCGCGACCAACGTCCTGCGCACCGGCAACAAGAAGCTCGCGGCGGCCACCCTCGTCGGCGACATGCTGAAGGGCACCGTGGCGGTTCTGGTCGGCGCGCGTTTTCTCGGTGGGCCGGAGGCCGCTTTGGCGGCAGGCGTCGGCGCCTTTCTCGGCCATCTCTTCCCGGTCTGGCTGGGTTTCAAGGGCGGCAAGGGCGTCGCGACCTATCTCGGCGTGCTGATCGGCGTGAAGGCTTCGATCGCGCTCGTGTTCGCCGCGATCTGGCTGAGCATGGCCTATCTGTTCCGCTATTCCTCGCTCGCGGCGCTGGTCGCCAGCCTCTTGACGCCGCTGCTGCTCTGGTTCTGGGCCGGGATGCCCAAGGCGGCGCTCATCATGGCCGGGCTCACCGTCCTGCTCTGGATCATGCACCGCGAGAATATCGCCCGGCTGCTGGCCGGGCGTGAAGGCAAGATCGGCCAGAAGGGCTGACGGCGACATGGCTGGGATCGTCCTTTCCGATCGCCAGCGTCTCGATTGGTTGCGGTTGATCCGCAGCGAGAGCATCGGCCCGCGCAGCTTCCGCTCCCTGATGAACCGTTTCGGCGGCGCGGCCGCGGCGCTCGATGCGCTGCCGGATCTCGCCCGGCAGGCCGGCCGCACTATCCGCATCTGCCCGGCCGGGGAGGCTGAGCGCGAACTCGGCGGCCTGTCGCGGCAAGGCGGCCGCTTCATCGCGCTCGGCGAGGCCGGATATCCCGTGCCCTTGCAGGCGATCGATTCGGCTCCGCCCCTGCTTGCTGTGCTCGGTCGCGCCGAGGTGCTGCAACGATCCGGTGTGGCGCTTGTGGGGTCGCGCAATGCCTCCGCGGCGGGAATGAAGTTCACCGCGCGACTTGCCCGCGAACTCGGCGAGGCGGATTTCAACGTGGTTTCGGGCCTCGCGCGCGGCATCGACACCGCCGCCCATGAGGCGAGCCTGGAGACCGGCACGGTCGCCGTGCTCGCCGGAGGGATCGACCAGATCTATCCGCCGCAGAACATTCCGCTCGCCCGCCGCATCCTGGAGCGCGGTGCGATCGTCAGTGAGATGCCGCTCGGCTGGGTCGCGCGGGCCCGCGACTTTCCCCGCCGCAACCGCCTGGTCTCAGGGCTGTCGCTGGGCACGGTCGTGGTCGAGGCGGCGCGCCGCTCGGGCTCGTTGATCACCGCGCGCTTCGCCAACGAGCAGGGCCGGCTGGTCTTCGCCGTGCCGGGCTCGCCGCTCGACCCGCGTGCCGAGGGCGGCAACCACCTCATTCGCGAGGGCGCGATGCTTTGCGCCGAAGCCGCCCATGTCATCGAGGCCTTGCAGCCTCTGCGGCAGCGCGAGCCGGGGGCGCAGATGCTGCTGCGCGAGCAGCCACGCGACCCGGCCGGCGAGGCGATGTGGGATGAGCTCGATCTTCCGGAGGTGCTGCCGGCTCCGGACTTCACCGGGCAGGATGAGGATGCGGCCCCGCTGGCGCCGGCTTCAGTAGTAGTCGAAACCGCCGACGGGTTGCAGCTCAAGCGCGTCGTTCTGGACCTGCTCGGCGCTACGCCGGTCGCCCTCGACGATCTGGTGCGCGCGAGCGGGCAGGGCGCCGGCGCGGTTAATCGGACGCTGGTGGAGTTGGAACTGGATGGCGAGATCACCCGCCATCCAGGTGGTTTGCTGACGCGTTTGCGTCGCTGATCGCCGGGCTAGCGCGGCTCGGCCGAGCTTGCCGCGACGGGTTTCAGCAGCATTTGGGCGTTCTCGAACGGCAGCCCCTGATCATCGCTGGGCCTGCGCGACACCTCTTCGAACCCTAGAGCGCGGTAGAACGCGTAGGCTCGATCGTTGGCGGTATAGACTTCAAGTTGCAACTGGCCCTTCAGCGCCAATGCATGTGCGACGAGCAGGCGCCCGATGCCGTAGCCTTGATGGCGCGGGGACACGAACAGCCCGCCGATGAAATCCTCCATCAGGCTGATGAAGCCGGCTTGCTCCCCGTCGCGCATGGCGACCCATGTTTCGGCACGGGGCAGATAGACGGTCTCGACCAAGGTTTGCTGCTCGCGCAGCCGGTCTTCGCCGATGAATGCGTGGACTTCGCTTGAGGCCGCGAGCCAGATTCGCGACAAGCCTTCGACGTCCGCCGTCTCATAGGCGCGGATAGTCGTATTCTCGGTTTTCATAATGTGTCCGTAGATGGATATGTGCAAAGACAGGCGCCACCTGGGCGCCGCAAAATTCCGCTCTCTGCGGGTTCAGTTCCGGCCTCTGCGCATAAATCTCCTTCTACCTTGTGTGCCGCTCTAGGGCGGCTAGGGCTGCAAGTAAAGCCACGTCGTGATGCTTAGACACGGTCTATTGCCCCAAGCTTGCCGGGTGCGTCGTTCACGTCGGCGATGCGGGCCACCTCGCTGGAGGCCTCGATGCGGGCCATCTCGAGAAAATAGCCGAGGCCGTCGAGCTTCGCCGCCTTGGCGATGCCGCGGAGTTCGGCCGCCATGCCCTCGATGAAAGAGGCGGCTTCCAGCGGTGACATCGGCCTATTGGGAACGTCGTCGCCGGTGCCCCCGCTTGCGATGGCTTCAAGTGAGATCAGCTTGGACGCTTTTTGCTTCATGGCGGATGGCTTCCCTCGCATAGTCGGGGACCAGCTCGTCCGGCAGAGCTTCGACTCCCGGATCGATATACAATTATAGATTGCAAATGTGAATGAAATTCAAGCTTTAGTATATTAGACCAGCAGAAAAACTGCGGCCGGAAGCGTCGCTAGCGCAAGCAGCGTCTGCAGGGTCGTGATTTCAGCCATGAGGGGTGCGTCGCCGCCCAGGTCGCGCGCCAGGAAATAGGCGGCGGTCGCGGTCGGCACGGCGCTTGCGACCACCGTCATCGCGAGGGCAGGGCCGGTGACGCCGAACCAGCCAGCATACAGCCAGGCAAGCACGGGCAGGACCGCGAGCTTAAGGCCGACCGCCACGGCATGGGCCAGCCGGGGGCGGGCCAGCTTGCCGAGGTCGAGCGCCGAGCCGACCACGAGCAGGCCGATGCCGAGCGAGGCACGGCCGAGCACGTCGAGATAGCCGGTGAAGGCGCTGGGCAGCATCCACTGGAGCTGGTTGAGCGCCAGCCCGGCCGCCGAGGACCAGATGAACGGGTTGTAGAGGATCGAGCGGATCGTCGCGCCGAGGCTCATCGGCTTGCCGCTGGCATAGCGGGCGAGCACGAACACGCACATCACGTTGAGCAGCGGGATCATCGAGGCGACGGCGATCGCCATCAGCGTCGTGCCTGTACGTCCCTGCAGGCCGGCCGCCAGCGCAAGGCCGACGAAGGTGTTCCAGCGCACCGAGCCCTGGAAGATCGAGGTGAAGGCCGGCCCGTCGATGCCGGCGCGCGCCAGCAGCGGGCGGGCGAGCAGGAGCAGGGCGGCGACGCTGAGAATGGCGAGGACGAGGCTCGAGCCCATGCCGAGCACCGGCATGCTGCGCAGGTCGGCCATGGCCAGCGTATGGATCACCACCGCCGGAAAGAGCACCTGATAGGTCAGGCGTTCAACGCCGACCCAATGCGCCGGCGAGACCACGCCTCGCGCTTTCAGGAACCAGCCCGTCGCAATGACGAGAAATACGGCGATCAGGCTGTCGAGCATGGAGGGGCCGGAGGCGAGGGCGGGGCAGGAGGGCGGGGGAGAGGCCGTTGCAAGAGGCCGTCGCGAGAGCCCGTCGGGAACAATACCGACGGGTAGCCGTTTTGACTGTCGAACCGACCTGTCCCTGTCATGCCCTCTCATGGCCGGCAAGGGCACGCGAGAAGAGCCGCCCTGTGCCTGCCGCAATGCCGCCGCGATTGGTTCAGGTCCCATTCAACCGGATTGCCCCATGCTGGCTTCAACATTGGGTGATCTCGCGAAAGGAGATGCCGTCATGATGTCTCTGAAGAAAAAGGCCGCTGTTGCGCTGACCGTGGCCTGCGTTGCCGCAGGCAGCTTCGCCGTTCCCGCCATGGCGGCCGAAACGCGCGGTTTCGACGCGGCGCGCCTCGACAAGGCTCAGGCCGAATACACCCAGTATCGCTACCGTAACGGCTATCGTGGCCATTGGCGCGGTCCGTCGCGCGGCGCGGCGGTCGCTGGCGCCATCGGTCTCGGCATCCTCGGCGCGGCGGCCATCGCGGCCCAGAACCGTGCCTATGCGGCGCCGAACTACTATTACGATGACGGCTACTATGCGCAGCCTGCGCCGGTCTACGCCTATCCGCGCCGCTATTACTATCAGCAGCCCTATGACTGGCGCTATGAGCGCTGACGGGCGTTGAATGGCCTGCCTCGCAAGGCCCGCGCAATGCGCGGGCCTTTGTATGTCCTGGGTTTATTGCGTTTGTCAGGATATTCTTGAGGTTTCGACGCCATGGAATGGTGTCATGTGTTTTCCGATGAGGGATGTCGTTACGATGAAGTCGCTTGGACGCGCAGTGGTGGCGGGCTTCGGTCTGGTCGTGATGGCCTGGGCTTCCGCCCAGCCTGCGGTCGCCCAGTATTATGGTGGCCAGGGCCAGGGTTACGGCTACGGCTATGAGCGCCGGCCCCGCGACGGCTACGATCGCCGTGGCTATGAGCGCCGGGATTTCCGGGGCGACGACGGCCGTGGCTCCCGGTACGATGACCGTGGGCCCCGTTATGGCGGCGGCTATGGTCGCGATGACGGTCGAGGCCGTGGCTATGGTCGCACGCAGAATCCGATGGCGGGCATGACGCTCGAAGAGCAGAAGCGCGCGGTCAAGAACGAGCGCGAGGCGCAGAAGCGGGCGATCAAGCGCGGCCAGCTCTACCGCTAGGCCGGTTCCGTCCGGGATCCGCCACGCCGTTTTTCACGGAGGCCGCTTCGCGCCGTCGCGCGGGGCGGCCTTCAGTCGTTCTGGCCGTCGTCCTCGGCTTCCTGCGGGCCGAGCCGGCCGAGCCGGTCGAGCGCGCCTTGCAGGATGTAGGCTGCCGCCATCTTGTCGACGACGGCGGCACGCTTGGCGCGCGAGGCATCCGCATCGAGCAGGGTGCGCGTCACCGCCAGCGTCGACATGCGCTCGTCCCAAAACACGATCGGCAGCGCGGTCAGCGGCGCGAGGTTTCGCACGAAGGCGCGGGTCGACTGCACCCGCGGCCCCTCCGTGCCATCCATGTTGAGCGGCAGGCCGATCACCAGCCCGGCCACTTGATGCTTTTCCGCAATCTTTAGAAGGGCAGCCGCGTCGAGCCCGAACTTCACCCGCTGGATCGTCTCAAGGGGCGACGCGATCTGCCGCTCGAGGTCCGAGAGGGCAAGCCCGATCGTCTTGCTGCCGAGGTCGAGCCCGAGCAGGCGCGCATGCGCCGGCAGGTCGATGAAGGATTCAAGCGGAACGACGGCGCTGGTCATGCCATCGCGGTATCATGCGCCGGCCCGCGTCGCGAGCAATACCTTCTCCGATGCGCCCGGCGAATGGCGGGTGCCCGGCAGCTGTAGCGCGACAGTCATCGCGTATTGCCGGCTATCAGGCTATATGCGCCGACATGGATAGCGGCGCCCTTGGATAGCGGCGCCGCCGCATGGAAGGACAGTCCCGTGCCGGCGCGGATTTCGCTGCAAGTTCCCGACAGGTCCCTGCTCGACGCCTATCAGGCGGCTTTGCGCGGCGGCTGGTCGCCGAATACGACGCGCAACGTCGCGCCCCAGCAGCTCGCAGCCATCGCGGCCGATCCCGATGCCTTCCTCGCCGAGACGCGTGGCGGCCCGGGCCGCGTGAAGCTGCCGGATGGCCGTGAGGTCGATCGCATTCCCGGCCCGACGCGCTGGATCTTCGCGGAGGATCGCCCTGAGCGCCCCTTCATCGGGTCGATCAACCTGCGCTGGCAGGAGAAGGACGGTCGCCCGATCCTGGCTCTGCCGGAGCATGTTCTCGGCCATGTCGGCTACACCATCCTGCCGGCCTTCGCCGGTCACGGCTACGCCACCGCAGCGCTCGCCGCGATGCTCGGCGTGGCGCACGAGGCCGGCTTGCCCGAAATCACCATCACCTGCGACGCGACCAACCATGCCTCGCGCCGCATTATCGAAAAGAACGGCGGGCGGCTGATCGAAACCTTCGTCGCGCCGCTCTACAGCCCCGATCAACGCCTTCGCTTCCTCGTCAGCACTGCCCCATGACCGATATCGTCATCACCGAATTCATGGACGACACCGCCGTCGCTAACCTGAAGGCGCGCTTTTCGGTCCATTACGACCCCGAGCTCTACGCCAACCCGGACGAGATGGCCCGGCTCTTCGCCGATGTCCCGGCCGTGATCGTGCGCAACCAGACGCAGGTGCGCGGCAAGGTGCTGGAAGCGGCGAAGCGGCTCAAGGTGATCGGCCGCCTCGGCGTCGGCCTCGACAATCTCGACATGGAGGCCTGCGCCGCGCGCGGCATCCGCGTCTTCCCCGCGACGGGCGCCAACAGCCTCTCCGTCGTCGAATACGTCATTGGCACGACGATGGCCCTGCTGCGCGGCGCCTATTTCGCCAATACCGCGATGGTCGCCGGCGAATTCCCCAAGACGAAGCTGATCGGCCGCGAGATCGCCGGCAAGCTGATGGGTCTCGTCGGCTTCGGCTCCATCGCCCGCGACGTCGCCCGCCATGCCCGCGCGATCGGTATGGAGGTGGCGGCCTACCACCCGCGCCTTCCGGCGGACGACCCGGCCTGGAGCGGCGTGCGCCGGCTGGAGCTCGACGAGTTGCTGGCCGAGGCCGACGTGATCAGCCTGCATGTCCCGCTGACCGCGGAAACCCGCGGCATGATCGACGCGAAGGCCTTCGCCCGGATGAAGCCGGACGCGATCCTGATCAACACGGCGCGCGGCGGCATCATGGACGAGGCGGCCTTGGTCAAGGCCCTCAAGGCCGGCAAACTCGGCGGCGCGGCGATCGACGTCTACGAGCAGGAGCCGCTCGGCAAGGACGCCGCCAAGGTCTTTGCGGGCGCGCCGAACCTGATCCTCACGCCGCATATCGCCGGCAACACGGTAGAGTCGAACGGCCGCGTCTCCGGGCTCGTCGCCGAGAAGGTCATGGCGGCGCTGGAGGAGCGGATTTAGAGCGCAGATTGGTAGGTCGGGGGCCGCTCGGCCCGTTGCTGCCGTCCTAACCGTTCTTGCCTTCTTGAAAGGCCAAAGAGAGCAAGAGGGTAAGCGCGATGACAGGTATGGTTTTCAATCTCTGGTTTGAACGAGAATACCCCAACCGAACGGACACAGAACTTCATATCGGCATCTACTCGTCGGAAGCTGAAGCCAGAGCAGCTATAGAGCGACTATCTGATCAGCCGGGATTTCGAGATTTCCCGGCGGGCTTTAACATCTACCCATACACTCTCGACAGGGATGGATGGACAAGCGGCTTCGTGTCGGTCAGTGAGAGTGAAATGATTGCCGAAGGGTATGAACCCTACGAGCACAAAGAAGATTATCGGCATTTTCCGCCGATTAGGCCGCTCGGATGAACCACGGCTTATGGCCTGTTGCGGTTATTCGTCGTCGTCTTGGCGCAGCATTTCAATGGTGTCTGTAAATGTGAAGGTCTGCTCGGCGCGGCCAGGTGCGGAGCCCGCCTTGAGCACAAGATGACCCCTCCGGCCCGTTGAGGGCATCAAAGTATCGAATGCGATCGTTGTCCGATCATAAATGATGCCGGAAATTTCATATGGCTCGCCGTCAACGAAATCTATGGCGGTGACCTTCAAAGCTCCACCTTCAACTGAAATACGATACTCGGAGCGACCATCCTCATTGTCGGACCGCCAACGCCCCAGCAGCGCGAATGGGATGTGGAGGTGGACGACGTTGGTCATGCTCCTACTATTGCAGCAGCGGGTTAAGGGCCGCTAACGACCATTGCAGACGCTGGTTGATGGCGGACACCGCTAGCCCGCCACCACAGCCTCACACGAAATCGAACCGATCGACATCGACCAGCCCCTTGTCGGTGATCTTGAGATGCGGGATCACCGGTAGGGTGAGGAAGGCGACCTGCAGGAAGGGCTCGGCCAGCACGACGCCGAGCGCCTTTGCCGCGGCGCCTAACCTGATCCTGACCCTGCATATCGCCGGCAATGCGGTGGAGTTGAATGGGCGCGGCTCCGAAGGGGCGTTCTGACGCGAAAATCAGGACTTTACGGGCGCGCGACGCAACGACGCTGGCGCTCTGTCGACTGGCCTTGTCGATTTCGAAGGCCCGGATTTGTGCCGCCGGTTACCTCAAGTATTTGCCCTCTGGGGCATCGGCCGTCGTCGACGAGAACCTTCTGGCCGGCAATGATCTGTCCCTTGGCCGGCTCGCGGCTATAAATCTGCTGCGCGGTTGCTGGGC
Organism: Beijerinckiaceae bacterium; assembly: GCA_965283735.1. GTDB lineage: Bacteria > Pseudomonadota > Alphaproteobacteria > Rhizobiales > Beijerinckiaceae > Allobosea. The sequence goes on along the minus strand of CBDIPN010000001.1, from coordinate 2,716,891 downwards.
CGAGCAGCAGGAGCGACGAAAAGGCAAACGCGAAGATACCGCAGCGTGTCATGGCAACCTCATATCGAGACAAGAATATCTAAAGGATCCAGACGATCGATCGTCAATTGCGCCTTCGGCCCGTTCCCGACCCATTCCAGATATTCGTCGACTGGCGCGCCCTACGGGCCAGCGCCACAGGCTCACACGAAATCGAACCGATCGACATCGACCAATCCCTTATCGGTGATCTTGAGATGCGGGATCACCGGTAGGGTGAGGAAGGCGACCTGCAGGAAGGGCTCGGCCAGCACGACGCCGAGCGCCTTCGCCGCGGCGCGTAACCCTTCAAGATCGTGTCGCACAGCCTCGAAGGGCTGCTCGCTCATCAGCCCGGCGACCGGCAGCGCCAGTTCCGCCGTAACCTTGCCACCATCGGCTACGGCGAAGCCGCCGCCGATCGCGATCAGGCGATTGGCCGCCGCCGCCATCGAAGCCTCGTCGACGCCGACGACGCAGAGATTGTGGCTGTCATGCCCGACCGAGGAGGCGATGGCGCCGCGCTTCATGCCGAAGCCATGGACGAAGCCGGTGGCGATGCCGCCGTTCTTGCCGTGCCGCTCGATCACCGTGACCTTGATCGCATCCTGCGCGAGATCGGGCAGGGCCTCGCCGTCGCGTGAGGGCAGGGCCATAGACAGCCGCTCGGTGATGATCCGTCCGGGCACCACGCCGATCACCGGCGTCTCGCCGTCGCGGGCCTTCACCGCGAAATCGGCGGGGGAGAGCTTGCGGCTCTTCACGCTGCCGAGCCCGACGGGAGCGATATTCGCCCGGTCCGCGAACAGCGCCTCCTCGACCAGCCGGCCCCCCGTCAGGACCTGCTTCACCGAGCAGGCGGCAAGGTTTTCGACCAGCACGATATCGGCGCGCTTGCCCGGCCCGATGAAGCCGCGATCGAACAGCCCGAAATTCCGCGCCGCCGAGAGCGATGCGATGCGGTAGGTCGCGAGCACATCCGCGCCCTCCGCGATGGCGGTGCGGATCATGTAGTCGAGATGGCCCTCCTCGCCGATATCGAGCGGGTTGCGGTCATCAGTGCAGAAGGCGAGGAAGGGTGAGGCGTCGCGCGAGATCAGCGGGATCAGCTGATGCAGGTCCTTCGAGACCGAGCCCTCGCGGATCAGGATCGCCATGCCCTTCGCAAGCTTCTCGCGGGCTTCGTCGGCGGTGGTCGTCTCGTGGTCGGTGCGGATGCCGGCGGCGAGATAGGCGTTCAGGTCCATGCTGCGCACCAGCGGCGCATGGCCGTCGATATGACGATGCGAGAAGGCTTCGAGCTTGGCGAGGCAGCCGGGATCGCGATGGATCACGCCGGGAAAGTTCATGAACTCGGCCAGCCCGATCACCTTGGGATGATCCATCATCGGCGTCAGGTCGGCGGCCTCGAGCTGCGCACCCGCCGTCTCCAGATGCGTCGCGGGCACACAGCTCGACAGGTTGACGCGCAGATCCATCCGCATCGCCTCGGCGCAGGCGAGGAAATAGCGGATGCCCTCGGCGCCCAGCACGTTCGAGATCTCGTGCGGATCGCAGATCGCGGTGGTCACGCCATGCGGCAGCACGCAGCGCTCGAATTCGAGCGGCGTCACCAGCGAGGATTCGATGTGCAGATGGGTGTCGATGAAGCCGGGCACGGCGATGAGGCCCTTGGCATCGATGACGCGCTTGCCCTTGTAGGTTCCATAGGTCCCGACGATGGTGTCGCCGCAGATCGCGATATCGCTCTCGACCAGCGCGCCGGTGACGAGGTCGAGGAGCTTCGCGCCCTTGATGACGAGATCGGCCGGCTCGTCGCCATGCCCTGGGCGATCCGGCGGGCAAGTTCTTGACTGGAGACCTTGGCGGCGTCGGTCATAGGGCGATTTCCGTCTTGCATCATCGCGCGAACCTGCACGGGCTGCTCCAGCTTGTCGATATACCTCCAATGCGGGTCATCCCGGACAAGCGGCAAAGCCGCGCCGATCCGGGATCCATGCCTGAACGTTTCCGATTGTCTGTGGAACCTCTTCTCGTCAGGATCAGGCATGGATCCCGGGTCTACGCTTCGCTTCGCCCGGGATTACCCGCGTATAGGTTCGGGATGTGGTTCTACATTCTCGCAAGCCAAAAGAACGGCACGCTCTATGTCGGTGTGACCAATCACCCGTCCCGGCGCGTCGCGGAGCACCGCGACGGTCGGGGCTCGCAATTCGCCGGTCGTTATGGTGTGACGCGTCTAGTCTATGCTGAACATCATGACGATCCGGCAGAAGCAATAGCGCAGGAAAAGCGCATCAAGCGCTGGTCGCGAGACTGGAAGATCGCTCTTATCGAACGTGCCAATCCCGACTGGAATGATCTATATCCGACGACGCATCTCGATTGACCCGTGCGTTTCCGGAGCCTTCGCATGAAACTCACCTGGTACGGCCATTCCGCCTTCCGCGTCGACATCGACGGCGCCGCCATCCTGATCGATCCGTTCTTCACCGGGAACCCGGCCTTCGAGGGCGATGTCGCGGCGATCTCCAAGGGCGTGAGCCATATCGTCGTCACGCACGGCCACGGCGACCATGTCGGCGACACACTCGACATCGCCAACAAGACCGGCGCGACGGTCATGACCAATTACGACCTCGCGATGCATCTGGCCTCGCAGGGGCTGAAGAATTTCAGCCCGATGAATACCGGCGGCACGGTCGATCTCGGACCGTTCAGCGTCACGCTCGTCCGCGCCGACCATTCGGCCGGGATGGGCGAGGGCGGCGTCAACGTTCCTGTCGGTAGTGCCAATGGCGCGATCATCAAGGCCAAGGGCGAAAAGACGCTCTGGCATATGGGCGACACCGACATCTTCTCGGACATGGCGCTGCTCAGCGAGATCCATGGGGTCGAGGCCTGCATCTGCCCGATCGGCGACCGCTTCACCATGGGCGGAAAGGTCGCCGCGCTCGCCATGACCCGCTTCGTCAAGCCGAAGGTCGCTATCCCCGCGCATTATGGCACCTTCCCGATCATCGACCAGAACGCCGACACCTTCGTCGCCGGCATGCAGGGCAGCGGTATCGCGGTCGTCCTGCCGAAGAAGGGCGAGGCTTTCGCGGTCTGAGGTCCCACTGCGAATCGATCCCTCCGCCGTCATCCCGGGCGGAGCGCAGCGGAGACCCGGGATCCATGCCTGAACCTGTGCCGGAAGCGCTCCGGAATGGATCCCGGATCGGCGCGGCTTCGCCGCTTGTCCGGGATGACGCGCGGGGTAAGTAAGCGCTTACTTACTTCGCCGCGTCTGCTATAGCGCGGCGAACCGTTTTCCGGCGCGTGATCCGCGCCCTATTCAGGAGTCCGCCATGTCGGTCGATCTCGCCACCGTCAAACGCGTCGCGCATCTCGCGCGCATCGCCGTGCCGGAGGCCGATCTGCCCAAGCTGCAAGGCGAGCTCAACGCCATCCTCGGCTTCGTCGAGCAGCTCAACGAGGTGAATGTCGACGGCGTCGAGCCGATGACCTCGGTGACGCCGATGGCGATGAAGCAGCGCGAGGACGTGGTCACGGACGGCGAGATCGCCGACGCGATCGTCGCCAACGCCCCGGCTTCCGAAGACGATTATTTCATGGTGCCGAAGGTGATCGAGTAAGCGCGCCGCTAGTCGCCTTTCGATCATCCCGGAGGCGCGAAGCGCCAACCGGGATCGCCATCCGCACGCAGAACGGAATTGAAACCGTGACCGATCTCACCCGCCTGACGCTGACCGAGGCCCGCGACGGCCTGAAAGCCAAGACCTTCTCCGCGACCGAACTGACGAAGGCGCATATCGCCGCCGTCGAGAAGGCCCGCGCCCTCAACGCTTATGTGCTGGAGACCCCCGAGCACGCCCTGAAGCAGGCGGCGGCTTCCGACGAGAAGCTCGCCAAGGGCGAGGCCGGCCCGCTCGAGGGCCTGCCGCTCGGCATCAAGGACCTGTTCGCGACCAACGGCGTGCGCACCACCGCCTGCTCGAACATCCTTGGCAATTTCGTGCCGGCCTATGAATCGACCGTGACGAGCCAGCTCTGGCGCGATGGCGCCGTGATGCTCGGCAAGCTCAACAACGACGAATTCGCCATGGGCTCGTCGAACGAGACCTCGGCCTTCGGCAATGTCGTGAACCCCTGGCGCCGCAAGGGCTCCAACGTGAGCGCAGGGCAGGGCGGTGCCGTCGAGGGCACCCATCTCGTTCCCGGCGGTTCGTCCGGCGGTTCGGCCTCGGCCGTCGCCGCCGATCTCTGCCTCGCCGCGACCGCGACCGATACCGGCGGCTCGATCCGCCAGCCCGCCGCCTTCACCGGTACGGTCGGCATCAAGCCGACCTATGGCCGCTGCTCGCGCTGGGGCACCGTCGCCTTCGCCTCCTCGCTCGATCAGGCCGGGCCGATCGCCAAGACGGTGCGCGACGCGGCGGTGATGCTGCGCTCGATGTCCGGGCACGATCCGAAGGACACGACCTCGGTGGACATGGCGGTGCCGGACTACGAGGCCGCCGTCGGCCGCTCGGTGAAGGGCATGAAGATCGGCATTCCTCGCGAATACCGGCTCGACGGCCTCAACGCCGAGATCGACGCGCTCTGGCAGCAGGGGATTGCCTGGCTCAAGGCAGCCGGCGCCGAGATCGTCGAGATCTCGCTGCCGCATACCAAATACGCCCTGCCGGCCTATTACATCGTCGCCCCGGCCGAGGCCTCCTCGAACCTCGCCCGCTATGACGGCGTCCGCTACGGCCTGCGCGAGCAGGGCAAGGACATCGTCGAGATGTATGAGAAGACCCGCGCCGCCGGCTTCGGCGCCGAGGTCAAGCGCCGCATCATGATCGGCACCTATGTCCTCTCGGCCGGCTATTACGACGCCTATTACGTCCGGGCCCAGAAGATCCGCACGCTGATCAAGCGCGATTTCGAGACGGTCTACGCGCAGGGCATCGACGCCGTGCTGACGCCGGCGACGCCGTCGGCAGCCTTCGGCATCGGCGAGAAGGGCTCGGCCGATCCGGTCGAGATGTATCTCAACGACGTCTTCACGGTGACCGTGAACATGGCGGGCCTGCCGGGTATCGCGGTCCCCGCTGGTCTCGATGCGCAGGGCCTGCCGCTGGGCCTCCAGCTTATCGGCCGCCCCTTCGACGAGGAGACGCTGTTCTCGCTCGGCGAAGTCATCGAGCAGGCGGCCGGGCGTTTCCCGGTCTCCGAGCGCTGGTGGGGTTGAGCCGGTTTCGGTTTTTGCTGAGGCCGCTTTGAAAGGCGCTGGTCATCCCGGACAAGCGGCGAAGCCGCGCCGATCCGGGATCCATACCTGAACTGTTCCGGAATGGATCCCGGGTCTCGCGCTGCTCGCCCAGGATGACATGCGCATTCCCTGATCGTTAGGGTAGGCAACCCTCCGAGGAAACGGCGATGATCTTCAGCCGCGCCATGGCCTATGCCTGCTTGACCGCGCTTGCCGGCATCCTCGCCGTCGTCGTCGTGCTGATGATCCTGCTCACGGTCCTTCAGCTCATGCGGGGAGAGGTCATTCCTGATCCAGCCGCGCGAGCCATCGGAACGGTCGTTGCCGCCGGCCTCGCACTCATCTGCCGGGCGGTGGCGAAGCGGCTGATCGGTTGATCTGAGCCTGCGTGTTTGGCGCCCGAACCACGAAGCTGAAAAATGGCGAACAAAAAAGGGGCCGCAGTGATGCGGCCCCTTTTCCATATTGGTTATCTCTCGCCTTCCGGGATGCGCGAGCACCCCGGAAGGAGAGTGGCGTCAATGCGCCCCGGTCGGCTCGGCCGCCGTCGCCTTGCGCTTGTTCCCGCGCAGGTCCGCCAGCCAGCGCACCATCACGTAGAACACCGGGGTGAAGATCAGGCCGAAGATCGTCACGCCCAGCATGCCTGAGAACACCGCGATGCCCATCGCCTGGCGCATCTCCGCGCCGGCACCGACCGACACCGTCAGCGGCAGCACGCCGAGGATGAAAGCCATCGAGGTCATCAGGATCGGCCGAAGGCGGGTGCGGGCGGCAGCGACGGCCGCGTCGCGGCGGTTCATGCCCTCGTCCTCGGCCTGCTTGGCGAACTCGACGATCAGGATCGCGTTCTTCGCGGCGAGGCCGACGAGCACCACCAGGCCGATATCGACCAGGATGTTGCGGTCGAGCCCAGCGTAATTCACCCCGAACATCGCCGCCAGGATACACATCGGCACGATCAGGATGACCGAGAGCGGCAGGAGCCAGCTCTCGTAGAGCGCAGCCAGCAGCAGGAAGACGAACACCACCGCGAGCCCGAAGGCGACGACCGCGGTATTGCCCGCGAGCTTCTCCTGCAGCGCGATCTCGGTCCATTCGAAGCCGAAGCCTGCCGGCAGGCGCTCGGCCGCGATCTTCTCGACCGCCGCGATGCCCTGTCCGGTCGAATAGCCATGCGCCATCGAGAGCTGCACTTCGGCCGCCGGATAGAGGTTGTAGCGCGGCACGCGATAGGCGCCGGTCGTGTCGTGGAAGGACGCGATCGAGCCGATCGGCACCATCTCGCCATCCGCGTTGCGGGTCTTGAGATTGGCGACGTCGCGGGTGGTCAGGCGGAAGGGATTATCGGCCTGTGCCGTCACGCGATAGGTCCGGCCGAGCAGGTTGAAGTCGTTGATATAGGCCGAGCCCATATAGACCGACAGCGTCTCGAAGATGCGCGTCACCGGCACGCCGAGCATCTCCGCCTTGGTGCGGTCGATATCGGCATAGATCTGCGGCGTCTTGGTCGAGAACAGCGTGAAGGGCTGCTGGATGCCTGGAACCTGCCCGGCCGAGCCGGCGACGATCCAGGCCGCCCCTTCGAGCGCGGTGAGCCCGCGGCCGCCGCGATCCTGCACATAGCCCTTCAGGCCGCCACCGGTGCCGATGCCCGGGATGGCCGGCGGCTCGATCAGCAAGGTGAACGCTTCCGAGATGCCGAACATCTGTTGCCGGAGATCAGCAAAGATGCCCTGCGTCGTCAGCCCCAGTTTCTCGCGGTCCTTGAACGGCGCGAGCGTGACGAAGGCGACGCCGGTGTTAGGCGCGATGGTGAAGGTCGCGCCGTCGAGGCCGGCGAAGGCGACGGTATGCGCCACGCCAGGGCGTGACAGCAGGATCTCGTTGGCCTTGCGCAGCACGGCGTCCGTACGCTGCAGCGACGAGCCGGGCGGCAGCTGGAGCACGGCGATGAAATAGCCACGGTCGAGCTGTGGCACGAGGCCGGTCGGCGTCCTGCGGATATCCCAGACGGTGGCCGCGATCAGGCCGGAATAGACGATCAGCAGGATCACCGCGATGCGGATGAGCCGCGAGGTGACGCGCCCATAGGTGCGCGACAGCCAGTCGAAGCCGGCGTTGAAGTAGTGGAAGAACCAGCGGATCGGGGCGCCCAGCTTGTAGAAGAAGCCGTGCTGCTCATGCTCGTCATGCTTCTTGTGCGGCTTGAGCAGCACGGCCGACATCGCCGGCGAGAGCGTCAGCGAGACGAAGCAGGAGATCGCCGTCGAGGCTGCGATCGTCACCGCGAACTGCTGGTAGAAGGTGCCCTGCAGGCCGCTGATGAAGGCGGTCGGGATGAACACCGCGCAGAGCACGAGCGCGATCGCGAGCAGCGCGCCGCCGACCTCGTCCATGGTCTTGTGCGCGGCTTCCTTGGGTGAGAGGCCCTCTGCGAGATAGCGCTCGACGTTCTCCACCACGACGATCGCGTCGTCGACGACGATGCCGATGGCGAGAACCAGCGCCAGGAGCGAGATCGTGTTGAACGAGATGCCGACCGCGCTCATCACCAGGAAGGTGCCGACCAGCGAGACCGGGATCGCGACGATCGGGATGATCGCGGCGCGCCAGGTCTGCAGGAACAGGATCACCACGATCACGACGAGCACGATCGCTTCGAGCAGCGTCCGCACGACCGCGTCGACGGATTCGCCGATGAACTCGGTCGGATTGTAGATGATGCGGTGCTCGAGGCCGACCGGGAACTGCTTGGCCATTTCGCCCATCGTCGCGATGAGCTTGTCCGAGGTTGCGAGCGCGTTCGAGCCCGGGCGCTGGAAGACGCCGATGGCGACCGTGTTCCGGTTATCGAGATAGGCGTTGGTGGTGTAGTCCTGCGAACCGAGTTCGACGCGGGCGATGTCGCGCACGCGGATCGTGCCGCCATCCGCATCGGAACGCACGACAATGCTCTCGAATTCGGAGACGTCGGTCAGGCGGCCGAGCGTGTTGACCGAGAACTGGAACGCTTCGTCGGACTTCGCCGGTGGCTGGTTCAGCGCGCCCGCCGCGACCTGCACGTTCGCGGCCCGGAGAGCGGCGACGACGTCGGCAGCCGTGAGGTTGCGTGCCGCGACCTTGGCCGGGTCGAGCCAGATGCGCATCGAGAAGTCGCGCGCACCGAAGACCTGCACGTCGCCGACGCCATCGACGCGGGTCAGCACGTCCTTCACGTAGAGCGAGGCGTAGTTCGAAATGTACTGTGCGTCGCGCGATCCGTCCGGCGAGATCATGTTGATGACCATCAGGAAGTCGGGCGAGGCCTTGCGGACCTGGATGCCGAGCGCACGCACGTCTTGCGGCAGGCGCGCCTCGGCTTGCGAGACGCGGTTCTGAACCAGCACCTGCGCCTGGTCGATGTCGGTGCCGCCCTTGAAGACGACGTTGATGGTCACCCGCCCGTCGCCGGTCGACTGCGAGGTGATGTAGAGCATGTCGTCGACGCCGTTCACCTCCTGCTCGATCGGCGTCGCCACGGTGGCGGCGACCGTCTCGGCCGAGGCGCCGGGATAGGTGGCTGTGATCGAGACCGTGGGCGGCGCGATCTCGGGATATTCGGCGATCGGCAGCGAGCGCTGCGCGATGGCGCCGGCGATCGTCAGCAGCACCGAGAGAACGGTGGCGAAGATCGGCCGGTCGATGAAGAAATGGGCGAAGCGGAACATGGGGATGTCCTGGCCGGAATAAGGCGGGCGGGCGCCCGGTGGCGTCCGTGATTCAGTGCGGGGCCTGGCATGGCCCGAAAGGCGAGCGCGGGCTCTTGCGGAAAGCCGGCGCGGCAGGCGCTCAGTTCGTCGCGGCCATCTTGATCTCGCCGGGCTGCGGCGAGACGGCGACGCCCGGGCGGACCATCGGATTGGCGTTGCCGCCGACGATCACCTTGTCCTGCGCCGTGAGGCCGGAGCGGATCACCCGCAGGCCCTCGCTGAGCGGCCCGAGCACGACCGGCTTCGGAACAACCTTGTTCTCGGGGCCGACCGTCAGCACGATCTTGTTGGCCTGGTCCGAGGCGATGACCGTGTCCGGCACCAGCAATGCGTCGGACTCGCCGGCGAAGAAGCGCAGGCGGCCGAACACGCCTGGCGTCAGGAACTGGTCCTTGTTCTCGAACACGGCCCGGCCGCGGATCGTGGCGGAACGGGAGTTCAGCGCGTTGTCGAAGAAGTTGACCTTGCCGCTGCGGCCCCATTTCGGCTCGTCGGAGAGACGCACCTCGACCACCGCGCCGCTGTCCTTGGCGGCTTGCTCGCGCGGATTGCTCATCCGGGTATAGCGCAGGAAGTCGGCCTCAGAGATGTCGAAGGTGAAGTAGATCGGCGCCACCGCGACGATGGTCGTCAGCAGCGAGGCGCCCGACTGGCCGCCGGCGATCAGGTTGCCCGGATCGACGCGGCGGTTCGAGATGCGCCCGGCGAGCGGCGCGCGCACCTCGGTCCATTCGAGGTTGAGCTCGGCGTTCTTCAGGTTGGCTTCGGCGCCCTGCAGGGAGCCGATCGCGCTGTTCAGGTTGGCGCGGCGCTGGTCGACGTCGCGGGCCGTGATCGTGCGGTTCTGGGTCAGGCCCTCGGCGCGCTCGACCTCGTTCTGGGCGAGCTCGACCTGGGCCTTGGCGCGGGCGACCTCGGCGCGGGCCACGTCGACGGCCAGTTTGTAAGGCCGCTGATCGATGGTAAAGAGCAGGTCGCCCTTCTGGACGAGGGAGCCGTCACGGAAGTGCACCTTGTCGATGAAGCCGGAGACGCGGGCGCGCACGTCGACCTGCTCGCTGGCCTCGAAGCGGCCGGTGAATTCGTCCCAGTTGGTGATGCGCTTGGCGAGCGGGTTGGCGACCTGCACCGGAGGGGCCGGCGGAGCTCCCTGCGCGGCAGCGTCGAAAGCCGTCAGGGCGGTCGACGAGAAGGCGGCGGTGAGCACCAGACCGATGAAACGGCTGCGTGACATGACGGAACTCCGGGGTAACGAGCCGGCACAACCAATGGGGGTTTCCGGCATTTTGCGCAAGAAGGGTTGGCGAGTGACGAATGTCAAGAACCATCACCCGTCAAATCGTGCAATATTGCGCCACATAAGCCACATTCCCGCCATCTGGTTGCAGGAGCGCAACGCGGCGGGATGTCTCGAGGGCTCGTGAAGGCGGCTGCGGCGCAACGGAAGCTTGCCGCCCGCCCGCCGACATCGTAACGCGTAGGCAAATAGTGAAGCCGGAAGAGTCCAGATGAACGCGCATGCCCGCCCCGCCGACCCGAAGAAGCTGATCAAGGGTGCGACCGGCGATTGGGAAATCGTGATCGGCATGGAGATCCATGCGCAGGTCACTTCCAATGCGAAGCTGTTCTCCGGCGCCTCGACGGGTTTCGGCGCGGAGCCGAACGAGCATGTCAGCCTCGTCGATGCCGCCATGCCGGGCATGCTGCCGGTGATCAACGCCGAATGCGTCAGGCAGGCGGTGCGCACTGGTCTCGGCCTCAACGCGCAGATCAACAACCGCTCGGTTTTCGACCGCAAGAACTATTTCTACCCGGACCTGCCGCAGGGTTACCAGATCAGCCAGTACAAGAGCCCGATCGTGGGCGAGGGCGAGATTACCGTCGATCTCTCGCCGACGGAGCAGATCACCGTCGGCATCGAGCGCCTGCATCTGGAGCAGGATGCCGGCAAGTCGATCCATGACCAGCACCCGACGATGAGCTTCGTCGACCTCAATCGCTCGGGCGTCGCGCTGATGGAGATCGTCTCCAAGCCGGACCTGCGCTCGGCGGACGAGGCGAAGGCCTATGTCTCCAAGCTGCGCACCATCCTGCGCTATCTCGGCACCTGCGACGGCGACATGGAGAAGGGCAATCTCCGCGCCGACGTGAACGTCTCCGTCCGCAAGCCGGGCGATCCGCTGGGCACGCGTTGCGAAATCAAGAACGTCAACTCGATCCGCTTCATCGGCCAGGCGGTCGAGACCGAGGCGCGCCGCCAGATCGGCATCATCGAGGATGGCGGCACGATCGACCAGGAAACTCGCCTCTACGATCCCGGCAAGGGCGAGACCCGTTCGATGCGCTCGAAGGAAGAAGCGCATGACTACCGCTACTTCCCGGACCCGGACCTGCTGCCGCTCGAATTCGACGATGCCTTCGTCGAGAGCCTGAAGGGCGCTCTGCCGGAATTGCCGGACGCCAAGAAGGCCCGCTTCATCGCGACCTATGGGCTCTCGCCCTATGACGCCTCGGTGCTGGTCGCCGAGCGCGACCAGGCCGATTATTTCGAGGAAGTCGCCAAGGGCCGCGACGGCAAGGCCGCAGCGAACTGGGTTATCAACGAATTGTTCGGCCGCCTCAACAAGGAAGGCAAGGACGTCACCACCTCGCCAGTCTCGGCCGCGCAGCTGGGCGGCCTCGTCGACCTGATCGGCGAAGGCGTGATCTCCGGCCGCATCGCCAAGGATCTGTTCGAGATCCTCTGGACCGAAGGTGGCGACCCCCGCCAGATCGTCGAGGCCCGCGGCATGAAGCAGGTCACCGATACCGGCGCCATCGAGAAGGCGGTCGACGAGCTGATCGCCGCCAATCCCGACAAGGTCGAGCAGGTCAAGGCCAAGCCGACCATGCTGGGCTGGTTCGTCGGCCAGGCGATGAAGGCCTCGGGCGGCAAGGCCAACCCGCAGGCTCTGAATAACATCCTGAAGCAGAAGCTCGGCATCGAGTGATTATGTGACGCCCGCCGATCTCGTCATCCGCGACGCCCAAGCCGCCGATCTCCCGGCGGTCAGGGCTCTGTTGGTCGAGACCTGGCACGCCACCTATGACGGCATCTATGGTTGGCAGCGCGTCGCCGAGATCACCAATGCCTGGCACTCCCTTGAGAACCTGAAGGCGCAGCTCGGCCGCGACGAGGGCGTCTTCCTCGTCGCGCTGGTCGGCGAGGAGATCGTCGCCACGGCATCGGCCCGGCAAGAGCGCGACGGCGCGGCGCTGCTGACGCGGCTCTACGTCCTGCCGACCCGGCAGGGTGTCGGCATCGGCCGCACCTTGTTGCAGGTTGCGCTCGCCTGCTTTCCCGAGGCGCCGGTGGCGCGGCTCGAAGTCGAGAGCCAGAACGAGCCGGCTATCGCCTTCTACGAGCGCATGGGCTTTTTCCTGCAGAGGCAGGCCCGTTTCGACGGGCGCGACGACACGCCCAACACCCTGCTGATGGCGAAGCGCCTCTTCGTCGCCTGAGCAGGCGCATAACGGACGAGACAGGCCTATGACGAAGACCGACGCTTCCGAAATCCGCATGCGCGAGGCGGTCAAGGCCGATGTGCCGCGCGTCGCGGAGCTGATCATGCATGGCGCCTCGGTCCAGAAGCGCACGCCGGATGAGATCGCCGCCGAGGCGCAGGACCCGGTCTATCTCAAGGCCTTCGAGGCGGTCTCCGCCAATCCCTACAACACGCTCTTCGTCGCCGAGCTGGAGGGCAGGGTGGTCGGCACCTACCAGATCACCGTCCTGCCGGGCATGGCCGAGCGCGGGCGCATCCGCGCCAAGATCGAGAGCGTCCATGTCGCGCCGGAGACCCGTGGGCGGGGCATCGGCGCGATCATGATGCGCCACGCGATTGCCTTCGCGGCCGAGAAGGGCGTCGGCCTCGTCGAATTGACCTCGCACAAGGCCAGGCCCGACGCGCATCGCTTCTACTCTGGCCTCGGTTTCGTGCAGAGCCACGAGGGCTTCAAGATGGCGCTCTCGCCCTGAGCGAGCCCGCCCTCAGGGCATGGCGCGACCGCGCCGGAAGCGGACCGCAACCCCTTCCGGGGCCTTCGCACGCTTCCTAGGTTTCGGAACGAGGCCTACCGCCTGAAAGGAAGCGACCGATGTCCGAAGCCCCCGCCAAGCCGATCGACCTCTATTACTGGCCGACGCCGAACGGCTTCAAGATCACCATCATGCTCGAAGAAGCCGGGCTGCCCTACACCATCGTCCCGGTGAACATCGGCAAGGGCGACCAGTTCAAGCCGGACTTCCTCGCGATCTCCCCGAACAACCGCATGCCGGCGATCGTCGATCCCGACGGGCCGGACGGCAAGCCGATCTCGGTCTTCGAATCCGGCGCGATCCTGCAATATCTCGGCCGCAAGACGGGCAAGTTCTATCCGCAGGACGAACGCGGCCGTGTCGAGGTCGATGAGTGGCTGTTCTGGCAGATGGGCGGCTTCGGCCCTATGCTCGGCCAGACCCACCATTTCCGCCTCTACGCGCCCGAGCCCGTGCCCTACGCGATCGACCGCTACACCAACGAGGCCAACCGGCTTTACGGCGTGCTGAACAAGCGCCTCGAAGGCCGCGACTATATCTGTGGCGACTATTCCATCGCCGACATGGCCTGCATCGGCTGGGCCCGTGGCTGGGAAAAGCAGGGCCAGGACATCAGGCAGTTCCCGAATGTCGCGCGCTGGTTGGAGACGATGCTGGCGCGGCCCGCCGTGCAGCGCGGCATCAAGGTCGGCGAGGAACTGCGCAACCCCGCCGGCATCAGCACGCCCCAGGAAAAGGCGATCCTCTTCGGCCAGAAGGCGCGCTGAGCGCAGGCCGTCATCACAGGTGCAGCCATCATGGTCGGGCTTGTCCCGACCATCCACGTCCTCGCTGGTCGAATGCCGTGTTCAAGACGTGGATGCTCGCCACAGGGGCGAGCACGACGGCGAGCCTCAGTTCAACCGGTTCCACTTCACCGATCGGCAGATCAGCCCGCCCATGACGCAGCCGGCCGTGGTCAGCGTGCTGCCCGCGAGCGTCATCGTGCCCGAATAGGTCTTGCCGTCTTCCGGGTTGAAGGCGCTGCCGCTCCACTTGTTCGCGCCGTTCGGCTTCATGTCATAGAAGATGCGCTGGCCGACCTTGGCCGGACCTTTCTCGTCCTTGAGCCAGGAGAGCGAGCCGCAGAGCGCATCGCCGCATTTGGTGAAGCGCACGCGTGAGGCGCCGGTATCGCGCTCCCAGGTGCCGGCGACGTCCTGAGACGCAGCAGCCGAGACGCTGGCCAGCAGGCCCAGCGCCGCGAAGGCCGCGAGCTTCGATCCGGTTCCGTGATGCATCCGATCCTCCCGTGTTCGACCAGCTATGTCTGCATGGTTCAGATGTGAACCATATCGCGGATCCGGCCGGCCTCCAAGCTGCCGCTACGGAAGAGGTTTCCCCGGCTTCCGCTACGCAAGGTGAATCCATCCTCAACGGGCGCGGAAGTGACGTAAGATCACGGTATTGAAATCATTCGACTTCTTGCGATTCCGAAATGAATCCTTCGTTGATTTAACCGCCTGATTACGTCTCGTTGAGACTGAATTCATCGCGAAATTTAGGACGCATTTTAAAGATCGGACCCACTCTCGCACTCATCAGCCGGGGCCTTTGGACGGGTGGCCGGCGCAAAGACAAGAGGGTGGTTGTCATGGCTCGCATGGAGATGAACGCGGTTCCCGCTTCGCTGGTGATCCCGGCGGAGGTGTCGGCGGAAGCCTATTACGAACTCGGCCTGATGCATGCCTCCGGGCGCGCCGGCGCCATCGACCTGGTCAAGGCGCAGATGTGGTTCAACGTCGCCTTCGCCCGTGGCTGTGACCGAGCGGCGGCGCATCGCCAGGAGCTTGCGCTCGAGATGGATCGCGATCAGATCGCCTCGGCGCTGCGCGAGGCCCGCGCTTTCCTGACGCGGCACTGAGGCCACGTTCGGTATCCGGCAGGATGGCGCCTTGCGGCGCCGTTCAGAACGCCGCGACGCCGCCCGAGGGCGGGGGCTGGTTGCCCCTGCGATCCCTGGTGATGGAATCGGGCGTTACGGACAGGATTTCACAAAGCAGCGCCAGGCAGCTGGCGAAGGCGAGACCAATGAGCAGCATAGGCAGGCTCCTTGTCGTCAACGCCTCAATCTAACACCGAATTGATCTGCCGGCTCATGGATTTCCGGCATGGCGGTCCTGCGCACGAGCCTTGTGGGGTGCGAAGGCGGCAGCTATAAGCGCGCCGCATTTCCTTTTTCCGTACCCGTTCCAAGGATCGATCGATGGCTGTCCAGCGTACCTTCTCCATTCTCAAGCCCGATGCGACGAAGCGCAATCTCACCGGCGCGGTCAACGCGGTCTTCGAGAAGGCTGGCCTGCGCATCGTCGCGCAGAAGCGCATCCAGATGACCAAGGCCCAGGCCGAGACCTTCTACGCCGTCCATGCGGCTCGTCCGTTCTTCGGCGAGCTCGTCGAGTTCATGACCTCCGGTCCGGTCGTCGTGCAGGTCCTGGAAGGCGAGGACGCCATCGCCAAGCACCGTGAAGTGATGGGCGCCACCAATCCGGCGAACGCCGCCGAGGGCACCGTCCGCAAGCTCTTCGCCCTTTCGGTCGGCGAGAACACCGTGCACGGTTCGGACGCGCCGGAGACGGCCGCGATCGAGATCGCCCAGTTCTTCTCGGGCAACGAGATCGTCGGCTGATTTCAGCCACCTGCTGAATAAGCGAAAGGCGGGCCGGTCTCCGGCCCGCCTTTTTTGTTGAGATCGACCTTTGTCATTCCGGGGCTTCGCGTGAGCGAAGAGCCCGGAACCCACGACCGGGCGAGTCGCTTGCAACCGAACACCTGATGTCTCACCCAGTCGTGGGTTCCAGGGCCGCGCCTGCGGCGCGCCCCGGAATGACACAGGTGTGCTTCTAAACCCCTGGCGACCAGATGCGGCGGCTCCTTAGAGTCCGAAGGAGTAGTTCGTTCCAGTGTCGAACGAATAGCTCGCCGACAGGCCGAAGGTGAGCGAATCGCGCGAGCCGAACGGCCTGACGATCGGGGAGCGCGTGGCGTCGCCGACCAGGCGCTTGTACTCGACATAGGCCGTGGTCTTGAGCTGGTCGGACCAGTGATAGGTCACCTGCGCCAGCGCGCCGACCGAATGGACGCCGGCATTGTAGCGTTGCAGCAGGCCGCCGGTGCCGGGCATCGCGCCGCCGGTGCCGAAATAGGTCCGGACATAATCGGCCGAGGCGATCCGCATGCGCGGGCCGACGCCCAGCGTCCAGGTCCCGACGGTGGAGAAGGCGTCGAGCTTGAAGTCGGCGACGACGCCGTCATGCGCGGCGATGCCGCGGCGCAGGTCGACGCGGCCGCGCAGCCAGGAGGTCGGGTAGAATTCGGCGAAGCCGCCGAGCTCGGCTCCGAACTTGGTGGCGGGGATGGCGACGAGGGCCGGATTGACCTTGGCCGAGCGCTTCCAGAGCAGGTCGCCCGAGAAGCCGATGCGCCAGCCCTGGCCGGAGAAGACCCCGATGCTCAGCATCGCGTCGTCCTCTGCGCTCCACCAGGTGCTCTTCAGGCCCTTGCCCAGCGAGATGATCGGGCGAGCCCGGAAGACATAATCGTCCGAGCCGGTGTAGTCGGGCTGGTAGCGCACGCCGGCGCCCAGCGTGATGTACCAGTTCTGCGCCGACTGGGGCGAAGTCAGGGTCGAGTAGTCCCTCGACTGGGCCTGGGCCTGGCCCGGCAGCGACAGGGTGAGGCAGGTCGAAAGACCCGCCAGATACGCAACGCAACGCATAATCCAGAACTCCGACGCTATGGCGTCTCCGATAGGCGATGCCGGCAATCTGGCGGACGAGGTTTAATGCGCGGTTAAGGTTCCCGATTCGTTATCTTAAGGGATATCAATGGATTGCGTCTGCGGTTCCGTGGGCAGGGGCTTTCGTACCGCTTCGCTTCGCGGTGTCTCACGGTTTTTGCCGCGGACTGCGGCGGAACGCGGCCGCGCGGAACAACATCGTTCTGCGCATGTTCCAGGGACGTGAAGCGGGCAGGGCTCGGCGAACGGACATGGGCCCGCCGGCGGCGCGATTACCGCGCGTTAATCGATGATGGAGAGAATGGATCGCGAGGCCGGAGATGTCGGTCGAAAGGCACTCCAGGAGGACCGGCGATGATGGAAGTGGCGATCCTCTGGCTGCTCTGCGCAGCGGTGTTCCTCGAATTGGCCGAGCGTGCGCCCGAGATCGACTAGCCGTCGCCGAGGATCGACCGCGCCGCCCAGCCCAGGAAGATGATCCAGGCCGCCATCGTCACGGTGATGGCGCTCATGAGCAACAGGCTCATGATCTTGCTTCCGGCTTTCGCCTCGTCTCGCGGGAGATCGGAGGCAGACCGCTGCCGCTCGGGATCGTCCATCACATGGCACCACAAATCAGGTGACCGCAGCCTTGCTGGGCGTAGCGGCCGTTTGTCAGGCTGGATTCAACTCAGGGGCGGGCCGTCTCCGCTTTCCTGGCTTCGCATTGGCGATGTCGCTGGTCGGCGCGGCAACCCCCAAATGGGTGCCGAAACTCGCTCCGGCTGGCCGGGTTGCGATCTGCCGGTCGCATGGACGAAAGGCATGGAGGCTTATCCTGCCTGCAGGCGCGTCGAACGGGGCGCACAGCCGATGAAATCGGCATTCCTGTCACAATCCGCCTCTTGACCTCGGCGCCGCTCTATGACCATGCCGGAGTACGAGCTCGGCATCGTGGTCTTCGCTGCGCTCCGTTCTCGAAGGGCAGGCGGAATCATGAAGATGCGGCGGATGGGTGCGGTCGTTCTGGCCGGTGGATTGTCGATTCTGGCGAGCGTTTCGGCCTATGCTGCAAGCAGCTCGACGACCTTGCCGCCGCCCGATCCGACGGCGAAGAACCTCACCCCCTACATGATCCAGCTGCGCGCCTTCGACGCCTGCCTGGTCACGCAGTCGCAGCTCATGGGCACGACGCGCGAGGCTGTCCACACCCCTTGCAGCTGCTACGCCAAGGGCACGGTCGCGGCGATGACCAAGGACGAGATCCAGGCTTTCCGCGACACCGGCTATTTCAACGACACGGCCCGCCAGAAGGGCCTGCAGTTCATCGACCAGTGCAAGCTGAAGCGGCCGTTCTAAGCTGAACGGTGAGTCGAGGAGGCTGCGCATGCTTCTCGACAAGTGCGCCTTGCTGCTGACAGACTGCTGACAGAAGCTGTCAGCGCGGCTGAGCCATTCTGCCGCAGGTCCACATCGTGATCCGCTCGATCCCAACGATCGAGCGGCATGGCTGTTGGGCCGGGAGACGAGTGGGGAGACGCCGCCGTGCAGCGCGCTGAACGATTGCTCGACATGATTCAGAGCCTGCGTCGTCGCAGGCGCCCCGTGACCGCCGAGACGCTGGCCTCCGAGCTCGATGTCTCCGTGCGCACGGTCTATCGCGATATCGGTGCACTGGTGCGCCAGGGCGTGCCTGTGCGCGGCGAGGCCGGCATCGGCTATGTGCTCGATGCGGGCTTCGACCTGCCGCCCTTGATGCTGTCGCCCGACGAGATCGAGGCCGTTCTGGTCGGCATGCGTTGGCTGAGCGAGCGGGCCGACCCGGTGCTGGCGCGCGCTGCCGAGGATGTCGTCAGCAAGGTCGCGGCAGTGCTGCCGCCGCATCTGCGGCCGATCCTGCTCGATGGTGCCTTGTTCGCGGCGTCCCATCCCGGCGATGTGCCGACCGATCAGGTCGATGTCGCGGCGGTCCGTGCCGCCATCCGCAACGGCCGCAAGCTCTCGATCCACTATAGCGACGAGAGCGGGCATGCGACGCAGCGCATGATCTGGCCGATCGGCATGACCTTCTACGAGCGTGTCCGCATCGTCATCGCCTGGTGCGAGCTTCGGCAGGCCTTCCGCCATTTCCGCACCGACCGCCTGACTGGCCTCGTTGCGCTGGAGGAGCGCTATCCCGCCCGACGGGCCGATCTCTTCCGTCGCTGGCAGAAGGAAGAGGAGCGCACGAAGGAGGAATGGGAGCGCTGCAAGCGCGAGGGGAGCGGAATGCAGGCGAACGCCGAGGGCAGCGTCGCGGCCTAAAGCATTTTCGAGCGAAATGGATACCGGTTCGCGTGAAGAACCAAAGGTCCGCGCTAGCGAATGCGCGACAAAGCAAAGGCTTAGAGCAATTCTGTAATTCGGAGAATTGCTGAGTTGCTCTAACCGCGGATGACCGCGCCGCCTTCGAGCTTCGCGCGGCCGGAGGCGACTTCCGCCAGTGCCTCCGGATAGAGCTTGTGCTCTTCGACGAGGACGCGCTTTGCCAGCGTCTCCTCGTCGTCGCCGGGCAGGACCGGCACCTTCGCCTGCAGAATAACCGGCCCGGCATCGAGCTCCGGCACGACGAAATGTGCCGAGCAGCCATGTTCGGTGACGCCGGCTTCCAGCGCCTGCCGATGCGTATGCGTGCCCTTGAACAGCGGCAGCAGCGACGGGTGGATGTTGATCATCCGGCCTTCCCAGCGCGCCACGAACCAGGGCGTCAGGATGCGCATGAAGCCGGCGAGCACGATGAGCTCGATCTGGTTGACCCGCAGCACTTCATCCACCGCGCGCTCGAACGCTTCGCGGTCCTTGCCGAAGGAGCGGTGGTCGACGGTCGCTGTGGCGATGCCGAAATCACGCGCCCGCTCGAGCCCGGCGACGTCGGGGATGTTGGAGATGACGAGCGCGATCTCGGCCGGATAGCCCGGCGCCTGCGCCGCTTCCGCCAGCGAGACCATGTTGGAGCCGCGCCCGGAGATCAGCACCCCGACGCGCTTGCGGGGAAAGGTGGCGCTCACAGCGAGAGCTTGCCGCGATAGCCGACCTGCTCCTCGCCGGCCGCGACCGGCACGATCTCGCCGAGCTTCACCGGCGCTTCGCCTGCGGCCTTCAGAGCGGCGAGAACCTCGTCCGCCTTGCCGGCCTCGGCCGCGACGATCATACCGATGCCGCAGTTGAAGGTGCGCAGCATTTCGCGCTCGGCGACGCCGCCGACCTTGGCGAGCCAGCCGAACACGGCCGGAACCGGGATCGCGTGCAGGTCGAGCGCGACGCCAAGCCCGTCGGGCAGCACGCGCGGAATATTATCGGGGAAGCCGCCGCCGGTGATATGCGCCAGCGCCTTGATGCCGTCGGTCGCCTTCAGCGCCTGCAACAGTGGTTTCACATAGATCCGGGTCGGCTCCAGCAGCGCCTGTGCAAGGCTCTTCTCGGGCGCGAACGGAGCGGGCGCGCGCCAGCCGAGGCCGCTGACCTCGACGATACGGCGCACCAGCGAATAGCCGTTGGAGTGCACGCCGGAGGAGGGCAGGCCGAACACCACGTCGCCGGGCTTCAGGTCAGCGCGCGGCAGCAGCGTGCCGCGTTCGGCGGCGCCGACGGCGAAGCCGGCGAGGTCGTAATCCTTCTCTGCGTACATACCCGGCATCTCGGCGGTCTCGCCGCCGATCAGTGCGCAGCCGGCCTGGCGGCAGCCATCGGCGATGCCGCGCACGATCTCGACGCCGACCTTCGGGTCGAGCTTGCCGGTGGCGTAATAGTCGAGGAAGAGCAGGGGCTCGGCACCCTGCACGATCAGGTCGTTGACGCACATCGCGACGAGGTCGATACCGATCGTCGAATGCAGCCCGCTTTCAATCGCGATCTTGACCTTGGTGCCGACGCCGTCATTGGCTGCGACCAGGATCGGGTCGTTGAATCCGGCCGCTTTCAGGTCGAAGAGCCCGCCGAAGCCGCCGATCTCCGCGTCGGCGCCCGGCCGGCGCGTCGCACGCACCAGCGGCTTGATCTCGTCGACCATGGCATTGCCGGCGTCGATATCGACACCTGCCTGCGCATAGGTCAGTCCGTTTGCGCCGGGCTTGCTCATTGCGTTTCGCCTTCCTTGCGTGCTCGCGGGAGCGATAGGCAAGCATGCCCGCCATGGCAAGGCATATGCGGGCGCTTTGTTGGTTTCTCACAGACCAACTCGTGTCATCCCGGGCGACCGGAGGGAGACCCGGGATCCATGCCGGAGCATTTCCGATGAAGGGTCAGGCATGGATCCCGGATCGACGCCGCCATAGGCGGCTTGTCCGGGATGACCGCGCGGAAAAGTGACATGACGCGCACGAGCCTCTGGCGTCGTACCCTGCATTGGGCAAAGCTCTCCGCCATGACGATCCCCAACCTGATCACGATCGGTCGCCTGTTCCTGGTGCCGCTGGTCATCGTCATGATCATCAACGCGAACTGGGATGCGGCCTTCATCCTTTTCGTCGTCGCCGGCATCTCGGATGCGATCGACGGCTTCCTCGCCAAACGCTGCGGCATGGCGAGCGAGCTGGGGGCATGGCTCGATCCGGTCGCCGACAAGGCGCTGATCGTCTCGATCTACATCACGCTCGCCGTCGTCGGCGCGGTCCCGGTCTGGCTCGTCGTGCTCGTCGTCGCGAGGGACCTGATGATCGTGGCGGCGGTGATCCTGTCCTGGCTGCTCGACAGGCCGCTGACGATCGCGCCAATCGTCGTCAGTAAACTGAATACGGCTGCTCAGATTAGCTTCGCCGCGCTCGCCTTGGGCTCGCGCGCCTTCGGCATCGAGCTCGGCGCGCTGGCGCTGGCCTGTGAACTCCTCGTCGCTCTGTTGACGGTCGCCTCGATGACGGCCTATCTCGCCTTCTGGCTGCGCCACATGGCAGGTTGACGGGGCTTTATCCGCCTGAACGGCTTGGAACCGCAGGCCCCGATGCACATCTGACATGTCCTGCCGGCCGTGAGACGCGAGAGAGGCTGATCGATGACGTTGCAACGCCAGATCGGCTTCTGGGTCGGCTCCCTTGTCGTCTTCGTCCTGTTCCTGGTGGTGCTGCGCGATGTGCTGCTGCCCTTCATCGCGGCGCTGACGCTGGCCTATCTGCTCGATCCGCTCGCCGACCGGTTGGAGCGCATGGGCATGAATCGGCTGGCGGCGACGATCGTCATCCTCGTCGTCTTCCTGCTCATCTTCGTGCTGGCGCTGGTGCTGCTCGCGCCGTTGCTCGGCCAGCAGCTCGCCGGCCTCGTCGCCCGTTTGCCCGGCGATGCCGCCAAGCTCCAGGCTCTGGTGCTGGAGAAGAGCGCGCCCTGGCTCGAGCGTTTCGGGGGCGCGGAACTGACCAAGGAGGCGCAGAGTTCGCTCGGCAATCTCGTCGGCGACGGCATGAAATGGGTCGGCGGTCTGCTCCAATCGCTCTGGAGCGGCGGCACCGCCATCGTCGGCGTGTTCTCGCTCCTGGTGCTGACACCGGTCATCGCCTTCTACCTGCTGGCCGACTGGGACCGCATGGTCGCGACCGTCGACAGCTGGCTGCCGCTCGAGCATCGCGACACCATCCGCAGCCTGCTGCACGAGATGGACATGGCGATCGCGGGATTCCTGCGCGGGCAGGCGCTGGTCTGCGTGCTGCTCGGCGGCTTCTATGCCATTGGCCTCAGCATCATCGGGGTCAATTTCGGCGCGCTGATCGGCATCATCTCGGGCTTCCTCTCCTTCATCCCCTATGTCGGCTCGCTGACCGGACTCGTGCTCTCGGTCGGTGTCGCGACGGTGCAGTTCTGGCCGGACTGGACCTGGCCCTTGGCGACGCTCGGCGTCTTCTTCGCCGGGCAGTTCCTCGAAGGGAACATCCTCCAGCCCAAGTTGGTCGGCAATTCCATCGGCGTTCACCCGGTCTGGCTGATGTTCGCGCTGCTTGCCTTCGGCTCGCTGTTCGGCTTCGTCGGCCTGTTGCTGGCGGTGCCGCTCGCGGCCGTCATCGGCGTGCTCTGCCGCTTCGCCTTGCGGCAATACCTCGCCAGCAACCTTTATCACGGTGGCGATGCCACCCGCGCTGCGGCGGCCAAGGCGCGCATCGACGCCGACGCCTGAGTTGTCCATGTCCGAAATTCCCCCGCGTCCGCGCCAGCTCGCCTTCGACCTGCCGGTCGACAGCCGTCATGGCGTCGAGGATTTTCTGGTCGGCGCCTCCAACGAGGCCGCCTATGGCCTGATCGAGCGCTGGCCCGCCTGGCCGGAAGCCTGGCTGCGCCTGACCGGGCCGGAAGGCGCCGGCAAGACCCATCTCGCCGCGATCTGGGCGCGCGCGGCCCATGCCTGGACGATTTCCGCCAGGGAGCTGGACGAGGCGCAGGTGCCGCATCTCGTCTCCGGCGGCGCGCTGGTGATCGAGGATTGCGATTCAGGCTCCCTCGACGAGCCCGCCCTGTTCCATCTGATGAATGCGATCAAGGCGCGCGGCGGCTCGTTGCTGCTGACGGCGCGGCGCTCGCCCGACCTCTGGGGGCTGACAGTACCGGACCTGCTCTCGCGCCTGAGGCTGGCTCCTGCCGCAACGATCGAGCCACCGGATGACGGGTTGCTGCGGGCATTGCTGGTCAAGCTCTTCATCGACCGCCAGCTCGTCGTCGATATCGCGGTGATCGACGCCCTCGCCATGCGGATGGAGCGTTCCTTCGCCGCCGCGCGGCAGGTTGTCGACCGGCTCGACCGGCTTGCGCTCGAACGCGGCCGCAGGGTGACGCGCCCCTTGGTGCAGGAGGCTTTGGCGGAACTCTTCCCGCAGGATGCGGGTTGAACCGGGCCGCGTCTCCTCGAGCCGGCATTCCTCAAATCATGTCGCTTGTCATCGAACCGTCACGCTAGGATGGCTTCAAGATCGGCGACAGGTGAGGGGCCGATCGGGGCACGGATGAAGCGCATGACGACTGATACTGTGATGATCCAGGCCGAGACTACCGGTGAGGAGGCCGCGCTGTCGCTGCGCCAGCAGCCGGAGCGCTTCATGAACCGTGAGCTCTCCTGGCTCCAGTTCAACCGCCGCGTCATGGAGGAAGCCTCGAATCGCAGTCACCCGCTGCTGGAGCAACTGCGCTTCCTCTCGATCTCCGCGAACAATCTCGACGAATTCTTCATGGTCCGCGTCTCCGGCCTGCGCGAGCAGCTCAAGGCTGGCGTCATCACGCGCAGCCAGGACGGCCTGACGCCGGCCGGCCAGCTCGTCGCCATCGGCGAAGCCGTCGCGGCCTTGACCGCCGACCAGCAGGCGCGCTGGGCCGAGCTGCGCCACGATCTGCACGAGAACCGCATCCACCTGCTCCAGCCCGGCGATATCGGTTCGCAGGACCGGATCTGGCTGGAGGATTACTTCCTCAACTACATCTTCCCGGTGCTGACGCCGCTCGCGATCGACCCGGCGCATCCCTTCCCCTTCATCCCCAATCTCGGCTTCACCATCGCGCTGGCGCTGGAGCGCAAGCATGACGGGCGCCAGCTCGACGCGCTGATCCGCGTGCCCACGAAGATCGACCGCTTCATCGAGTTGCCGGACCTGGCGCGCGAGGGGCTGCACCGCTTCATCGCGCTCGACGACGCGGTCTCGCTGTTCATCAGCAAGCTCTTCCCCGGCTACGAGGTGAAGGGCGCCGGCTCCTTCCGCATCATCCGCGACTCCGATCTCGACATCGAGGAGGAGGCGGAGGATCTCGTCCGCGTCTTCGAGACCATGCTGAAGCAGCGCCGCCTCGGCGTCGTCATCCGGCTCGAACTCTCGACCGGCATGCCGGATCATCTGCGCCGGCTGATCGTGCGCGAGCTCAAGGTCGACAACGACGAGGTCGTCGAGGTCAACGGCATGATCGGCCTGACCGAGCTCTCGCAGCTCGTCGGCGTCGACCGGCCGGACCTGAAGTTCAAGCCCTACAACGCCCGCTTCCCGGAGCGCATCCGCGAGCATGGCGGCGATTGCTTCGCCGCGATCCGCCAGAAGGACCTGCTGGTCCATCACCCCTATGAGAGCTTCGACGTCGTCGTGCAGTTCCTGCAGCAGGCGGCGCGCGACCCCAATGTCGTCGCGATCAAGCAGACGCTCTACCGCACCTCCGCGAACTCGCCGATCGTCAAGGCGCTCACCGAAGCGGCCGAGGCCGGCAAGTCGGTGACGGCGCTGGTCGAGCTCAAGGCCCGCTTCGACGAGGAAGCCAATATCCGCTGGGCCAAGGAGATGGAGCGCGCCGGCGTCCAGGTCGTCTACGGCTTCATCGAGCTCAAGACCCACGCCAAGCTGTCATTGGTCGTGCGCCGCGAGGCGGGGCAGCTCGTCAGCTACTGCCACATCGCGACCGGCAACTACCACCCGATCACGGCGCGCATCTATACCGACGTCTCCTTCTTCACCGCCGATCCGGTGATCGCGCAGGACGTCGCCCGCATCTTCAACTTCATCACCGGCTATGCCGAGCCCGCTGGGCTCGAGCGGATGGCCGTCTCGCCGACCAGCCTGAAGCAGCGCCTGCTCGCCGACATCGCCGAGGAGATCGCCCATGTGAAGGCCGGCCGCAAGGGCGCGATCTGGGGCAAGTGCAATTCGCTGGTCGATCCCGAGATTATCGACGCGCTCTATGATGCGAGCCGGGCCGGCGTCGAGATCGACTTCGTCGTGCGCGGCATCTGCTGCCTCAGGCCAGGCGTACCCGGCCTCTCGGAGAATATCCGGGTCAAGTCGATTATCGGCCGCTTCCTGGAGCATACCCGCATCTACGCCTTCGGCGCCGGTCACGGCATGCCGTCGCCTAAGGCCAAGATCTACATTTCCTCGGCCGACCTGATGCCGCGCAATCTCGACCGCCGCGTCGAGGCGCTGACGCCGATCCTCAATCCGACTGTGCATCAGCAGTTGCTGGATCAGATCATGTTGGCCAATCTGCTCGACAACGAGCAGAGCTGGACGATATTGCCCGATGGCGGCTCGCGCCGCATTGTCCCCGCGCCGAACGAAGAGCCGTTCAACGCGCATAAGTACTTCATGACGAACCCGAGTCTGTCCGGACGTGGAAAATCGCTCTCCAATTCAAGTCCCCGCTCCCTCTCGCGCCGAGGGGGACGCAAGGCCTGAGCTCAGGCATGCGCCGGGGCGGCTCGCGTTGTCCCATACGATCGCCATCGTCGATATCGGCTCGAACTCGGTCCGTCTCGTCGTCTACGAGATGCTGGCCCGCGCGCCGTCGCAGGTCTTCAACGAGAAGGAGATGGCCGGTCTCGGCCGGCAGGTCGCCTCGACCGGCCGTCTTGCCGACGATGCCATCGCCAAGGCGATCAATGCGCTGGTGCGCTTCCGCATCCTCTGCGAAGCCATGCATGTCGGCGAGATCCGCGTCATCGCGACGGCTGCGGCGCGCTATGCCAGCAACGGCCCGGAATTCATCGCCCGCGCCGAGGCGGCGATCGGGCAACCGATCGAGTTGATCTCGGGCGGTCGCGAGGCCGTGCTCTCCGGCCTCGGCGTGATCTCGGGCTTCGACAACCCGGACGGCGTCGTCGGCGACCTCGGCGGCGGCAGCCTGGAGCTGATCTCGGTCAAGGACGGCGCGGTGGGGCAGGGTGCCAGCGTCCCGCTCGGCGGCCTCGCCCTGCTCGACCGATCGAAGGGCTCGCTCAAGGCGGCCGAGAAGATCGTCAAGGACGAGCTCGACAAGCTGCCGCAGCTCGCCGCCATGAAGGGCCGCGACTTCTACGCCGTCGGCGGCACCTGGCGCGCGCTCGCCACCCTCCACCAGCATCGCGCGGCCTATCCGCTGAACGTGATGCACGGCTACTCCGTCCCGACGCGCGACGTCGCCGATTTCGTCAAGCTGGTCGAACGGGCCGATATCTCGGTGCTCGACGCGATCGATTCCGTGTCCTCGGCCCGCCGTCCGCTGCTGGCCTATGGTGCGCTGGTGCTCGACGAGCTGATCAAGCGTGGCAAGCCGCGCGAGATCATCATCTCGGCGCAGGGCGTGCGCGAGGGCCTGCTGCACGAGCAGCTCTCGCCGGAGGAGCAGAGCGCCGATCCGCTCATGCAGGCCGCGCGCGATTACAATCTGCTGCGCGCCCGCGACCCGCGTCATGCGGCCGAGCTGATCAACTGGACCCGCGGCATCCTGGAGACGGCCGGCCTGCCGCAGGACGAGCCCTCCGGCCGGATGGTCGAGACCGTCTGCCTGCTCTCCGATATCGGCTGGCGCGCCCATCCCGACTATCGCGGCGAGCAGAGCATGAACGTGATCGCCCATGCCTATTTCACCGGCCTCGACCATGTCGGCCGGGCCTTCCTGGCGTTGACGATCTTCCATCGCTATGCCGGGATGAAGGCGAGTTCGCCGGCTGCAGCAGGGTTGAAGACGCTGTTGCCGCCGGCGATCCTGACACGGGCGATGCTGATCGCGGCGATCTTCCGCGTCGCCTATCTGCTCTCGGCCGGCATGTCCGGCATCCTGCCGCGCATCCCGGCTTCCTGCGTCGACAATCGGCTGCTCCTGCGCTTCCCTGATGACCTCGCGGCGCTGGCGAGCGAGCGCGTCGAGGGGCGGCTCAAGCAGCTCGCGAAGCTGCTCGGCCGCGATTTCGAGATCGGGCGGCTCTGAGGTCTGTCGGCATTCGATCACCCAACCCTTGTCATTCCGGGGCGCGCTGCAGGCGCGAACCCGGAACCCACGACGGGGTGAGACATTCGGTGTGCGGTTGTCAGTGGAGTGCCTGATCGTGGGTTCCGGGTTCTTCGCTACGCGAAGCCCCGGAATGACAAAGGGCTGGCTCACCCCACCGCGCGCAGCCTTGCGAAGCCGGCATCGAGATCGGCCTTGAGGTCCTCGATGTCCTCGAGCCCGATATGGATGCGGACCGTCGGCCCCTTGAAGTCCGGCGTCGTCGCCGTGCGGTAGTCCTTGCAGTCGAAGGGCAGGACGAGACTTCATAGCCGCCCCAGGAGGCGCCGATCCCGAACAGGGCGAGCCCGTCCAGCATCGCGCCGACGGCCTTCATCGAAACGGGCTTCAGTTCGAAGGTGAAGAGCGAGGAAGCGCCGGTGAAGTCGCGCTTCCAGATCTCGTGGCCCGGCGCGCCCGGCAGGGCAGGGTGGAGGACACGGGCGACCTCGGGCCGTCCCTGCAGCCATTCGGCCACGGCGATACCGGCCGGCATCTGTTCCTTCAGGCGGATCGCCATCGTGCGCATGCCGCGCAGCGTCAGGAACGCGTCTTCCGGGGCAATGATGAGGCCGAGCTGGTTCCAGGCTGCGCGCAGCTTCTTGAACTGCTCCGGCGTGCGCGCCGAGACGGTGCCGATCAGCACGTCCGAATGGGCGGCGTAGTATTTGGTGCCGGCCTGCACCGAGAGATCGACGCCGAAGGCATGGGCATCGAAGAACAGCGGCGTCGCCCAGGTATTGTCCATCGCGACCAGGATGTCGCGCGCATGCGCCGCCGCCACGATGGCCGGGATGTCCTGCATCTCGAAGGTCTGCGAGCCCGGCGCTTCGGTCCAGACGGCCCTGGTGTTCGGCTTGAACAGTTCCGCGATGTCGGCGCCGACCAGCGGGTCGTAATAGGTCACCTCGACGCCCATCCGCTTGAGGAAGGTGTCGCAGAAGATGCGCGTCGGCCGGTAGACGCTGTCCGTCACCAGAACGTGATCGCCGGACGATAGCAGGGTCAGGAAGGCGAGCGTGCAGGCCATCAGCCCCGATGGCGTCACGACAACGCCGGCGCCGCCCTCGATCGTATTGGCGGCGGCCAACAGCGCGTCGATCGTCGGGTTGCCGTCGGTGCCATAGGTGTAGCGCGCTTTGCGCACCAGGAAGTCTTCGGTGTTCGGATAGACGACCGTCGAGCCTCGTACGATAGGCGCATTGACAAAGCCGTAGCTGTCGGCCGGGTCGCGCCCTGCCAGCACGAGGCGCGTGCGCTCGCCGAGGCGCGCGAATTCAGGCGAAGTCAGCTTTTTCATGGAAAGGCACGGCCAGAAAAGGGGGAAATCATGGTCAGGCTTGACCACTCCCCACAAACTCGCATGTGATGTATGCAGGGAACAAGGGGCGGTTCATGCGTATGGCGGTTGCTTGACGCTCATGAATCGCTCTGGCAATGAACTCGAGGATATGGGGACGCCGCGCGAAAGCGGGATCAACCGAGCGGCGAAAAAGCCGCCGGCGGCGGGACCAGAAATATCTTCCGGCATCAGCCGGACAAGGGGTTCCAACGGGAGAGTACCGATGAAAAAGTTTGTTGCAGCCGCCCTCGCAGCAGGGATCGGCATGGCGCTGTCCGCGACCGGGGCCTCGGCCCAGGCCACGCTCGCGCAGGTCAAGCAGCGCGGCATCCTGAATTGCGGCTCGAATACCGGCCTTGCCGGCTTCGGCGTGCCGGACGCGCAGGGCAACTGGAAGGGGCTCGACGTCGACCTCTGCCGCGCTATCTCGGCGACGATCTTCAACGATCCCAACAAGGTGAAGTTCATCCCGCTTTCGGCCAAGGACCGCTTCACCGCGCTCCAGTCGGGCGAAGTCGACGTGCTCGTCCGCAACTCGACCTGGACGATGACGCGCGACGCTTCGCTCGGCCTGCTCTTCACCGGCGTGAACTACTATGACGGCCAGGGCTTCCTGGTCCGCAAGAAGCTCGGCGTGAACTCGGCGCTTCAGCTCAACGGCGCCTCGGTCTGCACCCAGCAGGGCACCACGACCGAACTCAACCTCGCCGACTATTTCCGCGCCAACAACCTCAAGTACGAAGTCGTCGCCTTCGCCAGCTCGGACGAGACGATCAAGGCCTATGACGCCGGCCGCTGCGACGCCTTCACCACCGACGCCTCGGGCCTCTATGCCGAGCGTCTGAAGCTGACGAACCCGGACGAGCACCTCGTGCTGCCGGAGATCATCTCCAAGGAGCCGCTCGGCCCCTCCGTCCGTAACAACGACCCGCAGTGGCTCAACCTGGTGAAGTGGACCCATTTCGCCATGCTGAACGCCGAGGAGCTCGGTGTGACCCAGGCGAATGTCGAGCAGCAGCTGAAGTCCGACAACCCGGAGATCAAGCGTCTGCTCGGCACCGAAGGCAAGTTCGGCGAGCAGGTCGGCCTGACGGCGGACTGGGTCGTCCGCATCGTCAAGCATGTCGGCAATTACGGCAAATCCTTCGAGCGTAACGTCGGCCAGGGCTCCCTGCTCAAGATCGCGCGCGGCCAGAACGCGCTCTGGACCAAGGGCGGTCTGCAATACGCTCCGCCGGTTCGCTAACAACCTTCCGGGGCGCCGGCCTGACCGGCGCCCCGTTTTCGTTTCGGGTGCGCGCTCCGAGGCGGCCTTTGCCGACGGTGCGCAAGATTTGAGTATTCGATTACCGCATGGTGCCATCGCTGCTGTCGTCCAGGGCCCGTACCGCCATGGGAAAAGCAAGGATGCCGCCCATCTTCGCGATGGCATTCGCCGCTATGGCGGCCCTCGCGCCGGTTAGCGGACGGGCTGCTCCAGAGAGCGGCTTGCTGGAGCAGGTCAGGTATTGCGGTACGATCATTTGCGGTGTGGCGCCTTCGCTGGCCGGTTTCTCGATCCCCGACAGGCAGGGGCGCTGGACCGGCTTCGACGTCGATCTCTGCCGGGCGGTTGCCGCCGCGATCTTCGACGATTCCGAAAAGGTGCAATTCGTCCCGCTCCTGTCCAAGGACCGTTTCACGGCGCTTCAGGCCGGTGAGGTCGATCTGCTGTCGCGGACCTCGACCTGGTCGATGGCGCGCGATACCGCGCTCGGCCTCAACTTCACCGGCATCAATTTCTACGTCGGCGAAGGCTTTATGGTTCGCGCCAAGCTGTGCCTCGCTTCGGCGCTTCAACTCAACGGCGCCTCGGTCTGCACCGAGCAGGGCACCACGACGGAGCTCAACGTCGCCGATTTTTTCCGTGGTCACGGCCTGAAATACGAGATCGTCACCTTCCAGGGCAGCGAGGAGACCGTCGACGCCTATGCCAGCGGCCGCTGCGACGCCTATGCTTATGACCGGGCGGGCCTCGCGATCCAGCGGATGAAGCTGGCGGTACCGCAAGAACACGTCATCCTGCCCGAGACGATCGCGAAGGAGCCGCTCGGCCCCGCCGCGCGCCATGGCGACGACCAGTGGTTCGATCTGGTCAAATGGACGCTCTTCGCCATGGTGAGTGCCGAGGATCTTGGGGTCGGTCAGGGTAATGCCGCCGCGATGCGGGCTTCCGAGCGACCGGATATCCGGCGTCTGCTCGGAATCGAGGGGGATTTCGGCGAGGCGTTGGGTCTCGATCGCGATTGGGCCTATCGCATTCTTCGCGATGTCGGCAATTATGGTGAATCTTTCGAGAGAAACCTCGGTCGGGACTCGCCTCTGAGGATCGAACGTGGCCAGAATGCGCTTTGGACTGGGGCGGCCTGCATACGCCCCGCCGATCCGCTGAGCAGGGCCGGGTCAAACCCGGTTCACGACGGAATGAAACGGAGCCGGAAGGCTCTGCGCGAGACGAAGGAAATACGGCGGGGTCCGGGTCGTCTGGCCCGGGACTTGCTGGCTAGCCGAGGGCGGGACCAACCTGCTCCGAACAGGGGACAACATGAGGATGATCGTTGCGTCGGCAGCTGCCGGCGCCGGATACCTGTCGCAGCGCACCGCGCGGGCGGGGACCGGGGGCTGAGACAAGCGCGCGCGGCCTGCCGGCCGGGCGCGATTCCAAAACCAGAAGAGTGGCACGGGCAACAAGACGACCGCGGCGCAACCGCACCGCCGCAGGATCGCCGGCCACGACAAGCGAAACAAAAAAGGGCGTGACAGGTGTCGAGCATTCCCCACGAACAGGTATCCCCAGGCAAGGCGTCGCTATTCTACGACCCGAAGATCCGGGGCTATGTCTATCAGATCGCTTTGGTGGCGATCGTCGTCTTCCTGGTCTGGTCGGCGGCATCGAACGCGATCGAAAACCTGCGCGCGCAGAAGATCGCCTCCGGCTTCGGCTTCTGGCACAACGCCGCCGGCTTCGACGTCAACCAGAAGCTGATCCCGTTCTCGGCTTCCGGCGGCTCGACCTATGGCGATGCGTTCATCGTCGGATTGCTGAACACGCTGCTCGTCGCTGGGTTGGGCATCATCTTCGCGACCTTCCTGGGCTTCTTCGTCGGCGTCGCCCGGTTGTCGAACAACTGGGTGATCTCCAAGCTCGCGATGATCTATGTCGAGGTCATCCGCAACATCCCGCTGCTGCTCCAGCTCTTCTTCTGGTACAATGCGGTGCTGAAGCCGCTGCCGAACCCGCGCCAGTCGATCGAGCTGCCGGCCGGTGCGCTGCTCAACAACCGCGGCCTTTACCTTCCCGATCCGCATCTGGGGCCGGGCGGCAGCCTGATCGTCTGGGCATTCCTGATCGGCCTTGTCGCCACCCTCGTTTTCCGCTCCTGGGCTCACAAGCAGCAGGCGGCGACCGGCCGGCAATATCCGATCGGCCTGGTCGCGCTCGGCCTGATCGTGATCCTGCCCACGCTGGTCTATTTCGTCATGGGTCGGCCGGTCACCTTCGTCTATCCGGAGCTTGCCGGCTTCAACCTGCGCGGCGGCATCCAGATCTTCCCGGAATTCGTCGCGCTTCTGGTCGGCCTGACCACCTATACGGCCGGCTTCATTGCCGAGGTCGTGCGCGCCGGCATCCTCGCGGTGTCGAAGGGGCAGACCGAGGCGGCGCACGCACTGGGCTTGCGCAACGGGCCGACGCTGAAGCTCGTCGTCATCCCGCAGGCGATGCGCGTCATCATCCCGCCGCTGACCTCGAACTACCTCAACCTGACCAAGAACTCGTCGCTGGCGGTCGCGATCGGCTATCCCGACCTCGTCCAGGTCTTCACCGGCACGGTGCTGAACCAGACCGGCCAGGCAGTCGAGATGGTCTCGATCACGATGGCGGTCTATCTGACGATCTCGCTGGTGACGTCGCTGTTCATGAACATCTACAACAAGCGCATGGCGCTGGTGGAACGGTGAGGGCTGCGCGATGACCGACGCAACAACCGAAAACGCGCCCTACGCCTTCGTCCGCAAGGAGACCCTCCAGCAGGAGCCGGCGCCGCTCTCCGTCGCCGGGCCTCTGGCCTGGATCAGGACGAACCTGTTCTCCAGCCCGCTCAATGCGATCCTGACGCTGCTCTGCGTCTGGCTCGTGGTCGATACGGTGCCGGGGATGGTCCGCTTCTACTTCCTCGACGCGGTCTGGACCGGTGCGAACCGCGACGCCTGCCTCGCCGACAAAGTCGGGCGCCCGGTCGGCGCCTGCTGGGCCTATGTCGCTGACCGTACCCAGTATTTCATCTACGGCTCCTATCCGGTGGCGGAGCGCTGGCGCGTCAACATCGTCTTCGCGATGTTCGCGCTCGGCGTGGTCTGGCTGCTCTGGAACAAGATGCCGCTGAAGAAGGTCGGGGTCTTCTTCTTCTTCGTCATCATGCCGGCGAGCGCCTTCATCCTGCTGCTCGGCGGCCCGCGCGCCGACAGCTTCCTGCGCTTCCTGATCATCGTCACCTTCGCGCTGGCGGTGCTCTATCTGGTGCTCTCCTTCGCGCCGGGGCTGATGAAGTTCTGGATCGGCGAGGGGCAGCTCGCGGTCGAGGAGGCGATGCCGGCCTGGCAGCGCTTCTACGGGCCCAAGCGTCTGATCCTGATCTCGCTCGTCATCTTCGGGGTCCTGGCGATCCTGGCCGACAAGATCGGGTTGCCGCGCGTCGATACCGGCCTCTGGGGCGGCATGACCGTGACCTTCCTGATCTCGGCGGTCGGCATCGTCTTTTCGCTGCCGCTTGGCGTGCTGCTGGCGCTCGGCCGCCGCTCGCGGCTGCCGGCGATCCAGCTGCTCTCGGTGATCTTCATCGAGTTCGTGCGCGGCGTGCCGCTGATCACCGTGCTGTTCATGGCCAACACCATGCTGCCGCTCTTCGTGCCGCAGGAATGGTCGCCGGACCGGCTGCTGCGGCCGCTGGTCGGCGTCGCGCTCTTCGCCGCCGCCTATATGGCTGAGGTGGTGCGCGGCGGCCTGCAGGCCATGCCGAAGGGCCAGTACGAGGGCGCGATGTCGCTCGGCCTCGGCTACTGGCAGATGATGCGCCTGATCATCCTGCCGCAGGCGCTGCGGATCGTGATCCCCGGCATCGTCAACACCTTCATCGGGCTGTTCAAGGATACGACGCTGGTCACCATCGTCGGCATCTTCGACTTCCTGCGCACCATCGAGGCGACGCTGATCGATCCGACCTGGGCCACGCCCACGACACGGTCGACAGGTTACGCTTTCGCCGCCATCTTCTATTTCCTGTGCTGCTGGGGAATGTCGCGCTATTCGATCGCGGTCGAAAAGCGCCTCGCCGCCGGCCAAAAACGTTGAGAGGAACGACAACCATGGCAATGGCAGAAACCAAGACGACCGGCTCCCGCCCCGCGGCGCTGAAGCAGACCTCGCTGAATACCGCGACCGCCGTCGAGATGATCGGGGTGAACAAGTGGTACGGCGAGTTCCACGTGCTGCGCGACATCAACCTGAAGGTCGGCCGCGGCGAGAAGCTGGTGATCTGCGGCCCGTCCGGCTCGGGCAAGTCGACCATGATCCGCTGCATCAACCGCCTGGAGGAGCACCAGAAGGGCCAGATCATCGTCGACGGCACGGAGCTCACCAACGATCTCAAGAAGATCGACGAGATCCGTCGCGACGTCGGCATGGTCTTCCAGCACTTCAACCTGTTCCCGCATCTGACGATTCTCGAGAACCTGACGCTGGCGCCGATCTGGGTGCGCAAGATGCCCAAGAAGGATGCCGAGGAGATCGGCATGCACTATCTCAAGCGCGTCAAGATTCCTGAGCAGGCTCATAAATATCCGGGCCAGCTCTCGGGCGGCCAGCAGCAGCGCGTCGCGATCGCCCGCTCGCTCTGCATGAGCCCGAAGATCATGCTGTTCGACGAGCCGACCTCGGCGCTCGATCCGGAAATGGTCAAGGAGGTGCTCGACACCATGGTCTCGCTGGCCGAGGAGGGCATGACCATGCTCTGTGTCACCCACGAGATGGGCTTCGCCCGTCAGGTCGCCGACCGCGTCATCTTCATGGATGCCGGCCAGATCGTCGAGATGAACACCCCCGACGCGTTCTTCAAGAACCCGCAGCACGAGCGCACCAAACTGTTCCTCTCGCAGATCCTGCACTGAGAAAAGAACGGTTCATCGAGTGATCGAAGCGCGCCGGCCTGGCCGGCGCGTTTTTTGTTGGGTGACCGCTTCCGAGAATGTGCTGATTTTACACAGAAGCGCGGGTCATCCCGGCCGGAGCGAAGCGCAGAGCCGGGATCCATGCCTGAACCATGATCGGAAGCGCTCTGGCATGGATCCCGGGTTAAGCCCGGGATGGCCCGCGTTTACGTGAAATGCCCTCCGTGCCGTCTATGGCGAGGGCGCTTACTTGCCGTCGCGCGCCTTCACCGCCTGGTCGGGGAAGTCCGAGAACAGGCCGTCGAGTCCGATCGCGAAGAACGCCTTGTACTCGGCGCTCGCCTCGCCCTTGAAGTCGGAAGCCAGCCGCTTCGGCTCGCTACGGAAGGTCCAGCTATGGACCAGCAGGCCCGCCGCATGGGCGTCCTTCACGACATTGGTCGGGGCGATCAGCGTGCGGTCGCGCTCGTCGATCGCACCGTCGCCATTGAGGTCCTGCGGCTTGCCGTCGGCACCGATCGTCTGCTTGGCGCCGATCAGATAGGGCTTCCACGGGCCCACGCCATCGGCATAGGTCGCGATCTCCTTGAGGCCCTCAGTCGAGAGCATGTCCTGGAAGGTCCGCTTGTCGCCGAGCACGGCGAAGTCGTAGGGCCGGTCGAAGGGCGCGGCGAGCGTGACCTTGCCGTCCTTGTCGACGCCGTCGCCATCGACGAGCTGGACGAGGCGCAACTGCGTCTTCGGGCGCAGGTATTTCAGGTTCGCCGTTTCGAAGCTCTGGATGAAGACCGGCGCGGTCTTGTCGGTCCAGCCGGCCGCCTTGAGCATGTCCACAAGCTTGTCCTCGAAGGCGAGGCCGAGCGCGGCGTGATAGGTCGGGTGCTTGGTCTCGGGATAGATGCCGATGGTGCGGCCGGTGCGGGCGCTCTCCGCCTTGGCGAGGTCGATCACCTCCTGGAAGGTCGGGATCTGGTACTTGCCGTTATGCGATTGGTCGCGATCGGCGAAGGCCTGCTTGGCCTTCAGCGTCTTGATCTCGGCCACGGTGAAATCGTTGGCGAACCAGTCGGTGGTGTCGACGCCATCGACCTTGCGGGTGGTCTTGCGATTGGCGAATTCCGGGCGCTCGGCGACATCGGTCGTGCCTGATAGCATCGGCTCGTGGCGCACGATCAGCACGCCGTCCTTGGTCGAGACGAGGTCGGGCTCGATGAAATCGGCACCCTGCTGGATCGCGAGCTTGTAGCCCTCGATCGTATGCTCCGGCAGGTAGCCGCTGGCGCCGCGATGGGCGACGACGATCGGCTTCTGGCCGGAGAGCGTCGGAGCGGCCTGTGCAAAGGCGCTCGGAGCCTGGAAGGCCAGGGCGGCGAGGAGCGATGTCGAGAGAAGGAAATGCTTTGTCATGGTCTGGCTCAGCCTCGCGAAAATGCGTGGGACCTTAAGGCGGCGGATATGACACGGCCATGAAGGCGAGCGCTTGGATTTGAGCGGAGTGTAGCGGCTTTCACCTGACTTGGGAGTGGTCGGGAATCGGATAGTGTGCGAGCCGCGTTTCGGACGAGCACAGGTATCATGGCTGAACGACGATACGGCGAACCCGTGCCCAAGACGATCGAAACGATTGCCGGCGCGGATTGGTATGGCGACGAACTCAACCGGCAGCGCTACCAGAGCACGCTGTTCGCCGATCTCGATCTGAGCGAGGCACAGAACACCGGCTGCGTCTTCACCGAATGCACCTTTCGCCGGGCGCGCTTCAATGGTTCCACGTATCACGGCGCGGCTTTCGTGAACTGCACCTTCGCAGGGTGCAATTTGTTCGATACGACCTTCACCGAGTGCAAGTTCGTGGGCAGCATGTTCGATGGCTGTCAATTCGACAGCATGCAGGTCGTCGCCGGCGACTGGTCCTTCGTCGGGCTTCCCGGAGCGGACCTGCGCAAAGCGAGCTTCCGGGGCACCCGATTGCGCGAAGCGGACCTCACAGGCGCGCGCTGTCAGGATGGCTCGATCCGGGACGTCGATCTGTCGGGCGCCTGGCTGCACAGCGCCGATTTCTCGAATTGTGACCTGAGAGGCAGCGATCTCAGTGCGCTGGAGCCTGCGAACACGCAGATCAAAGGCGCGATCATCACGATCGATCAGACGATCATCGTCGCAAAGGCGCTGGGGCTGGACGTCCGCCGAAAGTGACCTCGCGCGGATGACCACAGCAGCCCTGCCTGGAAACGGGTCTCGGTTGCCAGCCCATGAAAAAACCCGCTCCGGCAAGCCGGGGCGGGTTTCGTTCGAGCGCTGATGCGAGCGGGAGTCTGCTTGTGCGCGGCCGTCCCGCCTCGTGCAATCTCAGCGGCGGTTCTCGAGGGTGGTCTTGGCGTCGAGGCGCTTGGAGGCCGGCGGGGTGTAGTCCGGCTGCTGGGTGGCGCAGGCGGCGAGGCCCAGCGCGACGAGGCTCAGGATGACGATGCGGCTGGCGCTTTTCATGTGTGGAGATCCCGTTGGCCGCGACATGCGGTTGCATCGTCTTTCCCCTTGTGAAACGACCGCGTCAAGAGTGTGGCGCCGGGGCCTTCATGTCCCAGCGTCATGTTTGAACCGGTCGAATCTGTTCGGCCTCGCCTTTGCGGCATTCCGGAACGCGTCCGGCCATGCCAGGATTGAAGTGTCATGACCCCAGCCGCCCGGATCAGCGCCGCCATCGAGGTGCTCCAGGATATCGTCGAACGCCGCCGGCCGGCCGCCGATTCGCTCAAGGATTGGGGCCTGTCGCGCCGTTTCGCCGGTTCGAAGGATCGCGCGGCGGTCGCCTCGCTGGTTTATGACGCGCTCCGGCGCAAGGCCTCCTCCGGCTATGCGATGGCGTCCGAGGCGCCACGCGCGCTCGTCCTCGGCATGCTCGCGGGACTGCGTGGCCTCGGCGTTGCCGAGATCGCACAGCTCTGTTCCGGCGAGAATCACGCCCCGCAGCCCCTGAGCGATGATGAGACCGCGCTGCTCACCGCTTTCTCGGTCGAGGGCGCGCCCGACTGGGTTCAAGCCGATGTGCCGGAATGGCTCTGGCCGTCTTTCCAGGCGGGTTTGGGCGAGGCTGCCATCGCGGAGGGCGAGGCGCTGGCCGCCCGCGCGCCGATCGACCTGCGCGTCAACCGCCTCAAGGCCGGTCGCGACGCTGTGCTGAGCGACCTTTCCCATCTCCAGCCGGAGCCGGGCCCCTGGTCCCCCGACGCCTTGCGCTTCCAGCCCGGCCATGACGGCCGTGGCCCCTCGCTGCAGACCGAGCCCGGCTTCTTCGCCGGTGCCTTTGAAATCCAGGACGAAGGCTCGCAACTGGTGACGCTGCTCGCCGGCGCGAAGCCCGGCCAGACAGTGATCGATCTCTGCGCCGGGGCAGGGGGCAAGACGCTGGCGCTCGCCGCGCTGATGGCCAATCGCGGCAGCCTCTACGCCACCGATCTCGACAGCCGCCGGCTTGCGCCGCTGCATGACCGGCTGGCGCGCTCGGGTGCCGGCATCGTCGAGGTCCGCATTCCGCGCTCGCGCGGCCATGAGCCCTTCGCCGATATCGCCGGCCAGGTCGATCTCGTGCTGGTCGATGCGCCCTGCACCGGTTCCGGCACCTGGCGACGCAACCCCGATGCGAAATGGCGCGTGCGCCCCGGCGCACTGGCCGAGCGCATCAAGGACCAGGCCGAGGTGCTGGCGCGCGCCGCGAGGCTGGTGAAGCCGGGCGGCCGCATCGCCTACATCACCTGCTCGGTGCTGCCGGAGGAGAACAACGAGGCGATCCGCGCCTTCCTGGGCAAGCATGCAGGCTTCTCCGCCATCGCGCCGGTCGACGTGCTCAAGGGCGCCGAGAGCGACTTCTCGCTGCTCGCTCGCTTTGGCACAGCTTACGGCCTGCAGCTCTCGCCGCGGCGCACCGGGACGGACGGGTTCTATCTGGCCTGTCTCCAACGCGGGGATTGAGACTGTCGCGGGCGTTGCGCGCGCCCGCGCGATCCATTAACGGAACGCGATGACGAGCGCTCAGCCCCATCACGACTCCATCCTCATCATCGATTTCGGCTCGCAGGTGACGCAGCTCATCGCGCGGCGCATCCGCGAGATCGGCGTCTATTGCGAGATCGCCCCGTTCCAGTCCGCTTCCGAGGCCTTCACCCGGATGAAGCCGAAGGGCGTGATCTTCTCCGGTGGCCCGGCCTCGGTGCCGGACGAGGGCAGCCCGCGCGCCCCCGAAGCGGTCTTCTCTGCCAATATCCCGCTGATGGGCATCTGCTACGGTCAACAGACCATGGCACACCAGCTCGGCGGCAGGGTCGAGGGCGGCCACGCCGCTGAATTCGGCCGCGCCGATGTCGAGATCGTCACCCCCTCGGCCCTGTTCGAGGGCGTCTGGGAAGAGGGCGGTCGCTATCCGGTCTGGATGAGCCATGGCGACCGGGTCACGCAGCTCCCGGCCGGCTTCACCGTCAAGGCGACCTCCGAGAACGCCCCCTATGCGGTGGCGAGCGACGAAGAGCGACGCTTCTACACCACGATGTTCCATCCCGAGGTGGTCCACACCCCCGATGGCGGCAAGCTGCTGCGCAACTTCGTCGTCGAGATCTGCGGCTGCAAGCCGGACTGGAGCATGTCGGCTTACCGCTCCGAGATGCAGAAGAAGATCCGCGAGCAGGTCGGCACCGGCCGCGTCATCTGTGGGCTCTCCGGCGGCGTCGACTCGGCGGTGGCGGCGGTGCTGATCCACGAGGCGATCGGCGACCAGCTCACCTGCGTCTTCGTCGATCACGGCCTGATGCGGATGAACGAGGCCGAGGAGGTCGTCCGCCTGTTCCGGGATCACTACAACATCCCGTTGGTCCATGTTGAGGCCGAAGAGCTTTTCCTCTCGGAGCTCGCCAAGTGCGGCGCCGATCCGGAGGCCAAGCGCAAGACCATCGGCCGGCTCTTCATCGACGTCTTCGATGCCGAGGCCGCCAGGCTCGGCGGCGCCGATTTCCTGGCTCAGGGCACGCTCTATCCCGACGTGATCGAGAGCGTCTCCTTCTCCGGCGGCCCTTCGGTGACCATCAAGAGCCACCACAATGTCGGTGGCCTGCCCGAGCGCATGAAGATGAAGCTCGTCGAGCCGCTGCGGGAATTGTTCAAGGACGAGGTCCGCGTGCTCGGCCGCGAGCTCGGCCTGCCCGAGGCTTTCGTCGGACGTCATCCCTTCCCGGGGCCGGGTCTCGCCATCCGCTGCCCCGGCGAGATCACCAAGGAGAAGCTCGACATCCTGCGCAAGGCGGATGCGATCTATCTCGACGAGATCCGCAAGGCCGGTCTCTACGACGTGATCTGGCAGGCCTTCGCCGTACTGCTGCCGGTGCGCACCGTCGGCGTGATGGGTGATTACCGCACCTACGACCATGTCTGCGCGCTGCGTGCGGTGACCTCGGTCGACGGCATGACGGCGGATTTCTATCCCTTCGACATGAATTTCCTCGGCCGCGCCGCGACCCGGATCATCAACGAGGTCAAGGGCATCAACCGCGTCGTCTACGACGTGACGAGCAAGCCCCCCGGCACGATCGAGTGGGAGTGAGGGTTATTTTCCTATTCTTGTAAGAATAGATTCAGATTACCCAAAGATGATGTGATCTAAGCCCGCGTAACAGCGGGCTTTTTTCATCTTTGCGCAGAATTTTTGGAAGCAAGTAAAAGAACATCGATTCCGGCGTCTTATGGCATTGTTCGTGGCATGGCGTTCGATGCTTGGCCTGAGCTGCCTTGATGCCATGCAATGCTCAGCACACGGATCATGGTATTGGCTGGCGTCAACCCGTTGCTACGCCATGGAAATCCACCCCGCCGCGGCGCATGGTATCGGATTTCAGCGCGATACCATGGCGATCAGGCGTTAGATGAGCAATTTCAGCATCTTATCTAAGGTCGGGCTCCGTCGCTTTATTGATGATGTGGGCGCGTCATCAATGAGCATGTGCCGATCTCTGGTTTTCAAATCTAACCACACAACGAGCGGAGAGTGTGCTAAAGTAATGCTGCGCCATTACTTTGAAATCACGAACAAAATCTGTCGGTTGGGTGGTAATCCCAGGGAGGTACATGTATGAAAGATAGTGAAATTATTTCTGATGGATCGGAAAAGAAACTTCACCCGAGGACGGGGAAGGGAATGAATCTAATAAGCGTGAAGAGAGCCCTTGAAGATCATGGGCCTATGACAAGAAGAGAAATTATTCTGTCTACAGGGCTGTCTGAGACGACTGTTACTAGTACGATTTGCGATCAACGTGGTCGTTGGGGCTCAGGGGTTTTCTACATTCACAGCTACAAACGGCAAGGACGCGGAAAGGGCATTGCGCATCCTGTCTGGGCTCTTGGGCCGGGCCTAGATTGCGAAAAGCATTCCGCCTGATCCCGCCGAGGAAGTAAGCATGATCGAAGACGTTCTCCGCGTCAGCTCAGACGACATCCTCTATCGCCTTCGCCAGGAAGAGCAGGAGAGGGCAGAGGCGCTCAGGCGTTGGCGGGCGAACGCCCACGGTGGGAGCGCGCGGGACGACGACCACGTTCACACGCTGGTCCGGGATGCCGCCCAGGAGATCGTGCGGCTCCGAATCGCGCTAAGTGAGTCAACTAGGCCCGAGCGTACTCCCTGAACATTTTTTCAAGGATGCCATATTCCTTGACGCGAGGGCGGAGTTCACATTTTGTGAATTCGCGCTTTGCGAAAGAGGGGCCGTCCCCTTCCCAGGAAACCGGCCCCTCCCCATCCCGCTAAGGGATGTTCACGAAAGGGGTCTGCTTAGCGGTTAGCCCCGCGGCAGACCCCGACAGTGGGAGCGAACATGCTCCCAGCGGTTCAGACGGAATCGCACGTAGTCACGCACGACCACCGGCTGGTTGATCGGACACATCACATAAATCACCTCCTTCCAGGGGAGCACCCCTTGCCACAGGTGCGCCAGAAGGCGGTCGTATGTGCCTGACCGATTTGGTATTTAGCATGGCTTCGCGCTCAATCGCGAGACGCCGACGCTGGCCTCCACAGCTGTCCCCAGTTTTCGCTATTTGTTCCCGGCCTTTTTGCCATTTCTGGACATGGCATTTTTCATGGTATTGAGAAAACCGAACCTGGCTAACATACTGAAATTGCTGGGAGTTTTTGACTCGTTGACAAGTGAATAGGAGTGATCGGAGATAGCGCGATCTGCTCGGATTGCGCTCGGGACTGATCATGGATCGTTGAGATTGAATCCACCCGCCATGGGCCGACCATCTCGGCCCATGGCGGGTGGATTTTTCGTTTGAGCCCTCAGACGCCTGCCGGTGTTTGCCTCTCCGAAACAACTGCCGGTCAGTATGGCTATCTGCTCTCCGGAGGTGGATGTGGAAACGTCGCTCTATCTGCCCGTCAAGCGCTTCCTCGAAGGGCTGGGCTATACCGTGAAGGGCGAAATCGGGCCCTGCGATCTCGTCGGGCTTCGCGACGGAGACCCCTCCGTCGTGGTGATCGGCGAGCTGAAGCTGAGTTTCAATCTCGAACTCATCCTGCAGGGCGTGGACCGACTGAGCCTCGGCGACGAGATCTGGCTCGCGGCCCAGCTCTCCGCTCGGGGCAAGGGGCGCGAGAGCGATCCGCGCTATCGCAACCTCTGCCGCCGCCTCGGCTTCGGCTTGCTCGGCGTCTCGAAGGCCGGCCATGTCGATATCCTCGTGTCTCCGGCGGCGCCGACGCCGCGCAAGGACCCGCGCCGGCGCTCGCGGCTGGTGGACGAGCACAAGCGTCGCCGGGGCGACCCGGCCATGGGCGGAGGCACGCGCAAGCCGATCATGACGGCCTATCGCCAGCAGGCTCTGGCCTGCGCGGCGGCCATGGCGGCGGAGCCGATGCGCCCGCGCGACCTCAAGCCGTCCTGCCCGGATGCGCAGAAGATCCTGCATCGCAATGTCTATGGCTGGTTCGAGCGTTCCGGGCGCGGCGTCTATGCGCTGACCGAGACCGGTCGCAGCGCGCTGGCGACATGGCAGGCTGAGCTTCCGGTGAGCCCGGAGGCGTCGGGTATCGCGGCCTGAGCGGAGCCATCCCCTTGCCATGGCTGTGTCTCATCGCGATCGTAGAGCCTCCGGCGATCGTTCGGATGGCCTGAAAGGGGTTGTGACGATGACGCAGAGATGTCTGGTGGCCGGAGCCCTGTCGCTCGTGGCGTTGACGCTGGCGGCCTGCCAGAGCGATGCGCAGCAGGCTCCGATGGGAACCGCGCCAGGCTTGGCCAGCGCGTGCATCGAGGATGAGGCCGAGGCACTGGCGGGCAAGGCTCGTATTGGTGACGCTGAAGCCCAGCAAGCCACCGGCGCGACCATCGTGCGGCAGATTCGCCCGGGGCAGGGCGTGACGATGGATTACCGCCCGGAGCGGGTGACCATCGAGACCAATTCGAAGACCGGCAGGATCATCCGCGCCTATTGCGGGTAGCCGTGCAGCGAAGGCGTCTCTGGGCCTTCTGAAGCTGCCGAGACGGTCGTCGCGACGCTAAACCTTTAAACGAAAAAACCGCCCGAAAGGGCGGTTTTTTAAGCGAAATCAGATCGGGAGGCCAGGCCTCACTTGATCTTGGTTTCCTTGAACTCGACGTGCTTGCGCGCGACCGGGTCGTACTTCTTCTTCGACATCTTCTCGGTCATCGTGCGCGAATTCTTCTTCGTCACGTAGAAAAAGCCAGTGTCGGCGGTCGAAAGCAGTTTGATCTTGATCGTCACGGCCTTGGCCATGGGTCTATCCTCGAGCCATGCGGGCCAAAGGCCCTCGGAAAAGAAAAATGGCCGGGCGAACCCGGCAAACCGTCAGCGCGGGGAATGCCGCAAAGGGCCGGCGAAGTCAAGGAAGAATAGCTTCCCGGACCGTGCAGCCGTCTCAGAGCTCCTCGCGCACGAAGCTGCCGCGCTTCTCCCAGTAGAACGGGACGGGCAGATAGGGCGCGAAACCGCCCTCGATGCGGGCCTCGACCTCCTGGATGATCACCTTGGTGATCGTCGGCAGGTCGAGCTCCTTGGCTTCGTCGAAATCGACCCAGACCAGGTCGACCAGTTCCGAATCGGGGCCGATGATGCCGTCGACCCGCTTGGCGACCGCGGAAGCGTCGATCGTGAAGAAACGGGTGTCGAATTGCTTCGGCCGGCGTGGCGGCGTGATCGCGCGGGCGACGAAGGTCACCGCCGA
Organism: Beijerinckiaceae bacterium; assembly: GCA_965283735.1. Lineage (GTDB taxonomy): Bacteria > Pseudomonadota > Alphaproteobacteria > Rhizobiales > Beijerinckiaceae > Allobosea. The sequence continues at coordinate 2,672,526 of CBDIPN010000001.1, read as the reverse complement.
GAGATCGGGATAGATCCCCTGCGCGGCGAAGTCGGTCCAGCTTCCGGGGGGCGGGGCATCCGGTGCACCGAACTCGTCGGAGCCGAAGAGCAGGCCGGTTTCCTCGAAGGTCTCGCGGATGGCGGCCATCGCCAGCGCGCGCGCCTTGCCGGCGCTGGGGCGCAGGCAGCGCTTGCCGAGCCGGTCCTCGCAGATCTGCGGCACCGCGCCGGTCGCGACCATGCGGCGGTCGCCATCATCGACCCGCCCGCCGGGGAAGACGTATTTGCCCGGCATGAATTTGTGGCTCGCATGGCGCTTGCCCATCAGCACCTTGGGCCGTGCGCCGCTGCGATCCAGGATCATCATGGTCGCGGCGTCCTTGGGACGCTGGTTGGCGGTCGTGCGCGCCCGTTCGGCCTGGGTCAGGGTGACGGTGTGGTCGGTCATCGGCGTGTTTCCGAAGGGGGCAGGGGCTGACGCTCGGGCCGGTCGGGCGCGCCGCCGAAGCCATGCATGCGCATGGCCCATTGCAAGCCGACGACGCCGCCCTTGACGGGCTGCATCAGCGCGATGGAGAGGAGCAGGGTCAGTGCCGGCCAGACGACCATGTGCAGCCACATCGGCCAGTCGCCGAGTTTCTCCGCCAGGAGCAGGCCGCCGACGATGATATGGCCGACGATGGTGATGACGATATAGGGCGGCAGGTCGTCGGCGCGCTGGTGATGCAGATCCTCGCCGCAGGCCTCGCATCGATCGACGGGCTTCAGGAAGGCACGGAACAGCCGGCCTTTCCCGCAATGCGGGCAGCGGCCTCTCAAGCCCCGCGCAACCGCCTGGCGCCAGTCGCGCGCATCGAGATGCGTCTCCGCGCTGTGGATCTGGACAGCCATCATCGCCTCTTGCCGGGCTTGCTCTTGCCCGATTTGCTTTTGCCGAAGCTGCCCCCGCCTGGCTTGCCCTTCTTGCCGAAGCTTGCCGCCGGCCGGCTCGTCCCGAAGGGCATGGCACCGCCGCGTCGCTTGCCGGCGCGTCCCGTCGCCACGATACGCCCCTCCGAGAGCAATTCGAAGCGCAGCGCGCCCGCGACCGGCGCGGCCTCGACCAGCTTGACATGGACCCGGTCGCCGAGCCGCCAGCTCTCGCCGGTCCGCTCGCCGATCAGCGCATGCGCGGCCTCGTCGTAGCGATAATAGTCACCGCCGAGCGTGGAGGCCGGAATGAACCCGTCCGCGCCGGTCCCGTCGAGCTTCACGAACAGCCCGGCCTTGTGCACGCCGCCGATGCGCCCGTCGAAGCTCGCGCCGATCTGGCCGGCAAGGAAATGCGCGATCAGGCGGTCGGTGGTCTCGCGCTCGGCCGCCATGGCGCGCCGCTCGGCCGCCGAAATGCGGGTCGCGACCTCGCGCAGCTCCGCAAGCGTCGTGCTCTTCGGCAGGCCGTCATCGCCGAGCTTCAGCGCCGTGATCAGGGCGCGATGCACGATCAGGTCGGCATAGCGCCGGATCGGCGAGGTGAAATGAGCGTAGCGGCGCAGGTTCAGGCCAAAATGCCCGTAATTCTCGGCGACGTACTCGGCCTGCGCCTGCGTGCGCAGTACGACCTCGTTGATCAGCGTCTCGTTCTCAGAGCCCTTGATCATGGCGAGGATGCGGTTGAACAGCACGGGCCTCAACGCCCCGTCCTGCGGCAGCTTGATGCCGATCGAGGCCAGCACTTCGCCGAGCGCCCGCATCTTCTCCAGCGAGGGCTCGTCATGGCAGCGATAGATCAAGAGGCTGCCGGCCTTCTCCAGGGTCTCGGCCGCCGCGACATTGGCGAGGATCATGAACTCCTCGATCAGGCGATGCGCCGCGAGCCGGTCCGGTACGATGACGCGGTCGACCGAGCCATCGGGTTTGAGGATCAGCTTGCGCTCGGGCAGGTCGAGCTCGAGCGGCTGGCGCTGGTCGCGGGCACGGGCCGCGATGCCGTACGCCGCCCAAAGCGGCATCAGCACGCTCTCGCGGATCGCTGCGGTCTTCTCGTCGGTTTGCCCGTCGATGGCGGCTTGCGCCTGCTGGTAGGAGAGCTTCGCCGCCGAGCGCATCAGCACGCGGTGGAAGGAGTGGCTCTTCTTCGATCCGTCGGCCTTGAGCACGAGCCTGACGGCGAGCGCCGGCCGGTCCTCATGCTCGCGGAGAGAACACAGATCGTTCGAGATCCGCTCCGGCAGCATCGGCACGACGCGGTCGGGGAAATAGACCGAGTTGCCGCGCTCCAGCGCCTCGCGGTCGAGCGCCGAATGCGGCGTCACATAGGCCGCGACATCGGCAATGGCGACGGTGACGACGAAGCCGCCGGGATTGTCGGGGTTCTCGTCCGGCGCCGCATGGACCGCGTCGTCATGGTCCTTGGCATCGGCCGGGTCGATGGTGACGAGCGGCAGGTCGCGCCAGTCCTCGCGCCCTTTCAGGCTGGCAAGCGGCGCGTTCGCCGCTTCTTGAAGGGCTGCCGGCGGGAATTCGTGCGGGATGCCGTGGGCATGGATCGCGATCAGGCTGACGGCGCGCTCGGACTTGATCGAGCCCAGCCGCTCGCGCACCTGCGCCTCCGGTGGGCCGAAGCGGCTCTCACGGCGCAAGGATACCGAGACGAGGTCGCCATCCTGCGCTTCGCCGGTGCGGCCCTTCGGGATGATGGCCTCGCGCCCCTGTGCCTTCTTGTCGATCGGTACCAGCCGGCCGGAACCGTCGGGCAGGGCGCGGAAGATGCCGAGCACGGCGGCCCTGGCCTTGCCCATCACCTTGAGGACGCGGCCGGAATAGCCGAAGCCCTCGACGCCGCGCAGACGCGTCAGCTTCAAAATGACCTGATCGCCGACACCCGGAGCTGGGCCGGCCGTCTTGTCCTTGCGGCGTCCCTCGCGGGTGCGCTCGATCAGGATTTGCGGCGGGGTGCCGTTCTCCGCCTCGTCCCATTCCAGCGGCTGGGCGACGAGATCGCCCTCACGGTCACGGCGCTTGATCTCGGAGAGCAGCACGGGCGGCAGCGCGCCGCGCGGGTGGACCGGGCGCTCCTTGCCGTCGCCGCCGATCTCGCCTTCCTCCGCCATCTCCTTGAGCAGGCGCTTCAGCCAGATCTTGCCGCCGCCATCGAGGCCGAAGGCCTTGGCGATCTCGCGCCGGCCGACCTCGCGGCCGGCGGCGCGTTCTTCCTCGATGAAGTCGAGAATGGCCTCGCGGCTCGGATCAGGAACGGACACGGCCGGTACTCGGGGCGTTGGGCAGGGAAAAGCGTGACACGCCGCCTGTCTGCCACGGCTTGCGGCCGGGCGCCAGCATTGCGGCTCCAGAAGCAAGAAGGGCAGCCCTTGCGAGCTGCCCTTCCATTGCCGAACCGCGACCCGGCGAACCGGATCTGAAGGTGCGAAAACTCACGCGGAATAGAAACCCCAGCAAGAAGAGGTCCAGGTCCGCCCGCTCTGCACCAGCGGTTGATGACAATGAGACACTGGATCACCTCCTTTCAGTTGTTACCGACAAGAAGGAGGCTAAGGCGATTCTGTGGGGTTCGTAAATGCCAAAAAATGCGCTGGACGAGTACGAGGAAAGTCACGTTCCCGCCCGTGAATGCGGGAGGTCGGTCTTGCCCTGCCTAAAGAAGGAGCAGTGAAGTCTGCGGGGAAGGCACGGGCCGCGAGGCGTTACCCGTGCAGCTTCAATCCCTTGATGATCTTGTCGATCTCCTTGCGCTCGGCATGGAGTCCGATACCGACGAGGTCCAGCGCATCCGTTGCCACCGCAGCGACAGCGGCGCGGTTGTCCACGTCATTGCCGGTCGCGAACAGTTCTTTGGTATAGAGATGCGGCCTGACGCCGCGCTGCTGCGCCCGCTGGAGCGCGCTGGTGAGTTCCGCGGCGCTTGCCGCGAAGACCAGGACGGGCTGGCGGATCAGCGGCCCGTAGAAGCGGCCGGATGCATCCCGGTAGGCCTCGCCCGCGAGTTCCGGGGAGGTTCCGACGAGCCCGCCGGAGAGGAAGCTGGCGACATTGAGTTTTTGCCAGGTTGCAAGATCATCGCGAACCACGATGGCGATTTTGGTATCGTAACGCATGGGCTCATCGCTACCCGAGGCCGGGAAGGCCCGTCTTGAACGATCGTGCGGGCTGCAGCGGGACTGGGTTCGGCTCGGCACCGGCACTGACGGCATCGAGCGCATGGAGGCGTTCTTCCGCGGCTATGCCTATGACCCGCACCGCCACGACACCTATGCCTTCGGGCTGACGCTCTCCGGCGTGCAGTCCTTCGACTATCGCGGCGCAAGGCGTGACAGCCTCGGTGGCCATGCCATCGTCCTGCATCCCGACGAGGTCCATAACGGCCGCTCCGGCATCGAGAGCGGCTTCCGCTACCGGATGCTCTATGTCGAGCCGCGGCTGATCCGGCAGGCGATGGGCGAGGGCGGCCGCGCCTTGCCTTTCATATCCACAGCCGTTTCGCAGGAGCCGCGCCTCGTCGCCGCTATCGCCCGCGCGCTGCGCGACCTCGACCAGCCGCTCGACGCGCTGGCGGCGGACGATCTGGTCGAACGGCTCGCGCAGGCCTTGCTCGCGCTCGATCCCTCCGTGGCGGGTGTTCGCTCCGCCCGGCTCGACGCTCCAGCGTTGGAGCGGGCGCGCGATTATCTCGATGCCCATGCGACGGAGACCGTCGATTCCAGCCGGCTGGAGGTTATGACCGGGCTCGATCGCTTTGCTCTGGCGCGCCAGTTCCGTGCCGCCTTCGGCACCAGTCCCTATAACTACCTCGTGATGCGCCGCCTCGACCGCGCCCGCCGTCTGCTGGCCGAGGGGACGCCCTTGGCCGATGCGGCCTTCGCCTGCGGCTTCGCCGACCAGAGCCATCTCACCCGCCAGTTCCGCCGCGCCTATGGCGTCACACCGGGGCGTTGGCGAGCCTTGCAGCCGCAATTCCGGGCCTGAGGCCGGCGTCGAGCCCGCTTGCCCCGCCCGCCGCCTCCATGCTTGAAGCAGCGAAAGCCGGCTTTGCGGAGTATCTGACATGCAGCTTGGAGTGATCGGCCTCGGCCGGATGGGAGGCAACATCGTGCGCCGGCTGATGCGCGCCGGCCATGAATGCGTGGTCTATGACCGCGACCCGAAGCCGGGCCAGGCGCTCGCCGCCGACGGCGCGACGCTCGCTGCCGACCTCAGGGACATGGTCGCCAAGCTGAAGGCGCCGCGCGCGATCTGGGTGATGCTGCCGGCCGGCAAGATCACGGAGGCAACGCTGGCCGAGCTCGCCGGCCTTGTCGGCGAGGGCGATACGCTGATCGACGGTGGCAACGCCTTCTGGAAGGACGATGTCCGCCGCGGCAAGGAACTTGGCGCCAAGGGCATCCACTACATGGATATCGGCACCTCAGGCGGCGTCCACGGCCTCGATCGCGGCTACTGCCTGATGATCGGCGGCGACAAGGCGGCCTTCGACCGGCTGGAGCCGATCTTCGCGACGCTGGCGCCCGGCAAGGGCGAGATCGAGCCGACCAAGCATCGCGAAGGCCGCAACCCGACGAGCGAGCAGGGCTATCTCCATTGCGGCCCGACCGGCTCCGGCCATTTCGTCAAGATGATCCATAACGGTATCGAATACGGCATGATGCAGGCCTTCGCGGAGGGCTTCGACCTGCTGCGTAACGCCTCGGCCAAGGAAGGCCTGCCGGCCGAATACGGCTTCGATTTCGACACCGCCGAGATCGCCGAGGTCTGGCGCCGCGGCTCGGTGGTCACGTCCTGGCTGCTCGATCTCACGGCCGAGGCGCTGGCCGCCGACGAGGAGCTGTCCTCCTATACCGGCAATGTCTCGGATTCCGGCGAGGGCCGCTGGACGGTCGATGCCGCCGTCGAGACCGCGACCCCGGCCGAGGTGCTGACTTCGGCCTTGTTCGCGCGCTTCCGTTCGCGCGTCGACCACACCTTCGGTGAGAAGGTCCTCTCGGCGATGCGCGCCGGCTTCGGCGGCCATGTCGAAGCCAAGAAGCAGGGCTGAGACGGTGGCAGAAGCAGCAAGCGGCGGCCGTCCGGCCGTCATCGTCGTCATGGGCGTTGCGAGCTCGGGCAAGACCTCGCTCGGCGAGCGTCTGGCGGAGCGCCTCGGTTGGCCCTTCCGCGACGCCGATTCCTTCCATCCGCCCGAGAACGCCGCCAAGATGGCCGGCGGCACGCCGCTGAACGACGACGACCGCAAGCCCTGGCTCGCGGCGATCGCCGCCTGGATCGACGATCTCCGGGCGAAGGGTGAGCACGGCATCGTCACCTGCTCGGCGCTGAAGCGTGCCTACCGGCAGGTGATCGTCGGCAACCGGCCTGATGTCGCGCTGGTCTATCTCAAGGGTTCGCGCGAGCTGATCGGCCGGCGCATGGCCGCCCGCCAGCACCATTTCATGCCGCCGGCCCTGCTCGACAGCCAGTTCGCCGCGCTGGAGGAGCCGGGCGACGACGAGAAGCCGCTGGTCGTCTCGGTCGAGGACAGCAAGGACGCGATCGTGCAGGACGTGGTCGAGCGGCTCGGCCTCTGACGACCAGCCTCACGTCACCTCGAACCAGCTCCACAGCCCGAGGTCGAAGCGCTCCAGCACCGTCGACGAGATCAGCCAGCGGCCGGGATTGTCGGCGATGAAGGCGATGTGCAGCTTCTTGCGCTCGGGGATCTGCACGGTGTCGAGGAAGTAGTTCTCCCAGCCGTCGTCGAGCGGATGCAGCAGCCGGAAGCTGTGGCCATGGACGTGGAACGGCTGGACGAAGGCGGTGCGGTTGTCGATCGCCATCACGATCGGCGTGCCGCGCTTGACGCTGAACAGCGGCTTGCCCTCGAACGAGCCCATTCCGCCATTGACCCGCCACGGACTGGCCAGGTCGAGTCCGGTGAAATCGAGCTTCTGATCTTCCGTCAGTTTGGCGCCGCCCTCGATGACGAGCTCCGGCCGCAACGCATCCTGCATGCGCACGCCGAGCGGCAGGGCAGGGTTGAGCTTCAGGGCCGGCGCGGCCGCAGGCGGCACCTGCGGCTGGCCTGCTGTCACGATCCTGACCAATGGTAGGCCGCCGCCGATCAGCGCGCTGATATTCACAGCGGCGCCGACCTCGATCGGCAGGTCGAGGATGACGTCGTAACGCGTGCCCGGCGCAAAGGGCAATTGCGAGCGCACGGGCTCGAAACTCTCGGTCGGCTGGCTGTCGACCGCGATCACGGTCGCCTTTCCGCCGTCGAAGCGCAAACGCATGATCCGGGCGTTGCAGGCATTCGCGAGCCTGAGGCGGATGCGAGCGCCCGGCCGGGCGGTGATCGGCAGCGGCGGCGAGCGACCGTTGACGGTGACCCAACTGCCGAGGCGTCCGGCAGAGGCCGCGGCGTTGCCCTGCGGCACGAAGGGTTGGATCGCCTGGTCGTCGCCGATGAGCCAGTCCGTGACGAGGACCGGCAGATCGAGATCGACTGCCGGCGGCTCCTTCTCGGAGACGATGAGCAGCCCGCTCAGGCCTCGGCCGGCAGGCTCGGATGAGATGCCGGCCCGGAGCGGGCGATAGAGCAGGGTGCCCGAATCTTGCGGCGTGATCCGGAATTCGCCGGTTTCTCCGGGCGCGATCGGCGGGCGCGTGAAGCTGGCGGCGCCGTCGCGCTCAGCCTCGCCGCGCAGGCCGTACCAATGCAGGTCGAGCGGTGTGGTCGTCTTGTTCTCGAGCTTGAGGGCCAGGGTCTCGCCCTGCCTGATTCGCAGCGGCGGGGCGGGCGTGGCGCCGTCGAAAGCCCAGATTTCGGTCTCGACGGGCGGCGATGGGCGCAGGCGCACCTTCGTCGGCCCGGCAACGAGCGTCTGCCGCTGCGGTTCGGGGATGGGCTTGGCCGTGGGAGCTTGCGCTTGTGCGAAACCCGCCTGTGGCGCGAGCAGGCTGGTGCCGGCGAGCCCCGCCAGCCATTGGCGGCGCGTGAGCGGGGGCAGGACGGCGGCGGGCGGTTTCGTCATGCCATACCGCATAATCCGGTCGAACGGCTCTGGCGAGGGCCGGTTCCTTCCCGGCTTGCAAATGCCCTCCGGAAAGGCCGATTTGCAGAACCGTCATTTTTTTGCTGCATGGCCCGGCCGAAATGCGTATAGGCCTGCGGCTTGACGATGGCCGCGCTGCGTTTGCTCGCGCGCAGCGCTATCGGCCGGCGGGCGTGGCGGAATTGGTAGACGCACTGGTTTTAGGTACCAGCGGCGAAAGTCGTGGGGGTTCGAGTCCCTCCGCCCGCACCATCGGTCTAGTTTTTCGCGAGCGCGGCGGCGGTCGAAACCGGCGTCGCGCTTTGGACATTGAGACGTAAACGAGCTGTTGGCGGTAGAAAAATGAACGTGACCGAAACCCTGTCCCAGGGCCTCAAGCGCGAATTCCAGGTGGTGCTGAACGCCGCCGACCTGAAGACCAGGCTCGATGGCAGCCTCCAGGACCTCCAGGGCAAGGCCAAGATCAACGGCTTCCGCCCGGGCAAGGTGCCGGTCGCGCATCTGCGCCGCCTCTATGGCCGCTCGGTCATGTCCGACGTTCTGCAGAACGCCGTCAACGAGGCGAACCAGAAGATCGTCGCCGACAACAACCTGAAGCTCGCCTTCGAGCCGCAGATCCGCTTCCCCGAGAACAAGGAAGAGATCGAGGCCGCGATGGAGGCCAAGGGCGATCTCGCCTTCACCGTCGCGCTCGAGGTTCTCCCGAAGATCGAGCTCGCCGATCTCTCGGACGTCTCGCTGGTCAAGCCGGTCGCCGAGGTTCCGGACGCCGATGTCGACGCCGCGCTGCTGCGCATGGCCTCCGGCAACCGCAGCTACACCTCGAAGGGCGAGAAGGCCAAGGCCGAGAAGGGCGACCGCCTGATCATCTCCTTCGTCGGCACGCTCGACGGCGAGAAGTTCGACGGCGGCACGGGCGAGGGCATCCCGCTCGATCTCGGCGCCGGCCAGTTCATCCCGGGCTTCGAGGAGCAGCTCGAAGGCGCCAAGACCGGCGAGACCCGCACCGTCAAGGTGACCTTCCCCGAGAACTATGCGGCCGAGAACCTCGCCGGCAAGCCGGCCGAGTTCGAGGTCACCGTCACCGACGTGCAGGGCCCGGACGCCATCGAGATCAATGACGAGCTGGCCAAGGCCTTCGGCATGGAGTCGCTCGACAAGCTCAAGGAAGCCGTGAGCGAGCAGATCGGCCGTGACTTCACCGCTCAGTCGCGCCGCAAGCTCAAGAAGGGCCTGCTCGACGCGCTCGACGGCAAGTACACCTTCGAATTGCCGCCGACCCTGGTCGAGCAGGAGTTCGCCAGCGTGTGGAGCCAGGTCGAGGCCGACATGAAGCAGGCCAACAAGACCTTCGCCGACGAGGACACCACCGAGGACGCCGCCCGCGCCGACTACCGCAAGATCGCCGAGCGCCGAGTGCGCCTGGGCCTCGTGCTGGCCGAGATCGGCGAGCAGGCCAAGGTCCAGATCTCGGATGACGAGGTCACGCAGGCCCTGATCGAGCGCGCCCGTCAGTTCCCGGGCCAGGAGAAGCAGGTCTGGGACTTCTATCGCAAGAACCCGCAGGCTCTGGCTGAAATCCGCGCCCCGATCTTCGAGGAGAAGGTCGTCGACCATCTGCTCGGTCAGGTGAAGGTCGAGGACCAGACGGTTTCGCGCGAGGCGCTCTACGCCGACGACGACGCCGAGGAAGCCACCGAGGCCAAGCCGAAGAAGGCGGCCGCCAAGAAGACGAAGAAGGCCGAAGCCAAGGCCGACGACGCCTCCGCCTGAGCCTCACGGCAACCTTAACGACAGCTATCGCGCCGCCGGCCTTCGCGACCGGCGGCGCTTCCCTTTCAGCCGCGATTGCCGTGCTTATGTGGGTGGCTTCCTAAACGCTGCCGATTCGATGTTTCGCCGGTTGCCCGGCGCCTTCACCTCAAGGACAGATCCATGCTTCGCGATCCGCTCGAGACCTACAACAATCTCGTCCCGATGGTGGTCGAGCAGTCGAGCCGCGGCGAGCGCGCCTTCGACATCTATTCGCGCCTGCTGCGCGAGCGCATCATCTTCCTGACCGGCCCGGTCGAGGATTACTCGGCGTCGCTGATCGTGGCGCAGCTCCTCTTCCTCGAGGCCGAGAACCCCAAGAAGGAGATCTCCTTCTACATCAATTCGCCGGGCGGCGTGGTGACGTCCGGCCTCTCGATCTACGACACCATGCAGCTGATCCGCTGCCCGGTGACGACGGTCTGCATCGGCCAGGCCGCCTCGATGGGCTCGCTCCTGCTGACGGCCGGCGCCAAGGACATGCGCTTCGCCCTGCCGAACGCGCGCATCATGGTTCACCAGCCCTCCGGCGGTTTCCAGGGCCAGGTCACCGACATCCTGATCCATGCCAGGGAAGTCGAGAGCCTGAAGAAGCGGCTGAACGAGATCTACGTGAAGCATACCGGACGCTCCTACGAAGACATCCACGCCGCGCTGGAGCGCGACAATTTCATGACCGCCGAGCAGGCCAAGGAGTTCGGCCTCATCGACAAGGTCATGGAGCGCCGGCCGGAGGCCGAGGCCTGATCGGGCGCTCGCGATCCTGTGGGTTGGCCCGGCTCATCCGAGCCCCCATATTGAATGAGGGACGGCCCCGTGTTTGCATGGGGTCGGGGGTGAGCGGACTGGCGCTCCATTCTGATCCGGCTTGGGCCGGCCCTGCGTATCCGAATGTACCGGAACGGGCCGTTAACCTAATCATCGTGATCTGAGCGCTTAAGTATGACGGAGAGACGACGGCTGCAGGCGCCACGGGCGATGCGGCTTCCGGCTCCCGAACTGGAGATGGACGGATGGCTAACAAGCCCGGCGGCGACTCGAAGAGCACGCTTTACTGCTCTTTCTGCGGCAAGAGCCAACATGAGGTGCGCAAGCTCATCGCGGGCCCGACCGTGTTCATCTGCGATGAATGCGTCGAGCTCTGCATGGACATCATCCGCGAGGAATCGAAATCCGCGCTGGTGAAGTCGAAGGACGGCGTGCCGACCCCGAAGGAGATCCGCAAGGTCCTCGACGACTACGTCATCGGCCAGGAGCACGCCAAGAAGGTGCTCTCCGTGGCGGTGCACAACCACTACAAGCGCCTCTCGCATGCGACGAAGCAGAACGACGTCGAGCTCGCGAAGTCGAACATCCTGCTGATCGGGCCGACCGGCTCGGGCAAGACGCTGCTCGCGCAGACGCTGGCCCGCATCCTCGACGTGCCGTTCACCATGGCCGATGCGACGACGCTGACCGAGGCCGGTTATGTCGGCGAGGACGTCGAGAACATTATCCTCAAGCTGCTCCAGGCCTCCGACTACAATGTCGAGCGGGCGCAGCGCGGCATCGTCTATATCGACGAGATCGACAAGATCAGCCGCAAGTCGGACAATCCCTCGATCACCCGCGACGTCTCGGGCGAGGGCGTCCAGCAGGCGCTGCTGAAGATCATGGAAGGCACCGTCGCCTCTGTGCCGCCGCAGGGCGGGCGCAAGCATCCGCAGCAGGAGTTCCTGCAGGTCGACACCACGAACATCCTCTTCATCTGCGGCGGCGCCTTCGCTGGTCTCGACAAGATCATTTCGAGCCGCGGCAAGGGCACCTCGATCGGCTTCGGCGCCAAGGTCGAGGCCCCGGATGATCGCCGCATCGGCCAGATCTTCCGTCAGGTCGAGCCCGAGGATCTCCTGAAGTTCGGCCTGATCCCCGAATTCGTCGGCCGCCTGCCGGTCCTGGCGACGCTGGAGGATCTCGACGAGCCGGCGCTGAAGACCATCCTGACCGAGCCGAAGAACGCGCTGGTCAAGCAGTATCAGCGCCTGTTCGAGATGGAGGACACCCAGCTCACCTTCACCGACGAGGCCGTCAGCCTGATCGCCCGCAAGGCGATCGAGCGGAAGACCGGCGCGCGCGGCCTGCGTTCGATCATGGAAGGCATTCTGCTCGAGACCATGTACGAATTGCCCGGCCTGGAAGGCGTCGAGCAGGTCGTGATCGGCCCCGAGGCTGTCGAGAACAAGGCGCGCCCGCTCTTCATCTACGCGGAGCGCGAGGACGAGACCAAGACCGCCTCGGCCTCCTGATCTCTCCTCGATTGCGACAACAGGACGCGCGCTCCTTGGCGCGCGTTTTGCGTTTCAGGCGGCATGGGGCTGAAGGCGGTTTCGCGCCGCGACAGTCCGATCCGAAATCGACACATGAGATGCCCCCGATCCGGCTATGAACGTCATCGCGAGCGCAGCGAAGTGATCCAGGGGAACCGGGTCGAACGCTCCAGCCCAGTCCTTCCGGATTGCTTCGTCGCTCCGCTCCTCGCAATGACGGTCAGATTGCCTGAGCAAAAAGCACTGCGAATTCAAAGCTGAAGGATAGGAATTTCTCCGACCCTCCGGCCATGCAAGGCTGTAGTGCATGAACCGGATACCTCGCTTGAAAGCCGGCGAGGAAGTCTCCACTTTAGGTGCACTTGCGAGAGTCGCATGCCTGATGAGGGTGCGATGCGCGAGGGCGGAGGGGCGAATGGTCGCCTTGGCCGCACACGTCCGATCGCTCCGCCCATCTCGGGGGTCCGCCGGGCGCAACTGCAAAGGAATTGCCATGACTGGCTCGACGCCACGCGCCCCCTTCGTCCCAGGCGAGACCGGCACCTTCCCGGTTCTGCCTTTGCGCGACATCGTCGTTTTCCCCCACATGATCGTCCCGCTCTTCGTCGGCCGCGAGAAGTCCATCCGCGCGCTCGAGGAAGTGGTGAAGACGGACGGGCTCATCCTGCTGGCGACCCAGAAGAACGCTGGCGACGATGACCCGCAGCCCAACGAAATCTACGAGATCGGTACGCTCGCCCGCGTGCTGCAGCTCCTGAAGCTGCCCGACTCCACCGTGAAGGTGCTGGTCGAGGGCGTCGGCCGTGCCAAGGCCTCGTCCTATGCGGCCAGCGAATCCTTCTACGAGGCCGAGGCCACCGGCTTGGCCGAGGAAGAAGGCAAGAAGGTCGAGGTCGAGGCGCTCGCCCGCTCGGTCGTCAGCGAGTTCGAGAGCTATGTGAAGCTCAACAAGAAGATCTCCGGCGAGATCGTCGCCGCGGTCACGCAGATCGACGAGCCGACCAAGCTCGCCGATACCGTCGCTTCGCATCTGGCGGTCAAGATCGCCGATCGCCAGGGCGTGCTGGAGATCACCAACGTCGCCCACCGCCTTGAGAAGGTGCTCTCGCTGATGGAAAGCGAGATGTCCGTGCTTCAGGTCGAGAAGCGCATCCGCTCGCGCGTCAAGCGCCAGATGGAGAAGACCCAGCGCGAGTACTATCTCAACGAGCAGATGAAGGCGATCCAGAAGGAGCTGGGCGACGGCGAGGAAGGCCGTGACGAGCTGGCCGAGCTGGAAGAGCGCATCGCCCAGACCAAGCTGACCAAGGAAGCCCGCGACAAGGCGACGGCGGAGCTGAAGAAGCTGCGCCAGATGTCGCCGATGTCCGCGGAAGCGACCGTGGTGCGCAACTATCTCGACTGGATGCTCGGCATCCCCTGGAACAAGCGCTCGAAGATCAAGAAGGATCTCAACGCCGCCCAGCTGGTGCTCGACGACGATCATTTCGGCCTCGACAAGGTCAAGGACCGCATCGTCGAATATCTCGCCGTGCAGCAGCGCGCCAACAAGCTCGCCGGTCCGATCCTGTGCCTCGTCGGCCCTCCGGGCGTCGGCAAGACCTCGCTAGGCAAGTCGATCGCCAAGGCGACCGGCCGCGAGTTCGTGCGCATGTCGCTCGGCGGCGTGCGTGACGAGGCCGAGATCCGCGGTCACCGCCGCACCTATATCGGCTCGATGCCCGGCAAGATCATCCAGTCGATGAAGAAGGCCAAGACCTCGAACCCGCTCATCCTGCTCGACGAGATCGACAAGATGGGCCAGGACTTCCGTGGCGATCCCTCGGCGGCCCTGCTGGAGGTGCTCGATCCCGAGCAGAACTCGACCTTCAACGACCATTACCTCGAGGTCGATTACGACCTGTCGAACGTGATGTTCGTGACCACGGCGAACACGCTGAACATTCCGCCGGCCCTTCTGGACCGCATGGAGGTGATCCGCATCGCCGGCTACACCGAGGAAGAGAAGACTGAGATCGCGCGCAAGCACCTGATCGCGAATGCGATCAAGAAGCACGGGCTCGACGGCAAGGAGTGGTCGATCACCGACGGCGCCCTGCAGACCCTGGTGCGGCGCTACACCCGCGAGGCCGGTGTCCGTAACCTCGAGCGCGAGATCTCCAACACGGTCCGCAAGGGCGTGAAGGACATCGTGCTCGGCAAGAAGGCCAAGGTGGTCGTCGATGAGCCGCTGCTGGAAGAGTATCTCGGCCCGCCGCGCTATCGCTACGGCATGGCGGAGACGGAGAACCAGGTCGGTGTCGTCACCGGTCTGGCCTGGACCGAGGTCGGCGGCGAATTGCTGACGATCGAGGGCGTCATGATGCCCGGCAAGGGCCGCATGACCGTCACCGGCAACCTGCGCGACGTGATGAAGGAATCGATCTCGGCGGCGGCATCCTATGTCCGCTCGCGGGCCGTCGATTTCGGCATCGAGCCGCCGCTCTTCGACCGGCGTGACATTCACGTCCACCTTCCCGAGGGGGCGACCCCGAAGGACGGTCCGTCGGCGGGCATCGCGATGGCGACCACCATCGTCTCGATCCTGACCGGCATCCCGACCAACCGCGACGTCGCCATGACCGGTGAGGTCACGCTGCGGGGCAGGGTGCTGCCGATCGGCGGTCTGAAGGAGAAGCTCCTGGCGGCGCTCCGTGGTGGCATCAAGAAGGTGCTGATCCCCGAGGAGAATGCCAAGGACCTGATCGACCTTCCCAAGTCGGTGAAGGACGGCATGGAGATCATCCCGGTTGCGCGCATGGAGCAGGTGCTCCAGCACGCGCTGACCCGCCAGCCGGTTCCGATCGTCTGGGAGGAGGATCTCAAGGCCCCGCTGCCCAAGGGCACGGACGACGACGCAGCGGGCGTCGTCGCCCACTGACCTCCGGTCTTGAAAGAACGAGCCGCCGGCGCGCAAGCGCCGGCGGTTTTCGTTTGGGCGCAGCGCTGGTCATTGTCGGCGGACCTGACCATGGCCATCTTGAGCCTGTTTCCTCGCAGGCGAAACCGATCGGCAGGTCATGAAGCGGCAACGCTTTCCAAAGCGGCAATTGACGCCGGATCGCTGGGCGGCGTTCGATAGCCTCCCCGCGCCGGTGCGGCAGGCGCTGGCGCAGGCCGTCCATCCACTGGACCCCCTCAAGCTGGTCGGTGCGAGCGGGGTCGACGAAGCGATGCGCCGGATTGCCCGGCTTGATGCCGCTGCCAAGCGGCGCAGGGATCGCTCCTGATCGCCGGATACCCTCGGTGTCGGGGTCATGGTGGGCGGTGACGGGCGGTCACCGGCTGATCAGTCCAAGGTGCTGGTATCGCAAGGAAAATCGGAGAATTTCGTCGCAGTCAAACGCCCGAACTCCTACATGGATGTGTACGTTTTCCGCCACGAATGTCAACAATCCGAAGCGAGTTCCCGGTCATCGGACTGGAGCAGGACCGCCGTCGAGAGGAGGGATATTTCCCCCATTCTGGCCTTCAAACCGCTGAAGCGAGGCCGTAGGAACCTCGTACAGCGACGAAGTCGCTTTGGGTGGGGTTCTCCATCGTGGGATTCAGGGGCCGGTCGGCCTGGGCCGACTCCACCGTCAACGGCATCCTCGGTCGCGTTCGCCCCGCCGATCCTGGCCTTGAGGGCCGCCGTGGCCTCAGCCTCCGCGGCAGCGTGATCGGCCTTAGCCTGGGCTCGCCACGCAGCGACCATCTCGGCATCCAGGATCCCGGGACGAGCATGAAGGGCGAGCCGCCATTCCGTGCCAGCGTCTATCAGCCCATTCGCCCACGATAGTGTATCCGTATCACTGCCCACTCTCGCCATGAGCGCCGCTCGCGCGGCATCGTGCGCGACCGGTCGGCGAAGATCGCGAAAGATTCGCTCCAGTGACGGCACAGTGCGATACCGGCCGTGCAGCAGACGCCCATGTGGCCGAGGTCGCAGCGGCCCCGGCAGGCCGAGTTCCTGCGGCGTTGGCTCATATGAACTCGGCTCCGGGCCGAGAGCGGGGCGAGTCCGGAAAGGGGCCAGCACGAGATTCGAAAGCAGGCTCGCCAGCCAAACCACCGCGAACGCAATTTCACCGCGAAGCGGCGAGAACGGGGCTGGGCTCGTACGAACCCGCTCCCGGGCGTGGCGCGCACGGGCTGCCGCGATTTCGATGCATGACCGTCTCTTCATCGCCCCATCCTCCTACCCATGCTCGCTTCCGGAACGGCGGGCCGCAGCGCTGCCAGTTCTTGGCGGGCTTGATCGCGTTCCCGCGCGGTCGCCTGCACGGACTCGGCGGCGGACCTCGCGCGCCGCTCCGCCTCACGCCGCCGCTCAGCTTCATGAAGTGCTCGACGTGCAGCCTCATCAGCCCGAGCGCGTTCCCGGTCGAGGTCTGCCGCCATCCCGCGGCGGACGGTCTCAGCGATCGTCGATTTCCGCAGTCCGTCGAAGAACGCCCGTAGTCGCCCGCTCCACGAAGAAATTCGTGATGCCTTCGCCCGCGCAGCGGCGACGATCCGCTCCGCCTCGCCGCCGGCATGAGCCAAGGTTGCAGCGGCCTTCTGTTCTCGAACTTCGGCAGCAGCCTGGAGGGCCTTCGCGGTCATCTCTTGATGGCCGGCGCGGTCCAGAGTTTGGGTCGCCTCCCGCTCGCGGGCGACGGCCACGGCCTGGAGCGCCTTCGCTTCCGTCGCCTGCTTCTCGGCCGCGGCTGTCCTTTCCTGCGCCGTCGCGACCGTCGTGCTTGCCACCGCCTTGGCCTTCGCGACGTGTTCGCGGGCGCGGGTGTCGATCCGGGCCGCGCGATCGATGGCGTTCTTGGTGGCGGCGGCAGCGGACCTCTCCGCTTGCCATTCCTCTCGGGAAAGGCGACGGCGGCCGGGGCCGAGGCGCGCGAGACCGCACGGAACGCCGACATGCTGGTGGTAGCTATCCTGCCACGCTCTCATAGCCGCCTTGTAGGCTTGGTCGCCGCGGCGATTCAAAGCCTTGGCATCTTCGTCGCCCTGCGGGCCGGCGGCGACAATGACCCGCTTGGCTTCGTTCCCGGGATGAAGACGGGCGGCGCGGAGGTCGGCGGGCAGAACGTAGACATGGAGGTGCGGGTGGCTCTCGTCGACATGACGGATCACTGAGAGCAGGTTGTCGCCGTACTGGGCGCGCAGCCATTCCAACGTCCTCGACTCCCAGGCAGAGACATCGGCAGCCACGGCGGTATCGGCGCGAACGCAATCCATTGACGCGGGGTGCGATGCCACGATCGTCAGGAGGCTCTTCTGGTCCTTGCGGACGGCCCGCTCCTTCCCGTTCGCCAGCACGACCTTCGTGTTCGCACAGGCTTCGTCATGGAGGCGGCGAACCTCTTCGAGCCGAACGCCGTGGACGATTTCCGGCGGCAACGGCTGCGCCACATGCGGGCTCGCGCCGGGTTCGCGCGCGGCTTCGTCCAGGACCCAGCCGACCGAGCGTCCGGCCTTGTCGTTCTTCCTGGCGTAAGCTTCGAGGTGGATGAACTGGTAGCCCATGTCGGGGAGCCTGAGCCCCACGAGCCACCGGCGCAAAAAGTTGTAGTGACCGACTACAACTTTTCCCTGCGGTCAAAGTCGTCGGCTCTCCGAGGGCCGCGCCGCGGGGGCCCTTCGGGGACGCTCCCGCGGGATTCCAGAACGCGAACGGGGCGACCCGAAGGCCGCCCCGCATTCTCATTCCGCCGCGCCGGTATGGCTACGCTGCCCGGCCCGATATGAACCTCGCCGTATCGTCGAGTACCGCCGCCGCGGCAGCGGTCGCGAGTGCCCGCGCCTCCGCCATGCCATCGGCATGGCCGCTCCGGACGACCACGCAGACATCACCCTCGCCGTCATGATCGGAGACGAGCCAGCACCATCTCCGCGCCGCTGCCCTCCGAACCTCGAGTCCGACGCAGATCATCGGGCTCGTGAACCAAGCCTCCGACAGATAGCTGCCGTCGAGGCCCCGCGTCCACTTCGAGCTCTTCGGCTGCTGCCGTACGTTTACCACCACTCCCATCGCGCTCTCCTGTCGCGGCGACCTGCCGCCGCAACCGTCCTGGCGGGCTCGCGCCGGGAATGGAGCCCCTGTTCGAGGGGCTCGGTTAATGCCGTGACGCCAATTCCCGTAGGATCTCCGCGGCGGTCGGGGACGCGACACCGGGATTGGCGGCAGCGTCCGCGAGGATCGCGCGCCGGATCCGGTCTCGCGTCCCCGCGCCGGTCGAAGACCGAACCGCGGAAGCGACCCGGCGAACCGCCATCAGCCGGTCGGCCTCAGCCGATGCCTGCCGTTCTGCGTCGCGACGGCGCGCCGTCGCGATTTCTATCCGGAGGGAGGCGGTATCGGCCTCGGCCACGGTCGCGGCCAGCGCTGCATCGAAGCCGGTCCCGTCCAAGCTGACGTCGCTTTCGATCCGGGCCAGGAAGTTCCGGCGAGACCGAGGCGGAGAATTCGGGTCCAGGTCGGCGACGAAACCGTGCCGACGACGCGAACCTCCTCGGTCAGCACCTGCTCACCCGGCTCTTCGTCATCGTCGTGAGGCTCGATCCCGAGGGCAGCCGCCAGCCCCGCCGACACGACGCAGGATCGGGTTCCGGGCATGACTTCGGCATATTCGCGCCAAAGCGCGAAGGAAGTCTCATCGCCCGCGATGGCATCTTCCGCGATATCCCATTGCGTCCGCCCCGCCACGCGATCCTTATGGCCGCTTGCCCCGGCAGCGAGTTCCCAGGCGGTTCCTTTCGAGATGTACTCGACGGCCGCTTCAGGAGAAGCCGCCACCGCGACACCTTGGCCATCACGAAGGGCCTTGCCACCGCGTTTCTCGACGGCGCGCATGAAGCGCCGAATCAAAGCCTCGCCCGCGGCGGCGGCAGCGGCCTTGCTCTCGACGAGGCAGGCCATTCCGAAATGGATGTGGAAGTGCCAGCCATGGGTACCGTGAGTAACCTCGGGAGCGACGAGCACTCCCCGAATACCCCCGCGAGCGCGGATGCGGTCCCAAGGCGAACCATTCCGGGCGGCGGCGAAGGATTCCGTTACCAGGGCCTTCATGTCCGCAAGGCTATCAGTCCTGTCGTGGCTCACGGTGACCAGGCCCATGACGAAATGTCCGCCGCGCTCCGCCGTGGATTCCACGACACGCTGAACGCGGGCGGCCCGCGCCGCCGCGACAGCCGGTGCACAGGTTGGACAGAGCCAGCCGGAGCCACAGCGATACACTCCCGACACCCATGCACGGGGTTTATCTCCGGAACCGCCACGATGAACCGTCACGTCCTCGACGGCGTAGCCGACACGGCCGCATCCGCAGACGGCCGGGCCGCGTTCGTCACGTTTCAAACCGTGACGGAGCATTCTGACGATACCCGCTTTCAGATCCCATCGACGTTTCGTCGTGGGGGATTTTTGGTGTTCCTCTTGCCCCTCTGGAAGGGGGGTAGGTGTAGCTCCTCCGCTGGCAAGGCGGCCCAGCCGGGCCGCGGGGACCTCGCTCCTCGCGCCGGCCGATGGCGCGGAAGCGAGGGGATCGATCGCGCCCCCCGCGGGGACGCGGCCGAACAGGCGAAGGATGGCTGCGTCCGACTTTCCCGGCAGCGGTCCCCGCGCCTGCACGGACGCCTGGATGCGGGCGCCAAGACCGCCCGAGGCCAGGCGGTGGGCTGTGTCGTCAACAAATTTTGCTTTGGGGATAGAGGGGGGCTCTGAGCGGCTGGCGGAGTATGCCAGCCCCGGGTTCACCCGTCAGAGCGACGGGCAGGATTGCTACGTGCGATGCCGGCGGCCATGATGAACCTCGTTGCACGCCCCCCGAGAGCGCCTGCCAGCGCGATGACCGGGGGGCCATGTGTTCAAGGCTGCATGCTGGCGATGCATCGGTCAAACGCCGACAGACGAGTTCCCAGGCGAATGCCGTAGATGGGTCGGAAGCCGGCATTCAAAACCTGAGCGACCGCGCCGATCTTGGCAGGCTGCTGATTTACCGCGGATCCATGTTTGATCCATATCAAGGAGCTTGCTTCTGACCTAAGGTAGCTCGCAGTGAGCTTGCCGTGATGAGACCGCTTGCATGCAACCGTCCAAAAGCCAAGCACGGCTACTTTCTCCTCATGAATTGCTGCATAGAATTGATGAAGAGATATCCCGGTCGAGGGGAACGATTGGCGTTGTTTCGATGCAAATCGTCGATGTCGGCTATTTCGCGCGGAAGTTCGGGCTCGTCGCTGTCGAAGGACTGACGCGTGAGTTCGCAAAGCGACTTATCCTAACGATTTCAGAGTTGGGATATTTTTGCCGAAGACCGGACTCAACATTCGTGGTCGCGCTGAACGCTGTCGCGACGACAGCCGCACTCGAAATGAAGATTAATCAGATCGCAAACGAAGTCAGCTTCCTGGCGACGGTGAGCGACCTCGATTTCAGGATCGAATGTGTGACCGGGGCCTGCGACCCAAGTATCGTGGAGGAGGCCCTATCCGCAGTCGAACGTGCAGACTTAGCCCTTAAGCGAGCAATAGCTAGGCAGGTCAGTTACCATATTGATGGCCCCGGTATCGATGGCCTGCCGCTGCGGTATTCCATGGCTCGTCGCCGAAGGCGTCAACATGAACGCCGGGGCGGAGATCGACAGTCAGTTCATACGCGTGCCAAGTGTTTCCTGGACCACCTGAATGCATCCGTCGAGTGCATAGTCCTTGATGTTTCACGCGGCGGGGCACGGCTACGAATTGCCGAAAGCTTGATGCTCCCGGCTGAATTTGATTTGCTACTGTCCTACGAAGGCGAACGTCAGCGCGTGCGCCTGCGGTGGCGGAGGAACAAGGACGTCGGCGTTGAATTCATAAAGCCAGGTGGGACTGCTACGGCTTAGGCTGTCGCATCGGCGTTGATTTTTCAGCCCTTGGTTCCGAGCTTCGGCGAGCCAGCGTTACTCTGCTCTAAGGCGGCGGTTTGCTCGCTCCCCCAACTTCCTTCAAGGGTCGTGAACGGACGTATTCCTCTCTTCCCCGCCGGAGCGGCCTTTCCCATCTGCCACTCGCCCCCTGTATGCCCTGAATGAACCTCATCGGCCCCGCAAGGGCGAACGCAAGCGTGCCTTCGGCACCCTTGCGGGGCCGATGAGGTTCATTCTTCCAGGGCATGGGGCGAGCGACCGATGGGAAAGGTCAACAATCGGCGGAGGAATTCCTTGCCCCAAGGGCAAGGATTCAAAACGAAGGGGGGCTCGCTCTCTCCGGGAAAGGTGCTGCCGGCTTCGAGATCCCGGAACGCCGCCTACCATCGAGCCGGCCGGCTCTTGGTCGGTGGGGTCGGTGTCCTGCCTCTACCGCTTCCGGAGATACGGCGAGAAATCGACGCTGCGCGGAGGAGACGCAGCGATCACCTTGGCGATTTCCTCCTCTTGCAGAAGCCGGAAGCCGTAACGTCCGCCGACAGTTCGCGGAGCGTGCCCCTGCATCAGGTCCGCGATACGCTCGCTGGCGGCTATGCGGAGCCAGGATTTCGCGTTGTGCCGCAGGCTATGGAAGGTTCCTACGCTCGGCGTGTGAACACCGAGATTCTGCATCCAGTATCCCATTCGCTTCTGCGCCGCGTCCGCGGGATCGTCAGCTTCATGGAACGCCGGAAACAGCCAGGGCTTGTGCCGGTTGTCCCGGACCCAAACCATGAAGCCTGTTTCGTGGAGCAGGGGATGTACGGGCACGACTCGGCGGCTCGTCTTGGTCTTGAGAGGGCGTCCACTGGTCACGAAGCGCCGCAGGTCGAAGACCTGATGCCCTTCGAAGTCAACGATGTCGCCGGGCTTGAGATAGACGATCTCGGACAGTCGCATGCCGGTGATCAGCCCGAGCAGCGGGAGCCACCGATAATGAGGTTCCCGACGCTTCACGGCCGCGGCGAACCATGTCGTCAAATCGGCCGCGGGAAGTCCCTCGCGATCGAGGGAGGGGGCAGCGTTCCGAGGCATGGTCACGGATATTGCCCCGATGTCCCGAATATCGGCGACCGATGCGGTGGCTCGCTGCCAGATGTGCCGTACCTCTGTGACGTACTTATCGATCGTTGCGGTCTTCATGCACGGCTTCGGCTGTTTCAGCCGCGCATTGGCTTCTGCGGCCTCCTGGCGCGTCATCCCTCGGAACTCGCGGAGCTTCACGAGGTTGAGCGGCACGTTAGCCATCGCGTTCGCATAGTCCTGGAGATCGGATGGCAGGTACTTCCGGAGGGGCTTGTCGCCCACGATTTCTAGGAAGCTGGCCAGCGAGTGACGGACGTGATCGGCGTACCGGTTCTTGCCTCCGGCACTGAGAGCCACGCACCTGGAGTTCACGATAGGGGTTGCGGCGACGCTCAGCAGCGTATCACGGGTGATATCGGATTCCGGAGAGGCGTCGGGGTCCGCTGACGCGGGAACGGGAGGAGCAGGTACGGCGGCCAGGAGGGCAGCCTTCGCCTCGGCGGCGGCGACCGTGACTGCCGCGACGGTGCGCTCATAGGTCCGACGCTCCGCTTCCCAGGCGATCCCGTCGGAGTCCAACGCCGTCCCGAGGTTCGCCAGCCTCTTCCGGATGTTGTCGATCTCTGAGACCCGTCCCTTTTGGACAGCCGCGGCATGGTTCCATCGCTCGGCCATCTCGGCGTCGTGGTCCTTGATGGCTTCCGCCGCAATCTCGCGCGCGTTCAACATCTTCATGCCGGCTGACATCCAATCGCGCCGCAGCATGTCGAGTTCGGCTGAGAGGGCCGTCAAGCTTCGCATCAGAACGTCACGCTGCATTCCCGCATCCATCCCCAGGTCCGAATGCGCAGCCATGACACGGGCTCGGCGCCGAGCCTCTATCGCATCCACCTTGCCGATGCGCACGCGGATTGGAGTGACGCCGTAAACAGGAACGAAACGGCGAGGGACGCGCAAGGAGAACCAGAATGTGGACCCTCGCAACCATACATGCCGCACGCGACGCTCCCGATGTGTACGTTCGGGTGTACGTTCGCGTCGCTGAAACTCTGATTATCCTTTGATATCAGCAATCTGGCGATGGTGGGCGGTGACGGGCTCGAACCGCCGACCCTCTCCGTGTAAAGGAGACGCTCTACCAACTGAGCTAACCGCCCCACGTGGTCGCGTTTAAGGCCTCGGCAGCCGCATCGCAAGCGTTGTCGGGCAGGCCGCCAGCAAACGCCGCCCAGAGGCCGAATTCCGCCATCTTCATCGTCACCCTGCCGGTGCCATGAAGACGCGCTGCCCGACCCGCCCTCGTCCTGTCCTGAGCTATGCGGGTGTCGTTGCCTGTGTCGGACTCGCCTTGGTCTCGGGGCAGGGCGCGGCACAGACACTGCTGCCCGATTCCTTCTTCACCGGTCGCCCGGCCTTCTCGCACCCCGAGCAACCCGGCAAGCCGGCGAGCTGCGAATTCTATCGCGGCACAGCTTCCCGATTCGATTCCTGCCGATTCGAGAGTCGACATGGCGATCGCGGGAACGGTGAGCCTCGTCCGGACGGACGGCGCGCTCTGGTATGTCGCGGTCTGCGCCGAGCCGGGCGTCCGGGTTCTCTGCGTGACCTACGGCGCCAACGATCTCAAACCGGGCGATAAAGCGGTCCTGCGTGGCGGATACAGCCGCCAGGACAGGCGCCACGTCCTGCTCGATCCCTGCCTCGCATCGCCGGAAAACGGGGCGGGCGCAGGCGACCAATAGGGGAGGTCGAGGATATTTTTCCCCAGATGTGATTTTGCCGGCGACACTCGCTTGACACTTCGGGCCGGGGGCAATACTCACCACGTCGCTGACGGCGAATGCCTCAGCCGCCCAGCGCGGGCGTAGCTCAGTTGGTTAGAGTGCCGGCCTGTCACGCCGGAGGTCGCGGGTTCGAGCCCCGTCGCCCGCGCCATATAAATCAAAGACTTACCCATAGTCTAACCTCTCCCGTTACAAATGCCCGGCCGGCACCGTTATAGATTTCATCGCGTTTTGTTCTCGCGAAGCTTAGCCCGGCCCTCTCTCCTGATCGCATCGACTTCCCGCACTCTCGACGGGTTGACAGGGTTATAGGTCTTCTGAGGGCGAGCTGACGCAGCAAGGGTGTTGGCCATTTTGGTCGGTACGGCCCGGACGTCAGCGCCGCCAGCTGTCGCCTCGACAGTTCCGGATCTGCGCATGTCGGCGAGTTGCCTCGTTTCGCCCGGACCGAACTCGGCTGCGCGAATGACGCGGAAATCGAAACCGAGCTTGTTCTTCGAGTAGGAGGGCTGGCTGATGTGGTTTGCCGCCCTTGGCAGTCGTACCACTGCCTCGCGTGCGGAGTATCGGCGCGTTAGCCCATGGCGGCCATTCGGGCCCACAGAGCTCGCCAGACCATGATGACGCGATTTCGGATAGCCTTCCGGACCGCGCGCTCTTCGAGCGAGTCTCGAGAGCGCGATGGTGGTCGAGCGGAACTATCCAGGCAGGGTGCGGACCGCTGCCCCGATGCAGATGATCAACATCATCGCCGGCACAGCCCAGCGCAGATGCCAGCGCAAATCGGCGGCCTGATCGCGCCAGCGGAAACTGGGGTGAGCAATCGCGACCGACAGCGCGATCTCGAACATCAGCACTGTGACGAGGTAGAGGTATCCGAGCGAAATCATCTCGGCGACGGGGGTATTGAGGGAGATCGAGCCGGGAAACGAGGATTCGAAGGTGAAGCTGATCGCGGCCAGGGCGAGCAGCGACGAGAAGATCAGGCCTCCCTTGTCTTGCTCCTTCAAACCCGGAGACCACAGCACGAACAGCGAGACCGCGAGTACCGCGATGATGGGAACGAAGATGCGCAGGTGATAGCGCTCGGCATAGCGTGCGATCGTCACGGTCGCGTTGAGGCGCGAATAGGAGCGCGCATTCCAACCGATCGCGAGATCGTTGGTGAAGCGCAGGCCGACCGGCCGCCAGTCGACGACCGAGAGCGCATCCTCGACACCGGAGAAGGGGCGGTCGGCTTCCGTCGTCAGGACGATCGCCTCCTGTTGGGCGTAACGCGGAAGCGAGAGCCCGATCGTCAGGTTCTGCCGATCGAAGGGAAAGGCATCCATGTTCATCCGAAAGCGGAAATCGCTTTCGAAGCGCTCGATCAACACCACCTCGCCATCGGCATGCACGGAAAGGGCGACGATGCGGGCGTCCTTGTCACCGATCTGGTTGTCGAGCGCGAGGCCGGGCGACCAGATGGTCTTGAGATGATCGTCGGCCTCCTCGCCGACCCGATCCTCACGGGCAAGGCCGCGCGCGACAGCGTCGAAGGCAAGGCGCGGGTCCTGCCAGCGCTGCGTCAATTCGAGGTGCAACCGCCCCTGCCCGGAGACTTCCTTGACCTCGAGGATATTCAGCACGCGCAGCGCGACATGCACCCGTACGGGCAGGCCGGAGGCCTCCGGCAGCGTAGTCTTGCCGCTGCCCGTTCTGTCCTCGCCCCATGCGCCTTGAGCCAGGCCGAGGAGGATCGGGAGGACGAAAAGCAGGCGGCCGATCATGCAACGGCCCGCCGCGGGCGCGACAAGACGAGAAAGCCGACAAAGGCGAGAATCCCGCCGCAAAGCGCGATGACCCATAGCTCGGTGTTCAGGCGGCCCCAGTCGGACCGGGTCTCTTCCTTGAGCATCAGGACGGTGCCGACCAGCTTGCCCGAGAAGTCGACCAACGGCTGGCTCATGAAGGCGTAGCTGCGTTCGCCGATCTGCCTGCGGCCGAACTCGATGTCCCGTTGCGGCTGGGTTCCCCGGGCACGCAGCAGGTCCAGGAAAAGCTGGTCGTCGGTCGATGCCATGATGCTGAGGCCGCTGGCCGCAGGCAATTTCGGATCGAGCGCGACGCCGGTGAGGGAGGCGGCAGCCACGATCGCGATCTCGCTGTTCGTCGCCGTCTTGACGAGCTCGATCAGCGGCCGAAGGTCGAGCCCGACCTCCATCGTCCCGAAGAATTCAGCACCACGCTGGACCAGCGCGACGCCGCGGATGCCGATGCCGGCGATGCCGATCTCGATTCCGGTCTGGGCGCGCCGCAACCGGTTGGCTGCGACGATCATGGCCCGGAACGCGGATATGTCGTCACCATGCTGATCAGGGCGATGCATGCGCAGCAGGTAACGCAGCTCCTTGTCGTGAAAGCCGAAAATCTGCACGTTCGCCTGCCGGCTGAGATACTGGTAGGCGTCCCGGGACAGGGCTTGCAGCCGCGTGCGGTCTTCAGCGGCGAGCGCGTCGCGAACCTCGGCATTGCGCGCGAAGGATTCGGCGAGCGAGAGCGAGAACCTGGCGGCCTGATCGAAGCTCGAACCGAGCAAGGTCCCGACCAGCCGCATCTGCTCCTCGCGGCTGCGGGATGCGACCTGCTCGACGCTGCGATGCTGGTGCCACAGCATCGCCCCAAGAATGCAGGCGAGGAGGAGAGCGGGCAGGCCGGCACCCAGCAGGCGTCGTCCGAAGGGGGGAAGCATGGGCATCTCCGGTCGGCCTACCAGCGGGTCATCGCCTGGAAGGAGAAGCGGTGGGTCGTGGCGCCCAGGCGCAGGTCGCCGTCGTAGGAGCCGGCCACCTCGATCTGCGGGGTGACGAAGCCCGACAGGCTTGCACCAATCACCGCTCCGTCCCGCGCCGCGCCCGGGCTTCGCGTCACGACGCTCGCACCCAGCAGGCTCGCCTGCAGAACCGCGACGTTGTCGGCGAATTCGTGGGACCAGTAGGCCTTGAGGTCGAGGCGCAGCTTCGCGTCGCCCGCCAGGGAGGTCGACAGCCGGGCGCCAGCCAGGGACCGCGCGGAAGTCTGGTTCTGACCGTGAAGGGTGAGCGCGAAAGCCCCGGCCTGCGTCTCGGTCAGGCCATCCTGCCGGGAGTGGTGCAGGCTGATCCCGGCTTCGGGCGAGAGATCGAGGCCGGCCAGGGTGGCGAGGCGATATCCGGCGACGGCATTCCCGAAGAAGCCGTAGCTGTCGGCCTCGCCATGCGCGGTCCGCTGAGCATCACCGAGTTGGATCGTCCTGCGAATATCCGTTCTGCCATAGCTGGCGCCGATCGAGCCGCGCAGGGTCAAGGCACCGAAATCGGCGCGGCCATAGGTCGCCAGGCTGTAATGGTCGAGCGTGACGCGGCCAGCGGCATCGGCCTTCGGGTCTGTATTCGAGCGGGTGTATCCCAGGGCGGCGCCGATCCTTCCGGCCTGGAAGGCGGCGGTTTCCGCGCCGATCACGGCACCGGCGAGCCCGAAGCTCGAGCCCGTCCCGTTGGCATCGCCTCCCGTGCGGCCGAAACCGTAGAGAGCTTGCCCCCAGAGCGTGCCGTCCCTGGCCGATGTACCCGCCCGGGTTCAGCCGGAGTGCTGCCAAGGCTGGCATAGCTCGTTGCTCCCAGTCCGGTGAGTCGGTCGTAGCGGGAGGACCAGCCGGCCGTCAGGCGCTGGTCGAGGGCTGCGCTGACCGTCCGCTGGGCGTTCATCATCGCCATGCGGGCATCGGCATAGCTCTGCCCCGACAGCGAGCTCAGCGCACCGGGAAGCGCGCCTGACCCAGCTGTGTAGAGTGCATCGAATACCTCCTGCCGAGCGGCATCCGGGCGCGTCCCTGCGGCCGGCCGCACGGAATCGAGTGCCCTTGCGACCGATGAAGCATTGCCGTTCAGGCCCGCGAGGGCGGCATAGGAGCCGGGCGTCACGACCAGCGACAGCCCGGTGGCGCCATAGAGCGCGTCGAAGCGGGTGTTTGCAGGCAAGCCATCGGCCGGCTGATCCAGCCCGCTGAAACTGCCGCTCAGGCCGCCCTCGGCCACCAGCACCCGGAAGGCGTTGCCGGACACAGGGATGAAACTGTTGCTGGCATCGCCGGCAATGCCACGCAGCACGGGAGCGATCCGTCCATCCACGGTGACATGTCCCGACGCGGTCTGTGCGACGAGACGCGAATAGTTGCCCGCACCGTTGCCTGTGCCGGTCCCGTCGATGTCGAGCACGAAGCGGTTCGTGCCGCCGAAATTCACCGGGCCCTTGACGAACAGCGTCCCCGGGGAGTTGCCGGGCATCACCGTGCCGGCGCTGAACAGGCCGGCCTCGATCGAGCCGGTGCCGCGCAAGGTGCCCTGCTGGCCGACGGAAACCGCGGAGGTAACGGAGCCGTTGAGAGCCAGCGTTCCACCGATGACGGCGGTGCCGCCGGCATAGGTGTTGCGGCCGCTCAGTTCGAGCCGGCCGAGGCCTCGCTTGACCAGCCCGCCCGCGCCGGTGATGTCGTTGCCGAAGGTCGCCGAATAGCCCTTGGTGTCGACGTCGAAGGTCTGAACGAACTGGCCGGGGCCGCGCACCGCCTTGCCGACATTGAGCAAGCCCCAGCCATAGATCTCGGGCGAGCCCAGATCGGTCGCCGTGGTGAGGATGGACTGGACCACTTGCGGCGCGGTCATGAAGGGAAATGCTTCGCGGACGAGGGCGGCTGCCCCTGCCACATGCGGAGCGGCCATCGAGGTTCCGCTGGACAGATTATACGGCTCGGTCGGAGAGCTGCCATTGGCCGCGGTCACGGTCGAGAGGATACCGACACCGGGTGCCGCAAGGCACCAGGCCGCGGCGATGCCGCAATAGTTGCTGAACGACGCGATCCTGCGATCGCGATCCACCGCGACAACGGCGATCGTGTAGGGCTGGAGATCCGAATAATCGAGGCCGCTCGCGTTGATCTGGTTGTCATCGCCGTCGAGGAAGACATAGAGGTTCTTGTCGGCGTTCTCCGGCCGGATCGCGGGGTAGAAGGCGGCTCCCGTCGGATTGCGCGCGATCACCGGCTGGTCCTCGCGCTCGTTGCCAGCGGCAAAGACCATGACCATGTCCGAGGCGCCGGCCTGTCGTATCGCCGAGACTTCGGCTGAGGTGCCGTCGATATGGTAGGGCTGGATCGGGACGACGGTGTAGTCGGGGTTGGGGCTGCCGTCCGGCAGGGTAGGCGAGGGATAGGACGGGCCGTAGCTGCCGTTCAGAACCTTCGCGCCATGCTCGCTCGCGTAGCGGATGGCGGCTGCAATGTCTCCGCCGCCCGGGACGATCGCGCGCAAGGCCAGGATCTCGGCATTGTAGGCGACACCGTGCATGCCATTGCCGTCTCTCGCGGCGGCGATCGTCCCGGCCACATGGGTCCCGTGCGACGTCCTGTCCCGGTCGAGGATGTCGGTCGGGTCGGGCAGGTCGAAGCCGAAATTGCGCGATAGCGGCGAGAGCCTGCCGTCAAATTCGGGATGTGTGAGTTCGATGCCGCTGTCGACGACCGCCACCAGCACGCCCTTGCCGCTGAGCCCAAGCGCATAGGCGTCGGCGGCGTTGATCTGAGCGAGACCGTAATTGGCGTTGTATTCGGGCGTCACGAAATACGCGGGCGCCGGTGCCATGGCGGCACGCGGGAGATTGCGGGCGGGACGGCCGAAGAATGCGTCCGGCAGCGAGGGCAGGTCCGAGGCCGAAACGACAACCGGCATGAGAGCGGCAAGAAGCGATGCCGCGGTCGCGCTGAGGAAGGCGGAGCGAAGAAGGACGCGGCGCGTGGCGATGGTCGGCATAGGCAAGGCTCGTCAACGTCGTACAGCAGGCGTGGACTGGTTGATCGGCGCGTAACATGGAATGAAAACCGGAGAGACGACGGAGAGGCGACGCTGCGTCCCAATCATCCGGGGCGGCGTGTCAGCACTCTGCGATCGGCCTCTTTACGTTATCGCAGCTCTCTCTCGTCTAAAAAGCGTCGCCGATGCCTGGTAACGGGCGGTGCTCGAGAAGGGGGCAGGCTGGGCGATGGGCAGGGATGGCGATCAGGCGCGCCAGCTTTTCGGGAGCTGGCGTGAGACCATTGCGCCGATCTTCGACGTCCGGCCGCTCGCGGGCGACTGGGACGCCGGTTTCCATGCCGAACTCGATCGGCATCACCTGAGCACGGCACTGGTTGGGCAGGTGGCGACGAGCGCCCAGCATTATGAACGCTCGGAAAGCCTCATCGGTGCGGTCGGCGTCGATCACCTGCTGATCCAGAGGTACGAGGCTGGTTATACGACGCTCGACCTGGATGGCGAAGAAGTCCATGCCGGCCCGGGCGACGTCCTGGTTTTCGACCTGTCCCGCCCGGTTCGCTCGCATGCCACCGACATGCGGGCGGTCAACCTGGTGTTGCCGCGCAGCCTGCTTGCGCTCGACGCCGGCAGTCTGGACCGCGTGCATGGCACCGTTCTGTCCGGGGCAAGCCCGCTCGGCTCGCTGGCGGGCGACCATCTGCGCAGCCTGCTGAAGGCAGCACCCACGCTCGAGCCGGCGGCGGCCCCCGATATCGCCAAGGCCAGCGCGCAACTGCTTTCGGCCTGCCTGTCGCCAGCGCTGATGCGCGAAAGCGAGGCCCCGGCAACGCTGACGGCGAGCGTGGCGATGATCTGCCGCTTCATCGATCGGCGGATCGGCGATCCCGCTCTGGATGCCAGAATGCTCTGCAGTGCATTCGGCCTGTCGCGCTCGGCGCTCTACCGCCTCTTCGCTCCGATCGGCGGCGTCTCCGACTATATCCGCCAGCGCCGGCTGGCGCGAGCCCGCCTCGCGCTCAATGCTTCGGCGCGCGGAAGGGGCGGCATCGGCAAGATCGCGCGTCAGTTCGGCTTTTCGAGCGACGATGCCTTCTCGCGCGCCTTCAAGGCTCAGTTCGGCATCGCGCCGCGCGACGTCGCGCATCTGCGCCTGTCACCGTCGCTCGAAGCGGGCGATGGCAGCCTGGCGAACTGGCTCCGGCACCTGACCTGACTGTCGACTTTCGGCTGAAGCCCCAGAGACGGCATGGTCGCAGCCGAGATGTGACTCACGAGAACCATTGGCCAGCTCTCGGCTACTGTCGGATGACCTGCGTCATCGAACACTGAAACGGAATGGCGCTCGGGCCGTTCGCGTGGAAGGCTGCTGCGCCCGAATTGGCGCTATGGTTTGGCGACGGCCCGGAATGCAGCCGCCAACTTCCTGATCGCGATCTCGATCTCCATGGGCGTATAGGCGGCAAAGCCCATCAGGAAACCGGCTGCAGCATCGCTTCGATCATGAAGCGCTGACAATCCCAGGAGCTCGACGCCGGAACGCCGCGCCGCATCGATCGCGGTGCGTTCGGATAGACCATCTCTCAGCAAGCAGGGCATCTGCAGCCCGCCGACGGGAATGCGCGGCTCGATAAAGTCCGACAGGTACGTTTCGACAAGGCCGACAAGCGTATCGAGTCGCTGCGCATAGATACTGCGCATGGTGCGGATATGGGCGCCGAAATGTCCGCCTTCGATGAACCGCGCCAAAGTGAGTTGAGCCATCGGGGCGGAATGCCCATCGAGGAGAGTGCGCGCGACGGTCATCGGCTCCACCAGCTGCGGCGGCAATACGGCATAGCCGATCCGCAAGCCTGGAAAGAGAGATTTGGTGAAGGTGCCGATATAGATCGTCCGGTCATGTCGATCGAGCCCCTGCACGCAGGCCATCGGCTTCCCGGCATAGTGGAATTCGCTGTCGTAATCGTCTTCGATGATCCAGGCCTGATGCCGCCTCGCCCACTCGATCAAGGCCAGGCGCCGATCCAGTGCCAGTGTCGCGCCGGTCGGGAACTGATGGGACGGCGTCAACGAAACGGCTTTCGCCTTGCGTGGTTCGGCCAGAATCTGCTCGACGGCGATTCCCTGCGGGTCCACCGGGATCGGGACGCATTCCAGCCCGGCTGCGTCGAACCCTTTGCGTGCGCCGTAATAGGCTGGGTCTTCGATGAAGATCCGGTCGCCGGGATCGAGTAACAGGCTCGCGCACAACATCATGGCTTGCTGTGAACTGGTGAGGATCAGCACCCGGTCTGCTGTCGCGCGCGCGCCGCGTTCGAGATTCACGTAGTCGGCGATGACGCGGCGCAGCGCTTCGATTCCTTGCGGGTCGCCATGTGCCAGGGCTTGGATGCCGACTTCCCGGCGCACCTGCCGTTCCAGCCTCTCCCAGAGCGGAAGCGGAAAGGTGCGGGTTTCCGGAACCCCGGGCGCGAAGGGCTGAGGCGACAGCATCTCGCGCACCCCGCCGCTGCTGAACATGGCGTTTCCGCGCTTGCTGAGGTTGGGGGCCTGGTGGCGCAGCAACGCTTCCCGTCGAACGGCCCGATGGCCGGTCGTGAATTCCGAGATCTGCGCCACGAAACTGCCGCTGCCGACGCGGCGCTCGATGAAGCCTTCGGCGTGAAGCCGGCCATAGGCCGCTTCGACGGTATCCCGCGACACACCCAGCGACGTGGCAAGGGCACGCGAGGCCGGCAAGGGCTTTCCTGCCCCAAGCGCCCCGTCGACGATCAACTGCCGGATGGCGCGCTGGATTCGTTCGTGAAGGGGCATGGCCGCATGAGCGGGATGAGCGATCCACGCCTTCGCGGATTCCAATTGGGAATGCCTGAACAAATGGTCTGAACCTCGTGAGCGAAATGGCGGGTCATACCGGGCCATTCACTGGCTATGTGTCAATCCGGCTCGCCGTCGCGTGCTCCCCGAGCTCCAGGAGGTCTTTTCAGGATCATGTCGCCTCGCACTGCAACGTCTTCCATTCGCTTGAGTGACCTGCCGCACCCGGTCGTCGCGGGCCTGATCTCCGTCATTGTCAACTATGGCGGCACCTTCATCCTGGTCTTCCAAGCTGCGAAGGTCGCAGGGTTGAGCCCCGAGCTGACGGCGTCCTGGGTCTGGTCGGTCTCGATCGGCGTGGGGCTGACGGGTCTCTTTCTGAGCTGGCGTTACCGTGAGCCGATCATCACCGCCTGGTCGACGCCGGCGGCGGCTTTCCTCGTCGCCGCGCTCGGCACCATGCCTTACGCCGAGGCCGTCGGCGCCTACATGATCTCGGCCGCGGCCTTCGTGGTGCTGGGGCTGTCGGGCTGTTTCGAGAAGGTTATCCGGTTGATCCCGCCGGGCATCGCTTCCGGTCTGCTGGCCGGCATCCTGCTGCAGTTCGGCATCGGCGCGTTCGGCGGCGCGAGCATCGATCCGATGCTCGTCGGCTTGCTGGTCGGCGCCTATGTGGTGCTGAAGCGCTTCTCGGCGCGCTATGCCGTGGTCGGCATCCTGATCATCGGACTGGGCTTCCTGCTCGTGCAGGGACGGGTCGATCTTTCGGGGCTGAAGCCGGCCTTCGCAATGCCTGTCTTCACGATGCCGGCCTTCTCGCTGAATGCGCTCCTGTCGATCGCCCTGCCGCTTTTCCTGATCACGTTGAGCGGCCAGTACATGCCCGGGATGCTCGTGCTGCGAAATGACGGCTTCAAGACCAGCGCCAACCCGATCGTCACCGTGACCGGCCTCGGCTCGCTCATCATGGCCCCGTTCGGGTCCCATGCCTTCAATATCGCAGCGATCACCGCCGCGATCGCCACGGGCAAGGAAGCTCATATCGACCCGTCGAAGCGCTGGATCGCGGGTATCGCGGCCGGCTGCTTCTATGTGCTCGTCGGGGTATTTGGTGTCACGCTGGCTGCCGTCTTCATGGCTTTCCCGGCGACCTTCATCACCACGCTGGCTGGCCTGGCGCTGCTCGGCACGATCGGAGGCAGCCTCGCGGGAGCGATGGCCGATCCGGTGTCCCGCGAAGCCGCGCTCATCACGTTCCTGGCCTCGGCCGCGAACATCAAGCTGCTCGGGATCGGCGGGGCATTCTGGGGGTTGGTCATCGGGCTCGTCGCCCATCTCGTTCTGAATGGGGGCTTGCCGCGCAGCAGGCCGGCCGTCAGCGGGGCCGCTGCAAAGTGACGGCAAAGCTGCGCGCTTCCCGTTTCGTTTTGGAGCCCCTGACGGCCCCGATTTCGAGCGGGGCGCGCGAGCTCTCGCCCATCGAGCGCCGTACGGCGCAGTTTCGAGAGCGCGCGCACCGATCGGATTGCGCTCTCCCAGGCGGGTGGATTGCGCCGGAATCAGGCCAAATCCTTGCGATAGACGATGAAGCCGGACCGCAAGGCGACATCGTCATAGAGCCTGCGCGCGGTCGCGTTGGTTTCATGCGTGTGCCAATAGACGCGCCCGGCACCGGCATGGCCCGCACGCTCGTAGACGCCAGCGATCAACTTCCGGCCGACGCCCTTACCTCGTGCGGCCGCCCGCGTGAACAGATCCTGCAGATAGCAAGTCGGCCCGGTCATCGTGGTGCTGCGGTGGAAGATATAGTGCGTGAGGCCGACGAGCTCGCCGGCACATTCCGCGACGAGACCGTGGACCGGTTCGTAGGCGTCGAAGAAGCGTGCCCAGGTGGTCAGCGTGATGTCGCCCGGCAGCGCAGTCTGGCCGGCTCGACCATAGAAACTGTTATAGCCGTCCCACAGCGTTCGCCATTGCGCGAAATCGCGGCGCTCGATGCTTCTGATTGCAATATCCATCACGCAGCCTCCGCCTGCCTGCTCCACGGTTCGCCGGCGATGAGTTTCGCGGCCAGCAGCTCCGCCGCAATCGCGAGGATGCGCTCGCCCTTTTCCACCGAAGCGCGCCTGGCATCGCCGCGAACGCCGTTGGGACAGAAATCCTTGAAGGAGGTCCAGAGCAGTAAGGGGTCATTCAGCGGCGACGCATCGCCCTTGCTGTATCCGGGTTGAAAAGCTTCCCCCAACCGATCGACCCGAACCAGATCGGGGCGCGCGGCCATCATCATGGAGGTTTCGGCCTCACAGGCATGCTGCAGGATCAGCTGGTCTTCGAGGATCGCCTCCAGAGCGCTCTGCTGATTCGGCAACAGTGTGTAGGTCGTGCTCGCCACCGCCAGCCCGGTCTCCTGCGTGAGCGCATCCGTCAGGACGTGGAGTGCCGAGATGTTGCCGCCATGCCCGTTCACGAGCAGGAGCTTGCGGAAACCGGCGACCCTGATCGACGTGACGATGTCGCGGAGCAAGGCGTGATAGGTCGCCATGGAGACGCTGAAGCTGCCGCCGAATGCGATGTGATGCTGGGCGAGCCCGATCCAGACCGTCGGGGCGATGAGGATCGGCCGATGCGGCGAGACGAGACGCGCCATGCGCTCGACGACAGCCTCGGTCAGGATGGTGTCGCAGCCGGTCGGCAAATGCGGCCCGTGCTGCTCGGTGGAGCTCAACGGCAACACCACGATGGCGTCGCGTCGCGCAAGGTCATTGAGATCTTCGGCCGTTCGCGCGGCCCAATGGAGATCGGATAGCATGGCAGCCTTTCGTCGGGATGACAGGCGCTGCGGTTCCGGTATTGCCGCGCGCCAGGGCTATTTCCATAGGGCCGAACTGACCCGGCGAGCTCAGCCAATTCAGGCAGCATGACCAAGCCACTTTCACCATCGCGATCGACGGCCGAGATTCTGCTCACGCTGCTGGAAACAGCTGCTCCGGCTGCGACCTTGGCGGCACGGTTGCAGCAGGCCGTGCGGCGCCTCGTGCTGGACGGACATGCCTCGCGCGGCGCGCGCCTGCCGTCGAGCCGGGCACTGGCAAGGCAAGCCCGCATTGCCCGCGAAACCGTCGATACCGCCTATCATCAGCTTGAGCTCGAAGGATTTGTCGTGCGGAGGCACGGCAGCGGCACCTTCGTCGCACCACGCGATGCCGTCCTCGCCGGCTCCGACCGCCGAGCGTGCGCATCGAGCCGCGGGATTGCGGGACTGTCCGAGCGCGGACTATCCCTGACCGCCGGCGGAGGTGTCATTGATCGTGGAAGGCCAGTGCCTTTCACCTTGCTTCCGGATGTCGAAGCCTTTCCGCTGCAAATCTGGCAGCGCATTGCGGCGCGCGCCGCCCGTGGGCGCTCGCGCGCGGAGCTGCTCTATGCCGAGGCGCAAGGGTATCTGCCGCTACGCGAGGAGATCGCGCACTACCTGGCGGCCTCCCGCGGGATCGCCGCCAGCCCCGGGCAGATTCTCGTCCTCAGCAGTTCCCAGCAGGCCCTCGGCCTGATCGCGAAACTCGTCGCCTCGGCCGGCGATCTGATCGCCATCGAAGATCCCGGCTACCACGGTGCACAGATGGCGTTCCGGGGCGCCGGCACCACGCTGCTACCCATATCCGTCGATCAGGATGGGCTTGTGGTCGAACGCCTCGTTAAAGCGGAAGGACAGGTCCGCGCCGTCTACGTCACGCCGTCGAACCAGTATCCGCTTGGCGTCACCATGTCGCTCGACAGGCGGCTGGCGCTACTCGATTGGTCGGAGAGGAACGGCTCCTGGATCGTCGAGGACGATTACGACAGCGAATTCCGTTACGATGGCAGGCCTATCGCTGCGCTACAGAGCCTGAATGCCGGCGGGAACGTCCTCTATGTCGGCACCATGACCAAGGTGCTGTTTCCGGGGCTGCGCATTGCTTACCTCGTCGTGCCCGAGCCTCTGGTCTCAGCCTTCGTCGCCGGGCGCTCGCTGATCGACGGCTCCGCCGCCAAGTTCAATCAGGTGGTGCTGGCCGAATTCATGCGCGAGGGGCACTTCACTGCCCACACCCGGCGGATGCGGCAGATATACCAGGCGCGCCGCGATCTCTTCATCGCAGCTTTCGAGCGGCATTTGGGCGACTTCGCCACCTGCAATGCGCCACGGGCGGGCCTCCACGTCACTGCGCAGTTGAAGCGCGCATATGACGAGGCAGAAACGCTTGCCGTCGCGGATCATGCGGGCCTCGCCCTGCGCGGCCTTGACCGGCTGACACTCGGTCCCAGCTCGGCGCGAGGCTGGCTGATGGGCTTCGCCTCGCGACCACCACAAGACATGGAGAATGCATTGCGGCATCTCGCGAGCGCTCTGCGGGAGGGATCCGACGCCCCGCCCATCTGAACGTCCGGAACTGACGCGATCTTCGCCGTTCGAGATCGCCGGTCGCTGTGAGATTCCTGGTCCGCTTTCCGGCGCCCCTTAGCGCGTTTTCCGATCAGGTTGCATCATATCCTGCCGCAGCGAAGTAGTTGCGACATTCTTCTGGCTCGAAGATGCCGATAAGCGTCCCGATGGCGTTCCAGAGGCCATCGACGGTTCGTTCGGCGGCTTTTTGGAGCAGGGCCTTGAGCTTGGAGAAAGCCATCTCGATCGGATTGAAGTCTGGGCTGTAGGGCAGCAGGTGGCGGAGTTCGGCGCCGATGGCCTCGATCAGCTCGCGCACTTTCGGGCCTTTGTGGCTGGAGAGATTGTCCATCACGACAACGTCGCCGGAGCGCAGCTCGGGCACGAGCACTTTGGCGACATAGGTCTCGAAGGCATCGCGATTGATCGGCCCGTCCAGCACCCAGGGCGCGATGAAGCCGCGAAGGGTCACCACCCCGACAAAGGTCGTCGTTTTCCAGTGACCATGCGGTGTCGCCATCCGCAGGCGCTCGCCACGCGGAGAACGGCCGTAGCGGCGGGCCATGTTGGTCGAGGCCCGGGTCTCGTCGATGAAACCGCTCACCAGCCTGGCGATGCGTCAGACCCTCCGCGACAGCCGCCAGAACTCGAACCCGAAGATCGACCGACAAAGCTCTCAACATGCATGCCAGCCTCCATCCGGCACACAGTCTGAATCAGCTCAAACCTGATTTGGGAATTCCAATCCGATCCAATCAGAGCGAAATCGGCTCTAGTCGACGCTGGCCGGGATCGACGACACCTGCGACGTCCAAGCGTTCATGGGGCCTGCGACATGCCGCGCCAGGTCCCGCGTGATGGGGAGCTGGCTCGCCGCGCGACAGGCGCACGGCGAGCACCGCCAGACCGACGAGTCGGGAAGCGCGCGAAAAGCGGAGACAAGCTGGTCTCCAAGCAGTTCCTCCCCGAGCAAGGTGTCGAAGGCACGGATGCCGTTGATCTCGCTGTGTTCGATCCACCAGGAGGTCACATCGCGAACGCTCTAGCTGTAGAAGATGCCGCCATCCACATTGAGAGCCTGTCCGGTCACGAAGGCCGCGTCGTCCGAGGCGAAGAAGGCGACCGGCCCGACCACGTCTTCCGGGTTGCCGAGCCGGTGCAGGTCGGTGACCTTCTCGAAATAGGCGACGCGCTCGGGATCGCGCAGGTTGTTCATCCCCATCTCGGTCTGGATGATGCCGGGGCAGACCGCGTTCACGGTGATGCCGTGCTGGCCGAGCTCCATAGACGAGACGCGCGTGAAACCGACCACCGCCGATTTCGATGCGGCGTAATGGGACTGGCCCGGCCCGCCGGTGCGCGCGGCCAGCGAGGCGATGTTGACGATGCGGCCGTAGCGCCGCTCGCGCATATGCGGGATCAGCGCCTGCGTCATCTGGAACACGCCGCGCGCATTGACTGCGAAGGTGGTGTCCCAGATCTCGGGCGTCAGCTCCTCGATCGAGGCGAGCTTCAGGATGCCGGCATTGTTGACGAGGGCATCGACATGGCCGAGCCCGCGCACGGCCTCGTCGGCCGAGCGGCGGCAATCCTCGGGATTGCTGACATCGGCCGTGATGGTGACGCAGCGCCGGCCCCTCTCGGCAATCTCGCCCGCGACCGCTGCGAGAGCGGCCTGCTGCGGGCCGATATCGGTGAGCGCGAGATCATAGCCGCGCTCGGCAAGTCCAAGGGCGATGGCCCGGCCGATGCCGCGGCTGGCGCCCGTGACGATGGCGTGTCTGGTCATGTCGGTTCTCGCTTCGGATGGGAAAGAGGTCACAGGGTCCAGCGCTCTCAGGTGGCCTTGCGGACCGGCAGGCTGTTCATTGCCTTCACGGTCTCGTCGAAGGAAACGAGGTTGGCGCCGGAACCCAGGCCGGTGGCGACGAGCGCGGCCGTCGCGGTCGCGAGCCTGGCGCATTCGGTCAGCTCCCAGCCCCGGACGAGCCCGGCGATGAAGCCGCCGGAATAGGCATCGCCGCAGCCGGTCGTGTCGCGCACCGGGACTTCGAAGGCCGGCATCGTGAAGTGCCGGCCATCCCGCGTCATCACGAAGGAGCCTTCGCTGCCGAGCGAGATCGCGCAGGCGCCCGCGCCGCGCTCGATGAAGAAGCGGGCGCAGGCGGCCGGATCATCAGTCCCGACCATCACGGCCGTCTCGTCGATGCTCGGCATGAAGAAGTCGACCTCGGGCAGGAGCGGCTCCAGCAGCGCCAGGGTCTCCGGGCGGGCCGAGATCAGGTCGAGGGTCGTCGTGCGGCCAGCCTTGCGCGCATCGGCGAGCAGCGCCCGCGAAGGCTCGCCATCCATCGCCAGCAGCGAGCCGACGCCGCCGAGATGGACGATCCGCCCCTCGCAGGCGCGGGCCTGCGCGGCGGCGGAGATGCGCCAGCGGGCGGAGGCACCGCGGGCGTGCAGCGCCGGGCGCGACCCGTCCGGCCGGATCGGCAGGATCGTGGCCGAGGTCGGGTTGCCGGCCATGCGCTCCATCATCGAGACGTCGATGCCGTCGCGCCGCAGCGCGTCGAGCACCCAATCGGCCTTCTCGTCCGCGCCGACGGCGCCGACCGCGAGCGCCTTCAGGCCGAGCCGCGCGCAGGGAACGACGGTTCCGCCCGCCGTGCCCGCGACGGTGAGGCGGATTTCGTCGATCAGGTAGCGCGTCCCGCCAGGCGGAATGTCGCTCACCGGCACGCCGAGGATATCGAGGATGTAGGAGCCGCAGACGCTGACATCATGGGTGGGCGACATGGCAGGTTTCTCGGATGGGGGAAGCGGGAGGAGGGGGCGCAGACTGGCGCGACGACGTTGCGTCAGCCCGCGGCGGCCGGTGAGGAGGCGTGCGGCTTCCGCTCGCGCAGGCCGTACTGGCCCCAGCGCTTGAGGATGCTGTCGATCTCCTCGTCCGGCAGCAGCGGCGGCGTGCCGATCTGGAGGCAGCCGTGATACTGCCGCGCCAGGGTCTCGACCTCGACCGCGAGCCAAAGCGCCTTGCGCAGGCTGACCCCGGTCGCGATCAGGCCGTGATGGGCGAGCAGGCAGGCGCGCCGGTCGGCCAGCGCCTCCAGCGCCAGCCGCGAAAGCTCGGCCGTGCCGTATTGGGCATAGGGCGCACAGGGGATGTCGTTCCCACCGGCGGCGGCGATCATGTAGTGGATCGCAGGGATGCTGCGATGCATAATCGCTAGGGTCGTGCAGTAGGTCGGGTGGGCGTGGACCACCGCGTTTGCCTCCGGCTTCGCCTTGAGGATG
The DNA here is from genome assembly GCA_965283735.1 of Beijerinckiaceae bacterium. GTDB lineage: Bacteria > Pseudomonadota > Alphaproteobacteria > Rhizobiales > Beijerinckiaceae > Allobosea. The sequence goes on along the minus strand of CBDIPN010000001.1, from coordinate 2,632,268 downwards.
TCGAGGTGGAAACGCCACTCCGTGGAGGGGACGTTGCCCTCCCGCGCCGTCCAGCCGCCGTCCCAGTCCATGAAGACGATGTCCTCGGGCGTCATCTGGTCATAGGCCAGCCCGGACGGCGTCAGCAGGATCCCGTCATCGACGCGAACGCTGATATTGCCTGACGTGCCCTGGTTGATGCCTGCGGCGGTCATCTCGCGGCAGGCCATGACGATGGATTGCCGCAACTCGCGGTCGTCCCGGCTGGTCATTGCATCGTGTTCCCTATGTCAGAACAGCATTCCATGACTGCGGCGAGACGCGCCTCGTCTGTGCCGAGGCGCGCGCCGGACCTTCCGATCAGCGGCTGACGTCGATGACCACGCGGCCACGGATCCTGCCGGCGACGATCTCTTCCGCCAGCGCCGGCAGGGCCGACATCGGCTCGACGCGGGCGATGCGGCCGAGCTGCGCCTTGTCGAGATGCGCGGCCAGCGTCTTCCAGGCGCGCTCGCGCTTGCCGGCCGGTGCCATCACGCTGTCGATGCCGAGCAGGCTGACGCTCCGCAGGATATGCGGCGCGACGGTCGCCGGAAGATCCATGCCGCCCGCAAGCCCGCAGGCCGCGACCGCCCCGCCATAGGCCGTCTGCGCCAGCACATTGGCCAGGGTGGTCGAGCCGACGGAATCGACCGCGCCGCCCCAGCGCTCCTTCTGCAGCGCGCCGCCCTTCTCCGCGAGAGCGGCCCGGTCGACGAAGCCGGTGGCGCCGAGCTCCGACAGATAGGCATGGGTTTCCGGCCGGCCGGTCGCCGCGGTGACCGTGTAGCCCTTGCGGGCGAGAAGGCTGATCGCGGTCGAGCCGACCCCGCCGGCAGCGCCCGTCACCAGCACCTCGCGCCCGCCGGGTGCGATCGCGCCCCAGTCCTCGAGCGCATCGACGCAGAGCGCCGCCGTATAGCCGGCGGTCCCGATGCCCATGGCCTCCTCGAAGCTGAAGGCGTCGGGCAGCCGCGTCAGCCATTGCGGCTTCAGCTTCTGGAAGCGCGCATAGCCGCCCCATTCCGTCTCGGACAGGCCCCAGCCATTGACCAGGACCTTGTCGCCCGGCTTCCAGTCGGGCGAGCGGCTTTCGACCACCGTTCCGGCGAGGTCGATCCCCGCCACCATCGGCAGCCGTCGCGCGATCCGGCCCTTGCCGCTGATCGCCAGGCCGTCCTTGTAATTCAGCGTCGAGAAGGAGATTTCCACGAGCACGTCGTGGTCGGGCAGGTCCGCCACCGTGAGATCGCGGAACTCCGCGCGCGGGCGCCCGTCGTGATCGACGATCATCATGGCCCGGAAACTATCGTTCATGGTTCGACCCTGTCGCTGTTGCGATGATTTCGTTTCGCCGGATGCGCCGGCTCGCGGCACATCGGCTGTTCTCACTGCCCCGGCAGATGGCCGAGCGCCGCGCTGATCGAGCGCGCCGCCTCTCGGACGTCTTCCGAAAACTGCTTCAACTCCTTGCGCTTCAGCCGCGAGTCCGGGCCCGAGATGCCGATCGCGCCGGCAACCTCGCCGGCCCGGCCGAGGACCGCGCAGGCGCAGGCGGCGATCCCGTCGCGCCACTCTCCTTGCAGGACCATGGCGTAGCCCTGCTGCCGGATCTGCCGGATATCGGCCATGAGCTCCTCGGGTGTCACCCGCGTCGTCGCGGTGAAGCGCTTGAAGAGCGGCCGGAAACGATCGAGCGCCTCGTCGGGTTCGTGTGCCAGCATGGCCTTGCCGGTCGCCATCGCGAAGGCCGGCGCGCGCATGCCGACGCTGGTATGGGCCCTGATCTGATGCTTGCTCTCGATCTTGTCGACATAGACCACGTCGGTGTCGTCGAGCACCGAGAGGTGGACCGTCTCCCCGGTGGCCTGGGCCAGGCGTTCCATCGCCGGGCGGGCGATCGAGACCAGGTCCAGGCGCCGGACGACGTTGTTTCCGAGCTCCCATATCTTCAGCGTCAGCTCATAGGTGCTGTTCGGCGGCGTCTGCCGGACGAAGCCCTGGGCTTGCAGGGTCGCCAGCAGGCGGTGCACGTTGCTCTTCGTGAATGCGAGCTCCTTCGCGAGATCGGTGATCCCGCGAGGCTTGTTGCTGCGCGCCAGAACCTCGAGGAGCCGTAGCCCCTTCGTGAACGCCTTGTCCATCGTGTAAACCCGGTCTCCTGAACCTGGTTATCTCTATGCCCGGCCGCGCTCCGCGGGAAGACGGCCGCCTTGGCGGCGGCCGTTTCCGGGGGGCGGCTACTTCGCCAGCAGCGCGTTGAGCTTTTCCTGCCCGTGTTCCTCATTGGTCGAACGGCCGTCCGGCGAGGGCGCACCCCAATAGTCCGGGCTCCATTCGATCGCTTGGGCGAGGTTCTTCGGGTTGTTCGCCCAATAGATGCTGACCTTCGGATCGGCCGCGTCGAAGACCACGGAAGAGGGCAGCGCGACCGGGAAGTTGGAGGTGAGCGCGGCCGCTCGCTTGGGGTCGAGCCGCCAGGACAGGACCTTCAGCGCATTCTCGTAGTTCGGCGCGCCCTTCGGGATCGAGAAGAAGTCGTAATAGACGAAGCCCTGGTTCCAGGTGATCGCGACCGGCGCGCCTTCGAGCGCGAATTTGCTCATCGAGCCGGTATAGGCCATGCACATGTCGGCTTCGCCATCGAGCAGGAGCTGCGGCGGCTGCGCGGCGGTGGTCCACCACTTGGTCACATGGGGCTTGATCTCGGCGAGCTTCTTCAACGCCCGGTCCATGTCGATCGGATAGAGCTTGTCCTTCGCCACGCCGTCCGCCATCAGCGCGGCCTCGAAGGTGAAGCGGGACCAGGCCGGCATGCAGCGCCGCCCCGGGAATTTCTTCACGTCCCAGAAATCGGCCCAGCTCTGAGGCTCGCTGCCGGCCTTGTACTTGTCCTTGTTCCAGGCGAGGCCGACGCCGATGACCTGAAGCGCGACGCCCTTGGGCCGCTTGAGATTGTCCGGCATCACCGCGAGCGTCTTCTGCGCGGGCTCGGACAGCTTCTTGTAGTCGATATCGGCGAGGCAGCAATCGCCGAGGATCTTGGTCTCCTGGTCGAAGATGAAGGCGAGGTCCCAGGCTGCCTTCCCGGCTTCGGCCTGGGCCTTCAGCCGCGGGCCGCTTCGCGCCTCCTGGACGGTCACCACCTTGATGCCCGTCTCCTTCTCGAACGGTCCGTACATGATCTTGCGCAGGGCTTCGCCATAGGCGCCGCCCGGGTCCTGCACGATCACCTCCTTGCTCTGGGCCGATGCGCCCTGAGCCAGGCCGAGCGGCAGCGCCATCGCCGCCAGGGCGGGGAGCACCCGCCAGAACTTCATACGTTGCACCATGTCTTTCCTCCCTCTTCTTTTGTTGAGTGCGTATCAGGCGCCGGCGCGGGTTCGCGCCAGCACCGGGCCCGCGAGCGCGAGCCCGATCACGACCAGCAGGACCTCGAGCGAGGAGACCACCGCCAGGACCGGGTTGAGCTGGTAGTTGATGTCGGCCCAGAGCATCAGCGGCAGCGTCTTGAGCTGCGCGCTCGACAGGAACAGCGACAGCACCAGCTCGTCGAACGAATGCAGGAAGGCGAAGAAAGCCGCTGCCGCCAGGCCGGGCGCGATCGCCGGCAGCGTCACCGTGCGGAAGACCGTGAGCGGGGACGCACCATGCAGGGCGGCCGCCTGTTCGAGGCGCCGGTCGACGCTCTGGAGCGCGGCCGAGACGATGATCACCACCAGCGGAATGCCGCCGATCGCATGTGCCGAGGCCAGGCCCCAGATCGATCCCACCAGATCGAAGCGCAGGAACAGGCTGTAGAGCGAAAGGCCGAGCACCACCGGCGGCACGATCACCGGGCTGACGAGCAGCAGCATGATGATCGACTTGCCGCGGATCTCGCTGCGCACGATCCCCATCGCGGCGGAGGCGCCGAGCACGACCGAGATCACGGCCGACGCGGCGGCGATCACGGCGGAATGCCAGAAGGCGTCCATCCAGTTCGGATCGGAGAAGAACTTCTCGTACCAGCGCAGCGAGAAGCCCGGCGGCGGGAAGGTCAGGAAGGAGGCGCTGCTGAACGAGATCACCATCACCACGAGGATCGGCAGGATCAACGTGGCGATCACCGCGCCGGCCAGGATGAAGACGGTCCAGCTCCCCCAGGCGGGGCTGAGTCGGCTCAACAGCCGCAGGACGGGCCAGCCGATCCGGTCGGCGATGCCGCTCAGCAGGCTCCGTCGCGGTGCGCCCTCGCTGGCGCGAGTGGCCGCTGCATGCGCCGCCCCGCCTTCTCCTCTGCTGCCGCCCCAGATGAACTCGAAGCCGAGGAAATGGCCGGCGACGCCGACGAAGAGCAGGGTGATGACCAGGAGCACGACGGCGAGCGCCTGGAGGAAGCCTTCGCTGTTGATGAAGTCGGCCTGCTGCACGATGTGCATGGCGAACATCTGGTCACCCGGCCCGCCGAGCAGGGTCGGCGTGATGAAGAAGCCGAGCGCGGCCACGAAGACGAGCAGGAAGCCCGCCCCCATTCCCGGCAGGGTGAGTGGCAGCAGGATGCGCCAGAAGGTAGCGATCGGTCCGGCGCCGGAAGCCTGCGCGGCGCGCGGCAGTGCCGCATCGAGGCGCGACACGCTGGAATAGATGCTGAGCACCATGATCGGCAGCAGCACCGCCGTCATGCCGAGCAGGACCGTGCCGCGGTTGAACAGAAGCTGGGCAGGTTCGCTGAGGACGCCCAGCCCGGTCAGCAGCTTGTTCACCGGGCCGTTGCGGCCGAGCAGGACCATCCAGGCATAGGTGCGGATCAGGATCGCGATGAAATAGGGCAGGATCACCGCCGCCGTGATCAGGATCTGGGTGATGCCGGAGGTGCGCCGGATGAGAAGCGCGGTGGGATAGCCGAGCAGCAGGCACAGGGTCGCGACGGTGAGGGATATCTGCATCGTCCGGACGAGCGAATCCCAGTAGAGCGGCACCGAGAACACGCGCTCGAAGAAGACCGACCATGTCGGCCCGCTGACGCTGAGGCGGAAAAGGTCGATGACCGGCAGCAGGTAGATGAAGCCGAGGAAGAGCCCGGCCGGCAGCAGGAGCAGCGCCGGGTTGGAGAGCCTGCCGAGGAGGCTCCCGCGCCTGTCTCCGGCGAAGGTGGTTGCGGCGGCGCTCACGCGAGCACCCAGCAATCAGCCGCGCCCCAGCTGACATGGAGGCGCTCCCCGGCCGCGGGCAAGCTCCGCCCGGCCGCGTCCATGCAGCGGATCAGCAGCGTCTCGCCGCTATCCGTCCGCGCCTCGATCCGCAGGATCTCGCCGAGGAACAGCGCCGAGGTCACCGTGACCGGCATCGCGTGCGGCCCGGGGCCGTCGGCGATCGCAATCCGCTCCGGTCGCACGAGCACCGTCGCGCGCCCGACCTCGATGCCGTGCCCGGCATCGGCCTCGAAGACGTATCCGGCACGGTTGCGCAGCGCCATCGTCGCGCCGCGACGCTGGACGATCTCGGCCTCGATCAGGTTGCTCTCGCCAACGAAGGAGGCGACGAAGCGGTTCTGCGGATGCCGGTAGATGTCGACCGGCGTGCCGATCTGCACGATGCGCCCGGCATCCATCACTGCGATGCGGTCGCTCATCGTCAGCGCCTCGCCCTGGTCATGGGTGACGAACAGGATGGTGCTGCCGATGGCGCGATGCAGTTCGCGGATCTCGATCTGAATGGATTCCCGCAGCCGCCGGTCGAGCGCGCTGAGCGGCTCGTCCATCAGGACGATCCGCGGGCGCCGGACGATGGCGCGGGCGATGGCGACGCGCTGCTGCTGGCCGCCGGACATCTGCGAAGGCGTCTTCTGCGCATGCTCGGAAAGCCGCATGATCTCGAGCGTCTCGGCGACGCGGCGTTCCGCGGTGGCGCGGTCGACGCCGGCCATGCGCAGCGGGAACGCCACGTTCTGCGCGACTGTCATTGTCGGAAAGAGCGCATAGCTCTGGAAGACCATGCCGAAGCCGCGCTTATGCGTCGGGACATGGTCGATCGGCGCGCCGTCGACATGCATTTCGCCGCTGTCGAGCTTCTGGAAGCCGGCGATGAGGTTGAGCAGCGTCGTCTTCCCGCTCCCCGACGGGCCGAGCAGGGTGATGAACTCCCCCGGCCGGATGTCGAGGGAGATGCAGTCGGCCGCGCGGAAATCGCCGTAGGTCTTGACCACGTCGCGCAGGACGATGCCCGCGCCGATCGCGCTCTGCGCCCGGGCCGCCCCCGACATTCCGGCACCCGCCGACGGCTCGGCGAGAGACGCCAGTTCAGTCGCCATCACGTTTCCTCCGGTGTTCTGAAATATGGAACGCTATTCTGTTTTCTTTCAATAATCAGCTTGATCGCGACGCTGTCAAGCTGTCTCATCAAGGTCGGGCGATGCTTGGGGGACGATCGGCGACGGCAGCGTCCAAGGCCGTATTGACAGCGCGATGAGCAGGCCGCTACGCTATTTTCAGAATATCGTTCTATAATTCAGAACAATGCGGCGCCGCATCCAGATACCGGCTTCGCAGGCGGAACGGAGGAACGCGATGGACCTGCAGGGCATGGCGCGCCGTGTCGAGGCGGGGATGCAGCTGGCTTTGCCGGTCGACTATGCCGGAGTCTCGATGGCGATGACCCGGGCCCTGATCGAGCACGGCGCCGGCGATCTCGATCTCTTCTGCGTCCCCACCGGTGGCTTGCAGGTCGACCAGCTGGTCGGCGCCGGGCTCGTCCGCTCGGTCGAGACCAGCGCGGTCTCGCTCGGCGAGGCGGGTGGCGCGCCCCGCTTCAACCAGGCGATTGCGCAAGGCCGGGTCGTGGTCAGGGACGCGACCTGTCCGGCGATCCATGCCGCGCTGATGGCCGCACAGAAGGGCAATCCCTTTCAGCCCCTGCGCGGCATCATCGGTAGCGACATCCTCCGCTTCCGGCCGGATTGGCGGGTGATCGACAATCCCTTCGCCGAAGACGGCGACCCGATCGTCCTGATCCCCGCCGCGCGGCCGGATATCGCGATCTTCCATGCGCCGATGGCGGACCGCCATGGCAATGTCTGGATCGGGCGGCGGCGCGAGCTCGCCGCGATGGCCTATGCTGCGGACCAGACGCTGGTGACGGTCGAGCGCATCGTCGAGGAGAACCTGCTCGGCAACGAGATGAGCGCCGCCGGAACCCTGCCGGCGCTCTATGTGACGGAGATCGCGGTCGCTCCCCGCGGGGCTTGGCCCTATGGCCTCTGGGGCGAGTACGCGACCGACACGGCCGAAATCCTGCGCTACGCCAAGGCCGCGCGCACGCCGGAGGGTTTCGCCGAATACATGGCCGCGGCGCCGGCCGGGCAGATGCAGGACGCCGCCCGATGACGGATATCCACCCCCGTGAGATTTTGATCACCACGATCGCGCGCCTGCTCGACGGCGTCCGCCATGTCGCGGTCGGCGCTTCCTCGCCGATCCCCGCCGCCGGCGCCATGCTGCTGCGCGCCTTGAAAAAGCGCGCCGGCGCGCCGCCGGTCAGGATCTCGATCCTCGGCTCCGTCGAGCATAATTTCTTCACGAACGGCTCGGCCGAACTGTTCGATTGTGCCGGGCAGGGGCGGATCGACGCCTTCTTCCTCGGCGGCGGCCAGATCGACGGGCACGGCAACATCAACCTCGTCGGTATCGGCGATTATCCGGCCTCGGCGCCGCGCTGGCCCGGCTCCTTCGGCTCGGCCTATCTCTATTTCGTCGTCCCCCGCGTCATCCTCTTCCGCGAGGAGCACAGCCCGCGCGTCTTCGTCGAGAAGGTCGATTTCACCAGCGCGCCCGGCATCAGCGAACCCGGCATCTACCGGACCGGTGGCCCGATGGCGCTGCTGACCGGCAAGGCCCTGTTCAGCTTCGACAAGGCCCGCCCCGGCTTCACCCTGGAGAGCCTCCATCCCGGCCATGAGCTGGCGGAGGTCCGGGAAGCGACGGGCTTCAGGTTCGAACATGCCGACCGGCCGCCGCAGACCGAATTGCCAGACCGCGCGACGCTCGATCTCCTGCGCGGGCAGGTCATGGACGAGCTCGCCGAAACCTACCCCGAATTCGCAAGCCAGATGCGGCGCGAGATCCATGCGTGACGCCCGGATCCGCCCGAGACAGCCAGCAGGACAGGACATGAATTCTCGCACCGGCTCCCTCGCCGACATCAAGGTGATCGACGCCAGCCGCGTTCTCGGCGGGCCCTATGCCGGCCAGATCCTCGGCGACCATGGCGCCGACGTCATCAAGATCGAGCCGCCCGCGGGCGACGAGACGCGCGGCTGGGGTCCCCCCTTCCTCGATGGCGCGGCCAGCTATTTCCTCGGCCTCAATCGCAACAAGCGCGGCATGGCCCTCGACCTGACGCAGGAAGCCGGACGCGAACTGCTGCTGCGTCTGCTGGAGACGGCCGACGTTTTCATCGAAAACTTCAAGACCGGCACGCTTGAGCGCTGGGGCCTTGGCCGCGAGGAGCTGGAGCGTCGCTTCCCGCGCCTCGTCCATTGCCGCATCTCGGGCTTCGGCGCGGACGGGCCGCTCGGCGGGCTGCCGGGCTACGACGCGGCGATCCAGGCCTCCGCCGGTATCATGAGCGTCAATGGCGAGCTCGGCGGGGAGCCGCTGCGGGTGGGGCTGCCCGTGGTCGACATGGTGACGGGCCTCAATGCCGTGATCGGCATCCTGATGGCGTTGCAGGAGCGCGCATCGAGCGGCAAGGGGCAGTTCGTCGAGGCGACGCTCTATGATTGCGGGGTCTCGCTGCTGCATCCGCATCTGCCGAACTACTATCTCTCGGGGAAGGTCGCGGGGCGTTCCGGCAACGCCCATCCCAACATCACCCCCTACGACGTCTTCGCCACGCGCGATGCGCCGCTCTTCCTCGCCGTCGGCAACAACAGGCAATTCGCCACGCTCTGCGAGGTCGTCGGCCGGCCGGAGCTGGCGCAGGACGCGCGCTACGCGACCAACAAGGATCGCAACATCAATCGCGACGCGCTCAAGGCCGATCTGGAGGCCGCGATGGCCGGCTTCGACTGCGGCCCGCTGGCCGAGCGCCTGGTCAAGTCCGGCGTGCCTTGCGGCGCCGTCCGCAATATCGACGAGGTGATGGCCGATCCGCATACGCATCACCGCGGGATGGTGGTCGATATCGGGGCCTATCGCGGCACCGGCAGCCCGATCAAGTTGTCGCGGACCCCGGCCACCTACCGCATGGCGCCGCCGCGCTTCGGCGAGCACACCGCGGCGATCCTCGATGAGGCCGGCGTGCAGGGCGAGCTCTTCGCTGATGCCTTGCCGGGCTTCGCCCCGGCGGAGGAGGCGCAAGGCCCCGAAACGGGAGCGGCGACAACCGGCCGGCAGAAGGTGCACGGATGAGCACGGTCCAGCGCTTCCCGCATTGCAGCCACTGGGGCGCCTACACGATCCTCGTAGAGGATGGCCGGATCGTCGGGATCGAGCCCTTCGAGCACGATCCCTCGCCATCGCCGATCAACCAGTCGGTGCGTGACTGGGCGAGCACGGAGCGCCGCGTCCTGACGCCGCTGGTCCGCTCGGGCTGGCTGGAAAACCGCGAGAACAGCGACCGCCGCGGCCGGGGAAGCGACCGTTTCGTGCCGGTGAGCTGGGACGACGCGACCACGCTCGTCGCTGGCGAGATCAGGCGTGTCTCTGAGAGCTTCGGCAACGCCTCGATCTTCGCCGGCTCCTATGGCTGGACGAGCTGCGGGCGGTTCCACCACGCGCCGTCGCAATTGAAGCGCATGCTGAATCTCGTCGGCGGCTATACCGGCCATGTCGACACCTATTCGATCGCGGCCGGCCCGGTGATCCTGCGTCATACGCTGGGTGACGACGGCGCCTGCGGCGGCCAGGCCAATACCCTCGACACCGTCGCCGAGCATACCGAGACGCTGGTCGTCTTCGGCGCGCTCTCGCCGCGGACCGCACAGAACGAGGCCGGCGGCATCGCGAGCCACACGCTCGAGACCCATCTGCGCAAGATCGCCGAGAGGGGTGTGAAGGTCATCCTGGTTTCGCCGTTGCGCGACGACATCCCGGACTGGGTCCAGGCCGAATGGTGGCCGATCCGACCGAACACCGACACGGCCCTGATGCTCGGGCTCGCCGGCGAGATCCTGAAACGGGGCCGGCACGACCGTGCCTTCCTCGAACGCTGCACCAGCGGCTCGGAGCGGCTGATCGCCTATCTCGACGGCAGCCGGGACGGAGTGGTCAAGGATGCGACCTGGGCGGCGGGTGTGACCGGGCTCGATGCCGGCTGGATCGCCGATCTGGCGCAGCGGCTGGTCGAGACCCGCTCCATGCTGACCGTGAGCTGGAGCCTGCAGCGAGCCCATCATGGCGAGCAGCCCTTCTGGGCGGCGCTGGCGCTCGCGGCAATGACCGGCCAGATCGGCCTTCCCGGCGGCGGCGTCGGCTATGGCTATGCCTCGCTCGGCGGTGTCGGGGCGCCGATCAACCTGGCCAAGTCGCCGGCGCTCCCACAGTTGCGCAAGCCGCTGGAGAGCTTCATTCCCGTCGCCCGGATCAGCGACATGCTGCTCAATCCCGGCGGCGAATACAGCTACGAGGGCGAAACCCGGACCTATCCGGATGCGCGGCTGGTCTACTGGGCCGGCGGCAACCCCTATCACCACCATCAGGACCTCAACCGCCTCGCCGAGGCCTGGACGCGGCCGGAGACGATCATCGTCCAGGACCCGATGTTCACGGCGACGGCGCAACGCGCCGACATCGTGCTGCCGGCCAACACCTCGATCGAGCGCAACGACATCGCCGGCAACAGGCGCTCGGATTTCGTCATCGCCATGCACAAGGCGATCGCGTCGGTCGGCGATTCCCGCTCCGATTTCGCGATCTTCCGCGCCATCGCCGAAAAGCTTGGCGTCGGACCGGCCTTCGACGAGGGCCGCGACGAGATGGGCTGGCTGCGCCATCTCTACGAGGCGACCCGGACGGACGCTGCCGCGCGCCTCGGCTTCGCGATGCCCGATTTCGATGCCTTCTGGGCCCAGGGCTACGCCCGCTGCCCGACGGAAGCCGAGCACACCTATCTGTCGGAATTCCGCGAGCGGCCCGAGGACCACGCGCTCGAAACCGAGAGCGGGCGCATCGTCCTGGGCAGCCAGACCCTCGACGCGCTCGGCTATGACGATTGCCCGGCCCACCCGGCCTGGCTCGAGCCGGTCGAATGGCTCGGCGCGGCCGATGCGGCCGAGCAGTTCCACCTGATCTCGCATCAGCCGGAAGGGCGGCTGCACAGCCAGCTCGAAACGAGCCCGGCCAGCATGGCTGCCAAGCGCGGCGGCCGCGAGCAGGCGCGCCTCCACCCTGAGGATGCCGCCGAACTGGGCATCGCCGACGGTCAGGCGATCCGGCTCTGGAACGAGCGCGGCGCCTGCCTCGCAACGGCCCGGCTCACCGAAGATGTCCGGCGCAGGGTCGTCGTCTTGCCGACGGGGGCCTGGTTCACGCCGACCGGCAATAGCGGCCTCGACATCGCCGGCAACCCGAACGTCCTGACGGTCGACATCGGCACGTCCCGCTTCGGCCAGGGCTGCTCGGCCCATACCTGCCTGGTCAGGGTCGAACGCTATGAAGGCGAGGCCGGTGACGCGATCGAGCAGTATCGCGAGCAGATGGAGCGGCTGGTCGCCGTCTAGCTCCGCATTTCGCCAGACGGGGAGGAGCCCCTGCTGGCCACTCAAATCCGCGCAAGAAGGAATCGATGACATGACGCAACCCGCCATCAGCCGCTTTCCGGTTCCCGCGATCGACGCGCTACCGGACGACATCCGCGAGCGCATCCTCGCCGTGCAGGAAAAGTCCGGCTTCGTGCCCAACGTCTTCCTGACGCTGGCGCATCGCCCGGAGGAGTTCCGCGCCTTCTTCGCCTATCACGATGCCCTGATGAACAAGGCGGAGGGCCTGACCAAGGCCGAGCGCGAGATGATCGTGGTCGCGACCAGCAACGCCAACCAGTGCCAGTATTGCGTCGTCGCTCATGGCGCGATCCTGCGCGTGCGGGCCAAGAACCCGCTGATCGCCGACCAGGTGGCGGTCAACTACCGCAAGGCCGACATCACGCCCCGGCAGAAGGCGATGCTCGACTTCGCCATGAAGGTCTCGGCGCGTGCCTACGAGGTTGGGGACGACGACGTCGCCGATCTGCAGAAGCACGGCTTCAGTGAGGACGATATCTGGGACATCGCCGCCATCGCGGCCTTCTTCGGGATGTCGAACCGCCTTGCCAACGTGACCAGCATGCGACCGAACGACGAGTTCTACGCGATGGGCCGGTAGAGCGCGGCCGCAACGAAGGTCCGGCAACTGGCTGTCGCTTGATGTCCGCTTATGGCGCGCGATGGCCAAAGCGCTTGGCAGGGCGACGATCCGGGCTTCCGGTTTGCCGGGGAGCCTGATCCTCTTCGTCGAAACGGATGTTTGCTACATTCCGCAGCTCGGCTGCGCGCCGGCAGGAGGGAGAGTGTGGTGGTGCTCGATGACCGGCGCCATCGCCTGCAGGAACGCCTCTGTACCGCAGATGAAGCCGATCTTGTCGGTCAAGGCGACGCGTGACCAGTCGAGCGAGCAGGCATGGCCGAGGCTCTCGAGGATCGGCAGGGCCGCCATCACGTCCCAGCTCGCGATGCCGTCGCAGACATAGCCGTCGAGCTGGCTCGTCGCCATGTCCATCAGCGTGATGGTCGAGGCGCCGCAGGTGCGGAAGTCGAGCCGCATCGCCCCGATGATGTGGCGGATCGTCGCGAGGCGCTTCTCCACCGAAGTCGCCGGGTGCAGGCTGATGCCGATCAGCGCCCGCGACGGGTCGAGCGGCTGGGCGAAGGGCAGGGCGATGCCGTTGAGCGTCGCCGGCTGGCCGGGGCCGCCGCGGAAGAGCTGGCCGCGGACCGGCGCGTGGATCACGCCGAAGCGCGGATGCCCGCCCTCGAACAGGCCGATCGAGACCGCCCATTGATCGTTGCCGCGCACGAAATTGGCGGTGCCATCGATCGGGTCGACGACCCAGAGCCGCCCGTTGCTGCTGTCCTGGCCGCTGCCTTCCTCGCCGAGGACACCGTCCTCCGGGAAGAGCTGGCGCAGGCGCGCAACGATGAAGCGCTCGACCGCCTGGTCGGCCTCGGTGACGAGGTCGAGATGCCCTTTCATCGTCACCGGCAGGCTCGCCACCCGCGCGAAATGGTCGAGCGCGATCGCGCCGGCCTCGCGGGCGAGCGTTTCGACGGCATCCTGGGCGGCGGCGGAGGGCAGGCTCATGCGATCAGATCTGGACGTAGCGGGTGTGGATGGCGACATCGCCGCGATCGTCGAAGCGATGGATGAAATAGACATAGGGTTCGCCGACGAGGCCGGGTTCCTCGGCCTGGCCGCTGAGATCGAGCCCGATCTGGAAGGCGGGGCTGCCTCCGATCGCCGCGAAGCGGCCGTTCCAGCTGGCTTGTACCGGGCGGTGGACATGGCCGCAGAGGATGCGGATGTCGGAAGGCGCATCGCGGACCATGCGGCCAAGCGCCTCGGCGCCCTCGACCAGCGTCGCGGCGTCGAGCGCGGTGATCCCGGTCGGGAAGGGCGGGTGATGCATCGCGACGATGGTCGGGCCGTCATGCGGCTCGGCCAGGCGCGCGGCTGCCCAGGCCTGCCGTTCGGCACAGAGACGGCCTTCGCCGCGGCCTTCGATCAGCGTGTCGAGGGCGATGATCCGGAGATTGCCGAGCCGTGCCTCGTAATGCAGGAAACCTTCGGGCGCGAAGGGCAGCCGGTCGCCGAAGGCGGCGCGCAGGGTGACGCGCTTGTCGTGATTGCCGGGCAGGACGAAGACCGGGCAGGAAAGCGGCGCGAGGATGTCCTTCAGCAAGGCATAGTCGGCCTCGGAGCCGCCATCGGTCAGGTCGCCGGTCAGGACGACGCCGTCGAGTGCCGGCCGGAGGCCGGCGAGATCGGCCACGACCTTGCGGGCCGCGATTTCCGCATCGTCGCGAACCAGACGGGTTTCCTTCCGGTCGGCGAAGACGTGGAAGTCCGAAACATGGGCGATCAGCATGGTCATCCCTCCCGGCTCAGCGGATGCCGGCTCGCATGAAGCTTTGCACGAACTGGCGCTGGAAGATCAGGAAGGCACAGAGCAGCGGCGCGACCGAGAGCAACGTCGCCGCCGTCACCAGGCTCCAGTCGACGCCCTGCTCGACCGTGGCGAAGACCTGCAGACCGACCGTGATCGGCCGCGTCTCGACCGAGTTCGAGACCACCAGCGGCCAGAGGAAGTTGTTCCAGTGATAGCTCACCGTCACCAGGCCGAAGGCGATCAGCGTCGGCCGGGCGACGGGGATGAAGACGCGCCAGAGGATCTGGAACGGATTGGCGCCCTCGAGCCGCGCCGCCTCCTCCAGCTCCTTCGGGACGCCCTTGAAGGTCTGGCGGATCAGGAAGATGCCGAAGGCCGAGGCGAGATAGGGCATGCCCATGCCGACCAGCGTGTTGAGCAGGCCGAGCTCGCCAAGCGTGCGATAGTTCTCGATCAGCAGCGCCTCGGGCATGATCATCAACTGGATCAGCACGAGCAGGAACAGCAGGTTCGAGCCGCGGAAGGGAAAGCAGACGAAGGCATAGGCTGCGAGCGTGCAGATGACGAGCTGGCTGACCAGGATGAACGTCACCAGCAGGAAGGTGTTCAGGAAATAGCGCGCGAAGGGCGCAGCCTGCCAGACGCGCTCGAAATTCTCCAGCGTCCAGGGCGCCGCGAGATCGAAGCGCGCCGCGTAGGCCGGCGGATGGAACGCCGTCCAGAAGGCGTAGAGCAGCGGTGCGACCCAGATCAGGGCGAGCAGCCAGGCGGAGAGATTGGCCAGCGCGAGGCCCGGCCGGATGCGCGAAAAGGCGCTCATCGATAGTGCACCCGCTTGTCGGCATAGCCGAACTGGAACAGAGCGATCGCGGCCAGGAAGGCGAGCAGCACGACCGTGATGGCAGCGGCGTAGTTGGTGTCCCAGAAGCTGAAGCCGACCTGGTAGAGATAGTAGAGCAGCAGCATCGTCGCGTTGTCCGGGCCGCCCTTGGTCATCGCCACGACATGGTCGACGAGACGGAAGGCGCCGATCACGGCGTTGATGGCGATGAACAGAGTCGTCGGCATCAGCAGCGGGATCACCACCCGGCGCAGGCGCTGCCAGTAGCTCGCGCCTTCGAGATCGGCGGCTTCGAGCAGGGTCGGCGAAATCTGCTGCAGGCCGGCGAGGTAGAAGATCATGAAGAACCCTGCCTCCTTCCAGACCGTGATGGCGATCAGCGCCCAGAGCGCGGTGTCGCGATTGCCGAGCCAGTTATTGCCGCCGAGCCCGAACAGGGAGAGGAACTGGTCGATCAGTCCGTAATCCGGCGCGTAGAAGAACAGCCAGATATTGGCGACCGCGACCATCGGCAGCACGGTCGGCGTGAAGAAGGCCATGCGCGTCAGTGTCGTGCCGCGCAGGCTGCCCTGCACCAGCAGGGCCATGGCCAGCGCCAGCACGATCGAGAGCGGGATCGTCACGCCCGCATAGAGCAGGTTGTTGGTCATCGCCTTCCAGAACACCGGGTCGGCGACCATCGTCGTGTAGTTGTCAAGGCCGACGAAGCGGGAGGGGCGCCGGCCGCGCGGCGTCGAGTAGAAGCTGTTGACGATGGTGGCCAGGATCGGCTGGTAGGTGAAGACCCAGAGCAAAACCGTCGCCGGCAGCAGCATCAGGCTTCCGTAGAGGGCGTTGCGCGAGAGCTTCATCGGGCCGGTCCTGTCCATGGCATCGGGCCGAAAGTGGAAGCCACTTTTCGGAAAAACCCGATGCGGTAGCAATCACTTGCGATACGGCTTGAGGATGCGGTCGATCTCGGCCTGCGCATCGGTCAGCGCCACCTGTGGGGTCTTGGCCCCGGTCAGCGCGGCGCCGAGCGCGTCGTTGAGCACCTTGGTGGTGCGGGCGTTCTCATAGGTCGAGAATTCCGGCACCGACGAGGCGATCTGCTTGCGGGCGACGGTCGCAGCCGGCATCTCCTCGACATATTTCTTCAGCGTCGGGGTCTCCCAGGCGTTGTCGCGTGGCGCGACATAGCCGGTCTGGACGCTCCAGTCGGCGAGCAACTCGTCCGAGGTCATGAACTTCACGAAGCGGAAGGCCGCTTCCTTCTCCGCCGCCGAGGCCTTGGAGAAGATGTAGAAATTGCCGCCGCCGAGCACCGATGCGGGCTTGACCTTGCCCGGATAGGGCGCGACGCCGAAATCGAAGCCGGCGCTGCGCTTGATGTTGGTGAGGTTGCCGGTCGTGGTCCAGATCATCGCGATACGGCCTTCCAGGAAGTCGGCCGGGGTGGTGCCCCATTCCTGGATGCCGGGCGGATGGATACCGTGAACCTTGCTGAGGTCGACCCAGAACTGCAGGGCTTCCACGACCTTGGGATCGGACAGGAAGGTCTGGGTGCCGTCCTCCTTGAACAGCGAGGCGCCGTTCTGGGCCGCGAGCGCGCCGAACAGCCATTGCGACGAGCCGACATTGCCGGGAATGCCGACACCCCAGCGCGTCACCTTGCCGGCGGCGTCCTTGCGCAGCACCGCCTTGCCATAGGCGACCATCTCGTCCCAGGTCGTCGGGTACTTCTCGGGGTCGAGCCCACTCTCGGCGAAGGCCTTCTTGTTCCAGTAGAGCACGGCGGTCGAGCGCTGGAACGGGGCGCTCCAGAGCCTGCCGTCGACCTGTGCGCTCTTCAGGAAGGCCGGCATGAAGCCGGCGACCCATTTGCGGTCCTCGTCGGTCTTGATGAAGCTGTCGAACGGCTCGATCACGCCCTCGTCGAGGAAGGTGTAGATATCGGTGGCGAGCAGCACCGCGACCGTCGGCGGCGTACCGCTCTTGGCCGCGGTCAGCGATTTCGTGGTGGTGTCGTTGTAGTTGCCGGAATAGACGGCCTCGACCTCGATGCCGGGATTGGCCGCCTTGAACTTCGCGACATAGCCGTCGACCACCTTGGTCAGCGGGCCGCCGACCTGGACGGGATAGTAGAAGCTGATCTTGGTATCGGCGGCGCGTGCGATGGCTGGCATCGCGAGCGAGCCCAGCGTCGCGAGCGCGGCCTTGTTGAACGTCCTGCGTGTGCTCTGCATGGTATCCTCCCGTTCCCGCGGCGATGGTGCCGCTCTTGTTATGCGTGATGGGCAGCCGGGACCGGCTGCTAGGCGGCGCTCTCGATCCGCAACCCGGTCTGGCCGTCGAAATGGCTTTCGGCCTTGCTGGGCCAGGAGAGATAGGCTTCCGAGCCCGGCGTCTTCAGCGGCTGGCCTGGCGTGCGCACGAAGAGGGTCTGGTCGTCGATGCGGCAGGCCGTGACGGAATCGGCGCCGAAATACTCGGCGCCCTCGACCGTGACCTTCAGGCCGCTTTCGGCGAAGGCGATGTGCTCCGGGCGGATACCGAGCTTCCGGCCGCTGCCATCGGGCGCGCGCAGGGCCGCGGGCATGTCGATGACGTTCATCGGCGGCGTGCCTATGAAGCCGCCGACGAAGGTCGAGGCCGGCTTTTCGTAGAGGGCCGCGGGCGTGCCGTTCTGCTCGATACCGCCCTTGCGCATCAAGATGACGCGGTCGGCCATGCTCATCGCCTCGGTCTGGTCATGGGTGACGAAGACCATGGTGATGCCGAGCCGGCGCTGCAGGGCGCGGATCTCGGTGCGCATCTCGTGGCGCAGCTTGGCGTCGAGGTTGGAGAGCGGCTCGTCCATCAGGCAGACCTTGGTCTCGGCGATCAGCGCCCGCCCGAGCGCGACGCGTTGCTGCTGGCCACCCGAGAGCTGCGAGGGCTTGCGCTCGAGCAGTTGGGCGAGGCCGAGCATGTCGACGACCCTGGCCAGGCGATCGCGCTGCTCCGCCTTCGAGACGCCGCGCACCGACAGGCCGAAGACGATGTTGTCGGCGACGTTCAGATGCGGGAACAGCGCATAGGACTGGAAGACCATCGAGAGCGCGCGCCTTGCCGGCGGCAATTCGGTGACGTCCCGACCGCCGATGACGATGCTCCCGGATGTCGGCTGGTCGAGGCCGGCGATCAGCCGGAGCGTGGTCGACTTGCCGCAGCCGGAGGGGCCGAGCAGGGCCAGGAACTCGCCTTCCTCGACGCGGAAATCGACGCCGTCCACGGCATGGGTCGTGCCCCAGGCTTTGGTCAGGCCGCGGACTTCGATTGCC
This sequence comes from Beijerinckiaceae bacterium, assembly GCA_965283735.1. Classification (GTDB taxonomy): domain Bacteria; phylum Pseudomonadota; class Alphaproteobacteria; order Rhizobiales; family Beijerinckiaceae; genus Allobosea. Next base: position 2,613,989 of record CBDIPN010000001.1, on the reverse strand, counting down.
GACATGCTGCCCTCCTCAGGCGCGAACGAGCAGGGAACCGTGCGCGACGGTCTTCTGGTCGGCTTCCGCGGGTGCGTCGCTATCCGTCACGATGCAGTCGAGTGCGGAAAAGCGCGTCACGACGGAGAGCGAGGCGCGGCCGAATTTCGAGGCGTCGGCGACGACGATGGTGGCCTTCGCAGCCTCGATCATGGCCTGCTGGACGCAGGCGAATTGCGGGCTCGACAGGCCGATCGTGCCGCGGTCGAGATCGACCGAGGAGACGCTGAGGATGGCCTTGTCGGCGTTGAAGCGCCGCATCGCCTCGGCCGCGAGCGGCCCGGCAAAGGAGTGGTTCACGTCGTGGAACTCACCGCCGATGACGAAGAGCCGGTTGCTGCCGGTGGCGTTGTTCGCGAGCTCGTAGCTGACGTCGAGGCCGTTGGTGATGATGGTCAGGCCGCTGCGGGCGCCCAGCAGCCGCGCCACCTCCAGCGAGGTCGTGCCGGCATCGACGATGACCGTGTCGCCATCCACCACGAGATCGGCCGCTGCCCGGGCGATCCGGCGCTTCGCCTCGACATTGGCGACGGTGCGGTCGCGATTGGCGGGGTCGCGGGTGACCTGATCGACGAAGAGGGCGCCGCCATGGGTCCGGCGCAGAAGCCCTTGCGTCTCAAGCTCGGCGAGGTCGCGGCGAATGGTGGCGACGGAAACGCCGAACAGCTCCGTCAGCGCCTGGACGTCGACGAAATGCTGCGCACGCGCCTGGTCGAGGAGGCGCGCCTGCCGCTGGGGGCCGGAGAGTGGAGCGTTCATCCCTGAGTCCGTGATCGATTGTGATCATTTTTATGATCTATAACGATCATAGAGATATGGATGTCAATCGAATCTTTGTTGGTGGTGCATCAAATCTTGGGAGTTTATGAGCGAAATCGATCATTTGGGTTGGACGTTTCAATCATCTGCGGTGACGCTGATCGGTGGCGGCTCAGGCTTCCTTGCGGCCGAGGCGCAGCACCGTATGGCGGGGCTCGGCATGGCCAGCGTCGCCTATGCCGACCCGACGCTGCGGATGGTTTCGGCGCCGCATCTGACGTCGCGCAACGTCGTTTTCGCGCTCTCCTATTCCGGCCTCACGAGCTATCTGGTCTCGAATATCGAGATCGCGCTCAAGGCGGGCGCGCGGATCGTCTCGCTATCGCCGGCCGGTGCGCTCGTGGCCGAGCTTTCCGACGTCAACATCGCGCTCAATGCCTATCGCAAGTCGAAGAGCGACATCTTCATCCCGACGGGGCGGGTCGCGATGTATGTCTTGCTCGATGCCGTGCTCGTGTTGCTCACCGCGCGCGCGCAGCAAGGCTCTTGAAGGAAGCGGATGAAGCTCGGAATGCGTGTGCAGGGATAGCTTCGCCGGCGTTTCGACAACGCATGCGCCGGCGGTCATGCCGAGGTCCGGATGTCGGGAGAGGTTTCTCAGGATCTACCGCTTGAAGCCGATCAGGACGCCGTCTGCTCCCAAGGAAAGCTGCAGGCCTCGTCTCTGCGTCGCCAGGCGCATCATCACGCCGTTGGCATTGCGCAGCCAGAGCGTGCCCCGCCCTTGCTGACCGATCGCCCAGCCTTCGCGAATTTGACCGTAGGCGCCAGCGAAATTCGCCACGTCCGTCAAGCCGTAGACCTTGCCGGTTGCCGTCAGCTTCGAAGCGCCGATCCCTCCGACGCCGAGGCCGCCGACCGTGATCTCGTAGGTTTTGTTGCGGAAGCGCAGCGTGCCGCCGCCGATCGCACCGGAGCCGATGAACGCGACCTGAAGCTGCTTGATGCGAACGGTGGCGCTCGGTGGGCCGGCAGGGCGGGCCTGCGCGTACGCACTCCCGCTGACGAACATGAGGCCCAAGAGCAGCGCGGCGGCCCGGATAGCCAGACTTCTTCTCGGGATAGGGTTTTGTGCGTCGAACGCGCAGGGAGCACCATGTTCCAGTGCGGGGTTGCGAAACGGCGTTCCTCCCAGAGGACGCTCGGCATCGTTGAAATCGTGACGCAGCTTCCGGAACATCTCCATCTCCTTCCGCAGATCTTGCTTCTTGCAACAACGGGGCAGTTCAGCCTGATGTCGGTACGGTGCTCGGCATCCTATCGTGAGGCCGGCTGAGATTATTGCCATTTCGCGCCAAACTCTCGCTCGATCCGGCTGCCGATCGAAAATGTGCCCTGGTGGCCAGAAGGCCGACGTTTTCAGTCTTTGAATAGCGTCGCCATTCGAACGGGGGCCAAAGCTCCTTGTTGCTGCGGCTTGACGATGAAACCCATCGACATGCCCTCCCGGCAGGCCGTGCAAATAGTGATCGCCGCGTCACGGCAACATCATGGCGCATCTCTTCGGGCTGCCGCAAGGGAGCTTCGCGTGAGCACACGCGCTGCAGCGTCATCGCGCCGAAATGGGCGCGAGTTGCAGTGAGATGGTTGCGCGGGCGCGCCTCGACATCGGCACCGACCTAGGCTCGCCGGTATCGCTGGATGACTTCGACAAGGCGCCGTTCGCCTTCAACGGCCAGATCTCCGAGGCGAAGGTCAAATATCTTCAGTAGCCCTTCAGCCATCGGGTTCCCGATTACGTTGCGACCGGGGCCGGATGCGAAGGCGGATAGCGAATTCGTCGACCGCTGTTGCGGCCGCACCATTGTCAGCAGCAGGAGAAGCGCGCATGAAAGCCCTGATCCTGGCTTCCGGCATGCTCGGACTGGCGTTGATCACCGTTCCGGTCGAAGCGAACGCGGTCGTCTGCGCGCGCGCCGTCCCGCCCCGCGTGCGGTCGTCGTCAGGCCGGCGCCGGTTCGCTGCGCGATCGTCAATGGCCGCAGAGTCTGCCGCTGACGTTCTCGCGGATATCGAATGGGGGGTGGCTCTTGAGTGTTTCGCAGGTTGCGTCAACGACAGGCAGGTTACGAAAGCCACCCATTCTCGTCAGGCCCTTTCGGCTTGGCATAGTCCTCGCCGCAGCGTTCGTTCTCGCGGCTTGCGGTGCGCGGCCCGAGGCGGGCTTCCTTTCGCCCGTCACCGAGACGCAGGTCGGTGCCGCGACCCACACGATTCTCGTCGCCACGACGCGAAAGCGCGATGACCGCTCAGGGACGTTGTTCAACGGTGAGCGGGCCGAGCGGCTTGATTTCGCCCGGATCGCCGTTTCCGTTCCGCCCAATCATGAGGTCGGCCAGATCGAGTGGGCGTCGACGGCACCGGGCGATCCCAAGACCAACTTCGTGACGCGTCAGGCGAGTTACCTCGACGGGGACAAGGCCTTCGTGCAAGCGCTGAACGCGCAACTGGCATCCCTGCCCAAGGGGAAGCGGCGCGTCTTCCTCTTCGTTCACGGCTACAACACCATGTTCGCGGAGGGGCTCTACCGCTTCGCTCAGGTCGTCCACGACTCGAAGATGCCGGCCGTTCCTGTCCTCTTCACCTGGGCATCGCGCGGGCAACTCGCGCAATACGTCTATGACAACAACAGTGCGACGGCCGCGCGCGATGACCTCGAGCGGACGATCCGGCTGGTCTTCGCCAGTAATGCCGACGAAGTGAACCTCATGGCCCATTCGATGGGGAACTGGGTGACCGTCGAGGCTCTGCGTCAGATCAAGATGACCGGCGGCCTGCCTCAGACCTCGAAGTTCGGGCAGTTGATCCTCGCAGCGCCGGACATCGATATCGACGTGTTCAAGGCCCAGATGCGCCGCTTCGGCAAGCCGAAGAAGCCCTTCATCATCGTGCTGTCCAAGGACGACAAGGCGCTCGGTCTGTCGAATTTCCTGGCGGGAGGGCAAGCGCGGCTCGGCGCCGACGCCGATGCCGCGGAGCTGACGGAGCTGGGCGCGCTCGTCATCGATATGACGGAGGTGAAGGCGTTGGATTCCAGCAATCACGGGAAATTCGCTCAGCTTGCCGTTATCGCCCCACAACTGCAGCAGGCGCTGGAACGCGGCGTGACCACCCAGCGATCCTCGGCAGGGGCGGATGAGATCGCCAGGAATTCGCTCGAAGCCATCGTCAAGCTGCCTATCACGGTGATTTCGGCTCCGTTGCGCGCCATCGCCGGTCGTTGATTGGCGCCGAAAGCGGCCGCGGGCAGCCAGCGGCCGGAAGCATGCGGGATGTCGGCCGCTCCAAGGCGCTCGGTCTTTGGCTGGCGGGCCGATGCCTTTTGGGGGGCTTGCCATTGGAGTTTTGCTCCAGGCGCGAGAACGGCGCGTGCTTGGCCGTTGCGATGTCGTCGCGCGCAGCTCGATTTCACGCAGTTGCGTATTCCGGGCGCTGACGGGCCACGGCGATGCGCTGCATCTCCCGGTTTCTCAATTCGGCTTGAGAGAGAGGCTTCTTCGCCGCTGACGGTTTGCGATCAGTGAGAAAGGAAGATTATGTATCTGTCGTTTGCTGATTAGTTCTTTTCGGACTGAGCTTCATGGCGAGATGATACAAATCAAGATTGAAGTCATATTGGGTGTCGTAGATCATTCTCGGGGTCAGGTGAGATTGTGATTGATGTCCCCTTTGGATTCGATAGCTTGCAATCCTTGGGGTGGTGATGCGAGCGGTGCTCGCCTGAGGCTGGGGCAGGTTTGAAAGAGTGCGATCGTTTCTGAGAAGGGTCGTATTCAAGGTTTCCGATGCTGCGAAGCTGCCTCTGGCGGCTGTTGTGGCTGTTGTCGCTATCATCGTGGCGCTGTTCGTGGTGATGAAGATAGAAAGTCGCTCGGGCGTTTCGCTTGAAGCGCTTCTGGATCCTGACAATTTCGCGCGCATTCGGGCTTTCGCCGGGCATGAACCGCCTGGCCGGTTCGCTGTGACGGTCATCGATATCGACGATGCGACCTTCAGACATTGGGGGCAGCCCGTCGCCACGCCCAGGGGCGATCTCTTCAAGCTGATCGATGCGGCTTCCAGGCGGCAGGCGGCGCTTGTTCTCGTGGATGTCGATGTGACGTCGGCCGCGACGGCCCAGGACCTGGACAAGGTGACGGAGTATCTTGAGGCCTATGCCGGCCGCGGCGCGGAGGTTGCGCCGCTGCTGCTGATGCGAAGGCTCTGGTACCAAAGGGAGAACAAGGCTCTCCGGCGGCCGGCAAGCGTCGCGGTCCCGACCTATGCCAACGCGGCAAGGGACGGCATGCAGGAAGCCCTCGCCGCGCTGGAGGCCGTGGTCGAGAAGGCGCCGAATCTCATCTGGTCCTCTCCGCTCCACGCCAAGGAAGCAGGTGGCGTGGTGCGCTCCTGGCGGACGGTCGAGGCGGTGTGCAATCCGCAAAATGCCAAGGGGGCGCGTGCTTTCCTCGCCGCTGCCGCGATCGCCGCGGATATCCTCGAGAAGCCGGACGGCAGGGCGGAGCGTCTTGTCGCGCTCAAGGGGTCAGCCAATGCCTATGCGCAGCGCTACTGTGCAGGCGGGCCGCGCTCGGCAGCGGTGTCCGGAGGCGCATCCGCTTTACCCTTCGCCGCGAGTGGCTCGCTGAGCATCCCTTTCACGTTCTGGCGGGATATTCGCGGGGCGCATGCGGCGGGTACGGCGAGCGATGCGTCGGGGCAGGCGGTGCCGGCCGTTCAGCTCCGCTCCGCGCTGGAAGTTCTGGACTCGGATGCCGGCTTGCCGGCCGGGGCGTCGGAGGATTTCTGCACAGGCGGGGCAATGACGGCGGCGGACGGGAAGCAGCGGTTATCCTGCGATCTGGCGCGGGGCCGGGCCGTGCTGATCGGCGCGACCCATGTCGATGCGCTGGACAGCCATGTGACTCCGCTCGGCGCGATGGCCGGTGTCGACATCCTCGCGAACACGCTGCTGGGGGTGCGGTGGATGGCACAGAGCGATCCGCCGCGCGGCCTGCCCGCGTCGGCCCTCTGGGGAGCTATCCTCTTCCTCGCCTGTGTTGCGGCCGGGCGGGCGTTTTCGGCCGAGGCCGCGACGGTCCTGATCGCAGTCGGCCTGCTGATCTTCGCGATTGCGTCCGGCTATGCGGGGCTGGATGCGGCGGCGGCGATCGCGGCGATCAAAACCTCGCTGCTGATGTACGGTTTCTACCTGCTGGCCAGTGCCATCCTGGCAAAGCTGCTGAAGATGCTTCGGGCGCGCCGGCTGGCACGGGCACGCGCACAATCCACAACCCAGGAGTTGCTTCCGTGACGCCCCGTCGGAAGGCTGCGATTGCATTCGTCGGAGCGCTCTTCTCCCTGCCGATGGAAGAGGCGTGGGCGCAGCAGACCCAGAAGCAGATCGTAGGCGTCGTCGAGCGGATCGAGCCATGGTCTCCGGGAGCCCAGCAGGCGATGCTGCAGCGCTCGGACACACCGGAAAGGCCGCTGGTGCTGGGCGAGTACATCCATGACGGCGACCGGATCCGGGCGCCGCATGCCAATACCACGATCGTCATTGCGCGGGAGCGAGGCCCCCTGACGATCTGTTCGAGAGGCGCCCGAAGCGAGGACTGCGTCGCCGTGATCGAGGGCAAGGGCAGCTATCTGCAGGCCGTGGCCCAGTTCGTCGGCTCGCTCGAAAAGATTGTCAGCTGGTACAGCGCAACGCAGACGGCGAATCTGGTGACGCGCTCGGGAAATCCGCCGCGCATTCGGCTGGGCGCGGGCAAGCCGCAGAAGATCGTCGCCGATGAAGCGCCGCTATGGCTCGGCTGGAGCGGGGGCGACGCGCCGTTCAAGGTTCGCATCGAGCAGGCGGGCGTTTCGGTGGAGACGCGCACCGAGAGCCGCGAAGCCACGCTCGCGCGCCATCGGCTGAAGCCGGGCAGCGCCGAGATCGTGATCGTCGACGAGCGCGGCCGCTCGGTGCGCTGGCCGGTTCAGGTCGTCGCCGCGATTCCGCCGCTTCCCGATCTGGCATCCGCGGCGCCGACGATGGCGCACCGCCAGTATCTCTCGGCCGGGTGGCTCGCCATGCAGGATGACGGCGCCTATCTCCTCGAGGCTGCATCCCGCCTCAACGCGATTGCGGCATCGTTCCCGGCCGCCGGAGCCTTGAAGGCCGGGCTTGCCGCAGGCGAGAAGCCCCGATCATGATCCGGTTGCTTGCCGCCCTGCTTTGCGCCGCGCTGGCCGGTTTCGGCGGGGAGGCGACGGCGCAGGGACAAAAGCAGCGCGACTTGCTGAACGACGCCTATGTCGTTCTCGATCAGGCCCATTCGGACGCCCGGCAACGCGCCGTGGATCCCTGGCGCTTCGTCCCGGGCGGGACCGCGGCACAGGTCGAAGTGCTGCTCCTGGCGTCGGCGCGCGAGCTCGAACGCATCATCAATGACTACGAATATGGCCGCGGCTTCGGCAAGACCGACTGGCGCATCGGCGTGCTGCTCTCGGATCTGGGGGCGGCCTACGGCACGAAGGCAACCGAACGTCAGCACGCAGCCGTGCTGTCGGCCGCGGTGAGGACGCTCGCGCCTTATGTCGGGCAGGATGCGCGGCTGGACATGGTCTATGCGCAGGCGGTCCATCGCCTGGCCCGGCGGTTCGATCGCGACGGCTCCGATCGCGCGCAGGTCGCGCGGCACCTCGCCGATGGCTTGCAACTGCTGCGCCAGCGGCGTTCGAGCGCGGCGGAGGAGGCGCTGGTCGAGGCCTGGCGCTGGTCCTTCCCGCGCGCAAGCGAGCTGCCGGGGTTCGAGCGCGTCCTGGCGATGGTTGCCGATCAGCGGGCCGGCGCCCGCTGCCCGGAGCTGACCGCCCGGGCCGGCCAGATCGATATCCGCTTCAAGGCAGGGCGCGCCGACGAGGCGCGCAAGGCGGCGGCCGATCTCGTCGATGCGACCGTCGCAAGCGGGAACCGGGGCTGCGACATCACGATGGGATATGATCGCCTCGTGCCCATCCTGGCGTCGGCGGGCCGCAACGCCAAGGTGGCGGAGCTTCTGGAAGCGCAGCTGCGCTCTCAGGCGCGGCAGAATCCGAAGGAATGGTCCCGCGCAGTCTACACCGGCGTGCCCTGGACGATCGCCATCATCGCGGAGCACGGCTCGGTCGAGCAATTGAGGCGTACGATGGAGCTTGCCGTTCCCTTCTCCTTTGGAGGGTTCGAGCCCGGTATGCATCCGGCTGCGATGGCGAGGATGGTGGCGGATTCTGGCCGGCAGCGGCAGCTATGCCGAAGCCGAGCTGATGTACGACAAGGCGCGCGAGCTGAGGCCGGCTCCGGCGTCCGGCCAGACTGGCGGCTGGGGCGCGGCCGAGGATGCCATCGCCGCGGCGCTTTTCCATGAGGAGTACGGGCGCCGCAGCCTGGCGACGGATTATGCCCGCATCGCGCTCGGAGGCTTCCCGGCCCATGCGTTGAAGCCGGGCGATGTCGCCAGGGCGCGGCTGATCCTGGCGCGCAATGCCCGCGACGAGGGTGATGTCATGCGCGCGGTCGATCTCGTGGCCCAGGCCGCCCGCGACGTTGCCCCATTGGCGGATGTCGCCCTGCTCCAGGAGGTTTTCAGCTTCGCGCAGAAGCTGCCGCCGGCGGTCGATTCAGTCCTGCGCGATGATTTCATCGCTCATGCCGGGTCGATGCTGACCCGCTACGGGCATGACCGCTCGACCCCGAAAGTGATCCGCGGGGAGCATGTTCCGAGCATGGTCTTCGCGCTGGATGTCGCGGTTCGCTATCATGAGAAGCCGCTTTTCGAGCGCGCCAAGGCGGTCTCGGCATCCACGTTCCAGTATCAGGCCGAGAATCGCTACCCGAAGCTGCGGCTTGCGGGCGACGTGGCGGCGGCCTGGTTTGCCCAATATGACGAGATCGCCCCGGGCGGCGGCACGAAGAAGCGGGTCAATCTGGCGGAATCGCCAGCTTCGCTCATCCTCGATCGCGATTACGGCGCCATCAATCGGCGCGCGAAGACCGATGCGGATGATCATCCCTGTGCTTTCGGCCGCATCGCCGTCATGAAGCTGGTTGGGCGCGAGCGCGCGGCCGGCCGGGCGCCTTCCGTCTCCGACATCGACAAGGCGGTGGACGACAATCTCTGCGCCGGGAATTTCCCCGGCTCGGTCGAGTCCCAGCTCGTCGAATTCATGCGCGAGGGCCTGCTCTGGCTCGCTGCGGGAGAGCCGCAGGTGGCCTTGCGCTATCTCCAGACCGCCGTGCCGCAGCTTGTCGACGGCGACCAAGGGAAGCGTGATGCCGGCCTCATCGCCCGGGATCCGGAAGCCGCGCCGCGGCTGGCATCCTTGGCCAGGGCGCGTTTCGAGGTCGGCGACCTTGCGGGCGCCAGCGCAGCGGCGGATCGTGTGCTGGCCCTGATCACACAGCGGCTCGGCGCCAGCGGCGCCGGTGCGGATCGCCAGCGGGAGGCGAACAGGTTTCGCGAACCGCTCGACCTGCAGGTCGCGATCGCGGCGGAAACGATGAAGCGCAGCCTCGCCGGCAAGGATGGCGACGAGGCGGCCGGCCGGGCCTTGACGGCGATGCAGCTTTCGCGGGCGACGGCGACGGCCGATGCGACGGCGCGCCTTGGTGCCAGGCTCGCCGCATCCGAGCCGGCGGTTGCCGGGTTGCTGCGCGAGCGTCAGGACCTTGCCGATCTCATCGAGCGCGAGGGCGGGCGCATCGAGAGCGCGGACACCGACGAGGCCAAGCTCGCTGCGTCGCGACGGCTGGCCGAGGCGCGCCGCAAGCTGGAGGAGACGGCGAGGCAACTGACCCGGAAGGCGCCGCGCCTCGTCGAGGCCGAAGCCTTCGCGCCCGTGACCCTGAAGGAGCTGCGTGCCGCGCTCGGCCCGGACGAGGCATTGCTGAGCAGCCACAGTACGGCCGGCTCGGTCTATCTGCTTCTGGTCACGCCCTCCGCGACCAAGCTGATCAAGGCCGATATCGGCCGTGAGGCTCTGGCGGACCTGGTCGCGGATCTCCGGCTCGGGCTCGACATCGCCGACGGCAAGCTGGAGCGCTTTCGCGACGATGCCGCGATCCTTCTGCGTCAGACGCTGATCCTGCCCTTTGCCGCCGAGCTGGCCGGGAAGACCCATCTCACGCTCGTCGTCGACGGCCCGCTGGAGAGCCTGCCCTTCGCCGTCCTGGCCGAGCCGCCGGCTACGGCCGGCACCCGTCCGCGCTATCTCATCGAACAGCTCTCCCTGGCGAACCTGCCGAATATCCGCTCGCTCGTGACGCTCCGTGCGCTGAATCCCGCCTCGCGGGGTGCGGAACCGTTTCTTGGCATCGGCGATCCGGTACTCGGCCCCGCCGACGGGAAGACACGGGGGAACATGACCCTGATCCCAACGCGATCGGCGAGCGAGCGGCTGAGCCAGCTCAGGCAACTGGCCTCGTTGCCGGACACCGCCACAGAATTGCGGGCGCTGGCGGGGGTGCTCAAGGGCAGCGCGGATGCGGTCTGGCTCGGCCCGCGGGCGACCGAGGCGCGGGTGAAGACCCAAACCCTCTCGCAATACCGCATCGTGACCTTCGCGACCCATGCGCTCGTCGCCGGCGAGCTCGACGGCATCTCCGAGCCCGGTATCGTCCTGACGCCGCCGGCGCAGGCCATGCCGCAGGAGGACGGGCTGCTATCCGCCAGCGAGATCGCGGCGCTCTCGCTGAATGCCGATCTCGTCGTGCTGTCCGCCTGCAACACGGCCTCGCCGAACGGGCGGCCGGGCGCGGACGGCCTGTCCGGGCTGGCGCGCGCCTTCATCGCCGCCGGTGCACGAGGACTGATCGTATCGCATTGGCGGGTCGCCTCGGCGGCGACGGCGAGCCTGATCGAACGGTTCGGCGTCGGCCTGGCGGCCGGCACGCCGCCGGCCCAGGCCTTGCGGACGGCGATGCTGGGCGAGCTGGTCAAGGGTGGGGACAGCGCGCATCCGGCGCTCTGGGCTCCCTTCTTCATCGTCGGCGCGGGCGGATGAGCGCGAGCGCGCCGATCCGATGTCCGGCCGGCGCCTGCACGGCCCGGCAGGCGGGGCAGCGGGCTATGAAGGGTCGGTGAAACATCATCGACCGGATCGGGGGGACACAATGCGCAGATTGCTCGTTGCCGGCCTGCTTCTGATCTTGGGCGTGCTGCCCGCCGCGGCACGTTCGTCGGCCTGCGACGCGATCGGAGCCTTCGAGCCACGCCGGACGCTTTTCGTGAACAGCGATCACCGCGCGGCCATCGCGTTGCTCGCAGGAGAGCGGAAGCCTGATTTCAACGCTCGCCTTCAGGCCAGCGCCAATGCGCTGGACCGGGCGATCGTCCAGCTCGGCGCGCGCGAAGGCGCCGGCAGCTTCAATGTCGGGTTGTTGCGCTTCGATCTCGGCCGAATGCTCCATTCGGGCGCGAAGATCGACGGCAAGGCGTTCCAGAAGGAGCATAGCGCAGGCATCGAGGCGATGACGAGGAGCGCCGGCTCCAGAGAGCAGGTCGAGGCTCTCGCCGAGGCGATGTCCGATCTTGCCGGCGGGCGTTGGGGATCGCCGGAAACGGGTCTGGTGCCGCGTCTCTATTCCAGCGTCGCCGTGATTTTCGAGCGCCATTTCGGCAGCGACCTGCGCCAGGTTCCCCTGCTGCGCACGCTGGCATCGGCCGTGCCCGAGGAAAGCCCGTTGCGGGAAGGCGTGATCCGGTCCCAGATCGCGCTGGCCCAGCGGTTGAATTCGGCGCGGTTCCGCATCGAGGCCAGTATGGACCTGATCGTGTTCGCGCTGGCCAGGAAGCGGATCGATGCGGAGCTGCGCCAATCGGTCGAGCGCCTGCTGCCCGACTATCGCACGAGGCTGGAGATCGATGTCGCGCAGGCGCTGGCCTTCGATCCGGGACCGGATGGGATCGGCTTCGATTGCCTGATGCTGTCGCAGGCCAAGCCGTTCTTCGAGGCGATGCAGGCGCTCGGCATGAAAGCCGAGATCGCCTCGATCCTGCCGCTGGTGATTGCGCGCCGCGGCCTCGAGGTCGAGACGGGCACCGATACGCTCGGCTTCTTCGGCAATCTCGACACGCTCATGAACGGTCGCCTGGTCGATCGGGAGGCTTATCGGCGCGGGATGGAGGTGCTCGGCAGATCCGCGGGGCTCTGCAAGGAGGGACAGAGTGCCTATGACGCCTGCGCCGCCATCGTCAGTGCCGATGCTGCGCGATCGCTCAACGTGCCGGAGGTTGCGCGAGAACTCTACGGAGACGCTGCCCGCTTCCTTGGTGCCGACGGCCGCGACAAGGAGAGCCTGTACAGGGCTCTCCTCGGCCAGGGCGCGCTCGAATTGCAGAGTGGAGTGGTCTCGCGGGCGACAGATCTGCTCGAGCGTGCGGCTAAGGCGAACCAGAACATTCGAACGCGCGTGGACAATTCCGCCGAAGCCGAGCGCCACCCGATGAGGTTGTTCGAGCTGCGAGCCCTGGCCGCGAACGCTGAGGGCGACCAGCTCAAGACGATCGGTATCGTCGAGGAGATGAATTGGGCCGCGGAAACGTTCAAGCGGGACATCGACCGGAAGATGGGCCGCTCGGCAGCCTCCGCTCCCGGAGACCAGCAGCCCGAGGTCGAACTCTCCTTCATCGATGAAGCCCTGCTCAAGCTGCAGATATCGCATCTGCGCCGGCGCTTCTGTTCCGATTGCGGAGAGGATTTCACGCGAAAGGCCGAAGAGCGGATTCTTCAGGTTCTGGGCGGTCGAAGCTCTCTCGCGGCCAAGGCCAAGGCCTATATCGCCACGAACCTGTTCCGCGTGAATCGTCTGACCGATGCGCAGCGGAAGGAGGCCGCCCAGAGGCTGGTCGGGGATTATCTGGAGGAGAAGAAAGTGAAGGGCGCGGCCGTGCAGATGTACGGGCCAGCCTTCCTGGAATATCTGCAGAAAGTCCCCATGCTCAAGGGCAACATTGCATCCATCGCCACCGTGATCGCGCTCTACGAAGCGGGCCCGGGCGGTTCAGCCTACGCACCTGAGCCGAATTTGTTCTTCCAGGCGCTCATCGAACGCGACCCGGTCAAGAAGCGGGCGCTGATCAAGGATCATATTTCGACGCCGCTGGATTTATTGCGTGATTTCGGTGCCGATCAGGACGCCTTCGAAGCCATCGACGACTTCGCCCGTCACCTGCATACGGCCGGGTACTCGATGGCAGCCAGGATGGTCCTGGAGGATTTCGTCCGGCTGTCGCGGCCGGAGAACGAGCCGCGTGCCGACGATGTGCAGTTCGTCAGCGACTATCAGCGCGGTCTCGCCGGGTTGCTCGTCCCCGTCCATGCCCGCCTCGCGCAATTCGCCTACGAGAAGCGGGAATGGGCGGAGGTGCGCTTCCACCTCGCGCGCGTCAGGGCGATCGCCATGGCGCGGCTGTCGCGGGAATGGACGGCGGCGAGCGAGCAGGCCTCGGTTCTGTTTCGCGACTTCAAGCCGGCGCTGCGGCTCTCCGCCCAGCTCGCGACGCGGGTTGCGGCCAATCCGGCGGCAGGCAAGGACGCGGTCGGCTTCGCCGACGCCGCATTCGTCGATCTGCAGCGTGCCATGATGAGCGATACGGCGCTGTCGTTCCTGGCCTCGCAGCGGCGCCGGGTCACCGCCGACGTGACCGTCGCGGACGCGATACGCCGTCGCAGTGAAGCGGAGGCCGGGCTGCAGGAAATCAAATCCTTCGGAGAGGGAGGGCGGGCGCTCGATGCTGCAAGGATCGACGCCCTGCAGCGCCGGTTCGAGCAGGCGAGGGAGGTTGCCGCCGGCGCGATCACGCGATTGCTCCCGGTGCCGGAGGAGCTGACCTCGATCGAGTCGATCTCGGTGCCGGCCGCGCAAGCCAAGCTTGCGGCCGGGGAGGGGCTTCTGGTGCTCCACGCGGGCAGCGACGGCGTCTACGGGATGCTCGTCCCCAGAAGCGGCGCCCCCAGAGCGTGGTTCTCGTCTGTCGCGGCGAAGGATCTCGAAGCGCGCATCGCCAGCGTCCGCGCCGGCCTCGACGTTTCGGACGGCACGCTGCCGCGCTTTCCCTTCGGCGATGCCCATGCCTTGTTCGAACTGCTGCTGGGGCCGGTGCGCAGCGAGGTCGGCTCGCTTTCGCGGCTGATCGTGGTGGCGGATGGGCCCTTGCAGGCGCTTCCGCTGGGCGTTCTTCCACTCAGCGTGCCGGCAACGGAGCCCACGTCGCCTGCGGATTACCGCTCGGCCAAGGCGGAGTGGCTCGCGCTCGGCCCGTCGATCCTGTACCTGCCCGGCATCCGCTCGCTGGAGACGCGAGGCCGCGGACAATTGGCCAGCAAGGCGCCGCAGCGCTTCTTCGGGATCGGCGATCCGCAGCTTGCCGGCAGCCCGGGCTCGATCCGGTCCGTCGACGTATCTGCGGCGCTGTCGCGGCGCTCGCTCGCCGATCCCGACGCGCTGCGCCGCCTGCCGGCGCTTCCCGAGACGGCGCAGGAGATCAAGGCGCTGTCGACCGCTTTCGGCGCACGGCCTCAGGATATCCTGCTCGGAGGGCAAGCCACGGAAGCCGCGTTGCGTCAGCAGCCGCTCGATGCGTATCGGATCATCGCTTTCGCCACGCACGGGCTGGTCACGGGCGATCTCGACGGGCTTGCCGAGCCCGGCCTCGTCCTGACGCCTCCGGCGAAAAGCAGTGCGGAGGATGATGGTATCCTGACGATGAGCGAAATCGCGCAGATGCGCCTTGATGCGGAGCTCGTCATCCTGTCCGCCTGCAACACGGCCTCGTCGGATGGTCGCGCGGGAGCGACGGGCCTGTCGGGCCTTGCCCGAGCATTTCTCACCAGTGGCGCCAGAAGTCTGATCGTCACGCATTGGGCCATTCCCTCCGGGCCGACGGTCGCATTGATGACGAAGTCGGCGCGTGACATGGCGGCCGCCCCGCAGCGCGGCTGGGACTATGCTCTGCGCTCGGCGGTCCGCGAGCTGATCGCGGTGGAGGGGCCGGCCGAATACGCCCACCCGGCGAACTGGGGAGCGTTCGTGGTCTTCGGCATGCAGAGCTAGAAGGGACGGCTGCGCGGCTGCCGTCGCAGCCTGTGAGGATGGACTGGCTGCCCCTGATCGCGGGAAGGGGCATAACCATCCGGAATACACCCTGCCTGATTTCGACTTGGACAGCTTGGGATCGCTCCGCCCACACTGTCTCAAAGAACTGAAATCGAGGGGGTGCATGATGAAGAATTCCGTTATCGGGCTTGCTGGTCTGATGCTCGCCGCCTGCCTGCCAGCCGCGGGGCAGGCCCAGGAGACCGTGCTGCGCGTCGCCGCCGACGGCGACGTCTCGACGCTCGATGCGCATCGTGCCAGCGCCACCAGCGACAAGAGCGTGGTCGGCTGGATCTATAACGGGCTCGTTCGCTTCAAGCCGGGTAGCGCTGATCCCAAGGATATCGAGCCGGATCTGGCCGAGCGCTGGGAGCAGTCGCCGGATGGCAAGCTCTGGACCTTCCACTTGCGCAAGGACGTCAGGTTTCAGGGCGACTGGGGCACGCTTTCGGCCGATGACGTCGTCTATTCGCTCCAGCGCTCGGCCGATCCCAAGCGCTCGACCTTTTCCTCGGATTTCGCGGCGGTCGACAAGGTCGAGAAGCTCGACGACCTGACCGTGCGTGTCACCTTGAAGTACCCGGACGTCAATTTCCTCGGGCGGGTGACGAATTATCACGGCGGCAACATCGTCAGCCGCAAGGCCGCGGAGCAGCTCGGCGACAAGTTCGGCGGCCGCCCCGTCGGCACCGGCCCCTTCGCCTTCGTCGAGCAGGTGACGCAGCAATACGTCAAGCTCGCCGCCAACCCGACTTATTTCCGCGGCAAGCCGAAGATCGACACGATCATGGTGCGCAACATCCCTTCGGACAGCGCCCGCGAGCTCGCCTTCACCTCGGGCGAGGTCGACCTGATGTATGCCAAGCGTGAGCAGCGCTGGGTCGATTCCGCCCGCAAGCGCCCTGGCTTCAATGTCGAGATTTTCCGGCCGGGCGAGTACCGGCTGCTCCACATCAACCAGAGCGTGCCGCCGCTCGACGACATCCGCGTGCGCCGCGCCATCGCTGCCGCGGTCAATACCGACGACCTCGTGCGCTATGTCGGCAAGGATGTCGGGCCGAAGGGCTGCTCGGTGGTGCCGCCCGGCTATCTCGGCGAGGATTGCTCCGTCCGCTATGCCTTCGACCTCGCCAAGGCCAAGGCCCTGCTGGCCGAGGCCGGCCACAAGGACGGTATCACGGTCAAGGCCATCGTCTCCAACATCTCGGCGCAGCAGCCGATCATGGAGATCATCCAGGCGCAGCTCGCCAAGGCGGGGATCAAGCTCGACATGCAGGTCGTCGACCACGCGACCTATCAGAGCCAGACGCGCAAGGACCTGAGCGGCGTGGTGTTCTACGGCGCGGCGCGCTTTCCGATCGCGGACACCTATCTCAGCGAGTTCTTCCACTCGCGCGCCACGGTGAACACGCCGACAGCGGCGACCAATTTCTCGCATTGCAAGGTTGGCGACAAGGAGATCGAGCAGGCGCGCACGGCCTCCGACGCCGAGGCGCAGAAGGCTTTGTGGAAGGAAGCCCAGCGCAAGATCATGGAGGATGTCTGCGCGATCCCGCTGTTCGAGCTGCGGCAGGTCTGGGCGCGCAGCGACCGGCTCGATTTCGGCTACGAGCTGAAAGGTTCGATGAACCTGGCTCCGGCGATTACCGAAGCCACGACGCTGAAGGCGCGCTGAAGCGGGCGCGAGATGTGAAACGGCGGGGACCGCGTGTCGGATTTGGCCATGTCGCGGCCTTCCGCCGGCCCCCCTTGACGGTGCAGCTGCGCGCGGGCGACCACGCGCGGCTGCTGCAGGCTCTCGCGAACGTCCAGCTCAGTCCGGCATAAGGATCGTCCGCGATATCTCCGCGGCCGCGTGCCGGGCGCCTTCGAGGAAGGCGCCGACCAGCCGGGCGTTGCGGCTCTCGCGGATGTGACACAGCTGGAAGTCGAGCTTGACGGCGGGCTCGAAGCGTCGGATCGCCACCCTGCCGCGCAGGCCCCCGACGGCCGATGGATGAACCAGCGATATGCCGACGCCGGCAGCGACGAACTCGCACAAGGTCGGCGAAACCCCCACCACCATGACGACATTGGGCGCGACGCCATGAGCGTCGAAAACCTGCCCGATGCGCCGGTTCGTGAAGCTCTCCGGATCGAATGAGACGAAGTCGACCCCGTCGATATCGGCCGGCTTGATCACGCTCTTCTCCGCCAGCGGGTGCGCGAGCGGCATGATGCAGACGAGCGGATGGGCCATCAGCGGCTCGGACGCGATGTAGGGATTGTCGATCGGCGCCACGGTGAAGCCGACATCGAGTTTCCGGGTGAGGAGCCCGTCCGCAATCCATTGCGAGCTGCGCGACTGAACCGAGCAGAAGACCTTCGGCTGACTGGCGAGAAAGCGGCAGGTCGCCTGCTGGATGAAAGCGCCTGAGAGGGCCGGCATCACACCGATCAATAGCCGGCTCTGCTCGTCGCGGCGGATGGCGTCGACGGCGTTCTCGACCTGGCGCACGCCGGCGAAGATCCGGTCGATCTCCTCGTAGAGCCGCATGCCGCGCCGCGTCGCCGCCAGGCGCCCCTTCACCCGGTCGAAGAGCTGCAGGCCCGTATCCGCTTCTAGATGCGCGATCAGCTTGCTCATCGCCGGCTGGGAGATGTTGATCATCTCGGCCGCGCGGCTCACCGTCCCGTATTCGATCACCGCCTTGAAGGCCTCGACCTGTCGCAGGTTGAGCCGTCTGACCATGCCATAACCCTGAAGAATAGGAGGGAGAGAAATACGACTTTGACGAAATACAACATGGCTTCCTAACGTCACGGTCGGCAAGGGAAATTCGCATGCGGCCGGACATCATCGTCATCGGAGGGGGAACGGTCGGGGCGGCTATCGCCTATGGCCTCGCGCGGCGGGCCGAGAAGGTCCTGCTGCTCGATGGCGAGGACGGCGACTTTCGGGCGGCGCGTGCCAATTTCGGGCTGGTCTGGCTGCAGGGCAAGGGCCTCGGCATGCCCGCTTATCAGGCGCTGACGCGCCACAGCATCGCCTTGTGGCGCGCTTTTTCCGACGGGCTCGAGGCTGAGACGGGAACCGACCTCTGCTACGAGCAGAACGGCGGCCTGGTCTTTTGCCTGGGGGAGGACGGCTTCGAGAAGCGGCGTCTCGAGATGATGCGCCTGCACAACCAGCGCGGCGCCGGCGAGCCGGACTGGGAGATGCTCGACCGGCAGGCGCTGGAGCGTCTCCTGCCGAAAGCGGGGTTGGGCCCCGACGTGTCGGGCGCGAGCTTCGGCCGCCATGACGGCCACACCAATCCGCTCCGGCTTCTGGCGGCCCTGCATGGCGGGCTGCTGCGCCTCGGCGGCGGCATCCGCCACCGTTCGCGGGTCGAGCGGATCGAGAAGGCCGGTGCCGATTTCCGGCTCGTGCTGGCCGATGAAACCCTCAGCGCGCCCCGCATCGTCATCGCCGCCGGGCTCGGCTCGGCGGAACTTGGTCGGCAGGTTGGGCTCGACGTGCCGGTGCATCCGGAACGCGGCCAGGTTCTCGTCACCGAAAGGCTCGCCCCCTTCCTGCCGCTGCCGGTGAGCGGCCTGCGCCAGACGACCGAGGGCACGGTGATGATCGGCGCGACCAAGGACAGGGTCGGCCTCGACGCCTCGACGACGACGGAGGCGGCGGCCGGGCTGAGCCGCAAGACGGTCAGGCTGATCCCCGCCCTCGCGCATGTCGGGCTCGTCCGGCAATGGGCCGGCCTGCGCATCATGACGCCCGACAGCTACCCGATCTATGCCCAGTCCGAGAGCCATCCCGGCGCCTTCGTCGCGCTTTGCCATTCTGGCGTGACGCTCGCGGCCTTCCACGCCGAGATACTGGCCGGGGCGATCGCCGCCGGCTCGCTGCCCGAGAACTTTTCTCCCTTCCACCAGAGACGCTTCGATGTTCCGCAAGCTGCATGATCCGGGGCCGGCCACCGTGACGGTCCATATCGACGGGCGCCCGGTCAGGGCCGAAGCCGGTGAAAGCATCGCCGCGCTGCTGCTGCGCCAGCCCGAAGGCTGGAGCCGGACGACGCCGGTCTCGGAAAGCCGCCGCGCGCCCTACTGCATGATGGGCGTTTGCTTCGAATGCCTCGTCGAGGTCGATGGTCAAGGCTCCGTGCAGGGATGCCTGACACCGGTGCGGGACGGCATGTCCGTCACCCGGCAGCAAGGCCGCCGGAGCCTCTCGGCATGAGCAACGCACATCCCGACCTCAGCCATACCGATCTCCTGATCGTCGGCGCCGGGCCCGCCGGCATGGCCGCCGCCGTGACGGCCCGTCGTCATGGCCTTTCCGTACGGGTCGTCGACGACCAGCCGGCGCCCGGCGGCCAGATCTGGCGCGCTGTCGAGACCGTCGCCGCGACGCCGCGCCTCGCCCGCCTGGGCGAGGCCTATCGGGCGGGTGTCGACCGGGCCGCCGCCTTCCGCGCCTGCGGCGCGCTCTACGAGCCGCAGGCGCAGCTCTGGCAGATCGAGCCGGGCTTTCGTGCCTTCCTGACCCGCGAGGGCAGGGCGCGCAGCGTCACGGCGGAGGCGATCATCCTCGCCACCGGCGCGCAGGAACGCCCCGTGCCGTTCCCGGGCTGGACGCTGCCCGGCGTGCTGACGGTCGGTGCCGCGCAGATCCTGCTGAAGACCGCCGATTCCGTGCCGGACAAGCCGGTCTGGATCGCCGGATGCGGACCGCTGCCGCTGCTCTACATGACGCAGCTCCTGGCGGCGGGCGGGCGGATCGCCGGCTTCCTCGACACCACGCCTCGCGGCCGTCTCGGCCAGGCCTTGCGCCACTTGCCGCAGGGGATCGCGCGGTTCGGCGACCTCCTGAAAGGACTGTCCTGGTCGCTCGCGCTGAAGCGGGCCGGATTCCCGATCATCCGCCACGTCGCGGAGTTGCGGGCCGAGGGCGACGGGCGCCTCGAAAGCCTGCGCTACCGCACGCAGGACGGCCGGGAGGCGCAGGTCGCGGCCGAGGTGCTGCTCGTCCATGAAGGCGTCGTGCCGAACATCCACGCCGCGCTCGCGCTCGGCTGCGCGATGCAATGGAATGCCGGGCAGCATTGCCAGGTCCCGGTGCTTGACGCCTGGGGCGAGACCACGCAGGCGAAGATTTTCGTCGCCGGCGACGGCGCCGGCATCGGCGGGGCCGAGGCTGCCGAGCCGCGTGGACGGCTTGCGGCGCTGCGGGCCGCGAGCAAGCTCGGAAAGCTGGACGAGGGCGCCGCTGAAACCACGGCACGAACCGAACGGGCGACGCTTGCGCGTGCGCTTGCGCTACGCCCCTTCCTCGACGCGCTCTATGCGCCGCGCCCTCAGGTCTTCGCGCCGGCCGACGAGACGCTGGTCTGCCGCTGCGAGGAGGTGACCGCTGGGGAGCTGCGCAGCCGCGCGGCACAGGGGCGGCCCGGCCCGAACCAGCTCAAGGCCTTCACCCGCGCCGGCATGGGGCCGTGCCAGGGACGGCAATGCGGCTACACCATGGCTCATATCGTCGCCGCGGTTCAGGGCAGGCCGGTCGAGCAGGTCGGCTTCTACCGCATCAGGCCGCCGCTGAAACCGGTGACGCTGGGCGAGCTTGCCAGCCTCGACGAACGGGAGCCCGCCGCATGAACGCGGAAAGCTTCGACGTCGCGGTCGTCGGTGGCGGTCTCCACGGCCTTTCAGCCGCGCTGCATCTGGCCCGCGCCGACCGGCGCGTCGTGGTGATCGAGCGGCGCTGGACCGGCCGGCACGCCTCGGGCGCGACGGCGGCCGGCGTGCGCACGCTCAACCGTGACCTCGCGGAGGTGCCGATCTCGCTGGAGGCCATGGCGATGTGGCACCGGATCGAGGAGATCGTCGGCGACGATTGCGGGTTCCAGGCGCAGGGCCAGCTCAATGTCGCGGAGCGGGACGAGCACATGC
Source organism: Beijerinckiaceae bacterium (assembly GCA_965283735.1). Lineage (GTDB taxonomy): Bacteria > Pseudomonadota > Alphaproteobacteria > Rhizobiales > Beijerinckiaceae > Allobosea. Next base: position 2,593,102 of record CBDIPN010000001.1, on the reverse strand, counting down.
CGGCCCTCGTGCAACGCGAGGCGAGGATGCGCGGCCTCGGCTATGCGCATGAGGAGCTGATCGACGCGAAGGAGCTGCGCCGCCTGGTGCCGGCGCTGAGCCCGCATTGCGTCGGTGCGCTGGTGGCGCGGCGCGACGGCGCCGCCGATCCGCACCGGACCATCCTGGCCTTTCGCCGCGCTTGCGAGGCGGAAGGCGTCGTCATCGCCGAGGCCTGCGGCGTCGAGACGGTCGACCGGCAAGGGGAGGACTGGCTGCTCGTTTGCGGCGCCCGTCGCTTTCGCGCTCCCGTCGTCGTCAACGCGGCCGGCGCCTGGGCGGGCCGGCTCGCGGCATTGTTCGGCGACGACATCCCGCTCGGCGTGCGCGCCTCCATGATGATCGTGACGGAGCGTCTCGCGCCGCTGCTCGACCCCGTCGTCAGCGTGGTCGGCCGGGCGCTCTCCTTCAAGCAGGCGAGCCAGGGCACGCTCGTGATCGGCGGCGGCCTGCAGGGCGCGGCCGATCTGGACAGGGAGCGCAGCACGGTCAATTTCCGCGAGCTCGCCAAGGGCGCGCGCGCCGCCAGCGACCTCTTCCCGGCCGTGCGCGGCGTGCGCATCGCCCGCTGCTGGACGGGGATCGAGGCGCAGACGCGCGACCGACTGCCAGTGATCGGCGCTTCGCCCCGTGTCGCCGGGCTGGTCCATGCCTTCGGCTTCTCCGGCCACGGCTTCCAGCTCGTGCCGGTCGTCGGGGCGATCCTCGCCGAGCTCGTCGTCGAGGGCCGCACCCGCCGCGAGATCGCGGCCTTCGCGCCGCAACGCCTGATGCAGGAAAGGGTCGCCGCATGACGGGCTTCTTCGTCAGACGTCTTCTGCTCGCCATACCGACGCTGTTCGTGATGCTGACGGCGATCTTCGTGCTGGTCCGGCTCGTGCCGGGCGATGCCGCCTCCGTCATTCTCGGTGACCAGGCGAGTGCCGCCTCGCTCGCGGCCTTGCGCGAGAAGCTCGGCCTCGACCAGCCGGTCCATGCCCAGTACCTCGCCTTCATCGGCAAGATCCTCACCGGCGATCTCGGCCAGTCGCTCAGCAGCGGCCGCAACGTCATCCATGAGGTGCTGCTCGTCCTGCCCTCGACCATCGAGCTGACGGTCGCCGCCATCGTGATCGGCCTCGCCTTCGGCCTGCCGCTCGGCGTCGCGGCGGCGCTCGCCCGCAACGGCTGGGTCGATTACGTCGCGCGCATCGTCTCGCTGGTCGGCCTGTCCTTCCCGGCCTTCGTCTCGGGCATCCTGATGCTGATCGTCTTCGCGATCCAGCTCGGCTGGTTCCCCGTGCTCGGCAATACCAGCGGCTCCGGCGATCTCGCGGAGAGACTGCGGGCGTTGGCGCTGCCGGCGCTCAACCTCGGCATCATCATGACCGCCTATGTGATGCGGGTGACCCGCGCGGCGATGCTCGGCGTGCTGACCGAGGACTATATCCGCACCGCCCGCGCCAAGGGCGTCAGCCCCGGCCAGCTCGTCGTGACGCATGCGCTGCGCAACAGCCTGATCCCGATCATCACGGTGGTCGGGCTCTATTTCGGCACGCTGATCGGCAATTCCGTGCTGACCGAGATCATCTTCAACCGTCCGGGCCTGGGCAAGCTGATCATCGGTGCATTGAACGCCCGCGACTACACGCTGCTGCAGGGGCTGATGATCATCTTCGCCATCTGCGTGATCGTCGTGAACACGCTGACGGACCTGGCCTATGGCCTCGTCGATCCGAGGGTGAAATACACATGAGCGCCGTCGCCACCACGACCGTCGATATCCGGCCGGGCGGCCTCTGGCTCGCCTTCAGCCAGAACAGGCTCTCCTGGATCGGTCTCCTCCTGCTCGCGTTCATCATCTGCGTAGCAGTGCTCGCGCCCTGGATCGCGCCGCATGATCCACTCGAGCAGAACATCGTCGCCCGGCTCGAGCCGCCTTCGGCCGAGTTCTGGCTCGGCACCGACTCCTATGGGCGCGACGTGCTCTCGCGCCTGATCTACGGCGCCCGCATCTCGCTCTTCGTCGGCTTCTTCGCGATCCTGATCGCGATGCTGGTCGGCACGACGATCGGCGTCGCCGCCGGCTATATCGGCGGCCTCTTCGACCAGATCGTCATGGGCGTGCTCGACGTGATGCTCGCCTTCCCGACGCTGCTGCTCGGCCTGATGATCGCCGCGATGCTCGGGGCGAGCCTGGAGAACCTGATCATCGCGATCGCGGTGACCGAGATCGCGCCCTTCGCCCGTGTCGCCCGCGCTCCGACGATCACGCTGCGCCAGCGCGATTTCGTCGAGGCGAGCCGCTCCTATGGCTGCGGCCCGTTCCGGATCATGACGCGGCATATCCTGCCCAACATGCTCTCCGACGTTGTGGTGATGAGCTCGCTCTGGTTGGCCTCGGCCATCCGCACCGAGGCCTCGCTGAGCTTCATCGGGCTCGGCGTGCCGCCGCCGGCCGCGACCTGGGGCGGCATGATCCGCGAGGGGTTCGAGAATATCCTCGACGCCTGGTGGCTCGCCGTTTTCCCGAGCCTGGCGATCCTGCTGACGGTGTTCGCGCTCAACCTGCTCGGCGATGCGCTGCGCGATGCCGCCGATCCGCGATCCCGCGCGCGATGACGGCGCGATAAAACAACGGCCTGGAGTGCATCCGCGCTTGGAAGAATTGCGGATGCACTCCAGCGCTCAATCGTCGTTTGTTCCCTCTGCGTCCAGGATCTGCTGGTGATCCGCCCCCGCCGACTGGTCCAAGGCGATTGTTAGTGGACGGTTGGCCTCGACGCCAGCTCGGGCGGCGTAGCCGGTCTGGGTTGCGCAGCCGCCCGCGCGGTCATGGCGGGGATGAACACCTCCGGCGCGGGAGGCTTGTAGCCGAGCGAGCCATGGGGGCGCACGGTGTTGAAGTGCCGCCGCCAGCTTTCGACGATGATCTTCGCCTCCGCGAGGGTGTAGAAGATCTCGCCATCGAGAAGTTCGTCGCGCAACCGGGCATTGAACGACTCGATGAAGCCGTTCTCCCAGGGACTGCCGGGCGCAATGTAGGCGGTCTTCGCACCAACCGCGCCGATCCATTCCTGCACGGCCTTGGCGACGAACTCGGGGCCGTTGTCTGAACGAATATGCTCCGGCACGCCGCGCAGGATGAACAGGTCCGAGAGCACGTCGATGACATCGATCGCCTTCAGCCTGCGATCGATGCGGATCGCCAGGCATTCATGCGTGAACTCGTCGATGATGTTGAGCATGCGATACTTTCTCCCGTCATGGGTGCGGTCCTCGACAAAGTCGTAGGACCAGACATGGTTGGGCCGCTCGGCGCGCAGGCGGATGCAGGATCCGTCCGCGAGCCAGAGGCGGCCGCGCTTGGGTTGTCGGGCCGGAACCTTGAGCCCCTCGCGTCGCCAGATCCGCTCGACCCGCTTGTCGTTGACGACCCAGCCTGCCGTCGAGCGCAGCAGCGCGGCGATCTTGCGATAGCCGTAGCGTCCGTATCGGCGGACCAGTTCGACGATGTCGGCGATGAGTTGCTCCTCATCGTCGCGTCCGCGCGGGATCCGGCGCTGGGTCGAGCGGTGCTGCCCCAACACACGGCAGACCCGCCGCTCAGACACCTTCAGAGCGAAACGGACATGGTCGATGCAGGCACGGCGACGCGCGGGGCTTACCAGTTTCCCGACGCAGCCTCCTTCAGGATCAGCTTGTCGAGCGTCAGGTCCGCGACGGCGCGACGGAGCCGGGCGTTCTCGGCCTCAAGCTCCTTCATCCGCTTCACCTGATCCGACTTCAGGCCGCCGAACTCGCGGCGCCAGCGGTAGTAACTCACCTCCGTCACGCCGATCGAACGGATCGCGTCGGCAACGGATTGGCCCTGCGAAACGAGCACATCGACCTGGCGCAGCTTCGCGACGATCTCTTCGGGCTTGTGGCGCTTCTTCGGCATTGCGGTCCTCCTGTCTGCCAAAAGACATACTTCAGGGTGGACCAATTCAACGGGGGTGGATCACTGGACCTCATCGGAAAAGCGGTTTTGTACATATCCTTGCGGTCGGAGCTTATGAAGCGCCGTCCGGATCAGCCCAGCGCTCCACATTCTCGCAGAGCAATTCGCTGAAGCGCGTCTCCACCCATTTTTCCGGTGGGCGCAGTTGGCGCCCCTGGCGCCAGAGCATCCGCACCGAAAGCGGCGGCAAGGCGAGGGATGGGCAGTCGACCGAGCAAAGAGGCGTCGAGCCGTTCGCCGCCGTCACGAATTGACGCAATTGATCCAGGGACCACTCCATCCCGACAATCTATCGAAATTGATGATGCATTCTATCTTTTTCAATCGGAATGATTGGTGCTTCTGGCCGCCATTGTGAAACTCTGGGGGCTCTTCGATGGGCGTGCGTCCGTGGTTGTTCTTGCTTGCTGCGATCGGGGCCGAGCTGATTGGCGTAACGACGATGAAGTTGGTGGCGGATAGTGGTGCGCTATACGCCGTTGCCCTTGTGTATATCCCGATGGGGTTGAGCTTCTTCTTTCTTTCGCTCGCGGTGAAGGTGCTGCCCATCGCCATTGCTTACGCGACCTGGGAAACAGTCGGCCTCATCGCCGTGACGGCTATCGGCTATCAGGTCTTCGGCGAGAGCCTGGGGTGGCTGAAGCTGGGAGGGATCGCCTTGCTGGTCCTGGGCGTGGTGCTCGTCAATGCCGGCGCGCCGAAAGAGGCGGCGTGACCATGCAGAACGCCCAGTTTGTCCACATTGCCTGGATGGTTGGCGCCATCGGGCTGGAGGTTGCGGCCAACGTCTTCATCAAGCTGTCCGATGGGTTCCGGAAGCTCGCCGCCGGGTTTGCGGGAATTGGATGCATCCTGCTCTCCGTGGCGGCGCTGTCCCAGGCGATCCACGGGATCGATCTGTCGGTCGCCTACGCATTGTGGGGCGGGGCCGGCATCGTCCTGACGGCGTTGGCTGGCTTCGTGCTTTTCAGGCAGAGATTGGCGGGGCGCGGCTGGATCGGCATCGCCTTCGTGGTGGCCGGCATTTCGGTCCTGAGACTGGCCTGAGGGTTGTTCCGGCGGGAAGGGCCATCGCGCCTCCGGTCTCAGCGCGCGTCGATCACGTCCTGGACCATTTCGAAGAAGCTGCGCACCAGCGGCAGGCGCTGGCGCTCGGCCCGGCAGACGATGTATTCGCCGACGTCGAAATCGGCTCCGGTGATGATGATGCGTTTCAGGCCGGCTTCCGGCCTGAATTCGGCGGCGAAGACCACGCCGATCCCGAAGCCGAAGGCGACGGCTTCGCGGACCGCTTCGCGCGATTGCACCTCCAGCAGGTTCGCCGGCTTGATTCCGGCCGTCGACAGCCGGCTCTCGAACACCTCGCGCGTGATCGAGCCGCGCTCGCGCAGCACGATGTCCTGACCGGCGAAGGCCTCGATCGGCATGCGGTCGTGTCGCGCCAGCTCGTGCTGATCCGAGACGAAAGCGACCAGATCGTCGGAGCGCAGCCGGATGCTGTGGATGCGCGGATCGGAATTGGCGCGGGCCGTGATCGCCACATCAGCGGCGAAATCCATGATCTGGTCGACGACTTCCGAGGAGTTGCCGATCGTCAGAGAGAAGGTCAAGCCGGGATAGCGCTCGCGCATGCGGGCGAGCGCCGGCATGACATGGGTGGCGCTGTCGGCGGCGATCCGCAGATGGCCGCGCTGGAGCGTGCGGCTGCCGGCGAGAAGCGATTCCGCCTCGTCCTCCGCAGAGAACAGTTTGGTCGTGATGACGAAGAGGCTCTGGCCCAGCGGGGTCAGCTTCACCTGCCGGCCGGCCCGGTCGAAGAGCCTCACGCCATAGGCATCCTCGAGCCCGCGCACCTGGGCGGAGAGGGTGGGCTGGCTGACATGGCGCGTCTTGGCGGCGCCGGTGAAGCTCTGCGCCTCGGCGACCGCATGGAACGCGGCAAGGCCGGAATAGCTGATGGCCATTTTCTATAGATCCTATCTATATGAGATATGGAAACGATGTATTGGACCTATGTCAATCGCGGTCCTAGCGTCCGGGTCATCCGCCGCAACACATCGCGAGACCATCATGGCCCAGGCCCGCCGCCCTGCCTCTTCCGAAACCGGTGATCCGCTTCTCCTGACCCCCGGCCCGCTGACCACCAGCAAGGCCATCAAGGAAGCGATGGTGCATGACTGGGGTTCGCGCGACGCGACCTTCGTCGGCATCAACAAGGCGGTTCTGGAAGAGCTGCCGAAGATCATCCATGGCGGCGAGGATTTCGTCACCGTGCCGATGCAGGGCTCCGGCACCTTCGCCGTCGAGGCGATGCTGACCACCTTCGTGCCGCGCGACGGCAAGATCCTGGTCCTGATCAACGGCGCCTATGGCCAGCGCGCCAAGCGTATCCTGGAGATCGCCGGCCGCGCCGTCGCCGTGCACGAGACTGCCGAGGACACCCCGCCGGACCTCGCCGAGGTCGACCGCATGCTGGTCGCCGACCCCGCGATCACCCATATCTTCACGGTCCATTGCGAGACGACGAGCGGCATCCGCAATCCGGTCGAGGCGATCGCCGCGCTGGCCAAGCGCCATGGCCGCCGCTTGCTGGTCGACTCGATGAGCGCCTTCGGCGCCCTGCCGCTCGACAGCCGCGAGGTCTATTTCGACGCCGTCGCCGCCTCCTCGAACAAGTGCATCCAGGGCGTTCCCGGCCTCGGCTTCGTCATCGCCCGCAAGAGCGCGCTGGCCGAGACCCAGGGCAACGCCACCACGCTGGTGCTCGATCTCCACGACCAGAATGCCGGCTTCGAGCGCACTGGCCAGTACCGCTTCACCCCGCCGATCCATGTCATCGTCGCCTTCCACGCAGCTTTGCAGGAGTTCTGGGCCGAAGGCGGCGTCTCGGGGCGCGGCGAGCGCTATGCCGAGAACGCCCGCATCCTGATCGAGGGCATGGAAGGCCTCGGTTTCCGTACCTTGCTTCCGGCGGCCCGGCAGGCGCCGATCATCGTCACCTTCCACATGCCGGAGGATAAGAACTTCGTCTTCCAGCGCTTCTACGACGCGCTGAAGGATGCCGGCTACGTCATCTATCCCGGCAAGCTCACGGTCGCGGACAGCTTCCGCATCGGCTGTATCGGCGCGCTCGGCGCGCAGGACATGCGCGCCTTCGTCGCCACAGTGTCGGATGTCCTTGATGAAATGGGCGTCGGCCTGAAGTCGGCCGCGTGAGGAGCCTTGAGATGACAATGCACACGAAGATCGGCGCGGATGTCGTTGCGAACGGCCGTAATTATGCCCGACCGCAGCGCCCGACGGTGGTGATCTGCATGGACGGCTCGGAGCCGGCCTATATCGAGGCGGCCAGCGCCAAGGGCCTGACGCCGAACCTCGACCGGATCATGAAGACCGGCGCCAGCACCCATGCCTATTCGGTGATCCCGAGCTTCACCAACCCGAACAACCTCTCGATCATCACCGGCAGGCCGCCGGCCTGGCACGGCATCGCCGGCAACTTCTTCTACGACCGCGAGGCCAAGGAAGAGGTGATGATGAACGACGCCCGCTTCCTGCGGGCGCCGACCATCCTGGCCGAGTTCCAGAAGGCCGGCTTCAAGGTCGCGATGGTCACCGCCAAGGACAAGCTGCGCACCCTGCTCGGCAAGGGCCTCGATTTCTCGTCGGGCAGCGCGATCGCCTTCTCGTCGGAAAAGGCCGACAAGGCCAACAAGGCGGAGAACGGCATCGAGAACGTGCTCGGTTTCGTCGGCATGCCCGTGCCGTCGGTCTATTCGGCCGATCTGTCGGAGTTCGTCTTCGCCGCCGGCGTGAAGCTGCTGGAGACGTTCAAGCCGGACCTGATGTACCTCTCGACCACCGACTATGTGCAGCACAAGGCGGGACCGGGTTCGGAGATGGCGGACTCGTTCTACGCCATGTTCGACGGCTATGTCGGCAAGCTCGATGCGCTCGGCTGCACGCTGGTCATCACCGCCGACCACGGCATGAACGACAAGCATCTCGCCAATGGCGAGCCGGACGTTATCTATCTCCAGAGCCTGATGGACGAGTGGTACGGCAAGGGCACGATGCGCGTGATCCTGCCGATCACCGACCCCTATGTGGTCCATCACGGCGCGCTCGGCTCCTTTGCCACGGTCTACCTGCCCGATGGCGCCAGCCAGGAAGAGGTTGCGGCCCGCATCTCCGGGATCGAGGGCATCGCGCTGGCGGTGACCTCGGCCGAAGCCTGCGAGCGCTTCGAACTGCCGGCCGACCGGATCGGCGATGTCGTGGTCGTCTCGACCCGCCAGAAGGTCATCGGCACTTCGCCGGACAAGCACGACCTCTCCGGCCTGACCGAGCCGCTGCGCTCGCATGGCGGCATCACCGAGCAGCGCGTGCCGATGATCGCCAACCGGCCGATCACGGTGCCGGAGGGCCGCATCCTGCGCAATTTCGACGTTTTCGACGTCGCCCTGAACCTGGTGAACTGAGATGAACGCTGCGGTGAAGCCGCCGGTGCGGCGCGAGGCGATGCGCATCGCTGGCAAGCTGGTCACGACCGACGAGATGGTCGAGGTCAGGAACCCCTATGACGACAGTGTGGTCGGCCTGATCCCGGCGGCCCGGCCCGAGCATGTCCGCGAGGCCTTCGCCAAGGCCAAGGCCTTCAAGCCGAATCTCTCGCGCTACGAGCGCCAGCAGATCCTGCAGAAGACCGCCGAGTTGCTGCGCGATCGCAAGGAGCTGTTCGCCAAGCTGATCACGGCGGAAGCGGGCCTGTGCTGGAAGGACTCGCTCTATGAGGCGAGCCGCGCCTATGACGTCTGGTCCTTCGCGGCGCAGCTCACCATCAAGGACGATGGCGAGATGTTCTCCTGCGACATCTCGCCGAACGGCAAGCCGCGCAAGATCTTCACCACGCGCCAGCCGCTGCTCGGCGTGATCTCGGCGATCACCCCGTTCAACCACCCGCTCAACATGGTCAGCCACAAGCTGGCCCCGGCGATCGCGACCAATAACCGCCTCGTTCTCAAGCCGACCGAGTTGACCCCGCTGACCGCGCTGGCGCTGGCTGACGTGCTCTACGAGGCCGGCCTGCCGCCGGAGATGCTTTCGGTCGTCACCGGCAATCCCTCGACCATGGGCGATGCGATGATCACCGATCCCGATGCGGATCTGGTGACCTTCACCGGCTCCGTCCGCGTCGGCAAGCACATCGCCGACAAGGCCGGATACAAGCGCATCGTGCTCGAACTCGGCGGCAACGACCCGCTGATCGTCATGGAGGATGCCGATCTCGACAAGGCGGCCGAGCTCGCCGTCACCGGCGCGACCAAGAATTCGGGCCAGCGCTGCACGGCGGTGAAGCGCATCCTGGTGGTCGAGAGCGTCGCCGACGCCTTTTCCAAGCTTGTCGTCGAGAAGGCGAAGAAGCTGAAATGCGGCGACCCGATGGATCCGGAAACCGATGTCGGCTGCGTCATCAACGCCCGCTCGGCCGCGCTCTTCCAGGCCCGCGTCGACGATGCCGTGACCAAGGGCGCAGAGGTGCTCCACGGCAAGCGGGCGGAGGGGGCTCTGTTCCACCCGACCGTGGTCGACAAGATCCCTTACACCTGCGAGCTGGTGCATGAGGAGACCTTCGGCCCGGTGATCCCGATCATCCGCGTGCCCGACGACATCGCCGAGGTCATCCGGATCTCCAACTCCACCGCCTATGGTCTCTCTTCCGGCATCTGCACGAACCGCTACGATTACATCCAGCGTTTCGTCGCCGATCTCGAGGTCGGCACGGTCAATCTCTGGGAAGTGCCGGGCTACCGGATCGAGATGTCTCCCTTTGGCGGCATCAAGGATTCCGGCCTCGGCTACAAGGAGGGTGTCGTCGAGGCCATGAAATCCTTCACCAACGTCAAGACGTGGTCGATGCCCTGGACCGCGTGAAACAAGAAAAGCCAACGCAGGCGGAGCGATCCGCCTGCGTTTTCGTCTGTCAGGGGAAGAAAACGTCGCAAGAGCGTTCAAACCAATCGAAAAACAGGGGATGAGAACATGAAGAACTGGCTTGCTTCCTGCGTCATCGGGGCTATCGCGCTCGCGCTTCCCGGCATGGCTCACGCACAGAAGACGAAGGTGACCGTCTACACCGCCCTGGAGAACGACCAGCTCGCGCCCTTCAAGGCCTCGATCGAGAAGGCCGTGCCCGAGGCGGAGGTCGTCTGGGTCCGCGACTCCACCGGTGTCATCACCGCCCGCTTCCTCGCCGAGAAGGACAATCCCCGTGCCGACATGGTGATGGGGCTGGCGGCGTCGAGCCTGCTGATGTTCGAGAAGGCCGGCCTGCTCGAGACCTACAAGCCCGCCGGCGCCGACGCGCTGAAGCCGGTCTTCCGCGACAGCAAGGAGCCCTATACCTGGACCGGCATGGACGCCTATCTCGGTGTCGTCTGCTATAATACCGCCGAGGCCAAGGGCGTCGCGGTACCCAGCTCCTGGAAGGACCTGCTGAATCCGGCCTTCAAAGGCAAGATCGTGATGCCGCACCCGGCTTCGTCGGGCACCGGCTACCTCATGGTCGCCGGCTGGCTGCAGAGCATGGGCGAGGCCGAGGGTTGGAAGTTCATGGACGGGCTCCACGAGAATATCGGCGCCTACCTTCATTCCGGCTCGGCGCCTTGTGTCCAGGCCGCGCGCGGCGAGCGCACGATCGGGCTGGCGCTCGACATGCGCGGCGCCTCCGAGAAGAGCAAGGGCGCGCCGATCGAGGTCGTGATCCCGAAGGAGGGCGTGGGCTGGGAGATGGAAGCCAGCGCCATCGTCAAGGGCTCCAAGAACCTCGCGCTCGCCAAGAAGATCGCCGACTGGTCGACGACCAAGGACGCCAACGAGCTCTACTCCAAGACCTATGCGATCGTCGCCGCGCCGGGCGTCGGGACCAAGCCGGCGAACTACCCCGCCAACGCCGAGGCGGGCATGATCAAGAACGATCTCGGCTGGATGGCCGATAATCGCGACCGCGTGCTCGCCGAATGGTCGAAGCGCTACGAGTCCAAGGCTGCGCCGAAGAACTGAGCCTCCGCCATGCCGCCGGCCGCTTGGGCGGCCGGCGGCATGGTCTGTGCAAGACGCAAGAGAAGCCTCGCCGCCAGTGCGGGGCGGGTCTCTGCCCGTTCATATGAAGGCCGGCACGATGTCCACGATGACGACCCCATTTCTTTCGGTCCGCAACCTCGCCAAGAGTTTCGGCGCGTTCCGGGCGCTGCACGACATCGACCTCGACATCCATCGCGGCGAGTTCGTCTGCTTCCTCGGCCCGTCCGGCTGCGGCAAGACGACCTTGCTGCGCGCGGTCGCCGGCCTCGATCTCCAGGATAGCGGCACCATCCACATGGGCGGCCGCGACGTGTCGCGGGCGAGCCCGTCCGAGCGCGATTTCGGCATCGTCTTCCAATCCTACGCGCTCTTCCCCAATCTCACCGTCGCCGACAATGTCGGCTACGGGCTGGTCAACCGCCGCCGCACCCGCGATGAGATCACCAAGCGCGTCGCCGAGCTGCTGACGCTCGTCGGCCTGCCTGAGCAGGGCAAGAAATATCCGGTCCAGCTCTCGGGCGGCCAGCAGCAGCGCGTGGCACTGGCGCGCGCTCTCGCCACCTCGCCGGAACTGCTCCTGCTCGACGAGCCGCTCTCGGCGCTCGATGCCAAGGTCCGGGAGCGCCTGCGCGACGAGATGCGCTCGCTGCAGCAGCGGCTGGGGGTGACCACGATCATGGTGACCCATGACCAGGAGGAGGCGCTCGCCATGGCCGACCGCATCGTCGTGATGCGCGACGGCGCCGTCGAGCAAGTCGGCTCGCCCGAGGAGATCTACCGCCGCCCCGCAACGCCCTTCGTCGCCGATTTCGTCGGACACATGACCTTCATGGATGCGATCGTGACCGGACCCGGCAAGGTAAGGGTCGACGAACTCGACCTCGTCGTCGCCAATGCCGCGCCCTTCGCCGCAGGCACGCCGGTGCGGCTCGCGATGCGGCCCGAGGAGGTCCGCACCCGCGGCATCGGCGCGGAGACGCCGAACCGCTTCGAGGCGACGATCGGGGATCTCGCCTTCCTCGGCTCCTTCTGCCGGGCGCATCTCCAGCCTACGGGCTCGCGCGCGACCCGGATCGCCGCCGACTTCTCGTCCAATGCCATGCGCGATCTCGGGATCGTGCCGGGCCAGGTGCGCACCGTCGCCTTTCCGCCCGAGGCCCTGCACGTCTTCGCCGGGGAGGGACGATGAGCGATCTCGCACAGCCCCTGCCGATGACCGATACCTCCGCGAAAGTCTCGGCGCCGCGGATCAGCGAACGCCATGTCGCCGGGGCGCTGATCCTGGCGCTCTGCGCGGTGCTGGTCCTGATCATCGCGCTGCCGCTCTGGGCGCTGCTCTCCAAGAGCCTGGAGAACACGGACGGCAAGTTCGTCGGGCTCGCGAATTTCGTCAGCTACGCGACGACGCCCGCGCTGTTCTATTCGCTGCTGAACAGCCTGCTCGTCGCCGGCGTGACCACGGCGATCGTGGTGCCGCTCGCCTTCCTCTATGCCTATGCTTTGCGTCGCAGCTGCATTCCGGCCAAGGGCACCTTCTACGCTGCGGCGATGGTGCCGGTCTTCGCGCCCTCGCTGCTGTCGGGCCTTGCGCTGATCTATCTCTTCGGCAACCAGGGCATCCTGAAATCCTGGATGATGGGCGCCTCGCTCTACGGCCCCGTCGGCATCATCGCCGCCGAGGTGCTCTATTGCTTCCCGCATGCGATGCTGATCCTCGTCACGGCGCTGGCTCTTTCCGACGGGCGCTTGCGCGAGGCGGCGGACGCGATGGGCACTTCGCGCTGGCGCATCTTCCACACGATCACCCTGCCGGGCGCGCGCTATGGCGTGATCAGCGCGACCTTCGTCGTCTTCACGCTGGTCATCACCGATTTCGGCATTCCCAAGGTGATCGGCGGGCAGTTCAGCGTGCTCGCGACGGACGCCTACCGACAGGTCGTCGGCCAGCAGAACTTCCCGATGGGCGCTGTCGTCGGCATCATCCTGCTGGTGCCGGCCGTGCTCGCCTTCTTCGTCGACCGGGTGGTGCAGCGGCGCCAGAGCGCCATGCTCTCGGCCCGCGCCGTGCCTTACGTCCCCAAGCCGGATCGGCGCCGGGATCTCGCACTGCTCGGCTTCGTCAGCGTGGTCGCACTCGCCATCGTCGGCCCCTACGCGGTCGCTTTCTGGGGCTCCTTCGTCAAATACTGGCCCTATAATCTCTCGCTGACCCTGGGCAATTACGACTTCTCCACGGTCGAGCCGGATGGCTGGGGGCCGTATCGCAACTCGCTGCTGCTGGCTTCGCTGACGGCGTTGATCGGCACGGCCCTGATCTTCACCGGCGCCTATCTGATCGAGAAGGTGAAGCTGTTCCCGCGGCTGCGCGGCTTCGCCCAGTTCCTGGCGATGCTGCCGATGGCGGTGCCCGGCCTCGTGCTCGGCCTCGGCTATGTCTTCTTCTACAATGCCGGCTGGAACCCGCTCGGCTTTCTCTACGGGACGCTGGCGATCCTGGTGATCAACACCGTCGCGCATTTCTACACGGTCGGCCACATCACGGCGCTGACCAGCCTGAAGCAGCTCGACGGCGAGTTCGAGTCGGTCTCGGCCTCGCTCAAGGTGCCGTTCTGGTCGACCTTCCGCCGCGTGACCGCGCCGATCTGTCTGCCCGCGATCCTCGACATCGCCGTCTATGTCTTCGTCAATGCGCTGACCACGGTCTCCGCCGTGATCTTCCTCTACGGGGCCGACACCAAGCTCGCCTCGATCGCGATCGTCCATATGGACGAGGCCGGCGCGATGGCCTCCGCCGCGGGCATGGCGAGCGTCATCATGGTCACCGCCATTGCCGTGAAGCTCGCCCATGTCGGCCTCGACCAATTGGTCTTCGGCCGCCTGCAGCAATGGCGCCAGCGCTAGGTACGGGTTGCGGCAGCGGGCATTGCCCTGCCGCCGCGGCTCGCTAGGCTGCGGAACCGAACCACTGGGGATAGAGACCAGCGTGCGCCTTGGAGTGATCGCCGATATCCATGGAAACCTGCTGGCGCTCGAAGCGGTGCTGGCCAGGCTCGACGACCTATCCGTCGATCGCCTGATCAATCTCGGCGATTGCGCCTCAGGCCCGCTCTGGCCGGCCGAGGCGGTCGCCTTGCTGCGCTCGCGCGAGATCACCCATGTCCGGGGCAATCACGACCGGGCGTTGGGCGCGGCCTCGGCCCTGGGGCTCGGCGAGTCGGACGGTTACGCCTGGCAGGCGCTCGACCCGGAAGCCCGCGCCTGGCTCGCCGGATTGCCGGTCGAGATCACGGTCGAGGGCGCGCTCTGCTTCCATGCCAGCCCCGGGGATGATGAAACCTACCTGATGGAAGAGGTGCATGACGGCCATCTCATGCCGTCGCCGATCGCCACGATCGAGGAGCGCCTCGCCGGGCGCTCAGCCCCGCTGATGCTCTGCGGGCACAGCCATCTGCCGCGTGCGGCGCGCCTGAGCTCCGGTGCGATCGTGCTCAATCCCGGCAGTGTCGGGAACCCCGCTTATCGCGACACGAATCCGGCCCATGTCTCCGAGAGCGGCATGCCGCATGCCCGCTTCGCCGTGGTGACGCTCGGCGCGGAGATTGCGATCGAGCACCATCTCGCCGTCTACGACTGGGCGCATGCCGCGCGTCGCGCCGAGCAGAACGGTCGCGCCGACTGGGCGCATGCGCTGCGGACGGGCAGGGTGCTACCCTAGCGTCGGAGACTGGCCGCGCAGGGACCGCGCCAGCGCAAAAAAGGCCTGAATCGCCTTGCTGTTGCGGCGTTCGTGCAGGCAGATCAGCTTCTCGTGCATCAGCAGCGCCGGCTCGTCGAGTGGGATGCGGACGAGCCGCGGATCGTCCTCGCCGAACTCGGCAGCCGAGACGAAGCCGATGCCGCCGCCCGCCGCCACGATGGCGCGCACCGCTTCGCGGCCTTCGGCCTCGACGGCATAAGAGAGTGCAACACCGTGTTCCGCTGCCCGCTGTTCCAGCAACTGCCGCGTGCGCGACCCGCGCTCACGCATGACCAGTGGCCATGTCGCCAGCTCTTGCAGTGAAAGCGCTGGACGTGCCGCTGCCGGATAGCCCTTCGCCGCGAAGGCAATGATCGGCGAGACATTGAGCGGCAGCACTTCGAACGGCCGCTCGTCGGCGAGTTCGCCGAGCACGCCGATCTCGGCATCGTAGCCGATCAACGTCTCGACGATGCTGCCGGTATTGCCCTGCGCGATCGAGACTTGGATGCCGGGATGGCGCTCGCGGAAGGCCGTGAGCACGTCGAGCACGTGATGCACGGAATCGGCGACGATCCTGAGGGCGCCGGTCCGCAGCGAACGCTCCTCCTGCAGCAGCTCCAGCGCCTCGCCCTTAGCCCCGAACAGGCGATGCGTGACGGCGAGCAGCCTCTGGCCGGCCGGCGTCAGGACGACCTGTCGATGGCGACGGCTGAACAGCGCGACATCGTACTCCTCTTCCAGCTTGCGGACCTGATCGGAGATCGCCGGCTGGGTGAGGTTGAGCGCGAGCGCCGCCTTCGAGAAGCCGCCGGACAGCGCGACCTGATGGAAGGCCCGGAGCTGGACATAACGCATGGCGGGCGGAACCTCGGAAAAGTCGATCCGGAATGATATCGCTAGAATTTATACTTTGATATGAAATAGCGATTTTTCAGATCGACGAAGCAAGGGCATTCTGAGACGAGAGAGTCCCTGGAGCCTGCTGATTTCCGACAGAACCACGGCGTCATCCCGGGCAAGCGGCGAAGCCGCGCAGATCCGGGATCCATTATGGGGCTCCGGAGCCCTCCGATGGATCCCGGGGCAAGCCCGGGATGACGCCGTGGTTCCGAGAAAAATCATCAGGCGGCAGGGACAAAACGGGATCCTGCCATGCGCGCCGAAACCGCCGCCATCGTCCATACCGAAGGCGAATCCAACACCTCCGCGGCGCGCAGCGATTGGTCTGCCGGGATCGGCGATGCCGGAACCCGCGCATTGCTCGCGCGCGACTCCGCCGCCTTCCTGCACCAGAGCCTGTCGAGCCCCTGCCTCACCGCCATCGCCAAGGCGGCGGGCATCTGGATCGAGGATACGATGGGGCGGCGCTACATGGATTTCCATGGCAACAGCGTCCACCATATCGGCTACGGCCATCCGCGCCTGAAGGAGGCGATCAAGGCGCAGCTGGACGATCTCTGCTTCGCGCCGCGCCGCTTCACCTGCGAGCCCGCTGTCGAACTGGCCGAGACACTTGGGCGGATGGCGCCGGGCGATCTCGGCAAGGTGCTCTTCACCACCGGCGGCTCCGACGCGATCGAGGTCGCGCTGCGGCTCGCGCGTGCCGCGACCGGCCGGTTCAAGACCCTGTCCTTCTGGGACGCCTTCCACGGCGCCGGCTTCGGCGCCTCCAGCGTCGGCGGCGAGGCGACCTTCCGCTCCGGCATTGCCGGGCCGCTCTTGCCGGGCGCCGAGCATGTCGCGCCCTGGGGTACCCGCAACTGCGCCTATGGCCATGACAATCTGGAGGATTCGGCCCGCGCCTGCGCTCGCATGATCTCCTATGTGCTGGCGCGGGAAGGGGATGTCGCGGCCGTCGTCGCCGAGCCGATGCGGGCGACGCCCTATCCGCCGGCGCCGGGCTTCTGGAAGAGCGTGCGCGAGGCCTGCGACCGTCACGGCACGCTCCTGATCTTCGACGAGATCCCGACCGGGCTCGGCAAGACCGGGCGCTTCTTCGCCCATGAGCATGACGAAGTGCAGCCCGATATGGTCGTGCTCGGCAAGGCGCTGGGCGGTGGCATCCTGCCGATCGCCGCGGTGATCGCGCGGCGCGATCTCGACGTCGCCGGCGGCTATGCCATCGGCCACTACACCCATGAGAAGAACCCGGTCACGACCCGCGCGGCGCTGACGACGATCAACATCATCCGCGAGGAGGGGCTGACCGAACGCGCCGCCGAACTGGGCGCCTATGCGATGGAGCGCCTGCGGAACTTCGGCGCGAGCTGCCCGGCCGTCGGCGACGTGCGCGGGCGCGGCCTGCTCTTCGGGGTCGAACTCGTCTCCGATCGCGATGCCTGGAGGCCGGACAACGCCCTGGCTGAGCGGGTCTATTACCGTTGCCTGGAGGCAGGCCTGAGCTTCAAGATCAGCCAGGGTAATGTGCTGACCCTGTCGCCGCCGATGATAATCGCGCGGGCCGATCTCGAACGCGCGCTCGGCATTGTCGAGCAGGCAATCCTGGCCGGCTGAGAGGGCGATGATGAAGGCTGTTCGCACCGACCAGGAACTGGAATGCCCGGAAATCGACGCAGGGCTTCGCGCCCGCGGCGTCGAGCTCGTCACGCTGCCCGACGGGATTTCGGAGGAGGCGCTGATGCGGGAGGTCGCCGACGCCGATCTGCTGCTGATGTGCTACACGCCCATCACTGCGCGGGTGATCGCGGCGGCGCCCAAACTCAAGGGCATCGTCAAATACGGCGTCGGCATCGATGCCATCGACATCCCCGCCGCGAGCGCGCGCGGCATCCCCGTCGTCAACGTGCCCGAATACGCCGAGGAGACGGTCGCTGAGGGCGCCTTCGCCCTGATGATCGCGCTGGCGAAGCGCCTGCCGGAGATCGGGGGCGCCATTCAGAGCGAGGGCTGGATCTGGCCGGCTGCACGCTGGCTAGGCCGCGATATCGCCGGCGCGACGCTGGGGCTGGTCGGCACTGGCAAGATCGGGCGCAGCATGGCGCGGATGGCGGGGCAGGGGTTCCGGGCGCGCGTCCTCGGCTACGATCCGTATGTCGATGCCGCGACCATGGCGGCGGCCGGGATCGAGAAGGTCGACGACCTCCACGCGATGCTCCGGCAATGCGATCTCGTCTCGCTGCACAGCGTCCTGAACGACGCGACACGCCATATCATCGGCCGGGCCGAGTTGGCTTGCCTCAAGTCGGATGCGATCCTCGTCAATGTCTCGCGCGGCGCGCTGATCGACGAGGTGGCGCTGGTCGAGGCGGTGCTGGCGGGGCGGCTCGGCGGCGTCGGGCTCGACGTCTACAGCCAGGAGCCGCTCGCCCGTTCCGGGCATCCGCTCAGCCCGCTGTTCGGCCGCGACGACGTCATCCTGTTTCCGCACTTGACCTTCTTCACGGCGCAGGCGATGCGGCGGTTGTCTGACGATACGCTGGCACGCTGCTTCGAAATCCTCGACGGCAGGCCGGTCCAGATCCGCTCGCACGACCCGCGCCTGCGGGCGCAGATACGGAACGTCGCCTTCGCCTGAGCCTAGCGGAAGATCACCGTGCGGCGGCCGGCGAGCATCACCCGGCGCTCGATATGGAGCCTCAGCGCCCGTGCCAGCACCACGGCCTCGATGTCGCGGCCGGCGCTGACCAGATCGTCCGGCGCCAGCGAGTGGTCGGCACGGCCGACGTCCTGGTCGATGATCGGGCCTTCGTCGAGATCGGGCGTGACGTAATGCGCGGTCGCGCCGATCAGCTTCACGCCGCGATCATAGGCCTGATGATAGGGCTTGGCGCCCTTGAAGCTCGGCAGGAAGGAATGGTGGATGTTGATCGCCCGCCCATCCAGCGCCCGGCAGAGATCATTCGACAGCACCTGCATATAGCGGGCGAGCACGACCAGCGATGAATTCGTCTCCGCGACGATCTCCAGCAGGCGCGCTTCCTGCTCGGCCTTGGTGGCGGGCGTGACCGGCAGGTAGTGGAAAGGAATGCCGTAGCTCTTGGCCAGCGCTTCAAAATCACGGTGATTGGAGACGATCGCGGGAATTTCGATGTTGAGATTGCCGGTCGCCTGCCGGAACAGCAGGTCGTTCAGGCAATGGCCGAAGCGCGAGACCATCAGGAGCACCCGCGCCGGCGCGGCAGCGTCGATCGCGTCCCAATCCATGCGGAAGGTGCCGGCGACGCCGTCGAACTCGCGCCGGAACGCGGCTTCGTCGAAGCGTTCGCCCGTCGCGAAGGCGACGCGCATGAAGAAGCGGCCGTCGCGGGGATCGCTGAACTGCGCGCTCTCCAGGATGTTGCAGCCATGGCGGTAGAGCACGCCGCTGACGGCGTGGACGATGCCCGGCCGGTCCTCGCAGGACAGCGTCAGGATGCGGTCGGGCTTCTGCACCTTGAAGTCCCGCCCGAGGGCTGGGGCGTGCGCGGAATGGGCCTCAGTCATGGTCTCTTTCCCGGCTATGCCTTGCGGTCGAGCGGCGCCGCGAGGCTCGCGCTGACCGGAACCGTGGTGCCGGCGAGGTCGATAGACCAGCTCCGTGCATCGAGCCAGCCCTGGTCGATCGGCTGGTCGCTTGAAGCCCAGCCCAGCGCCACGATCCCGTCGAGGCTCGCGCCGAAGGCGGCCGAGGTGATCTCGCCGACCGGCTTGCCATCCGCCAGGATCGCTTCGCCGCCCCAGGCCATTTGCCCGTTCGGGCGCGGCCCGACAAGGGCGATCAGGCGTTTGGTGCGCGGCGCGGCCTTGGCAGTGATGAGTGCCTCGCGGCCGAGGAAGTCGCCCTTGCCGAGCTTCACCGCGAAGCCGAGCCCGGCCTCGTAGGGGTTCACATCCGGCGTGAGTTCGCGACCCCAGGCTCGAAAACCCTTCTCGATGCGCAGCGAGTCGACGGCGTAATAGCCGGCATCCACCAGCCCGAGATCGGCCCCGGCCTCGTGCAGCGCGTCATAGATCGCGGCGGTGAACTCGACGGGGGCATAGAGCTCGAACCCGTCGCCGAGATAGGAGCGGCGGCAGGCCCAGGTCGTGGCATAGCCGATCGTGATCTTGCGGATCGCGTTGGCCGGGAAGTCCGCGAGGTCGAAGGAGGTCGGCGAGAGGCGGGCCAGAAGCTCGGGTACCTTCGGCCCGGCAAGCGAAAGCACGGCATAGGACGATGTCACGTCGGTCAGCGTCACGCCTTCAGGCAATTGGCGCCTGATCCAGTGGGCGTCGCGCGTCGCCTGGGCGGTGCCGGTGAGCAGGAGATAGCTGTCGGGCGCGATCCGCGCGGCGGTGAGGTCGCTTTCGAACGTACCTCGGGCGTTGAGCAGGGCCGTATAGACGGAAGTCCCGACCGGCACGGCGACATCATTGGCGGCGAGGCGCTGCAAGGCAGCCTCGGCCTGAGGCCCCTGCAGCAGGAACTTGGCGAAACTCGACATGTCGACGAGCCCGGCCGCCTCGCGGCAGGCGCGATGCTCGACTGCCACCGTCTCGAACCAGTTCTGCGGGCCGAAGGAATAGCCGATCGTGCGCTCCGCCTCGGTGCGGGCGAAATAGTTCGCGCGCTCCCAGCCCATCTTCGAGCCGAAGACGGCGCCCTTGGCGGCGAGGCGGTCATAGAGCGGCGAGCGTCGGAAGGGGCGGGCGGTGTCCAGCTCGCGGTTCGGCCAGGGCATGGCGTAGTGGAGGCCGAGCGTCTCCTTGATCCGGTCCTTCAGCCAGGCCGGGTTGTTGTTGAAATCGGCGAAGCGGCGGATATCGACCGGCCAGAGATCGCTCGTCGCCTCGCCCTCGACGATCCATTCGGCCAGCGCCCGCCCGGCGCCTCCGGCCGAGGCGATGCCCATCGAGTTGAAGCCGGCGCCGACATAGACGCCCGCCACCTCCGGCGCCTCGCCGAGCAGGAAGTTGTTGTCCGGCGTGAAGCTCTCGGGGCCGTTGAGGAAGGTCTTGATCTCGGCCGTCTCCAGCGCCGGCACGCGCTCCAGCGCGTTCTCCATCAGGATGCCGAACTGGTCCCAGTCATCGGGCAGGAGCTGGAATTCGAACGGATGGGGGATGCCGTCCATGCCCCAGGGCTTCGCATCCGGCTCGAACCCGCCCATGACGAGGCCGCCGACCTCTTCCTTGAAGTAGATATAGCCGTCGGGATCGCGCATCACCGGCAGATTGGGCGAGACGCCCGCGATCTTGCCGGTGACGATGTACATGTGCTCGGCAGAGTGCAGCGGCACCGAGACGCCGCACATCTCGCCGATAGCGCGCGACCACTGCCCGGCGCAGATGACCAGCACCTCGCATTCGACCCGGCCCTGATCGGTCTGCACCGCCTTGACCCGCCCCTTCTCCGTCTCGATGCCGGTGACGCGGATGCCCTCGCGCACGGTCGCGCCGCCGCTGCGGGCGCCGCGCGCCAGCGCCTGCGTGATGTCGGAGGGGTTGGCCTTGCCGTCGCCGGGCAGCCAGACGCCGCCGACGAGATCGTCGGTACGCATCACCGGCCATTTCTCGCCGGCCTCCTGCGGGCTCAACTCCTCGATCTCGACGCCCTGCGCCCGCGCCGCCGAGATCGTCCGGCGCAGTTGCGTCATGCGCTCCTCGGTGCGCGCGACCGAGACCGAACCGCAGCGCTTCCAGCCGGTAGCCAGCCCGGTCTCGTTCTCCAGCGAGGCGTAGAGCTCGGTCGAATAGCGGATCAGCCGCGTCATGCTGGACTGGCTGCGGAGCTGTCCGACGAGGCCGGCCGCATGCCAGGTCGTGCCGGAGGAGAGCCGCCCCTGTTCCAGCAGCAGCACGTCGCGCCAGCCGAGCTTGGTCAGGTGATAGGCGACCGAGCAGCCGATGATGCCGCCGCCGATGATGACGACACGGGATTGGGTGGGAGTGGACATGAGCGCCTCCGCGATGGAAGGCAGCTTAGCGCGCCCGATTCAGAAAACAACAAAAAACCACAAAAACGGGCAAGTCATCCGACGTGGATTCGAACGCCTTGCTCCGCCAGTTTCGCCGCGAGTTGGGCGGGCAGAGCCTGATCGACCAGCAGCCCCGCGCAAGGCTGGTCGCCGCCGATGCGGCTGGGCAGGACGAGCCCGAACTTGCTGTTGTCGGCCATCAGGAAGCCTTGCTCGGCCGCGTTCAGCAGGGCTGTGCGGGTGGCGGCACCGGCACGGGTATAGTCGGTCGCGTATCCGCCCGGATCGACCCCACCGACGCTGACGAAGGCGAAATCGGCCGAGAGCCGCGCGATCGCCCTGAGCGTCTCCGGGCCGGTGGTCGCATCCTCGTTGCGGTCGAACTCGCCGCCGATCAGGAAGACGCGGGCGCCACCCAGCCGGCTGACGAGCCGAGCATTCTCAAGCGAGGTCGTATGCACGATCAGGCGCTTGCGGTCTGACCGGGCCAGTGCACGCGCCAGCGCCTCGGTCGTCGTGCCGGAGTCCAGCAGGATGGTCATGCCGTCGCCGATCAGCGAGACCGCGAGATCGGCGATCGCCTCCTTGCCGGCGCGGTTCACGGTGCGGCGGCTGGCGAAGGAGGCTTCCGAGCGCTCGTTGCGGATGGCGCCGCCATGGACGATCGCGAGCAGGCTCCCGGCCGAAAGCGCCTTGAGATCACGCCTGACCGTCTCGCGCGACACGTCGAGCGCTTGCGCCAGCTCCTCCACCGTGACGGAGCCCGTCTCATCGAGCTTCGCCAGGATGGCGTGGTGCCGTCGTGCTGCGATGTCGCGTGTCATTCAGGCGGGACCAGCTAGGCCGTGGCCCCGGCGCCAAGTCCGCCGATGCAGGTGTATTTCACGTCGAGATAGTCCTGCAGGCCGTATTTCGAGCCTTCGGAGCCCAGCCCGGATTCCTTGACGCCACCGAAGGGGGCGACCTCGGTGGTGATGATGCCTTCGTTCACGCCGACGATGCCGTATTGCAGCGCTTCCGAGACGCGGAAGGTGCGGCCGAGATCGCGGGTGTAGAAGTAGCAGGCGAGCCCGTACTCGGTGTCGTTGGCGAGCCGGATCGCCTCCGCCTCGGTCTCGAAGCGGAAGACCGGAGCGACCGGTCCGAATATCTCCTCGCGGGCGAACTGCATCGCGCTGGTCGCGCCCGCGATCACGGTGGGCTCGTAGAAGCTCAGCCCCAGTTCCGAGCGCTTGCCGCCGGTCGCGACGGTGCCGCCCTTGGCCGTGGCGTCCGCCACCATCTCCTCGACCTTGACGAGTGCCTTGTCGTCGATCAGCGGACCCTGCGTCACGCCGACCTCGAGGCCCGAGCCGAGCTTGAGCTTGCGGGCTGCGGCCGCCAGCTTCTCGACGAAGGCGTCGTAGATGCCGGCCTGCGCATAGAATTGGTTGGTGCAGACGCAGGTCTGTCCGGAGTTGCGGAATTTTGCGGCGATCGCGCCTTCGACCGCACGGTCGAGATCGGCATCGTCGAAGACGATGAAGGGGGCGTTGCCGCCGAGCTCCATCGAGACCTTCTTCACCGTCTCGGCCGCCTGCTTGAGCAGGACCTTGCCGACCGGGGTCGAGCCGGTGAAGGTGATCTTGCGCACGAGCGGATTGCCGGTGAACTCGCCACCGACGGTGCGGGCGTCACCTGTCACGACATTGACGACGCCGGCCGGGATGCCGGCCTTCTCGGCGAGAATGCCCCAGGCCAGCGCCGAATAGGGCGTCTGCGAGGCCGGCTTGGCGACGACGGTGCAGCCGGCCGCCAGCGCCGGGCCGATCTTGCGGGCGAGCATCGAGGAGGGGAAGTTCCAGGGCGTGATCGCGCCGACGACGCCGAGCGGCTGCTTGGTCACGATGATGCGGCGGTCGGCCCAGGGCGAGGGGATGACGTCGCCATAGACGCGCCGCGCCTCCTCGGCGAACCACAGCACATAGGCCGCGCTCATGCCGACCTCGCCCTTGGCCTCGGCCAGCGGCTTGCCCTGTTCGCGGGTCAGAAGTTCGGCGAGAGCGTCCTGATGCTTCAGGATTTCGTCGGCGAGCTTGCGCAGCAGCACCGCGCGCTCCTGTGCGGTCTTGGCGGCCCAGGCCGGGAAGGCTGCATGCGCGGCCTCGATCGCGGCGCGCGTCTCCGTCAAGCCGGCGGAGGGAACCGTGCCGATGGACTTGCCCGTCGCCGGATCGGTGACGTCGATCGTTCCGCCCGATGCCTTGTCCAGCCAGCGCCCGCCGACGAAGATCGCGTCGCGCTTGAAATCGCTCCACTGGGACATGGTTCAGCCTTTCAGAAATGCAGGCAAGGCACGTCGAGGCGGCGAGGTTCTGCCCGCGGAATCTCGCGAGCCATTTCTAGCCGCCGATCGGCGCAATGTGAACAAGAGCCATTTACGGCGCGGTTGCAGCGGATACGCTCGCACCGATTCTGTCCGGTGCTGATCCCAAGCTTTTGATCGTCGGCGTCGTGGTTCGAGAAAGGTGTTCCGATGACCGAAAGCTCCCGCCCGTCCGCCGCCATGCGCCTCGACCAGGCGCTCGCCCGGATTCGCGACCCCAGGCTCGAGGGCGGGAAGGTCTTCACGGCGCTCTACGAAGCTGCGGCGCGGCGCGAGGCCGAGGCTTCCGACGCCCGGATCGCGGCCGGAAAGCCCTTGGGACTGCTCGACGGCCGGATCGTCTCGATCAAGGACCTTTTCGATGTGGCGGGCGAGACGACGCGGGCGGGAGCAGCCGTCCTGCGCCGCCAGCCGCCGGCCGCCACTGATGCCCCGATCGTCCAGCGTCTGCGCGCCGCCGGCGCCGTTATCGTCGGCAAGACGCAGATGACGGAATTCGCCTTCTCTGCGCTCGGCACAAACTCCCATGATCCGGTTGCGGGCAATCCGCACGATCGCAGCCGCGCGCCGGGCGGGTCATCTTCGGGCGCCGTGGTCTCGGTGGTCGACGACATGGCCGAGATCGCGATCGGCAGCGATACCGGCGGCTCGATCCGCATCCCGTCGGCCCTGACCGGCGCGGTCGGCTTCAAGCCGACTTCGGGCCGCGTTCCGACGACCGGCGCGTTTTCCCTCTCCAGCACGCTCGACACGGTCGGCCCCATCGCCCGCAGTGTCGCCGATTGCGCCATCACCGACGCCGTCCTCGCCGGGGAGGCGCATGCGCCGCTGGCACCGCGGCCGCAGGCCCGCTTCGTGGTCGCGCGCGGACGGCTGTTCGATGCGATGGAGAGCGAGGTCGCCGAGGCGTTCGAGGCCGGCCTGGAGCGGCTGCGGCGAGCCGGCCTCGGCGTTGAGGACGGCTCGCTCGACCCGCATCTCGATGCCCTGGCGGCGCTCGACAAGATCGGCGGCTTCCCCTCGATCGAACTCGGCGCGACCTTGCGCGATCTCGGCGTCGACAGCCTCGACGAGGTCGATCCCAAGACGCGCGCGCGCATTGAACTGGGTGCCGGCATCCTCGGCGTCGACTATGTCCGCATGCAGCGTCGGCGTGCCGCGGCGGTCGCGGCTTTCGAGGCGGCGATGACAGACGAGACCGTCTATCTCCTGCCGACCACACCGATCCGGGCGCCGCTCCTGGCTTCGGTTGCGGATGATGCTGGCTTCCACCATGCCAACGGCCTCGTGCTGCGCAATCCCCGCGTCGGCAACCTGCTCGATACGCCCTCGCTCTCGCTGCCTTTGCCGGTTCCCGCAGGCTCGCTCCCGGTCGGGATGATGCTGATCGGCCGGCGCGGCGCCGACCGCTCCTTGCTGGCGATGGCGGCGAGCGTCGAGGCGGCGCTCTCTCGCGCTTGAGGGCTGAGGCGGGGAGGCCGGACATCCGGCCACCCCGGCCTGATCAGGGATGGCGATCCGACCGGGTCTATTTCTCCGGTCCGGCCATAGCCTGCTCCAGCACCGGCATCAGGTCCCAGATCCGGCGGTTGAGCGCTTGGAGATCATGGATCGTCCGGGAGATTTCCTCCAGCCGGCCGTGGTCGACGGCCTTGCGCAGGCCGAAGCGCAGGTTGCCGCGGCTCTCTTCCACCTTCATGTGCTGGGTATGGGTGATCTCGCCCTCGGCATCGATGACGAAGGTCGCGTGGCTGAGGTCGTTGCGCAGCCGCGTCGCGGCCGAGAAGCGCTCGACGATGTCGTTGATCTCGCCGCGCACCGCCTTGTCGAGCGGAGCGATCTTGGCGAGGCGCTGCACCAGGTCGAGCCGCGCCCGCGTCGTGTTCAGCGTGGCGAACACGATGGCCGCCGCCCGCTCGTTCGTGCCGAGCAGGAGCATCAATATGTAGATGAACAGGCTCTCGTCGTTCGACCACGCAAGATTCAGGTCGCCTACCAGGTTCATGAAGGCTAGCCTGCGCTCGGACGATCGCCGCGCGGAGACGATCTCCAGTGCGTCGAAATCCGGGCGGGGCGGCAGGACCGATGTTCCCTTCGCGGGCCTGCGCATAGCTCCCCCCTTCAAGGCGAGGTTTCGGGTGGGGCGAGGAGGCCATGTTCGAGCTGCTCAAGATCCGCAGGGCACGGCGGCTGGCTCACGCCACCCTCGACCCCTTTCTGCGCGGAGCAGCGGACACTGCCGACGGCCTGCAGGCGGGCGACTGGCTGCACCCCCAGATCATCGGCTTCCTCGCGACGCTCGTCACGCTGGTCGCGCAACGTGATTGCGGCCCGATGCGCAGCGATACGCTCGCCGCCGTACAGGCCGATGTTCTGAATGCGGTGACCGGGATCGGCCCCGAGCTGATCGGGGAGGAGATCTGTCTGTGGAGCAGCCGCGCCGATCCGGCCTTCGCCGCCGGTGTCGGTGGCGCGGCTGCGTTCCTGGAGGCGATGTCGGGACGTGGCGGCGATCCGGACGACAACGAAGCGATGGATGCGACGCTGGTGCTGCTCTGGGAGGAGCATGTCGATCATCCGCTCGCGCGGGTGCAGGGCAGGCGCCTGGGTGCTTGACGACGTCACGGCAGGCGGCGTGGCTGAAGACCAGCGCCGCGGCCGCCCTGGCGCGCTAGAGCCGGGCATCGTCTTGCCCGCAACAGTCCATCTGCTGTTCCGGCTCGTCGAACAGGCTCAGTTCGAGCTGCTGCTCTCCGGCCGTCACGAAACGTGCGGCGGACGGGCGGGCGGGAGAGGAATAGGCCAGCAATCGGTGAAGCGCGTCGAAGAACGCGGTGTCGCTGCACGGTGAGGCGAGATTGTCGAGAGCGTTGAGGAAGCGCTCGTACCGTGCCCGATAGACCGCCTGTCCAGGCTGCGGCGGCGATGCCACTTCCTGCTGCAGGGGCGCCCGGATATCGAGTGGCGGCCAGGTTCCCGCCGGTGGAGCATCGACATTGCCCTCTTTTGCCGCGAGCCCTGCTGCGATCTTGCCTTTCAGATGCCAGGCCGTTCGGACGGAAATGCCGAGAATCTGCCCGAGCTTCTGCGAACTCAGGCGGTGGCCGCTCGACATCAGGAGGTAGAGCCCCTGCAGCCAGACATGCATCGGGACGTGACTGTTCTGGAAGATCGTGCCGTGCCTCACCGTGAAGGGTTTGCGGCAGGCGTAGCATTTCCAGGTGCCGATCGAGCAGCTCGACCCACTCAGCCGGCCGAGGCGGGCGTTTTCCCGGCAATGCGGACAAACCGGCCCGTCGCGCCAGATCAGCGCTTCCAGCGAGAGGAAGGCGGCTCGTTCGTCGTGCAGGCGGACGGCGTAAGGCATAGCCAGCCTCCGGCGCGCAGCAAGGGGACGATCCCTGGGTCGATGAAAGTCAACAATCGGTTAACGCAGGGTATTTATTCGACACGTTGACGCACCCGGTGCGTCATGGCTCTTTATAGCAACGGACTGCCTCCGATGGAACAAAAATCACAAAAGGCACCCGAGTTTAGTTTCTAATCTCACGGGCTTGTTAAATTAAAGCCCGCGCGATCTATGACGGCCGCGAGGAATATTTATTCTGATCTTGTAGGCATCGGTGCGGGTTGACGCTCGCGCATGTGATCGATGCTACGTTTTTTCGCTTCATTCCGGTTGAATGCTTCAGAATAAAAATATCACCCGAGGGTTCATTCGGAATGAGAATTCCACAATAAGTGATCGGGAGGGAGGCCAATGATTTAGGACCGCGTCTATCCGGGCTCCATACCCCGGGGAAGGAAGTTTCGCTGTATCGGCGCGACGAAGTTCCAGAAAGCATGACGTTTTCATTCAATCGGCATCGCTTGTGACGGAACGCGCAGCGAAGAAGAGAGGCGCATATCCGGCACGTCGCGATGTTTCCTGAACATCAGGAGCGTGTCATGCCTAAGCCTCAGAAACATGACGACAATCAAGATCAGGCCCAATTGCAGGCTCAGGCCGAACTCCAGGCCCAGCTACAGGGTCAGGGACAAGGTCAAGGTCAAGGTCAGGGTCAGGGTCAGGGACAAGGCCAGGGGCAGGGCCAGTTCCAGTATGCCGGGCAGGCCGTCGAGACCGAAGTCTGGAACGCTAACGGTAACCTGAACGGCAACGGCAACCTGAACGGTAACGGCAATCTCAATGCCAACGGCAACCTCAACTACAACGAGGTCACCAACGACATCAACAATCACGTCAACACCCGCGTCGACGTGAATGTGAGGGTCGATGTCGATGCTGAAGCGCCTGAGCCGGATGGCCCGATCGATCCCGACGCGATCGACATCGAGACCATCAGCGGCCTCACCAACTCGATCGTCATGCCGGATGTCGTCACCCAGTCGCTCACGACGGGTAACCAGTTCAATCTCGACCAGATCAACAACCTGACCGACAACGACTCGCTGTCCAGCGCGACCGTGAGCTACACGGCCGGTGGCTTGGCCGATGCGGGCTGCTGGGATGATCCGAACTCGGTGGGCGATTTCAGCATGACCGCCACCGCGAGGGGCGGCACGGCTGAGGCCTATATCGGCTCGCTCACCGGCGATGACGGCGACTTCGGCGGTGCTGCCGCGGCGACCGCCGCTGCCAGTGTCAGCCAGGAAGCCTTCACCCAGTCGATCGTCCAGGGTGCGAACATCCAGTTCAACTCTGTCGATGCGACGATGGTTTCCGGGGACGCGTACGATTCCCTCTAAGACCTGACCAGGTCAGCGACCGCGCGGGTTCGGCCCGCGCGGTTTTCGCTCTGTAATCCTTCTCCTCATGCGCGAGATGCGCGTGGAATCTTCCCACCCGGCGCGAGCCGGACGCAGCGGAGGATTATGCCATGCAGGCTGGCGGCATCACCGAGACCATCTGGCACTTCATCGGGTATCTGCATCTCGCCGATTCCGTTGCGCGTACCCCGACCTTCTACGAAGGTGACCAGTGGTCGCCACTGCCGCCGGATTTCCACGATTCCGCACGCGAGCTGCTTCGCGGGCTTGCTTTCGATGAATTGGTCTCGGTTCCGACGACGATCCAGGAGACGCTGGCGTCGCGTCCGCCGGGGAGCCTGGGCCAAGACCTGTCGCCGGCGGGCTTCGGCGCCTTGAGCCGGCCTCTGGCGCCGGTCTCGCCGCCGCTCAAGCCCCTTCCGCTTCAAGTCGATCAACTCGGTTTCGGCATGGGCGCCTCGCCGCGCGTCATCACCGTCGAATACCGGGAAGGCGGTACCGAGAACCTGACCCAGATTCGCCAGGTCAACATTCTGAGCGATCGCGATCTCATCACCTCGGACGACATCCGCTATGCCGATGGCAGCGTCGTGGTTCCGCCGGAACTGCAACTCGGCGATCGTTTCGCCGAACTGGTGACGCAGGCGAACGACGTCGTGCCGGACGGCATTCCCGATATGGCGACAGCCTTCCGGTTCGGCACCGAGAGCGCCGTCGCGCTGATTTCCGGCCGCGACGCTGCCTGGGCCGAGACCGGCAGCCCCTATCCGGAAGGCACCTCCGTGGACGCCGCGCGGGTGGGGCGCATCGTCGATGGCGTCGCCAATGCTCCCGAGCCTTACGCCCCGACATTGCTCGACATCGCGCCCTGGCGGCCGGTCGAGGCGCCGGCCGAGCTCGTCGTCGAGGCGAAACTGGACCTTGCGGGTCCGACCGGAGGCGTCGCGACACTGGCCGAAACCGGCCTGAACACGCAGGTCAATGCGGCCGTGATCGTCGATGCCAACGAGGCCGTCGGCTCGATGACGGTCGGCGGCGATTATTTCTACAGCCGCGGCATCGTCCAGGTGAACATCCTGGTCGACAACGACGATGTCGACATCGCCGTCGCGGGGGATCTCTCACCGATCGTGAAGACGGCGGGCAACGAGGTCCACAACATCGCCGAGTTCATCACGCATGAATCGACGATCAGCGTCCGCGGCGCGGCCGGCACTCCGCATTGGGTCGTCGACGTCATGCCCGGCGACTTCTACGACGTGAAGTCGATCGTTCAGTTCAACGGTCTCGACGACAACGACCGGACGGTGCAGGCGGAAGGCGGCACCTATTTCAATCTCGGCACCGGCGAGAACCTGCAGATCAACCTGACCAAGGTTTTCGGGTTCGACACCTACGACATCATCATCATCGGCGGGAATTATCATCGCGCGGACTGGATCTACCAGTACAACGTCATGCTCGATCCCGATTCCGCCAAGCTCTACAGCACCGGCGGAGAGGATGGCGAGACGACCGTCACCACGGGCTTCAACAGCCTGGCCAACCGAGCCACCATCGAGAGCTACGACGCGCCGGCCTTCAAGCCGATGCTCGACGCCCATCACGATCTGATGGGTCTGCTCGCGGACGGTGCGACCATCCTCACTCCCGATGCCGACTGGCAGCTCTATGGCAGCGCCTCGGGCACGCTGAAGATTCTCTACGCTTCCGGCGACTACTACGACGTCAACGTCATCACGCAGGTGAACTTCCTGATCGATGGCGACCAGAGCATCCAGGCCAGCGCCAGCGCGGGGACCGAGCAGGGCTTGGCGGCGGGCGGCAACAGCGCGCTCAACGAAGCTGTCATCGTCGATCCCGGCCTCCTCTCGACCTCCAACTATCTCGGCGGCGATGCCTATGAGGAAGCCGTGCTGATCCAGGTCGACATCGTCACCGACAGTGACACCGTGACGATCCACGACACGACCACGCTGGTGCCGGAGCTCGTCGCCTTCGCCGAGCAAGCGGCGCACGAGCCGGAGCCCGATTGTCCGCACGCGCACACTGTCGATCCCCAGCAGGATCATCTGACGTCGAGCATCATGGTCTGAAGCGTAACAACAGGAACGGGGCAGGGGCATGAGCGAGAAGAGCGAGGCACCACCGCCAGCCGCACCGCTTCAGGCCGGTCCCGTGCCGGTCCGGGTGCTTGGCCTGCCGCTTGCGATGGGCGTGGCGAGTGCCGGGCCCGAGCGCACGGCTAACAGCAATAGTCGGGTCGCTCTGGCGCCGGTCGGGCCGGCGCCGTCGCCACAAGGCGACACCGTTCGCGCCGATGCGCGCCGCGATGGCCGGCCGGCGCCCGAGCCCGCCCTGCTGCGTCCGAAGCCGCAGGCCGAGGCGTCCAAGACGGCCCATGACGGCGACCGCGGCGGCAAGGGCGGTGGCAGCGGCGGCGGCGGCGGCCGTGGTGGCGGATCAGGCCGTGGCACGCCGATCGAGCAGCGCCTTGGCGACCGGGACTTCAAGCAGGTCCTTGGTCAGGGGCTCTCCGGCGCACGGCATAATCTGATGATCGTCGCCTTGTTCTCCGTCGTGGTGAACACGCTGGTGCTCGCCGTGCCGATCTATCTCTTCCAGATGTCGGATCGCGTGCTGACCAGTCGCAGCCTCGATACGCTCATCATGCTGTCGCTCATCGTCATGGTCGCGATCGGCGCGCATGTGCTGCTCGACATGGTGCGCCGCTTCATCCTGATGCGCGTGGCGGTCGATGTCGAAAGCCGGCTCGGCGGGCCCGTGCTGGCGGCGGCGGCCAAGGCCGCTCAGACCGGTTCGAACCGCGAATTCCAGACGCTGGCCGATCTCCAGCAGATCCGCAGCTTCCTGACCGGCCCGGTGATCCTGACGATGCTCGATGCGCCGACCGCCCCGATCTACCTGCTGGCGGTCTACCTGATCCATCCGCATCTCGGCTACATCGTCACCATCGCTGCGGTCATTCTGTTCGTCATCGCCTATTTCAATCAGCAGTTCACCGCGGTGCCCTTCGCACGCTCCAACGCCTTCACGACGCGCGCGAACCTCCAGTCGGAGGCGATGTCCCGCAACGCGCAGGTGATCAATGCGATGGGCATGATCCCCGAGGGGGTGCTGATGTGGGGGCGCGAGACGGCCGAATCCCTCAAGGCCCAGGTCAGCGCGCAGGACCGCAACATCCTGATGACCGGCGCCTCCAAGTTCTTCCGGCTGGGCACGCAGGTCGCGATGCTCGGCTGGGGCGCGATGCTCTCGCTCGAAGGTCAGCTGACCGGCGGCATGGTCATCGCGTCATCGGTCGTTGCCGGTCGCGCGCTGGCGCCGATGGAGGGGACGATCGAGGGCTGGCGCAGCTTCATCCATGCGCGCGCCGCCTTCCAGCGCGTCAAGGCGCTGCTGCAGGCCTCGCCGCTCAATCTCGACCGGCTGAGGCTGCCGAACCCGAAGGGCCGCCTCGATGTCGAGCGCATCCTCTACGTGCCGCCGCCGAACAAGAAGGTCATCCTGAACGGCATCAGCTTCAGCCTCGAGCCCGGAGATTCGCTCGCCATCGTCGGCGCCTCCGGCTGCGGGAAATCGACGCTCGCCCGCATGCTCGTCGGCTCGATCTCGCCGACGGCAGGCACGGTGCGGCTTGACCGGATGGAGCAGCGCAACTGGGACCCGCGCCAGTTCGGCGAGAATGTCGGCTATCTCCCGCAGGACGTGCAGCTTTTCCCGGCATCGATCAAGGCCAACATCGCCCGCATGCGGGAAGACGCCTCCGATGCCGATGTCTTCGAGGCTGCCGAGATCGCCGATATCCACGAGATGGTCGCCCAGTTCACCCACGGCTACGAGACGCAGATCGGCATCGACGGCGCCCCGCTCTCGGGCGGGCAGAAGCAGCGTCTCGGCCTGGCGCGGGCGTTCTACGGCAATCCCCGGCTGGTCGTGCTGGACGAGCCGAACTCCAATCTCGACGTGCTCGGCGAGGCCGCTCTCGCCCGCGCCTTCCAGCGGGCGAAGGCGCGCGGCATGACCGTGGTCGCCGTAACGCAGCGGCCGTCCCTGCTGCGCAGCGTCGACAAGATCATGATGATCAAGGACGGCGCGGTGCAGGCCATCGGCACCCGCGACGAGATTTTGCCGATGATCGTCGGCCAGCGCAGCATCGATGGCGGCGCGCCGCGGCCGCAATAGCGCATGGATGGGGAGCGGGCACATGAGCGTCCAACTGATATCGCAGCCCTGGTACAGCGATGTGCCGCGCAGCACGCGATCGGCGACGATCGGCGGCGCCGTCATCGTCGCCGTGACCGTGATGGGCTTCGGCGTCTGGGGCAACACCGCGCCGATCGCGGGCGCCGTCATCGCCACCGGTGTCTTCGTCACCACCGGCCAGAACAAGACGATCCAGCATCTGGAAGGCGGCGTGATCCGCGAGATCCTCGTTCGCGAGGGCGATGTCGTCGTACCCGGCCAGCGTTTGGTGAAACTGGACGACACCTCGGCCCGCGCCGAACTGCGCCGCCATGAACTGAAGCTCTATCGCCTGGAGATGATCGCGGGGCGGCTCAGGGCCGAGATCGCCGGCCTCGATGACTTCACCGGGCCGCCGCATCTGCTCGAGAAGCGGGGGGATCCCGATATCGCGGCCTTGCTGGCGAACCAGCGCAGCGTCTTCCGCGCCCGGCAGAACAACATGGCGAGCGAGATCGCGGCCCATCAGAAGAGCATCGACGCGCTGGAGGAGAAGGTTGCCGGCAGCAAGGTGCAACTCGCCGGCGTCGAAAAGCAGTCGCAATTGCTGAAGGAGGAGCTGGAGGGCAAGCAGGCCCTGCTGCAGCGCGGCTACATCCGCAAGCCGGAAGTGCTCTCGCTCCAGCGGCTTGCCGCCAATCTGGGCGGCGAGGCCGGCCGCATTACCGGCGATATCGGCGATGCCCGCGAACGGATCGCGCGTTCGGTCGAGCAGATCGACGGCGTGCGCAAGAACGCGCAGAAGATCGCCTCGGACCAGCTCCAGGAGATCAGCGCCGATCTCAACGACGTGCGTGAGCGCATCCACACTGTGAAAGGCGTGCTCGACCGCTCGAACATCACCGCGCCGGTGAGGGGCACCGTGGTCAAGCTGCGCTATCACACCTCCGGCGGAGTCATCGAGGCCGGCAAGAACATCATGGAAATCGTCTCGCTACAGGACGAGCTCATCATCGAGGCGCGCGTACGCCCGCAGGACATCGACAAGATCAAGCACAGCCAGGTCGCGACAGTGCGCCTGACGGCTCTCAATCAGCGCGTCACGCCCATGGTCACTGGCCGGGTGATCTATATCTCGGCCGATGCGCTGCCCGACGAGAAGCAGCGCGCCTATCCCGGTGTTTCCGATCTCTACGTCGTGCGCGCCCGTCTCGATGCGAACAGCGTCGCCGGCATCCGCGACTTCCAGCCGACACCGGGAATGCCCGCCGACGTCTACATCCAGACGCACGAGCGCACCTTCTTCGAGTATCTGATGCAGCCGCTGAAGGACAGCATGGCCCGCGCCTTCCGCGAGAGCTGACATCCAGGGCGTCGACCGGCAGGATCGCCCTCAGGCCGGTCGGGACGGCGGTTTCCCTGGTGCTGACCGCACCAGGGAAACCGTGTGCTGTCCGATGGGCGCCGTCGTATGTCCGCGGAAGAGACTAGCCGTACTTGCGGCCGGCGCTGAAAGGGCCGACGCGCCAGCCGAGCTTGTCCTCGATGCGCCGGGCCGCGTCCTTCACCGCCTCGACGAAACTCGCGTGCTCCTCTTTCACCCGGAACTCTGGCAGCACGATCGAGACGGTGATCGGGCAGGCGCCGCTTTCGTCCAGCACGGGCGCGGCGATGCAGGCGACGGCGTAATCCGACTCGCCGGCCTGGATCGACACACCCGCCGCGAGCGCGTCGCGCGACTGGGCGAGCAGGGTGGCGGAATCGGTGACGGCGCGGCCGGTCGGCGAAGCCTTGGCGCTCTTGCGAAACAGGGCGGCGCGCTCCGTCTCATCCAGTCCGGCGACGAGCAGCCGGCCGGAGGCTGTCCAGTTCAATGGGACGCGCGTGCCGACGCGCGAGGTGATGACGAAATGGCCGGGCCCCTCGGCCATCGCTTCGACCACCATCATGCCGTCGTCGCGGCCGCAAATCTGCACGGTTTCGCCGACTTCGCGCGCCAGCACATGCATCTCATGCGTCGCGACATTGATGACCTGGAGATCGCGGGCATAGGCGAGGCCATAGTGGTAAAGCCGCGGACCCAGCCAGACGCCGCCCTCGCCGGTGCGCGCCAGCAGGCTCTTGTCGAGCAGGTCCTCGACGATGGCATAGACCGTCGAGAGCGGCGCGCCGATCGCGCGGGCGACCTCATAGGCGGTCTGGGCCCGGCCTTCCTGCTGGAGATGGTCGAGGATCTGTACGGCGCGGTCGATGCCGCTGACGCGCGAGCGCCGCGGCCCGGCGGGCTCCGGCGCGTCTCCGCTGGCTGGCATCGTCGTGGCTTTGCTCATGTCCGGGCTTTCATGCCTGCCGCATACCGCTTCGAACGGCGCTGCCCCGCTGGGTTTCCATCGGGGCTAACCTCTCTGCCTTGCCGGCCGTTTCGTCAACGCCAGGACAGCCCGTGGCTGTGCCGGACAAGACGGCGCGGACGCGGCACATAGCGGCTGGCGGCGATCGCCTCGGCGCCGATCACTGCATGGCGCGGCTCGAACAGCCGGGTCAGCTTCGAGACGTCGCCATTGGAATCGGTCGCCTCCAGATCGCTGTCGATCAGGTCGAAGATCGTGAAATCGGCGCGCTCGCCGACGGTCAGCCGCTCCGTCATGTCGAGCTTGATCACCGAGGCCGGCGCATGGGTCACGGCGTGGATGATAGCGTCGAAGGGCATGCCGACGCAGAGCAGTTTCGACATCGTCGTCGCCAGGTCCCAGACCGGGAAGTTCATGCAGCGGTTGTGCAGGTCGGTCGAGATCGAGAACGGCATCAGCCCGCGCTGGATCGCGGCCTCCGCCACCTTGAAGGAGAAGGAGGCGCCGCCATGGCCGATATCGAGCCTCACGCCCTCGGCCGCGCAGCGCTCGGCCAGCTTGAACAGGTCCTCGTCTTCCAGGATGCTCGATCCGGCCTTGCCGTTGAAGCAATGGGTGACGACGTCGCCCGGCCCGAGGATCTCCAGAACCTCGTCGTAGAGGGCCGGTGGCTCGCCGACATGGACCATCATCGGCAGCTTGAGGATCTTGGCGATCTTCTTGCCGAGCTTGACCGGCGTCACGCCCCAGGAGCCGGTGATGACATGGCTCGCGCGCACCTTGAGACCGACGATATGCTCGCTGTTCTCCGCATAGCATTCGATGATGCGGTCGAGGTCGATATCCTTGATGTCGCGCAGCTCCGGCACGCGGTTGCAGGCGACGAGCCCGATCGAGCCGAGATTGAGGAAGGCCTTGATCCGCTCGCGCGCCGGCTCGATTACATATTCGCGGAAGCCGTGGAAATTGGCTTCGCCGGCCGAGCCTGCGTCGACCATCGTGGTGACGCCGCGTTCGGCCCCGCAATCGCTCGGCCTGAGCGAGATGTCGGTGCCGCCATGCCAGACATGGACATGGAGATCGACCCAGCCCGGCGAGACGAAGGCGCCCTTGCCGTCGATCCGCTCCGCATCGGCAGATGTCGCCAGCGCGGGACCGATCGCGGCGATCTTGCCGTCGCCGCCGACCAGGATGTCGGTTGCCGTCGCGGGGATCGCCGGCCCGAAGGCGACCGGCTTCACATTGGCGATCAGGAGGGGCTGCCGCGTGGCAGGTGTCATGTCAAAGGTCCTTCCGCAGGCGCGGATCGAGCAGGTCGCGCAGGCCGTCGCCCACCATCTGCAGGGAGAGAACGGCGAGAACGATGGCGAGGCCGGGGAAATAGGTCATCCAGTCGGCCTGGCCGATATATTGCCGGCCGGACGAGATCATCGTGCCCCAGGTCGGGATATCCGGGCTGACGCCGAGCCCGAGGAAGGAGAGGCCGGCTTCCGCCAGCATGGCGCTGGCGAAGATGAAGGTGGCCTGCACCGTGATCGGCGAGACGATGTTGGGCAGGACATGCCGGAACATGATCCGGGAGGTCGAGTTGCCGAAGGCGCGCGCGGCCTCGACATAGGGCAATTCGCGGATCACCAGCGTTGCGGCCCGCACGATGCGCGCGAGCCGCGGCGCATAGACGATCGACAGCGCGATGATCACCGTCATCAGCGAGGGGCCGAGCGCCGCGACCAGCGCGATCGCGAGCAGGATGTCGGGGAAGGCCATCATCGCGTCGATCAGGCGCGCGATCGGTGTGTCCAGCCGCTTGAAGAACCCGGCAAGCAGCCCGAGCGTCACGCCGATCAGCGAGGACAGCACGACAACGGCAGCGCCAACCGAAAGCGACAGCCGGCCCGCATAGAGCATGCGCGAGAAGATGTCCCGGCCGAACTCGTCCGTGCCGAACCAGTAGATCCCCGAGGGCGGCTTCAGCCGGTTGACGACCGAGAGCCGGCCCGGCGCATAGGGGGCGAGCAGCGGCGCCAGCGCGGCCAGCAGCACGAAGACGATGAGGATCGCGAGGCCGATCGCCACCATGCGGCGCTTCAGCAGATCGCGGAGGAAGATCCGGGCGCGGTTCGGCGCCGGTGCGTCGGGAGCGAGATCGGTCATCAGTAGCGCACCCTGGGATCGACCAGCAGATAGAGCATATCGATCGCGAAATTGATCAGGACATACAGGCCGGCAATGACCAGCAGCGCGCCCTGGATCACCGGATAATCGCGCCGGAGCACGGCCGAGACCACGAGATTGCCGACACCCGGCAGGCCGAACACCGTCTCGGTTACCACCGCGCCGGAGACCAGCACGGCGGCGGTCAGGCCGAGCACGGTCAGGATCGGGATCAGCGCGTTCTTCAGCGCATGTCGAAGGATGACGGCCTGCTCGCCCAGCCCTTTTGCGCGGGCTGTGCGGACATAGTCGTCGCCGAGCACGTCGAGCATCGAGGCGCGGGTGAAGCGCATGATCAGCGCCGAGGAAACGAGTCCGAGCGCCACTGCCGGCAGGATCAGGTGGCGGATGCGCTCCAACAGGCTGGTATCGGGGCCGCCATAGCCGGAGACGGGCAGGATGCCGAGACGCACCGCGAAGACCTGCATCAGGATGAGGCCAAGCCAGAAGCCGGGGATGCTGGCGCCAAGCATGGCGAGCGTCGTCGCCGCCTGGTCGAGGAAGGAGCCGCGCCGATAGGCGGCATAGATGCCGACCGGCAGTGCGATGGTGCTGGCGATCGCGAGCGACAACAGCGTCAGGAAGAAGGTCGGCTCCGCCCGCTCCATCAGCGCCGAGGTCACCGGCATGTTCAGGAAGATCGACTGGCCGAGATCGCCGCGCAGCAACTGCCCGACATAGATCACGTATTGCGAGATGATCGAACGGTCGAGACCGAGCCTTGTGCGCAGGTCGGCGACGTCCTGGGCCGTCGCCTCGGGGCCGAGCATCACGGCGGCGGGATCGCCGGGCGTGACGCGCACGATCACGAAGACGATCGTGACGACGAGCAGCATGACCGCGATCATGCCGGAGAGGCGCTGAAGGATGTAGCCGACCATGACCTGACCGTCTCGTTGCTCTCCACCCGGCCGCGATCACGCGGCCGGGTGGAGAGGGGGATCATTTCTTGAGGGTGACGTTCCAGAAATACGGCCAGGGCGCCGGCACGACGCCGTCGAGCTTGGCGGATTTCGCCGAGAGGGCGTTGAAGTCGCCGATCTTGATGAAGGGCACCTCGTCATAGATCGTCTTCTGGACGTTGGCCCAGAGCGCCGCGCGCTTCGCCGGATCGGCCTCCGAGGTGAAGGCGTCGACGGCGGTCTTGCGGGCCGGCGTATCCCACCAGCCGGGCGAGCTGGTCGAGAGCGAGCCGATCAGCGCCGGTTCCGGCAGGAAGGGGCTGTGGGTGATGTAGATTTCCCAGAGGGCCTTGTCGGTGCGGCGTTGGGTCAGCGTCGCCCAGTCGACGACCTGCAGGTCGACGGTGAAGCCGGCGAGTTTGAGATACTCGGCCGCGACCTGCGCCATCTTGTAGTGGAACTCGTACTGGCGGCTGGTCAGGATGCGGACCGGCTCGCCCTTGTAGCCGGCAGCCTTTGCCGCGGCCTTCGCCTTGTCGGCATCGCCGACATTGTAGTTTCCGGCGACGCCGGCATCCGTGTTCCAGACATAACCCGGCGGGTAGATGTTGCCGTCGAGCGCGTAGAACTCCTTGCTGCCGAACGCGGCCGCCAGCATGTCTTCCATGTTGAGCGCTGTGCGGATCGCCTTGCGGACGCCAAGGTCCTTGGCCGAACCCTCGGCGGTGTTGAACACGAAGACGGGATAGCCGAAGGGCTTCAGCACGACGGGCTGCGAGGCCGCGCCCTTCAGCCGGTCGAAGGATTCCACCGGGATCGAGTCGACATAGGAATACTGGCCGGAGACGGCCGATTCGACGCGGGTATTAGCGTCCGGCACCGGCACGAAGCGGACTTCGTCGAGCAGCGGACGCCGCGCCCCGCCATAGCCGTCGCCGGCACCCTCGCGCGGCTTGTAGCCGGCGAAGCGGACGAGCTGGATATACTGATCAGCCTTGCGCTCCTTGAGCATGTAGGGGCCGGTTCCGATGAATTCCTTCATCGGCTCGTCCTGCTTCTTCGCCGAAATGATGATCGCGGCGGAGTTGTTGAAGGCGAGCAGCGACATCAGCGGCGCATAGGGCTGCTTCAGCGTGATCTTGAGCGAGCTCGGGCCAGCGGCCTCGACGCTCTCGATGAAGCCGGCCGCCTGCTTGCCGCGCGAGGCGAGCTTCATCCAGCGCTTCAGCGAAGCGACGGCGTCCTCGGCGGTAAGATCCGAACCATCATGGAACTTCACGCCGGCCCTGAGCGCGATCGTGTACTGCTTGCCGTCCGCGCTGATCGTGGGCAGCGCGTCCGCGAGCAGCGGCGTCACCTTCCAGCTCTTGTCGAAGGTGTAGAGCGTCTCGAAGACATGCTGGGTGATCGTCCCGACCAGGTCGGCGGTCGAGACCATCGGGTCGAGCGTCGGCGGCTCGCCGATGGTCGCGACCGTGGCGATGCCGCCCGCCTCCTGTGCGAAGGCGAGGGACGGCGTGGTGAGCAGGCTGCAGGCGAGCAGGCATCCAAGTAGGCGTTTCATGATCCCTCACATTCTTTTATTATGTAATAGAGTGCTTAATAAGAGAATATTGCTCTGCAGCAAATGTCAAGACCGCTGGCGCTCAGTCAGGCCATTTCGCCAGCGCGGCGGCGCGCCGGTTGCGGCGTTCGATCAGCGGGCTCGCGATGATCGTGTTGCTGCGCCGTGCCGTCTCCAGTTCGGCAACGATGCGCTCGGCGACGATGTCTTCCTGGCCCGGATGCAGGTTGCAGGGGTCAAGGTAGAAATAGCCGTGCTCGACCTCGTGGTCCCTGACGATCACCGGCTGCGGGCCGCGCGCCAGCGCGTCGGCCAGATCCCAGGCGGTGATATGCGCCTGCTCGGGATCGACCGAGAGCCTCATCCGATCGAGCGGGTTATGCGTCGGGTCGGGTTCGATGACGGCGGTCACGCCGGGGCGGTCGGCGAAGCGGGCGAGCCAGAGGTCGAGCGCGCGCTGCTCGCGCGCCCGGATGCCGGCATGGTCGCGCTTCTCCCAGGCTTCCAGCGCGGCCATCGTGCCGAGCACGCTCTCCTTGCCGACCTTCATGCCGCGGCCGATGCCGCCATTCTGGATGAAGGCGGCGCGGACGAGGTCCTTGTTGCCGGCGACGATGCCGCCCGTCGGCCCGCCCAGGAACTTGTGCGAGGAATAGAGCACGATGTCGGCCCCGGCTTCGAGGAAACCGCGCAGGTCGTATTCGGAGGCCGCGTCGACGATCACAGGCACGCCGTGCTCGTGGCAGACCGCCGCGAACTCGTCGAGCGGCATGAGCCCGTACTGCACCGTATGGTGCGAGACGACATAGAGCGCGGCGGCCGTCCGCTCCGAGATCGCGCCGGCGAGCTGGTAGGCGCGGGCGCTGGTGGCCTGGCCGACGACGACCGGCGTCGCGCCGGCGAGGCGGATCGCCTGGTCGACGGGCGCGCCATAGCCGACCATGTGGCCCATCATCACCACGACCTCGTCCTGGAGGCCGCTGGCATCCGGCAGTTGCTCGACGGCATAGAGATCGTCGCCCGTCATGGCGCCGGCGATCGCCAGTGTGATCCCGGCCGAGCAGGAGGCGGTGACGAAGCCGGCCTCGCTGCCGCAGAGCCGCGCGATCACGGCGCTGGCCTTGCGCTGGAGGTCGTCGATCTCGACGAATTGCGGCAGGATCGCCGTCATCGCGGCGATCGCCTCGGGCACGACGATTGAGGCGCCGAGCCCGGTCATCGTCCCGGAGACGTTGATGACGGGGCGCAGGCCCAGCGACGGGCGGATATCGGAAGCGGACATTGTGTTCTCCTGGAAGGCGGGCAGTGGGGCGAAGGGCCCCGGTCAGAGCATCGCGCCGATGCTCTAGGACACGGCGACGATCGCTTCGATCTCGACGGTGATCTGGCGGGGCAGCGAGCCGAAGCCGACTGCCGAACGGGCATGCTTTCCGGCCTCGCCGAAGACGGCGACGAAGAGGTCGGAGCAGCCGTTGATGACGGCGGGATGGTCGCTGAAATCCGGGGTGGCATTGACCATGCCGAGCAGCTTGACGACGCGCCTGACACGGCCGAGATCGCCGAGCGCCTCATGCAGCACGGCGAGCAGGTTCAGGCCGGTCAGCCGGGCATGCTCGTAGGCCTCGGCGACGCTGACATCGCGGCCGACCTTGCCGGTATGGAGCCGGCCATCCTCATGCGTCGGCCCCTGGCCGGAGAGATAGATCAGGCCGCCCTCCTGGACATGGGTGGCGAAATTGCCGATCGGCCGCGGCAGCTCGGGCAGCGTGAGGCCGAGCTCCGCCAGCCGCCGGTAGGGCGTGGTGTCGGGGAGGGTGGACAGGACTGCGTTCATGGGTTCCTCAGGCCGGATTGGGACGGAACCCGGCGAAACGTGACAGGAAGGAGCGCAGCCGCTCATGCGGCTGCTCTCCGAAGACTTTTTCGGGCGGTGCGTCGATGACGATCCGGCCCTGGTCGGTGAAGACGACGCGGTCCGCCACGTCCCGCGCGAAGGCCATCTCATGGGTGACGAGGATCATGGTGCGGCCCTCGGTGGCGAGTTCCTGCACCACGGCGAGCACCTCGCCGACCAACTCGGGATCGAGCGCGGAGGTGATCTCGTCGAGCAGCAGCACCTTCGGCTCCATCGCCACGGCCCGCGCGATACCGACGCGCTGCTGCTGGCCGCCCGACATCTGCGAGGGCATGGCATCGACCTTCGCCGAAAGCCCGACGCGGGCGAGCCATTTCTCGGCGATGGCGCGCGCCTCGGCCTTGGAGCGTCCGCGCGATTTCATCAGGCCGAGCATGATGTTCTGCGCGGCGGTGAGGTGCGGGAACAGGTTGA
Organism: Beijerinckiaceae bacterium; assembly: GCA_965283735.1. Taxonomy (GTDB): domain Bacteria; phylum Pseudomonadota; class Alphaproteobacteria; order Rhizobiales; family Beijerinckiaceae; genus Allobosea. The sequence continues at coordinate 2,550,662 of CBDIPN010000001.1, read as the reverse complement.
ACTGCTGGAACACCATCGCCGCGTCGACGCGGATCGCGGCCAGTTCGCGGTCGCTGCGGCGTTTGCGGGCGCCCGCGCCGTCGCGATAGCCGACCTCGGTGCCGTCGATCCGGATCGAGCCGCCGTCATATTCCTCGAGGAAGTTGATGCAGCGCAGCAGCGTGGTCTTGCCGCTGCCGGAGGGGCCGATGATCGCGACGACCTCGCCCTTGCCGACGGAAAGGTCGACGCCCTTCAGCACCTGGTTGGCACCGAAGGACTTGGTCAGACCCTCGATCGCGATCACCGGTGTCCCGGCGGAAGCACGGGCATCCGTCTCGGCCATGGATGCTTCCTTTCAGACGAAGCGCTTCTCGAGCCGGCGGCTGAGCGCCGAGAGTGGGAAGTTGATGGCGAAATACATCAGCGCGCCGATGAGATAGAGCGGCAGCGCCACATGGGTGCGCCCGATCACCTGCTGCAGCGACAGCATCAGGTCGACGATTCCGAGCAGCGAGACCAGCGAGGACCCCTTCACGGTGTCGACGACGCTGTTGACGAAGGGCGGCAGGAAGCGGCGCACGGCCTGCGGCGCCAGCACATGCGTGAAGCGGTCGAACAGGGTGAGCCCGATCGCCTTGGCAGCCTCGGTCTGGCCGGTGGGGATCGACTGGAACGAACCGCGCGTGATCTCGATGATCTGCGCCGATTTGAACGCCGTCAGCGCCACGATCGCGGCGAGCAGGCTCGGCAGGTTCACCTTGATCGCCGGCAGGCCGTAATAGACGAAATAGAGCAGGACGAGGATCGGCACGCCGCGCACGAAATCGGCATAGAGCCGGATCGGCACGCGCGCCCAGAGCGGCCCGAAGGCGAGCACGCAGCCCAGCGGCAGCCCGACGATGAGCGACAGGACGATCACGCAGGCCGAGACCAGCAGGGTCATCAGCAGGCCGTCGACGAGGAAGGGCAGGGTCTGGATCAGTGTTGCCATGCCGTCACCGCGCGATCGCGTAGCGCCGCTCGGCCAGCCGCAGCAGCAGCAGGATGGCGTAGCTGGTGATCAGGTAGATCGGTGTCGCCAGGAGATAGACCTCGACGGTGCGGAAAGTCTGGGTCTCGATCCAGCGCATGCCGTAGGCGAGTTCGGGCACGGCGATGGCCGAGGCGATCGAGGTGTCCTTGAACAGCGAGACATAGGTGTTGGAGAGCGAGGGCAGGGCGATGCGCATCGCCGTCGGCAGGCGCACATGCCAGAGCACCTTCATCGGCGTGAGCCCGATCGACTTGCCGGCCTCGATCAGCCCGCGCGGCACCGCTTCGAGCCCGGCGCGCATAACTTCGACCAGATAGGCGCCGGAATAGATCGAGAGCGTCGCGACGAAGGAGGTGACGGCGTCATATTGCAGGTCGATGGCGCTGGGGATGCCGTAGAAGACGAGATAGACCAGCAACAGCAGCGGCACGTTGCGGACGAATTCGACATAGGCCGCGATCAGCGGGCGCGCCCATTTCGGGCCGTCCAGGCTGATCAGCGCGAGCACGAGCCCGATCGCCATGCCGATGGCGATGCTCGCGGCAGCGAGTTCGAGGCTGAGCAGAAGCCCCTCGAACAGCTTGCCGGCATAGCGCCAGACGATCGCGAAGTTGAAATGGTAATTCGCCATGGCCCCGAGGACTTGAGCATCGGCCCGAGAAGTGGAATGCGGTTTCCGGCAAAGCCGGCGCAGGATCAAAGGGTTGGAGTATCGGGCGGAAGCCCGATACTCCAACCCGGCATCGGGGAGGGAAGGGCGTAAGGCACGCCCTTCCCTGTGCGAAGCGTGGGACGGTCAGAAGCGCGGCAGGCCGGGCTGGCGCGCCGGCGGCTCGGCGCCGAAATAGTCCTTCGCCGCGGCGTCATAGAGCTCGTTCTGATGGCCGAACATCGCGATGTCGAAGGTGGTGTTGACGAAGCGGACCCAGTCCGGGTCGCCCTGCTTCATGCCGGCGCCGTAAAGCATCGTGTTCCACGACTTGCCGGCATCGGCGTACTTGTCGGGGTGGCGCTTGGCGAGCCACCCGACGGTGGAGAGATCGACCGCAGCGGCGTCGACGCGCTTGGAGTCGAGCGCCAGGATGACGTTGGCCTGGCTGTCGATCTGCATCACGGTCGCCTGCGGCAGAACCTTCTTGACCGAGGCCTCCGCATCGACATTCTGCAGGATCGAGACGCGGGCGGAGGAGCCCGCCTTGAGCAGCGCGTCGAAGCTCTTCTTGTCGCTGTCCGGCCGGGTCAGCAGGGCGATGCCTTCGACATAATAGGGGCGCGAGAAGGCGATGAGCTGCGCGCGCGCCGGGGACATGGTCATGAACTGGATGACGATGTCGACCTTGCCGGTATTGATGTTGGGGATGCGCTGGGCCGCGTCCTGCCGGACGAACTCGACCTTGCTGGCATCGTCGAACAGCCCCTTGGCCAGGATCCGGCCCATGGTGATGTCCATCCCGACGAGCTGGCCCTTCTCGTCCTCGAAATGCCAGGGCGCATTGGTGGAGCCTGTGCCGACGATCAGCTTGCCGCGATCCAGCACCGTGCGCAGCAGGCTGTTGGGCGCCGATTGCGCCGCGGCCTCCCGGGCCGTGCTTGCGGCTGCGGCCAGCGCGAGCCCGCCGACCAGTCCACCCTTCAGCAGAAGCCTTTTGCCTTCATCCGTCCCGCTCATTGGCGATACCCCTCTTTGCAAGATTAATCCATAATTGTAGAATATATCTTGTAGTAAGGGATGCTAGGGACGCTTTCGCCTCGAAGTCAAGCGTTGGGACGGCCGGCGTCGGCGACAAGGCTGGTGTACTCCAATAGCGCCGCACCGGCCAGCCGGGCCGGTGCGGCAACGCTGCAGGTTGCTGAGGCTGAGGCGCGGACAACACGATCGGCCGATGTGGCACTGCGCAATCTTCCGCACTGCAACAGGAAAGCCCTCGTGCGGCGGGAAACTATCCTGCGGGCTGCCGTATCCGAGCTGCCGCCGTCAGGCGAGCGCGGGAAGCATTGACAAACTGGTATACACCAACTCATTCTGCCCTCTCGGCCGCGTAGGCCGCCATAAACAGGGAGGGGTATTCGATGGTGCCGGTCTCTCGCCGTATTGTGCTCGCCGCCGGTGCAGCCCTGCCTCTCCTGGGCTTGCGAGCCCAGGCTCAAGCCGGGGGAAGATCCTTCGCTTCGGCCTGTCGAGTTTTCCGCCCAGCCTGCAGCCCTGGCTTCATACCGGCACGGCCGCACTCACGGTCAAGCTCCTGATCTTCCGCGGCCTGACCGGCTTCGACGAAAAGGGCGAGGTCAGGCCCGAACTCGCCGAATCCTGGGAGCGCGAGGGTGATACGACCTGGGTCTTCAAGCTGCGTCAGGCGACGTTCCAGAACGGCAAGCCGGTCACGGCCGAGGACGTGAAATGGACGCTGGAGCAGGTCGCCGCGCCCAATTCGACAGCCTTCATGAAGGCCGAGTTCGGCGGCGTCGAGCGCATCGAGACGCCTGACGCACGCACCGTCCGCATCGTCATGAAGCAGCCGACCGTGACGCTGCCGATCTGGCTCGCCAGCCCGCATATGCCGATCATCGCCAAGGACTCGATCGAGGGCCGGGCCGGGCTCGGCGTCGGCGCGGGACCGTTCGTGCTCAAGGGGCAGGAGCGTGGCGCCTCGATCGAGGTCGTGAAATTCGACAAATACTACAAGCCCGGCCTGCCGAAGCTCGATGGCATCAAGCTCGTCGCCTATGCCGACGAGAACCTGCGCGTCGCCGCCCTCCAGGCCGGCGATGTCGACCTCATCGAATATGTGCCCTGGCAGTCGATGGGCACGATCGAGAAGGATTCCCGCCTGCGGCTCGTCGCGGTCGACGGCCCCTTCATGGGGCTGAACTTCAACGGCGGCGCCGGGCCGTTCAAGGATGTGCGCCTGCGCCAGGCGGTTGCCCATGCCGTTCGCCGCGAGGATATCGTGCAGGCCGCCTTCTTCGGCCGTGGCAGCAAGCTGGAAGGCATCCCGATCCCCTCGAGCAGCCCCTATTTCGACAAAGGACGCTCCGGGTTCTGGAACTACGACCCGGCCAAGGCCAAGAAGCTGATGGCCGAAGCCGGCGTGCCAAACGGGTTCAGCTGCACCCTGCTCTCGACCGCGCAATACGGCATGCACAAATCGACGGCCGAGGTCGTGCAGGCCAATCTCGCCGAGATCGGCATCCAGGTGACGCTGAACCTGCCGGATTGGGCGGCGCGCGTCGACCTCGCCGGCAAGGGCCGCTACGATTTCATGATCCAGGGCACGACCGCCGACAATAACGACCCCGACGGCCTCGCGCCCTTGCTCGACGGCGATCTGCCACCGAACATGGCCCGGAGCTGGCAGATCCCGACGCCCGAGATCCACGCGCTCTTCGCCAAGGGGCGCGCCGAGTTCGATGCGGCCAAGCGCAAGGCGATCTATGCCGAGCTGGAGAAGTACGCCTTGGAGCAGGCGCCGATGGTTGGGTTGGCCTGGCGCTCGCAGGGCTACGCGATGGTCACCGGCCTGAGCGGCTTCAAATGCTATCCGGGCGGGACGAACTTCTTCTCGGCCTATTCGTTGGACGAAGCGGCGCTCGCCTGAGCGCCTGCAGCGGGCTTCCCTTCTCCCCTTGCGGGAGAAGGTGGCTCGGCGCAGCCGAGATGGATGAGGGGGCGCGCTGTCCTATCCGTCATTGCGAGCGCCGCGAAGCAATCCAGGGGGGCCGGGTGAGGGCTTCAACCCGGTCCCCCTGGATTGTTTCGTCTCTTCGCTCCTCGCAATGACGGCAAGGGTTGCGCGACCCCTCACCCCACCCCTCTCCCGCAAGGGGAGAGGGGGCAGGTCGAGCTTTCCGCAAGGTCTCGCAAGACCGGGATCGGCCGCTAGGCCGCCCGCGTCGTCCGCTCCAGTCGCGAAAACCGCTGCAGCCGGAACGGCTTCGGATCGATCACAGGCGTGCGGCCGCTGACGAGGTCGGCGATCAGGCGCCCGGCACCGGGGCCGATGCCGAAGCCGTGGCCCGAGAACCCGGTGGCGAGGAAGAGACCGGGCAGGCGCGGCACTTCGCCGATAACAGGCACGGCGTCGGGCGTGGCGTCGATCAGCCCGCCCCAGCTTTCCTTGATCCTGAGGCCGGCGAAGGCCGGGAAGGCCGCGATGAGGTTGCGCTGCGCTTCCTGCAGGATCGCCTCGGATGGCTTGGGATCGAGGATGCGGGTTCGTTCGAACGGCGTTTCCTGATCAAGCGACCAGCTTTTCGGCGTGCGGGCTTCCTCAAGGAAGCGCCCGCCGAGCCGCAACCGCAATTCATGGCGCTGCTTGGCCAGCGACGGCAGGAAATCGAAGAGCAGGCGAAAACTGTCCGGCACGATCTCGGCCACGCTCGCCCCGCGATGGGCGATGGTGTAGCCGCCGTCCTGCCGCTTGCGGAAGGCGAAGTCGGAAGCGCCCACGGCATGGGTCGGCGGCCCGTCGAGTGGTTCGGTCCGGAACACCGAGCCCAGCACCTTGAGCGCCGGCAGGTCGATGCCGAGATTGCCGAGGAACAATCGCGACCAGGCGCCGCCTGCCAGCACGACGCGCTGGCAGGCGATCCGGCCGCGCTCTGTGACGACGGCGCTGACGCGCCCGCCGGCGGTCTCGATGCCGCGTACGGCGCAACGCGTCAGAACGGTGCCGCCATGGCGGCGCAGCGCCCGCGCCATGGCCGGCACGGCCTTCTGCGGCTCGGCGCGGGCATCGCTCGGCGTGAACATGGCCCCGGCGTAGGCGCGTTTTCCCCCTGGCAGGACGGCGTCGATCTCGCGGCTGCTCAGGAGGCGCGAGTCGAGCTGGTAGGTCCTGCATGCTCGAGCCAGGCCTCCTGCTCGGCGAATTTGGCAGGCGTATCCGCGACATAGACGATGCCGGAGCGGGTGAAGCCGGTGTCGCCGCCGACGAGCCGGTCCATGTCCTCCCAGAGGCGCATGCTTTCGAGCCCGAGCGGGATCTCGCCGGGGTCGCGCCCCATGACGCGCACCCAGCCCCAGTTGCGCCCGGACTGCTCGTGCCCGACCTCGCCCTTCTCGCAGACGGTGACCGAGATGCCCTCGCGCGCCAGGAAGAGCGCGGTCGTGATGCCGATGATGCCGCCGCCGATGACGACGACGTCGCTGGCGGCGGGCAGGGACGGATCCGGCTCGATGGTCTCGATGGTGATGCCCATCAGGATAGCTCCGGCGGCGAAAGGGAGAGGCAGTAAGGCGGGCGGTGGTTTGCTCCGCTCAGGCGCGGGCAGGGGGCGCGGAACTGCGGAAGACGACGTGATGGGGGTGGTTGACCGACCGCATGTACTCGACCGGCCGTCCCTCACCGTCGCGCGCCACGATCCGCAGCACCAGGGTCGGCGAGCCCGGCGCCAGCGCCAGCAGCCGCGCTTCCTGCTCCGTCGCGGTGCCGACGCTGATCTCGCGGTCGCGGATGCTGATCTCGATGCCGTAGCGCTGCCGCAGCAACTCATAGAGTGATTGGCCGGAGATCAGGTCCTCGGCCGACAGGCCGGGCACGCTGCTGGCCGGCAGATAGCTGGTCTCGATGCAGAAGGCTTCGTCGTTCACGCTGCGCAGTCGCCGTGCCATCAGCAGCGCGCTGCCGGGCGCCAGTTCCAGGCGCTGCGCGATGCTCTCGCTCGCGGCTTCCTCGCCGAAATGCAGGAGCTTGCTGCCGGGCTCGCCGCCGGCATTGCGGATGATGCGGGTGATGCCCAGCGAAGCCGACGCATCGATCGGCCGCGAGACCTGGACCAGTGGGATGCGCGTGCCGCTGGTGCCGTTGCGCTCCAGAACGTTGCGCTCGACCAGCCGGTCGATCGCTTTGCGCACCGTCATCCGGTTGATGCCGAGCGCGTCAGCCAGCGTCCGTTCCGAGGGGATGCGATCGCCGGGCCCGTAATCCGGTTCGCCGATCAGGTCGAGCAGGTAGTCCTGCACCTCGACATAGATCGGCTTGGCCCCCTTCAGCGGGTTGGCCGCGCCCGGTGCCTCGATTCCGGTGCCTTTCGGCGCGCGCGCCGGTCGGAATCCGAGGCGCGGCGCCTTCTTCGTCTTGAGGGCGAAACGGTCGCGTAGCGCTGTAGGGCGGGAGGGGCGTTTGGTCGGCATCTCAACAGGCTTGACAGTGATTGGTATATGGAATTGGTGTATACCAATTCCGCTGCCCAGTTTAAAGCCCGCTTGGGAGCCCGTCCATGTCCATCGCCTTCGACCGTGACGCGGTCCTGTCCGGGCTGGTGCAGACCCGTGCCGCATTGCCGAAGGCTTACGCGCTGGGGCAGGAACTGGCTCCCAAGATCGACCGCGTCTACCTGATCGCCTGCGGCTCCGCGAACCGGGCCATGCTCGGCATCCAGTACTGGCTGGAGCGCTATTCGCCGGGCATCGAGGTCAGGCGCTATTTCCCGGCCGAGTTCATGGCGATCGACCCGCCGCGTCTGAACGAGCGGACGCTGGTCCTGCTCGCCTCGAAATCCGGCACGACGCCGGAGACCGTCGCCGCCGCGCATTTCCTCAAAGACAAGCCCTGCCATATCGTCGCCTTCAGCCAGTATGGCGACAAGCCGCTGGCGCAGGCGGTGCCGCGGCATTTCCTCGTCGGCGATACCAGCGAATCCTTCGCGGCCATGTTCATGCTGATGCAAGCGCTGATCGGCGGCCTGATGGCGGCCAGGGAAGGCTGGCCGCTCGGTGCAAAGTTGCTGGCCTCGCTCGACGCATTGCCGGCGGCGATGTGCGATGCGGCCGCGCAGAACGAGGCTCGCGCGGCGGCGGACGCCGTGACCTATGCCGGCGATGACAGCATCTACCATGTCGCCTCGGGGCCGGGCTTCACCACGGCCTATGTCTTCGGTGTCTGCATCCTCATGGAGATGCTCTGGCTGCACAGCTATCCGATCGAGGCGGCCGAGTTTTTCCACGGCCCCTTCGAGATCGTCGACAAGCAGACACCGCTGATCCTGATCACCGGCGAGGATCCGAGCCGGCCCCTGATGGAGCGCGTCGTGAAGTTCTGCGACACCTATGCCGGGCGCGTGATGAACTACGATTCCCGTGCTTTCGCGATGGAGGGCATCGACTCCGAGATCCGCCCGATCGTCGCGCCGTATATCCTGCAGGCAGCGCTCAAGCGCTTCTCGGCGCATCTCTCGGTGCTGCGGAACCAGCCCCTGACAACCCGCCGCTACATGTGGAAGGTGGCGTACTGATCGGGAGTTGCCGCGATGGTGCAGAGGCTTCTGGGGCTGGGTGACAACACGGTCGACACCTATGTCGATCGCGGCCTCCAGTTTCCCGGCGGTAACGCGGTCAATGTCGCGGTGCAGGCGAGGCGTCTGGGGGCGGAAACAGGTTACCTCGGCTGCCTCGGCTCGGATGAGGCCGGCGGAATCCTGAGTGATGCCCTGCGGCAGGAGGGCGTCGATACCGCGCGCTGCCGTATCAAGACCGGCCCCAATGCCCGTGCCTTCATCGGCCATGACGGGCAGGACCGGCGCTTCCTGCGCTCCGAGCGCGGGGTGCGCGGCGAGTGGGGCACCTTCGATGCTGAGGACCGCGCCTATATCGCCGGCTTCGACCTCGTTCATTCCAGCATCTATGGCGAGCTTGGCGACGCCTTGCCGGTGGTCCGCAGTGCAGCCCGGCGCCTGTCCTACGACTTCTCGGAACGCTGGACCGACGAGAACCTCGCCGCGACGCTGCCGGCCGTCGATATCGCCTTCCTGTCGCATCCTTCTGCTTCCGATGCGGAGTGTCGCGCCCTGCTGGAGCGCTGTATCGGCTGGGGCGCAGGGATGGTCGTGGCGACGCGCGGCGCGAAGGGCGCCCTCGCGCTCGCCTCGGGCCGCTTCCACGAGCAGCCGGCCAGCCCTGCATCCGTGGTGGACACGCTCGGCGCCGGTGACGGTTTCATCGCGGCCTGCCTGCTGGCTCTTCTCGACGGAGCCGGCATTGCCGCCGCCCTGGCGGCGGGAGCCGATCAGGCGGCGCAGGTCTGCGGCTATCAAGGCGGCTTCGGCCATGGCGTCGCGTGGACGCCTGCCGAGGCGGCGGTGACGTAAGGGAGGAAGGCAGAGATGGCGTGGCGGATCGGGATCGATTCCGGAGGCACATTCACCGATGTCTGCCTCTTCGAGGACGCGACCGGCATGGTCGCGGTCTGGAAGGTGCCGTCGACGCCTGACGACCCCTCCCGCGCCATCGCGCGCGGCACGCAGGAAGGCGTCGAGCGGGTCGGTGCCAGCACCGCCGACATCGCCTATTTCGGCCATGGCACGACGGTCGGCACCAATGCCCTGATCCAGCATCGCGGCGTGAAGACCGGGCTGATCACCACCGAGGGGTTTCGAGACCTGATCGAGATCGGCCGGCAGAAGCGACCGGACCTCTATGATCTCCAGGCCGACAAGGCCCCGCCGCTCGTCACCCGCGACCTGCGCTTCGGTGTCGCCGAACGCGTCCGCCATGACAGATCGGTCGAGACGCCGCTCGACGAGGGCGCCGTGCGACAGGCAGCGCAGACGCTGAAGGCGGAGGGCGTCAAGGCGGTCGCCATCGGCTTCCTCTACGGCTTCGTCCGGCCGGAGCATGAGGAAGCCGCCAAGCGCATCGTCACCGAGGAGTTCCCCGAGGCCTTCATCTGCGCCTCGCATGAGGTCGCACCCGAATTCCGCGAGTACGAGCGCATCTCGACCACCGTCGTGAATGCCTATCTCGGCCCGGTCATGCAGGGCTATATCCGCCGCCTGGCCGACCGCCTGAAGGAACTCGGCCTCAAGGCGGTGCCGCATCTGACGCAATCCAATGGCGGCGTCATCGGCTTCGACATGGCGGCGCGCCTGCCGGTAAGGACGGTCCTCTCCGGTCCCTCGACCGGCGTTGTCGCGGCGCAGGCCATCGGCGCCATGATCGGCATTCCGAGCCTCATCACCTTCGACATGGGCGGCACCTCCTCGGACGTCGCCCTGCTCGACGATGGCGAGGCCAAGCTCGCCTCGGAGGCCAATGTCCACGGCTACCCGATCAAGGCGCCGATGCTTGATATCCACACGGTCGGCGCCGGCGGCGGCTCGCTCGCCGCGATCGATTCCGGCGGCCTGCTCAAGGTCGGGCCGCGCTCGGCCGGCGCCGATCCCGGCCCTGTCTGCTACGGGCGGGGCGCGACCGAGCCCGCCGTCACCGACGCCAATGTCGTGCTCCAGACCCTGAACCCGACGCATCTGCTCGGCGGGCGCATGCCGATCGACCAGAGCCTGTCGAAACAGGCGATCGGCCGGCTGGCAGACGAGCTCGGCCTCGACCTGATGGCGACGGCCCAGGGCATCATCTCGGTCGTGACCGCGAACATGGCCAAGGCGATCCGCGTCATCAGCGTCCAGCGCGGGCATGATCCGCGCGACTACGCGCTGGTCGCCTTTGGCGGGGCAGGGCCGTTGCATGCCGCACGGCTCGCGCGCGAACTCGACATGAAGCGCATCGTCGTGCCCCGCAATCCCGGCATCGGCTGCGCGCTCGGCCTGCTGCTCACTGACCTGCGCGCCAATTTCGCCACGACGCGGCTCGCCATGCTGTCCCAAGCGCTGGTTCCCGACATGGCGGAAATCTTCGTCGCCCTGCAGGAACAGGCGGATCACTGGTTCGCGGAGGAGGGCGTCGCCTCGGCCGACCGCCGGCTGAAGCGCACCGCCGACCTGCGCTATCACGGCCAGAACTACGAGCTCGCCATCGACGTGCCGGACGGGCCGATTACGCCCGCGACCATCACGGCGCTGGCGGAAGGCTTCGCCGCTGCCCACAAGCGGCTCTATGGCTTCGTGGCGGAAGGCGAGGCGGTCCAGCTCGTGACCTATCGCGTCGAGGCGGTCGGGCTGGTTCCTAAGGCGGCCTTCCGGCCGGAGCCCGATGCGGGGTCTGATGCCTCCCACGCCATCATCGGCAGCCGCGAGGTCTGGTTCCCTGAGGCCGGCGGCTTCGTCGCCTGCCCGATCTACGACCGCGACAAGCTCAAATCCGGCAATCGTTTCGCCGGGCCGGCCATCGTCGAGCAGATGGATTCGACCACCGTGCTGCTGCCGGGCATGAGCGCCACCGTCGAGCCCTATCTCAACCTGATCCTGGAGATGCCGTGATGACCGCGACCGCATCCGTCAGCGTCGACCCGATCACTGTCGAGGTCATCGGCTCCTCCTTCGCCTCGATCGCCGAGGAGATGGGCGAGGCCCTGGTCAAGGCGAGCTACTCGACCAATATCAAGGAGCGCCGCGACTGCTCGACAGCGCTCTTCGACGTCGAAGGCCAGACGCTCTGCCAGGCCGAGCATATCCCGATGCATCTCGGGTCCTTCATCGGCATCATCCCGCATATCCTGAAGCGCCACTCGGTCGCCGACATGAAGCCGGGCGACGTCTTCATCGGCAACGACGCCTATGAAGGCGGCGGCACCCATCTGCCCGATATCGTGCTGGCCGAGCCGGTCTTCCACGAGGGCGTGATGATCGCCTGGGCGGTCAACACCGCACATCATTCGGATTTCGCCGATCGCGGCCATGCGCATATCTACCAGGAGGGCCTGCGCATCCCGCCGATCCGCCTCTACGATGGCGGCGTGCTGATGAAGGACGTGCAGGAGCTGATCCTGCTCAACTGCCAGGTCCCGCGCGAACGCCTGTCCGACCTGCGCGCCCAGATGGCGGCGAACCGCCTCGGTGTCGAGCGGCTGCGCGCGCTCTGCGACAAATATGGCCGCGACACCGTGCTCGCCGCCGGCAAGGCCCTGCAGGACTATGCCGAGCGCAAGATGCGCGCCGGCATCGCCTCGATCCCCGACGGCACCTATCGCTTCTCGGATTCCTTCGACAATCCCGAGATCGACGAGCCGCTGACCTTCTCGGTCGCGATCACCGTCGCGGGCGAGGAGATGACGCTCGCCTTCGACTCGCCGCCGCAGATGCGGGCAGGTTTCAACATGGTCTACACCGCGCTGCTCTCGACCGTGTACTACGCGGTCAAGACCGTGGCCGACCCGACCATCCCGCCCAATGCGGGGCTCGCGCGGCCGCTCACCGTTACCGCGACGGAGGGCACGGTGCTGAACTGCGTGCATCCCGCCGCCGTCAACGGCCGCATTGCCGCCTGCCAGCGCGTCGTCGACCTGATCCATGGCGCACTCGCGCAGGCCGTTCCGGATCGCGTCATCGCAGCCTGCTCGGGCGCGGTGGCTTCCGCGACCTTCGCCGGCGAGCAGCCCGGCAGCGGCGAACTCTGGGTCTATCTGGAGACGATCGGCGGTGGTTCCGGCGCGCGCACCAACAAGGACGGCCTCCACGGCGTCCATGTCCATATGACCAACACCTCGAACCTGCCGGTCGAGGCGCTGGAGCTCGAATATCCGCTCACCTTGCTGCGCTACGAGCTGGTCGATGGTTCGGGTGGCGATGGCCGGCAGCGCGGCGGCATGGGCCTGCGCCGGGTCTACCGGGCCGAGGCGCCGTGTCGGCTCAACGTCGATAATTCGCGCCTGACCTCGCGGCCTTGGGGGCTGGCCGGCGGCGGCGAAGGGAAGGGCGGCTCCTTCGTCTTCAGCGAGGGCGTCGTTCCCTTCTTCAAGGGCGACGGCGCGCTGGAAAAGGGCCAGATCGTCGAGATCATCACCCCCGGAGCCGGCGGTTACGGCCCGGCCGCGGAGCGCAGCGCCGAGGCGAGGGCGCGCGACAAGGCCGAACAGCGGGGGTGAAGAAGCACTAAGAGCCTCTAACAAAACCCGGAGGGGTCTCGACGCCGGCAATTCGTTCGCTCCACCAGGAGCGGGGTGAAGCCGATACCGTTGGTATCGGCAAGCGCCGCGACGCCGCGGGCGGCCGAATTCCCGGCGCCGAAGGTGGGCTTTGGAGGGCCGCCTGCGGCGTCGGAACGACTTGCCGATATCCAAAGATATCGGCTGCGCGCTCCTCCTGGCATCCGTCTCCTCCAAAGCCCATCGAGACCCCTCCGGGTTTTGTTAGAGGCTCTAAGGCCTGCTGAGTCGCACACGCTTGTCATTCCGGGGCTTCGCGTGAGCGAAGAACCCGGAACCCACGACCGGGCGAACGGCCCATTACGCGGCGTAGGATATCTCACCCCGTCGTGGGTTCCGGGTTCGCGCCTGCGGCGCGCCCCGGAATGACAAGGGTAGTGCCCTCTAACCCGCCAACCACAACAACGCATGCGGCGACAGCCTGAGCGTTGCCCTGCTCTCGACCTCGAACAGTCCGCTGCCGGACTGGAACGGCACGTCGACCGCCACTTCCGTGGTTCCGATGCGGACGCCGTAGCGCACGCTGGCGCCGAGGAACTCGCGGTTGGCGACGACGCAGGGCAGGGCCAGCATCCCATCGCCGGCCGGGCCCGCATCACCGAGACTGGCATGCTGCGGCCGGAAGACCAGCTTGGCCCCCGCCGGTACCTGCGCATCGGCGGGAACCGGCACGCGCGTCCCGCCCTCGATCTCAAAGATCCGATCCGCGCCGCTGCCGATGAGCTTACCGTCGAGGATATTGGCGGTGCCGAGGAAGCCGGCGACGAACAGGTTGGCCGGCCGCTCATAGAGATCCATCGGCGTCCCGACCTGCTGGACGATGCCGTCATTCATCACGGCGATCCGGTCGCAGATCGTGTTTGCCTCTTCCTGATCGTGGGTGACGAAGATCGTGGTCAGGCCCAGCCGTTGCTGCAGGTCGCGCAATTCGCGCCGCACCTGAACGCGCATCTTGGCGTCGAGATTGGAGAGCGGTTCGTCAAGCAGCAGCACCTTGGGTTCGACTGCCACGGTACGCGCCACTGCGACACGCTGCTGCTGGCCGCCCGAGAGCTGCGAGGGCCGCCGCTCGGCGAGATGGGTGAGACCGACCAGGCCCAGCGCCGCCTCGACGCGCCGTTCGACCTCGGCGCGCTTCACGCCGCGCTCCTCCAGTCCGAAGGCGACATTGCGGTGCACCGTCATATGCGGCCAGAGCGCATAGGACTGGAAGACCATGCCGACATCGCGCTTCCAGGGCGGCAGGTTGGTGATCGGCTTGCCGCCGATCCGGACCTCCCCGGTATCGGCATGGTTGAAGCCGGCGATCAGGCGCAGCAGCGTGGTCTTGCCGCAGCCGGACGGGCCGAGGAAGGCGAAGAACTCGCCCGGCCTGATCGCCAGATTGACGTTCTTGAGCACATGATTGGTGCCGTAGGACAGGTTGACGCCTTCGATGTCGACGGCGACGGCGGGCGTGGTGAGAGAGACGGTTGCGTTCATGATCAGTGGCCCATTCCCTTGGCCTTCTGGCTGCGTTCGATGATGAGATGGGAGAGGAAGGTGCAGGCCGCGACGAGGATCACCGCGACGACGCCGAGCGCGGCACCGGGGCCGCGCCCCGCCGCGGACTGCATGAAGACATAGAGTCCATAGGCCAGCGGTGCGTCCGAGTTGGATTGCACCAGCATCAGCGTCGCCGAGAGCTCGACGGCGGCCGTCGAGAACGAGGTGACGAAGCCGGCAAGGATGCCGCCGGCCATCAACGGCACGACGATGCGTCGGACCGTGCGCGCCTTGGTGGCTCCAAGGTTCTCGGCCGCTTCCTCAAGCGAGACCGAGATCTGCTGGAGCGCCGCATAGCAGGCGCGCAGGGCATAGGGCAGGCGCCGGATCGCCAGCGCCATGACGACGGTGACCCAGAGCGCGGCGAGCGGAGTCCCGTCCGGCAGGGTGATGCCGTAGAACGTCCTGAGATAGCCGATGCCGAGCACCACGCCGGGGATGGCAAGTGCGGCGGTCGCCATCCAGTCGAGCCATTCGCGACCGATGAGCTTGGTCCGCAGCACCAGATAGGCGATCGCCACCCCGAGCACGACGTCGATGCCGCCGGCGATGCTGGCATAGATCAGCGTGTTCTTGATGTAGACCGAACTCTCGCCGAAGACGCGGCCGTAATGCGCGATCGTGTAGGCATCGGGCAGTGGCGAGTACGACCAGATTGTCGCGAAGGAGAGCAGCAGCAGGCCCAGATGCGGCGCCAGCACCAGCGCCAGGATCAGGATGACGATGCCGTAGCCGAACACGGCCTCCATCGGCGTCATCACCCGCTTGGCGAGGCCGCCGCCGCCGCGCTGTGTCGTGGCGTAGTCGCGCCCCTTCAGCGCCCGCGCCGAGAGCCACATCGCCAGCACTGAGGCGATGATCAGCACGACCGAGATGACATAGCCCATCGGGTCGGCGATGCCGATCGAGGTCACCCGCAGATAGGCCTGCGGCGCCAGCATGTCCTTGACGTTGAGCAGCAGCGGCGTCGCGAGATCGTCGAACACCTTGACGAAGACGAGCGAGGCGCCGGCGAGATAGCCCGGCATGGCCAGCGGGAAGACGATCCGCCGGAACAGCCGGAAGCCCGACGAGCCGAGATTTTGCGCGGCCTCCTCCATGGCGCGGTCGACATTGCGCAGGGCCGCCGAGAGGTTGATCAGGATGAACGGGAAATAATGGACGGACTGGACGAAGATGACGCCGTTCAGCCCTTCCATGAAGTCGATCTTGAAGCCGAACCAGTCGTCCAGCAGCAGGTTGACCGAGCCGTTGCGACCGAAGAAGAGCTGCATCGCAACCGCCCCGACGAAGGGCGGCATGATCAGCGGCAGGAAGCCCAGCGTCTGGACGATCGCCGCGCCGCGGAAGACGAAGCGGGTCGTGAGATAGGCCAGCGGCAGGGCGAAGACGGACGCCCAGACCACAGACATCGCAGAGACATAGAACGAGTTCCACAACGAGCGCATGAACAGCTCGGTGCGGACGAAGTCGTAGAAGTTGACGAGCGTGAAGGTCGAGGTGCCCTTCTCGGTGAAGGCGACATAGATCACCGTCGCCACTGGTAGCACCAGGAACATCAGGAGGAAGGCGGCGATTGCCAGCGCCAGCGCGATCTGGCCGGGCGTGCCGGTGATGCGACGGGGGCGGGGAGCCGAGGTCGGAATGGCTGTCATGGGTGGGTGCCAAGTGTCATTCCGTGCGCGCAGCGGCATGCAAATGCCGCTGCGCAGACACGGGACCGTTGTCAGGAAAAGGCGTCTACTGGTCGCGCGGTCCCGTGTCTGCGCCGCAGCGTTTCACGCTGCAGCGCGCTCGGGAAGACACGCGGGACGACGAAGACAGGCGAGCTTACTTGGCCGCCTTGAGCGCTTCTTCAGCCTTGGCCTTGGCCTTGGCGTAGTTGTCGCGGGCGAAGCTCGCCCATTGCGCCTCGAGCTCGGCCTGGCGGGCGCCCTTTTCCTTGCTGCCTGTGAAGGCGCCGCGCAGCTCCGCGCTCGCGGCCTGCGCTTCGCTGACCGGCATGGCGGCGAGCAGCACGCGCGCTTCCTCGGCCAGCGTCTTGGCCTTGTCGTTCGGCTTCTTGGCCAGCGCCGCATCGACCTCGTGCAGCACCTTGTTGACGCCCTTCAACGCGTCGAGCTGGAAGGAGATGAGCTGGTCGAACAGCGTGTCGACGACCGCCGTGCGACCTTCAGACTTGTCGACGTCGAAGCCGATCATCTTCTGGAAACGCGGATCGGTGAAGGGGTTCGGATAATCGGCACCGGCCTTGGCGTAGACGGCCGGGTTGACCGGCAGACGGCGGATGCCGGGCTCGAGCAGCACTTCCTGGCCGGCGGGCGAGAGCAGGAACTCGACGAAGGCCTCGGCTGCGACCCTGTTCGGCGGGTTGGTGACGATGCCGACATTGGCCGGGACCACCGTCGTCACGCTCGGATAGACGAACTTGACCGGGAAGCCTGAGGCCTGGGCCGAGAAGGCGAAGAAGTCGATGACGACGCCGACGCCGACCTGGCCGGAATTGACCTGCTCCGGCACGCCGAAGGAGCGCTCGTTGATCGAGCGGAAATTGCCGGCCATTGCCTTGATGGTGCGCCAGCCCTTGTCCCAGCCTTCGCCCTGCAGGATCGTCTCGATCGTCAGGTGCGTCGTGCCGGAGCGGGACGGCGCCGCGATCGCGACATGATCGTAGAAGACCGGCTTGGCGAGGTCCTGCCATTCCTTCGGTTCGGGCAGCTTGTTGGCCTTGGCATAGCGGTCGTTCCACATGATGCCGTAGCCGGAGGCCGCGAAGCCGAAATAGAAGCCCTGCGGATCGTTGATCGGATAGGAGCCGATCTTGTCGGGGATGCCGGTCGCCTTGGGCTTGTAGGCAGTGAGCAGCTTCTTGCCTTTCAGCACCTCGAAGGCGTCGGGCGCCGAGGCCCAGAACAGGTCGACCTGGTTGTTCGCCTTGGTCTCCTCGACATATTTCACGCCGGCATTGGTGTTGCGGTTCTGCACTTCGAGCGTGACGCCCGGAACCGCCTTCTCGAACGCCTTCTTGATGGGATCGGTGACGTCCTTGGAG
Source organism: Beijerinckiaceae bacterium (assembly GCA_965283735.1). Classification (GTDB taxonomy): domain Bacteria; phylum Pseudomonadota; class Alphaproteobacteria; order Rhizobiales; family Beijerinckiaceae; genus Allobosea. Next base: position 2,533,234 of record CBDIPN010000001.1, on the reverse strand, counting down.
AAGGAGGTCACCACCGTGACCTTGCCGGCAGGCGCCTGCGCCAGCGCGATGGTCATAAACGAGGCGCTCAACGACAGGCCAAGAGTGGTCGCGAGCGCGGTTCTACGATTTAACATGGCTTCCTCCCGAAGCGTGTTATCTGGTCGACGTCGAGGTCGATGCCATCTTCTCAGCAATGGTGATGCCAAGTGCCGGTGGCATTGATTTCGTTGCGGAATTCGGAAGGAGGGGTCTTCAGATACCCGGTTTCGGGGGCATGGCGGTAACTTGCCGGAGCCCCTGATGGGTCATTGCGGTAACGTCGCCGCCGTCATTGCGAGGAGCGAAGCGACGAAGCAATCCAGCGGGACTGGGTTGAACCTCTCGGAGCTCTCACCCGATCCCCCTGGATTGCTTCGCTGCGCTCGCAATGACGATCAGTGGGGCGGAGTACCCGGCACTTCACAAAGCGCGCGTCATCCCGGACGCAGCGGAGCGAAGATCCGGGATCCATCATAGAGCGCAGCGCTTTACGATGGATCCCGGGTCAAGCCCGGGATGACGGTGTGGGTCCGAAGAAAAACCTGACTCGTGGACCTCGATCGCTCAGTCCGCGAGCGCCGCCGCGCCGCTCAAGCCATACCGGCGCATCTTGAGGTAGAGCGTCTTGCGGGTGATGCCGAGCGCTGCGGCGGTGATGCCGATGCGCCCGCCATGGCGCTTCAGGGCGGCGCCGATCGCCTCTGCCTCGGCGATGGCGACCAGCTCCTCCAGCGTGCGCTCCGCGCCGTCGGATGCTGCCGCGCCGGTATCGGCATCTTCGAAATCCTCGTCCATGCCGAGCAGGCTGCGTTCGGCGGCGTTCCGGAGTTCGCGCACATTGCCCGGCCAATCCTGCCGCGTCAGCCGTTGCAGCAGGTCGCGCCCCAGCGGCGGTGCCGAGCGGCCGACGCGGGCGGCGGCAAGCGCGAGGAAGTGCTGGAACAGCAGCGGGATATCCTCGCGCCGGTCGCGCAGAGGCGGCAGGCGCAGGGTCACGACGTTCAGCCGGTAGACAAGGTCCTCGCGGAAGCCGCCGGATTTGGCGAGCGCGGCGAGGTCGGTCTTTGTCGCCGCGACGATGCGGATATCGACCGCGATCTCCTTGTTGGAGCCGAGGCGCTCGATTCGCCGTTCCTGCAAGGCGCGCAGCAGGCGCACCTGCGCGGCCATCGGCATCGACTCGATTTCGTCGAGGAAGAGCGTGCCGCCGCTGGCATGCTCGATCTTGCCGATCCGCCGCTCGCGCGCCCCGGTGAAGGCGCCGGCCTCGTGCCCGAACAACTCGCTCTCGATCATGGTCTCGGGGATCGCCCCGCAATTCACCGCGACGAAGCGCCCGGTGCGGCGATTGCCGAGATCGTGCAGCGCCCGAGCCGCGACCTCCTTGCCGGTGCCGGTCTCGCCGAAGAGCAGCACGTCGGTATCGGCATCGGCGAGCAAGGCAAGCCGGCTGCGCAACCGCACGACCGCCGGGGAATGGCCGACGACACGCGCCGCCCATGGGTCTTCGGGATGGGCGCCGGCCCTGAGCGAGCGGTTCTCGATGATCAGCCGGCGGTATTCGCTGGCACGCCGGATCGTCTCGATCAGGCGGACGGGATCGGCCGGCTTTTCGACGAAATCCCAGGCACCTTCGCGGATCGCCTTCACCGCCATGGGAACATCGGCATGGCCGGTGATCAGCACGACGGGGATCTCCGCGTCGATCGCGGTCACGGCCGCGAGCAGGCCGAAGCCGTCGCGACCGGGCATGCGGACATCGCTGACCAGTACGACCGATGCATCGCGCCCGAGTTCGGCCAGCGCGGCATCCGCCGAGCGCTTGGCAGTCACCGAAAAACCTTCCAGCTCCAGCGTCAGCCGCCAGGCTTCCAGCACCTCGGCATCGTCATCAACGAGGACGACTTTCTGAGTGCTCATGCGTCGATTTCCAGCGGGGCCATGACGTGGACTGTCGTCCCTTCGAGGGTGATCAGGAAACGGGTGCCGGCGGGGCCGGTCTCGGAGACCGCGAGCGTGCCGCCGAGATCCTTGATGATGTTGTAGGACAGCGAGAGGCCAAGGCCGAGCCCTGAGCCGACCGGCTTGGTCGTGAAGAACGGGTCGAAGATGCGTTCCAAGTGCGCCCGGTCGATGCCGGGCCCGCTATCCGCGACCCAGATCTCGACCTTGTGGCCAGCGCGGCGCGCACCGATCGCGATCGTCGCGCCCTCCATGCCTGCGACGGCGTCGAGTGCATTGGCGATCAGATTGACCAGCACCTGCTCCAGCCGGATTTCCTCGGCATGGACATGCAGCCGCCCGGCCGGCAGGTCGCGGGTCAGCGTCACGCGCTCGGCATCGAAGCGCGGCCCGAACAACGACAGCGCGGTTTCGACGACATCGCCGACAGAGACAGGGTTTAGAACCACGCCGGGTTTGCGGGCAAAGCGCCGGAGATGCGCGATCAGATCGGCTGCGCGCGTCGTCAGCGCCTGGATGCGGCCGATGGCCTTGCGCGCTTCGTCGGGCCGCCCGCGTTCCAGCAGCAGCGCACCGTTATGGGCATGGGAGCGGATCGCGGCGAGCGGCTGGTTGAGCTCGTGGCTGAGGCCCGCCGCCATCTGCCCGAGCGCAGCCAGCTTGGCCGCCTGGATCAGGTCGTCGCGCGTCTGGCGGAACACGGCGAGCGCGCGGGTGAGGTCGCCGAGCTCGTCATTGCCCGCCTTGGGTAGCAGCGCCGAGGACTGGCCGCTGGCGATGCTGGTCGCGGCCTCGGTCAGGACCCGCAGGCGCGCCACGAGATGGCGTCGGACATAGAACCAGCCGATCAGGAGCGCGCCCAGCAGCGACGCCGCAGCGATGGCGAGCAGCAGGTTGCGGCCGAGCCGTATCGCTTCGGCCGAGCGGTCGGCGGCTTCCTTCGCCACGGCCTCGGTCCGCTGCACCTCCTGCGAGACCAGTGAGCCCAGTTCCGTGACGAGGCGACGGCTTTCAGAGATCAGGCGCTGCGCATCGGCGAGCGCGGCGAGTTCCGAGCGCTTGAGGCCGGGCAGGCCGGTCGTGGTGTCGGCGAGCCCGACCAGGCGCTGCGTGATCTGCCGCACCGTGATTGTATCGGGCCAGCCTGCGAGCGCCTTGGCCTCGACCTCGAGTTGGTCGACCGCCTCGCCGATGACATGGCCGGTCTGCTCCATGTCCTCGCGGGTCTGGACCGTGCCGAGCCGCCCGAACAACCCGACGATCAGGTTGGCCTGGGCGTTGAGCGTCATCAGCGCTTCGCTCTTGCGGGTTTCTTCGCGGATCGTGTTTGGCTTGCCGGCGGATGAAGCCTCGCTGCCGATCTGGCCGAGCGCGGTATCGATGTTGAAGCGGGCATCGTCGGTCAGCGGCTCGATCTCGTCGATGAGGTCGGCCTGGAGCCAGCGCAGTTCTTCGCTGACACCGCGGATGCGCTCGGCCAGCGTGAAACGACGCCCCGACACGTCGTCGATGGCGCCGAGATTGCGACGGATCTCGGCCGCCACGGCTGTCAGCTGCGGCGCGTCGAAACCGCTGCCCGTCCGCTCGGCCAGAACCTTGTCGAGCTCGCTCAAGCGCTCTCCCACCACGCGACGGCCACGCTCATAGCCGTCACGCCGCTCCGCATTGGCGAGTTCCGGCATGCCGGCGATGACGCGGGCGCTGGCCTCAGCCAGCCGTGCGGCGGAGGCGAGACCGGGCAGATGTTCGCGGGCGATTGCCGCCAGCTCCTTGCTGAGCCGCTCATAGGAGATGACGCCGACGATGCCGGCGCCGACCGCAAAAAGGCCGACGCCGAGGAAGGCGACGATCAGGCGGCCGCCGATGCCGAAGCGCCGCTTGGGCAAGGCGGGCGTCATGGCCGCGCCCCGGTCAGGTTCTCGTCGCGCCAGCCCAGAGCCGCCAGCCGTTCGGCTGCACGTTGCAGGTTGTCGCTGGCCTCCGTTGCGCGAGCTGCAATCGCATTCCGGATATCGGTCTCGATCCGTGCCTGCTCTTCGGGCACAGGAAGCCCCCGCGGCACGCGGACGATGTTCTGGAAGCGCCCCGGCTCTCCGAGTTCGGCCGTGGAGATCGGCGGCTGAGTCAGAGCGGCCCGGGCCTGCGTCAAGAGCCTGGCGGCTTGCTCGTCAGGGCGCGTGAGCAGCGCCGCCTCCATCGTCTGCAGGCCGCGCCAGAGCCTGGCGTGCTCGGTGCGGCGGAAGGTGATCCACTCGTCGAAGATCAGGTTGACCAGTTCGTAGCGTCCCGCCGACAGGCCGGCGTCGAAGCCGGTGCGGTTGAAGATGCCTTCCGTTTCCGACAGATGCGGCGGCGTCTCGTCCGGAGCATAGGCCGAGGGCGAGATGGCGAGGCGCCCGATCCGCGGCTCGCGCAGCATCTTTTGCCCCTCCGGCGAGAGCACGAAATCGATGAAGAGCTCGGCCTCCTTCGGATTGGGCGAGGTCGCGAGCCTTGCGATGCTGGCGGGAGCGAACAGCGTCTCGCCGGGCAGCACGAAACGGTTGGTCTCACCGTCGCCCGTCCTGGCCTCCGTCAGGAAATCGATGGAGATGCCGATCCCGAAGCGGCCGCGGGCGACGCCGGCGGTGACGCCGAAGCTGCGCGCCGTGATCGTCGCGAGATTGCCGCCGATGACCGACCACAGGGCCCAGCCGCGCTCCCAGCCGAGAGATTGCAGGAGAGCCTCGACCATCAGATGCGTGGTGCCCGAGCGGGCGGGCGAAGTCAGACCGATATGGCCTGCATAAACGGGAGCCGCGAGATCGGCCCAGGTGCGCGGCACCGGCAGGCCGCGCGCCGCCAGATAGGCGGGATTGTAGACCAGCCCATAGCCCGAGACGGCGAAGCCGAGATAGCGATGATCGGGATCGTTGACCGGATAGCCGGCGATGGTCTCCGGCGCACCGGTCTTGCGCGGCTGTACCGGCGCCAGCAGGTTCGCGCGCTTCAGCAGTTCGAAGGCATCGGGTGCGGAGGCCCAGAACAGGTCGGCCTCCGGCCGCTTCTGCGCGCGGATGTCGATGACCGCGGCCGTCGTCTTCCGTTGCACCACTTCAACGGCGATGTCGGGATGATTCTTGCGGAAGGCGCTGCGGAAGGGCTCGAAGAAGGATGGCGGGAACGAGGTGATGATCTGGACGCGCCGCCCCTCGGCCATGCCGATGGCGGGCCAGCCGAAAGCCAGCAAGGCGAGAAAGGCGAACCTGATCGTGGCGGCGTAACGACCCATGAAACCGTCATATAGCCGGCTTTGCGGCCCGGCTAGGCCGGCCACGCCTTCATGGCAAACGGCGCGCCTCCCGCGCTGCCGCCGATTGTATGCCTGCGCAGGCCGTGCCACAGTTCGGCCTCATTCGCGGCGGGGTTCCTCATGAGCAGCACATCGACCGGCGGATTTTCCGCCGCACCGGGACAGTTTCGCGTCGGCTCGGTGATGAATAAGACCTTCGCCATACTGGGGCGCCAGTTCGGCAAATTCGTCCTGCTGGCCCTTGTGCCGATGATTCCGATCTTCCTGCTGACGCTGGGGGCGCTGTCGTCGAGCGCGCCTTCGCCATCCGGCATCGCGGTTGGCGCGATGCTGACCGGGCTGCTGACCTTCGTGCTCCAGACCGTGGCACAGGCGACGAGCCTCTACGGCGCTTTCCAGGAGATGCGCCAGCAGCCCTTCACCATCGGCGATTCCCTGCGGATCGGGCTCGCCCGTACCGTCCCCGTCATCGGCGTCGGCATCCTGGTCGGCCTTGCGACAGGCCTCGGTATGCTGTTTCTCGTCGTGCCCGGCGTCATTCTCGGCTGCATGCTCTATGTCGCCATTCCCGCATGCGTCATCGAGAAGCTGGGCGTGACCGCCAGTATGAGCCGCAGCGTCGCGCTGACCAAGGGCTATCGCTGGCAGATCTTCGGGCTCTTCCTGCTCGTCGTGGTGATCTCGCTGGTCGGCATGCTCGTGCTCGCGCGGATCGGCGGCGCCGGCTTCATCGGGCAGACCTTGAGCTTCGCCTGGCAGGTCGTCTCGACCGCCTTCGGCGCCGTGCTCGCGGCCGTGATCTATCACGATCTGCGCATGGCCAAGGAAGGCATCGACCTCGACACGCTGACGAGCGTCTTCGACTGACGGATGCGGCCGCGCTGCCGCCGGCTCTCACGAGCCGGTCGCAGCCGGCTCGTTCTTGTCGGCGCGATAGCGGCCGAATTGCTGCTCGCGTTCGAGATGCGCACGCTCGGCCGTGTAGAAGGCCTTGAGGAAGTCGAGCGCTTCGGCCGGCGGAACCTCTTCCGTCCAGCCGATCTTGCGGCGGATCTTGTCGCAGACTTGGCTCTGCATGCTGTGCGTATCGGGTGAGGGCGGCCGGCGCAGCAACTCTTCCAGCACCTGCAATTCGAAGGCGCCATAGGCGTCGAGCTGCTTACGGCTGAAGACGAAGCGGCTCTGCGCCTCCGCCAGCTCGGCCAGGAGCGCCCGGCGCGGCACCGAGATCACCATGGTCCCGGCGATGAGATCGCCGGCTCGCAGGTGGTCGCGGTTGAAGAAGGGCAGGGCCGAGAGCGCGACCGCCCAGCCGAAATAGCTTGCCGCCGTCCAGAATTCTGCCCCCGCTCCGATCTTCGGCACGGCGAAGAACAGCCCGAGCGGCAGGAAGATCTCGACCTCGCGCGTCAGGTTGCGGGCGACGATCGCGCCGGGCAGCAGCGGCCCGCCGCTCCTGTCGATCACCTTGAGGTTGACGATGCGCTTGCCCGGCGTGGCGCCCTGGCTCTGCAGCTCGAAGTGGATGAAGTAGAGGTTCCGGAGCAGGAAGGACAGGAACAGCACGACCGTGACCGTCACCGAGCCGGTAGCGCCGTGCAGGAACGTCAGGCCGAGCACGAGGAAGAGCAGGACGGTCGCCAGCATCCAGAACAGGAAGTCGATCAGGAAGGCGACGAGCCGCTCGCCATGGTTGGCGATATCGACCTCCAACGCCACCCCCTCCGGCGTAATGATCTCGCGCCGGTTGCGGGTGATGCCGTCGAGCAGACGGTTGATGCGGTCAAGTCGCTGGGCCATGGCGTCCGCGTCTGCCGATCGAGAGGAAATAGGCGGTCCACAGCACGCCGGTCGCGATGCCGATCGCAAGCCGCCAGGGCGTCGAGGCGATGAGCTGGCGCAAGCCGCCCTCGATGATCCCGGCGACGAAGAGCATCAGCACGGCCCCGCCCGCGAGCCCGGCCGCGGCCTTGCCGGCCATGGCGAGGCTGTCGAGGCGGTTGTAGCGGCCGGGAAACAGGATCTTCTCGGCGATGACGAGCCCGCCGGCACCGCACAGGATCAGCGCGCCGATCTCGGTCACGCCATGGATCGAGACCCAGCCGATGAAGTCGATCAGCAGACCGCGATTGTAGTGCAGCGCCAGGAAGGCGCCCAGGATGAGGCCCTGATAGCCGAGCAGCAGCAGTGTCGGGACGCCGCCGAGCACGCCGAGCCCGAAGGTCATGATCCCGATCGTGGCGTTGTGCCGGAACAGGAAGTTGGCGAAGACCACGAAGGAATTGACGAAGCCCGGCCAGGGCGCGAAGATTTCCGTCCGGCGCAACTGCTCGGCCGTGCTCGTCGGCCCGCGCCCGCCGGCCAGCCCTTCGGGAACGAGCAGGCTGAACCAGGCTTCGTCTGGCAACACCATCAGGTAGCCGATGCCGATCCCGGCGGCGATGGCGAGCGTCGCCAGCAGGATATGCCAGCCCGCCCCGCGAACGGCGGCCGGGAAGCCACGCTTCAGGAAGCCACTGAGGGCTTCGAGAATGCCGATGCGCGGGCCGTAGACGACGAAGAACGCGCGCAGCACCAGCCCTTCGAGATAGAGGATCAGATTGCGGTCGAGCGCGATCGAGCGGGCGACGGAGAGCGACGAGGCGGCCGTCCGGTAGAGCAGGGGTAGTTCCTGCAATTCTCCGGCAGAGAGGCGCGACAGGCCCTTCTTCTCGACGCGCGTGACGAGATCATCGAGCATCCGCCAGGCCGTCTCGCGGTTGCGGCGGAACTCGGCGCTGCGCAGCGTGACGGTTGCGACCGGAGCGGCTGGCGCGGCCATCGGGGAGCCGTTCGGTTCTATAGCAGCCCCCTCTGCTTGATGGTGAGGTAGCGGTTGACCAGGCCGACGGCGAGGCCGCGCGGTGGGATTTCCAGGCAATGCACGCCCATCCGCGCCAGCCGCTCCAGCACGACGGCGCGCTCGCGCTGCAGGTCGCGCGCGACGACCGCCTCGGCGACCGGCCGGAAGCTTGCGGGCTCGGCCTCGACGATATCGGCCAGCAGCGGGTCGCGCAGGGTGACGAAGATCACGGCATGGCGATTGGCCATGCGCTGCAGGCTTTCCAGCAGCAGACCCGCCGTCGTGGTGTCGATGAATTCGGTGAACAGCACGACCAGCGCCCGGCGTTTCAGGCGGGCATTGAGCTCGGCGAGCCCCAGCGTGAAATTCGTTTCCTCGGCCCGGTAGCCGAGCTGGCCCGACGCGTTCTGAAGCCGGGCAAAGGCGCTCCGGCCGGGCGAGGGCTGGAGATATTGCCGGATGCGGGAATCGAAGCCGAACGAGCCGACATGGTCGCCGCTGCGCAGCGCCACCCAGCCCAGCAGCAGGCCGGCATGGATCGCATGGTCGAGCCGCGGCAGGCCGTCGATCGGCTCGGCCATCAGGTAGCCGGTATCGAAGGCGAGCACGATCTGGTGGTTGCGCTCGATCCGGAATTCCTTCGACAAGAGCTTGAGATGCTTGGCCGAGTGCTTCCAGTCGATGAAACGGTTGTCGAGCCCCTGGACATGGTCGCGCAGCGCTTCGAACTCGGTGCCCTCGCCCCTCTGGCGCTGGACCTTGATGCCGTCCACCGCATCGCGGCTGAAGAACTGCACGGCGGCCGAGGCGATGCCCCGGATATCGGGCACGACGTCGATCGCAAGCGCCAGAGGCCGCCGCTGGCTCCGGCTGGCGAGGCCGAGCGGGCCGCGCCAGCGCAGCCAAAGCGCCTCGATGGTGATCCGCCCGCGCCTGAGTGGCCGGATCGGCAATGTGACCGCGCCAACGGTTCCCGGCAGGACATCGAGCCGGGCGGGCTCCGGCGGTGCGGCATCGCCGCTCTGCTCCGGCAGAACCTGGATCGCCACCGCCCGCGTCGCGCCTTCGATGGCTGCTTGCACGGTCAGCTGCCCCTTGCTGCCGATATACAATCGCGGCGGTGCATCGACCGTCAGCGTCAGTCGCGACGGCCGGGCGCAGAGCAGGGCGTCGAGTTCGATCAGGGCCAGCACGAACAGGCCGAGATCGAGCGCGATCGGCCAGAGCGTCTGGTCATGGATCATGAGGCCGATGGCGACCGGCACGGTCGCCCCGAAGAGCAGGACGGCGCGCGGTGTCGGCCTGATCATCGCGGCACGGCGACCTGGTCGATCAGCTCGAGGATCACGTTGTCGGCGACCAACCCGTCGATCTCGGCATTGGGCGCAAGCACGATCCGGTGCCGCAGCAGGGGCAGGGCGATGCCCTTGACGTCGTCGGGGATGACGAAGTCGCGCCCTTGCGTCGCGGCCCGCGCCCGACTGGCCGAGGCCAGCATCGTCGCGGCACGCGGCGAGGCACCGGTCTCGATCGCCGGATGGCTGCGGGTCGCGCGGATCAGGTCGACGATATAGCCGACCAGCGGCTCGCCGAGAGCGATTTCCCCGACCAGTGCGCGCGCCGCCAGCAGATGTTGCTCCGAGACGACGGAGGCCAAGCCGAACTCCGCGAGCTTCGGCATGGCGGCGCGGTGCCCGTGGCGCGCGACGATGGCGAATTCCTCCTCGCGGCTGGGGTAGGTGAGGTTGATCTTGAACAGGAAGCGGTCGAGCTGCGCCTCGGGCAGCGGATAGGTGCCCTGCTGCTCGATCGGGTTCTGCGTCGCGACCACCATGAAGGCCTCTCCCAGCGGATGGGTCGTGCCGTCGATGGTGACGTTGCGCTCGTTCATCGCCTGCAGCAGCGCGGCCTGCGTCTTGGGCGGCGTGCGGTTGATCTCGTCGGCGAGCAGGATGTCGGTGAAGATCGGCCCGCGCGTCAGGTTGAAGCTGCTGGTGCGGAAATCGAAGAGATTGGTGCCGAGCAGGTCGCCCGGCATCATGTCCGGCGTGAACTGGATGCGCCCGAAGCGCAGCGAGAGCCCGGTGGCGAAGCTTTGCGCCAGCAGCGTCTTGGCCGTGCCTGGAACCCCTTCGAGCAGGACATGCCCGCCGCAGAGCAGGCTGACGAGCATGAGTTCGACGACCTCGTCCTGGCCGACGACGGCTTTACGGATTTCGCCGCGAAGCCCTTCAGTGATCGTCGAGACGTCGCGGAGTTCCATGCGGCAGATCCTTGCGCCAGTGATGGAGCGCCTGCGCCGCGGCGAGCAGCGAGGCGAGATTGCGGGAGCCGGCGGCTGGGTTGTCGCCCAGTCCCGCGAGCGGCTTCGGGTCGATGCCGCGCGCCTCTGAAGCGCGCGCGAGCCATGCGGTCAGGTCGGCGCCCTCGAGCCCGGCCGGGGCGCGCAAGACCCGCGCGGCGTCCTGAAGCGTCATCGCGATATAGCGTTGCAGGAACGCGGCATGGTGCCCGGCATAGTCGACCAGCGCTGCCGCGTTGCCGATCAGCGCATGCCGGCCGGCATCGAGCCGTCGTGGCGCCGGCAGCGGCGCGCCGAAGCGCCCCATCGCCGCCCAGAGCAGCAGCGCGACCGCGGCCAGGATCTGGACGAGAACGAGATTGAACGGGAATTCATAGAGGAATTTCAGCAGGTTCGGCGGAGATCTTTTGAAGCCGTGTATGGTCTCGTCGAAGACCAGCGGGCCGCTCCGGCCGTCGAGCAGGGCGGCGACCACGTCGCGTGCGAAGGCGGCATTCGCGCCCTTGCCGATGCCGTGGTTCTCGATCGGGTCGGGATCGGCCAGCACGAGGGTGCGACGATTGCCCTGCCGCAATTCGCCGAGCAGGATGCCGTCCGGTGTCGAGATCAGCGGTGTGAGATTGGAGCCCTTGATGAGCTGGAGCTCGCCCTGGATGGTCGGGTCGGCCGATGCGATCGTCTTGCGATAGGAGGCCGGCGGCTTGGTCCGGATGATATCGCCGCCGCTGACCGCTGCGCCGAGCGCAGATTGCACGCGCAAGGCCGGAGCGAGCTCTGCCTCCCCGATCCAATCCTTGCGCCGCTCCCCCGGTTTCACGGTCCATTTCGGCAGGACGAGCAGAATGCGGTCGGCGGTCGAGAGCTTGTTGCGGTTCTCGTCGCTCGTCAGGCTTCCCGCCGGCTCGGCCAGGATGAGCACGCCGTTCTCGCCGACCGCCTCCAGCGGCCGGTCCTCGGCACGCAGCGTCCGGTAACCGAGGCCACCGAGCAGGTCGTGGAAAGCGAGATGGCCGACGGCGGAGTTGGAAAAGCTGTTGGCGCCGGAAGAGAGGCCGGCCGCCTCACGCCCGCCCATGCCCGTCAGCAGCAGGGAGGTGGCGAAGAGCGTGCAGAGCGCTGCGGCAAGCGCTGCAAGGACGCGCGGCTGGAAGGTCGTAGCGCCCATCAGGCCGTGCCTGCCGCCAGCGAGCGCCTGAGTGTCTCGAACTCCTGCCGACAGCCGAGATAGTCTTCCCGCCCCGCCGGCCGCCCGCCGAAATAGGTCTGCTCGACCGACTGGACGATCGCGCCGAGCGCGCCGGCCCCGGCCTGTGGAAGAGAGACCTTGCGCAGGATCTCGCGGCTGGTCAGCGAAACCGCGAAGCTTGTGCCGAGCCGCAACCGGATCTCGGCGAGGCTCTTGAGCAGCAGCACATGCATGGCCTCGCCATAGTGCCCCCGGCCCGCGAGATCGTCCGCTTCGAGCTGGGCTTGCTCCATCCGGGCGGAAGGGTTGGAAAAGCCGGACGGTAGCTCACTGGCCTTGATCCGGCGCGAGCGGCTGAAGGCCGGCAGGCTGTCGCGCAGCGACCAGATCGTCACGGCCACGCCAAGAATGACGGCGCCCCAGAGCAGGAGGCGCGCCGTATCGGCCGAGATGTCGAATTTGAGCCAGTCGAGCCAGCTCGCCGCGCGTGGCTGTGGAACTGTCATCTCCGTTTGGATGTCGCGGCGGCGGATGGCCTGCCTGACGATCTCGCCTGCATCGCCGGCGGCCTGCGCCGCGCTGCTCAGCGTGACGGCGCAGAATGCAACGAGCAGGACGGGCAATCGCTTCACAGGCATCGAATCCGCATGCGGCCGAAGGCCACTATGGCGAAGAAATCGGCCGCGCCATAGCCAGAGAATGCGCAGGCGACACTCCGGCAAGCACCGCGGCAGCGTTGACAGAAATAATTAGGAGTCCTAATTGTTTTTCCATGAGCGAACCGACGAACGATATCGTGACGCGGCTGCGCGAGGGCTTCGAGCGGATCGCCCTCGTCCTGCGCGCCGATCTCTGGGCAGCAGCCGGCGAGGCGGGGCTCAATCCGACGCAGGCGCAGGTGCTCGGTTTCCTCGCCGCCCGCCCGCCGGGCGTCCGCCCGAAGGATATCGCCGCCCATCTCGGCGTCTCCGCTGCCAGCGTGACGGACACGCTCAATGCGCTCGACCGCAAGGGCTTGGTCCTGCGTCAGGCCGACCCGGCGGATGCCCGCTCCGTCGCACTGCGTCCGACCGCCGAAGGGTTGCGGATAAACCAGGCGATCGCCACGGCGGCCTCGCAGGTCGCGGCGGCGCTCGCGCAGCTCTCGCCCGCCGAGCAGGCGAACCTGCTGCTGGCGCAGGTGAAGCTGGTCCGCAGCCTCCAGCTTGCGGACGCCATTCCCGTCCAGCGCCTTTGCGTGACCTGCCGCCATTTCCGGCCGAACGCCCACCCTGGTTCGGCCCATCCGCATCATTGCGCCTTCGTGAACGCGGCCATCGGGACGGAGGATCTCCGGCTCGACTGCGGCGAGCATGAACCGGCCGACCCCGCGACCCAGTCTGCCAACTGGGCCGCCTTCGAACAGGGCCGGTCACCCCTCCAGGCACCACCCGCCAGCTGAGAAGGAAGCACACGCATGAACCGATTGGGAACCGCAGGCCTCGGCCTCGCGGCACTGGCCTTGCTCGGCCTGTCGCCGGCCGTCATGGCTCATGAGATCAAGGTGAAGAGCGACGACAAGGTGCTGGCGAGTTTCGACATCGTCGAGACCCGCATCACCACGGAAGCCGGCAAGGCCGTCTTCCGCACCCGTGTCCGTACCGATGCGGGCGAGGTGAAGCCGGCCGCGACCGGCAAGTTCCCGGGCTCGGAGGTCTATGCCTATGTCTGGCCGACCTCGCTCAACTCGGGCGATATCGGCTTCGACGCCGGGCAGGGCATCGTCGCCCTGGCCGTGACTTTCCATCCCGATTTCGACGACGGCGCGCGCGGCGCCAAGAACCGCGACGTCTGGCATCCGCACTGGGTCGTGCTCAACGAGGACAAGGCCTGTCCCGGCGGGCTGAAGGTCAAGGACATCCCTGAGGGCGCCAAGCCGAAGCTGCCCGAGACCTGGCCCGGCGTGCCGTTGCTGATCGACAGCCCGGCTTATCCGACAGAGCTCAAGGGCGACGCCGTCGAAGTCCGTGTTCCGCTCGCCAGCATCGGCGCACTCGCGACGGCTTCCTTCGACGGCGTCACGGCGGGCTTGAGGATCGACGGCAATCTCCATGCGCCGCTGCTCTGCGTCAGCAATGTCTTCAAGGTCGCATCGGGCAACCTGTCGCTGCCCGGCAAGGTCGTGCCAGCGCGCTAGCCCCGACGTGAAAGGCGGCCCGGCGACTGCCATCGCCGGACCGCCCCGTTTTCCCCTCCAGGCAATGGAGAAGGAAGCCGGATCATCGCACATCTCCGGCGCGCCCGGCCAGTCCCGGCTCCACGCCGTGCCATTCCGTCGCCGCCGGCCCATCGAGATCGAGCCCGAGAAGGCCGAGTGCGCGCAGGGCGATCTGGTCGACGATCGCTGCGATGTCGGCCGGCTTCAGATAGAAGGCCGGGACGGGCGGGGCGATGATCGCGCCATATTCGGTGACCTGCGCCATCGCCCGCAGATGGCCCAGATGCAGCGGGCTTTCCCGCGCCACCAGCACGAGCCGGCGCCGCTCCTTGAGCTGGACGTCGGCGGCGCGCGTCAGGAGGTCGCCGAGCTGACCATAGGCGATGGCGCAGAGACTGCGCATCGAGCAGGGCGCGACGATCATCCCCGCCGTGCGAAACGAGCCGCTGGCGATGCTCGCGCCGATATCGCGATGGTCGTGGCACTGCGATGCCAACGCGCGGGCCCGTGCAGGCGCCTCCGCGTCGATTTCGGCCGCCAGCGTCCGCTCCGCCGCCGGCGAGATCACCAGATGGGTCTCGACTGTGCCGACCTCGGCGAGCCTTTCCAATACCCTGAGCCCGATCGCGGCACCCGAGGCGCCGCTGATCCCGACGATGACACGCTGCGGTCGGTTCATCGCGCAGCTCCGGCCGTCGGCGCTAGCCTCAACGAAGGCCAGAGCGCATCGATCCGGGCCATGACGGCCGGGTCCATCGCCATCGGCCGACCCCATTCCCGTTCGGTCTCGGGCGCAAGCTTGTTGGTGGCGTCGATGCCGAGCTTGCCGCCCAGTCCCGGCTTCGGCGAGGCGAAGTCGAGATAGTCGATCGGCGTGTCGGTCAGCGTGACGAGATCGCGGCTGGCATCGGCCCGCGTCGCGACCGCCCACATCACCTGCGCCCAGTCGCGCGGGTCGATATCGTCATCTACGACGATGACGAGCTTGGTGTAGCTGAATTGCGGCAGCAGCGACCACAGGCCGAGCATGAGGCGCCGCGCCTGGCCGGGATAGCGCTTGGCGATGGCGACGACGGCGATCCGGTAGGAGCAGGCTTCCGGCGGCAGCCAGAGATCGACCACCTCAGGGAACTGCCGTTGCAGCAATGGCAGGAACAGCACGTTGAGCGCCTCGCCGATGCGCGAGGGCTCGTCCGGCGCCCGGCCGGTGAAGGTCGAGAGATAGAGCGGCGCCCGTCGCATCGTCACGGCCGTGACCCGCATCACCGGGAAGGGCTCGACGGAGTTGTAATAGCCGGTGTGGTCGCCATAGGGGCCTTCCGGCGCGGTCTCGTCGGGCGAAACGAAGCCCTCGATCACGATTTCGGCCTCGGCCGGCACCGAAAGCGGAACGCTGACGCAAGGGACGAGCGCAGGCCGCTCGCCGCGCAGCAGCCCGGAGAAGCGCAGCTCCGGCATGGTTTCCGGCAAGGGCAGCACGGCCGAGAGGATCGTCGCGGGATCGGCGCCGATCACCACCGCGACCGGCATCTCGCGGCCGATCCGGCGCCATTGCGCATGATGGCGCGCCCCGCCGCGATGGGCGAGCCAGCGCATGATGGCGCGGTCGCGCCCGAGCACCTGCATCCGGTAGACGCCGAGATTGCTCTCGTCTCCGGGCGCGGGCTCGGGCGGCACGGTCAGGACCAGCGGCCAGGTGATCAGGGGCGCAGGTTCGCCGGGCCAGCAGAGCTGCACCGGCAGTGCCGTCAGGTCGATGTCCTCGCCCCGGAAGATGCGTTCCTGCACCGGCGCCCGCCGGCATTCGCGCGGGCGCATCGAGAGAGCCGCGCGCGCCAGCGGCAAGGCCTGCCAGGCTTCGCTCAGTCCGCGCGGCGGTCGTGGCTCGCGCAGCTCGGCGAGCTTGCCGCCGAGCGCGGGCAGCTGCCCCGCCTCGACGCCCAAGCCCCAGGCGACGCGTTCGACCGTGCCGAACAGATTGGTCACGAGCGGCATGGACGAGACCGCCCCGTTTGGCAGCTGCGGGCGCTCGAACAGCAACGCCGGCCCGTTATTGGCAATGACGCGGCGATGAATCTCCGTGACCTCGTGCACGACGCTGACCGGCTCGGCGATCCGCCTGAGCTGTCCGTTGGCGTCGAGATGGTCGAGGAAGGCATTGAGGTCGCGGAAACGAGGCAGGTCGCGGATCGGCAAGGGCAGGGGCTCCGGTTGCCGGACCATCGCCCGCTTCAATCGCGGCCGTCTTTGCGCGGGCGCAACGAGCGCAGCGGCTGCCGGCCTAGTCTCAAGGCCGGAGGTGAGCGATGCCGGAGCCGGAGACGACAGGATTGCGGGTGATGCCGCCGCGATTGCCGCCATGGCTGTCGCGAGCGGTCGCGCCCCTACCGTTGGCGCCCTTGCAGCCGGCACTGGCGCTGATGCTCGCCCGCATCGGCCGCGCCCATCCTGATCTCTATGACCGCCTCGGCGAACACGCCGAGAAGCGCTTCGGCATCGATCCCACCGATCTGCCCTTCGCCTTCGTGCTGGAACCGCGACCGGGCCGGCCGCAGGCGCGCGCCGTCCGCGCCTTGCCGGAAGGGCTCGATGCCAGCATCCGCGGTCCGCTCGCCGGCCTGATCGGCATGGCCGAAGGCTCGCTCGACGGCGACGCATTGTTCT
Source organism: Beijerinckiaceae bacterium (assembly GCA_965283735.1). Lineage (GTDB taxonomy): Bacteria > Pseudomonadota > Alphaproteobacteria > Rhizobiales > Beijerinckiaceae > Allobosea. The sequence goes on along the minus strand of CBDIPN010000001.1, from coordinate 2,516,768 downwards.
TCTCGCGCGTGCTCTGGGTGGAAGGCGACGTCGCGGCCTCGCTCGCCCTGCGCAACGCCATCGACGACGCCCGCATCGATTTCGGCAAGCTCCTGCTCGGCGGTTTCGGGCCGCTCGGTGCGCGTCTTGCCGATGCCGTGCGCGAGCGGATGCGGGCGCTGCCCGTCGCGGGAGGCTCTTCGTGGAACTGATCTGCCCGGCCGGCACGCCGGCAAGCCTCGAGGCGGCTGTCGAGGCCGGAGCCGACGCGGTCTATTGCGGCTTCCGCGACGAGACCAACGCACGTAACTTCCCCGGCCTCAATTTTTCACGCGAGGAGCTGAGGAAGGGCATCGCCTTCGCCCATCGCCACGGCGTCAAGGTGTTGGTCGCGATCAATACCTTCGCGCGCGCCGGCTCCTTCGGACTCTGGCAGGCGGCGATCGACGATGCCGTCGCGGCCGGGGCGGATGCCTTGATCCTGGCCGATCTCGCGACGCTCGACTATGCCGCGCGCCGCCATCCGGCGCAGCGGCTGCATGTTTCGGTCCAGGCCGGGGCCGCCAATCCCGACGCGATCCGCTTTTATGCCGAGAGCTTCGGCGCGCGCCGTGTCGTGCTGCCGCGTGTGCTCAGCGTGCCCGAGATCGCCGCGATCATCCGCGAAAGCGCTGTCGAGACCGAGGTTTTCGTCTTCGGCGGCCTCTGCGTGATGGAGGAGGGGCGCTGCTCGCTTTCGTCCTATGCCACCGGCCAGTCGCCGAACATGAACGGCGTCTGCTCGCCGGCGAGCCATGTCGCCTATGCCGAGCGCGAAGGGCAGATCGTCTCGACGCTCGGCGGCTTCACCATCAACAGTTTCGGCAAGGACGAGCCCGCGGGCTACCCGACCCTGTGCAAGGGCCGCTTCACCACGCCGAAAAGCTCCGGCTACATCTTCGAGGAGCCCGTCAGCCTCGATGCGGCAGCGATGCTGCCGGCGCTCCGTGAGGCCGGGGTCACCGCGCTCAAGATCGAAGGGCGCCAGCGCGGCCGCGCCTATATCGCCGGCGTCGTTCGCTCCTTCCGCGGCATTCTTGCCGCGCTCGACGAGGGGCGCCGGGCGCCGGCTCCCGGCCTTGCCGCCATGGCGGAGGGGCAGGCGAGCACGGTCGGCGCCTATCGCAAGGGCTGGCGCTAAGGGATTGACGACGATGCAACTCACCCTCGGTCCCGTGCTCTATCATTGGCAGCCGGAGCGCTGGCGCGACTTCTATTTCCGGATCGCCGACGAAGCGCCGGTCGACACGGTGGTGGTCGGCGAGGCCGTCTGCTCCAAGCGCACGCCCTTCAAGCAGGATCACATCCCCGCCGTGGTCGAGCGGCTGGAGGCGGCGGGCAAGCGGGTGCTGCATGCTTCGCTGATCCTGGTCTCGCTGCCGCGCGAACGGCGCCAGACCCGCGAGCTGATGCAGGCCGCCGAGGCGGAGGTCGAAATCAACGACCTGACTTGCCTCGCCTCGCTCGGCGAAAGGCCCTTCGCCGTCGGTCCCTTCGTCAACGTCTATAACGAGGCGGCAGCCGGCTTCCTGGCCGCGCGCGGCGCCAGCCGCATCTGCCTCCCGCCGGAACTCCCGTTGCCGGCCATCGCGTCCATCGCCGCGGCGCTGCCGCAGGTCGCCGTCGAGGTCTTCGCCTTCGGCAAGGTGCCGCTGGCGATCTCGGCGCGCTGCTACCATGCCCGCGCGCACAAGCTGACCAAGGACAATTGCCGCTTCGTCTGCGAGCAGGACCCGGACGGCATGGCGGTCGACACGCTGGATGGCGCCGGCTTTCTCTCCGTCAACGGCGTGCAGACCCTGTCGCATGGCGCGGCCTGCCTGCTCGGCGACATCCCGGCCTTGCGCGAGGCCGGCGTCGCTTCGCTCAGGCTCTCGCCGCAAGACTGTGACATGGTCGCGGTCGCCAGGTTGTTCCGCGAGGTCGTCGACGGGCGGCTCGACGCGGAGGAGGCCGAGCACCGGCTCGGCACGCTCTATCCGGACGTGCCTTTGGCCAACGGCTTCCTGCATGCGGCACCCGGCCATGTCCATGTCCGGGCCAGCGTCTGAGGCACAGTTTAGACCTCACAGGGGAGGCGGAGATGGGCGGCAGCTACGACAAGGCCTCGCAGCACGAGCCCGGCCGGGACACGCCTGCGAGCGAGCTGATCGTCCGGTTGCGGCGCGTGCTGCGACCGGAGGGGCTCGATTGCGCCTGCCGCGAGACGCTGGACGGCGCCCTCGACCGCTTCGACCAGCTTGAACGCCGGCGCGAGGCGCGGCGCCGCCTCACCGATGCGCGCGACCACAAGATCCGGATCGAGGCGCTCCTGTCCTTCCTCTCCGATCTCGACACTCTGACCGAGGCCGAGACCGACCGCAGCGTCTTCGACGAGATGGCGCTGCTTCTCGTCGAGATCGCGCGCAGTGCCGAGGCCGGAGCGGCGGCTTTGCGCGCGATGTAGCCGGCCGGTCAGCCGCGTTCCGCCGCCTTCGACTGGTGCTGTCGCGCGATCAGGTTGAGGGCGTTCAACGTCACCTGCGCGGCCAGCAGCGCCGACATGCCGCCGACATCGTGAGGCGGGCTGACCGTGTTGATGTTGACGCCCACCAGATTGAGCCCGGCGCAGGCTTCCAGCACCGCCAGCCCCTCGCGCGAGGTCGCCCCGCCCCAGGTCGGCGTGCAGACGCCCGGCGCGACCGACGGGTCGAAGAAATCCATGTCGTAGGAGAGATAGACCGGCCGATCGCCGATATGGGCGCGAACCTCGGCGAAGACCTTGGCGATGCCGCGCTCCAGGAGCTCGGCGAGCGGAATCACGTTGTAGCCGAGGCTCCGCCCGTATTCGCCGACGCCGGGCAGCATCGTCGTGCCGCGCATGCCGATCTGGTAGGAGCGGGTGGCATCGACGAGCCCTTCCTCGGCGGCGCGCCCGAAGGCGGTGGCGGTGTTGTAGCCCTCGATCGGATAGGCGTCGGTATGGGCGTCAATATGGATGGTGACGAGATCGGGATAGACCCGGTGCAGCGCCCGCATTTCCGGCAGCGCGATCGCCCCGTCGCCGCCGAGCGTCACAGCGACGGCGCGCGTCTCGGCGATGGCGCCGACGGCCGCCTCGATCGCGACATAGGAGGCTTCGAGATCGCCGGGGCTGACCTTGGCATCGCCGACATCGACGACGCCGAGCGCCTCCAGCGGATTGATGCCGTTGACGAAGTCGAAGGCGCGCAGCAGCAGCGACTGCTCGCGGATCGAGGACGGCCCGAGCCGCGAGCCGACGCGCTGCGGATGCGTGCCGCAATCGAAGGGCAGGCCGAGGACCACGGCCTTGGCGTCGCCGATCTCGGTGCGGTGCGGGACGCCCATGAAGGTCTGGGCGAGCGAAAACGGCGCCGTTGTCATCGATAGTCCTGTGTCTTGGTCGCAGAGGCGGGAACGGGCGGCGCGATGCCGCCCGTCAGGGTCGAGGCTCAGGACGCGATCGCGTCCATGTAGCGGGCGAGGATCGTGGCGTAGTGCTGCGCATACCACTCGTTGTCGACGGCGACCTGGCGCGCGAAATTCTCCGGCGAGCCGCAGTCCAGCGCCTTCATCTCGGCCGGCACCATCGCGGCTGCGGCCGGATTGACCGGGCCGTTGCCGACCCGCTTGAACAATTCGACCTGGCTCTTCGGGTCCTGCGCCGAGGCGATGAACTTCCAGGCGCCGGCCTTGGCCGGGTTGCCCTTCGGCACAATCCAGGCGCCGGGGAACAGGATGCCGTCCTCGAAGGTGAACTTGATGTGGTCGCCGACCTCCTTGGCGAGCAGCATCGAGCGCGTGTGCCACAGGTTCCCCATAACGACCTCCTGGTTGCGGAAGAGCTGCTGGCTCTCCGCGCCGGTGGTCCAGAAAATCGTGTGCGGCTTGATTTCCTTGATCTTGGCCAGCGCCCGGTCGACATCGATCGGGTAGATATTGTCGCGGCTGACGCCGTCGGCGAGCAGCGCGGCTTCCAACATGCCCTCGATATTGTTGCGGAGCGTGCGCTTGCCGGGGAATTCCTTGACGTTCCAGAAGTCCTTCCAGTTCTTCGGCGCCGGCCCCTTCAGGGCCTTGGCGTCGTAGGTCAGCACGAAGGAATAGAGATAGGCGCCGACGCCCCAGTCCGAGCGATGCGCGGCGCGGACCTTGTCCTGCGACACGATCGACCAGTCGACCTTCTCCAGCAGGTTCTGGCGGCCGAGTTCGATCGAGGCCGGAACCGTGCGGTCGCAGACGTCCCAGGTAACAGTGCCGCTCTCGACCATCGCCTTGATCTTGCCGGAGCTCGGCCCCGAGCCGTTGATCAGCGCCTTCGCACCGGGATTGGCGGTGTTGAAGGGCTGCGCCCAGATCGCATCGTAGGCCGGCACGGCATCGCCGCCCCAGTTGACGACGACGATCTCGCCGGTCGCGGCATGGGCCGGCGTCAGCCGCAGGCCGGCGGGAAGCGCGCCCAGCATGGCCAGGGCCTGCAGGAAGCGGCGGCGATGCACGCGCTTGCCTTCGGTCTCCCGGCGCAGGATCGCCAGGCAGTCGTCACGGAATTCCTGATGCTCTCTGGTCATGCTGGTCTCCCCTCTGTTGTCAGGCTTTTGCCGCGGTGCTGCGCAGCGTCGAGATCGCGACGGCAGCGAAGGTCAGGACGATCATCACCGTGCCGAGTGCGGCGATGGCGGGGTCGATATTGTCGGCGAGCCCTTCCCAGATCCGGCGGGGCAGGGTGGTCACCGCCCGGCTGGTGACGAAGAGCGCGACGATGGTCTCGTCCCAGGAGGTGATGAAGGCGAAAGCGGCGCCGGCGACGATGCCGGCCCGGATCTGCGGCAGCACGACCCAGCCCATCGCCTGCCGCGGATTGGCGCCGAGGCTGCGCGCCGCCTGCTCCAGCCGTGGATCGACATTGGCCAGCGTGCCGGCGACGGTGAGCACGACGAAGGGCAGTCCCTTCATCGCATGGATCAGGATCAGCCCGAGATAGGTGTCGAGCAGCCCGAGCGTGGCCCATGCCCGGTAGAAGGCGACGGCATGCACGATCGGCGGCACGATGATCGGCGCCAGCAGCAGCAGGCGCAGGCGCTTTGCGAGCGGCGCGCCGAGACGCCAGGCCCCGACCGCGAAGGCGACGCCGAGCACGGTCGCCAGCACCGTCGCGCCGATTCCGACGACGAGGCTGTCGACGATGCTCTTCGTCCAGCGGCCATCGGTCACGAGGCTGTTGTAATGGCGAAACGAGATCGAGCTCGTCGGCAGCGAGAGATAGCGCTCCGGCGTCAGCGAGATCGGGATGATGACGAGGATCGGCAGCAGCAGGAACGAGGCCGCGAGCCAGGCGACGATCCGGTTGAGCGAGGGTGCATTGCGTGTCGAGGGGACGCTGAGCGCTGCCATGGCTATTTCCTCAGCGCCTGTTCGACGTCCATGAAGCGGCTGAGCCACATCACGAGCAGGAGCACGGCGCCGAGCAGTACCGTCGCCAGCATCGCCGCCAGCCCCCAGCGCAGGGTCTCGGAGATCTGCACGCTGATGAACTCGGCCACCATGATCGTGCGCCCGCCGCCGAGGATCGCCGGGGTGATGTAGAAGCCGAGTGAGAAGATCATCACGATCACGCCCGCGCCGATCAGGCCGGGCAGGCTCAGCGGCAGGAAGACCCAGCGAAAGGCCTGTCCCGGCGTCGCCCCGAGCGCGCGGGCCGCCGGCACCAGCCGGTCGTCGATGCCGCGCAGGCTCGTATAGAGCGGCAGGATCGCATAGGGCAGCATGTAGTGGGTCATGCCGATGATCACGCCGAGCTCGTTGCGCACGAGGCTGAGCGGGCTCTCGATCAGGCCGGTCGATAGCAGGATCGAATTGACCAGCCCCTTCGATTGCAGCAGCGCGACCCAGGCGAAGGCGCGGATCAGGGCGCTGATCCAGAAGCTCGCCACGACGATGCCGAGCAGGATCTGGCGCTCGCGCGGTCCGCATTGCAGCAGGGCATAGGCGACGACATAGCCGATCCCCAGAGCCAGCACCGTGGTGATCGCCCCGATCCTGAGCGTCGTCCAGAGCACGCGCTGCACGGCGCCGTTATTGACGAGCTCGGCATAGTTGGCGACGCCGGGCTTCGGCACGGTGAAGCTCAGCACCAGCACATTCAGCACCGGCACGAGGTAGAACAGCGCCAGGAAGACGCAAGGCGCCAGCAGCATCAGCCAGTAGAGCCGCTCGCTTCCGCCGGTTCCGGTGGCAGTCGTCGCGCTCACGGCGAGGCCTCGTTGCCGCGCACGAGGATCGCGGCATCCGGCGCCCAGGAGGCGACGATCTCCTCGCCCTCCGTGAAACTGCGCTGCCCGGCCGGAACCGTCGCCAGAAGCGTCTCGCCATCTGCCAGCCTGACCTCGACCTCGATCGAGGAGCCGAGATAGGTGATGTCGCCGACACGGCCGCTCACCGAACAGGAAGCGGCCTCGGCGCCGGTCGCCGGCGCCGCCAGCCTGATCTTCTCCGGCCGGAGCGCGGCGACGGCCGCCTGTCCTGCCTGTGCCGTGATGCCGTTCCCGTTCGCCGTCGCGGCGAAGCCGGGCATATGGATTTCGACCTGCCCGCCACTGGCCGACGCGACCTTGCCGCGCAGGAAATTGCTCTTGCCGAGGAAGCCGGCGACGAACTCGGTGGCCGGCCGCTCGTAAAGCTCTGCCGGCGGGGCGATCTGGAGGATGCGGCCGCGATCGAGGATGACGATGCGGTCCGACATCGTCAGCGCCTCCTCCTGATCATGCGTGACATAGATGAAGGTCGAGCCGACCTCGCGATGGATCGATCGGAACTCGGTCTGGAACTCCTTGCGCAGCGCCTTGTCGAGCGCACTCAGCGGCTCGTCGAGCAGCAGCAGTTCCGGCGAAAAGACCAGCGAGCGGGCGAGCGCCACGCGCTGCTGCTGCCCGCCCGACAACTGGCGGGGATAGCGATGGGCGAAGGCCTGGAGCTTGGCCATCTCCAGCGCGGCCATGATCTTCGGCCGGGCGGCGTCGCCGGTGATGCCGCGCGCCCTCAACGGAAAGGCGACGTTGTCGTAGACGGTGAGATGCGGGAACAGCGCATAGCCCTGGAAGACCACGCCGAAATTGCGCCGCTCCGGCGGCAGCGCGGTCACGTCGCGACCGTCGAGCAACATGCGCCCGCTGCTGGGTGCGACGAAGCCGGCGATACTCATCAGGATCGTCGTCTTGCCCGAGCCGGAGGGGCCGAGCAGCGTGATGAACTCGCCGGCCTTGATCGTCAGATCGGTCGGTTCGAGCGCGACGAAATCGCCGTAGCGCTTTTCGACCTTGTCGAGGACAAGCGAGTCTTTCACCGATGCGGTCCCATTCCCCATGCCGTTCAGGCTTGGCTCCATGGTCCCGTTTTCGTGGCTTACGTCAAAAACGAAATGGGCTAAAAGGTATAAATCTGCATTATAACTTGACGGCGGGGCGAGCTTGGACACGCGGCATCTGGAAGCCTTTCGCGCCGTCATCGAGACCGGCTCGATGAGCGCTGCGGCGACCCTGCTGGCGAAGTCGCAGCCGGCGATCAGCAACCTGATCACGCGGCTGGAGGACGAACTCGGCGTCTCGCTGTTCGAGCGCAAGAAGGGCAGGCTGCAGGTCACGCCCGAGGCGATGCTGTTCTACGAAGAGGCGCGGCGCACGCTCGGCGTGCTCGAACGCACCCGGCAGGTCGCACGCGATCTCAAGGGCCTGCGCTCGGGAACGCTGTCGCTGGCGAGCCAGCCGGGCCTCGCGACTTATGCCTTGCCGCCGATCATCGCCAGATTGTTGACGCGCTGGCCGGACGGCACGGTGCGCTTCATCACGCGCTCATCGCCGACCGTGCGCGATCTCGGTCGCATCGAGGCCTTCGATATCGGCTTCGCCGAGCATCCGATCGAAAGCCCGGCCTCGGTCATCGAGACGATCGAGGTGCCCTGCGTCTGCATGCTGCCGGCCGACCACCCGCTCGCGGCCGAGCCGGTCATCACGCCGGCTCATCTCGACGACGCGCCCTTCATCTCGCTCTACGCGGATCACTTCCTGCACGAGGCGATCGAGCGCGCCTTCGCCGAGCATTCGGCGCGGCTGCGCATGGCCGTGCATGTCGAGTTCTTCGGGACGGCCTGCGCGCTGGTGATGGAGGGCGTCGGCGTCACCATCGTCGACGTCATCACCAGCCTGCATTTCCGGAAGGTCGGGCTGGTGGCGCGTCCCTTCGCGCCGCGCCTGTCCTATCGCTATGCGATGTTCCAGCCGGCGCCGCGTCCGCTCTCGCGCATCGCCCGCGAATTCGTCGAGTCCTTCCGCGAGCACAATGCCGCGCTGATCCGCGAGCACAGCCCCTACCGGGATTGAAGCCGGCGAGGGTGTCCTCGCCGGCTTCCGATGATCAATTCAGGCTGGCGCGCTTCATGAAGGCGCCGCCCTTCATGATGACAGGCATGTGCCGGCCCTGGCGGGTGAGCAGCGAGAGGTCCTTCAGCGGGTCGCCGTCGACGACGATGAGGTCGGCATGGGCGCCGGCCGCGACGGTGCCGATCAGGCCTTCCATCTTGAGGAGCTTCGCCGCGACATGGGTCGCCGAGGCGATGACCTCATGGGCGGGCAGGGCGCGGCCGCGGATCACGAACTCCTCGGACTGGTACTTGTGCATCTCGCCGAGCAGGTCGCTGCCATAGGCCATGGTCAGGCCGGCCTTCTTCATGATGGCGAGCGATTCCATGCCAGCCGAGCGCACAACATCGACCTTGGCGACCGAATCCGGCGGGAAGCCGAGCTTCGGTCCGTCCGAGACCAGCTTGTCATAGGTCACCAGCGTCGGCACCGCGACGGCGCCCTTCGAGGCGGCGAGCTTCGCCGTCTCGGCCTTGATCAGGTTGCAATGCTCCAGCGAATGCACGCCGGCCTCGACGCAGCGGCGGATGGCGTCGTCGGTATAGACATGGGCCGAGACATAGGTGCCGGCCATCCGGGCTTCCTCGACCACGGCCTCCAGCTCGCTCACCGAGAAGCCGAGGAAGTGGATCGGGTCGGTCGGCGAGGCGCAGCCGCCATTGGCCATGATCTTGATGAAATCGGCGCCGCCCTTCAGCTCCTCGCGCGCGGCGCGGCGCACCTGGTCGACGCCGTCGCAGATACGGCCGAGGGCGCCGAGCCGATGGCGCTCGATCACGCTCGGGCGGTCGTCATAGCGGCCGCGGAAATCGGCATGGCCGCCGGTCTGGCTCAGCGCCTTGCCGGAGATGACGAGGCGCGGCGTCGGGAAATCGCCTTCCTCGGTCGCCTGTTTCAGGCCGAAATCGGCGCCGCCGACATCGCGCACCGTGGTGAAGCCGCGCATCAGCATCGCCCGCATGATCCCGAAGGAGCGGGCGGTGACCAGCGAATCCGGCAGGCGGGCATTCGCGCCGAGATCGGCGACGCCTGCCACGACATGGACATGGGCGTCGATCAGGCCGGGCATCAGCGTCTTGCCCTTGAGATCGACGACCTTGGCCTTGGCCGAGGTCACGGATTTGCCGACCTCTCGGATGGTGCCGCCCTCGACGAGGACGTTGACGGGCGCGCCGGCCTCGGGCGCCGAGCCGTCGACGATGCGGGCATTGGTGAAGAGGGTGGAAGCCACTGGCATGTTCCTTCGGTCGGGATGCGTCGGGGAAACGGGATCAGGCGGCCTTGTTGGCGGCACGCGCGGCGAGGAAGGCCGGCACCAGCAGCGGCGCGAGTTGCTCCACCGGCGCGACATGCTCCTCGCGGTAATGGTACTCGGGCGCGAGGAGGTTGATCGTGCCGACAACCTTGCCGTCATAGATCGCGGGGATGTTGATGACGGAGCCCAGCCCCATGCTCTCGATCAGCTCGTGATCGAAGAAGGCCCAGCGAATGCCGGCCTTGTCCTTGCCGAGATAGGGCTGGCGGCCGTCCAGCACATGCTTGCCCCAGGGCGTCGGGCCCATCGTCTTGCGTCCGGAGACCGGGTACTCGGCCGGCCGGTTGGAGTAGATGCGCGCGACCTCCTGCCCGTCGACATAGAGCAGCGTGAACAATTCATGGCCGACGAGGCGGCGGGTGATGTCCTCGAAGGCCTTGAACACCGTGTCGGGCTGGCCGGGCTCCTTGATGAGGGCGGAGAGGGTGGCGAGATCGTCGGACATGGGCAGGCCTTTGGTTTAAGCGGCGGTCGGAGGGACCGGCGCCTTCGGGATGCGCTCGGACAGGATGCCCTGCGGCTTGAGATGCAGGACGAGGATGAGGGCGATGCCGATCAGCATTTCGCGTAGCGCAGCGAGCTGGACCGGCTGGAGACCGGGCACCCATTCGGTGAGGAAGCGCGTCGCCTCCAGGAAGATCACGACCAGATAGGCGCCGAGCACGGCTCCGCTCGGGCGTCCGACGCCGCCGGCCGTGACGGCGAGGAAGATGTAGATCGTGATCAGCGGCTGGAAATGGTCCGGCGAGACATAGGACTGGAAATGCGCATAGAGCGCGCCCGCCAGCGCCGCGATCGCAGCCGAGAGCGCGAAGGCCTGGAGCTTGAAGCGCAGCACCGGCTTGCCGGCGAAGCTGGCGAGCTGCTGGTCCTCGCGGATCGCCTTCAAGGCGCGGCCATAGGGCGAGGCGTCGAGCCGGCGCAGCAGCGCCCAGACGATCACCAGCACCAGCGTGGCGAGGCCCAAATAGAAATACGCGAAGTTCTGCGTGCCAAGCTCGGCCTTGAGCGGTGCCTTGATGCCGGAGATGCCGTCCGAGCCGTTGGTCAGCCAGCGCTCGTTGAGCGCGACGAGCCGGATGACCTCGGCGAAGCCGAGCGTGACGATGGCAAGATAGTCGTCGCGCAGGCGCAAGGTCGCGAAGGTGACGACGAGGCCGACCGCGGCGCCGACGAGGAGCGCAGCCCCCCAGCCGATCAGCACGGGCGCGCCGGCGCCTGTCGCCAAGGCCGAGGCATAGGCGCCGACCGCGAAGAATCCGGCAAGGCCGAGATTGACGAGGCCGGCGCTGCCCCAGATCAGGTTCAGGCTGAGCGCGAGCAGGCCGTAGATGGCGCAGAGCGTCAGGGTGAAGATCAGATAGGACAGCATCAGGCGGCCCTTTCCCCGAGGAGGCCGCGTGGGCGGAAGGTGAGCATCAGGAGGATCGCGACGAAGCCGACGCCGGTGCGATAGGTCGCGGGCACGACGAGCAGTGCCAGTTCCTCGGCGATCCCCAGCATCAGCGCGCCTGCGACCGCGCCGGGAATCGAGCCGAGCCCGCCGAGAACGGCGGCGGCGAAGACCGAGAGCAGCACGCGGTAGCCGGTCAGCGGGTCGATCGAGGTGTCCAGACCGATCAGCACGCCGCCGACACCGGTCAGCCCTGCGCCGAGGAAGAGCGTGACGATCGCGATCCTGGCAGGGTCGATGCCCTTGAGCCGGGCGAGGTCGGGATTGTCGGCGACGGCGCGCATCGCCTTGCCGAAGCGGGTATAGCGCAGGAACAGGAACATCGCCGCCATGATCACGATGGCGAGCAGCAGGCTCTGGAGCTGCTGCGGGCCGATGCGCAAATCGCCGAAGCGCATGTCGCGCGCGATCGGCAGGTCGTAGCCGCGCATCTCGTTGCCGAAGATGAAGCGGACGATGTTCTCCAGCACGAGATTGAGCGCGATCGAGGCGATGGCCACGATCAGCGCGCCGTTGTTGCGCAGGCGCTTCAGCGAGGTCTCTTCCGCAACGACGCCGACGAATCCGGTCACCGCGAAGGCGACAAGGAGTGCAGCCGGAATCGGCAGCCCCATCGCGACATTCGCCCACCAGGCGGCGAAAGCGCCGATGGTCGCGTAAGCCGCGATGGCGAAGTTCGGATAGCGCAGCACCGCGAAGATGGCGGAGAAGCCGATGGCCGGGACGGCGATCAGCGTCCCGGTCATCACCCCGTTGACGAGCGCCTGCAACAACTGGCTCACGCGATCTTCACCAGCGCCAGCTTGCCGCCCTGGACCTGCTCGTAGCGGAACTGGCAGTCGGCGATGTCGCCCGTCTCGGTGAAGTCGCAGGGGCCGCTTGCGCCGTCATAGTCGACCGGCTGCTTGGCCGCGATCGCCTTGAGCCCGTCGATGGCATTGTCGACCTTGGCGCCGCCCGGCGCCTGGCTGATCTTGCGGACCGCATCCTTGATCGCGGTGCCGGAGCTGTCGCCGGCCATGGCGATCGCCATCAGGATCAGGTTGATCTGGTCGTAGACCTGGGTGGTGTAGGGATCGGGCGAGGCGACGCCGATCATCTTGACCAGCCGCGCATAGGCCTTCGAGCCTTCGGCCGGCGACGGCGCGATGGTGAAGGTCTTGTCGACGACCTCGGCCGGCACGCTCTCGACCAGCTTCTGGTTGACCGCGTAGCCGAAGGCGACCTTCAGCCCGCCATAGCCGGCGCGATAGGCGTCCTTGAGCATGACGGCGGTATCGGGGGTGTAGCCGCCGAAGATGATCGCGTCGGGCTTGAAGCGCAGAACCTCGTCGATCTCGCTGCGATAGGCCGGCTTCTTGTCGTCATAGATCAGCGAGCCGGTCTCGCCGCCGGCCTTCTTCACGGCCTCGGTGATGTTGTCGAACTGGCTCTTGGCGAAAGGCGTCTGCGGCGAGAGGAAGAAGACGCGCTTGGCCTTCTCGGCGATGCAGAACTCGCCGAACTTGCGGCCCTGCAGGGTCGTGTTCGGCTGGGTGCGGATCAGGTAGCCCTGATGCGGGAGCTGCGTGATCGAATCGGCGCCGGAGACGGTCGCGAGGAAGGTCTTCGATTCCCAGCAGAGCGGCGCGACGGCGGTGGTGACCGAGGAGGCCCAGGTGCCGAGGATGGCGGAAACCTTGTCGACGTCGATCAGCTTGCGGGCGGCGCGTACGCCGGCCTCAGGATTGGTCTGGTCGTCTTCCGAGATCAGCTCGACCTTCCGGCCGAGCACGCCGCCGGCGGCATTGACCTCGTCGATCACGGCCTTGACCGCCTTGACCATGACCGGGCCATAGGGGCCGCCGGCACCGGTGAGAGGCGTCAGCGTGCCGATCTTGATCGGGGCGCCCTGGGCGAGCGCGCGGCCGGGCAGGGCGGAGAGGCCGGCAAGCGTGGCGGCACCTGCCAGAAGCGTGCGGCGGTCGGTCGTGAACGCGGTCATGATGTTCCCCTGTTGTCTTGTTGGTTTGCTGTCGTTTCGGCGTCGTCCTAGCCGCCGAGGAAGAGGCGGCGGATTTCGGGATCGGTGGCGAGCGCAGGTCCGGCGCCCTCGCGGCTGTTGCGGCCGGAGACAAGCACGTAGCCACGCGTCGAGATCTGCAGCGCTTCGAGCGCGTGCTGCTCGACCATCAGGATCGGCAGGCCGCCCTTGTTGAGCGCGACGATGGCGTCGAACAATTCATCGGCGGCCTTGGGCGAGAGACCGGCCGTCGGCTCGTCGAGCAGGAGCAGGGCAGGGGCGTTCATCAGCCCCATCGCCATGGCGAGGATCTGGCGCTGGCCGCCCGAGAGCGTGCGTGCGAGCGCCTTGCGCTTCTCGGCGAGCATCGGATAGCGCGCGTACATCTGCTCGCTGCGCTCCCCGACCTTGCCCGGCTCCTGGAAGCCACTGATCTCGAGGTTTTCCGCGACCGTCATCGCGCCGAAGACGTTGCGCTCCTGCGGCACGAAGCCGATGCCGGCCTTTGCCCGGCCGAGCGCGTTCTCGCGGGTGACGTCGCCGCCCTTCAGCTTGATCGTACCGTCGCGCGCTTGGACCAAGCCCGCGATGGTCTTGAGCAGCGTCGACTTGCCGGCACCGTTCGGGCCGATGATCGAGACGATCTCGCCCGGCGCGACCCTGAGCGAGGTGCCCTTCAGGATCTGCTCGGCTGCGCCATAACCGGCGACGACGCCGTCGACGGTGAGCAACTCACCCTGTGCCGCGCTCAATGACGCCTCCCGAGATAGGCTTCCTGCACGCGGGTGTCGGCGGCGACCTCGTCGAACGACCCTTGCGTCAGCGTCTTGCCCTCGGCCATGACGATGACGGGCGCGCAGAGCTTCTTGATCAGCCCCATATCGTGCTCGATCAGGCAGATCGTCAGCCCGTCGCGGTTGAGCGCCACGAGATGCTCGGCGATCTGTTCGGTCAGGCTTGGATTGACGCCGGCCATCGGCTCGTCGAGCAGCAGCAGCTTCGGCTCGGCCATCAGGGCGCGACCGATCTCGACCAGTTTCTTCTGGCCGCCGGAGAGCGCGGTGACGGGATTGTCGAGCACATGGTCGAGCTTCAGCCTTCGGGCGATGCCGAAGGCGCGCTCGGACAATTCCGCCTCGCGCCGCTTGGCTCCGCCCGTGCCGATCAGCCCAGCCAGCAGGCCCTCGCCCGGCTGGTCGGCGCCATAGAGCATCAGGTGCTGGAAGACGCTGAGCTTGGGAAAGCCGCGCGCGAGCTGGAAGGAGCGCACCAGCCCCGCCGCGACGAGCTTCTCCGGCGGCATCCCGGCCGTCTCGGTCGTACCGAGCCTGACGGAGCCGGCTTGCGGCCGGTAAAGCCCGGAGACCGCGTTGAACAGGGTCGACTTGCCGGCGCCGTTAGGCCCGATCAGGCCGGTGAAGGAGCCTTGCGGTACCGCGAAATCAACGCCGCGCAGCACCTGGACGCCGTAGAAGCCGAGCTTCAGCCCCTGGATGGTCAGTGCTGCCGTCATGCCGTCGCCGTTTTGCGCCGGCCGGCGAGGGCGGCCGCTGGTTTCATCGGGAAATGCTGCCTGACCTGCTGCTTCCAGAAACTGAGCAGGCCCTCGTAATAGGCCGGGTCGTTGGGGCGCAGCACGGTCTGGCTGATCATGCCGCGGACCAGGCACATCGTCGCGTTCATCACGGTGCGGGTATGGTCCGGGTCGGTGCCGGCGCGGGCGGCGAGCGCGGTCCAGACCGCATCGAGTCCGGCATGGAATTCCTTGACCGTGGGGATGAGATCGGCACGGAAGGCCGGGTTGTGGCGCGCTTCCGGCAGGTATTCCATCGTCACATAGAACAGCCGGTCGTCCATCATCTGCCAGGCGTAGTCGACGATCTCGTCGCTGGAGCCGCCGCGCGCCATGAAATCCTCGGCGAAACGGTGCAGGCCGCGCGCCGCCTTGCCCAGCAGGTCGGCGATAGAGGCGCTGATGATCGCCTCGCGCCCGGCGAAGTGATGGGTCAGCGCGCCCCTCGAGACCCCCGCAAGTCGGGCGATCTCGGGCGTGGTGGTGCGGGCAAGCCCCTGATCGTGCAGCAGGTCGATGGTCGCGTTCATCAGCCGCGCGGAGGTCTCCGCGCTGCGCTCCTTCTGCGATCGCCGCTTGCCGGTGCTGCTCATCCCGATCTCGTTTCCCTTGATGATGGGGAAACGGTGCGACTCCACTTACAAACAGTCAAGCCTGTTTTTTGAGGCGCAAGAGGGTGTCCTGAAGGCAGGCGGTAACGAAAGGCGCGGGCCATCCCGGACGCAGCGAAGCGGAGATCCGGGATCCATGCCCGAACCTTTATCGGAAGCGCTCCGGCATGGATCCCGGGTCAAGCCCGGGATGACGCCGTGGTCCTGCGCAAGAGGAATGAGCTGCCGCGACAGAGGTTCAGACCCCGCCGCGCTCACCAGGGCCGGCGCGGCCCGGTATCGATATGGATCAGCCCGTTCCAGTAGACATGGTTGCCGCCGACCTCGGGCAGGGCGCGCACCCATTCCAGCACCAGCCGCGGCCTGACGCCGGGGACGCGGAAATCCATCGCCTGGCAGCCCTTGTGATAGGAGCCGCGCCGGGCGCGCCAGGGTGGGCGCCAGGTCGAGGTCACCTTCACCGCCCCGTATTTGTCGGCGATCTTGCCGAGGATCTCCTTCAGTTCCTGCGGCAGGCAGGTGATCGAGGTGCCGGGATCGGTCGAGATGCCCGGCCGCTCCGGCTTTTCGTTCGGATCGAAATCGGGCTCGGCGCCGGCCTTCTGGCCGGGCGTCAGCTTTGGCCACTCGACGCCTTCGTCGTCATCCGGCTCGCCGGGGTTGGGCGGCGTGGCTTCGGTGGGTGGGGTTTCCTGAGCCGGCGCCGCTGGGGGCGTTGCCTCGGAGGGGGCGGGCACAGGAGTATCGGGAGCCGAGGCACGCGGCGTCGGCGGCGAAACGATGATCGGTGGCAGCTTCGGCGTGCCCTCGAGGTCGAGATCGAACGGGCGCTGTGGCGGCAGGGGCGCGCGCATCGGCTCTCCCTCCTGGGCGCAGATCGCGGTCGTCGAGAGCAGCAGGGCGAGCGCCGGCATGGCCAGCACGCGCGAAAGGCAGGCCGGGCTCATAGCGCGGCCGGGCGCCCGCAAATGGATGGCAGACGAGCGGGGCGGGGATCACGAAACATCGAAGGCCTTTCGGGATAAAGCGCTCGCGCAGCCGGCAACAATTCGGCACGGTGAACGGATTGCTGCCGCTGCCGCATGCCGAAAGCAGGCGGTTTTGTCGATTTTTCACCGATGCATGGCTGGGCTGCGGCGAGACGTGGCCGGATTTTGCCGTATTCTGCGCCGGGTTCAACCCGGATGCGGCGATTGTGCGGCGCGGCGGAGTCTTGCTTCATTCTAATCGAGGGTCTAAGCGACTGGGACAGTGAGCCGCGCCACGGCCGCCTGAAATGAGTTCGACCATGCAAGCTGCCACGGTGCCATCCATTCTGAGCGACTACCTGCCGCTGGTGCTGTTCATCGGCGTCTCGGCGGTGATCGGCCTGGCCCTGCTGATCGCGCCCTTCGCGATCGCCTATTCCAAGCCGGATGCGGAAAAGCTCTCGGCCTATGAATGCGGCTTCAACGCTTTCGACGACGCCCGCATGAAGTTCGACGTCCGCTTCTATCTGGTCGCGATTCTCTTCATCATCTTCGATCTCGAGGTCGCGTTCCTGTTCCCCTGGGCCGTCGCCTTCGGCGGGCTCGGCTGGTATGGTTTCTGGTCGATGATGGTCTTTCTCGGCGTGCTCACCGTGGGTTTCATCTACGAGTGGCGCAAGGGCGCGCTGGAGTGGGACTGACTGTCGGGTTGCGAGGCGGCGCTCCGCATTCGATCCGGCAGGCAAAGGTTCACGAGGATTAGGTTATGGCAGTCACAGCGATCGATCGTGGTGATCCGCTCGTCGCGCAGGCGCCGAGGGGTTTGCTCGGTCCCGACGGCAAGCCGTTGGGGGCGCGTGATCCGTTCTTCGTCGAGATCAACAACGAACTCGCCGACAAGGGCTTCCTCGTCACCACGACCGACGACCTGATCAACTGGGCTCGCACGGGCTCGCTGATGTGGATGACCTTCGGCCTGGCCTGCTGCGCCGTCGAGATGATGCAGCTCTCGATGCCGCGCTACGACGTTGAGCGCTTCGGCTTCGCCCCGCGCGCCTCACCGCGCCAGTCCGACGTGATGATCGTCGCGGGCACGCTGACCAACAAGATGGCTCCGGCGCTCCGCAAGGTCTACGACCAGATGCCGGAGCCGCGCTACGTCATCTCGATGGGCTCCTGCGCCAATGGCGGCGGCTATTACCACTACAGCTACTCGGTGGTTCGCGGCTGCGACCGCATCGTCCCGATCGACATCTATGTCCCGGGCTGCCCGCCGACGGCCGAGGCGCTGCTCTACGGCGTCCTGCTGCTGCAGAAGAAGATCCGCCGCACCGGTACGATCGAGCGCTGAGCGCTCTTTCGGTCGATGCTGCAGGCGATGAAGGTGAGACGATGAGCGAAGCGCTCGTACAACTCGGCGAAGAGATCAAGGCCGCGCTGCCCGGCGCGGTGACGGAGGCCGTCGTCGCCTTCGAGGAGCTGACGGTTCATGCCGAGGCGGCCTCGATCGTCGAGGTCCTGCGCACGCTGTACAGCGACCCGCGCTTCCGCTTCGTGAACTTCACCGATATCGCCGGCGCCGACTATCCCGGCCGCGAGAAGCGCTTCGACGTCGTCTACCATTTGCTGGCGCCGCACCATAACCGCCGCATCCGCGTGAAGGTCCAGACCGACGAGGCGACGCCCGTTCCCTCCGTCATCGAGGTCTTCCCGGCGGCGAACTGGTTCGAGCGCGAGGCTTACGACTTCTACGGCATCCTGTTCTCCGGCCATCCGGACCTGCGCCGCATCCTCACCGATTACGGCTTCGAGGGTTATCCGCTGCGCAAGGACTTCCCGCTGACCGGCTTCGTCGAGGTTCGCTACGACGACGAGCAGAAGCGCGTTGTCTACGAGCCGGTGAAGCTCAACCAGGAATTCCGCAACTTCGATTTCCTTTCGCCCTGGGAAGGCACGGATTACGTGCTGCCGGGCGACGAGAAGGCGAAGGGGGCGTGATGGCATCCGGCCAGCAAACCCTGTCCGGCGGCTGCCTCTGCGGCGCGGTGCGTTTCACCGCTCTGCCGGAGAAGGCCGAGATGGACGTCTGCCATTGCGGCATGTGCCGGAAATGGAGCGGCGGCGTCTTCATGGCCGTTCCCTGCACCGGCGTGTCGGTCGCTGACGAACAGGCGCTCGGCGTCTACCCGTCCTCCGACTGGGCCGAACGCGTCTTCTGCAAGACCTGCGGCACGAGCCTCTTCTGGCGCTTGCGCGAGGGCGGTGACGGCCATGTCGCTGTGGCCTTCCAGAGCTTCGACGACCAATCGTCCTTCACCTTCGCCGAAGAGATCTTCATCGACGAGAAGCCTGCCCTCTACGCCTTCGCCGGTGAGCGAAGCCGCAAGACCGGCGCGCAGGTGATCGCCGAATTCGCCGCGAAACAGGCGGGCTGAGCATGACCGAGCACAATATCCGCAATTTCTCGATCAACTTCGGACCGCAGCACCCGGCCGCGCACGGCGTGCTGCGCCTCGTGCTGGAGCTCGATGGCGAGATCGTCGAGCGCGTCGATCCGCATATCGGCCTGCTGCATCGCGGCACCGAGAAGCTGATCGAGGCCAAGACCTATCTCCAGGCCGTGCCCTATTTCGACCGGCTCGACTATGTCGCGCCGATGAACCAGGAGCATGCCTATGCGCTCGCGGTCGAGCGCCTCGTCGGCGTGACCGTGCCGCGCCGCGGCCAGCTCATTCGCGTGCTCTATTCCGAGATCGGCCGCATCCTCTCACATCTCTTGAACGTCACCACGCAGGCGATGGACGTCGGCGCCCTCACGCCTCCGCTCTGGGGCTTCGAGGAGCGCGAGAAGCTGATGATCTTCTACGAGCGGGCCTGCGGCGCGCGCATGCATGCGGCCTATGTCCGGCCCGGCGGCGTTCACCAGGATATCCCGGTCTCGCTGATCCATGACATCGCCGAGTGGTGCGATCCGTTCCTCAAGGTCTGTGACGACCTCGAAGGGCTGCTCAGCGACAACCGCATCTTCAAGCAGCGCAACGTCGATATCGGCGTGGTCGATCTCGAAACCTGCTGGAAATGGGGCTTCTCGGGCGTGATGGTGCGCGGCTCCGGCGCGCCCTGGGACCTGCGCAAGTCGCAGCCCTACGAGTGCTACGAGGAGATGGAATTCGACATCCCCGTCGGCAAGAACGGCGACTGCTTCGACCGCTACCACATCCGCATGGAAGAGATGCGCCAGTCGGTGCGCATCATGAAGCAGTGCTGCGACAAGCTCCTGGCGCCGGATGGCGGCGGCCCGGTCTCCTCGCTCGACGGCAAGATGGTGCCGCCCAAGCGCGGCGAGATGAAGCGCTCGATGGAAGCGCTGATCCACCATTTCAAGCTCTACACCGAGGGCTACAAGGTGCCGGCCGGCGAGGTCTATGCTGCGGTCGAGGCCCCCAAGGGCGAATTCGGCGTCTATCTGGTCTCCGACGGCACCAACAAGCCCTATCGCTGCAAGATCAAGGCCCCGGGCTTCGCCCATCTCCAGGCCATGGATTTCATGTGCCGCAAGCACATGCTCGCCGACGTCTCCGCGATCCTCGGCTCCCTCGATATCGTCTTTGGTGAAGTTGACCGCTGATGTCCGTCCGTCGTCTCGCCCCTGATCCGGTCCAGCCCGCCTCCTTCGCCTTCACCGCGGCGAACGAGAACTGGATCGTCCAGCAGATCGCCAAGTATCCGGAAGGCCGCCAGGCGTCCGCCGTCATTCCGCTTCTGTGGAAGGCACAGGAGCAGGAGGGCTGGGTCTCGCGCGCGGTGATCGAGACCGTCGCGAAGCGCCTCGGCATGGCGCCGATGCGGGTGCTGGAGGTCGCGACCTTCTACACCATGTTCAACCTGCAGCCGGTCGGCGAATTCTTCGTCCAGCTCTGCGGCACGACGCCTTGCGCGCTGCGCGGCGCCGAAGCGCTGAAGAAGGTCTGCGAGGACGTCATCGGCCCGCAATCGACCGTGACCGCCGACGGCAAGCTCTCCTGGCTCGAAGTCGAGTGCCTGGGCGCCTGCTGCAACGCCCCGATGGCGCAGATCAATGTCGATTATTACGAGGACCTGACGCCGGCGAATTTCCGCCAGCTCCTCGACGATCTCCGCAATGGCCGCGCCACCAAGCCCGGCCCGCAGAACGGCCGCACCGGCTCCGAGCCGGAAGGCGGTCCGCAGACGCTGACCGACAAGGCACTCTATGACGGCTCGATGATCGGCGCTGGCGACTGGCAGAAGCGCATCGTCGAGCAGCGCAAGGCCGCTGCCGAAGCCGCCGCCGCCAAGGCCGCCGCCGAGGCGGAAGCCAAGAAGGCTGCCGAAGCCGAGGCCAAGAAGGCCGAAGCGACCCCGGCCGCCGTTGCCGAGAAGCCCGCGACCGAGACGGCCGCTGCCGCTCGTCCGCAGCCTTCCTCGCCGACCCAGCCCTCGAATGCGGCCAAGGATACCCCGGCCGCCAAGGGCAAGGTCGAGAAGAAGGATGTCGCCGAGGCTGCCAAGCCTGCGGTCGACGAGAGCAAGCCCGAACTGCTGACCGCTGCGCGCGGCGGCAAGGGCGACGATCTCGAACTGATCTGGGGCGTCGGGCCGAAGCTCGGCAAGATGCTCAATGAGATGGGGGTCTGGCACTACGACCAGATCGCCAAATGGACACCGGCGGAGCTCGCCTGGGTCGATGCGCGGCTGACCGGCTTCAAGGGCCGGGCGGAGCGTGACGACTGGATTGCTCAGTCGAAGAAGCTCGCGACGGGCTGGCGCCCGGAGTCGAAGCTTGGCGACAAGCCGGCAGAGTGAGGCACTAGGACATGCTCGCAGATCGCGATCGCATCTTCACCAATCTCTACGGCCTGCACGACCGTACCCTGAAGGGTGCGATCCAGCGCGGCGCCTGGGATGGCACCAAGTTCATCCTGGAGCAGGGCCGGGACTGGATCATCGACGAGATGAAGAAGTCCGGCCTGCGCGGCCGTGGCGGCGCCGGCTTCCCGACCGGGCTGAAATGGTCGTTCATGCCCAAGCAGAGCGACGGGCGCCCGCATTACCTCGTCGTGAACGCCGACGAGTCGGAGCCGGGCACCTGCAAGGACCGCGAGATCATGCGCAACGACCCGCATACGCTGGTCGAGGGCTGCCTGATCGCCTCCTTCGCCATGGGCGCGCATGCGGCCTATATCTACATCCGCGGCGAGTACGTCCGGGAGCGCGAGGCGCTGCAGCGCGCTGTCGACGAGGCCTATGCGGCCAAGCTCATCGGCAAGGACAACGTCCACGGCTATCCCTTTGATCTCTATGTGCATCACGGCGCCGGCGCCTATATCTGCGGTGAAGAGACGGCGCTGCTGGAGAGCCTCGAAGGCAAGAAGGGCATGCCGCGGCTTAAACCCCCGTTCCCGGCCAATATGGGCCTCTATGGCTGCCCGACCACGGTGAACAACGTCGAGTCGATCGCGGTCGCCCCGACCATCCTGCGCCGCGGCGCGACTTGGTTCTCCTCGATCGGGACGCCGAACAATGTCGGCACCAAGCTCTTCTGCGTCTCGGGCCATGTGAACAAGCCCTGCAACGTCGAAGAGGCGATGGGCCTGACCTTCCGCGAGCTGATCGACAAGCATTGCGGCGGCATCCGCGGCGGCTGGGACAATCTCAAGGCGGTCATCCCCGGCGGCTCGTCGGTTCGCATGGTTCCGGCCGAGCAGATCATCGACACACCGATGGATTTCAACTCGCTCTCGAAGCTGCGCTCCGGCCTCGGCACGGCGGCGGTGATCGTGATGGACAAGTCGACCGACATCGTCCGCGCCATCGCCCGCATCAGCCATTTCTACAAGCACGAGAGCTGCGGCCAGTGCACGCCCTGCCGCGAGGGCACGGGCTGGATGTGGCGCGTCATGGAACGCATGGCCGAAGGCCGTGCCCAGAAGCGCGAGATCGACATGCTGCTCGACGTCACCAAGCAGATCGAGGGCCACACCATCTGCGCGCTCGGCGACGCAGCCGCCTGGCCGATCCAGGGCCTGATCGCGCATTTCCGTCACGAGATCGAGCAGCGCATCGACGACTATGCCGCCAACCCGCACAGCGAGCCTGTGCGCCTGATGGCGGCGGAGTGAGACCATGACGAAACTCCTCATCGACGGCGTCGAGGTCGACGTTCCCGCCGAGTACACCGTGCTCCAGGCCTGCGAGGCCGCGGGCGTCGAGGTGCCGCGCTTCTGCTTCCATGAGCGCCTCTCGATCGCCGGCAACTGCCGCATGTGCCTCGTCGAGGTGAAGGGCGGTCCGCCGAAGCCGCAGGCCTCCTGCGCCATCGGCGTGCGCGACCTGCGCCCCGGCCCGAACGGCGAGCCGCCGGTCGTCCTGACCAAGTCGCCGATGGTCAAGAAGGCCCGCGAAGGGGTGATGGAGTTTCTGCTCATCAACCACCCGCTCGACTGCCCGATCTGCGACCAGGGCGGCGAATGCGACCTGCAGGACCAGGCGATGGCCTATGGCGCGGATACCTCGCGCTATGCCGAGAACAAGCGCGCGGTCGAGGACAAGTATATCGGCCCGCTGGTCAAGACGACGATGACGCGCTGCATCCAGTGCACGCGCTGCGTCCGCTTCACCACCGAGGTTGCCGGCGCCTCCGATCTCGGCGCCATCGGCCGCGGCGAGGACATGGAGATCACGACCTATCTCGAGCAGGCGATGTCGTCGGAGCTCCAGAGCAACGTCGTCGATCTCTGCCCGGTCGGTGCGCTGACCTCGAAGCCCTACCAGAACAAGGCCCGCCCTGGGAGCTCTCCAAGACCGAGAGCATCGACGTGATGGACGCGGTCGGTTCGGCCATCCGCGTCAACTCGCGCGGCAAGGAAGTGATGCGCATCCTGCCCCGCCTCAACGAGGCGGTGAACGAGGAGTGGATCTCCGACAAGACCCGCCATGTCGCCGACGGCCTGAAACTCAGCGTCTCGACCGGCCCTATATCCGCGAGAACGGCCGCCTGCGTCCGGCCACCTGGAACGAGGCTTTCGCCGCCATTGCCGGCAAGGTGAAGGCGACGTCGCCTGAGAAGATCGGCGCCATCGCCGGCGATCTCGCCGCTGTCGAGGACATGTTCGCGCTGAAGAGCCTGATCGCCTCGCTCGGCTCCGCCAATCTCGACGCCCGTCAGGACGGCACCAGGCTGCATCCGAAATTCGGCCGCGCATCTTACGTCCTCAACGCCGGCATCGCCGGCATCGAGGATGCGACCTCGCTGCTGATCATCGGCTCGAACCCGCGCCGCGAGGCGCCGATCCTGAACGCCCGCATCCGCAAGCGCTGGCTGCGCGGCGACTTCAAGGTTTCCGTCATCGGCGAGAAGGCCGACCTGACCTACACCTATGACTATCTCGGCGCCGGCCCGGAGACGCTGGCCGAGGTCGTGAAGTCGGCCGCCGCTGCCGGCGGCAAGCCGATGGTGCTGGTCGGGCAGGGCGCTCTCGTCCGCACTGACGGCGAGGCCGTGCTTTCGCTCGCCGCCAAGGCGGCGCAGGCGCTGGGTGCGATCACCGAGGGCTGGAACGGCTTCGGCGTGATCCACACCGCCGCTGCCCGCGTCGGCGCGCTCGATCTCGGCTTCGTGCCGGGTGAGGGTGGTCTCGATGCGGCTGCCATGGTCAAGCCGGGCGCGCTCGATGTGCTCTTCCTGCTCGGCGCCGACGAGATCGAGGTGCCGGAAGGCGCTTTCGTCGTCTACCAGGGTACGCATGGCGACAAGGGCGCGCACCGCGCCGACGTCATCCTGCCGGGCGCGGCCTATACCGAGAAGTCCGGCACCTATGTGAACACGGAAGGCCGTGTGCAGATGGGCGACCGCGCCACCTTCCCGCCGGGCGATGCCCGCGAGGACTGGGCGATCCTGCGTGCTCTCTCTGCGACGCTGGGCAAGACGCTGCCCTTCAACTCGCTCTCCGGCCTGCGCAAGGCGCTCTATGAGGCGCATCCGCATTTCGCGGCGCTCGACGGCCTCCCAGTCAACGACGCCTCGGAGATCGGCAAGCTCGCCGGCCTCGGCGGTAAGACCGACAAGGCGGGCTTCACGCACGTCGTCGCCGATTTCTATCAGACCAACCCGATCGCGCGTGCCTCCGCCGTCATGGCGGAATGCTCGGCGCTGGCCTCCGGCCGGCATCAGCAGGCGGCGGAGTAAGCGGCCATGAACTGGGACCTCGTCCTCGATATCGCGATCATCCTCGGCAAGAGCCTGCTGCTGCTGGTCTGCCTCCTGGTCTTCATCGCCTATATCCTGCTGGCCGACCGCAAGGTCTGGGCGGCGGTGCAGCTTCGCCGCGGCCCGAACGTGGTCGGGCCCTGGGGCCTGTTCCAGAGCTTCGCGGACCTGATCAAGTTCGCGCTCAAGGAGCCGATCATCCCGTCGGGCGCCAACAAGGGCATCTTCCTGCTGGCGCCCTTCATCTCCTGCCTCTTGGCGCTCGGCGCCTGGGCGGTGATCCCGGTGGCGGAAGGCTGGGCGATCGCCGACATCAATGTCGGCGTGCTCTACATCCTCGCGATCTCCTCGCTCGGCGTCTACGGCATCATCATGGCCGGCTGGGCCTCGAACTCGAAGTACCCGTTCATGAGCGCGCTGCGCTCGGCGGCGCAGATGGTGTCCTACGAGGTCTCGATCGGCTTCGTGATCATCACCGTCCTGCTCTGCGTCGGCTCGCTGAACCTCTCGGCGGTGGTCGAGGCGCAGCAGAACAGGGGTCTGGCGCATGCGCTGGGCGTGCCGTGGCTCTCGATCCTGAATTGGTACTTCATCCCGCTCTTCCCGATGTTCGTGGTCTTCTTCATCTCGGCGCTGGCCGAGACGAACCGGCCGCCCTTCGATTTGGCTGAAGCGGAATCCGAGCTCGTGGCGGGCTTCATGGTCGAGTATTCCTCGACCCCGTACCTGCTGTTCATGCTCGGCGAATACGTGGCGATCATGACCATGTGCTCGTTGACCACGATCCTCTTCCTCGGCGGCTGGGCTCCTCCGGTCGCGCTGCCGCCCTTCACCTGGCTGCCCGGCGTGTTCTGGTTCGCGCTCAAGGTCTGCTTCGTCTTCTTCATGTTCGCGCTGGTGAAGGCCTTCGTGCCGCGCTACCGCTACGACCAGTTGATGCGCCTGGGCTGGAAGGTCTTCCTGCCGCTCTCGCTCGCCTGCGTGGTGATCGTGGCGCTGGTGCTGCAGCTGACGGGCTGGGGCCCGGTGGCGGGATGAGTTGGGCCGGCCCGCTCGGTGCCCTGATCGGCTTCGGGCTCGGCCTGCTGGAATACCGGCTGATGTCGGCGGTGGTGATCGGGGCGCTCCGGCGCACGGATCGCTCGGAGACGCAGGCCGAGAAGGACGATTACGAGCGCCGTATCCGCATCTTGCGGGCGGTGCTGGTTGTGATGACGATCGGCTTGATGCCGATCCTGGGTTTCGTGATCGGCCGGGCGTTGTTCGGCTGAGGATGTAAAGGACGAAGGCGATGTCACTCGCGCAAGCCGCAAGGGGCCTGCTGCTGAAGGAGTTCGTCGGGGCTATCGGCCTGTCGATGCGCTATTTCTTCAAGCCGAAGGCGACGCTGAACTACCCGTTCGAGAAGGGCCAGCTCTCGCCGCGCTTCCGTGGCGAGCATGCCTTGCGCCGCTATCCGAACGGCGAGGAGCGCTGCATCGCCTGCAAGCTCTGCGAGGCGATCTGCCCGGCGCAGGCCATCACCATCGAGGCCGGCCCGCGCCGCAACGACGGCACGCGCCGCACCACCCGTTACGACATCGACATGACCAAGTGCATCTACTGCGGCTTCTGCCAGGAGGCCTGCCCGGTCGATGCCATCGTCGAAGGGCCGAATTTCGAGTTCGCGACCGAGACCCGCGAGGAGCTGTTCTACGACAAGGACAAGCTGCTCGCGAACGGCGCGCGCTGGGAACGCGAGATCGCGCGCAACATCGCGATGGACGCGCCCTATCGGTAGTTGATTGACCTCTCCGGCGTCATCCCGGACAAGCCGCGAAGCGGCGCCGATCCGGGACCCATCGGAGGGAACCGCGCTTTACGATGGATCCCGGATCGGCGCTTCGCTTGTCCGGGATGACGTTGCAGGGTGCAATTGAGTTCACAGACCCGCCGTGCGGTTGTCCCGCCCGGCGGGCCTGATTATAGACGCTCCAAATTGCTCGGGGTCCTTGAGTCCCGGAGCACGAACCAAACGAGGACCGCGCCGAAAAGGGGCGGGAAGGGCTGACCGAGATGAATGCCGCAGCGGCTTTCTTCTATCTCTTCGCAGGCATCACCGTGGCATCCGCCTTCATGGTGGTGACCTCGCGCAATCCCGTGCACTCGGTGCTCTACCTCATCCTGGCCTTCGTCAATGCGGCCGGGCTGTTCATGCTGCTCGGTGCCGAGTTCCTCGCGATGCTGCTGGTCGTCGTCTATGTCGGTGCGGTCGCGGTGCTCTTCCTCTTCGTGGTGATGATGCTCGACGTCGATTTCGCCGAGTTCCGCCAGGGCTTCCTCAACTACCTGCCGATCGGCGCGCTGATCGGCTTCATCTTCGCCGTCGAGCTCCTGCTGGTCGTCGGCGCCTGGGTCATCGATCCGCAGATCGTCAAGGCGCCGGTCGCCGCGATCCCGGCGGGCATCTCGAACACCGAGGCGCTCGGCCGCGTGCTCTACACCCAGTATGTCTACTACTTCCAGGCGGCCGGCCTCGTGCTGCTCGTCGCCATGATCGGCGCGATCGTGCTGACGCTGCGCGAGCGGCCCGGCATCAAGCGCCAGCATGTCCCGACCCAGAACGCCCGCACCAAGGACGCGGCGATGGCGGTCAAGCAGGTGCCTTCGCGCGCTGGCGTTCCCGAGGAGATGGCGTGATGACGATCGGACTGGGCCATTATCTCGCGGTCAGTGCCATCCTGTTCACGCTCGGCGTGCTCGGCATCTTCGTCAACCGCAAGAACATCATCGTCATCCTGATGTCGGTCGAGCTCATCCTGCTCTCGGTCAACCTGAACTTCGTCGCCTTCTCGAGCTTCCTGAACGACATCGTCGGCCAGGTCTTCGCGCTGCTCGTGCTCACGGTGGCGGCGGCTGAGGCCGCGATCGGCCTCGCCATTCTCGTCGTCTACTTCCGCAACCGCGGCACGATCGCGGTGGAAGACATCAACATGATGAAAGGCTGAGCGCGCCCTCGCGCCTGGACCTCACTGCCATGTATCACGCGATCGTCTTCCTCCCTCTCATCGGCTTCCTGATCGCCGGCCTGTTCGGCCGGCTGATCGGCGCACGCGGCTCCGAGATCGTCACGACCTCGCTGCTGATCGTCTCCGCCCTCCTGTCCTGGGTCGCCTTCGTCCAGGTCGGCTTCGGCTCCGGCACGACCCGCGTGCAGGTCGCGAGCTGGATCTCGTCCGGCCAGCTGCAGGTCGATTGGGCCTTCCGCGTCGATACGCTGACCGCGGTGATGCTGGTCGTGGTCAACACGGTCTCCAGCCTCGTGCACCTCTATTCGATCGGCTACATGCACGAGGACCCGCACCGTCCGCGCTTCTTCGCCTATCTCTCGCTCTTCACCTTCGCGATGCTGATGCTGGTGACGTCGGACAACCTCGTCCAGATGTTCTTCGGCTGGGAAGGCGTCGGCCTCGCCTCCTATCTGCTGATCGGCTTCTGGTATCAGAAGCCCTCGGCCAATGCGGCGGCGATGAAGGCCTTCATCGTCAACCGCGTCGGCGATTTCGGCTTCTCGCTCGGCATCTTCCTCGTTTTCGTGCTGTTCGGCTCGGTCGGATTCGACGCGATCTTCCCGCGCGCCGGCGAACTGGTGAACCAGAGCTTCCGCTTCCTCGGCTATGACTGGAACGCCCTGACCCTGACCTGCCTGCTGCTCTTCATGGGCGCCATGGGCAAGTCCGCGCAGTTCCTGCTGCACACCTGGCTGCCGGACGCGATGGAAGGCCCGACCCCGGTTTCGGCCCTCATCCATGCCGCGACCATGGTCACCGCCGGCGTCTTCATGCTGGCGCGCCTGTCGCCGGTCTTCGAATACGCTCCCGTCGCGCTCACGGTCGTCGTCGTCATCGGCGCCACCACCGCCTTCTTCGCGGCGACGGTCGGCCTCGTGCAGAACGACATCAAGCGCGTCATCGCCTATTCGACCTGCTCGCAGCTCGGCTACATGTTCGTCGCGCTCGGCGTCGGCAATTACGGCGCCGGCATCTTCCATCTCTTCACCCACGCCTTCTTCAAGGCCCTGCTCTTCTTGGGCGCCGGCTCGGTCATCCATGCGATGCATCACGAGCAGGACATGCGCCATATGGGCGGCCTGCGGAAGCATATCCCGCTGACAGCGCTTGCCATGACGATCGGCACGCTGGCGCTGACCGGCTTTCCGTTCTTCGCCGGGTACTTCTCGAAGGATGCGATCATCGAGAGCGCCTATGCCGCCCATAGCGCCGCCGCGACGAGCTATGCCTTCCCGCTGCTGGTCATCGCGGCCTGCATGACCTCGTTCTACTCCTGGCGGCTGTATTTCATGACCTTCGAGGGCAAGCCGCGCTGGGGGCATGGGCATGACTCGCATGGTCACGGTCATGACGACCACGCGCATGCCGCGCATGGCCATGACGATCACGGCCATGGTCACGACCACACGCCGCATGAGAGCCCCTGGGTGATGCTGATCCCGCTCGCCGTGCTCTCGGTCGGCGCGGTCGCTGCCGGCTTCGTCTTCAAGGAAGCCTTCATCGGCCACGACTTCGAGACGTTCTGGAAGTCGGCCCTGTTCATGGGCAAGGACAACCACATCCTGCACGCCATGCACGAAGTGCCGAAATGGGTCGTCTGGTCGCCCTTCGTGGCGATGGTGATCGGCTTCGTGCTCGCCTACTACATGTATGTCCGCCGCCCGGACGTGCCCGGCAAGCTGGCCGCCGCCAACCCGGCGCTCTACCAGTTCCTGCTCAACAAGTGGTATTTCGACGAGCTCTACGACTTCCTGTTCGTGCGTCCGTCGAAATGGCTCGGCCGCTTCCTCTGGAAGAAGGGCGACGGTCTGGTCATCGACGGCTTCGGCCCGGACGGCGTCTCGGCCCGCGTGGTCGACGTCACCAATCGGGTGGTCCGGCTGCAGACCGGCTATCTCTATCACTATGCCTTCGCCATGCTCATCGGTGTCGCTGGGCTCGTGACCTGGTATCTCGTGGCTCGCGGGTGAGATGATGTCCTTCTTCGGCTTCGGTATCCTCACCGGTCTTCTCGTCCTGCCGCTGGTCGGCGCGGTCCTGATCCTCGTCCAGCGCGGTGATCAGGCGGCGGTCAATTCAAATGCGCGCTGGATCGCGCTGTTCACGACCGGCCTGACCTTCCTGCTTGCCTGCGTCGCCTGGAACCGCTTCGACATCGCCAATCCCGGCTTCCAGATGGTCGAGACCCACGCCTGGGTTTCGGACGCCATCAAGTTCAAGCTCGGCGTCGATGGCTTCTCCTTCCCGTTCATCGTGCTGACGGCCTTCCTGATGCCGTTCTGCATCGTCGCCTCCTGGACCTCGGTCGAGAAGCGGGTGCGCGAATACATGATCGCGTTCCTGGTGCTGGAAGCGCTGATGATCGGCGTCTTCGCGGCGCTCGACCTCGTGCTGTTCTACCTGTTCTTCGAGGCAGGCCTGATCCCGATGTTCCTGATCATCGGCATCTGGGGCGGCAAGCGGCGCGTCTATGCGTCCTACAAGTTCTTCCTCTACACGCTGCTCGGCTCGGTCCTGATGCTGCTCGCCGTGATGGCGATGTACTGGAACGCCGGCACGACCGACATCCCGACGCTGCTGGCGCATAAGTTCCCGTCGCAGATGCAGACCTGGCTGTGGCTCGCCTTCTTCGCCTCCTTCGCGGTGAAGATGCCGATGTGGCCGGTCCATACCTGGCTGCCCGACGCGCACGTCGAGGCGCCGACCGCCGGCTCCGTCGTGCTGGCCGCGATCCTGCTGAAGATGGGCGGCTACGGCTTCATCCGCTTCTCGATCCCGATGTTCCCGGAAGCCTCGGCGCTGTTCGCCCCGCTGGTCTTCGCCCTCTCGGTCGTCGCCATCGTCTACACCTCGCTGGTGGCGCTGATGCAGGAGGACATGAAGAAGCTGATTGCCTATTCGTCGGTCGCCCATATGGGCTTCGTGACGATGGGCCTCTTCACCCTGACGCCGCAGGGCATCCAGGGCGCGATGTTCCAGATGGTCAGCCACGGGCTGGTCTCCGGCGCGCTCTTCCTCTGTGTCGGCGTGATCTATGATCGCATGCATACCCGCGAGATCGCGGCCTATGGCGGCCTGGTGAACCGGATGCCGGCCTATGCCGTCGTCTTCATGGTCTTCACCATGGCCAATGTCGGCCTGCCCGGCACGGCCGGTTTCGTCGGCGAGTTCCTGACGCTGCTCGGTGCCTTCCGCGCCAATCCCTGGGTGGCGTTCTTCGCAACCTCCGGCGTCATCCTCTCGGCGGCCTACGCGCTCTGGCTCTATCGCCGGGTCGTGTTCGGCGAGCTGGTCAAGCCCGAGCTGAAGGACATCAAGGACCTCAACGTCCGCGAATACGTGACGCTGGTCCCGCTCGTCCTGCTGACGATCTGGTACGGCATCCAGCCGCACACGATCCTCGACGCCTTCGCGGCGCCGACCGAAGCGCTCATCAAGAACTATCAGGCAGCCCTCGCCGTCGCGAAGACGGCGCTGGCAGCCGCGCAGTAAGGTCTCGTCATGGCTCTGCCCGCTCTCGGCCCGGCCCTGCCGGAAATCACCCTCGCCATCGGCGCCATCGCCATGGTGCTGGTCGGTGCGATCCAGGGCGAGCGCTCGACGCGCCTGCTCGAAGGGCTCGCCCTTGTGCTGCTCGCGGTCGCGCTGGTGATGGTCGTCTCCGGCACCGGCAAGATGCTGACCTTCAACGATGGCTTCATCGTCGACGGCTTCGCTCGTTTCATGAAGGTGCTGACCTTGCTCGGCGCGGGTGCCGCGATCCTGCTCTCGGCCAATACGCTACGGCGCCAGGGCACGATGCGCTTCGAGTTCCCGGTCCTCGTCGTGCTCTCGACGATCGGCATGATGATGATGATCTCGGCCAACGATCTCATCAGCCTCTATGTCGGCCTCGAGTTGCAGTCGCTGGCGCTCTATGTCGTCGCAGCCTTCGACCGCGACAACGCCAAGTCGACCGAGGCCGGCCTGAAGTACTTCGTGCTCGGCGCGCTCTCGTCGGGCATGCTGCTCTATGGCGGCTCGCTGGTCTATGGTTTCACCGGCACCGTCACCTTCCCGGGCATCGCGGCCGCGACGGCCGGCGGCCATGCCGGCATCGGCCTGATTTTCGGCATCGTCTTCATCGCGGCGGGCGTCGCCTTCAAGATCTCGGCGGTGCCGTTCCACATGTGGACGCCGGACGTCTACGAGGGCGCGCCGACCCCGGTCGCGGCCTTCTTCGCCTCGGCGCCCAAGATGGCCGCCATGGCGATGGTGATCCGCGTCTTCATCGGCGCCTTCCCCGGCGCGATCCATGACTGGCGCCAGATCATCGTCTTCATCTCGATCGCCTCGATGGGCCTCGGCGCCTTCGCAGCGATCGGCCAGCGCAACATCAAGCGCCTGCTCGCCTACTCCTCGATCGCCAATATGGGTTATGCGCTGGTCGGCCTCGCGGCCGGCACGGCCGAGGGCGTGCAGGGCGTGATGACCTACATGGCGATCTATCTCGCCACGACGCTCGCCGCCTTTGCCTGCGTGCTGATGATGCGCCGCGACGGCAAGCTGGTCGAGGACATTTCGGAACTCGCCGGCCTGTCCCGCACCAATGGCTGGATGGCCTTCGCGATGGCGATGATGATGTTCTCGCTCGCCGGCATCCCGCCGCTCGCCGGCTTCTGGGCCAAGTGGTACGTCTTCCTGGCCGCGATCAACGCGAAGCTCTATGTGCTCGCCGTCATCGGCGTGCTGACCAGCGTCGTCGGCGCCTATTATTACCTGCGCCTCGTCAAGGTGATGTATTTCGACGAGCCGAAGCCGGCTTTCGAGAAGGCTGATCTCGGCGTGCGCACCGTGCTGCTGGTCTCGGCGCTCTTCGTGCTGGCGCTCTCGCTGGTTCCGGCGCCGCTGTTCGACACGGCGGCCGCTGCGGCGAAGTCGCTGTTTTGATGCTTCCCCGTCATGGTCGGGCTTGTCCCGACCATCCACGTCTTCTCTGGTCGAAGGCTGTGTTCAAGACGTGGATGCTCGCCACAAGGGCGAGCATGACGACGTGGGCCGATTTCCATGCTCGGTGAGGCGGCCTGCGCCGCGGGCTATCGGTTGATCGTCCGCGACGAGGTCGGCTCCACCATGGAGGAGGCCCGCCGCGCGCTCGATCAGGGCGAGCCCGGCAAGCTCTGGATCGTCGCCCGCAGCCAGAATGCCGGCCGCGGCCGCCATGGCCGGCAATGGGGCTCGCCCCCGGCAATCTCTACGCCAGCCTGCTCCTGACCGATCCGTGCGAGCCGGCTTTGGCTCCGCAGCTCGGTTTCGTCGTAGGCCTCGCCCTGCACGATGCCGCCGCGAAGCTGCTCGGTCCGGCCGCATCCGGCCTCAGGCTGAAATGGCCGAACGACCTGCTGCTCGACCGGGCCAAGACCTCCGGGCTGCTGCTGGAGGGCGAGAGCCGGGCAGGGCGCTTCAATGTCATCGTCGGCTGCGGCGTCAACATCGCCTCCTGCCCCACGGACACGCCGTACCCTGCGACCTTTCTCAAGGCCGTGGCGCCGCAGGCCAATGTCGAGGCCATGCTGACGGGCCTGAGCGACGCCTTCGCCCAGCGCTTCGCCATCTGGTCGCAGCCCGGTGGCTTCGGCCCGACCCGCGCCGCGTGGCTGGAGCGCGCCGCCTTCCTGGGCGAGACCATCACCATCCGCCTGCCCGAGGGGCCGCTCAGCGGCGTCTTCATCGGTCTCGACCCGACCGGGCGCCTCGAGCTCGAACGAAATCCGGCCGCCGCGTGATCGATGCGGGCGACCTCTTCTTCGGCCCTCCGGGCTGACCGTGCCTATTGCCCGGCCTCCGTCGATCTGGAGGCCATCTCGCTGGCGTGCTAGGGCTCGTTGCCATCACGCGGCATAGATCAAGCCATTGCCAGAATCAGGATTGCCAGTGACCCGCTCCTCCGACCAGCTCGTCTTCGTTCCCCTCGGCGGCCTCGGCGAGATCGGCATGAATGCCGCTCTCTACGGCTTCGGGCCCGAGGGCCGACGAAAGTGGATCCTGGTCGATTGCGGCCTGTCCTTCGCCGGGCCGGAGGCGCCGGGCGTCGATATCGTCCTGCCCGATCTGCGCTACATCATCGAGGAGCGGGCGAACCTTCTCGGCATCATCATCACCCACGCCCATGAGGATCATATCGGTGCGCTCGCCGCGCTCTGGCCCTCATTGCGCGCTCCGGTCTACTGCACGCGCTTCGCCGCCGGCCTGCTCGCGACGCGCCGCCTCTCCGAGCCCGGCGCGCCGAGTGTCGACATCAATGTCGTGCCGCAGGGCGGAGCGATCACGCTCGGCCCCTTCGACATCGAATTCGTGCCCGTGGCACATTCGATCCCGGAATCGAACGCGCTCGCCATCCGCACGCCGGCCGGCCTCGTCGTTCATACCGGCGACTGGAAGATCGATCCGACGCCACAGGTCGGCCTGCCGACCGACGAGAAGCGCCTGCGCGAGCTCGGCGAGGAGGGCGTTCTGGCGCTGGTCTGCAACTCGACCAATGTCATGCGCGACGGCATCAGCCCGAGCGAGGCCGATGTCGCCGCCAAGCTGAAGGAGCTGATCCACTCGGCGCCGGGCCGCGTCGCGGTCACCACCTTCGCGTCGAACGTGGCACGCTTGCGCGCCGTCGCCGAGGCGGCGATGGCCGATCAGCGCGAGGTCGTGGTCGTCGGCCGCGCCATGGACCGCGTCATCGATGTCGCCCGCGAATGCGGCTATCTCGACGGCATCCCCGGCTTCCGCGCGGTCGATGCCTATGGCTATCTGCCGCGCGACAAGGTCGTGGCGCTGGTCACCGGCAGCCAGGGCGAGCCGCGCGCCGCGCTCTCGCGCATCGCCTCGGACGACCATCCCGAGATCGCGCTCTCGCCAGGCGACCGCGTGATCTTTTCGTCGCGCACCATCCCCGGCAACGAGAAGTCGGTCGGCAACATCCTGAACGCGCTCGCCCGCGACAAGATCGAGATCATCACGGACCGGACCCATCTGGTCCATGTCTCCGGCCATCCCCGCCGCGAGGAGATGGCCCGGCTCTATGGTTGGCTGAAGCCGCAGATCGCGATCCCCGCCCATGGCGAGGACCTGCATCTGGCCGAGCATGAAACCTTCGCCCGCAGCCTCGGCGTGAAGCATGTTCTGCGCGCCGGCAATGGCGACGTCGTCGCGATCTCGGGAGAGGGCGCCCGCAAGGTCGACGAGGTCCGGCATGGCCGGCTCTATCAGGACGGTGCCGTGCTGGTGAACGCGCTTGAGAAAACCATTCAGGAGCGCCGCCGCCTGTCCTTCGCCGGCATCGTTTCGATAGCGGTCGCCGTCGACGACAAGGGCGGCATTGCCGGCGAGCCGGAGATCGCGGTGCTCGGCCTGCCGCCGCGCACGCTCGGCGGCGTCGATTTCGACGAATATGTCGCAGATACCGTCGGCGATCTCCTCGACAATATCCCGAAGGCCCGCCGCCGTGATCCCGAGGCCCTGCGCAACGCGCTGGAGCGCGGCGTGCGCAGTGCGGTCAACGAGGAGTGGGGCAAGAAGCCGCTGGTGCATGCGCTGGTGATTGAGGTTTAGGGTACGGCCCGTATGAACTGTGCGCCGTCATTCCGGGCGTAGCGAAGCGAAGACCCGGGATCCATACCGGAACGGTTCAGGCATGGATCCCGGATCGGCGCCGCTATCGCGACTTGTCCGGGATGACGCCGTGTTTCTGAGTTGAATGGATGTGATCGGGAAGAGAGACATGATCGGACGCCTGAACCACGTCGCCATTGCGGTGAAGGACTTGGAAGCCTCGACGGCGCTCTATCGCGACACGCTCGGCGCACGTGTGTCGCAGCCGCAGCCCGAGCCGGAGCACGGCGTCACCGTCGTCTTCGTCGAATTGCCCAACACCAAGATCGAATTGCTGGAGCCGCTCGGTACGGACTCGCCGATCGCCAAGTTCCTCGAGCGCAATGCCGATGGCGGCATCCACCATATCTGCTACGAGGTCGACGATATCCTCGCGGCACGCGACCGGCTCAAGGCGCAAGGTGCGCGCGTGCTCGGCTCGGGCGAGCCGCGCATCGGCGCCCATGGCAAGCCGGTTCTGTTCCTGCACCCCAAGGATTTCCTGGGCACGCTGGTTGAACTCGAACAGGCCTGACGACGATGACCGACATTGCATTTCTCGGCCAGCCGGAAGCCGGCTCGCCGCGCCCCTTCAGCGCCGCGACCGTCGCGGGCGGGCTCGTCTTCGTCTCCGGGCACTCGGCGCCGCATGACCCGGCGCGCGGCATCCACCGTGGCCAGACCCCGGCCGAGGAGGTCCGCAACGCGCTCGGCCGTGTCGCCGAGATCCTGGCCGAGGCCGGGAGCTCCCTCGACCGCGTCGTGCAGATGACGATGCTGATCACCGACCCGGCCGACTACGTCGCCTGCAACGCCGAATACGTGAAGCACTTCCCGGGCGGCTTGCCGGCCCGCCATACCGCACGCTTCGGTGTACCGACCGAGGCGAAGGTCGCCTTCTCCTGCATCGCGCTCGCGGGGAAGGCGGCATGAACATCGTCGGCGGCCTCGCCCTCTATTTCGTGATCTGGTGGATCACGCTTTTCGCGGTGCTGCCCTTCGGCATCCGCAGCCAGCATGAGGCGGGCGATGTCGTGGCCGGCACCGAGCCCGGCGCGCCCGTGCTGCCGGGCTTGCTGAAGAAGGCCGTCATCACCTCGCTGATCGCGGCGGTGATCTTCGCCGGCGTCTG
Organism: Beijerinckiaceae bacterium; assembly: GCA_965283735.1. GTDB lineage: Bacteria > Pseudomonadota > Alphaproteobacteria > Rhizobiales > Beijerinckiaceae > Allobosea. The sequence goes on along the minus strand of CBDIPN010000001.1, from coordinate 2,480,382 downwards.
GTATGTCTGGGTGACCTACGACATCTGAAAATTGGCACGTCCGCTCAAGGTACCGCCCAAGAAAAAAGGCAAGGCCGATGCCTTGCCTTTGGTAGTCCGCTTTTACCGCTGCACCGGCACACGTCTCAAAGAGCGTGCAACTCGTTTTGCAAAGCGGGCGTTTGCTCCTCCCGAGACCTGGTCCGCAGCGCTTCGACTGGCAAAGCGCTCCCAGCGCCGGAAGGATTAGCCGATTGTGACGGCGCTGTCATCAGTTTAGGCAGCTTCAGCCTGGAATTTTTGCAAGATTAGTCTTCCTTGCACTTGTGCAGTGCAGCAAGGGCAGGCGGCTGATCGACGCGATGCCTTGTTCCGGCCAAAGGATAGGGCTATCGACCGGCATCCGCCGGGCTCGCCGGCGGCCATGGAGATTTTCATGCTGCGCAGCTCGCTCGCCGCCCTTGCCGTCGTCGCCTCGCTCGGTTTCGCCCAGGCTCAGACGCCGAAGCCCGATCCCGAGAACACCGTCATCCTCGAGACCAAGGACGGCCCGGTGACGATCCGCCTGCGGCCGGACCTCGCGCCGAAGCATGTCGCGCAGATCAAGACGCTGGTGAAGCGCGGCTTCTATGACGGCATCGTCTTCCACCGCGTCATCGACGGCTTCATGGCCCAGACCGGCGATCCGACCGGCACCGGCACCGGCAAGTCCGACCTGCCGAACCTGCCTGCCGAATTTACGCCCACGCCCTACAAGGTCGGCTCGCTCGGCATGGCTCGCTCGTCCTCGCCGGATTCGGCGAATTCGCAGTTCTTCATCTGCTACGAGGGCTGCGGCTCGCTGACCGGCCAGTACACGCTCTTCGGCGAAGTGGTTTCCGGCATGGACGCCGTGCGCAAGATCAAGAAGGGCGCCAGCGCCAATAACGGCCAGGTCAGCGGTCCCGACAAGATCGTCCGCATGCGCATGCAGGCCGACGCCAAGTAAGTCGGGATAGAGCGGGCAGGGCGAGCTGGGGAGGGTGCGGCGATGGTTCGGACGGCCCTGATCGGTATCGCCCTGGCGCTCGGCGCCAGCGGAGCGCTCGCGCAGGACACGCGCGATCTCGGCCTGCCGCCGCCCTCCGGCTCGCAGAATCCGGTTCTGCCACCGCCTTCGGGCTCGCAGAATCCGATCCTGCCGCCGCAGAGCGGCCAGCGCTACAATCCCGGTGTCGGCGGGCCGTTCAGCGGCGACGACATCCCCGGCCTCGACCAGCGCCGGCTCGGCACCCCGCGCGTGCTGCGCGGTGGCGGCGAGATCGGCCTGATCGGTTCGGTCACGCCTGACAATCCGCCAGAGAGCATTGAAACCGTCGATCGGCTCGACGAGATCGCCCCGGCGATCCGCCGCTGCTGGGACCCGCCGCCGCTTCCAGGCGATCTGACGGGCGCGATGGTTTCGCTCCGCTTCAGCCTCCGGCGCGACGGCAGCCTCTTTGGCCAGCCGCGCGTCACTTGGGAAACCAAGCGCGGCGACGCCGAGTTTCAGCGGCGCTTCAGCGATTCTGCGGTTGCCGCGATCCGCTCCTGCACGCCGATGAGGTTGTCGGCGGGCCTCGGAGCGAGTATCGCGGGGCGACCCTTCACCATCCGCTTCCACGGCCGCACGCGGCTCAATGAAAGGCAAACCTGATGTCCCTCGATCCCGAGAACACCCTCGTCATGGAAACCACCAAGGGCAAGGTGGTGATCAAGCTGCGTCCCGATCTCGCGCCCGGCCATGTCGAGCGCATCAAGCTGCTCGCCCGCGAGGGCTTCTATGACGGCATCGTCTTCCACCGCGTCATCGACGGCTTCATGGCCCAGGTCGGCTGCCCGCACGGCACCGGCACCGGCGGTTCGAGCTATCCGGACCTGAAGCAGGAGTTCAACGCCGAGCCGCATGTCCGCGGCATCTGCTCGATGGCCCGCGCCCAGAACCCGAACTCGGCCAACAGCCAGTTCTTCATCGTGTTCGACGACGCCCGCTTCCTCGACAAGCAGTACACCGTCTGGGGCCAGGTCGTCGAAGGCATGGAGAATGTCGACACCATCAAGCGCGGCGAGCCGGTGCGCGATCCCGATTCGATCGTTTCGATGAAGGTGATGGCCGACGCGGCCTGAGGATTAAGGTCTTCCCACCGTCATGCTCGGGCTTGACCCGAGCATCTCCTGCCAGAGATTCTCGAGGTTCCGCCCGAGAATAACGTGCGTCATCCCGGGCTTGACCCGGGATCCATGCCAGAGCGTCTCCCGACGAGGTTCAGGCATGGATCCCGGCTCTTCGCTTCGCTCCGGCCGGGATGACCGCGCGGGGATAGGGCCAAGAACGAGTTCTGCCGGATGAACGTCGATCTCTTCGATTTCGACCTGCCCGAGGAGCGTATCGCGCTGAGGCCGGCAAGCCCGCGCGACGCGGCGCGGCTGCTCGTGGTGCGCCCCGATGCGCCCGAGCCGCTGGAGGATCGCGGCATTCGCGATCTCGTCTCGCTGCTTCGGCCCGGTGACGCGCTCGTCCTCAACGATACGCGCGTCATCCCGTCCCGCCTGCGCGGGCGGCGCTATCGCGGCGCGGATTCGGCCCGCGTCGAGATCATGCTGCACAAGCGCGAGAGCGAGGATCGCTGGCTCGCCTTCGCCCGCCCGGCCAAGAAGCTGGCGCTGGGCGAGCGCGTGGTGTTCGATTCGGAGGCCGCCAGCAATGCCTGCGAGCTCGGCCGCCTGCATGCCGAGGTGATCGCCAAGGGCGAGGGCGGCGAGGTCGAGCTGCAGTTCAGCCTGACCGGTGCCTATCTCGACGAGGCGATCGCGCGGCTCGGCGAATTGCCGCTGCCGCCCTATATCGCCGGCAAGCGCCCCACCGACAGCGCCGACACGGCCGACTACCAGACCAATTTCGCCCGCAAGGATGGCGCCGTGGCCGCGCCGACCGCGGGGCTGCATTTCACGCCGGAGCTGCTGGCGGCATTGGACGCACGCGGCGTCGGCCGGCATTTCGTCACGCTCCATGTCGGCGCCGGCACCTTCCTGCCGGTGAAGGCGGATGATACCGACGACCACCGCATGCATGCCGAATGGGGCACGGTCTCAGCCGAAACGGCGGCAGCGTTGAACGCCGTCAAGGCGAAGGGCGGGCGCATCGTCTGCGTCGGCACGACCTCGTTGCGCCTGATCGAGAGCGCGGCGGCGGAGGACGGCACGATCAAGCCTTTCTCGGGCGACACCGCGATCTTCATCACGCCGGGCTACCGCTTCCGGGCGGTCGATCTCCTGATGACGAACTTCCATCTGCCGCGCTCGACGCTGTTCATGCTCGTCTCCGCCTTCTGCGGGCTCGACGTGATGAAACGCGCCTATGCCCATGCGATCGCAGCGAATTACCGCTTCTATTCCTACGGCGACGGCAGCCTGCTCTTCCGGGCAGGGTGATCGTAGAGCGAACCACCTCTGTCATTCCGGGGCGCGCCGCAGGCGCGAACCTGGAACCCGCGACTGGGTGAGATGCTAGACAATCCGATCGGGCAAGGGCTCGCCCGGTCGTGGGTTCCGGGTTCTTCGCTTCGCGAAGCCCCGGAATGACAAAGGGCGTGGAAATCAGCCCCTACTTCATCGGCAGCGCCGGCACGCCCTTCTGCCAGACCGGCCAGTCGGCGACGATGTGGTCGACCACCCTCGAACCGACCGCCTCGATATTGGCGACGGTCTCGGCGAAGCCGCCGGCCGTCTGCCCCGGCGCCGGGTCGAGATGCTGCAGCGTCGTCTCGTTGGGGTTGCCCTGGTCGAAATTGACCGCGCCGCGCAAACTCATGATCCGGTCGGTGCCGAACTGGCGCTTGATCACCAGCGTGATCGCCGCGGCCTCCATCTCGGTGATCACGTAATCGTCGGCGCCGTAGAGCTTGGCCATGTATTGCGCCTCCTTCGACAGTCCCGGCCCGTGGAAGAAGGTATCGCCGGTCATATGCGTGCCGACCTGGACGGAGGGAGCGGCTTGCGCCCGCTTGTCGGGATAGCGCATGCGGTACTGCTTCGCGGAATCCGAATCCTGCAGGTTCGCGCGCGAGCCGAGCCTCACCGCCCATTTCACCAGCACCGGATTGAGCTGGAAGACGCGATAGGCCTCATAACCCTTGCGCGGCATGAACATCGGCTCGCCGGGCTTGCCTTCCTCCGGTGCCCAGCGATGGCCGAGATCGTAGTCGACCAGCCAGCTCCCCCAGGAGACGTCGCCGATCGTGCCGCGCGAGGGCGGCGTGCCGGCGACGCCGCTGAGCACGAAATAGGCCTGCGAGAAGTCGTAGGCGGGGTCGAGCAGGATCGCCTGCATCGAGGATGATGAATTGACCTTGCCCATGCCGAGCACGCCGCCGCAGACGCCGTCGCCATTGCAATAGACCGGTTTCAGCGCGCCCTTGACCTCATGCGGCTGGCCCGCCTTCCAGTAGCGCTCGTACCAGTGCTGGAACTCACCGGCGCGGTCGCCGGTATTCTCGCCGATCTCGAACATCGCGGCGATGAAGACCTTGACCTTGATCGGCTGGGTCTGCGCGGCGGCGGGCGTCGCCAGCGAGCCGCAGGCGAAGGCGGCGAGGGTGAGGGCGGCGAGGCCGGCCCGTCTGGTGATCGTCTGGTTCATGGAATTCTCCACGGCCGAAAGCTGAAAGGGCCGTCCGGATCGGCGCAGCAAGGGCCGGGCCGATTTTGCCACGGTCGGAGTGCCATCGTCCATCATGGCCTTGCCCCATGCGCTGAACCGGCTCGCATTCCCCGCCCGAAAATGCTACCGGGCTCCCAACAGGGATCAAGACAGTCAAATGGCCGATATTTTTCGCGAGATCGATGAGGAAGTCCGCCGCGACAAGGCAGCGGAACTCTGGAAGAAATATGGCTGGGTCGTCACCAGCCTCGCCGTGCTGGCGGTGCTGGCCGTCGCCGGCTGGCAGTACTGGCTGCATCGCGAGAATCAGGCCTCGCAAGCCGTCGGCGCACGCCTCGAAGCCGCGCTGAAATCCTCGCGCGATGGCGACGCCACCCAGGCCGAGACCATCCTGAAGGAATTGTCGACCACGGCGCCCGCCGGCTATCGCCTGATCGCCCGCTTCCGCCTCGCCGCGGAAACGGCCAAGCGCGACGCTGCTGCCGGCGCCACCGCCTTCGATGCGCTCGCCGCAGACGCCTCGCTCGACCAGACCTCTCGCGATCTCGCCAAGCTGCGCGCCGGCATCCTGCGCGTCGATCTTTCTCCCTATGCGGAGGTCAAGACCGCGCTGGAACCGCTGGCTTCCGCGCAGGGCGTCTGGCGCCATACCGCCCGCGAATTCCTCGGAATCGCCGCGCTCAAGGCCAATCTCTTCGAGGATGCCGGGCGCTGGTTCGACGCGGCGATTACCGATCCGCAGGCGCCGCAGGCCTTGCGCCAGCGCGTCGAGCTTTATCTCGCTCTGGTCCGTGGCGGCCCCGTCACGGTGAAGAACTGAACCGGAGCCTCGCTCCAACGCCGCCGCCGCCCGGTTTCCCGCTTCGGCGGGCCGGGACGACGGCGAAAATGTGTGAAATCTGATGACAGCCATCGTCGCCCTGATCGGGCGCCCCAATGTCGGCAAGTCGACGCTGTTCAACCGGCTGGTCGGCAAAAAGCTCGCCCTGGTCGACGACCGGCCGGGCGTGACGCGCGACCGCCGCGAGGGTGACGCCACCCTCGGCCATCTCCGCTTCAAGGTGATCGACACCGCCGGCCTCGAGGAGGCCGACAAGGATTCGCTCGCCGGCCGCATGCGCGCCCAGACCGAGACCGCGATCGCGCAGGCCGATGTCGTGCTCTTCATGATCGACGCGCGCCTCGGCATCACGCCGATGGACCAGCCTTTCGCCGATCTGGTGCGCCGCTCCGGCAAGCCGGTGATCCTGCTCGCCAACAAGGCCGAGGGCAAGAAGGGCACCGAGGGCATCATCGAGTCCTACGGGCTCGGTCTCGGCGATCCCGTGCCGTTCTCGGCCGAGCATGGCGAGGGCACCTCGGACCTGCTGGAGGCGCTCGCGCCTTACATCCCCGACGAGCCCGAGGACGACGAGGACGAGACGGCCTGGGCCGACGTTCCCGCCGCCGATTCGGATGGCGAAGAGGAAATCGATCCCGATCGCCCGCTGCGTGTCACCATCATCGGCCGCCCGAACGCCGGCAAGTCGACGCTGGTCAACCGCATGATCGGCGAGGAGCGGATGCTGACCGGCCCCGAGGCCGGCATCACCCGCGACACCATCTCGGTCGACTGGGAATGGCGCGGCCGCAAGGTCAAGCTCTTCGACACCGCCGGCATGCGCAAGCGCGCCCGCATCGAGGAGAAGCTGGAGAAGCTCTCCGTCGCGGATTCGCTGCGCGCGATCCGCTTCGCCGAGGTCGTGGTCGTGCTGCTCGATGCCACCATCCCCTTCGAGAAGCAGGACCTGACGCTGGTCGACCTGACCGAGCGCGAAGGCCGGGCGGTCGTCATCGGCCTCAACAAATGGGACCTCGTCGCCGACAAGCAGGGCCTGCTGGCCGAGCTCAAGGAGAAGGCCAACCATCTGCTGGCGCAGGTGCGCGGCGTGCCGATCATCCCGCTCTCCGGCCTCGCCGGCGAGGGCATCGACAAGCTGATGCAGGGCGTGTTCTCGGCTTACGGTGTCTGGAACCGCCGCGTCTCGACCGCGCGGATCAATCGCTGGCTCGAAGGCGTGCTCTCGGCGCATCCGCCCCCGGCCGTGGCCGGGCGTCGCATCAAGATCCGCTACATGACGCAGGCCAAGGCCCGGCCGCCGACCTTCGCGCTGTTCGGCAACCAGCTCGACCATCTGCCGGTGTCCTACACCCGCTATCTCGTCAACAACCTGCGGGAGGCGTTCGAGCTTCCGGGCACGCCGATCCGCCTGCATCGCCGCGGCGGCGAGAATCCCTATGACAAGGAGCGCAAGGGCTGATGAGGATCGCGGTCGTCGGCGCCGGTATCGCCGGGCTTTCCACTGCCTGGTCGCTGAACAGGCGCGGGCATGAGGTGACGCTCTACGAGCAGGCGCCGCAGATCCCCAACCCCTATGCGGCCTCCGGCGACCAGCACCGCATCATCCGCCGCGCCTATGGCGGCGCCGACGGCTATGCCCGCACGATCACCGAGGCCTTCGAGGCCTGGGACGAACTCTGGGCCGATCTGGGCAGGCAGCATTACGCGCCCTGCGGCGTGCTCGGCATCTCCCAGACCGAGGGCGACGAAGGCGAGGAGTACCGCGAGGGCCTCGACCGCATGGCCTCGCCCTACGAGCTCTACGACGCCGCCGAGACGGCCCGGCGCTATCCCTTCATCGATCCGGCGACGATCCGCTACGCCTATCTCAGCCCCGAGGGTGGCGCGCTCTTCCCGGCCCGCATCGCCGCCGACATGGTGCGCCTGCTGCGCGAGCGCGGCGTCACCCTGCGCGAGGGCGCGACGGTGACCTCGATCGATCCCGAGAGCGGCCGCATCGGTCTCGCGAATGGCGAGGCGGCGAGCTTCGACCGCATCGTCGTCAGCTCCGGCGCCTGGGTGCTGAAGCTCCTGCCGGAGCTTGCGGATGTGCTGACGACCTATCGCACCGCCGTCGCCTATCTCGCCCCGCCTGATGACCTGAGGGCGGCCTGGGAGGCGGCGCCTGTCATCGTCGATGTCGGCGGCACGGTCGACGGCTATGTCCTGCCGCCGGTTGATGGCACTGGCCTCAAGGTCGGCGCCGGCGTGCACAAGCGCCCGCGCCAGCCCGACGAGGAGCGCGAGCCGCGAGCGGGCGAGGGCGAGCAGATCCGCGACTATTTCGCGCCGCCCTTCGCGCGCATCGCCGAGTACCGGGTCGAGCGCGTCGTGACCTGCGCCTACACCTTCACGGCGGACCGCAAGTTCCTGTCGCGGCAGATCGGCCGCGTGACGGCGGTCTCGGCCTGCTCGGGGCATGGCTACAAGTTCGGTGCGGCGGTCGGAAGGCGCGTCGCGGCGGCCGTCGAGAGCGGCGATCAGGCCGGCCTGCTGCGCTGGCTCAGGGCCGAATAGCGATCGCGGGCGCGCGCATGATCGAAACCGTCAGCGCGCTCTTCGTCGATGCCGATCATAAGGTGCTGCTCGGCCTGCGTGCCGTCTGGAAGCAGGCCTGGCCCGGCCATTGGGATGCGATCGGCGGCCGGGTCGAGCCCGGCGAGGCGCTGGAACAAACCCTGCTGCGGGAATGCCGCGAAGAGGTCGGGCTGGTGCCGACGCGCTATGAATTGGTGCTCTCGGAAGCCGAGCGCTTTCCCGAGCGCTACGGCGCCGCACTCCACCACATCTATGTCGTCAGCGCCTGGGAAGGCGGGGCGGCGGTCAATCTCGTCGACGAACACGATGAGATCCGCTGGTTCGGCCTGGATGAGATGGCGGCCCTGCCGAACCTCACCATTCCCGATCTGATCACGCTGGTGCAGGCCTCGCTGGCGCGCGGCTGAGCCTGTTCAGGCCGGCAACTGCGGGGTCAGCACCTTGCCCTGCGGGAAGTCGAAGATCTTGCCGCTCTCGGACCAATCCGGCGCGGCCAGCCTGACCAGATGCGGTGCCAGCTCCTCCGGCGTCTTCAGCGTCTGCGGGTCTTCGCCCGGCATCGCCTCGGCCCGCATCCGGGTGCGCAGGGGGCCGGGATTGACCAGCATGAGCTTGACCGGGGTCGTCGCCGTCTCGGCCGCATAGGTGCGCCCCAGGGCCTCCACGGCAGCCTTTGAAACCGAATAGGGCCCCCAATAGGCCGTGCACTTGTGGGCAGCGCCCGAGGTCATCAGCAGGACGCGGCCGGCATCCGAGGCGCGCAGCGCCGGGTCGACCGCCTTGAGCAGGCGCCAGTTGGCTGTGACGTTGATCTCGAGGACCCTGGCCCAGTCCTTCTCGGTGACATGGTCGAGCGGGCTCAGCGAGCCGAGGATACCGGCATTGGCGAGCAGGATGTCGAGCTTGCCCCAGCGTTCCGTAACGGCGTGGCCGAGCTTCTCCAGCCCGCCGGCGTCGCTGAGGTCGAGCGGTACCAGCGTGGCACTGCCGCCGATCGCGACGATCTCGTCGTCGAGTTCCTCCAGCGCGCCAGCCGTGCGGGCGAGCGCGATGACATGCGCGCCCGCTTCGGCAAAGGCGAGGGCGGCGGAACGGCCGATGCCGCGCGAGGCGCCGGTGACGAGCGCGACGCGCCCCTGCAGTGGTTTGGTCATGACGGACGCAGCCCCGGTCTCATCAAGCGCTCGTCATCCCGGACAAGCTGCGAAGCAGCGCCGATCCGGGATCCATTCCGGAGCGCTGCCAATGAAGGTTCAGGCATGGATCCCGGGCCTGCGCTTCGCTTGCCCGGGATGACAGCCCGCTCGTGAAAAGATCAGCCGGCTTCGGCCAGCAGCGAGATCTGCTGCTTGGCGCTCTCGCCGACCATATCGGTCAGCGAGGTCGGATAGTCGCCGGTGAAGCAGTGGTCGGTGAATTGCGGCCGGGCCGGGTCGCGGCGCTCGTGGCCCATCGCCCGGTAGAGCCCGTCCACCGAGATGAAGGCCAGCGAATCCGCGCCGACGAACTGGCGCATCTCCTCCAGCGAATGGGTCGCGGCGAGCAGCTTCTCGCGGTCGGGCGTGTCGATGCCGTAATAGTCGGGATGGGTGATCGGCGGCGATGAGATGCGGAAATGCACCTCCTTGGCGCCGGCCTCGCGCATCATCTTCACGATCTTGAACGAGGTCGTGCCGCGCACGATCGAATCGTCGACCAGGATGATGCGCTTGCCCTCGACCACCGAGCGGTTGGCCGAATGCTTCAGCTTGACGCCGAGCTCGCGGACCTTCTGCGTCGGCTCGATGAAGGTGCGGCCGACATAGTGATTGCGGATGATGCCGAGCTCGAAGGGGATGCCGCTGGCCTGGGCATAGCCCAGCGCCGCCGGCACGCCGGAATCCGGCACGGGCACGACGACGTCGGCTTCCGTCGGTGCTTCCTGCGCCAGCACCGCGCCCATCGCTTTGCGGCGCTCATAGATGCTGCGGCCCTTCACGATGGAATCGGGGCGGGCGAAGTAGATGTATTCGAAGATGCAGGGCCGCTCCGCAGCCGGCGGGAAAGGCTTGTGGCTCTCGATCCCGGACTCGGAGATGATCACGACCTCGCCGTTCTCGATCTCGCGGACGAACTTCGCGCCGATGATGTCGAGCGCACAGGTTTCCGAGGTCAGGATCGGGCAGCCGTCGAGCTCGCCGAGCACCAGCGGGCGGATGCCGAGCGGGTCGCGGGCGCCGATCAGCTTCTTGTTGGTGATGCCGACGAAGGCATAGGCGCCCTCAATCTGGCGGATCGCCTCGATGAAGCGATCGACGAATTGCTGCTTGCGGCTGCGCGCGACGAGATGCAGCAGAACCTCGGTGTCGGAGGTCGACTGGTAGATCGCGCCGTCGCGGACGAGATTGCGGCGCAGCGTCAGTCCGTTGGTCAGGTTGCCGTTATGCGCGACGGCGAAGCCGCCGCCATGCAACTCGGCGAAGAGCGGCTGGACGTTGCGCAGGATCGTCTCGCCCGTCGTCGAGTAGCGGACATGGCCGATGGCCTGCTTGCCCTTGAGCTTGTCGATGACGCTCGCTTCCGAGAAGGCGTCGCCGACGAGGCCCAGCCGACGCTCCGAATGGAAGCGCTTGCCGTCGAAGGAGACGATGCCCGCCGCCTCCTGGCCGCGATGCTGTAGCGCGTGCAGGCCGAGCGCGGTCAGCGCCGCGGCATCGGCATGGCCATAGATGCCGAAGACGCCGCATTCCTCCCGCAGCCGGTCGGCATTGGGGTCGAAGGCGGTATCACGCTCGGTTTGCGAGATCATGTCGCGCTCCACGCAGAGGGCTTATGCTGATGTTCTACGCGCTAATTAGGGACGGGCTGGGGCAGGTGCAACCGGCGCCGGCGTCGCGGGGCTGCGCGGTTCCTCCGCCGGAGCTTCCGGCGCGGTCTCGGCGCCGGGCTTCTTCAGCAGGTTCTTGAAGAAATCGGCCTTCATATCTTGCGGCAGCATGGCGATCAGCGACTGGCCGGTCTCTTCCAGCACAGGCTTGGCTTTGGCGTCCTTGGCCCAGCTCGGCAGCTTCTCGCTCCCGACCAGCCCGGTGAAGAAGGCATAGCCGATCACCGCCAGCAGCAGGCCGCGGGCCGCGCCGAAGACGAAGCCGAGCGTGCGGTCCAGCGCGCCGATGCGCGAATCCAGCACGAAATCGGAAATCCGGGCCGTGATCAGCGAGACGACGATCAGCGTGCCCAGGAACAGGGCCGCGATCGCGGCGACCAACGCGATCGTGTCCTGCGCCGAGCTCGCCGGGATGTACTGCTTCACGAAGGGCACGAGCTGGGGATGGAATACCCAGGCCACGGCCGCCGCGGCGACCCAGGAGGCGATCGCCAGCACTTCGCGCGTGAAGCCGCGCACGGCCGCGAGCAAAGCCGAGATCAGAACCACGCCGATGACGACGAGATCGAGAATGGTGACAGGCATTGGGAGGGCCGCTTTGCTGTGGTCAGGTACCGACCGGCCGGGGGCAGGGCGGCCGTTTCGGCTTTGCTATACGCGTTCCTGGGCTTTCAGTCACCCTTCCGGCAAAGTCATTTCACATCTCTGCGAGGTGCGCGCGCGGCGATATCGGCAACGAGTTCCGTGACATGGCCGAAACGGCGCAGGTTCAGCCCGTTGCCGTCGCCGTGATCGGCGCCGCCGCTCGGCATCAGCGCGGCCTCGAAGCCGAGTTTGGCCGCTTCCCGGAGGCGCGCCGCCGCGACCGCGACCGGCCGAATCGCGCCAGACAATGCGATCTCGCCGAAATAGACCGCCTCCTGCGGCAAAGTTGCCCCGCTCAGCGACGAGACCAGCGCGGCAGCGACCGCGACATCGGCCGCCGGCTCGTTGACGCGCAGGCCGCCCGCGACGTTGAGATAGACATCGTGCTGGCCGAGCCTGAGGCCCCCATGCGTCTCCAGCACCGCGAGCACCATGGCGAGCCGGCTGTTCTCCCAGCCGACGACGGCGCGTCGCGGCGTGCCGAGCGCGGTCGGGGCGACCAGCGCCTGGATCTCGACCAGAACCGGCCTCGTGCCCTCCATGCCCGCGAAGACGGCCGCGCCCGGCGCCGGCTGGTCGCGGCCCGCGAGGAAGAGCGCAGAGGGGTTGGTGACCTCCGACAGGCCCTTGCCGGTCATCTCGAAGACGCCGATCTCGTCGGTCGCGCCGAAGCGGTTCTTCTGGCCGCGCAGGATGCGGAACGAGTGCGCGCCTTCGCCTTCGAAGGAGAGCACGGCGTCGACCATGTGCTCGACCACGCGTGGTCCGGCGATCTGGCCGTCCTTGGTGACGTGCCCGACGAGGATCAGGCAGACGCCTGACGTCTTGGCATAGCGGATCAGCGCCTGGGCCGAGCCGCGCACCTGCGTCACCGTGCCCGGCGCACTCTCAACCTCGCCGGACCACATCGTCTGGATCGAATCGATCACCACCAGGGCAGGGCGCTCGCCCTGATTGAGGGTCGCGACGATGTCCTCGACATTGGTCTCGGCCGCGAGATCGACCGGCGCTTCGGCCAATCCCATGCGCTCGGCCCGCAGCCTGACCTGCCCGGTCGACTCCTCGCCCGAGACATAGACGACGCGCCGCCCGCCCATCGCCAGCGCAGCACAGGCCTGCATCAGCAATGTCGACTTGCCGATGCCGGGATCGCCGCCGATCAGCAGCACCGAGCCCGGCACGAAGCCGCCGCCGGTGACGCGGTCCAGTTCCCCGATGCCGGAGACGATGCGCGGCGCATCCTGCGTCTCGCCCTTCAGCGTCTCCAGCGCGAAGACGCGGCCACGCGCCCGGCCGCCCGAGGACGGCCGGCCGCCACCGGGAACCGGCGCCGCCTGCGCATCCTCGACCAGCGAGGACCATGTCCCGCAGGCGTCGCACTTGCCCTGCCAGCGGTGATAGACCGCGCCGCAGGACTGGCAGTGATAGGTCGGACCGCGCTTGGCCATCGCTACTTTGTCATTCCGGGGCGCGGCACAGCCGCGAACCCGGAATCCACGACGGGCCGCGGCTTATTCCGAAGGCGGTGGCAACCGCTCGCCCGGTCGTGGGTTCCGGGTTCTTCGCTGGTGCGAAGCCCCGGAATGACAAGGGAATGCGCCACCTTCTACAGCCCCACATAACGCCGGTGATAGCGGCGGCCGAGGCTGGTCAGGATCTCGTAGCCGATCGTCTTGGCACCGCCGCCGACGGTTTCCAGGTCGAGAGGGCCGCCGATGAGCGTCACGCTCCCGCCGCGCTTGGCAGTATCGGCGGGGGCGTCGGTGACGTCGATGATGATCAGGTCCATCGAGACCGAGCCGACGAAGGGGCAGGAGACACCGTCGATCAGCACCGAGCCGCCGGTCGAGGTATCGGTCCAGCTGCCGTTGCGCGGATAGCCGTCGGCATAGCCGAGGCAGATCGTGGCGAGCTTGCGCCTGCCCTTGGCCGTCCAGCGCCCGTTATAGCCGACCTGCGTGCCGTCCTCGACCTCGCGGGTCTGGATGATCGTCGCCTCCAGTCCCACGACCGGCTTCATCGGGTTCGGCTGCCCGGGCGTCGGATTGCCGCCATAGAGCGCATAGCCCGGCCGGGTGAGCTGGTAGGACGGGCAGTCCTTGAGGAAATGCCCGGATGAGTTCTTGAGCGAGGCCGGCACTTCGGGCAAGGCGGCCGCGATCTCGGCGAACGCCGCGATCTGGCGGGCGTTGGCCGGGTCGGTCTCGACCTCGGAGGAGGCGAAATGGCTCATCACCAGCCCGATCCCCGCCGCCGCGATCACGCCAGAACGTTCGCGAGCAAGGTTCAGGCCCTCGCCCGGCCAGAGGCCGAGCCGGTTCATCGCGGTGTCGACATGCAGCGCCGCCGGCCGGACCTGCGCGCCGGTCTGCCGGAACGAGGCCCATTCCAGCAATTCCTCATGCGAGCCCAGCACCGGCGACAGGCCATGCGCGGCGAAGGTCTCGGCGGCGCCGGGCAGCAGGCCGTTCAGCACATAGATCGTCGCGTCCGGCGCGACCTTGCGGGCGCGGATGGCTTCCGAGATATGCGCGACGAAGAAGCTCTTGCAGCCGGCCTTGGCCAGCGCCGTCACGGCCGGCTCGATGCCGATGCCGTAGGCATCCGCCTTGACCACGGCTCCGGCCTCTGTGCCGGCACGTTGTCCGAGCAGGCGCCAGTTCGAGACCAGCGCGTCGAGATCGATGGTGAGGGTCGCGCCGAAGGCGGCGGTATCAGGCAGGTCGGCAGGCATCATTCACGGTCCGGCAGGCGCATCTCATCGGCGCGATCCGAGAAGCGTGTCACATCCGCGTCGAACTGCAAGGCCACCGCGCCGGTCGGGCCGTGACGCTGCTTGCCGATGATCAGTTCGGCGACGCCGTGCATGGCTTCCATCTCGAGCTGCCACTTGTTGTGCTCTTCGGTGCCGGGGCGCGGCTCCTTGCCCTTGAGGTAATACTCCTCGCGATAGACGAACATCACCACGTCGGCGTCCTGCTCGATCGAGCCGGATTCGCGCAGGTCGGAGAGTTGCGGGCGCTTGTCGTCGCGATTCTCGACCTGGCGCGAGAGCTGCGAGAGCGCGATGATCGGGACGTTGAGCTCCTTCGCCAGCGCCTTCAGGCTGGTCGTGATCTCGGTCAGCTCCTGCACGCGGTTCTGGCTGTTCTTCGACGAGCCGGAGAGGAGCTGCAGGTAGTCGATGAACAGGACGTCGAGCCCCTTCTGGCGCTTCAGGCGGCGCGCGCGCGCCATCAATTGCGCGATCGAGATGCCGCCGGTCTGGTCGATATAGAGCGGCAGCTTTTCGATCTGGGCGGCGACATCGGTCAATCGGGCGAAATCGCCCTCGGTGATGCGGCCCTGCCTGATCTTGTAGGAGGAGATGCTGGACTGCTCGGCGACGATACGGGTCGCGAGCTGGTCGGCCGACATTTCGAGCGAGAAGAAGCCGACGATGCCGCCGTCGACCGACTTGATCGAGCCGTCCTCCTGCCGCTCGCCGCGCCACGCCTTGGCGATGTTGAAGGCGATGTTGGTGGCGAGCGAAGTCTTGCCCATGGCGGGGCGTCCGGCGAGCACCAGCAGGTCCGAGCGCTGCAGGCCGCCCATGCGCTGGTCGACGTCGCGCAGGCCGGTTGAGATGCCGGAGAGACCGCCGGCGCGCTGGTAGGCGCTGGCCGCCATGTCGATCGCGAGGCGCAGCGCCCCGTCGAATTTCTGGAAGCCGCCCTCGTAACGGCCCTTTTCGGCAAGCTCGTAGAGCTTGCGCTCGGCATCCTCGATCTGCTCGCGCGGCGCCATCTCGACGGGAGCGTCATAGGCGACGTTGACGAGGTCCTCGCCGACGCCGATCAATTGCCGGCGCACGGCGAGGTCGTAGATCGTGCGGCCGTAATCGGCGGCGTTGATGACGGTCGTCGCCTCGGCCGCGAGGCGGGCGAGATACTGGCTCGGCGTGATCTCGCCGAGATCGAGGTCGTTGACGAAGGTCTTGAGCGTGATCGGCGTCGCGATCTTGCCGGCGCGGATCATGCTCGACGCCAGCTCGTAGATGCGCTGATGGATCGGCTCGAAGAAATGGTCCGGCTGCAGGAAGTCGGAGACGCGATAGAATGCGTCGTTATTGACCAGGATCGCGCCCAGCAGCGCCTGCTCGGCCTCGATATTGTGAGGCTGGACGCGGAATTCCGCCTCGCGGTTGTCGAGGCGGGCGACGAGAGCTGTAGCGGTGGCCATGGCCGTCCCGATAAATCAATGCTGACTGATAATTCAAGCCGACAATCAGCCGCGGAAGCTTGCGCTCCGGCATGGCTGAGTCGGGCAGAAAATTACCTTAACATTCTGACAATCGGCGCCAGCAGGCTTCGGTTCCATCCACCACTTTGCACAGCCTCCGAAATGAAAAAGGCGCCGTGTTGCCACGGCGCCCTTGACTCGATTCGGGAGCGATAAGGCTCAGAGCTCGACGTCGCCGGCCTCGGCCAGCGCCGCGCCGACCTCGAGGCCGAGATCGTCGAGATCGAACTTCTCCTGGGCCGTGACGTTCTCGCCGGCAGCCTGGCGCTGAGCCTCTTCGGCCGAGCGGGCGATGTTGACGGTGATCGTGACCGAGACTTCCGGATGCAGCACGACCGGGACGGTGTGCAGGCCGAGCGTCTTGATCGGGGTGTTCAGCGTCACCTGGCCGCGCGAAACGTTGAAGCCGTCCTTGGTCAGGGCCTCGGCGATGTCACGGGTCGAGACCGAACCGTAGAGCACGCCGGACTCGCCCGACTGGCGCAGGATGGTGACGCTCTGGCCGTCCAGGCGCTCGGCGACGGCGTCGGCCTCGGACTTCAGCTCGAGGTTGCGGGTCTCGAGCTCGAGCTTCTGGCTCTCGAAGCGCTTCTTGTTGTCCTCGGTGGCGCGCAGCGCCTTGCCGCGGGCGAGCAGGTAGTTGCGGCCGAAGCCGTCGCGAACCTTCACGATGTCGCCCATCTGGCCGAGCTTGGCGACGCGTTCGAGCAGGATCACTTCCATGGGTCTTCTCCTTGTTTTTGTCTTCAGACGTAGGTTTCAGGAATGGTTAGGCGGAGGCGGCAGCGCGGCCCGCTTGCGTAGGCCGAGCAGCGTGTCGATGACGCCCGCGATCGCGAGCAGCGGCGTCAGAACGGCCTGCATCACGACGAGGGCGACATAGATCGAGATCAGCATCGGCAGCCGCCAGGGACGGCCGCGCGAGATGTCGTGCAGCGTGGCGAGCCCGCTGAACATGAAGGCGGCGAGCAGCGCGCCGGCCATGGCCATGGCGGCGACGCCGATGAAGCCGCCGGTCGTCGCGACGAAACCCGTGGCGATCAGCAGCAGCAGCGCCTGACGCGGCAGCGTCGTCGACGGGATGAAGGGCCAGGGCCGCGGCAGACGGTCTGACATCTTCACGGTGCGGGCCGCGAGCCAGAGATTGGCGGTGATGGTGGTGACGAAGGAGGCGCCGATGCCGAGCGGAACGGCCGGGGCCAGGCTCTGCGCGAGTTCCTTGACCTGCACGTCGCCGGGCAGCGCGATCAGCTTGCCGCGCACCATCTCGTTCAGCAGGTTCTCGATCATGCGGGCGATCACCGAGCGATAGGTCTCGTAATCGGTGGTCATCACCAGCGCGCTGCCGACGGTGGCGAGCGCGGCGGTGGCCGCGATCCAGAGCAGCAGGTTGCCGAGCGGATACCATTCGACCCGGCCATCGGTGTCGCCGCGGGCAAGAAGTGCGAGATAGGCGATCCACCAGGCCGGCAGGCCGATGATCAGGGCAAAGGCGATGCCGCCGGTGGGGGCGAGCGCAATCGCGACGGCGAGCGCGCCCGCAGCCGTGGCGAACAGCCCGGAGCGGTGGTTCCAGCCCAGCGATGCGATGAAGATCGGGAGGGGAGCGGCCGAATACAGCACGGCAGCCAGCGGCGATCCGGTGATCACCACTGAGAAGAGCAGGGCCGAAACGAGGCCCGCGCCGATGCCGACAATCGGAATCATAAGTCCGTCCTGCTGTCCCGCTGCTCGCAAGCCTTGCGGCTCGGCAGGGTGAGAGGCTTCTGGCCTCAACGAACCCGAGGGAGTTTCACCGACGGGCGACTGGTTGATCTTGAAAGCGAGAACCGGAGGCGCGGGAGGCGCCTCCGGGATTTATCGGTATCCGGAACCGGTGAACGGCTCAGCGGATGACGTAGGGCAGCAGGCCGAGGAAGCGGGCGCGCTTGATCGCCTGGGCGAGCTCGCGCTGCTTCTTGGCGGAGACCGCCGTGATGCGGGACGGAACGATCTTGCCGCGCTCGGAGATGTAGCGCGAGAGCAGACGCACGTCCTTGTAGTCGATCTTCGGGGCGCCTTCGCCCGAGAAGGGGCAGGACTTGCGGCGGCGGAAGAAGGGGCGACGGGCGCCAGCGGATGCAGTCGACATTCTCAGGCCTCCGCTTCGGTGGTTTCGGTCGCTTCGTCGTCACGACGCGGACGGTCACGGCGCGGGCCGCGATCGAAACGGTCGCCGCCACGCTCCGGACGGTCTTCGCGGTCACGCTTCTGCAGCATGGCCGACGGACCTTCCTCGAGCTCCTCGACCTTGACGGTCATGAAGCGCAGGACGTCTTCGTTGATGCGCATCTGGCGCTCCATCTCCAGCACGGCGGCGGAGGGAGCCTCGATGTTCAGCAGCGTGTAATGCGCCTTGCGGTTCTTGCGGATGCGGTAGCCGAGGGACTTGACGCCCCAGTACTCGACCTTGCGGATGGCGCCGCCATTCGCTTCGATCACGCCCTTGAAAAGCTCGACAAGAGCTTCGACCTGCTGCGCGCTGACATCCTGCCGCGCGAGCAGCACATGCTCGTACAATGCCATATGTGGCCTTCCTTGTTTCACCCTGCTTCGCCCGGCGCGGAGCCCTCCGAGCCCTGGATAAGGCCCGACAGGATTTCATCGAAGGCGGAGACACGGGATGACGGTTCGGGAAACGAGCCTGCGCCGATCCTTGCGGACATGCGCCATCCGTTCAGCCTCCGGCCGAACAAGCAGATGGCGGTGGTTACAGGGTCCGATGCGTCATGGCAACCGGAATCTGGTGTGGAAGACCGCCCATCCGGCGGAAAATATGGGCCTTGTGCTTGACTTGGCTGCTAAACCGATGTGACAGCCCCGTCATAATACATAAGTAGTGAAGAACGAGGCGTTCCGCGCATGACCACAGCCTTCATCTTCCCGGGCCAGGGTTCGCAGGCCGTCGGCATGGGCAAGAGCCTGGCCGACAACTTCGCCGTCGCGAAGGCGGTTTTCGACGAGGTCGATGCGGCCCTGTCGCAGAAGCTCTCCGCCGTGATGTGGGACGGCCCTTCCGAGGAGCTGACCCTGACGGCTAATGCCCAGCCGGCCCTGATGGCGGTCAGCCTTGCGGTCGTGCGCGTGCTCGAAGGCGAAGCCGGGCTCGATCTGAAGCGCGATGCCGCCTTCGTCGCTGGCCATTCGCTCGGTGAGTACTCGGCGCTGGCCGCCGCCGGCACCTTCTCGATCAGCGATGCCGCCCGCCTGCTGCGCATTCGCGGCGACGCCATGCAGAAGGCCGTTCCGGCGGGCTTAGGCGCCATGGCGGCGCTGCTCGGCGCCGAGCTCGATCTAGCTCGCGAGATCGCTGCGACTGCGGCCCAGGGCGAAGTCTGCGAGGCTGCCAACGACAATGGCGGCGGCCAGGTCGTGCTCTCCGGCGCCAAGGCCGCGATCGAGCGCGCCATCGTGCTGGCCGGTGAGCGCGGCGTGAAGCGCGCCATGCTGCTGCCGGTCTCCGCGCCCTTCCATTGCGCCCTGATGCAGCCGGCCGCCGACGCGATGCGTGACGCCTTGGCCAAGGTTACGATGCAGGCGCCGGTGGTGCCGGTCGTCGCCAATGTCGGCGCCGCGCCGCTGAGCGACCCTGATGCGATCCGGGCCTCGCTTGTCGCGCAGGTCACCGGCACGGTGCGCTGGCGCGAATGCGTGCAGGCGATGGCGGCTGCCGGGGTCACCGATTTCGTCGAGGCCGGCAGCGGCAAGGTGCTGGCCGGGCTGGTCAAGCGTATCGTCGCGGGCGCCGCGCCGGTCTCGATCGGCACGGCCGAGGACATCGCGGCCTGGAAGGCCCGCAAGGCTTGATATCGTCGCATCAAACCGAGAAGTGGTTCCCACTCTCGGTCTGATGCGGAGTGCAGAAACCCAGGACGGGCTGCAGCGGCAGGATGCCGAACAAGGGGAGCGAACATGTTTGATCTGACCGGCCGCAAGGCCCTGGTCACCGGCGCGACCGGTGGCCTCGGCGGAGCCATCGCCCGGACGCTGCATGCGCAGGGCGCCAGCGTCGCGATCTCGGGGACGCGCGCGGAAGCGCTGGAAGCCCTGGCGGTCGAGCTCGGCGAGCGCGTCGTGATCGCGCCCTGCAACCTCTCCGACAAGGATTCGGTCGAGGCCCTGGTGCCGACCGCCGAGGAGAAGCTCGGCGGGCTCGACATCCTCGTCAACAATGCCGGCATCACCCGCGACAACCTGTTCATGCGCCTCAAGGACGAGGACTGGGACAGCGTGCTCGCGGTCAACCTGACGGCCGCCTTCCGCCTGTCGCGCGCCGCCGTGAAGTCGATGATGCGCCGCCGCTATGGCCGAATCGTCGCGATCGGCTCCGTCGTCGGCACGACCGGCAACCCCGGCCAGGGCAACTACGCTGCCGCCAAGGCCGGCCTGATCGGCATGTCCAAGGCGCTGGCCGCCGAGGTCGCCAGCCGCAACATCACCGTCAACGTGGTCGCTCCGGGCTTCATCGAGTCGCCGATGACGCAGGCCCTCAACGACAAGCAGCGCGAAGGCATTCTCGCCGGCGTGCCGATGGGCCGCCTTGGCGAGGGCGCCGATGTGGCCGCGGCCGTGGCCTTCCTCGCCAGCACGGAGGCCGGTTACGTGACCGGGCAGACGCTCCACGTCAACGGCGGAATGGCAATGATCTAGGGGCGTTAGCGCCCGTTTCAGATCGGTTTTGATAAGTCTGCGGCGCACTCGCCAGCCCGTAAGGGTTGTGTTAACTAGCGCCGTCGCGCTGCCGCTGGGCGATCCGAGGGGACTTGACGAAACCTCGGTTGTTGCGTTTGTGCAGGCTTCGAGCTTTCCGGATCGCGGACATCGTCAGGTGGCGCGGCGGCTCGGAATGAGATCCCTCCACCGCGTCGCATCCCTGCGATGCGTTTTCAGTTTCTAAGTCTAAGGAAAAGACCCATGAGCGATGTTGCCGAGCGCGTGAAGAAGATCGTGGTCGAGCACCTCGGCGTCGAGGCCGACAAGGTCGTCGACGGCGCCAACTTCATCGAGGACCTGGGCGCGGACAGCCTCGACACCGTCGAGCTCGTGATGGCCTTCGAGGAAGAGTTCGGCGTCGAGATCCCCGACGATGCGGCCGAGACGATCGTGACCGTCGGCGACGCCGTGAAGTTCCTCTCCGCGAAGAGCGCCTGATCGGCCCTCAGGGTCGGTCCACGCAGAAAGAGCCATGGCTTCTCGCAGTTATCCGATGCGGCGCGTCGTCGTGACCGGGCTCGGTATGGTGACGCCGCTTGCATGCGGCGTCGAGCCGACTTGGTCGCGCCTTCTGGCCGGCGCCAGTGGCGCTGGCCCCATCACCAGTTTCGACGCCAGCGACCTGCCGGCGCGGATCGCCTGCAACATCCCGCGGGGTGACGGCAGCGACGGGACCTTCAATCCCGACCAGTGGATGGAGCCGAAGGAGCAGCGCAAGGTCGATGACTTCATCGTCTTCGCCATGGCGGCGGCCACGCAGGCGTTGCAGGACGCCGGCTGGAAGCCGGAAAGCTACGAGGATCAGATCCGCACCGGCGTCGCCATCGGCTCCGGCATCGGCGGGCTCGGCGGCATCTACGAAGCCTCGCTCCTGCTCAAGGAGCGCGGCCCGCGCCGCCTCTCGCCCTTCTTCATCCCCGGCCGCCTGAGCAATCTGGCGGCGGGCTACGTCTCGATCGAGCACGGGCTGAAAGGTCCGAACCATGCCGTCGTGACCGCCTGCTCGACCGGTGCGCATGCGGTTGGCGACGCTGCCCGCATGATCGCGCTGGGCGATGCCGAGGTCATGGTCGCGGGCGGCGCCGAATTGGCGATCAACCGGATCGGCATTGCCGGCTTCTGTGCCTGCCGCGCGCTCTCGACCGGTTTCAACGATACGCCCGAGAAGGCCTCGCGCCCCTATGACAGGGACCGCGACGGCTTCGTGATGGGTGAGGGCGCTGGCGTGCTCGTGCTCGAGGAGCTCGATCACGCTCTGGCTCGCGGCGCGCGCATCTATGCCGAGATCGTCGGCTACGGCATGTCGGGCGACGCCTATCACATCACCTCGCCCTCCGAGGATGGCGATGGCGCCTATCGCTGCATGCAGGCCGCGCTGGATCGCGCCGGCATCACGGCTGGCGATCTCGACTACATCAACGCCCATGGCACCTCGACGCCGCTCGGTGACGAGATCGAGCTGCGCGCCGTCGAGCGCCTGCTGGCCAATGCGCCCAAGCGCCCGTCCATGTCCTCGACCAAGTCTGCGACCGGCCATCTGCTGGGGGCTGCCGGTGCGATCGAGGCGATCTTCACTGTGCTCGCCATCCGCGACCAGGTTGCGCCGCCGACGATCAATCTCGACAATCCGTCCGTCGAGACCGAGATCGACCTGGTGCCGCATGTCGCCCGCAAGCGCGAGATCGACTACGCGCTGTCGAATTCCTTCGGCTTCGGCGGGACCAATGCCTCGCTGGTGATGCGGCGCTATCGACCCGAACAGTGAGCCGCTGCGAGATAGCGCGGTTTCGCCATAATCTTGGGTAGAGTCTGTAGCCGATGCGGCTGAATGCGTGATTCCGCGTTCACAGCCGCGAGGAAACCGGCTCTAATGCGACCGTCCGGCTTCGGTGCGGTCGCCTGCCCACTCCGGCAGGCGCGGTCAGGTTGCACCGTGCCGAGATCATCTACCCCGTGCTGCGAGCGTCTTGATCGTGAATGATACGCCCCGCGTCGCCCCGAAGAGTCCGAGCGAGGCCCTCAAGCCCGTAGCGCCGCCGGCGCCGCCGCCGAAGGTCCGTCGCCGTCGGCGCAGCCCTTTCCTGTCCATGCTGAGTGGTCTGTTCACGGTCGCGCTCGTCGGCGCCGGCGTGGTCGGTGCCGGCATCGCGATCGTTTCGAACCAGAGCAAGGCGCCGGGGCCGCTCGCCAGCGACCGCACCCTCATCATCCCCAAGGAAAGCGGGCTCACCGAGATCACGGAGCTGCTGCAGCGCGAAGGCCTGATCGAGCATCCGCTGAGCTTCCGCATCGCGGCCATCGTCAGCGGCGACTGGCACAAGCTGAAGGCGGGCGAGTACCTGTTCAAGGCGCGCGTCAGCCCGCAGGAGATCCTCGGTGTCATTTCCAGCGGCAAGTCGGTCGAGTATTCGATCACCATCCCCGAGGGGTTGACGAGCGAGCAGATCGTCGAGCGGCTGCGGAACAACGAGCTTCTGACCGGCGATATCGCGGAAGTGCCCAAGGAAGGCTCGATCCTGCCCGACACCTATCGCTTTCCGCGCGGCTTCTCCCGGAAGGGCATCCTCGACGTGATGGCGCGCAGCCAGGTCGCGGTTCTCAGGAATATCCGCATTCCCGCCGGTCTGCCGATCAAGACGACCGAGGAACTGGTCATCCTCGCCTCGATCGTCGAGAAGGAGACCGGTCGCGCCGACGAGCGCCCGCGTGTCGCCGGCGTCTTCATCAACCGCCTGAACCAGAAGATGCGGCTGCAATCCGACCCGACGATCGTCTACGGCCTCGTCGGCGGCAAGGGTACGCTCGGCCGGCCGATCATGCGCAGCGAGATCACCCAGGCGACGCCCTATAACACCTATGTCATCAACGGCCTGCCGCCGGGTCCTATCGCCAATCCCGGCCGTGCCGCCATGGAGGCGGTGGTCAATCATTCGCGGACCAAGGACCTCTACTTCGTCGCCGACGGCAGCGGCGGCCACGCCTTCGCCGAGACCCTGGAGCAGCACAACCGCAATGTCGGGCGTTGGCGCCAGATCGAGACGACGCGCTCGCAGCAGCAGGGCGGCAAGCCGCCCGCGGACAGCGTCGACAAGGTCGAGCCCCCGGCCGGCCCCGACAATCGCACCGAGGCGCCCGCCACGACGCAGCCTGCGGCCGACAATGCCGGCTCCGCTGGCGTTCCGGTCGCCCAGCCGGTCGGAACGGTGGCGGGCACGCGCGCCCGCGCCTTCGACGCTTCGGAAGGCACGACACGGGACCCGCTGCTCAACAAGAGCTTCGACTTGAACTCGCCGAAGCAGGTGCCGCAGCTCAAGCCCTGATCTGCCGGCCGGAAGGCTCTCAATCCCCATTTTCCGGCAGCGGGCCGCTTGCTGTCGCGGATGCGCGCCACTACGGTCCCGCCCGATCTTACACGAAGGCGGCAGGGGCAATGGCCATCGAAAGCATGACGGGGTTTGCCCGTGCGGCAGGAACGGCCGGAGTTCACGGCTGGGCCTGGAAATTCGCAGCGTCAACGGGCGTGGGCTCGACCTGCGCGTCCGTGTCCCACCGGGTTTCGAGGTCCTCGCCGAGGCGGCCCGCAAGCGGCTGGGTGGCGCCTTCTCGCGCGGTACGCTTCACGTCAATCTCGCCGTCACCAGCGATGCCGGCCCGCCGCGCCCGCGCGTCAACGAGGCGGTTCTCGCTGCGCTGCTTGAGGCCGTGGAGCGGCTGCCGCCCGCCGCCGGCATCAACCCGCCATCCTATGACGGGCTGCTCGGCATCCGCGGCGTCGTCGACTATGCCGACGAGGCGCAGGACGCGCTGGGCGCGGTCGAGGCGCCGGCGCTTGCCGGCCTCGAGGCCGTCACCGACGCCTTGAAGGACGCGCGGGCCGCCGAAGGACGCGCGCTTGAGGCGATCGTCCTCGGCCATCTCGAAACCATCGCCCGGCTCGCAGGCGAGGCGGAGCATCATCCGGCCCGCAGCAGCGAGGCGATCCGCGCCCGGATCGCGGCACAGGTCGAGACGCTTCTGGGAGCCAATAACGGCTTCGACCCCCAGCGCCTTCACCAGGAGGCCGCGTTGATCGCGGTGCGCGCCGATATCCGCGAGGAGATCGACCGCCTGCAGGCTCATGTCGTGGCTCTGCGCGAGCTCCTGGCCAAGGGCGGCCCGATCGGCCGCAAGCTCGATTTCCTGGCGCAGGAATTCGGCCGTGAGGCCTCGACGCTTTGCGCCAAGGCCAACGATCCCGGCCTGTCGCGCATCGGGCTCGAGCTGCGCACGGTCGTCGACCAGATGCGCGAGCAGGTTCAGAACGTAGAGTGAGCCCGATGGCCGATACCCTTCATCCGGCCCGCCGCGGCCTCATGCTGATCCTGTCCTCGCCCTCGGGCGCCGGCAAGACGACGCTCACCCGCAATCTCAAGAGCGAGAACAATCTCGACCTCTCGATCTCGGTGACGACCCGCGCCAAGCGCCCTTCCGAGATCGAGGGCGTGCATTATCGCTTCATCGATCGCACGGCCTTCGACACCATGCGGCAGCACAACGACCTGCTGGAATGGGCCGAGGTCCATGGCAACGGCTACGGCACGCCGCGCAAGGAGGTCGAGGCTTCGCTGGCGGCCGGGCGCGACGTGCTGTTCGACATCGACTGGCAGGGCACCCAGCAGATCGTCAAGAAGGCGCGGGCCGACGTGGTCACCATCTTCATCCTGCCGCCCTCGATGGCCGAGCTGCGCTCGCGCCTGATCCGCCGCGCCGAGGACGCCGAAGAGGTCATCGTCAAGCGCCTCGCCAATGCCCGCGACGAGATCGCGCGCTGGAGCCAGTACGACTACGTCATCGTCAACCACGATCTTCAAACGGCCTATGAGCAGATCAAGGCGATCCTGACGGCCGAGCGCTTGAAACGCAGCCGCGCCGTCGGCCTCACCGATTTCGTCGACCAGCTCCTGACCGAACAACTGCCCTGATCAGCGGGCGCCACAACCTCTGTCATTCCGGGGCGGCCGGAGGTCGAACCCGGAACCCACGACTGGGTGAGCCCTTTCAGCCGCATGATCGCCAACACTCGCCCAGTCGTGGGTTCCGGGTTCTTCGCTAAGCGAAGCCCCGGAATGACGAGGATGTACCTAGCGCTGGGCCGCCAGCGCGTTCGCCAGCCTGACGAATCCCGAGACCGGGATCTCCTCGGCTCGCGCCGTCTCGGCGAGGCCCGCGGCTTCGATGATCGGCGCGGGGTCCGGCAGCACGGCCTTCAGGCTCTGCCGCAGCATCTTGCGCCGCTGTCCGAAGGCCGCGAGCGTCACCCGCTCCAGCAGGCGCCGGTCGCAAGGCTCCGGCTGCGCGCGCGGGATCAGCTGGACGATCGAAGAGGTGATCTTCGGCGGCGGCACGAAGGCGCTGCGCGGCACGTCGAACAGGATCTTCGTCTCGCAGCGCCAGTTCGACAGCACCGCGAGCCGGCCGTAATCGGCCCGCTCATCCGGCGTCGCAACGATGCGCTCGGCGACCTCGCGCTGGAACATCAGGGTCAGTGAATCCCACCAGGACGGCCAGGGCTCGAGGCTGAGCCAGCCGACCAGCAGCGGCGTGCCGATGTTATAAGGCAGGTTGGCGACGATCCGCGCGCGCCCGCCGCCGAGATGGGGCGTCAGGTCGACCGCCAGCGCATCGCCGTCGACGACCTCCAGGCGGCCCGGATAATGCGCTGCGATCTCGGCGAGCGCTGGCAGGCAGCGCCGGTCCCGCTCGATCGCGATGACGCGGCCGGCCCCGTTGGCCAGCAGCGCCCGCGTCAGCCCGCCGGGGCCGGGGCCGATCTCGACAACCGTCTGGCCTTCCAGCGGCCCGGCAGAGCGCGCGATCCGGCTCGTCAGGTTGAGGTCGAACAGGAAATTCTGGCCGAGCGCCTTCTGCGCCATCAGCCCATGGCGCTCCACCACGTCGCGCAGTGGCGGCAGGTCGTCGATCTGACTCATGAAGCGGTGTCCGCGAGATTGCGTTCGGCCATCCGGGCGGCGAGTTTCAGCGCGGCGCAGAGGCTGTCCGGCCGCGCGATGCCCTGGCCTGCGATGTCGAAGGCCGTGCCATGGTCCGGCGAGGTCCGGATGAAGGGCAGGCCTAGCGTGACATTGACGCCCTCGTCGAAGGCGATCGTCTTGATCGGGATCAGGGCCTGGTCGTGATACATCGCCAGCGCCACGTCGTAGCCTGCGCGTGCCCGCGCATGAAACATCGTGTCGGCGGGGTAAGGGCCGCGAGCGTCGATGCCTTCCGCCTGCAACTGGGCGATGGCCGGCGCGACGATCGCTTCGTCCTCGTGCCCCATCGTGCCGTTCTCGCCGGCATGGGGGTTGAGCCCGCTGATCGCCAAGCGCGGCCGGGCGACGCCGAAGCGGCTGCGCAACTCCGCCGCGACGATCCGGCCGGTCTCGACGATGAGCGCCGTAGTCAGCAGCTCGGGCACCCGGCGTAAGGGTTCGTGGATCGTCACCGGAACGACGGCGAGTTCCTCGCACCAGAGCATCATCACCGGGCGCGGCGCGATGCCACCCTGAGCCGCGAGATGCGCGAGGTATTCGGTATGGCCGGGATGCTTGAAGCCGGCTTGGTAAAGCACTGATTTTGCGATTGGATTGGTCACGACGGCGGCGGCCTCGCCGGCACGGACGGCCGCGACCGCCCGGTCGATCGAGTCGATCGTGCCGCCGGCCGTCGCCGGATCGGGCTTGCCCGGAATGGCCCTGCCTGCCCCGGAAGCGAGCGGGATGACGGGCAGCATCTCGGCAAAGGCGGCGCCGGCATCGCCCCAGTCGCAGACGCCGAGTGGCACGCTCCAGCCGAGCCGGCCGGCGACATCGGCGAGATGGTCGGGGTCGCCGATGCAGGCGAAAGCAGGAAGCGCGCGCTCGTGACGTTCAAGCCAGGCACGCAGTGTCAGCTCCGGCCCGATCCCGGCCGGATCTCCTTGTGTCAATGCGAGCGGCGTTGCCGGCAAGACGAACTCCGCGGCCTGAAGGGAGGGCCGACCCGCCGATCCGGGCCGGCGCTGCGACTAGTTCGAGCTGACACCGTCGCTCGACGAGCTCGAGCTGAGGTTCTGCGAATAGCTGATCTCGCCAAGCGTGCGCAGTTCGAGGCGGAACATGACTGTACGCGTGTCTTTCGTCGATCCGGCCTGGCGATCAGCATAGCTCTGCGAATAGCTGATGTCGAAGACCGTGCACTCGTCGGTATAGTTGAGGCCGAACGAAGTCGACGCGGTCTGGAACGGACCCGTATTCGGGTAGATCGGCACCGCGGCCACGGCCGGAGCCGCCAGATAGGATGCGTAGGCATCCCGGTAGCGTTCGCGGTCGTATTTGTACTTGTCGAGGTCGAACAGCACGCCGGCGCGCAGGCGCCAGTTCTCGGCCACGCGCAGCGAGCCGTTGAGCGACAGACCCTCGCGGCGCCGCGAGATGCCGAGATCGGGCTGCGGCTCGTAGCGGCCATAACCGACCGAGGCGGTGATGATGCTGTTGGCATAGGTCGCGGCGGCGTCGATCCGCTGGGCCTCGAAGGTCGTCGCGTTGAGGCGGGTCGCGCCGGTCAGGAAGAAGCCCTTGAACGGCGAGAGCTGGGCGCGGGCGACATAGTCGGAATTGCGGGTTTCGAGGCCGGAATTCAGGCCGGTATTGAGCATGTCGCCGCTGGCGAAGGAATTGCGTCCGCCGAGCTGGAAGGACTGGCCGATGAGCAGGTTGGCGAACGCCTCCTTGCCGAAACGGCCGGTATAGAGCGCGCCGACATTCGCGCGCGTCCCGCCTTCGACGCGGTCGAAGCCGGAGAACTTGCCGCTCCATTCGAACAGGTTGTTGGCGTCGAAGACGAGGCTCTGCGCATCCTCGTTGGCGACACGGAGGCTGTTCGTCTCGTTCGGGCGGGCAACCACCTGGGCGACCGGCTCGATGATATGGGTGCCCCAGCCGGTCTTGGCGACGAACGGGTAGCGGTACATCAGCCCGATCGCCGGCATGACCCGGCCGAAGACCTCGTCCGAGGTGTCGGCGATGGTCGCGACGCGCGAGTTGATCACCCCGGTGGTGTCGGGGTTGGCCGAGAAGATATCGGCCCGCACCGAGGCGTAGGGCGTCCACATCTGGCCGAGCGGGTCGATGAAATTGCGCCGCCAGGCAACCTGCGCCGTGGCCCGGGAGACATTGCCGGCCAGCCCGCGCACCAGGCAGTGATTCTTGTCGTAAACGGCGCAGCCGTCATAGAGCGAGTAGCTCGGCGTCGTGATCAGGTAGCTCTTCTGCTGCGGCAGTTCCGTGAAGGCAGCTGTATCGCGCGTCAGGCTCGTGACGTTGGCGGTGAACGAGAGCTCGCCACCCAGGAAGGACGGCTTGTGGACGCGCTTGTCGTAGTCCAGCACCGGCAGCACGACGGGCTGCTGCTTCTGCCAGTCCTGATAGTTCAACGGCTGGAAGTAGTAGCCGCGCAGGTCGAACCAGGCGCTCTCGCTCTGGCCGTTCAGATAGGCGGTCGAGATTGCTTCCTGCAGATAGGTGGTGGTGCTGAGGCTCTCGTTGCGAATGCGGTAGTTCTTGTAGAACCAGCGATCCGTCGACATCGAGGCGTTCCAGCCCACCGTCCAGCGCGGGTTGATGAAGAACTTGCCGTTCGTCTCCACCGAGCCGCGGAACTCCTTGTCGCGCGGGCCGAGCGGGCTCGGCAGGAAGGCGTTCTTGTCCTGTTGGAAGATGCCCGAGGCCCGGATCGTATAGGACCCGTTCATCAGGCGGTGCCGCCATTCCGTCTGCCCCAGGAAGCCCTGGCGGCTGAAATAGGTCGGCGTGAACGTCAGGTCGTAATTCGGTGCCAGATTGAGGAAATAGGGCAGGCCGACGCCATAGCCGAGCGCCGAGGTGTTGATGAATTTCGGCGACAGGAAGCCGGACTTGCGCTTCACCGTCGAATCCGGGCCCGACATATAGGGGATATAGGCCATCGGAATGCCGGCGAATTCGACCCGGGCATCCTCGTAATAGATGGTCTGCTCGGACTTCTTGTGGATGATCCGCGCAGCGCGGACCTGCCAGAGCGGCGGCCGCTCCGGGTTGTCCTTGCAGGGCTCGCAGGCCGTGTAGATGCCCTTTTCGAAGACGAAGGTTTCGCCGTCGGTGCGTTCGGCGCGCGGTGCCGAGAAACGGGTCTTGTCCGGGTTCACGACGCGCAGCGAGTCGATGAAGCCGTCGCGGAAATCGTCGGTCAGGTTGAACTTGTCGCCGGTGATGACCGTGCCGTTGGATTCGGTGATCCGGGCATTGCCGATGGCGGTGACGCGCTTGTTGCCCTGGTCGTAGATGACGCGATCGGCCTCGATCGTCCGGCCCTGGTACAGGATCTGGACGTCGCCGACGGCCGCGACCGTCTTCTTGTCGTTGTCGTAGACGAGTTCGCGCGCATCCACGACCATCCGGTCCTGCGGCTTGGCCGCAGCGGCGGTCGCAGGCTTGGGCTGCGCACCGGCCGCCCGATTCTGGGCGTGGGCCGGCCCGGCCAGCAGATAGGCCAGGCTGGAGGCGAGAGCCGTCGCCGCAGCGAAGTGCGCTAGCCGGTTCACTCCTGGACCCATCTCGTAAACTCGAAATTAACCATAGGCACAGTACGTTTCACCCATCTTCCTGATGGAGGAGGGCGAGTGCTCCCAGCATTGCCCCCAATGCTGCAGGCAACCACGCCGCGACGATCGGATTGACGATTCCCGACGATCCGAGTTCCTCCGACAGTTGTGTCGCCACATAGAGCACGAACCCCGCGGCGACGCCACCTATCACCAGTTTGGTCACACCACCAAATCTGAAAAATCTTAAAGAAACGGATGCTGCCACCAGCACCATCGCGATCAGCAGCAGCGGGCGCGCCATGAGCGATTGGTAGCGCAGCTCATAGGGCGTCGTGTCGAGCCCGGCGCGCTGCGTCCGCTCGATCACCGCAGGCATGGACCAGAAGCCCACCGCGTCAGGTGGGGTGAAGCTCTGGCGCATCTGTTCAGGCTCCAGCGTCGTTGCGAGCACGTAGCTCTTATAGCTCTGTGGCTCTTCCGTGGCGGAGGTGGAGCGCGCGTCGCTCAACTCCCAGTGCCCCGGGCGCAGCACGGCCTGCCGGGCGTCGATTCGCTCCTTGAAGCTGCCGTCGGGATTGAAGATGAAGAAGGCGACCTGGGACAGGCCGTCCTCGTCGGGCAGGGCGCCGGCGGCGCGGATGATCGCCTGGCCGTCGACGCTGCGCTGCCTCAGCCAGATTTCCTTGGGTAGGCCGGATTTGCCGCCCGAACGCACGAACAGGCGTGTTTCGAGGGCCGTGGCCTTGCGCTTCAGCTCGGCGGCGACGGGGTTGTAGATCATGATCGAGACGAGCCCGATCACGCCGGCGACCGTGGCGGCGGGTTGGAGGAACTGCCAGGCCGAGACGCCGACGGAGCGGGCGACGACGAGCTCGAGCTTCCGGCTCAGCGTCAGCAACGCGAACATGCCGCCGAACAGCGCGGCGAAAGGGAAGATCTGCTCGGCCACGGCCGGGGCCCGGAACAGGGCGAGCTGCACGATGCGCGGCGTCGTCGCGATCGGGGAATCGCCGGCGCGGCGCATCAGCTCGACGAAATCGAGCGTCCCGATCAGGAAGAAGAAGGTGCCGAAGACGCCGACGATGGCGCGCGCGAAGCGCTTCGTCAGATAGCGGCCGAAGGTCGTGAGCAGCAGCATCAGGCGCGCCGGAAACGGGCCGCGAGGTTGACCAGCGGCGTTGTGAGGGGGGCAAGGAGGCGGGCCAGCATCGGCTGGATCCGCGCGCCGTAGAAGATGAAGCCCGTCGCCAGGACGATGGCCATGATCGGCAGGATGTAGAGCAGCGCGGCGGCAAAGGGCGAGCGCACGCTCGCGGTCCAGGCGGCATAGGCCGCGATGCGGGTTGCGCCGACGATCATGACCGCCGACTGGATCGCCAGCGCCCGGCCCTGGCGGGTGGTGCGCGCCTCGCCGATGGCGGCGAACGCAATCAGCATGAAGGCGAACGGATAGAGCGGGGACGACAGCCGGTTGTGCAGTTCAGCCCGGAAACGGCCTTCCTGGATCTTGTAATAGGCCTCGTTTGTGTCCTGCCGGAGGAGCTCCCAGGTCGAGCGCTCGCGCGGCTTGTAGATCACCTTGTCGCCGTCGCCCTCGCCGGGGCCGCCGCTGGAATCGCCGGTCAGCGCCGAGAGGTTCAGGGCATAGCGCTCGAAGGAGATGATCGAGGTCGTGCTGGTGTTCTTGGTCTCGCGCTGGATCGTGCCCTTCTCCAGCATCAGGAAGCTCTGGCCCTCGGCTTCCACCGTCCGGCCGCGCTCGGCGAGATAGATCGAGGGCTGCGACGGGTCGCGGCGATCCTGCATGAAGATGCCGACCAGCGCGTCGCCGGCCTTTTCGCGGTAGTGGAAGGTCACGCCGGAATCGAGCGAGACGAACTGGCCTTCCTTGACGACATTGGCGACGAAATCGGCGCGGATCAGCGTGATCAGGTCGCGCAGCATGCGGAAGCTCGCGGGCATCACCGAGATCGTCATCCAGGCGACGACCAGCGAGGTCGCGATCGTCAGCACGATGAAGGGGCGCGTGATCCGCTGCGGGGCGACGCCCGCGGCATTCATCACGATCAGCTCGGAATCGCCGTTGAGCCTGTTGAGCGTGTAGAGCGTCGCCATGAACAGCGCGACCGGCGCGATGCCGGCGATCAGCGCCGGCAGCGAAAGCAGCGTCACGGTCAGGAAGATCAGGACCGTCTGGCCCTTGCCGGTGATGAGGTCGACCTCGCGCAGCGCCTGCGTGACCCAGATCACGCCGGTCAGGCCGAGCAGGAGCACGATCGCCGCGACCGCCGCGATCTTCAGGATGTAGCGATCGAGGCGGTTGAGAAGCACGCGTCGGTTCCGGAGCTGGAGAGCTTGCGCCCTCCGAGGTGGTTCGTCGGACACACCCTATGGTATAGGCGCGGCGAGGGCGCAAACGGGAATCGTTTGTCGTCTGCCGTCTAGTGTCCTTCCCCTGTCATTTTCGCAAGATTGTGAGCGGATCATGTCGCAGCGCCTGAAGCTCGAGATCAAAGCCCTGGATGCCGTCGAGGGGCAGGATCTCGTGATCCTCGTTTCGGATGCGCTCGCGGTGCCCGGCGCGGCGCTGCAATGGGCCGGCGAGGGCGCCCAGCCGCTGCTGACGCGGGCTGCCGCTGCCGAACGTTTCAAGGGCAAGGCGCTGGCGGGGCTGACATTGCCTTCGCCGGAGGGGGCCTCCTACGAGCGCCTGATCGCCATCGGAATCGGGCCTGAGGACGAGCGCGCCAAGCTCGATTTCGTCAAGCTGGGCGGCGCCATCGCCGGCCGCCTCGGGGCCGGCCGCAGTGCCGACATCATTCTCGCTCTGCCCGAGGGCGCGATCGAGGCGAAGCAGGCCGCCGACATCGCGCTGGGTCTCAGGCTGCGCGCCTATGCCTTCGATCGCTACAAGACCAAGAGCAAGGATAAGGATGAAGCCGAGCCGCTGACGGTCACGCTGCGCGCGCTCGACCCGTCCGCGGTCAAGAAGGCGGTCAAGACGGCTGACGCCATCGCCGCCGGCGTCATCCAGGCTCGCGACCTCGTGAACGAGCCACCGAACGTGCTCTACCCCGAGGAATTCGCCGACCGCGCCGCCAAGCTCGAAAAGCTCGGCGTCGAGATCGAGATCCTCGATGAGAAGGCGCTGAAGAAGATCGGCATGCGCGCGCTGCTCGGCGTCGGCCAGGGCTCGCGTCGGGAAAGCCGCGTCGCCATCATGCGCTGGAACGGCGCGAAGAAGGACGAGCAGCCCGTCGCCTTCGTCGGCAAGGGCGTGACCTTCGACACCGGCGGCATCTCGCTGAAGCCCGGCGCCGGTATGGAGGACATGAAGGGCGACATGGCGGGAGCGGCCTGCGTCGTCGGCCTGATGCAGGCGCTCGCCGGCCGCAAGGCCAAGGTCAACGCCATCGGCGTGATCGGCCTCGTCGAGAACATGCCTGACGGCAACGCCCAGCGCCCCGGCGATATCGTGACCTCGCTCTCCGGCCAGACCATCGAGATCATCAACACCGACGCCGAGGGCCGCCTCGTGCTGGCGGATGTGCTCTGGTACACACAGGAGCGCTTCTCGCCGCGCTTCATGATCAACCTGGCGACCCTGACCGGCGCGATCCTCGTTGCCCTGGCGCAGGAGAATGCCGGGCTGTTCAGCAATAATGACGAGCTCTCGGAGCGCCTGACGGCAGCCGGCCTCGCCACCGGCGAGACGGTCTGGCGCATGCCGCTCGGCAAGGCCTACGACAAGCTGATCGACTCGAAATTCGCCGACATGAAGAACTCGGCCGGCCGCTATGGCGGCTCGATCACCGCGGCGCAGTTCCTGCAGCGCCATGTCAACGACACGCCCTGGGCGCATCTCGACATCGCGGGAACCGGAATGGCCGCGGCGAATTCGGAGATCAACCGCTCCTGGGGGCCGGGTTGGGGCGTGCGCCTGCTCGACCGGCTGGTCGCCGACCACTACGAGGATTGATTCGATTCCTGCGGTAATGCTGGTAACCCGTTAGAGGATAAGGGTTTCGATGGCCGAGATCCTGTTCTTCCATCTGCAGTCCCGCCCGTTGGAGCAGGTCCTGCCGACGATCCTCGACCGCGCCCTGTCGCGCGGCCAGAAGGTCGTCGTCGAGGTCGGCGGCCAGGAGCGGATGAGCGTGCTCGACGACCACCTCTGGACCTATGCGGATGAGAGCTTCCTGCCGCATGTCACGGCGCTGGAGGCGGATGCGGCCAGCAATCCTGTCGTGCTGACCACCCAGGCGCATAATCCGAATGCCGCCCAGGTCCGGATCTGCGCCGACGGGGTCCGCATTCCCGACGCAATGCAGGACTACGAGCGCGTCGTCCTGATATTCGATGGCGACGATCCCGAGGCGCTTGCCGCGGCTCGCGAGGATTGGAAGAAGGCCAGGGCCTCGGGCCATGCCGCCAGCTACTGGCAGCAGGACGATTCCGGCCGTTGGGAGAAGAAAGCGTGAGACTGCCTGTTCTGTTGCTCTGCACCGCGGCCCTTGCCGGCTGCTCGGTCGACATGGGCGGCTTCGCCTTCCAGTCCGAAACCAGAGGCGGCGTCACCACGACGAAGACCGCCTCGGCCAGTGCCGGCATCTCGACGCAGGAGCCGGTGCTGACCCCGGAGGGCGAGTGCAGCGTCGGTGTTTCGCTCGATCCCTCGACCCGGCCGCTGCCGAAGGAGATCGCGCCCGGCATCACCGAATGCGAATTGCTGAAGCTGAAGGGCGCGCGCCCGACCGACGTGCTGGTCGGCGAGAGCGGCAAGGGCCAGCGCGAGGTCCAGGTGCTCTATTCCGAGCCCGGCGGCCGCGAGATCTACCTCTTCACCGACAACCGCCTGACCCGGATCGTGAAGCCCGGGCAGGGGTGAGTTGAAAGGCTGCGGGCGGCCACTGGAGTGGAAGAGGTCCGCTGACAGCCACTTCGGTCATGTGAGCATCGACTGGGCCCGGCTCTGTGATACTGGCTTTGTCATCGGCAGCGGTGGATGAGCATGGCCCCTATACCTCCTTGTCGGATGATGACCGAGCGCCTCGTTTTGCGCCCGACGAGCGTCTCCGACGTGGAACGTGCCTTCGAAATTCAGTCTGACTGGGACGTGACGCGAATGCTGCGCATGGCCGCGTTCCCTCCGGATCGAGAGCGCATCGAGGCCTGGTTCGCGGACCATGGGCGCGAATGGGGGGCCGGTGAAGCCTATCGGTTCGCTGTCGAGCTGGAGGGGCGCTTCATCGGCGTCGTCGATGTCGACGAAATCTCCGGGCAGGAAGGCGAACTGGGGTATTGGTTCGAACAGGCGTCCTGGGGACGCGGCTACGCCCGTGAGGCAGCACAGGCGGTCGTGGATTTTGCTTTCGAGAAGGTCCGGCTGCGGGGCCTCCGATCCGGGCACGCTGCCGAGAACGCGGCATCCGGGAACATCCTCCTCAAGCTCGGATTTCAGCCGCTCGACATCGTTCGCGTCGAATCGCGCTCACGGGGGCAGGACATCCAACAGCAGCGTTACCTGCTGTCAGCGCCGCTGCTCGGCGTCTGAGCGATGGCGCTCGCGCCAGCTCGTCGCTCAGTTCGCGAGCCTGTCATATCCGACAAATCGGAACATACTCCGCCCGTTTTCGAGCGGTTGAGGCTCTCCCGAGAAGCGATGCACGCCGACGCCGAGCTCCGTATCGTCCCCCGACAACCAGCACTGCTCAAAACCCAGCGCTTCGAACTGCTCGCAGATCGACGGCACGCGATCGGGCGAGCGACGATGGCGGGTCCAGATCACATGCCCGCCGATCGCGCAGAGCTGCGGGCAGGTGTCGATCGTGCGTTTGATGTCCGCATCGGAGATGTTGCCGAACAGGCCGCAGATCAACACGAGATCCGCCGGCACCATGCCATGATACTGGTCGGTCAGCGAGGCATCGCCGGTCACGATCTCGATCTGATCGAGCGTGTTGGCGCGCGCGAATTCTGCGGCGACCGCCGTGTTGTTTCCATCCAGTTCCACGAGTCGTGCCCGGACGTCGCTGCGTCTCGGATGATCGCAGAGGACCTCGAGCAGATCGCGCCCTTGCCCCGCGCACAGGCTGACGACCAGGAGCGGTCCGGGCCGGCTGTTGTCCAGCACGGTTCGGATTTGATCCTGAACGGTCCGCAGCCGTCGCGACATCCGGGAATCCGGACTGTCGTATTTCTCGTGCCAGGCCCGCCAATCCATGGCCGGAAGCTCCATGCTCGCTCGTCCAGGCGAGCTTACGGCCTCGCTGAATGTCGAGATAGCGCTCGTGCTTCTTCAATGTCGTCGTCCGGCCCGTTCAGGCGTCCCGGCTGGGAAAGCCACCCGGCGCCCGTCCACTTGTTTCCATCGAAACCGTCACGCATCATCGCATCATGACGAAATACCTCATCTCCTTTCCGAGCGAGGCGATGGTCGTCACGGACGAGCAGTTGGCCGCCGCTGGCGTCGACTTCCGCGCCGTGATCGAGGAGGCGAAGGCTGCCGGCGTTTATGTCTTCGCCGGTGGGATCAACGAGCCGGTTGCCCCCGTGCTCGTCTCCGTGGATGGATCGGTGTCGGGGCAGATTCATCCCGGCAGCCGCCTCAATGGCGGCTTCGCTGTGCTGGAGCTGCCGTCGCGCGAAGAGGCGGTGAAATGGGCGGCGAAGCTCGCGCGGGCCTGCCGCTGCGCGCAGGAACTCCGCGAGTTCATGTACGATCCGGCCAGCTAGGCCTTACGCGTTCTCCAGCTCCTCGCCGAGCAGCAGCCATTCCTCCTCGGCCGCGGCCAGCGCCTCCGACAGTTCCGCGCGCTGGCGCGAGATCTGAACAGCCTTGTCGGGGGCGCGCGCGAAGGCGCCGTTGGCGAGCGCCGCATCCACCTTCTCGATCAGGCCGGTCAGCTTGGCGATGCGCGCCTCGGCGAGGTTGAGCTTCTGGCGCAGCGGCCCCTGCGCAGCGCGCTTCGTCGCGGCTTCCTTGCGCTCGTCGGCCTTGGGCTTGGCGCTGGCGTCCGGCGCGGGCTTGCCGCGCTTCTCGGCCTTGGCGGCGCCAAGCACGTAAGTGCGGTAATCGTCCATGTCGCCGTCGAAATTCTTCACCGTGCCGCCGCCGACGAGCCAGAGCCGGTCGGCGCAGGCCTCGATCAGGAAGCGGTCGTGGCTGACGAGGATGACAGCGCCGGGATAGTCGTTGATCGCATTGACCAGCGCGGTGCGGCTGTCGATGTCGAGATGGTTGGTCGGCTCGTCGAGGATGAGCAGGTGCGGCCCGTGGAAGGTCGCGAGGCCCAGCATGAGGCGGGCCTTCTCGCCGCCGGAGAGCAGCTTCACCGGCGTATCGGCCTTTGAAGCGGGGAAGCCGATCTGCGCCGCCTTGGAA
The DNA here is from genome assembly GCA_965283735.1 of Beijerinckiaceae bacterium. Lineage (GTDB taxonomy): Bacteria > Pseudomonadota > Alphaproteobacteria > Rhizobiales > Beijerinckiaceae > Allobosea. The sequence goes on along the minus strand of CBDIPN010000001.1, from coordinate 2,442,778 downwards.
CGGACCTTCGCCTCGGGCGCGTCCGGCATCAGGTCGCGCAGATGGCCGACTGGGGTGTCCTCGATGCGCAATTCGTCGAGCTGATGCTGGGCGAAATAGGCCGTCTCCAGCTTGCTCGACTTCTTCATCTCGCCGGACATCGCGTCGAGCCGGCCGCCGATCAGCTTGCAGAAGGTCGACTTGCCGTTGCCGTTCGAGCCGAGCAGCGCGATGCGATCATCGGGCGCCAGCGAGAGGTTGAGCCGCGACAAGACCTTGCGCTCGCCATAGCCGGCGGCGGCATCCTCCAGCACGATCATCGGCGGCGAGAGCGGTTTTTCCGGGCCGGGGAAGACGAAGGGCTGCACGTCGCGATCGACGATCGCGGCGATGGTCTGCATCTTCTCCAGCCGCTTGACGCGCGACTGCGCCTGCCGGGCCTTGGTCGCCTTAGCCTTGAAGCGGTCGACGAAGGACTGGAGATGCTTGCGCTCGGCGTCCTGCTTCTCCTTGGCGCGGGCGAGCTGCATCTGCTTCTCGGCGCGCTGCTTTTCGAATGAGGAATAGCCGCCGCGATAGAGCGTCAGCTTGCCCTGGTCGAGATGCATGATGTGGTCGACCGAAGTGTCCAGCAATTCGCGATCGTGGCTGATGACGATCACGGTATGTGGATAGCGCTCCAGATAATCGTAGAGCCAGAGCGTGCCTTCGAGGTCGAGATAGTTGGTGGGTTCGTCGAGCAGCAGCAGGTCGGGCTCGGAGAACAGCACAGCCGCCAGCGCGACGCGCATGCGCCAGCCGCCCGAGAAATCGGAGCAGGGGCGCTGCTGCGCTTCCTCGTTGAAGCCGAGCCCGTGCAGGACCATCGCGGCGCGGGCCGGGGCGGAATGGGCGCCGATATCGGCGAGCCGCGTGCCGATCTCGGCGATGCGGTGCGGATCGGTCGCGGTCTCCGCCTCCTTCATCAGGGCTGTGCGCTCGGTATCGGCCGCGAGCACGACCTCGATCAGCGTCTCCGGGCCGCCGGGCGCTTCCTGTGCGACGCCGCCGATGCGCCGGCCCCGCGGCAGGCTGATATTGCCGCTCTCGGTGCCGAGATCGCCGGTGATGATCTTGAACAGCGTGGTCTTGCCGGTGCCGTTGCGGCCGACGAAGCCGACGCGCGCGCCATCGGGGATGGCGGCGCCGGTATGGTCGAGCAGCAGGCGCTCGCTGAGACGGTAGGTGATGTCGTTGATGGTCAGCATGGCGCGTTCGTTTAGGCTTGGGAGCCCCGAAAAGGCAATCGAAAGCCGGAACAAGCGGCCGCTGTCACCGTTTCGTCAAAATCTTGCCTTGGGACGGCCCCTGCCGGCCATCACCCAAGGGAAACCGGATCAACCGCGATTCGCCGAGGTTATCTTCATGGATACCCGCCTGACCTTTGCCAGCTCCCGCCGCGCTTCCGCTGCGGCGTCCCTCATGGTTCTCGTCTCGATCATCATCGGCAGCGCCGCTGCGCTCGCCGCGCTGGTGCCGCTGTCCTGAGAAGCCTTTTGGGCATGTGAGCCCTCATCCTGAGGAGCCGCGAAGCGGCGTCTCGAAGGAGGCTCCAGATGTCTCCCGAGCCTCCTGAAGCATCCTTCGAGTCGCAGCCTTCGGCTGCTCCTCAGGATGAGGGCTGTGATTGGTGTCGCCCGCCAAGCCCCTGAGAAGGCTTGTCGTCTCCCGGTCCAGCCGCTAACGCTGGCCCTATGGCACGCATCGCTTTCTACACCGGTTCCTTCGACCCCGTGACCAACGGCCATGCCGACGTCATCGCCGCGGCCGCCCGCCTCTGCGACAGGCTCGTCCTGGCGATCGGGGTCCACCCCGGCAAGACGCCGCTTCTGTCGGTCGAGCAGCGCGCCGAATTGCTGCGCGCCGTCGCCGGGCCGTTGCTGGCAGCCAAAGGCGCTTCGCTTGAAGTGGTCACCTTCGACGATCTCGCCGTGGATGCGGCGCGCCGGGCAGGGGCCTCGATCATCATCCGCGGCCTGCGCGACGGCAGCGATCTCGACTACGAGATGCAGATGGCCGGGATGAACGGCACCATGGCGCCGGATGTGCAGACCGTGTTCATGCCGGCCTCGCCCGGCGTGCGCCACATCACCGCGACCTTGGTGCGCCAGATCGCGGCGATGGGCGGCGACGTCTCGCCCTTCGTGCCGGCCCCGGTGCTCGCCGCGCTGAAGGCGCGCTTCGCCAAGGGCTGACGGGGCGATCCCGGCGAAAGGCACATAACTTCGCCATCTTCCGCCGCTTCCTGCTGATTTTGGTTTGCTTTTTGCCGAGAGCGATGGTGTCTCTCAGGCAGGCCGACTCGCTCTCCGATCACCCGGCGCGATTCCGCGCGCAGGGCCCTCCGACAGGTTTTCCGATGCGTCTTTCCCGCTATTTCCTGCCCCTTCTGCGCGACACGCCCAAGGAAGCGGAGATCGTCTCGCACCGGCTGATGCTGCGCGCCGGCATGATCCGCCAGCAATCGGCGGGGATCTATTCCTGGCTGCCGCTCGGCCTGCGCGTGCTGAACAAGATCAGCAACGTCATCCGCGAGGAGCAGGACCGCTCGGGTGCCGTCGAGATTCTGATGCCGACGATCCAGTCGGCCGATCTCTGGCGCGAGAGCGGGCGCTACGACGCCTATGGCAAGGAGATGCTGCGCATCAAGGACCGGCATGATCGCGACATGCTGTACGGGCCGACCAACGAGGAGATGGTCACCGAGATCGTCCGTTCCTACGTCAAGTCCTACAAGGACCTGCCGCTCAATCTCTACCACATCCAGTGGAAGTTCCGCGACGAGGTCCGCCCGCGCTTCGGCGTGATGCGCGGCCGCGAGTTCCTGATGAAGGACGCCTATTCCTTCGATCTCGACAAGGACGCGGCGCGCCACGCCTATAACCGCATGTTCACGGCCTATCTGCGCACCTTCGCGCGGCTCGGCCTGAAGGCGATCCCGATGAAGGCCGATACCGGCCCGATCGGCGGCGATCTCAGCCACGAGTTCATCGTGCTCGCCTCGACCGGCGAGAGCGAGGTCTTCTGCCACAGCGACTACCTGAATTTCGAGACGCCGGCCGCCGATACCGATTTCGACAGCGTCGCCGGCCTGCAGGGCGTCTTCGACAAGTGGACGAGCCTCTACGCCGCGACCGAGGAGATGCACGACAAGGCAGCCTTCGAAGCGGTTCCCGAAGACAAGCGCGTCTCGGCGCGCGGCATCGAGGTCGGCCATATCTTCTATTTCGGCACGAAATACTCCGAGCCGATGGGCGCGACGGTCGCGGGGCCGGACGGCCAGCCCGTGCTGCTGCATGGCGGCTCCTACGGCATCGGCCCGAGCCGCCTTGTCGCAGCGCTGATCGAGGCCGGCCATGACGATGCCGGCATCGTCTGGCCCGAGGAGATCGCGCCCTTCGACGTGGCGGTCATCAATCTCAAGGCCGGCGACGCGGCGACCGACGGCGCGGCCGAGCGCATCTACAAGGACCTTCTCGCCAAGGGCTACGACGCCGTGCTCGACGATACCGACGACCGGCCGGGCGCCAAGTTCGCCACCGCCGACCTGATCGGCGTGCCCTGGCAGATCATCGTCGGCCCGAAGGGGCTGGCCGAGGGCAAGGTCGAGATCAAGCGCCGTGCCGGCGGCGAGCGCGAGCTCGTCTCGCTGGAGGCTGCGCTCGACCGCTTCAAGGGCAGGGCGGCGTGACGGCGGATACCGTCATGAAGCTGGATATCTTGGGAGCTATCGCATGAGCGCCGTCGCCGACAGCGCCGAGGTTCCGACCGGCGAGATTCCGACCGGAACCAAGGCCTTCGCCGGTTTCGAATGGCTGCTCGCCGGGCGTTACCTGCGCACGCGCCGCCGCGAGGGCTTCGTCTCGGTCATCGCCGGCTTCTCCTTCCTCGGCATCATGCTCGGCGTTGCCACGCTGATCATTGTGATGTCGGTGATGAACGGCTTCCGGATCGAGCTGCTCAGCAAGATCGTCGGCGTGAACGGCCATATCTTCGCGACGCCGATCGACCGCCCGCTCGACGATTATGACAGCGTTGCGGCGCGGCTCGCCAAGATCTCCGGCATCAGCCATGCCATTCCGCTGGTCGAAGGGCAGGCGCTCGCCTCCTCGCAGACCGGCAATAACGGCGTGCTGGTGCGGGGCATTCGCGAGAAAGACATCAAGGCGATCCCCTTCATCGGCGGCAACATCAAGTCCGGCACGCTCGACGGCTTCGACGGCGGCACACCCGGCGTCGCCATCGGCCGCCGCCTTGCCAATGCGCTGGGCATCCAGGCCGGCGACATGATGACGCTGGTTTCGCCGCAGGGGGCCTCGACCCCCTTCGGCACGGCGCCGCGCATCAAGGCCTATCCGGTCAAGGCGATCTTCGAGATCGGCATGACCGAGTTCGACGGCACCTTCGTCTATATGCCGCTCGGCGAGGCCCAGGCCTATTTCAACCGCGACGGCGACGTGAACGTCATCGAGATCTTCGTCGACAATCCCGACAAGACCCAGGCCGTCCGCGACGCGATCGAGGCCGATGCGCCGCGCCCGCTGGTGCTCTCCGACTGGCGCCAGCGCAATCGCAGCTTCTTCAATGCCTTGGAAGTCGAGCGGAACGTGATGTTCATCATCCTGACGCTGATCGTGCTGGTCGCGGCTTTGAACATCGTCTCCGGCCTGATCATGCTGGTGAAGGACAAGACCGCCGACATCGCGATCATGCGGACCATGGGCTGCACGCGCGGCACGGTGCTGCGCATCTTCCTGATCACCGGCGCCGCGATCGGCGTGATCGGTACGCTCGCCGGGCTCGCTCTCGGCATCGCCTTCGCCAAGAACATCAAGTCGATCATGGCGGTGCTGAACTGGATCACGGGCGCCAATCTCTGGGACCCGACCGTGCGCTTCCTCAGTGACATCCCCTCCGTCACGGATTGGCGCGAAGTGGTGAGCGTGGTGCTGATGGCGCTGACCCTGTCGCTGCTGGCGACGCTCTATCCGGCCTGGAAGGCCGCCCGGCTCGATCCGGTCGAAGCGCTGAGGATGGGCTGAGCACATGGCACAGGAGATGCCCGCGCTCTTCCTCTCCCAGGTCGAGCGCTATTACCCGCAGAGCGACGCGCCGCTCGAAGTGCTGCGCAAGGCCGATTTCGCGCTCTGGCCGGGCGAGGTCGTCGCGCTGGTGGCGCCCAGCGGCACCGGAAAGTCGACGCTGCTGCATGTCGCCGGCCTGCTCGAAAAGCCCGATTCCGGCGAGGTCTTCGTCGGCGGGCTTGCCACGACCAAGCTCGACGACAAGGGCCGCACGCGGCTGCGTCGCACGGAGATCGGCTTCGTCTACCAGTTCCACCATCTTCTGCCGGAATTCACGGCGCTGGAGAACGTGGTGCTGCCGCAGCGTATCCGCGGTCTCGCCCGCGGCCTCGCCGAGGAGCGCGCCTCGGAACTCCTGACCTTCCTCGGCCTCGGCGAGCGGCTCGACCATCTGCCGGGCGAATTGTCGGGCGGCGAGCAGCAGCGCGTCGCCATCGGCCGCGCCGTCGCCAACGGGCCGCGTCTGCTGCTGGCCGACGAGCCGACCGGCAATCTCGACCCGCAGACCGCGCAGCATGTCTTCGGCACACTGATGGCGCTGGCCCGCGCCTCGGGGCTGGCGGCGCTGATCGCGACGCATAACCTCGACCTCGCCCGCCAGATGGACCGGCAGGTCACGATCCGCGACGGGTTGGTGGTCAAGCTGTAGGCGGTCTGCTGTCTGCCGGATCGTTCCTGGTCCCGGCCACCTTTGTCATTCCGGCGCGCGCCACAGGCGCGAACCCGGAACCTACGACTGGGTGAGCCGCTCGCAACCTCGCATAGGATGTCTCACCCAGTCGTGTGTTCCGGGTTCTTCGCTGCGCGAAGCCCCGGAATGACAAACGTGGTTCCGACAGGAGCTGCCCAGTCGCCGTCATGTTCGCCCTTGTGGCGAGCATCCACGCTTTAAACACCGCACTGCATCCATGAAGGCGTGGATGGTCGGGACAAGCCCGACCATGACGGGTGTGAAATTCCGAGAGCGGCGACAATCATCGCCGGCCCTTCGGTAGAGCGATGGTAGGATTTCATTAACCTCTTCGCCTGGACGACCAGCCTCGCTTCCGTATCGACATTGACGAGAACACAAAGTGAACTAAACTGAACTTATCGCGAACACAGGAGGTTCTCATGACTGCAGCGCGTAAATTCGCCGCCGGCCTCGCCGAGATCGCCTCGCTCGGCGTCTTCCTCGGCATGATCTGGCTCTGGGCTGCGATCTTCTCCGGCCCGCATGTCTGAGTGCGGCAGTAGCCATCCACAGACGAAGGCCCAAGGCCTCGACGCCGGCCCCGCCCAGGACGCATAAGAAGGGCCGGGGTCGACGAGTCGCCCGTTGCGGCGACAGGAGTGGGACATGGGCAGGGAAGCTGGCGAGGCGCGCGTTCTCCAGGAGATCGGCTTCGTCCACCTGCATGTCCATTCGAGCTATTCGCTGCTCGAAGGCGCGATGACGATCGCGACGCTTGCCAAGATGGCGGCGGCCGACGGCCAGCCGGCGCTGGCGCTGACCGATACCGACAATCTCTTCGGCGGCCTCGAATTCTCGGAGAAGCTGGCGGGCTCGGGGCTGCAGCCGATCGTCGGCGTGCAGCTCTCCGTCGATTTCGCCGATGAGGGCGAGGGCAGCCGCAAGCCGACACAGCCGCAGCGCCTGCCGCATATCGTCCTGCTCGCCATGGACGAGGGCGGCTACGGCAACCTGATGAAGCTCGTCAGCGAGGCGGCATTGGCGACCGGCGGCTCGGGCCAGCCGATCACCACGGTCGAGCGTCTCGCCGCCTATAATACGGGGCTGATCGCGCTGACCGGCGGGCAGGGCGGACCGGTGGATGTCGCCCTGCGCCTCGGCCAGCTCCCGCAGGCCGCTTCGCGCCTCGCGACGCTTGCTGGAATCTATGGCGACCGGCTCTATGTCGAGATCCAGCGCCATGGCGGCGATGGCGAGGCTACGCGGGAGGCCCATCTCCTGCGCCTCGCCTACGACGCTGATCTGCCGATCGTCGCGACCAACGAGCCCTTCTTCGCCAAGCCCGCCGATTTCGATGCGCATGACGCGCTGCTGGCGGTGGCGGAAGGCCGCCTTGTTTCCGACGGCACGCGTCGCCGCGTCACACCAGAGCATTACTTCGCCTCGCGCGCCGAGATGAAGAAGCGCTTCGCCGACCTGCCGGAGGCGCTGGCGAACACCGTCGAGATCGCGATGCGCTGCCATTGGCGCGTCACCACCCGCAAGCCGATTCTGCCGCGCTTCGGCGAGGAGGGTCGCGACGAGGCCGAGGAGCTTCAGGAGCAGGCGCGGGCCGGCCTTGCGGCCCGGCTCGCCAAGCATGGCCCGGCCGAGGGCTTCAGCGTCGAGGACTACGAGAAGCGGCTGGATTTTGAGCTCTCGATCATCACGCGGATGAAGTTCCCGGGCTACTTCCTGATCGTCTCGGACTTCATCAAATGGGCGAAGAACCATGACATTCCGGTCGGGCCGGGCCGCGGCTCGGGCGCGGGTTCGCTGGTCGCCTATGCGCTGACCATCACCGATGTCGATCCGCTGCGCTTCGGGCTGCTCTTCGAGCGCTTCCTCAATCCCGACCGCGTCTCGATGCCCGACTTCGACATCGACTTCTGCCAAAACAGGCGTGAAGAGGTGATCGACTACGTCAAGCATCATTACGGGCAGGAGCGCGTCGCCCAGATCATCACCTTCGGCACGCTGCTCGCCCGCGGCGTGCTGCGCGACGTCGGCCGCGTGCTCGAAATGCCCTACGGCCAGGTCGACAAGCTGACCAAGCTGGTGCCGCAGAACCCGGCCAAGCCGATTTCGCTAAAGGACGCGATCGAGGGCGAGCCCAAGCTGCAGCAGGCGGCGGAGGAGGAGCCGATCGTCGCGCGCCTGCTCGAAATTGGCCAGAAACTGGAAGGGCTTCACCGCCATGCTTCGACCCACGCCGCAGGCGTGGTGATCGGTGACCGGCCGCTCGAACAGCTCGTTGCGCTCTCGGTCGACGCGCGCACTGGCATGCGCGTCACCCAGTTCAACATGAAATGGGTCGAGCAGGCCGGGCTGGTGAAGTTCGACTTCCTCGGCCTGAAGACGCTGACGACGCTGACCACGGCGGTGAAGCTCATCGCCCAGCGCAACATCCAGATCGACCTCGCGCAATTGCCCTTCGATGATCCGTCGACCTACGCCATGCTGGCCCGCGGCGAGACGGTCGGCGTGTTCCAGGTGGAATCGGTCGGCATGCGCAAGGCGCTGGTCGAGATGAAGGCCGACCGGATCGAGGACCTGATCGCGCTGGTGGCGCTCTACCGGCCGGGCCCGATGGACAATATCCCGACCTATTGCCGCCGCAAGCTCGGGCTGGAGGATCCGACCTATCTCCATCCCGGGATGGAGCCCTATCTGCGCGAGACCCACGGCATCATCGTCTACCAGGAACAGGTGATGCAGGTGGCGCAGGCGCTCTCGGGCTATTCGCTCGGCGAAGCCGACCTGCTTCGTCGCGCCATGGGCAAGAAGATCAAGGCGGAGATGGACGCCCAGCGCGACCGCTTCGTGAAGGGTGCCGTGGACGGCGGCATCAAGAAGGAGATCGCCTCCGAAATCTTCGACCTGCTCGCCAAGTTCGCCGACTACGGCTTCAACAAGAGCCACGCGGCGGCCTATGCCATCGTCGCCTTCCAGACCGCCTATCTGAAGGCGAATTACCCGGTCGAGTTCCTGGCTGCGTCGATGACGCTCGACATGGGCAATACCGACAAGCTCTCGGAATTCCGCCGCGATGCCGAGCGGCTCGGCATCAAGGTCGAGCGGCCAGCGATCAACCAGTCCGGCGTCGAGTTCGACGTGGCCGATGGCAAGATCTTCTATGCGCTTGGCGCCATCAAGGGTGTCGGCACGGCGGCCGTGGAATTGCTGGTGGCGGCGCGGCAGGCCGCCGGCCCGTTCCGCGACCTCGCCGATCTCGCCCGCCGCATCGACACCAGGCTGGTCAACCGCCGCACGCTGGAAGCGCTCATCGCTGCGGGCGCGCTCGACGAGCTGGAGGCGGATCGCGCCCGCGCGGTTGCGGCGCTCGACGGCATGCTCGCGCTGTCCAACCGCACCCGCGACGAGGCGGCAGCCGGCCAGTTCGACCTGCTCGGCGGCGGCGTGATCCAGGAGGCCTTCCGTATTCCGCAGGTCGAGCCCTGGGCGCCGGCCGAGAAGCTCAAGCGCGAGCACGAGGCGGTCGGCTTCTTCCTCTCCGGCCACCCGCTCGACGATTATGAGCATGTGCTGAAGCGCCTGCGCGTGCAGCGCTATGCCGATTTCGCCCAGACCGTGCGCGTCAACGGCACCGGCGTCGGCAAGGTCGCGGTTTCCGTCATCGACAAGTCGGAGCGGCGGACCAAGTCCGGTTCCAAGATGGGTATCGTCAACCTGTCCGATCCGAGCGGCCAGTTCGAGGCCGTGCTGTTCTCGGAAGGGCTGATGAAACTGCGCGACCTGCTGGAGCCGGGCAGGGCGCTGGTGCTGCGTCTCTCCGCCGTGCTCGATGGCGAAGAGGTGCGTCCGCGCATCGAGGATGCCGAGGAGCTCGACGGCCTCGCCGCGCGCCAGAAGCAGGATCTTGTCGTCTATCTGCGGGACGACAAGGCGGTGGCGTCCATCGCCGAGCGCATCCGCCCGCGCGAGGCGGTGCGCGCCGAAGGCAAGGTCTCGATCGTCATGATCATCGACGACGGCGCCCAGGAGGTCGAGATCGAGTTGCCCGGCAAGTTCCCGGTCAATCAGCAGATCGCCAATGCCGTGCGGGCCGCGCCCGGCGTGGTCGATGTCAGGCTGCAATAGGAGCCACGCCGATGGCCGACGACCGGACCGTGCTGCTCGTCGTCGACGTCCAGAGTGATTTCTGTCCGGGCGGCAGCCTCGCGGTGCCGGATGGCGATGCGGTCGTGCCCGTCGTCAACGCGCTCGGGCGCCGCTTCCGCCATGTCGTGCTGACGCAGGACTGGCACCCGGCGGGACACGCCTCCTTCGCCTCCAGCCACCCCGGCCGCGAGCCCTTCGAGACGATCGAGCTGGATTATGGCCCGCAGGTGCTCTGGCCGGATCATTGTGTGCAGGGGACGACCGGGGCCGCCTTCCATGCCGGGCTCGACCTGCCTCATGCCGAAGCGGTGATCCGCAAGGGCTTTCGCCGGGGCATCGACAGCTATTCCGGCTTCATCGAGGCCGATCGCCGGGCGCGGACGGGGCTGGAAGGCTATCTGCGCGAGCGTGGCATCACGCGCGTCGTCGTCGCCGGCCTCGCGACGGATTTCTGCGTGAGCTGGACGGCGCAGGATGCCGCTCGTGCCGGCTTCGAGACCAGCGTCGTCGAGGACGCCTGCCGGGCGATCGATCTCGACGGCTCGCTCGACCGCGCCTGGGCCGAGATGGCGGCAGCCGGAATTCAGCGTATCGCTGCCGCGACCCTGATGCTCTGAGGCTGAGCCCGGCCTCAGGCCGCGGGCTTGAGCTGTGCCTGGACGCGGTCACGCCCGAGCCGCTTGGCGCGATAGAGCGCTTCGTCCGCCTCGACCAGGAGATCGTCGAGCTCGCGCCCGCCGAGCTCGGCCTCGGCCACGCCGATGCTGAGCGTCGGCTGCAATCCGATCTCGGCGAGATCGGCGACCTTGTCGCGGAAGGCCCCGCGAAGGCGCTCGGCCACCCGCACCGCCTCCCGCACGCCGACGCCGGGGAGGATGATCGTGAATTCGTCGCCGCCCTGCCGGGCCAGGATGTCGGTGCTGCGCAACTGCTCCCGCACCGCATCCGCGAACAGGCGCAGGGTCCGGTCGCCGGCCACATGGCCGAGCGTATCGTTGAGCTTCTTGAAGTGGTCGATATCGACGAGCAGCAGCGCAGCCCGCCTTTCGCCGTGCGACTGCTGCGCCAGCCATTGCTCGAGGCCGGAGCGATTTATCGCTCCCGTCAGCGGATCGCGGCGGGCGAGCGTCGCGAGAATGCGGTTGCTGCGCTCGGCCGCGAGCAGCAGCAGGGCCTGGCCTCTCAGGATGACGAACGTCACGCCGATCGCGGCGAGCCAGCCCGTCGCTCCCGAATTGGCCGGGAACAGCGTCGTGCCGACCCGGTCCAGCGCTCCCAGCGCGATGCGGCCGGCATAGATCATCACCGTCGGCGAGAACAGCGCGACGAGCAGCCAGGCCGAGCGCAGCTTCTCCTGCCGGCCGAGCCGGACGGCTTCGCGGACGATGGCAGCATCGCAGAGCGCCATGACCGTCGCCACGACCATGACGCGTGTCGAATAGCCTTCCGCCCCGGGCGACAGCGCGAGCAGGGTCCAGATGCCGAGGAGCACCACCCCGAAGCCGAACCAGTTGAGTTCGCGGCCGGCGAAGTTGCGGATGCCGAAGAGCAGCAGCAGGCAGCCCGCCAGCATGGTGGTGTTGGCAAACTCGATCGAAACGATATCGGGTATCGCGCCGCGGAAAGCCGCGCCGAGTAGGCCGGTCCCGATGCACAGGCTGCTGGCGCCCCACCAGACCGGGCTGCGGGTGAAGCGGCCGGTCGCGAAGGTCATCAACTGCAGCGCGCCGATGATGAAGCAGGTCAGCGCGCCGGTGACGAAGATCGTTCTCAGGTCGAGGGTCACGCCGATTCCGGCCTCTCGCGGTCGATTCGGCGAAGGAGCCGGCCCGAGGCTCGGTCGGCCTGCCTCGAACGCGAATCCTGCCCGCGAGGCCGGGCATGCCGCGGCGTTCCGGGTTGTCCGGCCCGGCTGCGCACGTCAGGCAGTCCGGGGTGGGGGAAGTGCCTCTTGGCATGCTTGAGAACATGATAGCGTGAGGATATTCCCCATGAACTTTTATAAGTCGTTGATGGCCGTGTCCGCGGTCGCATTTTTGGGCTCGGTCGCCCCATCTTTCGCCCAGACGCAAGCCGACCAGCTCAAGGTCGTCTATCAGTGACGGGCTCCGGCGCCCTCGCGCCCAGCCCTCTCGCAAACAGGCCCATGCGGTATCCGCATGGGCCTTATCACGACGCGTTGCCGGCTTTCTCGGTCGAGCCGGCTTGCAATGAAGCGCCATCCCCTGTAAGGCGCAGCCCATCCCACATGGAGCGCATCGCCTCGATTTCCCGAGGCGTTCCGGTGACGTGGCAGCTCATGCCTTGTTCATTCGCGCTCCAGAGGCTCAACCGGAAGGACTAGAACACCATGGCTCTGCCTGATTTCTCCATGCGCCAGCTCCTCGAGGCCGGTGCCCATTTCGGCCACCAGGCTCACCGCTGGAACCCCAAGATGTCCCCGTACATCTTCGGCGTCCGCAACAACATCCACATCCTCGACCTGTCGCAGTCGGTGCCGATGCTGCACCGCGCCCTGCAGGCCGTGTCGGACACCGTCGCCCGTGGCGGCCGCGTCCTCTTCGTCGGCACCAAGCGCCAGGCGCAGGATGCCATCGCCGATGCCGCCAAGCGCTCGGCCCAGTATTATGTCAACTCCCGCTGGCTCGGCGGCATGCTGACCAACTGGAAGACCATTTCGGCTTCGATCCAGCGCCTGCGCAAGGTCGACGAGCTGCTCAACGGCGGCGGCTCGGGCCTGACCAAGAAGGAGCGCCTGATGCTGTCGCGTGAGCGCGACAAGCTTGAGAAGGCTCTGGGCGGCATCAAGGACATGGGCGGCACGCCGGACATGATCTTCGTGATCGACACCAACAAGGAAGCGCTCGCGATCAAGGAGGCCCAGCGCCTCGGCATCCCGGTCGCCGCGATTGTCGACTCGAACTCGGATCCGGACGGCATCACCTTCCCGGTCCCGGCCAATGACGACGCCGGCCGCGCGATCCAGTTCTATTGCGACCTGATCGCCCGCTCGGCGATCGACGGCATCGGCCGCGCCTCGGGCGACCAGGGCATCGATATCGGCGCCGCCGAGGCGCCGGTCGTCGAGGAGGCTCTCGAGACCGCTTCGGGCGCCTTCGAGACGCTGACCGCCCCGCGTGGCGCTCCGGACGATCTGACCAAGCTCTCGGGCATGGGCCCGGACGCGGTTCAGAAGCTGAACGACGGCGGCATCTACCACTTCTGGCAGATCGCTGCGATGACCCCGGCCGACGTGACCAAGATCGACCACGACCTGAAGCTCGGCGGCAAGATCGACCGCGAGGGTTGGGTCGCCCAGGCTCGCGATCTCGCCGACGCGTAATTCGGTTAGCGGTTGCGGCGCGTCATCGGCGCGTCGCAATCGGGCCTCTCGATTGACGCCGGCTTCTAGACGTTAAGAGGACGCGCCGACGGCCGGAAACGGAGCGTCGGCGTTTCCCCATGCAGGCGTCCGCATCATTCCGATCCGTGGCCGGCCCTCGGGCCCGCGCCGCACCGACAGCAAGGACAAGACAGATGGCAGCGATCACCGCCGCGATGGTGAAGGAACTCCGCGACAAGACCGGCGCGGGCATGATGGATTGTAAGACCGCCCTCTCGGCGACCGACGGCAACATGGAAGCCGCCGTCGACTGGCTGCGCGCCAAGGGCCTGTCGAAGGCCGCCAAGAAGGCCGGCCGCGTCGCCGCTGAAGGCCTCGTCGCCGTCACCGTGCAGGGCACCGAAGGCGTCGTCGTCGAGGTCAACTCCGAGACCGACTTCGTCGCGCGCAACCCGGAATTCCAGGCGCTCGCCAAGACCATCGCCGATGTCGCGCTGGAGCGTGGCGGCGACGTCGAGGCGCTGCTCGGCCATCACTATCCGGGCGGCGGCACCGTCCAGGAGGCGGTCTCCAACGCCATCGCCACCATCGGCGAGAACATGACGCTGCGCCGCGTCGCTTCGCTCAAGGTCTCCTCGGGCGTGATCGGCTCCTATGTCCACGGCGCGATCACCGAGGGCCTCGGCAAGATCGGCGTCATCGTCGCCCTCGAGTTCGACCGGCAAGTCGGACGAGCTCGCTACGCTCGGCCGCCAGCTCGCCATGCATGTCGCCGCGACCAACCCGGTCGCGCTCGATCTCGCTTCGGTCGCCCCGGAAGTCCTGGAGCGCGAGAAGGCGATCCTGGCCGAGAAGAACGCCGGCAAGCCCGCCCATGTGCTCGAGAAGATCACCGAGAGCGGCCTGAAGAGCTACGCCAAGGAATATTGCCTGCTCGAGCAGGCCTATATCCATGACGGCTCGAAGTCGGTCGCGCAGGTCCTCAAGGAGATCGAGGGCAAGGTCGGCGCTCCCGTGAAGCTCACCGGCTTCGCCCGTTTCGCGCTCGGCGAGGGCATCGAGAAGGAAGAGCAGGACTTCGCGGCCGAGGTCGCTGCCGCCGGCGGAGCCACGGGCTGATAAGCTCTGTATCAAGTCACAGAAAGGCCGCGCATCGCGCGGCCTTTTTTGTAGGAAGATAGGGCTGCGTCGAATCGCGGCCGGCCCCCAACATGACGGAGAGACATCGATGAGACCCCAACGCGTTCTCGTGAAGCTCTCCGGTGAAGCCCTTGCGGGGCCCGTCGGAAACGGCCTCGACGGCGTCACGCTGACGGCGCTCGCGGCCGACATCGCCCATGCCTCGCGCGAAGGCGTCGAGATCGGCATCGTCGTCGGCGGCGGCAATTTCTTCCGCGGCGTCCAGGGCCTGAACAAGGGCCTCGACCGCACCACCGCCGATTCGATCGGCATGCTCGGCACGGTCATGAACGCGCTCGCGCTGGAGCATGCGATCGAGGCGGCCGGCGCCCCGGCGCGCGCCATGTCGGCGGTGCCGATGCCCTCGCTCTGCGAGAGCTATGCCCGCAAGCGCGCGCTCGACCATCTCAGCAACGGCAAGGTCGTCATCCTCGGTGGCGGCACCGGCAACCCGTATTTCACCACCGATACCGGCGCTGCGCTGCGGGCGGCCGAGCTCGGCTGCAGCCACCTCCTCAAGGCGACGCAGGTCGACGGCGTCTACAGCGCCGACCCGAAGAAGGACCCGGCCGCGACCCGTTACGACACGCTGACCCATGAGGACGCGATCAAGCGCGACCTCAAGGTGATGGACACTGCGGCCTTCGCGCTCGCCCGCGATGCGAGCCTGACCATCGTCGTCTTCTCGATCGCCGAGCCCGGCATGCTGGCCGCCGTCCTGCGCGGCGAGGGCAGGGCGACCTACGTCACGCCCTGAGGCGCCGGCCTCAATAGGTCCGCCACAGGCCGGGCGTCGCCAGCTCCAGCAGATGCCCGTCCGGGTCGCGGAAGTAGAGACTCGTGCCGCCGCGCTCCCATTGCATGCGCCCCTCCACGGCGATGCCGCGTTCCTCCAGCCTGGCCTCCCAGGCCGGGAGTTCGTCGGCATCGATCGCAAAGGCGATGTGAAGCGGCCCGTTGCCGTCATGCGGCGGGATCGTTCCCCCGGCCGCGCTCTGGGTCTGGAGCGAGGCGCCGCGCTGGAACAGCAGCAGCACATTCGCGCCGCCGACATCGTAGGCGAAGAGCGTTTTCGTCTTGAGCAGCGGCGCAAGGCCGAGCTTGTCCTCGTAGAAGGCGCGGGCGCGGTCGAGATCGTCGACATAGAGCGCGGTCTCGACGATGCGGTTGAGGCGAGGCACGTGTTTTCTCCGTGGTTCCGCGCAGGCGGCGCTGGCCGGCATGTGAGCCGCTCTCTAGGATGAGATGGGCATCCGGGGGCTGCGAACCAGCGGGTTGCGCTGCTAACCGGCCATGTTCTGCCCGCATCGACGCTTTTCCCTTGCTCATCGCCAGGGAAAATGCTGTTCGAACATGTCAATCTTGACCCTGCGCGGCACCGCCGCCATGGTCTCGCCGATTTTGAATTACCTGCAAGGTCCCGATTGAAATGGCCCAGACGACGTTCGACCTCGCCGACATCAAGCGCCGCATGGCCGGTGCGGTGCAGTCCTTCAAGGGCGATCTCGCCTCGCTGCGCTCCGGCCGCGCCTCCGCCAACATGCTCGACCCGATCATGGTCGAGGCTTATGGCGCCCGCACCCCGCTGAGCCAGCTCGCCACAGTCTCCGTGCCGGAGCCGCGCCTGCTCAGCGTGCAGGTCTGGGACCGCTCGATGGTCAACGCCGTGGACAAGGCGGTCCGCGAATCCGATCTCGGCCTCAACCCGCAGACGGAAGGGCAGGTGCTGCGCATCCGCATCCCCGAGCTGAACGAGCAGCGCCGCAAGGAGATGGTCAAGGTCGCGCATAAATACGCCGAGGAAGCAAAGATCTCGGTGCGTCATGTCCGCCGCGACGGCATCGATGTGATCAAGAAGCTCGAGAAGGACGGCGACATGACCAAGGACGATGCCGCCCGCAATTCCGACCTCGTCCAGAAGGCGACCGACCAGCATATCGGCGAGATCGACCAGGCGCTGGCGGCGAAGGAAAAGGAAATCCTGCACGTCTGATCTCCTGCAAGTCTGATCTCCTGGACGTCTGATTTCCTGGACGTTTGATCTCCCGCGCGGGGACCTCCCGCGTTCCTTCGGCCGAAGCCGAGCGAGGCTCATCCGCATGTCATCCGGTCAGCGCGACGCAGGCGTGTCCAACCCGGCCCATGTCGCCATCATCATGGACGGCAACGGGCGCTGGGCGCAGATGCGCGGGCTGCCGCGGCAGGAGGGACACCGCCGCGGGCTCGACGCGCTGCGCCGCACCGTGCGCAATGCCAGCGATCTCGGCATCCAGGTCCTGACGCTCTACAGCTTCTCCACCGAGAACTGGCGCCGGCCCTATGCCGAGGTTTCCTTCCTGATGGGGCTGCTCAAGCACTTCGTCGAAAAGGACCTCGCCGAGCTCTCGGCCGCCAATGTCCGGGTCCGGATCATCGGCAGCCGCGACGATCTGGCGGCCGACCTGCGCCGCCTCGTCGAGCACGCGGAAACCAGCACCCGCGCCAATACCGGTCTCGTGCTGGTCATCGCCTTCAACTACGGCTCGCGCGATGAGATCATGCGCGCCACGCGGCGGCTGGCGGCCGATGCCGTGGCGGGGCGGATCGACCCGGCCGCGATCGACGAGACTGCGATCGCCCGCCAGCTCGATACCCATGACCTTCCCGATCCCGAACTGGTCATCCGCACTTCGGGCGAGACCCGAATCTCGAATTTCCTGCTCTGGCAGGCGGCCTATGCCGAGTTCATCTTCGCGCCGGTGATGTGGCCCGATTTCGATCGCGCGGCCTTCGAGGATGCGTTGGCCCAGTACCGCCAGCGCGACCGCCGCTTCGGCGGCCTGTCCGCTCCCTCCGACCGCAGCGTGGGCGTCGCGTGAATGCGCCGAACCCCTCCGCGCCGCGAACGAACTCCGAGCTGAAGCTCAGGGTCGCCTCGGCGCTGGTCCTCGGAGCCCTGATCCTGCTGGTTACGCTCTGGGGCGGCTGGCCCTTCCGGCTGGTCTGGATTCTGGTCGCGGGGCTCGTGGCCTATGAGTGGCTGGCGATCATCGGCCGCGGCAATGCGATTCCCGCCGGCATCGCGGTGGTCGCCGCCGGCCTGGCGCTGACCTTTTCCCCGGCAAGTCCCGCAGCGCTCGCGGGCACGGCTTCGGCCATGGCGCTCCTCGGCGCGCTCGCGACGCCTTTCGTGCGCTCGCGCCTGACGCTGGAGCTCTGCGGTGTCGCTTATGCGCTGGCCTTCGCACTGATCACGCCCGCATTGCGCGATCTTCCGGGTGTTGGCCTCGCCTTGATCCTGTGGAGCTTCGCCGTCGTCTGGCTCACCGACATCGCCGCCTATTTCACAGGCCGCAAGCTTGGCGGTCCCAAGCTGATGCCGGCGGTCAGCCCCAAGAAGACCTGGTCGGGCGCGATCGGGGGGGCCGTGGCGGGGATGATCGGCGGCTATCTCGTCTGGCGCCTGGTGCCGGCGCTGCAGGGCATGACGGCGGCTGGGCCGGTGGTTGCGGCCTCCCTTGCCGGTTCGATCGTCAGCCAGGCGGGAGACCTGTTCGAATCCGCGCTCAAACGCCGCTTCGACACCAAGGATTCGAGCAAGCTCATTCCCGGCCATGGCGGTTTCCTCGACCGGCTCGACGGTTACTGGGCTGTGCTGGTATTGGCCGGCTTCGCGCTCTTCGCCCTGCATCTCGACGTTTGATCCCGATGCCCTTGCGCAGCGTCACGCTTCTGGGAGCAACCGGCTCCGTCGGACGTTCGGTCCGCGACGTCGCCGCCGAGAATCCCGGGCGTCTGTCCATCGCGACCGTGGTCGGCGGCCGGGATGCGCAGGCGCTGGCTCGTACCGCGGTCGAGACCGGCGCATCCTTCGCAGCTTTGGCCGATGCCGCAGGCGGCGCGGCGCTCAAGCAGGCGCTCTCCGGCACGGGGATCGCGTGCGGGGCCGGGCGTTCCGCCGTGCTGGAGGCGGTCGACCGCCCGGCCGATATCGTGGTCAGCGCGATTTCCGGCGCGGCCGGGCTGGAGGCGACTTTCGCCGCGCTCCAGCCGGGGCGCGCGATCGCGCTCGCCAACAAGGAAAGCCTGGTCTGCGCCGGTGGGGCGGTGATGGCGCGTGCTGCTGAGGTCGGTGCCCGTTTGCTGCCGCTCGATTCCGAGCACAACGCCCTGTTCCAGGTCCTGGGGGCCGAGCCTCTCTCATCGATCCGCAGCATGACGCTGACCGCTTCCGGCGGCCCATTCCGGACCTGGAGCGCCGAGCGCATCGCCGCGGCGACGCCCGAACAGGCGTTGAAGCATCCGAACTACGCGATGGGCGCCAAGATCACGATCGATTCCGCCAGCATGATGAACAAGGGGCTCGAGCTGATCGAGGCCCGCTTCCTGTTCGATCTGCGGCCGGATCAGCTCGAGGTGCTCGTCCACCCCCAGCAGATCGTCCACGGCCTCGTGACCTTCCGCGACGGTTCGGTCAGCGCCGGCATGGCGGTGCCGGACATGCGGGTCGCGGCCGCGCATTGCCTCGGCATCGACGGCCGCCTCGACGCGCCGCCCCCGCGCTTCCTCGATCTGGCATTGGCAGCGCCGCTCAGCTTCGAGCGACCCGATCTCATCCGCTTCCCGGCACTCGGCCTCGCCATGGCCGCATTGCGCGAGGGCGGAGCGATGCCGGCCGTGCTCAACGCCGCCAATGAGGTCGCCGTCGCCGCCTTCCTGGAGCGGCGGCTCCGGTTTTCCGACATCGCCGTATTGGTGGAAGCGGTCTGCGCGGCGTCCGCCGCCGGATCGGAGGGGCCGGGCGATGTCGCGGCCGCGCTCGCCATTGACCAAGACTCCAGGCGGCTGGCTGCCTCGCTCTTGTCGCAAGCGCGGTTCACTGTCACCTAAAGGCTGTCATTGCATCGGACCGAAAAGCGGAATCCACTTTCCGGACAAGTCCGTTGCAGCACCAATGAGTAGATCATCGTGATCGCATCCGATGCGGTGCGCGATGATCCAGGACCCCTGGGGGAATAGGTTCATGGAATTCGCAGCGTCGCTCTGGAATGCCGGGCAATTCGTGCTCGGCTATCTGCTGCCGTTCCTGTTCGTCCTGACCATTGTCGTTTTCGTCCACGAGCTCGGGCATTTCCTGGTCGGCCGCTGGTGCGGCGTCGACGTCAAGACGTTCTCGATCGGCTTCGGCCGCGAGCTCTTCGGCTTCAACGACAGGCATGGCACGCGCTGGCGTTTCGCGCTGATCCCGCTCGGTGGCTACGTCAAGTTCTCCGGCGATGCCGACGCCTCCAGCGCCCCCGACGATGATGCGGTCGGTCGGATGTCGGCGCAGGAGCGCGCGCGCTCCTTCCCGGCACAGTCGCTCGGTGAGCGGGCGGCGATCGTCGCGGCCGGCCCGGTCGCGAATTTCCTGCTGGCGATCCTGATCTTCGCCGGCTCGGCCTTCTTCTTCGGCAAGCAGGTGCTGATCCCGCGCGTCGACGCCGTCGTCGCCGGCAGTGCCGCGGAGCGGGCGGGCCTGAAGGCGGGCGACATCGTGATCGCCATCGACGGCCAGAAGGTCGCCAGTTTCTCCGACATGCAGCGCATCGTTTCGACCCGGCCCGAGGAACGCCTCGAGGTTTCGATCGAGCGCGACGGCGGGACCGTAACCTTGCCGGTGACGCCCGCGCTCACCGAGATGAAGACCCAGCTCGGCACGCAGCGCATCGGCGTGATCGGCGTCAGGGCCTCGCCGCGCCCGGAGGATTGGAAGGTCCAGCGATTCGGATTGCTCGAGTCCACCAAGGCCGGTTTCGTCGAGACCTGGTTCGTCGTAACCCGGACCTATGACTACATCGCCAAGCTGGTGACGGGGCGCGAATCCACCGACCAGCTTTCGGGGCCGATTCGGATCGCGCAGGTCTCCGGCATCGTCGCCTCGAATGGGGGGCTGCTCGGGCTGATCAACCTTGCCGCGATCCTTTCGGTCTCGATCGGCCTGATGAATCTCGTGCCGGTTCCCATGCTCGATGGCGGGCACCTGCTGTTCTATCTCTACGAGGCCGTGCGCGGCCGGCCGCTGAGCCCGCGGGCACAGGAGATCGGTTTCAGGGTCGGTCTGGCGCTCGTGCTGATGTTGATGTTGTTCGTAACCTGGAACGACATCGTGCACGTCCGCGGGATGCTCTGAAACCGCCGACGGGGCGGTGATTTGCGGCGGAAAAACGGCATGCTGCGTGGCCCGCCGGCAACGAGATTCCTAAAAACGCTTTATTAACGATGATCGCGGTTTGCACCCTGCTGGAAACTTTGTAGAAGCGTTTGAACCGCAATGTCCCCGTGCTGCCATCGGTTGATGGCGGTCCCCGTTTGGGGTGGTGACCAGAGAGATGGAATAGGCGACCCGATGACGTCGACCCAAAAGAGCCGGACGACCAAGCTGCGGCTCTCTCGATCGATCGGACTTTCGGCTTTGATGCTGGCCGTGAGTGGTGGTGTGGCTTTCGCGCAGGCTGTGGTTGTCCACGGCAATCGGCAGGTCGATGCGGAGACGATTCGCTCCTACGCCGTCGGCCGCGAAAATCCCCAGGAGATCCGCGAGAGCCTGCTGGCGACCGGTCTGTTCAGCAGTGTGCAGGTCAGCCGGCGCGGCTCGCAGACCGTCGTCTCGGTCAAGGAGCAGAGCGGCACGGTCAATCGCGTCGCATTCGAAGGTAACCGCAAGCTGAAGGGCGAGCAGCTGTCGCAGGTCGTGCAGTCGCGCGCCGGCGGCCCGGTCAGCCAGGCGCTGATCAACTCCGACGTCGAGCGCCTGCGTGAGGCCTATCGCCGGGTCGGCTACGGACTGTCTTCGGTGAGCGGCCGCGTGGCTCCGCTGCCGAATGGCCGCCAGGACATCGTCTTCACCATCAACGAGAGCGGCAAGACCGGCATCAAGTCGATCAATTTCAGCGGCAATCAGGCCTATTCGGCCGGGCGCCTGCGCGGGTTGATGACGTCGACGGAGTCGAACTTCCTGAGCTGGGTCAAGACCTCCGACGTCTATGATCCTGATCGCATCAATTCCGATATGGATCTCATCCGCCGCTTCTACCTGAAGAACGGCTATGCCGATTTCCAGATCGTCAACAGCGGCGCCCGCTTCGATGAGGCTGCCGGCGGCTGGGTCGTCGACATTCAGGTCGAAGAGGGGCAGCGGTATCAGGTTGGCAATGTCACGGTCGATTCCGCGCTGCGCGATGTCGATGCCGCTGCCCTGCAGCGCTATGTCGCGACGTCGACGGGCGATACCTACAACGCCGAGGCGGTCGAGAAGTCGCTGGTTGCGCTCACCACGGAAGTGGCGCGCCGTGGCCATGCCTTTGCTCAGGTTCGTCCGCGCGGCGATCGCGATGCAGCGGGTCGCGTGATCGGCATCACCTATGTCGTCGACGAGGGTCCGCGGGTCTATGTCGAGCGCATCAACGTGCGCGGCAACACCCGCACCCGCGACTATGTCGTCCGTCGCGAGCTCGATCTCGGCGAGGGCGATGCCTACAACAAGGTCATGGTCGACCGCGCCGAGCGTCGCCTGAACAATCTCGGTTTCTTCACCAAGGTCCGCATCACCAACGAGCCGGGCTCTGCTCCGGATCGCGTCGTCGTCAATATCGACGTCGAGGACAAGGCGACCGGCTCCTTCTCGGTGGCCGGCGGCTACTCGACCTCGGACGGCGTCATCGGCGAAATCTCGCTGTCGGAGTCGAACTTCCTCGGTCGCGGCCAGTTCGTCCGTATCGCCGGCACGCTCGGCCAGCGGACGCAGGGTGTCGATTTCTCCTTCACCGAGCCCTATTTCCTGGGCTATCGCGTGGCGGCGGGCATCGACCTGTTCTCGAAGTTCAACGACAACTACAACACCGGCCGCTTCGAAAGCCGCGTGACCGGCGGGCAGGTGCGCTTCACCTTCCCGATCACGGAAGAGTTCTCGATCACGCCGCGTTACTCGCTCTACACGACCGAGATCGACATCCCGAACGAGATCAACCGGCCCTATAACGACTGTACCTACCCGATCCCGGGCGTCACGCCGAATGCCGGTGCCGGTGCGCTCTATAACTGCGTGACCAACGGCGAGGCGACGGTGGCGGTCAAGGAGGCCCAGGGCACGACCCTGACCTCGCTCGTCGGCCTGAACTTCAACTACAACTCGCTCGACAACGTCCAGAACCCGCGCAACGGTTTCTCGGCCGAGCTGAAGCCGGAATTCGCCGGTCTCGGCGGCGACTCGAAGTTCTTCCGCATCTCGGCCGATGCCCGCTACTACCGCGAGATCTTCGACGACGTGGTTGGCTTCCTGCGCGTCCAGGGCGGTCACGTCCAGGCGACCAGCGGCAACCTGCGCATGGTCGATCACTACTTCCTCGGCCCGTCGCTGGTGCGTGGTTTCGCGCCCTCCGGCATCGGTCCGCGCGACGTGCTGAACGACCCGACGGCGAACGCGGTGGGCGGCACGACCTATTTCGGCGGCACCGTCGAAGTGCAGTTCCCGCTCTTCGGCCTGCCGCGCGACCTCGGCCTGCGCGGTGCGCTCTTCGCCGATGCCGGTACGCTGTTCAACTATGACGGCGGCTCGAAGTCGGTGGCCTTCGCTTGCCCGGCCGGCTCCGAGGCGCGCCAGTACAACGTCATCACCGGTGGCGCGCAGTCGAATATCGGCTGTATCCGCGACAAGAACATCCTGCGTTCGTCGGTCGGCGTGAGCTTGCTCTGGCAGTCGCCGCTGGGACCGATCCGGTTCGACTATGCCTATGCCCTGACCAAGGACGAAGGCCAGATCGGCCTCAATCCGCAGACGGGTCTGGTCGGCAAGTACGGTGGCGATCGCCTCCAGGCCTTCCGCTTCTCGGGCGGCACCCGCTTCTGACATAGCGGGGCTTTGGCATCGACCGGGAAGTGGCTCCCACTTCCCGGGACAAACCGATGCGATAACAATGACCTGGATCGCCATTCTCGCGCCCTGTGGGATGGACGGCGGTCCCGCTCCGGACCTGATCATGGCAGAGCCCGTTTTCTTTCCCTTCGCGACCTCGCTGGACTTCGGCGAGGTCGCAAGCATTTCAGGCGCAAGCTTGCCTGATGGCGTGGAGCCATCCCGCAAACTTGACGGCATCGCCGCGCTCGAGAACGCCGGCCCGGCCGATCTCGCCTATATGGACAATCCGAAATACACGGAGGCCCTGGCTGCGACCAAGGCGGGCCTGTGCCTCGTCTCGCCGCGTTTCGCCGATCGTGTGCCGGCGGGAACGGTGGCTCTGGTGTCGCCGGCGCCCTATCATGCCTTCGCGAAGGTGATGGCGCGCTGCTTTCCGAATGCGCTGAAGCCTGAATCGATCTTCGCCTCGCAGGGTGTCGCGCCGGGCGCCATCGTTCATGCCACCGCCGTGCTCGAAGCCGGCGTCACCGTCGATCCCGGCGCCGTGATCGGCCCGGGCGCGGAAATCGGCGCCGGGACCGTGGTGGCCTCGCATGCGGTCATCGGGCCGCAGGTCCGGATCGGGCGCAACTGCTCGATCGGGGCGGGCAGCACGATCCAGGCGTCCCTGATCGGCAATCGCGTCATCGTCCACCCCGGTGCGCGGATCGGGCAGGACGGCTTCGGCTTCGCGATGAGCCCCAAGGGGCATATGAAGGTGCCGCAGGTCGGCCGCGTCATCATCCAGGACGATGTCGAGATCGGGGCCAACAGCACGATCGACCGCGGCGCCAGCCGCGATACGGTGATCGGCGAGGGCACCAAGATCGATAACCTCGTCCAGATCGGCCATAACTGCGTCATCGGGCGCCATTGCGTGATCTGCGCCCAGACCGGCCTCGCGGGCTCCTCGACATTGGAGGATTTCGTGGTGCTCGGCGGGCAGGTCGGGTTGGCCGGCCATCTCACCATCGGTGTCGGCGCCCAGATCGCGGCGCAGAGCGGCGTCGCCGGCGATGTTCCGCGTGGTGCGCGCTATGGCGGGTATCCGGCTCAGCCCGCGCTCGGCTGGGCGCGCGAAACGGCGCTGCTCAAGACGCTGGTGGCCAACCGGGGCAAGAAGCCGGGCGCATCCCAGGATTAAGTCGGGCGCTTCCGGCGGCGGACAGGGTCTTTCTGCTCCGGATGCTGAGAATTTTGTTGCTCAACCCGCTCTATTTCCGGCAAAGCGACGGCAGGCTTTGAAATCGTGGCCGGTTGCAGGAGCGTTGCCTGCTTCCAGCCACTGAAGTGAAGACAAGGCGCGGCCCGGTGACGGCACGCGGGAGAAGACAGACCATGACTGAGGCGACGACTTCACTGGGTGTAATCGATATCCAGAAGATCATGGCCAGCATCCCCCACCGTTATCCGTTTCTGCTGGTCGATCGCGTCGTCGAGATCGACGGCGATACCTCCGGTGTGGGCATCAAGAACGTGACGGTCAACGAACCGCAGTTCACCGGCCATTTCCCGGAGCGGCCGGTGTTTCCGGGCGTGCTGATGATTGAGGCGATGGCTCAGACGGCCGGCGTGCTGGTCGTGAATGCCCGCGAAGTCGGCGCGCAGGAGGTCAAGTCCGTTCTTTTCACCACGATCGACAAGGCGAAGTTCCGCAAGCCGGTTACGCCGGGCGACCAGATCCGCTTCCACCTCACCAAGCTCGCCCGCAAGCGCAACATCTTTTTCTATCGCGGCGAGGCGCGCGTCGACGGGGTGCTCGTGGCCGAAGCCGAGATTTCGGCGATGGTCATTTGAGCGTTGCGACGGTTCAGGATCAGGGCAGCGTCTCGATGAGCGTATCCATCCATCCCATGTCGCTGGTCGATCCGAAGGCCCAGCTCGGTGCGGGCGTGACGATCGGGCCGTTCTGCCAGGTCGGTCCGGACGTCGTGCTCGGCGAAGGCGTCGAGCTCGTCAGTCACGCGGTCGTGGCTGGCCGCACCACGATCGGCCCGCGCACGCGCATCTTCCCCTTTGCCTCGATCGGCCATCCGCCTCAGGACGTGAAGTATCGTGGCGAGCCCTCGACACTGACGATCGGCGAGGATTGCCAGATCCGCGAGGGGGTTACCATGAACCCCGGCACGGAAGGCGGGGGCATGATCACCAGCGTCGGTGATCGCTGTTTCTTCCTGGCCAATTCGCATGTCGGCCATGACAGCCGCCTCGGCAACAACATCATCTTCTCGAACAATGTGATGTGCGCCGGCCATGTCACGATCGGCAACTTCGTCATCGTCGGTGGCGGTGCCGGCTTGCAGCAGTTCATCCGTATCGGCGACCATGCCTTCATCGGCGGCGGAGCCGGCGTGCTGAGCGATGTCATTCCGTTCGGTACCATTCGTGACAACCCCGCCCATCTTGTTGGCTTGAATCTCATCGGCCTCAAGCGGCGCGGCTTCACGCGCGAGCAGATCCACGAGCTGCGCCGTGCCTATCGGCTGCTTTTCGCGGCCGAGGGAACTCTGACCGAGCGTGTCGAGGATGTCGCGGCCGAGTTCAGCGAGGATCCTCTGGTCCATGAGATCCTGAACTTCATCAGGGAAGGCGGCGACAAGGCGCTCTGCACGCCGCGGGACGCCACTGTCGCGGAGCGGTGAACACCGACCGGCCGGCCGATTCCGCCGCCCAGCGCGGCCCGCTCGCGATGATCGTGGGGAGCGGCGACTATCCGCTCCAGCTCGCCCGCATCGTGACGGGCAGGGGCGAGCGCCCCTATATCGCGGCGCTGGACGGGGCGGCCGATCCCGCCGCTTTCGGTGACGGCGCGGATATCAGGACATACCGCCTCGGCCAGCTCGGCAGCCTCCTCGAGGAGCTGCGCCGGCGCGGCATCGTCGACATCGTGATGCTCGGGGCTCTGCCACGGCCGAGCTTCGGCTCCCTGCGCCCAGAGGTTTCGACGCTGAAATACATGCCCCATTTCGCCAAGGCCTTTCTGGGCGGCGATGACCATCTGCTGCGCGGCGTGGTCCGTTTCTTCGAGATGCAGGGCTTTCGTGTCCATGGACCGGCGGATATCGCGCCAGAGATGACCGCGCCGCGCGGGGCGCTGGGCAGCCGGCAGGCCTCGCCGGAGCAGCGCGCCGAGCTTGAGCGTGGCTTCGCCTTGCTGGCGACGCTGTCCCCCTTCGATGTCGGTCAGGCCGCGATCCTGGCCGATCACCGTGTCGTCGCGATCGAGGCCGCCGAAGGCACCGATGCGATGATCCGGCGCGTGGCCGATCTCGTCGCACGCGGGCGCCTCAAGATTGGGAAAGGCGACGGCTTCCTCGTGAAAGTGCCGAAGACCGGTCAGGACCTGCGCGTCGACATGCCAGCCATCGGGCCGGACACCCTGCGGAACATCGCCGAAGCCGGGCTCTCCGGCATTGGCGTCCGGGCCGGCGCGGTGCTGGTCGGCGACCGCGCCGCGCTCGGTCGGCAGGCGGACCAGCTTGGCCTCTTCGTCGAGGGCTTTCCCTGATGCGGCCGTTCCGGCTGGCCGTTATCGCAGGCGAGGCCTCGGGCGATGCCCTGGCGCTGCGCTTCCTTGCCGCGCTGCGCGAGAAGATGGGCGATCGCCCGATCGAGCTTTGTGGTGTCGGTGATCACGGTTTGCCGGAAGCCGGACTGAAATCGCTCTTTCCGCAGGCCGACATCGCCGTGATGGGTTTCGGCCCGGTGATCGCGCGCCTGCCTCTGCTGCTGCGGCGGATGGAGGATGCGGCACGCGGTATCGCGGAGTTCCAGCCCGATCTGCTCCTGACGATCGACAGCCCGGATTTCTGCCTGCGCGTCGCGAAGAAGGTGAGGGCGCGGGCGCCTTCCATTCCGATCGTGCACTGGGTCTGCCCCAGCGTCTGGGCCTGGCGCTCCGGCCGCGCGAGACGGATGGCGCCGCATGTCGACCGCATCCTGGCCCTGCTGCCTTTCGAGCCCGCCGCGCTCGCGCGGCTGCACGGCCCGGAAACCGTCTATGTCGGCCACCCCCTGATGGAACGTCTTGCCGAGATGCGTCCCGATGTGGAGGAGCAGCGACGACGCGACAATGCCGGGCGGCCGGTCGTGCTCGTCCTGCCCGGCAGCCGTCGTTCCGAGATCCACCATCTGATGCCGGTCTTCGGCGAGGCGGTGGCGAAGGTTGCGGCAGCGGTGCCGGGCGCCCGCTTCGTGTTGCCGGCGGTGCAGCGGCTCCAGCCCTTGATCGCGGAAGCCGTGGCGCGCTGGCCGGTGGCTCCGGAGATCGTTACGGGCGAGGCGGCCAAGCTCGCGGCGTTCCGGGAGGCCCGCGCCGCGCTGGCGGCCTCGGGAACCGTGACACTGGAACTCGCCCTGTCGCAGATCCCGACCGTCGCGGCCTATCGCGGCGCCGGCTGGGAGGCCTTCCTGGCGCGGCGCCTCATCAAGCTGCCGAGCGTGATCCTGCCCAACCTGATCCTCGGCCGGAGCATCGTCCCGGAATTCATCCAGGAAGAGGCGACCGCCGACGCGCTGAGCAGCCACCTGCTTGCCGCGATGGCCGAGGGCGACAAGCGCCAAGAGCAGCTCGACGGCTTCGCCGAGGTCGAGACGATCATGCGTTCGGCCGGGCCGAGCCCGGCGGCGAACGCGGTTGCTGCGGCCCTGGCCATCCTGCCGGCGGAGCAGGCCGGCTAAGCGCTCCCGTCACCCATGGCCGCGGCTTCGAACCAAACGCTTGTCATTCCGGGGCGCGCCGCAGGCGCGAACCCGGAACCTACGACCGGGTGAGACATTTTGTGCCCGGTTGTTGCCCGCTCGCCCAGTCGTAGGTTCCGGGTTCTTCGCGCACGCGAAGCCCCGGAATGACAAATGTGGTGGCGTCCTGGACAGCGACCACCACGGCGATCGCAAGCTCTTAAACCCATGAAAAAGGCGCGGGGCTTTCGCCGCGCGCCTTTCCGGGTCGTCGATACCGCAGCGATCAGCGGCGGCCGATCGGGGTATAGTCGCGCTGGGCCGAGCCGGTATAGAGCTGGCGCGGGCGGCCGATCTTCTGGGAGGGATCCTCGATCATTTCCTTCCACTGCGCGATCCAGCCAACCGTGCGGGCGACGGCGAAGAGTACCGTGAACATCGAGGTCGGGAAGCCCATCGCCTTGAGGGTGATGCCCGAATAGAAGTCGATGTTCGGATAGAGCTTCTTCTCGATGAAGTACTCGTCGGAGAGGGCGATGCGCTCCAGCTCGACGGCGACGTCGAGCAGCGGGTCGTCCTTGATCCCGAGCTCGTTCAGCACCTCATGCGTGGTCTTCTGCATGATCTTCGCGCGCGGGTCGTAGTTCTTGTAGACCCGGTGGCCGAAGCCCATCAGGCGGAACGGATCGTTCTTGTCCTTCGCCTTGGCGATGTATTTCGGGATGTTGTCGACCGAGCCGATCTCCTCGAGCATCTTGAGCGCGGCTTCGTTGGCGCCGCCATGCGCGGGTCCCCACAGGCAGGCCGTGCCGGCCGCGATGCAGGCGAAGGGATTGGCGCCCGACGAGCCGGCGAGGCGCACGGTCGAGGTCGAGGCATTCTGCTCGTGGTCGGCGTGCAGGATGAAGATCCGGTCGAGCGCGCGCGACAGCACCGGATTGACCTTGTACTCCTCGGCCGGCACCGCGAAGCACATGCGCAGGAAGTTCGAGGTGTAGTCCAGCGAGTTCAGCGGGTACACGAAGGGCTGGCCGACGGTGTACTTGAACGCCATCGCGGCAAGAGTTGGCACCTTCGCGATCATGCGCATCGAGGCGATCATGCGCTGATGCGGGTCGGAGATGTCGGTGGAGTCGTGATAGAAGGCCGACATTGCGCCGATCGAGCCGACCATCACCGCCATCGGGTGGGCGTCGCGGCGGAAGCCTTGGAAGAAGCGGGCCATCTGCTCGTGCACCATGGTGTGGCGCGTGATGCGATAATCGAAATCGGCCTTCTGCGCGGCCGTCGGCAGCTGGCCCTCGAGCAGCAGGTAGCAGGTCTCGAGGAAGTCGCCATGTTCGGCGAGCTGCTCGATCGGATAGCCGCGATAGAGCAGAACGCCCTTGTCGCCGTCGATATAGGTGATCTGCGACTCGCAGCTCGCCGTCGAGGTGAAGCCGGGATCGTAGGTGAACATGCCCGTCTGGGCGTAGAGCTTGGCGATGTCGATGACGGCGGGGCCGACAGACCCCTCCTTGATCGCCATGTCGACGGTCTTGTCGCCGACCTGGAGCTGGCTGGTATTTCCGCTCATCGATACCGATCCTTTCAAGGCTCGCTGCTGTTCAGCCCCGGTTTCGCCTCTCCGCGCTTTCGCGCCGGGCATCTCGCATCCGAAGGCCGCGAGGTGACGGCCGGATGTCGGAAGGAGAACGGGAGAGATGGTCCATGTGACTGAATTACAAGCAATATTCGTACATGCCCGCGTTGCCGCACCGCAATGCACTTGCGCGTCACTAGACCATTTGCGCAGTGCATTCAACCGAGCCAAAAGGCGGTTGGAACCGCGCTGCGCTCATATCTGCGCGAGCTGGTGCTCGATGGCCGATGAGGGCGCTTCCGACCCTGCGATTTTCTTGGGCTTGGTGAGGTTGAAGGCGCCGCAGCGGCGGGCCCGGAGGCCTCGCGCCACCGACTTGTCATTCCGGGGCGCGCCACGGGCGCGAACCCGGAACCTACGACTGGGTGAGGCATCAGGTGTTCGGTTGCAGGCGGCTTACCCGGTCGTGGATTCCGGGTTCTTCGGCTCACGCGAAGCCCCGGAATGACAGGGTGGCCCTGTTCGTCCTGCTTCACGCGGCCTGATCGGCGAGCCGGGCCAGCGTCTCTTCGCGGCCCAGAACCGCCATGACGTCGAACAGGCCCGGCGACATCGCCCGGCCGGTCAGCGCGGCGCGCAGCGGCTGTGCCGCCTGGCCGAGCTTCAGCCCGCTCTCCTCGACATAGGCACGCACGGCGGCTTCGAGCGGCGCAGGTGCCCAGTCGCCGACGGCGGCGAGCTTCTCCGCGATCTTCGGCAGGCGCTGGCGCGCGGCCTCGTCGAGCAGGCCCTTGGCCTTGTCGTCGAGCTGCAGCGGGCGCTGGGCATAGAGATAGAAGGCGCTGTCGAGCAGTTCGATCAGCGTCTTGGCGCGCTCCTTGAGGCCCGGCATGGCGGCGAGGAATTTTGCCTCCAGCTCCGGCGAGAGCGTGGCGCCGAGGCCGCGCGCCGGCCCGATCTCCGGCAGGATGACCTTGAGCGCGGCAAGCAGGTCCGCATCATCCGACTGGCGCATATAGAGGCCGTTGAGGTTCTCCAGCTTGGCGTAGTCGAAGCGCGCCGGCGAGCGGCCGATCGAGGACAGCTTGAAGGCGTCGATCATTTCCTGGGTGGAGAACACCTCCTGATCGCCATGGCTCCAGCCCAGCCGCACCAGATAGTTGCGCAGCGCCGCCGGCAGATAGCCCATCGAGCGATAGGCATCGATGCCGAGCGCGCCGTGGCGCTTCGAGAGCTTGGCGCCGTCCGCGCCATGGATCAGCGGGATATGCGACATGCTCGGCACGTCCCAGCCGAGTGCGTCATAGATCTGGGTCTGGCGCGCGGCATTGGTCAGGTGGTCGTCGCCGCGGATGATATGGGTCACGCCCATGTCATGGTCGTCGACGACGACGGCGAGCATATAGGTCGGCGTACCGTCCGAGCGTAGCAGCACGAGGTCGTCGAGATTCTCGTTCTGCCAGACGACGCGGCCCTGGACCTCGTCATTGACCACGGTCTCGCCGGTCTGCGGCGCCTTGAGGCGGATGACGGGCTTCGCGCCTTCCGGCGCGGTCGACGGATCGCGGTCGCGCCAGCGCCCGTCATAGCGCAGCGGCTTGCCCTCGGCGCGGGCCTTCTCGCGCATCTCCTCGAGCTCGACCTGGGTCGCGTAGCAGTGATAGGCCTTGCCGGCGGCAAGCATCTGCTCGGCGACTTCGCGATGCCGGGCGGCGCGCTGGAACTGGTAGACGGTCTGGCCGTCCCAGTCGAGGCCAAGCCATTCCAGCCCGTCGAGAATCGCGGCGATGGCGGCATCGGTCGAGCGTTCCCGGTCGGTATCCTCGATGCGCAGCAGCATCTTGCCGCCTTGCCGGCGGGCATAGAGCCAGTTGAACAGCGCGGTCCGGGCTCCGCCGATATGCAGGAATCCGGTGGGCGAGGGCGCAAAGCGCGTGACGACGGCGTTGCTCATGGGAGGGAACTCCGGCCGGGCGGCCAGGGCCGTCCGGGGCAAGACAGGGGAAGGGGCCGGATCGTGACATGACAACCGGCGCGCGCCCTGTAACATGGCTTTGCCGGAAACGCTAAGCGGTCAAATCGCAGCGCCGGCGGGGGAGAGCGGGCGATGCAGCCGGCACCGCCGGGGCAGGGGCAGGCACAGGGCCGGCGCGGCGCGCGCGCTGATGCCTTGCCGGCACGGCTCGGCGTCATGGCCCCGCTGGCGGCCAATCTTCGCCCGTTGCTGTGGCAGCTTTGGCTCCATCTCTCGCGGGGTTTCGCGCTGGAGGTCGAGAGGCGCCGGCCCTTCCTATGGCTGCCGATCGCGATGGGCGCCGGCATCCTGCTCTATTTCGCTGCCGATCGTGAGCCGGCATTATGGGCGCCGCTGCTCGGCTTAGGCTTGAGCGGCGCGGCGGCCTTCGCCCTGCGGAGGCGCCCTCTCGCGTCGATGACCTGCCTCGCGGCGGCGGCCGCCTTTCTGGGCTTCGCTGCCGGCGTCTGGCGCACGGACGATATCAAGGCGCCGATGCTGGAGCGGCCGCGCATCGGCAAATTGACCGGCTTCGTCGAGAGCGTCGAGGCTCGCGACAGCGGCGCGCGAATCGTCGTGCTGGTGACCGATCTCGCCAATGTGCCGGTGGACCAGCGGCCGAAGCGGGTCCGCGTCAATATCCGGCAGGGCTCCGTCGCACCGGGGGACCACATCGTCGCAACCGCGCGCCTGCTGCCACCTCCGGGACCGGCGCGAGCCGGCGGCTACGATTTCGGCCGCGACGCCTTCTTTCGCGGGATCGGCGCCGTCGGCAGCATCTCCGGCAAGATCGCGCTGGCAGCACCGCCATATCCGCTGCCGGCGCGCCTCGCGATCGACGTGACGATCGACCGCGCCCGCAATGCCCTGACCAAACGCATCGCCGAGGTCGGGGGCGGGCAGGGCGGGGCGGTTGCCGCCGCGCTCGTCACCGGCAAGCGCGGCCTGATCACCGAGGCCACCAATAACGACCTGCGTGCCGCCGGTATCTATCACATCGTCTCGATCTCCGGCCTGCACATGGTGCTCGCCGCCGGCACGATCTTCTGGCTGGTGCGCGCGCTGCTGGCCCTGTCGCAGACGGTGGCGTTGCACTGGCCGGTCAAGAAACTCGCCGCTGTGGCGGCCATGCTGGGCGCGACCGCCTATTGCATCTTCTCCGGCAGCGACGTCGCGACCGAGCGCTCGCTGATCATGACGCTGGTCATGCTCGGCGCGATCCTGGTCGATCGCGCGGCGCTCAGCATGCGCAACCTCGCGCTCGCCGCCATGATCGTGCTGCTGCGCGAGCCGGAAGCGCTGCTCGGGCCAAGCTTCCAGATGTCCTTCGGCGCGGTCGCGGCGCTGATCGCCTTCGCCGAGCGCTGGGAGCGGAGAGATCGCAGCGAGCCGCCGTCGGCATTGCCCTGGCCGCTCGGGCCGATCTGGACGGCGGCGCTCGGCATCCTCGTCACCACCATGCTGGCGACCGCGGCGACCGCGCCCTTCGGCGCCTATCACTTCCAGACCTTCAACCCGTTTGGGCTGCTCGGCAACGCCATGGCGCTGCCCTTCGTCTCGCTTTTCGTCATGCCGGCAGCGGTGTTCGGCGTGCTGGCCTATCCGTTCGGGCTGGACTGGCCGGCCTGGGCCTTGATGGGGTTGGCTTCCGACGTCGTGCTCAAGGTCGCGCACTGGGTCGCGACCATCGACCATTCCACCGTGACGGTCGCAGCCTTCGGCCCGGCCGTGCTGGCCTGTTTCGCGATGGCTCTGCTCTGGCTGACGCTCTGGACCACGGCCTGGCGCTGGCTGGCGGCCGTGCCGCTGGTCTTCGGCGTCGTCATAGCCGGCAAGCCGGAGCGGCCGGAGATCCTGGTCGAGCGCGACGGCTCGGGGCTGGCCGTCCGCGGGCTGGACGGACGCCTCGCCATCGCAGGCAAGCCCAGTCGCTTCGTCCTGCAGCAATGGCTCGCTGCTGATGGCGACAGCCGCTCGCCGGATGATCCGACATTGCGCACCGGCGTCACCTGCGACCGGCTGGCTTGCGTCGCGCAGACGACCGACAAGCGCACGATCTCGTACACGCGCGAGCGTCTCGCGATCATCGAGGATTGCCTGCGCGCCGATCTCGTCGTCACCGCCATTCCCTGGAGCGGGGCCTGCAAGGCCAGACT
Organism: Beijerinckiaceae bacterium; assembly: GCA_965283735.1. GTDB lineage: Bacteria > Pseudomonadota > Alphaproteobacteria > Rhizobiales > Beijerinckiaceae > Allobosea. The sequence continues at coordinate 2,408,974 of CBDIPN010000001.1, read as the reverse complement.
GGTCGAGCGGATGGCGCTATCACGCGACGGCGCGACCTCGCTCTACCGGACGGTGACCGGGTGGAACAGCCGAACCTCGGAGCCGACCGCAGCCGACCGTCCATGGACCCGCCGGCGCGAGCCTCGCCCGGCAGAGGTGGCAACCCGGCCGGTTGGTCAGCCCGCAACGGTGCAGCCTGCATCAGCCTCCGACAGTGAGGTCGACGCCGATGTCGAGCGCCTTCAGTAGCGTCGCATCAGATTGACGAGGCGGCCCTGGATCTTGACCCGGTCGGGGCCGAGCACGCGGGTCTCATAAGCGGGATTGGCCGCTTCGAGCGCGATCGAGGAGCCACGCTTGCGCAGGCGCTTCAGCGTCGCCTCCTCATCGTCGATCAGCGCCACGACGATATCGCCGGTATTGGCGGTGTCCTGCTTGCGGATGACGACGGTATCGCCGTCGAGAATGCCGGCTTCCACCATCGAGTCGCCACGCACTTCGAGCGCGTAATGCTCGCCGGAGCCGAGCATGTCCGGCGGCAGCGAGACGGTGTGACTGCGGCTCTGGATCGCCGAGATCGGGGTGCCCGCTGCGATGCGGCCCATGACTGGAATGGCGATGGAATGCCGGCTGTCGTCCTCGACCGCTGCTGGCCGGGGCTTGGCGACGCTCGGCTGGGCGCCGAGACCGCCCTGCACGACGGCCGGGCTGAAGCGGGGTCGCGGCTGCGGGGCGCCGAACCCGTCCGGCATCTTGATGACTTCGAGTGCGCGGGCCCGATTCGGCAGGCGGCGGATGAAGCCGCGCTCCTCCAGCGCCATGATGAGACGATGGATGCCGGATTTCGAGCGCAGGTCGAGCGCGTCCTTCATTTCGTCGAAGGAGGGCGGCACGCCACTTTCGCGCAAGCGTTCCTGGATGAAGCGCAGGAGTTCGTGTTGCTTGCGTGTCAGCATGGTCGCCGCCAGCCCCTCAAAGCGCAGATTCGAAACAAAGCACGAACACCATACGCGTTCTGCTTGTGTTCCGCAAGCTGCTATGCCGTGGCGGAAGCGTGAGATAGCCGTATGGAAAACGCGCCGTCATTCCGGACAAGCCGCGTCAGCGGCGCCGATCCGGAATCCATCGAAGGGCGTCGTACTCTACGATGGATTCCGGGTCTGCGCTTCGCTTGCCCGGAATGACGTCGCGGGGCAATAAAGAGCGCGCGCTCTACCGCAGCGGCAGGATACGGCAGGAATCGCCCTTCTTGGCCGGGGCGGCATGGGCTGGCCGGATAGTCAGCGCCTGCGCCCGCGCGAGCGTGCCGAGCATCGAGGAATCCTGCCGGTCGAAGGGCGTCGCGACCCAGCCCTCCGGCGTCAGCGTGAGCTCCGAGCGCAGATAGTCCTCGCGCTCGTCATTGCCGGGCATGTCGCGGCCGAGGATGGCGGGAATGCTGCGGTCGCGATCGGCATCGGCGATGCCGAGCAGCGCCTCGATCAAGGGCAGCACGAAGAGATGCCCGCAAACGATCGAGGAGACCGGATTGCCCGGCAGCCCGACCACGACCATCCGGCCGAGCCGCCCGGTCATCATCGGCTTGCCCGGCCGCATCGCGATCTTCCAGAATCCGAGCGTCATGCCGGCCCGCGTCAGCGCTTCCTGCACGAGATCGTGCGTGCCGACCGAGGCGCCGCCGAGCGTGATCAGCACATCGGCATCGGCTGTGCTCGCCCTTGCGATCTTCGCGGCGAGATCGGCATGGTCGTCGCGGGCGATGCCAAGGTCGAGCACGGTGCCGCCGGCCTTCTCGACTAGAGCGGCGAGCGAAAACGAGTTCGAGGCGACGATCTGGTCGCGGCCGACCGGCTCGCCCGGCGCCACCAACTCGTCGCCCGTGGCGAGAATCGCGACGCGCGGCTTCCGCCGGACCGGCAAAGTCGGATGCCCCATCGCGGCGGCGAGGCCGAGTGCCGCACTGTCGAGCACGCGACCGGCCGACAGCAAAACGTCGCCCTCGTGGAAGTCGAGCCCCGCCGCGCGCAGGAATTTGCCCTTGGCAGGCGGCACGCGGACGCGAATGGTCGGGCTGTCGACGCCATCGGCATCTTCCTGCATCAGGATCGTATCGGCGCCGTCAGGCATCGGCGCGCCCGTGAAGATGCGCACGGCTTGTCCCGGGCCGACCGCGCCCTCATAGGCCCGGCCGGCAGCAGATTCGCCGATCACCGAGAGCGAGACGCCTTCCGCCATCTCGTCGCCACGCACGGCATAGCCGTCCATGGCCGAATTGGCGAAGGGCGGCTGGGTCCTGAGCGCCTTGACCTCGCCGGCGAGCACCCGCCAGGCGCATTGCGCCAATGGCAGGGTTTCCGCTCCCGTCGGCTCCGGAATGCTGTCGAGCAGCGCCTTGCGCGCGACGGGGACCGGAGTGAGCGCCATCAGCTAGCTTTCGCCTCGTAATCGCCCGACTGGCCGCCAGACTTGTGCAGCAGCCGGATGTTCTCGATCCGCATCGCCCGGTCGACGGCCTTGACCATGTCGTAGACGGTAAGACAGGCGACGGAGACGGCGGTCAGCGCCTCCATCTCGACGCCGGTCTGGCCCTTCATCTTGACCTCGGCGCGCACGCGCACGCCCGGCAGGGCCTCGTCGATCTCGAGGTCGACGGCGATCTTGCTGAGCAGCAGCGGGTGGCACAGCGGGATCAGTTCATGCGTGCGCTTCGCCGCCATGATGCCGGCGAGGCGTGCGGTGCCGAGCACGTCGCCCTTCTTGGCGTTGCCGTCGCGCACGATCGCGATCGTCTCCGGCGCCATCACGACCTGGCCTTCGGCGATCGCCATGCGGGTCGTCTCGGCCTTGCCGCCGACATCGACCATATGCGCCTGGCCTTGCGCGTCGAGATGGCTGAGCCGGCTCACGCCGCGACGGCCTTGCCGGTCAGCAGCGCCTGCGTTGCGGCGGTGACGTCGGCCTGTCGCATCAGGCTTTCGCCGACGAGGAAGCTGTTGACGCCGATCCGGTTGAGCCGGGCAATGTCGGCATGCGTGAAGATGCCGCTCTCGCTGATGACGATGCGGTCGGCCGGCACGCGCGGCGCCAGCCGCTCGGTCACGGCGAGATCGACCTTGAAGCTGCGCAGATCGCGGTTGTTGATGCCGAGCAGGCGGCTTTCGAGCTTGAGCGCCCGGTCGAGCTCGGCATCGTCATGGACCTCGACGAGGACGTCCATGCCGAGCTCTTGCGCGGTCTCGTTCAGGGCGCTCGCGGTGGCGTCGTCGACGCCGGCCATGATGATCAGGATGCAGTCGGCGCCCCAGGCGCGGGCCTCGTAGACCTGATAGGGCTCGTAGAGGAAATCCTTGCGCAAGGCCGGCAGGCCGGCGGCCTCGCGCGCTGCGGTCAGGAATTCCGGCCGGCCCTGGAAGGATGGCGCGTCGGTCAGCACCGAGAGACAGGCCGCGCCGCCGGCGGCATAGGCGCGGGCGAGCGAAGGCGGGTCGAAATCGGCCCGGATCAGGCCCTTGGACGGGCTCGCCTTCTTGATTTCGGCGATCAGCGCGGGCGTGCCCTGAGCGAGCTTGCCTGCCAGCGCATCGGCGAAGCCGCGCGGCTTGGAGGCGGCGCGCGCCCGGCGTTCGATTTCGGCCTGCGGGACGGCGGCTTTCGCAGCCGCGATCTCCTGGCGCTTATAAGCTTCGATCTTCGCGAGGATATCGGTCATGCCGGCCTCACGCGTTCGAGGCTTTGACGAGCGCGGCGAGCGTCGCCTTGGCCTTGCCGGAATCGAGCGCGGCCGTCGCCTGGGCGAAGCCGTCCTTCAGGTCCGTCGCCTTGCCGGCGACGAGCAGCGCGGCTGCCGCATTGAAGGCGGCGATGTCGCGGAAGCCGGTCTTTTCGCCAGCGAGCACGGCATTCAGCGCCGCCGCGTTCTCCTCCGGCGTGCCGCCGCGCAGGACTTCCGGCTTGGCGGGCTCAAGGCCGACATCGGCCGGGCTGATCGAAAAACTCTCGATCTTGCCGTTCTCCAGCGAGACGACACGGGTCGGGCCGGTGGTGGTGATCTCGTCGAGCCCGTCCGAGCCGTGCACGGCCCAGACGCGGGTCGACCCCAGGGAAGCGAGCACCTTGACCATCGGCTCCAGCCAGGTCTCGGAGAAGGCGCCGATGAGCTGGCGCTTGACGCCGGCCGGGTTGGAGAGCGGGCCGAGCAGGTTGAAGATCGTGCGCGTGCCGAGCTCGGTGCGCACCGGGGCGACATGGCGCATCGAGGCGTGATGCGTCGGCGCGAACATGAAGCCGACGCCGGCCTCGCGGATGCAATGCTCGGTCGCGGCCGGGTCGAGCCCGACCTTGACGCCGAGCGCGGTCAGCACGTCCGCCGCGCCGGAGCGCGAGGAGGCCGCGCGGTTGCCATGCTTGGCGACCGGCACGCCGCAGGCGGCGGTGATGATCGAGGCCAGCGTCGAGACATTGTAGGAGCCGGAGGAATCGCCGCCGGTGCCGACGATGTCGATCGCCTCGGGCGGCGCCTTCACCGGCAGCATCTTGCCGCGCATGGCGCCGACGGCACCGGCGATCTCGTCGATCGTCTCGCCGCGCACGCGCAGCGCCATCAGGAAGGCGGCTGATTGGGCGTTCGTCACTTCGCCCGAGAGGATGGTGTCGAAGGCGTCGCGCGCTTCCTCGCGGGAGAGCGTCGCGCCGGTCGCGACCTTGGCGATGAAGGGTTTGAAATCGTCCATGGGAACTCTGCGGAATCAGGCTGAAAGGGTCAGGGCGGAGGCTTCGCGTTCGCTCTGCCATCGCTCCGCGAGGTCGAGGAAATTCCGCAGGATCGTCGCGCCATGCTCGGAGGCAATGCTCTCCGGATGGAACTGGACGCCGTGGACCGGCAGCTCCCGGTGCGAGAGCGCCATGATCAGGCCGTCATCGCTCTCCGCCTCGATCTCGAAGACATCCGGGCAGGAGGCGCGCTCGACCACGAGCGAGTGATAGCGCGTCGCCTGCAGCGGGCCGTTGATGCCGCGGAACAGGCCGCGCGCCCGGTGGCGGATCGGCGAGACCTTGCCATGCATCGGCAGGGGCGCGCGCACGACATGGCCGCCGAAGGCCTGGCCCATCGCCTGAAGGCCGAGGCAGACGCCGAAGATCGGCTTCTTGCCCGCGCCTTCGCGGATGACGTCCAGACAGATTCCGGCCTCGTTGGGCGTACAGGGGCCGGGCGAGAGCACGATCGCGTCGTGGTCGCCGGCGAGCGCTTCCTCGGCGGTGAGCGCGTCGTTACGCCAGACATCGACCTCGGCTCCCAGCCCACCGATGAGATGGACCAGGTTCCAGGTGAAGCTGTCGTAGTTGTCGATCAACAGAACGCGCATGGCCGAACCCGTGAATGCGGGTTGAGGTCATGCACGCTCTGAGGCGGGGTGGTCAAGTTTCGCGCGGGCGAATGAAGGCGCCACGCCGCGGCCCGCCTGTCATCCCCGCGCGCTGCGCGGCATGCCGGCCGTGCGCGGCTGGGCCAGTCCCGGCGCGGTCTCGACGCCGAGCGCCGGCAGCGCCAGTGTGCGCTGGCCGCGGAAATCGACATGGCAGACGATCAGCCCGCGCTCCTCGATATAGCTGAGCACGCGACGCGCGCGGCTCGGCGAAGCGCTGCCATAGACCTCCGCCAGCTCGGCATCGCTGGGGCAGGGGCGGCCTTCGATCGCGGTGCGGGCGATGTAGAGGAACAGCCCTTGCAGGTCTTCCGGCAAGGTGCCTGATGACGCGACGGCGGTCTGCCAGCCTTCGCTCGTCGCGATGCTGTCGCTGACGCCGGCGCGTGCCACCGCAAGCCGGCGGCGGAACTCCTCCAGGCTCAGATGCGTGCGGCCGAGCCGGCGCATCCGGCAGCGCACGGTGAAATCCTGATAGAGCACGGCGACCTGCCGCGAGCGCGCTTCGGGATCGCCCATCAACTCGCGCAGGATCTCGACCATGATCGCCTCGCGCTCTTCCGGCTCCAGCTCGATCTCGGGCTCGGGTTCCGGCTGCGGGGCAGGGCGATAATTCTCGATCCGGCGCAGCACCTCGGTCGGATCGGGCCGCGGGCGCGGCGCGGGGCGGGCAGGGCGGGCCAGCGGCAGCGGCTCGTCCTCGCCGCGCGTGAAGATCAGCTTGCCGGCGTCCTCCGGTGCCTGCTCCGGGAGCGGCATCAATCCCGGCGCGCTGCCGCGATCAACCGAGGAGACCGTGCCGATCCGGATCGGCAGCGGGCGCTTCGACAGGGCAGGGCCGAGCGCGACGAACTGGCCGCGTTCAAGGTCGCGGAACATCTCGGCCTGGCGGCGATCCATGCCGAGCAGGTCGGCGGCGCGCTGCATGTCGATATCGAGGAAGGTGCGGCCCATCAGGAAGTTCGAGGCTTCCGCCGCGACGTTCTTGGCGAGCTTGGCGAGGCGCTGCGTCGCGATCACGCCGGCCAGCCCGCGTTTGCGACCGCGGCACATCAGGTTGGTCATGGCGCCGAGCGAGAGGCGGCGCGCCTCGTCCGAGGCCTCGCCCGCCATGACGGGGGCGAAGAGCTGGGCCTCGTCGACCACGATCAGCATCGGAAACCAGAGCGAGCGGTCGACATCGAAGAGCCCGCCGAGGAAGGCGGCCGTGGCGCGCAACTGCTCGTCGGCTTCGAGATTCTCGAGATTCAGCACCACCGAGACGCGGTGCTGGCGCACGCGCAGCGCCACGCGCTGCAGTTCGGCCTCGCCGCATTCGGCATCGACCACGACATGGCCGAACTGGTCGGCGAGCGAGACGAAATCGCCCTCGGGATCGATGATGGCCTGCTGCACCAATGGCGCGCTCTGCTCCAGCAGGCGGCGTAGCAGATGCGACTTGCCCGAGCCGGAATTGCCCTGCACCAGCAGGCGCGTCGCCAGCAATTCGGCGAGATCGATCAGACCGGGCTCGCCGGTCCTTGTCGTTCCCATCTCGATTGCGGTGGTCATGCGGGCGATGAATCGTCGGGTTGGGTCGGGCGCGGACTTGCGGCCGGCGCTTCTAGCACGGCCTTCCCTTCGCTGGACGCAGGGCAGCCCTGCCTTCCACAGGCAATCGGTTTCAGCGCGGGCAGCGCAAGGCGCGCTCCTGCCGGAGGATGTCGGCGATCGCCCGGTGGTCATTGGCCGAGAGCGGCAGGTCCTCGACGTTGTCGTACTGGCAGCCGGCATTGCCGAAGGCCGCGATCGCGCGCTTGGTGCGGAAGCAATAGCCCTGCGCCTTGTAGATCTCGTTGCGCGCCGTCCAGAGATCGGCGCAGGCTTGGGGATTGGCGAGTGTGGGTGTCGTCATCCCGCCGGCCAGCAGGACGGTCGCTAGAAGCGGGAAGCAAAGAATGCGCATCGGGATATCTCCTGCCAGCGAGTCGCGAGCTTTGCGGAGCTGGCTCGCGAAGGCAACACGCGGACGATGACATGAAGCTGTCGCAGCAGGCGGCTTCGCTGGGGTGAGAGGCTGACGGGCGGGGCGATGCAGTTCGGCTATTGCGAGCGGATCGATGGCAGCTTCTGGGCCGAGCCTCTGAATGCGGTGACCAACGTCGCTTTCCTCGTAGCCACGCTGGCGGGATTCTGGCTGTGGCGCCGGCAGGGCGGACGCGACGCGGTCACGCTCGTCCTGATCGGCCTCGTCTTCGCCATCGGCATCGGCTCGTTCCTGTTCCACACCATCCCGAATCGCTGGACGCTGCTGGCCGATGTCGTGCCGATACAGCTCTTCGCCTTCGGCTATTTCGCCTTCGCGCTGAGGCGCTTTCTCGGATTGTCGGGCGCGATGACGGCGGCTGGAACGCTCGCCTTCCTCGCTTTGGCGCTGGGCCTGTCGGCTGTGGGGCGGGCGATCCTGCCAGTCGGAACGGTCGGTTCGGCCGGTTATGCGGCGTTCCTGCTCGGATTGATCGGCATGGCGCTCGCGATGTTGCGCGCGCCGGCCTTGCGTGAGCCGTGCCGGTTGCTGACGCTTGCCGCGGGTCTTTTCGCCGTCTCGCTGACCATGCGCAGCATCGATGGCGTGCTTTGCGGCAGCCTGTCGCTCGGCACGCACTGGCTCTGGCACCTGCTCAACGCGTCGGTGCTCTACTTGCTCCTGCGCGCGGCGATGACCGGCGAGAGCCTTGGCGTCACGGCTTCTTCATCTCCAGGCAGGTGAGTACCTCGACATAGCTCGGTGGCCCGCCTCGGGTCGCGCCCTCGACGCAGGTCGTGCGGGCGGCCGGCTGGAACTCGGCCCAGCGCGCAGTGAGTGTATCACGGGCCCGCTCCTCGTCGTCCCGGCAGGCGCTGGCGGGCCGGCCGATATCGGTGCCGGACTTGCCGACATCGCGGCATGACTCGGCGATGTCGAAGCGCGGCGGCGAATCGGCGACGGGAATGGCGCCGCCGGCCACAGGGTTTGTTGAGAGAGACAGAAGGGCGAGAACGGCGGCAAGCATGGCTGCCACTCCAAGGAAGACGCCCCGCCTATCAACGCGAGACAACTGTCGGAGTTCCGGATCAAGGGGCGTCAGGCGACCGAAGATCCCTGCCGCTTGCTCACCGTGACGTCCCCGGCCGAATGGGCCTCGATATCGACGATCGCCACATCTGGCCGGTCGATCGCCGGAAGGCCGCGTGGCTCATTGGCCCGGTGGACGAAGACGAGGCTCGCCAGCGCCGGATGCCCGGCGAGCCGAGAATGCGCCAGCGCCGGCTCCATGGCGCCGGGCAGCACCAGATGGACGCTGCGCCCGCCTTCGAGACAGGCTTGTAGGTCGCCGAGGCTGAACAGGCCGAGCGGCAGGAGTTCGAGTCCGCTGAGCATCGCCACGCCCGGTCCGCTTGCCAGCGCGGCAAGGTCGCCGCCGACCAGCGTCGTCACGATCCGCGACGAGACAGTCGGCTTCAGTACACGCGAGATCTCGAGCGCCTTGCCGAGCAATTCCCGCTCCGGCAACACGATTGGCCCCTGCAGTGACACGCCGTCGGCGATCTGCAGCACCGGCCGGTCGGTAAGCTGCGGCAGCGGATGCAGCGTCGGGCTGGCCATCAGCATGTCGAGCGGAGCGACGCCGTCCGGCACGTCCGGACCGAAGCCACCGACGAAGCGTGTCCCGAAGGCCCGCATGGCGAGATTGCGCAGCATGAGCAAAGGCCGCAGCGGCCCGACCCGGCTGACGCCGAGCGCCATCACCGAGCCGGAAGCCTCGATCAGCTTGAGCAGTTCGAGCTCGTTGCCGTGCAAGGGCAGCATCAGGGGCGACAGGCCCGCACGCAGGCTCGCCAGGATCGAGACGATCGCCTCCGGCCCCAGCGGCGCCAGGATCGCGACACTTGCGCCCGGCGTGCCCTTGTTGATGGCGAGCAGGCGCGCCAGCCGGTCGATGCGTTCGTCGAGGTCGAGGAAATTGACCGAGCCCGGCGTGACGTCGCTCCAGCCGCGCCGGCCTGGCGGATCGCGCAAAGCCGCGTCGTAGCCGCGATTGCGGGTCAGGGCTGCGAGCAGGGTGTCGAGATCGAGACCGTCGAGCAAGGCTGAGGCTTCGTCCTGTTCCGCCCGCATCGGCACGTCCTAGTTCGCCGGGGCTGCCGCCGGGAGGCGGGCCAGCAGCTCGTTGGAGAGGAAATAGGCCGGCTGCCGCCCCGCCAGCACGACGCCACGCGCGAAGGCGATCCAGGTGTCGGGCAGGTAATAGAGCGGCACGACGTAGAAGCCGGAGATCAGCAAGCGGTCGAGCGAGCGCACCGCCGCGACGAAATCCTCGCGCTCGCGGGCGCCGAGCAGGGCCTGCAGCACGGCGTCCACGGCGGGCGATTTCACGCCGGCATAGTTCAGCGAGCCGTTGCGGGCGGCATTGGCCGAGCCCCAGCGCCCGATCTGCTCGTTGCCCGGCGAGGCCGAGGCCGGCCAGGTCCACTGGATCATGTCGAAATCGTAGGCCGACAGGCGCCGCCAATACTGCACGTCGTCGATCAATCGCACGGAGACCGCGATGCCGAGCCGGGCAAGCGATTGCGCATAGTTGAGCGCAAGCCGCTCCTGCGGCCTGCTGGTGACGGTGATCTCGAAGGCGAAGGGCTCAGCCCTGCCGTTGCGCAGCACGCCGTCCTGAAGCGCGTAGCCGGCGGCCTTGAGCAGGCCGAGCGCCTTGCGCGCCTGCTCGCGGTCGCGGCCGGAGCCGTCGGTCTCCGAGGGGCGCCAGCTTCCGGCGAGGATGTCCTCGCGCACGGCGCCCGGAAAGGCGGCGAGCAGGGCCTTCTCCCGGCCATCGGCGGCAACGCCGAGCGCCGAGAGGTCCGAATCGGAGAAGAAGCTGCCGGCCCGGCGATAGACGCCATGGAACAGGTTGCGGTTGACCCATTCGAAGTCGAACAGCAGGCCCAGCGCCTCGCGCACCCGGACATCGGCGAAGATCGGCCGGCGCGTATTGAAGACGAGGCCGGTCATGCCCTTTGGCGTGTCGAAATGCAGGGTTTCCTGCCGGATGCGCCCGTCATGCACGGCCGGCACGTCGTAGCCGGTCATCCAACGCGTCGGATCGCCCTCGATGCGGACATCGTAGAGCCCGGCCTTGAACGCCTCGAAGAGCGCATTCGAGTCCCGGTAGAAATCGTAGCGGATCTCGTCGGCATTATAGAGCCCGCGCGTGAGCGGATGATCCTCGGCCCAGAAATCCTTGCGCCGCCGCAGCACGAGCGATTCGCCGGGACGGACCTCCTCGACGGCGTAGGGGCCGGAGCCGAGCGCCGGCTTGAAGCTGGTTTCGCCGAAAGTCTCGGCATTGGTCGCGTGCTTCGCGAAGATCGGCATCGCGCCGATCACCAGCGGCAATTCGCGATTGGAGCCGTCGCCGAGCTCGAATTCGACGCGCCGCGGCGAGGGGGCCGCGACCCTGGTCACGCGGCCGAGGCTGGAGCGATGGAACGGCTTGCCCTTCGCCTTCAGCATCTCGAAGGTGAAGATCACGTCCTCGGCCGTGACCGGCCTGCCGTCCGAAAAGCGCGCGCGCTCGTCGATCTCGAAGGCGAGCTGCCTGCGGTCGGCATCGAGCGAAACGCCGGAGGCGAGCAGGCCATAGGCCGTGAAAGGCTCGTCCGCCGAGCGGTAGAGCAGGCTCTGCTGGACATATTTGGGCACGGCATCGGGCGCGACGCCGAGCACGACGAGGGGATTGAGGCTGTCGAAGGTGCCCTGGATGCCCATGACGATGCGCCCGCCCTTGGGCGCCTTGGGGTCGGCATAGGGCAGATGCGCGAAGCCGGGCGGCAGGGCCGGCAGGCCATGCATCGCGATGGCATGCCGCAGCGGGCCCGAATCGGCCAACGCCTCGCGGCCGCGCGCCAGGACGGCGAACGGGGCCAAAGCCAGTAGAAGGTTGACCCCTCGACGGCTCACCGCCTGGGGCAATTGAAGAAATTCCATCACGCGACCTGATTCCCTGCGCAAGAATAGCATGGGAGCAGCAGGGTCACGCAGCTATTCGGGCTGGAATCCTCGGGGCGAACTCGCTAAAGGCGAGGGCAAGGTGTCATTCAAACGCCTCAATCAGCCTTGATGTGCACGGCTTGCGATGGCCTGCGCCCCATGCGATTGGGCCATCAGCGATGACGCGCGCGGCTTGCGAAGTCGTGATCCCGAATTCGCTTGGTAAGGAAAGACAAGAATGTCCGCTTCGTATCGCCTGTCATCTCGTGCGCTTGGCCTCGTGCTCAGCACGGCCATCGGCTTTGCGCCCGTCGCGGGCTTCGCCCAGGCTCCGGCGCAGCGCCCGGCGACGCCGACCCGCCCGGCTGCGCCGGCCCAGCAGCCTGCCGCTCCCGCCCAGCCCGGCGCAGCCGCCGGCCCGACCGTCGTCCAGGTCAAGCCCGAGCCTTCGCAGACGAGCTGGACCAAGGTCTGCGGCAAGGACCAGGGCGCCAACAAGGAAATCTGCTACACCACCCGTGACTTCGTCTCGGACCAGGGCCAGCCGGTGCTCGCCGTCGCGGTCTATGACGTCAAGGGCGACGCCAACAAGATCGTGCGCTTCCTGATGCCGCTCGGCCTGCTTCTGCAGCCCGGCATCCGCTTCGGCGTCGATAATGCGCAGCCGACCGGCGGCCGCTATGCCATCTGCTTCCCGAACGGCTGCTTCGCCGAGGCGCAGGTCAAGGACGACTTCATCAATGCGATGCGGAAGGGCACCAACCTGAACGTCAGCGTCCAGAACCAGGGCGCCCGCGAGCTGACCTTCACCATCCCGCTGGCCGATTTCGCCAAGGGCTTCGACGGCGCCGCGATCGATCCGAAGGTGCTCGAGGACCAGCAGAAGCAGCTCCAGGACGAGCTCGCCAAGCGCCAGGAAGAGCTGCGCCAGCGCCTCGGCGCCGGCGGCGCTGCCGCTCCGGCTCCGGGCGCCGCGCCCGCGACCCCGCCGAAGCCCTGAGCGACGGCGCGACCGCCTGAAACAGAAAAGGCCGGTCCCTCGCGGGGCCGGCCTTTTTCTTTGGGACAGCCAGGGTCTGTGGACGGTTGCCGGATGATTCTGGTCAGCCCTTTGTCATTCCGGGGCTTCGCGCAGCGAAGAGCCCGGAATCCACGACCGGGTGGGCCACTCGCAACCGAACACTTGATGTTCCGCCCAGTCGTGGGTTCCGGGTTCGCGCCTGCGGCGCGCCCCGGAATGACAATCTTGGGTAACGAAAGACCGCCGAGCTCAGTTCAGATCGGCGCGGTCCAGCTTGTAGCGGCCCTTGCGGTCGCGGCGGAAGAATTCCTTGGCGCGGGGATGGCGCACGGGCGCGCCGGAATCGTCGTCGACGAGGTTCTGCTCGGAGACATAGGCGACATATTCGGCCTCCTCGTTCTCGGCGAAGAGGTGGTAGAAGGGCTGGTCCTTCGACGGGCGCATGGCTTCCGGAATCGCCATCCACCACTCCTCGGTGTTCGAGAAGACCGGGTCGACGTCGAAGATCACGCCACGGAACGGGTAGATGCGGTGCTTCACCACCTGCCCGATCCTGAACTTGGCCGAACGCGCTTCCATGACAGATCCATCTTGCGCCGGCCGATGCACCGCCGGCTTAGGTCTTGCCGCCTTGCTTAAGCAATGCGTCCTAAATGCGTCGAAATCAATCGATTGAGACCGTTTGTCCCATCACATTCCGTAGCGCTGCGCCATGTCCGGGTCCCGTGCCGCGACCTGGGTAGCGAGATCGACGATCACCTTCGCCTGCTTCCAGGTGGCGTCGTCCTGCATCTTGCCGTCGATCATCACGGCGCCGGAGCCGTCCGGCATCGCCTCCAGAATCCGCTTGGCGAAGCCGACCTCGGCTGGGTCGGGGCTGAAGACGCGCTTGGCGATCCCGATCTGCGAGGGGTGCAGCGTCCAGGCCCCGGCGCAACCGAGCAGGAAGGCGTTGCGGAACTGCGCCTCGCAGGCCGCCTCGTCGGCGAAATCGCCGAAGGGGCCGTAGAACGGCTTGATTCCGGCCGATGCGCAGGCATCGACCATCTTGGCGAGCGTGTAGTGCCAGAGATCCTGCTGCGCCACGGCGCGAGGACCGCCATCGGGGGAGGGGTCGGCAATGACCTTGTACTCGGGATGCCCGCCGCCGACGCGGGTCGTCTTCATGGCGCGCGAGGCGGCGAGGTCGGCGGGGCCGAGGCTCATGCCATGCATGCGCGGCGAGGCGGTGGCGATCGCCTCGACATTCTTCACGCCCTCCGCCGTCTCCAGGATGGCGTGGATCAGGATCGGCTTGCGCAGCAGATGCCGTGCCTCGAACTGGGCAAGGAGTTGGTCGACATAGTGGATGTCCCAAGGCCCCTCGACCTTCGGCACCATGACCACATCGAGCTTGCCGCCGATCTCGCCCATGATCGCGGTGATATCGTCGAGGAACCACGGCGAATTCAGTGCATTGACGCGTGTCCACAGGCCGGTCTTGCCGAAGTCGACCGCCTTGCCCATGGTGATGAAGCCGTCGCGTGCCGCCTGCTTGGCCTCGACCGGGATCGCATCCTCGAGATTGCCGAGCACGATATCGACCTGTCCGGCAAGCTCGCCGACCTTGGCACGGACCTTCTCCAGATGCGGCGGAACGAAATGGATCATCCGCTCGAGCCGCAGCGGCAATTCGCGGAAAGGCTCAGGCGCGCCGATCGCGAGCGGGCGGAAGAACTGGCGCGGCGTCCTGGTCGTCATCGGCGGCTCCATGCTGCAATGCAGCGACTGTGGCCGAGACCATACGCGCCGTCCATGGTTCTTTCGGCGGCAGGTAGGCCGGAATGCCTAGGCTATTAATCCCATGGATGTCGATAGGGAATGTTTCCTAGGTATCTCGTCCCTTCGTTGCGCCGGGGGAGGGCAAGCACGCAGCAAAAGCCCTTGCCGCCTCCGAGCCATGCGCTAGATGCAGATGTCCGCCGGGTTCGGGTCGAAAGCGGGCGCCTTCATCGCAGGACGAAAACGCCACCGATGGCCGACCTCCTCAGCATCTTCAATCTGGTCGCGCCGTTCTTCGGGCTGATCCTGCTGGGATTCGCGATCGGCCGCTACAAGCAGTTGCCGGAGGAAGGGCTCGCCTGGCTGCAGTTCTTCCTGATCTATGTCGCGCTGCCGCCACTGTTCTACCGCCTGATCGCCGACAAGCCGCTGAGCGAGCTCGCCAACTGGAAGTTCATCGCCGGCACGACCTTCGCCACCTTTTGTGCTTTCAGCCTGTCGCTGGCGATCGGGTTGAAGGCTGCCAAGGGCGACCTGCCGCAGGCGGTGATGCAAGGCGTCGCCGGGGCCTATTCCAATATCGGCTATATGGGCCCGCCCTTGATCCTGGCGGCGCTGGGGCCCGAGGCGAGCGCGCCGGTCGTCCTGATCTTCGTCTTCGACAGCGTCCTGCTGTTCTCGCTCGTGCCGTTGCTGATGGCGGTTGCCGGCGTCGAGAAGAAGAGCTTACTGGCGACAGCCGGCGAGGTGGTCTGGCGCGTGCTGACCCATCCGTTCAACGTCGCGACGCTGGCCGGTGTGCTCGCGAGCTATCTCAAGTTCGAACTACCGGTGGCGCTCGACCGGATGGTTTTGTGGCTGTCGCAGGCTGCGGCGCCCTGCGCGCTCTTCCTGCTCGGCGTCACCGTGGCGCTCCGCCCGATGAAGCGGATGCCGGCCGGCGTCCCGGCACTGGTCTTCATCAAGCTGCTGCTGCACCCGCTTTTGGTCTGGGTGCTGCTCTCGGCCGTCGGCGGCATCCCGACAAACTGGATCTACGCCGCGATCATCATGGCGGCGCTGCCGCCGGCCCTGAACATCTTCGTCATCTCGACGCAGTACAAGGTCGGGGTCGAGCGCGCTTCGGCCTGTATCCTCGTCGGCACCATCGTCTCGATGGTCACGCTCTCGGGCTTCCTGTGGCTGGTGAAGACGGGCAGGATAGCGGCTGATCTGTTTCATTGAGAGCCTGTTTGGAAAAGCAAGCCCTCATCCCGAGGAACCTTCCAAATCGGCCCGCGCGATAGGAAACCGGATGCTGCCGCTGGACGACCTGCTGGTCCTCGATTTCTCGACGCTCCTGCCCGGCCCTCTGGCGAGCCTCTTCCTCTCCGAGGTCGGCGCGCGCGTCATCAAGATCGAGCGGCCGGGCGGCGAGGACATGCGCGGTTTTCCGCCGCGTTTCGGCGAGACGGCGGCGCCCTTCGCGGTGCTCAATCGCGGCAAGGAGAGCGTAGAGCTTGATCTCAAGGCGCCGGACGCGCTGGCGCGGCTCACCCCGCTGATCGCGAAGGCGGATATCCTGATCGAGCAGTTCCGACCGGGCGTTATGGAGCGGCTCGGTTTCGGCCATGAGGCGCTGAAGGCGATCAATCCGCGCCTGATCTATTGCTCGATCAGCGGCTATGGCCAGCATGGCCCGCGGGCGCAGGAGGCCGGGCACGACATCAACTATCAGGCGCTCGGCGGTCTGCTCGGCCAGTCGCTCAAGCGCGGCGAGCCGCCGCCTTTGCCGCCGCCGCTCGTCGCCGACATCGCTGGCGGCACCATGCCGGCGGTGCTCAACATCCTGCTGGCCTTGCGCCAGCGCGACCGGACGGGCCAAGGCTGCCATCTCGACATCGCCATGGCCGATGCGATGCCGACCTTCGCCTGGTATGGGCTGGCACAGGGGCAGGTGACCGGCTCCTTTCCCGATGGCGGCGAGGGCCTGCTGACCGGCGCAAGCCCGCGCTACGGGCTCTATGCCACCGCCGACGGCTGGTTCCTCGCGGTCGGCGCGATCGAGCCGAAGTTCTGGCAGGCCTTCTGCGAGGGCATCGGCCTCGACGAGCGCCTGCGCGACGACCGCCGCGACCCCGAAGCGACGCGCGCGGGCGTCGCCGCCATCATCGCCAGCGAGAGCGCCGCCTATTGGCGCGCGCTGGTCGAGCCGCTCGATTGCTGCTGCACGGTGGTGCGGACGCTGGAGGAGGCGGTCTCCGACCCGCAGATGTCGGCGCGCGGCCTGCTCGATGCGCAGGTCGAGGAGCCCGGTGGCCGGCGCCTCGTCTCGACGCCGTTGCCGCTGGCGCCGGTCTTCCGTGAGCAGGCGGCCGGCCTGCGGAAGGTCGCGGCGAGCGGGGCGGATACGCGGAAGATTTTGGGCGAGGCCTGACGAACGGTTGTCATTCCGGGGCTTCGCGTAGCGAAGAACCCGGAACCCACGACTGGGCGAGCGGCTCGCAACCCGACACTGAATGTCTCACCCGGTCGTGGGTTCCGGGTTCGCACCTGCGGTGCGCCCCGGAATGACAATCGTTCGACGCAGTCGTGATCGAGTGCCGACCAGCGTCTAGCGCGCCGCGCCGCCGGCCAGCCCCTGCCGCATCACCAGCCGCCTGAGCGGCCCGATCCGCGACAATGCCAGCAGGCCGGCGCCGCGCATCAGGTCGGCCGGCAGCATATCGGTCAGCAGCGTGCGGTTGAGTATGTCGACGGCTCCGGTGCGCAGCCGGACATCGGCCTGCCGCGCCCCGTCGTAATCGGCGATGACGCTCGGCGCGCCGGCATCCGTCGCGCCCGCGAGGGCCTCGCCCAAGGCCGCCACATCGCGCAGGCCGAGATTGAGCCCCTGCGCGCCGATCGGCGGGAAGACATGCGCGGCCTCCCCGATCAGCGCCATCCGCCCGGCGCCGAAGCGTTCGACCGAGAGCCCGCCCATCGGCACCTTGCCGCGCGGACCCGAGACCGTCATCGCACCCAGCAGCGACTGCACCTGTCGCTCGACCCGCAGAGCGAAGGCCGCATCATCGAGCGCGATGAGAGCCGGAGCCTCCTCGGGATCGACGAGCCAGACCAGCGAGGAGCGCCGGCCGGGCAGGGGCACGATCGTGCAGGGGCCTTTGCGCGTGTGGAACTCGGTCGAGGTTTCCCGATGGTCTCGGGCGTGCTCGAAGATCGCGGTCAGCGCGACCTGCGGATAGCGCCAGTCGCGGCTTTCGATGTCGGCCGCCGCGCGCACCTGCGAGTTGCGCCCGTCCGCGCCGACGACGAGCCGGGCCTTCAGCGGTGCGAAGCCTTCGCCGGAGAGGCGCACGCCGTCGGCTTCCGGCTCGATAGCGCGGACGAAGCCGGGGATCATGCGCAAGCCGGCCAGCGCATTCGCTTTCTCGGCGAGAAGCCCGGTCAGGTCGGCATTCTCGATATTCCAGCCGAAGGCCTCAAGCCCGATCTCGGATGCCCGGAACTCGACCGGCGGCTGGCGGAACAGGCTGCCGCTGTCATCGACGAGGCGCATGACCTCGAGCGGCGCGGCCTTCTCCAGCAAGGCCTCCTGCACGCCGAGCTCGGCCAGCATCCGCCAGGAGCCGTCGAGCAGGGCGACCGTGCGCCCGTCGCGCGGCGTCGCAACCGGGCCGAGCAAGGCGACGCTACGCCCTTCGCGGCTTAGCGCCAGCGCGGCCGCCAAGCCTACGGCGCCGGCGCCCACGATGGCGATATCGACCTGATCGGCAGTATCCGTGCTCATCGCTCTTGGCTAGCCGATGCGCGGCGTCTTGGCCACGGGCCGCAAAGTCGCAAGGTGCGTTCTGCGTTGGGCACGGATGCCTTTCCGGCACGATGAATTATGGTCGGGGCATCCATCCGTAGGAGATGCCTTTCATGGTCAAAGCCATCCGTGCCCACAAGACCGGCGGCCCCGAGGTTCTGCAGTTCGACGACGTCACCCTGCCGCAGCCGGGTCCCGGCGAAATCCTGATCCGCAACCGGGCGATCGGCCTGAATTTCATCGATACCTATTTCCGCTCCGGCCTTTACCCGGCGCCGCAACTGCCCTTCACGCTGGGCAACGAGAGCGCCGGCGACGTGCTCGTCGTCGGCCCCAATGTCACCGAATTCAAGCCCGGTGACCGCGTCGCGGTGGTCGCAGGCCTCGGCGCCTATGCCGAGGAGCGTATCGTGCCGGCGGCTTCCGTCGTCGCGCTGCCCGAGGGCATTTCCTACGAGGCCGCCGCCAGCATGCTGCTCAAGGGGCTGACGGCCGAATACCTGCTGCACCGGACCTACAAAGTGAAGCCCGGCGACACGATCCTCGTCCATGCCGCGGCCGGCGCGACTGGCCTCATCCTCTGCCAATGGGGCAAGGCGCTGGGTGCGACCGTGATCGGAACCGTCGGCTCGAAGGAGAAGGCGGAGCTCGCCAAGGCGCATGGTGCCGACCACGTCATCAACTATCGCGAAGAGGATTTCGCGGCGCGGGTGAAGGAGATCACCGGCGGCGCGCTCTGCGATGTGGTCTATGACGGCGTCGGCAAGGACACCTTCATGAAGTCGCTGGACACGCTGAAGCCCTTCGGCCTGCTGGCGAGCTTCGGCAACGCTTCGGGTGCGGTCGAGGCCTTCAATCTCGGCATCCTCGCGGCCAAGGGCTCGCTCTATGTCACCCGTCCGACGCTCAACACCCACACGGCCAAGCGCGAGACCATGATCGCGATGGCGAAGAATCTGTTCGAAGCTGTGACGAGCGGCAAGGTCAAGGTGCCGGTCAACGCGACCTTCCCGTTGAAGGATGCGGCCGATGCGCACCGCCTGCTGGAGTCGCGCGGCACCACGGGCTCGACGGTGCTGATTCCCTGAGCTCGCTTTCCAAAGCTCGTCATGTCCGGGCTTGAGCGGCATGACGTCGAACGACATTCACGCGATGCGCCCGGGCTCCCGGGCGCATTTTTTGTGGGTTCGTGAACCTGCAGGCATGGCGCCGCGACGAATGGGTATCAGCAGGAGATGCTGACAACCCTTCGAGGTGACGTCATGGCCAACAGGTTTCAGATCGTCGGTTTTCTCTTTGCGACCCTCACCCTCTCGGGCGTCGCCCTGGCTCAGCAGGGTGGAGGCAACGGCAACGGTGGCGGCGGCGGCGGTAGCGACAGCTCTGGTGGGCAGAACGACAACTCCGTCTTCGCCATTCGCCTGCAGGATCACGAGCGTATGCAGGCCCGGGGCGCGGCCAAGGCCGGCGGAGCCAACTGCACGACCTACGCCTGCAACGAACCGCCTCGCCGCGAGCCGCCCCCTCCGGTCGTGACCGCCGAAAGCTGTGGCGACAATCTCCACAGCGTGCGTGACCGCAACGGCCGCGTCATCCGCCGGATCTGCGAGTTCAGGAACTGACGAACGTTTCGCTCAGACAGCCACGCCGTGGAGGTCGTAGGCGTCGGCACGCTCGATCTTCACAGTAACGATGTCGCCGGCGCGCAGAGGCCGGCGGCTCGCCACGTAGACATTGCCGTCGATCTCCGGCGCGTCCCATTTCGAGCGACCCTTGGCGACCGTCGGTCCTGCCTCGTCGATGATGACCTGGATACGCTTGCCGACGCGGCCCTTGACGATGCGGGTGGAGATTTCCGCCTGCGCCTTCATGAAGCGGTGCCAGCGGGCTTCCTTCACCTCTTCGGGAACGAGATCGAGGCCGAGGTCATTGGCGGGTGCGCCCTTCACCGGCTCGTATTTGAAGGCGCCGACGCGCTCCAGCTTCGCTTCCTTCAGCCAGTCGACGAGGATGTCCATGTCCTCTTCGGTCTCGCCGGGGAAGCCGACGATGAAGGTCGAGCGGATGGCGAGGTCCGGGCAGATGTCGCGCCATTTCCGGATGCGGTCGAGCGTGCGGTCCTGATGGGCCGGGCGCTTCATCGCCTTGAGCACCTTCGGGGAGGCGTGCTGGAACGGAATGTCGAGATAGGGCAGCACCAGCCCTTCCTGCATCAGCGGGATCACCTCGTCGACATGCGGGTAGGGATAGACATAATGCAGGCGCACCCACATCCCCATCTGGCCGAGCTCGCGGGCAAGTTCGAAGAAGCGGGTGCGGATCTCGCGATCCTTGAACATCGAGGGTGCGTATTTGATGTCGAGGCCGTAGGCGCTGGTGTCCTGCGAGATCACCAGCAGTTCCTTGACGCCGGCCTTGGCCAGCTTCTCGGCCTCGCGCAGCACGTCGCCGATCGGCCGCGAGACGAGGTCGCCGCGCAGCTTCGGGATGATGCAGAAGGTGCAGCGATTGTTGCAACCCTCTGAAATCTTGAGATAGGCATAGTGCCGCGGCGTCAGCTTCACGCCCTGGTCGGGCACGAGATCGACGAAGGGATCGTGCTTCGGCGGCACCGCCTGGTGGACGGCGGAAACGACGCTCTCATAGGCCTGCGGGCCGGTGATCGCGAGCACGTTCGGGAAGGCGTCGCGGATCTGCTCGGGCTCGGCGCCCATGCAGCCGGTGACGATGACCTTGCCGTTCTCGGCCATGGCCGAGCCGATCGCTTCCAGAGACTCCGCCTTGGCTGAATCGAGGAAGCCGCAGGTGTTGACGATGACGAGGTCGGCGCCGGCATGGCTCTTGGAGAGCTCGTAACCCTCCGAACGCAGCGAGGTGATGATCCGTTCGGAATCGACCAGCGCCTTGGGGCAGCCCAGCGAAACGAAGGAAATTTTCGGCGCGACGGCGTTCATCGGCTGATGGCTCGGTTCAGAATGTCAGGAAGCGCCGCGCGTCAGGGCACGCGATCGGCGCTTCCTTTGAACCTTTTCAAGCTGATTTGCAATCGAAAGCGCGATCAGGCCGCCTTGCCGGTCGCGACCGGGCGGTCCGGATCCTGTGTCCAGTCGGTCATCGAGCCGTCATAGAGCGCGACCTCGTCACGGCCGAGCACCTCCGACAGCACGAACCAGTTCGCCGCTGCCGAGTGGCCGGTGTTGCAATAGGACACGACCGGTCCCTGCGGCACGACCGCGAAGAACTGGTCTAGCTCACTGGCGGCTTTCAGCTTGCCGCTGCCGGGCTCGAAGGCGCCCGCGTAGTCGCGCTGGATCGCACCGGGGATATGGCCGGCCCGCGCGGCTTCCGCCGATTTCTCGCGGCCTTCGAAATAGCTGGGGCCGCGTGCATCGACGAGGCTCGCCTGCTTGCTGCGGGAGGCAACGAGGGTCGAATCCGCCGTACTGCGTAGAGCTTGCTGCGCCACGACCGGATAGGCAGCAGCACTCTTCGGGGCCGAGGCGCCGGTCGCGACCGGGCGCTTCGGATCGGCCGTCCAGGCCTTGAAGCCGCCGTCGAG
This sequence comes from Beijerinckiaceae bacterium, assembly GCA_965283735.1. Lineage (GTDB taxonomy): Bacteria > Pseudomonadota > Alphaproteobacteria > Rhizobiales > Beijerinckiaceae > Allobosea. The sequence goes on along the minus strand of CBDIPN010000001.1, from coordinate 2,387,439 downwards.
GATCGCCTGCTGGCCATGGCCGATGAATTTCAGCGTCCAGTAGACCCGCGCCGCCGCGGCGAAATCGGTCGCTGCCGTCCCGGCCGGGACGATGACGACATCGTCATGCGGCTTGATGCCGAGCCGTCCGGCGAGCGCGGCGAGATGGTTGAGCGAAGGCAGCATGCCCGGCGCATTGCCGATCTTCGCCCGCCAGCCGTCGGCGGCGTAGTCGGAATGGACGGCGCCGGGAATATGCCCGGTCGCGAAGGCTTCCTTCGCGCCGTCGGCGGCAGTGCGGATATCGATGATGACGAGGTTTTCGTCGCCGAGGCGCGCGGCGAGCGCCTCCGGCGTGATCAATCCGGCGAATTCAGCCCGGCTCATTCAGCGGCCTCCTTCTGTAGCTCGTCGATCACTTCGAGGCTGTAGCTCATCTCGGCGGTCGCCCCGAGCATGATCGAAGCCGAACAGTACTTTTCCTTCGACAATGTGACGGCCCGCTCCGCCTTGGCATGAGAGAGGCCCTTGCCGGTGATGCGGTAGGCGAGGTGGATCTTGGTGAAGACCTTGGGGTCGGTCGTGGCGCGCTCGGCCTCGACATCGACCTCGCAGCCGGTGATGTTCTCGCGGCCCTTCTTGATCATCCCGACGACATCGAAAGCCGTGCAGCCGGCGAGCCCGATCAGCAGCATTTCCATCGGCCGGATGCCGAGATTGCGCCCGCCATATTCCGGCGCGCCGTCCATGATCATGGCGTGCCCGCTGCCGGATTCGCCCATGAAGGCCATGCCATCAACCCATTTCGCGCGTGCTTTCATGGCGATCTCCCGTCCGGATCGAGGACCGGAAGCCGAAATGGCTGCCGGATTCGCCCGGGAGGCTATGGCATCGGACCGGAAAGGGGAATCCGGTTTTCGCAGGCCGCGATGCGCGAGATTGCGGGGTCAGGCGGCGGCGAACAGGTTGCCATGCGTGATGCGCAGCCTGATCCGTTCGCCGATCGCCGGGGCGACCTGGCTGGCGAGATCGACCTCGAGCCGCTTCTTCAGTCCCTCGACCGCGACTTCGGCCCTGCGGATCGGGCCGTTGCGGCGCAGGTGCTCGACCGTGCCGGGCAGCGCCAACGGCGTCTCGTCGACGATGCGCAGATGCTGCGGGCGGACATAGAGCGAGGCCGGGCCGCCCTGGTTCTGTGACAATCCGCCCAGCACCGGCCGGTCGCCGAAGAAGGCCTGGCTGCCGACGACCTTGACCGGCAGCTTGTTCACCTCGCCCAGGAACTCGCAGATGAAGGGCGTCGCCGGGTGGTCGTAGACGTCATCGGCCGAGCCGACCTGCTCGATGCGGCCCTCGTTCAGGATGGCGACGCGGTCGGCCAGCTCCAGCGCCTCTTCCTGATCGTGGGTGACGAAGACGGTGGTGTGCCCGGTGCGGCCATGCAACTCGCGCAGCCAGGCGCGCAGGTCCTTGCGGACCTTGGCGTCGAGTGCGCCGAAGGGCTCGTCGAGCAGCAGGACGCGCGGCTCGATGGCGAGCGCACGGGCGAGCGCGACACGCTGGCGCTGGCCGCCGGAAAGCTGGCTCGGATAGCGCTTCTCCAGTCCCGGCAACTGAACGAGTTCAAGCAAGTCGCCGACACGCTTGCGGATTTCGTCGTTGCTCGGGCGTTCGTGGCGCGGGCGGGACTTCAAGCCGAAGCCGATATTCTCGGCGACGTTCATCGTCTTGAACAACGCATATTGCTGGAAGACGAAGCCGATGCGGCGGTCGCGCAGCGAGAGGTTGCGCGTATCGGTCTCGCCGAACAGCACGCGGCCGCGATCGGCCTCCTCCAGCCCGGCGATCAGGCGCAGCAGCGTGGTCTTGCCTGAGCCCGAGGGGCCGAGCAGCGCCACCAGTTCCCCCGGCTGGATATCGAGCGAGACGCCGCGTAGCGCCGGGAAGTTGTCGAAGCGCTTTTCGATGGTCTCGATGGTGACGGCGACCGACATGGCGAGAAATCCTTCGTCTGTGGGTCAGTGACGGCGGCTGGCGGCGATCACATCGCCATAGTGCCATTCCAGCAGGGTCTTGAGCACGAGGGTGATCAGCGCCAGCCCCGCCAGCAGCGAGGCCACCGCGAAGGCGGCCGCGCCCATGTACTCGTTGTAGAGGATCTCGATATGCAGCGGCATGGTGTTGGTCAGGCCCCGGATCTTGCCCGAGACGACCGCGACGGCCCCGAATTCGCCCATTGCGCGGGCGTTGCAGAGCAGGACGCCGTAGAACAGGCTCCATTTCACGTTCGGCAGCGTCACGCAGAAGAAGACGCGCCAGGGCGAGGCGCCGAGCGTCAGCGCCGCCTCTTCGTCGGATGACCCCAGCGACTGCATATGAGGGATCAGTTCGCGTGCCACGAAGGGGAAGGTGACGAAGACGGTGGCGAGGATCAGGCCGGGCAGGGCAAAGACGATCTTCAGGTCGTTGGCCTGGAGCCACGGTCCGAAATAGCCCTGCGCGCCGAAAAGCAGCACGAAAACGAGGCCCGAGATCACCGGCGAGACCGAGAAGGGCAGGTCGATCAGGCTGATCAGCAGGTTCTTGCCGCGGAATTCGAACTTGGCAACGGCCCAGGCGGCGGCGATGCCGACGACGATATTGAACGGCACCGCGATCGCGGCGACGAGCAAGGTCAACCGGATCGCCGCCAGCGCATCGGGCTCGGTGATCGCGGCACGATAGGCCTCCCAGCCCTTGGCGGCGGCCTCGATGAAGACCGTGACCAGCGGCAGCAGCAGGAAGAGCAGCAGGAAGGCGAGGGAAACCGCGATCAACACGAACTGAACGACGGGGCTCTCGCCGCGCGCCCGGCTGGGGCTGCGTGCCGGCGCGGCTGTGGCAGCGGAGGGCAAGGTCGCGTCAGACATCGCCGAACCTCCGGCGGGCGCGGGCCTGGATCAGGTTGCCGGCGAGGATCAGCGCAAACGAGATCACCAGCATCATCGTCGCCACCACGGCTGCGCCGGCATAGTCGAACTGCTCGAGCCGGATCACGATCAGAAGCGGGGCGATCTCGGAGATCATCGGCACGTTGCCGGCGATGAAGATCACCGAGCCGTATTCCCCGACTGCCCGCGCGAAGGCGAGCACGAAGCCGGTCATCAGCGCCGGCAGGACCGGCGGCAGGATAACCCGGAAGATCGTCCGCACGCGGCTGGCGCCGAGCAGGGCCGCGGCTTCCTCGACATCGCTCTGCAACTCTTCCAGCACGGGCTGGACGGTGCGCACGACGAAGGGCAGGCCGATGAAGATCAGCGCCACCATCACGCCCAGCGGCGTATAGGCGACCTTGCCGTCGAAGCCGAAGGAGAGATCGGTGAAGGGGATGGTCAGCTTGAAGGCGAGCGGTGCCAAGAGCGAGCCGACCCAGCCGTTCGGCGCATAGATCGCCGCGAGCGAAATGCCGGCGACCGCCGTCGGCAGAGCAAAAGGCAGGTCGACAGCCGCATCGATCAGGCGTCGTCCGGGAAAGTCGTAGCGCACCAGCACCCAGGCCAGGATCAGCCCGAACACGGCATTGACCAGCGCGGCGAACAGGGCGGCGGTGAAGGAGAGCTTCAGCGCGGCCAAGGTGCGCGGCGAGGTCGCCACCGCCCAGATATCGGCGGGGCCGGCGCTGGCGGCCTTCAGGAAGAGTGCGGCCAGCGGGATCAGCACGATCAGCGACAACGCCGTCACGGTGATGCCGAGCGCCAGGCCGAAGCCGGGCAGGATGCTCGGCTCACGCCATCGGAAGGTCGTCGTCGCCGCCGTCATGGACAGGTCCTCAGCGCGCTGGCTTGTAGAGCTGGTCGAAGGTGCCGCCATCGCCGAAATGGGTCGGCTGGGCCTTCTTCCACCCGCCGAACACGTCGTCGATCGTCACGAGATCGACCTTCGGGAAATTGGCGATGTCCTTCGCCTCGGCCGCCTCCGGGTTGCGCGGACGATAGAAGTTCTTGGCGATGATCGCCTGGCCCTTCGGCGTGTAGAGGAAATCGAGATAGGCCTGCGCCTGCTCGCGGGTCTTCTTGGCATCGATATTGCCGTCGACCAGCGTGACCGGCGGCTCGGCCAGGATCGACAGGCTCGGTACCACGATGTCGAACTTGTCGGCACCGAATTCCTTGAGCGCAAGGAAGGCCTCGTTCTCCCAGGACAGGAAGACGTCGCCGATGCCGCGCTGGGTGAAGGTCGTGGTCGCGCCGCGCGCGCCGGTGTCGAGCACCGGGACATTGGCGAGCAGCTTGCCGATATAATCGCGCACCTTCGCCTCGTCCTTGTTGAAGGTCTTCTCGGCATAGGCCCAGGCGGCGAGATAGTTCCAGCGCGCCCCGCCCGAGGTCTTCGGGTTCGGCGTGATGATCTGCACGCCGGGCTTCACCAGGTCGCCCCAGTCCTTGATCGCCTTCGGGTTACCCTTGCGGACGAGGAAGACGATCGTCGAGGTATAGGGCGAGGAATTATGCGGCAGGCGCTTCTGCCAGTCGAGCGGCAGCTTCTTCGAGCGCTCGGCCACGGCGTCGATATCGCCGGCCAGCGCCAGCGTCACGACATCGGCGTTGAGGCCGTCGATCACGGTGCGGGCCTGCGCGCCGGAACCGCCATGCGACTGGCGGATCGTCGCGATCTTCCTGTCGGGATTCTTCGCGTTCCATTCGGCGATGAAGGCCGCGTTGATCTCGCGATAGAGCTCGCGGGTCGGGTCATAGGAGACGTTGAGGAGCTCGGTCTGGGCGCGGGCCCCGGCGACGACGCCAAAGCAGAGCGTGAAGGCTCCCAGAACCAGCCCGGCCCGGAGGAGGCGGCTGTAAACGGGTCGCGTCATGTCAGGGCTCCGTTGGTTCACGGCGAGGCTCGGATGAGGCATCGATCCGTTCTTAAAAACAAACGAAACGTACTGAATTATCGTCTGCACCTCAATGACTTAGCGCAAACAGCGCTTTCCAAATTGGGGTGCCGGAGGAGAAAACGCATCTCCGGCGATGACGTTCCACCCGGCAACGAAGCCGGGCCACAGTCAGGCGCGGCGACGATCTTCCGCCGGATTCGCGGCGGAAAGGGCTGGGCCGAAGGCATGGCCGAGCAGGACGAGGACGGGGCCGTTCGTCGGCAATTCGCCGAGTCGTTCCGGCAGGTCGGCGATGGTCGCGGCGACGCGCTGCTCGTCAGGGCGCGTGGCGGCGAGCACGGCGACGGCCGGGGTCTGCGGATCGAGCCCGGCGGCGATGGCGCGCTCCCGGAAGCCGGGCAGGGTGGCGCGCGCCATGTAGATCACGGTCGAGGCAGCAGGGTCCGCCATGGCGCGCCAGTCGAGATCGTCGGGCAACTCGCCCTTGCGCGAATGGCCGGTGACGAATTGCAGGCGCCGTGCATGGTCGCGATGGGTCAGCGACAGGCCGAGCGAGGCGGCCGCACCCTGCGCCGCCGATATGCCGGGCACGATCGCAACCGGGATGCTTGCGGCGTGGCAGGCCTCGATCTCCTCGCCGGCACGGCCGAAGATGCCGGGGTCACCACCTTTGAGCCGCACGACGTGCTTGCCTTGGGCAGCGAGCGAGACGATCAGCGCGTTGATGTCGCCCTGCTTCACCGAGGGGCCGTAGCCGGTCTTTCCGACCAGCATGCGCTTGGCCTCGCGCCGCGCCAGTTCGAGCACGCCGGGCGAGACGAGATCGTCGTAGAGAATGATGTCGGCGCTCTGCAGCGCGCGGATCGCCTTCAGCGTCAGCAGTTCCGGATCGCCCGGGCCGGCGCCGACCAGCGTGACGCGGCCCTTGCCGTCATGGGCGGCTTCGATCCGGGAGAGCTTCGCGAAAAGCTCGGCCTCGTCATCGAGATTCGGCGCGCGCTCCGGCTCGGCCATGGCCTTGCCGGCGAAGAGCTCCCAGAAGCTGCGTCGCAGCGCGAAGGGCAACTCGCGGGCCTGCACCGCCGGGCGCCAATCGGCGGCGGCCTGTGCCCAGTTCTTCAGGCCGGCCGGCAGCAGCGCCTCGATTTTGGTGCGGATCGCCTGTCCGAAGACGGGGGCGGCGCCATCGGTCGAGACAGCGACGATCAGCGGCGAGCGGTTGACCAGCGCGCCGAAGGCGAAATCGCAATGCTCCGGCTTGTCGACGATGTTGACGGGCACGCCCGCCTGCCGCGCCGCCGCGACGAAAGCCCGGACCGCATTGGCGTCATCAAGATCGGCGACCGCTATCGCCGCATCGGTGAGGTCGTCAGCCTGCCAGGCGCGGTGGTGCACATGCACGCGATGGCCGATTTCGCCCTGCGCCAGCCCTGCGAACAGCGCCTCCGCGCCATCGGCGAAGATATGCAGCTCAGCCCCGGTCGCCGCCAATAACTCCGCCTTCCACAGCGCACCCTCGGTCCCGCCGGCGAGCACGACCTTGCGCCCGACCAGCTTGTGGAAGAGCGGCAGCGTCGCCAGCGGCTCGATGCGGGCCGCGGTGGATTCGGGCTGTCTTTCGGTCATCGGGTCGTCGCTACGGCCTTCTCGTCTGCCGTGATGCGCTCGTTGCCCGCCGGTGGCGTCAGCAGCCACAGCGCGGCCAGTGCCAGGATGATAAGGCGAAAGCAGAGATCGAACCAGCGCCCGCGTGCCTCGCTCGCAGCCGACCGGGGCAGCAGGGCCTCCAGCTCGGCGTCGGGGCGATCCTCATCGATGCCCAGCGTCGAGCGGGGCTGTTCGATGGAGCCATGTGTCGCGGTCGAGATCGTCATGCCTCACTCCGCTGCGATGGGCGCCGCGGCTCTCGCCGCCCGGCGCTGGTCAAGGACGTTGCGGCCGCTTTCGCCATAGCCGCGCTGGTAGGTCGCACTGAACGAATCCTTGGCATACAGCCATTGCGATACCGGCTGGCGGGCCGCGTTCGCCTCCGGCAACTCGATCGTGTCGAAACCGCAGGAGAGGGCATAGGCGAACTGGTCGGCGATCAGCGGGCCGCTGGCGCGGATTTCCCCTGCGAAGCCGGCACGCTTGATCTGGCGGGCGAGGCTGAAGCCGCGCCCGTCCGCATAGGCCGGGAAGGCGATGGCGACGAGCGCCAGCCGCGGCAGGAAGGGCGCGAGCTCGGCGAAGGGCACGTTGTTGGGGATCAGCACGCCGATCACCTGCGCGGGCTCCTGCGTATCGAGCGCCTCGACGAGCACCTCCCAGGGCACGAGCGCGGCCGGGATATTGCCGATCGCCGCGCCCTCGCTGCGGGTCCAGCGGTCCTCGGCGCTTCCGTTCCGGTCAAGCAGCGGCACGGGCGGTCTCCTGAATGCGGCCTTGAAGGGCGCGAGGCCGATGCGGCGGACATTGTCGATGAAGCTCTCGCCCTCGCTGCGGGCGGCGAGATAAACGCCGACGATCCGCTCGATCGCGTCAGGCACCTCCTCGGCAGCGAGGCCGGGGCCCAAAATCTCGCCGATCGCGGCATTCTCGGTGGCGTCGCCACCGAGCGTGATCTGGTAGGATTCGATGCCGCGCTTCTCCAGGCCGAGAATGCCGATATGGCCGACATGGTGGTGGCCGCAGGCATTGATGCAGCCGGAAATCTTGATGCCGAGCGGCCCGATCTCGCGCTGGCGGGCTTCATCCGCGAAACGCTGCTGGATCGCCTGCGCGATCGGGATCGAGCGGGCCGTCGCCAGCGCGCAATAGTCGAGGCCGGGGCAGGCGATGATGTCGGTGACCAGCCCGACATTGGCCGTGGCTAAGCCAGCCTCGCCGAGCGCCTGCCAGATCGCGTAGAGATCGCGCTGGCGCACATGCGGCAGCACGAGGTTCTGCGCATGGGTGACGCGCAACTCGTCGAAGGAATAGCGCTCGGCGAGATCGGCGACGCGGCGCATCTGCTCGCTGGTCGCGTCGCCCGGCGCCTGTCCCGCAGGCTTCAGCGAGATCGTCAGCGCGGTATAGCCCGGCGCCTTGTGCGGGGCGGTGTTGACCTCGACCCAGCGGGCGAAGGCGGGGTTTGCGGCCTTCGCTGCTTCCAGCGTGTTGCTGACGGCCGGCAGAACTTCATAGCGCGGCGGCGCGAAATAGGCGGCGATGCGCGCGACCTCTTCCGGATCGGCATTGATCGAGAGGCCGTCGAGCAGGGCGAACTCGGCCTCGACGCGGCGGGTGAACTCCTCGGCGCCGATCTCGTGGACGAGGATCTTGACGCGCGCCTTGTACTTGTTGTCGCGCCGGCCCTCGAGATTATAGACCCGCATGATCGCCTCGAGATAGGCGAGCAGGTCCTTCTTCGGCAGGTAGTCGCGCACGACCTTGCCGATCATCGGCGTGCGGCCGAGCCCGCCGCCGACGCTGATCTCGTAGCAGGTCTCATGCGTGTCGGGGTGCCGACGCAGGCGCAGGCCGATATCGTGGGCCTTGATCACCGCCCGGTCGGCTTCGGCGCCGGTCACCGCAATCTTGAACTTGCGCGGCAGGTAGCTGAATTCGGGATGGGCCGAGGACCATTGCCGGATCAGTTCGGCTGTCGGGCGCGGGTCCTCGATTTCGTCCTGCGCAACGCCGGCGAAATGGTCGGCCGTGACATTGCGGATGCAGTTGCCCGAGGTCTGGATGCAATGCATCTCGACATCGGCGAGCAGGCCGAGGATTTCAGGCACGTCGCGCAGCTTCGGCCAGTTGAACTGCAGGTTCTGGCGCGTGGTGAAATGGCCGTAGCCGCGGTCATAGCGCTCGCCGATCAGCGCGAGCTGGCGCAGCTGGCGCGAATTCAGCGTGCCATAGGGCACGGCGATGCGCAGCATATAGGCGTGGAGCTGGAGATAGACGCCGTTCTTGAGGCGGAGCGGCTTGAACTCGTCCTCGGTCAGCGAGCCGTCGAGACGGCGTGCGACCTGATCGGTGAACTGGGCCACCCGCTCCCGGACGAAACGCTCGTCGAATTCATCGTAACGATACATGGAAATCAGCCCTTCGGCGCGGAGGCGATGCCTTCACCGGCCTGCTTGCCGAGATCGGGACGATTACTGGGGCCGAGCGTCTTGAAGCGCTCGCGGAAATGGCGGGGAACCGGACTGCCGCTCTCGATGGTGACATCGACGAGATAGGCGTCGACGACCTTGTTGCCGCGCAGCTCAGTGGCGGCGAAGGCTTCGAGCCGGTCGGCCGCCGCATCGTCGGCCGCGACCAGCGCGAGCGCAGGGTCGCGGGTCCAGGCCAGTGGATCAGCGCCGTCGATGAAGGCGAAGACGACATCGCCGTCGAGCAGGTCGTTGGCGAGGAGGATCGCCGGCAGGGGAACGCGCTTCGCTGGAGCGGCCATCACGCGGCCTCCGCGAGCGTCAGCGTCAGCCCGTCGAGATCGTCAGCCCAGATGATCTGGCAGGAGAGCCGGGAGGTCGCCTCGATCAATGGCAGCTCGTCGAGCGCGTCGATCTCCTCGTCGCGCGGCTCGGGCAGCTTCCCGGCCCATTCCTGCGCGACGATGACATGGCAGGTACCGCAATCGCAGGAACCGCCGCAGACGCCCTCGATGCCGACCTTGTAGTCACGCAGGATTTCCATGACCCGCCAGCCTTCCACGGCTTCGAGTTCATGGCTCCGGCCCTGTCGATCGATGACGTTGAGAACTGCCACGATAACGCCCATCCCCGTTCGGTCTTTCGAACAGGGATTTTACGCTACAGGTGGGTTTCGGCTCAATTCACAATGGGTAGTCGGTTTTTTCGAATTATCTGCAAGCTAGAGTAGAATTATCCTGAAGAAGGGTTTTTGGGCCGATCTGCCGCAAATTTATGCCATCCGGGCAGTTTCCAAGGCCACTCTTGTCATTCCGGGGCTTTGCGTAGCGAAGAACCCGGAACCCACGACCGGGCGAGAGGCCTACAAGGCGGCATCGAATGTCTCGCCCCGTCGTGGGTTCCGGGTTCGCGCCTGCGGCGCGCCCCGGAATGACAAGGGTGGCTCTTCCCGAAAACGATCCGTTCGCGCGTCAGGCGCTTTTCAGGATCGTCTCGACGATTTCCTGCACATCGAACGCTTCGCGCAAAGTCGCGAGGTGATGTGGCTCGCCGCGGGTCAGCTTCGCGACGCCTTCGAGCTGGCGCCGCAGCGCCAGCGGGCGTGCCTCGTTCTGGGAGAGCGCCTCCGGATCGGCTTCCCAGTTGCCATCGGCAAGGCGGCGCTCGGCCCGCGACCAGTCGCAGAGCCGGATCGCGCCCTTGTCGCCTTCGAGCGTCCAGACATTGTGGTCGTCCTTCGCGGTCGTGCCGACGCTGCCAGTCAGGGTGACGGGCAGGGCGCCCGCGGTCAGCGTCGCCTCGATCCAGCGTTCGCTCTTGCCGGCTTCGGGATAGGCGGCCTTGGCGGAAAGGCCGGTGAAGGGCCCGGCGATGCGGCGGGTCAGGAACAGGAAATGCGAGACGACCTCGCGGGTGAAGCCACCCTGCGCCGTGCGGTCGAGCCAGCCGGCCGCATCGACCTGCCAGGAGCGCGGCCAGTTCGCGAAAGCGACCTCGATCGAGACGCGCCGCGGCGTGCCGATGGCGCCGGAGGCAATCCATTCCTGCAGCCGCGCGACCGCGGGCGAGGAGGCGAAGGGGAAGTTCACCGCGCCGCGATCGCCGGCCTCGCCGACGAAACCGCGGGCATCCTCGACATCAACCGCCAGCGGCTTCTCGCAGAACACCGCCTTGCCTGCGGCCAACGCCGCGCGCGCATGGCCGAGATGGGAAGAGGGCGGCGACGCAATGTAGACGCAATCGCTCACCGCGATCAGCGCCGCAGCATCGGGCTGCTGCTGGACGACCGGCAGGGCCGCCACGATTCGCGCCATCGCCTCGGTGGAAGGGTCCCAGATGCCGGCGACGCGAAGTGCCGTCGCGGGCTGGTCGAGCGCGGCGCGCAGCATGCGCTCGCCCATGATGCCGGCGCCGATGAGGCCAAGGGAAATCGGGGGTGCGCTCATAGGTCTCTCGCTCGCCTGAAGCTGGGCCGGTCTCGACGGCCCTGTGCAATATCCGGTCAGCCTCGGGTTAAGACTAACTGCCGGCATGTGTTGAAAGCGGTACGGCCGCCAGTCCATATCGTCACCTGCGCATGATGCAGTTCCGCATCCAGGTGAGGCATGTTCCGGCTCTACCGTTCCCTTCCCAGCGCTGCCGATATCCTGAACCGGAACGGCGGTGAAGGCCCCGGCTTCAATGCGATGCGCCTGATCCTGTCGCTGACCATCCTGGCGGTGCATTCGGGCTGGGTCGCTGGCGCCGATACGAGCCGCGACTGGGAAGGGCTGCACGGCATCTTTCTGATGAGCCTGGTGCCGGCGTTCTTCGCGCTCAGCGGCTTCCTCGTCACCGGCAGCGCCATGCGCACCGATGCCGTCCGGCCCTTCATCACGCTGCGCGCCATCCGCATCGTGCCGGCGCTCTTCGTCGAGATCACCCTGTCGGCGCTGGTGCTCGGCCCGCTGCTGACGACCTGGCTGCTGCGGGACTATGTCGCCGATATCCGGTTCTGGGAGTATTTCGGCAATATCGTCGGGCGCATCCGCTTCGAACTGCCGGGCGTGTTCGAGAGCAATCCCGTCGCGGGCGTGGTCAACCAGAACCTCTGGACCCTCAAGCCGGAATTCTACTGCTACATCCTGATGGCGATCATGATCGCGGTCGGCATCCTCCACCGCCGGCTGCTCTTCGCCGCCCTGTCGATCGCGGTCATCCTCGGCGCCACCATTGCCGCGTTCAAGGTCGGATTCGGCGTCACCGAGGGCAATTACCACTGGACCGTCGTGGTCTTCTATTTCCTGGTCGGCTGCCTGTATTTCCAGTGGCGCGAGCATGTGAAGATGCACTGGCTGCTCTTCGTCGCAGCGCTCCTGGCCTCGGTCGCCCTGATGGCCGCACCGCGCGAATATGCCTTCTTCGTGCCGCCCTTCCTGACCTATTGCGTGGTCTATCTCGGCCTGCTGCCGCTGCATCTGCCGGCGCGGATCAAGAAGCTCGATGTCTCCTACGGCATCTATCTCTACGGCTTCCCGATCCAGCAGGCGATCGTCAGTCAGACCGATTTCGCCCATGGCAATGGACCGCTGCTCTTCGCCATTTCGGCGCCGATCGTCATCGCCTTCGCGCTGGTGTCGTGGCTCTGGATCGAGAAGCCTTTCCTCAAGGTGAAGCCCTACGTGCTCGGCCAGAAGCAATGGCGCAAGGGCAAGGCGGCCGAGCTCGCTCCGGCGGAGTGATCCGCAGCCTTCAGGATGCTTTCGCCCGCATCTGTGCGGCGAGGCCGAGCCCCATCACCGCCATGGCGAACAGCACCCAGAGCGGATCGGCGCGGTTGAGCGGGAAGGATTCCAACATCCCGACATAGGTCATGAAGATCAGGATCATGGCGAAGAGGTCGGCGAGATTGCGGTTCGCCGGAATCTGCCGGCTGCGCATGTAGTCGAGGAGCGGCCGGCCCATCAGAAACCACGTCACCAGCACCGCGCCGGGCACGCCGAAAGTCAGGGCGGCGTCGAGATAGCTGTTATGGCCCGAGCCGATGCCGCGGATATCCCAGCTCGCCTCGTAATTCTCCTCGAAGCCGGTCACGGCCGGCGTCTGCCAGAAGCTGGCATAGCCGTAGCCGAACCAGGGCCGCTCGGAAATACGCTGCAGGGCGAATTTCCAGATCTCGTCGCGGCCGGTGAAGGTCGGGTCCGAGATCACCGCCTTGAGCATGGCATTGAGCGCGGGCGACATCACCGAGCCGACGGTCAGTGCTGCGATCAACGCGACCAGCGCGAGATGGACCAGGACCGCGAGCCCCGGCCGGCCGGTGATGCGCGCCAGCGTGACCACGCCGATGGCGAGCGGCAGGAAGCCCATCGTCGTCTTGGAGCCGCTGTTGAGAACGAAGAGGACGCCGAGCGCAACGACGAGCGCGCCGCGCCAGCGCAGGCCGCTGCGCCAGCCGTAGATGCCGATCATCGCCACGATCGAGAAGACGGGGGCGGCGAAATTCTTGTGCGAGAGATGTCCGCGCCAGTCGCCGGCATGCACGCCCTCGGCCCCCTCCGCGCTGTGGACGACCAGATGCGGCGCCAGCACCAGCATGGCGTAGACCAGAACCAGCAGCACGAGGCAGGCATTGACCGCGGCGGAAGCGAAGCTGCGCTCGTCGCGTGGCAGGACGAGCACGCCCGCGACGACGATCATCACGATCGCGGTGAGCAGAAGCCCGCGCAATGACGCCGTCGGATCGAGCGACTGCGCGATCGAGAGCGCGGCTATGCCGAAGACGACCGCCCAGCGGCCGAAGCCGAGCCGCGCCAGCACATCGCGCTGCGTCAGGCCGAGCATCGCCACGAGAAAAACCAGCCCGAGCCCGAACCAGCCGACCTGGTTGACGATGTTGCCGGTCGACTCACCCGGCGCCGTCTGCTCCGGCACGCCGGCAAAGGGCTGCAGCGACAGCATCAGGATGAACAGCCCGCAGCCGGCGAGGATACCGCCGAGCATGCCGGGTTCGGCCGCGGATCGGGTCGTGTCGCTGATCGTCGAGCCGTGGACGCTGTCGCTCATGGATGTTTCGCGGCCGTCTTCGGAAAGCCCGCCGATGCGGCGGGCCGAGCGCGAACGCACCATAGACGCGGAATCTTAAGGGGGTCTCACCGTCTCGCCGTCGCCGTCGCCGTCCATGACAGTGACGCAGGCGCACCGCCACGCCGCGCGGTTGACGCGTCCCGCAGCGCTGCCCCATGACACGGGCCTCGACCGAAGGAGGCCCGCCCCATGAAAGCCGTCGTCTACGAAGCCTTCGGGCAGGCCCCTGAACTGCGCATCCTGCCGGACCCGACGCCGGAGCCGCACAGCGTCATCATCAAGGTCGAGGCGACCGGTCTGTGCCGCAGCGACTGGCATGGCTGGGTCGGCCACGATCCCGATATCCGCCTGCCGCATGTGCCGGGCCATGAGCTCGCCGGCGTCATCGCCGCGGTCGGCCGCAGCGTCGTGCGCTTCCGCGAGGGCGACCGCGTCACCGTGCCCTTCGTCTCGGGCTGCGGCTCCTGCCCGCAATGCCATTCCGGCAACCAGCAGGTCTGCGACGACCAGTTCCAGCCCGGCTTCACCCATTGGGGCTCGTTCGCCGAGTACGTCCGCATCGACCGAGCCGATTTCAACCTCGTGCGCCTGCCCGAGGAGATCGATTTCGCCACCGCCGCCAGCCTCGGCTGCCGCTTCGTGACCTCGTTCCGCGCCGTGGTCGACCAGGGTAAGGTCACGGGCGGGCAATGGGTCGCCGTTCACGGCTGCGGCGGCGTCGGCCTCTCCGCGATCATGATCGCCAATGCGCTCGGCGCGAATGTCGTCGCGGTCGATATCTCCGACGACAAACTGCGCCTCGCCCGCGAGGTCGGTGCCGCGGTGACGATCAATGCCAGAACCCAGCCCGATGTCGTCGCCGCCGTGCGCGACGCCACCGGCGGCGGCGCCCATGTCTCGCTCGATGCGCTCGGCCACCCCCAGACCTGCTTCAACTCGGTCGCGAACCTGCGCAAGCGCGGCAAGCATGTCCAGGTCGGGCTCCTGCTGGCGGAGCAGGCGACGCCGCCGATCCCGATGGCGCAGGTCATCGCCCACGAGCTCGAAATCCTCGGCAGCCACGGCATGCAGGCGCATCGCTACGGCGCGATGCTCGACATGATCAGCGCCGGCAAGCTCACCCCGCAGCAGCTCGTCGGCCGCCGCATCGACCTCGCCGAATCGATCCCCGCCCTGATGGCGATGGACCGCTTCGAGGGCACGGGCGTGACGATCATCGACCGGTTCTGAACGCCCGGCCTGCGCTAGGCAGGCAGCGGGACCGGATACTTGTTCGTCTCGATGCGCGGGTCGCCGAAGCAGCGCGAGCAGGTCTGGCGCTCCTCGTGGCGCCCGTTGGCGAACTGCTCGTAGACCGTGCGCCGGGCCATGTTCGTGAGCACGCCCGCGAGCGTCTCCTTCGAGAGATCGCCGATGCTGTCGACCCGCTCGAAATCCTGACAGCAGATCGTCACCAGCCCGTCGCTGTCGACGATGAGGTCGTTCACGACATTGGTCCCGCAGCGGATCGGCATCGGCGAGAGCGCGAGGCTGTCGAAGACCGAGCGGTCGGAGGCGCAGCGGCTGCTCAGGCCGTCGAGCCCGACCTTGGTGACGTTGCGGTCGTAGAAATACTTCAGGATCGTCGGCAGCTCGCTTTGGTTCGCCCGGCTCACCGGCACGCTGACATAGAGATCCTCGCCGAAATCCTCGATCAATTGCTCGACCTTGGGCATGACGCGTTCGAGCCGCAGCGGCGCCATCAGCATCGCATAGGTCTCCGGCACCATCGATTCGATATGCAGCGAGACGCGCACGCCCATCTCGGCCAGCACCTTGTGCTTCGCCCGGTTATAGGCGGCGCCGTTGGTGTTCACCGAGAGCCGGGCATCGGGCAGGAGCTTG
The DNA here is from genome assembly GCA_965283735.1 of Beijerinckiaceae bacterium. Taxonomy (GTDB): domain Bacteria; phylum Pseudomonadota; class Alphaproteobacteria; order Rhizobiales; family Beijerinckiaceae; genus Allobosea. The sequence goes on along the minus strand of CBDIPN010000001.1, from coordinate 2,372,019 downwards.
CGCGCGATCCGTACCCGCTCCAGCACGAGCGGATCGACCAGCCCGTCGCCGAACAGGCCGAAGGAGAGCTGGTCGTTGATCGACAGGCCGAGCTCGGCGATCTGCTCGATGATTTTCGTGAACAGCGGCATCGGCATCGGCAGGCGCGGGACATGGGCGGTCACCGCCTTGCCGGTCGGGCAATGGACGCAGGAGGCGTTGCACAGCCCGGTGGTGCCGATCGCCACGAAATGCAGCGCCTCGGGCAGGAAATCGCCGGCCGGCCCGATCTGCGCCCGCGCCGCCGCCCGCGCGGCCTGGATCTTGTCGCTCTTCAGTCGCCGATAGAGCCAGTTCACCTGCTCGTTCCAGGTGTCGGTCTCCATCAGCGCGCTCGCGACGGCCTGCGCCTTCTCGCGCTCGCCATGCAGCCAGTGATGCAGGCCGAGCATGAAGCGCATCGGCTTGTCGTCCGGGTTGAGCGCCAGCGCCGCTTCGATCTGGCGCAGGGCGGCCTCGCGGCGGCTCCGGCTGGCCGCATCCTCCGGCAGGGCCGGCGGCGTGTCGATGAACAGCTTCTCCGAGAGCAGGATCAGCAGATGGTGCACCGGCTCCGGGCTGAGCGATAGCGCCCGCCCGGCCGACCATTTCGCCTCCTCGGCCCGGCCGAGGCGGCTCAGCATCTGCGCCATGAAGAAATGCGGCGCCCAGAATGCGTCCCGCGCCGCGCCGGCCTTGCGATAGGCCAGCAGCGCCTCCGCGAAGCGGCCATCCTCCTTCAGCGCATGCCCGCATTTCAGCCAGAGCCACGCGTTCGGGAACGCCTCCGCGGCCGGCGGGAGCGCCTTCGCGGCCATAGACCAGTTCCGCTGACGAAAGGCGCGGAGGCCCACATGCAGGTCTTTGACCCGCGCCAGAACGTTCAAGACCGATCCCCGCATCTGTTTCGGCGGGGAAAATAGCTGAAAACCGGAGTCGTACAACCGCGCTGGCGCGCATGACGTTACGAATTCCGGAGATCACGGCAGCAAGACGCCGGCAATAGCCTGCGGCAGGGGGCGACCATCTTGTCGACTGACCGGGGTAGCCGGCCATCACCGCCCGCGACCGGCGCCTTTTCAGTCCGGCGGCGCGCCGCGTTCCCGGCCCCTTGCCATCTCCCCGGAGACGCGGGCCTCGGCCTGCGCGATCGCCTCCTCGGTTTCGAGCCCGTTGGCGCGGTTCTCCATGGCGTAGGCGAAGGACCTGCGGGTATCGTCCGGCATGGCCCGCAAGACGGCGCGGAAGCAGTCGCCGTGCGCATCCTGGCAGGCGCGCATCCGCTTGCAGGTCCTGTTCGGGCAGACGCGGAAGATTTCGAGCTGGTCGGTCAGCCGGCGAAACAGGGCGGACCGCGCCCTCTGGCAGCTCTCGAAATCGGTGATCGGCGGGATAGCGGCGGGGGTGTTCCGGCGTTTCGGCATGGCGGGTCTCCGGTCGGGTCAGGCACGCAGGATCGTCCGCCCGCGCGGATGCGCGGCGGGAGGGGTGGCTGGACAGGGCTGGCGGAGCGCCGCGAGGCGCGAGGGATATCCGCAACCGTTGAGCCAGGCTGCGGCGCGGCGGGATTGAGCCACCCGTCGCACGCCCCGTGGCGCTCCGCCTCCGGCGATTTTGGGCTCCGGGCCGCGCTTATCGGGCCTAAGCGGTTCAGGATGGGCGGGTTTCGACGCCAGTGTCCCTCAGCGGGTCGTCGCGTCGTAGCCTTGCCCGTCCGTCAAACGACCGGCCGTTCCCAGCGAGCTCCTCGCACAGGGACCGTAGTGTCCCAGGGCGGTTCCCGAAGCCTCCCGGGAGCAGGGCGTAACCCCCGCCCGCAGGCGCCGACCCTCACCCAACCTCCAGCATACCTCCGGACGGCCGCCCCGTTTGGGTGATGGGCGAGGGCAGGATAGGGCGGGTGACGAGGGGCGGGGATAAGTTTGCTGGGCCGACTACTACGCCGGTACATGGCTCCCCTGCGCGGCTCCGTGATGCGCCCCACGCCCTTGCGCATACTGCCCCCGCAGCAATATGTCCGCTGAAGCTGAAGCCTCAACCAACGGCGCGCTTCTAAAGCTCCAGCACTCGCATAAGATGCCGTGAATGGCGGTCTCGAATCGCCTCGGGGAGAGCAGTTATAGTCAGGCAATCACCAGTCGTAGGGCTCACGCCCGCCGTCCTGAAATGGGCGCGCGAAAGCGCGAACATGACGACGGCTGACGTGGCAGGGCGGCTGAAAAAGACGATTGATCTCATTGAGGCGTGGGAGGCCGGTGAGGACGCCCCGAGCTACCCTCAGCTAGAGACGCTGGCCTATGACATCTACAAGCGCCCTCTCGCGTTGTTCTTCATGCCGGCCCCGCCGGATGAGCCGCGTCCGCGTGCGGAGTTCCGATCGCTGCCTGACGCCGATCTCAGCCATCTCTCGCGCGACACGACCTTGCTCATCAGAAAGGCCCGTGCGTTCCAAGCAGCCCTGATCGAGCTCTATGGCGACCGAAGCCCGGCGGCAGCACCGATATGGCGGCAAGCGCGCTTGAATCCCCGTGCCGGTGTGGCTCAACAGGCCGCTCGTGTTCGCGAGGCGCTTGGTGTCAGCCTGGAGGAGGTTAGGCAGCGACCGGATGCCGATGCGGCCTTGAAGCTTTGGCGGCGTGCTATCGAGCGCGGTGGCGTGCACATCTTCAAGGACACCTTCAAGCAGCGCGAGTTGTCTGGCTTTTGCCTGTGGCACCCCGAGTTCCCTGTCATCCTCATCAACAACAGCACGACCAAGACGCGGCAGGTATTCAGCCTCATCCACGAGTTGGCCCATGTACTCTGCGACCGAAGCGGCATCAGCCGATTTGACAGTCGCGGGATTGAGGAGTTGCCGCCAGCGGACCGAGCTATTGAGCGCTTCTGCAACGAGATAGCTGCTGAAATCCTCGTGCCCATGGCCGATTTTGAGATTGCTGCGCGCGGCATTGATCCCGAACTGGCGTCCGATGACCAGTTCGCCGCTCTGGCCGGGCGGTATCACGTCAGCCGGAGTGTGGTGCTTCGTCGCTTTGTCGAGCGTGGTGAAGTAGCCATGGACCGATACCTCGTGAAGGATCGGGAATGGGCGGATCAGCAGCGAGATGGAGGCAAGGGCGGCAACTACTACGCGACCCAAGGAGCCTATCTCAGCGAGCAATTCCTGCGCGAGGTAGTGTCTCGCTATTCGCGAAGGCTATTGACCAAGACGGAGGCCGCCGATCTGATCGGTGTGAAGCCGAAGAACTTTGAGCAGTTTGAGGAGATGGTGCTACGAGGTGCGGCGGCGTGATTTACGTCTTCGATACTAGCTCATTCAACGAGTTGAGCCCGCTCATACCGGATGTCTTTCCGACGTTCTGGGCCAAATTCGCAGAAGCGCTAGAAGACGGAGAAATAACTTCGACCCGCGAAGTGCTGCGCGAGATGGCGAATGGCCCGCAGCACCATGTTGTTGACTGGTGCAATCAGAATAAGGGTCTGTTCGCCACGCCCGACGCGCGGGAAACGGCCCTCGTCGCGAGAATTCTCGCCGTCCCGCATTTTGGGGGCTTGATTGGCGAAAAGCAGCGTCTTCGCGGAACGCCTGTCGCGGACCCCTTCTTGATCGCTCGGGCTTCTGTCCTCCAAGCCACGGTGGTCAGCGAGGAAAGCGCAAAACCCAACAAGCCGAATATTCCAGCCGTGTGCGGTCACTTCGGCGTGCCTTGCATGAAGCTAAGCGACTTTTTCCGAGCAAAAGGCTGGTCCTTCTAGTTTTAATCGGGCTTTGTTTTGGTGCTCTTCATTACCTCGATGATGGTGGGGGCGCTTACGTCGCAATGTCACAGATCAGCGCCGTCCGCAGGAGCGAACGCGAGGGCGCCTGACTGTCAGCTTCAGAGAAAAGAGACAAGGGCAGCTAATAGTGCTACTCCGCCGCCTCTCGCTGCACCTTCCCCTTCTTGATCGGCCGCCGATCCAGCACTTCCTTGAGGAAGCGCGCGGTATGGCCCTTGCCGATGCGGACGATGTCCTCCGGCGTGCCTTCCGCCACCACCTGGCCGCCGCCGTCGCCGCCTTCGGGGCCCATGTCGATCACCCAGTCGGCGGTCTTCACCACCTCGAGATTGTGCTCGATCACCACCACCGAATTGCCCTGGTCGACCAGCTCGTGCAGCACCTCCATGAGCTTGGCGACGTCGTGGAAATGCAGGCCGGTCGTCGGCTCGTCGAGGATGTAGAGCGTGCGGCCGGTGGCGCGCTTCGACAATTCCTTGGAGAGCTTGACGCGCTGCGCCTCGCCGCCCGAGAGCGTCGTCGCCTGCTGGCCGACCTTGACATAGTCGAGCCCGACGCGCGCCAGCGTCTCCATCTTGTCGCGGATCGAGGGCACCGCCTTGAACAGGCCCTTCGCCTCCTCGACCGACATGTCGAGCACGTCGGCGATCGACTTGTCGCGGTATTTCACTTCGAGGGTTTCGCGGTCGTAGCGCTTGCCCTTGCAGACGTCGCAGGTGACGTAGACATCCGGCAGGAAGTGCATCTCGATCTTGATGAGGCCGTCGCCCTGGCAGGCCTCGCAGCGGCCGCCCTTGACGTTGAACGAGAAGCGCCCGGCCTGATAGCCGCGCGCCTTCGCCTCCGGCAGGCCGGCGAACCATTCGCGGATCGGCGTGAAGGCGCCGGTATAGGTCGCCGGGTTCGAGCGCGGCGTGCGGCCGATCGGCGACTGGTCGATGTCGATGACCTTGTCGAGATGCTCGATGCCCTCGATGCGGTCATGCGGCGCCGGGTGGTCGATCGAGCCGTTCAGCTTGCGCGCCACCGCCTTGTAGAGCGTGTCGATCACCAGCGTCGACTTGCCGCCGCCGGAAACGCCGGTGATGCAGGTGAACATCCCCAAGGGAATCTCGACATCGACATTGCGGAGGTTGTTGCCGCGCGCGCCGACGATCTTGAGGCTGCGGCCCTTCGTGGCCTTGCGGCGCTTGGCCGGCACCGCGACCGACATCTCGCCGGTGAGATATTTGCCGGTGAGCGAATTGGGATCGTCGAGAATGTCCTGCGGCGTGCCCTTGGCGACGATCTCGCCGCCATGGATGCCGGCGCCGGGGCCGACATCGACGACATAATCCGCCGTCAGGATCGCGTCCTCGTCATGCTCGACCACGATCACCGTGTTGCCGAGGTCCCTTAGCCGGCGCAGCGTCCCGAGCAAACGCTCGTTGTCGCGCTGGTGCAGGCCGATCGAGGGCTCGTCCAGCACATAGAGCACGCCGGTCAGCCCCGAGCCGATCTGCGAGGCGAGCCGGATGCGCTGACTCTCGCCGCCCGAGAGCGTGCCCGAGGCGCGGGCGAGCGTCAGGTATTCCAGGCCGACATCGAGCAGGAAGGTCAGGCGGTCGCGGATTTCCTTGAGGATGCGCGGGGCGATCTCGTTCTGCTTCTTCGAGAGCCTTGCGGGCAGGGCGGTGACCCAGTCCAGCGCGTCCTTGACCGAGAGCTTCGAGACCTCGCCGATATGGCGCATGTCGATCTTCACCGCCAGCGCCTCGGGCTTCAGGCGATAGCCGTTGCAGGCCTTGCACGGGGTCTCCGACATGAAGCGACCGATTTCCTCGCGGGCCCAGTCGCTCTCGGTCTCCTTCCAGCGCCGCTCCATATTGGTGATGACGCCCTCGAAAGGCTTCTTCACCTCATAGCTGCGCAGCCCGTCATTATAGGCCATGCGCACGGGCTCGGTGCCGGTGCCGAACAGGATCGATATCTTGGCGTTGTCGGGGAGTTCCGACCAGGGCTTGGTCATCGAGAAGCCGAAATGATTCGCAAGCGCTTCCAGCGTCTGGCCGTAATAGGGCGAGGTCGACTTGGCCCAGGGCGCGATCGCGCCCTTCTTCAGCGTCAGCGAATGATCCGGCACGATCATGTCCGGGTCGATGCGCATCTCGTGGCCGAGGCCGTCGCAGACCGGGCAGGCGCCGAACGGGTTGTTGAACGAGAACAGCCGGGGCTCGATCTCAGGGATCGTGAAGCCGGAGACCGGGCAGGCGAATTTCGAGGAGAAGGTGACGCGGCGGGCCTCGCCGTTCTCCTCCTTCTCGTCGGCATATTCGAAGACGGCGATGCCGTCGGTTAGCTCCAGCGCCTGCTCCAGCGAGTCCGCGAGACGCGCACCGAGATCGGGCCGGATCACGATCCGGTCCACGACCACATCGATGTCGTGCTTGAACTTCTTGTCGAGGGCCGGGGCATCCGGAATTTCGTAGAACTCGCCATTGACCTTGACGCGCTGGAAGCCGCGCTTCAGCCAGTCGGCCATCTCCTTCTTGAACTCGCCCTTGCGGCCGCGAACGACCGGCGCGAGCAGGTAGCCGCGCGTCTTCTCCGGCAGCTCGACCATCCGGTCGACCATCTGCTGGACGGTCTGGCTCTCGATCGGCAGGCCGGTCGCGGGCGAATAGGGGATGCCGGTGCGCGCCCAGAGCAGGCGCATGTAGTCGTGGATCTCGGTGACCGTGCCGACGGTCGAGCGCGGGTTCTTCGAGGTCGTCTTCTGCTCGATCGAGATCGCCGGCGAGAGCCCGTCGATCTGGTCGACATCGGGCTTCTGCATCATCTCGAGGAACTGGCGGGCATAGGCCGAGAGGCTCTCGACGTAGCGGCGCTGGCCCTCGGCATAGATCGTATCGAAGGCGAGCGAGGACTTGCCCGAGCCGGAAAGGCCGGTGAACACCACGAGCTTGTCGCGCGGAATCGCGAGATCGACATTCTTGAGATTGTGCTCGCGCGCGCCGCGCACGGTGATGGCGCGGCTGTTCGGATCGGCCGCGCGGTTGCGGTCGAACATGTCTTCCAGCGCAGCAGCCTGGGCAGCGGCGGATTCGGTCTTGCGGGCCATCGGGGCGTCCGTTGCGGTGAAGCGCTAGATGTAGGGCAAATGCCGGGCCTTTCCAGCCTCGCGGCGATCTGCCCGGCATGAATAGCACGCAGCCGTGCCGGCTGCTGCCGTCTTCCTGACAGGAAACGTCAGGATCGGCGAGGGCTCGATATGGGGATTGTCACACCGATCGCAATCGACACAGCCGTGCGCCCGAATTATCTATAAATCATGACGAAGCCTGCCGAAGACACCATCGCCGTCCGCATCGCCAAGGCCCTAGCCGAGCGGATCATCGCCGGAACGATCGAGCCCGGCGCCCGCTTGCGGCAGGACCATATCGCCGAGGAATTCGAGACCAGCCATGTCCCGGTGCGCGAGGCCTTCCGCCGGCTCGAGGCGCAGGGGCTGGCGATCAGCGAGCCGCGGCGGGGCGTCCGCGTCGCCTCCTTCGACCTGTCGGAGGTCAAGGAGGTCGCGGCGATGCGGGCGGCGCTCGAGGTGCTGGCCCTGCGCCATGCCGCGCCGCATCTCACCGCCGCCATCCTCGATAAGGCGGAACAGGCGCGACGCGATTGCGACGCGGCGACCGATGTCCGGGCCTGGGAGGAGGCGAATCGCCGCTTTCACCGTACATTGGTCGCGCCCTGCGGAATGAAGCGGCTGCTCGCGACGATTGACGATCTTCACGCGGCGAGCGCGCGTTTCCTGTTCTCGGCCTGGCGCTCGGAATGGGAGGCCCGCACCGACCATGACCACCGCGCGATCCTGAGCGCCCTGCGCAGCGGCGATCTGGAAACCGCGATCGCGACACTGGCGCGGCATGCCCAGTGGATCGGCGAGCGCCCGGTCCGCACCGCTTCCGGCGCGACGCGCGGGGCCTTCGCCATCGTTGGGTGAGGGGGCAGGGGCGTGCTCGACCTTTGTCATTCCGGGGCGTGCCGCAGGCGCGAACCCGGAACCCACGACCGGGTGAAACCTCGGGGACTTCGGTTGTATGCCGCTCACCCAGTCGTGGGTTCCGGGTTCTTCGCGATGCGAAGCCCCGGAATGACAGGGGGGGCGCAGAAACGATGCTGCCGTCGCCCGCTCGGCTGAGCGGATTTCGTCCCCTGCCAACGGGCATCGCAACGAAGGGCGCGCTTGCCTTTTTCGTCGAGATATGGACTCCCTCATAGATCAAAGATCAAAATTATAGATAATTTTGATCGCGACCCAGGAGTGACCATGACCGATCTTGCCCTCAGCCGCCCGTTCAGCCCGCTGCGGCTGGAAAGCCGTTCGCTCGCCTGGCAGGCCGGCGCCGTGATCGTCGGCAGCCTGCTGCTGGCGCTGTCCTCGCAGATCAAGGTGCCGATGTATCCGGTGCCGATGACGATGCAGACCTTTGCGGTGACGCTGATCGGCGCGCTCTATGGCTGGCGCCTCGGCGCGGTCACCGTCATCGCCTGGCTGGCGCAGGGCGCCATGGGCCTGCCCGTCTTTGCCGGCGCCGTGGGTGGCGCGGCCTATTTCGCCGGCCCGACCGGCGGCTACCTGCTGGCCTTCCCCGTCGCCGCGGCCCTGACGGGCTGGCTGGCGCAGCAGGGTTGGAACGGCAGCCGCGTCGGCCTCGCCTTCGCTTCGATGCTCGCCGGCAACGTGCTCTGCCTGGTGATCGGCGTGGCCTGGCTCGCCGTCCTGATCGGCCTGCCCAAGGCAATCGCGCTGGGTGCCGTGCCATTCATCCTCGGCGCCATCCTGAAGTCGGCGCTGGCCGCCGCGACGCTCAAGGCCTTCGCGCCGCGCGGCTGAGACGGTCGAGCGATCTGACGACGATGAACCGGCGGGCTTCGGCCTGCCGGTTTTTTTGGACTTTTGGGGGAGGGGCCGGGCCGCGACCGGTCCACGGCGCCTAGCGCAGGGCGTTTCCGAACGAATCCGTTTGGCGAGCCGGGGCGCCGATGCCCGGCTGCATATAGGCCGGCCCATCGGACCTTGCGCGGGGAACGCTGTCCTGCGTGACGCAGCCGACCGGCCCGAGCAGGATGAAGGCCAGGGCGAGATAGCGCTTCAGCATCGCGAACTCCATCGCAGGATTCCGGAACCAGAGCCGGGCTTCTTCAAGCGGCTCCGCTGTCCGCCCAATCCTTGCATGATCTCGGGGCCAGAAAACAGCCCCTTGCACGATCTGAGGCATTGAGGAGGCCGAAACGCCTCCGTGCCGCAACGCAACGCGTCAAATGGCGCCCTCGTTACTTGGCGCCGACGACGCTCTCGAAGGTTTCCCCCTGCCTGATACGATCAAGTTGGGCATAAACAGACGAATACCCCACTCGCCGAGCCCAGGAAGCGACCTCCATTTTTGCGAATGCGTAGTTTTTGGTCAAATTTTCTGAATCGGAAGAGAAGAAGGACCGAGCAGAGCGCAGCTCTCTGACAGACTTGCTATCTACAGCCGCTCCTGCCGGGATGTCGTATTCCGGTCTAAAATCGACCTGCATGGCGAGCCCTTCATCAAACCATGTCGGAAGCTCCGTGAACTTCGCCAGAAATCCGATGCGATCGGCAGTTTCGGCATGCATCAACTCATGGGAGATGACGTCCACATTCTGGCCTTTCGGGCCGATCAGAACGCAGGTCCTCGCACCGATGAATTGCGTGCTGCCGTACTCGTTAAGCCGGAATCGCCCGAACTTGCTCGCTTCATCGAAGAGCAGGACGATCGGCTTCGATCGGGGCTGTCCAAAGACCTCTCGAATCCTGCCTTTTGCGTCCAACAAAAGGCGCTGACTCACGCGAGCCTGATTGGGTTCCAGAGTGCCTGATGCGACCAGGGTTCCGTCATCCAGGCGTGTCGATGGCATGACGTCCAACATGGCGCATACGGCGACAGCAGGATTTGCCGCGGCGTAGCCCACCACGCCAACCCCGGAAACGGTTGCGAGAACGGCCAGAATCTGTGGAGTCCTGAAGCGCAAGAGCATATCCCTTGTTCGTTCTCGACACCTCAGTCGCGCGGCGGAACGGTGTCGTATTGCGGCAGGTCATCCCCGATCTCGTAGTAGTCACCCTTGTCGGCGACGTAGATATGCAGATTGGCAGCGGTCTCTGTCGGCCCGTCGAAAGCCCCCATTGCCACGGCGATCCAGCTCCGATCCGGCCGATCCCAGAACAGGGACGATCCGCATGCCGAGCAGAAGCCGCGCCGGACGTTCTCCGACGATTGAAACCATGTCAGTTTCTCCTCGCCGACAATCGTCAAGGCCGTCCTGGGCACATCCGTGGACGCGAAATAGTGGCCCGAGTGCTTGCGGCACATGCGGCAATGGCAGAAGTTCGGATCAGGCAGGCTGTCAGCCACGGTCAGGGTGACAGCCCCGCAAAGGCATGAGCCGCTGTGCATCCGTGTTCCACTCCCGCAGCCGTCTGGTCGGGAAGCATGGCATCGGGGTTGCGACATCAGCAAGAGCGTCCGCCATGGCTCGACCGCGGACATCCCGCTTGACGGAAAACATGGGTCGCGACACTGTCCGCAGGCATGCTTGGGAACCACAACCTTTGTGATCGACGTCGACGCCGCTGCGCCCAAGCCGCGGCTCTTCGGGCTGTGCGTCGATCTGCGTCCCTCCGCGTGGTGACGGCCTCTCCCTAGGCCTCACGCGCCAAAGCGACCCTAGGTCCGCGTTCCCGAACCTCCGCAGCCCTCGGCTCCGGGGGTTTTCTTTTGCCCGAACCTGGAAGGACATCATCATGAGCATTCGTGTCGGCATCGTCGGAATCAGCGGTTTTGGCGGCGGCGAGGCGCTGCGCCTGATCGCGAGCCACCCGTCTTTCGAGCTGGTCTACGCGGCCGGCGAGAGCAGCGCCGGCAGCCGATTGGTCGATCGTTTCCCCGGCGTGCCGGCCAGGCTGGCCGAGCTGGTGATCGAGAAATGGGACCCGGCGACTTTGCCTGAGCTCGACGTGCTGTTCGCGTCGCTTCCCACCGGCGCGTCGGCCGAGGCGCTGGCGCGTGTCCCCGGGAGCGTGAAGATCGTCGATATCGGCGGCGACCATCGCTATGTCGAGGGTTGGGCCTACGGCCTCGCCGACATCTGGCCCGCCCGGATCGAGGGACAGGCCCGCGTTGCCAACCCCGGCTGCTTCCCTGCCGCGACGCTGACCGCATTGGCGCCGCTGCTCGCCGACAAGCTGATCGAGCCCGGCAACATCGTGATCGACGTCAAGACGGGCATCTCCGGCGCCGGTCGGGGCGGCGACAGCAAATTCGGCTACGCCGAGAGCAACGAGAACCTGATCCCCTACGGTCTCCTGGGGCATACCCACATGCCCGAGATTGCCAGGACGATCGAGCGGTTGAGCGGCGGCAGTGCGGCCGGGCTGGTGTTCACGCCGCATCTCGTGCCGATGACCCGCGGCATCCTCGCCACCATCTACTGCCGCGGCAGCGCCAGCACCGAGCAGTGCCTGGACGCCGCCCGGCGCTTCTACGCCGGCCGGGCGTTCGTCCGCGTCACCGACAAGCCGCCGCAGACCAAATGGGCGACCGGCTCGAACCTCGCATTCGTCAGCTATGCCGCCGATCCGGAGCGCAACCTGGTGATCGCGATGGGCGTGGTCGACAATCTCGGCAAGGGAGCGGCCGGCCAGGCGGTGCAGAATGCGAACCTGATCTGCGGCCTGCCGGAAACCACGGGACTGGACGGTGCACCGATCTGGCCGTGAGGGGGCACGCAGCCTCGTCGCGGACCTACAGCAGGAAATGCAGCCCGAACCCCAGGATGACGAAGCCGGTCCCGACGAGGAGCGCGACGAACTGGGGTTGCAGGCGCGTGCGCTGCTCCGCGAACAGACCCGCTTTCTCGGCCCTCGACATGCGGTCGCGGGCCTTGAACTGCTCGGCGATGACGGAGGGATCGACGCCGCTCGGACCGTCCTTTTCCAGGTCCATGCGGATGACGATGAAGACGATGACGAGACCGAGGACGCCGAGGCCGAAATAACCCACGAGGCGGATCGCCCCGTAGAACACCCCGATGCCGAGGGCAGCGAGGAATGGGAATGCGATGTAATCCCATTTGGTGAACCGCATGAGCCATCTTGAGGCGCGCGGGAGAACCTGTCCAGCGACTGGCCGGCGCGTCGGGAGCGGCGCTACGCTTCCAGCGCCGTAATCATCTCCACCCGCGTCGCATGCCGGCCACCTTCGAACGCCGCGCCGAGGAAGGCGTCCACGATCTCCAGCGCCAGCCCTTCGCCGACCACGCGGGCGCCGAGCGAGAGCATGTTGGCGTCGTTGTGCTGGCGGATCATGCGGGCCGAGAAGGTGTCGGAGCAGACGCCGCAGCGGATGCCCCGGACCTTGTTCGCAGCCATCATGATGCCCTGGCCGGTGCCGCACAGGATGATGCCGAGCCGGCAATCGCCGGAGGCGACGAGCCTTGCCGCAGCTTCTCCATGTTTCGGATAGGGTGTGCTCTCCGCCGTCACCGGGCCGATATCGACCACCACCCAGCCCTGCGCCGCGACATGTTTCGCGATGGCCTGCCGGAGCGGGATGGCGGCGTGATCGCTGGAGAGGACGACGCGGTTATCGGCGGGCACGGTGAGATCCTTCCAGGTACCGGGCGATCAGGAGCTTGGTCGCGTTGGATCAGGCATGCATGATCCCGTCAATCCGGCGATGCCGGTCTGCCGCGCGGGCGGGCAGGGCGATAACCGGAAAGAAGCGCAGTGCCGATGAAAGCGAGGCCGTCGTGAACACGATCCGCATCATGGGGTTGGCGGCCGCGCTGGCCTTGTCCTGCGCCGCCCGGGCCGCGCCGGGCGTCGAGGTCGGCTTTTCGCCGGAAGGCTCGGCGCGGGCGCTGGTGCTGAAGGTCATCGGCGAGGCCAGGCGCAGCATCCAGGTCCTCGCCTATGCCTTCCAGGCGCCGGACATCACGGAGGCGCTGGTCGCGGCGCAGAAGCGCGGGGTCGAGGTCCGCGTGGTCGTCGACAAGGAGCGCAACACGGGCAAGGCCAGCAAGGCCGCCATGGATTTCGTGGCGCGTAACGGCGTGGCCCTGCGCACGAACGAGCGCTTCCACCTCCACCACGACAAGACCATCATCGTCTACGGCAGCACGGTCCAGACCGGGTCGTTCAACTACGCCCCGTCGGCGGAAATGAAGAATTCGGAGAACGTCGTCGTCATCCGCGAGATGCCGGAGGTCGCGGTGCGGTACCTCGCGCATTGGCAGTCGCGATGGGAGGGCGGCGTGCCTTATCGCGCCCCGTGATGCCGGCCGGGTTCGGCGCTTCTCCGTTCGGTCCTGACGGGCGCTGACAGGGTCGTGCATCGCCTCGCCGACCGGTTTGCGCGATGTTGGATCGAGAGAGGCCGGGGCGGACGGATCAATTTGCCCGGTCCGGCGTTTCAGCGCGAGCCGCGTGCGCGACCGGCCGGGCGGCGCCAGCCATGAACGATCGGGGGAGCGACAATCATGAAAGCCCTTCTTGGAGCAGCAACTCTTGCGCTCGGCCTCGGCCTTGGCGCACCCGCCATGGCCTGCGAGCTCGATCGCCCGCTGAAGATGGCCGGGCTCGACTATGATTCCGCGGCCTTCCACACCGCGGTGGCCAGCGCGATCGCCGAGCGCGGCTTCGGCTGCAAGGTCGAGCGCGTGCCGGGCGTGATCGCGCCGCTGGTCAACGGGCTCGCACGAGGCGATGTCGATATCGTCATGGAAATCTGGATGGCCAACCCGGTCGATGCCTGGGTGAAAGCGGCCGAGGCCGGCAAGGTCGAGCCGCTCGGCACCACCTTCCCGGATGCGAGCGAGGGCTGGTTCGTGCCGCGCTATCTGGTCTCGGGCGCGGATGCCAAGGCGCCGGACCTCAAGACAGCGCAGGACCTCAAGCGCTACAAGGCGCTGTTCACCGACCCCGAGGAGCCGGGGAAGGGGCGCTTCTACAATTGCGTCGCCGGCTGGGTCTGCGAGGGCATCAACACCAGGAAGCTCGCGGTCTACGGCCTCGCCGACGACTTCACCAATACGCGCGGCGGCTCGGGCGAGGCGCTGGTCGCCGCGATCGAGGCCGCGCTCAAGCGCAAGCGCCCGGTCGTGTTCTATTACTGGGGGCCGAGCTGGCTGCTCGGCGCCTATGATCTCGTCAAGCTGGAGGAAGCGCCCTTCGACGCTACGATCTGGGCCGAGCTCAAGGCGAGCGATAACCCCAAGCGCGCCACGGCCTATCCGATGAGCAAGGTCGTGATCGGTGCCAATGTCGATCTGGCCAAGAAGGCACCGCAGCTCGCGAGTTTCTTCAAGAGCTACGGCACGACCAGTGACGTGACCTCGAAGATGCTGGCCGAGGCGCGCGAGAAGGGTGTCACGCCGGAGCAGCAGGCCCTCGTCTTCCTGAAGACGCAGGGCGAGATCTGGAAGAAATGGCTGCCGGCCGATGTCGCCGGCAAGGTCGCCGCCAGTCTGTGACGACCACCTTGGTGCCGGAATTCGGCAAGGCTCTGCAGCGCGCCGTCAACCGCGCGGTCGATGCGCTCGTCACCGGCTACGGCGACAGGCTCGATGGATTCAGTGCGGTGCTGACGGCGCCGGTGCGGCTGGCCGAGACGTTGCTTCAGCATGTGCCGGTGCCTGCCTTCGTTCTGGCGGTCGCGGCCGGCGCCTGGCTTGCGACGCGACGGCTCGGCTTTGCGCTGACGATGGCGGCCCTGCCGCTGGCGCTCGCGGGATTGGGGATCTGGGGCGAGGCGATGCAGTCGCTCGCGCTGGTGACCGTTGCCGTGGTGTTCGTCGTGCTGCTGGGGCTGCCGCTTGGCGTCGCGGCGGCGCGCTTGCCGCGGCTCGGCCGGGTGCTCGCACCGCTCTATGACCTGATGCAGACCATCCCGAGCTTCGTCTACCTGATCCCGGTCGCGATGCTGCTCGGACTCGGGCGGGCGCCGGCGCTGGTCGCGACACTGGTCTATGCGCTGCCGCCCTTCGCGCGCCTGACCGAACTTGGCCTGCGCGGCGTCGATGCCGGGCTGGTCGAGGCCTCGCGGGCTCTGGGCTTGCGGCCCCGCCAGGCCTTCTGGCTGATCGAATTGCCGCTCGCCCGTCCGACGATCATGCAGGGGCTGAATCAGGCGATCATGATGGCGCTCGCCATGGTCGTCGTGGCCTCGATGATCGGCGCCAAGGGGCTCGGCGAGGTCGTGCTGCTCGGGCTGCAACGGGCCGATCCCGGCCTCGGCTTTGTCGGCGGGCTCGGCATCGTCCTGCTCGCGGTTCTGCTCGACCGGATGGCGCAGGCGATCCTCGGGGCTCGGCAGCCGCCGCGGTGACTATCGGCGAATCAGCGGGGGAAAACCGGGGCCAAGGCACTTGAACAAAACAGGAACATCATTGATAATGCCTCAATCGGCCGATAGGGTTCGGCTCCGGTCACGAGGCCGGTTTGTGTGAAGTGCGCAGGAAACGGAGCCTGTCATGGCTGGTAGCGTCAACAAGGTCATTCTGGTCGGCAATCTCGGGCGCGACCCCGAAGTGCGCCGCCTCGGCAGCGGCGAGCCTGTCGTCAATCTGCGTATCGCCACCTCCGAGACCTGGCGCGACAAGCAGAGCGGCGAGCGCAAGGAGCGCACCGAGTGGCATTCGGTCGTGATCTTCAACGAGAACCTGGCGAAGGTGGCCGAGCAGTACCTGAAGAAGGGCTCCAAGGTTTACATTGAGGGCCAGCTTCAGACCCGGAAATGGCAGGACCAGTCCGGCGTCGAGAAATACACGACCGAGATCGTGCTGCAGCGCTTCCGCGGCGAGCTCACCATCCTTGACAGCCGCCAGGGCGGCTCGGACGAGTATGGCGAGGGCGGCGGCAGCAGCGGCGGCTACATGGACGACCGCTCGGGCGGCGGTGGCTCCTTCGGCCGGTCCAGCGCGATGGGCGGCGGCGGTTCGCGCCAGCCGGCTATGTCGTCGGGCGGTGGTGGCGGTGGCGGCGGACGCTCGTCCTCCAGCCATCTCGACGACGATATCCCGTTCTAGCGAACACCTCCGGTAGTTTTGTAAAGCTACGGGCACTAAGGCGCTGTTTTGCAGCGCCTTTTTTTTGACAAGCAGACTGCCGTATACCAGTCCCGCATTCCGTTAGTGCGGAGCTGTCGCATTTGTAAAGAATCTCGACGGGCCCGTATGTAGTCCGTTGAACGGAACTCTTGAGCGGAGAGTGTTTGCCGGTCTTGATTCGCCCCGCGACGGACGTCGAGATCATCGCGACGTGCAGCTTGCCCCCCGGTTAGGAGTTGTGCATAGGCGGAGCGGCGCGCCCTCAATAGCGCCGTAGCCGCTCCGCCTGTGTGCAACTCCGGATTAGAACAGGCTTCATCGCGGGCGGATGCCGGCCCCCTTGCTCTTAGTCGGGCGAGTTTACGGTCCTACGATCATCCGAGGCGCATAATGCCGCTGCCTAGCATGGGTGACCTCACAATCGACACAGAGCGGCTAGGCAGCGCGGTCGTGGAAACGATTCCGTCGCTGAGCCCGGCGTCTAGTCAATTTATGCGTGGCCATGAACGCGGTTCCCCGCGTCTCGGGAGGGACTTCAAGGCATCCTCCTTGACATTTTTCGCTGTTTTGAAGTGCATATGGCGACTTGGAGGTCGCGACGGTATGAAACAGGAAGTCGGAGTGAAGGAGGAGAGATCCCGGCGCTGTGCTGCGTCTCCAGGAGCGCCGCATACTGGCTAGCTCAAGCCTGCCATTGCTCTTTCAAAGGCCTTGCCATTGCAGCCGCGTAACTCTGGAAACCCTTTCGCGGTTCGTTGGTCAAAATTCTCCGACGGCGAGCGTATGCCGTTCTTGATCCGATCCGGCACGGGCATCCCGATCGTAGCGCCGGCATACTGGATAACCTCGCGGCGCCGTCCGTCCGGAAATCAGCCGAACACGCTATACAATGACCTGCGGGCGCTGATGCACCTGTATCTGTGGGCTGAGGCGCGGGGCGTGAGCATTGAGGATAGGCTCGAAAGCGGCGCCCTGTTGACCCTTGCCGAGATTGGGGACCTAGACACGTTTTGCGGGCGATACCTGAAAGACGCTGTTGCAGAGTTGCCGGGCACAAGTGCCGTCATCCGCCTCAGAGAGAAGGAAGCTAAGCGACAGCAAAAAGCGATCAGTCTGCTTCAAAAGCGGAACCGGCTGATGGTGATCCATTCCTTCGTCGAGTACACAAGCGCTGATTTTCTATCCCGGCTGCAATTTTGGCCCGACAGATGGAATTACTATAATGGAGTGCGCGACAATTGCCTCAAGTGGATCCAATTTCGATACGAGGCGATCACCAAACCAAAGGGGAACGATATCGGCGGTCGCGAGGGCCTTCCAGAAGCGGCGGTCAGCCGTCTGCGCGCCGTCATAGAGCCGGACAGCCCCGAGAATCCGTTCGAAGCCAAAGTCCGTTTTCGCAACTACCTCATCGTGCGACTACTCCTCGATCTGGGTATTCGGCGCGGCGAGTTGCTCGGTCTTCGCGTTTCCGACTGCACATTCGGGACCCGCGGAACTATTACCGTGCATCGGAGGCCGGACGATCCTGATGACCCCCGTACGGTGCAGCCCTCGTCGAAGACCAACGCGCGCGAGCTGCCGTTAGGCGGCAGGCTTACTGATCTCTTGTACGAATGGATCGTTCACCACCGCACAGGAATCAATGGAGCTCGAAAGCATCCATTCCTGATCGTCTCCTGCGATTATGGGCAGCCTCTTTCTCTCTCGAGCGTCAACAAGCTGATGAGGGCTTTGCGCCGTCGCGTTCCGGGGCTTCCCGAAAGCTTGTCGGCACATGTCCTACGGCATTCTTGGAACGATGCTTTCTCTGACGCCATGGATCGAGGAGGTGTACCGGGCGACCAGGAGGCCAAGTGGCGCGCAAGGCTGATGGGTTGGCGCAGCGAGGAGAGTGCCAAGCCTTATCTTCGCCGCACGGTGCGTCGGCGCTCCGAGGAGGCTCTTGTCCAACTTCAGGATGGATTAGACATTCGGAATAGCGACGAGGGGGGCAGTTAGCATATGGAGATAGCCGACGTTGCCCGTGCAGAGATTGATGAACTGCCGTCACTGCCTTCTTCTGTGGCGACGACGGAGGGAGCTGTTTTCGATGCGCGATTGAGTGCATGGCCAATCCAGAGCCTGAAACGTGGAAAATACACCGTTAATTTTTCCGAATTTAATAACCTGTCTGACGCATTCCTCAGAAGGCTAAAACTGACACTTATTCATTATCTGCAAACTAATTCTACTGCTTATTTCGAAAATATAATTTTCTACTTTCGCCTATTCTCGCGAAGCGAGCTTTCCGGGTCAGAGGTAAAAATTGACCGAGTCACCCTCCCAAACATTGTTAGCTATCGGTCCAAGCTTAGTGAAACGACGGAATGGAAGCTGGGACTAATCCGCATCTTGCTCACCGATATGGAGAAGCTCGGCTATGGTGCCTGTTCCGACGAGGCGCTGCGCTTTCTTCGGGACGCCACGATCAAAGGCGTAGTCAAGGGCACGTCTATCCGCACCCGAGATCCGGACAAAGGCGCCTTCAGCGATAGCGAACTTGTGTCCATTCAATCGGGGCTCAACAATGCTGGACTTGCCCCGCGAAACTGGAGAGCTCTTCTGAAGGAAGGAGGAGCATTTCATGGGCAAGCCGCAACGCCGGCTCGGGAAGGAATTCGAGGCGGAGGCCGTTCGTCTGGTTGAGACGAGTGGCCGCACACAGCGTGAAATCGCGGAGGATCTCGGCATTGGTCTGTCGACGCTGCGCCGCTGGCTCGACAAGCGCCGCGAGCGTGATCTGGAGGCGCCGCCTCCCGAGCGGCAGGAAGACCTGGCCGCTGAGCTGAAGCGGCTGCGACGCGAGAACGAGATCCTGCGACAGGAACGCGAAATTCTGAAGAGGGCCGCGACTTTTTTCGCCAAGGAGGGAAGTCGATGAGATTTGAACTCATCGATGCGGCGAAGAAGGAGTTCCCCGTTCAGCGCCTGTGCAAGGTTCTCGACGTCAGCCCGAGCGGCTACTTCGCCTGGAAGGGGCGTCCTGCTTGCCGTCGCCAGCGCGACGACATGGTGCTGCTCGCCCATGTCCGCTCGGCCTTCACCCTGTCGAACGAAACCTATGGGAGCCCGCGCATGGTGCACGAACTGCGCGACAACGGCCTGTCGATCGGACGCCGGCGCGTTGCCCGACTGATGCGCGAGAATGGAATGAAGGCGCGGCAGAAGCGGCGGTTCAAGCGCACCACCGACAGCCTGCATGCCTTTCCGGTCGCCCCGAACCTCCTCGACCAGGACTTCGCCGCGGCCGGCCCGAACCAGAAGTGGGGCGCTGATATCTCCTACGTCTGGACGCGCGAGGGCTGGCTGTACCTGGCCGTCGTCATCGACCTCTTTGCCCGGCGTGTCGTCGGCTGGGCAACCAGCGACAGGCTCCACAAGGAACTGGCGTTGTCAGCCCTGCGCCGGGCCATTGCCGTGCGGCGTCCTGCCGCCGGGCTGATTCACCACGCAGATCGCGGCAGCCAATACTGCTCCCTCGACTACCAGGCGGAGCTGAGGAAGCACGGCGTCCTGATCTCGATGTCGGGCAAGGGAAACTGCTTTGACAACGCCATGGTCGAGACGTTCTTCAAGACGCTCAAGAGCGAACTCGTCTGGCGCACCGTCTTCCAGACCCGCGCCGAGGCGACCGCCGCAATCGGCCGCTATATCGACAGCTTCTACAATCCCGTCCGGCGCCATTCGGCGCTCAACTTCATCAGCCCGCTTCAGTTCGAGAGGCAGGCCGCCTAAACTCGAAAACGCTCTCCAAAATCACGGCGCAAGTCCAAAGCTGCGATGCCACGATCGAATAGATGTCCTTGTGGGGCTTCATCAGGCCGACCCGATAGGACAGAACTAAGCCATCAGGGTTGGCCGGTAGCGCCTGGATCATTGGTCCCGCATAGGGAGCGGCCAAGTTGGAACAAACTGCTATCTGCAGCCGCGCCTGCTTCAGCGCTTTCCAAATTAATGTCATCCTAGGGCGCAACTTGATCGAAGCGCATTCCGCTTCAACTTCAGATTCCCATTGCAATATTGCAGATTCTGCAGGGCGTGGCTCAAGCTGAGCTAATAGATCTCTGATTCCGACCGGTCGCGTCATCGCTCGCATAGCTATGTCGTGATATTGGTTGTTCAAAATAAGCTTAGACATATCCCGTCGATCAGTTATTTCGACAACAGTTCCGAATGCATCGAAGCAAACTGCGCGTATGCTGGCCACGGCTCAAACCCAGATTAGATCTTTGTCGGTGTATTTTCTAAAGCCTTCATCCACGGTGTTCGGGGGATTTTGGCCGACGATGCGCGCGCTTAGATGCCGGCGAACGTCCATTTGGCTTTCAAATGAGCGGCAAAGAAGCTCTATCGGTGCCTCCCCATTAAATGGCGGAGCCGCAATCTGGCGGGCGAGCCAAGACCTCTCCTCCGCAGCTCCATTCGTCAGCTGACGCAAATCACCAAAAACGCCCAGGACAGCTGAAATTCTCACCAGGACAGCTACCTCCAGAATCAGTGGCTTGTGCCGTCGTGCGTCGCGAACCCAGTTGCGAAACTCATGTTCTACACACTCCAGCAGCTGAAGCTTCATTCGCTCGGAAAGCCTCCAGCGCCGTGCAACGTTGTCGAACACACGCATTGCAGGGCCGCTCAGGCGCGCGCGTTCTTCAGCCGCGATCTCTTCCATCAAAGGCCCCCTCGAAATTGCCGCCAAGTTTCACCGTCTAAGCAGCCTCTGCGATTTTGGTGTTCGCACCTCGCTACAGCGTCACAGCGTTGCGAGCGGAAAACCAAAGAGTGCGCGAGGTGCTGTAAAGCGCAACGCGCTAAAACGCAACGCCTTAAACCGCGTCGCACTATACCGCTCGCAGGCCCTACCAGTACTGCATGGATATTCGAATGGTAATTGCGGCCAACGCGCGTGCACTGCGGCTGGCCAAAGGGCTGACACAGGCGCAAGTAGCGCAGCGGTTAGGCGTAGATCGTGCCCACGTCAGCGCTTTGGAAATGGGGCAGCGAAACCCGACGGCTGTTAGCCTATCGGAAATCGCCCAGGCGCTTGAGGCGACTGTCAGCGACTTGGTCGTAGACCCGCCACGCGACTGGTCTCAATCATCTTAGCGTTTGAAGGCCGACTAGGCCCCGCTAGCGCTGCTTCATCGGAGTTTAACGCGCCTCATCGGTGAGGGCGAGGTCGTGGAGCTAACCCAGCGCCGCCCCGGCGCCCATATGTAAAGAAAATGGTCGCAAAAACTGGCAATCAGCGAGTGATCTTTACACAAGCTTCGCAATATCGTATTGTAGGCTATGCTATTATGTTGAAAAATAGTGATTTTTTGAGTTCTTTACAGTCTTCCATTCGACTCTTCCATTCTAGGGTTTGGGGGTTTTTATCGGAAACGCACCGTCATCCCGGGCTTGACCCGGGATCCGTGCCGGAGCGCTGCCGATCAAGGTTCAAGCATGGATCCCGGATATCCGTTTCGCTGCGTCCGGGATGACGAGTTCAGCCTGTGATTTTGGAGGGCCGGTTCTCGGGGCAGAGCCGGCCCTTCTGCTATTGGCTCGGAGAGTGGCCGTTTCTCATGAAAGCACGCCGTCATCCCGGACAAGCCGCGAAGCGGCGCCGATCCGGGATCCATCGTAGAGCTATGGCGCCCTTCGATGGATCCCGGGTCAAGCCCGGGATGACGGCGTGGTTCAGCGCAAAATCTCCAAGTCAGGGCCGTGCGATGACGAGCCTGAGCGAGCCGTCGAAACTCGGCTGGTTGCGCAGGAAGCCGTAGCGATCGTTCCAGGCGCCGCATTCCAGATCCTGGCGCAGCTTCTCGATCGAAGCGGCGTTCTCGGCCTCGCCGACGAAGCTCCAGGCCGAGCAGGCCGAGCGCGCGCCCGGATCGAGGAAGAATTCCGGCCGGCCGTAATAGGCCTCGTTGAAGCCATCGCGGCAGCCGAGCGGGATCGGCACCGCGACGATCTCGACCTCGCCGCCCAGCACCGTGCCGATATGGCCGAGCGAGGGATAGCGCCGCGCCTCGGTCGCCAATACCTCCGGCGCGTAGTGGTTGAGCCAGAAGGCCTGCACCAGCTCGGGATCGCAGGAGAGGATCGCGACCGGCCCGCGAGTCACCCGACGCATCTCGCGCAGACCTGCATCGAGGTCCGCCCATTGATGCACGGTGAAGGTCGCCATGCTCGCGTCGAAATGGCCGTCGGGAAAGGGCAGGGCCTCGGCCTTCGCGTCGATCGCAGCGACGATATCGGCCGGGCGCTGCGCCCGCATCGAGGCCGAGGGCTCGACGGCCGTCATGTCGCGGCCGCGCGGCTCATAGGAGCCGGCACCGGCGCCGACATTGAGGATGCGCCGGGCCGGGCCGAGCGCGGCCTCGATCAGGACGGCGATGGCGGGCTCTGGCTGGCGATAGGACGCATAGCCCTGCCCGATGCGGCCGTAATCGGCATCGCCGGCGCTGCCATCCCTCCGGCGCGGGGTCGAAGTCATGTCGTTCATCGGGATGTCTCCGTCAGCAGGGAGCGCCAGAGCGGCAAGGCATGATCACGCGTCAGCGGGGCGAGCGGAAGCGCGGAGGGCGTGCCGGGTTCGAGCCAGGCGATCTCGGCGATTTCCGCCGCGGGCAGTGCCTCGCCATCGAGAGGCAAGGTGAAAAGCTCGGCCTCGACGATGAAACCCGGCTCGTTGGCCGCCGGTGCCGTGAAGCGCCCGCAATGGCGCGCGGCCTCGGGCGATGCGGCAAGCCCCAGCTCTTCCCGGAGTTCACGGGCGAGCGCATGGAGGGGCTGTTCGCCGGGCTCGATCTTGCCGCCCGGCTGCATGAACCAGGCGGTGCCGCGCTTGCGGACGAGGAGCAGGCGCCCGCGCGCGTCGGTCAGCAGGGCGGCTGCGATGCGAATTCGCTGGAGACCCTCGCTCAAGACCGATTCCTTTCAGACTGGCGCCGGGGAGGATTGGCACGATCCGCCGGGGGCGGGGAAGGGGGCTGGGCTCGGTTGATCGCAAAGGGCGAACCACGCCCTTGTCATTCCGGGGCGCGCCACAGGCGCGAACCCGGAACCCACGACTGGGTGGGGCCTCCTACACCCGACGACAAGGGCACACCCAGCCGTGGGTTCCGGGTTCTTCGCGATGCGAAGCCCCGGAATGACAAGAGCGAGATCGCTCGAGATCGTTCCGGCAACTGCCCGCATACGGCCTCTTCGATGGCGCGGGCGGGAGGATGGTGGTAGGAACCGGCGCTGGATTTCGAGAGCGACCGCAAGCGAGGCGTCAGGATCATGTTCGAGGCACGCAGCATCGCCGCCGGCAGCAAGCCGGACTTCTATCGCGAGCTCGCCGGGCAGCTCGAAGCCCTGCTCGCCGGCGAAAGCGACCCGATCGCCAACGCCGCCAACACCTCCGCCCTGCTGTTCCAGATGATGCCGGACCTGAACTGGGCCGGCTTCTACATCATGCGCTCAGGCGAACTCGTGCTCGGTCCGTTCCAGGGCAAGCCGGCCTGCGTCCGCATTCCCGTCGGCAAGGGCGTCTGCGGCGCGGCCGTGGCGCAGGGGAAATCGATGCTGGTCGAGGATGTCCATGCCTTCCCCGGCCATATCGCCTGCGATGCGGCCTCGCGCTCCGAACTGGTGGTGCCGCTCCATGGCCGCGACGGCGTCATTGGCGTCATCGATCTCGATAGCCCGTCGCCGGCACGATTCGATGCCGACGATCAGGCCGGCATCGAGCGCATCGCGGCGATCTGGCTCGCCGCCTGCGGCGAAGGCGCGCAAGCGGCCCTCGCCAAAGCCTCCTGAGGCCGCGGTGCCCTCGCTGAGCCTGCGTATCCAACTCGATCCCGAGGGCCGGATAGGCCCCGGCAAGATCGCGCTGCTCGAGAACATCGCGACGCATGGCTCGATCTCGGCCGCCGGCCGGGCGATGGAGATGTCCTACCGGCGCGCCTGGGAGCTGGTCGAGGAGCTGAACGTGCTCTTCGGCAAGCCGGTGGTCGAGCGTCAGGTCGGCGGTCGCAATGGCGGCGGGGCGCAACTGACCCCTCTCGGCGAAGCGCTGATCCTGCGCTTCCGCGCGGTCGAGCAGGCCGCGACTGAGGCTGCCGCCACGCATCTCGCAGCATTGCAGGCCGAGATCGACCGGTCCGAGCGCGGCTGACGGGCAGATACACGTCGCGGCGGCGACGCCCTGCATTCATCGAATAGCGGATATGTGAGGGCCGTCCGGGAGCGCGGGCAGGCCCGATTTCGCGTGGCTAAGACCCGTCCGGAGCGATGGCCGGCGAGCCGCTTGTCCTTGACATGCCCGCCCGATTCGAACAGGCGTATCGCATATGCAGCATCGGTGCTGCAAACTTTTTTTTAATGATTCCAATGAGGAAGCTGCCGGCCCTCAAGTGCCCGGCGGCAGAGCTGCTGAGCCGGCAAAGGCCGGAGCAGTGCTCCTCCAGAGAAGGCTGATTTGTGATGATGCGCGCGTTCCGTCTGGCTCTTGTCGCGGTGAGCCTCTCCGTGGTGGTGGCCCAGGCTCAGGTGCCCGGCCAGCCCGCTCCGCAGGCGCCCGCCGACACGGCCTCGCCGGCACAGGCCCAGCCCGCCGCTTCCAGCCAGCCGACGGCGCCGACCAATCCCCTGCCGCCCGCTCTGCCTCAGCTCGGCATCAACCCGCCGAGCGCCGCCCATCCGCCTCTGACGCCCGTCGTCAGCCCGGCAACGCCCGTGGCCGCTCCGGTGGTGGCGGCGACCCTGCCGCATGACCTGTCGCCCTGGGGCATGTTCATGGCGGCCGACATCGTCGTGAAGGGCGTGATGCTCGGGCTCGCCTTCGCCTCGCTGGTCACCTGGACGATCTGGCTCGCCAAGGCGATGGAGCTCGCGGCGGCCAAGCGCTCGGCCGGCCGGGCGCTGCGCCGCATCGAGGCGGCCGACAATCTGAGCACGGCGGCCGGCGCTGCCGCCGGCAAGAACGGCAAGCTGCGCGGCGCCGTCGGCCAGTTGCTCGCGGCGGCGCTCGCCGAGACGCGCCGCTCCGCCGATCTCGGCGAGGAGGGCATCAAGGAGCGCGTCGCCATTGCGCTCTCGCGGATCGAGGCGCGTGCCGGCCGCTCGATGGCGCGTGGCACCGGCCTGCTCGCCACGATCGGCTCGACCGCGCCCTTCGTCGGCCTGTTCGGCACGGTCTGGGGCATCATGAATTCCTTCATCGGCATCAGCCAGGCCAAGACGACCAATCTCGCCGTCGTCGCGCCGGGCATCGCCGAGGCGCTGCTGGCGACCGCGATCGGCCTCGTCGCCGCCATCCCCGCCGTCATCATCTACAACGTCTTCGCCCGCGCGATCACCGGTTACCGAGCCACGCTCTCCGATGCCTCGGGCGAGATACTGCGCCATCTCTCCCGCGATCTGGAGCGCCGCCAGCGCGCCGTCGCGCCGGCCCCGCGCGCGGCCTCGGCTTCGGCGGCGAGCGCGGCCTCCGCGCCGCTCGTGCCGGCGGAGTGAACCATGGGCGTTTCCCTCAAGGACCCGCAGGACGGCGACCTCGGCGAGGTCAGCGACATCAATGTCACGCCCTTCATCGACGTCATCCTTGTCCTGCTGATCATCTTCATGGTGGCGGCGCCGCTCTCGACGGTGGATGTCGCGGTCGACCTGCCGGTCTCGAACGCGCAGCCGCAGCCCCGGCCGGACACGCCGATGTTCCTGACCGTGAAGGGCGATCTCTCGCTGGCTCTCGGCAATGACGCCGTGCCGCGCGAGGCCCTGCAGGCAGCGCTCGACCAGAAGACGAATCGCGATCGCGAGCAGCGGGTCTTCCTGCGGGCCGATGGCAGCGTCGCCTATAGCGAGCTGATGAACGTGATGAACCTGCTGCGCAATGCCGGCTATCTCAAGATCGCGCTGGTCGGGCTGGAGGATACCGGGCAGGAGGCTGCTGCGGGGCCGAAGCCATGAGCATGGAACGCCCGTCGATCTCCCGCCTCGCACCGGCGGCCCTGCGCTGGAGCCTCGCGGCCTTCGTGGTCGCGAGCGCCCATGGCACGGCCGGCTGGGTCATCGCCAACTGGCAGCGCGCCGAGGCCGCGATGGGCGCGCCGCCGGCCGCCGTCATGATCGAGCTTGCGCCGCTGGCGGTCGCGCCCGAGGCACCGCCGCAGGACGTCGCGCCCGGCCCCGAGATGGCCGAGGCGCAGCCGGAACCCGAGCCGCCGCCACCCGAGCCGGTCGAGCAGCCCAAGGAGATCGAGCCGCCGCCGCCGGAACCGGAGCCCGTCGCGATTCCGGAGCCGGAGATCAAGATTCCCGAATTGCCGCCGCTGCCGGATGCTGCGGCCATCCTGACGCCGCCGCCGAAGGAACAGCCGAAGCCGCCTCCGCCCGAGAAGCCCAAGCCGAAGCCGAAACCGAAGATCGTCGAGAAGAAGAAGCCGATCCGCCCCGACAAGCCGAAAGCCGAACAGACCTCCGCGCCGGTGGCGCAGGACCAGGTTGCGCCGCGCGCCGCCGCTCCCAATTCGGGAGCCTCCTCGCCGTCTCCGGCCGCAACCGCGAGCTGGCGCGGCACGCTGATGGCGCATCTCAACCGCTTCAAGCGCTTCCCGGGCGGTGCCAGCCCCGGCACGGTCCAGGTCGCCTTCAGCATCGACCGCGGCGGCCGCGTGCTCTCGGCCCGGCTCGTCCGCGGCTCGGGCGACGCGGCGCTGGACGAGGAGGCGGTCTCGATGATCCGCCGTGCCAGCCCCGTGCCGGCCCCGCCGGACGGGCTTGGCGGCGGTGCGATCTCGCTGGCTGTGCCGGTCAAATTCTCGCGCTAGCGGTTCTCGATCCTTGATCACGCCGGCTTCGAGCTGCACCTTTGTCATTCCGGGGCGCGCCGCAGGCGCGAACCCGGAACCCACGACTGGGTGGAGCATCCTGTATCGCGCTATAAGCCGCTCGCCCGGTCGTGGGTTCCGGGTTCTTCGCTGCGCGAAGCCCCGGAATGACAATCAGGCGGTTCTGCCCCACGATGTCCCAATGTCCATCCCGCTCGGCTAAGCGCGGGAACTGCCAAGCCGTCCATGCGCAGACGGGCATGAGCGAGAGGAGAAGCGCGATGACGATCATCAGGCTTGCAGCCGGCGCGATGCTGGCCCTCGCATTGAGCGGCTGCGTCACCACCGAGGCCGAATACCGGGCCATGGACGAGCAGCGCTGCCGCTCGTTCGGCTTCCGCGCGCCAAGCGAAGGCTTCTCGAACTGCCTGCTGCAGCTCGATCTCGATCGCGCGGCGGAGCGGCGCTACCGCTTCGACCGTTTCGACGCCTCCTTCGGCGGCCCCTGGGGCTATGGCCGGCGCTGGTAGCGGCGAACTCCCGGCAAGAAAAAGGGCCGCGCGGGAAGCGCAGCCCAAGTCTAGGGAGGAAACGCCCAAGGAGGGCGACGCAACATCTCTGCTGCGCTGCAATCTAAATAGGGAGCCTGCGCCACACCCGCAAGGCCAAAAGGGCAGCATCGCTGACTTATTTTTGGGCGGCAGAATTTCCTATTGAAATCAGACGATTGGCTGACTTCTCTCAGTGCCGGCGCAAGCCTTTGCCCATCGATTGCCGATGCGCTGCATTGCAAGAAAGGCAGATTGACAAGCGCCGGAATCTGTTCATTCATACGTATGCATATGAAAATCGCTCTCCCAAACCCGGTGCGAGCGGTATCGCTGCGGATTGCAGCCGCAGCGAGGCGAAGGACCCATCCGATGAAGATCGATCGTCGCAGTTTCGTCGCGGGCACGCTTGCCCTCGGCGTTCCCCAGCTGGTGCGCGCCCAGGGCGCGGGGCCGATCCGCATCGGCGAGATCAACTCCTATACCGCCCAGCCGGCCTTCCTGAAACCCTATCGGCAGGCCTGGGAACTGGCGCAGGAGCAGATCAACGCGGCCGGCGGCGTGCTCGGCCGCAAGCTCGAGACCGTGTTCCGCGACGATGCCGGCAAGCCCGAGGACGCGGTGCGCCACGCCGCCGATCTCGCGACCGCCGAGAAGGTCGACATCATCGCCGGCGGCTTCCTCTCCAATGTCGGCCTCGCGCTCGCCGACTACGCCAACCAGAACAAGCGGCTCTATGTCGCCTCCGAGCCGTTGGCCGACGCGCTCGTCTGGTCGAAGGGCAACCGCTACACCTTCCGCCTGCGGCCCTCGACCTACATGCAGGCTGCCATGCTGGTCGAGGAAGCGGCGAAGCTCCCGGCCAAGAAATGGGCGATCGTCGCGCCGAACTACGAGTACGGCCAGTCGGCGGTGAAATGGTTCAAGGAGTTGCTGCTGAAGGCGCGCCCCGACGTGACCTTCGTCGCCGAGCAGTTCCCGGCGCTCGGCCGCATCGATGCCGGCGCCACCGTCCAGGCTCTGGAAGCGGCCAAGCCCGAGGCGATCTTCAACGTCACCTTCGCGGTCGACCTCGCCAATTTCGTCCGTGCCGGCAATACGCGCGGCCTGTTCGAGGGGCGCCAGGTCGTCTCGATGCTGACCGGCGAGCCGGAATATCTCGACACGCTCGGCGCCGAGACGCCGGAGGGCTGGATCATCACCGGCTATCCGCATGCCGACTTGCAGACGCCGGAGCACATCAAGTTCCGCGACGCCTATAAGGCGAAGTACAACGACTATCCGCGGCTCGGCTCGGTCGTCGGCTACGAGACGGTGCAGGCCATCGCCGCCGCGCTGGCCAAGGCCGGATCGACCGACAACGAGAAGCTCGTCGACGCCTTCGAGGGGCTGAAATTCGGCTCGGCCTTCGGCCCGATCGAATTCCGCAAGATCGATCACCAGTCGACGCTCGGCGCCTATGTCGGCAAGAGCGCGCTGAAGAACGGCAAGGGCGTGATGGTCGACTGGAGCTATCGCGACGGCGCCAAGTATCTCCCGAGCGACGATGAGGTCCGCAAGCTGCGGCCGGCGGTTTGAGGAGAAGCCGCGCCGTCATTCCGGGGCAGGCCGCAGGCCTGAGCCCGGTACCCATGAACACGACGCTTCCCGTCATGGTCGGGCTTGTCCCGACCATCCACGTCTTTGCTGGTCGAAGGCCGTGTTCAAGACGTGGATGCTCGCCACAGGGGCGAGCATGACGACTGGAGCAGCGTCGTGTTCATGGGTTCCGGGCTCTTCGCTGACGCGAAGCCCCGGAGTGACGGCGTGGCTCCAAAAAGCGCCAGCGACGCCGAACCTCGATATGTTCCGACCGTTCACGAAGCCCATCGCCCACCCGAGACGACATGCTTGATCTCGTCCTCACCCAGACCCTGAACGGCCTGGCCTCGGCGTCGTCGCTGTTCCTGGTGGCGTGCGGACTGTCGATCATCTTCGGCGTCACGCGCATCGTGAACTTCGCCCATGGCTCGCTCTACATGCTGGGCGGCTATCTGGCCTTCACGCTGGTGACCTGGCTTGGCCCGGCCGATCCGTTCGGCTTCTGGGGCGGCGTGATCATTGCCGTGCTGCTCACCGGCCTCGCCGGCGTGCTCGTCGAGGTCCTGATCCTCAGGCGGATCTATCAGGCGCCGGAGCTGTTCCAGCTGCTCGCGACCTTCGGCGTCGTGCTGATGCTGCAGGATATCGCGCTGGCGACCTGGGGGCCGGAGGACAAGCTCGGCCCGCGCGCGCCGGGATTCCGCAGCTTCGTCGTCCTCTTCGACAATCGCTTCCCGAGCTACGAGCTCTTCCTGATCGCGGTTGGACCGGTCGTGCTCGGCCTGATCTGGCTCTTGTTCCATCGGACGCGCTGGGGCGTGCTGATCCGCGCCGCGACGCAGGACCGCGAGATGGTGAGCGCGCTCGGCGTCAACCAGCGCCTGCTCTTCACCTCGGTCTTCGCCTTTGGTGCCGCGCTGGCAGGTCTCGGCGGCGCGCTCCAGCTCCCGCGCGAGGCGATCAACCTCCACATGGACCTCTCGATGATCGCCGAGGCTTTCGTGGTCGTGGTGGTCGGCGGGCTCGGCAGCGTGACGGGGGCCTATCTCGCCGCCGTGCTGATCGGCGTGCTCCATGCCTTCGGCATCCTGATCCTGCCCAAGATCACGCTGGTGCTGGTCTTCCTGGTGATGGCGGCGGTCCTGATCGTCCGGCCGCATGGCCTGCTCGGCAAGGCGGCCAGCGAGCCGCGCGGCCATGCCGGCCAGCTCTTCCTGCTGCGCCCGGCCGATGGCGCGGCCAAGCTGTTCGGCGTCATCGCACTCGCATTGCTGGCGCTGGCGCCGCTCGTCGTGCCGGACCATGTCATCCTGACCCTGACCGATCTCGTGATCTTCGCGGTCTTCGCCGCCTCGTTGCATCTGCTGATGGGGCCGGGCGGCATCACCTCCTTCGGCCATGCCGCCTATTTCGGGCTCGGCGCCTATGGCGCGGCGCTGGCGGTGAAATGGCTGGGCAGCCCGATGGAGGAGGCGCTGATGCTGGCGCCTCTCATGGCCGGCATCGCGGGCGCGATCTTCGGCTGGTTCTGCGTGCGGCTCTCGGGCGTCTATCTGGCGATGCTGACGCTGGCCTTCGCCCAGATTGCCTGGGCCACGGCCTTCCAGTGGGTCGATCTCACCGGCGGCGACAACGGCATCCTCGGCGTCTGGCCCTCGGCCTGGGCGGTGCCCAAGACGGTGTTCTACTATCTCGCGCTCGCCATCGCCGTTCTGGTGATTGTGGCGCTGCGTGTGATCATCTTCGCGCCGTTCGGCTATGCCTTGCGCGCCGGCCGCGACAGCCCCTTGCGGGCCGAGGCGATCGGGCTCGATGTCGGGCGCCTGCAATGGGCGGCCTTCGTCATCGCGGCGATTGCGGCCGGCATTGCCGGCGGGCTCTTCGCCTTCTCGAAGGGCTCGGTCTTCCCGACCTATATGGCGATCCCGCGCTCGGTCGATGCGCTTCTGATGGTGCTGCTCGGCGGCGTGCAGACGGTTGCCGGGCCGGTCGTCGGTGCTTTCGCCTATATGGGCCTCAACGAGCAGTTGATGAAGCTGACAGCCTATTGGCGCTTCGGCCTCGGGCTCTCGATCGTGTTACTGGTCGTGCTGTTCCCGCGCGGCCTCGTTGGTACCTGGTTGTTCTGGCGCGCCCGGCGCGAGAGCGCGGCGCAAGCGACGGCAACGGCATGAGCGCGCCCATGCCTGCCGTGCTCGAAGCCCGCGACCTCGCCCGGTCCTTCGGCGGCGTGAAGGCGGTCGACGGCGTGTCCTTCTCGGTCGAGGCCGGCAAGCTGGTCGCGCTGATCGGCCCCAACGGCGCCGGCAAGACGACCTGCTTCAACATGCTGAACGGGCAGCTCAAGCCCGATCGCGGCGAGGTGCTGCTGGTGGGCCGGCCGATCACCGGGCTTGAGCCGCGCAAGGTCTGGCGGCTCGGTGTCGGCCGCACCTTCCAGATCACCGCGACCTTCGCCTCGATGACCGTGCGCGAGAACGTCCAGATGGCGCTGATCTCGCATGAAGGGGAGAGCTGGCGCCTGTTCGGCCGAGCCGATGCGCGCCACCGCGAGGCGGCGGATGCATTGCTCGCTCAGGTCGGGATGGCCCAGCAGGCGGGGCGTGCCTGCGGCGTGCTCGCCTATGGCGACCTGAAGCGCGTCGAGCTTGCCGTTGCGCTCGCCAATGCGCCGAAGCTCCTGCTGATGGACGAACCCACCGCTGGCATGGCGCCGCAGGAGCGCATCGCCCTGATGGCGCTGACAGCCCGCATCGCGCGGCATCGCGGCATCGCCGTGCTGTTCACGGAGCACGACATGGATGTCGTCTTCGCCCATGCCGACCGCGTGCTGGTGCTCGACCGCGGGCGTCTGATCGCGGCCGGGACCAGCGCCGAGGTCCGCAACGACCCGCAGGTGCGCGCGGTCTATCTCGGCTCCGGCGCGACCTCAGGAGGGCATTGATGGCGGCGCTCCTCGAACTCGCTGATGTCGAGGCCTGGTATGGCCGTGCCAAGATCCTGCACGGCGTCGGCTTTTCGGTCGGGTCCGGTGAGGTCGTCGCACTGATGGGCCGCAACGGTGCCGGCAAGTCGACGACCATGAAGACGGTGATGGGATTGGTGCCTGAACCGCAGGGCTCGATCCGCTTCGAGGGCAAGGCGATCGCCGGCCGCGAACCCTTCGCCATCGCCCGGCTCGGCATCGGCTATGTCCCGGAGGACCGGCGCGTCTTCTCCGACCTGACGGTGATGGAGAACCTCGAGGTCGGCCGTCAGCCGGCCCGCAAGGGCGCGCCGCACTGGACGCCGGAGCGGCTGTTCGACCTTTTCCCCAATCTCGGGCGCATGCGCGACCGGCCGGGCGGGGCCATGTCCGGCGGCGAGCAGCAGATGCTGACCATCGCCCGCACGCTGATGGGCAATCCGCGCCTGCTGCTGCTCGACGAGCCCTCCGAGGGACTCGCGCCGGTCATCGTCGAGGCAATGGCGCAGACCATCCGCGTACTGAAGGGCGAGGGGCTCTCGGTCCTGCTCTCCGAGCAGAACCTGCATTTCGCCGGCAGCATCGCCGACCGCGCCGTGATCATCGAGAAGGGGCTGATCCGCTTCGACGATACGATGGCGGCGCTCAAGGCTGACGAGGCGGCGCGGAGCCAGTATCTGGCGGTCTGAAGCCTGAGAGCAGACGCCGCATCACGTCGAGCAATGGCTCGACCTCCGGCTCCGCCATCGGGTCTAGCGCGGCGATCGTGATCGCCTTGGCGCGCTCGACATAAGTCGGCAGCAGCTCGCGGCCGCGCTGGCCGAGCTGCACCAGCACACGGCGCTTGTCGTCGGGATCGTGCAGCCGCTCGACCAGTCCGCGCT
The DNA here is from genome assembly GCA_965283735.1 of Beijerinckiaceae bacterium. Lineage (GTDB taxonomy): Bacteria > Pseudomonadota > Alphaproteobacteria > Rhizobiales > Beijerinckiaceae > Allobosea. The sequence goes on along the minus strand of CBDIPN010000001.1, from coordinate 2,339,282 downwards.
CGGCAAGGCGGGTCACCACGCCCCGGATCGTGGCCGGGTCCATCGCCGTCATGCGGCCGAGCTGGTTCTGCGAAATCCGCCCGTCGACGGCGAGCCGGCAGAGGACCGCGAATTGCGGCGGCGTCGGCCCGTCCTCGCCCATCATCTCCAGGAACATCGCGACATAGCGCTGCTGCATCTGCCGCAGCAGGAAGCCGAACTGCTCGTCCAGCACATAGCCGGCGAGATCGACCGGTTCAGGCGCCGCGGAATCGGCCTGGCCGCTGGCCGTGCGGTGATGCCGGCCGAGCCCGTCTTCCGATTCCTCTGCGCGATCCATGCTGGCTCCGGGTGGCGATTCTGCCGGTGCGCGGCAGAGGTGTTGTCCCGGATCATATGTGTTCGTTCAATCGCGATACAGCGCTGAAAACGAAACATCCCGGGCGACCGTCTGGCCACCCGGGATGCGTCTGCATCAGTTTTGAAGCGCGAGGACGATCAGCCCAGCGACATGGTCAGCGGCGGCTTTACTTCGGGGGGCAGCGGCGAGGTGTAACCTTCCTTGCCGAGGCGGGCCTTGTGGTCGGCCTTGGCGGCGGCCATCAGGGCGGGATCGCTCAGCACGGCGGCGCCGGTCGCGGCCATCGCCTTGGCGACATGGACCATCGCCTTGTGCGCGGCGGGGGACTTGCCCTGCGCCACGACCTGCCAGGTGTGGAACGGCGTGCCCATCGCGACCGTCGGCGCATGGGCCTGCACGGTCGGCACCGCCCAGCTGACGTCGCCGATATCGGTCGAGCCGATCGCCGGGTTGCGCTTGGCATCGCGCGGCACGAGGAAGTCGGCCAGCGGCGCGCCGGTATCCGGCATGCCGATGGTGCGCCAGATCGAGGCGATCTCCTGCGGCGAGAGCGTGCCACGGATCTTCTCGGCATAGGCCTTGTCGGCATCGTCGAAATGCGGCGCGCCGAGTTCGGCCATCACCTTGTGCAGGGCCTCTTCGAGCGGCGTGTTGGCGACAAGATCGGAAACGGCGCTGACGATGCGCATCTCCATCTTGGTTTCCGTCATCAGGGCCGCGCCTTCGGCGATCTTCTTCACGCGCTGGACGAGCTCCAGCATGCCGCGAAGATCACGGGCGCGGATCGAGTAGCGCACGCGCGCATGGGCCTGGACGACGTTCGGCGCGATGCCGCCGGTGTCGAGCAGCGCGTAATGGACGCGGGCGTCGGACGGCATGTGCTCGCGCATGTAGTTGACGCCGACATTCATCAGCTCGACGGCGTCGAGCGCCGAACGGCCGAGATGCGGCGCAGCGGCGGCATGCGAGGCGCGGCCGGTGAAGACGAAATCGGCGCGGGTATTCGCCAGGGCGAGGGCCGGAGCGACCTCCCAGAAGCTCGACGGGTGCCACGAGATGGCGACATCGGCGTCGTCGAAGGCGCCGGCGCGGACCATGAAGGCCTTGGCGGCGCCGCCTTCCTCGGCCGGGCAGCCGTAATAGCGGACACGGCCGGGGATCTTGTTCTCGGCGAGCCATTCCTTCATGGCGACGGCGGCGAGCATCGCGGCCGAGCCGAGCAGGTTATGGCCGCAGCCATGGCCATGGCCGCCAGCCTCGATCTCCTTGTGCTCGGACGCGCCGGCTTCCTGCGACAGGCCGGGCAGGGCGTCGTATTCGCCGAGGAAGGCGATGACCGGGCCGCCTTCGCCGGCCTCGCCGATCACCGCGGTCGGGATATCGGCGACATTCTCGGTGATCTTGAAGCCCTGGTGCTTCAGCTCGGCGATATGCTCGGCGACGGAGCGCTTCTCGGTGTAGCACACCTCCGGCATGCCCCAGACCCGGTCGGAGAGCGCGATCAGCCGCTCCTTGTTCGCATCGACATGCCGCCAGAGATCGTTTCGATTGTCCATTGTCGTTCCGCCTGGAGAACGCGTGGGCGTTCCCCGTCTTTTGTTGAGAGACGGATTCCCCGACGGGGCCGATGTGGCCGGGCCGGACCCGCCTCTGGTGGGCAGGCGCATATGAGCAATGTCGCACCGCTCCGTCCAGACATTCAGCGCATGGCGGAGCAGCGTCTCAGGCTTTGCCTTGCGTCGGCGTGGTGGCGGCGAAATCCGCGAGAATCGGGCAATCCGGCCGGTGGTCGCCATGGCAATGCGTCGCCAGATGCCGCAGCGTGTCGGCCATCGCCTTGAGCTCGGCCGCCTTTTCCTCGAGCTCGCGCACATGCGCCATGGCGAGGTTCTTCACATCGGCGCTGGCCCGGCTCTTGTCGCGCCAGAGCGCCAGCAATTCGCGCGTCTCCTCCAGCGAGAAGCCAAGATCGCGCGAGCGGCGCACGAAGCGCAGCGTATGTACGTCGTCATCGGCATAGACCCGGTATTGCGCCGCGGTGCGGGCCGGCGCGGTGATCAGGCCGATGCTCTCGTAATAGCGGATCATCTTGGCACTGACGCCGGAGCGGGTTGCGGCTTCGCCGATATTCATCTCAGACCTCCTGTCCGTGCGAAGCCGGAACCTGAAAACGCTTCAGCCGCAGCGCATTGCTGACGACGCTGACGCTCGACAGCGCCATGGCGAGCCCGGCGAAGACCGGCGAGAGCAGGATGCCGAAGGCCGGATAGAGCACGCCGGCCGCGACCGGGATCAGCAGGGCGTTGTAGCCGAAGGCCCAGGCGAGATTCTGGCGGATGTTGGAAATCACCGCCTGCGACAGCGCGATCGCACGGGGCACGCCCATAACGTCGCCGGACATCAGCACGACATCGGCGCTCTCGATCGCGATATCGGTGCCGGTGCCGATGGCGATGCCGACATCGGCCTGAGCGAGGGCAGGGGCGTCGTTGATGCCGTCGCCGACGAAGGCGACCTTGGCGCCACGGCTCTGCAGGCGCTTCACCACCTCGGCCTTGTCGGTCGGCAGCACCTCGGCCCAGACCTCGTCGATGCCGAGGCCGCGCGCGACCGCTTCCGCCGTGCGCCGGTCGTCGCCGGTCACCATCGCGACCTTGAGGCCGAGCTTGTGCAGGGCGGCGATGGCCGCGGGCGTGGTCTCTTTCACCGCGTCGGCGACGGCGATCACAGCGGCGATCCGGCCGTCGATCGAGGCATAGAGCGGCGTCTTGCCGGCTTCGGCCAGCGCCTTGGCGCGGGCAGCGAAGGGCGCAATGTCGAGACCGGCGTCTTCCATCAGCCGGTGACCGCCGATCGCGACCTTGCGGCCCTCGACCATCGCGGTGACGCCGCGGCCCGGATCGCTGGTGAAATCGGCCGGCTCGGCGAGGGCGAGATTACGCGCCTTGGCGGCTGCGACCAGCGCCAGCGCCAGCGGATGCTCGGAGCGGTTCTCGGCCGAGCCGACGAGGCGCAGCACGTCGTCGGCCGCAAAGCCATTCGCCGGCTCGATATCGGTGAGCTCGGGCTTGCCCTTGGTCAGCGTGCCCGTCTTGTCGAGCGCGACGATCTCGATGTCCTTCAGCGCCTGCAAGGCATCGCCCTGCCGGAACAGGATGCCGAGCTCGGCGCCACGGCCGGTGCCGACCATGATCGAGGTCGGGGTGGCCAGGCCCATGGCGCAGGGGCAGGCGATGATCAGCAGCGCGACGGCATTGACCAGCGCATGCGACAGAGCCGGGCTCGGACCAAAGGTGAGCCAGACCGCGAAGGTCACCAGGGCCAGCCCGATCACGACCGGGACAAACCAGAGCGTGACGCGGTCGACCAGCGCCTGGATCGGCAGCTTGGCGCCCTGTGCGGCCTGAACGGTGCGCACGATCTGGGCGAGCAGTGTGTCGGAGCCGACCTTCTGGGCGGTGAAACGCAGCGCGCCGGAGCCGTTGACGGTGCCGCCGGTGACGGTGCTGCCGGCTTCCTTGCGGACGGGGGCGGGCTCGCCGGTGATCATCGATTCATCGACGAAGGAGGTGCCGTCCATGACCTCACCATCGACCGGAACGCGCTCGCCCGGCCTGAGGATGACGACGTCGCCGGGGCGGACGCCGTCGACCGCGACATCGCTCTCGGCGCCGTCGCGCAGCACGCGGGCGGTCTTGGGCTGGAGCGCGATCAGGCTGCGGATGGCGGCGCCGGTCCGGCCCTTGGCGCGGGTCTCGAACCAGCGCCCGAGCAGGATCAGCGTCACGATCACCGCGCCCGATTCGAAATAGGTGCCGTCAGTACCGGCCGGCATCAGGTCCGGCAGGAAGGTCGCGACGCTCGAATAGAGATAGGCCGCGCCGGTGCCGAGCATGACCAACGAGTTCATGTCCGGCGCCAGCCGCAGCAGGGCCGGGAATCCCTTGCGCAGGAAGACGAGGCCCGGCCCGAACTGGACGATGGTCGCCAGCGCGAAGGAGAAGACGCGCACGTTTCCCTCGCCGAAGGTCCCGGCAAGCCAGTGGTGCAGAGAGGGGACCATATGGCTGCCCATCTCGATGACGAGCAGCGGCAGCGTCAGCAAACCGGCGAGGATGACCGAGCGCAGCAGCTTGCCCTGTTCCTCGTCCTTGGCAGCTTGCCGGCGCGTGTCGGCATCGCCATCGGCTGCGACGATGGGGCTCGCCTCATAGCCGGCGCCGGCCACGGCCTTCGTCAGGGCAGGGATGATCTCGTTGCCGGCGAGCGCCTTCACGCTGGCGCGCTCGGTCGCAAGGTTGACGGTCGCCTCGACCACGCCCGGCACGGCGCGCAGGGCCTTCTCGACATGGCCGACGCAGGAGGCGCAGGTCATGCCCGAGATCGACAATTCGATCGTGCTCTCGACCGGGGTGTAGCCGCTCTGGCGAACCGCCGCCTCGATCTGGCCGAGATCGGTGTCGCCCTTGGCGAAGGTGACATGCGCCCGTTCGGTCGCGAGATTGACCGAGACCGCATCCACGCCCGGCACCGCCGCGATGGCGCGCTCGACATGGGCGACGCAGCTCGCGCAGGTCATGCCCTCGACGCCCAGATCAAGGGTTTCGAGGTCGTTCCTGCTCCTGTCGATGACCGTCATCGCCGTCTCCTGCATGGTGATGACAGGCGATATAAGGTTTCCCATTATGGGAAGGTCAAGGTTGATTGCATGACTTTTTGAGAAGGTCGTGCGGCGCCCGCTTCAAGGCATCTCGACGGAGACGCTCTTGATCACCGCATGGACCGGCTTGCCGGGCGCCAGGCCGAGCAGGGCGAGGGATTTCGCCGTCAGGCGCGCCGCCAGTTTCGCCTCGCCGCAAGCGATCAACAGGTGAACGGTGCTGCCACCCGCACCGCTGCGCGCGCCGATCTCGGCGATGGTTCCCGGCAGCACATTGAGCGCGCTGATCTCGGCCGGCTGGCCGAGGCTTAGCATCACGTCGCTGGCGAGGATGCGGATCTTGATGCGCTGGCCCTGTCGCAGCGCACCGCGTGCGATCGTCAAGGGACCGGCAGGTGTCGTCAGCCGCGCCAGACCGAAGGCGTCCTCGAAGCCGGCGACCTCGGCGGAGAGCAGCGTGCTTGCTTCCGGTGCGCCCGGCCGTGCCGCGAGATCGGGGCGGGAGAGGATATCGGCCGTCGGCCCGCAGGCCGCGACGCGCCCGTTCTCGACCATGGCGACGGTGGTGGCGAGGCGTGCGACCTCGGCCAGCGCATGCGAGACATAGACGATCGGGATGCCGGCCTCGTCGCGCAGGCGCTCGATATGCGGCAGGATCTCGGCCTTGCGGGCGTCGTCGAGCGCGGCAAGCGGCTCGTCCATCAGCAAGAGGCGCGGCTGCGCCAGCAGCGCGCGGCCGATGGCGACGCGCTGCTTCTCGCCACCGGAAAGGCCGCCCGGTCTCCGGTGCAGCAGATGGCCGATCCCCAGCAGCTCCAGCACCTTGTCGAGTTCGGCCGGCTTGCGCTGGGCGCGCGGCACGAACCAGTGCCCGAAGAGCAGGTTCTGCCGCACGGTGAGATGCGGAAACAGCCGCGCCTCCTGGAAGACATAGCCGATACGGCGGCGATGCTTCGGCAGGAAGATGCCGCGCTCGGTATCGACCAGCGTCTCGCCATCGACGCGGACATGGCCGGAATCGGGGCGGATCAGCCCGCCGATCACATTGACCAGCGAGGTCTTGCCCGAGCCCGAGCTGCCGAACAGGGCGGTCAGGCGCCCGTCGGAGGTGAAGCTCGAATCGAGCGTGAAGTCTCCGAGCCTGTGGCGGACGGCAATGTCGAGGACATCTGTCATTCGACGTTGATCCGGCGCCCGACGATGCGGGCCATCAGTTCGGACAGAAAGAGCGCCGCGACCGAGATCGCGATCGAGATCAGCGTCAATCGCATCGCGCCGGCATCGCCGCCGGGAACCTGGGTGAAGGTGTAGATCGCAGTGGGCAAGGTCTGCGTCTCGCCGGGGATGTTGGAGACGAAGGTGATGGTCGCGCCGAATTCGCCCATCGCCTTGGCGAAGCACAGGATCATGCCGGCGATGATGCCGGGCAGGCAAAGCGGCAAGGTGACGACGAGGAAGACCCAGATCGGGCTCGCGCCCAATGTGCCGGCAGCGGATTCGAGCTTGCGGTCGACGGCCTCGATCGAAAGGCGGATGGCACGGACCATCAGCGGAAAGCCCATCACGGCACAGGCGAGCGCTGCGCCCGTCCAGCGGAAGGACAGCACGATCCCGAACCAGTCATAAAGAAATTCGCCGATCGGCCCGCGCCGGCCGAAGCCGACGAGCAGCAGATAGCCCGTCACAACGGGCGGCAGGATCAGGGGCATGTGGACGATGGCGTCGAGCAGGGACTTGCCCCAGAAGCGCCCGCGCGCCAGCAGCAGGCCAACGCCAAGCCCCAGCGGGAGGCTCGCGATCATGGCCGTCGTCGCGACGATGAGGCTGAGCCTCACCGCCGTCCATTCTTCAGGCGATAGCCAGTCGGTCACGAAGAGCTGGCAGCCTTGTTGAGCACCGTGAAGCCCTGCTTCTCGAAGACGGGCCGTGCGGCGGGGCTGCGCAGATAGGTCAGGAAGGCCTGCGCGTCCGGGTTGGCCGAGTCCTTGGTGACGGCGACGGGATAGACGATCGGCGGATGCGAATCCTCGGGGAAGGTCGCGACGACCTTGACCTGCGGGTCGGCCGCGGCATCGGTCGCGTAGACGATGCCGAGCGGAGCTTCGCCGCGCGAGACCAGCAGCAGTGCGGCGCGGACATTGTCCGCCTGCGCGATCTTGTCCTTCACCTTGTCCCAGGCGCCGAGCTTCTCCAGCGCCGCCTTGCCGTATTTGCCGGCCGGGACGGAATCGACATTGCCCATGGCGAGGCGGCCTGCGCCAACGGCCCCCGCGACATCGGCACCGGGCTTGAGGTCGAGCTTGGCGGTCGAATCCTTGCCCGCGACCAGCACGATGCGGTTGGCGAGCAGGCTGACGCGGGTATCCGGCTTGATCAGGTTCTTGCTCGCGGCATAGTCCATCCAGTCCAGATCGGCCGAGACGAAGAGATCGGCCGGGGCTCCGTTCTCGAGCTGCTTCGCCAGCGTGTTGCTGGCGGCATAGGAGATCTTCGGCGCCGGCTTGCCACTTTCCTTGACCCAGTTGGCGGCAGCCTCGTCCAGCGCGTTCTTCATGCTGGCGGCGGCGAAGATGACGAGGTCCTTCGTCTGCGCCTGCGCGGCTTCGAAGGTGGGAGCAAGGCTCACGACAAGGGCCAGGCCCATGCCCAGCAGGGTGCGGCGCTTCAACATGTTGTTCCTCGCAAGAATTTCTCGTTGTATATCGTCGGATATAACGATGGTTGCCGCGCCCCCCGACCCAAGTCAAGGCGCGGCGGCGGTCGCGTTGTCGCAAGGAGAGGACGAGCCATGAAGATCAGCGCCCGCAACCAGCTCAAGGGCAAGATCGTCGAGATCACCAAGGGCGCGACGACAGCCCATGTCCGCATCGATATCGGCGGCGCGATCGTCACCTCCTCGATCACCAATGCGGCGGTGGACGATCTCGGCCTCGCCGTCGGCAAGGAGGCCTACGCCGTGGTGAAGGCGTCCGATGTGATGATCGCGATCGACTGACGGGCTCGCCCACATGGTCCGCGAGAACGAGATCCGCGAGAGGGAGGTCGCTGTGGCGCCGCCGCAGGCGACCGATGCCGGCCTCGTCTTCATCGGCACGATCCGCACGCCCTGGACTTCGCGGCTCACCTGTCCGCGCCAGGGCAGGGCGGACGGCCCGATCTGCCGCATCGAACTCTTCCCGCCCTGGGACGAGGCACTGGAGGGCATCGAGCGCTTCGAGCGGCTGGAGGTGCTCTACTGGCTGCACCAGTCGCGTCGCGATCTCGTGCGCCAGAGCCCGGCCAATAACGGCGAGACGCACGGCACCTTCGCGCTGCGCACGCCGGTCCGACCCAACCCGATCGGCACCTCGATCGCGACGCTGGTGGCGCGGGAGGGGCGGGTGCTGCTGGTGCGCGGGCTCGATTGCCTCGACGAGACGCCGCTCCTCGACATCAAGCCGGACCGGACGCTGTTCACGCCGATCGCCCCGCCGCAGCCCGGCGATTTCGAGACGGGCTAGGCGGCCGGCCTGCCTAAAGGCTCTTCAGAATCAGCCATTCGCCGGTGCTCGTAACTTCGTTCGCCTCAATGAAGCCGATCGACAGATAGAAGCCCAGCGGGCTGTGCTCTCCGCGAACGACGCTCGCGCTGAGTTTGGTGACGCCTTGCGCCTTCAGCATTGCGAAGACCTGCTCCAGCGCGTCGCGGCCATAGCCTTTGCCCTGATGCCGGCGATCGACCATGAAGCGCCAGAGATAGGCTGTATTGGGCTTGTCGTCATCGCGCCAGAGCATGAAGCCGACGGGCTCGTCCCCGGCATAGATCGCCCGGAAGGTCGCGCGCGGTTCGAAATGAGCCTGTGCGATCGAAATCGCGACCGGTGCGACATTCTCGCGCTGCTCCTCCGCGACCTCGAGGCCGCAGATCGTACGAACCGTCTCCGCGGTGATTTCGCGCAGCTCGACAGGCATAGCCATGTTCTCGTTCACCCGTGCGGGTGCTTGTGGATCGGATCGACCCAGTAGACCTCTTCCGGCTTCTCGACCGGGTCGACATCGGTGATGTTGACCACCACCGCCTCGTTGTCGGAGCGCACCAGCACGCATTGCAGCGGGTTGTCGGGATCGGCGTTGATCTCCTGGTGCGGCACGAAAGGCGGCACATAGATGAAGTCGCCCGGGCCGGCCTCGGCGACGAATTCCAACCGCTCGCCCCAGCGCATCCGCGCCTTGCCGCTCACCACATAGATCACGCTTTCGAGCTCGCCGTGATGGTGCACGCCGGTCTTGGCGTTGGGCTCGATCGCGACCGTGCCGGCCCAGATCTTCTGGGCGCCGACGCGGGCATGGTTGATCGCCGCCTGCCGGAACATGCCGGGCGTCTGCGCCGTGTTGGGGTCGAGCTTGTCGCCGGAGATGACGCGCACGCCGTCATGCTTCCAGCGCGGTTCGCCATCATGGCTGTGATCGTGCGGATGGTCGTGATCGTGAGAATGATCGTGACTCATGTCGTCCTCCTCGCTTGCGCAGGCGCAGACTGTCTCAGCCCTTCTTCGCCGACCCCGTCGCGACCGGCCGGTCGCTCGCGCCCCATTCGGACCAGGAACCGTCATAGAGCGCGCGGGCCGGCTTGCCGATTGTCTCCAGCGCCGTTGCGAGGATCGCGGCGGTGACGCCGGAACCGCAGCTCGTGATCAAGGGCCGGTCGAGATCGGCGCCGGCATCAGCGAAGGCGGCGGCGATGGCGGCCGAATCCTTCAGGCTGCCATCGGCGATGAGCGCGGTCGCCGGCACGTTGAGGGCGCCGGGCATATGGCCGGAGCGCACGCCGGGGCGCGGCTCGGCCGCCTCGCCGCGGAAGCGGTCGGCCGGGCGCGCGTCGACCACCTGGGCATTGCCGGCGGAGAGCGCTTTCGCGACATCGTCGGCGTTGGCGACGGCGGAATGGTCGAGACGGGCGGTGAAGCTGCGGGCGGCGCGGGCACGCGGCGGGCCGTGCTCGATCGGCCGGCCCTCGCGCTCCCATTTCGGGAAGCCGCCGTCGAGGATGACGACGTCCTTGGCGCCGAAGGTGCGGAAGGTCCAGCGCACGCGCGGCGCCGAGAACAGGCCGAGCCCATCATAGACCACGATGCGCATGCCGTCGCCGATGCCCATGGCGCCGACAGCTGTCGCAAAGGCATCCGGCCGCGGCAGCATATGGGGCAGGTTGGACGTGGTGTCCTTGACCCCGTCAATATCGAAATGCACCGCGCCGGGAATGCGCCGCTCGGCGAATTCGGCATGCGGATCGCGGCCATGAGCCGGCAGGTACCAGGAGGCATCGACGACGATGACATCGGGCGCGTTCAGGCGCTCGGCCAGCCACTCGGTCGAAACGAAGACGTCTTCACGGGCCATAGGCGTGTCCTCTGGGCATCAGCTTTGGTGTTCTCAGGCGAGCGCGATCCGGACGCGCCGGTTCTGCTTGCCCTTCTTCTCGATATCGGTGACCACGACCGCGCCGATCTCGGCGGTGTTGCGGACATGGGTGCCGCCGCAGGGCTGCAGGTCGATATCGCCGATGGCGACGAGCCGGACGCGGCCCGAGCCGCGCGGCGGCTTCACCGACATCGTCTTGACCAGGCCTGGATTGGCGTCGAGCTCCTCGTCGGTGATCCAGCGCTCGGTGACGTCGGCATTGCGGGCGACCAGCCCATTCAGCTTCTCGGAGATCTCGGCCTTGTCGAGCCCGCCTTCGGGAATGTCGAAATCGAGCCGCCCGTCGCCCTCGCCGATCGAGCCACCGGTGACGGGGAAGGTGAGCACGACGCTGAGCAGATGCAGGGCGGTATGAACGCGCATGCGCTTGAAGCGGCGCTCCCAGTCGAGCACGACCGTCACCGCCTCGCCGGGCGCCGGCAGCGTCTGGCCCTCAGCGGGAACGTGGATGACCCGGCTCTTGTCCTCGGGATCGTAGATCGTGGTGGCGATCGTGATCTCGCTGCCATCGGCGCGGCGCAGATGGCCGGCATCGCCCGGCTGGCCGCCGCCGGTCGCGTAGAAATTGGTGCGGTCGAGGATGATGCCGCCACGCTCGTTCACGGCTTCGACCGTCGCGGGCGTTTCCTTGAGATAGGCATCCTGGCGGAAGAGCAGTTCGGTCGGCATGGTCTCGTGTCTCATGGTGGCGCGGGAACGCCTTCGGCCCCGCAGACTGCACCGATTGCCGCCGAGGTGCCACCTCATTGGCGGGATACCGGGGATGATTTGGGACGCATGGCTTCCGGGCGCGGGCTTTCATGCCTAGATGACTGTCCCGCCAACCCGGAGCTGCCATGGCCTTGCCCCGCATGAAGCCGCAGGACGGCGTCGCCTGGATCACCGGCGCCAGCTCCGGCATCGGGGCCGCGGTTGCGCTCGAACTGGCGCGCCGAGGCTGGACGGTCGCCGTGACCGCCCGGCGGCTGGAGGCACTGGAGCGCCTCGCGCGCAGCGCCGAGGGCCTGCCCGGCCGCATCGTCGCCCATTCCGGCGACGTCACCGATGCGCAGGGCATGCGCGACGTCACCGATGCGATCGAGAGCATCCACGGGCCGATCGCGCTGGCTTTCCTCAATGCCGGCATCGCGTCGGGGCAGGGCAGGGCGATCGATGTCGAGACCGTCGAGCGGGTCGTCGGGGTCAATCTGCTCGGCGTCGCCAAGAGCTTCTTCGCCGTGCAGCCGCGTATGATCGCCCGCAGCAAGGGACAGATTGCGGTCAATGCCTCGCTCGTCGGCTATCGTGGCCTGCCCGGCGCGGCCGCCTATGGTGCTGCGAAGGCGGGGGCGATCTATTTCTGCGAATCGATGCGCTTCGATTGCGAGGCGGCCGGCATCCGCCTGCAACTGGTCAATCCGGGATTCATCGAGACACCCATGACCAAGGGCCGCCGCTTCCCGATGCCGTTCCTGCAGACGGTGGAGGACGGGGCAAGGCGAATTGTCGACGGCTTCGAGCGCGGTGGCTTCGAGATCACCGTGCCGCGCCGCCTCGCCTGGATCCTGAAGGTCGCGCGCCTCCTGCCTTACCCGGTCTATTTCGCGCTGATGAGCCGCTTCGCCGAGCGCAGCGGCTGAGCCGCCTCAGCGTTCTGCTGTTTTGCCGAACCACGCAGGCATCTCGCTCTCCTCGAAACCGCGCCGTCATCCCGGGCTTGCCCGGGATCCATCAAAGGGCTCGGGAGCTCTATGATGGATCCCGGATCGGCGCTGCTGCGCAGCTTGTCCGGGATGGCGATGTGTTTCCGAGGAAAGGCGCTGCGGTCCCGCCTCAGCTGCTGCGGATCGTGGCGAAGGCATCGAGGGCCCGCTGACGGCCGAAGGCAAGATCGACCAGCGGGGCAGGGTAGGTCTCGCAGATTCGAATGCCGGCCTCGCGCAGCGCCTTCTCCGAGGCTTTCCAGGGCTGGTGGATGTCCTTGTCGGACAGCCCTGCCAGCTCCGGCACCCATCGGCGGACATAAGAGCCCTTGGGATCGTGGGTTTCGCCCTGCGTCACCGGGTTGAAGATGCGGAAATAGGGCGAGGCATCGGCGCCGGAACCCGCGACCCATTGCCAGCTCGCGGCGTTGTTGGCCGCGTCGGCATCGACCAGCGTGTCCCAGAACCAGGCCTCGCCGGCCCGCCAGTCCTGAAGCAGATGCTTGATCAGGAAGGAGGCGACGACCATCCGCACGCGATTATGCATCCAGCCGGTCGTCCAGAGTTCCCGCATGCCGGCATCGACGAGCGGGATGCCGGTCTGTCCGCGTTGCCAGCGACGCAGTGCCGTCTCGTCCGGCTGCCAGGGGAAGGCGTCGAAGCGCGAATCGTAATTGCGCGTCGCCAGTTCCGGATTGTGAAAGAGCAGATGGTGGGAAAACTCCCTCCAGCCGATCTCCGAAAGAAATTTCTCGGCGTCCTGCTCCGATCCGGCGGCCTCGCCGGCGGCGCGAGCATGCTGGAGCGCGTGCCAGACCTGTCGCGGTCCGATCTCGCCGAAATGCAGATGCGGCGACAGGCGCGAAGTCGCTGCTCGGTCCGGCCGGTCGCGATCCTCGGCATAGCCGGCAAGCCCGCTGCCGATGAAATCATCGAGCCGCGCCGCAGCACCTGCTTCTCCCGGCGTCCATGCATCCCGTAGACCGCCGGCCCAGTCGGGCTTTCGCGGCTCAAGGCCAAGATCGGGCAGCGAGACTGCCAGCGCCTCGATCGAATCGGGCAGGGGCAGTGCCTCGATTCGCGTCGGAGCGGGAATCGGAGCAGCCGGCTCGCCTTTCTGACGGGCCGCGCGCCAGTAAGGCGTGAACACCTTCATCGGCTGCCCGGTGGTCGTGGTGACCTGCCACGGCTCGTTCAGGAGGTGACTGTTGAAACTGCGGACATCGATTCCCCGCCCCGACAAATCCTCCTTGAGCTTACGGTCGAGGGCGATCTCCGCAGCCTCGTAGCGGCGGTTCCAGGTGACGTGGGTGATTCCCGCCTCGGCCACGATGCGCGGCAGCAAGACCGCCGGATCGCCCCTCATCAGCACGAGCCGCCCGCCCTTCGCCGCGAGCGCTTCGCCGAGGGCGTGAAGCGAGCGCGACAGCCACCAGCGCGAGGCGGCGCCGATGGGGCGGCGATCGGGTCCGGTATCGAGGATGTAGAGGCATAGGGCCGGCCCGGCCTCGGATGCGGCCGCGAGCGCTGGATTATCGGCCAGCCTCAGATCGTTGCGGAACCAGTGCAGGGCGCGTTCAGCCATCATTCCTCTCCAGCCGCGATCCGCGCGAACCGCAGTCTCGCGATCAACGCGGCGATGCGGATACGGTCCCGGACCAGAGGAAAGATTTTCGGACGGAGCCTCCGAGAAGCAGCCGGTGCGCGCCGAATCTGCTATCGCGGGCTCAGATTTCGAGAGGCTGATGCAGGAGATCTGCGATCAGCCAGGACACGCCTGCCGTCCCGGCCATGAGGACCGCTATCAGAATGGCTTCGACCATGACGCTACTCCGCCCCGAACAGGCACGCGTCAATAACTAGAATTTTAACGATCTGTAAACGGAATCCTTAAGGCGAATCACAGCCTGAACGATCGTTCCAGATGAGCGGTTGCTGAAAGATGGATGCATTGGAGGAAGCGGGACTCGATCTCGAACTCGGGGAGATGGGCCGGAGGCTGGACAACTTGTTCGCCGCGCGCCGCCCGCGCACGAGGCAGAACCACAAGCCCGCAGGCTTCGAGGTTTCGGCTGTCGAGGCCGGCACCGGGCGTCTGCGCGTGATGCTGGACGCCGACCTGCCGGAAGCCGTCGGCCGGACGATACTGACCCTGGCGATCAAGCATGGTGCGGGACCGGGGCGGGGCGACGGTCACCGCAAGGCCGTTCCGGATTCGGCCGCCAATGCCGCGCAAAAGGGCTGAATACGCGCAAGAGAAGTCGGGATTGCGACCTTGATCGCTGACGACCGGGAACCCGGGAGCGTCTCGGGCGTCCCTTGCATGATGACCAACCCGAAAAAGCCGCCCCTGGACTTCTGGCTCTGGCTCGCCGTCATCGGCCTGACGGTCATCGTGGCAGTGTCGTCCCTGACATTCCCCGAGCGGGTCGCACCGGATTTGTTTCGGCCTCGCTCCGCCGCGCACTGAGGGGCTTTGGGAGGTGGGCTTTAAAGCTCGCGCCCGATGGTCAAGACCGGAAAATTCGCAGGGAAGGCATCGCGCAAGGCGATCGGCCCTGCTGGCGCCGATGAGCATGGGCTCACGGGGCGCGGGATAAACGACAGCAGCCTGGAAACTTGGGAAAGCGCAGCGATTTCGGCGCTATGAAGATTGGAGGCCTCGCCCGGAATCGAACCGGGGTGCAAGGATTTGCAGTCCTCTGCGTAACCACTCCGCCACGAGGCCTTCCTGCGAAAACGGCCGCGGCCGCTTCAGCGAGAGCGCTATAACCACAAGCCGCGCCGCACCGCAACCCGGCATCGCATCTTCCACAGCGACGACGACAAATCTGCTTGGCCGGCTCGCAAGGGGCTTGCACTATCCGGATCGCACGGCTAAGACGCCGCCACGTTGTTCCCGGATAGCTCAGCGGTAGAGCAATCGACTGTTAATCGATTGGTCGCAGGTTCGAATCCTGCTCCGGGAGCCAGCTTCCCCCGCACATCGACAGATCGTCTTGAACGCCGCTGGTTCATGCCTGCGGTCTCAGGCGGCGCTTGCCTTTTGCGCGAGCCTCGAACAGAAAGCTGCGGAAGAACGGCGCGATCGCTGCACCGGTTCGTGGCGGCTTTCAGAGCATCGGCCGCGCCTTGCAGCACCGGCGCCGTGGACGGAGAGTTCGGGTATGGACGATTTTACCTCGCTGCGCCGCAATATGGTCGATTGCCAGCTGCGCACCTATGACATCACCGATCGGGCCGCGCTGGCCGCGGCGGATTCGGTGCCGCGCGAGGCTTTCGTTCCCGGAAACCTGTCCCATCTCGCCTATCTCGACCAGTCGATCCCGCTGCCGGGCACCGGCCGGGCGCTGATGACCCCGATGGTCGCGGTGCGGATGATCCAGCTCTTGGACCCGCAGCCGGGCGAGGCCGCGCTCGAATATGCCGGCGGTTCCGGCTATGGCGCCGCGCTGATGGCAAACATGGGCGCAAAGGCCACGCTCTGGGAGCCTGACAATGCGGGGCGCGCTCTGGCCGAATCGGCGCTGAGCCGCGCCGGAGCCGGCAATGTGACGATCACGGCGGCGCAACCGGCGGCTGCCAGCTTCGACGCGATTCTCGTCAGCGGGGCCTGCGAGATCGTGCCCGAAACGCTTTTCCCGCTGCTGCGGCCGGAAGGCCGGCTCATCGTGGTCGAGGGGCTGGGCCGGGCGGCACGGGTGATGCTCTATCTGAAATCCAGCGAAATCGTCTCCGGAAGACCCGTTTTCGACGCCGCTGCGCCTGTTATCTCGGAGTTCCGCCGTCCCGCGGCCTTCGTTTTCTGATGACGACAAGTGTCGCATTTTTACGGCACTGTTCGAACGAAACCATTCCGGCACCGCCCCATGCGTTGGCGAGAGGTGCCGGAACGAGTATAAATTGCAACTCTGCCGAGGCTGGGGCGATGCCTGGGCGCGACTTTCAGTGCGCACATGAGGCGTCCAGTGCATAAACGCTACGACAAGATTTCCGGCCTTGCTCTCTCCGCCGCCTTCGCCCTGGCGTTGGCCGGAGGTTGGGCGGGGCCGGTTTCGGCCCAAACCATGGACGCCGCGCTCGCGCGAGCCTATTCCGCCAATCCGACCCTCAATGCGCAGCGCGCCTCGGTCCGTGCGACCGACGAGAACGTGCCGCAGGCGAAGGCGGGTTACCGGCCGCGCATCACGGCCTCGGCCGATATCGGCGCCAGCATCACCGAATTGGGCATTCCGGCCTTCGCCAGCAATTCGTCGGTCCACAACACCAACGTGTCCCGGCTTGGTCCGCGCGGCGTCGGCGTGCAGGTCGACCAGAACATCTTCGATTCCGGCAAGACCCGCAGCGCCGTCGGCCAGTCCGAATCGCAGGTGCTCGGCGCCCGCGCCACGCTGCGCAACACCGAGCAGAACGTGCTGCTCGATGCCGCGACCTCCTACATGAACGTGCTGCGCGACACGGCGATCCTCAACCTCAACCGCAACAACGTCGAGGTGCTTGAGGAGCAGCTGCGCCAGACGCGCGACCGGTTTCAGGTCGGCGAAGTGACGCGCACCGACGTTGCGCAGGCGGAAGCCCGCCTGTCATCGGCCCGCTCGCAGGCGATTCTCGCCGAATCGAACCTGAAGACCTCCGTGGCGCGCTTCCGCCAGAATGTGGGCACCGAGCCGCGCTCGCTCGCGCCGGCCCGGCCGGTCGAGGGGCTGCTGCCGAAGTCGCTGCCGACCGCGCTGACCCAGGCTCTCTCGAACCACCCGGCGATCATCGCCTCGCTGCACGGCGTCGACGCCGCGGAACTCCAGGTCAAGGTCACCGAGGCCGACCTCTATCCCGTCGTCGGCGTCCGCGGCGTGGTCCAGCAGCGCTATGACAGCCAGTTCTCCGGCGACAACCGCTTCTCGGCCAGCCTCGTCGGCACGCTGACTATTCCGATCTACGAGGGCGGCCAGATCTATGCCCGCACCCGCCAGGCCAAGGAAACGGCCGGCCAGCGCCGGATCGAGGTCGACACCCAGCGCGACACCGTGCGCGCCGCCGTCGTCTCCGCCTGGGGCGGGCACGAAGCCGCCAAGGCTCAGATCACCGCGGCCCAGGCGCAGGTCGAAGCCGCGTCCACGGCTCTGTCCGGCGTCCGCGAGGAGGCGAAGGTCGGCCAGCGCACGACGCTCGACGTCCTCAACGCCCAGCAGGAGCTGGTGAGCGCCCGCTCGAGCCTCGTGGTCGCGCAGCGTGACCGGGTCGTCGCCTCCTATGCGGTGCTGTCCGCGATCGGCAAGCTCTCCGCCCAGTCGCTCAAGCTCAAGACCGAGATCTACGACGCTCGCCAGCATTACGAGCAGGTGCAGGGCAAGCTCTGGGGCACCCAGACCCCCGACGGCCGCTGAAGGGCGGCTGTCGGCTCCGCGCCGCGGCACATTCCGGCAACAGAGCGGATTTCTCCTGTGGGAGAGCCCGTTGGTGCCTTGTCTGACATCGCTGCCGTGGAATACTGCGCTCTTGGAGCGGCGTTGATTCCGTCGGCGCGCCCGGTGTCCAACGGTCTGACTCATGAGCGCGCAAGCCAAGCCCAGCGAACCGTCGATGGAGGAGATCCTCGCCTCCATCCGCCGGATCATCTCGGATGACGAGACGAAGCCGGCCGAGGAGGCCGCCGCGCCGCCAGTCGAGCCGGAACCTGCGCCGGTCGCCGCCATCGACGACGACGTGCTGGACCTGGGGGCGGAGGCCGCTCTGGTCGCCGCGCCCATGCCGGAGCCCGCGCCCGTTCCGCCGGCCGCTGCCCCGGACGAATCCGATGTCGCCTTCGTCGATGAGGAGCCCGTCGCGGCTCTGCCTCCGGAGCCGCCGGCCCCTGCAGCCGAGCCGCAGCCGACCCCGGTCCGATTTGAGCCGCCACAGCCTCAATCGCAGCCTGCTTTCGCGGCTGTCCCCGACATGGCGAGCCTGTTGTCGGATCAGGCCAGTTCGGTGGTGACCAACGCCTTCGGCCAACTCGCCTCGACCGTGCTCAGCAACAACGCGCGGACGCTGGAGGATCTGGTCAAGGACATGCTGAAGCCGATGCTCAAGACCTGGCTCGACGACAACCTGCCGACCATGGTCGAGCGGCTGGTCCGCACCGAGATCGAGCGCGTCGCGCGCGGTGGCCGCAGCTGAGGCGGCCGCCCGGCGTCCCTATAGCGTATTCATGGTGCTATCTGGCGTTGCCGCTGGTTCGACGGCGCCGCGTTTGAGGCTGGACGCGCTCGAATGCGCCGGCCTCCTTGAGGCGCATCAAGCCGTAGCCTGCCATGGCGAGGGCCGTCGCCGGGGCGCCCAACCGCGAGACCAGCATCGTCAACCCGACGGCGACCGGGCGAGGATAGCGGCCTGACGCCGCCTCGACTACGAACCAGGCCCCGAGGGCGTGGACCAAGAGCTTCATCATCACTTCCTGCCCGTCGTTTCAGGGCCTCGAACAACGCCGGGGCGACGCCCGCAATTCGTCGGCTCTCCCATAACGGGGTGAAGCTGCCCTGGTTCCCGTGGTCGAACCTTGCCTGAGGCCAATGCAGAGCTGGCCGGCGGTCGCGTATCATCGAAAACGTTGACGTGCGGCCTGCGCATGGGCTCTTAAGGGCCGAGACCTTTTTGGCCCGTGTTTTTTCCGGCCGGGGCAGGTTCCCCGGCCTTTCTGCGTTCGAGCGATGCGATGATGGACAAGACTTTCGAACCGGCCGCCGTCGAGGCCCGGATCAGCAAGGCCTGGGACGAGGCGCAAGCCTTCAAGGCGGGCAGGGGCGCGGCCCCCGGCGCCGAGCCCTACTGCATCGTGATTCCGCCGCCGAATGTCACCGGCTCGCTGCATATGGGCCACGCGCTCAACAACACGCTGCAGGACGTGCTCTGCCGCTTCGAGCGCCTGCGCGGCAAGGACGTGCTCTGGCAGCCCGGCACCGACCATGCTGGCATCGCAACGCAGATGGTCGTCGAGCGTAAGCTCGCCGCCGAGAACCGTACTGACCGCCGCTCGATGGGCCGCGAGGCCTTCCTCGCCGAGGTCTGGAAGTGGAAGGAAGAGTCGGGCGGCACGATCGTCAACCAGCTCCGCCGCCTCGGCGCCTCCTGCGACTGGTCGCGCGAGCGCTTCACCATGGACGAGGGACTCTCGGCCGCCGTCCTCAAGGTCTTCGTCGGCCTGCACAAGCAGGGCCTGGTCTACCGCGCCAAGCGGCTGGTCAACTGGGATCCCAAGTTCCAGACCGCGATCTCGGATCTCGAGGTGCTGCAGGTCGAGAAGACCGGCACGTTCAAATGGCAGCGCGGCGGCGAGGACGAATTCGATGCGGCCAAGCTCGACAAGGCGCTGAGTCGCGACCCGAACGGCCATCTCTACTATTTCAACTATCCGCTCGAAGGCGCGACCTATGACGCCGACGACGCCTCGACCTTCATCACCGTCGCGACCACTCGGCCCGAGACGATGCTGGGCGATACCGGCGTCGCGGTTCACCCCGACAACGAGACGATCGGCCATCTGATCGGCCGCAAGGCGGTGTTGCCGCTGGTCGGCCGGGTGATCCCGATCTTCGGCGACGACTATGCCGATCCCGAGAAGGGCACGGGCGCAGTCAAGATCACGCCGGCCCATGACTTCAACGATTTCGAGGTCGGCAAGCGCCACCAGCTCGACGTCGTCAATATCCTCGACGGCGAGGCGCGCATCCTGCTCGCCGGAAACGAGGATTTCCTGGCCGGCGCCAAGCCGGAGGCCGAGACCTTGGCGCTCGACGGCGCCGATCGCTTCGTCGCGCGCCGCCGCGTCGTCGAGATGATGGCTGCGCGCGGCCTGCTCGCGAAGGTCGAGCCGAACACCCATACCGTCCCGCATGGCGACCGTTCCGACGTCGTGATCGAGCCCTGGCTGACCGACCAGTGGTATGTCGACGTCAAGCCGCTGGCGCAGCGCTCGATCAAGGCGGTGCAGGACGGGCGCACCAAGTTCACGCCCGAGAACTGGACCAAGGTCTATTACGACTGGCTGGAGAATATCGAGCCCTGGTGCGTCTCGCGCCAGCTCTGGTGGGGCCACCAGATCCCGGCCTGGTACGGGCCGGACGGCGAGGTCTTCGTCGCCGAGTCGGAAGCCGAGGCGCAGACACTCGCCATGGCGCATTACGGCGACACCGTCGCGCTGACGCGCGACGAGGACGTGCTCGACACCTGGTTCTCCTCGGCGCTCTGGCCGTTCTCGACCCTGGGTTGGCCCGAGCAGACGGCCGAGCTGAAGCATTATTACCCGACGGCGACGCTCGTTACCGCCTTCGACATCATCTTCTTCTGGGTCGCCCGAATGATGATGATGGGCCTCAACTTCATGGACGAGGTGCCGTTCAAGGACGTCTACATCCACGCCATCGTTCGTGACGAGAAGGGCGCGAAGATGTCGAAGTCGAAGGGCAACGTCATCGACCCGCTGACGCTCGTCGACAAATACGGTGCCGACGCGCTCCGCTTCACGCTGTCGGCCATGGCGGCGCAGGGGCGCGACATCAAGCTCAGCACGCAGCGCGTCGAGGGCTATCGCAACTTCGCGACCAAGATCTGGAACGCCGCGCGTTTCGCCGAATTGAACGGCTGCGCCCGTGCCGAAGGTTTCGATCCGGCATCCGTCAAGCAGCCGCTCAACCGCTGGATCCTCAGCGAGGCGGCTCAGGCGGCCGAGGAGATCGCGGCCGGCATTCCGAGCTTCAGGTTCAACGAGGCGGCCGGCGCGGCCTATCGCTTCGTCTGGAATCAGTTCTGCGACTGGTATCTCGAACTCGCCAAGCCCGTGCTGCAGGGCGAGGGCGTCGATGCCGCAGCCCGCGCCGAGACGCAGGCGACGGTCGCCTACGTCATCGACCTGATCTGCCAGCTGCTGCACCCGTTCATGCCGTTCCTCACCGAGGAGCTCTGGGCGCAGAAGGCGGAAGCCGGTGCGCCGCGCAAGCTCGCGGCCGGCGATGCTTCGCTGGTCTGCCTGACCCGCTGGCCTGATCTCTCGGCGCTCAAGGATGCGGCGGCGGAGGCCGAGATCGGCTTCGTCGTCGACCTGATCTCGGATATCCGCTCGGTCCGCTCGGAGGTCAACGTGCCTGCCGGCACGCAGGCCCCGCTCGTCCTCGTCAACGCTTCGGCCGCGACGCGGGCGACGATCGAGAGCTGGCGCCCGATGATCGAGCGGCTGGCCCGCGTCTCGGAGATCGGTTTCGAGACGGCGGCGCCGGCCCAGTCGGCCCAGATCATCGTGCGCGGCGAGGTCGCGGCCCTGCCGCTCGCCGGGCTGATCGATCTCGACGCCGAGCGCTCGCGCCTGACCAAGGAGCTCGCCAAGCTCGATCAGGATATCGCGGTCGTCGAGAAGAAGCTCGGCAACCCCGATTTCATGGCCCGCGCACCCGAGGAAATCGTCGAGGAGAACCGCGACCGGAAGGCTGCGGCCGAGGCCCGCAAGCTCAAGGTCGCGGAGGCTTTGGCGCGGCTGGCGTGACGTAGCGCTGCCGGCTCGGCGCGTGATCCGTCCCGTCATGCTCGCCCTTGTGGCGAGCATCCACGTCTTGAACACGGCTTGCGATCGACGAAGACGTGGATGGTCGGGACAAGCCCGACCATGACAGGGTGTGGTCGGATTCCCGCTGGTGACGACGCATTCCGGTCACGCCTCCGTCGTCAAATTGACGTTGGTCCAAGAGAGGACTGGCATTCTCTCGCGGACCCCGCTTAGATGCGCCCGACGCAAACCCGCCATGCAGAATGCGTGGCGGCACAAGGACCGGCTGTTCAGAACCCATGCTCAAGCGAGCCTATGACTGGTGCGTTTCATACGCCTCCCATCCTGCGGCCCCGTGGCTGCTCTTCGGCATCACCTTCATCGAAAGCTCGTTCAGCCCGCTGCCGCCGATTCCGCTGCTGATTCCGATGTGCATCGCCCGGCCGGACCGGGCCTGGTTCTATGCCGGCATCTGCTCGCTCGGCGCCGTGCTCGGCGGCTATCTCGGCTATGCCATCGGCGCGCTGCTCTATGAATTGGTCGGCGCCTGGCTGATCGGCATCTATGGCCTGCAGGACAAGGCGGCCAGCCTGATCGCGACCTCGCAGGACTACTGGTTCTGGGTGCTCGTCACCAAGGGCCTGACGCCGATCCCGTTCAAGATCGTCACGATCATGTCCGGCTTCCTGCATTTCGACCTGTGGAAGTTCACGATCGGCATGGTCGTCTCGCGTGCGACCTTCTTCCTGATGATCGCGGTGGCGCTGCGCTACTATGGCGACGACATCCGCATCTTCATCGAGAAGCACCTGCCGATGACGGCGCTGGCCCTCGTCGTGGTCATCGTCGGCGGCTTCTTCGTGCTGCCGCTGGTTCTGTGATCTGCCGCAGCGTCAGCGTCTCGCCGGAAACTTTGTGACATCGGCGCAACACTCCGGCGGGAACGGTGTCCGGTACCGCCCCAGCTCCCCCAATCGCCAAGAAGCCGCCACAAACGAAGCCCAGCAAAACGCTGCGTTAAGTGCCTGAGATCTATCGAAATCGGGGGTAACGCGCGGAACCCGCAGGGGTTCCGGACTTATTTCAGGTTTTCAGGGGCGCGATTGCCCCCGGCAGGCTTGGCGTGGCACATCTTCGCGCCGTGCTGATCGGGGGACAGGACGAGTGGCGATGGACGGGCGTGTGTACGACAAGTCGAGGCTGCCGAGCCGCCATGTGAGCGTCGGCCCGGCCAAGGCCCCGCACCGTTCCTATTATTACGCGATGGGCATGACCGCGAAGCAGATCGCGCAGCCCTTCGTCGGCGTCGCCTCCTGCTGGAATGAGGCCGCCCCCTGCAACATCTCGCTGATGCGCCAGGCCCAGGCCGTGAAGAAGGGCGTCGCCTCCGCCAGCGGCACGCCGCGCGAGTTCTGCACCATCACCGTGACCGACGGCATCGCCATGGGCCACCAGGGCATGAAGTCGTCGCTGGCTTCGCGCGAGGTCATCGCCAACTCGGTCGAGCTCACCATGCGCGGCCATTGCTACGATGCGCTGGTCGGCCTCGCCGGCTGCGACAAGTCGCTGCCCGGCATGATGATGGCGATGGTGCGCCTCAACGTGCCCTCGATCTTCATCTATGGCGGCTCGATCCTGCCCGGCACCTTCAAGGGCCGCCCCGTGACCGTGCAGGACGTGTTCGAGGCCGTCGGCAAGCATTCGGTCGGCGCCATGTCCGACGAGGACCTGAAGGAGCTGGAGGAGGCTGCGTGCCCGTCCGCGGGTTCCTGCGGCGCCCAGTTCACCGCCAACACCATGGCGACTGTCGCCGAGGCGATCGGCCTGGCGTTGCCCTATAGCTGCGGCGCGCCGGCCCCCTACGATGTCCGCGACACCTTCTGCTACACCGCCGGCGAGATGGTGATGGAGCTGATCGCGAAGAACATCCGCCCGCGCGACATCGTCACCCGCAAGGCGCTGGAGAATGCCGCGATGGTCGTCGCCGCGACGGGCGGCTCGACCAATGGCGCGCTGCACCTGCCGGCGATCGCGCATGAATGCGGCATCGATTTCGACCTGTTCGAGGTCGCCGAGATCTTCAAGAAGACGCCCTATATCGCCGATCTGAAGCCGGGCGGAAAATATGTCGCCAAGGATATGTTCGAGGTCGGCGGCATCCCGCTCGTGATGAAGAGCCTGCTCGATGCCGGCTACCTTCATGGCGACTGCATGACCGTCACCGGCCGCACCATCGCCGAGAACATGGCCTCGGTGAAGTGGAACGACCAGCAGGACGTGGTCTACCGCGCCGACAAGCCGATCACGGTCACCGGCGGCGTCGTCGGGCTGCAGGGCAATCTGGCGCCGGAAGGCGCGATCGTGAAGATCGCCGGCATGCCCGAGGACCAGCTCGTCTTCACCGGTCCGGCGCGCTGCTTCGACCGGGAGGAGGATGCCTTCGAGGCCGTCCGGAACCGGACCTACAAAAAAGGCGACGTGCTGGTCATCCGCTACGAGGGCCCCAAGGGCGGCCCCGGCATGCGCGAGATGCTGTCGACCACCGCCGCGCTCTACGGCCAGGGCATGGGCGACAAGGTCGCGCTCATCACCGATGGCCGATTCTCGGGTGCGACCCGTGGTTTCTGCGTCGGCCATGTCGGGCCTGAAGCCGCTGTCGGCGGCCCGATCGGCCTGATCCGCGACGGCGACATCATCGAACTCGACGCCATCACAGGAAAGCTCGCAGTCCGCCTTTCTGATGCCGAACTTGAAGCGCGTCGTAAGGACTGGAAACCACGCAAGACCGACTACAATTCCGGCGCGCTGTGGAAATACGCGCAGACGGTCGGCTCCGCCAAAGGCGGTGCCGTCACCCACCCAGGAGGGGCGGCCGAGACCCATTGCTATGCGGATATCTAGCCCAACCATAGCATGCCTGTTCCTGTTGCTGGGCGGACATCAGGCCGTCCTGGCGCAGGACTTTTCAGGCACCAAGCCGCTGCCGCCGCGCGCCATCCCCAGCGCGGCGCTGCCGGAGCCGGACGATTCCGTGCTTGGCCCGGACGCGGCAGCCGTCGCCCCCGGCCCTGACACGCCCACGGCCCATGCCGCGCTGCCGCTCGTGCCCTTCACCAGCGCGCGCGACGCGCTCAAGGCCTGGATGCGTGATTCCACCGCCGGCAATAAGGTCGGCGCCGTCCGCGCGCTCGAGTACGCGGCTTCGCAGGGCCATCTCACGGCGCAGTACAAGCTCGGCCGGATGTATGCCGGTGGCGAGGGCGTCCCGACCAATGATCTCAAGGCTTTCGAGTATTTTTCGAAGATCGCCGACGAGAACGCCGACGCGATGCCCGGCACCGCCGACGGGCGCCTTGTCGGCAGCGCCTTCGTGGCGCTCGGCAACTATTTCTCGGACGGGATCAAGGGCAGCTATGTGAAGCCCAACCCGGACCGCGCCTTCGACATGTTCCACTACGCCGCCTCCTATTTCGGCGACCCGGACGGCCAGTACAACCTCGCCCGCCTCTACATGACCGGGCAGGGTGCCAATCGCGACCGGCGCCAGGCGGCGCGCTGGATGAAGCTGGCGGCCGAGAAAGGCCATGCGCCCGCGCGTGCCGCCTTCGGCGAGATGCTGCTGCGCGGCGGCGAGGGCGTGCCCCGCCAGCCGGTTCTCGGCCTGATGTGGCTCGCCATGGCGCGCGAGGGCGCCGATCCGACCCGTGAGGCCTGGATCATCGAGCGGCACGACGTGGCTTTCGCATCCGCCTCGGCGGGCGATCGTTCGGCGGCGCTGGCCCTGGTCGAGCGTCATCATCCGGCGAGCTCGCGCAGCGTCGTCGCCCCGCAGAACTGAGCTTTGGCTTTCAACGGACCGGCTACGTCATTCCGGGCTTGACCCGGAATCCATCATAGAACGCAACGCCCTTCGATGGATTCCGGATCGGCGCCGCTGACGCGGCTTGTCCGGAACGACGGCAGCAAACGATGCTGCCGAACTTCGCGTTCGTCCTCAGTGCAAGTCGATCATCACCGGGACATGGTCCGAGGGCTTGTCCCAGCCACGGACATGCTTGGCGATCTTGACGCCCGATAGCCGGTCCGCCGCCTGCGGCGACAGCAGCAGATGGTCGATGCGGATGCCGTTGTTCCGCTGCCAGGCGCCGGCCTGATAGTCCCAGAAGGTGTAGAGCCCCGGCGCATCGGTCGTGCTGCGCAGGGCCTCGGTCAGGCCGAGATTCGTCAGGCCCCGGAAGGCGGCGCGCGTCTGCGGCAGGAATAGCGCATCGCTGACCCAGGCGGCCGGATCGCGGGCGTCGCGCGGCTCGGGAATGACGTTGTAGTCGCCGGCCAGCACCAGCGGCTCCTCATGCTCCAGCAACATCCGCGCATGGGCTGTGAGCCGCTGCATCCAGCCGAGCTTGTAGGGGTATTTCTCGGTATTGGGTGGGTTGCCGTTCGGCAGGTAGATCGAGGCGACGCGCACCACACCGTCGCCGAGCGGCAGCACGCCTTCGAGATAGCGCGCCTGCTCGTCGCCATCGTCGCCCGGCAGGCCGCGCCGGACATCCTCCAGCCGCGCGCGGCTGATGATCGCGACGCCGTTGAAGGTCTTCTGCCCGTGGGTCTCGACCTGCCAGCCGGCGGCCTCGATCTCGGCGCGCGGGAAATCGGCGTCCACGCACTTGATCTCCTGCAGGCAGAGCGCGTCGGGCTCGGCCTCCCCGAGGAAGTCGAGGAGATGGCCGAGGCGCTGCCTGACCGAATTGACGTTCCAGGTGGCGATCCGCACGAGACGCTCCGATTCAGACGAGCCGCAGGATAAGCGGCACGGCCGCCGCCAAGGCAAGCCGGTTTCGACCGCAAACGAAAAACTCCCCGCATCGCTGCGGGGAGTTCTTGTCTGCGATGGTGCTGTCGCCTCGTGTCAGGGGCAGGCGCGGACGACGCCGCGCGCGGCGATATAGGTCCCGGTCTCCGGGTTGTAGCTCTTGTAGCGGCGCGAGCAGTAGGCGACCGCGTCGGTGTCCTCGACGCTGTAGCCATAGGCGCGGGGCACGGCCGGGGCATAGACCACCGGCGGCTCGACATAGACCGGGGCCGGCGGGGGATAATAGTAGACAGGCGGCGGAGGCGGGGCGGCCAAGGCGCCGGCAGCGAGCGCTCCGCCGATGACGCCAGCCGCAATGCCGGCGCCGATCGCCGGGCCACGGCGGTAGCCGTAATAGCGCGGGCCATAGCCGTAGCGGCCATAGTACTGCACGGTCTGGACGAGATCGCTGCCGGGCTGCGCCGTCGCTACGGCGGCAGTTGCAGGAGCCAGCGGGGCGGCCACGGCCGGCAGGGCGAGTAGGGTGCCACCGACAAGGGCGGCGGCGACGGCGAGCGTCCTGATCACGACGAAACTCCTCTGCAATTCCTGGCGAGCGGAACTCCGCATGTTCCCCCGTTTGGATTCGAATGTAGCGGCCCACTGACCTCAGGGGAAGTTAGCAGTCAATCCGGGCATAAATGGGCCGTCACGCTCCCGTCGCTTTTACGCTCGAAAGCAACGCCGAAGCGCTTGCGCAGACTGAATTTCCTCGCCATCTAGCGCTGCGAGCGCATAGCGACAATTTATTCGAAGGATCGGAAACCGACCATGGCGCAACCGCGCGACCCGTCCGCCCAACCCGCCGCGCTTGGCCCGATGAAGCCGCTGCCGGCCATCATCTTCAGCTCGCGCTGGCTGCAGCTGCCGCTCTATATCGGCCTCATCGTGGCGCAGTGCGTCTATGTCTTCCTGTTCCTCAAGGAACTCTGGCACCTCGTCACCCATGCCTTCGACTTCAGCGAGCAGCAGATCATGCTGGTCGTGCTGGGGCTGATCGACGTGGTGATGATCTCGAACCTGCTGATCATGGTGATCGTCGGCGGCTACGAGACCTTCGTCTCGCGCCTGCGGCTCCAGGGCCATCCCGACCAGCCGGAATGGCTGAGCCACGTCAATGCCAGCGTGCTCAAGATCAAGCTCGCCATGGCGATCATCGGCATCTCGTCGATCCACCTGCTCAGGACCTTCATCGAGGCCGGCAATATCGGCATCGCCGGCAAGACCGCGAGCTACACCGAAGCCGGCGTGCTGCTGCAGACGCTGATCCATGTCGTCTTCATCCTCTCGGCCATCGGCATCGCCTGGGTCGACAAGATGACGGCGGCCCCCGGCAAGGCGCACTGACCCGGACGCCGAAACAGAAACGCCCCGCCGATCCGGCGGGGCGTTTTGCATTTTAGGCGGGGTCTCTGTGCGGCTTACTGGCCGCGCCCGCTGCGAGCGGCAAAACGGATCGCCTCCTCGGCGGCGCGGAACAGGGCCTTGGCCTTGTTGATGCACTCCTCCTGCTCGGAGGCCGGGTTCGAAATCGTAGACGATGCCGGCGCCGGCCTGGACATGCATGCGCCCGTCCTTGACCACGGCCGTGCGCAGCACGATGCAGGTATCCATCTCACCATTGGCGCCGAAATAGCCGATGCAGCCGGCATAGGCGCCGCGCGCATCGCGCTCCAGCTCGTCGATGATCTCCATCGCTCGGACTTTTGGCGCGCCCGAGACCGTTCCGGCCGGGAAGCCTGCGATCAAGGCACCGAGCGAATCGTGCTTCGGGTCGATCTTGCCTTCGACATTCGAGACGATGTGCATGACCTGGCTGTAGCGCTCGATGAAGAACGAATCGGTGACCTTGACCGTGCCGATCTCGGCGACACGGCCGACATCGTTGCGCCCGAGATCGAGCAGCATCAGGTGTTCGGCGCGCTCCTTCGGATCGGCCAATAGCTCTTCGGCGAGAGCATTGTCCTCGGCCTCGGTCGCGCCGCGCCGCCGCGTGCCGGCGATCGGCCGGATCGTGACGGTGTCGTCGCGCAGGCGCACCAGGATTTCGGGGCTCGAGCAGACGATCTGGAAGTCGCCGAAATCGAGATAGCACAGGAACGGCGCCGGATTGACCCGCCGCAGCGCCCGGTAAAGCGCGAAGGGCGGCAGCGCGAAGGGCGCCTCGAAGCGCTGCGACAGCACGACCTGGAAGATGTCGCCGGCGCGGATGTACTCCTTCGCCTTGTCGACCATCTCCAGATACTCGGCCTCGCTCGTGTTCGAGGTGGTCGCCGGGACCGGCAGGTTGGCGATGTCGATCTCGGCCTCGGCGGGGAGGGCGCCTTCCAACGCCCGCACCACGGCCTCCAGCCGCTCCTGCGCTCGCTCATAGGCATGGCGCGCGCCGACGCCGGGCATGTGCCGGACCGGCGTGACGACATGGATCTCGTCGCGCACGGCGTCGAACACCACCATCAGCGTCGGCCGCGTCAGGATGGCGTCGGGGACGCCGGTGCCGGTCTCCTTCGGCTCGGGCAGGCGCTCCATCAGGCGCACCATGTCGTAGCCGAGATAGCCGAACACGCCGGACGCCATCGGCGGCAGGCCCTCGGCCTCCGGAATGGCGCTCTCTTCCAGAAGCGCGCGCAGGCTCTCGAAAGCCGGGCGCGGATCGTCGAGGAAGCTCTCGCCCAGAGCCGTGCGGCAGAGCGAGGCCTGGCCGTGATGGCAGCGCCAGATCAGGTCCGGCTCCAGCCCGATCATCGAATAGCGGCCGCGCACGGCGCCGCCCTCGACCGATTCGAGCAGGAAGGCCGGGCCGGTCGTGGCATGGCGCAGCTTCAGGAAGGCGGCGACCGGCGTCTCGCAATCGCCGACCAGCACCTGCCGCAGCAATTGCGGGGCGCCGGTCTCGTAAGCCTGCGCGAAGTGCTCGAACTCCTGGAGCGGCTGCATCGTCAGTTCTGTGCCCCGCCGGTCGCGTTGCGGAAGGCGGCCTCGTTGATGCTGACGCCGAGCTCGGCCTGCCGCTTGGCGACATATTGCAGCAGGATGTCCTCGCTGACGTTCTGCGAGAGCAGGCGCTCGAAATTGCCGGCCTCCTGCGTCGTGCGGACGTAAGGCGCGACGGTCGCGGAATCGACCTTGAACAGGATGCGCCCGCCATCGGTGCCGGCGGCCGAATTGCTCTTGCCCGCGGCGGTGCCGAAGACCTGAGCGACGACCGTGCCCGGCAGCTCCGGACGCTGGTCCTGCCGGCCGAGATCCGCGGCGGTCTCGATGGTCAGCCCGGCCGAAGCCGCGACCGCGTCGAAGTTCTCGCCCTTGTCGAGGCGCTCGATGAGCTCGCGCGCCTTGGCCGAGAGCTTCGTCGCGGTCTCGTCGGCGCGCCACTGCTTCTCGACCTCGGCCTTGACCTCGTCGAAGCCGCGCTCGCGCGCCGGATCGATCTTGGTGACGTCGAACCAGACATAGCCGGAATTGCGAGGCAGGCGGATCGCCTCGTTGTCGACGCCGATATCGGAGCGGAAGATCGCCTGCAGCGTCGAATCGCCGCCCGGCAGAGCCTCCTCGCGCGAGCCGTCGGGCTTGCCGAGGCCGGCATTCATCGGGCCGGCCATGCGCAGCGTGAGGTTGAGCTCCCTAGCGATCTCGGCGAGCGGCCTGGCCGCGGCGCGCTGATCCTCGATCTTGTCGTGGAGATCGGTGACCTGGGCGGCGGCGCGGCTCGTCGCCAGATCCTGCTTCACCTCGGCCGCGACCTCCTCGAACGGGCGCACATGCGCGCTGTCGACCTTGGTGACGCGCAGCAGCACCGTACCGAACGCGCCCGTGACCGGGGCGCTGACAGCGCCTTCCTCGAGCGCGAAGGCGGCATCGCGCACGGCAGGGTCGATCATCTGCTCGCGGGTGAAGGTGCCGAGCGTCAGGCTGTTGAAGGCGACGTTCCGCTCGGTCGCGATCTCGTCGAAGGTCTCGCCGCCGTCGATCTTGGCCTTGGCGGCTTGCGCTTCCTCGGCGTTCGGGAACGGAATCTGCTGGACGGTGCGCAGCTCGGCGGCGGTGAAGCGCTGGGCCTTGGTCGCCTCGTAGCGCGCCTTGGCCTCGTCGTCGGTGACCTTGGCGGGGTCGGCCAGCGTCTCGGCCGTAATCGAGAGAATGGCGGCCGTGCGGAATTCCGGGGCGCGGAACGCGATCTTGCGATCGTTGAAGAAGCTCTTGAGCTGGTCCTCGGTCGGGGCGGCGATCTCGCCGGCCGCGCTCGCCGGCATGCGAGCGAAGGTGATCGAGCGCTTCTCGTTGCGCAGGCGGTTGCCGACCTCCTGCAGGGCGAGCGGGGCGGCGAGGCCGCCGACGACCATCTCCGAAAGCTGCTGGCGCAGGATCGTCGAGCGCTGGAGCGCGACATAGCTCTGCTCGGTATAGCCGTTCGAGCGCAGCAATTCGTTGAACCGGGCCGAGGAGAACTGGCCGGAGGCGTCACGGAAGACCTGGTCGTCGAAGATCAGGTTGCGGATGGTCTCGTCGGAGACCGCGAGCCGCATGCCCTGCGCCGTCTGGTCGAGCGTCGCCTCGGTCAGCAGGCGCGACAGCACCTGGCGGTCGAGACCGAGCGCGCGCGCCATCTCGGGCGAGATCTGCCGGCGCTGCTGGCGGATCAGGTTCTGGATCTCGTTCTGATAGGCGGTGCGCATCTGCTCGAGGCCGATCTCGGTCTTGCCGACCTTGGCCACCTCGTTTCGGCCATAGCCGCGGAAGATGTCGCCGACGCCCCAGATGGCGAAGGAAATGATGAGGAAGCCGAACATGATGGCGATCACGATCTTCCCGAGGAGACCCTGACCCGCCTTGCGGATGCCCTGCATCATCATCGAAGCTGTCTTTCCCTGAACCTGTCCGTGGCGCGGAAACGGGTCCGCGCGCGTATTTGCCGGCGCTGCTTATAGGAACCGGCGGCGAAAGCCGCAATCGCCGTCGCAATTCCGATGCGGCTTCGCACGCGATTGCGGCGCCGGCCCGGCATTGCTAGAGCCGGGGAAAGGATTTCAGGAGGATCGACGTGACGCGCAGCATCAAGCCGCTGGTGGCGGGCAACTGGAAGATGAACGGCCTCAAGGCCGACCTCGCCATCGCGGCCGAGGTCGCCAAGGGCTATGACGTCGCGTTGAAGCCGGCCGTCGACCTCGCGATCTGCCCGCCTTCCAGCCTGCTCTTCGCTGCCACCGCCGCGCTGATCGGCTCGCGCATCGCGACCGGCGGGCAGGATTGCAGCACGCAAGCCTCCGGCGCCTTCACCGGCGAGGTCTCCGCCGCGATGCTGGCCGATGCTGGCGCGAACTTCTGCATCGTCGGCCATTCCGAGCGCCGCACGCTCCACGGTGAGACCAACGCGACCGTCAAGGCCAAGGCCGAGGCCGCGCAGAAGGCGCTGCTGGTGCCGATCGTCTGCGTCGGCGAGACCGGGACGAGCGCGAGGCCGGCAAGGCGCTCGCCGTCGTGAAGAAACAGCTCCGCGGCTCGGTGCCGGATGGCGCCACCGCGGCGACGCTCGTCGTCGCCTATGAGCCGGTCTGGGCGATCGGCACGGGGCTCACGCCGACCGCCGCCGATGTCGCCGAGATGCATGAGGCGATCCGCGCCGAACTCGGCCGTCTCCTCGGCAAGCAGGCCGCTTCCGGCGTCCGTCTGCTCTATGGCGGCTCGGTCAAGCCCTCGAACGCCGCCGAACTGATGAATGTCGCCCATGTCGACGGCGCGCTCGTCGGCGGCGCCAGCCTCAAGGCCGAGGAATTCCTGGCGATCGCCCGGGCCTGCGCCGGCTGAACACTCCCGCGTGAATAGGCCGGCACGCAGGGGTGGCGCTGCCGGTCCACGCATGTTATGTGCCGCGCCGAATTCGCCTCGATCTTCGAGGAGGAGCGGGTGGCCCTTGGCGGCGGCCCGCGCCATGCCCATTTTCGTGAGACCATGCAGAACGTTCTCATCGTCATCCACCTGATCATCGTCGTCGCGCTCGTCGGCGTCGTGCTGTTGCAGCGCTCCGAAGGCGGCGGCCTCGGCATGGGTTCGGGCGGCGGAGGCGGCGTCGGGGGCTTCATGACCGGCCGCGGCCAGGCCAATGCCCTGACCCGCGCCACGGCGATCCTCGCCGGCCTGTTCTTCCTGACCTCGATCGTGCTCGCGGTGATGGCCAATACCGGCCGCACGCAGCGCTCGATCATCGACGGCGCGCCTGCGACCTCCGCTCCGGCCGTCCCTGGTGCGCCGGCAGGCCCGAGCGCCCCGAATGCCGGCGGTGTCCTCGACCAGCTCCGCCAGTTGCAGAACCAGAATCAGGGCGGCGCCCAGCCGCCGACGCCGCCAGCGGCGCCGCAGCAGTAAGACAGGGTACGGGCCGGGAAACCGGCCCTTCTCTTTTGCGTTGGGAGAGGCCGGGCGACCGGCCTTCTCTTTTGTGGACAAGCGCGCAGGGCAAGGCGGGACTGCTCAGAACGCGCTTAGCGAATCGAACCCGTGGCGATAGAGGTGACCTCCCATGACGCGGTATGTTTTCATCACCGGCGGCGTGGTGTCTTCGCTTGGCAAAGGCCTGGCGGCGGCGGCTCTCGCAGCCCTTCTTCAGGCGCGCGGCCATACGGTCCGCCTGCGCAAGCTCGACCCCTATCTGAACGTCGATCCGGGCACGATGAGCCCGTATCAGCACGGTGAGGTCTTCGTCACCGACGACGGCGCCGAGACCGATCTCGACCTCGGCCATTACGAGCGCTTCACCGGCCGGCCCTGCAACAAGGGCGACAACATCACGACCGGCCGCATCTACATGGATATCCTGACCAAGGAGCGCCGAGGTGATTATCTCGGTGCGACCATCCAGGTCGTTCCGCATGTCACCAATGCCATCAAGGAATTCATCCTCACCGGCAATGAGGGCTACGACTTTACGCTGGTCGAGATCGGCGGCACGGTCGGCGACATCGAGAGCCTGCCGTTCCTGGAAGCCATCCGCCAGACCAACCAGCAATTGCCGCGCGGCCAGTGCATCTTCGTGCACCTGACACTGCTGCCCTATATCCCGACCGCCGGCGAACTGAAGACCAAGCCAACTCAGCATTCGGTCGCCGAGCTGCGCTCGATCGGCATCCAGCCCGACATTCTGCTCTGCCGCACCGACCGCGAGATTCCGCGCGAGGAGCGCCGCAAGCTCGCGCTGTTCTGCAATGTCCGCGAGACCGCGGTGATCGAGGCCCGCGACGTCGCTTCGATCTACGACGTGCCGCTCTCCTACCATGCCGAGGGGCTCGACACCGAGGTGCTCGCCGCCTTCGGCATGGACGCCAAGCCGGAGCCCGACGTCACCGGCTGGAAGCGCATTTCCGACCGGGTGAAGAACCCCGAGGGCGAGGTCACCATCGCCGTCGTCGGCAAGTACACCGGCATGAAGGACGCCTATAAGTCCCTCATCGAGGCGCTGACCCATGGCGGCATCGCCAACAATGTGAAGGTCAATCTCGACTGGATCGAGTCCGAGGTCTTCGAGAAGGAGGACCCGGCGCCCTTCCTCGAGCATGTCCACGGCATCCTCGTGCCCGGCGGCTTCGGCCATCGCGGCGCCGAGGGCAAGATCAAGGCGGCGACCTTCGCACGCAACCGCAAGGTGCCGTATTTCGGCATCTGCTTCGGCATGCAGATGGCGGTGATCGAGGCGGCGCGTTCGCTCGCCGGCATCGAGAACGCCAATTCGACCGAGTTCGGCCCGACCGAGGAGCCGGTCGTCGGTCTGATGACTGAGTGGATGCGCGGCAACGAGCTGGAAGAGCGCGCCGCCGGCGGCAATCTCGGCGGCACGATGCGGCTGGGCGCCTATGCCTCGACGCTGGCGGCCGGATCGAAGATCGCGCAGATCTACGGCTCGACCGAGATCTCCGAGCGCCATCGCCACCGCTACGAGGTGAACATGGGCTATCGCGAGAAGCTTGAGGCCAAGGGCCTGCGCTTCGCCGGCCTCTCGCCCGACGGCCTGCTGCCCGAGACGGTCGAGTACCCCGACCATCCCTGGTTCATCGGCGTGCAGTACCATCCCGAGCTGAAGTCGCGCCCGTTCGAGCCGCATCCGCTCTTCGCCAGCTTCATCGAGGCGGCAAAGGCCCAGAGCCGCCTGGTCTGACACAAGAGGTTGTCTGGCAGTTTCGGGCGCTTTCCCGCTCGGAGCCGCCCTTGTCATTCCGGGGCTTCGCGTAAGCGAAGAACCCGGAACCCACGACCGGGCGAGCCGTTTGCAACCGAACACATGATGTCTCACCCAGTCGTGGGTTCCGGGTTCGCGCCTGCGGCGCGCCCCGGAATGACAATCGTGTGGCGCGAAGCCGCACCGACCAAGTATCCGGCGCATCCTCTCTTTGAATGACGGCTTGTGCCGTTCTCCTGTTACCTTGAGAATAGTCTGCCTCGTCGACCTGTGGTCGGCGCGGCGGCACAGGGCAGGGGGGCAGAGCGGCATGACGATCTCGATGGCGGGCCTGCCCGCGTTCCTTCTGTACTTCATCGTTGGCGCGGCCCTGATCGCCGCCTTCGTCGCGGTCTACCTACGGATGACCGCCCATGACGAGATCGCCCTGATCCGCGGCGGCAATCTCTCGGCGGCGGTCGCGCTCGGCGGCAACACGGTCGGCTTCTCGCTGCCGCTGGAACAGGCGATCTCGCAGGCCAGCAGCATTCCCGACTGCGTGCTCTGGGCGGCTGCGGCGATGATCATCCAGTTCGCGGCCTATGGCCTGGCGCGGCTGCTGATTCCGGAGCTGTCGCGCAAGATCGAGGAGGACCGCTTGCCTTCTGCAGTGATGCTCGCGGTCATCGCCGTCGTCTCCGGGACGCTGGCCGCAGCCAGCATGACGGAATGAGGCGGCCATGAAGCGCTCCTCCCAGATCGGGCTCGCGGCCGCCGGCGTTCTCCTCGTCGCCACCGTCTGGTCGATGACATCAGAGGATCCGCAGGAGAACCTCGTCTATAACAGCCTGAGCGATTGCCGGGCGGCCGGGCAGCTGACTGCCCAGCAATGCGAGACGGCCTTTTCGGAAGCGACCGCCGCACGGCTCAAGGACGCACCGAAATTCCAGAGCCAGACCGCCTGCGAGGCGCAATACGGCGCCAATGGCTGCAGCTCCGCGACGATCGGCGGTGCGCAATACTTCATCCCGGCGCTCGCGGGCTTCATGCTGGCGCGCGGCCTCTCAGGCGGGCAGGCGCAGCCCCTGATGCCGCCGACCGCCGCCACATGCCCGCCGGGCTCGACCCAGCCCGAATGCCAGCAGGCGCGCTCGTCCTCGTCCAGCTCGTCGGGCGGCTACTATGGCGGCAGTAGTAGCAGCCGCTCGCGCGCCTATTCGACGACGTCCGGCCGCAGCATCACCGCAGCTTTCTCGCCTGGCGCCCGCGGCGGCAGCACGGCTGCGACCAGCACGGCCTCGCGCGGCGGCTTCGGCTCGATCGCGCGCTCCTTCTCCTCGCATTCCTCGTCCTGAGATGCGTCGCGTCACGCTGCCGCCACGCCCGGACTGGGTCGAGCAGGTCGAGCGCCTGGGCTTCGCCTTCCACACCATCGACGGCGAGACCTATTGGGACGAGAGCGCGGCGATCGCCTTCACGCTGGAGGAGATCGAGCGCGATATCGAGGCACCGACCGAGGCGATCGAGCAGCTCTGCTTCGCCTTCATCGACAAGGCGCTCGACCACGAGGAGATTCTGACCAAGCTCGCGATCCCAGCCGAGCACTGGGACTATATCCGCAGTAGCTGGCAACGCGGCGAGCGCAATCTCTATGGCAGGCTCGACCTCGCCTATGACGGGCGCGGGCCCGCGAAGCTGCTCGAATACAATGCCGACACCCCGACCGCCCTGTTCGAATCGAGCGTCGTGCAGTGGGACTGGCTGGAGCAGGCGATGGCGCGCGGCGCGATCCCGCGCGGCAGCGACCAGTTCAACTCGCTGCACGAGCGCCTGATCGCGGCCTTTCAGGGCCTGCGCGAACCCTCGCCCTATCGCCTGCACCTGACCTGCGTGCAGGGCAGCCCCGAGGACAAGGGCACGGTCGACTACCTCGCCGATTGCGCCGTGCAGGCCGGGCTCGACGCCCGCTTCACCTATATCGAGGAGCTCGGCCTGCTCACCGACGGGCGCTTCTGCGATGGCGCCAACCAGCCGATCGAGACCCTGTTCAAGCTCTATCCCTGGGAATGGATGTTCCGGGAAAGCTACGGCAAGGCGCTCGCCGGCTCGGGCTGCCAGTTCATCGAGCCGCCCTGGAAGGCGATCCTGTCCAACAAGGGCCTGCTCGCCTGTCTCTGGGAGATGGAGCCCGGCCATCCCAACCTGTTGCCGGCCTTCTTCGAGGGCGATCCGCGCTGCGCCACGCTCTCGCCCCGGCATGTGCGCAAGCCGCTCTATTCGCGCGAGGGCGCGAACATTACGCTCCTGGAGCGCGGCCGCGTGCTCGACAGCGACGACGGCCCCTATGGCGCCGAGGGCCATGTCCTGCAGGATGCCGCGACCAACCTGTTTTCCGCCGACGGCAACTATGCCGTGCTCGGCTCCTGGCTCGTCGCCTCGCAGGCCTGCGGGCTCTGTGTCCGCGAGGATGCCTCGCCTATCACCAAGAATACCTCGCGCTTCCTGCCGCACTATATCGAGCCCTGAACGCGCAACATCACCTCGCCCTGATCTGTGGTAGCCTTGGTTTCCGATACGCCTGTCGACGGAGCCTGCCATGCCTGCAAACGCCTCAACGCCCCGCGGTCTCGACCATCTCGTCATCGGCGTCCGCGATCTCGACGCCGCCTGGCACCTCTACGAGAAGCTCGGCTTCCGCGTCGGTGCCCGCAACCGTCACCCCTGGGGCACCGAGAACCGGATCGTGCAGTTTCCCGGCTCCTTCCTGGAGCTGGTGACGATCGCCGACGATACCGCGATCCCGCCGCATGGCGAGCGACGCTTCTCCTTCGGCGCCTTCGTGCGCGACGCGCTGGCGGGGCAGGGCGAGGGGCTTTCCATGCTGGTGCTGGAGAGCACCGACGCCAAGGCCGATGCCGCCGCCTTCAAGACGCAGGGCATCGGCGATTTCGAGCCCTTCTTCTTCGAACGCCGGGCGCGGCGCCCGGATGGCAGCGATGTCCGCGTTGCCTTCGAGCTGGCCTTCGCCGCCGATTCGCGCGCGCCGGAATGCGGCTTCTTCGTCTGCCAGCAATTCGAGCCGCAGAATTTCTGGAATCCGGAGTTCCAGCATCATCCCAACGGTGCGACGGCGCTCTCTGCCGTGGTGATGCTGGCCGAGGAGCCCGCCGTCCACCGCGCCTTCCTGACGGCCTTCAGCGGCGGCGCCGAGGTTCTGGAGGGCAACGAGGATTATGTGCTCGCCCTGCCGCGCGGGCGCATCGACGTGCTCGATCCCGAAGCGGCGCAGGGCGCCTATCATGTCGAGCCGGACACGACGCCGGCCCGCTTCCTCGGATTCTGCGTGTCAGTACCCGATCTCGAAGCCGTGGCTGCGCGCTTGACCGAAAATGAAGTGTCGTTCCAGCGTGGCGAGGAGCGGCTCTTCGTGCCGGCCGAAGAGGCGTTCGGCTGCATGGTGGCGTTCGAGCAGGGGTGAGGCGGCGGCAGCTCGCCCGGCACCACCTCTGTCATTCCGGGGCGCGCCGTGGGCGCGAACCCGGAACCCACGACTGGGCAGGACATCCAGGACCCGATTGCAGCCGGCTCACCCCGTCGTGGGTTCCGGGTTCTTCGCTGCGCGAAGCCCCGGAATGACAAGGGTGGCTCTTGGCCAGAATGACCGGGGTCTCAGCCCTTCGCCTCGACAGGCGGCAGCGAGGCGAGCAAGCCGATCAGCGCCCGGTCATGCAGCACGACCATGCGCTCCTTCGGCTTGAGCCAGATCGCGGCATCGTCGACCGTCTCGGCATCGACGAGCTTGGCCTGCGCCACGGCGCGGTCGGGCTCGATCTCGCCGCGCCGGCGCGACTGGCCGTAGGGCAGCATCAGCTCGTGCGCGTGACGCAGGTCGGCATCGGCGTGGAGCGCCTTGATGCCGTCGGCCTCGTCGTAGCCTGCCTTCTCGAACTCGGCCTGCAGCTCGTTGGCGCGCGTCGCGATCGCGGGTGGGGCGCCTTCCTCCGGCGTCATCAGGAGCTTGTGGCGCTTGAGCCAGAGCCCGATGGCGAGCTGCCCCGAGGCCCAGGAGAGCGGGATCGCCAGCACGAGGCCGACGATCGTCGGAGACATCCAGGCGAAGAGCGAGGTCGCGATCATGAAGGCCGACAGGCCGGTCACGATGCCGAGCACGGTATGGGTCCGGTGCCGGCGGATGATGTCCTTCAGCGGGATCGAGCCGTCGTCGCGTCGCTGCGGGTTCCAGCCGGTGTCGCGGCCGAGCAGGATCTGGAAGACGGAGCCGGACTGGATCAGCATCATGATCGGCGCGAAGAAGGCCGAGAACAGGACCTCGATCAGCGCCGAGACGATCAGGCGGATCGAGCCGCCGCCGGCCTGCCGGAGCTTGGTGTTGAACAGCGTCAGCAGGAGACCGAACAACTTCGGCGCCAAGAGGATCGCCATGGTGATCGCGAACAGGCGCAAGGCGCGTTCGGGGTCGAAGCGCGGCCAGACCGGGAAGAGCGTGAATTCCTGCGTGAAGTACTCCGGCCGCGCGTAGTTGACCTGCAGCACGATCAGGATGCCGACCACGAGCTGCATCAGCCAGAGCGGCGACGCGAGATAGCCCATGATGCCGGTGGCGAAATGCTGGCGCGTCGGCATGACGAAGCCCTTCGCGCCCATGATCCGCGAATGCTGGAGGTTGCCCTGGCACCAGCGCCGGTCGCGCACGGAGATGTCGATCAGCGAGGGCGGGCTTTCCTCGTAGGAGCCCGTCAGGTCCGGCAGCATGTAGACCGACCAGCCGGCGCGGCGGATCAAGGCCGCCTCGACGAAGTCATGGCTCAGCACATGGCCGCCGAAGGGCGGCTTGCCCTTCAGGTCCGGCAGGCCGCAATGGTCGGCGAAGGCCCGCGTCCTGATGATCGCGTTATGGCCCCAGTAATTGCCGTCGCGACCGGACCACATGGCGAGCCCGGTCGCGATGACCGGGCCGTAGACCCGCGCCGCGAATTGCTGGAGGCGGGCGAAGAAGGTGTTGCGGTTGATGATCAGCGGCAGCGACTGGATGATGCCGGCATCGGGATCGTTCTCCATCGCGGCGGCAAGCCGCACGATGCAGGTGCCGGTCATCAGGCTGTCCGCGTCGAGCACGACCATATGCTCGTAGAGCCCGCCCCAGCGCGTCACGAAATCGGCGATATTGCCGGCCTTGCGATGATGGTTCTTCGGCCGGTGGCGATAGTAGACACGGCTGTTCGGCCCGAGCCGCTCACGCAGCGCCAGGAAGGCGCGCTCCTCAGCCACCCAGACATCCGGGTTGGTGGTGTCGGAGACGATGAAATAGTCGAAATGATCGCCGAGCCCGGTTGCCTCGACCAATTCACGGATCGCCGCCACGGCCGCGAAGATGCGCGCCGAGGATTCGTTGTAGATCGGCATCACCACGACGGTGCGGTGCTTCAGCGTCTCCGCGCGATCCGCCCGGCCGGCGCCGAACAGGACGCCGAAGAAGCCCAGCAGCGCGCTGGTGAAGGCGAGCGCGATCCAGGAGAAGTTGATCGTGAACAGCACGAGCAAGGCGTACTGCAGCGAGGTCGTGCGGCTGACCGACACGACATTGTACATTTCCCAGGCGCCATAGGCGGTGAGCGCGAGCCCGCCGCCGAAGACGAAGAGGCGCTTCAGCCAGGGTGTCTTCCAGTTGCGCGGATCGGCCGGCGCGCGGCGGTCCGAAGCGTTCCAGCTGCGGAACGACTGCACCGGCATGATCAGCGGCTCTTCCGGCGGCGTCGCCGGCTCGCGGGCCACGCTGTAGCTGCGCTGTTCCGTTTCCATGGCGTCGCGGCGGGCTGCCGTTACCAGGTCCATCAATTCAACCAAGTCTCAGAGACGGGCTGACCGCCCGATTGCAGGACGAGCCGGAGCTCGGACAGATTGTCGTTGCCGGGATCGACCTCGAAGCCGACCCGCATCAGCTTGCGCTCCGGATAAGGCCACAGGCGGACATTGTGGACCGCGCCGGGCTGGGCCGTGATCGTCGCCCGCGTCGAGGCGACGAGGGCGGCGTCGGCGAGCCGGTCGCCGGTGAACTCGACGATGAAGCGCCGACGGCGCCCCTGCGAACCCTTGCCCTGCCGCGAGCGGGTGGCGAGCGCCAATGGCGGACGCTCGGGCGGCTGCCAGCACCAAGCCTGGCGGTAGCTCAGAGAGGTCTCGCTGCCGGCCGCCAGCGGCTGCTTCGGCCGCCAATAGGTGATGATGTTCTTGTTGACCTCGGAATCGCTGGGTATCTCGATCAACTGGACCGAGCCCGCACTCCAATCCCCAAGCGGCTCGTTCCAGACGCTGGGCCTGAGCTCGAAGCGCTGGTCGTCATCCTGGAAGGCGGCGGGATCGCGCTCGCGCTGGACGAGGCCGAAACCCCTCGGGTTCTCATCGACGAAGGAGGAGACTTGCAGGGTGGCAGGATTGTTGACCGGCCGGTAGATCCATTCGCCACCGCCCGACTGCATCTGCACGCCGGACACCTCGCCGATCGAGGAGCGGATGTCGTCGAAGACGCGCCGGCTTTGCGGACCGGAGAGGAAGGTCGCGCTCGTGCAGCCGAAGCCGACATGCTCCAGCGCCTGGCGCGCGAACAGCGTCATCTCGACATCGACGAAGGTGACGTCTCCGGGGCGCAGCGTCATCCGCACGGCGCCGGCGACGCTCTCCGAATCGAGCAGGCCGTGGATGACCAGAGAGCCCACGGCAGGGCTCGGCCGCTCGATCCAGAACGCCCGGAAGAAGGGCAGTTCCTCGCCGCGCGTCTCGCCGGGCCGCAGGATCAGGGCGCGCGCCATCGCGCCGAAATTCTGGCCGCGCGCCAGGGCGCGGAAGAAGGTGCCGCCCTGGAAGACGGCGACCTCGAAGGGGCGCTCCAGCCCGGCCGCGATTCGCATGCCCGAGAATTGCAGGTCGGCATTGGTCTGCGGTGGCGTGACCCGCCCGTAGTCGAACTTGCTGCGGTCGAAGCCGATGCGGCGCACCGTGCCGTCCTCGATCGTGAACAGGCTCACCGGATTGGAGAAGACGAAGCCGCGATGCAGCGGCTCGACCGTGAAGCCGCGATTCTCGCCGGCCCAGACCGTACCGCCCGGCTGCATCCGGATGCCCGCATACTGATCGGCGGGCAGGGTGGCGTAGCCTTCCGGAAGGTCGTTGATGGCCAGCGGAATCAGCGGACGCTGGGCCAGCGCCCGGGCGGCATCGACCACCAGCGCCGGGTCGAAACGCTGCCCGTCGACGAGGGAGGGGATGTTGAAGGAAGCCGCGCCCGTCGGGGCCTGTGCTGCGGCCGGGCCGGCCAGCGAGAGCAGCGCTGCGCCGCCAGCGGCGCCTTCCAGAAACTGCCTACAATTCAAGGGTTTCGACATGGGATCCAAACTACGCGGGCGACGCCCTCGCCCCTCGCGCTTCTAGAGCATTTCCAGTTCGCCTGAAAAGCCTTTCCGATCGGGAAGATGCACGCCTTTCGAATGGTGCGATCTATCGAAATCGAGCCGCGGTCAACCCGGCATGAGGGCCGTCCGCAAAAGGCGCCTTTCGCTGCGATTGAACTTTGGCAAAAGGTGCAAGGATCGGCTATCCACGGCGCCTGCAACGCAAGTATGCGTGAATTCGACTCTGATGCGCGGGCGGTGGTCCAACCATGCCTGCAGGGGAAACGAGAAACATGACCGAAATGCAGCCGGCCCGATCCTGCCTCGCGATCGTCCTGGCCGCGGGCGAGGGCACCCGCATGAAGTCGCGGGGGCCGAAGGTGCTCCATGCCGTGGCCGGTCGGTCACTGCTCGGCCATGCGCTGGCGGCGGTTTCGAAGGCCGGCGCGGATGCCGTCGCCGTCGTGATTTCCTCGGAACGCCCCGAAGTCGGTGAAGCGGCGCGCAAGCAGCTTCCGCATGTGCAGATCGCGATCCAGCACGAGCGCCTGGGCACCGCCCATGCCGCCCTCGCTGCGAAGGCCGCCATAGCGGCCGGCCATGACGACGTCATCATCGCCTTTGGCGACACGCCGCTCGTGCGTCCCGAGACCTTTGCGGCCCTTCGCCGCGGCTTGAGAGAGGGCGCTGCCGTCGTCGCGCTCGGCTTCGAAGCCAAGGACCCGACGGGCTATGGCCGCTTTGTCGAGAAGGACGGTCATCTCGAGGCGATCGTCGAACACAAGGATGCCACCCCGGAGCAGCGCGCCATCACGCTCTGCAATGCCGGGCTGATGGCGCTCTCCGGCGAGCACGCCCTCTCGATCCTGGAAGCGATCGGCAGCCACAACGCCCAGGGCGAATTCTATCTCACCGATGCGGTCGAGGTCGCGCGCAAGCGCGGGCTCGAC
Source organism: Beijerinckiaceae bacterium (assembly GCA_965283735.1). Taxonomy (GTDB): domain Bacteria; phylum Pseudomonadota; class Alphaproteobacteria; order Rhizobiales; family Beijerinckiaceae; genus Allobosea. The sequence continues at coordinate 2,296,275 of CBDIPN010000001.1, read as the reverse complement.
GCCATCGCGCTGCGGGCGCCCGAAAGCGAGGTCCAGGGCGTCAACGACCGCGTCCAGCTCGCCGCCGTGGAAGCGGATTTCCAGCGGCGCAAACGCCTCGCCGTGATGCTCGGCGGCGCGACGCTGATCGCGCCGGAGACGGTCTTCTTCAGCTATGACACGCAGATCGGCCGCGATGTCGTGATCGAGCCGAATGTCGTGTTCGGGCCAGGCGTGCGTGTCGATGACGGCGCGGTGATCCACGCCTTCTCGCATCTCGAAGGCGCCACGGTGGGTGTCGATGCCAGCGTCGGCCCCTATGGCCGCCTGCGGCCGGGCGCGAAGCTCGCGGAGAAGGCCAAGGTCGGCAATTTCGTCGAGGTGAAGGCGGCCGATATCGGCCCGGGCGCCAAGGTCAGCCACCTGACCTATATCGGCGATGCCTCGATCGGCGCTGCTGCGAATATCGGCGCCGGCACGATCACCTGCAATTATGACGGCTTCAACAAGTCCAGGACGACGATCGGCGCCAATGCTTTCGTCGGCTCGAACTCCTCGCTGGTGGCCCCGGTGACGATCGGCGAGGGCGCCATTATCGGCTCCGGCTCGGTCATCACCAGCGACGTCGCACCCGACGCGCTCGCCCTTGGCCGCAGCCGCCAGGTCGAGAAGGAAGGCTGGGCAACCACCTTCCGCATCGACGCTGCGGCGAGGAAAGCAGCCAAGAAAGCGGCCGAATAGTCTAAAATCGGGGCGGATCGGGCCATCCACCGTTCACAGTTCGTCATGTAGATTGATTGGGCAGGCGCGCCGATCGCGGCTATGCGCTTTGCCGACAGCAATGGCTTGAGGGGTTCGTCCATGTGCGGCATCGTCGGGATTCTGGGCAAGGAAGCAGTGGCGACGCAGGTCGTCGAGGCCCTGCGGCGGCTTGAATATCGCGGCTACAACTCTGCCGGCGTCGCGACGCTGGAAGCCGGCCAGCTCACCCGCCGCCGCGCCGAGGGCAAGCTCAAAAATCTTGAACTCCGCCTGTCGAACGAGCCGCTCGAAGGCCTGGTCGGCATCGGCCACACCCGCTGGGCGACCCATGGCAAGCCGAACGAGACCAATGCCCATCCGCATGCGACGCCGAAGCTCGCGGTCGTCCATAACGGCATCATCGAGAATTTCCGCGAGTTGCGTGCCGAGCTTCAGGCCGACGGCTACGTCTTCGAGACGGAGACAGACAGCGAGATCGTCGCCCATCTCGTCACCCGCGAGCTCGATCGCGGCAAGTCTCCGGCAGATGCGGTCGCCGCGAGCCTCCCGCTCCTGCACGGCGCTTTCGCACTCGCCTTCCTGTTCCAGGGCGAGGAAGACCTGCTGATCGGTGCCCGCAAGGGCTCGCCGCTGGCGGTCGGCATCGGCGACGGCGAGATGTATCTCGGCTCGGACGCACTGGCGCTCGCGCCCTTCACCAATCTCATCGCCTATCTCGATGAGGGCGACTGGGTCGTGCTCCACCGCCGCGGCGCGACCTTCTACGACAAGACCAACAAGCAGGTGAAGCGCCGCTCCCAGCGCGTCGCCGCCGGCGCCTTCCTGGTCGAGAAGGGCAATCATCGCCACTTCATGGCCAAGGAGATCTACGAGCAGCCCGAGGTCGTCGGCCACACGCTGACGCAGTATCTCGACATGGCCAATGGCAAGGTACGTCTGCCCTTCGGCGACCAGATCGACTGGAAGGGCCTGTCGCGCCTGACGATCAGCGCCTGCGGCACCTCCTATTATGCCGGCCTTATCGCGAAATACTGGTTCGAGAAGCTGGCGCGCCTGCCGGTCGAGATCGATGTCGCCTCAGAGTTCCGCTATCGCGAGGCGCCGCTGCCGGATCAAGGCCTGGCGCTCTTCGTCTCGCAGTCCGGCGAAACCGCCGACACTCTGGCCGGGCTGCGCTATGCCCGCCAGAACGGGCAGGTCATCCTTTCGGTCGTCAACGTGCCGACCTCGACGATCGCGCGCGAGAGCGATGCCGTCGCGCCGACCCTTGCCGGCCCGGAGATCGGCGTCGCCTCGACCAAGGCCTTCGTCTGCCAGCTCGCGGTTTTCGCCTCGCTCGCGCTTGCCGCAGCCCGCGCCCGCGGCACGCTCTCAGCCGAGGACGAGGCCCGTCATGTACAGAATCTGATCGCGCTGCCGGGGTTGATGGCCCGCGCGCTGCAGCTCGAGCCGCAGATCGAGCAGCTCGCGCAGAAGCTCTCGCGCGCCAAGGACGTGCTCTATCTCGGCCGTGGCACCAGCTTTCCGCTGGCGCTGGAAGGCGCGCTGAAGCTCAAGGAAATCAGCTACATCCACGCCGAAGGTTACCCGGCGGGCGAGCTGAAGCACGGCCCGATCGCGCTGATCGACCAGGACATGCCGGTCATCGTCGTCGCGCCTCATGACGCGCTGTTCGAGAAGACCGCCTCCAACATGCAGGAGGTCGCGGCGCGCGGCGGCCGGATCATCCTCGTCACCGACGCGAAGGGCGCCGCCGAATGCGGCATCGAGCCGGAGGCGACGATCATCATGCCGGATATGGACCCGACCTTCGCGCCGGTCGTCTACGCCCTGCCGATCCAGATGATCGCCTATCAGACGGCGGTTTTCATGGGCAAGGACGTCGACCAGCCACGCAACCTGGCGAAATCCGTCACGGTGGAGTGAGGCGAGGCCTCAACAACACTCCTTAGTCCGAAAACACGCGGGTCATCCCGGACAAGCGGCGAAGCCGCGCTGATCCGGGATCCATGCCTGAGCCTCCATCGGAAGCGTTCCGGCATGGGGCCCGGGTCTTCGCTTCGCTACGCCCGGGATGACGCGGTGGTGGTCTTGAGAGCGACTTGCTTGGCTCAGGCCTCGGGCCGGCTCGCCACGTAGAGGCCCGCACCAACCAGACACAGCGCCGCCGTCGCGAAAGCGATCGGCGGCGCGCTCGTTTGCGTCAGCAGGATAAGGCTCAGCGCCATCGAGCCGCAGGCGAGATATTTCGCGCGCCGGGCGATGGCGCCGGTCTGGCGCCAGCGCAGGACATGCGGCCCGAGTTTCGGATGGCCGATCAGCCAGGCCTCGAATCGCGGCGAGGATTGCGAGAAGCACCAGGCCGCGGCGATCAGAAAGATCGTGCCGGGCATCAGCGGCAGGATGAGCCCGATGACCCCGAGCGCCGTGCACACCCAGCCCACAGTAAACAGCAGCGGCCGCGACCATCGGCGTCGCGGCTGATCGGGCTCGGTCACGGCCTCATCCTTGCTTGTCCTAAATGCGGGGCTGGCCGATAACGCTCCCTCGCTTATCGTGTCATATCACGGCGCAATGTCGCGTCCGCAAGCGGGAGCGAGGTCGCACCGGTGGGGTGAGGAAACGAATGACAGCCGGCCCGCCCGACCCGCGCCTGATCCTGACGACGGAAATCCTGCGCCCGACCTGGGGCGCGCGGCTGCGCCGTTATTTCCTGACCGGGCTCGTCATTGCCGCGCCGCTTGCCATCACGGCGTCGGTGACATGGTGGTTCATCAATTTCATCGACGGGCTGGTGAAGCCCCTCATCCCGAATTCCTACCTGCCCGATGCCTATCTGCCCTATCCGATTCCGGGATTCGGGCTCGTGATCGCGCTGGTCGGGCTGACATTGCTCGGCTTCCTCACCGCCAATCTCGTCGGGCGCTCGCTCCTGAATGCCGGCGAAGCGATCCTCGACCGCATGCCGGTGGTGCGCAGCCTCTACAAGGGCGTGAAGCAGGTCTTCGAGACGATCTTCTCGCAATCCGGCACCTCGTTCCGCAAGGTCGGCATGGTGCAGTTCCCGCAGCCCGGCATGTGGTCGATCGTCTTCATCGCCCAGGAAGCGGCACCCGAGATCGCCGAACGCCTGCCGGATGGCCAGGAACCGGGCAACGAGCAGATCGGCGTCTTCCTGCCCTGCACGCCGAACCCGACCACGGGCTTCTTCTTCTACCTGCCGCGGCGCGAGGTCGTCGAACTCTCGATCTCCGTCGAGGACGGCGCCAAGCTGATCATGTCGGCCGGGCTGATCCGGCCCGGCGAACAGAACGGCAAGCCGAAGCTCGAAACGAAGCCGCCGGTCAACGCTTGAGCGGCAGCCAGATCTCGACGGTGCCGTTGCCGGTCGTGCCGTCGAAGCGCTCATCCATGCGCTCCAGCGTGACGCCCATCGCGGGCTCGCGTCCGGATTTCGGGAACCAGTCCTGCCAGATCGCCTTGTAGGTCTGGGCGATGCCGGTGATGTGGCCATTATGCTCGAACACCGCGCAGAGCTGCTCCGGCACGCTGAGCCGCGCGAACTCGTCGGTAAGATCCCCGAAGGACGAGACCTCGACCCCGGCGATGTAGTCGAAGACGCCGTTCTCGTCGCAATTATAGTTCGCGCCATAGGCGACATGGCCGCGCTGGCCGGGGATATGGCCGAAATACTGAGCGATCTTCTGCCAGAGCAGCGGGATACCTTGCGTCTTGTCCATCGAGAAATGGTCGCTGAACCCGGCGATCAGCAGGGGCTTGCTGGTGACGATGCGTGGCTCGGTGATGGGGGCAGGGGTGATGTCATGCATGTTCAGTGACTCCATGAGGGCGAGCGATGAGAGGTCGCGCCTTGCGCGCAGCTCTTCCGGCGTGAGGCCGAACTGCTCGCGAAAGGCGCGGGTGAAGGCTTCGTGGGAGCCATAGCCCCAGTCGAGCGCGACCGAGAGGATATCGGGTGCGCCATCGGCGAGCTGGCGTGCCGCCTCCGACAGCCGGCGCTCGCGCACATAGCGCATCACCGAACGACCGGTCGCCGCGCCGAAGGCCCGGCTGAGATGGAAGCGCGAGACGCCGCTGACCTCGGCGATCTCGTCGAGCGTGAGTTCAGCGGTGAAACGGCTCTCGATGCACCAGATGGCTGCCTTGACCGGGTCCATGTTCTCTCCACGAAGTGGCGCGACACTGGACGAGCAAGCGAGGGCTCGCTTGATCAGGATTGCTCCTGGCAGCGCCGAAGCGTCATTGCTAGGCGCCAGGCGACGAAGCCATGACAGCAGCGATCAGCCTGCCCGCAGCAGCCGGATCGCGACGTCACGCTCGAACAGGTAGAGCAGCACGCGGATCGCCTGGCCGCGCGGCGTCTCCAGATGCGGATCGCGCTCGATCAGTAATCGTGCATCGTCGCGCGCCGCCGCCAGCAGGTCGCCATCGATCTCCGGCCGGGCGATGCGCCAGTCCGGCGAGCCGGACTGCTTCGTGCCGAGCACTTCGCCCTCGCCGCGCAGCCGCAGGTCTTCCTCGGCGATGCGGAAACCGTCCTCGGTCTCCCGCATGATGGTGAGCCGCGCCTCGGCGACCGGGCCGAGCGGCCCCTTGTAGAGCAGCAGGCAGGTCGAGGCGGCTTGCCCACGCCCGATGCGCCCACGCAGCTGATGAAGCTGGGCGAGGCCGAAGCGCTCGGCATGCTCGATCACCATGACGCTGGCATTGGGCACGTCGACACCGACCTCGATCACCGTGGTCGAGACGAGGATGCGGGTTTCGCCGGCGACGAAGGCGGCCATGGCGGCGTCCTTGTCACGGCCGGGCATCTGGCCGTGCAGCAAGCCGACCTTGTCGCCGAAGATTTCGCGTAGTGCCTCGTAGCGCTCCTGCGCGGCGGCGACGTCGAGCGTGTCGGATTCCTGCACGAGGGGGCAGACCCAATAGGCCTGCGCACCGCTCTCGACCGCACGGCCGATGGCCCCGACGACCTCGTCATAACGCTCGGAGGAGACGGCGCGGGTGACGATCGGCTTCCGGCCCGCCGGCTTCTCGGAGAGGATCGAGATATCCATGTCGCCGAACCAGGTCAGCGAGAGCGTCCGGGGGATCGGCGTCGCGGTCATCACCAGCACGTCCACCGCCTCGCCCTTGGAGCCGAGCAGCAGGCGCTGATGCACGCCGAAGCGGTGCTGCTCGTCGACCACGGCGAGCGCCAGATCGCGGAAGGCGACACCTTCCTGGAACAGCGCGTGGGTGCCGACGGCGATATCGATCGAGCCATCCGCCAGTCCGGCGAGCACCTGCTTGCGTCCGGCGCCCTTCTCGCGCCCGGTCAGCAGGGCGAGCTTGAGCCCGGCCTTCTCGGCCAGCGGCGCCAGGCGCTCGGCATGCTGGCGGGCGAGGATTTCGGTCGGCGCCATCAGGACGGATTGCCGTCCCGCCTCGGCGGCCGCCGCCATCGCCATCAGCGCGACCACGGTCTTGCCGGAGCCGACATCGCCCTGGAGCAGGCGCAGCATCTTCTCCGGCTTGGCCATGTCGGAATGGATGTCGGCGATCGCCTTGCGCTGGCCCTCGGTCAGCTCGAAGGGCAGGGCGGACTGGATGCGGAAGCGCACGCCACCATCGCCCGTGGTGGCGCGGCCGGCGATCTTCTTCTGCTGGCGGCGCACGAGGGCGAGCGCGATCTGGCTCGCAAGCAATTCGTCATAGCCGATCCGGCGTCGCGCGACCGTATCGCCCTCGGCCGCCTTGCGATCGACCGGGTGGTGCAGGGCTTCGATCGCCTGATGGAACGACGGAAAGTCGCTCCTGGCGAGGAAGGCGGGGTCCTGCCATTCCGGCATTTCCGGGCAACGCTCGGCCGCCGCCTGCACGGTCCGCATCATCATGCGCTGGCCGATGCCCTCGGTCAGCGGATAGACCGGTTCGAAGGCGGGCAGGGTCGCCGCGAGCTTGGGGTCGAGGATGCGCTCGGGATGCACCATCTGGCGCATGCCCTCCCAGAGCTCGAGCTTGCCCGAGATCAGGCGATAGGCGCCGATCGGCAGGGTCTGCGCGAGATGCCGGGAATCGGCATGGAAAAAGACGAGCGTGACGTCGCCGGTCTCGTCCTCGACGATGATGCGATAGGGCGCCTTCTTGCCGGCGGGCGCCGGACGATGCTCGCTGACGCGGGCGGTGAAGGTCGCGACATCGCCGATCGGCGTATCCGCGATCGAGGGGCTCGGCCTACGGTCGACCGCGCCGGTCGGGAGCTGGAATAGCAGGTCGACGACGCGCGCCGGCCTCGTCTCGTCGCCAAGAAACTTGTCCAGCACCTTGCCGAGCTTGGGCCCGACGCCGGCAAGCGTCGTGACGGGGGCGAAGAGCGGATCGAGGATCGAGGGGCGCAAAAACGTCTCGCGAAACTGTCAGGAGCGCGAAGATCGCGGCCGCTTCGCCGCTGACTTCGCCGGGTTGCGTCGCTATATAGCCTGCTCAGGCAGGCTCCGCGACGGGGCCGGCCCTATGATCATTGCGCCATCCCCCAAGGTTTTTGCCCGAGGTTCTCATGTCCGGCTCGACCCGCTCCAGCGCCGATCTCGACCCGCGCCGCCGCAAGATCCTGTTCCGTGCCTGGCATCGCGGCATGCGCGAGATGGACCTGATCATGGGTCGCTTCGCCGACGAGGCCATCGCCGGCTTCAGCGATGCCGAGCTCGACGAGTTCGAGCGGCTGATCGAGGTGCTGGACCGGGACCTGCTGAGCTGGGTGACCGGGGAGGCGCCCGTGCCCGCGAATTACGACACGGACCTGTTCCGCAAGCTCAAGGCGTTCCACCATCACGACAAGCCGATTCATGTGTGAGGGCTCGGCCGGCCTCCACCGTTGTCATTCCGGGGCGCGCCGCAGGCGTGAACCCGGAACCCACGACTGGGTGCGACTGCGGTGTTCGGTTGCAAGCAGCTCACCCAGTCGTGGGTTCCGGGTCCTTCGCTGCGCGAAGCCCCGGAATGACAAGCGATAGTCAAAAACTGAAGCGTACCGATGAGCATTCCTCCTCCCAGCCAGATCGCCAAGCCGCAGCTCGACCGCCTGCTCGATGCGCTGAACCGTGGCGACAAGCCGACATTGGCCGGCGTGCCCGATGGCTTCGACGCCGTCGTGCTGGCCGACCTGACCCGCGCCCGCGCCAAGAAGGCGGAAGGCGCAGCGCTGCTCGTCTTCATCGCCCGCGATGGCCAGCGCCTGCAGGTGCTTGAGAACGCGCTGCAATTCGTCGCGCCCGATATCGAGGTGATGAGCTTCCCGGCCTGGGATTGCCAGCCTTATGACCGTGTCTCGCCGGCGCCTGCCATCGTCGCGCACCGGATGACGACGCTGTCGCGCCTCGCCAAGACCAAGTCGGGCGAGCGGCCGCGCCTGCTGTTGACCACCGTCAACGCCGCACTCCAGCGCGTGCCTGCTTTCGGCAAGGTCGCCTCGGAGAGCTTCTCGGCAGCACCCGGCAACGTGGTCGATACCGAGCAACTGGCACGCTGGCTCGACATCAACGGCTATCTGCGGACCTCGACCGTGCGCGAGACCGGCGAATTCGCCGTGCGCGGCGGCATCGTCGACCTGTTCCCGCCGGGCATGCCGGCGCCGATCCGGCTCGACTTCTTCGGCGACACGCTGGAATCGATCCGCACCTTCGATCCGGAGACGCAGCGCACCACCGGGCAATTGCGCGGGCTCGATCTCGTGCCGATGTCCGAAGCGCAGATGACGAGCGAGAGCATCCGCCGCTTCCGCCAGTCCTATATCTCGACCTTCGGCACGCCCGGCCGCGACGACACCCTCTATGAAGCCGTCAGCGAAGGCCGTCGCCCGGCCGGGCTGGAGCATTGGCTGCCGCTGCTGGCGGAAAAGCTCGACACGCTCTTCACCTATCTGCCCGACGTGCCGCTGGTGCTCGACCATCAGGCCGAGGATGCGGTCGGCGAGCGCATCAGCCTGATCAAGGACTATTACGACGCCCGCAAGGCGGCGCTGGAGCAGGGCGGGGGCGGCGGCATTCCCTACAAGCCCTTGCCGCCGGACGCGCTCTATCTCTCGCCGGCCGACTGGCGCGCGGTGATGGATATCTCGGGCGTCGCCAGCCTGACGCCGTTCCAGCTGCCCGAGAGCGAGGGGAAGCTGATCCTCGATCTCGGCGGCAAGCAGGGCCGCAGCTTCGCGGCCGAGCGCACCGCCGATGCCGGCGGCGTCTTCGATGCTGCGGTCGCCCATGTGAAGGCGCTGGAGGCGGACGGCAAGCGCGTCATCCTCGCCGCCTGGTCGGAGGGCTCGCGTGAGCGGCTGGCGCATGTGCTGGCCGATCACGGCCTCAAGAGCACGCAACTGACCGGCTCGCTGCGGGCCGCCTTCGACCTCAAGCCCGGCACGATCGCGCTCGCGGTCTGGGGCTTCGAGACCGGCTTCGAGGCCGGGCGGCTCGCGGTCATCGGCGAGCAGGATATCCTTGGCGACCGCCTCGTCCGTCCGCGCCGCAAGACCAAGCGCCCGCAGGATTTCATCGCCGAGTTGTCCTCGCTCGCTCCGGGCGATCTCGTCGTCCATGTCGATCACGGCATCGGCCGCTTCATCGGCCTGCGGACGATCACGGCGGCAGGCGCGCCGCATGACTGCCTCGAAATCCATTATGCGGGCGATTCCAAGCTCTTCCTGCCGGTCGAGAACATCGAGCTTCTGTCCCGCTACGGCTCCGAGGATACCGAAGTCCAGCTCGACCGGCTCGGCGGCGGCGGCTGGCAGGCACGCAAGGCCAAGCTCAAGCAGCGCATCCGCGAGATGGCCGGCAAGCTCATCCAAATCGCGGCGGCCCGCGCGCTCAAGGATGCGCCGCGTCTCATTCCGCCGGACGGTGTCTATGACGAGTTCTGCGCCCGCTTCCCCTATGAGGAAACCGAGGACCAGCAGAACACGATCGACGCCGTGCTGGACGATCTAGCGGCCGGGCGCCCGATGGACCGGCTGGTCTGCGGCGATGTCGGCTTCGGCAAGACCGAGGTCGCGCTGCGTGCCGCCTTCGCCGCGGCACTGAACGGCAAGCAGGTCGCGGTCGTGGTACCGACGACGCTGCTGGCGCGCCAGCATTACCGCAACTTCGCGGATCGCTTTGCCGGCTTGCCGGTCCATGTCGGGCAGGCCTCGCGCTTCGTCGGCTCGGCCGATCTGAAGGCTGTGAAGCAGGGCGCCAAGGACGGCACGATGGACATCGTCGTCGGCACCCACGCGCTGCTCGGCAAGGGCGTCGACTTCAAGGATCTCGGCCTCGTCATCGTCGACGAGGAACAGCATTTCGGCGTCGCCCATAAGGAGAAGCTGAAGGAACTGCGCGCCGAGGTACATATGCTGACGCTTTCGGCGACACCGATCCCGCGCACGCTCCAACTCGCCATGACCGGCGTACGCGAGCTTTCGATCATCGCGACGCCGCCGGTCGATCGTCTGGCCGTGCGCACCTTCGTCACGCCCTTCGACCCGCTGATCGTGCGCGAGGCGCTGCTGCGCGAGCGCTATCGCGGCGGGCGCAGCTTCTATGTCGTGCCGCGCATCGAGGACATCGCCGACGTCAAGGACTTCCTCGACAAGCAAGTGCCGGAGTGCAAGGTCGGCATCGCCCATGGCCAGATGGCGGCGGGCACGCTGGAAGACGTGATGACGGCCTTCTACGAGGGCCAGTACGACATCCTGCTCTCGACCACGATCGTCGAATCCGGTCTCGACATCCCGACCGCGAACACGCTGATCGTGCATCGCGCCGACATGTTCGGCCTCGCCCAGCTCTATCAGCTGCGCGGCCGCGTCGGCCGTTCGAAGACCCGCGCCTATGCGCTCTTCACCGTGCCGGCCAATCGCAAGCTGACCGAGCAGGCCGACAAGCGCCTCAAGGTCCTGCAATCGCTGGACACGCTCGGCGCCGGCTTCCAGCTCGCCAGCCACGACCTCGACATTAGAGGCGCCGGAAACCTGCTCGGCGACGAGCAGTCCGGCCATATCAAGGAGGTCGGCTACGAGCTCTACCAGCAGATGCTCGAGGAGGCGGTGGCGGCGCTGAAGGCGGGCATCGAGTTCGAGACCGAGACGCAATGGTCGCCGGCGATCCAGGTCGGCGCTCCCGTCATGATCCCCGAGCACTATGTCGCCGACCTGACACTGCGGCTGACGCTCTACAAGCGGCTCTCGACCATGGACGACGATGCCGAATTGCAGTCCTTCGGCGCCGAATTGGTCGACCGATTCGGCCCGCTGCCGGAGGAGGTCAACCAACTCCTGGAGATCGTCGCGATCAAGGCGCTCTGCAAGCGCGCCAATGTCGAGAAGGTCGAGGCCGGGCCGAAGGGCATCATTGTCGCCTTCCGCAACAATGAGTTCGCGAATCCGGAAGGGCTGGTTTCCTATGTCGCGAAGATCGGCACGCTGGCGAAGGTCCGCCCTGACATGCGCGTCGTCTTCATCGACGATTTCGACACTGTCGAGCAGCGTCTCAAGGCGACGCGCCGGCTGCTGACCGATCTCGCGCGGATCGCGGAACGGAAGAAGGCGGCCTGAGCGGGCGGCGAACTTCTCCCGTCATAGAAATCCCTCGCGGGTCATCCCGGACAAGCGGCGAAGCCGCGCCGATCCGGGATCCATGCCGGAGCCTGTCGAATAGAGGTTCCGGAATGGATCCCGGGTTCTCCCTTCGGTCGCCCGGGATGACCCGCGTTGGGTCATTCTCTAAAGGTCGAAGAACACCGTCTCGTTCTCGCCGGCGAGGTTGATGTCGAGCCACCATGTCCCGTCCGGCTTGTGCTGGGCGATCAGGGTGTGGCGGCGCGCCTCGGGCACGAGCGCGAGGATCGGGTCGGTCTCGTTGCCCTCGCCATCGGCGAAATAGAGCCGGGTCGGCAGGCGCTTCAGCAAGCCGCGGCCGAAGACCGAGAGCGCGATATGCGGCGCCTGAAGGCTGTTGCCGGGGCCGGGCACGCGGCCGGGTCGGATCGTGCGGAAACGGTAGACGCCGTCCTTGTCGGTCGAGGCGCGACCGAACCCGACGAAATGCCGGTCGAGCGCCACATCCGCGCGGTCGTCGTCCGGGCTGGCATAGCGACCCTTGGCGTTGGCCTGCCAGATCTCGATCATCGCGTCTTCGATCGGCTTGCCGTCGGCATCGTAGACGCAGCCGGCGAGCGCGATGACCTCGCCCTCGGGTTGACCTGAGACATTCGAGCCCGAGAGCAGGAAATGCCCCGGCGGCATCAGGTCGGGGCGGGCGCCCATCTCGGAACGACCAACGAGATCGGCGCCGCCCTTCCAGGGCAGGCCGTAATGGAAATAGGGGCCGACCGTCTGCCACGGCGTCTGGCCGAAGATCGACGGGTCCTGGCTGTCCTGCCGCGGCGCGGCGTTGCGGGATTCCAGATCCCCGCCGGAAGAGTCAGTGATCGTCGTCATGGTCGTCCTCGAACGGCGTCTGGTCGCGGCCCTTGAGCACGATGTCGAAGACATAGCCCAGCGCCCAGTTCGGCTCGGTGGTGCCGATATCGAAGCGCGAGACCATGCGCTGGCGATAGGGCATCGGCACGGCATTCGCGATCGGGTCGATCTCGATCAGCGGATCGTCGGGAAAGTACATCTGCGTGACCAGCCGCGTCGCGAAGGCAGGCCCCAGCAGCGAGAGATGGATATGGGCCGGGCGCCAAGCGTTCTTGTGGTTGCCCCACGGATAGGCGCCGGGGCGGATCGTGACATAGCGATAGCGGCCTTGCTCGTCCGTGATCACCCGGCCGACGCCGGTGAAGTTCGGATCGAGCGGCGCCGGCCAGTCGTCCTTGGCGTGGATATAGCGGCCGGCGGCATTGGCCTGCCAGATCTCGACGACGGTGTTGGGCACGGGCCTTCCGTCCTCGTCGAGCACGCGGCCGGTCACGACGATGCGCTGGCCGTGCGGCTCCGCCTTGTGCTGGGTGGTGAGGTCGGCCATGGCCGGGCCCATCAGGCGCGACCAGTCGGTCGGCCCGGTCACCTCGGTCAGGGTCTGCGGGATCGCGATCGGGGCCTGGCGCGGGCTGCGCGCCACGGTCGAACGGTAATCCGGGGAGAGCGAGGCCGGCTGTCCGGCGTCGAGCCCCGCATAGGGAAGGATCAGGCTGCTCATGCGGCTTCTCTCCTCAGCCATGGCTCGGTGCGGGGACGCTGATCGGGCGCGCGAGCCTTGATTGCGCGGTGAGCCGGATGCCGGCATTGGCGGCGCCATAGCCGGCATAACCGTCGCGCTGGACGATCTCGAAGAACAGCCCGCCATCCAGCGTCTGGGTATAGGCCTGCCGGAACGCGCCGCCGGCATCGCTGTCATAGAGGATGTTCAGCGCCTTCATCGCGTCGATCTCCTCGCCCGTCAGGTCGGAGCGGGCTTCGAGGTCGTCATAGTAGTTCTCGGGGATGGGTAGCATGGCGACGCCATTGGCAACCAGCCGCTTGACGGTCGCGGCGATGTCGTCGGTCGCGAAAGCGATATGCTGCACGCCGGAGCCGAAGAAATCGGTGATGAAGCGGGCCGAGAGTGTGCGGTGGCTCTGCGAGCCGTTGAGGATGAGCCTGAGGCCATGGCCGTTCCTGCCGTCGAGGCCGCTCTCGATCACCTGGCTCTGGACCACGCCGCCGGGATCGAGCACGGCCTGGCTCGGCGTCTTCCGCGTCTCGAACAGCGAGGAGTAGAACAGCAGCCAGGTCAGCATCTCCTCGTACTGCATGCTCTGCGAGACATGATCGACGCCGGTCAGCCCGGCATGATCAGAGGCTTCGCCGGTCGCCTCGAAATCGACCTCGGCCCAGCGTCCGAGCGACGAGGCCTGGTCGAGGAAATAGAGCAGGCTGCCGCCGAGCCCGCGCACGGCCGGAATGTCGAGTTCGCCCGGCCCGACAGCGCCGGCATGCGGCACATCGAGCAATGCGGTAGCGCGCGCGATCGCGGCCTGCGCATCCGGCACGCGCAAGGCCAGCGCACAGACCGAGGTGCCATGGGTGATCTGGTAGCTATGGGCGAATCCGTCCGCCTCGCTGTTCAGGACGATGCGGATATCGCCCTGTTTCCAGAGATCGACATCCTTGGAGCGATGCGCGCCGGCGCGTGCGAAACCGAGTGCCCGCAGCAGCCGCTCGAAACCCGGCCGCTCGGCCTCCGACACCGTGAACTCGATGAACTCGACCGCCTCGACCGGAGCCGGCGGCGGCATCGGCACGGCGCCGGGCACAGGCTTGCCGACCTGCCTCGCGGTCTCGTCGAGCAGCCAGATCAGCGAGCGATGGCCGTCGAGCGCGACGGAGCGGGCTGAGCCGGCGCGGAAGCGATCGTTGAAGATTTCAAGCGAGAGCACGCCGTCATAGCCCGTCGCGGCCAGCGCGCGCATGAAGCCGGAGAGGTTGAGGTCGCCCTGACCCGGCAGGCAGCGCCAGTGCCGGCTCCAGGAGAGCGGGTCCATCTGCAGCAGCGGCGCATCGGCCATCTGCACCATCGCGATCCTGTCGCGCGGGATCGTGCCGATCGCCGCGAGGTCGAGCCCGCGCGCCAGGATATGGAAGGAATCCAGCACGATCCCGACCTCTGGCCGGTTGGCGCGGCGCACGATCTCCCAGGCGTCGCGATAGTCGAAGACATGCCGCCCCCAGGCCAGCGCCTCGTAGCCGACGCGCAGGCCGCGGCGCCCCGCACGCTCGCCCAACTCGGCGAAATCGGCGGTGAGCCGGTCGATGCCGGGCAGGGCTTCCGGCGAGACGCTGGAGCAGACGAAGAGCAGGTCCGTGCCCAATTCCTGCAAGAGATCGAACTTGCGCTCGGCCCGGTCGAAGACGCGCTGGCGGCGCCCTTCCGGCATGCCCTCGAAATCGCGGAAGGGCTGGCAGGTCACGATGGTCAGGTCGAGATCGGCACAGATGCGTCGCACTTCCGTCGGCGAGCCGGGGAAGGCGATCAGATCGTTCTCGAAGATTTCGACAGCCTTGAAGCCGGCGGCGGCGATGGCCTCGAGCTTTTCCTGGAGCGTGCCGGAAACGCAGACGGTGGCGATCGATGGAATCACGAGATGCCTCCTCTCAAGCCAATTGCGCGACGGCCCGCAGGTCTTCGGCCGTGGTCGAAGGCAGGCCGAAGAACTCCAGATAGGCGGGTATCTGCTCGAACAGCATGTCGGTACCGACTTGCACGGCGCAGCCGCGTGCGCGGGCCGCGGCGAGGAAGGGCGTGATCTCCTGCGCCATCACGACTTCGCCGACGAAGGCGGAGGCGGACAGGCGAGAAACCTCGACCGGCAGCGGATCGCCCGGCTTCATGCCGAGCGGCGTGGCGTTGACAACGAGGTCGAAGCCATCGGGGTCGTTCGAGCCGGTAGCGACGCGAAGGGCAGGGTAGTGCGCCGTCAATCGCTGGCTGAGTTCTTCGGCTGCGGATGCCTGCCTGTCGAACAGGCCCAGCTCTGCCACACCGGCCTTCGCCAGCGAGGCGGCGATTGCCGAGCCGACGCCACCCGCGCCGACGACGAGCGCGCGGGCGCCATCTAACTTATGGCCCTTGCGCAGGACGCCGCGCACGAAGCCCTCGCCGTCGAACATGTCGCCACTGAGCCGGCCATCGGCTTCGAGCTTCACGGCATTGCAGGCGCCGGCGATCGCGGCGGTCGGCGATAGCCTGTCGACGAGGCCGGTCGTGGTGACCTTGTGCGGCATCGTCACCAGCGCGCCATGGGCGTTGGACAGGCGGAAGAACAGCTTGAGGAAATCGGGATAATCCTCGCCGCGGCAGCCCATCGGCACGACGACGGCATCGATCCCCTCCCGCTGGAAATAGGGATTGTAGATCATCGGCGCCTTGAAGCTCTCGGTCGGGTAGCCGAGATGGCCGATCAATCGCGTCGTACCCTTGATCATGCGCCAGCCCTCGCAGACGCCGGCTCGGGGGCGATCTCGACCGGAGCGCCGCTGCGCGCCGCCCGCTTCACCGCCTCGATGACGGCGAGCGTCGCCAGGCCTTCGCGGCCGGAGACGAGCGGAGCTTCCTCGCCACGGATCACCGCACAGAAATGCCGGACCTGCGCCTGCAACGGGTCTTCGGGCACGAAGGGAATGCGTTCGCGCCTGAGAGGCTCCCACCAGCCACGCTTATCGCTATGGCTCCAGAGTTCGAGCGCAGGGATCGTCAGCGAACCATGCGTCCCGCCGATCTGGTAGCAGGACTGGTCCTGACGCGGATAGGCGGGGTTCTCGCCGGTGGTCAGCTCCCAGCTCCAGGGCGAAACGACGGTGTCGGAGGCGCTGACCGTGCCGAGCGCGCCATTGGCGAAGCGCAGGATCGCGACGGCCGTCTCCTCGGCCGGATTGCCGCGCACGGCGTTGGAACTCAGCGCCTGCACGCCGGTAATCTCACCGCAGAGATAGCGGAACAGGTCGATATCGTGGATCAGGTTGATCAGGATCGGGCCGGCGCCTTCCTGGCGGCGCCAGTCGACCTCGAAATAATCATCCGGCTTCACCAGCCAGAACTGGCCGTTGAGCGTCAGGATGCGGCCGAGCCGGCCGGCATCGATCGCCTCGCGCGCCTTTCGGATCATCGGGTTGTGGCGGCGGTGATGGCCGACGAGCAGCGGCACGCCCGCCGCCTCGGCGGTCTGTACGAGCTTGCGGGCGCTGTCGACGCTATCGGCCAGCGGCTTCTCGACCAGCATCGGCACGCCGGCTGCGACCAGCTCCAGACCGTTGGCGACATGGAGCTGGTTCGGCGTCGCGACGATGACGCCATCCGGCTTCTCGGTGGCGGGGAGGGCGTCGAAACCGGGATACCAGGCGACGCCGATCTCCTCGGCAAAGGCCTTGCCCGTCGGAGCGGGATCGATGATCGCCGAGAGGCTGGCGCCGGGCTCGGCCCGGACATGGACGGCGTGGCGCTTGCCGATCAGGCCCGCTCCCATCACCGCGATCTTCACCGGAGCCATCGGGTTGGTCCTCACGTGGCCGCGTCGTCGATGAGCTTGGCGATGCGCCGCAAGCCGAGCTGGTACCCTTGCGTGCCGAAGCCGGCGATGACGCCGTCCGAACGCAGGGAGACATAGGAGTGATGGCGGAAGGCCTCGCGCTTATGCACCTGCGAGATATGGCACTCGATCACCGGCCCCTCGAAGGTGTTGAGCGCGTCGAGCAGCGCGACCGAGGTATGCGTGAAGGCGGCCGGGTTGATGACGATGCCGGCGCCATCCTCGCGCGCCTCGTGAATCCAGTCGATCAGTTCGTATTCGCGGTTGGACTGGTGAAAGCGCAGTTCCAGCTTCAATTCCTCGGCGAGCTTGCGGCAGTCGCGCTCGACATCGGCCAGCGTCTCGTGCCCGTAGATATGTGGCTGGCGCTTGCCGAGCAGGTTCAGGTTCGGGCCGTTCAGGACATAGACGAGGCGTGACATCGTTCGCATTCCGTTGAGGTGCCCGGCGGGGCCGGACGGGTGTTTCAGTGCTTGCGCAGGATTTCGCCGAGAAATTGCCGGGTCCGCTCATGGCGGGGATTCTGGAAGAACGCTTCGGGCGGGGCCTCTTCGACGATGGCGCCGGAGGCCATGAAGATGACGCGGTTCGCCACCTGCCGGGCGAAGCCCATCTCATGAGTGACGCAGATCATGGTCATGCCCTCCTCGGCGAGCGCGATCATGGTGTCGAGCACCTCCTTGACCATCTCGGGGTCGAGCGCCGACGTCGGCTCGTCGAAGAGCATGACCTTCGGCTTCATGCAGAGCGCGCGGGCAATCGCGACGCGCTGCTGCTGGCCGCCCGAAAGCTGCGCTGGATACTTCTCGGCCTGTTCGAGGATTTTCACGCGGCCGAGCAGTTGGCGGGCGGTGGCCTCGGCTTCCGCCTTGCTGGCGCCGAGCGAGCGCATCGGCGCCAGCATGCAGTTCTCCAGCACGGTCATGTGCGGGAACAGGTTGAAATGCTGGAAGACCATGCCGACCTCGCGGCGCACCGCGTCGATGGTCTTCGCGTCGTCGCCGAGCCTCGTGCCGCCGACCCGGATCTCGCCCTTCTGGTAGCTCTCCAGATGGTTGATGCAGCGGATCAGCGTCGACTTGCCGGAGCCCGACGGCCCGCAAAGCACGATGCGCTCGCCCTTGCGGACCGACAGGTTGATGTCGGTCAGGGCCTGGAACTCGCCATACCATTTCTCGACATGCATCATGGCGATCATGGCGTCCGCCGAGGCGGCGTTCTGGACGGCTGGCTGGTTCATGGCCCTGACCTCGTCTCGTCGCGCGCTCAGCCCGCGGTGAAGGTGATGCCTTCGAGGCTGTCCGGGAACTTGTGCACCGGCACCTTCATCCACTTGTCGTAGACCTTCTGCAGCTCGCCATTGGCCTTGATCTTGTCGATGAAGGTGTTGATCGCGGCGTTGATCTCCTTCTCGCCGAGGCGGGTGCAGGCGCCGTTGTAGAGGTTCTGGAATTCGAGCTTGTTCTCGAACTCGCCGGGGCGGCCCTGCTCGATGCGCTGCATGTAGAAGATGTTGCCGCCGAGCGCCTGAACCTGGCCGGAGACCAGCGCCTGGATCGAGGGCGCATCGCCGTCATAGCGGCGGATGGTGGTGTTGGCCGGGGCGTTCTTGGTCACCTGCGTGTCCTGCGCCGCGCCCTTGGCGACGCCGATCGTGTAGCGGCCCATATCCTCGTTGGTGGTGATCTTGTCCTTCTTCGGGCCGATCAGCACGATGGTATTGGCGACATAGGGCTTGGAGAACTGCACGGCCTTGGCGCGCTCGGGCAGCATCGCCATGGTCGCGAACAGCACGTCGACGCGGCCGGTGGTCAGGGCCGGAATGCGGTTATTGACCTCGAGCGGCACGAACTCCACCTGCACGCCGAGTTCCTTGGCGAAAAGCGTCGCGATATCGGCGTCGAGGCCCTCCTGCTTGCCGGCCGAGTTGACGAAGCCCCACGGGGGATTATCGCCCTGGATGCCGACGACGATCTTGCCCTTGGCCTTGATCTCGGCCGGGGTGACGGCGAAGGCAGGGGTGCTCAGTACGGCCGGCATAGCCAGCGCGGCAGCGCCGGCGACGAGCAGGCTGCGGCGGGTGGTTTTCATCTTCGTCATGTTTCTCTCCCTCTTCGTGTTTGGTTGGTTCAGGCGGTGAACGGGGTGGTCAGCGCGCGGCGATGGCCATGCGGCGCTCGAGATGCGAGCCGTAGAGCGAGAGCGGCCAGCACAGCAGGAAATAGAGGATGCCGACGATCCCGAAGACGAGGAGCGGCTGGAAGATCTGGTTGGAGACGATGTTCCCGGCCCGCGTCAGCTCGGTGAAGCCGACGATCGCGGCGAGCGAGGTGCCCTTGATCAGCTGGACCAGGAAGCCGATCGTCGCCGGCAGCGAGATGCGGATCGCCTGCGGCAGGATGACGTCGCGCATCCGCGAGGCATAGGACAGGCTCAGCGCCTTGGCGGCCTCGGTCTGGCCCTTCGGTACGGCCTCGATCGAGCCCCGCCAGATCTCGCCGAGATAGGCGCTGGCATGCAGCGTGAAGCCGATCGCGACCGCGACCCAGGCATCGAGCTTCAGCCCGACCAGCGCGAGGCCGTAATAGACCACGAAAAGTTGCATCAGCAGCGGCGTGCCCTGGAACAGCGCGATATAGCCTGCCGTGATGCGCTCCATCAGCGGCCGCTCGGAGACCCGCATCAGCGCGATCGCGAGCCCGAACACGCCGCCGCCGACGAAGCCGACCAGCGAGAGCAGCACGGTCCATTTCAGGCCGGTGAGCAGGAAGAGGAATTCGTTCGATCCCATCG
This sequence comes from Beijerinckiaceae bacterium, assembly GCA_965283735.1. Lineage (GTDB taxonomy): Bacteria > Pseudomonadota > Alphaproteobacteria > Rhizobiales > Beijerinckiaceae > Allobosea. The sequence continues at coordinate 2,276,703 of CBDIPN010000001.1, read as the reverse complement.
TGCCCTCACTTCACCGGATAGCTGAAGTAGCGGGTCGAGATCGCCGCAAAGAAGCGCATCATCACCCAGGAGATCACGAGGTAGAACAGCGTGATCGTGCCGTAGACCTCGAAGGAGCGGAAACTGTCGGATTCGATCCGCTGCGCCACCGAGGTCAGCTCATAGGCCGAGATCGCCGAGGCGATGGAAGTCGTCAGCGTCAGCAAGACGAACTGGCTGGTGAGCGAGGGGAAGATCGCCCTGAGCGCCGGCTTCAGCACAATCAGGCGGAAGACCTGGGCCTTGTGCAGGCCGAGCGCGAGGCCGGCCTCGATCTGGCCCTTGCCGATCGACTGGACGCCGCCGCGGATGATCTCGATGGCATAGGCGCCGCCATTGATGCCGAGCGCGATGATCGCGGTCGGCGTCGGGTCGAGCCTGAGGCCCGCCAGCGGCAAGGCGAAATAGATGAAGAAGATCTGGACCAGGAACGGCGTGTTGCGGATGATCTCGACGAAGGCCTTCACGAGCCAGCGCACCGGAGCGATCCTGAAGTCGCGCAGGATCACGCCACCGATGCCGATGATGATGGCCAGCGCCATGCCGCTGATCGCGAGCAGGAAGGTGCCGAGGCAGCCCATCAGCAGGGCTGGCATCCCGTCGATCACCGGCGTGAAATCGAGCTTGTAGTTCATGGCGCTCCCTAGATCATCGCGCGCCCCAAGGGGCGCGAGAACGATGATCTATCTCCTTGGTGTTGCATCGGATTCATCCGAAAAGTGGAAGCCACCTTTCGGTCCGGTGCAGTCTCGGTCGACCTTCTCAAAGGGGTCGATCCGGTTCCCGTCCGCAGTCGCGACACCTCTTTTCGGGTGCCTTTGTCTTCTGGCTCGCCGGCTTGCGCTCTGCCGACGACATGTTAAATGTACCGGATAGTTCATTTGGTCAAGCGCAATGTACCGCCTTGTCCATTTCGATGCGTTCGCCCGGGCTTCCGGGTTGGTTCTCTTGTGGGTGAAGCATGAGCAAGGCAGCGTCGGTGCCGAAGGCAACGGGCCGCAAGCCGGCGTCCTGGACGCAGGACCCGGAAGGCGTCCGCCGCAACATCCTGACTGTCGCGAAGGAGGAATTCGTCGAGAACGGCCTGAGCGGCGCGCGCGTCGACGAGATCGCGGCGCGGACCGCGACCAGCAAGCGGATGATCTACTACTATTTCGGGGACAAGGAGGGGCTTTACCGCGCCGTCCTCGAGGAGATGTACGAGCGCATCCGCGGCTTCGAGCGCAGCCTCGACCTCGCCAGCCTGCCGCCGGTGGAAGCGATGACGCTGCTGGCCGGCTTCACCTTCGACTACCACGCCGAGAATCCGGATTTCGTGCGGCTCGTCATGGTCGAGAACATCCACCACGCACGCCATCTCGCGACTTCCGACCGGATCGCGACGCTCAACCTCTCGGCCATCGACATGATCCGCGAAGCCTATGAGCGCGGCGTGGCGGCCGGGCTGTTCCGGCCGGGCATCGAGGCGCTGGACATCCATCTGACGATCAGCGCGCTGGCCTTCTACAACGTCTCCAACCGCGCCAGCATCCGCCAGGTCTTCGGCCACGACATGGGCGCGCCCGAAGCGCTTGTGCGTCGCCGCTCCGCCGCGATCGACACGGTGCTGCGGATGCTGCGCCCCTGAAGCCTTGCCGGAGCGGGCAGGCGAGGGCATCGCCGTCAGCTCCGCGCCGCGACGAGGCCTGCCATCGCCTGGATGGCGAGTTCGTAGCCGGCTGCTCCAGGCCGATGATGATGCCGGTCGCGGTCCGCGAGACCAGAGAGTTGTGATAAATGCTCTCGCGTGCATGCACATTCGAGATGTGCAATTCGATCTTCGGGCCATCGAACATCTTGAGCGCATCGAGCAGCGCGACGGACGTGAAGGTGTAGCCGGCCGGGTTGATGATGATCCCACAGGCCTCCTGCCGCGCCTGATGCACGCTCTCAACCAGCTCGCCCTCGAAATTGGTCTGGCGGAAGTCGACCGCGAAACCGAGCGAAACCGCCTTCGCCACGCAGCGCTCGCCGATCTCACTGAGTGTGGTCGAGCCATAGATATGCGGCTCGCGCTGCCCGAGCAGGTTCAGGTTGGGGCCGTTCAGGATGAAAATCCGGCGTGATGCCGCAGCTTCCGTGTCCGCCATGACATCCTCCCAGGCGAAGCTCTGATGGCCTCGTTCGCAGCTCGTGAGCGGAACGTGATGCAAGATGAAAGGCAGATCAACTGATAATTTATCGATCATCAGTTGATTTATGTGAACATGAGAGCCAGGCTTGCGGGCAGCCTCGCTTCCTGACAGGAACGCGCGAGGGCAGGGAGCAGCATGACGGACGCGGCATTCGAGATCGGCGGCGAAGAGATCCCGGTTCTCTCGACCGGCGAGCAGGCCTATGAGCGCATCAAGCACGACATCGTCTTCGGCGTGCTCCAGCCCGGCCAGCGCCTACCGCTCGATCGGCTGAAATCCGTCTACGGCGTCGGCATCAGCACCTTGCGCGAGATCCTGAACCGGCTGGCGCCGGAGGGGCTCGTCGTCGCGGAGGGGCAGCGCGGCTTCCAGGTTGCGCCCTGTTCGGCAACGGACTTGAGAGAACTCGCCGACCTGCGCCTGCTGATCGAGAGCCACGCGCTGGCACAGTCCTTCGAGGCTGGCGATGTCGAATGGGAAGGGCGCGTCGTCGCCGCCCATCACAAGCTCGCCCGAATGGAGCAGCGCCTGCTCGCGGGCGACGAGTCCGGCACGCAGGCCTGGAAGCGCTACGATTTCGAGTTCCATCAGGCGCTGGTCTCGGCCTGTGGCTCGAAGGCGCTGCTCGATCTCCATGCCGGCATCTATGACCGTTACCTGCGCTACCAGATGGTCTTCTTCATCTTCTGGGGCCCGACCTCGACCGAGGACCACAAGGCCCTGCTCGACTGTGCGATGCGCAGGGACGCTGCCGGGGCGCAAAAGCTGCTGCACGGCCATATCCATGGCTGCATCGATGTCGCGCTGGAGCGTGGTCTGGTCGGCTGAAGGCGTCTTGATTGGGAGATCATCCCAGTCTGGAACCACCCTTGTCATTCCGGGGCGTGCCGCAGGCGCGAACCCGGAACCCACGACTGGGTGAGACACGAAACAGTCAGTTGCAAGTGGCGGCCCCAGTCGTGGGTTCCGGGGTCTTCGCTGACGCGAAGCGCCGGAATGACAATCGTAGGGCACGAAGCCGCCATGAGCCTTATCGACGGAACAGGTCCATCATGCGGTAGGGCGCCGCCCTTGGAAAACCGGCCTCGTCTCGTCCGAAAGTTTGCATGCGAAGTTGGATACTGTTAACACTGTGAGCCTGAAACGGCCTCCGCCGCCGGCTGCACGCCGGGCTGAAAGAGGGGCCGGCGGGAGGTTTGAATGCAGCTTGTGGCCATCCAGCAGGCCGTAGCCGCGCGCAGTATCCTGGCGACCATGCCGCGCGTGATCGAAAGCGTCGGCCGCTCCGATTTTTCCAGCGGCCTGTTCGATATCGCCCGCCGCTTCACCGGGACCGAGATCGTGACCGCCTTCGTCGCTGCGCCTGACGGCGAGGTGCATACGCTGCTGGCCGAGAACCACTACAATTCCGGTCAGCCGGCGCTTGAGATCGCCCGCCGCTACGTCTCCCGCCACTGGCGCGCCGACCCGGCCAATGCGATCGCGCTCGACGAGAGCGACGCGGCCGATTGCTGGGGCGTGCGGATGAAGGCGGGTGACATCGAAAGCTCGGCCTATCGCAGCGAATGCTATCTCTCGGTCGGGCTGTCGGAGCGCTTCTCGCTGCTGCAGCGCCGCGAGGCCGGCACGATGCGGCTCAGCATCTATCGTCGCCGCAAGGAGAGCTTCAGCGAGGCCGAGATTGCGAATCTCGTCGAAAGCGCACCTTTGTTGATGGCGGCGCTCTGGCGGCATTACGAAGTGACGAAGCCAGCTGGCGGCCGCAGCGCGGCCAAGGACTTCCACGCCCGGCTGGAGAAGGCTGCACCCGGCCTCTCGAAGCGCGAACGGGATGTCTGTGCGCTCGTCGCGGCCGGCTTGACCTCGGAAGGCATCGCGCTCGAACTCGGCGTCGGCATCAACACCGTGCTGACCTATCGCAAGCGTGCCTATGCAAGGCTCGGCATCTCCTCGCAGAACGAGTTGATGCGCATCCTGATGTGAGGTTCGGCGCCTTCCGTCATTGCGAGCGCAGCGAAGCAATCCAGAAGGACTGGGTTGAGCCGCTCAGCCCAGTCCTTCTGGATTGCCTCGTCGGCTTCGCCGCCTCGCAATGACGGAGAGGCTGCTTCAGACCGCGTCCGGCTGCTGGTCGGGCCGCGCCGCGATGAAGGCGGGCAGGGTGGCGCAATGCGCGTCGATCGCGACGAGCTTCGGATAGGGCGATAGATCGATCCCGTAGCGTCGCGCGCTGCCGATCTGCGGCACGAGGCAGATATCGGCCAAGGTCGGTGCACCGCCGAAGCAGAATGGACCGGGCTGGTCCTGGATCAGCGTTTCGCAGGCGCTCAGGCCTTCGTTCATTGCAACAGCGAGCCAGTCCTGCACGTCGGCTTCCGAAAAGCCCTTGGCGCGCAGGCGCTTCTGGATCTTCGGGTTCTGGAAGGGGTGGGTTTCGCAGGCGATGACCAGCGCGAAGGCCTCGACGCGGGCGCGTACCGCATTATCAGCCGGAAAGAGCGGCGGCTGCGGCACCTCGCGATCGAGCCAGCCGATGATCGCGAGCGACTGTGTCAGCACCGTGCCGTCGTCGAGTTCCAGCGCCGGGATCAGCTTCTGTGGGTTGATCGCCGCATAGGCCGGCTCGTTCTGGGCGCCGTCGCGCAGGTTATGGATCACGCTCTGCGGCGTCACGCCCTTGAGATTGAAGGCGATGCGCGTGCGCCAGGCGGCGGAAGAGCGGAAATAGCCGTGCAGGATCATGTTGGGCTCCCTCGTCAGGCCATGCGGTAGCCGCCATTGACGTCGATCGTCGCGCCGGTGATGTAGGAGGCCTGCTCGGACAACAGGAAGGACACGGCCCCGGCAATGTCCTCCGGCGTCCCGAGCCGGCCGAGCGGCACGGCCTGCGCCAGCGCATCCATCGAGCCCGGCGCGGCCGAGCGCGGCGTCGCCGCAGTGAGCATCGGCGCGTCGATCACGCCCGGTGCGACGCAATTCACGGTGATGCCGAGCGAGGCGAGCTCGCGCGCCATCGCCTTGGTGAAGCCGAGGATCGCGGATTTCGACGAGATATAGCTGGCCGAGCCGCGATAGCCGCCAAGCTCCGCCGCGACCGAACTGGTCGTGGTGACGCGCCCGCCTTCGACCGGCAGCGCCCGGCGGCGGCGCGCATAGGCGCGGATACTCAGGAAGACGCCTCGGGTGTTGACGGCATGGGTCTTCTCCCAGTCGTCCAGCGTCATGTCGAAGATGGTCGGCCGCTCGCCATCGGCCGCCATCAGGAGCACGCCGGCATTGCAGACCAGCCCGGTCACCGGGCCATGCGCCGCCTCGACAGCATCGAACAGCGCCTCGACGGAAGTCTCCTCGGAGACATCGACCGCCCAGCCGCTATGGCCGGAACCGGGCAGGGCGGCCGCGACCGCTGCCGCCGGCTCTTTCGTGAGGTCGCAGACCGCGACGCGCCAGCCATCGGCCGCGAGCTTATAGGCGATGGCCGCGCCGATGCCGCGGCCGGCGCCGGTGACGAGGGCGAGCTTGCTCATGTCGGTCTCCGGGTCATTCGCTGTAGACGCCCTGCGCGAGCAGGGCCTTGGACGAGAAATCGCGGCCATGGCCACGCGTGAAGAAGCCGGCCGAGACGCCGCCATCGGCCATGATCAGCGCGCCGTTGACGTAGCTCGCGAGGTCCGAGAGCAGGAAGAGGCAGACCGAGGCTACCTCGGAGGGCTGCGCCAGCCGCCCGAGCGGCGTGCGGTCCTCCATCACGCCGGAGACGAAGCTCTCGGGAATGCCGCGGCGGATCATCGGGGTGTCGGTCGCACTCGGGCCGATGCAGTTCACGCGGACGCCATGCGAGCCCCATTCGACCGCGAGATCGCGCGTCAGCCCGACGACGCCGGCCTTCGAGGCGCAGTAATGCGCCCGGCCGGACTGGCCGCCGAGCGAGGAGACCGAGCCGATCGTGACGATGGCGCCGCGCCCGCGCGCCACCATGCGCCGGCCCGCCGCCTGGCAGGAATAGAAGGTGCCGGAGAGATTGACGCCGATCACCGCCTCCCAGCTTTCGGCGGCGAGTTCGGTCGCCGGAGCAGGGCGGGAGATGCCGGCCGCCGTGATCAACCCGTCGAGCGGGCCGAGATCGCGCTCGATCGCCTCGACGGCCGTCTCGGTCGCGGTCGGGCTGCGCACGTCGAAACTGGCCACGGCGGCACGGGCGCCAAGCGCCGCGATCTCGCAGACGGTTTCGGTCGCGCCCTGCTCGTTCGCGTCGGCAATGGCGACAGCAGCACCTTCGCGCGCCAAAGCCAGCGCGCATTCCCGCCCGATGCCGGAGGCGCCGCCGGTGATCAGGACGGTCCGGCCGGCAAGCCCGAGATTCGCAGCCATCGCCACCTCCCGCTCGCCCTGGCCTCAGCCCAGCTTCTGGCCGCCGAAGGCGGGGCGCTTGGTGACCTCAGCAAACCAGGCTGCCGCCTGCGGCCGGCCCTCGCGCCAGTTCAGGTCTGCGAAGCGCAGGTCGAGATAGGAGAGGGCACAGTAGAAGGTGATCGTGCCGATATCGACGCGCTCGCCGAAGCCGGCGGCCTTGCCCTCGATCAGGTCGAGCGTGGCATGGACCTTGGCGAGCTGGCCGTCGATCCAGCGCTGCCAGCGCTGCTCCTCGCTGCGCAGCAGGCCCTCGTAGCGGGCAGCCAGCGCGGCATCGAGCAGGCCGTCGCCGTAGCTCTGCTCGGTCAGGGCGTTCCAGCGCGCCTTGGACTCCACCGGGAACAGCGAGCCGCCGCCGAGCCCATCGAGATATTCGCAGATGACGCGGCTGTCGGCGATCGTCGTGCCGTCGTCGAGCAGCAGCGTCGGCACCTGCCCGAGCGGGTTGGTCTTGATGATGTTCTGCTCGCGTGCGAGCGGCCCGCCGGATTTGTATTCCTGCGAGACGTCGAGCATCTCGATCCGATCGAGCAGGCCAAGCTCGGCGGCGGCGATCCGGACCTTGAGGACGAAGGGCGAGGTGGCGGACTGGTAGAGTTTCATCGGAATGCCTCTCTTAGCGCGGCAGGCGGTCGGGCTCGGTCGCGAGCGCGCGCCCGGCGATGAAGCCGAAGGTGAGCGCGGGGCCGAGCGTGATACCGGCGCCGGGATAGGCGCCAGCCATGATCGAGTTCATGTCGTTGCCGCAGGCATAGAGCCCGGCGACCGGTCCTCCGTCGCGGCCGAGCACGCGGGCCTGCGGATCGCAGGTCAGGCCGGTCGCGGTGCCGATATCGCCGGGCCAGACCTTCACGGCATAGAAGGGCGCGGTCTCGATCGGCCCGAGGCAGGCATTGGGCTTGTGGTTGGGGTCGCCGAGATAGCGATTGTACTCACTCGAGCCCTTGCCGAAGGCGGCATCCGTGCCGGAGCGCGCGGCGGTGTTCATGCCGGCGACGGCCTCCGCCAGCGCCGCAGTCGGCACGCCGATGCGTCCAGCCAGCGCGACGACGCTCTCGCCTTCGAACAGATAGCCGGCTTCGACGAAGGCCTTCGGCGTCTTCAGGCCGGGATGAACAAGGCCGAGCCCATATTTGCGCAGGAAATCGCTGTCGCAAACGAGAAAGGCGGGCACGGCTCCGCTCGCATGCATCGCCTCTACGAAGCCATGATAGGAGGTCGCCTCGTTGACGAAGCGGCGGCCCTGGCCGTCGACCGCGATCAGGCCGGGCTTGGCGCGGTCGAGGATCAGGTGCGGGAACTGCATCTCGCTGCCATCAGGCTTCTTCAACACGGAGACCGGCGTCCAGAAGGCCGGGCCGATATTGTCGTCGCGCAGGGCGCCGCCGGCTGCGAGGCCGAGATTGATGCCGTCGCCGGTATCGGTCTTCGGCGCCATCGAGCGATGCGCCCCGGCATGCGGCATGTGCTCGCCCCGCATCACGGCATTGGCCGGAAAGCCGCCGCTCGCCAGCACGACGCCGCGTCGCGCGCCGATGCGACGCTCACCCTGCGGCCCCTTGACGGTGAGGCCGATGACGGCGCCGTCCTTCACGATCAGCGAACCGGCTGGGGTCTGGGTGCGGATGTCGATGCCCGCCTGCCGCGCCGATTTCAGCAGGCGCCCGGCCAGCGCATTGCCCATCAGCAGCCGCGCCCCGCGTGGGTGGCGCAGGCGGTCGAGCCCATACTGGATGAGCAGCTTGGCGCTGTGCTTGAAATTCGCGAGGTTGCGGAAGCGACCGACCAGCGCGTCGATATCCTTGCGGTTGACCATCATGCCGCCGAGCACGGTGAATTCCCTCAGCGGCGGGCGCAGCAGGGCGAAATCGGCGCCGAGTTCGTTGCCGTCATAGGGCGCAGGATCGATAGTCCGGCCGCCCCTGGAGGCACCGGGCTGTTCGGGCTGGTAGTCCGGCGAATAAGCGCGCGCCTCGAATTTCAGGGCCGTCTCGCGCTCGAAGAAGCGGACCATTTCCGGGCCGTTATCGAGAAAGGCGCGCATCATGTCCGGCCGCAGGCGGTTCCCGAGCACGGCTTCGAGATAGGTCATTGCCGCGTCGCGGGTGTCGGCATGGCCGGCCTTGGCGGCATGCAGGTTTTCCGGCACCCACATCGCGCCGCCCGAGACGGCGGTGCTGCCGCCGATATACTCGCTCTTCTCGATCAACAGCACGTCGAGCCCGGCCTTGGCGGCGGTGACCGCCGCCGACATCCCGCCGGCGCCCGAGCCGACCACGACGACGTCGCGGATTTCGTCGAAGCTCTCGCTCATCGCCATGTCCTCAGCCGCCCATGCCACCGCCGAGCGACTTGCCGCCGTCGACGAGCAGGACCTGGCCGTAGATGAAATGGGTGCGCGGCGAGGCGAGGAAGGCGACGGCGTTGGCGATGTCCTCGGGCGCCGCGAGCGCTCCCGTCGGCTGCTGGGCGAGCAAGGCGGCGCGCGCCTCCTCCGATTGCTTCGCCACCATCTCGGTCGCGACGCCCCCAGGCGCCACCGCATTGACGGCGATGCCGCGCGGCAGAAGCTCCATCGCCATCGCCCGGGTCAGGCCGACAACGGCGGCCTTCGAGGCGACGTAATGCGCGTGGTTGCGGGCGCCCAAAAAGGTGCGGGAGGCGATGTTGACGATGCGCCCGCCCTTTTCCATCCGCCGCGCCACCGCCTGCGAGAGCAGGAAGAGGGCGGTGACATTCACATCCATCATCCGGCCGAAATCGCTCGCCGCGAGGTCGAAGAACGGCTTGTTCTCGAAGATGCCGGCGTTGTTGATGAGCGCCTGCGCCACCGGCAACCGCTCCGCCAGCGCGGCAAGACCCGCATGGTCGGCGAGATCGACCGGCTCGAAGAAGACGCTGTGACCCTGCGCCTCAAGCTGCTTCACCAGCGCGGCCGCGATGTCCGCCTCGCGGTCGAGGATACCGACCGCAAAGCCGTCGGCGCAGAGCCGCTCGACGATGGCCCGGCCGATCCCGCGAGCGCCGCCCGTGACGAGGGCGATGGGTTTATCCTGCGGCGTAGCCATGAGCCGATTCCTGTCCGTGTCGCGTCTCGGCTCAGCCGCCGAGATAGGTGCGGCGGACGCTGTCGTCCTGCCGCAGTTTTGCGGATGCCCCTTCGAGGGCCATCTCGCCGTTCTCGAGGATGTAGGCATAGGTCGAGCAGCCCAATGCGATCGCCGCATTCTGCTCGACGAGGAGGATGGTGAGCCCGTCCTTGTTCAGCCGCTCGATGATCGCGAAGATCTGCTGCACAAGCACCGGCGAGAGGCCGAGCGAGGGTTCGTCGAGCAGGAGAAGGCGCGGGCCCGCCATAAGCGCCCGGCCGATCAGGAGCATCTGCTGCTCGCCCCCCGAGAGCGTGCCAGCCTTCTGCTGGAGACGCTCCTGCAGCTTCGGAAAATATTCGAAGACGCGTTCGAGATCGCGCTTGATGCCGGCGGCGTCATTGCGGCGATAGGCGCCCATGTCGAGGTTCTCGCGCACGCTCATGTCGCGGAAGACCTCGCGCCCCTCCGGCACCTGCAGCACGCCGGCTGAGACGACCTTGTGCGAGGGCCAGGACTGGATCTCCTCGCCGGCGAAGCGGATGCGCCCCTTCGTCACCGGCACGAGCCGCGAGACGGTGTTCAGCGTCGTGCTCTTGCCGGCGCCGTTCGAGCCGAGCAGGGCGACGATCGCGCCCTCCGGCACCTTGAGCGAGACTTCGGAGAGCGCCTGAATGCGGCCATAGGCGGCCGAGATGCCGTCGATTTCGAGCAGATCAGCCATGTGCGGCCTCCTGGGCTGCATCACGGCCGAGATAGGCTTCGATCACGGCGGGATGCGCGCGCACCTCGGCAGCGGTGCCCTCGGCGATCTTGGTGCCGAAGCTCAGCACCGTGATCCTGTCGGAGATCGACATGACCAATTGCATGACGTGCTCGACGAGGAGGATCGTCAGGCCGTCGCGCTCGCGCAATTCGCAGAGCAGGCGGTCGAGCGCCGCGATCTCGCGGTTGCGCAGGCCGGCGGCCGGCTCATCGAGCAGAAGGAGCTTGGGGCGGATGGCAAGCGCGCGGGCGATCTCGACCATCTTCTGGTGACCGAAATCGAGATTGCGTGCCTTGGTCTGGACGTAGGAGGTCAGCCCCGTGCGCTCCAGCAACTGCTCAACATGCTCGACGATGCCGCGCGGGCGGGCACTGATCGCATCGCGCCAGGAGCGGCCGGCATGGACATGGGCGCCGATCAGCACGTTCTCGAAGACCGTGAGTTCGCCGAAGAGCTCGAGGTTCTGGAAGCTGCGGGCGATGCCGAGGCCCGCCATCTCGCGGGCGGGCATGCGGGTGATGTCGCGCCCGTCATAGGTGATGCGCCCGGCGCTCGGCGTATAGAAGCGCGAGATGCAGTTGAAGGTCGTCGACTTACCGGCGCCGTTGGGACCGATCAGGGCGTGGATCGAGCCCTTGGCCACGGCCATGTCGAGCCCGCCGACCGCGGTGAGCCCGCCGAATCGGATGGTCAGCCCCTCGACGTTCAGGAAGGGAGCGGCGCTCTCAGCGACCATGGCGCGCCTCCCGGATACGGTCGCCGATGAAGGCGAAGAGGCCGCGCGGCGCATACATCATGAACAGGATCAGGATCGCGCCGTAGATGATCTCCTGATATTGCGGCGCCTGGCGCAGCACCTCCGAGATCAGCCCGAAGACGATCGCCCCGCCGATGGCGCCCGCGATCGAGCCGAGGCCGCCGACGACGACCATGGTGAGCACGAGGATCGTGGTCTGGAAGCCGAGGCTGTCCGGGTGGATGAAGGTCTGGAACAGGCCGAACATGCCGCCGGCAAAGCCTGCGATCGCGGCCGAGAGCCCGAAGGAGACGATGCGGGCGCGGCGCACGTCGATGCCCATCGCCATCGCCGCGACCTCCGACTCCCGTACCGCCCGGAAGGAACGGCCGAGCCGCGAGCGCGAGATCGCGACCGTGAGCCCGATCATCACCAGGCAGAAGAACAGCACGAACGGATAGGCCTGCTTGTCGCTGAGGATCTCGATCGGGCCGAAGCGGGCCGGGCTGATGCGCAGGCCGTTCGGGCCGTTGGTGACGCTGTCCCAGTTGGCGAAGACCCATTGCATCGCCTCGCCGAAGGCGAAGGTGGCGAGCGCGAGATAGATGTCACGCATCCTGAGCGCCAAGGCCCCGATGAACAGGCCGACCGCCCCGGCGACCAGCGCGCCGAACAGCATGGCGACGGGGTAGGGCAGGTCGACCGCGCGATTGGCGAGCGCGCTCGCATAGATGCCGATGCCGTAGAACGCGGCATGGGCCATCGAGAACTGGCCGGTCTCGCCGATGACGATGTGCAGGCCGAGGCAGAGCACCACGAAGACCAGCAGCAAGTTGGCGATGTAGACGACATAGCCGGAGGTGAAGATGGGCAGGGCAATGGCGACGATCACGGCCGCCACAAGCCCGATCAGGGCGGAGCCGGAGAGCGCGCGCCTTGTTGGCACTGGTGATGCGAGCGGAGGCGACGACACGGGCTTCAGACCTTCTTGATCGTCAGCTTCCCGCCGAACAGGCCTTGCGGACGCAGGACGAGCACGATCAGGATGGCGAGGAAGGGGGCGAGCACGATGGCGCGCGACGAGATGAACAGCCCGACCATGTTCTCGACGATGCCGATGACGAATCCGCCGACCACGGCGCCGGGCAGGCTGGAGAACCCGCCGACGATCGCCGCCGCGAAGGCGAGCATGACGATTGAGCCCATATCGGCGGTCATCAAGATCTTCGGCGAGATCAGCAGCGCCGCGATGGCGGAGATCACGCCGGACAGGCCCCAGATCAGCATGTGGCAGCGGCGCAGGTCGACGCCGACGAGTTGGGCGGCCTTGGGGTTCATGCCGACGGCCCGCATCGCCCGGCCAGTCTTGGTGTAGTTGAACATCCAGAAGAAGGCGGCCATCACGGTGACGGCGGTGCCGAAGATGGCGAGATCGAGCATCGTCACCGAAGCCTGGCCGATCATGATGGAATCGGTCGGCACCAGCGCCGGGAAGGAACGCGGCGTGTCGCCGAAACCGGTGCGGCGCACGAGGCCCTTCAACACATAGGACAGGCCGAGCGTCGCGATGACGAGATAGACGAGGTCCTTGGCCGATTTCGCGACCTGATCGAGCACGAAGCGGCGGAACAGCGCCATGGCGAGGAAGGCCACGACCAGCGTCGCCGGCAGCACGACCCAGATCGGCATCTTCTGGAAGACGAACAGGTAGAGCGCGACATAGCCCGCCGCCATGAAGACCTCGCCCTGGGCAAAGTTCGGCACGTCCGAGGTCTTGAAGATCACCACGATGGCGAGCGCCAGCAGGGCATAGACGCTGCCGGAGACGAGGCCCGAGGCGATGCCTTGCTGCAGGAAGATCAGCGCGAGTTGCAGGTCCATATCCGGCCCGATGCTCAGGTCAGGGAAGGGCGGCGGCGCCAAGGCCGCCGCCCGGTCTCATGAGGGAGGGCCGAACGGCCCGTCCGTGGCGATCACTTCGCCTGATAAGTCCAGCGGCTGGTGAAGACGCCCGGCAGCGGGGCCATGGTCGTGCCGTCATACTTGATGAAGATCGTCGAGCGGTTGGCGGCGCGCTGCTCCGGGCCGAACTGCATGCGACCGGCCATGACGCCCGAGTCGAAATCCTGCGTCTTCATCGCAGCGAGCACCTTCTCGCGGGTCGGGTTCGGGCCGGCATCCTGCAGCGCCTTGACCAGCGACATCGCCGGGGGAATGCCATAGGGCATGTAGGTCTGCGGATGGTCGGGCTTGGCCGCCAGCTCCGGATAGGCGGCCTTGTACATGTCGTAGATCGGCTTCAGCTTGGCGCCGCCGGGCGAGTCGATCATCACTTCCTGGGTGTAGAAGTTCTTGAGCGCGTCCTTGCCGACATTCTCGGCGAGCTGGTTGAGGCTGGCCGTGCCGGTGACCGAGAGGATGATCGGCTTGTTGAAGCCCATCTCCGCCGCCTTCTTGATCAGCAGCGCCGCCGGGCGGGCATAGGTGACCAGCAGGATCGCATCGGGGTTGGCGGCGCGGACCTTCAGGAACGGCGCTGTCACGTCGTTGATGCCGGGATTGATCAACTCGACCGAGAGCTTCACGCCGTTGACCTCGGCGTCCTTCTTCGAGCCCTCGAGGTTCCAGGCACCATAGGCGTCGTCATGGTTGATATAGGCGACGTTCTTGGCGCCGAACTGCTTGGCCGCGAACTCGACCATGGCGCCGCCGACGGCGTATTGCGAGATCGAATAGGCGCCGAAGATGTAGTCGGTCGGCGGGAACAGCGCGCCATCGCCCGAGGCGTTCAGCATCAGGTAGGGCACCTTGTTGCGGACGACATAGTCCTTGGCGGCGACGACGGCGGCCGAGCACGAGCCGCCATTGAGCATGAACACGTTTTCCTGCTCGACCAGCTTCTTCACCGCTGCAACCAAGTCATTGGCATTGCAGCGATCATCCTCGACGACATACTCGATCTTGCGGCCGTGAATGCCACCTTCCTTGTTGATCTTGTCGTAGTACATCTTGGCGGCGTTCACGACGTCGAAGCCATAGGCCATGTTCGGGCCCGACAGCGGGCCGAAGATGCCGATCTTGATCGCCTTGTCGGTGATGCCGGGCTCCTGCGCGCCGGCAGCGGCCCCGATCAGCAGGCTGGCGGCCAGCGTCAGGCCGGCTGCGGTCTTGTTCACGCTCATCGTCTCTCTCCCTGGTCGTCGGTTTATTGTGTCGTTGAGGTCGTCAGCTCATGGCGGCCCGATCCTGAGGGGATCATAGCCGGCCGGTAGCAGGCATCTGTCACAGCGGCGTGGGACATCGTGGCGGCTAACCTTCCGAGCCGTGCAGCGGAGCCAGCGAAGGCGCGCCATGGGCGGGGTAGGAGAGCTCGCGGAAGATATGGAAGGTGCGCATGATGTGCTTGCGCATCGCCTGCTCGGCCCGGTCGCCGTCGCGCGCCAGCAAGGCCTGCAGGATGGTCTCGTGATCCTCGTTGCTGAGCCGGAACTCGGCCGGCGAGGTCATCCGGGCGACCGAGCCGTTGAAGTAGAACCGGCCTGAACGCAGAATCGCGTCGCGCAGCTTCTCGTTGCGAGCGGCGTTGACGATGATGCCGTGGAACTCGCGGTTGGTCTCGACGCGGGTCCTGTCGTCGGCCGGGTCGCTGGCGATGCGGCGGGCATGGACGGCCGCGACCGCGGCGATCTCGTCATCGGTCGCCCGTTCGGCAGCAAGTCGCGCCGCGTAGCCCTCCAGCGCGGCGCGGACTTCCGAATTCTCGCTCGCCTCGACCGCGGTGATCTCGCGCACCGCCCAGCCGCGGCGGCGCGGCACGATCAACTGCTCGACGGCCAACCGTTGCAGGGCCTCGCGCACCGGCGTGCGGCTGACAGCGAGCGCCGCCGCGATATCGGCCTCGATCAGCGGCTCGTTCGGGCGCATTTCCCCGGAGAGGATGGCGTTGCGCAAGGTCTCATAGACATCGCCGGAGCGCCGCCGCCCGAGCACGCCCTTCTCGGCGTCTCCCGGTGGCTGGTCCGAAGCGGCGAGTGTGAAACGCTTCTGCATGCGATCCCCGAAGGCAGCGACAACCCGATGATGCCGAAGCCATAGCGCGTCCGCTGTCACCAGAGCAGGGGACAACGGCGGCGGTTTCAGCCGCGCGCCGGCAGCACCTCGGCCCGGCATTCACCGAAGCCGATCGAGGCGAAACCCTCGCGCCGGGCGCTGGCGCGCATCAGGATCGCGTCGCCATCGACGAGATAGGTCCGGCTTTCGCCATTGGACAGCGCGATCGGCTCGCGGCCGCCGCGCGTGATCTCCATCAGGCTGCCAAAGGAGCCGGGGTCGCGGCCGGAGATCGTGCCGGAGCCAAAGAGATCGCCCGGTTCGAGGTTGCAGCCGTTCGAACTGTGATGCGCGACGAACTGGGCCGGCGTCCAGTAGAGGTCGCGCGTACTGCCGAGCGAGAGCCGGTGCGGCGGAAGCCCGGCTGCGCGCATGGAAGCGGTCTCGATGAAGACCTCCAGTCTGATGTCGAGCGCATGGGGCGCCTCGGCATCGGCCGGGCTCAGGTAGGGCAGGGCCGCCGGATCGCTTTCCGGACGCGGCGCCTGGGCCTTCCGGAAGGGCGCCAGCGCCTCCGGCGTCACGATCCAGGGCGAGATCGTCGTGGCGAACCCCTTGGACAGGAAGGGGCCGAGCGGCTGGTATTCCCAGGCCTGGATATCGCGCGCCGACCAGTCGTTCAGCAGGCAGAAGCCGGCGATCCGGTCATCGGCCTCGTCGATCGGTATGGCTGAACCCTGCGCATTGCCGGGGCCGATCCAGATGCCCAGTTCCAGCTCGTAGTCGAGATTGCGGCAGGGGCCGAAGCCGGGCCCTGCCTCATCTGGCCGCTTGCGCTGGCCATTGGGGCGCGGGAAGGGCTCGCCGGATGGCCGGACCGACGAAGTGCGGCCGTTATAGCCGATCGGGATATGCTTGTAGTTCGGCAGCAGCGGATTGTCCGGCCGCAGCAGCGAGCCGATATTCAGAGCGTGCTGGATGCCGGCATAGAAATCCGTGTAGTCGCCGATCCGCGCAGGGAGGCCGAGCGTGCAGTTCCGCGCCGGATGCAGCATGGATTTGAGCGCAGCCTGCGCGGACGAGCCTTCCGCCAGCAAGGCCGAAAGCCGCGCCCTCAGTTGCCTGCGCGCGCCCGTTCCCAACCCAAGAAAGCCGTTCAGGCTCGGCGCAGCTGCCGCCGCGACGATCTCCGCGATGTCGGCGCAAAGACCGGATGCGGCGAGCGCAGCCAGGTCGAGAATTTCGTCACCGATCGCCACACCGCCGCGTGCCGGATCGCCATTGGGCGAGAACACGCCGAAGGGCAGGTTCTGGATCGGGAATTCTGCATGCTCCCGCGCCGACGCGACCCAGCTCCGCAGGGCCGGATCGTGGCTGGCGTCGAGCGCGGCGGCGGAGGAGGTGGGGCGGGACGAGTTTTTGGCCCGCGCTTCGAAAGTGCTGCCCTGCATAGGCTCATCCGTTCCATTCTGACTCGGCCAGTTCGGTGGCGAGCCTAAGCGGAAGCGGTGCCCCGCCTCTGTCCCCAGCGCGTGGGACGTGGGGCGCGCTCAGTCGACGGGGAAGCGTTCTTCCATCAGCGCCAGCGCCCGGAGCAAGGGCTCGGCATGGGGGCCGAGCGCGGCGAGGATGCCGGCCTCGAAAGCCAGAGCCCGCGGCACGATCTCGCCATAGGCCTGCAAGCCCGGCGCCGTCAGCGACAGGCTCTCCTCGCGCCGGTCCTGCTCGCTTTCGCGGCGGGTCAGCCAGCGTCGCTCCTCCAGCGCCCGCACGGCCCGGCTGACCTTGGTCTTGTGCATCGAGGAATGCTTGCCGATGGCCTTCGCCGTCATCGTGCCGAACTGGGCGAGGGTGGCCAGCACCCGCCATTCCGGCACGGTGAGGTCGTGATGCGGCCCGTAGACCGCGCGGAACTGCTGCGAGACCGCCGAACTCAGGCGGTTCAGGCGATAGGGCAGGAAGTGTTCGAGCGCGAGTTTCGACATGCCTTGTTAGTTACAAAATCGACAGTTACCAAAGCAACCATCTCGAACGAAGCCCGGACAGGGCGTGCCGCCGGCCCAGGGCCGTCGCGAGGAGAGGGCGCCATCATGAACGTTCAGAACCCCGCCCATGCGGGCGCAGCTAAGGCTGAGAGCGCCATCGCGACCGGCTACATGTCCGGCTTCGGCAACGGCTTCGAGACCGAGGCGCTGCCGGGCGCCCTGCCGCTCGGGCGCAACTCGCCGCAGAAATGCGCCTATGGGCTCTATGCCGAGCAGCTCTCCGGCTCGCCCTTCACGGCGCCGCGCACCACCAATGAGCGCTCCTGGCTCTATCGCATCCGGCCGACGGTGGCGCACTGGAACGAGTTCCGGAAGGTCGATGCCGGGTTCTGGCGCACAGCGCCGGCCCGCGAGGTCGACATGCCGATCGCGCCGCTGCGCTGGAGCCCGATCCCGATCCCGTCGGAGCCGATCTCCTTCGTCGAGGGCATCCGCAGCATGACCACCGCCGGCGACGCCGGCAGCCAGGGCGGCATGGGCGCGCATGTCTACCTGATTACGCGCTCGATGGTGGACGCGTATTTCTACAATGCCGATGGCGAGATGCTGTTCGTGCCGCAGCAGGGGGCCTTACGGCTCTGGACCGAGTTCGGCATCATCGACATCGAGCCCGGCGAGATCGCCGTGATCCCGCGCGGCGTGAAGATCCGCGTCGAACTCCGGGGCGGGCCGGCGCGCGGCTATATCTGCGAGAACTATGGCGGCGCCTTCACCTTGCCGGAACGGGGACCAATCGGCGCCAACTGCCTGGCCAATCCGCGCGACTTCCTGACGCCGGTCGCAGCCTTCGAGGATCGTGATGCACCTTCGAAGATGTATGTGAAATGGGGCGGCAATCTCTGGGCCGCCGATATCGAACATTCGCCGCTCGACGTCGTCGCCTGGCATGGCAACTACGCCCCGTACAAGTATGATCTCAGGCGCTTTTCGCCAGTCGGTCCGATCCTCTACGACCATGCCGACCCGTCGATCTTCACGGTGCTGACCTCGCCCTCGGAGACGCCCGGCACCGCCAATATCGACTTCGTCATCTTCTCGGACCGCTGGCTGGTGGCCGAGAATACCTTCCGGCCGCCCTGGTACCATATGAACGTGATGAGCGAGTTCATGGGGCTGGTCTACGGCGTCTATGACGCCAAGACCGGCGGCGGCTTCGTGCCGGGCGGCATCTCGCTGCACAACACCATGCTGCCGCATGGGCCGGACATGGATGCGTTCGAGAAGGCGAGCAATGTCGAATTGAAGCCGCACAAGCTCGAGGGCACGCTGGCCTTCATGTTCGAGACGCGTTTTCCCCAACAGGTCACGGCCTTCGCCGCCGGTTCGGATGCGCTCCAGCGCGACTATGGCGGCTACGGCCACAAGCTGACCAAGCATTTCGATCCGAACAGGCCATGAGACGTCGCCGACGCCTGCGGCAATGGGCGTCATCCCGGACAAGCTGCGCAGCAGCGCCGATCCGGCATCCATCATAGAACTCTGCGCTCTACGATGGATCCCGGGGCAAGCCCGGGATGACGGCGCAGTTTCGGGAGAGCCCGGTCAGATTTCCGGCGCCGGTCCTTGAATCAGGAGAGGGCACAAATCCGCCCAAGCGCGATTCGCATAAGGTATATTATGGAATTAATTCTGATGCGAATGCCGCCTGAGATGCTGGATATTCAGGCCGGAACCGAGATCGTCATCCCGTCGTATGCCACCTCTGCAATCCCGGCCAAGCGCATGCTCAGGCTGGCATAATCCAGATCGACATGGAGGTTGGTCAGGATCGCGCGGCGCGGCTTCAGGTGCGCGATCGCTTCCAGCGACTGGGCCAGATGGAAATGGCTGACATGCGGCGTCTCACGCAGGCAGTCGAGGATCAGTACGTCGAGATCGGCCATGGCCTCCATCGCGGCCGGCGGGATCAGGCTGACATCCGGCAGATAGCCGAGATCGCCGAAGCGGAAGCCCAGCGCCTCATAGTTCGGTCCGTGCTCGACCCGGAACGGCAAGGCCGTGATCGGCCCGCCTGCGCCGTCGATGGTCTGCGGCCGGCCGGCGCTGATCTCGTCGAGATCGATGATCGGCGGATAATAGCTGCCCGGCGGCGTCTCGAAGAGATAGCCGAAGCGCGAACGCAGCGAGGCTTGCGTCGTCTTGTCGGCATGGACGCGGATGCGCTGCCGCATATGCAGGACGAGCGCGCGCAGGTCGTCGATGCCATGGGTATGGTCGGCATGGTCATGCGTCATCAGCACGCCGTCCAGCGCCGGGACCTCGGCCGCGAGAAGCTGCTCGCGCAGGTCCGGCGAGGTATCGACCAGCACGCGCGTCGTTCCATCCGGGCCGATGCGCTCGACCAGGATCGAACAGCGCCGGCGCCGATTCTTCGGCTCGGCGGGATCGCAGGCGCCCCAGCCGGCGCCCGGCCGTGGCACGCCGCCGGAGGATCCGCTGCCGAGAATGGTGACGGTGAGCGTCATGGCGCCGGGTCAGGCTACCTGCGCGACCGGCGCGGCGTGATCCATCTTCCAGTAGCAGCGCCGCGCGTTCTCCGTGGTGATCTTGGCGATCTCGTCGAAAGATACGCCAATCGTCTCGCCGAGAACCTTCGCCGTTTCAACGACATAGGCCGGCTGGTTGCGCTTGCCCCTGAACGGCACAGGCGCGAGATAGGGCGCATCCGTCTCGACCAGCAGGCGCTCGCGCGGCACCATCCGGGCGATCCGACGCAGGTTCTCCGAGGTCTTGAAGGTCAGGATGCCCGAGAAGGACACGTAGAGCCCGAGCTCGACACCCGCCATCGCCAGCGCTTCGCCAGCGGTGAAGCAGTGCAGGATGGCGGGGAAGGCGCCCTTCCCCATCTCCTCGCGCAGAATCGCGATCATGTCGTCATCGGCCTCGCGGGAGTGGATGACGAGCGGGAGCTGCGTGATGCGCGCCGCAGCGATATGCGTACGCAATCCCTGGGCCTGCGCCGCGCGCGGGCTCGAATCGTAGTGATAGTCGAGCCCGGCCTCGCCGATGGCGACGCAGCGCGGATGGCGCGACAATTCCACGAGGCGCTCGGCCGTGACGTCGAGCTCCTCATGCGCCTGATGCGGATGCGTTCCGACCGAGAACCAGACCGACGGAAAGCGTTCCGCCAGCGCGGCATACTCGGCATAGCGCGCGACCCGCGTCGAGATGGTCACCATCCGGCCGACGCCGGCTTCCTCTGCCCGCGCGACATAGGCCGGCAAGTCCTCGGCGAAATCCGGGAAGTCGAGATGGCAATGCGTATCGATCAGCATCACAAAACCTTAGGTGCTGTTGACATGTGATCACAGCGGTTTCGAGCACCGCCCTTGTCATTCCGGGGCGCGCCGAAGGCGCGAACCCGGAACCCACGACTGGGTGAAACAGCTTGGGCCTCTCTTGGAACCAGCTCGCTCGGTCGTGGGTTCCGGGTTCTTCGCTTCGCGAAGCCCCGGAATGACAAGGGTGGTTCGCACCCGCCTTAGGCGGCCTGGCCGTCCTCGGGCTCGACATAGCGCGGAAAGATCGCGCTCGGCGCAGGCAAAGCAGTGCCGCTGACGAGACGATGCTCCGCGCCGAGCGCCGCGAAGCTGCGGGCCTCGGGCGCGACGCCGAGCAGGTCGAGCAGCTTGCCCGCGGCCACCGGCATGACCGGCTGCACCAGGATCGCGACCTCGCGCAGCACCTCGATCGTGACATAGAGGATGGTGTCACGGCGGGCCGGGTCGGTCTTGGTCAGGCGCCAGGGCTCGTTATTGGCGAAATAGCGGTTCGCCTCGGCAATGAGAGCCCAGAGATCGGCCAGCACGGTGTGAAGGGCGAAATCCTGCATCGCCGCACGCGCCTTCGCGAGCGCCGCATCGGCCATGGCGAGCATGGCCTCGTCGGCCTCGTTCAGCGTCCCGCGCGGCGGCACCCTGCCCTCGCAGTTCTTGGCGATCATCGACAGCGAGCGCTGCGCGAGATTGCCGAGATCATTGGCGAGGTCGGCATTGATGCGCCCGACGATGGCGTCATGGCTGTAATTGCCGTCCTGGCCGAAGGAGACCTCGCGCAGGAAGAAATAGCGCAATTGATCGACGCCATAGGTCTCGGCGAGGCCGAAGGGATCGACGACGTTGCCGAGCGACTTCGACATCTTCGTGCCCTTGTTCAGCAGGAAGCCGTGGCCGAAGACGCGCTTCGGCAGCGGCAGCCCCGCCGACATCAGGAAGGCCGGCCAGTAGACCGCGTGGAAGCGCACGATGTCCTTGCCGATGATATGGACATCGGCCGGCCAGTAATGCGCGCGCGGGCTCGCCGGATCGGGGAAGCCCGTCCCGGTGACATAGTTGTTGAGCGCGTCGACCCAGACATACATGACGTGCTTCGGGTCGCCCGGCACGGGCAGGCCCCAGTCGAAGGTCGTGCGGCTGATCGAGAGATCCTCGAGCCCGCCCTTCACGAAGGAGACGACCTCGTTCTTGCGCGTCTCCGGCGAGATGAAGTCCGGCACGTCCTCGTAGAGCTTCAGGAGCCGGTCCTGATAGGATTTGAGGCGGAAGAAATAGCTCTCCTCCTCGACCCATTCGACCGGGGTGCCCTGCCCGCCCAGGCGCGTGCCGTCGGGCTGGAGGGTGGTCTCCTCCTCGCCGTAGAAGGCCTCGTCGCGCACCGAATACCAGCCGGAATACTTGGCGAGATAGATGTCGCCATTGGCTTCCATCCGCCGCCAGAGTTCCTGGGTCGAGGGCAGATGGTCGGCATCGGTGGTGCGAATGAAGCGGTCGAAGGAACAGCCGAGGCGCTGCTCCATCTCCTCGAAGCGCGCCGCGATCTTGTCGACGAATTCCTTCGGCGAGAGGCCGTTCTGCGCGGCCGTGCGCTGGACCTTCTGGCCGTGCTCGTCGGTGCCGGTCATGGCGAAGACGTCGTAGCCGTCGAGCCGCTTGAAGCGCGCGATCGCGTCCGACGCCACCATCTCATAGGCGTGGCCGATATGCGGCGGCCCGTTGGTGTAATGGATCGCGGTCGTCAGATAGAATTTCGGGGCCGTGGCCATCGTCTGTCCGAAAGCTTCGCTTCACGCTGCGCGCGAGCGGGACACCGCAGACGACAGATCATGAAACAGGGTCATCACCAGCGGGCGGCGGTCGAGATTATAGGTCTCGACCTCGCGCGCCTGCTGTCCAAGCTTTTCCCATACCTCCGCCAGCGGTGCAAGGCGCGCCGGTTGCGCCGCAGCATGCGCGTGGAGATGGTCGCTGATCCAGCCTTGTATGGTTTCGATCATCACCGCGAAGTCGCGCTCGCCCGCCTTGCCGGCGACATCCTCGGCCAGCGCCATCAGCGCGGCGAGATCGATCTGCGGGAGAGCGTCGAGCCGCGCCCTCACCGCCTCGACCAGCGCCAGCGTCTCGGGATCGACATAGGTCAGCGCGCGCCGCACGGAGCCTTCGGACAGGCCGGAGGCCCGACGCAGGGCCGAGCCGTCGAAGGGCATCTCCATGCGCTCCAACGCGAGCTTGCCGGCTTCGCCTACATCGACTTCGGACAGCGGATCGAAGGTCAGGAGCCGGCAGCGCGAGCGGATCGTCGGCAGCATCCGGCCGGGGGCATGAGCGACGATCAGGAACAGCGCCCGCGGCGGCGGCTCCTCCAGGAGCTTGAGCAAGGCATTGGCGGCCGAGCGCTCCATGTCCTCGGCCGAGTCGACGATGCAGACGCGCCAGCCGCCCTCGGCCGCGCTCGACCCGAAGCGATCGATCACGCGCCGGATGGAATCGACCGGGATGTTGCTCGTGTAGCTCTTGCCGTCCGGCTTCTGAATCCGGCGCAGCACATGCAGGTCGGGATGCGACTGCGCCATCACCCGCCGCGTCGCCGGATCGTGCTCCGGCATCGCGAGATCGGCGCTGCGGGCCGCCCTCGCCTGCGGATCGCCCACCGCCAGCAGGAAGCGCGCGGCGCGATAGGCGAAGCTCGCCTTGCCGATGCCTTCGGGCCCACCGAGCAGCCAGGCATGATGCATGCGGCCGGACGCCAGCGCGTCGAGGAAGGTCCGTTCGCGCGCGGCATGGCCGACGAGCGCCAGCGTCTCGCGCGGATGCGGCGCGTTTGGCAGCCGGTCGGGTTCGTCGCTGGTCGGTAGCATCAGACTTCCGGATCGATGGGCAGGCGCTCGCGCAGGATATGCCACGCCGCCTCGGCGAGCGCCTCGGGAGGCAATGTCGCATCGAGCACGGCGCAGCGCTGCGGCTCGGCGCTCGCGATATCCAGATAGGCTTGGCGCAGATTGCGATGGAAGGCCAGCGTCTCGCCCTCGAAACGGTCGATCGCCTCGCCCGGCCGGCGGCGCTTGGCGGCGCGGGCCAAGCCGATCTCGGGATCGAGATCGAGGATCAGCGTCAATTCCGGCATCAGGCCGGAGATCGTCACGGCTTCCAGCTCGGCCAGCACGGCGCGGTCGAGCTTGCCGAGCACGCCCTGATAGACCCGCGTCGAATCGATGAAGCGGTCGCAGATCACCCATTCGCCGCGTTCCAGCGCCGGGCGGATCAGGCTGTCGATATGGTCGATCCGCGCGGCCGAGAACATCAACGCCTCGGCGAAGGGGCCGTAGTCCCGGGCCTGCCCCGCCAGGATCATCTCGCGGATGGCCTCGGCCTTCGGCGAGCCGCCGGGCTCGCGCGTCGTCCGGGCTGTAAAGCCGGCCGCGTCGAGCCGCTCGCTGAGCGCGCGCGCCAGCGTCGACTTGCCGGCGCCCTCCCCGCCTTCGAGCGTGATGAAACGTCCCCTGCTCACGCGACCTGCTCAGCTCCGGCTCAAGGCCTTGCGGACCCAGCCGGTCGTCGCCTCGAGCAGCGCGTCGAGCGCGCGTGACTGCAAGGTGCCGGCCTGCACGCTCTCGGCCGCGTAGAGGGGTAAGTCCAGCGTCTTGATGTCGCCGCGCGTCACTACGAGCCGCGCCACCTCCGCGCCTTCCTGGACAGGGACCATCAGCGGGCCGCGATAAATGATCCGGGCCGCCAGCCGTTCCGTGCTGCCGCGCGGCAGCAGCAGGCTGACGGCGCTCTTGCTCCTGAGCGCGACGCGCCCCTTTTTGCCGCCATAGACGCTGGCCTCGCCCACCGTCTCGCCGGCAGCGAAGAGCTGGCGCTTTTCGAAGGCGCGAAACCCCCATTCCAGCAGCTTGCGCGCTTCCGTCGCCCGGTCGCGCGCCGTCTTGAGGCCGTTGACCACCACGATCAATCGCTGACCGTTCTGTACGGCCGAGCCAATAAGCCCGAAGCCCAACTCGTCGATATTGCCGGTCTTGAGTCCGTCAGCGCCGATATCCATCGTCAGCAACGGATTGCGGTTCTGCTGGCGGATCTTGTTCCAGGTGAATTCGCGCTGGCCGAAGATCTTGTAGAGCTCGGGATAGGTCTTGCTGATGTGGTCGGCGAGGAGGGCAAGCTCGCGCGCCGTCACCCGCTGCTGTGGATCGGGCATACCGGTGGCGTTGCGGAAGACGGATTTCGTCAGGCCGAGCCCCCTCACCCGCTCGGTCATGATCCGCCCGAAGGTCGGCTCGTCGCCAGCGATGGCCTCGGCCAGCGCGATCGAGGCATCGTTTCCGGACTGGACGATGATGCCCTGCAGGATGTCGGAGAGCTTGATCCGGCTGTTGATGATGGCGAACATCGCCGAGCCGCCGGACGGAGCACCGCCCTTGCGCCAGGCATTCTCGGAAATGCTGATCTCACTATCGAGCGAGAGCCGGCCGGCAGTGATGTCCTGGAAAGCGACGAGCACCGTTGCGAGCTTGGCCATGCTGGCCGGGACCATCAATTCGTCGGCAGCCTTCTCGTAGAGCACCGCCCCGGTCTCGGAATCGAGCAGAACGGCGAAGGGCGCCTGCGACTGGAAACTCTGGGCGAAGGCTATCGGGCCGAAGCAGACGAGCCCGAGCAGGAAGACAAGGCACGCAGCCAGCCGGCGGACCGCCTGCGGCGGCGCGACAAACCCTAGCTGACGGCGAAAGGCGCTCATGCCTCGATGTGAAGCAGAGCGCCCGCCATCAGGTCAAGCCGGAGATCAGTTCCGCGCGAGCGGCTGCAGGGTCTGCGGCGCGAGCTTGTTGAGCGGATGGGCCTTGGCGAGGCGCTCGCCCGCGCCCTTTTCCGGGGCGGCGAACAGGCTGGCGCGCATCGGCGGCAGGGTCGTGCGCAGCGTCGCGGGAACCGCGACGGGCTTGGCCGCGTTGGCAATGGTGTCAAGATCGAACGGCCGGTTCGGCGGCAGCGGAGCGGCGCGCATGGACGGCGCTTCGACCGGCATCGAGACGGTCGAGGCCAGAGTCGCCATGACCGGGGTCGAAGGCGTGATCATGCGCGGCTGCTGCGGCGCATAGGCCTGCACGACCGGCGTGACGACAGGAGCAGGCTCGGGCTCGACGGCCGGCTGCGCGTCGACATCGACGCTGCGGGTGCGCGTGGTCGGGACGGGCTCGGTGCTCGCGACCATGGTCCGGGCGCTCGTGCCCGGGATCGGCGCCGCAGAGCCATCGGTGCGAAGCGTGGCGAGAAGGAGCTTGTCGTCGGAACCGCCGAGCGAGGCCTGGCCGAGATACTCCATCTTGATCCGCGCCGTGCCGAGATGGCGGAAGGCAAGCGCATCGGCCGTCGTCTGCGAGAGATCCATCATGCGGCCGCCATGGAAGGGGCCGCGGTCGTTGACGCGCACGATGATCGAGCGGCTGTTCATCAGGTTGGTGACGCGGGCATAGGCCGGAAGCGGCATGGTCGGGTGCGCGGCGGAGACGCTGTAGCGATCATAGACCTCGCCATTGGCGGTACGCCGGCCATGGAAGGCCTCGCCATACCAGGAGGCCGTGCCGACCTGGGTGAATCCGACCGGCTTCTCGAACGGGGTATAGCGCTTGCCGGCCACGGAATAGGCCTTGCCGACGAGCTGGCGTCCGCCGCCCTTCGGCACCTCTTCGCCCTCGGCCACGACGCGCTGGCTGGCGGCGCCGTATTTCGATTGCGGGAAGGCGCCGATTTCCTTGGAGCGGCGGCCGGCGGTCTGGTTGCCGGCGCAGTTGGCCGCGAACAGCCCGACGAGAACGACGCACCCCATCCGGACGACGGCAGGCATGGAAGAAGACGCAGGCATCGGTCCGGACGTGGTGGAAGCGGGCTCCCGGGCCGAAAAGCGAGCGTCTCGTGTCATTCCGCCAATTCCGCTTTCTGCGCCAAAAACTATTCTGTCGGCTCGCCGCAATAGGCAGCAGAGCCGAGTTTTCGGCCAATTCCATTAAGGGATCGTTAAGCTGCTAAAATCCGCCGGAAAGCGGACCATTGAACAGGCCATCCCTGCGCCGTTGGGCGGCGACAGGAGCGTTTGAAAAAGGGCACATGTCAACGCCGAGGCGATCGCGGTCGCCATTTTTCTGTGCAGCGTGGCCATCAGGACACGGTCCATGCAGGGCTCGAAGAGGCCTCGAAACCGGCTCATCCGCGACGCGCCGTCACAGTTCGCGCATCAAGGCAGCGCCCTCGCCTTTGCTCGCGCTAGCCTGCATCTTCCGCTTGCAAATCGCCTCATCGACCGGCATTGAACGCTCGCCGGAAGGGTGGCCGAGTGGTTTAAGGCAGCGGTCTTGAAAACCGCCGTGGGTGCAAGCCCACCGTGGGTTCGAATCCCACCCCTTCCGCCAGAAATTCCACCTGTTAGATTTCTCCGTGATATCAATGGGTTGAAGCGGTCAAATATCGAAGTGGACCCAGAAAGCCCCCAAGAGTGGACCCAGATGTGCCCCCTTGGCTAGGGAGTCTTCTCGAGCGGCCCGGCCCTTTCTGGGTGCTTCACGAAGCTCTCGAAAATTGAGGCGCGAGTCGCGGCGCCGAGGTGCTTCTGGAAGAACGGAAGATGGCGCTCGTCGTCCGCATATCCGAGCTTAACAGCCTGTCTCACGACAACTCGGTTCACCTCTTTCCAAGCCTGACGTCGCATGTGCTGCTGAACCTTCTCGCCGTATTCGCGGCTGGCTGTTGCCAGAAAAAGCTTTCTAGGACCGATAGGGAGAGCCCAGTGACTGTTTGCTTGGCCGAGAAAGGTGCGGATCACGGGGCGGTCGGATGTAAATAGGGAGCCCTCTTGATGGGGCTCTGCCACCGTCCAGTGCATGTTCATCAAGCTTGTCAGTGACCGCTCGTGGAATAGTAGCTTCGGAACGTTGTTCAGGGCCATATTCTCAAGGAAAGAGCGTCCGACCGAGGCGAAAAATTCCTCCGCAGTGGCAGGGTCATCTGGCGCCCTTGCCTTCAAGTAGGCCTCCTGCTCCGCTTCGGAAGCCCGATTGAAGTCGCGGATGTATACGGCCTTGAACGCGGCGATATCGGCCGGATGCCTCATGATCATGGACATCATGAACATGACCCAGCCCTGCCGAAGTTCTTGAGTCCAGGCGCCGCCTCCGGCCTCGATCAGCCTGAGCGCTTCGGCCGCCCGCGAGTCGATCATATGGAAGAAAACCTGCTCCAGATGGTGCCGCCGTTCGGCCGGCAATCCCTCGAAGTCATACGCCCCGTCCTTCCACCCGGTGCCCTTCGTTGGCTTGCGGTGGGGCTTAACATCCCGGCTATGCGGGTTCGGGCGGCTGAACTCCACCAGCTTGTTATCCACAGTCCACCGCTTCAGGTAGAACTGGGGGATGTAGTGCTGCTTTCGGGCGGTCTGCACGGGCCGGTCCGCTAGCGAGGCGACTTGCCGCAGGTTTTAAAATTGACAGATATCCACATGGGCTGTACCCTCAGACTTGGCGCGACGGAAATTAGTTATTGACTGGTTAATGCGATTCTGGCAACAAAAAGGGCAGGACCAGATTTCTCTGATCCTGCCCTGTCTTGCTGAAGTCATCCGGTCCGTGCGGCGCTGGTGGCCACGTAGGAACTCGATGGCTTCGGCTGGCTGAACACCGCTGTTCTATCGTGTCCGGGGGGTACGTCAACTAGCCGCCTGAGGCCATAGAACATGGCACCGTTGAAGCCGGGGCAGACCGCCCCTAAGTCTGGTCAGTATGAAATTGTGGGACCGCGTGGCGGGCGCACGGGCGAGGAGCGCACGGTCGTGCGTGGCGAACCCCTGCCCCGACCCGTTCGCCCGGCCAGCGTTTCGTTCTGACTGATCCTTCGAAGAACGGCGCCGGACGTAAGTAACCGGTGGCGGCATCAGCCGCACAACAACAGGGAGGGGGCGTTGTTTCGCCCCCTCTTTTTGTTAGAACGCCCTCT
The DNA here is from genome assembly GCA_965283735.1 of Beijerinckiaceae bacterium. Classification (GTDB taxonomy): domain Bacteria; phylum Pseudomonadota; class Alphaproteobacteria; order Rhizobiales; family Beijerinckiaceae; genus Allobosea. The sequence goes on along the minus strand of CBDIPN010000001.1, from coordinate 2,248,133 downwards.
CGGGCGCCTCTCGACGTGGTCGCTTATCGTACTCAGGCAGCTCTCGCACCATCGTGTTCATCAGGTGGATGAACGGAACCCAGTTGCCCCACGGGAACGCCCGCGCGAGGTTCGTGACGTCCCGCTGTGAGAGCTGGTTGTCCCGCGACAGCGCATTCCCAGCCATGCCTCCGACTCCGTTTTTCACGTCGTCGAAGAGCCCGAACGTGGGATTGCCGGTGACCAGATGTGATGGCTGGGAGGTCATGCGGAAGCCGAAGATGGGCTCCTGCCCAGCGAGCCCCAGCGCGGTGTCCGCCGCCGTGGGGATGAACGAGGACCAGCTTGCACGCTGGAAGCCGCCAGCTAGCAACCCCTGCCACGACAGCGCCCTGTCCAGCTTCTCCTCCCGGCGCGGGTCCGTCGCGTAGCGATAGTGGCTGTACGCGATATGCGTCAGCACACCGCCGAAGCCGGTCAGGAGGAAGGTGGTCGCCGTCTGCCAGTCCCGCATGTGTATGTTGTGCATGAGGTGGCGCGACCATGCGCCCATCACGAAGCTGCGGAACTGGAGGATAGTCCTGCCCAGCGCGTCCCCGACCATTCGGTGCATGGAGCCGGGGTCGTTGGCGAGGACCGCGTACTTGGCCCACCTCGTGGCCCCCATCTGGAAAGCCGCAGCGGCCTCCTGATCCGGCCACTTCTCGATGTTCATCCGGGGCAGCTTCCGACCCTCGACGTCGCCGTCGATGAAGGTCCGGTTCTCACGGATCATCTTGAAGATGCGGTTGCCCATGTCCTTGTCGATGCCCATGGCCGTCAGGCGTTCCCAGTTCACCGCATCGCCGTCCGCCATGTGGGCGAACTTGGCGTAGATGCCCCGCGCCGCGAAGCGCTGGAGGCCGGTGTTGATGGGAGCCATCAGCGACATCGCCGTGGTGGCCCGCTTCAGCTTCGCCATGCCGGCGTCGTAGCGGTCGCCGAGGGTGCCGGCGAAGCGCCCGTCGATGTTGCCCCCACCGGCCTCGATCTTCGAGTGCAGGCTGCCCCGCACCCAGTCGGTGCCGTAGTTGGTGAGGTACTCGATGTCCCGCGCAATCTCGTCCGAGAGCTGCCCGGTGCGGGCGTCGCGGAGGATGTGCCGGAAGGCGGGCATGGCGGACAGCGAGGCCTTCAGCCCGACCGAGGCCGTGACGTGGAAGAACTCGTTGACCTGGGCGAAGCCGACGTTGCCCATCAGGCGGATGAAGTTGTAGTCGCGCAGCCGGCGAAGGGCATGTCCCCAGCCCGTCTGGTCGAGCCCGTGGGTTTGGCCGAGGACCGCGCGCCGCAGGTATTCGAGGTTCTGGGTGTCCAGCTCCAAGCCCTTGACGCGGGTGTTGTGATCGACGGCGCCGGACGTGACGCGCTCATCCCAAGTCTGGGCGAGGCGCTGCATCATCTTGTTCCAGTCGGCCTCCTTCGACAGACCGGACACGAGCATCTCGGGCTCGTTCGTCGGCGCCTTCCATTCACCCGAGACCTCGAAGACGGGCGAGCCGTCCTTCGTCTCGTTGACCTTCTGGCCCTTCACGGTCTTTTTCCGGCCGTTCGGAGAGTTCACCTTCCAGTCGCCCTTGAGCGAGTTGAAGGCTGCCGCGAGCACGTCATCGACGCGCCTGTCCGAGACCAGCTTGTGGCCGGCAGCGGAGGCGTAATCGACGGCGGTCTCCAGCAGCTCCCTGATCTGCTCCGGGTCTGAGGTCCTCAGCTCGAACTTGTCGAGCACCATGTCCCCGTTCCGCAGGCGCAGCTCGGCGGTGCCGTTGGCGGTCCTGATGATGGGCGTCGAGGGGCTGTCGATCAGCTCCACGCCGGGCCGCTTGATCGGCCGGATGTGATCCGGGGTGAACAGCGGGTTCTTGACGCGGACCTGATGCAGCCCGAGGAGGCCGGACATCTGCCTGGAATACCCCTCGAAGACCGACAGGGCGTCGTTCTCGAACAGGTCCATCAGCCGGAACTCCAGCGTCTGGCCGTACCGAGGGTCGGTCTTATCGGTGACCGTCAGGTGGTCGGTGAAGGTCTCGTCGTAGAGCGCCCGAGACTTCCCTCGCGGGGAGGCCCCGGCCTTCGGATCTTCCTTGCCCTTGATGAAGCCGAGGATGTTCTCGATCTCATCCGGCTTCAGGGTGCCGAACTCCTCCATCATCTCGCGCAGGGCGTCGGCATCGTGACCCGAGACCGCACGGTCCCCCTTCATGTCCACGTCGGCTGCCAGCTCGCGCAGGCGCTTGAGGTAGCCATCGGCCCACTTGCGGGAGAGCGCCGCGTCCAAGCCGGGGTGCATCGCTTGGAAGCCCTTGGCGTAGGCCGCCTTGATGGCTGGGTCGCCGAACAGCTTCGTCTTCTCCGCGATGCGCTGGTCGGAGCGCTGGCGCATCAGGTAGTTCTTGCTGTCCATGGGACGCTCGAAACCGGGCAACGGCTCCAGCTTCTGGCCCGAGAGCTTGCCGGGGTCCTGCGCGAGGTCGGCGAACTGCTGGTGCAGCTTGCGGATCGTGGCGGCCATCTTCTTGGCCTGCGGCGAGAACTCGACCTCGCGGGTCGGGTCGGTGTTGCGGATGACGGTCGCAATCTCCTCGCGGAGGGTGCGCTCGGCCTCGGCCCTGTCCGACCAGCCGATGTCCTTGTCCTTGAGGTAGGACTTGAACGTCGGGTGCCAGTCGCGGGCCAGCTCGCTCATCGCGCTGTCGTGGACCCGCTGCTGGTACTCGGTGGCGGCGAAGTCGTTCTTGATCGACTTGTCCTTGTTGCCCACCGCGTCCAGCCCGAGCTTACCGCCTACAGCCCGCGCCACGGGGCTCTCGGACGACTTGAGCTGGCCCACCGCGTCGAAGCGGGCGCGAGCCAGCGCGGTCTCCGGGGCTTCCGCCTTCAGCCACGCATCGACCTCCCCGTGAAGGGTGTCGGGGCGGGAGAAGCGGGCAGCACCCACCGAGCCGCTGCCGAGGGCGGTGCCGGCGTTGAGCCGCTCACCCTCCTCCTGCAGGCTGCGCCCGACGCGCGCCAAGGCGTCAGCCTCGGCTTCCACTGCGGGGTTCCTGCGGAGCGCACCGAAGGCGCCCCCGAGAACCAGTCCGGTGCCTGCCGCCCACAGGAGGTCGCTCGTCTCGGCCGTCTCCTTGGACACGAAGCGGGGCAGCTCAAGGGCCACGTTGGTGGCCGCTGCGGTGCCGCCAGCCGCCGCGATGCGGGCCAGCCGCCCGAGCTTCGCTACGCCCGCCGCCTCAGGGACGACGAACGAGGAGACGAGGCCGACAGGCTCCAGCAGCTCGCCGAGGAGCGCGCCTGCGGTGCCCTTCCAGCCGGACGCGGCGATGCGCTGCTGCGTCTCCATCTGGCTGTCGATGCGACTCCTGATGGTGCGCGCATGGGCCTCTGAGGTGGCATCCTCGAAGGCGTCCCAATACTGCTGGGGCACGCCTTTGGTGACCTCGCCGAGGAGGTCTTGGCGCTTCGACCACTTGAAGTCGGGGTCGGGCTGGTGATCCTCCATACCGCGGAGTGCCCAAGTCACCGGGCTGGCGTCCTTGGCGCTCTCGTAGGCCGAGCCCCAGAAGCCGAGGCCCTCCGTCTTCGCGGCGGCGTCGCGGCGCTCGATGTCCGTCACCGGGCTGGCCGGGCGGATGCTGTCGTGCGTCAGGGGCGAGCCGTTGTCGAAGGTGGCAGCCAGCGAGATGGGCGCCGAGCCCGAGAACTTGTTGTAGACCTCGACCGCCGTCTTCCGCCTACCGGCCCAGTTATGGCCACCTGCGGGGTTCGCTGCGGTCCAGCCTTGGGGACGCTCGAAGGAGATGAAGGCGTGGGCCGCCTCGTCTGGCGTCTTCGAGTTCATCAGGCGGGTGTAGACGCCGCGCTCGACCGTCTTCAGCTCGTGGTCGAGGAAGTCGAGCTGGGTCTTCAGGGAGTAGACGTCCTCGCCCTTCTCACGGGCGAAGTTGATCAGGTTCGTCTTCCGGCCCTTACCGGGCGTCGGGTCGCGCCAGCCGGCGATGCCGAGGCCGGTGCCGTTGTCGTGGATGGCTCGGGTGTTGAGGGACGAGCCGCTCTCGTTCTGGAGATTGCCCAGAATACCGGACACGGCAGCATCGGAGTAGCCGAGGCCCTTCAGGTAGCCGTAGGCGTTGAATGAGGCGTCGCTCATGAGGATGTCCTTGAAATAAGAAAACCCCGCGCGATGGCGGGGTGTGGGGAGCTGGATTGGCGGGCGAAGCTGTTAGGCCGCTACGCGATCAGTGCCGTTCAGCCGCCTGTCGAACGCAGCCAGTGCTCGCCGCATGCTGACCCGAGCTGTCCGCGTGGTGCCGTTGGTTTTCCCCGCCACCAGCCGCAGGTTCTCCCGAAACAGGTTGAGCGGGTCACCGTCCGCCAGCTCGATCATCTCACCGTCGCCAAGCCGCTTCAGCAGCAGCACAACAGGAAAGTGCTCTTCGGTGAAGGGGCAGGTGATGTTGACCCGTCCGGTCATGTTGCCGATGCGCCAGTGCGTGGCGTCGGGATAGCCCAAGGCTAGTAAGGCGTCATAGTCGGCCGGCGTGATGCTGATCGTGCGCAGCTCGCCGGTAGAATGCACGGCGATGTGAAGTTGCATGATCTGGCTCCATCAAATGAGAAAGGCCCCCGAGAGGTGTCTCCCGAGGGCCTGCTGAAGGCGATGCGAAGGGGGCGCATAAATGAGACCCCATGGAGCGTCAGCCGCGCGAAAGCCGAACGACGCCCTGCCGAACGGCGGCTGCGTAGGACATCGTGCCGATGCCGGGCAGATCGAGGACAAATTGACCGTCCACCTTGCGGACGCGAACGCCGGTGCTGGAGGTCGCATCCATGATGTCGGCGGGGATCGAGCTGTCGCTGCTGGCTAGGTACTTGCTCACCAGCTTGGCGTAAGCTTTCGGGTTGCGGTCCATGACATGCTGGCTCATGGCGTCCCTGAACTCGCCCCCGTGGTGCTGTTCGGCCCACGCCACGAAGTCGTCAGGGTCGCTCACGCCGCCCGCCCGAAAGGCCTTAGCAGCCTGCCCCGCGAACGCGTCCTGCACCTTGGCAAGGTCCGCCTGAAGCTGCTGCGGGCTGACCCCAGCGGTGTCCGCCATGGCGCGGATGGTGTCAGCCGAGACCTCGCCCTTGCTGGTAACATCGACCAAGGCCCTGATCTGGGCTCCGGCATGGGTGGCGCTGGCGATACTGCCCAGCAGGTTCTCCGTGCGGTGATCTTCGAAGGCCGTCTCGTTGCCCGTGTAGTCCGGCTTTGCGTCCGACTTCGGGGCCGCTGGCGCCCCGCCCGCGGCGACTTCCTTAGCGGCCAGTCCGGTGTCCCGGTAGTTGCCGGGGCTGCCTTCCAGATAGCCGAGATTGAGGGCCGTGCGGACCTCCAGCGGGGTGCCGTTGATGGTGACGAGGTCAGTGGGCGTCAGCGCAGCCATATGACGCCGCATGCCGCTCTGGGTGCGACCCGTGGCGAGGACATCGGTATTGTCGCGGTCGAGATGGGCGTCGATAGCCGGGCCGGGGTCCACAGGCCCGGTGTAGGCGGAGGTGTCGGGGCCAACACTGACGCGAGGGGACCAGCCAAGCGCGTTGGACTGCGGGGCCGGCGAACGGGATGTCTCGGTAGCAGCGCGGACGGCAGCCTCGCGGGCCTCGAACACGGCAACGCCGTCGATAAAATCGGTCATGGTCTGGGGTTCCTTGAGTGATGTCGTTACTGGATCAGCGGGCGAGATAGTCGAAAGCGGCGTTGCCCGAGGCAGCGGCTGCGGCCTTGGCGTAGATCAGCTCGGCAACGGCCTTCTCGTAGGCAGCCTCGGCCTGAGCCTCGACGGCGCGGATGTGCGACGACATGGCGGGCCGCTTGGGGTCGTCCTGGCCGATGCTGGACAGGGCCTCGTTCTTGGTCGCGAGGGCGCGCATCGCCTCGGCATAAGCCGCGTTGGCGGGGGCAAGGTCGGCGGGCGTCAGGGACGCGCGGATGTGTTCGAGTGACATGGTGTTGGGTCTTTCGTGATGGGCAAAAGGAAAGCCCCGCCCGGAGGTGATCCGAACGGGGCCGTGATGGGGCTGGGAGCTGGGCGCAGCCGGGATTGGCGAGGTGTCAGCTAGAGGTGGTGCTGGGGCGGCGCGGACGCCGTGAGGCGCAAGTCTATTCCGCCGCGAGGGCCTTGGGGCCGTCTGCCTTCCACCCGAACGTGGGCGTCCAGACGATTTGAGCGAGGCCCTTACAGCCGGCGATGAAGCCGCCCGCGTCGTAGGCGATGAAGATGCGACCGAGTTTCAGGTTGAAGTCCATGGCGGCGGTGGTCCTAGGCGGGGCTGAGCTGGACGGCGGGTGCCGCCTGCGGGGTTCAATTAGCTGCGGCGGGAGTCCGCGCCAATGCGGCCAAACGACTCCTTGTCGAAGCCGTCAACCGTAGCTAACGTGCTGAAATATCAATGCATTAGTGGGATCATCCCACCTGAGTGCTGCACCTTGCCTTCCCGCGCTGGTCGATCCAGACGCCGGACGGGCCACCACGGAACGGTGATAGGACCGGCTTGGCCGAGGACGGGTCGATGGGCACGAACTGAAGTCCTCGCAGCTTCTCCTCTCGCCGCCGTCTAGCCAGCTCGCGCTTGGACTGGGGAACGGGAAGGCTACCCTCGCGGAGGAGCGTGGCGGTCTGGTCGAGGGTGATTGGCAGGCTCTGGATGCCGGTGTCCGCGTTGCAGACCACCAGCGTGGCATCCTTCGGCAGCCCTCCCAGCCGCAGTAGACCGAGCGACGAGCTGAGGGCGCGACGGCCCCAAGATAGGACTTGGCCGTCACGAGCGACGGAATACTCGCCTTGACCGACTGACCGGACGACGAGGACGACGGGATAAGCGGATGTGCTGGCGATGGCGGACGGCATGGTGTCCTCCTGACGATGTGGAATGCGGATTGCTGGAGTCTGGAGTCGGGTACAGCCGGGTTCGTGGGGCTGTCCGCTGCATGGGCACCTGAAGGCGAACCGAGAGGCTGTGGCCCACGTCTATGATGAGAGAAGACCAAATCCGACTTCGTCGGGTACGACCATGGATCAAAGTGGCTGCTGAAAATAATTCTCAGGAAGCCTCTTGATACGCGTTAGATCGTGCATATGAGTATGTTAATCTAAGGCTTCCGTTCAGCTTCAGTAAGGCGTTACGTAGGTTGTGAGTTAGGGTGATAGTGAAGGTAATCACATAGGTGGAAGCCTGAAGGTTCTCCTGAACTATCTGCGTTAGGGTTCTCGTTCAGTGGGGGCTAGGCTGCCGCCACCTCTGATCCACCCCCGTTGAATTGGTCCACCCTGAACTATGTCTTTTGGCAGACAGGAGGACCGCAATGCCGAAGAAGCGTCACAAGCCCGAAGAGATTGTCGCGAAGCTGCGCCAGGTCGATGTGCTGGTCTCGCAGGGTCAATCCGTTGCCGATGCGATCCGCTCGATCGGCGTGACGGAGGTTAGTTATTACCGCTGGCGCCGAGAGTTTGGCGGCCTGAAGACGGATCAGGTGAAGCGGATGAAGGAGCTCGAGGCCGAGAACGCCCGGCTTCGTCGCGCCGTCGCGGACCTGACGCTCGACAAGCTGATCCTGAAGGAGGCGGCTTCGGGAAACTGGTAAGCCCCGCGCGTCGCCGTGCCTGCATCGAGCATGTTCGGCTCGTCCTGAAGGTGTCGGAGCGGCGGATATGCCGTGTGCTCGGACAACATCGCTCGACCCAGCGCCGGATCCCGCGCGGACGCGACGACGAGGAGAGGCTTACGGCCGACATCGTCGAACTGGTCCGCCGCTATGGCCGCTACGGTTATCGCAAGATCGCCGCGCTGCTGCGCTCGACGGCAGGCTGGGTGGTCAACGACAAGCGGGTTGAGCGCATCTGGCGACGCGAGGGGCTGAAAGTTCCAGCCCGACAACCCAAACGCAGCCGTCTCTGGCTCGCGGACGGATCCTGCATCCGCCTTCGCGCCGAGCGGCCCAATCACGTGTGGTCCTACGACTTTGTCGAGGACCGCACCCATGATGGGAGAAAATACCGGATGCTGAACATCATCGACGAGTTCACGCATGAATGCCTGGCAATCCGCATCGATCGCAGGCTGAAGGCGATCGACGTCATCGACGTGCTCTCGGATCTGTTCATCCTGCGCGGCGTGCCGGAGCATGTTCGGTCAGATAACGGGCCCGAATTCGTCGCCAAGGCCGTGCAGGACTGGATCGGTGCGGTCGGCGCCAAGACCGCCTATATCGCGCCCGGAAGCCCCTGGGAGAACGGCTTCATCGAGTCGTTCAATGCCCGGTTGCGCGACGAACTTCTCGACGGCGAGATCTTCTATTCGCTCGCGGAGGCGAAGATCGTCGTCGAAAGCTGGCGGCGACACTTCAACACGCTGCGCCCACATGGCTCGCTCGGCTACAAGCCCCCCGCCCCGGAGGTCTTCGTCCCCGCAATGACCGCGCGGGCGGCTGCGCAATCCAGACCGGCTACGCCGCCCGCGCTGGCGCCGAGGCCAACCGTCCACTAACAATCCCCATGGACCTCTCGGCGGGGGCGGATCAATAACTGTCGATAGCCAGCGTGAACCGAAGTAAAGCGACTCAATAATTTAGAATATTTATAATGTTTGCTCCTCGACTGGCCCTTTCCGCGCGAGGTCATTAAGAACACGCCGCACAGACAACATTTCCCGGATATTGCGCGTGAGCCACTTCAAATCGCTCCTTGTCGCGCTTGCGGTTTGCGCCGCAGGTGCTCTAACGAATCCGCTTGCGGCAGCTCCGATGAACTACCCCCTGACGCTTGATAATTGCGGGGCGAAGGTCACCTTCCAGAAAGCGCCGCAACGCGCCATCGGGCTCGGCCAGAACAGCGCCGAGATCATGCTGCTGCTCGGACTGCAGGACCGGATGGTGGGCACGGCCTTCTGGCCGAGCAAGGTCCTGCCGCAGCTCGCCGAAGCCAATGCGAAGGTGAAGCTCCTGACCGTGGAGTTCCCCACCTTCGAGAGCATGCTCGCCGAGCGGCCCGATTTCGTCGCCGCGGCCCTGCCCACGCTGCTTGGCCCGAGCAGCAAGGTCGCCAAGCGCGAGGATTTCGAGCGCGTCGGCGTTCCCAGCTATCTCTCGCCCAGTACCTGCCTGGAGACCAAGGGCAGCAAGGACGCCTATGGCAGCCGCGCCCAGCTCTGGAGCATGGAGGTGCTCTACCAGGAGATCGACGAGCTCTCGCGGATCTTCGATGTCGCGGATCGCGGCCAAGCCCTGATCGCCGATTTCAAGGCGCGCGAGGCGGCGCTCCGTGCCAGCGTGACACCGGGCGACAAGAAGCTCTCCTATGTCTTCTGGTTCTCCAGCCCCTCCCCCTCCGCCGATGCCTATCTCGGCGGCAAGAACGGTGCCTCCGGCTTCATCGCGGACCTGCTCGGCGGGCGCAATGCCATCGGCGCCGAGGCCGAGTGGCCGACGCTGGGCTGGGAAGGCATCATCGCCGCGAAGCCGGACGTCATCGTCGTCGCCAGCCTCGATCGTAACCGCTGGGAACTCGACAAGCCGGAGGCCAAGATCAAGTTCCTGACCACGGACCCCGCCGTCAGCCAGCTCGCGGCCGTCAGGAACAAGGCGATCGTGATCATGGACGGCCAGGCGATGAACCCAACCGTCCGCACGATCTATGGCGCCGAGCAGGTGGCGCAGCAATTGAAAGCGCTCGGCCAGCTCAAGTGACCTCCGGAAACGGCGCCCTCGAAGGCAAGGCGGTCTTTGCCGGCCTGATGCTGGCATCGCTCGCTGCAATCGGCCTTGCCATCGGACTTAGCGTCGGCATAGGCGACCTGCCGATCCCGCTCGGCACGACCTTCGCCGCAATCACCAACCGGCTCGGCTGGACGGCGGCCGAAATCGACCGCGTCTACGAGACGGTGATCTGGGATTACCGGTTGAGCCGCGCGCTGGTCGCGGCCTTCTGCGGTGCCGGCCTCGCATTGTCCGGCGCGATCATGCAATCGCTGCTGCGTAACCCGCTGGCGGAGCCCTATGTGCTCGGCATCTCGGCGGGCGCATCGACGGGCGCGGTCGCCATCATCATCCTGGGCCTTGGCGGCGGCGTCCTGTCGTTGTCCGGCGGCGCCTTCCTCGGCGCCTTCGCGGCCTTCTGCTTCGTGGCGCTGCTGTCGAACGGCACGCGCGGCGGCGCCGATCGCACGATCCTGGCGGGCGTGGCGGCGTCGCAGCTCTTCAACGCCACGACCTCCTATATCGTCACGACATCCGGCAACGCCCAGCAGGCGCGCGACGTCATGTTCTGGCTGCTCGGCAGCTTCGGCGGCGTGCGCTGGCCGGAATTCATGCTGGTTTCCGTCGTCGTCAGCATCGGGCTTATCGCCTGCCTCTGCTATGCCAGGACGCTCGACACCTTCGCCTTCGGCGACGAGACGGCCGCCTCCCTCGGCGTCAATGTCGACCGGGCCCGGATCGTGCTCTTCGCCCTCACCGCGATGATGACCGCGACCATCGTCAGCATGGTCGGCTCCATCGGGTTCGTCGGCCTGATCGTGCCGCATACGGCGCGTGCGCTGGTCGGCCCCCTTCATGTGCGGTTGCTACCGGCCTGCATGCTGATCGGCGCGGTCTTCATGGTGCTGGCGGATGTCGCTTCGCGCGCGCTGATCCCGCAGCAGGTGCTCCCGATCGGCGTCGTCACGGCGCTTGTCGGCGTGCCGTTCTTCTCGATCATCCTCTACCGCTTGCAGCGCGCCTCATGAGCATCACGGCAGAGAACCTGGTCTGGCGGATCGGAAGCAAGACGATCGTCGACGGCGTCTCCTTCTCCGCGGAGCCCGGCCGGATGCTCGGCCTGCTCGGTCCCAACGGTTCCGGCAAAACCTCGCTGCTGCGCCTGCTGACCGGCCTGAAGCGCCCGCAATCGGGCCGCGTGCTGCTCGACGGCAGCGACCTCGCGTCGCTGGGCGCCAGGGCCGTGGCACGCCGCGTCGCCTTCGTCGAGCAGCACGCGACCACAAGCGCCAACCTCCGCATCGCCGACATCGTCCGGCTCGGCCGGTTCCCGCACCGCTCCTGGCTATCGCGCTGGACCCATGCCGACGACCGCGCCGTGGATGAGGCGCTCCTGCGCGCCGGCCTGCAGGACCGGCGCGGCGATCGCTGGCAGAGCCTGTCGGGCGGCGAGAAACAGCGCACGCATATCGCCAGGGCGCTTGCGCAGACGCCGACCGAGCTGATCCTGGACGAGCCGACCAACCATCTCGACATCCAGCACCAGATCGGCGTGCTGAAGCTTGTCGAGAGCCTGCCGATCACCAGCGTCGTCGCCCTGCATGATCTCAATCACGCCGCCATGTTCTGCGACGCGGTCATCGTCATGCAGAAGGGCAAGATCGTGGCGTCCGGTGCTCCGGATGCCGTGATCACCGAAGCCCTCCTGCGCGATGTCTTTTCGGTCGAGGCCCGCATCGAGACATCTCCGCATCATCTAAGGCCGCATATCCACTACCTGCGCTGATTGGCCTGCTCATCATCGCTGACGACGCACTTTGACAGGCGGCTCGTCCTTTCATCGCCGTCCTACGGTAAGAACTCATCCCGGCCGCGATCCGCTCCATCGGCGGTGCGACGGGCGTTCGAGGGCAGCCCAAACCTTGACGTGGCGTGATGGTTCCGTAGGCCCGCTGCTGCGCATCAGGATCGGTTGAGACAAGCTTGAATCTAACTGGGCCGGCTGTTGCCGACCCTCGGCCAGGTCACAGCGACCAAGGCCGCTGACGAGCATCAACGCCATGGCTGATTTTTTGGATTCAAAGCGGTAATCCGGCCTGGCGCCCGAGCCTGAGTGTGGCCGTAGCGCCGACGCCGAGAGCCAGCGCGAAGACCCAACCCGAGAGCGCGCTGGCCGAGATGCCTGAGAGCAGCGTGCCGACGGTGCAGCCGAGGCCAATGACGGTGCCCCAGCCCAGCAGGACGCCCCCGGTCAATCCGCGTAGCGCCTGACCGATCGTCGGCCAACGCGGCTTGAACTCGCCCGCGGCGAGTGCCGCGATCAGCGCGGCTGCGACGATGCCGGCGATGAACAAGCCGTTCGGCGTCAACAGGGCGTCACGGATAACCGTGGCGCAGCCACGGAAGCTGTCGAGCCGTTCGAGCCGCGAAGGCAGTAGCTCGAAGGCGCCGGCAAGCTGGCGCGAGCGCGAGCCGATCTCGGCGGTCACGCCGAGCGGGGACAGGCGCAGATAGGCGGCAACACCGATCAGGCCGACGGACAGCCCGCCCAGCCAGGCCGGCCAGCGCTGCCGGAAGATGGCGACGAGAGGATCGCGCGAGGGCTCCGGCTGTTGGGGGAATCTGCCCTTGCGCAGGACAATCCAGGCCAGCGCGGCCAGAACGGCGAGCGACGCGATCAGCGCACCGCCATAGCCGAGATGGCGCGGCAGCCACGGCACTGGAGCTCCCGCGATCGTCCAGAGATAGAGCCCATTCCAGCTCTGAAAGCCCAGGATGAACCCGCCGACGGCGCCGATCAGGGCGAAGGGCGCGGTCGGCGAGCCTTCGCCGAGACGGTAGAGATGGGCGCTGAGGCAGGAGCCCGAGAGCGCCATCCCTGCCCCGAAGGCCAGACCCGCAAGCACGAGCGCGAGGCTGACCGGCCCGATATGGGCCGTCGGCGGCAGGCGCGTGCCCGACGGGTCCGGCAGCCATGCGCCGAAGATCAGCGTGTAGCCGGTGATGCCCACGGCCAGCGCCGTGACGATGCCGAGCAGGCCGCGCAGGTCGCGCCGATCCAGCCAGTCGCGCCAGATGCAGAGGAAGCAGAAGCGCGAGCGCTGGATCACGAAGCCGAAGGCGGCGCCGAGGATCAGCGACAAATGCAGCTGCGGCGCCGGGTCCCCGACCAGCTTGTTGTTGTAGACGGTCCAGTCGAGCGCCTCGACCTGCGCGCGAAAGCCGACATCCTCCAGATAGCCGGCCACAGCCTCGACGATCTCGCGGTCCTTCACATAGCGGCCGCTCGGCGTGCTGATCCTGATCGCGGGGCGCTTGCTGCTGGAGAAGCCGGCCTCGCGCAGCAGGGCCTTCGCCTGCTCGGGGTCGAAGCGGATCGCGCGGCTCAAGTCCGGCGCGAAGCCGGGGATGGCAGGCGGGAAGAAGCCGCGCGTCGGCGCGCCATGCCCCTCCAGAACCTGCTTCACGATCGCATCACGGTCTATGGCGAGGTCGATCGCCTCTCGGACCCGCGGATCGCCGGTGACACGGTCCTTGCCGGTGCGGACATGCAGGGCGAGGTTGCGCGCGATGTCGAAGGTGATGGCGCGCGTGCCCTTGTTGTCGTTCAGGCGCGCGATGTCCTCCGGCGGGATGTTGACGGCGATATCGACGCCGCCGGTCAGGAGCTCGGCCACGCGCGTGCTCGTCTCGGGAATGGCGCGGATGACGACGTCGTCCCATTTCGGCGTGCCGCCCCACCAGCGCGGGTTCTTCGCCAGAACGAGGCGGTCAGACTTGACCCAGCGCTTGAAGAGATAGGGGCCGGTACCGACCGGCTGCTTGAAGAACTCCTCCCGCCCGCCGGCCTTTTCGAAGGCGGCCTTGGGCAGGATGCCGGCGCCGTTGCCGACGAAGGCATGCAGCAGCAGCGTGTCCGGCCCGTCGGTCTCGATCTTGAGAGTGGTGTCGTCCGGCGCCTCGACCGTCTTGATGCGGCGGAACTTGGCAGAGCTGATCAGCTTCTTGTCCTGCTGGGAGCGTTCGATCGTGAACTTGACGTCCTGCGCCGTGAACTTGTCGCCGTTATGCCAGTAGACGTCGTCGCGCAGCCTGATCGTCCAGTGGATGTTGTCGTCGCTGCTCCAGGACACCGCAAGGCGCGGCGTGAAACGCAATTGTCCCTGGCTGAAATCCTTGTCGACCAGATAGTCGTAGAGATTCACCAGCGCCGTCTCGGTGCTGTTATTACCGTGATTGGCCGGGTCGAGCGACAGGATGTCGTTGCCCTGTGCGATGGTCAGCGTTTGTGCAGCGGAGGAATGACTGAGGACCGGAGAAGCTCAGTGCAACCGCAATAGCCAGGACAGGCCAACGAACCGGGCCAGGAATACCAATGAAACGAACGCCCTATCTCTCGAATATCAGGATTGGCGCCAGGTTATCGCGGGCTACTCGAAAAAGGCCTTCAAATACTCCGTCTTTTTGAATACGAACGACCTTTCCCGAGGCGGCTCCAGAGCAATTTCTGCCCCGGTACCTGACAGATCGTGCCAGCTGGATAAACGTCGGCCCCTGCCTGTCCCACAATTCCGGCCCGGAGCCTTTCTGAATGCACTCGCGCGTTTCCGGCAGGGCGCCCTACAAGAGAATCATCTGCATAAAAACTGCAATCTCCAAGCAACAATGCAAACAGATTAAACAACCACCCTTGCAATTAAATAAAGAAACCCCTCCTCTTTCAGCATAAATCACTATTCTCGTAAGCTGCGGCATTGATCAATTCAATCAAACCGCAGCCCCATGACAGATGCTTGCGAATTCCTCTGGTACATACCGAATGACGTGAAGCCCGGTCATCGCGGCGATTCCGCCACGGGTGATCACAACAGCCTCGATGCCTTGGCCAGCCATGCACTCGCGCTGGAGCGCTTCGGCTGGAAGGGCGCCCTGATCGGCACAGGCTGGGGGCGGCCTGACGCGTTCACAGTCGCAGCCTCGCTCGCCGCCCGCACCAGGACGTTCGAGCCGCTGATCGCGATCCGCCCCGGCTATTGGCGGCCTGCCAATCTGGCCTCGGCCGCAGCGACGCTCGACCACCTGAGCGGCGGACGCGTCCGCATCAACATCGTATCGGGGCAGGACGACCTTGCTGCCTATGGCGATGCGGAAGGCGACCAGGCCCAGCGTTATGCGCGAACCCGCGAGTTCATGCAGCTCGTCCGCAAGCTCTGGACCCAGGAGAAAGTCAGCTTCCGCGGCACGTATTTTTCGGTTTCGAACGCGACCGTTCAACCGCGCCTGCAGCCGCGAGATGGCAGGGCTCATCCCAGGCTCTATTTCGGGGGAGCATCGGAAGCGGCGGAGCGCGTCGCCGCGACCGAGGCCGATGTTCAGCTCTTCTGGGGCGAGCCGCTCGCCGAGATCGCGCAGCGGATCGCCCGCCTCCGATCCCTGAGCGATGAACTCGGCCGGGAGCTCGCGCCGCTCGAGTTCGGGCTGCGCATCACGACGCTGGTCCGCGACACGACCGAGCAGGCCTGGGCCGATGCAGAGGCCAAGGTCGCAGCCATGGCGGGAAACAACGGTGCTGGCTGGCACGACCACCAGAATTTCGTCGCGATCGGCCAGCGGCGCCTGCTCGCCCTGGCCGATCGCGGCGAGGTGCTGGACGACAATCTCTATACCACGCCGGGCAAGGTCGGCGGCGGCGGCGCGGGCACGACCTGGCTCGTCGGTTCGGCCGCCGATGTCGCGAGCTCGCTGAAGAAGTACCGCGATCTCGGCATCACCCAATTCATCCTGTCCGACACGCCCTATCTCACGGAGATCGAGCGCCAGGGCCTGAACCTGCTGCCTCTGCTGCGCGACGAGCGGGCGGCGGCACCGGCGCTCCCCGCGCCTTGAGCGGCACCGAAAACCCCTGAACCAAAGCTGCCTGCGCAGCCGATCGCATTCCAGAAGAAGGACATTGCCATGTCGTCATCCCCTCGCCGCCTCAAGACCCTGATGGGCGCCTCCAATGTCATCGCCGCTGCAAACGATGCCGACCCGGCCACGGGGGCGAAGCGCGCGGCCGAGCTCGCCCGCAGGGCCGAGGCCGAGAAGGTCACCGGACTCTTTACCGCCGACCTGCTCCAGATCGATCCGGCCGGGCTCGCCGGCACGGCCGGAGTACAGGACCCGCTCATCGCGCTCGCTGCGCTGAGCCAGGTCACGTCGCATATCGGCCTCGTCGCGACGATTTCGACGACCTTCCATCATCCCTACAATCTGGCGCGCCTGATCGGCACGCTCGATCATGCCAGCGGCGGCCGCGCCGGATGGAACGCGGTCACCTCCTCGGTCGGCGAGGAGAATTTCGGGGCACTCCTGCTCAGCCCCGAGGAGCGCTATGCCCGCGCCGCAGAATTCATCGAGGTCGTCAATGCCCTGTACGATGCGAACGAGCGGGAGGCCGTGACCCGCAAGGCCTCCGGCGCGCTCGCGCTCGATCCCGCAAAATTCCATCGCATCGACTATCGCGGCCGGCACTTCGCCGTTCAGGGACCGCTCAACGTACCGCCTTTGCCGCAGGGCCGCCCCGTGCAGTTCCAGGCGGGCCAATCCGAAGCGGGGATCAATGTCGGGGCGCGCTATGCCGAGGTGGTCTACACCTCGCAGCCGAAGCTGGACGGCGCGATCGCCTTCGTGACGGAGCTGCGGCGCCGGGCCAAGAGCTTCGGGCGCGGAGAACACCTGCCCTTCGTGATGAACTCCTTCCATTCGGTCATCGGGGAATCCGACGCGGATGTCGTCCGACGCCTGAAGGAGAAGCACGAGCGCATCGATTACGACCTCGGCCGCCTCAAGCTCGCCGACATGCTCGGCGGCGATATCGACCTCTCGGGCCTGCCGCTCGACAAGCCCCTGCCCGACAGCCTGCTGCCGGAGATCACCAGCACCAACCGGCGCCGCGGGCGCGTCGAAATCTTCAGCCGCTACGCGAAGCAGGGCCTGACGCTCCGTGAGTTGATCATCGAGGCGCAGGAAACCGGCCACTGGTCGGTCGCGGGCACGCCCGAACAATTGGCCGATGCGATCGAGGAGCGCTTCCGGGCCGGCGTGCTGGATATCCTCACCCTCCACGGGCTCGGCAATCCCGATCAGGAGGACCTGCTCCTGAACGGCCTGCTGCCGGAGCTGCGCCGGCGCGCGCTGATCGATACCGACTATGTCGGAGGCGATTTCCGCTCGAACCTGGAGCTGCCTCCCTTGCCGCCGGCTGTCTCGCTGGCCCGCAGCGCCTGAGGCGAGCCAGCTTTCGCGCGACGCAGTCCTCTCAACCGCCGCGGAGATCGAACCACCCCTTCACGGCTTCGGCGAAAGCGAAATCTTGCCCGTTCCCGAATGTATTTGAAAAGACATTCGATTGACGGAAAGCTGGCGCCAAACGATGATTACTATCATCGACATGGCTCAAATCATGCCGATCGCGGGATTTGTTGGAGCAGCTTGCACCGCGTCACCAATGCTAAAAGCACCACGCGCATTGCCGTGGGCTCCTTTGCTTGAGGAAGGCCCATGCTCATCCCGTTCAATATCATCGTACACGCCCTGTTGCGCCTGTCGGCGTTCCTGCACTGGACGCGCACCGGCGAGCCCCGCCGCCGCAGCAGCGAATAGCGCAGCGGCGCCGCCGCGCACCCCGACCGACCATCGATTTCCGACATGCCAAGGGCTTCAGGCCGCGGCCATCGCTGGCCCGCGCCGATGCCCCAACTCATCCCAAGGTACTTCCATGAACCAGGCCGAACTCTCCCCGTCCCGCCGCGCGCTGCAGCCACAGCATCAAGAAACCGCCCGAGAAGCAGCCACGGTGCGGCGCTTTCATCTGCGGGCGGCGATTGCAGCCATCGCCCTTCTCGCGACCGGAGCCCCGGCCCTCGCCACCGACAACCAGACGGGCGGAAAGCCCGTCGCCGGAGGCACGCTGACCTTCGGCCTGGCGAGCGACACCGCGATCATCGACCCCTCGATCACCGGCAGTTCGATCACGGCGCTGATCACCCGCAACCTCGTCGATTCCCTCGTCGGCCAGGCCGAGGATAACAGCTTCACGCCCTGGCTGGCGGAACGCTGGGAGGTGAATGCCGACAATACGATCTACACCTTCCATCTTCGCCGCGGCGTGACCTTCAGCGACGGCACGCCTCTCGACGCGGCGGCGGTCAAGTTCAATTTCGAGCGGATCCTCGATCCCAAGACGACATCGAGCTATGCGAAGTCCCTGCTCGGTCCGGTGGCCGGCATCGCCGCGCCCGACGCCGCGACGGTGGTGATCTCCTACAAGCAGGCCTTCGCGCCATTGCTGCAGGGCTTGAGCCTGCCCTATCTGGGCATCCAGTCGCCGACATATCTGCGCGAGGCCAAGAGCACGACCAACACCGTCGTCGGCTCCGGTCCCTTCCTGCTCGAGAGCTTCACCAAGGGCAGCGGCAGCCGGCTCACCCGGCGGGCCGACTACAACTGGGGACCGGGCTATGCCGCGCATCAGGGCCCGGCCCATCTCGATGCCATCGTGTTCCGCTACCTGCCGGAATCCTCGGTTCGCCTCGGCGCGCTCAGCAGCGGACAGGTGCAGGCGATCGACGAGGTGCCGCCGGCGAATTTCCGCTCCGTTCAGGGCGACAGCCGCCTTCAGGTGGTGACGCGCGAAAACCCCGGCGTGAACCGCTCGCTGTTCCTGAACACGAGCAAGGGTCCCTTCGCCGACAGCCGGGTTCGTCAGGCCTTCCAGAGCGCGATCGATGCGCCGAATGCGGTCAAGGCCGCCTATTTCGGCAGCCTCAAGGCAGCCGATAACATCTTCGGCCCTTCGACGCTCTATTACGATCCGAAGATCGCGAGCACATGGGGCTTTGACCAGCAGAAGGCCGCGAAGCTGCTCGACGAGGCCGGCTGGACCGCGAAGGACGGCGACGGCATCCGCTCGAAGGGCGGCGAACGCCTGAGCCTCCGCTTTGTCTACGACGCCGCCGCGTGGAGCGCCTCGGACCTGACCGTGGCCCAGGCGGTCCAGTTCTCCGTCAAGAAAGCAGGCTTCGACCTCAAGCTCGATCCCGTCGATGCCGGCGGATACACCGCCCGCACGGCTGCGAACGACTATGATCTCACCTCGCTCTACTATGTCCGCGCCGAGCCGGACATCCTGCGGACCGTCTTCCATTCGGCCTATATCCCGCCGAACGGCGCCAACAACGCGCGAGTGAAGAGCCTCGACGAGATCCTGACCAAGGCGATCGGCGCCTCCGGCGAAGAGAGACAGCGCCTCTACGGCCAGGCACAGGCCGAGATCATCGGCCAGGCCTATGCCGTGCCGCTTTACGTCGTCGCCTATCAGCTGGGCGCCTCGAAGAAGCTGCAGGGCGTCAGCTGGGCGACGAATGCAAAGCCGAACCTCTACGATGCCTGGCTGGCTCGCTAACGCCCTGCCCGCGGGGCTCAGGCGCCTCGGGGTGATCGTCGCCGTGCTCTGGGGCGCGGCCACGATCACCTTCGTCGCCGTCAAGGCGATCCCCGGCGACCCCGTCGCGGTCCTCACCGGCGGCGAGAACGTCGTCGACGCGGCCGAGCGGGAGGCGCTGATCCGGCAGTTCGGCCTCGACCAGCCGCTGCCCGTGCAATACCTGCGCTATATCGGCCAGGCCCTGCTCGGCGATTTCGGCGAGAGCTATCAATACCGGCAGCCGGTCATCGAGGTCATCGGCGAGGCGGCCGGGCCGACGCTCCAGCTCGCCGGGACCGCGATGGCGCTGGCGCTCGGACTCGCCTTCGTCAACGCGCTAGCCACGGCAGGACGACGCAAGGGACTGCGAACCGTCCTCGCCGGCCTGGAGCTCGCCGTGCTGAGCACGCCGGTCTACTGGGTCGGCCTCCTGCTGCTGACGGTCTTCAGCTTCTATCTCGGCTGGTTCCCGGTCATCGGCGGCGAAGGCTTCCGCGCCCTCGTACTTCCTGCCATCGCGTTGAGCCTGCCGCTCGCGGCCCTGCTGGGGCAGGTCCTGCGCGACGGGCTGGAAGAAGCCCTGCTCCAGCCTTTCGCCCTGACCGTACGGACACGCGGCGTCAGCGAGACGCAGCTGCGCCTGCGTCACGCGCTGCGTCATGCCGCGCTCGCGGTCTCGACATTGACCGGCACGCTCTTCGCCGGCGTCCTGGCCGGCTCGATCCTGACCGAGACCGTGTTCGGGAGAGCCGGCATCGGCCAAATCACCCTGCAGGCGATCAAGACGCGCGACATGCCCCTGCTGCTCGGGCTGGTGATGCTGTCGGCTCTCGTCTCGGTGCTGATCAACCTTGCGGTCGATGCGCTCTACCTGCTGATCGACCCGCGGCTACGGAAGGCGGCGCAATGAGCCAGGCCCTCGACATCATCGCGCGCGTTCGAAGCGACGGCGGGCGCGCCCGGGATCCGTGGCGCGCCCCCGGTCTCGTCGCCCCCCTCGCCTTCGTGCTGCTTCTTGTGGCTGCTGCCGCAGTGCCGCACTGGTTCACCGCACTAGCGCCTGACGCCGTCGATACCGATGCGATCCTGCTGCCGCCCGGCCTCGCCCACTGGTTCGGCACCGACCAGCTCGGCCGGGACGTCTTCACCCGCGTCATCCACGGCACCTCGCAATCCCTGGGCATCGGCCTCGGCGCGACGCTGATCGGCTGCGCCGGCGGCGTGCTGCTGGGCACGGCGGCGGGCCTTACCCCGCCCTTCCTGCAGCGCCTGTTCGTGCGGCTCATCGATATCCTGCTGGCCTTCCCGGAAATCCTGCTCGCCCTGCTGATCATCGCCGTGCTCGGCCGGGGGCCGGCCAACACCCTCCTCGCCGTCGGGCTTTCCAGCATCGCGGGCTATGCCCGGCTGGTGCGCTCGCAAGTGCTGCGCGTCTGGCAGTCCGGCTATGTCGAGCATGCCGTCTCGCTCGGCGAATCCACGCCGGCGATCATCGCCCGCCATGTCGTGCCGAATGCGATACGGCCGCTCGTCGTCCTGGCCACCATCGGCGTCGGCAATGCCGTGCTTTCGGCGTCGGCCCTGAGCTTCATCGGGCTCGGCGTGGTGCCGCCCGCCGCCGAATGGGGCGCGCTTCTGGCCGATGGGCGCAACTTCCTCGATACCGCACCGTGGATCAGCTTCCTGCCGGCAACGGTCGTCGCAGCCTCGGTCATCGCGATCACGATCCTGGGGCGCCGCCTGCAGCTCCTGCTTTCACAGGGAGGCGAACCATGAACGTCCAGCTCGTCGGGCGGCATGACCTCGTCCGGGCCGCGCCGGCCGCCCGCTCCACCATCCTCGACGTCGAGGACCTGCATATCAGCTTCCCGGGCCGACTGGGGCGGCGGGAGGTCGTGCGCGGCATCTCCTTCACCATCGGTGCCGGAGAGATCCTCGCGATCGTCGGCGAGTCCGGCTCGGGCAAATCGGCCACCGCCCGCGCGCTGGTCGGGCTCGCAGGCCCAGGCGCAGAGCAGCGCGCCCGGGCGCTGCGCCTCTCGGGTCATGACGGCGAGACCCATTCCCTGAACGGTCTCACGGAGCGGCAGTGGTCGAAGATTCGAGGCCGGGAGATCGGCTTCGTGCTGCAGGACGCCCTGGTCTCGCTCGATCCGCTGCGGACGATCGGACGGGAGGTCGGCGAGCCGCTCCTGACCCACCGACTGGTTCCGCGCACGGAGATCGGCGCGGAGGTCGAAACCCTGCTCGCGCGCGTCGGCATTCCCGACCCGGCTGTCCGGGCTGCGCAATACCCCCACGAGCTTTCGGGCGGGCTGCGGCAACGGGCGCTTATCGCCTCGGCGCTGGCCGCAAGGCCGCGGCTGCTGATCGCCGACGAGCCGACCACGGCGCTCGACGTCACGGTCCAGCAGCAGATCCTCGACGTCTTCCAGGCGCTCGCCCGAGCCGGGCATGGCATTCTGCTCATCACGCATGATCTGGCGGTGGCCGCACAGCTCGCAGACCGTATCGCGGTCATGCAGAACGGCGAGCTGGTCGAGACCGGCCCGGCGCGGGAGGTCCTGCGGAAGCCGCGCCATGCCTATACGCAGCGCCTTCTGTCGGCCGTGCCGAGCGCGGCGACGCGTGGACGCTGGCTGTCGACGCAAGGGGCCCGGCCGGGGAAGCCGCAGCCGCCCGAACGAGGAGAGCCGATCCTGGCGCTGCGCGATATCGCAGTGCGGTTCACCCGCCCGGATCGTAGCGTGACCAACGCGGCCGATGGCGTCTCACTGACGGTGTTTCCCGGCGAGACCCTCGGCGTCGTCGGAGAATCGGGCTCAGGCAAGACCACGATCGGCAAGGTCGCACTTGCATTGCGAAAGCCTGACCAGGGCGAGGCACTGTTCCGTGGCTCGGCCTGGAGCAGCCTGTCCGAGCGCCAGCGCCGGCCGCTGCGCCGGCATATCCAGACGATCGTGCAGGACCCGCTGAATTCCTTCGATCCGCGCTATACCGTCCGGCGGATCGTCGAGCAGCCGCTTCGGCTTCACACCGCGCTCGGCAAGGGTGACCGGCAAGCGCGTGTCGAAGAGCTGCTCCGGCTCGTCAACCTGCCGGCGGAGGTCCTCGACCGGCGGCCGGCGACATTGTCGGGCGGCCAACGGCAGCGCGTCTCGATCGCGCAGGCGCTGGCGAGCGAGCCCGATCTCCTGATTTGCGACGAGCCGGTGTCCGCGCTCGACGTGACCACGCAGGCGCAGGTGCTCGATCTGCTGATCGCGCTTCAGCATCGGCTCGGGCTGGCGATGCTCTTCATCTCCCATGACCTCGGCGTGATCCGGCACATGAGCGACCGGATCGCGGTGATGAAGGACGGCGTCATCGTCGAGACAGGGCCGGCAGACGCGGTATTCGACGCTCCACAGCACGCCTATACGCGCCGCCTGCTCGCTGCGGTTCCGCGGCTCTAGCCATCGGCCGGCGATCGGCGCATGGAATTGGTGCTATCCGCCGCCCTCGATGGCACCAATGCGCCGCAATGAAACGGCGGCCAGAACGGCGAGAATGGCGACACTCGCGGCGCTGAACATCGCCGCGCTGCTGAACCCCGCGGTGAATGCCGTCCGCGCGGTTTCCAGAAGCCCGGGAGGCAGTTGCGAAGCGACCGAGGTGCCCCCCACAAGCTGTCGCTGACGGCCCCGCGCACGTCCGGGCCAAGACCGGCCGGTATGTGGTCGTGCATCGTCTGGCGATAGATGGCGGTTGCGAGGCTGCCAAGTATGGCGATGCCCAGCGATACGCCGAGATCCTGCACCGTCTCGGACATCGCCGAAGCCGAGCCAGCCTTTTCGGCGGGGGCCGATCCGACCACGAGGTCCGTTCCCAG
Organism: Beijerinckiaceae bacterium; assembly: GCA_965283735.1. Taxonomy (GTDB): domain Bacteria; phylum Pseudomonadota; class Alphaproteobacteria; order Rhizobiales; family Beijerinckiaceae; genus Allobosea. The sequence goes on along the minus strand of CBDIPN010000001.1, from coordinate 2,225,045 downwards.
CGCGGCTATCGTGCCAAGCCCGAGATAGGCCAGCGAGAAGCCGGCGACGACGATGGCGGTGCCGGAAGCGCTGTCGTCCAGCCAGGCCAGCATCACATAGCCCGCCACCGACAAGCCGAGCGCGCCCGCCACCACGAAGCCGAGGCGAACATGCCGAGCGATCAACGGCGCCGTTACGCCCGCCGCGACCATGGCGAGCGCCGGCGGCCCCAGGCCCTAACGAGGGCGCTCGATTGAATGAGCCGAGAAGATAGAAATCTGATTTGAAAACGCAGCTAAATCTCTGATTTTACGTCATATATCGACAAGTATCAGCAAGAGCAGACAATCAGCGAAAACACACTAATGCGGACACCGCTTCCGCCATCTCCTCAAATTCCGGCCACAGCGGAAGCATGATGGTCGCGCGCCCGCCTCAGCGTCACGGGCTCATCATGCTGGTGAACTTCAACACCGCGTGCGGGCTTCTCTCCGAATAGCCCACGACCTCGCAGCCCTGCCTGACTGGCCCAGCACCGCGCAACGTGATCGTGGCGCTGTCACGCGAATAGCCGCCGTGCACCGCATAAGGCGCCGGCGCGCAGCCCTTCTTGAAGGCGTAGGCGGTGCCTTCGAGGCGCCCGCCTTGCAGGAACGGGCTGCCGCGGAAGAGCACGCTGCCCGGCTTCACCACATCCCGAATTGAAGCCTTCGGCTCGGCATAGACGATCAGCCCGTCGGCCAGCGCGGTCCACATCACGCTGCCATTGTGATCGTAGCCGCCGAACGACGCGCCATCGATGCTGTCGAGATCGACGGCCTCGGCCCCTGCTCGCCCCGGCACCGCGCCGGCAGGATGGGGAGCCGCCCCCCGCTCTGCCGCGGTGACGCTGTAGAGCGGATCACTCCGGCTCTCGCCGCCTATCGGTGCCGAGCGTCCACTGGTGAAGAAAAGGGCGCTCAACCCCACCAGGAAGATGAACGTAACGTATCGCGTGAACATCAAACCCCGCAGCCAACTGTTCGCGGGAAGACCATCGGGCCGGAACCCTCAAATTGCATTCAATCCGGAGCGTAAAATTGCGCACATCCGCGCATTCCCAGCATCGGGTCGACCGTTTTCACCGGCAACACACCGCTCCGGGATATCTCCGGACGTTCCGATCCCTGCCGGATGACGATACGCATTGCCGACATTGCCGACATGCTCCGGCCATTCGCCGACTGGACGCCCGCGCCCGGCCATGCATTGCTGACGCGCCAACGAAAACACGGCAGCGAATGCCGGGGCACCAATTTGCTGAAAAGGTGGAGGGAATCCCATGAAGGAACAGGAAATCCGCGGCCTCGTCGCGGGTGTGAAGGACGGCTCGCTGTCGCGACGATCCTTCATCCAGAAGATGGCGGCCGTGGGCATCACGGCGCCGATGGCGACCCAGATTCTCGCCTGGAACGACGTTGCGATGGCCCAGCCGGCCGACAGCTACAAGCCGACCAAGGCCGGCGGCGGCGGCCCGTTGAAGATCCTGCTCTGGCAGGCTCCGACGCTGCTGAACCCGCATTTCGCCTCGGGCACCAAGGACCAGATCGCCTCGCGCATCTTCTTCGAGCCGCTCGCCGGCTGGGACAAGGAAGGCAACCTCATTCCGCAGCTCGCCGCGGAGATCCCGAGCAAGGCCAATGGCGGTCTTTCCGCCGATGGCAAGGAAGTGATCTGGAAGCTGAAGAAGGACGTGCAATGGCATGACGGCAAGCCGTTCACGGCCGATGACGCCGTCTTCACCTGGGAATATGCCGCCGATCCGGCGACGGCCGCCTACACCACCGGCTCCTATGCCAATATCAAGGTCGAGAAGATCGACAGCCACACCATCAAGGTGATCTTCAAGGAAGCGACCCCGTTCTGGGCTGACCCCTTCGTCGGCGTCGCCGGGATGATCATCCCGAAGCACCATTTCGGCGAGTACAAGGGCGCGAAGTCCCGCGAGGCTCCGGCCAACCTCAAGCCCGTCGGCACCGGCCCCTACAAGTTCGTCGACTTCAAGCCCGGCGACATCGTGCTGGCTGCGCGCAACGAGAACTACCACGTCAAGAACAAGCCGCAGTTCGACACACTCGAGGTCAAGGGCGGCGGCGATGCGGTCTCGGCGGCGCGCGCCGTCCTGCAGACCGGCGAATACGACTACGCCTGGAACCTGCAGGTCGAGGACGAGGTCCTCAAGCGCATGGAGGCCGGCGGCCGCGGCAAGGTCGTGGCGGTGAAGGGCGGCGACGTCGAGTTCATCATCCTGAACACGACCGATCCGTGGACCGAGGTCGATGGCGAGCGTTCCAGCGTCAAGACCAAGCACCCCTCGCTCAGCGATCCCGCCGTGCGCCAGGCGATGAACCTGCTGATCGACCGCGACTCGATCGAGAAGTTCATCTATGGCCGCGGCGGCGTCGCGACCGCGAGCTTCGTCAACGAACCCAAGCAGTTCAAGTCGACCAAGCTCAAATACGAATTCAATATCGAGAAGGCCAACAAGATCCTCGACGATGCCGGCTGGAAGAAGGGCGCCGACGGCATCCGCGAGAAGGACGGCAAGAAGCTCAAATACGTCTTCCAGACCTCGATCAATGCCCCGCGCCAGAAGACCCAGGCCATCATCAAGCAGGCCTGCCAGCGCGCCGGCATCGACCTCGAGCTGAAGTCGGTCACCGCTTCGGTGTATTTCTCGTCGGACGTCGCCAACCCCGACACCTACACCAAGCTGTATTGCGACATGGAGATGTACACCACGACGCAGCCGCAGCCCGATCCGGAGCGCTTCCTCAACCAGCTCGTCTCCTGGGAAATCGCCAACAAGGAAAACAAGTGGCTCGGCCGCAACGTCTCGCGCTGGTCCGACCCTGAAGCCGACAAGGCTTACAAGGCCGCCCAGAAGGAGCTCGATCCGGTCAAGCGCGCCGCGCTCCTGATCAAGGTCAACGAGATCTTCTGCGAGGCCAACGTCATCCTGCCGGTTCTGTCGCGCACGGTCGTCGGCGCTGCCGTCAACAACCTGACGCCCGACATCTCCGGCTGGGAGGTGACGACCTGGAACCTGGCGAGCTGGTATCGCAGCTGATCGCCGTCCATGGTTCGAAGGTTGGCGCAACATCCGGCCTTCCGAACCGCACCTGCCTCCGGCCTCACCACGGGGCCGGAGGATGCTTTCACGCATTCGGGTTGCATCGGCCGCGCCCGGCCTATCCCCGCCTGGCGGCGCGACCGGATTCCCCTTCCCGATCTCCTGAACCCTGCACGCCACGAAGGCAGGGGCCGACAAGCGCCGCATCAAGGGAGACGCATCGACAATGACGACGAAACGAGACTTGATCCTCGCGACCGCCGCCTTCGCGCTGCTGGCGGCGGCGCCGGCACTGGCCGACACCTGGCCGCAGCGGCCGATCACCTTCATCGTGCCCTTCCCGGCCGGCGGCGGCACCGATGCCTTCGCCCGGCCCCTCGCCGCCCAGCTCGACCAGCAGCTCGGCCAGCGCATCATCATCGAGAATCGCGGCGGTGCCGGCGGTACGGTCGGCGCCTCGGCCGCGGCGAAGGCCAAACCCGACGGCTACACCTTCTTCGTCGGAGCGGCGCATCATGCCATCGCGCCGGCGCTCTATCCGAAGCTCGACTACAGCATCCAGACCGACTTTATCCCGATCGCGGTCATCGCCCAGCCGCCGCAGGTCATCGTCGTCCATCCCGGCAAGGTCCAGGCCAAGACGGTGGCGGAGCTTGTCGAATTCGCGAAGAAGAACCCGGAGAAGCTGAACTATGCCTCTGCCGGCAACGGCACGACGCATCATCTCGCCGGCGAACTCTTCCAGATTTCGACCAAGACGAAGCTGACCCATGTGCCTTATCGCGGCGCAGGCCCCGCCTTGCAGGACACGGTCGCCGGTCAGGTCGACCTGCTGTTCGACGGCCTCGGCTCATCGGCACCCCAGATCCAGAGCGGCGCATTGCGGGCGCTCGCGGTCGCCGCGCCGACCCGTTCCGAAGCCGTACCCGATGTGCCGACAGCCAAGGAGGCCGGCCTGGAGGGCTTCGAGGTCTCGACCTGGTATGCCCTCTGGGCGCCCAAGGGCACCCCCCCGGAGATCGTGACGAAGATGCGCGAGGAGGTGCAGAAGACACTCAAGATGCCCGCCATCGAGGCCGTCTGGAAGAAGAGCGGCTCGCCGATGCCGACCCTGAGTGGCGAGGATTTCGGCAGGTTCGTCACGGCCGAGGTCGAGCGCTGGGGCAAGGTCGTCAAGGAGGCACAGGTCAAGCTGGAGTGAGACCGGCGGCCGTGACCGTTCTTCCCGTGCCGCATCGGCTTGAACTCGTGCGCCGATGCGAGAGGGATGGAGCATGATGAGGCTCGCCGTCATCGGCCTGGCGGTCGCGCTGGCCGCCTTTGCCGCGCTGCTGGCGGTGGGCCTCCTCACCGACTTCGCAACGGTGCCCTGTCAGGACGGGGTGTGGGATGCGGCGAAGCAACGCTGCATCCCCACCTGAAACGCCGCGCGCCACACCGTCAGGTCAGCGCGCCACCGTTCGCATCTTCGTCTGCTGCACCGTCGATCACGGCACGGGCTATGGTGATCGAGAAGCCGGCTCGCGCCATGGCTGCGAGGTCCTTCTGGCGGCTGGCTGCCCGGTCACCGCGCGACCATGGGCCCAGCCGCTTGCGCCGCGCGGCTTTCCGGGCAGCCGTCAACTCCTCCTCGTCGCCGACGCTGCTGGCCCGTGCCGCAAGTTCACGGCCCACGCCCTTCACGGTGAGCGTGGCCGCGACGGCCCGCGCTGAACGCCCCCGGCGCCTGAGCGTTGCAGCCCTCGCCTCGGCAAAACGCTGGTCGTCAACCAGCCCGGAACCGATGCAACGCGAGACGACATCATCGAGCGCAGCCGCATGCGTCGCCGGGTCTTCGCCATGATGGCGGCAGCTCAGAGCGATCTTGCGCGCCAGCACCCGGCGCAATTGCGCGGCCGGCGCCGAATAGCGTTCGAGGTAATGCATCGCCGCGCGCTGGAGATAGTCGGGCGTAATCCGCCGCGGTGCCCGGGCGGGGCGTGCACCCTGCCCCCGCCTGTCGCCCTGATCTGCCATGCTAATCGGATACCGGTCTCTGCCGGCCGGCCTTGACGCCGGAGCGCTTCTCCTTGGACGCGAGTCGGCGTTCCTTCGAGGCCTTGGTCGGCTTCGTCGCGCGCCGCACTTGAGGACGTACGGCCGCCGCGCGGATCAGCTCAAGCAGGCGCTCCACAGCCTCCTCGCGATTGCGCTTCTGGCTGCGATGCGTCTGCGCCACGATGACGATGATGCCGTCCTGCGTCAGCCTGCTGCCGGCGAGTTTCATCAGCCGGATCGCGACATCGTTCGGCAGCGACGGCGAGCGGCGCGCGTCGAAGCGGATCTGTACCGCGCTGGAGACCTTGTTGACGTGCTGACCGCCCGGACCGGAGGCGCGCACGAAACTCTCCTCGATCTCGCTCTCGTCGATCGCGATGGACGGGGTAGCTTGAATCATGGGAGGAGGATTATCAAAGTTTTGCGCATTGCCTCAGCGAAAAACCGGTTCCCGCTTCTTCGCGCAAGGCTCCACCCGCATTCACGGAGACATGAAAGCGTTGAAGCCCTCTCGCGAGATCGCCGGCCTGATCGAAATCATGGCTGCGCTGCGCACGCCGGAGACCGGCTGCCCCTGGGATCTGGAGCAGGATTTCGCCTCGGTCGCGCCTTATACCGTCGAGGAGGCCTATGAGGTCGCCGATGCGATCGCCCGCGGCGACAGGCTCGACCTCAAGGACGAGCTTGGCGATCTTCTCCTGCAGGTGGTGTTCCATGCCCGCATGGCGGAGGAGGAAGGCTCCTTCGCCTTTCCCGATGTGGTCGAGGCCATCACCACCAAGCTGATCCGCCGACATCCGCATGTCTTCGGCGATGCGCGCGATCTCTCGCCCGCCGAAGTGAAGGTGCTCTGGCACCGGATCAAGGCCGAGGAAAAAGCCGCCAAGGCCGCGGCACGCGAAGCCGCCGGCCTGCCGCCGCAGACGGAGGAGCGCGGTGTGCTCGCCGGCGTGCCGCATACGCTGCCGGCGCTGACCCGCGCCTGGAAACTGCAGGCCCGCGCCTCCACCGTCGGCTTCGACTGGAACGATGCCCGTCTCGTGCTCGACAAGATTCGCGAGGAGACGCAGGAGATAGACGAAGCACTCGCCGGCAGGGACAAGGCCGCGATCCATGAGGAGATCGGCGACCTGCTCTTCGTCGTCGCCAATCTCGCCCGCCATGTCGATGCCGACCCGGAAGGCTGCCTCGCCGCCGCCAACGCCAAGTTCGAACGCCGGTTCAAGGGCATCGAGGAGGCCCTGGAGGCAGAAGGCCGGACCGCGAAAGAGGCCAGCCTCGACGAGATGGAGGCACTCTGGCAGGCAGTGAAGAAGCGAGAGAAGGCCGCCGGCTAGCCACGGCAGGGCTTATCCCTGCCGCAGAGCCTCGGGAAAGCGCGCCGTGAACGCCCCTTCCCGCTCGGGCGGCAGACGCACGACGAGCTTCAGCGCGCCATCCTCGCCGTCCTCGCGCTGGAGAATTTCGCCATTGGCATGCAGCCAGGCCAGCGACTTGCCGTCTCCCGGAGCGAGCTCCAGCGTGTAGACCGGGCGGCTATGCGCGATGCGGGTCTCGATCGAACGCGTCAGGCGCTCGATGCCCTCCCCGGTCAGGGCCGAGACCAGAACCGGGCGCGACCCGTCGGGCCGGAGCGTCGCGATACCGAGCTGGCGCTCGCGCTCCGCAGGGTCAAGCAGGTCAGCCTTGTTCCAGACCTCGATGACGCGCTGGCCATCGTCCGGGTTGATGCCGAGGTCGCGCAGGATCGCCTGCACGTCGGCGGCCTGGGCCTGCGTATCCTCATGCGCGACGTCGCGGACATGCAGCAGCACATCGGCCTCGATCGCATCCTCCAGCGTGGCGCGGAAGGCGGCGACGAGCTGGGTCGGCAGGTCGGAGATGAAGCCGACCGTGTCGGAGAGCATGATCCGCGCGCCATGCGGCAGCTTGATCGCGCGTGCCGTCGGATCGAGCGTCGCGAAGAGCATGTCCTGCGCCAGAACCTCGGCCGAGGTCAGCCGATTGAACAGCGTCGACTTGCCCGCATTGGTGTAGCCGACCAGCGCAACGATCGGATAAGGCACGCGTTTCCGGCTGGCGCGGTGCAGCGAGCGCGTACGCTTCACGCTCTCCAGATCGCGCTCGATCTTGGTCATCCGCTCCTGGATGATGCGCCGGTCCGCCTCGATCTGGGTCTCGCCGGGGCCGCCGAGAAAGCCGAAGCCGCCGCGCTGTCGTTCAAGGTGGGTCCAGGACCGCACCAGTCGGCTCTTCTGGTAATTGAGATGCGCAAGCTCGACCTGGAGCGCGCCTTCCTTGGTGCGCGCCCGCCGGCCGAAGATTTCGAGGATCAGGCCGGTGCGGTCGATGACCTTGCAGCCGAAGGCCTTTTCGAGATTGCGCTGCTGGACCGGCGACAGGGCGCAGTCCATCACGACGAGGCCAATCTCCTCGATCTTGATGCGCTCGGCCAGTTCCTCGACCTTGCCCTTCCCGAGATAGGTCGCGGGGCGCAGCGCCGTCAGCAGCACCTGCACCGGCTCGACGACGGTCAGGTCGATCGCGGCCGCGAGCCCGACGGCCTCGTCCAGCCGCGCCGCGAAGGAACGCTGGTTGGCATCGACCGCGATGCCGCGCTTCTGCAGATAGGGTCCCACGACATAGGCGCGCGTATTCGCCGCGATCTCGCGTTCGATCTCGTCGAGCGGCTTCGCGCCTGTGACACGCGTGGCCGCCCGATCCTTGTCGTCCTTGTGGCTTGCAGCCAAATCAGTTCTTGTCCGTTTCCTCAGGCTCGAACAGCTGCACCGGATGGCCGGGCATGATGGTCGAGATCGCGTGCTTGTAGACCAGCTGCGAATGACCGTCACGGCGCAGCAGCACGCAGAAATTGTCGAACCAGGTGACGACGCCTTGCAGCTTGACGCCGTTGACGAGGAAGATCGTCAGCGGAATCTTCTGCTTGCGCACATGGTTGAGGAAAGTGTCCTGAAGGTTCTGTGCCCGCTCGGCGGCCATGGGTAGTCCCTGTTGTTGGGATCGCCGATCGGATTAAAATCCAGCGATCCAATTCGTTCCGTTTCAGGCCGGCGGCGCATTCCACCAGCGTCGGAACACCGATGCTCCATTAGATCGTCGTCTTCGCCCACAACGCAAGTGCAGCATTGCCGACTTTAGACGCATGCCGCCTGCGTAGCGCGCAAATGGGCATGCGTGGCGCGCCTAACACCGTTTCCTGGCTTGGCTTTGGCTCCGGCACCACCCTTGTCATTCCGGGGCGCGCCACGGGCGCGAACCCGGAACCCACGACCGGGTGAGACCTTTTGTCTCCCGTTGCCGGTGGCTCGCCCGGTCGTGGGTCCCGGGTTCTTCGCTCCGCGAAGCCCCGGAATGACAAAGGTGGCTGCTAACAGCTGCTGTCGTATATCGACGCGCCTTCAGCCGACGCCGAGCGACTTCAGTTTCCGGTGCAGCGCCGAGCGTTCCATGCCGATGAACTCGGCCGTGCGCGAGATATTGCCGGAGAAGCGGGCGATCTGCGCGATCAGGTACTCGCGCTCGAAGATCTCGCGCGCATCGCGCAGCGGCAGGCTCATCAGGCGCTCGCCACCGGAGCCCGACGGCGTCGTCGGCACCATCGCGCCGACTTCGGCCGGCAGCATCTCGATCGTCACCTCGGCTGTCGGATCGCCCTTGGTCAGGATCATCAGGCGTTCGACGTTGTTGCGCAGCTCGCGGATGTTGCCCGGCCATTCATGCGATTGCAGCACGGCCATGGCGTCGCTGCCGATCTGGCGCTTCGGCAGGCCGCTCGCGATCGAAATCTGCTCCATGAAGAACTCGATCAGCTCGGGAACGTCCTCGCGCCGCTCCGACAGCGGCGGCACCTTGATCGGCACGACGCTGAGGCGGTGATAGAGATCCTCGCGGAAATGTCCGTCGGCGATGAGCTGCGCCAGATCGCGGCTCGACGAGGAGATGACGCGGACATCGACATGCACCCGCGTCGCACCGCCGACACGCTGGAAGTTCTGGTCGACGAGCACGCGCAGGATGCGGTTCTGCGTCTCGCGCGGCATGTCGCCGATCTCGTCGATATAGAGCGAGCCGCCATGGGCCTCCTCGAGCGCGCCGATACGGCGCCCGCGCCCGTCGCCACCCTCGACGCCGAACAGCTCCTCCTCCATCGTCTCAGGCGTGATCGTTGCCGCGTTGATGACGACGAACGGCCCGGTAGAACGGGTGGAGGCGCCGTGCAGCGTGCGTGCCGCCAACTCCTTGCCGCAGCCGGGCTCGCCGGTGATCAGCACGCGCGCATTGGTCGGCGCGACACGCTCGATCGTCTGGCGGAGCTGGTTCACGACCGTCGTGCGGCCGACGATGCGGTCGGCCTGGACCGAGCGGGTCTTGAGCTCGCGGACCTCGCGGCGCAGGCGCGAGGCTTCGAGCGCCCGCTCTGCGACCAGCACCAGCCGATCGGCCTTGAACGGCTTCTCGATGAAGTCATAGGCGCCGCTCTTGATCGCCGAGACCGCCGTCTCGATGTTGCCATGGCCGGAGATCATCACCACCGCGAGATCGGGATGGTTCTCCTTGATCAGCTCCAGGACCTGCAGGCCGTCGAGCCGGCTGCCCTGCAACCAGATGTCGAGGAAGACCAGGTTAGGCCGGCGCGACGCGATCGCGGCCAGCGCCTCGTCGGCGGAGCCCGCCTTGCGGGTCCGGTAGCCCTCGTCCTCCAGCAAGCCGGCGACCAGATCGCGGATATCGACTTCGTCGTCCACTACCAGGATGTCAGCGCTCATAGGCGTATCCCATTCTTCCTATCATCTGTGTTGCGAGAGCTATTTTCGGGCTGGCCGGCCGCATCGCTGCCCTCAGCGTCCTGCGCCGGACCCGTTTCGGGGAACCAGAGACGGATGCGCGCACCTCGCGCACCGCTGGCAGCGTCCGGACGGTCGAGCAATTCGATACCGCCGCCATGGTCTTCCAGGATCTTGCCGACGATGGCGAGGCCTAGGCCCGTCCCACCCTCGCGCGTCGTCATATAGGGTTCGAGCAGCTTCTGGCGCTGATCCGCCGGCAGGCCCTTGCCGTTGTCGATGACGTCGATGACGATCCGGCCGTCGTCAAGCCGTGCCATCTGGACATCGATACGGCCCTGTCCGCGCTCGTCGGCCGGCACCGCGTCGATCGCCTCGGTCGCGTTCTTGATGACGTTGGTGAGGGCCTGCGAGATCAGGCGCCGATCGAAGCGTGCGGGCACGGCTTCGGCCGGCAGGACCTCGGCGATCGTGGTCTCGGGATTGCCGACGCGCCAGAGGAAGACGATCTGTCTGACGGTCTCGACGATGTCCTCGCGGGCGAGCGAAGGCTTCGGCATGCGGGCGAAGGACGAGAATTCGTCGACCATGCGCCTGATGTCCTCGACCTGCCGAACGATCGTATCGGTGCACTGGTCGAAGACGTCCTTGCCCTCGGTGATGACCCGCCCGAACCGGCGCTTGATGCGCTCGGCCGAGAGCTGGATCGGCGTCAGCGGGTTCTTGATTTCATGCGCGATGCGGCGGGCGACATCGGCCCAGGCGGCCGTGCGCTGGGCCGAGACGAGGTCGGTGATGTCGTCGAGCGTCACGACGAGCCCGGCACCGATCCCCTCGCCTTCACGCACGGCCCGGATATTGACCATCCGGTCCTGGCCAGCGCGGGTGAAGGCAACCTGGCCGGAACTCTGGCGCTGCCGGTTCTGCAGGGCCTCCGTGACGAAACCGGCCACCTCGGGCGCAATCTCGCCGATCGGCTTGCCCAGCAGACGCCCGCCGGTGCCCAGCAGATTCTCGGCCGAGCGATTGATCGTCGTGACATGCCCGTCGCTGTCGAGGCTGAGGACGCCGGACGAGACACCGGACAGGACCGTCTCGGTGAAGCGCCGCCGCCGGTCGATGACCTCGCTCGCCGTGACCAGGCTGTCGCGCTGGCGGCGCAGCTCCGCCGTCATCTTGTTGAAGGTCTCTCCGAGATGGGCGAGATCGCCCTCGGATCGTCGGATCGGCACCTGAACGTAGAAATTCCCGCTCGAGACCTGATCCGTCGCATCGATCATCCGCCGGATCGGCGCGACCAGGCCATTGGCGAAGCTCAAGCCCAGCCAGATCGCCGAAAGCAGCAGGATCAGCGCGATCAGCCCGTACATCGAGGCGAAGGCGATCTGCACGCCCTTTCGGCGCGCATCGATCGAGAGATATTCGACAGCCGCCCCGCGCGCGACCGAAGGGAACTCGACGGCGAGCGGATCGACCTCGCGCGCAACATGCAGGAAGCTGTTGTCATAGGCCGGAAGCTTCACCACGGCACCGAAGACGGTACCCGTCCGCGGGATGACGCAGATCGGCTCCGGCGCGGACTTGGCATCGTCGAAGGCGGCCTGATCCGGCATGGGCGGATCGCGCAGCACGTTGATATTGGCACGCACGACCACCTTGTCCGGCGGCTGCATGATCGTGGCGACGGGCAGTCCCAGCGCTGTCGCGCGCGTCGTGAGGAAGTTCTCGAACCATTTGCGGTCGACGTCGAAGGCAGGCTTGGCCCGGCTCAGATCGTCGGCGAGCACACGGATTTCGCGGCCGAGCGAGCGGCATTGGCTGGCCGCATAGGCATCCGCGACCTCGACCGACTTGAAGACGGCATCGCGCATCCGGTCGGAGAACCACGGCTCCAGCCCGCGCTCGATCGTAATGGTGGCGATGATCGCGACGAGCACCGCCGGCAGGGCGGCGATGATGCTGAACAGGCCGACGATGCGGACATGAAGGCCCGCCGCAGCCGCTCCCGCCTTGCGGGCGCGGATCAGCACGGCCGCCTCGATGGCGACGATGACGATCAGCACCAGGATCAGCAGCGCGTTCAGCACGAACACGCCGACGACGACCTCGTGCACGGGCACGATCGGGGTCGCGCCCGACAGCACGAGGAAGGTGAGCAGCGCCGAGATCAAAGCCAGCGCGACAACGATCCCGCCGACCCAGCCCGATACGCGACGGGATTTCTCCTCGCCGCGCGGCATCATTCTGGCTTCGTTGACCGACGCAGACACGTTTTCCGACAACTCCGAAATGGCAGGGATCGCGAACCGATCACGCCTGCGGGGCGCCACTGATGCGCCGCCGCAACGGTGTTGTCAAAATATGACATTCACAAGGCGGTGATGCCGCGTTTCAGCGCGGCGAGCGGACCACCTGCATGTCGAGTTCGCGAATCTTCTTGCGCAGCGTGTTGCGATTGAGCCCGAGCAGCTCCGCGGCTCGGATCTGGTTGCCGCGCGTGGCGGCGAGCGCCGCCGCGATCAGGGGCGGCTCGATCTCGCGCAGGATACGGTGATACAAGCCCGGCGGCGGGATATTGTCGCCGAAACCGCCGAAATACTGGCCGAGATGGCGCTCGACGGAGCCGGACAGGGTCTCGGCGCGCTCGGAAACGGCAGGGCTGCCGATGTATCCTGCCCCCACCGCCGCCGGCTGCAATTCGGCCTCGATGATCGGCGCGGTGATCGTCTCCTGCGGGTAGAGCGCGGCCAGGCGCCGGACGAGATTTTCCAGTTCGCGGACGTTACCCGGCCAGCGATACTGCCGCATCACGTCCATCGCTTCCGAATCGACCTGCTTGCGCGGCAGCCCCTCCTTCTCGACCAGCGTGAAGAAGTGGCGAACGAGATCGGGGATGTCCTCGATGCGCTCGCGCAGGGGCGGCAGGCGGATCGGCACGACGTTCAGCCGGAAGAACAGGTCCTCGCGGAACAGCCCCTGCGCGATCGAGATGCGCAGGTCCTTGTTGGTCGCGGCGACGATGCGGACATTGGTCTTGATCGGGGTGCGCCCGCCGACCGTGGTGTATTCGCCCTGCTGGAGCACGCGCAGGAGGCGGGTCTGCGCCTCCATCGGCATGTCGCCGATCTCGTCGAGGAAGAGCGTGCCGCCCTCGGCCTGCTCAAAGCGGCCGGACGAGCGCGTCAGCGCGCCGGTGAAGGCGCCCTTCTCATGGCCGAACAGCTCGGATTCGATCAGGTCCTTCGGGATCGCGGCCATGTTGATCGCGACGAAGGGCCCGTTCTTGCGCTTGCCGTAATCGTGCAGCGCGCGCGCCACCAACTCCTTGCCGGTGCCGGATTCGCCGTTGATCATCACGGTCAGGTCGATCGGCATCAGGCGGGCCAGCGCACGATAGACATCCTGCATCGCCGGCGAGCGGCCGATCAGCGGGATGTCCTCGGGTTCGGCTGCATGGCCACGCGCCGCTTCGCCGCGCGGTCGCGACATCGCGCGGCCGACGATGGCGACGAGCTCCTTCAGGTCGAAGGGCTTCGGCAGATACTCGTAGGCACCGCGTTCTGAGGCCTTGATCGCCGTCATGAAGGTGTTCTGCGCGCTCATCACGATGATCGGCAGCTCTGGCCGCACCCGCTTGATGCGCGGCAGCAGGTCGAAGGCGTTCCCATCGGGCATGACCACGTCGGTGATGATCAAATCGCCCAATCCTTGGGCAGCCCAGGTCCAGAGCGTGGCGGCCTGACCCGTGGTCCTGACTTCATAGCCCGCCCGGGCCAGCGCCTGGTTCAGGACGGTGCGGATCGCGGCGTCGTCGTCGGCGACAAGGATGTGACCGGTCGGCATGTGTTGCTTGAGGCCTTTACGTTGCCTGCCCCGACCTGAGCTGGTGCAGGGGCAGGAGGATCCTGAAATGCGTCCGGCGCGGAACGGACTCGCACTCGACGATTCCGCCGTGATCGCCGATCACCTTGGCGACAAGTGCAAGTCCAAGGCCACTTCCCTGGGCCTTGGTCGTGACGAAGGGATCGAACAGGTGCTGCACCAGATCGGTGGGCACGCCCGGCCCGTTGTCGCGCACGCCGATCTCGAGCGGCAGCGCGATGCGCTCCGACGAGCCGGGCACCTGCAGGCGGATACCCGGGCGATAGGCCGTCGTGAGCGTGATCTCGCCGTCGATCGCGCCCTCGCCGATGGCTTCAGCGGCGTTCTTGATGAGGTTGAGCAGCACCTGGACGAGTTGGTCGCGATTGCCGGTCACCGGGGGCAGCGACGGGTCGTAGGCCTCCGTGAAGCGGATATGCCGGGCGAAGCCGGATTGGGCGAGGCGCTTCACATGGTCGAGCACGTCATGGACATTGACCGCGTCGCGCTCGCTCGGCCGCTCGTCGCCGAACAATTCGACACGCTCGACCAACTTTACGATCCGGTCGGTCTCGTCGCAGATCAGCTGCGTCAGCATCCGATCCTCGTCGCCGATCGAGCCTTCGAGCAGCTGCGCCGCGCCGCGGATGCCCGAAAGCGGGTTCTTGATCTCGTGGGCCAGCATCGCGCCGAGCGCGGTGATCGAGCGAGCTGCCCCGCGATGGGTCAATTGCCTGTCCATTTTTTCAGCAATTGTTCGTTCTTGCAGCATCAGCACGACGGCGTCGCCCTGGCTGGGCAAGGGAGAGGCAAAGACATCGACGATGTGATCGGTTCCGAGGCGGGGCGTGCCGAGATCGAGGCGGTACTCGCTGACGCTGGCGCCGCGGCGCTGCACCTCCTCGATCACCCCCAGCACGGGTGAGCCGAAGGCGACGAGATCATCGATGCGCTGGCGCTTGAGCAGGGCGGCGCTCGACTGGAAGAAATCCTCGGCTGCCGTGTTCGCATAGAGCACGGCATGGCTCTCGCCGATCACCAGCACCGGCATCGGCAGCACGTTCAGCGCCTGGACCTCGATCGGATCGAGCAGGTAGGTGCTGCGGCGTCCAAGCCCCTTGTCGGCAAACATCGCCGTCATCGGCTGCTCCTTGTTGCGTCAGGCCGCTTCGCGATTGCGATCGGTCGAGAACAGGCCGGTCAGCGCGACCAGGACCTGCTTGGGCTCGTCAGACGTCAGAAGGCTGCGGCGCAGCTCCGCATCGGGCTCGCAGCCATCCGCAACGGCGTCATCCGCATAGGCCGCCAGATGCTTACGGGCATGGCGCACGCCATGCGCCACACCCATCAGGGACAGCAGGCCCTCATAGTGCTCGCAGGCCAGTGCGAGTTTCTCGGTCAGCGTCAGCGGCCGGAATGTGCGCCCGTCGAGCGCCGCGCCGATCGCGCCGACCAGCCAGGGCCGGCCGAGCGCAGCACGCCCCACCATCACGAAATCGGCGCCCGACTGTTCCAGGCAAGCCCGCGCATCCGCGACATCGTGGATGTCGCCATTGGCCACCAATGGGAAATCGCCGGTGGCGCGCACCGCCGCGATCGCCCGCCAATCGGCCGTGCCCTTGTAGAATTGCTGGCGCGTCCGGCCATGGACCGTGATCATCCGCGCCCCAGCATCGACCGCCCGACGGGCAAGCTCGGGAGCATTGCGGGAGGCATCGTCCCAGCCGAGGCGCATCTTGACCGTCACCGGCACGCTGGTGGCGGCAACGGCGGCCTCGACCAGCGCGATCGCATGGTCGAGATCGCGCATCAGGGCGGAGCCGGCCCAGCCGCCCGTTACTTTCTTGGCCGGGCAGCCCATGTTGATGTCGACGATATCGGCGCCGTTGGCCTCGGCCAGCCGCGCCGCCTCACCCATCCAGTACGGGTCGCAGCCGGCGAGCTGGACGACATGCGGCGAGACGCCCTCGCCCTCGGCCCGGATGCGCGCTTCCTCGCTGCCACGCACGAATTCGTCGGATGCAACCATCTCCGACACGACGATCCCGGCGCGGCTGCGCGCCGCCAAGCGACGCATGACGATGTCGGTCACGCCGGACATCGGCGCCAGGAAGGCACGGGAGGCGATCGGGATATCTGCAATGTCCAAAAGGGCAGCCTGCTTTTAAGGCAATTCTCTATATGCATATTTATTGGACAATGCTGCATGAGCGCAAGCGCTTAGGCGGAATGCTGCAATGCAACAGCGTCACACCCCCCTGCCCCATCGCAGCGGAATTGGTTATGGCATGCGCCCATGACCCGCTTGCAGACAGGATCCAGCGCCGTGCTCCGTCAATCCGATGCGCTTCCGCCGGTTGCAGCCCTGCTCGTCGCGGCCGGCCGCGGCCTGCGGGCCGGCGATGGCGAGCCGAAGCAGTACCGGCTGGTCGACGGCCGCCCCGTTCTCGCTCATGCGCTCACGCCCTTCCTGGCGGAGCCGGCGATCGAGCGTATCGCCATCGTCATCGGCGAAGGCGACGAGGCACGCTACGCCAATGCCATGGCCGGCATCGACGGCTCCCGTCTCGTGACGCCGACGCTCGGCGGTGCAACGCGCCAGGCCTCGGTGCGGCGCGGTTTGCTCGCGCTGTCGCGCGAGGGCTTCGACGGTATCGTGCTTGTCCATGACGCGGCCCGCCCCTTCGTTTCGCGCGCCCAGATCAGCGCCGCGATCCACCGGCTCGGTGCCGGCGGCATCGCCGCGATCCCCGCTTTGCCCGTCACCGATACAGTGAAGCGCACCAGCGCCGACGGCCATGTCGCCGAGACCCCGCCGCGCGACCAACTCGTCACCGTCCAGACGCCGCAGGCCTTCCGCTTCAGGCCCCTGCTGGAGGCCCATGAGGCCGCGGAGGCGGCCCTGCTCGATGGCTTCACTGACGATGCCGCCCTGATGGAATGGGCCGGCCATCCGGTCGCGACCTTCCAGGGCGACCCGGCCAACGTGAAGCTGACCCATGCCGCCGATTTCCTGCGGGCCGCAGTACAGCCTGGCAAGGCGCTCGTGACGCGGGTCGGCACCGGCTACGATGTCCATGCCTTCGGGCCGGGCGACCATGTCTGGCTCGGCGGCGTCCGGATCGGCCACGACCAGGGCGTCATCGCCCATTCCGACGGTGACGTCGCGCTCCACGCGCTGACCGACGCCGTGCTCGGCGCGCTCGCCGACGGCGATATCGGCACGCATTTCCCGCCGAGCGATCCGCAATGGCGCGGCGCGGCGTCCGCCCAGTTCCTCGCCTTCGCGGCAGCGCGGGTGCGCGAGCGCGGCGGGCGGATCGACTTTCTCGACCTGACCGTCGTCTGCGAGGCCCCGAAGATCGGCCCGCACCGCGAGGTCATCCGCGCCGAGATTGCGGCGATCGCGGGCCTGCCGCTCGGCAAGGTCGCGATCAAGGCGACGACCTCGGAGCGCATGGGCTTCACCGGCCGGCGCGAGGGCCTCGTCGCATTTGGAACAGCAACGATCCGCCTGCCCGAAGAGGACTAGCCATGTTCGATGCGGAGATCACCGTGCTGGCCGAAACGGTCCTGGCAGCTTGCCGCGACCGTGGCCTCAGCGTGGCCACGGTCGAATCCTGCACGGGAGGGCTGGTCTCGGGCGCCCTGACCGCGATCGCCGGCTCTTCGGATGTCGTCAATGGCGGGCTGGTGACCTATTCCAACGGCGCCAAGACGGCGCTGGCCGGCGTGCCTGCCGCCCTGATCGAGGCTCACGGCGCCGTCAGCGAAGAGGTCGCTCGCGCGATGGCCGCGGGAGGTCGCACACGGCTTTCCGCAGACCTGGCCGTCGCCGTTACCGGCGTCGCCGGCCCCGGTGGCGGCACGGACCGCAAGCCTGTCGGCCTGGTCCATTTTGCCTGCGCCGGGCCAACCGGCACGGCCCATCGCGAAATGCGCTTCGGACCCCTGTCGCGCGACCAGATCCGGCGGCTTTCCGTCATCATCGCGCTTGGGCTGCTGCGCGACGCCGCCGGTTGACCTCGTTCAGCGCGAGAGCTTGCGCCAGATCGCGCCGATGACGTCTGCGTAATCGTCGCGCCAGGGCCGCGTCCCGCCCCCCTGCTCCACCCGCCAACGCTCGCCTGCCGCGAAGCGGAGATCGGCCTGATCGCGCACGACCATCGCGACCAGGGACAGGAACTTGTGCTGATCCGCCAGCTCCTGTGTCTGACGATACTGGCTGATCCAGGTGATGAGCCCATGCTCGCGTGCCGTCGCCGCGACCACGGGAGCCAGGTCCATGTTTCGGTTGGAGATGTGGAATAGCAGCGCACCATTGGGGGTCAGCTTAGACAGGTAGAGCCCGATCGCCTCGCGCGTCAGCAGGTGAATCGGGATCGCGTCCGAGGAGAACGCATCGACGACGATCAGGTCGAGCGAGCCGGGGGCTGCATCGGTGAGCGTCAGCCTCGCATCGCCGATCACGAACGGCGCATGCGGAGCGCACTGGCTGATGAAGGAGAAGCGCGCCGGATCGGTCGCGAGCGAAACCACGCGGGCATCGATCTCGTAGAAGCTCCAGTCTTCGCCGGGGCGGATCTGGCAGGCGAGCGAGCCCGTGCCGACGCCGACCGAGGCGACCTTGCCCAACCTTCCGCCGCGCGCACGCCGTACCGCATCGATACCGTCCGCGATGGCTCCGCCGGTGAAGTAGTAGCTCAACGGCTCGGGGCGGCTGGAGACCATGCTGCCGTCGTCATTGCGGAGGCGCTGCACCCCGTGGACGGTAGTCCCGTGCGTGAGCTTGCGGAAGCGTCCATCCTCGGTTTCGGAAACGCGGTTGATGCCGAAGAAGGAGCGGATCGAATCGGTGCGCTGCCAGTCGCTGATCACAAGGAAAATCATCACGCTTGCGGTCGCCGAGACGAGGTAGAGCTTCACGGCGCCCTTCGCGCGACCCGCGATGACTTCAGGACGGCAAAGCAATCCCGCCATCACCAGAATCGGGTACTCGATGACCGCATTGAACAGCATCGGCGCCAGCAGGCCGCAGAACAGCCCGCCAAGCACGCCACCGAACGACATCCACAGATAGAATTCGGTGAGGCGCGAAGCATCGGGGCGCCGCTTCACGAGCTCGCCATGCGCCACCATGGCCGTTACGAAGAACAGCCCAAGATGCAGCGCCAGCGAGAGGCCCCAGCCGACCCACGACTTGAACGGAAAGGCAATAAGCACGCCGAGCATCAGGACAATCTGCAGGCGCAGCATCCAGCGATGCGGCAGGATCGGCCGGCGCTGGAAGACAATGACGAAAGTCAGGAGGAACAGCGCCAGAGGCACCACCCAGAGCAGTGGCACGGCGGCGACGTCGGTGGAAACATGCGCGGTAACCGCGACCAGCAACCCCGACGGCACGAAGGCGAGTGCGACCCAGCCGAAGCGCTGCGCATGGGTGACGGGCACGGCCGGCGCGGCAGCGGCCGGCGTGGGAGCGTCCATCCGGCCCGTACCGATGGCGAGCCCGGCACAACCGGCAATCCCGGCGAGCAGCAGCGCAAAGCTCCAGGTCCAGGCACTGGCCTGCATGGCGAGCGGCAACAACGGCTCGACGACGAAGGGATAGGCGATCAGAGCCAGAAAACTGCCGATGTTCGATGCAGCGTAAAGGAAATAGGGGTCGGCGGCGTGGCTATGACCCGACCGGGCGAACCAGGCCTGAAGCAGGGGGCCATTGGCGGAGACGGCGAAGAAGGGCAAGCCGACCGAGGCCGCGAACAGGCCGATCAGCCAAGTGACCTCCCCCTCCTGCGGCGGCCTTTCGAAGCCGGCAGCGATATGGATCGGCAGGCTGATCGCGAGGACTGTCATCATCAGCGCCAGATGGATCAGCGCCGCGCGGCGCAGGGAAAGGCGGCTGACGAGCAGATGCGCGTAGCCATAGCCCGCGAGCAGCACGGCCTGGAAGAACACCATGGCGACCGACCAGACGCCCGGCGAGCCGCCGAGCTTCGGCAGCACCATCTTGGCGAACATCGGCTGGATGCCGAACAGCAGGAAGGCCGAGACGAAGATCGTCGCGACATAGACGGGAAGCGTCGCGGCCACGCGGCGTGCGTGAAGGCGATCGACCGTCTGCGCTGCGGATGCATCCATGGGCATGTCCTCGGCTGATGGCCGAACCATGCCACGCGGGGCTTAAGACCCCGTCACTGCCGTAGGGGCATTCCGCCCGTAGACCAGTTCGGCGCGCCTCTCGAAGGCTTCCGCGAATTTGCGGAAGGCCTTGTCGAACATCGCGCCCATCAGCAGGCCGAGCATCCGGCTGGCGAATTCGTAGGAGATGAAGAACCCGATCTCGCAGCCCGCCTCGTGCGGCTTGAAGGTCCAGCGGTTCTCGAGATAGCGGAACGGCCCGTCGACATATTCGACGAGGATCTTGAGATTGTCCGGATCGAGCGTGACGCGGCTGGTGAAGGTCTCGCGAATCGCCTTGTAGCCCACGGTCATGTCGGCCAGCAGCACCTCGCCGCCGCCCTCGCGCGGCGTGCGCCGGCGCACGGTGAGCCCTTCGCAGAGCGGCAGGAACTGCGGATATGTCTCGACATCCGCCACGAGCGCGAACATCTGCTCGGGCGAGTGCTTCACCCGGCGGCTGCTGTTGAACATCGGCATCGAGAACGTGCCTTCTCAGCCGCGGCTGTTATGGCCGATACCGATCTGGGCATCGCGCGCGGCACGCAACTTGGCGAAATCCTCGCCGGCATGATGCGAGGACCGGGTCAGCGGCGTCGAGGACACCATCAGGAAGCCCTTGGCATAGGCGATGGTCTCGAAGCTCTTGAACTCGTCCGGCGTGACGAAGCGGATCACGGCGTGGTGCTTGCGCGAAGGCGCGAGATACTGGCCGATCGTCATGAAATCGACCTCGGCCGAGCGCAGGTCGTCCATCAACTGGAGCACCTCGTTCCGCTCCTCTCCCAGACCGACCATGATGCCGGACTTGGTGAAGATGGTCGGATCGAGCTCCTTCACCCGCTGCAGCAGACGCAGCGAATGGAAATAGCGCGCGCCCGGCCGCACCTTCAGGTACTTGCCCGGCACGGTCTCGAGATTGTGGTTGAAGACGTCGGGCTTGGCCGCCACGACCACTTCGAGCGCGCCCGGCTTGCGCAGGAAGTCCGGCGTCAGAATCTCGATGGTCGTGCTGGGCGAAGCCTTGCGGATCGCGCGAATGACCTGGGCGAAATGCTCGGCGCCGCCGTCCTTGAGATCGTCGCGGTCGACCGAGGTGATCACGACATGTTCGAGCCCGAGCTTGGTGACGGCCTCGGCGATCTTGCGCGGCTCTTCGAGATCGAGCGGCTGCGGCACACCGGTCTTCACGTTGCAGAAGGCGCAGGCCCGCGTGCAGGTGTCGCCCATGATCATGAAGGTGGCGTGCTTCTTTTCCCAGCACTCGCCGATATTGGGGCAGCCAGCCTCCTCGCAGACCGTGACCAGCTTCTCGGCCTTCACGATCGCCTTGGTCTCGGCCCATTTCGGCGAGCCCGGCGCCTTGACCCGAATCCAGTCCGGCTTGCGCAGGACCGGGTTCTCCGGCCGCTTCTGCTTCTCGGGGTGCCGCACTTCCGTGGCTTGCGCCTTCGGATTGCCGGCATTGGGCCGCGGATCGCGGTTCAGCAGGTCGAGAACAAGCGCCATAACAGGGTCCGGGCTTCAACAGCAGGAGCCGGCCAAGCCGGCTCCCTCTAGCTAATCCCCAAAGCGCTCTGCCGCAACCACCGGCCCGGGCAACAGTGCTTCACCTGCGACCGCGGGCCGCGTTCCAGATCACGATGACGATGATCGCGCCGGCCACCGCAGCAGTGAGTGTCCGCCAGAAGCCGAACACCGGAATGTCCATGAGTTCCGCGACCTTGGCGCCGACGAACGAACCGGCGACGCCGACCAGCATATTGGTGAAGAGCCCGTGATCGGACGAGGTCAGGCGCTCGGCGATCCAGCCGGCGATCATGCCGATCAGGAGCGTCATGAAGAAGCCATAACCCGGCTGGGCCATGGTGGCGGCAAAGCTTTCCATCTCGGATATCCCCCTAGCCATGCGTGGATGCGCGCCTACCAACGACTTGGGGCGCCGCCGGTTCCGCTCGCGATGCTATCTCAGGCGATGAAGCGCGCCAGCAGGATGACGAGGATGGCGCCGATGACCGCCATGCCGGCATCGTCGAGGAAGCTATAGCCCGTGTTGAGGCGCCAGCCGGTCAGGCGCACGATGCCCTGCCCGACCAGCATACCGAGCACGCCGACGACGGCATGGCGGATCAAGCCGCCGCCTCCGACGACCAAGCTGGCCGCAAAGCCCGTAAACGTGCCGAAGGCCACGGTCGGCACGATGACGCTCCAGTCGAGCGGCAGCGTCCGGCGCGGCGGCAGGATCTCGATCTCCTCGTCGCGGACGACGCGATCGGGCTTGGCGGATTTGCGGGTGCGTGGCGGCATCGGCGCAATATGGAGCGCGGGTGGGCGGTCGCCAAGCGTCAGCGCTAGAGACAGGGCGTCATTTTCGGGCGGCGTAGCTTGTCATTCCGGGGCTTCGCGGAGCGAAGAACCCGGAACCCACGACGGGGTGAGCACCGGCAAATAGAAACAGACTATCCGACCCAATCGTGGGTTCCGGGTTCGCGCCTGCGGCGCGCCCCGGAATGACAGTCGTGAGGCTTCGAGCCGGCAGCTGCAGGCGAAGCCTCAGGCGTTCAGGACCTTGCCGTAGGCGTCGAGCACGCTTTCCTTCATCACCTCCGACAGGGTCGGATGCGGGAAGATCGTGTGCATCAGCTCTTCCTCGGTCGTCTCCAGGTTCATGGCGACGACGAAGCCCTGGATCAGCTCGGTCACTTCCGGGCCGACGAGATGGGCGCCGAGCAGCTTGCCGGTTTTGGCGTCGAAGATCGTCTTGGCTAGGCCGCTGTCCTCGCCGAGCGCCACGGCCTTGCCGTTGGCGACGAAGTTGAAGCGGCCGACCTTGATCTCGTGGCCGGCGGCCTTGGCCTTCGCCTCGGTCAGGCCGACGCTGGCGATCTGCGGGTGGCAATAGGTGCAGCCCGGGATCATCAGCTTGTCCATCGGATGCGGATGCAGGCCCTTGATCGCCTCGACGCAGATCACCGCCTCATGCTCGGCCTTGTGGGCCAGCATCGGCGGGCCGGCGACGTCGCCGATCGCATAGACGCCCTTGACGTTGGTCCGGCAGAGATCGTCGATGACGATGCAGCCGCGATCGGTCTTCACACCGAGGGCCTCGAGCCCGAGATTCTCGATATTGCCGACGACGCCGACGGCCGAGATCATCCGGTCCGCAGTGATCGTCTGCTTGCCGCCCTTCTCGTCCTCGATATGAGCGGTGACGGAATCTGCGCCCTTTTCGACCTTCGTCACCTTGGCGCTGGTGATGATCTTCATGCCCTGCTTCTCGAAGGCCTTGCGGGCGAAGGCGCCGATCTCGGCATCCTCCACCGGCACGACCTGCGGCAGCACCTCGACCACGGTCACCTCGACGCCCATCGTCCGGTAGAAGGAGGCGAACTCGATGCCGATGGCACCGGAGCCCATGACCAGCAGCGATTTCGGCATCTTCGCCGGCACCATCGACTCGAAATAGGTCCAGATCAGCTTGCCGTCCGGCTCGATGCCGGGCAGCGCACGCGGCCGGGCGCCGGTCGCGACGATGATGTGATCGGCGGTATAGGTGCCCTCGCCCTTGGCATTCTTCGGCGGCGGCGTCTGCGGCTGCATGGCCGGCTTCTTCGTCGGCGCGACGGTGATCGTGCCGGGCTTGGTCAGCTTCGCTTCGCCCCAGATCACATCGACCTTGTTCTTCTTCATCAGGAACTGGACGCCGTTGTTCATCCGCGCGGCGATGCCGCGCGAGCGCTTCACGATCGCCTCCAGATCGGCCTTGAACGAGCCTTCCAGGACCAGCCCGTAATCCTTGGCGTGCTGGCCGTAATGCAGGATCTCGGCCGAGCGCAGCAGCGCCTTGGTCGGGATGCAGCCCCAGTTCGAGCAGATGCCGGCAAGATGCTCGCGCTCGACGATCGCGGTCTTGAAGCCGAGCTGCGCCGCCCGAATGGCAGCGATATAGCCGCCGGGGCCGGATCCGATGACGATGATGTCGTAGTCAGCCATGAAGACCACCTCGTGAACAAACTATGCGGCCTAGCGGCCTGCCGGCTTGATTGATCTTGCGACGAATTCCAGAGCAGCCTCGGCCAGTGCCGCCTGGTCGACGGGCCGCTGCGTCGGGACCGCGACCCACTCCTTCATGATCCGTCCCGGCGTTCCAAAGGAGCGCCCCGCTCCGGAAGCGACGAGGCCTTCGACATGATCACGCGGCAGTTTGAGAACCAGCGCGCCATCATGCTCGAAAGCGAACACCTTGCCTGAAACAGCAAGGCCAGCGGCGTTCAGCATGGATTTCGGCTCGATGCCCCGTCCGGGACCGAGCATGGAAGCCAAGGCCTCCATGCCGGCTGTCAGAGAACGTGGCGCCCGCCGGGCAGCCATCGTCAAACCAGCATCGCCATGGGCTTTTCGATATAGCCCTTGAACGCCGCGAGAAGCTCGGCGCCGAGCGCGCCGTCGACGGCGCGGTGGTCTGTCGAGAGCGTCACCGACATCACCGTCGCGACAGCCGGCTGGCCGCCCTTGACGATGACGCGCTGCTCGCCGGCGCCGACCGCCAGGATCGTCGCATGCGGCGGATTGACGATCGCCGCGAAGTCCTTGACCCCGAACATGCCGAGATTGGAGACCGCCGTCGTGCCGCCCTGATACTCCTCGGGCTTCAACTTGCGAGCCTTGGCGCGGGCCGCCATGTCCTTCATCTCGTTGGAGATCTGCGACAGGCTCTTGTGGCAGGCATCGCGGATGATCGGCGTGATCAGGCCGCCCGGAATCGAGACGGCGACGCCGACATCGGCATGCTTGTGCTTGAGCATGGTGTTGTCGGTCCAGGACACGTTGGCGTCCGGCACGGCCCTGAGCGCCAGCGCCAGGGCCTTGATCACCATGTCGTTGACCGAGAGCTTGTAGGCCGGCTTGCCGTCCTTCTCCGGCGCCGCGGCATTGAGCTCCCCGCGCAGCTTCAGCAGCGCGTCGAGCTCGCAATCCACGGTGACGTAGAAATGCGGAACCGTCTGCTTGGCCTCGGTCAGGCGGCGCGCGATCGTCTTGCGCATGCCGTCATGCGGGACCTCCTCGTAGGAGCCCGGCTCGAACAGCTTCTTGACCTGCTCGTCGGAGGGACCGCTTGCGAGCGGCGCAGCCGCAGGCTTGGCAGCCGGAGCCCCGGCGGGAGCGACAGCCGGAGCAGCCTTGGCACCACCGCCAGCCTTGGCAGCCTCGACATCCTTCTCGACGATGCGGCCATGCGGGCCGGAGCCCTTGATCGCATTGAGGTCGAGCCCAGCGTCCTTGGCGATACGGCGGGCGAGCGGCGAGGCGAACGAACGGCTGCCGCCAGCGTAGGCGGGAGCCGCCGCGGGAGCGGCCGCAGCCGGTGCGGGAGCCGCAGCGGCGGCCGGAGCCTCAGCCTTCGGAGCCTCGGCCTTGGCAGGCGCAGCGCCACCCGCGGCCGGGGCGGAGATGCTCTTGGCATCCTCGCCCTCGCCGGCGATCACGCCGATCACCTCGTTGACCGCGACATCGGCCGTGCCTTCCGGCACCACGATCTTGGCGAGCACGCCCTCGTCGACCGCCTCGACCTCCATCGTGGCCTTGTCGGTCTCGATCTCGGCGATGATGTCGCCGGACTTGATGGTGTCGCCTTCCTTCTTCAGCCACTTGGCGAGATTGCCCTTCTCCATCGTCGGAGAGAGCGCGGGCATCAGGATGTTCGTCGGCATCGGTCAGCCCCCACTCAGCGATAGCAGACGGCCTTGGCCGCCGCGATGACCTCGCCGACATTCGGCAAAGCGAGCTTCTCGAGATTGGCCGCGTAGGGCATCGGCACGTCCTTGCCGGTGACGCGGGCGACGGGAGCGTCGAGGTAATCGAAGGCCGCCTCCATGATCTTCATGCCGATCTCGGCGGTGACGCCGGACTGCGGGAAGCCTTCCTCGACCGCGACGCAGCGATTGGTCTTCTGCACCGAGGCGATGACGGTCTCGATATCCATCGGGCGGATCGTCCTGAGGTCGATGACCTCGGCCTCGATGCCCTCCTTGGCCAGCGCCTCGGCGGCGCCGAGCGCATAGGTCATGCCGATGCCGAAGGAGACGATCGTCACGTCCGTGCCCGGACGCACCACCTTCGCCTTGCCGATCGGGATCAGGAAGTCATCGCCCTTCGGCACGTCGAAGGACTTGCCGTACATGATCTCGTTTTCAAGGAAGATCACCGGGTTGGGATCGCGGATCGCGCTCTTCAGCAGGCCCTTCGCGTCGGAGGCACTGTAGGGCATCACCACCTTGAGGCCCGGTACGTTCGAGTACCACGCCGCATAGTCATGGCTGTGCTGGGCGCCGACGCGGGCGGCCGCGCCGTTGGGGCCGCGGAACACGATCGGCGCACCCATCTGGCCGCCGGACATGTAGAGCGTCTTGGCGGCGGAATTGATGATGTGGTCGATCGCCTGCATGGCGAAATTGAAGGTCATGAACTCGACGATCGGCTTCAGGCCGGAGAGCGCCGCGCCGACGCCGATGCCGGCGAAGCCGTGCTCCGTGATCGGCGTGTCGATCACGCGCTTGGGTCCGAATTCCTGCAGCAACCCTTGGGTGACCTTGTAGGCGCCCTGGTACTCGGCGACCTCTTCGCCCATGACGAAGACGTCCTTGTCGCGGCGCATCTCCTCGGCCATCGCATCGCGCAGGGCTTCGCGGACCGTGGTGCTGACGAGCTCGGCGCCGGCCGGGAATTCCGAGGAGGAATCATAGGACTTCGCCTGGGCGGGAACGCTGGCGGCCGGGGCCGCGGCAGCCGGAGCCGCTTCGGCAACGGGGGCCGGCGCAGGCGCGGCCTTGGCTTCAGGAGCAGCGGCCTTGCCAGCACCGCTGCCCGCGGCCGAGACATCCTCGCCCTCGGCGGCGATCACGCCGATAGGCGTGTTCACGGCGACGTTCTCGGTGCCGTCGGCGACGAGGATCTTGGCGAGCACGCCCTCGTCGACCGCCTCGACCTCCATGGTCGCCTTGTCGGTCTCGATCTCGGCGATGATGTCGCCGGCCTTGACCTGATCGCCCTCTTTCTTCAGCCACTTGGCCAGTTTTCCTTCCTCCATGGTGGGAGAAAGCGCAGGCATGAGAATGTCGATCGGCATGAACGCACCCGGATTCTAAGACGCGGGGAAAAGGATGAAGGCCGGCAGGCGGGGAGCCATCAGCTCCGCGGGGCTTCCAGCAGGATGTCGGTGTAGAGCTCCGACGGATCCGGCTCGGGATCGTGGGTCGCGAACTCGGCGGCATCGTTGACGATCTCGCGCACCTTGGCGTCGATCGCCTTGAGCTCGTCCTCGCCGACCTTGAAGTCGCGAACGAGGCGCGCCCGGACCTGCTCGATCGGGTCGTGCTCCTCGCGCATACGCTGGACTTCGTCCTTGGAGCGATACTTCGCCGGGTCGGACATCGAATGCCCGCGATAGCGATAGGTCTGCATCTCCAGAATGTAGGGGCCCTTGCCGGAGCGGGCATGCTCGATCGCGCGAAGGCCGGCCTCGCGCACGGCACGGACATCCATGCCGTCGACCTGCTCGCCCGGGATGCCGAAGGAAACGCCGCGGCGGGAGAAATCGGTCTGCGCCGAGGCGCGGTTCACCGAGGTGCCCATCGCATAGCGGTTGTTCTCGATGACGAACACGACCGGCAGCTTCCAGAGCTCGGCCATGTTGAAGCTCTCGTAGACCTGGCCCTGATTGGCCGCGCCGTCGCCGAAATAGGTCATCGAGACTGTGTTGTCGCCGCGATACCAGTCGGCGAAGGCGAGCCCGGTGCCGAGCGATACCTGCCCGCCGACGATGCCGTGACCGCCATAGAAATTCTTCTCGCGGCTGAACATGTGCATCGAGCCGCCCTTGCCGCGCGAATAGCCGCCGCGCCGGCCGGTCAGCTCCGCCATCACGCCGCGCGATTCCATGCCGCAGGCCAGCATATGGCCGTGGTCACGATAGCCGGTGATGACCTGATCGCCATCCTTGGATGCCATCTGCATGCCGATGACGACGGCTTCCTGGCCGATATAGAGATGGCAGAAGCCGCCGATCAGGCCCATGCCGTACATCTGGCCGGCCTTCTCCTCGAAGCGCCGGATCAGCAGCATCTCGCGATAGGCATGGAGGTCTTCGTCCTTGGTGAAGGTCGCGGTGTTGCTGAGAGCTCCTTCGACCTTGCCGGCGCCTTCCTTGCCCGCGCGGGCCTTTGCCGGCTTTGCAGCGGCTTTGGGTTGAGCGGGAGCTTTCGACTTACGCGCAGCAACAGCCATAGGCGGTCCTCCAAGGTCATCCGACTATTGTTGTAGAGGATCGGAAAAACCTTGGCGAGCACGCTATCTCGCAATGCAGCATGACATAACCCATTGAAAAACAAGGGGCAAGACAATTTAACTGGAATTAAGTTAATCGATACGTCCGAGACTAAAGCGTAGCGCTTTTTGGAACGTGCGGGCCGAAAGACGGAACCCGCCTTTCGGCCGAGAGCGAGGCCGGAGCGACGCACCGAACCGTCACGGGAACTTTAATCCCCGCGCGGGCGTCCGGCTATCGCCGCTCAGCGCCCCATGATGACGACGTCGTTTTTATGGGTCCGGCCGAGGATCGCGCGGGCGTTCTCTTCGAGGAGGTCGCGGTCGACGGCCTCGCTGCGCACCAGGGCGAGCTTCTGCTCCCAGGATTTGCGCTCGGCCGTCAGGGTGGCGAGTTCACCCTCCATGTCGCGCAGCGACTCCCGGATCGCGCCGCGCGCCTCGAGGCCGCGCGCGCCGTGCTGGGCATGGAACATGAAATAGGCCACGGCCGCCCCCGACACGAGATAGAGGACCAATGTCACGAAGATGGACCGGAGACCGCGGCGAATAACCATGCCGAAAACGCTAGGATGGTTTGGTTTCCGCGAAGTTAACACAACCTAACGACCTGATCGGCGGCCGCCCTGAAATCACGCAGGTTGGTTGCTTGCGCTGGTGAGCGGGGTGGGGATCGAACCCACGACCACATGATTAAAAGTCACGTGCTCTACCACTGAGCTACCCGCCCTCACCGGGCCGCTGAATACGGAGCGGAGCGGCGGCGGTCAACACGTTCCGTGTAGATTGGTCGTGACCGGCTCTCTTCCTCACATCTTTCACCCGAGTTGTCGGGTCACGCCACCGCCCTTGTGCCCGTGGCCCGGGCGGATCGCCGGTGCGGGCATCAGGTAAGCGCCGCCGACGCCGCCAAGCGAGGGCCAGCCGGGATCGGCATAGGCGTTCAGCTCCCAGCAGCGCAGACGCTGGCGCTCCGCATCGGTCGTGGCATCCGAACAGGCCGAGACCTGCGAGCGCTGCCAGAAGGCGGATGCCGGCCCGCCGGCCGCAGCCATCGCCGCCGCCAGGCAGGCCGGAAACAGAAAACCTCGCATCGCCTGCCCTCTCGGCACCTTGCATCCTGATGGGGAGCGCTCATCATGCCCGCCCCGCCCTTGCCGAAGGCTTAAGTCGACATTTCCTCTCCGCTCCCCAGAGACTCACGACATGACAACACGCGGTCGTGCAACGACCTGCAGCGTGAGGAACCGATTCGCGAGGCCCGGCGTTCGGCTCGACGCCGGATTGGCTCTAACGTCTCGAGAGGGCGGCGTGCCGGCCGGTCCATGCCCCCTCTCCACAGAGGAGATTGTTCCCCGTGAAGCTGCCCATCGTGATCCACACCGAGGAAGACTACGATCGCGCGCAGCAGCGCGCGAAAGAGCTGAACGCAATGCCGGACGGCACGGACAAGGAGCGTGAATTGCAGGCGCTGGCCGAAGCCATGCTCGCCTTCGAGCTACGGCGCGACGACGCCGACGACTGATGCGAAGGCTCGGCCCCGGCTTCAGGAATCATTGCTCGCATTGAGTTCTTCGGGGCGCAGGCCCTCATCCGGCTCCGCGGAACGCTCCGGGCTGGCCGCCCATATGGCCAGAATCTCCGCGATGACATCGGCGCGCGAACGCCCTTGTCGATGGAGCTCGATATGACGGTCGAGCACGGCCAGCGTGCGCTCGTCGACCGAAAGCGTGACAGGGACTGCCGACATCAGAGCACCTCGTAAAACCGAGGGCGGAACAGCGCCCGCGGCGGCGGCGTTTCCATGGATGCGGCATTGGAGCACAGCTCCACTCGGCTAGCAAATATCCGACAAGGCAAAGATCAATCTGCCGGAACGATGGGTCACGCCATTCGCTTGAGCGGACACCCCAAAGAAATCGGCCGATAGTCGGAATTAACGGACCTCCAATCTGAACAAATTCGCCTCTGAACTGTTGTCGATTCGAGCCGCTTTAAGCGGAAACACTCTGGAGGAAGATATGATCAGGCATCATCACTTCATGTTGTCCACCGTTGGCGTCGCAATGCTCGCCACGGCTGCCATGGCCCAGACCAGCGCGCCCACACCGCCCGCCGCACCGACCGCGACACAGGCAAGCCCCAGCCCAGCGGCCGAGACCAATCTGGCCGGCAAGGGCAAGTGGCGCACCAGCAAGCTGATCGGCGTCGACATCTACGGCCCCGACGACAAGAAGGTCGGCGACGTCACAGAGGTGATCGTCGACAAGACCGGCAAGGTCGAGATGGTCACGATCGGTGTCGGCGGCTTCCTCGGCATCGGCTCGAAGGATGTCGCGGTCCCGTTCGATCAGGTGAATTGGAGCGACCAGCCGATCGCGCCACCGGCTCCGGCACCCGCTCCGTCCGGCAGCGCCGGCAGCACGGGTGGCGGCATGGCCTCCCCGCCGCCGGCCGCGGCGGCCCCGAAGGCGCCGGCCATGTATCCGGATCACGGCAAGATCACGATGACCAAGGACCAGCTCAAGTCCGCGCCGAGCGTGACTTACGCGGGCACCTGACGGCCCATCGCCGTGGCGTGACTGCCCCGTCGAGCAGGCCCGCTCCGCGAAAGCGGGGCGGGCTCTTCTGTCTGCCTGGGGCTCTCCCGCTGGCAGACATCAGGCCGCGAGGATGGTCCGCAGCAGCGACGGGATCGCCTCCGGCAGATCGTCGGCGATCAGCCCCATTCCCAGCCGCTCACCGGCGAGGCCATGCAGCCAGACAGCCGCGCAGCTCGCCTCGAACGCGGGCATGCCCTGAGCCAGGAGGCCGGCGATCAGCCCGGCCAGCACGTCGCCGGACCCCGCCGTCGCCAGCGCAGCCGATCCGGTCTCGTTGATCGCGGCGCGCCCGTCCGGGGCGGCGATGACCGTATCGGCCCCCTTGTAGACGATGACGCCCCCCGACAGCGCCGCGGCCTTTCGGGCCCGCTCGAGCTTCGAGGGCTCCGAGGCAATGGCCGGCGCCTTGCCGAACAGGCGCTGGAATTCGCCTTCATGCGGCGTCAGCACGGTCTCGCCGCCGCGATCGCGGAGAAGGACCGCGCCGCCATCGCAAAAGCCGGCAAGCGCCGTCAGGGCATCGGCATCGAACACGGCCGGCAGGTCGCTCCCGATCACGGCGCGCACCAGATCCTCCGCCCGTCGGTCGAGACCGAGAGCTGGCCCGGCTAGGATGGCCGACACCCGTCGATCCCGGAGGAACGCCTCCAGCGCCCCGTGATCGGCCACCGCTCGCTGCATCAGCGCATCCGGTCCGCGCGCCGCATGGGCCGGCAGGGCCTCCGGCTCGCACAGAATGGTTGCCAGCCCGGCCCCGATCCGGAGCGCCGCGCGCGCGCTCAGCCGCGGCGCTCCAACGCCCGCGACGCCGCCCGCCAGTACCGCGACGGCACCGCGCCGAAATTTATGCGTCTCGGCCGCATGCTCCGGCCAGGTACGACGCCAGAGCGCGAGGTCGTTGCGGAAAGCCGTCGAACCGACGGCTTCGAGCGCCGCCCGGGCGGGGATGCCGATATCGGCGACCGTCACCGGGCCGCAGAGCGACCGCCCCGGCTGGAGCAGATGCCCCGGCTTCAACCGGAAGAAGGTGACGGTCTCGCTCGCCTTGACGGCGATGCCGTCCGCCCTGCCGGTATCGCCGGACACGCCGCTCGGTATGTCGACGGCGATGACCGGACGCCCAGCATTGTTGAGAAACGCCGCCGCGTCGGCGAAGGCCCCGGATAACGGACGCGTCAGGCCGGCCCCGAACATGGCATCGACGACGATATCGCTCTGCGCGGCGTTGAACCCACTTAGAGGCTCGACCGGGCCGGCCCAGCTTTGCAGCGCGAGGGCGGCGTCGCCCTTGAAGCCGTCTACGCCCCCCGGCAGGACGACGCGAACCGTCAGCCCCCGCTCGCGCAGGAGGCGCGCCGCGACGAATCCGTCGCCGCCATTATTGCCAGGCCCGCAGAGCAGCGTGACGGAGCCTCCCGCCCCTGCTCGCCCGAGCACGGCATCCGCCACCGCGCGGCCCGCGCGCTCCATGAGCACGATGCCGGGCGTGCCGGCCGCGATCGCGACGCGATCGGCCGCCGCCATCTGCTGCGTGGTCAGCAGGGCGAGTTCCGCCTTGCCCGTCATGCCGGCGCTCTTGTCGTCCATGCCGCATCTTCGGGCGGCGCCCGGCAGGCCGCAAGTTGCGACGGAATGCCGCTTATGATCAACAGATGCGCAGATGCTCATTTTTTGTGCTGTTTATTGCCTTTTCGTCGGGCGCCCCAGCGGGCGCTGCCGCATGGCGGGGCGCCGGCGCCAATGCTATGAGCAGAAGCAGGGTTGCAGGCGTCCGAGGCAGCGGGGCTCTTTCCCGCGCCCAAGGGTGCCATCAGTTACAGTCCGGCCCCGGCCGGAGCTCGAGACGCAAGGGAGGCCGGTCGGCGCATGAAGAAGATCGAAGCGATCATCAAGCCCTTCAAGCTGGACGAGGTGAAGGAGGCTCTCCAGGAGGTCGGGCTGCAGGGCATCACGGTGCTGGAAGCCAAGGGCTTCGGCCGCCAGAAAGGCCATACCGAGCTCTATCGCGGCGCCGAATACGTCGTCGACTTCCTGCCGAAGGTGAAGATCGAGATCGTGCTCGCCGACGAC
Source organism: Beijerinckiaceae bacterium (assembly GCA_965283735.1). GTDB lineage: Bacteria > Pseudomonadota > Alphaproteobacteria > Rhizobiales > Beijerinckiaceae > Allobosea. The sequence continues at coordinate 2,192,075 of CBDIPN010000001.1, read as the reverse complement.
ATGCTGGATCGCGCCATCGAGGCCATCATGAAGGCCGCCCAGACCGGCCGGATCGGAGATGGCAAGATTTTTGTATCGACCATCGAGGGGGTGATCCGCATCCGCACCGGCGAGACCGGCGCGGACGCGATCTGAGGACTTCTCCCTCCTCATCGAATAACGAGCCGCAGGCCGGATTGGAGCCGGGTGCGGCAGCGTGAATGTGAACATGGCTGGCAAGAGGAATTGCTGAAATGAAAAGCGCCAAGGATGTCCTCAAGGCGATCAAGGACAACGACGTCAAATACGTCGACTTCCGCTTCACCGACCCGCGCGGCAAGTGGCAGCACTGGACCTTCGACGTCAGCATCATCGACGAGGACATCTTCGCCGAGGGCACGATGTTCGACGGCTCGTCGATCGCCGGCTGGAAGGCGATCAACGAGTTCGACATGCTGCTGATGCCGGATCCGACGACCGCCGTGATGGACCCGTTCTTCTCGGCCGCGACCATGGTCATCAACTGCGACGTGCTCGAGCCCGCCACCGGCGAGCCCTATAGCCGCGACCCGCGCGGCATCGCCAAGAAGGCCGAGGCCTATCTCAAGTCGACCGGCATCGGCGACACCGTCTATGTCGGCCCCGAGGCCGAGTTCTTCATCTTCGACGACGTCAAGATCGCGGCCGACCCGTACAACACGGGCTTCAAGCTCGACGCCGCCGAACTGCCGACCAACGGCATGACCGATTACGAGGGCGGCAATCTCGGCCACCGCATCGCGACCAAGGGCGGCTACTTCCCGGTTCCGCCGCAGGATATGGCGCAGGACATGCGCGGCGAGATGCTCGCGGCCATGGCCTCGATGGGCGTCGCGGTCGAGAAGCACCACCACGAGGTCGCCTCGGCCCAGCACGAGCTCGGCATGAAGTTCGACACGCTGGTGAAGACCGCCGACCAGCTGCAGACCTACAAGTACTGCATCCACAACGTCGCCCAGAGCTACGGCAAGACCGCGACCTTCATGCCGAAGCCGGTCTATGGCGACAACGGCTCGGGCATGCACGTCCACCAGTCGATCTGGAAGAACGGCAAGCCGCTCTTCGCCGGCAACAAGTATGCCGACCTGTCGCAGGAGTGCCTCTGGTACATTGGCGGCATCATCAAGCACGCCAAGTCGCTGAACGCCTTCACCAATCCCTCGACCAACTCCTACAAGCGCCTCGTCCCGGGCTATGAGGCCCCGGTGCTGCTCGCCTATTCCGCGCGCAACCGCTCGGCCTCCTGCCGTATTCCGTGGACGACCTCGCCGAAGGCCAAGCGCGTCGAGGTCCGCTTCCCCGATCCGATGGCGAACCCCTATCTCGCCTTCTCGGCCCTGATGATGGCCGGCCTCGACGGCATCGTGAACAAGATCGATCCGGGCCCGGCGATGGACAAGGACCTCTACGACCTGCCGCCGCGCGAGCTGAAGAAGATTCCGACCGTCTGCGGCTCGCTGCGCGAGGCGCTGGAAGCGCTGAAGAAGGACAACGCCTTCCTCAAGGCCGGCGGCGTCTTCAGCGACGACTTCATCGAGAGCTATATCGAACTCAAGATGCAGGACGTGGCGCGCTTCGAGATGACGCCGCACCCGGTCGAGTTCGCGATGTACTACTCCTACTGAGGGATTTCCGGCCGGCTGCGCAGGCGCCGGCCGACATCCGCAGGACGATCAAGGCCGGGGCGGCGACGCCCCGGCTTTTTCATTGGGCGCGGGCCCCGTGGCGCTGGGTAACCTCGCCTTCATGCGTGATCGGGCAGGTTCGGCGGAGAACGGCTGGATGACGGTGCCCCGAACTTGCAGACCCAGGATGTGCAGACGATCTCGATCAACGGGCGGTTTCTCGGCCAGCCGCTGACCGGCGTGCAGCGCTTTGCGCTGGAACTGACCAGGGCACTCGACCAGCGGATCGGCGCAGGCGCGCTTCCCGATCGGCTGAAGAATGCGCGCTGGCGCCTGCTCGCGCCCATGGACGTCCCCCAGACCCATGAGTTCCGGCATATCGCGCTGAAGCGCTTCGGGCCGTTCTCCGGCCATCTCTGGGAACAGACCGCGCTCGCGCGCCGGGCGGCGGGAGACATCCTCGTCGGCTTCGGCGGCAGCGGCCCCCTGCTCCACCGCCGCCAGCTCGTCGTCATCCATGACGTCACCATCTTCCGGCATCCGGAAGCCTTCAGCCGGGCCTATCGCGCTACCCATAAGGCGCTCGGCTTCGGGCTGACGCGCACCGCGCGCATCGCCACCGTCTCACGGTTCTCGCGCGGCGAGCTGGGCACGATCTTCCGAGTCCGGCCGGACAAGATCGCGGTGATCTACAACGCTACCGACCATTTCTCCGGGCTCATCCCGGACGAAACCGTCCTGCAGCGCCTCGGACTCGACGGCACGAACTTCTTCTTCATGCTGGGCACCCTGAAGCCCAACAAGAATGTCGATTTCGCCATCCGCGCCTTCGATGCCCTCGGCGACCGCGGCTGGAAGCTCGTCATCGCGGGCGCACTCGACAGGAGCGGCGTGTTCAAGGCCGACGCGCCGGCAAGCGCCGAGAACCTGATATTCACCGGACGCCTGAGCGATGCCGAGATCATCGCGCTCGAACGCCGCGCCCGCGCCTTCGTCTTTCCGAGCCTCTACGAGGGCTTCGGCATCCCGCCGCTCGAAGCGATGACGCAGGGCTGCCCGGTCCTGGCTGCGGATATCCCGGCGGTCCGCGAGGCCTGCGGCGAGGCGGCGCTCTATTTCGATCCGCGCAATCGGGCGAGCCTCGAAGATGCCATGCGCGGGATCATGGACGCCGGCGGCGATGCGCCCGGACTGGCCGAGAAGGCGCGGGCCAATCTCGCCCGCTTTTCATGGGACAAGAGCGCCGGGGCGCTGCTGTCGACCCTGTCGGAGATGGCGGCACCGCAGCCCTGACCGCGCCCGTCAGGACATCTTCGGCGACGCGTCCTGGCGCTGGAGCAATGCGGTGACGGTCGCGACCGTCGGCGGGATGCACAGCAGGAAGACCACCAGAGACACCGGCAACGATGTCTGCGGGGTGCCGCCATTGGCGATCCCCGCGACGGCGAGCGCGGCGAGCGCGCTGCCCAGCGTGAATCGCGGCCAGCGGAACGGCATCGACAGGAAGAGCGGCGTCCCCAGCATGACGGCGACGGCCGCCCCGGCGGCGGCGCTATAGAGCAGCCCGGCCAGCGAGCCGCCGGACAGGGTCCAGCCGGCGAGCGCGCTCAGGTTGAGCAGGATGGCGTCAGCAACGGCGAGCCCGATGATCGGCCGCAGGCGCTGCGCCAGATGCGCCGGCGTCGGCAGCAGGTTCTGGACCCAGGCCCGCAGCAGCGCGAGGATCGTCACGGCCGGCGCGGCCAGCAGGAAGGCCTCGCGCAGCTCGGCCTTGACCAGCCAGGCGGCAACCGGCGCCAGCAGGCACAGGATCAGGGCCGCCGCCACGAGCGAGCAATTCGCCAATTGCCCGTAATAGCCGCCGAGGCGCTCACGGAATGCCGGCGAGCCCGGCTCCCGGTCATAGCTCGCGACCAGTTCGGGATAGCGGATCGCATGCAGCGCCGAGACGACCAGGATGAAGGGCCGCTGCAGCAGGTCGAGCGCCAGCAACGCGCCGGCCGCGCCCTGGCTGCCGATCATGGCCGTGATCAGCGTCTTGAGCCCGAGCGGCGCCAGCAGGCTCGCCACCGAGGCGCCGGCCGAGACGCCGCCATAGGCCAGGTATTTCGTCACGAGATGGCGCTGCGGGCGCCGAAGCCCTTGCGCCAGGGAGCCGCCGGCAAGCCGCGCCAGCATGACATAGACGAGGCCTCCGGCCAGCATGCCGGCCACCGCGCCGGACAGCGTCGGAACGAGCAGGACTCCGCCGACCGTCCCGATCGCCAGCAGCGACGCGCGGGCGGCTTGCAGGATCGAGAACAGCCGGAAGTCCTGCCGAAAGCGCAGCATCGTCAGATGCAGCTCGGTGCCGCCCTGGAAGACCGCCACCAAGGCGCCGCCGACGGCGATGCCCGCGGAGATGATGCCCGACGCGAGAACGCCTCCGCCCGCCAGCAGGCAAAACCCGGCACAGGCGGCGAAGGCATAGAGGATCACCGAGCGCTGCGCCGCCTCGTCGGCGCCGGGGTAAAACCGGCTGCAGGAGAACCGTATCCATTCGAAGACGGCGATGCTGGCGAATTGGCTGATCGTGACGAAGAGCGAGTAATGCGTGAATTCCTGCGGCGGCAGGATGCGCGAGACCAGCAGCAGCAGCACGAGCGCCAGCACGGCCTGATAGACATAGGCTCCGAGAGCGACGAGCTGACCCACCGGCGCGACGCCCTGCTCAGCCCAGGCCAGCCACGGCGCGCAGCCGCGCGCCGCTATTGGCCGCCTTGAAATCCCTCGCGATGGCGCAGCACATCGGATTGCCCTCCGACCGCAGACCTAGGGCAAAAAGGTTGATATTTCCGCGCTGGAGGAGCGGTGCCGTCTTTATCTCGCCGGCTATTCCCTCAGCCCTCATCCTGAGGAGCCGCCATTTCGTCAGAAATGGCGGCTCCTCAGGATGAGGGCTCGAATTTTCGATCAGACACTCAGGAGAAATGCAGAACCGCCAGCCCGGCCGAAGCGGCGATCGCGGCCAGCCACCAGAGCCAGCGCGCGGCGTGCGGATCGTGCGTCGCCAGGGGCGTGCCGATGACGTCCTCATGACCGAAGGATTCGCCGGCGAGGCGTGCAGCACGTTGCAAACCCGCGATACCCGCAACCGGCACTGACTGACGCGACGCCACGGCCTTCCCCCTTCCGGCCGATCATAGCGCATTGCGGAAATCCGCATAGGCCAGATCGTGCTGATCATCCTCGGCTCCGATGGTTAACGTGGCCTGAACGGACCCGTTCCACCTCGCTCTTCCCGATCTCGACGACAGGGATGTGACGGGCGGGTGCTCTGCGGCGACGAAGCGGTTTCGATCCACGGATGAGGTGTCTATAAGCTGCCCCTGACAGGGCATGGCGGCGCACGATGCGTTAGAGTTCACAGTCGCGAATCAGGAAGAACCGGTTGGCAATGGCGGATAACGGCGATCTTTTCGGCGGAGAACCGGAGCGGCCCGACGCGGCGAGCCCGCGACCGGAAGCGCGCCCGCCTGCCGCGAGCCCCAAGGCGGCGGCGACCGCTGCCGCGCCCGCCCGCAACGGCACGCTGTCCGAGGCCGGCTACGACGCTTCGGCGATCGAGGTCCTCGAAGGGCTGGAGCCGGTTCGCCGCCGGCCGGGCATGTATATCGGCGGCACCGATGAGCGTGCCCTGCACCACCTCTTCGCCGAAGTGATCGACAACGCCATGGACGAAGCGGTGGCGGGCCACGCCACCTTCATCGATGTCGAATTGTTCGAGGACGGCTCGATCGCGGTGACCGATAACGGCCGCGGCATCCCGGTCGATCCCCACCCGAAATTCCCCGGCAAATCGGCGCTCGAAGTCATCATGACGACGCTGCATGCCGGCGGAAAGTTCGATTCAAAGGCCTATGAGACCTCGGGCGGCCTGCACGGCGTCGGCGTCTCCGTGGTCAATGCGCTGTCGGACCGGCTCGAGGTCGAGGTCGCGCGCGGCAAGACGCTCTATCGCCAAATCTTCTCGCGCGGCCTGCCGCAGGGGCCGCTGGAGACGGTTGGCGCCGTCGCCAACCGGCGCGGCACCAAGGTGCGCTTCCATCCCGATGCGCAGATCTTCGGCGAGGGCGCGCATTTCTCTCCCGCTCGCCTGTTCAGGATGGCGCGTTCGAAGGCCTATCTCTTCGGCGGCGTCGAGATCCGCTGGACCTGCGCGCCTGCATTGCTGAAGCCGGAAGGCGATGTCGCCGCCGAGGCCGTGTTCCGCTTCCCCGGCGGCTTGCGCGACTATCTCGGCCGCGAGATCGAGGGCAAGGACCTCGTCGCCGAACCGATCTTCTCCGGCAAGATCACCAAGGAAGGCAGCCACGGCTCGCTGGAATGGGCGGTGGCCTGGCTCGCGACCGGCGAGGACGGTTTCTCCTCCTCCTATTGCAACACGATCCCGACGCCCGAGGGCGGCACCCACGAGCAGGGCCTGCGCATCGCCCTGCTGCGCGGCCTGCGCGACCATGCCGAGCGTATCGGCCAGTCCAAGCGCATGGCGCAGGTCACCTCCGACGACGTCATGGCGACCTGTGCCGCCATGCTCTCGGTCTTCATCCGCGAGCCCGAATTCCAGGGTCAGACCAAGGACAAGCTCGCGACGCAGGAAGCGCATCGCATCGTCGAAAACGCGATGCGCGACGCCTTCGACCATTGGCTCGCCGCCGCGCCGCAACAGGCCCTGCGCCTGCTCGACTGGTCGGTCGACCGGGCCGAGGAGCGCCTGCGCCGCCGCCTCGAAAAGGAAGTTTCGCGCAAGACCGCGACGCGTAAGCTGCGCCTGCCCGGCAAGCTCGCCGATTGCTCGAATGCAGGCGCGGCCGGCTCCGAACTCTTCATCGTCGAGGGCGACTCGGCCGGCGGCTCGGCCAAGCAGGCGCGCAACCGCTCGAACCAGGCAATCCTCCCCTTGCGCGGCAAGATCCTCAACGTCGCCAATGCGACGCGCGAGAAGCTCAATGCCAACCAGCAGCTCGCCGACCTGATCCTCGCGCTCGGCTGCGGCATCGGCACCCAGTTCCGCGAGGACGACCTGCGCTACGAGAAGGTCATCGTGATGACCGACGCGGATGTCGACGGCGCGCACATCGCTTCGCTGCTCGTCACGTTCTTCTGGCGCCAGATGCCGCGGCTGATCGAGAAGGGCCATCTCTACCTCGCCGTGCCGCCGCTCTACCGGCTCCAGCATGGCGGAAAGAGCGTCTATGCCCGCGACGACGCCCATAAGGACGAGCTGATCGAGACCGTGTTCAAGGGCAAGAAGCCGGAAATCTCCCGCTTCAAGGGCCTCGGCGAGATGATGCCGGCCCAGCTCAAGGAAACCACCATGGACCCGAGCAAGCGCATCCTGCTCAAGGTCATGGTCGATCACGAGGCCAAGGAGGAGACCGCCGACACGGTCGAGCGCCTGATGGGCAACAAGCCGGAAGCGCGCTTCATCTTCATCCAGGAACGCGCCGCCTTTGCCGGCGAACTGATCGACCTGTGAGCGCCAAGCCCTGCATGTTTGCAGGGCTGGGGCTCAGGCCCGGCGGGCTGCCCGGCACACAGTTTCCCGGCAGGGTTCGCGCATGCCGAACCCTCATCACACCCCGGACCGTCATGACCGCCGACACCACACCACCTGGGACTGGCCGCTGACGGCATGGGCGAGCCTGCTTCCCCTCCATCTCGACGCGACGGTGAACTGGCATCGCCAGCCGGACAGGCGTCCTGGGACGACATCCGGATCTTCAACGCCATCGCCGTCGGTGGGTCGATGGCCGTGGCGGCGGCACAGCTCGGGCTGAGCGAAGCGACCGTCGCGCGCCGGCTCAAGGGCTTCGAAACCGCTCTCGGCCTGCAGCTTTTCACCCGCGAGGCCAACCGGCTCGTGCCGACCGCCGTCGGCTTGGAGCTCGCGGCCGAGGCCGCCCTCGTCGAGACTGCCGCAAGACGCTTCGCAATTCGCGCCGATGCAGCCCGCCCGCAAGCCGATGCGCCGGTCCGCATCACCGCGACAACCTCGATCAGCCTGCTCCTGACGATGAACGCGACGGCGATCTCGCAAGCGGCTGGCGGCGTCGAGATCGTCATCATCAGCACGCGCAACCGGCTCGATCTGGCGCGTGGCGAAGCCGATATCGCGCTCCGCATGACCAGGGTTCCGGGTGAGCCAGGCCATTACGCCCAGAAGGTCGGGCGCCTGATGCAGGCGCTCTATGTCCGTCGCGACATCGATCCCGCGACCGCGCCGATCATCTCCGTCAACCGCGAAACCTCTTCGCGGATCGACGATCACATCATGGCCTATGCCGCCGGCCGGCCGATCGCTGCCCGCGTCGGCGATTCCGCCGCCCGCTACGAAAGCATCCGCTCGTCCGGGGCATTGTCGATGGCGCCCTGCTTCATGGGCGATGCCGATCCGACCTTGCGCCGTCTAGCGCCGCCGCCCGAGCAGACCGGTGACGACATCTTCCTGGTCTCGCACGAGGTCTCGCGCCGCAGGCCGGGCGTCGCCGCCGTGCTGAGCGCCCTGCGCAAGCTCTTCAAGGAGCGTCAGGCCCTCCTGGCAGGCCGAACCGTCGAGAAGATCGACGATCCTTAAAGTCGCCACAAACCCGGCAAGACTTGGCTAACCATCCCTTTACTGCTGGAGGCGCATGTTGACGCAAAGCTCGTGACCTCACGGGCCGCGGAGAGTGCGCCATGCGCCTGATCGAGATGTTCTGGAAGAACAATCGCGGCACCATCGCCGCCGACATCGCCAAGGCGGGAGCGGCCATCGCCTTCCTGTCGGTCATTGCCGCGAATTTCCTGTCGAGCCAGACCGCCTCGCTCGACAAGGAGCGCATGGCACAGGTCAGCCTCGCCGCCTCGAAGCGCCAAGCGATCGACCCGATGATCACGGGCTCGATCACCCAGGCGGCGAACGCAGCGAAGCTCGACCCCTGCGCCCTGCCCCGCTGAGCGCGATCAGCCGAGCCAGAGCAGCAATTCCGCCGTCACAGCCTCCGGCGCTTCCAGCGTCGACAGATGGCCGCAGCCGGGAACGATCGCGAGCCGCGCGCGTGCGCCGGCGAGACCGGCCATGTCCCGCGCCTCGGCGACGGGCGTGATCTCATCCTCCGCTCCGACCAGCACCAGCACCGCGATCGATAGCCCCGCCAGCACCGGCCTTGAATCCGGCCGTTGCATGATCGCCTTCTGCTGGCGCACGAAGCCGTCGACCCCGACCTCGTCGGCCATCCGGCGCACCAGCAGGCGCAATGGCTCGTCCGCCAGGCGCGCCGGCGCGACCAGCTTCTGCCAGAGCAGCGTGGTGACGTTGTCGAAGGCGCCCTTCTCGGCCAGCGCGATCATCTGCTCGCGCGGCAGGTTTGTCTCGGGCGTCGCCGGCCTGGCGCTGGTGTCGAGCAAGGCGAGCCGTGTCACGCGCTCCGGCGCCTGCCGCAGGACCTCGAACGCGACATAGCCGCCCATCGACAGGCCGCAGAGCGCAAAACGCGGCGGAGCGGCCGCAAGCAGGCGCTGAACGATGGCCGAAAGCGTTTCGTCACGGGCGTGATCGGCGACGAGGATCGGGCGTCCATCGGCAAGCGCGGGCCATTGCGAAGCATAGAGCGCGGCGTTGCAACTCAGGCCGGGAACGAGAACGAGCGGCTCCTTCATGAGGTTAAAGCAGTCCTTTCAAGGCTAGATGATTGACTTTGCCGCGTTTTCTTTGCATTCCACACGAGTCCGAAGGCGCGCAGGAACTGTCGTCGCGCCAACGTGGTGGTTGAGCAGGTCATCCCGCCGCGTTTCACCGACCCAGAAGAAGCAGCATACGCGATGTCATTTGCCGAACTCGGCTTGAGTGAAAAGGTTCTGACGGCCGTCACGGCCGCAGGCTATAACACGCCGACCCCCATCCAGGCCCAGGCCATTCCGCATGTCCTTGCTCGCAAGGACGTTCTGGGCATCGCCCAGACCGGCACGGGAAAGACCGCGGCCTTCACGCTGCCGATGCTGACCATCCTGGAAACCGGCCGCGCCCGGGCCCGGATGCCGCGCACCCTGATCCTGGAACCGACGCGCGAACTCGCCGCCCAGGTCGAGGAAAACTTCGTTCGCTACGGCGTCAACCAGAAGCTTTCGGTCGCATTGCTGATCGGCGGCGTCTCCTTCGGCGACCAGGATGCCAAGATCACCCGCGGCGTCGACGTGCTGATCGCGACGCCCGGCCGCCTGCTCGATCATGTCGAGCGTGGCAAGCTGCTACTCACCGGCGTCGAGCTCCTCGTCATCGACGAAGCCGACCGCATGCTCGACATGGGCTTCATCCCGGACATCGAGCGGGTTTGCAAACTTGTTCCCTTCACCCGGCAGACGCTGTTCTTCACCGCGACGATGCCGCCCGAGATCACCCGCATCTCCGAGCAGTTCCTGCACAATCCGGTCCGCGTCGAGGTCTCCCGCCCGGCCACTGCCGCCGCGACGATCACCCAGCGCCTGATCGCCTCCAATCCCCAGGATTTCGAGAAGCGCGAGACGCTGCGCAAGCTGATCAAGGGCGCCACCGACCTGCAGAACGCGATCGTCTTCTGCAACCGCAAGCGCGATGTCGCGACGCTGCACAAGTCGCTGCAACGCCACGGCTTCCCCGCCGTCGCGCTCCATGGCGACATGGACCAGTATGCCCGCATGGCGGCGCTGGAATCGTTCCGGACCGGCGAGAACCCGATCCTCGTCGCCTCCGATGTCGCGGCGCGCGGCCTTGATATCCCCGCCGTCAGCCATGTCTTCAATTTCGATGTGCCGACCCATGCCGAGGACTATGTCCACCGCATCGGCCGCACCGGCCGCGCCGGCCGCCTCGGTTCAGCCTTCACCATCGTCACGCGCCATGACGACAAGCTCGTCTCCGCCGTCGAGAAGCTGACCGGCCAGACCATCGCCTTCGAAGGCCCCGGCCTCGATGGACTGCCTCCGGGCGAGCCGCGCGACGAGCGTCGCGGTGGCCGCCGGGACGACAAGCGTTCCTCGTCGCGTGGTGGTCGCGGCCGTCCCGAGCGCGGCGCACGCGCGGAATCCGGTGCCTCGCGCTCGGATACAGATGAGAACGTGGCCGACACACAGCGCAAGCCGCGCCGCGTGCCGATCCGGCCCGATTCCGAGACGGCAGCGCCACCGCCCGTAGCGCGGAATCAGGACGAACCCCGGCGCTCCCGTGCCCCCCGTACGCGCGACGACGATGACGGCCCGCAGGTGAAGGGCCTGGGCGATCACGTCCCGGCCTTCCTGCTGCGTCCGGCACGCGTCGGCTAACGTAACAGCATCAACTCGTTTTTAACGACATCGACCTAGATTGCCCTTCGCAGCGATGGAATGACCTTCGCGGCGAACGGGCGCATGCCGCCGTATATACGGACAGGATGTCCCGCTTCGATTGTGTCAATCGAAGCTGACGTGGCCGAAGGCCGCGAACCGGCTTCATACCGGATGGCGAAGGCATGGACGACCTGGTTTCGGTTCCCGCCCGCACTGACGATCTCGCCGAGCGCGTCGTCGCGGCGATGCGACAGCATGGCTCGCCGAGCTATCCGCGCGCCTTCGAGGTCTGGTACGCCCATCTGAGCGGCGAGATGCCGGCCGTCAGCGTCGCGATGAGCGCGATCCTCACCGGCAGTGACGGTCAGGTCAGTGCCGCTGATATCGACAGCCTCTACGAACGCTTCATCTCGACCGAGCGCTTCTCGCGCCAGGCCGAGCGCACGAGCCTGCAGGTGCTCGGCGAGATCGACGCGATGATGGGTCTGGTCGACAAGGCGCTTGGCTCCAGCGAACTCTATCACGGCCGGCTCTGCGCGATGTCCGAGGATGTGCCGCCGCCGACGGACCGTCACAAGCTGCGCGAATGGGTCGAGGCTCTGGTGATGTCGACCCGCGAGGAAGTCACGCGCAAGGCGCAGCTCGAAGCGGAATTGCGCAACAGCTCCAACGAGATCCGTAACCTGCGCGAAGCCCTCGAATCGACCCGCGCCGAGGCCCTGACCGATCCGCTCACCGGGCTCGCCAACCGCCGCCATTTCGAGGAGATGCTGCAGAAGTCGATCGATCAGGCGACGCTGCGCCGCGAGCCCTTCGCGCTGGTCATGGCCGATATCGACTTCTTCAAGCGCTTCAACGATGCCCATGGCCATTTGACTGGCGACCAGGTGCTGCGTCTCGTCGCGCGCACGATGAAGGACAAATTCAAGGACAAGGCGGTCATCACCCGCTTCGGCGGCGAGGAATTCGCCATCATCCTGCCCGAGGCAGACCTGATCGCCGGCAAGTTCGGTGCCGAGACGGTGCGTCAGGCACTGCTCACCCGCGAACTGATCAAGCGCTCGACGAATGAAAATCTCGGTCGCATCACCATCTCGCTCGGCGTCGCCAGTTATCGTCGCGGCGACACCGCGGGCTCCTTGGTCGACCGGGCAGACCAGGCCCTGATGCAGGCCAAGCGCGACGGCCGCAACCGCACCGTCACCGAAGATGTCGTGGAGACGGCAAGCCGCGTCGCCTGAGTCGAGGCGTCGCCTGCCTCAGGGCGCCGTCAGCACGCTCTCGCTGCGCGGCTTGATCTCGACGGATTCGCCGCAGCCGCAGGCCGAGACCTGATTGGGATTGTTGAAGACGAACGTCGATGAGAACCGGTCGGTCTTGAAGTCGAGCTCGGTGCCGAGCAGGAACAGCACGGCCTTGGCATCCACGACCACCGTCGCATCCTTGTCGGTCACGACCTCATCGCCCTTGCCGAGCGCACGCGCGATCTCGAAGGTATATTCCATGCCGGCACAGCCGCCCTTCTTGACGCCGACCCTGAGGCCGAGCGCCGGGGCGTCCCCACCAGAGGATTGCGCCATGATCTCGCGGATGCGGGCCGCCGCGGCGTCGGTCAGCGAAATGACCTTGAGGCCCGGTATCGAAAACATCTGTTTCCCTCCTCGACCGGGTTCAAGGCCCGGTGAAGCAAGATTGTTCCCGACAACATAGGGATCGGCAGGGCTTTCGTCGAGATGCCGACCGCGCGCCATGCGCCCGCGATCCGGCCCCTGCCCGCCTCACGCATTGCGGAACGATCCGGCTCATGCACTCTGGCGCTTAAGAATCCCGAGGCTCCGCGACCTCTTCCGACAAGACCTCTTCCAAACGGCAGGAATCCCATGGCGCATCGTCTGCATCGCCCCGAATCGTTGCATGCCCTCGTCCGCGACATGGTCGTGAAGGCCGGCTGGACCGATGCCGAAGCGCAGGAGACCGCCGATCATCTCGTCCTCGCCAATCTCAGCGGCCATGACAGCCACGGCGTCGGCATGCTGCCGCTCTATTTCCAGTCGCTGGCGGACGGCAATCTCAGCCCGGCCTCGCAACCGCAGACACGCGTCGACGCCGCGCCCTTCCTGATCATCGACGGCAAGATCGCGCTCGGCCAGCCGAACGCCCGCAATGCTGTCGACCGTGCCATCGCCATGGCGCAGACCGGCGGCGTCGCCATCGTCAACCTGCTCGATTCCCATCATATCGGCCGCATCGGCCATTATGCCGAGGTCGCGGCCGACGCTGGGCTGATCTCCTTCTTCTGGGTCAATGTCGCCGGCCGTCCGCCGATCGTCGCGCCCTATGCGGCGAAGGAAGCCCGTTTCGGCACCAATCCCCATGCGATCGGCATCCCCGTGCCCGGCGGCGACCCGCTGATCCTCGACTTCGCCACCAGCCGCATGGCCCATGGCAAGGCACGCGTCGCCCTCAACAAGGGGGAGCAGGTGCCGCCCGGCTATATCATCGACGGCGAGGGCCGCCCGACTACCGACCCGGCCCATGTCTTCGCCAGCCCGGATCATCCGCTCGGCGCGCTCCTGCCCTTCGGCGACCATAAGGGCGCCGGCCTCTCGCTGATCGCCGAACTGCTCTCGGCCGGCCTGATGGGCGCCGCCCGCATCGACCAGAAGCCGCAGAAGACCTGGGTCATCAATTCGCTCTTCGGCGTCATCATCGACCCCGCCCGGCTCGAGCCGGACGCGGAGCTGCGCCGCAGCCGCACCGAGAGCTATCTTGCCTTCGTCCGTGCCGCGAAGCCGATGGACCCGGCCAATCCGGTGCTGGCGCCCGGTGACAAAGAGCGCAAGGTCAGGATCGAGCGGCAGGCGGCAGGCATTCCGCTCGACGACGAAACCTGGTCGCAGATCGTGGCCGCCGCCAGGCAGCATGGCCTCGACGCCGAGAGCTACTGAGAGCATGTCGCCCGAAGTCTACAACGCCTTCTGCGCGAGCCTCCCCGCCACGAGCCATGTCGTGCAATGGGGCGGCGCCGATGTCTGGAAGGTCGGCGGCAAGGTCTTCGCCATCGGCCGGCAGCAGGAGGATGGCGAGATGGCCGTGTCCTTCAAATGCTCCCCGATGGGTTTCGACATCCTGCGCGAGCAGCCGGGCCTCAGGCCCGCGCCTTATCTCGCCTCGCGCGGCATGAAATGGATTCAGTGGCTCACCGGGGAGAGCATGCCGGACGATGCCCTGCGCGATTATCTCGCCGAGAGCCACCGCCTCGCCGCTGCCGGGCTGACGAAGCGGGTGCAGGCGGAGCTGGGGCTGGGTTAGGCGACAGGGGTGGTTGCAGGTTCGCTTCCACGTCTGTCATTCCGGGGCTTCGCGAAGCGAAGAACCCGGAACCCACGACCGGGCGAGCGATCCACCACCCGGCATCGAATGTCTCACCCCGTCGTGGGTTCCGGGTTCGCGCCTGTGGCGCGCCCCGGAATGACAAAGGTAATGCCTATAGTGCCTATAGCAGCGCCTCGCCGCGGAACATCGGCACGCAGCCGCCGCCGACCCGCGAACGGATCCCGTCGGCGGCGCGGCGCGATGTGACGTTCAACAGGCTCGGGCGCCCCATTTCGACGCCCTGCGTGATGCTGTAGGCGGCTTCGTCGCCGCCATCGAGCGACAGGAGCAATGCGCCGAGCGTTGCGCTGGCGCTGCCGGTGGCCGGGTCTTCCCAGGTGCCGGCCAGCGGAGCGAACATCCGCGCCCGGATGGCATTGCCGTCGCGGGCATAGAGGAACAGCGAGAGCCGCCCCTGCAATTCGGGATTCTGCCCCTCCAGCTTGCGGAAGGCGGTGATGTCGGGAGTCGCGCCGGTCAGCGCGGCCGGTGTGACCTGCGCCAGCACGAACCTCACGCCGAGCGATGCCTGGACCGGCTTGTGGCCACTGGTGACGATATCGGACGCCGCTACGCCGGCACAGGCGGCGATGCCGTCGACCGGCAATTCGATGCCGAGCGACAGCGCCTGCGGCGCGGCGATGACAGCGCCGGTCACGGCACCAGCGGCATCCCGCTCCACCGCGATCTCGACCAGCCCGGCCATCTGCTCGAAGCGCAGCACGCCGTTGCGGTCGCGGCCCTGGCGGGCCAGCACGCAGGCCGTGCCGACATTGGGGTGGCCGGCGAACGGCATCTCGGCCGTGCGATGGAAGATGCGCACGCGCGCGTCGTTGGCCGGATCGTCCGGCGGCAGGACGAAGGTCGTCTCGCTATAGTTCATCTCCGCCGCGAGCGACTGCATCTGGGCATCGGACAACCCGCGCGCATCGGTGAACACGGCGAGCTGGTTGCCGCCGAAGGGACGATCGGTGAAGACATCGACGGTCTCGTAGGGAAAGCTGGTCATGGCGGGCTCCAAGAGCGGATAGCGCCCCCTTCGTGCCAGCGAAACAACCTCAACGCCAATGAAGCGATGGAATACGTTTCATCACGCCGGCGTCACGGCCAGCTCGGCGCTCACCGTTCGGAAGCCGCCGGCTCGTCATAGCAGAGGCTCCAGCCTGCGCCCGCGAACCAGGATCGTCCCGGAACCGCCGCATCCTTCCACCGAAGACTCCGGACGAATTCGACGCCACCCGCCTTGAAGGCCTCGCGCAGCGCCTCGCCATCTTCGGTCGATGGCGCCAGCGCCCCTTCGGCATAGACGAAGAATGCCGGCCCGAGGCAGGTCGCGGAGAAGCCGCCTGCCACCCGCTCGATCCGGAAACCGGCCCCGCCGGCATGCTGTCCGCCGGTGGCTCCGCGCTTGCGGCCGGGCACGCCCAGCGGGAAGACGAGCCGCCCACCAAGCGCGAGCGCCTCGATCCAGTGATCGGCCGGCCGACCGGCGGCAAAATTGACATATATCGCGTCGCTCGGCTCCAGCACGGTTGCCGTGCCATCGCCGGTGATCAGCGACACATTCTCGAAACCGGCCAGATTGCGCCGGGCGCGATCAGCGAGTTCAGGGTCGTATTCGATCGCGAGAACGCGGCCGTCCTTGCCGGCCAGACGCGACAGCAAGGCAGTGTAGTACCCTGTCCCGGCCCCGACATGCACGACCCGCGCGCCGGCCAGCGGACCAAGTTCGTCGAGCCAGCTCGCATGCAGGGTCGGGCTGCCATTGTTGACGCCCCGCCCCGGCGACAGGGCGAAGTTGACGTCTTGGTAGAGCACGACCGGATCGTCGGAGACCACAGAGCCATAAGCGCGCTGCCGAACCGCCTGCCAGGGCGCCGGCCCGACGAAGTCCTCGCGCGGCACGCTGGCGAAGGCCTCGAATAGCGCCGCATTGCCCTCGACGCCGGCAGCAGCCAAGACCTGCGCCGCAAAGGCGCGCCTGACGATCGTCAGCTCAGCCGGGGTGAAGCGCGCGCTCAAGAGCCGGCTTCGCGCTCACCACATGTCGAGCGCGACGCGGGCCTCGTCGGACATGCGCGACTGGTCCCAAGGCGGATCGAAGGTCATGTTGACGGTGACGCCGGCGACGCCCGGCACCGTGCTGACGGCATTCTCGACCCAGCCCGGCATCTCGCCGGCCACCGGGCAGCCCGGCGCGGTCAGCGTCATGTCGATCGTGATCTGCCGGTCGTCGGCGATGTCGACGCGGTAGATCAGGCCGAGCTCGTAGATGTCCGACGGGATCTCGGGGTCGTAAACCGTCTTCAGGGCGGCGATGATATCGTCCGTCAGCCGGTCGATCTCTTCCGGCGGCAGCGCGGCGCCCTTGCCCATGGCGGGGGCGTTCGGCTTGATGTCTTCGGCGACGCTGTCGGTCATTTCTTCAAATCCCGGTCAGGCGAACAGGCTCTCGGCCTTCCGCAGGGCATCGACCAGCTTGTCCACCTCGTCGAGCGTGTTGTAGAGCCCGAAGGAGGCGCGGCAGGTCGATGTCACTCCATATCGTGCCAAAAGCGGCATGGCGCAATGGGTACCCGCCCTGACTGCGACACCGGCGCGGTCGATCACGGTCGCGACGTCATGGGCATGGGCGCCCTTCATCTCGAAGGCGACGATCGCGCCCTTCTCACGGGCCTTGCCGAAGATGCGGATCGAGTTCATCTCGCCGAGACGCTCCATCGCATAGGCGCCGAGCCTGGCCTCGTGCGCGGCAATGTTCTCGCGGCCGAGCGCCATCATGTAATCGAGCGCGGCGCCCAAGCCCACCGCCTCGACGATCGCCGGCGTGCCGGATTCGAAGCGGTGCGGCGGATCGTTATAGGTCACGCTGTCTTCGCTGACGGTGACGATCATCTCGCCGCCACCCTCGTAAGGCGGAAGCTTGTCGAGCCATTCCTTCTTGCCCCAGAGGATGCCCGAGCCGGTCGGCCCATAGGTCTTGTGGCCGGTGAAGGCATAGAAATCGCAGCCCAGAGTCTGCACGTCGACCGGCATGTGCACGGCGCCCTGGCTGCCGTCGACCACCAGCGGAATGCCATAGGAATGGCAGATCGCGGCGACCTCGGCGATCGGGATGATCGTGCCGATCGCGTTCGACATCTGCGTCAGCGACACCACCTTGGTGCGCGGCGAGATCAGCTTCTCGAATTCCGCGACGAGGAAATTGCCGTCCTCGTCGATCGGTGCCCATTTGATCACGGCACCATGGCGCTCGCGCCAGTAGTGCCAGGGCACGATGTTGGAATGGTGCTCCAGGATCGAGAGGATGATCTCGTCGCCTTCCTGGATCTTCAGGTAGCGTCCGAGCGAGGAGGCCACGGTGTTGAGCGCGCCGGTGGAGGAGCGCGTGAACACGATCTCCTCCAGATGCGCCGCGTTCAGGAAGCGGCGTACGCTTTCGCGAGCCGCCTCATAGGCTTCCGTCGAAGCGTTGGCGAGATAGTGCAGGCCGCGATGGACATTGGCGTAGTCCTCCCGCATCAGCCGCGTCATCGCCTCGATCACCGCTTCCGGCTTCTGGGCCGAGGCGGCGTTGTCGAGATAGACCAGCGGCTTTCCGTAAACTTCCCGGCTCAGGATCGGGAAATCCTTCCGGACGCCCAAGACATCGTAGGGCTTCGCCAGCGCGTTCATCGGTTCAGGCCTTTCCGGGCGAAGCAGGAGCCTTGTCGGCGACGAGTTCGCCGCCATGGCCCCAATCCTCGCGCTCGATCTCCTGGATCACGATATGGGTGTTCTGCGGGTTCTTGCCGAGCACCTTGACCAGCGTTTCCGTGAATTCCTTCACGATCTGCGCCTTCTGCTGGCGCGATGCGCCCTTCGTGATCTGGAGATTGATGTAGGGCATCAGACGGTGCTCACCTCGGAAGCGGCCTCGCGGGCCTTCAGCCACGACTCGACCTCGCCGATCACGAGATCGCGCACATCCTCATCAGTGATGAACTCGACCGCCTCGCCGGCGAAAGCCTGCAGCACCAGCGCCTCGGCCTGCGGGCGCGGCAGGCCGCGCGCCATCAGGTAGAAGAGCTGCTCGCCATCGATCTGCGCGACCGTCGCGCCATGGCCGCAGACCACGTCATCGGCGAAGATCTCAAGCTCGGGCTTGTTGTACATCGAGGCGCCGTCGTTGAGCAGCAGCGCGTTGCTCTTCATGCCGCCATCGGTCTTCTGCGCGTATTTGCGCACGATGACCTTGCCCTGGAACACGCCGGTCGCCTCGCCGCCTGCGATCGTCTTGAACAATTCGCGGCTGGTGCCATGCGGCACCTCGTGGTCGACGATCAGCGTGACATCGGAATGCTGCGCCTTGCTGATCAGGTTGACGCCGCGCAGGCCGATTTCGGTGTGCTCGCCGGCATAGCGGACGAAATGCTGCTGGCGCACCGTGCCGGCATTGCAGATCAGTGCGAAGGAATCGAACTTCGCGTGAGCCCCGACCGTGGCGAGCAGGCTCTGCACCTCGACCGTCGCCGCCTGCTGGCGGGTGACGATGCGGATATGCTGGACCTCGCTCTCGTCGCCGGTCTCGAAGACGATGGCACCGTTGATCTGCTGCGCGGCATCGCCCGCGGCTTCGCTGACCTCGACGATCGTGCCCTTGACGCCCTTGCCGGCCAGCACGACCGAGCGGTGGAACACCGCCCGCTCTTCCTCGCCCGAAGCGAGCGCGACGATCACGATCCGCTGCTCCAGCTCGACGCCCTCAGTGATCTCGACGAAGACGCCGTCGCGCATCAGCGCGGTGTTGAGCGCAAGACCCATGTCGTCATGGCCGACCGAGGGGCCGGCCAGGATGCGGGTCAGGTCCTCACGCTGCGACACCAGCGCATCGGCGAGCGACTGCACCGAGACGCCCTCGGGGATCGCGTCGAGCGAGGAGAGTTCCGGCGCGAAGATGCCGTCGACCAGCACGAGGCGCAGGCCGTCGAGCTTCAGCGCGGCGAGGCGAGCCTTGACCGCCGCCGTAACAGCAGCACCGCCGGCGAGCGGACGCGCCTCGCGCAGCAGCGTGCGCAGGTCGGTATAGCGCCAGGATTCGAGCCGGCGATGCGGCAGGCCCTTGGCCTCGAAGCCGGCGAAAGCATCCTCGCGGAGCTTGCGTACGGCCGGGCCGCCCGGCAGCTCGGCCTTGCTGTCAGCGTATTGCTGGACGAGCTGCTGTTCGGCCGCCGTCTTCAGCGGGGTGACGATGGCCATCAGGCGGCCTCCCCATAGGCCGCATAGCCCGACTTCTCGAGCTCCAGCGCCAGCTCCTTGCCGCCGGTCCTCACGATCTTGCCCTGCGACATGACGTGGACGGTATCCGGCACGATATGGTCGAGCAGACGCTGATAGTGGGTGATGACGAGGAAGCCACGGTTCTTGTCGCGGAGCGCGTTGACGCCCTCGGCGACGATGCGCAGCGCGTCGATATCGAGGCCGGAATCGGTCTCGTCGAGGATGCACATGGACGGCGAAAGCAGAGCCATCTGAAGGATTTCCATGCGCTTCTTCTCACCGCCGGAGAAGCCGACATTGAGCGGACGGCGCAGCATGTCCTTGGCGATGCCGAGCTTGTCGGCGGCGGCGTTGACCTGCTTGATGAAGTCCGGCGTCAGCAATTCGTCCTGCCCGCGCGCCTTGCGCTGCGCGTTCATGGCCGCCTTCAGGAAGGTCATGGTGGCGACGCCGGGGATTTCCAGCGGATACTGGAAGGCGAGGAAGATGCCGGCGGCGGCGCGGGCATCGGCCTCCATCTCCAGCACGTTCTCGCCGTTGAGCAGAATCTCGCCGTCGAGAACCTCATAGTCCTCCTTGCCGGCGATGACATAGCTCAGCGTCGACTTGCCGGAGCCATTCGGCCCCATGATGGCAGCGACTTCGCCATCGTTCACGGTGAGGTTCAGGCCATTGAGGATCTGCTTGTCCTCGTCGGCGATCTTGACGACCAGATTGCGAATTTCGAGCATCGTTTCGTTCCTGTGTCATCCCGTGCGCGGTGCTGCGCGAAGCGGTGCGCCGCAGACCCGGGATCGTAATGTCCAGAGATGGTCCTGATGACGGTCCCGTGCCTGCGGAGCAGCACTATGTACTGCGCCGCGCACGGAAAGACCGCCCTTATCCAACCGAGCCTTCGAGCGAGATCGTGATCAGCTTCTGCGCCTCGACGGCGAATTCCATCGGGAGCTGCTGCAGCACCTCCTTGACGAAGCCGTTGACGATCAGCGCCACCGCCTCCTCCTCGGAGAGGCCACGCTGCTGGCAGTAGAACATCTGGTCCTCGCCGATCTTCGACGTGGTCGCCTCGTGCTCGAAGATCGCCGTCGCGGTCTTGGCCTCGATATAGGGGATGGTGTGCGCGCCGCACTGGTCACCGATCAGGAGCGAGTCGCAATTGGTGAAGTTGCGCGCGCCGGTCGCCTTGCGATGGGCCGAGACGATGCCGCGATAGGTCGAGTCCGACTTGCCGGCGGCAATGCCCTTGGCGATGATCTTCGAGGTCGTGTTCTTGCCGAGATGCAGCATCTTGGTGCCGCTATCGACCTGCTGCATGCCGTTCGACACCGCGATCGAGTAGAACTCGCCGCGCGAGCCGTCGCCGCGCAGGATGCAGGACGGATACTTCCAGGTGATCGCCGAGCCGGTCTCGACCTGCGTCCACGAGATCTTCGAGTTCTTGCCGCGGCAATCGCCGCGCTTGGTCACGAAGTTGTAGATGCCGCCCTTGCCCTCGGCGTCGCCGGGGAACCAGTTCTGGACGGTCGAGTACTTGATCTCGGCGTCGTCGAGCGCGATCAGCTCGACCACCGCGGCGTGGAGCTGGTTCTCGTCGCGCTTCGGCGCCGTGCAGCCTTCGAGATAGCTGACATAGGCGCCCTCGTCGGCGATGATCAGGGTGCGCTCGAACTGGCCGGTATTCTGCTCGTTGATGCGGAAATAGGTCGACAGCTCCATCGGGCAGCGCACGCCCTTGGGGATGTAGACGAAGGAGCCGTCGGTGAAGACCGCGCTGTTCAACGTCGCGAAATAGTTGTCCGTCACCGGAACGACCGTCGCGAGGTACTTCCTGACCAGCTCGGGATGCTCCTGGATCGCCTCGGAGATCGAGCAGAAGATCACGCCGGCCTGCGCCAGCTCCTTCTTGAAGGTGGTGACGACCGAGACCGAGTCGAACACCGCATCGACCGCGACGCGGTTCTCAGGAGCGACGCCAGCCAGGATTTCCTGCTCGCGCAGCGGAATACCGAGCTTCTTGTAGGTCTCGAGAATGGCCGGATCGACCTCGTCGAGCGATTGCGGCGAGGCGCCCTTCTTCGGCGCGGCGTAGTAGTAGAGATCCTGATAGTCGATCGGCGGGTAATTGACGCGCGACCAGGTCGGCTCGGTCATGGTCTTCCAGCGACGGAAGGCGTCGAGCCGCCATTCCAGCATCCATTCCGGCTCGTTCTTGCGCGCCGAGATATAGCGGACCGTGTCCTCGGTGAGGCCCTTGGCCGGCTTCTCGACCTCCAGCTCCGTGACGAAGCCGTACTTATACTCGGTCACGTCAATCGACTTGACCTGATCGATGGTCTCCTGGACCGCTGCCATTTCTCAGTCTCCAGTGCGGGTTCAAGGCCCGCCGGTTTGGTCTTCGTGTTGCGGGGCGCTTCAGGCGGCAGCCTTGGCGCTCCGATCGGCTTGCGCGGCCACGAGCTTTTCGTAGGCCGCGAGAAAGAGATCGATATCCGCCTCGCAGGTGGTCCATCCGAGCGACGCCCGCAAGGCCCCAGCGCTCATGGCGGGGTCGATTTTCATCGCATCGAGCACATGCGAACGCTTGACCTTGCCCGAGGAACAGGCCGAGCCGGAGGACAAAGCCGCACCGGCGAGATCGAGCTTGATCAGCACGGTCTCGGCCTTGAGGCCCGGCGTCGCGAAGGCGCTGGTATTGGGTAGACGCGAAGCGGCCTGAGCGAAGATCGCCGTCTCCGGCAACAGCGCTGCAATCCCTGCCTCCAGACGGTCACGCAGTCCGGAAAGCCGTACAGCTTCGTCAGCCAGAACCTTGCCGGCGATCTCAGCCGCCGCGCCGAAGCCGATGATTCCCGGCAGGTTTTCGGTCCCGGCCCGCCAGCCGCGCTCCTGCCCGCCGCCGCGCATCGGCTTGTCGGCGAGTTCGAGTGCGCCGGTGCGGAAGACGATCGCGCCGATGCCCTTCGGCCCGCCGATCTTGTGCGCCGAGAGCGTCAGCACATCGGCGCCGAGCGACGCGATATCGATGGCGATCTTGCCGGCGGCCTGCACGGCGTCGCTATGCATGAGGCCGCCATGGCGGTGCACGATCGCTGCCGCCTCGGCGATCGGCTGGATCACACCGGTTTCGTTATTGGCGAGATGGATCGAGACGAACGCGCGGGCACCGGGGTTCTCGGCGACGAAGCGCGCCAGCCGCTCATCGAGCCAGGCGAGATCGACCAGCCCGTTCGCATCGACCGGGACCGCCTCGACGGCGGCAGCCGGGAAACGATGCCCCTCGCGCACGCAGGCATGCTCGGTCGCGCTATGCAGGAGAAGCGTCGCGGGCATCCGCACGCAATCACGGCCGCCGTCGCAATCCATCAGGCCGGGCGAGAGCACCGCGACGTTCGCTTCCGTGCCGCCGCTGGTGAAGACGACGTTCGAGGCCTTGGCGCCGACGAGCTTCGCGACCTGCTCGCGCGCCCGCTCCATGGCGGCTCGCGCGGCACGCCCTTCGCCATGGACGGAGGAGGGATTGCCCGGCAGCGTCAGCGCATGCGCGACCGCTTTCACCACCTCCGGCCGC
Organism: Beijerinckiaceae bacterium; assembly: GCA_965283735.1. GTDB lineage: Bacteria > Pseudomonadota > Alphaproteobacteria > Rhizobiales > Beijerinckiaceae > Allobosea. The sequence goes on along the minus strand of CBDIPN010000001.1, from coordinate 2,168,909 downwards.
ACCGGGGTTGTGGCGTTATGGTCGAGATAGGCGCGCCCCGCCGTCACGATCCTGCCTGCTCCATCCTCGTCATTGCCGACCTCTGATACGAAATGCTTGAAATCGCACCTGTGCGCCGTGCTATAGCCGCCCATCCGAACCGGCCGGAACGGTCGAAACGCGGTTCGCTCGGGCGATCCATCGTTTTGTTCTCGACTTGTTCACGGCTGTTAGAACTATTCTAAGCGCTCTTCATCTAGGGCGCGCATGGTGGCGCCGTCAAGGGTGGCCGGGTTTCGAGCAGGCATGCGCCCGCTTTCTGCCCGCCCGCGCCGGCGCTGCCGCAAGAAGCGGTGAGACGATGCCAGAGGTTATCTTCAACGGGCCCGCAGGCCGGATCGAGGGTCGCTACCAGCCCGCCAAGAAGCGGGGTGCGCCGCTTGCGATCATCCTGCACCCGCACCCGCAATTCGGCGGGACGATGAACAACCAGATCGTCTACAACCTGTTCTACACATTCGTGAACCGCGGCTTCTCGGCGCTGCGCTTCAATTTCCGCGGCGTCGGCCGCAGCCAGGGCCATTTCGACCATGGCGCGGGCGAGCTCTCGGACGCCGCCGCGGCGCTCGACTGGATGCAGGCGCTCAACCCCGAGGCCAAGAGCTGCTGGATCTCCGGCGTCTCCTTCGGCGCCTGGATCGGCATGCAGCTGCTGATGCGCCGCCCGGAGATCGAGGGCTTCCTCTCGATCGCGGCGATGGCCAACCGCTACGACTTCTCGTTCCTGGCACCCTGCCCGTCTTCGGGCCTGTTCGTCCATGGCTCCGAGGACCGCGTCGCGCCGGTCAAGGAAGTCATGGCGGTGATCGAGAAGGTGAAGACCCAGAAGGGCATCCAGATCGAGCATACGGTCGTGGACGGCGCCAACCACTTCTTCGACGGCAAGGTCGATGTGCTGATGAGCCAGGTCGGCGCCTATCTCGACGCCAAGGTCGGCCCGGAGATCCTCAAGACCGAGCAGGAACAGGTCTGAGCGCCGCCTTGCGAATAACAACCGCGTCATGCTCGCCCTTGTGGCGAGCATCCACGTCTTGAACACCGCCCCTCCAAGGGGAAGACGTGGATGGTCGGGACAAGCCCGACCATGACGGCAAAACTGAAAAGTCATCGAGCCCCGCCATGACCACCTACAAGTCCGACTTCCTGCGCGTCCTCGACGAGCGCGGCCTCATCCATCAGGTCTCCGACGCGGAAGGCCTCGATGCTCTGTGCCGGCAGGGAACCCAGACGGCCTATGTCGGCTATGACGCGACGGCGACGTCGATCCATATCGGTAACCTGATCTCGCTGACGATGCTCTACTGGTTCCAGGAGACCGGCCACCGCCCGATCACGCTGATGGGCGGCGGCACCTCCATGGTCGGCGACCCCTCCTTCCGCGACGACCAGCGCAAGCTGCTCACGGTCGAGGAGATCGCCACCAATATCGAGAGCATCAAGCGGGTCTTCGGCCGCATCCTGCGCTATGGCGACGGGCCGACCGATGCGATGATGGCCAATAATGCTGATTGGCTCTTGAAGCTGAACTATGTCGAGTTCCTGCGCGATGTCGGCCGGCATTTCTCGGTCAACCGCATGCTCTCCTTCGATTCGGTGAAGCTCAGGCTCGACCGCGAGCAGTCGCTGTCCTTCCTCGAATTCAACTACATGATCATGCAGGGCTACGACTTCACGGAGCTCAACCGGCGCTATGGCTGCCGCCTGCAGATGGGCGGCTCCGACCAGTGGGGCAACATCATCAACGGCGTCGATCTCTCGCACCGGATGGGCGGCCCGCAGCTCTACTGCCTGACGACGCCGCTGCTGACGACTTCGTCGGGCGCCAAGATGGGCAAGACCGCCAATGGCGCGGTCTGGCTCAATGCCGACGTCTTCAGCCCCTATGATTTCTGGCAGTATTTCCGCAACACCGAGGATGCCGATGTCGGCCGCTTCCTCAAGGTGTTCACGCGCCTGCCGCTGGACGAGATCGCCAGGCTCGCCGCGCTCGGCGGCGCCGAATTGAACGAGGCGAAGAAGATCCTCGCCACCGAGATCACGGCGATCGTCCATGGCCGCGAGGCAGCCGAGGCCGCCGCCGAAACCGCACGCAAGACCTTCGAGGAAGGCGCGCTTGCCGCCGACCTGCCGAGCGTCGCGATCGCGCGGGCTGAGATCGAGCCGGGCGTCGGTGTGCTCACCGCCTTCGTCAAGGCCGGGCTCGTGCCCTCGACCGGCGAGGCCCGCCGTCAGGTCAAGGCCGGGGGCCTGCGTGTCAACGATGTGGTGGTTACGGACGAGCGTGCCTCGCTCGGCCTCGGCGATCTCACCTCGGAAGGCGTGATCAAGCTCTCTTTCGGCAAGAAGAAGCACATCCTGCTGCGGCCGGAATAAGCTCTCCACCTGTCATCCCGTGCGCGGTGCAGCGCGCAGCGATGCGCCGCAGACACGGGACCGCGCGACGAGAAGGCGCCTTTCCTGCGGACGGTCCCGCATCTGCGCAGCAGCACTTCGTGCCGCAGCGCGTGCGGGAAGACACGCGCCTCAGCGAGGCTGCGTCTGCCGAGGCTGGACCGGCCGTTGCGCCGGCGCGCCGCCGAGCGGATCGACGAAGCGACGCAGGATGCCGGGCGCCAGCGCCGAGAGCGGATTGATCGACATGGTCGGCGCGCTGGCGGCGCCTGAGATTCGGAAATTCACCGCGAAGAGCCCGCCATACTGACTGCCGCCGCCAAGCAGCGTACCGACCACCGGCACCTGCGCGAAGGCATTGTTGAAGGCGTAGCCAGGCACGAAGGTCCCGCCGATATCGACGCGGTCGCGGCCGTAATCGACATGGCCCTGCAGCGTGAATCCGACCTGCTGCCCCCAGATCACCATCTCGGAGACATCGAGCCGGCTGGCAGAGCGGGTGAACTCGGCCTTGAGCTTGGTGAAGGCGACTTCGCTAACATCGATGCGCGGCTCAGCCGCACTGTCGCCGGCAAAGGTGCTCGCCGGCTGCGAGCTGACAACGCGGCGCAGCGCCGGTTCGTCCCGAACCAGGAAATTGCGGAACAGCAGGTCGCCGCTCTGGCTCTCCCCCGGCCCCAATGTCAGCACGAGATCGCCGCCATGGGCCTTGTTGTAGAGGTCGAGGAAGCGCAGCAGCGAGCCCCCGTTTTCCGACTGTACGATCAGCTTCCCGCCCTCGCCCTGCCGGCCTTGCCGGGCCGAGACATCGGCCCGGCCGATCCGCCCCTGAAGTTGGCCGAGCGGATTTCGCCGCCGCGCTTGGCGAATTTCAGGGTTCCGTTGGTGATAGCCTCGTTGTTGAAGCCGGTCAGGATCGGTACGTCGAGATCGATATCGTAGTCACCGCCCTTGGCTCCGGACTTGTCGCCCTTGCCCGATGAGCCCGGGCCTTGCAGGTCCTTGATGAAGGGGCGCAGGTCCGCGACAGCGCCGCGCACCGTCAGCTTGACGACATTGCCGTCGCGCTTGGCATCGATCTTGAGGTTGTCGCCGGGCGAGAGGCGGAACTGCGAGAAGCTCGCGCTATCCAGCCCGTTCTGCTTGTTCAGCTCCATGCGTCCCTTGATCAGGGCCGAGCCGACCTCGAATGAAAAATCCTCGAGATCGGGCCCGTCCGGGTCGGCGACATAGGCGAACGAGACCTTGCCGGGCCGCCCCGCCGGCTTGTTCAGGCCCGGCACGACGCCGTCGAGGGCGACCTTGGCCAGGTCGATCTCGACGCGCGGCGGCTGCTCCGTGCCCTTGCCGAGCGGCTTGACCACCCTCACCGGCAATGTCCCGGAAATGCCGGTGTCGCTCCCGAAGCCGCGCCGCTGCCGCGCGGCCGCATCGAGCGCGAGCTGGAGCGTCGCCTCGCCCTGGCCCTTGCCGTTCTGCTTGAGCTCGACCTGCGCCTTGTCACCACCGACGCGCGCATCGCCGCGCAGCAGCAGCCCGTTGCGGTCGACATTGACGGCAAAGGTACCAGAATCGAGCTTCTCCGTGCCCAGCAGCGTATCAGACGCGACATTCGCAAGCGTGCCCGTGGCGGTGACAATGACCTCGTCCGGCTTCAGGTCGTCTGCGAGCGGCAGAGCGATGCCGACCTTCAGGTCGTTCGTGCCCTTGATCGCCGCCGGGTCGATCTTGCCGGGGGTGAAATCCTTCAGGGACGGGAAGGCGAACAGCGCCGCCAGCGCATCCATCGAGCCGAGCGAGCGGAAGCCGATCCGGGCCTGCGCGCGAAGCTGATGGTAATCGGGCATGGCAAAGCTGCCCTCGCTCAACTGAAGCTGGCGGCCACCGCCGAGCTCGGCCGTGGCCTTGCCGATGGCGAGCTGGACGGTGCGCCCGCCGACGCGTCCGGTCACGGTCGCGTCCGTCAGAGGCGGAAGTCCCGGATCGGGAAGGTATCGGACCCGGTCGGCATCGATCATCACCGAGAGCGAGGCATCGGGCATACCTTCGCCCTTGAGCAGGCGGGCATGATCCTCCGGCGCCAGGTCGAGATCGACCGACAGCGACTTGAGCCGCCCCGCGGCGAGCTGGCGCCGCAGCGTGTCGTGCACCTGGGGCGAGGTGAAGCTCGGCCAGATCGCGAGGAGCGCGCGGGAATCGGAATTCGTCGCCTTGATCGCGAAGCGCTGCAGCGGAGAACCGTTCACCCGTTGGACCAGGGCCGACATGTCGACGGACGCGACCGGCCCGCGCAGGGACAACGAATCGATGGTCACGGCATTGTTGGCCTGGTCCAGCTTCAGCGTCGCTTTCAGGCTGTCGATCTGGACCGGCGGATCGGCGTCGATCCCGGCGAGCTGGCCCTTGCCGTCGAGCGCTATACGCCAACCGCCATCATCCTCCCGCAACGAGCCCGTTGCCGAAAACTGCGTGGCCCCGGCCTTGATCTCGCTGCGCACGATATTGAGCTCGGACAGGTCGGCGCCGCTCGCCAGCTCGAGATCGGCCGAATCCACCGCGAAGGGCGAGACCGGGCCTTCCGGGAAGCGCAGCGTACCGGAGCGAACCGCTATCCGCGCCGTGATGGACTTCTTGCCGTCCGGGGATTGCCGAAGCGTCGCACGGCCCTGCATCGGCAGGCCCTCGACCAGGACGCCGCCGGTCCCGAAGGCGAGCGCGACCACCTCGGCGGGCTCAAAGCGCAGGATATCGATATCGGCGCGCTGCGTGCCGTCGGGCTCGGTCGACATATCGACCGCCAATTCCTTCCAGCGCTGGCCGGTTCGCCCCTTCATCGTCATCCGCGTGCCACGCTCGGCGATGCGGGTCAGCCTGATCTCGACATCTTCCAGCCCGGCCTTCTGGCGCCCGTCCGGGTCGACGAGGGACAACCGCGCGCCGTTGATGCCGGCTTCCTCGAGCGCACCGAGGAGGCCGTCGCCGCGCGCCAGCGTCGAGATCGCGCTCATGATGCCGGTGAAGGCGTTCCATTGCGCGGCATCCGGCACGGTCGGCTGGGGTGGTGCCTCGGCCGGCGCCGAATCGGCATTGACCACCAGCGCGCCGTCCTTGGTGACGCCGAGCCGGACATTGACGCCGCGCAGATCGACGGAGACGAGCCGGATATCGCCCGTAAGCAGCGCCATCGGCGCATAGCCGAGGACGGCTTCGGGCGCCCGGATCACGGCGCCGCTGACATGCTGGAACGAAACCTGCCGCACCCGAAGCTGGGAACGTCCGTCGATACGGCCGAGCTCGGCGGCGGCGGCCGTGACTTTCCAGTCAGGACCGAGCCTCTCCTCGATGGCGGCGGTGATGCGTCCCTCGAAACCCGAGAGCGGAACGATGCCGGTGGCCAGCAGCGTCGCCGCCGCACCGGCCAGCACCACAAGGGCGACCGTGACGGCGACGCAGACCAGGGCGAGCCCGGCCTTGGCCCGCCGCTTCACGGCCGCGACATCACAGGCTTCGCCCGCGGGCGAAACATCGTCTTGCCCGGCAGCCGCAGCCTTTGCTTCGTGGTCGGCCAAAATCCGCGTGGTCCTCTTCGGCGCCTGTGCCGGCTCGTGTCAGGGTGCGGCCGATCGCCCCTTGCCGCAATCCCTGAAGGCGGCATGCATGTCGATGCGGTCAGACGAAGCGATTCGGCAATCCGGAAACGGAGGCATCCGACGTTTCGCTGGCTGCTGCCACGAGCCGCCCCGCCTTGCCGGGTCGAGCGCTCCATGCAGCGAGAAGGCGACGAAAGGAAGGCAATGGCCATGACTTTGCAGGAGGGCGATCCGGCGCCGAACTTCACGCTGCCCCGCGATGGCGGGGGCGAGATCAGCCTGAGCGCGCTGCGCGGCCGCAAGGTCGTGCTCTATGCCTATCCCAAGGACAACACCCCGGCCTGCACCGAGGAGGCGATCGCCTTCAACCGCCTGCGCCGGGAATTCACGGCCTGCGGCACGGAAATCATCGGCGTTTCGCCCGATTCGGCGAAGAAGCACGGCAATTTCAAGCGCAAGTACGAACTCGACTTCCCCCTGCTTGCAGACGAGGCGCAAGCGCTGGCGAACGCCTATGGCATATGGGTCGAGAAGAGCCTCTATGGCCGCAAGTATATGGGGGTCGAACGGTCGACCTTCCTGATCGATGCCGAGGGCCGCCTCGCCCGGATCTGGCGCAAGGTCAAGGTCGCCGGCCACGCCGAGGAGGTCCTCGCGGCAGCGCAGGCGCTTTGACGTTTTGAAGCATTGCAGAGGCGTTGCATCGGCCGGGATTTGCGAAAGATTAACCCTAACAATGTCTGATGACGGTATCGGCAGCGTGATTACCGGTTCCGCGTATGAATCATCAGTCCCAGACAGCCCCCGCCCTCTCGACCGTCGGCCTCGTCGTCCACAAGACCTATACGGTGCGCCGCTCCACCATGCTCGCGGGACTGGCCTGGCTGGCCTTGAGCACGGCCTGCAGCGGCGGCGCCGGCTGGTACATCCTCAGCCGCGACGATCTCGCCGCCAGGCTGATCGCCCGCGAGACCTCGCGCCAGTATGCCTATGAGGATCGGATTTCCGCGTTGCGGGCCGATATCGACCGCTACGCCAGCCGCGCCCTGCTCGACCAGGATGGGGTCGAGTTGCGCGTCGATGAACTTGCCAGCCGGCAGGCCGAGCTCGAATCGCGCCAGTCGCTGGTCGCCGCCCTGACTGACACCCTCCAATCCAGCGGCTTGATCCCGGCCGCGAAGCTGCCCCTGCGCTCGCAGGTCATCAAGCCCGGCGAACCGATCCGCGCCTCCGGCGTGACCAGCTTCGCCCCGATCCTGCCGAATAAGCCGACGCCGGCGCCCGAGACGCCTTCGCTGCGTGGCGCCGATGGCGGCGCGGCGGGCGGCTGGCAATCCGGCGAAACCCCGCCGGCCGAACCGCCGGCCAAGCGCGTCGATGCCGCGCTGACCAGGCTCGACGGCGCCATGGCGAGAAGCTCGGACGCCCAGCTTTCGGCCTTGAAGGACATGGACGAGCGTGTCGCGGCCGCTCAGAAGCGCCTGCGCAGCGCACTCGCCGAAACCGGGCTGGATCTCGAGCGCCTAGCCGCTCCGGCCTCCGCGACCGGCGGCATGGGCGGACCGTTCGTGCCGGTGAAGCTCGATCCGTCGGAAGGTCCCTTCGCGGCCACCCTCAACGCCCTCCAGCCGCGCCTGGCGGCGGTAATGCGCCTGCGCGGGGTGATCGACCAGTTGCCGCTCGCCCGGCCGATGGCGGGCGACCACGACTTTTCCTCGAATTACGGCTACCGCACCGACCCGTTCACCCGCGGCCTCGCGATGCATACCGGCGTCGATTTCCGGGCCGAGACCGGCTCCTCGATCATGGCGACCGCGCCGGGCAAGGTCGTGGTCGCCGAGTACAATGGCGGCTACGGCAACATGGTCGAGGTCGAGCATGCCAATGGCCTGACCACCCGCTACGCCCATATGTCGGCGATCTCGGTCACGACCGGCCAGATGGTCAAGGCCGGCACGGTGGTCGGCCGGGTCGGGTCCACCGGCCGCTCGACCGGCCCGCACCTGCACTACGAAACCCGGATCAACGACGAGCCGGTCGACCCGACCCGCTTCCTGCGTGCCGGCGGCAAGCTGCTCGCGAACGCGCTCTGAGAGAACGCCCCTAAACGAAAAAGGCCGCGCTCGAAGCGCGGCCTTTTTGTTTGCAGTCCGGCTTGGAGCCCGAAGTCAGTCGATGTCCTCGACGTCGACCTGCGTTCCGTAGACGCGCTGTGCCAGCGACGCTTCCATGAAGGCGTCGAGATCGCCGTCGAGCACCTCGGACGGCGCCGTCGAGCTGACGCCCGTGCGCAGATCCTTCACCAGCTGGTAGGGCTGCAGCACATAGGAGCGGATCTGGTGGCCCCAGCCGATATCGGTCTTGGAGGCCTGCTCGGCATTCGCCTTGTCCTCGCGCTTCTTCAGCTCAACTTCGTAGAGGCGGGCGCGCAGCATGTCCCAGGCCTTGGCCCGGTTCTTGTGCTGCGAGCGCTCCTGCTGGCAGGACACCGCAATGCCGGTCGGGATATGCGTGATGCGCACGGCCGAATCCGTCGTGTTGATGTGCTGGCCGCCGGCCCCCTGCGCCCGATAGGTGTCGATGCGGCAGTCCGATTCGTTGATGTCGATGACGATGCGGTCGTCGACGACGGGATAGACCCAGATCGACGCAAACGAGGTCTGGCGTCTCGCATTGGAGTTGAAGGGCGAGATGCGCACCAGCCGGTGCACGCCCGATTCGGTCTTCAGCCAGCCATAGGCGTTATGGCCCTTGAACTGGAGCGTCGCCGACTTGATGCCGGCCGTGTCGCCGTCCTGGTATTCGAGCGTCTCGACCTTGAACTTCCGCCGCTCGCCCCAGCGCCGATACATGCGCAGCAGCATCTCGGCCCAGTCCTGGCTCTCGGTGCCGCCCGCGCCGGGATGGATCTCGACATAGGTATCGAGCATGTCGGCCTCGCCGGAGAGCAAGGTCTCGACCTGGAGGCGCGCCGCCTCGTCCTGCACGGCCTTGATCGCCTGCTCGCCCTCGGTGACGGTGGCGTCGTCGCCTTCCATCTCGCCGAGCTCGATCAGCGTCAGCGCGTCATCGAGCTCGCGTTCGAGCTTGATGATGCCCTCGATCTGGGTCTCCAGCGAGGTGCGCTCGCGCATCAGCTTCTGCGCGGTTTCGGCATCGTTCCAAAAATCGGGCCCCTCGGAGAGGGCGTTGAGTTCCGCTAGGCGGCGCTGGGCTTGATCCCAGTCAAAGATGCCTCCTCAGCAGTCCGATCGACTGCTTGGCGTTATCGAGCTGCGTCTGGATTTCGGGGCGCATGATTCCGTCTGAACGTCCTTGTGAACTGAGCTTGGGGGCTGAGATAGGGGCGAACGCGCCGGCTGTAAACGCCCGCGGCATCATCAGGCCGCCACAGCGGGAACATAGCCCTCAAAAGACAGCGCCCGGAGGTGAACTCCGGGCGCTTGAATTCGAGAGTGCGGCGTTCAGTAGAGCCCGCCGGTGCCGGAACCGACGGCACGGCCGCCACCACCCGGGCCGACATTGAGCGGCGCGCTGCCGTCACCGGCGGCGCCGATCACCGAATAGCTGTCCGGCGGCGCCGTGCCCGGCTTGAAGGCTTCGAGGATGCCGCCTTCGCCGCCGGCACGCATGCCGCTGCGAGGGTCGACGCGGATCAGCTTGATGCCGGCCGGAACACGGAACGGCGTCGCCGGCTTCTCCTTCAGCGCCACACTCATGAAGTCGCGGAAGATCGGCGCCGCGTACTGGCCGGCCGTCGCCGATGTGCCGAGCGATTTCGGCTTGTCGAAGCCCATATAGACGCCGACGGCGAGGTCCGGCGAGAAGCCGACGAACCAGACGTCCTTGGCATCGTTGGTCGTGCCGGTCTTGCCGGCGAGCGGCTTGCCGACGGACTTGACCACCGTCGCCGTGCCGGCATTGACCACGCCTTCGAGGATCGAGACCATCTGGTAGGCGGTCAGCGGGTCGAGAACCTGCTCGCGGTTGTCGACCAGGCGCGGTTCGGGCTGGTTCGCCCATTTCTCGGCGTTGCAGCCCTCGCAGACCCGCTGGTCGTGCCGGAAGATCGTCGAGCCCGAACGGTCCTGGATACGGTCGATCAAGGTCGGCCGGATGCGCTTGCCACCGTTGACCAGCATCGAATAGGCCGCGGTCATACGCATCACGGTCGTCTCGCCGGCACCGAGCGACATCGACAGCACCGGCTGGAGGTCGTCATAGATGCCGAAGCGGCGGGAATACTCCGCGATCAGCGGCATGCCGACATCCTTGGCGAGCCGCACCGTCATCAGGTTCTTCGAGAACTGGATGCCGTAGCGCAGCGTGCGCGGGCCGGTCGACTTGCCGTCGTAGTTCTCCGGCCGCCACATCCCGAGGCCCGGGCCCTGATCGACCTCGATCGGTGCGTCCAGGATGATGCTGGACGGGGTGTAGCCGTTGTCGAGCGCGGTCGCGTAGACGAAGGGCTTGAACGAGGAGCCGGGCTGACGCAGCGCCTGCGTCGCGCGGTTGAACTCCGACTGGTCGTGGCTGAAGCCACCGACCATGGCGAGCACGCGGCCCGAAAACGGATCCATCGCGACGATGGCACCGTTGACCTCCGGCAATTGCCGCAGCCGCGCGAAGCCCGGCCGGCTGTCCATCGGCTCGACATAGACGATGTCGCCGACCGAGACGGCCTGCGAGACGCGGGCGCGGCGGGTCCATTTGATGCCGTCGGCGGCGAGCGTCAGGATCTGGCGCTCCTTGTTGAGATGACCGGCATTGTCGCGCAGCGGATGCAGGCCGAGCCTGGCGCTGTCGCCGTTGACCTCGAGCACCACGGCCAACCGCCACGGCGCGACGTCGCCGAGCACCGGCAGTTCGCCGACAACCGTGCCCCACTCCTTGCCGCCGAGATCGATCTTCTGGATGGCGCCGCGCCAGCCGCGCGCCTCGTCGAAGCGCACGAGACCGTCGACCAGCGCCTTGCGCGCCATCAGCTGCGTCTTGGGATCGACCGTGGCACGGACCGAGAGGCCGCCTTCCAGCAGCTTCTTCTCGCCATAGCGGTCCTGCAACTCGCGCCGAATCTCCTCGGCGAAATAGCCGGCGGCGATCTGGTTCGGCGAGACTGTGCGCGGATTGACGCCGAGCGGCTGCTTCTTGGCGTTCTCGCCCGCCTCGCGCTTGACGTAGCCATTCTCGACCATGCGGTCGATGACGTAGTTGCGGCGCTCGATCGCGCGGTCGCGGTTGCGGAAGGGGTGGAGGTCGGTCGGCGCCTTCGGCAGGGCCGCGAGATAGGCCGCTTCCTGCAGATTGATCTCATGCACCGACTTTCCGAAATAGTTCAGCGCCGCCGCGGCGATGCCGTAGCTGCCCTGCCCCGGCGCCGGCGCGCCGAGATAGATCTCGTTCAGGTAGAGTTCGAGGATCTTGTCCTTCGAGTAGGTCGATTCGAGCTTCAGCGCGACGAGCGCCTCGCGGATCTTGCGCTCGATCGACTGTTCCGGGCTCAGGAAGAAGTTCTTCGCGACCTGCTGGGTGATGGTCGAGGCGCCCTGCGGGCGGCGATTCGCGCCGCGGTTGCGGAAATTGGAGATCGCGGCACGAACCAGGCCTTCCGGATCGACGCCGACATGCTTGTAGAAATTCTTGTCCTCTGCCGAGAGATAGGCGTCGACGACGAGCTTCGGCACGGCCTGGATCGGCAGGTAGAGGCGCCGCTCGCGCGCATATTCGGCGATCAGGCTGCCGTCGCCCGCATGGACGCGGGTCATCACCGGCGGCTCGTAATTCCGGAGCTGGGCGTAGTCCGGAAGGTCGCGCGAGTAATGCCAGATCAATCCGCCCGCGATGGCGGCGCCGATCACGAAAGCGATCGCACCGGCGGCGAACAACCATCCGAAGATTTGCAGAATGAACCGCATCTCAGGCCCTGGACCCCGTAACTGCCATCGGCTGGCGCCAAATCAGGGCGCTTCGCAAATCATAGCTATAACATGACGGAGATGGCGGAACCGTGGCCTCGCAACCACATTCCGCATCATCTAGCACCGTCCTTGCGAGGCCGCGCTGTCATCCCGTGCGCGCTGCGGCATGAAATGCCGCTGCACAGACGCGGGACCGCGTGCCGCTTCGTACTCCGATCCTCCTCGCCGCCCTACAAGGCGCCCCTTCCGGGTGACGGTCCCGTGTCTGCGCAGCGGCACTACGCGCCGCAGCGCGCACGGGATGACAGCCTGGCTTTGCCGGACATCACAGCCCGACCTAGGTGTTTAGTTCCGGCTTTCCGCCGCCTTGCCGACCGAGGCCCGCTCGCGGGCAACATAATCGTCGATCGCGGCCGAGACCGCCGCCACGGCCTTGCCGCGCCATTCCGGCGAGTTCAGCAGTTCGGCGTCCTTCGGGCTCGACATATAGCCGAGCTCGATCAGAACCGACGGCACATCCGGCGCGCTCAGAACCCAGAACCGCGCCGAGCGCAGCGGAATCTTGTGCATCTTGATCGAACCGCCGAGCTTCTCGACCAGATTGCGCGCGAAAACCCCGGTGAAGGTCCGCGTCTCGCGCTGGGCGAGATCCATCAGGATACCGGCGACGTCCTGCAACTCCTCGCTAGTCTCCAGACCGGCGACGGCATCGGCCTCGTTCTCCTTGGCCGCGAGCCGGGCGGCCTCGGCGTCGGTCGCACGCTCGGAGCGGGTGTAGACGGTGGCGCCGCGCACCTCTTGGGCCTGGGTCAGCGAATCGGCATGAATCGAGATGAACAGGTCGGCCTGCTCTCCGCGTCCGATCTGCACGCGATCGCCAAGCGAAACGAAACGGTCGTCGTCGCGGGTCATGACGACCCGGTAGCGGCCGTTGGCTTCGAGCTGGTCCTTGAGCGCCTTGCCGAAGGCCAGCACCACCGTTTTCTCGGCGATGGCGGCGACGGTCGCGCCGGGGTCGATGCCGCCATGGCCGGGATCGATCACGATGGTGCGGCGGGTCTCGCCAGCCGTCTTGGCGGGCACGGGAGCGGGAGTGGCGGGAGCCGGCTTGAGCACCTTGCCGGCCTCGGCGAGGAAATCCGCCCGCGCCGCCTTCTTCAATTCGATCGTCAGCTCGCCGAAGCCGCCGCGCACCGTCTTCACCTCCGCCCTGGCGATGGTCGCGGGATGGGACAGATCGATGATGATTTCGGGCCTTGTCGGCGGTGAACAGGCCGAAGCGATAGCCGCTCACGAAACCGGCACTACGCCTGGCGGCGGGCTGGATCTGGAAATTGGTCGAAGGCAACTCGACGATGATGCGGTCCGGCCCGGCCTGCACCCAGGCATCGACCGCAACCGACGAAGACAACGTCATCGTCAGGCGAACGGTCTCGCCGGCCTGCTCGATGCGGGCGTCGGTCGCGACCGGATATTCGTTCTGCGGCCGCGGTTCGGCCTTCGCCTGCGCCGATGCCGGCAGGGCAGCCGGCATGGCAGCGGCCCCCAGCAGGCAAGCGACGACCAGCGCGCTCCGCAGCGCCCGCAATCGCCACGGCGCATCGTAACGGCTCGAATCGGCGCGGTGGAGGCACGAGAACAGCTGAAAAATCCCGTCTCTTATTACGAGGGTTTAACCATAACGGAGCTGAAATCCTAACAGCCCGTTACCACCTCTTCCCGAGACCGTGAACCGCCCTGCCGAGGGCCGGGTGCGATGCAGCCGTCATGTGACTTGCAAATCACCATCACCTGTCTGTAATGGAACAGGTTGCTTGTCAGCCTGCCCGAGAGACACATCCGGATCGTGCGATCCGTCGGCGTCCGAAGCAGGTTGGGCTGCCGCTCCTCCTCGGAGCGACGGCAACAAGACGACCGCAACGGATCGTCCGCAGACGGTTGGCATCGGGATTGCGTGTTTTCTGCGCCCTGCCCTGTTTTGCGAGCGTGCAAACGCGATGCGCCTGGCTGCCTGGCCGGAGCATCGCAGGTCAGGACAGATGACGGGGCATAAGACGCCGCTAGCACCATCGGTGAACCGTCCGAACCTGCGGAACCGCGCCGGGCTTGCCGCCCGAGTGGCTGTTCCGAGCCGCCTTCCTGTCTCGACCGCTTCCTCCTCCCTCCTGCAACATGCCGGCTTTCTCCGGCCTTCTCGCGGCGCCCTTGCACGCGGCAGCGGATTCGCATCCGTAGCCGCGCAGCCTTGGTTGGCGGCCGCGCCAATGGAAATTTCTTATGGCCAACAAGATGCTTATCGATGCCACCCACCCGGAGGAGACCCGGGTCGTGGTGGTCCGCGGATCCCGCGTCGAAGAATTTGATTTCGAGTTCTGCAAGCCGAAAGCCGCTCCGCGGCAATATCTATCTCGCCAAAGTGACCCGCGTGGAGCCCTCGCTCCAGGCGGCCTTCGTCGAGTATGGCGGCAACCGCCACGGCTTCCTCGCCTTCTCCGAGATCCATCCCGACTACTACCAGATTCCGGTCGCCGACCGGCAGGCGCTGCTCGAGGACGAGGCCCGCGCCGAGCGTGACGAGGAGCGCGACGAGGAGCGCCGCGAGAAGCGCGGCCGCCGTGACCGCGGCCGTCGCGGCGATCGCGACAACCGCGCCAAGAAGGCTGCCGCCGACGAGACCGTCTCGGCCGAGGTCGAGGCGACCAGCGAGGATGTACAGGTCGAGACCGACGGCAAGGAAGCCGCGATGGTCAACGAGGGCGGCCCGGCCTTCGGCGAGTTCTTCGCCCCGGACGTCGCCGAATTCGACCACCGAGGATGCCGCCCCGAACGCGGCTCCGCTGACCTTCGAGACCGTCGAGGCGAGCGTCTCGGTCGAGGAGACTGTCGTTTCGGCCGAAGCGCCGGAGAGCGCTGCGGCTGAGGCCCGCAAGCGCTCCGAGGACGATGGCGACGACGAGAACGGCGACGAGGACGCCGAGGAGGCTCCCGAGCAGCTCGGCGGCGGCGACGCGCTCGACGACATGCCGGAGCGCCCGCAGCGCCAGTCGCGCCGCCAGTACAAGATCCAGGAGGTGATCAAGCGTCGCCAGATCATCCTGGTGCAGGTCGTCAAGGAAGAGCGCGGCAACAAGGGTGCGGCGCTCACCACCTATCTCTCGCTCGCCGGCCGCTATTCGGTGCTGATGCCGAACACCGGCAAGGGCGGCGGCATCTCGCGCAAGATCACCAATGCCGAGGACCGCAAGCGCCTGAAGGAGATCGCCCAGGAGCTGGAGGTCCCGGAGGGGATGGGCCTGATCCTGCGCACGGCCGGCGCCTCGCGCACCAAGGTCGAGATCCGGCGCGACTACGAATATCTGATGCGCATGTGGGAAAGCGTGCGCGAGCTGACGCTGGCCTCGGTTGCCCCGGCGCTGGTCTATGAGGAGGGCAACCTCGTCAAGCGCTCGATCCGCGACCTCTACAACAAGGATATCGACGAAGTTCACGTTGCCGGCGAGAACGCCTATCGCGAGGCCAAGGACTTCATGCGCATGCTCATGCCGAGCCATGCCAAGAGCGTGAAGCCCTATCGCGAGCAGACCCCGCTCTTCGCCGCGTTCGGCGTCGAGAGCCAGCTCGACGCGATGTTCTCGAACACGGTCACGCTGAAGTCGGGCGGCTACCTCGTCATCAACCAGACGGAAGCGCTGGTCGCGATCGACATCAATTCGGGCCGCTCGACCCGCGAGCACAATATCGAGGACACCGCCCTCAAGACCAATCTCGAAGCGGCGGAGGAAATCTCCCGCCAGCTGCGCCTGCGCGACCTCGCCGGCCTCATCGTGATCGATTTCATCGACATGGAGGAGAACCGGAACAACCGCGCCGTCGAGAAGAAGCTGAAGGAGTGCCTGAAGGACGACCGCGCCCGCATCCAGGTCGGCCGCATCTCGGCCTTCGGCCTGCTGGAGATGTCGCGCCAGCGCATTCGCACCGGCGTGCTCGAATCGTCCTCGGTGCCCTGCCCGCATTGCGCCGGCGCCGGCATGATCCGCTCGACCCCGTCGGTCGCGCTGCAGATCCTGCGCGCGCTGGAGGAGACGCTGATCAAGAGCGCCTCGCATAACCTCACCGTCCGCACGCGGCCGGAGGTCGCGCTCTACGTCCTCAACCAGAAGCGCGCCCATCTCACCGATCTCGAGACCCGCTTCGCCATCGCGATCACGATCTCGACCGACGCCAACCTGCTCGGCACCCGCTATTTCGAGGTCGAGCGCGGCGAGTTCGTCGGCAATGAAGGCCGGATCATCCCGACCAGCTTCAAGGCCGAGGCGATCGCGTCGGATGTCGACGACGAGGCGCTTGACGCCGCCGCGGAAGCGGCCGCTCTCGACGCCGAGACCGGCGGCACCGAGACTGCCGCCGACGAGGCCCAGGCCGAACGTGGCGAGGGCGAGAACGGTCGTCGCCGCCGCCGTCGTCGGCGCCGTCGGCGTGGTGGCGAGCGTGACGATCAGGGCCAGCAGCTCGAAGGCGCGCAGGGCGATGACGAAGGCGACGAGGGCGAGGAAGACGGCGATGAAGCCGTGACCCCGGCCGCGGCCGAGCCGGTCGCCGAAGCCGTTGCCGAAGCGGCTCCGGAGCCGGTCGTCGAGGCGCCTGCCGCCGAGACCGCCAAGCCGAAGCGCAGCCGCGCCCGCAAGCCGAAGGCCGAGGCCGCCAAGGAGACCGAAGCCAAGGCCGAGACGGTCGCGGCAGAGGCTGCTCCCGCCGAGGCCGAGAAGCCCAAGCGCAGCCGCTCGCGCAAGAAGGTCGTGCCGATCACCGAGGGCGGTGAGGCCGTCGCCGAAGCCGCTCCGGCGCCGGTCGAGGCGAAGGCCGAGGCTTCGGTCGCCGCTGCTCCCGAGGCTGTCGCAGCCCCGGCCGAGCCTGCCCCGGCGCCCGAGCCCGCCCCGGTCAAGGCCCCGGCGGAGGAGCCTGTCGCGGTCGTGCTGACCGAGCCTGACCCGAACCGGCCCAAGCGTGGCGGCTGGTGGAACCGGCTCGCAGGTCGCTCCTGATCGAACCACCCAGAATCGAACGATGACGAAGCCCGCTGCGATCCGCAGCGGGCTTTCTGTTTTCACGGGCGGGTAAACCAGCCAGAATTGCCGCCCGGAGACCGATCCACTTCAGGCAGGAGCCGATACCGCCGCCACGCAATCGCGAGCGTCTCGTCATGATTGCGCTGATCGCCATCGGCCTGCTCGGCCTCGCCTATCTCGCACGGAGTGCGATCGGCTGGTTCGGCGTGGGCATGCTCGGGCTGCTGGTGCTTTTCATCGCGCTCAGGGTCGAGCTTGAGGGCGACCGTCCCGTCGGCACGCAAACGACGCCTACGCTTTACGCCGATCATTTCCACGCCGAGCGCGCGCAAAACCCTGCCGAGCGGGCGGGCCGGCGCGCGGAGGTTGCAGCCTTCACCTCCTCGGCGCGCCTGTTCGCCTATGCCGGCGCCCTCCTCGCCGTCATAGGCTTCGGGCTGGTCTTCCTCGGATGGGGGCGCTCCGGCTTCTCGGAGCTGTTCGATCTGTTCGGCGGCACGCTCTGGAACTCTGTCCAGAGGGGCAGGCCCTGGTAGGGACGAGCCCAGCCGATCCGCCGATGGCGACGATCAGCCCATCTCAACCCGGGACTGGCGCAAGCGGGACCGGCGGCGGCACGGCCTTGATCGCGGCGGCCGCCTGGCTCTGCGAACCGCCCTCGCCGCCGCGCACCGTGACGGCGTTCGAGGCGAAGGGCACACGCGCGTCGTTGAGGGCGCGATAGACCCGCTTCAGCGACTCCCGCTGCAGCATCGAGGACTGGTTCGGCTTGCTGGTGAATTTCAACCGGATCACGATGGCGCTGTCGGTGATGTCGGCGACGCCCTGCATCTTGAGCGGGGCGATGAAATGCGGCCCGTATTCGGGGTCCTCCATCAGCGCGATGCCGGTCTTCTTGATCGCCTTACGGGCCTGCTCGATATCGGCGGAATGGTCGAGACGGACATTGAATTTGATCGTCGCCCAGTCGCGGCTGGCATTGGTCAGCGACTGAACCTGGCCGAAAGGCACGGTGTGGATCTGGCCGCTCTGGTGGCGCAACTGCATCGAGCGCAGCGAAATCTTCTCGACCGTGCCCTTGAGCCGGCCGGTATCGACATATTCGCCGACGCGGAAGGCGTCTTCCAGCATGAAGAACACGCCGGAGACGATATCGCGCACCAATGCTTGCGAGCCGAAGGAAAGGGCAAGGCCGAGGATGCCGAAGCCGGCGAGCAGCGGGCCGATATCGACGCCCAGCCGCGACAGCACGATGAGGATGGTGAGGCCGAGCACCGCGCCCAGAACTACGCCGCGCAGGACCGGCAGCACCGTCGCCAGCCGGCTCGGCACGCTCTCCTCATGCGCAACATCCTCGTCGCCGGGTCCGACGACGCGCCGCCGCGGCGTATAGGCATCGAAGAACGCATGCAGGAAGACGAGCGCCACCCAGCCGATGAAGGCGAAGATCGCGACACCGGCCGTCTGGCGCATCACGGCGGCGAACTGCGCCGAACTGACGCCGAGCAGCAAGCCGGCCCAGAGGCGCGACAGCACGAAGAAGCCGGCGGCCCATAGCACGCCGACAGCCGCCGCACGCAGGGCCGCACCACTAGCGCGCATCATCGGGGTAACGCCTTGCTCCGCCTCGCGCCGTATCGCATGGCAGCGCAGCAGGCTGGCAACGCCGACGGCGAGGATCGGGATCAGGACGATCGCCACCTGGGTCATCGCCGAGGCTTCGGCCCAGCGCCCGCCATTCGACATCATCGCGGCGGCGCTGCTGACCATCCACAACAGGGCCATCGTGGCGATGTAGAACCAGGCCGTACCGGTCGCGATCAGCCGCCGGATCGGGCCGGGCTCGGAGGAGCCCGACAGGATTAGCGCAGCCAGATCGTGCCGCCCGTCATGGAACCACCAGATCTTGAACAGCGTGATGAGAAGACCTGTCAGCGCGATCAGCCCCGTCACGGGCCGCGGCCCCGCGCTGACATGGTGGGAAAGCAGGATGCTGGTCACGATCAGCGGCGTCAGGATCGCGTAGGCGACGAACCGCCGGAAATGCACCTCGGCGCGCGGCAGAGGCATGATCCGCCGTTCCGGCGCGCCGGGTGCGAGCAGGAAACGGCCGACAGCCATGTAGAGCGCGCCGATCGCCGCGCCGTTGGCGCTGGTTGTGAGAGCGATATTGGCGAAATCGCTCTCAGGCAGCCAGGCATTGCGGGTGACTCGCGCCACGGCCAGGGCGAGCAGGAGTGTCGCGACATCCTGGAGCAGACCCCAGGACGAGGCGATGAGGCGAGGCGTGAATTCCGGCCCCGCAGGCTGCATCTTGCGCGCGAACCAGCGGGCGGTCGCGAGCCGGAAGGCGAAAGCGGCAGTGAGCGCAAGGCAGATGATGCCGAAGACGCGCCAGCCGGCGGTTGCTCCTTCGCGGCCATTGAGATTGCGCAGCCAGGCGCGCGCCCAGCTGTCCGGCAGTTCGCCGATAGCGGGAATCGAAGCGCCGCCATATTCGACACCGTCGATAAAGCGGTCGACGAGGGCGCTAACCTCGGCCTGGAAGCCTTCCTCATCCGCCATCGACAGAGCGGGCGCGGGCTGAGTGGCGGCGGGCTTCGCCTTCCCGGCGGGCTCCGTCGGTATTGCCGCAACGGGGACCGCGGTCGCGCCGCCGACCCTGATCTCAACCTGTCGTCCGGGAGCGGACAGGGCATCGACCATCTTGCGGATCGCCTCGGGCGTCTCGTCGCCGCGCAGGTTGAGAACCACGGAGGGCGGGCCCTCGGCCATCGCTGGCGCGCCCGGCGAGACACATGCAAAGGCGAGCGCCAGCCAGCCGAACAGCACAGCTGGCCGGACAATGCTACGCCGCGGGACGGTTCCGCCCGGTGCAGCGACGTTCATGGCAGGTCTCCGTGCTATCCCCAGGACGCAGAATGCTGAGGTTTCGCTAAATCTTGCAAGCCATTCGCGTGGCCGGGCGAAGCTTTCGTCAGCGCTTCTTCATCCAGCCGCCGATCCGCGTCACCGCGTCCTCGCATTCACTGAGCGAACCAGCGAAGGAAAGCCTGATCGTGCGCGCGCCGCGCGCCTCGTCGAAATCGAGCCCGGGCGTGATCGCGACGCCGGCCTCCTCGAGAACGCTGCGGCAGAAGGCCATGGAATCGTTCGAGTATCGGCCGATGTCGAGATAGATGTAGAAGGCGCCGTCCACCGGCAGGAAGTCGCCAAGACCGATCTCCGGCAGCGCCTTGAGCAGGAAGGCGCGGTTTTGCGCATAGCCAGCCTTGATCGCCTCGCATTCCTCCGTCGCGTCGAAGGCCGCCTCGCCCGCCACCTGGCTGAGATAGGGCACCGAGATCGAGAAATTCTGCTGCAACCGCTCGATCGTGCGCACAAGGCGCTGCGGCACCACGAGCCAGCCGACACGCCAGCCGGTCATGCAGTAGTACTTGGAGAAGGAGTTGACGATGATCGCGTCGGGATCGGCGGCGAGCGCCGTCGTCGCCGGGGTCTCGTAGGTCAGGCCGTGATAAATCTCGTCAGAGATGTACCAGAGCCCGAGCTTGCGGCAGCAGGCGGCAACATCCGCGATGGCCTCCGGCGTCATCACCACGCCGGTCGGGTTGGCCGGGCTCATGGTCAGCACGCCGGCCAGCGGCTTCTCGCGGTGGGCGCGCTCGATCAGGTCCGGCGTCAGCGCGAAGCGCGTCTCGGGGCCGACCTCGATCGCGACCGGCTCCAGCCCGAGCGCAATCAGGATATTGCGGTAGGCGGGGTAGCCCGGCGCGGTGATCGCGATCCGCGAACCCGGCTGGAAGCAGGCGAGGAAGGCGAGGATGAAGCCGCCGGACGAACCCGTCGTCACCACGACGCGCTCGGCCGCCACCTGAACGCCATAAGCGTCCTGATAGTGCCGCGCGATGCGTTCTCTCAGCGAATCCGTGCCGAGCGCCTGCGTGTACCCGATCCGGCCATGCTCCAGCGCCTTGGCTGCTGCGGCGCGGATCGAGGCCGGCGTCGGCGCCGAGGGTTGCCCGACCTCCATATGCACGACCGAGCCGCCGCGACGCTCGATGGCCGCCGCCTGGTTCATCACGTCCATGACGATGAAGGGGGCGACGCGCTCGGCACGCTCGGCCAGAGCGGGCAAGGCGGCGGGCACGATCAGAGGCTTCGACATCGGCTTGTCCGGTTTCGTAAGGAGGCCCGCTCGCGTAGCCGAGCCTGTCGCGCCCTGCAACCATCAGCCGCATCCGGTGGCAGAGCTGTGATTTGACCTTCGCCCCCCGAACAACCACAACCTCGCGGCTGGAAACGCTGCTTCAGTCGCGGTTTTCCGCCTGGCGGCTTTGAAAGGATGACGAGATGGCTTTCCCGACCCTCATCAGCATGGCGCGTGCCTGCCTGCGGCCAGCTGCCGTCGCGCTGAGCCTCTGGCTCGCGGCTTCCGCCGCACCGGCCATGGCGCAGGGCCAGCCTCTCTCGCCCGAGCAGCGCAAGGCGGTGACAGATCTGATCCGCGAGACGATCCTGAAGAATCCCGAGATCATCCAGGACGCCCTGATCGAGCTGGAGCGCCGCAACACGGTCGCCCAGGCCGATGCCCAGCGCAGCGCGGTCGCGGCCGAGAAGGCCCGCATCACCGATCCGGCGACGTCCGTCATCATCGGCAATCCCGAGGGCGACATCACCCTCGTCGAGTTCATGGATTACAATTGCGGCTACTGCAAAAGGGCGATGGAGGACGTCACCGCGCTCTCCAAGGCCGATCCCAAGCTGCGCGTCGTGCTCAAGGATTTCCCGATCCTCGGACCTGATTCGGTCGAGGCCAGCCGCGTCGCCATCGCCGCCAAGAACCAGCTTCAGGGCCCGAAATATTTCGAGTTCCACAACAAGCTGATGGCCATGAAGGGCAAGATCAACGCAGCCAAGGCGCTCGAGGTCGCCAAGGAAGCCGGCGCCGATGTCGCCCAGTTGAAGAAGGACATGGAGGCGCCGGCCACCAAGGCCGCGATCGCCGACACCGTCGCGCTTGGCGACCGCCTCGGCCTCACCGGCACGCCGGCCTTCATCATCGGCGACGAGATCGTCTTCGGCGCGGTCGGCCAGGCCGCTCTCAAGGCGAAGATCGATTCCGTGCGCCGCTGCGGCAAGACCGACTGCGCCGGCTGAACGACCGCCACCAACGAACCCGATAGGCCGGCAGGGTGCTTCAGGCTTCCCCTGCCGGCCTGCAACGTTTATGAGGGCGGCTCCTGCCGCCCGCGCGCGGTGCCGGAATCAACGCCACCTATGGTCGCCGTCCACGTCCTGAACGGACCCAATCTCAACCTGCTCGGAACCCGCGAGCCCGGAACCTATGGCGCGGTCACGCTGGCCGGCGTCGAGGAGCGCCTGCGCCGCAAGGCAGAGGCGGCGGGCGTCGATCTCACCTTCCGCCAGACCAATTTCGAGGGCGAGCTCGTCACCTTCATCCAGCAGGCGGGTTTGGCCGGCGCCGGCGTCATCATCAACGCGGGCGCCTATACCCACACCTCGGTGGCCCTGCGCGACGCGATCAAGGGCGTCGATGCGCTGGCGATCGAGGTCCATATCTCCAACGTGCATGCGCGCGAGGAATTCCGGCACCATTCCTATATGGCGCCGGTCTGCGTCGGCGTGATCTGCGGCTTCGGCGTCGCGAGCTATGATCTCGCTCTCGACGCGATCGTGCCGCTGCTGGAAAAGCGGGCGGCGAAAACCGCCTGAACCTTTTTGAACGGGAGCACGGCCAGGGCCGTCGCCTCCATCCGAATATCCGAAGAAGACGGTGATACCCGCCATGGCGACCAAGAGCCCGATCGACCCCGAACTTGTCCGCGAGCTTGCAGAGCTCCTGAACCAGACCGATCTCACCGAGATCGAGGTCGAAAAGGGCGATCTGCGCGTCCGCGTCGCCCGCAACATCTCCACGACCGTGCAGGTTCCCGCCGCTGCCCCGATGGTCGCGATGCCGGCCCCGGTCGCCGCCGCGGTTGCCGCCCCCGTCGAGGCCAAGCCGACCGCCGCCCATCCCGGCGCCGTGCCCTCCCCGATGGTCGGCACCGCCTATCGCCGCCCCTCGCCCGATGCCAAGCCCTTCGTCGAAGTGGGCAGCGTCGTGAAGCAGGGCGAGCGCATCCTGCTCGTCGAGGCGATGAAGACCTTCAACGACATCGTCGCGCCCCGCGCCGGCAAGGTCACGGCCATCATGGTCGAGGACGGCCAGCCAGTGGAATACGGCGAGCCGCTGCTGGTGATCGAGTGAGCGTGGCGCCGCGCGCCGCCGATTTGGATTTCAAGATGTTCGACAAGATCCTGATCGCCAATCGTGGAGAGATCGCGCTGCGCGTGCTGCGCGCCGCCAAGGAGCTCGGCATCGCGACCGTCGCGGTGCATTCCACGGCCGACGCCAACGCCATGCATGTGCGCCTCGCCGATGAGAGCGTCTGCATCGGGCCGCCGCCGGCCCGCGAGAGCTATCTCAACATCCCCGCCCTGATCGCGGCTTGCGAGATCACCGGCGCCGATGCGGTCCATCCCGGCTACGGCTTCCTCTCCGAGAACGCCCGCTTCGCCGACATCCTGGACCGGCACAACATCACCTTCATCGGCCCCAAGGCCGAGCATATCCGCTCGATGGGCGACAAGATCGAGGCCAAGCGCACCGCCAAGCGCCTCGGCATTCCCTGTGTGCCGGGCTCCGAGGGCGGCGTCGCCGACGAGGCCGAGGCGCTGCGCATCATCCGCGAGATCGGCCTGCCCGTCATCATCAAGGCTGCCTCCGGCGGCGGCGGCAAGGGCATGAAGGTGGTCCGCACCGAGGACGAGATCGCCGTCCTGCTCGCCACCGCCCGCAGCGAGGCCAAGGCCAATTTCGGCGATGACGCGGTCTATATCGAGAAATACCTCGAGAAGCCGCGCCATATCGAGATCCAGGTACTCGGCGACGGCCGCGGCAACGCCATCCATCTCGGCGAGCGCGACTGCTCGCTGCAGCGCCGCCACCAGAAAGTCTGGGAAGAAGGCCCCTCGCCCGCCCTCAACGCCGGCGAGCGCGACCGGATCGGCGAGATCTGCGCCAAGGCGATGCGCGAGCTGCAATATCGCGGCGCCGGCACGATCGAGTTCCTCTACGAGGATGGCGAGTTCTACTTCATCGAGATGAACACCCGCATCCAGGTCGAGCATCCGGTGACCGAGATGATCACCGGGATCGACCTCGTCAACGAGCAGATCCGCATCGCCGCGGGCGCGCCGCTCTCGCTCAAGCAGTCCGACATCATCATCGAGGGCCATGCCATCGAGTGCCGGGTCAATGCCGAGCATCACGCGACCTTCCGCCCCTCGCCCGGCAAGATCGCCTCGTTCCACACGCCGGGCGGCCTCGGCGTGCGCGTCGATTCGGCGGCCTATCAGGGCTATTCGATCCCGCCGCATTACGACTCGCTCGTCGGCAAGCTGATCGTGCATGGCCGCAACCGCGACGAATGCCTGATGCGCCTGCGCCGTTCGCTCGACGAGTTCGTCGTCGATGGCGTCGACACGACGCTGCCGCTGTTCCGCACGCTGGTGCGCAACCCGGACATCCTCAACGGCGACTACAACATCCACTGGCTCGAGAAATTCCTCGCCGCCGGCGGCATGGGCGAGCCGGAAGCCTGAGGCTTCGGCAGCTCCCGAAATGAAAAAGCCCCTCGCGATGCGAGGGGCTTTTTTCTTGTCCACTGCTCTCGAATTCAAATCCACGTGTCATCCCGGGCGGAGCGAAGCCCAGACCCGGGATCCATGCCGGAGCGCTTCCATGAAAGGTTCAGGCATGGATCCCGGGTCTCCCTGCGGTCGCCCGGGATGACCCGCGTCGTCCTTGAAAACCGATACAGAAGCAGATCGCGCTCAGATCGTTTCCAGCAGGCCCTTCATCAGCGCCTGCCGCGGCGCGATGGACGAGATCAACCCGTATTCCTGCAACGTATGGGCGCCATCACCGTCGATGCCGAGCCCGTCGAGGGTGGGCACGCCGAGTGCCGCCGTGAAATTGCCGTCCGAGCCGCCGCCGGTCATCGGGCAGTCCTGCAGGTCGAAGCCGACATCGGCCGCGACCTTGCGCGCCAGCTCGAACAGCTCGGCCACGGCGTCCGACTTCTCGTAGGGCGGCCGGTTCATGCCACCGGTGATGCGGAGCTGAACATCCGGATCATGCGGTTTCAGGCTGAGGATGCGGTTCTCCATCATCGTGCCATCGGCGAGCGTAGTGACGCGGCAATCGACGCTGAACCAGGCATGCTGCGGAATGACATTCGCCGCTGTACCGCCGCCGATCAGCGCGACGCTGGTGGTGATGCCGCGCGCATAATCGGTCATGCCCTCGATCGCGAGGATCTGGTGCGCCGCCTCGCGGATGGCGCTGCGCCCGTCGGCATGTTTCGAGCCGGCATGGGCCGGACGCCCTTCCAGCCTGACCTCGAAGCGGCCGACGCCCTTTCGAGCAGTCACGATCTTGCCGCCCGAGCGCGCTGGCTCGGTGACGAGCACCGCCTTCGATCCCTTGCCGATCTCCTCAATCAACGCGCGGCTTGTCGGCGAGCCGATCTCCTCGTCCGGCGTGAACAGGAAGGTCATCGGCCGCTTGGCCGAGCCTGCGGCCGCGACCTGCTTGAAGGCCTGCAGGGCGAGCCAGGCACCGCCCTTCATGTCGTAGACACCGGGGCCGTAGAGCCGGTCTCCCTCGATCCTGACGGGTAATTCCTTGGCGCTGGTACCGACCGGATGCACCGTATCGAGATGCGACATCACGGCGACAGCGGGCTGGCCGTTGTCGAGACCGGCGCGCAGCACGACCATGTCGCCGAGCCCGTCGCGGCCGGGAATGCGCTCGACCGCGATCGGCAGCCCGGCGACCTCCTTCTGGACGAGGTCCATCATGCCGTTCAGGCCGGCAGGGTGGCTGGTGGGGCTTTCAAGCGCAACCCAGACGGAGAGCGCGGCGGCGGCGTCATGCTGATTCATGCCGAGATGTTCTCCGATGAGGGCGGTGACGCGCAAGGCGAGTTGCATGCGCCCTGCGCAGATCGGTAGCGCAACCGCCAGTGCAGGCCGGAACGACCGAGCCCGAGCGGTCTCGCAGAAGGTGCATGACGACGTTTCTGTGAAGCGTTTCGCATCGACGATGAATTCTGCTCTTGCCAAGCCGGATCGCATTGATTAGACCCCGGCTCACCAACGCGGCGCGGCACCAAGCGCCCTGTCGTTGGGGGATCGTCTAACGGTAGGACCCCAGACTTTGACTCTGGTTGTCTAGGTTCGAATCCTAGTCCCCCAGCCACTCCTGCGTGGCTCGGCCAAGCTGAAATTCATCATTCGCGAACATAATGGGCGGGCGCGCATTTCAGCGAGCTTCAGCTCCTTCATGCGTCGCCGTCCAGCCGATCACCCGGCCTGCGCCGCCACTCCCTCCAGGAACACCGTGAGGCAGAGCCGCGCGTGCCGCATCCGCTCCTCGACTGTCAGCAGCCGGTCGCCGGGAAAGCGCTTGATCAGCACCGAGAAGATCATGTCCATCAACATGCGAGCCAGCGCATCTGCAGGAAAGGTGCGAAGCATGCCGCGTTCCTGCTGGCCAACGAGCCAATCCTCAAGGAGGCGCCGCGCGGGCTCCGCGCCCTCCTGCTCGATCATTTCGCCGATCTCGCTGAACCGATCCGAATCGGCAAGGACGAGCCTGATGAAGGCCAATCGATCGCGATTGTCGATATCGTCGATGTCGAGACGGAAGATCGCGGCAAGCGTCTCCTGCAGCGGCAGGTCCTCGCCGGCAGGGCGCGGCAGCGCCAGCATCGAGCGCCGGTGATCGGCCACCATCACCCGGAACAGGTCGGTCTTGGCCGGAAACAACTGGTAGAGCGTGCGCTTCGAGACGCCGCAGCGCGCCGCCACCGCATCCATCGTCGTGCCGCCATAGCCGACATCGAGGAACAGATCGCGGGCGGAGTGCACGATCCGCTGACGCTCGGCGTCGTCGGAACGCGTCTTGGGGCGCCCGCGCCCCCGGATCGATGCGGATTTTTCGCTCGCTTTTCCGCTTGTCATCACTGCGCCCACCATCGCGCCGCATTCTTGCGTTTGACAGTCGCGGAAATCAAGAGATAAGAAACTCATCAGTTTCCAAAAGAGAGTCTGCATGCCGGCCGAGCGCGCCCCCTCCTCTTCCCGCCATGCCCTGCCGAGCGCTCTGCTGCTCGCAGTGATGCTGGCTGCCTGCAATTCCGAGAAGGCGGCGGCGCCGCCGCAGCCGCAGTTCCAGGTCAGCGTCGTCACGCTGCATCCGCAGCCCGTGGCGATCACGGCGGAGCTGCCGGGCCGCGTCTCGGCGAGCTTGATCGCCGAGATCCGGCCGCAGGTGAATGGCATCATCAAGTCGCGGCTGTTCCGCGAGGGCAGCGAGGTCAAGGCCGGGGACGTGCTCTACGAGATCGACCCAGCCCCCTATCAGGCCGCCCTCGACAGCGCTGTCGCCGCCCAGCACAAGGCCGAGGCCGCCGTCGCCAACGCGCAGGTGCGGGCCGATCGCTATCGCGAGCTGCTCCAGCGCAATGCCGGCAGCAAGCAGGATTCGGACGACGCCAATGCCACCCTGGGCCAGGCTCAGGCCGATGTCGCAGCCGCCAAGGCCAATGTCGAGGCGGCCAGGATCAACCTTGCCTACACCAAGGTCACCGCGCCGATCGACGGCCGCGTCGACAAGTCGGCGCTGACCCAGGGCGCGCTGGTCACCGCCAACCAGGCGGCCGTCCTGACCACGATCCGCAAGCTCGACCCGATCAATGTCGACGTCACCCAGTCGAGCACCAATCTGTTGAAGTTCCGCAACGACATCGCCTCGGGCCGGTTGAAGTTCACCGGGCCCAATGTCGCGGTGAAGCTCAAGCTCGACACCGGCGACGCCTACGCGCAATCGGGCAAACTCGAGTTCGCCGAGGCGAACATCAACGAGACCACCGGCACCTTCAGCGTGCGCGCCGAGTTCCCGAATCCGGAGCGGCTGCTGCTGCCCGGCATGTTCGTCCGCGCCGAGATCCAGGAAGGCATCGCCGAGAACAACTTCCTGCTGCCGCAGCGCGCCGTCGGGCGCAACACCAAGGGCGAGGCGACCGCCAAGTTCGTCTCGGCCGAAGGCAAGGTCGAGGAGCGCGTGCTGACCACGCGCCGCCATATCGGCAATAACTGGCTGGTCGACAGCGGCGTGAAGGATGGCGAGCGCATCATCGTCGAGGGTGGCCAGCTCGTGCGTCAGGGCCAGAGCGTGACCGTGAACGAGGTCAGCATCGACGAGGCCACCGGCGAGCTCAAATCCGCCAATCGCCGGGCCGAATTGCCGGCCGGCAACACGGCGAAGAACTGACACCATGTCGCGCTTCTTCATCGAAAGGCCGATCTTCGCCTGGGTCGTCGCCATCGTCATCATGCTGGCGGGGCTGATCGCCCTGCGCAGCCTGCCGATCTCGCAATATCCGCAGATCGCGCCGACGACCGTCCAGATCAGTGCCAACTATCCCGGCGCCGACGCGCAGACCGTCGAGAACTCGGTGACCAAGGTCATCGAGCAAGGCATGACCGGCGTCGACAACCTGCAATACATGACGGCGACCTCGACCTCGACCGGCAACGCCCAGATCACCCTGACCTTCAACAGCCAGGCCGATCCCGACGTCGCGCAGATGCAGGTGCAGAACAAGCTGCAGCTCGTCACGCGCCAGCTGCCGGCCGTGGTGCAGAGCACCGGCATCTCGGTCGCCAAGGCCTCCACCGGCTTTCTGATGGTCGTCGCCTTCGTCTCGCAGGACGGGCGGATGTCGACGACCGACCTCGCCGACTATGTCGACTCGACCCTCAACGACACGCTGAAGCGTGTCGAGGGCGTCGGCTCGACCCAGCTCTTCGGCGCCGGCTATGCCATGCGCATCTGGCTCGACCCCGACAAGCTGCGCAAATACGCGCTGATGCCGAGCGACATCGCCGTCGCCATCGAGGCACAGAACACGCAGGTCTCGGCCGGCCAGCTCGGCGGCCTGCCCCAGGTCGGCGGCCAGCAGCTCAACGCCACCGTGACCGCGCTCTCGCGATTGCAGACGGTCTCGCAGTTCGAGAACATCATCCTCAAGAGCGGCGCCTCCGGCTCGATCGTCCGGCTGAATGACGTCGCCCGCGTCGAGCTCGGCGCCAAGAGCTACGACACCGTCTCGTTCTACAACGGCAAGCCGACGACCGGCCTCGCCATCAGCCTCGCCACCGGCGCCAACGCGATCGACACCGCCAAGGCCGTGACCGCGACGATCGAGCGCCTGAAGCAGACGCTGCCGGAAGGCGTCGAGGTCACCTACCCCTACGACACCACGCCCTTCGTGACGCTTTCGATCGAGAAGGTCGTGCACACGCTGTTCGAGGCGATCATCCTCGTCTTCATCGTGATGTACGTCTTCCTGCAGAACCTGCGCGCGACCTTCATCCCGATGCTGGCCGTGCCGGTCGTGCTGCTCGGCACCTTCGGCGTGCTGGCGCTCGCCGGCTACTCGATCAACACGCTGACGATGTTCGCGATGGTGCTCGCCATCGGCCTGCTCGTCGACGACGCCATCGTCGTCGTCGAGAATGTCGAGCGCGTGATGCAGGAGGAGAAGCTCTCGCCCAAGGAAGCGACGATCAAGTCGATGGGCGAGATCACCGGCGCGCTGGTCGGCATCGCCACCGTGCTCTCGGCCGTGTTCGTGCCGATGGCCTTCTTCGGCGGCTCGGTCGGCATCATCTATCGCCAGTTCTCGATCACGATCGTCACCGCGATGGCACTGTCGGTCGTGGTGGCGCTGGTGCTCACCCCTGCGCTGTGCGCCACCTTGCTCAAGCCGCACGGCGATCATGGCCCGCGCAAGGGCTTCTTCGGCTGGTTCAACCGCAATTTCGAACGCACCACCAATGGTTACCGCTCCGGCGTCGCCGGGATGATCGCGCGGCCCATGCGCTTCCTGATGGTCTTCCTGCTGATCGGCGGCGGCATGGCCTGGCTCTTCGTCCGCATGCCCTCCTCCTTCCTGCCCGACGAGGACCAGGGCATCCTGCTGACCGTCGTACAGCTTCCCGTCGGCGCCACGCAGGACCGGACGCTGCGCGTGCTCGACCAGGTTCAGAAGCACTATCTCGAAAAGGAGAAGGACCTGGTCGAGGGCGTGCTGACCGTCGCCGGCTTCAGCTTCGCCGGCCAGGGCCAGAATGTCGGCCTCGCCTTCGTCCGCCTGAAGCCCTTCGCGGAACGCACCGGCAAACAGGCAGCGGCCCAGGCCATCGCCGGCCGCGCCATGGGCGCCTTCCGGTCGATCAAGGATGGCACGGTCTACGCGCTGGCCCCCCCGGCGATCCAGGGCTTCGGCAATACCGCCGGCTTCGACTTCTACCTGCAGGACATCGCCGGTGCCGGCCATACCCGGCTGATGGAAGCCCGCAACCAGCTGCTGGGCCTTGCCGCTCAAAGCAAGCTGCTCACCGGCACGCGCCCGAACGGGCAGGAGGACACCCCCCAATACTCAGTCGAGATCGACCAGGAGAAGGCGAGCGCGCTGACCTTGCCGCTCGCCGCGATCAACAACACCCTGTCGACGGCCTGGGGCTCGGCCTATGTCAACGACTTCATCGACCGCGGCCGCGTGAAATCCGTCTATGTCCAATCCGATGCGCCCTTCCGCATGCAGCCCGGCGATATCGGACGCTGGTATGTCCGCAACCAGGGCGGCGAGATGGTGCCGTTCACCGCCTTCGCCTCAGGACGCTGGACCTACGGTTCGCCACGGCTTGAGCGCTACAACGGGTCGGCGGCGATCCAGATGCAGGGTGCGGCCTCTGCCGGCGTCAGCTCCGGCGCGGCGATGGAGGAGATCGACCGGCTGATCACGCAACTGCCGACTGGTTTCGGCCATGAATGGACCGGCCTGTCCTTCCAGGAACGGCTCTCCGGCAGCCAGGCGGTCGCGCTCTACGCCCTCTCGATGCTGGTCGTCTTCCTCTGCCTTGCGGCGCTCTACGAGAGCTGGTCGATTCCCTTCGCGGTCATGCTGTCGGTGCCGATCGGCATCTTCGGCGCCCTGCTCGCGGCGACGCTCTTCGGCCAGACCAACGACGTCTACTTCAAGGTCGGCCTGCTGACGACGATCGGCCTCGCGGCCAAGAACGCGATCCTCATCGTCGAGTTCGCCATCGAGCAGGAAGCCAAGGGCAAGGGCCTCGTCGAGGCGACGCTGGAAGCGGCGCGCCAGCGCCTGCGGCCGATCCTGATGACCTCGCTCGCCTTCGTGCTGGGCGTGACGCCTTTGGCCGTTGCCACAGGCGCTGGATCGGGGAGCCAGAACTCGATCGGCATCGGCGTGATGGGCGGCATGATCGCCGCGACCGTGATCGGCGTGTTCTTCGTGCCGCTTCTCTATGTCGGCGTCGTGCGCCTCGTCCGGCGCTTGCGCCGCGCCGAGCCGGCAGGCGCGACCGCCGCCGAGTGAATGACGGGGGCGCAGCTAGCAACGGCTGCGCCCCCGCGACGAAGCTGCTAGACTGCCGCCATGACCGAATTCCCCGACATCATCCGCTCGCCCCTGTCGCAGTCCTTCACCCATGACGGCCTGACCGTGCGGGTCGAGATCTACAAGATCCAGGGCACCGACGGCTGGACCCTCGAGCTCATCGACGAGCAAGGCGGCTCGACCGTCTGGCAGGACGCTTTCGCCACCGATGCCGACGCCTTCGCCGAGTTCACCGACGGCGTCGAGCAGCTCGGGCTCGACCGCCTGATCGACCCGGACGACGACGACCTCGCCACCGTGCACTGAGCGGCCGGCAGCGTTCCATGCGCCATACCGACGAGCTTGATGCGCTTCGCGCCGCCCGAGACACGCTCCGTCAGCGAATTGCGGAGCGCCTTGCCCTTGAAGCCGGCACGCCCATCGAAGGCGCGTTGCCGGAATCCTGGCTGACGGCCGCCGACGAAGCGATCGAGACGTGGGAGAGCGAGGGCGAGGAGGCGCAGGATTCGCGCGCCTTCCGCCCGATCGGCCCGCTGCAGGACATGCTGACGGATCATGCCGCGCTCGTCGAGCGGATCGCCGATACGCTCGACCGGCGCCTGTCCTAGTCTGTTGTCATTCCGGGGCGCGCCGCAGGCGCAAACTCGGAAACCACGACTGGGCGAGACGTTCCATGCCACTTAGTCAGAGACACGCCCGGTCGTGGGTTCCGGGTTCTTCGCTACGCGAAGCCCCGGAATGACAAAGGTGGTTCCGACATGGAGCCAACTTGCAATTGACCGTACCGCCTAGAATGTCAGGTCACGCGATGAACGACGAAACCCCGCGCAAGCTGCGCTATGCCATGATCGGCGGCGGCCGCGATGCCTTCATCGGCGCCGTGCACCGCCATGCCATCGCGCTCGACGGACAGGCGGAACTGGTCGCAGGCGCCCTCTCCTCGACGCCGGAGCGCGCCCGCGAATCCGGCCGCGCGCTGGGGCTCACCGATGCGCATAATCACGCAAGCTGGCAGGCCCTGCTCGAAGCCGAGCTCGCTCGCCCGATGGCGGAGCGCGTCGACCTCGTCGTCATCGTCACGCCGACCGACACGCATTTCCCGATCGCGCAAGCTTTCGCCGAAGCCGGCTTCCATGTCGTCTGCGACAAGCCGCTGACCCATACCGGCCAACAGGCCACGACGCTGGTCGAGACGGTCGCCCGCCAAGGCACGGTCTTCGGCGTCACCTACAACTACACCGGCTATCCGATGGTCCGGCAGGCGCGCGAGATGGTGCGCTCCGGCGCGCTCGGCCGCATCCGCAAGGTCGTGGTCGAGTATAACCAGGGCTGGCTCGCGACCGCATTGGAAGCGACCGGCAACAAGCAGGCGAGCTGGCGCACCGACCCGGCCCGCAGCGGCATTGCCGGCACGCTCGGCGATATCGGCTCCCATGCCGAGCACCTCGTCTCGACCGTGACCGGGCTCGCAATCGAGGAGCTGGTCGCCGATCTCGGCGCGCTCGTGCCCGGCCGTGCACTTGACGACGATGTCAGCATGCTCTTGCGCTTCAAGGGCGGTGCGCGCGGCGTCCTCGTCGCCTCGCAGATCAATGCCGGGCTGGAGAACGACCTGCGCCTGCGCGTCTCCGGCGAGAACGGCACGCTGGAATGGCGGCAGGAGGAACCGAACCGGCTCGTCCATCACCGCCGCGAGGGGCCGACCGAGATATTCACGCGCGCCTCGCCCTGGCTCTGCGAATCGGCCCGCCGCGCCGGCCGCATCCCGGCGGGACATCCGGAGGGCTTTATCGAGGCCTTCGCCAATATCTATCGCGGCGTCTTTGCCGATATCCGCGCCCGCAAGGCCGGAACGACGGCCGATCCGCTGGATGCGGACTATCCGACGGTCGGTGACGGCGCCCGCGGCGTGCGCTTCATCGAATGCGCGGTGGTGTCCTCCGCCGAGCGGCGCTGGCTGCCCTTCTCAAGTTAGCCGCTCCGGCCTTATCGCAGCAGCGCCCAACTCTACCTTTGTCATTCCGGGGCGCGCCGCAGGCGCGAACCCGGAACCCACGACTGGGCGAGACCTTCAATACCCAAATGTCAGCCGCTCACCCAGTCGTGGATTCCGGGTTCTTCGCTACGCGAAGCCCCGGAATGACAAAGGTAATTGCGCAGACCGAGGAGCCCTGCGTCAATTCCCGCTCAGCGTCCTCCGCACGCTGTCGCGCCAGCCAGTGACCTTGCGCTTGCGTTCGCTGGCGGCCATGGCCGGTGAGAAGCGCCGCTCCAGCCGCCACATATCGGCGAAGCGATCAGGCTCCGGCAGCAGGCCGGCATCGAGCCCGGCGAGATAGGCGGCGCCGAGCGCCGTCGTCTCCAGCACGTTCGGCCGGTCGACCGGCAGGTCGAGGATGTCGGCGAGGCGCTGCATCGTCCAGTCGGAGGCGACCATGCCGCCATCGACCCGCAGCACGGACTGCTTGCCGGCGCCAGCGTCCGGCCAATCGGCCCGCATCGCCTCGATGAGATCGAGCGTCTGGTAGCAGACACTTTCCAGCGCCGCCTGTGCGAATTCACGCGGGCCCGAATTACGGGTCAGGCCGAACATCGCGCCGCGTGCATGCGCATCCCAATGGGGCGCGCCGAGCCCCACGAATGCCGGCACCAGATAGACGTGCTGCTCGGGATCGGCAGCCTCGGCCAGCGGCCCGGTCTCGCTTGCCTTCTCGATGATGCCGAGCCCGTCGCGCAGCCATTGCACCGCCGCGCCTGCGATGAAGATCGAGCCTTCCAGCGCATAGGTGCGCTTGCCGCCGAGTTGATAGGCGACGGTGCTGAGCAGGCGGTGCTTCGAGCGTACCGGCGTGTCGCCCGTGTTCAGCAGCGCGAAGCAGCCGGTGCCATAGGTCGATTTCACCATGCCCGGCGAGAAGCAGGCCTGCCCGATCGTCGCCGCCTGCTGGTCGCCGGCCATGCCGCGCACCGCGATGGGAGCCCCGAACAATTCCGGCGCCGTATCGCCGAAATGGGCGGAGCAGTCGCGTACCTGCGGCAACAGCGCTACCGGAATCCCGAACAGCTCGAGCAGGTCCGAATCCCAGACGCCGCGGCCGATATCGAACAGCATGGTGCGGGCAGCATTGGTCGCGTCTGTCGCATGCACGGCCCCGCCGGTCAGGCGCCAGAGCAGGAAGCAGTCGATCGTACCGAAGGCGAGTTCGCCGGCTTCAGCCCGGCGCCGGGCTCCCGGGACATTGTCGAGCAGCCAGGCGATCTTGGTCGCGGAGAAATAGGGATCGATGCGCAGGCCGGTGCGCTCGGCGACAAGCTCCTCATGGCCGGCGGCAACGAGATTCGCACAGGCCTTTGCCGTGCGCCGGTCCTGCCAGACGATGGCGCGGTGGATCGCCCGCCCCGTCCGGCGATCCCAGATCAGCGTCGTCTCGCGCTGGTTGGTGATGCCGATGCCGGCGATGTCGGCTGCGCTCAGGCCGCCCTTGGCGATGGCCTCGCGCGCCGTCGCGAGCACGCTGTCCCAGATATCCTCGGGCTCATGCTCGACCCAGCCCGAGGCCGGAAAATGCTGCGGAAACTCGCGCTGGGCGCTGGCCACCACGCCGAGCGACGCATCGAACAGGATCGCCCGCGAGGAGGTCGTGCCCTGATCGATGGCGAGGATATGTCTGGCGGCCATGTCGGTTCCCTGCCCGTCTCATTGGTCGGCGGAGACTGGCCGATGAGCCGGTCCCCGCGCAAGCGCGTCCCAAGCGAATGTCCGACAAGTCTCCCGCCGGGCAAGGTTCTGCTTGGCATGTCGCTTGCCCTGTAGTTAGCTCATCATGAAGCAGGGCCGCGCCGGGTCGCGGCCCCTGTCCGTGCCCCAGGTGTCGGACAGGTTGAGAGGTTGAATCGGTGGCGGTCGAGGACCGGCAACAACGGGATGTCGCGCCCATGGCGCGGCCACAGAGACATGACGCCGATCCGCAACGGAACGGCGCAATCCCGGTTGGTGCGTCGTTCAGAAGCTTCGAACAGCCTGCGGCTTCCCGCCCGCCGGGCGCGACCTATGCCGCGCTCGATCTCGGCACCAATAATTGCCGCCTGCTGATCGCCCGTCCGGCGCAGCATGGCTTCCGCGTCGTCGATGCCTTTTCCCGCATCGTGCGCCTCGGCGAAGGCCTGGCCGCGAGCAGCCGGCTTGCGGATGCCGCGATGGATCGCGCCGTCGAGGCGCTGAAGATCTGCCGCGGCAAGATGGCGAATCGCGGCGTCACCCGCGCCCGCCTCGTCACCACCGAGGCCTGCCGCGCCGCCACCAACGGGCTCGACTTCATCCGCCGCGTCGCGGCCGAAGCGGAACTCGCGCTGGAGGTCATCGACCAGCGCACGGAAGCCGCGCTTGCCGTCTCCGGCTGCGCCGCCTTGGCCGATCCGGCGGCGGAAAGCGTCATCGTCTTCGATATCGGCGGCGGCTCGACCGAGATCGTCTGGCTCGGCGGCCGCAGCGAGGCGCGCGACCCTGCCGCCCGCATCCGCGAATGGGCCTCGCTGCCGATCGGCGTCGTCACGGTCGCCGAGCGCTATGGCGGCATCGAGGTCAGCCGCGACTTGTTCGAGCGGATGGTCGAGGATTGCGCGCAGGCGCTCGCGCCCTTCGCGAAGAAGGCCGCCGGAGCCAAGGACGCCCGCAGCTTCCACCTGCTCGGCACCTCCGGCACGGTCACGACGGTCGCCGGCATCCATCTCGACCTGCCGCGCTATGACCGGCGCGAGGTCGACGGGCTGTGGATGCATCAGCGCGATATCCTCACGGTGATCGACCGCCTGATCGAGATGGACTATGCCGCCCGGGCGGCGAATGCCTGCATCGGCCGCGAGCGCGCCGATCTGGTGCTGGCCGGCTGCGCGATCTTCGAGGCGATCCGCCGCGCGTTCCCGAGCGAGCGCGTCCGTATCGCCGATCGCGGCCTTCGCGAGGGCATCCTGCTGCGCATGATGCATGAGGACCGCGCCTGGTGGCGGCGGAAATAGGTTCGATACAATGAGCACCGGAAAATCGGGCGGCAAAACCGGCGGCAAGCCTGCCGGCGCGCGCGACATGCGCGTCAAGGTCAAGAAGGCCGGCAAGCTCAAGCATTCCTCGCAGCTCTGGCTCGAGCGCCAGCTCAACGACCCCTATGTGAAGCGGGCCCGGGAGATGGGCTATCGCTCGCGCGCGGCGTTCAAGCTCGAGGAGATGGACGACCGCTACAAGTTCCTGAAACCCGGACAGCGGCTGGTCGATCTCGGCTGCGCGCCGGGCGGTTGGTGCCAGATTGCGGCCAAGCGCATCGGACTGGAGCAGGGCAAGGGCCATATCGTCGGCATCGACCTGCTGGCTGTCGATCCGATCCCCGGCGTCGACCTGATCCAGCTCGATTTCATGGCCGATGAAGCGCCTGCCCTGCTGACCGAGCGTCTCGGCGGCCGCGCCGATGGCGTGATGTCCGACATGGCCGCCAACACCACCGGTCACAAGAAGACCGACCACCTCAAGATCATCGCGCTCGCCGAGGCCGCGATCGAATTCGCCCATGACGTGCTGGCGCCGGGCGGCTTCTTCCTCGCCAAGCTGTTCCAGGGTGGTGACAGCGCCGAGCTTCTCGCCACGCTGAAGCGCGACTTCACCACGGTACGCAACGTCAAGCCGGCGGCGAGCCGCGCCGACTCCTCCGAGCTTTACGTCCTCGCGACCGGCTATCGCCGCCAGCAGCGGACGGAAGGCGACGGCTCCTGACCGGTAACGGAGAGGCCGTGGCGCAACCTGTTCCACGCATGGTCCCGGCACTTCAGGCAATTCTCGACGCAGAACTCGCGCGGGGAAATTCCGTCCTGAGCGTTGGCGGCTGGC
This sequence comes from Beijerinckiaceae bacterium, assembly GCA_965283735.1. Classification (GTDB taxonomy): domain Bacteria; phylum Pseudomonadota; class Alphaproteobacteria; order Rhizobiales; family Beijerinckiaceae; genus Allobosea. The sequence continues at coordinate 2,131,466 of CBDIPN010000001.1, read as the reverse complement.
CGCCTGATTGCCGGCTCTTCGTCCAGCTGGCCCGCCCGTTCCGGAAGCGTTATTCCGCGCCGCCCGGCATCGTCCATGCGGTTCCGAACGACCCGCATTACTGGAAGGCCGAGTACCGAACGGCCGATGGCGCCGAATGCCTCGCCTGCGGATTCTAGGCCCCCCTCACTCCGGAAAGACATCGCGTGGCAGGTGGCGCGGATCGTAGGTCCCCGGAGCGCTCCGGACGACCGAGTTCCAGATCCAGAAGCCGAAGCCGCCGAGGCCGAAAAGCGGCCCAGCCACCTCTAAGAAGCCGGCCCGGCCGCTCAGGCCGATATAGAGCACCATCAGCCCGGCGCCGCCGAAGATCACGGCGGCGATGAACGCGACGACGATCAGACCACGGTGGCGCCCCTCGGGGATGCCGCGCCGGAAGGCGACATGGCTCGGCCCGCCGGCAACGAGGCGGCGATGCAGGTCCTCGATGAAGGCGACGAAGGCGGTGTCCCGCTGCGGATCGTCCACGCCCCAGGGGCTGCTGGAATGCACGAAGAGCGGCCGTCCGGCCGAGAAGGTCAGCTCTGCCAGCGCCTCCCAGGGTGATCGCGGGCCGCCATTGACCGCCTGCAGGCGCACACTGGTGAGCTTGGCGAAGGGCCGCAAGCCCGAGCGGCCATCGAGCTCGTAAGCGATGCCTTCGTCGCTGAGCGTCAGTTCGGTTTCGGCGAGCTTGAGCCGGGCCGCGCCGTCGCCGACGCAGAGCGTGTAGCGCGTCTCGTCCAAGGGCGCGGGCTCAACCTGCATGCCCTGCCCCTGCGGCAAGCCGGTGGCTCTGGCAAGCCGGAGCCACTTGCAGCGAGCCGGGAGGCCCTAGTCGAGCGGCTTCTGCTCCGCGATCGCCTCGGCGGTGACCTTTCGCGCACTGACCGGCACGTGGCCGGAAACCTCGGCGCCGGCATCCGGCGCAAGCTGAACCATCCAGAAAACCGACGAGGCCGAGATCAGGCCGACGATCAGGAAGGCCGGCCAGAAATCTCCCGCCCCGAGCGTCTTGCCGCCGTGCAGGAAATGCGTCGTCTCCAGAGCGAAGGCGCCGATCGTCACGCCGATGCTGAGCGAGAGCTGCTGCGCAACGCTCGACATCGAGGTCGCGCTCGACATCTCGCGGTTGGAGACGTCGGCATAGCTCAGCGCGTTGATGCCGGTGAATTGCAGCGAGCGGAAGCAGCCGCCGACCAGCAGCACGGAGAGGATGATCGCGTGCGGCGTCGTCGGCGTGAACAGCCCGGAGGCCGCGAGGAAGGCCGCACCGATCACGGCATTGACGGTCAGGACCCGCCGGAAGCCGAAACGGGCCAGGATGGTCCTCGCCAGCGTCTTCATGATCAGCGCGCCGGCCGCCGAGACGAAGGTGATCAGGCCGGACTGCAGCGCATCCAGTCCGAATCCGAGCTGCAGCATCAACGGCAGCAGGAAGGGAATCGCGCCGATGCCGGTCCGGAAGACCGAGCCGCCGATCACGCCGGTCCGGAAGGTCGGAATCCGGAACAGCGACAGGTTGAGCACCGGGTAAGGCACGCGCTGCGCATGGAACCAGTAGGCCACCAGCGCCGCTGCACCGCCCAGCACGCAGGCGTAGGATACGACCTCTGGCACCAGATGGCGGCCGCCCGTGTTGAGCCCGAGCATCAGGCTGGCGAAACCGCAGGAGGAAAGCAGGAAACCGCGGATATCGAGGGGCGGAACGTCCTCCTCCCGGATATCCTCGAAGAACAGGCTCGCCAGCACGATGCCGACGAGGCCGATCGGGATGTTGATCAGGAAGATCCAGCGCCAGTCGAAATAGGTGGTGATGAAGCCGCCGAGCGGCGGCCCGACGACGGGGCCGACCAATGCCGGAATCGTCAGATAGGCGAGCGCGCCGACGATCTCCGACTTGCTGACGCTGCGCAGGATGACGAGGCGCCCGACCGGCACCATCATCGCCCCGCCCATGCCCTGGATGAAACGCGCGCCGACGAAAGCGCCGAGCGAGTTCGAGACCGCGCAGAGCAGCGAGCCCAGCATGAAGACGCAGAGCGCCGAGCGGAAGATCGTGCGGGCGCCGAAGCGATCCGCCATCCAGCCGGAGATCGGGATGAAGACGGCGAGGCTGACGAGATAGGAGGTCAGCGCAAGCTTCAGCGCGATCGGGTCCTCGCCCAGTGATTGCGCGATCACCGGCAGCGAGGTCGCGATCACCGTCGAGTCGGTGTTCTCCATGAACAGCGCGCAGGAGACGATCAGGGGCAGGAGTTTTGAGCGCTGCAAGTCTGTAGACCTTGAGACTTCGGACCTTAGGGCTTCGGACCTTCCGCGCCCGTCGAATTAGGCGCACTTGAAATCATAAGCTCGGCTATTAATGCGATGTGTAGGGAGTGACGAGAGCGAAATCGCGGCTTGCCGCTGGATTTGCCCGCTGCCTGCGCGTTTCCGCCATGCGCCTGGATTATGCCTCGGCGGCAAGCACAATGCCGCCATGCGCTGGCCGCTCTCCTTCGGGCGCTGCGGCGCCCCCATTTCTCTGGAGCCCGGTCGCGCCGGGCCGTCGCGGGGGGGCGCGCGCGTTCATTCTCCGGAGAAGCGCCATGATCGATATTTCATCTGTTTTCGCCGCCGCTCGCTGCCTGTCGCCCGGCCTGACCGCACTCGGCTTCACCCTCGCCCTCGCAACGAGCCTGAGCTGGGCCCCCGCCGCAAACGCGGCCGACATGACCAGCTGGCAGGCCGGCTGCCAGTTCAAGGCGATGCCAGGCAGTGGCGGCGAAGGCCTGCGTTATGACATGTGCCTGCGTCTGCAGACCTGCCAGCGTATGGCCGATGCGGGCGACCAGAGCATTGCCCGGATCGGCTGCTTCGGCTTCGCGCCGGAGGTGCCCGCCGCCGCTGGCCGTACCCACTGACGTCGACGACGCAACGGAAACGGCGCCGCCATGCGCCAGCGCCGTTTCCGCACTGCAAAAGAATCCCTCACCGAGCACTAGCGGCCCCGCCGCGGCCATGCTAACGGGCCTCGTCAACTCGGCACCGGGCCTGTCGCCCTGCCCCCCTCGAAAAGCCGGCCCCGCCCGGTCTCGGAGTTGACGATGACGCTTTCCCTCGACGGCCTGATCCGCGACGGCTTCACCTTCGACGACGTGCTGCTCGAGCCGGGCCCGTCCGAGGTCATGCCGGCGGATGTCGATATCCGCACCAGGCTTACCAAGACGATCTCGCTGAACCTCCCGATCATCGCCTCGGCGATGGATACGGTCACCGAAGCCCGGATGGCGATCGCCATGGCGCAGGCCGGAGGGCTGGGCGTCATTCACCGCAATCTCGACGCCGATCAGCAGGCCGCACAGGTCCGCCTCGTCAAGAAGTTCGAATCGGGGATGATCGCCAACCCGATCACCATCCACCCCGACGAGACGCTGGCCGACGCGCTGGCGCTGATGAAGAACAACGGCATCTCCGGCATCCCGGTCGTCGAGCGCGGGCCGCAGGGCCATAAGGGCAAGCTCGTCGGCATCCTGACCAACCGCGACGTGCGCTTCGCTCAGAACCCGGCCCAGCCGGTCTCCGAGCTGATGACCAAGGAGCGCCTGATCACGGTCCGCGAGGGCGTCAACCCCGAGGAGGCGCGCCGCCTGCTCCATCAGTTCCGCATCGAGAAGCTGCTCGTCGTCGACGATCACTATCGCTGCATCGGCCTGATCACCGTGAAGGACATGGAGAAGCAGGTCGCCCATCCGAACGCCGCCAAGGATACGCATGGCCGCCTCCTCGCCGCTGCGGCGACCACGACCGGCGACCAGGGCTTCGAGCGCTCGGAGATGCTGATCGATGCCGGCGTCGACCTCATCGTCGTCGACACCGCCCATGGCCATTCGGCCAAGGTGCTGGAAGCGGTCAGCCGGGTGAAGAAGCTCTCGAACTCGGTCCAGGTCATCGCCGGCAACATCGCCACCGCCGGTGGCGCCCAGGCCCTGATCGATGCCGGCGCCGACGCCATCAAGGTCGGCATCGGCCCGGGCTCGATCTGCACGACCCGCATCGTCGCGGGCGTCGGCGTGCCGCAGCTCACCGCGATCATGGATGCGGCCTCGGCCGGCGCGAAGGCCGGCGTCCCGGTCATCGCCGATGGCGGCATCAAGTATTCCGGCGACCTCGCCAAAGCGCTGGCCGCCGGCGCCTCCTGCGCCATGGTCGGCTCGCTGCTGGCCGGCACCGACGAAACCCCCGGCGAGACCTTCCTGTACCAGGGCCGCTCCTACAAGGCCTATCGCGGCATGGGCTCGGTCGGCGCGATGGCGCGCGGCTCGGCCGATCGCTACTTCCAGCAGGATATCAAGGATTCGCTGAAGCTCGTACCGGAGGGAATCGAGGGCCAGGTCGCCTACAAGGGCCCGGTCTCGAACGTGCTGCACCAGCTCGCCGGCGGCCTGCGCGCCGCCATGGGCTATGTCGGCGGCAAGGACCTCGCCGACTACCAGAACAAGGCCCGCTTCATCCGCATCACCAGCGCCGGCCTGCGCGAGAGCCATGTCCACGACGTGACCATCGTGCGCGAGAGCCCGAACTACCCGACCCGCTCTTGAGTCGGCCGGAACTTCGTGCAGCACTGGCCCGGCTCATCCGGGCCGGTGCGACACAAGGCGACGCGTAACCATGACTTCTCAAGCTGATCTACCCGACGCTGGCGATGATCTTCTGGATCTTCGTCGTTGGCGTCATCCTGGCTTTGCGCCGCAAGACCGCCTTCACCAGCGGCGCCGTCCGGCCTGACGACGTGTCGGTTTCGACCGAGCGCTATCCTCTGCCGGCGCGGCTCGCCGCGGCGAACTTCACCAATCAGTTCGAAACGCCGGTGGTCTTCTTCGCGCTCGTGATGGTCGCGATGGAGACGGGTGCCACCGGCTACGCCATGGCGCTTCTCGCCTGGCTCTTTGTCGCCACCCGGGTCGTCCACACCTTCATCCATATCGGCTCCAACAGGCTGCCGCTGCGCGGCGCCGTCTACGGCATCGGCGTCATCGCGCTGTTCTTCATGTGGCTCGGCGTCTTGATCTCCGTGCTCTGAGCGGGAACCACGCTCCGCGCTCCCGTTAAGCATCCCGTCCGTTTCCGGAGAGCACGCGCCCGGAAGCGTTGAGGCTTAACGAAAAGTAAACTACACCCCGAATGGCGGCGGATGGTGGACAAGCGTAGTTTGGAGTGACGCGATGTTGCGTGTCCGTGAAGTCCCGGCGCGGGTTTTCGCCCGCGACGGTGAGGTTCTGGCTGCCACTTCCGGCAAAGTGAAACTCGCAGGCCGCAGCCCCTCCGCGCGCCTGCTGGCGCTTGCCGCGCTCGGGATCGCGCTCGGCTCCGGCGGCATGGTGCTGACGGCTTCGATGGTCCAGGCCGAGAGCGAGGGCAGCGCGCGCGAATTCCTGCTCCAGGAAGCAGCACGCCGGGAACAGGGGCGCGTGCAGAACGCGACCTACAGCTCGACCCGCTATGTCCCGCAGGCCAATGCCTATGCTCCCGCCGGCAATGGCTGGCGCCTGCCGCTGACGCAGGTCCAGCCGGACGGTCGCCTCGCGCATCCACCGATCGAGCTCAACCCCTTCCGGAAATCGACCCAGAAGATCGCCGACCGGCAGCGCAGGCCAGCCGGCACGACCGGCGCCTCGCTCGACGCGGTCTCCGGTGCGGCGGACCGCGCCCAGACCTTCTGCGTGCGCCTGTGCGACGGCTTCCACGCCCCCATCGGCTATCTCCGCTCGGGCGGCGACATGAAGGCCCATGAAACGCTCTGCACGGCGATGAACCCGGGCGTTCCGGTAAAGGTCTTCAGGATGGCTGCCGGCGGGACCAGCATCGCCGACGCAGTCGCCGCCGACGGCAAGCGCTATGGCGCCCTGCCGATGGCCTTCAGCCACGAGAAGGCGGCCGATCCGGCCTGCCGCCCGGCCATCGTCCAGGCCGGCGAACGGCGGATTTCGCTGCTGCGCGACATCACCTTGCGGCCTGGCGACAGCGTCGTGCTCGACGGCAAGGTCTCGACCTTCGCCGGCAGTTCGAGCTGGCCCTATAGCCGGCGCGACTTCCGCGATTTCCGGACAGCCTCGGAGCTCAGCAAGACCCAGCGCCGGCAGATCGACGAGCAGGTCGGCATTTCCCGGATGGAAGCGCAGGCTCGCAGCGTCCGGCGCCAGATGCGGGTCCGCGAGGCGCAGTTGCAGGACGGCACCGTCGCCAGCGACGCGGTCCTGCGCGGCACGGTCTCTCCGACGACGCGCGAGCCGGTCCGCCTGATTCCGCTTTCGCTGCCGTCGCGCTAGATCCGTATCGATATCGGCTCCGATCGCACCGTCCGTCATGCTCGCCTGTGCGGCGAGCATCCACGCCTTGAACACCTCATGACCTGAAGAAAGATGTGGTTGGTCGGGACTGGCCCGGCCATGACGGGAAGCTCGTGGACCCCGGTTCCGGGTTCACGCCTGCGCTCCCCGGGATGACGGTAGTTTACCCATCGTAGGCGCTCGTATTGCGTCCACATTCGGCAGGAGGACGACGGCTCCTGCCGCGACAGGTCGTCCCATCCGAAAGACCCGCGACCGGAGCACGTCCGAAATCCCCTCGTCTTTCCAAGGCAGTGCCCCATTTATTAGAATTCATCAAAATACGAAGCAGACTAGAATTCCTATAAGACATTGATATCAAAGGAATACTTCATTGACGCTCCGCAGGCGGCGTTCTATCGCTCGCCCATCGCGCTGATCGCGCCCACCGACGGAGCAGAAGAATGATCGCAAAGACCTATCTCCACGCCCTGGCGCTGTCCTCCTGCCTGCTCGCTGCCCCGGCCTTCGCGCAGGGCGTGAACCTGTACACGACCCGTGAGCCTGCCCTGCTCAACCCCGTGCTGGAAGCCTTCACCAAGGACACCGGCATCAAGGTCAACGCGGTCTTCCTGAAGGACGGCCTGCAGGAGCGCATCCGCGCCGAGGGCGCCAACAGCCCGGCCGACGTCATGCTGATGGTCGATGTCGGCGAGATCAACGCCGCAGTCGATGCCGGCATCACCCAGCCGATCAAGTCCGACCTCGTCGACAAGACCGTCCCGGCCCAGCTTCGCCCGGACAACAACTGGGTCACGCTGACCAAGCGCGCCCGCGTCGTCGTCGTCTCGAAGGAGCGCGTCAAGCAGGACGCGATCACCTATGAGGACCTCGCCGATCCCAAGTGGAAGGGCAAGTTCTGCATCCGCGCCGGCCAGCACCCCTATAACAACGCGCTCTTCGCGGCCTATCTCGCCCATCACGGCGCCGAGAAGACCGAGACTTACCTGAAGGCCGTGCGCGCCAACGCTGCCCGCAAGCCCGGCGGCGGCGACCGCGACGTGGCTCGCGACATTCAGTCCGGCCTCTGCGACATCGCCATCATCAACACCTACTATATCGGCCTGATGAGCGAGGCGAAGAACGAGCAGAAGGGCTGGTTCGACGCGATCAAGCCGCTCAAGACCACCTTTGCCAATGACGGCACCCATGTGAACGTCTCGGCCGCCGCGCTCGCCAAGAACGCCCCGAACAAGGAGAACGCCGTCAAGCTGGTCGAGTACATGCTCGGCGACAAGGCCCAGGCGCTCTATGCGAACGGCAACTTCGAGTTCCCGGTCAATGCTGCCGTCGCCGACTCCTCTGCCGTCAAGCTGCTCGGCGCTGTGACGCCGGACAAGCTGCCGCTCTCCGAGGTCGCCAAGCAGCGCAAGGCCGCGGCCAATCTGGTCGACAAGGTCGGCTTCGACAATTGAGCCTGAGTCAACCACTCAGCGCTATGCGACGGCCGCCATTCCGATGGCGGCCGTCGACCCGTTTCGCCTATGCCTCCATGGCCGGCGCGGCGCTCGTGCTGCTGCCGCTGCTCGCGCTCGTCGCGACGGCCTTCTCCTCCCGGCAGGCTGCCGAGATCTGGCCTCACCTCGCCGCCAACGTCCTGCCCACCGCCCTCGTCCAGACGAGCCTGCTGCTGGCCGGCGTCGGAACGGCCTGCGCCATCATCGGCGTCGGCACCGCCTGGCTGGTGACGCAGTACGATTTCCCGGGACGGCGTTCGCTCGAATGGCTGCTGGTGCTGCCGCTGGCGCTGCCGACCTATCTAACGGCCTATATCTACGTCGAATTCCTCGGTTTCCAGGGGCCGCTTCAGAGCGCTCTGCGCGCCGCGACCGGCTGGCGCTCGCTGCGCGACTACTGGTTTCCCGATCCGCGCAACCTGCCAGGCGCGATCGCGATCATGGCGATCGTCCTCTACCCTTATGTCTATCTCAGCACGCGCGCGCTGTTCAGCGTGCAGGGCGCCAGCATCGTCGAGGCCGCCCGCAATCTCGGAGCCGCACCCGGCCGCCTGTTCTGGCGCATCGGCCTGCCGCTCGCGCGCCCGGCGCTCGCCGCGGGCCTCACCCTCGTCCTGCTTGAGGCGCTGAATGATATCGGCGCCACCGAATATCTCGGCGTCCGCTCGCTGACGCTCTCGATCTACACGACCTGGGTCAATCGCGGTTCGCTGCCCGGCGCCGCCCAGATCGCCTGCGTCATGCTGCTGATGGTCTTCGCCCTGATCCTCGTCGAGAGGAAACTGCGCGGGCAGAGGCGCTTCGCGTTGCCGGTGCGCCAGCCCCGGCCGGTGACGCGCCGGCCACTCCATGGGCGTAGGGCAATGCTGGCCGCCCTCGCCTGCGTCCTGCCCGTGCTGTTCGGCGCCGTCCTGCCGGTCGGCTATCTCGTCGTCGAGATCCTGCAGCGCGGCCTGCTGGCGCAGTTCGACACGGCACTGCTGCGCCTCCTCGGCAACGCACTCCTGCTCTCCGGCCTCGCCGCGATGCTGGTCGTGGCGCTCGGGCTCGGGATCGCGACCGCGGGCCGCACCGGCCGCGAGACCTGGCTGAAGCCCCTCGCCCGCATCGCCAGCCTCGGCTACGCCGTGCCCGGCACCGTGCTGGCGCTCGGCCTGCTGATCCCGCTCGCCGCCTTCGACAATCTGCTGGCCGATGCCGCATCCGCCCTGTTCGGCCTCAAGCCGGGCTTGATCCTGATCGGTTCCGGCGCGGCCCTGGTGATCGCCTATACCGTGCGCTTCCTCGCCATCGGCGTCTCCGGCGTCGAGAGCGGGCTGGCGCGCGTCTCGCCGCGGATCGACGACGCAGCCCGTGCGCTGGGCGCCGCCGGACCTGAGGTGCTGCGGCGGATTCACTGGCCGTTGGCGCGCCCGGCCATCGCCGCCGCCGCGCTTCTCGTCTTCGTCGACTGTCTTAAGGAGCTCCCGGCGACGCTGCTGCTGCGCCCCCTCAACATCGACACGCTGGCGACCGTCGTCTACGGCCATGCCTCGCGCGGCGTCTTCGAGGACGGTGCGCTGGCCGCGCTGCTGATCATCCTCGCCGGCCTCTATCCGGCCTTCGTTCTGGCGAAAACCGGCACAGATCGGGCGGGATAGCCGGCTTTCCAGCCTCGACAAGCCCTCCGCATCGGCCTAAACCCTGTGCCGCCAGGGGGCTGGCTGACTTTCGGCCCGGTGCCGATTCGGAAGTCCATGACCAGACGCGCTGCGATCATCGCTTTCAGCCTCGTCGTCGCCATCGGCCTCCTGGGCTTGCAGTCCTGGGATGTCGCCCTCGGGCGTGTCCAGCGCGGCGCCATCAAGGCGATCGAGGAGCGGACCGGTTTCGTCGTCAAGACGATCGAGCGTGCCGAGATCGCCCTGCTGCCCTTGCCGCGTATCAGCCTGTCCCAGGTCGCCTTCGCTCAGCGCGACGGTGCACTCGCCGGCGAGGCCGTGCGGATCAAGGCGCATCTGCGCCTGCTGCCGCTGTTCAGCGGTCAGATCAGCTTCGACCGGGTCGATCTGGTCGCGCCCCGGATCGACATCGCCGGCCCCGCCGGCAGCGACGGCATCGCCGAATGGCTCGCTCCCGCGCTCGCCGAACTCGAGCGACTGCAAAGCCAGAGCAAGATCGTCATCAGCGCGGGCTCCGTCTTCCTGCGGGCGAACGGCGCGATCCAAAGCGTCGTGCGCGATCTCGACCTCGTGATCGACGAGCGCAGCCGGAACGAACCTCTCGCTCTCTCCGGCCAGCTCAACTGGCGCGGCATCCCGACCGAGGTGAGCCTGCTCTGGCCCATGGTCGGCGGCAACGCCAAGGCGGCCCTGTCGGCGACGTCCTCGTTGCTGAAGCTGCGCTTCGAAGGCACCCGCTCCGGCCCCGGCGAGCCCGTGATCAGCGGCCCCCTCGTCCTCTCCACCCCTTCGCTGACAAAATTGCTCGGCTGGTTCGACGAGGAATCGCGCCTGGGATCGGCGCTCGGCGCCGTCGCCATCTCGGCCGATATCCAGGTGAAGCCGCGCGAGGTCTCGTTCAGCAACGCCATCGTCAATCTCGATGGCGAGCGTCTGGACGGCGCGATCAAGCTCGCCGAGACCGGCGGGCGCTTCGCGTTGTCGGGCACGCTTGCCGGCGCGACGCTCGATCTCGGCCGCATCGTCGATCGGCTGCCGGTCCCGGTCGTCGATGTCGCGGACACGACCCCCTTCGACCTGGAAGCCTGGACCGCGCGCGATATCGATCTGCGCATCTCCGTCGACGCAGCCCGCCTAAAGGGCGCGAGGCTCAACGACGTTGCGACCTATCTGCTCGTCAAGAAGGGGCGTTTCGAGACCGGGCTGCTCCGCGCCGGCGCCTACGGCGGCAGCATCAAGAGCCGCCTGCTCGCGATTGCCACCCCCGCCGGTGTCGACATCAAGCTTCAGGCCGGGCTCGACAAGGTGAATATCGGCCAGGCTGCATCCGACCTGCCGCAGCTGGGGCGCCTGAGCGGCACCGGCAATCTCCAGTTCGCCCTGGACGGCGTCGGCCGCACCTTCGACGAGCTGCTGGGATCGTTCACCGGCCGGATCAACCTGGCAGCCCGGCAGGGCGAGATCGGCGGCGTCGCCTTCGGCGAATTGCTCCGCCGCGCCGAGCGCAGCCCGGTCCAGGCGCTGCGCGACTGGCGGCAGGGCAAGACGCCCTACGAGAGCATCAGTGCCAATGCGGGTATCGCCGGAGGCCTGCTCGCCCTGACCGAGGCGCAGATGATCGGCGCGAACTACCGCTTCAACCTTGCCGGCAGCGCCGCGCTGCGCACCCGCACCCTGGACATGACCGCACTGCTCGCCTCCCCGAACGGCGCCACGAAGCTGCCCTTCCTGCTCAAGGGCCCGGTCGATGCTCCAGCCTTCGAGATCGAGACAGAGGCCCTCGTGAGCCCGGCCGGCGCCTCCCTCGTTCCGACGCTGCTCACGCGTTGAATCCCCGCTTTCGCGATCATCGTAAATCCGCTCTGATGCGGACGGATCTGGTTGCGGCAGCGGGAAGGATGCAGCGATGAAGATGTGGATCATGGGCGCGCTGGCGCTCGCAGGGTGGATGACGGCAGGCATGGCCGAGGCACAGGATCTGGCGGTCGAGAAGAAGGTCTTCGAGCTCCCGAGCTTCACCACCCAGAGCGGACGCACGCTGAAGAATGTCCGCGTCGGCTGGGAGAGCTACGGCACGCTCAACGCCGACAAGTCCAACGCCGTGCTGATCTGCCACTTTTTCTCAGGCAATTCGCACGCTGCCGGCAAATACGCGACCAGCGACTCGGCGCCGGGCTACTGGGACGCGATCGTCGGCCCGGGCAAGGCGATCGACACCAACAAGTATTTCGTCCTGTCCTCGGACACGCTGGTGAACCTCAACACCGGCGACCCGAAGACCACGACGACGGGCCCGGCCTCGACCAACCCCGACACCGGCAAGCCCTATGGCCTCGACTTCCCCGTCGTCACGGTCCGCGATTTCGTCGAGGTCCAGAAGGCGCTGGTCGAGAGCCTAGGGATCAAGAAGCTCGCGCTCGTCGCCGGTCCCTCGATGGGTTCGCTCCAGACCTTCGAATGGGCGGCGAGCCATCCCGAGATGGTCGCCAAGGCCATGCCGGTGATCGGCGCCGGCGAGGCCGATGCCATGCTGATCGCCTGGCTCGACGTCTGGGCCGCGCCCATCCTCGTCGATCCCAACTGGAACAACGGCGACTACTACGGCAAGGCCCCGCCTCTCGCCGGTCTTGCCAAGGCGCTGACGGCGGTGACGCTGCAGGCCAATCACCAGGACTGGGCCAACGCCACCTTCGGCCGCCGTCCGGCCAAGGAGGGCGATGAACCCGGCAAGGCACTCGCCAACAAGTTCCAGGTCCAGAGCGTGCTCGACAATGCCGGCATGGCCCGCGCCAAGCTCTCCGACGCCAACCATTTCCTCTATCTCGTCAAGGCGAACCAGCTCTTCGCGGCGGGCGGCACCTCGCTTGCCGACGGCATGGCGAAGATCAAGGCACCGATGCTGCTGATCACCCAGCCGAAGGACCTCGTCTTCACGCCCGACATGGTCGCGACGACGGTGAAGGCGGCGAAGGCGGCCGGGCGCGACATCACCCACGCCACCATCGACGGCTCCCGCGGCCATCTCGACGGCGTGGTGTCGATGAAGCAGGCGGAAGGCGCGATCCGGGCGTTCCTGGAAAAGTAGCCGGACGCCCTCGTTCACCCGAGCGGTCATCCCGGACAAGCCGCGTCAGCGGCGCCGATCCGGGATCCATGCCTGAACCGTTCCGGCATGGATCCCGGGTCTACGCTTCGCTCCGCCCGGGATGACCTCGCGTGTAGGGCTCACGCCGCGGCCGGCTCCTCCATCCGATGGACGATCCGATCGATCAGGCCCCATTCCAGCGCCTCCTCCGCCGTCATGAAGCGATCGCGGTCGAGCGTACGCTCGACCTCCTCGTAGCTGCGCCCGCAATGCTCGGCATAGAGCCGGGTCAGGCGATGCTTGGTCTGCCGCATCTCCTCGGCATGGATGAAGATGTCGGAGGCCTGTCCCTGGAAGCCGCCGAGCGGCTGATGGACATGCAGGCTGGCATTGGGCAGCGCCCCGCGCTCGCCCGGCTCGCCCGCCATCAGCAGGAACGAGCCCATCGAGCGCGCCGTGCCCATGCACAGCGTATGCACGGGCGAGCGGATGTAGCGCATCGTGTCGTACATGGCGAAGCCGCTGGTCACCACGCCGCCGGGCGAGTTGATGTAGAGATGGATCGGCTTCTTCGGGTTCTCCGCCTCGAGGAACAGGAGCTGCGCGCAGACCAGCGCGCTCATCGCGTCGTTGACCTCGCCGTTGAGGAAGATGATCCGTTCGCGCAGTAGCCGCGAGTAGATATCGAACGAGCGCTCGCCGCGGCTCGACTGCTCGACGACCATAGGGACGAGTTGCATCGCTTCGCGCATCGGCGAACTCCAAAGGCTCGGGGAAATGGATGGTGTGGTTTCGCGTCGCCTCAGGCGGCGGCGCGCATCACCGGCGGCGCATTGCTGTTCGCCGGGATCAGATCCAGTCCGACGCGGCGATCGGTCAATTCATGGATCACATGCAGGCTGCTTCCGCCGGCCTCGCTGGCGTCGATGCGGAAGGTGACCACGCTTTCGAGAAATGGCGGCTCGCTGTCGCGCATCCGATAACGCAACGCCTCCCCCGGCGTGACGACGCTCGGCTCGGGATCGGCCAGCTCTGCCTCCGGTAGCCAGTGCTCGCGCAGGCCCGGCGTGCTGAGCGCGCGCCAGAGCTTCTCCGGCGGCTCGTCGAACTGAAACGCGAAGACGAGAGGGTCGGCCGCCGCTTCGCTGTCCTCTCCGCTCATTGATCCATCTCCTTGAGCAAGGTCCTGAGATCGTCGATCCGCGCCGGCCAGAAGGCACGGTATTTCGTCAGCCATCGCGCGACCAGCGCCAGCCCCTCCGGATCGACCCGATAGTTCACGAAGCGCCCTTCCCGCTCCTCGCGGACGAGGCCGGCGCCACGCAGTACCGCGAGATGCTGCGACATCGCCGGCTGGCTGATCGCCATGCCCTCGCGCAACGCACTGGCATTCAGGCTGCCCGCCGCCAGCTTGTCGAGGATGGTGCGCCGCGTCGGGTCGGCCAGCGCCTTGAAGATCTCGTTCTCGATCATGACACACATAAGCATTCACTTATGTGAATCGCAAGAGGCATTGCGCTGAAGGCTCGTGCTAGCCTGTCACGAGGACAGAGTCAGAGCGCGAGAGAGCAGCCATGAGGGCGACAGGGTCGGGACTTTTCCTCCTATGCGCCTTGCTGTCATCTCACCCGGCACAGGCCGCCTGCACGGAGCCGCAGGCCGGCTCGGATCAAGCCCCGGCTTTGTCGCCGCCACTGAGCGAGGTGGTGACCGGCGTCGGCCGCCTGCAATTCCATTCGGCGCCGAGCAGCGCCTGTCCGATGAAAGGCATCTTCATCATCTCGAAGGACGAGGTCATCGCCTATGCGCAGACGCGGGATGGCTGGTCGTCGGTGATGTATCTCAATCCCCGGACCGGCAACGACGTCAGCGGCTGGGTCCGGTCGGGGCGCTTGAAGACGATCGGAACGATGGGACCGAAGCGCTGATTGCTGCGTGCTGCACCACGCGGTCCGCGATGGGGCGATGTCAGCCTTTAGCCCTGGCGCTCGCTCAAGATCACATGCGCAAGTCAATCCCGCCAGGTAAGGCCGATTGCCAAGAACCCTGCCGGAAGACCGATCAAAGCACCGAATATCAAGCCGATGAGACCTGAAAACTCGTCAAGATGCTGGAAAAATAGGCCACCGATAAGCGCGACGACGATGGTGCAGGTGCACCAGACAAAAATAAAAAGGCAGATGCTAAATAGAATTCTTATCACATTGGTTCGTCCATAGACTGCCGTTGGCGACCCGCTATCGGCCGAAAGCAGCCTTTCCGACCCGCCGCCCCTACCCCGCCTGCGCCGCGGCCTTGATCCCGTCGATTACGAACTGCACGGCCAGCGCCGCCAGGATCACCCCGAGCAGGCGCGTCAGCACGATATTGCCGGTGACGCCCAAAAGCTTCGCAATCGGCGTCGCCGTCAGGAACACAAGCAGGCAGGACAGCACCACCAGCCCGCAGATCACCGCGAGCGTCGCCAGCAGCAGCGGGTCGCCATGGGCGCGACCGGCGAGCAGGATCATCGCGGTCAGCGCGCCCGGCCCCGCCATCAGCGGGATCGCCAGCGGGAAGGCCGCGACGTTACGGATGTGATCCTGTGTGATCGCGGTGTCCGCCGTCTGCTGCTTGCGCTCGGTGCGGCGCTCGAACACCATCTCGAAGGCGATCCAGAACAGCAACAGCCCGCCCGCGATGCGGAAGGCCGGCAGCGAGACGCCGAGCGCCTTCAGCACGATGTCGCCCGCCACCGCGAAGAAGGCCATGATGCAGAAGGCGATGATCGAGGCGCGGATCGCGACCTGCTTGCGCTCGCCCTCCGACATCCCGCGCGTCAGCGACAGGAAGATCGGCGCGAGGCCCGGCGGATCGAGCGTCACCAGCATGGTGACCAAGGCTGCGGTGGCGAATTCGATGAACATGGCGGCACATCAGCATGCCGAAAGCCCGCCGTCACGCGCCAAGAAAGGCCGGAATGAGGCAGCGCGCCGGAAGACCTTCGAGAATGTCTTCTAACGCGCTGAATTTATTAGCGTAATTTTTGCCGGGACAGCGCCCGCTTTTGCTGGCTTCTCCTGCTGGAATCGGCTAGCCAGAAGGCTGAAAAATCAGCAGGAATCGGGACATTTCCCCTTGAGCGACGAT
Organism: Beijerinckiaceae bacterium; assembly: GCA_965283735.1. Taxonomy (GTDB): domain Bacteria; phylum Pseudomonadota; class Alphaproteobacteria; order Rhizobiales; family Beijerinckiaceae; genus Allobosea. The sequence continues at coordinate 2,115,745 of CBDIPN010000001.1, read as the reverse complement.
ACCGACGACAAGCGCGACGGAGCCCCGGATCTCGGCGGCGACATCAAGCCGATCGCGATCACCGACGAGATGAAGAAGAGCTATCTCGATTACGCCATGAGCGTGATCGTGAGCCGCGCTCTGCCCGATGTCCGCGACGGCCTGAAGCCGGTCCATCGCCGCATCCTCTATTCGATGTGGGAGAACGGCCAGACGCCGGAGAAGAAGCACGTCAAATCGGCGAACATCGTCGGCGCGGTCATGGGTCAGTACCATCCGCACGGCGACCAGGCGATCTATGACGCGCTCGTCCGCATGGCCCAGCTTTTCTCGATGAGCGTGCCGCTCGTCGACGGCCAGGGCAATTTCGGCTCGATGGATGGCGACCCCCCGGCGGCCATGCGTTACACCGAAAGCCGGCTGGCCAAGCCGGCCATGCCCCTGCTCAGCGACCTCGACCGGGACACGGTCGATTTCCAGCCCACTTACGACGACAGCCGCCTGGAACCGAAGGTCCTCCCGGCGACCTTCCCCAACCTGCTCGTCAATGGCGCGGGCGGCATCGCCGTCGGCATGGCGACCAACATCCCGCCGCATAACCTCGGCGAGGTCATCGATGCCTGCGTCGCCTATATCGACGATCCCGAGATCTCGATCGACGACCTGATCGAGATCATCCCCGGCCCCGACTTCCCGACCGGCGCCTCGATCATGGGCCGCAGCGGCATCCATGCCGCCTACCATGTCGGCCGCGGCTCGATCGTGATGCGCGCGAAGACGCATATCGAGGAGCTCCGCAAGGAGCGCGAGGCGATCATCGTCACCGAGATCCCCTATCAGGTGAACAAGGCCTCGATGGTCGAGAAGATCGCCGATCTCGTGCGCGAGAAGCGCATCGAGGGCATCTCCGACCTGCGAGACGAATCCAGCCGCGAGGGCGTGCGCGTCGTCATCGAGGTCAAGCGCGACGCCGTCGCCGATGTCGTGCTGAACCAGCTCTATCGCTTCACCCCGCTGCAGACCTCCTTCGGCGCCAACATGGTGGCGTTGAACAACGGGCGGCCCGAGGTGCTCAACCTCAAGGACTTCATCTCGGCCTTCGTCGAGTTCCGCGAGGAAGTGGTCTCGCGGCGGACGCGCTACCTGCTCAACAAGGCCCGCGAGCGCGCCCATGTGCTCTGCGGCCTGGCCACCGCCGTCGCCAATATCGACGAGGTCATCCGCCTGATCCGCACGGCGCCGACGCCTGCCGCGGCGCATGAATCGCTGATGGCGCGCGACTGGCCGGCCGACGATATCGCCCCGCTGATCGCGCTCGTCGACGATCCGCGCCACCCGATGAATCCGGACGGCACCTACCGGCTTTCGGACGCGCAGGCCAAGGCGATCCTCGAACTGCGCCTCTCCCGCCTGACCGCTCTGGGCCGCGACGAGATCGGCGACGAGCTGGAGAAGCTCGCCAAGGAAATCGCCGACTATCTCGAGATCCTGCGCTCGCGCCTTCGCATCCAGACGATCGTCAAGACCGAACTCGCCGAGGTGAAGGCCGCTTTCGCCACGCCGCGCCGCACCGAGATCCAGGATTGGGGCTCCGACCTCGACGACGAGGATCTGATCGCCCGCGAGGACATGGTCGTCACCGTCAGCCATGGCGGCTACATCAAGCGCGTGCCGCTCTCGACCTATCGGGCGCAGCGCCGCGGCGGCAAGGGTCGCTCCGGCATGGCGACCAAGGATGAGGATTTCGTCGCCCGGCTCTTCGTCGCCAACACCCATACGCCGGTGCTGTTCTTCTCCTCCGAAGGTCAGGTCTACAAGGAAAAGGTCTGGCGCCTGCCGCTCTCGGCGCCGAATGCCCGCGGCAAGGCGCTGGTCAACATGCTGCCGATCGAGGCCGGCGAGCGCATCACCACGATCATGCCGCTGCCGGAGGACGAGGCGAGCTGGGAGACGCTCGACGTGATGTTCGCCACCGCCTCGGGCGGGGTGCGTCGCAACAAGCTCTCCGACTTCGTCAACGTCAATCGCGCCGGCAAGATCGCGATGAAGCTCGACGAGGGCGACCACATCGTCGACGTGCAGATCTGCACCGAGAACGACGACGTGCTGCTGACCACGGCCGACGGCCAGTGCATCCGCTTCGCGGTGCCGGAGGTTCGCGTCTTCAAGGGCCGCGATTCGACCGGCGTGCGCGGCATCAATCTGGCCAAGGGTGACGAGGTGATCTCGCTCGCGATCCTGCACCATCTCGATGCGACACCGGATGAGCGCGCCGCCTATCTCAAGCGCGCCGCGGCCGCCCGCAGGGCGCTGACCGGCGAGGCCGAGGACGGTGCGGAGACCACGGCGGCGACCGAGGCCGATGCGGAGGAAAGCGCCGGCGATATCGAGCTCGGTCAGGAGAAATACGCCGCGATGGGCGCAGCCGAGCAGTTCATCCTGACCATCTCGGAACGCGGCTACGGCAAGCGTACCTCGTCCTTCGAGTATCGGGTCACCGGACGCGGCGGCAAGGGCATCGTCGCCATGGTCGTCAACGACCGCAACGGCAAGCTCGTGGCCTCCTTCCCGGCCCTCGACAGCGACCAGCTCATGCTGGTCACGGATGGCGGCCAGCTCATCCGCGTCCCCGTCGATGCCGGCCCGGACAATCGCATCCGCATCGCCGGACGCTCGACGCAAGGCGTGACGGTGTTCAACACCGCCAAGGACGAGAAGGTCGTTTCGGTCGAGTGCATCAACGACGACGGCGAAGGCGACGAGGACGGCGAGGCTGGCAACGAAACGCCGGGTGCCGAGCCGACGAAAGGCTGATCCATCAGCCGCTTGCGGCCATGGCTTCAGGCTTGATCTGAAGCCATGGCGCCTGCTGCGGGAGCCTCAAGTTCGCACTGAACCTCGCCGTCATTCCGGGCTTGACCCGGAATCCATCGTAGAGCGCACCATCCTACGATGGATCCCGGATCGGCGCGGCTCCGCCGCTTGTCCGGGATGACGCGGAGGCTCCCTTGCGCAACCTCGGCACCAGCCGTCATTGCGAGCGCGGTGAAGCAATCCAGGAAACTGGGTCGAACGTCTCACCAGCCCCCTGGATTGCTTCGTCGCCTCGCTCCTCGCAAGTACGATCAACCCTCACCGCTTCCGTTTGACTCAAAGCCCGCCTCACGCTCCCATCCGGTCATGAAGGCTCGTTCCGTGCCCGTCCGTTCCCCTGCGATCACGCCGGAGATCATGCTGCGCGCCTATGCCGCCGGCATCTTCCCGATGGCGGAGAGCGCCGACGACCCCAGCCTGTTCTGGGTAGAGCCGGAACTGCGCGGCATCATCCCGCTCGACCGCTTCCATCTCTCGGCGCGGCTCGCCCGCACCGTGCGCTCGGACCGTTTCGAGATCCGGGTCGACACCGCCTTCGACGCCGTCATCGCGGCTTGTGCCGAGGCCAAGCCGGACCGGGCCGAAACCTGGATCAATACGCGCATCCGCGAGATCTTCGGCGAGCTCTTCGCGCTCGGCCATGTCCATACGGTCGAGTGCTGGCGCGAGGGCCGGCTGGTTGGCGGCCTCTACGGGCTTTCGCTCGGCGGTGCCTTCTTCGGCGAGAGCATGTTCCACCGCGAGACCGACGCCTCGAAGGTCGCACTGGTCCATCTCGTCGCCCGCCTCAGGCAGGGCGGCTACCGGCTATTGGATACCCAGTTCCAGACCGGCCACCTCGCCCAGTTCGGCACGATCGAAATCCCGCGCGACGGCTATCGCGGCCTGCTCGACGATGCGTTGCGGCACCCGGGCGACTGGCAGGTCAGGCCGCTGAGCGGCCGCGAGGCGCTCGCCTCGCTCTGAGCGCCTTGCCGCGAGCCTGCTGGATCAGTTGCCGCCCATATACAGGTCGCGGCCGGGGGCGGGATTGGTCGGGAAGAAGCGCTGGCTCGGCCGCTGCGGCTGCACGGGCACGCCGCGCGGCGGTTCGACATCGATGCGCCCGCCGGGCGGCGGCGGAGCGGCTTGCTGTCCGGGCAGCGGCTGGTTGGGCGTGCGCGGCCGGCGCGGGTCCTCGGCCGGCGGCGCTTCCGGCTCTTTGGGATCGACGACGAGTTCGGTGCCGCCTTTGCAGTCGGTCAACCAGGCATCGTAGATCGCGTGCTCGACGCCGTGCAGGCCCGGGCTCGCCGCATACATCCAGCCGGTGAAGATGCGCCGGTACTCGTTCTTGACCGTGACCTCGTCGACCTCGACGAAGGCGTCGGTCTGCGGCGCCTCGGTCGGCGGCCGCGTCCAACAGACGCGCGGCGTCAACTGGAGGGCGCCGAACTGCACGGTCTCGTCGATCGCCACCTCGAAGGAGATGATGCGGCCGGTGATCTTGTCGAGCCCAGCGAAGACGGCCGTCGGATTGCGGATGCGATCAGCGTGCGCCGGGCCTGTGGCGGCCAATGTCGCCAGCGCGCTCGAGGCGAGGCCTGCCAGGATCGGGAAACGAAAGAACGACGGCATGCGGGCGCGAATCTCTTCGACAGCGCGGAAGAACCGCGATGGCGCGCAGTAACACGGCAAAGGCAGCGGAAAAAGGGCGCTCTGCTTCGTCAACAGCTCATGCGCTCTTCGATATCGATGACCGCAGCCTCGACCCCTTGCTCGGCGCGGATCACTTTCCCGAGCTCAGCGGCGCGCTTTCGCACTTCCGGCACCTGCAGTGCTTTTGCGGCGGCCGCCACGACATCGGGTGTCAACTGTCGCGGCAGAGCTCCGGGCCCCGCTCCCAAGGCCGCAATCCGGTCAGCCCAGAATGGCTGATCGCCGAAGAATGGCCGGATAGCCATCGGCACCCCTGCCCGCAAGCTCGCTCCCGTCGTGCCCGCACCGCCATGGTGCAGCGCTCCGGCAACGTGCGGAAGCAACTTATCGTGAGGCGCCGCATCGATCACAAGCATGTCGTCGCCATGTTCCGGCAGGTCGAGTGCCCCACCACCACGGACGAGAATGCCGCGCATACCCGCCAGCCGCAGACCAGCGACGATTGCTTCGGCCAATTCCCGTGGCCGATCTCCCGGCATGCTCCCAAATCCGACATAGATCGGAGGTGTCCCGGCCGTGAGGAAGGAAGCAAGCGCCGGCGACACCCCGCTCTCGGGCTCATCGAGGAACCAGTAGCCGCAGACGTGCACACGCTTCGGATCCCAATCGGACGGAACCGGAATCACGTGGCGGCTATAGGCATAGAGCACGCCGATCGAGGGGTCTGGATAGCGTCTTTGCTGCCCCAGCCGCTCGCGTCGCCACCGCGTCAGCATCCGTCCGAACAGGAGGGCCGGAGCAGCGGCCATCAACATGTGGCTGGGCTTGTTCAACAGGCTTGGCAGCCTGATCGGCAGAATGGGACTTGGGAAGGCAGATGTAGGCGTAAAGCCCGGCAAAGGCGAGGCAAGCAGGCTTCGTGCCCCCAATCTGGCGGCAATGGCGGGGCTCACGAGCGACTTGGGGTGATGCAGGATCAGACGAGGTCCGAACCCACGTAGAGCCTCCCATTCAGCATCCATCAGCCGGGTCATCGCCGGCTTGATCTTGCCGAGCAACGCGAGGCCGGCAGAAAAACCGCGACCGGCAGCGACCGCGGCCTTCCCGGCGTCACTGTCGAGCAAGTCGAGCAACGTGCCCGGCAGCGGGGCAAAGGGTACTCTCAGACGCGACGCCAGATCGGAAAACTGTTCGGGTGCAGCCAACTGGACGTCGTGCCCGCGCGCAATCAGGCCACGCGCAAGGGCGACATAGGGCTGAACGTCGCCACGCGTACCGAATGTCTGGATGGCAATGCGCATCGGAGCGCTACGCCGGAAGCCTCAGCGGCCGGGCGTCCAGGCCTCGTAGTCGCCGGTCGCGGCCGGGCGCTCGCCCTCGGCCAGGGTTGAGCCTTGCGGGCGATAGGCCAGCGCCGTGCCGGTCCAGTTCTGCTGGTGCGGCTGCTGCCATTCGCGCGGCTGGTAGCTTTCCTCGGAGGGCGCGACATCGACGGTGTGATGCAGCCAGCCGTTCCAGCCCGGCGGCACCTTGGAAGCCTCCGCGTCGCCCTTGTAGATCACCCAGCGCCGCTGAAAGCCGAGCGCCTTGTCCTTCACCCCACCCTTGGTGCGGTAATAGACATTGCCGAACTCGTCCTCGCCCACCCGCTCGCCATGGCGCCAAGTGTGGAAACGCGTGCCGATCGTCTGGCCGTTCCACCAGGTGAAGATCTGCAGCAGCCAGTCCTTCATCGTCCTCAAGTCCGTGCGCGCGATGCAAAATAGTCGCGCGACTTATGGCCCCCGCACCGCCTACTGTCCAGCCCGCGATAGCCCGACCGCGCTGAAACTGCCCGATGTTTCGCGCTTGTCGCAGCGTGTCAGGCTCATGACGGCCAGGACGTCGGGATCGGCGGCCCTGAGCTGGCGGGTCTGCTTGTCCCGGAACATCACGTTGGTCGCGTTGACCAGCCGGCCTGACGCGATCAGCGTCGCCAGAATCTCCATGTCGCGCGGATCGTCGCGATCGCGCGGCTTCTTGGGATCGGGCGCTCCCGCAACCAACCGCACGCCCGCGCTCAGCTCCATGACGACATGCGCGGTGGCGCCGGAGACGGTCGCCTTCGTGAAGGTGAGCCCATCCACGGGCATCCCGGGAGCGGAGATGCCTGTTTTGTTGATGGTGATCCGCGCCGCCGAGCCGCAGCCGCGCGCCCGGGATGCCCGGGACGCCCATTCGCCCGCGAAGGCCGGAGCCAGCGGCTCGCTATCGGTGCAACCGGCCAGGACCAGAGGAAGCAGGCAGAAGGCGTAGCGGTGCATGGGTTATCCCGGTCGGATCACGCTGCAACCGGCATAGCCTGACCGACCTAACGTCACTTTAAGCCGATCGCTAAATCTGCGCGCCTTGAGTCGCCGCCACGATTCGGCCGCGATTCGGAACGGCCTTTTCAGGGAGCATTCTCCGGGAAGTCGCCCGAGATCAGCCACTTCCGGGCGGCTTTGAAAGCGGTGCTCGCGGCAGGCCCCGGCGCGCACCGGATTCAGCTCGCGTCAACCATGAATAGCGGGGATTTTATGGACTGCGCTTCATCCCGCACTGTGGCAATCTTGCCAATGCGCATCCGATTCCCCGGTAATTTCCGAGGCTTAGCGGGCGCCTTGCAACTTATCCCCATAACCCACATATCCCTACCAGATGTCGTGTCCACAGGGATCACAGGGCACTATTCCTTGACGCGCAGCGGGTATCTGCACTAGATTTTGACCATCGCATGACGGCCGGCGGCACCCCCTCTGGATGACTGCGAAACCCTAGTTTTCCAGTGTGTTCCGGGCCTGCCGCCGCATCCGCCATCAACAGCGGAAGCGAACGGATTTGCGCGGGCATTTTGGGCGCGTCCGGGACCATCGGCGGGGCGACACCGCGGAGATCCCACAGGGCATCGAACCGAGTTTGGGCTGACATCAGGAGCCGGTGATCAACCGGCCGCGCGTGGCTTGCGAAGCAGGCCCGCGGCAGATCAAGGGACGAAGATCATGCGCATCGAGCGCCGCTACACCACCGCCGGACAGTCGCCCTATGCCGCGATCCCGTTCCGATCGGCCGTCAGCGAGATCAAGAACCCGGACGGCTCCGTCGTCTTCCGGCTCGAAGGCATCGAGGTTCCCGAGACCTGGTCGCAGGTCGCCAGCGACGTGCTCGCGCAGAAATATTTCCGCAAGGCCGGCGTGCCGGCGCGCCTGAAGCGGTTCGAAGAGAACGACGTTCCCTCCTTCCTCTGGCGTTCCGTCGCCGACGAGGCCGCTCTCGCCGAGCTGCCGGAAGGCGAGCGCTACGGCTCCGAGATCTCTTCCAAGCAGGTTTTTGATCGCCTCGCCGGCTGCTGGACCTATTGGGGCTGGAAGGGCGGCTACTTCACCTCGGAAGAGGATGCGGCTGCATTCCATGACGAGCTGCGCTTCATGCTCGCCACCCAGCGCGTCGCGCCGAACTCGCCGCAATGGTTCAACACCGGCCTGCACTGGGCCTATGGCATCGACGGTCCCAGCCAGGGCCATTTCTACGTCGACTTCAAGACCGGCAAGCTGGTGAAGTCGAAGTCGAGCTACGAGCACCCGCAGCCGCATGCCTGCTTCATCCAGGGCGTGCAGGACGACCTCGTCAACGAGGGCGGCATCATGGACCTCTGGGTCCGTGAAGCCCGCCTGTTCAAGTACGGCTCCGGCACCGGTTCGAACTTCTCGATGCTGCGCGGCGAAGGCGAAAAGCTCGCCGGCGGCGGCAAGTCCTCGGGCCTGATGTCCTTCCTCAAGATCGGCGACCGCGCTGCGGGTGCCATCAAGTCGGGCGGCACCACCCGCCGCGCCGCCAAGATGGTGGTGGTCGATGCCGACCACCCGGATATCGAGGCCTATATCGACTGGAAGGTGAAGGAAGAGCAGAAGGTCGCCGCGCTCGTCACCGGCTCCAAGACCGTCAAGAAGCACATGAAGGCCGTGCTCAAGGCCTGCGTGAACTGCGAGGGTGATGGCGATTCCTGCTTCGATCCCGAGCAGAACCCGGCCCTGAAGCGCGAGATCAAGCTCGCCCGCAAGGCGCTGGTGCCGGACAACTACATCAAGCGCGTCATCCAGTTCGCCAAGCAGGGTTACAAGGACATCTCCTTCGACACCTATGACACCGACTGGGATTCCGACGCCTATCTCACCGTTTCCGGCCAGAACTCGAACAACTCGGTCTCGCTGACCGACGATTTCCTGCGCGCCGTCGAGACCGATGCCGACTGGAACCTGACCGGTCGCACCACCGGCAAGGTCCTGAAGACGCTGAAGGCCCGCGACCTCTGGGAGAAGATCGGCTACGCCGCCTGGGCCTCGGCCGATCCCGGCCTGCACTTCAACTCGACGATGAACGACTGGCACACCTGCCCGGCTTCCGGCCGGATCCGGGCGTCCAACCCGTGCTCCGAGTACATGTTCCTCGACGACACCGCCTGCAACCTGGCCTCGGCCAACCTGCTGCAGTTCTACGATACCGAAACCAAGTCCTTCGACGTCGCGGCCTATGAGCATCTCTGCCGGCTCTGGACCGTCGTGCTCGAGATCTCGGTGACGATGGCGCAGTTCCCGAGCCGCGAGATCGCCGAGCTCTCCTACGAGTACCGCACGCTCGGCCTCGGCTACGCCAATATCGGCGGCCTGCTGATGACCATGGGCCTCGGCTACGACTCCGACGAGGGCCGTGCGCTGGCCGGTGCGCTGACCGCGATCATGACCGGCGTCGCCTATGCGACCTCGGCCGAGATGGCGGGCGAGCTCGGCCCCTTCCCTGGCTACAAGAAGAACGCCAGCCACATGCTGCGCGTCATCCGCAACCACCGCACGGCCGCCCATGGCCTCGCCGACGGCTATGAGGGCCTGAGCGTTACCCCGGTCCCGCTCGACCATGCGACGCTGGCCCGCCTCGGCGGCTCGGCCGTCACCATGGCGGAGCGCTCGCGCATCGTCTGGGACGAGGCTCTCGAGCAGGGCAAGCGCTACGGCTACCGCAATGCCCAGGCGACCGTGATCGCGCCGACCGGCACGATCGGCCTCGTCATGGATTGCGACACCACCGGCATCGAGCCCGATTTCGCGCTGGTGAAGTTCAAGAAGCTCGCCGGCGGCGGCTACTTCAAGATCATCAACCGCGCCGTGCCGGACGCGCTCCGCGCCCTCGGCTACCGCGAGGCCGATATCGCCGAGATCGAGGCCTATGCCGTCGGCCATGGCTCGATGAAGCAGGCGCCGGGCATCAACCCCTCGACGCTGCGCGCCAAGGGCTTCACCGACGAGAAGATCGAAGCGGTCGAGAAGGGCTTGAAGAGCGCCTTCGACATCAAGTTCGTCTTCAACAAGTGGACGCTGGGTGAGGATTTCCTCACCGGAACGCTCAAGGTCCCGGCCGAGAAGCTGAACGACATGTCGTTCGAGCTTCTGCCCTTCCTCGGCTTCAGCAAGGCCGAGATCGAGGCCGCCAACGTCCATGTCTGCGGCGCGATGACCCTGGAAGGCGCCCCGCACCTGAAGACCGAGCACTACAACGTCTTCGATTGCGCCAACCCCTGCGGCCGCATCGGCAAGCGCTATCTCTCGGTCGAGAGCCATATCCGCATGATGGCGGCGGCCCAGCCCTTCATCTCGGGCGCGATCTCCAAGACCATCAACATGCCGAACGAGGCGACGGTCGAGGACTGCAAGAGCGCCTATATGCTCTCCTGGAAGCTGGCGCTGAAGGCGAACGCCCTCTACCGCGACGGTTCCAAGCTCTCGCAGCCGCTGAACTCGGCGCTGATCTCCGACGATGACGACGAGGCGGACGACGCCGTCGAGACGCTGGTCGCCCAGCCGATGGCGGCCCGCGCCACCCAGATCTCGGAGAAGATCGTCGAGCGCATCGTCGAGCGCATCGAGCGCAAGCGCGAGCGCGAGAAGATGCCGGATCGGCGCACGGGCTACATCCAGAAGGCCACGGTCGGCGGACACAAGGTCTATGTCCATACCGGCGAGTATTCGGACGGGCGCCTCGGCGAGATCTTCATCGACATGCACAAGGAGGGCGCGGCCTTCCGGGCGATGATGAACAACTTCGCCATCGCGGTCTCGCTCGGCCTGCAATATGGCGTGCCGCTGGAGGAGTACGTGGAGGCCTTCACCTTCACCCGCTTCGAGCCCTCGGGCTTCGTCGCCGGCAACCAGTCGATCAAGAACGCGACCTCGATCCTCGACTACGTCTTCCGCGAGCTGGCGATCTCCTATCTCGGCCGCAACGACCTCGCCCATGTCGACCCGAGCGAGATCGGCCATGACGTGATGGGCAGCGGCGTCGGCCAGGACAAGGCGCCGGATGCGACCCCGATCGTGACGACCCCCCTCGCCTCCACCGGCTTCCGCCGCGGCAAGCCGATCAACCTGCTCGCCATCCAGGGCGGCGGCCAAGGGAACCACGCAGCGAACGATGCGGTTGCCCGCTCGTCCTCCACTGTGACGGCTCTCGCCACGGCAGGCGCGACCGCGCTGAAGGAGGAGCCCGAGGCTTATGGCGAGGCGGAGATGGCCAAGCTCGGCTTCTCAGCGCCGGCTGCCCAGCCGACCCAGTCAGAGCGCCGGGCCGAGGCGATCATGAAGGGCTATGTCGGCAACTCGTGCGGCGAATGCGGCAACTTCACGCTGGTCCGCAACGGCACCTGCCTGAAGTGCAACACCTGCGGAAGCACGACTGGGTGCAGCTGATAGATTAACGGCGCCTGTCTGAGAGGCCCAATCATGCTAGATGATACGAAAGTTCCCTGGCTTGATGCCTCAAAGATCGAAGAATTTGCGCTTGCGTGGCGAAAAATTGAAGGAAACAGCAACGCATCAAGATTTAAAATCGTTGAGTTTCTTTATGAAACCCTTCCCAACCTTTTGGTTGGGAAGGCACTTGAGATAATAACATACGATGACCTTGGAGAGGACTCACCGGCATTCGTCAGATTTTTGAATCAACGAAAGCACGGATATCAGCTCGTAGAGCTTCACATTGAAAACTGGGTTCTGGAGAATGCCAAACTCGATGATGAAGAGGCTCGCAAGATCATTGCCCATGAAATAGGGCACATCATTCTCCACGATGTAAGCGCACAGAAATTCTCACCCGGATCAGAGAAAAATGTTCGTTTTCTTCCCAACGAAGAATCTGGAGAGTGGCAAGCCAAGCGATTTGCCGACGCATTTCTAGTTCCGCTACATGTCGCGGCATCGTTTGATAACCCAGAAGAATTAGCTGAATACTGCGCAGTCGATATCGATTGCGCAAAACGTCGTCTTATCTCGGTTCGCGCCGAAGCAATCGAAAAAAGAAATTCTAGCGGCTACTCTTGCATTAAATGCGGCGATTATAACTTAAGAACATTTGGCATGAGCAATTTTTGCATGAATTGCCAAGCGCATTTTATATCATTCTAGATTTCCAGAGGTTCAGCGCAGAAATCGTAACCGGCCCTTTTACCTCTTTCTACCGGCGTTCGGATTGGGTCGGCTGGACGCAGCAAAACATTAGATCGCATCGAAGATCGATTTGGACAACGCCCTAATCTGTATCGGCAACTCGTGCGGCGAGTGCGGCAACTTCACGCTGGTCCGCAACGGCACCTGCCTGAAGTGCAACACCTGCGGCTCGACCACCCGCTGCTCATGACTATCCCAAGGTGTGTCGCGAACGGCATAACTTGTCCGCATCGGGCCATCCGACGCCCGCAAATGAATGCATAGTCGGCCCGTAAGGGTTCAAGGGGGGCAACTAGCCCCCCTTTCAATACCCGCTCCTCAAGGCGTCTAGCTGGAATGGATTGCCGTTAACCATCACCCAGCACGCGGATTGAGAGTTCGACCTTCTTTTGCTACCATTATATCGGTGAGGCATTTCGTTGGGAGCAACCGATGTTCGAGCCCAGGCCCGAGCCGATGACGCCAGAACAGCGTGCGCATACCGATGCGCTTTCGCATGTTTGGCCTGCCTTCGGCGAGTTCGTAGTCGAGCGGCATGAGCTTGCCGGCGGCATGCAGTGGAAATCGGTGTCCGGCGCGGATTACCTGATGCGCTACCGCCCCCATCCCGAAGGCGGCAGCCGCAAGGTGGCCCGATCGCTGGGCAAGCGAACTCCCGAGACCGAAGCGCTCTTTGACGAGTATCTGCGCCGCCGCGAGAGCGTGACGAGGAAGCTGGAGGAACTGGCGCCCCGCATCGAGATGCTGGGCAGAGTTTCCAAGCCGTTTGGCACCGCACGCCTTGATGCCGGCCAAGCACAGCACTTGAGGCGCTTGCATGAAGCGGGCTTCCTCTCCGGCACGCATCCCGTGCTGCTGCCCTTCGGCGCACCGGCCATGGCGGGCTATGAAGGCATCGGGCGCTTCTTCAGCCCGGACAGGTATCTCCGGACCGAAGCCGGTGGGCAGATTATCTTTTATATCCGCGAGGTCCCTGGCCCGAAGCTGATTAGGGAAATCACGGCGAGCCTCTTCACTGCCAAGATCCCGACGCGGATCGACGAGCCGATGCCAGGCCATTGGGTCATCGTCAGCAAAGGCCACGACGGCAGCGAGGAGCGCGAGATCGAGCTCGTCTCTCGGCATCGGTTCGAAGAGGAGCTCGCAGCGACCAACTTTGAGGGCGAAACCTGCGAAGAAATTGTCGATGCGCTTTCCCTTGATGCCGTCCCCGTCGTCGTTTCGGCGGCGGACGGCACGGTGGCGGGGTACGCGGCCCCGGATCCTCGCGCGCTCGCCCTATGCGCCCGACCAATAGCCCGGGCCACCGGAGGTGACGCGGAAGCGGATTTGAGGGCGCTAAAGCTTGCGACCTTCGTCATCCAGGCGATCGACGACGGCGTCCTCGACTTCAGGTTCACGCCTGCGCAGCGAGACGCGCTGATCGGCTCGGGTTTTGGTTGGATCGATGAGATCGGGGCCTTGGCCGAGTCGGAGGGCCCTAAGGCCATGCGCGCCTGATCACGATCTCGTGATCAGAAGACACCTCCCAAGGCGTGAGAACCCCGCAGGCTAAGTCGCTGTGTCGATTCAGTTATCACTCCCGGCCGCGACGCGCGAACCGTGACGTGGAGATGAAGGAGAACCCACTATGAAGACGTAAGCTCCCAAGGCCCCAAAACGGATGAGGCGTCCTGAGCTGTAACTCAGAACGCCTCGGTATCCGTGCGCCGCCTGCCACAGCCTCAGAAACTGTCAGTCGGCAACTTCACAATCAACAGCTTTTTCAAGCCGAGACAGCGGGACGATACTGCATGGCCGCGCGCCTGAGCGCAAGCCCCAATTGCGGATCGCCCCTGTCTGGTGAGCCAAGAAGGTAACCAGATGAAGAACCCCGAGAAGGTCTCGGCCGCCGCCTCCGAACTCTTCCATCCGCCCCGTCCGTCCCGCGGAACCCGCGGCCCCTTCCGCCCCAACCGCGGCTCGTCCCGCGCCCGCATCGTTGGAGGCCACGTGCCGACCGAAATGCGGATGGAGAGCGGCCTGGAGAAGAAGGCCGCCTACGTCCTGCTCGCCGACCCGGACGTGGTCGACATCCAGGAGCAGCCGCCGGCGATCGGCTACGTCGAGGCTGACGGCACCCCGGTCCGCTACACCTGGGACGCTCTCGTCACCCTTCGCTCCGGCACCCGCATCCTCGTCGCGATCAAGCCCGAAAAGATCGCGCAGAAGACCGGACTGCGCGAGCAGGTCCAACGCTTCGCAGCGCAGACGCCGCGTTCCGTCGCCGACAAGGCGGTGCTGATCACCGGCGAGAAGCTGCCGCGCGACCTCGTCCATGACGCCATGCTGATCCACTCGGTGAGGCGCGACCCGGACCGGAGCGCCGACGTCACCGTCCAGGCCTTCGTCGCCGGCCTCGCCGGGACCGTGGCGGTCTCCACGATCGTCGCGGCCACCGGACTGGGGGCGCTCGCGTTCCGGGCGACGGTTCGGCTCGTCGCGGACGGCACGCTCGCGGTCGTCGGCGGGAACCGCCTTGGCTACGCCACCCGCGTCGCCCTCGCGGCCTCCAGCTTCTGGAGGGCCGCATGACCGTCCTCCGCAACATCACTCCCGAAGACCGGATCGTGATCCGGGGCGTGTCCTACCGCCTCCGCGAGACCAACGCCGGCGGGCACGTGCTCGCCCGCGTCGACGACCCGGCCATCCAGGAGGAGTTCACCCACGAGGCCTTCGACCGCGAGACCCGGCACCCGGGCTACGCCTTCGATCGCTTCTGGTTCGCGCCGGGCAAGGCAACGGCGCGGCTGCTCGGCGGCACCGACAGCATCACCCACCTGCCGCCGAGCGAGCAGTCGGTGATCCTGTTCCGACTGGAGTTCTGCACCCGCTTCCTGAAGCGGGAGAAGGCCAGAACGGCGAGCCGCTCCGACGCCTCCCTGGACAGGGTGCTGCGCGAGATCCACGCGGAGGTCATGCCCCTAGACGTGGCGCGCCTGTCGCCCAAGAGTCGAAGCGCCGCCAACGGCAAATCGCGGGCCGGCACCAAGCGCACGGTCCGAGACCGGCCCGGCGCCAAGACCTTCCGCAAGTGGCTCCGGCGCTGGGAGGCAGCGGCCTTCGACCCGCTCGCCTTGCGCAAGGGGAGCTACCGGTCGGGCAACCGCGACCCGCGCCTCACGACGGAGACCGCACTGCTGCTGCGCGAGATCGCTTGCCGCTACGCCACGGAGAAGCGCCCGACGAAGAAGGCGCTGCATCGGGACCTCGCGCGCGATGTGGAGGCTATGAACAAGGCCCGCGCAGAGCGGGGTCTGCCGGCGCTGCCCTGCCCCAGCTACGCGACTTTGTCCAAGGCCGTCGACGGGCTCGACAAGTTCTTCGTCATGGCCGGGAGGGAGGGGTTCCCGAAGGCCGCCGCCCACTTCGCCATCGTCGGCGCCGGGCAGGACGTGGTGCGCCCCTTCCAGCGCGTCGAGATGGACGAGTGGCAGGTGAGCCTCATCAAGATCCTGACCGATATCGGTTGGCTGGAGCACCTCTCCGAGGAGGAGCAGACCGCCCTGCGGCGCAAGCGCTGGTGGCTTTGCGTCGCCATCGACGTCCGGACGCGCTGCATCGTCGGCGCGAGCCTTCGGCCCACCGCTTCGTCGGAGAACGCCATCGCCTGCCTGCGGATGGCCGTAACCGATAAGGGGACCTACGCCGACGCCGTGGGCGCGCTCTCGCCCTGGGACATGCACGGCACCATCGAGGAACTCGCGACCGACGGCGGGCCCTCCTTCGTGGCCGAGCGGTTCCAGGCTGCGGCGGTGGCTATGAGCACCACCCCCGAGATCTCGCCCTCGGGCCTCGCTCACATGCGCGGCACGGTGGAGCGCTCGTTCCTCACCACCCGCATCCAGCTGGTGGCAAGGTTCACGGGGCAGACCTTCGCGAACGTCACGGACAAGGGCGATTACGACCCCGTCGCCCGCGCGAGCGCCACCGTGCCCGAGTTCGCGCAGGCGCTGGTCCGCTACTGGGTCGACGTCTACCACAACACGCCGCACGAAGGCCTGGGCGGGGAAACGCCCCTCAACGCCTGGCGCCGCCTGTCCAAGCTGACCGGGGTCACGCCGGCGCCCGACGCCGGCAAGCTTCGCGCCATCTTCGGCATCCCGCTCACGCGCGTCATGGGCAAGCACGGCGTTCGCGTGCTTGGGCTCGCCTTCCAGTCGGAGCCGCTCCAGAGCCTCCGGCGCGCGCTCGGCGACGCCGCCGTCGAGGTCCGCCTGGACGCGGGCGATCTCGGCGCGATCTCCGTGTGGACCGGAGAGGCCTGGCTCACCGTCCCGAACGTTCGCGAGGGCTTCGCCGGCGTCGGCGTCGACACCTGGCTCGCCACGCTGGCCGACCTGCGCCGGCGCTATCGCGACGAGGCGAGGATCACCTTGCACGTCGTGATGGAGGCCATGCGGGCCATCGAGGCCATGGGCGACGCCGCGGCCAAGCGCGCCCGACTCGACGTGAGGCCGCCCAACGCCGACGAGGTCGAGCGGGCCGAGCGGCACCTCGTCATGGGGTTCTTCCTGCCCGAGCCGCCGCCCGAGCGGACGGGGGACGTCTCGACCGGCCTGTTCGACGACGCCGTCGACACCGGTGGCGATGATCCCGCCCCGGTCCCCCCAAGTCCCGACGCGCCCCGCGAGCGTCGCCGGCGTGGATGGGAGACCTGACATGCCCAATCCGTTCGAGCGCGTTCTCTCCTCGTTCGACGAGCAGGGCCGCGCGCGCCACGACCTGATGGAGGATCTGCGCCGGCGCTACCTCGACCTCGACCGGGACGACGAGGTGGCCGGGCTCCTTGCGTGGATGCTCGGCACCACTGCGACCCGCATCAATCCGGGGCGCCCCCATGGCCCCAGCAACCGTGCGGAATGCCGGTCGCTCGTCGTCACCGGCGAGAGCGGGGCCGGGAAGACCCGGCTTATCCACCATGCCTTCGCGACCCACCCCGCGCTCGCGGACTTCGCCGACCCGGAGGCGCCCCGCATCGCGATCAGCGTCATGCTGCCCTCGCCGTGCACCCTGCAGGCGATGGGCCAGGCGATCCTGACCGAGCTCGGCTACCAGATCGACCGGCCCCTGGGCGAGACGGTGGCATGGGCCAGGGTGCGTCGCCTGCTTGAGAAGCGAGCCATCCTCGTCGTCCACCTCGACGAGATGCACAACGTGACCGAGACCGCCAACACCCTGGAGATGGCGAAGATCCGGAAGACGTTGAAGGCACTTATGGCCACCCCGCGCTGGCCAGTGGCGCTGGTGGTTTCGGGCCTGCCGCACGTCACGGAGGTCATGGAGGCCGTGGCGATGGAGCCCATTCCGGGACAGCCCATTCCGGTGTCCGTCGACCGGGAGACGGAGGTCCGCCGGCGGTTCCGGTTCGTCCACCTCAAGCCCCTGTCTCTCCCCGGCGAGCTGGACGTGGTCCGGAACGCCGCCGAGCACCTGGCCGGGATCGCCGGGTTCGTCCTCCCGGAGGATTTCGAGACGGAGATCGCCCCACGCCTCGTCCACGCGGTGCTCTACCAATACGGCACCTGCCTGGAACTCGTCGGCGACGCGATCGAGACGATGCTGAACAAGCCGGACGGCGGCACCGTGCTGACGATCGGGCGGTTCGCCGACGCCTATGCCGAACGCACGGGCAACGCTGCGCACATGAACCCCTTCCTCGCGCCCGACTGGTCCAACGTCGACTGCCGGGCGGTCCTGCGTAAGCGGGAAGACGAACCGCCCAGGGAGCGGGCCCCCGGTCCGCGTGGTCAAGGACGACGCTCATGAAGGCACGGCTCCGGCCCGTCCTGCCCATCGTCGACGGGGAGTCGCCGACGAGCTACGCCTCGCGGCTCGCGCGGTTCCACGCGGTGGGCTCCGCTCGCAGCTTGTGCCTTGAGACCCGCGTCCCTTTTCGAGGCCTGGTCGCGGGCGACGAAGTCGCCGTCGCCCGCCTCGCCGAGGTGGCGGGGGTCGAGGTCGAGCTGCTCGGAGCGCACGCCCTTAGGCGGACGGAAGACGGGGCCACGCTCCGCGGCGAGCGGCTGGTGCGCTCGACCCTCCGGCGCGCGCGGGTCCACGCCTGCCCGGCCTGCCTCGCCGGCGACGCCGCAGCGAGCGACGCACCGGCGGACGCAGCCATGGCCGGGCGGAGCGCTTGGCTGCTCGAACCGCTGCGGACCTGTGCCGTCCACGGGAGCGCGCTGGTCGAGATCGTCACGACGGCCTCCGCGCACCACCTTCACGACTTCGCCCTGCTCGTCGCGTCCGGGGCATCGGACATCGCGCGGTTGGCGGCGGAGGCCGTCAAGCGCGCGCCCTCGGCCTGGAGCGATACCTGCTCGACCGTCTTGACGGAAAGGCCGGGGCGGCGCCCTGGCTCGACGCACTGCCATGGCACGCGGCAGCACGGACCTGCGAGATGCTGGGGGTGGTGGCGACGCTTGGGCGGAAGCCGAACCTGAACCTGCTCGACGACGCCGACTGGCACCGGGCCGGAGGGGCCGGTTTCGGCATCGCGTGCGGGGGCGAGCCCGGCATCCGGGCCTTCCTCGGCGACCTTCAGCGGAGCTATCCGGCCTCCTCGCTCGGGAAGGAGAAGACGCAGGCCGTGTTCGGGCGCTTCCACCAGTGGCTCGACGCGGAGAGGCATCCGGTGTGTTTCGGCGTGCAAGTTTGACCCCGTGAGGCGGGGGATCGGCTTCCAACTTTGACCCCCTTGAGCCGGTTTCGGTGAGACTGCCCGTCCTGGTTTCGGATGGGCGGGCGGGGGATGAAGGGCGTGGATACGATTGCGCGGATCCGGCGCGAGTTTTCGATCCGCGGGAAGACGATCAAGGAGATCGCCCGCGAGCTGCATGTCTCTCGGAACACGGTTCGGAAGGTGCTGCGCTCTGGCGCGACGTCGTTCGAGTATGAGCGCAAGGTTCAGCCGCAGCCGAAGATAGGGCCCTGGCGCCCTGAGCTGGATCGGCTGCTGATGGCGAACAACGGCAAGCCGGCCCGCGAGCGCCTGACGCTGATCCGTCTTTTTGAAGAGCTGCGGGATCTCGGCTACGAGGGCGGATACGATGCCGTTCGTCGCTATGCGCGAGGCTGGCGCCGCGAGCAATCCGCCGTCACAGCCGACGCCTATGTGCCTTTGAGCTTCGCGCCCGGCGAGGCCTACCAGTTCGACTGGAGCCACGAGATCGTCGTCATCAATGGCGCCACGACCCAGGTGAAGGTGGCGCATGTCCGGCTTTGTCACTCGCGCATGCTGTTCGTGCGGGCCTATCCACGCGAGAGCCAGGAGATGGTCTTCGACGCCCATGACCGCGCCTTCGCCTTCTTCAAGGGCGCCTGCACGCGCGGCATCTACGACAACATGAAGACCGCGGTGGAGACGATCTTCGTCGGCAAGGAGCGGGCCTATAACCGCCGCTTCCAGCAGATGTGCAGCCACTATCTGGTCGACCCTGTCGCCTGCACGCCAGCCTCGGGCTGGGAGAAGGGGCAGGTCGAGAACCAGGTCGGGCTCGTGCGCGAGCGCTTCTTCGCCCCGCGCCTGCGGGTCAAGAACTACGACGAGTTGAACGCTTGGCTGCTGGATCAGGTGCTCCGCTACGCCAAGGCCCACCGCCATCCGGAGCAACGTGACCGCACGATCTGGGAGATGTTCGAAGCCGAGCGCCCGAGCCTGGTGCCTTACGCGGGGCGGTTCGACGGCTTCCACTCACTGCCAGCCTCGGTGTCGAAGACCTGTCTCGTGCGCTTCGACAACAACAAGTACTCGGTCATCGCGAGTGCGGTCGGGCGCCCCGTCGAGATCCGCGCCTATGCCGATCGGATCGAGCTGCGCCAGGACGGGCGTATCGTCGGCGAGCATTCCCGCTGCTATGGCCGCGACCAGACGATCTACGATCCCTGGCACTATGTCCCGGTACTGGCTCGCAAGCCGGGCGCCCTGCGGAACGGAGCGCCCTTCAAGGACTGGGTCTTGCCCGGCGCGATCGACCGGGTCCGGCGCAAGCTCGCGGCCGTTCAAGACGGCGACAGGCAGATGGTCGAGATCCTCACCGCGGTGCTGAGCGACGGATTGTCCGCCGTCGAAGCCGCCTGCGCGGACGCTCTGCGGCAAGGCGTCCACTCCGCCGACGTGATCATCAACATCCTGGCCCGGCGCCGCGAGCCGGCGGCAGCGATCACGATCATGACGCCCGATGCCTTGCGCCTGCGCCATGAGCCCGCCGCCGATTGTGCCCGCTACGACAGCCTCAGGAGAGCCGTGTGATGGAACGCTCGGAGATTCTCGCCACCATGGGCGAGCTCAAGCTCTATGGCATGAAGGCCGCCTTCGACGAGATCATCGCCTCGGCGGTGAAGCGCCAGCACGAGCCGCAGCGCGTCGTCGGCGATCTGCTCGCCGCCGAGATCGCCGAGAAGCAGGCCCGTTCGATCAAGTATCAGATCACCATCGCCAAGCTGCCGCTCGCCAAGGACATCGCCGACTTCGCCTTCGACGGCACGCCGATCAACGAGGCGCTCGTCCATGATCTCGCCGGCGGCAACTTCCTGGCTCATCAGCGCAATGTCGTCCTGGTCGGAGGCACCGGGACCGGCAAGACCCATCTTGCCATCGCGATCGCCCGGGCCTGCATACGTGCCGGCGCTCGCGGCCGCTTCTTCAACGTCGTCGATCTCGTCAACAAGCTCGAGGCCGAAGCCCGCGCCGGCCGCCAGGGCCGCATGGCCGACTATCTCGCCCGCATGGACTTCATCGTCCTCGACGAACTCGGCTATCTGCCCTTCGCCCAGTCCGGCGGGCAACTGCTCTTCCACCTGGTCAGCAGGCTCTACGAGCAGAGCTCCGTCATCGTCACCACGAACCTCGCCTTCGGCGAATGGCCGTCCGTCTTCGGCGACGCCAAGATGACCACCGCGCTCCTCGACCGGCTGACCCATCACTGCGACATCGTCGAGACCGGCAACGAAAGCTGGCGCTTCAAGAACAGGCTCTGAGTTCCCCGCACACCACCGATCCGGAGCCGGCGCGGCTGCGCAATCCAGACCAGCTCCGCCGCGCCGCCTCCTCGCCGTGAAGCATACTCAAGGGGTCAACATTGGACGCCGATCGGGGGGCAACTTTGCGGGCCGTTTGACAGCTCGCGGACGGATCCTGCATCCGCCTTCGCGCCGAGCGGCCCAATCACGTGTGGTCCTACGACTTTGTCGAGGACCGCACCCATGATGGGAGAAAATACCGGATGCTGAACATCATCGACGAGTTCACGCATGAATGCCTGGCAATCCGCATCGATCGCAGGCTGAAGGCGATCGACGTCATCGACGTGCTCTCGGATCTGTTCATCCTGCGCGGCGTGCCGGAGCATGTTCGGTCAGATAACGGGCCCGAATTCGTCGCCAAGGCCGTGCAGGACTGGATCGGTGCGGTCGGCGCCAAGACCGCCTATATCGCGCCCGGAAGCCCCTGGGAGAACGGCTTCATCGAGTCGTTCAATGCCCGGTTGCGCGACGAACTTCTCGACGGCGAGATCTTCTATTCGCTCGCGGAGGCGAAGATCGTCGTCGAAAGCTGGCGGCGACACTTCAACACGCTGCGCCCACATGGCTCGCTCGGCTACAAGCCCCCCGCCCCGGAGGTCTTCGTCCCCGCAATGACCGCGCGGGCGGCTGCGCAATCCAGACCGGCTACGCCGCCCGCGCTGGCGCCGAGGCCAACCGTCCACTAACAATCCCCATGGACCTCTCGGCGGGGGCGGATCACGCGGACATTTCCGCCTACAATGCGATCGGGGTTGCCGAAGATCTCGCCCTTATAGCGTTTTGGCCAACCTTCGAAGATGATGACCTCATCGAATTGCTTCCCCTTGGCCTTGTGCATATTCATCACGACGACACCCGACTCCGGCTTGTGAGCGGTCGCAAAATGCTCCCGCACGAACGCTTGGCGAGTGACAGCCAGCGCGTTCTTATATCCGCCGGTATCGCGCCAGTCCTGCGACAAGCTTTGCCGGAGCTGCGTGCCGCGTTCGAGAAGCCGGACGTTGCGCGCCTCCTTCGCAACCTCGGCGAGCCGAGAGCAGACCCCAGCCTCAAGCACCGCTCGAACAACGTTCCAGTCGCCGTCGGGCTGGCCAGTCAGCGCAACAGCCGTTGCAGCCTCGTGGACCGCGAACGTGGCTTGCAAGACGCTGTTCGCCGGAACGGCCTTTCCCTTCGCGAGGCAGTCATTCCACTTGCCCAGCGCCGAGCGGAAACGCGCCGCTTCCGCCAGATCGCCCTTCGTCGGCGCCTGGCCTCCTCGGCCGCTGAAATAGCTGCAAAGCACATTGACGAATTCGTCAAAGCAGCCGGCGTGACTTCGCTGCTGCAGAAGGAAGGCAATCACTTCCGCGGCTAGGATCGGGCCTTCCATGTCGACGGCGGCCGTGTGCGCGATCGGAGGCACGTTGCCGAAGGGCTCGCGCAGATTGTCGGAGACCAGCCGGGTCATACGCTTCGTCGGCACTAGAATTGCAAGCGACCAGTCCCGGCGGCCTGTCGCGATTAGCTGCTTACGCGCTTTCAGAACCTGAGCGACAAGCGAGGCGAAAGCCTGATTAGGATTCGAGGCAAACCCCTCGTAATCGATGCCCTGATACGCTTCTTCCCGAAATTTGCCGGTCAGGAGGTGGTTGCCGAACAAGGCAATGTCCGTCCCCTTGCTGCGATGGTTGTCCCCGGCCAAATCGTGCTCGGAAGGCTTGAAAGCCTCCCTGAAGTGGTCGAGACGCTCCGGGTCCGCGCCGATGAAATCAAAGATGCGCTGTTCGGGGTCGGCCAGCGCGATCAGCATGCTGCTCTTCCCGATTGCCTCGACCGCGCGCCACTGCTGGGCGCTGGTATCCTGAAACTCGTCGAGGATGATGAAAGGGTACATGGTCGATACGAGATCGCGGACCTTGGCGGAGCCGTGCAACAGGATGGCCACGCGCTCCGCGAACAGGTCGAAGCAGATTTTGCCTTCCTCGGTCGCCAGTCGCATCCGCTCGGCAATCTCCAGTGCGGCCTTCTGCGCCTTCTCCTCGTCCGAGAGCTTGGACGGCGCCTTGAAGGCGCTGCGGATCGCTGAAAGCGCGATCGCCTCGTTAGGCGGCGTCAGAATTGCCATCCGGCGCGGAAACCCGATCAGATAGCCGTGCGCCTTGAGAATGCGCCAGAAGAAGGAGTGATAAGTATCGACCTCGATCCGCTTTTTCTCTTCCTTCGTGACGGACTGCTCTTCGTCGATCGCCTCGAAGACGCGCGAAACCGTCGCACGCGCGAAACTAAGGAATAGGATGCGCTGCCCCGGCCTGAGTTTCTCACGGGCGATCTTCGCCGCCTTCAAAATGGAAACGGTGGTCTTGCCGGAGCCAGGGCCGCCAACGACGAGCTGGTGCCCGTCGGCGGTCAGGACATCCTTCTGCGCGGGAGTCAGATCGACCATCCGTGCCCTCTATTCGACAGGCTCGACGGCTGCGTCATGGACTTTCTCTTGCGGAGGCGTGGGCGGCGGATCGCAGAGCGCCTTGAGGGCCACGCAGGCGTCGCGAATCCACGACGGGATTTCAGCCTCGGAACACTGCCCAAGAAAATCCGCGATCCCCCAGTTGCCCTTCGCCCATCCGAAATACTCTTTCAGCGCGGCGATCAGGTTGGTCTTTGGATCGGGGAACTTCTGCAACAGGTGCGGCGGCCAATCGAGCGCATCGGAAAAGCGCGCAAGCGCGGCCTGGGACGTGTTCTTGAGGATCAGATCCTCGATGCCCTTTTCATCATGCATGAACAGGCGCTCGACCTGGGCTTCGATAGCGGCTTTCGCGGGGTCGGTCTGCTTATCGCACAGTGCGAACGTCCGCTTCCCGAGACCCTTATAGAGCCCGGCGAGATCGGCGATCTGTGACTCGGTCCCCGCGTCGATGACGCAGATGCCTAGCGCCTCAAGCGAGGCATAGACGGCGGGTTTCAGCTCAGCGAGGCGGCGAGCCGCCACCGGAAAGGCACTCGCCTCGGTCGCGCCCTCCGCAATGAGGACACGCCGGGATAGCAGGCCCTCGCAAAAGCGTGTCCGAAACTCCTGGCGATAGCGCTTGTGCTTCACGCTGTCGGGCAACGCAATCTGCGCCTGTTTCAGGACACCATCATTCGCCCGTGACAAGATCACCGTCTCGCCGAGCTTGAATTCCTCAAGCACATACGGCGAGTGCGAGGTGACGATCGACTGGGCGGCCAGCTTGCGCAACTCATGAACGATCCGCTTCTGAGCATAGGGCGGGATTGCGGTCTCGACCTCCTCCATCGCGAAGATGACGTTCTGCTTGTCCTCGGCAATCTGCGACAGCATCGCCAGCACCAGCATGTTGATCGTGCCAGTGCCCTGCCGGAAGAAGGGCGCGGCATGTGCACCATCGCCGGTGGCAATGAAGGCGGTTACGACCTTGCGCAGATGTTCGCGCGTGAGGTTCGAGACCTTGAGATGCGGCTTCACGCCCCATTCCCGCGGTACATACTTCTTCAGCGACTTGTCGATGCTGTCGAGCACGCCCGAGATGCCGATCGCGGGGTCGCTTGCCACATCAAAGGCAGCTAGCGTGCCTATCGTGCCTTCCCACATTTGCGGTCGTATTTCCTTCAGCCGCAGGATGATGTCGAGCAGGCTGCCATGCTCCAGACTGAGCGCACGCGAGCCGGTTCGCAACGATCGCAGGAAGAGGAAGCCGCAATGCTGCTTGTCCCTCTTGGAGAAGGGCGTTGGCGTCTCCTCCTCTGTCAGGCTGCGCGCGTAATAGGTGTTGCCGACGAAATCGTCCTCATCGGCGTCGTATGCCCCGATGAAGGTGACGCGCAGCGCCGCCTTGATATTCGCTGCATCCACGCCTGCGGGGTTTGCTTCCGTGAAGAAATCCCCCGACTCGATGTTGAGCCACTCGATATTGCCGCCAAATCGGGCTTCCTGTTCCTCCGACAGCCCGATGATCGTGACCTCGACGGTGATTTGAGGGGCGGGCTGCGGCTCTGCGCCCTCCTCAGCCGGAGCCAAGGGCAGGTATTTGCCCTCATAGAAATCGTGCTCATCGACAGGAGGCCGGCGACTCAGTCGATCCGGCCCAAGCGCAAGATCTATGGCTTCGAGAACAGAGGACTTGCCGGTGTTGTTGTCGCCGATGAGGACGGCGTGATCGGGCAGAACCAGCTTGGTTGAATTGATACCCCTGAAATTCTCAATCGCAACGGCGTAAATCTTCAAAGCAGCCCCCCCGGTGCCATCCATCTCAAATTTTCTTCTATTTCACAGTTAGCCCCAAATCGATGGAACGTCACTCGTCCCTTCGGCAGCATGTGCTGCTTTAAGCAACCATATCGGGGCCATCGCGCTAAGTGCGTGCACGTGAGCGCTAGGAACGGGCGAAACCTAGACGAAGATTGGCAATTTGGCCGGCTCCCCGTTCAGCACGGTGTTGAACTGGCTCGCTTTGCGCTTGAGCCCGAAACACGGATTGACCGCTACGGGTCGAACATAGCCCGCAGCATGATCAGCCGCGAACGCCCGCTTTCTGGCAACTGCCCAATGTCAGGAAGTGGCGCTAGCCAGCCGCGGGCGGTAATTCGGCCGCGCGAGCGCGGCCCAGTTCAGTCGGAACGAATTGGCGTTCGACGTCATCGGCACCATTGCGCTCGATCCAGGCAGACGGCACGGTGCCGCGAATGATGGCATCCGCCATGTCGCCAAGGACGGGCAGATTCGGATGCTGAGTGCTTTGAGGGAGCGCGAAGGAGTGCGGTTTTCTCACGTCGAGGCCTTTCGCGCGGTCATGATCACCGGCTCCACTACCGCGGCCGCTCGTATCCTTCATACCTCGCAGCCGAATGTCAGCCGCTCGATCGCGCAGCTAGAAAAGGCCATCGGACTGCAGTTGTTCGAGCGGATGCCGGGAAAAGTGGTGCCAACCACGGACGGCCTGACATTTTTCAACGAGGTTCAGCGCAGTTTCCACGGTCTTAGGCGACTGGAGGAGGCGGCCAACCGTATCCGCCGGTTCAGCGGGGGACTGTTGCGGATCGGGTCGATCCAGACCCTGGCTCACGGCCTGATCCCCCGCGCGATCAAGCGCTTCGCGGAAATCTATCCGGAAACCGGCATTTCGATCCATGCGGGGCATTCGGCGGCCGTGTCGCAATGGGTCGACGAGATGTCCTGCGATGTCGGAATCGTCTCGCACCTCTATGAGAATTACGGCTTTGCCAGCGAGGAGCTGTATCGCATCGACGGGGTCTGCCTGATGCCGGCGGAGCATCGCCTGGTGGTTCGCACGGCGGTGCGACCGGCTGATCTTGCGGACGAGCCCTACATCTCCTTCGCACAGAACGACCGCGGTCGTTCGGAAGTCGACGAGGTGTTCTCGAAGGCCGGCATCGAGCGGCGCATCACTCTCGAAACGCCGTTCAGCACGATCACCTGCTCACTGGTGGCGCAAGGGCTGGGCGTGGCGATCGTCAACCCGCTCGCGGCACAGGACTACCGGCATCTAGGCGTCGTCATGCGTCCCTTCCGCCCCTCGATCAAGCACGAAGCCCGACTGATCTACCCGAAGGGGCGCCCGGAAAACCGCCTGGTCGCCAGTTTCGTCGAGGTCCTCAAGGCCGTGACGGCGGAGGAGAAGGCGGCGCTCTCGGCCGCTCCGAAGCGCGGCGAAAAATAGAACGACATCGACGAACCGGGCGTCGATGCGCTCCCGCATGCCGGCCCGGATTCCCTCCGGCGGCTGGAGCCGGAAGGATGCGGAGGCTATATCGTCACTGCATAGACCCTCGGCTTATTTCTATTTGCTCTAATGACAGCTGGTTCTTAGCCTGCCTGCTCATGAGGTTGTGGCGGGAGGAGAACGCGTCACGCCTCAGCTCAAATAGAATGTTCGGAGGGGTAATGACTCGCTTTCGCAATCTTTTGCTGTCCGGCGCGCTGATTTTTGCTCCGCCTGCGCTGGCTCAGCAGACCATGTACGTCGCCGGCCCTGGGGGCAGCACGCAGAAACTTTTTCAAACCCAGATCATTCCCGCGTTCGAGGCCAAGCATAACGTTAAGATTACTTACGTTCCGGGGATTTCGAGCGAGATCGTCGCAAAGCTGCAGGCACAAGCCGGCAAGCAGGAGATCAACGTCGCGATCGTCGATGACGGGCCGCTCTATCAGGCGATCCAGTTCGGCTACTGCGACAAGCTCGCCGACGCCCCGATCTACAAGGAGATCTATCCCTTCGCCCAATTCGGAGGCAACGGCATCGGTGTCGGCTTGGTGGCGACCGGAATCGCCTACAACGCCGCCAACTACAAGAAAAAGGGTTGGCCGGCGCCGACCTCCTGGAAAGATTTGACAGACAAGAAGCTCGAAGGGCGCGCCACGGCCTCCTCGCTGTCCGGCACCTATGGGGTGCATACGCTGGTGATGTTCGCCCGCATCAATGGCGGGGACGAGAGCAACATCGAGCCCGGCTTCGACTCGATCCGCAAATCGCTGGCGCCGAACATCCTGAGCTGGTCCTCCTCGCCGGCCAAGCTCGCGGAGATGTTCCAGAACAACGACGTCGACGTCGCGGTTTGGGGCAGCAGCCGTGCGGTGGCTCTCAAGAACACCGGCTTTCCGATGGAATTCGTCTATCCGAAGGAAGGCACGCCGGCGCTCGTACTGGGCGCTTGTCCGATCGTCCAGAACAACCTCCCCGAAGCCTCCCAGGCCTTCCTGCAATATCTCGTCACGCCCGAAATTCAGTCGAAGCTCGCCACGGAAGGCTTCGGTCCCACCAACCGCCAGACCAAGCTGGACGAGAAGCTCGCCGAGCAGCTGCCGTATGGCGATGAGCGTGTCGGCAGGATGATCACGATCCAGTGGAGCGAGATCAACAAGAAGCGCGCCGAATGGACCAATCGCTGGAACCGCACGATCGAGAGATAAGGGCGTCAGCGCCCGATCTCCGCAATCGCCCAAGCGAAAGCCCATCGGAACCATGAGCAGTTTGTCTCTACACGCCCTCTCGAAGAGCTATGGCCCGGTACAGGCCGTTCGCGGCGTGGACCTGGATGTCAAGGAAGGCGAGTTCTTGTCGCTGCTCGGTCCATCGGGCTGCGGCAAGACGACGACCCTCCAGATGGTGGCGGGTTTCGTCCCCCCGACGATGGGCAGCGTCGTCGTCGATGGACAGGATATGACCCACATAGCGCCGGAGAAGCGCGACATGGGTGTCGTCTTCCAGAGCTATGCATTGTTCCCACACATGAACGTGGCGCAGAACATCGGCTTCGGCCTCGAAATGCGCCGCGTCGAGCGGCGCGAACTCAAACGGCGCGTCGAAGAGGCGCTGGCGATGGTCCGCCTGGCCGGCCTGGAGGGGCGCTATCCGAGCGAACTTTCCGGAGGGCAGCGCCAGCGCGTCGCCATTGCCCGCGCCCTGGCGATCCGGCCGCGTGTCCTGCTGCTGGACGAGCCGATGTCCAACCTCGACGCCAAGCTTCGCGGCGAGATGCATGTCGAACTCCGCTCCTTGCAGCGCCGGCTCGGCATCACCGCGATCCTGGTCACCCACGATCAGGTCGAGGCGATGACGATGAGCGACCGGATCGCCGTCATGACGAATGGCGGGATCGCCCAGCTCGGCACGCCGCAGGAGGTCTATGACAGGCCGACGTCGGAATTCGCTTCGCGTTTCCTCGGACATACGAACGTGCTGAACGGGCGGATCGAAGGTCTGTCCGGAGGCGAGGTCATGGTCAGGGTGGGCCGCACGACATTCCGGACGACCATCGCGGAAGGCCGAGCCGACGGAGAAATCGCGGTGTTCGTGCGCCCTGAACGCTTGCGCATCGGGGCCGCCGAGAACGCGACGGTCCAGGGACGGGTGAGCACTCGCCTGTTCCTCGGCGGCTCGTGGATCTACGAGGTCGAGACCGAGCTCGGCATGCTTCGCATCACCCAGCAGAATGCCGGGATGTCGCAGCCCGAAGAGGGCGAGACGATCGGCGTGAGCTGGAATGCGGAAGACCTGCGCGTCATCGCACCGGAGCGTGCCCATGGCTAACTCAACGCCTCAGGCCGATCGTGGCATGCCCTGGCTGCTCTCGCTGCCGGCGCTCGCGCTCTTCCTCGCCCTGCTGGCCGTTCCGCTCGTCCTGACGGCGATCCTGTCCTTCAATGCTTTCGACGGCGTGCGCGGCATCCAGCCGACCTATGGGTTCGGCAACTATCTTGAGATCCTGCTCGACGGCTACTACCAGGAAATCTTCCTACGGACGGGCGGGATGGCGCTCGCCGTCACGGTGATCTGCATCATTCTCGGCGTCCCGGAGACGCTGATTCTCGCGAAAATGAAGCCGGTCTGGCGCGGCACCTTCTTCGTCGTCATTCTCGGACCGCTGCTGATCTCCGTCGTAGTGCGCACGCTGGGCTGGTCGGTGCTGCTCGGCAGCCAGGGCGTGGTGAACACGGTGCTGCGCGGGCTCGGCCTGGTGGACGAGCCCATCCGGCTGCTGTTTTCGATGACCGGCGTCATCATCGTTCTGACCCACGTCTTCCTGCCCTTCATGATCATCGCCGTATGGAGTGCCATGCAGCGCCTCGACGGGCAGATCGAGTACGCGGCCCGCTCGCTCGGAGCCGGGCCCTTCACCGCCTTCCGCCGGATTATGCTGCCGCAGCTGATGCCCGGCATCCTGTCGGGCGCCATCATCGTCTTCGCCCTTGCGGCATCGGCCTACGCCACGCCGGCCATCATCGGCGGGCGCAGGGTCAAGGTCGTCGCCACCACGCTCTATGACGAGTTCTTCAACTCGCTGAATTGGCCGCTCGGAGCCGCGATCGCGGTGCTCCTGCTGCTGGCCAACATCCTGATCATCGTCGGATGCAACCGGCTCGTCGAGCGGCGTTTCAAACAGGTGTTCGCATGAGCGGCCGGGACATCGCGAAGAACGGGCCGCTGGCACTGGCCTTCCATGCTCTGCTGACCGTCTTCATCCTGGCTCCGCTGGTCGTGGTTATGCTGGTCTCGCTCTCCGACAAGGAATATCTGTCGATGCCGTTCGATGGCGCATCGCTGCGCTGGTATCGGGAGATCCTGGCGGCGCCGGAACTCATCAGCGCGTTCTGGCTGTCAATCTGGCTCGGCTTGGCTTCGGCGACGCTGGCGACGATCCTCGCCGTGCCTGCGGCGCTGGCCATCGCCCGGCATCGGTTTTTCGGACGCGACGGCCTGATGGCATTCCTGATGTCGCCGCTGATGATCCCGCATGTGGTGCTCGGCGTCGCCTTTCTGCGCTTTTTCTCGATCATGGAATGGACCGGCTCTTTCGTGGCGCTGGTGCTGGTCCATGCGATCACGGTGGTTCCGTATTCGCTGCGGCTGACACTCGCCGCGGTGATCGGGCTCGAACGTGACGCGGAGACCGCCGCCCGCTCGCTTGGCGCGTCGCGGGCGGTCGCCTTCCGCCGCATTCTGCTGCCGCTCATCCTGCCGGGGGTGGCGGCGGGATGGATCCTCGCCTTCATCCAGAGCTTCGACGAGGTCACGATGACCATCTTCGTCGCGACGCCTGGAACGACGACGCTGCCCGTCGCGCTTTACAACCGCATATCCCAGCTGACTGATCCGGTGACGACTTCGGTCTCCACCATCCTGATCCTGGGAACGATGGCCTTCATGTTCCTTCTCGACCGCATGGTCGGCCTGGACAGGGTTCTCATCGGAAAGAAGTAGCCGAAACGACCGCCCCCTCACGGCCGCCCTCATCGGCGCCGACGGGACTGTTGCGCCCAAAAACCGAGACGAAAGCCGGCCTGGACCGGAGTTGCAGCCATGAGCAACCAGATGATGACGGTGGTAGGAGGCGGGCTTGTGGGCGCCGCCATTGCCTACGGAGCGCTGCGGGAGGGACTGCGCGTACGCGTGCTCGACCAGGGCGACACGGCCTTTCGCGCCTCGCGCGGCAATTTTGGCCTGGTCTGGGTTTCGAGCAAGGGCGGCAAGATGCCTCGCTATGCGAGCTGGAGCCGCGACGCGCTGAAGCTCTGGCCGAACCTGCAGAAGGAACTGCTCGATCTGACCGAGGTCGATGCCGGCCTCGAACAGCCGGGCGGTTTCTGGCTCGGCTTCAACGATGCCGATGTCAGGGCGCGCGCCGATCTTCTGGAACGGATCGACCGCGAGGTCGGCGGTATTCCCTTCAAGATGATGGATCCCTCGGAGCTGCGGCAGTATCTCCCCGGGATCGGGCCGGCGGTGGTGGGCGGAAGCTTCTGCCCGCTGGACGGCCACGCCAACCCCCTCATGCTGCTGCGCGGTCTGCACGCCGCGCTTCGTCACCGCGGGGCGGATGTGATCACCGGCGTGGACGTCTCGGACATCAGGCACGATCGTGACAACGGCTCGTTCGAGGCCATCTCGAAGGACGGGCAGAGCTGGAAGAGCGACCGGATCGTGCTGGCGGCGGGGCTGGGCAACGGCGAGCTGGCCGCAAATATCGGCCTGCACGCCCCCATCGCCTCGACCCGCGGCCAAGTGCTCATCACCGAGCGGCTGAAGCGCTTTATCGATTATCCGACGAACAAGTGCCGGCAGACGCGCGAGGGCAGCGTCCAGATCGGATCGACGTCCGAGGATGTCGGCCTCGACGACGGCACGACGACGGACAAGATCGAGGTGCTGGCACGCCGCGCGGTCGAAACCTTCCCGGCTCTCGCGCGCGCTCGCCTTGTCCGGGCGTGGGGGGCGCTCAGGCCACTCACCCCGGACGGATACCCGATCTACCAGGAATCGACGTCCTGCCCGGGAGCCTTCCTCGCTACCAGCCATAGCGGGGTCACGCTCGCGGCCGCCCATTGCTACGTGGTCGGCCCCTGGATGGCCGGCCAGTCGCAGGCGCCCGCGGGCTTTGAGGTGTTTACCGGCGATCGCTTCCTCGACCCCGATGCGAGCTTCTCCCATGACCATTGAGCCGCTCTTCAGCGTTCCGGACGCGCCGGCCCAGGCTTCGGTCACGATCGTATTCGAAGGCATGCCGTTGCGCGTTCCGGCCGGCATCACAGTCGCCGCAGCTCTGCTGGTGGGTGGCGTCAGGGAGTTCCGGTCGAGTGTCGTCGGCGGTGTTCCGCGCGGGGCCTATTGCATGATGGGCGTCTGCTTCGAATGCCTCGTGGAGATCGACGGGGTGCCGGCCCGCCAGAGCTGCCTGATCCCCGTCCGCGAAGGGATGGTCGTTACACGCCAGCGCGGAGCGGCCCATCTCGAAGAATTCAGTTTCGGAGAAGAGCCATGAGCGCTGCTGAAGCGGACCTCGTCGTCGTCGGCTGCGGGCCGGCCGGCATGGCCGCAGCCTGCGAAGCGCGCACTCTCGGTCTCTCCGTGACCGTGCTCGACGAGCAGCCTGCGCCCGGCGGCCAGATCTATCGCAACATCGAGGCCGCGCCTCCCGATCGCATCGCGGTGCTCGGCAAGGATTACGAATCCGGGCGGGCTCTCGCGACAGAGTTCCGTGGCAGCGGCGCCGAGCACCTGCGCGGAGCCGTCGTCTGGAACGTCGCGCAGAATGGCGCGGTGGACTACGTCATGGACGGACGATCGCGACAGATCGTCGGCAAGGCCGTGCTGCTGGCCAGCGGCGCCATGGAACGGCCTTTCCCGATCAAGGGCTGGACGCTTCCCGGCGTGCTGGGCGCCGGTGCGGCGCAGATCCTCCTGAAAGGTTCCGGCGCCGTTCCCAACGGGCCGGTCCTGCTAGCGGGCTGCGGGCCGCTGCTCTACCTCCTCGCCTGGCAATATCTTCGTGCCGGCGTGACGATCGCAGCCATCGTCGATACCACGGCTCGGTCGGGCTATCTGGGCGCTGTCCGGCACGGGATCGGCGCTTTGCGCGGTTGGCGGGACCTCGCCAAAGGCCTCAAGCTGATCGCGACGCTGCGCAGGCATAGCGTCAGGTTCTATTCGGGCGCGCGCGACCTTGCGATCCAAGGGGAGCGGCAGGCGGAGGGCCTCGGCTTCCGCCATCGGGGCCGGCGCGTGACGATACCCGCGTCGCTAGTGCTGCTGCATCAGGGCGTCGTTCCGAACACGCAGTTGTCGTGGTCGACGGGGACCGCTCATCGTTGGGACGGCGAGCAGTTGTGCTGGTTGCCTGAGACGGACCTTTGGGGACGACTGGGCGAGACGCCGGTCTACGTCGCCGGGGACAGCCGGGCCATCGTCGGCGCTCAGGCGTCGGCGACGCAGGGGCGGCTGTCGGCCCTCGCCATAGCGGAACGTGCCGGTCGCGCGGTCGATGCCGGTCGGCGGGCGGCGCTGCTCGGTCGGTTCGAACGGCAAAGCCATATCCGGCGGTTCCTGAACAGGCTCTACCGGCCGAGCGACGAGCATCGCGTCCCCCACGATCCCGAGGTGATCGTCTGTCGCTGCGAAGAGGTAACCGCGGGGCAGATCCGTGGCTATGTCGCGCTCGGCTGCCGCGGGCCAAATCAGACGAAGGCCTTCGGCCGCTGCGGAATGGGGCCCTGCCAGGGGCGGCTGTGCGGGCTAACGGTCACCGAGATCATCGCCGAGGCGCGCGGCGCCGCGCCGGACGAGGTCGGCTACTACCGCATTAGGGCGCCCATCAAGCCGGTCATGCTGGGCGATTTCGTCTCGTAGATCAGCAACTCGATCCACCGAAAAAGGAGAAAGCCATGAACGATATCGTCCGCGTCGAAACCGACCCGCGCCGCAGCCGCGTCGTCGTCTATAACGGTGTTGTCTATGTCGGTGGCATGACCGCCGACGACCGCAGCCAGGACATCAAGGGGCAGACCAGGCAGACGCTCGAAAAGATCGAACAGTTTCTGGCGAAGGCCGGCACCGACAAGAGCCGGGTTCTCACCGCCCAGATCTGGATCAAGGATCTGGCGCGCGACTTCGAGGGCATGAACGAGATCTGGAACGCCTGGACCGCGCCGAATGCAGCGCCGACGCGCGCGACGGCGCAATGCGAGATGGGCGCGCCCGACGTTCTCGTCGAGATCATCGTGACCGCCGCCGTCGGCCGATAGCCGCGGCGAAGCTGTGGCGTGAGGACAGGCTATGAAGATCGCCGAATTGCGAACCTATGTGCTTGCCGATGCGAACAAGCACTACCTCTTCGCTGCCATCGAGACCGATAAGGGGCTCGTCGGCTTCGGCGAGGCGACGCTCGACCATCGCTGGCCCTCGGTGGCGGCAGGGATCGAGGAAGGTTTCCGCGCCATCGCCGGGCAGGACCCGACCGCGGTCGCGAAACACTGGGCGATGCTGAAGGACAAGGTCTATTGGGGCGAAGGCGCCAGCAGCATGGCGGCTCTCGCTGCGATCGACCAGGCGCTGTGGGACATCACCGGCAAGGCCTATGGTCTGCCGGTGCATAAGCTCCTGGGCGGCGCCGTGCGCGAGCGCATCGGCGTCTATCTCAACCAGTGGTGGGCCGGATACCAGTCCACGGAGGATCTGATCCGGAAGGCGCAGGCTGCGGTCGCTCGCGGCGCCACCGCGCTGAAATGGTATCCGTTCGGGACCTCCGATCAGCTCCAGTATCGTGTTCGGCAGCACAATGTGCCGAAGGCCGTGGCAGAGGTTCGTGCGGTTCGCAAAGCCGTCGGCCCGTCGATCGGCCTGATGGTCGATATCTGGCGTCGGCTCGATTGGGCCTCGGCCGCGCAGTTCTGCACGGACGTGGCCGGTTGCGACCTCGTCTTCGTCGAGGAGCCGACCGAGTTCCAGAGCGCCGAAGCGTTGCAGCGGCTCTCATCCGCCATGGCCACCCGCATCGCCTTTGGAGAGCGGCTGCATTCTCGCCGGCAGTTTTCCGAGATCATCGAATGCCAGGCAGTCGGGTTGGTGCAGCCCTCGATCATCCGGGTCGGCGGTCTGACCGAGGCCCTGAAGATCGGGCATGCGGCCGAGACCCGCAACATCGGCGTGGTGCCTCATAACCCGCATGGGCCCGTCGCGATCGCCGCTTCGGTCACCTTGGCCTCGCTGCTGACCAATTTCGTGATCCTCGAATCCTACGAGAACGACAACCCACCCTCGCGCAGCCGCTTCGTCCGGCAAGGGCCCATGATCGAAGGAGACAGCTACAGCCTGTCCGAGGCTCCGGGGCTCGGCGTCGAGATCGATGAGGAGGCGCTGGCCCAATTGGCGGTCGCAAAAAGGACTGTTCGCGCCTAACGACGCGCTTCTCGGCCATCCTCCGCAAAATGTCTGCTTCTCTAATCGGGCAGTTGGGTCAAGCTCGGATTACAGCTCTGTGCCGGGGGCTCGTTCACGCGGGTCACGCTTCTCTTCGCAGTCTGGTGGCTTCTGTCGTGCGAAGCCGCTGCACGCATGCATCGGAGTGGGTCTGGAGAGCCTCGCTTTTGGACGCGCTTTGAAGCGCAGCAGACATCTTCGGCTTCATCCATTCCTTCGTCCGCGTGGGACGATCCCGGCCCAGGATCGCGGAGAGCTGTGGTCAGGTCATGCTGCAGCCTCCGATCCCAGGCGGAAGTCGGTACCATCGGCCCACATACGATGGAGCACGACGGCGATCTTGCGCGCCACCGCGACGATGGCGCGCCGGCGGCCCTTCGTCTTCATCAGCCGCACACCCCAGGCCTTGAGACTCGACCAGGTGATCTAGCGCATCAACATGGCGTTTGCGGCCGCGTAGAGCGCAGCGCGAACGTCGACGTCACCGGCATGGGAGATCCGACCTGGATTGTCTGTCTCGCCGGACTGGAAGCGCCTGGGCGTCAGCCCGAAGTGGGCTCCGACCGTGCGAGAGCTCTTGAAGCGG
Source organism: Beijerinckiaceae bacterium (assembly GCA_965283735.1). Taxonomy (GTDB): domain Bacteria; phylum Pseudomonadota; class Alphaproteobacteria; order Rhizobiales; family Beijerinckiaceae; genus Allobosea. Next base: position 2,079,881 of record CBDIPN010000001.1, on the reverse strand, counting down.
GCAGGATCGTCCACGGCAGCCTTGAAGCTGAGGGCGGTGATCTCGCCAACGCCCGGCACGGTCATGAAGCGCTGGCAGATCGTATCTTCGCGGGCAGCCCGCTTCACCCGCCGATCAAGCTCGGTGAAGGTCTCGAAGAGCATCGCCCGTGCCTCCAGCATCGGCAGAAGCGCATGGCTGAGCGCAGGATCGGTCTCGATCGTCTCGCGTACAGCGGCATCAAAAGCGCCCCGGGACAGTCGCAGAGGCAGCACGACGCCGAAGATCCGCAACAGGCCGCGGATCTCGTTCTCGAGATCGATGCACTTTCGCTGCATCACCTTGCGGCTCGTCAGCAGCGCTCGCATGTGGTGGCTCTCGACGCTTTTCACATGCACCCGGCTGTACCACCCCGACCGGAGAATCTGGGCAATGCCGCGGGCGTCGTGTTTGTCCGTCTTGTTCCGCATGGCCGAAAGCGCAGCCGCGACCTGACGCGCTTCCATGCAAACGACGTCGTAGCCCGCCTCCGTCAGTCCGTAGGTGATGGGCTGCGTCAGCGCGCCGGCCTCAAACCCGACCTGATGGATCGGCTGATCGAACCCCGCGAGGCCAAGAAGGACATCGGAAACGTCGGAGCGCACCGAGCGCTCGAGGCAAATCTTTCCGTGATGGTCGATGATGCAGATCGCCACCGAGCGCAGCGACACATCCAGCGCAGCGTAGAACATCGCGACTGGACTTGCGCCGTGATTTTGGAGAGCGTTTTCGAGTTTAGGCGGCCTGCCTCTCGAACTGAAGCGGGCTGATGAAGTTGAGCGCCGAATGGCGCCGGACGGGATTGTAGAAGCTGTCGATATAGCGGCCGATTGCGGCGGTCGCCTCGGCGCGGGTCTGGAAGACGGTGCGCCAGACGAGTTCGCTCTTGAGCGTCTTGAAGAACGTCTCGACCATGGCGTTGTCAAAGCAGTTTCCCTTGCCCGACATCGAGATCAGGACGCCGTGCTTCCTCAGCTCCGCCTGGTAGTCGAGGGAGCAGTATTGGCTGCCGCGATCTGCGTGGTGAATCAGCCCGGCGGCAGGACGCCGCACGGCAATGGCCCGGCGCAGGGCTGACAACGCCAGTTCCTTGTGGAGCCTGTCGCTGGTTGCCCAGCCGACGACACGCCGGGCAAAGAGGTCGATGACGACGGCCAGGTACAGCCAGCCCTCGCGCGTCCAGACGTAGGAGATATCAGCGCCCCACTTCTGGTTCGGGCCGGCCGCGGCGAAGTCCTGGTCGAGGAGGTTCGGGGCGACCGGAAAGGCATGCAGGCTGTCGGTGGTGCGCTTGAACCGCCGCTTCTGCCGCGCCTTCATTCCATTCTCGCGCATCAGTCGGGCAACGCGCCGGCGTCCGATCGACAGGCCGTTGTCGCGCAGTTCGTGCACCATGCGCGGGCTCCCATAGGTTTCGTTCGACAGGGTGAAGGCCGAGCGGACATGGGCGAGCAGCACCATGTCGTCGCGCTGGCGACGGCAAGCAGGACGCCCCTTCCAGGCGAAGTAGCCGCTCGGGCTGACGTCGAGAACCTTGCACAGGCGCTGAACGGGGAACTCCTTCTTCGCCGCATCGATGAGTTCAAATCTCATCGACTTCCCTCCTTGGCGAAAAAAGTCGCGGCCCTCTTCAGAATTTCGCGTTCCTGTCGCAGGATCTCGTTCTCGCGTCGCAGCCGCTTCAGCTCAGCGGCCAGGTCTTCCTGCCGCTCGGGAGGCGGCGCCTCCAGATCACGCTCGCGGCGCTTGTCGAGCCAGCGGCGCAGCGTCGACAGACCAATGCCGAGATCCTCCGCGATTTCACGCTGTGTGCGGCCACTCGTCTCAACCAGACGAACGGCCTCCGCCTCGAATTCCTTCCCGAGCCGGCGTTGCGGCTTGCCCATGAAATGCTCCTCCTTCCTTCAGAAGAGCTCTCCAGTTTCGCGGGGCAAGTCCAATGCCCGCCTGCGCCGAACATTCTGGATGGCGGCGCAGGTCGCCGCACGCCAATGTGACAACAGCTTCCGCGATAAGCTCGGCCGCTATATTGCCGGCCACGCGGACGATGCCGATCGCCGTCGCAAGGCGATGACCGCGCTCACCGCCAAGATGGCGCGGGCGGCGCATGCCGTCGCCAAGGCGGGAACAGAATACCGACCGTTTCTGTAGCGGTCGGGCGCCAGGTGGAAGGCCCCCTCTCTGCAAGAGCCGTGAGGGCGCCAAAGGCGACCCTGTAGATAATGTTCGGGCCTTCCACCTGGGTGCGCATCTCGTCTTGAGGACGGTGAGGGCCACGGCCGCGTCAGCGCCGCTGGATCCTGTGTTTGCTATGGCTGGGAGCGATCCTGTCGACGGTGGAAACCATCTGGATCAGCTTGCTGCCAACGTCGGCGATCTGCCGGCGCGATGAGACCCGCTGGCCAAAGCCTAAAGCTGCTTCACGACATAGGACGTTATCGCTGACCACGACGAGCGCGAGGACGGAAGCCCCAACGCAAACGCTTGACCTTCCTATTATGGGAAGGCCCAACCTTACCGCAGCTCATCGATGCGTATGCGGAGAATGGTCATGATCGACACCCCGACCAGTAAGGGCCATGGCCATCATCATGACCATCGCGCCCCTGGGGGCCATGACCATGAACACGCCGGGGAAGCCGGGAAGGTAAAGGACCCGGTCTGCGGGATGACGGTCGACCCGCACGCAACCGCGCACCGGGCGCAATACGAGGGCAAGCCGTATTACTTCTGCTCCTCCGGCTGCCAGTCAAAATTCATGGTGGAGCCCGCCAAATACGTCGAGCCAGCGGCGGCCCGGAAGGCGGAACCCGTGCCGGAAGGCACGATCTACACCTGCCCGATGCATCCCCAGATCAGACAGGTGGGACCCGGTTCCTGCCCGATCTGCGGGATGGCGCTCGAACCCGTGCTCGCGACGGCGGAGACCGGCCCCAGCCATGAACTGATCGACATGACGCGCCGGTTCTGGATTGGACTCGCGCTCTCCCTGCCCGTGATCGTGCTGGAAATGGGCGGGCACCTGACGGGTCTGGGCCACTACGTCGGCCAGCAGACCTCGAACTGGGTCCAGATGCTGCTCGCGACTCCTGTCGTGCTGTGGGCCGGCTGGCCGTTCTTCGAGCGTGGCTGGCAGTCGCTGGTTTCGCGCAACCTCAACATGTTCACGCTCATCGCCATGGGGACGGGCGTTGCCTGGGTCTACAGCATGGTGGCGACGCTGGCGCCCGGGATCTTCCCGGCCGCGTTCCGAGGCCATGACGGTTCGGTGGCCGTGTACTTCGAAGCGGCCTCCGTCATCACGGTTCTCGTCCTGCTTGGGCAGGTCCTCGAGTTGCGGGCGCGGGAGAGCACCAGCGGGGCCATTCGCGCGCTGCTCGACCTCGCGCCCAAGACGGCCCGGAGGATCATGCCTGACGGCACCGAGCAGGAGGTCCAGCTCGACACCGTGCAGGTCGGTGACCGTCTGCGGGTGCGGCCGGGCGAGAAGGTCCCGGTCGACGGCGTCGTCGTCGAGGGGCGCAGCGCGGTCGACGAGTCGATGGTCACGGGCGAGTCGATGCCAGTCACCAAGGAGGTCGGCGCCGCGGCCATCGGGGGCACGATGAACCAGTCCGGCGGACTCGTGATCGAGGCGCAGAAGGTTGGGCACGACACGATGCTGTCGCGGATCGTCCAACTGGTGGCGGAGGCCCAGCGCAGCCGCGCCCCGATCCAGCGATTGGCCGATCACGTCTCGGGCTACTTCGTGCCCGCGGTCATCGGCGTGGCGGCGCTCGCCTTCATTGCATGGGCCTTCTGGGGTCCCGAGCCGCGGCTCTCCTACGGCCTCGTCGCGGCCGTGGCGGTGCTCATCATCGCCTGTCCCTGCGCGCTCGGTCTCGCCACGCCGATGTCGATCATGGTCGGGGTCGGCCGCGGCGCCCAGGCGGGCGTTCTGATCAAGAATGCCGAGGCCTTGGAACACATGGAGAAGGTCGACACCCTCGTGGTCGACAAGACCGGAACCCTCACAGAGGGCAGGCCATCCGTGATTGCCGTGGTTCCGGCTCCGGACTTTGACGAAGCCGAAATCCTGCGCCTGGCAGCCAGCGTGGAGCGGGCGAGCGAGCATCCGTTGGCGTTGGCCATCGTCGCGGCCGCCGACAAGCAGGGCATCGCCACCGCGCCGGTCGCCGATTTCGACTCACCCACCGGCAAGGGAGCGCTGGGTACCGTCGAGGGGCGGCGCGTCGTGCTCGGCAACGCGGCCTTCCTGACCGAGCATGGCATCGATCCCGCCCCCCTGGCGGAGCATGCGGACGGGTTGCGCGAGGACGGCGCCACGGTGATCTTCGCCGGAATCGGTGGAACGGTGGCGGGTGCCATCGCCATTGCCGATCCGGTCAAGAGTTCGACGCCGGAGGCGCTCGCCGGGCTCAGGGCGGAAGGCATCCGGGTCGTGATGCTCACCGGCGACAACTGGACGACCGCGAAGGCGGTTGCCAGGCGGCTCGGTATCGACGAGGTCGAGGCCGAGGTTCTGCCCGACCAGAAGAGCGCCGTGGTCCAGCGTTACAAGGCGGAGGGCAGAGTGGTCGCCATGGCGGGCGACGGCGTCAACGACGCGCCGGCGCTGGCGGCGGCGGATGTCGGCATCGCCATGGGCACGGGCACCGACGTGGCGATGGAAAGTGCTGGCGTGACCCTGCTGAAAGGCGACCTCACCGGAATCGTGCGGGCGCGACGGCTGTCGCAGGCCGTAATGCGCAACATCCGCCAGAACCTGTTCTTCGCCTTCATCTACAATGCGCTCGGCGTGCCGGTGGCGGCGGGAGTGCTCTTCCCGTTCTTCGGGATCCTGCTGTCGCCGATCATCGCGGCGGCCGCGATGGCACTGTCCTCGGTCAGCGTGATCGGCAACGCGATCCGCCTGCGCACCGTACGCCTGTAGTTCCCGGACCGGGCAGTTCCATCGGGAGCCGCTCGGTCCGTCCGACTGTTTGATGCAGCGCAAGGTTTCGGTCCGCCAGCCGGATAGACTTTTTGCAATGAAGAGGCGTCGCAAAAAAGCTCTGTCTCCGTTGATGGCCATGCTCCTCGCGGTCGCCGCGATGGTTCTCGTGGTCGGTCGTGTGGCGACGCCTGCCTTTTCGGCGCCCGGTCCTGCCACGCACCTGTCCGTGGCCATGGAGCATGGGCACGTCGACCCGGCGGCGGCCTCCATCCATCACGGCCGAAACGCGGATCAAGACAACGCCGAGGGAACGGCGGGCGGCCCCTCTTGCGACCAGGCTTGTCTCGGTGCTTCCTCGAGCTGCCTCGTCGTGCCCCCGGCGATGATCCGTGCCGGTGCCCCTTTCCCAGGATGGCCCGAAGCCGTCTGCCTCCAGCCGGGGAATGACTTGATGCTGACCGGGGCAATCCCGGAGGTGCGATTCAAACCGCCAAAATCCATCGCGTAACCCAACCGAATCCCGACCCCGCCGCTTCCGTGATGTCGCGGCCTGCGTGGGCACCGGGCCCCTGTTCAATTCGAATTCGGAAGGACAATGCGATGTTCGCACGCAGAACCCAGATTGCACTCGCCCTCGTCACATCCCTTGGCGCCGCCGGCGCCCGGGCCGACACGATCGTCGTCGCCAACGAGAACGGGCAGAGCCTCTCCATCATCGACTCCCAGACCTCGAAAACCACTACGGCGGCGATTCCGATCTCGCCGCACAACGTCGACGTCACCGCCGATGGCCGCCTCATCCTGGCGACCGGTATGCCTGCGGCACAGTCCGGCAGCCATGCGGCTCACGGTTCCGCAGGCGGGCAGCTCATTCTCATGGACGTCTCTGGCGACGCGCCCGGCGCGCCGCAGGTCGTGGCCGTTGGAGGACATCCGGCGCATGTCGTTCCCGACGCACAAGGGCATTTCGCCTACCTGACCGACGCCGAAACCAACTCGGTGGTAGTGGTCGATATCCCGGGGCGTAGGGTAACCGGTCGCATCCCCGTGCAGAACTACCCGCATGGACTGCGCCTATCGCCGGACGGCAACCTGCTCGCGGTCGCCAACATGAAGAGCGACACGGTCTCGTTGGTGGATACGCGCAATCCGGAGAGGGCCATGCATATCTCCGTCGGAAAGCGGCCGGTCCAGGTCGCGTTCGACCGGAGCGGCCGCATCCTCGTGGTCTCGCTCAACGGCGAGGACAAGGTCGCCATCATCGACGTCGACGCTCGCAAGCTGCTGCGGAAGGCCTCCGTCGGAAACGGACCCGTGCAGGTCTACGTTACGCCGGACAGCAAGGCCGCCCTGGTCGCGAACCAGGGCTCGGTGGCGAAGCCGGACAACCGGGTGTCGGTCGTCGCGCTCGAGGACGGCAAGCTGATCCGGAACGTGACGGTCGGCAAGGGAGCGCACGGCATCGTCATCGCTCGCGACGGTCGCACGGCCTACGTCACGAACACCTACGCGAACACCATCTCCGCGATCGATCTCGGCAGCCTCTCGGCCGGGAAGGCCTATCCGGTGGGCAAGGGGCCGAACGGCATCGCCGCCCGCTAGGTGCCAGGAAGCGGGAGCAGACCGGGTGGGCGGAACGAGCCTTGCCGGTACCCCGCTTGATTTCGCTCAAGGCACCGTTCGCCAGCAAGGTCCAAGATCGGCACGCTCCGCACCGGGAGAGATCGACATGCCCACCACACCAACTCCTGCCCCCGAGTCGCCACGAACCTGGCGGACCCTGCTGATCAACACGCCTCTGGGTTGGGTCTGCTCGCTCGCGTTGGCCACTCTCGGCATCGACCTCCTCGCGAACCACGGCGTTCATATCGTGACCGCACTGCCCTACCTCCTGCTGCTGGCCTGCCCCCTGATGCATCTGTTCATGCACGGCGGCCACGGCCACCACGACAAGCGGGGGTGACCGCCCAAGGCCGGGCCGGCTGCGGCCCGGCTGAGAACATTGGGGGCCCTTGCAGCCCCGGGACCAATGGCTGCGCCCGACGCAACCTGATCGGCGCTGCCTGCGGCCATTCCGCGAAAGCTGCGCCGACGCCGTTCTTACCCTTTTTGACCGCTCAAAGGAGACACTGCCATGAAGATGTCCGTTCTCGCGACTGTCCTGGTTACCCTTGCCGGGCCCGCGCTGGCCCAGGCGCCGACTTCCAGTGACCCGCACCATCCAGGTAATGCCCCCAAGGCGCAGGCCCAATCCACGGCGCCAGCAAAACCTCAGGCGATGCCCGGCCAATCCGGAATGCCAATGCCCATGGGCCAGATGATGCAGGGTCAAGGCATGCCCGGCGGCAGCCGAGGGATGATGGGCCAGTTCTCGACCGAGGATATGAGTGCCTTCGCCGAAGCCCACATCGCGTCCATCCATGCCGGGCTGAAGCTGACCGCCGGCCAGGAAAAGCTATGGCCTTCGGTCGAAACCGCGCTCCGGAACCTGGCGACCCTTCACCTCAGCCATATGCAGGCCAATCGCCAGACGGGAGGCATGACGGCAAACGATCCGGTGAACATGCTGCGCACCATGGCCGATCATATGAGCCAGGGATCCGACGCCATGCGCAAGCTCGCGGACGCTGCCGCGCCGCTCCACGCGACCCTCGACGAGGCCCAGAAGCGGCGGCTGCCGGCACTCGTCCGGATGGGCAGCCGAGGCATGATGGCGCAAGGCATGATGGGGCGGGGAATGATGGGACCCGGCGGTGCCATGATCCCCGGTGGATCCGATGGTGCTGACGACGACACCCCGAACAAGCACTGATGCGCCACCCCGGATGGAGCCAGGCTCGCAACGAGGTCAACCCTGCTCCGAACCAATGAAAGCGGGCGGACACGGGGTTGTCCGCCTTCGCAAGGGCGCCCTCGCAATGTACGTGCCGTCGCGACATCGGCGCGCCGTGATAAATCGCCGCTTGACCTTACCATCATGGTAAGGTGCAGGCTGTTCTCATCGTCGATGAGAAACGGAGACCATTCCATGTGCGGATGCAACAACCACTCCTCCCGGCCGGACCAGGCGGCCGAACGTGATCCGAATGCCCTGACCTTGCGGGTCGACGACATGACCTGCGGTCACTGCGCTGGCACGATCAAGAACGCGATCGAGACGGGACTGCCCGGCACGCAGGTCGAAGCCGATCCGGCTTCCAAGTTGGTGTCCGTCCGCGGGAGCAGCGACCTGGCATCCATCAAGGCTCTCGTCGCCAAGGCCGGCTATACCCCGGTCGCAGCCTGAAGGAGATGCTCATGCTCACCCGCCGCCGCTTCCTCGCCGTTCTCGGAACCTCTGGCGCCGCGATGATGGCCGGACGAGCCTTTGCGCAGGCCACCCTGCCGAAGGTGACCGTGACCAAGGATCCGAACTGCGGCTGTTGCGGCGGCTGGGTGGAGCACATGAAGGCCGCAGGCTTCTCCGTCGAGGTCATCACATCCTCGGACGTCGACCAGGTGAAGCTCCGCCTCGGCGTGCCGGGCGACCTTGCCTCCTGCCATACGGCAGAGGTGTCCGGTTACGTCGTCGAAGGTCATGTGCCGGCTGACGCCGTCAAGCGCCTCCTGGCCGAGAAGCCGCAGGCTCGGGGCCTCGCCGTTCCGGGAATGCCGATGGGCTCTCCCGGCATGGAGGTCGCCGGCAAGGCGCCGGACAGCTACGAGGTCGTCCTGTTCGGATCTTCGGGCCGGACCAGCTTCGCACGCTACCGCGGCGTACACCGCGTCTGATCCCGGAACGCCATCTGCTCGAGGCCCTGGCGAACCGTTGCCGCGTCGATTTCGGCAGGCTGACGGCAGCCGCGACCGTGAACTTCGGCGAACGCCGGTATACGATCGGCGACCAGATCCTGACGCGGGACACCCTGAGCCGGAAGAGGCTGCGGGTTTACCCGAGCTTGTTGCCTTCGAAGCCCAGATCGGCCCACCGGATCTCGGTGACCGAGCATGCCCAGGCCTTCAACTCGAAGGCTGGCGAAAGCTTTTCGCAGAATGGGCGATCGAACGCGGCATTGTGCGCGATGACGAGGTCGGCGGGTTCGACCAGAGCATCGAGCGCCGCGATATCGATGCCGTGACCGGAGACCATCTCATCCGTGATGCCCGTCAGCCGCGTTATCTCCGCGGGGATCGGAGCGGATGGCTGGCGCAGGCCGCTATTGACACCGACAACATCCCCGATCACGCCCGCATCGTCGTAGGTGAAGCTCACCGCGCCGATCTCGATGATCTCGTCCCGGGTATGCAAGAGGCCGGTGGTCTCGGTGTCCACCAACACCGCGAGGTTCGGGAACGCGCTCTTCTCCCGCGGGACGATCGGGCGAGGCATTAGCTTTCGCAGCACCCTGAAGCGGCCGGTCTCCTCCAGCCTTCGGGCAAGCTCCTCATCATCGCCGGATGGCAGCAGGACCTCGGACCTGCGTTTCCTCGAGGATGGCCGCGGCGTTTGCCGGGAGCCAGCGGCATCGTCGAACAGGTCAATCTGGATTGCTGCGATCTTTATGCGGCGACCCTAGCCGTTTTCTTCGTCGCCAACTGCCAGCAGTAGTCTCCGGCCGCAAATTGGAAGCGAACCCGGGACGCCTCCTTGGAAGCCAAAGCTGGTGGGCAGGGCTCAACCAAGGTGTGATGCACCAGGTTGAGCCCGCTGTCGATTTAGATCATCCGCTTGATCTCAGCATAGGCGCCGTTGGTCTTCAGCGTGATCGTCACGTCCTTGGAGCCGCGATTGCGCCAGAACCAGCCATGAGCGCCGTCACCCTCAGCCGTCAGAACGCCGTCGTCGCTGGCGGCACCACGTCCCTGCTTGTAGCTCTTCTCCTTGCCGCCGCCGGCCGGAGTGCCGTGCATGTCGTAGTTCACGACGCCACCGTCGGTCGCCCAGGAGAAGTTCACCTTGGCGCCTGCCTTCATCGTCAGCTTGTACTCGACACCTTCGCTGGGCTTCAGGGTGATGACTGTTTCGTCCTTGCGCCCGGCCGCCTGAGCGACAACCAGCCGCTCACCTGCCTGGGCTGGTGAGACGAACAGGGTCGCCAGCACGTTGCCGATCAGGCTGGAACGCTGATCCGGAGCCGGACGAGCTGGCTGCTCAACCGCGCCCGTCGAATCCTTCTGGCGATCGCGCTGCGCTTCCTCGGCGAGCTGGGTCTTGATCTCGCCCATCTCGGTCAACTTCAGCATCCGGCCGACCCCGGTCGGGTCGATGGCGTACTCGGCCGGGAGCACGATGGTGACGAGGATGCCAGCCGCGGCGACGAAGGCGATGGCGGTGGAGCGCAGGAGCTGGGCCGAGGTGGGCAGTTCCGCGCGGGTCGGGATGTCAGTGTTGTACATGGGTGCGAACCTCAAGCTTGCGAGATGAAATAGCCGGTGAGCTGGTAGCCGATCAGCACGAACCCGGCGGTGAGCATGACGGTGTTGGCGGCATAGGCATGGCGCCAGAAACTGTTGGTGCGGCGCCAGAAGCCCATTGCGATCAGGATCATCGCCAGGGCGGTGAGCTGCCCGATCTCGACGCCAACATTGAAGGCAAGGAGGTTCGGCACGAGGCCGTCCGGGGAGATCTTGTATTCGAGGATCTTGGTCGACAGTCCGAAGCCGTGGAACAGGCCGAAGATCAGCGTCGCGACCTTGGTGTTCGGCTGGAAGCCCAGCCATCGCTGGAAGGCGCCCATGTTGTCGAGCGCCTTGTAGACGACCGACAGGCCGATGATCGCGTCGATGAGGTAGCTGTTGATCCCAACGTTGAAATACACGCCGAGCAGCATCGTGGTCGAGTGGCCGATCGCGAACAGGCTGACATAGATCGCGATGTGCTTCAGCCGATAGAGGAAGAAGATCACCCCGAACAGGAACAGGATGTGGTCGTACCCCGTCACCATGTGCTTCGCGCCGAGGTAGACGAAGGGGATGATGTTCACCCCCGTGATCTCCTGGATGTAGCCCTTGTCGCCTTCAGCGACGGCGTGGGCGAGTGCTGCGTTCAGGCCGATCAGCCCAAACATCGCAGCAAGCAGGACTATGAACAGAGCGCGCAACTTGCGACGCCCCGCCAATGAGGATCGTTTCATGTGATTTCCGAGATGTGTCGTGAGGGAACGCCGCCTTGGGCGGCGCGCTTTCAAGCGACAGTGGATCTCGGCGGTCGATCGAGGCCGTGGCGCAGGCCCAGCTCGGTATCTTGCGGCTCATGCCGCATCATGGTGCCGACGAAACGCGGCATCCCGAGCCGGGGCTGAGCGACCAGGTTGGCGGTCTCGTGAACATGGTCGGAGGTGTTGTGACCGTGAACATGTCCCGGGACGCGCTCATCCGGCTCGCCCTCGTCATGCGAATGCCCGTGATCGGCGATCGTCGCGGCGAGTTCGGCGTGGCGCTGGGCTTCAGCCTGGGCCATCGCATAGGCGTTGTGGCCCGACTGGACGTGGACCGCGGACAGCAGCATCGCGAACACCGCCAGGAAGGCGGCCGCGAGGCTCGATCTGATTCTGATGCTGCGACGCGGCATGACGAAAAGCTAGGGACACCATTCTTAACGAAAGTTTGACGTGATGAACTAAAGGTACCGAATCGCGCTTTGACTCATCCTATCCAGGGGGATACCATCAGCCATGTCCGAAAGCCACCTGCACGAGAGCCATCCCGAGATCGCCAAGCGCCTGAAGCGGGCGGAGGGCCATCTGCGCAAGGTCATCGAAATGATCGAAGCCGGCCGGCCGTGCCTTGAGCTCGCGCAGCAGCTTCACGCGGTCGAGAAGGCCATCGGGCAGGCCAAGAAGAACCTGATCCAGGACCATCTCGATCACTGCCTTGAAGACGTCGTCGGTCCTCTCGCACGCGAACAGCGCCGCTCGATCGACGAGTTCAAGGAGATCGCCAAGTACCTATGAGAACGTGATGCCGTCCTTCGCCGACCTGATCCAACAGAGTGCCTCTCACGCCTGGCTGTTCATCCCGAGCGCGATCCTGCTCGGAGCGCTGCATGGCCTGGAGCCCGGCCACTCCAAGACGATGATGGCCGCGTTCATCGTCGCGATCCGTGGAACAGTGACGCAGGCCGTACTCCTCGGCCTGGCGGCGACGGTCTCCCATACGCTAGTGGTCTGGGGCATCGCGATCGGCGGCATGTACCTCTGGCAGGGCGTCGCCCCGGAAACGTTCGAGCCCTATCTCCAGATCACCTCTGCGGTGATCATCGTCGGCATGGCCCTTTGGATGCTCTGGCGCACCTGGGGAGACCAGCAGCGCGCCGGGCTGGCTTCGGGACATAGCCATGGCGGCCACGGGGGCCACAGCCACGGAGGACATGGCGGGCATAGTCACGGCGGGCATTCGCACGGCCCCGCAACGGCAGCCGCGCATTCTCACCATGGCCACGAGGCCGATATCCGTCGCATCGACACCGGGCATGGCGTCATCGCCGTCGAGGTCTTCGAGGATGGCGTCCCGCCGCGCTGGCGCATTCGTACCGAGCGGGGCCATGCCTGGGCAGCCAAGGACGTCGGCATCGTCACCGAGCGGCCGGACGGCTCGCGTCAGGCCTTCACCTTCGAGAGGCGTTCCGGGCTCCTCGAATCCGTGCAGGAAATCCCCGAACCCCACGAGTTCATGGCGCGGGTCAGCCTCGGCCATGGCGACCACACCCATGATTACGATCTCTCCTTCGTCGAGGATCACGCCCATGGCCACGACCACATGCATGAGGAACTGCGTGGGCTCGATGTCGCGACCGATGGCTACCAGGACGCCCACGAGCTGGCGCATGCCAACGACATCCGTCGCCGCTTCGCCGATCGCAACGTCACGACCTGGCAGATCGTCCTGTTCGGCCTGACCGGCGGCCTGATCCCGTGCCCGGCTGCGATCACCGTGCTGCTGCTCTGTCTCCAGCTCAAGGAGTTCACGCTCGGCTTCACGCTGGTATTGTGCTTCTCGATCGGTCTCGCGATCACGCTCGTCTCCGTCGGCGCGGCGGCCGCGCTGAGCGTCCGTCACGCGACGAAGCGCTGGTCCTGGTTCTCGACCTTCGCGCGACGTGCGCCCTACTTCTCCGGAATCCTGCTGATCGGCGTCGGCCTCTATGTCGGCATCCACGGCTGGATGGGGCTCTCCTCCCAGGCAACGCGTGCGGCCCAGGTTGCTCTAGTCCTGCCGCTGGGCGGCTGATCAGAACCGCATCGGACGATCATGCTCGACGTTCTTTCCAACCGAACCTACCGGCACCTGTTCCTTGCGCAGATCATCGCGCTGCTCGGGACAGGTCTTCTGACCGTCGCGCTCGGGCTGCTCGCCTTCGAACTTGCCGGCGACAAGGCGGGAGCGGTGCTCGGGACTGCGCTGGCGATCAAGATGGTCGCCTATGTCACGGTCGCGCCCGTGGTCGGCGCTTACGCTGCGCAATTGCCGCGGCGCGCCTTCCTGATCGCGATGGACTTGGTGCGGGCCGCCATTGCCTTGCTGCTGCCCTTCGTCTCCGAGGTCTGGCAGATCTATGTCCTGATCTTCCTGCTGCAATCGGCCTCGGCGGCCTTCACGCCGACCTTCCAGGCGACGATCCCCGACGTGCTGCCGGAGGAGGCCGACTATACCCGGGCCCTATCGCTCTCGCGCCTGGCTTATGATCTCGAAAGCCTCATCAGCCCAGCGCTCGCCGCCCTCCTGCTCAGCCTTATCAGCTTTCACTGGCTGTTCTCGGGCACCGTCGTCGGCTTCCTCTGCTCAGCGGCCCTCGTGCTGTCGGTTTCTTTGCCCATGTCGCCAGCCGTTCAACGTGAGGGCAGCATCTACGACAAGACGACGCGCGGCATGCGCATCTATCTCGCGACGCCGCGCCTCCGCGGCCTGCTTGCCTTGAACATGGCGGCGGCGGCCGGCGGCGCGCTGGTGATCGTCAACACCGTGGTGATCGTGAAGGGTTGGCTTGGGCTCGGCGATGGGCAAGTTGCGATGGCGCTTGCCTGCTTCGGGGGCGGCTCGATGCTTGCGGCGCTGGTCCTGCCGCGCCTTCTCGACAAGCTTCCCGACCGGCGCGTCATGCTGGTCGCGGCCTGCTGGCTCGGCCTCGTGCTCACGCTCTTCGGTGCGGCCTTGTTCACCGCCTCCTGGACGGATGTCGCGACCACAACAACGGTCGCCGGAACCTGGATCTGGCCCTTGCTCCTGGTGACCTGGCTGCTGCTGGGCATCGGGTATTCAGCGGTACAAACGCCCTCGGGCAGGCTGCTGCGGCGTTCTGCCCAGACGGCGGATCGTCCCGCCGTGTTCGCGGCGCAGTTCGCGCTCTCGCATGCCTGCTGGCTCGTCACTTATCCGCTCGCGGGGTGGCTCGGGGCCGCGCTCCCGCTCTCCGTGACCGCGGGCATCTTCGCAGCCCTAACCTTCGCCGCACTCATCGTGGCCGCGCGTGTCTGGCCAGCGGCCGATGCCGAGAGCCTGGTCCACAGCCATGACGACCTGCCGCCCAACCACCCGCACCTCGCCGAGGCCGACGGGCATCGTCATGACCATGCCTTCGTCATCGACGATCTGCATGAGAAATGGCCTTCGCGGGCCGGTTGATCCGGGGCTCCGATGGATTGGCTGGTCTCGCTCCAACGCGGGCTGCACGCCGACGCGCTGGCGGCGCTGAAAGCGATGCAGGATGCAACATTATCGGTCTGCCGCCCCTCGCTGACATGGTCGCGTGTTCCGCATCGGGTCGGCACGATCAAAGCCATCGCCGCCTGCTCCGTGGCAGGACTACTCTACGGTTTGACCAGCGGAATGGTTTGAGATCTCGGCATCGCGTTCGGCCGCTCTTCGTTTCGGAGCATGAGCGGCTCGGAGCACAGCAATGCGACGGCGCTCAACACCATCTGTGGAAATTGGCCCTGAGGCCCAGGGCGCCATCGCCTGGATTGGACGTCGACGCATGTCGTCATCTGGCATCATCCCGACAACAAGCCTCGAAATCGACGGATCGATAGAACGACAATTATCTTGAGCTGAAATTCAAGACGGGCCCGCATGCGCCCGCAATATCGACGAATCGAACTCCTTCGCCTTCGAGCACGGATAGAACGGCATCACGAACCCGAGCCTGCGGGCGCCGAACCCCTGCCTCGAATTCCGCCAGGGTTTGCCTTCGAATATCGGCTCGCTCGGCCAGCTTAGCCTGGCCCCAACCCAATAGGCCCCGAGCAGCGACGACGAGTGGGCCGGTAGCCATATCGCCGGAAAGGAATCGAACATTTTGTTCGAAATGGGCATTGAGCTCTGGCGGCCTCGAGGGCGCCTGATCGTCAGTCGGCATCAAGCCTCCTTCTCCGCCGCAGCCATTCCGAACCGCCGCGTCACCTGGCGCGGATCCATGAAGCGAGCGCCGGGAATCTGATCCACCCCCGTTGAATTGGTCCACCCTGAACTATGTCTTTTGGCAGACAGGAGGACCGCAATGCCGAAGAAGCGTCACAAGCCCGAAGAGATTGTCGCGAAGCTGCGCCAGGTCGATGTGCTGGTCTCGCAGGGTCAATCCGTTGCCGATGCGATCCGCTCGATCGGCGTGACGGAGGTTAGTTATTACCGCTGGCGCCGAGAGTTTGGCGGCCTGAAGACGGATCAGGTGAAGCGGATGAAGGAGCTCGAGGCCGAGAACGCCCGGCTTCGTCGCGCCGTCGCGGACCTGACGCTCGACAAGCTGATCCTGAAGGAGGCGGCTTCGGGAAACTGGTAAGCCCCGCGCGTCGCCGTGCCTGCATCGAGCATGTTCGGCTCGTCCTGAAGGTGTCGGAGCGGCGGATATGCCGTGTGCTCGGACAACATCGCTCGACCCAGCGCCGGATCCCGCGCGGACGCGACGACGAGGAGAGGCTTACGGCCGACATCGTCGAACTGGTCCGCCGCTATGGCCGCTACGGTTATCGCAAGATCGCCGCGCTGCTGCGCTCGACGGCAGGCTGGGTGGTCAACGACAAGCGGGTTGAGCGCATCTGGCGACGCGAGGGGCTGAAAGTTCCAGCCCGACAACCCAAACGCAGCCGTCTCTGGCTCGCGGACGGATCCTGCATCCGCCTTCGCGCCGAGCGGCCCAATCACGTGTGGTCCTACGACTTTGTCGAGGACCGCACCCATGATGGGAGAAAATACCGGATGCTGAACATCATCGACGAGTTCACGCATGAATGCCTGGCAATCCGCATCGATCGCAGGCTGAAGGCGATCGACGTCATCGACGTGCTCTCGGATCTGTTCATCCTGCGCGGCGTGCCGGAGCATGTTCGGTCAGATAACGGGCCCGAATTCGTCGCCAAGGCCGTGCAGGACTGGATCGGTGCGGTCGGCGCCAAGACCGCCTATATCGCGCCCGGAAGCCCCTGGGAGAACGGCTTCATCGAGTCGTTCAATGCCCGGTTGCGCGACGAACTTCTCGACGGCGAGATCTTCTATTCGCTCGCGGAGGCGAAGATCGTCGTCGAAAGCTGGCGGCGACACTTCAACACGCTGCGCCCACATGGCTCGCTCGGCTACAAGCCCCCCGCCCCGGAGGTCTTCGTCCCCGCAATGACCGCGCGGGCGGCTGCGCAATCCAGACCGGCTACGCCGCCCGCGCTGGCGCCGAGGCCAACCGTCCACTAACAATCCCCATGGACCTCTCGGCGGGGGCGGATCAACAGAGGCCACCCGGTATCGGTGGCGATCGGTGCGGCAAGGACGGCCGGGAGATAATAGGACGAGCCCCAGGCGAGGATCTGCACCACGCCCAGGGCCGAAATGACGGTCAGCCGATCGCGATCGATCATGCGGCCTTGCCGCAGCAGGAGGATGTCGCCTGCGCGGGCTCCGGCGCTTTGGCAGGACCACAGCCGCATCCAGCCTTGCCGTCGGCCTTCGCTGCGGCGTCATCGGCGCAACAGGCATCCGCTTCGGCCGGTACGGGACCTCCGCAGCATCCTCCGGCTCCTGCCGGCGCAGCAGTGCATACGCCCGTCTCCGGCAAGACGAGCCTGACATCGTCGGCCTCGGCCAGATCGCCGGCGATCGCCGCCACGACCGACCGAACCTGCTCGAAGCCCGTCATCATTAGGAAGGTGGGTGCGCGCCCGTAACTCTTGATCCCGACGGTGTAAAACCCGGGCTCCGGATGCGAGAGCTCGCGGTGCCCGTGCGGCGGAACGGATCCGCAGGAATGGAGGTTCGGGTCGATCATGGGTCCGAGCGCCCGGGCGCTTTCCAGCCAGGGGTCGAACTCGACGCGCAGTTCCCGGGTCAGCGAAAGATCGGGCCGCTGTCCCGTGCAGGCCACGATGCGGTCGATCGGTCCAATGGTTCGGCCGACACCGCCGACCTCGCCATATACGACGATACCTGCCCCTTCCTGTCGAAGACCCGCAATAGCGAAGCCGGAGACCAATTCGACGCGACCTTCCGCTACGAGACGGCGCAGGCGCTGCCCGAGATCTCCCCGGGCAGCGAGCTGGTCGTTCGAGCCCCCGCCATAGACACGGGAGAGATCCCGGCCGCGCGTGACCCAGATCGCCCTGGTCGCGCCGCCCCGAGCCGAAAGCTCATCGAGATCGAGCAGCACGTTCGCGGCGGAGTGCCCGGCGCCCACCACCAGCGTCGTTCGGCCGACATAGTCGGCTCGGTCTCGGCCGAGGACATCGGGAATACCGTAGGCGATCCGATCAGCCAGCGTTTCCTCGCCTTCCGCGGGCACGCCGCTGGCATTCACCGGGTTCGGAGTCCTCCATGTTCCGGAAGCGTCGATCACCGCCCGGGCCTGGACGCGGCTCACCGCGCCGTCGCGACCGACGACGGTCAACTGGAACGGGCGCAGCTCGCGGTCCCTGCTCACCACCTTGTCGATGCCATGGCGGCTGATCGCGGCAACGCGGACCCCGTATTCGATGACGGAGGTCAGTTCGTTCGTTGCCGCCAAGGGCGCCAGGTAGATTTCGACGAGGTCGTTTCCGGTCGGATAGCTCCCGCTTTCGGGCTCCCTCCAACCAGCGGCCGCAAGCAGTACCCGGCTGGCGGGATCGACATTGAATTCCCAGGGAGAGAACAGTCGGACGTGACCCCAGTCCCGGATGTTGGCGCCGGCCGCGTCGCCTGCCTCGAGCACCTTCACCGGGATACCTCGCGTGACGAGGTTCGCTGCGGCCGCGAGTCCGATCGGTCCGGCCCCGATGACGACGACGGGAAGCTCCTTCATCTGGATATCCTCCATTCCTGCTAGAAACATGGAATTAAGTGGCAAATGAAAAGCCGCTCAGGCGGCCTTCCCGGAAGCATCCGAGCAGCCTTCCTCAATGCAGCATTCGTCGGCGAGGAAGCCGAGTAGTGCATCCATGGCCGGATAGACCGCGCGGCAGATCAGGGTCGTGGCCTGTCGCTCCTGCGTGACGAGACCGTTCCGGATCAGCCGTTGAAGGTGGTGGGACAGGGTCGAAGCCGGGATCCCCAGGCGTTCCTGCACCTGATTGACAGGGAGGCCGCCGTGACCCGCGCGGACCAAGGTTCGATAGAGCTGGAGGCGCGTCGGGTTACCGAGCGCTTCGAGCTGCTTCGCTGCTTCTTCGATGTTCATGGAAATAAGTAGGCATGGACGGGATCGCTTCGTCAAGCCCTATTTCCATGATCGTCGAATTACTCCGCTGCCTGAACCTTTCGCACGCTGTCGCTGCGCTCGTACCAATCCTTCGATCGGTTCACGATCCAGACCACAGTCAGCATGACCGGGACCTCGATGAGGACGCCGACGACCGTAGCGAGCGCGGCTCCGGAGTTGAAGCCGAACAGGCTGATCGCCGCGGCGACTGCGAGCTCGAAGAAGTTCGAGGCGCCGATCAGCGCTGACGGCCCCGCGACGCAATGCTGCTCGCCCGCGATCCGGTTCAGCAGATAGGCCAGCCCGGCATTCAGGTAGACCTGGATCAGGATCGGCACCGCCAGGAGCGCGATCACCATCGGCTGGGCGAGGATCTGCTCGCCCTGGAAGCCGAAGAGCAGGACGAGAGTGGCGAGCAGGGCCACGAGCGAAACAGGTCCCAGTCGGCCGAGCAGTCGATCGAGCGCAGCCTGCCCGCCCTTCGCCAGAACGCGGCTGCGGACGAGTTGCGCGACGATTACGGGGATGACGATGTAGAGCACGACCGAGAGGACGAGCGTTCCCCACGGCACGGTGATCGCCGACAGGCCGAGCAGCAGGCCGACGATCGGAGCAAAGGCGACGACCATGATCGCGTCGTTGAGGGCGACCTGGCTGAGCGTGAAGTGCGGTTCGCCCTTCGTCAGGTTCGACCAGACGAAGACCATCGCGGTGCAGGGCGCGGCCGCCAGGATGATGAGTCCGGCGATGTAGCTGTTGATCTGGTCGGCGGGTAGCCACGGCCGGAACAGCCAGGCGATGAAGAACCAGCCGAGCGCCGCCATCGAGAAGGGTTTCACCGCCCAGTTGATGAAGAGGGTGACGCCGATCCCGCGCCAGTGGCGGCCAACCTGCCCGAGCGCCGCGAAGTCGATCTTCAGCAGCATCGGGATGACCATCAGCCAGATCAGAACCGCGACGGGCAGATTGACCCTGGCGATCTCGGCCGAGCCGATGGCTTGGAACGCGCCCGGCATGACGTGGCCCAGCGCAATCCCGACGACGATGCACAGCGCGACCCAGATGGTCAGGTAGCGTTCGAAGGTGGACATGGTGACCTCAGGCGAGTGCGACGGGGCGACCGGAGGCATCGACGACCAGTTCGCCGTCCTCCTTGCGGAATTCGCCGAGCTGGGGCGGCAGCAGGGGCAGGACCGCCTCTGACGGCCGGCACAGCTTCACGCCCTTGAGCGACACGACCAACGGACGGTTCATTAGAATGGGATGGGCCTCGATCGCATCGAGCAGGACTTCGTTGGAAAGGCTCGGGTTGCCGAGGCCGAGTTCGGCGAAGGGCGTGCCCTTCTCGCGCAGGATGTCCCGGGCGGTCAGCCCGGCGCGATCGAGAAGCTGCTTCAGCAGCGCCCGGCTCGGCGGCGTCTTCAGATACTCGATGACGTGCGGCTCGACGCCGGCATTGCGGATCAGCGCGAGCGTGTTTCGGGAAGTCCCGCAGGCCGGGTTGTGGTAGATGATGACGTCCATCACGCCACCTCCGGGCGACCGCCGCTCGCGCCCTCGAGGCCCCCGATCCGCCGAACCTGCTGAGCCAACGCCATCTCGTCGAGGCTGGCGACGGGCAGCGACAGGAGGGCGTTGATCCGGTTTCTGAGATAGCGCAACGCCGTCACGAAGGCTCGCTCGCGCTCGATCTCGCTGCCCTGGACGTTGGACGGGTCCTCGATGCCCCAGTGCGCCGTGATCGGCTGCCCGGGCCAATGCGGGCAGGCCTCGCCCGCCGCCTGATCGCAGACGGTGATCACGAGATCCATGACGGGTGCGCCGGGCTTCGCGAAGACATCCCAGGTCTTCGACGACAGGCCCTCGGTCGGGATGCCTTCGGCATCCAGAACCTTGAGCGCCATCGGCTTCGGCCCGGGGCCGCCCTCGCTGCCGGCGGAGAAGGCCCGAAAACGTCCTTCGCTGAGATGGTTTAGCAACGCCTCGGCCATGATCGACCGAGCGGAGTTATGCGTGCAGAGGAACAGCACGTTGTGGACGCGATCAGGCATCGGTCGTGACCTTTGGCGGGCAGCAGGGCGTGAGCTCAACCAGGAGCGGCGCGCAGATCT
This sequence comes from Beijerinckiaceae bacterium, assembly GCA_965283735.1. GTDB lineage: Bacteria > Pseudomonadota > Alphaproteobacteria > Rhizobiales > Beijerinckiaceae > Allobosea. The sequence goes on along the minus strand of CBDIPN010000001.1, from coordinate 2,059,186 downwards.
CCGCACGGCCACCGCAACAATCCTTGAGGAGGAACCCGATGGCCAATCGAAGCGCGTCGAGATCGGCTCGGTAGATGATCGAGCGACTGAAGCGCTCCGAACGGACGAGCCCTGCCCGGCTGAGGATACTCAGATGGGACGACATGGTGTTGTGGGGAACTTCGAGACGGCGAGCGACCTCGCCGGCAGGCAATCCCTCTGGCTCCGCGCTCACCAGCAGGCGGAAGACGTCGAGGCGAGTACTCTGCGCCAGCGCTGCCAGCGCGAGGATGACTTGCTCATTTTCCATATGTCGAGACTTATCGACATTAATATCGAAACGCAAGGCGGGTGTCGGTTGGAGACGACGCGAACCAAACTTGCTTTCGGCGGCAACTTCTCACTCAACGTCCGGCCCCGCACTCGCCGAGCGTTTGCCCGAAGACGCCGACACCGCGGATCGGATCCGTAGCGTCATGATGATCGCACTGGAAGGCCGGAACGTGAAGGGCACGGTCGCCGCTCTCCGAAAGAACCCCGGCTTTGCGGCCATGCACACGACGAATGGTCTTTGGGACCTTATCGCCGAGATCAAGGTCCCAAGCATGGCCGAATTCAATCGGCTCCTGACCGGCATTCGCGTGATGGAGGGCATCTCGAAACCCGAGACGCGCCTGTGTCTCGGCCCCACATAACCGGCAGCATCATCTGCCGGGCAGCCTATCAGCTCTTCGCCGAGCTGAGATGTGAGACCTGCGGTTGGAAGATCGGCGACTGAAGCCCGACCTTCGGATCGCTGAAGGGTCTTTCGGCCTCTTTTCTCCGGGCGAGCGGCGTCATTCTCCTCGTCACCCGGACCAAGGAGTGACCATGAACCCGAAGGAACTCATCGACCGCATCGCTTCCATGCCGCCGCAAGGCGCCGCCGCCACGGCGGCAATGCGCGGTGCTAACGCAGCGGTCGTCGGGATTCTCGGTGCCGCCCCTTATGACCCGGTCTGGGCGAGCGCCGTTCAATCACGACACGTTTTCGTTCTGCCGCTTGCGGGCTTTCTGCTCCTCACCATCTGTAAAGCACCGCCCTGGATCACCGTGGCATTTCTGGCCGTCGCTGGCGTACTCACGCATTCTAAGAGCGATGGAGCCTTATGATCATCCTCCGTGCCTCGGGACCGCAGGTGCCGATGACCCAGCAACCGCTGCCGCTCCCGATCACTCACAAATGATAGGTGCCGCGTTAACACGAGCGGCAGCAAATTTGATGCTCGTGACCGAGGCTGCGGGGCGTGCAGGGATGGAGTCCTTTTTAGATGCAGCATCGTTTCGATGGTGGCAGGATCGCCAAGGTTTTCGCCTCCGGACAATCGATGCGCATCGTCGTACTCGCTGACATCCATGGGAATCGCGAGGCACTCGATGCAGTGAAGGAGGCTGTCGCTGCGGCGGCCCCGGACGTGATCGTGATTGCCGGCGATATCGTCGGGTATGGGCCGGATCCGGCTTATGCAGTGGAAGTTGCGGCGCAGTACGCCGCGAACGGTGCGCGGGTGGTGCTCGGCAATCACGATCAGGCGGTCCACCAAGAGGACCGTGGCATGACCAAGGCCGCTCGCGACGCAATTCACTGGACGCGCAGCCAACTTTCGGAAGAACATCGTGCCTTCCTCGCCGGACTGCCTCTGACAATCGTGGAGGAGGATCGCCTCTATGTTCATGCGAGTGCCAACGAGCCCGGCCGCTGGCGCTACATCCTGGACGCGCAGGCAGCGGAATCCGCCTTCGATGCAACCGGAGCGCGTCTCATCGTCTGCGGCCACACGCACGTTCCAGCCATGTTCTATGCTCGTGTCGGCTACCCGCCCGTCGCGTTTCGGCCGCTTGACAATCAACCGGCACCGTTGATCGCGACGCGTCGACACCTTGTGGTCGCGGGCTCCGTCGGGCAGCCACGAGACGGCAATCCGGCCGCCTGCTTCGCTCTCATCGACTTGGAGCAGCGCTGCGTCACCATGCGGCGCGTGCCCTATGATGCAGAAACGACTGCCCGCAAGGTGCTGGCGGCGGGGCTGCCGCCGGCTCTCGCCACGCGGCTCATTTTCGGTCGGTGAACGGAATGCGCTTCCACGAAGGACAGATGATCGACGGCTTCACGCTGAAATCGCTGATGCCTTCCGGCGGTATGGCTTCACTCTGGCGGGCACATCATCCGGATGTGGAAGCCCCCGTCGTCCTCAAGATTCCCTTTCTCGAGCCCGGCCAGGATGTCTCGACCGTCATCGGCTACGAGGTCGAAGAACTGATCCTGAAGCGCCTATCAGGCCCCCATGTTCCGCGCTACATCCGCTCCGGCGATCTGGCGGAGACGCCCTACATCGCTATGGAGTTCGTCGAAGGCGAAAGCCTCGCACGGATCGCCAAGAATGCGCCACTCTCGCCCGAGGAGGTCGCGCGCATCGGCGCCGAGGTGGCGGCCGCCGTCGCCAGCCTGCATCAGCAGCAGGTGGCACATCTCGACTTGAAGCCCGAGAACGTCATCCTCGCCGCCCGCGGCGCGGTGCTGCTCGATTTCGGCCTCTCACGCCATGCCGGCCTGCCAGACTTGCTTTCGGAGGAAAGCAACGTCCCAATGGGCTCAGCCGCCTATATCGCACCCGAGCAGGTGCTGGGCGACCGGTCCGACCCTTCGAGCGACATCTTCGCCCTGGGCGGCATCCTCTATCTGCTCGCCACCGGAGAGCCGCCGTTCGGCTGGCCCTCGACACAGGCGGGGATGAAGCGAAGGCTCTATCAGGCGCCGAAGCCGCCCTCCGCCCGCAATCCGAAGGTACCGGCCTGGCTGGAAACGATCATTCAGAAATGCCTCGAGGTCGATCGCGAGCGCCGCTATGCGGATGCCGCCCGGGTCGCTTTCGAGTTGCGCAACCCTGAGCAGGTGGTGATCGTCGAGCCCCTGCCACAGCGCCGCTGGTGGGACTGGCTCCTCGCAGCGTTCCAGAAGCGCGATGATCTTCTGCTCACCGGCGCTCCAACGGCCCGTCGGCGCGAGGCCGGTCCGGCACTTATCCTGGCGGCAGTCGACCTCGCCGATAGCGTCAATCCGCTGGCCGATGCCGTGCTCGCCGAGACCGGTCGGCTCTTGGCGGCCCGCACCAATTCACGCCTCTCTTGCCTAACCGTCCTGAAGACCGAGATTCTGCGGGAGGACGTCGTGGCAGACAGCGCTGGCCACTCCGTCTACATCAAGCGGCTGGTTGCGCTTAAGGCCTGGGCGAGCCCGCTCGGCCTTGCCGAGGACCGGATCAGCTACCACGTCGTGCAGGCGGTGAGCGCAGCCGACGCTATATTGCGTTATGCCGAGCATAACCAGATCGGCCACATTATCCTCGGTGCGCGCGGCGCCTCCACCCTGCGCCGCCATCTCGGCAGCGTCTCGTCCAAGGTCGTGGCCGAGGCCGGATGCTCGGTGACGGTGGTACGGAACAGGTCTTCCACCTAACGCGCGTAGCGTGATGCAGTCATAGCGACGAGGTTGCCGCACTTCCAAGGAAGTTCGCCCGAACTATCCAGGTCGTGCCGCCAAAATCACCCTCCGCGATTACGCGATGCCGATCGCCATCGGCAGGTTCTTGAAGATCACATAGATCGCGACCGTCAGGATGAGCGCAGCGAAGATGCGGTTCAGCGTGGCCTTGCCTTTCGAGAGATGCGTCGCCAGGAGCATGCCGAGAATGCCGCCCGCGACGCCGCCCGAGATGAACTGCACTGCGACGACCCAGTCGACGAGACCGCTGCGGGCATAGTTCAGCGCCGTCGCCAGGCCGAACGTTCCCACTGCGAGCAAGGAGGAGCCGATGGCATTGATCATCGGCATGCCGGTGGCGAAGACGAGCGCCGGCACGATCAGGAAGCCGCCACCGATACCGAAGAAGCCGGAGGCGCCGCCCGTCGCCAGCGCCGCGGCGGCGGTGAGCGCACACATGCGCCGATCCACCGGCCGCTCATCGCCTCGGCTGACGCCGCGCGGCCGCAGCATCAGCAGCCCCACAACAACCATCAGTGCGCCGAAGAGCAGGAGAAGTCGTGTTCCGTCGACGACGAGGCCGAGGCTCGATCCGACAAGGGCGCCGAGCGAACCGAGCGCCGCGAAGACTGATGCGCAGAGCCAGCGGACATGGCCCTTCCGGGCATGGGCGAGCAGGTTGGCATAGGCATTGATCGAGACTGCCAGCGCGCCAGTGCCAATCGCGATATGCGGGCTGGCGACGCCGACGACGTAGAGCAGCAGTGGCGTGGCCAGGATCGAGCCGCCCCCGCCGACCAGCCCAAGGCTGAAGCCCACGAGGCCGCCGGAAGCGAGGGCAGGGACGAGGGTCGAGGTCATCGCGGCAGCATCCCCGCGATCGCCCGATCATGCAGTATCATCCCCACCACCATCGCTGCGACGAACAGGAGAACCGGGACGAGGCCCATCGACAGCGCCGAGACCGCCGGGCCCGGGCAGAAGCCGGCGAGACCCCATCCGGCTCCGAACAGCGCCGAGCCCGCTAGCAGCCTCCCATCGATCTCCGTCTTCTCCGGCAGGTGGAAGCTGTCGTCGAGCAAAGGGCGCCGCAGACGGCGTTGCAGCATGACGCCCGGCACCGCCACGAGCACAGCGCCGCCGAGCACGAAGGCCAGGCTCGGGTCCCAATGACCGCTGGCGAGATTGAGGAAGCCGAGCACGCGCGCCGGATCGAGCATTCCGGAGAGCGACAGGCCGAATCCGAACAGCGCACCGGCAAGGAGCGCAACGACGATACGCAGGGGCGCGAGAGGCTTCACCGCAGGAACTCCATCAGCGTCGCCATGGCGACCCCCGCGAGGAGGAAGGTCGCGGTCGCGGCGAACGAACGTCTCGAAAAGCGGGCAAGGCCGAGGATGCCGTGTCCCGAGGTGCAGCCCGAGCCCATGCGCGTGCCGATGCCGACGGCCAGCCCGGCCACTAGGACCAGGGCCAGGACGTAGCGATGGTCACGGACGGGAAGCTCCCGAAGGCCAGCATGTAGAGCGGCGGGCCGCTGATGAGCCCGATGACGAAAGCCGCATTCAGCGGGACCTGCGCGCCGCCGAGCAAGCGGCCGACGATGCCGCTGATGCCGGCGATCCGTCCGTCGAGCAGCAGGAGCGCGACGGCGGAGAGGCCGAGCAACATGCCGCCGATCAGAGAAGGCCAATAGACACTCATGGCTGCTGCTCCGGTTCGCAATAGATGGCGTAGAGGGCTTCGATCAGGCGAGCGGCCTTCTCTTCGCTCAGGCGGTAGAAGATCTGCTTGGCTTCGCGGCGCGTCGTGACGACCCCGGCTTCGCGCAATGCGCCGAGCTGCTGCGACAGCGTCGGCTGACGGATGCCGAGCCGCTCCTCGAGCTCGCCGACGGCGTATTCGCCCTCGGCGAGTGCGCAGGCGAGCCGCAGACGTGCTGGATGCGACAACGTCTTGAGCAAGGCGGCAACCTCGCCAGCGCGCTCCTCCATCTCAGCCGGCGGCATCGTGCGGATCATTGCGGCGGCCATCACCATGCGGCCCCCGAGAGCGCATCGAGCGGGAATTTGAGATAGCGCCTTCCGTTGGCTTCGGGCTCCGGCAGCCGGCCGCCGCGGATGTTGACCTGGAGTGCATGCAAGATCAGCTTCGGCATCGGCAGGGTGCGGTCGCGCGCTTCCCGCAGCGCGACGAAGCGCTCCTCCGTCATATTGACGAGATGCGGGTTTGCACGCTTTTGCTCGCCCACGGTGCTCTCCCATCTGGCGCCGCGCCCGCCAGGCTCGTAGTCGTGCCCGGTGAACAAGCGCGTCTCTTCCGGCAGGGCCAGGATCGCCTGGATCGACGCCCACAGGGCCCGGGCGCTGCCGCCCGGGAAATCCGCGCGCGCCGTGCCGGAATCCGGCATGAAGATCGTATCGTGCACGAATGCCGCGTCACCGATCACATAGGTCACGGAGGCAAGGGTATGGCCGGGCGAGAACATCACGCGCCCCGAGAGTTCTCCCACCTTGAAGCTGTCGCCTTCGGCGAAGAGTCGATCCCATTGCGAACCGTCGATCGCCAGTTCCGGCCAGTTGTAGAGGCCCTGCCAGAGCTTCTGGACATCCGTGACGCGCGCGCCGATGGCTGTCCGGGCGCCTGTTTTCTGCTTGAGATAATGAGCGGCCGAGAAGTGATCGGCGTGGGGATGGGTGTCGAGAATCCACTCGACGGTGAGCCCCTCGCGCGCCACATAGGCGAGGATCGTGTCGGCCTGATGCGTGGCGGTCGCGCCGGACTTCTCATCGAACTCATAGACCGGGTCGATGATCGCGCAGCGCCTCGTCTTCGGATCGGTTACGACATACTGGATGCTGCCGGTGCGCGGCTCGTAGAAGCCCTTAACTTGCGGCGCCTTGGCCGCATTCCGGGCGAGCCACTGCACCGCGCCCGAGAGATCGAAGCCGTGCGCGCGACCGAAAGCCTCAACCTCGCCGGGCTTCATTCGCCCTGCCAGCACCTCGCCCAGCACGTGCAGCGTCAATGATCGCGTGCCGCTGCGGCAATGGGCGTAGACGCGCCCCTTGGCCCCCGACACTGCCTCTTGGAAGGAGCGGATATCGGCTTCGGTGATCGTCGTCGCCGTCACCGGAATGAAGCGATAAACAAGACCCGACTGCTCGAGAATCGCCTTCTCGGCGGCGCTGCTGGGTTGTCCAGTTTCCTCACCGTCGGGTCGGTTGTTGATAATGGTGGCGAAGCCGGTCGCTGCCAGCGTGGCGAGCGCCTCCTGCCTCGGCTGACTGGCGATCGTCAGCCGGTCGTCGATCTTGACGGCAGTCATCGTGAGCATCCTCTCAGCAGAAATCACTTTACAATTAAATATAATATATATCGACTAAATGCAAGCCCGCCTGCGGCCGACCCCGCTAATGGCGTTCCAACTGCTTCGTCAGGAGGCTGGAACGCCATTAGCGGGGTCGGCTTCATCACCCGAAGAGCCCCGCCACAAGCAAGCCTGGCTCGCTTCACACAGCATTTGTTTCCGCTGCAATGGTTTGACGGAAGCCGTCGCGATCGCGCAACGGACCCACCACATCGCGCGGCAGAGCATTGTTGTCGGTCTCGGCCTGTCGGGCATTGCCATGGCTTTCGCGGCCTTCGGCTTGATCCCTCCCGTGGCCGGGGCCCTTCTTCAGGAGGGCATCGATATCGCGGTCATTCTCAACGCGTTGCGAACGCTTGCAGGGCCGAAAGAGTGGCGTTTCCGGCTCGCTTGGAAGCGGCGCCGGTTCGCCCATGATCGCAGGCCCTGAGCAGTTCGCTCTCCGATCATTTCGTTTTTGATTTCTCTCAAAGTGACCGACCGAGATCCGTGCTTGGTTCACGCATCGGTCCGGTTGGCCGCACGCCAGATACCGGGCTTTGATTGAGCGGCACGATCTTCGCGGCTCTACCGCACCGCTCGCCATCGTCTCACAGGAGGCCGTTATGGCAGGAGCAGCAACCAAGCTTCCAATCAAGAGTGAAACCCGTGTGCCTTCGCCTCGCCGAGCCGAGCCGGCGGGCCTCGAAGGCTTTTGGAACGAGATGGAGCGACTATTCGACACTTTCGGCTTTCGCTCGGGCCGACATCCGTTCGCGAGCGCGCCTTCCTTCGACCTATCCCTGCCCCGCTTCGAGCGTTGGGGAAGTGTCCCCGCAGTCGACGTGTCCAAGACGGACAATCTCTACGAGATCACCGCCGAGCTCCCGGGCATGGCCCCGGCTGACGTGCAGGTCAAGCTATCCGAAGGCGTTCTGACGATCAGCGGCGAGAAGAAAAGCGAGAAGGAGCGGAAGGACGAGGACACCTATGTATCCGAGCGCCGCTATGGTTCCTTCTTCCGTTCATTTCGCATGCCCGACGATATCGCCGCCGACAAGATCGACGCGAACTTCGCCAACGGCATCCTGACAATCAAGGTGCCGCGGCAGGCGAGGTCTCAGCCGAAGGAAGAGGTCATCCCCGTCAAGGCGGCCTGACGCCGTCGGCATCGCGCCGCAAGCGCTCGCATTCGCGAGAGTATCCTGGGCGCTTGCCGATATGCCGAGCGATCAGTGAGCACTTCCGTAGCGATCCGGGAGAAAGCCAATGATGTATGTCGTCACACTCCATCTTGCGCGAACGCCCACCCATCCGGACGGGCACCCAGGCTGTGGATACGAGATTCACGCACCATTGGACGCGAAACTCCATCTTGATCCCAAAGCCTGGCAGCGAAACCGTGACAAGTGCCGTGTCCGACGCTTCTGGGCTGGTGAAGCCGATCGATACGGTTGGCTGGTGCATCGGGCCGGCGGATCGGGTGGGGCAACCTGGTGCATCGACTATGACGATGCCGGCACTGCCGACGATGAGCCCGGGTTCCGGTTCGACGGCCATCGCTTCGGAGCGGGCGACTATATCTCGATCAGAAATGCCGAGGATGGGGTTCTGCTGCCGTTCCAGGTTGCCTCGATGAAGCTGAAATAACCCGCTCGCGGGTGAAGCAGCGAATCCTGGTTCCTCCTCCGCGCTGAGCCGCCGTTCAGCGTGATCCTCGCACACGAAGGCCCCGCGATGAGTTCGAACATTCGCAACTTCGCCAGCATCATGGTTTGCGTGGGACCGTCGAACGACGCCGAAAACCGTGTCGCGCTGGCCGTCTCGCTCGCGTCCCGTTTCGGCAGCCGCCTGATCGGCGTAGCCGCCGAGGAGGCAGCAATCCCCTATCTCGAAGACGGTTTAGGTACCGCGCGTCCGATCCTGGTCGAGAACGCCCGAAAAGCCGCTATGGAAGATCTCGGGCAAGCAGAGGCGAACTTCCGACGTGGCGCCGGCTCGCTACCGGACGTCGAGTGGCGCTGGAGTATCGAAGAGCCCAACTCGTTCATCGTCAACCAGGCACGCGCCGCCGATCTCGTGGTCGTCGCAAGGTCGTCTTCGGGAACTTCCCATCGGCTCATGACGATCGACCCCAGCGAAGCAGTCTTACGATTGGGCCGCCCCGTGCTTGTCGTCCCGCATGACTGCCGGGAGATATTCGCCCGGAGTGTCATCGTAGCCTGGAAGGACACGCGGGAAGCGCGGCGCGCCGTGCTCGATGCCCTGCCATTTCTCCAACGCGCCGAAACCGTGACGGTGCTTTCCGTTGACGAAGAAGCAAGCACGGCGGGCACGGAGGATGTCTGCGCGCACCTCGCGCGCCACGGTATTGCCAGTCGGCACTTGGCGCGCGCGTCGCTGTCGGGCTCCTGCGCCGACACCATCGTAGATGCTGCGCTCGAGGAAGGTAGCGACCTGATCGTGTCGGGCGCTTACGGGCACACCCGGATGCGAGAATGGGTTTTCGGGGGCGTTACGGGCGATCTTCTCGCCCATTCGCCAATACCCTGCTTGATGTCGCATTGAGGATGATCCCCACCAGAGATCACGCAAACATATGTCGAATTTTCAGCGCCGAATTATTGATAATTATCAATGTAATAAGCGTATAGATAACCAAACTGAAGATACACCCAAACACAGGAGGCTGCCATGGGTGATTTATCTCTTCGCGAAAGCGTGCTGAACGAGTTGGAATTCGAGCCAAGCGTCAATGCGGCCCATATCGGCGTCGCCGCCGACAATGGCGTCGTCACCTTATCCGGACATGTCGGCAGCTACGCCGAAAAGCTGATGGCCGAGCGTGTGGTCCAACGCGTGAAAGGCGTTCGGGCGATCGCACAGGAAATCGAGGTCCGCTGGCCGAGCGATCAGAAAACCAACGATGACGAGATCGCGCAGCGCGCGCTCAAGATCATCGAATGGGATACCACGATTCCCAACGGCAAGGTCCAGCTCAAGGTGCAGAAGGGCTGGGTCACCCTGACCGGCGAGGTCCCGTGGTACTTCCAGAGCAGTGCCGCGCAAACCGCCGTTCGGAAGCTGTCGGGCGTGACTGGCATCACCAACAACATCACCATCAAGCCCACCGTCCAGGCCGGCGACATCAAGCACCGGATCGAGGACGCTTTGAAGCGCAATGCCGAACTCGAGGCGAACCAGATCCGCGTTCTCGTTTCGGGCGGCCGCGTGACTCTCGAGGGCAAGGTGAGCGCATGGCACGAACGCGTGCTCGCAGAACGAGCTGCCTGGGCCGCTCCCGGGGTCGCGATCGTCGAGGACCGTCTCGCAGTGGCCTGAGGGCTTCCGGGAAAAGCAGACCGGCCGCGATCCGCGTCTCGGCCGGTCCCTCCGGGCAATCTCGACGGCTAACTCATGTCGAGGAGCGATCATGCTTGCGACACGGCTGGCGAAACAGGAAGAGCAAAGTATTCGAAGAACCCATTCCGCTCTGATCCCGGCATACCTCATGCGCGACGACGGAAGCGTGTTCAGGATTTGGCCGAGCGGCCACATCGAACGGATCGGCGCGCAGCCCGGCAAGTGCGATTGCCGCTTCCCCGAATACGAGAAGCCGGGCACTGGCGATAAGAGGTTGTCCGGCTGAGTAGGAGTTCGGCTGCATCCAAGGACGCAACTTCATCCCGGCTGCAAGGTCTTGAACCCGGCGCAGCGCTTCCATGTAACGCTCGTTGCCGATTGAATCCGAAAGATCGCGTGGCGTGCGAGGTCAACAATGTCGAAGAAGGTCGGCTCTCAATCCGATTACGACCAGTGCAACACCCTGCTTCTGAGCGCTTATTTTTGCGTGATGGGCCGATCAACGTTCGATCAGAATTTACGAAAATCGATCGAAGAGGCATTGACGATATTACTTAAGGAAAAAGACAAAAGAACGACGTCAAACGTTATCCCATTTTGCCGCGAATCGTCACAACGGCAGCTCACTGATCGATAGGACAAAGCGTTTCATCGAGTAATTTTTTCTCGAGACGCTCGATAAGATCACCTTGCGCCGCCAGGATGCGCAACCGTGCTTCCGGAAGTGAGAACCAAGCCGCACGGTCGATTTCGGGAAATCGGTGAATCCGACCGCTGCCACGCGGCCATTCCATCTCAACCTCACTACCACAACGAATCCGCTCCGTGTCCAGGTCGCCCTCGATGGCAAAGCCTTCGACGATATTCCCGGACCTTTGTCGAATGCATCCGAGCGGAGCGAGCGGCCCTTCAGGCATGGTTCCCAGTTCCTCGGCGAATTCACGTCGCGCGGTTTCCTCCGCGGCCTCGCCCGGATGCGGCTCGCCCTTGGGAATCGACCAGGCACCCAAATCCTTGCGCCGCCAGAACGGGCCGCCCGGGTGGACGAGGAGAACCTCGGCACCTTCCTCCGCAACGCGATACATGAGAATTCCGGCACTGGACGAAGCCATCGAAGTAATTCCACCGCCTCCGAATTTTGCGTTGCGTCAAAGACCCGATGAAGCCCCCGGAGGAAACTCTCCATCGCCGCCATTCAGGCGAATGAGACAATTCAGGAGGTTCCCATGCCTATGACGAAGCCTGTCTCCAACTCTCTCGCGCCGGACCAGATCGGCACCACCGCCATGGTCGATGAAGGCATGCAGATGGTCAAAGCCCAGCTCGCCGCAACAACCGTGCTGCCGCAGAAGATCTGGGAGACCCAGCTCGCGATCACCTCGGAAATCCTGGCGTTCATGGGCCGCCGCATGCAAGCCCAGGCCGAATTCTGCGCCAAGCTCGGCCGCTGCAAGGAAATCGGCGAGGCGGTGGACGCCCAGCAGGACTTCGCCAAAGGCGTCGGCGGCGCCTATGCCGACGAGGCCGAGAAATTGTCGACGCTCGCGCGGAAGAACGTGGATGCCTGGACCGGGGTCGGCGCCCAGTACGTGTCGGGCTGGACTGGCAATCACAAAGCCGCAGCCTAAGTCTCTATCCGGAAGCCTGTCTGAGTCGAGTTTCCACCATTCGGCTCAGACGGCTATGCGGTTGGTCTTACCAGCGCCAATGCATCCTCGGCGATAACAGCTTCCTCGTCGGTCGGGATTACGAAAGCCGCCACAGGAGCATCGGTCCGGCTGATCCGGGTTGCATTCGCCGCATTGGCGGCCTCGTCGAGTTCGAGACCCAACCATTTCAACCGCCTCGCCACGGCGGCGCGGATTGGCGGCTGATGCTCGCCAATTCCGGCAGTGAAGACGATCGCATCGAACCCGCCCAGCGTTGCCGCAAGCCGGCCCACCTCCCCCGCGATGCGGAAGCAAAACAGGTCGAGAGCCTCATGCGCTTCAGGCCTTTCGCTGTCGAGGAGATCGCGGCTGTCGGGACTGATCCCGGATACGCCGAGCAGGCCACTGCGGCGGTAGAGCAAATCCTCCACAAGCCGCGGCTTGGGATAGGCTGGCAGGCTCATCGCATAGACATGGCGGATGCGGCGTTCGGTGGTGAGGCCGGAGCCTGAAGCGACGACGGCGCCGAGCAACTCATCCGAATGAAAGCTGCCCTTCATGAGGGCCGCCGCCTGGCCCGATACCGCAAGCTCGACGGCGCGCGCGGCCGCGGCAGCCTGGATCTTCGCCTCCGGGCCGACGAGGAGCGGCTGCAACAGCCCCTCGTCACGGACTTCGATCGCGGCCAGGATGGCTTCCGGCGAGCAGGGATGGACGATCGCGGCGCTCAACGACGGCAGGACACGGGCTTGTGCCATGATGCTGTCGTAGCGATCGGAATGCTTCAGCGTGACTTCGGAAAGGCGCAGGCGCGGCCGGGTCGCGCATTGGCCGGGTGCCATCACCGTCGCCGTGCCGGACAGAACCGTTTCGCCGCGCTGGTTGGAGCAAGCGGTATCCAGCACGACGGCTCGCTTCGACGCCTCCTAGCTTCGGACCGTGACGGTCGCCGTAATGGTATTGCCGGGCGTGACCGGCTTCAGGAAGCGCAGATCCTGCCCGAGATAGATCGTACCTGGTCCGGGCAGCTTCGTGCCGAGCACCGCCGAGACCAGCGCCGCGGTCCACATGCCGTGCGCCACGACATGCCCGAACGGATCAGCCGCAGCGAAGGCTGCATCCAGATGGGCGGGGTTGGCATCCTCCGAGACGGAAGCGAACAGCTCGACGTCGTCAGGCCGGACGATGCGGACGGCGACGCGCTTTCGCCGATCGCGATCTCGTCGAACGTCCGGTTGGTGAGGAGCTCCTGGTCCACGGCTCACCTTTGCAGCACATAGGTTCCCGGTGCATCGCAGAGCGGTTCTCGTCCGCTTCCAGCGTCACCGAACGCGGGTGGCACGACCTGCTCGGGCGACGATAAGCCCTCGAGCCATTCCGTCCAGGCCTCCCACCACGAGCCTTCGCGTGTCCGCGCTGCGGCAAACCACTCGTCGGGACCGAGGCAGATATCGCCATGCTTCTTCGCGAGCATCCGATACCGGCGCCCGGGATGACCGGGCTTGCTGACAATTCCCGCATTGTGCCCGCCACTCGTCAGCACGAAGGTCAAGTCGGCATCGATCAACAGGTGCAGCTTGTGGACCGAACGCCACGGCGCGACATGGTCGCGCTCGGTCGCGACCGCGAAGGTCGGTGTGCGGATATTCTGGAGCGCCGCAGGTCGTCCCTCCACCATGAAGCGGCCGCTCGCCAGATCGTTGTCGAGATAGAGGCCGCGCAGGTATTCCGCCTGCATGCGATAGGGCATGCGCGTGGAATCCGCGTTCCAGGCCATCAGATCGAACATCGGGGAGCGTTCCCCCATCAGATAGTCGTGCACCAGCCGCGACCAGATCAGATCGTTCGAGCGCAGGAGCTGAAAGGCCGCGGCCATCTGGTCGGCCGACAGGTAGCCGCGGTTCCACATCATGCTGTCGAGAAAGCGCAGTTCGCTCGTATCGATGAACAGCGCAAGCTCACCTGGCTCGCTGAAATCGGTCTGGGCCGCGAGGAAGGTCAGCGATGCCAGTCGCCCGTCGGCGTCGCGCACCATCGCCGCGGCTGCGATCGCCAGAAGCGTGCCGCCCAGACAGTATCCGGCAGCGTGAACCTTGCGACCGGGCATGATCGCAGCGATGGCATCCAGCGCAGCCATCACCCCGCTGCGGCGATAGTCATCGAGAGCGAGTTCTCGGTCGTCGGCATCGGGGTTGCGCAGGAGATGCAGAAGACCGTGTACCCGGCGCCAACGAGGTAGCGCACTAGCGAATTCTCCGGCGACAGATCGAGGATATAGTACTTCATGATCCAGGCCGGGACGATCAGGATCGGCTCGGCGCGGACGGTCGGCGTCGCCGGCGCGTACTGGATCAGTTCGATCAGGTGGTTGCGGAAGACGACCTTGCCGGGCGTCGCCGCCACGTCCCGGCCGACGACGAAGCGTTCGGCGCCGACAGGAGGCTGTCCGGCGAGCTGCCGTTGCAGATCCTCGATCCAGTTCCTCCAGCCCTCGACGAAATTGGCGCCGCCGGTCTCGCGGGCACGCGCGATCACCTCCGGGTTGGTCAAGGGGTTGTTCGCGGGGGAGAACATGTCGAGGAGCTGGCGGGCGACGAAGAGACCACCTCCTCATGGTGAGGCTCCACGCCTGGCACCTCATGCGTGACGTTGTGCCACCATTGCTGGTTGAGCAGGAACGCCTGCGCCATGAAGCCAAAGGGCGGCCTGCTCCATTCCGGCGCCGCGAAGCGGCGGTCGCCGGGCAGCGGCGCGATGCAGGGATCGGCCTTCGGCTGGAAAAGCCCCGATGCGACATGTCCGCCCAGGCGGGCGGCCTTGCGCGCCGCCTTGGCTGCGAGTTCGAGCTGCTTGCCGGGCGCGGCTGCGAGATGGATAGCCCAGTCGAGATAGGCCAGCGTCAGGGCCATCGGCGAAAACCCGCCGGTGAGCTTCGCTGTCGCCGCTTCGCGCATGCGATCGATCGCTGAGAATGCCTCCTCGCCGAGCGTCTCCTCCCTGCAAGGTTGCTGTCTCCGAAGCTTCCGAGACAAGCCGGTTCGGGATGAGGACTGCATGGCTTTCTTCCCGCGAAACTCTCGCCAAGATGCGCTCCAAAAGCCCCGCGCTCCTTGAGCTTGGTCAAAGCCGATGCCACCTCCCCCAGGTAGGTTCTTCAGCGCGCAGAGCGGGAGAATCCCATGAAGGCGATGGTTCTGAACGCCGCGGGCAGCCCACTAGTAGAGGAGTCGCGCCCCGATCCTGCACCTGCCCCGGGAGAACTACGGATCAAGGTTGAGGCTTGCGCCATCTGCCGTACGGATCTGCATGTCGTCGATGGCGAACTGCCCGATCTGCAATGCCCACGCGTCCCTGGTCACGAAGTCGTCGGCCGGGTCGATCTGGTCGGATCAGATATCGCGTCCGGATTGATCGGTCGGCGCGTCGGCCTCGGCTGGCTGGGGCATACATGCGGGCATTGTCCCTATTGCCATGCCCTCCGCGAGAACCTGTGCGACACCCCGGAATTCACCGGCTACACCCGCGATGGCGGCTTCGCCACGCACGTCATTGCCGAGGCGGCCTATGTCTTCCCGCTGGATGAATTCCCCGACCCCGTCGCTGCCGCACCCTTGATGTGCGCAGGGTTGATCGGCTGGCGCAGCCTACGCAGCGCCGGCGCAGCCCGGCGGATCGGTCTCTACGGTTTCGGCGCTGCCGCTCACATCCTCACGCAAATCTGCCGTTGGCAGGGGCGCGAAGTCTATGCTTTCACCCGTCCGGGCGACGAATCAGCACAGGCCCATGCCCTATCGCTCGGTGCATGCTGGGCCGGAAGCTCCGAAGAAAAGCCGCCGGTGCCGCTCGACGCCGCGCTGATCTTCGCGCCCGTCGGCGCGCTGGTCCCGCTGGCCCTGAGCGCCGTCGTGAAGGGCGGGCGCGTCGTCTGCGGCGGCATCCATATGAGCGACATTCCCGGCTTCGGCTACGATCTGCTCTGGCACGAACGCGAACTTGTTTCGGTCGCCAATCTTACCCGAGCAGACGGCCGCGAATTCCTGTCGATCGCCCAGCTGGCCGGCATCAGGACGAAAACCACAATCTATCCCTTGGAGCGGGCGAACGAGGCACTGTCTGATCTGCGCGCCGGCCAGTTGCAGGGCGCGGCGGTGCTGGTGCCATGACGCTCTCGGGGCTCATTGCCGCGATATCCGAGCCCCCTCGTCCACATGGGCAAGCCTCGCCTCTGCCGTCCTCTCTTCTCCGCTTCGTGCTCCTCTCAGGCGGCTGGCATCAGGCGGCCGTCTGCGCCCTGTCCATCTTCGTCTTCCTGCTCAATGCCGCCCCGATCGAAACCCAGCGGCGCATCATCGACGCCGCCGTCCATCTCGGCAGCGCCCGTGCCATCCTGACCTTGATTGCTCTACAAATCGGGCTCGTGCTGGCTTTTGGCCTGGCGAAATTGGCGATGAACGTCTACCGCGCCTGGCTCGGAGAATGCGCGACCCGCGACCTGCGACTTGTGGTGACGCAGCGACTTGAACAAGCGGATGAGGAAGGTTCCGATCTCGCCAATGGAACCGGCCTCGCCATGATCCTCGCCGAAGCGGACGACATCGGCGGGTTCGTCGGCTCGAGCCTCAGCCTGCCGATCGTCGAGATCGGGTTTCTGGCGAGCGTCTTCATCTATCTCGCCTTCCTCGACCTCAGAATGATGGGTGCCAGCCTGCTGATCCTCGCGCCGCAATTCGTGTTCGTGCCGCTCATGCAGCGGGCGATCAACCGTCGCGTGGCGCAGCGAACGCGCCTCCTCCGACGTTTCGGCGACGAAATCCTGTCTCCATCGAAAGCGGAATCGAGCGCGCCCAAGCTGGACGAGGTGTTCGCTGTCGACATCGGCATCTTCGAAATCAAGTTCTCTCTCAATTTTCTGATGAACCTGACCTATTCCCTGGGCAGCCTGCTTGTGCTCGGCATCGGCTGCGTGCTGGCGGTTCGCGGACAGACCGAGATCGCCACCGTCGTCACCTTCCTGTCCGCCACGACCAAGATCGTCGACCCCTGGAACGACGTCATCGACTGGGCGCGCGGCTTTGCGATGACCTCCGTGAAATACGACCTCGTTATTCGGGCGCTCGAAACGTTGCCCGACGATACTCCTCCATGACCGCGGCGGCCCCCAGAGGTCATGACGCTTCAGAAGGCGCGGAAACGACGAGCTTCCGAATGACGGGTGCGACCTCTTCTTCGTTTCCCTTCCGCGCGCATCGCCAGCGGCTTCAGTATCTCGGCAAGCCCGAGGTAGAGGGCGGCGATGACCAGGATGGCGAGCAGGAGCGGAACCGGCAGCGCGACAAAGCCGAAGGGATGACCGAGCGGCGTCAGGGCCAGGATCAGTGCGGCGGCGAGAGCCCCGAGCGAGGTCATGACGAGAAAGCGATGCGGCCGGCTGCGCCAGCAGGGTGCGGCGGTGCGGATGACGAAGATCACCAGGATCTGCGTCAGGATCGAACTCGACGAACCAAGCCGTCCTGAACGTCTCGGTGCCTGCGCCGAAAACACCGAGCAGAACGGCGAAAGTTGCCACATCGAATACAGATGAGAGCGGCCCCATGACGAGCGTGAAGCGGAGCACGGCGTGCATGTCCCAGTGCTGCGGCTTCGCAAGGTCGGCGGGGTCCGCCTCGTCGAAAGGAATGCCGACCTCGGACAGGTCGTAGAGCATGTTGTTGATCAGGATCTGCAACGGGTTGAGCGGCAGAAAAGGCAGAACCATCGACGCCAGCGCCATCGACAGCATGTTGCCGAAATTCGAGCTCGTGCCCATGCGGACATATTTCATGATGTTGGCATAGGTGCGCCGGCCTTCGGCGATGCCCTGCGCGAGAACCCCGAGATCGGGTGCCAGCAGGACGATCGCCGCCGCCTCGCGCGCGACTTCGGTGCCACCCTCGACGGAGAGGCCGACATCCGCGGCATGGATCGCCGGCGCATCGTTGATGCCGTCGCCGATGAAGCCGACGGTGTGCCCCGCCCTGCGCAGGGCCAAGACGAGGCGCGCCTTCTGTTCCGGCGCGATCCGAGCGAACAGGTCGACGTCGCGAACGCGAGCGGCCAGGGCGGCATCTCCCAATGCCGCTATCTCGTCACCCGTCATCAGCCCTCGCGCCGGAAGCGCCAGAGTTTCGGCGAGATGGCGAACGACGGGGGCGGCGTCTCCCGAGATCACCTTGACGCGCACGCCCGCCGCCGCGAGCTGGCGGGCCGCCACGCCTGCGGAGGCCTTGGGCGGGTCGATGAAGGCAGCGCAGCCCGCGAAGACAAGACCGGCTTCGTCGTCGCGAGACAGGTCATGGGTTCCGGGAGGCATAGGGCGCTGAGCGATGCCGAGCAAGCGCAAGCCCTGCGCCCCTTTTGCTTCGAATAAGGTCAGAAGCTTGCCTCGCTGAGCATCGTCGAGCTTTTCAACCATCCCATCCTCACGCTCCAAGCTGTCACACAGGTCGAGCAAGCCTTCGGGAGCGCCCTTGACAATCATCACCCGCTCGTCGCCCCTCGCCACAAGAACGGAGGAGCGTCGCCGCTGGAAATCGAACGGCAGATCGGCCAGGGCACGCCAGGTCTTTTCGTCGCCTTCCGAGTTGGCGAGCAAAGCAGTGTCGAGGTTGTTGCGCAGCCCGCTGCAAAAACGGCTGTTGAGGCAAGCGAGTTCGGTGACGCGCGAGCTTTCAAAGCCGTCGCAGTCGAAACTTCCGACATGGGCGATCCGCGCTTCCGTCAGCGTCCCGGTCTTGTCGGTGCACAGCACATCCATCGCCCCGAGATCGTGGATCGCGGATAACCGCTTCACCACGACCTGGCGTTGCGCCATGCGCATCGCGCCCCGTGCGAGCGTCACCGTCATCACGACCGGCAACAGCTCCGGCGTCAGCCCCACGGCCAGCGCGACGGCGAACAGGAAACTCTCGATCGACAGCCCGTGACGCACGAGCTGTGTCAGCAGCACGAACAGGACCAGGAAGCCGGTGAGGCGCAGGATCAGGATGCCGAGCCCGTGAACCCCACGTTCGAAGGCGGTGGGCGGCTCGCTCGCCTGCATGGAACGGGAGATCGAGCCTAGCCGTGTCTGCGTGCCCGTCGCAGCGACGAGCATCCGGACCTCTCCGCCAACGAGGCTTGTTCCCCAAAAAGGGCGCTGGCGGTTCCGTCGCCAGCGGAATTCTCAGGAGCTGCCAGCTTCTCCACCGGAAAGGGTTCGCCAGTGAGCGCCGCTTCATCGGCCAACGCATCGTGGCTCTCGAGGATCAGGCCATCGGCCGGGATGAGATCACCGGTGTGAAGCGCGACGACGTCACCAGGAACAGCCTCCCGAACCGGGACTTCAATGAGCCGTCCGCAGCGAAGAACCGTGACCTGCACCGCCACCGTTCGGCGGAGCGCGTCAACGGCATTCTCCGCTTGGGTCTCCTGGAAGACGTCGAGGGCGATCGAAGCCAGCACGATGAGCACGATGATGATCAGGCTCTGCCAATCGCCCGTCGCCCCCGAGATGAGTGCGGCAATCAGCAAGATCGCGATCAGGGGTTCCATGAGCCGCTTGGCGATCTTGAACGACACCCCCGCCGCAGACTGGTCACGGCGAGATTGGGCCCGAAGCATTTCAGCCGTTCGGCCGCTTCAACATCGCTCAAGCCGCCCGGCGTGGCCCCGAGACGTTGCAGCAATCCATCCCGCCCCTCCCGCCAGAATTCCCCGCCGCATGCCGCGACTGCTTTCGCAGGCTCCGTCGTCACGCCGGCCTCCCTCATTGCGCCCGTCGACTACGCTGATGATCCGGTCGCTGCGGCGGGCGCTAAGTGACATGCCGTTCCTTGATTCTGCCGTTCAAGGCGTGATCGCGACCTTGAGGACACCGTCGCGCTGGTGCGAGAACAGCTCATAGGCATCCTTGATGCGCTCCAGCGGGAAACGGTGCGTGACCAGCGGTCCAGGTCGACCCGTCCGGAGGCGACGACGTCGATCAGGCGCCGCATCCGTTCCTTGCCGCCGGGGCAGAGCGTGGTGACGATGCGGTGGTCGCCGAGACCCGCCGAGAAGGCGCCGAGCGGGATCGTCAGGTCGCTCGAATAGACACCGAGCGACGATAGCGTTCCGCCGGGACGCAGCACCCGCAATGCGGCGGAGAAGGTCTCCTGGCGGCCCAGTGCCTCGATCGCCACGTCGACACCTCGCCCCTCCGTCAGCCGCATGATCTCGTCGACCGGATCGCCCTTCGAGAAATCGACGATCTCGTCGGCGCCCAATCTGCGGGCCATCGCCTGCCGTTCCGGAACGCTCTCCACGGCGATGATGCGCGTCGCGCCCATCAGCCGGGCGCCGGCCGTGGCACACAGCCCGATCGGGCCCTGCGCGAAGACGGCGACGCAGTCGCCGATCCTGACCCCACCGCTCTCGGCGCCGGAAAAGCCGGTCGACATGATGTCGGGACACATCAACACCTGCTCGTCCGTCAGCCCGGAGGGCACATGTGCGAGATTGACCATCGCATCCGGCACCAGCAGGTATTCGGCTTGTGCGCCGTCGATCGTGTTGCCGAAGCGCCAGCCGCCCATGGCCTTAAAGCCGTGGCGCTCGCCGGGGCCGTCCTGCGAGGCGCAGCCGCAGAGGCAGGCGGCGCTGTGCCCCGAAGGCGTGATAGCGCCGGCGATCACCCGCTGCCCCTCGCGGAAACCCTTCACCTCCGATCCGAGCTTCTCGATCACGCCGACCGGCTCGTGGCCGATGGTGAGGCCGCGCGCGACCGGATACTCGCCCTTGAGGATATGGATGTCGGTGCCGCAGATCGTCGTGGTGGTGATGCGCAGCAGTGCGTCGAGCGGCCTCACATCGGGAATCGGCTTGTCCTCGAGTTCGATGCGACCGGGTTCCACGAACACGGCGGCGCACATCATCTTGGACCGGCTTGCGCGCCGCTTTTCCGTCGAGGACCGCACGCCGGATTGAAGCGATGACGACATGATCCCTCTCCGAGTTCTTCGAGATGAAATCAGCCTGCCCCGAACCGGCCCATCTGGATTTGACCCAACGCAAAATTGCGAGAGAACACCCGGGCGTTTGACGAAAATCAATGTGGTCGACGCGCTTCCGTCGCTCGATGGCACATCAGGAACAGCTTTCGACGCGGAGGTTGGCATGAACGACATCACTCTCTCTTCGAGCACAGTAGCGAAGGCGCAGGCCGTTCGCGGCACCGCCTATCGCGACATCGCAATCCACCTCGATGGTTCGCCGGAGGACGAAACCCGCCTGGCTCATGCGGAAGCGCTCGCTGCGGGCTTCGCGGCTCGGATGACCGGGATCTTCACGAACCTCTTGCCCGATCCCGCGCTCTTCGCCGGCGATTTCGGGATTACCGCGATCGGGCAATTGGTCGATGCCGTCACCGAAGAAGGAGACGTCAGTGAGAAGCGTCTCAAGGAGCGCCTGGCGCGCCTCGGCCCCGTGCATGAGCTACGCCGCCTCGACGCATTCCCCGGCCTTCTCGAACAGGCCGTCGCCAGCGAAGCCCGCTGGAACGACCTCTTCATCGCGACCTGTCCGCGCGGTGACGGCCACGGCCGCTGGCGTCAACTGATCGAGAGCGTCATGTTCGACGGAGGCAGAGGGCTCTACCTCCTGCCGCCCAAGGCCGCGCTGCGCTCTCCGATCAAGACCGTCCTGATCGGATGGACCGATACGCGACAGAGCGCCCGAGCCGTAGCCGAGGCCCTGCCCCTGATCGCCCACGCAACACAGGTTCACATCGTCACGGTCAGGGAAGAGGCCCATGGACGGATGGGTGGTGCCGAAGTCCTCGCCGATATCAGCGCCCATCTCGCCAGGCACGGTATCGAAGCAACGGCAACCGTGCTTAATACGGAGACGTCGCCGACGGACGCGCTCCTTTCCGAGGCTAGGCGGATTTCGGCAGACCTGATCGTCATCGGAGCCTATGGCCATTCGCGCTTCCGGGAATGGGTGCTCGGCGGCGTGACCGCGGATCTGATCGACAGCTCCGCCGTGCCGCTTTTTCTCGCTCATTAGCGTCGCAAGGCGGTTGCCCCGGGTGAGTTTTCCCAATGGGCCAGCCGCCTTGCTCAGCTACTGCCATGCAGTCGGAGAACCGTTCATGGTTGCGACCGAGCGAGAACAGGATCCGAACCGAGGTGAAGTGGCCGTTCGCGTCCGAGATCTCGAAGTCGTCTTCGGCGCCAAGGCGGTGTTGGATCACCTCAATCTCGACATCATGCGCGGCGAGATTCTCGGGGTTATCGGAGCTTCCGGCTCCGGCAAGTCAGTCCTGGCACGAACGATCCTCGGCCTTCTCCCCAAGCGAAGCGGCGTCATCGAAATATTCGGCAGAGATCTCGATGACCTTCGGCAGAGTGAGCGCAGAGCCGTCGAACAGCGCTGCGGCGTGATGTTCCAGCAAGGCGCCCTATTCTCGTCCTTGACGATCGCGGAGAACATCCAGCTCCCGATGCGCGAGCTTCTGCATCTGTCGCCGAGCCTGCTGACCGAAATGGCGATGCTGAAGATCGAGATGGTCGGGTTGCCGCTTGATGCGGCGGAAAAGTACCCGGCTGAGCTGTCGGGTGGCATGACCAAGCGAGCCGCCTTGGCCCGGGCGTTGGCTCTCGATCCGGAGATTTTGTTTCTCGACGAGCCAACCTCGGGGCTCGATCCCATCGCCGCCGATGCCTTCGACCAGCTTCTGTTGACCCTCAAGGCGAGTCTGAATCTGACGGTGATGATGATCACCCATGATCTGAGCAGCCTTCACACGACCTGCGACAGGATCGCGGCCATTGCCCGGGGCAAGATCATTGCTCTCGGCACGCTACAGGATTTGCTGAGGCACGAGGACCCCTGGCTCAAGCAGTATTTCGCAGGCGAACGCGGTCGGACCATTTTCGCGGATCAAATCACCGCCTGACATGTGCTTGCAGAGCGGCGCGATCAGACGCCGTAGACACGCCCCCAAGAGTGCATCTGCGGCACTCGCAAGCGAGCTGGAAAATGCCCCTGCCCTGGCCATGATTGAAGATCGTACGCCAAGGGAATTCGTGCGAGGACACTTTAGCCGATCAACCGATCACTTCACCTTAGGTGCCGGCTTGAATGTCCTTCGAAGCACAACGAGTCTCGCGTCGTCCCGACACTCGTTGACCTCGAACCCCTGCTCGATTTCGATCTCGATCGCTTCGTGATTTTGTCGATCCTCGAGAGATTCGACAGCCTTCACGCCCTTGCTCTCGGCGACCTTGCAAACATGCCTGAGTAACTCCCAACCCACGCCCTTATGCTTGTACTCGCGCCGGATCGAGATCGCGACTTCTCCTTTCTCCAAAGCGGCGTCGCAAGCAAGCATGGCCGCGGCGATGATCGTCTTCCCGTCATCGGTGAAGGCAACGAAGTTTTCGGTCTGCCGATCCTCGGCCTTCGTCATCGCGGCCAAGCGATCATGCCCGACCTCCTTGACCGTGGTCAGAAAGCGGAATCGCAGATCCTCGGGCGTCACATGCGTGAAGAATTCAGCCAGTCCCGCTTCGTCGTCGGGATGGGCGGGCCTCACCAGGAACCTGAAACCAGCGCGTGTGTTGAGGTAGCAGCTCAAATCGTCGGTCATCATGAGATTTCCCTTCAATCGCTGTGCAATCGAGCAGGCGCTTTTCGGCAGGTCGGCTACGCCAGGGCTTCCGGCGGACCATGAACAGACCGACGCCACGATGATGGTCGATCATCCCTGCACAGATCAGTTCGTTCGTACTCGCTGCACTTCGGATCCGCTTTGCTGAAAATCAAAGCGCACAGCGATGGCGCGGACGTAGAATTTCTTTTCTGAAGCCCTGCTGGAGCACGGCAATGACCTCTCGGGACATCGATACCGCGGCGCAGACGGCTTTGAGCCCGGAGGAAGCCGCGTTGATGCAGGCCTGGTGGCGGGCCGCCAACTACCTCTCCGTGGCGCAGATATATCTGCTCTCCAATCCGCTACTGCGCGAGCCTCTCCGGATCGAGCATGTGAAGCCGCGATTGCTCGGCCACTGGGGCACGACACCCGGCCTGAACTTTATCTATCTGCACCTCAACCGCATCATCAGGGCTCGGGATCTCGACATCCTCTTCATCGCCGGCCCCGGCCATGGCGCGCCGGGCGTGGTAGCAAGCACCTATCTCGAAGGAACCTATAGCGAGCTCTATCCGGACGTGTCGCAGGACGAGGAAGGCTTGCGGCGCTTCGTAAAGCAATTCTCCTTCCCGGGCGGAATCCCCAGCCACGCCGCGCCCGACACGCCCGGCTCCATCCATGAAGGTGGCGAGCTCGGTTATAGCCTCGCGCATGCCTTTGGCGCCGTGCTCGACAATCCCGGTTTAATCGCCGCCTGCGTGATCGGCGATGGCGAGGCTGAGACCGGTCCCCTCGCCGCGTCCTGGCACTCCAACAAGTTCCTCAATCCGGCAGCGGACGGTGCCGTCCTGCCGATCCTGCACCTCAACGGCTACAAGATCGCCAACCCGACCGTTCTGGCGCGCATCCCGCATGCCGAGCTGGAGGCATTGCTGCGCGGATACGGCTACGATCCGCTCTTCGTCGAAGGCGAGGAGCCGGAAGCGACGCACCAGGCGATGGCGGCAGCGCTCGATATCGCATTCTCCAGAATTGCAGCGATCCAGGATCAAGCCCGCGCGGGGGCGTCGCGCAATCGTCCGCTCTGGCCGATGATCGTGCTGCGCAGCCCCAAGGGCTGGACCGGTCCGAAGACCGTTGACGGCATGAAGGCCGAGGGCTTCTGGCGCTCCCATCAGGTGCCTTTCAGCGACATGTCGAAGCAGGGCCATTTGCAACTGCTCGAAGATTGGCTGCGCAGCTATCACCCGGAGGAACTGTTCGATGAGGCCGGTCGGCTGCGCGCCGAGATCGCGGCACTGGCACCTTCAGGCGAAAAGCGCATGAGCGCCAACCCCCATGCTAATGGCGGAGCGCTGCGCCGCCCCCTGAGGATGCCGGATTACACTCGCCATGCCGTGTCTGTGGAACGCCCAGGCAGCGGCAAGGCCGAGGCGACCCGGGTCATGGGGGCTTTCCTGCGCGATGTCATGAGGGCAAACGAGGCGAGTCGGAACTTTCGGGTCTTCGGTCCCGACGAGACCGCCTCGAACCGCCTACAGGCCCTCTTCGAGGTAACGGATCGGGCCTGGCAGGAAGAAATCCTCCCCGAAGATGAGAATCTCACGCGCGACGGCCGTGTCACCGAAATCCTGAGCGAGCATCTCTGCCAGGGTTGGCTGGAAGGCTATCTTCTGACCGGTCGCCATGGCCTCTTTTCCTGCTACGAAGCCTTCATCCACATCGTCAACTCGATGTTCAACCAGCATGCGAAATGGCTGAAGACGGCCAAGGAAGTGCCTTGGCGGCGGCCGATAGCCTCGCTGAACTACCTCCTCACTTCCCATGTCTGGCAGCAGGATCATAACGGCTTCAGCCACCAGGACCCCGGCTTCATCGACCATGTCGTGAACAAGAAGGCCGACATCGTACGGGTCTATCTTCCGCCGGACACCAACACGCTGCTTCATGTGACCGACCACTGTCTGCGAAGCTGGGACCGCATCAACGTCATCGTCGCCGGGAAAGCACCCTCCCCGCAATGGCTCGACATGGATGCCGCGATCAAGCACTGCGCGCAGGGCATCGGCATCTGGGAATGGGCCAGCAATGACCGGGGAACCGAGCCCGACGTCGTGATGGCCTGCGCCGGCGACGTGCCGACCCTCGAAACGCTCGCGGCGGTCACGCTGCTGCGCCGACATCTGCCCGAGCTGAAGGTTCGCGTCGTCAACCTCGTCGACCTGATGACCTTGCAGCCGAAGTCCCAGCATCCGCACGGCCTGACCGATGCCGATTTTGATGCCCTGTTCACCACCGACAAGCCGGTGATCTTCGCCTATCACGGCTATCCCTGGCTCATCCATCGGCTCGCCTACAAGCGGACGAACCATGCCAACATCCATGTGCGCGGTTACGAGGAGGAGGGATCGACGACGACGACCTTCGACATGGTCGTGCGCAACCGGCTCGACCGCTTCCATCTCGTCGGCGATGTCATCGATCGGGTGCCAAGTCTGGCGCTCGTGCTGCCTATGCCAAACAAGCGATCCGCGACAAGCTGGTCGAGCACGGGCGCTATATCCGCGAGCATGGCGTGGACATGCCGGAAGTGAGTGACTGGGAGTGGACCGCGACGGGATGAGACCAGCGTCGACAACTCGTCCGCACCAAAGTCTGCGGGGCTGCTACCCGGCGGGCGTGGCGGGTCTCATCTCAGTTCTCGGCCTCGTCAACGTGGCCGTGCGAGGCTGGGACTGGTTCGGAATCGTGCAGATGCCGGGGTTTGCCTCTGACGATCGGGCCCTGCGACGTTCCATCAACGGCTGGCATGAGCTTGCCGTCAACGCGCTGCTCAGTCTCGCAGTCATTCATGCCGTGGCCGCTCTGTATCATCAGCTCGTGCGAGGCGATGACCTGCTTAAGCGCATGTGGTTTGCACGGCGGAACATGTCCTGATCGAGGAAGCCAGGCGATGCCCTAGGCACACCTAGACCGTTCGCGCTGGCGATTGCCCGGTGAAGACGTATCCCACTCCGCGCACGGACTTGATCAGGACCAGCGGATCCTTGCCGCCTTCGATCTTCTTGCGCAAACGGGAGATCTGCGCATCGATCGCCCGGTCGAAAGCCTCGTAATTTCG
The DNA here is from genome assembly GCA_965283735.1 of Beijerinckiaceae bacterium. Taxonomy (GTDB): domain Bacteria; phylum Pseudomonadota; class Alphaproteobacteria; order Rhizobiales; family Beijerinckiaceae; genus Allobosea. The sequence continues at coordinate 2,032,555 of CBDIPN010000001.1, read as the reverse complement.
GCCTTTCGTCAAGTTCATTAGCGTATCACGTGAAAAAACGCGGCCGGGATGCTTGGCCATCACCATGAGAATGTTGAATTCTCCCGTCGTCAGCGCGACGTCTTCTCCTTCAGGCGTGATCAGCCGACGCTCCCGGGGATCCAACATCCAGCCATTGAACCGGATGACGTTCCCATCTTCGGTGTCGATCGTTTGGGGCGGACTCGGGTGGTGCCGACGTAGCACGGTGCGTAGCCTCGCCAGGACTTCGCGCAGATGGAACGGCTTCGCGATGTAATCGTCGGCGCCCATTTCCAGCCCGACGATCCTGTCCACAACGTCATCCCGACCCGTCAGCATGATGATGGGCACATCCGATCTGGATCGGATTTCGCGGGCCAACATCAATCCGTCCTCTCCGCTGTCGAGGATCAGGTCCAGCAAGACGATGTCGATCGCGTTGCGCTGTAACGCATCACGCATTCCCCGACCGTCCGCCACTGCACTGACGTGGTAGCCTTCCTCCTCGAAGTAGCGGATCAGCATCTGGCGGATGCGCGGATCGTCGTCCACGACCAGAATATGAGCGCTTCGCGATGTCGGCTCGGCCATGGCGGGTTGCACCGATTGGGCCACGGATCGGTTGTTACAATCCGTAACAATTCTACACACACGCTAACACGCAGACCTTCGACGCGCCATGCGTCGCCGCTTTCATCCCCTCGTCAGATCGAAGCGGAGGATCGCGCTATGCTCATCGTGAATGCGGCGTCCAACTTTCCTTCCCCATTGCCCATCGTCGCGAAGGGCGAACCGAAACCTGGGTTGCTGGGGCTGTTCAGTCAGCAGCCTCTCGAAGCGTTCGGACGTGGCCAGACCATTTGCCGGGACGGCGATCCGGCCACGCACGTCTTCAAGATCGTGACCGGGCTGGTCCGCATTTCCAAGATCCTCAGCGATGGCAGCCGCGTCATCACGGGCTTCTTCTATCCCGGCGAGATCTTCGGCCTTTCTCCGGATGAACACTGTCTCGGCGACGCGGAGGCAGTCGGAGAGGTAAAGCTCCGGCGGTTGAATCGGAGTCGCTTTCAGCAGGCGGTCGACAGTTCCGAACAATTGCGCCCCCAATTCGTCAACTGGCTGTGCCAGGAGATGGCGAGTGCACAGGCGAGAATGATCCTGCTTGCCCGCAAGAAAGCCGAGGAGCGCGTTTGCGATCTGCTGCTCACGCTCGCGCGGCGTGCCGGAAACGAGCACGGCCCGGCCACCGAGATCGAAATCCCGATCAGCCGGGTCGACATGGCGGACTATCTCGGCCTGACGATCGAAACGGTGTCGAGAACGATGACGAACCTGATCAAGCGGGGCGTCATTCAGTCCAACACTCGTTATCGCTTCACGATCCGCAAGCCGGCGCTATTGAGAAGCCTTGCCGACGGCGGGGACGAATACGATGATCTGCACTACATTCCTCCCGGCCGACAGGCCATGCGAGCGCATTGACGGGGAAGCATGACGGCAGCGCGCGGCCCAAGGGCTATCAGCCAGAGGAGCCTGGATGAGATCGTTCAGGTGCTCGATGACGCCAATATCCTGGTCTATGAGTTCGATGGCAGGATTGTTCGCTGGAGCGGTGGCTGCGAGGATCTATACGGTTGGAACGCCCGGGAAGCCCTCGGTCAGAATGTCCGCCAACTCCTGAGGACCGAGTTTCCGCAGCCGCTGGATGTCATCCTGCGGGATGTGCGTCGAGACGGAACCTGGAAAGGCGAGCTGACGCAGCGCCACCGGGATGGAAGACGGATATTCGTCGTGAGCCGGTGGGTGGTCGTGATCAGGCAAGCGCCGGAAGACTCGGTCGTCCTCGCCACGAACATTGACATCAGCGAACTGAAAAACGCGCAGGCCGCCCTCGCCTCCCGTCAGTCACACCTGCTCTCGATCCTCGATACCGTTCCGGAAGCGATGGTCGTGATCGATGAAGCCGGCATCATGATGTCGTTCAGCAAGGCTGCGGAGAAGCTGTTCGGCTACGCCGCCGACGAAGTCTGCGGCCGGAACGTCAAGGCCCTCATGCCCGATCCCGATCGGAGCCGACACGATGGCTATATCGGCCGCTATCTCGCGACCGGAGAGCGTCGCATCATCGGCTTCGGACGCGTGGTGACGGGCCAACGCAAGGACGGAACGACCTTTCCAATGGAACTTGCCGTTGGTGAGGCCGCCGCGAATGGCCAGCGCATCTTCACGGGCTTCATCCGCGACCTGACCAGCCGGCACCGGATGGAGGAGGAATTGCGGCAATCCCAGAAGATGGAGGCCATCGGTCAGCTCACCGGCGGGATCGCGCATGATTTCAACAACCTGCTGACGGTGATCAGCGGGAATCTCGAGATGGTCGAGCGCCGCCTCGAAGACGGTCAGCTTCTGGAACTGCTGCGCGAAGCCCAGGGTGCGGCCGATGACGGAGCCAAGCTCACGGGCCAACTTCTCGCCTTCGGCCGGCGCCAAGCCCTCAACGCAAAACTGACGAATATCGGGGAGCTCGTTTCGACATTCTCCGAGCTGCTGCGCAGAACCCTTGGCGAAACCATAGAATTGCAGACCGTCGTCACGGGCCATTCCCTCACTGCGCTCGTCGACACAACCCAATTGCAGAATGCATTACTGAACCTTGCGCTGAACGCCCGCGATGCGATGCCGCGCGGCGGGCGTCTCAGGGTCGAGATCGCGCGCACTCACCTCGATCCCGACTATGTCCAGATGTATCCGCAGATTCGGCTGGGAGATTATGTTCTGATCAGCGTCTCCGATACCGGTGTCGGGATGACCGAAGAGGTCAAGCAAAGAGCATTCGACCCGTTCTTCACCACGAAAGGCGTGGGCGCCGGAACCGGGCTGGGCCTCAGCATGGTCTACGGCTTCGCACGTCAGTCCGGGGGCCACGTTCAACTCTACAGCGAACTTGACGAGGGAACGACCGTTCGCTTGTTTCTTCCCGCCGCCAATCCGGTGTCCGTTCCCGACGCGGGCAACGTCGATCCTGTTCCCGCCGCCAAGCCCAGCGCGGATGAATGCATCCTCGTGGTCGAGGACGATGCGCGCGTGCGCAGGGTCGTCGTCGCACGCTTGGAGGAGGAAGGGTACCACGTCATTCAGGCGGCCGATGGCAAGGAGGCGCTGTCGCTCGTGGCTGCGCACCCGGAAATCCGACTGCTCTTCACCGATATCATCATGCCGGGAGGTATGTTCGGCGATGAGCTGGCCAGGGAAGCTCGCATTCTTCGTCCGAGCCTGAAGGTTCTCTTCACGTCCGGCTATGCCGAGCCGAGCCTCGCCGGACGCGAGCTCGCCGAAGGAAGCTGGCTCAAGAAGCCATACACTGCGCGGGAGCTAGCCTCACGGCTGCGCGTGCTGCTCGACTGAAGATCCGCGCAGATACGACAGCACGCTCATGTCTTCACCGCGTGCGTCCCTGATCGCGCGCATACCGGACTGGGCCAGACCGCCGCGGCTCCAGCCTGCAAGCCGATCGCTGCAAGAGCGGCAGCGGCGACAATGTCGATATTCTCCTGTGCCGAGATCCGCATCCATTCGGTCGCAGCCCCATGCCGGGCAATCTGGTCGATCACGACGCTGGGGGTGGCGTCGGAAGGATCACCGCGACGCTCGATTACCCGTTGCACGAGCGCATCTTTTGGCGCCCGAAGCCAAAGGCCGCAGAACGGCACGCCGGCGCGCCTAGCCACTTCGCCGATCCGCTCCCGCTCGATGCGGCGGTCGAACACGGCGTCGGATACAGCGGCATGGCTCTGCGCCAATGCCGCCTCCGCAACCTGTATCATGACGGCATACGTTCGGGCCGAGACCTCCGCGTGATACGCATCCACCGGCAATCGGGTCTCTGCGGGAACGCCATGCAGCTTCTTCCGGATCCGATCCGAGGCGGCTATGCGGGCCCCGGGGGGCGGCCCCAGCAGGGGCGCGAGCTTCGCCGCAAGCGTCGATTTCCCCGAACCTGAATAGCCGCCGACCGCGACCAGGACGGGAGGTCTGGACTTAAGGAGGCGGCGGCAAAGGTCCAGATAGGCTCTCGCCTCGGTCAATCGGTCTGTCTCGGACCTCCCGGTGTCGACCGCAACAACGTGCGCGCGCACGGCTGCTCTCACCGCCATAAAGAACGGTAGCAGGCGAATTCCCCGCTCGTCGTCGACGGCGTCGAGGTAGCGGTTGAAGAGGAGGTTGGCGAGTACTTCAAGATTCCGGTGCCAGAGGTCCATGAGCACGAAAGCGAGATCATAGAGAACATCCACGGTCGCCAGGTCCTCATCGAACTCGAGGCAATCGAAGAGCAACGGTTCGCCCTTGAACAGGCAGATGTTGCGCAGGTGCAGGTCGCCATGCCCGCGCCGTACTTTTCCCTCCTGGGCTCTCTGGTTCAGCAAGTCGGTATGACGAGTCAGCGCTTCCCGGCAGCCCGCGATAACGGCTTCGACTTCATCGCGAGGAAGAATGTCCGCACCGGCAAGAGCGCGCTCGTTGACCGCGAGCACGCGCGTCATCCGCTCGGCTCCTTCGCTGTCCGTCGAGACGGAGGCCGTCCGATGAAGTCGCGCGATCACACTCGCGAGCTCGGTCATATCGGTCGCGGTGAGACGCTGCCGCTCCGCCATCCGGTCGAAGAGCCAGTTGTCGTTGAAGCGCTCCATTTCTAGGACGGCATCGACCAACTCACCTTGGCCGTTCAGGGCAAGCTCGCCATTTTGTTCGCGAGTGATCCGATGGACCGCATGATAGAGACCCGATGCCGTCCGGCGGTTCATCATCAGCTCTTGCTCGCACATCGACAATCGCCGTTCCGGCGTCGACAAATCGACGTAAGCCAGTTTGACCGCGCGCTTCAACTTGAGGGCGCGGGCCCCGATCAGCATGACAACCGAGATGTGGGTGGAGACCAGTTCGATCCACTCAGCCCCCCCTCCAAAAGCGTCGCACGAACCGATAAAGCAGATCGTTTCATTCTGGCTGGCCATCTGCATGACGAGTCTCCGGTCGAAGCGCCACTTTCTTCCCGCCCGGAGAAATCACCTTGATTCTCATCAATCTGAAGGTCCTGGTTCTCTCCAAGTTTGAGCAGCTCCGGCGCTTCGCGATCGCTCGTTTCAGGAACTGGAGTGTCATCCTTGACGATGATCAAGGACTGCCGCGGGGGTTGCGATCATGAAGGCTCGTTCCCTTCGAAGGGTCATGCCATGCCCGAAGCACATGCGACCGACTGGATAGCAAAGGCCCGGCGTTCCTGGCGAGCTTGGCGCGAAACCCGACCGCCCGAGATCATCAGCGCACTCGATCAGAAGCCGACCTTAGCGTTCCTGCTACATCTGCGGGCCTTCATCAGCCTCATTCGCGAAATCCTGTCCCGCTGAGACCATCCCGCCGCGGGGTCCCATCGAGCGGCCGAAGCTCACTCGGACGTAAGAGCCTTCCGCAGCCGCCGGATGATCTGCTTCCGCCCACGTTCGTCGGCGGCGAGCGACATCTGCTCGTCGATATCGAGGATCAGGCTGGACAATTCATTATGCCAGTCGAGCCGTCCGGCGCTGTTCGCAGCGCTGCGGACCGGATTGCCGATCTGACGCGGCGCCCCGCCCGAGAGCGTGAACATGCTGTCGAGCAGGGGGGCGATCACCAGCAGCTCGGGATCCAGCTTCTTCAACCTGTCAGCGAAACTTTGCATGGCACGCTCCTCGCCATGCGTCAGAAAAACGGAACCGGAGATCGGCCGCCGCCCCGCAACCCAGGCAGCGAGCTGAGGCCCGTCGGCATGGCCGGAATAGACATCGAGCGAGCGAATGCGGGCCTTCACCTGGACATCCTCGCCCATCAGCCGCACATGGTGGGCGCCGTCGAGCAGAATTCGCCCGAGCGTCCCTTGCGCCTGGAAGCCGGCGAACAGGATCGTCGCAGCACCCCGCCACAGCCATTCTTTCAGATGATGTCGAATGCGGCCCGCATCGCACATGCCGCTCGCCGCTATCACGATATGAAAGCCGCGAATGCGGTCGATGGCTTTGCTCTGTTCGACGGATTCCGTGAACCGGACCTGGGGATCCCGCAAGGCCTCGAGTAAGGCTTGGCCGTTAGTCATCTCACCAGCGTGCTTCTCGAAGACCGCACTGGCCTTGGTCGCAAGCGGTGAATCGACGAAGATCGGCGCGCCCGGAATGCGACCTGCCTTCATCAGCCGGATGAGATCGACAAGGAGTTCCTGGGTCCGTTCGACGGCGAAGGAGGGAATCAGAAGCGGTCCCTCGAGCTGCGCCGCAGCGGTTACCTCGGCTTGCAGCAACAGCAGGCGTCGGTCCAGCATAACGTCTTCCCGATCGACGTCGCCATAGGTCGTCTCGCAGATGACGTAATCGATCCCTTGTGGACCGGTCGGATCAGCATGAAACGGCTTAAGGCTGGAGCCGACATCCCCCGAGAAGAGTATCCGAAGGGGTATGCCGCCGGGTCTGTCGATCTCGACCTCGATGGAGGCCGAGCCGAGCAGATGCCCGGCATCCCAGTATCGCGCACGTATCCCTTTGGCGATTGCCATCAGCTTGCCGAGCGGAACGGAACGGAACTGCGTAAGGGTCGTGATGGCCTGCTCGACCCCGTAGATCGCCTCCACCGCCGAACGGCCCCGCCGTGCGTTTCGCCGGTTGAGTTGTTCGACTTCCATCTCCTGGATGTGCCCGGAATCCGGCAGCATTACCGAGCAGAGGTCTACGGTCGCCGCCGTTGCGAAGATCGGTCCCGAGAAGCCATCCTTCGCGAGCTTTGGCAGCAACCCGCTGTGATCGATATGGGCATGCGTCAGGAGCACGGCGTCGATCAAAGCTGGGTCGAAGGGAAATGCCCGGTAGTTCAGTTCCTTTTCCGACTTTGATCCCTGGAACATGCCGCAATCGATGAGGATGTGAGCCTCGTCCGTCCGAAGCGAGAAGCAGGAACCGGTGACGGCGTGGGCTGCTCCGTGAAAACAAAGACGGATTCCGGTTTCCTGCCGACTTTCGACCTCCGTCATTGTCGATCTCCGAAAAGGGCCGCGAACCTGAAGGCCAGCGAAGGCTCTCCCAGCACGATCCGTCGCGTCACGCCTTGAGAACGATCAAATTCGCCGCTGAGGCGTTCCTTTTGAGTTGGATCAAGGCGCGCGCCAGGTCAGCAGCGATCCTCGGCAAAGACCAGATCCGACTTAGGGAGCGCAGTCATGGACCTCCGGATTCCGCACGATGCCTGGGTGATCGTATGCGACGCCCGCAAGGCGATGTTCCTACGAAACGAGGGCAACCCGACGCAGCCCAAGTTCGAAGTCGACGAGGTGAGGGAAGCCTCCGCGAACCCGCCGAGCGCTCGACAAGGAGCGGACCGGCCAGGCCGTATTCAAAACGCCGTCGGCCCCACGAGCGCGACCGAGGAGACGAATTGGCACGAGCTTGCCGAGACGAAATTTGCGCGCGACACGGCTGCTGCCCTCAACCGTCCCAATCAGTCCGGACTACCCCGGGACATCGTGCTGGTGGCGCCGCCACGTATCCTCGCGGCGCTTCGCCAACACCTCGATGGGGAATCGCGTGCTCGCATCCTCGCGGAAGTCGACAAGGACCTGACCAAGCACCCGATCCACGAAATTGAGCGGCTACTGTCGAGCCCATAGGGATCGGCCTGACCTCGAGAGTCATCCGAGGCAAATGCAGGGTTGCTCCCCCAAACCGTGCTCAATGTGTTTCGGCGTGCAAGTTTGACCCCGTGAGACGGGGGATCGGCGTCCAACTTTGCCCCCCTTGAGCCGGCTTCGGATGGGCGGGCGGGGGATGAAGGGCGTGGATACAATTGCGCGGATCCGGTGCGAGTTTTCGGTCCGCGGGAAGATGCCGTTCGTCGCTATGCGCGAGGCTGGCGCCGCGATGAGCAGCCGCGGCGCGGCTACCAGGCCTGCCCACGGAGGTCGGGGCCGGTGTATCGGCAGACGGAATCGTGAACCACCGCAGCGTGTCGGTGATAGCTTCCTGCTCGCGAAGAGGAAGAGGCGCCACCTGGCCAGGGCACGATAGAAACGCTAAGTATTAATGCACGTACCCGGAACGGATTCTGGCAATGCGAGGTGGCCGGCCAGCGACGGTTCTGAGGAGGCCAGAATTCCATCACCGACCGGCCGAGCCCTTCGGTTTCCCAGGAGATGCGGCGGACCTGAGCACCCGAGGGGCGTTCGAGAGCGATCTCTGCGATCGCTGCGTTACATAACCTCTACAATGCACAGGATCTGAATCAATCAAATCCAACCGATCGCCCTCTTTTACCGATCATTAACCCTACCCGCTAAGATTACCTCGTCTGCTTTCGAGCCAATTCCCGAAAACGCCGCGCAAACCTGACGATGCGGGATCGGCAACTGGTCGGCATGAAGGGATTACTGGGGCAAGCAAGCGCCTGACGGGCGTTCGACAGCCGGCCTTCCAGGGCGGCCATGTCGCTCATGGGGGACAACGTCCGAACTTGCCCCCTTCCGACCCGCGGGCTTCACAACACGGTGACCGCGCGAGCCGAAATCACTGACCTGGCGTATAATGCCACGACTGAAACCTATCGTTGACGGGCTTCCAGGCAGAATCTCCTGCAAACGCTGCGGATCGGAACCGAGCGATGATCGTCCAAGGGTGCCGTGCCAGCCTTGTCTTGACGCTCCTCATGGCAGCCCTGAACGTGCTCGGCCTCGTCAACATCCCCTGGTGGTGGCTGCTTTGGCCCCTTTGGCTCGCGCTTCCCGCCTATTTGCTGGTGGCGGTCATCCTCGTCGTCGGGGCTGCCTTCGCGACGGCCCGCTCCCGGCCGCCCGAATTCTGACCTCCCCGGCGGTCTTCCCACTCAAGCGCGTCTAGGCCGCGCTGGCGACGATCACGCGGTTGCGGCCATTGGCCTTGGCCCGATAGAGCGCATCGTCCGCGCGCTTCATCATATCCGCGGAGGATGTGTCCCCGGCGCGCCGGTTAGCGACGCCGACCGAGACCGTGACCTTGATGTCGCGCGTGTTATTCTGGATCGCGAAGGGCGAGCGCTCGACCCGCTCGCGGATGCGCTCGGCCACGCGAGAGGCGGCATCGCGCCCGGTATCGGGCAGCACGACGACGATCTCCTCGCCGCCCATGCGCGCGACGAGATCAATGCCGCGCGTGCAGGCACGGACCCGGTCGGCGAATTCACGCAGGACCTCGTCGCCGGCATCATGACCCCAGCTGTCGTTCACCGCCTTGAAATGGTCGATGTCGAGCACGAGCAGCGACAGCGATCGGGCCCTGAGCGCCGATTCGTCGAACATCACGGCGAGCCGGTTGTCCATGAAGCGGCGGTTATGCAGCCCGGTGAGCTGGTCCATCACCGCCATTTCCATCGAAGACTGCACGCTGTCGCGCAGCCGCTCGGTGAAGCGCTTGCGGCGGACCTGGGTGCGCGCACGCGCCAGCAACTCGTTGCGGTCGATCGGGCGGAGCAGGAAATCATGCGCGCCGATCTCGAGCCCGCGCAGGATGCGCTCGCGATCTTCAGCCTCGCCCATCAGCAGCACGGAGATGTTGCGCGTGCGCTCCAGCGAGCGGAGCTGGCTGCACAGGCGCAGGCCGTCCTGCCCCTGCAGGCCGAGGCTGATGACGACGGCGTCGAAATCGCCCTCGGCGGCCCGCATCACCGCCTGCTGGGCATCGCCCTCGATTTCCACGGCATGGAAGGCCGAAAGCGCGCTCTGCACGCGCTCGGCGGCGGCCGGGCGATCCTCGATCACGAGGATGCGGCCATTCAGGCCGGTCTCGGCCGCCGCGGTCACCAGCGGATCGGCGATGCCCAGCCGAACGGAAGCGACGGCGCGGCTGCGCAACTCGTCGGTCATCGCCTTCAGGCGGGCGAGGCTGCGCACGCGGGCGAAGAGCGCGGTGTCGTCGAGCGGTTTGGTCAGGAAATCGTCGGCGCCGGCATCGAGCCCCTGCAGGCGGTCGCGGGGCTGGTCGAGCGCAGTGACGATGACGACGGGGATATGCGCGGTCGCGGGCGCACCCTTGAGCCGCCGGCAGACCTCGAAGCCGTTCATGCCCGGCATCATCACATCGAGCAGGACGATATCGACCTCGCCGCGCTCGCAGAGCGCGATCGCATCGCGCCCGTTCGTCGCCGTGACCACGCCGAAATACTCGGCCGACAGCTTCGCTTCGAGCAGCTTCACATTCGCGGGGATGTCGTCGACGACGAGGACGCGGGCAGTCATGGCTCTGCTTTCGCCGGCTCAGGCCGCGCCGGCATAGGTGCGAACGGTCTCCAGGAACTTGGCAACAGAGATCGGCTTGGAGAGATAGGCCTCGCAGCCGCCCTCCCGGATCCGCTCCTCGTCGCCCTTCATCGCGAAGGCCGTGACCGCGACGACCGGGATCGCCTTCAGGTCGTCATCCTCCTTGATCCATTTGGTGACCTCGAGCCCGGAGACCTCCGGAAGCTGGATATCCATCAGGATCAGGGCGGGGTGATGCGTCCGCGCCAGCTCGATCGCCTCGATGCCATCCGACGTCTTCAGCGTCGCATAGCCATGGGCTTCGAGCAGATCGTTGAAGAGCTTCATATTGAGCTCGTTGTCCTCGACGATCAGAACCGTCTTCATCGGGCCGCCCTTCATTTGCGCCGGGGAAGGCCCATGCCGATGGCAGGCTTTCCAAATTGGCGGCGTCATCAGATGATTGCGTAGCACGCGAGCAGTTGACGAAACGCAAACCGGATACGTGACTCAAGGCCCCATGATACGACGACCGACCACCGATCAGGCCGAGGCGCTCGCGCTCCAGGCCCTCGCCTTCCTGGCTTCCGAACCCGAACGGATCGAGCCCTTCCTGAGCGTGACCGGCCTCAACCCGGCCAATCTGCGCGAGGCCGCCGGCGAACCCGGTTTTTTGGCCGCGGTGCTCGATCATATCGGCAGCAGCGATTCGCTCCTTTTGGAGTTTGCCGGGAATTTAAGGCTGAATCCCGAAATCGTCGCCGATGCCAGGCGCGTCCTCGCCGGGCCGGAGCCGGACGACATTCCGTGAGCACGGGCGCGCCCTCGCCGCGCTGGCTCTGCCGCGACTGCCTCGTGGACCACGACACAGGCGCAGCGCTGAAGCGCTGCCCGGCCTGTGGCTCGCCGCGGCTTCTCCATCATGACGAGCGGGACAGCTTGAGCCTCGCCCATATCGATTGCGACGCCTTCTACGCCACGATCGAGAAGCGCGACGACCCTGCCCTGCAGGACAAGCCGGTGATCGTCGGCGGCGGCAAGCGCGGCGTCGTCTCGACCTGCTGCTATATCGCCCGCACCTATGGGGTGCGCTCGGCCATGCCGATGTTCAAGGCGCTGAAGGCCTGCCCCGAGGCCGTCGTGGTCAAGCCGAACATGGCGAAATATGTCGCGGTCGGCCGCCAGGTCCGCCAGCTCATGCGCGAACTGACGCCGCTGGTCGAGCCGCTCTCGATCGACGAAGCCTTTCTCGACCTCTCCGGCACGGAGCGACTGCACCATGCCAGCCCGGCGGTGACGCTGGCGCGCTTCGCCCGGCATGTCGAGACCGAGCTCGGCATCACCATCTCGGTCGGGCTGTCCTATGCCAAGTTCCTGGCCAAGGTCGCATCCGATCTCGACAAGCCGCGCGGCTTCTCGATCATCGGGCGGGGCGAGGCGATAGCCTTCCTCTCGACCAAGCCGATCAGCCTCATTCCCGGCATGGGCCCGGCAGGCGTCGCGAAGCTGGCCGAAGGCGGCTTCAAGCTGATCGGCGACCTCCGCGAAGCACCCGTCGACAAGCTCTTCAAGCTTGCCGGCAAGGACGGCCCGCGCCTGAAGAACCTCGCCAACGGCATCGACGCCCGCCAGGTCACGCCGGAGCGCGAAACCAAGAGCGTCTCAAGCGAGACCACGCTCGACGTCGACCTCGCCCGCTTCGAGGAGCTGGAACCGATCCTCTGGCGGCTCTGCGAGAAGACATCGAAAAGGCTGAAGGCTCAGGAGCTTGCGGGGCGAACCATGACCCTGAAGCTGAAGACCGCCGATTTCCAGATCATCACCCGCGCGGCCCGCCTGCCGGAGCCGACGCAGCTCGCCGCCCGCCTCTTCACTGCGGGGCGCGACCTGCTGAAGCGCGAATGCAACGGCGCGCATTACCGGCTGATCGGCATCGGCGCGAGCGATTTCAGCCCGCCGGACGCCGCCGACCATGGCGATCTCGCCGACACCGCGACACCGCGCCTGAAGGCGATGGAGGGCGCGCTCGACAAGCTGCGCGCCCGCTTCGGTGACGAGGCGATCGGCAAGGGCCTGAGCCTTCGCCTGCCGCAGCGCCGCGCGTCGGAGCCCGCTACTTCGCGCAAGGCTCCTGAGGAAGAAGATCCAGACGCGTGAGCGTGCCGCGCAGCGCAAACGAGCCGTAATCGAGCCGGATCGCGCCGGTGACGCCGTTCTCGTAGAGCTCGAAATTGATGCTGTAGGCCGGTGTCGATTCGCCGGAGCCCGCCTTGAAATAGGAGATCGTCACCGGCCAGCGCGCCATCTTCCCGAATTCGGGGCGCTGCAGCGGCTTCTCGGCCGGCTCGGTCTCGATGCGCTTCCCGATGATCGAGAGCGTGTCATAGACCTCCTTGCCGGAGTTCGCCCCGTCATAGAGGCGCACGCTCAGCGTCTTCTGCCCGGCGCGGGCGGCCTGGATCACGGCCTTCATCTGCGCGTTGGGAAAGAGCGCGTCGTTGCTCTCGCGATGCGTCTCCGCCTTGGGCTGGCGCAGCTTCACCTCGTAGCCGCCATTGCTCTTCTGGGCCGTGCCGTCGACGATGTCTGGCTTGGCGCCGGCGGCGGTGCTTTCGGTCTTGAAGCGGTAATTCGCGCCGTCCCCGGCCTCGAAGCTGGTGGTGCGGGCGTCGATCAGGCGCGGCCCGGCCTCGGTGCCGAGCTGCGTGACCTGCCGGAAGGACAGCGCATAACCCTCGCAGGCATCGCCGGTGAACTCGAGGGCGATGCGGCCCTTCGCCGTCTCGATATTGCCGGAGGGCTTGCCGCTGTCGAGCACGAGGTCATAGACCGCACGATGCGGTGCCAGCACCACCCGCTCCGACGCGGCCTGGGCAAAGGCCGGCATCGCGGCCAGAACCAGCGTCCCCGCGAGAACCCCGCTCGCCTGGGTCGCGAGCTTCGAGACTGTTTCGTTCATGCGCCGCTTGTCCGTTGTGACCTGTGCGAAATCTAGGTGCATCGCGGCAATGGCGCAAACATGGCGGCGGGCTGCTCCCGCCCGTCGCATCGGCCCTGCCCGCGCAACATGTCCCGATGCTTGCGAGGCCCGCTGGCTTCGGCCATGAAAGGCCTGCCCGAAGGCACCCTGCCTCGCTCGCGGAGCCAAGCTTATGAACGTCGTCGATACCCGCCTCGCCGAACTCGGCATCACCCTGCCGAGCCCGGCCGCGCCCATCGCCAACTACGTGCCCTATGTGATCACCGGCAACCTTTTGGTCATCTCCGGCCAGATCTGCTTCGGCCTCGACGGCAAGCTTTCCGACAAGCACAAGGGCAAGCTCGGCGCCGAGATCTTCAATGAGGCCGGCCTGGAGGCCGCCCGCCTCTGCGCCATCAACGTCCTGGCCCAGGCCAAGGCCGCGCTCGGCGGCGATCTCGGCCGCATCGTGCGCTGCGTCCGCCTCGGCGGCTTCATCAACGCCGCCCCCCATTTCGCCGCCCTGCCGGCGATCATGAACGGCGCTTCGGACCTGATGGTCGAGGTGCTCGGCGACAAGGGCCGCCATGCCCGCTCGACCGTCGGCGTCGCCGAACTGCCGGCCGATGCCGCCGTCGAAGTCGAAGCGATGTTCGAGATCGCCTGATGTCCGCAGGGACGCTCAAAAACCCCGGCCGGCCCGATCTGAGCTGGCTGGTGGCGAATCCGATCGCGCATCGCGGCCTGCATGATCTGGCAGCCGGCGTGATCGAGAACAGCCCCTCCGCCGCTACCGCGGCCATCGCCGGTGGCTTCGGCATCGAATGCGACGTCCAGCTCACCGCCGATGGCGAGGCGGTCGTGTTCCATGATTTCGTGCTCGATCGCCTGACGGGCGAGACCGGCGCCGTCGTCGCGCGCAAGGCGGCGGAGCTCACCGCGATCACGCTCAAGGGGTCGAGCGATCCCATCCTGACGCTCTCGGCCTTCCTCGACCTGATCGGCGGACGCGTTCCGCTGGTGATCGAGATCAAGAGCCGTTTCGACGGGGACCTCGCCCTGACACGCCGGACCGTGGAAATCGTCGCGGGCTACAGGAACCATCCGATTGTGATCAAGTCCTTCGATCCCGCGATCGTGACGGCTCTGCGCGAGCTTGCGCCGGAGATTCCGCGCGGCATCGTGGCGATGAACGCCTATGATTACGGCGATTACGACAGCCTGTCGCCGGAGCGGAAACATGCCCTCGCCAATCTCCTGCACTTCACCGAGAGCCGGCCGGACTTCATCTCCTGGAAGGTCACCGACCTCGACAGCGCAGCTCCTTACCTCTGCCGCAACGCGCTGGGCCTGCCCTTGATGAGCTGGACAGTGCGCACGCCTGAAGAGCGGCAGCGGGCCGCGGCCATGGCCGACCAGATGGTCTTCGAGGGCTTCCGCCCTTGAGCGAAGCGGGGGGCGGCGATCTCACCGTTCGTGTCGCGACCTCCCTCAAGGCCGTCCCCGCAGGCGCATGGAATGCCTGCGCCAACCCTCATGCGCTGGCGGACGCCATCTCGGCCCCCGCCGCGCGCCCCGGCGATCCCGCGCTCGACCGGGACAATCCCTTCGTCAACCATGAATTCCTCATGGCGCTGGAGGAGAGCCGCTGCACCGGCGGCCGCACCGGCTGGTCGCCGGCCTATCTCCTCGTCGAGGACGATGCCGGTCAGCTCCTGGCCGCAGCACCCAGCTTCCTGAAGAGCCACAGCCAGGGCGAATATGTCTTCGACCATAGCTGGGCCGATGCCTATGAGCGCGCCGGCGGACGCTACTACCCCAAGCTCCAGGTCGCTGCGCCCTTCACCCCGGCGACCGGCCCGCGCCTGCTGGTCGCCGATAGCCCACGCGCCGAAGAAGCCCGCGCCGCCCTGATCGATGGGCTGGAAGCGCTGCGCGGGCAGACGCAATCATCCTCAGTCCATGTCACCTTCGCGCAGGAACCGGACATCGCCGCGCTGAAGCAAGCCGGGTACATCGAGCGCAACGACCTTCAGTTCCACTGGCAAAACGAAGGCTTCGGCAGCTATGACGATTTCCTCGCGACACTGGCCTCGCGCAAGCGCAAGGCGCTGAAGCGCGAGCGCCGCGAGGCGCTCGCCAACGACATCACCATCGAAGTCCTCTCCGGCAACGGCCTTACCGAGGCAGTCTGGGACGATTTCTTCTCGTTCTACGAGGATACTGGTTCGCGCAAATGGGGTAGGCCCTATCTCAACCGGGCGTTCTTCTCAGCGGTCGGTGCGGCGATGGGCGAGCGCATCGTGCTGGTGATGGCCAGGCGCGCCGGGCGCCATATCGCCGGCGCCATCAATTTCCGCGGGGCCAACACCCTCTACGGCCGCAACTGGGGCTGCATCGAGGACCATCCCTTTCTGCATTTCGAGGTCTGCTACCATCAGGCCATCGATTATGCGATTGCCCACGGCCTCGCCCGCGTCGAAGCCGGCGCGCAGGGCGAGCACAAGCTGGCGCGCGGTTACCGGCCGGTCATCACCCGCTCGCTGCACCATATCGCCGATCCCGGCCTGCGCCGGCCCGTCGCCGCCTATCTCGCGCAGGAGCGCGAGCAGATCGCGGCGGCGCGGGAAGCGCTGGCAGCCGAAAGCCCCTTCCGCAAGACGGAGACCGCCGATGACTGACGCCGCGCTTGCGACCGCCACCTCCTCCGCGCCGATCTTCTGCGAGGACGGCGAACTCGGCTATCGCCGCAGCCTCACCGACTTCACGAATCCGCTCACCCTCGACGAAAGCTACCGGCTGGCACATCTGCCTCTGGTCGCGCCGGAGCATCCCGGAATCATCGCCCGGCGCGAAGGCAAGTTCTACGAGATGGGCCGCCACCCGGCGGTTTACTCGCTGGTCCTGCCTGTGGAAGACCGCGCTTTGCGCGCCTCCCCGGCCTTCCTCGCGCTGGAACGTGAACTGAAGGCCGCGCCCTTCGGCGGCAAGATCGCCTGGGACATCCTGCCGAAGCGGCAGGACCGCCTGCATGCGACGGTCTGCGGCTCGCTCAGCCTTGCCGAGGCTCCAGCCATCACGGCGGAGACGCGCGAAACCCTGCGCCGAATTGAGCCCTTCACGGTGGAACTGCGCGGTCTCTTCTCCGGCAACGTCAATCGCGGCCGGCTCTATCTCCCGGTCTATCCGGAGAAGCGCGCCGGGCGGAACGCGCTGCAGGAAGTGCAGGCGGCTTTCGGCCGCGCGCCGGGCGATCTCTGGCTCGTCGGCCTCTACAACCTCACCGACGATCTCGATGCCGCCGAAACCGCGGCGCTGGCCGAGATCGTCGCACGCTGGTGGGGCAAGTCCCTGCTTCGTCTCACCGTGAGCGAGCTTCAGGTGATGGGCGCCGGCGATGACCTCGTGCTCGACGCCCATGTCGAGACGGCGCTGCCGCTCGGCGCCTGAGGCGGGGCCATCAGCCGGCCCGCGGCCTTGACGCCCCGGCCGGGGCGCCGCAGCTTGCGCCTACCCTTTTCCGATCCCGCCGGACCCGCCATGACCGCTTATGATCAATCGAACGTCTTCGCCAAGATCCTGCGCGGCGAACTGCCCTCTCACACCGTCTACGAGGATGGCGAGACGCTCGCGATCATGGACATCATGCCGCGCGCCGACGGCCATGTTCTGGTGATCCCGAAGGCCGCCTGCCGCAATGTCTTCGACGCGCCCGCCGATGCGCTGAATGCGGTCGCGCTGACCACGCAGAAGCTGGCGCGCGCCGTGAAGGCGGCCTTCTCGGCCGAAGGCGTCACCATCCAGCAGTTCAACGAGGCCGCCGGTGGCCAGGTCGTGTTCCATCTCCATGTCCACGTCATGCCCCGCTTCGAGGGCGTGGCGCTCCGCCCGCATACCGGCGCGATGGAGAAGAACGAGGTGCTGGCCAGCAATGCCGAGAAAATCCGCGAGGCTCTGAAAAAAATCTGAGGGGCCATGTCACAACGAGGCCGGCTCGATCGTCTTGTCGTCATCAACCGATGGAGACAGTCATGAGCCAACGCCTCAACGCCTTCCAGATCGCGCCCGAAGCCTACAAGGCGATGCTGGTCCTGCAGGACTACGTCAACAACTCGACCCTCGAGCACAGCCTGATGGAGCTGGTGAAGATCCGCGCTTCGCAGATCAACCGCTGCGCCTATTGCCTGCACATGCATGTGCTCGACGCCCGCAAGGCCGGCGAGAGCGAGGCGCGCATCAACCTGCTCAATGCCTGGGAGGAATCCGAGCTCTACACGCCGCGCGAGCGTGCCGCCCTGCGCTGGACGGAAGAGCTGACCCGTGCGTCCGAGCGCAGCCCGAGCGACGCGGCCTATGAGGAACTCCGGGAGCATTTCAACGAGAAGGACAGCGTCGATCTGTCCTTCGCCATCGGCGCGATCAATACCTGGAACCGCATCAATGTCGGCTTCCGCACGCGCCACCCGGCCGACCGGCCGCGCAAGAGCGAGGCCGCCGCTTGATGACATCAACCCGGCGCGCATGACGGGCGCGCCTGCCAGCCCCTTCGAGGCCAACCGGTCCTACCTGACCCGCCTCGCCTACCGCATGCTCGGCTCGCTCAGCGATGCCGAGGATGTGGTGCAGGATGCATGGCTGCGCTGGCACGACTCCGCGCCCGAGGCGATCGCGAACCCGCGCGCCTGGCTCGGGCGCGTGGTGACGCGGCTCTGCCTCGACCTGATGAAGTCGGCGAGGCGCAAGCGCGAGACCTATGTCGGCGCCTGGCTGCCGGAGCCCCTGATCGAGACGATCGGCGCCGCCCCGAACGCCGATGAAGCGATCGACGTGCCCTATGCGCTCCAGCTTGCGCTGGAACGGCTCTCCCCGCTGGAGCGCGCCGCCTTCCTGCTGCACGACGTCTTTGACCTGCCTTTTTCCGAGATCGCCGACACGCTCGGGCGCAGCGAGGCCGCCTGCCGGCAGCTCGTCTCACGGGCGCGCCGCCATGCCCGCGAGGAGGACGGCCCGCGCCACCCGCTCTCGCCCGACGACGCCCGGCGCTATGCAAAAGCCTTCTTCGAGGCCGCCCACAGCACCGATGCCACGATCCTGAAAAGCATGCTGGCCCATGACGCGATCCTGCGCGCCGATGGCGGCGGCAAGGTCAATTCGGTGCTGAACCCGATCCTCGGCAGCGAGAAGATCGGCCGCTTCTTCGCCGGCATCAGCCGCCATGTCGAGCGCGAGGCTCGCGCCACGACACGCTATGAATTCGTGATGATCAACGGCCTGCCCGGCTATGTCAGCCTGGAGCGCGGCGAAACAGCCCAGGCGATGGCGCTCGATATCCGCGACGGGGCAGTCGCCGCGATCTACATCATTCGCAATCCCGACAAGCTCGGCCATGTCCGCCGGCTGCTGGCGGAAGTCTAAGCGAAGGGGACAAGTGCCAAGTCACTCCTAGCCAGCGCCACCCTTGTCATTCCGGGGCGCGCCGCAGGCGCGAGCCCGGAACCCACGACCGGGTGAGACATCCTGTGTTCGGTTGCTGGCCGCGCACCCGGTCGTGGGTTCCGGGTTCTTCGCTACGCGAAGCCCCGGAATGACAAGGGGTAGGCCTAGGCCTTGAACAGCCAGACGCCGCCGATCAGGACCGCCTCACCGGCGAGCACCGCGAGCATCATCCGGCGCTTGTCGACGAGCATGACGGCGGCCGCGGCCACCAGCGCCGCGACGCGCACCCAGCCGGGAGCCGCCGCGAGCACGCCCGGCGGCGAGACGATCAGCTTGGCCACGATCCCCGCGAGCAGCGCGGTCGCGACCGCCCTCACCCATTCGAGCAGCGGCGAATCGTTGGAGAGCCCACGCGAGAAGCCGACCGCAAGCCAGCGCCAGATCTCCGTCGGCAGCACGGCGAAGAGCAAGAGCGCGAGATAGGGCCAGAGCGGCCCGTCGAGCATGGCGATCGGCTGGGTCATGCCGGCTTCCGGTTCCGTCCGATGAGGAAGGCCAGGGTTCCGGCCACGAGTCCGGCCACGATCAGGTCGAAGCCACCGCCGATGAAGCGCTGGCAGAGGGGCGCGAAGGCGAGCCCGAGGATGAGAGCCGCCACATCGCCGCGATGGCGCAGGCCGGCGAGCAGCGAGATCAGGAAGAACATCGGCGTCAGGCACAACAGGCCGGCAGCGAAGGGAACCGGCAGCGCGCCGAGCAGGTAGTACCCAGCAAAGGTGCCGAGCGAGCTCACCGCCATGCAGGTATTGGCGAAGCCGAGGAAATAGGCCACGCGCTGATGCGGCGCGATGCTGGGCAGGCGCCGCAAACCCTCGCTCCAGGCGGTGACCGCAACGTAGTGGGCGAGCAGAACCTGCTGCCAGACGCTCTGGCCGGGCCGGCGCAGCAGCGGCAGGATCGCCATCGTCATCGGCAGGAAGCGCAGCGAGGCGAAGGCGATCGCGATCACGATCGCGCTCCAGGCGGCTCCGGCCGCGATCGAGGCGAAGAACAAGACCTGAGAGGGACCGGCCCAGACCAGGATGGTCGAGAGCACGGCGACATCGACGGGATAGCCGACATCGCGCGCGAGCGAGCCGATGCCGATCAGCCCGAAGCCGACGATCCAGGCCGGCAGCATCAGCGCATCGCGCATGCCGGCCAGCGCGACGCGCTGCCAGCTCCAGTCGGCGGATACGCTCATGAGGTCATTGCTGCGGGATGGTTCGACACAGGTTCCGGCCCGGAAGAGTGCCGGTCAGTTCCTCTATCGTTCATGCGCCCGACGCTTGCATAGCCACCGGCAAGCCGGTCCGCTCTGCGGTTGATGCAGGAGCGTCGGCGCCGATCGTCAGCCCTTGCCGCCCTTCATCGCGATGGCGATGAGTTCGTTGGCGAACTCGATCAGTTCCTTGGGGATGCCGCCGACGGCCTGCACGCCCAGATAGATCAGGTAGCCGAAGGCCGGCACCAGGATCCAGCCCAGCACCTCCTCGAAGATCTTGCGGCGGCGGCGACGCCGGTCCCGCTTCTCGAACCAGCCGAGCTTTTCCTTCTTCGGCCGCGCCGGCGCTGCGGGCGCCGCCGGGGCCTCCTGAAGCACCTCGCCGCTATCGGCGGCGAAGCTTGCGGTCTTGCGCTTGAACAACACGTTCTCAGGCCTTCGTCAGCGGAACCTTCGGCACGGTGCGGACGCCCTTGGCCGAGGCCTTCGGCGCGCCACCTGTCCCATCGGGAGTTCCGCCACCTTTAGGCCCCCGTCGCGGCGGAGTTGCTCGTTTTTCCGGCAGCCGCAGTTTTCGCACGCGGCTTCGGCACCCGCTTGGCGGTTGCCGCCTCGACATCCTTCTCCGGCTTGGGCCTGGCCGGCCCGTCCGGGAATTCGAGGCCGAGCACCTTGATGCCGGTCTCGGACTGGACGACGACGACCTTGACCGCCCCACCGTTCTTGAGGCGCCCGAACAGCACCTCGTCGGCGAGCGGCGTCTTGATCGTCTGCTGGATCAGGCGGGCCATCGGGCGTGCGCCCATCGCCTCGTCATAGCCGTTATCGACCAGCCACTCGCGCGCCTCGTCCGAAAGCTCGATCGTGACGTTGCGGTCGGCGAGCTGCGCTTCGAGCTGGAGCACGAACTTGTCGACGACGCGGGCGACCACCGTCTTCGGCAGATGGCCGAAGGAGATGACCGAGTCGAGCCGGTTGCGGAATTCCGGCGCGAACAGCTTGTTGATCGCCTCGGTGTCGTCGCCCTCGCGCTTGGTCCGGGTGAAGCCATAGGCGTTGCGGGCCATGTCGGCGGCGCCGGCATTGGTGGTCATGATCAGGATGACGTTCCTGAAATCGACCTGCTTGCCGTTATTGTCGGTCAGCTTGCCGTGGTCCATCACCTGCAGAAGGATGTTGAACAGGTCGGGATGGGCCTTCTCGATCTCGTCGAGCAGCAGCACGCTGTGCGGATGCTGGTCGATCTGGTCAGTCAGAAGCCCGCCCTGGTCGAAGCCGACATAGCCCGGGGGCGCTCCGATCAACCGCGAGACGGTGTGGCGCTCCATGTACTCCGACATGTCGAAGCGGATCAGCTCGACGCCGAGCGAGGAGGCGAGCTGGCGCGCGACCTCGGTCTTGCCGACGCCGGTCGGGCCGGCGAAGAGATAGCAGCCGATCGGCTTCTCGCCGTCGCGCAGGCCGGCGCGGGCGAGCTTGATCGACGACGACAGGGCCTCGATCGCCTTTTCCTGCCCGTAGACGGTGCGCTTCAGCGTGGTCTCGAGGTTGCGCAGCACCTCGGCATCGTCCTTGGAGACGGTCTTGGCCGGGATGCGCGCCATGGTCGCGATCGCCGCCTCGATCTCCTTGACGCCGATCGTCTTCTTGCGCTTCGACTCGGTCACCAGCATCTGCGAGGCGCCGGTCTCGTCGATCACGTCGATCGCCTTGTCCGGCAGCTTGCGATCATGGATGTAGCGGGCCGAGAGCTCCACCGCCGCCTTGATGGCGTCGTTGGTGTAGCGCAGCTTGTGGAACTCCTCGAAATAGGGCTTCAGCCCCTTGAGGATCTCGATCGTGTCCGGGACCGACGGCTCGTTGACGTCGATCTTCTGGAAGCGGCGCACCAGCGCCCGGTCCTTCTCGAAATACTGGCGGTATTCCTTGTAGGTGGTCGAGCCGATGCAGCGCAGCGAGCCCGAGGCCAGCGCGGGCTTGAGCAGGTTGGAGGCATCCATCGCACCGCCCGAGGTCGCACCGGCGCCGATCACCGTGTGGATCTCGTCGATGAACATGATCGCCTTCGGGTGCTGCTCGATCTCCTTCATCACCTGCTTGAGGCGCTCTTCGAAATCGCCGCGATAGCGCGTGCCGGCAAGCAGCGTGCCCATGTCGAGCGAGAAGACGGTCGCGTCCTCCAGCACCTCGGGCACCTCGCCGCGCGTGATCTTGAGGGCGAGGCCCTCCGCGATCGCGGTCTTGCCGACGCCGGGGTCGCCGACCAGCAGCGGGTTGTTCTTCTGGCGGCGGCACAGAATCTGGATCGTGCGCTGCACCTCGGCCTCGCGGCCGATCAGCGGATCGATGCGTCCGTCCCTCGCCTTGCGGTTGAGGTTGACGCAGTAAGCGTCGAGCGCGCTTTCCTTTTTCTTCTTGTCCTTGTCTTCGCTCTGGCCCTGCTCGGAGCGCTGCTCGCGCTGCGGCTCGCCCTCCTCCTCGGCGCCGCGGACAGGCCGGCTCTCGCTCGCGCCGGGGCGCTTGGCGATGCCGTGGCTGATATAGTTGACCGCGTCGTAGCGGGTCATGTCCTGCTCCTGCAGGAAATAGGCGGCGTGGCTCTCGCGCTCGGCGAACATCGCGACGAGCACATTGGCGCCGGTCACCTCCTCGCGGCCCGAGGACTGAACGTGGATCACCGCGCGCTGGATGACGCGCTGGAAGCCGGCGGTCGGCTTGGAATCGTCACGCCCGTCGGTGACCAGATTGGTCAATTCCGCGTCGATGTAATCGACGAGGTTGCGCCTGAGCAGGTCGAGATCGACGCTGCAGGCGCGCATCACCGCGGCCGCGTCCTGGTCGTCGACCAGCGCGAGCAGGAGGTGTTCGAGGGTGGCGTATTCGTGACGGCGCTCATTGGCCAGAGCCAGAGCCCGGTGAAGCGCCTGTTCGAGACTGCGCGAGAAACTCGGCAAGGGGCGCGCTCCTATCTGTTTCAGGTACGTGTAATCAACCGAAGGCTACTTCTTCTCCATCACGCATTGCAGCGGATGCATGTGCTTGCGCGCCAGATCCATGACGAGCGTAACCTTGGTCTCGGCGACTTCGTAGGTAAAGACGCCGCATTCGCCGACGCCGTTCTGATGCACATGCATCATGATCTGCGTGGCTTCGGCGCGGTCCTTGTTGAAGAACCGCTCCAGAACGTGAACGACGAACTCCATTGGCGTGTAGTCGTCGTTGAGCAGCAGGACACGATAGAGATTGGGCTTGCGCGTGCGGGTCCGCGTGAGGACGGCGGTGCCACTGCCCTCGCGCCCGCCGCCATCGCTCGGCGGCTGCGTGCGCTTGGGGCGGTCGGCCATGACCAGCCCGTCGCTGGCGCGCACCCGCCGCCCGGCCTGCATTGCTCTGCCTTGGCCTGACTGCATCATTCCCGTCCGCGCCGTATCCACATCCGATCCCGCATCGACAACCGAGATAGTGCTTCGCTCGCGAATTTACAGACCTCGCTCCCGCTTCGCCAGCCCGTTCGCAGCGAGCATGGCCGATCCGCTCTCCGCAGGGCAGCCCCGACTTGACCCGGCGGGGTTAGCGGACATAAGCCCGGCGGCCCGCTGGACAAGGACGCCGCCATGACTCCCAACGCCATCGTGACCATCGGTGAGGATCTCGCCCGCCCCGTGCGCTTCGGGAATGCGCTGCCGCTCGCCCTGATCGCAGGCCCCTGCCAGATGGAAAGCCGCAACCATGCGCTCGAGTGCGCGCTGGCGCTCAAGGAGATCGCGGCGGAACTCGATATCGGCCTCGTCTTCAAGGCCTCATTCGACAAGGCCAACCGCACCAGCGTCAAGGGCGCCCGCGGCATGGGGATGAAGGCCGGCCTGCCCGTCTATGCTGAAATCCGCGAGCGCACCGGCCTGCCGGTCCTGACCGACGTGCACGAGGTCGACCAATGCGCGCCAGTGGCCGAGGTCGTCGACATCCTCCAGATCCCGGCCTTCCTCTGCCGCCAGACCGACCTGCTCGTCGCCGCCGCGAAGACCGGCCGCGTCGTCAACGTCAAGAAGGGCCAGTTCCTCGCGCCCTGGGACATGGTCAACGTCGCCGCCAAGGTGACCGAGAGCGGCAACCCGAACGTGATGCTCACCGAGCGCGGCGCCTCCTTCGGCTACAACACGCTGGTCTCCGACATGCGCGCCCTGCCGACCATGGCCGAGATCGGCGCGCCCGTGATCTTCGACGCCACCCATTCGGTGCAGCAGCCCGGCGGCAAGGGCGCCTCGACCGGCGGCCAGCGTGAATTCGTGCCGGTTCTGTCGCGTGCGGCGGTCGCCGTCGGCGTCGCCGGCCTGTTCATCGAGACCCATCCCGACCCGGACAAGGCACCGTCGGACGGCCCTAACATGGTCCCGCTCGCCGAGTTCAGGGGCCTGATCGCCGAATTGCAGCGCTTCGACCGCCTCGCCAAGTCGCGGACCGCCCCGACGGCGGTCGCCTATGTCTGAACCTGCGTCGCTGAAGGAACCATCGGCGACATCGCTCAGAACGCTCGTTCTCGTCCTCGGGGCCTGCGGTTTTGCCTCGACCTTCACCATGCGGCTCATCGATCCGCTGGTTCCGACGCTCGCAGTTCATTTCGGACGGTCGATCGCGCAGGTCGCGGTGATGGCGACGGCGTTCTCCTTCGCATACGCCTTCGGGCAGCCGATCCTCGGCCCCATCGCCGACGCGGTCGGCAAGATCCGCACGATCGGCACCTGCCTCGCACTTCTGGTCCTGTTGTCGGTCGCCTGCTCTTTCGCGCCGAATTTCGAGTCCTTGCTCGCGCTGCGCGCTGCCAGCGGCATCGTCGCCGGCGGGATCATCCCGATCGCGATGGCGGCGATCGGCGATCGCGCGACGATGGCGCAGCGCCAGATCACGCTCGGCCGCTTCACCGTCATCATGATCTTCGGCCAGATGGCTGGCGCCGCCTGTTCCGGCGTGATCGCCGAATATGTCGGCTGGCGGGGCGTCTTCCTGATGGCAGGCGGCATTGCCGCGCTCGCCTTCCTGATGCTGACCCTGACGATGCGCCCCCGCGCCAACGCGGTGCGCCGCCGTCCGACCCTGGGGGGAGCGATCGCAAGTTACGCGGCCGTCTTCTCGAACCCGCGCTCGAAGCTTCTCTATGCCCTCGTGATCACCGAGGGCAACCTGATTTTCGGCATGCCTCCCTTCGTCGCCGCAATCCTGCAGGAACGGGCCGGTATCGGCCCGTCGCTCGCCGGGCTGGTCATCGCGGGAACGGGCATCGGCGGGCTGGTTTACGGCCTCTCGACCCGTATCCTGGTCGATCGGATCGGTCCCGCCCGTATGCCGGTCGTCGGCGGCGTCCTGATGGCGGTCGGCTACGGGCTGTTCGCGCTGCCATTTCTGCCGTGGTGGAGCGCCGTGCCGTTCTTCGTTGTCAACGGCTTCGGCTTCTTCCTGATGCACGGCACGTTCCAGGCACAGGCCACCGAGTTGGCGCCCGGCGCTCGCGGCTCAGCGGTCTCGCTGTTCGCCTGCTCGCTTTTCGCCGGCCATGCGCTCGGCCCCGTGCTGATGGGCACCGCGCTCGCCCTGCTCGGCACGACCGGCGCCATCACCCTCTTCGCCGTCGGGATCGGATTGCTCGGCTTTGCCGCGCCGCGCATCCTGCCGATGCTCGGCGCGGCTGAATCTCACCGCCCGCGATAAGGCGCGACGCCCTGGTCCGGCAGCCAAAGCCCCTTCGGCGGCTCGCCCGTCTGCCAGAACACGTCGATCGGGATGCCGCCGCGCGGATACCAGTAGCCGCCGATGCGGAACCATTCCGGCTCCAGCAGATCGACCAGCGTCTTGCCGATCGAAACGGTGCAATCCTCGTGGAAGGCGCCGTGATTGCGGAACGAGCCGAGATAGAGCTTCAGCGACTTCGACTCCACCAGCCATTGCCCCGGCAGATAATCGATCACAAGGATGCCGAAATCGGGCTGGCCGGTAACCGGGCAGATCGAGGTGAATTCCGGGCAGGTGAAACGGGCGAGATAGTTCGTGCCGGCATGCGGATTGGGCACGCGGTCGAGCCGCGCCTCCTCCGGAGAGGCGGGCAAGGCGCTGCTTTGGCCGAGCTGCAAGGTCGAGGCGTCGATGGTCATGGGATGCTCCTGCATTTGCGGGCGTTCTAGAGCATCTCTGCCCGATCTGGGAACTATCGGAAGCGTCACCGTCATTTCCGCCACGGTCTGCAAGCAAGGTCGACGGCCAGTGGCCTGAAGCGAAGCAAAAGCTCTCCGCAAGCAATTCATATCAGAATAGATCAAATTTTATGAGAATATAATCGGTGATTTTCTTAAATATTTCGTGAGTTTCCACACGCTTGTTTGCGTACTCGATCGGTACGGTCTAGATCGAATTCACGAAATCAGAAGCTTAGATTCAACTATATGATCATTGCCGGCATATTATTTCTGGTAGGCTTGCTGATCGGCCTGTCCCACGGCTATCCGGCGATCATCCTGACAAGCGCCGCGGTCACGCTCACCGTCTTTCCGTTATGGATCGTCCGTGGCGAGTTCGGCTTGTTCGCCGTCCTGGTCTGGATTGGCTATCTCTTCGCGCTGCAGGCCGGCTTCCTGCTCGGCAGCTATCTCGGCCTGCCCGATGAGACGACGAAACTACCAGAACCAGACCGGCCGCCCGGCGAACAGGCAAAGCCCCGTCCACCAGAGCACAGTGAGACCGGACCAGAACAGGACAGAGGTGAGTGAAGGCCGGCGGCGATTGGGCATGGTCTGGAACATGATCGTTTCCCGATGGGACGAAGCGTCGAAACTGCGGGACAATCCGCAAGCCGCGCGCCATCAGACGGCTGCCGCACCGTCACGAACCTGCGGATTGAGGCTTTCCCCGCGGCAGGCTCTTGGCTAGAAGCGCCCTATCCATCCCGCCCCGCCTCTCCCGGAGCCTGCCATGACCGCGATCATCGACATCATTGGACGCCAGATCCTCGATTCCCGCGGCAATCCGACGGTCGAGGTCGATGTCGTGCTGGAAGACGGCTCGATGGGCCGCGCCGCCGTTCCGTCAGGCGCCTCGACCGGCGCGCATGAAGCGGTGGAGCTGCGCGACGGCGACAAGTCCCGCTATGGCGGCAAGGGCGTGCTCAAGGCGGTCGAGGCGGTGAACGTCGCCATCGCCGAGGCGATCGTCGCCATGGACGCCGAGGACCAGACCGCGATCGACCAGGTCATGATCGAGCTCGACGGCACGCCGAACAAGTCGAAGCTCGGCGCCAACGCCATCCTCGGCGTCTCGCTCGCCGTCGCCAAGGCCGCGGCCGAAGCCTCCGGCCTGCCGCTCTACCGCTATGTCGGCGGCACCTCGGCCCGCGTCCTGCCCGTGCCGATGATGAACATCGTCAATGGCGGCGCCCATGCCGACAATCCGATCGACTTCCAGGAATTCATGGTCATGCCGATCGGCGCGCCCTCCTTCGCCGAAGGCCTGCGCATGGGCGCGGAGATCTTCCACACCCTGAAGAAGAAGCTGCACGACGCCGGCCACAACACCAATGTCGGCGACGAGGGCGGCTTCGCCCCGAACATCAAGTCGGCCGAGGCTGCGCTCGACTTCGTCATGCAGGCGATCGAGACCGCCGGCTACAAGCCGGGCCAGGACGTAGCGCTGGCGCTCGACTGCGCCGCGACCGAGTTCTTCAAGGACGGCGCTTACGTCTACGAAGGCGAGCGCAAGACGCGTGATCCCAAGGCGCAGGCCAAGTATCTCGCCAAGCTCGTCGGCAACTATCCTATCGTCTCGATCGAGGACGGCATGGCCGAGGATGACTGGGAGGGTTGGAAGGCGCTGACCGATCTCGTCGGCTCGAAGTGCCAGCTCGTCGGCGACGATCTCTTCGTCACCAACGTCACCCGCCTGTCGCAGGGCATCAAGACGAAGACGGCGAACTCGATCCTGGTCAAGGTCAACCAGATCGGCTCCCTGACCGAGACGCTGGCCGCCGTCGAGATGGCGCAGCGCGCCGGCTATACCGCCGTGATGTCGCACCGCTCGGGCGAGACCGAGGATTCGACCATCGCCGACCTCGCCGTCGCGACCAATTGCGGGCAGATCAAGACCGGCTCGCTCGCCCGCTCGGACCGGACCGCGAAGTACAACCAGCTCCTGCGCATCGAGGAAGAGCTCGGCGCGCAGGCGGTCTATGCCGGCCGCAACGCGCTGAAGGCTCTGGCCTGATCGATAAGTCTCAAGCTGCCGCGCTCACCAGCGCGGCAGCAGGCCATTCGCCTGCGTCAGGGTCCATGAGCCTGCCGCCTGCACGCTTCCGGCAGCACCGGACACCACATCGACAACTTTCATCGCCGGCGCGACCACAAGCTGCCGCAGCGATGTATCGCCGCCTGACGCTTCCGCCGCCTGCGCCGTATCTACGGTGATCATGGCCGCCGGAGGCAGGATCACCAGCGGCGCGGCCACCGCCTGCCCTTTCTTCTCGGACAGCACCGCCAGACGACGCGGCGGCAGCGTAACCGCGCTGGCTACGGCCGGCGCCTTCGCTTGAGCAACGACCGGCCGCGGCGGTGTCCAATCACCCTGCTCCGGCCAGGCCGACACCATCGGCATTGCCAGCGCGGCCGGCGTGAGCGGGCGCCCCACCGAGAAATCCTCCTCGCCGACCGATGCGAATTCCGCCAACCGGTCGCCGATCTTGCCGTCGCGCAGCAGGGTCAGGGTCGGCACCCTGGCGCGATCGGGCGCCGCATCGGACATGAGCGTCGGCACCGTCACGAGCAAGGCGGTCGCCGTGGCGACGCCCAACGTCAGCAGGAGATCGCCCCCCAACCTGGCCGCCATCGTGGTCGGGGCGGGAAAATCAGAACCTGTCGGCATCGGTTGCGCTCCACATTGCTGCGCCCCTTGCATGTTGCCGCGCAAGCAAGCCGTCGCGTCTGGGCGCCAGCAGGGCCGAAACGGGGCGCAAATACGGTCTGCCGCGGCACGCGCGGGCGCCATGCGTGCCGCCCCGTAACCGGCCCGATGGCGCGGCGGTAGAGAGAGGCCATGGATCAGATCGCTCCCGCTGCCCTGCACGAGACGGATGCGAGGGTGCGCCGCCGCAAGCGCCTCGCGGCGCTCGGCATGCTGCTGGCCGTGCTGATCTACGGCTCGAATTTCGTCATCAGCCGCCATGCCGTCCTGAACGGATTGACCCAGCATGACCTGATGGCGCTGCGCTTCGCCACCGCCGGCCTGCTGCTCTTGCCGATCTTCCTGCGGCCGGGCCTGGCCTCCTGCGGCGGCGTCGGCTGGAAGCGCGGTCTCTGGCTGACGCTGAGCAGCGGCTTCCCGATGACCTATCTGATGCTGACCGGTCTCACCATGGCGCCCGCCGCGCACGGCGCCACCATCGGGCCGGGCACGGTGACGCTGATCGGCATCATCGGCTCGGTCATGATGTTCGGCGCCGCCCTGACCGGGCGGCTCATGGTCGGCGTCGCCGGCGTGCTCGCCGGTCTGATCTGCCTCGGCATCGCCGGCAGCGCGGGCGCGAACGCCATGACCCTGCGCGGTGATCTCTGCTTTCTCGGCGTCGGCCTGCTCTGGGGCTTCTACCCCCTGATGATCCAGCGCTGGCAGGTCGACGGCCTGAACGCGACGGCGATCGTCTCGGTCCTGTCGCTCGTCTACCTGCCGGTCTATTTCCTGTTCTATTTCCGCGGCTTCGACGTCGCGCCCTGGTGGGTGCTCGCGCTCCACGGCTTCAACCAGGGCGTTCTCAACGTCATCGTCGGGCTCTGGGTCTGGGGCTGGGCGGCACATGTGCTGGGCCCGTCCGTGGTCGGGCGCTTCCCGCCGCTGATCCCGGTCACCGGCACGCTGCTCGCGATTCCCGCGCTGGGCGAAATCCCGTCCTCGCTTCAGCTCGTCGGCATCGTGCTGATCATCGGCGGCCTGTTCGTGGCATCATGGCGCCGACCGGCGCGCCAGCCCGAGCAGGATCAGGTTCCAGACAACCGCGATGGCGAGACCGAGGCCCAGCGCCGTCCATGAGCCCCAGGGCACGGCGGCCAGATGCACCGCCGCCAGCCCCAGCCCCGCACCGAGCAGGCCGAGCGCGCTGCTGCCGATGACGGCGGCCGCAGCGGGTCCGCCTGCGCGGGTATGCAGGATGATGATCAGGCTCGACAGGATGATCGGCAGGCCGGCGAGGATGCCGGACCATTGCGGCCCAACGCGCTCGCTGAGGCCGGTCACGAGACCGACCAGCGCCGCGACGCAGGCCGCGCGGATCGGAATGGCATAGCGCGAAATCCCGGCCGGCGGCTTGGCACGCACCTTGAGATAAGGCCGCACCAGCACATGCACGACCGACAGGGCGAGCACGGTCAGCACCGTGAGCGGGACGACCGGCAGCGCCATGCTGCGAAGAACCAGCAGCAACACAGTCCAGATCACAAGGGCTCCGCCGAGGGAGACGAGCACGCCATGGCGCTGCGCGAGCAGGACATAGCTCAGCACGAAGCTGGCATGGGTCGCATTGGCGTTCATCGTGCCGAGCGCAGCGCCCGCAATAAAATCAGGGCCATGATCAAGCGCAAGGAAGACGAGGACCGGCCCGAGCGAGATCGGCAGGGTCGCGATCATCGCCGCCATCAACGGCCCCGCGCGCTCCGCCAGCATCGAACAGCTCACGACCACGCAGGCCGCGAGCGCCATCTTGAGAGGCAGCAGGGCGAGACCCGTGCTCAAGCCGGCTCGCCCCTTTCCCAGCCTTCGCGGGTCTCGGCGATGAAGTCGTCGAGCCGCCCGGCAGCGATCGCGGCGCGCAGGCCCGCCATCAGATCCTGGTAATAGGCGAGGTTCACCCAGGTCAGCAGCATCTTGCCGAGCATTTCCTCAGCCTTGACGAGATGGTGCAGATAGGCGCGCGACCAGCTATTGGCGGCCGGGCAGGAGGATTGCTCGTCAATCGGGCGGGAATCCTCGGCGTGCTTGGCGTTCTTCAGGTTCATCCGGCCGAAACGTGTGAAGATCTGGCCATGGCGGCCGGCGCGCGTCGGCATCACGCAGTCGAACATGTCGATACCGCGCGCCACCGATTTGACGATGTCGTCGGGCGTGCCGACGCCCATCAGGTAGCGCGGCTTCTCCTGCGGCAGATGCGGCTCGACCGTCTCGATCATCGCCAGCATCACGTCCTGCGGCTCGCCGACCGCGAGCCCGCCGACCGCATAGCCCTTGAGGTCCATGGCGGCGAGCTCGCGCGCGCTCTCGACGCGCAGATGCGGCACGTCCCCGCCCTGCACGATGCCGAACAGCGCCCGGCCCGGATGGTCGCCGAACGCGGTCTTGCAGCGCTCGGCCCAGCGCAGCGACAGGCGCATCGCCTTCTCCGCAACCTTCTCCTCGCAGGGCAGCGCGACGCATTCGTCGAGCTGCATCACGATGTCGGAGCCGAGCAGGTTCTGGATCTCGACCGAGCGCTCCGGCGTCAGCACATGCTTCGAGCCATCGATATGGGAGCGGAAGGTCACGCCCTCTTCGGTCAGCTTCCGGAGCTGCGACAGCGACATCACCTGAAACCCGCCGGAATCCGTCAGGATCGGGTGCGGCCAGTTCATGAACCTGTGCAGCCCGCCGAGCTTCGCGACGCGCTCGGCACCGGGCCGCAGCATCAGGTGATAGGTGTTGCCGAGCACGACATCGGCGCCAAGCGCCCTCACCTGATCGGGATACATGCCCTTGACGGTCGCGGCGGTGCCGACCGGCATGAAGGCCGGCGTGCGGATGACGCCGCGCGGCATGCTGATCGCGCCGGTGCGCGCGGCGCCGTCGCGGGCGGCGACCTTGAAGGTGAATTCGGGCGTGGCAGCGATCTCGGGCTGCGCGGGATGGGGCTGAACGGTCATGGCCTGCGAGGTAGCGCATCCCCCCGCTGGGCGAAAGACCATGTACGCAGAAGCGCTCCGCTCAAGTCGCCTGTCGGCAAGCGGTCAGGCTCGGTACGATTGGCGCAGCGCAAAGACCAAAATCGCAACCGTCAGCCAAAGCCGCAGCGTCGCGAAGATCACGACGTAGCTGAGAGACAGCAGCGCCTTGACCCCGATGGGCACGCCCTGCCCCAGCCAGATATCGCGGATCCACAACCGGAACCAGCCTTGGATCGGCGCCAGGAGGATTGCGGAGGCGCCAACCAGAAGAACGCCGGGCAGCAGCCAGCGAATGCGCCGCATGAACTCCCGCATGGCGCGAAAGAGACTCGGCTTCGCGCTCTCATCGACCTGCAGGACCATCAGCAGCACGATTGCGGCGACGAAACCGCTCCAGACGCGACCGGCATGCGTATGCTGATCGAACGCGATGCCATCGAAGCCGAGCATGAATGTCCCGGGCCGGGTGAATAGCCCCGATGCTGCCGCGGCCACCGTCGCCACGACCAGAAGTCCCAGTATGGGCAGCAGCACATGGCGCGTCATTCTGAGTTGCTGCGAGAACGCGAGCTGCCCCAGACCGGATTGACCGTCGCTGATCAGCACCATACGCCATGCCACGATCACGAATGCCAGCAGCAATGCGACATTCGCGATGATGAGCGCCGGCACAGCGATCAGCCCGCCCGCGAAGGCGACAATCCGCATTGACGCGGCCAGCATCAGCCACGGCACCGCCTCCATCTGGCGAAACGGACCGTAAGACACCGAGGGCAAAGCGCTGTGCGCCGGGGAACGTCGAACCAACATGGCTGCGCATCATAAGGCGCAACGTTCCAAGCAGCCCTTGCAGCAGCCACTAAAACTACGCAGGCGCTGCAAAGATCCGGATAACGCTTTCAGCGTTAGCTTCGCCCCAGCGCCGCCTCGTAGATCTCCGGCTTGAAGCCCACGATCGTCTTGCCTTTGCCGAGGTCGAGCACCGGCCGCTTGATCATCGAGGGCTGCGCCAACATCAGCGCGATCGCCCTCCCGGCATCGAGCCCCTGCTTCTCGGCGTCAGGCAGCGCGCGGAAGGTGGTTCCGGCGCGGTTCAGCACCGTCTCCCAGCCGTGCTCCTTGACCCAGCGTTCAAGCGAAGCCCGGTCGATCCCGCTCGTCTTGTAGTCATGGAACGCGACCGCGACGCCGTGGCCATCGAGCCAGACGCGCGCCTTCTTCATCGTGTCGCAGTTCTTGATGCCGTAGATCGTGATAGCCACGCTCGAACGCCCCTGAATCTCATTGAAAGT
Organism: Beijerinckiaceae bacterium; assembly: GCA_965283735.1. GTDB lineage: Bacteria > Pseudomonadota > Alphaproteobacteria > Rhizobiales > Beijerinckiaceae > Allobosea. Next base: position 1,999,389 of record CBDIPN010000001.1, on the reverse strand, counting down.
TCATCAAGCCCTCATCCTGAGGAGCCATTCCGTTCGGGAATGGCGTCTCGAAGGATGTTCCAGGAGGCGCCGGAGGCAACTGGAACGCCCTTCGAGACGGCCCTTCGGGCCTCCTCAGGACGAGGGCTGAAGTTCTAAATCAAACCTCAGGCCGGGCGCTTCGGGCTATCGAGGCCGCGCTGCACGGCCGGGCGCGACAGGCAGCGCTCCAGCCAGATCGGCACATGGGTCAGCTTCGCATAGTCGACGAGTTCGCCCGCGCCGTAGAAGCCGACGAGATTGCGTACCCAGCCGAGGATCGCGATATCGGCGATGCTGTAGTCGTCGCCCATGATCCAGGTGCGGCTCGCGAGCCGATCCTCCAGTACGCCGAGCAGGCGCTTGCTCTCGCTGGCGTAGCGGTCGCGCGGGCGCTTATCCTCGTATTCGCGGCCGGCGAATTTATGGAAGAAGCCGAGCTGGCCGAACATCGGGCCAATCGCCGCCATCTGGAAGAACACCCACTGGATGGTCTCGTAGCGGGCGGCCGGGTCCTTCGGCAGGAGCTTGCCGGTCTTCTCGGCGAGATAGAGCAGGATCGCGCCGGATTCCCACAAGCCGAACGGCTTTCCGCCCGGGCCGTTAGGGTCGATGATCGCCGGGATCTTGCCGTTGGGGTTCAGCGACAGGAATTCCGGCCCCCAGGTCTCGTTCTTGCCGATATCGATGAGATGCGGCTCGTAGGGCAGCTCCAGCTCCTCCAGCGCGATCGAGACCTTCACGCCGTTCGGCGTCGGCAGCGAATAGAGCTGGATGCGGTCGGGATGCGCTGCCGGCCAGCGCTTGGTGATCGGGAAAGCGGACAAATCGGCCATGAAAGGCTCCGTCTGAATCGGATGAGGCTTCGGCCGCGAACGATAGAGCCGGCCGCGACCAAAGCAACGGGACACGACCCCGATTGCCGCAAGCCGGCCTTGCACGGCTGCATGGAAGTCAGTCCAGCGGCCAGGAGCCCAAAATCACGTACTCCCTGTTATCGATGCTCTCGATCAGCACGAACTCGCGCGCATGCCAGCTCAGCGGCGGCACATCGATCGGCTCCCGACGTTTCCGGTCGTAGAACATCGTCACATGCGGCTGGAAGCTCGACCCATCGACCTTGAGCCCGGCGCGTCGCAAGGCGTCGAGGAGCGTGCCGGACAAGCCGTTGGCCCCCGGCAAATCCTCACATGTCATCAGCGAAAACGCGTAGTTCGGAGGCTTACCGAAGCTTGCCGCTTGATTGAACATGACAGCGAAGGAGGTCTTCTGGATTGTCTTGGCGACCTGACGTGCCATCGCGATGCTCTGCCCGAACGGGCCGTCGGGGACCGCGATCCCCCGCAGGGTCACATGATACTTGTCGGGACCGCGCAGCGGCCTCCCAGGGTGAAGACGACTGTGCAGAGCGCGCGCAAGCTGGTCGATCTGCAGCCCAGCCTCCGCATCCGGGAGGAGCGCGAAGAAATAGCGGGGCGGGCGGCGGCCTTCTCGCGGCCGGAACTCTCGCCCACCGTCAAGGTCGAGAACGAGCTGCATGATCGCATCATAGAACAAAACAAGAACTTAACAAGGAGCGAGCCGACCAGCAAAATTCGCAAGGCTGCCAGTCGCCGCGACCGCCCTACCCGCGCTTGAGCACCACAGGCCCCGCGTCTAGGCTGCTTTCGGTGGCCGCCCGGCCGCCGCTTGCGCCCCCCGCTCGGCGGGCGGCACGGATTCCCCTCCTGTCAGGCATTGGCTATGGCTTCCTCAGACGCACTCGCCGCGGTCTTCGACCATATCGAGACCAACCGCAGCGCCTTCCTCGACCGCCTCATCGCGTATCTGCGCCATCCCAGCATCAGCGCCGAGAATATCGGTATCGCCGAGGTCGGCCTGCTGCTCGTCGACATGCTCACTGAGATCGGCCTCGAGACCAGCCTGATCCCGACCGAAGGCCATCCGGTCGTCGTCGCGCGCTGGGAGAAGGCGCCGGGCAAGCCGACCGTGCTGCTCTACGGCCATTACGACGTGCAGCCGCCGGACCCGCTCGACAAATGGGTCTCGCCGCCCTTCGAGCCGACGATCCGCGACGGCCGGCTCTATGCGCGCGGCGTCGGCGACAACAAGGGCCAGCATTTCGCCCAGATCCTCGCCATCGAATCCCATCTCAAGGTCCATGGCGAATTGCCCTGCAACGTCATCCTCGTGCTTGAGGGCGAGGAGGAGATCGGCAGCCCGAACATCGCCGGCTTCGTCCGTGCCAATCCGCATCTGCTGCAAGCCGACCTTGCCGTCACCGCCGACGGCCCGCGCCATGCCAGCGGTGCGCCGACCATCAAGTTCGGCTCGCGCGGCGTGGTCTCCTTCGACCTGCGCTGCCGCCATGCCAGCCGCGACGTCCATTCCGGCAATTTCGGCGGCGTCGTGCCGAACCCGATCTGGACGCTGGTCCATCTCCTCGCGACCATGAAGAACCCCGAAGGCGAGATCACCATCGACGGCCTGCATGACGACATCGAGCCGCCGACGGCCGAGGATCTGGAAGCGGTCGAGCGCCTGCCTCTGGACATCGAGGCCTTCAAGAAGGGCGTCGGCCTAACCCGCCTCGACGCGCCGGCGGACCGGCCCTTCTACGAGCGCCTCTGCTTCCGGCCGACGCTGACCATCAACGGCTTCCATGGCGGCTATGGCGGGCCGGGCACCAAGACCGTGCTGCCGAACGAGGCGCTGGTGAAATGCGACATCCGCCTCGTCGAAGCGCAGAACCCGGAGGACATCCTGCGCAAGGTCCGGGCGCACGTCGAAAAGCACGCGCCCGAAGTCGAGTTCATCTGCGAGGAGAAGGGCATGCAGCCCTCCAAGACCTCGATCGCCTCGCCCTATACCGCGCCGCTGCGCCGCGCCTTCGTGGCGGCTCAGGGCGAGGAGCCGCTGCTGATCCCGGCCGGCTTCGGCAGCCTGCCGAACTACGTCTTCACCAAGATCCTGGGCATCCCGGCCTTCGTGACGCCCTATGCCAATCACGACGAAGCCAACCACGCCCCCAACGAGAACATGACGCTGGACTGCTTCTACAGCGGCCTGCGCACGGGTGCGGCCCTGCTGCACGAACTCGGCCAGCTCGGAAAGCCGGTCTGAGGCAGGCGTCACGGTACGCCGTCATGGTCGGGCTTGTCCCGACCATCCACGTCTTTGCTGATCGAAGCTCGTACTTGAGACGTGGATGCTCGCCACAAGGGCGAGCATGACGCTCCGACCAGAAACGTGGGTCATCCCGGACAAGCCGCAAAGCGGCGCCGATCCGGGATCCATGCCGGAACCTTCATCCGAAGCCCTCCGGAATGGATCCTGGGTCTCCGCTTCGCTCCGCCCGGGACGACGGCGTGGTTCCGGTGAAAATCTGGAGGAGCTACCGCCCCTTCCAGTTCGGCGTCCGCTTGCCCAGAAATGCTTCCATGCCCTCACGGAAATCGGCGCTGGTGTAGCAGAGCGTCACCAGATCATGGCCGTCGATCCCGGCAGCAGTCGCAGCGGTCAGGCGGCGCATCGCTTCCTTGGTCGCGCGCATCGTCAGGGGTGCATGGCCGGCGATGATCACTGCCAGTTCGCGTGCTCGGCGCATCAGCGCCTCGTGGTCCGGCACCAGCTCGTTATAGAGGCCGATCCGCGCGCCCTCCTCCGCCTCGACCAACCGGGCGGTGAAGACGATGTCCTTGACCCGCGCCGGGCCGAGAATGGCGTAGAGCCGCCCGTAATTCTCCATCGACAGGCAGTTGCCGAGCGTACGCGCGATCGGGAAGCCAAAACGCGCCGTCTCCGTCGCGATGCGCAGGTCACAGGCGAGCCCGATCGCAGCCCCGCCGCCGGTGAAGGCGCCGGAGATCGCGGCAATTGTCGGCACCGGACAGCTCTCGATCGTGCCGATCACCGTCTCGATCCGCTCCTCATAGGCCAGCGCATCCTCGGCGCTGGAGAAGGAGCGGAACTGGGCGATGTCGGTGCCGGCCGCGAAGGCCTTGTCGCCGGCCCCGGTCATGACGATGACGCGCGGATCGCCATGGGCGGCCGGGTCGCGGCAAATCTCGGCGATGCGCTCGTACATGGCGAAGGTCAGCGCATTGCGCGCCTGGGGCCGGTTGAGCGTGATCGTGCCGACCCCGCCCTCGACCGCATACAGGATTTCGTCGTTCACGCAGGCTCTCCGTCAGATCACGCCATCGGCCCGCAAGCGCGCGAGCCCGGCTTCGTCATAGCCGAGATCGGCCAGAATCTCGTCGTTGTGGGCGCCGGCCGCAGGCGTCGGCGTCGCGACATCGGCCGGCGTGCGCGACAGCGTCACCGGCTGGCCGATCAGGCGGATATCGCCGAGCTCAGGATGGCTCACCGGCTTGGCGATGCCGAGATGGCGCACCTGCGGGTCCTCGAACATCTCGTCGACCGCATAGATCGGCCCGGCCGGCACGCTGTTCCGCTCCATCGCCTCCAGCCAATCGGCGCTGTCGGCCGCAGCAAAAATCTCCTCGATCAGCTCCCGCAATTCCGGCCGGCGCGCAAAGCGCTTCTCCTTGTTGTCATAGCGCGCATCCGTGCCCCATTCCGGCCGCCCGATCGCCCGGCAGAACGCGCGCCACTGCTCCTCGCCGCCGACGCCGAGATTGATCGCGCCGTCGCGCGTCCGGTAGACGCCCATCGGCGTATGATAGGGATGATCGTTGCCGGCCTGCGGCGGCACCGAGCCCTCGACCAGATAGCGCGCGGCCTGGAAATCCATCATCGCGATCTGGGCTTCGAGCAGCGAGGTCTGCACCCACTGCCCCCGCCCCGAGACCGCCCGCTCCTGCAGCGCCACCAGCGCTCCGACCGCGCCATAAAGCCCGGCCGAGGAATCGGCGAGCGCGATTCCGGCCCGCACCGGCCCCTGACCGGGCAGGCCGGTCACCGACATCATCCCGCCCATGCCCTGCGCGATCTGGTCGAAGCCGGCGCGCGTCCGGTACGGACCGGACTGGCCGAAGCCGGAGATCGAGACCAGGATCAGCCTCGGATTGCGCGCATGCAGCGTCTCGAAATCGAGCCCCAGCCGCTCCTTCACGTCGGGCCGGAAGTTCTCGACGACGAGATCGGCCTCGTCGATGAGCTTCATCAGGATCGCCTTGCCTTCGGGCGTCTTGAGGTTCAGCGCCAGCGAGCGCTTGTTGCGATGCAGGTTCTGCATGTCGTAGCCGAGGCGCGGCCCGCTCATGTTCTCGTTGGGGTCGAGCCCCGGCGGGCTCTCGACCTTGATCACGTCGGCCCCGAAATCGGCGAAGACGCGCACGCAGGTCGGCCCCGCCCGCACCCGCGTCAGGTCCAGCACCTTGAGCCCGGCAAGCGCGGTGGACGGTCTCGGCTGCGGCATCGGTCTTCGCTCCCTCTCGGAGCGAACTATCCGGTACGGTACGCGGCGCGGTCAATGGCAGGGCGCATGCTGCATGCAGGAGCCAAGCGCATGGCGAACCACCCTTGTCATTCCGGGGCGCGCCGCAGGCGCGAACCCGGAACCCACGACTGGGTGGGACATGGAGTATTCGGTTGCCGGCCGCTCGCCCGGTCGTGGGTTCCGGGTTCTTCGCTTACGCGAAGCCCCGGAATGACAAGGGGAGAGGCCCTAGACCGCTCCGGTTGAACCGTTGCGCGGCGCCGCTACGCCACCGCCCGCGCCGCGTCTCGCACCGCCGCCAGCGTCGCATCGACCACCGCCGCGTCGTGCTCCGACGACACGAACCAGGCGCCGCGCTCCAGCACACGCACGCCGCGCTTGAGCAGTTCATGGGCGAAGCGGCTATAGGCGGCCTTGTCGGCGCGCGCGACGTCCCGGTAGTTCCGCGCCGGCGCATCGAGCCCGAAGGCGACATGGAACATCAGCGGGAAGCCGGCGACCTGCGCCTTGATGCCCGCCTCCTTCAGGATCGTGCGGATCCCGTCCTGCAGGCGCTGGCCATGGACGGAACTGCGCTCGTAGTGCTCCGGCGTCAGCGCCTTCTGGGTCGCGACGAGCGCCGCCATAGCCACCGGCTGGGCGTTGAAGGTGCCGCCATGCAGCACGCCATCGGCGAAGAGGTCGAGCAGGTCGGCCCGGCCCGCGATCGCCGCGACCGGGAAGCCGTTGGCGATCGCCTTCGCCATCAGGGTGAGATCGGGCGTCACGCCGAAACGCTCCTGCGCCCCGCCACGCCCCAGCCGGAAACCGGTGATGACCTCGTCGAAGATGAGGATCGCGCCATGTTTGCGGCAGGCCGCTAGCGCGCCTTCCAGATAGCCCGGTGCCGGCGCGATGGCGCCCTGGTTGCACATCGCCGGCTCCATCAGCACGGCCGCGACATCGCCCTTGGCAAGCCGCGCTTCCAGCGCCGCGAGATCGTTCCAGCCGAGGATCGAGAGCCCCTCGCCCGCCTCCGGGTCCTGCCCCTTGCTGCCGATCACCGGTGTCGGCGCCTCCTCGGGACCTGCCGCATTCAGCCCCGGCGCGGTCGACCACAGGATGTTGTCGAACCAACCGTGATAATGCCCTTCGAACTTGACGATGGTGCGCTTACCCGTCGCCGCGCGCGCCAGCCGCATCGCCGCCTGCGCCACCTCCGAACCGGATGAGCCGAAGCGCAGCCGTTCCGCCGAGGGAATGCGCTCGCAGATCAGTTGCGCGGCTTCCGCCTCGATGGGCATCTGGCCGGCGAAGAGAATGCCTTTCTCGGCCTGCTGCTTCACCGCCTCGATGACCGGCGCCGGCGTATGGCCGAGCACGGTCGCGCCCATGCCGCAGTAATAGTCGATGATCCGGTTACCGTCGGCATCGATGAGATAGGCGCCCTCGCCGCGCTCGAAGACGAGCGGCCCGGGCTGCATGCCCAGCCGGAAATTGCTGTTCACGCCGCCGGCGATGAAACGCGCATTCGCCGCGATCTGCCGGGCGGATTCGTCAAAGCGCAGAGCGCCCGCCTGCTGGCTGCCATTGCCTGTCACTGCGTTGCCTCCTGCTGTTGTCCCGACCAGACCAGACCGCTCGCTCCGCGTAAAGGAACAGTGGTTTCGCCTTGCGGAATTCGTCGGGGTTAGCCATGCTGGCTCTCGAGCGAGCCCGACCAGCGGAGCGGCCATGCCCAGGAAAACCGACAACCCCTATGTCGTGCAGCCGGTGATGAAGGCGCTGAAGGTGCTGGAGCTGGTCGCCCGCCACGGTCATGAGATCGCGCTCACCGCCGTCAGCAAGGAGCTCAAGATCCCGAAGACGACGACCTTCCGCTATCTGCAGACGCTGACCGCCGCCGGCTTCCTCGACCACAACCGCGCGACCGACCGCTATAATCTCGGGCCGCAACTGCGCGCCATCGCCCGCGCCGATGCCAGCGTCAGCAAGGTCCGCGAACTCGCCCGCCCGGCCATGATCGAATTGATGCAGGAGTTCAACGAGACCGTGAACCTCGCCGTGAAAGGCAACGGCAGGGTCGTCTATATCGACCTGATCGAGGCCAACCGCTCGCTGCGCATGCAGGCCCGCATCGGCGAGAGCCATCCGATGCATTCGACCGCGCTCGGCAAGGCGATCCTCGCCTTCCTGCCCGAGGCGGAGCGGCAAAGGCAGCTCGACCTGCCGCTCACCGAGCGCACCGGCCGCACGCTGCTGGAGCGCGAGGAGATCGAGCGCCAGCTCCGGCAGGTCGCCCGCACCGGCTATGCCACGGAGATGGGTGAGAACGAGGACGGCGCCATGTGCGTCGGCGTGCCGATCCTCGACGAGGACGGCTATCCTGTCGCGGCGCTGAGCGTCTCCGCGCCGCTGATGCGGATGCCGCATTCGCTGGCGGCCAAGGTCGGCACGCGGTTGCGCGAGGTCGCGGCCGGCATTTCGACCCATCTCGGCTCGCGCCCGACCGCGGACCTGCGCTAGAGCGCTCATCGGTATTCGATCCGCGGGTCGATCCAGGCATAGAGCATGTCGACCGTGAGGTTGATCAGCATATAGGCGACCAGGATCACCAGGATGCAGCCCTGAAGCAGGGGGTAGTCGCGGGTGGTGATCGCCTGGATCAGCAGGCGCCCGAGCCCCGGATAGGTGAAGACCGCCTCCGTCACCACGGCGCCGCCGATGAAGTTCGCCATCATCAGCCCGACGATGGTGACGAAGGGCAGGAGCGCATTGCGCATGATATGCAGGCCGACGATGCGGTTCTCCGGTACGCCCTTGGCGCGGGCGGTGCGGACGTAATCGGCCCGCGCCTCGCCGATCAGCGAGGCCCGCAGGAAGCGCGCCAGGATGCCCGAGACATAGGTTCCGAGCGTGATCGCCGGCAGTGCGAGGCTGCGCAGCGCATCGACAGGCGATTCCCAGAACGGGACATGGCGCGAAGCCGAGGGCAGCCAGCGCAGTTCCACCGCGAAAAGCAGGATCAAGAGAATGCCGAGCCAGAAGGTCGGCACGCCCAGCGCGAGCGCGCTCCAACCGCTGAGCAACCGGTCGAGCCAGGAATTCGGCCGCACCGCGCTCGCGATCGCCACGGGAATGCCGATGATAAGCGCGACGAAGATCGCCGCCAGCGCGAGTTGCAGTGTCGCCGGCATGCGCTCGCCGATCAGTTGGACAACCGGCTGGCGGCTGTGCAGCGAGAGCCCGAAATCGCCCATCATCGCCCTGCCGAGCCAGTCGGCGTATTGCACCACCATCGGCCGGTCGAGCCCGTAGCGCTGGATCGCGGCGGCGATCTCCTCGGGTCCGGCATTCTCGCCGACGATCACCGCGACCGGTCCGCCCGGAACGGCATAGATCATCGCGAAGATCGCGAAGGAGGCGATCAGCAGCACCGGCAGCATCTGGAAGAGGCGGCGCAGAACATAGGCCGTCATCGCCGCCCCCCGATCGTCTCGCCGTTCGCATCGGTCCCGTCGCGGTCGAGGATCGCGGTCAGCGCCCGGCCGATCGTGTCGAGCGAGAGGATTGTCAGCGTCAGCACGATGCCGGGCAGAACCGCATAGGTCGGTGCCTCGTAGAGATAGGATTTGCCGGTGCGCAGCATCTCACCCCAGCTCGGCGTCGGCGGCGGCACGCCGACTCCAGGAAAGCCAAAGCCGCCTCCAGCAGGATCGCGATCGAGGCCAGCACGATCGCCTGAACCACCAATGGACTCAGGGCGTTGGGCAGGATCGTTCGAAACATGATGTAGCCGGGGCTGCCGCCGAAGCCGCGCACCGCCGTGACGAAATCGAGCTGGCGCAAGGCCATGACCTGCGCCCGCGCGATGCGGGCAAAACCGGGTATGCCGGCGATACCGACCGCGATCAGTGCCGCGCCCTGGCTGCGTCCAAGCACGGCGATCAGCGCCATCGCGAACAGGATGTTCGGCAGCGCCAGCAGCACGTCGATGCAGCGCATCAGCAGGGAATCGCGCCAGTCGCCATAGAAGCCGGCAGCGAGCCCGATCGGCACGCCGACCAGCGCCGCAATGATGACCGCGCCGGCCGCCGTGAATAGTGAGGTTCGCGCGCCATAGATAACGCGCGCCAGGATATCGCGGCCGAGTTCGTCCGTGCCGAACCAGTTCTCGGCCGATGGCGGCAATAGCGAGGCCGCCACGCTCTGCGACAGCGGATCGAAAGGCAGCACGGTTGCAAAACCTGCCGCCAGCGCGACCAGCGCGAGGAAACCGAGCCCCAAGGCCGCGCCGCGCCGGGCAATCAGCCGGCGCAGCAGGGCTTTGAGCCGGGCAAGCGTCTCCGTCATCGCCAGACGCCGCGCTGGCGCCGTCCGGCCCCGTCAAGCCGCATCATTTGAAGCCGATGGTGCGCGCGATGAAGAGGTTGTCCATATCGAGCGTCACGCCGCCGATCTTGTCGGAGGCGACGATCAGGCCGACATCGTAGGAGTTGGTGGGAATGCCGAAGGCCTCCTCGACCAGAACCTTGTTGAGGTTGTCATAGGCAGCCTTCACCTCCACCGCGCCGCCCGACGTGGCATCGACCCTGGCGATCGCCGCGACATAGTCGGGATGCGGATGCGGGTCCTTCAGGACCGGATTGCCCGAGGTGCGGTAGATCGAGTTGGTGGCGACACGCGACGGGAACTTCTGGATATTGCCGACCGCGCCGAAGGTCGCCGCGAAATCGCCGCCGAGGAGCGCGGTGACGTATTCCGCGCCCTGCCGCATGTCGAGCTCGACGGGGATGCCGATCTTCTGCAGCGAGCCCTGCACGATCTGGCTGATCGCGACGGACGGCTCGTCGCTGCCGTTGACCAGGAGCTTCCAGTTCTTGGTCTCGTCGGCGGAGAGGCCGGAAGCGGCGATCAGCTTCTTCGCCTTCTCCAGATCATAGGCATAGGTCGCGTTGTAGCTCTCGTCATAGGCCGGGCTCGCCGGCGCCCAGGGCAGCGCCACGACCTTGCCCATGCCGGCATAGCCGACCCGCAGGATGCTCGCCCGGTCCATCAGATGGTTGAAGGCCTGCCGGAACGCCTTGTTGCGGAACGGCCCGCGCGTCGAGTTGATGCGGAAGACCTGTACCAGCGGCCCCGGCCCGGCGAAGACCTGGAAGCCGGCATTCTTGAGCCGCACCGCGCTGCGCGAGGAGCCGTTATAGACGATGTCGACCGCGCCCAATTCCAGCGCCGCGCTGGCGGAAGCGTCCTCACTGAACACCGTGAAGACGAGGTCCTGCACGATCGGCTGCTTCTCGCGCCAGTATTTCGGGTTGGCCTTGAGCGTCAGGCTCTGGCCGACGGCGCGGTTGACCAGCGTGTACGGCCCAGTGCCGGCCGGCACGGTCTCGACCGTGTCGATGCCCTTCGGGTCGATCGGGATCAGGAATTGCAGCAGGTCGAGCATCTGCCGCTCGGGCACCGGTGCCTTGAAGTTGATCGTCACCGTCGCATCGTCCGGTGCCGACCAGTCCTTGACGATCGACATGGTCGCGAAGACGTTCTTGCCGCGTTTGGGATCGGCGCCCTTCTGGAGGGTCGCCAACACGGAATCCGCCTTGAACGGCGTGCCGCTATGGAAGGTCACGCCGCTGCGCAGCTTCAGCGTCACCGCGGTCTTGTCAGGCGCGATCGTCCATGCCGTCGCCAGGCTGGGCTCCGGTTTCCCCTCCGGCGTGTATTCGATCAGGCTGTCATAGAGGTTCTTGATGACGTGGAAATTCACCGTCGAGAGCTGCTGCGGATCGTAATTCGCCAGCTCGCTCAGCACGGCGACGCGCAGTCTCCCGCCCTTGAGTTGCTGGGCGGAAGCCGGCAAGGCCCCCGCCAGGGATACGCCCGCCAGCGCAAGGCCGGCCATGCCGAATTGACGTCGCGACAGCTTTGTCATCGCTTTCCCCTCTTGTTGTGTTGGTTTCGTCTCAGCGCGTCCCCGCTCCCGGCTGGGACGAGTGTGCCCGCCAGTCGCTTATTGTCTCCAACGGATAGACCGGGCGCGGAATCCGCTGCCACGGCAAGGTGAACACGTCCGATTGCCCCGGCCCGCGCGTATCGGCACGGACGAGCCCGGAGGCGATGCGGTCGAAATACTGGAAGTTCGAGGCCGTCTTGAGCACCGCCATCTTGTAGTCGGAGAGGTCGATGCCGAAGGCCTCGTAGACATCGGGCACGTTGCCCGCGACGCCACGCAGTTCCGAGATCAGGAGCGTCACCGGCCCCACATCGAAGACCGCGACGCGGCCCATGTCGACCTCGGGCTGATGGTTGAACTTCAGCGGGATCGAGCCGCCACCGAGCTTCCTGACCCGCCCCGTTACCGTCAGCGGCTTGAAGAAGGCGGTGGCGGCATCGCCGCCGAGCGGCAGCGTCACCTCGGCGCCCTCGCCCGCCGCCGTCAGCGTCGCGACGGCCTTGGGCGAGATCAGCGGGATCAGCGCCTTGCTCCTGATGCCGAGCCGCAGCATCGATTCCAGCAGCAGGTTGCTGTCGCCGGCCGCGCCGCCGAAAACGGTGTCGCCGGTATCGCTGACCACGACCATGCCGCGCTCGGCCGCATCGGCCTTGCGCACGGCATCGTCGATGGAGACCGCCTCGCGAATCTGGAAATCGTCGCGCATCGACCAGGCGAGATCGGCGAGTTCGTCCGCGAGTTTCTCGGCCAGCGACTGATCGCCATCGGTGACCACGATCGTCGACCAGCCGCCCTCGGCGACATCGAGCCATGGCTGCATCGGATAGTTCGACGCCTGGAGCACGCGCCGGTCGGCCTCGATCGCGCGGGCCCGGTCGAACCAGATCTTCATCGGGCCCTTCGAGGTCAGGAACTGCTCCTGATGCGAGAGCAGCGGGATCTTGCGCCAGGCCATGACTGGCTTGCACTTCTCGGTAAGGATGCGCAGCAGCACCTCGGTCCCGACCTTGCCGGTGTCGAACACGTCGTGCGGCTGGGTGCGGTGGCCGACGATGGCCGTGCAATTGGCCATGATCTTGTGGGTGACATTGGCGTGGTGATCGAGCCCGAGTAGGATCGGCACATCCGGCCCCAATATCCTCCGGCAGAGCTCGGCCTGCTCGCCCTCGACATCGTCGATGCCCTCGGCCGCGCAGGCGCCGTGCAGATGCAGGACGAGCCCGTCGATCGGCCCGACGGTCTCCAGCCCCGCCCGGATCTTCGCCTGGAAGAAATCGAAGGCCTCTCGCGAGATGCGCCCGCCCGCCACGGCCCAGGCCCGGATGATCGGGATCGTCTCGATATCGAGCCCGGATTCCTTCACCGCAGCGTAATGTCCGCCGATCTGGCCGATCTCGCCGAACTGCCGGGCGATCTCCTCGCCCTCGACCAGGCCGAACGCCTCGAAATCGGCAAGCGTCGTCAGCAGCGGATTGAAGTCGTTCGTCTCCTGAACGATGTGGATCAACGCCAGACGCACGGGCATCCTCCCGGATTGCGACCGCTGCTCCGGCCGATGCCGGGCGAAGCGGTTTCTCGGACTTCAGGGCATCGTTCCGGGCCACTTCTTCAGCCCGGCCTCATCGTCAAAAGCCTAGTTGCGCCAGATATTTCGCGTCAAGGATTGGATGTTCCATCTGAAGGAACATACTCGACCTCCCCCGAAAGAAGCGATGTCATCCCGGGCGACAGAAGGGAGACCCAGGATCCATTCCGGAACCTTCATCGGAAATGCTCAGGAATGGATCCCGGATCTTCGCTTCGCTCCGTCCGGGATGACCGGGCGATAAGATTGAGAACTCGCAATTCAAGCGATCGCTCACGCCGCCTCCCGTCCTGCTCCCTTCGGCCAGTAGCGACAGGAGACGCCGTGCCCCGGCACGACCTCATGCCATTCGGGCATCCCCGCCCGCGCATGATCGACGCCATGGATGCAAGCCCCGCCATCGCCATCGAGGAAGCGCAGATCGGGCGGCGGGCGTCGGAGCCGCTCGCGCTGGAGCACGGGATCGGGCACCGGCACCGCATCGAGCAGGAGCTGCGTGTAGGGATGGGCCGGGCTGTCATAGACCTGTGCCGCACTGCCCATCTCGACGATGCGCCCGCGGAACATCACGGCGACGCGATGCGCCATCTCCCTGACGATGGCGAGGTCATGCGCAATGAAGAGATAGGACAGGCCGAGCTTCTCCTGCAGCGATTGCAGGAGAGCAACGATCTGCGCCTGGGTCCGCACATCGAGCGCCGAGACCGGCTCGTCGCAGACGACGAAATCGGGATTGACCGCGAGCGCCCTTGCGATGACGACGCGCTGGCGCTGCCCACCGGAGAATTCGTGCGGATAGCGCCGCATCACCAACGGATCGAGATTGACCAGTTCCAGCAGTTCCGCGACGCGCTCGTGGATGCGGGTCGCCGGCACCGTGCGATGCACCTGCAAAGGCTCGCTCAGGATCTGCCCTATGGTCATGCGTGGATGCAGGCTGGAATAGGGGTTCTGCAGCACGAACTGCATATGCCGCCGCATCCGGCGCAATTCGCCGGAGCGCATGGTCGTCAGCTCTTGCCCCATCAGCCGGACCGAGCCCTCGCTCGCCTTCTGGAGCTGGAGGATGGCACGCCCGGCCGTGGTCTTGCCGGATCCGGACTGGCCGACGAGCCCGAGCGTCTGCCCCGGCGCGATCTCGAAGGAGAGGCGCTCGACTGCTTTGACCGGCGGAGCCCCGCGCCGCGCCGGAAACAGCACCGAAAGATCGCGGACCTGCAGCAGCGGCTCCGTCATCGCACAGCCCCCGCCCCTTGCAGCCGCGGCACGGCATCGAGCAGCGCCCGCGTATAGGCATGCTGCGGCCGTGCGAACACATCATCGACCGGCCCGGCCTCGACGATCTCGCCGCGATACATCACGTTCACCCGGTCGACCATGCCGGCGACGACGCCGAAATCATGGGTGATCAGCATCAGCGCCATGCCGCGCTCTTCCCTGAGCCGCAGCAGCAGGCGCAGGATCTGCGCTTGCACGGTGACGTCGAGCGCGGTCGTCGGCTCGTCGGCGATCAGCAGATCCGGCTCGCAGGAGATCGCGATGGCAATCAGCACGCGCTGGCGCTGCCCGCCCGAGAACTGATGTGGGAAATCGTCGATGCGGCGGCCCGGATCGGGAATGCCGACGAGATCGAGCAGTTCGACGCTGCGCGCGCGCGCGTCTTTCACGGAGAGGCCGAGGTGGCGGCGCAGCATGTCGCCCATCTGCGCGCCGATGCTCATCACGGGGTTCAGCGAGGTCATCGGGTCCTGGAAGACCATGGCAATGCGTCGGCCGCGCAGGTCGCGCATCTCCTCCTCGCCGAGCCCGAGCAACTCCTGCCCCCAGAAGGCGACGGAACCGCCGAGCCCGATCGAGGCGCCCTCGGGCGCGAGCCGCATCAAGGCCTTGGCGGTGACGCTCTTGCCGCAGCCGGATTCGCCGACGAAACCGACCGCCTCGTCGGCATTGATGTCGAAGGAGATGCCGCGCACCGCCTGGATCACCTCGCGGCGGGTGGTCACGGTCGCGGTCAGGTCGCGTACCCTGAGCAGCGGTCCGGTCATCGCACGCTCCCCACGTCGAGAACCTCGCGCAAGCCATTGGCGATGATGATGAAAGTCAGCGTCGCGAAGACGATCGCCAAGGCCGGGCCGACCACGGTCAATGGCGCGAGCTCCATGAACTGGCGGGCTTCCGAGAGCATGCCGCCCCAGTTCGGATCGGGCGGCGGCGGGCCGAGGCCGAGGAAGGAGAGCGCCGTCACGGTGAAGATCGTCTGCGACAGTGTCAGGCTCGTCGCGACGAGGATCGGCGAGACCACGATCGGCAGGATATGGCGCAGCACGAGCCTGATCTCGCTCATGCCCACGCTGCGCGCCGCCTCGACATGGTCCCATTGCTTGACGCTGAGCACCGGCGCCCTGACCACCCGCGCCATGGCCGGCGTGTAGACGATCGCGATGGTCAGGATCAGGTTCGGCACGGTCGGGCCCAGCGCTGCCACCACCGCGATCGCCAGCAGCAGCACCGGGAAGGCGAAGACGACATCGAGCAGGCGCATGATGATCTCGTCGGTGCGCCCCCCCAGATAGCCGGCTGCGAGTCCGAGGATCAGCCCGGCGACCAGCGCGATCAGCACGGCCGAGACCGTGATGAGCAGTGTCGTTCGCCCGCCGACGATCAGGCGGCTCAGCACATCGCGTCCGATCGAATCCGTGCCGAGCCAATGCGCAGCGCTGGCCGGCGCCAGCGAATCCGGCGAGGTGGCGGAAGGGTTATAAGGCGCGACCAGCGGCGCAAAGATCGTCAGCACCAGCATCGCTGCCAGCATGGCGAGCCCGACGCCGAGCAGGAGCCAGCCCTGCGTGATCCCGGTTCTCTTGCGCGCCGCAGCCACCGGCGCGCTGTCTTGCACGGCGCCGCTCACATCTGCACCCGTGCGTCGACGCGGGCATAGGCGATGTCGATCATCGTATTGACCAGCACGACGATCCCGGCCGCGACCAGCACGATCGCCTGGATCACCGGATAGTCGCGGCTGTTGATGGAATCGAACAGGTACTGCCCCATGCCGGGAATGGCAAAGATGGTCTCGACCAGGATGCTGCCGCCGAGCAGCGCCGCGATCTTGAGCCCGGCGGCGGTGATCACCGGCGTCAGCGCGTTGCGCATCAGGTAGTCGCGCAGGATCGCGGCCGGCGTCAGCCCCTTGGCGCGGGCGACCATGACGAAATCCTGATTGGCGACCTCGAGCACGGCGGCGCGCGTGTTCTCCGCGATCGTCACGGAGACCGCGAGCGCCAGCGCGAAGGCCGGCAGCAGCAGGCTGGCGAGATTGCCGAACGGGCTCTCAAGAAAGGGCGTGTAGCCGAGCACGGTGATCTCCGGGAAGTAGAGCCCGAAGAGCAGCACGATCAGCGTCGCCACGACATAGTTCGGCACCGCTAGCATCAGCCCGTTCCAGAGCCGGACCAGCCAGTCGGTCGCGCCGCGCAAACGCGCCGCCGCGAGCCCGGAGGCGACCCCCATCACCGCTGCAATGACCGCGGCGAGCAATGTGAGCTGGATGGTGACGATGAGCCGGTTCAGCAATTCGCCGAGTACCGGCTGGCGGGTGACGAAGGATTTGCCGAAATCGCCGGCCAGCGCGGATCCGAGCCAGCTCAGATACTGCGCCATCAACGGCTGGTCGAGGCCGAGATCCCGGCGGATCGTCGCCAGAACCTCCGGCGCCACGCTCTGCGAGCCCGCAGCCGCGATGGCGAAATCACCAGGAATGGCCCGCATCAGCATGAAGGCGACGAAGGAGACGCCGAGCAGGATCGCGGCCATCCAGGCAAGACGCCCGAGGACGAAGCGCGTCATCGACAGACCTCCGCCGGAAGGCGGCAGGCCGACCATGAAAGTCGCCCGAGAACCCTGCGAGCCCTCATCCTGAGGAGCCATGCCTTCAGGCATGGCGTCGCGAAGGATGTTCCGGGAGGCTCCGGAACCATCTGGATCATCCTTCGAGACGCCGCTTCGCGGCTCCTCAGGATGAGGGCTCGTTTATGTGGACGAGCTCTTATTTCTTCAGCCATGTCGTACGCACGAAGGAGCGGATATTCGCGGCGAGCGGCACATAGCCCTGCACATGGTTCCACCAGATCTCCCAGCGCAGCGGGTACTGGTAGATCTGGATGACATAGGCGTTGTCGGCGATGCGCTTCTGGATCGCCTGGTTCTTCGCTGCACGCTTGGACACGTCGAGCTCGGCTCGCGCCTCGGCGACCATCTTGTCGAGCTCGGGATCGTTCGAGCCCATCGCCTTGCCGTAGCCACTGGTCGAGACGATGTACTGGAAAATGCCGTCCGGATCGGGCGTCCAGGACAACGCGACCGAGAGCAGCGTCGGCCAGTCGCCGCTCGCCCATTTGGCGAGAAGCGGAGCGGTCTCCATCGGCACCAGTTTCACGGTGATGCCGGCCGCCTGCCATTGCTGCTGCAGGATCTGCGCGCAGGCGACGTCGAGCGGATTGGCCGCGACGACGACATAGTCGCCGAGATCGATCCCGTTGGGATAGCCGGCCTCGGCCAGCAGCGCCTTCGCCGCCACCGGATCATGCTTGTAGTATGGCAATTCACCGGTGCCGTCATAGCCGCCGACCTGGCTTTCCGGGATCATCGCACCAACCTTGCCGGCGCCGCCGAGCACGGTGTCGAGGCAGGCCTTGCGGTCGGTCGCGAGGCTGAGCGCGCGACGCACCCTCACGTCGTTCAGCGGCTTCGCCTTCATGTTCAGCCAGATCGGGAAGGTCCGCGAAGTCTGGCCGGGCGCCGAGACGAAGCTGGATGACGCCCGCGAGATCGCTGTCGCGACCTTCGGGTCCTTCACCCAGGTCATGTCGATGGCGCGCGAGCGCAGCGCCGAGGTCAGCGTCGCGTGGTCCTTGTAGAACTTGAAGATCACCTTCGCGAGATAGGGCTCGCCCTTCTCGTAATAGCCGTCGAAGCGCGTCAGCGAGAATTGCTGGTTCGGCTGATAGGCCTCGAAGGCGAAGGGGCCGGTGCCGACCGGCTGGGTGACGAGGTTCTCGACGCCGGCCGGCACGATCGCGCCGTTGGGATTGCTGGCGAGGTTGCTGAGGAAGGCCGCATCCGTCGCGTTGAGCTGGAACTTGACCGTGAAGGGGTCGACCACCGTCACCGACTCGACGCTGGAATAGAGCGCCCTGAGCCGGCTGCCCGTCGCCGGGTTCATGATCCGGTCGAAGGTGTGCTTCACGTCGGCAGCGGAGAAATCCTTGCCGTTATGGAATTTCACGCCCTGCCTGAGCTTGAAGACATAAGTCTTCGGATCGGGCTGCTCATAGCCCGTCGCCAGATCGGGCTCGACCTTCATCTGGGCGTTCCAGCGCAGCAGCCCGGTATAGAGCAGGCTGGTGAAATCGAAGGACGAGAAGGCGTTGACCGTGACCGGGTCGAGCCCGATCGGATCGGCGTCGGCGCCGATCGTCAGCGTGCCACCGGCAACCGGCGTCTGCGCCGATGCGAAACTGCTCCACAGGCCGGGCGCGGCCAGCGCCGCACCACCCGCCGTCAGCAATTGCAGCAGGCTGCGGCGCCGCAGGCCCTGCACGGCGAGATCAGGCTCATCGGCCATCGGGAATGACGGTGTCGTCACGAACGATCCTCCCAGCATCCTGCTTGCCGGCCGATCCCGGCCGATTCTGCGCGAGACAGGAGCTGGCCTTCGCCGTGCTTCCCGTCATCGCCGCTTGGCCCGTCTCGTCCGCGTCGCGGATAGCGGGCCTTCCCTCTGTGAGATGCAGGCTAGGAACGGCCTGAATTCACGTCAAGGATTGCAGGTTTCACCAGAAGGAACAGATTCGGAAGCGCGTCAGAAGAAGGTCCGGATTGCGCCGGTGACGTTCCAGTCATCGTCGACCAGCATCAGCACGGCCCATTTGTCGAAGGTCAGGCAGGGATGTGCAATGCCGAAGGCCACCATATCGCCGACCTGGAGCGGGCTCTCCTCCGGTGTGCCGAGATGGCAATGCTGGTCGTTAAGCGCCAGCACGTTGTGCCCGGCCGGCATCGGCTCTGGCCGCGCCATCGCCCCGCCCGGCCGATACCAACGCAGCGGCACCGGCAAAGCGGAATCATAGGTGACGTCGCGCTTGCCGAGAGTGAGCAGGCTACGCCCGCGCTCCGGCCGCGACTGGACATAGGCCCAGACCTCGAGGGCGGGTTCGAGCCCGCCGGGCGGCAGCTTCAGGCTGGTCTCCAGCATGATCCGACGGAAGGAGGCCGAATAGCCGAGATCGTCATGCGTCAGATAGCAGCCGGAGCGCAGCACCTTGAGCAGCGGGCGCCCGAGACTCGCCGCGTTGAATTTTTCGCCAACCCGGTCGAACAGCGCGGTTCCGCCGGCGCTCAGGACCAGCGGCTCGGGGCCGAGCAGGCCCTCGGCATTCGCCGCCGCAGCGACGGCGATCACCTCGTCGAGCAGCTTATCAGCGCCTGCACTATCGCTATGCAGACCCTCGAAGCATTCGAAGCCAGCGAGCCGCAGGCCCGGAGCACCCGCGATGGCCCGCGCCACAGCGAGCGCCTCCTCGCGGGTCCGCGCGCCGGTGCGCCCGCCCATGAAACCGATCTCGACGAAGATACCAAGCGGATTGGCGCCCGCATGCCCCTTCGCCGCCTCCGCCAGCAAGCCGACCCCGGCGATGCTGTCGGCAAGGCAATAGAGTTCGAAGCCGGGCTCGCGCAGCGCCTCGAAACAGGCCGCAACCTCTTGCCGCCCGATCGGCTGGTTGGCGAGGATCACCCGCTTCACCCCGAAATGCCGGGCGACCGCGAGCTGCTGCATCGTCGCGACAGTGATCGCCCAGGCGCCGTCGGCGACCTGCAGATCGAAGAGCTGCGGCGCCATCGTGGTCTTGCCATGCGGCGCGATCAGCAAACCGTTGGCAGCGCTGAAGGCGCTCATCCAGGCGCTGTTGGCCTTGAGCACGCTCTCGCGGATCACGGCGAGCGGCATCGGCATGTCCCCAGTGAGCACGTTCCAGCCCTGCTTGCCGACATCGCCAAGCCGGAGCGATGCGCCCGGCGGCAGGCCCTTCACCAGCACATCGAGGCGCTGATCCTCGATCTCGCGGAGCGACAGGCGCGGGAGCGGGGCGGAAGCAGTCACAGCCATGGATTCGGGTCCAACGGAGAGAAGGGGCGTTTCACCTTGGTGTAGGGGATCTTGCTCGCATCGGGCGGGTAGGGTCCACCGCTGTCGAGGTAAAGCACTTGTGCCGCGATCGGCGCGAAGGCGGCGTGGAAATGGTTGGAGGATTTCACCACCACCACCTTCTTCGTGCTCAGATCGATGCCGAGATTGGTGAAGACCGGCGGGCTGAAGGTCTGCGCCCGGGTCGAGGCCAGCACGATGTCGAGCTTGCCGATCCGGATCGCCGCTGCCGGCCCGAGCGAGACCCAGCTCTGCTCGAACGGAATCAGCAGGTCCGCGGTCGCACCAGTGACCGTCACCATCGCATCGATCGGCCGCCCCGAGGACGGCGCCGCCTTGCCGATGAAACGCAAGGGAATTTCGGCGCCGACGCCGGCCGCCCGGCACAGGCTCACGGCTACCGGGTCCCACATCGCGCCGATCGCCGCCGGAATCTCGGGATGCTTCAGCAGCGCCTCGACCATCACCGAGGAATCGCCGGCGACGCCGCCGCCCGGATTGTCCCAGCGATCGGCCAGCACCACCGGCTTGCCGGGCTTGGCCAGCTCCAGCGCCGCCGCGATGCCCTCTTCCGGCTTGTAGTGCTTCGGCGAGGCGCCCTGCCCCCAGCGCAGAATTTCGAGGCCGAGTTCCTTCGCCAGCGTCGCCGCCTTCGCTCCGTCGCCATCGGCGATGACCAGCACCTTGGTCCCGACATCGGCGACATCCGCCGCCTGGAAGCCATGAGCGACCGAGATCGAGAGGATGCCGTCCTGCCCCTCCATCGCGAGCAGCCGGTCGACGAAGCTACGACCGGGCTCGCGGCTGGTCATGAAGGCGGCAAGCCCGCGGCAATCGAACACCGCGCTCACCGGCCTCACCTGCTTGCGCGCGGTCTTCAGGCAGAGTTCCAGCAGGTCCTCCGCCCGCGCCAGGAAATCCGTATGCGGGAACTCCTTGAAGGCGACGATGATGTCGGCGCCCGCGACCATCTCAGCCGTCAGGTGGCAATGCATGTCGAGTTCGGCCCCGATAACGCAATCCGGCCCGGCCAGCGCCCTCACCCGCGCGATCAGGTCGCCCTCGCAATCGTCATAGCCGCGCGCTACCATCGATCCGTGCAGGCCGAGCAGCACGATATCGACCGGCAAGGCCGCCTTGAGCTGGCCGAGGATTTCGTCGCGCAGGCTCTCATAGGCCTCCTGCGAGACGAGGCCGGCCGGCTCGGCCCAGGTCGCCGTGCCCTCGACCAGCTCGTAGCCTTCGCTGGCGGCGCGGCGGCGTGCCGCGACGGTCGGCGCCGAGCATAGCGTCGGCGTGTCCGGGTGCGTGCCGGGCGGGCAGTAGAAGCCGCCCTCGAAGGCGCTGCGATCGACGAAGAGCGGTGCGAACGTATTGGTTTCCGTCGCCAGCGACGCAGTGAAGACGCGCATCCGCATGCTCTCTCGGTCAAGCGCGGCAGCCGCCCCTTGAGACTGCCGGCCGACCTCATGAAACGAGGTCGGAGCGCGGCCTGTCAAAGCATCCGCGTTCCCCACGATGGAACAATGCAGGCTTGATCCGGAACAGATCGGCGGCCGAGATGGAGGGGCTTTGCGAGCCAAGGAGCTTCAGCCGATCATGTCCCGCCGCCGCATCCTGCTCGGATCGCTCTTCCACGAGACCCATAGCTTCGTCGAGGAAGAGACCACGCTTGCCGACTTCACCATCCGCAAGGGCGCGGAGCTGCTGGCCCGGCGCGGCGACGGCTCGACGATCGACGGTTTCCTGGAAGTCGCCGAGGCCGAAGGCTGGGAGGTCCTGCCCACGATCGACTACGGCGCCCTGCCGGCCGGCCCGGTCGACCATGCGGTGTTCCAGCGCTTCCTCGCGGAATTCGACGCCGGGCTGAAGGCGGCCCTCGCCGATGGCGGCCTCGACGGGATCTGGCTTGCGTTGCACGGCGCGATGGTCACGACCCGATGCTGCGATCCTGAGGGCGCCTTGCTCGCCCATATCCGCGCGGTGCCCGGCTGCGAGACCTTGCCGATTTTCGCCGTCTTCGACCTCCACGCCAATTTCACCGCGTCCATGGCGCAGCATGCCAACGCTCTCGTCGCCTATCGCGAGAACCCGCATACGGACGCGCGCGAATCCGCCGTCCGCTCCGCAAGACTACTGGCGCGCTCGCTCCGGACCGGCGAGCTGCCGCGCATGCTCTCCAGCAACGCGCCCGTGATCTGGCCACCGACCGGAACCGGTACCGCCGACCGGCCGATGCGCGACCTGGAGGCGCTGGCGCGCCAGATCGAGCAGAAGAACCCGGATATCTGGGTTGCCAATGTCGTCGGCGGCTATTCCTTCTCGGATGTGCCCGAGGCCGGCGTCGCCTTCGCGGTCGCCTTCACCGGACCGGAAGCGGCAGCCCGCGATGCTCTGGAGCGCCTGACCGCGACCGCCACCGAATTGCGCGAGCTCGGCCTGCCGGCGGAATGGAATCTCGACGAAGCCGTGGCGGAGATCCTGCGCTCGGAGGGCGGCCCCTATATCGTCGTCGAGCCGGCCGACAATATCGGCGGCGGCGCGCCGGGCGACTCGACCTCGGTGCTGCGCGCCTTCCTGCGCCATGGCGTCGAGAATTGCGCCGTCGCCATCGCCGATCCCGCAGCTGTCGCCGCCATGGCCGGCGCCAGGCCCGGCGAGACCCGCAAGCTCTCGATCGGCGGCAAGGGCAGCCCCATCGCCGAACGCCCGGTCGAGATCGAGGCACGCTTCGTCAGCGCCAGCGATGGCGAATTCGCGCTGGAAGACCTCAACAGCCATCTCGCGGCCGCGCAGGGCTCGCATTTCAGCATGGGGCCGTGCGTGGTCGTGCAGGTCGAGGGCGTCACCGTGCTGTTGAGCAGCCGCAAGACGCCGCCTTTCGACCTTGGCCAGCTCCGCTCGCAGGGCATCCAGCCGGAGACGCTGAAGGCGATCGGCGTCAAGGCGGCGGTCGCGCACCGGCGCGCCTATGACAAGATCGCCAAGGGCAGCTTCACCGTGGCGACGCCCGGTCCCTGCACCAGCCGGATCGCCGGCCTGCCCTACAAGCGCCTGCGCCGGCCGGTGTTTCCGCTGGATTGAAGACCGTCTCCGCTTTCATTCTCGACGCGGGTCATCCCGGACGCAGCGAAGCGGAGATCCGGGATCCATGCCTGAACCTCAGCCGGAAGCGCTCCGGAATGGATCCCGGGTCAAGCCCGGGATGACAACGCGAGGCTTGAGA
Organism: Beijerinckiaceae bacterium; assembly: GCA_965283735.1. GTDB lineage: Bacteria > Pseudomonadota > Alphaproteobacteria > Rhizobiales > Beijerinckiaceae > Allobosea. The sequence goes on along the minus strand of CBDIPN010000001.1, from coordinate 1,976,017 downwards.
GAACCAGCAGGCGCATAAACTGCATTTTCCCTCTTGAACCTGAAGTGGCTACAGCTTGTAGAGAAGTGTCCCGTAGCGAAAGAGAGACGGAGACACGTCATGGCCGCCCGCCCCGAAACCACAGCCCAGACCCTGTCCTGGAAGGTCGGCGGCATGGATTGCGCGAGCTGCGCGGCGAAGATTCGGGGCGCGGTCGAGCGCCTGCCCGGCGTCAGCGACGTCAAACTCTCCGTGATGTCGGAAACGCTGACGCTCGCGCTCGATGCCGGCGCGACCACGCCGGAAGCGATCGAGAAGCGCGTCAACGGCCTCGGCTACAGCACCTCCGCTCTGGCGGCCCCGGCCACTGAGCGTCCGGCAGCCAAGCCGGACAATTGCGGCTGCGGCCACGATCATAGCGCCCACGCGCACGAGCATCACGACCATGACCATGGCAAGCATGAGCATGGCGACGCCTGCTGCTCGGGCCATGCGCATGATCACGATCACCAGCACGATCATTCCGGCCATTCCCACGCCGGTCATGATCATGCCCCGAAGGCCGGCAAGCAGTCCGCCACCGCAAGGGATCACGGCCACGGCCTGCCCGGCCATGTCCACGAGGCTACTCCCGAGGGCGCGAGCTGGTACCAGACCGGCAAGGGCCGGCTCGTCATCGCGACGGGCCTTTTGCTCGGCGTCTCCTATGCCGCCGGGTTGATCTGGCCGGGCATCGGCCACTGGGCCTTCATCCTGGCCTGTATCGTCGGCGTCGCCCCCGTGGCGAAGCGCGCTTTCGCGGCGGCCCGCGCCGGCATCCCCTTCACCATCGAGATGCTGATGACGATCGCCGCCATCGGCGCGCTCTTCATCGGCGCGGCCGAGGAGGCGGCGCTGGTGGTCTTCCTCTTCGCGGTCGGCGAGGTGCTCGAAGGCGTCGCGGCCGATCGTGCCCGCGCCTCGATCCGCGCGCTCGGCGACCTCGTCCCCAAGACCGCGATCGTCGAGGAGAACGGCGCGACCCGCCAGGTCGATGCCGCGAGCCTTCGCATCGGCCAGACCGTGCTGGTCCGCCCCGGCGACCGCATCCCGGCAGATGGCGAGATCACCGACGGCACCTCCGGCATCGACGAGAGCCCGGTCACCGGCGAATCCGTGCCGAAGACCAAGGGCGTCGGCGAGCCTGTCTATGCCGGCTCGGTCAACCGCGAGGCGGCGCTGCGCGTGCGCGTCGACAAGGCGGCGCAGGACAACACCATCGCTCGCATCATCCGCCTGGTCGAGGAGGCGCAGGAAGCCCGCGCGCCGACCGAGCGCTTCATCGACCGCTTCTCGCGCTGGTACATGCCGGCGATCGTCGGCCTCGCCGTGCTGGTCGCGCTGGTGCCCCCGCTCCTGCTCGGCGCCGAGTGGTCGGTCTGGATCTACCGGGCGCTGGCATTGCTGCTGATCGGCTGCCCTTGCGCGCTCGTCATCTCGGTGCCCGCCTCGATCGCCGCCGCCTTGTCGGCCGGCGCCCGCCAGGGCCTGTTGATGAAGGGCGGCGTCGTCATCGAGACCGCCGCCAAGACCGGCCTCGTCGCCTTCGACAAGACCGGCACGCTCACGCGAGGCAAGCCTGGTGTCACCGATGTCGTGGCACTCGCCGGCAGCGAGGCTGAGGTCCTGGCCTTCGCCGCCGCTGTCGAGCACGGCTCGTCGCACCCGCTGGCCGAAGCCGTGCTGGAACACACGCGCAGCAAGAGCATCGCCTACAAGCCGGCGACCGAGGCGGCGGCGCTGGCCGGCCAGGGCGTCACCGGCAAGGTCGATGGCCGCGCCGTCTTCGTCGGCGCACCGCGCCACGCCGAAAGCCACGCCCCCTTCGACAAGCGGGCACACCTCACGGCCGAGGAACTGGAGGCTGCCGGCAAGACCGTCGCCGCCGTCATCGTCGATGGCGCGGTCGCTGGCTTCATCGCGCTGCGCGACGAGCCGCGTGAGGATGCGGCTGCGGCCATTGCCGAGCTCAAGGCCATGGGCATCCGCTCGACCATGCTGACCGGCGACAATGCCCGCACCGGCGCCGCCATCGCCGCCGGCCTCGGCATGGAGCACAAGGCCGAGCTGATGCCCGACGACAAGGTCGCGGCGATCAAGGCCTTCTCCGGCGAGACCGGAGTGATGATGGTCGGCGACGGCATTAACGACGCGCCCGCGCTCGCCGCTGCCAGCATCGGCATCGCCATGGGATCGGGCACCGATGTCGCTTTGGAGACCGCCGATGGCGCCGTGCTGAAGAGCCGCGTGCGCGATGTCGCGGCGCTGATCCGGCTGGCGCGGGCGGCGATGGGCAATATCCGCACGAACATCACCATCGCGCTGGGCTTAAAGGCCGTGTTCCTGGTCACCAGCGTGCTCGGCTATACCGGGCTCTGGGTTGCGATCCTCGCCGATACCGGCGCGACCGTGATCGTCACCGCCAACGCGCTGCGGCTCCTGCGCTTCGACGCCGGCAAGGCGAGCTGAACAGCAGCGCCACACAGTTGTCTTTCCGGCGCGCGCCGCAGGCGCGAACCCGGAACCCACGACAGGGTGCGACTGCATTGTTCAGTTGCAAGCGGCTCGTCCGGTCGTGGGTCCCGGGTTCTTCGCTGCGCGAAGCCCCGGAATGACAAAGGCGGCGCAAAGCCGCGACCATACAGCTTCAGCAGCGTCCAGGCGTGCCTCAGACCCGGATATCGGCGAGCGCACCAGTCTTGTTCGCGCTCTCGCCCTTGGCTTCCATCTGCTTCAGCATCTCGTCGCGGATCTTGGTCATCACGTCCGCCTTGGCCTGGGCATCGAGCTTGTTGAACTCGTCCTCGGTCATGCCGAGCTTGGCGAGGAGCGCGGCCTGAACCCGCTCCTCCGGCGTCATCCGCGCGATCTTCAGAAACTCGGCTTCGATCGAGGGCGATGAAGCAGAGGACGAGCCGGAAGCTCCGGCACCCTGCTTCGAATCGTTATCGGCCGCCTGTTTGGCGGCGTAGGTCTTCGGCAGGTTGACGGGCCAGTTCGAGGTCGAGAATGAGACGGTCATCGCGCGCTCCTTTCTGTTGACCACCGTGAAGCAAGCCCTGGGCCGCGGGCGGATCGCAAGGATTCTTCCTTCAATTCAATAGATTGGCCAGAAATAGACCCAGACAACGATGGGCCACCCATTCTGAAGTCAGCAAGTTCTGCCCGGCAAACACTGCCGCACGCGGATCATTTTGAGTCGCGCCGTCGCCCCCCGCTGCGACCAGGCATCGCATCCGCAGCGCCTCGTACCGCAACGCAAAATTGCCCCGTCGCAAGCGCCCACCATTTAGCAATCGCAACATGCCTATTTCAGAGGCACATATCGCCAGACTACTCGCTCAAATTTATGAATGCACAAATCAGAGGCTGCAAATTTCCTCAATTTCGCCGCAGCCGTTACCGTCAACGCAGAACGACCCCACGAAAATGACCGGAACCTTAACTCGACATGCATTGATTGCATATCGGAGCTGACCTTGTGCCCCTGTTGGAAGCAGGCTGTCCGGCTTATATGCAGTGCACAACGAGATTGTCGCTGTGGGCACCGCCCCGGTCCGGAATATTCGCAAGGAATACCACCATGTTCGTCACCATGATCGCCGCCAAAATCCGCGCCTACCTCCGCTACCGCGAGACCGTTCGCGAGCTCTCCCGCCTGACCGACCGCGAGCTCGATGATCTCGGCCTGTCGCGTTCGGAGATCTCCTTCATCGCGCGTTCGCACGCTGCGGCCTGAAGGCTTGAGAATGAGAACCGCCGCGCACAGGGTGCGGCGCGTTCCGTGTAGTTTCTCCTGAGGCTCGTGTTTCCCCTCCCCTCGAGCTTCGGTCGAAGAGCGAATGCCCGCCTCACGGCGGGCATTTTGCATTTCGGGGCGCCTGTCCCTTGACCTGCGGCCCGGCTGCGGACACATCCCCAGCCATGGAACCCGTTCATATCATCGGCGGCGGTCTCGCCGGCTCCGAAGCCGCCTGGCAGATCGCCCAGGCCGGCGTCCCCGTCATCATCCACGAGATGAGGCCCGTTCGCGGCACCGACGCCCACAAGACGGAAGGGCTGGCCGAGCTCGTCTGCTCGAACTCCTTCCGCTCCGACGATTCCTCCAGCAATGCCGTCGGCCAGCTCCACTGGGAGATGCGTCGCCTGAATTCGCTGATCATGGCCAAGGGCGACGCTCATCAGGTCCCGGCCGGCGGGGCGCTCGCGGTCGACCGCGACGGCTTCTCGCAAGCCGTCACCGCCGCGCTGGAAGCCCACCCGCTCGTCACCATCGATCGCGGCGAGATCGCTGGCCTCCCCCCGGCCGAATGGGACAATGTCATCATCGCCACCGGCCCGCTGACCTCGCCTGCGCTGGCGCAGGGCCTGCAGTCGCTGACATCCGAGGATGCGCTCGCCTTCTTCGACGCCATCGCGCCGATCGTCCATTTCGATTCGGTCGATATGGATCAGGCCTGGTTCCAGTCGCGTTACGACAAGGCGGGACCGGGCGGGACCGGCGCCGACTACATCAACTGCCCGCTCGACCGCGACCAGTACGAGGCCTTCATCGATGCGCTGCTCGCGGCCGAGAAGACCGAATTCAAGGAATGGGAAGGCACACCCTATTTCGACGGCTGCCTGCCGATCGAGGTCATGGCGGAGCGCGGCCGCGAGACGCTGCGCTGGGGCCCGCTGAAGCCGGTCGGCCTGACGAACAAGCACAACCCGACGGTCAAGGCCTATGCCGTGGTCCAGCTCCGGCAGGACAATGCGCTGGGCACGCTGTTCAATATGACGGGTTTCCAGACCAAGCTGAAATATGGCGAGCAGGCCGCGATCTTCCGGATGATCCCCGGCCTGCAGAACGCCGAGTTTGCCCGGCTCGGCGGCATTCACCGCAACACCTATCTCAACTCGCCGAAGCTGCTGGATGAGCGCCTGCGCCTGAAGGCCGATAAGCGTCTGCGCTTCGCCGGGCAGATCACCGGCTGCGAAGGCTATGTCGAGAGTGCCGCGACTGGCCTCCTCGCCGGCCGCATGGCTGCCGCCGAGCGGCTCGGCCGCGACCTGCCCTTGCCTCCGGCGACGACGGCGCTCGGCGCCCTGGTCAACCACATCACCGGCGGCCACATCGTCACGATCGACGAAGGCCCGCGCTCCTTCCAGCCGATGAACATCAATTTTGGCCTGTTCCCGCTGATCGAGGGCGTGGCGACCACCGGCCCCGACGGCAAGCGCCTGAAAGGCCCGGCCAAGAGCCTCGCCCGCAAGCAGGCGCTGACGGCGCGCGCCAAGCAGGTCATGGACGAATGGGCCGGCGGCGTCGAGGCGAAGGCGGCGGAGTGAAGAAGCCCGCCGTCATCCTCGGGCGCAGCGAAGCGCAGACACGAGAAGCTCAGGCCGGCGAAAACTCAGGCACCACCTGGTCATGAGATGCTCGGGTCAAGCCCGAGCATGACGCCTTTCACTTGCGCCGCGACGCCCGCCACAGCACCCATTGCCGGCGCCAGGCCGGCAGGGTGATGATGGTGCGGTAGGGGTCGTAGCCGCCGACCTCCATCCGCTTGAGATAGGGCTCCACCAGCGCCACCGGCAGGAAGGCCGGCTTCAGGCCGGAGGGGATCGTCTCGCTGAGGCTCACCAGCTTCTTCAGGTGCCCGCGCGCGATCTCGCGCAACTCCTTCAGCGTATAGAGCACGCCCGGCCCGCCACGCCCGCGCACGATGTCGTCGCGCGTCACGCCGTTGCGGGCGAGGATGTCGGCCGGCAGATAGACCTGTCCCTCGGCCGCATGCCAGGGAAAGGCGCGCATCAACCCGGTCAACGCATAGGCGACACCGGCATGACCGCAGGCCGTCGCCCCGCCGGGGTCGCGCCCGCCGGCCAGGATGATGCATGCCAGCCGGATCACGGCACTCGCCGTCTCGCCGGCATAGCCCTCCAGGTCGCGCAGGGAAGGCATCGGATCGTCATAGAGGTCGAAGATGCGCGCATCGATCAGCGCGGTCAGCGGCGCGGCCGGCAGGCGATAACGCTTGATCGTGTCGAGCAGGGCGGCAGCCACCGGATGCGCCTGCGTCTCATCCCCTGCCTGCCCTTCCAGCACGTCACGCCACCATTGCAGCCGGACCTCGCCGGGCAGAGGCTCGCTGACCAGCGCCCTGACCCGTGCGATTTCCAGGCTGAAGGCATAGAGCGCATAGAGCGCCGCCCTGCGGTCCTCGGGCGCGTAGAGCCCGGCGATGTAGCGGTCCTGGTCCTGCTCGCGGACGAGCTCGGCGCAATGGGCATAAGCCTCCGGCAGGCGCGCCTGCGCGGTTTCCCTGCGGTCGTCGGTATCGGTCTGCGGCATTGTCCCGCCTCGGCCCGTCATCATGCGGCCGTTTCCAATCTTAGGGCAAGCACCCTGTTCCCGCCACGCCTGGCCAACATGGCCGGCATCTAGTCGACCGCGATCAGCGCCGCCGCAACCCGCCGATCTTCGCCGACGAGGACATTATAGGTCCGCGCTGCGGCTCCGGTCGCCATGCCCTCGACCGTGATGCCGGCTTGCTTCAAGGGATCACGCAGAGCGGGCGGAATGAAGGCGATGTCCGGCCCCGTCCCGATCAGCAGGAAATCGATCGTACCGGCCTCGTCGAGCACCGGCTGAAGGCTCTCGATCGTGATCTCGGCAAAGCGCGTCACCGGCCAGATACGGATGCCCGCCGGCGTCGCGATGATCGAGCCCTTGTGGCTCATCTCGGCGAAGCGGAACCCGCCCGCGCCGATGGCGTCGAGCGGGAACCGGCCGGGAACGAAGCCCTCGAAGCGCGGCATCCTCTCTCTCCTTCAGGCTTCCCTCGTCGTCATTGCGAGGAGCGAAGCGACGAAGCAATCCAGGGAGACTGAGCGGAACGTCGCACCCAGTCTCCCTGGATTGCTTCGCTCCGCTCACAATGACGACAGCGCTCAGGCCTTCGCCTTGGAGGCAGAAGCCTTGGCGGCCCGCGCCGCCTCCTGCGCTTCCTCTCGGGCGCCGGCCGAGCGGACGTCCATGTAGAGCAGCACTGGCGTCGAGACGAACATCGCCGAATAGGTGCAGACCACGACGCCGAACAGCATGACCAGCGCGAAGCCCTCGATCGCCGAGCCGCCGAAGATCACGAGCGCCAGCAGCGACAGGAAGGTCGTGGTCGCCGTCATCGCGGTGCGCGACAGCGTCGAGTTCACCGAGAGGTCGAGCAGCTCGGCCACCGGCATGGTCTTGTAGCGGCGCAGCAATTCGCGTGTGCGGTCGAACACCACGACCGTCTCGTTCAGCGAATAGCCGACGATGGTCAGGATCGCCGCGATCGAGGTCAGGTTGAACTCGAGCTGCGTGATCAGGAAGAAGCCGATGGTCAGCACGATGTCGTGCAGCGTGCCGAGAATGGCGCCGATCGCCAGCGGCATCTCGAAGCGGAACCAGAGATAGATCAGCACGCCGACGATCGCGAGCACGACGCCGAGCGTACCCGCCTGGACCAGTTCGCCCGAGACGCGCGGGCCGACCGTCTCGACCCGGCGGAAATCATAGGTCGAGGCGAAGGCCTCGCGCGCCTTGACCACGACCGCCTGCTGCGCGGTCTCGCCGCCCGGCTGCATGCCGAAGCGCATCGAGACCTCGCCGCCCGAGCCGAACTCCTGCACCTCGGCCTCGCCGAAGCCGAGCCCGTTGGCGGTATGGCGGATCTGGGCGATGTCGATGGCCGCGCCCTTGGTCTGCATCTCGATCAGCGTGCCGCCCTTGAAGTCGATGCCGAAATTCAGGCCGACGGTCAGGAAGAGCGCGAGGACGAGGATCGAATAGGCAGCCGACAGCGGATAGCTGAAGCGGCGGAACCAGACGAATTTGAACTTGGTGTTGTCGGGAACGATACGAAGCAGGCGCATGCGCATGGCCAATCTCCTGAGGGGTTGGCAGCGTCAGAACGGAAGATGCTTGGGCTTGGCCCAGCGATACCAGATCGCGATCAGCATCCGGGTCAGCGTCACCGCCGTGATCACGGTGGTGAGAATGCCCAGGATGAAGACGACCGCGAAGCCGCGCACCGGGCCGGAGCCGAGCGAGAACAGCGCAACGGCCGCGATCAGCATGGTGACGTTGGAGTCGATGATCGTCGCGAAGGCGCGCTGAAAGCCGGCTTCGAGCGCCGAGACCAGGCTGCGGCCCTGATGCTCCTCCTCGCGCATGCGCTCGTAGATCAGCACGTTCGAGTCGACCGCCGTGCCGATGGTCAGCACGATGCCCGCGATGCCGGGCAGCGTCATCGTCGCGCCGAGGAAGGACATCAGGCCGAAGATCAGGCCGACATGGACGACGAGCGCGATGCTCGCGATCAGGCCGAAGATGCCGTAGGTCGCGAGCATGTAGATCACCACCAGCACGGTCGCGATCAGGGTCGCCATCTTGCCCGCCTGGATCGAGTCGGCGCCGAGGCCGGGGCCGACAGTGCGCTCCTCGACGATGGTCATCTTGGCGGGCAGCGCGCCGGCACGCAGCAGGATCGACAGGTTGTTGACCTGCTCGACCGTGAAATTGCCGGAAATCTGGCCCGAGCCGCCCGTGATCGGCGACTGGATCACCGGCGACGAGATCACCTTGTTGTCGAGCACGATCGCCAGCGGGCGGCCGAGATTCTCGGTGGTGATCTGGCCGAAGCGCTGGGCGCCGCGGATGTTGAAGCGGAAATTCACGATCGGCGTGCCCGAGCGCGAGTCGAAGGCCGGCTGCGCGTCGATCAGGTCGGCGCCGTCGACGACGGGCTGGCGCAGAACGGGCACCATCTGGCCGCCGGCATCCTGCGAGGGCAGCATGTCGACATCGCTGCTGTTCGCATCGCCGACGAGGCGGAATTCGAGTTTGGCGGTATCGCCGAGGATCTGCTTCAGGCGCTGCGGGTCCTGCAGGCCCGGCACCTGCACCAGGATGCGGTCGAGGCCCTGGCGCTGGATGTTCGGCTCGGTCGTGCCGAGCGCGTCGACGCGCCGGCGCAGCACTTCCATGGCCTGCTCGACAGCGCGGCGGATGCGCTCGTTCGAGCCGGCTTCCGTCACCGTGAGCTGGATCAGCCCGTCCGGCTGTTCCGTGACATTGATCGACTGGTTGCCCGACGGCCCGAAGGCGCCGATCGTGCCGATCGGCTGGGCGAGCTCGCGCAACTTCGGCATCACGCGGGCGCGCTCGGTGGCGTCCGGAACGCGGACCTGCACGCCCCGCGGCGTCGTCTGGATGCCGCCCTGGGGCGCGGCGCGCTCGTCGCGCAGGATGCGGCGGACGTCGTCACGCAGCTGGACGACCTGGCTGCGCACCAGCTCGGCCCGGTCGATCTCGAGCAGGACGTGGGACCCGCCTTGCAGGTCGAGGCCGAGCACCACTGCATGAATAGGCAGGAAGGCCCGCGGAATCCAGGACGGTGCGTTGGTTTCGATGGCCTTGCGCGTCTCAGGCGACAAGAGGTTCGGCACGGCGAGCCCACAGCCGATGAACAGCACGAGCAGGACGAGGATGACCTTGCGGGCCTGGAGACGAAGCATCTGCGTGAACAGCCTTGTTATCGTGGCTCAGGCTCCGCATGCGGAGCCTGACCGTGGCATTCTCAGTTCTTGACCGGCTCGCTCTTGGAGCGGACGTCCTGGATCATGCCGCGCACGATGCGCACGCGCACGCCGTCGGCGATCTCGACCTCGATCTCAGCATCGTCGACGACCTTCGAGACCTTCCCGATCATGCCGCCGGAGGTGACGACGGTGTCGCCGCGACGCACGTTCTTGATCAGCTCCTGGTGAGCCTTCGCCCGGCGCTGCTGCGGCCGGATGATCAGGAACCACATGATGACGAAGATCAGCAGGAACGGCACGAGCTGGATCAGCATGTCGGCGCCGCCACCGGCTCCCGAAGCCTGGGCGAAAGCGGGGGTGATCACGAATACACTCCTCTGGTACGGCGGCGGCACGCCGCCGACCGCGAATCTCTGATGGAAAGACGTAAGGCCAAAACCACCGCCCGGCCGGAAAATCGCGCGGACTATAGCCAGCAACGCCATGAAATCAATCGGACGCGCCCGGTTTCCCGCGCGCGCTCCCTCACCTATGGGCTGGCTGCCATTCGCGCAATGCCCCTTGCGCACGATCCACGGCGTGGTTTAGCTAGCGGCATGAACCGTACCGGTCGGTACGGCACGGTTCGACAGAACGAAACGAAGGCGCAAGCTGCCATGACCACGACCGAAACCGCCCCCGACCAGACGCTGGCCACGCTGCTGCGCATCGCCGACGCGCTCGAGCGCATCGCCCCGCCCCGTCGCATGGCCGCGGACCTCAAGGCTGCGGACGCCTTCGTCTGGCAGGCTGCGGGCTCGGAGCTGGTGCCGGTGCCGAAGGTGAACCGCGTCGCACTCTCGCTCTTGCGCGGCGTCGATCGCGTTCGCGACACGCTGGCCGAGAACACCGAGCGTTTCGCCCAGGGCCTGCCGGCCAACAACGTGCTGCTCTGGGGCGCGCGCGGCATGGGCAAGTCCTCGCTGGTCAAGGCCGTCCATGCCGACACCAACCTGCGCCTCGCCAAGGATGCGCTGCCGTTGAAGCTGATCGAGATCCATCGCGAGGATATCGAGAGCCTGCCCGCGCTGATGAGCCTGCTGCGCAACGATCCGCACTATGCAATCGTCTTCTGCGACGATCTCTCCTTCGACAGCGACGACACCTCCTACAAGTCCCTGAAGGCGGTGCTCGACGGCGGCGTCGAGGGCCGTCCCGACAATGTCGTGTTCTACGCCACCTCGAATCGCCGCCACCTGCTGCCGCGCGACATGATGGACAACGAGCGCTCGACCTCGATCAATCCGGGCGAGGCGATCGAGGAAAAGGTCTCTCTGTCCGATCGCTTCGGCCTCTGGCTCGGCTTCCACAAATGCAGCCAGGACGAATACCTGGAGATGATCAACGGCTATGCCGGCCATTTCGGACTGAATGTCGCCGCCGACGAGTTGCGCCGCGACGCGCTGGAATGGTCGACGACGCGCGGCTCCCGCTCCGGCCGCACCGCCTGGCAGTACATCCAGGACCTCGCCGGCCGGTTGGGCAAGCGGCTGGAATCCTGAAAAGGCGTACGCTCACAACGACTTTGCCCCCCTTGTCATTCCGGAGCTTCGCGCAGCGAAGATCCCGGAACCCACGACCGGGTGAGCCGTCCACAACCGGTCTTATTGGCCAGCCCAGTCGTGGGTTCCGGGTTCGCGCCTGTGGCGCGCCCCGGAATGACAACCGAGGCAACTGCCCGCCCAACCCGGAACACAAACGAAAACGGGGCCGCCCTTTTCTGGGGCAGCCCCGTTCTTTTCGATCGGGAGGGTCTCGCGGAACCGATCGAAGGCTGGAAAATTCGTCCGCGGCTCCGGGATCAGTTGTTCAGATAGGGCGTCGGATCGACTGGCGCCGAACCCTTGCGCAGTTCGAAATGGAGCTGCGGCGAGGAGACGTTGCCGCTCTGGCCGGAGCTGGCGACGACCTGGCCGCGCTTCACGGTGTCGCCGCGCTTCACCTTGAGCTCGCCGTTATGGGCGTAGGCCGAGACATAGCCGTTCGGGTGGCGGATCAGGACGAGATTGCCGTAGCCCTTCAGCTCGCTGCCGGCATAGGCGACCGTGCCGCCCTCGGCCGCCTTGACCGGCGTGCCTTCGGGAACCGCGATGTTGATGCCTTCGTTGCCGCCCTTGCCGCTATAGCCCGAGATCACGCGGCCGCGCGCCGGCCAGCGGAAATCCGCCTTGTCGGCCGAAGAGGTCTCCTCTTCCTGCTTCGGGATGCTGGCCGTGGTCTTCGGCTCCGGAACCGGATCGGCCTTCGGGATCGCGGTCGGCTTCGGCTCGACAGCCGGAGCGCTCGCGACGACCACCGGCTTGGCGGCTGGCACGGCGGTCTTCACCGGCTTCGCCTCGGGAGCGGGCTTCGCAGCGACGACCGGGGCAGCCGCAGGCTTTGCGACCGGTGTCGGCAGGGCGGCGCCGGTTTTGCGGGCATCGGCCTTGGCCTTCGCTTCGGCAGCGAAACGGGCGCGCAATTCCTTCATGGCCTGCGCATCGGCGGCAGCCTTCGCCTTGACCTCGGCGGCGGCAGCGACCTTGGCTTCGGCGGCAGCCTTAGCCTGCGCCTTCGGATCGACGGCAGCCGGCGGGGTCACACGCGGAGCCGCCGACGGGCCGGCGACGAAGCGCTGGGTCTCGACCGGCGCCTGGGCGACCTGGCGGGCCGGCGCGGGGGCGGCGGCCGGAGCAGCAGAGGCGGAAGCGTTGTAGACGGGAATGGTGATGCGCGTTCCGGGAGCAACGTTGGCGCTGTTAAGCCCGTTCGCCGACATGATGGCGGCACGCGGCACGCCATAGCGCGACGAGATCGTGTCGAGCGTCTCGCCCTGGGCGAGCACGACGGGGGTTCCGCCCTGCGCGGACCAGCCGGCGGCACCGCCGGAGACGGCCTGCGGGACCGGCGAGCTCAGCGCGACGGAGGATTGCGGCGGCGGCAGAGACTGCGCCCGAACGACCGGAGCGGAAGCCACCGGCTGCAGCGGCGCGCTCGACACCTGCCCGATCGAGCCGGTCGTGGCCGGATCACGGAACTGGGACGGCGCGTGGGCCGACTTGAAGGGGCTCTCGAACGGCGTGTCGGTGAAGCGCATCGCATCCGACGAGCAGGCACTGACGCTGAGAGCGAACAGGCACACCGTCGACAAGCGACGGAGGGCGCGGGGATTGATCGTTTCGGCTTGGCTACGCATGAACTGAGTACTCGCGAACGACGCAACTCGATGACCGGGATTAAAGTCCCGTTGAGCTTAATTTCGCGTAAACGGCGCCAGAAACTTGGGTAACGCGTTCCAGGCGCCGCAAGGAGCCGGGTACGGCCGGCCTGACCGCCCGCCCATGAGCGCAAGACCCCTCAGCGATCCACCGGCATCCCTCGAATGTAGGATGCGCGCCAGCATGACGTAAGGGTAAGATATGCTGGAGATTGGTCCACCTCACCCCATGCCAGGCGGGCCGGCTCCTCGGGGAACCAACATGGATCGCTTCAGAGGCTTCGTTGCCATCACCATCGTGATCGCTGCCGTCGTCACGACGATCGCGTGGATCGGTTTTCTCGGCTGGGCCGCCTGGCACCTGCTGGCCTGAGAGGACGGCCGCCGGTGTGACGGCACGCCTACAGCGCGCGCGACCGGCCGGGTATCAAGGGCGGCAGGCGCAGCGCCGGCCCGGTCGCATGGTCGAACTGCCCGTCTTCGAGATGGGTGACCACGACCCGCCGCGCCGCCCCTTCGACACGCAGCGCGCCGACGAGACGACCGCCCGGCGAGAGCCGCGCCAGCAACGCCTCCGGCACCGCCTGCGTGACGCCGTTGACGAGGATGCGATCGAAACGCCCGAGCGTCCGGTCAGGCTGGAATCCGTCCGCATGGCGCAGATCGACGGCCCCGCCGAAGCCGCTGTCGGAAACGCGCTCATGAGCCGCCAATGCGAGCGAGCGATAGCGCTCCAGCGAAACGACCTCGCCCCCCATCGCGGCCAGCAGCGCCGAGACATAACCCGATCCGGTCCCGATCTCGAGCACTCGCGCGCCCGGCTGCATGTCGAGCGCGCCGAGCAGGTTCGCGACCGTATGCGGGGCGGTCATCGTCTGGCCACAGGGCAGCGGCACCGACACGTCCTGCCGGGCGAGATCGGCGAAACGGGATGGCGCGAAGCGGTCGCGCGGCACCCGCTCCATCGCGCGCAGCAGCGCGAGATCGCGCACGCCCCGCGCCCGCAGCGAGAGCAGGAAGGCGACGGTGCGCTCGCCTTCGCTGGCCGGCGCGTCCTCGCTCATGCCCCTCCCCGCCTCTCGCTCAGGCGAACAGCTGCGCGAAACGCGTCAGCGTCGGCTCATGCGTCAGGTCGAGTTCGAGCGGCGTGATCGAGATGCGCTTCTCGGCCAGCGCCTTCAGGTCGGTGCCGTTGGCCGGCTCTTTGCCGCTGCGCTGGAAGGCGATCCAGTAATAGGGATTGCCGCGGCCGTCCTTGCGCGGCTCCAGCTGCACCAGTTCCTGGTCGCGCCGCCCCTGCACGGTGACGGCGACGCCCGCAACCTCGTCCGGTCCCGCATTGGGGAAGTTCAGGTTGAACAGCACGCCCTCCGGAATGCCCTCTTCCAGCAGGCGGCGGATGATCCCCGGCGCATGGCTCTCGGCGCAGTCCCAGCGGATCGAATCGCGGTTGCCGGGCGCATAGGCCTGGCTGACCGCGATCGAGGGCACGCCGAGCAGCGTGCCTTCCATGGCGGCAGCGATGGTGCCGGAATAGGTCACGTCCTCGGCGACGTTCGAGCCGCGGTTGACGCCGGAGAGCACGAGATCGGGCCGCGCATCGGCCATGACCGAACGCACCGCCATGATCACGCAATCGGTCGGCGTGCCCTGCACCGCGTAGCGCTTCTCGCTGATCTCGCGGAGCCGCAGCGGATTGGACAGCGACAGCGAATGCGCGACGCCGGACTGGTCGGTCTCGGGCGCGACGACCCAGACATCGTCGGAGAGCTGGCGCGCGATGCGCTCCAGCACGGCCAGGCCCTCGGCATGGATGCCGTCATCATTGGTGACGAGGATACGCATTCTCAGGCCGCCTTCTCGATCCGCGTCACGCCGCGCATATAGGGCACCAGCACGTCCGGCACGGTGATCGAGCCGTCGGCGTTCTGGTAGTTCTCCATCACCGCGATCAGCGCCCGGCCGACAGCCGTGCCCGAACCGTTGAGGGTGTGCACGAAGAACGGCCCCTTGCCGTCCTTCGTCTTGTAGCGGGCGTTCATCCGCCGCGCCTGGAAATCGCCGCAGACCGAGCAGGACGAGATCTCGCGATAGGTCTTCTGGCCGGGCAGCCAGGCCTCGATGTCCCAGGTCTTCTGCGAGGCGAAGCCCATGTCGCCGGTGCACAGCGTCATCACGCGATAATGCAGGTCGAGCTTCTTCAGCACCGCCTCGGCGCAGGCGAGCATGCGCTCATGCTCCTCGCGCGACTTCTCAGGCGCGGTGATCGAGACGAGCTCGACCTTCTCGAACTGGTGCTGGCGCAGCATGCCGCGCGTGTCGCGTCCGGCAGAGCCGGCCTCCGACCGGAAGCAGGGCGTCAGCGCGGTGAATCGAAGCGGAAGCTCTTCCTCGGAGAGGATTGATTCCCTTGCCAGATTGGTCAGCGGAACCTCGGCGGTCGGGATCAGCCAATGCTCCTCGCCGGCGCGGAACTGGTCCTCGCGGAACTTCGGCAGCTGCGCCGTGCCGAACATGGCGTCGTCGCGCACCAGCAGCGGCGGATTGACCTCGGTATAGCCGTGCTCTTCCGTGTGCGTGTCGAGCATGAACTGCCCGATCGCCCGCGACAGCCGCGCGATCCCGCTCTGCAGCACGACGAAGCGCGAGCCGGAGAGCTTGGCCGCCTTCTCGAAGTCCATCTGGCCGAGGGCCTCGCCCAGCTCGAAATGCTGCTTGGGGTCGTTGACGCCCGCGAGCAGGCCGCGCTCCTCCGGCTTCACGCCATGGACATGCAGCACGATATTGCCGTGCTCGTCGGCGCCATCAGGCACGTCGTCGAAGGGCGCGTTCGGGATCGCGGCGAGCTTCTCGTCGAGCGCGTCCTTGGCGGCCTTCTCCTCGGCCTCCAGCGCCGGCTGCTGCTCCTTGAGCGCCGCGACCTCGGCCTTCAGCGTGTCGGCGAGCGCGACGTCCTTCGCGCCCATCGCCTTGCCGATCTCCTTGGAGAGCGCGTTGCGGCGTTCCTGCGTGGCCTGCGCCTTGGCGATCGACGAGCGGCGGACATCGTCGAGTGCGAGCAGCGAGGACGACAGCGGCGCCAGGCCCCTGCGCTCAAGCCCCTTGTCGAACGCCGCGGCGTTCTCGCGAATCCATCTGATGTCGTACATCGTCGTCCGGCCATGCCATCGCTGCGGAATACAGCGTCGCATGCTCTAGACCGGGATCGCGCGCGAGGGAACCACCGAGATCGGCATTCGGCGCGCCAATCGCGTCATGGTCGGGCCTGTCCCGACCATCCACGTCTTCGTTTGAGAAGAACGGTGTTCAAGACGTGGATGCTCGCCACGAGGGCGAGCATGACGGCAGAGCCTTACTCCGCCGCGCCCTCTTCGGCCTTCGCGGCTTCGCTCTTCTTCTCGACCCGGCGCACCGAAAACACCGAAAGCTCGTAGAGCAGCATCATCGGGATCGCGAGCATGAGCTGCGAGATCACGTCCGGCGGGGTCAGCACCGCCGCCACGACGAAGACGAAGACGATGGCGTAGCGGCGCTTTTCCTTCAGGAACTTCGAATCGATGATGCCAGCCTGCCCGAGCAGGGTCAGGATCACCGGCAGCTGGAAGGCGATGCCGAAGGCGAAGATCAGGGTCATGATCAGCGAGAGATATTCGCTGACCTTCGGCAGGAGCGCGATGCCGGCCTGCGTCTCGGTCGCGGCCTGCTGCATGCCGAGCGAGAACTTCATCAGCACCGGCATGGCGAAGAAGAAGACCAGCATCGCGCCAAGCGTGAAGAACGCCGGCGTTGCCATCAGGTACGGTGCAAACGCCGCCTTCTCGTTCTTGTAGAGGCCGGGCGCCACGAACTTGTAGACCTGCGTCGCGATCACCGGGAAGGCGAAGAAGCCGGCGCCGAAGGCCGCCACCTTGATATGGGTGAAGAGCAGCTCGAGCGGGCCGGTATAGATCAGCTGCGCATTGGCGGCGCTGCCGGCGGCCCAGACATAGGGCAGCACGAGGATGTTGTAGATCTGCGTCGAGAAGCCGAAGCAGACGAAGAACATCAGCAGGAAGGCGATCAGCGACTTGATCAGCCGCGAGCGCAGCTCGACCAGATGCTCGATGAGCGGTGCGCGCGAGGCCTCGATCTCGTCCTCGCCCTCGCGAGGATTGGCGACGCTCATGCGGAATTCTCCTCGCCCTTGGCGGTCTTGCGCTTGCGGGCGGCCGGCTTGGCGGGTTCAGCCGGAGCTGCGGCAGCGACCTTAGGCTTGCGCGCGGCTGCCTTCGGTGCCTTGGCCGGCGCAGCCACGACAGGCACCGGATCCGGTGCTTCAGCGACAGCCGGTGCTTCGGCGGCCTTGGCGCTGCGCTTGCGGACGGGCTTCGCCGGAGCGGGCTCGGCCGCAACAGCCGGGGCAACCGGCGCCGCGACGACCGGGGCCGCCGGCTCGGCTGCGGCCTTGCTCGCGCGCTTCGGCTTGTCGGCGGGCTTGGGCGTCTCGGCCGCGATCTGGACCGGCGGCAGAGGCTCAGGCGGCGGCAGCGAGGCGAGCTTGGCCTCGGCCTCCTTCAGCGCGGCCTCGTCCGGCTTCGGCGCATCGGGCTTGGAAGCCTCGAAATCCTTGATCGAGTCGATCGGCTTGAAATCATTGTTCAGCGCGCTCGACACCGATCCGCCGACATCCTCGACCTGCTTCTTCAGGTCGGCGAGCTCGGCCTCGCGCATCGCGTCGTTGAACTGCCCCTGGAACTCCGAGGCCATGCGCCTGACACGGCCAATCGTCTGGCCGACCGTGCGCAGGGCCTTGGGCAGGTCCTTCGGGCCGATAACGACCAGCGCCACCGCGCCGATCAGCACCATCTCGCTCCAGGCGATGTCGAACATCGACGGCTCGTCCTCTCAAGCCTGCCCCCAAAGGGGCAGCGGCATCAGGCCTTGTGCTCGGCCTTGGCCTGGGCCTGGGCAGCGGCGTTGTCGGCCTTCGTCTGGTCGATCACCTTGGGATCGACGGTCGTAGCGGTCGGCGCCGCCGTCTCGTCATCCTCGGCCATGCCCTTCTTGAACGATTTGATGCCCTTGGCGACGTCGCCCATCAGCTCGGAAACCTTGCCGCGTCCGAACAGCAGCATCACGATGACGCCGACGACGATCCAGTGCCAAATGCTCACGCCACCCATGGCGAAACTCCTCCGAAATTGCGTCGACCGGGGCAGGCCCCAACCAAGTCCTTGTCCGGTCGATTGTTCGGCGGCGGAACCTATTGATCCGCAGCCGGAAACACAAGGACTTCATCCGACGGAATCTCGACCCCGATCTCGTCGCCCACCGCGATCTCGTCAGAGAGCGGCGCCCGCACCGACAGGGCCCGATCGAAGCCGTCGACCCTCACCTGCAGATGGTCGGCCTCCCCGAGGAAGCGCCGGCCGATCAATCGCCCACGCAGGTAATAGCCCTTCGGCACGATACGAACGCGGTGCGGCCGGATGCAGGCAATGGCGGCCGCGCCCTCCGCGATCCCCGGCGCTGCGAAGCGGCCGAACGGGGTATCGACGGCTCCATCGGAAACCCGCCCCTCGACCTCGGTTAAGTCGCAGAAAAATCGGGCGGCAAAGAGGCTGGCAGGCTGCCGGTAGAGTTCCTCGCCGGTGCCGATCTGGACGATCCGGCCGGCCCGCATCAGCACGATCCGGTCGGCAATCCGCATCGCGTCCTCGGGATCATGCGTGACGATGATCGAGGTCGCACCGGTCTCTTCCAGCAGGGCTGCGGTCTCGTCGCGCACCACATCGCGCAGACGCCGGTCGAGATTGGAGAACGGCTCGTCCATCAGAAGCACGCCCGGCCGCGGCGCGATCGCACGCGCCAGCGCCACGCGCTGCTGCTCGCCGCCCGAGAGCATATGCGGATAGGCATCGGCGAGTTCCGCGAGACCGACCCGCCCCAGCGCCCGCAAGGCGGTCGCATCGGCCGCGGCCGGAGCCTGGCCGCGCAGGCCGAAGCGGACATTCTCGCGCACCGAAAGATGCGGAAACAGGGCATAGTCCTGGAAGACGAAGCCGACGCCGCGATGCTCGGGCTCGACGAAACGATCGGGGTTGGAGACGTCACGCCCTTCCAGCAGGACGCGGCCGGCGCTCGGCCGCTCGACCCCGGCCGCGAGCCTGAGCAGCGTCGTCTTGCCGCAGCCGGATTGGCCGAGAAGCGCGACGATCTCGCCGGGTTTGACGGAAAGCGAGACATCGGACAGCGCCGTCACCGAACCGAAGCGTTGCGTCACACCCTCGAAGCCGAGCGCCATCGGGATCGCCGCCCCGGCCGTGCCGCGCCGGCCCCAGCCGAGCCATCCTGATTTGGTTTCGCTCTGCGCCAATGCCCTGCTCCACCTATCCAAATTTGCGCTGTCATCCCGGGCGACCGAAGGGAGACCCGGATCCATGCCGGAGCGCATCCAGCAGAAGCTCAGGCATGGATCCCGGATCGGCGCCGCTGACGCGGCTCGTCCAGGATGACATACGGAGGGGAGCAGCGACCTCAGCGTGCACCCTCACCCCTGTTGCGATCCGCCTTCGCCGTCGTCAAGCGGGCTGAACAGATCGCCGAGCGGGTCCTCGTCGTCGCGCAAGCCCGGATCGTCGTCGGGAACGGGCACGGCGAGGTCGCGCGTCAGCCGCCCCTCGATGAAGCCCGTGCCCTTGAGTTCCTCGAGTCCCGGCAGGTCGTCGATGCGATCGAGCCCGAAATGATCGAGGAAGCCCGGCGTCGTCCCGTAGGTGATTGGCCGCCCCGGCGAGCGCCGCCGCCCGCGCAGGCGCACCCAGCCCGCCTCGAGCAGGATGTCGAGCGTGCCCTTGGCGGTGGCGACGCCGCGGATCTCCTCGATCTCGGCCCGCGTCACCGGCTGGTGATAGGCGATGATCGACAGCACCTCGAGCGCAGCCCGCGACAGGCGCCGCGGCGGTTCCGCCTCGGCCGCGAGCAGATAGCCGAGATCCGGCGCCGTGCGAAAGGCCCAGCCGCCGGCAACCTGGCGCAGATTGACCCCACGCAGCGCATAGCTCTCGACAAGCCGCGCCAGCACCTGATCGATCGCGATGCCGGCCGGAATCGCGCGCCCGAGCGCATCAGTGGTCAGCGGCGCGGCCGAAGCAAACAGAAGCGCCTCGACGACGCGCACCGCCTGCGCAAAGGCCTCCGCCCCGCCATCGGTCTCGACATCCCCGGGCTCAGCCGCCGCGCCGGTCATGAAGCATCCTTGGCCGCGAAGGGCAGGCCTTCAGGCCGGGCCGAGCGGCGGCGCACCTGAATCGGCGCGAAGGCCTCATCCTGGCGGAGGTCGATCACCCCTTCCCGCACCATCTCGAGCATCGCCGACAGGGCTGAAGCCCGCACCGTCGCCCGCATCTCCCGCGCCGGCAGGCCGTGCGCCATCATGTATTGCATCAGGTAGCCGTCGAGCTCGGTCCAGTCTCCGGCCTCCCCGACCAGCCGCTGCAACGCCTCGCGCGCCTCGACCAGCGACCAGACGGCGCGGTGGCCGACCGAGATATGGCCCTGCACCCGCTTCTGCCGCTGCTGGGCATAGGCCGCGAGCAGATCGTAGAGCTCGGCCTCCCAGACCGGCCGGGCGCCGGCAACGATCTCCTCCGGCGCGCCGCGGGCGAACACGTCCTGCCCCAGCCGCTCTCGCGCCGAGAGCTTGTTGGCGGCGGCGCGGATCGCCTCCAACCGGCGCAGGCGCAAGGCGAGCGCGGTCGCGAGATCGGCAGCGCTGGGCTCCTCGCCCTGGGCGGCTCCGGCAGCAGCAGGCGCGACTTGAGATAGGCGAGCCAGGCCGCCATCACGAGATAGTCGGCTGCGAGTTCGAGACGCAGCGCCCGCGCCTCCTCGACGAAGGCAAGGTACTGCTCGGCCAGAGCCAGGATCGAGATGCGGTGCAGATCGACCTTCTGCCGGCGCGCGAGATCGAGCAGCAGGTCGAGCGGTCCTTCATAGCCGTCGACATCGACGACGAGCGAAGGCTCGCCCGCGCGCTCGCTGCGGTCTTCCTCGAATGGCAATTCGGCCGTCATGAGCCTCAGCCCCTACATCCCATACGCGCCGTCATCCCGGGTCTCCCTTCGGTCGCCCGGGATGACTGCACTTGGGAAAATTACATGCCCCAAGGTAGATTCGGCCGTTCAGGCGCTCAAGGCAAGCGCGGCCGACACTTCGGCGCGCGCGGCCTCCAGATCGACCGGCTCCGGCTTATGCCGGATGCGGCCGAGGGCGGCGGCGGCGCGGCGGGCGCGGGCGCCGGTCATCTCCGGCACGGCCCCGGCGACCGCGATCATCTCGTCCATGATGCCGTGGCAATGCAGGATGACGTCGACGCCAGCCCGGATCGCGGCCCGCGACTTCGCCTCGAACGAGCCGGACAGCGCCTTCATCGAGATGTCGTCGGTCATGATCAACCCGTCGAAGCCGAGCTCGCCGCGCATGATCTCGCGCACGATCTTCCGCGAGATCGTCGCCGGGTTCTTCGCGTCGAGCGCTGTGAAGACGAGATGCGCGGTCATCGCCAGCGGCATGTCGGCGAGATGCCGGAACGGCCGGAAATCATGCCCCCGCAATTCGTCCAGCGAGGCGTCGACGATCGGCAGGTCGTGATGGCTGTCGGCGCGCGCCCGGCCGTGGCCGGGCATATGCTTGACGACCGGCAGCACGCCGCCGGCGATCAGCCCTTCGGCGGCGGCCCGGCCGAGCCGCGCGACCTGATCGGGGTCATGAGCATAGGCCCGGTCGCCGATCACGTCATGGCTGCCGGCGACCGGCACGTCGAGCACCGGCAGGCAATCGACATCGATGCCGACTTGTCTCAGGTCATGCGCCATCAGGCGGGCGCTGAGGCGGACGATCTCGCGCTGGCGGATGGGATCGTTGATCGCGAGGAAGGCGCGGGCCGACTGGTATTTCGGCCAGTTCGGCGGCCCCATGCGCTGGACCCGCCCGCCCTCCTGATCGATCAGGATCGGCGCGTGCCAGCCAACGGTCTCGCGCATCTCCGCCGTCAGCGCCGCAGTCTGCTCGGGCGTCTGCGTGTTGCGCTTGAAGACGATGAAGCCCCAGGGCCTGGCGTCGCGGAAGAAGGCCCGCTCGTCAGCGGTGAGGCTCGTGCCGAGGCAGCCGGCGATGAAGGCGCGCGATGTCATGACATCGGGTTACGACATCGGCCCAAAAAGGCAAATGCGGTTTTCGGACCAGGCCGATGCGGGAAAGCAATGGCGAGGAGGCACCGTCATCGCCTCACCTTCGACGTCATCCCGGACAAGCCGCCTTCGGCGGCGCCGATCCGGGATCCATGCCGGAGCGCGTCCGGCATGGTTCAGGCGGATCCGGGTCTCCCTACGGTCGCCCGGGATGACACGCCTTGGCGGGAAAAGTCCCTCACTTCACCTGCTGGTAGTTCTGCGCGTTGAAGGCGTCGAAGGGCAGTTCGGCGATGCGGAACCAGAGCTGTTCCTTCTTCCAGTACGGCAGGAAGGAATCGTAGAAGGTCTTGAAATTGGCGTTGCTGGCGGCGAGTTCGCCATACATCGCGAAGGCCTCCTTGAACGCCGCCGTCATCACCTCCTGCGGGAAGGGCCGCAGCTCCGCGCCCGTGCCGGCGAGGCGAATCAGCGCGTCGGGGTTGTTGTGGTCGTACTTGGCCAGGCAGTTCATGTTGGCCTCGGCGCAGGCCGCTTCGACGATCGCCTTGTAGGAGGCCGGCAGTTCGTTCCACTTGTCCTGGTTGGCGAGGAAGCTGACATTCGCGTTCCCCTCCCAGAAGCCGGGATAGTAATAGTACTTGGCGACCTTCACGAAGCCGAGCTTCTCATCGTCATAGGGACCGGAGAACTCGACGGCATCGAGCGTGCCGCGCTCCAGCGCCGGATAGATGTCGCCGCCGCCGATGGTCTGCGGCACGACGCCGAGGCGCGCCATGATCCGCCCGCCAAGGCCGGCGATCCGGAACTTCAGGCCCTTCAGGTCCTCCAGCGACTTGATCTCCTTGCGGAACCAGCCGCCCATCTGCGCGCCGGTATTGCCCGACGGGATGGTGTGGATGTTGTAGCCCTTCATGAAGGCACGGCAGAGTTCGAGCCCGCCGCCTTGGTAAAGCCAGGCATTCTGCTGGCGGGCATTGAAGCCGAAGGGCAGCGAGGTCTCGAAGGCGAAGGCCGGGTCCTTGCCGATATAGAAGCTCGCCAGCGTATGGCTGCACTCGACGGTGCCATTCTGCACGGCGTCGAGTGCCTGCAGCGGCGGCACGATCTCGCCGGGCGCAAAGACCTGGATCTGGAAATTGTTGTCGGTCGCCTCGGCCACGCGCTTCGCGACATGGGTCGAGATGCCATAGAGCGTGTCGAGGCTCTTGGGATAGCTCGAGGTCAGGCGCCAATTGATCTTGGGCTGCGACTGGGCGACAGCCGGCGCGGCGATGGCGGCGCTGCCGGCTGCACCTGCGGCAGCGGCCTTGACGAACTTGCGGCGATCCATGGGTTACCTCCAGCGTTCGGACGGCTGCCCCTTCGGGGCAAGCCTCGCGTTGTTGGGGAGGCTACTCGCATGGCCGAACGCATGAAACAAGCGCGGCGGCGCACCCTGTCATGCGTCTGTTTCAAATGAAAACGGCGGCGCCCGATGGGCACCGCCGTCCGATCTGGTCGTGGGCCGATCGGATCAGTTCTTGGCGATGAAGCACTGTCCGCCGGCCGCCTGGAGCGCCGTGCACATCGAGGTCGCGTCCTCGCGGGAATACGGCCCGACGCGCAGGCGGAAGACGGTCTTGCCGCCCGCCAGTTCCGTCTTGCGGATGATCGGTGCCTGGCCGCCGAGCTGCTGCGGATACTTGCGCTGAAGTGCCGCGAAGGTCGCGCGGGCCTCGGCATCGCTACCGGGGGCGCCGAGCTGCACCACGAAATCGCCCGTTCCGGCGCGGACGGCGGCCGTCGCCGGGGCCGGCGGCACGGCCGCGGGAGCCGGAGCAGCGGCGGCGAGACGCGTCGGTGCGACCGGGGTGGTGGCGGCGGGCGGCGTCGTGGCGCGTTCCTGGACCTTCGGCGCGGCAGCCGCGACCGGAGCCGAAGCGGGACGCTGCGAGGCCGGGTTCGTCGCCTGGCTGGCGAGCGAGCGGCTCGGCGCCGAGCCGGTCGCGATCGGGCTGTCGATGGCGACCGGATTCTGCACCGGCGTGCCATCGGGGCGGATCGCGACGGTGCGGACCTTGCGCGGCTCGCCGAGACCCGGCACCGGCGGCATCGGGGTCAGTGCCGGCTCCGGCGGGATGATGCTGCGCTCGGGCGTGGTGGGGGCGGCGGCGAGCGCGTTACCCGCACCGGAGATCGGCCCCGGCATGACCACGCGCGGCGGCATTGAGCGGGCGGCCTGCTGGACGTCGACCGGCTGCTCCTCGTTGTTCACGACCTTGCTCTGCGCCTGGGGGGCGTCAGGGCTGCGCTCGTAGATCTGCTTGTTCTGATTCGGGATTTCGGCGCCGCCCGGATTGGCGGGAGCGACCTTGACCGGCCCGGAATCGGCCGTGATCACCGGAGGCTGGCCATCCTTCGTGGCCGAGCCGCCGCGCAGAGTGAAGGCAGCGCCGACACCGACGAGGCCGACGGCGATGACCGCCGCAGCCGCCCAGAGCCCCTTGCGCGAACGGCGCGGCTCCAGGTCGGGCATGTCGTCTTCGCTATAATCCGGCGTCGGAGCGCCCTGCTGATGGGCATGACCATAGTCGTAGGCCGGCTCTTCATGCGCATAGGCGGCCGGAGCCTGGCGGTATTGCGCACCCTCGTCGAGATCGCGCGGCGCAGCTGCCCCCTGGATCGCAGCCGGACGAGCGTAGGGCAGCGGCTCGGGCAGGTCGAAATCGGGCTGATAGTCAGGCTGAGGAGCCGGCGGCGTCGGCGCCCGCACAGGCGCTTCCGCCCGGCGCGGCTGGGTACTGCGCAGCAGCGCCTCGAACTCGTCGAGCGCGCCGCGCATCTCGGCTGGCGGCTGGCTCACCTCGGGAACGGCCGGCGCCGGCTGCTGCGGCACGACCTCGAAGCTCGGCTCCTGGCGCATCGCAGGGCGCGGCGGCTGGCGCCGCTCGGCGAAGATGTCCTTGAGCGGGTCGTCCTGCCCGACGATGCGGGTCAGCTCCGCAAGCGGGTCGGCCTGCTGCCCCGGGCGGGGCGCCTGCCCTGCTCCGCGCAGCTGGCGCTCGAGATCTTCGAGATCGAGCGCAAAACGGTTCCTAGCTGGCTCACTCATGGTACGATCCATTCCAGCACAAGCCGCTTCCTCCTATGGAAGAACCGGGAACTCTGTGCGGTCAACCTGACCTTGTGCGCGCCGCCGGAAAGACCTTTCCGTCAGCGCATCTCTTCCGGCGCCGCAACTCCGGCGACAGCCAGACCGGAAGCAAGGACGCTGCGCACCGCGTGCACAAACGCCAATCTTGCCAAGGTCGACTTTCGATCAGTTTGATTAACGAACCGTAATTGCGGCGAGTCTTTGCCCTTGTTCCAGAGCGAATGGAAGGCGCTCGCCAGCTCGTGGACGAAGAAGGCGACGCGATGCGGCTCATGCGCGGCGGCTGCGCCCTCGATGATTCGCGGATAGGATGCGAGCATCTTGACGATGCCGACTTCCGCCTCGTCGGTCAGGATCGACAGGTCGGCCCCGGCCAGCGCCGGCGTCGACAGGTCGAGGTCCGGGAACGCCTCGCGGGCCTGCCGGAAGATCGAGGCGCAGCGCGCATGCGCGTACTGGACGTAGAAGACCGGGTTGTCCTTCGACTGCTCGACGACCTTGCCGAGATCGAAATCCAGCGTCGCGTCATTCTTGCGGAAGATCATCATGAAGCGCACCGCATCGCGGCCGACCTCGTCGATCACCTCGCGCAGCGTGACGAAATCGCCGGAGCGCTTCGACATGCGCACCTGCTCGCCGTTCCGCAGCAGGCGCACGAGCTGGCAGAGCTTGACGTCGAGCGAGCCCTGCCCGTTCGTCACCGCCTTCACGGCCGCCTGCATGCGCTTGACATAGCCGCCATGGTCGGCGCCCCAGACGTCGATCATCTCGGGGAAGCCGCGCACGAACTTGGAGCGGTGATAGGCGATGTCGTTGGCGAAATAGGTGTAGCTGCCATCCGACTTCAGCAGCGGCCGGTCGACGTCGTCGCCGAACTTGGTGGCCCGGAACAGCGTCTGCTCGCGGTCCTCCCAATCCTCGTCCTTCTGGCCCTTCGGCGGCGGCAAACGGCCCTCATAGACCAGGTCGCGCGCACGCAGGTCCTCGATCGTCTGGTGCACGGCATTCGTATCGCCGTCCCGCCCCTGCAGCGAACGCTCCGAGAAGAAAAGCTCGTGGACGACGCCGAGCGCGGCGAGATCGTCGCGGATCATCGCCATCATGCCGTCGATCGCCGCCTGCCGGACGAGCGGCAGCCAGTCCCATTCGGCCTTGTCGCGCAAAGCCGGGCCATACTGCTCGGCGAGCGCCTTGCCGACCGAGACCAGATAATCGCCGGGATAGAGCCCCTCGGGAATCGCGCCGATATCCTCGCCCAGCGCCTCGCGATAGCGCAGGAAGGCGGAGCGGGCGAGCACATCGACCTGCGCGCCGGCATCGTTGATGTAGTATTCGCGGGTGACGTCATGGCCGGCAAAGGCGAGCAGGCTCGCCAGCGCATCGCCGAACACCGCGCCACGGCCATGGCCGACATGCATCGGCCCGGTCGGGTTGGCCGAGACGTACTCGACATTGACCCTGGGCTCGGGCTTCGGTGCGCCGCGCCCGTAATCCAGCCCAGCCTCGATCGCCGCCTTCAGAACCGCCGTGAACACGGCCGGCTGCAGCGTCAGGTTGATGAAGCCGGGGCCGGCGATCTCCGCCTTGATGATCTTCGGGTCCTTGGACAGCTCCTCGACCAAGAGCGTCGCCAGCGCGCGCGGGTTGGTGCCGGCATCCTTGGCCAGAACCATCGCAGCATTGGTGGCGAGATCGCCATGGGCCGGGTCCTTGGTCGGCTCGACCACGACGCGCGCGAGATTGAGGCCGGCCGGAAGCGCGCCTCGCTCGGCCAAAGCCGAGAGCGCAGCGTGAAGACGGGCGGAATAGATCTCGAACAGGTTCATTGCGGCCACGATTGCGGATGGAAAGCCGCCCGGCCCTATCGCAGCGAGGGGGTGGCGTCAAACAGGCGGCGGTGCTCGTCAAGCGCGTACCAGTCCGTCATGCCCGCGATATAGTCGGCGATACGCCGGGCGCGGCGGTGCTCGTCGAGCGGATCGCAACCCGCCGCCCATTCCTCCGGCATCGCCGCCGGATCGGCGCTGAAGCGCTCGAACAGCTCGCGCACGACCTGCGCCGCATCGGCCCGGATCGGCGCGATGCGCGGGTGGCGATACATGTTGGGATAGAGGAAGCCCTTGATATCGCGGTCGGCCTTCTCGATCACCGGCGAGAAGGCGATGACGGGAGCATTCGCCCGCCGGATCGCATCCGCATCATCGGGCATCAATTCAGTCAGGCGCCGCTGCGATTCCGCGATCACGTCTTCGACGAAGCGCGTGATAACCCGCCGCACCAGCTCGTTGGTGGCGCGCGCCCGCTCCAGCCCCGGATGACGCCGCTCGATCTCGTCGAGCAGTTCGGCCAGGAACGGCACGGCCCGAAGCTCGGCATGCCCGAACAGCCCGGCCCGCAACCCGTCGTCGATATCATGAGCGTTGTAGGCGATGTCGTCGGCCAGTGCCGCGGCTTGCGCCTCCGCCGAGGCATAACTGTCGAGCCAGAGGTCCTGACGCTCCTGATACTCGACGATCGCGACCGGGATGCCGCTCTTGGCATAGCGCGCCGTCGGTTTGCCTTCGTGGTCGAGCAGCGGGCCGTTATGCTTGACCAGCCCTTCGAGCGTCTCCCAGCTCAGGTTGAGCCCGTCGAAATCGGCATAGCGCCGCTCCAGCCGCGTCACGATCCTGAGCGTCTGGGCGTTGTGGTCGAAGCCGCCGAACCCGGCCATGCATTCTTCCAGCGCGTCCTCGCCGGTATGGCCGAAGGGCGTGTGGCCGAGGTCATGCGCCAGCGCCAGCGCTTCGGCCAGATCCTCGTCGAGGCCAAGTGCGCGTGCCAAAGCGCGGGCGATCTGCGCCACCTCGATCGTATGGGTCAGGCGCGTGCGGTAATGGTCGCCCTCATGCGAGACGAAGACCTGCGTCTTGTGCTTCAGCCGGCGGAAGGCGGTCGAATGGATGATGCGGTCGCGGTCGCGCTGGAATTCGCCGCGCGTCGCCGAGGCAGGCTCCGCCACCAGCCGGCCGCGGCTCGTCGTCGAGCGGCAGGCATAGGGCGCGCGCCAGCGCTCCCCCGGCTCGGTGCCGGACGCGAAGGAAAAGCCGGAAGGTTGGTTCTGTGGATGCGGCATGGCTGCCCCGTCGCGCGCCCGAGCTTGTAGAGGCGCTGCCGGGCCATTACCTTCCCGGGCAACCAGGGTGCAAGGCGCATCTGCCCAAGGAGCCCCGAATATGTCGACCGATCTTGCGGTCAACCCGCGCGGCATCGTGGTCACCGCAAATGCCGCCAAACGAATTCTCTCGGTGATGGCGCAGGAGCCGCCGGGCTCGATGCTGCGCGTCAGCGTCGCCGGCGGCGGCTGCTCCGGCTTCCAGTACATCTTCGACGTCGATCGGGAGAAAGCGGCGGACGATCTCGTCATCGAGCGCGACGGCGCGACCGTCCTGATCGACGAAACCTCGCTCGACCTGCTCGAAGGCTGCACGATCGATTTCGTCGACGACCTGATCGGCCAGTCCTTCCGCATCACCAATCCGAACGCCGCCAGCTCCTGCGGCTGCGGGACGTCCTTCGCTGTCTAGGGCTTAGGCGACGCGCCCGGTTGCGCGCTTCAGGACGGGCTTGCCGTACTGGCCGAGACGGGCGATCTCGGAATCGAGCACGACCTCGCCGAAGACCCTGACGAGATCGCGGTCGAGTTTTCCACCCATCGCGACGAGCACCGCATAGGCATCCCCCGGCGACATCGGCGGCTTGTAGCTGCGCCGCTCGATCAGGGCGGCGTAGACGTCGCAAATGGTGATGATCCGCACCGGGTCAGGGATGTCGCCGCCGCTGAGCCCATGCGGATAGCCCGAGCCGTCGAGATATTCGTGATGCGACAGCACCGCGGTGAGGACCAGCGGCGCGAAGCCCCCTTGCGCGACCAGCATGCCATGGCCATCGCCCGGATGCCGGCGCATCACCTCGCGTTCCGCCGGCGACAGGCCCGCAGGCTTGCGCAAGATCTCGAGGGGAATCCGGGCCTTGCCGATATCGTGCAGGACCGCCGCCTCGGCGATCAGCCGCCGGTCGGCCTCGCGGAAGCCGAGCCGATGCGCGAAGGCCGCCGCCAGGCCGGAAACGAGCAGGCAATGCTGGTAGGTGGCATCGTCGTGCCGCCACACCATGTCGAGCCAGGCGTTGAGATCGCCGCCATCGGCGGCGCGGTTGAGCGCGGTGACGCTGTCCTCGATCGCCTTCGCCGGCAATCCGACGCCGGTCTCAGCCGCCCCCATCAGATCGGCGAACGCCGCCGAGGCCGCCACGAAGCGCCGCCCCAGCGCCGCCGCGTCATCGGTCTGGTCCGACGGGGCCAGCAGCAGACCGACCTTGTCGAGCAGCACGGCCGTTGAGACATCCGCCGGCAGGATATCCGTCGCGCCGAGCGCATTGGCCTGAATCTGGCAGCGGCTCGACATATCGCGGAGCAGGAAGATGCAATGCGAACCGGCATGCAGGCGCGGCGCGAGCGCCGCACGAGCCGCCTCGATGCTCAATCGTTCGGACAGGTCGAGATCGACGACGAGAAGACCAGCGCCGTCATGCGGGACATCCCCACCAGGCGACAGCGCCGTGCACGGCCCCCAGATCGAGAGAACCCGCTGCAACGCCTGACGGCGTTCGTCGTGATCACTGAGCAGAAGAACGATGACGCGGCCTCCAGAGAAGCCAACATCTGAAAACCGCGCGGATTGATGAACCGTAAAGCCCGCTGCGAATACTCGGGCCTATCACGAATAAAAACCGTGCAAGACAACGTCGCTCAGGAAAAACCGAAGGAGCGGCTGCCCCCTCGCTCCCTTCGCGCCTCAGTGCGCCGCCGTCGCGGCCACGTCCTGCTCGAGATGAATCTCGGCAGCCATCAGCCCCTTCGGTCCGGGGCCATAGCGCACCAGCACCGTCTGTCCCGGCACCAGCTCGACGAGGCCGTAGCGGCGCAGCGTCTCCATATGCACGAAGATATCGGGCGCACCCTCGCCCTTCGAGACGAAGCCGAAGCCGCGCAGGCGGTTGAACCACTTCACCTCCATACGCTCCAGCCCGCTCGTCGGCGAAACCGCGACATTGGTGCGCGCCATCGGCATCTCGGAGGGGTGGCGGCCAACGGACGTGTCGATCGAGAGCACGCGCACCGCCTGGCGGCCCCGCTGCTTCTCGACGGCTTCGAGCACGATGCGAGCCCCTTCCGCTATCGTATTGAATCCATCACGCTTCAGGATCGTGACATGGAGGAGCACATCGGCGCCGCCCGCCTCCGGCACGACGAAGCCATAGCCCTTGGAGACATCGAACCACTTGACGTAGCCAATGACCTCGACCGGCACCTCTGTCGCGTGGCTGCCCGCCCCATCGAGCCGCATGACGCGATTGAGTGACTGGATGGGACCCATCGGTGGCCGCCCGCTCTCACCGAATTCGTCGGACATGTGCCGCTCACCCCCACGCGCAACGCTTGATTCGTGCTGTCACGATACCATTGCTGCCGATTCAGGATACAGCCCCGAAAAATTCGTCCACATCATCCGGTGCCCGGACAATCGGGCGGATCAGCTCATCGCCCGACGCGTAACGGCTGAGACCAAGCCCGTGGCATGATGCCGGAACGTCACATCATCGGGATTCGCCATGCTCGACCTGCCTACGCTCGCGCTCTTCACCGCCGCGGCGGCGGTTCTCACGGCCACGCCCGGCCCCGACATGCTGCTGATCGCCTCGCGCAGCCTGAGCCAGGGCCGGATGGCGGGCCTCCTCACCTATGCCGGCATTGCGATAGGCAGCTACCTCCAGGCCTTCGCCGCGGCCTTCGGCCTGTCCCAGCTCTTCATCCTCGTGCCCACGGCCTATGACGTGCTGCGCTGGGTCGGCGCGGCCTATCTCGCCTATCTCGCCTGGACGACCTTGCGCTCGCAGGCACCGCTCTTCGCGCCCGGCCGCGTCGCCGCCGTCCCGCTGCGCCGCATCTTCCTGCAAGGCCTCTGGACCAACCTGCTCAATCCGAAGATGGCGCTGTTCATGTTGGCGCTGCTGCCGCAGTTCCTGAAGCCGGAACTGGGCTCGATCACGCTTCAGGTCATCGTTCTCGCAACGATCCTGAACGTCATGGGCTTCCTGACGAACGGCATCGTCATCCTTGCAGCGAGCATCGGCCAGGCGCTGGCCAGCCGGCCGGCTCTCGCGCGCCTGCCGCAAAGACTGATGGGCGCGGTCTTCGGTGGACTGGCGGTCAGGCTCGCGCTCGCCTCGCGCGACTAGGCCCGCAATGCGCCGAGCACCGCACCGCTCTCGGCGCGGATGACAAGGTCCGCGATCGGGTCGAGCTCCGTCGGCTCGCGGTTGAGAATGACGAGCTTCGCACCCTGCCGCTTGGCGATCACCGGCAGGGTCGCCGCCGGATAGACCACCAGCGACGAGCCGACGACGAGAAAGAGGTCGCATTCCAGCGCCAGTAACTGTGCCCGCTTCATCGCCTCCTGCGGCATCGCCTGCCCGAAGGAGATCGTCGCCGATTTCACCGGCCCGGCGCAGACCATGCACTCCGGCGGCTCGCCGGTGGCTTCAAAGACGGGCCGGATCGCCGCCAACTCGTGCCGCCAGCCGCAGGTCAGGCAGGTCGCATAGGTGCCGTTGCCATGCAGCTCGATCACCCTCTCCTCAGGCACGCCCGAAGCCTGGTGCAGGCCATCGATGTTCTGGGTGACGATGGCGGGCGAGTGTCCCTCGGCTACCAGGCGGGCCAGCGCCCGATGGCCGCTGTTCGGCGCTGCCCCGCGATAATGATCGTCCATCGTGAACTTGCGGCGCCAGGCCTCGATGCGGACCTCGCGGCTCTCTACGAAGGCGTCGTAGGGAATCGGCTTGTTGACCATCCAGGGCGAGCCGGGCGTACGAAAATCCGGAACGCCCGATTCCGTCGAGATGCCGGCGCCGGTGAAGCTGACGATATCGTCCGCCTCGTCGAGAAGTTCCTGCAACGCGGCGATGGCATCCTCGGTTTCATCCTGCATGCGTCGGCCCGGTCGCTGGATTGGAAGTCTCCCAGATATGGCGCGGGTTTGTTGCGCTTCCAAGGCGATTGACGGAAAGCCGCGCACGCCGCAAATCAGAGGCACCATGCCGACGACCGCCAGCGCCCAGCTCAATCCCGATCTCATCGATACCGGCACGCCGCCGATCCCGGAGGCGCAAGGCTGGGCGCGCGCCTATGGCGGAGCCCGCGGCCCGCTCATCGACCTCTCGCAGGCGGTGCCCGGCGCCCCGCCCCCAGTGACCCTGCTCGAGAAGCTCGCAGCGGCCGCGGCCGAGCCCGGCAGCACGCGCTATGGCGGCATCACCGGCGATGCGGCCTTGCGCGAGGCCTATGCCGCCGAGATCTCGCGCATCTACGGCACAGCCTTCGCGCCGGCCGAGGTCGCGATCACCTCGGGCTGCAACCAGGCCTATGTCGTGACGATGATGGCGCTGGCGCGGGCCGGCGACAACGTGCTGCTGCCGACGCCCTGGTATTTCAACCACGAGATGACGCTGACCATGCTCGGCGTCGAGGCCCGCCCGCTGCCCTGCGCGCCGGAGGCCGGATTCGTGCCGGATGTCGCGACTGCCGAGGCGCTGATCGACGACCGCACGCGCGCCATCGTGCTCGTCACCCCCAACAACCCGACCGGCGCGGTCTATCCGCCGGAGACCATCGCCGCCTTCGCCGCGCTCTGCGCAAGGCGGGGTATCTGGCTGGTGCTCGACGAGACCTATCGCGATTTCCTGCCTGCGGATGTTGCCAAGCCGCATGAGGTCTTCGCGACAACGAGCTGGCAGGATTCGGTGATCGGCCTCTACAGCTTCTCGAAGGCCTATGCGATTCCGGGTTGGCGTCTTGGCGCGATCACGGCCGGCGAACCAGCGCTCGCCCAGATCGGCAAGGTGCTGGACTGCGTCCAGATCAGCCCGGTCCGCGCCGGTCAGGCGGCGGTGACCTGGGGCATCGACGGCATCCGCGACTGGCGCGAACGTAACCGCGCCGAGATCAACGCCCGCGCCGATCTCTTCCGGCAGGCAATGGCGCCGCTGAACGGTTGGCGCGTGCTTTCGGCCGGCGCCTATTTCGCCTATGTCGCCCACCCGTTCGAGGGCGTGAAGGCGGCAGAGGTGGCGCGCCGGCTTGTCGAGGATTGCGGCGTGCTCGCCCTGCCAGGTCCCTATTTCGGCCCCGGCCAGGAGAATCACCTGCGCATCGCCATCGCCAATGTCGCGGCCGACAGGATCGAAGGGCTGCGCGAGCGGCTGACGGGGTTTTCGCTCTGACCTGAAGCCAGCTGTACCGTCATGCTCGCCCTTGTGGCGAGCATCCACGTCTTGAACACGGATTGCATTGGCGCAGACGTGGATGGTCGGGACAAGCCCGACCATGACGGGAAAGCTCTGGCGACACCGGGCTTACCGGAACAGCGCCGCGTAACGGTCGCGATAGGCCCAGACCAGCATCGAGCCCAGCACCACCAGGATGACCGCGACCGGCAGGCCCTGCGGGTTGATCGTGGCATGGAACAGCACGATCACCGCCATCACGGGGGCGATCAGCGCCAGCCCGAAGGCCGGCACGACATTCGAGATCAGGCTGAGCGCGCCGGTCAGGTTGATCGCCTTGATGAAGGGCCAGATGAAGCCTGAATCCTGCAAGGCGGTCTCGAAGACGACGCCGCGCGGGCTGGTCGGCGGATGGATCAGGTTCGCGCCCGTGGCGAGCCACCAGAAGCCGTCTACGGCGCTGATCAGGAAGATCACCCCGAGCAGGACGCGCGGGATGGTGACGAGGAAGAAGGTCTTCATGGAGATCCGGACCGTTGGAAGGAAGGACCCCGGCAGCGCCGGAGCCATCCTTGGTCGCCTCAGTCGCGCACCGGGTTCAATCGGCGCGGCAGAAAATCGGATCGTTCGGCCTGAAGTCCGACTGGAAATTCCATGAGCCCTCATCCTGAGGAGCCGCGGCAGCGGCGTCTCGAAGGATGCTTCAGGAGGCTCCGGAATCCGCTGGACCATCCTTCGAGACGGCCCTGCGGGCCTCCTCAGGATGAGGGCTTCCATTTCAAGCGGCCACCGAGGCGGCGTCGATCTTCGAATGCAACGATTTCGAGCCGCGCCTTTATCATTCCGGGGCTTCGCGTGAAGGAAAAACCCGGAATGACAGGGCCACTCCTCACATCGTCGCGCCGATCTGCCAGGGCACGTATTCGGCGTCGCCATAGCCGAGCTCTTCGGACTTCGAGCGCTCGCCCGAGGCGATCTTCAGCAGCTTGTCGAAGATCTCGCGGCCCTTCTGCTCCAGCGAGACGCCGTCGAGCACATCGCCGCAATTGATGTCCATGTCATCGATCATCTTCTCATAGATCGGCGTATTGGTCGCGAGCTTCACCGAGGGCGTTGGCTTGCAGCCATAGGCCGAGCCGCGCCCGGTGGTGAAGGCGAGGATGTTCGAGCCGCCGGCCACCTGCCCGGTCGCCGCGACGGGATCGTAGCCGGGCGTGTCCATGTAGACGAAGCCCTTCGCCTTCACCGGCTCGGCATAATGGTAGACGGCCGAGAGCGTCTTGGTGCCGCCCTTGGCCGCCGCGCCCAGCGACTTCTCGAGGATGGTGGTGAGCCCGCCCGCCTTGTTGCCCGGCGAGGGGTTGTTGTTCATGCTCATCCGGGCGCGCTCGGTGTAATCCTCCCACCACTTGATGATGCCGACGAGCTTCTCGCCGACCTCGCGGGTGGCGGCGCGACGCGTCAGCAGATGCTCGGCACCGTAGATCTCGGGGGTCTCGGAGAGGATCGCCGTGCCGCCATGCTCGACGAGGATGTCGACGGCGGCGCCCAGCGCCGGATTGGCGGTGATGCCGGAATAGCCGTCAGAGCCGCCGCATTGCAAAGCCAGCATCAGCTCGGAAGCCGGCACCGTCTCGCGCACGGCACGATTGGCGATCGGCAGCATCACCTTCAGCGCATCGATGCCGGCGGCGACCGCCTTCTTCGTGCCGCCGGTCTCCTGGATCGTCAGCGTGCGGAAGACGTCGCTCTCGGTGACGCCATAGGCTTCCTTCATGCGGCTGATCTGGAAGCCCTCGCAGCCCAGCCCGACGACGAGCACCGCCGCCATGTTCGGATTGCAGGCATACCCCCAAGTGGTGCGCTTCAGCACCTCGAAGCTCTCGCCATTATAGTCGATGCCGCAGCCGGTGCCGTGGGTCAGCGCGATCACGCCGTCGACATTCGGGTAGTCGGCGAGCAGCCCGGAGCGCTTCACCTCCTCGGCCATGAAGCGCGCGGCCGAGGCCGAGCAGTTCACCGAGGTCAGGATGCCGACATAGTTGCGCGTGCCGGCCTTGCCGTTGGCGCGGCGGAAGCCCTCGAAGGTCGCCTGCTGCTCGACCGGCAGCACGAATTCGGGCTTGGCCTCCGCAGCGAAGGCATAGTCGCGGTCGAAGGCGTGGAAGCCGGTATTGTGCTCGTGCACCCAGTCACCCGGCACGATATCGGCGGTCGCGAAGCCGATGATCTGGCCGAACTTGCGGATCGGCTGGTCCTTGGCGATGGGCACGATCGCCATCTTGTGACCGCGCGGGATGCGCTTCAGCGCCTCGACACCGGCCGCTGTCACGCCGAGATCGACGGGATCGACGGCGACGACGACATTGTCGGCGGCGTTGAGCTTGAGCGTGCGGGGCGGCGCGGATTTGTCGAGCATGGCGGAAACCGGAACCTCTCGGCACCGCGACGGCGGCGCACGTCCCTAGAGATGCCCCCAACCGGCGGTCTTTTCAATCGGTTCAAATCAGAAGGCCAGGTGCTCCGGCCTGACCTGCCCTCTTTGCCTGCTCATGCCGTTCCGGCTGCGGGCTTCGCTTCCGTGCAGACTTGTCCGGTTCTTTGAACTATCCAGAAGACATCAGCCGACAGGATGGTGATCATGCAGCTCCGTTCCACGCTCACCTGCCCGCATTGCGGTCACCAAACGACCGAAACGATGCCGACCGATGCCTGCCAGTTCTTCTATGAATGCGCCGGCTGCAACACCGTTCTCCGTCCCAAGCAGGGCGATTGCTGCGTCTACTGCTCCTACGGCGACATCCCCTGCCCGCCGATCCAGGAAGCCAGGCGGACCGGGCAGCCCTCGCATTGCTGCAGTTAGGCAAGATCGAGGCTCCGGGACCGGGCCGCCCGAACCATGGTTCACGCAACAGTAACCATCCAAGCCGATGTATCGGCTCAGGCCTTCCTGAGAGATACCCGATGCTGACGCGCCGCTCGTTTACCTTTCCCGCCCTGTCCATCGCGGCAACGGGCCTGGCCGGATGCGGCTCACGAAGCATCGTCGCCCTGCCCGAGA
Organism: Beijerinckiaceae bacterium; assembly: GCA_965283735.1. Taxonomy (GTDB): domain Bacteria; phylum Pseudomonadota; class Alphaproteobacteria; order Rhizobiales; family Beijerinckiaceae; genus Allobosea. The sequence continues at coordinate 1,939,505 of CBDIPN010000001.1, read as the reverse complement.
TCGGCCAGAGCCCGCGAGGTCTCTCGACCCGGACGCTTTCGCGGCCGAACTATGCTGAGGTCTACACCGAATATCCCGGCGAGCGCTTCCCGATCATGGCGATCGACTATCAGCGCATCGATTCCCGCTATCTCAGGCAGACGGTCGAGTTTCCGCGCGACGAGAAGCCGGGCTCGATCGTGGTCGATCCCGCCGGCTATCACCTCTATTTCGTGGAATCCCCGCGCGTCGCGACGCGCTACGGCGTCGGCGTCGGCCGTGAGGGCTTCGGCTGGTCCGGCGCCGCGCGGATCAACATGAAGCGCGACTGGGCCGACTGGGTCCCGCCGCCGGAGATGATCGCGCGCGATCCTGCGATCAGGGCCCAGCTCGAGCAGACGCCGCGCGGGCTCGGCGTGCGCGGCGGCTCGAAAAGCCCGCTCGGCGCCCGCACGCTCTATCTCTTCGGCGAGGGTCGCGATCTCGGCTACCGCATTCACGGCACATTCGAGCCCTACACGGTCGGCACCAACGTCTCATCGGGCTGCATCCGGATGATCAATCAGGACATTGCGCATCTCTACGCGCGCGTCGCACCCGGAACGCCGGTGACCGTTCTGCCCGTGTGACCTCGCCAGATGAACGGCAGCCAACAGACCGGTTCAGGTTTCGTTGAGGTGCCGTGTGGTTTGATCGCCATCGAAAGGAGTTTGCCAATGCGCAAGCTGTTGATTTTTGCCACGATTGCAGTCGGGAGCGCGCTCGCCGCGCCGGCCATGGCCTCCGAGGCCCTGCCGAAGGCCCTGGCCGAGCGTCTCGACAAGGCGCCGGCCGAGTATTCCTGGTCGGCTGCAGCCGAACGGCGGCACATGATCATGGAAGAGACCATGCGCCAGCAGCGCTATGGCCGTGGTGGTGGCTACGGCCCGCCGCGGGGTTATGGTCCGCCGCGCGGTTATGGCTACGGCCCCGGTCCGGGCTGGGGCCCGCCGCCGCCGCGCTATTATCCGCCTCCGCCGCCTCCGGGCTGGTGGTGATCACAAGAGCGACGGGCAACCGTCGCTCTTTTTTCGCCCGCGCCATCAAGCCTTTGGCGCAGAGCAGGCCCACGACGAAGGCTGGTACTTGCCAGCCCAGCCCTGTGGCGGCAATCTCCGCCCGGCTATCGAGTTCAACGCGTGCCTGCCGGAGCGAAGTCTCGCCGGGCAGCAGGACATGGGAAATCCTGGATCATGATCATTGACGGTAGGAATGCCGGTGCCGGCGAGATGGCTTCGCCCGGGCGCCGGTCGGGGCTTGTCGATCGCCGCTCGTTCCTGGTCGGCTCGGCGGCCGGCCTCGGCGCGCTGGGGCTCGGCGGCTGCGCTGCGACCGACGGCATGAGCCTCGCCGAGGCGCAGCAGATCTACGGGCCGGTGCCGGACAAGAAATTCGCGATTCCCGCCGCCGACGTCACCAAGGTCGATCGGAAATACTGGCGCCGCACCGTCCGCTACGAGACCAAGGAAGAGCCGGGCACCATCATCGTCGATCCCGCCAATTACTATGTCTACCGCATCGAGGGCGGCGGCAACGCCACCCGTTACGGCGCCAATGTCGGCCGCGACGGCTTCCGCTGGAACGGCGACGCCTATGTCGGACGGAAGTCGGAATGGGCGACCTGGACCCCGCCGCCGGAAATGATCAAGCGCCAGCCCGAAGCCGCCAAATACGCGCGCGGCATGCCCGGCGGCCTCGACAACCCGCTCGGCGCTCGCACCCTGCATCTCTACCAGAACGGCCGCTATACGCTCTACACGATCTACGCATCGAGCGACGAGGAATCGATCGGCTCCGGCATCACCAGCGGCTGCGTCGGCTTGCTCAGCCAGGACATGATCGATCTCTACGATCAGACACCGGTCAAGACGAAGGTGGTCGTTCTTCCGGCCTGAGCCGAGTACATCAACCCGGATCGACAGGGCGGCGCCTGAGCGCCGCCCTTCTTCATGGAGGGGTAGCGCATGTCCGTTGCCGTGAGACTGCGCAGCGTTGCCGGCATCTATGGCGTTGCACGGCTCGGCCCCGCCTCTCCCATCCCGAACTGGTTCGATGGCCCCGGTTTTTCCGCGCTGATGCGCGCCGAGGACGAGCTGACACTCGTCTGCCTGCAGGAGCGAATGCCGGAAGCCGTTGAAGCCGAGAGGAACTGGCGCTGCTTCCGCAGCCTCGGCCCGATCCCCTTCAACGCGACCGGAATCGTGCAGGCACTGATCGAACCACTATCCACCCAGGGCATCGGTGTTTTCGTGGTCTGCACGTTCGACGGCGAGCACATTTTCGTCGCCGATGCCGATTGGGAGCAATCGAGAAGTCTGCTCGAGCAGGCAGGCCATGTCTTCGAAGTTTAGAGGCCGCTGTTCCGACCCATGCAACCAGCTACCGTTAACGGCATGACCGATCTCGTCATTCGCGCAGCGGAGCAGGCCGACCTGCCCGCACTTCAGGGTCTCTACCGCCACCTCAACCCTGATGATGCACCCTGCCCCGACGACATGGCGGCGGAGATTCTGGAAAAGCTGCGGAGCTTCGAGGGCAGCGCCATCCTGCTTGGCTTTCTCGGCAGCGACCTCGTCGCGAGCTGCACCGTGATCGTGATCCCGAACCTGACGCGGGGCGGAACGCCCTATGTGCTGATCGAGAACGTCGTCACCGACACCGGCTATCGCAACCGGGGGCTTGGGAAGGCCATTCTGCAAGCTGCCATGGATCGCGCCTGGGCAGCCGGATGCTACAAGGCGATGCTCATGACCGGCTCGAAGAAACCGTCCACGCTGGCCTTTTACGAGGCTGCCGGCTTCGAGCAATCCAAGACCGGCTTTCAGGCCAGACGGCTTCCGGTCCGCGCGGAATAGGGAGTGGACCGCGCCATCCTTCGCTGCCCCTTCTCTCAGCGCAGCAACATCCGCAGCTTGGCGAGCGCGGATGAATCGGCCTCGTGATAGTCGATCATCGTGCGGAAAGCCCCCTCGCCGGTCATCAGATAGACATTGGCCGTGTGGTCCATGTTATAGCCACCATCGGCCGGGATCTTCTTCGCATAGGCCTTGAAGGCTCCAAGCGCGGCATCGACCTGCTCCTGCGAACCGGTCAGGCCGACCACGCCCGGATCGAAGGATTGCAGATAGAGCGCAAGCTGCGCAGGCGTGTCGCGCTCCGGATCAACCGTGATCAGCAGGATCTTCAACCGCGCCGCATCCGCGCCCAGCTGCCGGGTGAGGTTGCCCAGCCGCAAGAGCGTGGTCGGGCAGACCTCCGGGCAATGCGTGAAACCGAAGAACACGGCGAGCGGGCTGCCGCGGAAATCCGCATCCGTCACCGCCTTGCCGGTGTGATCGGTGAGCGAGAACGGGCCGCCAATCGTAGTCGCCTGTTCAGTCCGCGACCGATCCGACATCCACCACCCCATGAGGATCGAGGTGGAAACGAAGCCGACGACCAGGACGAGCGCCCAGGCGCCATAACGCACGAATTTCAGCATGAGCGGCCGGCCCAGCGGTTCACCCGGCGCTGATACGCCAGATAGGGCGCGCCGAGATCGCGGCGCAGCACGCCCTCCTCGATCCGGACCTGTAAGGCGATTGCGACGGGCACCGCGAGCGCGAGCGCCAGCTCAACCAGACCCGGCCGGACAAGGAACAAGCCGATGAATAGCAGCGCCTGACCAACGAAGGCCGGATTTCGCGAGAAGGCGAAAGGGCCGCTATCGACGATCGGGCCGATCTCGCCCTCGGCCGCGCCGATGCGCCAGGACCGCCCCATATGGAGCTGGGCCCAGAGGGCCAGCACCGCGCCGACAATCACGAGCGTCAAGCCGGGAACACCGGAAAGCCCGCCGAACGGCGCCTCCCCGCCAAGCCAGCCACGAACCGGCGGCCAGAGCACGCCTCCGGCAAAGCCGAGCTTGAACAGGAGCGCCGGCAGGCGCTGCGATCGGCTGCCGCGGGAGAAGATCCAGACCGGCTGGCCGCGCGCGCGCGCCTGCTTCAGCGACAGGAACAGGAAGGTTCCGACATAGCCGAGCGTGACCAGATAGGCGGCAATCTCTGTCTTGGACAAAACACGGTCTCCGGCTCACAGCGGCGGCGGGACCTCTCGTCTACAAGCTGAAGTCACTAGAGCTTCAAGCCCCAATCGGAAGCGGAGTTCAATGGCGCCCGATGCCGCAGGCTCCGGCTCCGGCCAACGAAAAACCCCGGCCTCGCGGCCGGGGTTCGCAAACGCAACTGAACTCATGGAAGCGCGGCAGCCTGACAGCTGCCGGCCGAAATCACGCCTTCGGGGCGGCCGGAACAACCTTGGCCACGATGCCTTCGAACGGCTTGTAGGCGTCCTTGGCGAGAGCGGCATAGAGCTCGCCCATCTTGGTGACCTGGGCGACGGCGCCCTCGAACGAGGTCTTGATGAAATCGGCCTGGATCTCCAGGGCCTTGTCGAAGGTCTTCACGCCAGCGAGCTTCTCGAGCGTGGCGGTGCCGGCCTCGAAGGACTTCTTGGCATAGTCGGTGGTCTCGACGGCGATCGCCTGCACGCCCTTCGAGGTGGTGCCGAAAGCCTTCAGAGCGGCGTCGACATTGTCCTTGGAAGCCTTCTGGATGGTCTCGAACTGCTGGATCATGGGTCGTCTCCTTGGCACTCTGCGGTGCCGCCTCAGGTGATTGGGCCGGAGCGGCCCGATAGCTGCCCCAAGGTCGTGTGACCGTGATCACCACCGGGGACTGCCCGCATATTGTGCATTGCAACATGAATGTCAAGGGAACGCTGCAATGCACCAAGCGCAGATCGTTCCACTGGCAACCGTTCAAGTTTTAACGGCTCCGTAACCGCATCCGCCTAACCTCTCCAACTGTGTCCCCTGCGCCACGATGAGCCAGGCGCGGGATCGGCCCATGGTTGTGTGTTCGAGGCGGGTCATGTTGTCTGGTTGCGTTGGGTTGCGGCGGCCGCGTCTGCGGGCTGTTGCCGGTCTGATCGGTGTCGTCGCGGTTGCGGCCACGATCGCCTCCTCCCCCGCCGAGGCGCGCAAGCGCCGTCATGCGGCCGGTGGCGGCTATACCCCCCCTTATGCTGCGATGGTGGTCGACGCGAAGACCGGCCGCACCTTGCATGCGGTCAACGAGGATGCCGCGCGCATCCCGGCTTCGCTGACCAAGGTCATGACGCTCTACATGCTGTTCGAGCAGATGGAGCGCGGCCGCTTCACCATGGATTCCGAGCTCAGGGTCTCGTCCTACGCGGCCTCGCAGCCGCCGACCAAGCTCGGCCTGCGCGCCGGCTCGACCATCGCGGTCGAGGACGTGATCAAGAGCATGATCACGCTCTCCGCCAACGATTCCTCAGTCGTCGTCGCCGAGAACATCGCCGGTTCCGAGGAGGCTTTCGCCGAGCAGATGACGCGCAAGGCGCGCTCGCTCGGCATGAGCTCGACCCGCTTCTACAACCCGCACGGCCTGCCCCATTCTCCGCCGAACATCACGACGGCGCGCGACCTCACCATCCTCGCCCGCGCCATCCAGGAGCGTTTCCCGAAATATTACCCGCTCTTCTCGATGCGAGCGTTCCAGTACGGCAGCCGCACGATCCGCGGGCATAACCGCCTGCTCGGCAAGGTCGAGGGCGTCGACGGCATCAAGACCGGCTACACCCGCGCCTCCGGCTTCAATCTGATGACCTCGGCCAAGGCCGAAGGCCGGCATGTCGTCTCGATCGTGCTCGGCGGCCGCTCCGGCGCCTCTCGCGACAAGATCATGACCGATCTCGTGCTGGCCAGCCTGCCCCGCGCCTCGACCAGCGGCCGTTCCTCCGTGATGGTCGCCGAGGCCCCGGAGCCTGAGGAGCGCCCGCGTTCGATCCAGCAGGCGGCCGCGGCCGAGCCCGCGCCGATCCCGGTGCCGCGTCCGCGCCAGCAGCCGCAGGTCGAGGAGCAGCCTGCTCTCCCGGCCGCCGCGCGCGCCTATGCCCCGATGCCGACCACCACGCCGATCGCGCCGCCGCGGCCGGTCGCCGTCGCCGGTGGCCAGCCGCTGCAGATCTCCGGCATGCGCCCGGTCGCTGCCACCACGACGCCCTCGGCCATGCGCTGGTCGATCGGTGCCCAGCCGTCCGATGCCAAGGTCCTGCGCCCGCCGGCGAATGTCGACGTCACCTCCTCGATCGCCAGGGCGCCCGAGCCCGTCGCCGAGCCGGTGAAGGTCGCGGAAGCCAAGATCGACGTTCCCGCAGCGCCGGTCGCCCGCAAGATCGAAGCCGCTCCCGCCAAGGTTCAGGTTCAGGAGCCGGCTCCCGCAATGTCGCATCAGGCCGCGATCGTCGCCTCCGGCAAATGGGTGATCCAGCTCGGCGCCACCGATGACGAGGGCAAGGCCAAGGAAATCCTGGCCCGGGCCAAGGCCAAGGCTTCCAGCTCGCTCGCCAGCGCCTCGCCCTTCACCGAGAAGGTCGCCAAGGGTGGCTCCACCCTCTTCCGTGCCCGCTTCGCCGGCTTCGACAACTCGAAGGATGCGCAGAACGCTTGCAACCAGCTGAAGCGCGGCGGTTTCTCCTGCTTCGCCACCCGCACCTGACCAAGGACCAGGGAAAGGAGTTCACGACATGTCGCAGACCCACTCCCCGACCCCTTCGCTAGCGCTGCTTCAGAAGGACGTCCTTGGCCTGGTTGACGCGAGCGGCAAGGCCGCTGGTGCCCCCGGCATCCGGGTGGATGCGCTTCATCAGGGCCCGATGGGCTTCGCGGACCGCCTCCTCGCCCGCCCCCGGCTGAAGCCCCAGGATATCGTAGGCCTCCTGCTGCGTCATCGCGCCCGCGCCCGGCGCGCCGCGCTGCCCCGTGTCGCCATTACGCTGAGCGTCTTCACGCCAGCCGGGCGACCGGCGGTCGAGATATGCCTCTAGCAGGCGAGCGCCGTCCGGATCGCGCGTGAGGCAATCGCGCATCAGCGCGGCCAGCTCAGCCATATCGAGACTGTCGAGCGCCCGCCCCGCATAGGGGCCGGCGGTGACGGTGCCAACCATCGCACCGCTGTCGTGGTCGAGCTCCATTTCCAGCAGCGTCGACTTGACCTTCGAGGTCGCGCCCGGCGTCGGCCCGGAGCGATCGGCCCAGGGAAAGCGGATGCCACCCGGCCCGGTCGCGCTCCAGCCGAGCAGCCACGCGCCGACACCGCCGAGGAAGATCGCCATGTCCATCCGGCCGCGCACCATCAGGAGCCCGGCGACGCCGAGCGCGGCGACGCCGCCACCGGTCTTCGCCAGTCGCGCCAGCACCTTGGGATTGGCCCCGGCGAAGAGCTTCGCCAGCCACCAGACGAGGATCAGGACGGCAACGCCGTAGAGCAGACTCACCGGCGTCCTCCATCCATCGCGGTGATTAGCCCCTTCACCGCCGGGGTCGAGCCCGCCAGCCGCAGCATCGCCTCGCGCCCGCCGGCCGCATACGCCGCCGCGCCACGCAGGAGATCGAGCAGGGACGCCGGCGCATTCACGTCGAAACGGGCATGGGCACCGCCGGTCAGGCGCGCGATCGTCGCGAACGCCGCGCTCGCCGCCGGATCATGCCCCTCCTGGAAGACGAAGCCGCGGATGCCGCGCAGGCCGAGTTCGCCGGCAAGGCTCGCGAGCGCATCGACGTCCTCCTCCATCGCATCGCCGACATAAACGAAGGCGCGCACCGGCACGGTCTTGGCCTCGTCGCGGACATGACGCAGCACGCGGGCGATCTGGGTCTGCCCGCCCTCGCAGGCGATGCGGCGCATCAGCCCGGTCAAACGCGCAGGCTCGCCGACCCAGCCCGAGGCACGGCACTCGCCGATCCCCCTGAAATAGACGAGCTGCACCGCAAGCCCACCGCTTTGCGAGGTCACGTCGAACATTCGCGCCTGCAGCGAGCAGGCGAGATCCCAGGTCGGCTGGCGGCTCATCGTGGCGTCGAGCGCGAAGACGAGCCGCCCCGCCTGCCCGGTCGCCAGGGGCGCGAGCTGCTTCGCCGCGCCGAGAAAGCGGTCGATCTCGCCCGGCTGCGAATGCGTCGCCGGCGTGGTCGCTCCCGCCTTGCCGACAGCCCGGTCCTTCCTCTCGCTCATCGACCCCTTCGATCCACCTGAATCATCCTTTGCCCTGATATTGGCCATGGCGGCGGCATTTGCTACCCGTGCGCCGAACGGAGGACGCGATGTCCCTTCACCCCTCATCCTGAGGAGCAAGCGAAGCTTGCGTCTCGAAGGATGCTCCAGATGGTTCCGGAGTTCTGCTGGACCATCCTTCGAGACGCCGCTGACGCGGCTCCTCAGGATGAGGGCTAAGGAGAGCAGCGCAGGCGGGAAAGGTCGGAAAGTGACTGGAATCACGGTTTTCGAGACGGTCGCCGCGATGCGCGAAGCCGTCGCCGGCTGGCACGCTGCCGGCGAGAAGGTCGCGCTGGTGCCGACAATGGGCGCGCTGCACGAGGGCCATATCGCGCTGGTGAGCGAAGGCCAGCGCCACGCGAAGCGGGTGATCGTCACGATCTTCGTCAACCCGACGCAGTTCGCGCCGCATGAGGATTTCAAGAAATACCCGCGCACCTTCGACGACGATTGCGCCAAGCTCGTCGCGGCGGGTGCCGATGCGGTGTTCTTCCCCTCGGTCGAGGAGATGTATCCGGCTGGCTTCGCCACCCGCGTGCTGCTGCTCGGCCCGGCCGCCGTCGGGCTGGAGGACCGCTTCCGCCCGACGCATTTCGAGGGCGTCGCGACCGTCTGCTGCAAGCTGTTCACGCAGTCGCGCGCCGACTGCGCGATCTTCGGCGAGAAGGACTATCAGCAACTCAAGGTCGTGACCCGCATGGCCGCCGATCTCGATCTCGGTATCAGGATCATCCCGCTGGCGACGATCCGCGAAGCGGATGGCCTCGCCATGTCCTCGCGCAACCGCTATCTCTCGAACGAGCACCGGGCGCTGGCGCCGTTGCTCCAGCGCGTGATGCAGGACCTCGCCGCGCGCATCCGCAACCGCGACGACCTGTTCAAGGCGGTCGCTGATGCCCAGAACGAGATCATCACGGCCGGCTTCGAGCTCGACTATCTGGAAGCGCGCCATGCCGAGACGCTGGCGCCGGTCGCCTCGCTGGCGGACGGCCCGATCCGCCTGATCCTCGCGGCGCGCATCGGCAGCACGCGTTTGCTCGACAATATTGCGGTGTGAGCCGGAGCCGAGGTCGAGACACCAAACACGGCTCTAGAGATGGCGTTCGACATCCATGCGCTGATGCAGAATGCGGATCACGTCGATTCCAGCAGCCGATAGGCGATAGAAGACCACATGCGAGCCGACAGCGTACTTGTAATAGCCGTCTCGAACATCGACTGCCCGCCCCTTCTTCCGGCCACAGCTGAGCCCCTCGAAAGCAGAGATGAGGCTGGCGTGATAACTTTCGGCCTGTTCCGCCGACCAGCGTCGCTCTGTCCAGAACCAGATACGTTCGAGGTCTGTAACCGCCAGTCGAGAGAGGCGATAACCGGCCTCAGCCATGCCTGGCGCGCATCCGCTGCAGAAATGCGCCGTTGTCGAACGGCTCCGGCTCGCCGGATTCCTCGCCGGTAATCAGCGCGTCCTGCAGGGCTTTCACGCGCGCCTCGTGTGTTTCCAGCAGGCGCAGGCCAGCACGCACGACTTCACTCGCCGAACCATACCGGCCGCTTTGCACCTGCTCGCCAATGAAGTGGCTGAAATGATCGCCCAGCGCGATCGAAGTGTTCTTTGTCATCCATCGCTCCCGAATGACAATAAGTACCAAATATTGGTAGGGCGAGCAATGAATCCTAGAGCAGCCCCAACCCCGCCAGCTCGCGACGCAGCTCCTCCGGCATCTCGCCGACATCGCCGCCATGCTCGGAGAGGTCGCGCGGGGCGTCCTTGGCCTGCAGGTAGCGCCAGCCCTGGAAGGGCCGGAACGGCCGCGGCTCGACCGGCACCACGACCGGCTCCATCACCAGATGGCAGCGGCCGATGCCCTCGGCATCGGTGAAGGGGCGGATATCGGTCAGGCGCTGACGCGCCGAAATCTGGCCCTTGATCACCCAGTAGAGCGAGCCGCCATCGAGGATCTCCTCGATCTTCTTCGGCACCATCCGGGTGGTGTGCAGTTGCTCGGCCGGCTCGCCACGGGCGCGGCGCTGCGCCTGACGCTCGGCGATCCAGTCCTCGAGATCGCTGATCGATTCCGCGCCGACGCAGAGCTTGAGCAGATGTAGGGGCATGGCCGCAAAATAGGCCTCGGAACGCCAGCCGACCAGCCTCCCCGCTTATTCTCCACAGCCCGGCGTCAACCGCGATGCTCCGGCACGCCGATGATGGCGTGCATATCGAAAATGTCGCCGTAGAAAGGTTTGGCCAGCCTCGGCTCGGCGGTTAGCATGTCCGCCACGACACGCTTCATCGTCATACTCATTTCCTGGACAGGCTACGGACGCTCCATCATGCGCGGACTTGCAGGCAAGGTCATTCTCGTCACCGGTTCCTCGACCGGCATCGGCTTCGCGATGGCCGAGCGCCTCGTCTCCGAGGGCGCCAAGGTGCTGATCCACGGGCGCGACGCGGCGGAAGTCGATGCGGCCGTCGCGAAGCTCGGCACGGCGACGGCAGGCGCGACCGGCGACCTCGCCGAGCCCGCGACCGCCCAGGCCATCGTCAACGCCACGGTCGCCGCCTTCGGCCGCATCGACGGGCTCGTCAACAATGCCGGCATCTATCCGCGCGGCATCCTGACCGAGACCACCGCCGCCTTCTTCGACCACATGTTCGCGATCAACACCCGCGCGCCCCTGCTCTGCGCCGAGGCCGCGATCCGCGCCTTCCGTGCCCAGAAATCGCCCGGCGCCATCGTCACCGTCGGCTCGATCAACGCCTATTGCGGCCTCTCGAACCTCACGGTGTATTCGATGTCGAAGGGCGCGCTGATGACGATGACGCGCAATCTCGCCAACACGCTCGGCCCCGAGCACATCCGCGCCAACCAGCTCAATGTCGGCTGGACCTGGACCGCCAACGAGGACGCGACCCAGCAACGCGAAGGCCGCAAGCCCGGCTGGCAGAACCATCTCCCGCTGCGCGATGCCCCGACCGGCCGGATCATGCAGCCGGAGGAGATCGCCGCCCACACCGCTTTCTGGCTCTCGGAGGACAGCGCACCGGTCTCCGGCCAGATCTACGAGGCCGAGCAGTTCCCGGTGATCGGCCGCGGATGAGCCGGATTTCCGGGACGGTCTTCGAACCCTGGCTCGCCCGCTGGGGCCTCGTCGCGGACGGCGAGGCGATCCGGACCCATGCCAGCCATCTGCTGCCGGTCCTTCAGGACGGCGCGCCGGCCATGCTGAAGCTGCCCGAGGTCGAGGACGAGCGGCGCGGCTACCTGCCGCTGGGCTACTGGAACGGCGACGGCGCCGCCCGCCTGCTCGCCCGCAGCGGGAACGGCGAGGCGATGCTGATCGAGCGCGCCACCGGAAAGCGCTCGCTCGCTTCCATGGCTCGCAGCGGCGCCGAAGGTGACGATGAAGCCACCTCCATCCTCTGCGATGCCATAGCAGGACTTCAGAAGCCACGCGGCCCAGCCCCCGCCGGGCTGATCCCGCTCGATATCTGGTTCAAGGACCTGTTTCCGGCAGCTGCCCGGCACGGCGGCTTGCTCGTCCGCGCCGCGGCGAAGGCGAGCGCGCTGTTGCCGGCACAGCAGGAGATCCTGCCGCTCCATGCCGACCTGCATCACGACAACGTCCTCGATTTCGGGGAGCGCGGCTGGCTCGCCATCGATCCGAAATCGGTGATCGGCGACCGCGCCTTCGAATACACGATCCTGTTCTGCGGCCCCGACCTTGCCGATCCCGAGCCGCCCGTCGCGGTCGCGCCCGGTACCTTCGAGCGCCGGCTGGAGATCGTGCTGGCGAAGTCGGGGCTGGAGCGGCAGCGCCTGCTGCGCTGGATCATCGCGTGGTGCGGATTGTCGGCAAGCTGGTTCCTGGAGGACGAGGACCCACTGGTGGAGATCAACCTGACGATCTTGGAAAGAGCGGCCGCGGCGCTGGCCGACTAGCACTCCCTTCACTCCAATCCTCGTCATCCCGGACGGAGCGATGCGGAGATCCGGGATTCATGCCTGAACCGATCCGGAATGGATCCCGGATCGGCGCGGCTTCGCCGCTTGTCCGGGATGACACGAACAGGGACATCCGAAGCGGAATCAATTCCTCAGCGATCGCCCGCAAGCGATTCCATCGACTCGCCTATTCCCCCAGCACGACCACCTTCGCGCCCTCCGCGACCTGCGCGCCGGGCTCGCCCGCGACCTCGCTGACCGTGCCGTCACGCGGGGCGGTGAGGACATGCTCCATCTTCATCGCCTCGACGATGGCGAGGCGCTGGCCCTTGGTTACGGCCTCGCCCGGCGCCACGAAGAGCGCCACGAGCTTGCCGTGCATCGGCGCCTTGACCACGCCGCCCGAGCCGGCCGCCGCATCGAGATCGACGCTGAACGGATCGAACAGCGAGACCGCCGTCTGCCGCCCGCGATGCAGCGCGAACCAGATGCCACTCTCGCCCTCGGCCAGCGCGATCTCGTGTTCACCTTCGCCGATCTCGTGACCGGGCAGGCTGACGCGGGCGTCGTCGCCATGCCACTCGATCCGGGCATCGATACGCTCGCCATCGACCGTCAGCGGCAGGCCCAAGGGCTGGCGTGGCATCAGCGAGAAGGCGTCGGGGTCGAGCCAGGGTGAGCGCGCCTCGCCCTCAGCCCGGCCCGCGGCCGCGATCATGCCCGCCGCCTGCCGCTCCTCCTCGAGCTGCAAGGCCGCCGCCGCCACCGCCGCCGCATCGAGCGGCTGCGGCTCGGCGCCGAGCGCGCTGATATTGCGGTCGATGAAGCCGGTATCGAACGGCCCCTTCCGGAAGCCCTCGGCCTCGGTCAGCTTCTTCAGGAAGGCGAGATTGGTGCGCGGGCCGGCGACCACCGTCTCGCCCAGCGCCGCGCCCAGTCGGTCGAGCGCCGCATCCCTCGTCGGACCGTGGGCGATCACCTTGGCGATCATCGGGTCGTAGAACGGCGTCACCGTATCGCCGGCCTCGACGCCGGTATCGATGCGAATGCCCTCGCCTTCTGGAAATTGCAGGGCCCAGAGCTTGCCGGTCGAAGGCAGGAAGCCCTTCTCCGGGTCCTCGGCATAGAGCCGCGCCTCGACGGCATGGCCCTTGGCCGAGACGTCCGCCTGCGTGAAGCCGAGCGGCTCGCCCGCCGCGACCTTCAACTGCAACTCGACGAGATCGAGCCCGGTGATCGCCTCCGTGACGGGATGCTCGACCTGGAGCCGCGTATTCATCTCCATGAACCAGAAGCCATCGGCCTTCAGGCCGTCGCGCCCGTCGGCGATGAACTCGACCGTACCGGCCCCGACATAGCCGACCGCCTTCGCGGCCTCGGTCGCTGCCTTGCCCATGGCGGCGCGGACCTCGGCGCTCATGCCCGGCGCCGGCGCCTCCTCGATCACCTTCTGGTGGCGGCGCTGCAACGAGCAGTCGCGCTCGTAGAGATGCACGACATGGCCGTAGCTGTCGCCAAAAACCTGGATTTCGACATGGCGCGGCGAGAGCACATATTTCTCGACCAGCACGCGGGCATCGCCGAAGGCGTTCTTGCCCTCGCGCTGGGCGCTGGTCAGCGCATCCGCGAAATCTTCCGCACGGTCGACCTTCTTCATGCCCTTGCCGCCGCCGCCGGCGACCGCCTTGATCAGCACGGGATAGCCGATGCGCTCGGCCTCCTTCGCCAGGAAGGCGACATCCTGCTCGGCACCGTGATAGCCCGGCACGACCGGCACGCTGGCCTTCTCGACCAGCGCCTTGGCGGCGTCCTTCAGGCCCATGGCCCGGATGGCCGAGGCCGGCGGGCCGACGAAGACGATGCCGGCCGCGGCGCAGGCATCGGCGAATTCGGCATTCTCGGAGAGGAAGCCGTAGCCCGGATGGATGCAGGCGGCGCCCGCCTCCTTGGCAACGGCGAGGATCTTGTCGGCGTCGAGATAGCTCTCGCGGGCCGGGGCCGGGCCGATATGATAGGCCTCGTCCGCCATCTGCACGAACAGCGCCTCGGCATCGGCATCCGAATAGACGGCGATGGTGCGCAGGCCCAGCCGCCTGGCGGTGCGGATCACCCGGCAGGCGATCTCGCCGCGATTGGCGATCAGGATGGAGGGCAGCTTGGCGGCGATCGTCATGGCGGCGGCATCCTCAGGAGACGTGCCGCCTTTATAGCCCGCCCGTTGCGTCTGTCTGCGCCTTGTTGCGCAAACCGGTTTGGGATGCTTCCCGTTCGACGCTCCGCCGCAGCGAGCGCCAGATCGCCCATGTCGCCTGGAAGCAGATGCCGGCGACGACGAGGTCGAACAGATATTCCGGCCAGCGCACCGGCGCGACGCGGGCGGCGAGCCCGACCAGTGCGAAGCCCGTGGTCGAGATCGTGTCGTTGCGGCTCGACAGCCAGGTCGCCTTGATGACCGGGTTCTCCTCGCGCCGGAAGCGCCAGAGCGCCCCAACGACGAGGAAGGCGATGACGATCGCGCTCGCCGCCGCGAAGCCGAGCGTCCAGACCTCGATCGGCCGTGGCCGGACGACCTTGTCCCAGAGATCGTAGAGCGTGTGCAGCCCGGCCACCGCCATGACCGCGCCGATTGCGACGGCCGCCAGCCGCTCGATCCGCGCATCGCGGCCGAAGACGATCGCCGCGATGCCATAGAGCGCGACGTCGTAGACCCAGTCGACGCCGTCCTTGAAGAGCTGGGCATTGCCGATGGCGAGCGCCCACGCGACGGTCGCCACCGCCTGGATCAGGATGCCGAGCGCGATGCCCCAGATGGTGAGCGTGTAAGCGCGGGCGACCGCAGGGCTCGATGCCGAGCCTTCTCCGCCTCCGTCATGATCGGGCTGATCCCGCCCACTTGCATCTTGCGCCGCTGCCGCCACCCTCACTCCTTGTCATCCCGGACAAACCGCATCAGCGGCACCGATCCGGGATCCATGCCGGAACAGACATCGGCAAGGCTCAGGCATGGATCCCGGGTCTACGCTGCGCTGCGCCCGGGATGACTGGCAAGGGGGCAGGCTAACGAGAGGCGTTCGTCACCCCCGTCCGACGAGCGGCGCCTTGGTCGCCATCACCGTCACGAACAGCACGTTCGCCTCGGGCGGCAGGCCGGCCATGTGCAGCACGGTCGTCGCGACATGCTCGACATCCATCACCGCCTCGACCTTGATCGTGCCGTCCGCCTGCGGCACGCCCGTCGTCATCTTGCGCGCCATTTCGGTCAGCGCGTTCCCGATATCGACCTGGCCCACGGCGATGTCGTATTTGCGCCCGTCGAGCGCCGCCGTCTTGGTCAGGCCCGAGATCGCATGCTTCGTCGCGGTATAGGCAACAGAATTCGGTCGCGGCGCATGGGCCGAGATCGAGCCGTTGTTGATGATGCGCCCACCCTGCGGCACCTGGTCCTTCATCGCCTTGAAGGCGGCCTGGGTGCAGAGGAACGGCCCGGTCAGGTTGGTGTCGACGACCTTCTGCCAATCCTCCAGCGAAAGGTCCTCCAGCAGCACGCCGCCCGGCGCGTTGACGCCGGCATTGTTGAAGAGCACGTCGACGCGGCCGAAGGCTTCCTTCGTCTTGGCGAACAGGTTCTCGACCGAGGCCTTGTCGGTGACGTCGGTCGGCACGGCGAGCGCACGGCCCTTGTCGACACCGGAGAGCTGGATCGTCTCTTCGAGCGCATCCGCCCGGCGGCCGGCCAGCACGGTGCGATAGCCGTCCTTCAGGAAGGCGATGGCGACCGAGCGCCCGACGCCCGAACCGGCGCCGGTGATGATCGCGACCTTGTTATGTCCCGCCATGCGTTTCCCCGTGTTTCCCTGGACCTAAATCGTTTGAGATGGCGTCCGACCATAACGGGCGAAACCGCCCAGGGGAACCATGGGATGGCCTGCGCTCCATGCGCTTGCCGCCCGCCATCCGTGCCGTATCGTTGTAGTCGGGAGGACGACGCGATGACCAGCCTGAACCGCCGCCATCTGCTTGCGGCCGGCGCCGCCGCGTTGGCCAGCCCGGCATTGGCCCAGCAGCAGGGCCACGAGCATCACGGCCCGCAATATGAGCGGCTCAGCCAGCCCGGCCGCATCGAGAAGCCGCCGCTCGCTGCGACGCAGAACGTCTTCGATTCGCCGGCCCCGAAAGCCGCCACGCCGGGCCGCTGGAGCGCCAAGGCGCCGCTGCCGCTGCCCCGCTCGGAAATGGCCTGGGCGACCGCCTTCGAGGACAAGATGCATGTCGTCGGCGGCTATGGCGAGCAGCGCACGGACCGGGCCTATCACCATGTCTACGACGGCAAGGCCGACAAGTGGAACGACGGCGCACCGCTGCCCCAGGGCGCCAACCATGTCGGCGTCGCCTTCCTCGACGGCAAGCTTTTCGCCATCGGCGGCTTCCTCGAGCAGAATCGCAAGCCGCATCCGCGCTGCTTCACCTACGATCCGAAGGCCGATCGCTGGGCCGACATCGCGCCCCTGCCCCGTCCCGCCGGCTCGACCGCCGTGGTCGGCCTCGGCAGCGTGCTGCATGTCATCGGCGGCGCGATCGGCGAGACTACCGAGACCAAGCGCTCGATCGACTGGCATCTGGTCTACGACCCCAAGGCCGATCGCTGGAGCGAGCGCAGGCCGATGCCCACCGCCCGCGACCACACCGGCACGCTCGCCATCGGCAGCCTGATCCATGTCATCGGCGGGCGGGTCGATTCCTTCCACACCAACTCGAACCTGCACCATTCCTACGATCCGGCCGCCGACAAATGGACGATGCGCACGCCGATGCCGACTGGCCGCTCCGGCCACGGCGCCGTGCTCTATCGCGGCAAGGTCTTCGTCATGGGCGGCGAAGGCACCAACCGCGTCTTCGGCCAGATGGAAGCCTATGACCCCGCAAGCGACGGCTGGGAACAATACGCGCCGATGCTGACGCCCCGTCACGGCCTGGGTGCCGCGCTCGTCGGCGATGCGGTCCATGTCGCCGGCGGCGGCCCGGTCATGGGCGGCGGCGTGCAGAGCGCCGTGCACGAGGCGTTTTCTTTGACAAGAATCGAATAGCGTATCTCGAATAGATAATCAGATTCTCTTCAGATCTATCTCCATACACTCGCAGGTTTTCTTACGATGAAAATTCATGTTAACAACAAGAACTTTTAAGCCATCGTCAGTACGAATATATAAGACATGATTTGAAAGGTGATTTTTTATTTCTGGGAGAAAATTAATTATTTCTTGCATTATATCGTGTGTTTTGTTTGTATCTAAAAAATGAAAACGTCGATGTAACAAATTTCCCATCGAACCATGTAATCGGAATAATTCATTAAAATCTAAATTCTTATCCTTCAAAACATGCAAAAAATGCTTTCCATCAGCATTTACGCCAAAATCACAAGGCTCAGGGAAGTGATGCAGGCCAGCCCTCTTCATTTTAAGAGTTAAATCTTTCAAGCGCCAATCTCGCTTGAGTTCGCTCAGCTCTTCTCCGTAATATTCTGCATTTTCATGAGCAGCAGCTAGAACAACACCCTCTATCAGCAAACGCATCTGAAGATGCGCACTCCTCAAGCTTAATAACGTTTATCGAAACGGTTCGTCCGATCCATCCCCGCGTCCTAAAATACAAGTAATAATATCGCGACTTAACCACACTCATCTCGCGAAGATAAAGCGCGCTAATATCAGACATATTCACATCCGGAACACGCCGAACTTAGTCTCCGGCACCTCGGCATTGAGCGTCGCCGAGAAGGCCAGCGCCAGCACGCGGCGGGTCTCGGAGGGCAGGATGATGCCGTCGTCCCAGAGCCGCGCCGTCGCGAAATAGGGCGAACCCTCTTCTTCATAGCGATTGCGGATCGGCGCCTTGAAGGCTTCCTCGTCGGCAGCCGGCCAGCTCTTGCCCTCGGCTTCGATATTGTCGCGGCGCACGGTGGCGAGCACGCTCGCCGCCTGCTCGCCGCCCATCACCGAGATCCGCGAGTTCGGCCAGGTGAACAGGAAGCGCGGCGAATAAGCCCGCCCGCACATGCCGTAATTGCCGGCACCGAAGGAGCCGCCGACCAGCACGGTAATCTTCGGCACCCGCGCCGAGGCCACCGCCGTGACGAGCTTGGCGCCGTCCTTGGCGATGCCGCGCGTCTCGACATCGCGCCCGACCATGAAGCCGGTGATGTTCTGCAGGAAGAGCAGCGGAATCCGCCGCTGGCAGCACAGTTCGATGAAATGCGCGCCCTTGACCGCGCTTTCCGAGAACAGGATGCCGTTATTGGCGATGATGCCGACCGGAATGCCGTGGATGCGCGCGAAACCCGTCACCAGCGTCGTGCCGTAGAGCTTCTTGAACTCGTCGAACTCCGAGCCGTCGACGAGGCGCGCGATCACCTCGCGGATGTCGTATTGCTTCTTGAGGTCGGTCGGCACCACGGCTTCCAGCTCGGCCGGATCGTAAAGCGGCTCGACCGGCTCGGCGATGTCGATATCCGGCCGTTTCACGCTGTTGAGATTGCCGGCGATGCGGCGGGCGATCGCGAGCGCATGGGTATCGTCGCCGGCATAATGGTCGGCGACGCCAGAGAGGCGCGCATGCACGTCGGCACCGCCGAGATCCTCGGCCGAGACGACCTCGCCGGTCGCGGCCTTCACCAGCGGCGGGCCGCCGAGAAAGATCGTGCCCTGTTTCCGGACGATCACCGTCTCGTCCGACATCGCCGGGACATAGGCGCCGCCGGCGGTGCAGGAGCCCATTACCACCGCAACCTGCGGGATGCCCTCGGCCGAAAGCGTCGCCTGATTGTAGAAGATGCGGCCGAAATGCTCGCGGTCGGGGAAGACCTCGGTCTGGTGCGGCAGGTTCGCGCCGCCGGAATCGACGAGGTAGATGCAGGGCAAGCGATTCTCGCGCGCGATTTCCTGCGCCCGCAGATGCTTCTTCACCGTCATCGGATAGTAAGTGCCGCCTTTGATCGTCGCATCGTTGCAGACGATCATGCATTCGCGGCCGGCGACGCGGCCGATGCCGGCGATCATGCCGGCGGCATGGACATCGCCCTCATACATGCCGAAGGCGGCAAGCGAGCCGATCTCGAGGAAGGCCGAGCCCGGATCGGTCAGCTGCAATACGCGCTCGCGGGGCAGAAGCTTGCCGCGCGCGGTGTGGCGCTCGCGGGATTTGGCATTGCCGCCGAGCGCAGCCGTGGCGCGATGCTGCTGGAGTTCGCCGCGCAATCCGGCCCAGGCTTCGGCATTGGCGCGCGTCTCGGCCGAACTCAGATCGACCTTGCTCTCGATGACAGGCACGGGCGCGCTCCTCGGTAACAATCTCTGCCGAGTTTATGGCGCGCCGCGTCGAAAACGCCAACCGGCGCGGACGCACGGACGCGGCCGTGCAAATCCGCGCCGCTGGACCGCCTCATTCCTGCATCTTGTTGATCGAACCAGTCACGGAAGGCGCAGCGACCGCACCGATCGCGCCACCGGCAATCGCACCGATCGGCCCGCCGACGAGCGCGCCGGCTCCCGCGCCGGCGGCTGCGCCGGCAATGCGCTGGTCGGTCGTGTTGCAGGCCGCGAGCAGCATGGCGAGGCTGCCCGCCAGAAAAATGCTTCGCATTGTCATCCCCATCTTCAACCCAACCCCAAGGGCGAAGATGGCGGCGCCATGGCTAACGGTTGGTAAATCAGGCCTGAACGGTCGGGCCGAACACGCGCTCGAATGCCTCGCGCAGCACCGAATCGACCTCCGGCATCGTCACCGGCAGGCCGAGATCGACCAGCGAGGTCACGCCGTGCTGGCTGACGCCGCAGGGCACGATCCCATCGAAATGCGTGAGGTCAGGCTCGACATTCAGCGAGATGCCGTGGAACGAGACCCAGCGCCGGACGCGGATGCCGATCGCCGCGATCTTGTCCTCGATGCCGACGCCCTTGGTGGGCCGGCGGACCCAGACGCCGACGCGGTCCTCGCGCCGCTCGCCACGGATATTGAAATCATCGAGCGCGCCGATCAGCCAGCCTTCCAGCGCGGCGACGAAGCGGCGCAGGTCCGGCTGGCGGCGCTTCAGGTCGAGCATGACATAGGCCACGCGCTGGCCGGGGCCGTGATAGGTGAACTGCCCGCCCCGCCCGGAGCGGAACACCGGGAATCGCTCCGGCGCGATCAGGTCCTCGTCGCGAGCCGAAGTACCGGCGGTATAGAGCGGCGGATGCTCGACCAGCCAGACGCGCTCGCGCGCCAGCCCGTCCGCGATCAGCCCGGCACGGGCCTCCATCTCAGCGACGGCCTCGTCATAGCCGACGAGCCCTTCGCTCACGACCCACTCGACCGGCTCGGACACCCCTTCCGGCAGGAAGGAGACGGCCAGTTCTTCACGCATCTTCACCATGGCTTAACCATGTTCCGCTCAAAGTTTCCGGGCTGGCGACACACCGGCACGGCCCTCGCAACGCCTCTTGCGCCCAAAACCGGCAGGCAGGCAAGTTTCGCTGGTCCAATTCTGAAGTAGGGTTCCGGAGGCAGGACTTGAAGGCCGATCTCGATCTTGTCCCGGTAGAACTCACGGTCGTGCTCGGCCAGACCCAGATGCCGATCTACAAGCTGCTGCGCCTCGGCCGCGGCGCCATCATCGAGCTGAACACCAGCGAGACCGACGAAGTCCAGATTCTCGCCAACAACCACCCCTTCGCCAAGGAAATCGTCGTGGTCAGCGGCGCCCGAATCTCCGTCGAGATCACCCAGATGCTCAAGCGCCCGACAATCTACACCCTGCAGACCGTCGCCGACGCCGCCTAAATCGGCTCGTTCTGGGGAAAAATCGCGCTTCTGCGTTTTTCCTTCATGACGCTCTTGTGGCGGCGGATTCGATTTGCTAGATCGGCGCCGCTCCCTGGTTGCACCGCCCGCAACCGGAACCGAGCTGCGGTCGTGGCGGAATTGGTAGACGCACTACCTTGAGGTGGTAGCGGGGAGACCCGTGGAGGTTCGAGTCCTCTCGACCGCACCAAATTCGGATGAAAGTCCAGCGAAAGGCGACCTTCGGGTCGCCTTTCGCGTTTCCGGGTGATACCAACCGCTTCGGCTCAAATCTTCAGGTTGCGCGTCAACCGCGATTCGCCTCGCCGCCAGGCCCCGGCTTCGTTCCGCCCAAGATCGGGCTGACAGGTGGCAGAACTTTGGTAACGTAAACCGGCCGTCAAGCATTCCCAGCAATTCTCCGCGACATGAACGCTCGCCGCATGCCTCGCTTCCGTGCCCTACCCCTTCTGGCCGCTGCCGCTTTCGCGGCTCTTGGCGGCTGCGTGGCGCTCGACAACTACCCCTCGAAGGGCGATGCCAGGCCGCATCCCGGCGTCGCGGCAGCGCATAAATATCCAATCCACGGCATCGATATCTCGCGTTGGCAGGGCGAGATCGACTGGAGCGCCGTCAAGGCCGCCGGCACCCGCTTCGTCTACATGAAGGCGACCGAGGGCGGCGACCATGTCGACCCGACCTTCCGCCGCAACTGGGAGGGCGCGCGCCGCGCCGGCATCGCCCGCGGCGCCTACCATTTCGTCTTCTGGTGCCGCCCGGCCCATGAGCAGGCCGTCTGGTTCAAGCAGCAAATCCCGAACGATCCCGACGCCCTGCCCCCGGTGCTCGACGTCGAGTGGAACGGCCATTCGCGGACCTGCCCGCAGAAGATCGACCGCGAGCTCGCCCGCGAGAAGATCGCGCTCATGCTGACCGAGCTCGAGCAGCTCACCGGCAAAAAGCCGGTGATCTACACCGACATCACCTTCCATCGCGAGGTGCTGGAGGGGCAGTTCAACAACTACCCCTACTGGATCCGCTCGACGGCGGCGCTGCCGGAAGCGCGCTACAACAACCGCCCCTGGGCCTTCTGGCAGTTCACCACCACCGGCCGCGTGCCGGGCATCCGCGGCGATGTCGACCGCAATGCCTTCTTTGGCAGCGAAAGCCAGTTCGCCGGCTGGCTGCGCGGCGAATATGACATCGGCACGCGCCGCTGGGACAAGCGCGAAGGGCCGGCACAGCCTGCGCCCGTCCAGCAGCAGCCGCTACCTCCCCCCGCCGCGCCCGAGCCGCAGGAGCAGACCGACGTGCCCGTCGCGCGTATTCCCGGCAGCGTGCCCGCCGTCGCCTCGACCATGCGGGCCATCGACAACCAGGTCGAACCCGTCGTCCTCGACTGAGTGGACAGGCCAAATCGCGCCGGTTAACCAAGGCTGAAATTCATTCCGAGATTGCGCCGCAATTCTAACCGGCGCTTAACCACGCTCCCCGCATCTGGACATGTGATGCGGGAGAAACACATGCCAGCGCGCAAGCTGACCAGCGGACGGATCGGGCTCAAAGCCCTCGCCTTAATGGCTCTGATGATAGGTCTCGTCGAACCGGCGCAGGCGCTCTATCCGAAGAAGGGCGACAGCGCCCCTCATCACGGCGTCCGCGACGCGCGGCGCAAGGTGATCCAGGGCATCGACGTCTCCCGCTGGCAGGGCGAAATCGACTGGGCCCGGGTCAAGGATGCCGGCACGCGCTTCGCCTTCATCAAGGCGACCGAGGGCGGCGACCACCTCGATCCGAATTTCAAGCGCAATTGGGCCGAGGCGAAGAAGCACGGCGTCGCCCGCGGCGCCTATCACTTCGTCTGGTGGTGCCGCTCGGCCAAGGATCAGGTGCGCTGGATCAAGAAACACATCCCGCGCGACCCGGACGCCCTGCCGCCGGTGCTCGATGTCGAATGGCAGAACGACTCGCAATGCACCCGCAAGATCTCGAAGGAACTGGCCATGGCCAAGATCAACGAGATGCTCAAGGGCCTGCGCGAACACACCGGCAAGAAGCCGGTCATCTATACCGACATCAACTTCCACGAGGACGTGCTGGAGGGCGAGCTCAACGACCACCCGTTCTGGCTGCGTTCGACGGCGGCTCCATTGGCGAAGCGCTATGAGCGCGACCGCTGGGAGTTCTGGCAGTTCACCACCACGGGTCGCGTGCCGGGCATCACCGGCGATGTCGATCGCAACGCCTTCTTCGGCAGCGAGCGCGAGTTCGAAGCCTGGCGCCAGGGCCGCTTCGACATCGGCACGCGCAAATGGCATGGCGGCGAGCCCAGGATCGCGGCGCGGGCGCCGACGCCGACGCCCACTCCGGCGGGCCTGCGTGCGCCCAGCGACGCTGGCGGCACGAAGCTGAAATTCGCCCCGCCCGGCCGCATCCCGAACGCACGCACGGCCGATAACCGCCGTGCCGACGCAACCGGCTCGATCAGGCGCGACTGAGCCACCTTTTGCCGGCTGTCATGCCGCCGTCATATCCGCGGCGCCCTTAGGCGCCGCGCTGCCGGATCGGCCCCGCAGTGTCAGCGGAAGCCCGGCATGCTCAGCGATCTCCAGTCCCAATCCGGCATCATCTGGGCCTATCGCTTCGACGCGGACGGAGCGCCCACCCGCCTCCCGCGCGACGAGATGCCGGAGCTCGCCCCGACTGAGGGCTTCGTCTGGCTCCATCTCGATCTCGTCCACACGCGGGCCCAGAGCTGGATCGCCGAGCAGGAGCTGCCGGACGCGACGCAGGAAGCCTTCCTCTCGCATGAGCCGCACCAGCGGCTCGACCATTCCGCCAATCTCGCCTGGGGCGTCTCGCACGACCTGATCCGCGACATCGCCGACAAGTCCGAGGATGTCGGCGCGCTGCGCTGGATCATCGGCGAGAAGTTCCTGCTGACCGGCCGGCGCGAGGCGCTGCACTCGATCCGCATGACCGCCGAGGCGTTGGATCGCGGTGAACCGGCCGCGAGCCCGGCCGGGCTCTTCGAGCAGATCATCGAATACATCATCGACGACGTCACCGACGCGGTGGTGCGCCTCGTCGACGAGACCGATAGCGTCGAGGACCATATCCTGCTCGACCGCCTGCATGACGGGCCGCAGCGCGTCGGCTCGATCAGGCGCACGGCGGTCCGGCTGCATCGTCAGCTCAGCGGCCTGCATGTCCTGTTCCGCCGCTTCGCCGAGACCCAGTCCGGCCGCAGCGCGCCCGATGCGGTCAAGGGTGCAGCCTCGCGATTGCTCCAGCGCGTCGACGGCCTGCACCACGATGTCCAATCGGTGCAGGATCGGGCGCGGCTGTTGCAGGACGAGATCGCGGCCCGCTCGGCCAGCCGCACCAACCGGCAGCTCTATGTGCTCTCGCTGCTGACGGCGCTCTTCCTGCCCGCGACCTTCATCACCGGCCTGTTCGGCATCAATGTGAAGGGCCTGCCCTGGGTCGAATCGGAGGCCGGCGCCTTCTTCGTGGCGCTGACCTGTCTCGCCGCCGCCCTGCTGACCCTCGTCCTGCTCCGGCGCCGGGGCGTGATCGGGAGCTAGGCATCACTCTTCGCGGCCTGCCGCTGCGCCCGCTTCTCCTCGGCCTTGGCGCCCCAGAAGATCGCAGCACGGATCAACAGGAATTCCAGCACGAAGATCCCGGTAAACGCGCCGGCAATGAGCATCTGATCGCTGCTGCGGTATCGCGCGATGCTCGCGAATCCACCGGGCATGAAGCCGGCGATGACGAGGACGAAAACAGCCTGCAACACGAAGGTCGCGAGCGCGCAGAGCAGCGCGACGGACCACGCACGGCCGGACGGCGGACGGGCCTGCTCGCGCTTGAACCAGATCTGGCCGGCCCACGAACCAGCGCTCCAGACCAGGATCAGGCCCAGCGCTCCCATGCTGCCCGGAGCCGCGTTGAAATAGGCCTCCAGAGCGATGACCACCACATTGAGGATGATCACCGCGACAACCAGGAAGGCGCTGTAGCGCAAAACGAGAGCGCCGTTGGAAATGGGCGATGCGATCGACGGCAGGGACATTCGGAAGCTCCGGGCAGGCATGGTCCCGCCCGCTACGATGGTTGGCAAAGCAGGTAAAGCCCAGGCGCTGCATAAGAGGCTGGCTCATCGGGCGGCGGACCGGTGCAAAACCGCCCACACCGCCCTCTGATCCGCTCGGCCTGACACCGGCATTCCCGACCTGTAAGCTCGCGACAAAGCGGCCCCGTTCGGGCTGCACAAAGCTATTCGAGCCGGGAGGACATCATGCTCGCCAACGCGCCGCGCCCGTTCAATTTCGACCTCGGCGAGACCGCCGACGCGATCCGCGACACCGTCCATGCCTTCGCGCAGGAGAAGATCGCGCCGCGCGCCGAGGAGATCGACAAGACCAATCAGTTCCCGCGCGATCTCTGGCCGGAAATGGGCGCGCTCGGCCTGCACGGCATGACGGTCGATGAGGAGCATGGCGGCACGGGCTTGGGCTATCTTGAGCATTGCATCGCGGTCGAGGAGGTCTCTCGCGCCTCCGCCTCCGTCGGCCTCTCCTACGGCGCCCACTCGAATCTCTGCGTCAACCAGATCAGCCGCAACGGCAACGAGGCGCAGAAGCGCAGATACCTGCCGAAGCTGATCTCGGGCGAACATGTCGGCGCGCTCGCCATGTCCGAGCCGGGCTCTGGCTCCGACGTCGTCTCGATGCGGACCCGCGCCGACAAGAAGGGCGACCGCTACGTCCTCAACGGCAACAAGATGTGGATCACCAACGGCCCGATCGCCGAGACGCTGGTCGTCTACGCCAAGACCGATCCCGAGGCCGGCCCGCGCGGCATCACCGCCTTCCTGATCGAGAAGGGCATGAAGGGTTTCTCGACCCACCAGAAGCTCGACAAGCTCGGCATGCGTGGCTCGGATACCTGCGAGCTCGTCTTCCAGGATTGCGAGGTGCCGGAGGAGAACGTGCTCGGCACGGTCGGGCGCGGCGTCAACGTGCTGATGTCGGGCCTCGACTATGAGCGCGTCGTGCTGGCGGCAGGCCCCCTCGGCATCATGCAGGCGGCGCTCGATGTAGTCATGCCCTATGTCCATGAGCGCAAGCAGTTCGGCCAGTCGATCGGCGAGTTCCAGCTCGTCCAGGGCAAGGTCGCCGACATGTATGTCGCGATGAATTCCTGCCGAGCCTATGTCTATGCCGTCGCCAAGGCCTGCGACCGTGGCGAGACCACCCGCGAGGACGCGGCCGGCGCCATCCTGATCGCGGCCGAGAAGGCGACGCAGGTCGCGCTCGATGCGATCCAGCTCCTCGGCGGCAACGGCTATATCAACGACTACCCGACGGGGCGCCTGCTGCGCGACGCCAAGCTCTACGAGATCGGCGCCGGCACCAGCGAGATCCGCCGGATGCTGATCGGGCGGGAACTGTTCAACAAGACGAAGTGAGAAGCTCCGCCGTCATGCTCGCCCTTGTGGCGAGCATCCACGTCTTGACCCCGCCCCTCGAAAGGCGAAGACGTGGATGGTCGGGACAAGCCCGACCATGACGGAAAGCGCGCAGTCGAAACGATGCCCCTCTACTTCGCCTATGGCCTCAACATGGACCCGGACGGGATGGCGCAGCGCTGCCCGAAGGCGCAGCCGCTCGGCCCGGCCCGCCTGCCCCGCCATCGCTTCATCGTCACCCGCGACGGCTACGCCTCGGTAATCCGCGATCCCCGCGAGGAGGTCCATGGCGTGCTCTGGGACTGCTCGCTCAGCGACATGCGCGTCCTCGACAAGTTCGAGGAGCTGGCCAGCGGGCTCTATGTGAAGATCAGCCAGCCGGTGATCGTGCCGGGCGGAGCCAAGCGCGCGCTGATCTATATCGGCCGCTCGGCCGATCCGGGGCGGCCGCGCCCAGGCTACATGGAAGCCGTCATCGCCGGGGCAAAACATTTTGGTCTGCCAGAGACTTACGCCACCGGGTTGAATCGTTTTCTGACCAAGCCGACTCTCGACCTGAAGGGCTTGAATCAGGATGCGAGCGCGCCGCTCCCGCCCGGCCCGGTGAAGGGCGTGCGGCCAAGGGCGCTGGCGCCGAAATAAACCCCAACGAAAAGGGCCGCTTGCGCGGCCCTTTCCTTGTTCGGAGACACCGGCGGCGGTTACGCCGCCAGCCCCTTGGCCAGCTCGCTGACCTGCTTCTCGAACAGCGCGCGATAGGCGCCGTCCGGGCGGGTCAGCAGGGCCTCGTGTGGCCCCTCCTCGATCACCCGGCCGCGATCGAAGACCAGGATGCGGTCCATGGCCCTGACCGTCGAGAGGCGGTGCGCGATCACGATCGTGGTGCGGCCTTCCATCAGGCGCTCGATCGCCTGCTGGATCAGCGCCTCCGACTCCGAATCGAGGCTCGAGGTCGCCTCGTCCAGGATCAGGATCGGCGCATCGGCCAGGAAGGCCCGGGCCAGCGCAACACGCTGGCGCTCACCACCCGAGAGCTTGATGCCGCGCTCGCCGACGAGCGTGGCGTAGCCCTTGGGCAGGCGCATGATGAACTCATGCGCGTTGGCGAGCTTCGCCGCCTGCTCGACCTGCACCAGGCTCGCGCCCGGCCGGCCATAGGCGATGTTGTCCGCCAGCGAGCGGTGGAACAGCACCGGCTCCTGCTGCACGATCGCGATCTGCTGGCGCAGCGACGCCTGCGTGACATCGGCGATATCCTGCCCGTCGATCGCGATCCGGCCCCCGGTGACGTCGTAGAGCCGCTGCACCAGCTTGACGAAGGTCGTCTTGCCGGAGCCCGAGCGGCCGACGAGGCCGACCTTCTCGCCGCCACGGATGGTCAGCGAGAAATCGCGGTAGAGCGGATCGTGATGGCCTCCATAGTGGAAGGTCACGTCCTCGAAGGCGATCTCGCCCGCGGTCACGCCCATATCCACCGCGCCCTTCCGGTCCGGCACGCCATAGGGAAGATCGTGCATCCAGACGAGCTCCTCCATGTCATTGACCGAGCGCTGCAGGTTGTGGACGTGCTGACCGACATCGCGCAGATAGCCATGCACCACCGCATAGGCCGTCAGCACGAAGGCGACGTCGCCGGGCGAGGCCTGCCCGTTCGCCCAGAGCCAGATCACGAGACCGATCACCGCCGCGCGCAGGAAGAGCAGCACGATGTTCTGGCCGGTGCCCGACCAGGTCCCGCGAATCCAGGCGCGCCGCGTCCTGCGGCTCCACTTGGAGACGACCGTCGCCAGCCGCAGGTCCTCGCGCGCCTCGCCGCCATAGGCCTTCACCACCGGGTTGCAGGTGATGGCATCGGCCAGCGAACCGCCCAGACGCGTGTCCCAGGCGTTGCCGAGCCGTGCCGCCGGCGCGACGAAGCGCAGCGAGAGCGCCAGCGTCAGCCCGATATAGGCCAACGCGCCGAGCGCCACGACGAGCCCCATCGCCGGCCAGTGCCAGGCCAGCACCGCCGTCATGCCGAGCAGGATGACCAGCGATGGCAGGAGCGCGATCAGAATGGTGTCGGTCAAGAGGTCGAGCGCCCACATGCCGCGCGTGATCTTGCGAACCGTCGAGCCCGCGAAATTGTTCGCGTGCCAGTCGGTAGAGAAGCGCTGCAGGCGCGCGAAGGCCTCCTGCGAGACGTCGCTCATCGTGCGCAGCGTCATCGCGGTGATGCCGGTGAAGGCGAAATGCCGCCCGACCACCATGATGGCGGCGAGCACCATCATCGCACCGAGCGCCCAGAGCGCCGCCTCCGCGCCTCCGGCGCTGGCACCACCCGCCACCGCATCGACGAGGCGGCCGGCATAGACCGGCGTGAACAACTCGGCGAGCGTCGCGACGATGGTGACGCCGGCCACCCAGGCGACCTGCCCGGGCTGGCGTGCCCAATGCTTGAAAGTGAAGCCGAGAACGGCCCGGAACGGCTCGCGCCGCCCGGTTTGAGTATCATGAGACATAGCGTCATTCGGCGCCAGGACGGCAGCCGACTCCGAATCAGGCGAAGACGACGACGCACGCCGGCTTCGGCAATGAAAGAAACTGGTTTGAAAAAAGGCTCAGGAGACTGCCCCGGGGGCGGGCCTCGTGCGAGACCGACCTAGTGCCGGGTTGGTCGCATGGGAGTGGCTGCGGTGTTGATGAATTTCATTCAGCCCTCCCTTTCTTGAGTTGGAGCCAAGAGGAAGGAAAATGCCTGATTGTTGGGCAGCGAGCAAGCCCGCCTCGCATGCAATGGCTGCACGAGGCGTCTTCGCTCAATTCAAGGCGGAGTAGCGCGTCGGCTTACCAGAACAGCGCCACCAGACGCGCCGCGATCACCAGCAGGAAGGCCGCGATGATCGTGCCCAGCACCTGCTGGCGCTTGGCGTGGTTGGGCCATCGCCGCGCGAGCAACCTGCCCAGCGGCTTGCGGAAAACGAAGGCCGCGACCAGCAGAACGATGACGTAGTGGGACAAGGTCTAGGCCTCAGGCCTTCTTGTCGGCCGGGGCCGTATCGATCGGCGCACCGGCCTTCTTCCAGGCGCCGAAGCCGCCGGCCACATGCGCGACCGGCTTCAGGCCCATCTCCTGCGCGGCCTGCGCAGCCAGCGCCGAGCGCCAGCCACCGCCGCAGAAGAAGACGAAGCGCTTGTCCTGCTGGAAGACCGGCTTGGCATAGGGGCTTTCCGGGTCGATCCAGAACTCCAGCATGCCGCGCGGGCAATGGAAGGCACCGGGCATCCGCCCTTCCCGCTCCAGCTCGCGCGGATCGCGCAGATCGACGAAGACCACGGCATCGCTTCCGTGCAGCGCCTGTGCCTCCGCGACCGACAGCGTCTCGATCAGGCTTTCGGCCTCCGCGACCAGCGCCTTGTAGCCCTTGGTGATGGTCTGCGGCACGATCATGCCCTCCCCGATTCCGGCCGCACCGTGACGGCTCGCCGCTACAGCGTCAATGCCGCCCGGCTTGTCGCCCGCGCGGCTTCGTCACAAGCTGCTTGCCTCTCCGGCTCCCGAAATGGCAGAGCGGCAGCATGCTCGGTTTCAGCAATCTGGACGTCATCGCGCTCGCGTTCTTCGCGATCTCCTGGGTCGGCTATCACTATGCGGTCGAGCTTGGGCCGCATGCCGCCCGAACGCTGAACATGCGGATGAACCTGCGCCGCGCCCGCTGGATCAACGAGGCGGCGGGCCGCGAGGTGCGGATCGTCGACACGCAGGTGATGGGCGGACTGCAGAACGGCACCGCCTTCTTCGCCTCGACCTCGCTGATCGCGATCGGCGGCACGCTCACTCTCCTGAACTCGACCGAGCGCGTGGTCGCGATCTTCAGCGACCTGCCTTTCGTGCCCGTGACGCTGCGCTCGGTCTGGGAGATGAAGGTGATCGGCCTCACCGGCGTCTTCGGCTACGCCTTCTTCAAGTTCGCCTGGGCTTACCGGCTGTTCAACTACTGCGTCATCCTGCTCGGTGCCCTGCCGCCCTTCGACAGCAAGGACGCAAAGGCGATGGCCCATGCGGTCCATGAGACCGTGGAGATGAACATTGCCGCCGGCCGGCATTTCAACCGCGGCCAGCGCGCCTTCTTCTTCGCGCTCGCCTATCTCGGCTGGTTCCTCGGCCCGGTCACCTTCATCGGCTTCACCGCTGCGGTGCTGGTCGCGATGTATCGCCGCCAGTTCGCCTCCGACGCCGCCCGCGTCTTCAAATATCCGAGCCAGCCATGAGCATCGAACCCGAAGCGATCGAGAGCGCGATCCTCGACCTGCTCGCCCAGCGCGAAGCGGGTCTGACGATCTCGCCGATGGATGTCGCCCGCCGCCTCGGCGGCGACCATCCCGACGGCTGGGGGCCGTTGATGCAGCCCGTGCGCCGGGCTGCCGTGAAGCTGATGAAGGAAGGCCGGCTGGTCATCACTCGCAAGGGCCGCCCGGTCGACCCCGACGATTTTCGCGGCGTCTATCGGTTGGTGCTGCCGGTTATGTCTTGAGACCGACCCGATTTTCCACGGAAACACGCGGGTCATCCCGGGCTTGACCCCGGGATCCATTCCGGAACGCTTCCGATCAAGGTTCAGGCATGGATCCCGGATCTTCGCTTCGCTACGTCCGGGATGACCTGTGTTTCCCAAGGAGGGCGATTGGCTCTGACTTACGGCGCCGGGAAGAGTTCGTCCGTATAGCCCGCGAGCCGATACGCCACGAGGCCGACCCACTCCTTGAAGCCGTTATCGGCGATTTCGAGCCCGCGGGGTGCCCGGCTGTACGGCCGGATGAAATCGCCGGGCTCGCCGCTTGTCCAGTAATCGACCGGGAAGGCCTCGACCGCGAACCCGGCCTTGCGGAACACACCGATCGAACGCGGCATATGCCAGGCCGAAGTGACCAGCAGCCAGCGCTCGCCGGGCTTGGGGTCGACGAGCCTGCGGGTGAAGGCGGCGTTCTCGCGCGTGTTGCGTGACTTGTCCTCCAGGATGAGCCGGGCAGGATCGAGCCCCAGCCCCTCGAACAGCAGCTTGGCGCCATCCGCTTCGGTCACGGTCGTTTCCGAGATCAGGTTGGCCGCGCCGCCCGTGAAGACGATTTTGGCCTGCGGATGCAGCCGCGCCAGTTCCACCGCCTTGGTCATGCGCGCCGCCGAGGAATTCATCGCGACATCGCCGCGTGCGACGCCGACGGCCCCCCCGAGCACGACGATCCCGGTCACCGGGCCTTTGCGGGCATCCTGCTGCGGGAAGCGATCCTCCAGTGGTCGCAGCACGATGCGCGGCAGCGGGCTGAAGGCCATGAGCCCAAGCGCGATCAGCGAGACCAATCCGACCCAGCGCGCCGGGCGGGCAAGGCGCGTGAAGGCCAGCAGCCCTGAAAGCCCGGCAAGCAGGATCGCGAAATTCACCGGCGACAGGACGAACCAGACGACCTTTGAGAGAACGAAGAACATCGCGGGGCCGGGCTGAGGACAGATCACTCAAATTCTATCGGCAAATACTGACGGCTTTCTGAACCGGGGCATGCGGGCACCCTCTTTCGCTTCTCAGCCCTCATCCTGAGGAGCAGCCGAAGGCTGCGTCTCGAAGGATGTTTCAGGAGGCTCCGGAGACATCTGGAGCATCCTTCGAGACGCCGCCACGCGGCTCCTCAGGATGAGGGCCGGACTTGGTCGAGCGCTCTCAGCGAATGATCTGCGGCGGCGATTGCGGACGCCGCCCGCCGGCCTGCGGCAGGGCTTTCGCGAGCTCGATCGCCCGGCCGGCGACCTCGCGCAATTCGCAGCCCGCCTGCCGCCCGGCTTGCAGCGCCTCACGCTGGGTCGCGCCATAGAAGGCGCATTTCTGCGTGACATAGCTCTCCCAGGCGAGCTGCAACGCCGCGAGCCGGCTGCGCTGGCCGGCATCGAGGGCGCGTCCCGTGACTTGCAGCGCGAGCGTCAGCCGCTCGCGCCACGCCGCCTCCTCGCGCCGGGCGCAGGCAGCCTCGGCTCCGCGTTGATCATTGCTGGCGGCGCGCACGCAGGCGACCGCCACCGTGCCGATGCAGGCCGATTGCGAGGAGCCCGCATCGCGCAGACAGCCGGAGAGCGCCGCGAGATCGGTCCGTAGCGTCGGTGACGTTTGTGCCACCGCAGGCGCGGTCGCAGCGAGGCTGCACAGGAGCAGGATCGTCCGAAAGGCGCTCATCCCGCTATCATGCCAGCGACTGCGCCCGGATCAAGCGGGGCGTTGCGATCTCACGCGATCGGCAACGGCAGCGCGGCCTGCGCTGCCGGCCGGGCGAAGAGCGTTTCATACCAGCGCTGGACACGAGGCCTCGCGATCCGCTCCACCGGCATGTTGAGCCAGCGATGCACACCGCAGCCCACCGCGATATCCGCCATGCCGAAGCGCTCGCCGGCCAGGAAGGGCCGATCCGCCAATTGCGCCTCGAGGATCGCCATCAGCACCTCGGCACGGGCCACGCCGTCGGCGATCACCTTTGGCTCGGTGAAGGCCGGCACCTTGCGCACCACGCCCCAGAGCACTGGTGCCAATGCCGGCTGCAACTCGGACTGCATCCAGTCGATCCAGCGATCGGCCAGGGCGCGCCGGGCGGGATCCTCCTCCCAGAGCACACCCGAGGCATAGCGGGCCGCGAGATAGCGCAGGATGCTGCTCGACTCCCAGAGGACGAGCTCACCGTCGCGCAGCACCGGAATCTGGCGGTTCGGGTTCATTGCCGCAAATTCGAGGGTGTCGAGCCCACCGAAAGGCCCGCCGACATCGATGCGCTCGAAAGCCTGTCCGACCTCGCCCGCGGCCCAGACCACCTTCTGGACGTTGATCGAGCTCAACCGGCCCCAGATCGTCAGCATGAAACCCTCCGGACCGTCATGCTCGCCCTTGTGGCGAGCATCCACATCTTGAACACAACTTTGATGAGCAAAGACGTGGATGGTCGGGACAAGCCCGACCATGACGGCAGAGCCGCGTCCTGCATCATCCGCTCAGGCGAATTCCATGATGACGGCGTCGACGGCGAGCGAGTCGCCCTCTTTCGCCAGTATCTTGGCGATGGTGACGTCCTTCTCGGCGCGCAGGACGTTCTCCATCTTCATCGCCTCGACCATGGCGAGCGGCTCGCCGGCCTTGACCTCCTGGCCGACCGCGACCGAAATCGCCTTGACCAGGCCCGGCATCGGGCAGAGCAGGAACTTGCCGGTATCGGCAGCGACCTTCTCCGGCATCAGCGCGGCCAATTCCGCTTCGCGCTGCGTATAGACATGGGCATTGGCATAGGCGCCGGCATGGCCGAGCGCGACGCCGTTCAGGATCGGCCGGACCTGCGCCGCGACCTTCACCCCGTCGAGCGTGCCATGCCAGACCGGCTCGCCCGGCACCCAGTCGCTGGCAACGCTGACGCTGCGGTCGGCAAAGGCGATGACCACCGCCCCGCCCTGCTCCGTGACCTCGCCCTCGAAGCGCTCAGGCCCGAGCTGCACGATGCGCAGCCGGTCGAAGGCGACCTTGCGCCAGCCCTCCATCTGCGCCGAGACGTTGCGCTTGCGCTGGTTCATGCGGTGGTCGCAGGCGATCGCGATCGCAGCCATGCGCTGCGCCGTCTCACCCTGCGGCACCGGCAGCGAGAAGCCCTCGGGAAACTCCTCGGCGATGAAGCCGGTCGAGAGATTGCCGGCGATCCAGCGCGGATGCTGCATCACCGCCGCGACGAAGGGGATGTTGTGGCGGATGCCATCGATGGCGAAGGCATCGAGCGCGCGCGCCTGCGCCTTGATCGCCGCCTCGCGCGTCGGCGCGTGCGTGACGAGCTTGGCGATCATCGGGTCGTAATAGATCGAGATCTCGCCGCCCTCGAAGACGCCGGTATCGTTGCGCACCATCGCCTCGCCATCCGGCCCCTCGCTCGGCGGGCGATAGGTCACGAGCCGCCCGGTCGAGGGCAGGAAGTTGCGGGTCGGGTCCTCGGCATAGACGCGGCTCTCCACCGCCCAGCCGTCGAGCTTCACATCCGCCTGCGCAATCGCGAGCTTCTCGCCAAAGGCCACGCGGATCATCTGCTCGACGAGATCGATACCGGTGATCATCTCGGTGACCGGGTGCTCGACCTGCAGACGGGTGTTCATCTCGAGGAAGTAGAAGGACTTGTCCTGCCCCGCCACGAACTCGACCGTGCCGGCCGAGTCGTAGTTCACGGCCTTGGCCAGCGCCACAGCCTGCTCGCCCATCTTCCTGCGGGTCGCCTCGTCGAGCAGCGGCGACGGCGCCTCCTCCAGAACCTTCTGGTTGCGGCGCTGGATCGAGCATTCGCGCTCGCCGAGATAGATGACGTTGCCGTGCTTGTCGCCGAGAACCTGGATCTCGATATGGCGGGGATCGACGATGAATTTCTCGACGAAGACGCGATCGTCGCCGAAGGAGGATGCGGCCTCCGACTTGGCACGGGCGAAGCCTTCGGCGACCTCCGCCGAAGAATGGGCGATGCGCATGCCCTTGCCGCCACCGCCGGCCGAGGCCTTGATCATCACGGGATAGCCGATCTCGTCGGCAATGGTCACCGCATGCTCGGGGCTCTCGATGATGCCGAGGAAGCCGGGAACCGTCGAGACCTTGGCCGCGGCCGCAGCTTTCTTCGACTCGATCTTGTCGCCCATCGCGGCGATGGCGCCGGGATTGGGGCCGATGAAGACGATGCCGTTATCCTTCAACGCCTGGGCAAAGGCCTCGCGCTCCGACAGGAAGCCATAACCGGGATGCACGGCCTGCGCGCCCGTCTGCTTGCAAGCGTCGATGATCTTGTCGATCAGGAGGTAGGACTGGGCGGCGGGTGCTGCGCCGATATGCACGGCCTCATCGGCCATTTCGACATGCAGAGCGTCGCGATCCGCATCGGAATAGACGGCGACCGTCTTGATACCCATGCGCCGCGCCGTCTTGATGACACGGCAGGCGATCTCGCCGCGGTTCGCGATCAGGATCTTCGAGAACATGCGCGGCCACTCCCGGCTTCAGACCAGATTGCAATAGCCGGGGTCTATGGGATGCCGCAACTGCCGTCCACCGATGCGAAAGTCGGCTATCGGCCAAGCCGTTGTGCAAGGATGCGCAGGCCGGGGCAGTCTTCGGTCCGGCCGGATCTCCGAAATCGCCATCATCGAAAGCCGGCGGCGGAGCAATCCCGCGTGGAGGAAGCTCCACGGTTTGGGTTCGCTCCGCCGACAAAGATATCTGGAGCGAGCTGAAGAACGGGCTCAGCTCGCAAGCAGGACGACGCGGGGAGCGGCGCCGACGCCGGCCCGGACCACGTCCTTCGCAGCGCCCTTGGCAAAGGCGAAGGCGAGCAGCGTCTCGTCGCAATGCTCGGCTTCGCGGGCGATCTCGTTGGCGATGCGCTGGGCCGTCGTGGTCGGGCCCTCGCCGGCCGAGAGCGTCGTGACCAGCCAATGCGCCTTGTCGCGGTCGATCACGCCGGTCGGGCGGTTCTCCCAGACGGCGAAATCGACGACCAACGCCACGAGGTAATCCGCATAGGCCTTGCAGTTGAGCGGCACGGCCCGGTCAAGCGCAATGAGAACATCGACGATGTCCCGCGTGATGACGATGTCGCTCAAGATATTGCGTTGAAGCATCTTGACGTCTTCTTCGTCGATCGCGCGACGATCCATCACGCGATCGACGAATTCACGAAGCTCACGATCCATCATGTTCGAACCCCTGTCCGGCGTTGTTTTGGGCCGGTATGTCCCTGTTGTGGGAACACCATGCCTCTCGCCTCGCCATCAGGTGGTTAACGCGCAAATCTGAACGGTTATTCAGGTTAAACGGAGCTGAGTCGGCGTGGTTGCGAGGATGTTACTGAGGCGCGGGCCGCGGCCGGAATCTTGCCGGCGAACGGCAGCGGCCGAGCGGGCGGACAGGAGGCTGCACAGGCAGGTTCGGGGCGGTGACAGCTACGCCCCGTAAGGCAAAACGTCGGGCTCTACGCCGCCACGGCCTTCGGCAGCCCGAGCGCCGCCGGCAGCTCCGGGAATTCGCGCAGGACATACCGCGCGCCGAGCGCCACCAGCTTCTCGACTGGCTGGAAGCCCCAGGATACGGCGACGGGCACCACGCCGGCGGCCACCGCCATCTCGATATCGAAGGAGCTGTCGCCGACCATCGCAGTACGCGCGGGCGCAGCTCCGGTCTCAGCCATCGCCCGCTGGATCATGCCGGGATGCGGTTTCGAGGGCGCGTCGTCCGCCGACTGCACCGTGTCAAACAGGCCTTGCCAGCCATGCCGGGCGACGATGAATTCGGCTCCCTTGCGCGACTTGCCGGTGGCGATGCCGAGTTTCAGCCCGCTCTGGCGCTTCAGCTCGGCCAGCGTCTCGGCAACACCCGCGAAGAGCGGCTCATCCAGCGACGGATCGGTCTCGGCCCGCACCCGCATCCCGCTGAAGACCTGGCGATAGGTCTCGGTCAGCACGTCGTCGGGCTCCACGAGCCCGGCAAGCTGCGCCATTGCGATGTCCAGGGTCAGCCCGACGATGCCGAGCCCGGCCTCACGCCCCGGATGAACCCGGCCGCAACGCTTGAATGTCTCGTATTGCGCTTCGAGGATGATCGCCTCGGAATTGATCAGCGTGCCGTCGAGATCGAAGATGATGAGGTCCATGCCGGCGCTTTAGCGCGGATCGCCCCGGCAATCCACTGCCAGCCCGGCATGGCGTCATCCCACCTACCGACGGCTCAGCCCTTGGCCTCGCGGGCGCAGGCATCGACGGCCTTGCGCAGATCGGCGCCGTCGAGCCCCTTGGAGCGCGCCTCCTTGCGGCATTCGGAGCGCTGTGCGAGGTCCGGCCGCTTGCCGTTGAAGCAGGCCGTCAGCGCCGCGATGCGCTCGGAACCCTGCAGCTTGCGCCCGTCGACCTCGTCCTTGCAAGCCGCCCGCACCGCCACCGCCGTCGGCTTGCCGTCGCGGGTCACGCCGTCACGGGCATAGAGCTGCACGCCCGGAAACTTGCCCTGCATGCAGATGCGCATCGCCGCGCGCAGGTCGTCGCCGGTCAGCGCGATGTTCTCGGATACGCAATCCTGCCGGGCCTTGGCCCGTTCGGCCCGCGGAATCGGCTCGTCCGCAGATGTGGCAGCAAGTGTCGGCGCAGGCGCCTTGGCCAGCGCGGCATTCTGCGCCTGGGCGGTTCCGCAAAAGCCGAGAACGAAGGCGGTAACGATCAAAACCGAACGCATGGTCAGCCCCTCCCGATGATGAGAACATAATTAGAACAGAAAGCGTTTTGTTCCGCAACTGTTCTCTTACGTTTCGTCATCCCCAAGGAGAGGCAGGTGAGGCGTCACTCGTCCGGCGCTTCGACGATCGGGTCATAGGGCGCGTCGTCGAAGCCGAGCAGGTTCCAGCTCTGGCGCATATGCGGCGGCAGCGGCGCGCTGACGTCGATCGTACCCTTGCCGCGCGGATGCGGCAGCACGATCCGCCGCGCCAGCAGATGCAGCTTGTTCTGGATGCCGCCGGGCAGCTCCCAGTTCTGGATGTTGAAGTACTTGGGGTCGCCGATGATCGGGTGGCCGATATGGGTGGTATGGGCGCGCAGCTGGTGCGTGCGGCCGGTCACCGGCTTCAGCGAGAGCCAGGCCAGCTTCTGCGCTGCCGTCTCGACCACCGCGTAATAGGTCACGGCATGCATCGCGCCGTCCTCGCCATGCTTGGCGACGGCCATGCGCTGGTCGCCGTCATAGGCCTCCTCGCGGGCGAGATAGGTCGAGATCCGGCCCTGGCGGACGCGCGGCACGCCGACGACCAGCGCCCAGTAGACCTTGCGGGCCGAGCGCGAGCGGAAGGTCTTGGCCAGCGTCGCCGCGGCGAAACGCGACTTGGCGATGACGAGGCAGCCGGCCGTGTCCTTGTCGAGCCGGTGGACGAGGCGCGGCTTCTGTCCGTCCTTGGTCGTCAGCGCCTCCAGCATCTGGTCGACATGGCGCGTCGTGCCCGAGCCGCCCTGCACGGCGAGCCCGGCCGGCTTGTTGAGGACCATGACATCGTCGTCCTCATAGAGCGTGATCGAGCGTAGGAAGCCGATCGTATCGGCATCGGCCTTGGCCGAGCGCGGCCGCTCCGCCTGCTCCTCGAGCTTCAGCGGCGGGATACGCACGGTCTGGCCCTCGGTGAGCCGATCCTTGCTGTCGGCGCGCTTGCCGTCGACGCGCAACTCGCCCTTCCGGACGATGCGCTGGATGTGGCTGAAGGACAGCTGCGGGAAGCGCGCCTCGAGGAAGCGGTCGATCCGCATCTCGTTCTCGTCCGGCGTCACCACGAGCTGCTGCACGCCGGTCGAGAGCACCTGCGCCGTCTCGGCCTTCACCTGCGCGCGGGTCGGCTTGGGAGCTTCTTCCGCCGGCCGCGGTCGAACGGGGCGCTGCACACGCTCCTCGCCGCCGGCCGGGCGCGCCGCGGCGCGACGCCGGGCATCATGGCTCGGCCGCTTGCCGCGCGGGGCGCCGGCAGATGGCGGCTTGCCCCCGCGAGGGGCGTTGCCGGTGCCCTTGCCGCCCGTACCCTTGCCGCCGGCGCCCTTGCTGCCGGGGCCTTTTCCGCCCGTCTTCATGACATGCTCCGCATCATCGCGAGGCCACCGACCAGCGCCGCCAGCGACAGCACGACCGAGCCGATCACATAGGTGGCCGCCAGCATCGTCTCGCCCCGCTCCCAGAGCAGGACGGCATCGAGCGAGAAGGCCGAGAAGGTGGTGAAGCCACCGAGGATACCTGTCGCCAGGAACAGGCGCAGATCCTGCGGCACGCCCTCGCCGGCGCGGAAGGCGAACCAGCCGGCGACCAGCCCCATCAGCGCCGAGCCGATGACGTTGATGGCCATGGTCCCATAGGGAAAGCCCATGCCGAACCAGCGCGGCGACACCAGATTGATGCCGTGGCGCAGGGCGCCGCCGATGCCGGCGCCTACAAAAACAAAGGCGGTGGAGATCATCGCTGTGGAATAGAGCGCGCTGTCGCCTTGCACAAACGAAATCCGCCGCAATTGCACGGCTCCGTGCGGCCGGGCGGGAAGATCGGTGTCGGAAATCGACCGATCGCAGCGACGGGAATGGAAGCGATGGCTCTTCAGGCTCGGATCGGCGGCGCAGGACTGCTCGCCGTCATGATCATCTTCGGCAGCATGGCTGCCTTCGCCCAGCAGGGCGGCAGCGCGGACACAGACTGGCCGACGGAGAAATGCAACCGCTACAGGAAGGCCTATGACCAGTCGATCGCGCGGCTCGGGAAGAAGGGCCTGGGACTGGACTTCCTTGCCAGCCACGACGCCTTTCTCGCGTCGAACTGCCAGGCGCGCGCCGACGTCTGCGCCCGCAGCAAGGAGGAGCTGGAGCTCGCCAACCGGCTCGTGGTGATGGCGATGAACGCCGGCATGGCGAGCACCTTCCTGCCGTTCAACTGCCGGAGCTGAGCGCTGCCTCGGGAATCTGCTGGCTTTAAACGGAACCATACCGTCATTGCGGGGCGCCGCGCAGCGGCGAGCCCGGAACCCATGAACACGTCTGTCCGTCATGGTCGGGCTTGTCCCGACCATCCACGTCTTCAGCTATGCCGTACGGTATCCGAGACGTGGATGCTCGCCCCAAGGGCGAGCATGACGAACTGGATTCGCCTCGTGTTCATGGCTTCCGGGCCCAGGCTGCGGCGTGCCCCGGAATGACGGCGATGGTTCCGCGTAAATCAGCAGGCTCTAGGAGCCCCTGCGCCGCCGCAGCCAGGGATGCACATAGAGCTCGAAGGCGATGGTCAGCACGATGAAGACCAGCGCGATCACGAAGGCCACGACCCAGTAGGAGACATCGTCCTTCGGAACGAACCAGCCCGCGATAATCGAGGGCACGATCAGGAGCAGGCGCGCCAGCAATTGCATCCCTATTCTCCCCGCTCCTGCCGCAGCCGTTCCCAATATTCCAGCCGCTTGCGGATCTCGCGTTCGAAGCCGCGCTCCGGCGGGTCGTAGAAGCGCTGCCGGCCAAGCGCATCCGGCCAGTAGTTCTGCCCGGAGAAGGCGTCGGGCTGATCGTGGTCATAGGCGTAGTTGGCGCCGTATCCCTCCTCGCGCATCAGCTTCGTCGGCGCGTTGAGGATGGTCTTGGGCGGCGTCAGCGAGCCCCGCTCCTTCGCGACGCGAACCGCCGCCTTGTAGGCGGTGTAGGCCGCGTTCGATTTCGGCGCGGTCGCCAGGTAGATCACGCAATTGGCCAGCGCGAGCTCGCCCTCGGGCGTGCCGAGCTGCTCATAGGTCTGCGCCGCCGCGCGGGCATGCAGCAGGGCTTGCGGATCGGCGAGCCCGATATCCTCCACGGCCATCCGCACCAGTCGCCGTGCCAGGAAGCGCGGGTCCTCGCCGGCATCGAGCATGCGCGCGAAATAATAGAGCGCCGCGTCCGGGTCGGAGCCGCGGATCGTCTTGTGCAGGGCGGAGATCAGGTTGTAGTGGCCGTCCTGCGCCTTGTCGTAGATCGGCGCGCGGCGCTGAATGACATCGGATAGGCCATGCTCGTCGAGGATTTCGCCCGGCTTCGCTGCCCGCCAGATTTCCTCTGCCAGCGTCAGCACGGCGCGGCCATCGCCATCGGCGAAGCGCGCCAGCGCCAAGCGCGCCTCCGGCGTCAGGGGCAGTTCCCGGCCCTCCAGCACCTCGGCGCGACCGAGCAGGAAGAGCAGCGAGCCCTCGTCCAGCGACTTGAAGGTCAGCACCCGCGCCCGCGACAGCAGCGCCGCGTTGAGCGCGAAGGACGGGTTCTCTGTGGTCGCCCCGATCAGCGTGATCGTGCCGTCTTCCATGACGGGCAGGAAGGCGTCGAGCTGGGCGCGGTTGAAGCGATGGATCTCGTCGACGAAGAGCAGCGTGCCCCGCCCGCCCAGCCGGCGCCCGCGCGCCGCCTCGAAGACCTTCTTGAGATCGGCGACGCCGGAGAAGATCGCGCTGATCTGCTCGAATCCGAGATCGACCAGACCGGCGAGCAGCCGCGCCACCGTCGTCTTGCCGGTGCCGGGCGGCCCCCAGAAGATCAGGCTGCCGACCGTGCCGGAGGCGACCAGCCGCGTCAGCGCACCGTCCGGCCCGGTCAGGTGCTCCTGGCCGGCGACTTCGGCGAGCGTCGTCGGCCGCAACCGGTCGGCGAGCGGCCGCGGGCCGGACTTGTCCAGCCCCGAGGCTGCGAACAGATCGCTCACCCCGGAAAGACCGAGGTGATCGTCTGGCCATTGCGGATGATCGTCACCTCCCAGGCGCGCCTGCGATCCCTCAGGATCGCCTCGACTTCGCGCGAAGTGGTCATCTGCTCGCCGTTCAGCGCCTTGATGATGTCGCCCCTCTGGAAGCCGACATTGGCAGCGGTGCTACCTTCCTCGATCTCGCTGACCACGACGCCATCATTGCCCGTCTCGATCGAAAGCTCCTCGGCGAGCGCCGGCGACATGTTTCCGACCGTCAGGCCGGCGAGCGGCGAGCGGCTGGTGAGCTTCACCATGTCGCGCGGCCGGGTCTCGGGCGCTGCGACGAGCTTGACCGGGATCGAGATGCGCTTGCCGCCCCGCAACACGCTGAGCATCGTCGTCCCGCCGATCGGCCGGGTCGCGAAGCGATAGCCGAAGGATTCGGGGTCATCGACATTGACGCCGTCGACCGAGAGAATGACGTCCGAGCGCTTCAGGCCTGCCTGATCGGCTGGGCCCTTGTCGACGACGCTGGCGACGACAGAGCCCGCAGGACGGTCGAGGCCGAGACCGTCGGCAACTTCCGCCGTCAGGCTTTGCAGCCGCGCCCCGAACCAGGGCCGTTTGACCGTCTTGACCCCGGCCCTGGCGCTGTCGACGACGAGGCGCACCATCGCCGAAGGAATGGCGAAGCCGATGCCGACGCTGCCTCCGGAGCGCGAATAGATCGCGGTGTTGATGCCGACGACGCGGCCGCGCATGTCGATCAGCGGCCCGCCCGAATTGCCGGGGTTGATCGCGGCATCGGTCTGGATGAAGGACTGCGCGTCGCCGACGCCGATCTGCGTGCGGGCCAGCGCCGAGACGATGCCCTGCGTCACCGTCTGGCCGACGCCGAAGGGATTGCCCATGGCGAGCACGATGTCGCCGACCTGCAGCTCGTCGGTATCGGCGAGCTCGATCGCGGTCAGGTTCTTCGCATCGGCGAGCTTGAGCACGGCGAGATCGGTGCGCGGATCGCGCAACAGGATCGTGGCCTCGACCTCGCGCTTGTCGGCGAAAGCGACCTTCACCTCGCTCATGTTCTCGATGACGTGGTTGTTCGTCACCACGAGGCCGGCGCCGGCATCGACGACGACGCCGGAGCCGAGCGAGCGCTGCACCCGTTCGCGCGGCACGCCGAAGCCGCCATCGCCGAAGAAGCGGCGGAAGAACGGATCATCCATGAACGGGTTCTGCGGGCGCTTCTCGACGCGCGCGCCGTAGACGTTCACGACCGCGGCCTGCGTCTGCTTGACCAGCGGCGCGAAGGAGAGCGTCACCTGCTCGCGCGTCTCGGGCACCTGGCGGGCTTGGCCGAGCGCCGGCCACGGCGCCACGCCGGCCATCAGGGCGCCCGCGAGGGCAGCCATGGCCAGGGTCTTCCGATGTGTTGCGGGGCGGTGGATCATGCTCGTCCTCGTTCAGAAACAAAAAGCGCCGGCACGGAGTTTTCCGTTCAGGCGAGACACCCGCTATACCCATGCAGAGCCCTGCGGTTCCCGCAGCGGCATCCCCCAACCCGATATGGCCTTTCATGGCCGGATAGGAAGAGCAGGATGAGCCTGATTCGGCTTGTGTACGCCAGCGAGAGCCGGCTCGTCGACGCCAATCGCCGCTCGGAGCTGGACGGCATCCTGGCAAGCGCCCGCCGCTTCAACGACCAGAACGGCATCACCGGCTTCCTCTTGGCGACGGACGGCGCCTTCGCGCAGGTGCTGGAGGGTCCGCGCGACAGCGTGATGGAAACCTATGGCCGGATCGTGGTGGACGCGCGCCACGCGGCATTCAGGCTGCTCGTGGAGGAACCGATCGCCGCCCGCTCCTTCCCCGGCTGGGCCATGGGCATCGCCGAGCGCGACGAGACGACCAGCTTCATCTTCGGCCTCTACGGCGTCTCGCCTGAAGCCGATCTCCACGCTCAGCCCCTGGAAACACTCGTCGACCTCGCAGGCGAGCTTGCCCGACGGCCGGGTTGAAGCTCCTATAAATGATCGCAAATCCGCTGAACCACGCCGTTATCCCGGGCGCGCCCCGGGATCCATCGTAAAGCGCAGAGCCCTCCGATGGATCCCGGATCTCCGCTTCGCTGTATCCGGGATGACGACGTTGCCTGGCAGCTCCTCCGGCCCGACCAAAGAAAAAGGCGGCCCGCAAAGGCCGCCTTTTCCAATTCTGTCTGAAGAAGCCGATCAGGCGGCTTCGTCTTCCGCCGTGAAGACCGGGCCGGAATCCTTGCCCTTGGCGTCGACGTCGCGGTCGACGAACTCGATGATCGCCATCGGGGCGTTGTCGCCGAAGCGGAAGCCCGCCTTCATGATGCGGAGATAGCCACCGTTGCGCTCCTTGTAGCGCGGGCCGAGGACCGCGAAGAGCTTGCCGACCAGCTCGACATCCTTGATCTGCGCGATCGCCTGACGGCGGGCGTGCAGGTCGCCGCGCTTGCCGAGGGTGACGAGCTTCTCGACGACCGGACGCAGGTCCTTGGCCTTCGGC
Source organism: Beijerinckiaceae bacterium (assembly GCA_965283735.1). Lineage (GTDB taxonomy): Bacteria > Pseudomonadota > Alphaproteobacteria > Rhizobiales > Beijerinckiaceae > Allobosea. The sequence continues at coordinate 1,895,371 of CBDIPN010000001.1, read as the reverse complement.
AGGGTGGTGGTGATCTGCTCGTGCTTGATCAGGGCCTGGGCCATGTTGGCGAACATCGCCTGGCGATGCTCGGCCGAGCGGTTGAAACGACGACCGCGGAAACCGTGACGCATTGTTTGGCTCCTTCGTTGCTTACGGCCGCCGTGCCACGGTACGGCCGTTCGTTATGCTCCGGCTCTTGTGAGCCGGGCGGGGTTGGCGCGGGATGCCTCCCGCGCCGTTGAGGCTTAGTAGTGCTCCTCGAAGCGCTTCGCGAGCTCTTCGATGTTCTCCGGCGGCCAGCCCTGGACGTCCATGCCCAGGTGCAGGCCCATGGTCGCCAGCACTTCCTTGATCTCGTTCAGCGACTTGCGGCCGAAGTTCGGGGTGCGCAGCATCTCGCCCTCGGACTTCTGGATGAGGTCGCCGATATAGACGATGTTGTCGTTCTTGAGACAGTTCGCCGAGCGGACCGAGAGCTCGAGCTCGTCGACCTTCTTGAGCAGCGCCGGGTTGAAGGGCAGCTGCGGAGCGGTCGAGACGGCCTCTTCCTTGCGCGGCTCCTCGAAGGTGATGAACACCGCGAGCTGGTCCTGCAGGATGCGGGCGGCGAGCGCCAGCGCGTCCTCGGGCGAGACCGAGCCGTTGGTCTCGATCGCCAGCGTCAGCGAGTCCTTGTCGAGGTTCTGGCCCTCGCGGGTGTTCTCGACGCGGTAGGAGACCTTCTTGACCGGCGAGTACAGGCTGTCGACCGGAATCAGGCCGATCGGCGCGTCCTCGGGACGGTTCTGCTCGGCCGGGACATAGCCCTTGCCGGTGTTGACCGTGAACTCCATGCGGATCTCGGCCCCGTCGTCCAGCGTGCAGAGCACGAGGTCGGGGTTCAGGATCGCGACGTCGCCGATGGTGTTGATGTCGCCGGCGGTGACGGTGCCCGGGCCGGACTTGCGGAGCGTCATGCGCTTCGGACCCTCGCCCTGCATCTTGACCGCAATGGCCTTGATGTTGAGGACGATGTCGGTGACGTCCTCACGGACACCCGGAATCGAGGAGAACTCGTGCAGAACGCCGTCGATCTGGACGGCGGTCACCGCCGCGCCCTGGAGCGACGACAGCAGCACGCGACGGAGCGCATTGCCGAGCGTCATGCCGAAGCCGCGCTCGAGCGGACGCGCGATCACGGTGGCCTGACGCTTCGGGTCGTCTCCGACCTTCACTTCGAGCTTGTTCGGCTTGGAAAGATCCTGCCAGTTCTTGCTGATCACGACCGCACTCCTGGTGCTGAATTCTTCTGGCGGCCACCGCCGCCCCGGACAGGCGCCCGCCCCTGCGGGCGCCTTCAAGGCTACAAGTCAGGCGTCAGACGCGACGGCGCTTGCGCGGACGGCAGCCATTGTGCGGGATCGGCGTCACGTCGCGGATCGAGGTCACGGTGAAGCCCGCGGCCTGGAGAGCGCGAAGAGCCGACTCGCGGCCCGAACCCGGACCGGTCACCTCGACCTCGAGGGTGCGCATGCCGTGCTCGGCAGCCTTGCGGGCGGCGTCCTCGGCGGCGACCTGGGCGGCGTAGGGGGTCGACTTGCGCGAACCCTTGAAGCCCATCGTGCCGGCCGACGACCACGAGATCGTGTTGCCCTGCGCGTCGGTGATGGTGATCATGGTGTTGTTGAACGAGGCGTTCACATGCGCGACGCCGGAGACGATGTTCTTGCGTTCGCGACGACGGACGCGCTGGGCTTCCTTGGCCATATCTCTTCTTCCATCCTTCAGGCGCGCCCGTCATGCCAGGCGCTGGGGATGCCGGCGGCCCGTGAGCGGACCGGCCGGCGTATTGACAACGGGCCGACTAGCGGCCCGCCGAAATCACTTCTTCTTGCCGGCGATCGGCTTCGCCTTGCCCTTGCGGGTACGGGCGTTGGTGTGCGTGCGCTGGCCGCGGACCGGCAGCGAGCGGCGATGGCGCAGACCGCGATAGCAGCCAAGGTCCATCAGGCGCTTGATGTTCATCGAGACTTCGCGGCGCAGATCGCCCTCGACGAGGTAGTCGCGGTCGATCGTCTCGCGGATCTGCAGGACTTCGGCGTCGGTCAGCTGGTTGACGCGGCGCTCCGGCGCGATGCCGACCTTCTCGATGATCTCCTGAGCCTTGGCCGCGCCAATGCCGTGGATGTACTGCAGGCCGATGACGACGCGCTTGCCGGTGGGAATGTTGACGCCCGCGATACGAGCCATGGTCTCATCTCCATGTCGGCCGAAGCACCCGATGGCGCCCCGGCGGTGGGAAAAACCCTGCGTCCGGTGGAGGCCGGCTCATGCAGAGCGTTGAACGGATCCACGCGATAACGCGACGTCGTCCCTTCTCGCGAAGGCAACGGCATCGCTCCCATGAAACCGGATGGCGGCTCGTTAACCGGTTGGGCACAACGAGTCAACCCGCAGCAACCAAGAAACATGCCAAGGCAGGTGAAAGCGACCGAAGCACTGCGAGGTCAAGGCGGTAGCCGCGATCACTATATAAGGGCTCCGTCATTCCGGGCAAGCGGCGTGGCCGTGCCCCGGAATGACGCGCTCACGGATGCCCCCTTACTTCTTCACCAGGCTGCACTTGCTCTCGGAGAGCGGCGCGATGATCTCGGCCGCCGGGATCTTGCGGACGACCTTGAAGTAATCCCACGGCGCCTTCGAATCGGCGGGCTTCTTCACCTCGACCAGCAGCATATCGTTCATCAGGCGGCCGTCCTCGCGAACCTTCGCGCCGGGCGCGTAGAAATCATCGACCGGCAGTTCCTTCATCTTCGCCGCGACCGCAGGGCCCGCTGCCGTACCGGCCGCCTTCACCGCCTTGAGATAATGCAGCACCGAGGAATAGACGCTGGCCTGAATCATGCCGGGCATCTTCTTGGTCCGCGCCATGTAGCGATCGGCGAAGTCGCGGCTCGGCTTGTCGGCGTCGTGGTAATAGGCGGTGGTCGTGATCAGCCCCTTGGCCTTGTCGAGGCCGAGGCCGTGGACGTCACTGAGCACCACGACCATCGCCGCGAGCTTCTGGCCGCCATCGACCAGGCCGAATTCGCCCGCCTGCTTGATCGAGTTGATTGTGTCGGTGCCGGCATTGGCGAAGGCGACGATTTTGGCCTTCGAGGCCTGCGCCTGCAGCAGGAAGGAGGAGAAGTCCGGCGTCGAGAGCGGGGCGCGCACCGTACCCAGCGTCTTGCCGCCATTTGCCTTGACCGTCGAACTCGATATCCGCCGTGAGCTGATGGCCGAAAGCGTAGTCGGCGGCGATGATGTACCAGCTGTCGCCGCCCTCGCGCAGCACCGAAACCGCAGTGCCCTTGGCCGAGGTCGCCGTGTCGAAGGTCCACATGAAGCCGGTCGGTGAACAATCCTCATTGAAGAGGCGTGTCGTCGCCGGGCCGTTATAGAGCGCGATCTTCTGCTTTTCCTTGGCGATGCCCGCCACCCCCAGCGCAACGGCGGAGTTGGTCAGATCCGCGATCGCGGTGACGCCATCGACGTCGTACCAGCGACGTGCCAGCCCGACGGCGATGTCCGGCTTGTTCTGATGGTCGCCCGCGACGATCTCGATCGGCTTGCCGAGCACCGAGCCACCAAAATCCTCGATCGCCAGCTTCGCCGCCTCGACCGAGCCCAACCCGCCGAACTCGGCGTAGTTGCCGGACTGGTCGTTGAGGATGCCGATCTTCACCGCGTCCTGTGCGCGTGCCGCCGCCGGCATCAGCGCCAGCGTGCTCGCGACCAGCAATGCTCCAAACCTCGTCATGCGCCTGCTCCCTGTCCTGCCTCCGGACCAAGAAAGCCGCTTCGCCTTCCGGTCGACGGATGCTTGCCACCGCTTCGCGCGGATTGGGTCTCAGCACATCCGCCGGGCATGAGCCTGTCAACGCACAGGCGGAGCGAGAAAAGGCAAAGGCATCAGCGCAAAAGCGCACCGTAGAAACGAAGAACCCGGCCAGACCGTGAGGTCCGCCCGGGTTCGAAACAAGCTCCGGCGAGTTTCGGTCAGCCCTGCGCGGCGACCGAAAGCGCGTCCGTGATCGCCTGCGAGACGCTGTCGATCGGCTGCATGCCGTCGATGGCGGTCAGCTGGCCGCGCTTAGCGTAATAGGGAGCGACCACGGCCGTATCGCGGTTATAGGCCTCGAGCCGGGTCTTGAAGACCTCCGGATCATCGTCCTTGCGCACCGGCTGCCCGGCCGCCCTCGCCTCCTCGGCGCGGCGGACGATGCGGTCGACGAGCTTGGTCTGATCGACCTTGAGCTCAAGCACGGCATCGAGCTTGAGGCCCTTGCCGTCGAGCATCTTATCCAGCGCCTCGGCCTGGGCCAGCGTCCGCGGGAAGCCGTCGAGAATGAAGCCCTTCTTGGCATCCGCCTCTTCGATGCGGTCGGCGACGATGCCGATGACGATCTCGTCCGAGACCAGCCCGCCCGCGTCCATCACCGCCTTGGCCTTCTGGCCGACCGGCGTACCGGCGGCGACGGCTGCGCGCAGCATGTCGCCGGTGGAAAGCTGCGGAATGCCGTGCTTCGCGACGATGCGCGCCGCCTGAGTGCCTTTACCCGCCCCCGGCGGCCCCAGGAAAATCAACCGCATTTAGCGCCTCGCTCCTCGCAACTTGGCCTTCTTGACCAGCCCTTCGTACTGATGGGCCAGCAGGTGCCCGTGAACTTGCGCCACGGTGTCCATCGTCGTCGTCACCACGATGAGCAGCGAAGTACCGCCCAGCAGGATGATCGGGATCTGAGCATAGGTGATCATGAACTCGGGGATAAGGCAGACGATCGTCAAATATCCTGCGCCCAGAACGGTGATGCGCGTCAGGATGCGATCGATATGCTCGGCGGTCCGCTCGCCCGGGCGGATGCCCGGCATGAAGCCGCCATGCTTCTTGAGATTGTCGGCCGTCTCGACCGGATTGAACACAATCGCGGTGTAGAAGAAGCAGAAGAAGATGATCAGCGCCGCGTAGAGGATCATGAACGCCGGCCGGCCATGGGCGAGATAGGTCGCCATCGTCGACAGGAAGCCGGTGCCGCCCGAGGCCTGCTGGAAGCTGGCGACGGTCGTCGGCAGCAGCAGCAGCGACGAGGCGAAGATCGGCGGAATGACGCCGGCGGTGTTGAGCTTCAGCGGCAGGAACGAGGTCTGGCCCTCATACATGCGGTTGCCGACCTGGCGCTTCGGATAGTTGATCAGCAGGCGGCGCTGGGCGCGCTCCATGAACACGCAGAAGGCGATGACGCAGACCGCCATCACAAGCACGCCGAGCAGCAGGCCGGTCGAGATCGCGCCCTGGCGGCCGAGCTCGAAGGTCTGGGCGAGCTGCGAGGGGAACTCGGCGATGATGCCCGCGAAGATGATCATCGAGGTGCCGTTGCCGATGCCGCGGCTGGTGATCTGCTCACCCAGCCAGAGCAGGAACATCGTGCCGCCGACCAGCGTGATCGTGGTCGAGAGTAGGAAGAACGGCCCAGGCTGCAGCACGAGGTTGCCAGAACCCTGGAGGCCGACGCCGATCGCATAGGCCTGGAACACGGCCAGCACGAGGGTCAGGTAGCGGGTGTACTGGTTCAGGGTCTTGCGGCCCTGCTCGCCTTCCTTCTTCAGCGCCTCGAAGCTCGGCACCACGCTGGAGAGCAGCTGCACGATGATCGAGGCCGAGATGTAGGGCATGATCGCCAGCGCGAAGATCGCGAGGCGCCCGACCGCGCCACCGGAGAACATGTTGAACATGCCGAGCATGCCGGACTGCGTCTGGCGGAACAGGTCGGCCACCGCATCCGGGTTCATGCCGGGCAGCGGGATATAGGTGCCGAGCCGGTAGATGACCAGCGCGCCCAGCGTGAACCAGATTCGCTTCTTGAGTTCATCCGCCTTGGCGAAGGCCCCGAAATTGAGGTTCGCCGCAAGCTGTTCAGCCGCCGATGCCATGCGTCCGGTCCCTGGGTCTCAAACTGGTCCTAGATCATCGCGCGTCCCACCGGACGCGGTAACGATGATCTGTCTCATTGTCGGAGCATCGGATTGATCCGAAAAGTGGATTCCACTTTTCGGTCCGATGCCCTGGAAGCACGTTTCCCAACGCACGCGTGGTGCTGTCTGCGGATTCGTGCCTTGCGTCAAACAGTCAAACGGCGGCCAAGGCGCTGGGCCCGGCCGCCGTTCGCAAACGTCATGTAGGCGTTCGGATCACGCCTGTGAAGCGGCAGCCAGAATCTTGACCGAACCGCCAGCCTTCTCGATCGCAGCGACGGCGGACTTGGACGCGCCGTACACCTCGAAGGCAAGCTTGGTCTTGAGCTCGCCGACGCCGAGAATCTTGACGCCGTCCTTGGCCTGGCGGGTGATGACACCGGCGGCGACGAGCGCCTCGATGGTCACGGTGCCCTTGGCATCGAGCTTGCCGGCTTCCACCGCCTGCTGGATCCGGCCGAGGTTCACCTCGTTCAGGTCCTTGGCGAACAGGTTGTTGAAGCCGCGCTTCGGCAGGCGACGATACAGCGGCATCTGGCCGCCTTCGAAGCCCTTGATGGCGACGCCGGCGCGCGAGGTCTGACCCTTCACGCCGCGGCCACCGGTCTTGCCCTTGCCGGAGCCAATGCCACGGCCGACACGCATGCGCTGCTTCAGAGCGCCTTCGTTGTCACGGATCTCATTGAGTTTCATGTGTCGCCCTCCTCACTTCGCGTCGACGACGCGGACGAGGTGCTTCACCTTCTCGACCATGCCACGCACCGCGGGGGTGTCCTGGAGGGTCGAGCGGCGGCGGATCTTGTTCAGGCCGAGACCGATCAGGGTCTGGCGCTGGGTGGCCTCGCGGCGGATCGGCGAACCGGTCTGCTCGATGGTGAAGGTCTTCTCAGCCTTTGCCATGATGTCCCCCTCACGCTTCCGCGGCCGCATCCGTGCCGGCATCGCGGCGACGGGTCTGCAGGGCCGAAACCTTGAGCGAGCGACGAGCCGCGACCGAGCGCGGGCTGTCCTCGTTCTTCAGCGCGTCGAAGGTGGCGCGCACGAGGTTGTACGGGTTGGAGGAGCCGAGCGACTTCGACACGACGTCCTGCATGCCGACCGCCTCGAAGACGGCGCGCATCGGGCCGCCGGCGATGATGCCGGTACCGGCCGGAGCCGCGCGCAGCACGACCTTGCCGGCGCCGTGGCGGCCCTGCACGTCGTGATGGAGGGTACGGCCCTCGCGCAGCGGGATACGGACGAGGCCGCGCTTGGCAGCTTCCGTCGCCTTGCGGATCGCCTCGGGAACTTCACGAGCCTTGCCGTGGCCGAAGCCGACGCGGCCCTTCTGGTCGCCGACGACGACGAGCGCGGCGAAGCCGAAGCGACGACCACCCTTCACCACCTTGGCGACGCGGTTGATGTGGACGAGCTTGTCCACGAATTCGGAAACTTCCGTTTCCCGATCTTTACGCTCACGCGGCTCTCTAGCCATGTGTCTGTCCTCTTACTTGCGCGGACGAGGATCGAAGCCCCGCCGCTCGCTCGAGCCTAACCCCGTGCATCATTGCCCGGGGAAGCCAGTAAACAGGCATCGCCCGGCCGGCGTATGACGCCGGGCCGGGCGAAACCCGATAACCTCAGAAGCTGAGGCCGCCCTCGCGGGCTGCATCGGCCAGCGCCTTGACGCGACCATGGTACATGTACGGGCCGCGGTCGAAGACCACTTCCGTCACGCCGGCCTTGACCGCGCGCTCGGCGACGATCTTGCCGATCTGGCCGGCGGCCTCGACATTCGCGCCGGACTTGATCTGCTCGCGCACATCCTTGTCCCGCGACGAGGCGGAAGCGAGGGTGACCCCGTTCACGTCGTCGATGACCTGGGCGTAGATCTGCTTGCCGGTGCGGTGCACCGACAGGCGCGGGCGACCATTGGCAACGGCCTTGATCGCGCGGCGGACGCGGGCCTTGCGGCGCGCAGTCACATCGTTCTGCTTGCTCATGGCTGGCGTCCTTACTTCTTCTTGCCTTCCTTGCGGAAGATGAATTCGCCGGCGTACTTGACGCCCTTGCCCTTGTAGGGCTCGGGGCCACGATAGTCGCGGATTTCCGCGGCGGTCTGGCCGACGACCTGCTTGTCGATGCCGGTGACGACGATTTCCGTCGGCTTCGGGGTCGTGATCGCGACGCCGGCCGGGATTTCGTAGTCGATGTCGTGGCTGTAGCCGAGCGACAGCTTCAGCACCTTGCCGTTGACGGCGGCCTTGTAGCCGACGCCGTTGATCTCGAGCTTCTTCTCGAAGCCGGCGGTGGTGCCGATCACGAGGTTGTTGATGCGGGCGCGCGAGGTGCCCCAGAGCGCACGGGCGCGCTTCGACTGCGAACGCGGCTGAACCGCGATCGCACCGTCCTCCATGGCAACCGAGACGTCCTCGGGAACCGTGAAGGAGAGCTCGCCCTTGGAGCCCTTGATCTTGACCAGCTGGCCGGTGACCGAGGCGGTAACGCCCGCGGGAACCGAAACCGGCTTCTTACCGATACGAGACATTTGGATCTCTCCTGAAAGTGAGCGGGGCGCCTGAAAGGTCAGAAGACCTTGCAGAGCACTTCGCCGCCCACGTTCTGCTCGCGGGCCACATGATCGGCCATCACGCCACGCGGGGTCGAGACGATCGTCACGCCAAGGCCATCGGCCACGCGCGGCATGGTCTCGACCGACGAGTAGACGCGGCGGCCGGGCTTCGAAACACGCGAGATCGACCGGATGACCGGCTGGCCCTCGTGATACTTCAGCTCGATGTCGAACTCCGTCCGGCCGTTGCCGAACTCGGTCTGGCTGTAGCCGCGGATGTAGCCCTCGGACTGCAGCACGTCGAGCACGCGGGCGCGCAGCTTCGAGCCAGGGGTGGAAACGCGGGACTTGCGACGCATCTGCGCATTGCGGATGCGGGTCAGCATATCGCCGAGCGGATCAATGATTGCCATTGTTCCAGTCCTCCTTACCAGCTCGATTTCACGAGGCCGGGAACCAGCCCCTTGTTACCGAGCTCACGCAGCGCGACACGCGACATCTTGAGCTTGCGATAGAACGCGCGCGGACGACCCGTCACTTCGCAGCGGTTGCGAATGCGGATCTTCGCCGAGTTGCGCGGCAGTTCGGCCAGCTTCAGGCGAGCGAGGAAACGCTCGTCCATGGGCTGGTTGTCGTCATTGGCGATCGCGAGAAGACGAGCCCGGCGGCCGGCGAATTTCTTCACCAGCTTCCTGCGGCGCTCGTTGTTCTCGACGGAGCTTTTCTTAGCCATCGATCTCTCCTGGTTTCCGCGTATGAACGCTTAGGTTCACTGCCGGAACGGGAAGTTGAAGTGCTTGAGCAGGGCGCGTGCCTCGTCGTCCGACTTCGCAGTCGTGCAGACGATCACGTCCATACCCAGGACCTGGTCGACCTTGTCGTAGTTGATCTCGGGGAACACGATGTGCTCCTTGATCCCGAGCGCGAAGTTACCGCGCCCGTCGAACGACTTGGGGTTGAGGCCCCGGAAGTCGCGCACGCGCGGCAAGGCGATGGTGACGAGCCGGTCGACGAACTCGAACATCTTGGTCTTGCGCAGCGTGACCTTGCAGCCAACCGCCATGTTCTCGCGCAGCTTGAAGCCGGCGATGGCGAGGCGGGACTTGGTGATGACCGGCTTCTGGCCGGCGATCAGGGCGAGGTCGCCAGCGGCAACGTCGACCTTCTTGCGGTCGGCAGTCGCTTCACCAACGCCCATGTTGATGACGATCTTCTCGATCGCCGGCACTTCCATGACGTTCTTGTAGCCGAATTCGGCGATCATCGCGGGACGAACGACGTCCTCGTAATGCTTCTTCATGCGCGGCGAGAGCGCCGCCTGCTGAGCCTCAGCCATCGATCAGATCTCCCGAACGCTTGGCGAAACGAACCTTGCGGCCGTCATCGAGCACCTTGAAACCGACGCGGGTGGCCTTGCCATCCTTGGGGTCGGCAATGGCGATGTTCGACAGGTCGATCGTCGCTTCCTTGCTGATGATGCCGCCCTCGGACTGCGCGGACTGCTTGGTGTGCTTCTTCACGAGGTTGACACCACGCACGACGGCGCGGGCATCCTTCGGCAGAACCTGCAGCACCTCGCCCGACTTGCCCTTGTCGCGACCAGCGAGCACGACGACCTTGTCGCCCTTCTTGATCTTAGCAGCCATCACAGCACCTCCGGCGCCAGCGAGATGATCTTCATATGGTTCTTGGCGCGCAGCTCGCGCGGAACCGGTCCGAAGATACGCGTGCCGACCGGCTCCTTCTGGTTGTTGATCAGCACGGCCGCATTGCGGTCGAAGCGAATCACCGAACCGTCCTGGCGCTTGACGTCCTTGGCCGTGCGAACGACGACCGCCTTCATGACGTCGCCCTTCTTCACGCGACCGCGCGGAATGGCTTCCTTGATCGAGACGACAATGATGTCGCCAATGCGGGCATAGCGCCGCTTCGACCCGCCGAGAACCTTGATGCACATCACGCGACGGGCGCCGGAATTGTCGGCGACGTCGAGATTCGTCTGCACCTGGATCATGGCCTTGATCCTTCCAATCTGTGTATCAGCGCGGTTTCCCGGCCAGCATCAGTGCCGACGGGGACTACGACTGACGGGGGTCGATCGCCCCCTGGCCTCAAACAAAACACGATCCGCAAAAGTGGTTTCCACCTTTGCGGAGAAACATGTCCGGCTTCTTTCCTGCCACGCCCTGCCCCTGATTCGGGGCCGGGCGAAGCCGTCTCGAATCACGCCTTGGGGGCGTCCTCGAGCACAACCCAGCTTTTCAGCTTGGAAATCGGCTTGGACTCCTCGATCCAAACCGTGTCGCCGACCTTGAACGAACCCGCCTCGTCATGGGCGTGATAGTTCTTCGTGCGGCGCACCGTCTTCTTGAGCAGCGGGTGCGTATAACGCCGCTCGACCTTGACCACAACAGTTTTGTTCTGCTTGTCGCTGACGACGACGCCCTGCAGTACGCGCTTAGGCATTATTCTCTCCTCACGCGCTCGCCGCGACGGTCTTGGACCGCTGCAGCGTCTTGATGCGGGCGATGTCCTTGCGCACTTCGGTGACGCGCGCGGTGTTCTCGAGCTGCCCGGTGGCCTTCTGGAAGCGCAGGTTGAACTGCTCCTTCTTGAGCTTCAGGAGTTCGTCCTGAAGCTGGTCCGTGCTCATGGCCTTCAGGTCGGACTGACGCTGTGTGATTTTCATCTTGCCCTCCCTCACTCGGCAATGCGCTGGATGAAGCGCGTCTTGATCGGCAGCTTGGCAGCGCCGAGACGGAGCGCCTCGCGGGCGATCTCCTCGGACACGCCGTCGAGCTCGAACATGATCCGGCCCGGCTTGACCTTGGCGGCCCAGAACTCGGGCGAACCCTTGCCCTTACCCATGCGGACTTCGGTCGGCTTCTTGGAAACCGGCACGTCCGGGAAGATGCGGATCCAGACACGGCCGACGCGCTTCATGGCGCGGGTGATCGCGCGGCGGGCCGCCTCGATCTGCCGGGCGGTGACGCGCTCGGGCTCCTGGGCCTTCAGGCCGAACTGGCCGAAGTTGAGGTCCGTGCCGCCCTTGGCGACGCCGGAGATGCGTCCCTTGAACTGCTTGCGGAACTTGGTGCGTTTTGGTTGCAGCATGGCTCTTCTCGATCAGCCTTACGCAGCCTGCTCGCGACGATCGCGATCGCGGTGATCACGGTCACGACCGCTGGAGCGGCCGCCTTCGTCGGACAGGCGCTTGTCCTGGGCCATCGGGTCGTGTTCCAGGATCTCGCCCTTGAAGATCCAGACCTTGATGCCGCACGTCCCGTAGGTCGTGAAAGCGGTGGCGACGCCGTAGTCGACATCGGCGCGCAGCGTATGCAGCGGCACGCGGCCCTCACGGTACCATTCGAGGCGGGCGATCTCGGCGCCGCCGAGACGGCCCGAGCAGTTGATGCGGATGCCCTCGGCGCCCAGACGCATCGCCGACTGCACGGCGCGCTTCATGGCGCGACGGAAGGCGACGCGGCGCTCGAGCTGCTGAGCGATCGAGTCGGCGACGAGCGTCGCGTCGATCTCGGGCTTGCGCACCTCGACGATGTTGATCGTCACGTCGGCCTTGGTGAGCTTCGAGACTTCCTTGCGGAGCTTCTCGATGTCTGCACCCTTCTTGCCGATCACCACACCCGGACGCGCCGAGTGGATGGTGACGCGGCACTTCCGGTGCGGGCGCTCGATGATGATCTTCGAGACCGCGGCCTGCTTCAGCAGCTTCATGAGCGCGGCGCGGATGGCCATGTCTTCATGCAGCAGCTTGCCGTACTCGCCCTTGTTGGCGAACCAACGCGAGTCCCAGGTGCGGTTGATGCCGAGGCGAAGGCCGATCGGATTGATTTTCTGACCCATCGTTCTCTCCTCAGGCCTTGGCCGCAGCGACTTCGCGCACCACGATCGTGATGTTCGCGAAGGGCTTCAGGATGCGGGCGCCACGGCCACGGGCACGAGCGTGGAAACGCTTCATGACGAGGGCCTTGCCAACGAAGGCCTGTGCCACGACGAGATCGTCGACGTCGAGATCATGATTGTTCTCGGCGTTGGCGATCGCGCTCTGGAGGCACTTGCGCACATCGAGCGAGATCCGCTTGCGCGAGAACTCGAGATCGGCGAGCGCAGTCGCGACCTTCTTGCCACGGATCAGCTGAGCGACGAGGTTCAGCTTCTGCGGCGAGACGCGAAGGTTGCGAGCGATCGCAGTGGCTTCGTTCTCGGGCAGCGCACGGGGGGCGGATGCTTTACCCATGGCTTACTTCCTCTTCGCCTTCTTGTCGGCAGCGTGGCCGTGGAAGGTGCGGGTCGGCGAGAACTCGCCGAACTTGTGACCCACCATCTCCTCGGACACGGACACCGGCACATGCTTATGGCCGTTGTAGACGCCGAACGTCAGACCGACGAACTGCGGCAGGATCGTGGAGCGACGGCTCCAGATCTTGATAACTTCATTACGAGCCGAGGTCCTGGCGACCTCGGCCTTCTTCAGGAGGTATCCGTCGACGAACGGACCTTTCCAAAGCGAACGCGCCATGACGGACCTCAGTTCTTCTTCTTGCGGGCGTGACGGCTCGACACGATGAACGTATCGGTCCGCTTGTTCGAGCGGGTCTTCTTACCCTTGGTCGGCAGACCCAGGGCGTGACCGGATGACGGCCACCCGAGGTCCGGCCTTCACCACCGCCGTGCGGATGGTCGACCGGGTTCATCGAGACGCCGCGGTTATGCGGACGGCGACCGAGCCAGCGCGAGCGACCAGCCTTGCCGTCGTTCCGGTTCATGTGATCCGGGTTCGAGACGGCGCCGACGGTAGCATAGCACAGGCCCGAGATCAGGCGCTGTTCGCCCGAGTTCAGGCGGACGATGACGTAGCCCTGGTCGCGACCGACGATCTGGGCGTAGTTGCCGGCCGAACGGGCCAGGGCGCCGCCCTTGCCGATCTTCAGCTCGACATTGTGGACGATCGTGCCGATCGGCAGCGAACCCATCGGAGCCGCGTTGCCGGGCTTCACGTCGACCGAGTCACCCGCGACGACCGTATCACCAACAGCCAGGCGCTGCGGCGCCAGGATGTAGGCCTGCTCGCCGTCCTGATACTTGATCAGGGCGATGAAGGCGGTGCGGTTCGGATCGTACTCGAGCCGCTCGACGGTCGCCGGGATGCCGGCCTTGCCGCGACGCTTGAAGTCGACGAGACGCAGCGTGCGCTTGTGACCACCGCCGCGGAAGCGGACGGTGACGCGGCCGGTGTTGTTGCGGCCGCCCGAGGAGCTCTTGCCCTCGGTCAGCACCTTGACCGGCTTGCCCTTGTAGAGCTCGCTGCGGTCGACGATCACGAGCTGGCGAAGGCTCGGCGTGATCGGCTTGAAATGTTTCAAAGCCATGATGCTTCCCTCACAGGCCCGTGGTCACGTCGATGGAGTGGCCCTCTTCGAGGGTCACGACCGCCTTCTTGACGTCCGAACGCTGGCCGGGACGGCCACGGAACATCTTGACCTTGCCCTCGGTGACGATCGTGTTGACGCTCTTCACCTTGACGTCGAAGAGATTTTCGATCGCCGCCTTGATCTGCGGCTTCGTTGCGGTCTTGGCAACCTTGAAGACGACCTTGTTATGCTCCGAGAGCATCGTCGCCTTCTCGGTGATGACCGGCGCCACGATCACATCGTAGTGGCGCGGGTCGAGGTTCTTGGCGGACTGGCTCATTTGAAGCGCGCCTCCAGCGCATCGACGGCCGCGCGCGTCAGGACGAGCTTGTCGCGACGCAGGATGTCGTAAACGTTGATGCCCTGGACCGGCAGCACGTCGACATTCGGGATCGAGCGAGCGGCCAGGCCGAAGTTGGTATCGATCTCGGCGCCGCCGATGATCAGCGCGCTCGACAGGTCGAGCTTGCCGAAATGGCCGAGCAGCACCTTGGTCTTCGGCTCGGAGAGCGTGGCATCGTCGATCACGATGATGCCGGCGTCCTTCGCCTTGGCCGAGAGAGCGTGGCGCAGAGCCAGCGCACGGACCTTCTTGGGAAGATCATGACCGTGGTCGCGCAGGACGGGGCCGAAAGCCTTGCCGCCGCCGCGGAACTGCGGAGCCGAAGCCGCGCCGTGGCGAGCGCCGCCGGTGCCCTTCTGCTTGTAGATCTTCTTGCGGGTGCGATCGACTTCCGAGCGGCCCTTGGACTTGTGAGTCCCGGCGCGGCGCTTGGCGAGCTGATAGCGGACCATGCGGGCGAGCAGATCGGCGCGCGGCTCGAGGCCGAACACCTCATCCGACAGCTCGACCGAACCGGCCGACTTGCCCTCGAGAGTGGTGATATCGAATTTCATCACGCGTTCTCCTCAGCCTGGGCCGCAGGAGCCTCATCCGCCTTGCCCTCGCCGGAAACCTTGAACTTGCCCGGCAGCGGCGCATCCTTCGGCAGGGCGCGCTTGACGGCGTCACGGACGTGAATCCAGCCGCCGGCGACGCCAGGAACGGCACCCTCGACGAGGATCAGGCCGCGCTCGACATCCGTCTGGACGACGCGCAGGTTCTGCGTGGTGACGCGCTCGGCGCCGAGATGACCCGGCATCTTCTTGTTCTTGAAGGTCTTGCCCGGGTCCTGACGGCCACCGGTCGAACCGATCGAGCGATGCGAGACCGACACGCCGTGCGTGGCGCGCAGACCGCCGAAGTTCCAGCGCTTCATACCGCCTGCGAAACCCTTACCGGTGGTGGTGCCGGAGACATCGACGAACTGGCCGACGACGAAGTGGTCCGCGGTCAGCTCGGCGCCGACGGGGATCAGCGCGTCATTGCTGACGCGGAACTCGACCACCTTGCGCTTCGGCTCGACCTTGGCGACCGCGAAATGACCGCGCTCGGCCTTCGAGACATTCTTCACCTTCGCCTGAGCGGAGCCCAGCTGCACGGCCACATAGCCGTTCTTCTCGATCGTGCGATGCGCGACGACCTGGCAGTTGTCGAGCTTCAGCACGGTGACCGGGATGTGCTCGCCGGCATCCGTGAAGATGCGGGTCATCCCGACTTTCTGTGCAATCACACCGGAACGCATCGGTGCATACCTTCCTTTGGGGTCATGTCCATCCGGGGTCGCCGGAAACAGAGGACCCGTTTAATCGGATCCGAAGATGGTCCGACGAAGTGGAAACCACTTCGTCGTTCAGACCATCTCCGACTTAAAGCTTGATTTCGACGTCGACGCCGGCGGCGAGATCGAGCTTCATGAGGGCGTCGACCGTCTGGGGGGTCGGGTCGACGATATCGAGAACCCGCTTGTGGGTCCGCATCTCGAACTGCTCGCGCGACTTCTTGTCGATGTGGGGCGAGCGGTTGACGGTGAACTTCTCGATGAGCGTGGGCAGCGGAATCGGTCCGCGGACCTGGGCGCCCGTCCGCTTCGCGGTCGACACGATCTCGCGCGTCGAAGCGTCGAGGATGCGGTGGTCGAACGCCTTGAGGCGGATCCGAATGTTCTGACCGTTCATGGTCTTAGTTCTCCGTGACGTGAGAAAAGGCAAACGCCCCGAAGGGCCCCTGCCCCTCACGCAAACGCGTTACGCGATGATCGAGGCGACGACGCCGGCGCCGACGGTGCGGCCGCCTTCGCGGATGGCGAAGCGGAGCTTCTCTTCCATCGCGATCGGGGCGATCAGCGTCACCTCCATCGAGATGTTGTCGCCCGGCATCACCATCTCCGTGCCCTCGGGCAGCGAGACCACGCCGGTCACGTCCGTCGTGCGGAAGTAGAACTGCGGGCGGTAGTTGGTGAAGAACGGCGTGTGACGGCCACCCTCTTCCTTCGTCAGGATGTAGGCCTCGGCCGTGAACTTCGTGTGCGGCTTCACCGAACCCGGCTTGCACAGCACCTGGCCACGCTCGACGTCCTCACGCTTCGTGCCGCGCAGCAGCGCGCCGATGTTGTCGCCCGCCTGGCCCTGGTCCAGCAGCTTGCGGAACATCTCGACGCCGGTCACCGTCGTCTTCACGGTGTCCTTCAGGCCGACGATCTCGATTTCCTCGCCAACCTTGACGATGCCGCGCTCGACGCGGCCGGTCACCACCGTGCCACGGCCCGAGATCGAGAACACGTCCTCGACCGGCATCAGGAACGGCAGGTCGATCGGACGCTCCGGCTGCGGGATGTAGTCGTCGACCGTCTGCATCAGCGCGACCACCGCGTCATGGCCGATCGCCTTGTCGCCGTTGTCCAGCGCGACCTTGGCCGAGCCCTTGGTGATCGGGATGTCGTCGCCCGGGAAGTCGTACTTCGACAGAAGCTCGCGGATCTCCATCTCGACCAGCTCGAGCAGCTCGGCGTCGTCGACCAAGTCGACCTTGTTCATGAACACCACCAGCGCGGGAACGCCGACCTGGCGCGCCAGCAGGATGTGCTCGCGGGTCTGCGGCATCGGGCCGTCGGCAGCCGAAACCACCAGGATCGCGCCGTCCATCTGCGCCGCGCCCGTGATCATGTTCTTCACGTAGTCGGCGTGGCCGGGGCAGTCGACGTGCGCATAGTGACGGTTCGCCGTCTCGTACTCGACGTGCGCCGTCGAGATCGTGATGCCGCGAGCCTTCTCTTCCGGGGCCTTGTCAATCTGGTCATACGCCGTGAACGCAGCGCCGCCCGTCTCGGCCAGAACCTTCGTGATCGCAGCCGTCAGTGACGTCTTGCCATGGTCAACGTGACCAATCGTTCCAATGTTGCAGTGCGGCTTGTTCCGCGAAAACTTCTCTTTGGCCATCGTAGCCTCCGTCAGATCTTGTTCAAATGGTCAGTCGGGTCGGTGCGGGGTTCAGGCGTACTTGGCCTGGACCTCGGCGGCCACCGCCGACGGCACCTGCTCATAGTGGTCGAACTGCATCGTGTAGTTCGCGCGGCCCTGCGAGAACGAGCGAAGCTGGTTCACGTAGCCGAACATGTTCGCCAGCGGAACCATCGCGTTGATCACGACGGCGTTGCCGCGCATGTCCTGGCCCTGGATCTGGCCACGACGCGAGTTCAGGTCGCCGATGACCGAGCCGGTATAGTCTTCCGGGGTCACGACTTCGACCTTCATGATCGGCTCGAGCAGCACGGAGCCGCCCTTCTGCAGACCTTCGCGCAGCGCTGCACGGGAGGCGATTTCGAAGGCCAGGGCCGACGAGTCGACTTCGTGGAAGGCGCCGTCGATCAGTGTGACCTTGACGTCCACGACCGGGAAGCCGGCGAGCACGCCCGAGCCGATGACCGAATTCAGGCCCTTCTCGACGCCGGGAATGTACTCCTTCGGCACCGAACCGCCGACGACCTTCGACTCGAACTCGAAGCCCTTGCCGGTCTCGTTCGGCTCGATGACGAGCTTGACGCGAGCGAACTGGCCGGTACCGCCGGTCTGCTTCTTGTGGGTGTAGTCGATTTCGGCCTTCTTGGTCAGCGTCTCACGATACGCAACCTGCGGCGCGCCGATATTGGCATCGACCTTGTAGGTGCGGCGCAGGATGTCGACCTTGATGTCGAGATGGAGCTCGCCCATGCCCTTCAGGATGGTCTGGCCGCTCTCCTGGTCGGTCGACACGCGGAACGAGGGATCCTCGTTCGCGAGCTTCGACAGGGCGAGACCCAGCTTCTCCTGGTCGGCCTTGGACTTCGGCTCGATCGCGATCGTGATGACCGGCTCGGGGAACTCCATACGCTCCAGGATGACCGCGTTGACGGGATCGCAGAGCGTGTCGCCAGTGCGGACGTCCTTGAGGCCGGCCAGGGCGACGATGTCGCCGGCATAAGCCTCCTTGATGTCCTCGCGGTTGTTCGCATGCATCAGCAGCATGCGGCCGACGCGCTCTTTCTTGTCACGGGTCGAGTTGATGACGCCCTGGCCCGCCTCGACCTTGCCGGAATAGACGCGGCAGAAGGTGATCGTACCGACGAAGGGGTCGTCCATGATCTTGAACGCGAGCATCGCGAACGGATCGGAGTCGGTCGGGTTGCGGGTGGTCGGCTCTTCGGTCTTGAAGTCGATGCCTTCGACCGCGCCGCGATCCACCGGCGACGGCAGATAGTCGACGACGGCGTCGAGCAGCGGCTGCACGCCCTTGTTCTTGAAGGACGAGCCGCAGAGGACCGGGTGGAACGCGCGGCGCTGAACCGCAGTGCGGATCAGGCGGCGCAGCGTGGCGGCGTCCGGCTCGGTGCCTTCGAGATAGGCTTCCATCGCGGCGTCGTCCATCTCGACGGCAGCCTCGACGAGCTTCGAGCGGTACTCGGCGGCCTTGTCGGCGAGATCGGCCGGGATGTCCTGCTCCTCGTACGAAGCGCCGAGCGCCTCGCCGTTCCAGACGATCGCCTTCATCTTCACGAGGTCGACGACGCCCGCGAAGTTGGACTCGGAACCGATCGGGATCTGCAGGCAGACGGGCTTGCCGGCGACGCGGTCAATGATGTCCTGGACGCAGCGATAGAAATCAGCGCCGATCTTGTCCATCTTATTGACGAAGACGACGCGCGGAACGTCGTACTTGTCGGCCTGGCGCCAGACGGTCTCGGTCTGGGGCTCGACGCCCTGGTTGCCGTCGAGAACGCAGACAGCGCCGTCGAGCACGCGCAGCGAACGCTCGACTTCGATGGTGAAGTCGACGTGGCCGGGGGTGTCGATGATGTTCAGGCGGTGGTCCTGCCAGAAGCAGGTCGTCGCAGCAGAGGTGATCGTGATGCCACGCTCCTGCTCCTGCGTCATCCAGTCCATGGTAGCAGCGCCATCATGGACTTCGCCGAGCTTGTGGCTCTTGCCGGTGTAGAACAGGATGCGTTCGGTCGTCGTCGTCTTGCCGGCATCAATGTGGGCCATGATGCCGAAGTTGCGATAACGGTCGATGGGATGGGAACGGGCCATGATCGTGCTCTGTGTCTCGGTGCAGTACGCCGCTTACCAGCGGTAGTGCGAGAAGGCGCGGTTGGCTTCCGCCATCCGGTGCGTGTCTTCACGCTTCTTGACGGCGTTGCCGCGATTGTTGGCAGCGTCCATCAGCTCGGCCGACAGGCGCTCCACCATGGTCTTGTCGTTGCGGCCGCGAGCGGCAGCGATCAGCCAGCGGATGGCGAGCGCCTGGCGGCGCTCCGTGCGGACTTCGACCGGAACCTGGTAGGTCGCGCCACCGACGCGGCGGGAACGGACTTCGATCGCCGGAGCGACGTTCTCGAGCGCCGACTTGAAGACGCCGAGCGGCTCGCTCTTGGTCTTCGCCTCGATGATATCGAAGGCACCGTAGACGATCCGCTCGGCGGTCGACTTCTTACCTTCGTACATGACCGAGTTCATGAACTTGGTCACGACGATATCGCCGAACTTCGGGTCCGGGATAACTTCGCGCTTTTCGGCACTGTGGCGGCGGGACATCGTCTAGTCTCCGTAAATCTTCAACGCGGCGAACCGGCTCAGGCTGCTCGCCCGGCCGGTCAGGCCGAAATTACTTGGGACGCTTGGCGCCGTACTTCGAACGGCGCTGCTTGCGGTTCTTGACGCCCTGCGTGTCGAGCACACCGCGCAGGATGTGATAGCGCACGCCGGGAAGGTCCTTCACGCGGCCGCCACGGATCATGACGACAGAGTGCTCCTGGAGGTTGTGACCCTCGCCGGGGATGTAGCCGATCACCTCGAAGCCGTTGGTCAGGCGAACCTTCGCAACCTTACGGAGCGCGGAGTTCGGCTTCTTCGGGGTCGTCGTATAGACGCGCGTGCAAACGCCGCGCTTCTGCGGGCAATTCTCAAGCGCCGGGGCGGTGTTACGCGCCTTCACGGGCGACCGCGACTTGCGGATGAGCTGGCTGATTGTCGGCATTCTGGCCTCTCGCCCCACTGAGCGTTTGGAAATTCCTGGTCAATCTCCCAGGCCGAGCAAAGCCATGACATAAACGAAGCCGCGCCATCGGCGCCCTTTCAGGGGCCTCAGGCGCGCTCGCCAGCAGAGGAACACGGAAAACCGCGTTCATGCATCCTGCCATGTCGTCAATCGACGCTGGAATTCCGACGGAG
This sequence comes from Beijerinckiaceae bacterium, assembly GCA_965283735.1. Lineage (GTDB taxonomy): Bacteria > Pseudomonadota > Alphaproteobacteria > Rhizobiales > Beijerinckiaceae > Allobosea. The sequence goes on along the minus strand of CBDIPN010000001.1, from coordinate 1,874,827 downwards.
TTTCGGTCGCGAAACTCGCTTGCGAACCATGCGCAAGCGACAAACGTGTCCGACAGCCGTCGACAGTGGCGCGCTTATGACTTACGCGGAGATTCGCGTCAACCCCGGATTCCGGTTCCAGGCCCGTTTAGGCCTGCATTTCCGCCACCCACTGGGCGAATGGCGGCACCGAACCGGCTACGGCTGCATGCCGCGCGCCGATCGTCAGCATAGCGGCCGTAAACAGAGCGTAAAGCTCCCTCGAGTTCCAGCTCCCGCATGATCCCCAGGAGAATCACCGGCCAGGGGGAAGCCCTCCCGGAGAACAGCAGCCGCAGCACCCCTGCCCTAGCGAACCGCCATTCGAGCCAGAAGCGCGGACAACTCGCTCTGCCGCGTTACACCGGTCTTCTGGAAGACGCGCTTCAGGGTCGTGCGCGCCGTTTCCTCGGTGATGCCGAGACGTTGGCTCGCTTCGCGCGGCGCCAGCCCCACCCCGACCAGGGCCGTCAGGCGTGCCTCGGCCAGCGTCAGGCCGAGAAGGTCACGCACGAGCGCCGGATCGGCGGGGCCGTTGACCTGCGAGCTCATGACGACAGCGATCGCGGCGACATCCGCGAGCAACGCTTCGACCGCACCGCGATCCGCCCCCCGGACCGGGATCACATGCACGGCCAGGAAACCGTCGCGCTGGTGATCCTGCACGACGACCGGACGCGGCGCATCGAGAAGGGCCGTGTCGCCGAAAGCCGCGTCGGCGATCCGGGCCCGCAGCATATCGCGCGGCGCCTCCGCCCGTGCCGTCAGCCGCCCCCCACTGACCAGCAGGCCGCCCCCGGTGAGCGCCTGTCCAGCCGGATTGGAGAACAGCACCCGCCCATCGCCGGCAAGCAGGAAGACGCCGACCCCGAGCCGGGTTAGGGCATCCGCGAGCGCGTGCTGCGAGGCTTCGGCATTGATCAGCCTGATCCCGAGACGCAGGGCGTTCTCGACATGGCGCCCCAACCGGCCGAGGGTTTCGAGCTCGGCCTCCGACAGTGGCCCCCTCTCCGCGGCGCGCTGAACCGCTAGCGCGACACCCACGCGCGGATCGGGAGAGATCCCGACCCCGCCGAACCAGCCGAGGCCATGCGAGCGCAGAAACTGCGTGTAGAATGGCAGGCGCTTCCTTTCCTCCGGCGTGGCGATGTCGCGATCCGAGATCGTATCGGAACGGGCAATCGCCCCGCATTCAAGTGAGCGCGAGAAGCGCACGTCATGACGCCACCACTCCCCCGTCTCGTAATCCCGCAGGGCCGCCTCCAGCCCGGGCGAACAGATCGAGCCATAGGTGCCGTCGTCCCGCTGATAGATCATATGGGCGCCGATATCGCCGAATGAATCGGCGATCGCCTGCAGCGCGGCGGGCCAGCGCTCGGGCGCCGGAGCCGCGTCATAGATCGCCTCGACCGCCGCGACGAAGCCGGCCGGCGTCTCGTGATCGAAGGCATCCCTGCCTTCTTGCCTTTCTGGCCAGCGCATCATGTCCCTGCAGCGCCCTGCTTTCGAAACCGGGAGTAGCTTCGCACCCTTAGAGCATCAGATGGCGTGAACAAAATGTGAGCAGACGGAAATTTGGTCCCCATCTCTCTGCGGCGAGAGCGCCAGGATGATCCGTATCCTTCAAGGCGCGCAGCTCAGGCATCGCCACGGCTGACACAAAAGAAAACGGCCGCCCGAAGGCGGCCGTTTGAGAGCATGAGGCTTTCGCCGGGCTGCTTATTCGGCAGCCGGGAGCACCGCGGCGGCTGCCTTGGCGGCCTTGGCCGCCGCATCCGCCTTCTGGCCGACGATGAGATCGTCGCGGCGCGTGGCCACCTGCTTGATGCGGGCGACCTGGGCGCCGGTGCCGGCCGGGATGAGCGAGCCGACGATGACGTTCTCCTTGAGGCCTTCGAGCATGTCCGACTTGCCGTTGACCGCCGCCTCGGTGAGGACGCGGGTGGTCTCCTGGAAGGACGCCGCCGAGATGAAGGAGCGGGTCTGCAGCGAGGCCTTGGTGATGCCGAGCAGGACCGGAACACCGGATGCCGGCTTCTTGCCCTCTTCGCGCAGCTTCGCGTTGACCTCTTCCAGCTCGATCCGATCGACCTGGTCGCCGGTCAGGATGTCGCTGTCGCCGGACTCGGTGATCTCGACCTTCTGCAGCATCTGCCGGACGATGACCTCGATGTGCTTGTCGTTGATGGTCACGCCCTGGAGGCGGTAAACCTCCTGGATTTCGTTGACCAGATAAGCCGCCAGCTCCTCGACGCCCTTGATCGCAAGGATGTCGTGCGGGGCCGGGTTGCCGTCGAGGATGTAGTCGCCGACCTCCACGACGTCGCCTTCCTGGAGGTGGATGTGCTTGCCCTTCGGGATCAGGTACTCGACCCCGTCGGAACCGTCATGCGGCGTCAGCGTAACGCGACGCTTGTTCTTGTAGTCCTTGCCGAAGCCGATCACGCCCGACTTCTCGGCGATGATCGCCGCGTCCTTCGGACGACGTGCCTCGAACAGCTCCGCGACGCGCGGCAGACCGCCGGTGATGTCGCGGGTCTTGGCCGAGTCGGTCGAGACACGGGCGAGCACGTCGCCGGCCTTGATCGCATGGCCCGGCTCCACCGAGATAATGCCGTCGACCGGCAGGATGTAGCGGGCCTCGCCACCACGGGCGAGCTTCGCAACCTTCCCATCGGCGCCGAAGATGACCATCGCCGGCTTGAGATCGGCCGTACGGGCCGAACCGCGCCAGTCGATGACGACGCGCTTGGAGATGCCGGTCGCCTCGTCGGTCGTCTCGGTGATCGACATGCCGTCCACGAGGTCCTCGTAGCCGACCTTGCCGTCCACTTCCGCGAGGATCGGGCGGGAATAGGGGTCCCACTCGATCAGGCGCTGGCCGCGCTTGACCTTGTCGCCCTCGTCGACGCGCAGCTTCGAGCCGAACTGGACGCGATGGACCGCGCGCTCGGCTCCATCAGGGCCGACGATCACGATGGCGATGTTGCGCGCCATGGCGATGAGGTCGCCGTCCGAGTTCCGCGCGACGTTGCGGTTGCGCATCTTGACCGTGCCTTCGAAGTTCGACTCGACGAAGGACTGGTCGGCGATGGTGGCCGCGCCGCCGATGTGGAAGGTACGCATGGTGAGCTGCGTACCCGGCTCGCCGATCGACTGTGCCGCGATGACGCCGACGGCCTCGCCCATGTTGACGGGCGTGCCGCGAGCGAGGTCGCGACCGTAGCAGGTGGCGCAGACGCCGTTCTTGGTCTCGCAGGTGAGAACCGAACGGATCTTCACCTCCTGGACGCCGGCGGCGTTGATCCTGGCGATGTCGCTCTCTTCGATCACGATCCCCTTGGCGACGAGGACATTGCCGTCGACATCGACGATGTCCTCGGCCGTGGCGCGACCCAGGATGCGCATGCCGAGCGAAGCCACGATCTGGCCGGCATCGACGATGGCGCGCATCTTGATGCCGTTATCCGAGCCGCAGTCGACCTCGGAGATGATCGCGTCCTGCGCCACGTCGACGAGACGGCGGGTGAGATAGCCGGAGTTGGCCGTCTTGAGCGCCGTGTCGGCGAGGCCCTTACGGGCGCCGTGGGTCGAGTTGAAGTACTCGAGAACGTCGAGACCTTCCTTGAAGTTCGAGATGATCGGCGACTCGATGATCTCGCCCGACGGCTTGGCCATCAGGCCGCGCATGGCGGCGAGCTGGCGCATCTGCGCCGGCGAACCACGAGCACCCGAGTGGCTCATCATGTAGATCGAGTTGATCTGCTTGTCGCGGCCGGTCTCGTCCTTCTGGACGGTCGAGATGCGGGCCATCATCTCCTGGGCGAGCTTGTCGGAGCACTTCGCCCAGGCGTCGACGACCTTGTTGTACTTCTCGCCCTGGGTGATCAGGCCGTCCTGGTACTGCTGCTCGTAATCCTTGGCGAGCGCGCGGGTCGTGTCGACGATATCCCACTTGTTCTCCGGCACGACCATGTCGTCCTTGCCGAAGGAGATGCCGGCCTTGAACGCGTGGCGGAAGCCCAGCGCCATGACGCGATCGCAGAAGATCACCGATTCCTTCTGACCGCAGCCGCGATACACGGCGTCGATCATTCCGGAGATTTCCTTCTTGGTCATCAGGCGGTTGCTGACGTCGAAGGACACGGCCGGATGGTCCGGCAGCGCGGTCGAGAGGATCACGCGGCCAGGCGTGGTGTCGTAGATCTTCGTGTACGGCTTGCCGTCTTTGCCGGTGCCGGTCCAGCGATACTTGATCTTCGAATGCAGCGTCACGACCTTCTCGTGCAGCGCGTGCTCGAGTTCGCCGAAATCGCCGAAGATCTTGCCCTGGCCCGGCTCGCCGTCCGAGACGATCGAGAGGTAGTACAGGCCGAGCACGATGTCCTGCGACGGCACGATGATCGGCATGCCGTTCGCGGGGTGCAGGATGTTGTTGGTCGACATCATCAGCACGCGCGCTTCCAGCTGCGCTTCGAGCGACAGCGGGACGTGCACGGCCATCTGGTCGCCGTCGAAGTCCGCGTTGAAGGCGGCGCAGACCAGCGGGTGCAGCTGGATCGCCTTGCCTTCGATCAGCACGGGCTCGAAGGCCTGGATGCCCAGGCGGTGGAGCGTCGGTGCGCGGTTCAGCATCACCGGATGCTCGCGGATGACCTCGTCCAGGATATCCCAGACCTCAGGCTTCTCCTTCTCGACCAGCTTCTTGGCCTGCTTGACCGTGGTCGAGTAGCCCTTGGCGTCGAGGCGCGCATAGATGAACGGCTTGAACAGCTCGAGCGCCATCTTCTTCGGCAGGCCGCACTGGTGCAGCTTCATCTCCGGGCCGACGACGATGACCGAGCGGCCCGAATAGTCGACGCGCTTGCCGAGCAGGTTCTGGCGGAAGCGGCCCTGCTTGCCCTTCAGCATGTCGGCGAGCGACTTCAGCGGGCGCTTGTTGGCACCCGTGATGACGCGGCCGCGGCGGCCGTTGTCGAACAGGGCGTCGACGGACTCCTGCAGCATCCGCTTCTCGTTGCGGATGATGATGTCCGGCGCGCGCAGCTCGATGAGGCGCTTCAGGCGGTTGTTGCGGTTGATGACGCGGCGATAGAGGTCGTTCAGGTCCGAGGTCGCGAAGCGGCCGCCATCGAGCGGAACGAGCGGGCGCAGATCCGGCGGGATGACCGGGATCTGGGTCATCACCATCCATTCCGGCTTGTTGCCCGATTCCTGGAAGGCCTCGATGATCTTGAGGCGCTTCATCAGCTTCTTGGGCTTCAGCTCCGACGTCGTCGTCGCGATCTCATGCTTGAGATCGGCGTTGATCTGGTCGAGGTCGAGCGCGCGCAGCATCTCGCGGATGGCTTCCGCGCCGATCATGGCGGTGAAGGTGTCGGCGCCGTACTCTTCCTGGCAGCGGACATACTCTTCTTCCGACAGCAGCTGACGGTCCTTGAGCGGGGTCAGGCCCGGCTCGATGACCACATACGACTCGAAGTAGAGGATGCGCTCGAGGTCCTTGAGCGGCATATCCATCAGCAGGCCGATGCGCGAGGGCAGCGACTTCAGGAACCAGATATGCGCGACGGGAGCGGCCAGCTCGATATGGCCCATGCGCTCGCGCCGGACGCGGGCGAGCGTGACTTCCACGCCGCACTTCTCGCAGATGACGCCCTTGAACTTCATGCGCTTGTACTTGCCGCACAGGCACTCGTAGTCCTTGATCGGCCCGAAGATGCGCGCGCAGAACAGGCCGTCACGCTCCGGCTTGAACGTGCGGTAGTTGATGGTCTCCGGCTTTTTGATCTCGCCATAGGACCAGGACAGGATCTTCTCCGGGCTCGCGATCGAGATCTTGATCGCGTCGAAGGCCTGCTGGACCGGCTGCTGGCCGAAAAGGTTCATGACCTCTTGCTTCATCGCCTGTCTCCTCTAGCCGGCGGGGACGAAGGCCACCCTGCCCGGCTTCTGAAATCCGTGGCCGGCGGCATCAGTGCCGCCGGCATGTACCCAAGGCTTGGTTAACGACTTATTCAGCCGCTTCGGCCGGCGGCAATTCGCCCGGCTTCGCCTTATTGTTGACGAGCTCGACGTTGAGGCCGAGCGAGCGCATTTCCTTGACGAGCACGTTGAAGCTCTCCGGGATGCCCGCCTCGAAGTTGTCCTCGCCGCGCACGATCGACTCGTAGACCTTGGTGCGGCCCGCGACGTCGTCCGACTTCACCGTCAGCATTTCCTGCAAGGTGTAGGCGGCGCCGTAGGCTTCGAGCGCCCAGACCTCCATTTCGCCGAAGCGCTGGCCGCCGAACTGCGCCTTGCCGCCCAGCGGCTGCTGGGTGACGAGCGAGTACGGACCGATCGAACGGGCGTGGATCTTGTCGTCGACCAGGTGGTGCAGCTTGAGCATGTAGATGTAGCCCATCGTCACCTTGCGGTCGAAAGGCTCACCCGTGCGGCCGTCATAGAGGGTCGACTGGCCCGAGGAGTGCAGACCCGCCTGCTCCAGGAGCCGCTCGATATCGGCCTCCTTGGCGCCGTTGAAGACCGGCGTCGCCACCGGCACGCCGCGGCGCAGGTTCTGGCCCATCTCGACGAGCTCGTTCTCGTCCATCGAGGCGACGATCTCATTATCCTCGTAGACGGCGTCGAACTCGGCCTTCAGCGCCTTGAAGTCGTGGGACTTCTTGTAGGCGTCGAGGGCCTTGGAGATCTGCTTGCCGAGACCGGCGGCAGCCCAGCCCAGATGGGTCTCCAGGATCTGTCCGACGTTCATGCGCGAGGGCACGCCGAGCGGGTTCAGCACGATGTCGGCATGGGTGCCGTCCTCGAGGAACGGCATGTCCTCGACCGGCACGATGCGCGAGACCACGCCCTTGTTGCCGTGACGGCCGGCCATCTTGTCGCCCGGCTGGATCTTGCGCTTCACCGCGACGAAGACCTTGACCATCTTCATCACGCCCGGAGGCAGCTCGTCGCCACGCTGCAGCTTCTCGACCTTGTCGAGGAAGCGCTGCTCGAGGCGCTTCTTCGACTCGTCGTACTGCTTCCGCATCGCCTCGATCTCGGTCATCAGCGAGTCCTCGGCGGTGGCGAACAGCCACCACTGCGAGCGCGGGAACTCGCTCATCGCCTCGCGGGTGATGACCGTGTCCTTCTTGAAGCCCTTCGGGCCTGCAAGGCCGGTCTTGCCGGTCAGGATCTCGGCCAGACGCGCGAAGGTGTTACGGTCCAGGATCGCCTGCTCGTCGTCACGGTCCTTGGCGAGACGCTCGATCTCCTCGCGCTCGATCGCCTGGGCGCGCTCGTCCTTGTCTACGCCATGGCGGTTGAACACGCGGACCTCGACGATCGTGCCCTGCACGCCCGGGGGAACCCGCAGCGAGGTGTCGCGCACGTCCGAAGCCTTCTCGCCGAAGATGGCGCGCAGAAGCTTCTCTTCCGGCGTCATCGGGCTTTCGCCCTTCGGCGTGATCTTGCCGCACAGGATATCGCCCGCAGCAACCTCAGCGCCGATATAGACGATGCCGGCTTCGTCGAGGTTCTTCAGCGCTTCTTCCGAAACGTTCGGAATGTCGCGCGTGATTTCCTCCGGGCCGAGCTTGGTGTCGCGGGCCATGACCTCGAACTCCTCGATATGGATCGAGGTGAAGACGTCCTGGGCCACGATGTTCTCGGAGAGAAGGATCGAGTCCTCGAAGTTGTAGCCGTTCCACGGCATGAACGCGACGAGCACGTTGCGGCCGAGCGCGAGCTCGCCGAACTCCGTCGACGGGCCGTCGGCGACGATGTCGCCCTTCTTGATGATGTCGCCGACGCGGACCAGCGGACGTTGCGTGATGCAGGTCGACTGGTTGGAGCGCTGGAACTTCTGCAGGCGATAGATGTCGACGCCAGGCTTGGTCGGGTCCATCTCGTCGGAAGCGCGGATAACGATACGGGTCGCGTCGACCTGGTCGACGATACCGCCGCGGCGGGCCGCGATCGCAGCGCCCGAGTCACGGGCGACGACCGCTTCCATGCCGGTGCCGACGAAGGGCGCGTCGGCGCGAACCAGCGGCACCGCCTGGCGCTGCATGTTCGAGCCCATCAGCGCGCGGTTCGCGTCGTCGTTCTCGAGGAACGGGATCAGCGCCGCGGCGACCGAGACAAGCTGCTTCGGCGACACGTCCTGGAAGTCGACCTTGTCGACCGGGGTGACGATGACTTCACCGGCGCGACGGCAGACGATCAGGTCGTCCGTCAGGCGGCCTTCGGCATCGACGGCGGCATTCGCCTGGGCGACGTTGTACTTCGCCTCTTCCATCGCCGAGAGATAGATCACCTCGTTGGTGACCTTGCCGTCGCGGATGCGGCGGTAGGGGCTCTCGATGAAGCCGTACTTGTTCACTCGCGCGAAGGTGGCGAGCGAGTTGATCAGGCCGATATTCGGGCCTTCCGGCGTCTCGATCGGGCAGATGCGGCCATAGTGGGTCGGGTGCACGTCGCGCACCTCGAAGCCGGCGCGCTCGCGGGTCAAGCCGCCCGGGCCAAGCGCCGAGAGACGGCGCTTGTGGGTGACTTCCGAGAGCGGGTTGGTCTGGTCCATGAACTGCGAGAGCTGCGACGAGCCGAAGAACTCGCGCACGGCGGCGGCCGCCGGCTTCGCGTTGATCAGGTCCTGCGGCATGACCGTGTCGATATCGACCGAGGACATGCGCTCCTTGATGGCGCGCTCCATGCGGAGCAGACCCAGGCGGTACTGGTTCTCCATGAGCTCGCCGACCGAGCGCACGCGGCGGTTGCCGAGATGGTCGATGTCGTCGATCTCGCCCTTGCCGTCGCGCAGGTCGACCAGCGCCTTGACGACCGCGAAGATGTCCTCCTTGCGCAGGATGCGCACGGTGTCCTCGGCGTCGAGGTCGAGACGCATGTTCATCTTGACGCGGCCGACGGCCGAGAGGTCGTAGCGCTCGGCGTCGAAGAACAGCGACTGGAACATGTTCTCAGCCGTCTCGAGGGTCGGCGGCTCGCCCGGACGCATCACGCGGTAGATGTCGAACAGGGCTTCCTCGCGGCGCGAGTTCTTGTCGACGTTCAGCGTGTTGCGGATGTAGGGGCCGACCGTGATGTGGTCGATGTCGAGCACCGGAATCTCGTCGAAGCCCTCCTCGACGAGCTGCGTCAGCAGCTTCTCGGTGATCTCCTCGCCGGCCTCGGCATAGACCTCGCCCGTCGCCGGGTTGACCAGATCCTCGGCGATGTACTGGGTGTACAGGTCCTCGTCCTGCGCGCGCAGGAACTTCAGGCCCTTCTCCGCCAGCTGGCGGGCGGCGCGGGCGACGAGCTTCTTGCCGGCCTCGACCACGACCTCGCCGGTATCGGCGTCGATCAGGTCCTCGGAGGCCTTGAAGCCCTTCATGCGCTCCGCATCGTAGGGAACGCGCCAGCCCTTGGCGTCCTTGGTATAGGTGATGTGGTTGTAGAAGCGGTTGAGGATCTCCTCGCCGTCCATGCCGAGCGCGAACAGCAGCGAGGTGACCGGGATCTTACGCTTCCGGTCGATACGGGCATAGACGATGTCCTTGGCGTCGAACTCGATGTCGAGCCAGGAACCGCGATAGGGGATGATGCGCGCGGCGAAGAGCAGCTTGCCCGAGGAATGGGTCTTGCCCTTGTCGTGATCGAAGAACACGCCCGGCGAACGGTGCATCTGCGAGACGATGACGCGCTCGGTGCCGTTGACGATGAAGGTGCCGTTGTCGGTCATGAGCGGCATGTCGCCCATGTAGACATCCTGCTCCTTGATGTCCTTGACGGACTTGGCCTGGGTGTCCGGATCGATATCGAACACGATCAGGCGCAGCGTCACCTTGAGCGGCGCCGAGAAGGTCATGCCGCGCTGGCGGCACTCGTCGACGTCGTACTTCGGCGGCTCGAAGGTGTACTTCACGAACTCCAGCAGCGAAGCGCCGGAGAAATCGCCGATCGGGAAGACGGACTTGAAGACGGACTGCAAGCCCTCGTCGGCGCGGCCGCCCTTGGGCTCGTCGACCATCAAGAACTGATCGTAGGACGCCTTCTGAACCTCGATGAGGTTCGGCATCTCAGCCACTTCCTTGAGTTTGCCGAAGAACTTGCGGACGCGCCTGCGACCCTGGAGCGAATTGACCATGTTGTTCCTCGCAATCTCTTCGGACGGCTCACCCGGAGGTCCGGGCGGTCGACGGCGGCAGGCCGCCGGGTGAGCCGTTCGGCGCCGCATCGCGCCGACCCTACATTTCCATCGAGGTCACGCCGCAAGGTTGCAGCAAACCCCGAAAACAACTCCCGCGCACCAACGCGGAAACGACGCAACAGCCCCGGAGGCGTGAGCCGCCCCGGGACTGTCGATAGTGACTACGGTCGGACCGGCATCAGCCGGCCCAAGCTCACTTGAGCTCGACCTTGGCGCCGACGGCCTCGAGCTGCTTCTTGAGCTTCTCGGCCTCGTCCTTGGCAACCGACTCCTTGACCGGCTTCGGAGCGCCTTCGACCAGGTCCTTGGCTTCCTTGAGGCCCAGGCCGGTGATGGCGCGGACTTCCTTGATCACCTCGATCTTCTTGTCGCCGGCCGAAGCCAGGACAACGGTGAACTCGGTCTGCTCTTCAGCAGCGGCGGCGGCAGCGCCACCAGCAGCCGGACCAGCCGCAACGGCGACGGCGGCGGCGGCGGAAACGCCCCACTTCTCTTCGAGCATCTTGGCGAGGTCAGCAGCCTCGAGAACGGTGAGCGACGAGAGATCGTCGACAAGCTTGGCGAGATCGGCCATGTTTAACTTCCTGTCTTAAGAGGTTCGAACGATAAGGAATTGCTGGCTATCAAGCCGCATTCTTGTCGGCATAAGCCTGAACCACGCGAGCCAGCTTGCCGGCGGGCGCGTTCGTGAGCTGCGCGAGCTTCGTAGCCGGGGCCTGGATAAGGCCGATGAGCTTGGCGCGCATATCGTCGAGCGAGGGCATCGTGGCCAGAGCCTTGACACCATCGGGGTTCAGGGCGGTCGTGCCCATCGCGCCGCCCAGGATGACGAGCTTGTCGTTCTCCTTGGCGAAAGCGGTGGCGACCTTCGGCGCCGCGACCGGATCGCTCGAATAAGCGATCAGGGTGGGACCCGTCAGCAGCTTGCTGATGGACGCGACGTCGGTGCCTTCAAGAGCGATCTTGGCCAAGCGGTTCTTTGCGACCTTAACAGTGGCGCCATTCGCCTTCATCTCGCGACGAAGCTTCTGGAACTGGGCCACGGTCAAACCCGCATAGTGGGCCACGACGACGACCGACGTGCTCGAAAACACATCGTTCAGCGACGCGACGGCATCTTTCTTTGCCGCTTTATCCACTGGGCTCTCTCCGGTAGGCGACAAGCTTTGAGGGCCTGCCGCCGGTTGCAAATGCCGCTTCCCGAAACCCCGGTTGACACCGGCGTCCCGCAAAGCGACGCTTGGTGCCCTGTCCCCGCTCCCGACCCCTGAGGGTCACGATCGGGCGAGATGGTTCGAACCGTCTTGTCCGGACCTCGCGATCCGGGACTAAGCTCTTGCACCGTCTATGCAGGCCTCTTGGCGAAATTATGCTCCCGGACGAACCGGGAAGGCACCTGCAGTCTCAGACAGGACTGGATGATTCCATGCCGTGGAAATCGCTTTCCCTGGCTCAAATCACCCATTCTTCAGCGGAAAACCGCCGAAAAACGCGAAACAGACCCCCTCGTGCCAAGCACGCCGGAGCCCCTTCACTTATGGAAACAGGCTGCGTCATAGCGCTTCAGCCTGCTTCTGCCAAGTAGGCTCTTGACTTCGTGAAATCAAGAGCGGGTGGGCGGCCGGTGAGCCAGCCGCCCTTCCCTTAAGCCTGATCAGCCGCCGATGACGGTGTTCGGCTCGATCTTGACGCCCGGGCCCATGGTCGACGACAGGGCGACGCGCTGAATGTACGTGCCCTTGGCGCCGGCGGGCTTCGCCTTGGCGACCGAGTCGACGAACGCCTTGATGTTCTCCGAGAGCTTGTCAGCCGAGAACGAGGCCTTGCCGACGGCGGCGTGGACGATACCCGCCTTCTCGACGCGGAACTCGACCGAACCGCCCTTCGAGGCGGCGACGGCGGCGGTCACGTCCATGGTGACGGTGCCGACGCGCGGGTTCGGCATCAGGCCGCGCGGGCCGAGCACTTTACCGAGACGGCCGACAAGACCCATCATGTCCGGGGTCGCGATGCAGCGATCGAAGTTGATCTCGCCCTTCTGGACGGACTCGACCAGCTCCTCGGCGCCGACGATGTCGGCACCCGCAGCCTTGGCCTCGTCGGCCTTGGCGCCACGGGCGAAGACGGCGACGCGCAGCGTGCGGCCCGAGCCGTTCGGCAGGTTGCAGACGCCGCGGACCATCTGGTCGGCGTGGCGGGGATCAACGCCGAGATTCATCGCGATCTCGACAGTCTCGTCGAACTTGGCGTTGGCGCGTTCCTTGATGAACGTGACAGCCTGGTCGAGCGAGTACAGCTTGGTGCGGTCAATGCCCTCACGGCCCTTGACGACGCGCTTTCCGACATGTGCCATTGGTCAGCCTCCCTCAGCCCACGACTTCCAGGCCCATGGACCTGGCCGAGCCACGGATCATGGCCGAAGCCGATTCGACGGTGTCGCAGTTGAGATCGGCCATCTTCTTCTCGGCGATCTCGGCGATCTGCGCAGTGGTGACCTTGCCGACATTGCCGCCCTTGCCCGGGGTCTTCGAGCCGGAGGTCAGGCCAGCGGCCTTCTTCAGCCAGTACGAGACCGGCGGCTGCTTCATCTCGAAGGTGAAGGAGCGATCGGCATACGCGGTGATGATCACCGGGATCGGCATGCCCTTTTCCATCTGCTGGGTCTTCGCGTTGAAGGCCTTGCAGAATTCCATGATGTTGAGGCCGCGCTGACCCAGCGCCGGACCGATCGGCGGCGACGGATTGGCCGCGCCCGCCGGAACCTGAAGCTTCACGTAGCCCGTGATCTTCTTCGCCATGATGGCTGCTCCTGCCGTCCGCCCCGATGCCTATTCGGAACGACGACGACCCCGCCTGCCGATGCTCTTCATCGGGGCCGGGGTGGTTGCAGTGCGTGGTGCGGCGCCTGTGATCCGGCTGGCGACCGGCACGCCTCCCACGCGGTTGAGGCGCGCCCTATGACATAAGGCAGCGCCGAAGGGAAGTGGATTCGTTAACGCCGAACCACAGCCCCCCCGAGGAGCAAGCGAAGCTTGCGTCTCGAAGGATGTTATTGCTCCGGAGCCTCCTGGCTCATCCGTCGGCACGCCGCGGACGCAGCTCTTCAGGATGAGCGCTCCGGAACGGGATCGAAAAACCTCAGAGCTTCTCGACCTGGCTGTACTCGAGCTCGACCGGCGTGGCGCGACCGAAGATCGAGACCGCGACCTTGAGGCGGGCACGGGCGTGATCGACATCCTCGACGACGCCGTTGAACGAGGCGAAGGGCCCGTCCGCGACCTTGACCTGCTCGCCGACCTCGAAAACGATCGTCGGCTTCGGCCGCTCGACACCCTCGGCCACCTGACCCTTGATCCGCATCGCCTCGCTCTCGGGGATCGGCATGGGCTTGGCTTTGTCGGCGCCCAGGAAGCCGGTGACCTTCGGCGTGTTCTTGATGAGGTGATAGACTTCGTCGGTCATCTCGCACTTCACCAGGACATAGCCCGGGAAGAACTTGCGCTCGGCCTCGACCTTGCGGCCACGGCGAACCTCCACGACCTTCTCGGTCGGCACCAGCACCTCGTCGAACTTGTCGGCGAGATTGCGCTGCGCGGCCTGGTCGCGGATCGACTGGGCGACCTTGTTCTCGAAGTTCGAATAGGCGTGGACGATATACCAGCGGGTGCTCACGTTCGTAATTCCGTTCAACGGGCGCCGAGGACGAGGCCGAGCACCCAGCGGATGACGGTGTCGGTGAAGAGGAAGAACAGGCTGGACAGAACCACCATGGCGAGCACGAGGCCCGTGGTGATCAGCGTCTCGCGGCGCGACGGCCAGGTGACCTTGGTCGCCTCGGAGCGCACGTCCTGCAGGAACTGGAAGGGATTGGATTTCGCCATGAACCACCTCGGGTTCCGAACCGTTCCGCGATCCCGTGCGGTGCCGATTCGGCCGTCCTGAAACATTCGCGGCGCGGAACCCGGGGAGGGTTGCGCGCCGTCATTGCAAGCCTCTTACATCGCTTGAGGCCTTTAGCCAAGACCCTTTCGGGTTCGGCGCGGGACGAACCATTTGACCCCAAGCCCTCATCCTGAGGAGCCTCGGAGACATCTGGGACATCCTTCGAGACGCGGACCTTCGGCCCGCTCCTCAGGATGAGGGCTCGAGAAACACATGTGCTCGCTTCAGATTCACCGCTCTCAGGCCCGGCTCGCCGCGATCAGCAGGAAGAACGGCCGCTCACGCTCTTTCGCCCAGCCCGGCTCGGCCGCGACCTGCTCCGGGCTCGGCGCCCATTCGACCAGCCGGTCCAGCCTGAAGCCGGCGCCCAGCAGCAGGTCGAGATAGGTCGCGATGGTACGATGGCGCTTGACCACGCCCTCAGTCAGCCAGTTGCTCACCCGCCTGCCCTCGTCGTGATAGCCGTTGACCGGCCAGGTCGCGCGGCCATCGGCATCCGTGAGCCATTCCTGCCGCGCGGGCGCCGTCATGATCGGATGCTCGACCGAGCAGACAAGGCTGCCACCCCGCTTCAGCACCGCATGCACCCGTCCGAACAGCCCGGCGAGGTCCGCGACATAGTGGAAGGCGAGCGAGCTGTAGGCGAGGTCGAAGGCCGCGACCGGCGGCTCATAGCTTTCGAGATCGGCACGCTCGTAGGCGACGCGGGAATCAGGCGTCTCGCGCCGCGCCCGCTCCAGCATCTTTTCGGAAACATCGACGCCGAGCACGCTCGCAGCCCCCTCGCCCGCCACGAAACGGCAGAACCAGCCGAAGCCGCAGCCGAGATCGAGCACGCTCTGGCCCGCCAGCGCCGGCAGCATCCCGCGCAGCACCGGCCATTCCGGCGCGCCGTCCAGGCCATGGACCGAACGCGGCAGCTGGCTGTAGCCCGCGAAGAAGGTCTCGTCGTCGTAGATGTTCTGGGTCATGGATGCCTCGCCAACCTGCTTGGGCATCCGGGCTTGAAGTCGCCAGCGGGACGACTGGCAGGGGCAGCAGGGCTCGAACCCGCGACCTGCGGTTTTGGAGACCGCCGCTCTACCAACTGAGCTATACCCCTGCAGGTGGGCGTCATGTGCCCCAAGGCGCGGCGCATTTCAAGTCGAAATCGCGCGCCGTCCTCATTTGCTGTAGGGGCCGAGCTCCCGCGCATAGCGCTCGACCAGCTTCAGCCCGAATTCGGTGGGTCTCAGCGCCGGGCCGCGGTCATGGATCGGAATGCCGGCGCGCGCCCCGAAAATGCGCTTGCCGTAGCAAAGCAGGGTCTCGATCGACTGCATGATGAAGGTGATCGCCGGCAAAACCTCGCGATAGGCCGCATCCGCCCCGGCCTCGTCGCCGGCCTTGTAGCGGTTATAGGCGCGCAGCGCGTAATCGATCGTGTCCGGCGCCAGGATCATGCCGGCGCAGCCCGCGCGGAAATTGTCGATGAGCTCGAGCCCGCCGCGCCCATTGAGAATCGGCAGCCGGCCTTCTGTGACCGCGATCAGCCGCTCGATCTCGACGACCGTCCCCTCGCCCTTGATCAGGCTGATATTCGGATAGCGTCGCGTCAGCTCGCGGATATCCTCGGCCGAGAGGCCGCGCCCCATATAGGCCGGCGCGTTCTGAATCGCGACCGGAAGCGTCGTCGTCTCGGCGATGCGGCCGAAGAAATTGATATACTCAGCGGCGCCGAAGCTGCCGACCATCGGCGGCTGGAGAATCACCCAATCGGCACCGTTCTTCTCGGCGACCTTCACCAGCGCGACCTGCTCCGCCACCGACGAGCCGAAGATCGTGAAGGCGAGCGGCTTCTTGCCCGCCACATCCTCCGCCATCCACTCCATCACAGTGCAGCGCTCGGTGAAGCTCAGCTTGGAGACCTCGGTCGCAAGTCCGAGCGCCGCCATGCCCTGCACGTCGAGATCGACGCTGATCTGCGCCTGCTTCCGCATCGCGGCCCGGTCGAGCCGCTCATGCTCGTCGAACAGCGCGAAGACGATCGAATGGATACCCGGAAACGGCGGCACGAAACCCATGAGACAAACCTCCCTCGGGCCGGCTGACAGGTCGTCCGCGTTCGGCACGGATCGGGTGACGGCCCTGTCCTCATGTCTAGAGAGCCATCGCCTCAAGGACCAGCCCGCCCGGCAGGCGGGCGCCCTGCGCCCTTCGCGGGGTCAGGCAGCGTCCAGCCAGCGCCCTTCCCGCGCCGAGGCCTGGATCGTCTCGACCAGCATCTGGATGCGCTCTCCGGCCCGGAAGTCGAACGGCTCGGGCCTCAAGCCCGCGATCGCCTCCATGAAGCGCGCGACCTCGATCGCCTTCAGGTCGTTGAAGCCGAGCTGGTGGCCCGGCGCCACGCAGAACAGCCCATAGGGCTTGTGCTCCGGTCCGGCCTCGATCCGGCGGAAGCCGCGCCGCCCCGCCGCATCGGCCGTGCTGTAGACATGCAGCTCGTTGAGACGCTCCTGCGTGAAGAGCAGCGCGCCTCTGGTGCCGTAGACTTCGAAATCATGCTGCATCTTGCGGCCGGTCGCGATCCAGCTCGCCTCGATGCTGCCGCTCGCGCCATTGGCGAAACGCAGGAAGGCGCGGCTGGCGTCATCGACCTCGACCGCGCGCTGCCCGCCCCGGCCGTCCGGCCGGCTGGCGATGGCGGTAACGCAATCGCCCATCACCGTCTCGATCGGCCCGAGCAGGAATTCCGCTGTCGCGAGCGCATGGCTACCGATATCGGCGAGCGCCCCGCCGCCGGCCGGCTCGTGCCGGAAACCGAAAGGCGTCGTCGCATCGGCCATGTAGTCCTCGGCATGGATGCCGCGATAGCTCCTGACCTCACCGATCTCGCCGGCCCGGATCATCTCTCGGGCCAATTCGAGCATCGGATTGCAGAGATAGTTGAAGCCGACCTGCGTCTTGATCCTCGCCGCAGCCGCCGCATCGGCCATCTCGCGCGCCTCGGCCGCCGTCGGCGCCAGCGGCTTCTCGCAATAGACATGCTTGCCGGCAGCGGTGGCGGCGAGCGCCATCTCGCGATGGAAGGCGTTCGGCGCGGTGATGTCGATCAGGTCGATCGCGGGATCGGCGACGAGGCTGCGCCAATCGCCGCTGGAGCGGGCAAAGCCGAGCGCCCGTGCAGCGGCAGCAGCGAGCGCCTCATCCCTGTCGGCGACCGTGTGCAGCTCAAGCTCAAAAGGTAGGTCGAAGACGCGCTGCGCCGCGGCGAAACCGAAGACGTGGGCTTTGCCCATGAAACCTGGGCCGATCAAGCCGATCCTCAGCCTTGGCTTTCCCGTCGTCATCGATGGCTCCCCGGCGGTCGCTCTCGCAGCGGCGACCGTTCCCGAACAGATAGCCGGCTGATTTTCAGGGCGCTACGGCACGAACATGCACAGCTGTGTACAGATTATCGAACAAGCTGTTCCAACGCGCCTGCGGTCGCCCAATGGCGGGGGTGTAGGCTTCAGACAAAGAAAAAGGGCGGTGTCGCCACCGCCCTTTCCCAAATTGCTCTGTGTGCAGTCGATCAGGCGATGATCGAAGCAACAACCCCTGCTCCAACCGTGCGGCCGCCTTCGCGGATGGCGAAGCGGAGCTTCTCTTCCATCGCGATCGGGGCGATCAGCGTCACCTCCATCGAGATGTTGTCGCCCGGCATCACCATCTCCGTGCCCTCGGGCAGCGAGACCACGCCGGTCACGTCCGTCGTGCGGAAGTAGAACTGCGGGCGGTAGTTGGTGAAGAACGGCGTGTGACGGCCACCCTCTTCCTTCGTCAGGATGTAGGCCTCGGCCGTGAACTTCGTGTGCGGCTTCACCGAACCCGGCTTGCACAGCACCTGGCCACGCTCGACGTCCTCACGCTTCGTGCCGCGCAGCAGCGCGCCGATGTTGTCGCCCGCCTGGCCCTGGTCCAGCAGCTTGCGGAACATCTCGACGCCGGTCACCGTCGTCTTCACGGTGTCCTTCAGGCCGACGATCTCGATTTCCTCGCCAACCTTGACGATGCCGCGCTCGACGCGGCCGGTCACCACCGTGCCACGGCCCGAGATCGAGAACACGTCCTCGACCGGCATCAGGAACGGCAGGTCGATCGGACGCTCCGGCTGCGGGATGTAGTCGTCGACCGTCTGCATCAGCGCGACCACCGCGTCATGGCCGATCGCCTTGTCGCCGTTGTCCAGCGCGACCTTGGCCGAGCCCTTGGTGATCGGGATGTCGTCGCCCGGGAAGTCGTACTTCGACAGAAGCTCGCGGATCTCCATCTCGACCAGCTCGAGCAGCTCGGCGTCGTCGACCAAGTCGACCTTGTTCATGAACACCACCAGCGCGGGAACGCCGACCTGGCGCGCCAGCAGGATGTGCTCGCGGGTCTGCGGCATCGGGCCGTCGGCAGCCGAAACCACCAGGATCGCGCCGTCCATCTGCGCCGCGCCCGTGATCATGTTCTTCACGTAGTCGGCGTGGCCGGGGCAGTCGACGTGCGCATAGTGACGGTTCGCCGTCTCGTACTCGACGTGCGCCGTCGAGATCGTGATGCCGCGAGCCTTCTCTTCCGGGGCCTTGTCAATCTGGTCATACGCCGTGAACGCAGCGCCGCCCGTCTCGGCCAGAACCTTCGTGATCGCAGCCGTCAGTGACGTCTTGCCATGGTCAACGTGACCAATCGTTCCAATGTTGCAGTGCGGCTTGTTCCGCGAAAACTTCTCTTTGGCCATGACACCCTTGTCCTCGAAGGCGGCCCTTCGGGCCCAGAAACGCGGTCGCATTAGGGGTTTTTGCGCGGCGACGCAAGATTGGTCGCGTTCGATCCCGCACGCGAGAGCCGTGCGACGAAAACACCCGGCTGGCACGGGCAGCTATCCCGCCCTCACCGGCTTGCGCCAAGCGCCCGCATCGGTAAGTTCCCGGAATCATACTGAGGGGGGCAGGATGGTTCGGCGAAAAACGAGGGGTTTCTGGCGCGGCGTTGCCTTGCTGAGCATGGCATGGAACGGGCCGGCGGCTGCTCTGGAACAGGCGCGACCATCGAAGCCCGCTCGGGACTGGGCTCTCCTCGTCAGCCCCTATGCCTGGGGAGCCTCCCTCAAGGGCAAGGGTTCGCTCGCCGGAATCAGCACGAGCATCGGCATTCCCTTCTCCGACGTCCTCGACGAACTCGACCTCGCCGTGATGGGCAATGCCGAGGTCACCAATGGCCGCTTCGGCTTCTATGTCGACGGGCAATATGTCGAGACCAGCCAGAGCAAGCATCTGCTGGCACATCGAGTCTCGCTCGGCGTCGCCACCACCCGGCTGTCGGCCGGCGCCTTCTTCAAGCTGTACGAAACCGAGCTTGGCGGAACGACGGTCTTCGGTCGTCCGCGGTCTCTCTCGTTCGAACCGACCGCCGGCATTCGCTGGACCAGGCTTTCCGGCGACGTCGGTGTGCCAGGCTTCGGTTTCGGCAAGGCCTCCGGATGGTACGATCCTTTCGTCGGCCTCAGGATCAATGCGGATCTGACGGATCGCTGGAACCTGTTCGCCGAAGCCGACGCAGGCGGAACCGACGCGTCGCAGTACAGCCTCCACGCGCAGGCCTATCTAGGCTACCGAATGCTGTTGCTCGGCCGTGAGACGACCTTGCGAGCGGGCTACCGCGCGATCCACCAGAACTATGCCGCTGACGACTTTACCGGGCGAAGCCGCTTCCGCTGGGACGTGACCCAGCATGGGCCGGCCGTCGGCCTGACCATGCGTTTTTAAGCGCCTATCTCAGGACAAGCAGATGATTCGAGAAAATCGTCGTCGCGGCGGCCACGTCGCGGCTTTCACCCTTGCCGCTGCCCTGATCGCACAAACAGCTGCCGAAGCCTGTACACGGCTGGTCTATTTCGGCGCGAGCGGACGGGTGGTGACTGCGCGCTCGATGGACTGGAAAAGCGACGTCGCGACCAACCTCTGGATCATGCCGCGCGGGGTCGAGCGGAACGGCGAAACCGGACCGAATTCGATCCGTTGGACCGCAAAATATGGCAGCGTCATCGCCTCAGGTTATGACATCTCAACCACCGACGGCGTCAACGAGGCCCGGCTTTCCGCCAACCTGCTCTGGCTCGTTGAATCCGAATACCCGAAGTTCGACGCCGGCTCGAAGCCGGGCCTGACGATCGCTGCCTGGGCGCAATATGTGCTCGACAATTTCGCCACGGTCGCCGAGGCCGTCGAAGCCTTGCGCCAAGAGCCGTTCACGATCATCACCGACGCCGTGCCGGGCGAGACCCGGCTGGCGACGCTGCATCTCTCGATGTCCGACGCGACGGGCGACAGCGCCATCGTCGAATACATCGGCGGCAAGCAGGTCATCCACCACGACCGCCGCTACCAGGTGATGACCAACTCGCCGATCTTCGACAAACAGCTCGCCCTCGACGCATACTGGAAGCAGATCGGCGGCACGGTGATGCTGCCCGGCACCAACCGGGCCGCGGACCGCTTCGCCCGCGCCTCCTTCTACGCGAATGCGATCCCGAAATTCGACGATCCGAACCGGGCCGTCGCCAGCGTCTTCAGCGTGATCCGCAACGTTTCGGTGCCGTTCGGGCTGAACACCCCGGAGGAACCCAATATCTCCTCGACGCGCTGGCGCACGGTCGTCGACCACGCCCGCAAGCTCTATTTCTTCGAATCGGCGCTGACGCCGAACACCTTCTGGGTCGACCTGAAGAAGATCGATTTCGCGAAGGCCGCCGGGACGCGCAAACTCGATCTCGGCACCGACCAGGATCACATCTATGCCGGCGACGCCACGGAGAGGTTCGTGGCGGCAAAGCCCTTCGCCTTCCTCGGCCTCACGCCATAGAGCCGACGGCGCAGCGGCTTACTGGAACACCCGCCGGTAGCGCTTCACCATCTCCGGATCGCCAGAGACCTTCTCGGGGTTGTCGGAGAGCTTCACCGCCGGGCGCCCGTTCGCCTTGGTGACCTTGCAGACCAGCGAGATCGGGTCGAGCGCGCGCGAGCCGTCCGGCGAGCAGCCGACAAGGTCGTTGGTCAGGTCCGTGCCCCAGCCGAAGGCCATGCGAACCTTGCCGTCGAAATGGTGGTAGACGCGCTCGATCGCATCGACATCGAGCCCGTCGGAGAAGACCAGCATCTTGTCGCGCGGGTCGCGCCCATGCTCGCGCCACCAGGCCATGATGGTCTCGCCGGCTGGGATCGGCGGCGCGCTGTCGGGGCGGAAGCCGGTCCAGTCGGCGACCCAGTCGGGCGCATGACGCAGGAAGCTCTGCGAGCCGAAGGCATCGGGCAGCGCGATCAGCAGGTTGCCGCCATAGACCTGGCGCCACTCGTCGAGCACGCGATAGGGCGCGCGCAGCAACTCCTCGTCCGAATCGGCGAGCGCCGCGAGCACCATCGGCAATTCATGGGCATTGGTGCCGATCGCCTCCAGATCGGCATCCATCGCCAAGAGCACGTTCGAGGTGCCGGTGAAGGCCGATCCAGGCCCTCCTTCAGCGCCTCGACACACCAGCGCTGCCAGAGATGGCCATGGCGGCGGCGCGTGCCGAAATCGGAGAGCTTGAGATTCGGCAGCTTCTGCAGCCGCTCGACCTTGTCCCACATCTTGGCCTTGGCGCGGGCATAGAGCACGTCGAGCGAGAAGCGCTTCTGGCCGAGCATGACTCGGCGCGCCCTGAGCTCGTTGACGATTGCGAGCGCCGGCACCTCCCACATCGTGCTGTGGGTCCAGGGTCCCTCGAAATGCAGCTCATACTGCCCGTCGACCTTGCGAAGGTCGTAATCCGGCAACTGGAAATCGGCGAGCCAGGCCATGAACTCCGGCGAGAACATCTGCGTCTTGCCGTAGAAGCTGTTACCGGCGAGCCAGATCAATTCGTTCTTGGTGAAGCGCAATGAGCGGGCATGGTCGAGCTGCGCCCTGAGTTCGCCCTCGTCGACGATATCGGCGAGGCGAATATGCTTCGAGCGGTTGATCAGCGAGAAGGTGACCTGCACGTCCGGGTGGAAGGCCCGGATCATCTGCAGCATCAGCAGCTTGTAGAAATCGGTGTCGAGCAGGCTGCGGATGATCGGGTCGAGCCGCCAACCGTGATTGTAGGTCCGCGTCGCGATGTCGGTGAAGATCATATCGAAGTCCGGGCCGGCTCACGGCATAGGCGGTGGAACGGCGCGGGCGCCGGGCGAAGGAAGGCGCATCAGAACAGCGCCTTGAGCCCTGGCGCAAGCGCGGGCCACGCAGCCATGCCCAGCGACAGAACCATGAGGGCTACCAGCAATACGCCAAGCAGCGGCAGGACAGCCCGGAAAACCGCCCCGGCCGGCACCCGCATGATGCCGCTGACGACGTAGACGAGGATGCCGAGCGGCGGCGTCAGCCCGTGGATCATCAGGTTGACGACCAGCACCACGCCGAACTGGATCGGGTCGAGCCCCGCCGCCACCGCGACCGGCAGCAACAGCGGCGCCAGCAGCAGGATCGCCGCGCCGATATCGAGGAAGAGCCCGGCGACCAGCAGCACGAGATTGGCGAGCAGCATCACCGCATAAGGTCCGGCGCCGAACGCGGTGACGAGCCCGGCCATCTGCTCGGAGACCCGGTCGACCGCAAGCAGGAAGGCGAAGGGGGCGGACGCGCCGATCAGCAACCCGATCGCCGCGGCCTCCGCTGCCGATTTCCGCAAGGCGGCGAGCACCCCGCGCCCGTTCAGGCTGCGCAGCGCGAGGCAGGCGATGACGGCATAGGCGACGGCGAGCGCCGAAGCTTCCGTCACCGTCACCACGCCGAAGCGGATACCGACGACCACGACGATGCCCAGCCCGATCGCGGGAATGGCGCCGACCAGCGCCCTGCCCCGCTCGGCCGCGCTCGCCTTCGGCGCCGCGTCGACGACGCCGCGTGCGCTGAGATGAATGCCGATCGCCAAGGCCAGCGCCAGCACGCCGCCTGCGACGAAGCCGCCGACCAGAAGCGAGCCAACCGAAAGATTGGTCGCGCTCGCCAGGATCAGGAAGGCGATCGAGGGCGGGATGATGTTGTCGAGCATCGAGACGCCGGCGACGATCGCCGCCGCATTCGCCGGCGGATAGCCCCGCGCCACCAATGTGGGCGCCATCACCTTGGCCCCGAAGGCAGCATTCGCGACCGAGGACCCTGATGCGCCTGAGAACAGCACGCTCGCGACCAGCGCCGTCTGCGCCAGCCCCGCCCGCCAGTGCCCGACCAGCGTCGCGGCGAAGCGGATCAGGCGTTCGGCGAGCCCGCCTGCGGTCAGCAGTTCGCCGGCCAGCAGGAAGAAGGGGATCGCCAGCAGCAGGAACTTCCCGACGCCACCGACCATGGTCTGGACGATCGCCGGCTCCGGCATCAATCCGCCGAACGGCCCGGTCAGTGAGACCCCCGCCAGCAGGGCGAAGGGCAATGGCGCGCCGAGCAGAAGCCCCACTCCCGCGACGAGCGCCGCAACCAGGCTCGGCGTCGGAAAGAGATCGAAGGAGAGCTGCGCCAGCCCGTAGAAGCAACCGCCGAGCACCAGCGCCGCGACCGCGCCGGCCCAGCCCCGCTCCAGCCCGGCGCGCAGGAATAGCGCCAGAATCGTCAGCCCGCCGCCGCAGGCAAAGACGGCGAAGCGCAGGGCCTCCGGCAGGCCGAGCACGGTGGAATGGCCGCCAACGAGCAAAGCGACATTCGCCCCGCCGGCCGCCAGCACGAATGCGCCATGGAAAGCGATGGCATCCGCGAGAATGGAAGCAACGCGCCGAGGTATGGCAGGCAGCAAGCGGACCAGCACATCGAGCCGCATCGCCAATGTGCCGGTGACGGCAAGCGGCGCGCCGACCGCGATCAGCGCGAGATGCAGCCAGATCGCCAATTCGTCCGACCAGACGAAGCCGCCGCCGAACAGATAGCGCTGCAGGACGGCCGCCATGACCACGAGAAACAGCGCCGCCAGGATCGCGGCGCCGGCGAGTTCCAGCATCGTGCGGAATACGGCCTCCGCCCGTACCGGAAAGCCGCTCCCGTGATTTCGATCCACCGACTGGCTCATCCTGCCGCCATGCCCCGTCCGGACGCCCTGTTCCGGCCTCTCGGGCCGCGCGTCAAGCCGCCCGAATTGACATCATCCCCGCATTCACCGCAGGAGCGGGCTTGTGGCGGCGCCTCGGCCGGGATTGGATGGTGCCACCGATCCGCCTTTTCCAGCCTTCCAGAAGACGCGCATGGCTTCCGAAACGACCTCGCCCTTAGCCGGCTTCGGCACGGCCCCCGCCACCCCCTACGACCTCGCCGTCATCGGCGGCGGCATCAATGGCTGCGGCATCGCCCGCGACGCGGCCGGGCGCGGCGCCTCCGTCGTGCTGTTCGAGAAGGATGATCTCGCCAGCGCCACCTCCTCGCGCTCGACCAAGCTGATCCATGGCGGCCTGCGCTATCTCGAGCATTACAAATTCCGGCTGGTGCGCGAGGCCCTGATGGAGCGCGAGCGGCTCTGGGCTATCGCGCCGCATATCATCCGCCCGCTGCGCTTCGTACTGCCGCATCACAAGGGCTTGCGCCCGGCCTGGCTGCTCCGGCTCGGCCTGTTCCTCTACGACCATATCGGCGGCCGCAAGCTCCTGCCGGCGACGCGCACGCTCGACCTCGCCCATGACGCCGTCGGCAAGCCGCTCAAGGACGACCAGGCCAAGGCCTTCGAATATTCCGATTGCTGGGTCGAGGATGCCCGCCTCGTCGTGCTGAACGCGATGGATGCCGCCGTGCGCGGCGCCGCGATCCATACCCGTACCCGCGTCACCGCGGCGCGGCGCGAGAACAGCCTCTGGCAGCTTGAGACCGACGGCCCCGAAGGCCGCCAGACGATCTGGGCGCGCACGCTCGTCAACGCCGCCGGCCCCTGGGTCGGCGAGGTCCTGAACGGCGTGATCCATACCAATGCCAAGGCCGGCGTCCGCATGGTCCAGGGCAGCCATATCGTCGTGCCCAAACTCTACGATCACGACCGCTGCTACATCTTCCAGAACGCGGACGGGCGCATCATCTTCGCCATCCCCTACGAGCAGGATTTCACGCTGATCGGCACGACCGACCGCGACTATCACGGCGACCCGGCCGAGGTCGTCGCGACGCCGGACGAGATCGCCTATCTCTGCGCCGCAGCGAGCGAGTATTTCCGCCAGCCCGTCACGCCGGAATCGGTGGCCTGGACCTATTCGGGCGTGCGCCCGCTCTATGACGACGGCGCCTCGAAGGCGCAGGAGGCGACGCGCGATTACGTCCTGACGCTCGACGCTCCCGAAGGCGAAGCGCCACTGCTCTCCGTCTTCGGCGGCAAGATCACGACTTATCGCCGCCTCGCCGAGGCCGCGATCGCAAAACTGGCGCCGCTCGCGCCCTGGGCCGCCCGCGCCGAATGGACGGTTGCCGGTGCCTTGCCCGGCGGCGATTTCCCGGTCGGCGGTTTCGACGCGCTCGTGAGCGGGATCGCAAAGGCCTGCCCCTGGCTCGAACGCCGTACCGCGACGCGGCTCGCCCGCGCCTATGGCACCCGCGCCCGCGACATCCTCGGCGATGCGAAGAGCCTCGCCGATCTCGGCCGGCATTTCGGCGCCGATCTCTACGAGCGCGAGGTGCGCTACCTGATGAAGGCGGAATGGGCGCGCCGGGCGCAGGACGTGCTCTGGCGCCGGGGCAAGCTGGGCCTGCGGTTGTCGAAGGCCGAGAGCGAAGCGCTCGACGATTTCATGCGGCAAGTAGCGCTAGCGGCCTGAGCGAATTTCGAAGCTTGCCGTCGGCCCTCCGAACCGCGCCGTCATCCCGGGCTTGACCCGGGATCCATCCGAGGGCTCGGGAGCTTTACGATGGATCCCGGATCGGCGCTGCTGCGCAGCTTGTCCGGGATGACGGACACCTCGGGTTGGAGGCCTCACGCCACCTGATAGGCGAACTGGCCCCCCTCGACCGAAACCTTCGCCTCGGTCAGCGGCTTCTTCTCCAGTTGCAGGTTGAGGATCGCCCGCGACAGCGCCGGCAGCATCGAGTTGGTGATGATGTTGTCGATCATGCGCCCGCCCGAATCCGGGTCGTTGCACTGGCCGACGATGTGCTCGACCACGGCATCATCATAGGCGAACGCCGCCTTGTGGTTCTCGGCCAATCGCTTGCCGATGCGCCCGAGCTGGAGCCTGACGATGCCGGCCAGCATGTCCGAGGACAGCGGATAGTAGGGAATGGTCACGAGCCGCCCGATCAGCGCCGGCGGGAAGACTTTCAGCAGCGCCGGTCGCAGGCTCACCGCCATCGCCTCCGGATCGGGCTTCGCCGCACCGTTCGCCGACATGCTCATGATCTCGTCGGTGCCGACATTCGAGGTCAGGATGATCAGCGTGTTCTTGAAGTCGATCCGCCGGCCGGTGCCGTCCTCCATCTGGCCCTTGTCGAAGACCTGGAAGAACAGCTCGTGGACGTCTGGATGCGCCTTCTCGACCTCGTCGAGCAGCACCACCGAATAGGGCTTGCGCCGGACGGCCTCCGTCAGGCGCCCGCCCTCGCCATAGCCGACATAGCCGGGAGGCGCCCCCTTCAGCGTCGAGACGGTATGCGCCTCCTGGAATTCGCTCATATTGATGGTGATGACGTTCTGCTCGCCGCCATAGAGCGTTTCCGCCAGCGCCAGCGCCGTCTCGGTCTTGCCGACGCCGGAGGGGCCGCAGAGCATGAAGACACCGATCGGCTTGTTGGGATTGTCGAGCCTGGCGCGGTTGGTCTCGATGCGCTTGGCGATCATGCCGATGCCATGGCCCTGCCCGACGACACGCTTGTTCAGCGTCTCGGCAAGATTGAGCACGGTCTCGATCTCGTCCTTGACCATCCGGCCGACCGGGATGCCGGTCCAGTCCGAGACGACCGAAGCCACCGACTGCTCGTCGACATGGGCGTAGATCATCCGGTTGGCCGGGTCGATCTCGCTCAGCGCCGCGAACTTGGCATTGAGCGCGGCGCGGGACTCTTCGGGGCTGGCTGGAGCCTCCGCAGTGGGAGATTCCCCTTCCGCCGGCGCAGGCGCGACATTCTCGCTCGTCTCCTGCACGGCTGCATCGGGCTTCGCCTCCCCGCCCGGCGCCTTCTCGCCGAGCTTGGCGCGCAGCGCCTTGATCTCCTCGACGATGGCGAGCTCGCCCGCCCAGGCGCCTTCGAGGCCTGAGAGCTTCTCCTGCCGGTCAGCGATCTCGGCCTCGATCTCACTGAGCCGCTTGGTGGCGTCGGTACCGAGATCGGCATCCGCCGTCAGCGCCGCCTTCTCCTGCTCCAGAGAGGAGATCCCGACGCGCGCATCCTCGATCGCGGCCGGGGTCGCGCTCTGGCTGATGGCGACGCGGGCGCAGGCGGTGTCGAGCAGACTCACCGCCTTGTCGGGGAGCTGGCGGGCCGGAATGTAGCGAGAGGAGAGCGAGACCGCCGCGACGATCGCCGCATCCGAGATACGCACCTTGTGGTGCTTCTCCATCGGCCCGATCAGCCCGCGCAACATGGTGCAGCAGCGCGCCACGTCGGGTTCATCGACTTGCACCGGCTGGAAGCGCCGGGTCAGAGCCGGGTCCTTCTCGAAATACTGCCGGTACTCCGACCATGTCGTCGCCGCGATGGTGCGCAGCGTGCCGCGCGCCAGCGCCGGCTTCAGGAGGTTCGCGGCATCGCCCGTGCCGGCCTGTCCGCCGGCGCCGATCAGCGTATGCGCCTCATCGATGAACAGGATCACCGGCGTCGGCGAGGACTGCACTTCGTCGATCACCGAGCGCAGGCGCTGCTCGAATTCGCCCTTCATCGAGGCGCCGGCCTGCATCAGGCCGATATCGAGCGCGCAGACGCGCACACCCCGGAGCGGCGGTGGCACGTCGCCGGCAGCGACGCGCTGCGCGAAGCCTTCCGCGATCGCGGTCTTGCCGACGCCGGCCTCGCCGGTGAGGATCGGATTGTTCTGGCGCCGCCGCATCAGCACGTCGATGACCTGCCGGATCTCGTCGTCGCGGCCGAGGATCGGGTCCATCGTGCCGGAGCGCGCCTTCACGGTGAGGTCTTGCGAGAAGCGGTCGAGCGCCGTCGTGCCCTTCGCCCCCTCGGCCTGTTCGGCGCCGGGCGTGCCCGCCGCGCGCAGGCCCGAACCGTCCATCGGCCGGAGGTTCTCCTCCTCCGAGCTTTCCCAGACCTTGCCGTAGCCTGCAGCCAGTTCCTCGACCGGGATCTTGGAGAACTCCTTGGAGAGCCCGGTCAGCACGCGGCGCAACTCGGTTGATTTCAACGCCGCGACCAGAAGGTGGCCGGTCCTGATCTGCGTCTCCCCGAAGAACAGGGTCGCGTAGTGCCAGCCACGGTCGAGGATATCGACAATGTGGTTGGCGATGCCCGGCATCTCCGTCTCGTTGCGGCGGAAGCCCTCGACCACGCCGCCGAGCTCCATCAGCATCTTGGCCCGGTCGAGCTTATAGTGATCGGCGGTCAGGGTCAGGTCGTTCGAGGTACCCTGCAGGATCTGGAGCAGCCAATGCGCCAGCTCGACATTGCGATTCCCCGCCCCCTTCGCCTGCCTGAGCGCCTGCAGGAAGGTGTCGTAGCCGACCCGGTTGAGCTTGCCTGTGACGGCTTCGAGGCTGATATCGGCCATGGTCGTCCCCTTCAGTGTCCGGTAGCGGCAGTGCGGCTTCGTTTCAGGCGCAGGCTTTCGGCGGGATGGAAGCGGGCGTCGCGGCGTAGCGCCCCCTCCTCGACATTCCAGTTCGGCGCCATCCAGCTCGTCCAGCCGAGATGGCCGGACTGACCGAGCCGGACCGGCTTCACCGCACCGACCGGCAGGGCAAGCTCGACATCCCATTCGAACTGCTCGCCGAGATGGAAAAACACCGCATCGGCCAGGGGCTCGCAGCGGTCGCCATCCGGCAGGAAGCGCGCGAACTGCTCGAGATCCGCGGCAACGATCTTGATACGGAACTTGTCCTCGACGCTGTAGACGCTGCCGCCCAGCAGCGCGTCGCCGCCGAGCGTGCAATGCGAGCCGCCGAGCCGCGTCCTGTCGGCCGGGTCGAAGACGAGCCACATGCCCGTAAACTGCTCGATCTCGATATCGGCCTTGAACAATCCGGCGAGGAAGCGCCGCAGGCGCGAGGCCGATTTCGCCTGCGCGCCGATCAGCCCGGCATGGGCGAGTTTCTCGGCATCGGGCACGCTGTCGCGCTTAAGATAAGGCTTCGAGCCCACCCCGATCATGCTGCCGATATAGGCGGCGAAGCGATCAAGATCAGGCCGGTCATGCTGGGCAACCGGGCGCGAATTTGCCCAGGCGCGGTAGAACAACTGCAGGAAGCGGTGGTTGAAGATATCGAGGAAGCGCGGGAAGGCGTCGTCACGCGCCAGCGTCCAGTGATAGCTTTCCTCGGTCGTCGCCAGCGGCAACGGCCCCTGCGGCCCGAGCAGGCCGAGAAACTTGACGAAGAGCCGCATCCGCCCCTGCCCGTCGCGATCGGCTGCCGCGATGCTCGATGCCGGAAAGTCGAGATAGGGCTGCTCGCCCAGCGCGACATATTCGTCGCGGCGCGAGGCGACGTCTCCGACGCGCGGCCGGTCGGAGAAGCTGCGTTCCAGCCGGCGCATCGCCGCGTAGAAGTCGAAGCGCCAGGGCTCGGCCTCGAGCTGCGCCTGATAGTTCGGCGCCTTCTCCAGCGGGGTGGCGGCGTCCTCGCTCACAGGATGCGCCTCGCGCCGGCACGCGGCGGAAAGCGCATGACCTCGCCGCGCTCGACGGTGCGGATCACCGTCTGGGTGAAATGGTTCATCGCCGCATATTCCGCGAAGAAGCGGTCAAGCACCGCCCCGAGCAGGAAGACGCCCGAGCCCTCGAACGCCTTCTCGTCGAGCAGCACGGTGATTTCGAGCCCGCGCGCCGCCCCCGTCCCCGCCCGCTGCGGAAAGCGGCGCACGACGGCGCGGCTGTCGACGCCCTTGATGCCACGGATGCGCCGCTCGGTCGCGCTATCGGCGAGATCGGCGAAGAGCGAGAGCAGTTCGCGCAGCGCCTCGCCGTTCTCGCCGGCGCCGCGCTGGACGAGGCCGAGATGATTGAGGCTGATCAGATTGACCAGCCGCCAGGTCACGACGCCTGTGCTGGCTGTCTCCGAACGCAGCTTGAGCTGGGAAACGACCGGCTCGCGCGGCGGCGTCGGCCCGGCAAGGCAGGCAATGTCGAGCGAGACATTGTCGATCAGCCGGAAATCGGCGCCGCCCTGTCCGGTCGGCAGGTGCTCGGTCAGGTGCCGGTTGGAGCAGAGCGCGCGCACGCTGAGTTCGGCGACGGACGCGGTATCAGACACACCGGCCGGCTCGACCAGCGAGATGAACATCTCGGTGCCCGTATAGTCTGAAGCCCTGCCCTGCCGGCGCTCGACCGAGGAGCGGCGGCGCGGCAGGCGGCGCTGCGTAAAGTGCAGCCCCTGCGTCGGCGAGGCGCCCTCCGGCGAGGAATAGAGCGGGTGGACCGGCTGTTTCTCCCGCCCGCCGACATAATGCGCGTGGACCGAGAGGATGCTGTGCGGCTCGTAGTCGAGCGCGCGGCTGCGGTCGGGCACGACATGGAACTCGTGCTGGTTCGTCTTGACCGGGATGCGGTCCGTCGTCTTCTCGAACAGGTTGATCGCCGGCGCCGCATAGAGCGCGAACATCTCCTTGCGCACGGCGGCAGGCAGCCGCGTGTTCGCCTCGTCGAAGACGAAGATGATGTCGACCGACTTGGCCTTGAGCTTCGGCATGATGCCGGCGAGCCCTTCCAGCCGGAAACCGAGGAACTTGCGCGGGAACCAGAACAGTTCGCGCAGCAGGTCGAAGCCGCGGAAGACGCGGGTATCGGCCGGCAGCAGCGCCTCATCCTCTTCGAAGCCGATCTGTTCGAGCCGGCAACCATCGCCCGGCGTCACCACGGGATCGCCGAATTCGTCGAGATGGCGAAAGTGGATGCCGATGCAGTTCGAGAACAACTGCTCGTAGAGCGCCACCGCATCGGCCTCGCTGCCGAGCAGATGGAAGGGCAGTTCGCGGGTGCGGCAGCCGGCGAACCAGCTCGCCGGGTTCTTCAGCGCCTGCGCGGCCGAGGGCTCCTGCTCGCGATCGGCCATCATCCGGTGGGTCAGCGAAATGCGCAGGCCGGACAATGCCCGCGGGCCGGTGCGCAGGCCGAGCGCCTGCAAAGGCCCAGGAGCCGGGATGTACTCCGCTGCCGTGATCTCGAAGGGCCAGAGCGTGACATCGCCGCCGAGGCGATAGCGGCAGGCGACCCGGCGCTCGCGCTCCAGATAGGTCGCGTCGATATAGGAGCCGCGCGCAATCCGCATGCCCTCGCGGAGCGCCGGATCGGAATAGGTCGGCACCACGCCGGCCAGCAGCGCCGAGGGCGTCGGCGCCAGATAGTTCGGCAGCAGCTGCTCGATCAGGTTGTTGGTGAATTCGGGAAACTCGTGCCGGAGCTTCAGCTGGACGCGCGCGGCGAGGAAGGCCGCGCCCTCCAACAGGCCACCGACCATCGGGTCCATGCGCTCGCCGGCCAACCCGCCGAGCCGCTCGGCGATCCCCGGATATTCCTCGGCAAACTCCTTGCTGTGCTCCATGAAGAGCCGGAGTTCCTGATTGTAGAGGTCGAGAAACTCCTGGTTCATCGCGTCACCGGCCCTTGATGGCGATTTTACCTGTGTCCAGCTCGAGATCGGCAACGAACTGGACGGGAATATTGAGCGGTTCGCAATTCAGATCGGCGCGAACGAGGAAACGGACTTTCAGCTCGGCCGGGTCGAGGCTGTCGTCGCGCTCGACGGCGACCGATTTGCGGATCAGGCGCGGCTCGTAGCCGACCAGCACATCGGCAAGGTCCTCGCGGATGGCATCGACGCGATGCTCGTCGATCGAGAGCCGGGTCAGGTCCGGAAAGCCGTGGTTGAGCACCGAGCGGCGCACATGGTCGAGCCCGGAAAGATCGAGGCAGGAACCGAGATTGATCGTGTTGACGAGAGCATCGAGATCGAGCGCGATCTCACGCCGCAGCTTCTGTTCGGTGATCGCCGCGCGCGGCGCGGCGCGGCGGGGCGCGACCACGCGTTCACCGCCCTCGTCCCTCAGGTCGAGAGCGGTCTTCGCATCCTTTTCCAGATGCGCCTCCCGGAATGCGAACATCAAAGGCGGCCTGAGCCGCTTCTTCGAGACGGGATCGACCATGATCTGCCACGCTGCCGGCAAGGTATCGGCTCCGGCACGGGGCTGGAGCCGATACGCTTCGTCTTACTTGGCTTCCTTGGTCTTGATGTCATAGGACATGGTCAGCGCCGCATCGAGCGAGCCGTCGGCCTTCTGCGGCTTGTACTCGTATTTGATCTTGGCGTAGTTCAGCGAGAACTGGTCGGTCGGGATGCTCGAGCCGCCGGCCGCGTCGCCGGACTGGTAGCTCGACACCAGCAGATCCTCCAGCGTCAGCGTGTAGTAGTCCTGCTGCTTATCGCCCTGCTTGCGGACGAAGAGCACCGCCTTCTTGATGTGCTTGCCGGTGGCGCAGAACAGCGCGAGATTGGTCGAGGCCTTGCCGACCGAGGACGTGAAATGCACGTCCTGGAAGCTTGCCTTGCCGGCGCCGCCGCCCGCATTGGACGCATGCGAGCCCGCGTTGCTGATGCCCCAGGAGAAGGAATCGACCTCGATCGTATCCTTGTGCTTGGAGTCCTTG
Source organism: Beijerinckiaceae bacterium (assembly GCA_965283735.1). Classification (GTDB taxonomy): domain Bacteria; phylum Pseudomonadota; class Alphaproteobacteria; order Rhizobiales; family Beijerinckiaceae; genus Allobosea. The sequence continues at coordinate 1,841,894 of CBDIPN010000001.1, read as the reverse complement.
CTTTCGCCCTTGATGCCGTCGATCTCGAGCAGGAAGTCGCTAGCCATTTTTACCTCCAGGGTAGGAATTGCATGGGCACGCGGATGCGGGCCCGCCGTGGACGCACTTCTCCTCTCGCGCCGCCCTCACACGGCCGGCGCGCCGAAGATTCTCGTTGTCGCCGTCACCGGCTCAGGTGGCGGTCACTGCTTGGGAGCTGGCAGTCGCGAGACCAGGCTCAGGCCGATATCCATGCCTTCGAGCTGGAAGTGCGGCCGCAGATAGAACTTGGCCGAGTAGTAGCCAGGATTCTCCTCGTCCTCGAAGACGTCGATGCGCGCATCGGAGAGCGGGCGCCGTGCCTTCGTCTCTTCGCTGGAATTGACCGGATCGCCGTCGACATAGTCGGTGATCCACTCCTGCAGCCAGCGGCGCAGCGGCTCCTTTTCCTTGTAGGAGCCGATCTTGTCGCGAACCATGCACTTCAGGTAGTGCGCGAAGCGCGAGACCGCGAACATGTAGGGCAGCCGCGACGACAGGTTGTCGGATGCGGTCGCCGCCACGCCGTCCGGCCCCGAGAAGGCCTTGGGCTTGTAGAGCGACTGGGCGCCGATGAAGGCGGCCTTGTCGGTATTCTTGCGATGGATCAGCGGGATCAGGCCGGATTTCGCCAGCTCCGCCTCGCGCCGGTCGCTGATCGCGATCTCGGTCGGGCATTTCAGGTCGACGCCGCCATCATCGGTCGGGAAGGTATGGGTCGGCAGGTTGAGCACCTCGCCGCCCGACTGGACGCCACGGATGCGCGTGCACCAGCCATATTCCTTGAAGGCGCGGTTGATGTTGACCGCCATCGCGTAGGCCGCGTTCATCCAGGCGTATTTCTCGCCCTTGTGCCCGTCGGTATCCTCTTCGAAGGCGAACTCCTCGACCGGCTCGGACTTGGCGCCGTAAGGCACCCGCGACAGCACGCGCGGCAGGCACAGGCCGACATAGCGGAAATCGGCGGCGTCACGCAGGCCCTTCCAGGCCGCATAGTCCGGCGTGTCGAAGACCTTGCCGAGATCGCGCGGGTTCGACAGCTCCGTCCAGGTGTCCATGCCCATCAGGGTCGGGTCCGCCCCGGCGAAGAACGGCGCATGCGCCGCCGCCGCCACCTTCGACAGATCGCGCAGCAATTGCACATCGGTCGGGACATGGCTGAAATGGTAGTCGCCGACCAGGCAGCCGAAGGGCTGTCCGCCAAGCTGGCCGAATTCCTGCTCGTAGACCTGCTTGAACAGCGGGCTCTGGTCCCAGCGCGCGCCGGGATAGGTCTTGAGGTTGCGGTAAAGCTCGCCCTTGGAGACGTTCATCACCTTGATCTTCAACTGCGCATCCGTCTCCGAATTGAAGACGAGATAGTTGAGACCGCGCCAGGCGCTTTCGATCTTCTGGTATTCGGGTGCGTGCAGCACCTCGTTCATCTGCTCGGTCAGCTTGGCATCGAGCCGGGCGATCATCTCCTCGATCGTGTCGATGACGTCGCCCTTGATCAGGGTCTGGTCCGCCAGCGCCTGGTTGACCAGGGTCGCGACCGCGTTCTCGACCTCGGTCGCCGCCCGTTCGGTCTTCGGCTTGAAACTCTGCTTCAGGATCGACGAGAAATCGTCGATCTCGCGCGTTTCGACTGCTGCCCCGCCGGGCCGTTGGGTTTGTGCTTCCGCTGCCATTGCCGCCTCGCTCGCTTAACCGCCTGCAGGCCCTGCCCCCCGTCCCAAATGGGCGGGATCGCTTCAGATCATCCGGAATATTGCTCCTGCGAAAACCGGTCCCGGCTTTCGCGGCCGGCGCAGGCCTGCGCCCTGCCCTCAGTTCGCCGTCTTGTCTTCGGAAGGCTCGCCCTTGCCGAGCTTGTCCTTCAGCGCCGCCATCAGTTGGGGATCGGCCAGCAGCGCCTTGATCTGATCGCTGGCGGCCATCTTGCCGTCCATGTAGCGCAGCAGGTTGGCGAGCTGCTCGCGCGCCTCCAGCAGCTTCGCCGTCGCCGGGATCTGGCGGGCGATGGCGGCCGGGTTGAAATCGTCGAACTTCGAGAATTTCAGCGCCACCGAGAGCTTTTCGTTGCTGTCGTCACCCAGCTTGTTGGGCACGTTGAAGGACACGGCCGGCTCGATCGCGGCCATGCGCTGATCGAAATTATCCATGTCGAAGTCGAGGAACTTGCGCTGCGAGATGTCGCTCTTCTCGACCGCCGAGGCGTTGCCCGACAGATCCGCCATGACGCCCATGACGAAAGGCAGTTCGACCTTCTGCTCCGCGTTATACGGGTCCTCGTAGGTGATATGGACCCGAGGCGGCCTGTTGCGGCGGATGAACTTCTGTCCAGAATCTCCAGCCATGTGACGTGCCCCTCTGCATTCGTGCCACGCAGACGTAACGTGACATCCTATCCGTTTTCACCCGTCCTCGATATAGTCGCTTGAGCGTGACGGGAGGTTCAAGGCGATGACGAAAAACTTCCCTAGCTGTCGACTTCCGGGACCGGCACGACATCTGGCAGGATGTTGCCGAGAAGCGACATGAAATCATGCTGCGCCAGCGCACAGGCCTTGTCCATCAGGAGCGGCGTCGGGTGCGAGGGTTCGACCTGGCGATAGAAGGCGGCGACCGCCCTCATCGCGTTGACCGCTTCCGCCCGGCTGCCGATCGCGATAGCCGACGACCCCGGGCCGGGCGCGGAAGCAGCCACCTCGACCGCCTCCACGACGACCTCCTCGCCATCGCTCCCGTCGGAAGCCTCCTCGCTCGCCTCGGCATCGCCGTCGGAGCTGTCCTCGGCCTCATCGGCGCTGTCGGCGTAGCTCTCGTCCGTGTCGCCGCTGGTTTCGTATTCGCTTTCCGCCTCATAGCCGTCCGGCGCGGGCAGCCGCTCCAGCGGCAGCCGGAACCGGCGCTGGTCGCCGATCTCGAAGACCGCCTTGTCGACCTGGTCGGGGAACATGATCTGGATGACCTCGATCAACGACTTTCCGATCAGCTGCTGCGCCTGCCCGATCAGCAGGACGGCCGGGCTCGAAGGCTCGGTTTTGCGAAAGTAGCCGAGGCAGGCAGCCAGCGTATCCTTCACATGGAGGATGCTCGAAAGGCTGCCGGGACTGAAGGTTGCGGTGTTTGCTGCCGACCCTTGCGGAGCGGCCGCCACGAGCTCCGGCCCCGTCGCCTGATGGCCCGGGACGCGCCGTGCGACCGCGGCGTCGAGGAAGGCGGCGATCTGGTCCAGCAGCGTCGCCAGGCGCGGAAAGCCGAGGGGATGATCGACACCGACCTTCTCCAGCCAGGTCGTGCGCAGGCGCGCGAGCGCATCCCGCGCCGCATTCACCCGGCCGAGCACCGCGACCAGATCGTCGGCATCGACTTCGCCCAGCGCCGCCTGGATCGTGCTCGCATCGGGATGCTGCTCGCCGTCGACCAGCTTGGTCTCGCCGCTCGCCACGAGCTGGCTGCGGAACATGAACGGCCCGATCCGCCGGCTGACGAAGAGCGGCGCGTGCTGCAGCGGCAGCACCACCGTCGCCAGCTCGTCGAGCCCTTGCAAGGCGACCTCGCGCATCACGAAATCGCCGTCCATCGCCCTGGGATGCATCTCATCCCAGTACGAGCCGAGGAGATCGGCCATGGCTGAGAGGCTGGCAGTGAAGCCCGGCACGTCGCGGTTGAGGATCGTCAGCTTGGCCGCGAGCACGAAGACCCTGAGATCGCGCGAGCGCTCCAGGAGCTTACCGAGTTCGGCGAAGGCGGCGGGAAACTCGATGCTCGTCCGATCGAAGGCGACCTGCCGCCCGTCATCGTCGCGACGGAAATACGAGGCCGGCAGCGCGACCTCGAGCCGTGCCGTGGCATTCATGAAATCGAGATCGTCTTCGAGATCCGGCCCGCAGGGCTCGTCAGCCGAAACCGGCTTCGTCAGTTCGGCGAAATTCAGGCCCGCCATCGCTCTCCCCGCGGGAGCATTTCCGCACTTCCCCGAAGCGCCGAAATGCTCCAAATCTTTGTTTTATCGCATTTTCTTCACGCGAACCGGCATCCACTTCGCTCGAAAATGCGCTAGCAGGAGCGGCGGCCCGGTCAGGGCCGGGATCGCCGCGGCCACTTCGTATCGTGCTTCACTCGGTGCGCAGGCGGGTCTCCACCCGGCGATTGTCGCCGGAGAGCGGATCGGCTGCGATCGGCTTGCTCTGCCCATAGCCCTTGGCCACCAGATTGGAGGCCTTGACGCCATGCCCGCCGAGGTAGCGGACCACGGCCTGGGCGCGACGCTGCGACAGGTTGAGATTGTAGGCCGCGCTGCCGGCAGCGTCGGTATGCCCCTCGACCATGAAGGTCTGCTTCGCGAGCTGCGGGGTCTTCAGCGCCTTGGCGAACTCGTCGAGATTGAGCTTCGCCTCCGGCTCCAGCTCATCGGAATTGTATTTGAACTTCACCACGAGATCGAAGGCGCTGACCGGCTTGGCCGGCTCGACCACCTGTCCGGCCCTGGCGCACTCGGCCTCGGTGCCGACGCAGAGGCCCCGCGTGATGGCCGGCTTGGGTGCGACGGCCGGCCCGAAATGCTTGACGATGTCGTCTGCCTTGTAGGTCTGCGCGCCCGCCCCGTTCGCCATGAAGAGAACCAAGGCGCCGGTCAGGGCGACAAAGGCAGTGAGGCCTGGCTGCTTGCGCATGGGAACACTCCCGCTGAGTTTCGCCGTCTGGCAGTTGATGACTTAGGGATGAAAGGATGACTCCAGAAATCACCTACGTCAATATAAAAATAGCAGCACGAATCGAAAGGTTCAGTTGATGCCATCCGCCCTGAGGCAAGAAAATAGCACTGCATCTTTCTCGACACCAAAGGGGAAAGACGAATTTACTATTATAAAGTTCGAAGCCAGCGAAGCTTTGAGTGAATTATTTACGTATAATGTCGAGGCGGCCAGCAAGACTGAGAATGCCGACCTGCAAAGCATCATGAGCGAGAAATGCGCGATCAAGTTCACGCTCAAGAACAAGAGCGAGCGCGTCCTGAACGGCACGCTGGTCGACGCGCAATGGCTCGGCAAGCAGGATGATCTCTACATCTACCGCTTCACGCTCAAGCCCTGGCTCTGGCTGCTCTCGCAGCGTGCAGACTGCCGGATCTTCAAGAACAAGACCGCCTTGGACATCATCAAGGAGATCTTCAAGAAGGAGGGCTCGGCGAGCTTCGACGACCGCACCAGCGAGACGCTCCAGCCGATCGACTACTGCGTTCAGTACCGCGAGACCGATCTCGATTTCGTGCTGCGGCTGATGGAGCAATACGGCATCTACTACTATTTCAAGCACAGCGACGGCGACCACAAGCTGGTGCTCTGCGATTCCCGCTCCGGCCATGACCAGGTCCAGGCCGCAGCCGAGCCGAGCTTCCAGGGCGACGCCTCAGGCTACGCCTTCGTGCCGCAGGGAAACCGCTTCCCGCGCAGCGCCGTCGAGCACCTGACCCAGTGGTCGACGATCCGCCGCCTGCGCACCGGCAAGTTCGAGCTCAAGGACTATGATTTCGAGAAATCGGAATCCGATCTCACGGCCCGCGCCGAGGAAGGCTTCCCGAAGGCCAAGTCCTACGAGGCCTACGACTACCCGGCCGCCTACACCAAGCGCGACCAGGGCGAGCATTTCGCCCGCGTGATGGCGCAAGCCGAGCAGGCGCAAGACGACCGCCGCTATGCCGGCGGCGACGCCGCGAGCCTCTATCCCGGCGCGCTGATGAAGCTCATCGACCATCCGACCGGCGCCGAGAACAGCGAATACATCGTCGTCCGCGCGACCCATGCTTACGGCATTCAGAGCTATCGCTCCTCGGGGCGCCGGGACGAGGCGCTCTATCACGGCTCCTACGAGCTCCAGAAGAGCGACAAGCGCTTCCGCGCGCCGATCGTGACGCCCCGCCCGACCGTCTATGGGCCGCATACCGCCAAAGTCGTCGGCGAGAAGAACAAGGGCGAGGAAGGCGATATCGACGTCGACGAATACGGCCGCATCTGGTTGCGCTTCCACTGGGATCGCGAGGACAGCTCGACCTCATGCCGCACCCGCGTCGCGCAGATGTGGGCGGGCAAGGGCTGGGGCGGCCAGATCATTCCCCGCATCGGCCAGGAGGTCATCGTCGAATATATCGAGGGCAATCCGGACCTGCCGCTCGTCGTCGGCGCCGTGGTCAACGACCAGCACAAACCGCCCTACGAATTGCCGGCGAACAAGACCCAGTCCGGCCTCAAGTCGGAATCCACCGACGGAGCCGGCTTCTCCGACACCTATAACGAGATCAAGTTCGAGGATCGCAAGGACCAGGAGGTCCTGGAGATCCGAACCGAGAAGGATCACAAGATCACGGTCAACAACATCGAGACCCGCGATATCGGCGAGCGCTACGACGGCGGCGGCTATTCGCGCGAGACCACGCTGAAGAAGGGCGACGACAAGCTCGACGTCCAGAACGGCAAGCTCGACATCGAGGCGCTCCGGGAAATCAATCTCAAGGTCGGCGAGAGCACGATCAAGATGACGCCCGGCAGCATCGAGATCAAATCGCCGACCATCACGATCCATAGCCAGGCCAAGACGGAGGTGAAGAGTGATGGCATGCTCGTCATCAACGCCCCGATGGTGAACATCAACTGACCACGTAGACCCATCACGACAGAACGGCCGGAGCCTCCATGTCACGCCTGCGCTTCAGCACCGCCCGCGAAGTGTTCGAGACCTACCCCTCGGCCCGCCAGGCCGTCACGATGGCGCCGACCACCGAGCCACCGCTGGCTTTCCTCGGCCGGCTCGTCAGGGGTCCGGCGCCGACGGAGGCAGCGAGCTTCTGCGCCTTCCTACTGCCCCGGCGCGAGACGGTGTGGTGGGCGCTCCAGGCGGTTCGTTCCATGCAGCCACCCGGCACGCAGGACCCCGGCCTTGCCGCCGCCGAAGCCTGGGTGCGAGAGCCCGGCGACAAGACCCGCTTCGAGGCGCTGCGACAAGCGCAGGCCGGCGACAGCGCGCGGCCCGGCACCTTCGTCGCCTGGGCTGCCGGCTATTCCGGCGGCAGCATGTCGGAGAGCAACCCGATCCCGACGCCCCCGGACCTGACCGCGAAGATGGCCCGGATCGCAGTGCTCAACGCGATCAACCGCCTGCCGGCGCGCGAGCGCGACGGCGCATTGCGCACCTGCGTCGAAGCATGCATTCGTTTGGCTGAAGACGATGCCGGCAAGCGCTGATACCTCGACCCAGGCCGGAACGGGACGTCCGCGATGGCGCTGACACTGACGATCGAGAACGAAACCTCGCTGCCCGATGGCGGCCCGCTCAGCGTGACCACCAGCGGCGGGCGCGGCCTCGACATCGGGCGCGACCAGCATCTCGACTGGGCGCTGCCGGACCCATCGCGCGCCGTCTCCGGTCGCCATTGCGAGATCCGCTTCCGCGACGGCGGCTGGTGGCTGCGCGACATCTCGACCAACGGCACCTTCGTGAATGGCGGCGAGCACCGCGTGCAATCGCCCTACCGGCTCCAGAACGGCGACAGGCTGGAGATCGGCCACTACATCATCGCGGTCGCCATCGCCGACGAAGCCGGGCAGGCCTCCGGCGCAGCCGCCCCGCCCCCGCCTTATGCGGCCCAGCCGGAATCGCTGTGGGCTCCAAGCGAGGACGCTGCTCCGCCGATCGCGCGCCGCGACCTCATGCCACCGAACCATGCCAAGCCGGTCCACGCGGGCTTCATCGACTGGGCCGCCGATATTCCGGCTCCGAGCGCCGCCCCCGCTCCGCCGCCGGCACGGGACTGGTCACCGCCTGCCACACGGAACGACGACTTCGCCTGGGCGCCCCTCCAGCCGCAGCCCCTTCCGCCGGAGGAGCCGGTCGCACCGATTCCGACCCCGCGCCGTCCGCCGACGAGCAGTCTCGCCAGCGCCAGCCCATGGGACGAGCCCGCCGAAGCTGCGGTTCCGCCCGAGGCACCGGTTGAGCAGGCTCCCGAGCCTGGCTTCATGCCACCGCCCTTCCCGGCCGAGCCCGCGCCGCAACCGAATGCCCCCGCGCCGATCTCGATGGGCGAGTTCATGCAGCGCTTCGCTAAGGGCGCGGGCGTCTCGCCGCAGGCCCTCGCGACGCAGGACCCCGGCGCCTTCGCCGAGCAGCTCGGCGGCCTGATGCGGCTGATCGCCGAAGAGCTGAAGGGCCTGCTCGCCGCCCGCGCCGAGACCAAGCGCATCGCCCGCAGCACCAGCCAGACGATGATCCAGGCGCAGGACAACAACCCGCTGAAATTCTCGCCGACGGTCGACGACGCCCTGCAATTGATCTTCGGCCAGCCGCGCAGCGGCTATCTCGACGCCAAGCGTGCCTTCGACGAGAGCTTCCGCGATCTCAAGGCGCACCAGATCAAGACCTACTCGGCCATGCAGCACGCGCTGAAGATGCTGGTCGAGGATCTCGACCCGCAGGCGATCAACGAGGCGACGGCGCAGGACGGCGGCTTGGGCGGCCTGATCGGCTCGCGCAAGGCCAAGATGTGGGAGGCCTATGTCGCCCGCTGGGACGCCAAGACCGCGCCTTACGAGAACGGCCTCGTCGACGCCTTCATGATCTATTTCGCCGAGTGCTACGACCGCGGCGGGAAGTAGCCACGCTCTCCTCTCAAGGTGTCATCCCGGACAAGCGGCAAAGCCGCGCCGATCCGGGATCCATGCCGGAACATTCATCGGAGAGGCTCAGGCATGGATCCCGGGTCTTCGCTTCGCTGCGCCCGGGATGACACCGCTGGATCAGTGCCGGGCAGGCCGGGCTCAGCCCTTCGCCGCGACCGCCGTGATCTCGATGGCATAGCCGGGCGAGGCCAGCTTCGCTTCGACGGTCGCGCGGGCAGGCGAATGCCCCTTTGCGACCCACTTGTCCCAGACCGCGTTCATCTCGCCGATCTTGCTGATATCGGTGAGGAAGATCTGGACGCTGAGGATGCGCTCCTTGCGGCTGCCGGCCTGCGCCAGCGTGTCCTCCAGCAGCGCCAGCACCTCCTCGGTCTGCTCGGTCAGCGAGGCGCCCTCCGTCTTCTCGGCGACATGGCCGGCAAGAAAGATGATGCCGTTGAAGATGGCGGCGTCGCAGTAGCGAGCGGCCAGTCCGATGCGTTCGATGGTCATGGGCTTTGCGTCCTGTCGCGGGAGAAATGGCGCAGCTCGCTTGGCCCGCCAATCCCGCCCGGTCAAGCCGGCGGCAGCGCCAGGATCTCTTGGATGGCGCGCGGCTGGAGCTGGCGCGGCGTGTCGTCCATCGCGACCTTGTAATAGCCGAGGATGCTGAGCTGCTCGTAGGTCGCCCAGATCGAGTCGTCCTCGAAAGCGGCCATCCGCTCCTCGAAATTCAGGATCATGCCGTATTCCATGCCGACGCCGCGCTCGATCGGCGGCGGGGTCGGCTTGCTGCGCTTCTGTGCCTCGGCCGCGGCGAAAGCGGCGAGCGCACCCGGCTGCCAGACCTGCTCATAGGCTGCAACGATATCCGCGGCAGGTTCGCCCTTCCCTGTCAGCACCCTCCGGCAGGCATCGGCGAAGGCATCGGTCAGCCCGTTAGCCTCGGCCGCGGAATCGGCCTTGTTGTAGTCGGCCCGCAGCGGCTCGACATAGCCGAAGAGGTTTTCGAGCTGCCGCGCCGCCGGACCCGCCAGGAACAACCAGGGAAAAGCGCCGTCGATTGAGAGCTGGCCGGGCAGGAGATGCGCCGCCTGCTCGCCGTCATCGGCCCGGAAGAACTGGCGCACCGCCGCCGTGCAGCTGACATTCGGCATCGGCAGGATCGGCCGCTTGCGCCGGGCCGGATCACGGATGAGCGCCATGAAGCAGAGCACCTCCGCGACGCGCCCGTTGCGGGCGAGCCCGTGGTTGAGCGCGCGCTTCTGGTCCGAGGACAGGCGCTGCACGATCTTGTGGCGGAAGCGCTCCTGCTTCGCCTCAACCCGGTCCGGGACCGTCCGCCTGCCCTTCGCCATCGCCCCTCGCAGCGAAAAAACGATTCCACCTCAGCGACTTCCGTCGCTTTCCTGAATCAATCTGCGATCAGCCGCCGATGATCACGGTCGGCAGGCCCATGATGATCTTGTTGGGTGGGCCCAGCGCTTCGATGATCGTGTCGCCCAGCCGGCAGGCCGGCAGGTTGTTGATCAGCACCGTCTGCGAGCCGTCGATCACGACACCGAGACCGTGTGGCACAGGCGGCGGCACCGGCGTCAGGCAATTGTGGATGTCGGCGCCCCCGGAGGCGCCGGTGATCATCGAGCCCATGCTGGCGGAAACGGCGTTCTTGGTCGCGATCTCGGCCGCGAGAGCGGCAGGCGCGCCGGGCGTCCCGGCGGCAGCCAGCGTCGCCGCTTCCGCCGCCTGAACCGTGGCATCGGCAGCCGCCTTAGCACCCTGAATCGCGGCTGCCGCCGCGGCCGGAACCCCGCGCCAGGCCAGCATGCCGCCGATGATCACGTTCATGCTGCCCGGTCCGGGCTGGAGCATACCCGGCAGCGGATGCAGCACCGGGTCCATGACGCGTGCGGCCGGTCCCTTGGGCATGCGGGCCTCCCTGCTCGAACGGACTCGTTCCTCTCAGCACTGCCGCGAAAATCGCTCCCCCGCATCCTTCAAGTCAATGACGGCGGTGCCTGAACGGCGCGCTAGCATTCGTTTGGTGACGCTTGGGGAGGACCCGTATAAGCTCGCCCAGCCTGCCTTCGAGTGAGCGAGACCGGAATGTCGTGGTACAGCAAGGTCGTCTGGTCGGAAGGGCTATTCCTCAGGCCACATCACTTCCAGCAGAGTGATCGCTATCTCGAAAACCTGCTGGAAAGCCGCGTCAGGACCATCACGCCCTATCCATGGGGCTTCTCGGTGCTGGAGATCGACCGCGACCTCGCCCAGCAGAGCCGCATCGGCCTGCGCCGCGCCGTCGGCGTGATGCCGGACGGCACGCCCTTCGCACTGCCTGACAACAGCCCACTGCCGGCCGCGATCGAGGTGCCGGAGAATGCTGCCGGTCAGATCGTCTGGCTCTCGCTGCCGCTCGCCGCCGCCAATACCCGCGAGGTCGAGGACACGCTGAACGGCTCGGCCAGCCGCTATGTCCCCGCCAACGAGATGCTGATCGATTCCACCGCCTCGCTGCGGACGGAGGAAGAGATCGACGTTGCCCATCCGCGCCTGACGCTGGAGCTGCGCAAGACCTCGAAGGCCGGCTATGTCGGCCTCGCGCTCGGCCGCATCCTCGAAGTGCGCGACCGCGCCATCCTGTTCGACGAGAAATTCGCCCCGCCGGTGCTGGTCTGCTCGGCCTACCCGGTGATCGAAGGCTGGCTCGACCGCGTCATCGGCTGGATCGACAACAAGCTGGAGGAGCTCGCGCGCTACGCCGCCGATCCGACGGCCGGCGGCGGCCTGCAGAGCGCCGATTATTTCGTGCTCCAGCTCCTCAACCGCAACATCCCCGTGCTCAAGCACATGCGCCGCTCGCGCTTCGTTCATCCCGAGCGACTGTTCTCGACCTTCCTGCACTGGCCGGCGAGCTTGCGACCTTCACCACGGCCGAGCGCCGCGCCCGCGATTACCCGGCCTATGATCATGACGACCTGGAGAACTGCTTCGCCCCGGTGGTGCGCGATATCCAGGACTTCCTCTCGGCCAATCTCGGCCGCCGCGCGATCAGGCTGGAGATCGTCGAGCGGGCGCAGAACGCCTTCATGTCGACGATCCGCGACCGCAGCCTCGTGCGCAATGCGACGCTGGTGCTGGAAGTGGCGGCGCGCCGCCCGCTGACCGAGATCCAGGCGCAGTTCCCGCAGCTCTTCAAGATCGGCCCCAATACCAAGATGAACGAGATCGTCCATGCCCATCTGCCGGGCATCAATCTCGTCCATCTGCCGACGCCGCCGCCGCAGATCCGCGCGCTCACGGATCATGTATACTTCTATCTCGACCGCACCTCGCCGCTCTGGCCGGAGTTCAGCACGGCGAGTTCGATCGGCATGCATTTTTCCGGTGACTGGCCCGATCTCGAACTCGAGCTCTGGGCCGTTCTGGAGGGCAGGCGATGAGCGATCCGGGTTCGCCCTCAGATCCGTTCGGCCGCTCAGAGCGGACGATCATCAGGCCGAACCCCGGCGGGCGCCGCGCGCCCCTGCCGCCCGCTCCCGCCGCCCCGGCCGCGCCGCAGGCACCACAGCCCTACCAACCACCGCAGGTGCCCTCGCCCGGCGTTCCCGGCACCGGCGACGAATGGATGTCGCAGCCGGCGCCGATCCCGCAGCAGCGTCAGGCTCCGCCTCCGGGCGGCGGCCAGTCCCTGCCGCGCCGCGACCAGTTGCTGACGCCGAACGCCAACCCGCTGCTGCGCGCCGCAGGCCCGCTCCTGCTGCTGCTCGGGCGGATGCGCGCCAATCTCTCCAACGCGCCCTTCGCCCAGCTTCTCGGCCAGGTCGGCGACTCGATCGAAGCCTTCGAGCATGAGGTCCGTGCTGCCGGCGTCTCGGCCGAGACGGCGCAGACAGCGAAATACGTCATCGCCGCCACGGCCGACGATATCGTCCAGAACATCCCCGGCGACGACCGCCATGTCTGGACGCAATACAGCATGCTCTCGCGCTTCTTCGGCGAGCGCATCGGCGGCGTGCGCTTCTTCGAGATACTCGACAAGGCCAAGGCCGATCCGTCGGTCAATTACGACCTGCTCGAATTGATGCATGCCTGTCTGGCGCTGGGCTTCCAAGGCATCCACCGGACGTCTGCCGGCGGCGCCAACAATCTCCAGATGATCCAGCGCAACCTGTTCGAGACGCTGCGCCGGGTGAAGCATCCCGATCCCGAGCTCTCGCCGCGCTGGCGCGGGCAGGCCATCGCGCAGGCCGTCGCCGGTTTCAAGGTGCCGGTCTGGTCGGTGGCGGCGATCGCGGCCGTCGCCCTGCTCGGCGTCTATTTCGTCTTCCGTGCGCTGCTCGCCGGCAATGCCGAAGCGGCCTCCACCGCCTTGCTCTCGGTCCATCCCAAGGGCGAAATCGGTATCATGCGCAAGGTCTTCTCGGCCCCGCCGCCGCCTCCCCCGCCTCCGCCGCAGCCGCCCAAGGTCTGCGCCGCCGTGCAGCCGCCGATCGTCTGCCTGGTGACGCCCAATGTCGTCATCGTCCGCCTCGTCGGCATCACCCTGTTCGAGCCGGGCCAGGCCGCCGTGCGCACCGAGTTCCAGCCGCTGATCGAGCGCATCGCCGCCGTGCTGGAGCAGGAGGGCGGTGCCATCAAGGTCGTCGGCCACAGCGACAACGTGCCGATCCGCACCGCCCGCTTCCCGTCCAATGTCGAGCTCTCGCAGGCCCGCGCCAAGGCGGTTGGCGATGGGCTGAAGGCCAAGCTCAGCAAGCCGGACCGGATCAGCTTCGAGGGCAAAGGATCCGACGCCCCTATTGCGCCCAACACCACGGCCGATGGACGCGCCCAGAACCGGCGTGTCGAGATCCTGATCCAGCGTCAGAACTAGGAGGGCGAAGCCATGAACCTCGCCACCTGGCTCCGCATCGTGGCCATCCTGATCGGCGCGCTCGCGCTCGCCGCGCTGATCTGGTTCGGCGGTCCCTTCGTCGCCTTCGGCGAGGTCCGGCCGTTCGAATCCTTCTGGGTCCGTCTGCCCATCGCCGTGCTGCTGCTTGTCGGCGCATTCGCCTGGATCGCCGTCATCGTCATCCGCCGCCGCAAAGCGACAGCAGCGCTGACCGAGGCGTTGGAAAAGGAAGAATTGACCGGCGACGGCGCCGCGCTCTCCAGCGCGATGAAGGATGCGCTGGCGACGCTCAAGAGCGCGCGCGGCAAGGGCGGCGACTATCTCTACGATCTGCCCTGGTACGTCATCATCGGCCCGCCCGGCGCCGGCAAGACGACCGCGCTCGTCAATTCCGGCCTGAAATTCCCGCTGGCGCGCGGTGCGACGCCCGCCGCCGTCGCCGGCTCCGGCGGCACGCGCTATTGCGACTGGTGGTTCGCCGAGGACGCGGTGCTGATCGACACCGCCGGCCGCTATACCACGCAGGACACCGACACCAAGGCGGAGAAGTCGAGCTGGCTCGCCTTCCTCGACCTGCTCAAGACCAATCGCCCGCGCCAGCCGATCAACGGCGTGCTCGTCGCGATCAGCGTCGAGGACCTGCTGATCTCCTCGCCCGAGGAGATCGCCGCCCATGCTGACGCGATCCGCGCCCGCCTGCTCGAACTGCACGAGCGCCTGAAGGTCGATTTCCCGGTCTATGCCGTCTTCACCAAGGCCGACCTGATCGCCGGCTTCAACGAGTTCTTCGGCCAGTTGACCGAGCCGCAGCGGCGCATGGTCTGGGGCCACACCTTCCAGACCGCCGACAAGACCCGCAACATGATCGGCGACGTGCCGCCGGAATACGACGCGCTGATCGAGCGGCTGAACGAGCGCCTGCCCGACCGCCTGCAGGACGAGCACAACCCGACGGCGCGCGCCCAGATCTTCGGGTTCCCGAGCCAGATGGCGACGTTGAAGCGCGGGATCGTCGACTTCCTGACCCGCGTCTTCGAACCGACGCGCTACCACGCCAATGCTACCCTGCGCGGCTTCTACTTCACCTCCGGCACGCAAGAGGGAACGCCGATCGATCAGTTGATCGGCGCGCTCTCGCGCAATTTCGGTTCGGATCATGCCGGCGCCGCCTCCTTCTCCGGCAAGGGCAAGAGCTATTTCCTGACCGAGCTGATCCAGAAGGTCGTGATCGGCGAATCCGGCTGGGTCTCGACCGATCTCGGCGCCGCGCGGCGCACGACCGCTTTGCGCATCGCCGGCTTCGCCACCATCGCGCTCCTCTCGCTCGCCGCGCTCGGCCTGTGGTGGACGAGTTTTTCGCGCAACAGCGACCTGATCACCGCGACCAATTACGGGCTCTCGGATTATCGCAGCGCCGCCGCGCCCGTGTTGCAGGAAACCACGATCTCGGACCGCAATTTCAGCCGCGTCCTGCCGCTGCTGCACAAGCTGCGGAACATGCCGGCGGGCTACGCGACGAAGAACGAGCCGACGCCGACCCTCGCGACCTTCGGGCTCAGCCAGCGCGACCGCCTGCAGAATGCGACCGAGATCACCTATCAGCAGGCGCTGGAGCGGATGCTGCGCTCGCGCATCATCTTCCGGCTGGAGGAGCAGCTCGAGGCCAACGCCAACAATCCCGGCTTCGTCTACGAGGCGCTCAAGGTCTACATGATGGTCGGCGGCCAGGCGAAGCTGGACCGCGAGCTTGTGACGTCCTGGATGCGGCTCGACTGGGCCGAGAACCTCTTCCCCGGCCCGGCCAATGCCAAGGGCCGCGAAGCGTTGGAAGAACACCTCGCCGCCATGCTCGAGCTCGATGACGGCACCGAAGAGCCGATCGTCAAGCTCAACCAGTCGCTGATCGAGCAGAGCCAGCGCACGCTGCGCCGCCTCAGCATCGCCGAGCGCGCCTATGAGCTCCTGCGCACACAATCCCGCAGCGAGAGCCAGAAGGACTGGGTGGTATCGCAGCGCGGCGGCTCCGATGTCCGCCTCGTCTTCGAAGGCGTCACTGGCGAGGATCTCGACCAGATCCGCGTGCCCTATTTCTACACCTATGACGGCTTCCAGAACGCCTTCATCGCCAAGCTCGGCGATATCGGCGACCAGATCGAGCGCGAGCGTTGGGTGCTGGGCGAAAACCTCGACCAGCAGGCGATCACCGCCCAATATGCCACGCTCTTCCCCGACCTGATGAAGCTCTACAGCCGCGACTATGCCGCGAGTTGGCAGCGCATGCTGAAGCGCCTGAAGCTGCGGCCGCTCAATGCCGACAAGCCGCGCTATGTCGCACTCAGCGCCATCTCGGCCGCGACCTCCCCCTTCAAGCAGGTCCTGGAATCGCTGCGCGACGAGACACAGCTCACCAAGGAACGCCCCTACGCGAAGAAGGCCGTCGCCCAGGCTGCGGCGCAAGCCGCCGCCGACACGCTCGCCCGGCGCGCCAGCAATGCGCTGAGCCGCCTCGGCACCAATCTGCCGCTGGCGGCGCCCGGCGTCGACCGCGTGCTGGCCGGCGGCGGTGCCGATACCGCACTCGGCGCCGATATCGAATCCCAGTTCAAGCCCTTCCACGTCCTCGTCGATGGCGATCTCGGCCGCCGGCCGGTCGACCAGCTCCTCCAGACCTTCTCGGAGATCAACCAGAACCTCGCGACCGCCGCGACCAACCCGGCCCAGTCGGCGGCGGCCAATGCCGCGCTCGTGCCGTTGATCGCGACCTTGCGCGCCAATTCCTCACGCTATCCCGCGCCCTTCGACGGCATGGTCATCCAGGCGGTCAATGATTTCGAGGGCGACGCCACCGGCGCGACGGTCGCCCTGCTGCGGCAGGCGCTGGCCGAGCAGGTCACCCGCGTCTGCACCGAGGTGATGAACAACCGCTACCCCTTCACCAAGGCGAGCACCCGCGACGTGCCGCTCGCCGATTTCGCCCGGCTCTTCGCGCCCGGCCAGATCATGGACAAGTTCTACAAGGAGCGGCTGGAACCCTTCGTCGACACCTCCAAGCCGCAATGGAACTGGCGCGTCGACAGCCGCGTCGCCCGCGCGCTCTCGCCGACGACCTTGCGCGAATTCCAGCGCGCCAGCGAGATCAAGGAGGCCTTCTTCCCGACCGGCGGCAACCTGCCTTCCTTCCAGATGGTGGTGACGCCAACCGCGCTCTCGGCCGATGCCGCCAATGCCAAGCTGGAGATCAACGGCTTCACCGTGACGAGCCAGCAGGGCGTCAACACGCCGACCCCGGTGATGTGGCCGGGCGGCGGCGTCGGCAAGACGGCGGTGACGCTGACGCTTGGCGGCAGTGGCGGCAATGCTTCCGGCGGCATGTTCAGCGGCGGCTTCTTCTCCTCGGGCCAGCAGGGCGGCGGCGCGCAGGGCGAGGCCAAGCTTTTCGAGAAGGAGGGCACCTGGTCCTTCTTCCGCCTGCTCGATGCCGGCTCGGTGCTGAAGCAGGGCGACAATGTCGGCTTCAACCTGAATGCCGGCGGCAGGCAGGTCGGCTATTCCTTCGGCGTCGGCTCGCTCAAGAACCCGCTGATCCTGCCGGCACTGCGGGAAATCCGCTGCCCGACCGGGATCTGAGCCTTGAGCTGCGGCCTCTTCGGCAAGCTGCCGGCCAAGCGCGACTTCATCGCGCTGAACGCCCCCTCCGGCTTCCTCGGAATTTATGAGAAATGGCTGCAGGGCGGCCTGACCGCGAGCCGGCTCGAGCTCGGCAATCGCTGGCAGGAGGCTTATCTCAACGCCCCGATCTGGCGCTTCTGGCTGGGCGGCGCCCATGGCGGACAGACGGTGGCGGGCGCCTTCATGCCCTCCGTCGACGGCGTCGGCCGCTATTTCCCGCTGACGGCATTCGCCGCCGCCAGCCCGGGCGCTGCGATCCCGCCGCCGGAACTCGATCCGCAGGACCAATGGTTCGAGGCGATCGAGGATTTCCTGCTTCAGGCGCTGGAACCCCAAGTGAGCTATGAGGCCGTGGCGCACCGCCTGACCGCCCTGCCCCTGCCCCACGACCATCATCTCGCCGCGCCGCCACAGGACATGGTCCGCCTCTCGGACGGCACGATCGTCAGCGCCGCGATCGCCTCGGGTTTCCCGGAGAGGCTGGCGGCCCTGCGGGTCGAGGACCATGCCCGCGCCTATGCCCATGCGTGTTATCTTTGGACCGTCGGCGGCCCGAATTTCGAGCCGCTGGCGCTGACCGGCCACGCCTTGCCCGACCCCTATCTCTTCGCCGGCCTGCTCACCGGCCGCTTCGACGGCCATCTCGCGCCCGAGCGCGCCGGATCATGAGGGCGATGCCATGAACGACGCCCCCCACGGGAACCCGGATTTCGAGACCGGCTGCATCAGCCATACCGGCAAGGTCCGCACGGCCAATGAGGACAATTTCATCCTGCGGCCGGAGATCGGCCTCTGGGCGGTCGCCGACGGCATGGGCGGGCACGAGAACGGCGCGCTCGCCAGCGCGACCGTCGTCGCGGCGCTGGAGGCGGTCGGCGCCGCCGGCTCCGCGCCAGACCTGCTCGCCATGCTCGAAGCCGGCGTGCTCAAGGCCAATGACGACTTACGCGCCGAGATCGACCGGCGCGGTGCGACCATGGGCGCGACATTGGTCTGCCTCCTGATCCACCAGCGCCATTTCGCCTGCCTCTGGTCGGGCGACAGCCGCATCTACCTGATCCGCAGCGGCATCATCGCGCAGGTCTCGCGCGATCATACTGAGGTCCAGGACATGGTCGATCGCGGCCTGCTCACCGCCGATGAGGCGAAGCGCTCGCCGCGCCGGCACATCATCACCCATGCGATCGGCGTGCATGAGACACCCGAGCTCGACCTTGAAAACGGCGAGATCGCCGATGGTGACACCTTCCTGCTCTGCTCGGACGGGCTGACCGAACATGTCACTGACGCCGAGATTCTGGCGGCCGTCGAGGCCGGCGGCGCGCAGGCCGCCTGCGACACGCTGCTCGCCCTGACGCTGGAGCGCGGCGCGCGCGACAACGTCACCGTCGTCATCGTGCGCTATCGACAGGGCACGAGCGAAAGGACACGCTGGATGCCGAACCGATCGATGCGAGGGAGCCCAACGTCATGAGCGACGACTCCGAGCGCACCGTCTTCGCACCCCGCGCCAATGCCCGCATCGGCACGAAGCTCAACGGCATCTACGAGATCGAGAGCCTGATCGCGGTCGGTGGCATGGGCGAGGTTTACAAGGGCCGCGCCATCCAGACCGGCGATGCCGTGGCGATCAAGATGATCCGACCCGACATGGCCCGCGACGACGCCGTGCTCGCCCTGTTCCGGCGCGAGGCGGCGGCCCTGCACAACCTCTATAACGAGGCCATCGTCCGCTACTACGTCTTCGCCATCGACCCGGTGAGCGAAACGCCCTATCTTGCGATGGAATTCGTCGACGGCCAGCCGCTCTCCGAGCGCATCCAGCAGGGGCCGCTCAGCGTCGAGGAAGCCGATATCCTGCGCCAGCGCGTCGGACCCGGCCTGCATGCCGCGCACCGTCTCGGCATCATCCATCGCGACATCTCGCCCGACAACATCATCCTGCCGGGCGGCGATCCCTCCCGCGCCAAGATCATCGATTTCGGCATCGCCCGTTCCAGCATCCTCGGCGAGGGCACGGTCATCGGCTCCGGCTTCGCGGGCAAGTACAACTACGTCTCGCCGGAGCAACTCGGCCTCTATGGCGGCGAGGTCTCCGGCCGCTCGGACATGTATTCCTTCGCGCTGGTGCTGGCGCAGGCCCTGACCGGCCGCGCCATCGACATGGGCGGCAGCCAGGTCGACATCATCGACAAGCGCCGCCGCCTGCCCGATCTCTCGGGCGTCGACGCACGCATCCGGCCCCTGCTCGCGCGCATGCTCGCGCCCGACCCGAAGGATCGTCCGACAGATATGGCCGAGGTCGCCAACTGGCAGGCCCCTGCTTCCGGCAAGAAGGCCGCCGCCAAGGCGCCGAGCGGCAAGGCCGCTCCGGAAAAATCCGGGCGCTCCCCCCTGCCGCTCGTCGCCGGCATTGCCGCGCTCGCACTGCTGGCTGGCGGCGGCTTCTACGCCTGGACGATGATGGGCGGCGGGCAGCCGGCGCGGGTCGCGAGCAACGATCCCCCGCCGCTCTCGGAACAGCCTTCAGCCGGCACGCCGGCTGCAACGCTGAACGCACCACCTGCCCTGACCGAAGCGCCTGCCGCGAAGACCCCGCCGGCAAGCGTTCCCCCGGCGCTGACCGAAGCACCGGCGCAGCCATCGCCCCCTGCGACGCCGGCTCCCACGGCCGAGAAGCCTCCGGCGCCATCGAGCCCACCCGCGCCGCCTCCGGTATCACAGCCTCCGGCCGCGCCCCCGCCGGCCACGCAGCCGCAGACCGGGCAGCAGCAGCCCTCACGGCCGCAGCGCCCTCCATCGGGCTCGCAGGTTGCCGTGAACACCGAGCCGCCACAGCAGCAAGCCCCCGCGCGTCCGCCCGCTGCCGAGCCCGCCAAGCCGCCAGCGGCCGTCGAGGTGAAGCCGCCGGAGCCGCCGCCCGTCGCCGTCGTCATTCCGACGCCGCCCTTAAGCCCGAGCGTCTCGCCGCCGCAGGTCGCCGCCATGGTGCAGGAGCCCGAGCCGCGCACGCCGGCCGAGCGCATCGAGCGCTATGTCCGCGACTACGATGGCGGTTCCTGCTTCTTCCTCTGGCCGCTCGAGATCGGCGACCGCAAGGCGACGCTGGAAGGCTTCGGCAGCTCGTCCGCACCTTTCATCGCGTTCGACAGCGCGTTCAAGGCGGCGCAGGGCTTCGAGGCGCAGATCCATCTGCGGCCCATGACCGAGGCGCAATGCCCGATGGTGGATTTCCTGCGCCGGCCCGGCATCGGCATCGACCGCAGCCCGCGCATCCAGATCGGCGCCTTCAACATGAAGAGCGGCGACATCCTCAACGGCTCGGTCGAGGCCGGCGGTGGCCAGAATCTCGATGTCGTGCTGATCGGCGACGATGGTCTCGTCTACAATCTCGCGAGCTTCATGAAGCGCGAGGGCGGCAAGGTGACCTTCAACCTCAAGCTCGAATCGACCGGCGGCGCCGCGCGTCCGCAGACCGTGCTCGCGCTCGTCACCAGGGAGGCCCTGCCGGCGCTGTCCGGCCCCAATCCTTCACCCGCGAGCGAGTTCTTCGCCAATCTGAAGCTCGATCTCGCCCGCCAGAGCGGCAAGCTGGGCCTGGGGATCAAGTATTTCCGGATCGAGTGAGGCGCCGGCCGGCGCTATCGGACCTGACTGCAGCGGCTTGCAGCGGTAACTTTGTCATTCCGGGGCTTCGCGAGAGCGAAGAACCCGGAACCCACGACTGGGTGAGCGGTCCAAAGCCGGGATAAGAGGCCCAGCCCAGTCGTGGGTTCCGGGTTCGCGCCTGCGGCGCGCCCCGGAATGACAAGGGTGGAGGGCGGTCTCGAACAATCCGATCAATCCTCGCGATAGAGCACGCCCCACTCGTCCTGCCAGACGCCGGCCTTGTCCTCGACCACGATCGGCGCCCTGATCTCGTTGGCGAGACGGATCGCGGTGCGGAAGGCGTCCTTCGCGGCCAGCTCATCGCTGACGAAATCATTGACGAGATGACCGCCGGCGAGATCGGCCGGGCAGAGCACATGCCCGAAGGCTTCTCCGCCGCGCTGCGACAGCCTGAGCGTGATCGCATCGGTCGGCGGCTCGTCCACCTGTTCGAAGCGGTTGGCCGGCATGGCTTTCTCCTTTCGGTGCTCTCACGGAGCGGATAACCGCGTGCAGCGGCGGAACGTCACTTCTTCGGTTGCGGCCGGGCGATGCCGGGCCCCTGTCCCGGCCTGACCGCGCTGTAGCGGTCGAGCCTGACCTTGATCATCTCGTTGAACTTCTTGTGGACCTCGGAGACCGTGAGCACCTTGGTCTCGCCGCCGGCATCGGCATAGAAGATCGGCCGGTTGGCCTGGGCCGGCTTGGGCAAAAGATCGGCCGCCTTGACGCCGGGCTGCTCCTCCATGGTCTCGATGAAGGTCTGCGCCGCATCGGGCCCGAGGAAGTGGATCAGGTAGATCTCGCCCCCGGTCAGATGGCGCCCCAGCGCCCGCTCCAGCCTGAGCGTGTCGCGCTTCAGCATCTCGGCCGCCAGCAGCGCCGAGATATAGGGCTCGCGGCGCATGTCGAGGATGCGCTGGCGCTGGGCAGCGTCGCTCACGACGAACTGCCGGCCTGACTTGCCGATCAGCTTCGCGTCGGCGCCAAGCCCGTGCTTCGCCCCGAATTCGTAGATCACGCCGAGCCAGGTCTGCTCGATGAACTGGTAGAGACCTGTCGCCGAGGAGGTCTGCGCCTTCACCGCCGTCGAGAACGAGGATTCCTTGTCCGCGACGGCCATCAGCAGGGTCGGGTCGGCACCGACGACCTTGCTGGCCCGCACGATGGTGTCGACGAGGTGGCGGCGGATCTTGATCGGCCCGAAAGTCAGGATCTGGTCGGGATCGCCGCTGGAGATCTGCGGCGGGGGCTGCGGTGCGCCGCTGGGCGAAACCGGTCCCGGCGGCGGCCCGCTTTGCATCTTCGGCGGCACCAGCAGGATGTTGGACGGCAGTTGCAACTGGTTGACCGGCACCTGTTGGGGCGGCGCCTCATCCTGCGGCTTGATCGCCGCGAGCGAGGGATCGTTGTCGAGGGCGAACTGCGCCGCCTGCCGCGCACCCTCCAGATCCTGCTCGACCGAGGACAGGATCAATGAGGGCCGGGCCGGCGCGTCCTTCAGAGCCGGAGCCTCGATAGCTGCGATCTCGATCCCGCGCTCCGGCTCCGGCCGCTCCTGCTGCTGGAGCCGCGCATAGGCCAGGCCGAGCACCGCCGCCGCTACGCAGGCCACGCCGGCTGCGACGGCTGCGATCGCCTTGCGGCCGGAAGCGGCCTTTTTCGGTCGCGCATCGGGCGCAGCCGCCGTTTCCACAGTCTTCGCGGCAGGTGTTCGCGGGGCCGATGGCGGAGCAGCCACCGGAGGAGAAGCAGAAGAGGAGGCCGGAGCAGGCACGACCGGCGCCGGAACAGATCGTGGTGGTGCCATCGGTTCCCGCCGCACGGGAGCGGGAGCATTCGGCCTCGGCGCGATCGGTGAAGGCGAAGGCGATGGCCCAGGAACCACCGGCACAGCGGCCGCTTCCGGCTTCCCCGTCACTAGGTTCTTCAGCACCTCCAACCACCCGGGATCGCCCCGTTCGGCGAGCGCGGCGAGATCGTCGACGATGCGTTGCGCCATCACCTGGGGCACAGCGGCGTCGCGCGCGATTGCGCTGACGGCGGCCTTGCCGGCTTGTTCCGACATCGTCTTCAGCGCGTAGAACCAGAGCTGCAACGGCGTGCGCCGGCTTTCCAACGGCGTCCCCGCCGCCGGATGGATCATGTAGTGGCAATGCTGGCAGGCGAAGCCGCGCAGCTTCGGGCGCGGCTCGAACTGCGCCGGCCGGCCGCAGGCGGGGCAGCTCATGCTCGTCCCGCCATGGCGCAGGCGCATCAGCGCGGCGAGGCAAGCCTCCTCCGGAAACAGCGCCTGGAACTGCCGGAAGCGCTCGCTCATTCCGCTGGCCCGCGCTCCATCGCCCCCTGCCGCAAGGTTACCCCTCGGAGGGGCGCTTCACAATCGTCACGCCCGCAGCAGCCCGAGCCGCGCGACATCCTTCAGGTGCATTGCCACCTCCTCCGCCGTCGCCCGCTCCGGCAGGCCGGGCACGGTGATGCCGGCCGCGCGGGTCTCGTCGAGGAAGGCGTTCATGGCGTCCAGCAGCATGCGCTGGTCGCGCGAGCCGTCGAGCAGGCTGACGAACTTGCGCACGACGACACCGTCGAGCTGGACGGTGCGGTGACGCAGATCGGTGACTTCGGCGGAGGTCGAGGCCTGCCAGCGCGCGATCTCGCTGGCAGCCGGCTTCTCGCTGATCGCCGTCGTCAATGGCGGGGCTTCCAACCTGATGTCGAGCAGCCCCGCCTTGAAGATCGCGATCAGGGCCTCGTCGAGCCGAGCGATCTCATGCACGCGGTCCGGCCCCAGTTCGCCGGCCACGTCGCGGCAGGAACGTTCGACCAGCGCGTCCCAGGTGATGCTCGCCGGCCAGATCGCGCTGAGAATCCCCAACGCTGCCTTGCACAGCGGCAAATCGACGGCGAGCTGCACGCCTTCCTCGAAGCTGAAGCGCTGGACGCCGGGCTTCTCATCGTCCTTGGCCGGCGCCTGCCGCGCATTGGCGGCCAGGTGATAGGGCCTGAGCGAGCCCGGACGGACGCCGCGCCTGAGCGGAATATCCGCCCGGCACAGCAGCGTCTCGCGAAAGGCCCGGCCGATCAGCAGATCAAGCGTCTGCTCGCGCAGGGCCATCTGCTCCAGCGGCATCCTGTCGAGCATCTGCTGGGCCGGCCCCTTGGCGGCACCGTAGAGGTTCGGGAACGAGGCTTCGGCCAGGAACTGCAGCCCGTTCCGCTCGGCGACCGTGAGCACCTCGTGCAGCGCGAAGGCGCGCGCGCCGGGATTGAGATCGTCGTGGTAGAGGACGTTGTCAGGCAGCTCGTCGATCTGCTTCAGGCGCTGCCGCAATGCCGCGCCATGGAAGCTGTCGGGATCGCTGCCCTCGGCGATTTCCTTCAGGGCGCTACGGGCAACCCGGACCCGCTCGCGCGGGTCCTCGATGCCCTTGACCGCGAAGAGCATGACGTCGCGCGCGAGGTCGCGCAGCCGGCATCCGGGCAGCGCGTTGTAGCTGACATAGGCGACACCCTGCGGCGCCAGCAATTGCCCGAACAGCGCGATGACCCGTTCGCGCACCACATCCGGCACCCAGGAATAGACGCCGTGGACGATGATGTAGTCGAAGGCTCCGATCTCCTCGCCGACCGCAAGGATATCGCGCTGCTCGAAGGCGAGATTGGTCAGGCCGAGCTCCGCGGCATTGGCGCTGGCCTGCCGGATCGAGTCACCGCTGAGATCGATGCCGAGGAAGCGGCTGCCGGGATATTGCGCCGCCATCGGGATCATGTTGCCGCCGCGCCCGCAGCCCAGTTCGAGCACGCGCATAGCACTCGGCAGGGCCGGGTCCATGCCGTGGAAATGGGCGATGGTCGCCAGCCGCGAGGGATGGGTCTGCGAGAAGGAATGGCCGGGATAGGCCACCGCATCATAGGGATTGATGGCTGGATCGCTCGTCATCGCCGCCCCCGCCCGGCTCCGTCCCCGGCATTCCAGCCGAAGCACCGCCCCGGCGCCTCATTCATTTGAAGGAGCGCCGCGCCCGACCCTGCTCCGGTCGGACAGCCGGAACAAGCACTCCGATACCGGGCAATTTGGTCACACCGGCGCGATTACGCTTGAGAAACCGCTGCAACTGCCGCCTCCCAACATCAAGCGAAATCTGGAAAATATGCCCTCCGAAGCCTCTCCCGGATCGTGGTTCCTGAATGGCGATTTGAGTTGCTTGAACGGTCGGGTTTCGGGGAACCTCCATCAGATGGTGGACGCCCGTTCGAATCGCGCACGTCAGACAGGGTCCAGCGAGTCGTTCTTCTCGCGAAGGGGAGGCAGCATGCGGTTACATGCCCGGGCCTATGCGTATCTCGTCATCGCCCTTGCCGGGGCCATCGTCGCGCTCAGCCTCGGCGCCACGCCGGCTTTTGCCCAGAAGCGCTTCGCCTTCGTCGTCGGCAATGGCGCCTATGCCAATGTCACGAAGCTGCCCAATGCCCTGAACGACGCCAACGCCACCCGCGCCATGCTGCAGGAGGCGGGCTTCGACATCACGCCGGCGCTCGATCTCTCGCTCGCCGGCCTGCGCAGCGCGCTCGACGTCTTCGTCGACAAGGTCCGCCGCAGCGGCCCGGATACCACGGCACTGGTCTATTACGCTGGCCATGCCGTGCAGCTCGACGGCGCCAACTACATCCTGCCGACCGATATCCGCCCGCAGATCGCGACCAGCATCGCCGATCAATCCCTGTCGCTGGGCGATATCCTGCGCCGCCTCGACGGCGCTGGCGCCAAGTCGAAGATCGCGATCCTCGACGCCTGCCGCGACAACCCCTTCGCCAACCGCCAGGTCGCCCGCGGCCTCGCCCTGCAGATCGTCGACGGCGCCAATGAGGGCATCAGCAACGAGGCAGGTCTCGCGCGCGTCGATTCCGGCAGTGGCACCTTCGTCGCCTTCGCGACCTCGCCGGGCTCCACCGCAGCGGACGGCGCCGGCACCAACAGCCCCTTCACCACCGCCTTCCTGCGCGAAGCGCGCGAGCCGGGCCTGGCGGTCGAGCAGATCTTCCGCCGCATCCGTCTCGCCGTCTACGATTCCACCAACGGCACCCAGATCCCCTGGGACACCTCGTCGCTGATCACAGAGTTCAGCTTCTTCCAGCGTCCGGCTGGAGCCCCTGCACCCCAGCCTGCCACCGCCGGAAACGTGCCGCTGACGGCGCGTCCGACACTGGCGTCTCTGCGCGCCATGTCGCCGGCAGATGCCGCCCGCGCCGCAATCGCCTGGGACCGCAGCGACATCTACGGCAATACGCTGGCGATCAACCCCGAGGATCAAACCGCGCTGCGCCTGAACCGCATCCTCGCCCAGCGCACCGATGAGCGCGCCTGGGCCGAGGCGATACTCGCCGGGGACGCCGAATCCTTCAGGCTCTACGCCCGGCTCTATCCGGTCTCGGATCATACCGCCGCCGCCCTGCGGCTGGCCACGACCGCGCCGAGCCGTAACCGCGTCCAGGTCGCGCAGACCTGCCCGGTCTGCCCGGCCGTCCAGCAGCCCCGCTCGCGTCGTGCCGACTACACGCCGCGCGGCGTCTCCCCCGCGAATGCCGGAGCGCCACGCCAGGCGCCTGCCTCATCGCCCAGGGCGTCGCTCCGCAGGCTTTCGCGCCAGCCCTGCCCGCTCTGCTGCCGGAGCGTCCGCGCTGGACCGGTTTCTATGCCGGCGGCTCGCTCGGTGGTGGCCGGCAGACCGGCAACACCACCGTGACCGGCCCCTTCGGCAGCCCGACCTTCACGCCGACGACGACCACCACCACGACCGTCACCACGACGTCGCCCATTGTCGGGACCACGACGACGACGACAACGACGTTCGGCGCACCGGTCCTCGCGGCCAACGCGATCAATCCGTTGGCCGTGCCGCGCAGCTTGACGCCTGACGGCAGCAGCATGGTCGGCGGTGCACAGTTCGGCTTTAACTACCAGATCGGGGCGGTCGTCATCGGCGCAGAAACCGATCTTTCGGCGACGCGGCTCGGCGGCAGCCAGACGACCGCGGCCAATCCGGGCGGGACACGCTTCACGACGCGGGCCGAGAACGAAGTCTCGATGCTGGGCACCGTCCGCGCCCGCGCCGGCTTCGTGCTCGGCGATTTCATGGTCTATGGCAGCGGCGGCTACGCCTATGGCCTCGTCGACCAGAAGGGTTCGATTTCGCCCGACAATCCCGCGAACACGTCCGGCGTCTCGGCTTCGCGCTCCGGCCTCGCGAGTGGTTGGGCGCTGGGTGGCGGCGTCGAATACGCGATCATGCCGGGCATTACGCTCCGGCTCGACTACACGCATTACGACCTCGGCAACCAGAAGCTGACGCTGCAGGACTATACCGGGCTTGCCCCGACGCAATACGCGATCATGCGTGCCCGCACCTCGGGGGACATCGTCAAGGCCGGCTTCAACTTCGGCTTCTGAAGCCGGCGGACTTCCATCTCGCGACAAAGTCGGGCGCGCCGGGACCACATCTGGCGGACAACCCTTAGCGCCCCCTTGACACCGGCGGGTCCGATGGGGAATTTGGCGCCCGATGCGGGTGTAGCTCAATGGTAGAGCAGCAGCCTTCCAAGCTGAATACCCGGGTTCGATTCCCGGTACCCGCTCCATCTCCCCTGCCGTCCTGAAACCCCGGATTTCCGCCGTCGACGCGCGCCCGGCGGGGCCGTTCCGGCCGTCGAAAACGCCGGACCGACGTCCCCGTTTTCGCGACCGACGCTTCCGGGGATTACAGCGTGTCGGACGAGTCGAGCTTTCGCCCGCCCCGCGGCCCACCGAGGCTCCGGCTGGACCGCCTGAACAGGGTGGTGTGGACTGCCTGCAGGATCGGTTGCGGCTTTCCCAGAAGATAGCCCTGGGCTTCCGTGCAACCGGCTCGATCGACCGCGTCGAGCTGGTCCTGTGTCTCGATCCCTTCCGCCGTGGTCGTCATGCCGAGCTCGGCCGCCAGTGCGGCAACGGCGGTGACGATGGCGGCGCTGTCGGAATGGGCCGTCATGTCGCGCACGAAGGAGCGATCGATCTTGACCTTGTCGAGCGGGAAGAGCCGCAGATGGCTCAGGCTCGAATAGCCCGTGCCGAAATCATCGAGCACGATGCGGACACCCAGCTCCTTGAGGCTCCTGAGAGTCCCGAGATTGCGGTTGTCGTTGGCGAGCAGCGCGGTCTCGGTGATCTCCAGTTCGAGCCGCGCCGGATCGAGCCCGGTCTCGGCGAGGATATCGCGCACGGTCGCGACCGCGTCGCCGAAGATCAACTGCACCGGCGACAGATTGACGGCAATGCGAAGATCTCCCGGCAACCGGACCGCGTCCATGCAGGCCTGCCGAATGACCCATTCGCCGAGTTCGACGATCAGCCGCGTCTCCTCGGCCAGCGGCACGAACTCCGCCGGCCCGACCAGACCACGCTCCGGGTGATGCCAGCGCAGCAGCGCCTCGAAGCCGCAGAGCTTGCTGGATTTCAGGTCGAAGATCGGCTGGTAGGAGAGTTCGAACTGCTGCTCCTCGATCGCCTTGCGCAGGTCCATTTCCAGGGCGAGGCGGGCGCGCAGGTCCTCGTCCATCGCGGCCGTGAACACGCAGCAGACCCCGCGCCCCTGCCCCTTGGCCTGATAGAGCGCGAGGTCGGCCTGTTTCAGCAGGAGGTCCGCGTCGAAACCCGGTCCCTCGGCAACGGCAATGCCGATGCTCGCCGAGATCGAGATCGTCCGCTCCTGGATGAGATAGGGCTCGCTCAGGACTTCGATGATGCGGGCGGCAAGCGCCTGCGCCTGCTGCGGCTGTTCGTGGCCGAGACTGAGGACGGCGAACTCGTCCCCACCCAGCCGGGCGACGCATCCGGTATCACGCACACAGGTCGCCAGGCGTTCGGCGACCGAGAGAAGCAGCAAGTCGCCGACGGGGTGCCCGAGCGTGTCGTTGACGTCCTTGAAATGATCGAGATCGAGGAAAAGCAGCGCGACCGTCGCGGAATCGTTCCCTTGCCGCCGCAGTGACTTCGCGATCTGGCTACGGAAGGCGAAACGGTTCGGCAAACTCGTGAGGTCATCATGATGCGCCAGGAAGCGAATGCGGCTTTCCTGTTCGAGAAGGGCCGCATTCTGCTGCCGCGCCTCTTCGGCCGCTTCGTTCGCACGCGCGTTGGCGGCGGCAAGATCCGCGAACGCGCCTTTGAGCGCCGTGATGTCGGTCCGGATTCCGACCGCCCCGCCATCCCGCATCCTCCGTTCCGTGATGAGGAGCCAGCGGCCATCCGGCAGCAGGCGCTCGATCGAGCCGCGGCCCTGGCGGTGCCAGACGGTGACGCTCTTCACGAACTCCTCGATATCGCCGGTAGCCTGGGGATACTGGCCGAGTTCGGCGCCCTTGCGGATGATGTCCTCGAAAGGCGCGCCGGCGGTCATGAAGGGGGCGCTGAGGGCATAGAGCTCGCGGTAGCGCTGATTGCACGTCACCAGACAGTCGTTCTCGTCCCACATCACGAAGCCGTCGGACATGGCCTCGATCGCGTCGTCGAGGACGGCCGAGGCCCGCGCGCGCTCGGCATCGGCCCGTTCGCGTTGGTGGATGGCAAGCAGGATCGCCCCGGCAAAGGCCGTGAGCAGCATCACGGCGATGAAAGCCGCAGTCACCGTCCTGTCGCGGTCATGGCGCCAGTCCGCCAGGACCACCGTGCTCTTCGCGCTCAGGACGACCCGGATATCGCCATAGAGTGAGCTTCTGACGACGTTGAGCGTGCTGGTCGCGCTCTTCCTGTCTCCGATCATGAAGGCTTTGCCGTTCACCGCCTGCTCGGGCAGCGGCACGGCGCGGGGCTTCCCGATCAGCAGTTCATCATGTGGCAGCGTCGCCACGATCTGGCCATTGGCGCGTTCCAGCGAAATCTGCGTGCCGGCGCCGATGCCGGCTTCCCCCAGGAGCTTCATCAGCGTGTTGAGGGGGACTTCCGCAACGGGGATGATGCCGTGCCAAGCCGGAATCCGGCGCGCGACATAGAGCGCCCAGTCGCCGGTGACGGCATTGCGGAGCGGCCCGATCAGGTTCGTCGGCCTGCGCCCGACCATTGCGACATCCAGCGGCAGCGGATGTCGCGCGCCGCTCGGCTTGGCGGAGGCGACGATGCTGCCGTCCGGCCCGACGAGCAGCAGGTCGCGAAACGCCATCGTCTGGAAATTGAGGCCGCGCAGCAGCCGGCTGGCGTCGTCTCTCTGGCCGGGGCCGATCTGCGCGACATCGAACAGGGTCGGAAAACTCGCCAACGCCCCGTCGACCTGCAGCAATTGCCGGTCGAATGCATTCTCGACGGCGACGGCCGCGCCTTCCAGGGATTGCTCGGCGGTGCGCCAGGCGGCCACCTCCCTCTGGCGAACCAGATTGGAGGCGCCGAAAGCCGCTATCGCCATGATGGCCGCCATCCCCGCGACCACCATAAGTTTAAGACGCTTGATCATTGATCCTCATCGAGGGGCGGCGAGTCACGGCGTCCGGGGCTCGATGGCGTGGAGCGGCTTGAGATAGGTGTTCCAGGCCGAGACGCAGTCCTGGCCGCAGCGCTCGAACCAGCGCGGCAGGACGACTTCCGCCAGGAGACGTCGGCGCGTCGCGTCCGCCGGGAGGGCCGGCACCACCGTCATCGGCCGCTCGGGCTTGCCGGAGCAGGTTTCCGTCCCGGCATTGCAGGCGAGGCCGCGCTGCGTATCGGCTTCCGTCTGCGACCAGATCCGCTCCTCGAGCCGGCTCACGCCCTGCCGGATGATGTCGCGCACATCGGCCGGTAGCGCGTCCCAATACGCCCCATTGGCTCCGAAGATCGAGACACCCCAGTTCAGCGCGAAGGCGTGAACGGCGACGGCGACGCGCGGCAGACCGATCTCATAGCCGCTCAACGTGCCGGTGATCGCACAATCCGCCACCCCATCGCGCAAGGACGCCGCAATCTCGGCAAAGGGCAGGATGATCGGCACGGCGCCCATCGCTGCCATCAACTCGGATTGCGCAACCGACGCGGTGCGTATCTTCCGGCCGGCGAGATCGTCGAGCCCCTTGAAAGGCTTGGTGCAGAACAGGACCTGGGCGGGCAAGGCATAGATCCCGAGAAGCTCGATATCGTAACGCTCGCGCACGACCTCATGCAGATGCGTCCGAAATGCTGAGACGGTACGGCGTAGCGTTGCGACATCGGGGTTCAACACGGGCAGATCGACAGCACTGAATTCCGGCTCCTCACCAGCGATGGCGCTGAGCTGGGCTGTACCGAACGACACGACGCCGAGGCGCATCAGCTGGAGCATCTCCTGATTGCGTAAGCCACCCGCATCGAGCGGCCGGATCGTTGCACTGATCCGCCCCTTCGACAGCGTGTTGATCTCCGATAGCCAGAAGGGCTGTTCGATCTTGGTGTACTGGGTGATGCCGGCGAGCCCGCCGATGATCTGCAGCTTGATCGGCTCTTCGGAGGGCGTCTGGGCCGAAGCATAGCAACCCGCGAAACCGAGCAGAGCCGCGACAGCCGCAATCACAGGCTGCACGCTGCGGCGCAGGCGAGATGTGATGGCGTTGCCGCAGGTCTTGGCCATCTCCCCCCGGTGGTAGCCCTGTCTGATCGGGGTGATATTCAGCCTCGGCAGTTAACCGCGGTTGAATCGGACGTCGGAGTTCGAGCGGAAGGCGAATCTTTTCACGGCATTCGGCACGCAGAGCGCATCCGGCTGGGGGCGGCCGGTCATACGCGGCCCATATCGTTGAAGCGCCCCGCGCCTCCCACGTTTCGAAGACGTATCCGCGAGGCCGGCTTCATCGCCGCGGCGGCAAGCTTCTCAAGCATACGTCCAAAAATTGTTCCGGCCTCCGCCGCAGCTTTATTGCACAAGCGAGATATCATCGACGCCGCCTGCAACAACGCCCGACGAAGAATTCTGCTGTTGCCGTACAAGCCGAGCTTGTTATGCTCGGTGATCTCCCACCCCTGTCCTGGATACACGGCCGGACCTTGAGGCTCTTCCCGCCACGCGCCGGACGATGGCGCGCAAGGCAAAGCGGGACAGGACCGTCGAGCCAGGACTGGCGGACACGAAGATC
Organism: Beijerinckiaceae bacterium; assembly: GCA_965283735.1. Classification (GTDB taxonomy): domain Bacteria; phylum Pseudomonadota; class Alphaproteobacteria; order Rhizobiales; family Beijerinckiaceae; genus Allobosea. Next base: position 1,809,917 of record CBDIPN010000001.1, on the reverse strand, counting down.
GGGAGCGACCAAGGAACGGCGGCAACGGAACGGGGTGGGGAGATGATGCGTCTGGGGACTTGGGCCGCGCTTTGGATTCTGGCCTGTCCGGCAGCGGCGACGAGCGAAGTGCTGCGCCAGGGCGGATTCCTGCAGGATTACATCACCTGCGAAGCCTGGTCGAAGCGCGGGACCACGGATGCGGAGATGCATGGCCTGATCGGCCGCTGGGCGGTCGACGCGATGCGCCGGGGCTCTCCCTCGCGGCTGTCGAAATATGGCGACGGCGAAGTCCTTGATGCCGTCGAGCGGCAGTGCCGGGCGCAGCCGGACAAGACGCTGACGGTCGCAACCTTCCTCGCCGGGCTTCGACTCCCGGAATAGCGCCGCTCGCGGCCCGAAGCTCTGCCTGCGGCGCGTTCAGGCGCCCCTAAACTCAGAACGAAGGCAGCACGCTGTTGCCGAAGCTGTCGGATCGCCCCGCGAAATCCGTCCGGCTGTCGCGTGCATAACCGGGTCCGCTCAGCCGAGCCGGGGCCGGGCCGGCATCGAGATAGCTGCGCTGCTGCGGCTGGAAGGTCATGCTCTGGACAACGGGAGGTTCCGAGTAGGCGGCGGGTCCGCTGGAAGCACAGCCGCCGAGCGTCGCGAGAAGAAGAGCGGCCGGAGCGAGGGGAAGAAGACGCATCGTTTCCTCATCGAGACAGCGCGGCAGGAAAGCGCAGACCGGCGGCGCGAGTCGCGCCTCCAGAACCGCATTATCGGGACGGCGTCCGGAAATGTACATCGAAACCCGGTTCGGCAGGCCCGCGCCCCGGACCTGTCGCCCGGCCTGACCGGGCTCCGCCCCCAAACAGACGCGGCTCTCGTCTCAGACGCGCCCGCGGCGGCCCGGTGGCGGCACGAATTCGAGCTGCTCCTCCACGACCGTGCCGTCGGCCAGCATGATGGCCTGCCAGCAGCGGTTGCCGCACCGGACGGAAAGGCGCCAGCGGCCTTCATCCTCCGCCTCGCCACGCTCGACCCGGCTGGTCACCAGCCCGCGGCGCATCAGGTCGCGCAATTCTTCCGCCGACCAGCCGAAGCGCTTCGCCAGACGCGCGGCGTCGAGCACGAAGGAGCCGTCCTCATCCCGGGTGATGGGAAGTTCGGGCGCGGCTTCACCGGCGGTCATGGCGTTCGCTCCGGAGGCGTCGATCGATCCGGCTCCTTCTGCGCCGAAGAGCCGGCCGCTTCCAGCCCATCGCCCTCCTCGTCGAGCAGGATGCGCTCGGCCGCACCGTCGAGATCATCGTACTGGCCGCTGCGCAGCGACCACAGGAAGGCCGCAAGCGCCGCTCCGCCAAGTACCAGCGCCAGCGGGACGAGGAAGACGAGGCTGCTCATTCGCCCGGCTCGTCGGCCACGACAAGCCGCCCCGTCGGCCTGGGGGCGGGTGTGGCCGAAGCCACCGCCCGCCCCGCATCGAGCCGCAGGGCGTTGGCGACGACGAGGATCGAGGACAGCGACATCGCGAGCGACGCGATCAGTGGCGTCACGAAACCGGCAATCGCGACCGGCAGGGCCAGCGCATTATAGAGGATCGCGAGGGCGAAGTTCTGCCGGACCAGCCGGCCCGCGGCCCGCGCCACCGCGACCGCGACCGGCACCGCGTCGAGCCCGTCATGCAGGAAGACGAAATCCGCGGCGTTGCGGCCGATATCGGCGGCCGAGGCCGGCGCCATCGAGGCATGTGCCGCCGCCAGCGCCGGAGCATCGTTGAGACCGTCGCCGACCATCAGCACCTTGCGCCCCCCGGTCGCCAGCGCGGCGAGGCGCTCGACCTTCCCGGCCGGCAGCAGCCCGGCCGAGACCTCGTCGATGCCGAGCCGGCCGGCGATCGGCTGCACCGCCTCAGGACGGTCGCCGGAGAGCAGGACGACCGAAAGGCCACCCGCGCGCAGGGCATCGACGGCGGCGCGCGCCTGCGGGCGCAATGTCTCGGCGAAGGCGAAGCGGGCGACGAAGACGCCATCGCAGCTCAGGACCGTCCCGCTTTCCTGCGTCGCTCCCGCATCCGCAAGCGCCCATGCGGCCCGCCCGAGGCGGTAGCGGCGGCCTTCCAGCTCAGCCTCGACGCCAAGACCGGGATGCTCCCGGATGTCGGTCAGCGCCAGGGCCCCCTCCGGCGCCGCAGCAGCGATGGCGCGCGACAGCGGGTGCCCCGAACGCCGCGCGATCGCCGCCGCTATCGCCAGATCGCCGGCCGGGATCGCCGCGGCGTCGATGAGCTGAGGCCGGCCATAGGTCAGTGTGCCCGTCTTGTCGAAGGCGACCGTGTCGATCTCGGCGATCCGCTCGATCGCCGAGCCATCCTTGACCATGATCCCGGCCTCGAACAGGCGCCGCGAGGCCACGACCTGGACGATCGGCACGGCCAGGCCCAGCGCGCAGGGACAGGTGATGATCAGCACCGCGATCGCGATGGTGATCGCCAGGTGCCAGTCTCCCGTCGCCGCCATCCAGCCGAGGAAGGCGATGAGTGCGGTCGCATGAACGACCGGCGAATAGAGTGCCGCTGCCCTGTCGGCGATGCGGCGATACCGGGCGCGGCCGCCCTCCGCCGCCTCCATCAATCGGACCATCTCGGCGAGGAAGGAGCTCTCGGCCTTCGCCGTCGCGACGATCGTCAGCGGTCCCGAGAGGTTGAGCGTCCCGGCCTGCACCGCCATGCCCGGCGACACCCCGCGCGGCGCGCTCTCGCCGGTCGCAATGGCGCAGTCGAGTTCGGACGCCCCCTCCTCCACGACCCCGTCGACAGGTACGCGCTCGCCGGCGGTGAGCGCGATCCGCATGCCCGGCACGACCTCAGCCAGCGGCAGATAGGCTCGCCCGCCTTCGGCATCGAGCACGGTGGCGCCCCGCGGCGCCAGCCGCATCAGGCCGCGCACGGCGGCCCGCGCCTTCTCATGCATCAGATGGTCGAGCGTCCGGCCGATCAGCAGGAAGAAGATCAGCGAGGTCGCCGCGTCGAAATAGGCATGCGGCCCGTCATGGATCGTATCGTAGAGGCTCAAGCCGAAGGCGAGGCAGATGCTGATCGAGATCGGCACGTCCATATTGGTGCGCCCGCGCCGCAGCACCGCCCAGGCCGAGTCGAAGAAGATGCGGCCCGAATAGATCAGGCAGGGCAAGGCCAGCGCGCCGGAAATCCAGTGGAAGGCCCGGCGCGTCTCGGGCTCCGCGCCCGACCAGACCGAGACCGAGAGCAGCATGATGTTCATGGCGCAGAAGCCGGCGACCGCCAGCGCCCGCATCAGCCGGTCACGCTCGGGGTCCTTGCCATCCGCTTCGCTCTCGAAGAGGTGTCCGGGATAGCCGAGCCCGGCCAGCGCCGTCAGCAATTCCGGCGCCTCCTCGCCCCGCCATTGCACGGCGACGCGGCGAGTCGAGAGATTGACCCGGACCTGCGCGACGCCGGGAAGCCGGGCGAGCCCGGTCTCGACCGCCCGGATGCAGGCGGCGCAATGCAGGCCGGGCACCGAGAGATCGCTCTGCCGCAAGCCATTGCCGAGATCGCGGCTGGCGAGGCGGATTTCCTGCCGTGCGGCAGACGGATCGGGCGCGCCGTCCAAAGGCAATGGCGGCGCGCAGCAGCTCACCTGAGTGCCCGGTAGCTGTGCCAGGTGGCGTGGCCGAGCAGCGGGAAGACGACGATCAGGCCGAGAAGCCCGGTCGCGACCGCGACGAGGAACAGCACGAGCACGATCGCGCCCCAGGCGAGCATCACCGGCAGGTTGTTCCACACCATCGAGATGCTCGTGCCCATCGCGGTGAAGGCATCGACGCGCTCGTCGAGCAGCATCGGGATCGCGAAGGCGCTGATGGCGAAGGAGAAGGCCGCGAACAGCCCGCCGACCACCGTGCCGACCAGCAGCATCGCCCAGCCGACCGGCGTCCCGAACAGCATTGCGGTGACCTCATGCAGGCCGGGAAACGGCCGCAGACCGAAGAACAGCGCATAGATGATCACGGCCGCCCGCATCCAGACCAGCATCAGCAGCGACAGGATCGCGCCGGTATACCAGACCTGACCGCCCGAGGCCGCCTCGACGAAGATCATCCGGGAGAGGCTGACCGATTCGCCGAGCTCGATCGCACGGCTTTTCTGATAGAGCCCGATCGCCAAAAGCGGCCCCATCACCATGAAGCCAGCCAGCGCCGGGAACAGGATGTAGTCCAGCCCGAGCCGGAACAGCCCCCAGACGATGGCGGCCGAGACCGCGAAGACCGCGAGCCCGTAGAGCAGGCTCGGCGCCGGCTGGCGCCAGAGGTCGCGCCAGCCCTCCCCGAGCCAGGACAAGGCCGCGCCCGCCGGCAGGTTGCGCCGCCGCTGGACGGAGAGAGGCAGCGGCATCTCCTGGCCGTTCCCGATCGCACCCATGTGCTCCTCCTTCAGCAGGACGGGCGGGCGGCGCGGAACCCGCCCGCCTCGCCCGCCGATTTCGCATGCGGCACGCAGTCCGGCTGCGAGCCTATGGCGACATAGACCAGATGGGCGTTGGCGAGGATGAGCCCGCCCGCCAGCATGCCCGCAAACGCCAGCCAGAAGGCTTTCCGCCCGCCGCGCCGCCGGGTTTCGCTCTCCGTCGGCGCGCTCATCGCTTCGCCTCACCGAGCGTGCCGACATAGAGCGCCAGCAGCTTGATATCGGTCGGCGAGAGCCGGCCTTCCCAGCTCGGCATGTGCCCCTGCCGCCCGCCATGGATGCTGTTGACGACCGACTGCAGGTCCCCGCCATAGACCCAGTTGGCGTCAGTCAGGTCCGGCGCGCCGAGATCATGCTGGCCCTTGCCGTTTTCGCCATGGCAGGCGACGCAATTCGCCGCGAAAACCTCCTTGCCGGCCGGCACCCGCGCCTGTTCGGTCGCGTCGAGCTTCTGGCCCGACAGCGAGCGGACGTAAGAAGCGACCGCCAGAACCTGCTCGCGCTGGAGCATGCCGTCGCGGCCGAAAGCCATCATCTGCGCGGTGCGCGTATCCTTGGCCGTGCCGTTGATGCCGACGCGGATCGTCTCGGCGATCGCCTCCGGACTGCCGCCCCACAGCCAGGAGCCGGCGGCGAGATTGGGGAAGCCCGGGCCGCCCTTCCCCTGCACGCCGTGGCAGACCGCACAGTTGTCCTCGAAGAGCGTGCGGCCGGTGTCGCGGACATGACGCATCAAGGTGGGATCGGCGGCGATCTCGGCGAAGGAGGCCTTGTCGATTTTCGCCGTCCAGCTCGCCCGCTCGGCGGCGGCATCGCGCACCTGCTCGGCTACGACCTGACGCTGGTCGATCCCGAGCAGCCCCTTGGTATAGGTCACGCCCAGCGGCCAGGCCGGCATCAGCAGCCAGTAGCCGATCGCGAACAAGGTGGTGACGGCCAGGAAGAACAGCACGACGCGCGGGATCGGGGTATCCAGCTCCTCGATGCCGTTCCACTCGTGGCCGGTCGTCATTGTCCCCGTGACGGGATCGCGCGCCGTATCTGCCATCGCTCAGTCCCCCGGCCTGTCATCCTTGTCGAAAATGCTCATCTTGGCATGATCGAAGCGTTTTCGGTTCGATGGCCACAAGGCGTAGATCAGCACGCCGACCGCCATCGCGATGAGGTAGAACAGCCCCCAGCTCTTGGCGAAACCGACCAGCGTGTGATGATCGAGGTCCATCGCCTCACTTCTCCGCCGCCGCCTGCTTCTGTGCGGCATCGGTCAGGCGGCCCAGCACCTGGAGATAGGCGACCACGGCATCCATCTCGGTCAGCCGGTTCGGCTCGCCGTCGAAGGCGCGGACATTGGTGGCCTCGCCATAGCGCTCGCTGACGCCGCCGGCATAGGGGCTGTCGGGGCTCGCCTGGCCATAGGCATCACTGCTGGCATTGGCGATCTGCGCGTCGGTATAGGGCACGCCGACCGCGCGCTGCGCCTTGAGGTGCCGGCCGAGATCCTCGGTCTTCAATTCACTGCGCATCAGCCAGCCATATCGCGGCATCACCGATTGCGGCACGACATCGCGCGGGTTGATCAGATGCGCGACATGCCAGGCATCGGAATACTTGCCGCCGAGCCGGGCGATATCCGGCCCGGTGCGCTTCGAGCCCCACAGCATGGGGTGGTCGTATTTCGACTCGACCGCCAGGGAATAGGGTCCGTAGCGCTCGACCTCGTCGCGCAGCGTCCGAATCATCTGGCTATGGCAGGCATAGCAGCCCTCGCGGATGTAGATGTTGCGTCCCGCCAGTTCGAGCGGCGTATAGACGCGCATGTCCGGCGCCTTCTCGACCGTCTCGCCGATGGTGAAGAGCGGCGCGATCTCGACGAAGCCGCCGATGGCGGAGACGCCAATGATGGCCAGCACGAAGCCGATCGCGCTGCGTTCGAGCTTGCGATGAAAGAACTCGCGCATCGGCTTACTCCCCCGCCTGAAGGGCCGCGCCCTGCAACGCCGGCAAGTCGGCGTCGCCAGCTTCCGCCTCGGGCTGAGAACGTGACATCCGGATCGTCATCCAGACATTGTAGGAGGCGACGATCGCGCCGAGCAGGAACAGCAAACCACCGACGGTGCGCGCGATGTAATAGGGATGCATCGCCACGAGGCTGTCGATGAAGGAGTAGGCCAGCGTGCCGCTGTCATTGTAGGTGCGCCACATCAGGCCCTGGATGATGCCCGAGTTCCACATCGCGAAGACGTAGATGACGGTTCCGGCCAGCGCGAGCCAGAAATGGACCTCGATCAGCTTGGGCGAATACATCCGCTCGACCTTCCACATCCACGGCACCAGCGCGTAGAGCGAGCCGAAGGTGATCATCGCCACCCAGCCGAGCGCGCCGGCATGGACGTGACCGACAGTCCAGTCGGTGTAGTGCGAGAGCGAGTTCACGGCCCTGATCGCCATGAACGAGCCCTCGAAAGTCGAGAGGCCGTAGAATACGGCGGCGACCATCATGAAGCGCAAGGTCGCGTCGTCGCGCACCTTGCCCCAGGCGCCGTTCAGCGTCGCCAGTGCGTTGCCGGCCGAGGCCCAGGACGGCACCAGCAGCACCACCGAGAAGGTCATGCCCAGCGTCTGCACCCATTGCGGCAGCGCCGTGTAGTGCAGGTGGTGCGAGCCCGCCCACATATACATGAAGGTGATGCCCCAGAAGCTGATGATCGACAGCCTGTAGGAGAAGATCGGCCGCCCCGCCCGCTTCGGCAGGTAATAGTACATCATCCCGAGGAAGCCGGAGGTCAGGAAGAAGGCGACCGCGTTGTGGCCGTACCACCACTGCGTCATCGCGTCCTGAACGCCCGAGAACAGCGAATAGCTCTTGGCCTCGCCGAAGGAGATCGGCACCGCCAGGTTGTTGACGATGTGCAGCACCGCCACGACCAGGATGAAGGCCATGTAGTACCAGTTCGCGACGTAGATATGCGGCTCCTTCCGCCGCTGGAGCGTGCGGATATAGATCAGGAAGTAGACCACCCAGACCACGACGAGCCAGATATCGGCATACCATTCCGGCTCGGCATATTCCTTCGACTGGGTGACGCCCATCAGGTAGCCGCTGGCCGCCAGCACGCAGAACAGGTTGTAGCCGATCAGCACGAACCACGGGCTGAACTGGTCCGGCAAACGCGCCCGCGTCGTCCGCTGCAGGACGTGGAACGAGGTCGCGATCAGCGCATTGCCGCCGAAGCCGAAGATCACGCCGGAGGTATGCACCGGCCGCAGGCGGCCGAAGCTCGCCCATGCCGCGTCGAAGGTCAGATCCGGCCAGGCCAGGAGCGCGGCGACCCAGACGCCGAAGAACATGCCGACCACGGCCCAACCGAGCGAGAGCACGATGCCGACCCGGGTCGGATCGTCGTAGTAGCGTGTCAGGCGTTCGTCGGACGGCTCCGGCGCAAAATACTGCGACATGACCAAGCCGATACAGCCGAGGCTGAACAGCAGGACGATCGCGCCATGGACAGCGAACAGGGTGTCGCTGCCCGCGATCGTCATCGCGAAACCACACAGCGCCAGGACGGCCGAGATAGCAATGGCGCGCTGCCGCTCCGCGATCGTGAGTGCCGCAATCATCGCTCCCCCCTCTCCGTGGCTGGCGCGAGCCGACGCCTCATGCCTTCAGAAGTCGGTATCGCACAAAAGCATCATCTCAAATACCCAATTCTCCTATGAGCGGGTCGGACAAAACGCCGTAGACGCTGCCGAGGCCTGACCGCGGCGACGTCGAACCGCACGCCCGTCATTCCGGCGGGCGCCGCAGGCGCGAAGCCCTGGAATGACGAAGCAAGCTCCGCCCCAAAGCTCCTCACTGCTTCTCGATCTCCGCCAGATAGGTTCGCACCGCACGCTCCGGCCCATGCCAGGAGGCGCTGCCCTTGCCCTGCAGTTCCGGCGCATCCTTCCAGCCCGGCTCGATTCCGGTCATGTCCGGCAGCAGATGTGCGATGCCCTTATGGCAGTCGATGCAGGTCTTCTCGCCCGTGGTCAGGAAGCGGCTATGGATGTCGGCCGCGCGCCGCGTCTGCTTGGTAAAGTCCATCGCGACCGAGGAATGGCAGTTCCGGCATTCCAGCGAATCGTTCGCCTTCAGCCGTGACCATTCGTGCTTGGCGAGCTCGAGCCGCATGTTCAGGAATTTCTCGCGCGTCGAGATCGTGCCGAAGATCTTGCCCCAGACCTCCTTCGAGGCCTGCATCTTGCGCGCGATCTTGTCGGTCCAGTTATGCGGGACATGGCAGTCCGGACAGGTCGCGCGCACGCCCGAGCGGTTCGAGAAATGGATCGTCGACTGCAGCTCCTGATAGACGTTGTCGCGCATCTCGTGACAAGAGGTGCAGAATTTCTCGGTATTGGTGACTTCCAGCGCGGTGTTGAAGCCGCCCCAGAAGAGCACGCCGCCGACGAAACCGCCGAGCGTCAGGACGCCGAGCGGCAGATAGGCGCTCGGCCGGCTGATGATGCGCCAGAAGCGGACGACGACGCCCCAGCACCAGAGGATAAGGGATTTAAGCCTGGCCATGATGCACGCGCCTCAAGGCTTCCGGCCGATGTCTTTGGCGTCCTGGAACCGGTTCTGGACCAGGGGCGGAACATCGGTCTGCTGGACATGGCAGGCGGTGCAGAAATAGCGTCGCGGCGTCACGTCGGAGAGCACCTGCCCGTCGCGGTCCTGGAAATGCGTCACGCTGATCATCGGCGCACCCGAGCCTTCCGTGAACTCGCGCTTGTGGCAGTCCATGCAGCGATTGGTGTTGAGCGTGAGCTGGTAGCCATCGATCGCATGCGGGATCACCGGCGGCTGCTCCGGATAGTTCCGCATCCGCCTGACGTCGTCGACGACCGGCCTGCCGAGCGCCGGCACCCGTTCGAGCGCCATCGGGTTGGCCGTGCCCGTGAGACGCGGCACGATCTTCACCGGCGCGCCCTCCTGCGAGACGGCGGCGCCGAAGGCGAGGACGAGGCCCGCCGCCAGGGCGGCCCCGAGGAAGGTCCGCGAGCGCATCAGCCCGAGACCGGAACGATCTTGACCGCGCATTTCTTGAAATCCGTCTGCTTGGAGATGGGATCGGTGGCGTCGAGCGTCGTCTTGTTGATGAGCTGGCTGGCATCGAACCAGGGCACGAAGACCACGCCGGGCGGCATGCGGTTGCGCCCACGCGTCTCGACACGGGTGCGCATCTCGCCGCGGCGCGAGACCACCGTGATCTCGGCGCCTTGGTTGAGCCCACGCTTGCGGGCATCCTCCGGATGCATGAAGCAGCGCGCGCCGGGGAAGGCCTTGTAGAGCTCCGGCACGCGCATGGTCATCGAGCCGGAATGCCAGTGCTCCAGCACGCGGCCGGTGACGAGCCAGAGATCGTACTCGTTGTCGGGCGACTCCGCCGGCGGCTCGTAGGGCACGGCGATGATGCGGGCCTTGCCGTCCTTGTTGCCGTAGAACTCGACGCCCTTGCCCGGCTTCACATAGGGGTCGAGCCCCTCGCGATAGCGCCAGAGCGTCTCCTTGCCATCGACCACCGGCCAGCGCAGGCCGCGGACCTGATGGTAGAGGTCGTAAGGCCCGAGATCATGGCCATGGCCACGGCCGAAAGCTGCATATTCCTCGAACAGACCCTTGTGGACGTAGAACCCGAAATCCTTCGATTCCTGGTTCTCATAGTCGGAGCTGATCTCGGAGAGCGGGAACTTGTCGACCTGGCCGTTGCGGAACAGCACGTCGAAGAGCGTCTTGCCCTTGTAGCTCGGGTTGGCGGCGAGGATCTCCGCCGGCCAGACCTCGTCGGTGGTGAAGCGCTTCGAGAACTCCATCAGCTGCCAGAGGTCCGAGCGCGCCTCGCCGGGCGCATCGACGAGCTGGTGCCAGACATGGGTGCGCCGCTCGGCATTGCCGTAGGCGCCCTCCTTCTCGACCCACATTGCAGCCGGCAGGATCAGGTCGGCGGCCATCGCCGTCACCGTCGGATAGGCATCCGAGACGACGACGAAGTTCTCGGGATTGCGGTAGCCGGGATAGGTCTCGTTGCTGCTGTTGGGCGCCGCCTGCAGGTTGTTGTTGACCTGGATCCAGTAGAAATTGAGCTTGCCGTCCTTCAGCATCCGGTCCTGCTCGACCGCATGGTAGCCGGGCTTCTCCGGGATGATCCCGTGCGGGACGCGCCAGATCTCCTCGGTATGCTTGCGATGCTCGGGATTCACCACCGTCATGTCGGCCGGAAGACGATGGGCGAAGGTGCCGACCTCGCGCGCGGTGCCGCAGGCCGAGGGCTGGCCGGTGAGCGAGAACGGGCTGTTGCCCGGCTCGGAGATCTTACCCGTCAGCAGGTGCAGATTGTAGACGAGCTGGTTCGCCCAGACGCCGCGCACATGCTGGTTGAAGCCCATCGTCCAGAACGACGTGACCTTGCGCTTGGGGTCGGCATAGAGCTCGGCGAGCTGGAGCAGGAAACCCGGCTCGACGCCGGTCAGCGCCGAGACCTTCTCCAGCGTGTAGTCCTTCACGAAGGCGGCATAGGCCTCGAAATCGATCGGCGTCGTCGCTGCGGGGTCGGCAGCCTTCTTCGCCTTGACCTCGCGCGGATCGTCCGGCCGCAGGCCGTAACCGATCTCGGTCGCGCCCTTCACGAAGGTCGTGTGCTTGCCGACGAAATCGGTGTTCACCCGGCCGGTCGTGATGATGTGGTTGGCAATGTAGTTGAGGATCGCCAGGTCCGTGCCCGGCTTGAACACGATCGGGATATCGGCCAGGTCCGAGCTGCGATGGGTATAGGTCGAGAGCACGGCGACCTTGACATGCGGCTGGCCGAGCCGGCGGTCCGTCACCCGCGTCCACAGAATCGGGTGCATCTCCGCCATGTTCGAGCCCCAGAGCACGAAGGCGTCGGCATGCTCGAAATCGTCGTAGCAGCCCATCGGCTCGTCCATGCCGAAGGTGCGCATGAAAGCGAAAGCTGCGGACGCCATGCAGTGGCGGGCATTGGGATCGAGATTGTTCGAGCGGAAGCCGGCCCGCATCAGCTTGGTCGCGGCATAGCCCTCGAAGATCGTCCACTGGCCTGAGCCGAACATGCCGAGCGCGGTCGGCCCCTTGGCCTTCAGCGTGGCCTTGGCCTTGGCGGCCATGGTGTCGAAGGCTTCCGCCCAGGAGACCGGCGTGAACTCACCGTCCTTGGCGTAGACGCCGTTCTTCTTGCGCAGCAGCGGCTGGGTCAGCCGGTCGTTGCCGTACATGATCTTGGAGAGGAAATAGCCCTTGATGCAGTTCAGGCCGCGATTGACGTCGGCCTTCATGTCGCCATGGGTGGCGATGACCTTGCCTTCCTTGACGCCGACCATGACGCCGCAGCCGGTGCCGCAGAAGCGGCACGGCGCCTTCGACCATTTGATCTGCAGGCTGTCGACGCCGCCGGTCACCGGCTGCGCCCCGGCCGGCACGCTCATATTGGCGGCGAGCGCGGCGACGCCGGCCGCCTGCGCCTTCAGCATCTCGCGACGGGACAGGGTCATGGGATCACTCCGGGGTCGTCGAGGGTTTCGAGGTCTTCGATCTGCTCGAACACCATGTTGGCCGAGAGCACGCCGTCGATCAGGTTGATGGCGGCAAGCCGGTCGCCGATCACGCCCGTGCTGGAGCCCTCCAGCACGATGACGATCTTGCCGTTCTCGACGCGGTGGATCTCGGTCTCGGGAAGCTCTGCGATACGCGCGAGTACGGCCTCGACCTTGGCCGGCAGGGCCGAGACGACGGCGCTCGAAATATGATGGAAGCGCGGGCGAGGACGCTCAGGCATGGGCGACCTCCAGCGAGCGCGTGCCGATCGCCTGCGCCGGACAGGCGGCGATGCAGGCGCCGCAGCCGGTGCAGCGATCGGCTGCGATCTCAGGCAAGGCCGGGCCACCGAGCCGGGCCTTAAAGCGGATCGCGCTCTCGGGGCAGGCATCGCCGCAGCTCTGGCAGACGATGCCGCGCTGCGCGAAGCAATCGGCTCCGACCGCCGCGACATGGTCGAAGGCCGGATTCAGGCGATCGAAGACGGGCTCGGCGCAGGCTTCGGCACAGGCGCCGCAGAAGCTGCATTCGCTCGCGACGAAGCTCAGGATCGGCCGACCGCCGGCGTCGAGCGCGATGATGTGCTGCGGGCAGGCCGGCACGCAGGCGCCGCAGCCGGTGCAGGCGGCCGCGATCGAAGCGGCGCGCGACCATGGCGGCCGCACGCCTTCCGGCGACGACTGCACCGGGCGGCCGGTCAGGAACCCGCGTCGTCCAAGGTCGATGGCTCGCTCGCCCATGCCCGCCTCCTCAACGCGGAGGCCCGGGCGGGCCGAAGACGATCTGGGTCATCCAGACGAGGAAACCATAGCCGCCGACGACACCGACCGCCACGACTGGCCAGATCAGCACGGCCAGCGTCAGGAAGGCGAGGAACTCGGCTCGCCTGGTCGGCTTTTCGGGAGCGGCATCCGGGCCGCCGGCCTTCGCGGTCTCGGTCGTCATCTCTGGTCCTTTCGGCCGGCCGCATATCGCACCGGCTCGTGTTGAGAGATCGACTAAAGAGAATATGCATCCAAGCGCTCTGTCCATGCAAGAAGCGACGCCGGACCGGCCTTTCGCGGGCGTCTTTGACATAACGCAAACAGGACCGGCCGAATGCAACCTATCGCGCCGGGATGGCCTCCTTATTGCTAGCTTCCCCTGCCCCGGACCATCCCCCGCCGGCGATCGTGCCGCACTTGAACCCGAGGGATGATTGCGGTCTTATCCGGCGCCGCGCACCGACGGTTCGGGATGTCGCAGGTGCCCCCGAATCCGTCCGAAGGAAAGGCTGTCACGTGGGAATGGACCGCAGCGTGCTGCGCAGCGTCCCGCTGTTCGCGGCGATGAGCGACGCCCAGCTCGACCGCATGACGGCGCAGGCTACCGCACGGAGAATTCCACAGAGCGAGGCCGTCTTCGAGCAGGGCGACCCGGCCAAGGCCTTCTATCTCCTGCTGCACGGCCGGCTGAAGGTGACGCAGGTCACACGCGACGGCCAGCAGATCATCGTCCGCGTCGTCCATCCCGGCGACCTGTTCGGCTTCACGCGGGCGCTCGGCCGCAGCGACTATCCGGGCACCGCGACGGCCGCCGTCGACAGCCTCGTCGCGAGCTGGCCGACCGAATCCTGGACAGTTTCGTCGCCGACAACCCGCATCTGGCGATGAACGCGATCCGCACCATCGGCCAGCGCCTGGACGAGGCCCATACCCGCATCCGCGAGATGTCGACCGAGGAGGTCGAGCGCCGCGTCGCCCATGCCGTGCTGCGACTGATCGAGCAGGCCGGCACACGCGTGGATGCCGGCATGCGCGTCGACTTCCCGATCTCGCGGCGCGACATCGCCGAGATGACCGGCACGACACTGCACACGGTCTCGCGTATCCTCAGCGCCTGGGAAACGCAGGGGCTGGTCGAGGGCGGGCGCCAGAAGCTCGTCGTCTGCGACGCCCCCGCCCTGAAGCGTCTGGCAGAGAATGCCGGCTGATCAGGCCCCGGCCGGCGACCAGTCGTAGAGATGGATCAGCTTCGGATCGTCGGCATGCTCGATGAGCATCCGGCGCACGCGGTCCTGCCAAAGCGCGGCGAAGCTCTCAAGCCCCGCTTCATCCGCCTCCCCCGCGACCGCCTGCGGCATCACGGCGCTCATCGCTGCCGCGTGCGGCACCGCACCCGTATCGATGTCGACCACAACCCCGGCCCCGGTATCGCGACGGCGCAAGGCCACCGTCCCCTCGATATCGGCGCCGAAATGCAGGAGGTTGCGCCGGGAGAAGCGCTGCGCCGGCCCGATCCCGCCAAAGCCGGTCTCCGGTGCCGCGCCGGTCAGCAGCGTCGCGACCGAGGCGAGCACGCCGGTCGTGCCCTGGTCACGCTCGCCGCGCATGAAGACCTCGATGCCACCGCGCTCCGGCATCTCGTCGTCATGGAGATAGGTAAGCCCGTTGATCACCATGAGATAGGCGCCGGCGACCGCCGGGCAGGAATGACCGGCCAGCCGCACGGCGTCCTCATAGCCGTATTCGAGGATGCCGCCCTCGCTCGTCCCCAGGAAGGCGGAGAGCGGGTCGCGGAGCTTGAGGCGCGGCGCGTCGGTGAAGAAGGACGGGAAATTCATCACACTCTCTTCGGGCAGGAGCAGCCGCAGCGCGGCTTTGCCCCGGAAAGACGTCGTCTCCGGACTGGCGACGCCTCAGGCCGGTTGCCGGGCGAGGCCGAAGCGTTCCGGATCTGCGAGCAGGTCGGTTAGGGAATAACGATCGAGTTCACCGAGGAAGACCTCCATCGCGTCGCTGAGGATTCGCCGCCAGCGATCCCCGCGCAGCGCCGAACGCCCTTCCGCCTCGCCGAAGCATTCGACGGTCGCGAAGGCCGGCTCCGTCGCCCGGATCAGTCGGCCCAGCGAAATCTCGGCCGGCGCCCGCGCCAGCATCAGCCCGCCGGCGCGGCCGCGCACGCCTTTGAGGAAATCCTGACGGACCAGGAGATTGGCGACCTTCATCAGATGGGTCCGCGAAATATCATAGGCCGTCGCCGCTTCCTCGACCGTGACCAGCCGCTCCGGATGCGCTGCCACGAAGACGAGCAGCCTGAGCGCATACTCGCTGAACTGGGTCAGGCGCATGCACTGCACCCGCGGCGGCGGCCGGGCCTGTTCTCGCCAACATCTGGAAGGAGCACCATCCGACGGTCCTGTTCACCGCCCGGTGAGCCCCCTCGCCCGGCGGACTGGTCTTCTGGAGCGCAACACGGCGCATCCCCCGCGCCTCACTACGGCAATCCGGCTCGTTGCGCATCAACAGATCCTCCCGAAAAACGCCGATCCCAAGGCGAAGGACATCAGGCCGGCCCTGCTGCCGGTGCGGCCTTCGGGCCAAGCCGCGCGCCGGTCAGGACCCGCCAATAGCTCACTGCGAATCCGAGGAAGGCGAGCGACCAGCACAGCCCGGCGACATGGAGCAACGCGACTGGGCCATGGCCGAGCCCGGAACAGATCCGCGCCACGCTGCCGATCACGATCAGGACGTAGCAGGCCTGCGTTGCCGCAGTCGCGACCAGCGGGCGCCCGGTATGGCCGAGGCTGGCCCGCGACATCACCGCCAGCGTCACGGTGCCGAAGGCTCCGGCGGTCCAGGCATGCAGCCCGGCACCAGGGCCGACCAGCCCGAAACTCGCCGCCGCCGAGAGCGCGAAGCCCAGCGGCACAAAGGCATAGCCGACATGCAGGATGACGAGCAGCGGATTGCGCCAGGTACGATCACCCGCCCAGCGTGCCAGCCTGACGGCATGAAGCACGGCGCAGAGCGCCAGCGCCGCCCCGCTCGCAACCGTATCCGGTTGGGCAACCCAGAGGCTAAGCGCGAGCGCGCTCGCCGCCAGCACCACCTTGTCAAAGCCACCGAAGGGGATCGGCAGCCGCCCCGCCCCTCGCGGCGCCAGCCAGTTGCGCGTGAAGCTCGGCACGATCCGCCCGGCGATCAGCCCGACCAGCATGAGCACGACGGCGATGGCGAAGCGGCGCGCGTAATCGGCCCCGCCCGTCAGCGCCGCTTCGAGATGAAAGGCGAGGTTGGCGACGAGCAGCAGCCCGATCAGCACCACGACCTTGAGATTGCGCCAGTTGCGCCCGGCGACGATCTCGCGCGCAGCCGCCCCCGCCAGCAGCACAAGGAACAGTGCATCGATCGCCAGCGCAAGGCGCCACCCGATCAGGGCTGAGGTGGCGACCGCGATACGGCCCGCGATCCAGGCCAGAACCAGCACGAGCAGCGGCGCGCCCTGCACGGGCAATCGCCCGGTCCAGTTGGGAATGGCGGTCAGCAGGAAGCCGCCGATCGCCGCCGCCTGATAGCCGAAGAGCATTTCATGGATATGCCAGTCCACCGGCGCGAAAGCCGTGGGGATGGCGAGATGGCCGGTGACGAAGCCGAGCCAGACGATGATCGTCAGCCCGGCTTGCAGCGCCGCGAGGAGGAAGAGCGGCCGGAAGCCGTAGGACAGCAGCGCAGGCCCCTCATAGGCCTTCAGCCTCGGGATGGGCGCCATGCTCGCTTCTCCTGACGTGATCGGGCGCAGCCTGGCGCTGCGCCCCTTGCCCCTTCGACGGACCGCGCCGCGGCCCGCTCACTTCGCCTTGGCGACCAGATCGGCGAAGACCTGCTTGGCCTTGCCCGGATGCTTGGCAGCGGCGGCGGCTTCCAGATTGGTCGGCTCGCCGACCACGATCAGCGCCACCATGCCCATACCGTAATGCGGCTTGCACTTGATGCCGTAGACGCCGTTCTGCTTGAACGTAACGTCGACCTGCTCGTTCAGCTTGCCGATGAAAGGCTCGGCCCCGGCCGGGAGCATCTCCGGAACGGTTTCCGCGTTGTGGCTCTTGTCGGTCGGCACGAATTTCACGGTATCGCCGGGAGCGATCTTCACCAGCGCCGGTTCGAATACCATGGCGCCGGCCGCCCCCTTGTTGAGCATCTTGACCTCGACCTCCGCCGCATTGGCGCCGGTGGCTGCCAGCGCCATCAGCGCGCCGGCCAGAAACATCCTGAACATCTGCCTTCTCCTTCAGCAGCGGGCACGTCCGTCCCTCGCTGCACCGCAACATTAGTCGGGAGGGCCGCGCGCCAACTTGCGAAAACGCAAACTCAGGATGGATTGCCGGAGAGGACGGGCCGGTCGGAGCGGTGAACGGATTTCTTCCGGAACGGGTCGTCGCGGTGGCGCTTCCGCCTCTTGCGGAGGTCATCTTTGAAAGGCTGTTTCATTGACCGCGAAGCATCCGGCAGAAACAATGAACAGTATCGAGCGGTGTTCGCATTGCTCCTTCGCGGGATTTGCTGGAGCAGCTTGCACCGCGTCAACAATGCTAAAAGCACCACGACGAAATCGTGGGCTCCGAGACACGGAGACGCGTCGGTGACGACATGCACGAATCCAGAAAACCTTGTTCAGGCGCCTGAACGGCGATGTTCCTGACAAGATTCCGGGCGCCCTGAGCACCTGAAACCATACCATCGCGACGCTGCCGCGACGCCGGTCCTTCCGGCGAAGGGAGACGCTTGTCCCGTCCTCCCGGCGGCAATCTGCGGAACCGCCGCCAATCGGCGCCCCGCCCTCTCACAAACCCAGACAGCTGCTCCAGAGGTTTCCATGGCGATCCTGTCCCTTGCCTCCTCGCTTCCGACCCGCGCCGCGACCGGCCAGGCCGCCCGTAGCCTTCCGGTCCCGACGGCTGCGAACGGCGATTTCCGCACGGCCCTGCGCCATCTCGCCGGCGGCGTCTCCATCATTACGGCGGGGCGCGGCGAGGATCGCACCGGCCTGACCGTGACCTCCCTCTCCTCGCTTTCGGCCGAGCCGCCGACCGTGATGTTCGGCCTCAACCTCTCCTCCTCGGCCTACCCCGTCCTCGCGCGCCATCGCAGCTTCGGCGTGAACTTCCTCAGCGCCGCGCAGAAGCAGGTCGCCGATCGCTTCGCCGGGCGCGGCGGCGAGAAGGGCCCGGCCCGCTATGCCGAAGCGGAGTGGAGCGAGGGCCGCACTGGCGCGCCTCTTCTCGAAGGCGCGCTGGCCGCGCTCGATTGCGAGCTGGAAGAGCTGATCGAGCGCCACTCCCACGCCATCGTCATCGGCCGGGTGCGCGAGGTCCGGCTCGGCTCGAACGACGCCGCCCTCCTCTACTGGCGCGGCGACTACGAGCGGCTCGGCTGGATGGCCGAGGAAGCGTCGACCGCACTCGGCCTCCGCTCCGCCTGATCTCCCGAACGGTAGCGAAATCCATGACCTACGCACTCAGCATTCTCGACAAGAGCCCGCTCATCGAGGGCGAAACCGCCGGCGCAGCACTCCAGCGCACGGTGAGCCTCGCCCAGGCGGCGGAGCGCCTCGGCTACCACCGCTTCTGGCTGGCCGAGCATCATGACTTCCCCGGCCTCGTCAGCCCGGCGCCGGAGGTGTTCGCCGCCTATCTGCTGGCGCGCACGCAGCGCATCCGCATCGGCTCCGGCGGCGTGCTGCTGCCGCATTACAGCCCTTACAAGGTCGCCGAAGCCTTCAACCTGCTGGCGTCCCTGGCGCCCGGCCGCGTCGATCTCGGCATCGGCAAGGCGCCGGGCGGCCTGCCGCTCTCGACCAAGGCGCTGCGCGTGCTGCACGATCCCGCACGCGCACCGTCCTTCGAGGCTCTGCTGGACGAGCTCGACGGCTTCCTCGCACCGCCGGCAGCCGCAGCCGGCCCGCAGGACAAGGCCCGCGCGCTTCCGGTTCCGCCCGTGACGCCGGAGCGCTTCCTGCTGGGCGCCAGCCCGGACAGCGCCCGGCAGGCCGGCGAGCGCGGCTGGCATTTTGTCTTCGCCGGCCACCACAACGGCGATCCCAAGGCGATCGACGAAAGCCTGAACGCCTATGCCAAGGCCGGCGGCACGGCCCCCCTGCTGCTCGCGGTGGCCGCCTTCGCCGCCGAGACGGCAGAGGAAGCGCAGAGCCTGACGGAAAACCACCGCGTCGTCCGCCTGACCCTCGACAACGGCCAGAACCTCAACCTCGGCAGCGAGGAACAGGCCGCCGAATATGCCCGCCAGGCCGGCGCGGCCTCCTACAGCACCGAGTTCCGCAAGCCGCATATCCTCGCCGGCACGTCCGAGCAGGTCCGGCGCGAGTTCGACGCCCTGCATGCCCGCTTCGGCATCGGCGAGTTCGTCATCGACACGCCGACGGCCCTGACCAGCCGGCGCCTCGCTTCCCTCACGCTGCTCGCCGGCGAACGCCCGGCACTCGCCGCCTGATCCCCGCGTTCGGAAGGACTGATCCCATGTCCCGCACCCGCCTCACCTTCGGCCTGATGCTCCAGGGCGCCGGCAGCCACATGAATTCCTGGCGCCACCCGAGCAACCCGGCCGATGCCAGCGTCAACCTCGACTTCTTCATCCGCAACGCCCGCAAGGCCGAGGAGAACGGCATCGCCTTCGCCTTCGTCGCCGACGGGCTCTACATCAACGAGAAGTCGATCCCGCATTTCCTCAACCGCTTCGAGCCGCTGACCATCCTCTCGGCGCTGGCGACAGCGACGACGAAGCTCGGCCTCGTCGGCACGGTCTCGACCTCCTATAGCGACCCCTACACAATCGCCCGGCAATTCGCCTCGCTCGACCTGATCTCAGGCGGCCGCGCTGGCTGGAACGCGGTCACCTCACCGCTGGAAGGCTCCGGCCGCAATTACAGCCGGCCGCATCCCGAGCATTCGCTGCGCTACGAGATTGCGCAGGAATATCTCGACGTCGCCAAGGGGCTCTGGGATTCCTGGGATGACGACGCCTTCATCCGCGACCGCGAGGCGAGCCGCTTCTTCGACCGCGACAAGCTGCACACGCTGAACCACAAGGGCCGCTTCTTCCAGGTCGAGGGCCCGCTCAACATCCAGCGCTCGCCGCAGGGCCAGCCGGTGCTGTTCCAGGCCGGCGCCTCGGAAGCCGGTATCGGGCTCGCCGGGCGCCATGCCGACGCGGTCTTCGCCAACCATGTTCCGATCGAAGAGGCGCAGGCCCTCTATCGCGCGATCAAGACCAGCGCCGTCGCCCATGGCCGCAGCGCCGATGACGTGAAGTTGTTCCCCGGCGCCGGCCCGATCGTCGGACGCACCGCCGCCGAGGCCGAGGAGAAGTACCAGGCGATCCGCAACCTCGTCTCGATCGAAGACGCACTCGCCTATATCGGCCGCTTCTTCGACCATCACGATTTCAGCGCCTACCCGCTGGACGCAGCCTTCCCGGAGCTCGGTGATATCGGCAAGAACAGCTTCCGCTCGACCACCGACCGCATCAAGCGCAACGCCGCTCTGAAGGGCCAGACGCTGCGCGAGGCGGCACTCGAGGCCGCCACGCCCCGCACGGACCTGATCGGCTCGGCCGAGGAGATCGCCGGCCGGCTGATCGAGCGTGTCGAGGCGCAGGCCGCCGACGGCTTCGTGCTCGGCTTCCCGGTGATCGGCCAGGGGCTCGACGATTTCGTCGAGCTGGTGATCCCGGTGCTGGAAGAGCGCGGCGTCTACGACCGCAATCTGCCCGGCACGACGCTGCGCGACCATCTCGGCCTCCCCCGCCGCGAAAGCCGCTACGCCACCCTGTCGGACGCGGAACCCGCGCGCCGCGCGAGCTGAGCCTCACGCCCGCCCCCTGTCACGGAAAGGCTCGCCCCATGGCCGATGAGTTCTTCTACACCACTCCGCTCCACCCCCTAGCCCAGCCCCTGGTCGAGCAGCTCACCTGGGAATATGCCACCCGCTACGGCAGCCAATTCGGCGAGCCGCCCGGCGCCGAGATGAGCCGCTATCCGGCCGAGCTCTTCGCCCCGCCGGACGGCAATTTCGTGCTGCTGCTGCGCGATGGCCGCCCCATCGCCGGCGGCGCCTTCAAGCGCTATGACGAACGCACAGCCGAGATGAAGCGCATCTGGACCCATAGCGATTTCCGCCGTCAGGGCCTGGCCCGGATCATCGTTGCCGAGGTCGAAGCGCAGGCCGTCCGACAAGGTTACGGCAAGATCTACCTGACCACCGGCTTCCGCCAACCCGAGGCCAAGGGGCTCTATCTGGAGACCGGCTACACCCCGCTCTTCGACGTCTCGGCCGATCCTGCGTTCTACCGGAAACTGCCCTTCGAGAAAGAGCTGGTCGCCATTCCGGCTTCGGCGACCCGGCCGCCCGACGCTCACGCCGCGCGCAGCGCCGCCTGACGAGCCGCTTTCCCCTTTTCCATAACAAGAAGAGCCAGCCATGACCCTCGCCAGCGATTTCGCGGGCTTGCCGACGCATGCCCGGAATCCAGCCCCGCATCGCGATTTCAGCCGTTATCGCATCGTCCCTGCCCGCTATCCCGGGCGGACCATCGGCACGGTCTTCGCCGCCATCGTGATCTTCGCGATCGTGAATTCGGTGCTCTCCAATCCGCGTTGGGGCTGGGATGTCTTCGCGGAGTGGTTCTTCGCCGAACCCGTACTGGTCGGGCTCGGCCGCACGCTGTTCCTGACGCTGCTCGGCACGGTCTTCGGCTTCCTGTTCGGTACCTTGCTGGCGCTGGCGCGGGTCTCCGGCTCGCCGCTGCTCGCCTCGCTGTCCTGGGGCTATGTCTGGCTCTTCCGCTCGATCCCGCTGATCGTGCTGCTGCTGATCCTGAACAATCTCGGCTATCTCTACAGCACGATCTGGCTCGGCATTCCCTTCACCGATATCGGCTTCGGCTCATGGTCGACCACGCAGCTGATCACGCCCTTCTTCGCGGCGGTGCTGGGTCTCACCCTCAACGCTGCCGCCTTCTCCTCGGAGATCGTGCGCGGCGGCATCCTCGCCGTCGACCAGGGCCAGCATGAGGCCGCCGCCGCGCTCGGCCTGCCGAAGCACCGCCAGGTCTCGCGGATCGTGCTGCCGCAGGCGATGCGCTCGATCCTGCCGACCGCGTTCAACGAGATCATCAGCCTCGCGAAGGGCACGAGCCAAGTCTACATCCTCGCCCTGCCGGAGCTGTTCTACACGATCCAGGTCATCTACCGGCGCAATCTCGAGGTGATTCCGCTGCTGATGGTGGCGACGGTCTGGTACCTCGTCATCCTCAGCGTCCTCTCCTTCTTCCAGCGCCATATCGAACGGCACTATGCCCGCGGCGCCCTGCGCAACCCACCCCCGTCGGCTATCGACACGGCCCTGCGCTGGCTCGGCCGGAACCGCGTCGCCCCGGCGACCGCCGGCGCAGGCTTCACCGCCCCGACGCAGGCCTCTGCCGCGCCGCGCACGGCCTCGCTGGCCACCCTCTCGCCGCGCAGCGGCGGCGAGATCCGCATCAGCCATGTCTCGAAGAGCTTCGGCCCGCTCAAGGTGCTCGACGATGTCAGCCTGTCGCTGCGCCCCGGCAGCGTCACCGCGATCATCGGCCAGTCCGGCTCGGGCAAATCGACCCTGCTGCGCTCGATCAACCATCTGGAGCGCGTCGACGAGGGCTTCATCGCCATCGACGGTGAATTGATCGGCTACCGGCAGGACGGCGAGACGCTCTACGAACTGAAGGAGAAGGACATCCTGGCCCGGCGCGTCGATGTCGGCATGGTCTTCCAGAACTTCAATCTCTTCCCGCACCTGACCGCGATCGAGAACATCGCCGAGGCGCCGGTGACCGTGCGTGGCCTCACCCGCGAACAGGCCCTGGCCGAGGCGCAGGAACTGCTCGCCCGCGTCGGCCTCGCCGAGAAAGCGAACGCCTATCCGCGCCAGCTCTCCGGCGGCCAGCAGCAGCGCGTCGCCATCGCCCGCGCCCTCGCCCTCAAGCCGAAGGTCCTGCTCTTCGACGAGCCGACATCGGCGCTCGATCCCGAGCTCGTCGGCGAAGTCCTCGACGTCATCAAGGAGCTCGCCCGCTCCGGCACGACGCTGGTCATCGTCACCCATGAGATCGGCTTCGCTCGCGAGGTCGCCGACCAGGTCGTCTTCATGGAGGCCGGCCGCATCGTCGAGAGCGGCGCCCCGGCCGACGTGCTCGGCAACCCCAGCCACAGCCGCACCCGCGAATTCCTCGCCAAGGTGCTCTGACTTTCCCTGCAACGCCCCACAAGGAATCCGACCATGATCACGCGACGCAATTCTCTGAGCCTTCTCGTCGGCGCCGCATCGGCCGCGCTCATCCCCGCCGGCGCCTTCGCCCAGCAGGTCGTCGACCTCTCGCCCGAGCAGCCTGGCCGCCCCCGCGCCGAGCGCGATGAGGAGGCGATCAGGCTCATCGCCAAGGACGCCAAATTCGCCAAGGACGGCGTCTTCACCGTGGGCAACAACACCGGGCGCTTTCCGTTCAGCGGCTTTGCGACCGATAACAAGACGGTCATCGGCGGCGAGGCCGAGATCGCGCAACTTGTCGCGGACGCGCTGGGCCGCAAGCTGGAGGTCGTCACGACTGCCTGGGCGGACTGGCCGCTCGGCGTCGTCTCCGGCAAGTTCGACGCGGTGATCTCCAACGTCACCGTCACCGAGCAGCGCAAGGAGAAGTTCGACTTCTCGACCTATCGCAAGGACCTGCTCGGCTTCTATGTGAAGAAGGGCAACGAGATCGACATTCGCGAGCCCCGCGATGTGGCGGGCCTCAAGGTCATCGTCGGCGCCGGCACCAATCAGGAGCAGATCCTGCTGCGCTGGAACGAGGCCAACCTCAAGGCCGGGCTGAAGCCCGTCGACATCCAGTACTATGACGACGATGTCGTGCTCTATCTCGCACTCGAATCCGGCCGTGCGGACGCCTATCTCGGCCCCAATGCGCTGCTGAGCTTCAAGGCCGCGCAGGAGGGCAAGACCCGGCTCGCCGGCAATTTCTCCGGCGGCTGGCCGGTTCTGGCCGAGATCGCTGTGACCACCCGCAAGGGCGCTGGGCTCGCCGAGGCGATCACCCAGGCGCTCAACACCCAGATCAAGAACGGCAACTACGCCAAGGTGCTAGCCCGCTGGAACCTCTCGGCCGAGGCGATCGAGGCATCGCGCACCAACCCGCCCGGCCTGCCGAAGGCGTGAACTCCTCGCCCGACTGCCGAAACTTTCGAGAACTGGAGACCATCATGATCCCGCGACGGACACTCCTGTCGCTGCTCGTCGGCGCGCTCAGCGCCGCGAGCCTGCCCGCCCTCGCCCAGCAATCGCCCTTCGATCTCGGCCCGGAGCAGCCCGGCCGCATCCGCGCCGACGAGGACCCGGCCGCCATCGCCGCTGTGCCCAAGGGGTTCAAGTTCGTCGAGCCCGGCGTCTTGACCGTCGGCATCAGCCCCGGCGGACCGCCACTCACGACCTATGCGACAGACGCCAAGACCGTGGTCGGCGCCGATCCGGACTTCGCCCAGCTCATCGCCGACAGCCTCGGCCTCAAGCTGAACCTCGTCCCGCTTGCCTGGGCCGACTGGCCGCTCGGCCTGACCTCCGGCAAATACGATGCCGTCATCTCCAATGTCGGCGTCACCGAGCAGCGCAAGGAAAAGTTCGACTTCTCGACCTATCGCCTCGGCCTGCACGGCTTCTTCGTCAAGGCCGACAGCAAGGTCACGAGCATCAAGGAGCCGAAGGACGCAGCCGGCCTGAGCTTCAGCGTCGGCGGCGGCACCAATCAGGAGCGCATCCTGCTGGAATGGAGCAAGCAGAACGTCGCGGCCGGCCTGAAACCGCTCGAACTGCAGCTCTTCGATGACGAAGCCGCTCGCCTCGTCGCCTTGCGGGGCGGCCGTGTCGATGTCGTCGTGCAGCCCCATGCCCAGCTCGTCTTCATCGCGGCCCGCGACAAGGACATCAAGCGCATCGGCACGCTCAGTGCCGGCTGGCCGCTGAAATCCGATGTCGCGATCACCACGCGCAAGGGCAGCGGCCTCGTCGATGCCCTGACGCTGGCCACCAACAACCTGATCAGGTCGGGGAAGTACCGGCAGGCGCTGGCCCGCTGGGGCATCGAGGAGGAAGCGGTCGAGCGCTCCGAGACCAACCCGCCCGGCCTGCCCAAATACTGACATCGAGAACCGGCTGGCATGACTGAGCTTTCGATCCGGCACATCGCCTTCCTGACGCCCGGCAATTACGACGACGCCGATCCGCGCCGCGGGCTCGAAGACACGCTCTCGCTCTTCGAGCATGGCGAGGCCATCGGCTTCGACAGCGCCTGGATACGCCAGCGCCATCTCGAACCAGGTGTCTCCTCGGCGGCGGCCTTCCTCGCCGCCGCGACCCAGCGCACGCACCGGATCGGGCTCGGCACGGCCGTCATCCAGATGGGTTACGAGAACCCGTTCCGGCTGGCGGAGGACCTCTCGCTGGTCGACGTGCTCTCGGGCGGGCGTTTGAACATCGGCCTCAGCGCCGGACCGCCGCCCTTCGGCAAGCTGCTGGGCGAGCGCCTCTTCGACGGCGATCCGGCAACGATCGACTTCTCGCATGCTCGTGTCGCGCGGCTTGCTGCGAACATCGAAGGCGAATGGCTCGGCGATGCCGATACGCGCATCACCACGGCCGCCGGCGAGCATCGCCCGCGCCTGCGCCCGCATGCACCGGGCCTGCGGCAGCGGCTCTGGTATGGTGGCGGCTCCCTGCGCTCGGCCCGCTGGGCAGCGGAGAACGGCTTTCACCTGCTCGTCGGCAACATCAATACGGCCGAGGAGACCGACGGCTTCTTCGAAGTGCAGCGGAGCCATATCGAGACCTTCCGCGCCCACTGGAAGGGCGAAGGCCAACCGCGCATCGCCGTCGGCCGCGTCATCGTCCCGCTCGACGGGGCCGACACGGCGACGCGGCAGCGCTATCGCGACTATGCGGTGAGCCGGCACACCCGCACGCTTGATCCCCAGGGCGAGCGACGGACCCAGTTCGCATCGGATCTCGTCGGAACCGCAGCCGAGCTGATCGAGCGCCTCGCGGCGGACCCGGTCCTGCCGCTCGTCGACACCTTGCGGCTGGAGCTGCCCTACAATTTCAGCATCGACGACTACCGCCAGATCACCGCCGATTTCGCAGGGCTCATCGCCCCCGCGCTCGGCTGGCGCGGCGGCGTCGAGCTGAAGGGCGCGGCTTGAACGGCCAACGTCCATCAGCCCTTGATCATAGCGACTTCACACCACCCCTTGTCATTCCGGGGCTTCGCGCAGCGAAGAACCCGGAACCCACGACGGGGTGAGCCATTTGCAGCCGAGGAAGACATGTCCCACCCGGTCGTGGGTTCCGGGTTCGCGCCTGCGGCGCGCCCCGGAATGACAAGGGTAGTGCCGGATCAGATTGCCTGACCGCCTACCGCTCCTCGATCGCCAGCACCGCGAAACTCGCAAGCCAGTGCTCGCCCATATAGTCGCCGGCAATATGCGGCAGTCCCGTTTCGAGATGGAGCCTTGCGGCGTCGGCGATGACCGGGCGCCGCACATCCCAATCCGGCAGCGCCGCAGCCAGCGCGCTCCAGCACCAGGCGCGGCTGAGATTGAGCCCGTCGAGATGCGCGATCTTGCCGTCGGTCCGGTCGGTCACGGTCGCCGGCTTGAACAGGATCGCCGGCTGCTGCTGCGCGATGCGCGGCAGGAAACGCTCGAACCAGGGCAGGAACTGTTCAGCCGGCAGCAGGCGGCGCATGCATTCTGCCTCGATCAGCGCCGAGGACTGGAAATCGTCGCCGCTGGGCTCGCCCAGGCCGGGCAATCCTCGTCGGCGCCGTACCAGCGCAGAGCCGTCTCGCGCAGCAGGGTCAGGAAGGCGCCATCCCCGGTCGCATCGGCATAATCCGCCGCCATCCGCAGGCCGAACGCCGTGTTGAAATGCGTGCCGACCCGCACCGGATAGGTCGCGATCGGCAAGAAGTCGCGGAAGCGCTGGGCGAAGGCTTCGGCGAGCGGTTCCAGCGCCCGGCTCCAGCGCCCGTCGTCGAGCCCGTTCAACTCGGATGCGAGCTTGAGCAGCCAGCCCCAGCCATAGGGCCGCTTGAAGCCGCGCGCCGTCGGCTGAGCGAGATAGGCGCATTCGACCGCGATCTTCTCCGGGACGAGCTGCTCATCGAACAGCGCGACGATATCGGCAGCCGCTTCCATCTTCGGATAGCGCCGCAACAAGCGCGCCAGCATCCAGTAGCTGTGCACGCAGGAGTGCCAGTCGTAGCTGCCATAGAACACCGGATGCAGCTGGCTCGGCGTCTGCGCGTCCTGTGGGCCGGCCAGCGTATGGTCCGGCTTGTTCGGATATTCGCGGCGGGCATGGCCGAGCGCGATGCGGGCAAAACGCTGGGCGATCTCTTCGGTCAGCTTGGGGGTGGTCATGAAGTGGCTTTCTCCGGCGTGGCCCAGCGTATCAGGAATGCGATCAGGCGGGGTGTCATGTAGATCGGAAACTGCGTTGCGGCGAAGAAGAGTGCGATGGTCGGCGAGGTCGAGGCGCCAAGCGCCGACCAGACCAGCCCGACATTGCGATTGCCCAGGATCAGGCCGATGCCGAGCCGCTCAGCTAAGGTGCCTGGCAACAGCGCCAGGCCAAATCCCTGCAGGGCGAGATTGCAGGCGAAGGCGAGCGTGATGCAGACCAAGGCGGCCATCGGTTCAGCCTCGATCTGGGCGCGTACACCCGCCATCGTCGATGTCGCGAAGATCAAGAGCGCGGCCAGGACCAGTCCGTCGATGGCATCGGCATGGCGTTTCAAGGTTCCTGCCGCGCGGCTCCTCAGGATCAGGGCGCCGCCGCCCGCTCCGGCCGTCAGCACGAACAGCCGCAGCGCCAGTTCGACCGGGTCGAAGGCGATCCCGGCGAACCATGACGCCAGCAGCGGCACGCTCAGCGGCGCCAGCGCCATCGACAGCAGGGTGACCGCAAGCGGGATCGTCGCATCGAGCCCCAGCATCCGTGCCACGGCAGCGGTCCCGCCTGATGGTGGCGCACAGACCGCGAGCACCATGGCAAGGGCCAACTCAGGACCCACGCCTGTGAGGTGAGCGGCCATCCCGACCAAGACAGGGCAGACCAGCATCACCACGACCGGCAACAGAGCCGAGAAGCGCGGCTGCTGCAGCGTCCGCATGAAATCGGCCGCATTTACCCGGAGCAGCGTGCCGAGCACGATGACGAAGATCGACACCGCCATTGCCGGACGAACGGCCTCGGCCAGAGCCGGAAAGGCAAGGCCGGCGAGCACGCCGACGATCAGCAGGGTGGGCCCGCGCGGCATAAGGCGCAGAAGGGTACTCGTCATGCGGCGTCCGGCCCATTGATCGTGTCGGGCGTACGCTAGGTCGAGCGATTCCATTATTGAAATCGATTTTTGATATCTGCATCATTGTTCAAATGAATTTAGCCGCCATCGATCTCAACCTGCTGGTGGCCTTCGAGGCCTTGATGGAGGAACGCCACGTCACGCGCGCGGCGAGCCGCATCGGGCTGGCCCAGCCCTCGATGAGCAGCGCACTCAGACGGCTGCGTGATCTGTTCGGCGACGAGCTCTTCCTGCGCGGCCCCGGCGGCATGCAGCCGACCGACAAGGCGCTGGCTCTGGCACAGCCGATCGGCGCGGCGCTGGAGCAGATCCGCGGCGCGCTCGCGCCCGGACAGGGTTTCGACCCCGCCAGCTCGCGGCGGCGCTTCTCGATTGCCGTGACGGATTACGGCGACCTCGTCATCGTTCCGGCCCTTGTCGCGCTGCTGCGCCGGGAAGCTCCGGGCGTCGATCTTGCGGTACGTCCGATCACGGACGCCGCGGCGGCTTTGGCGAAGCTTGAACGCGGCGAACTCGACGCCTTGATCGGCGGCCATCTCCCGGATTCATCGACGAGCCTGCGCCAACAGTTGTTCGAGGAGCGCTTCGTCTGCATCCGCGATCGGAACCATGCCGCCGGCTCGGCCGCTCTCGACATCGGCGAATATGCCGCCCTGCCCCACGCCTTGTTCTCGGCGGCCGGCGGTGACGGTTTGCCGAGCGCGATCGACGACAGGCTGGCGCGCCAAGGCCTGAAGCGGCGCGTGGCGGTCACGCTCCCCCATGTCGTCGCGGTGCCCTTCACTGTCGCCGGCACCGATCTCGTGGCGACCATGGCCGAACGTGTGGCCCGGCGCTTCGCGGAGAGTGCCGGGGTTGCGGTGCTGCCATTGCCGTTCGAGAGTCAGGCCTTCGCCATCGATCTCGTCCACGCCCGGCGCGCGCTGGCCGACCCTGCTCTGCGCTGGCTCGTCGAAGCCATCGCGAGAGTGGCCGCCTGATCCGCCATGGAACTGCAACCCCGCCATCTCCTGCCGTCGGGTCTCCTCGCCCGTTCGGCATGATCTAACCAAGCTAGCGCGTTCCCGCAGGCTTTGGCCGGCCGGGCAGCGCCGCCAAGACATTCTGTCAAAGGGGAAATGCCGTGGATCTGCCCGCCAACGCCTTCAAGGCCGCGCTGAAGCGCGGCGAGCTTCAGATCGGATTGTGGAGCAGCCTGTGCAGCCCGATCGTCTCCGAGATCATCAGCCAGAGCGGCTTCGACTGGATTCTGGTCGATACCGAGCATTCCCCCAACGAGCCGCCCGACGTTCTCGCCCAGTTGCAGGCCCTGAAGGGCGGCACCGCGACCCCGATCGTCCGGCCCGCCTGGAACGACGCGGTTCTGTTGAAGCGCCTGCTCGACATCGGCGTGCAGGCCGTGCTCGTGCCCTTCGTCCAGAACGCCGAGGAAGCGCGCAAGGCCGTCGCCGCCTGCCACTATCCGCCCGCCGGCATCCGCGGCATCACGGTCAGCGGCCGCGGCAGCCATTACGGGCGCGTGCCGGACTATCTCAAGCGCGCCGATGGCGAGATCTGCGTGCTGGTGCAGGTCGAGACCGGCGAGGCGCTCGCCCGCATCGAGGAGATCGCCTCGGTCGACGGCGTCGACGGCGTCTTCATCGGCCCGGCCGATCTCTCGGCCTCGCTCGGCCATATCGGCAATCCCGGCCATCCCGAGGTTCAAGCCGCGATCCAGGACGCCGTGAAGCGCCTGGCCGCGATCGGTAAGCCGGCCGGCATCCTGACGCCGTCCGAGCCCGATGCGCGCCGCTATATCGAATGGGGCTATCGCTTCGTCGCGGTCGGCTCCGATCTCGGCCTCATGACCAAGCATGCCGACGCGCTGGCCAAGGCTTTCGCCGGTCAGCGCTGATCGCGCGGTTTGGGTTGTGGACTAAGCCGCAGCGGCTTCGAACCACCCTTGTCATTCCGGGGCGCGCCGCAGGCGCGAACCCGGAACCCACGACTGGGCTGGACATCGCAAAGCCGGTTGTGAAGGGCTCACCCGGTCGTGGGTTCCGGGTTCTTCGCTGCGCGAAGCCCCGGGATGACAACGGCGATTCTCGGCGGCCCGGGCAAGCCGGCCCCCGGCCCTCACTCGATCTTCACGTTCGCCTTCTGCGCGACCTCGGCCCAGCGCTTGGTCTCGGAGGCGATATGGGCGGCGAACTGCTCCTGGCTCGACCCGACCGGATCGACGCCGAGCTTCTTCAACTGCTCGATCACCGCCGGCTCGCGCATGATCGCCTGCGTCTCCGACGAGAGCTTGGCGACGATCTCCTTCGGCACGCCGGAGGGCGCGAAAAAGCCGTGCCAGGAGCTGGCATCATAGCCCGGAATGAATTCCGACAGGGCAGGCAGATCCGGGGCGACCGCGAGCCGCTTCGGCGTCGCTGTGGCGAGCGCGCGGATCTTGCCAGCCTGCACATGCGGCCAGGCGATGGTGATGTTGTCGAATGTGATCTGGATCTGGCCGGAGAGCAGGTCCTGCGTCACCTGCCCGCTCGAGCGATAGGGCACATGCACCATGTCGGTGCCGGTCGAGACCTTGAACAGCTCGGCCGCCATATGGGTCGAGGTGCCCGCCCCCGACGAGCCGAAGGAATACTTGTTCGGATTCTTCTTCAGGAGATCGATGAGCTCCGGCACCGTCTTCGCCGGCAGGTCGATATTGACCATCAGGATGTTCGGCACGCTCGCCACCTGCGAGATCGGCGCGAAATCCTTGATGTGGTCGAAGGGCAGCTTCGCATAGACGGCCGGATTGATCGCATGGCTCGACACCGTGCCCATGGTCAGCGTGTAGCCGTCGGCCGGCGCCCGCGCGACCGCCGCGACGCCGGTATTGCCGCCGGCACCGGGCCGGTTCTCGACGATGAACTTGCCGCCGAGCCGCTGGCCCAGCCGGTCGGCCAGGACCCGCCCGAGCAGGTCGGTGGTGCCGCCGGCCGCGAAGGGCACGACGATGGTGACGACCTTGCTGCCGGGATAGTCGCCCTGCGCGAAGGCGGGCCCTGCTGCAGCCAGGCAGGCGGCGGCGATGATGGTCCTGCGCGTGATGCTCATCGGTTCGTCTCCCCGTCGCGGACAATTCCGCCTGCACCTCATGACGGGCGCTTACCCAAGCGATAACACAGGATCGCAGATTTGAAATCTGAAATTTCAGATTGCTGGACACACGGCTTTATGCTGTTTGATGGCCATGGCGCATGAGCCGGCAACCGCGGTGGAGCGGCTTCGGCAACGCACCCCCGGAAGAACCATGTTGCAGCCTGCCGTAGAACCCGTCGCGCCCGATCTGCTGCGCTCTCTGCGCGAGCATGTCCATGAGCGCCTGCGCCGTGCCATCGTCGCCGGCCGCTTCCGCAATGGCGAGCGCCTGAACGAGCGCCATCTCGCCGAGATGCTCGGCGTCAGCACGACCCCGGTGAAGGACGCGATCCGCAAGCTCGAAAGCGAGGGGCTGGTCCGCACGGAGGCACGCCGCGGCGTCTTCGTCGAGTTCTCGCCCCGTCAGGCCTTGGAGATGGCTCTCGGCCGCGCGGCGCTCGAAAGCGTCATGGCCCACATCGCCGCCAATCACCTGACCGAGGATGGCGCAGCCGAGCTCGGTCAACTGATCGCCGAGATGGAGCAGGCGACCGAGCATGGCGACCTCGAGGACCTCGTCGCGCTGAACGAGGCCTATCACCGCGCGATCCACCGCATCTCCGGCTGCACTTATCTGGAACGCCGCCTCGACGGCCAGCGCATGTACGACCATGCCCAGCGCATCGCCCTGCACTCAGAGCCGGACGAGCGCCGCCGCGGCTTCGAGGAACATCGGGACATCTACGAGGCGCTCCTGGCACGCGATCCCGCGCGCGCCGAACTCAGGATGCGCCGTCACATCGTCCGCTCGGCGAAGGCCCATGTCAGGCTGGTTTTCGGCGCGGATGCGGAGGGACTGGATTATGACGAATGACAAGGTCCGCCGCGCGCTGCGCGGCATTTCCGGCGTCCATGTCACCGCCTGGAAGGCGGATGGCGAGGCCGATTGGGCGCTGACCGGCAGGATCGTCCGGCGCATCGCGGAAGCCGGCATCCACAACATCGTCTCGGCCGGCAATACCGGCGAGTTCTACCCGATGACGACGGCCGAGGTGGAGCGCTCGCACGCCACCGCCGCGGAAGCCGCCGCCGGCAAGGCACTGGTCACGGCCGGCATCGGCCGCTCCCTGCGCGAGGCCGTCGCGACGGGCAAGCTCGCGGCCAAGGCCGGCTGCGATGCTGCCATGGTGCATCACCCGCTCGATCCCTTCGCCGCCCCGCAATCGCAGGCGGACTACATCCTCGCCATCGCCGAGGCGCTGACGATTCCGCTTGTAGCCTATATCCGCTCGGACGCCATCGGCGTGAAGGACCTGATCCGCGTCGCGACCCATCCGAACGTTGCCGGGGTGAAATTCGCCTCGAACAACATGATGCTGCTCGCCGACTGCGTGCGCGAGACGGAAGGCTCCTCCGCCAACTGGATCTGCGGCCTCGCCGAGGGCTGGGCGGCACCCTTCTATGCGCTGGGTGCCCGCGGCTTCACCTCCGGCCTGATCAATGTCGCGCCGGAGCGCTCGCTCGCCGTCTGGCGCGCGCTGGAAGCCGGCGACTACGAAACCGCCCGCAGCGAGGTCGATGCCATTGCCGGCTTCGAGAAGCTGCGCACCAAATACGGCAACGGCGCCAATGTCACCGTGGTGAAGGAAGCGCTGGGCCTGCTCGGCACCGATGTCGGCCCGGTCCGCCTCCCCGGCCTGCCGGAGCTGAACGAGGCCGAGCGGGCCGAGCTGCACGGCATCGTATCGAGCTGGGGTAGCCAGCGCGTCGCGGCGGAATAACCTCTGTCATTCCGGGGCATCGCGCAGCGATGAACCCGGAACCCACGACGGGGCGAGCCCTTCACAGCAGGCGGACACCGTCTGACCCAGTCATGGGTTCCGGGTTCGGCTCTTCGAGCCGCCCCGGAATGACAAACCGTCGAACCAACGAAAAATCACCGAGGAAACGCCCATGTCCGCCCGCCCCCGCAAGACGCCCGAGACCCTGCGCAGCTGGCGCTGGTTCGGGGCGAGCGACCTGCGCTCCTTCGGGCATCGTTCGCGAGCCTTGCAGATGGGCTTCGGCCATGAGGAGTTCATGGGCAAGCCGGTCATCGGCATCATCAACACCTGGTCTGAGATCAACCCCTGTCACACCCATCTGCGCGACCGCGCGGAGGCCGTGAAGCGCGCGGTCTGGGCGGCCGGCGGCTTTCCGATCGAAATCCCGGTTATGTCGGTTTCCGAGCAATATCAGAAACCTACGACCATGCTCTATCGCAACTTCCTGGCGATGGAGACCGAGGAATCGATCCGCTCCCATCCGCTCGACGGCGCCGTGCTGCTCGGCGGCTGCGACAAGTCCACGCCCGCTCTCATCATGGGCGCCTGCAGCGCCGGCTTGCCCTTCATCTTCGTGCCGGCCGGGCCGATGCTGCGCGGCAACTGGGCCGGCAAGGTTCTGGGTTCGGGCGCCGATGTCTGGAAATACTGGGCCGAGAAGGAAGCCGGCAACATCACCGACGATCAGTGGAAGGACATGGAGAGCGGCATCGCCCGCTCCTATGGCACCTGCATGGTGATGGGCACCGCCGCGACGATGATGAGCCATGCCGAGGTGCTCGGCCTCACCTTGCCCGGCGCCTCCGCGATTCCCGCCGCCGACGCCGCCCATCCGCGCATGGCCGCGATGGCAGGCAAGCGCATCGTCGAGATGGTCTGGGAAGACCTGACGCCCGACCGGATCCTCACCCGCAAGAGCTTCGAGAACGCGCTGACCGTGCATATGGCCGTCGCCGGCTCGACCAACGCGATCATCCATCTCGTCGCCATGGCTGGCCGCGCCGGCGTGCCGCTGACGCCGGACGATTTCGACGCCTTCTCGCGCAATGTTCCCGTCGTCGCAAACCTGCGCCCCTCCGGCGATTTCCTGATGGAGGATTTCTTCTATGCCGGCGGCCTGCCTGCCCTGCTGAAGCAGCTCGAAAGCAAGCTCCACACCGACGCGATGACAGTGACCGGCAAGCCGATCGCCGAGACCATCGCACTCGCCCAGGTCTATGACGACAACGTCATCCGCCCGCTCGACAAGCCCGTCTCGACCGCGAACGGCCTCGCCGTCCTCAAGGGCAACCTCGCGCCAGACGGTTGCGTCATCAAGCCCTCGGCCGCCGAGCCGCGCCTGCTCAGGCATTCAGGCCCGGCGCTGGTCTTCGAGCATTACGATGCGATGATGCAGGCCGTAAACGACGAGAACCTCGACGTGACCGCCGACCACATCATGGTCCTCAAGAACTGCGGCCCGGTCGGCGGCCCCGGCATGCCGGAATGGGGCATGCTGCCGATCCCGAAGAAGCTCTTGAAGCAGGGCGTGCGCGACATGCTGCGCATCTCGGATGCCCGCATGTCCGGCACCAGCTACGGCGCCTGCATCCTCCATGTCGCGCCGGAGGCCTATATCAAGGGCCCGCTCGCGGCGGTGCAGACCGGCGACATCATCAGCGTCGATGTCGAGGCGCGCAGCATCTCGGTTAACCTGACCGAAGCCGAAATCGCCGCCCGCCTCGCCGTCTGGACGCCGCCGGACCGCGACTATCCGCGCGGCTGGGGCAAGATGTCGGCGGCCCATATCCGCCAGGCCGACAAGGGCTGCGATTTCGACTATCTGGAGGGGACGGCGAAGGTGCCGGAACCCGAGATCCACTGATGCAGGATATCCGCGACATCAAGCGCGTCGCCATTATCGGCGCCGGGCTGATCGGCAGCTCCTGGGCTGCCCTCGCCATGGGCCACGGCCTGAACGTCTCAGCCTATGATCCAGCGCCCGGCGCGGAGGAACGGTTCCGCCATGCCGTCGAGCGTGCCCGCGAGCAGCTCGCCGAGCTGGGCCTCGCCAATACCGGCCAATACGAGTTCACCACCGATCTCGACGAAGCACTGCAAGGCGTTGATTTCGTTCAGGAGAATGGACCAGAAAACGAAGGCGCCAAGCGTGAACTCCTCGCCCGGCTCGATGCGGCGTTGCCGCCTGAAGTCATCATTGCCAGCAGTACCTCGGCCCTGCTGCGCAGCGCGATCGTCGCCGATTGCCGGGACAAGCGCCGGGTCATCGTCGCCCATCCCTTCAACCCGCCGCATCTGGTGCCGCTGGTCGAGATCGTCGGCGAGGACGAGGCTGTCGTTTCGCGTGCCGCCGCCTTCTACCGCAGCCTCGACCGGCGCCCGGTCATCCTCCAGCGCGAGATGCCCGGTCATGTCGCCAACCGTTTGGCCTCGGCGCTCTATCGCGAGGCCGTCCATCTGGTCGAGCAGGGCGTCGCCAGCGTCGCCGAAATCGACGCCGCGCTCTGCAACGGCCCCGGCCTGCGCTGGGCCCTGATGGGCCCGCACATGACCTATCATCTCGGCGGCGGCGACGGCGGCATCGCCGGCTACCTCGCCCATCTCGGGCCGAGCCAGGTGCGGCGCTGGCAATCCCTCGGCACGCCCTCGCTGGACGAAAACGTCCAGCACAAGATCATCGAAGGTGTTGCCGAGGAAGCGGCCGGGCGCACGATCGCGCAGCTCGAGGAGCGCCGCGACGAAGGGCTGCTTGCCCTGCTGCGCGCCCGCAAGCTCGTCAGCGAGTGAGCCTCACAATTCCGCGTCGAAGGCGATGGCGTCGAAAGCCGCCCTCACCCGCCCCAGCGCCAGCGCGGTGACATAGGCATAGGCCCGCTCGGGCGACTGCGCGACGACGCCCCGATCCGTGCCCTGCACGTTGATCTCCAGCGAGACCGTGGCCGTCACGCTCGGCGTCGCCCGCATCGGCACCGGCAGGGCAAAGCTCTGCCGGCTCGCTGCCGCCGCGGCCTGATAGGCGTCGATCAGCACCTGCCCGTCTTGCTTCAGGAAATAACGCCGGCACAGCATCTGCTCGACGGAAAGCGGGCGCGCCGCCCAGTTCGTGGCAATCCGCCCACGCTCCAGCTTGATCCGCGCGAAGCTGACCGCGCCCGCGCTCGGCGAGAGCCGCACCGACAGCACGCCGGTGTCGCCCACAGCGGGCGTCAGCGTCACCGAGCGGCGCCCCACCCCCGCCGTGATCGTACCGGACTGGCTACCGATGGTGACTGCGAGGCTGCCGCCGCTGAGATCATCGACCGAGAGCGTCAACGGCAGCCCGGCGAATGAAGCGAGCCCCCAGCACGCCGGCTCGACCGGCTGGATAATGGCGCCGGAGGCCAGGGTGATCGTGAAACCACTGAGAGAGAGATTGGCGCCGCCGGTCGCCGCCTTCCAGCGATCGAAGCCGTAGACGCCGGCCGCCAGCGCACCGCCCGCAAAGCCGCGCTGGTTGATCGCCATGTCGCCATTGACCAGCAGGTTGGCTCCCGCTGCCCAGGGCGAGCCCGACAAGGCGACGCCCCCCGACGCACGATCGATGGCCAGCGCATCATGCCAGGCCGAGCCGTCTGCGCTGACCTTCAACCGGAAGTCGTCGTCGCCGGCGAGGCCGAACTCGGCCCGGCCCGACCAGTTGCTCTGGAACAGCAGGCTCGCGGTGTTGCCGGCCGCGTTCTTGTTGATCTTCAGCCGGTGATCGCCGCCGGCATGGTTGAACAGGCTGGCATCCGAGGACAGGGCAAGGCGGTTGGTCGTATCCGCGGTCGCGTTCACGCCCCAGCGCTCGGCGCCGAGGCCGCTGAGCGGGCTGTCGCGGCGCCATTCCGTGCCGGTCCAGAGATTGTGCTCGGCCTCGTCGGCCACCCAGGCCTGCCAGCCGGCGCGCGGCACGAGGAAAGTCCAGCCGCCATCCTCGAACAGCGCGACCTGATTGGTGCGGCCGGCGAAGGCGCCCGTGCCGCCGGCCGGCACGATATAGGCGGAGAGCACGGTCGGCGAAGCCGGCGGCGCGGCCAGCGTCCGGCTATCGACCGTGAGGTGGATCAGCCCGTCCAGCCGGATCAGGGCATCGTTATGGGTGACATGTTTCTGTGCCTGCCCGGCAGCGAGCAGCGGCAGCGAAAGACGGGGCGTATCGGTCATGGGGCCTCGCGGAAGGGAACGCAGCGCTTGGCTGCCGCGAGGCGATGATGCGGCCGGTCCGGGTCACCGGGGATAAGTTGCTCGAATGCGCATCCGGCGCGGTCTACCCGCGCGACTGTCATTGCGAGCGCAGCGAAGCAATCCAGGGGGACTGGGCCGAAGCATTCCACCCAGTCCCCCTGGATTGCTTCGTCGCTACGCTCCTCGCAATGACGGCCCGGTCAAGCCGGGAGCGTCAACCAAAGCGACGCGGCCTCAAGCCAGCGTGGAACCAGTTGATCAGCGAATAGATGTCGTGGACCGGAAGCCCGGTCGCCGCCTGCACATCGGCCGCATAGGGCGGCATGTTCGTGCATTCCAGCACGATCGCGCCGACATCGGGATGGCGGGCGACGAGATCGAGCGCCGCCTGCACCACGTCCTGCCGGGCGAGCTCGACATCCATGTCGTCCTTCTCGGCCTTGATCAGGACGCGGAAGAACTCGCGCCCGTTCTCCGTGCCCGTGACGGGGGTATCGAGCGGCACGCCGGCCGCTTCCAGATGCTTCGGCGTCAGCGTCGCCGCCGAGACCGTGACGACGCCGACGCGCTTGCCCGGCGGCAGCGTCGCCTGCACCCAGGGCACCTGCATCAGCGAGGAGGTCGCGACCGGCACGCCGACGGCGGCCGCAAGCTCGCGCTGGAACAGCGAGAGGAAGCCGCAATTGGTGGTGATCGCCTCGGCGCCGAGCCGGACGAGATCGCGCGCCGCCTCGATGAAATCCGGCAGCAGCCCGGCCGCACCCTTGAGCACCACCTTCTCGGGGCTGGCGCCGCCGACCACACGATACAGCACCGGGAACGGCCAGGTCGTGCCATTGCCCATATCGCCGGGAATCCGCGGAAACCGCGCCTCCAGCATCAGGATACCCAGCGGAACGCCGTAGATCGCCTTCCCGCCACGCGCGATCCGCGCCGCCTGGGGCGCTGCGAGAATATCGGTCATCATCTCTCCCGTCTGCCGGTGCATCGCCATGCTAGCCGCAGAATCGACGCTCCGTCACCGGCAGCATGTCGGCATGGACGAAGATGAAAAGAAACTTCATCGACTTCGGTCAAAACTCTCGTTGCTGCCATTGCCTCGTCGTTTTTGCATCGCCATAAGACCGGCTTCCGTCCTGCTCTCGTGCGATTTCGCCGGCGCTGGTCCGCATCTTGCCTGCACGCCTTGCCCTTCGCCCGGAGTTCCCCTTGAAGCTGTCGCTCGAAAAGCTGCGCCGTATCGCCGTGCTGCTCGGCTGGGCCGTCGTCCTGGTGATCGTCGTCGCGACGCTCTCGCCGATCGAGGCGCGCCCGCATGTCCCGATGCTGGGCGCCAATGCCGAGCGCTTCCTGTCCTATTTCGCAGCGGGCGCGGCGCTGGCCTTCGCCTATCCGCGCGGGCGCTGGCTGGTCCTGGCCGGCATCATCGCCTTCGCGATCGGGCTGGAATGGCTCCAGACCTGGGAAGCCACGCGCCACGGCCTGCCGCGCGACGCGATGGTGAAGATCGCCGGCGCCGCGCTGGGCAGCGGCTTCTCCGTCTGGTTCGATCTGGTGATGCAGCGCTTCCGCAAGCCGGCCTGACTCAATCCGGCACAACGCCTGCCGACGCCTGTCCGCGAGGCGTCTCTTTTCCTCCCGCCGCCCCTGCCGCCGCGCCGAATTGACCCCGGCGACGCCGGCACGCGGCTTGCCACTCTGCTCCCGATGATGGTCCGGCGCCGGCGCAATGTGCCGAAACGGAACGTGCGCCAGCCGGCTGGGGGAAGAGATGAGCGTCAACGACATGAGCGGCCTGCCGCAAGCCCTGCCCGACAGCGGTTCGGGACTCTGGCGCCTCTGGCTTGGCCCTCTGACGGCAGCGAGCGATGCGGTCGTGGTCGCCGCCCTCGTCTATCTCGTCGCCTTCGCCTATTATCTCGGAGGCGGCACGGGCGCGCCGGGCATCGACCGCTCGACGCCGGAGCTGGCCGCGATGCTTGCGACGCTGTTCGTCTTCGTCAACCTGATGCGTGGCCGCTATCAGATCGGGAACTACCTCTCGACGCGGGGGCAGATGGGCTCCGCCTTCGCCGTCTGGAACATCACCATGGTCGCCTTCCTGGCCGTGCTTTTCCTTGCCAAGATCGCGGACCACTATTCGCGAGCCGTCATCGTCGCGACCTATCTCTCCGGCATCCCGGTCATCGCCCTCTCCCGTTCGGCGGTCGTCAGGCTGGTCGCAGCCGGCAGCCACGCCGGCCGGATCACGGCCGAGCGCGCCTTCCTGATCGGGCGCGAGGCGAACATCATGTCCTTCGTGTCGCGTCACAAGCCCTGGCATATGGGCTTCGCTGTCACCGATGTCGCATTCCTGAAATCGTCGGGCGAAACCGGCTCGACCGCGCTGGCCGCCGATCTGGCCGCCGCCGTGGCGAATTGCCGGGCGAAGCGGCCGGATGCCGTCTTCATCGCCGTTCCCTGGGCCGAGCAGGAGACCATCTCGGCTTGCGTCGATGCCTTCATGAACCTGCCGGTCGCGATCCATCTCGCGCCGGAACCGATCATGGAACGCTTCAGCGGGACACATGTCGTCCATACCGGCACCCTGTCGAGCCTGCGCTTGACCCGCCAGCCGCTTTCCACGGCAGAGATCGCGATCAAGCGTGCCTTCGACATCGTGGCTGCCTCCTGCGGCATCGTCCTGACCCTGCCGCTTCTGCTTCTGGTCGCGGCGTTGATCCGGCTCGATTCCCCCGGTCCGGTGCTGTTTCGCCAACGACGCTACGGCTTCAACCAGCAGGCTTTCCGGATCTTCAAGTTCCGCACGATGACCACGACCGATGACGGCCAGGTCGTCATCCAGGCCAAGCGCAACGATCCCCGGATCACGCGCCTCGGCCACCTGCTGCGACGCTACAATCTCGACGAGCTGCCGCAGCTCCTGAACGTTATCGCCGGCGACATGTCACTCGTGGGACCGCGTCCGCATGCGCTGGCACATGATATCGAGTTCGAGCGCAAGATCGCCAATTATGCCCGCCGCCACAACGTCAAGCCCGGCATCACCGGCTGGGCCCAGGTCAACGGCCTGCGCGGCGAGACCGATACCGACGACAAGATGGCCCGGCGCGTCGCCTACGATCACTGGTATATCGACAACTGGTCGTTCTGGCTGGATATCACGATCCTGTTCCGGACCGTTCTGAGCCGGAAGGCCTTTTCCAACGCGCGCTAAGGTCTGCGATCAGCGCTTGCCGCTGCGGCCCCGCGGGATCGCCGGGTCGCGCGCGGCTCAGCCCGGCGCAGGCTCTGCCTCAGGACGATACGGGCGAATTGCAGGCCGGCCTTTGCCGCAGCGCCGAACTCGCGCAGCCGCACCGGAACGAAGAGGCCGCGCAGGCTCCGCCTCGAGCCTGAGGCGAAATCGGCAAAGCTTCCCGGCAGGTTGAACCGCCTCCCGTAAATGCCCGTCACCACGCATTGCGCGCAGAACAGCCGGAAGCGCGCGTCCGGGAGATCGCTGACGATCGCATCCGCGTCCGCCGCTGCGATATGGTTGAGAACGGCGCGGTCGATCGGCCCGGCAAAGTCGGCATCGCAGATGCCGGCGATCCGCAGGCCCGGAAAGGTCGACGCGATCCGCTCCCGCAGCGCATAGACCGTGCGGCTGTCGCCGCCGAACAGGAAAATGCTGCAGTCGCGTTCGGCGCAGTCACGCAGGAGACCGGCCATCCCGACGGCCTCGCCCGCCCGCCCGGGCGCAGCGCGATCGCCGATCTTGCCGTGAATGATGCCCGACTGCACGCTCGCCCCGAGATGGCTACGGTTGGCGTCCCGATGCGACCGAGGCGCAACGCATCAAGATGCCTGCTTCCCTCCGCAGGCACCTGGCACGATGCGACAAATTTTAACGATGCCTACCGTTGCGTCAATGCACTCCGCCGGCGGCTTCGCAGAGGCCAGCCGACGGGACCGACCCAGCCCGCGTCCGATCAGACGAAGTGGCGCCAGAGCGCTCGGCCGAGCCAGAGGCTCCATCCGGCGACGATGGTCACGGCCAGCAGCGACGCCCCGACGATCAGGGAACGGCCGATCAGGATGCTGGCGACGCTCTCCTCGAGGTCCGGCTTGTTGTCGTTCGCCGCCTGCAGGCGACGACCGAGGCTGGAAGCCTGAACAGGCGCCGGGAACTGTCGCACGCGCTCGGGCCGCATGGAACTCTCTCGTAAAGTTACGCAGGCATTAAACGCACGCCCTTATCAATGATCGAATTCGCAACAAAATAAAAGCACAAGATGCGAGCCCTCCCCAGCCTGGAGAGGCCATCACCGCGACGGCCCGTACCCTAGCCGCCATATTGCGTGTCGGAGACCTGTTCCATCCAGTCGACGACCTTGCCGTCCTGAACCTCCTGGATCGCGATATGCGTCATCGCCGTGGCCGGAGAAGCGCCGTGCCAGTGCTTCTCCCCGGGCGGGAACCAGACGACGTCGCCCGGCCGGATCTCCATGATCGGCCCGCCCCAGCATTGCGCGCGGCCGAGGCCGGCCGTCACGATCACCGTTTGGCCGAGCGGATGCGTATGCCAGGCCGTGCGGGCGCCGGGCTCGAAGGTGACACTCGCACCCTGAACGCGTTCGGCCGCATGGGGATTGCAGAGCGGGTCGATTCGGACGGCTCCGGTAAACCAGTCCGACGGCCCCTTCCCGGAAGGCCGTGATCCGGCGCGCGTGATATCCAAGGGAACTCTCCTCGCTTCTGTTCAAGCTTTCGGAAAGCATGCCGCCGCGGAGGCCGGGAATCCAGTGCGTTACCCTTGCCCCACGCCTGCGCCGACCGACCTTCCTGCTCGAGGCGCAGGGTCAGCCGCAGGGACGTCGAGCCGCGCCCGCGCCGAAAGGGACAATCCCCGGCGCGAAGGACGACCTCCCAGGGTGAGCATGCCCGCCTCTTCCCGCGCCCCGGCGATGTCGGGTTGGCCGCCTGCGCTCCCTGAGAGCGCATCCGTGGCACCGGCGTGCATCCTCGTCGCTGCTTCGGCAGGGCGACGCAAAGCCGCAGATCCAGGCCGGCAAGTACACGCGACAATGGCTGAAACAGGCTTGACCTTACCATGGAGGGAAGGTGCAGGCTGCGCTGATCGACAGTCAGGAACGACAAGCCATGTGCTCTTGCCAACAGCATGCGACCACCACCTCGACGGAGGCCCAGCCCTCCGCCGATACCGTCAGCCTCCGGGTCGACGACATGACCTGCGGCCATTGCGCCGGCAGGATCGAACAGGCCATCAAGGGCGCGTTTCCGGGCGCGACCGTCAGCGCGGATCCGGCTTCGAAGCTGGTCACGGTGCAGGGGGGCGGCGATTTTGCCAGTATCGGCACAGTCATCGCCGCCGCCGGCTATACGCCCGCTGCGGTCCCGGCCCGCTGAGATCACGACCCAGGAGGTCATTTTGACAACTGAACGCTTCCTCTCCCGCCGCAAGCTCATCGCGGGAGCCGCGCAAGCCGCGACGGCGTTCGCCCTCGCGCCGTCGGCGCTGGCCGCCGAGACGTCCCCGAAGATGATCGTCACGCGCGACCCGAACTGCGGCTGCTGCGGCAGCTGGGTCACGCATGCGAGGGCGGCGGGCTTTGCAGTCGAGGTGGTCGAGGTGCCCGATGTCGCGCCGCTGAAGGCGCGGCTCGGCGTGCCTGATCCGCTGGCCTCCTGCCACACGGCCGAAATCGGCGGCTATGTCGTGGAAGGCCATGTGCCGGCCGAAGCGGTCAAGCGCCTGCTCGCCGAGCGCCCCAAGGCGACGGGTCTCGCGGTCGCGGGCATGCCTGTCGGCTCGCCCGGCATGGAAGTGGCCGGGCAACAGCCCGACACCTATGACGTCATGATCTTTTCAGCCGGCCGGCAGAACGTCTTCGCGCGCTATCACGGGCTGCGACAGATCTGACGCCGCCGGAGCGCAACCGGCTCAGGCCGGGCGCGGATGGCTTCCGCGCCCATCCGGCGAGACTCCGGGAAAGCGCCCGAGCTTCGCGACGTGCTTCTGGACAAGCGTCTCGCCGAAAGCGGT
The DNA here is from genome assembly GCA_965283735.1 of Beijerinckiaceae bacterium. Classification (GTDB taxonomy): domain Bacteria; phylum Pseudomonadota; class Alphaproteobacteria; order Rhizobiales; family Beijerinckiaceae; genus Allobosea. Next base: position 1,766,470 of record CBDIPN010000001.1, on the reverse strand, counting down.
CGGCCGCATGGCCGGTGCGCGGTCGTGGATCGCGATGCCCGCCCGCGCGCCGAAGACGCGCTTTCCGTAGCAGATCAGGCTCTCCAGCGACTGCATGATGAAGACGACGGCCGGCAGCGCGTCGCGATAGGCGAGATCGGCCGCCGCCTCGTCCCCAGCCTTGAAGCTCTCATAGGCCTGGACCATGAAGTCGATGACGTCGGGCGCCAGGATCATGCCGACGCAGCCGGCGCGCAGGTTCTCGATCAGCTCCAGCCCGCCGCGCCCGTTCATGATCGGCAGCCGGTTCTCGGTCGTCTCGATCAGTTGCGCGATATCCGTCGCCGGCCCCTCGCCCTTGACCAGCGCGATATTCGGATGCTGCGCGACGAGATCGCGGATATCGCCCGCCGACAGGCCCCGCCCCATATAGGCCGGCGCGTTCTGGATCGCGACGGGCAGGCTCGTGGCCTCGGCCACCCGCCCGAAGAAGCGGATATATTCGGCCGCGCCGAAGCTGCCGACCATCGGCGGCTGGAGGATGACCCAGTCGGCCTTCGCGGCTTCGGCCGCCCTCACCTGCTCGATCTGCTCGCCAACGGATGAGCCGAAAATCGTGAAGGCCAGCGGCCTGCGCCCGGCGACATCCTCCGAGGCCCATTCCATCACGGTCCGCCGCTCAGTGACGGTGAGTTTCGAGACCTCGGTCGCGAGCCCGAGCGCTGCAATGCCATGAACGCCGAGCCCAAGGCAGACCTCCACCTGTCGCCGCATGGCCTGCCGGTCCAGACGCTCCCCGGCGTCGAACAGCGCGTAGAGAATCGCATGGATCCCGGTGAAGGCCGTCGTCATGGTCGCTTTCCTCAGCGTCTCAATGATCTGATGTTAAACATCAGATGAATGGTTGCACGCAAGCGGCGACCGTGACAATCTTGTCGTCGCGGAAGGGCGCGAGACATGCAGAAGCGCAGCAAACCTGGAAAGATCGGAGCGATGGTCCAGGCTCTCGGAGCCGCGATCGTGCGCGGCGAGATCGCCTCGGGAACCGTGCTGCCGCCGGAATTCGAGCTGGCGGAGCGCTATGGCGCCGGCCGCAGCGTCGTCCGCGAAGCCGTGAAGATTCTGACGGCCAAGGGCCTCCTGAGCGTACGGCCGCGCCATGGCACACAGGTGCGCCCGCTCCACGAATGGACCCTGCTCGATCCCAACGTGCTCGGCTGGATGCGCAGCGAGGACGGGCTCGACCACAACCTCCTGCTCGCACTCGAAGAGACCCGCGCGATCATCGAGCCCGAGGCTGCGGCGCTGGCGGCCGTGCGCGCGACGCCCGACGACCTCGCCCGCATCCGCGCAGCCCTGATCGCGATGGAAGCGGACCAGAACAGCCCGCAGGCGGCGATCGCGGCCGACAAGCGCTTCCATCTCGCGATCCTCGACGCGACCAACAACCCGATCCTGCGCAGCTTCCGCGGCGCGATCGAAGCGATCCTCAGCGCCATGTTCGACTTCACCGTCGATGTCTTCGCCGGAAATCTGGCGAACCACGCAGCCGTGCTCGACGCGATCACGGCCGGCGAGGCCGACCGGGCGCGTGAGGCGATGCGGCAGGTGCTCGGCTACACGCGCGGCCACATGCTTTCCAGCCCGATGCTCGCGGGCGGAGAAAAACCAAGAAAATCAGAACCGGGAGAAACGTCATGAAGATCAGAACGATGCTGCTTGCCGCCGCCGTTGCGGCTCTCGCCTTCCCCGCTTCCGCCGCTTGGCCCGAGCGGCCGCTGACCCTGGTCGTGCCCTGGGCTGCCGGCGGCGGCACGGATGCGGTCGCGCGCATCCTGGCGGCGGGTCTTGAGAAGGAGCTCGGCAAGCCGGTGAACGTCGTCAACCGGACGGGCGGCGGCGGCGTTGTCGGCCATACCGAGATGGTCAATGCCAAGCCCGACGGCTACACGATCGGCCTCGCGACGGCCGAGGTCACGACCTATTACTGGTCGAACACCGCGCCCTTCACCTACGAGAAGCTGACCCCGCTCGCGCTGGTGAATTTCGACTCGGCTGCCTTCAACGTCGCTGCCAATTCGCCCTGGGCCGACCTGCGTGCCGCGCTGGACGACATCAAGAAGCAGCCCGTCGGCCACTACAAGCTCTCGGGCATGGCTGCGGGTGCCGCCTATCACCTCGCCTTCGCCGGCCTGCTCCAGCTCGAGGGCATCAACCCCAAGAGCGTCGCGGTCGTCCCGAGCCAGGGCGCGGCGCCCGGCTTCCAGGAGCTGGCCTCGGGCGGCGTGCAGATCGTCCCATCCTCGCTGCCGGAAGGCAAGGCGATGTTCGATGCCGGCCGCGTCAAGGCGCTCGCCGTGATGTCGAGGGAGGTGATCTCAGCCTTCCCGAAGGTGCCGACCGTCAAGCAGGCGATCGGCAAGGAATACGAGGGTGGCACCTGGCGCGGCCTCGCTGCTCCCGCCGGCCTGCCCGCGGATGTGACCGCCCGCCTCGTCGAGGCGACGGACAAGGTCGCCAATTCCGACGCCTACAAGAACTTCCTCGCCGAGCGCGGCTTCGGTTACGCCTTCGCCAAGGGCCCGGCCTTCGGCACCTTCCTCGCGACCCAGCACAAGAACAACGGCGAGATCATGGGCGCGCTCGGCCTGCGCCTGCGCCAGTAGACACAAGCCGATCACCGCCTGATCGGGGCGCGGCGGCCGCCGCCGCGCCCGCCATCGCCGCAACACCGGACGCATCATGAAGTTCAACGATCTCTTCGCGGGGCTCGTCGTCCTCGCCTTGTCAGGCCTCGTGGCCTTCGCCTCGTGGAACCTGCCCAACCCCTCCGAGCAGCCGCTCGGCCCCTCGGCCTTTCCGCTGATCCTCGCGGGATTGCTGGCGCTCTGCGCCGCGATCCTCGCTGTCAACGGCGCTCGCGCGACCAATGCCGGCCCGCTGGTCGGCCTCGCCGACTGGGCCCGCAGCGGCACGGCGGTGCTGCGCCTGCTGCTCGTTCCGGCCGCGGTGATCTTCTACATGCTCTGCGCCGAGCCGCTCGGCTTCCTGATCGCGGCGGCGGCGATCCTGGTCGTGCTCTTCGTCGTCGGCGGCACGAAGCCGCTCCAGGCGATCGGCTTCGCGCTTGCGACCGCGCTCGCCATCCACTCGATCTTCTATCTCGGCCTCGGCGTGCAATTGCCCTGGGGACCGCTCGAACCCTTCCGCTGGTGACCCGCCATGCTTGACGCCTATGTCACCGCGCTCGGGATGGTGCTCGATCCCTATGTTCTCTTCGTCATCACCGCCTCGGCGATCTATGGCCTCGTCGTCGGCTGTATCCCCGGCCTCTCCGCCACGATGGCGACCGCCCTGCTGGTGCCGCTGACCTTCTTCATGCCGCCGGTGCCGGCCATCGCCGCCATCGTCACCACCTCGACCATGGCGATCTTCTCCGGCGACATCCCAGGCTGCCTGCTGCGCATCCCCGGCACGCCGGCCTCGGCGGCCTATGTCGATGATTCCTACAAGATGACACTGCAGGGCAAGCCTGAACTCGCGCTCGGCATCGGCCTGTGGTTCTCGGTGCTGGGCGGCCTGTTCGGCACCGCGGTGATGATGGTCGCCTCGCCGGCCATCGCGGATTTCGCGCTCGGCTTCGGCTCGGTCGAGTTCTTCTGGATCGTCATGCTCGGGTTGGGCGGCGCCGTCTTCATCGGCTCCTCGACACCGCTCAAGGCCTGCATCTCGCTGCTCATCGGCCTGATGATCGCGATGATCGGCATGAACAACCCGGCCGGCCAGCCGCGCTTCACCTTCGATTCCACCGAGATGCTCGGCGGCGTCTCGCTGATCCCGATGATGGTCGGCATGTTCGCCTGCTCGGAGGTGATGCGCCACATGATCTCGGACGGCGGCGCGCCGCAGGTCGTGGTCAAGAAGATCGGCCCGATCTTCGCCAATATGTGGCGGCTGACCAAGCAATATCCCTGGCAGCTCATCCGCGGCAGCGCGCTCGGCACGGTCATCGGCATCCAGCCGGGCAGCGGCGCCGACATGGCGGCCTGGATGTCCTATGCGATGAGCAAGCGCTTCTCGAAGGAGCCGGAGAAATTCGGCACCGGCCATCCCGAGGGGCTGATCGAGGCCGGCGCCTCCAACAACTCCTCGCTGGCAGGCGCCTGGATTCCGGCGCTGGTCTTCGGCATCCCCGGCGACTCGATCACCGCCATCGCCATCGGCGTGCTGATGATGAAGAACATGGCGCCGGGGCCGACGATCTTCGTCAACGCCCCCGAGAACGTCTATGCGCTCTTCCTGGTCTTCGTGATCGCGAACCTGCTGATGCTGCCGCTCGGCTGGGCGATCATCAAGATCGCGACGCGGGTGCTTTCCGTGCCCCGGCGCGTGCTGATGCCGATCATCCTCGTCTTCGCGATCGTCGGCTCCTACGCGATCAACAATTCGCTCTTCGACGTCGGCGTCATGCTCGCCTTCGGCCTGCTGGCCTTCGTGCTGGAGGAGAACGACTTCCCCGTAGCGCCAGTGATCCTCGGCGTCGTGCTGGGCCCGTTGCTGGAGGAATACTTCATCAACTCGATGATCAAGTCCAACGGCCGGCTGATCGGCCTCGTCGACCGACCGATCGCCGCGGTGCTGGCCGCGATCACGATCGGCATCATCGGCTGGACGGTCATCGCCTCGATGCGGGCGGGCAAGCCCGACAAGGAAACGGCGCGGAGCTGAACCGGCCCGCCGGATCAGGCCGCGGCCACCTTGGACGCGGTGCCGAGCGCCGCTTCCGGCTGGCGCATCTCGTTCGCAGCCCGGACGGCGGCCAGCACGCGTCAGCTACCGCCTCTGAATAGCGGGATCTGATCGATCTTCCAGAAAGGGCGGAATCGCTAGGGGCTCCGCCCTTTCCGCGTTCGGCAGGCGGCATCGTTCGAATGGAGGAAGCCGGACATCAGCCGTCGCGGGCGGAACCGCCCTGCCGGTCGGCCGTGCATCCGGACCGATAAGTGGTTTACGGCCCGGCCGAACTCAAGCAAGGGTGTGGCAGCCGTTTCGAACGAGGATAGCACTCAGCCATGTCGAGTGAGGCGCCGAAGATCACGATCGATTTCCTGATCGGGATGCTCAAGCAGGTCATCGAGGAGAACCCCTCGCGCGACCGGGGCAAGGCTCTTGATGCCAGCTGGGGACCGGAAACCTTGCTGGAGGATACCGGCTTCAACTCCTATGATTTCGTCGAGATCATCTTCAAGCTGGAGGATCACTTCGGCATCGAGATCGACTACAACGCGAATAACAGCATCAACGACGTGAAGACGATCGGCGAACTCTGCGACGAGATCGCCAAACTGCTGGCCAAGAAGCAGGTGGCATGACGCGGATCGTCGTTTCGGGCCTCGGCATCGTCTCCCCGATTGGCAGCGATACCCAGAGCTTCTGGCAGGCCTTGCTGGCTGGTCACAGCAATTTCGGGCATGCCTCCGCCTTGCCGGAAAAGGGCGTCCGCGTGGCGGAAGTCCACGACCAGGGCTTCATGGAAGGACTGGGCCTTTCACCATCGGCCTGTGACCGAAACGCCCTGTTTGCGGTTGCGGCCGCGCGCCAGGCTCTGTCGGCCGCCGGTCTCGGCGCCGGCCTGCCGCACCCTGAGCGCGTCGGCGTCATCCTCGGGAACTCCGCCGGCGGACAATGCAGCACCGACGACCAGTATTCCCGGCTCTACACCCAGAACAAGCGCCCCCATCCGATGACCGTCGCGAAGGTCATGGTGAGCTCCTCGGCCAGCTGGGTGTCGATCGCCACGGGCGCGACCGGCCCCTGCTTCGTGACCTCGAGCGCCTGCGCTTCCTCCAGCCACGCCATCGGTATCGCCATGCAGTTCCTGCGTGCCGGCCTCGCCGACATCGTCATCGCCGGAGGCACGGAAGCCCCGCTCTCGGCCGGGACACTGCTCGCCTGGGACGCGATGAGGATCATGTCGCGCACCGCCTGTCGGCCTTTCGCCGCCGGGCGCGACGGCCTGATGCTGGCCGAAGGCGCCGGCGTGATCGTGCTGGAGACCGAGGCGCATGCGCGCAGCCGCGGGCTGGAGCCCACGATCGAGGCGGCGGGCTTCGGCTTCAGCGCCGATGCGGGCGACATCGTCGCTCCCAATGTCGACGGCATGACGCGGGCCATGGCCCTCGCGCTGGCCGATGCCGGTCTGGATGTCGGCGATCTCGCCTATATCAACGCCCACGGCACCGGCACGCGCGCCAATGACCGGGCCGAGACACAGGCCCTGAAGCGGCTCTTCGGCGACCGACCCGTGCCGCCGACCTCCTCGATCAAGGGCGCGACAGGCCACGCGCTCGGCGCCGCCGGCGCCTTCGAGGCGATCGCGACGATCATGGCCATCGAGAACGGCATCGCCCCGCCGACCGCCAATTTCGACGCTCCGGAGCCGGAATGCGACATCGACTGCGTACCGAACCAGGCCCGGCCGATGCCGATACCAGCCGCCATGTCGAATTCATTCGCGTTCGGCGGCCTGAATACAGCGCTGATCTTCAAAGAACTGAAATAACGCGAACCCTAAATGCTAATACTATTGGAATTGCGTTAGGATCTCAAAGAAATTGATCTGAAATCACAAAGCCCCTCGCTTGACAGCCTAAAACCTCAATGTTTTGTTATTATGGCCTATATGTCATAATAACGGAATAAAACGGCAATGAGGAAATTCCTGGCTCTCGTGGGGGTCGCCGCGTCGATCTCGTTTTCGTCCGTCTCGCCGGGCCAGGCCCAGCAGGCCGGCAGCATCGTCAATGTCGCGGTGATCGGCGAGCCCGCCTCGCTTGACCCCGGCATCGCCGCGACCGACCTCGTCGGCATGATCTCGCAGCATGTCTTCGAGACGCTGTTCACCTTCGACGGCAAGTGGAATGTCACGCCGCTCCTGGCCGAGGCGATGCCGAACGTCAGCGCCGACGGTACGGTCTACAAGATCGCCCTGCGGCAGGGCATCAAGTTCCATAACGGCCGCGACATGACCGCCGAGGACGTCGTCGCCTCGCTGAAGCGCTGGATGGAAGTCGCCTCGCGTGGCAAGCAGACCGCGCTTTACCTCAAGTCGGTCGCCGCGACCGGGCCGAACGAGGTCACCCTGACCCTCAGCCAGCCCTATGCACCGCTGCTCTCGCTGCTCGCCTTCAACAACTCCGCCGCCGCGATCATGCCGGCCGAGGCTCTGGCGACGCCGCTCAAGGAAGTCATCGGCACCGGCCCCTACAAGCTCAAGGAGCACAAGCCGGACCAGTATGTTCAGCTCGTCCGTTTCGACGGCTACAAGCCGCGCAGCGAGAAGGCCGACGGCTTCGGTGGCGCCCGTGTCGCCAAGTTCGACGAGATCCGCTTCGTCCCGGTGCCGGACGCCAATACCCGCGTCGAGGCCGCCATCGCCGGCCAGTTCGACTATGTCGACTCCCTGCCCGTCGAAGCCTTCGCGCGGCTGGAGAAGGGCAAGGCGAAGCCCGCCCTGCTGAACAATTTCGGCTGGCCGATCTTCGTGATGAACAACAAGGAAGGCCCGCTCAAGAACGAGAAGATCCGCAAGGCGGTTCAGGCGGCCCTCAGCGAGACGGACATGCTGGCAGCCGGCTTCGGCGACCAGAAATTCTACGCCGTCGACGGCGCGATGTATCCGGAAGGCTATGCTTGGCGCAGCGATGTCGGCGTCAAGGGCAACTACAACATCGCCGACGACAAGAAGGCCGCCGCGCTGCTCAAGGAGGCCGGGTACAAGGGCGAGCCGATCCGCATCCTGACCAGCCGCCAATACGAGTTCCACTACAAGATGGCGCAGGTCGCGCAGGTCTATCTGGAACAGGCCGGCTTCAAGGTCGATCTCCAGGTCAGCGACTGGGCGACCATGATCCAGCGCAACAAGAAGCCGGAGCTCTGGGAGGTCTTCATTACCCACAGCCCCTTCCTGCCGGAACCCGCGCTGAACTTCATCCTGTCGAAGACGGCCGGCGGCTGGTGGGATACGCCGGAAAAGGAAAAGGTGCTCAACGCCTTCAACAGCGCGACCAGCCAGGACGCCCGCGTCAAACACTGGGTCGAACTGCAGAAGCTGATCTTCGAGCAGGCCCCGATCGTCAAGATCGGCAATTTCAGCGCGCTTTCGGCCGTCTCGCCGGGTCTCACGGGCTTCACCCCGTCGCCCTGGCCGGCCTTCTGGAACGTCGAGATCAAGTGCTAAGCCTCGAGCGCCGCGTTTCCCGGGAAGCGCGGCGCTTTCACATCAGCCTCCAGCCTAAAAAGCCTGCCATGCCCCGCGCCTCGCTTACCCTCGATCCCGCCACGGTCGCCGCCCGCATCGCCCCGCATGTCGCGGCCTGGAACAGCCAGACCTCGCCGGGAATGCTGATCGCCGTCCTCTCCGGCGGCGAGGTCGTGCATGAGGCCGCCTATGGCATGGCCGATCTCGCCAACGGCATTCCGCTCTCCAGCCGCTCGGTCGTGCGCATCGCCTCGCAGAGCAAGCAGTTCACCACCTGGCTGCTGCTGGCGCTGGAGCACGAAGGCCGCCTCTCCCTGCAGGACGATATCCGCACTCACCTGCCCTGGCTGCCCGATTACGGCCGGACGATCACCCTGCACCATCTCGCCTCGAATACATCGGGCCTGCGCGACATCCTGGAGATGATGACGATCGGCGGCGTGCCGATCCTCGCGCCCTCCTCGCGCCAATACGCCTGCGACGTCGTCGGCCGGCAGAGCGAGCTCAATTTCGAGCCGGGCTACGATCTGCTCTACAGCAACAGCAACTTCCTGCTGCTTTCCGAGACCCTGGAGAAGGTCTCGGGGCTCAGCTTCAACGACCTCCTGAAGGAGCGGATCACCGGCCCGCTCGGCATGCACGACACGGCCTTGATGCCACGCGACGACGTGATCCTGCCGCGGCTCGCCGGGCATCACCGCCGCGGGCCGGACGGCGCGTGGCTCAAGGCCGCCTGGGGCATCGCCATCGGCGGCGAAGGCGGCATGGTCTCGACCCTGCACGACATGATCATCTGGCAGCAGAACCTGCGGCAGCCGAAGATCGGCGACGCCCGGATGATCGCGCGCATGGAAGATGCCGGCGTGACGATCAACGGCGTCCCCTCGCCCTATGGCTACGGACTGGTGCGCGACAATGGCGATCTCGGCGAGGCAGCCGGCCATGGCGGCTGGATCGCAGGCGCGCGCTCCGAGTCGGTGCGCTTCAAGGAGGCCGATCTCGGCATCGTCCTTCTCGCCAACCACGACGATTGCGCGCCCTATGTCCTCGCCCGCTCGATCGCGCGCGACCTGCTAGGCACCGCCAGCGAGCGGCGGAAGCAGGAATTCGACCTTCTCGCCGGCACCTATCGCGACGAATCCGGCGACGACGCGTTCCAGATCGAGCTGCGCCAGGGCCAGCCCTATCTGGTGATGAACATGGGCGGCGCGCCGCTCCTGCCCGTTGGCGATGGAAGCTGGCAGCCGCAGGCCTCGATCCCGGCTTTCGCGCTGAAGCTGGAAGCCGATAACGCGCTCTCGGCAACGCGCTTCGGCCGGACCCGCCGTTTCATTCCGATCGCTCCGACCGCAACCCCGGTCGACCGCTTCGCCGGCAGGCGCTTCGCGGCACAGTCCGGCGCCTTCCATGGCGAGACCCGCAAGGCCGGTTCGGAACTGCACCTCACCCTGTCCTCGCCCGAGGGCAGCCAGCGCGTGAAGCTCGTCGCCCATGGCGACGATTTCTTCTTCGCCCACCCCGTCAGCACCGAGGTTCATGACCAGTGGCGCGTCTGCCCCTGGGTTCTGCCCTGGCTCTTCACCGTCCGCATCACGACCGATCGCCTGATCATCAACAGCGATCGCACCAAGCGGCTCGTGCTGAGTGAGATGGTTCGGTAGGCGCCAGAACCACCACCCTTGTCATTCCGGGGCTTCGCGTAAGCGAAGAACCCGGAATCCACGACCGGGCGAGCCGCCAGCAACCGAACACCCAATATCTCTCACCCCGTCGTGGGTTCCGGGTTCGCGCCTGCGGCGCGCCCCGGAATGACAAAGCCCCTTCTTAAGAGCAGCCCATTCTCCCCAGCCGCTGCCCGCTTACCGCACTCACAACACCCCGGAGTGAAGTTCGGATTGCTCTGAATTGGCAATGCGGGTTGGCACGCGGGGGGCTCCCGTCACACCTATCCCACCGTGAGCGCCCATTTGCGCGTTGCGATGAACGCAACTCCTGCTGGCGTTGCGAATCGCGATGATGGGGCCAGATTGGCCGCATCGGGTGTTCGCGGGCAGCGAACAACCCGTTCCTGAATCGTCACCTACCATGGCAAGCTGGCGTCCCGATATCTGGCGGCAGAAACCAGAAAGGGACGAACATGGCTCTTCAGCTCACCGGCCTCCATCATCTGACTGCGATCACCGCCGACGCGCCCGGCAACAAGCGGTTCTACACCGACACGCTCGGCCTGCGCCTCGTCAAGAAGACCGTCAACCAGGACGACACCTCGGCCTATCACCTGTTCTACGCGGATGGGCAGGCGAGCCCTGGCACCGACATCACCTTCTTCGACTGGCCGACAGCGCCGGAGCGGCGCGGCACGCATTCGATCTCGCGCACCGCGCTGCGGGTCGCGGGCGAGAATGGCCTGAACTGGTGGCACGAGCGCCTATCGACCAGCGGCCACGCCAAGTCTCCCGTGGCGCTTCTGGATGGCAGGGCCTCCTTCGACGCTGAAGACCCGGAAGGCCAGCGCCTGCGCTTCGTCGACGACGGTGGCAGCGGCGATGCTCATGCCTGGTCGGGCAGCCCTGTTCCGGCCGAACACCAGATCCGGGGCCTCGGCCCGATCACGATCAGCGTCCCCGATCTCGGCCCGACCGAAGCCGTGCTGACGCGGGTCATGAACATGCGGCGCGAACGCAGCTACGCCTCGCCTGACGGCAAGGGCGAGGTGCATGTCTTCGCGATGGGCGCAGGTGGCCCTGCGGCCGAGTTGCATGTCGCGGTCCAGCCCGGCTTGCCGATCGCACGCCAGGGAGCCGGCGGCGTCCACCACGTCGCCTTCCGGACCCCGGATCTCGAAGGCATGACGGGCTGGGCGCGCCGTCTGGCGGAGAACCGGATTCCGTCCAGTGGCGAGGTCGAGCGCTACTATTTCCGCTCGCTCTACTTCCGCGAGCCCGGCGGCAACCTGTTCGAGATCGCGACCGATGGTCCGGGCTTCGCAGTCGACGAGCCGCTGGAGACGCTCGGCGAGCGGCTGGCCCTGCCGCCCTTCCTCGAGGGGCGGCGTGCGCAGATCGAGGCTGGCCTCAAGCCGCTGGCCTAGGACGGCGGGCTGCAGGGCGGGCATGCCTTGGTCAGCCCTATATCGCCTAGCCGCCGTTGGCGGCGAGGCAACTGCACGGGGCGAGGGCCTTGCCTTCGCCCCGAAACGCATTCAGGCCGTCAGCTCGGTCGACTTGATCATGTATTTGAACGCATCGGGGTCCAGACAGTCGAGCAGCGCTCCCGCGACCTCCGCCTGCGGATACATCAGGAAGCCGACCTTATGCTTTGAGCCCGGCAAGACGAGGTCGTGCGCGACATTGTAGCCGAGCCAGTTACCCTCCCAGGCGCCGAACAGCACCCGCCGCGCCGCGACGACCTTCGGATCATCGACCGTGTTGTTTCCCGGGGGCTCCTCAAGGACGACCTTGCGGACATCCGCAGGATCGGTCGCCACCCAGCCATAGCCGTCGAGCCAGATCTCCGCCCGACAATGCTGGGCCTTGGTGATGACGTCCGAACCCGTGCCGAGGCTCTTGTAGCCGAACTTCGAGGAGGCGACGCGGATGCCGTAGATGTCTCGGGCCGGTATGCCGACACTGCGGACCAGCGCGACATAGAGCGCGTTCAGATCGGCGCATTTGCCGCTCAGATTGCCGGTCCGTAGCATCGAGCCGACGTCGCCTGTGCCACAGCCCCGGGTCTTGGCGTCGCGAAAGGTGTTTGCCACGACCCATTCATAGATCGCCCGCGCCCTGTCGAGGTCGCCAACCTTGCCGGCGGCTGCTTTCTCCGCGGTCTCTCGAACGATGCCGTCAGTCGGCATCAGTTCCGTCGCCTCGAGATAGAGCTTGCGGTCGGCCTCTCCCAACGCTGGCACGGCAGATTTCGTCGCAAGCTCCTCGGCCCGATCGCGCAATGAGAAGCCACTGCGGACCTCGACGCGCGGGGCGGTCTCGCCATCCTTGAAGACGAGGTGCAGAAGCTCGGCCCCGTATTTCTGATCACGGACGATCTCGGCGGACAGCGCATTGGTCTCCCAAGCGTTCTTGCCGGGCTTGATCCACTCATCCTCGCGCATCGAGGGCAGTGGAATCCTGTGCCTTGCCGTTTGCCGGCAGATCGAGACGCGTCGCCACCTCGAAATCACGCCAGGCCCCAGGCTCGGGCGCGAAGGCCGCCACCTGCGCGCCGGCAGGGCCAGGGAGAGCCAAAGCGGCTGCAGCACAAGCACCGGTCTTCAACATGTCGCGACGGCTGATCATGGCGGCGTCTCCTTTTCCCCTCGGTTGTTTTTCGGTGGCGTGGAAGGCAAGGCCGCGAGCACTGCCGCAACCGACGGGCTCGTCCAATCGAGCGGCTCGGCAGCTTTGAACGCAGGCCTGAGACCGCGATCGAGCACGAAGCTCGTCGGCAAGCCCTCGACCTGCCAGGTCTTCATCGCGCCGCGGTCGCGATCGAGCAGGATCGGAAAGGCGACGGGGCGATCACGGAAGAAGTTGCGCACCCGCGCATCGACCTCGCCGACACTGACCGCGAGGATGGCCGGGCTGCCTTTCCCCACGGCGGCAAGAGCGTTCAGCGAAGCCATCTCCTCGATGCAGGGCGCGCACCAGGTGGCGAAGAAATGAACGATGACGGGCGCGCCGCGAAATTCAGCGAGATCGATGCCGGGGCCGTCAAGCTGGCTGAGCGCGAGCACCGGCACCGTCTCGGCGGGCCAAGGACGAAGTTCGTCGGCCGCACAAGGTGCACTGGCGATCACAAGCGAGACGGCGGCCAGCAGAATTCGCCGGAGCAGCTCCAGCCTGCAACTCAGTCGATGAGCGCCCCGAAACTCGGGAGCCTTGACGGCAGCCACAGCGCATCTTGCGGGCAAGCTTCAGGAAACGTCAATTTCTACTTTTGATGGGGCGAACGCGGGCAGAGCGGCAGCAGCGGAGCCGAGAGGTCGTGGCATGCCTGTCCGCCTGCTGCGGGTTGCCGAGCGGGAAAGCCTCGCCATGTGCTGGTTTCGGATCGCGGCCGGGCTTCGGCGTGCCGGCGAATTCTCCGACGCCAAGATCGCTTCCGCACGTCTCGCATCTGGCCGGCGCCTCGCCTCCCTGACCGCAAGGCAGCCTGACCATGGACGACGAGTTCGACGACAGCCCGCTTGTCTTCGATACTCCCCGCTCTGCGTCGCCTGCGATCACGCCCGTCCCGACAGCAAGAGCAAGCCGGCGCAACTCGCGCCGCCAATCGTGGCGCATCCGACGCTCAGCTTGACGCCATCTTCGGCTGGAGCGGTCGCGGGATGGCCGCTCTGTACACAAGAAGGCGAACCGGACGTGGCTTGCTCAAGAGGTTGCCACGCTCCTGATCCCGGAAGCGAAATCGAACGTCTATTCCCGCACCCCGTCATCAGGCGCGGGGAGCGCAGCTAAAAATGCAGTTAAATCAAATCATTAGAAAAGAGGTGGTGGGGGAAGCAGGACTCGAACCTGCGAAGGCATAGCCAGCGGATTTACAGTCCGCCCCCTTTGCCGCTCGGGACATTCCCCCGCCTGCGCCCTTGATCGGCTCTGTGAGCCCAGGGCCACCGACATGTCACTTTCGCGACGACCGGTAGGCGCGGCCGGACTTATGGTGACCGGGCCGCGCCCTGTCAACGGCAAAAAGACCGATCAGGCGAATTCGTTGTGAAGGCAAGGCAAGCCACCTGGAAAATCGGTCAATCCGCAGCCGACATGCGGTCCAGTACGAAGCTCACGCGCTCCGCGACGCTCACGCGGGGCAATTCGACGAGTGCGTAGCCGTAGCGGGGATAGGTTTCTGCCATGACCGCGCAGGTTCGCTCCGACTCGGCGAAATCCTGCTTGCGCTCGGCATCCTGCGAGAAGATCCCGCGCCAGGGCGGAGCGATGAAGACCGTCCGGCGGTAACGCAGTTCCCGCGCGGCCCGCTCGACAGGGCCGGGAACCGGCAGGCCGCAAAGCGCCAGATATCCCGCGATATCGGGGAGCCCCCGGTCGAAGAAGACGCGCTCCCCGCCGGCACGAGCCTCGGCATGGCTGCGCAGATCGGCCGCCAGCATCAATTCGGCGAACAGCGCCGGATCGACCCAGGGCAGCCCCCGGCCACCGTTCGCCTGCTGCTCCCTGATGATCGCGCGTCCCGCCTCGGGGCGCACGGCATGGCCATGGGCCGCCAGCGCCTCGATCAGGCTCGTCTTGCCCGAACCTGGACCACCGGTAATCACGATCAGCCTGTCCGTTTCCTGTGGCATCTTGGCTCCTTTTCTCGTGGGATATGTCGGCAAAAGATGGTTCGCGCTGGCCAAGCGCGTCGTGCCGTGGCACGGCAATCCGGCAATCACTGGAGAGAGCGATGGCTCCGCCGTTCCGCCCGAAACATGCCAGGCCCGCAGGGGCAGACCGGGCGCCCGCCGCCCCGACGGGCCGCCGCCGCACCGGCCGGGCGATATCGACGAGGCCGTGCTCTACGGCGTGCATCCGGTCGTCGAGGCGCTGAAGAATCCGCAGCGGCGACACCGGCGCCTGCTCGCCACGGAGAATGGGCTGCGCCGCCTGCAGGAGCAAATCGCCCCTCTGCCGCTCGAGGCCGAGATCGTGCGCCCCTCCGAGATCGACCGGCTGCTGACGCCCGATTCGGTGCATCAGGGCCTCTATCTCGTCTGCGATCCCCTGCCCTCGCCCGATCTCGACAGCCTGCCGGACGATGCGGTCGTGCTGGCGCTCGACCAGGTCACCGATCCGCATAATGTCGGCGCCATCCTGCGCTCGGCCGCAGCCTTCGCCGCGGCCGCCGTGATCGTCACGATCCGGCATTCCCCGGCGGCGACCGGCGTGCTGGCGAAATCCGCCTCCGGCGCGCTGGAGCATGTGCCGCTGATCGCCGTGCGCAATCTCGGCGATGCGCTGGACACGCTGGGCAAGCGCGGCTTCCTGCGCGTCGGCTTCGATTCGGACGGTGACGTTTCGCTGGACGATGTCGCGCTGCGCCGCCCGCTCGTGATGGTGATGGGCGCCGAGGGCAAGGGCCTGCGCCAGCGCTCGCGCGAGCTCTGCGACCATGTCGCGCGGCTCGAAGTGCCCGGCACGATCACCAGCCTCAACGTCTCCAACGCGACCGCGATAGCGCTCTACGCGGCCAGCCGGCGCCGTTGAGCGGCAGGCTCCCGGCGCCGGAAAAAGAGGCGCTTTCTGCGGTTTCCGGCCCGCAAAATCTCCCTCGCCGTTAGTCTCATAGACGAACGGTGCAAGACCAAGTGCCTGATTGCCCCTGCGACAATCCGCGCGCAATCCTCTGAAGCGAGCTGGAGTGACGGGACTCACCCGTCTTCCGGCCGCGCGGCCACCGTCACTGAGAACGTGAACCGCGCGAAACGAGGTTGCCGGGCTTAAGCCCCGGCTTCAGGGCTTCACCAGGGGAGACAAACGCCATGAGCATGGCATCGCAAGCATCGGGAACGAGGGCCACGCCCCGCCCGATGACCAAGGAGGAAAAGAAGGTCATTCTGGCCTCGTCGCTCGGCACGGTGTTCGAGTGGTACGACTTCTATCTATACGGCTCGCTCGCCGCGATGATCGGCGCGCATTTCTTCTCGGCCTTCGACCCCAACACCCGCGCGATCTTCGCGCTGCTGGCGTTTGCGGCGGGCTTCCTCGTCCGCCCGTTCGGCGCGCTGTTCTTCGGCCGCCTGGGTGACCTCATCGGCCGCAAGTACACCTTCCTCGTCACCATCGTGATCATGGGCGCCTCGACCTTCCTGGTCGGCCTCCTCCCCAGCTACGCCACGATCGGCTGGATCGCGCCGGTGGTCCTGATCGCCCTGCGCATGCTCCAGGGCCTGGCGCTCGGCGGCGAGTATGGCGGTGCGGCGGTCTATGTCGCCGAGCACGCCCCCGTCGGCCGTCGCGGCTTCTATACCTCGTGGATCCAGACCACGGCGACGCTCGGCCTGCTGCTCTCGCTGATCGTCATCCTCGGCATCCGCACCACCATGGGCGAGGCGGAGTTCGCCGCCTGGGGCTGGCGCATTCCCTTCCTCGCCTCGATCTTCCTGCTCGCGATCTCGGTCTGGATTCGCCTCCAGATGCAGGAATTGCCGGCCTTCAAGAAGATGAAGGAAGAGGGCACGGGCTCGAAGGCGCCGCTCTCGGAGGCGTTCGGCCAGTGGAAGAACGCCAAGATCGCGCTGCTCGCGCTGTTCGGCCTCACCGCCGGCCAGGCCGTCGTCTGGTACACCGGCCAGTTCTACGCGCTGTTCTTCATCCAGAGCATCCTCAAGGTCGATCTCTACTCGGCCAACGTGCTGATCGCCTGGTCGCTCATCCTCGGCACCGGCGGCTTCATCGTCTTCGGCGCGCTGTCGGACAAGATCGGCCGCAAGCCGATCATCCTGGCCGGCTGCCTGATCGCGGCGCTGACCTATTTCCCGCTGTTCGGCGCCCTCACCAAGGCCGCCAACCCGGGCCTCGCCGCTGCGCATGAGAACGTCAAGGTCCAGGTCGTCGCCGATCCCGCCACCTGCGGCTCGGTCTTCGATCCGGTCGGCGTGCGCACCTTCACCCAGCCCTGCGACATCGCCCGCCGCACGCTGGCGACCCAGGCGATCGTCTACACGCAGACCCCGGCCCCGGCCGGCACTCCCGCCAAGGTGACGGTCAACGGCAAGGATCTCGCGATCGACGCGACCTTCGCGGCGAACCTCGCCAAGGAAGCGGTTGCAGCCGGTTATCCGGCCGCGGGCGATGCCCGCATCGTCAAGACCGGCTTCGTCAACGCCCTGTTCAACGCGCAGTCGCTGACGATCATCGCGATCCTGACCGTGCTCGTCATCTATGTGACGATGGTCTACGGCCCGATCGCGGCCGCGCTGGTCGAGCTCTTCCCGACCCGCATCCGCTACACCGGCATGTCGCTGCCCTATCACATCGGCAACGGCTGGTTCGGCGGTCTCCTGCCCGCCACCTCCTTCGCGATGGTGGCCGGTACCGGCGACATCTACTACGGCCTCTGGTACCCGATCGTGATCGCGCTCATGACCTTCGTGATCGGCATGCTCTTCGTGCCGGAGACCAAGGATCGCGACATCATGACCTACGAGAACAACTGAGCCTGAACGGCCAGCATCGTCGACGAGCCCCGCCTGGTCAGGCGGGGCTTTTCCTTTACCCAGGCCCGCCTGCCCGTTCCCGCCGTGCCCTGCCGTGTTATTCTGCCC
This sequence comes from Beijerinckiaceae bacterium, assembly GCA_965283735.1. Classification (GTDB taxonomy): domain Bacteria; phylum Pseudomonadota; class Alphaproteobacteria; order Rhizobiales; family Beijerinckiaceae; genus Allobosea. Next base: position 1,748,972 of record CBDIPN010000001.1, on the reverse strand, counting down.
GCCAAGGCCCGGCATTGAGCCAAAGCCTACCCGCACCAGCGGTGACGATGAGCCGCCGTCAGATGCTTCCGACAAACAGGCCGGGCCGGTCTCAGGGAGTGGCGCGATGACAACCTACATCATGCTTGCCAATTGGACCGATCAGGGCGCCCGCAACGTCAAGGCCTCGCCGAGCCGCCTCGATGCGGCGAAGCAGGCGCTCAAGGAAATGGGCGGAGACATCAAGACGTTCTTCATGACCATGGGTAAGTACGACATGGTGATCGTCTGCGAGGCGCCCGACGATGCGGTCCAGGCGCGATTCTGCCTGCAGCTCGCGATGATGGGCAACGTCCGTGCCGAGACCCTCAAGGCCTTTCCCGAGGCGGCCTATCGCGAGATCATCCGCTCCGTGAGCTGAAATGCCCGCCGGGCGACGCAGCCAGGCCGATACGCGAACAGTCCTCGTGACGCCATCGCCCGTGCATGCCGCACCATGGCCGCCTTGTGGCCATGGCCGAGGCGCTTGCTCTGGCGGCCATCGGCTGGTAACCGCTACGACATCGCCGCCGAAGAGAAGATCTCGTCGGCGGCCTTCTGGCCAACCAGCCAGCGGCGCCGGCGTAGCACAGCGGTAGTGCAGCGGTTTTGTAAACCGAAGGTCGGGAGTTCGATCCTCTCCGCCGGCACCATTCACAAGCGATTCAACCCCTTGAAAGCGCAGATTTTGCTTGATTTTGGGGCGATAACCCCATTTTCTCGCCCCAAAGACCGCCCCAAATTTGGGGCGGATGGCGAGAGACATGATGAACTATCTGCGTAGGAAGAGTGATGGCCGTTGGGTGGTCCGCGTTGTCGTCCCGGAACGCCTTCGCGAGATCGTCGGGCAGAAGCAGTTTGAGCGCGCCGTTGGCCGCGATCCCCGCACCGCCCAGAAGCGAGCCTATTCGCTGATCGCAGAGTTTCAGGCGACCATTGCCCGCGCCGAGCGCCAGCTTGAGCTTCAGGGCGGCGACACCCCTGCCCGCTCCCGGCGCGCCTTCAGCCTGTCAGAGATCGCCCACACCCACTACGGCGAAGAACTGGCGATAGACGAGAGCGTGCGGAACATCCCCGGCCTCTACACATCCTTGCCGTTCTCCCGGCCCGTCCGCGCCGAAGGGCTGCGCCGCGTGGCTGCCGGCATCGCACCCGCCGATGAGACCGAAGCGCTGATCGGTTGGGCCGTCGACAAGTTCGCCGCGCGCGAGGGCCGCGAAACGCCCTTTGAACCTGCCGAGCGGCAATCCATCGCCCGCACCCTTGCCCTTGTGCAGTTGGAGCTTATCGAGCGCGAGGCCGAGCGCGACCGGGGCGATTTCAACGGCACCCCTGCCCTGCCAATCCTTCAGCGGCCAATCGAGGAACCAGCCCCGGAGCCGGTGAAGCTTCAAGACCTGTTTGACGCCCATTTCCGCGAGCTAGAGATTCAGGGCGCCGGTGCTGAGGCCAAGCGCAGATGGCAGCCAGTCTTTGACGACCTTCGCACCTTCCTGAAGCACAGCGACGCCCGGAAGATCACACCGGAGAAACTAGAGGAGTGGAAGGACAGCCTGATGGACCGGCTGAAGCCGAAGACCATCAAGGATGTCTATTTCGCTGCCGTGCGGGCCGTGTTCCGCACAGCCTTCAAAGCCCGGAAGCTGCCCTCCAATCCCGCCGCAGACCTGACGATCAAAGTCACCAAGCCCAAGCTGCCGCGAGAGAAAGGCTTCACCGACAGCGAGGCGATTGCCGTGCTGAAGGCCGCGAGCGCTTATCGCTCCAAACCGGCCGACAACCCGTCGAATCAGGAGCACCCGAAGACCGAGGCGGCGAAGCGTTGGGCGCCCTGGCTCTGCGCCTATACCGGCGCCCGCATTTCCGAGATGACGCAGCTTCGCGGCGAGGACGTGACAACCAAGGACGGCATCCACTACCTTCGAATCACGTCCGACGCAGGCAGCGTAAAGAGCGGCCAATACCGTGATGTGCCTTTGCACCCGCACCTTATCGAGCTTGGCTTCCTCGACTTCGCGAAGGCATCGGGTTCGGAACCATTGTTCTACAAGCCGATACCCGACCGCACGACCGAGCATCCATGGCACTCTGTTGCCCGGCGCGTCTCCGATTGGATTCGCGACCTGAAGATTGTGGACGCGAGAGTGGCGCCGAACCATGGCTGGCGCCATCGCTTCAAGACCGTTGCGGTAGAAGTCGGCATGAACAGCCGGGTAGTCGATGCGATCCAAGGCCACGCCAGCCGGACGGCAGGCGAGAACTATGGCGACGTGACGCTCAAGGCGCGGAAGATCGCCATCGACATGCTGCCGGCCTATAAGCTCCCGAGTGAAGTCATAGATACAGAATGAAAACCTATTTATATGTTTTAAAATATTGAAATTAGGCTTATAATCCTCGCAGTTGTGTTTCTGCGAGTAGCGTATGAGTTTTCTAGAGCGTATCGGCTGGCGCAAAGCCTCTGAAGTCAAAGAGGCGCCAGCCGGAATCTCGACAACCGATCCCGAGCTATTCAAGCTCTTCGGCGGCACCCTGATCTCATCGGGCGTTGTAGTCTCGCCCGAAACTGCAATGCAGTGCGTTCCCGTCGCTGCCGCCGTCCGCCGCATCTCGCAGAGCATCGGCACCCTTCCGGTTCACATCTACAAGCGCGACAGCAAGGGAGGCAGGAAGCGCACTCCGCAGCACCCCGCTCACAAGCTGGTCAACGGCCACGTTTCGAGCTGGCGCAGTGCTGGCGAGCTTCGCGAGCTGATGACGCAGGACGCCCTGCTACATGGCAGCGGCTTCGCGATCATCGTCCGGGATGGCGAGGGCATCCCGCGCGGCCTCGAATATGTCCCGCCCGGATCGGTTCAGGTCGACACCGACGACGCGACCGGCGAGCCGCTGTATCGGATCGGCCTGAAGGGCGGCCGGCGCCTTGTCGAGCACGCCGCGAACATCCTTCACCTTCGCGACCCTGCCGGCGCGACTGCCACGCTGCACCGCGAAGCCATCGGCCTCGCCATCCTGCTAGAGCGACAGGCGGCGACCCTCTACAAGAACAACGTCCGGCCCGGCGGCATCGTGCTTGCTGGCGAAAGCGCCAAGTCGGTTGATGGCATTCTTGCCGCTTGGAAGCTTGCCTTCAGCGGCGAAGGCTCCGGCCTCCCGGCTGTGCTCCCCAACGGCAGCGACTACAAACACGCCGCGTTCTCGCCGGTCGACGCTCAGCATATCGAATCCCGCAAATTCCAGCTTCTGGAAATCGCCCGCATCTTCGGCCTGCCGCCAATCATGCTCGGCGACTACGAAGACGCCATCAAATCCAATGCGGAAGAGATGGGGCGGCAATTCCTGAATTACTGCCTCTCGACGTGGATTCGCCGTTGGGAAGATGAGATCCACCTGAAGCTGATCTCTGACGACGATAAAGACAGCTTCTACGCTGAATTTCTGGTCGACGAATTGCTTCGCGGCGACATCAAGGCTCGATCCGAAGCCTACTCGCTCCAGATCGCCAGCCGCATTCTCAATCCGAATGAGGCCAGGGCGAAAGAAAACCTGCCTGCCTATCCGGGCGGCGACACGTTCGAGAACCCGCACACCACGGCCGCAGCGGCTTCCACCCTCATGCAGGACCAGGGGAAGCCCGCCAATGTCTGATCTCAACCCGACCGCCTTCAAAGCCTACTTCGGCGACGGCGAACACGTTTTCGAACTGACACCGCCCATGATCGAAGAGCTTGAGAGGAAGACCGGCGTCGGCATCGGCATCGTCGTCAGCCGCGTCTCGGCCATGCTCTTCAGCTTCGCCGACCTCATCGAGATTATCCGGCTCGGCCTGATCGGCGGCGGAATGGCCCCGGTCGACGCTCAGCGCATGGTGGATACCTACGCCAAGGGCCGCCCGATCTCCGAATTCTACCCGCTCGCGACCGGCGCCATCCAGAAGCTGATGTTCGGCGACCGCGAGCCTGCCCAGGACACGGACAACTCCGATGAGTGATCATCTCGAAATCAAAGCCAGCATCACGGTCGACGATGCCGGCGAGATCAGCGGCATCGCATGGCCCTTCGGCTCGCCCGATAGCGTCGGCGACATCATCACGAAGGGCGCGTTCGGCGCGATCTCCCCCGATCTCCCGATGTTGCTCGGCCATGATCCGCAGCAGCCTATCGGCCTCTGGACCGATGTTCGCGAAACCGCTGCTGGTCTGGAAGTGAAGGGCAAGCTCTTCGTCGAAGAAAGCCAGCGCGCCCGCGCCGTCCGCAGCATGGTCCGCAATGGCCTGATCAGCGGGCTTAGCATCGGCTTCAACGGCGCCCAGGCGCAGAAGTCCGGCCGCAACCGCGTAATCTCGCAGCTCAACCTTCAGGAAATCTCTGTCGTTCGTAACCCGGCACATCCGAAAGCCAGGATTACGGACGCCAAGGACGCCACGGCTGCCATTGCCGAGGCAATTAACCGCGCCGCCGTGGCGCTCTCCAAGTGAAAGGAACAATCATGACCAATCTTGCCCATGAATTCGAGATCAAAGAAGACGGCGACGACGTGCCGGGCGATGTGGCCAAGGCCCTCGCCAACCTGACGGATTCGGTCGACGCCCGGTTCAAGGCGTTCGAAACCAAGTCGGCGAGCAATGATAAGCTGGCCGACCGTCTCTCAGCCCTGGAAACCCGCCTCAACCGCCCGACCGGCATCGAGACGAAGGGCGAGAGCGATCAGCTCGAAACCAAGTCTCTGGCGTCGTTCGAGGCCCTGCTTCGCTATGGTGTCGCTCGCATCGGCGCGGAAGAGCAGAAGGCGCTTGTCGTCGCCAATGACGGCGCGGCCGGCTATCTCGCCCCGACGACCTACGGCAGCGAAATTCTGAAGAAGCTGGTCGAGTTCTCGCCGGTTCGCCAGTATGCCCGCGTCGTCACCATCGGCGGCAAGGATATCAAGTATCCGCGCAAGCTCACCGGCTCTGTCGCGGTCTGGACCGATGAAGCCGCTCCGAGCACCGCGTCGTCGATGACTTTCGAGCAGGTCACGCTTCGCCCCTACACCATGCGGACCCATGTCGACATCTCGCACGAGATGCTTGAGGACAATTCCTACGACCTGAAGGGCGAGCTGGTCGCGGACTACGCCGAAGCCTTCGGCAAGGCCGAGGCGACCGCGTTTGTGAATGGCACTGGCGCGAGCGTCACCCCTGGCGTTCCTAGCCAGCCTATCGGCATCATGGCCGCAACCGGGCTCGCGGAGATGAAGACCGGCGCCGCTGCCAATCTCGGCACCGATCCGGCCGCAACCATCATCGCCATGTTCCATCAGCTTCCGAACGCTCATGCCCAGAATGGCGTGTGGATGATGAACCGGAAGACCCTCGCCGCCCTTCGCAGCCTGAAGGACGGCAACGGGCGGTTTATCCTGGTCGACCCGATCTCGGCCGGCGCCGCGACCACGCTTCTGGGCAGGCCGATTGTCGAAGCCATCGATATGGATGATGTCGGCGCCAACAAGTTCCCGATCCTCTTCGGCGACCTTCAGGGCTATCGCATCGTCGACCGGACTGACCTCAACATCTTCCCCGACCCGTATACGCTCGCGGCGAACGGTCAGACCCGGTTCCATGCCCGCATGCGCGTCGGCGCGGACGTGACGCACCCCGACCGCTTCGTGAAGCTGAAGGTTGCGGCGTAAGCCCCATGCGGCTCGCGGATGATGACGTGACAGTCATGGTTGGCTCACAGCGCCTGAAGCTGCGTCCGACACTGCGAGCCGCAACCCGCATCGAGCGCCTTTGTGAAGGCAACTTCCAAGCGCTCTTTGACAAGCTGATCACCGGCCATCTCGGCTCGCTAGTCAGCGTCCTTTGTGCTGCGACGGTAAACCCGATTCAGCCCGAGGCGATTCACGCTGCCCTTCGCGGCAAGCCCCTGGCTCCCCAGCTCGCCAAGCTCAAATCCGCTGCACTGGCTCTCTTGCCCGGCCTGACGTTCTCGAAACCAGCCCCTGCCGGCGAACGCCCCAGCGAAACCAATCCAATCCCGTTCGCGTCCTACTACGCCCGCCTCTATCGCATCGGCACTGGCATCCTACGCTGGCCCCCTCATGTCGTTTGGGACAGCACCCCCGCCGAGATCATCGAAGCCTTCAGCGGCTACGGCGGAACCCTCGACGACGAGCTGGTCAACTCCCCGCTCCACAATACGCGCTTGGACCGTGCCGGCCTCGACAGCCTGCGCGGGCGAGGCCGTCTGCGCTGACATGCCCGTAAAGCCTCCCCGCCGCTGCCCTTGCGGCTTCACCGTCCCGGCCGATCAGCTTTGCCGCTGCCAGCTCAAGCGCCAGCAAGAACGTAAGCGCGCCCATGACCAGCAACGCCCATCAGCCTCAGGGCGCGGCTATGGCGCAGAGTGGCGTAAAGCCCGCATCGAGTTCCTTCGCCACAATCCCACCTGCCGCATGCCAGGATGCGGAAGCCCCGCAACTGTCGTCGACCACATCGAGCCGCATCGCGGCAATCAAGCGCTCTTCTGGAACAAGGCCAATTGGCAGCCGCTTTGCGCACCCTGCCACAACGCACACAAGCAGAGCCAGGAGCGCCGGTCAGACCAATGACCACAGCCGAAGCAAAAGAGATTGACCGCCTTGAATTCGAGGCCGAATGCGCCGCTATCCGCGAGCGCGCCTATGCCATCGTGCAGTCGCACAAAGATAAGAAGCACCACACTGAATCAATCTCGGCCGAGCTTAACGAAGCTCTGGATGCAAAGCCTTACATCACCCGCCATGAACCCAGGAAGAAAACTCCCGGTCATGTTCCGAAGCTATACACTGCACAAGGCAAGACGCTGACAATCGCGCAATGGTCTGAAGAGACTGATATCTCAATCGGAACCCTGCGCTTCAGGCTAGCCCACGGCTGGACCATGGAGGATGCAGTCACGCGTCCAATAGGCTCAAGGCTGAAGGATACACCTGACGAGCAGAGGAAGCGCATCGGCGCAAGCAGAGGCTACACAGCACTCGGCAAGACAATGACGATTGAGCAATGGTCTGAAGAGACCGGATTGCCAGCAAGCACAATCCGCAATCGTCTAAGGCAAGGATGGCCGGAAGAAGACGCAGTGACGCTTATGCAGAAGCGCGGCGTCACACCGAATAAGCGCACGCGCTGAAACGAGTGATCCAGCTTAAGAGCACAATCACCGCACAGCATCGGGGGTAGGTCTGTTCCTCTATAGATCATCGGGGACCGGCGGGGGGTGTCACGCACACTCTCTGTTCTAAATAGAGTTTTTGATCGACGATTAAATCATGTATAATCATTGCATGATTATCGAAATTGAAGACCTTAAAACTCATCTTAGGATCGATAACGATCTCGAAAATGTCGTTCTAAGCGACAAAATCGAGGCAGCGTCGTCTTATATCGAGCAGTATATCGGAAAAGAGCTGTCGAGTTTCGATCCGATGCCCGCTGCGATCAAAGAGGCAGTGCGTTTGCTTGCCGGTCACTACTACGCGCACCGCGAAGCAACCTTAACCGATGGTCGAGCTAATCCGCTGCCGTTTGGCGCCATCGATCTCATCGAGCCGTTCCGGGTTTGGAAGTTCGCATGAGCGACAACGGCCTCGCAGACCTGAAGCGGCGGATCGAAGCTGTAATTTCCGAAGTTCGGAAAACCGTTGATCCAGCCTTGAAGAAGTCGGCCGATGAGATCGCGGACCTTCAGCGCTCCCTCGCGGAACGCAGCCGCGACACTGGCGCACTGATTGAATCCATCGCGGTCACGGCTGGCCCAGGCCAGACCCCACCCTATAGCCAGCCGGGCGGCTCGCACTCTGTCGCAGAGCACACCGTCGCGATCACGGCCGGCAACAGCGATGTCAGATATCCGCACCTTGTCGAGCACGGCACGGCTGACGCTCCCGCCCAGCCCTTTTTCTGGCCCGGCTTCCGCCTCGGCCGCAAGCGCGCCCAGGACCGTATCAAGCGAGCCATCAGCAAGTCGGTTCGGGAAGGTTGGAAGTCGTGATCGATCCTGCCTACGCCGTGCAGGCGCTCATTCATCACCGGCTGACGAATTCCCCAACCGTTACGGATTTGATGCCGGCAGAGAACATCAGCGATGTCAGCGACCGGCCGCGCGTTTTCCCGTCGATCATCGTCGGCGAGGGAACCGCCCGTTACGCCAACAACCACGACACCTTTCACGAGCAGGTGACGACGCAGGTTCATATCTGGACCGAAGGCGACGACCTTGTTGACGTGAAGCTCATCGCGGGCGCCGTCCGCTTGGCTCTTCGCGAAGCCCCCTGGTCGACGGGCGGCCATGTCTGCCACGGCATCACGGTTTCGAAGGGCGCCTTTATGCGTGACCCCGGCGGGAAGCATGGACACGGCATTCTCTATGTCGATGCGACCTTGCAGGAGCGCGATGAGGTTCCCGACGCTGCCTATGGGGAGACCTTCCCATGATCGCGGCCGGCGACCTTACAGAGCGCATCACATTCGAGCGCGCCAACGCCATCGTCGGCCCAGGCGGCAAGGTCACGACAGTCTGGACGGCCATCGCGACCGTATGGGCGCAGGAGCTGGACCCCATCGCAGCCGAGACAGCGGACGCGAATGGCGTTCTGAGACCGGGCGCATCACCTACCGCGCCCGATATCTCGACATCACCCCGGCCGACCGCGTGCGCCATGGCGACAGCATCTTCAACATCGTCAGCGTGAAGAAGCTCGGCCGGCGCACCGGCATCGAAATCCAATGCGAGGCAATCCATGACTGAGCGGACGATTCATCTTCATGGCTCGCTTTCGAAAGAATTCGGCGAGAGCTTCCGCTTTGCCGTCGAGACGGCCGGCGAAGCCATTCGCGCGCTCAACGCCAACTTCCCCAGCCGGTTCATCGAGGCGCTGCGCGAAGGCTCCTTCCATGTCATTCGCGGCAATCCCGAAACCGGCATGCCGTTGGAAGAGGACCATATAAACGGCTTCCGGCTCGGCAACGCGGATTTGCACATCATCCCGGCCGTCGAAGGTTCATCCTCTCGCGGCAAGGGAGGCATCAAAGCGATTATCGGCGTAGCGCTGATCGGCGTTGCCATCTTCGCATCGGGCGGCCTCGCGGGCGGTGGCTTGTTCGCCGGCCTTGGTCAAACCGCTATTCCCCTCACCGGCAGCCTGGGTATCACATACGGCCAGCTCGCGATGGTCGGCGCCCTGATGGCTGTCGGCGGCGCCTCACAGATGCTCGCGCCGAAGGAGAAGCCGAAGGAGGAAACCAAGCGCGACGATAGCTTCGCATTCTCCGGCCCGATCAATACGAACGATCAGGGCAACCCCGTCCCTCTGATCTACGGCCGCGTCATGACGGGCGGCATGCCCATCAGTTCCGGCATCGATATCGAGGACATCGGCACCTACCGCGCCAGCATCGGCAGCGGCGTCCCCGGACACAACCAAATCTCCGTCAACGGCCAGATCGTCGACATCCTGAATGGGTTGGGAAGCTGATGCGCGGCCGTAAACCCAATTCGATTGTCGCTGGCAGTAATCCGGTCCTAGATCTCCCGAAGGCTCCCGCTTGGCTCGCCAAGGACGCAAAGGCTGAATGGAAGCGCGTCACGCCCATTCTTGTTAGCGAGCGGAAGGTTCTCACCGAAGCCGATCTCGGCACGCTGGAAAGCTATTGCGTCGCGACCGGCACCGTTCGCGAATGCGCGCGCCAGCTTGCAAGCGATGGCCTTATGCTCGCCGGGAAGCGGCACCCCCTGCTAGGCGTGCAGAATGCAGCCATGACAACCGCTCGCCTTTGCGCGGCAGAGCTTGGTCTGACCCCGGTCAGCCGCTCCCGGCCGTCGATCCGCGAGGACAAGGAAGAGGACGACGACAGCCCGCTTGGGATGACGCGCAATCGGCTGTGACGCTCGCCCTCCCCGCTTGGTATCCGCATTGGATTTATGACGGCAGCGACATCCCGGACCCGTTCGGCTACGGCGCGGAAGCTGTCGAGTTTCTGCATCGGCTGAAGCACCCGAAATCGCGCCTGCCGAAATTCGCATTCGAGATAAACCCGTTCCTAGAGCGCGTCGTCATGCGCATCTATGGCCCTCGTTATGAAGCTGACGTTCTGGACGACGATGACGGCCTGATTATCCACCGTCGCAAGGACCGGATCGTCAAAGAGGCGGGGCTGATCATGCCCCGCGGCAATCGCAAGACGACCGTTTCCGCCGCATTGGCAGCGCTGCACCATTTCGGCCCCGAGGCTGTGACGGGCGGGCAATGCATCTTCGCAGCCGGCGACCGCGAGCAAGCCAGCATCGGCTTCGCCGAAATTGTCGGGATGATCCGCGCTGGAAAGGGACTCGCCGGCCACTTCCGTATCCATGACGGCCACAACTCCCCAAAGAAGATCGTCTATCCGGCGATGAGCAACACGCTTCAGGCTGTCAGCGCTGACGGCCGCTTGCAGCACGGAAAAACGCCCAACTTCGTCCTGGCCGACGAGATCCACATTTGGCCGGACAATGAGCTGATGGAAGCTCTGGAAACCGGCCTGGGGAAGACAAACGACCGCATGCTGGTCGTCGCCTCGACAGCCGGCCGAGGTGAGAGCGGCTTCGCTTACGAGCGCGTCGAGCGCTACAAGAAGATTGCGACCGGCGAGCTGCACATGCCGCATATTCTCCCGGTCCTCTTCATGGCCGACAGCGATGCCGATTGGCAGGACCGGAAGCTCTGGCGCGCCATGAATCCCGGCATGCTGCACGGCTATCCGCCACTCAGCGAGTTCATTGACGCGGAAGCGAAAGCGCTCACGTCACCCGCCGATCTCGACAGCTTCAAACAGCTCAAGCTGAATATCTGGCTCGCGCAATCGACCTCGCCCTTCGCCGACATGGGCGTTTACGACAAGGGGAAGGCGCCGTTCGATCTAGAGGCGATGACGGGGCTGCCGTGCTGGCTTGGCGTCGACCTGTCGAGCAACAATGACCTCACCGTCATCTCGGCCGTGTGGCGCGATGATGACGGGCGCTACTACTGCCACCCGTATTTCTTTTGCCCAGGCGGCAACATCAGCAGGCGGGCGGCCCAGGGGCTTCCGTATCGCGCATGGGCGCAAGACAACAAATTCATCCAGACCACGCCCGGTTCTGTGATCGATCTCAACGCGGTCGAGAGCAAGATTCGCGAGCTATGCGAAACCTATGACGTTCGCCAGATCGCATTCGACCCTGCGCTTTCCCAGGGCATGATGGCTCGCCTGCTTGCCGATGACCTCCCTGTCATCGAGCAGCCGCAGCGCCCGTTCGCCATGGCACCACACTACCAGGAGCTAGAGCGCGCCATCCTCGCGGAGCAATTCCAGCACGGCGGACATCCCGTGCTGCGCTGGAATTTCGAGAATGCCCAGCGCATCCCGAACGAGGCCGGCTTTATTCAAATCTCAAAACGTCGCTCCAAAGAGAAAATCGACGGCCTTGTCGCAACAGCGATGGCTATTGGCTGCGCCGTAAACGACAATATGGTAGAATCTATCTTCGATAAACCTGACGAACTTCTGGATATATATAAGCGGTATGATTAAACATGGCTGACGACGCGCAACTACTTGTTACTCTCGAAGCCCGCATTCGAGATTTCGAACGCAATATGCTGCGCGCGAACCGCGTCGCCAGTCAGAATCTCAGCAGCATCGAGCAGCGCGGTCGCACGGCCGCCCGCAATCTCGAAAAGAGCTTCGCCGACAGCGGCAACGTCATCGCGTCCGGCATGGCGAAGATTGGCTCGGCCGCTGCCGCCCGCGTCGGATCGGCGTTTGCAGCCATCGGCGCCGGCCTCGCGCTCAATGAGCTGCGTAAGACGGCCGACAGCTACACCAAAATCATGAACTCCCTGAAGGTTGCCGGTGTGAAAGACGCCGATCTCGGCGGCACCTTCGATAAGCTCTTCACCAGCGCCCAGCGCAACGCCGCGCCGCTCGACGCGCTCGCCACCCTGTTCGGCCGCGTATCCGCCGCCCAGACCACGCTGAAGGCATCCTCGCAGGATGTCATGCGGGTTACGGATATCGTGGCGCAGTCGCTCCGCGTCGGCGGCACGTCAGCAACAGAAGCCCAGGGCGCGCTCTTGCAGCTCGGCCAAGCTCTTTCCGGTGGAAAGGTGCAGGCCGAGGAATACAACTCGCTTCTGGACGGCATGCGCCCGCTCTTGCAGGCAGCCGCATCCGGCATGCAGGAAGCGGGCGGCGATGTCGCCAAGCTCACCGCCCTTGTGAAGGATGGCAAGATTTCGTCGGAAGCGTTTTTCCGCGCGATCATCGCGGGCGCCCCGATCCTAGAGGATCAGCTTGCCGGTTCCGTCACGACCAGCGAGCAGGCGCTTCAGCGTCTTCAGAATGAGTTTATCAAAGCCGTTGGCGAGTTCGACAAGGCAACCGGCGCCAGTGCCGCCCTTGCCGGTGCGATTGATGGCCTCGCCGGTAGCATCGGCGGCATCGGCTCCGCTGCTACCAGCGCCGTGACTGGCGTGCAGGCGCTTATCAACAAAGTCGGCGAGCTGGCGCAAGCTCATGCTGGCGCTCAGCGTGCCGCTGCCCTCACCTATCAGAACGAGAAAGCCGCCCGCGTGGCGCAAGCCCGTGAGATGGGTCTGGCGAATTCCGGTGGCCGCGAAAAGCTGGCGCAGGAGCGCGCCGCTGCCGATGCTGCCGCGAGCGCAGCTTCCCGGCAGGCCGTGTCCGGCTTCCGTCAGTCCGAAATCGACTTTTCCAATCGGCAGGTTTCGGCCCCGCTGCCGCCCAGCCGGCCGGGCGACATCAACAAGCCGAAGGTCAATCCGATCCGCGCTGCCGACTATCCAGTCACCGGCTCCGGCTCCGGTGGATCAGGAGGCGGCGGAGGGGGTGGCGCAGGCGGCGGAAGCGAAAGCCGCTTTGACCGCGATCTCAGCGCAATCCAGCGCCGCACCGAAGCGCTTCAGCTTGAGGCGCAGATGGTCGGCAAGAACCGGGACGAGGTTGAGAAGTCCCGCATCGCATTGCAGCTAGAGCAGGCTGCAAAGCGTGACGGCCTCACCGTCACCGACGACATGCGGACGAAGATCGATCAGGCAGCGCAGGGTTACGCCAACGCGAAGATGAAGGTCGAAGACCTGAAGAACGCCTTGGACGGCGTGAAACAGGCCCAGCAATTCGTCGGCCAGGAGATCGTCGACGGCTTCACCGACATGATCATCGAAGGCAAATCCGCGACGGAAGTCGTGCAGGGCTTGGCGAAAGCCCTCCTGAAAGCCGCGATCCAAGGCGCATTGCTAGGCTCTGGACCGTTCGGCAAGCTCTTCGGCGGCGGCGGATCGGGCGGTGGAATCTTCGGCCTCATCGGCGGACTGTTCATGGCGGACGGCGGATATGTCTCTGGCCCAGGCACGAGCCGCAGCGACAGCATCCCGGCGATGCTCAGCAATGGCGAATATGTCGTCAACGCTCGCGCCACGGCCGAGAACCGGCCGCTTCTGGAAGCGCTCAACACCGGTCGCATCCCCGCCTTCGCCGATGGTGGGTTTGTCGGCCCTTCCCCGAATTTCGATCTCCCGACGATTCCAGCGCGCAACCCAGGCGGTTTTAGCTATAGCGCCCAGCAGGCCGTCAATCAGTCGGTCACGGTCAATGTGCAGGGAGGTAGCAGCGGCAACGCCAAGCAGGATGCAGCCTTTGCCGACGCCATCGGCAAGCGTGTCCGAAATGAGATGCGGGCGCTGATCGGCGATGAAATTGCCCAGCAGATGCGGCCGAACGGTCCATTGCGCGAGGCAATGAGATAGGGTTTCGCTACACACCTTACTTATGATACACTATCTTTAGTGTAATGAGTAAGGAGCCCGCCGTGGCCTTTAAGAACGTAAATCTGAAAATCGAATCCGCTATCCGCGCGAAGAAGCTCGCGGATGATCGGGGTATCGCCGTCTCGGCTCTTCTGGCTGACCTTGTAGATGCCGCATATGCCGACCGCTTTGGCGCCGATGAGGTTTCGGCCGTCGCGGTCGCTGACAATGTCGTCACGCTCAGGTTGTTCGGCGCGAACAATGGTCTGGTCGATCTGATGCGCGGTCACGCCAGCGAGTTTTCCCGCAGGCTTCGCGATGCAGCCAACGGCCTCGCTAACCGCGACGGGGCGCCGCCGAGCCTATCCAGCATGCCCAGCCTCTCGCGCCGGGGAACCGCTGTAGTCATCGAGGCGAAAACCCGTTCCGGCGAGGATGTCCGCAAGACGATGAGCACGCGAGACGCCAACAATCTCGCAGATGAGATCAGCTCAGCACTCGACTGAAGAAAAAACCCTCCGAGAGAATTCCCGGAGGGCTGAGCACAAAAGAAGGTCTATCGAAATGCCGATTCAATAGATGAGAATCTTATATGCCTAAACACGAGTTCGATCAAGTTCTTTCTAATCTACTGTCCTTTCAGCTTGATCAGATGGATGCGCCTGCCAGCCGGGCAGCGGATGACTTCCTAGACCTCGACGAAATCCTTTCGGACCTCGCCGCGCTCGATGACGAGCAGGCCGAGAGCCCTGTCGCGCACGCGCGCAACCCCGAGATTGCGCCCGCTTCCGCTCAACAAAAACGTAAATCCGAGGCTACCGCGCACCCTGCCGCCCTGGTCGATAGCGCTCGCAAAATCAGCGACTTAGACGCATCTCGGCATATGGGCGCAAATGCCGGCGCTTTAGTAATGGAACGTAGTGACCATACTACTGATACCTCTCATACCCCTATCCCCCACGCACCCATCACCTGCGAGAACATCGCAGAAGCGATCCATGCATGGCGCCAGAAGAACAAGAGCGCTGTCACGGCGAACAAAGCACAGGCGACCAAGCGCAAGAACGCCTCGCGCGCCGCACAAGCCCCATGGGACCGCCTGGACGAAATCCACCGCCTTCCCCACTACGGCGCGCATATCCTCTCCACCGGCCGCGCCGTCGCGATTACGATCAATTTCGGCCGGGATGTCCTCGCTCGCGCATCCAAGCATCCGGGCGGCGTCTTCGATCACCTTCGCCGTCGCATCAGCGCTGCCCTCCCCGGCATTCCCTGTTTGCTGACTCATGAGCGGGGCAAGAACGGCCATGACCACATCCACGGCCTCATTGAGTGGTCTGGCTCGCTCCCGGCCCTCTATGACGCTCTGAAGCCCGCTGCCGGCGCATGGGACCACAACCACGGCAAGCGCCATCAAATCCGGCTTCGCAGTGATCAGCAGGAACTGATCGACGAGAAAATTATCGACCTAGACCAGCCTCTCACGGCCGGCTGGCTGAGCTACATCAGCAAGGCATCCAAGAACCTGAGGAAGCAGACCGGCCGGAAGACTATCTATGCCTCTCAAGCGCTTAAGCGCCAGTGCAAGGACATACACGAATCTGATCGAAAGAATTCGAAGAGCGCTACCAACGAAGAATATCAGTCATTACTGACTGACGATCCAGAAAACACGCCTGATCACCTGTTGACCGGTGAATTTATCCTGACTCATAAGCACGCCGTCGCCACTTCCGGCGCTGCCTCTGACTGCGGATATGCCTATGCCTCTGACCTCGAAGACCAAGATCATCACGGCGGACGACTTCGCCGAACTGTTCCTCGACATGGCGTCTGTCATCGTCTCGCCGGGACGGTTGCACACCATCCTTGGACTGCACCCGGTTCATGGGCGTCTCGCCTTCGTCCAGACCGATCTAGTGACCGGCCACGGCGTGCTCACCTTCCTCGACCCGAGTGCGAGATACCAGCGCCGGCCGGGAGAGCTTACCAGCCGGGAACGCCTCGACATGGAAGATGCGCTCGCGGCTTAGGCGGCCCCTGTCATCGAGCGACTGGCCCGCCGCTCATCACGGCGGGCTTTGCCGTTTCAGAGCTTCCTCAGCACGTCAGATTCCGGGAAGGGATGATACTTCAACCGCAAATCCAGACAGAGAGGCGGCTGGTCATTCGTGCTGATTGGCTGACCATCCTTCAGGCGGACGGAAACGGCCTTACGCCCCGTATAACCGCCGACTTGGTTCTTCGCGTTGAACTTCACGCAAACAACCTGAAGCCCCATAGCGGAATCCGTCACCATGCTCGAAATCTCGACATCGCGGATGGAATACGGATCGGCCAGATGGTCACGCGCCGCGTTGACGATAGCCTTTCGGACTGCCGCTGAAGGCGGCTCCTGCGTTGCTATCAACTTATCTAGTTGCTCACTGACAGACACACAGCCGGCCAACCCCACGCCAATCACTGACGCGGCAACAATCCTCTTAATCGTCACGATATTCCCCAGCCCTAGCCAGCGCCATTCTCGGCGCACAGCGTCACGGTAGGATAGGAGGCTTCAGGCTGTCGAGAACGACCATAGCATCAGCCCGAACAGCACCGACGCGACCGCAACGGCTAGATAAAAGAGCCCTTCCCGGCGCGCCTGCCGCGAGCGCCGGGCGTATTCCTGTTCGGTGCCTTCCATCGGCGCCTCACTCTGTCAACGACCGCCCGGCAACGCCCAGAGCGATTCACGACATGAGGCCCGCCGGTGCAGATCGGCGGGCTATTCTAATTTGATCTGGCGAACTGTTTTATCGGTTGACCCTCTATGTATTTCTCCAGAAGATCGTCTCTCGCCTCGCGATGCATCGCCTTACCTCGAGTCAATTCCAAATAATCTAGCCACGCTTTTCCAAAATCATTCACAAAATCTCCAAAATCCTCGCTCCCAACATTATAAATTGGGCTCCATATCTGATGAGCTATGCCGTCACCTATGTCATGGAATACGTTTGGTGTAAAATAAACAAGGCAATCCATTTCTATCTTTCTTAGAGCATGAAAAGACTTAACAGATATATCGGTCATTCCTGCGATAGAAAACATCATATTCCTATCGTTTGCAAGTAATACAAGCCCTCTAGCTTTCGGCTGCCTGAGCAAATGCCTTGTAGAAGCGATCTGCTTATTCGCCTTCTTGATTGATTCGACAATTGACCTATAACTTGATGAGTAAACTCTTCGCTTGACTCTTTCGGGGATTTCTTCGCCTCTAAGGAACCAGCCCATTATTTCGCTACCTGTGTGGCCGAAATGGGTAGCTGCATCCATGATTCGCTTTGTATAAGCTTCCGAATTTGAGGCGTCTGATGTCATCACTTTGAGTTCGGCGATAACATTGTCATTTGGGAAATAGAAATCAGCGTTGAGAACGCTATCGGGAATATTGGTAACATAATCCGTCACCAGCGACCCACCTCGGAATGTTTGAATAAACTTTGAAAATTCTGCTTCAATATCAATGAAGGTCGGCTTCCATTGTTCTTCGCTCATTTAGTCACGCTCGCCGTCATTCAATCCCGCCTTCACCATAGCGCCGCTCAAACCCGCTGCCATCCTTTTCGCCGTTCAGGACGCGCATCATCAACTGAAGCGAGTGGTTGAGCGGATCGAGCGCGAGATAGACGCCGCTCTTGATCGGCACCTCGGCTGCCCATTGCCGCACCTTCCATTCGAAGTCCTTCACCTCGCGCTGCATCTCTTCAATCTTGCCGAGGTGCAGGGAGCGCTTCGTCCGCTGGACCATCACTGATCCTCCCCGACAACGCGAGGCGCCCTAGCACCCTCTGAGAACACGCCACGGACGAAGCCACGCGAGACTGCCTTATCGGCGTCGGCGAGCAACACATGGAAGTCGTGCAGGAGCGCCCGCAGCGCCGCCCGCTCGCTGCCGTGCTCTTCAACCAATTCGATCAGTTCCCACTCAAGAGCGTCCTTGTCGTCGTCAATCTCGGCCGGTCGCGCTGACATGGCTTCTGTCCTCGTTATTAGAACAAAATAGGAACAAAAGCCGAGAGGGAGTCAAGGTGCTTCCCGGCGCGGTTCCTGCCATCGTCGCATTCAGCGAGTGTTATGCACGACGAATCGAAAGGGGCCGCAATGTCGTTAGTCACGCACCTTCCATGGATAGGAGAGCACTACGCCGAAGGGCTCAACGGCAAGCGAACCGCTTTGATCGGCTATTCCCATTGGCTTGGCGAGGAATGGGAAGACGGCCCCGACCTAACGCGGAAAGTGGTCGCGGAGCATTTGTCTGGCAGGAATTTTTCGTTTTTCGCCCGGATCACCAATGCGTTCGAGGACGCCGGCCTTTCCAGCGGCCGGGACGACCTGTGGCAGCGGGTGGCGTTCTTCAACTTCATCCCGTCAATTGTTGGTGGCCCTGAGCTTCGCTACGCGGTCGGGACAAAGCAGCAAGCAGCAGCCGGCCGGCAGCGCTTCCTCGCCTTCCTCGATAAGCACGCGCCTGACACCGTGATCGTCTTCACGACGAAGGGCTGGCGCGCGTTCCCTGATACGCTTGAGACGGCGAAGGGCGAGGCGTTGCCGTGGCTCGATCCGATGCGCTGGCCTAATCGCTATGATTGGGGAACGTATGAGAACGCCAGCGGCCATCAGACAAAGGCGTTCGCCCTGATGCATCCGGAGCGCGCGAACCGCAAAGAGCTAGCCGAAGCGCTGGCCACAATAGCGGCGATTTAGTCGGACAACCGGGAGGTCGGCACAACCGAGACTCCCGGTTCCCCGATGGCCGCTTGACCTCAGTCATCAGTGGACACTGGGAAGATACCGGAGAGGGGATGGCGTTCCAGCGCTAAGGTGCATTGTTCACAGCTCTAATGCCCCAGAAGCCGCCCCACCCCAACGCCCCAAAACACCAACTAAGTATTTGATTTTATTACGATATTCGGAGTTCGATCCTCTCCGCCGGCACCATCTCCCTCCCCCACACCGGGTGGATGGCCCCTCCTCGGTTTCTGTTCAGGGCCCCGGCATCGACGGGCAGTCCTGCGCGCGCGACCTGCTCCTACGGGGCAGGCTTCGCCGACGGCATCGAGATCACCTTGCCGTCGGGCATGATGATGTCGCCGGGCTTCTGGCCGGTCGCGCATTCGCCGAGGCGCTTCGCCTCGACCACGAGCTTGCGCTTCACCGGAGCGGATTGTCCGGGCATGCCGCTGATCTTCGTCGTCCCTTCGGTCCGGACGGTCGTCTGGAAATCGCCGGTGATGACGCTGGTGCCGGAAGCCTTGATCTGGCCGACAGTGCATTCCGTCTCGACGGCGTAGCCCGTGGCTGTCTTGGTCACCAGCATCTTCGAGCAGGCGCCGGCAGCCAGGCCTCCGACGGCCGACTGGTCGGTTCCTGGCCCGACGCATTGCTTGGCGGTGGTTTCACCGTCATTGCCCGTCGATTTGGTTTCCCACAGCCCGGGCTTGCGCTCCGGCAGCTGCTGCTGTTGTGCCGCCACGGGCAGCGCGATGAGGGAGCCGAGCACGGCGATCAACGCTAGTTTCATGAACGGTGCCTTCCAGAATGAATCGGCTAGCGCCGAGACAAGACGGGCGCCAAGGCCAGAATGAGGCGGCGCCATGCGCCGAACCGCGCAGCGGCATCAAGGAACCGCCTTGACAGATCGACGGCTCCGGGAACGTTTGGCGAGCCGGACGGTTATGTGTCTGGCTCAGCTCGGGAGGCTTCCATGAAAGCCATCGTCCTCACGTTAGCCCTTCTGCTTCCAGCGGGAATTGCGGCGGCGCAAACGCGCCCCTCGACCGTTTCGAGGCCCTGCGCGGCGAGCCAGCGCGATGTCCAGGTCAACGGCGCGATCGTTCTCGGGACGGGCGGCTATACCTATGATCGCTTCGTGCGCGATCGCGGCTTCTGCTTGGTGAATCAAGGAACCGAGCCGGCCTTCGTGCCGAGTGCCGATACCCAGTCCTGTTTTGTCGGCTACCGCTGCAAAGACAAGATGAGGTTCGACGACTGAGATCGTCGCCGAGCGGAACCCCGCGCGCCGCACCACGTTTCTTCGTGGGGCGAAACCCCGGTTGAATCAGGGAGGTTCGCATGCGTCGCCTTCTTCTCGTCACGGCTTCCGTTACACCACTGCTTCTGGCCACCGGCCTTTCGGCATCGGCCCAACCCCAATTCGGCGGCGCCGGCTTCCGGCATGGCGGCTTCCCTGCGCGCGGCATCGGCATGAGGCCGTACGGGATGCGGCCGGCATTTCCCGCCTATCGACCACATATCCGCGCCGGCTGGTATGGCGGCGGCTGGGGCTGGCGTTACGCAGGACGTTATCCCTATCGCGGCTATCGTGGCAGCTATCCCTATTGGGGCGCAGCCACGGGCCTGGCTGCGGCGGCAACGCTCGGTGCGATCGCGACCTATCCGGCCTACCCCGTCTACCCCAGCTACCCCGTCTATCCGGCCTATGAGATGGTGCCGGCCGTGGACGGCGGAATGTGCGGCACGCCGGTCAAGACCTGCACGCTCTATGAGCCTGCACCGCTCGGAATCGGCTGCTCCTGCCGCGTGCCGGGCGGCCATGCCCGAGGCGTCGTCATCGGCCCTTGAGCTGTCTCGTCGGCCGCACGCCATTCCATGGCTGGCGGGCAGGCGTGATCATGGCTAGAAGTCGCAGCTCGTGATGCCGGCATGCCGCGCACCGACCCCTTCGCTGGACCGACGGACCGGAATGGACGACCGGACACAACTTCTTGCGCTCGCGGCCCGCTGCGAGGCTTCCAGCAAGCCTGATCGCGAGCTCGACGCCGATATCTACGAGGCACTGGGCTTCGTCGTCAGGCGCAAGCCGGCGCAGCTGGTCAACCGGCGCACGCCGGCCGGCGGCATCTACCAGCACGGCTCGTTCTGGAAGACGCTCGGCACCGTCAGCGCCGATATCGACATCGCCGTCTCGCTGTTGCGGCAGAAGGCGCCCGGCTGGAGCTGGAGCCTGCAATGCCTTGCGAACGAGGAGACCCTGGCCTTCCAGGCGCTCGTCGCAGACTGCTCCGGCCAGGGCGTCATGGGCTCGCTCGCGCTCTGCGCCGCGATGCTGCGCGCGCTGGCGCGGCGCGATCCGGCTGCCCCGGATTCCGGCCTCACGGAAACTTGACCTTCCGGCAAGCCCTCGCGGTTGAAAGCAGGATGACCGTCGCTAGTCTGCCTGCCACCCGAGGGGAGAACAGACCATGCAGGACATAGAATTCTCGCGCCGTGCCGCCCTTGTTGGCGCCGGCGCGCTCGTTGCGGCTGCGACACTCGATCTGCCCGGCGTCAGCCCGGCCCAGGCACAAGGAGTCCCCGTGAATCAGGCTCCCGGTTTCTATCGCTACAAGATCGGCGACATCACGCTGACTGCGATCAATGACGGCTTCGGCAGGCGCCCGCTCGAAGGCTTCGTTCGCAATGCCGAACTCGCCGACGTCAAGAAGGCGATGGAGCAGGCCTTCCTGCCGCAGGACGCGCTCAACATCACCTTCACCACGCTGGCAATCCAGCATGGCGGCAAGCTGACCCTGGTCGACACCGGCAACGGCGATTCCGGCGCGCCGACCTCCGGCACCTGGATGGCAAACTTCAAGGCCGCCGGCTTCGATCCGAAGGACGTCTCCAGCGTCGTCTTCAGCCATTTCCACGGCGACCATATCAACGGCTTCCGCCTGAAGGACGGCACGGCCGTATTCCCCAACGCCGAGGTGATGGTGCCGGCGGCCGAATGGGCCTTCTGGATGGACGACGCCAGGATGAATGCCGCCCCCGACGCCATGAAGGGCGCCTTCGCCGGCGTGCGCCGCGTCTTCGCACCCGTAGCCAAGGACGTGAAGCAGTTCGAGCCGGGCAAGGAGCTCCTGCCCGGCCTGACCCCGGTCGCGGCCCCCGGCCACACGCCCGGCCACACGGTCTTCGCGCTGAGCTCCGGCAACGGCAAGCTGATGATCATGTCGGACACGACCAACCATCCCGCCCTTTTCGTGCGCAATCCCGACTGGTCGGCCGTGTTCGACATGGACGGACCGCAGGCGGCAGCGACGCGGCGCAAGCTGCTCGACATGGTCTCGGCCGAGCGCATGCAGGTCGCCTTCTATCACGCGCCCTTCCCGGCAACGGGCCATATCGCCAAGGCCGGCAACGGCTTCGAGCTGGCGCCGGTGCAGTGGAGCACGGCGATCTGACCAGCCGTCCTGATTGTTTCGCATCGAGGCCGGGCATGTCGCCCGGCCTTTTTCTTGGACGTTCGGCCTCGCGGCCGGCGGTCCGGTCATGGTAAGCCTGCCCCGACACCGCAGGGCCTGCCGTTTCAGGACACGCTATGACCGAACGATTGGCGCGATCTCCTTCGTCGCCAGCGACACTCCTGAAGCGCAGGCAGCGCTCGACAAGCTCGTCGAGCGCTACGGCAATGCCGATCCGGCCGCAGCCGATGTCGTGGTCGCGCTCGGCGGCGACGGCCTGATGCTGCAGACGCTCCATCGCTTCCTCGGCACCGGCAAGCCGATCTACGGCATGAACCGTGGCTCGGTCGGCTTCCTGATGAACGAGTTCAAGGAGCGCGGCCTGACCAAGCGGCTGGACGCAGCCCAGCGCAGCATCGTGCATCCCTTGTCGATGCAGGCCATCGACCGCAACGGCGCGACCGTGCAAGCCAAGGCGATCAACGAAGTCTCGCTGCTGCGCCGTTCCTATCAGGCCGCGAAGCTGCGCATCTCGGTCGATGGCCAGGTGCGCCTGTCCGAGCTCACCGCCGATGGCCTCCTGCTGGCGACTCCGGCCGGCTCGACTGCCTATAATCTCTCGGCCAACGGCCCGATCCTGCCGCTCGACGCGCCACTGCTCGCGCTGACGCCGATCTCGGCCTTCCGGCCGCGGCGCTGGCGCGGCGCCCTGCTGCCGGACCACGCCAAGGTCTTCATCGAGGTGCTGGAAGCCGACAAGCGCCCCGTCAGCGCCGTCGCCGATCACACCCAGATCGACGAGGTCAGCTCCGTCTCGATCGAGATCGATCGCAATGTCGATCTGGTCATGCTGCACGATCCCGGCCACAGCCTGGACGAGCGCATCCTGCGCGAGCAGTTCGGCTACTGAGGGCCGGGCTGTAAATGCAGCCCTCATCCTGAGGAGCCGCGGCACGCGGCGTCTCGAAGGATGATCCAGAGGTCTCGGGAGCCTCCTGAAGCATCCTTCGAGACGCGATCCTCACGGATCGCTCCTCAGGATGAGGGCGCGCAGGGTATCGCCAAACCGGCTTCTGCGGCTGTTTCGGCCGCTCAGGCCGCGTCGCGCAGATCGCTCTCGGCGAGTTCGATCAGGAAGGACGGATCCGCCTCGACCAGCAGCGCGAGCGCGGCATCGTCGGCCAGCGAATCCGCCAGGCTGCGCGCCTCCTCGCGGGCAGCCTCCGCATCCATGCGGCGCAACAGGCCCATCAGCCCGTCGACCTCCGGTCCTTCCAGCCGCTCGCAGGCGATCAGCACCGCGCGCAGAAGCCCGCGGTCGATGCCGTTACTGGCCCCGCCACGGTCGAAGCCGCGCGCATTGAGGGCAAGGATGGCGGCGGAAAAGGCCGGCTCCAGCGAAGCCGGCAGCCCGGCCTTGCGGCAGAGCGCCTTGAGTCCCGCGCCGCGCTTGTCGCGCAGCAAGGCCGCGACGCGCTCTTCCGGCAAGCCGGACAGCGAAACGAAAGCAGCCTCGGCCAAAGCCGGCTCGCCGCAGAGCAGGGAGCGCAGGATCAAACCTGAGGTCAGCCGGCCGGTGACCCTGAGCACCTCGACGATGGCCGGCGCATCGCTCGCCTCGCCGCCGGCCGCGAGCGCGACCGCGACCCGTTCGGTCGATTCACGCGCCAGCCGGGCACTGCGTTCCGGCGTCAGCCAGCCGCAGCCCGTGATGAAGCTCGCCAATGTGTCGGAAACCCTGGCCGCGATCGTCTGCCGCAGGCCGCCCGGCAGATCGACGCGCTCGAGCAGCGCCTCGCGCAGCGCGCCGCTGTCGCCATGGCGCTCGATCATCCGTTCCAGCGAGAAGTCGGGAATTTCGGCGGTGCGGTTGCCCGCGAGCGTGACGAGCGCCTCCTCGCAGCCGACTTCGGCCAACGCCGCACAGACGCTGACCGGCAGGCAGCGGCGCATGGCGATGGCCTTCTGGGCGAGCATGTCGCCGACAGCGGCGGCATCGACCAGATCGGCCTCGGTCAACACCGGCGAATGTGCCAGGACCAGCGCTGCGACATCGCTCTGCTCGGCGATCAGGCAAAGCGCGAGATTGCGCGGCGTGCGCATCGAGGGCGCCATTTCCTCGGCGATCGCGCGGCGCACCAGCGGCGAGGGATCGTCGATCAGCGCCATCAGCGCGGTCTCGGCCTCATGGCGGTCCTCGTCGGACATGCCGGAACGCAGATAAGCTCCCGCCAGCGCGGCGGCCCCGCTTGCACGGGCCTCGGCAGGCGCGGTCCGAGCCCAGAGCAGGAAGCGCCGAACGATCATGTTCCGCTCCGCTGGATCATGAAGGAAGACAGGTCGAGCGGCCCGTTGCGGCGCTTGCCCGCCGGCTGTGCGGCCGCGAGGTCGGGCTGGGACAGGTCACTCGGGCGCGACGGCGGCAGTGGCGCGTTGACCGCCTTGGCCGGAGAACTGACGATCGATCCGCTCGCCGCGGGGCTCGCGTCGGACATCGTGCCTTCACTCTGCCCGCTGCGCGGGAAATAGCGTTCGCCGCCTTCGAGCGAAGCCATGCGCGTGCCGCCCCGAGGCGGTGTCGTCCAGAGATTGGCGACCGCCTTCGAGACGGGGTCGCGCGAGCCGCCGGTCGAGAACAGACCGACAAGCCCCTTGGCGCGCTCGGGCCGCAGCGCCGCCGCAATTTCGGCGACCGGAATCTCGTCCTGCCCCGCTTGCGCGTTCGGCGCCACCTTGGCGGCAACCTGCGTGCCGGCATGGCTGGCCGCCAGCACGCCATAGACCTCCTGCACGCTGCGCGCGCGGCCGGCCTTGTCGTAGAAGATGCCGCGGTTGGCGGCGGCGGCCTCCGGGAAATCCCGCGCCGCGACGCGACTGGGATCGCTCGCCGCCGTACGGATCAGATCGGAAGCGCCGCGCGCGCCGAGCACATGCGCCATATAGAGCTCGCCGGCCTGCGGCTGGCGGCCGAGGCTGCCAGCAAGCTGGTCGCGATTCTTCTGGGTCAGCGCGCCGGCCATCACGGCCGCGACCTGCGGATCGTTGCGCAATTGCAGGATCTTCTCGCGCGCAGCCGGGTCGGAGACGCTGAGGCGCCCGCCGCTCTCGGTGATCGCGTCGGCATATTGCGAGAGGCCCTGCTTCGGCCCCTCCTGCTTGACCATGGCGAGCCAGGTCTGCTCGATGAACTGGAAGAGCCCCGTGGCGCTCGATGTGCTCGCCTTGGCCGTCGGCTCCAGCGACGATTCCCGCTGCGCCGTCTTGAGCAGATAGTCGAACCCCGCCCCCGTCCGCTCCGCACCCTGGCGGATGGCGCTGACGACCGGGTTCGCAGGCTGCGTTTCGCGGCTCTGGCTCTGCGGCGTGGTGAAGAGGAACATCGAGACCTTCGGTAGCGGCCCGCGCGCAATGCTCGGGCACGCTTAAGAAACTCCTCCATTATGGTAAGCGAACCGTTAAGATCGGCCCCGCACAGGGGCGCGCTCGCGCTTTCCGCTTTCCTCCCGACGGAGGTCCCTCTACGACTTCTGGTTCCGGCTCAGCAGCCGGCATGAAGAAGGCGGAGGCGTCTATGGCGGATGTGGTGCGTCACAAGCGTGGCGGGATCTATTTCGAGGATTTCCAGGTCGGCGCGGTCATCGAGCACGGCCTGACCCGCACCGTCACGCAGATGGACAACATGCTGTTCTCCAACATGACGTTGAACCCGCAACCCCTTCATATCGATGCGCATTTCTGTGCGACCGAGACCGAATGGGGCAAACCGCTGATGAACTCGCTGTTCACGCTCGGCCTGATGATCGGCATTTCCGTCAACGACACCACGGTCGGCACCACCATCGGCAATCTCGGCATGACCGATGTGCTCTTCCCGGCTCCGCTCTTCGAGGGCGACACCATCAACTGCACCACCGAGATCGCGGCCAAGCGCGAGTCGCGCTCGCGGCCCGATGCCGGCATCGTCGAGTTCGTGCACAAGGCCTATAAGCAGGACGGCACGCTGGTCGCCCAGTGCCGCCGCCAGGCCTTCATGCGCAAGCGCCCGGCCCCCGAGACAGTCGCGGTCTGACCCCATGCGCTCGCTCCTGTTCGTGCCGGGCGACAGCCCGAAGAAGCAGCAGAAGGGCCTGGATTGCGGCGCCGATGCGCTGATCCTGGACCTTGAGGATTCCGTCGCGCTCGACGCCAAGCCGCAGGCGCGCGAGATTACCCGCGCCTTTCTCGAATCCACCCGCGCCTTGCCGAAGCGCCCCCTGCTGATCGTCCGCATCAACGGCCTGACGACCGGCATGAGCGACGCCGATCTCGACGCGGTCATGCCGGGCGCGCCCGACGCGATCATGCTGCCGAAATCGGAAGGCGGCACCGATGTCGGCCATCTCGCAGCCAAGATCGCGGTGCGCGAGGCCGAATCCGACCTGCCGGACGGCATGACGCGCATCCTTCCGATCGGCACAGAAACCGGCAAGGCCATTTTCGGGCTCGGCAGCTATAGCCGCTCCTCGCATCGCCTGATGGCGCTGACATGGGGAGCGGAAGACCTCTCGGCCGATCTCGGCGCCGAAACCAACCGGCTGGAGGACGGCTCCTATGCCGACCCCTATCGCCTGGCGCGTGCGTTGACGCTCTTCGCGGCGACGGCGGCGCAGGTCGACGCGATCGACACCGTCTTCACCAATTTCCGCGACGATGCCGGCTTCCGGGCCGAATGCCTCGCCGCGCGCCGCGACGGCTTCACCGGCAAGATGGCGATCCATCCGGCGCAGGTGCCGATCATCAACGAGATCTTCGCGCCCTCGCCGGCGGCCCTCGCCAAGGCCCAGCAGATCATCGCGCTGTTCGAGGCCAATCCCGGCGCCGGCGTCATCGGGCTCGATGGCGAAATGCTGGATCGCCCCCATCTGATCAAGGCGCAGCGGCTCGTCGCGCGAGCTCGCAAACTGGCTGAATGAACCGCCGGAGGCGATTCGAATGACTCAGGTTTTCGAGGTTTCAGGCATGCATTGCGGCGGCTGCGCCTCGCGCGTCCAGCGTGCCGCTACGGCATTGGCTCCCGGCGCGACCGTGACGCTCGACCCGCCGCGCCTCACCTTGCCGGACGGGGCCAAGCTCGATGCGGAGGCGATCAACAAGGCACTGGCAGAGCTCGGTGATTATCGCGCCAAGCCGTTGGCAGGTTGAAGTTGACCACTAACCCGCGACTTCTTCGTCATGGTCGGGCTTGTCCCGACCATCCACGTCTTCCCTCGTCGAAGATCGTGGTCAAGACGTGGATGCTCGCCACAAGGGCGAGCATGACGGTGTTTGACTGCCCTACCCACCGGCCGGGCGGGTGATCGAGAACAGGCTCGTCACTTCGGCATAATCGGCATAGCCGCAGCGCGCGATCGGGTTGGCGCCGGCCGTGTCGAAGCGCCCGTCCTTGACGAAGGCGTCGTCGATGAAGATGCCGACGACCTGCCCCAACACCATCCAACGCGGCACGGCCTGCCCATCGATATCGTGCAACTGCTGCACCGAAAGCAGCTTGCATTCGAGCGCGGCCGGCGTGCCCGCGACGCGCGGCGGCTTGACGAAGCGCGACGGCGCCATTTCCAGCCCGGCATGCGCGTACTCGCTCTCGCCGCGCGGCAGCGGCGCCGAGGTCATGTTCATTGGCTGCGCCAGTGCCTTGGTCACCAGCGAGCAGGTGAACTCGCCGGTTTCCTCGACGAAGGCGACGGCATCCTTCTTGTTCTCCGATGAGAACATCACGATGTTCGGCCGCGACGAGATCGCGTTGAAGAAGCTGTAGGGCGAGAGATTGACCTCGCCCTTGGCGCTCAGCGCGGTGATCCAGCCGATCGGCCGCGGCGCGACGATCGCCTTGAACGGATCATGCGCGAAGCCGAGATCCGCCTTCGTGGCCGAATAGATCATCGCGTCAGGTCCCGTAATAGCTGACGATATCGGCCATCACCGGCCGGTCGCGATCGGTGATCGGCGCCGTCGGGGTGCCCAGGTGCACGAAGCCGGCCATCCGCTCGTCATCAGCCAGCCCGAAGGCGCTCAGCACCTGCCGGTCGAAGGAGAACCAGTTGGTCAGCCAGGAGCCGGCATAGCCCATGGCATAGGCGGCGACGAGCATGTTCATGCAGACCGCGCCGGCCGAAAGTTCCTGCTCCCAGAGCGGGATCTTGGCGTGCTCGCGTGCCCGCGAAACCACGGCGACGATGACCGGTGCGTGCAGCAGGCGCTTGCGCTCGAACTCGACCTGATCCTCGCTCGCCTGCGGGTTCTTCTCGCGGAAGATGCGCGCGACGGTTCCCGCCGCCTCCTCACGGGCTTCGCCCTTGAACACGATGAAGCGCCAGGGCGCGAGCTTGCCATGGTCGGGCACGCGCGCGGCGATGGCGAGCAATTCGTCGAGCTGGGCGCCGTCGGGGCCGGGAGCCGTGAGGAATTGGGGCGGCACGGAGCGACGCAGCTTGAGCAGCGAGAGCGTATCGGTCATGAAACATCCTGACAGTGGCTTTGGAATTGACCTATTCCTTCGCCATGATGAGGACAAGCGGGCCTGCTCATACATCGCTGCAGAGCCGCCGAGGACGAAAAGCATGCTTGAATTGGAGCATTTTCAAGCGAAGTGGACACCGGTTCGCGTGAAGAAAATGCGACAGACTAAAAAGGCGGAGGATTTTCGCGTTTCATGGAAACGCGAAAATGCTTCAAATGGTTTTGAAGCTGGCCGCCGCCTTGCCAGGGTCGTCTTCGCCATGGCCGTCCTGCTTGCGCCTGCCCTCGCCGGTGCCCAGGCTGTCGATCCCGGCCCCGGCGCCGATGCTCCGGCCCCCGCGCCGCTGCAAGGCCAGCCGGTTGCGCCGAACGGCCTGGCGCGCCTCTCCGTCTCCGCCCAGTTCGCCGCCGACCGCAAGCCGATCCGTTCCGGGCTGAACTGGCGGGTCCTCAGCGAAAGCGCTGACGGCACCTCGTCCCGGATCGTCGCGCGCTCCTCCGAGCCGGAGCCGGCCTTCTCGCTGCCATCAGGCAATTACGTCATCCATGCCGGCTATGGCTTCGCCAGCGGCACCAAGCGCGTCAGCCTCGGTCAGCAGGGCCTGCGCGATCAGGTTCAGATCAGCGCAGGCGCGCTCTCGCTCGCCGGCTCGATCGGCGATGCGCCGATCCCGGCTCCCCTGCTCTCCTTCTCGGTCTTCGTGCCCCTGCAGGGCAACTCCGAAGGCCGGTTGATCACCAGCGGCGCCAAGGCGGGCGAAATCATCCGCCTGCCGGAGGGCACCTATCACGTCGTCTCGACCTATGGCGATTCCAACGCGATCCAGCGTGCCGACGTCAAGGTCGAGACCGGCAAGGTCACGGATGCGACGCTGCATCATCGCGCCGCCAAGGTAACGCTGAAGCTCGTCGCCAGTGCCGGCGGCGAGGCCTTCGCCGGCACCGCCTTCAGCGTGCTGACGCCGGGCGGCGACGTGATCCGCGAGGCGATCGGCGCCTTCCCGCAGGTCATCCTGGCGGAAGGCGACTATGTCCTGATCGCCCGGCAGGAGGGGCAGGTCTACTCGCGCGACTTCAAGGTCGAGTCGGGCAGCGACCGCGATATCGAGGTTCTCGCGAAGTAAGCCTGCAGCCGCTTCGCACGCCCGTTGTCATTCCGGGGCGCGCCACAGGCGCGAACCCGGAACCCACGACTGGGTGGGACATCCGATACGCAGTTGCCAGCGGCTCACCCAGTCGTGGGTTCCGGGTTCCTCGCTACGCGAAGCCCCGGAATGACAAGGGCCGTCAATTCGTCGGCTTCGCGGCTCCGGCCGACTCGATCCTGACCGGGCCGATCCCGGCGACGATCCCGTCGGCCAGCCGCAGCGCGAGGCAGCGATAGCCGGCATCGACCAGATGCAGGCCATCCATGCCGACGAGTTCCTCCGACGTGAACTGGCGGGAATTCGACCAGCCCTTCATCATCGCATAGCGCGGGAACAGCGAGATGCCCTGGTCCTGCGCCGTCTTCGTCAGCACGGCGCGGTAATCGTCGTAATGCGGGTAGCGCCCTTCGCGCGGCAGCCAGGGCAGATCCATCAGGATCATCTCGATCCCGGCCGAGCGGGCCTTGCTCACGCCCTTGCGCAGAATCTTCCCGAGCTTGTCCTCGCCGATATCGCGGATGGCATCGTTGATGACGGTCTGCCAGATCACGATGGCGGGCTTCTCGTCGATCACATCGGTCTGCATGCGCAGCAGCATGTCATAGGCCGACTGGCCGCCGACGCCCTTGTTGACGACCCGAACCTCGGCACCCGGCAGGCGCCGGCGCAACTCGGCCTGAAGGACGGCAGGATAGCTCTTGTCGTCGGCACTCGCGCCGGAGCCGGCCGTGGCCGAGGAGCCCAGCGCCACGATGGTCAGGCGGCCGCTTTCCTGAAGCGCCTTGCGGGCAAGGGGCAAGCTTGGCTGGAAGGCAGTCTTGGCCGCTTCCGTACGGCAGCGCGCATCGAGTGGCGGCGACAGCGGCGCCGCGCTCGATACCGAATTCAGCGCGAGGAGAAGGAAGGCCGCGGCGACGGTGCACCACGGGCCGGGCAGACTTGGCGCTTGCGCCGCGTTTCGTGATCGAACGGTACCACGACAGGAAAATCCCTAACCCTGTCAGGATTGTAGCGCCACCGGCGCATATCAGCAACTGAACGCCCAGATCGAAGGATGTTTCCGCGAGCAGGATCTGCCCGATGATCGAGAGCACGATGCCCGCGCAGAAGACATGCAGCGAATTTTGCCCAGCATGCCCAAGGATGCGGCCGGGCGCGACCTTCGCCATGGCGCCTCCCGCCGGCAGCCAGCGGATCGCCAGCCAGGCCAGCGCGCCGATATGCAGGATGCGCGTCCAGGCGAGATTGGTCTTGTCCGAGCCGAGCTGCACGGAATCGAACCAGTCGTTCAACGCTGCGATGCCGGTCGGGTTGCCGCTGGAGGTCTTCACCACCCAGGCGAAGACGATGAAGGCGAGCGCCGCGACATCGAGCCAGACCAGGCGCGGCGCGCGGATGCCAAGCTGCGCCGCCCGGCCGATGATGACGCCGAGGGTGAAGACGACCTGCCAGGCGAAGGGGTTGAAGAACCACACGCCCGCGCTGCCATTGGGCAGGTTGAGATCGAAGGCAATCGCCGCCTGCCAGATCGCCAGCGAGAAGCCGAGCGTTAGCAGCGGGCTCAGGCGTGCCGCGTAGTAGATCGCCGGGAAGAGCGCGAGCAGCACGATATAGAGCGGCAGGATATCGAGATAGGATGGCTGATAGGTCAGCGTCAGCGCGCCGATCAACGCCTCGACCGTGTCGCGGAAGAAGGGCTGGATGTTGATCGCCTCGATATAGAGCGGGTTCTGCGTCCGCGTCACCGCCGTGGCGACGACGCCGCAGACGATGATGAAGACCGCGAGATGCGCGATGTAGAGCGTCCAGAGCCGGGCGCCGAGCTTCAGCGCCGCGACCGGAAAACCGCGCTGTTCGATCAGCCCGCCATAGGCGAGCGTTGCCGAGACGCCGGCCAGCAAGACGAAGATGTCGGCCGCATCCGAGAAGCCGAAATTATGCGGCGTATAGACCGAGACCACGTTCCCCGGCATGTGATTGATGAAGATGATCAGCAGGGCGAGCCCGCGGATCACATCGATCCGCGCATCCCGCCCCGGCGCGGACAGCACCGCGTCCACGGCCGGTCGGCCGAGAAGCAGGAAGCGCCTGAAGGAAGAATGGGAGGACATGGGAACCGCAGTCCTTCAGCAGGCCGGAAATCAGGATCGAAACGCCGACGGCCGATGCAGGTTCCCGGCTCGCCACCCTCAAGATGAACGTTCGTTGTCGAATTCGTTCA
The DNA here is from genome assembly GCA_965283735.1 of Beijerinckiaceae bacterium. Taxonomy (GTDB): domain Bacteria; phylum Pseudomonadota; class Alphaproteobacteria; order Rhizobiales; family Beijerinckiaceae; genus Allobosea. Next base: position 1,717,055 of record CBDIPN010000001.1, on the reverse strand, counting down.
TCTGCCGTTCATATAACTCCTGAGGATTCGCGTCACGCGGCGTGTTGTCACAAGCGCGTGTGGCGGATCATCAGCGGCTTTGCGGCAAGGTTGCGACGAAGCGGCGCCGACACGGCTATGTGATGCCTCCTCCCTTCGGAGTCTGGCGCTCAATGACATTGCGCGGGTCATCCCGGGCTTGACCCGGGATCCATCCCGGAGCGCTCCCGATGAAGGTTCAGGCATGGATCCCGGATCTCCGCTTCGCTGCGTCCGGGATGACTCGCGCTTTTGAGAAGTCGCGGTGCGGCGGCGCAAGCCGCCTGTGCGCCTCAGTATGGTGGCTCGGCGTAGACCGGCTTGCCGTCGATCAGCAGGCGCTTGATGGCGGCCTCACCTGACGACGAGACGGCGGCCACGACCTCGATCCGGGCCTTGTCGGTGGTCTCGATCGCCTTGCCCTCGCCTTGCGGCACGAAATAGCTCTCGAGCCCGTAGGCGATGCGCAGGCGGTTACGCCGACCGCTGCAATCGAAGGAGCCGTCAGCCATGGTGGCGCAGGCCGAGTTCGCGGTGACGCGCCCGGCGATAACCACGACACCGTCACTGACCTTCGGCCACTCGCGCGAAACGCCGGTCGCCCGGGCAAAGCCCTGCTCGTCCCGGCCGAGGCTGACATAGACTCGCTCGCCGCGCTGGAAGCCCGGCTGGCCGGCTGCCTCGACCGTGCTGATCGGATAGGCGAGGATGACATAGTCGCCGCGGAAGAGATCGCGCGGATCGACCGGCACGGTCCGTAGCCGAATCTCCGTCCCGCCCCGCAAAATGCGCGCCCGCTGCTCGACGAGCGCCAGCAGGACGAGCCCCAGCAGCAGCGCGGTTGCCAGCGCGCGCCAGACCAGCGGGACCTTGGCGACGAGGGTATCGGCCGAAAGCGCGCGCATCAGGCCGCTTCCTTCTCAGGCGGGTTGAGCCGGGCGAAGAGGCGCCGTGCGCCGGAAGCGATCGCCAGCAGCGCCGCGCCCGCGACGAGGAAGAACAGCGACTGGTCGAGCAGCGTGCCGATCGTCTGCCAGAGCAGGATCAGGATCGCGACGCCGAACAGCACCGAACCGGCCAGCACCAATCGCCGGATGCCGCCGACGGACCCGGCCACCACCAGCGCCGTCGCGGCCAGCAGCACGAGGCTCGCGACGATGATCTTGCCGGCCATCGCGGTGACGATGCCGGTCCAGAACACGGCAGGCACCAGCAATGCGAAGGCAAGCCCTGCCGCCAGCGGCCACGCAAAACGCCGCTCGCGAGCGAAGCCCGCCAGCACGGCGACGACAGGAATGGCGACGGCATAGGCCAGGAAGACGAAGCGGAAGGCGTGCCCGGCCCGTGCCTCGTCGCGATCGAGGATGCGGATCAGCTCCGTGTTCAGCACCAGCACCAGCCCAAGCAGGCCCCAGGGCAGGCAAGCCGTCAGGACCGAAGGCAGGCCCCGATCGAGCGCCAATGCGCCCAGCGCCACATAGAACACGGCGAGCGCCAACCCATAGGCCAAGAGCCCGTAGTCGAAGCGGTCGAAGAGCCCGTAGCCCGGCGCCATGGCGAGCCAGGAAGCCGCAGCGAGCACGACGAGGTGATGCACCAGCCGGTTGTCGCGCGACAGCGAGAGCCACAGGGCAGGCAGATAGAGGATGAAGAAGCCGAGATGGGCACCGCTGCGCGCCTCCTCCCAGCGCCCGCCGCTCCAGGCGCAGATCGCAATCAGTGCGATCGCCAGCGCGCCGTTCGAGCGCATCAGGACGGCAGCGATCAGGCCGCCAAGCGCGACCAGCAAGGCCCCGGCCGGCCAGTCCGCCGGCAGGTGGTACATCTGGCCGACCAGTGCCAAGCCCGCGCCGAAGATCAGCACGCCACAGGTCACGGCGGCGTCGGCGCCGCGTGGCGAGCCTTGGCGCTCCAGCCGGAAGGCATAGGCGATGCAGATCGCAATAGCAGCGAGGATCATGCCGAGCTTGACGAGGCGGGGGATATCCTCCCAGCCCGCCGCGACGAAGGCGGCGACGCTCGCCGCGATCAGCAGGCCGCCGAGCAGGCCGATAACGGCCGGCAGGCGGATGCCACCCTGCTCGCGTGCGACCGAACGCCGGATCGCGCCGGCATTCTCGGCGCTGAGCCAGCCCTCGGCGACCCAGCGGGGAAGATCGGCTTCGAGCCGCTTGCGATAGGAGCCTGTCAGCATCGCCGGCAATCTGCCACGGCAGGGCCGGGATTCGCTAGGGGAGAGCTAACACCGCTGTCATTCCGGGGCTTCGCGCAGCGAAGAACCCGGAACCCACGACTGGGTGAAACATCCGACGCTCAGTTACAGGCGGCTCACCCAGTCGTGGGTTCCGGGTTCGCGCCAAAAGGCGCGCCCCGGAATGACAACTGTACGGCGCTACTGCTCAGCCCGCCTTGACGGCCTTCCGGCGCGCCAGATCAGGCGCCAGCGCCTCCTGGCCGAGCGCCGCAAGCGCCTCGTCGAGCGTCATCACGGTCTGCGCCTGGCTGCCGAGACGGCGGACGGTCACGGTCTTCTCCTCGGCCTCGCGCTTGCCGACGGCGAGAATGACCGGCACCTTGGCCAGCGAGTGCTCGCGCACCTTGTACGAGATCTTCTCGTTGCGCAGGTCGGCACGCGCGCGCAGGCCGGCCCCCATCAGGGCCATCGTCACATCCTCGGCATAGGCGTCCGCCTCGGAGGTGATCGGGCAGACCACGATCTGCTCGGGCGCCAGCCAGAGCGGGAAATGCCCGGCATGGTGCTCGATCAGGATGCCGGTGAAGCGCTCCAGCGAGCCGCAAATGGCGCGGTGAACCATGACCGGCTGCTTCTTCTCGCCATCGGCGCCGATATAGAAGGCGCCGAACCGCTCCGGCAGGTTGAAGTCGACCTGCGTCGTGCCGCACTGCCAGTCGCGGCCGATGGCGTCGCGCAGCACATACTCGAATTTCGGCCCGTAGAAGGCGCCCTCGCCCGGATTGATCTCGGTCTTGATCCGGTTGCCGGACTGCTGGGCGATCCGCTCCAGCACGCCGGTCATCACCTGCTCGGCATGGTCCCAGACCGCGTCGGAGCCGACGCGCTTCTCGGGCCGCGTCGAGAGCTTGATCACCAGCTCCTCGGTGAAGCCGAAATCCTCGTAGACCGACAGGATCAGGTCGTTGATCTTCAGGCACTCGGCCGCGAGCTGCTCTTCCGTGCAGAAGATATGCGCGTCGTCCTGCGTGAAGCCGCGCACGCGCATCAGCCCGTGCAGCGCGCCCGAGGGCTCGTAGCGATGGACATTGCCGAATTCGGCAAGCCGGATCGGCAGATCGCGGTAACTCTTCAGACCGTGCTTGAAGATCTGGACATGGCCCGGGCAGTTCATCGGCTTCAGCGCGAAGACGCGATGGTCGCGCTCGGCATCGGCCGGGTTCTCGAAGGCCGAGGCCGATTTCACCGCGAACATGTTGTCCTGGTACCAGCCCCAGTGGCCCGAGGTCTCCCAGAGCGACTTGTCGAGGATCTGCGGCGCGTTCACCTCCTCGTAGTCGGCGGCGAGGCGCCGGCGCATATAGGCGATGATCTCCTGGAACAGGCGCCAGCCCTTGGAGTGCCAGAACACGACGCCCGGCCCCTCCTCCTGGAAATGGAACAGGTCCATCTCCCGGCCGAGCTTGCGGTGGTCGCGCTTCTCCGCCTCCTCGAGCTGCTTGAGATAGGCGTCGAGCTCCTCCTGCTTCGCGAAGGCCGTGCCGTAGATGCGGGTCAGCATCGCGTTGTTGCTGTCACCGCGCCAATAGGCACCGGCCGTCTTCATCAGCTTGAAGGCGTTGCCGACCTTGCCGACCGAGGTCATGTGCGGGCCGCGGCAGAGGTCGATCCAGTCACCCTGCGCGTACATCTTCAGCGTCTGGTCGGCGGGGATCGCATCGACCAGCTCGACCTTGTAGGCCTCGCCCTTGGCGGCAAAGAAATCCTTGGCCTTGTCGCGGCTCCAGACCTCCTTGGTGAAGGGTTTGTCGCGCGCGATGATCTCGCGCATCTTCTTCTCGATCGCCGGGAAGTCCTCCGGGGTGAAGGGCTCGTTGCGGGCGAAATCGTAGAAGAACCCGTTCTCGATCACGGGACCGATCGTCACCTGCGTGCCGGGAAACAGCTCCTGCACGGCCTCGGCGAGAACGTGGGCGGTGTCGTGCCGGATCAGTTCGAGCGCACGCGGGTCTTCCCGGTTCAAAAGCTCGATCTTGGCATCGGCAGTGATCGGGTCGGCGAGGTCGACGACGGTGCCGTCGAGCGCCATCGCGACGGTGCGCTTCAGCAGGGAGGGAGAAATGCCCTTGGCGATCTCGACTCCGGTAATGCCGGAGGGGAATTCGCGCTTGGCGCCATCGGGAAATGTCAGGGAGATCGTCATGGATCGAGATCCTGCTCACTCGGGGATACAAGCCCCGTAAGACTAGGCCGGCTACGGATGTGAAGGGTGCGTTCCGCCGCCCGTGGCCGGTTCGACGTCGGAATCGAAAGCCGCCGGCACGTTTGTCCCGCGCCAGCGGCCATAGGACCATGGCCTATACCAGGATGCGTGCGGCGGCAATTCCTCGCAGACGATATCGATGCCGCTCGTGCCCCAGGGGTTGCAGCGGCAGATTCGTGCGAAGCCGACCCAGCCGCCGCGCCAGAGGCCGAAGCGCAGGATCGCCTCGTCGGTATAGGCCGAGCAGCTCGGCCAGTGCCGGCAATGCCGCCCGACCAGCATGGAAAGGCTCAGTTGATAGCCGCGAATGGCGAGATGTGCGGCTTTTCGGGGGAAAAGCGCGACGCTTCGCAGCAGCGAAAATCTTTGCTTAACAAAGAGACGCTGGAATAGATCGTCTGCTTCGTTTCGTTCAGCCACAATCAGAACCGCTTCCCTTGCTCGATACCGGAAACATGATGCGCGCCGCTCGCTTTCGCCAAGCCCTCGTTCGCAAAGCCCTGCTCGGTGCCGGGCTGGCCCTTGGTCTCGGCCTCGCCATGCCGGCCTCTGCTCAGCAACGGCCTTACCTGCTCTGGCTCGACGGCGCCAAGCTCGACATCGCCAAGATCATCGGCCTTCCGCCGGCGCAGAACAGCCCCGAGGGCAAGGCCGAGTTCGAGCAGGTCCAGCAGATCACCCTGAACCGGACGCCCGAGCGCGAGAAGGCGGCCATCGCCGACCAGCGCCTTGCGCTGGTCAATTTCCTGAACGGCATGGACACGGGCTATGTCGACGGCACCCATCGCGAGGTCCGGCTGCTCTTCCGCGAGGCCCAGGTCGAGCTCGGCATCCTCCTGAAGAGCGTCCACCGCCTGACCAGCCGCCAGCGCCCGTTCCAGCTCTGGGCGAAGGTCCGCGTCAAGCCCTGCCCCGGCGCGCGGCCGGAAGGCACCTCCTTCCCCTCCGGCCATGCCGCGACCGCTGCGCTCTATGCCGAACTCCTGAAGACCGCGGCGCCCGAGCTCGGCGACAAGCTGGAGCAGCGGGTGAAGAGCTATGGCGAGAGCCGCCTGATCTGCGGCTTCCACTATCCGAGCGACCTCGTCGCCGGCGACAAGGTCGGGCGCGCCGTCGCCAAGGCCCTCCTCGCCGACCAGGCCTTCAAGCTGCGTTTCGACGAGACCGTGCCGGAAATCCGCGTCGCCTTCGGCGTAAAGTGACGCCCTGACGAGACGGCTAGGCGGCAGCCTCTCGCCGCTTGGCCTCGATCTGGTCGATCGCATCGACCACCGCGTCGAAGGTCAGCATCGTCGAGGCATGGCGCGCCTTGAAGTCGCGCACCGGCACGAGCACGGCGAGATCGGCCCATTTGCCCTCGGGCGGCTCGGCATTGTCCTTCAGGATGGCACGGGCCTGCTCGCGCACCTCCCGCAATTCCGCCGCCGTCGAGCCGACGACATGGCGGGCCATGATCGAGGACGAGGCCTGCCCGAGCGCGCAGGCTTTCACCTCATGGCCGAAGCCGGTCACGACATCGCCTTCCATGGTGACATCGACTGTCACGGTCGAACCGCATAGCTTCGAGTGCGCGCGCGCCGTCGCATCGGGCGAAGACAGGCGCTGCAGCAGGGGGATGTTGGCGGCAAGCGAGAGGATGCGCTTGTTGTAGACGTCGTCCAGCATGGCTTGTTCTCTCGCCGGTCTGGAATGACCGGCACGCAGACCCAATATAGGGTTGATCGCCGCCAAACGGGAGGGCATGGGAACCTCTTCCGCCGCGAGGCATCAAACTTGTCGCACCGACCTCGGGAGCCGCAGCCTGCAAGGGCTGGCTCGCGAGGCTTCATCGTCCCAACGGGAGGCACCACATGATCCCTGTGGTTAAGTCCTTGTCCGTCGAGGGGGCCATCGGCCCCTCCGCTGACAAGTTTCTGGTTCGCAAGCCCACGCAGGAAGAGGCCGAGGCCGCTGTCCGCACGCTGCTGCTCTGGGCGGGCGACGATCCGTCGCGCGAGGGGCTGGCGGACACGCCGCGCCGCGTCGCCAAGGCTTACAAGGAATTCTACAAGGGCTACGCTGAGGATCCGCACCATATCCTCGACCGCGTCTTCGAGGAGGTCGAGGGCTATCGCGACATGGTCCTCGTCCGCGACATCCCGTTCTATTCGCATTGCGAGCACCACATGGTGCCCTTCGTCGGCAAGGCCCATATCGGCTATTACCCGTCGAAGGGCGTGGTCGGCCTGTCGAAGCTCGCCCGCATCGTCGATGTCTATGCCCGCCGCCTGCAAACGCAGGAGACGATGACGGCCCAGATCGCCGATGTGATCGAGGAGGTGCTGGAGCCGCGCGGCGTCGCCATCCTCGTCGAGGCCGAGCATATGTGCATGTCGATGCGCGGCGTGCAGAAGCAGGGCTCGTCGACGATGACCTCGCAGTATCGCGGCGTTTTCCGGGACGATCCGGCCGAGCAGGTCCGCTTTTTCACGATGGTGAAGTCGCCGGGGCTGTAGGTGCGTTCGACGGCGGGCAGCAACGACTTCGTACCACCCTTGTCATTCCGGGGCTTCGCGGAGCGAAGAACCCGGAACCCACGACCGGGTGAGCTGCCCACAACGCGGCTTGGAATGTCGCACCCCGTCGTGGGTTCCGGGTTCGCGCCTGCGGCGCGCCCCGGAATGACAAAGGGTGGTTCCGACGACGGGTTTCCGATAGCTGTCTGCACCAGTTGGCGGCTCCATTAGCCGCTCCTGACATTCTCATTACAAGGCGCGTCACGTGACCGCCTTTCCGCGGAGTCCCCATGCCCGTCTTCCCCGCCGCGACCGACAAGCACGCCCTCGAGGAGGGAACGGTGCTCAGCCCCCGCTTCGACGCGAACGGCCTTGTCACGGTCGTCGCGACGGAGGCCGATACCGGCGCGGTGCTGATGGTCGCCCATATGAATGCCGAGGCGCTGAAGCGCTCGATCGAGACTGGCGAGGCCTGGTACTGGTCGCGCTCCCGCAAGGAACTCTGGCACAAGGGCGCGACCTCCGGACAGATCCAGACCATCGTCGAGATGCGGGTCGACTGCGACCAGGATGCACTCTGGATCAAGGTGAAGGTGGCCGGCGACGGCGGCTGCTGTCACACCGGGCGCAGCTCCTGCTTCTACCGGGTCAAGCCGCTGCGGAGCGAGACGGAAAAACCTCTGATCCTCTGCGACTGACAGCTTGAATCCGGCGCGCATCGGCAATGCCGCCGGCATGCCTTCACGGATTCGTCAAAGACAGGCGATAATCGCCGGAGGCTGGCCGTTCATCTTTCGCTCATCGGCTTCTGAGACCCTCTTATTCCACGGAGGGACGAGCCCATGCGGTGGGATGGTGTCGCGCGGCGAGCCTTTGGTCTCGGCGGAGGTGGTGCCGCAATGAACGATATGCGCCCGGTCGAGGGACAGCCGACCCTGGTCAGACCGAAGATCGGCCTCGCGCTCGGCGGCGGCGCGGCCCGCGGCTGGGCCCATATCGGCGCGCTCGAGGTGCTGATCGAGGCCGGCTTCGCCCCCGATGTCATCGCCGGAACCTCGATCGGCGCCGTGGTCGGCGGCTGCCTCGCGGCCGGCAAGCTGCCTGAGCTCAGCGAATTCGCCACCAGCATGACCAAGCGCCGCATCGTCGGCCTGATGGATTTTCATATCGGCGGCGCCGGGCTGATCGCCGGCAGCCGCCTGAAGCGGCTGCTCGAACAGCATCTGAACGGCATCCGGATCGAGGACCTGAGCCACCGCTTCGTCGCCGTCGCGACCGAGCTCGGATTCGGCCACGAAATCTGGCTGACCCGTGGCCCGCTGGTCGAAGCGCTGACCGCCTCCTACGCGCTGCCCGGCATCTTCGACCCCGTGAAGCTCGGCGGCCGCTGGCTGATGGACGGCGCGCTGGTCAATCCGGTTCCGGTGACGGCGGCGCGCGCGCTCGGCGCCGACGTCGTGATCTGTGTCAACCTCAACAGCGACCTCACCGGCCGCGGCACGACCATCCAGGATCAGAGCTCCGACCCCGACCCGCTCATACCGGAATTGCGTATCCAGCCGGAGCCGCGCTGGTATGACGGGATCAGCGGCGCGGCCAAGCGCGTCCGCAACATCGTCGGCCGCCCGGCGGAGAACCGTCCCGGCCTCGCGGGCGTGATGATCGATGCCTTCAACATCACGCAGGACCGCATCTCGCGCTCGCGGCTGGCGGGTGATCCGCCCGACGTGATGATCGGCCCGAAGCTCGGCCGCATCGGCCTGTTCGACTTCCACCGCGCCGACGAGACAATCGAACTCGGCCGGCAGGCGACGCGCCGGGCGCTCGACGACATCGCCACCCTCGTCGCAGCCAACCATATCGCGCCCGAGAGCTGAGGCCCTCCGGCGGCGCCCGAGCCTACCGGATTTTGCATGGAAACACGCGGGTCATCCCGGGCTTGACCCGGGATCCATGCCGGAGCGCTTCCAATGAAGGTTCAGGCATGGATCCCGGCTCTCCGCTTCGCTACGGCCGGGATGACCCGCGTTTCAATGGAAACGCGAACAGGCTTCCATCACGCCATCGCAATATAGTCGCGCATAGCCTTGCTTTCGGCCTCGATCGCGGCCACGCGGTGCTTGACCACGTCGCCGATCGAAACGAGGCCGGTGACGCGGCCGTTCTCGACCACCGGAACATGGCGGAAGCGGCCAGTCGTCATGATCTCCATCAATTCGTCGACGCTGGTCTGCGGCCGGCAGGTTACGACCTTCGACGTCATCGAGCGCGAGACCGCGCTCTCAAGCGCGCTGGCTCCCAGCTCACCAAGCGCCCGGATGATGTCGCGTTCGGACAGGATGCCCACGAGCGCCCCATCCGCACCCATGACGACGACGGCGCCGATGCGCTTCTCGCTCAGCGTGCGGATCGCCTCGGCCAGCGTCCGATGCGGCTGCACCGAGATCACATCGTGCCCCTTGCCGCTCAGCAACTGCTCGACATTCATGGCCAACCCTCCTCGCAGGCGCGCCGTTGCCGGCGCGCGGTTTCGCTGGAACTTCGTGAGGGCCGGCAAGTCTCTCGATGCCGGGCCGGCTCGGGAAGTGCTTCGCAATAAGGTGAGTGTGGGCGAAGACCTTGGCGCAGGCAAGGTTTCCGAAATGGTTCTAAGGAGCCTGCGAATACGGACCCGCCATCCGCTTCAGCTCCGCTTCTGCCCCCGGTCGAGCAGCGGAAACAGCATGAGTCCGACGACGAAGCCGCCGATATGGGCTTCCCAGGCGATGCTGGTCTCCTCGCCGAAGATCGGCACCAGCCCCGCGCCGAACAGGATGTTCGTCACGAACCAGATCGCGATGAACAGCAGGGCGCGCGAATTGCGCCAGAGCTGCCCGAACGGCTCGGCCGGAATCGCGCGCACGACCGCATCGTCGCCGAGCTCACCGAAGCGCAGGCCGGGCGCGAAGACGAAACGGATCGCCGCTGCCGTCGCCCCCGAGATGCCCGCCGAGGCGCCGACGAGCGGCAGCACGTCGAGATCCCGCGACCACCAATGCAGCAGCGCCCCTCCGATGGTCGCCAGAGCCATCAGATTGAGGAAGCGCCCCGTCCCGAGCCGCCGCGCGACCGGGCTGCCGAAAGCCGCAAGCCAGACCGCGTTGGAGACGAGATGCAGCCAGGAGCCGTGCAGCAGGCCATAGGTCAGGACCGTCCAGAGCCTGACCCCGCCATCGGCCAGCAGCAGCCGGACGAGCTGGAGCCGCTCGACGACGTCCTGTCCTGCAGTGAGCTGCGCCATCGCGCCGACGACATCGTCGATCCGTCCCGGCGAGAGCCAGAGCGTCAGGCGTGCCGGCACGAAGGCGAGCCAGGACATCAGCACGTAGTCGTCATAGTCCGACAGCAGCGAGCGGCCGGCCTGGATCAGAACCAGGACCGCCAGCAGCCAGACCACAGCGGACGGCAGGTTGAAGACGGGCTCGCGCCGCGGCGGTGGAGAATATTGGGAAGACATGCGGGCGTCACACTTGCCGAAGCACCGGCACGGCGCAAGCGGCAGACCAGCCCGACTCAACGAAGGGGAGCGGCTCGCGCCGTCCCCTTTTTCGCCGGCTGTGAGGCCGCCCGGTCGTGCCGAGCGGCTGGCTCACGCCCCCTCCACCTCGTGCTGCGCATGCTGTCCGCATCCGCGAATTCCGAAGCGATTGATGCGCATTTTAACGATCATCCACAATCGTAAGACTTGATTAACCCTAACGCCCCTGCCGCCTCCCCCGACGAGTGCGGGGTGGCAAGACGGCACGGCGAATGCGTCAGCGATCTTCTGAGAGATTGATTTGTCCTCCTTTCGAACGGTTCCGCCCCGTCTTCGGACGTCGGGCCGCTCCAGGGAGAGACAGACGGGCGATATGGGCACAGAATGAAGAACGCGAGCACACGTCTGGTTTTCGAATATTGGGACGGGCTGCGCGGCGAGCGGGCCGCGCCGGAGCGTGGCGAGATCGAGCCCGGAGCCTTGCGGCATGCCCTGGCCGATACCTTCGTGCTGGAAAACGAGCCGATCGGCCCGGTCTTCCGGTTGGCGGGTACGCGGCTCTGCGCCCTGATCGGCAGGGAACTGCGCGGCCGCGCCTTCACGGCGCTTTGGGCCGATGTCGAGGCCCAGAGCGATATGCGCCGCCTCGTCCAGACCGTGATGGACGAGAGTGCCGGCGCGGTCGCCGGCCTCTCCGGCAAGTCGGTCACCGGCACGCCGATCTATCTCGAATTGCTGCTGCTGCCGCTGCGCTACCGGGGCCGCACCCATGCCCGCGTGCTCGGCGCGCTCTCGCCTGCCCTGTCGCCGGACTGGCTCGGCCTCGACACCATCGACTCGATGCGGATGATCTCGCTCAGGATGCTCTGGCCTGCGGCGACCGCACGCCCACCCGTCACGCCGCGCCGTGCCGAACCGCCCCGTCTCGTGGTATTACCGGGCGGGCGGGCCTGAGCGGAACGATACGTTAACCGAAACCCGCCTAGGATTATCGGGGAAATTAGGTCGGTTATTGATGTTGAGCGCCCTCAAAACGCCTCGAGCGGCTGCCTTTCCTGCTGAGCGCAGGCGGCATTTCCGTATGAAAGTGGTGTTGTTGGGTCGCTACATGCTGCCGAACCGCATGGAATATCCCTGCCAGACGATCGACATCTCACCCGGCGGCGTTCACCTCGCCGCGCCCGCCAAGGCCAAGCCCGGCGAGCGCGTCATCGTCTATCTCGAGCATCTCGGCCGCATCGAGGGCGCCTGCGTGCGCACCACGGCCGAGGGTTTCGCGATGACCATCACGGCGACCAGCCGCAAGCGCGAGAAATTCACCGCCCAGCTGACCTGGCTTGCCAATCGCGAAGAGCTCGGCCTGCCCGAGGATCGCCGCCACGAGCGCATCGTGCCGCGCAACCCGCGTTCGACCCTGGTGTTGGATGACGGCGCCGAGCATATCGTGCGCATTATCGATATCTCGCTCTCGGGCGCCGCCTTCTCCAGCGATCTCGACCTGCCGATCAACACGCCGGTCCGCCTCGGCACGACGCCGGCGCGTGTCGTCCGCCGCTTCGACGGCGGCTATGCGGCCGAGTTCCGCTTCCCGCTCTCGGCCGACCTGCTCGACGAGAATCTCGAGCTCTGAAGCCCGCATCGCGGGCTTTCAGCGTCCTCCATAGCGTCAGCTCGCAGAGCGCCGCTTGGCGTCCGTCACCTTGAACAGCGCGATCTGATCGGCCTGCGCCTTCCGAAAGACCGAGCGGCCGGTGACGCGGGCGACATAGGCCTCGCTCGCCGGCCGGTCGCCGAAGGCGCGGACCTTCTCGACCCGCAGCACATCCGCCATCAGCAGGTCGGCTACCGTGAAGCGGCCGGCGGCGAGCCATTCGCGCTCGCTCAGCACCTGTTCGAGCTGACCGAGGCGCAGGCCCATCCAGCCCGTCAGCGGATTGTCGGCGGCTCCGGTGACGGTCAGGAACCACCAGGGCACGCTGACCATCTCGATCGCGTTGAGCGCGGCCAGCGTCCATTGCAGCGTTTCCGCTTCTGCGACCGGATCGATCGGCATCAGCGCCTCGCTCTTGCGCGCCAGGTGCAGCAGCCCTGCCCCGCTCTCGAACAGCTTCACCGCTCCATCGTCCAGGAACGGAATTTGCCCGAAGGGCTGGCGCGCGAGGTGATTGGTCTCGCGGCCGTCGAAAGGGATCGTGCGGACGTCATAGGCGAGCCCCGCCTCCTCGCAGGCCCAGCGCAGCCTGAGATCGCGCACGAAACCGCGGGGGCCCCTCGGGGACCCAGTCATAGGTCCAGATGGTCAGTGCACTCATCAAGGCGCCCCTCTGCATGGTTCGATCGGCAATAACCCCTCATCGAGCGCGCACGTTCCAGTCGATCCGGCGAGACCACATTTCCGAGGCCACAGCAGCCCTTTCGGCCGCTTCGGCGCGGTAACGATTGCGTAGGTTAATCAGTCCTTTCTGTACAACGAACAATTAAGGGTTAACGTTTGGTTTTACGATCGACGCAAATCGTTACTTCCGCTTTCGAACAAGGTTGAGGCTGATCTTTACTTGGCCACCGCACCGGCCGAATACATAAATTTGTACGTTTCCATTTCAGCTCGAATCCATCCGCCGCCGCGCATCGTCATCCCCGGGACAGAAAGGGGACGACATGCTCTCACTCCATCGCAATCTGATTGGTACCGCTCTCGCCGCCATGGTCGCCATGGCCGGGGCAAGCGCGGCTCAGGCTCAGGGTTCGGCCGGCATTCCGGTCGCGAGCCTCCCGGCCGAAGCCTCCGGCGACGCCCGCGCACCCTATGCCTGGACGGATTTCTGCAAGCGCACGCCGTCCGAATGCCGCGTCGACACCCGCGAGGCTGAGCGGATCGAGCTGAATTCGAAGCTCTGGAAGACGATCGTCGCTGTCAACAACAATGCCAACCGCGAGATCGAGGCGATCACCGACCAGGATCACTGGGGCGTCGTCGACCGCTGGGACATCCCCACGGACGGCAAGGGCGACTGCGAGGACTATGTGCTGCTGAAGCGCAAGCGCCTGGCCGAGGCCGGTCTGCCGCGTCGCGCCATGCTGGTCACCGTCGTGATCGACGAGGAGAATGCCGGCCATGCCGTGCTGATGATCCGCACCGATCGCGGCGACTTCGTCCTCGACAACAAGCGCAACGCGATCCTGCCCTGGAGCCAGACCGGCTACGTCTACGTCAAGCGGGAGTTGCAGTACCGCACCGGCTGGACCTCGCTCGGCGGCGCGCAGACCCCGACGGTCGCCTCGGTGCAGCGTTGATGGAATCCGTCGCAGCCCGATTTCGGCTGCGTCGATAAGGACGGCGAGGCTCGGTCACGTCCCCACCCACCCGTCCCCAAGGGATCGGGTTTCGCCAAGGGCCGGCTTTCCTCCGCGGAAAGCCGGCCCGCTTCGTTTGAGCTTCAGCCGAGCCGTTCGAGCCCGGCCGCGAATTGCCGCCAGCGCTGGACATAGGCCTTCGCCGAAGCGGTGATCCCTTCCGCAGCCTTGTCGTCGAGCGTCCGGACCGCCCGCGCCGGCGAGCCGACGATCAGCGAATTGTCGGGAAATTCCTTGCCTTCGGTCACCAGCGCATTGGCGCCGACAAGGCTGTTGCGGCCGATCTTGGCACCGTTGAGCACGGTCGCGCCCATCCCGACCAGACTGTTCTCGCCGATCGTGCAGCCATGCAGGATGGCGCGATGACCGATCGTGCAATTGGCGCCGACCGTCAGCGGATAGCCCATGTCGGTATGGAGCACGCAGCCTTCCTGGAGGTTGCTGCCCTCGCCGATCGTGATCCACTCGTTGTCGCCGCGCAGCACGGCGCCGAACCAGATCCCCACTCCGGCCGCCAGCCTGACGCGGCCGATGACATGCGCGTCGGGCGCGAGCCACCACTCTCCGGCCTCAGCGGTTTCCGGCCTGGTTCCATCGAGCGCATAGAGGGGCATCGGCTTGTCCTGACGGTTCGAGCCCTCAGGATTGCAGGCGGGCGACGCCTGTCGTCAAGCGCCGAGGAGATGCAGCAGGTCGAGCACGACGCGGCCCGAGACCAGGCTCCAGATGCCGGCGGTCATGCCCGCGAGCATGAGGAAGGAAACCGGGCGCCCGTCGTTCTGCCGGCCGCGCACCGTGTTGCGCAGGATCAGGAAGGGCGCGCTGAAGACCACCACCGGCACGCTGGCGATGGCGGCAAGCCCGCCGGTCTGCAGAAGCGTGAAATCGGCGCGCCGCTCCGTGAACAGCTCGAACGCGCTGGCCAGCAGTCCCGCGAAAGCGAATCCGAGGAACAGGGATTGCAGCGCCTCGACGAAGGCAGGCTGGATGGTCACGGACGCGAACTCTCAACCGGAACGACGCCCGAGCCTGCCGCATGGTTTACGAACTGTGAAGGACAGAGTTTACCGATGGTTAACCGTATCGGCCCGGTTATGGTTTACGCCGCATTAAGCCGGGGATGATTCAGTGGTTGCGACCAGAGCATTTTCGAGCGAAGTGGGCCCCGGTTCGCGTGAAGAAAATGCGGTAAAAACAAGAGCCTAGATCGCAAGGCACCGGAATGACCGCATCGCTGCCCTATCACCGGCCCGGCCACCAGGCCGCTCATATCACTTCGATGGTACGCATGCGTCTGCAACAGCGGGCTGCCCCGCTCCCGCGTGCGGACGGCGCCTTGCTGAAGGCGACGCTGCTGATCCTGACAGCGGGTGTGCTCGCAACCGGCCTCGCGGTCTACCTCACCCAGCAGCGCGACGAGCCGACGGCTGCCCCGCAGCCCGCTCGCGTCGGCGAGGTCGCCTTGATGATCCCGAAGGAGCTCACCGGCATCGAGGACGACAGTGATACGAGCCGGCTCGTCGGCATGGTGCGCCTGCGCCTGGATTGGCCGAACCTCGGCCCGGCCCAACCGGATAACCGCAAGCGGCTGCTGATCACGCTGAGCCCGCCCGACCGGGTCAACGAGCCGGCCCGGCAGCTCGCGACCTATGCCCGCTTCCTGACGCCGACCGTCTGGTCGAACCCCGGCGGTCTTGTGGTGCGCGGCTTCCGCAAGGGCTCGCCCTTCGAGAACGACGAGTTCTACGTCTCCGTCCCCGACGGAAAGGGCTTCGCCGCGCGCTGCCCGATCGAGACCGGCGCCGGCCTCGAGGAACCCTGCCGCATCACCTTCCAGCATCGTGGCATGGATGTGAACATCCGCTTCCCCCGCGCCATCATCGCCGATTGGGCGGTGATGCTTGGGGGTGTCAGGCGGACGCTCGACGGGCTGATCCGCTAGGAAGCAGTCTTTAGGGCGGCAGGGAACACCCACAGCCCTCATCCTTAGGAGCCATTCCCGAGGGAATGGCGTCTCGAAGGATGCTTCAGAAATCTCTGGAGCCTACTGGACCATCCTTCGAGACGCCGCGTTCCGCGG
The DNA here is from genome assembly GCA_965283735.1 of Beijerinckiaceae bacterium. Classification (GTDB taxonomy): domain Bacteria; phylum Pseudomonadota; class Alphaproteobacteria; order Rhizobiales; family Beijerinckiaceae; genus Allobosea. The sequence continues at coordinate 1,701,134 of CBDIPN010000001.1, read as the reverse complement.
CTCCTCAGAACGAGGGCTCCAGCCTTTGGCTTTGACGACCTCAATCCTCGAGATCGACGTCGAGGATCGCCATGGTGAAGTTGAACGAGCGATCGCCATCCTCGTCGTCGACATGGATGATGCCGATGAACTCCTCGCCCAGATAGACCTCGGCCGAGTCGGTCTTCTTCATCCGGGCGCGCACGCTGATCGCGTGGTTGTTGAAGGTGCGGCGCAGATAGGTTTCGAGCTTGGCGAGTTCTGTCTTGTCCACGGTCCTGGGTCCTTTCGAATTGGCCGGGAGCGATGCCACGGCAGGCCACGAAGGGCAAGCGAAAGCAGCCGCTGCGGACATGGCAGGCCTCATCCATCCGGTGGTTGTGGATGCCATGCGGAATCGTGCCATGTTCGCGAACCTCCGGAACCTTGACGGACCTTGAGACCATGAAGCCGTGGCTTGCTCCCGCCCTCGATTATGTCGCGACCTGGCTCGATTTCCAGCGCAGCCATCATGACCAGCCGGGCTGCGCGGTCGCGATCGCGGATGGCAGCGAAGTTGTGCTGGAGGCCGCCTTCGGCAGCGCGAACCTCGCCACCGGCGAGGCACTGACGCCGCGCCACGGCTTCCGCATCGCCTCGCATTCCAAGAGCTTCACCTCGGCCGGCATCCTGCGCCTCGTCGACGAGGGCCGCCTGCGGCTCGACGACGAGGTCGGCAGCCTGATCGACGGCCTGCATCCGGAAATCGCCAAGGTCACCGTCGGCCAGGTCCTCTCCAACAGCGCCGGCCTGACCCGCGACGGCCCCGATGCCGGCCAGTTCCTCGACCGCAAGCCCTTCTGCAGCAAGGCGGAACTGCTCGCCGATCTCGCGAAGCCGCCGGTCCTCCCCGGCTCGCAACGTTTCAAATACTCGAACCACGGCTTCGGCCTGCTCGGCCTCGTCATCGAAGCCGTGACCGAACAGGACTACAACAAGTGGATCACCGACGAGGTCGTCGCCAAGGTCGGACTCACCGAAACCGCAGCCGATATCGGCCTCTGGGGCCAGAGGCCGATGGCGAAGGGCCATACCGGCAGGCAATTGCTCGGCCAGCGCATGGTCATCCCGGCCGACAACCACTGCCATGCCATGGCGTCCGCCACCGGCTTCGTCGGGACCGCCGCCGATGTCGCGCGCTATTTCGCACAACTCTCGCCGCAAGCCGAACGCAGCATCCTCTCGGCCAGGAGCCGCCGCGAGATGATCCGCCGGCTCTGGCCGGACGACGAATCCAGCCTCGGCCGGCATTACGGGCTCGGCACGATTTCCGGCGGCGAGGGCGACTGGCGCTGGGTCGGCCATTCCGGCGGCTTCCAGGGCTTCATCACCCGCACCGCCATCATCCCGAAGCAGGGCCTGACGATCTCCGTCCTGACCAACGCCATCGACGGCCTCGCCCATCCCTGGCTCGACGGCGTCGCCCATATCCTCAAGGTCTTCGCCGAGCGCGGCGGCCCGTCCGTCGAGACGCGCGACTGGACAGGGCGCTGGTGGACGCTCTGGGGCGCGACCGATCTCGTGCCCGTTGCCGACCGCGTGCTCTGCGCCGCCCCGGCCCTGCTGACGCCCTTCCTCGATGCCGCCGAGATTGCGATCGAAGCGCCCGACACCGGCCGCATCCTCCGCGCCTCCGGCTTCCACAGCCCGGGCGAGACCGTTGCTCTGGAACGTGAGGGCGGAAAGGTGCGCTCGGTCAGAATGGCCGGCTCGCGCTTGCTCGGAGCCGACGCGATGCGCGCGGAGATGGAAGAGCGCTACGGCGGTCGAGCGCAAGGCTCATGACGAAGCGGATACTCTGCCACGCATTCGCCGCGTTCCGGTCGCAGCCTTCGTTTCGAGGGCCGGCCGATGCGTGTTCTTGCCTCGATGATCGCTGCTGTCCTGATTGCAGGAGCGACGGTCGCGCGCGCCCATCAGGCCCCGCGGGGCTGGGACTATCCGTTCTACTGCTGCCTCGATTCCGACTGTGCGCAGATCGATGCCGAAGCCGTCCGGGAAGTCACCGGCGGCTTCGTCGTCACGATCGCCCCCGGCAAGCATCCGATGTGGTCAACGGAGCGCAAGAAGCCACTGACGCTCGAAATCCCGCAGGACAAGGCCAAGCAGTCGCCGGACGGCCACTGGCATCTCTGCATCGACGACTCAGGCGAACTGCTCTGCTTCTTCGCGCCGGGCAATGATTCCTAGCGCATGAAATGCAGCGTCCGGAACTTGCCACGGAAGGCCGTCACATCCTTCGCCACCGCCTCGGCCGGGCGCGAGCCGTTCAGCCCCTCGGCGATATAGCCGGCCAACTCCGGCATGTCCGCAGCCGTCATGCCGAAACGGACGATCTCCGGCGTTCCCAACCTGAGGCCGTTGACGTCGCCTTCGACAGCCGGCAGCGGCAGGCCGATGCCGCAGGAGAGAATGTTGACGGCGCGCAGCTTCTTCGCCGCCGCCTGCCCGCCGCCGTAAGCAGCGGCCTCGATCGCGAACTGGTGCGAGGTGGTCATGCCCCGGTCGCGCGCGAAGACCGGCACCTGCCGTTCGGAGAGCGCTTCCGCCAGCACCTTCGCGGTCTTGGCCATCTCCTGCGCATAAACACGGCCATGCGCCTTCCAGTCGAGCAGCGAGACGGCGAGCGAGGCTGATTTCGCCGCGTCGAAATTGGCGGTGAGACCGGGATAGGCGATGGCGTCGAGCTTTTTGGCGATCTCGGCGTCGTTGGTCACGATCAGGCCCGAAGGCGGCCCGCCGAGGCTCTTGTAGGTGCTCATCGTCATCAGATGGGCGCCCTCCTCCAAGGGCTGCTGCCAGCCATGGCCCGCAATCATGCCGGACATATGCGCCGCATCGAACAGCACGAGCGCGCCGACCTCGTCGGCGATGGCCCGGATCTCGCGGATCGGATGCGGGAACAGGTTGAGGCTGCCGCCGATCGAGATCAGCTTCGGCCTGAGGCGCAGCGCATCGGCCCGGAGCTTCCCGACATCGACCGTATAATTCACCGGATCGATCGGTGCCGGATGGGTGACGATGCCGTAGAGCCCGGCTGCGCCCGCACCGTGATGGGTGACATGCCCGCCGATCTCGCTGGGCGGCGCGATGATGCAGTCGCCGGCCTTGGCCGCGACCATGAAGGCGTAGAGATTGGCGATGGCGCCGGAGGGCACGCGGATTTCGGCATATTTCGCGCCGAAGACCTCAGCCGCGAGCTCGGCAGTGATGATCTCGATCTGCTCGATCGCCTCCAGCCCCATCTCGTATTTGTCGCCGGGATAGCCGAGCGAGGGCCGCGCCCCGATCCCCGCCGAGAGCAGCGCCTCGGCCTTCGGGTTCATGACATTGGTGGCAGGGTTGAGATTGACGCAGTCGCGCTCATGGATCGTCCGATTCTCGGTGGCGAGCGCGTCGATCCGCGCCGCGATGGCCTCGAGCGGCTGGCTCGCAGTTTCGCCGGCGACCTTGAGCACATAGTCCTCGCTCGCTTCCGGAACCCAGTCGCGCCTGCCCAGAGCCGTCATCTCGCTGTTCTCCCGATCCCGCCTGATGTCGCGACGCATAACAGCGGTTTGCCGGCCCGCGCGCAAACGAGTATTCATCGCTCGCAGGCTGAGGAATTCTCAGCCTCAATCTGGAGCCTCGCCTTGCCGGTCAAGCCGCCGCGCCCGCGCCTGCCCTCGCTCAATGCCTTGCGCGCCTTCGAGGCCGCGGCACGGCTGGAGAGCTTCGCCAAGGCCGCCGACGAGATCGGCGTCACGGCCGGCGCCGTCACCCAGCAGATCAGGCAGCTTGAAGCAACGCTGGGTTTCGCGGTCTTCCGCCGCCTGCCGCAGGGCGTCGCCTTGACCGAAGCCGCGCGCGAGGCCCTGCCACGCCTTACGCGCGGCTTCGACATGCTGGGACAGGCGGTGCAGGCCTTGCGCGAGGCACAGCCGCATCGGCCGCTCGCCATCGCCGCCCTGCCCTGCATCGCCCAGCTCTGGCTCTCGCCGCGCCTGCCGGCGCTCCAGGCCGCATTCCCGGACTTGCAGATCTCGATTTCGGCGATGGAGGAACCGCCCGATCCGCAGCGCGATCCCTATGATCTCTCGCTGTTCTATCGGGAAACCGCACCGGCCAGCGGCGGGCTTCAATTGGCGGACGACGCGATTCTACCCGTCTGCGCGCCCGCTCTCGCTGCAAAGCTCGCGACGTCAGCCGACCTTGTCGCGCAGACACTGCTGCACGACGCGGTCTGGCGCAGCGACTGGGCGCGCTGGCTCTCCTTCGCCGTACCCGGCACGAAGATCGATCCGAGCCGTGGCCCGGCGTTCTCGCTCTACAGCCTGGCACTGGATGCCTGCCTGTCGGGTTCAGGCATCCTGATGGGGCGGATGAGTCTTGTCGGCCCTCATCTCGCGTCGGGCAGGCTCGTCGCGCCCTTCCCCCAGGCCATGCCGACGCCCGATCGCCTGACGCTCGCGGCCGCAACGGCTGCCGGCGCGCATCCGCACCGGGCCGAGATCATGGACTGGCTCGCCGGCTCGGCCGACTGAGCACATCAGATATAGGCGCCGCAATCGCCGGCGAACGTCTGGTTCATTGAGCGCGAAGGCTCGGCACAGCCCGCTTCCCCGACCACCTTGGCCGGCACGCCCGCCACGGTCTTGTTGCGCGGCACGGGCTGGAGCACGACCGAGCCGGCCGCGATGCGGCTGCATTGGCCGACCTCGATATTGCCGAGGATCTTGGCGCCGGCGCCGATCAGCACGCCCTTGCGGATCTTCGGGTGGCGGTCGCCGCCCTGCTTGCCGGTTCCGCCCAGCGTGACGCCGTGCAGCATCGAGACGTCGTCCTCGATGACCGCCGTCTCGCCGACGACGAGCCCGGTCGCGTGGTCGAGGAAGATGCCCTTGCCGATCCGCGCCGCCGGGTTGATGTCGGTCTGGAACACCTCGGAGGAGCGCGCCTGCAGGTAGAGCGCGAAATCGCGCCGGTCGCGCTTCCAGAGCCAATGCGCCAGGCGGTGGCATTGCAGCGCATGGAAGCCCTTGAAGAACAGCACCGGCTCGAGCACGCGGTAGCAGGCGGGATCGCGATCGAGTACGGCCATCACATCGGCGCGCATGCCGGCGCCGATCGTCTCGTCATCGGCCATCGCCTCGGCGAAGCCCTGTTCGACCAGGTCGGCGGTCACGGCGGGATGGCCGAGCCTTGCCGCGACGCGATGAGCGACAGCGGCCTCGAAGCTCGGCTGGTTGAGCACGGAGGCGACGATCAGGGTACCGAGCGCCGGCTCGGCCGCGACAGCGGCTTCGGCCTCGGTCCGCAGGCGCGACCAGGCGGGATCGACGCGGTCGAGCCCGGTTGCGAAGTCGCGTACTTCCACGACGGAGTGCCCCGACGGCATGGTCATTCTCCGGAAAGACGGGTTCAGCGGAAGGACAACCCGGCCTGAAGCAGGCGTCCGCATCGAAAGCTCAAGCCGAACCGAAGTTGAATCTAAAAGCGAGGCAACGGAATCAGAATTTCAGGGAAGATCGACAACACATTGGCGTCGCCCACTTTTCTGGATTGCCTGTATTCGCCTGCATGCTCTCATAAACGCGCGAGAAAGTCGAGGACGGCTTGCTTGTGGCTCTTGTCGCCGACGGCGAGGTTATGGTCGCGCCCGATGATGTCGAAGGACTCGGCGCCGGGGATGAGCTTCGCCAGCTCCGGCCCGGAGCCGGATACGTCGTCCTTGGTACCGACACTGATCAGCGTGGGCATCGAAATCTGCCCGACCTGCTCGGCAGTCAACGTCTGGCGCGAGCCGCGAATGCAAGCGGCGAGCGCCCTGAGATCGCTCTTGGTCTGCTCGGCGAAGGCGCGGAACATGCGCGGCATCGGATCGGTCAGGACATCGAGCGACGGCGCCTCCATCGCATCGGCGATGCCGAGCGGCAAACCAACTCCCTCGACGAGATGGATGCCGAGCCCGCCGAGCAGCAAGGCCTCACACCGGCGCGGATGCGCCAGCGCCAGATGCGCCGAGATGCGCGCGCCCATCGAATAGCCCATCACCGCCGCGCGCGGGATGTCGAGATGGTCCATCAGCCGGCGCACATCCTCGGCCATGACCTGCGAGGAATAGGCGGCGGGGTCGTAGAGCTTCTCGCTCTGGCCGTGGCCGCGATCATCCAGCGCGACGACCCGATAGCCGGCATGGGTCAGCGTCTTCGTCCACTGGGTGTTGACCCAGTTGATCATGTGCGAGGAGGCGAAGCCGTGGACCAGCACGATGGTGCGGTGCTTCGGCTCGTCAGCGGTCGGCGCCATGTCGATGAAGGCGATCTTCACGCCATCGGAAGAAAAGCTCTGCATACGGGTCTCGGGTCGCAACGTCGGAATGGTTCCCTTCCCTGCCATGGCCGGGCGGATTTGGGTACCCGCCATGGCGCGGCTTGCTTATGAGCGCCCGCCATGATGAACGATGGCCGCATGACCCAGCCCGCGCCCCGCGAATCGTCACGCCTCGCCATCGTCGACATCGCCCGCGGCGTCGCGCTGCTGGCCATGTTCGTCTACCACTTCGCCTACGACCTCTCGATGTTCCGGCTGATCGAGACCGACATCGTCGCCGAGCCGGGCTGGCGCCTGTTCGCGCGCGGCATCGCCGGCAGCTTCCTGACCATCGTCGGCTTCAGTCTCGTCCTCGCGACGCGCAAGGGCCTGGACCTCAAGGCCTACCTCAAGCGCCTAGCCATGGTCGCGGGTGCGGCAGCACTGGTCACGCTCGGCACTTGGCGGTTCATACCGGGCGATTTCATCTTCTTCGGCATCCTGCACCATGTCGCGGTCGCGAGCGTGCTCGCCCTGCCCTTCCTGCGCCTGCCGGTCATCGCCGGCGCGTTTGCGGCAGCTCTCGCCTTCGCGCTGCCCTCCTTCGTCGCCCATCCGCTGTTCGATCACCCCTGGGCGGCCTGGCTCGGCTTCTCTCAGGCGCCGATCCACACGGCCGATTTCGTGCCGGTCTTCCCCTGGTTCGGCTGCGTGCTGAGCGGCATCGTGCTGGCGCGCCTCGTCCTGCCGCATCTGGCCGGTACCGCGCTCGCCGGCTGGCGGCCGGGCAACAAGGCGACCCGAATCGTCGCCTGGGCGGGCGCCATAGCCTGCTGGTCTATCTCGTCCACCAGCCGCTTTTCATCGGCGCGCTGATGCTGTCGATGCAGGTCGTCGCTCCGACCTCGCCAGAGGAACGCGCCTTCCGGAACGAATGCCAGCGCAGCTGCTCCGGTCCCAACGTGCCGCAGGAGATCTGCCGGATGGTCTGCGCCTGCACGGTCGATGGCCTCAAGCGCGAGCAACTCTGGCAGAAGGCGCTCGACAACCTCCTCTCGCCGCAGGAAAGCGCCCGGATGACTGAGCTGGCGCGCGGCTGCCTGCGCGACGGGCGCTGATACAAATCGCGCACTGGCGCTGGGCCGGCTCACGCGATAGGTTGCGGCCGAATTTCAGACTTGCGAAGAGCGACGACCATGGCCGCGACCGGCATTCCGCATTTCCACAACGATCTCGGCGTTCCCGTCATCAAGGTCGGCGCGCACGAATTCATGTGCATCGGTGCCAAGCCGCCCTTCGACCATCCGCATGTTTTCCTCGACATGGGCGCGGATCACGAGATCATCTGCCCCTATTGCTCGACCCTGTTCAAATACGAGCCGTCGTTGAAGGGCGCCGCCTGCATCCCGCCGGAATGCGCCTATACGGACTCGGCCAAGGCGGCCTGAGCCAACCACACTTCACCGGTGGCGCGGGTTCTGAGGGGCATCCGCGCCTCGTCTTCCAGCACCATCATCGAAGGCGTCCGATCCCGTGTCCGCTCCTCATTTCGTCATCGCCGGCGCCGGCATCGGCGGCCTGACCATGGCCCTGTCGCTGGCGCGGCGCGGCATTGCCGCGACCGTCGTCGAGAAGCGCACCGGCTTCGGCGAGACCGGGGCCGGTCTGCAAGTCACCTCCAATTCCGGCCGCGTGCTCGATGCGCTCGACCTCGCCCTGCCGCTGAAGCGCATCAGCGTGACTTCGCACGGGCTGATGATCCGGCGCTGGGCCGACGGCTCGCAGGTACTGGAGATGCCCTCCAGCCCCGAGCACATGCCGACACCGTTTCGCATGATGAAGCGCAACGATCTCCATACCGTCCTGCTCGACGCCGCCCGTGCCATGCCGAATATCCAACTCATGGTCGGCCGCAGCGTGGATGAGGTCAGCCGGAATGCCGACGGCGTCACGATCGGGCTCACCGCGCGCGACGGAGTTGGCGGGACGCTTTCCGCTCTCGGATTGATCGGCGCCGACGGCCTGTGGTCGCGCGTCCGCGATCTCACCGGCGATGCTTCGCCGCCGGTCTTCACCGGCTACGAGGCCTGGCGCGCCGTGGTGCCGGCCCGCGCTGGCGACAAGCCGCGCGTGACGCTGCATATGGGCTCCGGCCGCCATGCGGTGCATTACCCTGTCGCCGGCGGCCGGGAGATCAACATCGTCGTCGTCCGCCAGGCGAAGGAGGCCCGCGAGGGCTGGTCGCGCGATGGCGACCGCGGCGTCGTCACCGAGCATCTCGCCGGCGCCTCGCCGGCCTTGCGCGAGCTCACGGACGCGGCCGAAGGCTGGCAGGTCTGGTCGCTGTTCGACCGCAAGCCCGCCGCCATGGCCAATGGCCGGATCGCGCTGCTGGGCGATGCCGCCCACCCGATCCTGCCCTTCCTCGCCCAGGGCGCCTCGCTCGCGATCGAGGATGCCGCGGTGCTCGCCCGCCTGCTCGCCGAGACGCTTAGTCGCGAAGGCGCTGCCGGGGTGCCCATGGCCTTCGCCGCCTATGCCGCCGCCCGCGCCCAGCGCGTCGCCCGCGTGCAGGAGGAGAGCCGGGGCAATGGCCGCAACTATCATATGGGCTGGCCGCTCAGCATCGCCCGCGATTTCGCGCTGAAGCGGCTGGGGCCGGACGGCCTGCGCAGCCGCTATGGCTGGCTCTACGATTGGCAGGATGCGGCCTGATCTCGTCAAAGCCGCAATCGATCCCTATCTCTGTGCCGAGGGAAGGGACCGAAACCAGATGATCCGCGTCAATCTCTACGAGCAGCTCAACGGCCGCACCCGCGCCATGCCGCGCTGGCAGGCGTGGCTCGCCATGGCGGCGAGCCTCACCGTCGGCGTCGCGCTTTTCGTGCTGGCCGCCAGCCTCGCGCTCATCCTGATCCCGGTCGTGCTGATCGTCGGCGCGATCGCGGTCTGGCGCCTCAAGGCCAAGCTGAAGGCGGCGGGCATCGACCCGACCAATCCTTTCGCCAACCAGCCGCGCCAGCCGGACCGCGTCGAGGTCATCGACGCTGAGTATCGCATCATCGAGCCGGACGAGCCGCGCCGCTGAGACTCAGAACCCGCCTTTCAGGACGACGCCGGCGATCGCACAGATCGCCAGCACCGGCACCATGCCCAGCTTGAAGCGCAGAAGCGCGATGGCCGCGCCAGCCGCCAGCACGGCGGCGCGCCAGTCCAGCGAGGTGAGGACCGGCACCTCCGGGCTCATGCCGAGGAAGGACAGGCTGGAGACCTCCCGGAAGAGGACATGCAGCCCGAACCAGAGCGCCAGGTTGGCGATGACGCCGACCACGGCGGCGGTGATTGCGCCAAGCGCGGCAGACAGTCCCTTGTTCTCCCGGAGCGCCTCGACATAGGGCGCCCCCAGAAAGATCCAGAGGAAGCACGGCGCGAAGGTCACCCAGACCGTCAGCAGCGCCCCGAGCCCGCCGGCCACCAGCGGCGGCAGGCTGCCCGGCGCCCGGAACGCGGCGAGGAAGCCGACGAATTCGAGCACGAGGATGAGCGGCCCCGGCGTCGTCTCGGCCAGCCCCAGCCCGTCCAGCATCTCGCCGGCGGTGAGCCAGCCGAAGCCGTCGACCGCCGCCTGCGCGACATAAGCTAGCACCGCATAGGCGCCGCCGAAGGTCACCATCGCCATCACGCTGAAGAAGCTGCCGATCTGCGTCCAGACGCTGGCCGGGCCGGTGGTGAGCCAGAGCACGGCCACCGGCGCGAGCCAGAGCGGCAGCCAGAGCGCGAGCACGCGCATGGCCTTGCCCGCGGAAGGCCGGACATGCGGGAGCCCCCCCTCCGAAAGCAGCCGGTCGACCAGGCCGACGACCGGCGGCCCGGCTGCGCCATGCCGCCCCGCCGCGCCGAACCAGTCCGGCCGGAGGCGGTTACCGAGCCAGCCGACGAGCCCCGCGGCCAGGATGATCGCCGGAAACGGCGCCTTGAACAGGAAGATCGCAACGAACGCAGCCGCCGCCACAGCGACCATCGCGCCATTCTTGAGCGCCCTGCGGCTGATCCTCAGGCCCGCCTCGATGACGATGGCGAGCACGGCCGCCTTCACGCCGAAGAAGATGCCGTCGACCAGCGGGACATGGCGCCAGGTAACGTAGAGGATGCTGAGGCCCAGCATCACCAGCGCCCCGGGCAGGATGAAGAGCAGGCCGGCGATCAGGCCCCCGACCGTCCGATGCATCAGCCAGCCGATATAGACGGCGAGTTGCTGCGCCTCCGGGCCCGGCAGGAGCATGCAGTAGTTCAGCGCGTGCAGGAAACGCTCCTCGCCGACCCAGCGCCGTTCCTCGACCAGCTCCTTGTGCATCAGCGCGATCTGGCCTGCCGGCCCGCCGAAGGACAGGAAGCCGATCCGCGCCCAGACCCGCGTCGCCTCGCCGAGCGTCGGCATGCGCCCTGCCGCTATCGTTTCCACGACATTCATCGCCGCGCCTCCCCCGCCGGCTTCGGCACCGGCCAGTTATGGGTTTCCTCGGCCGCATCGCGGCACCAGCGATAGAAGGCGTCGTAGAGCAGCATGCCGGCCTCGAGCTGGTCGAGATCGTGCTTGTACATGCGCGACAGCCCGAGCGACGCCGCGAGCAGGCCCGCAGCCTGCGGCTCGGCCTCCAGCGTCGCGGTATCCGCCGCCCGCACGATGCGCGCCAGCCGGTCGAGCGTCGGCGAAGCCAGCCGGAACTCCTCGATCATCGCGTCGAAGGTGCAGAGCGGCCCGCGATGGCTCCAGAATACGCCCTCGATATCGAAGGGCGTGGCCCCGAAGCGCTCGGCCACGGCCTCGACCTCGGAGGCCGCGACGAAGAGGAACACGGCCTGCCTATCGATGAAGCGTCGGATGAGCCAGGGGCAGGCGATGCGGTCGATCTTCGGCCGCGCCCGCGTCACCCAGACGCTGCCGCTGGCCGAGGCCCCCGGAGGCAGGCGCTCCGGCGAGAACACCATCCCGCCAGCCTGACGCCAGGCCTGGTGCCCGCCTTCCAGAGTTTCCGCAGGAATGCCGCGATGCCGCAGCCAGGCGGCAACGCCTTCACTGAGCTTGAGGCCGCGATGGCAAACCACCACCACGCGTCGCTGGGCGGCGAATTCAGCACCCCAGTCGGCGACAGTACGATAGTCGCGCCGAACGGAGCCCGGCAGGAGCAATGGATCGGCGGCGACATCCTCGTCGATGCGGACATCAACGATCGCCGGAGCATCGGGCAGGCCGACCAGCCGTGACAGCTGGGCGACCGAGATCTGTTCGTTGGAAGACATGGCTTGCGTCCATCCTGAAGCGAGGAAGTTGGACGCGAACATTGGGCCGAAGCCTCACGGGGTCGTCGCGGTGAAACCCCTTGGCAACGACTACACCATGTCAGCGCGGCCGGCGTCAACGCCGGCCGCAACTTCACTCGATCCGACTGACCAGAATCTTGTCGATGCGGCGGCCGTCGAGATCGACGACCTCGAAGCGCCAATGCCCCTTGTCGAAGCTCTCGCCGACATTCGGCAGATGGTTCATCTCGGCCAGGATGAAGCCGGCAACCGTCTGGAAATCGGCGTCGCGCGGGATCGGAATGCCGAGCTCGTGCGAGAACTCGTCGACCTGCATCCAGCCGGCGACGAGATAGGAGCCGTCGGCGCGCGTCACGATCGCCGGCTCGTCCTCTTCCTCTTCCTGGAAGGCACCGATGATCGCCTCAAGCACGTCGCCGGGCGTGATGATGCCCTCGAAATGGCCGTACTCGTCGAAGACCAGCGCCATATGCACGCGGCTGGCGCGGATCTCGCGCAGGACATGCAGCGAGTCGGCCGTATCCATCACGATCGGAGTTTCCTGCACGAGCGCGCGCAGGTCCTGCACCTCGCCGGTCTGAAGGAACTCGATCAGGTCCTTGACGAGGATCACGCCGACGATCGAATCCGCCTCGCCGTCCTGCACCGGCAGCCGCGAGCGGCGCGTCGCACGCAATTGCTCGCGGATTTCTTCGGCACTGTCCTCGAGATCGATCACCTCGACCTCGCGGCGCGGCGTCATCAACGCCCGCGCCGAGCGGTCGGCAAGGCGCATCACGCCCGCGATCATCTCGCGCTCGTCACGCTCCAGCACGCCGGCGGTCTCCGCCTCGGCGATGATGGTGCGGACCTCCTCCTCGGTGACTTCTCCTCGGATTCACCCTTCTGGCCGAGCAGGCGCAGCACCGCCTTGCCGGAGACATCGAGCAGGAACACGACAGGCGCGCCGACCTTCGAGAGCAGCGACATCGCCGGCGCGACCCGCGCCGCCACCCGCTCGGGGTCGCGCAGCGCGATCTGCTTCGGCACGAGTTCGCCGAGAATCAGCGAGAGATAGGTGATCGCGACAACGACGGCGCCGACGCCGAGCGTATCCGATACCGATGGCGAGAAACCATGCGTGCCCAGCCATTCCGACAGGCGCGCGCCGAGCGTGGCGCCGGAGAAGGCGCCCGAGAGCACGCCGACGAGCGTGATTCCGATCTGGACGGTGGAGAGAAAGCGACCGGGATCTTCCGCGAGGCGCATCGCGGTTGCGGCGCCCTTGCTGCCCTGATCGCTGAGAACCTTGAGGCGCGCCGGGCGTGACGAAACCACGGCGAGTTCCGACATGGCGAGGAGTCCATTGACGATCGTCAGCGCCACGACGATCAGGATTTCGGTTAACAAAACCAGCCTGCTTGCTGCGAAGCCACGACATCTGGCGGCCCGCTTCCTGGCCCTTATAGCGGAACATGGCCCCAACGCGATGGGCCGGGCGAAAGATTTGTGAGCGGATAATGAGCAAGCCCCAATTCTGGCAGCCGACCGCCGATCCCCAGGCAGCAGCCGATCCCCGCCTGCGCGCGCCCTCGGCCCAGCGTAACCGCGATGCGATCCTCGCCATGCTGGCGGGTGTGCTCCCACCAGCCGGGCTCGTTCTGGAGATCGCCTCCGGCTCCGGCGAGCATGCCGTTCATTTCGCCGCGGCCCTGCCCGGCCTGACCTTCCAGCCGAGCGATCCCTCGCCCGACGCGGTCGCGAGCATCGCGGCCTGGACGGGAATCCGGCCTCGGCAACATTCTTCCGCCGCTCGTCGTCGACGCAACCGCGCCGGACTGGCCGCTCGAAGCAGCCGACGCGATCCTTTGCATCAACATGATCCATATCGCGCCCTGGGCCGCGGCGGAGGGCCTGTTCCGCCATGCCGGCCGCCTCTTGAAGCCGGGCCAGCCGCTCTATCTCTACGGCCCCTATCGTCGGCCGGGCAGACCGCTGGAGCCGGGCAACGCGGCTTTCGACGAAAGCCTGCGCGGGCGCGACCCGGCCTGGGGCCTGCGGGAACTGGACGCGGTCGCGGCACTCGGCTCGGCCAACGGTTTCAACGCGCCGGAGATCGTCGAGATGCCCGCGAACAATCTCAGCGTGATCTTCAGGAAAGCGTGACACCCGCTGCATCCAGCCAACGGTTGTCAAACGAACCAACCGTCATTGCGAGCGTAGCGAAGCAACCCAGGGGGACGTAGAGCGCTGCCGCCCCTGGATTGCTTCGCTACGCTCGCAATGACAGCGGCGATGGTGCGGACGGCGGGACTCGAACCCGCAAGCCTTTGAAGGCGCAAGATTTTAAGTCTCGTGCGTCTACCAGTTTCGCCACGTCCGCAGGCGGCACAGCGATAGCGGGCGGGCGCAGCCGGCGCAAGCCTCGGCCGATCAAAACCGGCCGGTCACAGCACCCCGTTTCCGCTTCAAGCGCGCCGTCATTCCGGGCGTAGCGAAGCGGAGACCCGGAATCCATCACGGAGCCCATCGCCCTACGATGGATTCCGGATCGGCGCCGCTCACGCGGCTTGTCCGGAATGACGCGTTGTTTCCGGAAGGAACCGGACGACGCGAAACGCTCAAGGCCGGCGGGCGGGCTTGTACCACTCAACCCCGTCGGGATCGACATAGAGGCCCGGCTTGACGTCCGAGCCGATGCTCTTCTCTTCCATCGGCACGCGCACCGTATCGTCGCGATCGCCGCGCTTGACATAGGGGGCCGAGCCCTGCCCGGCCTGGCCATGCGCGCCACGTCCGGCGCTGCTGGCTTGTCCGATGATGCCGCGCCGCCCGGCGACCTTGTCCTGCAATTCCGTCACCGGGCGCCCGGCGAAGGCGACCTTGGCCATGCCCTCGACCACCGGCACCGCCCGGCGCGCCGCGCCCTCGCCGGTCACCCGCACACCGATGAAGCGCGGCACATAGCTCGCCCCGCCCTTGCCGAAGGATTCCCAGCCGCCGGCCGAGATCATCTGCGCACCGCAGCGCTTGTGGCTGCGCTCGCAGGCCGCGCGCGAGCCATAGCGCGGTGCCGCCTGTTCGAACTCGGCGCGCGCGTTGCGATAGGCGAACTCGCATTGCTCGGCCGTCAGCCGGCCGGCCTCGATGCATTCGTCGCGGCGCACATAGAGCGCGGTCTGGGCCTGAGCCGCGAGATCGGACGGCCCCGTCAGCGACAGGGCGGGAGCAAGGGTGGCGACGCGCAGCAGCGCCAGGGCGGAACCTGGAATCATCATGCGGCGTAATAGAATTACAATTGTGGCCACAAGGCAGCGAGCCAGGCTCACAGCAGCGACCGCCGCGAGGCCGCAAGCTCCCGCGTCGAGCCATAGTCGATCTTGCCGTTGCCGAGCACGGGGATGGCCTGCGTCACCAGGATCGCGCGCGGCACCCACAGTTCCGGGAAGCCCTGCTGCTTCGCCGCCTCCTGCAAGGCGGCACGATCGGCATCCGGCGTCTCGGTGACGAGCACGAGCTGCTCGCCCTTGCGCGCATCCGGCAGCGCAACGACGACATGGTTCTGGTCCGGCCAGACCTTGGCGACCATGGTCTCGACAGCCGCGAGCGAGACCATCTCGCCGCCGAGTTTGGCGAAGCGCTTGGCCCGGCCGCGGATCGCGACGAAGCCGTCCTCGATCACGACGATGTCGCCGGTATCATGCCAGCCGCCCTCCGGCGGGATGATCCGGCCAGGGTTCTCGGGATCGAGATAGCCGGCCATGACGTTCGGCCCGCGTACGGTGAGCCGCCCGCCTTCGTGTATCCCCTCGACCGGCTCCAGCTTCGCCTCGATGCCGGGCAGGAGCTTGCCGACCGTGCCCTCACGGATCGCGGCCGGCGTGTTGACGGCGAGCACCGGCGAGCACTCGGTGCAGCCATAGCCTTCGAGGATGGTGGTGCCATAGGGCTCCCACATCCGCTTGGTCTCGGCCTTCACGCGCTCGGCGCCGGCCACGACATAGCGCACGCTGCTGAGGTCGTCCTTTTCCGCCGCGCGGGCGTAACCTTGCAGGAAGGTGTCGGTGGCGAGCAGGAAGGTCGCCTTCATGTCGCCGATCAGCTTCGGCACCTGCTTGTAGTGCAGCGGGCTCGGATAGAGCACGACCTTCATGCCGTGCAGCAGCGGCACCATCAGCCCGGCCGTCAGCCCGAAGGAGTGGAAGGCCGGCAGCGGATTCATGAACACGTCCCGCTCGGAGATCGCCCCGGCCGCGTGGGCGAAGACCTGCCTGGCATTCGAGACGATATTGGCATGACTCAGCGCCACGCCCTTCGGCTTGCCCTCCGTGCCGGAGGTGAACAGGATCACCGCCGTATCGTCCGGTTGCGCTTCGAACGAGCGGTGGACGAGCCCCGGCACGAGGCTCTGCAAGGCGCCGAGCGCCTTGTCGAAGCTGGTGATCTGCTTGCGGACATCTTCGAGATAGACGACACGCCGCCCCTCGCCCAAGGCCGCGATCTCGTCGTCGAGCTTGCCCTGGTCGACGAAGCGCCGCGAGGTGACGATGGTTTTGAGCTGCGCCAGCTCCGCCGCCGCACGCAGGTTGCGGACGCCGGCCGTGAAGTTCAGCAGCGCCGGCACCCGGCCATACGCGAAGAGCGAGAACAGCGTCACCGCCATGCCCTGCATGTTGGGCAGGAGCACGCCGACCTGCTCCTTAGGCGCCGTCAGCGCGGCGAGCTTGCGCCCCAGGACCAGCGCGCCGAGCACGAGCCGGCCATAGGTGATCGGCTGGCGCTCGGGGTCTTCCAGCGCGATACGGCCCTTGCCGTGGCGGGCAATGGTCTGAAGCAGGGCGCGGAAGAGCGTGATCCGCGCGCCCGCGGCGTCGAAGCTGGTGGCGGCCATGTCCGGCGCGTCTCCCGTCGGCGTTTCCTCTGCCGGTCAAACTAGTGAGATCGGCGTGGGTTTCAACGCCGATCCCGACCGGCCATCAGCCGAACGCGCCGATCTCGTGTTGGATCGCCCCGGAAATCTCGCGGATCAGCGCGAATAGCCCCAGCATCGGCGCGAAGACGTCGCGGTGCAGCGCCTCATAGGTGCCGCCCTCGCGCGGCCCCGGCGGCTCGCCGAAATCGAGGCCGATGGTGGGATCGGGATCGCGCGGGAATATCTCCGCCAGCAGCGCGAGCGAAGCCGGCACGTCGAGGCGCAGCAAGCGCTCGATCAGCGCATCGCGTGTCAGGCCCGCATGCGGCCGGAAATCCGGGATATGGGCGAAGGACAGCCAGATGCGATGCATCGCCGCTAGCCTCAGCGCATGCAGCGCCACAAGCCGCGCCGACATCTGCGGCACATCGTCGGCCGCGACCTTGAGCTTCAGCGCATCGGCCGAGAGCCGCCAGAACAGGCGTCGCAGCGCCGGCGCCAGCTCCAGCCGCGACAGCGCTTCCGCGACGACCAGCAATTCCTCACGCCGCCCTTCCTTCACCGTGCGGCGCGCCCGATCGAACCAGCTGCCGGGGTCGAGCGTGTCGAGATAGGCGCGCAGCACGTCGAGATCGCTATGCGCCATCGCATAGGCCGCGAGTTGATAGGCCCGGTCGAAGCGCTGCGAGCGCTCGCGCATGGTGCGAAAAAGGTCCGGCGCGCGCGAGGCAGCATGGCCGACGCCATGCATGCTGTTCGCCATCCAGCCGAGCTGCTGGAGGATGGCGTTATTGGGGATGGCGCGCAGTTCGCGGGGATGGCGGATGCGCGTCGGCCCCGCCCCTTCCGACTGGCGCGCGGCGGGACGCGAGCCGGTCTTATCGAGCAGCGAAGGGCCGAAGGTGCCGATGAGCGCGGCATAGCCGGGATCGTCGACGAGTTCATTCATCTCCTCGCGCACCGTCTGGAAGAACTCGCTGGCGAAATCCGGCTCATCATAGATCGGGTCCTCGACCACTTCCGGTGATGCGAAAACCGCCTCGGCGATCCGCCCAACCGTGGCACCGGCAAGCTGCGGCGTGCCGAATAGCAGATAGCCATCACTGCCCTGGAAGCTGGTCTCGCGCACCGTCCGGATGCCGGCGCGCGCAAAGGCCTGCCGCGCATAGGCCGGGTCGAGATAGGCCAGCCGGTCCGACAGGCTATCGGGATGGGCGCCGCGCCCGACCGACTCGCCATGGGTATCGAAGATCACGAGCTCGACATCCGCAAGCTCGTAACGCCCGAGCAGTTCAGCAATGCGGATGCGCAGGCGCTCGACCCAGAAGGTCGAGGCGACCTGCCCGATATAGCGCCCGGAATCCGAATAGCCGAACTGGATGCATAGCCGGCCATGGCGCTTGAGATAGTCACGGAAATGCGGGCTGCGCAGCGCCTCGTCGATGATGCGCGGCCCCTGCTCCAGCGCGTCAGAGGTCTCGAACAGCGGCGAGATCTCGACCCGGTCGGCAATGCCGAAGCGGCTCGCAAGCCAGAGCGCGCAGAGCAGCGTATAGCCGGTCTCGGTTTCCGCGATCAGGAAGCGCACGGGCTTCGATCCGTCGACATGCTTCACGATCTGCGCGATCGTCATCATCATCCGCGCGGCCGATGCCCGCTCGGCCGCCAGCGCCCCGAAATCGACCGTGATCGCCTTGACCTTGTCGAGCGCCGTATTGGCGGCAGCGAGGAAGGCGCGCCGCTGCGCCGGCTGGCCCGGCTCCTCGTCCAGCGTGACCGTCGCGCGCAAGGCGTTGTGGAGCTGCGAGGCGTTGAGCCGAAAATGCGGCAACGCGATCGAGACGCCATGCGCGAGGCAACCGGCCCGGATCAGGGCGAGCACGAGCCGCGTCTCTTCATCGCCGGCATCCGTCAAGGCTTGGTCGAGCGCCTCGACCAGACGAGAGGCTTCGGGCAGTGCCGTCTGGCGCTCCTGAACCAGCGACAGCGCGAAAGCCTGAAGAGCCTGCAGCGAGGGCTGCGTACCGATGGGCGGCGCCAGAGCAAGCTGTCTCTCCACCGCGGCCAGCGCCTCGCTCACCAGCTGGCGTACCGCTTCCGTGGTCGGGACCTGCGGCAGCTTTTCGAGGATGCGCGCGAACTGCCCGCTCTTCGATTCCAGCCGGTAGCGCAGCGTGTCCCACCAGCCGATATCGGTGCGTCCATCCGTGTCGCAGCCGACCCAGGAGGCGAGCGTGACCGGCTTCGGCGCAAGCTGCGTCCACTGCCCCGGCCAGCGCTCGCGCGCGACCGCGAAGAGGGCGGCGTTCAAACGGTCGATGGCATCGCGGGCATGGCGCACGGCATAGCGCGCCTGCTCGAACTCGTCCTGCAAGGTGATCCGCCCGTCCGGGCGAAAGCTGAGAGCGCCATCGGCGACCACCGCCTCCCCCGCCTTACCGCCGGAGGCAAGGTCAGCGAGCGCATGGCAAAGCTGCCGCGCCATGCCGAAGGTCGGATGGGCTGTGAACACGGCTGCGAAGCGCACCCGCTCCACCGCCTGCCGGAACATATCGAAGGACCCGGCTTCCCTGCCGCCTCCTGAGCTAGATCAGCGAAAACAGCGGCTTCGTCGTTCTGGAGCCCGACATAGCGCGCGACTTTGCCGGCGCGCTGATGCAGGGCTTCCCGCCCGAGCCGGCGCACCAGCTCCGAGGCAGCGTCCATGCCCAGCTCGCCGCGATCCATCAACCGCGTCAGCCAGAGCGTGACGCTCAGCACCGGGTTGCCGAAGGGGTCGTCGCGGGAATCGCTGCGCGCCGCCTCGACGCGGGCGAGCAGCTCCTTCGCGAGGCCGGCGACATTGGGGAGCGAATGACCTTCCGCAGCGATCGTCCCGGCCATGGCCCCTCTCCCTTTTCAGATCGGCCGAACGAACACGCGGTCACGATCGATATTGCGCTGCATTGCAGCATCGGATTCTCGCAGCTGCAAGCGGGAAGCTTAAGCGGCCGTCGGATAAATTTTATCCGGGTCATATTGCGTCATTCAAATCATCCGGATAATAAGTACGCCAACAGAGAGTAAACATGCTCGACATCGCATTCAGGCCCAGCACCGCCTTTCACGACACAGCCCGCATCGCCAGCGGCCCGCTTGCGACCGTCGCGCTCGCTGTGAAGGCTGCGCTCGCGACGGACCCCGAGGCCGCGATCCTCGTCTTCGACGATGGAACGGGAAAGGTCATCGATCTCGACCTGCGCGGCAGCGACACCGACATCGCCGCGCGCTACGCGCCTCCGGCAGGCGCGACCGAAGAAACCACCGACGAAGCCCCGCGCGGACGCGGCCGGCCCAAGCTCGGCGTCGTTGCCCGCGAAGTGACCTTGCTGCCGCGTCACTGGGACTGGCTCGCCTTGCAGCCCGGCGGCGCCTCGCAGGCTCTGCGGCGTCTCGTCGACGAAGCCCGCAAGGCGGATGGCGGCCGCAGCCGAGCCCGCGCGGCACAGGAACGCGCCTACGCCTTCATCGCGACGATGGCGGGCGATCGCGAGGGCTTCGAGGAAGCCTCGCGCGCCCTCTTCGCCGGAGACGATGCGCGCTTCGCCGCGCACAGCCGGACTTGGCCGCAGGATATCCGCGCTCATGCCGCGAAGCTGCTGGCCGGTGACGCTCCGGCGGACGGCTGAGCGCGGCCGGCGGAGGGCCTTCAGCCCGCCCTGGAGCATTCCGCCAGCGCGGTCGCGGCGGGTTGCTGGCCGGGCGCGGCAAGGGCATAGCAGCACCACGCCTCCCGCCGCCCGCATCGCCCCGCAGAAAGCCGCCCGTCCATGACCTCCCGCGCACAATGGCTCGGCATTCTCTGCGGCCTTCTGACCGCGATTATCTGGGGCGTTCAGTCGGTCGTCTCGCGCCACGCGATGCTGATCGACCTGACCCCGGCCGACGTCACGATCCTGCGTTTCACCTCGGCTGCGGCCGTGCTGCTGCCGTGGGCGCTCCGGCACATGCGCCCCTTCCCGGTCGGTTCACTCGGCTGGCCGCGCGCCTGGGTGATGGCGCTGCTGATCGGCCCGCTCTACAGCCTGATCCTGGTCGGCGGCGCCGCCTTTGCGCCTGCGCTGCATTCGTCGATCATCTCGCCCGGCCTGATCCCGGTCTTCACTGCGCTGCTGATCTTCCTCGTTACCGGCGAGCGCGCCGGGCGGATGCGGCTGATCGGCCTCGGCATCATCGTGCTCGGCATCGGCATCTTCTCGCGCGATGCGCTCGCGATGACGCCGTCTCGGCCCGACGCCTGGATCGGCGACCTGCTCTTCGTGCTGATCGCCTTCCTCTGGGCGATCTTCGGCCTGCTCGCCCGGCGCTGGGGCGTGAGCTCGCTGGAGGTCACCGCCGCCTCGTGCCTGCTTTCGGTGCCACTGCTCGCGATCGTCGCTCTGGCCTTGCCGATCCACATGTCACGGGCGCCCTTCGCGGAACTCCTGCTGCAGGCGCTCTACCAGGGCGTCCTGGTCGGCGTCGTCGCGCTCTATCTCTATGCGCGCTCGGTCGCGACGCTGGGCGCGGCCAGGGCGACGCTGTTCCTGCCGCTGGTGCCGGTGGCGACGGCCGCCGCCAGCGCCTTGCTGCTGGCGGAAGTGCCCTCTCCGACCGAGATCGTCGGCATGGCGATCGTCGTCAGCGGGATGCTGATCGCCTTCCGCTCGCCATCGGTGGGCTGAAGCGCGGCCTGCTCAGCCCTTGTGCCCCTTGGCGATCGGCTCGACATAGGAGAGACCCAGGTCCAGGGAAATAGATCCAGGTGTCCTGGCTGACCTCGGTGATGAAGGTATCGACCGTCGGCACGCCGGCCGGCTTGGCATAGACGGTGGCGAAATGCGCGTTCGGCAGCATCTCGCGGACGACGCGCGCGGTCTTGCCGGTATCGGTGAGGTCATCGACCACCAGCACGCCCCTGCCCTTGCCGTCGCCGATCGCCTTGATGTTCGGAGCGATGTCCTTGAGCACCTGAAGCTCGGTCTGGTTCTTGTAGTCGTGATAGCTCGCGACGCAGACGGTCTCGATCATCCGCAAGCCAAGCTCGCGGCAGATGATCGCCGCCGGCACCAGGCCGCCGCGGGTGATGCAGACCATCGCCTCGAAAGGCCCCTTCTCGGCGAGGCGCCAGGCGAGCGCGCGGGCATCGCGATGGAACTGATCCCAGGAAACCGGGAAAGCCTTATTCGAAGACGGTTCGGCCATGGACAGCGCTCCAGACTTGCGCGACGCGACAGGCGCCGTTTCCGACCGAAAAGCCTATCGGCGCGCGCCTGACAAGAGGCACGCGCCGAACATCCCCAATTCAGCGCCGATAAACCGCGTCAGAACTCCGCCCAGCCATCCGCCGTGCCGCCGCCGGCCACCCGCCGGCCGCGCATCACCGGCGCCGCCCGTGGTGCTGCGGGAGCCGAATGGACAAGTTGCGGTGAAGGCCGGTGCCGGTCGCCGCCAAGCTGGAAGGCGGAGACCATCGTGCTCAGCGCCTCGGTTTCCTGCTGGAGATCGCGCGCGACCTTGGCGCTCTGCTCGGCGAGCAGCGAATTCTGCTGCGTGATCTCGTCCATATGGGCGACGGTGCGGGCCATCTCGTCGATGCCGTTGGCCTGCTCGGTCGTCGCCTGCGAGATCTCGCTGACGGTCGATGCGACCTTGGAAGCGGCGCCGACGATCTCGCCCAGCGTCGTCCCGGCATCCTTGACCAGGCCGACGCCAGCTTGAATCTGTTGCGTAGAATTCGCGATCAATGTCTTGACGCCATTGGCGGATTCACTGCATCGCGCAGCCAATGCCCGCACCTCTGTCGCGACCACCGCGAAGCCGCGCCCGGCATCACCGGCCCGCGCCGCCTCGACCGCGGCGTTCAGCGCCAGCAGGTTGGTCTGGAAGGCGATCTCGTCGATCATCGAGATGATCTCGGAGATGCCGGACGAAGCCTGCTCAATCCGCCCCATCGCCGCGACCGCCTCGGTCACGATGGCGCCGCCGCGCGCGGCGACTTCGCTCGCCTCGTTGCCGAGCTGCACGGCCATCTTCGAATTGCCGGCGCTGTGCTTCACCGACGCGGCGAGTTCCTCGGTCGTCGCCGCGGTCTGCTGCAGGCTCGCCGCATTGGCCTCGGTCCGCTCGGCCAGCTGCTGGCTGTCGGAGGTGATCTTGAGCGAGGCGCTGTCGATTCGCGCCGAGATGTCGCGCACCGAGCCGACGACCTCCGCCAGCGTGTCGAGAAGGTCGTTGACGCCGGTGCAGAGCGCGGCCACCTCCCCGTTCTTGCCGTCCAGCGACACGCGCCCGGTCAGGTCCTTGCCCTTGGCCTGGTCGATCACCGCGCTCGTCTCCTGCACGGCCGCTTCGAGCTGTTTGCCCTTGAAGGTGGCGGTGATGTCGGAGGCGAATTTGACGACCTTGTAGGGGCGCCCCTGCGCGTCGAGGATCGGATTGTAGCTCGCCTGGATCCAGATTTCCTTGCCGCCCTTGCCGATGCGCCGGTACTGGCCGGCATCGTACTCTCCATGGCCGAGGCGGTCCCAGAAGGCGCGATAGCCTTGCGTCTCGCGCTCGGCCGGATCGACGAACATGCGGTGGTGCTGGCCGACGATCTCGGCCAGCGAATAGCCGAGGACGCTCAGGAAATTCTGGTTGGCCGTCAGGATCTTGCCGGTGAGGTCGAACTCGATCACGGCCTGCGCCTTGTCGATCGCGGCGCGCTGCCCTTCGAGATCGGCGAGGCGGTTCTTCTGCTCGGTGACGTCGAAGGCATACTTGATCACGCCTACCGGCTTGCCGCCCGCCCCCAGAATCGGGGTGTAGCTGGCCTGGATCCAGATCTCCTTGCCGCCCTTGCCGAGCCGCAGATACTGCCCCCGCGAGAATTCGCCCCGGCCGAGATCGGCCCAGAATTGCTTGTAGGCCGGGCTCGCCTTCTCCTCGGTCGTCACGAACAGGCTGTGATGCTGCCCCTTCACCTCCGCCAGCGCATAGCCCATCGCCGACAGGAAATTCTCGTTGGCGTCCAGTATCTTGCCGTCAAGGTCGAATTCGACGCGTGCCTGCGAGCGATTGATCGCATCCAGCTGCCCCGCAACGTGCCGATTCGAGAAAAGGCCGGAAAAGAGCGACATCTGATATCCCCCCTCGGCGCGGCCTACGGATCATGCATCCTTGAGGCCAGCGTCGTCATGAAAGGCCTTGTCGGATACCCGCGGCGCCCGGAGCGCGGCGGGAAAGGCCGAATGCTTTCCGGCCACGCCCGAATGTCTCTCAAAACTTGTTTATGATTAGTTTATGCCTACAATATACTCAATTGATAGCAGAAAATTACAACGAAAACGATATGCCATATTTATAAGACACACCAAAAAGGCACATGAAGATTAGATCGAGACCTTTAAAAACACAAACGCTCCGTAAAATTGTACAAAAACCGCAAAAGTTGTAGAATAAACTTTCTTCAGAGCCGTTTCTGCTTTTCCGCAGCAACCATGGCTTTCACAGCAGCCATTGCAGCGAGTAGTTTCCCCGCGTCGCGTGACCTGACGACGATATTGGTATCGGGACCGGTTTCCGACCAGAACGGATACGAGCCGATCGAAACCGCCGGGTGGGCATTGGCGATCTCTGCCAGCGGACCACCGATATCGCCCTCCCGCAGCCCGGTTTGCACCGTATCGGACAGCATTTTCGCTCCCGTCCGCAGCGTCGGGCCGATGACGTCGAGCATCGCCTGCATGATCGCGGGCACACCCGCCATCACGTAAACGTTACCGATATTGAAGCCCGGTGCCTTGGAGATCGCGTTGGCGACCAGCTCGGCTCCCGCCGGGATTCGCGCCATGCGCATCCGGGCTTCGTTGAGCTCGTCCGGCGAGAAGCGCTCGGACAGCATCGCGACGGCGCGCGGATCGTGGTCGATCGTCACGCCGAAGGCGGCCGCGACCGCATCAGCCGTGATGTCGTCATGCGTCGGGCCGATCCCGCCGGTCGTGAAGACATAGGTATAGCGGGCGCGCAGCGCATTGAGCGCGGCGACGATCTCTTCGGAGACATCAGGCACGACCCGCACCTCTCGCAGATCGACACCGATATTGGTGAGATACTCGGCGATGTAGCCGATATTCTTGTCCTTGGTCCGCCCGGACAGGATCTCGTCGCCAATCACCAGGATCGCGGCCGTGACGATGGTGACGGAGGAACTGGCTTCGGTGACGGACATGGCGGCGCTCCTGCTCTCCGCCAAGAGCTAGGCTTTCCCTGCGAAGCGCTCAAGCGCCGCGACGGGCGCGCCGGCCATGCCGCAGGCGCGCGCTCAGCCCGGCTTGCGCTCGAAGACCAAATTGAGTCGCGTCTGTGCGACGAGCTTGTAGCCGCTGCGCTCGAGCAGGCCCACAAGGTCGGTCTGCCAGCGCTGGCGCGAATCCTCGATGACGATGAAGCCCGGCCAGAGCGCCTGCGGGGCATCGCGCAGGAACGGCTCCAGAATCAGGTCCTCGGCCCCCTCGACATCGAGCTTCATCGCATCGATGCGCTCATAGCCCTCGCCTTCGACCAGCGCGAGCAGGGTCATGGCAGGGACCTTGACCGAGGTTCCGGCGCTCGAATTGAGGATGCGGACGCTCGATTCCCCGCGATTGGTCGGGTCGATGAACAATGTCAGCTCGCCGGGCTTGTCGGCGAGCGCGCAGGCCACCGCCTTGACGGTTCCGAACGGATTCTGCGCGATGTTGAAGGCGAGGCGCGCGAAGATCTCGGGCTGCGGCTCGACCGCGAGGATACGTGCGCCCCGTCCGGCCCGGGCCGCGACAAAGAGCGAATAGGCGCCGATATTCGCGCCGATATCGATGAAGGTGAAGCCGTCGCGCAGCCGTGAGACCAACAGCTCCCGCTCGACCGCATCGAAATATTGCGGTGTGAACAGCACGCGCTTCTCGCAGACATTGCCGCTCGGATAGAGGCGCATCTTCGCCCCCAGCGACTCGATGTCGACCGGCGCGCCGTCGAGCGAGCGCAGGCCGAGGCGCCGCAGCGCATAGGCGACCTTGCGCCCGAGGAAACTGTCCGAGGCGGCGCGCGTCCGGGCGATGATGCGGGCGAGATAGGCTTTCGGAGCGAAGGCGCCGAAAGGCCGCTCTTCCGCCGGGTTCTGTTCGATGATGGCCATTGCGCCAGCCTGATACACCTCGACGGGCTCGCGCGCCAGTCGTGGTTGCGACCTCACTGCCCGTCGGCGAAGCGGGCGTGGATCTCGCCGAAACGGGGAGCGATCTCCAGGAAGACATCGACGAGCCGGGGGTCGAACTGCCGGCCGCGCTCGCTCATCACCACGGCGACGGCCTCGTCATGCGTCATCGCGTCCTTGTAGACCCGCTTCGTGACGAGCGCGTCGTAGACATCGGCGATCGCCATCAGCCGCCCTGAGAGCGGGATGTTCTCGCCTGCGAGCCCTTGCGGATAGCCTGCCCCATCCCAGCGCTCGTGATGGGTATGGGCGATCTCCTTGGCGAGCCTCAGGAAGGAGCTGGAACCACCGAGATGGCGCTCGGCATCGGCGATGGCAATGCGCCCGAGCTCGGCATGAGTTTGCATCGTCGCCCGCTCATCGTCGTCGAGCCGGCCGGGCTTCAGCAGGATGCTGTCGGGGATGCCCACCTTGCCGATATCGTGCAGCGGCGCCGATTTGAACAGCAGATCGAGCGTGGCGTCGTCGAGCTCCCCGGCGAAGAGCCCGCGCTCGCGGGCGCCCTCGGCCAGTACCCGCAGATAGTGCTGGGTACGCCGGACATGGTTGGCCGTCTCGTTGTCGCGCGTCTCCGCCAGAGAAGCCATGGCCAGGATGATGGCCTGTTTCGCTCGCTCCGCCTCTTCCAGCGCCGCCGAAAGCGAGTTCACCAATGCGATGTTGGTCATCGCAACCGCCGCGCTGTTGGCGATCCGCCTCAACGCCCGGACCACCTCGGGCGATGGCCGATGGCGATGTGCCCAATAGGCACCGATCGCGGCAACGGGATCATCCTGACGAACCGGCACCATGACGAGGCTGCGCACGAAGGTCGGGCGATAGGCCTCTTGGGAATCCGCTCGTCCTGGTCGATATCCTCGATGACGACGACCTCGCCATGCTGCATCGCCCAGCCGGAAATGCAGGTATCCATCGGGAAACGCTGGCCCTTCCAGAGCGGCGCAATGGCATCCTCATCGGCATAGTAGCAGCGGCCGTTGTCGCGCAGGATGAAGCTGATGCCATCCGCACCAATGAGCCCGCGCGCGTTGCGGCGCACGACCTCCATGACCTCGTCGATGCCGCGCGCCATCGCGAGATCGAGCGACAACTGGTCGAGCGCGCTGAGCGTTGGGTCGGAAACGTCGGCGGGAAGCAAAGAGACAGACGCTTTCATGTGTCCAAGGGGAAGCTGTCCGGGCAGACGAAAGGTTCGGGCGGCAAGTTGCCTCAAAAAAGCTACAAGTCCCCTAACGTCAGCACAACAATCGCCCGTGCATCACCGACCCTGCGGCAGCGCAGGCATCGCCCCTGCCCGGGACATCGCCCCTGCCCGGGACGCGGCAACCGGCTTGCGTGCGCCGCCAAACGCAATAGATAAGAGGGCGAGGAGTTTTCCGCGCGCAATGACATTCGAAGACACCATCGGCCGCTCGCGTTCGCGCGAGCCCGCCATCAAGATTCATGGCCCCGAGGCCTTCGCGGCCATGCACAAGGCCGGCCGGCTGACGGCCACGGGGCTCGACATGCTCGGCTCCTACGTCAAGCCCGGCGTCACCACGCAGCGCCTCGACGATCTCGCCTTCCAGTTCGCCATGGATAACGGCGCCTATCCGGCGACGCTGTTCTATCGCGGCTACACCAAGTCGATCTGCACCTCGATCAACCATGTCGTCTGTCACGGCATTCCCGACGACAAGCCGCTGCGCGAGGGCGATATCCTCAATATCGACTACACGCTGATCGTCGACGGCTGGCATGGCGATTCCAGCCGCATGTATGGCGTGGGCGAGATATCGCGGAAGGCCGAGCGCCTGATCGAGATCACCTATGAGAGCCTCCAGCGCGGCATCAAGGCGGTGCGGGCCGGCGCCACCACCGGCGATATCGGCTTCGCCATCCAGCGCTATGCGGAAGGCGAGCGCTGCTCGGTCGTCCGCGATTTCTGCGGCCACGGCATCGGCCAGCTCTTCCACGATGCGCCGAACATCCTGCATTACGGCAGCCCCGGCGAGGGCGTACTGCTCAAGCCCGGCATGGTCTTCACCATCGAGCCGATGATCAACCTCGGCAAGCCGGGCGTGAAGGTGCTGTCGGACGGCTGGACCGCGGTGACTCGCGACCGCTCGCTCTCGGCGCAGTTCGAGCACCAGATCGGCGTCACCGAGACGGGCTGCGAGATCTTCACGCTGTCGCCCGCCGGCCTCGGCAATCCGCTCGCGAAATGAGCGTCGGCATCGGCAAGGGAGCAGGTAAGGGACCGCGCAAAGCGCCCTCGCCCGCTGCCCCTGCCGATACGCCGCATTACCACGGCCACCGCGAACGCCTGCGCGCCCGCTTCCAGGAAGCCGGTGCCGAGACGCTACCGGACTACGAATTCCTGGAGCTGCTGCTTTTCCGCTCGATTCCACGGCGGGACGTCAAGCCGCTGGCCAAGGAGCTGATCCAGCGCTTCGGCTCCTTCGCCGAAGTGCTCGGCGCGCCGGTTGCGCGCCTGGCAGAGGTCGATGGCGTCAGCGAAACCGTCGCGCTCGACCTCAAGATCATCGAGGCGGCGCTGAAGCGCATGGCCAAGGGCGCCGTCGGCAAGCGGCCCGTCCTCTCCTCCTGGTCCTCCGTGCTCGACTATTGCCGTATGGCGATGGCCTTCGCCGAACGCGAGCAGTTCCGCATTCTCTTCCTCGACAAGAAGAACATCCTCATCGTAGACGAGGTCCAGCAGACCGGCACGGTCGATCACACCCCGGTCTATCCGCGCGAGGTGATGCGGCGAGCGCTCGAACTCTCGGCCTCCGCGATCATCCTGGTGCACAACCACCCCTCCGGCGACCCGACGCCCTCGGGCGCCGACATGCGGATGACGCGCGAGCTGGTCGATATCGCCAAGCCCCTGGGGATCGCCATCCACGACCACATCATCGTCGGCCGCGACGGCCATGCCAGTTTCCGCAGCCTCGGACTGATCTGATGACGCAACTCACGGTGAAGCGCGTCTACGATCCACCTGCCCCCGGCGACGGCACCCGTATCCTCGTCGACCGGCTCTGGCCGCGCGGCGTCTCGAAGAACCGGATCGATCTCTGGCTCAGGGATCTCGCGCCGAGCGATGCGCTCCGCCACGAGTTCCATGGCAATCCCGACCGCTGGGACGAGTTCTGCGCCGCCTATACGACCGAGCTCGGCAGCCCGCCGGCGCAGGCGGCGCTTGCGACGCTCGACGCCGAGCGCAGGAAGGGCCCGGTCGTCCTGCTCTACGCAGCGAAGGACGAGCATCGGAACAACGCGGAAGCCCTGCGCCTCTGGCTGGACGGCCGCGCGAATTCGGTCCAAGAATAGCCTAGGCATGGCCGCCCGGCGCGGCACGACGAAGGAACAGCCGCTTCATGCGGGCTGGCCCAGCTTTGCCAAGATCAACTCAAGTAAACTGTACCTGATCAATACTGCCCATGAAAAAGGCAGACCTGATCAATTGCGCGGCTATTCTCCCTCTTCCCGAACGCCAGCGAATGCGCATAGGCTGGTTTCAACGGGGAAGAGGGCTGCATGGTTGCATTCGATGAGATGACCGGTTCGGGAGCCGAGCTGAGGCCGGCCTATGAGGCTCTCGATCGCTGGCTGAAGGAAGCGCCACCCGAGATGCTGGCGCTCAGGCGCAGCCAGGCGGAACTGTTCTTCCGCCGCATCGGCATCACCTTCGCGGTCTATGGCGACGAGGAATCGACCGAGCGCCTGATCCCCTTCGACATCATCCCGCGCGTCCTGACCAAGCCGGAATGGACCAAGCTGGAAGCCGGCCTGCGCCAGCGCGTCACCGCCCTCAACATGTTCCTGGCCGATGTCTACGGCCCCAAGGAATGCCTGAAGGCCGGCATCATTCCGCCCGATCTGGTCTATCGCAACGCCTGCTACCAGCTCGAAATGGTCGATTTCAAGGTCCCGCACGACATCTATTGCCACATCGCCGGCATCGATGTGGTGCGCGTCGACGCCGATACGTTCTACGTCTTGGAGGACAACGCCCGCACCCCGTCCGGCGTCTCCTACATGATGGAGAACCGCGAGGTGATGCTCAGGCTCTTCCCGGAGCTCTTCGCCACACATCGCGTCGCGCCGGTCGATAATTATCCCGACCAGTTGCTGGCGACCTTGCGCTCGGTCGCGCCGCGCAGCGCCTCCTCCGATCCGACGATCTGCCTGCTGACACCCGGCCAGTACAATTCGGCCTTCTACGAGCACTCCTTCCTCGCCGACAAGCTCGGCGTCGAGCTGGTCGAGGGCTCGGACCTGCTGGTCAAGGACGACGTCGTCTATATGCGCACGACCCAGGGGCCGAAGCGCGTCGACGTGATCTACCGGCGCATCGACGACGACTTCATCGACCCCCTCGCCTTCCGCAGCGATTCCGTGCTCGGCGTCCCCGGCATCATCGGCGCCTACAAGGCAGGCAACGTCACGCTGGCCAACGCCGTCGGCACCGGCGTCGCCGACGACAAGGCGGTCTACAGCTACATGCCGGAGATCGTGAAGTTCTTCACCGGCGAGGAGCCGATCCTGAAGAATGTCCCGACCTATCGCTGCCGCGAGCCCGAGGCCAATGCCTATGTCCTCGACAACCTGGAGAAGCTCGTCGTCAAGGAGGTCAACGGCTCGGGCGGCTACGGCATGCTCGTCGGCCCGCACGCCAACAAGGCCCAGATCGAGACCTTCCGGCGCAAGCTCAAGGCGCAACCCGAGGGCTTCATCGCCCAGCCGACGCTGGCGCTCTCGACCTGCCCGACCTTTGTCGCCTCCGGCGTCGCGCCGCGCCATGTCGACCTGCGGCCCTATGTGCTTTCGGGCGCCAACGGCATCTCCTGCGTGCCGGGCGGCCTGACGCGTGTCGCGCTCAAGGAAGGCTCGCTCGTCGTCAATTCCAGCCAGGGCGGCGGCACGAAGGACACCTGGGTGCTCGACGCATGACAGTCTCGGCCGCCTCCTTGCCAGCCCTCCCGAAACAGCCTGCCATCCCGCGGAAAGGCACACGCTGACCATGCTTTCGCGTACCGCAGACAGCCTCTACTGGGTTTCCCGCTATGTCGAGCGGGCCGAATACCTTGCCCGCATCCTCGACGCGACGACGCGCCTGACCAATCTGCCGACGACCTATGGCGGCGCCGGCACGGAGTGGCAGAGCGCGGTCCTCACCGCCGGCTGCGAGGACGCCTTCGCCAAGGCCTATGGCGAGGCCAACGAACGCAATGTCTGCGACTTCCTGACCTTCAGTCCCGACAACCCCTCCTCGATCCGCAACTGCCTCGCCCAGGCTCGCTCGAATGCGCGCGCGGTGCGTACCGCGCTGACCTCGGAGATGTGGGACGCGCTGAACGGCGCCTGGCTGGAGCTGCAGCGCTTCGAGAAGAAGCGCATGGACCGCGAGGAATTCGCCCGCTTCCTCGACTGGGTGAAGAACGTCTCGCTGGTCTTCGACGGCTCGGCTTACCGGACCATGCTGCGCGACGACAGCTACTGGTTCTCGCGGCTCGGCGTCTATCTCGAACGCGCCGACAACACCGCCCGCATCCTCGACGTGAAATACCATGTCCTGCTGCCAGCCGATGAGCAGGTCGGCGGCTCGCTGGACTATTTCCAGTGGACCACGGTGCTGCGCGAGGTCTCGGCGCTGACCGCCTATCACTGGGTCTATCGCGAGGCGGTGAAGCCGATCCTCGTCGCCGATCTCCTGGTGCTGAACCGGCGCATGCCGCGCTCGCTCGCCGCCTGCTACGAGAATATCTCGCGCTTCCTCGACTCGCTCGGCGACGCCTATGGCCGCCAGGGGCCAGCGCAGCGCCAGGCGCGCAAGACGCTGGCCAGTCTCAGCAATACGCAGATCGACGACGTCTTCGTGCACGGGCTGCACGAGTTCATCGAGGAGTTCATCACCGAGAACAACCGCCTCGGCAACACGATCTTCGAGCAGTATCTGCAATGAGCCGCTCGCCTATCTTCGCCGCGCGACTGCCGTAACCCTGCCCCGGACTGGATCATGCGGATCAGGATTTCCCACACGATCGGCTACGACTATGCCGAGCCGGCACGCCATATCACGCAGATCCTGCGGCTGACGCCGCGCGACCATGACGGCCAGCATGTCATGTCATGGCGCATCGAACCGAATGTCGACGGGCGGCTACGGGCCTCGCAGGATGCCCATGGCAATATCGTGCACTCATTCTACGCCGACGGGCCGATCTCCTCGCTCGCCATTCGCATCGACGGGCTGATCGAGACGATCGATCTCGCCGGCGCCGTCCGCGGCGGCCTCGAGCGCGTGCCCTGCGAGGTCTATCGCCGCGACACGCTCCTCACCGAGCAGGATGAAGCCCTGCGCAGCTTCGCCGACGAGGTCACGGCTGGTGCCGGCACGCCGCTCTCGCGGATGCATGCGCTGATGAATGCCGTCAGCGACCGCATCGATTGCGTCGAGGCCAGTGGCCGCAGCGGTGTCGGCGCTGTCCCAGCCTTTGCGGCACGCGAGGCAATCGCGCAGGACGTCGCCCATGTCTTCATGGCCTGCGTCCGGCATCTGGGCCTGCCGGCCCGCTATGTCTCGGGCTATGTCGCGCAGTCCGACAGCTTGCCGCATGGCAACGGCGCCCATGCCTGGGCCGAAGTCCATCTCGACGATTATGGCTGGATCGGTTTCGACTGCGCCAATGCGCTGTGTCCGATCGACACGCATGTCCGCGTTGCCATAGGGCTCGACTACGCGGATGCAGCACCGGTCCGCGGCTCGCGCCAGGGTGGTGAGGGCGAGAACCTCAATGTTCTCGTCAGCGCCCGCGAAGCCGAAGCCCGCTTCGCCAATCAATAGCCGCCCCGCCCGGTGAACGTGGCCCGGAGCATTTTCGAGCGAGGTGGACATCGGTTCGCGTGAAAAAGATGCAATAGACAGGAAGATGAAGCTGTTGGGTGATTCGAAGAATTGCTGAATGGCTCTTGAAGACAGGGACTGAGACCCGTGACCTATTGCGCCGGAATCCTCGTGCAGGACGGGCTCGTCATGATCGCCGACACCCGCACCAATGCCGGGCTCGACGACATCTCGACCTTTCGCAAGCTCCATGTCTTCAACTGGCCGGGCGACCGCAATTTCGGCCTGATGACCGCCGGCAATCTCTCGATCACCCAGTCGGTGGTGAGCTTCCTGCACGAAGGGCTGCCGAATCCCGATACCGGCGAGATGGACACGCTGCAGAACGCCGGCTCGATGTTCAGGGCGGCCCAGCTCGTCGGCCGCTGCATCCGCCATGTTCGCGACATCGACGGCCCGGCGCTGGAGGATGCCGGCGTCAAATTCGAGATCGGCATGCTGTTCGGCGGCCAGATCAAGGGGCAGCCGATGCGCCTCTTCATGGTCTACAGCGCCGGCAACTTCATCGAATGCGGCATCGACTTCCCGTTTCTGCAGATCGGCGAGCATAAATACGGCAAGCCGATCCTCGACCGCGCCGTCACCTACAAGACTCATCTCTACGATGCCTTGAAGGTCGGACTGATTTCGATGGATTCGACCATGCGCTCGAATCTCGGGGTCGGCCTACCGATCGATCTCCTCGTCATCCGGCGCGACGCCGACGATTTCGAACTCAATCGCCGGATCGAGGCCGGCGAGCCCTATTTCCACGATTTGCGCGAGCGCTGGTCAGCGGCGCTCAGGGCCGCACATATGGCTATTCCGCGCCCACCCTATGCGCCTTCAGGGACTTGACTGCCTGAAAACCCGTGGCAGGCAACGGGATGTCAATAATTCAGGCATTAAGTCGCAGCACGAAGACTACCCCTGGACGCATAATGCCCGCATTCAATGCCGCGAAGATGACGAATGCGGGCTCCTCCGCTCGCATGTTCGCGAGCACTGTGGTGACTCTGGGCTGCGCCTTCCTGCTGCTCATGGCCGCCGGGATCGGCGTTGTGGTTGCGATCACCCGCGAAGCCAACCGTCTCGAGGCGCAGCGCCAGGGCGAGCGCATCGAAGCCGCCGTCAGCGCCCAGATCAAGTTGAGCGAGTTGAGGCTGGAACGGCTCATCAGCGCCGGCGACCTGTCTGAAACCTTGCAGCAACCCGGATCGGCCGCCACCCTGCAGGCCGCGCTCCAGCGCCTGAGCAGGCAGCTGATGGATTTCGACGGCGCCTATATCAGCGGAACCGGCGAAACCGTGCTGGCATGGGTCGAAAACTCGACCACAACGGACCACCTGAAGCACGAGAGTCCGCATCGCATCGAGGCGCTGCAGCGTGGCGTTAAGAGTTCTTTCGCCCCCGTCATCGGCGATGACGCTGCGCCCCGGTTCGGCGCAGCCCGCTCGACCATCACCACGGATGGCGACGAAGCCCTGATGCTGACGGTGATCGACCTGTCGCGCATCGCCACGTTCAGCTCCGAAAACGGCTCGGCGCCGCTATCCTTCGTCGCCTACCGGCACCTGTCGAGCGCCCTGCTCTCCGATCTGGCCGAGCGCAACCGCGTCACCGATATCCGGCTGGTAACGACGCCGCCTGCCGAGCCGCTGTCGAAGCTGGGCCTGCGCGCCGCCGACGGCAAGATCGGCGCCTGGCTGACCTGGTCTCCCGCGCGCCCCGGCGACGTCATGCTGCGCCGTTTCCTCTGGGCTCTCATCGCGGTTGCCGTACTGTTTTCCGCGATCTTCGTCTTCGTCGTCCAGCGCCTGCGCGCCTCGGCCGAGCAGATCGAGCTGCGCGAGCGCCAGATCCAGCGCCTCGCCGGCCAGGACGAACTCTCGCTGCTGCCGAACCGCCGCAGCTTCGACCTGACGCTCGACCAGACGCTCGCCCATATCCATGACGACGACGGCCCGAGCCTTGCCGTGCTGCTGATCGACCTCGACCGCTTCAAGGCCGTCAACGACACCTATGGCCACACCGCCGGCGACGAACTCATCCGCCAGGTCGCGGTCCGCCTCTCCGCTGCCGTGCATGTCGGCGACACCGTCGCCCGACTGGGCGGCGACGAGTTCGGCATCATCCAGACCCATTCCGCGACGCCAGCCGGCTGCGCTGCGCTCGGCGAGCGCATCCTCGCCAGCCTCACCGAGCCGTTCACCATCACCGGCGCCGAGGTCACGATCGGTTCCTCGATCGGCATCGCCATGGCGCCGCGCGATGGCACCAGCCGCGAAGCCCTGCTGAAGCTCGCGGATACCGCGCTCTACGAGGCCAAGAACAGCGGCCGCAACCGCTATGCCTTCTTCGAATCGCAGATGAACCGCTCGATGCAGCTGAAGCGCATGGTCGAGGACGACCTGCGCCACGCCATCGACAACGACCAGTTGATGCTGCACTACCAGCCTCAGGTCTCCGTCGACGGATCGACCATCGTCGGCGTCGAGGCGCTGGTGCGCTGGCAGCATCCGGCCCATGGCATGATCCCGCCCTCGGACTTCATCGCCATCGCCGAGGAACGCGGCCTGATCGTGCCGCTGAGCGAATGGGTGCTTCGCCGCGCCTGCACCGAGGCCAGGCGCTGGAAGGGCATCCGCCTCGCGGTCAACGTCTCGCCGATCCAGTTCCGCCACAAGGATTTCGTCGCCAACGTCATCCGCACCATCGAGGAAACGGATTTCGATCCGGCCCAGCTCGAGCTCGAACTGACCGAAGGCGTTCTGATCGAGGATGCCGATGCGGCGGAAGCCGCCATGATGGACATCCGGGCCCATGGCGTCGGCCTCGCGCTCGACGATTTCGGAACCGGCTATTCGAGCCTGATCTATCTGCGACGCTTTGCCTTCGACAAGATCAAGATCGACCGCTCTTTCCTCGAATACATGGAATCAACAGGCGAATCCGCGATCCTCGTCCATTCCATGGCCCATCTCGGCCGCGCTCTTGGCCTGCGCGTGTGTGCCGAGGGTGTCGAGACCGCCGAGCAGCACCGCTTCCTGCAGGCGATCGGCTGCCACGAATTGCAGGGCTTCCTGTTCTCCAAGGCCGTGCCCGCGACCGAGATCGACCGCCTGCTCCGCCTGGACAATCCCTTCGCCGAAATCCTCGCCGCCGCCTGACGACCCACGAGCCGGACGGGCGGCAGACCTTCAGAAGAACAGCTCGTGGATGCCGCTGAAGATCGCGTAGGCGAAGCCCGCGCTGAGCAGCAGGCCGACAGCGCCGACCGCGGCGCCGATGATGATCAGCACCCCGTCCCGCTCGACGAGGCCGAGCCCGACAAGGCAGACCGCAAGTCCGAGCGGGATCTGGCCGATGAAGGGCGCGGCGACGATCAGGCCGAGCGCCAGGACCAGGATCACGAGCCCCAGCACCGGGATCGCCCAGGCGCCGCCCAGCAAGGTCAGGCGCGGCTGCGAGAAACGTTCCAGCCAGGTGAGCGCCGGCAGCGCTCTCGCCACCGCCCGGTTGAGCTCGGGCTTGCCGATGCTGCGCTTGAGCAGCGCCTGCGGTAGCCATGGCATCCGCCGCCCGGTCAGCATCTGCACGGCGACGAAGGCGAGCACCAGGCCACAGACCAGCGGGATCGGAGGCGGCATCGGCAGGCAGTTCGGCAGGCCGAGCAGCACGACGAGCAGCGCATAGGCCCGGTCCTGCAGCGCGGCGACAATCGTGCTGACGGCGATACGCTCTCCGGGCAGACCCGCCAGCGCCGTCAGAAGTCCGGATGTACGCAAGGGAGATGACAAGGGAGAAGGCCGTGCCGAAGCGGAGACGCCCGCCTAGCACGCTCCGGCGTCCGCCAACAAGCGAGCCGGACGCAGGCTTTCAATGCCCGTGGCTCAGGACCGGCGCACTCTCGAAGCGCTCAATGCAGCGTCAGCACGCCGTTCACCGTGCGGATTTCCGCCGGCCTGATCAGGCGTGAATGGGCAACCGTGACGGAGTGGAGCGGCCCGTCCAGTTCCCGCTTCCAGAACGCCAGGAAGTCCTGGAGGATGGGAAAGCGCGGTGCCAAGTCGTACTGCTGCCAGATATAGGTCTGGAGGACGCTGAGATGATCCGGCATCCGATAGAGGATCGTCGCCGTGGTCAGCCCATAGCCTTCGAGTTGCCGTATGAAATCGGTCGAAACCATCGCCACCTCCCCTCCGTTACGGACTGAAAGCTTTGCCGGACAGATCGAGCCTGCTCCCGCCTGGTTAACAAAGGCTTGCCAGCCTACTGACAAACTGCTGCAATCCTGAGGCAGGTTGCCGGAGAGGCAGCGTGCGCAGCGGCGGGCGTGGGGGCGTGCGTGGCGTACCGGGTGGGCAAGGCCGGACTGGCCGGGCTGGCGATGAGCTTCGCCGCCGCCCCGATCTGCAACGCCGGCGCCGAGGAGAACGAGCCCGAACGCACCCCGCTCTCGATGGTCATCTTCGGCTCCATGGAAGCCGGGCCGACAAAGAGCTTCCTCTCGGTCGGCATGAAGCGCGCGCTGGGCGGAAGCCTGACCGGCAGCGGCTTCCGCCTCTTCGTGAAGGCCGGCGGCTCGCAGGAAGAGACCCGTCGCCACAAACCGCACGGCGTCACCTACAAGAGCGAAACCCAGGCTCTGCTTGGCTATGAATGGCGTATCGGGAGCAGCTTTCTCGCGCTCTACGCCGGCTCGGATGTCGAAAGCGAGCAACGGGTCGAGGCTTTCGGCTCTTCCTTCATCGCCACCCGCTACGGGGCCAGGGTGCAGGCTGACCTCTGGATCGTTCCGACGCCGGGGATGATCGTCCAGGCCAACGGCTATCTATCGACAGTCAACGGGCGCCTCTGGGCGCGCGTCGCGCCGGGCTGGCAGGTGCCGGCCGGTTTCCATGTCGGACCGGAATTCGAGGCCTATCGCGAACGCGACTATCGCAAACTGCGCCTCGGCCTGCACCTCACCGGCCTGCGCTTTCTCGGGTTGGAATGGCGCCTGTCCGGCGGTCTCCAGTCGACGAGCAATCGACCCTCCGAATATTACGGCACGCTCGGACTGCACTGGCAGCGCTGAGAGCGGGGAGAACGACCTAGTCGTTTCCGACCTGCGCCACGCTTGTCATTCCGGGGCTTCGCGGAGCGAAGAACCCGGAACCCACGACCGGACGAAACGCCTGCAAGAGGCTCGGAATGTCTCACCCAGTCGTGGGTTCCGGGTTCGCGCCTCCGGCGCACCCCGGAATGACAAGGGCGCGGTGCAGAACAGCTGAGACTGAACATCAGCAGCCCGGAACGAAGGTTTCGCCCCCCGCCCTCAACCGCGCAAGGCCTTCAAAGCCTCCGGCGTGTCGACATCGATGGCGATGGCCGGATCCTCGAACGCAACGTCGATGACACGCTCCCCCGCTTCGTCGAGCAGCCGCCGCGCGCCCCGATCGCCGCTCAAGAGTGAAACGGCCGGGAAGATCGCGCGCGCGAGCAGCACCGGATTGCCGCGCTGGCCGAACAGGGTCGGCACGGCCGCCAGCGCCTCGGGCCGCGCGCGATGCGCATCCGTCAGGCGTTCGATCACCGAAGGCGTGACATTCGGCATGTCGCCGAGCGAGATCACGGCCGCTGCGGCCCCTGGCGGCAGCGCCGCCACGCCGGCCTTGAGCGACCCGGCCAGCCCGGATGCGTAGTCGGGATTATGCACGAGCTGTACCGGCAGCTCCGACAGCACCGCTTCGACCTCCGCGCGCTGGTGGCCGGTCACGACGATAACGGGATTGAGCCCCGCTTCGAGCTGCGCCTCCACCGCATGGCGCAGGATCGGCTTGCCGCGCAGAGGCTGGAGCAGCTTGTTCTCCGCGCCCATCCGCGTCGATTGTCCCGCCGCCAGCACGACCCCCGCCAGCGGGCCACCCTCTGCGGAACCCGGAGCACGCGGCTGCGGGCGCGAGACGATCTCCATCAGCAACCCGCCGACACCCATCTTCTGGACATCGCTGCGTCCGACGGGGACACCTGCGAGATGGCGCTGCAGCACCCAGTCGAAGCTGTTTTCCTTGGGCGAGCGCGCGCAGCCCGGCGCGCCGATCACCGGCTTTCCGGCAATGCGGCCGAGCATCAGCAGGTTGCCGGGATCGACCGGCATGCCGAGATGCTCGACCTCGCCGCCGGCCTCGACCAGCGCCTGCGGGATCACGTCGCGTCGGTCGGTGATGGCGGAGGCGCCGAAGACGACGATGATATCCGCCGCCCCGGCCGCCTGCTCGGCGATCGCCACGGCCAGGGGCTCGGCCGCATGAGGCACGCGCTTGTCCGCCGCCAGCACGGCCTCTGCCGGCTCCAGCCGATCGCGCATGATGCGCAGGGTCTTGTCGACGACGCTCGGCTTCAGCCCCGGCAGCAGCGTCGAGATCACCGCGACACTGGAGGGGCGGTAGGCTGCGACCGAGACCGGCGGCGTGTTGCCGAGTGCGTCGAGCGCCTGCTCCACCATCGCCTGCGGCACGGCATAGGGGATGATCTTCACGGTGGCGACGAGTTCGCCTGCGACGACGGCCTTCAGTGCCGGCAGGGTCGCGACCGTGATCGCCTCGTCCACTGCATTGAAGGCATCGATCGCCGCGACGTCGATGCGCAACACACCCGCCTGGGTCGCAAACATGTTGACCCGCCCGGTAAAGGGCAGCTCCGCCGCAATCGCATCGCCGACCATCCGTTCGGCCAGTCGCGCCGCCGCGGCGTTCTCATCGATATCGCCGGGTTCCAGCCGCACCGCGACGATCTCTGCGATCCCGGCCTCGGCTAGCTTTGCCGCCAGTTCCGCGGTGACGGTCGCGCCCTTCTTCACGATGGTCGCGTCAGCACGGATGGTATGTGCCGCGATGCTGCCAACGGCATCGGCGATGGCGATTGGTCCGAATTTCATCGCCTCGCCTCAGGCCGGCTTGCGGCGCGGGCCGCGCAGCGTCTGGACGATCTCGGCCAGGATCGCGAGCGCGATCTCAGCCGGCGAGACCGCGCCGATATCGAGCCCGATCGGGGCATGGATGCGCGCCGTCGCCGTCTCGTCGAAGCCGGCTTCCGCCAATCGCTCCAGCCTCCGGCCATGGGTCTTCCGGCTGCCCAGAGCACCGACATAGAAGCAGTCCGAGCGCAGCGCCGCGACGAGGCCGGGATCGTCGATCTTCGGATCATGGGTCAGCGCGACGAAGGCGGTGTAGGCATCGAGCCCGATCCGACCGATCGCCTCTTCGGGCCACTCGGCGAGCAGCGTCACCCCTGGAAAACGCTCGGGCGTGGCGAAGGCGCTGCGCGGATCGATCACGATCAGATCGAGATCGAGCACCTTCGCCATCGGCGCCATCGCCTGCGAGATATGAACCGCACCGGTCACCACCACGCGCGGATGCGGCGCCTGCACGGTCAGGAAATAGGATGTGCCCTCCGCCTCGACCATGCCGCTCTTGCCGGAGCGCAATTGCCGCTCCAGCAGCTCCGCCAGCGGATCACCGCCGATCGCCGCCTGCTTCACCAGGCGCTGCGTGCCCGTAGCGAGATCGCTGACCAGCACGGCAGCACGGCGCGCCTGCCGCTCTTCATTGAGCGCAGCGAGGGTCGAAAGCTCCACCGCTCAGCCCCTGTCCGTCGCGAGCTTCAGGCCGAGCGCGATCATCAGCGAACCGCCGATCCAGCGCCCGAAGGCGAAGCTCGCCTTGGTCTTCTTCATCGCATCGACGACGAGCGAAGCACCAAAGACCGTCACGAGATCGGCCGAGGAGAAGGCGAAATTCACGATCGTACCGAGGATCAGGAACTGCGCCCAGACCGGCAGCGCCGCTGCGGGATCGACGAACTGCGGCAAGAGCGCGATGAAGAACAGCGCGACCTTGGGGTTCAGGATCTCGACGATGAAGGAATCGAGCAGCGCGCGCTTCACCGTCTTGGGCGGCGCGACCGGCTGGTCGGGCGAGCCCATGCGTGAGCGGATCATGCCGATGCCGATCCAGATCAGGTAGAGCGCGCCCGCGATCTTCACGGCCATGTAGAGTTCAGGCACATGCTTGAACACGGCCGACAGCCCGAAGGCCGCGGCGAAGACATGCAGGTAGCAGCCGAGATGGATGCCGAGCATCGCCATCAGTCCGGCCTTGCGACCATGGCTGATCGTCTGGGCGGCGGTGTAGAGCAGCGCCGGCCCCGGAAAATAGGCGACGAGGATGGTCACCGTCGCGAAGGCGAC
The DNA here is from genome assembly GCA_965283735.1 of Beijerinckiaceae bacterium. Classification (GTDB taxonomy): domain Bacteria; phylum Pseudomonadota; class Alphaproteobacteria; order Rhizobiales; family Beijerinckiaceae; genus Allobosea. The sequence goes on along the minus strand of CBDIPN010000001.1, from coordinate 1,660,252 downwards.
AAGGGTTTCCCAGGAGGCCATCTCAGTTCACCTTCTCGACATAGACCTTGATGCGCCCGCCGCAGGAAAGCCCGACCTGCCAGGCCGTCTCGTCGGCGACGCCGAATTCCAGCATGCGCGCCTTGCCGTCGGCGATGACATCGGCGGCTTCCGCCACCACGGCGCCCTCGACGCAGCCGCCCGAGACCGAGCCGAGGAAATTCCCGTCACCGTCGATGACGAGATGCGAGCCGACGGGGCGCGGCGCCGAGCCCCAGGTCTGGACCACGGTCGCGATGGCGACGCCGCGTCCGCTGCGAGCCCAGTCCTCGGCAGCGCGCAGGATATCGGTTTCGGTGCTGATCATGGTCGGCGTCCTATCTCAGCCCTCATCCTGAGGAGCCGCGCAGCGGCGTCTCGAAGGATGTTCTAGCGAACTCTGGAACATCCTTCGAGACGCGATCTACGATCGCTCCTCAGGATGAGGGCTCGCGAGCAAAACATCATGCCTCAACCCGCCCGTTTCAACCACAGGCGCGGATCGCTCTCCCGCCCTGCATCCAGCGACAACGCGGCACAGAGATCGGCCATCGCCGCAAGGTTGTGAATTGGCCGGAACGAGTCGACATGGGGCAGCATCGCCCGGATGCCGCTCGCCCGCGCCGCGAAAGCCTCGTAGCGCAAAAGCGGATTGAGCCAGACCAGCTGCCGGCAGGAGCGGTGCAGTCGGTCCATCTCGAAGCCGAGATTGTCGTCGAGGTGGCGCTCCAGCCCGTCGGTGAAGAGCAGCACGATCGCCCCACCCGCCAGCACGCGCCGCGACCAGACCCGGTTGAAATCATGCAGCGCCGTCGCGATGCGCGTGCCGCCCTCCCAGTCCGGTGCGGCCTTTCCGGCGAGCGCCAGCGCCTCGTCAGGGTCGCGCGCCCGCAGCATCCGCGTGACATTGGTCAGGCGCGTGCCGAAGACGAAAGAATGCACGCGCCGGCGCTTCTCGGTCAGCGCATGCAGGAAATGCAGGAAGATGCGCGAATACTCCGCCATCGAGCCGGAGATATCGACCAGCGCCACGACCGGCGGATGCACCTCGCGCCGCTCGCGGAAGGCGAGATCGATCGAGCCACCACCGCCGCGCAGCGACTGCCGGAAGGTCCGGCGCGGATCGATGCGCGTGCCGCGATGCGCCGGGCGGAAACGCCGCGTAACGATGCTGTCGTCGGGCAATCTCAGCTCCGCGATGAGCTGCTTGGCGCGCGCGATCTCGGCCGCGCTCATCTGAGCGAAATCGCGCGATTTCAGCATCTCGCGATCGGAGACAGTCAGCCGCGCCGTCAGCTCGGTCAGCTCCTTCGGCGGCTCGTCTTCGCGTGGCGGCGGCGCGAAGGCCTCCGCGACGCGCAGCGCCCCGGCTTCGGCCTTCTCCGGCTGGCTGTCGGCGCGGGGCGAAACCGGCGACATCTGCGCCATGATCTTCTCGATCAGGTTGCGCCGGCGCCAGAACAACCGGAAAGCTTGATCGTAGACCGGGCTATCCTCGTGCTTCTTCACGAAGATCGCATGCAGCGCCCAGTAGACATCGTCTCGTCCGCCGAGCGCGCCGCCTTCCAGCGCCGCGATCGCTTCGACCACGGCGCCCGGCCCGACCGGCAGCCCCGCCGCGCGCAGGGCCCGGGCGAAATAGGCGACGTTCTCGGCAAGCTTGCCGCTCACGCGCCCCGCGTCTCCGTCATGAACACCTTCTGGACGATCTGCCAGCGGCTCTCGATCTTCAGGAGCGAGAGCAGGTCGGTGAAATAGCGCGGCGGCATCTGGCACTTCACCTTGACCATTGCCAGTGTCGGCCCGACGAGATCGATGGTCAGGATATGGTCGTCGCGCTGCATCCCCGCCGCCTGCGGCGCCGGCCGAGTACGCACGGCGTCGAGCCACGCGTCGCGCGTCACGATCTGGATCGCGCCGTCGTCGCGCGCCGTGGTCAGGGCGCTGGTCGGGTGGAAGACATGCGCGAGCTTCTCGGCATCTCCCTCGTAGAGCCCGTCGAGATAGGTCCGGACCGTCGCCTCGACGGCCTTGATATCCGCGTTCATGGCATCGCCCTCTCGCTTCGCGGCGCAGGAAACCTAGCGCCCCGCCTCCGCCTTGGCCCGATCCAGCAGCTCCTTCACCTGCGAGCCCTGCATCGCCTGGATATCGTCCTGATACTTCAGCAGCGCCCCCAGCGTATCCGAAACGATGGCCGGATCGAGCGCGACTGCGTCAAGCTCGACCAGAGCGGTCGCCCAGTCCAGCGTCTCGGCGACGCCCGGCGCCTTGAACAATTCCTCCTTGCGGATCGCCTGCACGAAGGCGACGAGTTGCTTCGAGAGCTTGGCGGGGGCATCCGGCACCTTCGCCTTCAGGATCGCGAGCTCGCGCGCCGCATCGGGATAACCGACCCAGTGATAGAGGCAGCGGCGCTTCAGCGCATCGTGGATCTCGCGGGTGCGGTTCGAGGTCAGGATCACGATCGGCGGCTCGGCCGCCCGGATCGTGCCGAGCTCCGGGATCGTCACCTGCGCATCGGCCAGCACCTCGAGCAGGAAGGCCTCGAAGGCCTCGTCGGTGCGATCGAGCTCGTCGATCAGCAGGATCGGCGCCCCGCCCTCCTGCGGCTCCAGTGCCTGCAAGAGCGGCCGCTTCACCAGATATTTCTCGGAGAAGATGTCGCCTTCCAGCCGCTCGCGATCGCCGGCCGCGCCACCGGCCTCGGCCAGCCGGATCGCCATCATCTGCCCGGCATAGTTCCATTCGTAGACGGCGGAGGCGAGATCGAGCCCCTCGTAGCACTGCAACCGGATCAGCCGGCGGCCCAGCCCTGCGGCCAAAACCTTGGCGATCTCGGTCTTGCCGGTGCCGGCCTCGCCTTCCAGCAGGAGCGGCCGCTTCATCCGGAGCGCCAGGAACAGCACCGTCGCGAGCGCGCGGTCGGCGACATAGCCCTGCGACTGGAGCAGCGCGAGCGTGGCGTCGATGGAGGAAGGCAGAGGGCTGGACATCTAGACACACGTCATGCCCGGGCCTAACCCGGGCATCTCTCGGGAATGAGCGATGAGCTAGGCGTGGAAGAGGGCAAAGGGTCAAGTCGACGAAACGCCGGTCCGCTTTGCGCCCCTTTCCATGTCATGGTCGGGCTTGTCCCGACCATCCACGTCTTGATCGATGCCATGCGGTGTTCAAGACGTGGATGCTCGCCACAAGGGCGAGCATGACGGTCGGAATAGAACAAAGACGGCAGCGCTTCGCCTACTTTCCCGTCGCCTGCGCCACGGCCTGCTTGGCCATTACGCCGATCAGATGGGCGCGGTACTCGGCATCGGCATGGATGTCGCCATTGATGCCCTTAGCCGTGTGCTTCAGCCCATCCAGCGATTTCGGCGCGAAGCGCGCCTTCAGCGCAGCCTCGGCCTCCGGCCAGCGGAAGACACCGCCCTCGCCCGCCCCGGTCACCGTGACGCGGATCTCGCTGCCGCGCTTGGCGACGAAGACACCGACCATGGCATAGCGCGAAGCCGGGTTGCGGAACTTGGCATAACCCGCCTTCGAGACCAGCGGGAACGAGACCTTGGTGATGATCTCGCCCTCGTCCAGCGCGGTCTCGTAGAGTCCGGTGAAGAACTCCTCGGCCGTCAGCTTGCGCTTGTTGGTGACGACGGTCGCGCCGAGCGCCAGCAGCGCCGCCGGATAATCCGCCGCCGGGTCGTTATTGGCGACCGAGCCCCCGATCGTGCCGCGATGGCGCACATGCGGGTCGCCGATGCTGCCGGCGAGGAAGGCGAGCGCTGGGATTGCCTCCTGCACCTCGGCCGAGGATGCGACCTCGGCATGCGTCGTCATCGCGCCGATGACGAGATTGCGGCCCTTGCGGCTGATGCCCTTGAGATCGGGACACGCGCCGAGATCGACGAGCGCGGTTGGCGAGGCCAGCCGCTGCTTCATCGTCGGCAGCAGGGTGTGGCCGCCAGCCAAAAGCTTGGCGTCCTCCTTCTTGGCGAGCAGCGTCGCCGCCTGCCGGGCGCTGGTGGGCTTGTGATAGGTGAAAGCGTACATGGATATGATCCCTTGCTGAAATCCGCCTCGTCATCCCGGCCGGAGCGAAGCGGAGAGCCGGGATCCATGCCGGAACGGTTCAGGCATGGATCCCGGATCGGCGCTGCTTCGCAGCTTGTCCGGGATGACCGCGAGAGTTACTCCGCAGCCATCCGGTTCACGCTCTTCTGCGCCGCGCGCCACACCGCCTGGGGCGTCGCCGGCATCGCGATGTCCTCATGGCCGAGCGCGTCGGTGATGGCGTTGATGACAGCGGGGGGCGAGGCGATGGCCCCGGCCTCGCCGCAGCCCTTGATGCCGAGCGGGTTCGACGGACACGGCGTCACGGTCATGCCGACATCGAAGGATGGCAGGTCGTCGGCGCGCGGCATGGTGTAATCCATGAAGCTCGCCGTCACGAGCTGGCCGTCGGCATTGTAGCGCGCGCCTTCCAGCAGCGCCTGCCCCACGCCCTGCGCGATGCCGCCATGGACCTGCCCCTCGACGATCATCGGGTTGATGACATTGCCGAAATCGTCGACGGCGGCCCAGCGCTCGATCTTCGTGACGCCAGTCTGCGGATCGATCTCGACCTCGCAGATATGGACACCGGCCGGGAAGGTGAAGTTGGTCGGGTCGTAGAACGCACCCTCCTTCAAGCCCGGTTCCAGCTCCTGCCCGTTGAACTTGTGCGCGACATAGGCCTGCAGCGCGCAGGAGCCGAAATCGAGCTTGCGGTCGGTGCCTTTCACCGAGAAATGCCCGTCCGCGAAGTCGATATCGGCCTCGTCGGCCTCCAGCACATGGGCAGCGACCTTCTTGCCCTTGGCGATCACCTTGTCGATGGCCTTGAAGATCGCGGACATGCCGACCGCGCCGGAGCGCGAGCCATAGGTGCCCATGCCCATCTGCACCTTGTCGGTGTCGCCATGGATGATCGAGACATTATCGATGGGGATGCCGAGCCGGTCGCTGACGAGCTGCGCGAAGGTCGTCTCATGGCCCTGGCCGTGGCTGTGCGAGCCGGTGAGCACCTCGACCGTGCCGACCGGATTGACCCGAACCTCGGCCGATTCCCACAAGCCGACGCCCGCGCCGAGCGAGCCGACTGCGGCGGACGGCGCGATGCCGCAAGCCTCGATATAGGAGGAGAAGCCGATGCCGCGCAGCTTGCCGGCGCGTGCCGAGTCGCGCTTGCGCTTGCCGAGCCCCTTGTAGTCGATCATCTCCAGCGCCTTCTTCATGGAGGCGCCGTAATTGCCGGCATCGTACATCATGATGACCGGCGTCTGGTGCGGGAACTTCTTGATGTAGTTTTGCATCCGGAACTTGGCCGGATCCTTGCCGAGTTGGCGGGCGGTGACCTCGATCAGCCGCTCGACCACGAAAGTCGCCTCCGGCCGCCCGGCGCCGCGATAGGCATCGACGGGGGCGGTGTTGGTATAGACCGCGTCGACCTCGCAATAGATCGCCGGGATGTCGTACTGGCCCGAGAGCAGCGGCGCATAGAGATAGGTCGGCACCGAGGAGGAGAAGGTCGAGAGATAGGCGCCGAGATTGGCGGTGGTCTTGACCCGCATGGCGAGGATCTTGCCCTCGGCATCGGTCGCCAGTTCCGCATGAGTGACATGGTCGCGGCCATGCGCGTCCGAGAGGAAGGCCTCGGTCCGGTCCGCCGTCCATTTCACCGGCCGCCCGACCTTCTTGGCCGCCCAGACGCAGACCGTCTCCTCGGCATAGATGAAGATCTTCGAGCCGAAGCCGCCGCCGACATCCGGCGCGATCACCCTGAGCTTGTTCTCCGGCGCGATGCCGATGAAGGCCGAGAGCACCAGCCGTGCCACATGCGGGTTCTGGCTGGTGGTGTAGAGCGTGAAGATGCCATCGCCGGCGTCGTAGTCGCCGACGGCAGCCCGGGGCTCCATCGCGTTCGGCACGAGCCGGTTGTTGACGAGGTCGAGCTTCGTGACGTGCTTGGCCGCCTTGAAAGCCTTCTCGGTCGCGTCCTTGTCGCCGAGATGCCAGTTGAACACGCTGTTGTCGGGCGCCTCGTCATGGACCACGGTCTTGGCGCCGATCGCCTTGGCGGTGTCGACCACCGCCGGCAATTCCTGATAGTCGACCGCGATCGCCTCGGCCGCGTCGCGCGCTTGCGCCAGGGTCTCGGCGACGACGACGGCGACATGGTCACCGACATAGCGCACCTTGCCCTGCGCCAGCGCCGGATGCGGGCCCGCGCGCATCGGCGAACCGTCCTTGTTGTGGATCATCCAGCCGCAGATCAGCCCGCCGATCTTGTCGGTGGCGAGATCGGCGCCAGTGAAGATACCGAGCACGCCCGGCATGCCGGCGGCGGCCTTGGTGTCGATCGCTTTGATCTTCGCATGCGCATGCGGCGAGCGCAGGAAATAGGCATGGGCCTGGCCCGGCCGGTTGACGTCGTCGGTATAGCGGCCCTGGCCGGTGATGAAACGATGATCTTCCTTGCGGCGGACTGCGGCGCCGATTCCCGTGGCGGACATGGTGTTCCCTCCTCGCACGGCGCCTCTGCCGGGCGCCTCACTGCATGGAACGCGTGACGGATGGGGAGCCCGCACCGCAAGGCGCGGGCGAGTGCCTCATTCGGCGGCCTGGCGGGCGGGCGCGGCGCCCTTGCCCATGGCCTCGGCCCCGGCGGCGATCGCCTTGACGATGTTGTGGTAGCCGGTGCAGCGGCAGATATTGCCGTCGAGATCCTCGCGGATCGTCTTCTCGTCGAGATCGTGGCCGCGGCGGTTCACCATGTCGACGGCGGACATGATCATGCCCGGCGTGCAGAAGCCGCATTGCAGGCCATGATGCTCGCGGAAGGCCTCCTGCATCGGATGCAGCGTGTCGCCGGCGGCGAGCCCCTCGATCGTCGTGACGGAAGCGCCGTCCACGGAGACCGCGAGCGTCGTGCAGGACTTCACCGCCTTGCCGTCGAGATGCACGAGGCAGGCGCCGCATTGACTGGTGTCGCAGCCGACATGGGTTCCGGTCAGCCGCAGGTTCTCTCGCAGGAACTGCACCAGAAGGGTGCGCGGGTCGATGGTGGCGGTGACGGCTTTGCCGTTCACCGTCAGCGAAACAGTGGCCATGAGCATATCTCCTGTGACCCGTCTCTGACGCCGGCCCGCCCCCTCCCTGGGGCTTGGCCGTGCTGGAACCTCGGAACGGCCGGCCTCATCAGGCAGACCTTCCTTGGAACAGCTCAAAAATGAATGTGGACCCGCGTTTTTCCGGGGTCAAGCGGAACGGCGCATTGCGAAAGCGGAGATTTTTACCGGAATCCGGGGGTTTTCGCCATTTCGATCTCCCGCAGGCGCACATTGGCGAAATTTTAATGAGCCCCTGTCAGACTGTTTGGCGTGGCAGGCTACCCCACATGAGCGATTTCTTGCCCTTGATCATGGACCAGATCCAGCGACGCCTGAAGGCGATCGGCTATGGAGAGGCGCAGCGCGAACGCTTGCAGCGCTATCGGCCGCTCGTCGACCGATTGATCGAGGGGCTGGTCAGCGCCGATTTCGAGCGGGCCTTCATCATCCATCCGCCGCTCCGCGAAACGGTCCTTCCGGTCGCCGAAGCACTTTACCCTGCCGAGGCGAACCATGTCCGCCTGCTGTTCGCCGGCGCCTTCGACGCGACCTATGTCGCTTCGATGGATCGCCTGTGCCAGCTCGAACGGCAGGCCAATGTCCGCAGCCGCGCCCGCGCCTCGATCGCCTTCTCGCTGGTGCGCGAAATCTGCCTGGCGAACCGGAAGCGCTCGCTTGTCTCGCCGCGGAAATTCGCCGAGGACATCTTCATCATCGAGCGAATCCTGACCTATGACGTCAATACGGCGATGACGATCAACCAGGAGATCGAGGCGAGCGACGCCCGCCGTCGCACCTCCACGCTCGACGAGGCTGCCGCCAAGCTCAAGACCCGGATCGCCCATCTCGACGAGACCATCAGCGATGCGGTCGAGCAATTCGTGGTGACGGCCGACGAAACCGGGCGGACCACCAGCTTCATCAAGGACACTGTCGGGAAGGTCGCCAGCGCCTCGGTCATCGTGCGCGAAAAGTCGCTGCAGACAGCAGCCGCGACCGAGGAGATGTCGGCCAACGTCGCCGATATCGGCCAGCGCGCCCGGCAGAGCCTGTCGATCACGCATCAGGCCGTGCTGGATGCCGGCGAAATGAACGAGGCGGTCGTCCGCCTGCGCGAAGCCACCGGCAGCATCGGCAAGGTCGTCGGTATGATCGCCGACATCGCCGCCCAGACCAATCTGCTCGCCCTCAATGCCACGATCGAGGCCGCCCGCGCCGGCGAGGCCGGCCGCGGCTTCGCCGTCGTCGCCGCCGAGGTGAAGTCGCTCGCGACCCAGACGGCGAGCGCGACGCAGGACATCGCCGGCCAGATCGCCGAGCTTGCGGCCAGCGCCGAGGCCTGCGGCACCCACGCCGCTGCCATCGCCGCAACGGTCGATGCCATCCGCCTCGATTCCGAGGCGATCTCGGAAGCCGTCACACAGCAGAGCAAGGTCACCGCCTCGATCGCGCACGATGCCGCCATGGTCGCGGACAGCTCGGACGCGGCGATCGAAAGCGCCAATGCCGTCAATGGCAGCCTGGACATGACCCAGACGGCGCTTGAGCGGGCGAATGTCGCCGCCGCCAACATCGCGCTTCAGGTCGGCGCGGCGGAGGCCGCTGTGAGCCAGGCGCTGGCTGCGCTGCGCGAAGCCTCCTGAGCAACGGCCTCAGCCTTCGCTCACCGCCTTGGCGAAATTGGCGAAGAACTCGTCGGCCAGCTTCTTCGAAACCGAGTTGATCAGGCGCGAGCCGAGCTGCATCAGCTTGCCGCCGACCTGCGCCTCGACCTCGTAGCGCAGCAGGGTCTGGCCTCCCTCGGCATCGCTCAGATGGACGCGAGCGCCCCCCTTTGCGAAGCCGGCAATACCACCCTCGCCCTCGCCGGAGATGCGATAGCCGTTCGGTGGATCGAGTTCGCTGAGCTCGACCTTGCCCTTGAAGGCCGCCTTCACCGGTCCCAGCTTGACCTTCACCACGGCCGAGAGATGCGTGTCGTCGTCCATGGTGAGCTGCTCGCAGCCGGGAATGCAGGCTTTCAGCACCTCCGGGTCGTTCAGCTTGGCCCAGACCACGTCCTTGGCGGCCGGCAATGTCGCCTCGCCGTTCATCGTCATCGCCATGGCGCGTCTCCCGCATGAGGTCACCGCGACACGGGCGATTGCAGCCGGCGCGGTTCGAAGGTTATCCAGTTCCCTATCCATGGTCGCAAAGCCCCCGCCTGCACAAGAGGCGCCCGGCATGGAGCCTGCGCTCTTTCCGGGAGGACCGATGCTGGAACTCACCCAAGACGAACGCGCGATCGCTGGTGGCGCCGCCGGCGAAGGCGCGGCCATGGCGATGCGGATCGTGGCCGAGGCGGCCCGCCTGATGGGCGCACCGCGCCTGATCCCGGTCGCCTCCGCCCATATCGACGGGGCGCTCTACCATGGCGATTCCGGCACGCTCTTCGCGGAGAAACTCGTCGCGGGCGGTGCCCGCGTCGGCGTGCGGGCCAGCCTGAATGTCGGCTCGCTGGCACCGGCCGGCTGCGCGGCGATCCGCCTGCCTCCGCATCAGCGCGACATGGCCCGGCGCATGATGCGCGCCTATGAGGCGATGGGCTGCGAGCCGAGCTGGACCTGCGCGCCCTATCAGGCCGGGCATCGGCCGGCGCAGGGCAGCGACGTCGCCTGGGTGAATCCAACGCAGTCGTCTTCTGCAATTCCGTGCTCGGCGCCCGCACCAATCGCTACGGCGATTTCCTCGACATTGCCTGCGCCATCGCCGGCCGCGCCCCCGATTACGGCCTGCATCGCCCCGAGAACCGGATTGCGACGCTGTTGATCGATGTCGGCAGCCTCTCCCGCGAACTCCGTTCCTCCGACGTGTTCTATCCCGTGCTCGGCACGATCCTCGGCCGCCGTGCCGGCAGCGACGTTGCCGTGATCGAGGGCCTCCAGGGCTGTACCAGCGAAGACCGGCTCAAGGCGCTCGGCGCGGCTGCCGCTTCGGCCGGCGGCGTCGGGCTTTTCCATGTTGCGGGCGTGACGCCCGAGGCCCCGGATGCAACAACAGCGCTGGGCGGTATCGCACCACGCGAGGCGATCAAGTTGACGCCGGGCGACATCACCAATGCCCTCGCCCGCCTCTCGACGGCCGGATCGACGGACCGCATCGATGCCGTCGCCATCGGCTCGCCGCATCTCTCGCTGGCCGAGATCGACGAACTCGAACGCCTCATGGCCGGGCGCCGGCTGAAGGTTCCGCTCTATGCCAATACCGGCCGTCATGTCGTCGGCCCGCTGGAGGCACAGGGCCGGCGCGCCGCGCTGGAAGCGGCGGGCGTGGTCTTCGTCGTCGACACCTGCGTCGTCGTCACCCCGATCCTGCCGGAGCTGGAAGGCGCGGTGCTGATGACCAATTCCGGCAAATTCGCCCATTACGCGCCGGGCAATACCGGCTACGCCGTGATCTATGGCTCGCTCTCGGAATGCGTCGAGAGCGCGGTCGCTGGTCGGCTCGTCAGGGAGGCCCGCGCATGGAGCTAAGGGCGGAAATCCTCCTGCCTGGCAACGCCGTCACCGGCGCCTGCCTGGCCTTGACCGCCCCGATCAGCTTCTGGGGCGGGGTCGATCCAGCGAGCGGCGCGATCATCGATGCCCGCCATCCCGAACGCGGGCAGAACATCGCCGGCCGCATCCTCGCCTTGCCGGGCACGATCGGCTCGTCCTCGGCCTCGGCCGTGCTGCTGGAACTGGTCCATGCCGGCAAGGCGCCGGCCGCCCTGCTGATGGACGCGCCGGACGCGATTCTTCTGCTCGGGCTCGTCGTCGCCCGCGAGATGGGCTGGCCGACGCCACCGGCCCTCCGACTGCCGGCCGCCGATCAGGGGGCACTTGCCGATCGCAGGATCGCGATCTCGGCAGAGGGGCTGATCACGGCGGCTTAGCGACTGTTCGATCCCGGTCACAACCACCTTGTCATTCCGGGGCTTCGCGTCAGCGAAGAACCCGGAACCCACGACTGGGCGAGCCGCCAGCAACTCGCGAAGTGATGCTTAACCCGGTCGTGGGTTCCGGGTTCGCACCTTCGGCGCGCCCCGGAATGACAAGGAGCAGCTTGAGCCGCCGCTAAACCGAGCTGAAACGGCGGTGGCGGTAGATCAGCCCCGCCCGGCGCCCCGCGCCGCCAAGACCGACGACCTCGCCGATCACGATACGATGGCTGGCGACGTCATGCGTCGCGACCAGCCGGCAGTCGAAGGCCGAGATCGCATCGAGCAGGACCGGCGCCCCCGTGACGAGCTTGCCCCAACGGGCGGTCTCGAAGCGTGCCTCACCCTCGATGCCCCGCCGGCTGGCGAAGATTTCCGCGAGATCGACGAGCTGTTCCGGCAAGGTGTTGATGCAGAACGTCCCGCTGGCCTCGATCGCGGCCAGCGTGCGGCTGCCCCGCGCAATGCAGGCGAGCACGGTCGGCGGCGAATCGGAAACGGAAGCGACGGCTGTCGCGGTCAACCCGATGCGCCCGCCCGGCCCGCTGGTGGTCACGACATGGACGGCACTCGCGACCCGCGCCATGGCATCGCGGAAAGCATGGGCCTCCGGATGGTCCAGGGGCGGCAGGGGATGGACGGTCTTCGTCATCAGCTCGATCGGTGCACTGTCCCGCATCCGGCGGAACAGCAGTCCATGTAGAGATTCAAGGAAGCCGGCGCCAGCCATCGCGGCGCAGGCATGCCCGTGCACAGCAGTTGGGGCTTTCCCGTCCGCCAGCGGCCCGGCGCAACCATGGTCTGCGCCCGGCAGCTTGATCTCGCGATCGCGATCCCTCAGGCTCGACCGATGTCGGCTGCCAGCGGCCGGGCCGGTGCCTGATCGGGAGAACCGGCGAACCGGCGTTCCGACCCAGGAGACCCAGATGGCCTTCACCTGCACGATCCCCGCCACGCCCACCATCCAGCAGGACGACGAGACGATCCGGATCACCCGCTGGGATTTCGAGCCCGGCGCCGTCACGGGCTGGCACGAGCATGGCTGGCCCTATTTCGTCATCATGCTCGTGGCGGGTACGCTGCGCATCCACAACGGCACGGATGTCACCGACGTGCCGCTGGCACAGGGGCAGGCCTATATGCGCCCGGCCGGCATCCGCCACGACGTCATGAACGGGTCCGACCACCCGATCGCCTTTGTCGAGATCGAGGTGAAGCAGCCCGGCGCCCTGAAGGAACTCACCTTGCCGTGACGGCAGCAGCCGCGCGACGGGCCTCGCGGGCACAGCCGGGGCCCGTCGCCACACGGCGCTGATCCATGCATTTTTCCGATCCAACGATCAGCTTTTCGTATTCGTCTTTCGGATGAGCCGCCTTCGGGTGCATGACGGCCCGCTGTAGCCGAGATGGCAGGAAATGCCGTTCACCCAAGTTTTCCCCGCTCACCACGCAATCATCATGCGCAGAACGCCCGCAATCCCGCAGAGTATTCTGCACATTTTCGCGCCGTTTGGTTCGTAATTGCTTTTGACAGAAATTTGGCGCGGAGCGATTGTCGCTGACGCGAGCCGTTGGTAGCTCTGCACAGCAATCGCATCCCGCATGCGCCGGTGTCATGCCGACGACAAGAACGGGAGCTGGTTCGAGGGGTCGGCGTTTTCAATGGAAGTCTTCCTGCAGCAGCTCATCAACGGGCTGACACTGGGATCGATCTACGGTCTCATCGCCATCGGCTACACGATGGTCTTCGGCATCATCGGCATGGTGAACTTCGCCCATGGCGACATTTTCATGCTCTCCGCCTTCATCGCGCTGATCTTCTTCATGCTGATCACGGCGGTGGTCGGCACCGGTGCCGGCATGGTCATGCTGGCGCTGATCGTGGTGCTGGGGCTGGCGATGTTCTTCACCTCGCTGTGGAACTGGACGATCGAGCGTGTCGCCTACCGGCCGCTGCGCGGCTCCTTCCGTCTGGCGCCGCTGATCTCGGCGATCGGCATGTCGATCTTCCTGATGAACTTCGTGCAGGTCGTGCAGGGCCCGCGCAACAAGTCGATCCCGCCGCTGCTCAACAAGTCGATCACGCTGATCGAGAGCACGACCTATTCGGTGCAGATCTCCTACAAGCAGATCGTCATCATCCTGACGACGGCGGTGCTGCTCGCGGCCTTCTGGTACATCGTGCAGAAGACGCCGCTCGGCCGGGCCCAGCGCGCCTGCGAGCAGGATCGCAAGATGGCGGCCCTGCTCGGCATCGACGTCGACCGCACCATCTCGATCACCTTCGTCATGGGCGCCGCGCTCGCGGCGGTGGCCGGCGTGATGTACCTCGTGCTCTATGGCGTCGTGAACTTCGCCGACGGCTTCACACCCGGCGTCAAGGCCTTCACGGCCGCGGTGCTCGGCGGCATCGGCTCGCTGCCCGGCGCGGTCATCGGCGGCCTGCTGATCGGCCTGATCGAGGTGATGTGGTCGGCCTATTTCACCATCGACTACAAGGACGTCGCCGCCTTCACGATCCTGGCGATCGTGCTGGTCTTCATGCCCTCCGGCCTGCTTGGGCGCCCGGAAGTCGAGAAGGTCTGACGCCATGGCGAGCAACCCGACCGCAAACCCGGCCGCTCCCGGCCGCGACCTGAAGGCGGCCTTCAAGGAGGCCGGCTTCGCAGCCCTCGTCACGCTGGGCCTCTGCATCCCGATCATCGCCTGGGGCACGCGCCAGAACATGGACAATGTCCTGGTGCTGGACCCGCGCTGGGATGCCGTCGCCTGGGCCGTCGCCATCGTCTTCGTCGGCCGCTTCCTGGTCGCGCTGCGCAAGCAGGGCCAGCAGGAGGGCAAGGCCACGATGCGCATCCTGCCGCACGGCACCATCGCCTTCTTCCAACGCTATTCCCGCATCTTCTCGGTGTTCGGGCTGGGCTTCCTCGTCACCTTCCCGGCGATCGCGATCGGCCTTGCAGGCTGGGGCGGCGCGCTGAAATGGATCGACAATTTCGGCGTCCAGATCCTGATCTACGTCATGCTCGGCTGGGGCCTGAACATCGTCGTCGGCCTCGCCGGCCTGCTCGATCTCGGCTATGTGGCCTTCTACGCCGTCGGCGCCTATTCCTACGCGCTGCTGGCGAAGAATTTCGGCCTGTCCTTCTGGCTGCTGCTGCCGCTTGCCGGCATCCTCGCCGCCTTCTGGGGCATGCTGCTCGGCTTCCCGGTGCTGCGCCTGCGCGGCGACTATCTCGCCATCGTGACGCTGGCCTTCGGCGAGATCATCCGCCTGGTGCTGATCAACTGGACCGAGTTCTCGAACGGCTATGCCGGCATTTCCGGCATTCCGCGCCCCACCTTCTTCGGCATACCCTTCACGGCGGCGGATAATGGTTTCGCCGCCGTTTTCGGGCTGGAGTTCACGCCGCTCTACCGAACGATCTTCCTCTACTACCTGATCCTCTGCCTCGCGCTGCTGACCGCCTTCGTCACGCTGCGGCTGCGCCGCCTGCCGGTCGGGCGCGCCTGGGAGGCGCTGCGCGAGGACGAGATCGCCTGCCGCTCGCTCGGCATCAACACCACCAACACCAAGCTCACCGCCTTCTCGATCGGCGCCATGTTCGGCGGCTTCGCCGGCGCCTTCTTCTCGGCGCGGCAGGGTTTCATCTCGCCTGAATCCTTCGTCTTCATGGAATCGGCCGTGATCCTTGCCATCGTCGTGCTCGGCGGCATGGGCTCGCTCTGGGGCTGCGCCATCGCGGCGATCGCGATGATCGGCGGCACCGAGCTCCTGCGCGAGCTCGAATGGATGAAGCAGATCTTCGGCAACGACTTCGACCCGACGAAGTACCGCATGCTGATCTTCGGCTTCGCCATGGTGGTGATCATGATCTGGAAGCCGCGCGGCCTGATCTCGACCCGCGAGCCCACCGCCTTCCTCAAGGAGAAGAAGAAGATCTCTGCCGACATGGTCCAGGAGGGGCACGGCTGATGGCCACGAACGCTCCCCAATTGACGCCGCAGGGCCGCGCCCTGCTGGAGGTCGAGCAGGTCACCATGCGCTTCGGCGGCCTGACCGCCGTCAACGCGCTGTCCTTCCAGGCCCGCAAGGGCGAGATCACCGCGCTGATCGGCCCCAACGGCGCCGGCAAGACCACGGTCTTCAACTGCATCACCGGCTTCTACAAGCCGACGCAGGGCATGATCTCGCTCAACCACGAAGACGGCACGAGCTATCTGCTCGAGCGCATGCTGGACTTCCGCATCTCCTGGAAGGCCAAGGTCGCCCGCACCTTCCAGAACATCCGCCTTTTCGGCGGCATGACGGTGCTGGAGAACCTGCTCGTCGCCCAGCACAACCCGCTGATGCTGGCCTCCGGCTTCACCTTCCTCGGCGTACTCGGCGTCGGCGGCTACAAGGCCCGCGAGAGGGAGGCGATCGAGAAGGCCAAGTTCTGGCTCGACAAGATCAACCTGACCCATCGCGCCGACGATCCCGCCGCCGACCTGCCCTACGGCGACCAGCGCCGGCTGGAAATCGCCCGCGCCATGTGCACCGACCCGGTCCTGCTCTGCCTCGACGAACCGGCCGCGGGCCTCAACCCGCGCGAGAGCCACGACCTCAACACGCTGCTGCTCTCGATCCGCAAGGACCTGGGCACGGCGCTGCTGCTGATCGAGCACGACATGTCGGTCGTCATGGAAATCTCGGACCACGTCGTGGTCCTCGACTACGGCACCAAGATCGCCGACGGCACGCCGGCCGAAGTACAGGCCGACCCGAAGGTCATCGCTGCCTATCTCGGCGTCGATGACGAGGAGGTCGAAGAGGTCGAAGCGGAGGTCGGCATCTCGTGACTCAAGCCCAGCCTCTTCTGGCCGTCCGCGGCGTCAAGACCTATTACGGCAAGATCATCGCGCTGAAGGGCGTCGACATCGACGTCAATCCCGGCGAGATCGTCACCATGATCGGCGCCAACGGCGCCGGCAAATCCACGCTGATGATGACGATCTTCGGCAATCCGCAGGCCCGCGAAGGCTCGGTCACCTATGAGGGCCGCGATATCACGCGGATGCCGAGCCACGAGATCGCGAGGCTGGGCATTGCCCAGTCACCCGAAGGCCGCCGCATCTTCCCGCGCATGACGGTGTTCGAGAACCTGCAGATGGGCGCCGCCGTCCGCAATTTCGAGAATTTCGACGAGGATCTCGAAAAGATCTGCGTGCTCTTCCCGCGTATCCGGGAGCGTCTGCAGCAGCGCGGCGGCACGCTCTCCGGCGGCGAGCAGCAGATGGTCGCGATCGCACGCGCCCTGATGGCCCGCCCGAAATTGCTTCTGCTCGACGAGCCATCGCTCGGCCTCGCACCCCTGATCGTGAAGCAGATCTTCGAGGCGATCCGCGAGCTCAACCGGACGCAGGGGCTCACCGTCTTCCTGGTCGAGCAGAACGCCTTCCATGCGCTGAAGCTCGCCCATCGCGGCTATGTGATGGTCAACGGCGTCATCACCATGAGCGGCACCGGCAAGGACCTGCTCGCCAATCCGCAGGTCCGCGCCGCCTATCTCGAAGGCGGCCGGCACTGACATGAGACGGCGGAGGGTCACCTCTCCTCCGCTGCAACTTTTTGATGAGAGACGGCCGCACGCCACCCATGCCATCGCTGTGGTGATGTCAGCCGCTTCCAAAGCCGCCTGAAGCGGGGAACACGAGATGCAGGGCATCCTCTACGAAGAACCGACGATCTGGCTCTTCCTGCTGGTGACGGTCGTCATGGGCGGCTGGCTTGCCTGGATGGCCGGCCGCGCCATCGCGCTGACCTGGCGGTCGAACTGGCAGCTCGTCGCCTACATGCTGGTGCTCGGCCTGTTCGTGCGCTTCATCCATTTCGCGCTGTTCCAGGCGACGCTGCTGACGCTGCACTACTACATCGTCGATACCATCCTGCTGATCGCCTTCGGCTATGCCGGCTGGCGCTACACCCGGGCGAAGCAGATGACGCGGCAGTATCACTGGCTGTTCGAGCGCGCCGGCCCCTTCGGCTGGAAACCCCGCCCGGGCGCCGAAATACGACCTGAATTGCTCTAAAGAGCTCACGAGCTTGTCGCGTGACAGACCATCGGAAAAGCGCAAGACTGCGGCTCACGGTGGCCATAACGCGCCGAGACGGGCGGCCCGTCCAGCCCGTTGATCAATCAATACAGGGGAGTTGCATCACATGAAGAAACTGCTGTTGGGCGGTATTGCGCTCGGCGCGGTCCTTGCCTTCTCCGGCATGGCCAATGCGCAGATCAAGCTCGGTGTCGGCGGCCCGATCACCGGCCCGAACGCCGCGTTCGGCGCACAGCTCAAGAACGGCGCCGAGCAGGCGGTCGAGGATATCAACGCCGCCGGCGGCGTCCTCGGCCAGAAGATCACGATCTCGGTCGGCGACGACGTCTCCGATCCGAAGCAGGGCGTCTCGGTCGCCAACAAGTTCGTCGGTGACGGCGTGAAATGGGTGCTCGGCCACTTCAACTCTGGCGTCACCATGCCGGCCTCCGAAGTCTATGCTGAAAACGGCATCCTGATGATCTCGCCTTCGGCCACGAACCCGAAGATCACTGAGCGCGGCCTGTGGAACACCTTCCGCACCTGCGGCCGTGACGACCAGCAGGGCAGCGTCGCCTCGGCCTATCTCCTGAAGAACTTCAAGGACAAGAAGATCGCCGTCGTCCACGACAAGACGACCTATGGCCAGGGCCTCGCCGACGAGACCAAGAAGGGTCTCAATGCCGGCGGCGTCAAGGAAGTGCTCTACGAAGGCATCAACGCCGGCGAGAAGGACTTCTCGGCGCTCGTCTCGAAGATCAAGGCCTCCGGTGCCGACTACCTCTACTGGGGCGGCCTGCACACCGAAGGCGGCCTGATCGTGCGCCAGATGCGCGACCAGGGCCTGAAGACGGTCCTCGTCTCGGGTGACGGCATCACCACCGACGAGTTCGCCACCATCGGCGGCCCCGGCGTCGAAGGCACCCTGATGACCTTCCCGCCGGATCCGCAGAAGCGCCCGGAAGCGGCCGCCGTCGTCCAGAAGTTCGCGGCCAAGAACTTCAAGCCGGAAGCCTATACGCTGTACAGCTACGCCGCCGTCCAGATCATGGCGGAAGGCGCCAAGCGCGCGAACTCGGTCGATCCCAAGAAGATCGCCGCCGCGCTGCATGGCGGCCAGCCGGTCAAGACCGTGATCGGCGATATCGGCTTCGACAAGAAGGGCGACATCACCCGTCCGGACTACACCGTCTACACCTGGAAGAAGGCCGCCGACGGCAAGATCACCTATGTCGAGAATTGATCTCGGCGGCTGATCCGGTCTCCTGAACGAAAGAGCCCGCCCTGGGATGTCCGGGGCGGGCTTTTCGCTATGTGCGGCAGCTCTTTCGCGTGGCGTCGACCCAAGTAGCGTCCTCCAGCCGACACCGGACAGCCGAGCGCGCAGCGCCGGCCGCTTCCAACCATTCAGCAAGTCTCGTGTGCAGCCACCAGGGCAAGTTCAAGCCACAGGATCGATGCAATCCATAATCTTCCATCCAAAAATAACACAACCATAAGTTGCATAATGCCGATTTGATCATTACCTTGCGGCAGCCACCTGTGCGGTGGCCCGGGAGGAAAACATGTCTCGAACTGTCAGCTCAGCACTGCTTTCGCTCACGCTTCTTGCCCCGTTCGGCGCCCAGGCGCAGCAACCGCTGTTCGGGGACTGGGGAAATCCCGCATGGAGCCGGTACTTCAAGGCGATCGAAACCCGTTTGATCGGACCGACCCCCTCGAACAGCGACCTGGCCATCCTGCTTCCCACACCGACCAACGCCGACTGGACCAGCAACAATCCGACCCGACGTCTGCTCGCCATGAATAATTGGGGCGAAACCATGCCGTCATTCCAATGGACCTATCTGCGCAACAGCTCGAAACGCATCAGCGACGGCTACAAGTACTTTCTCAATGCCGCGATGCTGCAGAGAATGGCCAGGGAACCGCGAGCGACGACCTGAAGAATGCGACGCGGCGAGCTCTGGACGAGCTCGAATTCGCCCGTTCGGATTACAAGGCCTCCGTGGACCAGGCAGATGCCGCATATGAGAACTATGCCGGCGTGACCCCCAAACCCCAACGGCTCACCAAGGCGCAATTCTTCAAGCAGCAAGCTTATGACGTCCAGATCAAGGTCAAGGACAGGGCGCTCAAAGAGGCGGCGGGCACCTTTGACATCATATCCAGCGGTCTGAACGACCCCGACATCGCCCTTCTCAAGGACGCGCAGATAAGGCTCACCAACCCCAACCAGAAAATCAGGCTGCCCGCATCGGAACAATTGATAAACGATCCGGATCGCTGGCAAGAATACTATATAACAACAATAGATAAATCGCTTAACATATTCGCGAATGACTACAAACCACAAACACAAGAAATAAACGAAGCACAATCATCTTCACAATATTTCGAATCACGCTGGAAGGTCAATGTCAGCGTCAAATTCCTCGGATTATTTCGGACCGCTGGGGCCAGCGCAGAACAGACCACACGCGAAAATCATGTCAGGACCAACACGACGAACATACAGATCGGGTTCGAGAACCTGGACGTTTTCCCGATTACGCGTGGAGAGTGGTACAGCCAGAACGTCATTGACAAGTTTGGGCCTACACTCAAGACGAGCGAATTCAATGCCGTGTTCGGCCCGGGCGGACAGCTCGAGGTCATTCCGATGAACCTTCTCGTCGGGAAGGGCATGTCGTTCACCGTTTTCGCCGATAGCCAATCCCTGGACTACGTGTACGAGCACTTTCATGCCGCCGCAGATGCGGGGATTATGATCGGATGGTGGAGGCTGGGAGGAAGCGGGGAGTACTCGACGACCAAGGAGAATGTCGAAGTCAAACGCTTCTCGGACAGGATTACCTTCACGGACCTGAGCGGCAGGCCGCAAGTCATCGCGATGGCCGTGAAACATATGGCCGGCAGCATGAAGCCTGCAGCGGCTGTACCGCAGCTCCTGACCGCGGAACAGACGATGAAGGGCCTCAAGAATGTCGAGGCCATCTGGGCGAACGAACAGGGCGCAAAAGCGCTCCAGAACTTTGCCAGCCCCATACTGATGCAGAATCTGAGGCTGCAACTCCAATAGCGGGGTGAGATCAGCCAGACCAAAGCCGATCGGGCCAGACAGACCCGATCGGCTGAGCTGCCTTATGCTGATCCATAACGGATCGCACGGCTCGAGCGGCAAATGTCGTCGGCACGTCAGAAATGCTGCGGCGGCAAGGACAAATTCCCGCCATCGCTCATGGACCGGCAAGCGTACCTGTCGATTCCGGATTGTTGCCGCGCACCGGGGGGCGATCGCGCGCTGCGCCTCCCGTGCCGCCCCCCGCTGACAAGCGGGGCCGCATAGGACAGCGGGCATCAATGCGCTGGGGAAGCCGGCGACCCGCCGCCCGCCTATTGACTTAATCTCTGCGGAACCACGCTCAAGCTCTTGAGGAAGCCCGCGAAACGCAGGAGACCGTCCGGCCAGGGACCATGCCCGGACTCGCTGTTGAGATGGCCGCTATCGCCGGCATCGACGAATTCCGAGCCCCAGGCTTCGGCCAACGCCTTCGCCTCGTCCTGCGTGCAATAGGGATCGGTCGCGCTACCGATCAGGACTGAGGGGAATGGCAGCTTCTCGCGGCGATGCGCGATGAAATCCGGCCCCATACCGGGCACCGCCCCTTTCGCCTTCTCGGAAGCCGGGGCGACCAGAAAGGCACCTGCGACCTCGCCGGGATGGAGATGCTCGGCGGCGAAGGCGATCGCACTGCAGCCAGCCGAGTGCCCGACGAGCACGACGGGGCGCGTCGCGCTGCGCACGGCCTTCACGATCTCATCCGCCCAGACATGGCGGGAGGGTTTGTACCAGTCCGCCTGCTCGACGCGGCGCGCCGTCTTCAGGCGGGTCGCCCAGCGGCTCTGCCAATGGTCGGGCCCGGAGCCCGACCAGCCGGGAACGATGAGGATATCGACGTCGGAGGATTTCATGATGGATCAGTAGAGCTGTCTTCCCGTGCGCGCTGCAGCGTGAAACGCTGCTGCGCAGACACGGGACCGTCTTACGAAGAAGCGCCTTTCCGTCATGCGGCCCCGCATCTGCGCAGCAGCACTTGCGTGCTGCGGCGCGTGCGGGATGACGAACCGGCCCAAAGTAAGTTCGCCCATCAACCGCTTCAAGCGTCCCCGAACACCCGGCGGAAGATCGTGTCGACATGCTTGAAGTGATAGCCCTCGTCGAACATCGCCTTGAGCTCGGAAGCGGAGAGCTTCCCGGCGACGTCCTTGTCGGCCATCAGGTTGGTCAGGAAGTCCTCGCCATGCTCCCAGGTACGCATCGCGTTGCGCTGGACCATGGAATAGCTGTCCTCGCGGCTGGCGCCGGCCTGGGTCAGGGCCAGCAGCACGCGCTGCGAATTGTGCAGGCCGCCGAGACGGTCGAGGTTCTTGCGCATGTTCTGCGGATAGATCAGCAGCTTGTCGACGACGCCGGTGAGCCGCGCCAACGCGAAATCAAGGGTCACGGTGGCGTCGGGGCCGATCATGCGCTCGACGGACGAGTGCGAGATGTCGCGCTCATGCCAGAGAGCAACGTTCTCCAGCGCCGGCGTGACCATGCCGCGCACGAGACGGGACAGGCCCGTCAGGTTCTCGGTCAGCACCGGGTTGCGCTTGTGCGGCATCGCCGAAGAGCCCTTTTGGCCCGGCGAGAAATACTCCTCCGCCTCGTAGACCTCGGTGCGCTGCAGATGGCGGATCTCGGTCGAGAGCCGCTCGATGCAGGAGGCGACGACGCCGAGCGTCGCGAAATACATCGCGTGCCGGTCGCGCGGGATCACCTGGGTCGAGACCGGCTCGACGGTCAGCCCCATCTTCTCGGCGACATAGGCTTCGACCTGCGGGTCGATATTGGCGAAGGTGCCGACGGCGCCGGAGATCGCGCAGGTCGCAATCTCGGCGCGGGCCGCAACGAGGCGGGCGCGGCAGCGGTCGAACTCGGCATAGGCCTGTGCCAGCTTCAGCCCGAAGGTCACCGGCTCGGCATGGATGCCATGCGAACGGCCGATGGTCGGGGTGAGCTTGTGCTCGAAGGCGCGGCGCTTGATCGCGGCGAGCAGCGCGTCGACATCGGCGATCAGGAGATCGGTGGCACGCGCGAGCTGGACCGACAGCGTAGTGTCGAGGATATCAGACGAGGTCATGCCCTGGTGGACGAAGCGGGCCTCGGGCCCAACGATCTCGGCCAGATGCGTCAGGAAGGCGATGACGTCATGCTTGGTGACGCGCTCGATCTCGTCGATGCGCGCGACGTCGAAGACGGCGTCCCTGGCCTTGGCCCAGATCGTCGCGGCGGCCTCTTTCGGCACAACGCCGAGCTCGGCGAGCTTGTCGGTCGCATGCGCCTCGATCTCGAACCAGATGCGGAAGCGGGTCTGCGGCTCCCAGATGGCAACCATCTCGGGGCGGGAATAGCGCGGGATCATCGCAAGCCTTTCACTTCGTTCTCAGCGTCATCACGGGCGGAGCGAAGCGCAGACCCGGGATCCATGCCTGAACCGTTCCGGAATGGATCCCGGGTCTCCCTACGGTCGCCCGGGATGACGGCGGATTAGAAACTACACCCACGACCCGCGCGCGGCTTCGGCCGCCTTGCGGATCGCTTCGATATTGCCGGCATAGGACGAAGGCCCGCCCTTGAACACGGCGGAGCCCGCGACCAGCGTATCGGCACCGGCCTTCACGACCAGCGGCGCGGTCTCCGGCGTCACGCCGCCATCGATTTCGATGGAGATCGGCCGATCGCCGACCAGTGCCTTCACCTGAGCGACCTTCTCGACCACCGAGCGGATGAAGCTCTGGCCCCCGAAGCCGGGATTGACCGTCATCAGCAGGATGAGGTCGACGTCCTGAATCAGGGCCTCGGCTGCGCTCGCGGGCGTGCCGGGATTGAGCACGATGCCGGCCTGTTTCCCTTGAGCCTTGATCGCCTGCAGCGTGCGGTGCGGATGCGGGCCGGCCTCGACATGGAAGGAGATCAGGTCGGCACCGGCCTTGGCGAAGGCTTCGACATAGGGGTCGACGGGCGCGATCATCAGATGCACGTCGAAGAACTTCTGGGTGTGCGGGCGGATCGCCTTCAGCACATCGGGGCCGAAGGTGATGTTCGGCACGAAATGCCCGTCCATCACGTCGCAATGGATCCAGTCGGCGCCGGCGGCGTCGACCGCGCGCACCTCTTCGCCGAGCTTGGCGAAATCGGCCGAGAGGATCGAGGGGGCGATACGGATGGGATTGGTCATGGCCGGGGGTTTAACGCCCCGAGCCGCCTGCCGCAATCAGGCGGAGCGCAGTTTCACCGGAAAGGACAGCCTGCGGTCCGCTTCCGCCGTCTCCGCCACCACCTGCGCGAAGGCCGGGCGCAACTTCAGGCGCGCATACCACTCCGCCAGCCCCGGATAGCCGTCGAGCGACGGCCCGCCAAGGCGGCGGATGAAGAGCATGCTCATGAAGAGCGCGATATCGGCCACCGAAAGCCGGCCGCCGAAGAATGGGCGCCCGGCCAGCTTCTGCTCCAGCACGTCGTAATGGCGCAGCAGCCCCTCCTCGGCGATCAGCGCGTCGGCCTCCTGGGCGATGCGGCGGTCGCGATCCGGCGAGGGCGGCTCCGTGCGGTGCATCAGCGGCTTCAGGGCCTGGAACAGGATCTCGTCGCCATAGAGCTCATCGAGCCGGCAGCGCGCGCGCTCGACCGGCGTGTCCGGCATCAGCTTCGGCTCGGGATAGGCTTCGTCGAGATATTCGTTGATCACGGTGGAATCGTAGAGGACGAGCCCGCAATCGGTCAGCACCGGCACCTGTCGCTTGGGATTGAGCGCCAGCACTTCCGGATGCCGCGGGTCGTAACCCGTCGTCTGGTTGAACGGCACCACGACACGCTGGAAGGCGAGGCCCTTCTCGGCCAGCGCGATCTCGACCTTGCGTGAGAACAGGCTCAACGGCCCGGAATAGAGGGTGATCATGGCGCGGCTCTCCTGCGACGGGAAAAGCCTCGCAAGCCCCAGCGTCAACGCCCGTCAGCAGCCTCCCGGCGTCGAATCCCGGCGGCAATCCCGCTGAGCAGCCAGGGCAGCAGGTAGATCGGGAACTGCGCCAGCGCGAAATAGAGAAAGGTCGTCGGCGAGACCCCGGCTCCCAGCGCCGCGACCAGCAGGCCCATGTTCCGCTGCCCGGTGCCGTAGCCGATCATGAAGCGTTCGGAGGCCGGCAGGAGCCGCAATACCAGCCAGCTCGACACCAACCCCGCCGCCGAGACCGCGAAGACGCATCCCAGCACGAACAGGACGAGCCTGGGATTGTCGAGCGCGGCCTTGGTCACGCCGTCCATCGCGGCGATCGCGAAGATGAAATACATCAGCACGCCGAAGCCATCGAGATTGGCCTTCATCGCCTTGATGCGCGCCAGCCCGAGCCAGAACCGGATCGCAGCCGCCACCGCCATGCCGCCGCCGATGAAGACCAGGAGGCGCAGCGTCAGCGCCCAGCGATCGAGCGGCACGGCGGCACCCGCCAGCAATTCGACCAGGATCGGCGCAACGATCGGGCTGACGATCGTGGTCAGGATGACGCTGGCGATGATCAGCGAGGGCTCGAAACCGTAGAGGATCGCGACCGCCGGTGAGGACATGATCGGCGGGGCCGCGCCCATAATCGCGAGCCCGAGCACGATACCGGGATCGAGGTTTTCGCGCCCGACCAGCAGCAGCGCCCCGCCGATCAGCAGCACCGGCCCGGCGATGAGCCAGAGGCAGCTTGCAGCAAGCTTGGCCGGTTTCCGGAACAGCCCGAGCGTCACGCCCATGTCGAGCCGCATGAACACGACCGTGGTGAAGCAGAAGATCGTGATCGGCAGCGCCGGACGCGCCATCGCCGAGAATTGCGGCAGCGCCAGGCCGAGGAAGATCGAGAGCGCGAAGCCTTGCGTGCCATGGCGGCCAAGCCACGCGAGCGCGGCAGCGAGGAAGGCGGCGGGATTCATCGGCTTGGGCTCTGGAATCGCTGTCGAAACAGACGCACACTGACTGACGGCGCGCGCAGCGTCACCTGCCGGCGAAGCAAGCCGGTCCTGCGCCGGCATAAAATTGCGCCCTATCCCGACTATGAAACCCTACCGCAGACCATCTCGGGGAGTAGGCGCAGAAATTGCGAAAAATCACCCCATTCCGCGCAAAATCCGGTCGCGCCGCTGACAAGCCGGCGCAAACCGGTATCCTTGCGGGAAAAGGGTTGGCAGGAGCAGGTCATGAAGGTGGATACGATCGTTCTCGGCGCCGGTGTCGTCGGCATTTCGGTCGCGCTTCATCTCCAGAAGGCTGGGCGCGCCACCTTGCTGGTCGACCGTCGCGCTCCGGGCGAGGAAACCAGCTATGGCAATGCCGGCCTGATCCAGCGCGAGGGCGTCTATCCCTACGGCTTCCCGCATGATTTCGGCGCGCTCTTCCGCTATGCGATGAACAACACGATCGACGCGTCCTACCATTGGAGCGCGATCCCGAAGCTCGCCCCCTTCCTGTTCTCGTACTGGATGCATTCGCGCGCCTCCCAGCACGAGGCGATCGCGCATAAATACGCCAAGCTGATCGAGCATTGCGTCACCGAGCATGACGCGCTCGCGCAGGAGGCCGGCGCCACCAATCTGTTGCGCCGCGACGGCTGGATGAAGGTGTTCCGCACCGAGAAGGAGCGTGACACCCGCCTCGCCGAGGCCGCCCGCTGGAACCGCGAATTCGGCCTGAACTACCGCGCGCTCGATATGGCCACCCTCAAGGCCGAGGAGCCGCATCTCGACCATGGCAGCCTGATCGGCGGCCTGCACTGGACCGATCCGACGACGGTCGTCGACCCGCTCGGCCTGTCCAAGGCCTATGTCGCGCTGTTCGAGAAGCTTGGCGGCAAGCTCGCCATCGGCGATGCCGGCACGCTCCAGCAGAACGGCGCCGGCTGGACCGTCACCCTCGCCGACGGCACCACGGCCGAGGCCAAGGATGTCGTCGTCGCGCTCGGCCCCTGGGCGGACGTGCTCAGCAACAAGCTCGGCTATCGCCTGCCGCTGGCGGTCAAGCGCGGCTATCACATGCATTACAAGCCGCAGGGCAACGCCGTGCTCAACCACCCGGTACTCGACACCGAGCGCGGCTATTTCCTCGCGCCGATGCTGCAGGGCATCCGCCTGACCACCGGCGCCGAGTTCGCCGACCGTGATGCTCCGAAGACCCCGGTCCAGCTCGCCCGCGCCGAGCCGATCGCCAAGCAGCTCTTCCCGCTCGGCGAGCGCGTCGATGCCGAGCCCTGGCTCGGCCGCCGGCCCTGCACGCCGGACATGATGCCGATCATCGGCCCGGCGCCAAAGCACAAGGGCCTCTGGTTCTCCTTCGGCCACGCCCATCACGGCCTGACGCTCGCCGCCGTCACCGGCCGCATGATCGCGGAGATGGTGACGGGCCAGAAGGTCTTCGTCGATCCGGCGCCGTTCGCGCCGGCGCGTTTCACCTGAGACGCCGCCTGCTGAAAGGCGCTGTCATCCCGTGCGCGCTGCGGCATGCAATGCCGCTGCGCAGACACGGGACCGTCACCCGGAAAAGGCGCCTTCTCGTCGGGCGATCCCGCATCTGCGCAGCAGCGCTATCGTGCCGCATCGCGTGCGGGATGACACCTTTGCGCGCGGGATGACACGGTAGCGCCTGCGGGATGACCGACCTGCGTCCTGCCCCCTCGCCTCATGGCCCGCACCCTGCCACGATCCGCCTCCCGATTCCCGACCGAGACCTCGCCATGGCCCTCGCCAAACCGCCCGTCCAGGATAATGCCTACGCCGCCGCGCTCGCCCTGCTCGATCGCGTGCCGCTGATCGACGGCCACAACGACCTGCCCTATGTCATGCGTAAGGACGCCAAGGCGAAGGGCGACGTCGCCGCTTATGGCCTCGACAAGGTCCATGCCGAGGGCGACACCGACATCCCGCGTATGCAGGCCGGCAAGATGGCGGCGCAGTTCTTCGCGGCCTATGTCCCGCCGAAGCAGCCCAATCCCGCCGGCTTCGCGCTCGCCCAGATCGCGCTGATGCGCGGCATCCTCAAGCGTCATGCCGACGCGTTCCGTCCGGGTCTTTCCGCGGCGGATGTCGAGGCCGCCAAGGCCGAGGGGCGCATCGCCCTGTTCATGACCATCGAAAACGGCTCTGCCGTTGACGGCGAACTCGACTCGCTGGACGCCTATTACGATCTCGGCGTGCGCCTGATGACGCTCTGCCACAACGACACCACCGACTGGTGCGATTCCGCCACCGACGCCCCGCGCCATAATGGCCTCACCGGCTTCGGCAAGGACGTGCTGCGCCGGATGAACAAGCTCGGCATGGTGATCGACCTCGCCCATGTCTCGCCCAAGGTGATGCATGACGCGCTCGACGTCTCCAGCGCCCCGCTGGTCTGGTCGCATTCGAACGCCTTCACGCTCTGCGACCACCCGCGCAACGTCCCCGACGACGTGCTCGACCGCGTCGCCGGCAATGGCGGCGTCGTGATGGCGACCTTCGTGCCGGACTTCATCAGCCAGGCCTCGCGCGACTGGCACCGTCCGGCCAAGGACCAGTACGGCAAGACGCCCGAAGGCATGGATTACGCGAAGGTCGAGGCCGAGATCGAGCGCAAGTCCGGCCCGCGCCCGAAGGCGACGCTGCCGGAATATTGCGACCATGTCGAATATCTCGCCAAGCGCATCGGCCACGACCATATCGGCATCGGCTCGGACTTCTTCGGCTGGGTCAATCCGGACGGGCTCGAGGACACCACGACCTTCCCGTCGGTGATCGCGGAGCTGATCCGCCGCGGCTGGTCCGAGGAGAACCTCACCAAGCTCGCCGGCGGCAACACGCTGCGCGTGCTCCGCGCCGTCGAGCAGGCGGCAGGGTAGTTCGAGCAGGATTGTCTGCCGGCACACCCGGCCGGCTTGGTTGCTGCCCGCGCGGGGACGCACGGGCAGCCGTAGGTCCGTATTTCCGAGGTGCGAAGGCGGCGTCGCCCAGGCTAAGGCGCCATAGCAGCCCGAAAGCACTGGAGATCAGCGCGCACTTGTCTCGACGATCGCGTCGGCGCTTGACTTCAGAATAGCGGGATCGACGCCGAGCGCACGCAGCGCCCGAGGCGCCACGCCCTGCGGCAGGCCCGCCACGATGCTGACGACATGAGCGCCGAGCAAGGGCGCATGATCTCTCCGGGTTTGCGCCAGTTCCTGCATGATGGCCTGGCCGGACGGTGCGGCCTGTAGGAGCCGGGATTTGCTGACAGGGGCTTGTCATCCGGCGCATTCCCCATCAGGCCGATCGACTGAAGCGCATCGCCATATTGTCGTTCGATCGCGCCCTTCAGCGCGTCGGGTTCCGCCCCTGCCCGCTCGAAGGCAAGACGAGCCGTGCCGTCCGGCAGATCGAGCGCGGCCAGCAGAAAATGCTCAGCCCCCGGCTCTCGCTGCTGATCGTGCAAGGCATGGGCTTCCGCCCGCTCGCAGAGGCGCTTGATCGTGCTCATGTCGTCGAGCTTCGCTCTGATGCGTTTGAACATCGCATTCTCCCTAGGTGGAGCCGTCATCCGCCGCCACATCCGAAAGCCGTTTATGGGCGGCCTGCTTGGTGACCCCGAGGGCCAGGGCAATCCGCGACCACGACCAGCCTTGCCGCAGGGCCGAGCGCACCGCCGCGCGCTCGATCCTGTCCGCCAGGCGGCGCAAGGCCACAACGGCCGCCAGGGCTTCCTCGGGATCGGTCGGGATGGCGATGTTGCGCAGGTCATCCATCCGTCAACCTTAGTTGACATATGCCTGATCGTCAACAAAAGCTGACGGCGAGGCTCTCGCCCGCCCTGACAGAGCGCAGCGCCCGAGCCTCTCGTCACCCGCGGGCTCGCCATGAGAACCGGCTTGCCGTATGGCGTCCCCGGCGGCCCGTTCGGAGGCTGCACCAAGATCATACGAAGCGAATTTCCATGACCGGTTCCGGCACTGACCGCACCCGCCCGGCCGTCCAGGCCCCCGCCCCGATCGTCATCCTGGTCGAGCCTCAGCTCGCCGAGAATATCGGCATGTGCGCCCGCGCCATGGCGAATTTCGGCCTCTCCGAGATGCGCCTTGTCGCCCCGCGCGACGGCTGGCCGAGCGGCGGCGGCCTCAAGAAGGGCGCGACGGCCGCCGCCTCCGGCGCGACGCATATCCTCGAGAACGCGCGGCTCTTCGACAGCGCGGCGGAGGCCATCGCCGATCTCAACCATGTCCTGGCGACCACGGCCCGCGAACGTGGCCAGATGAAGCGCGTGCTCACCCCGGCCGAGGCCATGCCCGAGGTCGCCGGCCGGATCGGTTCCGGCGAGCGCGTCGGCATCCTGTTCGGGCGCGAACGTATCGGCCTCACCAACGAGGAGATCAGCCTCGCCGACGCGATCCTGACCTTCCCGGTCAATCCCGCCTTCGCCTCGCTGAACCTCGCCCAGGCCGTGCTGCTCAACGGCTATGAATGGTTCAAGACGACAGGTGGCGAGCCGCCCTTCCGCGAGAACAACCCCTCGCCGCCGGCCAAGCGCGAGATGATCCTGTCGATGTTCGACTATCTCGAGGCCGAACTCGACACCTGCGGCTTCTTCCCGGCCGGCAAGAAGCCGGTCATGACCGCGAACCTGCGCGACATCCTGCATCGGCTCGACATGACCGAGCAGGAGGCCCGGACGCTGCGTGGCGTCTTCAAGTCGCTGGTAGAGGGCCCGAAGAAGGCGCGGCTCCTGGCAAGGCAGGCCGGTGAGACGGGAGAGGCCGAGAGCTGACCGGAACGCTGCCGGTGAAGGCTCTCCGTCCTCCTCACTCGCCGTCATGCTCGCCCTTGTGGCGAGCATCCACGGCTTGAACACCGCCCTCGATCAGCAAAGACGTGGATGGTCGGGACAAGCCCGACCATGACGATGCGCCTTTGGCCCATAAGACAAAAAAGCCGGCCCCGAAGGGCCGGCTCGTCTGGTCGGGGGGTCTCGAAACGCCCGATCAGAACTGGTATTTCAGGGTCGCCTTCACGGTGCGGCCCGGCTCGCTGTAGTAGTCGCGGGCCTGGGCCAGCACGCCTGTCGGCACCGTCACAGCATCCCAGTATTTCCGATCGAAGATATTGTAGACGCCGACCTGCAATTCAAGGTCCGCGATCTGCGGCATCGGCCGCCACCAGGCCATGGCGTTGAAGATCGCGTAGCCCGGCGCCTGGAAGCCCTGTGTCGTGCCGGTCGTGGCGACGCTCTTGCGGGCACCGGCCAGCTTCGTCGACAGCTCGCCGCCCCAGTTCTCGTTGCCATAGGCAATGGCGAGGATGCCCTGCACCGGCGGGATCGAGTTGAGACCGATGCCGGTGACCTTGTTCTTGCCGTCCGTATAGGCGAAGGAGCCGCGCACCAGCCAGTTCGGCGCGAACGCGTACTGCATGTTGGCCTCGACGCCGGAAATCTCGACGCGCGCCACGTTCTGATAGCTGGTGATACCACCCTGCGGATAGAGAACGCTGTCTCTGGCAGCGACGACCTGCACCGTCTCGATGAAGTTGCGGTAGTTCGTGTGGAAATAGGTCACCGAGCCGCCGAACGCCTTGTCGCCGAAGCGGAAGCCGACATCGATGCCGTTGCTGGTTTCCGGTCGCAGTTCGGGGTTGCCGCTACGCAGATAGGTGCCGACAGCGCCGAAATTCGCATAGAGTTCGCTGGCGGTCGGTGCCCGGAAGCCCTTCGACCATTGCGCGAACAGCGTCACGTCCTTGATGTAAGGCGCGTTCTTGATGATGTCGTA
Organism: Beijerinckiaceae bacterium; assembly: GCA_965283735.1. Classification (GTDB taxonomy): domain Bacteria; phylum Pseudomonadota; class Alphaproteobacteria; order Rhizobiales; family Beijerinckiaceae; genus Allobosea. The sequence continues at coordinate 1,629,208 of CBDIPN010000001.1, read as the reverse complement.
TTCCAGCCGCACGCGCGGCGACCAGGCGTCGTCGCTGGACGCGGCAGGCGTCCCCGCAAAGGACGAGCTCGCGACATAGGCCGCCGTCGCCTTCGGCTTTTCCTCATACCGGTCGAAGCGGACGCCCGGCGTCAGGCGCAGCGTGTCGTTGAGGAAGCCGAGCTGATGATGCGCGTAGAACCCCATCATGTTGCCCTCGACGCGCGGCGTGTCGGACTGGTTCGTATGCAGGTTGTTGCAGGCGGTGAACGCGCCCGTATAGGGGCGGCGGCAGCTGTCCAGTCCCGCCGAATACTGGTCGAGCGTCGATGCACGCAGCTCCGTGCCGAGCGTCAGCCTGTGCGAGACGGGGCCGGTGATGAAGCTCTTGATCAGGTGGCCGTTGAAGCCGAAGGACTTCTCCTCGACCTCGTTGTTGCGGGCATAGGGACCAACCACGCTCGTATGGCGGTAGGCGTTGAGGATCGAGTTCCGCGTGACGCCCTGCCAGTAGAGATTGGCATGGGCCTCGTCGATGAACCCGCCCGGCTGCTTGTAGTCATAGGTCAGCGAAACGCGCTTGCGCTCCACATCCTCCTGGGTCTGGTGCGCGCCGGGGCGGTAGTTTCCGGTGAGCGAGACCGCGCTCGTCCGCGTTTGGATCTTCTCGTCACGCTTGAAGATCTCGCCGGTCAGCCCGAAGCGATGCGCCTCGTTCACGTATTGATGGACCTTGGCGAGGAAGCTGTACTGATTGAAATCGGCCGGGTTCGGCTCGGTACGGGTCGCGCCGATCGTCGGATTCGAGCCGCGGCTATCGGTCTCGTGCCCCTTCCGGAAGCCACCCTGCAACAGCACCCAGGTATTGTGGAACCGACCGGCGACCGCGCCGCTGCCGAAGACGGCCTTGTCGGTCGTATCGAAGCCGGTCTTGGCGAGGCCGCCGATCGTCTTGCCGGGGCGGATCAGGTCTTCGGGGTCGAGGGTGCGCACTGCCAGCGCACCGCCGAGCGAGCCTGAACCCAGCGTGCTGCTGCCACTGCCACCGCGCAGGAGGTCAAGCGTCGACAGCGCGTCGAAATCGAAGGCCGTGCCGATGCTGCGGTCGATCCGGTTATCCTGGATGAAGGGCTGGCGGATACCGTCGACCGTGGTCAGCACGCGCGCGCCGTCCAGGCCACGGATGTTCACCGAGCCATTCACGCGATTGAAGCTGATGCCGGCCTCGAGTTGCTGCGACAGCTCCGAGATGCTCTGGATCTGCTGACGGTCGAGCTGCTCGCGCGTCGTGCGCGTCGTCGTCGGTCCGCCGAGCAGCGCGCCGCCAGGCTGCCCCTCGCCCTGAACATTGATCTGGTCGAGAACGACGGGAGCCTCCGCGGCCTGCGCCACTGGCGCGGTGCGCGTGCGGCCTTGCTGCTGCGCGATGGCGGGCGAAGCCAGTAGAACCACGATCAAAGCGCCGAGCGCGACACCTTCGCGCAATGTGCCGGAATACGTCCCCATGGCCTGGCCCGTCCTTCTGAGCGCCGCGACCGAAGCCGCGCGCCTCAATAGTTTTAAATTAGTACAAACAAGTTCTTATCTGCCCAGATAAGACAATTATCGGATACCGATCGACTCAATAACTGTCAATTGCCTACATATCGAAGGAAACATCCCGATACAGAAAGATAACAACAGTAGAATTTATCTAAACAACAATATTTGATCACCTCATTCCAAATTGGATCTCTGCGACCTATGGCCCGCCGGCTCCCGATCTCGTGATCGCCTCCTGCCTCTCGCCCGCCAGCTTCCGGTTGCAATGCAACTGCTGGGCTCCAACATGCGGGGCATCAAGGGACTTCAGAGATGCTCGACCGCCGGACGATCTTGACGGGAACAGGCTCCATGGCCGCGAGCTTTGCTGTCGCCGGCCATGCGCGTGCCGCCACGGATACCGACGTCGTCGTGATCGGCGCCGGTGCTGCCGGCATCGCCGCCGCGCAGGCCCTGCGTGCTGCCGGACGGCAGGCCGTCGTGCTCGAAGCGCGTCGCCGCGTCGGCGGGCGCGCCTTCACCGACGCCTCGCTTGGCCCCGCCTATGATGCGGGCGCCATGTTCATCCATTGGGCCGAGCGCAATCCCTGGGTCCAGATCGCTCGCGACCTCGACATCGCCACGCCCGCCGAATCCTGGGGAACCGGCTTCAAGGTCTTCGCCGATGGCCGGCCGATGGCCGAGCCGGAACGCAACCGCCGCCGGAGCGCCTTCCGCCAGATCGACCGCCGGCTGGAAACGGTCGATCTTAGCCAACGAGACATGTCGATCGCCGAATTGCTGGGGGATCTCGGCCCGGAGCTGGCGCCCGTCGCGGCTTCCGGCCTGCTGCTCTCGATCGGCGAGGAATTCAAGCCGCATTTCCGCCCGCGATTACCAGCGCCTGTGGTCGGGGGATGATCTCATCGTTCCCTCCGGCTACGGCAACCTCGTCGAGCGCTCGGCCGCGGGGCTCGATATCCGCCTTGGCGAGCCGGTCGAGACGGTCCGCTGGGATGGGCCGGGCGTCACCGTCACGACCCGCTCCGGAACATTACGCGCCAATGCCTGCATCGTCACGGTGCCGGTCGGCGTACTGAAGGCCGGCACGATCCGCTTCATCCCGGAGCTGCCGGCAGCGACGCGCGACGCCCTCGGCGGCCTGCATATGGGCGCGCTCACCAAGATCGCGCTCAAGGTCGAGGGCGATCGCTTCGGCATCGCGCCGGGCACGAGCTTCCTCGAAGCGGCAGCGCCGGAACGCCTGATGAATCTCGACATGTTCCCGGGCGGCCAGGACATCGTCATCGGCTATTGCGGCGGCGACTATGCTCGCAAGCTCTCCGAGGCCGGCACCGACGAGGCCCGCGCTCATCTCGTCGACCTGCTGGTGAAGATGGTCGGCGCCGATTTCCGCAGGACAGTGAAGGACATTTCCTTCCCGGCCTGGTGGACCGACCCTTACGCCCGCGGCTCCTACTCGATCTGCGACCCCGGCCACGAGGCGGCGCGCGAGGCCCTCGCCCGGCCGATCGGCAACCGTCTCTTCATCGCCGGCGAGGCGACGGCGGGGGGCGGCGCCATGACGGTCGGCGGCGCGACGCTCGCCGGCCGCGCTGCGGCAGCGGCGATCGCCCGCCTGAAGGCCTGACGGGCATCAGGCCACACTCGGTCGAAGCATCAGCTCCCAGTTCTGGCCGACGAGATCTTGGCCGAAGGAATGGTGCTTTTCCTCAGCCACCAGCTTGAACCCCTCGCCGACATAGATGCCGCGCGCCGCATGCAGGATGTCGTTGGTCCAGAGCACCATGCGCTGATAGCCGGCGTCGCGCGCGAAACCGACCGCCTCGCGGACAAGGCTCTTGCCGAGCCCCAGCCCATGCGCCCGCTTCTCGACCAGTACGAGCCTGAGCTTCGCGGTCGCCTCGTCCTCCTGCACGACGAAGGCCGAGCCCACCGGCTGGCCGTCCAGCTCGGCGATGAAGCAGCGTTCGCAGCCGGGCTTGAACTCGCGCAGGAACTTCGCAGCGATCTCCGCGACGAGCGCCTCGAAGGACATGTCCCAACCGTAATCCTCGGCATAGAGCCGGCCATGGGCGCCGATGACCCAGCCCATGTCGCCGGCGCGATGCTCGCGAATGATGGGGGCCGGACGCTCGCGTGCATCTCCGGCAAGAAGGCGCTCCGTATCGGCCAGCGCCTCGACGAGGCGGACCTGCTCGATCGGCGCCAGGCGCTGTAGGATCGCCCCCGCCTGCGCGTTTGAAGCTTCGTCCAGAGGCCGGAAGGCCGCCCTGCCCTTCGCCGTCAGGCTCAACCGCCATGCCCGGCCATCGGCCGCCGAGCGGCTGCGCGCGAGCCAGCCCTGCCCGGCAAAGCGCTTGAGGATGCGCGAGAGATAGGCCGGGTCGAGATCGAACGCTCTCGCCATCTCGGCCGCCTGCCAGTCGTCGCGCTGCGCCAGTTCATAGAGCACGCGCGCCTCGGCGAGCGCGAGTCCCGAGCCATGCAGGCTGCCGCCAAGCGCTCCCACCCAGCGGGTATGGAAACGGTTGAAGCGACGGATCACGGCGACGGCGGTCTCATTGGTTTCCATGGCGCACCTCCACCTGGAAGCCAAACGATTTAGTGGACGGAGTCAACTAAATTCGAGACAAGCGTTGAACGGGCCGTTGACCCTCCCTTAACCGGTCTCTGGCGGAGTTGCGCTTTGACGTCCTGCGGCACTCTCATGCAAGTCGACCTCCTCGCCGGCACGGGCCACCGTCCCTTCGCGATCCCCCGGCCCCGGCCCACCATCCTCGTCTTCGATTCCGGCCTCGGCGGCCTCACGGTGCTCGGGCGCACGACGCAGGCCTGCCCCGGCTCCCATATCGTCTACGCCGCCGACGATGCCGGCTTTCCCTATGGCCGACTGAGCGAGAACGAGCTCGTCATTCGGGTCCTCGCCGTGATGGAACGCCTCATTGCGCGCTTCCACCCTGATCTCGTGGTCATCGCCTGCAACACCGCCTCGACGCTGGTTCTGCCGGCCCTGCGGGCCCGTTTCGCCATCCCCTTCGTCGGCACCGTGCCCGCGATCAAGCCTGCAGCGGCAGCGACCCGCAGCGGCATGATCTCGGTCCTCGCCACGCCGGGCACCGTGGCGCGCGACTACACCCGCGAACTGATCGAGACCTACGCGGCCAGCCACCGCGTCACGCTGGTTGGCGCAACACGTCTTGCCGGCCTCGCCGAGCAGGCGCTGAAAGGCGAAGCCGTCGACGACGCAGTCCTCGCCGCCGAGATCGCACCTTGCTTCGTCGAGGCGGATGGCCGCCGCACCGATGTCGTCACCCTCTCCTGCACGCATTATCCCTTGCTGCTGGAGCGGATGAAGCGAATCGCGCCCTGGCCGGTCGAATGGATCGATCCGGCCCCCGCGATCGCCCGCCGCGTCGCCGATCTGTTGTCCGGCGCCCGCGAACCTGATCTTGCCTGCCCGGAGGCCACCGCCGTCTTCACCAACGGCTCCGGCCTCACCGGCCCCTTGCGGGTCGCGCTCGCCGGCTACGGCCTGGCGCAGATCGTCGTCGAGCCGATGCCGTTGGCGAACTGAGGGAACCGGGCTCCGCTCCGGGACGTTCCACATGGCGGCGACCACCGCAGAAGGAGCCAGGTCCATGAGAAAGCTGCTGTTGCTGCTGGCGCTTGCCGTCGGATTCGCCTTCGCCGGCACCGGTACGAGTACGGAAGCGCAGGCCAAGCCCCATGGCTGGCACAAGGGCCATGGACATCACGGCGCCTATCGCCATGGTCCGCGCCGGCATTACGGCTGGAATCGCGGCCATCATTATGGGTGGTACAAGCATCACCCGCGCCGCTACTATGATTATCGGCCCTATGGCTATTGGCGCTGAATTCCGCTTTTCGTCGTCCCGGAATTGACTCGAAGCCGGCTTTCCGTCATACGCCCTCTCGTCACGCGGCTCCTCACGGGGCCGCGTGACTTTTTCCGCACCCGTGATCCGCTCTTCTTCGGAAGCTGGATCTGTCGCCCCGGCCAATATGCAGGGGAGCAGGAGGGCGCGGTCCTCAACTCGCGAACCTGAGAGGACACGCGATATGTCGAAGCGCCATGAGGCGAAGTACAAGATTGACCGCCGCCTCGGTCAGAACATCTGGGGCCGCCCGAAGTCCCCGGTCAACCGCCGTGAGTACGGCCCCGGCCAGCACGGCCAGCGCCGCAAGGGCAAGCCGTCCGACTTCGGCACGCAGCTCCGCGCCAAGCAGAAGCTGAAGGGCTATTACGGCTCGATCTCCGAGAAGCAGTTCCGCCGCTATTACGCCGAGGCGATCCGCCTCAAGGGCGACTCGGGCGAGAACCTGATCGGCCTGCTCGAGCGTCGTCTCGACGCGGTGATCTACCGCGCCAAGTTCGTGCCGACCGTGTTCGCCGCCCGTCAGTTCGTCAACCACGGCCACATCACCGTGAACGGCAAGCGCGTCAACATCGCTTCCTATCAGGTGAAGCCGGGCGACGTGATCGCGGTCAAGGACTCGTCGAAGCAGCTCGCCATCGTCATCGAGTTGGCCGCCCTGGCCGAGCGTGACGTGCCCGACTACATCGACGCCGACCACACCAAGTTCTCGGCCACCTACACCCGCACCCCGACCCTCTCGGACGTGCCCTACGCGGTGCAGATGGAACCGAACCTGGTCATCGAGTTCTACTCGCGCTAAGCCTTTCGGCACGGGTAACAATACCCATTGCTTTCGATTTTGGAGGAGGGCGAGATTTCGCCCTCCCCCTTCGCATTTTCCGCCCTTGCTTCGGGCACGCACCCGCCCCGAGATGCTGCGTGCCTCGCAGGCAATCGCTCGATCATGCAGCGCGTTCGGGCGCCCTCTCGGACGGCATGCCGTCCTTGATGATGGTCCTGAGTTGGCCGCGTAGCTCGGGCGTATCCTGATGCTTGTGCACGGCGACGGCATGCTGCACCGCCACCTCCAGAAGCTCGTCTTCAGTATCGGCGCTGATCGCGATTGAGCACTTCATCTCACTCGGAAATGCCCGGCAATCGATGAACTTGCGTCCCATGGCATCCTCCCTTGGGAAACGGCAAACTCTCCACGATATCAGCTCAAGGCTGCGCAATTCACCATACGCTTCTGCCGCGCCCATCGCAAAAAGATACAGCTGCAAGCGAGCCGCTCTGATCAGGAAACAGCCGCCGGTCCTCGAGCAACCTGCCTGGCTTTCCTAAGCTTCACAAATGCCGATGAAGGCGACGATCGCGCTCTGGCCGGGAATCCCGATACTGAAGCCCGAGGATGGCCCGGACATCTGCAATCAGGAGCCAGAGAACCACCCTACTCCCTGTAGGCCACCAACACGGCAGCGATGAGCGCCACGCCGAGCCAGTTGGGGAGAGCCAGGCGTTCACCCAGGAAGATCACGCCGAACAGGGCAACCAGCACGACGCTCATCTTGTCGATGGGCGCCACCCGTGCCGCATCGCCCAGCTTCAACGCCCGAAAGTAGCAAATCCACGAAGCGCCCGTGGCGAGGCCTGACAGCACGAGGAAGACGGCCGAACGCCCCGACACGGAGCCGAGACCCTGCCAACCACCCGTCGCCGACAGAATGGCCGCAAGTGCCAGAAGGATGACGGTCGTTCGGATGAAGGTGGCGAAGTCGGAGCCGACATTCTCGATCCCGATCTTGGCGAAGATCGCGGTGAGGGCCGCGAAGAAGGCCGACGGCAAGGCCCATAGCTACCATGACGTGGCCAGTTGCTTCATGCCCGCGGTCCTTGTCCGACGTCCCGCTACGGGTCTCCGGCCATAGAAAGGGATCGGCCGCAAACCACCCTTCCGCTTGCTCCTCGACGAGCTGCAATCCACTCAGAGATGCGAGCCGACCTCATGCCGGAAGAAGTAGCAGCCGACGCCAATGCAGCCGATCAGGATCGACAGCGCGTAGGGCCCGAACAGGCAGACGATGAACACGGAACCGATGAAGGCCCGCATCGCCCAGCATGACCATGTCTGCTTCATGGCTCACCTTTCGCATCGCAATCACTGACAAAGCGTAAATAGCGAGCCGTGAATCCAAGCTGAACAGATATGGTAAACACCTGAATTCGCAATGAAATCCGTACGTTAGGAATTTTGTCGAAAGCAGGGCGGCACTGCTCCTCTCCCGTATCTCCCGGCCGCGCGGTAGCGTAGCGTCACCGTCCCGGAGAGGAGATTCGCATGAAAAGACTTCTGCTGACCGCACTCGCAGTCTGCTGCATGGCGGGCGCCGCCCAGGCGCAAAGCTGCAACCTTCAGGCCTCGGACAAGAAACTGGCAGGCGCGGCGAAGACGAGCTTCCTGACCAAATGCGAGAAGGACGCCGGCGCCGCCTGCGACAAGCAGGCCGCCGACAGGAAGCTGGCCGGCGCCGCCAAGAACAGCTTCACCAAGAAATGCGTCTCGGACGCAGTCGGCACCTGAAGCCAGGCGCCCGCAAGCCAGATGCGAGGAGCCGCGCCCGGGTCCGGACGCGGCTCTCTTCAGTCATGTTTCTGAAAACGGATTGCGGCCGGGCCTCACTCGTCGTTCTGGTCGTCGCGGTCGCGCCATTGCCTGCGCCCGCCGCGGTCTCCGCGCTCGCCTCGGTCGTCATCATGCCAGCCGCCGCGCCCGCCACGCATCTCGCGGAAGCGCTCGCGCCCTTCCGCCATCGCCTCGCGCACCGAACGGCGCAGTACCGTCTTCTGCTCGTCGCTGAGTGTCGCCCAGAGCGGGCGCACCGCATCAGCGAGTTCCTTGGAACGGGCCGCGCGCTCGCCCTGCTGGTTGGCGGTGGCGTCGAGCCGCTCCATCAGGTCGGCATGGCGCAGCGTCTCGCGCCGCTCGCGCATCGCGTTCCAGCGCTCGCCACGGTTGGCGCTGCGCTGCTTGATCAGCCCCTCTACCTTGTCGAACAGGGCCGTCTGCTCGGGCCTCAGCTTGAGATCGGCGCGCACCTTCGACAAGCGCTCGTCGAGCCGCGCCTTGGCGCGCTCTGCCCGGCGTTCGCGCCACTCGTCGCGGCGCTGCTCGCGGCTTTCCGTCCTTTCCTGCTTCTGGTCTCCACCGGCGGGCGGAACCGGCTGCGGCTGCGCCAGGGCGAAGCTGCCGGCGAGCATCGCGATCGACGATGCGGCGATGAGGGTAATAGGTTTCACGGGCAATCTCCCTTGGAGCAGTCCAGTCGAAGCGTCGCGCAGCGGGTCTCGAAGCCGATTGGCGATGGCATCAGCCTGATCTCGTCGGTCTGACCCGGCAATGGCCAGCGCATGAAAAGATCGTAATGTAGCCACAACGCCTTCGACGCGATTCGGTTCGCCATCGGGTTCCTCCATGAAAAATCTCATCACCGATGTGCGCGGCCTGCTCGTCGGCCAGGCCCATGACGCTGCAGCAGCGACCGGCGTCACCGCCGCGATCTTCGAGCGCCCGACCATCGCCTCAACCGCTGTGCTCGGCGGTGCGCCCGGCACCCGCGACACGTCCCTGCTCGACCCCGAGATGACCGTCGAGCATGTCGACGCCATCGTGCTCTCCGGCGGCTCGGCCTGGGGCTCGGCGCCGCCGACGGCGTGATGCGCTGGCTGGCACAGGAAGGGCGCGGCTTCCCGGTCGGCGCATTCCGCGTGCCGATCGTCCCGCAGGCGATCCTGTTCGACCTGATGAACGGCGGCGAGAAGCCCTGGGCCCGCGGTGAAACCGAGACGCCCTATGCGCGCTTGGGCGCCGAGGCTGCCGCTGCGGCTTCCGCCCATTTCGCGCTCGGCACCGCCGGCGCAGGTTTCGGCGCGACCACGGCGACCTTGAAAGGCGGTCTCGGCTCGGCCAGCGCGCGTGCCGCGACGGGACAGATCGTCGGCGCGCTCGTCGCGGTCAATGCCGTCGGCAGCGCCACGATCGGCGATGGCCCGCATTTCTGGTCGGCGCCCTATGAGCGCGACGGAGAGTTCGGCGCCCTCGGCTGGCCCGCGACGATCACCCCCCACGACACCGCTCTGCGCTTCAAGGGCGGCACCGGTCAGAACACCACGATCGCCCTCGTCGCGACCGATGCCGTGCTGACCAAGCCGCAGGCCCGGCGCCTCGCGCTCGCCGCGCATGATGGCCTCGCCCGCGCCTTGCGCCCCGCCCATGCCCCGCTCGACGGCGACATCGTTTTCGCGGCAGCGACCGGCTATAGCGGCGCCCCCTCGGATGCCTTCGCGCTGACCGAGCTTTGCTCCGCCGCCGCAGACGTGCTGGCCCGCGCCGTGGCGCGCGGCGTCCATGCCGCCACGGCGCTGCCCTTCCCCGGCTCCAAGCCCGCCTGGCAGGATCGCTTCAAATCCTGAACCGGGGTCAGTGCATTCCCCACAGTAAGTGAAACAATTTACCAAGCATAAAGCCGGCCTCCGTAACCTGCCCGTCTAGGTTTCCGTCTGACGACCGGACAACCGGTGGGGGGGTCCATGCGCGAGATCGGCTTCGGCCTGATCTGCGGTATCGCGATGGCGATTGCCGCGCTCCTGATTGCAGCCTGGCCCGTGCCAGGTCGGCCGATCGCAGCCCTTTTTCCGGCGGGAACCGCATCAGCCGATATCGCGCAAGCCGTTTCCAGCGCGAACGGCAGTCTCATCCAGATCGATTCCGCCTCCTCCATCGCCTTCACCATGGGCGAGCGCGATGGCTTCGTCTCATCCCTCTACGGCGCAGGAGCCTGGCTCGTCATCGACGCGGCCTTCGCCAGGCTTTGCACCGGGAGTCCCGCAGGGAGTGGCCGATGAACGCCGTCACACGTTTTCGTGAGCGCTTCTCCCGTTTCCTGATTGCGATCCTCTGGGCCAATGCCGGCGTGCTGGCGGTCGGGACACCAGCCGCCGCTCCGCTGCACAGCCCCGCGCTCGGGCTGGCAGGCATCGCGCTGGCAGCGCTCGGAACAATGATCTGGCGCATCGACCGCACCGGCTGGGTGACCCGCGAGGTTTCCAGCATCGTGACCATGGGCCAGGTCATGCTGCTGGTCTATGCCTTCGCCGGGCATCCCTATCAGTCCGACATGCACATGTATTTTTTCGCCATGCTGGCGGTGCTCACCGGCTGGCTGGACTGGCGCATCTTCGTTCCGGCGACCACCGCCATCGTTCTGCATCACCTCGCCTTCAGCCTGATCATGCCGGGCGCCGTCTTTCTCAACGGCAACCAGATCGACCGGGTGCTGCTGCACGGCCTGATCGTGGCCGTTCAGTCGATCGCGCTGAGCTGGCTGGTCTGGTCGCTGCGCCAATCGCTCGAAGTCTCGGAGCGCGAACGCCACGAGGCCGATGCCGCTCGCGCGGCCGCCGACGAGGCGCGGCGCGACCTCGCCGAAACCATGGAAAGAGGAGCCCTCGTCCGTCGCCAGGTCCTGCATGCCGTCGCCGATGACTTCGAGCGCGAGATCGCCGGTATCGCCCGCGACGTCATCGCCTCCGTGCAATCCCTGCGCGTCGCCTCGCAGCAGATGAAGACGGGCGCGGTCGAGGTGTCCGAGCGTTCCACCGCAGCCTCGCAATCCTCGCGCCAGACGTCGTCCAATGTCGTCGCCGCCACGCAAGGCACTGCGGAGCTGGCGCAGTCCTTCGCCGAGGTCGACCGCCAGGTCGCGGAAACCACGCGGGTCGTCGGCGAGACGACGCGGCAAGCCCGCGCCGTGCTCGACACCGTCGGCGAATTGTCGCGCAAGGCCGGCCAGATCGGAGACATCACCGACGCGATCTCGACCATCGCCAAGCACACCAACCTGCTGGCGCTGAACGCCTCGATCGAGGCCGCCCGTCTCGGCCAGTCCGGCGGCGGCTTCACCATCGTCGCCCAGGAGATCAAGTCGCTCGCCAACCAGACCTGGCGCGCGACCGAGGAGATCCAGAGCCAGATCGGCGCCATCCGCGACTCCAGCTCCGAGGCGATCGGCGCGATCGATGCCATGAACACGACGGTCGGCTCGCTCAACCAGATCTCCGGCAATGTCGCGACCGTGGTCGAGCAGCAGAACGCCGCCGCCGCCAACATCGCCCAGATCATCCGGCGCGCCGCCGACGAGACCGTCTTCGCAGCCGGGCATATCGACATCGTCTGCCGCATCGCCGCGGAAACCGACGAGGCCGCCAGCCATGTCGCCGAATCCGCCGACAAGCTCTCGCGCCAATCGGTGCATCTCGATACGGAGGTCGCCCAGTTCCTCGGCCGGATCCGCGCCGCCTGAGCCTCCCGTTTCGCGCCGAGCGCGAATGCGCTATGGCGGGGCCATGTCCACCGATGATTTCCTCGCCCGCTTCGGCTCCCCCGGCTCACGCCAGCCCGACCCTGTCGCCGCCGCCCAGCAGGCGATGCGCAACCCGCTTCCCGCCCGCTTCTACAAGGAAGCCAGCGTTCTGGAGCGGGACGGCCTCTTTCATGTCGCCCTCGACGGCAAGACGGCGCGGACCCCGGCCCGCAAGCCGCTCGCGGTCAGCTCGCACCCTGTTGCGGAAGCCCTCGCGGCTGAATGGCAGGCGCAGGGCGAACGCATCGATCCCGCCCGGATGCCACTGACCCGGCTCGTCAACTCGGCGCTCGACGGCGTCGAGGACCAGCAGGAGGCCGTGCGCGCCGAGATCGTCCGCTATGCCGGCTCCGACGCGCTCTGCTACCGCGCCGGCGAGCCCGAGCCGCTTGTCGAGCGACAGAATCAGGTCTGGCAGCCGATCCTCGGCGATATCGAGGCCTTGATCGACGCCCGCTTCCTGCTGGCGGAAGGCATCGTCTTCGCCGAGCAGCCAAAAGAGACGCTCGCCGCCGTCGCCCGCCACGTCGCGAAAATCCCCGCCCCGCTCGCTCTCGCCGGCGCCCATAACGTCATGACGCTGACCGGCTCGGCCATCCTGACGCTGGCGCTGGCGAACGGACGCATCGATCCTGACGCCACCTGGGACGCCGCCCATCTCGACGAGGACTACCAGATCGGCATCTGGGGACAGGATGAGGAAGCGGCGGAGCGCCGCGTCATCCGCCGCCGCGAGTTCGATGCGGCCGTGCTCTTGCTGCTGAAAGGCTAGGCGCGATGAAAATGGGGCCGGCGGCGACATCTCCCGATGCTTACGTCGCGGCCCTTTCCGGCTGGCAGCGGCTTCTCGTCGAGCAATTGCGGCGGGATGTCCGCGCCGCCGCCCCGCTCGACGAGCGGATCAAATGGACCCATCTCGTCTACTTCTCCAACGGCCCGCTGCTCTTGATCCGTGCCGAGGAGAAGCGCGTCCTCTTCGGCTTCTGGCGCGGCAAGCGCCTGCGCGAGATCGCGCCGCGCCTCAAGGCTGGCGGCAAATACGAGCTGGCGACCTGGGAATTGCGCGAGGGCGACAGCGTCGACCCCGCGCTGGTGACGAAGCTGGTTCAGGAAGCCGTCCGCCTGAACGCCCAGCTCGGGGATCCCGCCGCGCGTTCCGCATGATTGCGGTTCCCGCTTCAGCAAACGTCGTAATGGACTCATGCGCGATGGGCGCTTAAGCCGGCTTTGAGACGCGATTTCCGGCCGGGAGCCTGCCGCCATGAAGGACATCCTCGAACAGCTCGAAACCCGCCGGGAGGGCGCCCGCAAGGGCGGCGGCGAGCGCCGCATCGAGGCGCAGCACAAGCGCGGCAAGCTGACGGCGCGCGAGCGCATCGAGCTCCTGCTCGACAAGGACTCCTTCGAGGAGTTCGACATGTTCGTGCAGCATCGCGCCGTCGATTTCGGCATGGACAAGGCCGAGAAGATCCCCGGCGACGGCGTCGTCACCGGCTGGGGCACGGTCAATGGCCGCACCGTCTTCGTCTTCTCCAAGGACTTCACCGTCTTCGGCGGCTCGCTCTCCGAGACCCACGCCCAGAAGATCATCAAGATCCAGGACATGGCGCTGAAGATGCGCGCGCCCATCGTCGGCCTGTTCGATGCCGGCGGCGCCCGCATCCAGGAGGGCGTCGCGGCGCTCGGCGGCTATGGCGAGGTCTTCAAGCGGAATGTGCAGGCTTCGGGCGTGATCCCGCAGATCTCGGTGATCATGGGCCCCTGCGCCGGCGGCGACGTCTACTCGCCCGCGATGACCGACTTCATCTTCATGGTCCGCGACACCTCCTACATGTTCGTCACCGGCCCCGAGGTGGTGAAGACCGTCACCAACGAGACCGTGACCTCCGAGGAGCTCGGCGGCGCCAAGGTCCACACCTCCAAGTCTTCCGTCGCCGATGGCTCCTTCGAGAACGATGTCGAGGCGCTCTTGCAGGTGCGCCGCCTGCTCGACTTCCTGCCCGCCAACAACACGGCCGGCGTGCCGGAATGGCCCTCCTTCGACGTGCCCGACCGTGTCGACATGAGCCTCGATACGCTCGTGCCGGACAATCCGAACAAGCCTTACGACATCAAGGAGCTGATCCTGAAGACGGTCGACGAGGGCGACTTCTTCGAGATCCAGGCGGCCTACGCCGGCAACATCGTCACCGGCTTCGGCCGCATCGAGGGCCGAACCGTCGGCATCGTCGCCAACCAACCGATGGTGCTGGCCGGCGTGCTCGACTCCGACGCCTCGCGCAAGGCTGCCCGCTTCGTGCGCTATTGCGACGCCTTCGAGATCCCGATCGTCTCGCTGGTCGACGTTCCCGGCTTCCTGCCCGGTACGGCGCAGGAATATGGCGGCCTGATCAAGCACGGCGCCAAGCTGCTCTTCGCCTATAGCGAATGCACCGTGCCGCTGGTCACGATCATCACGCGCAAGGCCTTCGGCGGCGCCTATGACGTGATGGCCTCGAAGCATATCGGCGCGGACGTGAACTATGCCTGGCCGACGGCGCAGATCGCTGTGATGGGCGCCAAGGGCGCGGTCGAGATCATCTTCCGCGGCGGCGATGCGGAAACCATCGCGCGCCAGACCAAGGAATACGAGGACCGTTTCATGTCGCCCTTCGTCGCGGCCGAGCGCGGCTATATCGACGAGGTGATCATGCCGCACTCAACCCGTCGCCGCATTGCGCGGGCGCTCGCCATGCTCCGCACCAAAAGCGTCGAACGCCCCTGGCGCAAGCACGACAACATCCCGCTCTGAGCGGGTAACTTACGGCCAGCGCCTGAACACGGCGCTGGCATTCACCCCGCCGAAGCCGAAGCCGTTCGAGATGGCATGCTCCATCGCGAGCGGCCGCACCGCCTTCGCCACAAGGTCGAGCCCGGCTGCAGCCTCGTCCGGGTTTTCGAGGTTGAGCGTCGGCGGGGCGATCTGGTCGCGCAGCGCCAGGATCGTGAAGATCGCCTCCAATCCACCGGCAGCCCCGAGCAGGTGGCCGGTGGCCGATTTCGTCGCGCTGATCGCGATACCGCCCTCAGCTCCGAACACCGCCTTGATCGCGGCCAACTCGCCACGGTCGCCGACCGGGGTCGAGGTGGAATGGGCGTTGAGATGGGCGATATCGGCCGGACGGAGGCCCGCCTGCTTCAGCGCGGTCTCCATGGCGCGCCGCGCGCCGGAGCCGTCCTCGGGACCCGAGGTGATGTGATAGGCGTCGGCGCTGGTGCCGTAGCCGGTGAGTTCCGCCAGGATCGTAGCGCCGCGCGCCTGCGCGTGCTCCAGCGCCTCGATTACCAGCAGGCCGGCGCCCTCGCCCATGACGAATCCGTCGCGGTCCCGATCGAAGGGGCGTGAGGCCTTCTCAGGCTCGTCGTTGAAGCCGGTCGAGAGCGCACGCGCCGCCGCGAAGCCGCCAAGCGCGACGAGATCGACGCAGGCCTCGGTGCCGCCGCAGAGCGCGATATCGACCTCGCCCGCCCGGATCATGCGCGCCGCATCGCCGATCGCCTGCACGCCGGCCGCACAGGCCGTCACGGGCGCACCGATCGGCCCCTTGAAGCCGTGCTCGATCGAGACATGGCCGGCGGCGAGGTTGACGAGGAAGGACGGGATCGTGAAGGGCGAAAGCCGCCGCGCCCCGCGCTGGTCAGTGATCCGCACGGCCTCGGCAATCGCCGGGAAGCCGCCGATGCCCGAGGCGATCACCGTCGCGGTGCGCTCACGCTCGGCCTCGCTCTGCGGCTGCCAACCGGCCTGCTCCAGCGCCTCCTTGGCGGCGACCAGCGCGAACTGGATGAAGCGGTCCATCTTGCGCTGGTCCTTCGGCGCGATCACCGCGTCGGGATCGAAGCCGCCCTCCGCATCCTCGGCCTTCGACGGCACGATGCCGGCGACCTTGGCCGGCAGCGTCTCGACAATCGCATCCGGCAGGCGGCGCAGGCCGGACTGCCCTGCGAGCAGACGCTGCCAGGCGATCTCGGTTCCGCAGCCGAGCGGCGAGACCACACCCATTCCGGTGACGACGATACGGCGCATGGAAAGCTCCTATGTGCGAGTGTCCGGCGCAGCCGCATCCCGCGCCGCCACGATGGCGAGGCGTTGCAGCATGCCGGGACTGGCCTGTGGGCCGGCGATGACTGTGACGTTGTCAGGATTCACGGGCTGCAAGCTCTGCGCATCGGCATAGGCCGGGACGACCGCCCGCCCGCTCTCGCGATCGGCGAGCAGCAGGGCCTGCCCTTCCGGCGCGAGATGCCGGTTGCCGAAGGCGACCAGCGCCGCGACCACCGGGAAGAAGTCCCGGCCCTTCTGTGTCAGCACATATTCGTAGCGCTTCGGCCGCTCGCTATAGAGTTGCCGTTCGAACAGGCCGGCCTCGGTCAGGTGCTTCAGGCGCCGTGCCAGCATATTCGGCGCGATGCCGAGGCTGCGCTGGAACTCGTCGAAACGGGTGAAGCCCTGCAGCGCATCGCGCAGGATCAGGATGCTCCACCACTCGCCCACCGCCTCGACGGCGCGGGCGCAGGGACATTCGGCGAGCGGGATGAGCCGGGGCTGCATGCGCCCCAGCTAATGCAATGACTATCATTTTGCAAGTCACAGTCGCGGACTGCATACCCGCGGCAGCTCGCTTCAGTCCAGCGTGCTTCTGAACCGCATCAGCGCGAGCCCCGCATAAACCGGCACGAACAGGCTGAGATAGATCACCTCGTCGCCGATATCGCTTAAGTCCGCGCCCTTCAGCATGATCGCCCGGATGATCCGCAGGAAATGCGTCAGCGGGAACAGCTCGCCCAGCGTCTGCGCCCAGCCCGGCATGCCGGCGAAGGGGAACATGAAGCCCGACAGCATCAGCGAGGGCAGGAAGAAGAAGAAGGTGAGCTGCATCGCCTGGAGCTGCGTGCGCGCCACCGTCGAGAT
Organism: Beijerinckiaceae bacterium; assembly: GCA_965283735.1. Taxonomy (GTDB): domain Bacteria; phylum Pseudomonadota; class Alphaproteobacteria; order Rhizobiales; family Beijerinckiaceae; genus Allobosea. Next base: position 1,612,436 of record CBDIPN010000001.1, on the reverse strand, counting down.
CGTGTAGCCGAGCAGCACCAGCGCCAGCACGAAGATCAGCACGCAGGTGAGCAGCAACCCGAGCCCGCCGAGGAAGGGCACGGCGAAGAGCAGCTTCGCCGCCCCCAGCACGATCACGACCTGCACGGCACCGACGGCAAGATAGGGCAGCACCTTGCCGAGCATGATCTCGCCCGCCGTCGCCGGCATGGCGAGCAGGTTCTCCATGGTGCCGCGCTCGATCTCGCGGGTCAGCGCCATCGCTGTCATCATCACCATGGTCATCTGCAGGATGACACCGAGCAGGCCGGGCACGATGTTGTACTGGGTGATGTTCTCCGGGTTGTAGCGCCGGTGCACGATGAAGGAGAGGGTATCGCCCCCGCCACCGGCCGGATCGGTCACCGGCTCGCGCCCCTGCGCCCGCAGCAACGCCCGGCTCGCGATGGTGCCGAGCGCCGAGACAGCACCGCTCGCCGCCGCCGGATCGGTTGCATCGGCCTCGACCAGGATGCGCGGCCTGTCCGCCCGCTCGACGCGGGCGCCGAAATCGCTGGGAATGGTGACGAGGAAGGAGATTTCCCCCTTCGCCATCAGGCTTTCGGCCTCGGCCGCGCTCTGCGGGCGCTCGCCGAAGCGGTAATAGTTCGACACTTCCAGCGCCGAGACCACCGCGCGGGTATAGCGATCCTGCCCGAGCGCGAGGATCGCCGCCGGCAGGCCGCGCGGATCGTTGTTGATAGCGTAGCCAAAGAGCAGGAGCTGGACGATCGGCACCGCCAGCATCATCGCGAAAGTGATGCGGTCGCGCCGCATCTGCACGAACTCCTTGGCCAGCATCGCGCCGAGCCGGCGGGGCGAGAACAGGCCGATCATGCCGCCCTCTCCTGTGCGCCGGTCATGAACTTGATGAAGACGTCCTCGAGGCTGGTCTCGCCGGGCTCGACCTTGATGCCGGCCTCGCGCCGGACTGGCTCCAGCGCCGCCTCCAGCTTGCCTCGGTCGGTGCCCACGACATGCAGCGTCGCACCGAAGGGCGCGACCTGCTCGACGCCATCCGCCGCCTCCAGCGCCCGGATTCGGGCAGGCTTCAGCGCGCCATGCACGACATAGGTCACGAGACCGGAGCCTTTCACGACCTCCTCGACCGTCCCCGTCGCCAGCATGCGGCCATAAGCGATGTAGCCGATGCGATGGCAGCGCTCGGCCTCGTCCATGTAATGGGTCGAGACCAGCACGGTCAGCCCGTCCCCGGCGAGGCGATGGATCTCGTCCCAGAACTCGCGCCGCGCCTTGGGATCGACGCCAGCTGTCGGCTCGTCGAGCAACAGCAGCTTCGGCTGATGCATGATGCAGGCGGCGAGCGCCAGCCGCTGCTTCCAGCCGCCCGAGAGCGTGCCGGCAAGCTGGTCCTTGCGCGAGGTCAGGCCGAGCCCATCCAGCGTCTTCGTCACCGCCTCGTCTACGGGATCGAGCTCGTAGAGCCGCGCCACGAAGGTCAGGTTCTCGGCGATGGTCAGATCCTCGTAGAAGGAGAAGCGCTGCGTCATGTAGCCGACCTGGCGCTTGATCGCGGCGCTCTGCGTGCGGACATCGAGCCCGAGCACCGTACCCTCTCCGGCATCGGGCCTGAGCAAGCCGCAGATCATCCGGATCGTCGTGGTCTTGCCCGAGCCATTGGGACCGAGGAAGCCGACGATCTCGCCGGTCGCCACCGCGAGATCGACATCGTCGACCACCGTGCGCTTGCCGAAGCGCTTGGTCATCCCGCGGACATCGATGGCGAGCGAGGCGCTCACCGCTGCCCCCTGAGCGTGACGTCGACGATCTGGCCGGGCTGCAAGGCCGATTGCGGGCCGCCATCCGGCCGCGCCTCGACCAGATAGACCAGCTTCTGGCGCGTCTGCGCCGAATAGATCACCGGCGGCGTGAATTCCGGCTCCGGCGAGACATAGGTCACGGTCGCGGTCAGCCCGGGCGCGCAGCCGTCGCAGCGGACATCGAGCTTCATGCCGGTGGTCACGCCCGAGATTCGCACCTCCGGCACATAGAGCATCAGCTTGGCGGCGCCGTCCGGCAGCATCAGCAGCACCGGCGCGCTCGGTCCGGCGAGTTCGCCGACCCGGCGCAGCACGTCGCTAACCCGCCCGGCCGAAGGCGCCACGAGCTGGCGCTGCGACAGACGCCAGCGCGCCTGCGCCAGCGCAGCCTTGGCCTGCTCGACCGCGTTCTCGCTCGCCTTGATCTCGTCCGGTCGCGCCGGCAGGCGCGCGACATCGAGATTGGCGGCGTTCTGGCGCACGCTCGCGGCAGCGACATCGCGCGCCGTTTCCGCCTGGTCGAAATCGGCCTGGGTCGAGACGCCGCGCCGGAGCAGGTCCTGCCGGCGCTCCAGAGCCCGCTCGGCCTCGCGCTGTTGCGCCTTGGCCGAGGCGAGATTGGCCTCGATCACCGCGATCTCTTCGGGTCGCCGGCCGAGCTTCAGGTTGTTCAATTGCGCCTGCGCCTGCACCAGCCGCGCCTCACTTTCCCGAACAGCATTCTCGGCATCCGTCGTTTCGAGCCCGGCGACAACCTTGCCGGCTTCGACACGGTCGCCCCTGCGGATGTCGATATGCTCGATCCGGGCTGTATCGATCGGGCCTAGCCGAACGTATTCGCCCTCGACATAGCCGGCGATCCGGACCGTATCGCCGCCGCAGGCGGAGAAGCTGCCGGCGATCAGCGCGAAGGAGCAGAGAAAGCCGAGGATCATGACCTGTTCTCCCGCATGCCGGCGATGCTGGCGCGGACATTGGCGCGGATGACGCCGGCGATCGCTTCGCTCTGTTCTTGGTCGATCGTGGTCCAGCCCATGCGCCGCATCACGGCCGGCCGTGCCAGCCGGAAATAGAGCACCTGCCCGATCGTCGCGAAGACCGCGAGCCTGGTGTCCTGTGCCTCTGGCTCCATGCCGGTCGCGACCGCCCAGAGTCGGCAGACCTGGCCATGGACCGGACCGACGAGCCCCTCATAGAGCGTCTCGAAGGCCGAGGTCGGCTCCATCATCTCGCGCAGGACGAAGCGGGCGATCGTCTCGCTCTCCTGCGCCTGCGTCGCGAAGGCCGTGACGCGTCCAACGATGCCGAGTAGCAGCTCGACCGCCGCCTCCGGCGCCAGCCCGTCGAGCGGCGGCATGGCAGCGGCGGCGCCGAAGACCCGCTGCTTCATCGTCGCGACCACGGCCTCGGCGCAGGCCTGGCGGAGCCCGTCCTTGCCGCCGAAATGATAGGCGATGCCGGCGCTGTTGACGCCCGCCACCTGGGCGATCTGGCGGATCGAGCTCGCCTCGAACCCGTGCCGCCCGAACAGGTCGAGCCCGGCCCGGATCAGCGCCTCGCGCGTTCCCGCATCGTTGTCTGAAATGGCTTTCATGCCATCCCGATAGCATCGCCAACTCTTTCAATCAATCGATTGATTGAATCCAAATCGAAAGGCTTGCAATAGCTCCGCCCTCCTTCCGACAAACGCGCGGTCATCCCGGGCGACCGCAGGGAGACCCGGGATCCATGCCTGAACCTCTCCCGAAAACGCTCCGGAATGGATCCCGGATCTCCGCTTCGCTGTGTCCGGGATGACCAGCACCGGAGGTCCAGACTAACTCCCAGGCACCCACGCACCTTCGACCGCCAGACCCTCAACTCTCAGGATGAGCGCTGAAGGGCAGATGCCCACCTTCTCCATCACGCCGCCCCCCCGACATGACTCGCAACCCATAATGGTCTAAGGCGGCAGCCATCCTTTGATCCGCTCCCCACCCGATGCTCTTCAACTCCTTCGCCTTCCTGCTTGCCTTCCTGCCGCTAGCGCTCGCCCTTCACTGGGCGGCGGAGCGCTTTGCGCCGGGCTGGCGACTGCCGGTTCTGGTGGTGCTGTCCTTCGCCTTCTACGGCTACTGGGACTGGCGCTTCCTGCCGCTGCTGGCGCTCTCGATCGCGCTGAACTGGCTGATCGCCGAAGCCTTCCAGAAGACGAAGTCGGGAGCGCTGATCACGCTCGCGATCATCCTGAACCTCGCCGTCCTTGCGGTCTTCAAGTACTTCAACTTCTTCGCCGATCTCGCTGGAATGATTCCCGGATTGCCGGCGCCGAAATTCGACATCGCGCTGCCGCTCGGCGTCTCCTTCTTCACCTTCCATCACATCATGTACCTGACCGATCTGCGGCGCGGGCAGGCCCCGCGCTACGATCTCGTCCGCTACGCGCTCTACATCGCCTTCTTCCCGCAGGTGCTCGCCGGCCCGCTGGTGCGCTGGCGCGAGATCATGCACCAGCTCGACGAGCGGCCCTATCAGCGCCCGGATGCGGCCGAGCGGATCGCGCGCGGCCTGATGCTGCTGACCTTCGGCCTCGCCAAGAAGGTGCTGATCGGCGATCCCCTCGCCGAATATGCCAATCCGGTCTTCGCGGCGGCCGCCGCCGGCAAGGTCATCAGCCTGGCGGAAGCCTGGCAGGCGACGCTCGCCTTCACCTTCCAGATCTATTTCGACTTCTCCGGCTACACCGACATGGCGCTGGGCCTCGCTTTGCTGTTCGGCGTCGTGCTGCCGCAGAATTTCGAGGCGCCCTATCGCTCGCTCTCGATCCAGGATTTCTGGCGCCGCTGGCACATGACGCTGTCGCGCTTCCTGCGCGACTATCTCTACATCCCGCTCGGCGGCTCGCGCGCCGGCCTGCCGACGCAGATCTGGGCGCTGTTCGCGACCATGGCGCTGGGCGGCCTCTGGCACGGCGCCGGCCTCACCTTCGTCGCCTGGGGCGTGGCGCATGGGCTCGCGCTGATCGTCGCGCTGTTCTGGCGCCGGGCCGGCCTGCCGATGCCGGCGGCGCTCGGCTGGCTCCTGACCTTCCTGTTCGTGGCTTTGTGCTGGGTGCTCTTCCGGGCGACGAATTTCCAGGCCGCGCTCGCGATCTACAAGGGCCTCTTCGGCTTCGGCCCCATCGGCACCGGTTTCAAGTGGCGCGCCCTGTTGCCGGCCGCCGCCTTCGCCATCATCGGCCCCACCGCCTGGAACCTCGTGCACAAGCTGCCGCCGGCCCGCTGGCTCGCGATCCTGTGCGGGCTCCTGTTCGTCATCATCCTGCTGAAGATCGGCGAAGACGCCAATTATGAGTTCATCTACTTCCAGTTCTGAGCAGGCCGCTCGGGCGGCGAAGTGGACGGGCTTCACCGGCGCCTTCCTGGGGGCGGCGGCGCTGATCGCGGTCGCCTTTCTGACGGCCGCCTTCCTGATCGACCCCTATGATTCCGGCCGCTCGCCGCTGAAGCTCAAGGAGGGCGTGCGTCCGCAAGGGCCGCGCACGGCACTGGCCAGCCGCGGCCGCGATCCGAATTTCACCGGCGCCATCTTCGGCAATTCGCATATCCAGTTGATCTCGCCGGAGGAGCTGCGCGCCAGGACCGGCATCCCCTTCGTCTCGCTGATCGCGCCCGCGACGCAGCCGCGGGAGGTCTTCGCGACGATCGACTGGTTCCTGCGCCATCACCGGAAGACGCCGCCGAAGGCGATCGTGGTCGGCATCGACAATTACTGGTGCACGGCGAACCCAGCCCTGCCCAACGAGAAGCCCTTCCCCTTCTGGCTCATGAGTCGCAGCCTGCCCGATTATGTCGGCGGACTGATGCGCTTCGACTTGCTGGAGGAACTGCCCCGCCGCATCGCCTACCTGACCTCACGCAAGGCCGAGCGCGCCCGCCCGGACGGCTATTGGGACTACGAATCGGGCTATGGCGTGCAGGGCTACGGCGCCAATCCGGAGATCATCGCCCGGCTGGAAAAGCCGATCGAGGCCGGCGGCGGCAATGTCGACGGCCCCTTCCCGGCGGCGACGGGGCTTGAAGAGCTGATGAGAACGGCGCCGGCCGAGACCGCACTGATTCTCCTGCGCCCGCCGGTCTATGTCACCGCGCTGTCGAAGCCCGGCACGCGCGACGCCGCAGCCGACGCGGCCTGCCGCAAGGCTTTCGCCGATCTGGCGGCCCGGCGCCCGCGCACCGCACTGGTCGACTGGAGGGTCGACAGGCCTGAATTGCGCGATTCCAGCCTCTTCTTCGACCATAGTCACTATCGCCAGCCGATTGCCCGATTGGTTGAAGCTGATATTGCCGAAACCATCCGCAAGTTGAATTGACGCAAAGCGAGCCAATTTCGCCGAGAATCGGCACGAAATCGCGTATTTTCACGAAGCCGTTGAAGCCCTGTCGGAAGCGATTGTTCCGATTGAAACGGATCGCTATAAGGGCGCCAAATCGGCTCCCCTCCCGCGGCACAGCCGATGGGTGCGTGAGTCGACAAACGAGAGAGCGCGCCCATGTCGAAGCAGATCATCCTCGAGGCGGATTACAAACCGAGCGATGACGAGCCGTTCATGAACGACCGTCAACGCGAGTATTTCCGCGGCAAGCTCCTCGCCTGGAAGGACGAGATCCTGCGGGAGGCCAAGGAGACCCTGGTCACCTTGCAGAAGGAGAGCGAGAATCACCCGGACATCGCCGACCGGGCCTCCTCCGAAACCGATCGCGCCATCGAGCTGCGCGCCCGCGACCGGCAGCGCAAGCTGATCGCCAAGATCGACGCGGCGGTCGCCCGCATCGATGACGGCTCCTACGGCTATTGCGAGGAGACCGGCGAGCCGATCTCGCTGAAGCGGCTGGAAGCCCGCCCGATCGCGACCCTCTCGCTGGAGGCGCAGGAGCGCCACGAACGCAACGAGCGCGTCTTCCGCGACGATTAAGCGGACATATTCGCCACGTCTTTTGGAAGGGCCCCGCGCTGGGAGGCGCGGGGCCTTTTTGCGTGAACGAACCGTCGCTTTGGCGATACGCTTTCGCCGGTGATGGCGTCCGAACGGGTGGAGGCACAGCATGGACCGTTTCACGGGCGGATGCCGGTGCGGCAATCTTCGTATCGCGGCGTCGGGACGTCCCTATCGCATCGGCATCTGCCATTGCCTGGATTGTCGCAAGCACCACGGCGCCCTCTTCCACGCCTCGGCGATCTTCCCGCAGGACGCGGTGACGATCGAGGGCGATGCCCGCGACTATGACGGGCGCTTCTTCTGCCCCCGCTGCGGCTCGACGGTCTTCGGACGCAGCGGCGACGAGGTCGAGATCAATCTTGGCTCGCTGGATGCAACGGACCAGCTGGTACCGACCTACGAGCTCTGGACGATCCGCCGCGAATCCTGTTGCCGCCGTTCCCGCTGAGGAAGCGATATGAGCGCAACCGCGACTCCGCCAGCCGCTCCGAGGAATAACGCCTCGAAGCGATGCTGAACTGCGCGCGCCGGCCCCCTCCCGCCCTCAGTGCCCGCCGAAGACGAGAGACTGGACCGGCAGCACCAGCGCCTGGATGCGCAGCAGGATGGCATGGACCACCCCGGTCGCATCGATGGCGTGGAGCGCGATGCGGCGCATCGTGCCGGTTTCCTTCGCCGCGATGATGTCGTGGTTGCTGGTATAGGCATTGGCGATGCAGCTGCTGCCGGGCGTCACGCCGTCGAGCCCGCCCTGATGGAGCGGTTCCAGCGTGGTGAGGATGGAGCCCGGCCGGACCACCTGCTGCGCATCGATGAGTTGCTCGCCGCTCCGGACCTGACCAGCGGCGATGAAGTCCTGCACGCCCGTCACCACCATCGGGATGACCACCCAGGGCTTGGAGATGCAGGTGACCTCGGCGACCATGCCGACCTTCATCACCTGCGCCTCGATCTGGTTGAACCCGGCCACGAGCCGCCCCCGTCCCGCCTCTTCCGGGATGACGATTCCTGCGGGGCGCATGAACGGGTTGACGATATCGCCGACCCGCAGCGTGAATTGCTCCACCCGCCCGGCAAACCCCGCCCGCACCACCGTCTTCTGCAATTCGGCCTCGGCCTGTGCAAGCGCGGCCTCGGCGCTGGAACGCTGGGCGGGAAGCAGCGTCGCGATCCTGTCTGCTCGGCATCCCTCGCGGCCGTCACCGACAGCAGCGCGGCCTCGCGTCCCGCCACGAGGTTCTCGAGCCGTTCGATTTCGCGAGCGGCAACCACGGCATCATTGCGCCGCTGCAATTCTGTCTTGGTCCGCAACTCGTCGAGGGCCTGTTGCAGGGAGCTCTTCGCCTCCTGAATCTTGCCTTCATCGGCGAGGATATCCGCCTTCGCGACCACGAGAGCGGCGTCCGCCTCGGCGATCTTGCGGCGCGCCGCCTCGACGGCCGAGGCCTGTGTCTTGTTGTCCAGCGAGAAAAGCAGATCGCCCTTGGCGACCGCCTGGCTGACCCCGACATGCACCTCGGCGACGCGGCCATTGACCTCCGGGACGATCGGCACCGTCCGGAAGAAGACCGTCGCGCTCGTCGTCGACGGATGATAGTAGAAGATCACGGTGATCAGGGCGACCGTCAGCATGACGCAGGTCACGATGCCCCAGCGCAATTCGAACCAGACCGAAAAGAGCGTGATCTCTCGGCCGAAGCGTTTGCCCTGACCGTACCGGCGAAAGAGATAGTCGGGAAAGATCGTGAAGAGCGCGCAGATGAGAAGCTCAAGCATGACCCTTCTCCTGGCTCTCGACGACAGCGGCCTGCGGGCTCTCCGGTGGCCCCGCGACAGCCGCCTCCGCTGCTAGCGCGCCCGTTTCCTCGCTTTCGACCGGGGGCTTGCCCGCGATGGTCTCCAGGGCCCTCGCCATCCGGCCGAACGTCCCGGAAAAATCAGGAAAATCGATCAGGGCGAGCAGGAGTCCGGCCACCCAGAACAAGTGGATATGCGTGAACAGCGCAAGCAGTCCGAGCACCGCCACAATCTCGAACTGAAGCTTGTGCGTCTTGTGCGCCATGCGCTCGGGCAAGGTATGCAGCCGCAGGAAGAGCAGGCCGACGCCCAGCACCGCTCCGACAAGAAGGATGCCCGCCAGTACCAACAGGACGTCGGTTTCGCCGGGGGCGGTGATGAAGGGTGGGAGCGCATGCGGAGCGGCGGGGTGAACGGCTGCCGTCATGACGGAACTCCTCTCGCGCGAGGCATAACCGAAACAGCTACTGGACTCGGCCAAAGACTTGTTGCGGCAGCAGATCCGTCGTCATCACAGCCTAACGATACCCAAAGGTCAACTCGCCTGGCGATGTCGTTGCCGGCCTCAGGAAGAGCGGCGCGCTGGAACGCGGATATCCACGCGAGCGGCGCCTTTTTGGGAACAATGGAAAGCCCCGCGTCGGGAGAACGCGGGGCTTCTGGCCGCCAGCTTTAAAAGCTTGGGGAGCGTGGCGGGCGGCCGGGATGGTGGCGGCTCGGGAGAGACCGCCATCCGTCCGGCGCGGAGACAAGGGGGGAGCGTTCCGCGCCGTCCGGGATTCGGTGGAGGCCGTCCGTTCGTCCCTTCGCTCTGGTGAGTCGGCTGGAGCGGCTTTCGAGAACCGGAGCGCAGCGGACTGATGTCCGTGAGCGCCGGAAGCGCAGAAAGCTGCTTCAGACGTCCGCCAGAGTAGAGGGGGCGGACGAGCGGGTCAGAAGGGCAGCAGGATGTCCATCACCTGCTGGCCGTAGCGCGGCTGCTGAACATCGGTGATCTGGCCGCGGCCGCCGTAGGCGATGCGGGCCTGGGCGATCTTGGTCGACTCGATGGTGTTGTCGGATTCGATGTCCTCGGGCCGGATCACGCCGGCGACGATCAATTCACGCACCTCGAAATTGACGCGGATCTCCTGCTTGCCCTCGATCACCAGATTGCCGTTGGGCAGGTTCTGGGTGACGACCGCCGCGACATTGGTCGCCAGCGTCTCGGAGCGGTTGACCGAGCCCGCACCTTCGCTCGAAGCATCGGAATCGAGCTTCAACAGCGAGGAGGCCTTGGCGCCGTCGGGCAGGAACTTGTCGAGCTTGTTCTCGAAGCCAAAGGCGTTCTCGGCGCCGAAATCCTCGCCGTTCTTGCGGCTACGCTTGGTCGTGTTGTTGAGCTGGGCCCGGTCCGTGACCTTGACCTTGACGGTGACGAGGTCGCCGACATTGCGGGCGCGCTGGTCCTTGAAGAAGGCGCGCGACCCGGTGCGCCAGAGCGAGTTCGGCGCGTAGGAGGCATGCGCCACCTCCGGCATCGGCATCTGCACGGGCTTGTAGCCCTTGGCGGCTGTCGGGTCTTCGATCGGCGAGAGCGTCGGCGCCTGGCCGACATTGGCGAGGCGGTCGCCCATGCCGCAGGCGCCGAGCGAGGCGGTCAGCAGCAGGAGCCCGGAAAGCTTGGCGAGGCGGGTGGCGTACATGGCGGTTTCCACGGAACTTTACTGGGCGCTGGCGACACGGCCGGCGGCGGAGGGCTGGACGGAGACCCGTCCCGCCCCGCTGACCTTGCCTTGCAGCACGCGCTTGGACTGGGGATTGGTGACGGAGACGACATCGCCCATCGCACCGGCCTCGTTGGCCCGGCCGCGCAGCGTGATCAAAAGGCCCGGCGCCTCGTAGACGATGGTGACGAGATCGCCCTTGGCGACGATCTCCTCGCGCTGGACGTCGCTGCCGCGCAGCGGCACGCCGGCGAGCAGCGCCCGGCGCGCGACCTTGTCAATGGCGGCGCGGACATCGCCGATGATCTCGTTGCCCTGCCCATCGCGCGGGCGGCGCTCGACGGTGACGTCGTCCTTGCCGAGCGTCTCGCCGCGGGCGATCAGGCGCTTCGGCACCACGACTTCCATGGTCTCGACGAGCTGGCCGGAGATACGCAGCGGCTTCAGGCGCAGCGCGGTGCTGCCGGGCACTGCGAGCCGGGCCTGCAGACGCCGCGAGCGCGCGTCGAAGGAGAGGTCGACCACGGCAACGTCGCCGGTCAATTCAGGCTCGACCGCGACGCTCGGCGCCCCGCCATCGATCGCCAGCGCGAAGATGCGGGCATCGACACCGAAGCGCTCCTGCAAGCCGGTCTTCACGGCGGCTTCGAGGTCCATGGCGGTGATGCGGCGCGCGCTACGCGTGACAACGACCTGGGCAAAGCCCTGGCTCTGAAGCTCGCTCGCCTCACGGACGATGCCGGCAGCGCGGGCTGCCTCGACGATGCGCGCGACCTGGATGGTGCCGGTCTCGCCGAGCGCCGGCGCCCGGAAGGCCGCCGTCGCGGCAGCCTCGCCGGTGAGGCCCGGAATGAGATCGCCGAAGGTGACGAGATCGCGCGCCAGGCTGACCTCGGGACGCAGGTGCAGTTTGGAGGGCAGCGCGGCGGCAGCCGGCGCCGCAACGGCCGAGGCCATCGCGACCGGCGCGGTCTGGGTCTGCTGCGGCGCGGCGAGCGCAGCGGTGCCGGAGAGCAGCAGGGCGATCAGGGAGAGACGGATCATGATGAGCCCCCTCAGCCGCGGAACATCTGGGTCGTCGCCGACATCATCTGGTCGGCGGCGGTGATGACCTTGGAGTTCATCTCATAGGCGCGCTGCGCGGCGATCAGCGAGGAAAGCTCGGTGACGGCCTGAACGTTGCCCTCTTCGAGATAGTTCTGCTGCAGCGTGCCGAAACCTTCGCCGCCGCCGAAGCCGTCGATCGGCTGGCCCGAGGCGGCCGTCTCGACATAGAGGTTGTCGCCGATCAACTCGAGGCCGACCTTGTTGACGAAGCGCACGAGCTGAATCTGGCCGAGCTGCTGCGGCGCGGTCTGCCCCGGAACCATCGCCTCGACGATGCCCTGCGCGTTGACGCTGACGCTGGAGGCGTTGTTCGGCACGGTAATGCCGGGCTCGACCTGATAGCCGTCGCGGGTGACGAGCTGGCCCTGCGCATCGAGGTCGAAGGAGCCGTCGCGGCTATAGGTGGTGCGGCCGTCCGGCATGCGGATGCGGAAGAAGCCCTCGCCGCGGATGGCGAGGTCGTAGGGCTTCTCGGTCGGGGTAATGTTGCCCTGGGTCATGACGCGGCCGGTCGAGACCGTCTTGACGCCGGAGCCGATGAAGGTGCCGGCCGGAGCCTGGGTGTTCTGGTCGGAGGTGGCCGAGCCGGCGCGCCGGAAATGTTCGTAGAGCAGGTCCTGGAAATGAATCTGCTGGCGCTTGTAGCCGGTGGTCCGGACGTTGGCGATGTTGTTGGAGATGACCTGGACGTTCATCTCCTGGGCCATCATGCCGGTCGCGGCTGTCTGCATGGCGCGCATGGTGCGTGCTCCCTTCCGCTATCAGGCTTGCTGGTCGGCCAGGCGCGAGATCGCCCGGCTGCGCAGTTCATCGGATTTGCTGATCATGTTGGCGACGCTCTGGTAGTTGCGCTGCACCTCCATCAGGCGGGTCAGCTCGACCACGGCCTTGACGTTGGAGCGCTCGATCGCGCCCGGCTCCATTCGCGCCTCGAGGCCGGCGGCCTGCGGGGGCGTGGTCGAGGAGAACAGGTTGGTGCCTTCGTTCGCCAGCGTCTTCGGATCGGCGAAGCGGACCTGGCGCAGCTTGCCGCGCGTGCCCTGGTCGCTGCTCACGGTGCCGTCGGCGGCGATGCGCATGGAGTGTTCGCTGGAGCCGAAGGCGATCGGCCCGCCATCGCCCATCACCGGCAGGCCGGTCTGGGTCACGAGCCGGCCCTGCCGGTCGATATTGAGGGAGCCGGCGCGGGTATAGCGCTCGCCGTTCGGCGTCTGCACGACGAGGTAGTTGTCGCCCTTCAGCGCGACGTCGAGCGGATTGCCCGTCATCTCGATCGTGCCCTGCGACAGATCGAGCGGCGTGCCCTTGTCGATGACATAGGACAGCGGCCGGTCAGCCGGCTTGAAGGCGTCGGCCTTCGCGACAGGCATGAGGAATTCGTTGAAGCGCGCGCTGCGTGCCTTGAATCCGTTGGTGCCGACATTCGCCATGTTGTTGGCGATGACGTCCAGCTCGCGCGCCAGGGCCACCTGACGCGACAGGCCGATGAGAAGCGCGTTCTCCACGGCTTATCTCCCGATCATGTCCCGCGGCGACCTCGACGCTCCCCAGCGCAGTCGCCACGGCCCATGCTTCGCAAGCGGCATGCCAGCATGGTTAACCCATACAAGTTATTGATATCATTAAATACAGGTCGATTTCTCTCAGGTGCCGCACCCCGGCACAGGCTGCAGGAGCGGCAAGAAACGCCCGGCAAATTCTGCCGCCCTTTAACGACGCGTTAACCGTAATTGGGGAAGGTGCCTCTATGGGCTGCAGAAGGCGGCCCGGCGGCCCGGGACGCGTGACGAGATGGCGAAGAAGCCCAAGAAGGAAAAGGAAGAAGGCGCTGCCGGCGAAGAGGCGCCGAAGAGCAAGAAGAAGCTCTTCATGATCATCGGCGGCGTCATGCTGCTGGCGGCCGCCGGCGGTGGTGGCTGGTTCTTCCTGAAAAAGCCTTCGCCCGAGCAGACCGCGGCTGCCGAGGCCGCGGCCAAGGCCAAGGCCCCCGTCGCCTTCCTCGACATGAAGGACATGATGATCGGCATGTCCAATAGCGGCCAGCAGGACCGCCAGTCGATCATGAAGATCAAGGTCGTGCTGGAGATCGCCGATGCGAAGGCGGCCGACCAGATCAAGCCGCTGCTGCCGCGCGTCGAGGATGCCTTCCAGGTCTTCATGCGCGAACTGCGCCCCTCCGATCTCGAAGGCTCGGCCGGCATGTTCCGGCTCAAGGAAGAACTGCTGCGCCGCGTCAATCTGACCGTCTATCCGGCCAAGGTCGACGCCGTGTTGTTCAAGGAGCTGCTGGTGCAATGAGCGAGCCGATGGCTCCCGCACACCGGACAGAGATGGCGGCGCAAAGATGAGCACCGAACACGACAAGAACACGCCGAGCGACGAGCCGCTGACCCCGGAAGGGATGGCGGCCGGCTGGGCGGCGATGCCCGACATCATGGAGGATGATGGCGAACAGGAAGGCGGTACCGACCGCCTGATGTCGCAGGACGAAATCGACACGATGCTCGGTTTCTCCAGCGGCGACGACAAGGACGGCCGCAACGGCATCCAGGCGATCGTCGATTCCGGCTCGGTCGCCTATGAGCGCCTGCCGATGCTCGAGATCATCTTCGAGCGTCTGGTGCGCCTGCTCTCGACCAGCCTGCGCAACTTCTTCACGGACAATGTCGAGGTCACGCTGGAGAGCATCCGCTCGATCCGCTTCGGCGACTACATCAACTCGATCTCGCAGCCGGCGCTGCTCTCGGTGTTCAGGGCCGAGGAATGGGACAATTTCGGCCTCATCACCATCGAGCCGTCCCTGATCTACTCCGTCCTCGACGCGATGTTCGGCGGCAAGCGCGGCCAGCCGGCGCCGCGCATCGACGGCCGCCCCTTCACCTCCATCGAAATCCGCATGGTCCGCCGCGTCATCGAGCTGGTGCTGGGCGATGCCGAGGCCGCCTTCAAGCCGCTCTCGCCGGTGAGGTTCATCGTCGACCGCGTCGAATCCAATCCGCGCTTCGTCTCGATCTCCCGCCCTGCCAATGCCGCGATCCGCGTCGAGCTGAAATTCGACATGGAAGGCCGTGGCGGCGCTCTGCACATCCTCCTGCCCTACGCCACCATCGAGCCGATCCGCGAATTGCTGCTCGAAAGCTTCATGGGCGAGAAGCTCGGGCGCGATCCGATCTGGGAGAACCATCTCGCGACCGAGGTCTGGCAGGCCGATGTCGACGTCACCTGCGTGCTCCACGAGACCCAGATGCCGTTGAAGCGCGTCATGAAGCTCGAGATCGGCGACACGCTGATGTTCGACGCCCGGCCGGATTCAATCGTCTCGCTGCGCTGCGGCGACTTCGTCGTCACCGAGGGTCGGATCGGACGGGTAGACGACAAGATCGCCGTGCGGGTGGTGAACCCGCTCCGGCGCTCCAAGACGACCCTTGCCGCTTTCGACAGCCTCGCCAGCCATCTCGGCGCGACGACCTGATAGGGATGCCATGACGCTCAATCTCATCGCCGACGTGCTTGTCGCCTGCCTTCTCGTCGCCACCATCGTCACCTGCTTCATCCTGACCAAGCGCATCGAGCGGCTGAAGGCGGACGAAGCCGGCATGCGCCAGACCGTCGGCGCGCTGATCACCGCGACCGACAATGCCGAGCGCGCCATCGCCGGCCTCAAGTCCACGCTGGGCGATTGCGACCGCACCCTGGAGGAGCGCCTGCGTACCGCCGAGCGCTACGCTGCCGATCTCGCCGCGCAGGTCGAGGCCGGCCAGGCGGTGATGGAGCGCATCGGCCAGATCGTCAGCGCCGCGACCCTGGTCGGCGCCAAGGAAGCTCCGGTCGAGGCGCCCGCGGCGCCGGCTCCGGTCTCCCGCCTTGAGAGCGCGGTCCAGTCGGCCGCCGCCATCCGCGCCCGCGCCGCGCGCCGCCTCGAGGAACAGGCTGCGTGATCGAACGGCCCCGCCTCCTGCCGGCAGTGATTCTCGGCGCCATGGGTCTCCTGGCGCTGAAGCTGCTCGCCTGGACGGCGGAGCCCTCGCCCGGCCACATCCCGGCCGCCGCGCCGCTTTTCGCGCAGACCGCGGCCAAGCCTACGAACACGACCGCGCCCAAAATCTTCGATCCCGAGACAACCGGCTCCGTACCCGCCCCCGATCCGAAGAAGGAGCAGGAAAAGAACGAAGCCGAGGCCAAGGGCGGAGCGGTCCGTATGGCCGCCAATGCCAACAACAAGGCCGACATCATGAACGGCTCGGTCCAGCCGGTTTCGCCGGCCGAGAAGGCGATCCTGGAACGCCTCGGCGAGCGGCGCGAGGAGCTGGAGGGCCGGATGCGCGAGCTCGAAATGCGCGAGCGCCTGCTGAACTCCGCCGAGAAGAAACTCGACGGGCGCGTCGGCGATCTGAAGGCGCTCGAAGAGAAGGCCGGCGGCCAGGGCGCCAGCAAGCCTGCCGTCGAGGAAGCCAAGGCGATCAAGAACCTCGTCATCATGTACGAATCGATGAAGCCGAAGGATGCCGCGCGCGTCTTCGACCGCCTCGGCCTCGACGTGCTCGTGCCGGTGGTGCAGCAGATGAATCCGCGCAAGATGTCCGAGGTGCTGGCGGCGATGGCGCCCGACCGCGCCGAGAAGCTCACCGTCGCGTTGGCGACCAGCGGACGCACCGCCAGCGTCGAGCGCGTGGCGAACGAAGCCCCACTGCCCGGCAACGAACTCCCGGCGATCGCACCCGCGTCACGGCGCTGATCCGATTATCCCGTTCAGCCCTCTTGGCGAGGGCGAGTTCCAGCTCGCGTGGCGGCGTGGAACTGGGGATTGTCAGCGATCGTTCAGGTCTGGCGGCGGATGATCGCGACAGGAGGAAACTTCAATGCGGTTCACAGCCCTCGCTTCGGTTTTGCTGTTCGGAACGCTTGCGGCGGGCTGCGTCGATCAGCGCTCCTACGCCTACCCGGGCTCGTACTGCGATGAGTATGGCTGCGGTGCGCCGGTTGCCCCGGTCGTCCAGGCGCCCGCTTATTGGGGCGGCGGCCCCGGCTACGGCGGCTATCCACGATACAGGGGCGGAGGATATCGCGGCGGGCCGTATGGCGGGCCGCCTCCGCCGGTCGGTTACAATCCCCCGACCTGCAGCGAATGTTAGAGCCGTCCGGTTTGAACGGCCGAGCATTGTCGGCGCCCGCCGAGCTTCGGTGGTGCGCCTGACGGTTCCGAACAAGGACGTCCGCCAACGCTGGCGTCAGGCGCCGGGGATTGGCTGCCAGCGATGGTTGGTCAAGCTTCTGCTTTTGTCGCCCGCAGGTTAGAAGGCGCCGATGTGGCACAGCGCTAAGGGCATCATCAAGAGCACGAGCGGCCTGAACGATATCGTGCTCCACGTCCTGCTGGGCGCGGCCATCTTCATCGTCCTGGCGATCGCCTTGAGGCGGCCGCTCTTGGCGTTCCTGCTGACCACGATCATCCAGATCGCCAACGAGCTCGTCGACCTCATCGAGGACGCGACGGGAACCGGCGTGGCCGGCTCCCTCGCCGATATCGTCTGGACGATGATCATCCCGGTCGTGCTTCTCGGCATCTGGGCGCTGAGGTCGCGGTTCCGACGGCCCATTCGTGATCGTTCGAACCGGTGACGTCGCGGTGCCGGCGATCATTCGCGATCCGCCCGAGGACATCCCACCTCACCGCGAAAACCCGTCATCGTCAGTGGCTGAGGGATGCGACTGTTAACACGCCATTATGGTTGACGCGCTAGCGTGCCGGAGGGCCGCTGCGTTCGGATGAAGGCGGCGAGGCCCAGTGTCGCGTTGGGTCGAGTATCACGGTTTGCGTCTGTCGCGCTCCTTTGCCTTCGGTATCGGGCTGGCCGCTCTCGCGCTCGCCGCCGGCCTGGAGACGCCTGCCTTCGCGGCTGGCGCGAACCTGCGCGGCGAAGCCATGCCGGCGGGCTTCGGCCGGCTGTCCCTGACCTTCGACGAGCCGATCCAGACCCGCATCCGCGTCTCCAACGGCGTGCTGATCGTCGCCTTCGGTAGCCAGGTCCAGGTCGATGTCGCCCGCATTGCCCGCGAATTGCCGAACTACGTCTCCGTCGCTCGCGTCGATCCCGACGGGCGCGGCATGCGCTTCGCACTGACCCAATCCTACAAGGCCAACCTGATCGAGGCCGGCGACAAGGCCTTCATCGACCTGCTGCCGCAAAACTGGTCGGGCGTCATGCCCGGCCCGCCGCCGGAAGCCCTCGCCGAGCTGACCGAGCGCCTGCGCCTCGCCGAAGTCCGGGCGAAAGACGCCGCGCGCCAGCCTCCCGCCCCTCCAGCCACGCTGACGATGAGCTCGGCCAGCCTGCCGACGCTGGAGCGCCTGATTTTCAAGGCACCGGCCGAGACGAAGCTCGCCAGCAACCTGTCGGACGGTACGCTGAAGCTGGTCTTCGACCGGCCGATGAATGTCGAGGCCGCCGCCATCCGCAACGCCCTGCCGACCGATATCGACCTCACCGGCCTCGATGCCGGCAAGGAAGCGCTGAGCCTGACCCTGTCGCTGCCCAAGGACTGGCAGGTCCGCAGCTTCGACGACGAGACCGGACTGGTCGTCGACCTGCTGCGCCCTGTGAAGCAGGAAGCGCCATCGCTTGTCGAGCTGTCAAAGCCGCCAGCACCGACGCCGCCTGCTCCGGCTGCGACACCGCCAACCGAACCCGCTCCAAAGTCCGCGGCGACGGCACCGGCGGCCAAGCCAGCCACACCGCCCACCCAGGCTGTGGCCGCAGCGCCAACTGCGCCCGAAGTGCCGCCGGGCCCGGTCGCCATCACGGTCGACGGCAAGCGCCTCGATTTCCGTTTCACCCGCCCCACGGGGGCCGCCGCCTTTCTCGATGCCGGCGTGATGACGCTGGTCTTCGACACGCGCGACACCATCGATCCCGCGAAGCTCGCCGGGCTGATGCCCAAGCTGATCGAGGACAGCACGGTCACCCGCGAGGGCAAGGTGACCCTCGTCAGGCTCAGGCTCGCCGGCCAGCCGCTTGCGCGCGTCTTCGACAACGGCCCGACCTGGTCGCTCGATCTCGGCGAGGATGCGGGACGGCCCGCCACCCCGGTCGAGCCGCAGCGCAGCATGGACGAGCGCGGCCAGACCATCGTCGCCGTGCCGCTCGCCGGCCTCACCGGCATCCACTGGCTTGAAACCGGCCCCGCCGGCCTTCCCGTTGCCGTAGCCACCGCGACGGGCCCGACCCGGCTGACGCCCAAACCCTATCAGTTCGTCGAATTCGGCCTGCTCCCGACAGCGCAGGGACTGGCCGTCCAGCCACATGCGGACGACGTCGCGGTCCGCGCCGGCACGGAGCAGGTCCGCATCGGCCGCAGCGGCGGGCTCAACGTCTCGCTCGACATCGGCGCCCCCCTCCCCAAGCCGGAGGAGAAGGCCGGGAAGCAGGAGGCAGCTCCGCTGCTGGACGGCGACGCCTGGGCCAGGCTGCGCCTCGACAATCCGCGCGAGCGCGCCCGCGCCCTGATGCTCGACATCACCGACGCTTCGCGTGGCCGCAAATCCGAAGCCCGTCTCGCGCTCGCCCGTTTCTATGCCGCCAACGGGCTGATGCCCGAGGCCGCCGGCCCGCTCAACGCCTTGCTCGCGGACGATAAGGCGATGCGCGGCAACCGCGAGGCGCTCTTCCTCAGGGGCGTCATCGCCACCGGGATGCATCGGCACCAACAGGCGCTGGCCGCCTTCGATGCCGGTCCGATCAAGGACGATGTCGAGGCAGGGCTGTGGCGCGCGCTGGTCGAGGAGCGCCTGAACCGCAATGCCCAGGCGCTGGTCGGCTTCCGCCGCGCCGAATCCGTGCTCGACCGCTATCCGCTCCATCTCCAGGGCGAATTCCGCGAGGCCATGGCACGCACTGCGCTCGCCCAGCAGGATATCGCTGTCGCCGAGCGCCAGATCCAGGCACTGGCGGACATGCCGCGCGGCAGTTTCGACCAGGAGCATCTCGCCCTGCTCCAGGCGCAACTCGACGATATCAGCGGCCGCCCGGAGGCCGCGATGAACGGTTACAAGCCGCTCTTCGAGGCCAAGAGCCGCCCGGTCGCGGCGGAAGCCCAGTTGCGTGCGGTCAAGCTCGCGGATGCCGAGAAGCGCACCGACATCAAGCCCGAGGAAGCCATCGCCCGGCTGGAGACCGTCTCGGTCATCTGGCGCGGCGGCCGGCTGGAGATCGAGGCGCTGGCCGGACTCGGCCGGCTCTATGCCGACCAGCAGCGCTGGCGCGACGCCTTCATGGTCGCGCGCCGCGCCAACGAGAACTTCACCGAGGATCCGCTGACCAGCCGCATGCACGACGAGACGGCGCAGCGCTTCGCCGAGTTGTTCAGCGGCTCCGGCCTCGGCAAGCTGCCGCGCATCGAGACGCTGGCGCTGTTCTACGACTTCAAGGAATTCCTGCCGATCGGCCGGCGCGGCGACGAGATCACGCGCCTGCTCGCCGACCGGCTGGTCGAGCTCGACCTGCTCGATCAGGCCTCCGAGATCCTGAAATACCAGATGGACCGGCGCCTCAGCGGCGCGGCGCGTTCCACGGTCGCGGCACGCCTCGCCATGATCGACCTGATGAATGGCAAGCCCGCCGACGCGGTCCGCGCGCTCAACACCACGCGCCTCGTCGAGCTGCCGGCAGACGTCAAGCGCGCCCGTCTGCTGCTCGAGGCCAAGGCGCTCTCAGACCTCTCGCGCACCGATCAGGCGCTCGAGATGCTGGAGGTCGAGCGAGGCCCCGAGATCGATCGGTTGCGCGCCGACATCTACTGGACCGGCCGCCGTTGGCGCGAGGCGGGCGAGGCCTACGAGCGCCTGCTCGGTGAAAGCTGGCGCGGCGACGGCGCGCTCGGGGACAGCGAGCGAGCCGATGTCATGCGTGCCGGCGTGTCGTATGTGATGGCGAGCGAGAACCTGTCGCTCGACCGGCTGCGCAGCAAGTTCGCGCCGAAGATGGCCCGCGGCGCCGATGCCCGGACCTTCGCCTTCATCACCGGGGCCGACCGGACCCGCGCCGCCGACATCCGCGAGATGGCGCGCGCCACCGCGAATGCCGACACGCTCTCGGACTTCCTGAAGGCCTATCGCGAGCGCTATCCCGCCTATTCGGCAGCGATGCGCAAGCCGCAGGCTCCTGCCGCCGACAAGCTGCCTTCGCCCGCCGAGGGCGCGGCAGCCGAGCCTGCGGCGCCGCCGTCGCGGAGCTAGATCCTAGCCCGGACCCGAATTCGTGTCCTCGCCGCGCGCCTTGGCGCGCAGGACGAATTGCAGGTTGCGAATGTAGACGAAGACACCGAAGCCCTGGCCGAGGATGAAGACCGGGTCGCGCCGATAGAGCGCATACATCAGCAGCAAGGCGCCGCCGCCGATCGAAAACCACCAGAAGGTCATCGGCACGACCGAACGCCCGGCCTTCTCGCTCGCCAGCCACTGCACGACGAAGCGCATGGTGAAGAGCCCCTGCGCGACGACGCCGAGCAGGACCCACCAGTCGATATTGTTGACGAAGACGTCGTGGAAATAATTGCCGATGGTCTGCTGCAGGTCGATGAGCATCACATCGTCTCCGAGACGATCTGGGGCACGCGCTTGCGCCGCCGGATCAGCCACCAGACACCGGCGAGATCGAGGATACCGACCCAGAGCCGGTCGAAGAAGCCGTAATTCGAGACACCGGTCAGCCGCGGCCGGTCGTGCACGTCGACATGCAGCACCTTGTGGCCCTCACGCGCCATCAGCGCCGGCATGAAGCGATGCAGCGCATCGAAATACGGCAGGGCGAGATAGGCCTCGCGGCGGAAGCATTTCAGCCCGCAGCCGGTATCGCGCGTATCGTCCTTCAGCACGCGCACGCGCACGCCATTGGCGATCTTCGATTGCCAGCGCTTGAAGCCGGTATCCTTGCGACCGACGCGCTGCCCCTGCACCATCCCGGCCTGGAGGCCGGCCTTCTGCAGGACCTCGACCATCTCCGGCAGGAAGGCCGGATCGTTCTGGCCATCGCCGTCGAGTGTCGCCACGATCGCCGAGCGGGCATGGCGCACGCCGCTGCGCACGGCCGCGCTCTGGCCGCAGGACTGGGCGTGGGTGACGACGCGCAACCAGGGCCGCGTCGCGGCAAGATCGGCCAGCGCAGTCGCCGTGCCGTCGGTCGAGCCGTCATTGACATAGACGATCTCGAACGGGCCGATCGCCGCGCAGGCCTTCTCGATATCGGCGACGAGCGGCGCGATGTTGCCGACTTCGTTGCGCACCGGCACGACGACGCTGAGCAGCGGATGGGAAGAGGTTTCGGTCAAAGGGACATCATCCGGAAAAACGGTCCGCAAACTGCGTCAGAGCGACGGATAGGGCAAGGGTTTCGAGCAGAAGGGTGCCTCACGGCGAGCGGGCGAAGACGGCGATCTCCAGCTTGCGCCCGCCATTGAGGTTGAAGCCGTTGATCGTGGTCACGAGTCGCGGCTTCGGGTTCTGGCTCGCCAGCGCCGCATTGAAATCATTGGCGAAGCGGCTCTCGACGAAGGCGACGCGGCAGCCCGGCTGGTTGAGGAAGGCGGCTGCATCGGCGCCGCTCGCGGCCATGGCGAGCTTCGTGCCGGTCAGGAAGACCAGGCTCGGCTCGCGATAGCCCAGCGTCACGACGGCCGGATCGGCACAGCCGGCAGCCTTGACGCTCTCCGCCAGCCGCGGTGAGAGCTTCAGCGAGCGCAGGCTCTCGATGGCAAAGGGATAGACCGCGATGGTCAGCAGCAGGCTCGCCAGCACGCAGCGCCAGAGCGCGCCCTCGAAATCGAGCCGCCGGAACGCCGCGACGACGCTGACGCCGGCGAGCAGGACGAGCGCGAAGAACGGCAGCGCGAGCAACGGCACCGCCCGGTCGAGCGTCCAGTTGCCGAACAGGATCGTGCCCATCAGCGCCAGCGGCACGATCACGACGAGGCAGGCGGTGAGCACCGCGCCGCGCCGGTAGCGGTTGATTCCCCCATTGAGCACGGCGAGCAGCAGGAGCGCGGTGATCGCCGGATAGAGCGGCAAAACGTAATGCGGCAGCTTGGTCGGCACCGCCTCGAAGACCAGCCAGGACGGCACGATCCAGGCGATCAGGAACAGGATCTGCGGCTCCTTGCGTCGCACCCAGGCGAAGGGCACCGCCATCGCCGCGAAGGCCGCCGCCGGCCAGTAGGTCGCGAAGAAGACGACGAGATAAAGCCCGGGCGGCCCCCAATGCTTTTCCTGTCCCTCGGCGACCTTGCCGAGCATGTCCTGGCCGACGCTGTCGGCGAAGAAGCTGCCGCCGGTCTTGATCATGATCGCGGCGAACCAGGGCAGCGCGACCACAAGGCAGAGCAGCAACCCGGCGCCGAAGCGCAGCGGCTTCAGCCAGCGGAAGGAGCGCTGGCTCGCGCTGAGCACGAGAATCGCGAGGCCCCAGACCATCGGTACGATCGGCCCCTTGATCAGCAGGCCGAGCGCGGTCGCGCCCCAGAACACCAGCCAGTTGCGCCGGTCCGGCACGAAGGCGAGCGAGCGCGTCCAGTCGAGCCAGGTCCGGGCAAGCGCGCCCATCGTGGCGACGGCGCAGGCCGCCAGAAGCGCATCGGTCTTGGCGATGCGCGCCTCGACCCCGAGCAGCACCGCGGCAGCCATCAGCGCCCCGCCAAGGAAGGCCAGCGGCGGCGACAGGAAGGCCAATAGAGCCCAATAGGTCAGGAGCACGGTCGCGGTCGCGCCGATGAGCGAGGGAATGCGATAAAGCCAGATCTGAGTGCGCGCCTCCGGCACGCCGAGCGCCTCGCCGGCCTTCACCGCCGCGCTCTGCAGCCAGTAGATGCCGACCGGCTTCTTGTGGCGGGCTTCGTCCTGGAAGCGGATATCGACGAAATCGCCGGTCTCCAGCATCTGCTTGCTCGCCTGCGCGAAGCGCGGCTCGTCACGGTCGAGCGGCTGGAGCCTGCTGTATCCGGGCAGAAAGGCAGCGAGCGACAAGAGCAGCAGGAAGATGCAGGCCCGCAAATGGCTGGCCGAAGCCGCTTGCTTGAGGCGGTCGATCGCTGGCGTGAGCGAAAACATCATTCATCCCCGCGGCTGCCGGCCGCAACTATCCAGAATGCCGGCTGCCGCCCGATGGCGGGCCATTCAGGCACGATCAAGGCGGTGCCGCGCGGGGTTTACGCCGCCGGGCGTAGGTCGGCAAGCGCCGAAGGCCGATGGAGCCGATACAGGGCGCTGCGCCGCGTCATATAATATCGCGATGTGGACGCCAGCCGTCGATCGCCGGCCGCTCCCGCGTCAATCGCTGGAGGCCGCGTTGCCGACGCGGATCGCCTGGACCATGCGCGGGGACAGGGTCATGGCCTGATCTGGCGCCGGCACGACAGGCCCCACCGAAGCCGACAGGTTGATCGGCAACTCACAGGCCGCCTTGGGGCCGAGCATGGAGGCAAATTCGAGCACTGGCAGGCTGGCCGTCCTAACGAAACCGGGCTCAGCCGATGCCGGAGACGAAAGAGCCGCCGCGAGGGCGGCGATGGCGACGAACCGCAACATGGTTGCTCTCCACATGTCCCCCAATCCCATAACGAGGCAAGGCGCGACCTGTTCCGTTGGGCTGGAACCGAGCTATGCTGGCCGGAAACGGGGAAGGCTCGGCATGACGCGCCTGCTGACGAAAGCGCTGCTCTCCGGCCTCGTCGGCCTCGTCATCGGCCCGCTTTTGGGCGTGATCGCGGTCTTCGGCCTGATGCTGTTCGATCCGAAATGCGGCAGCCCCGGCGATTCCGGCGGCTGCGCGATGGGCCTGCTGACGGTGCCGGTCGCCCTCGCCCTGCCGAGCTTCGGGCTGTTCGCGCTCGTCAGCCTGATCAGAAACCTGTGGGGGCTGCGCCCGCGCGACCCCGCCGCCAAGATCCGCAAATTGCGGAACTGGGGCCGGGAAGACTGACGCCTCAGCGATCGAACGCGATTCCGAGATAGGTCCGGTCGTCGGTCCAGCCGTCGGCCCCGGAGCCCTTGACGCTGGCATAGGGGCCGATCTTGTCGGGGTCGATCCGCTCGACCTCGGCGAAGCTCGCCTCCAGGCCGCGACCCCGAAAGCGTCCGGCTCGGCGAAATAGCCGTCGCTGAACAATTCGAGCCGCGCGACCTCGGTGGCGGGGTAATCCGCCGTGAAGACGTGCCGCTCGGCGATGGCGAAGCCGTCGAGCACGCCATAGCCGAGATCGCTCGTGGGATGATTGGAGAAGACGCGCTGGCCGCTGATGCCGCTATCGACGATCCGTTCGATCTCGGCCCGCGCGATCGTCGGCATCTCCTCGTCGCAAAGCCGCAGCACATGCGCCCTGATCGTGGCGCAAGCCTCAGCGCTCAGCCCGGCCGGCGGCTCGCGCAAACCGTTCCAGACGGCATCGTCCGAGATCGAGCGCTGAGGCAGCGGATCGGCCCGCATCCTGCCAAGATGCGCCCAGCATTCGCGCCGGATCAGCGCCGTCACCCGGTCGAGCGGCTTCTCCTCGACATGGCGGATCGTTCCCAGCGCTTTCCCGCTCAGCCGGATGCCGGAATCGCCGATCGAGACCAGTTGCAGCACCGGGCCGTCATGATAGCCCAGCACCAGCGTGCAGCCGATCCGGACGGCAGGATCGGCCGATGCCTTGTCCAGCAGACCATGCGCGGCATAGCCCCCGCGCAGTGCATCGCCCAGCGCCTGGACCAGCCTGCGTATGCGATCCGGCCCGCCGCGAACGCTCAGGTCCTCGTCGAGCAGGAAGCGGGTGAGCTCCGTCGCCACGAGGACGGAGGCGAAGCGCCCAGCCCGCATTGGGCCGAAGCGGCGCCCGCTGCGGTCGGTCACCCCGTCGATCACGGCATAGCCGCGGCCGGGCAGGATGACGACACTGTCCTCGTTCTCCTCAGGCGTGGCGAAGCGCTTGCCGAGGCTGAAGCATTCAATCTGCATGGTCGTCGTCGTATCCGGCTGTCAGCGTATGCCCGTCGCCTCTGTCAGTTGCCGGTCACCTGGCGCCACTTCTCGATCATCGCCTTGGTGCCGCCGAGCTCCTCGACGGACTTGAGCTTGACCAGCTTCAGTTCGGAAAGCGGCTTCACATCGCCGGGCGCGGCGACATCCTTGCGCACCGAGCGGCGGCCCGCCTCCTTGACCAGCGCCTCCTGCGTCTTCTTCGACAAGGCCCAGTCGATGAAGCGCTTCGCCGGCTCCGGGTTAGGCGCGCCCTTCAGCATCGCGACACCGTCGGGCGAGGTCGTGGTGCCGTCCTCGACATAGGCGATCTTCACCGGGGCACCGCCGGCGACATATTCGAGCGCGTTGTCCTCGAGCGTCAGGCCGAGCGGCGCCTCGCCATCGGCGACGAAGCGCGGGACCGCGCCGGAGCTGTCGGAAAAGACGAAGTTCTTGGCCAGCTTGCCGTAGACATCCCAGCCCTTGTCGCCGCCGGCCGTCAGCACGGTCGTCATCTGCTGGAAAGCCGAACCGGAATTGTCGACGCGGGCCGAGGCAACCTTGCCCTTCCACTTCGGATCGGAGAGCTCGGCCCAGTTCTTCGGGATGTCGACATCCTTGACCATGCGCTTATTGACCATCAGCACGTAGATGACGGTCGTGTAGGGCGTCCAGGCCGGGCTGCTGACGAAGCGCTCGTCGATGGCGCCCTGATCCTTCGGCGCATAGGGCGCGAGCAGGTCGGCATTCTCGCCCAGCAGGGAGCCGGTCACGCTCCAGATCACGTCGGCCTTGGGCGCGGCAGCCTCGGCGCGGGCACGGCGGAAGACGTCGCCGGAACCGAGCTGGACGACCTCGGCCTTGATGCCGGTTTCCGCTTCGAAGAGCGGGATCATCTTCTGCACGATCGAGGACTTGTGGGCGGTGTAGAGCACGACCTTGTTGTCGGCCGCGACCGCCGCTCCCGCGACACCGAACAGCCCCGCCGCCAGCAGGATGCGGCCGACCCAGATTTTCCGCGACGTCATGATGTTCAAGATCCTCTCCCAGTGCGTCGATCTGTGCCGACGATGATCAGCCATCTTGCCGTCCAATCGCGGCCATGCGCAACTAGGGGAAAGGGGAAATTCTTTGCCGGCATGGCTTATTTGAACGTCGAAGGCGCGATCAAGCGCTATGGGCCCACAACCGCGCTGAACGGCGTGTCCTTTTCCGTCGCCCAAGGGGAGTTCTTCACGCTGCTCGGCCCGTCCGGCTGCGGCAAGACGACCTTGCTGCGCTCGATAGCCGGCTTCTCGCAACTGTCGGAGGGCAAGGTTTCGCTCGACGGCACCGATCTGCTCTCAGTGCCGCCGCATAAGCGCGATATCGGCATGGTTTTCCAGGACTATGCGATCTTCCCGCATCTGACCGTCGCCGAGAACGTCGCGTTCGGCCTCAAGGCGCGCAAGGTCGCCGCGTCGGAGATTCGCGACCGCGTCGCGGAGGCGCTGGCGACCGTGCGCCTTTCGGCGCTGTCCGAGCGCCTGCCCGCAGCGCTCTCGGGCGGCCAGCAGCAGCGCATCGGCATCGCCCGGGCGATGGTGGTGAAACCGCGCCTGCTGCTGATGGACGAGCCCCTATCCAATCTCGACGCCAAGCTCCGGCTCGACCTGCGCGACGAGATTCGCGACATCCAGCGCACGATCGGCATCGCCGCGATCTATGTCACCCACGATCAGGAAGAAGCGCTCGCCATCTCCGACCGGATCTGCGTGATGGATGGCGGCTCGATCGAGCAGATCGGTACGCCCCAGCAGATCTACGGCCAGCCGGCGACGCGCTTCGTCGCCTCCTTCGTCGGAACGATGAACCTGCTCCAGCCCTCCACCTTCGGCCTGCCGGACGTACCGGGCGTGGCGCAATGGGCCCTGCGGCCGGAGCGCCTGCGCCTTGCCGAGGCCGGGGCGGCCGGGCACGGCGCCTCCGCCATCACCGGCGTGGTCGAGCATTTCACCTATCTCGGCCGCGAGGCCCATCTGACGGTCCAGGCCCAGGGGAACCGGCTCGTCGCGCAGATCGCCGCCCCTCCCCCGGACCTCGTCATCGAGGCCGGTCGGGAAATCCAGCTCAGCTTCGACCGGGCCGATCTGCACGCCTTCGATGCCGCAGGCCAGCGTCTCCAGACGGAGCTTGCGGCATGAGCGCGGTCGCCGCCCCGGCAAGGCGCATCGGCTGGCGCCCGGATTTCTGGACGCTCGTCGCGGTAGGAGCCTGGGCGATCCTGATCGTGCTGCTGCTCATCCCGCTCGGCCTCGTGCTGATCTCCAGCTTCCGCGACGAGAGCGGCCAGCTCACGCTCGCCAACTGGCAGCGGCTGCTCACCAGCACGCGTTACTTCAACGCCCTCATC
Source organism: Beijerinckiaceae bacterium (assembly GCA_965283735.1). Classification (GTDB taxonomy): domain Bacteria; phylum Pseudomonadota; class Alphaproteobacteria; order Rhizobiales; family Beijerinckiaceae; genus Allobosea. The sequence continues at coordinate 1,584,675 of CBDIPN010000001.1, read as the reverse complement.
AACACGCTGATCGTCGGCTTCGGCGGGCTGGCGGGGGCGCTCCTGCTCGGCTCGGTCATGGCCTTCTGTATGGCTCGCCTGCGCATCGCGGGCGGCCGCTTCGTCTCGATGATGGCGATCCTGGCTCTGGTCTCGCCGCCCTTCATCGGCGCCTATTCCTGGATCGTTCTGTTCGGCTCGGGCGGCATCGTCCGGCAGACCCTGATGGGCTGGGGCATCAACATGCCGCCGATCTTCGGCGTCTGGGGCATCCTCATCGTCTTCGCCTTCAAGTTCTATCCCTACGTCTACCTGCTGACGTCCGGCGCGCTCGCCAACATCAACCGCTCACTGGAAGAAGCCGCGGAGAATCTCGGGCTGACGCCGTTCCAACGCGTGATGAAGGTCTCGTTCCCGCTGGTCCTGCCGGCGCTCTCGGCCGGCGGCCTGCTCGCGCTGATCCACGCCATCGCCGATTTCGGAACGCCGCGCCTCCTGGGACGCGGCTTCAACGTGCTCGCGACCGAGGCCTACACGGCCTATTCCGCCGAGATCGGCTCCAATCTCGGCATGGCGACGACGCTGAGCATCGTCCTGATCCTGATGTCGATGATCTTCGTCTTCATCCAGCGCTACATGTCGCGGCGCAACGTCTATCACAGCAACCTGATCAACCGGCCGGAGAAGATCCAGCTGCGTGGCTTTGCCAATGTCGCGGCCCATGCGGCGGTCTATTTCATCGCATTGGGCGGCGCGATGCCGGCGATCATCGCAGCGATCTATTCGGTCCGGAAGACGAACGGACCGGTCTTTCAGCCCGGTTTCGGGTTGGAAAGCTACAGCCGCATCATCGCCACGCTCGGCGACGTCGTGCGCAACTCGCTGGTCTTCTCCGGTGTCTCCGTGCTGCTGATCGTGGTGATCGGCACGCTGATCGGCTGCCTGGTGGCGCGGCGCAACACCGCCCAGAGCTCGCTGCTCGATGCGACCCTGATGGTGCCCTATGTCATGCCGGGCATCGTCGTCGGCGTCGCCTTCATCGCGGCCTTCAACACGCCACCGCTGGTGATGACCGGCACGGCCGCGATCATCATCCTCTCCGTCTTCATCCGCCGCCTGCCCTATGCCGTGCGCTCCTCGGCGGCGGCGCTCCGACAGGTCGGCCCGAGCATGGAGGAAGCCGCGATCTCGCTCGGCTACAGCCCGGTCCAGGCCTTCCTGAAGATCACGATCCCGCTGATACTGCCCGGCATCGTCGCCGGCGCGATGCTGTCCTTCGTGACGGCGGTCAACGAATTGTCCTCGTCGCTGGTGCTCTATGTCGGCGGGACGATCACGATGCCGGTCAAGATCTACATCGCGATCAACGATGGCGACTACGGCACGGCCGCCTCGCTCTCGACGATCCTGCTCGTGCTCAGCGGCACCGCGATCTACCTCGCCTTCCGCCTGCTGGGCCGCGACGAACGCGCCTTGCTCTAGGCGCAAGGCCAGGCCCACAGGCAGATCAGATCAAGGCACGGTTCTTGAAACGCCGCCAACGAGAGGCCATCTCTCGGATCAGGCTGGAACAACGCGTTCCCGCAATGGAACAAAGAGGGTACGAAATGTCGCTCTACGGGACTTTGAAGAGCAGCGTTACAAGGGTTCGCCAGATGCCGACTCCAAACATTCGGCAAGCTCCACTTGCTTTCGGCATGGTCAGTCTGGCGATCGGCTACTACCTACGCAAGATTCTTGGTCTGTACGACGCAGCCGCCGTCACCCCGCTTGGACTCTCTTTGCTCTCCGTTGCTGGAGCGGCGCTCCTGACATGCGCGATCGTGATCGCGGCGGGCTTCGTCGCCGAGGGCGAACGCGCTGAGCAGGCGTAGCAGCGGCCCGGCAAGCCCCAGCTCGATCACGCCTTGAAAGACAGTTGGAAAGCGGTTGGATTCTTCCAACTGTCGAGGCACCGCAAACGGGCTGAGTGCTTGAAAGGAGTGGCGAGCCCGGCAGGATTCGAACCTGCGACCAGCAGCTTAGAAGGCTGCTGCTCTATCCATCTGAGCTACGGGCCCGAAAGCGAGGGAAGTCCCTCGCCTGTTGGCATCAATGCGTCCACTGACCGACGCGCGTGAACTTGAAATTGTCGGAATAGGAGGCCGTGCGACGCTTGGCTTCGTTCGGCTGTTCGACGCGATAGGCGATGCCGTTGCGCGTGGCATAGGCGACGGCAGCAGCCTCGCTGTCGAACCAGAGCTTGAGCTGGCTCTTCATGTCCGAGGACGAGGTCCAGCCCATCAGCGGTTCGATCTGCCGCGGCGCCTCCGGCTCGTACTCGAGCAGCCAGCGCTCGGTCTTTGCCGTGCCGGACTGCATGGCCGTGCGGGCCGGGCGATAGATGCGTGCGGTCATGAAAGCGCTCTGCCGTCACCAAACCTGTGCAGCCCGCGACGCGAACCGCTTCATACAACCTCGGAATGATGGTCGGGGCACCAGGATTCGAACCTGGGACCCTCTGCTCCCAAAGCAGATGCGCTACCGGGCTGCGCTATACCCCGACAGTCCGCAAGTGCATCGAAACACTCGCGAAACTCCCGCAACGTCCAAACGTCAAACCGTTGCAGGCCGGAACGCAATAGCATCGGCCGGTCGGTTTGGGAACAGGAAGTTCCCGTAAACTCCCCAGCGATGTTCTGCGCTCGTTCCGGCCCCTCTCCCCGGAGGGCTGGCCGTGGGTGAGCGGGCGACGATCCAGCGGCTCTCTGCTGAGCAGGGAAATCGGTGCGCCTATTGTGGCGTTCGACTTGTCGTTCCAGGTCTCGACCGGAGGGGGCGGACAGCTTGGAAGGAAGGCCAGCCGAACACCGGCCCTCGCCGGTCCTACAAGTTCCGCCGCGCGACCTTCGACCACGTCGTCCCCAAATCGGCGGGCGGCAAGGATCGATGGGATAATCTCGCCGTCGCCTGTCTCTGGTGCAACGGCTACCGCGCGAACCAGCCGGCCGATGTCGCCTTCCTGAAAATCGCTCGCCGGCTTCGGCGCCGCTCGCACCCGCACCAGCAATACGAAACCACCGGCTGGTGGCCGTCGTCGAACAACGGCTTGCGATCGATCACCTATCCCGCGGCTCCTGTCGAGGCCTCCCCCCATGTCTCAGCGGGCAAGCACGAGCAGGTTCAGGCTTTCGACGATCTTGCCGTTCTGGACGGCGTCATTGATGTCGCCGGCTTCTATCTTCTTCTCGACGCGGTCGATCCGAAGCTCCTGAGCCTTAGCCGCTGCCCCGAGCTTCTCCATGTTGTTCTCTCGGCTGTAGTACCAGCCGAAAGCGACGAACAGGATCAGCACTATGTTGAACGTGCTGACGGGCTGCTTCATGAAGGCTTTCAGCATATCGGGCCCCGTTTTATCATCCATCGGCATATCCTAAAGCGCAGGCCAGTCGGGATTGTTCACTTCGAGGCAGCGATGTGTTTGATCGCTTGATCCTTGGCGGCGGAGCCGGAAGACGATCCGACCCAGTAGTAGACGACGCCGGCCGCCAGAGACTGCCAGGCGCCAAGCAGGAACAGCACCACGTCCTGCCGCACGCCAGACGCTTGCCGAGATCCCTCCGGCCTTCGTAACGCTCGAAATAGGCCGGACCGCCGTACTCCTTCAGCGCCTTGAAATAGTCCGTCTCAAGGCATGCTTGAGCCAGGAACTCAGCCTCGCGTCCCGGCGTGCCGATCCCGCCCGCCTTCAAGCCATTCCTGATTGTCGACGATGCCTTGGACAACGGCAGCATTGCGTTTCGCGCCGCACGCCTTGGCGAGCTGCGTCAGGTCAGAGGTCGTGAACATGAATGCTCCGAGCAACAAAAAACCCGCCGGGCATGCGACGGGTTCTTTGGGGTTGAGATTAGATGAGTGATCGGGCAGATTAATGATTAGGCATTTTCAGGGGTTGGGGTTGAAATCTTGAAACGAGATTGGCCGAACGGCTTAATTCCGTTCGATCTATTGGCGTAATCGGTTCATGTGTCGCACGAGATGCTAGGGTTTCTGTCTTTCCAGAAGCGCAGTGCCATTACCTTTGGCGCGTAAACACCATTAGTCTCATGTCAAGAAATTTGCGGAATCCCGTAAATCTGGAGCGGTTTGATTTCGACGAACCATCGCTAATGACCATTGACAGGGACATAAACAAGAATTTTGACCTAAACGAGCTAATGAGCCACGGTTCAATTATAATAGATTTTTATCGTGACACTTACTCTGTAGTTGATTTGGGCGATGGTCGCTACGTAACATTCGGGTATGAACTAGAGAAGATTGGCTGTGAAGCGCTGGATTTGCCTGTTGTTAGGGGCATACCATTCACTGATCCATCTTACCCCGAACTATGGCTGTCCCATTTCCTAAAATTCTCCCGGCGCGTTAACGCGGCTAAAGCCAACGTTTTCATCGCACCGGTCCACCAATCTAGCGTTTGGTGGACAGAGACTGAGTTTAGGCGAGATGAGACTTGGCTGCCCCGCCATGTGATCGTGAGAGCGAAGGTTCTTGGGTTCATGCAAAGGATCGCTTTAGCAAGCCTTAGGCGGTCTGTTATGATCCCGATGCAGCCCGAAGACATAAAGCTGGATGAAACTCATGAATATGGGCTTGGTCCTTCGCATCTTTCTCAGAGCTCCTACGATAGAGCCAGCCTATTGATGCGCAAGTTCCCAGAAATCGTTCACTCCATCAGCGCATCAGCGGCGCGCCGATCGGAAATTATTCGGGATGAAATGAGTGATTGGATTACAATGTCGAGACAGGGCCACCCAATCTAACGCTATGTGACAATTTTAACCACACCTCCGTCATTCCATAAATCACCTGAGATCAGCCCGGATATCGACGTAGGCAATGAGGTAAGCCCGACTATCGCGGCCGACACTCCGTTGCGCCTTAACCGGAAGAACTGTGGGAAACTCAATTCATTATCCGCTACCACAAAAGCAGGCAGCTCTTGCGCAGTAAGGTCAAACATTAGCTTACGATTGTTTGCGGTGGCGGCGGTTTCATCCATCCAGAAACGAGGGATTGGAGCCGCTTTTTCTGATTCAATGAATGTCTGAACTCAGCTCCCAAAGCGGGCAAATTCTGAACCAGAGCGAACGACAGATAGATCGGTCAAATTCGCGACGTTACCAATGTAAGCGTCGTGCGCGCCTGCCGCTCGGATGGCGGCAGAAGGCTGATCCGCCCCCGCCGAGAGGTCCATGGGGATTGTTAGTGGACGGTTGGCCTCGGCGCCAGCGCGGGCGGCGTAGCCGGTCTGGATTGCGCAGCCGCCCGCGCGGTCATTGCGGGGACGAAGACCTCCGGGGCGGGGGGCTTGTAGCCGAGCGAGCCATGTGGGCGCAGCGTGTTGAAGTGTCGCCGCCAGCTTTCGACGACGATCTTCGCCTCCGCGAGCGAATAGAAGATCTCGCCGTCGAGAAGTTCGTCGCGCAACCGGGCATTGAACAACTCGATGAAGCCGTTCTCCCAGGGGCTTCCGGGCGCGATATAGGCGGTCTTGGCGCCGACCGCACCGATCCAGTCCTGCACGGCCTTGGCGACGAATTCGGGCCCGTTATCTGACCGAACATGCTCCGGCACGCCGCGCAGGATGAACAGATCCGAGAGCACGTCGATGACGTCGATCGCCTTCAGCCTGCGATCGATGCGGATTGCCAGGCATTCATGCGTGAACTCGTCGATGATGTTCAGCATCCGGTATTTTCTCCCATCATGGGTGCGGTCCTCGACAAAGTCGTAGGACCACACGTGATTGGGCCGCTCGGCGCGAAGGCGGATGCAGGATCCGTCCGCGAGCCAGAGACGGCTGCGTTTGGGTTGTCGGGCTGGAACTTTCAGCCCCTCGCGTCGCCAGATGCGCTCAACCCGCTTGTCGTTGACCACCCAGCCTGCCGTCGAGCGCAGCAGCGCGGCGATCTTGCGATAACCGTAGCGGCCATAGCGGCGGACCAGTTCGACGATGTCGGCCGTAAGCCTCTCCTCGTCGTCGCGTCCGCGCGGGATCCGGCGCTGGGTCGAGCGATGTTGTCCGAGCACACGGCATATCCGCCGCTCCGACACCTTCAGGACGAGCCGAACATGCTCGATGCAGGCACGGCGACGCGCGGGGCTTACCAGTTTCCCGAAGCCGCCTCCTTCAGGATCAGCTTGTCGAGCGTCAGGTCCGCGACGGCGCGACGAAGCCGGGCGTTCTCGGCCTCGAGCTCCTTCATCCGCTTCACCTGATCCGTCTTCAGGCCGCCAAACTCTCGGCGCCAGCGGTAATAACTAACCTCCGTCACGCCGATCGAGCGGATCGCATCGGCAACGGATTGACCCTGCGAGACCAGCACATCGACCTGGCGCAGCTTCGCGACAATCTCTTCGGGCTTGTGACGCTTCTTCGGCATTGCGGTCCTCCTGTCTGCCAAAAGACATAGTTCAGGGTGGACCAATTCAACGGGGGTGGATCAAAGGCCCGATAGCCGCCGTAGCAAAGCTTGCAGCGCCCCATTTCGGATTTGACATCGCGATCGGACCGGACCCATCGACGTGATACCGAACTTTGGCGTCTGAGGGCGATTGCGGCCCTTGAAAGATCGGCGCGACAAGCGAGAGGGAATTCCCCGAGAAATTCACGTCATCCCAGGTGTTGTTAGCGAATCCGGCGTGCGGCCTCTGGCGCCACGTACAGCCGTGAGGCTGCCAGGTCGCAGGTCGAGTTGCAGGCCTGGGATGCCGTCAACAACTATCGCGGCGGCTCGCTCTGGGCTGCTGGGTGGGCTGCTTACCTCTCCTTCTTCCGCGACGTGTGCGGCTGGTCTGACCCAGTCCTAGAGCACTTTGAGATCGACGAAGCCCTGATGAAGAGCTGCGGTTGGGTCTGGTGGCATGAGAACGTGCTCGCCATCTCCGACCGCCCGACCGTGATCAATCGCGACAAGCAGGGCCGGCTTCATAGCGAGGTCGGGCCGTCAATCGCCTATCGCGATGGCTGGCAGCTTCACCACTGGCACGGAACGTCTGTCCCTGCCGAGTGGATCGAGAAGCGCGCTGATCTCAGCCCGAACACGGTCATCAAGGCTCAGAACGTCGAGCAGCGTGCGGCAGGAGCAGCAATCGTTGGATGGCCGAAGATGCTTTCCGTCCTCAAGTCGAAGACGGTCAATAAGCACGCCAACCCGAACATCGGCGAGCTGATCGAATTGACGCTTCCGGGCCTTGATGAGCCGAAGGAGCGCGTCCGCGAGCTATCCGATTCCGAAGAGGAGAAGCTGTTCGCCAATGTGCGTCCAGGCTATCGGCCGATCCTGCGCTTCGCGGTGCTGTCTGCCCTTCGTCGCAACGAGCTGCTGGCGATGCACTGGGAGCACGTCGACTGGGGCGGCCGGCGTCTCAACCTGATGGGCAAGGGTGAGGTCATCGGCTTCATCCCGCTCTCGACCGAGATGGAGCGCGTCCTGCGGAGCGTCATCCCAGAGGGCGAAACGAGCCCTGCCGGCCCGGTCTGGCTTTACCGGCCTGCCCGCCATGAGGAAGGCGCCGATAACCTGACGCCGCGCCCGATCACGCATGAGGGGCTGAAGACCGAGTTCCGTCGCGCTCGCAAGAACGCCGGCATGAAGTCAAGCCACCAAGATCCGCTGATGGGCTACCAATTCCACAACAACCGACACACCGGCATCACTCGCTTGGTGCGCGATAGCGGCAACCTGAAGCTCGGTCAGAAGCTCGGCCGGCATGCCTCAATTGCGACGACGATGAAGTATGCCCACGCCACCGAGGACGATCTGCGCAAAGCACTCGACGCCGTGCATTCTTCCCGTGAAAGTTCCCAGATTGATAACGAAGCTCTCGAAAACACCAAGGAAATCAAGAGGATCGTATGATTAGGCAATCTGCTCCCAAAGCAGATGCGCTACCGGGCTGCGCTATACCCCGACGAAGCATTCCAAACGTTGCGGTTCGCTATCATGCCACAGGCCGCGCCGGCAAGCGAAAGCCAACCGCATCGCGTCGCCCGTGTGCAGCAATCTGGCCGCCGCACCCCTCAGCGCTTGAACAGCGCGTGCTCGACCTTGTCTCCCGCCTTGATGCCGAGCTGCTTGCTGACGCCGCCATTGATCTCCAGCACGGACAGAACCGGCTCCCCCGAGGGAATCGTCCGCGTCGAGAGCGGCTCGGTGCGCTCTGCGATGCGCGCAATCGTGCCATCCGCCCGGATGAACAGCATGTCGAGAGAGATGTAGGTATTCTGCATCCACATCGCCACCGGCTCGGTGGCGGCAAAATCGAACAGCATGCCGCGGTCAGTCGGCATGTAGTTGCGGAACATCAGGCCCTTCGCCCGCTGGTCCGGCGTGCGCATCACCTCGACCTGGAAGGTGTGGCGCGTGCCACCGCTGACGATGACGAGCAATTCGAGGCCCGCGCCTCCGGCTGCGGCCGGCTGGCCCTGCGCCTGCAGCCCGGCCGGGGCCAAGGCGATCAGCGCCAGCGCGACGGCGGCGAGAGCGGTTCTGACGGCATGCATCGCTTTGGACTCCGTGGCGGCCATGGCCCGCATGCTCTAGAAGCGGCCGATGGCAAATCTTCGGCAGATGGCCGCGTTCGCCGCCTTTCGGTCAAGCCTTTCGTCATCATATGAATGCGGGATGCCACGCGGCGCCGCCTGACGGCTTTCTTTCGTCATCGGCTTGCGGCAGTTTCGCCGGGCCAAAGAACCAGGAGATATCCATGATCGCTGCGCGCCCTCGTCGGACGACGCATCTCGCAGGCACGGCCCTGGCCGCCTTGTTCCTGACCTTCGCGTCCTCGACCTGGGCCGCCGATTTCCAGCTCGACAACGTCAAGATCGACCTCGGCAAGCTGGTGATCAACGCGCCGAAGATCGCGGTCAAAGGCTCGACCCTGGAGAAGGACGCCTTCCTGGCGCTGTTCACTGGCACCGGCAAATCGGCTGCCGGCAGGGCGGCCAAGTTGAACGCCGCCGAGATCAGCGCGCCGGAACTCTCGCTGATCCAGACGGTCGGCGACCAGAAGCAAACCACGACCTATCGCGACATCCGCCTCACCGATATCCGCGAGGGCAAGGTCGGCCGCGGCGAATCGGCCAGCGCCAGCATCACGGCCGACGGCGCCACGACCGGCCCGATGAAGGGCGAGCTGAAGCGCACTGCCTTCGACGCCTTCGACCTGCGCCAGATCACCCGCGTCCTGACCGAGAAGGCCGCGCCCGGCACCAACGAGGCGATGCTGCCGATCATCGGGAATTTCGAGCAGGACGGCTACAACCTGGATATGGGCAAGGCCGGCAAGATGTCGCTCGGCCGGACAACCGCGCGCGGCTTCGCCGCCAAGGTCGGTCCCGAGCCGTTGCTGGAGGTCATGTCCCGCCTCGCGGCGGCGAGCGAAGAGGTCGAGCGCAAGCAGGGCGACAAGACGGCCGATGCCGACAAGTCGCCGGTGAAGACCGAGGCCGAACGGCAGCTCGGCCTTTCCGTGCTCGCGCTCTTCGACATGTTCGAATACGGCAGCGGCGAGGCGCGTGATCTTGTCATGACCGTGAACCCGCCGCCGAAGACCACCGCCAAGGGCGACGCCGTCGACATGCGGATCGCCCGCATGGCCTTCGGCGAGAACACCCCGGCGAAATCCGGCTTCGTCATGGAGGGCTTCCAGTTCCGCTCCGGCGAGGCCAAGGGCGGCATCGATTCGATCGGCTATTCCGGCTTTGCTTTCGCTTCCGTCATCCGCGAATTGCGGGCCGCGCTGGCCGAGCCGGACAAGCCGATCGACGAGTTCGATTTCCGCCGCTTCATCCCGACCCTCGGCACCATCCGGCTTGCCGGCATCTCGATCGACGCGCCCGCGATCATCACCGGCAAGGAGCCGGTCAAGATCTCGCTCGGCACCTTCGAGATCAAGGCGGGCGAGCAGCTCAACGGCATCCCGACCAGCCTGGCGCTGACGATCGACAAGCTCGTCACCCCGGTTTCCGAGGCCACCGGCAACCCGGCCGCCAAGGACATGATCGCGATGGGCATCCGCACGCTCGACCTCTCGGCCAAGCTCGACCTCGCCTGGGAAGCGGCGAAGAACGAGATCGCCATCCGCACGCTCTCCTTCGGTAGCGCCGGCCTCGCCCAGATCGAGGCTTCCGGTACGCTCGGCAACGTCACCAAGGACCTCTTCGCCAGCGATCTCGCGCTTGCCCAGGTCGCGGCGCTCGGCGCCACCGCCCGCAACCTGCAGGTCAAGCTGCAGAATTTCGGCCTGGTCGAAAAGCTGGTCGAGAACGAGGCGCGCAAGTCCAAGCGCAAGGTCGAGGATGTCCGCCAGCAGTTCACGATGGTCGCGAGCCTTGGCCTTGCCGCCATTCTCGGCCCGTCCGACGGCGCCAAGAGCGTCGCCGCCGCCGCCGCCCGCTTCGTCGCCAAGCCCGGCACGCTCACCGTCTCCGCCAGCGCCAAGTCGGCGACGGGCCTGGGCCTCGCCGACGTCATCACCATGACGGAGCCGACGGAGATCTTCGAGAAGATCGACCTCAAGGCCGATGCGCAGTGAGCTGAGCATTTTTAAGCGAAGTGGACACCGGTTCGCGTGAAGAAAATGCGACCAACTGAGGATCACGCCGTCGCGCCCGAAGACCGCGACTGGCGCCCCTCCGCCGTCCAGGCGTGGTGGGCGGGCCTGGCGCCCGTCCCCCGCGGCTGGCTGCGCAAGCGCCTGAACCCGGACAACCAGACCCGGCTGCATCTCGCGAAGCTGATCACGCGGCGGCCGGGGCAGTTCACGGTCGGCGCTTATACCTATGGGCGCCCCAAGGTGCGCTTTCCGGAAAGCGGCGCCCGGCTCGTCATCGGGCGTTACGGCTCGATCGCCGAACAGGTCGAGATCCTGCTCGGCGGCAACCACCGCCTCGACTGGGCGACGACCTATCCCTTTCCCGCCCTGCCCGGCCTCTGGCCTCAGGCGGGTGCGCGATCGGATTATCATTCGTCGCGCGGCGACGTCGTTATCGGGCACGACGTCTGGCTCGGCTCGCAATGCATGGTGATGTCGGGCGTTACGATCGGCCATGGCGCCGTGGTCGCGGCGCGCTCCGTCGTCACGCGCGACGTGCCGCCCTATGCGATCGTCGCCGGCAATCCGGCCCGTGTCGTCAGGTATCGCTTCGACGAAACCCGGATCGCAGCACTCGTCGAAACCGCCTGGTGGAACCGGCCTCGCGCCGAGATCGAACCGCTGATCCCGCTGCTGCTGTCAGAGCAGATCGACGCGTTGCTGGAAGCGCTCAGGAAGCGCCCATCAGCCGGCGCTTGAGCCCGAGCGCCGGCTTCTCGATCAGGTACCAGGACAGCGCCGCCACGACGGCGGTCACGGCCAGCGACGGCCAGAGCAGCGCCACCGCGCCAAGCGAGGGGAACAGCGCGTGCAGCGCCTGCTGCACTGGCCAGCCATAGAGATAGACACCGTAAGAGAGATCGGCCGGCGGCTCGACCGAGCGCCGTGTCAGGGCCGGCGCCAGCGCCAGCACGAGAACGCCCCAGGCTGTGACGAGATAAAGCGCCGCCTTGTAGAACGGCGTGAAGGAGAGCGGCACCAGCGCGAGCAGCGCAACGGCCAGCAGCGGCAGCGAGAGCGGCACCTTCTCGCGATAGAGATAGACGACGCCACCGGCGAGGAAGATCAGCGGCAGGCGCAGCGCCGTCTCCGTGCCCTTCGAACCATGCGGCGCCATGACCTCACGCAGGACGACGGCCAGCGTCAGCACCAGGAGCGCCGCCAGCGCGAGACGCGGCCGCGCCAGTATTCCGGCGAGCCCCGCGACGAGCACACCGAGATAGCACAGCGTCTCGTATTTCAGCGTCCACACCGTCCCCAGCGGGAAGGGCAACGGGTTGGTCTCGAAGACGCCCGGCAAGGCCGCCGCGCTCTTGAAGGTGGTGAGCGTGCCCGAGATGAAGCGCCACAGCCGCGGGTCGCTGAAATAGGCGGATCGGTCGAGTGTCGTCATCGCTGCGCCCAGCACGAGCGCGACGATCAGCGTCGCCGCGATCAGCCCCGGCGCGATCCTGAGCAGGCGCGCCACGACATAGTCGCGCCAGCCGCGCCTGACGAAGCTCATCGTCACCAGAAAGCCGGAGACCGCGAAGAAACCGTTGACCGCATGCTCACCCAGCGTGAAGCCCGTCGTCTGGAACCAGGGCTCCTGCTCCACCCGCCCGTCTGTGACGCTGAAGGCATGCGACACCACGACAGCGAGAGCCATCTCGAGCCGGAGCAGGCCGAAATTATTGTGCGGATTAGCGAGCGCCTCCGCGACCGTGGACCGAGGCCCGCTCATGGCATCTCCCCCAACCCCTCATGGGCGAGCGCCGTCTCGCCACGCCGCCAGGCACGCGCGCCGGCGGCCGAGCCAGCATGCGCGAACATCTTCTCGCGCTTCAGCAAAAGCCCGTAGCCCGCAGCCTTGCCGATATTCTCCAGCATGCGGATCGGCCCTGGCCCGGCGAGCCCGTATTTCCGGGCGATGTAGTGCTCGGACCAGGCGAGGTGCCAGCGCGCCTTGAAGCGCCGCTGCGGCGACGGCGCCGTCGAGCGGCCACGGCCATGGCGCGCCTCGGCTTCATGGACATGGACAAGCGCATGGCCGGCATCGCGCATGCGCCGGCACAGATCGTCATCCTCGTAGAACAGGAAGATTGCCGGGTCGAAGCCGCCGAGCGCGACGAAGGCCTCGCGCCGGATCAGCAGGCAGGCCCCCGACAGGAAGGGAAGGCAGGCATCGCCTTCCGGGATCGCCATGGCACCTGAGCGATTGAGATGCGGAGGCGAAAGCAGCGAGCGCGGCTGCAGGAAGATGCGGCCCGACGGCTCGACGATGCGCGGCGCCAGCATCCCGGCATCGGGATAACGTTCCGCCGCTTCCAGCAGCGCAGCGGCAGCACCGCGCCCGAGCTCTAGGTCCGGATTGACGATCAGCACATAGGGCGTGTCGGCCGCCGCGACGCCGATATTGTTGGCGCGGCCATAGCCCTCGTTGCGGGCATTCGCGATAACCGTTGCGCCCTTCGCCACCGCGATGGCGCGGCTGTCGTCGCCGCTGGCATTGTCGACGACGATGGCGGGCACGCCCTCCCCGGCCAGCGCATCGAGGCAGGCGGGCAGGACCTCGGCGCTGTCATAGCTGACGACGATGGCGGTGATGGCGGCGGCGGGCATTGCCGCCTTGTGGCCATGTCGGGAGGCCGGAAGCAAGCGATTTCAGCGGCGCGCGAGCGCGCCGATTTCGCCCTTGATCCGCTCGCGCTCGCCAGCCTCGCAGCGATGCGGCGCCTTGTAGGACTTCACGGCATAGCCGGCATTGGCCGCGACGAAGCGTTGCCGATCCTGTCGATCGAGTCGCGCGATAATCCGGCTGCGATCGACCTGCAGGCCGCAATCATAGGCGCGCGAGACGGTGGCTGCGGCATACTCCACCGTGCCGGGCATCGGCCCGACGGCCGTGCAAGCCGCGAGCACCGCGCACAGAGCCGTTGCAGCGGCAAGCTTAGGGGACGAAGGCATCGGCACGGGCAGCTCAGAGCTTGTCGAACTCTCCGGCGCGGATGCGACCCATCCTCGCCTTCAGCTCCGCCCGCTCTTCCGCCGTGCACGGCTGCGGCCGCACACCCTGATTGACCATCTCAGCCTCGGAGACACCGACATAAGCCGAGCGTGCAGCCGCGATCTGCTGGTCGTCGGCGCCCCTCGCCTTCTCGGCCGCAAGGAAACGGTCGAGCGTCGTGCGCTGCGGCGAGCCGGCCTTGCAGGCCGTGGCGCGTGACACTGTCGTCGCCAAAGTCGAGGCACGGCCGGCACTGCTGTCGCCGGCGGCGACGCAGGCGCCAAGCAGGGGCGCAAGAAGACAGGCGAGCGGCAGCGCCCGCCCGATCGACAGCAAGGCCATGGACGTCAGCCGTTCTTCTCGGGAGCGTTGATCCGCAGATGCGCCTCGCGCAGCTGCTTCGGCGTCGCCTCGGCCGGTGCCCCCATAAGCAGATCGACGGCCTGCTGGTTCATCGGGAACAGCGCGACCTCGCGCAGGTTCGTCGCGCCGGCCAGCAGCATGATGATGCGGTCCACGCCCGCCGCCATGCCGCCATGCGGCGGGGCGCCGTACTGGAACGCACGGTACATGCCGCCGAAGCGCTCGATCACCGTCTCCTCGCCGTAGCCGGCGATCTCGAAGGCCTTCACCATCGCCTCGGGGCGGTGGTTGCGGATGCCGCCGGAGGCCAGCTCGAAGCCGTTGCAGGCGATGTCGTACTGGAAGGCCTTGAGCGAGAGCGGATCTTCCTCGGTCAGCGCCTTCAGGCCGCCCTGCGGCATCGAGAAGGGGTTGTGCGAGAAATCGACCTTCTTCTCGTCCTCGTTGTACTCGAACATCGGGAAGTCGACGATCCAGGCGAAGGCATAGGCGTTCTCGTCGATCAGCCCGAGCTCGGAACCGACCTTGTTCCGGGCGCTGCCGGCGAACTTGTAGAACTTGTCCGGGTCGCCCGCGACGAAGAAGCAGGCATCGCCGCCCTTGAGTCCCATCTGCTTGATGATCGCGGCGACGCGCTCAGGTCCGATATTGTTGGCGATCGGCCCCTGGCCCTCGCCGTCTTCCTTGACCATCAGGTAGCCGAGGCCCGGCTGCCCCTCGCCCTGCGCCCAGGAGTTCATCCGGTCGCAGAAGGCTCTGCTGCCGCCGCCCGGCGCAGGGATCGCCCAGACGCGGTTCTTCTCGCCTTCGAGGATGCGCGCGAAGACCTTGAAGCCCGAGCCGCGGAAATGCTCGGAGATGTCCTGCATGATGAGCGGGTTGCGCAGGTCCGGCTTGTCGGAGCCGTATTTGGCGATGGCTTCGGCATAGGGAATGCGCGGCCAGTTGCGCGCGACTTTTTTGCCCTCGGCGAACTCCTCGAACACGCCGGTAATGACCGGTTCCATCGTCGCGAAGACGTCTTCCTGCTCGACGAAGCTCATCTCGACGTCGAGCTGGTAGAACTCGCCCGGCAGACGGTCGGCGCGCGGATCCTCGTCGCGGAAGCAGGGCGCGATCTGGAAGTAGCGGTCGAAGCCCGCCATCATCAGAAGCTGCTTGTACTGCTGCGGCGCCTGCGGCAGCGCGTAGAATTTGCCGGCATGCAGGCGGCTCGGCACCAGGAAGTCGCGCGCGCCTTCCGGCGAGGACGCGGTCAGGATCGGCGTCTGGAACTCGGAGAAGCCCGAATCCTTCATGCGGCGGCGCATCGAGTCGATGACCTTGGTGCGCAGCATGATGTTATTGTGCAGCTTCTCGCGACGCAGGTCGAGGAAGCGGTACTTGAGGCGGGTATCCTCGGGATATTCGAGGTCGCCGAAGACCGGCAGCGGCAATTCGGCCGAAGGGCCGAGCACTTCGATCGCCGTCGCGAAGACCTCGACCGCACCGGTCGGCAGGTTGGCGTTCTCGGTGCCGGCGAGGCGGGCCTTGACCTTGCCGTCGATGCGCACGACCCATTCCGAGCGCAGCGTCTCGGCCTCGGCGAAAGCCGGCGAATCGGGGTCGATGACGACCTGCGTCATGCCGTAATGGTCGCGCAGGTCGATGAAGAGCACGCCGCCATGGTCGCGGATGCGATGGCACCAGCCGGAGAGGCGGACATTCTGGCCGATGTCGCTGTCACGGAGCGCGCCACAGGTATGGGAACGATAGCGATGCAGGGTCACGGGCTCAGTCTTTCGGAAATGCGTCGGTGGCCGGCGCGAAGCGCCAGCCACAGCTTGGGGCTAACCACACGCGCGCGCCCGAAATGTCAAGAACGCCCGCGACATCCTGCGGCTCTCTCTGCTAAGACGACGACATCATGCATCTGATTTCCGATACCGCCGCGCTCTCCGCCGCCTGCGATCGCCTCGCGACCCATCCTTTCGTCACGGTCGACACCGAGTTCCTGCGCGAGACCACCTATTACCCCAAGCTGTGCCTGATCCAGATCGCCTCGCCGGACGAGGCGGTACTGGTCGACCCGCTTTCGCCCGATCTCGACCTCACCCCGTTCTTCGGGCTGATGGTCAACGAGAACGTGGTCAAGGTCTTCCACGCCGCCCGGCAGGACCTGGAAATCGTCTGGCTGCTCGGGCGCGTGCTGCCGACCCCGCTCTTCGACACGCAGGTCGCGGCCATGGTCTGC
Organism: Beijerinckiaceae bacterium; assembly: GCA_965283735.1. Taxonomy (GTDB): domain Bacteria; phylum Pseudomonadota; class Alphaproteobacteria; order Rhizobiales; family Beijerinckiaceae; genus Allobosea. The sequence goes on along the minus strand of CBDIPN010000001.1, from coordinate 1,568,473 downwards.
GGTTATGGCGACTCGGTCGGCTACGAGCAGCTCGCCAACGACCTCGCCAAGGCGCGCATCGACAAGTCCTCGCGCTTCACCGACTGGTCTCGCCGCCCGCTGACGGAGGCGCAGCTGTCCTACGCCGAATCGGACGTCACGCATCTGCGCGACATCTATCTCGCCTTAAAAGCCGATCTCGATGCCACCGGCCGCGAGAACTGGGTGGCTGAGGAGATGTCCGTACTGACCTCGCCCGCGACCTACGAGGTCAAGCCGGAGAATGCCTGGCAGCGCCTCAAAGGCCGCATCCGCAAGCCGCGCGAGCTTCCGAACCTGATGGAGATCGCCGCCTGGCGCGAGCGCGAGGCGCAGACCCGCGACGTGCCGCGCCAGCGCGTGCTCAAGGACGATGCGCTGATGGATATCGTCCAGCGCGGCCCGCGCTCGGTCGAGGCGCTCGCCGAATTGCGCTCCGTCCCCAACGGCTTCGAGCGCTCGCGCAACGGCGCCGAGGTTCTCGCCGCGATCGAGCGCGCCGCCGCCCTCGATCCCAAGACCCTGCCCCGGCTGGAGCGCGAGCGCGGCCGTCCGACCAATGCCGCGGTGCTCGACCTGCTCAAGGTCCTGCTCAAGGCGGTGGCGGATGCCGAGCGCGTCGCCCCCAAGATCATCGCCTCGACCGACGATCTCGAGGCGATCGCCTCCGACGACCTCGCCCAGGTCCCGGCCCTGCAGGGCTGGCGCCGCAGCGTCTTCGGCGAGAAGGCATTGGCGCTCAAGGACGGCTCGCTCAGCCTGCGCATCCAGCGCGGCCGGGTGGTCGTGGGCTGACGGCCTCTGGCGACGCCGAATGCACCACGCTATATTGACCTTAATTCAGACCTGAAATTGGCATCTTATTTTCGGGTCGAGTTAAGGGGAAGCCATGCAGCGCGTCGAAGCTGAGATCGCCGTCAGCGTCTCCGATCTCAAGAAAATCCTACTGCCGTGGTCGATGGCGCGCGGGGCAATCCGGTCGCGATCCTGAATCACAATCGCGTCATGGCCTATATGGTGCCGGCCGACACTTATGAGGCGCTGGTCGATGCGCTCGACGATCAGGTTCTCATCGAGATCGTCCGGGCGCGGGCCGGCGAAAAGGGCGAGCCGGTCGGTCTCGATGAGCTATAAGCTCGAATTCCTGCCATCCGCGCGGCAAGAATGGGATAAGCTCGGCGTGACGTTGCGCGAGCAGTTCAAGAAAAAGCTCGGTGAGCGACTGGCGCATCCAAGGGTGCCCGCTGACGCCCTGCATGGCCTGCCCGATCACTACAAGATCGAATTGCGCGCCGCGGGCTATCGGCTGGTCTATCGCGTCGAGGACGAGCGGATCACGGTCGTGGTCGTTGCCGTCAGCAAGCGCGAACGCTCACAAGTCTACGACGCCGCGAAAAAGCGATGAGACTTACCCCATCTACCCGCTGCCGTAGCTCTTCACCAGCGAGCCCGCGACAAGCCCCCAGCCGTCGACCAGCACGAAGAAGATCAGCTTGAACGGCAGCGCCACCGTCACTGGCGGCAGCATCATCATGCCCACCGACATCAGGATCGAGGCCACGACGAGGTCGATGATCAGGAAGGGCACGAACAGCAGGAAGCCGATCTCGAAGGCGCGACGCAGTTCCGAGATCATGAAGGCCGGGATCAGCACCTCGACACCGATATCCTGCTGCGTCTGCGGACGCGGCCCCTGCGACATGTCGAGGAACAGCGCCAGGTCCTTCTCGCGGACATGCCTGAGCATGAAGGTCTTGAAAGGCACGACGCCGCGATTATAGGCCTCCTGCGGCTGGATCTGCCCGGCGACCAGCGGCTGGACCGCCGTCGTGTAGGCCTCGCGCAAGGTCGGTGCCATCACGAATCCGGTCAGGAACAGGGACAGTCCGAGGATCACGGCATTGGGTGGCGCGGTCTGCGTGCCCAATGCCGAGCGCAGCAGCGACAGCACGACCACGATCCGGGTGAACGACGTCACCATGATCAGGATGGACGGCGCCAGCGACAGCACCGTGATGACGGCGATGAGCTGGAGCGCCCGCTCCGCCACGCCGCCGCCCTGCCCGAGATCGAGCGAGAGCGTCTGCGGCAGCGCCGGCACGCTCTGGAGCACAAGCAGCAGCACGGCCGCCGCCAGGGCACGCCCGCCTCGAAACCGTCTCGCTCGTCCGCCGATGACCTTCACGCGCGCCGCCACTGCCCAACTCAACCGATCGGGTGCGCCTGAAGCTAGCCACGCGAAAACGCCGCGCAACCGGTGCGCGGCGTCATAAGGCTGGAGAGCCGACAATCCTGTTGATGGCCCGCCGCCCGAAGGCGCTCAGGCCGTGCGCCCCTGCCTCAGGACTTGGCCTTGGGATCCCGGCCAAGCAGCCGGGCGAACTCGGCTTCGATCGCGTCCACAGAGAAGGGATCGATCTCCTTGGTCGCGGGCTCGGCCGGCTTTTCGGACTCAGGCTGCGGCTTGGGAGCTTCGACCGGAGCCGGCTCTTCCGCGATCGCGACAGGCGCCGGCTCGACGAAAGCGGGCTCGTCGACAATCGGCTCTGGCACGGGATCCGGGGTCGGTTCCGACTCCGGCTCCGACGGCTCCGGATGATGGATCTCGGCCGGCTTCGGTTCGAACAGCTTCGGCTCCGGTGCCTTCGAAAGCGGGCGATCCAGCGAAAGCCCGAGCGCGGCAGCAAGCTCGGCCTCGACATCGCTCGGGATCGGCTTCTGGCGCGGCGGAGCGACCGGGGCCGGCGCCACGACGGGCTCGGATACGATCTCCGGTTCCGGAGCCAGCGGCTCGATGTGAGGCGCCGCCGCTTCCACCGCTGCCAGCTCCGCCTCGACGACGGGCGCAGGCGCGAATTTCTCGACGGGCGCGGGCGGCTCGACAGCCGGCGCAGCGCTCGCGACAGGCGCCTCGCTGCCGAGATTGGCCGGACGCACGGCGGAGAAGGGCCGCTTCAGCGCCTCTTCCAGCTGGCGCGTCATGTCGTCGAGCTCGCCGGGGCTGACGGCCGGCTGCGGCGCATGTTCGCGCGCGAAGCTCGGCGCCGGCCCGGTCGTGACCGGGGGCACCGGCATGGCCGGAGCGGCAGGCTTGGCAGGGGCCGCAACCGCCTCGCCCGCGGCAGCGACGCCGAGAGCGGCGGCGACACCCGCGGTCGCGGCCGTGGACGCAGAGATCGTCGCAGGCGGCTCGACGGGCACGGAAACGGGGCGGGTCGGCAGCGGTGGCAGCAGTTCCGGCCCTTCGGGATAACCGGTGCGGCGTGCCTCATCCCCTGCCCGCAAGGCGGGCTCGCTCGGCGGAACCAGCGTCTCGAACGGCGGCAACGGCCGGTCCATCGCGGCGGTATCGGCATAGCTCGGCGGCGCGGCGCGGCTGCCGCTGCGCAGGATGTTCGTCTCGACCACGACATCGGACGCACCGCCAATCATCAGCAGATGCTCGATATTGTCACGCCGGATCAGCACGAGCTGACGCTGGCGGTCCAGGTCGTAGGTATCGACCACGCCAAGGCGGGGCTGGCGCTGCCGCCCGCCGGCCTGGCCGCGCAGGCGCAGCCGCCCGCCCTTGATCTGCCGCACGAACAGGCCGAGCAGCGCGAGAAGCACGAGAACGACGATGATCGCGACAATCGCCCTCTGCGGGGTCGTAAGTTCCAATCCGAACAAGCTCTGCAAGGTATGCCTCTTAACGCCACGGCGGCCCGGACGGCCGTTAAGTCCCGCCCATTGTTCAACACCTTGGCTATAGCATAACGCTTTCGCTATCGGGAAACATGGTGAACGCGTGGTTAATCACACCTGCGAAAACCCGCTTCTTTAACCGGATATTAACCATGAACCCGGCAGGATTTGCCCAGTAGTCCCGCCTCGCCGGCGGCGATAACGGGGAGCTGGAGCCATGGCGAACGACGGATTCAGCCTCAGTGGCGGCCTGATGCAGGCGCTGAAGACGCGCATGCATTACCAGCAGTCGCGCCAGAAGGTGCTCGCCGAGAACGTCGCCAATGCCGACAGCCCCGGCTTTCGCCCGGTCGATCTGAAGCCGCCGAGCGCCGATCCGGCCAGAGCCGGCGTAGCGGTCGCCCGCACCAGCGCCGGCCATATGAGCCTGACGAACAGCAATGGCGGCTTCGACGGTACCGGCGCCCCGCGCTTCGAGACCACGCCCAACGGCAATGCGGTCAATCTCGAGGACGAAATGCTCAAGGTCGCGCAGAACCAGTCCGACTATCAGCTCGCCGCCTCGCTCTACAGCAAGGGCCTCGGCCTGATGAAGATCGCGATCGGGAAAGGCCGCTGATCATGGATCTGATCAAGAGCATCGCCGTCGCCGCCTCCGGCCTGCGCAGCCAGTCCGGGCGCATGCGCGTCATCTCCGAGAACATCGCCAATGCCGATTCGGGCCCCGAGCGCGCCGGCGCCGAGCCCTATCGCCGCAAGGTCCCGACCTTCCAGCGCCATTTCGACCGCACGCTCGACGCCCAGCTCGTCGCGCTCGGCAAGGTCCAGCGCGACCAGAGCGCCTTCAAGACCAAGCACGAGCCCGGCAACCCGGCCGCCGACGCCAATGGCAACGTGCAGATGCCGAACGTCAATTCGCTGGTCGAGATGGTCGACATGCGCGAGGCCCAGCGCAGCTACGAAGCCAATCTCAACCTGATCTCTTCGACGCGCCGGATGATCCAGCGCACCATCGACATCCTGCGCGCCTGAACAACGCGGCTCCAGAAGGGGACTAAATCGCCATGGCCACTCCGGGCTTCGCCGCCGGCGCCTACGCCAACATCCAGGGGATGGGTGCCGGCAATCTGATGCGCAAGCCGCTCGCCACGGGCGGCGCGGAAGCGGGTGGGCCGGATTTCTCGGCCCTGCTCGGCAAGGCGCTCGATGCGACGGCGGATGCCGGGCGCAAGGCCGATGCCCAGACGGCGAGCGTCGCCGGCGGCCGCGCCGACATCGTCAATGTCGTGACGGCGGTGGCAGAGAGCGAGGCCGCGATAGAGACCCTGGTCGCCGTGCGCGACCGCGTCATCGCGGCCTATGAAGAAATCATGCGGATGCCGGTCTGACGGCCTCAGGATCGGATAGAGATCATGACTTCCGGAGCCATTCTCGACATCGCCCGCGACGGCATCGTCGTCTTCCTCAAGGTCGGCGGCCCGCTGATGGTGATCGCGCTCGCGGTCGGCCTCATCGTCTCGCTGATCCAGGCGCTCACGCAGATCCAGGAACAGACGCTGGTCTTCGTGCCGAAGATCGTCGCCGTCTTTGCCGCGCTGCTGCTGTTTCTCCCGTTCATGGGAGACGCGCTGGCGGGTTATATGGGGCGAGTCGCCGCCCGAATCGCCACGGGCGGATGAGCCCGTCGCGCCTGCTGCCGGCCTTGGCCGGCGCGGGTTCGCGGCGCACCCATTGGCGCGAAGGTGCCCGCGGCACGATGCAAATCGCGATCCTGCCCGAGATCAGCGCTATTTTCGTGCTCGTCTTCGCGCGGGTCGGCACGCTCGTCATGCTCATGCCGGGCATCGGCGAGCGTTTCATCTTCTCGCGGGCGCGGCTGTCTCTCGCCTTCTTCATCGCCCTGATGATCGTGCCGATCGCCCGGCCCTCCCTGCGGGTGCCCGGCGACGTCTCCGGCGTCGTCGCCCTGCTGATCGGCGAATTGCTGGTCGGCCTCGTCATCGGACTCTGCGCCCGGCTGGTGATGGCCTGCCTGCAGACCGCCGGCACGCTCGTCGCCCAGACCATGGGGCTGGGCTTCGCCATGACGGTCGACCCGACCGGCGGCATGCAGAACCCCTCGATCGGCAATTTCCTAACGATGCTCGGCATCACGCTGATCCTGACCACGGACCTGCACCACATCGCCATCGCCGCGATCCATGAAAGCTACCGCCTGCTGCCGCCGGGCGGCGCCGTCGACCTGACGGACACGATGGCGCTCGCCGTCCGCTCGACAGCGCGCGGCTTTGCGCTCGCGATCCAGATCTCGGCGCCCTTCCTCGTCTTCGGCCTGCTGTTCAATCTCGGGCTGGGCGTGCTCGCGCGGATGATGCCGCAGCTGCAGGTGTTCTTCCTCGCCGTGCCGGCCTCGATCATGGGCGGCATGCTCGTCCTGCTCGTCGTGCTCAGTGTGATGATGAGCGTCTTCATCGACGACCTCGGCGCCTTCCTCCGTCAGTTCACGGGCTGAGGCTGCGATGTCCGAGGAAGCCGACAACGAAGACAAAACAGAAGACCCGACCCAGCGAAAGCTGGACGAAGCCACTGAGAAAGGCGACGTCCCCAAATCGCAGGAGATCGGGACCTTCTTCGTGCTCTGCGGCTTCACGCTCTCCCTGCTGGTCGCCGCCGGCTGGTCCTCCCGTGAGGCGATGCTGTCGCTGCGCTCCTTCCTGATGAACGCGCACCAGGTCCCCTCCGATGGCGCCTCCTTCATGCAGATCACGCAGCGCGGCGTGCTGACTGGCTTCATGGCGCTCGGCCTGCCCTTCGCCTTCATCCTCTGCGCGGGCCTTGCCGGCGCGATGCTCCAGCACAAGCCGCTCTGGACCTTCGAGCCGCTGATGCCGAAGTTCGACCGCATCTCGCCGATGGCCGGCGCCAAGCGGCTGTTCGGCAAGGAGGCCTGGGTCAACTTCGCCAAGGGTCTCGCCAAGACCGCCCTGATCGGCATCGTCGTCTGGCTCACGCTCTGGGGCCAGCATGACCAACTCGAAGGCTTCGCCCAGATGGGCGTCGAGGCGCTGATGCCGGCGACGCTCTCGCTCGCGATCCAGCTGATGGGCGCGGTCCTCGCCCTCTTCGCGATCATCGCCATCGGCGATTTCGGCTGGCAACGCTTCTCCTGGTACCAGCGCCAGAAGATGACCAAGCAGCAGATGAAGGACGAGTTCAAGAACTCGGAAGGCAATCCCGAGGTCAAGGCGAAGCTGCGCCAGATCCGCGCCCAACGCGTCGGCAAGCGCATGATGGCGGCGGTGCCCAAGGCCACCGTGATCATCACCAACCCGACCCACTTCGCCGTAGCCCTGCAATACGAGCCCGGCATGGCGGCGCCGCTCTGCCTCGCCAAGGGCGTCGATGCGATGGCCCTGAAGATCCGCAAGGTCGCCGGCGAACACCGCGTGCCGATCGTCGAGAACCCGCCGCTCGCGCGCGCGCTCCACGCCACGGTCGGCATCGACGAAGAAATTCCTGTCGAACACTATCAGGCTGTCGCCGAAGTCATCGGATACGTCTTGCGCCTGAAGGGCCGGCGCGCCTAACTCGACAGGGATGCGAAGGAAGCTTGGCCGCCGGTTTCCGCGCGGCCACAAGGGAACGGACTCCACCGCAATGAGCGGCACCACGGCGACCAACACGATCGATCGCTCCGACAAGCCCGGCCATATCGGCATCATCCTGCTGGTCGCGGGCGTGCTGGTGGGTGCGGCGATCGCGCTCGGCTTCCTCGCCAATGAATGGGCGCAGCCCCTGATTCTGGGCCTGCTCGCCATCCTCTCGGTCGTCGGCGTCTTCGGCCTCTTCGCCTTCGCCATCGGCCTCGTGCAGTTTTCCGGCCGCGCCGCCCGCAACGACCTGACCAAGGCGATCGTCGACCGCGCCGACGATGGCATCGTCGTGACCGAGAGCGAGAACGAGATCGTCTATGCCAACGAGGCCTATCTCGCGCTGGCGGGTGCCACCGGCGCCAATGACCTGAAGCCGGTCGGCCGCCTGCTGACCGGCCGCGCCGATGTCTCGGAAGCGATCTACCGGCTCGCCACCGCCGCCCGCGAGCATCGTCGCCTCGTCGAGGAGGTCCGCCTCGAGCCCGCCCTGAACGAGCGCGGCGAGGTCGGCTGGTACCGCGTCCGCGTCTCGCCGGTGCGCCGCGAGGCCACGACCGCGACGATCTGGTCGGTCTCCGACATCACGCCCGAGCGCGAGCGCCAGGAAAACGCCTTCCAGGAGCTCCAGCACGCGATCGACTATCTCGACCACGCGCCGGCCGGCTTCATCTCGATCGATGCCGATGGCGAGATCTCCTATCTCAACGCCACCCTCTCCGGCTGGCTCGATTTCGACCTCGCCCGCTTCGGCTCGGGCGGCCTGCATCTCGAGGATGTCTGCACCTCCTCCGCCGCCGCCCTGATCCAGGCGATCCGCGGCCAGCCCGGCGATGTCCGCGTCGAGGTGCTCGACGTCGACCTGAAGCGCCGCAACGGCGCCCCCCTGCCCGTGCGCCTGCACCATCAGGTCGCCTTCGGGCAGGACGGCCGCGCCGGCCCCTCGCGCACCCTGGTGCTCAACCGCACCGCCGGCGAGGCCGGGGCCGATGGCGGCAGCGATGCCGAAGTCCGCTTCGCCCGCTTCTTCCATTCGACGCCGATGGCGATCGCCACCGTCGACGAGGCCGGCGCGATCCTGCATTCCAACGCCGCCTTCGCCCGCCTGATCCCGGCGGGCCTCAGGCCGCGCACCATCCACGACCTCGTCGCCTCCGGCGCCGGGCTCAACGAGGCGCTGGCCGAGGTGGTCGCCGGACGCTCGGGCGGCGCGCCGCTCGACCTCGCGCTTGCCGGCGAGGACGGTCGCTCGGCCAAGCTCTACCTCACCCCCGTCGCCGGCACCGAAGGCGGCGATGGCGAGCGCGCCATCGTCTATGCGCTGGAGACCACGGCCGAGCGCAAGCTGCGCGACAACATGGACCAGGCCGGCAAGATGCAGGCGGTCGGCCAGCTCGCCGGCGGCATCGCGCACGATTTCAACAACGTGCTGCAGGTCATCATCAACGCCTCCGAGTTCCTGCTGGCGAGTCACCGGCCGACCGATCCGTCCTTCCCGGACATCATGCAGATCAAGCAGAACGCCTACCGCGCCGCGGCGCTGGTGCGGCAGCTCCTCGCCTTCTCGCGCCGCCAGACCCTGCGCCCGCAGGTGCTGGAGCTCGGCGAGGTGCTTTCCGACCTCTCGCTGATGCTGAAGCGCGTCGTTGCCGACAAGGTCACGCTCGACGTTCGCCAGGGCCGTGATCTCTGGCCGGTCAAGGCCGATCTCGGCCAGCTCGAGCAGGTCATCGTCAACCTCGCCGTCAACGCCCGCGACGCGATGCCGGACGGCGGCAAGCTCGCAGTCCGCACCCGCAACGTCAGCCGCGAGGACTGCGCCTCCTTCGGCCACGAGGCCCTGCCGACCGACGATTACGTGCTGCTGGAGGTCGAGGATACCGGCACCGGCATCCCGCAGGAGCATCTCGACAAGATCTTCGAGCCCTTCTTCACCACCAAGGAGGTCGGCAAGGGCACCGGTCTCGGCCTCTCCATGGTCTACGGCATCGTCAAGCAGACCGGCGGCTATGTCTTCGTCAACTCGACCATCGGCAAGGGCACGGCCTTCCAGATCTTCCTGCCGCGCCATGTGCCGAGCCAGGAGGAGATCGCGGCCGAAGCCGCCGCCAAGGAGGCGCCGAAGAAGCTCGCCGCCGACCATACCGGCGCCGGTGTCATCCTGCTGGTCGAGGACGAGGACGCGGTGCGCGCGCTCAACGCCCGCATGCTGGTCTCGCGCGGCTATACCGTCCACGAGGCCGCCTCCGGCGTCGAGGCGCTCGACCTCTTCCTGCAGAACGACGGCAAGATCGACCTCGTCGTCTCCGACGTGGTGATGCCGGAAATGGACGGCCCGACCCTGCTCGGCGAGTTGCGCAAGCGCAACCCGAACACCAAGGTCGTCTTCGTCTCCGGCTATGCCGAGGAAGCCTTCCGCAAGAACCTGCCCGAGGGCGAGGAATTCCACTTCCTGCCCAAGCCCTTCACGATGAAGCAGCTCGTCGAGACCGTGAAGGCGGCGATGGGCTAAAGGCCGGCGACCTCACGGCCGCCAGCCCTGGCTTCAGGCATTTGAGAAGCGCGAGCCCGCAACGCTCGCGCCGTATCGTACGAGCCGGCAGTCCTTCACGGCCGCCAGTCGGTGTTGCATCGCCTCACGGTAGACGGGATCGCGAAACAGCGCCGCGAAAGCCTCGACGCTTGGATATTCGGCGATGAAGCAGACATCCCAACTCTCTGCTTCAGGCCCGATCAGCATCTGCTCAAAGCGGCCCCGCCACAGGATGCGCCCACCCAACCGCACTAGGACCGGCTCGCTGATCCGGCCGTAGGCGGAGAAGGCCTCGACCCCAGATCCACCTCGCCCGTCAGGATACTGCGCCAGCTCATGCAGGCGAATCAGGTTGAGCATCTGGACCGGCCCCGCCCTGTCTGCACCGCGGAAGGCGGCAAAGCTCTCGCGTGAAAAGGTGGTATGGTCCCCCATCACGCCTCTCCCCGTCCCGCCGTCCGCGACCAGGAGCCGATATAGCGCGGAGCGCGCCGCCCCATCCACGCGTCCAGCCCCTCACGCAGGTCCGCGGTCGGTGCAATGCGTGCGAACTGCTCGCTCTCGATCAAGAGCCCTTCGCCGATGCTGGCATTGATGCCACGGGTGACCGCCGCCAGGATACTGGCCGTCGCCAACGGGGAATGCCGCATGATCCGCTGGGCCAGTTCATGCGCTGCCGGCAGCAGGTCATGATGCGCCGCGACGTGATTGACCAACCCCAGCTCCAGCGCCCGCGCAGCTGGGAAGGGATCCCCGGTCAGGAGCAGCTCCAGCGCGCGCTTTCGGCCGGCCAGCCGTGGCAGGCGCTGCGTCCCACCGAAGGTCGGCGGCATGCCGAGATTGATCTCCGGCTTGGCGAAGATCGCCCGCTCGCTCGCGATGGCGAGCGGAACCGCTTCTGTAATTTCGCAGCCGCCGCCATAGGCGAGACCGTTCACTGCGGCGATCACCGGCTTGCAGAACGCTTCCAGCCGTGCGGTCAGCCGTTGGCCGCGCCGAACGAAGTCGCGCACCGCGGTCTCCGGGCTCGAGGCGACGCTGCCTGAGAACTGGGGAATGTCGCCCCCCGCGGAAAAGGCGCGTTCCCCGGCGCCCGTCAGGATGACGACACGAATGGCCGGGTCGTCCTCGATGACGTCGAGATAGGCGAGCAGCCGGTCAATCAACTCATAGCTCAGCGCATTGAGCTTGTCGGGCCGGTTAAGTGTCAGCGTGGCGATTCCACCGGTGCTGGCGAAGAGAACGGGGTCATGGTCGGGCATGAAAACCTCCTGGGTCATCGACCGCGGAAGGCTGTCTGCTCGGCTCTATCGTGTATACTACCTATACGGTATACTTCGATCATGAAGAAGCCCGACAGCCCTACCCGCAAGCGCATCGTCGATGCCGCCAGCCGGCTCTTCTATGATGAGGGAATCCGCGCAGTCAGCGTCGACTCGGTCGCAGCAAAGGCCGGGGTGACCAAGCGTACGCTCTATTATCATTTCGAGAGCAAGGACGATCTCGTCGCAGCCTATCTCGACGCGCGCGACCAGCCCAATCTCGCCCTCATGGCACGGTGGTTCGACGAAGCCGACGGGGGACTGCCGGACAAAATCGAAGCGATCTTCCGTCAGCTCGCCCGCTCGGCGCGCCATCCGCGGTGGAAGGGCTGCGGCTTTCTGCGTACCGCCGCCGAACTCGCCCCGCTGCCCGGCCACCCCGCCGTCAGAATCGGCGCGCGCCACAAGGCCGGCTTCGAGGCCTGGCTCGCCGGCGCCTGCGCGGCGGGCGGCATCCCGCCCTCAGCCGAGCTGGCCCGCCAGGTCGTCCTGCTGATGGACGGTGCGTTCTCCATTATGCTGGTGCATCGCGACCCCGGCTATATCGAAGCGGCGGGCCGGGCGGCAGCAGCACTGGCGCGAGCAGCGCAGTCCCCTGGGACAAGCGCTCCATAACACCCAGCAACCGCCTCCTGACAGGAACTGACATCGAGAACAAAAAAAGAACTTGCCGACAGGAACAAAGCGTGACCATTCTCATGTCAAGACGCATTGAGATGTCCCCGTCGCCCTGCCATAAGGAGCCCGAAACGTGAATCAGGCGAATCTCAAACTCGTGGAAGGCTCCTCGATGGACAAGGCCAAAGCGCTGGATGCGGCGCTCTCCCAGATCGAACGCGCCTTCGGCAAAGGCTCGATCATGCGGCTCGGCAAGAACCCGCAGGCGATCGAGATCGAGACGATTTCGACCGGTTCGCTCGGCCTCGACATCGCGCTCGGCGTCGGCGGCCTGCCCAAGGGCCGCGTCATCGAGATCTACGGGCCGGAATCCTCGGGCAAGACCACGCTGGCGCTGCACACCATCGCCGAAGCCCAGAAGAAGGGCGGCGTCTGCGCCTTCGTCGATGCCGAGCATGCGCTCGACCCGGTCTATGCCCGCAAGCTCGGCGTCAATCTCGACGACCTGCTGATCTCGCAGCCCGATACCGGCGAGCAGGCACTTGAAATCACCGACACGCTCGTCCGCTCCGGCGCGATCGACGTGCTCGTGGTCGACTCCGTCGCGGCGCTGACGCCCCGCGCCGAGATCGAGGGCGAGATGGGCGACGTCCAGCCCGGCCTCCAGGCCCGCCTGATGAGCCAGGCCCTGCGCAAGCTCACCGCCTCGATCTCGCGCTCGAACTGCATGGTCATCTTCATCAACCAGATCCGCATGAAGATCGGCGTGATGTACGGTTCGCCGGAGACCACGACCGGCGGCAACGCGCTCAAGTTCTATGCTTCGGTGCGCCTCGACATCCGCCGCGTCTCGACGCTGAAGGAGCGCGACGAGGCGACCGGCAACCAGGTTCGCGTCAAGGTCGTCAAGAACAAGGTCGCGCCGCCCTTCAAGCAGGTCGAGTTCGACATCATGTTCGGCGAGGGCATCTCGAAGGTCGGCGAACTGATCGATCTCGGCGTCAAGGCCGGCATGGTCGAGAAGGCCGGCGCCTGGTTCTCCTTCGACAGCCAGCGCCTCGGCCAGGGCCGCGAGAACGCCAAGACCTTCCTCAAGACCAATCCCGACGTCGCCGCCAAGATCGAGGCGACGATCCGCCAGAATTCCGGCCTCGTCGCCGACCGCATCCTCGATCAGGCGGACCCGACCGCGGACGATCTCGACGAAGGCGAGGCCTGAGGGAACACGGGCACAGCCGTCATTCCGGACAAGCCGCGGAGCGGCGCCGATCCGAAATCCATCACAGGGCTCTGCGTTCTACGATGGATCCCGGGTCAAGCCCGGGATGACGCAGAGAGTGCCAATGACGGGCAGAGCTATTCTTGCCCTCCTCTATCAAGCGGGCGGTCTTCGGACCGCCCGTTTTCGTTTGCCGATAAGGCCTTGCCGGGTGTGCGCTGCATCAAGCTTTCTGGACAGGCGCCAACCGCCTGACTAGAACCGGTTCTTCCCGCCGAGCGCGAGCCCGGCCTCCTGCCCAAGATCAGAGCGCAAAAGAGCGATGAGCGGCGTCAACGATATCCGGTCGACCTTCCTCGACTACTTCAAGTCCCAGGGCCACGAGATCGTGCCGTCGAGCCCGCTCGTGCCGCGCAACGACCCGACGCTGATGTTCGCCAATTCCGGCATGGTGCAGTTCAAGAACGTCTTCACCGGCCAGGAGAAGCGCCCCTATTCGCGCGCCACCACGGCCCAGAAATGCGTGCGCGCCGGCGGCAAGCACAACGACCTCGACAATGTCGGCTACACCGCCCGCCACCACACCTTCTTCGAGATGCTGGGGAACTTCTCCTTCGGCGACTATTTCAAGGAACAGGCGATCCACCACGCCTGGACGCTGGTCACCCGCGAATTCGGCCTGCCCAAGGACAAGCTGACGGTCACCGTCTATTCCGAGGACGACGAGGCGCACGCGCTCTGGAAGAAGATCGCCGGCCTGACCGACGACAAGATCATCCGCATCCCCACCTCGGATAACTTCTGGCGGATGGGCGATACTGGCCCCTGCGGTCCCTGCTCCGAGATCTTCTACGATCATGGCGACCATATCTGGGGCGGCCCGCCCGGCTCGGCCGAGCAGGACGGCGATCGCTTCATCGAGATCTGGAACCTCGTGTTCATGCAGTACGAGGAAGCGGCGGGCGGCATCCGCACCAACCTGCCCCGCCCTTCGATCGATACCGGCATGGGGCTGGAGCGCATCGCTGCCGTCCTCCAGGGCACGCATGACAACTACAATATCGACCTGTTCCGCGCCCTGATCACGGCTATCGCCGACCTGACCTCGGTCGACCCGGACGGCCCGATGAAGGCGAGCCATCGCGTCATCGCCGACCATCTGCGCTGCGCGTCCTTCCTGATCGCCGATGGCGTGCTGCCTTCGAACGAAGGTCGCGGCTATGTCCTGCGCCGGATCATGCGCCGCGGCATGCGCCATGCGCAGCTCCTCGGCGCCAAGGAGCCGCTGCTCTACAAGCTTGTACCTACCCTCACCCGCGAGATGGGCCGCGCCTATCCCGAATTGCTGCGCGCCGAGGCTCTGATCACCGAGACGCTGAAGCTGGAGGAAACCCGCTTCCGTACCACGCTGGCGCGCGGCCTCACCCTGCTCGACGACGCCTCGAAGGACCTGACCGCCGGCCAGAGCCTCAAGGGCGACGTCGCCTTCACGCTCTACGACACCTACGGCTTCCCGCTCGACCTGACGCAGGACGCGCTGCGCGCCCGCGAGATCACGGTCGATACCGAAGGCTTCGACGCCGCCATGCAGCAGCAGAAGGCCAAGGCGCGCGCCGCCTGGTCTGGCTCCGGCGAGGCTGCGACCGAGACGCTCTGGTTCCCGCTGCGCGACAAGGTCGGCGCGACAGAGTTCCTGGGTTACGACACCGAGACCGCCGAGGGCGTCGTCACTGCGCTGATCCGCGACAATGCCGAGGTCCAGTCCCTGAAGGCCGGCGAGAGCGGCTTCATGCTGGTCAACCAGACCCCGTTCTACGGCGAGTCCGGCGGCCAGGTCGGCGATGCCGGCCAGGTCAAGGCGCCGGGCACGGTCGTCGAGGTCTCCGACGTCCAGAAGAAGCTCGGGGACGTCTTCGCCCATAGCGTCACGGTCAAGGAAGGCGAGCTCAAGCTCGGCGCCGCCGTCGAGCTCGTCGTCGACCATGAGCGCCGCACGGCGATCCGAGCCAACCATTCGGCGACACACCTGCTGCACGAGGCACTGCGCCTCGTCCTCGGCGACCATGTCGCGCAGAAGGGCTCGCTGGTCTCGGCCGATCGCCTGCGCTTCGACTTCTCACACCCGAAGCCGATCAGCGCCGAGGAACTGCGCGAGGTCGAGGAGATCGCCAATGCGATCATCCTCCAGAACGAGCCGGTCACCACCCGCCTGATGAGCGTCGACGAGGCGATCGCGTCCGGGGCGCGGGCTCTCTTCGGCGAGAAATACGGCGACGAGGTTCGCGTCGTCGCGATGGGCACGAACCCGGCCGGCCGCGCCTATTCGGTCGAGCTCTGCGGCGGCACGCATGCCTCGCGCACCGGTGATATCGGCCTCGTCAGCGTCGTCGGCGAAGGCGCGGTGGCGGCCGGCGTGCGCCGCCTCGAAGCCATGACCGGCAATGGTGCGCGCCTGCGCCTCAACGAGGAATCGCGCCTGCTCGACGGGCTCGCAAGCCTGCTCAAGGTCCCAGCCAACGAGGCCGGCAACCGCCTGGCCGCGCTGATCGAGGAACGCCGCAAGCTCGACCGCGAATTGACCGAGGCCCGCAAGAAGCTCGCCATGGGCGGCGGCGGCGCGGCCGAGGATCCGATCCAGGAGATCGCCGGCGCGAAGCTCCTGGCCCGTGCGGTCACCGGCATCGAGATGAAGGACCTGAAGAGCCTGGCCGACGAGGCCAAGGCCCGCGTCGGATCCGGTGTCGTCGCCATCGTCGGCGTCGCCGATGACGGCAAGGCCGGCGTCGTCGTCGGCGTCACGCCCGACCTGACCGAGCGCTTCGACGCGGTCGCGCTGGTCCGCGTCGCCTCCGAGCAACTCGGCGGCAAGGGCGGCGGCGGCCGCCGCGACATGGCCCAGGCCGGCGGACCGGACGGCAGCAAGGCGCAAGCCGCGCTCGACGCCGTCGCGGCGGCGATGGGCTGAGGCGGAGATGGCCGCCGCCACGCCTCAAAGGGGCTGGCGGTGGCAGGTTCACCTGTGGCTCGACCACGGCGCCGGCGACGATCTCGTCGCCACCGTGATCCACCGGGCCCTGGTCGCGCTGATCTGCGCCAACGTGCTGGCGATCGTGCTGGAATCGGTCCCCACGCTCGCCGCCCGCTTCGGGCCGGGCTTCGATCTGCTGGAGCGCATCTCGCTCGCGGTCTTCACGGTCGAATACGCCATCCGCATCTGGATCGCGCCCGAGCATGCCCGCTATCGTGGGATGAGCGCGACCCGCGCGCGGCTCGCCTATCTTCGCACCTTCCCGGCCATCATCGACCTGCTCGCGATCCTGCCGCTCGCCGCCAGCCTGGTCGGCTTCGGCGAGATCCGTATTCTCCTGCTGCTGCGCCTGCTGCGCTTCTTCAAGCTCGGGCGCTATTCGCCCGGCATGGCCTCGCTCGCGGCGGCGCTGACGGCGGAGCGCAAGGCGCTGGTCGCCTGCTTCGTCATCCTGATGGGCGTGATGCTGGTCGCGGCGAGTGCCATGCATCTCGTCGAGCATGAAGCCCAGCCCGACAAGTTCGGCACGATCCCCGATGCGATGTGGTGGGCGATCATCACCCTGACCACGGTCGGCTATGGCGATGTCTATCCGGTGACGGTGGCCGGCAAGGGTGTCGCGGCTGTCACCGCCGTGCTTGGCCTCGTCATGCTGGCCCTGCCGGTCGGCATCGTCGCCACGGCCTTCGCGCAGGAGATCCACCGGCGCGAATTCGTCGTGACCTGGAGCATGATCGCGCGTGTGCCGCTGTTCGGCGGGCTCGACGCGAGCGAGATCGCCACCGTGATGCAGTTCCTGCGCGCCCAGTCGGTGCGTTCAGGCGCGGTTATCATGCATCAGGGCGAGCCCGGCCGGGCGCTCTATTTCATCGCCAGCGGCGAGGTCGAGGTCGCGCTCGCCAATAGTCGCGACCGGCTCGACGAAGGCCATTTTTTCGGCGAACTCCAACTCGATGATATCGCCATCGCAAGCCATTCCCCCTGCCCGCAAGCAGCGGTGGCGACGGCTCCTTCCAAACTTCTGGTGCTCGATCCCGTCGATTTCCGGGCACTGACCATGCGCCACCCCCGGCTTGCCGAGCGCATTCGGACGCTGGCGAGAGGATGAACGTGAAACGCCGCTCCCTGATCGCGCTCGCTGCCCTGCTCCTGCCGGTGCTGGCTGCTGCGCAAACGAAACCCGCTCCGCGCCGCAGCGACACCCCCGCCCTCTCCGCGGCCCGCACCATCGTCGCCGGCGCGCCGCTCAGCGTCTTCCTGAGCAATGCACCGCAAGGCGCCCGCCTCGCCATCGCCCGGACGGACGATCCCGCAAGCAAAGCGATCGTCGTCGTCGAGCCCAAGACTGCGGTCCCTGCCCTGCCGACGCCGGGCGCCGTCGGCGCTTATGAACTGCGCCTCACCATGGAGAAGGACGGCGCGCCCGTGATCCTGCTGCGCCAGCCGCTCGCCACGACCGAGCCGCGCGCGACGCTGGCGGCGCCGGAGCGCGTCGGCCGCGGCCAGGGCCTGCCTGTGCGCGGCATCGGCCCGAATGGCGAGCAGGACCGCGTCATGCTGGTGAGGCCCGAAGCGCCGGCCGATGCCGACGGCCCGCGCTTCTTCCCGGCCGAGAATGTCGAGGCGACGCTGGAGGCACCGGACCAGCCGGGCGTCTATGAGCTGCGCTATATTCTGCATGCGCCGCTGGCGGAGCATCGCATTCTCGCGCGGCGCGTCGTGAAGGTCGAATGAGCCCCTTCGCGTAAAATTCCAGCAATCTTCGCTGCCTATACCGTCCTTACCTAAGGGAGCGACGAAGGATGAACGCCGTGAATGACGCCCGTTTCTGGGATCGAACGTCCAGCCGGTATGCCCGCAGCACCATCTCGGATCAGGCCGGCTATGAACGCACGCTGGATCGCACGCGTGAATTGCTGAAACCGCAGGACCGGGTGCTGGAACTCGGCTGCGGCACCGGATCGACGGCGCTCAGACTGGCCGATAGCGTGCAAAGCTATCTGGCGACCGATATCTCCACCGGCATGATCGCGATTGCCGAGCAGAAGCAGGCGACCGAGACGATCCCAGGGTTGAGCTTCCGCGTCGCGACAGTGGAAGCGCTCGCACCCGATGAGCGTTTCGACGCCGTTCTGGGCTTCAGCTACCTCCATCTGGTGCGTGACCTGCCTGGCACGCTGCGCCGTATCCATGCGCTGCTCGCCGAGGGCGGGCTGTTCATCTCCAAGACCCCCTGTATCGGGGACATGAACCCGCTCGTCGGATACGCTGCCCTGCCCGTGATGCGGGCGCTCCGGCTGGCGCCCTATGCTGCCGTCTTCCGCACGGCGGAGCTGAAGGAACGCGTGTCTGCAACGGGTTTTCAGATTCTGAACGTCGAGAACCATGCGAGCAAGGGCACGCACTGGCGCCCCTATATCGTGGCCCGGAAGGCCTGATCACTGCGAGCTGGCGCGGCGCATGAAAAAGCCCGGCCTTTCGGCCGGGCTTCTCATACCACGCAAGCGAGCGCCTGAAATCAGGCGGCCATCGCCTTGCGCATGTTGTCGCTGACCTTCTCGAGGAAGCCGGTGGTCGAGAGCCACTTCTGCTCGGCGCCGACCAGCAGGGCGAGGTCCTTGGTCATGTCGCCGGCCTCGACCGTATCGACCGTGACCTTCTCCAGCAGCGCAGCGAACTTGGCGAGCTCGGCATTGTTGTCGAGCTTGGCGCGGTGCGCGAGGCCACGGGTCCAGGCGAAGATCGAGGCGATCGAGTTCGTCGAGGTCTCCTTGCCCTTCTGGTGCTCGCGATAATGGCGGGTCACCGTGCCGTGCGCGGCCTCGGCCTCGACGGTCTTGCCGTCGGGCGTCATCAGCACCGAGGTCATCAGGCCCAGCGAGCCGAAGCCCTGCGCCACCGTGTCGGACTGCACGTCGCCGTCGTAGTTCTTGCAGGCCCAGACATAGCCACCCGACCACTTCATCGCGGAGGCGACCATGTCGTCGATCAGGCGGTGCTCGTAGGTGATGCCGAGCTTGTCGAACTCGGCCTTGAACTCGGCCTGGTAGATCTCCTCGAAGATGTCCTTGAAGCGGCCATCATAGGTCTTGAGGATGGTGTTCTTGGTCGAGAGATAGACCGGGTACTTGCGGATCAGGCCGTAGTTCAGCGAGGCGCGGGCGAAGTCGCGGATCGAGTCGTCGAGATTGTACATCGCCATGGCGACGCCGGCCTCGGGGGCCTTGAAGACCTCCTTCTCGATGACCTTGCCGTCCTCGCCGACGAACTTGATCGAGAGCGTGCCCTTGCCCGGGAACTTGAAGTCGGTCGCGCGGTACTGGTCGCCGAAGGCGTGACGGCCGATGACGATCGGCTGGGTCCAGCCCGGCACCAGGCGCGGCACGTTCTTGCAGATGATCGGCTCGCGGAAGATCACGCCGCCGAGGATGTTGCGGATCGTGCCGTTCGGCGACTTCCACATTTCCTTGAGGTTGAACTCCTTCACGCGGCCTTCGTCCGGCGTGATGGTCGCGCACTTGACCGCGACGCCATGCTTCTTGGTGGCGTTGGCGGCGTCGATCGTGACCTGGTCATTGGTCGCGTCGCGGTTCTCGACCGAGAGGTCGTAATAATCGAGCTCGAGATCCAGATACGGGAAGATCAGGGTGTCCTTGATCTTCTGCCAGATGATCCGGGTCATCTCGTCGCCGTCCATGTCGACGACCGGGTTGGCGACCTTGATCTTGCTCATGCGATGACCCCTGTTCTCTCCAGATAGAACGATCCGAAACGGCGGCTTTCGCCCACCATTCCCGGCTGGGTCGCTTCCTAGAGCATGTTCCGCAAAAGTGGAAACCACTTTTGCGGCCCAGAACATGCTCAGTGATTTGATTAGGCGCGAATTCTTGTCCTTCGGCCGATCTCGGCCGAAGGGAAAGCGCGCCGCGGGTTCGGGGCGGCGGGGGAAGCGCGGCTTTCGGGCAATCTCATGTAACAATCTTTATGTTGCACTGCCGCAAAATCGGCACCTTCCCCGCCTAGCCTGTCCTGCCGCTCGTCATAGCGACAGGACGAACGACGTGTTCCGTTTCATTTTCGATATCCGCGCCGGCCTCCAGCCGGCCGCAATCCTTCTCGCGGCGCTGCTCAGCCCGGCCCTCGCCTCCGCCCCGCTTACGGACGAGGAACAGCCTGCCACGCCGCTGCCGATCCCGCGCGGCGCATTGATCGATCCTGACGCCGACGAGATGCCGGCGCTCGCCGCGAGCGAGCCCGACGCCATCGTCTTCGATCCGGCGCTGGCTGCGCTCGGCCGCGCCGCCGCCTCCGGCGCGCATCTGCGGGCGCGGGCGCCGATCCCGGTCGACATCATCCGCAAGGGCTTCGCCGCCCGCCAGCACACGATGAGCGCGACGCCGGACCGTTCGGTCGGCTTCAAGCTGGACCGAGGAGCCTTCTCGCTCTCGACCACGCTCTCCGATCCGGCAAGCATCGGTGCGACCCGGAACGCCGAGCTGCGCTGGCGCCTCGCCCAGCCGGCAGGAGCGGGCAAAGGCTTCATCTGGGGTCTCGCCACCGGCGGGGGCAGCTCGCTCTACGGCAATCCCGAGCAGATCGGCGAGGCCTTGATCGGCTACCGGCAGGAGCTGTTCCCGCACCTCACCCTGACCTCGCAGCTCACGATGGGCGGGACTTACGTCTTCGCGCCGGGTGACGGCATCCACACCGCGATGACTCCGGAGATGAAGCTCTCGGTCGATCTCGCCAAGCTCGCCGATCTGCCGTGGCAGACCTCATTCGACGTGACGCTGGCGCGCAAGGTGCCGCTCGTCGCCAGTGATTTCGAAACGCGCGGCCAGGCGATGCTCTCCTTGAAGTACAAGTGGAACTGACCGTCACGGCCGCCATCGCATGGCGGCCTGCATCATCCTGCCTTCCCCCTGGACGCGGGCCGCTCTAGCCTCGCTCCATGACACACTCGACTTCGACCAAATTCGCCCTCGTCACCGGCGGCACGCGCGGCATCGGCGCCGGCGCCGCCCTCGCGCTCGCCACCGCGGGCTATGACGTACTCGCCACCGGCCTGACGGAAGAGGAGGTCGCGGCGCCGCCGGCCCACCCCGCCATCCGCCACGCCCGGCTCGACGTGACCCGTGACGCCGAGGTCGCCGCGATCGTCGCGACCTGCCCGCGCCTCGACGCACTGGTGAACTGCGCCGGCATGATCCAGCGCGGCGGCAAGGAGTTCGAGATCGACGCGTTCCGCCTGACCATCGAGGTCAATCTCAACGGTACGATGCGGATGTGCCTCGCCGCCAAGGACAAGCTCGCCGCCAAGGGCGCGGACAAGGCCGGCGGCGCCATCGTCAACATCGCCTCGATGCTGACCTTCCACGGCTCGCCCTTCGCGCCGGGTTATGCGGCCTCGAAGGGCGGCATCGGCCAGCTCACCAAGTCGCTCGCCGCCGCCTGGGCGCAGGAGGGCATCCGCGTCAACGCGGTGGCGCCTGGCTGGATCGAGACCGAGCTGACCCGCCCGCTGGTCGAGGATGCCGAGCGCTCGGCCCCGATCCTCGCTCGCACGCCGATGGGTCGCTGGGGCAAGCCCGGCGATGTCGGCGGCGCCATCGCCTTCCTGCTCTCGGACGCCGCCCAGTTCGTCACCGGCGCGATACTGCCGGTCGATGGCGGCTATCTCGCCGTCTAGAAAAGCGATTCCGGCCTAAGGACTTGGGCCGCAAACCTGAATCGAATTGTGCGCGGATTGAATCAGAACATCAGCACGGGAGAGACACCATGAACACGACGAGCCCGATGCCCGTCGCGGCCACGCAGGAGGAGCGCTGGACGCCCTATCGCCACCCCCAGCCGAAGGAATCGCCACCGGAGTTGGTCGTCCCGAACGTGATCCCGACCGACGAGCGCGTCTGGGTCCCGGTCGACGACAATGTCTGGTTCCGGCCTCTGCTCCTCTGCACCTCTCGCGGCTACTGGATGAACCTGCTCAAGGTCCGCCGCGCCGGCGTGCTCTCGCGCCACCGCCATCCGCTTCCGGTCCATGGCTATGTGCTGAAAGGCAAGTGGCGCTATCTGGAGCATGACTGGGTCGCGACCGAGGGCTCCTATGTCTACGAGGCGCCCGGCGAGACGCATACGCTGGTGGTCGATCCCGAGACGGAAGAGATGATCACCATGTTCCAGGTCAATGGCGCGATGATCTATGTCGACCCGGACGGCAAATGCCTCGGCTATGACGACGTCTTCACCCGCATCGACAAATGCCGCGCCCATTATGCGGGCAATGGGCTGGGCGCCGAATACGTCGACCAGTTCATCCGGTGAGCGATGCGCGGCCCGCCTGCCCGGCGGCCGGGCCGTCCATGATCGGCACGTCCCGGCGCCGCCGCGGAAGCAATTGCTAAACGGTATCCGGGCTAATCACCGGAGAATCTGAAGCCTGCGCCTGCTCCGCGGAGACACATCCATGCGGCTCGTCATTACCCTGCTGGTCTGGATGTCGGCCGCCTTCTCCATCGCACCGGCCGGGGCACAGTCGGCTCTCTACACGGCGACGGCCGCCGAGATTGCCGGAGGGCTTCCCGGAACGGTGATCCGGACGGAAATCCTGAACGGCACGCCCGACGGCGCTACGGCCTATCGGATGCTCTATCGCTCGCGCGGGCTCGACGGCAAGCCGATCGCCGTCTCTGGCATTGCGATCGTCCCGTCGGGCCCCGTTCCACCCGGAGGCCGCCCGGTCGTGGCCTGGGCCCATCCGACGACCGGCGTCCAGCCGCAATGCGGGCCGTCGCGCTCCGGCGGCATCTTCCTGTCGATCCAGGGCCTGCGCGCGATGATCGCGCGCGGATACATCGTCGCGGCGACCGATTACGCCGGCCTCGGCGGGCCCGGGACACATCCCTATCTGGTCGGTGAGAGCGAGGGCCGCTCCGTGGTCAACTCGGTGCGGGCGGCTCGCCAGCTTGCCGGCGCCTCCGCCGGGCGACGCTTCGCCGTCTGGGGCCATTCGCAGGGCGGGCACGCGGCGCTCTTCACCGGCATCCTGGCGAAACGCCTGGCCCCCGAGCTCCATCTGGTCGGCGTCGCGGCCGCCGCGCCTGCGACCGAGCTCAGGCCGCTCCTGGCCGACGACATCGAGACCGACGGGGGCCGCAACCTGACCGCGATGACCCTCTGGTCGTGGGCGCGCGTCTACAAGGCCCCCCTCGACAAGGTCGTCTACCCACAGGCGATTCCCGTCGTCGACGAACTCGCCGCGGACTGCATCGAGAGCCTGTCCGATATCCTGCGCCGGCTGCGCCCGACCAAGGCACTGGAGCGCAAGTTCCTCGTCGACGAGGACTTCGCCGCCCACGAGCCCTGGCGCTCGCTTCTCGATCGGAATTCGCCCGGCCTCGTGCCGCGCAGCATCCCGGTCTTCCTCGCGCAGGGCACGGACGACACGCTGGTCAGGCCGCAGGTCACGCGCGACTATGCCGACAGGCTCTGCCGCGCCGGAAATTCGGTGCGGTTCGTGGCGCTGCAGGGCGTAGGCCATCTGCCGGCAGCCGAGGACAGCGCCGCCGCCGCAGTGGACTGGATGGAACAGCGCTTCAAGGGCGCGCCGCCACCGAGCGACTGCACCCGGGCGAAGTGAGGATCAGCACCATGCTGCGATGGCTCCGATCCGGGCGATCAGGCGAAGCTAGCTAGCGGCCGAGCTTGGCGAGTTCCACCGCGGCGCGCAGCTCGATATGGGCGAGAACCTCGTCGAGCCGCGGATCGTCCGTCGTCTCGCGCCTGAGCGCCAGCGTCGTGCGCAGCCGCTCCAGCTCCGAGGGCAGCACACGCCCGGCGAGCAGCGCCGCCTTCAGCCGGTCGAGCCCGTCGAGCAGGTCATGCCCGCGCCTGGCCTGCCGGCGCTTGCGATCCTGCAAATCTTCCTGCGCCTGAACGGCGAGCAAGGTGTCGAGCGGGCCGGCCGCGCTGACGCCGCTGCTGCGGGCCGCGGTCGCGCTGTCCTGCGTCGGAAGCGTGAAGGCCGCGCCGCTCGAGCGCCTCGCGGAACTGGCCGGGCCGGCATTCGAGACGGGCGCGCGCTGGTCGATCCTGATCATCGGCGGCCTCTGGGGGCATCGGACCGAAAAGTGGATGCCACTTTTCGGTCCGATGCCTGGATAATGATCCAGATCGTCACTTTGCGTCCGATAGGACGCGCGACGATCTGGAAGGGTTAACGAACTCTTGCCGGAAGACGGTTAACAGCCGGTAAACTGCCCGGCAGAAACTGCCGCCCCGGCAGGAAGCGCAGGCTCCGCAAGAGCCTCCCGACCATGCCGCCGAACTGCAAAGGACTGACAAACAAGGCTTTTCAATTTTGAGCGGTTTGGCACGCCGCTCGCAAGGGCTGTGGCGAGTTCAACTATCCCTTGGTGCCAGACACATGTTCCGCAACCCCGCCCTGAAGACGCTGCTGAAGCCGCTGGCCGCGATGCTGGCCGTGGTCGTCGGCCTGTCGTCGCAGCCGGTGTTCGCGCTCTCCCGCATCAAGGACCTCGCCTCGGTCGAGGGCGTGCGCACCAACCAGCTCCTCGGCTACGGCATCGTCGTCGGCCTCAACGGCACCGGTGACACGCTCAACAACACGCCCTTCACCAAGCAGTCGCTGCAGGCGATGCTGGAGCGGCTCGGCGTCAACACCCGCGGCGCCAACATGCGTACCGCCAATGTCGCCGCCGTGATGGTGACCGCCAGTCTGCCGCCCTTCGCCACGCAAGGCACCCGCGTGGACGTGACCGTCTCCGCCATGGGCGACTCCAAGTCGCTGCAGGGCGGCACGCTGCTCGTCACCCCCCTGCTCGGCGCCGATGGCGAGGTCTATGCCGTGTCGCAGGGGCCGGTCGCGATCTCCGGCTTCTCGGCCGAGGGCGACGCCAGCAAGATCACCCGTGGCGTGCCGACCGTCGGCCGCATCGCCAATGGCGGCGTCGTCGAGCGCGAGATCGACTTTGCGCTGAACAAGCTCCAGACGCTGCGCCTGTCGCTGCGCAATCCCGACTTCACCACCGCGCGCCGCATGGCCGCCGCGATCAACGAGTTCGTCGGCGGTGACTCGGCCGAGCCGACCGACCCCTCGACCGTGGTCCTGCAGATCCCCGCCCGTTTCAAGGGCAACATGATCAAGCTGCTCACCGATATCGAGCAATTGCGCGTCGAACCCGATCAGCTCGCCCGCATCGTCATCGACGAGCGCTCCGGCATCATCGTGATGGGCAAGGACGTCCGCGTCTCCACGGTGGCCGTGGCGCAAGGCAACCTCACCGTCACGATCAGCGAGACGCCCCAGGTCTCCCAGCCCGAGCCCTTCTCCCGCGGCCGCACCGTCGTGACGCCACAGACCAGCGTCAAGGTCGACACCGGCGGCGGCAACAAGCTCGCCCTCGTCCGCGAGAGCGTATCGCTGGCCGAGCTGGTCGACGGGCTCAACGCGCTCGGCATCGGCCCGCGCGACCTGATCTCCATTCTCCAGGCCATCAAGTCGGCAGGCGCGCTGCAGGCCGAAATCGAGGTGATGTGATGACTGTTGCCCTCGCGCTTCCCGCCGCGAATCTCGCCCTCGGCGTCGCCGGCAAGGTCGCTGGCGGCATCGCCGACGCGCTCGACCCGGCCAAGGCCAAGGCGAAGAAGCAGGCCGACGATTTCGAGACCATGTTCCTAGAGCAGATGACCGAGAAGCTCTTCGCCGGGGAGACCGGCGAGGGTCCGCTCGGCGAGAACGGCACCGGCGGCGGTGTCTGGCGTTCGCAGCTGACCCAGCAATATGCCAAGCAGATTCAAAAGGCCGGCGGCATCGGCCTCTCCAACCAGATCATGCGCGACCTGATCAATCTGCAGGAACAGGCCGCCGGCGGAGTCCAGAATGCTGGCCGCTAAGCCGATCCTCGACGAGCGCCCGCGCATCGCCGACGCCCTCAGCGCGCGCGCCCTGATCGAGGCCGTCCTGGAGGCGCTCGGTGCCCTCTCGCATCTCGTCGGCGAGGAGACCGAGCTGGTCCGCGCCGGCCGCCTGCCGGAAGCGATGACCCGCGAGCCGCGCAAGACCGAGCTTGCCGGCATCTATATGCGCGGCGTCGAGCAGGTGAAGCTCAATGCCGTCGCGCTCGCCCGCTTCGTGCCGGACCAGGTCAAGCGGCTGAAGGAGGCGCACCACGCCTTCCAGGGCCTGATCGAGACCAACCAGATCGTGCTGGCGACGGCACGCGCCGTCTCGGAATCGGTGGTGCGAGATCTCGCGGCCGACGCCAACAGGCCGATGCGCGCCAATGGCTACGGCCCGGCGGCCACCGTCGGCGCCGGCGTCTTCGCCCGCCCCAATTCCGGGCCATTGGTCGTCTCGCGCCGGCTGTGACGGGGCGAAGCGCCCTTCGCCTCCGGCGCCGTGAACGCCAGCCCCTTGGTATAAAAAGGGTTTACGCAGCGGCTGCGCCGGAAACCCTAAAGATTTACCTAATTTCTTGACGCCGGATTCAATCTTTTCTGTCAATCTCCGCAGTGTCGGGTAACCACGTCCTGTTCCCGGCAGAGGACGAGAGCGGCGCAACGGCGCCGTGAACGACTCCAGAAGGAGTGGTCATGGATTTTGGCAACGCCCCCAGGCTCGCCGCCGTTACCGGCGCTCCGCCTGTCGCCCGCGCGGACGTGACGGCCCAGGCCGGCAGCGTCGCCGTGGATCTTCCCCCCGAAAAGACCGTGCAATCCGCCGCTGCGGGCTCAGCCGTCAATGTCGAGGTGCGCGCCGAGACACGCGACGCGCAGAGCCGTGCCGATGGCGAGCGCCGCGCCCGGGCCAACGCCCAGAACAATCGCGAAGCGGTCCGCACGACAGACGAAACGATCGAGCGCAAGCTGATCATCGATCCGCAGACCCGCGCGATCGTGCTGCAGAAGAAGGACCCGCAGACCGGCGAGACGATCTCGCAACTGCCGGACGAGACACTCCTGAAACTGCGCGCCTACTCGCGCGAACTCAGCGAGCGGGCCCGAGAAGCCGAGGAGCCTTCTCACCAGATCGAGCGGACGGCCTGACAGGGTTCCCGCTCTCCATATCCGACACGCAAACCGCCCGCCTTTGCGCGGGCGCTTTGCGTTTAGGGCTCCGGCCATCCAGCCATGCCGCGCTGCGTTAGAGGCTGCTTAACCATCCTCCGACAAGCCGCCGGTCCGCTTCAATTCGACGGCTGAAATTTACCGGTTGTTACGGGCTGGGGCAGCAGGGTCACCCGGTCCTGGCCAGAACGGCCTGGGCGCCAGAAGGCTCCTTACCAGAAGGTAAATACAAATGGCCGTCTCTCTCTCCTCCGGCGTGCGTAACAACCTGGCGTCGCTGCAGTCGACCCAGTCTCAGGCTCTGGCGATCCAGAACCGCCTCGCCACCGGCAAGCGCGTCAACTCCGCGATCGACAACCCCGTCAACTTCTTCACCGCCGCCTCGCTGAATGATCGTTCGAACCAGCTCACGGGCCTGCTCGACGGCATCTCGAACGGCATCCAGACCATCCAGACCGCCTCCAAGGGCATCGACGGCGTCACCAAGCTGGTGAACTCGCTGCAGTCGACCATCAAGCAGGCTCAGGCTGACGCAGCTCAGAACCGGCCGGCCGTTGTCGGCACCGGCACGACGCTGGCCACCGCGACCGAAGCCGCCGCGACCTCGAAGAGCCTGAAGGACATCGCTCTCGACAAGCGCATCGGCAGCGCCGGTGACACCGTGGTGACGGGAGCGACTGCCGGCGCCGCGGGCGATCTCGGCATCGACATCACGGCGACGCCGGAACTCAACATCCAGATCGTCACCAACCCGGCTGCGCCGACCTCGACGACCAATATCGGCATCACCCTGACCGCCAACACGACCGTCCGTGACGTCGTCAACGCGATCAACGGTTCGGGCGTCGCCACGGCGTTCGTCGACGAGAAGGGCGTGCTCAACGTCAAGGGCACCGGCTCGGAAGCGCTCGGTGTCGGTATCGGCGCCGGTGCCGCTGGCCCGGCTGCGGTCACCGACTCGGCGACCGGCCTGCAGAACACCAAGTTCGGCCTGGCTGCTACCGACCGCACGACCGGTGTCACCTCCTCCGGCATCACGTCGTCGGTGCGCTCGAACCTGATCGATCAGTACAACGATCTGCGTACCAAGATCGACGATCTCGCCAAGGATTCGGGCTTCAACGGCATCAACCTGCTTGGTGGTGACCGCCTGTCGATCGTCTTCAACGAGAAGACCGGCAAGAACCAGACCAAGCTCGACGTTCAGGGTACGTCCCTGACCGCGGACAATCTGGGCATTGCCAAGGCCGGCAACACCCAGCTCGCCGGCACCACCAACTTCCAGAACGATGCCGATCTGGAAACCGCCACCAAGTCGCTCAATGGCGCGCTGACCTCGCTGAAGTCGCTCGCTTCGACCTTCGGCGCCAACCTCTCGGTCGCCCAGACCCGCCAGGACTTCACCAAGGACATGGCGAGCGTTCTGACGACCGGCGCCGACAACCTGACCAACGCCGACGTCAACGCCGAGGCCGCCTCCCTGCTCGCGCTGCAGACCCGTCAGCAGCTCGCCCAGACGGCGCTCTCGCTGGCTAACCAGGCCGATCAGGGCGTCCTGCGTCTGTTCTGATCTTCGGTCCGCAGAAGCGGATCAGCCCGCAGAACGCGGGACGAAGCAAAAAGAGCGGCGGAGCCGAAAGGCTCCGCCGCTTTTCGTTTGGGTCGGTTCCCGCCATTAACCGATTATTAGCCTTAACAAAGGATTGTCGGTCCATAACGAGCTGGTTGAGCGCCGAGTCGCGCTGTCAGAGGGACCTGAAATGGCCAATACGATCCTGTCGAACGGCGTCCGCAACAACCTGCTGACCCTCCAGCAGACCACTGCGCAGCAGGGCGTGATCCAGAACCGCCTCGCCACGGGCCGAAAGGTCAACTCGGCGATCGACAACCCGGTCAACTACTTCACCGCCGCCTCTCTGAGCGACCGCTCGAGCCAGCTCACCGGCCTTCTCGACGGCATCTCGAATGGCATCCAGACCATCCAGACCGCTTCCAAGGGCATCGACGGCATCACCAAGCTGGTCCAGTCGCTGCAATCGACCGTGAAGCAGGCCCAGGCCGACGCGGCCCAGAACCGCCCGACCGTCGTCGGCACCGGTACGACCCTGGCCGGCGCCGCCGAGCAGCAGGCGACCAACAAGAGCCTGAAGGACATCGCCCTCGACAAGCGCATCGGCAGCGCCGGTGATGTCGTGGCGTCGCCTGCAACCGCCAGCTCGGGGGGCGATCTCGGCATCGACATCACGGCGACGCCGGAACTCAACATCCAGATCGTCACCAATCCGGCTGCGCCGACCTCGACGACCAATATCGGCATCACCCTGACCGCCAACACGACCGTCCGCGACGTCGTCAACGCGATCAACGCTTCGGGTGTCGCCTCCGCCTTCGTCGACGAGAAGGGCATCCTGAACGTCAAGGGCATCGGCTCGGAGCAGCTCGGTGTCGGTATCGGCGCCGGTGCCGCTGGCCCGGCTGCGATCACCGATTCGGCGACCGGCTTGCAGAACACCAAGTTCGGCCTGGCTGCTACCGACCGCACGACCGGCATCGCCTCCTCCGGCATCACCTCGTCGGTGCGCTCGAACCTGATCGATCAGTTCAACGATCTCCGCAACAAGATCGACGATCTCGCCAAGGATTCGAGCTATAACGGCATCAACCTGCTGACCGGCGACCGCCTGTCGATCGTCTTCAACGAGAAGACGGGCAAGAACCAGACCAAGCTCGACATCCAGGGTTCGAACATCACCGCCGATAACCTGGGCATCCCGCGCGCGGTCAACACGCAACTCGCCGGCTTTATCAACTTCCAGAACGACGCCGACCTCGAAAAGGCCACGGCCGCCCTCACCGGAACCCTGACCTCGCTGAAGTCGCTGGCCTCGACCTTCGGCTCGAACCTCTCGGTCGCCCAGACCCGCCAGGACTTCACCAAGGAACTGGCCAACGTCCTGACCACCGGCGCGGGCAATCTCGTCCTGGCCGACCCGAACGAGGAAGGCGCGAGCCTGCTGGCTCTCAACACCCGCCAGCAGCTCTCGCAGACGGCGCTGTCGCTGGCGAACCAGGCCGACCAGGGCGTGCTCCGGCTCTTCGGCTGACGCCGCAGACGCCGCCCGCCCTCCCCTCCAGCCAGAAGGCAGGACCGCCATGGCCCTCAAGGTCGAACTCAAGCCGCGCGAGCGCATCATCATCGGCCAGGTGGTGATCCGCAACGACGAGCAGCGTACGCGCTTCTTCATCGAGGGCGACGCGCCCATCCTGCGCGAGAAGGACATCCTCACGGCCGCGACTGCCGATAGTCCGGCCAAGAAGATCTATCTCGCCATCCAGCTCATGTACCTGGCACAGGACCCGACGCTCGAGCACGAAACTTACTTCCAGCTCGTGCGCGATTTCGTCAATGCAGCGCCCAGCGCTCTGCCGCATGTTCACGAGATCAATAACCGCATCTTAAGCGACGACCTCTATAAGGCTCTCAAGGCGGCCAGAAAGCTGATCGCCTATGAAGCGGAACTGATCGAGAATGCAAAACGGGTTTAATGCCTACGCTGCCGCGGCCAAGACTGCTCAATCCGTCGTTTCGCCTCGCGAACTCGAAGCCTCTCTTCTGATCAAGGCCGCCATGCGGCTCCAGGCTGTCGCCGACGACTGGAACCTGCGCGAGCGTGAGTTGGACGAGGCGCTGACCTATAACCGCCGGCTCTGGACTCTGCTGGTCTCCGCCGTGATCGCCGAGGACAATCCGCTCCCGGTCGGTATCAAGACCAACATCCTCAGCCTGGCCAATTTCATCTTCAACCAGACCTTCAAGATCTCGACCGACCCGAATCCGCAGTCGCTGGGCGTCCTGGTTAACATCAACCGCGACATCGCCGCCGGCTTGCGCGGGCGCTGAGCCGCATCGGGAGGTCGATCCACCTGGACAAACGAAAACGCCGCCCTTTCAAAGGGCGGCGTTTTCGTTTGAGCTGGACGGCTCCTTGGCGATACTCAGAGATAGTTCGTCAGCGACAGCTTGGAGAGCATCGAGGTCACCTGGTAGCTCGCCTGCAACTGCGTCTGCAGGGACAGGATTTGCGTCGCGACTTCCTCGGTGGTGACGTTCTCGACACCGGCAAGCGTCGTGTTGAGATAGCCCTTGGTGCTCTGGTGGCGCTCTTTCGCACTGGTCAGCGCCGACTGGGCCGAGCCGAACTCGGTGATGAGCTCGGCCGGCTTCTGCGTGGTGCCGCCGAAGCCGAGCTTCTCGCCAACCCGCGCCGCCATGGCCTCGTAGCGTGCCTGCGAGTTCGTATCGGCAGCCGGGAAGTTCTCCACGGCCATGATCGCGAACTGGGCAAGGCCGACGCGGAAGGCTTCCTCGTTCGCCCGTGCGCCCGTGCCGACTGTCTGACCCTGATCGACCTGCACCGTCGCCGTGTTGCGCGCCGAATCCGCCCCGTCGTCGCCGCGATACCAGATCACCGTCTTGGTTGCGGCGGGGCCGGTATTGCTCGGCGGCAAGGTCGCTGTGGCGAAGGGAGGCCCCGGCACCCGCTTCGGCGGGTTGTTCGGGCTGCCGGCGAAGAACTCCTGCGCGGCGACCTGCGAGGAAGCGGCCGAGAGCGCCGTGTTGGCCTGCTTGCCCAGCCCCGCCGCGATGGAGGCCCGGAGATTGACCGCAGTCGCATTGGCATCGACGCCGATCTCGAAGCTGTCGCTGTTGGAACCTGTGGTGCCGGCAGCGCGCGCGGTCAGCACCACCTCTTCCTGTGTCCCGTCGGGCAATTTGAGCTGGATGCGCACGGTATCGCCGACTGCAGGCTGCGCTGCGACGTTCGCAGCGGCATCCGCAGGCGGACCCGGATTGAACGTCGTCGCCAGCGCGGCCGAACTGCCGGTGATGCCGACGATCTTGAAACCGTAGGGCTGAGGGGGGTTCTCCTCGGCGATCGTTGCTGTCGTCCCGGCCCCGCCCGTGGTCAGCCGGCCGAGTCCGGAGCCGAGATCGGCCTGTCGGCGCTCGTCGATCATCTGCCTCAGGCCGTCCCTGCCGGCGCCATCGCCGTTGATGATCTCGTTGTATCCCAGCGTCGGCTGCGTGTCGGAGGTCTTGCCCGAGAAGAGGTAGCGTCCGTTGACCGCGATATTCAACAGGTCGAGCGTTTGCTTGAACTTCTCTTCCGCCAGAACCTGGGCGACGAACGGCCGCTCGCGCTCGGCACATAGCTGTTGGAGCGCGTGTCGTTGCGGGTCTCGTTGGTAAGCTTGGTGAAGTTCTCGACCGAGGCGGTCTGCAGCTTGAGGTTGACGCCGGTCAATTCGATGCCGCTCAGCCAGGAATCGATCTGCGCCATCTTGCTGTTGAGGTCGAGGCTGACGCGCCGGTCGATACCGAGATCGCCATAGCTGGTGCTGCGCTGCTTGGTGTCGAGCTGGCGCTGGAGGTCGTCGAACTGGGCCCGGGTAGAGACGAATTCGTTGGGCTTGGCCGCGCGGTAGGCGCCGGTGCCGTAGCTGGTGATGGTCATCGTGGCCTCACACTCTCATCAGCACGTCCATCATCTCCTTCACCGTGGAGATGATGCGGGCATTGGCGGCATAGGCGGTCTGGAGCTCGATCAACATCGACATTTCCTGATCGACATTGACCTGCGACGTTTCCTGGAAGCGACTCTGGATCGAGGCGAGCGCGACCTGCTGGCCCTCGTCGAGGCGCTTGGCGGCCTCGACCGCCTGTCCCTGCGAGGACACCACGCGCTGGACGAAACTGGTGAGCGTTCCGGAGAACTGCGCCGTCGACCCGTCCGGCGAGGAGGAGTTGTCGAAGCTGCGAACGCTGCTCGTCAGGCTGTTGAGCAATGCCTTGGGTCGCGTCGTATCGCCGGCCGCCGTGCCCGCCGGGCCGACCAGGAGCGACCGGTCCTTGATGACATCGGCGTTGACCGCGATACGCGCCGCCAGGCCGGTCTTGCGCGTGGCCTCGTCATAGGAGGCGACGAAAGGCTTGTTATCCGCATCGACGAAGAGCGGCATCCCCGGCGTCGCAGCATCGGCTGTGAGCACGCTGGTCTTGGCACCAAGCCCGGCAACACGGCCGCCCGGCTCGGTGATCCGCAGCGTCGAGCCGGCGGGGTTGGCGACCGTGAAGCCGGTCGCGCCATTGGTATCGAGCGCGTTCTGGATCTGGGCGGCGACCGAAGCCGGACCGGCCGAGAAGTCGATCGCGATCACCGTTGTGTTCGGATCGGTGCTGGCCGGCAAGATCGTTCCCGCCGGCGCATTGACGAACGAGAAGTGTCTCGTCGGGCCGGGCGGCGTCGGGGTGTAATCGAAGGTCAGCGTGTTCAGGCGCTGCCTGGTGGGATCGAAGCCGAGATCCAGATCGAGACCGGTCTGCGCCGCCGGGGATGGCGGAAACGCCGTGCTGGGGAGCGAATTCTCCGAGAGCGCCTTCGCCATCTGGGCGGCGATCTCGTCGAGCTGCGCCTGAGCCTGGACCAGCGTCTTGTCGCGCAGCTCGATATTGGCCGCGATCTCGCCGGAACGGAAGATTCGGTTGGCGATGGCGTCGGAGACGTTTCCGGACGCGTCCCTGATCTTGATCGTGCCGACGCCCCGCTGCGTCGGGTCGATGTTCCACTGGTCTTCCGGCCCCAGTCCGGGATGCTCGTCGAACGTGAAGGAAACGGCGGCCTGCCCGTCGAAGAGCTGTGTCCCCGAGCTGGTGACGATGCTCACCGACCCGCGCGCGTCCTCCGTCGTCTTGATGTCGACATACTGCGACAGCTCGGACAGTATCAGGTCGCGCTGGTCTTTCAGGGCAGCGGTCGCGCTGTCGTTCGGGCTGCCGACGATGCGTGCATTGACCTTGGAAAGCGCTCCGAGCAGGTCGTTGACCTTGGCGACGCCGGTCGCGATACCGTTCTCGGCCTGGCTGCGCAGCGCCTGCACACCGCTGGAAAGCGTATTGAGCTGGCGCGCGAGCTGCGTCGCATTGTCGATCACCTGCGAGCGCAGGCTGTAGGATGACGGGTCGTTCTGGAGCGCCTGCAACGCGTTCGTGAACTTGTTGAAGACCGTATCGAGCGCCGTGGAACTGCCGGGCGCGCCGTAGAGCTTGTCGAGGTTCGAGAGCGCACTCGCGCGTGTCGAGGTGTAGCCGGCACCCGACGCTTCCTGCCAGAGCTGGTGCTGGACGATCTTGTCGAGCAGCCGCTGGACCTGCGTGCTCTGCACGCCGACCGTGCGGCCGGACAGGCTGTCGGCCGTCGAGACCGTCCGCCGGACATAGCCCGTCGTTCCCGCATTGGCGACGTTCTGCGAGACGATGCCGATGCCGACCTGCGTGGCATTGAGCCCGTTGATCGCCGTGTTGAGGGAAGTGCTGATGCCCATCGTCAACTCCTGTTGCGAGAGGCGGCCCTTCTGGGCCGCCGCTTAGGCAGATGCGCCAGTCAGCGGATGATGTTGAACACCGCGCTCAGCATCTCCTGGGCGGTGGTGATCACCTTGGTGTTGGCCGAATAGGCCTGCTGGGTGACGATCATCTTGGAGAATTCGTCGGCGATGTCGGTGTTCGACTGCTCGACGCTGCCGCCGATCATCTGCGAGGTGCCGAGACCGATGATCGGCGGGCCGGATTCGATCGTCTCCTCGAAGGCGCCGCCATCGAGCCGCTTCAGCGAGTTGTCGGCGTTGAAGCGGGCGACCGAGACCTGCGCGAGCGCCACGACCTGGCCGTTGCTGAAGGTGCCGATCACCTGGCCTTCGGCCGAGACCGAGACGCGGTCGAGCGTGCCGGCGGTGTATCCGTCCTGGCGGATGCTGCGCGCGTCGATCTGGCCGCTGACATCGCCGTTCTGGGTCACGCCATTGCCGCCGGTCGTAAGGTTGATGCCGGTGATGGTGGTGCCGTTGATCGTCATGGTCGGCAGGGTGATGTCGCCGGTCGCCGGGGTCACCATCTGGCCGGTCGTGCCGAAGGTGACGTTCTGGCCGGTCTGGACATAGGCGACCTGACCGGCGCCCGTCGCGCTGGTGTCCTGCGCCACGAACAGGCCCCAGGTGCCCGTCGTCGGCGGCACCGCGGCCGGGTTGCCGTTGTCGATCTTGCCCCAGCGCATCTCGACGCTGGTGGCCTTGCCGAGCGCATCATAGACGGTGACCGACCCGCCGGGGATCGAGGTCGCGAGGAAGCTGCTGATATTGTTGCCCATGACCGCAGCGTTGCCGGCATAGGGGTTCGGCGCCGTGCCCGCCGCGGTGACCGACGCGGGATTGAGGAACTCGCTGCCGCCCTGCGTCTTCTGCGTCGTCGCCGGCACGGCCGGGATATTGGCACGGTACTCGATCGAGGTCGTCGCCTTGGCCGGGAACTGCTCCTTGGTGATGCGCAGCACATCCGGCTGCGTGCCGACCAGCTGGCCGGTCACCTGGTCGATCTTCAGGCCCTTGAGATAGTAGCCCGCGCCGTTGACGAGATAGCCGTTCGCGTCGAAGTCGAAATCGCCGCGGCGCGTAAAGAGATTGGTATTGGCGAACTGGGTGTTGGCGCCAACGCCGCTCTGGCGCTGGTCGACCACGAAGAAGCCGTCGCCGTTGATCGCGATATTGGTGTCGATACGGGTCGGGTTGAGATCGCCCTGGATCGAGTTCGTCGCCTGGCTGAAGGCCTGGACCGAGCCGGCGACCTGGCGCCGCAGCGCCGCATCCGGCACGAGATCGGCAAAGGCGGTGTCGACCCGCTTGTAGCCCGCCGTCCGGGAATTGGCGATGTTTCCGGAGATGTTCTCGAGCGCATAGGACTGCGCCGTCATTCCCGAAACCGCCGTCGTCAGCGCACTGAAAACACCCATGGAACCCTCACCTCGACCGGCAGCCCCCCAAGGGCAGCCCACAACTCGAGGCAAGGTTCTGCACGGCGCGTGCCATGCGAGGCTTCATGCGATTTCAAAGAGTTGGATCGCTTACGAAAGGTTTAGCGGCAGTCCGAGCCGGGCAAATTCGCCCTTGCCGGCAGATTCTGCCGGGTTCAGGCTTCTTCGTCCTTGCCGCCCCGCCACCCGCCGAGATCGCCCGCGACATCCGACAATGTCGGCGCGGCCGCTTCGACGAAAGGCAGGGGCCGACAGACCGCGAGCGCGGCGAGCCCGATCCTGGCGGTCAGCATTCCGTTGATCACGCCCTCGCCGAGCTTGGCCGAGAGCCGGGCGGCGAGCCCCTGCCCGAGCACCTGCTGGATCACGGCATCGCCCGCTGCCATGCCCCCGGTCAGGACGAGGTGGTTCATCACCTGCCGCGCCAGCCTGAGCAGGCCGAGCGTGCCGGGCCGCCCGGCATAGATGCCGGCGATCGAGCGCAGGAGCCGCGCGCAGGCGACCAGTACGAAAATGACATCGACCAGCGCCCGCGGGCTCACCGCCGTCACCAGCGAGACGCGCCGCGCCGCCTGCGCGATCTGGGCGGTCGCCAGCGCATCGAGCGGCGCCAGCAGGCTGCGCTCCGCCACCGTCAGCATGTCGCGCGCCGCGAAGAGCTGCGGCAGCGCCTCCTGCAGCGCGGCGCGACCCTGCGCGGTCTGCGCCCGCCCCTTGTAGAGCGTGACGAGTTCTCCGGCGATCGCGCGGCCCTCGTCGGGCGTGCCGCCAACCAGCGCCGCAACCGCACGCTCGCGCAGCGCCTCGACCTTGCGCTCGCGCAGGATGTCACGCAGCACCCGCGCCAGCATGACCAGCAGCGCCAGCGTCGCGATCGCTGCGCAGACCAGCGCGGCATAGCCGAGCACCGGGTTCTGGCTCATCAGCGCGCGGATGGTGTTCTCGACCCAGACGCCGGCCGCCAGCGCCAGGAAGCCGGACAGACCCGCCACGAACAGCGAACCCCAGGAGAAGCGCCGTTTGGGCTTCACCGGCACGACGGGAGCCATGGCATCGATCGGCTCGCTCTCCGGCAGGATCGCGAGATCGCCTTGCCGCAGCGGGGCCGCGCCGGCCGGTTCGCCCAGCTGCGGGCTGTCGAGGCGGATCGCGCGCGGTGCCTTGCTCATCGCGAAACCCCGTTCATGCCAGCTTGTCGCCGATCAGGAATTCCAGCGCACGGTCGAGGCGGATCTGCGGCGGCGGCTTGAGGCGCCCGCCCGCATCCGGCCCGACCAGCGGCGGCCGGAAGCGCGGTGCCCTGACCTGCCAATGCGCCTTGGGATCGAAGATCGCCTCGGGCCGCTCCGGCAATTCACCGGGAAAGACAGCCGCTTCCGCGATGCCGTCGAAGACCTGTCCGTCGATCGTCTCGCCGGCCTCCGGCACGCCGGCGATAGCCGGCAATTCCTCGCGGCCTTCCTTGATCCGGACCTCATGCGTCGCCCGCACGGCGGCCAGCGCCATCGCCTCAACACGCGCGCCCGCCCCTTGCGCCCGCGACAGCGCGCGTCCGACCAGATGCGACATCACCGCCGCCAACCGGTCATGGCTTGAATGGTGGATATGGTCCGCCTTGGTCGCGGCGAAGAGCACGCGCTCGATCCGCGGCGCGAACAGGCTCGTCAGCCAGGAATTGCGCCCGACCGAGAAGGCCGCGAGCGCCTGCCCCAGAGCGGTTTCAAGATCGGCCAGAGCCGGCGCCCCCGCATCGAGCGCGGCCAGCACGTCGACCAGCACGATCTGCCGGTCAAGCCTGGCGAAATGATCGCGGAAGAACGGCGCGACCACGACGCGCTTATAGGCCTCGAAGCGCTCCGCCATCAGCGCCGCGAGCGTGCCCGGCCGAACATCCCGGTCATGGCCAAGGTTGAGCGGAGCGAAGGTCAAAGCGGGCGAACCTTCGAGGTCCCCGGGCATCAGGAAGCGCCCGGGCGGCGTGACTGCAACCGCTTCCGGATCGGCCCGTAGGCGAGCCAGGTAGCCCTTGAACAGGTCGCTCGCCACCTCTGCCGCGAGCTCGTCCGGCGCGCCGTCCGGGTCCCGCCCCGGAAGGTCCGCCAGCCACTCGGCGGCGGCCTCGCGCCGATGCGCCTTGCGGGCGTCGGCGATGGCCTGCGCCGACCAGTCCTTGTAGTCCTGCCCGATCAGGGCGAGATCGAGCAGCCATTCGCCGGGATAGTCGACGATGTCGAGCGTCAGCGTCGCCGGCCCCTTGAACCAGCCGGCCGCCCGCTCGTAGTCGATCTCGACCCTGAGCTCGGAAATGCGCCGCGTCAATTCCGGCCAGCGCCGCCCCTCGCCGTTCATCGCGGCGCGATGCGCCTCGTAGGGAAAGCGCGGCACGTCCGGGTCGGGCTGCGGCACCAGTCGCACGCGGGCGATCCGGCCCTCGGAGGCAGCTTTCAGCACCGGCAGCTTCGCGCCTTCGATCAGGTTCTGGATCAAGGCGGTGGTGAAGACCGTCTTGCCCGAGCGCGACAGCCCGGTGACGCCGATCCGCAGGCGCGGCCGCGCAAGCCCGAGCAGGCTGTCGCCGAAGGCGAGAGCCGCGTTGCGGGCACTGTCGAGATAGGAGGTGTCGCTCATAAAGCGGAAGCGCGCAGGACGTGCCCAGGCCTCGGTCGACGTGCCGAAGGCTCTCTCATTCGTCCGGGCCTTCGCCGAGCGAGCCCGGGGTGACGAAGCGGTCGAGCCGTCCTTCCCGCGCTGCGACCGCGTACCAGTGCTCGGTGACGAAATCGATCACGGCCAGCCCGCAGGTCGGATATTTCTGGCTCATCCGTGCCGACGCATAGCGGTCGCCATGCCCGGTGAGCAGATGCGCCAGTTCCTCGAAGCCGGGGTTGTGACCGATCAGCAGGAGCGTGCGGACATCGCCCTCGACCTCCTGCACGACATCGAGAAGGCGCTCGGTCTTGGCTTCGTAGATCCGCGGCTCGAACTGGACGGGCGGCCGTTCCGGCAGCATCGGCGCCACCATCTCCCAGGTCTCGACCGTGCGCTTCGCAGGCGAAACCAGCACGAGATCGGGCAGCAGCAATTCGTCGGCGAGATAGCGCCCCATCACGGGAGCGGCTTCACGCCCCCGTGCCGCGAGAGGTCGGTCGCGGTCGGCCACACCGGTGGGCCAGTGGGACTTGGCGTGGCGCAGTAGCATGAGGCGTCGCATGGAGAGAACCTAATCGCGGGCGTCGGCTTTTGCGAGCCCCTGCGTCACGTGAAGCACCGAGGCCAGCAACGCAAACAGCCGGGCCGCATGCTTGTCGACGAACGCCTCACGATCGCTCCCCTCGTTGAGGAAATCCAGCGCCCCGTCGATCAGCAGGGTCGAGAAACCGTGGACAGCCGACCAGGCCAGCAACACCTCCGGCAGATCGGGAGCGAGCACATTCGCCGGCGGCTTCTGGTCCATGGCAGGCAATGGCGGCCGGCCAGCGGCCGATCGGACCTCTCGCAGCAAGATGCCGAAGGCGCGGCCCGAGGCCATCTGGCAGCCGACATCCTCCCGATCGATGCCACGCTGTCCGAAGACCACGCGGAAGCGGCCGGGATTGGCCAGCGCCGTCTCGACATAGGCGCACGCGATCGCGGCGAGCCTACTGCGCCCCTGCTCCTGCGCCGTCGCGACGGCCGCTTCCATCGCCGTCCCCAGATCGATGAAGCCCAGCGTCGCGATCGCGGTGAGCAGCCCGGTCAGGTTGCCGAAATGGTGTGCCGGTGCCGCGGGCGAGACCCCTGCCCGACGGGCGCATTCGCGCAGAGTGAAGCCGCCGAGCCCGCGCTCCGCCAGCACCTCCTCGGCCGCGGCGATCATCGCCTCCCGCAAGGAGCCGTGGTGATAGTGCCCGCGCACGGCCGGCGCCGGAGCATCGGCCATCGCGGCCTCCTCAATCTTAACAGCGTCAAATTATCTTGACGGCGTCAAGATAGCGCGCCAGAACCAACTCGCAACTGAACACTGTCAAGATTTGAGGGTATCATGCCGCCTTTGACGTCGGACGCTGCGTTTTCGATGGCCGGCCAGCTCGCGATCGCGGGCTGGCTTCTCCTGATCTGTCTGCCGCACTGGCGCCTCGGCCGAGCCATCACCGGCCTCGTCATCCCCACGCTTCTCTCGCTCGGCTATTTCGTCCTGATCGCCGTGTTCTGGCATGACGCGGCCGGCGGCTTCTCCTCGCTCGACGCTGTCGCATCGCTCTTCGCCTCACGGCCGCTGCTGCTGGCAGGCTGGGTCCATTTTCTCGCCTTCGACCTGCTAATCGGCGCATGGCTGCTTGGCCAGTCCCAGCGCGAAGGCCTACCGCATTGGGCGATGATCCCGGTTCTCGCTCTCACTTTCCTGTTCGGCCCGGCCGGCTACCTGCTCTATCGCCTGATCGCCATCAGCCGCACCATCGCGTCGGAGGACCGTATCCCGCGCTTCCTGGCGCAGCTGCCGGCACCGTTCCGGGCACTGGAATGGGAGCCGCGGCTGACGGCGGCCGGAATCGCAATGCTTCTGCTCGTGATCCCGACGCTGCTCGCCCATGCCGTCGATCCGCGCTTGTTCAACGGCGACAATGTCTGGCTCAAGCCGCTGAAGTTCGAGATCTCGATCGCGGTCTATCTCCTGTCCTTCGCGGTGCTGCTGCCGTTGACTAGCGAGGCCTTCCAGCGCTCTCGGCTCGGCCGCTTCACGGTCTGGCCGGTGATCGGGCTGCTCTTCTTCGAGCTCGTCTACATCGCCTGGCGCGCCTCACGCGGCGAAGCCTCGCATTACAACCAGGACGGCGTGGCGGCGATCATCCTCTATGCCGCGATGGGCGTCGCCGCCGTGCTCTTCACAGCCGCGAGCGGCGTGCTGGCCTATGGCCTCGCCCGCCGCGATGCTGCGCCGATGCCCCCGGCGCTGCGCCGCTCGCTCGTCCTCGGCCTCGCCCTGACCTGCGGCCTCGGCCTCCTCTCCGGTGCCATCATCAGTTCGGCCAGCGGGCACACGGTCGGCACGCCGATGCCGGGCGCAGCAGTCATCCCCTTCTTCGGCTGGTCATTGACCGCGGGCGACCTGCGCCTAGCCCATTTCCTGGCACTCCATGCGATGCAGATCGTTCCGGCCTTCGCGCTGCTCGCCTCGCTGCTCGGGCGCACCATAGCGCTGCGCAGCGTCGATGCCTTCGCACTCGTCTATGCCTGCGTGACCGCGACAGCGCTGATCGCCGCGCTGAAGGCCCGCCCACTGCTTGGCCTCGGCTGACGCAAACCATCCTGGCGCATTGCAGCCGGCCGAACTGTCGGCAATCAGTCCCCTTCGGCTTCAGGCCCCGGCTCGTAGCGCAGCAGATCGCCCGGCTGGCACTGAAGCACGTCGCAGATGCGCGACAGCGTGTCGAAGCGCATGCCGCGCACCTTTCCCGACTTCAGCTGCGAGACCTGCTGTTCGGTCAGGTCGATCCGCTGGGCGAGTTCCTTCGAACGCATCTTGCGGCGCGCGAGCATGACATCGAGTTCGACGACGACGGGCATGATGCCGGCTTACACGAAACTCTGATTCTCGTCCGCCAGCCGGATCGCCTCCCGCAACACATGGCCGAAGGCGATGAGCGCGGCGGCGGCGGCCAGCGCGGCAAAGATCCCGGGATCGAGCGTGATCGCAAGATGCCGCTGTCCCGGGGGATTGTCGAAGGTCAGAGCGATGCTCTGCAAGGTGCGGACGATCGGCGTCGTCGCACCGAAGCAGGCCAGAAGCCAGCCGACGCGCAGCAGCCCGGCGGCGTTCTCCTCGACCAGGACCCTGCCCTCGCCGAACGCCCGGAACAGGCGCCCCAGTTGCAGCATCGCCAGAATGAAAAGTCCGGCCGGCATCCAGGCGAGGCCGAACGCCATCCAATAGCCCCGGACCGAAGGGGCCAGCACGGCGTCTCCGAGCCCTATCGCACTGCGAGCGTAATGAGCGAGCGCCTGAGCGTCGGTCCACAACCAGACCAGCCCGAAGAACATGAGCGATCCCGCCGCATAGCAGAAGGCGCGCGCGTATCGACTGACATTGCGCAGCCGCGCAGCGGCCTCCTCCGAAAACGTGGCCGGAGGCTGAAACGACATCGGCATGATTATTCCCTCGGTTGACAAAATTAAACTAAGAGATGAATTTATAAATGTCAAA
Organism: Beijerinckiaceae bacterium; assembly: GCA_965283735.1. Taxonomy (GTDB): domain Bacteria; phylum Pseudomonadota; class Alphaproteobacteria; order Rhizobiales; family Beijerinckiaceae; genus Allobosea. The sequence continues at coordinate 1,526,268 of CBDIPN010000001.1, read as the reverse complement.
GGCAATCACATCCGAAGAGCCGCCATGCGTATCGCCTCACCTGTCTGCCTCCTCCTCGCGAGCCTGCTCGCCGGCTGCGGGCATGTTCCGCTGACCTCGCTGCCGAAACTGGCGAAGATCGACATCAAGACCACCGACCTCTCGCAGTTGCGGGCCGGAATCAGCCTTCCGGCCGATATCCGTCCGCTGCCTGGCGGCGTCACGATGACGATCGCAGCCCTGCCGAAGGATGGCGGCCGTCATGAGCGCAAGGTGGTACTGGAGGAGGTGCGCGACGCGACGGAACTCGCCTCGTTGCCGGTGCTGATCGCCCCGGGGCGGCACTTCACGCTGTTCAAACTGAGCTCGGCGGACGTGGCACGGCTGGGAGCCTTCCGCGAGGAAATGTTTGCCGGGCCGCAGCAGAGCGGCAATCGCGGCAGCCTCTCGCTCGGCGCGGACAAGGCCTGCCGGCTCGGCGAACTCTCCGCCAAGCCGGTCACCATGACCGGCTATCTCAAGACTTCGGAGACACAGGACTATGTCCTGCTCATGCGCGACTTCGACCTGACCGAGGCGGTGCGCGCGATCGACCCCAAGGTCGACCTCGCCACGGCGATCCCGGCTTGCGAGCCGGGCATCGGCCTCACCGGCTCTCGCGCCGCGCCATGAAGGCGAGCTTCTCGAACAGCGAAACGTCCTGCTCGTTCTTCAGCAGCGCCCCGTGCAGCGGCGGAATCAGCTTGCGCGGGTCGCGCTCGCGCAGCACTTCCGGCCCGATATCCTCGGCGACGAGCAGCTTCAGCCAGTCGAGCAGTTCCGAGGTCGAGGGCTTTTTCTTGATGCCGGGCACCTCGCGCACCTCGAAGAACAGGCGCAGCGCCTCCTCCATCAGGCGCTTCTTGATGCCGGGGAAATGCACCTCGACGATCGCCTGCATCGTCTCGGCATCGGGGAAGCGGATATAGTGGAAGAAGCAGCGGCGCAGGAACGCGTCCGGCAGCTCCTTCTCGTTGTTGGAGGTGATGATCATCACCGGCCGCTGCGCCGCCTTGATCGTCTCAGCCGTCTCGTAGACATGGAATTCCATGCGGTCGAGCTCGAGCAGCAGGTCGTTGGGGAACTCGATATCGGCCTTGTCGATCTCGTCGATCAGCAGCACCGGGCGGACGGGCGCGGCGAAAGCCTCCCAGAGCTTGCCGCGCTTGATGTAGTTTCCGATCTCGGAGACGCGGGGATCGCCGAGCTGGCTGTCGCGCAGGCGGCTCACCGCATCGTATTCGTAGAGGCCCTGCTGCGCCTTGGTCGTCGACTTGATGTGCCAGGTGATCAGCGGCGCGCCGAGCGCCGCGGCGATCTCCTCGGCCAGAACCGTCTTGCCGGTGCCGGGCTCGCCCTTCACCAGCAGTGGGCGCTCCAGCCGGATCGCGGCATTGACGGCGACGGTGAGATCTTCGGTCGCGACGTAGTTTTCGGTGCCGGCAAAGCGCATGGATGGTCCTTTTGAGATAGCGGCGGGACGCTAACCCATCCTTTGCGGGCGCGGAAACGGCTTTTTTTGCCAGCGGCACCTAAGCACCCCTGCCTAAAGGCTCGCGCCGCAAGGCGAATTTCTTTCCACGACAGCGATTCCAAGGTTGTGCTGCGCCGCCGCAAACCGCAAGAATTGCCGGCGCATCCCGCAATCCCTCGAATCGCAAGGTCAGCCCTTTGGCCGGAACAGTCGACCCTTCCGTCTACAAGGACGCCGTCGTCGTGCTCGCGACGGCCGGCGTGGTCGTGCCGCTGGCAAAGAGCCTGAAGGTCAACTCGATCATCGCCTTCATCGCCTGTGGCGCCCTGCTCGGCCCGTTCGGCCTCGGCGGCCTGGTCTCGACGGTTCCGCTGCTGAGCACGATCACTGTCTCTAATGCCGAGGCACTCGCCGGCCCGGCCGAACTCGGCGTCGCCTTCCTGCTCTTCGTCATCGGGCTGGAACTCTCCTTCGAGCGCCTGATGACGATGAAGCGCCTCGTCTTCGGGCTCGGCCTCGGCCAGGTCGGGCTCTGCGCCGCCGTGATCGGGCTTGCCGCCTATGCGCTCGGCCAACCGGCGGCGGCGGCCCTCATCATCGGTTTCGGCCTTGCGTTGTCCTCGACCGCGATGGTCGTCGAACTGCTGGCGGCGAAGAAGCGGATGACGACCTCGGCCGGCCGCTCCAGCTTCGCGATCCTGCTCTGCCAGGACCTCGCCGTCATCCCGTTGCTGTTCCTGATCAACGTGCTCGATGCCCAGAACGGCTCGGGCTCGCTGCTCGCCGGTCTCGCGCAGGCCTTCATCCAGGCCTTCGCGGCAATCGCGACGATCGTCGTCATCGGCCGATTGGCGCTGCGCCCGCTCTTCCGTCTGGTCGCCTCGACCGATTCGACCGAGAGCTTCATGGCGGCGACGCTGCTGGTCGCACTCGGCACCGGCCTCATTGCCGCAGCCGCTGGTCTGTCGATGGGGTTGGGGGCCTTCATCGCCGGGCTGCTGCTGGCCGAGACCGAATTCCGCCGCGCGATCGAGGTCACGATCGACCCGTTCAAGTCGCTGCTGATCGGCGTCTTCTTCCTCACCGTCGGCATGGGCGTGAACCCGGCCGATATCGCGGCCCACCCCTTCGCGATCCTCGGCGGCGCCATCGGCCTCGTCCTGGTCAAGGGCACCATCATCTTCGTGCTCGCGCGCCGCTTCCGGCTGGCGACGGCGACGGCGCTCGAAACGGCGATACTGGTCGCACCGGGCGGCGAGTTCGCCTTCGTGCTGCTCAATGCCGCGACCGGCGCCGAGTTGATCGATCCCGCCGCGACCAGCATCGTGCTGGCCGCCGTCTCGCTCACCATGGTCGCGCTGCCGCTGCTGGCCCGCATCGCCCGCAATCTCGCCCAGAAGCTCGCGACGCCCGTCATATTGCCCGACGAAGCCGCCATCTTGCCACCGGACGATCACACGCCCCGCGCCATCGTCGTCGGCGGCGGCCGCGTCGGACGCCTCGTCGGCTCGATGCTGGACGAGCACGGCAAGTCCCATATCGTCATCGACGCGGACGCCTCGCTGATCACCGCGCAACGGCGCGCCGGGCGCCCCGCCTATTACGGCGACGCGACCAAGCCCGAATTCCTGCGCCTCTGCGGCCTGGAGGAAGCGACTGCCCTGATCGTGACGATCGACAATCCTCGCGCCGTCGACGCCATCGTCCTCGCCGCGCGCTCGCTGAAGCCCGACATCGTGATCGTCGCCCGCGCCCGCGACGCCGCCCATGCCCGCCATCTCTACGAGATCGGCGTGAACGACGCGGTGCCGGAGACGATCGAGGCCAGCCTGCAATTGTCGGAAGCGGCTCTGGTCGGGCTCGGCGTGCCGATGGGCCTCGTCATCGCCTCCGTGCATGAGCGGCGCGACGGCTTCCGCGCCCAGCTCAAGCCGTCAGGTGCCGCGGCTGCCCGCGCCCTTCCCCGCCACGCCCGCTCGCGAAGGCTGTGAGCGCCGTAGTGGTCGCGGCCTCCGGCTCGCGCGGCAGATTGCCGGCCTCGCGCGCCACGCGCCGGATATGGCCATAGAACTGCGCGGCGCTTGCGGCCCAGCTATGGCGCGCGGCCAGATCCAGGCAGGCTTCGCGCGGCACCCTGAGCGCCTTCATCGCGGCACTGCGCAGATCCTCGTCCAGCACCGCCGCGCCGCTGCCGGCAAAGACATCGCGCGGCCCCTGCACCGGAAAGGCGGCGACCGGCAGCCCGCTCGCCGCCGCCTCCAGCAGAACGATGCCGAACGTGTCGGTCAGGCTCGGGAAGACGAAGACGTCGGAGGAAGCGTAGATACCCGCCAGCTCCTCGCCCTCCTTCAGGCCGAGGAAGCGTGCTTCGGGAAAAGCGCGTTCGAGATCGCCCCGCGCCGGCCCGTCGCCGACCACCACCTTGCTGCCCGGCAGCTTGAGCGACAGGAAGGCCTCGACATTCTTCTCGACCGCGACACGCCCGACATAGAGGAAGATCGGCCGCGGCAGGTCGAGCACGCTCTGCGGGCGCGGGTGGAACAGCTCGACATCGACGCCGCGCCCCCAGCGCACCAGCTTCTCGAAGCCGTGCTGGCGCAGTTCCTCCTCCACCGTCGCGGTCGAGACCATCACGGCGGCGGCAGGTCCGTGGAAACGGCGCAGCAGCCGGTAGCTCCAGCTCTCGGGGATAGGCCAGCGCGCCGCGATATATTGCGGGAAGCGCGTGTGATAGCTCGTCGTGAACGGCCGTTTCTGGGCGAGGCAGACGGCCCGCGTCAGCCAGCCGATCGGCCCCTCGGTCGCGATATGGATATGATCCGGCGCGAAATCGGCGATGCGCGCAGCCAGCGCCCGGCGCGTCGCCAGGGCGAGGCGGATATCGGGGTAGCTCGGCAGGCCGACCTGATGGAAGCCCTCCGGCGTCAGCGCCTGTGCCGTGATCCCAAATCCCGGAGCCGCCGCGATCATCTGCTCCAGCGAGCGCACGACGCCGTTGACCTGCGGGCGCCAGGCGTCGGTCGTGACCAGAACGCGCATCACGCGGCCTCGATCAGGTCCCGGACCGGAGCCGGTCGCGCCGACACCGCAACCGGCACGGCCGGCGTCGTCTTCGCCCGGCCCTGCGGCCAGCGGATCAGCTCGAAACGGCCGTCCTCGTGCTCGACGAAGGCGGTACAGCTTTCGACCCAGTCGCCGGTGTTGATATAGGTGAGCCCCTCGATCTCGCGATGGGCGGCATGGTGGATATGGCCGCAGATCACGCCATCGGCCTTGTGGCGGCGCGCCTCGGCGGCGAGGCAGGTCTCGAACTCGCCGATATAGTTCACGGCGTTCTTGACCTTGGCCTTGGCCCAGGCCGAGAGCGACCAGTGCGGCAGGCGCAGGACGCGCCGCACCCGGTTGATCGCCATGTTGAGCCCCAGCGCGACCGTGTAGGCCCAGTCGCCGAGCAGCGCGAGCCATTTGGCATTGCGCACGACGAGGTCGAACAGGTCGCCATGGATGACGAGCATGCGCTTGCCGTCGGCGGTCTCGTGGACGATCTCGTCGACCAGCGTGATGCCGCCGAACTGCAGGCCGGTAAAGTCGCGCAGGAAATCGTCGTGGTTTCCGGTGACGTAGATCAGCTTCGAGCCCTTGCGCACCTTGCGCAGCAGCTTCTGGATCACGTCGTTATGCGCCTGCGGAAAGTACCAGCCGCTCTTCAGGCGCCAGCCGTCGATGATGTCGCCGACGAGATAGATCTGTGGCGCATCATAGGCGCGCAGGAACTCCAGCACGAGATCGGCCTGCGCCCCGCGGGTGCCCAGGTGCAGATCCGAGATGAAGATGCTGCGGACCCGCTTGCTGTTGTCCTCGTCGCTCATGCCGGAAAGCCCCTGCTGCTGCGATGCGAGGGCCGTGTGTCTGATTTGCGTTGCGCTTTGATGACGGCGCGGCCAATCCGTGTTCAGGGTAGAGACCTCGAATACCTCCCTGCTGATCGGAGACCATCATGGATCTTGGAATTGCCGGCCGTACGGCCATCGTCTGCGCCTCCAGCAAGGGGCTGGGCCGCGGCTGCGCCGAAGCGCTGGCCCAGGCCGGCTGCACCGTCGTCATCAACGGTCGCGACGCCAAGACGCTGGAAGCGACCGCCGCCGCGATCCGGGCAGCAACCGGCGCCACCATCATCGCCGTGGTTGCCGACGTCTCGACCAGGGCCGGTCAGGACGCGCTGCTGGCGGCTGCGCCGAACCCCGACATCCTCGTCAACAACAATGGCGGCCCGCCGCCCAAGCCCTTCCGCCAGGTCACGCGGGAAGGCCTGCTCGAAGGCGTCGTCCAGAACATGGCGACCCCGCTGGAGCTGGTGCAGCGCGTCATCGATGGCATGGTCGAGCGCGGCTTCGGCCGCATCATCAACATCACCTCGGCCAGCGTCGTGACCCCGCTGACCGGGCTCGACGTCTCCTCTGCCGCCCGCGCCGGCCTCACCGCCTTCCTCTCCGGCGTCGCCCGCGAGGTCGCGCATGCCAACGTCACCATCAACAACATCCTGCCCGGCGTCTTCGACACCGATCGGATCAAGACCGCGACCACCAAGGCCGCCGAGATGCAGGGCATCAGCATGGACGAGGCCGTGAAGCGCCGGCTCGCCGCGGTGCCCGCCGGTCGCCTGGGCCGGCCCGACGAGTTCGGCAAGCTCTGCGCCTTCGTCGCCAGCACCCATGCCGGTTACATCACCGGCCAGAACTTCCTGATCGACGGCGGTTCTTTCCGCGGCACGTTCTGACGCCGCTCCCACGCCATTGACCTAGCCGGGTTGCAGAGTTCACGCTTCGCTTCCCGGCCCGGACATGGTCTAAGCAAGGACGGTTTCGCACGAAACCGTCCCCCTGTTTCGGCCGCGCGCTTTGTCCCCTCTTCTCGGCATCACCCTCAAGCTGGTCTCGGCGCTGGCCTTCACGCTGATGTCGGCTGGCATCAAGTCGATCTCGACGCGCTATCCGACCGGCGAGATCGTCTTCGTCCGCTCCTTCTTCGCGATGATCCCGCTGCTCATCTGGCTCGCCTGGCGCTCCGAGCTGCCTCACGCCCTGAAGACCAGCAATCTGCGCGGCCATCTCAAGCGCGGCATCATGGGCTCGACCGGGATGTTCTGCGGCTTCGCGGCCTTGCAGTTCCTGCCGCTCTCGGAGGCTGTCGCGATCGGCTATGCCGCGCCGCTCGCCGTCGTCGTGCTGGCCGCGCTCGTCCTCAAGGAAAAGGTGCGCATCTATCGCTGGAGCGCGGTGACGATCGGCTTCGTCGGCGTGCTCATCATGCTCTCGCCGCATCTGGGCGCCGGCGCCCATCCGGTTGGCGGCAACGCCGCGCTCGGCGCCATGCTGGGGCTGGCAGGCGCCTTCTGCTCGGCCTTCGCCTCGGTCGAGGTGCGGCTCCTGACCGCGACCGAGCGCACCGGCGCCATCGTCTTCTATTTCATGCTGCTGACCAGCCTGCTCGGGCTCTCGACCATCCTGATCGGCTGGAACATGCCCAATCTCCAGGATGCGGCGATGATGGTGCTCATCGGCATCCTCGGCGGGCTCGGTCAGATCCTGATCGTGCAGGCCTATCGCTATGGAGACGCCTCGCTGATCGCCCCCTTCGAATACTCGACCATGCTCTGGGCGGTCGCGATCGGCTGGTTCTGGTTCGGCGAATGGCCGACTTCTGGCGATCCTGATCGGTGCCACCATCGTCATCGTGTCGGGCATCTACGTGATCCTGCGCGAGCGCCAGCTCGGCCTCGCCCGCCGCGAGCAGCGCGAGGTCGGCCCCAGCCGCATGACCTGAGGATGAGCGAACCGCCGGCCCCGCGTCCGGCACAGTTCGCTTGTTCAAACGATCGTCCGCCGTTACAAACGACGTCACAGTCGAAAAGGGGCCGGACGGATGGGAATCGAGACCAAGGAGCGCGGCGGGCGGGAGCTTGAATCCGGGGCTCAGGTCATCTCCGGCCAGCTCGGCAAGACCATCCAACGCCTGCGCAAGGCCTATAATTTCTCGCTCTCGGACCTCGCAGAGCAATCCGGCGTCGCCAAGTCGATCATCAGCCAGATCGAGCGCAACGAGACAAATCCGACGCTGGCGACGATCTGGCGGCTGTCGCAGGCGCTCGACATCTCGATCGAGCGCGTGCTCTCCAGCGCCGAGGAAGAGCCCTTCATCGACAAGACCACCCGCGCCGACACCCCGATCCTCGTCTCCGAGGACGGCAAGCTGCGCCTCGCCATCGTCGGCTGGATCAAGACCGTCGAATGGCTGCAATGGTACGAGGTCAGCGCCGAGCCGGGCGGCGAGCTCGATTCCGAGGGCCACCAGCGCGGCTCGATCGAATCGCTCTCGGTGACCTCAGGCGAATTCGAGGTCGAGGTCGGCGACATCGTCCAGCGCGCCAAAGCGGGCGAGACGCTGCGTTATCGCTGCGACCGCCGCCATGTCGTCCGCTGCGTCGGCAACGAGCCGGGAACCGCGCTGATGGTCTGCATCCTCAAGGCGGCGGTGATGGAATAGGCGGCAGCACCGTCTGCTCAACCCTCAGCCATCAATACAGCCAGCGGCCTGGTGCCGTCCCAAACTGCCGCATTCCACCCCTCCGCGCGCGCCGCATCGACATTCGCCTGCTTGTCGTCGATGAAAAAGATCTCGCGCGGCGCAAATCCGGATCGTGCCGCGGCCACGCGGAAGAACTGCGCTGCGGGCTTGGCCCAGCCGATTTCGGCCGCATAATGCATGGTGTCGAAATGCTGCTTGAGCCCGAGCTCGTTCCAGATGTGGTGGGCGCGCTCATGCTCCTGCACCGTGGCGAGATGCAGCTTCACGCCACGGGCCCGGATCGGCGCGAGCTGCGCCAGCAGGCCCAGGTCTAGATGCGCGTCGTTCTCGAACCAGTACGCGATCAGCCTGTCGACGCCGAGGCCCGGCGCGATCTCAGCCAGAACCGGTTCGAGCCGTTCGCGCAGGCTGGCCCGTCCCAGGATGATGTCCGGCCAGTGCGGCGCGAAGAACGCCGACTGCAACAGCGCCGGCGGCAGGCCGAGATCGCGTTCGAGATGCGCCGACCATCCCTGCGGATCTGGATGCACGATCACGACGCCATCGACGTCGACCATCAGGGCTTTGAAGCGCATCCGATCCTCGGCCCGGTGCTTCAGGGCGCCTTCGCCTTGGGTCGTGCCGGCCCTTCGATCGCCGGCAGCGACTTCAGGTATTCCGCCATCGCCATGCGGTCGGCTTCGGGCAGTTGCGCGGTGTTGCGCACCACCGCGGCCATCGAGCCACCGACACTGTCGAAGCTCGGCGTGAAACCGGTCTTCAAGAGCTCGGCGATTTCGTCCTTCGACCACTTGGCCAGCCCCTTCTCGGACTGGGTGATGTTCGGCACCCAGCCCTTACCCTCCGGGTCCGGCCCGCCGGCGAAGCGGGTCGCCGCGATGACGGCGCCGAGCGCGTTGCGGTTGGAATGGCATTCCGCGCAATGGCCGGGGCCGTTGACGAGATAGGCGCCGCGATTCCAGACCTCGCTCTTGCCCGGATCGGGGCGGAAGGACGCGCCTTCGAAGAACAGGAGCTTCCAGCCGCCGACGACCCGGCGGATGTTGAAGGGGAAGCGCAGATCATGCGCAGCCGCCTTGCCCTCGACCGGCGGCAGCGTGCGGATATAGGCGAAAAGGTCAGCCAGCGCCTTCGGCGGCATCAGGCGATAGGAGGTGTAGGGGAAGGACGGATAGAGATGCTGCCCGGAGGGCGAGACGCCGGCCGCCATCGCATCGACGAAATCCTGCACGCCCCAATTGCCGATGCCGTCGCGCGTATGCGGCGAGATGTTCGGCGCATGGAAGGTGCCGAAGGGCGATTCCAGCGCGAGCCCGCCACCGAGCCGGAGCTTGTCGTCCTGTCCGGGCGTCGCATGGCAGGAGGCACAACCGCCGGCCGAGAACAGCACCTTGCCGTTCTCGATATCCGCTGCCGGCAGCGCGCCAACTTCCGGCGAGGGCGAAACCACGCGCGGATCGGTCAGGACATAGAAGCCCGCGAAACCCACCACCGCCAGAAGGACGAGAGTCACGAAAAGGCGGCGCAACAACAGCATCGAGGTCTCCCGTCAGTACATCGGACAGATTGGACGGGCCGGCGCATCATCGGCAACCCTGAAAACACAGCAATTCCAAACTGGCCCATTTCCAACGCCGCTGATCGGCCAAGGCTCCCTCCGCCACGAAAAAGCGGGCCGCCATCGCTGGCGCCCGCTTCCCTGATCAACCGCGAAGCCGATCACTTCTTGATGCGATAGACCTCGTGGCAGGTGCCGCAATTCTTCGTTGCCCCGCCGAAGGCGGAGCGGAAACCGTCGAGATTCGCGACGGTCGCACCGGCGGCGGCATCGGTCTCGAACTTGGCGAAGGCAGCCTTGAACCCGGCCTGATCCTCCCAGATCTTCGAGGCGGCCGTGGTCTCGCCGCCGGTCTTGGAGGAATCCGGGAACAGGGTCGGCACCTTCTTGGCCGCATCGGCATAGGTCTTGAAGATCGCCTGCGCCTTGGCCGCATCGAAGGCGGCCTCGCCCTTGGCCATGGCAGCACCATCGCGCGTCGCCGCGCCGACCGCCTTCATCGCATCCTTGCGTTCCGCGATCGGGTTCGACTGCGCCGTCACGGCAGTGAGGCCGAGCCCAAGGCTGGCGAGAACGAGAGCAGTGCGGATCATTCAGTTTCCCTCAAAGACAAGTCCGCGCCATCAGGCGCTGTTTTGAACTTGTCTAGATCAGACGATGATCGCGCGACAGCCAAGTCGCTTTTGCGTGAATGAGCTTGCGGAACCGCAAGCTCATTCTTGCATCAAAGCCGATACCCGGCCTCCTTCAGCGCCGTGAAGACCTTGAGCGGCGTCGCCGGCATGTCCATCGCCTTGATGCCGGCGGCCCGGTCGAGCGCATCGACCACCGCGTTCATCACCGCCGGGCAGGCGCCGATCGCGCCGGCCTCGCCCGCGCCCTTCACGCCGATGGCGTTGGTCAGGCAGCGGACATTGCGTGTCTCGAAATGGAAGTTCGGGATGTCGACGGCGCGCGGTAGCGCATAATCCATGAAGGTCGCAGTCAGCATCTGTCCGTCCGGGTCGAAGCGGATCTCTTCCATCAGCGCCTGGCCGATGCCCTGGGCCGAGCCGCCATGCACCTGGCCCTGCAGCATCAGCGGGTTCAGCGTCACGCCGAAATCGTCGACCACGACATAGTTGAGGATTTCCGTGCCGCCGGTGCCGGGGTCGATCTCCAGCTCGCAGACATGGGTCCCGTTCGGGTAGGTCGCCTCCGGCGGCTGCCAGCTCTGGTGGACCTTGAGCATGGCGGGCGTCGCGCCCGGCAGGGCCGCGATCGCGGCGAGGTCGAGCGCCTTGTCGGTGCCGACGATGCGCACCGCGCCATCGGCGATCTCGAGATCGCCCACCGCCGCCTCGAGCTTCTCCGAGGCGAGCTGCTTGAGGTTGTCGGTGAGGATGCCCGTCGCCTTGTCGAGTGCCGCGCCACCCACGGGGATCGAGCGCGAGCCGCCCGTACCCGAGCCGGTCTCGACCCGGTCGGTATCGCCCTGCACGACGCGGATGCGATCCATCGGGATATCGAGATGCTGCGAGACGAGCTGCGAATAGGCCGTCTCGTGCCCCTGCCCGTTCGATTGCGTGCCGATCAGCACGGTCACCGTGCCGTCCTTCTCCAGGATCACGGTCGAGCTTTCCGGCCCGCCGCCGCCGCAGGCCTCGATATAGCTGGCCAGGCCGATGCCGCGGATCTTGCCGGCCTTCGCCGAGGCCTTCTGGCGGGCCTTGAAGCCCTTCCAATCGGCGACCTCCATGGCGTGGCGCATATGGCCTTCGAACTCGCCGGAATCGTAGACCGGCCCGGTCTGCGTCTTGTGCGGCATCTCCGACGGCTTGACGAAGTTCTGCGCGCGCACCGCGTCGGGCGTCTTGCCGGTCTCGCGCGCGATGGCGTCGACCAGCCGCTCGATCAGATAGGCCGCCTCGGGACGGCCGGCTCCGCGATAGGCATCGACCGGGGTGGTGTGGGTCAGCACACCCCTGAAGACAACATGCACGGCCGGGATATTGTAGCAGCCCGGCGTCATCGTCGTGCCGACCCAGGGGATGAAGGGCCCGTATTGCGAGAGATAGGCGCCCATCTCGGCCGAGAGATCGACCTTGAGGCCGATGAACTTGCCCTTGGCATCGAGCGCCATCGTCGCCGTCGCGAGATTGGCGCGGCCATGGGTGTCGGCGAGGAAATGCTCGTTGCGATCGGCGACCCAGCGCACCGGCCGCTTCAGCTTTTCCGCCGCGATCATCGCCAGCGGATATTCGCGATAGAGGAAGATCTTGGTGCCGAAGCCGCCACCGACATCCGGCGTCACCACGCGGATGCGCTTGGGATCGACCTTGAGCACATAGGTCGCGATCAGGTCACGCATGCCATGGCTGCCCTGGCTGCCCAGCGTCAGGGTCCAGCGCTTGTCGGCCTTATCATATTCGGCGATGCAGGCCCGCGTCTCCATGTAGTTCGAGGCGAGCCGGTTGTTGACGACCGTGAGCGAAACGGTCCGCGCCGCCTTGGCGAAGGCCTTCTCGGTCCTCACGCGATCGCCCTGCTCCGCCTCGAAGGCGACATTGCCCTTGCGATCGGGCCAGACCTGCGGCGCGTCGCCCTCCAGTGCTTCGGCGATACCGGTAACGGCCGGCAGCGGATCCCAGTCGATGGCGATGGCTTCCGCGGCGTCGCGCGCCTGCGCCAGCGTCTCCGCGACGATGAAGGCGACGGCCTCGCCGACATGGCGGACCGTGTCGGTCGGCAGCACCGGAACCGGCAGCGATTTCGACATTTCGCCGGAAGTCGTCTTCACATGCCCCTTGCAAGGCAGATCGCCGTACTGGGAGACGTCGGCGCCGGTCAGGATGAGCTTGACGCCCTTCATCTTCCGGGCAGTCTCGACATCCGCGACGGCAAAGCGGGCATGGGCGTAAGGGGAGCGCAGCACGAAGGCGTGCAGGGCGCCGTCAGCGGCAATGTCGTCCGTATAACGGCCGGTGCCGGTGGTCAGACGCTGATCCTCGACCCGCCGCACCGGCTGGCCGAAACCGAATTTCATGGGACGCATGAGGCATATCCTCAGTTAGGTCTAATGAAAGACTGGAACAGAAATGTCGTGACGTCAGCCCCGCCGCGCCACGCGCCGGGGCTGCGTCGCACGCATCGATCTCAACGCGACATGCGGATGGCCGTCTCCGAGAGCGAGACCATGGTGTTGTAGTTGTTGACGATCCAGTTGGCGTCGTTCGCCGCGCCGCGCCGGACATCGCCCTTGCTCTTGGCCAGCTTGTCGCTGAAATCGCGCAGCTTGCCGAGCCAGGAGCTGGCCTGGCTCTCGATGAAGGGCACGCCCTTGGTCTCCTTGTCCTTGAACGCATCCATCTCGCGGACCGCGGCGGCATAGTCGGCGACCGCGGCGTTGAAGGACTTGAGATCGACGATCGGGCTCTCGTTGCTCGGCATCAGGTCCATCACGGCGCGCGCATTGATCATGATGTTGCGCACCTGCCAGCGGGCGGACTTGCCTTCGCGCTGCTCGACCGATGCGAGCTCACGCTGGTCGAGCCCGCGCTTGTAGACGCGCATCAGCGCATCGAGCTTGGACCGTTCCTCGAGGAAGGTCTTCGCGGCCGGCACCATCAGCGCATGCAGCTTCTGGCCCTCCGCGAGGTTGTCGTCGCGATAATCCTTGCGGTCGTAATAGCGCTCGGCCTTGGTGATCAGCGGCGCCAGCTCCTGATAGGCCTTGATGTAGCGGCCCATGGTCTCGTCGATGGCCGGCAGCTTCGGCTCGCGCGCCATCGCCTCCTCGGCCTTCTTGGTCTCGCTGGCCACGTCATAGAGGCTGTAGAGCCCATAGGTGATGTAGCGCTCCTTGCCGGTCGGGCCCTTCTTCATGTCGACCCAGCTGCCATAGCGCTCCCAGGACTGGATCGCCCGCAGCGTGCGGTTCATCAGCCCCGTATAGGCGTTCGACTTGGTGATCGCGGCCTGAAGGTCGTCATCGGCCGCCTTGCTGGCGCTGCCGGCAGGCATCGTCGCCGTACCCTGTGCCCAGCCGGCACCCGGAGCGGCTAGAAGCAACGCGGCGGCGCAGGCGGCGCCGTAGAAAAATGCTCGGGTCAGCATGGTCTTTATCCTTAGTCTTGCAGGCGGCGCAGGGCGCGGATCGGGCCTTACGCCTCAATCCTGCGTCACCGGCTCGCCATGCATCAGCCAGTCCTTGAAGCCGCCGGCATAGTGGCTGTCGATGTCGAGCCCGGCCGATTGCGCGAATTCCAGCGCGCGCCGCGAGCGCACGCCCGCCGCGCAGGAGAGCACGATGCGCTTGCCCGGCTCGTTCGGCAGGTCGGCGGGATCGAATTGCGACAGCGGCCGCGACACCGAGCCCGGAATATGTCCGGCGGCGAATTCATGCGGCTCGCGCACATCGACCAGCAGGATGGAGCCATCGTCCAGCCCCGCCTTCACGGCGTCGATGTCGAGGTCGTTTACGATCATGGGCAGGCCACTCCAGCTCGGTCAGGCGAGCCGTTGAGATAGGACGGCGTCCCGGGAAGCGCCACCATTCGGCCGCGTTCCCGGGACGCCAAAACAAGAAGCAGCCGCGAGCACGAGGCGCGCGGCTGCCTTGTCGCTGAAGGCCTCAGGCCTTCGGCGGAATACGCAGCACCCAGCCCGGCAGGATCAGGTCGGGATTCTTGACCGGCGGCGTGTTGGCCTTGACGATATCGGTGTACTTGGCGCCCTGGCCCTTGCCGTAATGCTCCTCGGCGATCTTCCAGAGCGTGTCGCCCTTCTTCACCGTGTAGAACACCGCGGCCGCGGCCTCCTTGGTCACGGCGAGGTCGGATTCGACCTGGGCCACGCCGGTGGTGTTGCCGAGCGCGAGAATGATCTTCTCGGCCTCTTCCGTCGAAACGGCCTTGCCGGAAACCTTCACCTTGTCGCCGTCGATCTGGATGTTGACGTCGGAAGGCAGGCCGTGTCCCGCAAGTTCCTTCTGCAGATCGTCGGCGGTCGCGGCCTTGGCCGAGCCGCCGAAAATCTTGGCGCCGGCATCCTTGATGAAACTGAACAAACCCATTGGGTAAACCTCCGCGTGTCGCGGCGCTATCAAGCCCTGTCGGACGGCCCTATGCAAGTCGGCATGGAAAAGGTGTTTTGCTTGCCGGCTGGCACCGATTGCACGAAAGCGCGCCCGAACGGCCTTTTCCACGCGCCCCGCGGCTGGCAAGAACGTCGCTAACGCAACCGGAGTTCCCCATGCTGACTCTCGCTCAGGCCCAGACCATCCTCCAGACAGCGCTCGGCCATGCCGAAGCGAATGGCTTCAAGCCGCTCGCCATCGCCGTGCTCGACGCGCGCGGCGCGCAGAAGGCCTTCGCCGCGCAGGACGGCACCAGCCTGAAGCGTGGCGAGATCGCGCTCGGCAAGGCGCATGGCGCCGTCGCGCTGGGCATGGGTTCGCGTGCCCTCCACAAGATGGCACTGGACCGGCCTTATTTCATCGAAGCGGCGACCCATGCCGTCGGCGGTTCGCTGGTGCCGGTTCCCGGCGGCGTGCTGATCCGCTCGCTCGAAGGCGCGCTGCTCGGCGCGGTCGGCATCTCCGGCGACACCTCCGACAATGACGAGGCCGCGGCCTGCGCCGGCATCGCGGCAGCCGGGCTCAAGGCCGATACCGGAGCCTGATTTCACTACGGTGACCGGGCGCAGGAGAAGGCTCTTCCCCTGCCCCCCGTCGCCGCGCCGATTTCGCACTTTGCACTTGCCAACCGGCCTTCGAAGCCTCATGTCCTCCGCGCGGGTTCGTTAAATCGGACAGTTTGGACCGGCTCGAAGGTAGAATCATGAGCGAAGCGGCTGCCGCCAACGAAAACGAAGTCATCACCACCGATGTTGTCATCGTCGGTGCCGGCCCCTGCGGGCTCTTCGCCGTCTTCGAGCTCGGCCTGCTCGATATCCGCGCCCATCTCGTCGACATCCTGCCGAAGGTCGGCGGGCAATGCGCGGAACTCTATCCCGAGAAGCCGATCTACGACATTCCGGGCTTCCCGATGGTCACCGGCCAGGCGCTGGTCGACAACCTGCTGGAGCAGATTAAGCCCTTCGGGCCGACCTTCCATCTCAACCAGATGATCGAGGCCGTCGAGCCGACCGGCACCACCGAGGCACCGCGCTTCCGCGTCACCACCGATGCCGGCACCGTCTTCGACACCAAGACCGTGATCATCGCGGCCGGTGGCGGTTCGTTCCAGCCGAAGAAGCCGCCGATCCCCGGCATCGAAGCCTATGAGGCCGGCTCGGTCTTCTACGCCGTGCGCAAGATGGAGGCTTTCCGCGGCCGCAACATCCTGATCGTCGGCGGCGGCGATTCCGCCCTCGACTGGACGCTGAACCTCCAGCCCATCGCCAACCGCGTCACCCTGATGCACCGCCGCGACGATTTCCGCGCCGCGCCGCATTCGGTCGAGCAGATGCGCGCCCTCGTCGCCGAGGGCAAGATGGACATGAAGCTCGGCCAGGTCACCGGCCTCAAGGGCGAGAACGGCAAGCTCGAGGCGGTCGTCTGCCGCGGCACCGACAACGAGCCTTTCGAGGTTACCTGCGATACGCTGCTGCCCTTCTTCGGCCTGACGATGAAGCTCGGCCCGATCGCCGACTGGGGCCTGAACCTCAACGAGAACCTCGTCCCGGTCGACACCGAGAAGTTCGAGACCAGCGTGCCCGGCATCTTCGCCGTCGGCGACATCAACACCTATCCGGGCAAGCTCAAGCTGATCCTCTCGGGCTTCCACGAAGCCGCGCTCTGCGCCCAGAAGGTCCACCGCTACGTCTATCCGGAGAAGCGGCTGACCTTCCAGTACACGACCTCCTCGACGAGCCTGCAGAAGAAGCTCGGCGTCGCCTGAGCGGGTATTTCTTGGGTGAAGCGTGTCATCCCGGCGCGCCGCAGCGTGAAACGCTGCTGCGCGCACGGGACCGCATGCCGCTTGAGGCTCCCCCCCTCACGGCCTCCGCAAGAGCACCTTTTCCTGACAGCGGTCCCGTGTCTGCGCAGCGGCACTGCGCGCCGCAGCGCGCACGGGATGACACCGATGTTTCAAGGATATGAAAGCCGCGGCACCCGCCGCGGCTTTTTCAATGCGCGACGGCGTCGCCGGGGATATGCGCGGCGGCAGTGCCGCTACGCGCGGCCGGGCCCTGTCCCGTGCCAAGACCCAGCGAATTGCGCACGCTCACCGACGGCCCGGCCAGCTTCGGCATCTCGCCCGGCGCGGTGACGATCTGCGGCTCGTCATGGCGCGGCGCCGGCGGCAGCATGTCGTCCGGCTCCTGCGGCTCGATACGCGCCCGGAGCTCGGCCAGCGCCCCCCAGAGCGGCTGGAAGCTGAAGCGCACCTTATGCGTGCCGGCCGGTACCTGCACGGCGCGGAACAGCACATTGGCCCGCAGAATCTCGGTCTCGACGCCGTCGACTTCGGCCTTCCACCAGGGATGCCAGATATCGTTGAGCACGACGAAGCCCGCGACCGGGGTCGTGACCTCGATCTCGACCTGGGCATTGAGATAGCGCGTCAGCTTGACCTCGGCCTGCGTCGCGACCGGCCCCTCCGGCGTCGGCACCGGCGGCTCGGTATCGAGCAGCACCGCCTGGGTCGGGTCGGTCTCCGGCCAGCGACCAGACAGCTTCATACTCTCGAAATCGGCGAACTGCCAGCCACCGACGAACTGCACGCGCGGCAGCGCCCGCGGGTTCTCGTAGACATAGCCCTGCTTCGTCCGGGCCATCAGGGTGAGATCGCTCTCGCCCAGCGCACGGTCGACCTGCTCGATCGGAACCGGCGAGGCGATGTAGCGCAGGCCCAGCAGGTTCGCGAGCCGGCAGCGATAAGACGGGAAGAGCGGCGTGAACTTGCGATCGGCCGGCCTGGCGATACCGTCCCCGGTACCGACGGCCTCGGAGAAATCCTCCAGCCGCAGCGGGTTGTAGCCCAACGTATGGTCGAAGCCATGGACCATGCCGGCATTGGGCCATTCGAAGCCCATCCCGAGCAACTCGACCCGGTCGCGGCGCGGCGAACCGTCCGGCTGGGAGGTCAGCTGCTTCAGCAGCGCGATGGTGTCGTTCTTCGTGCGGGAATCCAGCACGTCGTACATCTGCGGCGGAAGCGCGGTGGATTCGTTCGGGCCATTGTTGGCGCCGAGATCGGCGGCGACCACGCCCGTGACCAGGACAGCCGCAGCCGCGGTGCCGAGCGCCCCGCGCCAGCGCTGCAGGATGAAGAACGCCCCGCCCGCGAGCGCGAACCAGCCCAGCGCCATCGCAACCGGCTTCCAGGCGTCAGCGAGATGGCCCCAGCCGCGCGACACGCCAAGCGCAAGCACGATCGTACCGAGGACCAGCGCCGCCCCGACCAACATGTCGCGCCGGAACGACGTTCCCGCCTCGGCCGTCAGGATGCGATGCAGCACATAGCCCGAGAGGATCGACGCGATACCTCCGATCAGGAAGGTCGCGTCGGCAGGCCGGCGGAACTGCTTCACGCCCGGCAGATACTCGTAGGTCAGGTGGAACAGCGGCGTGTAGCGGCCGAGCGCGAACAGCACCATGAAGGCGAGCATCAGCGTCAGCGGGCGGACCGACTTGTCCCAGAGCCAGCCGCGCGTCAGGCCGGGGGCCAGCAGCAGCAAAAGCGGCAGCGCACCGAAATAGACCTGTGCCATGTTCTGTGACAGGTGGAGCACCTGCGGGTTGCCATAGGGCCCCCAGAACTCGACGGCCGGGTCCTTGGCGCCGAACAGGTCGCCAACGAAGGCGGAGAGCAGCGACATCGGGTGCAGCGAGCCGCGTGCCGCGATGCCGAAATCGATCTCGGGCCGGGTCGTCGCCTCGGCGAAGAGCCAGGTCCAGATCAATGGCATGGCGATGACCGCGAGGCCGACGACGCTCGCGGCCGTGATCGGCAGCAGGCTCGCCTTGAAGGCCGGCCAGCCGCCCGAAATCCAGTGCGCCACGACCATGGCGACCAGCACATAGCCGGCGAGCAGCGCGACCTGATCCGGCTCCAGCACCATCATACCGGCCGCAAGGCCGGCGAAGACACCAGACAGGATCGAGGAGCGCTGCAGCATCCGCGCCGTCAGCCAGAAGGCGATGGCGAAGAAGGCATAGCTCGCGATCTGCCCGACATGCTGAACGCGCCAGGCTGCCGAGGCGCCGAAGGCGAAGACCAAAGCCGCCATCAGGCCGCCGGCCGGATGCCAGCCGCGATCGCGGAAGAACATCAGGAGCGCGAGACCGCCGGCCAACAGATGCGCCAGAACATAGGCGTCGACCTCGCGGAAGCTCGGCTCCGGCGAGATCAGCGCGAGCAGGATCGCGGGCGAGAAGATCAGCGATTGGGGGTCGGCAATCTGCGGCGAGCCGGCGAAAACATTGTGGTTCCAGAAGGGCGACTGGCCGGTATGGATCGCGTTGGCGAGGAACTGCACCTGCGCCTGGAAATGCGCCTTGGCGTCGAACGGAATCGTAACCGCCCCCGAAAGCCAGGGCCAGCACAGGATCCCCCATGCCACGACGAAACCGATGGCCGCCAGCAGGTAGCCGGCGCCCCTTG
Organism: Beijerinckiaceae bacterium; assembly: GCA_965283735.1. Classification (GTDB taxonomy): domain Bacteria; phylum Pseudomonadota; class Alphaproteobacteria; order Rhizobiales; family Beijerinckiaceae; genus Allobosea. The sequence goes on along the minus strand of CBDIPN010000001.1, from coordinate 1,507,043 downwards.
CATCAACGCGTCTCAACTGGACCCCCGCGGTCCTCGGCACGAACGGTCCCGTTCTGGGATCCTGTCTCCAGCCCTGTCAGTGGCTGAACCATGGCGCCGCGTACCTGAACCGAATCTGAACGTGATCACGCCTCCGTGAACGAGGCTGATGACAGTCTGAAGAAGGCGGAAATGGGATGTGTGAAGGGCGGGGTTGTCGCGTGTATCGATGCTCACCGCACAGTCGCGAAGAACGCGGGTCATCCCGGACGCAGCGAAGCGGAGATCCGGGATCCATGCCTGAACCTTCATCGGAAGCGCTCCGGCATGGATCCCGGGTCAAGCCCGGGATGACCCGCGTTTCCGAGCAGATCGAACGATGGCCGGTTGGATTTACCGCGCCGCCGCAGCCAGCCACCCCGCCAGCGCCTTCCGCTCGGCCGGGGTCATCCCGGAGAGGTTGTTCGGCGGCATCGCATGGGTCATCACCGCCTGCATGCGGATGGCGCGGGCATGCATCGCGATCTGCTCGGGCTCGTGCAGCATCACGCCCTTGGGCGCGATCTGGATGCCCGGCCAGGACGGCTCCGGCGCATGGCACATGGCACAGCGGCCGGTCACGATGTTCGAGACCTCCGTCGGCGGCAGCGTCATCCCGGCCAGCAGCAGCGGCTTGGCCGCATCCTGCGGCTTGAGGCCGAGTTGCTCGCGCCCGCCCGGCGAGGACGACATCGCCACCCAGAAGGCGAGCCACAGCGCCAGGATCGCCACCGCCCAGCACCACCACGGCGACTTGTCGTGGTTCGCGTGCCGGATGTTGAAGAAGTGCCGGATCAGCGCCCCGGCCACGATCACCAGTGCCACCAAGAGCGGGATGACCGCCGAATTGGCATAGGTCACCGGATAGTGGTTCGACAGCATCAGAAACAGCACCGGCAGGGTGATGTAGTTGTTGTGCGTCGAGCGCTGCTTGGCGGCCTTGCCGTATTTCGGATCGGGCTTCTCGCCGGCGGTAAGCGCCGCGATCACCTTCCGCTGGCCCGGCATGATGTTGAAGAAGACATTGGCAGTCATGATCGTCGCCATCAGCGCACCGGTATGGATCAGCGCGCCGCGCCCGGAGAACACGTTGGCGAAGGCCCAGCTCGCCGCGACGACATAGCCGAAGCCGACCAGACCGAGCAGGACGTCATGCTTGCCGAGCGGCGACTTGCACATCAGGTCATAAATCAGCCAGCCGATCACCAGAGCCGCGATGCCAATAGCGCCCGCCGCGAAGGGCGAGAGCTGCATAACCGCCGGATCGATCAGGTAGAGCTCCGACTGGGCATAATAGACCCAGACCAGCAGGAAGAAGCCGGAGATCCAGGTCCAGTAGCTCTGCCATTTGTGCCAGGTCAGCTCGGCCGGCATCACGGCCGGCGCGACCATGTATTTGCGCATCTCGTAGAAGCCGCCGCCATGGACCTGCCAGGCGCGCCCGCCGGTTCCGGGCGGAATGTCCTCGGCCGGCTTCAACGAGGCGTCGAGATGGATGAAGAAGAAGGAAGCTCCGATCCAGGCGATCGCCGTGATGACATGGAGCCAGCGCAGCATCATGCCGCCCCATTCCATCAGATAGGCTTCGAGCATGGCGCTACGCTCCGGGAGAGCTGGAGGTGAACCGGGAGTCGGAACCTCCGGCTGCAATAAAGTAGCCTGCTTTCGTCGTCGCCGAAATCGCCGCAACACTCTCGCCGATTGACATCCGGGAACATGATCTTATCGCAAAAGCCAATATTCACCGCAGCGAACGGCGCCGTACACTCCCCGGAGACCGGCCAGGCCCGACACCGGCGCCTTCAGGAGACCGCATGGGACATCTCTCGACGCATGTGCTCGACACGGTGAACGGCCGCCCCGGCGCCGGCATCGCGGTGACGCTCGACCGGCTCAATCTCGACGGTGCGCGCGAGCGGCTGGCGGAAGCTGTCACCAACAGCGACGGCCGCACCGATTCAGCCCTGCTCTCGGGAGTGCTGGTGCCCGGCACCTATGAGCTGACCTTCGCGATCGGCGCCTATTTCCGGGGCCTCGGCACCACCCTGCCCGAGCCCGCCTTCCTCGATCTCGTTCCTGTCCGCTTCGGCATCGCCGAGCCGGAGGGGCGCTATCATGTCCCGCTCCTGGCCTCGCCCTGGAGCTACTCCACCTATCGCGGCAGCTAGACCATCATGAGCCAGACCACCTATCCGCGCGACATGAAGGGCTATGGCCGTGCGGCTCCGCATCCGCATTGGCCGGGCGAAGCCCGCATCGCCGTTCAGTTCGTGATCAATTACGAGGAAGGCGGCGAGAACTGCATCCTCCATGGCGATGCGGCCTCCGAGGCCTTCCTCTCCGAGATCGTCGGCGCCGCGCCCTGGCCGGGCCAGCGCCACATGAACATGGAGTCGATCTACGAATACGGCTCCCGCGCCGGCTACTGGCGGCTCTGGCGGATGTTCACCGAGCGGAACATGCCGGTGACGGTCTTCGCCGTCGCCTCGGCGCTGGCCCGCTATCCCGAGATCGTCGGCTCGATGCAGGAAGCCGGCTGGGAGATCGCGACCCACGGCCTGAAATGGATCGACTATCGCGACACGCCCAAGGAGCGCGAGCGCGCCGACATCCTCGAAGCCATCAGCATCCAGACCGAGCTCACGGGCGAGCGCCCGCTCGGCTGCTATCAGGGCCGCACCTCCGAGAACACAATTCCGCTGACGATGGAGGAAGGTGGCTTCCTCTACACCGCCGACGTCTATGCCGACGAGCTGCCTTACTGGCTCGCCGGTCCGAAAGGGCCGCAGCTCGCCGTGCCCTACACGCTCGACGCCAACGACATGCGCTTCGCCACGCCGCAGGGCTTCAACACCGGCGAGCAGTTCTTCACCTATCTCAAGGACTCGTTCGACACGCTCTATGCCGAGGGCGAGACCGCGCCGAAGATGATGTCGATCGGCCTGCATTGCCGCCTCGTCGGTCGCCCCGGCCGCGCCGCCGCGCTCGCCCGCTTCCTCGACTATGTGCAGAGCCATGATCGGGTCTGGGTCGCGACCCGGCTCGACATCGCCCGCCACTGGGTCAGGACGCAGCCACCCGCCGGCGGCTACGTGCCCTCGAAGCTGCCGAAGGCCCTGTTCACCGAGGTCTTCGGCCGCGTCTGGGAGCACTCGCCATGGATCGCCGACGCCGCTCATGATGCCGGCATCGGCGTGAGCCACGACACAGCGGAAAGCCTGCACGCGGCGATGGTCTTAAGCATGCGCAAGGGTACGCCGGAGCAGCAGAAATCCCTGCTCACCGCCCATCCCGACCTCGCCGGCAAGCTTGCAGCCGCAGGCGAGCTCACGCCGGAATCGACGCAGGAGCAGGCCGGCGCCGGGCTCGACCGCCTGACCAGCGACGAGCGCGTCCGCTTCACCGCGCTCAACGAGGCCTACAAGGCTCGCTTCGGCATTCCCTTCATCATGGCGGTGAAGGGCGCGACAAAGGCGCAGATCCTCGCCGCCTTCGACGCACGCCTCAAGAACACGCCCGAGCAGGAATTCGCGACGGCGCTGGCCGAGGTCGAGAAGATCGCGCTCTTCCGGCTGAAGGAACTGCTGCCGACGGGCTGAGCCCGGACCAGACCGGAACCCTCTTTCGATCGCGGCGTTGATGCGTCGCTATCGAGGAGGGTTTTCGTTCGTGTTCCGCCTGCTTTTGATCATCATCGTGCTCGTCGTCGGCTACGACGCCGTCGTTCATCAGGGCGCCTATACGCGCGACGCCTGGAACAGCATCGTTCGCCTCACCAGCTCGTCGGTCGAGGGCGCCAAGGAACTCGGCGAGCGCGCTCGCAACTAACGATCGGCAATACCTTGCTCTTCCTATAAGCGCGGGTCATCCCGGACGCAGCGAAGCGGAGATCCGGGATCCATGCCTGAACCTTCATCCGAAGCGCTCCGGCATGGATCCCGGGTCAAGCCCGGGATGACGGCGTGTTTCTTCGCTATGTCGGCAAGGGTTTACGCCGCCGCCCGCCCCTCGACGATCCCGGCAATCGCTTCCAGCATCCGTGTGTCGTCGCCCGCCAGCCCTTCCATCGCCGCCATGCGCTGGATCACCGTGCCGGCAATCGCCTCCTCCACCGTATCCTCGGCATAGGCGTAGAAGATCGTCGCGTGCTGGCCGTCACGATGGCAGCGCCCCTCGATCTGCTGGAGCTGGATCGCGCTATGGCGCATGTCGTGGATGACGAGCGCCCGCTCGCGCTCGCCACCCGGCATCTCGCCGCGATGCAAGGAGATCGACTCGGTCACGGTGAAGATCACCGCGTCGAGCTGCCCCGTCTGGAAAGCGATGCGCGTCTCCTCGTTCTGCGCACCCGAGCGTTCGCCGTTGATCTCGGCCGTGCGCCAGCCGCGCCCGCGCAGCGTCTCGGCCAGCATCGCGCTGGTCTCGAGGAAGGCGACGGAAATCGCCACCTGTTCGTCATTGCCCAGCAAGTCCTCGCAGAAATCGGCCGTGCCGGGGATGCGCAGGAGGCTCGCCTTCTGGCGGAAGCGCAGATCGGCGGCCCAGCCCTGCGGCTTGCGCGTCGAGCCACCGGCGAGCCCCAACTCCCTCCGGAACTCGCGCCAGGTTGCATCGTAGAGCTTGCGCGCGGCCGTATCGAGCGCCACCGGCGCCAGTTCGCGCTGCACCTCCGGCCAGCCGGCGATCTCCTCGGGCCGGCGGCGCAGGCCGATGGCATTCGCCCCGCGATAGAGCAGGTCCGCCATCACCTTGCGATCCGTCTCGTTCGGCTCCCAGCTCCAGTTCTTCCAGCGGCCCTTGGCCCGGCCGATTTTCAGGCGCTTCATCAGCACGCGGAAACCGTCGAGATCGGCCGAGGGCATGCCCGCTGCCTTCGCCAGCAGACCAGCCAGATAGGACAGTTCATGCGGCGACTGCCCGGCCGTCGCGCTCATGTAGATCGTGAACTCGGCCGCTTCCGCCATCTGCCGGCAGACCAGCCCCTGCTGCGAGTTCGGATTGCGGATGCGGTGGGCCTCGTCGATCACGACGAGCGGCCAGACGCGCTTCGGCCGGCCATGCTTGGCGATCTCGTTGTTCTTCGCCCGCGTCGAGCGCTTCTTGCTGTCGGCGACAGGTGCAAGGAGCGATTTCGTCTTCTCGAAATTCATCAGCGTCACGCGCTTCGCCGGCAGGCCGGACAGCGACATGGTGCGCCGCCATTGCGGGATCGCGCCCTTCGGGCAGATCACCAGCACCTCTTCCTCCGGCATCGCCGAGAGCGCCAGCCAGGCCGAAAGCGTCTTGCCGAGGCCGGTGAGGTCCCCCAGCAGGAAGCCGGCCTCGCCCTTCCCCCGCGCCGACAGGATCGCGTCGCGCGCAACGAGCTGGTGCGGATGCGGGATCATGGTCATGAGAGAAGGGAACACATTCGGAAGCACGACCTATCGACAAAACTCCGCGCCGTCATCCCGGACAAGCCGCCTTTGGCGGCGCCGATCCGGGATCCGTTCCTGAGCCTTCATCGGGAAGGTTCAGGTATGGATCCCGGGTCTCGCTGCGCTCGCCCGGGATGACCCGCGTGGGCTTAGATCGGCAACACCGCCCTGCCCGGCAGGCATGGCGCGCCCGGCTCTCTTGGCACTGGCGCAACTTCACGTCCACCGGCACTGTGCCGGCCACTTATAGGGAGACCACAAGACCATGACCCGCGCGCAGGCGATCGCGAAAGCCCAGGACTATTTCGATTCAGGCCGGATGAAGACCGATCTCGGCCGGCTCGTCGCGATCCCCACCGAAAGCCAGAATCCCGACCGGGCCCCCGTGCTCGGCGAGTATCTCGACAAGGAGATGCAGCCGCTGCTCGAATCGCTCGGCTTCACTTGCCGCATCCTCACCCATGCCAAGGCGCGCGGCCCCTTCCTCTATGCCGAGCGCATCGAGGACCCCGCCCTGCCGACCATTCTCGGCTACGGCCATGGCGATGTCATCCGCGGCCTCGACGCACAATGGAGCGAGGGCCTCTCGCCCTGGAAGCTGGTCGAGCGTGACGGCCGCTGGTACGGCCGCGGCGTCGTCGACAACAAGGGCCAGCACCTCATCAACATCAACGGCCTGCGCGCCGTGCTGGAGACCCGCGGCAAGCTCGGTTTCAACGCCAAATACCTGATCGAGATGGGCGAGGAATCCGGCTCGCCGGGCCTGCGCGAGCTCTGCGAGGACGAGGCCGAACTGCTCAAGGCCGATATCCTGATTGCCTCGGACGGGCCGCGCCTCAATGCCGAACGCCCGACCGTTTTTTTGGGCGCGCGCGGCGTCATCACCTTCGACCTGCAGATCAAGGCGCGCGAGGGCGGCCATCATTCTGGCAACTGGGGCGGCATCCTCTCCGATCCGGCGATCCAGCTCGCCCATGCCATCGCCTCGATCACCTCGCCCACCGGCCAGATCCGCATCCATGAATGGGTGCCGAAGGAACTGCCGGATGGCGTGCGCCGCGCGCTCGCCGATTGCGAGATCGACGGCGGCCCGGACGGCCCGACCATCGATCCGAACTGGGGCGAGCCCGGCTTGTCGCCGGCCGAGCAGGTCTTCGGCTGGTGCTCCTTCGACGTTCTGGCGATGAAGTCCGGCGTGCCGGAAACGCCGGTCAACGCCGTGCCGCCCAGCGCCTGGGCGCGCGTCGCGCTGCGCTTCGTCGTCGGCATCGATCCGCGCGACGTCGCCCCGGCGCTCCGCCGTCATCTCGATCGCCACGGCTTCGACATGGTCGAGATCATCATGCCCGGCACTGAGCGCTTCGGCGCGACGCGGCTCGATCCGGACGATGCCTGGGTCCGCTTCACCATCGACTCGATCGCGCAGAGCACCGGCAAGAAGCCGGCTTTGCTGCCCAATCTCGGCGGCTCGCTCCCGAACGACATCTTCGCCGAGATCCTGAAGCTGCGCACGATCTGGGTGCCGCATTCCTATCCCGGCTGCTCGCAGCACGCCCCGGACGAGCACCTGCCGGCGGCGATCGCCCGCGAAGGGCTCGTGGCCATGGCCGGGCTCTACTGGGATATCGGCGCCGGCAACGCGCCGAAAGTCTAAGCGAGACTATTCCTGCGGCTGGCGCGGATCGCGCGCCGGCGGCAGATCGATCGGCGTCGCCGGGGGAGCTTCCGGCGGCGCATTGGGTGGCAATTCCGGCGGCGGCTCGGTCGGGATGCCCTGCGGCTCCTCGTCCGGCGGCGATTCGACGGGAGGAGCCGGCGGCACCTCGCCGGGCATCAGCGGCGGCGCCTCGGGTGGCGGATTCGGAATGGCCGGCGTGTTGCCGGGAGCGGCCGCAAGGCCTTGAGCCAATTGGATCATGTGAAACCTGTCCTTTCGAACAGGAACGCCCGAACCGCGGAAAGGCTCCCTCGTGCCCTGGGAAGCCCCGCTGCTCAGTCCGGCGGCCGGGACGAGCCTTCATCGCCCGGCAGCGGATGGCGGCGCTGCAACCAGCCTTCCAGCGAATGGTCGAGAAGCAGCAGGACCAGCGCCAGGACCGTGGCGGCCAGCGTCACCGGCCATTTCCCCAGCCCCGCCGAACAGCCCAGCGCAGCCGTCACCCAGATCGCCGCAGCCGTGGTCAGGCCATGGGGCATCAGGTCGCCGTCGCGGCGGATGATCAGGCCAGCGCCGAGAAAGCCGACGCCGGTCAGCACGCCCTGAACCACGCGGCTCGCCGCATCGGGATGCAACGTCTCGCTGAACAGGCTCGCCGCCGCAGCCGTACCGAGCCCGACCAGCCCGAAGGTCCTGAGGCCGGCGCTCTTGCGCTGGAGCGTTCGCTGCCAACCGACCGCGACGCCCGCCACAAGGCCGGCCAGAAGCCGCAGCACCAGTTCGAATTCACCCACGCTGCCGCTCGCTCCGCCATAGCTCAAGGCGAAATATAGCACGGCCGTTCGGCTTGCGCGCCAAGGACGGGGGTCGACAGCCTTGCAAACTGAGTTGCAAACTAGGCGCCCGAGGACGCCGCCTCCAAGATAAATCTCGGAGCGGGAAGTCCAGCGATGTCAGGATTTTAAGGTCGTGGTGGGTGATGTAGGGCTCGAACCTACGACCCGCTGATTAAGAGTCAGCTGCTCTACCAACTGAGCTAATCACCCATACGCCACGAAGCGCCGCCGGTCAGCGGCGTCAGCCGCGTCAGGCAGGGGGCGTGTAGCAAAGGCCCCGCCCCCTGTCCACCCATCTGTGACAGTTTTTTCAAACGCGGCGGAAAAGGCCCCGCCGCGCTGTGGATTATCAGGCCGTGCGGCGGTTCAGCAGGTGATAAAGGATGATCGCGCCGAAGGTCGCTGTGCCGATTCCGCCGAGCTCGAAACCGAAGATCGGCAGCTTCAGGTCGCCGGCACCGAGAATCAGCGCGGTCGCCACCGTGATCAGGTTCTTCGGCTCGGAGAAATCGACCTTGTTCTCGACCCAGATCCGGCCGGCCGTCGCGGCGATGAGGCCGAAGACCACGACGGCGAGGCCGCCGAGCACCGCGACAGGGATCGTGCCGATCACCGCGCCGAACTTGGGCGAGAAGCCGAGCACGAGCGCGATGATGCCGGCTGCGACGAAGACCAGCGTCGAATAGACCCGCGTCACCGCCATCACGCCCATGTTCTCGGCATAGGTCGTGACGCCCGTGCCGCCGCCCGAGCCGGCGATCATGGTGCCGAGACCGTCGGCGATGAAGCCGCGACCGATCAGATGGTCGAAATTGCGACCGGTCATCACCGCGATTCCCTTGATGTGGCCGAGATTCTCCGCGACCAGGATGATCGCGACCGGCACGATCAGCGTCATCGCCTTCATGTCGAAGACGGGAGCCACGAATTTCGGCATGCCGAACCAGGCGGCGGCGCCGATCTTGGCGAAATCGATCGTCGGCGCGCCGAAGCTCGACGCGGTCACAGCATAAAGAATGTAAGCGGCAAGCCCGCCGATCAGCACCGGCAGGCGCTGCGGCAGCCCGCGCCCATAGACGGCGATCAGCGCCACCGCCACGACCGTGAACAGCGCGATCCACTTGGTATAGGCGCTGGCTGAAATCATACCGATCGCAACGGCGGTCAGGTTGAGGCCGATCGCGGCCACCACGGCGCCCGTGACGACCGGCGGCAGCAGCTTCTCGATCCAGGTCGTACCGACGCCCTGCACGATCAGGCCGATGAGGGCATAGACCGCGCCGCAGGCGATGATGCCGCCAAGCGCGACACCGATATTCGCGTTGGGGCCGGAGCCGGCATAGCCGGTTGCCGCGATGACGACGCCGATGAAGGCGAAGGAGGAGCCGAGATAGCTCGGCAGTTGCCCGCGGGTGATGACGAAGAAGAGCAACGTCGCGATGCCCGAGAAGAAGATCGCGACATTGGGGTCGAAGCCCATCAGCACCGGGGCCAGCACCGTCGCGCCGAACATGGCAACGACATGCTGCAGGCCGGCCACGACCGTCTGGCCGGTCGGCAGTCGCTCGTCCGGCATCACGACGCCGGAAGTCTTCAAGGTCCAGTTCGGAAAATAGCCCATCGGCATCGCGCTCCCCAGGGTCGCCGGGGGAGCGACCGCACCGGAAGCGCAGATGAAAGCAAAAACCGAGCCGGCGCCAGATCGCGCCGGCGTCATCCACTGGAATTGAAGAGGGGGGTGCTGTGCGCGGCCAACGCTGTCATCCCGTGCGCGCTGCGGCGCGCAGTGCCGCTGCGCAGACACGGGACCGTTCTCAGGAAAAGGCGCCCTTATGGAGGCCGCGAGGAAGGGAGCCCTACTCCTCACGCGGTCCCGTGTCTGCGCCGCAGCGTTTCACGCTGCAGCGCGCACGGGATGACACCCTTTCACCAAGGGCGCCCTTCCCTCGGAAAGCGCGCCTCTTACTCCGCCGCCTGCGCGTGCAGGCGCCCGCCGCGTGCGATCAGCTTGTTCAGCGCAGCGAGATAGGCCTTGGTCGAGGCGACCAGCGTGTCCGGATCGGCTCCGCGGCCGGTCACCGACGACCCGTCGCGCGAGAGGCGCACCGTCACCTCGGCCTGCGCATCCGTGCCCTCGGTCACGGCATGCACGTCGTAGAGCTCCAGCGTCACCTCATGCGGCACGATCGTCTTGATCGCGTTGAAGATCGCATCGATCGGGCCGTTGCCCTCGACCTCCTCGGTGACGTGACGACCCTCCACATCCAGCTTCATAGTCGCGCGCTGCGGGCCGCGCGTGCCGGCGATCACCGTCAGCGATTCCAGCTTGATGCGGTCATGGGCGGTCGCGATGTTCTCGTCGACCAGTGCCTCGATATCCTCGTCGTAGACATGCTTCTTGCGGTCTGCCAGGGCCTTGAACCGGGTGAAGGCGTCTTCCAGCTGGTTGTCGCCCAGCTCGTAGCCCATCTCCTTCAGCTTCGAGCGGAAAGCAGCGCGGCCGGAATGCTTGCCCATCACCAGCGAGGTCTTGGTCACGCCGACCGATTCCGGCGTCATGATCTCGTAGGTGGTGTTGTTCTTCAGCATGCCGTCCTGGTGGATGCCGCTCTCATGCGCGAAGGCGTTCCGGCCGACGATCGCCTTGTTGTACTGCACCGGGAACGAGCAGGCGCTCGATACCGCCTTGGAGATGCGCATCAACTGCGTCGCGTCGATGCCGGTATCGTAGGGCATCACGTCGCCGCGCACGCGCAGCGCCATCACGATCTCTTCCAGCGCGGCATTGCCGGCGCGCTCGCCGATACCGTTGACGGTGCACTCGATCTGCCGGACGCCGCCCTCGATCGCCGCCAGCGAATTGGCGACGGCCAAGCCCAGGTCGTTATGGCAATGCGCCGAGAAGATCGCCTTGTCGGCATTCGGCACGCGCTCGCGCACGGCCCTGAACATGGCGCGGTACTCATCCGGCGTGGCGTAGCCCACCGTATCGGGCAGGTTGATCGTGGTCGCACCGGCCCTGATGGCCGCCTCGACCGTGCGGCAGAGATAGTCGATCGGGGTGCGCGTGGCGTCCATCGCCGACCATTCGACATCCTCGACCAGATTACGGGCCTGCGTCACCGTCGCGGTGATGATCTCCAGCACCTGCTCCTGCGTCTTGCGCATCTGGTGCTCCAGATGAATCGGCGAGGTCGAGACGAAGGTATGGATGCGCGGCTTGACCGCATGGCGCACCGCCTCGCCGGCCCGGGCGATGTCGGCGCTGATGGCGCGGGCGAGGCCTGCGACGGTGGCGCGCTTCAGGCGGCGGGCGATCTCCGATACCGCCTCGAAATCACCCTCGGACGCGATCGGGAAGCCGGCCTCGATGATATCGACGCCCATCGCGTCGAGCGCCTCGGCGATCTCCAGCTTCTCCTCGAAGGTCATGGTGGCGCCGGGGCACTGCTCGCCGTCGCGCAAGGTGGTGTCAAAGATCAGGACGCGGTCTTTTGCGGAGCCGGTCTGGGTCGGGTTGGTCATGGTTCTGCTTCCGGGTGTCGGCGCGCCGCGGAATTTTTAGGAAAGCGGGCGCTAAGGTTTTCTGTCGGCGGTTCTCGTCACTCCCCTGAGCGCCCAGGCAGCATGCCCGGCCGGCCCTCAGGGGCAGCTAAGGAGAAGAAGGCCAAGAAGCGAGAACGGAGCGCGGGCGCGCATGCCGACGACCTGCGCAGCGGCGCAGTCCTTCGTCAGGTCATGGCGGGCAGTCGAAACCACGGGCGTTCCTCAAATCGACGGGACAGGATGTAACCGAAGCAAGGGGCAAAGCGCAAGCATATGTCGCATGCGGTTATCCGGATCGCGACGAGCTTGCCTCGCGCCCTATGATAGAGCGACGCTGATTTGGCCGGCTCCGGCGCCGGATCGATGATTTGGGATTCGTATTCGTCATGATGCGCTACCAGAGGCGCGAGATCGCACTCGCCGCCTGCTTCTCGGCACTCGCCGGCTATGTCGACGCACTCGGCTTCATCACGCTCGGCGGCTATTTCGTCTCCTTCATGACGGGCAACACGACGCGGCTCGGTATCGAGCTTGCGGGCGGTCAGGCAGGCGGAGCTGCGCTCGCCGGCGGCATCATCGCCCTCTTCGTCTGCGGGGTCGTGCTCGGCTCCCTCGTCGGCCATGCCACCGGCAAGCAGCGCGCCCCGACCGTGCTCGGCGTGGTCACGCTGCTGCTCGCGCTGGCCGCGCTGCTGGAAACGATCGGCGAGACGCTTCCGGCGGTCGGCCTGCTCGCGGTCGCGATGGGCACGGAGAATGCCGTCTTCCAGCGCGACGGCGAGGTCACGATCGGCCTGACCTACATGACCGGCACGCTGGTCAAGATGGGGCAGCGGATCGCCGCCGCCATGCTCGGCGGGCCCAAGCGCGCCTTCCTGCGCCATTTCCTGCTCTGGCTCGGCTTGATGGGTGGTGCCTTCCTCGGCGCGGCGGTGCATGGCTGGATCGGCCTCACGGCTATCTGGCTCGCCGCCGCGGCGGCAGCCACGATGACGGTCGCAGCGACCTTCTTCCTGCGCAACGGTTGAACCGCAGGTCGCTGGCGCGGCTTGCGAGAATCGGCAATGGTCAGTGGCTCGATCACACCGGAGAGACCGATGCGCGCGCTGCCCCTCCTCGCCTTCATGGGCTTCGCTCTCGCCGCCTGCCAGAGCGCTGGACCGCCCCCTGCCCCAGCGCCGGAGCAGGCAGCGCCGGGCGTGACGCCCAGCACTTTCCGCATGCCGGCTGGCACCGGCTGTTCCGGAGAGGTGGAGCGCTTCCAGGCGGTGATCGACAACGACCTCGCCACCGGCCACACGACGAAGGGCGTTCATGACCGGGTCAGCAGCGAGATTTCCCGCGCGCGGTCGAGTTGCTCCGCCGGCAACGATACCGGAGCCGTCAGCCAGATTCGCGCGACCAAGGCCAGATTCGGCTATCCGGGCTGAGACCGGACTCCAATGCTCTAGATCGCCGGACCGGCGCGCTCCGCTCGGGCATGGCCGGCGGCTACGGCCTCGCTCACCGACGCGGCGAAGCGCACCCGCGGCCGCTTGATGCCGTGGATCAGGAGCGTGCGGCGCACCGCCCGCGTCGCCCCGGCGATAAAGACAGCCACGCCTTGCCGATTGGCCTTGCGCACGAAGCCTTCGAGCGTCGCAGCGCCGGTCGAATCGAGCAGGGAAACCGCCGAGAGATCGACGACATAGGTCTTGGGCGCCACGCCGACCCGGTCGAGCGCCGCGCCCACCGCCGCGGCCGCCCCGAAGAAGAAGGCCCCCGAGATCCGCACCACCACGACATCGGGATCCATCGCCGGAACGGCATCGTAAGGCTTGCGCCCGTTGCCGTTGACCGTATCCGCCCTGTCCTCTTCCATCATCGGCATGCCGGTCTCGATCGCCACCGACTGCGCCATGCGGTGCAGGAAGAGCAGCGCGCTGACGACGAAGCCGGCGACGATACCCGTGCTCAGATCGACGAAGATCACCAGCAGGAACGTCACCAGCAGCACGACGGCATCGCCGCGCGAGGCGCGGATCAACGTCGCGAACTCATGCTTCTCGGCCATGTTCCAGGCGACGACGGCGAGCACGCCTGCAAGCGCAGCCAGCGGGATGTAGGAGGCGAGCGGCGCCGCCGCCAGCATGAAGAACAGCAGGAAGGCCGCGTGCAGCATGCCTGAGATCGGTCCGCGCGCGCCGGAGCGCACATTGGTGGCCGTCCGCGCGATGTTGCCGGTGACGCAGAAGCCGCCGAACAGCGGCGAGGCCATGTTGGCGAGCCCCTGCGCCACCAGCTCGCCATTGGAGCGGTGCCGCCGGCCCGTCATCGAATCCGCGACGACCGCCGAGAGCAGGCTCTCGATGCAGCCGAGCAACGTGAAGGAGAGTGCGTTCGGCAACACGGCCCCGAACTTCTCCCAGGAGATCGCCGGCAACCGCGGCAGCGGCAGCACCTGCGGGATGCCGCCGAAGCGCGTCCCGATCGTCTCGACCGGCGCGCCCAGAACGGCGACGCCCACGGCGGCGATCGCGACCGCGATGATGAAGGCCGGCCAGTGCGGGCGAAGACGGCGCAGCAGCAGGATAAGGCCGATGGTGACGGCGGTAACGGCGATCGCGGCAGGGCTCGCGCTCGGCCAGGCTCCGGCGAGCGCCTCCAGTTTCGGCAGCAGCGGCCCTGGCTCGTTGGCCAGCGTCAGCCCCAGCAGGTCCTTGATCTGACTCGCGAAGATGATGACGGCGATGCCTGCGGTGAAGCCGACCGTGACCGGATAAGGGATATATTTGATGAAGGTACCGAGGCCGAGCAGGCCGACCGCCGCCAGCATCAGGCCCGAAAGGAACGTGGCGAGCAGCAGTCCATCGACGCCGTGCTGGGCCACGCAGGCCGCAACCAGCACGATGAAGGCGCCGGCTGGCCCGCCGATCTGGAAGCGGCTTCCGCCCAGTGCCGAGACGATGAAGCCGCCGATGATCGAGGTGTAGAGCCCCCGGTCGGGCGTCACGCCCGAGGCAATCGCGATCGCCATGGAAAGCGGCAGGGCGACGATCGCGACCGTCAGCCCGGAGATGGCATCGGCCTTGAAGCTCGCGAGGCCATAGCCCTCGCGGAGGACGGTCAGCAACTTGGGAGTGTAGAGCTCGATGAAGCTGGGCTTGCTGCTCGTGGCCGCCATGACGTCCTCCGCTGCCCGAAACTATCGGGCAACGGAAAGAACGTCCATGATATGTGAAATCAGGCCGCCAGCCCGCGCTTTTCCAGCAACGCATCCGGCGTCGGCAGCCGCCCGCGGAACAGCGTATAGGCCTCTGCCGCATCGCGGGTGTCGCCGGCCGAATAGATGTAGCGCTTCAGCTTCTCCGCCACCGCGGGCGAGAACACGTCGCCGGTCTCGGTGAAGGCGTTGAAGGCGTCCGCATCCATCACCTCGGACCAGAGATAGCTGTAATAGCCGGCCGAATAGCCGTCGCCCGAGAAGACATGGGTGAAATGCGGCGTCCGGTGCCGCATCGTGATCTCTGAGGGCATGCCGAGGCGCTGAAGCTCCGCGGCCTCGAAGGCCAGCGGATCGACCTCGACTGGGCCCTCCAGCGAGTGGAAGGCGAGGTCGACCAGCGCCGAGGAGGTGTACTCCACTGTGGCAAAACCCTGGTTGAACGTCTGCGCCTTTTCGATTTTCTCGATCAGCGCCTCGGGAATTGGCTCAGCCGTCTCGGCATGGCGGCAGTATTCGCGCATCACCTCGCGGGTCAGGAACCAGTGCTCGTAGAGCTGCGAGGGCAGTTCGACGAAATCGCGCGCGACCGATGTGCCCGCCAGCGAGCCATAGGTCACGTCCGAGAGCAGCCCGTGCAGCGCATGGCCGAACTCGTGGAACAGCGTGCGCGCATCGTCGAACGAGAGCAGCGCGGGCTTGCCCTCGGCCGGCTTGGCGAAATTGCAGACATTGACGATGATCGGCCGGGTCTCGCCGTCGAGCTTGCGCTGGCCGCGGAAGGCGCTCATCCAGGCGCCGGAACGCTTCGAGGCGCGGGCGAAGTAGTCGCCGACGAACAGGCCGATATGGCGACCGCTCGCGGTCTCCGTCACCTCGAAGATGCGCACGTCAGGGTGATAGCCCTGAAGCTCCGGCCGCTCCGCGAAGGACAGCCCGAACAGCTTGCCGGCGACGTCGAAGGCCGCCTGCCGGACGCGGTCGAGCTGGAGATATTGCTTCAGCACGGCCTCATCGAGCGCATAGGTCTTCTGCCGGACCTTCTCGGCATAGTGGCGCCAGTCCCAGGGGCGGATCGGGCCGTTCTCGCCCTCGTCCTGCGCCAGCGCCGCGAGATCGGCTGCCTCACGCGCCGCCCGCGCCTTGGCCGGCTTCCAGACCAGCTCCAAGAGCCCTCGTACATGCTCCGGCGTCTTCGCCATGGCGTCGTCGAGCTTGAAATGCGCGAAGGTCGGATAACCCAACAGCTTCGCCTTCTCGGCCCTCAGCTTCACCATCTCGGCGACGATGGCGCGATTGTCGTTCTCGCCGCCGTTCTCGCCGCGCTTGCTCCAGGCGATGAAAGCCTCCTCGCGCAGGTCGCGACGCGTCGAGAAGGTCAGGAAAGGCTCAATGATCGAGCGCGACAGCGTCACCGCATGCTGGCCGGGCTTGCCGCGATCGGCCGCGGCGCGCGCCATCGCCGCCTTCACGAAATCAGGCAGGCCGGCCAGACCCGCATCGTCCTCGATGAACAGCGCATAGGAGGATTTGTCCTTCAGCACGTTCTGGCTGAACTGCGTGCCAAGCCCGGCGAGGCGCTCGTTGATCGCGGCAAGGCGCTTCTTGTCCTCGGCGTTCAGCTTCGCGCCCGAGCGGATGAAGCCCTTGTAGCTTCGCTCCAGCAGACGGGCCTGCTCCGGGCTCAGGCCGAGCGCATCGCGCTTCGCATTGACCGCATCGACACGGGCGAACAGCCCCTCGTCCATCATGATCGCCGACCAGTGCCGCGAGGTGATCGGCGACATCTCGCGCTCGATGGCCTGCAAGGCCTCGTTCGTGTCGGCGCCGGTCAGGTTGTAGAACACGCGGCCGACGCGGCTGAGCGCCCGCCCTGCCCGCTCCAGCGCCTCGATCGTGTTGGCGAAATCGGGTACGGCCTTATCGGACACGATTGCCGCGATCTCATCCTTGTGCTTGGCCAGCGCTGCGTCGAATGCCGGCCGGATATGCTCAGGCTTGATCGCCGCGAAGGGCGGCAGACGGAACGGCGTCTCCCAACGCGTCGCGAAGGGGTTCTCCGCCGGCAACGGCAGAGCCTCGGGATAAGTGGTCATATTATCGGCCTTTCAACACTGCGGCGTCAGTCAAAACAAACACGGGTCATCCCGGGCGCAGCGAAGCGAAGACCCGGGATCCATTCCGGAACGGCTCAGGCATGGATCCCGGATCGGCGCCGCTGACGCGGCTTGTCCGGGATGACCGCGAGGGTCAGGATCGGTCCGCCTCGAAGATATGTGCGAGATAGCGGCGCATGAAGGGCGGCATGTCGTGCTTTTCGGTATCAGTGAGATCGCGCACGATGACGATGTCGGACAGCTCCTCCTCTTCGAGATGCTTCATCCGCTCCAGCATCAGCGCGCGCGCCTCATCCGCCGGCAAATCGATGCGGACCTCGCGCATGAAGGCGATACGGCCCTGCTCGATCAGCACCGTCCAGCCCTCGCCCACCGTCAGGTCCTCGACGCGCAGGCCCGTCTCTTCACCGAGCTCGCGCGTGACGCTGCCGGCGAGGTCGAGCGTGCCGTCGGGCCGGGCATCGTCGCGGTCGGGCGTGCCCGCGGCGAAATAGACCTTGCCGGCATTGGCGGTGTGGTCGCCCATCTTGCCGCACAGGAAGGCGCCGTCATTGGCCCGAAGCGCCGCCATGGCGAAGCCGTTGCGGATGACCGGGCCGGGATGGCCGACATCGCGCCAGGTCAGGAAGGCAGCATAGTCCACCTCGAAATACCCGGCCTCGAACACGCCGCCGCGGATCGCGGCACGATGCTGCAGCATGACGCGGCCGTTGAACATCGCGGGTTTCTCCGCGCTGATCTTGGCCCAATGCGCCGCGATCATCTCGGCGTTCTCACGCGCGAAGGCCCAGTCATAAGGCTCGACCAGCGCATCGACCCGCGACAGTCTGACGATCGAGCCATTTTCGACGCCAACGCTCACAGCAGCACGCCCTCGCTGACCACGACCGCCGAACCGCCGATCCGCGCCGAGACCAACGAGCCGTCCCGGACGCTCAGTTCCAGCGTGATCTGCGACGGCCGTCCCATCTCGTAACCCTGCTCGATGACGAGGCGGTGGTCGCCGTCCTCCGGCTTGTCATAGGCCATGATCGCGCCGGCAAAGGCCGCGACCGCCGAGCCCGTTGCCGGGTCCTCGACGACCCCGGCGCCCGGCCAGAACATCCGGGCATGGTAGTGATGCCCGACCTCGGCGGTCTCGCGGCAATAGACGAAGGCATTGCCGTTCGGCGTCGCCGCCATCACCCGCTCGAAGGCCGCTGTGACCTTCGCCCTGGCGACCGCCTCGCGACTCGCGACCGGCACGGTGGTGTAGGCGACACCGGCGGAGAAGCCGCTCGGCCGATGCGCGTCGAAGCCGAGATCGGCAAGGTCGAGCCCGAGCGCTTCCGCCAATTGCGCATCGGCGACCGGCTGCTCCAGAGGCTCCGGCAGGCGCGGCAAGGTGAAGGTGGCGTGGCCGGCATGGCTGCCCTTGATCGAGACCGCGCAGGAAACCGGCCCGACCTTCTCCTCCAGCACCAGCATGTCGGCAGACTTGCCCTCGGCCTCGTCCGTCAGCGCGAGCCAGACCGCCGTACCGACAGTCGGATGGCCGGCGAAGGGCAGTTCGCCTGTTGGGGTGAAGATGCGGACGGAGGCGCGGTGCCCGGGTGTCTCCGGCAGCGCGATGAAGACCGTCTCGGACAGGTTGAACTCCCGGGCGATCGCCTGCATCGCCTCGGTATCGAGCCCGTCCGACTGGAGCACGACTGCCAGCGGGTTGCCGGCATGACGGCGCGTGGTGAAGACGTCGAGCGTGACGAAGCGGCGTTTCATCGATGCGTCCTTGAGGTCAGCCTTCAGGAATGTCGAGATCAATGGCGAGCGGGCAATGGTCGGAGGCCTTGGGCCGGTCCCAGCCGACGCGCGGATAGCGGTTCGCGCAAGTCGCGAGCGCCGCCATCGAGCGGTCCGGCTCGCGCGGATCGAGCGGCACGCGATAAGGCAGGCCGCGCCGGATCATCTGCATGGCCGGCTTCGGATTGGCCGCCGCCAGCGCCGGCGAGAGCAGCATGTGGTCGAGCGGCATGTGGCTGTCGATCAGCCGCTCCTGACTGTCGGACCAGTAGCGCCGGAAATGCGTCCAGCGCTCATGCACGGGCAGCGTGGCCATGGGATCGACGGCAAAACCGTCGAGCAGGGGCTCGATGCCGCTGACGCCCTCGTCGACCACTTCCGCGCGGGGCCCGAGCCCGTAGCGATAGCCGTTGAGATCGCCGAGCACGATCCAGTTGGTCTCGCGCCAGCCGCCGCCAAAGCGCTGCTGGACCAGCCAGCGCACGGCCCGCGCCTCGGCGCGGCGCACCGGCAGCGTCGCGGTGCGCCCATCCTCGCGGCCGTTGTTCATCGACTTGAAATGGCAGCCGAACAGGCTGAGGCGGCGCCCCTGAAAGCTCAGCTCCACCTCCAGGCAGTCGCGGGCGAAAACCTTGCCATGCGGGCCGATGCCCAGCATGGCGAGCTCACGGTCATGCACGCCGGCCTCGGCAAATGTCAGGTCCTTGTGTGAGCGCACCGTGACCTGTCCCGGCCCGAACAGGTCGCGCCGCGCGGCGAAGCCGATATCGATGCTCCGCCGATCATTGCCGTCGATCAGCGTGAAATGGCCGTAGCGGTGGTCAGCGATGCGGTGGACGTAGTTGGCGAAGAAGGCCTGCAGGCTCGCGAGCGAATTGACCTCCTGCAACATCCAGAGATCCACCTGCGCCTCGGCGATGGCGAGCGCCGTCATCTGGCGCTTGTCGTCCTCCAGCGCCACCGCGAGCGAGCGCTCCACCGCGTCACGCTCGTCGGCGCGCGGGAAGTGGAACAGCGACATCGCGGCGGCCGTCTCCGTGCGTCCGCCCGGCTCGAAGCGGTGCCGCGTCAGCAGGTTCTCGACGTTGAAGGTGCCGACGCGCAGCTTCATCGTCGGGCGCTCAGATCGCTTCCGGCGCGAAGACCTGCGAAGGCGTGACGAACTCGTCCTGCGCCGCCACCGTCAGGATCTCGCGCGAACCCGCCTCCTTGGTGCGCTTCAGCAGGCCGTAGACCGAGGATGCTGCCTTCGAAAGCGCGGCCGCCGCCGATTCCTCGCGCAGGTAATGGGTGAAGAACAGCGCTCCGATCGCGTCGCCCGCGCCGTTGACGCTGACGTCGAGTTTCGGTGTGCGCACGCGCCAGCTGCCCTTGGCATCCGCCGCCATCAGGTCGATCGAGTCGCCGGGCGTTTCCTCGGTCACGAGCGAGGTCACCATCACCACCTTCGGCCCGGCATCGCGCAGGGCCTCGACGGCGCGATGCGCATCGGCGAGGGTCTTGATCTCGATATCGGTCAGCAGCTCGAGTTCGAACTGGTTGGGCGTCACGATATCGGCGGCCGGCACCGCCTGCTCGCGCATGAACTCCGGAATGCCCGGCCGCACGAAGACGCCGCGCCCGACATCGCCGATCACCGGATCGCAGCAATAGAGCGCCTTCGGGTTGGCCGCCCGCACCCGCTCCACCGCCGAGAGGATGGCATGGCCGATATCGGCCGAGCCCATATAGCCGGAGAGCACGCCGTCGCAGCTGCCGAGCACGCCACGTTCGGCAATGCCATCCATCACCTCGTCGATCATGCCGCCATCGAAGACGCGGCCCTTCCAGTTGCCGTAGCCCGTATGGTTCGAGAACTGCACCGTATGGATCGGCCAGACATCGACCCCCAGCCGCTGCATCGGAAAGGTCGCGGAGGCGTTGCCCACATGGCCATAGGCGACATGGGACTGGATCGAGAGAATATTCATGGTCCGAAGCGATACCCCGTTCGCGGTGGGACCGCGAACCTAACGGCTCTCACGCGGGGCGCAAATCGAAAGCGGTGAAGAAACCGATCGCTCGCGCAGAGCGGTCATTCCCGCGGCGCGACATGCGCCATCGTCGTGGTCAGGACATAGCGCAGGCCCTCGGGCCGATAGTCGAGTTCAACCTCGCCCTGGAATTTCTGCGCCATGACGCGCTCGACCAGGCGCGAGCCGAAGCCCTGCCGCCGCGGCTTGACGACAGCAGGGCCGCCGCTCTCGATCCATTCGAACCGGAAGGCGTCCTCGCTCTGCGGCCGGCCGACGGCCCACCGGATGGCGACCTCACCGGCCTCGACCGAGAGCGCACCGTATTTCACGGCGTTGGTCGCCAGTTCGTTGGCAGCCAGCGCCATTGTCATAGCCAGATCGGCCGGCAGTTGCAGCGGCGGCCCCTCGACATGGATCGTGCCGATATCGGAACGATGCGGCGCCAGAGCCCCGTCGATCACGGCGCGGATCGGCGCACTGCTCCAGCTCGACCGGGTCAGGATGCTGTGCGCCTCGCCCAGCGTCGCGATGCGATCGCTGAGGATGGACTGCGCCTCCTCCAGCGTCTCGGCCGAGCGGAAGGTCTGGCTGGCGATCGCGGCGATCATCGCCAGCGTGTTCTTCATGCGATGGGCGAGTTCGGCGTTGAGCAGGCGGCCGTTGCGCTCCGCCTCCATCTTGCCGGTCGTCTCCATCACCGTGTCGATGATGCCGAGAACCCGGCCGTTCTCATCGCGGATCGGACTGTAGCAGAAGGTGAACCAGACCTCCTCCGGATGGCCGTAGCGATCGATGGTAAGCGGGAAATCCTCGATGAAGGTCGCCTCGCCCGCGAAGGCCTTGTCGACGAGCGGCCCGATCTCGTCCCAGACCTCGGACCAGACGTCGCGGAACGAACGGCCGAGCGCACAGGGCTTGTCGCCGAGGATCGCGCGAAAGGCATCGTTATGGATCGTGATCAGGTCCGCGCCCCAGACGATACATTTGGGAAAGCGCGAATTGACCATCATGCCGACGGCGATCTTCAGCGCGGCCGGCCAGCCGGCGATCGGCCCCAGCGGCGTGGAACGCCAGTCATGCGCCCGGATGGCAGCAGCCATCGCGCCGCCGCCATCCAGGAAGCCCGTTTCGCCGTTCACGTGATTCCCCCAGCGCGAATCCGCGCACCATGCACGGAACGCAGAACGAGCGCGATGTCAAAAGACAGCCATCGCGCTCGGACATGCGATCAGGAGCCGGAGGCGGCCTTCTTGGCGAAGCCGTCGATGAAGGTCTTCGTCAGGTCGACATTCGAGTTGGTCAGTTCGGGATCGAGCAGCTTGAGCGAGTCGTACATGCTCTTCATCGCGTCAGGCGTCGCGATGCCGGTGCGCGAATAGCTCTCCTGCGAGTTCTTGACCGCGCGGATATAGAGCGCCTTGTCGCCGAGCAGGTACTCTTCCGGCACCAGCGCCGCGACATCGTCGGGCTTCGCCGTCTCCAGCCATTTCAGCGACTTCATCAGGGCATTGACCAGCTTCTGGGTCGTGACCGGGTTCTTCTCGGCGAAATCGGCCTTGAGATAGAGCACGGCTGCCGGGTTCGAGCCGCCGAACAGGCCCTTGGTGCCGGCCTCGGTGCGAGTGTCGATCAGCGAGACGATGTCGCCGTCAGCCTCCAGCTTCGAGGTGACGGGATCGAGATGCGAGATCACGTCGACCTGCTTCTGCTTGATCGCCGCGACCGCGCTGGCACCGGCGCCGACACCGATGATCGGAGCGTCCGTCGCCTTCAGCCCGGCCTTGACCATGGCATATTGCGCGGTCAGCGCCGTCGAGGAGCCCGGCGCCGTGACGCCGATCTTGAGGCCCTTGAAATCGGCGGCAGACTTCACCTTGTCGGCGAGGTCCTTGCGCACGGCGATGGTGATCGCCGGGAAGCGCCCGAGCTCGATCACGGCCCGGATATCCTGGCCCTTCGCCTGCATGCGGATGGTATGCTCATAGGCACCCGTCACGACATCGACCGAACCGCCGACGAGAGCCTGCAGCGACTTGGCGCCGCCGCCGAAATCGTTGATCTCGACGTCCAGCCCCTGCTCCTTGAAGTAACCCTTCTTCTCCGCGACCGTGAGCGGGAGATAGTACAGAAGCTGCTTGCCGCCGACGCCGAGCGTGAGCTTCGGCTTCTCGGCATTCTGGGCGAGCGCGGCGTGCGGCGCGGCGCCGAGCGCGGTCGAAAGAGCGAGCGCAGCCAGTGCGGCGCGGCGGGTGAAGATCATGGCGAAACCTCCGGTTGAATGAAAAAAGCGCTTCTGCGGGGCGCATGTCGGGTAACGATAGGCGAGTTCTGCTGACCCCGGCAACTCGCCTTACGTCGCCGTCGTCGAGCTTTGCCCCGGCCGCCAGACCAGCAGCCGCTTCTCGACCACCGTCACCAGCGAGTTCGATGGCGATGACGAAGATCGCGAGGATCAACATGCCCGCAAAAACGCCGGTGACGTCGAACACGCTCTCGGCCTCGTGAATCTTGTAGCCGAGCCCGGCCGAGGAACCGAGATATTCGCCAACCACGGCACCGACCAGGGCGAAGCCTACCGAAGTGTGCAGCGAGGAGAACATCCAGGTCAGGGCAGACGGCCAGTAGACATGCTTGAAGAGCTGGCGCTCGTTCATGCCGAGCATGCGGGCATTGGCCAGGATCGTCGGCGAGACCTCGCGCACGCCCTGATAGACGTTGAAGAACACGATGAAGAAGACGAGCGTGAAGCCGAGCGCCACCTTCGACCAGATGCCGAGTCCGAACCAGAGCGCGAAGATCGGCGCCAGCACGACGCGGGGCAGGGCGTTCGCCGCCTTGATATAGGGGTCGAACACCGCGGAAAGCAGCTCCCGCCGCGCGAAGGCGAAGCCGAACAGGATGCCGGCCAGCGAACCGATCACGAAGGCCAGCACCGTCTCGGTCAGGGTGATGCCGAGATGGTAGTAGATGTCTCCGCTGGTGAGCTGCTTGAAGGTGCGCGTCAGCACCGCTGATGGCGTCGAGAAGAAGAACTGCATCGTCTTGACGTCACCGAACAGGCTCGTGGTCGTCACGACATGCCAGATCGCGAGGAAGACCAGCATCACGAGGATCTGGAGCGAGAGCAGCTTCATCCGCTTCATGACGCGTCTCCCCCGACGAGCTCGCGCCCCTCGCCCATCGCATAGGCTTTCTGCACCTCGACCCGCAGCGAGGCCCAGATATCGCGATGGATCTCGTGGAAGGCCTTCTCCAGCCGGATATCGGCGATGTCGCGCGGGCGTGGCAGGTCGACCTTGTAATCGGCGACGATCCCCGCCGCCGGCCCGGCCGACATCACCACCACCCGGTCGGAGAGCGCGATCGCCTCCTCCAGATCATGGGTCACGAACATCAGCGCCTTGCGGTCGCGCGACCAGAGATCGAGCAGGAGATTGCCCATGATCTGCCGGGTCTGCGCGTCGAGCGGCCCGAAGGGCTCGTCCATCAGCAGGATCTCGGGATTGCGGATCAGCATCTGCGCCAGGCTGACGCGCTTGCGCTGCCCGCCCGAGAGCATGTGCGGGTAACGGTCGACGAAGGTGCGCAAACCCACGCGGCCGAGCCATTCGCGCGCCCGTTGATCGGCCTCGCGTTCGGGAACGCCCATCGGCTCCAGCGCGACCTTGACGTTCTCCAGCGCCGTCTTCCACGGCATCAGCGCATCCTGCTGGAAGAGATAGCCGGCGCGCCGGTTCAGCCCGGAGAGCGGCTTGTCGAAGATGCCGACCGTGCCGGCCGAAGGTGCGAGCAGACCCGCCGCCGCATTCAGCAGCGTGGACTTGCCGCAGCCGGTCGGCCCGACGATCGAGACGAACTCGCCGGGATGGACCTTGAGATCGATGCCCTTGACCGCCTGATAGCGGCCGCCATCGGCGAGATGAAAGGTGATGTCGATGCCGCCGAGCGCCACCGCCGGATCATCAGACGAAACCGCCCCCGTGCCCGCATGCGCCTGCGGGCGATCTTGCAACTCCATGAAATCCGTTTCCCCCTCGGGCTCAAGGCTTGGCGCCCGGCCGTCAGCTTTTTTCGCGTTGCCGGAATTAATAGGCGATCATCCGGGGAAGGCAACGCCTCGCCCTGCGGCGGCCCGCCGCTTGCATCGTTCCAGCGACACGGCCATATGGCGTGACCGACCCGACCCCGCTGGAGCCGAGCCGAACGCCATGGCCGAACTAGAGCAAGCCATGAAGGCGCTCGTCAACTTCATGCAGACCCATCAGCAATGGGCGATCCCGATCGTCTTCGCGGTGGCCTTCGCCGAATGCGTCGCGGTACTATCCTGGCTTATACCTGCCACGATGTTCTTCACTACCTTCGGCGCGGTTGCCGGCGCCTCGGGCCTCAATCTCGTGCCGTTGGCACTGGCGGCCTCGTTCGGCGCCGGCAGCGGCTTCTGGGTGTCGTACATCGCCGGCATCTATCTCGGACCACGCGTCCATGATCACTGGCCTTTCTCCAAGAACCCGCAATTGCTCGATCGAGGCCATGCCTTCTTCGAGAAATGGGGCATCGCCAGCATCCTGATCGGCCATTTCTTCGGGCCGCTACGGGCCGTCATCGCCATCGTCGCCGGCATCGTCGCGATGCCCGCCTGGCAGTTCCAGCTCGCCAACTGGCTGGCCTCCTTCGCCTGGGGCTTCGGTCTGCTCTACGGCGTCGGCCGCCTCAGCGAGATCCTTGCGCGCTGACCGGCCTCGAAACCTGACTGCCCGGTGAACGCGGCATTCGGGGGTCGTTCAAGCCGATAGTCGTTTCTTCACGTCGTCGCATCGCGGCACGCCACAACGGCGAGCACGGCGCGACACGCTGAAAGGCCTCGTGCCGCCAGCGTCGTCCGGCGGAGGGACCCGGCCCCCGACGGATGCGACGTTTCCGGGCCGACCCGCGAGGTCCCAGTCATGACGATGTCTCGTTTCCTCATCCCCCTCGTCGCGCTTGCCGCCATGGGCGGCCAGGCCTTCGCCCAGACGGCGACGCAGGCGCCCGCTCCGGCCAAGCCGACCGCGCCCGTCACGGCGCCTGCCGCCCCGACAGCGCAAGCTGCGCCTGCCGCGAAGCCCGCGACCCCAGCCGTCGCCGCCCCCGCCGCGGCCCAGGCCAAGAAGATCAACATCAACACCGCGACCGCTGCCGAGCTCGACACGCTCAAGGGCATCGGCGAGGCCCGCTCCAAGAAGATCATCGAGGAGCGCAGCAAGGCGAAGTTCAAGGATTTCGCCGACCTCGTGAAACGCGGCACGCTGCCCTCGAATGTCGAGGCCGATATCAAGGACAAGATCACCTTCTGATCCGCAGGCCCCATGCAAAAAGCCTCCGGCGCCCGGCGCCGGAGGCTTCGTCATGTCAGGTCTCTCGAGACAGCTGCGTCAGGCGAGACCGAGGATCACCGCCAGCATCATCGCCAGCGACAGCGCCATCACGACGCGGATCGCCACCGGCGTTTCGAGAATGCGGAAGAGTTCCATCACTGCCTCCCTGTAGCGGGCACGCACCGCAAGGAGAACGCTTCCGCCACAGGGCTGTTCCTGATCGCCCCCGAAAAGAAAGCGGGCGGCAGCCTCTCGACCACCGCCCAAAAACAGGAAAATCTATTTATATCAGTCGATTGCACGATATTCCGGAATCAGATCCGGAACATCTTGAATCGATCTGGGAAGCCCGCGCCTGCCATGGCCGGCGCGGGCTCGCGCCAAATCAGTTCTTGGTCTTGTCGACCAGGGCCTTGGCCTTGATCCACGGCATCATGTCGCGGAGCTTGGCGCCGACTTCCTCGATCGGATGGGCGGCGTAGCGGGCGCGGGTCGCCTTGAACGAGGTCTGGTTGACCTTGTTCTCGAGCATCCAGTCACGGGTGAACTTGCCCGACTGGATGTCGGTCAGGACGCGCTTCATCTCGGCCTTGGTCTCGGCGGTGATGATCCGCGGGCCGGTGACGTACTCGCCGTACTCGGCGGTGTTCGAGATCGAGTAGTTCATGTTGGCGATGCCGCCTTCGTAGATCAGGTCCACGATCAGCTTCACCTCGTGGAGGCACTCGAAATAGGCCATCTCGGGGGCGTAGCCGGCCTCGGTCAGCGTCTCGTAGCCGGCCTTGATCAGCTCGACCAGACCGCCGCAGAGCACGACCTGCTCGCCGAACAGATCGGTCTCGCACTCTTCCTTGAAGGTGGTCTCGATGATGCCGGCGCGGCCGCCGCCATTGGCCGAGGCATAGGAGAGGCCGAGATCATGGGCGTTGCCGGTCGCGTCCTGGTGGATCGCGATCAGGGTCGGCACGCCGCCGCCGCGCTGATACTCGGAGCGGACGGTGTGGCCGGGGCCCTTCGGGGCGACCATCAGCACGTCGAGATCCTTGCGCGGCTCGATCAGGTTGAAATGAACGTTGAGGCCGTGCGCGAAGAGCAGCGCGGCGCCTTCCTTCATGTTGGCATGCAGCTCGTCGCGATAGATGTCGCCCTGCAGCTCGTCCGGGGTCAGCATCATCATGATGTCCGAAACCTTGGCGGCCTCCGACGGGGTCATCACCTTGAAGCCGGCCTCTTCGGCCTTCTTGCGCGTGGCCGAGCCGGCCTTGAGCGCGATGATGACGTCCTTGACGCCGGAATCGCGCAGGTTGAGCGCGTGGGCATGGCCCTGCGAGCCGTAGCCGACGATGCAGACCTTCTTGCCCTTGATCAGGTTGATGTCGGCATCACGATCGTAATAAACGCGCATGGGTATCTCCTTTGTCACGCGTTGGTCTTGTCCCGGTTCGAGGCCTTTAGCCCCGCGCCGTAGAGGGTGAGAAACTGCTCGGTCGCCCGTTCGGCGTCAGCGGCGATCTCGGCACGGCTCAGCGTCAGCGTATCGCCGAGCAGGAGCCGGATCTGGACGTCGCGGCCGGCGAGGCCGAAGAAGGTGCGGAAGACCGTCTCGGTATCGTCGAAGGCAAGCAGGCCCGCCTCCCGCCCGGCATCGAGCACGGGCTTCAGGCGCTCGCCGATGGCGAAGCGGCCATTGGCCAGCACGATCGAGCCGAGATTGCCGTCGCGCGAGGCCGCCTGGCTGATGCCGATGCGGTTCAGCGCGATCGAGGTCGGCGAGGAAATCACCTCGAGCCAGTTCGCGGCGAAGCCCTTCAGGCTCTCGCGCAGCGCACCGGCATCGAGATTCTGCCGGGCGTAGTTGCCCGCCCTCACCTTCGAGGCCTGCCACTGCACGGTCGCGGTCAGGAGCCCGTCGCGGTCGCCGAACCACTTGTAGAGCGTTTCCTTGGAGCAGCTCGCGCGCCGCGCCACCGCGGTCATCGTCAGCCCGCTGCCCTTCTCGACCATCAGGCTCAACACGGCATCGAGCACGGCCTGCTGGCGCGCTGTCAGCGCCTCGCCTTGCGTCTCTGCGGAGCCTTGCGTCATGGGCGGGAGAAATCCAGTACCGTACGTTACGGTTCAGGCATCTATCGCAGCGACGGGCGGCCCGCAAGCGTTATTCGCGACTGGCGGATCACCGAAGAAGAATTATCTCTGGGTCATCGGATTTCGAGGAACGGAGCCATTCATGACCCTGCCCAGCGCCAATGCCGTCGTCAGCTTCTGGCGCGAGGCCGGCCCCGAGAAATGGTTCGCCAAGGACGAGGCCTTCGATGCCGAGATCACCAGGCGCTTCCTGCCCGTCCATGAGGCCGCCGCAGCGGGGCAACTCGCCGCCTGGGAGGACACGCCGGAAGGCGTCTATGCGCTCCTGATCCTGCTCGACCAGTTCCCGCGCAACATGTTCCGCGGCAGCCCACGCGCCTTCGCCACCGATGCGCAGGCTGTCACCATTGCCGAGCGCGCGATCGCCCGGGGCTTCGACGAGGCCTATCAGCCGCCGGAGAAGCGCTTCTTCTACATGCCCTTCATGCATTCCGAAGGGCTCGCCGATCAGGAGCGCTGCATCGAACTCTGCGCCGCCGCCGACGATGCCGACGGCGTGAAATATGCCGAGATCCACCGCGATATCATCCGCGATTTCGGCCGCTTCCCGCACCGCAACCCCGTGCTCGGGCGCGATACGACGGCGCAGGAGCAGGCCTTCCTCAACGAAGGTGGTTTCAGCGGCTAAGGCTCAGCCGCCCTGCTGGCTCGCGATGCGCTGCAGGAAGATCGCCGCGATCGTCAGCAGGAAGCCCGCCCACCACAAGGGCGAGCGCAGGCTCTTGCCGCTGCCCAGCGGCTCGACCTGGCCCTTGCCGGAGAGGCGCATCACGATCGGCCAGGCGAAGCAGGCAAGCCCGGCCCCTCCCAGGAGCAGCGCGATCAGGCCGAGGGTTTCGGAGGTCAGCACCATGCTCACATCGATTCCGGCCCGCGGCTCATCGCGGCGATGCCCGTGCGCGAGACCTCGGTCAGCCCCACCGCCGTCATCGTCTTGATGAAGCGCTCAATCTCCTCGGTCGCGCCGGTCAATTCGAAGACGAAGGAGGTCAGCGAGGCATCGAGCACGCGCGCGCCGAAGGCCGAGGCAAGGCGCATCGCCTCGACGCGATGATCGCCCTTGCCGACCACCTTGATCAGCGCGAGCTCGCGTTCAATCGCCTCGCCCTGCTCGGTCAGGTCGACGACGCGATGCACCGGCACCAGCCGGTCGAGATGCGCCTTGATCTGGTCGATGACATTGGACGTACCGGAGGTCACGACCGTGATGCGCGAGAGATGCTTCTCATGCTCGGTCTCGGAGACGGTGAGGCTCTCGATATTGTAGCCGCGGCCCGAGAACAGCCCGGCGATGCGGGCAAGAACGCCCGGTTCGTTGTCGACGATCACCGCCAGGGTGTGGCGCGCGACCGGCTGAGCCTTCGGAGCATTCGGGTAGTGGGTAGCGGGCTTCGGCATGACGGACCTGTGAGGCGAGTTGGAGCGGATGAAATCGAGGGAATGAAAGTGTCGGGGTCAGCGGAGATTGACGAGGGCGGGTTCGTCGACCTCGTCCTGGGCTACGATCCAGGGCTCCGCCAGCGCCGCAGTGAGCCACTCGCGATAGGCGGGCAGCGCGAGCACGGCCTGCATATAGTCCTGCGAGACCGGATCGACGGCGATGCCATAGGTATCGAGCCTGGTCACGACCGGCGCGAACATCGCATCCGCCGCCGAGAACTCGCCATAGAGGAACGGCCCGCCGGCGCCGAAGCGTTCGCGCGCCTGCCGCCACAGGCTGGTGAGGCGCTCGACATCGCGGGCGACGCCGGGGCCGCGATCGCGCGTGGCGAAACGCTTGCCGAGATTTATCGGGCAGGCACTGCGCAGCGCCATGAAACCGGCATGCATCTCGCTGGAGATGGCGCGCGCATGAGCGCGGGCCGCCTTGTCGCGCGGCCAGATGCCGGCCTGCGGCTGCGTGTCATGCAGGTATTCGCAGATCGCCAGCGTCTCCCAGACGGCGATCTCGCCATCGACCAGCGTCGGCACGGTACCGCCGCTGCCGGGCGCAGCAGCGAAGATCGTCTCCTTGAAACCGGGTTCGTCGAGCAGCACGAGCTGCTCGGTGAAGGCGATCCCGCTCGCCCGCATCAGGAGCCAAGCCCTGAGCGACCAGGACGAGTAGCATTTGTTGCCGATCAGAAGCTTCATGCCGCCGCAGCCTCCCATTCTTCGACGAAATCGAGCGCCGCCTGGACATGCAAGGCTGTCGTGTCGAACACCGGCACGTCGACATCGCCCTGCGAGAGCAGGAGACCGATCTCGGTGCAGCCGAGAATGACACCGTCGGCGCCCTCCTCCCTGGCAGCGCGCGTGACGATGGCGCGATAGCGCTCACGCGAAGCCGGATCGATCCGCCCCCGGCACAGTTCCTCGTAGATGATGCGGTGCACGTCGTCGCGCTCTTCGGGAGCCGGCACCAGCGCCTCGACGCCGAAGGCCCTGAGCCGGTCGCGATAGAAGCCCTGTTCCATGGTGAAGCGCGTCGCGAGCAGAAGCGGCCGTCGCGAGGGCGAGGCCAGCACCGCCCGCGCCGTGACATCGGCGAGATGCAGGAAGGGCAGCTTGGTCGCGGCGATGATCTGGTCCGCGACCTTGTGCATGGTGTTGGTGCAGAGCACGAGGCAGGAGGCCCCGCCCTGTTCGAGGCGCCGCGCGCTCGCGGCCAGCGCAGCGCCCGCCGCGGCCCAGTCGCCCTTCGCCTGCATTTCCGCGATCGGAGCGAAATCGACCGAATGCATGAGCACGTCGGCCGAATGCAGCCCGCCCGAACGAGCGCGCACGCCCTCGTTGAGGAGCCGGTAATAGACCGCGGTCGACTCCCAGCTCATCCCGCCGATCAGACCGATGCTGGCCATGGTGCTTTCCTTCAATCGTACCCTCGGCCCTCATCCTGAGGAGCGGGCAAAGCCCGCGTCTCGAAGGATGATCCAGATCCCTCCTCACCCACTGGAGCATCCTTCGAGACGCCGCTATGCGGCTCCTCAGGATGAGGGCTGAGGGAGTCTGGACGGGCTCAGACGAGCTGCTTGCCCTTGGCGTCGATGATCTCGCCGGTGTCGCCCTCGAAATCGGGCAGGATCATCTCGTTATGGGCCTTGCCCGACGGGATCATCGGGAAGCAGTTCTCTTCCTTCGCGACGAGGCAGTCGAAGATCACCGGACCGGGCGTCTCGATCATCTCCATGATCGCGGCGTCGAGCTTGGCCGGGTCGGAGCAGCGGATGCCGTGGCCGCCATAGGCCTCGGCCAGCTTCACGAAGTCAGGCAGGGACTGCGAATAGCTCTCCGAATAGCGCCCGCCATGCAGCAGCTCCTGCCACTGGCGCACCATGCCCATGTACTCGTTGTTGAGGATGAAGATCTTCACCGGCAGCCGGTACTGCACGGCCGTCGACATCTCCTGCATGTTCATCAGGATCGAGGCCTCGCCGGCGACGTCGATGACGAGGGCCTCGGGATGCTTCATCTGCACACCGATGGCCGCCGGCAGGCCGTAGCCCATCGTGCCGAGGCCGCCCGATGTCATCCAGCGGTTCGGCTCCTGGAAGTGCAGGTACTGCGCGGCCCACATCTGGTGCTGGCCGACCTCGGTCGTGATGTAGGTGTCGCGATCCTTGGTCAGCGCGTGGAGGCGCTCCAGCGCGTATTGCGGCTTGATGATCGTGTCCGAGCGCTTGTAGGAGAGGCTCTTGCGGCCGCGCCAGCCCTCGATCTGCATCCACCAGGCGGCAAGCGCGGTCTTGTCAACCTGCGGGCTGCTCTCGCGCCAGATCCGGACCATGTCCTCGAGCACATGGGCGCAATCGCCGACGATGCCGATATCGACCTTGACCGTCTTGTTGATCGAGGACGGGTCGATATCGATATGGATCTTCTTCGAGCGCGGCGAGAAGCCGTCGATGCGCCCGGTGATGCGGTCGTCGAAGCGCGCGCCGATATTGATCATGACGTCGCAGTCATGCATCGCGAGGTTGGCCTCGTAGGTGCCGTGCATGCCGAGCATGCCCAACCACTGCTTGTCGGCCGCCGGGAAGGCGCCGAGGCCCATCAGCGTCGAGGTGACCGGGAAGCCCGTCAGCCGCGCGAGTTCGCGCAGCAGCACCGAGGCATGCGGGCCGGAATTGATCACGCCGCCGCCGGTGTAGAAGACAGGGCGCTTGGCGCCGGCGATCAGCTCGACCGCGGCCTTGATCTTGTTCAGGTCGCCCTTGACCACCGGGCGGTAGGTCTTGTGCTGATTGTCGCGCGGCCGGGTATAGGAGCCGGAGGCGAACTGGATGTCCTTGGGGATGTCGATCACGACCGGGCCCGGACGGCCGTTCGAGGCAACGTGGAACGCCTCGTGCAGGATGCGCGGCAGGTCGTGGATGCTCTTCACCAGATAGTTGTGCTTGGTGCAGGAGCGGGTGATGCCGACCGTGTCGCATTCCTGGAAGGCGTCGGAGCCGATCAGATGCGTCGGCACCTGGCCGGTGATGACGACGAGCGGGATCGAGTCGAGCAGCGCGTCGGTGAGGCCGGTGACGGCATTGGTCGCGCCGGGGCCGGAGGTGACGAGGACACAGCCGACCTTGCCGGGGCCGGAGCGGGCATAGCCTTCGGCAGCGTGCACGGCGCCCTGCTCGTGGCGAACGAGGACGTGCTTGACCTTGTCCTGCTGGAAGATGGCGTCGTAGATCGGGAGTACGGCGCCGCCCGGATAACCGAACAGGTGCTCGACACCCTGATCCTGAAGCGCGCGGACGACCATCTCGGCGCCGGTCATCATCTCGCTCATTACGCTCTCCTGCGGCTGGTCTTTTTGTCTGTCTGGAATGCGGGCAATAAAAAAGGCCCTCGGAGGGGCCTGGGCGTGCGCTGGCGTCGGGGACGCCCGGTTCGAAAACCGGCCCCTACCAGCGCACCTCTACGAGAATAAGCTTGCGCATTGCGCACATGATCCTTGGCGAAAGTTGCCGAACGCTAACGGAGCGCGCGCAACCGGTCAAGCGTTAACATGGTTTGGAGGTCTTCGGGAGCGGCCGATCGTCCGATCTCGAAAATCCCATGCCTTTGCGGAACACTTTCTCAATCCGTCGGCAGTAGGTTCTGCGCGCTCGAACCGGGACGGATATGTACTACGAGGTCCACACCGAGAATATCGCGGCCCGCGGCCACGCCCCGGAGATCGCGCGGATTCTAAGCCGCTTTGCGCTTCACCGTCAGGACGGCGAGCCCGTCGGCTATGAGAAGCTCGCCGCCGCGCTGCTGCCGGATTTCGGCGAGGACCTGATGGTCCTGGAGCCCACCGACGACGGCGACTATCGCTGGCTGCATTTCGGGCGCGAGATCATCCGCTACTCCGGCGCAAACCGCCTCGGCAAGCGCCTCTCGGGTATGCGCGAGCACGTCGCCCGTTTCTCGATCGACAGCTTCGACCAGGCCATCGCCGAGGATCGGCCGCTCTACACCGTCCACCGCTCGACCCAGACGGTGCGCGTCGCCCTGTGGGAGCGCCTGGTCCTGCCGACCACGGCGCGCGACGGGCGCCGCTTCATCATTGCCTTCAGCCGCCCGCTGCAGTTCCGCGAGGACCTGCTCAATGCCGTGCTGGACAGCTCGCCCTGCGGCATCGTCGCGCTGCGCGCCATCCGCGATGCGGCCGGCGAGATCGAACAGGCCGTCGTCGTCACCGCCAACCGCCGTGCCGCCGAGCTGAGCGGTCGCGCGGAAAACGACCTGCTCGACACCGATGGCCGCGAAAGCCTGTCCTTCCTCTCCGATCCCTCGA
This sequence comes from Beijerinckiaceae bacterium, assembly GCA_965283735.1. GTDB lineage: Bacteria > Pseudomonadota > Alphaproteobacteria > Rhizobiales > Beijerinckiaceae > Allobosea. The sequence goes on along the minus strand of CBDIPN010000001.1, from coordinate 1,473,202 downwards.
TCTGGCGCCGCTGCCTCTTTGCCATCGACCTGCAGCGGGCCGACTGCCTCGAGACCTCCTACACGCGCGACGGCGCGACGACCTGGCTCAGGGTCGCGATCGCCCCACTCGGTGACGGCCTGCTCCTGACCCTGACCGATATCACCGACCTGACGGTGGCCAATCAAACCTTGCAGATGCGCGCCGCCACGCTGGCGCTCGAGATCGGCCGCGAACGGGCGACCCGCCGTGCCCTCTCCGAGGAAATCGGCCTGCGCGAGGAACGCGAGAAGGAGCTGCGTCGTCTGGCAGAGGAAGACCCGTTGACGGCTCTGCTCAACCGCCGCTCCTTCACCGACAAGGCCAACGCCGCCATTGCCGCCAGCGAGGCCGACGGCACCGAACTCGCGATGATCATCGTCGACCTCGATCACTTCAAGCAGGTCAACGACACCTATGGCCACCCGGCAGGCGATGCGGTGATCCGCGCCTTCGCCGACCTGCTGCTCGGCCAATACCGCAACGAGCGCAATCTCGTCGGCCGCTTCGGCGGGGAGGAGTTCGGTATCCTGCTGCAGGATTGCGACCTGGCCTCCGCAGCGGCAAGTGCACGCCAGATCCAGGATGCCCTGCTGACCCGCGCCATGCCGGTCTCCGAAACACTGGCTCTGCGCGTGACCGCGAGCCTCGGCATCGCCGCGCGTCACCCGGGCGAAGAGCTGGGGTCCCTGACAAACCGTGCCGACCGGGCGCTTTATCGCGCCAAGAACGAAGGCCGCAACCGCCTCGGCATCGCCGACCCTCTGGCTGTCGCCGAGGCAGCCTGAGCTTCAGCAGCCGAGCTGCCCGAGCGCCGCCTCCAGTGCAGCCTCGGGCGTGACCGCTTCCCAGCCCTCCATCTGGTGGCGGAACCACGTCACCTGCCGCTTGGCATAGGCGCGCGTATCGGCCTGGCCACGCCGGATCGCTTCGTCCAGGGTGATCTCGCCGTCGAGATGGGCGATCAGGCCTGGCACCCCATGGGCGCGCATGATCGGCAGCAGCGGATCGAGCCCGCGTAGCCGCAAACGCGCGACCTCGTCGAGCGCGCCCTCACCCATCATCGTCTCGAAGCGCCGGTCGATCCGCTCCCGCACCGCCTCGCGCTCGGGATACACGAAGAGCCGCAGCGTCGGCGTGCCGCCGAGCGGCCCCGGTTCGCGCTCGCCCTGGAAGCTCGCCAGCGAACGCCCCGTCGCCCGGAAGACCTCCAGCGCCCGCATGATCCGCATCCGGTCGCTCGGGCGCAGCCGCTCAGCCATGGACGGATCGCAAGCGACAAGCTCGGCATGGAGCGCAGCCGTCTCCCGCCCTTCGGCATGGCTCCGAAACGCGGCTCGAACATCCTCCGGCACCGGCGGCATCGCCGAAAAGCCTTCCGTGACGGCCTTGAAATAGAGCCCTGTGCCGCCGACCAGGATCGGCAGCGAGCCGCTTTCGCGCAGTTCAGCCAGCAGCGTCGTCACGTCAGCGGCGTAGCGCATCGCCGAATAGTTCACGGCGCCATCGACATGCCCGTAGAGGCGGTGCGGCACCATCGCCTCCTCAGCCGCGCTCGGCCGCGCCGAGAGGATGCGCAGATCGGCATAGACCTGCATGGAATCGGCGTTGACGACGGTTCCGCCGGTGCGGCGTGCGATCTCGATCGCGAGCGCGGACTTGCCGCTCGCGGTCGGACCTGCGATGAGCACCGCGCCGATTTGCCCTGCCGCCTTCACCCGGTTCCTCACATGCTCGTCGCCACACTCGTATCCGCCCACGGCCAGGCGCTGGTCGGCGAAGCCCTGCTCGCCCGCCTTGCCCGCACCGTGCCCGGCATCACCGGCACGACCGTGCTCGACGGCGCGATCGCTGCCGACCTCTTCGCGGAAGCGGCCGACGCACGCAAGCTCGAAGCCGGGATCCGCGCCGAACTTGAAGGCGCCGCGATCGACGTCATCGTCCAGCCGGCGGCCACCCGTCGCAAGGCGCTGTTCCTCGCCGACATGGATTCGACGATGATCGGCCAGGAATGCATCGACGAGCTCGCCGCCTTCGTCGGCCTGAAGGAGCATGTCGCCGCCATCACCGAGCGCGCCATGCGCGGCGAGATCGATTTCGAGCCGGCTTTGCGCGAACGCGTCGCCCTACTGAAGGGCGTACCGCTCTCCGTCGTCGGCGAGATCATCCGCGACCGCATCACGCTGACGCCGGGCGGGCGTGAACTCGTCCAGACGATACGGGCGAATGGCGGCTACACCGCGCTCGTCTCCGGCGGCTTCACCGTCTTCACCGGCCCGATCGGCCAGACCATCGGCTTCGACGAGCACCGCTCGAACACGCTGATCGCCAGCGACGGCATCCTGAACGGCACGGTCGCCGATCCCATTCTCGGCAAGCAGGCCAAGCTCGACGCGCTCGTCGAATTGCGCGCCCGCTTCAAGCTCGCCCCCGCGCAGACCATGGCCGTCGGCGACGGCGCCAACGACCTCGCCATGCTCGGCGAAGCCGGGCTTGGCGCGGCCTTCCGCGCCAAGCCGGCGGTGGCGGCAGCGGCCGACGCCCGGCTCGACCATGCCGACCTCACCGCCCTGCTCTACGCCCAGGGCTATACCGGCGGCGAGATCGTCCGGGGCTGATCAGTCGACGATGAAGAGCTTCGCGCCGGTCTTCGTCGCGGAGCGGTGCGCCTCGGCATTGTCCGCGACCTGATAGCTCATGCCTGCCTTCAGCGGCAGCACGCGCCCGTCGGCCAGCGTGGTCTCCATCTCGCCTTCCAGGCACAGGATGATGTGCCCCTTCGAACACCAGTGATCGGCGACATAGCCCGGCGAGTACTCGACCATCCGTACCCGGATGCGGTTGTCCTCCGGGCCGAAATACTGGACGCGCCAGGTCGCCTCTCCGCTGTCGCCGGCATGGCGCTCCATAGGGATCGTCGCCCAGTCGGTGGTGACGAAGGGAATGTCGCTGATCTTCATCTCGGTCTCTCCGGGCGCCGTCGCCAAGCTCTAGCTGCGTTCGGCCGGTCTGCGCCAGCGCGCGCACTTCGCCACCGCTCTGCGGACAGAACATGAAAAAGGGCGGCCCGACCGGACCGCCCTTCATATTCTACAGATATCGCCGGTCTCAGTTCATCGAGACGGCGACGAAGCGGACCTCGCCCTGGCCGTTCGAGACCAGCAGGAGGGCCGACTTCTTGCCTTCCTTCTTCAGCGCATCGAGGCGCTTGGTCACGTCCTGCGGCGTGTTGACCGGCTCCTGGCCGACCTCGACAATCAGCTCGCCGACGAGGATGCGCTTGTCGGCCGCGTTCGAGTTGGCATCGACCTTGGTGATGACCACGCCCTTGAGGCCGTCCTTGATCGTGTAGCGCTTCCTGAGCTCGTCCGTCTGCGGCGAGAATTCGAGGCCGAGCGCGCTCGTCACCGCGGGCTTGGCCGGCTCGGCCGCCGGCTTGTTCGCCGAGGCCGACTGGACCTTCTCGCCATCCTCGAGGCGGCCGAGCTTGACCGTCTTGGTCTCTTCCTTGCCCTTGCGGATCACCACCAGCGGCACGTCCTTGCCGACCGGCGTCGCCGCGACGATGCGCGGCAGATCGCGCGAATCCTTCACGTCCTTGCCGTCGAACTTGACGATCACGTCGCCGGTCTCAAGGCCGGCCGGCTTGGCCGGGCCCTTCTCGTCGATGCCGGCGACGAGCGCGCCCCGCGCCGTGCCGAGGCCAAGCGCCTCGGCGGTGGCGTCATCGACGGTCTGGATGCGCACGCCGAGCCAGCCACGGCGGGTCTCGCCGAATTCCTTGAGCTGGTCGACGATGTTGGTCGCCAGCGTCGAGGGCACGGCGAAGCCGATGCCGACCGAGCCGCCCGTCGGCGACAGGATCGCCGTGTTGATGCCGATGACCTCGCCGGCCATGTTGAACAGCGGACCGCCCGAGTTGCCCTTGTTGATGGCCGCGTCGGTCTGGATATAGGTGTCGTACGGACCCTGGCTGATGTCGCGGTTGCGGGCCGAGACGATGCCCGACGAGACCGAGCCGCCGAGGCCGAACGGGTTGCCGATCGCCATCACCGGATCGCCGATCCGCATCTTGTCGGAATCGCCGAACTTGACCGCCGGCAACGGCTTGTCGTGCTTCACGCGCAGCACGGCAAGGTCCACCTTGCTGTCCTTGCCGATGACCTCGGCCTTGAGGCGCAGGCCGTCATTGAAGATCACCGTGATCTCGTTGGCGTCGCCGATGACGTGGTTGTTGGTGACCACGATGCCCGAGGGGTCGACCACGAAGCCGGAGCCGGCCGATTGCGAACGGCGCTGCTGCGGCGCCTGGCGCTCGCCCTGCTGGTTGCGGCGGTTGAAGAATTCCTCGAACAGGTCGCCGAAGGGCGTGTCGGGACCAAGCTGCGGCAGTTGCGGCAGGTTGCGGCCCTTCTGGTCGTTGGTGGTGACGGCCGCGATGTTGACCACCGCCGGCATGACCTTGTCGACGAGGTCGGCAAGCGAGGTCTGCCCCTGGAGGAGCGGCGTATTGGCCTGCGCATGCCCCGGCGCCAGCACGGGCGAGGCCAGCAGCGCGAGGCCGGCGACGCCGGCAGCGAGAGCGATGCGGACAGGCCTGGCTGCGGAAAGGGTGTTCGATGCCATAGGGGTCCTCATGTTCGGAAGAATGCGGGCCGATCGATGAAAGGCGGGCGCCCCCGGTGCCGCAAGGCAGGCGGACGCGCCCGATGATTGAACTCCGAAATGCGGCGGAAGGGCGACGCACGATCATGTCATCGAACACGATCGCGTGGCCGCCCCCGCTTCTACCAGACGCCGCGCGCGACCCAGACCAGGATCACGCCCAGCACCGCCGAGCCGAGGCCGATGAGCCGCATCCGGTCCGGCGGCGTTTCCGCCGCGCTCCGCAAGGCATCCTTCGCCAGATGCGGAACCGCAGCGAAGAGAATGCCCTCGATAGCGAAGACCAGGCCGAGCGCCGCGACGAAATCAAGCATCCGCGTCGCTCGCCATGATCAGGGCCGTGCCGGCGCAGGCTGCGCAGGTGTCGCCGAAGCGCCCGCCTGGCCGTCCTGACGCTGCGCGTTCGGGCCGTTGAAATACCGGAAGAACGGCGAATCCGGCGACAGAACCATCCGCGTGTCCCCCGGCTTGATGCTGGCTTCATAGGCCTGCATCGAGCGGTAGAAGGAGAAGAACTCCGGATCCTTGCCGAAGACCTCGGCGAAGACCTTGTTGCGCTCCGCCTCGCCCGCGCCGCGGATCTCGTCGGCGTGCTGCTGCGCCTCCGCCACGATCACGGTCGAGTCCCTGTCGGCCCGGGCGCGGATCTCCTGCGACTGCTGGCCGCCGAGCGCGCGGGCTTCCGCCGCCTCGCGCTGGCGCTCCGTCTGCATGCGCTGGAACACCGCCGCCGAGTTCGCCGCCGGCAGATCGACACGCCGCAACCGGACATCGACGACGGTCATGCCGAAGCGGGCCGCCTCCCGGTTCACGTCGTCGCGGATGCGGTTCATCAGGCGCGAGCGCTCGGTGCGAACCATCGCCGTGAAGCTCGCTTCCGCCAGCACCGAGCGAACGTTGCCGTTCACGATCGAGGCGAGCTGCGAGTTCGCCCGCGGGATGTTGTTGACCGCCTGGTAGAAGCGCAGCGGGTCCGAGATGCGGTAGCGCGTGAAGGCATCGACCACGAGACGCTTCTGGTCCGAGGCGATGATTTCCTGCGCCGGCAGGTCGAGGTCGAGGATGCGGTTGTCGAGGATCGTCACCGTCTCGAAGGGCGCCGGCAGCTTGAAGTACAGCCCCGGCTGGGTCGCGACGGTCCGGACGCGACCGAACTGCAGCACGATCGCCGACTGCGTCTGAGAGACCACAAAGGTCGAGGCATAGAGCACCACGGCAATGATGACGGCGGCGAAGAAGAGCACGCCGCGCAGGACGGGAGAGTTCATCGCTGAGCCCCTCCCTGCTGGCCCGGCCCCGGGCGCCGTTGCTGGAGCTGATCGAGCGGCAGGTAAGGCACGACGCCCTGCCCGTTGCCGGTCGAGTCGAGGATAATCTTGTCCGTCCCGCCCATCACGCGTTCCATCGTCTCCAGGAAGAGACGCTCGCGCGTCACGCCCGGAGCGTTCTTGTATTGCTCGTAGACCGCGTTGAAGCGGCTCGCCTGACCGCGCGCCTCGGCAACGGTCTGCTCCTTGAAGGCTTCGGCCGCCTGCGTCAGCTGCGCCGCCCGGCCGCGTGCCTCGGGCACGACGCGGTTGGCATAGGTCTGCGCCTCGTTGCGCAGGCGTTCCTGGTCGGCGCGGGCCGCCTGGACGTCGCGGAAGGCGTCGATGACCTGCTGCGGCGGATCGACCTTCTGGAGCTGGACGAGGCTGATGCGCACGCCGGCATTGTAACCGTTGAGCGTCTCCTGCATGAGCTGGCGCACCTCGGCCTCGATCGCGCCGCGGTCTGTCGTCAGCACCGGCTGGATATTGCGGCGGCCGATGATCTCGCGCATCGCGCTCTCGGCCACGGCCTTCACCGTGCCCGGCGGATCCTGGATGTTGAAGACGTAGTTCTCGGGCGCGGCCGGGTCGATCTGCCACTGCACGATGAAATCGATATCGACGATGTTCTCGTCGCCGGTGAGCATCAGGCTCTCTTCGATCACGTCGGTCTGACGCGACGTCCGGACCGATTCGACCGTACGGAAACCGACCTCGGTGGTGATGACGTTCGTCACCTGCGGCTTGACCACGCTGCCGATCGGATAAGGCCAGTTCCAGTTCGGGCCTTCGCCAGTCTTGCCGATGAAGCGGCCGAAACGAAGATTGAGGCCGACCTCGTTGGGCCGCACGAAATAGACACCGGACAGCATCCAAACCGTGATCAGGAATAGCAAGCCGAGAAGCAGGCCGCGCCCGCCGATATTGCCACCGGGGACCAGATTCTTCAGCCGGTCCTGCTGCGACGCAGGATTTCCTCGAGGTCGGGCGGATTGCCATTGCCCCCGCCGCCACCTGAACCGCCGCCCCAGGGACCGCCGCCGCCGCTACCTCCGCGCTGACCCCAGGGACCTCCCCCGCCGCTGCCACCGCCGCTCTGATTGCTCCAAGGCATTCGCGAGCCGTTCCCTTTCGTTCTATCGAGGCCAAGCCATAAGCAAATGACGGCCGTTTGTCAGCGCCTTCGGTCGAAGGCGCTGGGCTGACTTGGTCATGGGCCATGGATTCGTCAACGGCGCAAGCCATTCATCGTGAACGGAAAGCGGCGATCAGCCGCGTCGGCCATAGGTGACGAAGGTATAAGGATGGTCGTTCTCGGCGTCGGCAGCGTGGCTTTCCCGCGCCGTCTCGACGAAGGCATCCTCCTCCCAATGCGGGAAAACAGCGTCGCCGGCCGGCTGCGCATGGACCATGGTGAGTTCGAGCCGGTCGGCCAGCGGCAGCATCTGCGCGTAGATTTCAGTACCGCCGCCGATGATGACCGCATGGGCGCCCATCTCCCGGCCGAGCCCTTGCGCCAGCGTCAATGCTTCCGCCACCTCATGGGCGACATGGACGCCCTCGGCGCGAAATTCACGATCCCGCGTCAACACCACCGTCTGGCGCCCGGGCAACGGCTTGCCGATCGAAAGATAGGTCTTGCGCCCCATGATGATGGGGCAGCCGGTCGTCAGCCGGCGAAAGCGCTGCATGTCGGTCCTGAGCCGCCAAATCAGCTTGTTGTCGTCGCCGATCACGCCGTTATCGGCGATGGCTGCGACGAGGACGACCGGAAGAGACGGCATCGGCTCAGCCCTCCGCGCCGAGCTTCGCCAGCGCCTGGCCTTCCAGCCGCTTCACCGTCCACTCGTCCTGCGCCGTGGCGCCGAGCGCCCGGTAGAAGACCCGCGACGGCTCGTTCCAGTTGAGCACCCACCAGGCAAGGCGCGGCAGCTTCTCCGCGACACAGCGCCGCGCCAGCCCGGCGATCAGCGCCTTGCCGATGCCGCGCCCGCGCTGGTCCGGCCGCACGAACAGGTCTTCCAGCCAGATGCCGTGCCGGCCCGAAAAGGTCGAATAGGTGTAGAACCACACGGCGAAGCCCACCGGCTCGCCATCCCATTCGGCAATGTCGCAGAAGGTCTTCGGATTCTCGCCGAACAGCGCGGCCTCGATCTCGGCCTCGGTCGCGACGACCTCGTGCAGCAGCTTCTCGTATTCGGCGAGTTCGCGGATGAAGGCGAGCACGAGCCCGGCCTCGCCGGGACGGGCGGAGCGGATGGTGAGGGTCATACTGCGATCGGAGCCTTGATGCCGGGATGCGGGTCGTAATCGGTAATCGTGACGTCCGCGAACTGGAAATCCTCCAGCCGCGTCACCGCCGGATTGAGCGTCAGCTTCGGCAGCGCGCGCGGCTCGCGCGAAAGCTGGAGCCGCGTCTGATCGAGATGGTTCACATAGAGGTGAGTGTCGCCGAAGGAATGCACGAACTCGCCGACGCCAAGACCCGTCACCTGCGCGACCATATGGGTCAGCAGCGCGTAGCTCGCGACGTTGAAGGGCACGCCGAGGAAGACGTCGGCCGAGCGCTGGTAGAGCTGGCAGGACAGCTTCCCGTTGGCCACGAAGAACTGGAACAGGCAGTGGCAGGGCGCCAGCGCCATCTTCGGGATATCGGCCGGGTTCCAGGCCGAGACGATCAGCCGGCGCGAATCCGGATTGCGGCGGATCTCGTTCACCAGCCAGGCGATCTGGTCGATCACCTGCCCGTCGGGCGCCGCCCAGGAACGCCACTGCCGGCCATAGACCGGGCCGAGATCGCCATTCGCATCGGCCCATTCGTCCCAGATCGTGACGCCGTTCTCCTGGAGATAGCGCACATTGGTGTCGCCGCGCAGGAACCAGATTAGCTCGTGGATGATCGATTTCAGGTGCAGCTTCTTGGTCGTGACCAGAGGGAATCCTTCCGACAGGTCGAAGCGCATCTGATGGCCGAAGACGGCGAGCGTGCCGGTGCCGGTGCGGTCGTCCTTGCGGACGCCCTCGGTCAGGACGCGTTGGAGCAGGTCGTGATACTGGCGCATGGCGACTCTCTGGAAGGCGCACGACTATAGCGGCTCGCGATCCGCTTGGCCCGGCCCGGCCGGCAGGCATCCCCAGCGTTTGCGGAAGCCCCTGCCAATCCATGGCGGGAGCCTTGCCACCTCACGCAAACGCGACGATCCGTGAGATGGCTTCTCCGCAAACCCGCCCCAATCGGCGCCATTCATCGCGCGCTTGATTCGTGGGGATAGTCGATATGCCGACCCTGAACGTAACCGGCCGCCTGCTGGTGGCGCTCGCTTTCAACGCCCTGATCGCGCTGTCGGCGCATGGCGAAGAGACCTATGCCAATGTGACGATCTCGGAACGTCAGGCGCGCGACATCGCCTGGAGCGCCGGCCTCGTCCATGTCGAGGAGATCGTCCGCTACGACGATCGCTGGGAGGTCGCGGGGCGCACCGCCGAGGACGACGAAATGAGCCTCGAAATCGACATCAGAAATGGACGTATTCTCGATTGAGGCGGCAAAGCCGCAGTCTTTGTCGAAAACAAATGAGAACCCTTTCCCAACGCCCCGGCCTTCCCTATATTCGCAAGTGCCGCTCGCAAGAACGGCTATGGCGATAAACGGATCTCGAAATAAGCCTTTCGGACCCGGGGGCGGTACCCGGCGCCTCCACCAAAGCCCTGCTCAGGCAGGCGGCCTTGCGGCGAACCCGCAGGGCTTTGGCGGGGGCGAAATAGGATCGACGAGGGTGTAAAGGTTATCCTTTTGCTCGGCATGGTTCCGCCGTTATCGGGCCATTGCATAGTTGCCAACGACAACAATGCTCGGGTCGCCGTCGCCGCGTAAGCGGTGCTGGTTCCCAAACCAAAGCCCTTGCGCTTAGCCGCGTAAGGCGGGGCTCGGAGGCGCCTGGCAACAGAAGCCTCCACTTCTTTCTCTGACGGCCTGCCGGCTGTTCCCGCCGGAACGCAACAAGCGGAAACCACGACTCGATGTCCAAGGATGTTCTTCGTTACGACCTCATGGTTCAGGACGCGCTGAAGGGCGTGGTCCGCAAGATCCTGACGGAGGCCGCACGCGACGGACTGCCGGGCGAGCACCATTTCTACGTGACCTTCCGCACGGGTGCACCGGGCGTGCGCCTTTCGCAGCGCCTGCGCGAGAAGCATCCCGAGGAGATGACGATCGTCCTGCAGCACCAGTTCTGGGACCTGAGCGTCGGCGAGCACTCCTTCGAGGTCGGCCTGTCCTTCTCCGGCGTTCCGGAGCGGCTGCTCGTGCCCTTCGATGCGATCTCGACCTTCTTCGACCCCTCCGTCCAGTTCGGCCTGAAATTCGAGGCGCAGGATCAGGCCGAGGATGCCGCTTCCCAGGACGCGGAGCCCGCCGAGGCGCCGCCGGCGCCGGCGAAGATCGTGCCGGCCGCGCTTCCGGCCGCCAAGGGCAAGGCGCCTGCCGCCGAGCCTGCTGCCGCATCCGCGAAAGCGGAACCCGCTGCCGAAGGCGAGGACAGCCGGGGCGGTGCCGAAGTGGTCAGCCTCGATTCCTTCCGCAAGAAGCCCTGACGACGGACGCCACATGACCGAGACGCGCACCGAAACCGATTCCTTCGGCCCGATCGCGGTGCCGGCGGATCGCTACTGGGGCGCTCAGACGCAGCGCTCCCTCGAGAATTTCAAGATCGGCGGCGAGAGCGAGCGCATGCCGCTGCCGCTGGTCCATGCCCTGGTGCTGGTCAAGAAGGCCGCGGCCCATGTCAACGCCAGGCTCGGCCTGCTCGACCAGCGCGTCGCCGGCGCCATCGCCCATGCGGCGGATGAAGCGCTCGCCGGCAAGTTCGACGGACATTTCCCGCTGGTGATCTGGCAGACCGGCTCGGGCACCCAGTCCAACATGAACGCCAACGAGGTTCTCGCCAACCGCGCCAATGAACTGCTCGGCGCCGGGCTCGGCGCCAAGAGCCCGGTCCATCCCAACGACCACGTCAATCGAGGCCAGTCCTCGAACGATTGCTTCCCGACCGCGATGCATATCGCCGCGGTGCTGGAGATCACCCGCCGCCTGCTGCCGGCGCTGCGCGGCCTCGAAAAGGCGCTGAACGCCAAGGCCGAGGCCTTCAAGCATCTCGTCAAGATCGGCCGCACCCATCTCCAGGACGCGACCCCGGTCACGCTCGGCCAGGAATTCTCCGGCTACGCGATGCAGCTCCATCTCGGCATCGGCCGGATCGAGGCGGCGCTCGGCGGGCTTTATGCGCTGGCGCAGGGCGGCACCGCCGTCGGCACCGGCCTCAACACCCATCCCGATTTCGCCGCCTTCTTCGCCAAGGAAGCCGCGACGCTGACCGGCCTGCCCTTCCGCAGCGCCGAGAACAAGTTCGAGGCGCTGGCGAGCCATGGCGCGCTCGCCGCCGCCCATGGCGCGCTGGCTGCGCTCGCTTCCGATCTGTTCAAGATCGCCAACGACATCCGCCTGATGGGCTCCGGCCCGCGCTCAGGACTGGGCGAGATCAGCCTGCCGGAAAACGAGCCGGGCTCCTCGATCATGCCGGGCAAGGTCAATCCGACGCAGGCCGAGGCGCTGACCATGGTCGCGACCCAGGTCCACGGCAATCAGGCCACGGTGGGCTTCGCCGCCAGCCAGGGTCATTTCGAGCTCAACGTCTTCAAGCCGGTGATCGCCGCAGCCTTCCTTCAATCCGTACGGCTCCTCGCCGACGCGGCGGAAAGCTTCCGGGTCAACTGCGTCGAGGGCATCGAGGCCAACGAAGCGCAGCTCCAGGAGCTGCTCTCGCGCTCGCTCATGCTGGTGACGGCGCTGGCCCCGGCCATCGGCTACGACAAGGCCGCCGGCATCGCCAAGGCCGCGCATCACAACGGCACGACCTTGCGCCAGGAAGCCCTGAAGGCCGGTGTCGATGCCGAACTCTTCGACGCCACGGTCAAGCCCGAGCTGATGCTCGGCCCGCACTGACGCAAGGCAGGTCCAGTGGCCGAGATCATCAACCTCCGCCAGGTCCGCAAGCAGAAGGCGCGGGCGGAGGCCGAAAGGACGGCCGAGCAGAACCGCATCTCGTTCGGCCGGACCAAGGCCGAGCGCAAGCTGACCGAAGCTGAGCGCGACAAGGCAGCCCGTCATATCGACGGCCACAAGCTCGACCGCGACGACGAGCCGGAGCCGGCATGAGACCCGAGCGCAAGCGCTCGCTCAGCATCGCCGGCCACCGCACCAGCATCTCGCTGGAAGCGCCCTTCTGGGAAGCCCTGAAGGAGATCGCGGCGAGCGAGAACCGCCCGATCGCCGCTCTTGTCGCCGACGTGGATTCCGGCCGGGGCGAATTGAACCTCTCCTCCGCGCTGCGGCTCCACGCGCTCGCGCATTACCGCAAGATAGCCGGGAGCTCGTAGGCGGTGCGGTCAACGGCCGGCCTGCTCCCGATCGGAACCATCTTTGTCATTCCGGGGCTTCGCACAGCGAAGAACCCGGAACCCACGACCGGGCGAGCCGCCTGCAACGAGGAATGAGATGTCTCACCCAGTCGTGGGTTCCGGGTTCGCGCCTACGTCGCGCCCCGGAATGACAAGGAGGGGTCTTCGTGCGGAACCGGCATGACCTGCAACGACCACGCCGCGACCCAAAAACCGTACCTATTCAATAACTTGCCACTAATCCCGGAAACAGGCCGCGACGCGGCTGAACCGGCCTCTCAACGCACAGGAGCGCTGCGTGGCTGCGGCAGCGGCGCGACGCCGCCGGTCGGAGGCTGCACGGCGCCTTCCGGTGAGCTGCTGAGCGGCGCTCCCGGCAGGACAAGCGGGCCGGGCAGCGGCTGCGGCTGAGACTGCGGCGCTGCCGATTGCGCCGCCGCCCGCTCGGCTGCGGCACGGGCACGCTCCTCGGCTTCCGCCCGTCGGCGCGCTTCGAGTTCCGCCCGCGCCTGCTCGACGCGCCTGAGTTCCTCGGCGCGCTTCTCCTCGGCCAGGCGACGTTGCTCCTCGAGGCGGCGTGCCTCTTCCTGGCGCTTCTCCTCTGCCAGGCGGGCTTCCTCCTGCGCCTTCAGGAACTCGGCGAGCTTGCGCTCGTTCTCGCGCGTCTCGCGCTCCGCCCGCAGGCGCCGCGCATGCATCGCCCGCTCGCGCGCATCCGCCTCGAAAGCCTCGACACGCTCGATCTCGCGCGCCAATGCCCGCGCCGCCACCGTATTCGACAGCGCGCTGACATCGCTCTCGCGCCGGAGGTTCGACAAAGGCCCCCGCCAGGCGATGCCGATCTGCGGGGCATCGCCCGGCCAGCCCTTCGGCAGGGCGCCAAGCGGCCTCAGGCCGAGCCTGAGATCGGCGGTGAGCGTGCGCAGGTCGAGGATGCCGCTCGCCTCGGCACGCAATTCGTTGCGCTCGAAGGCGAAGGGCTGGAGCCGGATCAAACCGCCGGCCAGCGTGAAGGGCAGCGTCACGTCACCAAGCGCCCAGGCATCCTTGTCCAGCGCCTCGCTGAGGCGATCCTGCAGACGCGATGCGTCGCTCTCGGAAGCATCCTCGCCGGTGCCGGCGATGATCCGTGCATAGGCGCTGGGGTCGAAGCGGGCGAGGCGCGTGGCGGTGAGCGCGAGGCTGCCGGCCCCGCTCAGGCCCGCGACCAGGCGCGCCGGCGTCTCGCCCGAACCACCGAACTCGATCTGCCCCGAGGCCTTGCCGCCGACTGCGCCCTTGGTCATCTCGCCGAGATCGACGGCCATCAGGCTGAGCCGCCCATTGAGCTGGGCCAATCCGCCATCGCGGCGCAGGCCGAGCCGCCCACCGACCTGCCCGCCGCCATAGCTGCCGCGGATATCGTCGATCCTCAGCCCGTCCTGGTCCGAGCGCAGGGTGAAGCTGGCATTGCGGACCGGCCCGCCATCAAAGGCGGCAAGCGTCCCGGCCTCCACGGCAATGTCGAAATCGGGAAAACCCGCCACACGCCCGAAGCGTGCTGTCGACCAGAGGGCATTCGGGGTCACCGCCGCCTGCCCGAGCGCAGCGCCCATCAGCGGCCGCAGATCGGCGGCGGGAACTGCGATGCGGCCAGTGGAGCGCCCCTCGCGCGGCAGCAGCAGCGCGCCATTCACCGCCATGCCGCCGATATGGGCGGTGATCTCGTCGAGCCGGATCGCGTCCTCGGCGATGCCGAGCCGCGCATGCGCGTCGATCACGCCGTCCGGCAGCAGCCGAGCCGGTCCTTCGGCAAGGACCTGCGCCGGCCCATCCGCCTGCATGGTCAGCCGGGGGCCCTGCCCGCCATCTTCGACGACGATCGAGAGCCCCTGCCCGGCGAGCGAGCCTGTCGCCTTGCCCCGGTCCAATGCGAGATTGAACCGCCCCGCCCCGCCCTGCTGCGGTAACGGCAGCCCCAGGGCTGCGAAAGCCTGCCTCCGGTCGTTGAGTTCGAAGGCCAGTGCGGCCCCGCTCCAATTTCCGGCCCGGTCGAGCCGGCCGTCGAGCTTGAGCTTGCCCGCCGCCGCCGTGCCTTCGGCCGACAGGCTGGTCTCGCCCGTGGTCGCGCGCGTCAATCGGAAGCCGGTATCGAGCCGTGCGAGGCCTTCGCCAACGCGCTGGAGCGCCTGGATCGCGGTCTCCGGCAGCAGCGGCCCGGCCAGCGCCGTCAATGCCTCGAAGCGCGGCGCACGGACGCGGCCGGAAATCTCGCCGCCCTCCGCCAGCAACGCACCGGCGCCCGTGACGGCGACGCCGCCGAAGCCATCGACCGACAGCCGGCTCAGCCGCCAGACATCGCCCTCGCGCCGGAGATCGAGATTGGCCGAGCCCGGCGGCGCGTTGCGGAAGCGCAGATTGGTGAGCGCGAGATCCAGCGCCACGTCGCGCTGCCGAAGCAGGCTCGAGAAGCTGTTACCCGGCGGGAGGGTATCGAGCGAGAGCCCGTTCACAGCCGCCTTGGCAGCGATCCGGTTCGGCGCGATCTCCCCGGAGGCATCGAGGCGCAGGCCCGACGAGCCCGCAACCAGCAGGCGCTGGAACCGGCCGCCGGTGCCCGCCCAGGCGCCGACGATATCGGCATCGATCCGCCCGAGCCGCGCGATGAAATCGGCGAGCGCCGAAT
Source organism: Beijerinckiaceae bacterium (assembly GCA_965283735.1). GTDB lineage: Bacteria > Pseudomonadota > Alphaproteobacteria > Rhizobiales > Beijerinckiaceae > Allobosea. Next base: position 1,458,088 of record CBDIPN010000001.1, on the reverse strand, counting down.
CGAGCCCGGCCCGCGCCAGCACCAGCCCGACGCGCCGCGCATCGTCGGCCTTGAGATTGAGCCGTCCCGAGACCCCATTCCCATCGAGATTGCCGCTCGCGCCGAGCAGAGCCCCGGCGACGCGCACCGAAGCGGAAGCCTCGCTCAAGCCTCCGTCATGCAGATGCCCGCGCAGGGCCAGCGCCGAGAAATCCTCGCCGCGCCAGATCAACTGGTCGAGGTCGAGGCTGACGTCGAAAGCGCCGGGCAACCCCTGCAACGCGCGTTCGAAACCCTGCCGCTCGGCCAGCGCCGTCATCAGCGCATCGGCATCGAGCCGGCGCGCCCGCAGCGCCAGTGAACCCTTGCCGGTGCCGGGCAGGTATTGCCCGTCACCTTCCAGCCGCGCCGCGCCGCCTGCGAGATCGAGCATGAGCCCGGAAAGGTCGAGCTTCTGGCTGCCGCCCTTGACGCGCCCGGTCAGCGCGACGGCGCCGCCCGGCGAGAGATTGAAGGCACCGTCGAGCTCGGCGCCCACGCCCTCGACCCCCTTCGGGAACAACAGGGCACCGTCAAAACCGAGCTGCAGATCCTCGCCGGTGAGATAAGCCTTCGTCCTGAGCCTGCCATCGGCCTCCATTTCACCGGTGGTGACGCGTAGCGACGCGCCTGCCACCTCACCCTCGAAGCGCCAGGGGCCGGCAAGGCTCACCGCCGACATCTCGGCCGCGATCGGCGAGAGCATGACCGCGGGCTTCCCGGCCTCGCGCCAGATCATGGTCGAGCGGCTGATCGTCAGCCGGTCGAGGCTCGCCCCGGCCGGAATGCCCGTGCCGTTGCGCTCGGGCATGCGGATCACGCCCGCCTCGTCCAGCGAAAGCGAGATCGCAGCGCCCTCGAGCCGCGCTTCCGAGAAGCGGAACTCGCCGCGCGCCAGCGCCACCAGTGCCAGCTCCACGGTCGCATGCTCGGCGCTGGCAGAGCTCGCCGTGCCGTCAACCGGCCCGATCCGCACGTCCTCAAGCGCGATGCGCGGCGAAGGCAACAGTCGCAGGCCGATCGCGCCGCCGATCCGCGTCTCGACGCCGAGACCCTCGCTCAACCGCGCCTCGATCTGCGGGCGATAAGCGCGCCAGTCGACGAAGCCGGGACCGATCAGGGCCGCCAGCAGCGCCAACACCAGCAGGCCGGCCAGAACTGTCAGACTCTCACGCAAATTCCGCTGCCTGCCCCTGTCGTGATGGTGGAGCGGTGCCGGCTTTGAGCGTCATTGCGAGCACAATGACGGTCCGTACCGGCGCCTCCCCCATCCTGCCCGCAAGTCGCGGCGAGATCACGACATTTCGGCAAAGCAGGCGAATGGCGCAAGCCGCAATGGCGTCACAGGGCGACGATTTTTCCGGGGTTGAGGATATTGCGCGGATCGAGAGACCGTTTCAGCAGGCGCATCACCGCGAGCGCCTCGGCTCCGTGCTCCTGCTCGAGATACTTGATCTTCTTCTGGCCGACGCCGTGCTCGCCGGTGCAGGTGCCGCCCATGGCGAGCGCGCGCTTCACCAGCCGGTCGATGAAGGCTTGAGCCCGCTCGACCTCGGCCGTATCGGCAAGATCGACCAGCGGCTGCGTATGGAAATTGCCGTCGCCGACATGGCCGGCGATCGGCGCGATCAGGCCGGAGGCCTCGATGTCGCGCTTGGTCTCCTCGACGCATTCGGCCAGTTGCGAGATCGGCACGCAGACATCGGTCGCGACCGAGTCGAAGCCGGGGCGCAGCGCCTTGGCCGCCCAATAGGCGTCATGGCGCGCCTGCCAGAGCTTCGAGCGATCCTCGGCCTTGGTCGCCCAGTCGAACGGGCCGCCACCGAACTCGGCCGCGATCTCGCCGAAGCGCTCGGATTGTTCCTTCACGCCCGCTTCCGTGCCGTGGAATTCGACGAAGAGCATCGTCGTCTCCGGCAGGCCGAGCTTGGCGTGGAGGTTGACGCCGCGGATCATCACGTCGTCGAGCAGTTCGATGCGGGCCACCGGCAAGCCGGTCTGGATCGTCAGGATCGTCGCGTCGCAGGCCGCCTTCACCGATGGGAACGGGCAGACGCCGGCGGCGATCGCTTCCGGGATGCCGTGCAGCTTCAGCGTCACCTCGGTGATGATGCCGAGCGTGCCTTCCGAGCCCACCAGCAGGCGGGTGAGGTCATAGCCGGCCGAGGTCTTGCGGGCGCGCGTCGAGGTCCTGACGACCGAGCCGTCAGCCATCACCGCGGTCAGCGCCAGAACGTTGTCTTTCATCGTCCCATAGCGGACAGCATTGGTACCCGAGGCGCGCGTAGCCGCCATGCCGCCGATCGAAGCATCGGCACCGGGATCGATCGGGAACATCAGGCCCTGGTCGCGCAGATGCTCGTTGAGCTCCTTGCGGGTAACGCCGGCCTCGACGACGACGTCGAGATCCTCGGCATGAACCGCGATGATCCGCTTCATCTGCGACAGGTCGATCGAGACGCCGCCGAAGGGCGCGTTGACATGCCCCTCCAGCGAAGTGCCTGTGCCAAAAGCGATAACCGGAACGCCATGGGCCGCGCAGAGCTTCACGATCTCGGAGACTTCCGCCGTGCTCTGCGGAAACACCACCGCATCCGGCGGCTGGTTCGGGATCCAGGTCAGCGTGTGGCCGTGCTGCTGGCGCACGGCGAGGCTGGTGATCAGCCGGTTGCCGAAGCTGGCGGCCAGCGCCTCCGTCACCGCCGCGATCGCCTCCCGGGAGGGCGGCAGCACTGCGGCAGGGACAGGGCTGTTATGAGGAGCGGCGGCAGGCTGGCTCATTGTCAACATCCGGGTTTGGCACTTAGAGGCTGGTAGGGACTATGGGATGGATTTGACGCTGGCGATTTTGAGCGAATGCAAGGAGTTCGAGGACGCAAGCCTTTCGGCTTGCTACGAAGAACGACAAAGCAGTCGCTCAAAAGCGCAGCGCCCTTCGGGTGAGGTGAAAACGGCAGGGCTGCAGCGTCGCATCGCTTGCCGATACCAGTGGTATCGGCGGCGCAATGCTCCTCCCATCTCTGCCGTTTTGACCTCATCAAATCCTTCCCACAGCCCCTACCAGCCTCTAGACTTCGAACAGATCGGTTTCGCAATTGGTTACGCTTCGACATCGTCCTGCCATACTGGCTGGCCCAAGATGCTGACGCCGCTTGCGAGCGATGCATACTAAATCATGCGACGACGAAATGGGCAGCGGCAATAACGCCGCCGGCCCTTGAACGAGACGCCTGCCAGGGAGGCGAACATGAAACACGAGACGCGCGCCCCGGCGCTGTTCTTCGCGCCCTTCGTCTCGTCGGCGATGCGGGTCGAGCCGCAATGGATCGACTATAACGGCCATCTCAACATGGCCTATTACCATGTGCTGTTCGACCGCGCGGTCGACGAGGTCTTCTCGCTGGTCGGCCTCACCCGCGACTATGTCGAGACGCGCCACGCCTCCACCTTTGCGGCGGAGTGCCATATCCTCTACAAGCGCGAATTGACCGAGGGCGATACCGTGCGCATCACCGCGCAGCTCATCGCCTTCGACGATAAGCGCCTGCATTATTACCTGGAGATGCGGCACGCCAACGAGGGCTGGCTCGCGGCGACCAGCGAGAACCTGTCGCTGCATGTCGACATGGTCCATCGCAAGGTCACGCCCTTCCCGGCCGACATCCTCGCGAATATCGCCCTGATGAAGGCCGCCCACAGCATGATGCCCCTGCCGGCCACGATCGGCCGCATCATCGGCATGCCCAGGAAGTCCGCCATCCGGGTCGATGAGACCGCCGAGGAACGCGAGACCGAGACGGCGACCGAAACCCGGCACTGAGCGATCGCCGCATCAGGGACCGTTGTCGGGAATCTTCAGCTTGTGCCCGCAGGCCTTGCAATAGACCGCATCCGGCTCGTGCCGCTGCAAGGCGCATTCGGGACAGGGAAACAGCACCTTGTTCGGGCGGAACAGCGCCTGCGCCAGCCGCACGAACAGCGTGATCCCGACGATCATCACCACGATCGAAGTCAGCTTGCCGGCGACACCGGGCAGAGTCACGTCGCCGAAACCGGTCGTGGTCACCGTCGCGACGGTGAAATAGAGCGCCTGGACATAGCTCTCCAAGCCACCCTCATGCCGGAAGAAGAAGGTGTAGACGAAGCCGGTCACCACGAAGAGGAAGGTCGCGATATTGCTCAGCGCGCGGACGACGCTTTCCCATTCGCGTAAGCGGGTTTCGCGGAACTGCGCCCAGACGATGCCCTTATGCGAGAGCGACCACAGCCTGAGGATGCGCAGGAAGCCGAAATTCTCCAGCCATTGCGGCGCGAGCAGCGTCAGCAGGATGAAGAGATCGAGCAGCATGGTCGGCTGGCGCAGCAGCCTGAGCATGTTGGACGAGGCGAGCAGCCGCGCCGCGATCTCGGCGATCATGATCACCGCGACGGAATAGTCGATCCAGAGAAAGGCTGCGTTCTCTCTGAGCAACGGCGTCAGGATGAAGAACGCGATGATCAGGAGGTCGATGGCCGTCGTCACCGCCTGGAAGCGCAGCGCCGACGGCGAACGGCCGTGATAGAGCTGGCGCAGGCGGCTCCGCAGGGCTTCGAAGCGGCTCTGATCGGGCGGGGCGTCGGCGGCATCCATCGCCGCCAGCATAGGCGCTCCGTCGGTGCGACGCTACGGAGCGCGCCGGCGCCGCGTCGCCACCGCATGCACCGCATAACCGCGATAGGGCGCGCCGATCCGGCAATCGATCCCGGCCGCTTCGGCCATGGCAAGTACGATACGTGACAAATCCTCGCGCGGCGTGACATGAAACAGCGCGAGCCAGCGCAACAGCACCGCCTTGAACGGAGCCGGCAACCCGGCCTGATCGCCGAAATCGACGATATGCAGCGAGCCGCCGGGATTAAGCCGGCGCAGCGCCTCGGCGACGACGCCCTGCCAGGGCGGGATCATCGAGAGCGCATAGGAGATCACGATCCGGTCGAAGCCGGCGCGGCCGAACAGAACCTGCGGATCAAAGCTGGTCGCATCGGCCTGCGCGAGCCCGATCCGTTGCTCCAAACCCGCCTTCGCCACCGAGCCCTGCGCCGTCGCGAGCATCGCGCTGGAGACGTCGAGTCCATGGCAGGCGCAATCCGGGTAGCGCTGCGCGATCCGGATCAGATTGCGCCCGGTGCCGCAGCCGATCTCCAGTACGCTCCCGCCGGCCGGCGGCTGCAGACCGTCGATGAGCTGGTCGCGGCCGAGCAGATAGAACTTCCGGCTGGCATCGTAGATGTGGCGCTGGCGCCGGTAGATCCGGTCCATCAGCCCGGCCGCCGAGCCGCCCGGCGCCTCCGCCGCGCTCACCGGGCCTGCCCCTTCAGGACATAGAGGTGGAAGCCGCCATAGATCGCCGAGCGATCCTGCCGGCAGAGCTCGCGGCTCTTCGCTTCCTCGTAATGCCATTGGTCGAGGATCGCGGCCGGCACGCGGCCCGGCAGCAGGCGCTCATCGGCGGCCGTGCGGAAGATCACGCGCGCGCCCGGCCGGGCCGTCCGCGTGATCTGCGACCACAGTGCCGTGAGATCGGCATCGTTCATCCAGTCCTGCGCGTCGAGCAGCACATAGGCGTCGCAGCTCTCGGCCGGCTGGTCTTCCAAGCAGGCCGTGACCGCGCTCTGGCGATACGAGACACCCGAAGCGCGCTCCTTCACAGTCGCGAAATGCTGCGGTTGGAGATAGGGTGGGAAAGCCGCACTCGGCCCGTCGCCATAGCGGCGTCCGAAGGCCTGCTGGGCGAAGTAGTTGTCCTTCAAGTCGAAATCACAAGCGAGACGTTCCAGCCGGAGCTTCAGCGCGCCCAGAATGCCGTCCTCGCCATCGGCGGCCAGCGCCTTGTACTGCGCCGGCGGAATGCCGAGCCCGTAGAGCGAGGCCGGCTGCCGCACGAGCCAACGCACCAGCTTGCGCTCGAAGACCGGCGCGAGATGCCTGTCATAGAGCGCCCGCTGCTCGGCCAAGTCGCGCGCCGCCAGCATCGCCTTGGGATTGCCGCCGAGCAATCGCGCCAGCAGATGCCCGGTGCCGATGAAGCGGCCGAGCAGGCCATAACGATGGAACCCCCGAGCGAAGAGATTGATCCGGCGCCGCCCGTTCAGCCCCCGCCCCTCCCAGTAGCCGCGCGAGACGGCGTCGAGATGACCGGCGATCTCGCGATCGTAGAGCGCGACATTGGCCCTCTCGTTCGCCCGGCCGAAGAAGCGCAGGAAATCCTCCTGCCGCTCCATCCGCGCCAGCGCCGCAAGCTTGAGCCGCCCAAGCGCGATATGGGTGGCATTGAGATCGACCGCGCTGACCCGGATCGGCGCCGCCGTCAGATACGAGAGGATGTTGCAGGAACCGGACGCGATCGCGACGACATGGTCGCCGGCCTTGAGCTGAAGCGCCGCCATGTCGACGACCGGGTCTTCCCAGATCTGCGGATAGACCAGTCCCGAGAAGGCGCGGGCAAACAGCCATTCCAGCATACCGGCCTTGGAGAGCGTCTTGCTGCGCCGGACGGCCTGTCCCAAGCCCGAACTCGTCATGCGGCGGGCCGCGCGTGCCGTTTGCGTCGCCTGTTCCGTCACCGGTTTTCCTCCCTTTGCGGGTGGCCGGGCTGCTAGAGGAGTCGCGTGACGGTCCGGTGACGATGCTGCCGCGATTGCCACGGCATCGTGAAACGACCGGAGATCGGCGGGGCTGAAATCCGGCGCACGAAGCCCCATATTGCGGCACGAAAGCCGATGAGGCGCTCCCGCCAGGAAGGAGATCGCGATGGGTCTGATGAGCATGTTCGGAGCCGAGAAGAAGCAGGAGGAGAACTTCCCCTTCCAGCTCACCGACGCCGAGTGGCGCGCGCGTCTGACGCCCGAGCAGTACCGCATCCTGCGCGGCCACGGCACCGAGCGGGCGGGCTCCTGCGCGCTGAATTACGAGAAGCGCGCCGGCACCTTCTCCTGCGCCGGCTGCGACCAGAAGCTGTTCAGATCAGGCAAGAAATTCGAGAGCGGCACCGGCTGGCCGAGCTTCGACCAGCCGCTTGAGGGCGCTGTCGGCACCACCGAGGACCGCAGCTTCGGCATGCACCGCGTCGAGGTCCATTGCGCCAATTGCGGCGGCCATCTCGGCCATGTCTTCCCGGACGGCCCGCCGCCCACCGGCCTGCGCTACTGCATCAACGGCGAGGCGATGAACTTCGAGCCAGAAGCCTAGCAGACCTGCCTTTTCGTCATGGTCGGGCTTGTCCCGACCATCCACGTCTTCCCCCGTCGAAGGCCGTGTTCAAGACATGGATGCTCGCTACAAGGGCGAGCATGACGAAAGCGCCCTACGAGACAGCGGGCACCGCCCGCCGCGCCAATGCCGCCGCATCGACGCTTAGCGGCAGATCGCCGAACTGACCTGACCAGCCATCGCCAAGCCGCGTGGCGATAAAGGCATCCGCCACAAAAGCCGGCGCGAACCGCAACAGCAGCGAGCCCTGCATCAGCAACGCCAGCCGCTCCGTCAACCGCCGCGCCTGCCCCTCGTTGCGCATCAGTTCCGGCAACTCCGCCTCCAGCCGCTTCAGCGCCGCATCGTAGCGCCTGTCCGCGCCCGCAGCCGCCATCAGTTCGCCCCGCAGCACATCGACCGCCCCCTCCTTTCGCGCCAGCGATCGCAGCACGTCCAGGCAGATGACGTTGCCCGAGCCTTCCCAGATCGCGTTGAGCGGCGCCTCCCTGTAGAGCCGCGCCATCGGGTTCTCTTCGATGAAGCCGTTGCCGCCATGGCATTCCAGCGCCTCGGTGACGACAGCCGGCGCGCGCCGCGTGATCCAGTATTTCGCGATCGGCGCCCCGACCCGCGCCAGCAGCCGCTCGCTTTCGGATACCTCCTGCCGGTCGAGCGCCGCGAACAGCCGAAAGGCGAGCCAGACGGCCGCTTCCGCCTCGATGGCTAGGTCCGCCAGCACGTTCTGCATGATCGGCTGGTCGATCAGCACCTTCTGGAAGGCGCGGCGATGCTGCGCATGATGCACCGCGAGCGACACCGCCATCCGCATCAACCCGGAGGATGCCGCCGCGATGTCGAGCCGCGAGTTGTGGTTCATCGATAGGCCTGTGCGGATGCCCCTGCCCGGCTCGCCGACCAGATGGCCGATGGCGCCCCTGAATTCGACCTCGGAAGAGGCATTCGAACGATTTCCGACCTTGTCCTTGAGCCGCTGGATCGCGACGCCATTGCGCGATCCGTCCGGCAGCCAGCCCGGCACGGCGAAGCAGGAGATGCCCTCGGCCGTCCGCGCCAGCGTCAGGAACAGGTCGGAGTGCGGCACCGAGAAGAACCACTTTCGCCCGTGCAGCGACCAAGTGCCGTCGCGGTTGTCCTCGGCATAGGTCTGGGTCTGGCGCAAATCCGAGCCGCCCTGCGTCTCGGTCATCGCCGTGCCGACGGTCGCGCCCGTCTTGAGATGCGCCGGCCCCTGCCGCGGATCGTAGCGGTTCGAAGTGACGAGCGAGCCCCACTGCTCCCACAGCGCAGCGTCCTGCTTCAGCACGGGCACCGCCGCATAGGTCATGCTGATCGGGCAGCAGATGCCGCTCTCGGCGCCGTACCAGAGATATTGCAGGGCTGCCCGCGCCACCTGCGCGCCGGGCTCGGGCCGGTTCCAGGCGAGCGCATGCGTCTCCTGCCCGATAGCGAGCCCCATCAACTCGTGCCAGGCCGGATGAAAGGCGATCTCGTCGATGCGGTTGCCGAAACGGTCGAAGGCCTGAAGCTCAGGCGTGTAGCGGTTGGCGAGATAAGCCAGTTCCTGCACCCGCGCCGAACCGACCGCCCGCCCGGCTTCACGCAATCGCTCGCGCGCCCAATCAGCCCCGAAGGCCGAGACGATGCCCGGCAGCACCGGATCGGCGGCGAAGGCATCGTACTCGGCCAGCACCGGCACCTGATTGGTGACCTCCCAGTCGGGCCGGGTTGCATGATCCGCCATTGCCAATCCTCCGATCCTTCTCCGCCGTCATCCCGGACAAGCCGCGAAGCGGCGCCGATCCGGGATCCATTCCGGAACCCAACCGGAAAGGCTCAGGCATGGATCCCGGGTCTACGCTTCGCTACGCCCGGGATGACACCATCAAGCTTTCCGAGAAGGGGGCGCAATTCGGCTCCTGTCACCCTATATTGCCACCAGAACGAATCACGCACGAGCAGCGCACACCCTTGTCCGACGCAGACCCCTTTTCCGCTCCTTCGCCCCGACCCGGCGGCCTCGCCGCGCGCGCTGCCGCGCAGCCTGCGGCCGGCTATCTCGCAGGGCTGAACCCGGAGCAGCGCCAGGCGGTCGAGGCGACGGACGGCCCGGTTCTGGTGCTCGCCGGCGCCGGCACCGGCAAGACCCGCGTGCTGACCACCCGCATCGGCCACCTGATCTCAACCAGCCGCGCCTATCCCTCGCAGATTCTCGCCGTGACCTTCACCAACAAGGCGGCGCGCGAGATGAAGGAGCGCGTCGCCCACCTCGTCGGCCCGGTCGCCGAGGGCATGCCCTGGCTCGGCACCTTCCACTCGATCTCGGCCAAGCTCCTGCGCCGCCATGCCGAACTGCTCGACCTGCGCAGCGACTTCACCATCCTCGACACCGACGACCAGATCCGCCTGATGAAGCAGGTGATCCAGGCCGGGAACATCGACGAGAAGCGCTGGCCCGGCCGGATGCTGGCGGGGTTCATCGATAGCTGGAAGAACCGCGGCCTTAGCCCCAAGGACGTGCCCGCGGGCGAGGCTGCCGTCTTCGCCCATGGCAAGGGCGGCAAGCTCTATGCCGCCTACCAGGAGCGCTTGAAGGCGCTGAACGCCGTCGATTTCGGCGATCTGCTGCTGCACTGCCTGACGCTGTTCCGCGACTATCCGGACGTGCTCCAGACCTATCACGACCGCTTCCGCTACATCCTCGTCGACGAGTACCAGGATACCAACACGGCGCAGTATCTCTGGCTGCGCCTTCTGGCTCAGGGCCGCCGCAACATCTGCTGCGTCGGCGACGACGACCAGTCGATCTATGGCTGGCGTGGCGCCGAGGTCGACAACATCCTGCGCTTCGAGCACGATTTTCCGGGCGCGACCGTGATCCGGCTGGAGCGCAACTACCGCTCGACCGGCCATATCCTCGCCACGGCCTCGAAGCTGATCGCCCGCAACGAGGGCCGCCTCGGCAAGACGCTCCGCACCGAGGACGCGCTCGGCGAGAAGGTCACCATCACCGGCGCCTGGGACAGCCAGGAGGAAGCCCGCCTGATCTCCGACGAGATCGAGGCGATGCAGGCCAAGAAATATAATCTCGCCGAGGTCGCGGTGCTCGTGCGCATCTCTGCCCAGATGCGCGAGATCGAAGAGCGCTTCGTCCAGGCCGGCGTGCCCTATCGCGTCATCGGCGGCCCGCGCTTCTACGAGCGTGCCGAAATCCGCGATGCGCTCGCCTATCTGCGCTGCGTGGTCTCAGCCACAGACGATCTCGCCTTCGAGCGCATCGTCAACGTGCCCAAGCGTGGGCTGGGCGACGCGACGGTCCAGCTCCTGCACAACCACGCCCGCGCCACCGGCTTCTCGCTGATGCAGTCGGCCCGCGCCGCCGTCGAGAGCGACGAGTTGAAGCCCAAGGCCCGCACGGCCCTGCGCGAACTGGTCGAGGCCTTCGGCCGCTGGTCGAAACGCGCCGAGCACATGCCGCAGGGCGAACTCGCCGAGCTGGTACTGGAAGAGTCCGGGTACACCGAGATGTGGAAGAAGGACCGTTCGGCCGACGCCGCCGGGCGCCTCGAAAATCTCAAGGAACTCGTCCGCTCGCTCGACGAATTCCCCGACCTGCCGGCTTTCCTCGAACACGTCTCGCTGGTGATGGATGTCGGGGACGGCGAGGCCGAGGCGCGCGTCTCGATCATGACGCTGCACGCCGCCAAGGGGCTGGAATTCGACACGGTCTTCCTGCCCGGCTGGGAGGAAGGGCTGTTCCCGAACCAGCGCGCCCTCGACGAGAGTGGCCGCGCCGGGCTGGAGGAGGAGCGCCGCCTCGCCCATGTCGGCCTGACCCGCGCCCGCAAGAAGCTGAAGCTCTATTTCGCCTCGAACCGCCGCATCCACGGCCTCTGGCAGACCAGCCTGCCCTCCCGCTTCATCGACGAATTGCCGGAGGAGCATGTCGAGGTCGAGCAGGCCCCGACCAGCTATTCGCAGGGCGGCTATGGCGCCTCGCGTTTCGACCGGATGGAGAGCTTCGGCTCGAGCTACAACACGCCGGGCTGGCAGCGCGCGCAGGAGAACCGGGCGAAGAACAGCGGCGGTGGCAGCGGCTTCTCCGAGAGCGGCCGCGGCTTCGGCCAGGGCAATTTCGGCGGCTCCTCACGCCAGCGCGGTCCGCTGCTGATCGAAGGCGAGCTGACGGCGAAATCCTCAGGCGAATCCGCCTATGGCGAGGGCGCCCGCGTCTTCCACGTCAAGTTCGGCCCCGGCTCCGTCGCCAGCGTCGACGGCAACAAGCTGACGGTCGACTTCGACAAGGCCGGCCGGAAGATGGTGCTGGATAGCTTCGTGCAGAAGGCGGGGTAGCGACCGAGGCCTGTGGAGAGCGGGTATAGCTGATTTGTCCACAGGCATTCGCTAGTTTTCACCTGAATCGAGTTCGCCCCAACCGATATGTGTATTGGGTCGAATGCGAATCAGTTGGACCCGATGCTCAACAACAGCCGCGACATCATTAACCGCCTCGAAAGCGAGGGCTGGGAATGTATGCGCGTCACAGGCTCGCACCATGTCTTCAAAAAGCCGGGTGCCCGTGACACTATCGTGGTACCGCATCCGAAGAAGAGTTTCGGACCCGGTCTCGTGTTGAAGATTTACAAGCAGGCAGGCTGGCCGCGCGACTGACATGACCTATTACGTCGCCATCATCGAGGATGCAGGCCCCGACCATGCCGTCGGCGTCTGGTTTCCCGATCTGCCCGGCTGCTTCGCGGCCGGCGATACGCTGGATGAAGCCTTGCTCAACGCTCCGGAAGCCATTGCACTCTGGATCGAAGCCCAAGGCGGCCCGGCACCCCACGCTCGCACTCCCAGCGCATTGCGCGGCGATCCCGAGACCTCCGCGGACATGGCGATGCATGCCATCGCTCTGATCCCGGCGCCCGGCCTATCGTTGCAGCCAGCGGCGGAGTAGAAGCGGCTCATCCTTGCCGCAGCTCCAGCGATGCGACCGACCATGCCTCCCGAAATCACCCTCACCGACGCCGAAGACGACGCCTTTCGCAAGCTGCTCGGCGAAGGTCTGAAAGGCTACAACGACGAGGCGATCGGCCTGCACGATCGCCAGGAACTGCAGATCCGCATCACCGATCCCGAGACGGGCAAGCCGGTCGGCGGGCTTGTCGGCCGCACTTCGCTCGGCGTGCTCTTCATCGACACCGTCTACCTGCCGAAAAGCCTGCGCGGCACCGGCATCGGCAGCCACATCCTCGCCATGGCCGAGGAGGAAGGGCGCCGGCGCGGCTGCAGCAAGGCCGTGCTCTTCACCATCAGCTTCCAGGCGCCCGAGTTCTACAAGAAGCTCGGCTGGCAGGTTTTCGGCGAGATCGCCCCGAAGCCGCCGGGCGCGACCCGGATCTACCTGACCAAGGACCTCTGAGCGCTCAGGCGCCGTCCAACCGGCAATCGGCTCGAAAAGGTGACATGACGATGCAGGCAAAGGGTCTTGCAGGTCGGCGGGCCGTGATCACCGACGCCGGGCGCGGGCTGGGCGCGGCACTTGCCATTGCGCTGGCCGAGGCCGGAAGCAGCGTCGTGCTCTGCGGCCGCAATCCAGCCGGATTATCGGATACCGCGGCGATCATTCGCGAACGAACGGGTAGCGAGCCGCGCCGCGTCGCGCTCGATCTCGCCGATCCCGCCAACGTCGAAGCTGCCGGCCGAAAGCTCGCCGACGGTGAGGGTATCGACATCCTCATCAACAATGGCGCGATGTGGCTGGAGGGCGCGAAACCGCCTATTCCGCCGAGGAAGTGCTCGGCGTCGTCAACGCGGCGGTTTCTGGCACCTTCCTGCTGACACAGGCCCTGCTGCCGACGCTGCGGCGTTCGAGCTGCCCGGACATCGTCACTATCGGCTCGATCAGCGGCCTGTCTCAGGCCACCGCAGCGATGTTCAGCGAGCAGACAACCCGGTTCCGGCCCTGCATCTTCGCGCGGTAGAGCTGTGCGTCGGCCTCGGCGATCAATCGCTCGATCGTGGTGCCGCCGGTCCAGCCGGCGGCGCCGATGCTCACCGTCAGGTTGACCGGCTCGCCACCGGGAGCCTCGATCCGGAGACGCCGAACCGCATCGAGAACCTGCTTCGCAACGGCCTGCGCCTCCGTCAGGGCGGTTCGCGGGAGATAGACCGCAAACTCCTCGCCGCCGAGCCGGCCGGACAAGCCGCCCTCGCCCACTGCGCCCGTGATCGCTTGCGCCAGCCTCCTCAGGGCATCGTCGCCGACAGGATGGCCGAAGCGATCGTTGACCTGCTTGAAATGATCGGCGTCGATGAAAAGCAGCGTTCCCTTGCCACCCGGCGCCATCGCCTGCTCCAGATCGGCGAGAAAGCTTTCGCGGTTCAAAAGCCCGGTCAGGCCGTCGCGGCGGGCCCTTTCCAGCAAAGCCTCATGCGCCGCCGACAGTTCGCCGTGCAGCCGCTCGATCTCGCCATGGGCGTCCTTCAGGCGCTGCGCCTGCCGGAATTGCCAGGCGCTCGCCGGCCAGGCGATCAGCAACGGACAGAGAATGCACATCAGCCAGGCCGTGCCGTCCACGACCCCACCGAGCATCGGCACGACGGTCAGCGCCAGACCGAGCGAAGCCGCGATCGACAGCAATGTCGCGAGGCTTGCCTTGAGGATGATCGCGCGCGTCGAGGCCGTCATGGCCTGCGGGTAGCAGGGAATGCTGAACGCAGGGTTTAGCAGCGCCGGCTCCGGCCATTTCCGATGACAGCGGCGGGTGCGCCTGCTAAGGCCACCGCATGCGCGAAGGCCTCCTGCCAGCGACGGTCGCGACCGTCCTCGAACTCTCCACCTCGGGCGAACAGGCCCGGGCCCTCACCGAATTGCTCGGCGAGATCTTCGACCCGACCGAGACGGCGATCTCCGCCTTCGAGGTCGCGGACGGGATCACCACGCTCTCGATGAACATCCCGTGGAAGGTCGAGATCTATTTCGCCAACCCGCCCGACGAGGACGCGGTGCGCGACCTGCTGCGCCCGATCGTCGGCGAGCTCGTCGACAACACGCCCTTCACCACCGTCAACACCAAGGACTGGGTCGCCAACAGTCTCGACGGGCTGAAGCCCGTCCGCGCCGGCCGCGTCCTCGTCCATGGCGCGCATGACCGGCACGTCGTCCGCACCAACGATGTCGCGATCGAGATCGAGGCCGCGCTCGCCTTTGGCACGGGCCATCACGGCACGACCGCCGGCTGCCTGCTCGCGCTCGATGCCGAACTGAAGAAGCGCCGGCCGCGCCATGGCATCGATATCGGCACCGGCACCGGCATTCTCGGGCTGGCGCTCGCCAAGCAGATCAAGCGCAAGGTCGTCGCCGGCGATATCGACGCCGTCGCGGTCGAGGTCTCAGCTCATAACGCCCGGCTCAACCACGCGCCGAACGCGCTCGATCTCTATGTCGCGCCGGGCCTTCGCCATGCCAAGGCCTGGCGCCCCGGCCATTTCGACTTCGTCTTCGCCAATATCCTGGCCGGCCCGCTGAAGCGGCTCGCTCCATCGATCGCGCGCGTGCTCTCGTCCGACGGCACGTTGATCCTGTCGGGCCTGCTGGCGATGGACGTCGCCGGCGTGGCCTCGGCCTACCGGCATCAGGGCGTCTATCTCGCAAGCCATTCGCTCCGCGAAGGCTGGGCGACGCTGGTCATGAAAAAAGGCGGCGCAGCCCCGAGGCCGCGCCGCCTTGCCTGACCTCCGGCGCCCCCTAGGGAAGCGCGAGATCGTTACTCGTTCGGCTCAGAAGCCGATATAGCCGTACTTCTTCTCGGCATCGGCCTGCAGGCTGCGGGCATCGTGCCAGACGGCGGCGGTGAACTTCGCGGCATCGGCGATCTGTTCGTAGATGTGCTTGATGATGGCGATCATGGTGATGGTCCTCAAAGGGTGTCAGCTGCGCGGCTCAAGGCCGCGGCGGCGTGAATTCAGCGGCTGAAAGGCAGCGCGACGTCGCTCGACAGCGTCGCGGACGGGTAGCCGCCCAGCACGAGCTCTGCCTCGTTGACGAGCAGGTTGCGGGCGCGCAGCTCGCGGGCTGCGGAGCGCGCGCGGCTCACGACGAGCGCGGCATAGAAGCGCTGCATCAGGCCCGGCTTGCTGGCGCGGGCTTCGCCATGGCTCCGGCCCGGTACGGGCAGCACGTCGGCATTGTTCAACACATAGGTCATGGGTCTATCTCCGAAAAACGAAGGACAGTCCCGGTCGCTTCCTCGTTCTCTTATGCGACTAAGGTGGGATCATTTCGCACTTGCGAGAAGATATGTTCGCATATGCAAGATATGCAAAAAACGCATGCGATCCGTCCATATCCATTAATATTTGCGTAGATTGCATAACCAATCGGCACAATGCGGAGCAGCAAGGCAGCACCGTCCCACCGAACGGGCAGTGCCTCGCCCACGCATTTGCGCTGGCGCTTTCGCGGACGCGAGGCGACGATGCGGCGACCTAAGCCGGACCTTGCCATGACCGATTCGACCCTGCCGACCTGCCGTTTCCAGTCCTTTTCCGAGCCGAGCGACCCGAAGCTGGTTGCGGGCCGCGTCGCCGCCCTGCGCAAGGCTCTTGCCGCGCAAGGGCTCGACGGCTTCGTCGTCCCGCGCGCCGACGAGCATCAGGGCGAATATGTCCCGGCCCATATGGCCCGCCTGGCATGGCTGACCGGCTTCACCGGTTCGGCCGGCAATGCCGTGGTGCTGGCCGACAAGGCGGCGCTGATCGTTGATGGCCGCTACACCATCCAGTCGGCCGAGCAGACCGACACCGCGATCGTCACGCCGGTCCGCATGGAAGAGACGCCGCTGGAGCGCTGGGTCGAGCAGAATCTGCCGGCCGGCGGCAAGCTCGGCTACGATCCCTGGCTGCATACGGTGGATGGCCTCGCCCGGCTCGAAAAGGCTACGGCGGCAGCCGGCGGCAGCCTCATTGCCGTCAAGGCCAACCCGATCGACGCGCTCTGGAGCGACCGCCCTGCCCCACCGGCCGCGCCGGTCAAGGCGCATCCGGCCGTCTTCGCCGGCGAGGACAGCGTCTCGAAGCTCGCGCGCATCCAGAAGGCGCTCACCGAGGCCAAGGTCGACGCGCTCGTCGTCTCCGATCCGCATGCGCTGGCCTGGGTCTTCAATATCCGCGGCGACGATGTCGAGCACACCCCTCTCCCGCTCGGCTATTCCATCGTCCCGCGCGAAGGCCGGCCGACCGTCTTCCTCGCGCCGGAGAAAATCACCAACGAGGCCGGCGATGCGATCGGCGCCGTTGGCGAGATCGCCCCTCCAGCCGATCTCGACAAGCAGATCGCCAGGCTCGGCGCAGCCAAGGCCAAGGTCAGGCTCGACGCCACGACCGCCGCCTCCGCGCTCGCGACCCTGATCCGCGAGGCTGGCGGCACGCCGGATACCGGCACGGACCCGATTGCCCTGATGAAGGCGCGCAAGAACGCGGCCGAGCTCGACGGCGCCCGCAAGGCCCATCTCCGCGACGGCGCCGTCATGGTGCGCTACCTCTCCTGGCTGGCGCGCGAGGCGCCGAAGGGCGGCCTGACCGAGATCGACGCGGTGGCCGCGCTCGAGGCCGAGCGGCTCAAGACCGGCCTGCTCAAGGATGTCTCCTTCACCACCATCGCCGGCGCCGGCCCCAATGCCGCCTTGCCGCATTACCGCGTCAGCGAGGCGAGCAACCGCAAGCTGGAGCCCGGCATCTTCCTGGTCGATTCAGGCGGCCAATACGAGGACGGCACCACCGACATCACCCGTACCATGGTGATCGGCGCGCCGACGGCCGAGATGCGTGACCGCTATACCCGCGTGCTCAAAGGCCATGTTGCGATCTCGCGACTGGTCTTCGTCAAGGGCACCTCGGGTGCGCAGCTCGATGCCTTCGCGCGGCTGCCGCTCTGGCAGGGCGGCTTCGATTTCGACCACGGCACCGGCCATGGCGTCGGCAGCTATCTCTCGGTGCACGAGGGACCGCAGCGCCTCTCCAAGCTCGGCACCACGCCATTGGAGCCGGGCATGATCCTCTCCAACGAGCCCGGCTACTATAAGCAGGGCGAGTACGGCATCCGCATCGAGAACCTGATCGTCGTCGAGGAGCGCCAGATCCCCGGCGCCGAGCGGACGATCTACGGCTTCGAGACGATCACCTGGTGCCCCTATGAGCGCGCGCTGATCGAGAAAGACATGCTCGATGCCGGCGAAATCGCCTGGATCGACGCCTATCACGCCAAGGTCTGGGAAAAGCTCTCGCCGCAGGTCGAGGGCGAGGCGAAGGCGTGGCTGGAAGCGGCCTGCCGGCCGCTGTGAAGCGCCTCTACCGCGAGAAAACTTACCGCATCGCGGTTGGAACCACCATTGTCATTCCGGGGCTTCGCGCAGCGAAGAACCCGGAACCCACGACCGGGTGAGATATCTTATGTTTAGTGGCCGGCGGCTCACCTAGTCGTGGGTTCCGGGTTCGCGCCTAAAGGCGCACCCCGGAATGACAGGAGTGGTCACGAGGTGCTCAGGGCTCAAGCCCGAGCATGACGGTGCACTAAAGCACCATCCTGAACCCGACCACCGCGACAACGCCGACCGCGACCACTCCCAGCAACGGCAGCCGCGTCGCGGCGAGCGCCGTAACCGCCGCCGCCGCCGTCTCGGCCCAGCCGGTGGCAAGCGCGCTCGGCGCGATCACCGCGATCAAGACAGCAGGCGGGATCGCGTCGAAGGCGGCCTGCGCCCGTGGCGAGAGGCTGAGCCGCCCGGCCAGCGCCAGCCCGGCGACACGCGTGAAGTAGGTCACGATCGCCATGCCGAGGAAGGCGAGGAGATTGATCGGGTCGACGCTCACGCCTCGGCCTCCTTCGTCACCGGCCGCTCCTCGGCGCCGGCCGCAAGCCAGGCCGCCAGCAAGCCGCACAAAGCTCCCGCCGCGACATGCCAGGGCGGTCCGGCCAGGCGATAGGTCACGGCCGAGGCGATGCCGGCGGCAGCGACCGTCCAGAACGTCACCCGCCCCTTCCAGAAGGCGGCGACAAGCGCGATGAACAGCGCCGTGAAGGCGAAATCGGCACCGAGCCGCTTGGGATCGCCCAGCACCGCGCCGACCATGGCGCCAAGCGTCGAGTTGATCAGCCAACCCGCGACGAAGGGGATGACCATCGCGAACCAATAGGCCGGCGTCAGGCGATGGGTACGGGCGCGCTTCTCGGCCAGCGCCCAGTTCTCGTCGGCCATGTAGTAGAGGCCGAGGAATTTCTGCCAGCGGCTGAAGCCCTGGAGCTTCGGCGCGAGCGACGCCCCCATCAGCACATGGCGCGCATTGATCAGCAGCGTCGAGAACACCAGCGCGGCGACCGGCGCCGGGCTCGCCCAGAGCTCGATCGCGGCGAACTGCGCCCCGCCGGCGAAGACCATGATGCTCATCAGGAAGACTTCGAAGGGTGAGAGCCCCTTGCTGGCCGCGACCGCGCCGAATAGCAGGCCGATCGGCGCCGCAGCCACCGCAGCCGGCCAGATATCGTTCAGGCCGCGCCTGATGTCGTCACGCATCGTGGACATGGATTATCGGTTCTCTTGAAGCTCGTCATTCAGCCGGCATGCGCCGCGCGAAAGGCGCCGGGTGTCACCCCGAGCCGCGCCTTGAAGGCCCGCGTCAGGTGCGGCTGATCGCAGAAGCCCGTTGCCGCCGCGACCTCGCCCAGGCTCTCGCCGCGCCGCAATCGCTCGCGCGCCCGCCGGACCCTGACATCGATGAGATAGGCATGTGGCGTCAGGCCGGTCTCGCAGCGGAAGGCCCGGATCAGATGGTGCCGGGGCAGTCCCGCAAGCTGCGCAAGGTCGGCCAGCGACAGGTCTTCCTCATAGCGCGCCTCGATCGCCCGGCGCGTGCGCGCGACCGGTCCGTCCTCGCGCCCGACCGCTTGCACGGTCAGATCGGCATGGCGCGCCAGCATATGGGCGTAAGCGCGTAGCAGAGCTTCCTCGCCCGCCAGCGCGTCGGTGCCTTCCTCCAGCAAGCGATGCGCGGCGCTGAACAGGGCGGCACCAACTGGGTCCTGCACGACGGGATCGCGGAAGAACGGCGTGCCGACAGCCTCGTTCCCGGTCAGCGACGCCGCGATCTCCTGCATCAGTTCGACGGAGGGGTAGCTCATCCGGTAGCGATAGCCGCCCTCGCTCGGCGCGCCGTCATGGACGTCGAGCGGGTGGTTCATCACGATGTCGCCGGGGCCGGCATAGAGCTTCTGCCCGCGCGCATGCCAGATTTCGCAACCCATCTCGATCGTGCCGATCGCATAGGTGTCATGGGCATGCGGCGCGTAGGCATGAGTGCGGAAGGTCGCGGCGAGGAACTCGAGCCCGTCGAAACGGCGCGCGGCGAACAGATGCGCGCTCTCCCCCGCCCTGAGCGGGGTCTCCAGCAAGGCCTGTTCCTGCGAGATCGACGGCATGCCCAAAGATAGCGCAGAAGCCCGCCATACTGTCTTGAAGAAAAGTGATCGGGCGCATCACGCGCCCGATCGGTTTTGAGATCAGAAGTCGCTCCGGTTTCCGCAGCCCTCGTCCTGAGGAGGCCCGAAGGGCCGTCTCGAAGGGCGCTCCAGCTATCTCCGGAACCTCCTGGAGCATCCTTCGAGACGCCGCTTCACGGCTCCTCAGGATGAGGGCTCACATTGCCTCAGAGCGCGTGCGCAGCCGCGCCCGCGCCGATCCGCTCAGGGCTCTTCGAGCCCAGCAGCAGGACGCCCGCCCCGCCGACCAGCGTCGCAATCGTGGCATAGGCGATGACGCCGAGCGTCCCGAAACCGTCGACCAGCAGGCCGCCGAAGATGGCGCCGCTCGCAATCGCGATCTGGAAGGCCGCGACGAGCAGGCCGCCGGCCGACTCAGCCTCCTCCTCCGGCGCGACGCGCACCAGCCAGGTCTGGAAGCCGACCGGCAGCGCGCCGAAGGCGAAGCCCCAGAGCCCTACCGCAATGGCCGAGGCAATTGGCGACGCACCGACGAAGAGCAGGCTCACCCCCATCAGCGTGATCGCGAAGGCGCCGAAGATCACTGAGGCCTTGGCGCTGCGCGCCGTGATCGCCCCGCCCGCGAAATTGCCGAGGAAGCCACCAACGCCATAGGCGAGCAGGACGAGCGAGATCGCCTCGACCGAGAGCTTGGGGATCTGCTCCAGGAACGGACGGACATAGGTGAAGCCCGCGAAATGCCCGGAGATCACCACGACGATGCCGGCAAGCACGAGCGCGATGCTGGGCTGGCCGAGCAGGCGGAACAGCGTGCGGATATCGGGCGAGCCGCGCGCCGGCAGCCGCGGCAGCACCGCGATCTGCACGACGAGCGTCGCGACGCCGACCAGCGCCGAGAGCCAGAACACGAAGCGCCAGCCCATCACGTTGCCGAGATAGGCGCCGATCGGCGCGGCGCTGACAGTGGCGAGGGAGACGCCGGCGAAGATCAGCGACATCGCCTTGGGCAACGCGCTGGGCGGCACGAGGCGCATCGCGGTCGCCGCGACCATCGACCAGAAGGCGCCGAGCCCGATGCCGAGCAACACGCGAGCGAAGAGCAGTGTCGTCAGGTCAGTTGCGACGGCCGCGATGACGCTGGAGACGATCAGCAGGCCAGTCAGCGACCAGATCACGATGCGCCGGTCGATGCCGCGCGTCACGATGGCGGCAGCCAGGCCGGCGATGGTGCCGACCACGGCGGTCGCGGTCACCGCCTGCCCGGCCGCACCGACGGAGACGCCGACATCGGCCGCCATCGGGGTGAGCAAGCTCGCCGGCAGGAACTCGGCCGTGACGAGGCCGAAGACGCCGAAGGTCAGGGATGTGACGGCCGCCCAGGCCGGCTTGTCGCGGGCCTCCTCGGCTGTATCGTCGAATTCGAGTGCGGTGGCAGACAGGGAATCTGACATGGGGTTCTCCATGAGGTGGCCGGAAGATGGGCGTGGCCTCATGGAGTTTCCATGCTATATCATCCGCATCTCATGACCGTTCGTCCAGCATTGCCATGACCGCTTCATCCGACCACCTGACCGAGATGCTGCGGGGCCTGAGGCTCGACGGCGTCGATTACAGCCGCTGCCAGCTGGCCGCGCCCTGGGGCGTCGCCTTCCCGCCGACGCATCAGGCCTATTTCCATTTCATCTCGCGCGGCAGTTGCTGGCTGAAGACGCCGGCCGGCGAATGGCTGGAGCTCGCGGATGGCGATGCCGTGCTGCTGCCGCGCGGCGGCGGCCATGTCCTGGCCAGTTCGCCCAAGGCCCTCGCCTCCCCGCCCTGCGAGTGCCGGGTGCTCGAGGCCTATGGCAATGTCTTCGATGTCGAGGGCGGCGGCTCGGGCGCGCATATGCTGCTCTTCACCGGCCGGATGACCTTCAATGTCGATCTCGACCACCCGCTGCTGCGCCTGATGCCCGACCTGATGCGGATGAGCGATTTCATCGCTGACGAGCCCGGCCTCCCGCATCTGCTGGAGGCGATGGGCCGCGAGGTCATGCTGGATCGGGTCGGCGCCGGCGGCATCCTCGCCCGCCTCGCCGACGTGCTGGCGGCCGCGATCATCCGCGCCTGGGTCGAGCGCGGCTGCGGCGCCGCCAAGGGCTGGGTTGCGGCAGCGCGCTGCCCGACGATCGGCAAGGTTCTGGCGGCGATCCACGCCCATCCCGAAACCGACTGGACGGTCGAAAGCCTCGCCGAACTGATGGGGGCCTCGCGCTCGGGCTTCGCGGAGCGCTTCGCCGAGGTCGTCGGCGAGACGCCGGCCCGCTATGTCGCGCAGGTGCGGATGCATCAGGCAAGGCAATGGCTCGCGCGCGACAAATTGCGGATCGCGGTGGTCGCCCAGCGCCTCGGCTACGAGTTGGAAGCCTCGTTCAGCCGCGCCTTCAAGCGCATCACCGGACTGGCGCCGAGCCAGGTGCGGACCGCAGGTGAAGCGCCACCGGTCGCAATGTTCACGCCGGCGGTGGAAGCGGCGGAGTAAAGCTCAGCCGCCCACCAGGTCGAACCAGCCGGCTTCGTCAATCACCTCGACGCCGTGCTTGGCCGCGTCCTTGAGCTTGGAGCCAGCGCCCGGCCCGGCGACGAGAAGGTCCGTCTTCGACGAAACCGAGCCCGCGACCTTGGCGCCGAGCCGCTCGGCCATCGCCTTGGCTTCGTCGCGGGTCATCCGCTCCAGAGCACCGGTGAAGACCACGATCTTGCCGGCGACGGGACTGGCGGAGGCCACCGCTTCCAGCGGCTGCGGCGAGACCTGTGCCAGCAAGCGGTCGAGCAGCTCTTCGTTATGCGGTTCGCCGAAGAATTCGATCAGGGCCTCGACCACGGTCGGGCCGACGCTGTCGATGGCGCCAAGCTCCTGACGCTCGGGCGAGGCTTCGTCGGCGGCGGCGATGCCGGCCGCGCGCAGCGCCTCGAACGAGCCGTAGTGCCGCGCCAGCAAACGCGCGGTGGTCTCGCCGACATGGCGGATGCCGAGCCCGAAAATGAAGCGGTTGAGCGGCGGCGTGCGTCGGTCCTCGATCGCATCGAAGAGCTTCTTGGCACTCACAGCGCCGAAGCCTTCCTTGTCCTTGAGCTTCTTGAGATTGACGCCGTCGCGCGTCGCCAGCGTGAAGATATCGGCCGGCTCCCTGACGGGCAGCTCGGGGTCGCCATGGAAAAACTCGATCTGCTTGTCGCCGAGCCCGTCGATATCCAGCGCATCGCGCGAGACGAAATGCTTGAGCCGCTCGACCGCCTGCGCCGGGCAGATCAGCCCGCCGGTGCAGCGGCGGATGGCGTCTTCCTTGCCGCTGCGCGGATTGAGCTCGCGCGTCGCATGGCTGCCGCAGGCGGGACAGAGCGTCGGGAACTCGTAGGGCTTCGAATCCGCCGGCCGCTTGGCGAGATCGACCGCCTCGACGCGCGGGATCACATCACCCGCCCGCTTCACCGTCACCGTGTCGCCGATGCGGATATCGGTGCCGTCTCGGATCGGCAGCCCCTTGGAATCGAAGCCGCGGATATAGTCCTCGTTATGCAGGGTCGCATTGGTCACGACGACGCCGCCGACCGTCACCGGCTTCAGGCGCGCGACCGGCGAAAGCGCGCCGGTGCGGCCGACCTGAATGTCGATCGCCTCCAGCACAGTCGTCGCCAGCTCCGCCGGGAACTTATGCGCGATCGCCCAGCGCGGCGCCCGCGAGACGAAACCGAGCCTGCCTTGCAGCGCGAGATCGTCGACCTTGTAGACCACGCCGTCGATATCGTAGCCGAGCGTCGCGCGCTGGCTCTCGATCAGCCGGTACTGCGCGATCAGTTCCGCGACGCTCTCGCAGCGCTTCATCAGCGGGTTGGTGCGGAAGCCCCAGCGCCGGAATGCCTCGACCACGCCGAACTGCGTCGGCGCCGGCAGCTCCGGCATCTCGCCCCAGGCATAGGCGAAGAAACGCAAGGGTCGCGCGGCGGTGACGCTGACATCGAGCTGGCGCAGCGAGCCCGCCGCCGCATTACGCGGATTGGCGAATTCCGGCAGCCCCTTCTCGCGCTGGCGCTCATTGATGGCCGCGAAATCGGCGTGTCCCAGATAGACCTCGCCGCGCACCTCGGCGATCTCAGGCACATCCGGCCCTGCCAGCGTGCCGGGGATTTCGGAAATGGTGCGGGCGTTCAGCGTGACATCCTCGCCCTCCTCGCCATCGCCGCGCGTCGCGGCCGCAACCAGCTCGCCCTTCTCGTAGCGCAAGGACAGCGAGAGCCCGTCGATCTTCGGCTCGGCGGTGAAGGCGATGCCGTCCTCCTCCTTGCGGCCGAGAAAGCGGTAGACGCGCCCCACGAACTCGGCGACCGCCTCGTCGGAGAAGGCATTGTCGAGCGAGAGCATCGGCGCGCGATGGCGGATCTTGGCGAACTTGCCTGACGGCCTGGCGCCGACCTTGGCACTGACGTCGCTTTCCTGCTTCAGCGCCGGAAAGGCCTCCTCCAGCGCAACGAGCCGGCGACGCTTCGCGTCGTAAGACGCGTCGTCCATGATCGGCTGGTCGTCCTGGAAATAGGCATCGTTCGCGGCCTGCACCTCGGCAGCCAGGAGCTTGTGATCGGCCTTCGCCTTGCGCGGCGTCAGCTCCGCGATCGGCGTTTCGGAAGGGGCGGAATTCTGCGGCTTCGCTCATGGCACAGCATTAGGCGAGATGATCGTGACGAGGAAGGGCAGGAACCGACGCCCTCGCGCAGCTGCTCCCAAAGCCTCACCCCACCAAAAGAACGCGGGTCATCCCGGGCGACCGCAGGGAGACCCGGGATCCATTCCGGAGCATGTCTCGGTGGAGTTCCGGAATGGATCCCGGATCTCCGCTTCGCTCCGTCCGGGATGACCTCGCATGAGGAAATCGGAGGGCGGCTTCTCACATCCGCGCGAAGGCCTTGCGACAAACCGGGCTTTCGCGCGTATAGTTCGGGAACTGGGAATTGGAAGCTCGACGCCGCCGGCCGTTGACGCCAAGGATCATGTCGACAGCCATAGGGCGAACCGGGCCGGAACCGGGAGACACGCCATGGCCAATCTCGACGGCACAGTTCATGACATTGCCGCCCTCTCGCAGCCGCGCGTCAGGACCATCACGACACGGGACCTGACCGAGGCGCTGCTGCGCGGCTGGGAGGATTTCAAGGCGCAGCCGAGCCACCTCGTCTTCATCGCCCTGATCTACCCCATCGCCGGCATCCTGCTGGCGCAGCTCACCGTGAGCTACAATATCTTCCCCCTGCTCTTCCCGCTGCTCTCGGGCTTCGCCCTGCTCGGCCCCTTCGCCGCGATCGGGCTCTACGAGATCAGCCGCCGACGCGAGAAGGGCATGGACTCGTCCTGGCTCCACGCCTTCGCCGTGCTGCGCTCGCGCTCGATCGGACAGATCGCCCTGCTCGGCGGAATGCTGACCGGGCTCTTCCTGGCCTGGCTGTTCAGCGCCTGGTTCCTCTATCGCGGCATCCTCGGCCTGCCGGCCGATGTCTCGACCACCGACTTCCTGCGTGCCGTGTTCACGACCGCGGACGGCTGGACCATGATCGTGATCGGCAATGCGATCGGCCTGCTGATGGCGATCCTCGCCTTCTCGATCTCGGTCGTATCCTTCCCGCTGATCATCGACCGGCATGTCGATGCGCCGACAGCGATCCGCACCTCGATCGCCGCCGTCGAGACCAATCCGCGTGTGATGATGATCTGGGGCCTGATGGTGACCGGATTGCTGGTGCTCGGCTGCCTGCCGATGCTGGTCGGTCTGACCGTGGTCATGCCGGTGCTCGGCCATGCTACCTGGCATCTCTACCGCAAGGTCGTCGGCTGAGAGTACAACCGTCATTCTCGGGCGAAGCAGAGCTTCGAACCCGAAGAATCTCATGACGAGAAGGAGCCGGCTTCCGGGATGCCCCGGGCTCAAGCCCGAGCATGACGCCGCGCCTGCATCCCGGCTCCCACCGGGAACCTTGGCCCTCAAGCCGGGTTCACCTCCTGCCAGATCGGGCCGCAAGGCTCCATTCAGCCAGGGGGTTTTTCATGAACAACATCATTTATCTGGTCGGCCTCGTCGTGGTCGTGCTCGCCATCCTGTCCTTCCTCGGCTTGCGTTGAGGACGGAAATCGGGCGAACGTCCACCCGCAGGCGGCAACGCTCGAAGCGCGCATTCTTCAAAGAAAAAAACGCCGATCTCCCGAGCTTGACCCGGGAAATCGGCGCTTTTGTGTAAAGCTGAAGCCTCAGCCGCGAGGACCACCGCGCGGCTTGCCCTTGCCGAAGGGCTTGCCACCAGCCGGGCGCCCGCCCTCGGGCTTGCCGGCGAAAGGCTTGCCCTTCCCGGCAAACGGCTTCTTGAAACCACCGGGTTTGCCGTCATCGCGGCGCGGCGGACGCGCGTCGTCGCGCGGGGGCCTGCTGTCAGCGCGATAGGGCTGGCGGTCATCGCCCCGCGGCGCGCGTTGGTTCGCGTCCCGAGGCTCGAAGCGCGGCCGCTGCGGCCTGTCATCGGCAGCCTGATCGTCACCCCAGCTCCGGCGCGGCGCGGCGGGGCGTTCGGCCTTGTCCGAGAAGGACTTCGCCGGGCGGCGCTCGGCCTCGGTCGTCGGCTCGATCACGATCTTGTCGCGATCCGGGATCCGGACCGAATCGTAGAAGCGGTCGGCGACATCGGCGTCGATCTCGACCTTGGTCTCGCGGTCGAAGATACGGATCGCGCCGACCTCGTCGCGCGTGATCCGCCCACGGCGGCACAGCATCGGCAGGAGCTGGCGCGGATCGGCGCCCTGCTTGCGGCCGATATCGAGGCGGAACCAGACGGTGTCGCCACGCGGGCCGGCCGGCTTGCGCGGACGCTCGCCATCCTCGCCCTCGTCGCGTCTGGCACCGAACGGGCGCTTGGCGGCGTAATCCTCGTTGGTGCGGGCCGGGCGGCGCTCATCGCGGCCGAAGCCGGGATCGCCAACCTCTTCCGCCGCCGGCAGGCGGGCGCGATAGAGCCGCACCAGCGCTGCGGCAATGTCGCGCGCCTCGCGGCCTGCCATCAGCGCCTCGATCATGCCGGCATCGTCCTCGGAGCCGTCGCCGTTGAGCAGCGGATCGGAAAGCAGGCGCTCCTGGTCGAGAACGCGGATCTCTTCCTCCGTCGGCGGGCCGATCCACTCGGCCTCGACCTTAGCTTCCATCAGCAGGCGCTCGGCCTTGCGGCGGCGCGACTGCGGCACCAGCAGGACGCTCGTGCCCTTGTTGCCGGCGCGACCGGTGCGGCCCGAGCGATGCTGCATCACCTCGGAATCGTTCGGCAGCTCGGCATGGATGACGAGGTCGAGCCCCGGCAGGTCGATGCCGCGCGCGGCGACGTCGGTCGCGACGCAGACCCGCGCCCGGCCGTCGCGCAGCGCCTGCAGCGCGGCGTTGCGCTCGTTCTGGCCGAGTTCGCCCGACAGCGCGACGGAGGTGAAGCCGCGCTCCAGCAGGATTGCCTCGAGATGGCGCACGGCGTTGCGGGTGTTGCAGAAGACCAGCGCCACCGGCGCATTATGGAAGCGCAGCAGGTTGACGACCGCGAGCTCGGCTTCCTTCGGAAAGACGCGCACGGCCTTGTAGGCGATATCGGCATGGCCGCGCCGGGTCGCTTCCACCTCGATGCGCAGCGCATCGCGCTGGTAGCTCTGGGCGAGCTGCACGATCGCCTTCGGGAAGGTCGCCGAGAACAGCAGGCTGCGGCGGCTCTCGGGCGCCGTCTTCAGAATGTATTCGAGATCGTCGCGGAAGCCGAGATCGAGCATCTCGTCGGCCTCGTCGAGGACGACGGCCTTCAGCGCGGAGACATCGAGGCGGCGGCGCTCGATATGGTCGCGCAGGCGGCCGGGCGTGCCGACGACGATATGCGCGCCCTCGTCGAGCAGCATCGCCTCGCGGCGCGGGTCCATGCCGCCGACGCAGGAGATCACCCGTGCACCGGTCTGGGCATAGAGCCAGGCGAGTTCGCGCTGCACCTGCAAGGCGAGTTCGCGCGTCGGCGCGATGATCAGGGCCAGCGGCTCAGCCGCAGGGCCGAGCTTCTCGGCCGTGCCCAGCAGGGTTTCGCCGATGGCGAGGCCATAGGCGATGGTCTTGCCGGAACCGGTCTGCGAGGAGACCAGCAGGTCGCGCCCGCGGGCGGCGTCTTCGATGACGGCGCTCTGCACCGGCGTCGGGTCGGAATAATTGCGATCGGCGAGCGCGCGCGCGAGCGGCGGGCTCGTGAGAGAAAAGGACATGCGATAACGGCCTAAAGGTTTGCGGCGTAAGACAAATGAACGGCGCGAAGCGTGGCGATGGGTTCAGGCGGTATTCGGTAATCGGACCGAAAAGTGAGACTCACTTTTCAGAAAATCCGATGCCAAAACAAATAATTAGATCGCCCCCAAGAGGCGTCCAGCAGGACGCATGGCGATCTAACGGGCAGCTGCACCATCGGATGACAGCGGCTCATAAAGCAAAGCGATACAAAAGGAAATGCGGCATTCCCGCGCCCCGCGCAGGGCTGAGCCGGGCCGGACGCGCCTTGCCGGCAAGGTAGCGGCCCGACTAGCTTCCCGACCTCACCCGATGCTCGCGACGCCAAAGCGGAGAACAGCTCATGGTCCAGCACGCCCGCCGCATCGGCGCCTACGAGGTCTCCATCCTGCATGACGGCGTCTTCGAGGCACCGCTCGATGTACTGATCCATGCCGATGGCGAGGCCGCTCGTGACGAAGCTGTCGCACGCTGGGGTAAGCCGAAGATCAGCATCACTGTGAACTGCTTCGCGCTGAGGGGGACCGACGGGGTCACGCTGATCGATGCCGGCACCGGCCCGTCCTGGGGCGCGGCGATGGGTCATGCCCCGGCCTCGATGAAGGCTGTAGGCATCGCGCCCGAAGACGTCACCCACGTCCTGATCACACATCTCCACGGCGATCACGCGCTCGGCCTGTTCGGCGGCGACAAGCCCTTTTTCCCGAATGCGGAGATCATCGTGCCCGAGGCCGATTTCGGCTTCTACGGCGATGAGGCCAATCGCGCGCGCACACCGGAGAAGAAGCAGGGTGCCTTCGCCATCACCGCGACGCTCAAGAAGCTCTATGCCGGCCGTATCCGCGCTGTTCCCGCGGGCGAGGCCCATCCGGGCATCGCGCTGATCCCCCTGCCCGGGCACACGTTCGGCCATAGCGGCTATCTGATCGAGGGTGAAGGCGAAAGCCTGCTGCTTTGGGGCGATGCGCTGCATCTCTCCGATCTGCAGGCCACCGACCCGGATATCGGCTTCGTCTATGATTTCGACGCCGCGACCGCGCTCGCCTCCCGCCGTGGCATCCTGGAACGCGCAGCGCATGAGAACTGGCTCGTCTCCGGCGGCCATGTCGAGGGCTTCAGGCGGGTTGTGAAGAAAGGCGCCGGCTACGAACTGGTCGCGGCCTGACGGCCCTCAGCCGCGCAAGCCCGCCGCCTGCAGCAGGCGCCCGGCCGCCGCGCGCGCTTCCTCGGTGATCGAAGCGCCGGCCAGCATCCTTGCGATTTCCTCGCGCCGCGCCTGGTCCTCCAGCGCCGTGACCCGCGTCACGGTGCGAGAAGCCTCGCCCTCCCCCGCCGATTTGGCGATCAGGAAATGCTGCCCGGCCTTGGCCGCGACCTGCGGCGCATGCGTCACCGAAATCACCTGCACCTGGCCCGCAAGCCGCGCCAGCCGCTCGCCGATCGCGTCGGCCACCGCGCCGCCGACACCGGTGTCGATCTCGTCGAAGACCAGCGTCGGGGCCGAGCCGCGCTCCGCCAGCACGACCTTGAGCGCCAGCATGAAGCGCGAGAGCTCGCCGCCCGATGCGACCTTCATCATGGGTCCCGGCCGCGTGCCGGGATTGGTCTCGACCCAGAACTCGACCTTGTCGAACCCCTCTGGTCCGCGCGCCGCCGCGTCGCTCTCGATCCGGGTAATGAAACGCGCCCGCTCCAGCTTGAGCGGCGGCAACTCGGCCTTCACCGCCGCATCGAGCCGCGCCGCAGCCGCCTGCCGCGCCTCGGACAAGGCCTGCGCCAGGCCGACAAAGGCCGTTTCGGCCTCGCCGAGTTCCGCCTCAAGCCGCGACAGCGACGATTCGCTCTCGTCCAGGGCAGCAAGATCGCTCGCCATCGTCGCCGCCAGAACCGACAAGCCATCGACCGGCACATCGTATTTGCGACCGGCAGCCCTGAGCGCGAACAAGCGTTCCTCGATGCGCTCCTGCTCGCGCGGATCGTATTCGGCGGCGCGCGTCGCGGCGGCGAGCGCCTCGCCGGCTTCTTCCAGCGCCACGATCGCGGTGTTGAGCGCGGCGATCGAGGGATCGACCAGCTCCGGCGCCTGGCTCGCCCGGCGCTCCAACCGGCGCAGCACGGCAGCGAGCGTCGGAATGGCAGAAGATTGCCCGCCGACCGCCTCATAGGATTCGTTCAGGTCGCGCGCGACCTTCTCGGCCTGCATCATGCCCTGGCGGGTGGCAGCCAGCGCATCCTCCTCGCCGGCCTGTGGCGCGAGCTTGCCGAGTTCTTCCACGGCATGGCGCAGGAAATCCGCTTCCTTGCGCGCGGCTTCCACACGCAGGCGCTGCGATTGCAGGGCCTGTCGCGCCCGCTTCAGCGTCTCGCTCGCCCCGGCAACCGCCTCGGCCTGCGCTTCCAGCCCGCCGAATCCGTCGAGAATGGTGCGATGCTGTCCCGGATCGGTCAGGGCGCGGTCGTCATGCTGGCCGTGTATCTCGACGATCGCGGCGCCGACCATCCTGAGGATTTGCACCGAGACCGGCTGGTCGTTGATGAAGGCGCGGGTGCGTCCATCGGCATATTGCACGCGGCGCAGGATGAGATCGCCGTCGGTATCGATCTCCTGCGCCTGCGCGAGCTTGCGGGCCGGATGGGTCATCGGCAGGTCGAACACGGCGCTGACCTGGCCCTGCGCCTCGCCATGGCGCACGAGCGAGCCGTCGCCGCGCCCGCCGAGCGCCAGCGCGAAGCCGTCGAGCAGGATCGACTTGCCCGCGCCGGTCTCGCCGGTGAGCACGCTCAGCCCCTCATGGAAGCCGAGATCGAGCCGGTCGATCAGGACGATGTCGCGAATCGAGAGCTGCGCCAGCATCGGCGCTCAACCCCGTTTTCGGATCTGGCAGGATCGCCCGTGGCCCGTCATGACAAGGGGCGTCCTATCCCGTCAGAAGCGGTTGATCCCGATGATGCCGCCGACCGTGCGCGAGAAGCCCTGGAAGGCGCGGCTGATATAGGAACCACGATCCTCGCGCGGCTCCAGGCCGCCGCTCTGCAGCAGGGCATAGGAGTCCTTGTACCACGGGCTGTCCGGGAAATTGTGCCCGAGCACGGCCGCCGCCGTCTGCGCCTCGTTGGTGATGCCCATCGCCATATAGACCTCGGTCAGGCGCATCAGCGCCTCCTCGACATGGCGGGTGGTCTGGTACTTGATGATCACTTCGCGGAAGCGGTTCACAGCGCCGGTATAATTGCGCTTCTCAAGATAGTAGCGCCCGACATTCATCTCCTTGCCGGCGAGCTGGTCGCGCGCCACCAGGAGCTTCTCCTTGGCGTCGAGCACGTATTCCGACTTCGGATAGGTGGCGATGAGCTGCTCAAGAGCCTGGATCGCCTGGGCGGTCCGCTCCTGATCGCGGGTCGCGTCCGGGATCTGGTTATAATAGGACATCGCCAGGATGTACTGGGCGTAGGCCGCGTCCGGGCTCGCCGGGTTCTGGGCGATGAAGCGCTTGGAGGCGGTGATCGCCTCCTCCCATTTCGACGCCTGGAAATTGGTATAGGCCGTCATCAGCAGGCCCTTGCGGGCATAAGGCGAGAACGGCGAGGTCTTGTCGATGTCCTCGAACTTCTTCGAGGCGCCTTCGCTGTCGCCGTTCTGCAGGCGGGCGAGGCCTTCGTTATAGAGCTTGTCGGCCGGCGTCGGCGGCGTCAGGTCCGGCTTGTAGACCTCGGGCTTGTCGAAGGGGTTGAGCGAGGACAGGGTATCGCAGCCGCCGAGCAGCAAGGCGGCGCCCAGCGCAAGAGCGATGCCCCTACGCGGCGAAAGACCGCGATGGATTGCCGGAAGGCTTTGCCGCGTCACGCTCACGTCGTCCGTCCTCTTTCGATCGTCCCTGCTGGCGGGAAGCATGCCTTACCTCAGACGCTTCCCCCGCGCCACTGCCGAAAATCGGTTATGACGGGATTCCGCACGGATGCGGCATCTGGGACAAAAACCCGGCGAATGGAAGGCGGAGCAGCCTTGGCCCGCGTTTTAGTGCAGATCCGGCGCGAAGGCGGCCGGCGCGGCGGCAGCCATCTGCACGGCACGCGGCGCCGCGAAGACCGGCTGGGATTCGACGATCGCGAAATTCGCGCGGTCGGCAAACAGCGCCTGGAGAATCTGGACATTCATCCGGTGGCCGCCGCAATAGGAGCGGAACTCGCCGATGATCGGATAGCCGGCGAGCGCGAGATCGCCGATCGCGTCGAGCACCTTGTGGCGCACGAACTCGTCGCCATAGCGCAGGCCCTCGGGGTTGATCACCTTGTCCTCGCCGACGGCGACGGTGTTCTCGAGCGAGGCGCCCTGGGCGAAACCCGCCTTCCAGAGCTGCTCGACATCACGCATGAAGCCGAAGGTGCGGGCCTTCGAGATTTCGCTGGCATAGCCTTGCGCGTCGAGGTCGAAGATCTTGCGCTGGCGGCCGATCACGACGCTGTCGAAATCGATCTCGACATCGAGGCGGAAGCCATGCTCGGCCGGAGCGAGCTCGGCGAAGGCGCGGCCCTGCTCGATGCGGACCGGCTGAAGAACCTTGAGATAGCGGCGCGGCGCGGCGAGCGTGGTCATGCCGGTCGCCTCGATGGCGGCGACGAATTCGCGGGCGCTGCCGTCCATGATCGGCATTTCCGGCCCGTCGATCTCGACCAGCACGTTGTCGAGGCCCATGCCGGCGCAGGCCGACATCAGGTGCTCGATGGTCGAGACCGAGGCCGGGCCACGGTCGCCGATCACGGTGCAGAGTTCGGTGGCGCTGACCTTGGTGTGCTTGGCGTGGATGAGCTGGGGCGGCATGCCCTCGATGCCCGTCCGCAGGAAGACGACGCCGGAATTGACGCTGGAGGGCTTGAGGCAGATGCTGGCGGGAGCGCCGGAATGAACGCCGATGCCGGTCAGGGTCACGGCTGCCCGCAAGGTCGTCTGCCGATCAAAGGTCATTCGGTTATCCAATCCTGATCGCCGGCTTCAGCCTGCCCTCCGCCGAGGCGAAGGTGGCACGGTCCGGCGATGTCTATCCAAGGCCGGCACCGGAGAAGACCCGGCAACGCTGTCGTTCTGATGCGCCGCAAGATAAGCTTTTGAGGCCGCCTCTCAAAATCACGCTTTCTTTCGCTGTGTTACAGCGCCGTCCACGTGGATCGGATCATATAAAGCGCTGAAAGATAAACATTTTCTAACGACGAAAAACCCGCCGCGGCTGCGCCGCGGCGGGTCTTGTTACAGAGCCGTGAGAGGCTTTCAGTCCCGTCAGTTCGCCTGGCGGCGAAGGAAAGCGGGAATCTCGAGGTGGTCTTCCTCGCTGGAGCGAGTTGGCGCGGCGCGGCCATGCGGGTCGAGCTGGCCCTGCGCCGGGCGCGAGGCCGGCTGCTGCACCGGGCGGCGCATGTACTCGGCATGGGCGGCGCTCGGCGCGGCCGCCTGCGGCATCGGTGCCTGCGGCATCTGGCGGACAGGCGCTGGGGCCGGAGCCATCTCGGCCTCCTCATCCTTGCGGCCGCCGAAACCGACCGAGGCGAGGCGCTGCATCAGCGACATGCGCTTCTGTTCGACGGCGCTCGGCGGCTGCGGCGCAGGCTGGGCGCCACGATGCGCGTTGAGCTGGGCCTGGCCGGGAGCCGGCAGGTCCTCGACGCGCGGCATGCGGGTCGGGCGAACCACGGCGCGCTCCGGCATCGGCGGGATGAAGCTCTCGTCGAAATGCAGGTGCGGCTCGGCATGGTGGACCGGCTCGGGCGCCGGGGGCGGCCATCACCGGGCGCGGCTGCACCGGCTCGATGCGGATGTCCTGCGCGACCTGGGCGATCGGAGCGGGCTCCGGCATCGGCGCGGGGGCGACGCGGGCCGTCTCGATCACGGGCGCCGGCGGGGCGACCGGACGGGCGGTGGCAACCGCGGCGTTGCTGCGCAGGCGGGCCTCGGCCTTCAGGCGCTCGGCGACCTGGGCGATGCGGGCCTCGGTGTCGTCGTTCTCGACCAGCGACGAGATCGGCTTGTCGATGCCGGTCGCGACGACCGAGACGCGCACGGTGCCTTCCAGCGATTTGTCGAAGGTGGCGCCGACGATGATGTTGGCCTCGGAATCGACCTCCTCGCGGATGCGGGTGGCGGCCTCGTCGACCTCATAGAGCTTCATGTCGCGCCCGCCGGTGATGGAGATCAGCAGGCCGCGCGCGCCCTTCATCGAGACGTCGTCGAGCAGCGGGTTGTTGATCGCGGCCTGGGCCGCGGTCAGCGCGCGCTTCTCGCCCTGGGCCTCGCCGGTGCCCATCATCGCCTTGCCCATGCCGCGCATCACGGCACGCACGTCGGCGAAGTCGAGGTTGATGAGGCCGGGACGGACCATCAGGTCGGTGATGCAGGCGACGCCCGAATAGAGCACCTGGTCGGCCATGCCGAACGCATCGGCGAAGCCGGTGGTCTCGTTGGCGACGCGGAACAGGTTCTGGTTCGGGATGACGATCAGGGTGTCGACCGCCTCGTTCAGCTCGCCGATGCCGGCTTCAGCCATGCGCATGCGGCGCTGGCCCTCGAACTGGAACGGCTTGGTGACGACGCCGACGGTCAGGATGCCCATGTCGCGGGCGACGCGGGCAATCGCGGGAGCAGCGCCCGTGCCGGTGCCGCCGCCCATGCCGGCGGTGATGAAGACCATGTGGGCGCCCGCCAGATGGTCACGGATCTCGTCGATGACCTCTTCGGCCGCCGCGCGGCCGACTTCCGGCTGCGAGCCGGCGCCGAGCCCCTCGGTGACCTGCAGGCCCATCTGGACGATGCGGGAAGCGCGCGACAGGGCGAGAGCCTGCGCATCGGTGTTGGCGACGACGAAGTCGACACCGTCGAGGCCGGCCTCGATCATGTTGTTGACCGCATTGCCACCCGCGCCACCGACGCCGAACACCGTGATCCGGGGCTTCAGTTCCCGGATGTCCGGGGCTTGCAGATTCATCGCCATGGTTGCCTCTTTTGATCCCTTGTCCGGCGCCTGGCGGGAGCCGTCCCGATTGCTACGTTTGACGCCGTGGCCCGCCCTCAGGACGCGCCATACTCACTCAATTCTCGACCCCGGCTCGCGCCAGGATCAGAAACTGTCCTTCAGCCACCGCCCGACACGCGAGAAGTAGCCGTCCGTCCCCGTCATCAGAGGCCGCCCGCCGATGGCACGCGGCTCGAAATGCTCGACATGGGCGACCTGCGGATAGACCAGCAGGCCGACCGCCGCCGCGAAGGCGGGGCCCTTGCCGGCTTCCGGCAGGCCCTTGATCCCGAGCGGCCGGCCCGTGCGGACCTGGCCACCGAGGATGCGCCGCGCCACTTCCGGCAGGCCGGTGAGCTGGCAGGCGCCGCCGGTCAGGACGACGCGCCGCCCGGCCTGGGCCGAGAAGCCGGCATTGTTCAGCCGGTCGCGCACCAGTTCGAGGATCTCCTCGACGCGCGGCTTGATGATCCTGACCAGATGCGACTTGGCGAGATGGTTCGGCATGTCGCGCTCGTCGTCGTCGACCTGCGGCACGGCGATCATGTCGCGCTCGTCGGAGGCGCTGGAGATGCAGGAGCCGTGCAGCGTCTTGAGGCGCTCGGCCGCCGAGACGCGGGTCGAGAGACCGCGCGCCACGTCCATGGTGATGTGATTGCCGCCGACCGCGATCGCGTCGGCATGGACGAGATGCCCACTCGAGAACACGCCGAGCGAGGTCGAGCCGCCGCCGAGATCGACGAGGACGACGCCCATCTCCGATTCGTCGTCGACGAGGACAGAGAGGCCGGACGCATAGGGGGTCGCCACCACCGCCTCGACTTCGAGATGGCAGCGCTCGACCGCGAGCATGACGTTGCGCGCCGCCGCCGCCTCGCTGGCGACGACATGCATGTCGACGGAAAGCTTGCCGCCGATCAGCCCGCGCGGATCGAGAACGCCCGGCACGCCGTCCAGCGCATAGCCGGTCGGCAGGGCATGAAGCACGGCCTTGCCGGGGCGCAGCGCATGGGTCGCGGCGGTCGCGAGCACGCGCTTCACGTCGCTATCGCCGACGGAGCCGGAGCGCAGGTCGACGCTGGCCGCATAATGCTGCGAGCCGATACGCCCGCCGGTCAGGTTGACGATGACCGACTGCACCTCGACCTTGGCCATGCGCTCCGCTGCGTCCACGGCAGCACGAATGGCGCGTTCGGCGCTTTCGAGATCGACGATCGCGCCGCCCTTCAGGCCGAGCGAGCGCTGGTGGCCGATGCCGATGATGCGGGCGACATGGGTGCGCCCGCGCAGCCGCTCGTTGGTCTCGGCCGGGCTGAGCTCGGCGATCAGGCAGACGACCTTGCTGGTGCCGATGTCGAGAATCGACAAGGTCGCGCTCTTGCGCGACGACAGCGGACGCATGCGCGGCGTCAGGCCCTGGAGGTGACGTGGTTCATGCTTCGCCTCCCTTCTTCTTCGTCTTGCTCTTGAGCTGGTCGGCGCGGGCTGCGGCCGCCTCCTCGGTGAGGCGCATCGTCACCCGGTCCGGCTGGCGCAAGTCGATGGCGAGCACGTCCTTTTCGAGAATGCGATAATCGCTCTCCAGCGACACGAGGCGCTGCACCGCGGCTTCCGGCTTGGTCTCGGGCAAGCGCACATCCATGCCGTTGTCGAGTTTCAGGTTCCAGCGACGCCCGGAGACGAGGGTCGCTGCGCGGATATGCTGGGCGAAGGCGCCGGCCTTGCTGCGGATCGCCAGATATTCGGCGGCGCGGTTATTGGCGTCCGCGCCGACGACCAGCGGCAGATAGGCGAAGCGGCCATCGTCCATCTTGTCGATCACCGTGCCGTCGGCCGCGATCACGAAGAGCTCGCCCTTCACCTGCCAGAGCGCATAGGGCTCCCGCTCGGTGAGCTGGATCGAGACCTCGCCCGGGTAGAGCTTGCGGACGGCGGCCTCGCGAATCAGCGGCGTGGCTTCCAGCTGCTTGCGGGCCTCGTCTGCGTCGAAGAACACCAGCGAGGTCTTCGGATCGATGCCGGCCGCGACCAGGACCTCCTGCTCGGACAGTCCCGAGAGGCCGGAGATGGTGACGCGGTCGATGCCGAAGCCGAGCGCCCGCGCGAACATGTGGCGCGGCTCGCCATAATTGTCCTGCATGGTCTGCCAGTGGCCGCCGAGCACGAAACCGCTGCCGAGGCTGAGCGTGAGGAAGCCGAGCGCCAGCCAGGTGCCGAGGCTCTGCGGCAGGCGCTGCGCCAACGGCACCGCGATCGCGCTGCGGCGCGAGCGGCGCATCCAGCGGCCCTGGCGCTGCTCACCCACCAGAAGCTGGGGGGCGGCAGGCGCCACCGGCAGCCGGGAGAGCGGCCGGGCAGGCGCGAATCGGGGCATGGCAACGGTCTTCGTCGTCATCGCTTTCACCGATCGAGGGAGGCGTCCTCCACCATCCATTTGACGAGCTCACCGAAATCCAGGCCCGCATGGGCAGCCAACTCGGGCACCAGGCTGGTTTCGGTCATCCCGGGCTGCGTATTGACCTCCAGCCAGACGAGCGTGTCGCTCTCGTCGTGGTAGCGGAAGTCAGATCGGCTGACGCCCCGGCATCCGATTGCTTGATGCGCCGTTAACGCACACTCTTCGATCTGCTGGTAAATTTTCGGTAAAATTTGAGCCGGACAGATGTGGATCGAGCCGCCTTTCGCGTACTTCGCGTCGTAGTCGTAAAACTCACCTGTTGCGGCTTGTATTTCGGTCACACCGAGGCTGCGGTCGCCCATCACTGCGCAGGTCAATTCGCGCCCGGCGATGAAGGTTTCAGCCAGCAGCATCTCGCCGCAAGGCCAGTCCGGCCGGGCGATTTCCTGGGCGGATGCTCCCTGCCCTCTTTCACGATCACGACGCCGACGGAGGAGCCCTCGTCGATCGGCTTGAGCACGTAAGGCGGCGGCAGGACATGCGTCTTGGCGGCGGCGAATCGCGAGACGTTGACGCCATGCGCGACCGGCACGCCGGCCGCCTTCACCACCGTCTTCGCCCGGTCCTTGCGGATCGCCAGCGCCGAGGCCAGCACGCCGGAATGGGTGTAGGGAATGCGCAGAATCTCAAGCACGCCCTGGATCGTGCCGTCCTCGCCGAAACGGCCATGCAGGGCGTTGAAGGCGACATCCGGCTTGAGCTTCGCCAGCACCTCGGCGATGTCGCGCTGCACGTCGACGCGGGTGACGCGGTAGCCGACGCTTTCCAGCGCTCGCGCGCAAGCCGCGCCGCTGTTGAGGCTGACCTCACGCTCGACGGACCAGCCGCCCATCAGCACTGCAACATGTCTGGTCATCGACGCTTCGCTCCTGCGATGCGTCCAACCTCGTTAAACTTGGTTAACAGCGCGTTAACCATGACGAACCGAGTGCTTTGCGCCTTCAAGGAAACGCGTGTCATCCCGGCCGGAGCGAAGCGAAGAGCCGGGATCCATGCCTGAACCTTGATGAGCAGCGCTCCGGCATGGATCCCGGGTCAAGCCCGGGATGACCCGCGTGTTTCCCCGGGAATCAACAGCCGCTAGCCGATCTTCGCGAGCAAGCGCCTCAGCTCCGCCCGCTCCTCTGCTGAAAGCGCGCTGACCAATCGCTCCTCGGTCGAGACATGGCTGGCGACGATTCGGTCGGCCAGCGCGAACCCGGCCTCGGTCAGCACGATGCGCAAGGCCCGACGATCGGCCGGATCGGGCTGCCGCTCGATCAGCCCGCGCTTCTGCAGGCGGTCGAGCCGGTTGGTCATCGCCGAGGTCGAGATCATCATGTCCTGCGCGAGTTCGGAGGGTGAGAGCGCCCGCCCCCTGCCC
Source organism: Beijerinckiaceae bacterium (assembly GCA_965283735.1). Lineage (GTDB taxonomy): Bacteria > Pseudomonadota > Alphaproteobacteria > Rhizobiales > Beijerinckiaceae > Allobosea. The sequence continues at coordinate 1,419,191 of CBDIPN010000001.1, read as the reverse complement.
TGTCGCCGGAGCGTCAGCAGCACGTCGAAACCGGCGAGATCGAGCTCGTCACCCGCGAGATTGGCGGCGACACCATCGCGCACCCGGTCCGCCGCGCGCCAGAGATCACCGCAGACCGCCATCACGCTGGTGTCGAGATCGGGCCGTTCCCGCCGCCACTGCGCCAGGATCGAATCCATCGGCCCGCCCTGAACGCCGGCTCGCTCCTGACTCATTCCTGCTCCTTGCCAAGTAACTTCACGTCAGATAATTTGATATCGAATTATCTTGTATCAAATCAAAATAGCAGCCGTGCCGGGCAGAGCCAAGCACGACGCGCCATCGGAGGCCGAAATGCCACTGAACCCGACCTTGCTGACCACGATCCTCGTGCCCTGCATCTGGGGCACGACCTACATCATCTTCACCCAGACACTGCCGGTCGATCATCCGCTGCTCGTCGGCGCGCTCCGGGCGCTGCCGGCCGGCTTGCTGCTGATGGCGCTCGGCCCCGGCCTGCCGCCGCGCGACAAGCTCCTGCCGCTGGCGGCGCTCGGCCTCGCCAATATCGGCATCTTCTTCGCCCTGCTCTTCGTCAGCGCCGCGCGTCTGCCGGGCGGACTCGCCGCCACGGTCGGCTCGACCCAGCCCCTGATCGTCGGCCTGCTCGCCTGGCCCCTGCTCAACCGGCGTCCGGGGCGGGGGCAGATCGTGGCAGCGCTCGCAGGTCTCGTCGGCGTCGCCCTGCTGGTGCTCGATCCGCATGCCAGACCGGACGCCCTCGGCATCATCGCCGGTCTCGCGAGCGCCGCCTCGATGGCGACCGGCACCGTGCTGATCGAGCGCTGGGGCAAGATGGGATCGCCGCTGGCGATCGCGGCCTGGCAGCTCACCCTCGGCGGCCTGATCCTGCTGCCGGTCGCGTTGATCGCAGAAGGCTTGCCACCGGCCCCCACCGCCCTGAACGGGCTCGGATTCGCCTATCTCGTGCTGGTCGGCACGGCCCTGACCTACTGGCTCTGGATCAGGGGCATCACGACGCTGGGGGCCGGCGTCGCCTTCCTCGGGCTGCTCAGCCCGACCATGGCGACGATTCTGGGCGCCCTGCTGCTGGGCGAATGGCTGAGCCCGCTGCAATTCCTGGGCATCGCGATCGTGCTCGGCTCGACGATCGCCGGGATGATCCTCTCGCGCCGCCGCGCCTCGGCAGTCGCGGCTACGCCGCAACCCCGAGCCGCTTGATCTCCCACTGGAGCTCGAAGCCGGAGTTCTCCTTGACCCGGCGGCGAACCTCCTCGCCGAGCCCTTCGACATCGGCGGCCGTCGCGCCGCCGGTGTTGATCAGGAAGTTGCAGTGCATCTCCGAGACCTGCGCTCCGCCGACGCGCAGGCCGCGGCAGCCGGCGGCGTCGATCAGCTTCCAGGCCTTGCCGCCTTCGGGGTTCTTGAAGGTCGAGCCGCCGGTGCGTTCCTTGATCGGCTGCGCCGCCTCGCGCGCCGCCGTGACCCGGTCCATCTCGGCCTGGATTTCCGCCTGATCGCCCGGCCGGCCCTGGAACAGGGCCGAGGTGAAGATGATGTCGCGGGTCGAGGCCGCGCTGTTGCGATAGGTGAAGCCCATATCCGCATGGGAGAGTGTCACGATCTCGCCCTTGCGGGTGACGCCGCGCGCTGACACCAGCACGTCGGTGGTCTCGCCGCCATGGGCGCCGGCATTCATGCGCAGTGCCCCGCCGATCGAGCCGGGAATGCCGCGATAGAAGGCCAGCCCGTCGAGCGAGGCATCCGCCGCCGCGCGGGCGACCTTCACGTCCGGAACGGCCGTGCCGGCGCGCAGGCGGTCGCCGCTCTCCAGCGCGATCTCGCCGAAGGCCTTGCCGCCGAGCCGGATCACGACGCCGGGAATGCCGCCATCGCGCACGATCAGGTTGGAGCCGAGCCCGATCACGGTGACCGGAACGTCCTCCGGCAGCTTCGAGAGCAGATAGGCGAGGTCCTCGTCATCGGCCGGCGTGAACAGGATCTGCGCTGGGCCGCCGACGCGGAACCAGGTCAGGCCCGAAAGCTCCTGATTGGCGAGAAGCCGGCCCCGCAGATCGGGAGCAGAGGCGCGGATATCGGAAGAGAGGTCTGCGAAGGGCATGGCTCGGCGCTTACTCCTTCTCCCCTCGGGGGAGAAGGTGGCCCGGCGAAGCCGGGTCGGATGAGGGAAGTCCGGCGAGACCGAGAACACTCGCGACCTCACGCAGGACAAATTCGAGGTTTCCTAGCACGCGCTCATTGGGAAAGCGCAAGACCCGATAGCCTTCGCCTTTCAGGAAAGCCGTGCGGATAACGTCCCTGGTACGTGCCTCCAGACTTTCGTGCGTCTCGCCATCGAGTTCGATGACGAGCTTGTGCTCGAAGCAGCAGAAATCGGCGATGAACGGCCCGATCGCCATCTGGCGCTTGAACTTCAGCGCCATGAAGCGCCGATTGCGAACCGCTTGCCAGAACAAGGCTTCAGCCCGCGTCGGCTCCTCACGCTGGCCACGGGCAAAATCACGGGTCCGGGATGAGTTCTTGCGATGCAGGGCTGTGCCTTTCATCCAGCGGCTCTTCCTTCTCCCCTCGGGGAGGAGGGTGGCTGCGAAGCAGACGGATGAGGGCAGCCTCGGCTGCGTCTCACCCAGTCCTCCCTCATCCGACCCGGCTTCGCCGGGCCACCTTCTCCCCCGAGGGGAGAAGGAAACAAGCTTATCCCTTCAGCGCCGCCAGTTCACCCGGCAGCGCATAGGCCCATTGCGTGATGTTGCCGGCGCCCAAACAGACGACATAATCGCCCGGCCCGGCCAGCTCCGCCACCATGCCGGCGAGCTTGTCGGAACTCTCCAGCGGCAGGGCATGGCGATGGCCGCGGGCCTTGATGCCCGCGACCAGCGAGTCGCGGTCGGCACCGACGATCGGCGCCTCGCCGGCCGCATATGTATCGGCCACGATCACCGTGTCGGCATCGTTGAAGCAGGCGGCAAAATCGTCGAACAGGCTCGACAGGCGCGTATAGCGATGCGGCTGCACGATCGCGATCACCTTGTTCTTGGTCGAGGCGCGGGCCGCCTTGAGCACGGCGGCGATCTCGACCGGGTGGTGGCCGTAATCGTCGAAGATCAGCGCGCCGTTCCACTCGCCGGTCTTAGTGAAGCGGCGCTTGACGCCACCGAAGCCGGCCAGCGCCTCGCGGATGCGCTCGACCGGGATGCCCAGATCATAGGCGACGGCGATCGCAGCCGTGGCGTTTAGCGCGTTGTGATGGCCGGGCATCGGCATCACGAGATCGCGGATCACCTCGTCGCGGCCGGTCTTGCGGTCACGGATCAGCAGCGTGAACTTGGCCTGTCCACCCGAGAGATCGATGTCGATCAGCCGGAAATCGGCCTGCGGGTTCTCGCCATAGGTGACGACGCGGCGGTCGGTGATCTGGCCGACCAGCCCCTGCACCGTCGGATGGTCGATGCACATCACCGCGAAGCCGTAGAAGGGCAGGTTCTCGACGAAGGAGCGGAAGGCCGCCTTGATCGCGTCGAACGTGCCGAAATGATCGAGATGCTCGGGGTCGATATTGGTGACGATCGCGACGTCGGCCGGCAGCTTCAGGAAGGTGCCGTCGGACTCGTCGGCCTCGACCACCATCCAGTCGCTCTCGCCCATGCGGGCATTGGTGCCATAGGCGTTGATGATGCCGCCATTAATCACGGTCGGGTCGAGCCCGCCCTTCTCCAGCAGCGTCGCCACCAGCGAGGTGGTGGTCGTCTTGCCATGGGTGCCGGCGATGGCGACGCAGCTCTTCAGGCGCATCAGCTCGGCCAGCATCTCGGCGCGGCGCACCACCGGCAGGCGCTTCTCGCGGGCGGCCAGCAGCTCCGGATTGTCGCGCTTGATCGCGGTCGAGACCACGACGACCTCGGCCTCGCCGAGATTTTCCGCCTTGTGGCCGACGAAGGTGGTGATGCCCTTGTCGGCGAGGCGCTTGACGTTGGCGCCGTCGGAGGCGTCCGAGCCCTGCACCTTGTAGCCGAGATTGTGCAGGACCTCGGCGATGCCGGACATGCCGATGCCGCCGATGCCGACGAAATGGATGGAGCCGAGCTTCGGCGGCAGCTTCATGGTCCTGGAATCCTGTCAGTTCGAATGATGGGCCGTGGCGATCACGAGATCGGCCAGGCGGTCGGCGGCGTCGGGGATGCCGGCGCTCTTCGCGTTTGCCGCCATCGTCGTCAAGTGCGCGGGCTGCGCGATCAACTTCGACAATTCGGCGGCAAGATGGCGCGGCGTGAAGTCCGGCTGGAGGATGCGGATCGCCCCGCCCACCCCTTCGAGGAAGGCTGCGTTGGCCGCCTGGTCCTGGTCGAGCGAGCCCGGCAGCGGCACCAGTAGGGCCGGGCGGCCGATCACGGTGAGCTCCGCCACGGTCGAGGCGCCGGAACGCGCGATCACGAGCTGCGCCGCCGCCATCTGCGCCGGCAGGTCCTTGAAGAAGGGCGCGATCGTCGCCTGGACGCCGAGCGTCTCGTAGGTGCCGCGCACGCGCTCGTCGTCCTCGGCCCGCGCCTGCTGGACGATGGTCAGGCGCGCCCGCTCAGCCTCGGTCAGGAGCTGCACCGCCGGCGGCACGATATCGGCCATGATGCGAGCGCCCTGGCTGCCGCCGAAGACGAGGAGCCTGATCTTGCCTTCGCCCGGCCAGTCATAGTCGCGGCCTGAGGCCTCGATCACGGCCGGGCGGACGGGATTGCCGACGTGGCGGCACTTGGCCTGCTGCGCTTCCGTAAGACCGCCAACCTTGGCGAAACCGGTCGCGATCACATCGGCTCGGCCGGCGAGGAAGCGATTGGCGCGGCCGATCACGGCGTTCTGTTCGTGGATGAGCGTGCGAACTCCCGCAAGCGAGGCGCCGAGCACCGGCGGTACCGTCGGGTAGCCGCCGAAGCCGACGACGACGTCCGGCTTCAGCTGTCGGATGATCCGTCGCGCCGCGAAGGTGCCCTTGGCGATGGCGAACAGCGCCTTGGCCTTCTGCAAAGGCGAGCGGCCGGACGGCGTCGCCGCCGGCACCGCATGCACCGCCTCGGCCGGGAAATTCCCGGCGAACTCGGCCGCGCGCGTATCGGTCATCAGCACGACGCGCATGCCCTTGGCGTGCAGCGCGTGGCTCAGCGCCTCCGCCGGGAAGAGATGGCCGCCGGTTCCCCCGGCCGCCAGCATGATGAGCTTGCCCGTGGCCATCGCCTCAGCGCCCGAAATCGACGGCGCGCGGGCGTCGCCGGGTCAGCGCCAGCAGGAAGCCCATCCCGACCGCAAGCGACAGCAGCGAGGAGCCACCATAGGAGATGAAGGGCAGCGTCATGCCCTTGGCCGGCATCATGTGCAGGTTGACCATCATGTTGATCGCCGACTGGATGCCGAAGAGCAGGGCAAGGCCGGTGACCGCGAGGCGAATGAACGGATCCTCCGCCTTCTGCGCCACGAACAGCGCCCGGATCACGATGACCGCGAAGAGCGCGACCAGGAGCATGCAGACCACGATGCCGAACTCCTCGGCGGTGACCGCGAAGATGAAGTCGGTATGGGCGTCGGGCAGGATGCGCTTCACGGTGCCTTCGCCCGGGCCTTTGCCGAGCCAGCCGCCCTGCGCGAAGCTCTCCAGCGCCGTATCGACCTGGAACGAGTTGCCCGAGCCCTTGTCCATGAAGCGCTCGATACGGGCGCGAACGTGCGGCACCAGCTCATAGGCAACCACGATGCCGACGGCGCCGATGCCGCCCAGCCCGACCACCCAGAACCAGTGCAGGCCGGCGACGAAGAACAGGCCGCACCAGACCAGGCTCACCAGCATGGTCTGGCCGAAATCGGGCTGGAGAACGAGCGGCACGATGGTGACCGGCAGCAGGAGCAGCGCCAGGATCGTGCCCGGCAGGTCGGGGCGACGCAGGCCTTCGGCGAAGGCCCAGGCGGCCATCACGACGAAGGCGGGCTTGAGGAACTCGGACGGCTGCACCGAGCCGAGCGGCCCGAGCGTCAGCCAGCGTTTCGCGCCCTTCACCTCGACGCCGAAATAGAGCGTCGCCACCACCATCACGAGCGAGCCGAGATAGATCAGCAGCGCGGCGCGCCGGACCTGGCGCGGCGTCATCAGCGAGACCCCGAGGAAGATCACCAGCGCGCCGACGAGATAGGCCGCCTGCCGGTTGACGAAATGGAAGGTCGACAGGCCGAGCCGCTCGGCGACCGGCGGCCCACCGGCCATCAGCAGCACGACGCCCGAAATCATCAGGGCGACGAGTGCGGTGAGGATCAGGCGGTCGATCGACCACCACCAGCGGCCGCTGAGAGAAGGTTCCGCGCGCGAGACCATGACGGGTATCCCATCGACAAATTCTGCGCGGCCGAAGCCACGCCTACGTGACGAATCACTCTGTCAATGAATGGTTAACCGATTGATTCCGATGCGTCGGATCGGCGAGTTCAGCGCATCGCGATCCACAGCGGCGCAATGACGCTTCCTGACCTGTTCGATGCAGCCTCAGTCACCGCGGTCGACTCCATGCGTCAAATCGGCCTCGTGCAGCCGAGCAGATGCGGGTGCCGCTCCTGACACGCATTGTCGCCCCATGGGAGGAGTTGCAGCCTGCACCAGTTTCGACAGCGAAAGGACTGACCATGGCCATCGCCAAGAACACGATCTGCCTGTGGTACGACAAGGACGCCGAGGCCGCCGCCCGCTTCTATGCCGAGACCTTCCCGGACAGCACGGTGAACGAGGTCTTCCGAGCCCCGACCGATTTCCCCTCCGGCAAGGCCGGCGACGTGCTGACGGTCACCTTCACGGTGCTCGGCATCCCCTGCCTCGGCCTCAATGGTGGGCCGATGTTCAAGCACAGCGAGGCCTTCTCCTTCCAGATCGCCACCGAGGATCAGGCGGAAACGGATCGCTATTGGAACGCCATCGTCGGCAATGGCGGCAAGGAGAGCGATTGCGGCTGGTGCAAGGATAAATGGGGTCTGCCCTGGCAGATCACCCCGCGCGTGCTCAGCGAGGCGCTGGCCGTCGGCGGCGAGGAAGCCAAGCGCGCTTTCGCCGCGATGATGACGATGCAGAAGATCGACGTCGCGAAGATCGAGGCCGCCCGGCGCGGTTGAAGCGCAGAGCCGTTGCGTCTTCACAGGGACTTGGCACCGCCCTTGTCATTCCGGGGCACGCCGCAGGCGTGAACCCGGAACCCACGATGGGGTGAGACATAAAGTGTTCGGTTGCCAGCGGCTCACCCAGTCGTGGGTTCCGGGTTCTTCGCTCCGCGAAGCCCCGGAATGACAAGCTGGTGCAGCCCCTGACCTACCGCTTGCCGCCGAACGGCTCGAAGCCCGGCAGGTCCGCGACCAGCTTGCGGAACGTATCGCCGCGCACCTCGAAATTCGGGAACTGGTCGAAGGAGGCGCAGGCCGGCGAGAGCAGCACCGCGATCTCGCCTTCGCCCGGCGCCGCCAGGGCGTCGCGCGTGGCGTCGGCCACCGCCTTGTCGAGCGTAACGCTGCGCTCGTAAGTGACGCGCCCGTCATCGTCGAAGGTCGCGGCGAAGAGGTCGCTCGCCGCCCCGATCAGATAGGCGCGGGCAATGTTGGGGAAGTAGCGGCGCAAGGACTCGATGCCGCCGTCCTTGGCCTTGCCGCCGAGGATCCAGAAGATGCCGTGGAAGGAGGTCAGCGCCTTCTCGGTGGAGTCCGCATTGGTCGCCTTGGAATTGTTGATGAAGACGACACGGCCGATCCGGCCGAGTTCTTCCATGCGATGCGCCAGACCCGGATAGGTCTTGAATCCATCAGCGATCTCTTCGGCGGTGAGGCCCAGAGCCGAGCAGGCGGCGAAGGCAGCTGCAGCATTCTGCGCGTTATGCGAGCCGCGCAGCGAGCCGATGCCGGCAAGGTTGGCCACGACTTTCGGCTTGCCGTCCTTGACCTCGACGATGCGCGTGTCGAGCCGGCCCTGATTGGCGGTGACGCCGGCGAAGACGCCCTCGTCGAGCGGCTGCTCGCCGCTGATCTTCACCAGCGAGCGGCCTCCGGCGGCGCGACGGCGCGCCATCTGCTTGGAAGCATCATCGTCGACACCAACTACCGCGATATCGGCCGCGGCAACCAGCCGCTCCTTGATCGCCGCGTAGTTCTCTAGCGAGCCGTGACGATCGAGATGATCCGGCGTCAGGTTCATCTGGATGCCGACGGTGGGCTTCAGCGAAGGCGCGAGGTCGATCTGATAGCTCGAGCACTCGATGACATGGATGCGGTTCGCGGCCGGCGGCTCCAGCGCCAGAACAGCGGTGCCGATATTGCCGCCCATCTGCACGTCGCGCCCGGCTTCCTTCAGCACATGCGCGATCAGCGCCGTCGTCGTCGACTTGCCGTTGGTGCCGGTGATGCAGACGACCGGGGAAGCCGGCGCGATCTTCGCCCGCTCCAGGAAGAACAATTCGACATCGCCGATGATCGCGACGCCGGCAGCCCTGGCCTTGCCCACCGTCCAGTGCGGCTCGGGATGGGTCAGCGGCACGCCGGGTGAGAGCACGAAGGCGGCGAAACCCGACCAGTCGGCATTCGCCAGATCGACGACGGCAATGCCTTCAGCCGCGGCCTTGTCCCGGCTCGTCTCGTTATCGTCCCAGGTCGCGACCGCGGCGCCGCCCGCCGTGAGCGCGCGCGCCGTGGCGAGCCCCGACCCGCCGAGGCCGAACAGGGCGACCTTACGCCCGGCGAAAACGGTGACGGGCGTCATGCCGGTACTCTCAGCGCAGCTTCAGCGTGGCGAGGCCGACCAGCGCCAGCACGACCGAGATGATCCAGAACCGGATCACGACCTGCGGCTCGGTCCAGCCCAGCTTCTCGAAATGGTGGTGGATCGGCGCCATCAGGAAGACGCGCTTGCCCGTGCGCTTGAACACGAAGACCTGGATGATCACCGAAAGCGCCTCGACGACGAAAAGGCCACCGACGATGGCGAGCACGATCTCGTGCTTGGTCGCGACCGCGATGGTGCCGAGCAGGCCCCCTAAGCCGAGCGAGCCGGTATCGCCCATGAAGATCTGGGCCGGCGGCGCGTTGAACCAGAGGAAACCGAGGCCGGCGCCGATGACCGCGCCGCAGATCACGGCGAGTTCGCCCGCGCCGGGGATATGGTGGATCTGCAGGTAATTGGCGAAGATCGCGTTGCCGACGAGATAGGAGATGAAGCCGAAGGTGCCGGCCGCAATCATCACCGGCACGATGGCGAGACCGTCGAGGCCGTCGGTCAGGTTCACCGAATTGCCGGCGCCGACCACGACGAAGGCGGTGACCAGCGGGAACAGGATGCCGAGCGGGATGATCGCTTCCTTGAGGAAGGGCATGGCGAAGCCCGAGCCGATCGCCGGCGGCTGCATCTGCATGATGAAATAGCAGGCGATCAGCGCGACCACGACCTCGATCGCGATGCGCGCCTTCCCCGAGAAGCCCTTGTGCGACTGCTTGGTCACCTTGAGGAAGTCGTCATAGAAGCCGATGGCGCCGTAGGCCGCCGTGACGCCGAGCACGATCCAGACGTAAGGGTTGCGCAGATTGCCCCAGAGCAGCACCGCGACGAACAACCCGGTCAGGATCATCAGCCCGCCCATGGTCGGCGTACCGCGCTTGGCGAGATGCGATTCCGGCCCGTCGGTGCGGATCGGCTGGCCCTTGCCCTGCTTGATCCGCAGCCAGGAAATGGCCGAGGGGCCGAAGAAGAAGACGAACAGCAGCGCCGTCGCCGTCGCCCCGCCGGCGCGGAAGGTGATGTAGCGGAAGACGTTCAGCACCGGGAAGGTGCCGGCGAAGTCGGCGAGCCAGACGAGCATGCTGCTTGGTTCTCTTGTAAATCAGTCTTCGGCAGGCACGGCAGGAAAGCGCGCGAGGATCGCCTTGACGATCGGCCCCATGCGCGTGCCCAGCGATCCCTTGACCGTGACAGTGTCGCCGCCGCGGATCGCATCGAGCACGAGCGGCTCCAGCTCGCTCGCGGTTGCGGCATAAGCCCCCCGCATGGCGGAAGGCAAGCTTTCATGCAGCCCTTTCATCAGCGGGCCGCAGGTGAACACCTTGTCGATCCCGTTCGAAACCAGCGGCTCGGCGAGGCCGCGATGCAATTCCGGCCCGGTTGCCCCGAGCTCCAGCATGTCGCCGAGCACGGCGATGCGCCGGCCGCGCCCCTCGACCGGCAGCCGGCCGAGATTCTCGATCGCGGCCCGCATCGAGGCGGGGTTGCCGTTATAGCTCTCGTCGAGCAGCGTGATCTTGCCGCCCGGTGCCTGGAGCACCTGCCGCGCGCCGCGCCCGGCCGGCGGCTTGAGATCGCCCAGCGCCAGCGCGGCCAGAGCCAGATCGGCGCCGAGCGCGTGCACAGCGGCAAGCACGGCGAGCGAATTCAGCACGATATGCTTGCCTGGGCTGCCCAGCCGGTAGGTCACAGGCTCGCCGAAGACGCGGGCCTCGACCACCGATAGGTCGGGCTTCAGCGCGCAGGAAATCAGCTTCACATCGGCATCGGGGCTCTCGCCGAAGGTGATGATCCGCCCGGCCGGGCCGGACTTGGCGATGTCGCGCAGCAATTCGGATTGCGGGATGTCGGCATTGACGATCGCCGTGCCGCCCTTCTCGAGTTCCCAGTAAACGCCGGCCTTCTCCTCGGCGATCCCCTCGAGCGAGGCGAAGGCGGCGAGATGCACGGGCTGGATCGTGGTGACGATGGCGACCTGCGGACGCACCATCCGCGCCAGCGGCACGATCTCGCCGGGACTGTTCATGCCGATCTCGTAGACGCCATAGGCGACGTCGGCGGGGGTGCGGCAGAGCGTCAGCGGCACGCCCCAGTGGTTGTTATAGGAGGCGACCGGCGCGTGGGTCTTGCCCTGGCGCGAGAGCACGAGGCGCAAGGCCTCCTTGGTGCCGGTCTTGCCGACAGAGCCGGTGACGGCGACGACGCCCGCCTTGAGCTCGGCGCGGCGCGCGCTGCCCGCATGCTCCATCGCCTTCAGCACGTCCGGCACGACGGCGAGTGCGCCCACGCCCTCAAACTGAGCGGCATGCGCCTCGTCGATCACGGCGAGCGCTGCGCCCTTGTCGAGAGCGCTCTTAACGAAATCATGCCCGTTGCGCGCCTCCCCGGTGATGGCGAAGAAGACGTCGCCCGGCTCCAGCGTTCGCGTATCGATCGAGGCTCCGGTCACGACCGGCGGCACGGCGCCTTCGGGCCGTGCGCCCAGCGCCGCGATCAGCTTGTCTCCGGTCCAGAGCGGGCCGCCCATCATTTGATCTCCGATAGCGCCTTGCGGACCACGTCATGGTCCGAGAAGGGCAACGTGCGGTCGCCTATGATCTGGCCGGATTCATGGCCTTTTCCGGCCACGACCAGCAAATCCCCAGGCTTCAGCATCTTTACGGCAGCATGGATCGCTTCCTCGCGGTCACCGATCTCCTGGAGCCTGGGCGAAGCGGCCATGATCTCGGCCCGGATGGTCGCCGGATCCTCGCTGCGCGGGTTGTCGTCGGTGACGATGGCGATATCGGCCTTTTCGGCCGCGATCGCGCCCATCAGCGGGCGCTTGCCCTTGTCGCGGTCGCCGCCGCAGCCGAAGACGCAGATCAGGCGTCCGGTCGCGTAAGGCCTGAGCGTCGTCAGCACCGCCGCGAGCGCATCGGGCTTGTGGGCGTAATCGACGACGACGAGCCCACCATTCGCCTCGCCGACGCGTTCGAGCCGCCCGGCGACGCCCTTCAAGCCGGAAATCGCCTTGAGCGATGCAGCCTTGTCCTCGCCGGTCGCGATGGCGAGCCCGGCCGCGACCAGCGCGTTGCCGGCCATGAAATCACCGACCAGAGGCAGGTCGACCGACAACTCGCGCCCATCGAATCCAACGATCAGGCGCTGCGAGAAGCCGTCGCGCTCGTTGCGCAGCAGGGTCAACGTCTCGCCCTTGCGGCCTATGCCGATGATCGGATGCTTGGCCGCAGCCTCAGCCGCCTCCCCCGCATAGGGTTCGTCGCGATTGATCACGACCGGCGCACCGGCCGGCAGCAGCTCCCAGAGCCGCAGCTTCGCGGCAAGGTACTCTTCCACGCTCGGGTGATAATCGAGATGGTCGCGCCCGAGATTGAGGAAGGCGCCGGCGCTGAGCCGCACCCCGTCGAGGCGGCGCTGGTCGAGACCGTGCGAGGAGGCCTCCATCGCCAGATGCGTGACGCCCTCGCCCGCGAGCTTCTCGAACGAGGCGTGCAGCGAAAGCGGGTCCGGCGTCGTCAGTGAGCCGTAATCGGCGCCCTTGGCCGTCACCACGCCGATCGTGCCGACACTCGCCGATTCATGACCGAGCGCCTGGAAGATCTGCCGGGTGAAATCCGCCACCGAGGATTTACCGCTGGTGCCGGTCACCGCGACGATGGTCCTGGGCTGGCGCGGATGGATTTTGGCAGCGGCCAGTGCCAGTGCCAGCCGTGGATCGTCGACCTGCGCGAAGGCGACGCCGGCCGGCAGATCGGCCGGGCGAGGCCCGCCCGAGACGATCGCGACCGCGCCATGCCCAACCGCGTCCATGATGAAGCGCGCACCATCGGCCTTGGCGCCGGCAAGCGCGACGAAGACGTCGTCGCCGGTCACCTTGCGGCTGTCGAAGGCGACGCCATGCACCTGCTGGCTGGCGGCCTCAGCCTCGAAAATCTCGGGGAAGAGGTCTCCGAGGCTGTATCCGGTCATCGTCATGGTCACCGTTATTAAGTCGAGATCAGCGCGAACCCCAGGCACCGAGCCGCGCCATCAGCGGGAACGGCGCCAGCGGCGGGTCGAAGCGCGGGTTGAGCCCCAGGATCGGCCCGGCGCGCTCGATCACCTTGCCCGTGGTCACGCCGGCATTCCAGGCCGCGGTCGAATAGCCGCCGCTCTCAGCATAGCCCTTCGGCTCGTCATAGATCGCGAGGAACAGGTATTTCGGCTTGTCGGAGGGGGCGATCGCCGTGAAGGTGGTGAAGTTCTTGTTCTTGGCGTAGCGGCCGTTGATGACCTTTTCGGCCGTACCGGTCTTTCCGCCGACGAAATAGCCGTCGACGCTCGCCTTGCGGGCCGAGCCCTTCTCGCCGTTGAGCCACATGATGTAGCGCAGCGCCTCGGAGGTCTCCGGCTTGATGACGCGGGTCGCCACCTTGCGCGCCTCCTCCTCGGAGCGCTTCAGGAAGGTTGGCTTCATCAGGTAGCCGCCATTGACCAGCGCCGCCACCGCGGTCAGCGCCTGCAGCGGCGCGACGGCAAGGCCGTGACCGAAGGCGATGGTCGCGGTGTTGATCTCGCCCCAGCGCTGCGGAACGATCGGCGCCGCGCTTTCCGGCAGCTCGGTCGTCATCCGGTCGAGCTGCATCATCTTCTTGAGGAAGGCCTTGTGGCCGTCGACGCCGACGGCCAGCGCCATCTTGATCGTGCCCATGTTCGACGACTTCAGGAAAACCTCGGGCACGGTGAGCGTCCGTCCGGTGCCGTGGTACTCCTTGATGACCTGGCGGCCGAACCGCATCATGCCACCGGCGGTCGAATAGCTCGAATTGATGTTGGCCTTGCCGGAATCCAGCGCCATCGCGATGGTCAGCGCCTTGAAGGTCGAGCCCATCTCGTAGACGCCGACATTCATCCGGTTGATCCGGTCCTTCTCCAGCGCGTCGACCGGGTTGCCCGGATCGAAATCGGGCAGCGAGACCAGCGCGAGCACCTCGCCGGTGTTCACGTCCATGATCGCGCCGGCGGCGGCGATGGCCTTGAAGCGCTCCAGTCCCTTAGAGAGTTCGTCTCGCAGCAGGTGCTGGACGCGCAGGTCGATCGACAGCTTGACCGGCTTGAGATCGGACGCCTCGGTCGCCAATCCCGCTCCGTTCAGGTCCTGCAGGCCTTGCGAGTCGATGTATTTCTCGATGCCGGCGATGCCGACATTGTCGATATTGGCGAAGCCCAGCACATGGGCGGCGGCATTGCCGTTCGGATAGACGCGCTTGTTCTCGGGCACGAAACCGACGCCGGGGATGCCGAGGCGATGCACTTCCGCCTGCTGGCGCGGCGTGATCTCGCGCTTGACCCAGACGAAGCCCTTCTTGGTGCCGAGCTTGTCGCGCAGGTCCTTGGCGTCGAGGTCCGGCAGCACCGCCGTCAGAAGCTCGGTCGCCTCGTCCTTGTCGAGGATGCGGCGCGGTTCGGCGAAGACCGAGACCGTGCGGATATCCGTCGCCATCACCTCGCCGTTGCGGTCGACGATGTCGGGCCGAGCTGCGGAAATGGCATTGGAGGTGGCGCGGCGCAGGCCCACCTGCTCGTTCGGGGCGACCCCGAGATAGACCAGCCGGCCTGTGATCGCGAGGAACAGCGCCGAGAAGCCGAGGATGACGAGCCCAACGCGCGGCTCGCTCTTCTCGCCGCTCATGCGGAAGACATCGCGCAGCCAGGCCAGGCGCCCGCGCTTGACCGCACTCTCTGCGGCCTCGTGCTGCTGCTCCATCGAAACCTCGTCTCGTGTCGGCTCGGTCATGGCATCGGCCCCGGCGTGGTCGCGCCCGCCCTGGTGTTCCTGGAGTCTCGGTCGGCATTCCAAGCCCGAGATCCTCGAGCTTGCGGCCGATCGTATCGACCTTGGGTCCGCGGTTCGGGATGTCCGAGGGCTTGACCACCTGCGTCACCACGAAGGGCTGGAGGTCGAGATGGCGCTCCGCCAGCATCTGGACGCGGTCGGGCCGGTTCAGGAACTGCCACTCCGCCTTGAGCACGGCGATGGCGTCGCGCTCGCGCTGGGTCTTGGACTTGAGCTTCTGGAGATGCTCGGTCGCCAGCGTCGTCTCGTATTTGATCGAATAGGCATAGACCGCCGAGGAGACCAGCGCGCCGATGGCGATGACATGCAGGAGCTTGATCACGCTCAGGGCCTCCGGCGCGGCTGCGGGTCGGGGACGGTGGAGAGCGCGACGAGCCCGGCATCGGCCCGGCGTGCCGGCGCCTCGTTGCGTTCGGCGGCACGCAGCTTGGCCGAGCGCGCCCGCGGATTGGCCCGCATCTCGGCCTCGGACGGCGCGACCGCACCCTTGGCGACCAGCCTGAAGGTCGGCTGCGCGGCGGCAACCGCCGGCGCATGACGCGAGCCCGCCGGCACCCGGCCGGAGCGCTCGGCGAAGAACTGCTTGACGATACGGTCTTCCAGGGAATGGAAGGTCACCACGACCAGTCGCCCGCCCGGCTTCAGCACGGCCTCGGCCGCATGCAGCGCCCGGACCAGCTCGCCGAGTTCGTCATTGACCGCGATGCGCAGCGCCTGGAACACGCGCGTCGCCGGATGCGCCCCACCGGGCTCGCCCCAGACGATGCCGGCGACGAGATCGGCCAGTTGCTTGGTTGTCGCGATCGGCGCCTTGCGGCGTGCCTCGACCACCGCGCGTGCGACGGCGCGCGAGCGGCGCTCCTCGCCATAGTGATAGAAGATATTGGCGAGCAGCCCTTCCTCGGCCTCGTTGACGAGGTCGGCCGCGCTCTGCCCGCTGCTGCTCATCCGCATGTCGAGCGGCCCGTCGAAGCGGAACGAAAAGCCGCGCTCTGCCTGATCGATCTGCATCGAGGAGACGCCGATATCGAGCACGACGCCGTCGAGCGGCGCCATCCTGAAACGCTCGGCCTCCTCGGCAAGCTCGCCGAAATTCGCTTGGGACAGCGTCAGGCGTCCGGCCATCTCGGCGACGAGATCAGCACCGCCGGCGATCGCCGTCGGGTCGCGGTCCAGCCCCAGCAGGGTCACATCCGGCGCGGCATCGAGGATCGCGCGCGAATACCCCCCTGCCCCGAAGGTGCCGTCGAGATAGCGCCCGCCAGCCTGCGGCGCGAGCGCGTCCAGAACCTCGGCGAGCAACACGGGCACATGACGAACCGGTCCGCCAATGGCTCCGCCGGAACGGTCGCCATGGTCCGTCATGTGCCCGTGCCTCCCGCTGGAATGGTCAAACTGCCGAGCGTGCGCTTCACGTCGCGCAGACGCGTCCGCGCCGCGTCGAGATGCGCGCGGAACCGCTCCGGCTCCCAGATCTGAAACTTGTGGCCGTGGCCGACGAAGGTCACGGCATCGCCGATACCGGCATGCGCCTTCAGCGCCTCGCTCAGCACCATCCGCCCCTCCGTGTCGATCCTCAGCACCTCCGAGGTGCCGTTCAGCGCCGTCGAGAGCAATTCCCACTCGTCCGAGAACGGCGAGAAGCGCGCGAGGATATCGTCGATCGTGGCTCTGAGCGCGTTGCCGCCGGCATCCAGCGCCGGCAGGTCGAGCCCCTGATGGACATAGAGACCCTCGTAGCCGTCCTTGGCCAGCACCGACCGGAAACTCGAGGGAATGGAGACGCGCCCCTTGGCGTCGAGCCGGTTCGTGAAATTCGAGACGAAGCGGTCCGTCAACGCCGCCTCCCGGCCTGCTCTTCAAGGCGCCACCGCTGAGATGGGCAAGCGGCGAAAGGACTCTCCGTCGAAGCGGGCAAGGCAGTCCGGCAAGCCAAATTCCGCGCGGCACACGGAGCCTGACCCTTGGTTTGCCTGCCGGCTTCGACGGGATGATTTGGGATAGCATGGGCCTATATGGGCGTCAATGGAATTGCGGGTGCAACGGCGCACCCACGAGGACTTTCCGCCATCACAGCTCGTTAAGGTTAAGTATCCGTAAGCACGCGCAATTCGGCGTCGTCCGGCCTTATCGGCAGGCGGAGGAGCGCATCGGCGCTACGAAAAATTTTTACGAAAGCGGGCCGTTATTTTCGGCGAGCCGGAGCGCGGCGCCGAGGAGTAGGCCATCGGAACGCACCACGGTTGTCATTCCGGGGCGCGCCGCAGGCGCGAACCCGGAACCCACGACTGGGTGAGGCACTTTATATCACGGCTCAGGTCGCTCACCCGGTCGTGGGTTCCGGGCTCTTCGCTACGCGAAGCCCCGGAATGACAAATGTACCGCCCGCGGCAACGGACACGCCCTCACTCCTCGCGCGATGACGCCAGCAGCGCATCGCGGACGAGGCCGAGCTGATCGCGCAACCGCCCGGCATCGCCGGCCGTCCCGCCGAGCGCCTCGCCGACAGCATCCTGCACGCAACGCCCCTGCTCGCGCAGCCCCTCGCCCTTCTCGGCGAGATGGATGCGCACCTGCCGCTCGTCGCGCGCATCGCGCTCACGCCGGATCAGGCCGGAGGCTTCGAGCCGCTTCAGCAGCGGCGTCAGCGTGCCGGAATCGAGCATCAGCCGCTCGCCCAGATCCTTCACCGTCAGCCCATCCTGCTCCCAGAGCACGAGCATCACGAGATATTGCGGGTAGGTCAGCCCGAGCGCCGCCAGGATCGGGCGATAGGCCCGATTAAAGGCATGGCCAACCTGATAGATCGCAAAACAGAGCTGCTGCTCCAGACGCGGCACACCCTCCCCGGCCCTGTCCTGCTTCGCCATCACACCCTCGCCGATCACCTTGTTCCACGGAAAGCCGAAAGCAGCCCCGCGATCAACCGCTCTTTGCCTTGCCCAAATTAATTGTTGACAATTTAATTGTGCACAATCTAAAAGGCAACCATCAACCCAGCGAGCAAGGAGATCGATCATGAAGACACTTTATACCGCGCATGGTTCCGCCACCGGCGGCCGCGAAGGCCAGGCCGCGACCGACACCGGCAACGTCAAGCTCGTGCTGAACACCCCCAAGGAACTCGGCGGCGGCGGCGAAGGCACCAATCCCGAGCAGCTTTTCGCCATGGGCTACTCGGCCTGCTTCCTCGGCGCGCTCAAGTTCGTCGCCAGCAAGGAGAAGGTGAAGATCCCGGATGACGCGAAGGTCTCGGCCGATATCGGCATCGGCGCCCGCGACGACGGCCAGGGCTTCGGCATCACCGCGAAGCTGACCGTCTCGGTGCCCGGCCTCGACAAGGCCGCGGTCGAGGACCTCGTTAAGAAGGCCCATGTGGTCTGCCCCTACTCGCATGCGACGAAGGGCAACATTCCGGTCGAGACGACGGTGGCCTGAGACAGGTATTCCGGCGCACGCTGATCGAGCCCTGAGACCGATCGGGAATTCGCTCCGGTGAGGCAGCCGGCGCGGCTATCGAGAACCGGAGCGCAGCGGACATCGGTTCGTGAGCACCGGAAGCGCAGAAAGCCGCGTCGGATGCCCGCCGGAGTAGAATTCACGACGGTCGAGGTGCCAGTCGGCCTGTAAGCCGGGTTCTGGATGGCCGGAGGATCGCTCCCCCGACGTGACGGCCATTCCTCTGGGACGCGTATTGCTGCGCGCCTCGAGCAACCAACCCGGACGACAAGGCACAGAAACCTGCCCCTCCCCGCTTGCGCGGGCAGCATCGTCCCTATTCGGTCTTGCTCCCGGTGGGGCTTGCCATGCCGTCCCCGTTGCCGGGTCCGCGGTGCGCTCTTACCGCACCTTTTCACCCTTACCCTGCCGGAAAAGCCGAAACTCTCCAGCGCAGGGCGGTTCGATCTCTGTGGCGCTTTCCCTGGGTCGCCCCCGCCGGACGTTATCCGGCACCGTGTTTCCGTGGAGCCCGGACTTTCCTCCCTCGCGAGCGAGAGCGGCCGTCCGGCCGACTGGCGAGGGGGAAATGCGCGCTGGCGCCGCCCGCGTCAAGCGCAGGCGCGCCGGAAAGATCAGTTGCGGGCGGTGATCGTGCGCACCTTGGCGCAATAGGTGCGGTTGGCGCCGCTCATCCGGGTCGCCATATGGCCACTCTGATACTTCATGATGGTGCGGCAGGTATCGCCGCCCGCCATCTTGTAGGCCATGGCGAGGTATTTCATGCCGTAACGGGCATTGGTCTCGGCATCGAGCAACCCGCCCGCGCTGCCGGAATAACCCATGCCGCGCGCCGTCTGGTGACGGATCTGCATCAGGCCGTAATTGCCGGCATGCGAAGCCCGCGGATTGTAGCGGCTCTCGACGCGCACGACGGCATCAGCGAGCGAGAACGGCACGCCATTGGCAGCCGCATGGCGCGCGACGATGGCCTTGATGCCTTCGGAGCCGGCCGGAGCGGCAAGCGCGCGGCTGGCGCGGGTCTCGTGCTTTTCAGCCTCGATCTTGACGGCTTCCGCCTTGGCCGCGCGGGCAGCGGACTTCGCCTTGGGAGCCTCGGCCTGGACATCCTCGCCCTTGCTTTCGGCAGCCTTGGCGCGGGCGATCTCGGCGTCGCGGAGAACGATAGCTCTGGGGTCCGTTTCCGCGTTGACGAAATCCTCAGCCAAGGCCACCCCGGAGAGGCTAATCAGGCACGCAGTCGCGAGACCACCACAGATATATCGCATGTCGAATTGAACCCCATTGCGCCATGACTGGCCGATGGGGGCGCTCAACTGATGGTCGAATGTGTCGATAATCTGTCACATTCCACAGAAAAACAAGCAACAATTAGCGTAAACAGGAATTTATTCTATATTTAACTATTCAGTATTCATATGTATTCGGTCACTCGAAAAACTTCGCCGGCTCCCCGCCTCCGAGTGCGAATCAAGCAGGCGAATCAGCTGTCGCATTTCGGCCTCATTCGCGGCCGGATGTGTTTTTTGGGCGCGGCAGGCCGCCGCACCGGGCGCTCTTGCGCGGATAAGCCCCCTTCTCCCATCATCTGCGCATTCGGATTCACCGGGATCGGTTTTGTGATGGCTTCCTCTTTCTGGGGCGCTCTTGGCGGTGGCGGGCTCGGGCTCGTGATCGGCGGCCCGCTCGGCGCCCTCGTCGGCGCGCTCGCCGGCCATGTCCTGGTCGATCGCGAGGGCGCGCCCTTCGGCCCGGCTCCGCGCGAGCTCGTCTTCACCACCGGCCTCGTCGCGCTCGCCGCCAAGATGGCGCGCTCGGACGGCGTCGTGACCTGCGACGAGATCACCGCCTTCCGCCGCATCGTCGAGGTCCCGCCCGACCAGCAGCAGCGCATCGAGGCCCTGTTCGATCTCGCCAAGCAGACCAGCGCCGGCTTCGAGGCCTATGCCACGCAGATCGCCGGCGCCTTCAAGGATGAGCCGGCCCTGCTGGAGGACGTGCTCGACGGGCTCTTCCTGATCGCCGCCGCCGATGGCGCGATCCATGAGGCCGAGCACACCTATCTCCAGTCCGTCGCCGGCATCTTCGGCATCGCCGAGAGTGATTTCGCCCGGATCGAGGCCCGCCATGCCCGCCGGCCCGACGATCCCTATCTCGTACTCGGCGCCAGCCGCGAGATGGACGACGCCGAACTCAAGCGCCATTACCGCCGCCTCGTCGCCGAGACCCATCCCGATCGCGAGATCGCCCGCGGCCTGCCGGAGGAAGCGATCGCCATCGCGACGCGCCGGATCGCCGCCATCAATGCCGCCTGGGACGCAATCCAGAAGGAACGCGGCATGAGCCGCAGCCTCGCGCCGCAACCTGCTTGAATCCAGGCTTCTCGGACAATACGCGGGTCATCCCGGACAAGCGGCGTTAGCCGCGCCGATCCGGGATCCATGCCTGAACCTCAATCGGACATGCTCAGGAATGGATCCCGGGTCTCCCTTCGGTCGCCCGGGATGACGGCGCGGTTCCACCACGATCACACAATGCGCTAAGGCCGACGCATGACCGACACAGCCAAGCCCGACAGCCGCTTCGCCTCGAAGATTTTTCCCTCGCCGAACCACGGTGAGCGCAAGCACCCCGACGGCACGCCGGACCGTCGGCCCGACATGCTGATCCTGCATTACACTGGCATGCCGGTCGCGGGCGAAGCGCTGCAATGGCTCTGCAACCCGGTGGCGCAAGTCTCGTCGCATTACTTCGTCTTCGAGAACGGCCACACGCTCCAGCTCGTGCCGGAGGGCCGGCGCGCCTGCATGCCGGCGCCTCGCACTGGGCCGGCGAGACCGATATCAACTCCTGCTCGATCGGCATCGAGATCGCCAATCCCGGCCATCCCGGCGGCCTGCCAGACTATCCCGAGGAACAGATCGCGGCGACGCTCAACCTCTGCCGCGACATCTGCGAGCGCTGGTCGATCCCCCCCGAGCGCGTGCTCGCCCATTCCGACATCGCACCGGGCCGGAAGATCGATCCCGGCGAGAAATTCCCGTGGCGCCGGCTCAGTGAGGCCGGTGTCGGCCTCTGGACGGAACCGGCCCCGATCCGCGGCGGGCGCTTCTTCGCGCGTGGCGAAAGCGGCCAGCCGGTCGAGGCTTTGCAGGCGATGTTCGCCATGCTGGGCTATGGCGTCACGGTCGATGGCATCTTCGACGAGAAGCTGGAAGCGGTGGTCGCCGCCTTCCAGCGCCATTGGCGGCAGGAGAACGTCGACGGCGTCGCCGATTCCTCGACGATCACGACGCTGCGCGACCTGCTCGCCGCGACGCAAGCGAGCCGCACCGCCTGAAGCGTGGCTAAGCCAAAGATTGCAGGAAGTTAACTCGCCGGACGGCCCGCTTTCTGGCAAGCTCTTCCCTAGCGGCCGCCAAAGGCTGCCGGGATTGGGGAAGCGACCTTGCGCAAATGGCTGATCGGAACCGGGCTGATCGTGCTTGCCGCGGCCGGCGGCTACTGGGCGCTGCGCCCGGCCGGCGGCAACGCCAATGAGCCGCCCTATCGCACGGCCGCGCTCGACCGTGGCCGCATCACCGCCGCCGTGCGCGCCACCGGGACGCTGACGCCGGTCACGACCGTCCTCGTCGGCTCGCAATTGTCTGGCCAGATCGTCGAGCTCCTCGCCGACTATAATTCGCAGGTGAAGGCCGGCCAGGTCGTCGCCCGCCTGCAAAGCGACCAGATTCGCACGCGCCGCGATGCCGCCCAGGCCGATCTCGAACAGGCCAAGGCCGATCTCGTGGTCAAGAATGCTCAGCTCGAACGCGCCCGCGCCGCCCGGATCAAGGCCGACTCGATCATCCGCGATCTCGAAGCCCAGCGTACCCGCACCTCGGCCCAGCTCGCCGATGCCAGGCGCACCTTCGAGCGGCAGGACCAGCTCTTCAACCGCAGCACGGGCTCGCAGCAGAATCTCGACACCGCCCGCACGCAGGTCGAGATCCAGACCGCCTCGCTCGCCTCGAACGAAGCCCAGCTCGCCTCTGCCCGCGCCGAGCTCAAGGGACTCGACGCCGATATCCAGCTCGCCGAGGGACAGGTTCAGGCCACCCAGGCCCTGATCGGCAGCCGCGACGCCAAGCTCCGCGACATCCTGATCGACCTCGAACGCACGCAGATCCGCTCGCCGGTCGACGGCGTCGTGGTCCAGCGCCAGGTCGATCTCGGCCAGACGGTTGCCGCCTCGCTCTCCTCGCCGACGCTGTTCCAGATCGCGCAGGAACTGCGCACCATCGACATCTACGCCAATATCGACGAGGCCGATGTCGGCCGGCTGAAGCCGGGCCAGCCGGTCTCCTTCACCGTAAACGCTTATCCCAGCCGCAATTTCCAGGGCCGGGTCGAGATGGTCCGGCTCGGCGCCCAGACCATCCAGAACGTCGTCACCTATACCGGCATCATCCGCGTCGAGAACCGCGACATGGCGCTCCTGCCGGGCATGACCGCCAATCTTCAGGTCGTGACCGAGGACCGGCCGGATGCGCTGCGCGTGCCCAATGCCGCGCTGCGCTTCCGCCCGGCCGGCGCGGCAGGTGCCGCCCCTGCAGGCTCGGGCACCGGCCCTGTAGCGCTGCCGGATGCCGGCGAGCGCGGGCCACGCGCAGCCAACGCCCTGCGCGAGCGGATCGAGACCGAATTGCAGCCGACGCCCGAGCAGAAGCAGGCGATCGCCGAGATCCTCCGGGAGCGCCGCGGCAACCGTGAGGCCATGGCCGGGCTCTCGCCGGAGGAGCGGCGCGCCGCCTTCCGCGCGGCGCGGACGGAGATCGTCACGAAGATCGGCGCTGTGCTCGATCCCGAACGCCGCGCTAAGTTCGAGGCGATCATGCAGGAGGGTCGCGGGGCGCCGCGCCAGGGCGTTCCGGGCCGGGTCTATGTGCTGGACGAAGCCGGCCAGCCCAAGCCCGTGCCCGTCATACTCGGCCCGACCGACGGTGCCTTCACGGAATTGCTCGGCGGCGAGGTCAAGGACGGCGTGCAGGTCGTGACCGGCGGTGGTCCGCGCGTGACGACGGCACCGGAACCGCCGGCCTCCCGCGCCCGCGGCCCACGGCTGTTCTGATGGCCTCGCCGTGCCCCTGATCGAAACCCGCGACCTCTCCCGCGTCTACGATCTCGATTCCGGCCGCGTCACGGCGCTGGACCGGGTCTCGCTCGCGATCGAGGCCGGCGATCTCGTCGCGGTGATGGGCCCGTCAGGCTCGGGCAAGTCGACCTTCATGAACCTGATCGGCTGCCTCGACCGGCCGAGCGGCGGCCATTACATGCTCGACGGCGTCGCGGTCGAGACACTGTCGGGCGACGGGCTGGCGGAACTGCGCAACCGCAAGCTCGGCTTCGTCTTCCAGCAGTTCAACCTGCTGCCGCGCATCGATGCCTGCGCCAATGTCGAATTGCCGATGGTCTATGCCGGCGTCGCCCGCGCCGAGCGGAAGCGGCGCGCGCTCGCCGCGCTCGCCCGCGTTGGCCTCGCCGAGCGCGCCCATCACCGCCCGATGCAGCTCTCCGGCGGGCAGCAACAGCGCGTCGCCATTGCGCGCGCGCTGGTCAACGAGCCGCGCCTGCTGCTCGCCGACGAGCCGACCGGCGCACTCGACAGCCGCACCGCGCTGGAAATCCTCGCCCTCTTCCAGGATCTGAACCGCGAGGGCGTCACCGTCGTCCTCGTCACGCATGATGCCGAGGTCGCCCGCCACGCACGCCGGCTGATCCGCTTCCGCGATGGCCACCTGCTCAGCGATCTCAGGCAGGAGCCGGCCGACGCCCGCGCCGCGCTCGCCGCCTTCGACGCCGGGATCGGCCTACCGGAGGCCGCCGCATGAGCCTCTCCGAAGCGATCCGCTCGGCGCTGTCCGCCATCGGTGCCAATGCCCTGCGCTCGGCGCTGACGATGCTCGGCATCATCATCGGCGTCGCCGCCGTCATCGCCATGGTGGCGATCGGCGCCGGCGCTCGCGAGCGCGTCACCGGCCAGATCAAGTCGCTCGGCGCCAATCTCGCCATCATCCAGTCCGGCAACGTCACGCAGGGCGGCGTCAGGCTCGGCGCCGGGGCCTCCTCGACCCTCACCGACGAGGACGCCGCCGCGATCCTGCGCGAGGTCGGGGACGTCACGGCGGCAGCACCGGTCCTCATCACCCGAGCGCAGGCCGTCTATGCCGGCGCCAACTGGTCGACGCAGATCACCGCCACCGATCTCGACTTCTTCGCCGCCCGCGAATGGGAGATTGGCGCAGGCCGGCTGTTCGAGCCCGAGGAGCTGCGCAAGGGTGAGATCGTCGCCGTGATCGGCCAGACAGTTGCGCGAAACCTCTTCGGCGAGGAAAACCCGCTCGACCAGCAGTTCCGCATCCGCAACGTGCCCTTCAAGGTCATCGGCGTGATGGCAGCCAAGGGTCAATCGGCACTGGGGCAGGACCAGGACGACGTCATCTTCGTGCCGCTCGACACCGGCCGCCGCCGCATCGTCGGACGCAACTACGCTCGCGACCGCTCGGTGCAGAGCATCATGGTCAAGTTCGCCAGCGAGGAGGCGATCACGCCGGGGATCGCCGAGGTCACCGCGCTGCTGCGCCAGCGTCACCGCTTGATGGAGGATCAGGAGGACGACTTCATCGTCCGCAACCTCACCGAGATCGCCAACACCGCGACCGCTGCCGCGACCACGCTATCCTGGCTGCTGGCCGCGGTCGCCGCCGTCTCGCTCCTCGTCGGCGGCATCGGCATCATGAACATCATGCTGGTCTCGGTGACCGAGCGCACCCGCGAGATCGGCCTCCGGCTCGCGGTCGGTGCTCGCCAGAGCGCAGTGCTGACCCAGTTCCTGATCGAAGCGACGACGCTCGCGACCATCGGCGGCGCGGTCGGCGTCGGGCTCGGCATCGCGGCGGCGCTGACCATCGCCCATGTCGCCGGCTGGCCTTCGGTGATTTCGGTCCAGACCATCCTGATCGCGGTCGGCGTCTCCGGGCTGATCGGCGTGTTCTTCGGCTTGTACCCGGCACGCCGCGCCGCAAGGCTCGATCCGATCGAGGCGCTCAGACGCGAGTAAGGCGGCGGATTTTCTTGCACTGCGCAAGGGTCGCTTAACCCTGCCCGCCCTAGGCTGCCCTTGAGGCAGTCAGGAGGCGGACCGTGAACAGCCAGCAGCTCACCGCGGCGACGCAGTCCCTCTACGATCGCGCGGCCGCGGCCGCAGCCGTCGGCGCCTGGGAATGCAATCTTGCCAATGAATCGCTGAGCTGGACCGACGGCGTCTACGACCTGTTCGGCCTGCAGCGCGGCTCTGCCATTTATCGCAGCGCAACGCTGGACCTCTATGAGGAACGCTCGCGCCGTGAGATGAATCAGGCGCGCAGCAAGGCGATCAGCACCGGCCAGGGCTTCGCGCTGGATTGCCGCATCCGAGCCGCCAATGGCGAGAAGCGCTGGATGCGCCTCATCGTCGGTGTCGGCCACGAGCATGGCCGCCCGATCCGCATCTTCGGCTCGAAGCAGGACGTTACCGCCGAGAAGGGCTTGTGGAGCGAAACCGCGACGCTGGTGCGGGCGAACGCATCGACGAACCTCGCTGCGCGCCGCAACTTCATCGATGCTCTTCGGCAGTCCCGATACGAACGTAGCCGTGAGCCCGAGCGCTTCGCCCTCGCCATCTTCGGGATCGATCGGTTCGCGACTCTAGTCGAGAATTACGGCCGCTCCGCTGGCGACGATGTGATCCGGAATTTCGGCGAGCGGCTGCGCCGGCTCTTCCCCGATGCGCTCGCCATCGACCAGACCGGCCCCGGCGCTTTCGCCTTGCTGCTGCGCATGCCCGGCGACAAGGGCTACCTCGCCTCGATGCTCTCCGGCACACGCAAACTGCTGTGCCGGCCGATGCCGCGCGGCAATCTCGTCATTGACTTCACGCTCTCGATCGGCGCGGCTCTGCTGACACCGGAGGGCTATCGCGAGCAGAACGAGATCTTCGCGGAGGCCGAGGCCGCGCTTCAGGTCGCCGGCATGGCCGGAGGCGACTGCGTCCGCGTTTTCGACGGGCCGGTGGCCGCCGTCAGCCGGGTCGCGCTCGCCGGCTGACATCGCTGAAATGTTCGCGCGGCCAGCGGGCCCTGCCCGGTCAGGATGCCTGCCCGCGCGCAAGAGCCTTGAGCTTGGCGCCGACCTCCGCGATCGCCTGAATCGCCGGCATGTATTCGCGGCCAAGTGGCGTCAATGCGTACTCCACCGAGGGCGGCGAGCCCGGCAGGACGCGCCGCCGCACAACCCCCTTGACCTCGAGACTGCGCAGCCGGGTGCTGAGCATTTTGGCCGATATCATGGGGATGTCGCGCCTGAGCTCCCCGAAGCGCCGTGGCCCCCCGCTCAGATACCAGATGATGTTCGGCGTCCAGGCACCACCGAGTACCTGCATGCAGGTGCCGACATCGCAGGTCTCCGGTGGCTCGGGAGAGCGATTCCTACGGATTTTCAAAGCCATACAGCAAACCTCCGGTAACCGCGAGGATACCGGAAAATTCAGTTACAACAAGTAACGAGGTATACAAAGGTTATTTCCGGGATCTAACCATGGCGCATCACCGATCCACGGAGATGAACCACCATGAAGCTCTACTTCGCTCCCGGCGCCTGCTCGCTCTCGCCCCATATCGCGCTGCGCGAGGCTGGCCTGCCCTTCACCCTCGAAAAGGTCGATATCTCCACCGGCAGGACGGCAAGCGGCGAGAGTTTCGCCGCGATCAATCCCAAGGGCTACGTTCCCGCGCTGAAGCTCGATGATGGCGACGTCCTGACCGAAGGCGCGGCGATCGTCCAGTATATCGCCGACCTCGCCCCCTCCGCCGGCCTTGCTCCCCAGCCAGCGACGCTCGAGCGGGCACGGTTGCAGGAATGGCTCACTTTCATCTCGAGCGAACTGCACAAGGCATTCTCGCCTCTGTTTCGGCCTGGGACGGACGAGGCCGGGCGGCAGGAAGCCCGGGCAGCGATCGCGCGGCGCCTCGGCTATGTCGAGGCAAAGCTCGCCGACGGACGCGACTACCTGCTCGGAGACACCTTCAGTGCCGCCGACATCTATCTCTTCGTCATCACCAGCTGGGCCGAGGGCAAGGCGATCTCGCTGTCGACTTGGCCCCGGCTGAAAGCCCTGCTGGAGCGCGTCGCGGACAGGGACAGCGTCCGGGAAGCGCTGAGCGCCGAACGTCTCGCCGCCTGACACGAGGCGCAGCGCATGACCTCGCAATTCGCCCCGATCGAGGCCCTGCTCGGCCGCTATTTCGACGGGCTCAACCACAGCGATGCGGCCCTACTGGGCCGCATCTTCCATCCGCAGGCGATCTACGCCTGCGCGACCGATGGACGGCTGACCCACATGACCATGGACGCCTATCTGCCGATGGTGGCGGCCCGCCCCTCCCCGGCGAGCCGTCAGGAAAAGCGGCGCGATCGGATCATCTCGATCGCCTTCGCCGGGCCGGTCACCGCACTGGCCCGCGTGGAGTGCGCCATCGGAGAGAAGCGCTTTACCGACCTGCTGAGCCTCGTCCAGCTCGAAGGCGAGTGGCGCATCATCGCCAAGGTCTTCCACTTCGACCTCGCGTCCGCCGCCTGAACACTTACGAACCCGTGAAGGAACACCCATGCCCTATGTCAACATCCGCATCACCCGCGAAGGCGCCACGATCGCCCAGAAAGCCGCCCTCATCGCCGGCTTCACCGACCTTCTGACCAAAGTCCTGAACAAGAACCCGGCCACCACCTTCGTGGTCATCGACGAGGTCGGCCTCGACGACTGGGGCGTCGGTGGCCTGCCGGTTGAGCAGTACAGGCTCAAGTTGTCCCAGACCGCAGCTCCGACCGGCGCGGCCGCGCGGGGCTGAAGCGCACGTCCGGGGTCAGGCCGTCGGCGGCTCCTCCTGCGACAACGATCGGGTGAAGACGATCTGCCCGTCGAGACCGCGCCCCATGTCGCGCCAGCCATGGCGGCGATAGAAGCGCTCCGCCCGCGTGCCGGCACCGGTTTCGAGCCAGGCCTGGGCATGGCCCGCAGCCTTCAGTCCGGCCAGCGCCGCATCGATCAGAGCGCGGCCATGGCCCCGCCCCTCCTGCGCCGGATCGATGAACAGGGCCCAGATCAGGCCGGTCTGATGGTTGGCGCAGGCGAAGCCCGCGATCTCGCCCGCGTCTTCCGCAACGAGGAAGATCGCGTTGTCGCGATACCAGGCCACATCCTCGTCCGTGACCTTCGAGGGGTCGCTCAGGATGTTCTCGCGCACGCCCATGCGGATCGCACGGATGCGCGGCTCATCCGCCGCCACCGCCTTGCGGATCAGCCTTGCCTCGTCAATCGTCGCCACACGTCATCTCCATCGCTGCGGCTAGCGTGATGCCCGCCGCTGCGATGGAAGGCAACTACTCCGCCGCCTGCAGGCGATAGGCTGACGTGTCGTAGTTGAGGATCGGCGCGAGCCAGCGCTCGACCTCCTCGATCGTCATGCCCTTGCGGGCGGCATAATCCTCGACCTGATCGCGCTCGACCTTGGCGACGCCGAAGTAGTAGGCCTCCGGGTGCGAGAAATAGAGCCCGGAGACCGAGGAGCCCGGCCACATCGCATAGCTCTCGGTCAGCTTCACGCCGACGCGGCGTTCGGCTTCGAGCAGCCGGAAGAGCGTTTCCTTCTCGGTATGGTCGGGCTGGGCCGGATAGCCCGGCGCCGGGCGGATGCCCTGATATTCCTCGCGGATCAGCTCGTCATTGCTGAAGGTCTCGTCCGGTGCATAGCCCCAGAACTCCTTGCGGACGAGCTGGTGCATCCGCTCGGCGAAGGCCTCGGCGAAGCGGTCCGCCAGCGCCTTGACCATGATCGAGCGATAGTCGTCATTGTCGCGCGCGAACTTCTCGGAGATGCGCTCTTCCTCGGCGCCCGCCGTGACGGCGAAGGCGCCGATATAATCGGGCGCGACGCCTTCCGGCGCGACGAAATCGGACAGGCACATATTGGGCTTGCCGTCGCGCTTCGAGAGCTGCTGGCGCAGGCCGTGGAAGGTCGCGAGCTGTTCCTGCCTGCTCTCGCCGGTATAGAGGCGGATATCGTCGCCGACGGCATTGGCCGGCCAGAAGCCGATTACCGCCTTCGGATTGAACCAGCGTTCCTCGACGATGCGCTTCAGCATCGCCTGGGCATCGTCCCAGAGCGCGCGCGCCGCCTCGCCCTGCTTCTCGTCCTGCAGGATCGCCGGGAAGCGGCCCTTCAATTCCCAGGTCTGGAAGAACGGCGTCCAGTCGATCACCGGCACGAGATCGGCGATGTCGAAGGTGCGGAACGTACGCGTGCCGAGGAAACTCGGCTTCGGCGGGACATAATTCGCCCAATCCGGCTTGAAGGCGTTGGCGCGAGCGCGTGCCAGCGGCAGGCGCTGCTTGTCGGCCTCGGAGCGGCGATGCGCCTCGGCGACCTTGGCATATTCCGCCTGAACGCCCGCGACATAACCCAGCTTCTGCTCCGACGAGAGCAGGCTGGAGACGACGCCGACGGCGCGCGAGGCGTCGTTTACATGCACCGCCTGGCCCTTCTCATAGGCCGGGTGGATCTTCACCGCCGTATGGACGCGGCTCGTCGTCGCGCCGCCGATCAGCAGCGGAATGTCGAAGCCCTCGCGCTCCATCTCGGAGGCGACGGTCACCATCTCGTCGAGCGAGGGCGTGATCAGGCCGGAGAGCCCGATGATGTCGACCTTCTCCTTGCGCGCCGTCTCCAGGATCTTCTGCGTCGGCACCATCACGCCGAGGTCGATCACCTCGTAATTGTTGCACTGGAGCACGACGCCGACGATGTTCTTGCCGATGTCGTGGACATCGCCCTTCACCGTCGCCATCAGCACCTTGCCGGCGGCCGAGCGCTCGGAGCCGCCGTTGAGGCGCTTCTCCTCCTCCATATAGGGCATGAGGTAGGCGACGGCCTGCTTCATCACGCGGGCCGACTTCACCACCTGCGGCAGGAACATCTTGCCCGCACCGAACAGATCGCCGACCACGTTCATGCCGGCCATCAGCGGGCCTTCGATGACATGCAGCGGCTTGGCCGCGTGCAGGCGCGCCTCTTCCGTATCGATATCGATGAACTCGGTGATCCCGGCGACCAGCGCATGCTCCAGCCGCTTCTCGACCGGGAGTTCGCGCCAGGCGAGGTCCTTGCCCGAAGCCGCGACCGAACCATCGCCCTTGAAGCGCGGCGCGGCCTCCAGCAGGCGCTCGGTCGAATCCTTGCGGCGGTTGAGGACGACATCCTCGCAGAGCTCGCGCAATTCCGGGTCGAGATCGTCATAGGAGCCGAGCTGGCCGGCATTGACGATACCCATGTCCATCCCCGCCTTGATGGCGTGATAGAGGAACACGGAGTGCATGGCCTCGCGCACCTTCTCGTTGCCGCGGAAGGAGAACGAGAGGTTCGAGACGCCGCCCGAGATATGGGCATGCGGCAGGGTCTCGCGGATCGCGCGGGTCGCGTCGATGAAGTCGTTGCCGTAGTTGTCGTGCTCCTCGATGCCCGTCGCCACCGCGAAGATGTTCGGGTCGAAGATGATGTCCTCGGGCGGGAAGCCGATCGTCTCGGTCAGCAGCTTGTAGGCCCGCGTGCAGATCTCGATCTTGCGCTGGAACGTGTCGGCCTGCCCGACCTCGTCGAAGGCCATCACGACGACCGCCGCGCCGTATTGCCGGCAGATGCGCGCCTGTTCGAGGAAGGCTTCCTCACCCTCCTTCATCGAGATCGAGTTGACGATCGGCTTGCCCTGGATGGTCTTGAGGCCAGCCTCGATCACCGGGAATTTCGACGAGTTGACCATGATCGGCACGCGCGAGATATCCGGCTCGGAGGCGATCAGGTTGCAGAACTCGGTCATCGCCTTCTCGGAATCGAGCAGGCCCTCGTCCATGTTGATGTCGATGACCTGCGCGCCGTTGGCGACCTGGTCCCGCGCCACGTCGAGCGCGGCGGCATAGTCGCCATTGGTGATCAGCTTCCGGAACTTGGCCGAGCCGGTGACGTTCGTGCGCTCGCCGACATTGACGAAGGGGATGGTCTCGTCGAGCGTGAACGGCTCCAGCCCCGCAAGCCTGAGCCAGGGCTTCACCTCGGGAATCTGGCGCGGTGCCTTGCCGGCGACCGCCTCGGCGATGGCGCGGATATGGTCGGGCGTGGTGCCGCAGCAGCCGCCGACCATGTTGACGAAGCCGGCATCGGTGAACTCGGCCAGCATCTTGGCGGTCGCCTCGGGGCGTTCGTCATAGAGGCCGAATTCGTTGGGCAGGCCGGCATTCGGATAGGCGCAGACCAGCGTGTCGGCAATGCGCGACATGTCCTTGATATGCGCCCGCATCTCGCGCGCGCCGAGCGCGCAGTTGAGGCCGATGGTCAGCGGGGCTGCATGGCGCACCGCGTTCCAGAACGCCTCGACCGTCTGGCCCGAGAGCGTGCGGCCCGAGAGATCGGTGATCGTGCCGGAGATCATTACCGGCAGGCGGATGCCCTTCTCGCGATAGACCTGCTCGATCGCGACGATCGCGGCTTTGGCGTTGAGCGTGTCGAAGATCGTCTCGATCAGCAGCAGTTCCGAACCGCCATCGATCAGGCCCCTCACCTGCTCGGCATAGGAATCGCGGACCTGATCAAAGCTCACGGCGCGGAAGCCGGGATTGTTGACGTCGGGCGAGATCGAGAGCGTGCGGTTGGTCGGGCCGATCGCGCCGGCGACGAAGCGGCGACGCCCGTCTTCCCTCTCGGCGATCGCGGCCGCCTCGCGGGCGACGCGCGAGCAGGCGACATTCAGCTCATAGACGATCGCTTCCATGCCGTAATCGGCCTGGGCGATCGAGGTGCCCGAGAAGGTATTAGTCTCGACGATATCGGCGCCGGCCCGGAAATACGCGAGATGGATGTCGCGCAGCGCCTCGGGCTGCGTCAGGGCGATGATGTCGTTATTGCCCTTAAGGTCGTGGTTGAAGCCCTTGAAACGCTCGCCGCGGAAATCCGCCTCGGAGAGCTTCAGGTTCTGGATCTGCGTGCCCATCGCGCCGTCGAGCACGAGGATGCGTTCGCGCGCGGCCTGGCGCAGCGAGCGCTCGATTTCGGCGCCATCAACGGGAGCGGGAATGAAGTCGGACATAGGCTTACTCCGCCGCCACGGCCTGCGCCGCCGGCTTCTCGGGCTTCAACCCCACGAGATGGCAGATGGCATAGACGAGGTCGGCCTTGTTCATCGTGTAGAAATGCAAGTCGGTCGCGCCGCGGTCGATCAGGTCGAGGACCTGCTCGGCGCAGACGGCGGCGGCGACGAGGCGGCGCGTCGCGACGTCGTCCTCCAGCCCCTCGAACCGGTCGGCCAGCCATTGCGGCACGCTGGCGCCGGTCTTGCGGGCGAAATTCGCGGTCTGCTTGAAGTTCTGGACGGGCACGATGCCGGGCAGAATCGGGATCTCGATGCCGCGCGCGCGCACCTTGTCGAGATAGCGGAAATAGACGTCGTTATCGAAGAAGAACTGGGTGATCGCCCGCGTCGCGCCGGCATCGACCTTCTTCTTGAGCGCATCGATATCGGCATCGAGCGAGGCGGCTTCCGGGTGCTTCTCGGGATAGGCCGAGACCGTGACCTCGAAGTCGCCGATGCGCTTCAGGCCGGCGACGAGATCAGAGGTCTGGTGATAGCCCTCAGGATGCGGCTCGTAAGCCGTACCGAGCCCGCCGGCCGGATCGCCGCGCAAAGCCACGACATGGCGCACGCCGGCATCCCAATAGGATCGGATGACCTCGTCGACCTCGGCCTTCGAGGCCGAGACGCAGGTGAGATGCGCGGCCGGCTTCAGCGCGGTCTCGTCGACCATGCGCTTGACGGTCGCGTGAGTGCGCTCGCGGGTGGAGCCGCCGGCGCCGTAGGTCACCGAGACGAAGCTGGGGCCGAGCGGCTCGAGCCGGCGCACGCTGTCCCACAGCGCAACCTCCATCTCCTCCGTCTTCGGCGGGAAGAATTCGAAGGAGACGCGCGGACGGCGCGAGCCGTGGCGGCTGGGGCGGAAAGCATTCATCACGCAACCTCGAGATTGATCGTGCGGACCAGCGGATCGGCCTGGACGCGCCGGTCGCGGCCACGCCAGAGCATGACCGGGAGCTGGCCCGAGCCGCCATCGGCAAGGGTGACTTCACGGGAAAGATCGCAGGACAGGCCGGCCTCGGCGAACCAGGCCGCGATCTGCTGGCGGGAGAAGCCGAGCCGACGATGCGCATGCTCGGTCCGCAGGAATTCCATCTCGTGCGGCGCGAAATCGACGACGATCAGGCGCCCGCCGGGCGCCAGCATCGCGGCGGCCTCGCGCACGGCCCGGCCGGGATCGTCGAGGAAATGCAGCACCTGATGGATCACGACGAGATCGAAGGAGCCGCGCGCGAAGGGCAATGCATAGATATCGCCCTGCCGAAGCTCGACGCGCGACAGACCCGCCTGCTCCAGATTGGCTCGCGCCACCGCCAGCATCGCATGGTTGGCATCGACCCCGACGGCGCGACCGAATTTCGGCGCGATCCGCTCCAGCATCCGCCCCGTGCCGGTGCCGAGATCGAGCATCGCGCCGGGCGAGCCCTCGCCGACGGCCTCCTCGACCGCCGCCTCGACCGCATGATCGGGCACATGCAGGCCCCGCAACCGGTCCCAGTCGCGCGCGACGCTGGCGAAATAGTTTTGCGCGGCCTCGGCTCGCGTCGTCCGGACGGCAGCGAGCCGCTCGCGATCGGCTGCCAGCACCGGATCACTCAGGTCGAGCCAGGCGGCGAGCGACGCCGCAAAGGCTCCGCCCGGCCCGGTCTCGTCGAGCCGGAAGAAGGCCCAGGCGCCCTCGCGCGAGCGCCGGACCAGCCCGGCCTCGGCCAAGAGCTTGAGATGACGCGAGATGCGCGGCTGCGACTGGCCGAGAATGTCGGTGAGATCGGAGACCGAGAGCTCGCCCTCGGAGAGCAGCGCGAGAATGCGCAGCCGCGTCTCCTCGCCGGCGGCCCTGAGACCAGCGAGAAGCACGTCGGAAGACAATGTCGTCGGCTGCCGCACGCGCTGGCGTCCTCTATCGACAAGGAAAAAGATATAAAGATATCTTTATATCGAACACGCCGTTCGTGCAAGCGGATTGTCGTGCGGAAGATAGGACGCAATCCACAACCGCTCCTGCGGGAGAAGGTGCCAATATGTGGCGCTGACAGATCAGGACTTGCACCGCCGCCGATGCCAGCGCCTGACCTCTTCGCGAGAGAGCGGACTGCCCCTTAGACCTCACTGGGACGCGTGGCACGAAGGCCGTTCAGGCCTGATCTTGATCCACAGCAGTCGCTTTCGACCTTCATTCTGAGGCGACAGAGCGGTCGCGCACGCCCTGGACACTAGATTAGAATTATTCTAAACGATGACCAATGATCGCTCGCGCAGGTGCCGCAATGCCCGCTCTCTTCCCCATCTTTCAGCCAGCCCGCCGCAGGTTTGACGATCTCAGCGCGCAAGAGGTGTTGTCGCTCGCTATACTCGCGGAGGAAGAGGATGAGCGCATCTACGCCGCCTACGCGGCCAATCTGAATGAGAAATTTCCGGCCTCGGCTGCAATGTTTGACGCCATGGCAGCCGAAGAGAACGAACATCGGCGCCTCTTGCTCGACCTTTATGTCCGCAAGTTCGGTTCGACGATCATTCCCATTCGTCGCGAGCATGTTGAAGGCTTCTACACGCGGCGCCCTTTGTGGCTGGTGAAATCCCTGCCATTGGAGCGTGCACGAGCCGATGCCGCCGACATGGAGCGGCAAGCAGAGGCATTCTATCGGCTGGCTGCGTCGCGCAGCACCGATGTCGAGACACGTAAGCTCCTCGGGGATCTTGCCGCCGCAGAAGCCACCCATGAGCGCAAGGCAACGGCGCTGCACGAGGGCCTTTCGAAAGGCGACGAAGGGCAGGCCGAAACGGAGCACGCCAAGCGCCAATTCGTACTGACATGGGTTCAGCCGGGGCTTGCGGGCCTGATGGACGGCTCAGTCTCAACCTTGGCCCCGATCTTCGCCACTGCGTTCGCAACGCAGAACCCTTGGACAACCTTCTTGATCGGCCTGTCGGCATCCATTGGCGCTGGCATTTCCATGGGGTTTACCGAGGCCGCCCATGACGACGGCAAGTTATCCGGCCGCGGAGCACCGTGGAAGCGCGGGCTGGCATCGGGCGTCATGACTGCTGTCGGCGGCCTCGGCCATGCCCTGCCGTACCTCATCCCGCACTTCTGGACCGCGACGGCCATCGCGCTCTGTGTGGTGTTTGTGGAGCTCTGGGTGATTGTCTGGATACAGAACCGCTACATGGAAACCCCGATAGGCCGGGCCATGTTCCAGATCATTCTTGGCGGCATGCTCGTCCTGGCAACGGGCATTTTGATCGGCGGGGCGTAAGCAAAAGGCGAACGCGGCGATGCAGAACCGTTCTGACGAAAATCACTATGACAACACGAGTGTCAGCTTCCACTGGATAACGGCGGCACTTGTCTTGCTGCTCTGGCTCATGGCGCAAAGCGAATCTTTGCTTCCACAGGCGTTGCGGCACGGCATGTGGTCTGCCCATATCGCAATGGGCGCGTCGCTCATCCTTGTTTATTGTACGCGTGTGGTTTGGAGGCAGTTCGCAGGCGCACATCTGGCCTCCGTCAACTCAGGTGTGCTGAAGATCGCCGAACACCTCGTCCATGGCCTGCTTTACCTGCTCCTCGCAGCGACGCTCGTGGCTGGAATCGCGAATGTCACTGCGCGCGGCTGGGACCTTTTCGGCTTAGTCCAGATACCGGCATTCGCAGCAGACGACAGGGCTCTTCGGCGATCCATTAACGGGTGGCATGAGCTTGCAGCGAATGGCCTTATCTGCCTGGCAGCAATCCATGCCATTGCAGCGATGTTTCACCAGTTCGTGTTGCGAAATGGCCAGCTGAAGCGGATGTGGTTCACACGACCATGATCGCCACGACATGTCGTCAAATGGCAATCGGCCCATAGAGTCGAGTGACCGAAGCTCCAAGATCGACCGAACACGGATTTTTCCCGTCGTGCTGCTCACGCTCATCGAGGCCGGTTTAAGCCCCCGATTTCAGCTCGACCCGAAATGAGCAGGAGTTCCAAAAGAACCCGAATTTGATGCGAGGGGAGAAAGTGGCGGCCCCGCAGAACTTATCCCCGCCCCACTCCCCGCTCCCCTATCCTGCACGCGTCCCATCCGACCGGGAGGGCTTCGCGAGACATCGTGGGCCGGAGGGGATTGCGGGTTTCGCGCCCCGGACCGTTGCGGGTTCATCAGGCGCGCAGGTGCCGACTTCGCACAGGCCGAACAGGCAGGCCTCCGCCCTCAAGCATCGAACCGAAAAGTGGAACCGACCTTTCGGATGAATCGATGCTGAAACAGAGAGCTGGATCGCCGCGCGTCCCCGGACGCACGGCGATCAGGCGGCGTCCAAGCGGAACAGCCCCCCAGATACCCGTGCGCGGAGCGGGGCAGCGCGAGGTCGTCTCTGTTCGACATCATCGTCGGCATCAACTCGACACCGGCACGCAGCCGTCGACTGCGAACGCAGTCCGGCTCCGCGCATTCCCCCGGATGCCAACATCCAAAACCCCGCAGGCGGGGCCTGGACGGGGCTTTCGGCGCGCATCATGTCGCGTCAAGAACCATCGCGCCGGACAGGCGGCGATAACGCCGGTCCGGTCGTCATTTTCAGGCGCGCGCCCGCCAACACCCCGCCGCGCGCGGCAGGCGAGCCCTACGGCAACAGAATGGTCTCAGAGTACTTTCAGGTCGCCCGCGGCCGTCTTGCCGCGCTCGGTCTTCAGCTCGAACGAAACCTTCTGCCCTTCCGTCAGCGTCATCATTCCGGCCTCTTTCACGGCCGTGATGTGCACGAACACATCCTTGCCGCCGTCCGCCGGTTGAATGAAGCCGAAACCCTTCTCAGTATTGAACCACTTCACGGTTCCGGTCGCCATCGCCACATCCCTCGAAGCCAAAGCGTCTCATGCCGGCACAGGGCGCATGGCTCCTATGCCGGCAAGGCAGGATTGACCGAAAACCTGTCCTTGTCGAGATGAAAGGACAGGCAGGCACCGCCTCCTGCTTTCAAGATTTTGTCAACGCGATCCATGTCTTGGCACCGGCGCGAGAAAAGTCACTCGGACAGGCTTTCGCTTCGTTGGGAGGCACGACCCAGCGCCTCCACCCGCGATGATTGCCGTATCCTTGCCTGCTCAACCTCAAGCCGATGACGACGGTCTCGCCGGCCTCGAACGTCATCTTGGCGAAACCCTTCCTGCCCCGCCGCCAGCCAACAAGCTCGCGACCTTCCGACGATCGGTCCCGATCATGGCCAGTCGTCTCGAGCGACGGGACGGCACAGGCCATTTTCCTCCATCGGCACACCCATCCAGAGGCATCGGGCCCTCAACGACCGCATCCCGCCAGGCGCCCCTATCCGGCGCGATCCTTGCTAGACCTCTGGCGCCGGAAGCCGCCAGCCGATACAGGCCTCGCAATGTCCCAAACCGTCAGCGCCGCCATGCCGCAGCAGCACCGCTTCTACGAAGACCTCCTCGCCCTGCCGCTGGGCACGCTGATGATCAGCTTCGGCATCGTCCTGTTCGCGAAGGCGACGCTCTTGACCGGCGGCGCGGCCGGGCTCGCCCTCCTGC
Source organism: Beijerinckiaceae bacterium (assembly GCA_965283735.1). Lineage (GTDB taxonomy): Bacteria > Pseudomonadota > Alphaproteobacteria > Rhizobiales > Beijerinckiaceae > Allobosea. The sequence goes on along the minus strand of CBDIPN010000001.1, from coordinate 1,381,318 downwards.
TGCAATTCGGCACGGGGGCGGATTTCAGCCTGCTCTTCTTCGTCATCAACCTGCCCTTCTACTGGCTCGCCTTCCGGCGGATGGGCCTGCCCTTCACCTTGCGCACCTTCGCCGCCGTCGGCCTCGTCTCGGTCTTCGTCTGGGCGACGCCGGGCTGGTTCCGCATCGAGGCGGTGGCGCCGCTCTACGCCGCCATCGCCGGCGGCGTCGCGATGGGGCTCGGCCTGCTGGCGCTCGCGCGCCACCGTACGGCGATCGGCGGGGTCAACATCCTCGCGCTTTATCTGCAGGAGCGCCATGGCCTGCGCGCCGGCTGGGTTCAGCTGGGCATCGACGCCGCGATCTTCGCAGCAGCCCTCTTCGTGCTGCCGCCCGACAAGGTCGCGCTCTCGCTTGTCGGCACGCTCGTGCTCAATGCGATCCTCGGCATGAACCACAAGCCCGGCCGCTACATGGCGGTCTCCTGACGAAAGGCCTTCCGCACCTCGGAACGGTTGCGCCCTGCCCGCCATCATGCGAGCAAGCCCGGAGGACAAGACGGGACGCCAACGGCGAGACGAGACATGGCCCAGCCCCTGACCATCGAAGACCTGCGCCTTCTGGCCAAGCGCCGCGTGCCGCGCATGTTCTACGACTACGCCGATTCCGGCGCCTGGACCGAGGGCACCTACCGCGCCAACGAGACCGACTTCGCCAAGGTGAAGCTGCGCCAGCGCGTCGCGGTCGACATGACCAACCGCTCGCTCGCCTCGGAGATGATCGGCCAGCCGGTTTCCATGCCGGTCGCGCTCGCGCCCACCGGCCTCACCGGCATGCAGCATGCCGATGGCGAGATCCTCGCCGCCAAGGCCGCCGCCAAGGCCGGCGTGCCCTTCACCCTCTCGACCATGAGCATCTGCTCGATCGAGGATGTCGCGAACCACACCCAGGCGCCGTTCTGGTTCCAGCTCTATGTCATGAAGGACCGCGACTTCATCTCGCGCCTGATCCAGCGCGCCAAGAAAGCCGGCTGCTCGGCCCTAGTGCTGACGCTCGACCTGCAGATCCTCGGCCAGCGCCACAAGGACATCCGCAACGGCCTCTCCGCCCCGCCGAAGCCGACCATCGCCAACCTGATCAACCTCGCCTTCAAGCCGCGCTGGTGCCTGAAGATGCTGGACACGCCGCGCCGGCAGTTCGGCAACATCGTCGGCCATGTCACCGGCGTCGCCGACATGTCCTCGCTCTCCTCCTGGACCGCCAGCCAGTTCGATCCGAAGCTGAACTGGGACGACGTCCAGTGGATCAAGGACCAGTGGGGCGGCAAGCTGATCCTCAAGGGCATCCTCGATCCGGAAGATGCCGAGATGGCGGCCAAGAGCGGCGCCGACGCACTGATCGTCTCGAACCATGGCGGTCGCCAGCTCGACGGCGCGCTGTCCTCGATCGAGGCCCTGCCCGGCATCGTCGAGCAGGTCGGCAACCGCATCGAGGTTCTGTTCGACGGCGGCATCCGCTCGGGCCAGGACGTGCTGAAGGCGATCGCGCTCGGCGCACATGGCACCTTCATCGGCCGCGCCTTCCTCTACGGGCTGGGCGCCATGGGCGAGCAAGGCGTCACCGCCGCGCTCGACATCATCCGCAAGGAGCTCGACACCACCATGGCGCTTTGCGGCCTGCGCGATATCAAGGATGTCGACGAACGCATCCTCGTCGGCGGCCGCGCGGGCGCGATCAAGCGGCTGGCCACGGCCTGAGTTCCACGCCAGAGGGTGTCCGAGATGTCAGAGTAGCCGGTCAAAGGACCCGCATCCTACCTCCCCTCCATCGAGAAGAAGTACGGCCGCACGATCGCCGAATGGAAGGCGATGGTACGCGCCCGCCTCCCCGCGAAGCATATGGAGCTCGTCGCGATGCTCAAGGCGGAGCACGGCATGGGCCACGGGCACGCCAACGCTATCGTGGCCCATACCTTCGCCGAGGACGCGAAGTAACCGGTTCCGACCAGACCACACCGCAAGACGACAGAAGGCCCGGCGGATGCGATCCGCCGGGCCTTCCTTATTTTCGGAGAAGATCCCGCCCCGCGATAACGTGCGAGGCGGGCAGCTCACGCTCAGACGCGATACCAGGACGCGAGGTTCCAGGTGTCGACATCCCAGCCCGAATGGTCATGCGAGAGGGTGTTCGACGCGGCGACCACCTTCTTGCGCGACAGGATCGGCAGGATGACGTTGGCCTCGCAGAAGATCTCGTTGACCTTGATCAGGAGCGCTGCGCGCTTGGCCGGGTCGAGTTCCTTCTGGGCGGCCTTGTAGGCCTCGTCGGCAGCCGGGTCCGTGTAGCGCGAGACGTTGCGACCCAGCCACTTGTTCTCCTTGTTGGCGACTTCCCACGAGGTGAACTGGTTGAGGAAGCGCTCCGGATCGGGCTGCGGCTGCGTCGTGGTGTACATCTCCATGTCGACATACAGCTTGGTGTAGGTGTCGGGGTTGGCAACGTCCGACGAGAAGAACACCGAAGCGGTGACCGACTTCAGCTCGAGGTCGATGCCGGCGCGCTGGCACGCCTGCTTGATGATGGCCTGCACCTTCTGGCGCGGAGCGTTGATCGAGGTCTGGAAGACATATTTGAGCTTCTTGCCGTCCTTCTCGCGAATGCCGTCCGAGCCCTTCTTCCAGCCGGCATCGTCGAGGATCTTGTTGGCCTTCTCGATGCTGAACTCGTACTTGAGCTTGGTCGACTTGAACTGCTTCGGCTCGTTGACGAAGCTCGCCGTGGCAGCACCAGCGCGGCCATAGATGAACTTCTGGATCGAGTCGCGGTCGATCAGCAGGTTGATCGCCTGGCGCACGGCCGGGTCGCTCAGCGTCGGGTGCTTGGTCTTGACGCTCGAACGCTCGCCATCGACTTCCGTCCACGGATCGGTCGTGTTCAGCGTGACGAACTCGATGTCGCCGGCAGCAGCCGCGCTGATCTTGCCGCGACCACCGGTCTCCATGCGCTTGAGGACCTCGTCCTCGACCAGCGTGTCCCAGGCGTAGTCGTACTCGCCGGTCTGGAGCACGGCGCGGGCCGCGGAGACGGCATCACCGCCGCCCTTGATCTCGAACGTGTCGAAATGCGGGCGGTTGGCGACGTGGTAGCTCTCATTGCGGGTGCCCGACAGGATGTCGCCCGGCTTGAAGTCGGCGAACTTGTACGGGCCGGTGCCGACGGGCTTCAGGTTAGCCGGAGCCTCGCGCGACTTGGAACCCTTGTACTCGCCGAAATGATGCTTCGGGATGATCATGCCGGCGACGCCGACGAAGGGGTCAGCCCAGAACGGGGTCGGCTTGGCGAAGATCACCTTGACGGTGAAATCGTCGATCTTCTCGACCTTGATGTCCTTGTAGGCGCCGGTGGTATAGGCCGCGGTCGCCGGGTCGGCCGCATATTCCCAGGTGAAGACGACGTCGTCGGCCGTGAACGGCTTGCCGTCATGCCACTTCACGTCCTTCTTCAGCTTCCAGATGACGGTCGTGCCGTCCTCGGACAGGCCGCCATTGGCCTTGGTCGGGACTTCCGCCGCAAGCTGCGGGATCAGGTTGCCTTCCTTGTCCCAGCCGGCGAGCGGCTCGTAGAACACGCGCGAGGCGATCTGGTCCTTGGTGCCCGAGGCGAAATGCGGGTTCAGCAGCGTCGGAGCCTGCCAGAGCAGCATCTTCAGCGGGCCGCCGCCGCCAGCCTTGGTCGGCTTGTACTCGAGCGTGGCATTGGCCATCGCAACATCGTTCCAGGAGAGGATCTGGGTCGCGATCGGCGCGGTGATGCCCAGCGCCGCCATCTTCTGGATGAAGGAGCGCCGCGAGAGGCCACCTTCCTTCACATCCTGCACCATACCCTGGATATACTGACTAGTCATAATCAACCTTCACGTCATGGCAGCAAGAACACGATCAATAACTTGACCAGTTCCAGATCGGATTTATCAGTTCCAAGGCGTAGAATTGCTTTGGACGCGACTCTGCTCCTAGGAGCCGCTGCCTTAAACATAACTTAAGTCGTCAGACGGAAACCGCATGGCGGACCTGCTTGTCACTCGGGACGCCGGCTAAATTACGCTAATTCCAAAGGAAAATGCCTCGCGATCACTTTCCGATGCGTTCAGGATAATTCCCTGAGACCGCCGGGCGTGTCGATCTGTGCGCGATAGCGCAGTTCGGCCCCGTAGGTGACGCCGGGCGGCCGTTCGACGGCCAGTTCGTGCAAAAGCGCCGAGACCTTCCCGGCCTCCGGATGCTCCAGCGAGAACCCGCGCAAGCGCGCGCCCAAATCGGCGATCGTCGCCATCGAGCGCGGCTTGCCACGCCGGTCGATGATCGAGGGAGCCGCCCCGCCCCAAGGCAAAGAGCCGTCATCGGGAATGGCGAAATCAAAGACGGGATCATCCGTCGGCAGCCCGACCTTGCGGCCGAAGATCGCCTCCCGACCTTTCAGGACATCGTCGATCACATCGGTCCGGGCGACCCAGCCACGCAGGCGGCGGCCGGCATCCCAATCCCGCCTGACCTGCTTCTGGTCATCGAGCCCGAACCAGCACGCGCGCCCGGGATGCACCCCGTCGGGATCGAGCGCGACGATCTCCAGATAGACCATGCCACCGAGCTGAAGCAGGTGGTTCCAGGTCCCCATATAGCCGTGCCGCTGCCCGAAGGGCACCTCGAGATCGAGGCAATCGCGCACATGCGCTACGCCTTCGGCGAGCGTGGGCGCGATGACGGTGAGATGGTCGAGGGTCAGCATGCCGTCAGTTGAAGCCGGGGCGCGACTGTAGTCCAGCTTCTGTAGCACTGAACCGCTTCATCGCGCAGGCATGCGCCTTAAAGCAACACATGAAAAAGCCCCGCGGACCTTGCGGTACCGCGGGGCTTTTTTGAGTCAGATATCAAGCACTCAGCGCGAGAACTTCTTGTACTGGATGCGCTTCGGAATGGTCGAGTCGATGCCGAGGCGGCGCTTCTTGTCCTCCTCGTAATCGGCGAAGTTGCCCTCGAACCACTCGACATGGCTGTCACCTTCGAAGGCGAGGATATGGGTCGCGATGCGGTCGAGGAACCAGCGATCGTGGCTGATGATCACGGCACAGCCGGCATAATCCTCCAGCGCCTCTTCGAGCGCCCGCAGCGTGTCGACGTCGAGATCGTTGGTCGGCTCGTCGAGCAGCAGCAGGTTGGCGCCGGACTTCAGCATCTTGGCGAGGTGGACGCGGTTACGCTCACCGCCGGAGAGCGAGCCGACCTTCTTCTGCTGGTCGCCGCCCTTGAAGTTGAAGGCCGAGCAATAGGCCCGCGAATTGATCTCTTTCTTGCCGAGATAGATGATGTCGTTGCCGCCGGAGATCTCCTCCCAGACGTTCTTCTTGTCGTCGAGCGAGTCGCGGCTCTGGTCGACATAGCCGAGCTGGACGCTCTCGCCGACCTTGATCGTGCCGGCATCCGGCTTCTCGACGCCGGTGATCATCTTGAACAGCGTGGTCTTGCCGGCGCCGTTGGGGCCGATCACGCCGACGATGCCGCCCGGCGGCAGCTTGAACGAGAGATCGTCGATCAGGAGCTTGTCCTGGAAGCCCTTCGAGAGCCCCTCGAAATCGACGACGTTGTTGCCCAGCCGCTCGGCGATCGGGATGATGATCTGCGCGGTATCGGGGCCCTTGTTGTTGGCCTTCTGCACCAGCTCGTCATAGCGCTGGATACGGGCCTTGCTCTTGGCCTGGCGAGCCTTCGGCGAAGCCGCCATCCACTCCGCTTCGCGCTCCAGGGTCTTCTGGCGCGAGGCGTCCTCGCGGCCTTCCTGGGCGAGGCGCTTCTGCTTCTGCACCGACCAGGCCGAGTAGTTGCCCTCGTAGGGAATGCCCTGGCCGCGATCGAGCTCGAGGATCCAGCTGGTGACGTTGTCGAGGAAGTAGCGATCGTGGGTGACGATCAGGATCGCGCCCGGATAGGTCCTGAGATGGCCTTCGAGCCAGGCGGTGGTCTCGGCGTCGAGATGGTTGGTCGGCTCGTCGAGCAGCAGCAGCTCGGGCTGTTCCAGCAGGAGCTTGCACATGGCGACACGGCGGCGCTCGCCGCCCGAGAGTTTGTCGACCGCCCAGTCGTCCGGCGGGCAGCGCAGCGCGTCCATCGCCTGGTCGACCTTGGAATCGAGATCCCACAGGCCCTTGGCCTCGATCTCGTCCTGGAGATTGGTCATCTCGTCGGCGGTCTCGTCCGAGTAGTTCATGGCGAGTTCGTTGTAGCGGTCGAGGATCGCCTTCTGCGGCGCCACGCCGAGCATGACGTTCTCGCGGACGGTCAGCGTCTCATCGAGCTTCGGCTCCTGCGGCAGATAGCCGACGCGCGCGCCTTCCGCGACCCAGGCCTCGCCGGTCCATTCCTTGTCCATGCCGGCCATGATCTTGAGCAGGGTCGACTTACCGGCGCCGTTGACGCCGAGCACGCCGATCTTGGCGTCCGGATAGAAGGACAGGTGGATGTCCTTCAGCACCTGCTTGCCGCCCGGATAGGTCTTGGACAGGCCGCGCATATGGTAGATGAACTGGCGGGACATGGGGCGAGCGGGCTCCGCTTTCGAACGCTTGCGACAAGGATGTCGGGAAATCTGGCCGCTATGTAGCGGTGAGCCGCGCCGCCCGCAACCGCATCCGGCGCATTGCGGAGGCGGGACCTGTCCGGAACAATGCCGGCCTGCGACAGCGGGAGGGGTTTCGCGATGGAGGACCGGGACGGCAGGACGACAGTGGCGCTGAGGCTGCGCGACGGCGCCCAGCTCTTCAACACGCTCGACCCTTTCCCCTTCCGCGAGGGTGACCTCGCACCCGAGGCTGAGGAATACATCGTCGACTGGGCCCGCGACCTGCCGAAGGACGAGCCGATCGCGATCGTGATTCATCTCGAAAGGCCCGATGCGCCCGACAGGCCGGTTCCCGATCTCGCCAACGCCATCACCGGCTGGTTCGCCGGCCGGGCGAAGGCGGAGACCCATGCGCTGCGCGAACTGTTCCATGACGGCCGCCTCGCCTTCGCCATCGGCTTCGTCGGTCTCGCCGCCTGCCTGTTCCTGAGCTGGCTGCTGACGAAGGCCTATGAAGGTCCCTTCGCCCGCCTGTTTCAGGAAAGCCTGATCATCATCGGCTGGGTGGTGATCTGGCGCCCGGCCGAGATGTTCCTCTACGACTGGGTTCCGATCCTGCGACGCAGGAAGCTCTACCGCCGTCTCGCGACCGCGACGGTCGAGATCCGACGCTCCGCGCCTGTGTAACGGTTCACGAAACCGCCAGCGCGCTTTTCAAGGCCCGTCCTTTGCCTGATCGTTGCGGGCAACGCGCAACCGGAGCCGGACGATGAATCTGTCGCGCACCTTCGGGTTATCGGCTTTCGCCGGCATCGTACTGAGCGCTGCCCTGGGCTTCGCTCCAGCCCGCGCCCAGTCGAACGAACCCGGCTGCCGGCCCGAGATGGCGAGCCTCGGCCTGCCCATCCACCGGGTGCAACTGGCAAAGGACGAGGCCCGGTTGACCTTTGTCGGCCACGCCACCTTCCTGATCGAGACGCCCGGCGGCGTGAAGATCGCGACCGATTACAACGACTATGTCCGCCCGCCGGTGACGCCCGACATCGCCACGATGAACAAGGCGCATTCCACCCATAACTCGCGCAGCCCGGACCCCGCCATCAAGCATGTCCTGCCCGGCTGGGACATGTCCGGCCGGGGCGCGGCGCAGCACGACCTCACGCTCAGTGATGTCCGCGTTCGCAACGTGCCGACGAACATCCGCACCTATGAGGGCGGCACGGATTACGACGGCAACTCGATCTTCATCTTCGAGATCGGCGAGCTCTGCATCGCCCATCTCGGTCATCTGCATCACCCGCTGGAGCCCGGCCATCTGCGCGCGCTCGGCCGGGTCGACATCGTGCTCTTCCCGGTCGATGGCAGCTACACGCTGGACCAGACCGGGATGCTGGACGTGCTGAAATCGATCCAGGCGCGGGTGATGATTCCCATGCATTTCTTCGGCGGCGGCACGCTGAACCGCTTCCTCGCCCGCACGCAGGACATCTGGCCGGTCGAGCGCCGCGAGCAGCCAACGATCACGCTGGGCAAGGCGACGCTGCCGGCCAAGCCCACCATGATCGTCCTGCCCGGGCACTAGGCCAGCGGCGTCAGGTGTTCACGCCGCCATCGATGGCGAAACCGGCGCCGGTGATGAAGCGCGCTTCCTCGCTGGCGAGATAGGCGACGAGCCCGGCGATGTCCTCGGGCTGACCGTAGCGCGGGATCGCCATGCGCGCCCGCTGGGCGTCCGCTCCGGGGCCGCCGGCCGGGTTCATGTCGGTATCGGTCGAGCCGGGATGAACGATATTGACCGTGATGCCGCGCGGGCCGAGATCGCGCGCCAGCCCCTTGGTGAAGCCGATCAGCGCCGCCTTGCTCATCGCATAAAGCGTGACATTGGGCTCGACGACCCGGTCGGCAAGGCACGAGCCGGTCGAGATGATCCGCCCGCCCTCGCCCAGATGCGCCGCCGCAGCCTGCGATGCGAGCATCACGGCGCGGACATTGACGGCGAGCGTCGCGTCGATATCGGCGAGGCTCCACTCCGCGACCGGCCCGCCGCGATAGATGCCGGCATTGTTGACGAGGATATCGAGCCCCCCGAGCGCCCTGGCGGCATCATCGACCGCGCGTGTCACGGCCGCAGGGTCCGCGCTGTCGGCGGCGATGGCGAAGCCCTTGCGGCCGAGCACCTCGATCTCCGTCACGACGGCGGCCGCCTTGTCGGCGGAACGCTCATAGGTCAGCGCGACATCGGCTCCCTCGGCAGCGAGCCTGCGGGCGATGGCGGCGCCGATTCCTCGGCTGCCGCCGGTGACGAGCGCGCGCTTTCCGGCAAGGCGTGACATGGCAAACTCCATTTATGTGATGATCGATACACAATACATGCTGTGCTTGCCTGAGGCCGTCAAGGGAAATATATAATGACCATCACAAAATAAATTCGAGGAGGCGGATCCATGGCCGAACGCGGCCGCCCGCGCAGTTTCGACCGGCAAGCGGCGCTGGAGCGCGCCATGGACGTCTTCTGGGAGCGCGGCTACCAGGCGGCCTCGATGAGCGACCTCACCGAGGCGATGGGCATCAATTCGCCGAGCCTCTACGCCGCCTTCGGCAGCAAGGAGGAGCTTTATCGCGCGGCCATCCACCACTTCGCCGCGACCGAGAGCGACGACATCCTCGCGCCACTGCAGAACGAGCCGACGGCGCGCGCGGCGATCGAGGGCTATCTCATGGCGAGCGCCAGAACCTTCACCCGCCCCGGCCGGCCGCCCGGCTGCATGGTGGTGCTCTCGGCCGTCAACGCCGTCGGGGTCGGCGACGAGACCAGCCGCATCCTGCGCGAGATGCGAGCCGGCAGCGTCAGCATGATCGAGGAACGGCTGCGGCGGGCCATAGCCGAGGGTGAATTGCCGGCCTCGCTCGATCTACCGGGGATCGCGAGCTACTACGTCACCGTCCAGCAGGGCATGTCGATCCAGGCGCGCGACGGCGCCTCGCGCCCGATGCTGGAGACGATCGCCCAGGGCGCCATGGCCGCCTGGGACAGTCTCACCCGGCCACTAGCAGCCGCCTGAGGAGCGGCGTTAACGCCTCGCTGAGGCTGATTCCAGGCTTTCCTTGTCGTTGCGGCAGATCGCGGCATCCTGTCGGCAATCGGGAGACCGTCCTCATGCGCCGCATCGCCGCCCTCGCCTGCCTGCTCGCGACCGCCACCTTGCTGCCTGTCCAGGCCGAGGCCGCCAAGTTCCGTTCCGGCGGGCGCAGCTCCGGCTCATCCGCAACGACCAGCCGGAGCGTCGTCGTCGTACCCGGCATCGCCGCGGGCGCAAGCCGCGCGCAGGCCGCAACCGGCAAGCCCGAGCGCGTGCCTTTCCCCCGGCGGCAGCCCATCAGCAGCGCGAAGAGCCTTTGCCCTTGCGGCTCTCGGCGAACAGCGAAGCCAAGAAGCCGTGGTGCCAGACGAATGTCGTGGTCAACGGCTTCTGCATGATGAACTGACGGGCTGTCGCTCAGACGCGGCTGACGCGCCCCTCCAGCGGATAGGCCGGATCGCTATAGCCCGGCGTCGAGGGATGCCCCGCCGGCACCAGCCCATCGATCAGCGCCTCGTCCTCCGCGTCGAACCCGGCATCGAGCGCGGCGAGATAGGCCTCCCACTGCTCGAAGGTGCGCGGCCCCGCGATCGCCGCCGTGACGAAGGCATTGTTCAGCACCCAGCGCACCGCGAACTGGATCGGCGTCAGCCCCTTGCGCGCGGCATGCTCCTTGATCGTCTGGGCGATGATCAGGCTCTCCTCGCGCCATTCCGCCTGCATCATCCGTCGGTCGCCGCGCCCGGCGCGCGTACCCTCCGCCGGCGCCTGGCCCGGCGCGTATTTCGCGGTGAGAACGCCACGCGCCAAGGGTGAATAGGACGCGACGCCAAGGCCGAAATAGCCGCAGGCCGGCAGATGCTCGACCTCCGGCATGCGGTTCATCGCGTTGTAATAGGGCTGGCTGACGACGGGCCGGTCGATGCCCAACTCGTCGCAGAGCCGGCAGATCTCGGCCAGCCGCCAGGCGCGATAGTTCGAGACGCCGAAATGCCGGATTTTCCCCTGCCGCACGAGATCGGCGATCGCATGCACCGTCTCCGCCAGCGGCGTCGTGTGATCCTCCTTGTGGAGGTAGTAGATGTCGATGGTCTCGGTGCCGAGCCGGCGCAGACTGTCCTCGCAGGCGCGCAGGACCCAGCGCCGCGACAGCCCGCCATTCATCGGCCCCTGTCCCATCACGTTCGCGACCTTCGTCGCCAGCACCCAGTCATAGCGATGGGCGGCGATGGCACGGCCGGTGACTTCCTCGGAGCGGCCCTCGTTATAGACATCGGCCGTATCGATGAAATTGATCCCGGCCTCGCGCGCGCTGTCGATGATGCGGCGGGACGTCGCCTCCTCAGTCGGGCCGCCGAACATCATCGTGCCCAGGCAGAGCGGCGAGACCTTGAGGCCGGAGCGGCCGAGACGGCGATAATCCATGGCTGACATCCTCGAACAGGGTGACCAAGCCTGCCGCAGCGCAACGCCATATGCCAGCGCCCGGCACGCAGGCATGCTCTGCATGGCGCAGCCGGCCGGCAAGGAAATGCTTAATCTTTCGTGACAGGGTGATGCGTCGCCACATGGTCATCAGATGAATCTCGCCCAGCTCGTCAAGAGCCAGACCCTCGCCACCCTGCTGCAAGCGCTCGACGCAGGCGGCGAGCTGACGGCTGGCCGGACCGTGCAGGCGCAACTCGCCTCGCTGGAACCGGACGGCACCGCGACCGCGATGATCGGCGAGACCAAGGTCGCGCTCGTCCTTGCCGGCCCGCAGGCCAAGCAAGCGGCCATACAACCGGGCGCCACGCTCATGCTGCGGCTCGATCCGCCCGAGCAACCCGGCGGCGACCTGCGTGCCACGCTGGTCGAAGTGCGCCCGCCATCGGCAACATCCGGTCAATCTCAGCCGCAACCGGCCCCCACGCCTCAACCTGCGCAGCCAGCCGTGCCTTCGGCTTCGACGATGGCTCCAGCCCGGCCGAACCCGGCAGCCGTCCCCGGTGCTGCACCACAACCTGCCGTCGCGCTGGCACCTACAGTCGCACAGGCTGCGCACCCGCCCTCCCCGGTAGCGGTGCAGCAGGCCTTTCTGCAGCAAGCTCTGAAAACGCTGGGCCTCCCGGCAGCGCAAACCGCTACCACGCCTGCGACCTCGACCGCCGCTAACCCCGCGTCACCGACAGCCGCTGCGTCCTCTGCTGCTCCCGTCATCACGGCCGCGACCGCGCGCGCCATCGCCGGTCCGCTGCTCGGCCCGATGCTGCAACAGCAGGCCGGCCTCGCCCCGCTCTTCGCCAATCTGCGCGCGATCGCGCAAGGCTCGATCTCGCTGGCCTTGCCGAAGACCCTGCCGCCCGCCATCCAGCAGGTACTGGCGCAGGCTGTTCCCGCCGAGCGGCAGGCGCCCACCGCGGCGAAGCTGAAGGAAGCCTTCCGGGCGTCCGGGCTCTTCCTCGATGCCCGGCAAGCCGCAGCACTGCCCGCACCCCGACAGGGCGACCTCAAGGCCACCCTGCAAGCGTTGCGCGAAACCTTGCTGCCGATCATCGACGCCCTCTCGCCGGACCCGAAGGCGAGCCGTCATGAGCATGGAAACGCTCCGGGAGCGGAGCAGCAGGCCGATCTCGCCTCTGCCGATCAACCAGCTCGCCTCGCTCCGCCCCGACGCGACGGCCCGCTCGCGCCGCAGCCGGCGGTCGAGCCGTCGCTGACGCCGGGCGAGAAGCCGCTCGCCATCGCCGAGACCCTGCTCGACCAGACCGAGGCCGCGCTCGACCGGATCAAGCTGACGCAATATGCCTCACTGCCACTGGAGCCCGCCCGGCAGGATGGCACGCAAGCAGCGCAGCGCTGGCTTGCCGAGATCCCGCTCGCCTTCCAGCAGGGTGTCTCGATGCTGCCGCTTCAGGTCGAGCGCGAGCCGCCGCGCCGCGATGCGCAGGGGGTGAGCCCACCGGTCTGGCGCATCCGCTTCGCGCTCGATGTCGAGCCGATGGGTCCGCTCCAGGCCGTCGTCACCTTGCAGGGCCGCGATGTCGGCGTCTCGATCTGGGCCGAGCGCGAGGAGACCAGCCAGCTCCTGCGCGGTGCCGCGCCCGGCCTCGAAGGCGCTCTGCTCGATGCCGATTTCGCCAGCAGCGCTATCGATATCCATACCGGCCAGCCGCGCGTGATGCAGCCGACCGCCGGCCAGTTCCTGGACCGCCTGTCATGAGCGCGCCGCAACCACCCCGCATCGCCGTCGCGCTCGAATATGACGGGCATGGCGCGCCGCGCGTCACCGCCAAGGGCCGTGGTGAGCTGGCCGAGCGCATCGTCGAGACCGCCAGGGAGCATGACGTCGCGGTCGAGCAGAACGCCATCCTCGCGCAGGCGCTCTCGACGGTCGAGCTCGACGACCAGATCCCGGAAGAACTCTATCGCGCGACCGCGCAGGTGATCGCCTTCGTCCTCTCCCTGCGCGGCGAGCTGCGCCGGCCGAGCCGGGACGGCCATCGGTCTTGAGCACGATCGTCGTCAGGCGCCTCGGTCCCACCGCCTACGCGGAACTGGGACAGGTTTTCGCGGAGCTCGCCCGCCACGCGCTCGAGCCCAATCCGCATATGGCGCCGGCCGCCATCTCGGCCGCGACAGCGCTGGTGCCGGAGGAGGAGATCGTCGTCCTCTGCGCCTGGCTCAGCGAGGCGCTCGATTTCGAGCAGCTCGTCGGCGTGTGGGCTTTCCGGCGCGAGCATGGTTGGCGCAGCGGCTTCTCCGCCGCCCTCGCCTCGCCGCTCGCGCCGCTCTACGAGGTCTCCTCACTGCCGGTGCTCGACCGCGACCATGCGGCGGAGGCGGCGCGCGCGCTGATGCGCTACCTCCTCGCCTCGCGCGACCTGCCGCATACGTTGTTGCTGCCGCTGCTGCCTCTGGACGGGCCTTGCTACGCCGCATTGGCTGAAGCCTGTCGCCAGACCGGCAGCGCGATCTCGACCTATGAGCGCTGGATCCGCCCGATCATGATCCCGCGCCCGGACGACAATTTCGAAGCCTATCTCAGGCGCGCGCTCGGCTCCTCCTACAAGAAGCGGATGCAGCAGTTCCGGGCGGTGGGGAAGCAGGGCGCCCTCACCTTCCGGCGCAGTCGCGGTCGCGGCGCGTTGGAGGCGCTCGACGCTTTCCTCACCCTCGAAGCTTCCGGCTGGAAGGGCGAGGCCGGCACCGCCATCGCCTGCCTGCCGGCCGACACCGCCTATATCCGCCGTCTGGCCGAGCTTTGCGCCGCCGACGACGCACTGCTGATCGACACGCTGCTGCATGACGGGCGCGTGATTGCGATGGGCCTGCTGGTCGAGAGCGGCAATCGCCGGCATTTCCTCAAGATCGCCTATGACGAGACGCAAAGTCGCCATTCGCCCGGCCGGACGCTGGCGATCGCCATGCTGCAGGCCGATTTCAACGGAACGCCGCCGGCCTTCTTCGACAGCGGCGCCGGCGAGGGCGTCGATGCCGGCACCTATATCTGGGGCGAGCGCCGCGAGATGGCCAATGCGATCATCCGCGTCGGCCCGGGTCGCCCGGGCGCGGCGGAGATCGCGGGCTTCAGCCGGATGTGGCTCCGGCGCCTGCGGGATGCCGCCCGAGCCCGATCCGCCCGAGCAGCCAGCGGCCGACCTCCGGCTTGAAGTGCAGGGTGTCGAGCCAGTAGCGCGACGACGCCTTTCCGGGATCGAAATCCTCGAACGGATGGTCCGAGACAAAATCATGGAACGGCAGGCCGCGACGTGCGGCCAGCTTGGCAAGGTCCTGTCGCCAAGCCGCCAGTTCCGCTCCGCGACCACCTGCCTCGATGAGATGTCGCTGCGCCGCGCTCATCGGCGACAGGACGATGGTGATCTCTCGTCCCTGCAGAAGGTCGAGAGTCCGGTCGAGGTAATCAAGGTCACCCGACCGGTACGCCATCGCCGCGATATTCTGCTCGCGCGTGATCTTGCCCACGAGCTCGGCATCGAAATCCGGCGTCGCCTTGTAGCCGTCGCCATGCCAGAGGCCGGGCTCCGTCCGTAGGCTGCGCCGACCCAGCAGATTGTCGATCACCTTCGGATTGAGCACGACCGAGACCAGCGCCTCGCGGCGCCCCGCTACTGTGGCGAGCTTGCGATCGATCGGCGGCGGCGGTGGCCAGGCCGTGAACATGAAATAGTCGAGTTCGATCACGACGCGTCTGACGCTGCCGACATCGACGGCCAGCGCCGCGAGCACCGGCAGTTCGCGCGCCATCAGCGCGGAGAAGCCGGCATTGTAGGTCTGCCCCGCAGCGGCCGCGACATCGCGCGGATCGATGCCGCGATAGACAACCGACGAGCCGATCAACAGCGTCTGCGGCTTCAGCCTGGCGATCTGGAGCGGCTTGATCAGGCGCATCTCGACATCGAGGAGGCGGCTCGCACCCACGCCGTCGCGGGTCCAGGGCGGGTTGTCCCGGAAGACCCAGTAAGGATCGCGCCAGAGAGTCAGCGCCGCCAGCAACCCGACCGCGAGCATCACCGTCGCCGCGAAGCTCGTGGCAAAGTTGCGGGCGTCCGAAGTACGGGACAAGGCGGCGGCGAGGCGCATGGCGCTGCGCTACAGCATCGAACCGGAAAGTGGAAACCGCTTTTCCGGGGTATCCGATCCGACGGCAGGATGGGTCGCCCCGTCGCTGGCGAGCCGGCTTGACCGTCCAACCGCCCCCGCCGATACAGCAACCCTGCCCGCTGGAGAATGCCGATGAGCGCGACCGCCCGGATTGGAATCGTCACGGTCTCCGACCGCGCCTCAGCCGGCATCTATGCGGATGAGGGCGGGCCGGCCATCGATGCCTATTTCAGGAAAGTGCTGACCTCCCCCTGGGAAGCCGTCGCGCGGGTCATCCCCGACGATCGCGCCGTGATCGCCGGGACGCTGCGCGAGCTCGCCGACAAGGAAGGCTGCTGCCTGATCGTCACCACCGGCGGCACCGGCCCGGCCCCGCGCGACGTCACGCCTGAAGCGACCGAGGACGTCGTCGAGAAGCCGATGCCCGGCTTCGGCGAATTGATGCGTCAGGTCAGCCTCGCCAAGGTGCCGACCGCGATCCTCTCGCGCCAGACGGCCGGCATCCGCGGTAAGTCGCTGATCGTCAACCTGCCGGGCCGCCCCCGCGCCATCGCCGAATGCCTGGATGCCGTGATGCCGGCGATCCCCTATTGCATCGACCTGATCGAAGGGCCCTGGCTCGAAACCGACCCGGCGGTGATCGCGGCGTTCCGGCCGAAGAAGTGAGATAGCTCCCGTTGCAGCAAAAAGGCGCGGGTCATCCCGGGCGACCGCAGGGAGACCCGGGATCCATGCCAGAGCGCTCCCGATTGAGGTTCCGGCATGGATCCCGGATCTTCGCTTCGCTCCGTCCGGGATGACCCGCGTTTTTTTACGCGAAAGCAAGGACGGCTCAGCCCGCCGCCAGCTCCCGTCCGATTGCCTGCACCAGTTGCGGCGAGAGCGGGTCCGTCCCGGCCGGAAAGCCCCCGAGCAGCGCGCCGTCGCGTCCGACAAGGTATTTGTGGAAGTTCCAGCGCGGCGTATCCGCCGGTCGTTCGCTTGCCGCCCAGCGATAGAACGGATGCGCCTCCGGCCCGCGCACGACGGACTTCTCGACGAAGGCGTAGGTCGCGCCATGGCTCTGCCGGGCGGCCTCGGCAATGGCGGCGCCCTCCAGCGGCTCCTGCCCGCCGAAATCATTGCTCGGCACGGCGACAAGCATCAGGCCGCGCGCCTGATAGCGCTGCCAGAGCTGCTCCAGCGTCGCCATCTGCCCGGCATAGCCGCAGCGCGTCGCCGTGTTGACGACGAGGATCGGCCGGCCGCGGTAATCGGCGAGCGGCATCCGCCCGCCACCCGGCTTGTCGAAGCCGAAGGCATGGGCGCCGCTGAGGGCCTGCGCCGCGGTATCGCGAGAGACCAGGCCGACAGCGGCAGCTCCGGCGATCCCGGCGACGATCTGGCGACGCGACGGCAACATGGCTTCTCTCCGGTTCGACTGCCGAACGGACGGCATCATGCCCCAAAGCAAAAAGCCCCGCAGCCGACCGGCGCGGGGCTTCGCTTCACGATGGCGAGACCGGAAGGCCTCGGCAACTAACTCTCAGCAGGCGAGAACCTTCTTCACCCGCACTTCGAGATCGCGCAGCTCGTAGGGCTTCACGACGTAATGGTCGGCGCCGTTGCTGGTCGCCTCGTCCATCTTGTCGACCGAGCGCTCGGAGGTCGCCATGATGATCTTGATCTGGTTGAGTTCCGGCACCGAGCGGATCGCGCGCAAGAGGTCGATGCCGCTCATGCCGTCCATGTTCCAGTCGAGCAGCAGCAAGTCGTAGCGTTTGGTCTGCATCTTCATCAGGGCTTCGCGGGCATTCTCCGCCTCGTCGATGTCCTGGAATTCGATCTGCTTGAGGAAATAGGTCGCCAGGCCGCGCATGCTCTTCTGGTCGTCGACCACCAGGATGCGGTATTCGCTTCTGGCCTTTGACATCTTACTCTCCTTACGCGGTGCGCAGGTTCGGCTTCTCGCCGATCAACTGGCTGACCGCGGTACCAATCTGTGTGAGTGGAACGACCCGCTCGGTCGCTCCCAATTCGTAGGCCGCTTTCGGCATCCCGTTTACCACGCAGGTTTCCCCGCTTTGGATTAACGTCTCGGCGCCGGCTTTGCGCATGGCTAACAAACCGTCAGCGCCGTCGCGCCCCATGCCAGTGAGCAGGATGCCGACCGCATGGCTGCCGACGCTGCGTGCCACGGAATGGAACATCACGTCGACGGACGGCGAATGACCGCTGACCAGCGGCCCCTCGCGCAGCACGCAGACGAACTCGCCACGCCGCTCCTCGATTTCGAGATGGCGCGGACCGCCGGGCGCCACCACGGCCATGCCGGGCCGCAGCTTATCACCGTCGGCCGCTTCGCGCACGTCGAGACCCGTCGCGGTGGCAAGCCGCGCCGCGAACTTGGCCGTATAGCCCGACGGCATGTGCTGCACGACGACGATCGGCAGCCTGAGATGCGCGAGATCCCGCATCACCGTCTGCACGGCCGGGACGCCGCCGGTCGAGGCGCCGATCGCGATCAGCGAGGTCTTGCCGCTGCGCGCCGGCTCCCGCGACGGGACGGGCGCGGCCGGGCGGGCCGGTGCGGCGGCGGCCATCTGCGTCATCTGCCGGGCGGCGGCGATCATCTTGCGGCTGGCCGCGGCGCGCTGCAGCGCCGCGACGAGATGCTTCATGAAGCCGTCGAGCGTATGGGTCGTGCCATCCGGCTTCTCGATGAAGTCGATGGCGCCGAGCTCCAGCGCCTGGATGGTGTTGTCGGCGCCCGGCCCGCCGAAGGCCGAGACGATCAGCACCGGCAGCGGGTCCTGCTTGAGGACGCGCGCCAGGAGCTTCAGACCGTGCCGGCCCGGCAGTTCGAGGTCGAGCGTCACGACGTCGGGGCGGAGCTCCTGGATGGCGTCCCAGCCCTCCTCGGCGCTGCCGGCGACGCCAATCACCTCGAAGCCCGGCGCTCCGTTGATGATCTGCGTCATCAGCTTCTGCATCAGGATGAAATCGTCGACGACGAGAACCTTGACCGGGCTTGCGGAGGATAACGGCATGCTCATCACCAGACCTCCACTTCACCGGCCACCGGCTGCGTCTTGAGCCGGTTGAGATAGGCGATTTCCTGTTCGTGACCGCTGTCGCGCGCGGTCGGCTGGACATGCTGCACCCAAGCCCGGCCCGTGGAGGGCTGGTAATGGATGCGCCGCGAGCGCGTGCCGCCGACATCCCGCGAGACCACCGGGATGCCCTCGACCTTCAGGAACTCGTTGACGAAGGTGATGTTGCCGTCGCCGATCGCGAGCATTGTCGCGCCCGAGAGCACGCGCGCCCCGCCGAAGACCTTCGCCTCGAAATTGCTGCGCTTGGCGCCGCGCTTGAGCAGGTCGTTGATCAGCACTTCCATGGCGGTGTCGCCATAGCGCTCGCCGGCGCTGGGATCGGCATTGCCGTTGTTCTTCGGCAGCAGGAAATGGTTGAGCCCGCCTACGCCGGCGACGGGATCGCGCATGCAGACCGAGACGCAGGAGCCGAGCACCGTCGCAACGATCTCGTCCTTGGCGGAGGTGATCTCGTGCTCGCCCGGCGCAACGGTGATGATCGTCGCCTGGAAACGTGGATCGAAATAACGGCGGGAGGACCGGGAGACGCTCATGCAGTCCTCTCGTAGATGGTGCGGCCGATCAGGCGCAGTTTCGGGTGCGGCTGCGGCAGCGATTCCGAATGCCCGAGATAGAGGAAGCCGCCTGGCGCCAGCAGCCCCACGAAACGGTCGAGGATCGAGGCCTTCGTCTGCGTGTCGAAATAGATGAACACGTTGCGGCAGAAGATCACGTCGAACGGGCCGCTCATCGGCCATTTCTCGATCAGGTTCAGTCGCTTGAAGGCGATCATCCGGCGCAGGTCCTCGACGATGCGGGCCTCGTTTCGCCCTGCCCCGCCTTCGAGCTTGAGCAACGGCTTCACATCGCCCGGCAGGCGCTCGAACAGCTCGGCCGGATAGATGCCGGCCTCGGCCCGCGTCAGGATGTCCGTGTCGATATCGGTCGCCAGAATCTTGAAATCGAGATCGCTGCGCGGCCCCATCACGTCACGGCAGGAGGCCGCGATGGAATAGGGTTCCTCGCCGAGGAGCAGGCCGCCGACCAGATGCGGATGCGGCCGCGTCGACCGGCCCGCTCCTGCAGGAGCCGCGGCATCACATCCTTGCGCAGATGGTCGAAATGGTGGCGCTCGCGGAAGAAGGCGGTGTGGTTGGTAGTCACCGCGTTGATGAGCTCTGGCAGTTCGCCCGCCGCCTGAGGCGTCTTGAGGAAGGCGCAGTATTCCGCGACCGAGTTCATGCCGAGCGCCTTGACGCGCCGCGCCAGGCGGCCGCGCGTCATCGCCTCCTTGTGCTCCCGGATGACGATGCCGGCCTGCTCATAGACCAGCGTCGCGATGAACTTCATGTCGTCGCGCGTCAACGTGACGTCGGCCAGCGCGGGCTGGGCCAGGGCGAAGGGATTGGGCGAGGCGGCTCTGGTCATCTCTCAAATCCCCATGCGGCCGCCGGCAGCGACGCGGCGAGGCTGCGGCTGCAATTGCGGCGACGGTATCGTCCGCGACGGCTGCGTGGCCGTCGGCGCCACGTTGCGCCGCGGCGGCAACGCGCCGCCGGTCACGGCATGGCCGCCGCTGAACGCTTCGACATAGGCGTGCAGTGCTGCCGCCTGATCGGCGAGCTCGGCCGCCGCTTCGGCACTTCGCGCGGCCAGGTCGCTGTTGTGCTTTGTGCCCTTGTCCATCTTCGCGACGCTGCGGCCCATCTCGCCGGCGCCTTGCGCCTGCTCGGTCGTCGCGCTGGCAATCTCGGAGACGGTTGTCGAGACCTTGCCGGCCGCGGCGACAATGCGCTCCAGCGCCGTGCCGGTCTCGCGGACGAAGCCGACGCCCTCGGCGACCTGCCCTTTGGACGAGGCGATCAGGCCTCTGATATCCTTGGCGGCCTGTGCCGAACGCTGCGCCAGCGAGCGCACCTCGGAGGCGACAACGGCGAAACCCTTGCCGGCATCGCCGGCGCGCGCCGCCTCGACGGCAGCGTTCAGCGCCAGCAGGTTGGTCTGGAAGGCGATCTCGTCGATCACGCCGACAATCTCGGAAATCTTCAGCGACGAGCTTTCGATGCGCCCGATCGCATCGACGGCGCGGGCGACGACACCCTGCCCCTGCTGCGCGACGCTCATCGTCTCGCTGGCGATGTCGCCTGCTTCGCGGGTGCGGATGCTGCTGCGCCCGACCGAAGCCTTGACCTGCTCGGCTGCGGCCGAAGCTTCGCCAAGATCGGCCGCCGCCTGCCCAGCTCCCGCCGCAAGCTCCGTCGTCGCCGCATCGACCTCCGCCGCGGCGTGCGAAACCCGGCCGGCGCTGTCGCGGATGGTCGCGAGCGTCGCGCCGACATGGCTGAGCGCCTCGTTGAGGCTGTCCTGAAGGAAACCCAGGCTGCCCTGATGGGTCACCGGGATGTGGCGATTGAAATCGCCTTCAGCCACGCCCGAGACGGCATGGGCCATCTGGTCGAATGTACCTTCGAGCAGCGCGTTGATCCGGTTCAAGCCTTTGACCGCATGGCCGAGCGGCAGCGGTTGCCCTTCCGACGACAGACGACGGGAAAAGTCGCCCGCTTCGGCAGCCTCGACCAGCGTCACGATTTCAGCGGCGAGCTTGAGGTCACCGGTCATCTCGCGCCATTCCACGGCCGTGCCGAGACTGCGGCCGTCGCCGCGGGCGATCGCGGTCAGGGTCAGGCAGATCGTGCGACGGCCGAGCGTCAGGCGCACCGGCTGGCCGCCGAGCGGCTGGTGCTCGCCCTGTACGCGCTCCATGACGCGGCCCAGCATGTCCTTGGCGGAACAGCCCGGAAAGGCGGCACGGAAATCCTCCTGTGCCTCGCCGAAAAAGCGCAGCAGCGCCTTGCTGACATAAACGACGCGGCCGTCGGGGTCGCAGAGCATGACGCTGGCCCGGCCATGGTCGAGTGCGGCGCGCAACCGCTCTGCTTCCTGGCCCTGCTCGTGGATGGCCGCCAGCGCACGCGAAAGCTCCGCGCCTTCACCGGGGCCGGATGGATCGGGAAGCGCGATCTCCCCGCCTTCGGCGAGGCGGGCAGCAGCCGCGGCGCTGCGCGCGAGCGGGCGGGTCGCGCCCCAGGCCGCGAGGCCGCCGAACAGCGCGACCACCGTCACCGCGGCAACTCCAGGGCGGGAGCCCCAGCGACGGCGGCATAGGATGCCAGGCTTCCGGCGAGCGCGGCCGAACCGGCGGCGAGCAGCGGCTGGCTGACCGAGAGACGTGAGAAGGGGCCGAGCGCGCTGCCCATATG
The DNA here is from genome assembly GCA_965283735.1 of Beijerinckiaceae bacterium. Lineage (GTDB taxonomy): Bacteria > Pseudomonadota > Alphaproteobacteria > Rhizobiales > Beijerinckiaceae > Allobosea. The sequence continues at coordinate 1,359,709 of CBDIPN010000001.1, read as the reverse complement.
GTTCGATCGTTTCTTGTTCTCGCCCGCTTCTTGAACGCTACGCTCGGGCTGGTCTCAAAGAAGGTCAGGCGGCCCGGCTGGTCTTGATCTGGGCCTCGGCGCCGCCGTCACGGATCACGGCCGCGAGGTCGAGCAGCGCGACGATATCGGTGTCGAGCAGAACGAGGCCTTCGATCAGGCCATGCTCGTCACGCTCCAGGTCGGGAGCAGGGCGAACCGCGGTAACCGGCACATCGACGATATCGGAGACCGAGTCGACCAGCAGGCCGGCGGTCTTGTCCTCGACATCGACGACCACGATGACATGGGTCGCGGTGGCGTCGGTGGCGCCGAGGCCGATCGCGGTGCGCAGGTCGTAGACCGCGAGGATCACGCCGCGCAGGTTGAGCACGCCGCGCACATGCGGCGCCGCATGCGGCAGCGGCGTCGTCGCCTGCCAGCCCTTGATCTCGCGGACCATGCCGACATCGATGCCGAAGGTGCGGTCGCCGACCTTGAAGGTCACGATCCGGCGCGCAGCCGCTTCCGGCTGTGCAGACGAGAAGTGCTTTTCGCCGAGTTGGAGGCTCATGGTCATCCAGCCATCTTGAGGTCAGATTGGGGGTTGCGGCCGCCGGACGCGGCCAACCGCAGCATCGAGTCGATATCCAGGATCAGGGCGACGAGGCCGTCGCCGAGGATCGTCGCCGCAGAGGCGCCGTTGACCGCGCCGTAATTGGCCTCGAGGCTCTTCACGACGACCTGCTGCTGGCCGACGATCTCGTCGACGGCGATGCCGACATTGTTGCCGCGCTCGGTCTCGGCGATGATCACGATGTTCTCGTTGGTCTTGCCCATCGAGCCCATGACGTCGCCCAGCCGGTAAAGCGGGGTGACCTCGCCGCGCCAGCGCAGGACTTCCTGGCCGAAGGGCAGGCGCTCGATCGGGGTCGAGGCGAGATGCTGCGTCTCGATCACCGAGGCGATCGGAATGACGTAGCGGTCGTCGCCGCAGCGGATCACCATGCCTTCGAGCACGGCAAGCGTCAGCGGCAGGGCGAGCGTGAATTTGCAGCCCCGGCCCGGCTCGGAATCGACGCTGATGCGCCCACCGAGCAATTCGACGTTGCGGCGCACGACATCCATGCCGACGCCGCGTCCCGAGACGTCGCTGACGACCTCGGCCGTCGACAGGCCGGCGGCGAAGATCAGCTGGTCGATCTCCTCGGGAGCGAGCTTCTCGTCGGCGCCGACGAGGCCGCGCGAGCGGGCCTTGGCCAGCAGCCGGTCACGGCCGATGCCGCGCCCGTCGTCGGTGACGGATATGACGATGCGGCCGGCGCGATGCTCGGCGACCAGCTTGATCGTACCCTCGCGCGGCTTGCCGGCCTCGACGCGATCATCCGGCGTCTCCAGCCCGTGATCCATCGAGTTGCGGATCATGTGGGTCAGCGGATCGGCAAGTTCCTCGATGATCGTCTTGTCGACCTCGGTGTTCTCGCCTTCCAGGACCAGGCGCACTTCCTTGCCCAACGTCTGCGCGAGCTCGCGCACCAGGCGCGGCATGCGCTGGAACACGGCCTTCACCGGCTGCGCGCGGACCGCCATGACATGGTCCTGCAATTCGCGCGTCTGGCGCGACAGCGTGAGCATGCCTTCCGCGGTCTTGGCGTGGACGTCGTAAGGCAGCGAGCGGACGCATTCGACCAGCATCGACTGGGTGATGACGATCTCGCCGACGAGGTTCATCAGCTTGTCGATGCGGTCGAGATCGACGCGCACGCTGACGGCCTGGCGCTGGCGGGCCGCGTTGTCGGGGGCAGCCGGGGCACGCGGTGCCGCGCGGGCGACGGCGGGCGCCTCCACGGCGACAACAGGAGCGGCGACGGCAACCGGGGCCGGCGCGGGCTGGATATCGGGCTCGTTCGCGGCTTCCGGCGCCGCGCCGAGCTTGGCGAGGATCGCGGAGAGATCGGCGGCGACCGCGCTGGAGACTTCCGGCTCGGCGGCTGGTGCTTCGGCGACCTGCGGAGCCTCGGTGACAGCCTCCTCAGGGAAGCTGATCTCGAATTCCTCGTTCGCGAGGCTGAAATCGAAACGGCCGTGCAGATCCTCGATGGAGAGTTCGGTGCGCAGATCCACGTCGAAGCGCATCCAGCAATCGCTGACATCGATGCTTTCGAGCGGCGGCACCTGGCTCAGGTCGCAGCGGATCGAGACGATGTCCTCGGCCGGCAGGGAACCCAGCACGACGCGCGGCTCGATCACGCGGCGGAACAGATCCTGCTCCGGCGCGATGCGCAGATGCACGTCGCGGCCTGGCTTGTTCGATGCGGGCGCAGGCGCAGCGACCGGCTCATCGTCCCAGCCGTCATCGGAAGCCGCGGCAGCGGGGGCAGCCGTCTTCGCCTCGACCATGGCGAGCAGGTTGCCGAGCGCGGCAATCCCGATGGGCGCGTCATTGTTGGCGGCGGGAGCGACCGGCTCCGGAGCAACCGGCGCGGGCGGCGGCGGCGCGGCGACGGGGGCCTGCGGCTCCTTGCCGACCTGTTCGAGCGCGGCCAGAAGATCGGGCCGCTCGGTCGCGGGCTCGTCGTTGCGCGCGGCCGAGACCAGATCGGCGACGGCATCGGCGCAGCGCAGGAACAGCGTGAACGGCGCATCCTCGACGGCGACGCGGCCGGACCTCAGATGGTCGAGCGAAGCCTCGAAGACATGCGCGAAACCGACCAGCTCCGTGCAGCCGAAGGCGCCCGCGCCACCCTTGATCGAGTGAATGGCGCGGAAAGCCGCATTGACGTCCTCAAATCGGTCGAGCCCTCGTCGAGAGCCTGGAGCTTTTGCTCCAGCGCGCCGAGGAGCTCTTCGCACTCCTGGAAGAATGTCTGCTTGAGTTCTGCCAACGGATCCATCGGCCGACCTTCAGTTCTGGTAGCGCGCGACGAGGCCGAGCAGCGTGTTGGGTTCGAAAGGCTTGACCATCCAGGCGCTGGCGCCGGCGCGACGGCCTTCCGCCTTGATCTCGGCGCCGTTCTCGGTGGTCAGCACGATGATCGGCGTGTTCTGCCCGGCCGGGCGCGAGCGGCAAGCGCGGGTGAACTCGATGCCGTCCATGATCGGCATGTTGAGGTCGGTAATCACCAGATCGGGGCGGAACTGGTCGAACTTGGTGAGCCCATCCTCGCCGTTCTCGGCTTCGGCCACCTCGTGGCCGGCATTGCGGAGCGTCAGGCTGAGCAGGCTAAGCAAAGTCTTGGTATCGTCAATCGCCAGGATTTTCATACCTGATCACTCCAGAACGAGAGCGCTGTGAGCGGGATCGAAGCCGATCGCCCGCAAGGATTCGCGGCATTCCTCGGAAGCCGCCCTGAGCGTGACCGAAAGCCCCCGCGCGGCGGCGCTGGTGGCTGCGGAATGAAGGAGCTGAATCCAGAGACTGGGCAGAGGCCCGGCCTCTGCGCATTCGACGGCGACACTTTCCCGCTGTTCCAGCGCGACCAGAAGCTGGTTGCGGAACGTCGCGGCCTCGGACCGGCCGAGGAAAGGGGGAAGCGAGACAGTGATGACCATGAAGGGCGACCCAGGATTGCGCCTGGAGCATCGGGGCAAACTGGTAAAAACTTCGCTAAATATGTTCAGCCGCATCAATACTCTTGGCATTTTCGCGGCAAGCACGACCTACCTGGGGTTGCCGTCGAACGCGACGGCGATCCGACGAGGCCTCAGCGCGCACGCAAGCGCGCCGTGGCGCCTGCCCGAGGGCGAACCTTGCCGTTGCATTCCCCTTGGATAGCGTCTGATGCGTCGCTCAGAAGATGGCGTTGCTGATCGCGCGCGGCACCAGCGTGATCTTGCCAGCCGCTTCCCTGTATTTTCGGGGCATGTTGATGACACCCGACAGGTGAAGCCAGAGATTGTTGGGCGAGATCGGCTTGGTGACGATCTCATGCGCACCGAGCTTCGCGGCCTGGACGACCGAACGCCGGTCCGGCCGCTCCATCATCACCAGCACCGGCGCCTTGGCGAAGGGCGAGGTCTTGAACGACCGGATCGCCGCCAGGCACTTGATGCTGTTGCCCTCCGGCATGTCCCAATCGAGGATGACGATGTTCGGCTGCTTCTGGATGAAGGTCGAGGCCGCGGAGGACAGGTCGGATGCCTCGAAGATGCGGTTGAGCTGCGCCTGGTACAGCATCGTGCGCACGATCCGGCGGTAATGCGGGCTCGGATCGATGAGCAGCACCGACAGGTTGGGAAAGGATGGCGCGATATGCATGGCGCAGACTCGGAAACTCGCTCACTCAACTCGACAGGGCACGCACGGACGAAACACTAGACCTTGAGGCCGAAGCGGAAGGCGCCCCAGTGCCGGCCCTTGACCATGATCGGCGCCGACAGGTCCTCCATCACGAGGAACTGCCCGCCGCCCATGTCGCGCCGGTAGCTCTGCAACAGGAAAGGCTTGCGGCTCCGTGCGGCGGCCAACCCGGTCCGGTCGTCGAAGATGCGCCGGTTGCGGCAATTGGCGTTGTTCCAGACCGGATCGCTGCCCTGCGGTTGCGCGTATTTGCGATTATGCGTCGGCAGGAAGCCGTTGCGGTCCACCGCCGCGCAGAACACGATCCGCCCGTTCGAGGTCAGGAGCTCTTCCTGCAGCGGCGGCAGCAGCCGGTCGGTCAGCGCGACGAAGCGCGTCATGTGCTGGGCCGGGTCGGAGCCCGGAATCGGCCGGTAGGCCTCGTCGAACAGGTCGGCAAGCGCGATCTCCCCACGCACCAGCGCCGCCTCGAACAGTTCGCTGATCGTGCCGGCCGTCGCCATCGCCGTCGCGATCAGCTCCGACTGAGCCGTCCGCACGCCGGACGCCGCGATCGAGCCGAGGATGCCTTCGCTGATCGCCACCAGCGCCTCGGTGCGCTGCCCCGCCTGCTGCAGATTGTCCGTGGAGGTGTCGACCCCGGCTACGAGGCCCGCTAGGTCCTGCCCTGCCTTCGTGCAGGCCTCGGCATTCTCCCGCGTCGGCCGTGACACCGCCTCGATCTCGCCGATCAATTCGACCACCGAGCGACCGAAGCTGTCGAATTCGCCGATCTGCTGCGAAATGGTCTGGCTGCCCACCTGCGCGCGCTGCGCCGTCTGCGCGTTTTCCTGGCTGCGGCGGGCGACCGCGTCGACGGCCTTCACCAGTTGATCGAGCTGCGCGGCGCTCGCCGCAGTCGCTTCGCGCGTCTGCTCCGCCAGCGCCTTCACGGCCGCGGCGATGACGGCGAAGCCCTTGCCGGCCTCGCCGCTACGGGCCGCCTCGACGCCGGCATTGATCGAGAGGAGCTGGATCTCGCGGGTGATCGACTGGATCGCATCGCTCGACGCCCGCGCCTTGTGCGCATCGCCGACGGCCTGCGCCAGCACCTGCGACATCGACTGGGCCTCTTGCGACAGGGTCTCGATATCGACCTGCGCGGCATTGAGCCCGAGCCGGACCGATTTCGTTACGCGTTCGAGACCGTTACGGACACCCGAGGCAGCCACTTGCGCGCCCTCGGCCGCCTGCCGGATCGCATTGTTGGCCTGCGACACCTGCTCGACCGCGCCGACCACGCGGCGCAGGCCGGCCGTCTGCTTGTCGAATTGCTGTGTCACGTCGCCGACGCGCCCGGCGATATCGGTGATCTCGGCGCTGAGCTTGCCGAAACGGGCGGCGATCTCGCGCACGGCGCGCTCGGCGCCGGCCTCCATCGGCTCGCCCGCGGGCCCCGACGCCACCGCATGAACCGGCAGATCGAGCTTGCGAGCCAGTGCATGCATGGCGGGGCGCCCCTTCAACCCGGGAGGAATTCTTCCGGAAATGTAGAGAAACGCGGTAAATCGCCGGTTAAGAGCCTGTTCAGGGGGGTTACCACTTTCGGCGGACATGCCGGGATTGCGATATTGCCCTAGGGTCAACTGCGGTGCACGTCCGTGCTATAGCTGTCTCGATCGACGGCGGACCCGCAACGGGACACGCGCGTTGAGCCAGAAGCCAACACGCCCGAACGCTTTCCGGAGGAATTCCATGACCGTAATCTCCGCCGTCTCCCGCCGCGGCCTGCTCGGCCTGGGCGCCGCTGCGCTCGCCATCTCCGCCGCTCCGCGGGTCTGGGCTCAGGCCGCCGCCCCCGCAGCGCCGGCCGGGCCGTTCTCGCTGCCGAAGCGCGCCTACGAGGCCAATGCGCTGGAGCCGCATATCGACGCGGCGACGATGGACATCCACTACAACCGCCACCACGCAGCCTATGTCACTGCGCTGAACAACGCCGCCAAGGATAATGGCGTCATCGCCAAGGCCTCGGTCGCCGAGCTGATCGCCGATCTCGGTCAGGTGCCCGAGAGCATCCGCACCCTCGTCCGCAACAATGGCGGCGGCCACGCCAACCACAGCATGTTCTGGGAGATCATGGCGCCGGGCGCCGGCGGCGCGCCGACCGGCGAGGTCGCCGAGGCGATCACCCGCGACCTCGGCGGCTTCGACAAGTTCAAGGCCGATTTCGAGGCGGCGGGCCTGCGCGTCTTCGGCTCCGGCTGGGTCTTCGTCACCGTCGACAAGGCCGGCAAGCTCGCCTTGCTCGGCAAGCCGAACCAGGACAGCCCGATCATGGACAAGCAGATGGTCCTGCTCGGCAACGACGTCTGGGAGCACGCCTATTACCTGAAATACCAGAACCGCCGCGCCGACTACCTCAAGGGCTGGTGGAACGTGGTCGACTGGAAGAAGGTCAACGAGCGCTACGCTGCCGCCAAGGCCGGCAAGCTCGCAATCTGATCTAACCAGCTTCAGTCACTTTAGAAAACGCAGGTCATCCCGGACGGAGCGAAGCGAAGATCCGGGATCCATGCCTGAACCTTCATCGGAAGCGCTCCGGCATGGATCCCGGGTCAAGCCCGGGATGACCGCGTGGTTCCTGTGGTCGTGCGGGTCGGGCCTAGTGCCCGACCTTGGCGCCCCGCGTTCCCTCGCTGAGCCGCGGCAGGAACCAGGCGAGGAGACCCATCAGCGGGATGAACGAGCAGATCTTGTAGACCGCCTCGATGCCGAGGATGTCCGCGAACTCGCCGAGCAGCGCGGCAGCGAGACCGCCGAGCCCGAAGGACAGCCCGTAGAAGAAGCCGCCGACCAGCCCGACGCGGCCAGGCAAGAGCTCCAGCGCATAGATCAGGATCGCGGCGAAGGCGCTCGACATGATCAGGTTGATCACGATCGTCAGCACGCCGGTCCAGAACAGGTCGGCATAGGGCAGGATCAGCGTGAAGGGCAGCGCGCCCAGGATCGAGAACCAGATGATCTTGTTGCGGCCGATCCGGTCGCCCAGCATGCCGCCGCCCAGCGCGCCCGCCGCCGAGGAGGCGAGGAACAGGAACAGCATCACCTGCGAGTTCTGGATCGAGATGCCGAACTTGCCCATGAGGTAGAAGGTGTAGAATGAGGAGAAGCTCGCCGAATAAGCGTTCTTCGAGAACAGCAGGATGATCAGGATCGTGATCGCGAAGGCGACCGAGCGCTTGCCCGGCCGGGCCGGTGCTACGCTCGCCGTGGCAACCTTCGGCGGGCGCGCCCTGTCGAGCTTCGCATAGCTCGCCGCCGTCCAGACCATCAGCATCATCGCGACGAGCGCCGCGACCGAGAACCAAGCGAGGCTGCCCTGCCCGCGGGGCACGATGATGAAGGCGGCCAGCAGCGGCCCGAGCGCGCTGCCCGTCTGCCCGCCGACCTGGAAGATGCCCTGCGCCAGACCATGCTGCCCGCCGGAGGCATTGCGCGCCATGCGGGTCGCCTCGGGGTGGAAGATCGAGGAGCCGATACCGACGCAGGCCGCCGAGAGCAGCAGGAACCCGTAGCTGCCGGCATAGGCGAGGCCGATGAGGCCAGCGAGCGTGAAGCCCATGCCGACCACCATCGAATAGGGCATCGGATGCTTATCGGTGTAGAGCCCGACCGCCGGCTGCAGCAGCGAGGCCGAGACCTGGAAGGTCAGCGTGATCAGGCCGATCTGGCCGAAATCGAGCCGGTAGGCTTCCTTGATGATCGGGTAGATCGCCGGGATCAGCGACTGGATCATGTCGTTGAGCAGATGCGTCACGCTGAGAGCAATCAGCACCGGCATCATGGCGCGTTGCGGCAGGGAGGCGGTCGGCGCGCTGGCGGTCATCTGGCTAAGTCCCGCGGCATCTCCGGCAGGCCAATTCCCGCCTCGTGACGCGGTCGAAGGCACTAGAGGATTGCCGCCGGCCACACAATTTCATGAGCCGGCACCTCGGCAATGCCTCCGTTGCATGCCGGACCATGATTTCGCGCGCCGAAAGCCGTCCTATTCGGCCATATCGCTGTTGATCGAGTCGACCAGACCGCTTTTTAGGTTGATCCCGCGCCCATTCCTGCCGAGATTGCCCCCTTTCATGGGAGGTTGACTGAATGTCTCTGCGTTTTCGTTCGAAATTGACCGCCGCCGGCCTCGCGCTCGGCGCCGTGGCGCTGGTGGCCGGCATCGCCGTCGCCCAGGCTCCCGCCTTCTTCCGCATCGGCACCGGCGGCACGGCCGGCACCTATTATCCGATCGGCGGCCTGATCGCGAACGCGATCTCGGCTCCGCCGCAGCTGGTCGCGACCGCCGTCGCCAGCAACGGCTCCGTCGCCAATGTCAACGCCATCGTCGGCGGCGCGGCTGAATCCGGCTTCGTGCAGGCCGACGTCGCCTTCTGGGCCCATTCCGGCACCGGCGTCTACGACGGCAAGCCGAAGGTCGAAGAACTGCGCTCGATCGCCAATCTCTATCCCGAGAGCGTCCATCTCGTCGTCCGCAAGGCCTCGAACGTGAAGAGCGTCGCCGACCTCAAGGGCAAGAAGGTCTCGCTCGACGAGCCCGGCTCCGGCACCCTGCTCAACGCCAAGGCGATCCTCGCCGCCTTCGGCGTCACCGAGAAGGACATCACCGCCGAATATCTCAAGCCGAACCAGGCGGCCGAGAAGATGAAGGACGGCTCGGTCGATGCCTTCTTCTTCACCGGCGGCTTCCCGGCGGCGGCGATCTCCGAGCTCGCCTCGACCGGTTCGGGCATCGACATCCTGCCGATCACCGGCGCCCCGGCCGAGAAGCTCGCCAAGGACTCGCCCTTCTTCGCCGCCGACGAGATCCCGGCCGGCACCTACAAGGATGTCGGCGCGGTGAAGACCGTCGCGGTCGGCGCCCACTGGGTCACCTCCTCCAAGATCTCGGCCGACACCGTCTATGCCGTGACCAAGGGCCTGTGGAGCGACAAGGCCCGCGCGGCGCTCGATGCCGGCCACGCCAAGGGCAAGGTGATCCGCAAGGAAACCGCGCTCTCCGGCCTGCAGGGCGTGCCGCTGCATCCGGGCGCCGAGAAGTTCTACAAGGAAGCCGGCCTGCTCAAGTAAGCAGACCCCGCGTCCGTACATCTGATCCGTCATCCCGGGCGGGCAAAGCCCGACCCGGGATCCATTCCGGAACCGTTCCGGCATGGATCCCGGCTCTACGCTACGCTCCGGCCGGGATGACGGCGCTTTTATTTTAACGGCGCGGATCGCGCTGCTCTCAGCTCGACCGCCGAGGTTCTTCCCATGGCCAACCAGCCCTCCGCCGCCGAACTCGCCAAGCTCGAGGAAGAGCTCGACCCGGAAATGCAGTTCCGCAAGGTGCCGCATGGCACCGCGCTGCTGATCGGCGGCCTGCTGCTCGCCCTCTCGGCCTTCCATTACTACACCGCTGGCTTCGGCCTGATGCGCGAGACCACGCATCGCGGCATCCACCTCGCCTTCGTGCTCGGGCTGATCTTCCTTGTCTTCTCCGCACGCAAGAGCGAGGCCGGCACCGTTTATCCCTCGACCGTCTTCCGCCCCGGCGGCGTGCCGCTTTATGACTGGATCTGTGCGGTCGCGGTCGCCGTCGCCAGCCTTTACGTCCCCTGGATCTTCGAGGACCTCGTCTTCCGCGTCGGCAACCCCTCGCCGCTCGACGTGACGATGGGCACGATCACCATCGTCCTGATGATCGAGGCGACGCGCCGCGCCATCGGCTGGGGCCTGCCGCTGATCGCGCTCTTCGCCATCGTCTACGCGCTCTTCGGCAACTGGTTCCCCGGCATCTTCCTGCATCCCGGCGCGACCTGGTCGAACCTCGTCAACCACCTCTACCTGACCAGCCAGGGCGTCTACGGCGTCGCGCTCGGCGTGGTCGCGACCTATGTCTTCCATTTCGTGCTGTTTGGCGTGCTGGCGACGCGCATCGGCCTCGGCCGCCTCTTCCTCGGCGTCGCCGCGGCGGTCGCCGGCCGCTTCGCCGGCGGCCCGGCCAAGGTCTCGATCTTCGGCTCGGCCCTGTTCGGGATGATCTCGGGCTCCTCCGTGGCGAACACGGTCACGGTCGGCTCACTCACCATCCCGATGATGATCCGCCTCGGCTACCAGCGCCATTTCGCGGCCGCCGTTGAATCGACCGCTGCGACCGGTGGCCAGATCACCCCGCCGATCATGGGCGCCGCCGCCTTCCTGATGGTCGAGTTCCTCAACCTGCCCTATGCGACGATCATCATCGCCGCGATCGTGCCGGCCTTCATGCACTTCTTCGGCGTGCTGATGCAGGTGCATTTCGAAGCGCGCCGCTCCGGCATGGGCGGCATGACCGATGCCGACGCACCGAAGCTCCGCGAGGTCTTCGCCCGCGACTGGCCGACCATCGCTCCGCTCTTCGCGCTGATCGTCGTGCTCTTCACCGGTTACACGCCCTATCTCGCCGCCTTCTGGGGCATCACCGGTTGCATGCTGGTCGGCCTCGCACATTACCGCGCGCCAGCTGCGTTGGCGCTGGCGCTCGCCATCGGCATCGCCGCCCCGACCGAACTGCTGCGCGTGCCGGGCGTCAACGCGGCGCTGGTAGCAGCCGCCTTCGCCGTCATGGCGCATGGCGTTCTGCTGCGCTCGACCGAGGGCCGCAAGCGCGTCAACGACATGGTCGATGCCTTCGTCCTCGGCGCGAAATATGCCATCGGCGTCGGCGCGGCGGCTGCGACCGTCGGCATCATCGTCGGCGTGGTCACGCTGACCGGCGTCGGCTTCAAGATCTCCTGGATCGTGACCTCGCTTGCCGATCAATGGGCCAAGGGCCTCATCGACATCGTCCCGTTCCTGCCCTTCGACATCAAGAGCGCGACGCTGTTCTTCACGCTGCTGCTGACAGGCATGGTCTGCATCCTGCTCGGCTGCGGCGTGCCGACCACGGCGAATTACATCATCATGGTGACGGTGGCGGCGCCCGCGCTCGGCATGCTCGGCGTCAACCCGCTCGTCGCCCATTTCTTCGTGTTCTATTACGGCGTGCTCGCCGATATCACGCCGCCGGTGGCGATCGCCGCCTATGCCGGGGCGAGCATGGCCGGCGCCGATCCGTTCAAGACCGGTAACACGGCCTTCCGGCTGGCGCTCGGCAAGGTGCTGGTGCCTTTCGTCTTCGTGTTCTCGCCGTCGATGCTGATCATGGCGCCGGGATTCACCTGGACCGAGTTCGTCGGCTCGACCGCCGCCTGCATGGCCAGCATCACCCTGCTCTCGGCCGCCTTCTCCGCCTGGCTGCTCGCGCCGCTGGCGATGTGGGAACGGCTCGTCCTCGCCGTCGCGGCCCTGCCGATGATCCTGGCGACGCCCGCTTCGATCGTGGCCGGCCTCATCATCGGTGCGCCCGTCCTGTTCAGGCAGGTCATCGCCCGCAAGGCGGCGCCCGCCCCGGCCTGAGCCGGGGCGCGCAGCCCTCTCACGCCACCTTGTCGAGCGGATAGAGCGGCCGGCGCACCCGGCGATAGGGCAGCTTGCTGAGATCGGGCGTGCAGAGCGCCCCGCTGTCGCAGACGGTGACCTTACCGGCGATCGGCTCGAAGGCGGCGCGGAAATGCTGCATCGACTTCAGCCCCACGACACGTTTCGCCGCCGGATCGATGCCGAAAGCGCGGAACTGCTGCAGGTCGTTCATCTGGGCGCGGATCGTGGTGACGAGGATTTCGATGTCGCCGACGCGCAGCACGGCACAGGGTCCCCAGCTCGCCTGCAAGCCGCCGATCATCGGGCCATCGCCGGTATAATCGCCGTCGCTGACGCTGACGAGCGTGCCGGTGAGTTCAAGCGGGCCGCCACCGATCTCGGGATCGACCTTGCCACCGAGCCTGACCGAAACCGTCGAGCCCGGCTTGCCCTTGCGCAGTTCGGCCGCGACCTCCGGATCGACCATCGGCCCGAAACAGGCGTCCTTGAGATCGGCCGCAATCATGCCCTTGAGCAGGCCGGTCGCATCGCCATAGCCGCCGCCACCGGGGTTGTCCGCGTAGTCCGCGATGATCAGCGGCCCCTTCGTCGCGACATAGGCCTTCGCTTCCGCGACCGCCTCCTCGACCGAAAGGAACGGCGTCACCACGTCGAAGCGGCGCTGCCACATATCCTCGACCATCGCCTCAGCGAAGGCCTGGTGCTTCTCGCGCTCGCCCTCGCAGGTGACGAGCACGGTCGGGCCGACCTCATGGATATCGGCATTGCCGAAGCCGCCATTGACGCTGACGGCGAAGACGCCAGCCTCCTTCTCATAGGCCCTGGCCTTGGCGATGCGCTCGACCATCGGGCCGATATCGGTGCGCCCGCCATTGACCTCCTCCAGCATCGGTCGCTCGGCGCGCAGCGTCACCGGCCTGATCTCGCCCTTCATGGTCCGCTGCAGGATGCCGGCGGCGAGCTTGCCGATCTCGCGCATGTCGACATGCGGATAGGTCTTGTAGGAGACGACGATGTCGGCGAGGTCGGTCATCTTGCGGGTGACATTGGCATGGGGGTCGAGCGTGATGCCGATCGGCACGTCCGGCCCGAGCACGGCACGGATCCGCTCCAGCAACTCGCCCTCGCCGTCCTCGCAGAACTCCGTGACCATGGCGCCGTGCAGGCCGAGCAGCACGCCGTCGATCTTCCCGGCATGGGCCTTCGCAGTCTCGACGATCACACCGGCGATCCGCTCGAAGGCATCGCGCGTCACCGGGCCGGAGGGCTGTGCGGCGGCACTGATCGCATGGATGACCGTCCAGCCAGCCGGGCGGCCGATATCGAGGAAACCGGCGATCGGCGTATTGGCCTCGGCCCGCGCGGCGATGGCGTCATCGCCGAGCTTGATGCCGCGATCGGTGAAGGCGGCGTAATCGGCCGGACAGCGGCTGAAGGTGTTGCTCTCATGCGAGAACTCGGCGGTCAGGACGGTGAAGCTCATGGCGTTCCTCTGGCTGCTTTCGCGCGTTATTGGGGGCTTCAGCCGTCCCGAAGCGGGCGGCGGATATCGAGCGCCTCGATCAAGGCGTCGCCGAAGACATTGATGGCTATGACGGCCGTGGCGATGACGAGGCCGGGGAAGATGATGATCCAGGGCGCGATGAAGATCTGCGCGGTGCCGGAGCTCATCATCGCCCCCCAGCTCGGCACGGGCGGCTGCGCGCCGAGCCCGAAGAAGCCGAGCGTCGCCTCCAGCACGATCGCATCGCCCGTCGCCAGCATGCCGGCGACAATGACCGGCGTCATCGCGTTGGGCAGAAGATGCAGGAACAGCACGCGCGCAGGCCTTGCACCAGCCGTCACCGCCGCATCGACGAAGAGCTCGCCCTTCAGCGCCATGACCTGAGCGCGCGTCAGGCGGGTGAATTGCGCGAGATAGGCGATCGCGATGGCGATCGCCGTCGAATGCAGCCCGGGGCCGAGGATCGCAATCAGGATCAGCGCCAGCAGGATTTCCGGGAAGGACCATGTCAGGTCGACGAAGACGGTAACGACCTTGTCGAAGACGCCGCCGAAATAGCCGGCGGCAGCCCCGAGCGTCGCGCCCATCAGCACCGACAGCGCGATCGAGAGCACGCTGACGCTGAGCGAGGTCCGCGCGCCCTGAATGATGCGCGAGAGCAGGTCGCGCCCGAACTCGTCGGTGCCGAGCCAATGCGCGACTGACGGCGGCGTGTTGGCCATGGAGAGCTTCTGCGCGGCATAATCGTAGGGCGCGATCCAGGGCGCGAAGATCGCGCAAAGCACGAGCGCGAGCAGGAACAGCGCGCAGATGGCGCCGCGCGGCGACCGGGCGATCCGGCCTGCGAGGGAGGAGCCGCTCATCGTGCACCCATCGCTTCGCGCAGGCGCGGATCGAGCGCCGCCTGGGCGAGGTCGCCGATCAGCGTTCCCAGCATCACCGCGATCGCCAGCATCAAGAGGCAGCCCTGCACCAGCGGATAATCGCGCTGGCCCAGGCCCGTGATCAGCAGCGAGCCGAGCCCAGGCCGGGCGAAGACATATTCGACCGTGACCGCGCCGCCGAGGATCCAGCCGATGCGCAGGCCCAGAATGGTCATCACCGGCAGCATCGCCTGCTGCAGGATGTGGCGGAGCTGGATACGCCAGAACGGCACGCCCTTGGCCTGCAGCACGCGCACGAAATCCCGCTGCGAGATCTCGACCATCGCCGCGCGGGTGACGCGGGCGATCAGTGCTGTGCCGCCGATGCCGATGGTCAGCGCCGGCAGCACCAGCGCGTCCCATGTCCTTGCCCCCGAGACCGGGAACCACTCGAACTGCACGGCGAACATCAGGATCATCAGGAGCGCCAGCCAGAAACTCGGCAGCGTCGAACCGAGCAGGATGAAGCCCATCACCGCTCGGTCGAACAGGCCGTCCCGAAAGGAGGCCGCGAGCACGCCGGTGACGATCCCGACCACCGTCGAGAAGATCAGCGCCGTGCCGCCGAGCGCGAGGCTGTGCGGCATGTTCTCGGCGATGAGCTGCGATACCGGCTGGCGCATCACGATGGCATCGCCGAAATCGCCGGTGACGACCTTGGCGAGCCAGCGCCCGTACTGGACCAGCAGTGGCTGGTCCAGCCCGTAGCGCGCGATCATCTGCGCCCGCTGCTCGGGCGAGGAGCCGACCTGGATCAGATGTTCCAGCGGATCGCCCGGCACGAGATGGATGATCATGAAGATCACCAGTGAGACGGCGAGGAAGACCGGTACCAGCATGGCGAGGCGCCGGATCGCGAAGCGCAGCAAGGGATCGATCTCCTACGCGAATTCGTCCCGGCTCAGTTGGCCGGGGCGATGTCGATCATCGACTGGCTGGAGAAGCCGATGCCGCGGATCTTCTCGGGCATCACGACGCGCTTGCCATAAGCCAGGCTCTGCACCGGCTGGTAGATCGGCGCGAACGGATACTGCGAGAGCACATACTCGTGGTACTTTGTGAAGTTCGCGACACGCTCGTCCCAGGTCTTCGACTTGTTCATGGCGATGTCATTGAGCTTCTCCGCCTCGGGATCGTTGAACATCGAGACATTGGGGTAGCCCGCGCGCTTGGCCGCGAAGAACCAGTCGACGATATCGGCATTGGTCCACTGATAGGCGCGCACCGCGAGCTGGTGCTCGGTCTTCTTGCGGTACTGCGCATTGATCGAGCCGGCATCGATGATGCTGATATCGGCCTGCATGCCGACCGCCTTGAGCTGCGCCTGGACGATCTCGGCGAGGCGCTTGAACTCGGTGCCGTTCTGGGCCCAGAGCTTCACTTCGAGGCGCTTGCCGTCCTTGGCGCGGATGCCGTCCGGACCGGGCTTCCAGCCGGCCGCGTCGAACACCTTCTTCGAGCGCTCCGGGTCATAGGAAATCTTGTACTTGGGATCGACCTGCAATTCCTTCAGCGAGGAGATCAGGAAGGTGTCGGCGGTCGCGCCATTGCCGCCATAGAGGCTGGTCAGGATTTCCTTCTGGTTCACGGCGAAGGCCGTCGCCTCGCGCACCTTCACGTCGGTGAACGGCTCGACGCTGGTGTTGATCGGCATGTAGACCACCTCGTTGCCGGGGATGGTCACGAGCTTCACCGCCTTGTCGGCCTGGATGCGCGGCAGGAAATCGGTGGGCACGTTGACGAGCACGTCGGCGCCACCGGTCTTCAGTTCGAGATAGGCGGTCGATTCCTCGCCGATCTCGCGGAAGGTCAGCTTCTTGAACTTGGCCGGCCCCTGATTCTTCGACAGGGCGGAGGCCGATTTGTAGTCGTCGTTGCGGACGAGAACCGTCTGCTGGCCGACCGTGAACTGCTGCATCTTGTAGGGGCCGGTGCCGATCGCCTCGGTCACGCCGAACTTGTCGCCCAGAGCCTGATAGGATTTCGGCTCCGGAATGCACATGAAGGAGCTTGCGAGATTGAACAGCAGGTTCGGGTCGGGATGCTTCATGTGGAAGCGCACGGTCAGGTCGTCGACAACCTCGACCTTCTCGATCGCCTCGACGGTGAAGGCATTCTCCGTGCCCTTGAACTGCGGCACCCACCATTCGATCGTCTTGGCGTTGAACGGCTCGCCATTGTGAAACTTCACGCCTGGCTTGAGCTTGAAGGTCCAGAGCTTGCCATCCGGGCTCGATTCCCAGGAGGTCGCGAGCTGGCCGTGGAAGCTCTGGTCGGCATCCTGCACCACCAGCCGGTCGTAGATCAGCGTCGTCGCCGTGTTGAGCTTCGTCGCCTTGATCGGGTTATAGGTCGGCGCACCAACGAGGCGCGCGGTCATCACGAACGTGGCCTCCTGCGCCAACGCCGTGCCGGCGGCAAGCGCCGACAGGCCCAGCGCCAGAATGCTCCCCTTCATCATCGTCTTCATCCCGCTTCCCCTTTTGTTTCGAGATGTTGCGAAAGGCTGTGATCGCGGCCGTCAGTCGAGCGGGCCGGAACTGTCCCCGACATGGCCGGTGAAGCGGCCGTAGAGCTCTGCCATCCGGTTCAGCCGCGCCTCGACCTGCGGTCCGAGCTCGACGAAGACCGCGTTGATCAGCAGGTTGCTCAGGCTCGCCATCTGGGCGGTCGAGTCCCAGAACAGGTTGAACTCGGTCGAGACGACCAGCATCTCGTCGACGAGTCCCTGCCCCCAGTCGCAGAAGGAATCGGTGATGAGCGTGGTCTTGATGCCCGCCGCCTTCGCCTGCTCGGCCAGCACCTTGGCCATGCGCGAATAGCGCCGCGCCTCGAAGATCACGAGGCAGCGCTCGGTCTCGCCCGACAACAGCAGGTCCGAGAAATTGCCGGCGGCGAGATCCGCGAGATGCACGCCGTCGCGCAGATACTGCAGCTGGTTGGCGAGGTACTGCGCGAGCCCGCGCTCGGTCTGGAAACCGGTGACGTAGACGGAAGACGCCGTCGCCAGCCGGCGGGCGACGCGCTTCCACTCCTCGCTCTGGGCCAGCTCGTAGATGCGCACGAGCCCGGCGATCTCCAACTGGAGGCTGCGCGCGAGCTGATCGTCGCCGGCCAAGCTGCGCTGCTGGAAATCGCGCAGACGGTCGCTGATCAGCCAGGGCCTGTCGCCGATCTCCTCGGCGAGATTGGCCTTGAGGTCCTTCAGGCTCTTGTAGCCGAGCGTCCGGCAGAAGCGCCCGACCGTCGGCTCGCTGAGCGAGACCTTCTCGGCCAGGCTCGCCGCCGTCTCGAAGGGCAGGCTCGGCATCTGCGCCAGCATATAGCTCGCCAGCGCCTTGTCGGCCCTGGAGCCGTTGGCGAGGCAAGCCTGCAATCTCTGGCGAAGCGTCTGCGACATCGGCACTCCTGCGCGTCTAGAGATCAAGAAATTTTTCTTTCAAACTGTCAAACAGTTTTTATTTTCTTGCAAAAATGCTTCGCTTGAGGCTCGGTTCCGCTGCGCCTATTCCAGAGAGATGGGGAGGATTCCAGCGACGATGGCGACCGCGACAGGACAGGCCGATGTGATCGTGCTCGGCGCTGGCATCGTCGGCGTGAGCGTGGCGCTGCACCTGCAGGAGCGCGGCCGGCGCGTCCTGCTCATCGATCGCGGCGAGCCGGGCGCCGAGACCAGCCATGGCAATGCCGGGCTGATCGAGCGCTCCTCCGTCGTGCCCTATGCCTTCCCGCGCGATCTCGCGACGTTGGCCAGCCTCGCCTCGAACCGCTCGATCGCCGTGCGCTATCGGCCGGCCGCACTGCTGCGCATGGCGCCCTGGCTGGCACGCTACTGGTGGAACTCGGCCCCGAACCGGCTGGATAAACTGGGCCGCGCCATCCTCCCGCTGATCGAGCGCTGCATCGAGGAACACCGGCGCTGGACGAAAGCCGCCGGCACCGAGGCCCTGATGCGCGGCGAAGGCTGGATCGAGCTTTACCGCAGCCGGCAAGGACTCGACGCGGCGATCCGCGGAGCGGTCGAACTCGCCGCCTATGGCCTCAGCTATGACCTGCTCGATGACGCCGCCCTGCGCCGCCTTGAGCCCGGCCTGATCTCCGGCAGCGTTTCCGGCGCGGTGCATTGGCGCGACCCGGTCACCGTCAGCGATCCCGGCGCAGTGACGCGCGCCTATGCCGCGCTGTTCGTCGCCCGAGGCGGCCAGTTGAAGCCGGCTGATGCGGCCAGCTTGCAGCAAGACAACGGGGCTTGGCGGCTATCCGCCGATGGCCATAACTGGCAGGCGCCTGAGACCGTCGTCGCGCTCGGCCCGTGGTCGAACGACCTGTGCGAGCGCTTCGGATATCGCTTCCCGATCGGCTTCAAGCGCGGCTACCACATGCATTACGAGAGCGCCGCCGAAACGGCACCGCAGCATCCGCTTTGCGATGCTCAGGCCGGCTTCGTGCTGACCTCCATGCAGCGCGGCGTCCGCCTGACGACGGGGATCGAACTCGCCGGCCGCGACGAGCCCTCCGATTCCTGGCAGCTCGACCGGGCCGAGCGCATCGCGCGACAGATCGTACCGCTGGGCCGACGCCTCGATGCCGAACCCTGGCGCGGCGCCCGCCCCTGCCTGCCCGACATGCTGCCGATCATCGGCGCGGCGCCACGCCATCGCGGCCTGTGGTTTGCCTTTGGACATGCCCATCACGGCTTCACGCTCGGCCCCGCGACCGGCCGCTTGCTCGCGGAAATGATGACTGGCGCGCCGCCCCTGTGCGACCCCGCGCCCTTCGCGGCCGAACGTTTCCTGCCCTCGGCGCGTACTGGCTGATCCGGCCGGCCGTGCCGCGCCACGCTTCCACAGCCTTCATTGCAACGCGTTTCCGCAACGGAGACGCAATAACTCCTCGCTAACGATGATCTGCGCACGCTTCGACCATGATTAAGGCGACAGCCGGCCCGGCTACCGCCCGGTGCACGCCGCGACGATGGATTGAGCGATGAAGAGCCTGACGATACGCCGCCGCATCCTGATCAGCTTCGTCGCCATCCTCGCGGTGATGTCCGCCATGGCGGGCGCGAGCTACTTCTGGTTCCTCCAGACCGAGCGCGAAGTAACGCAAGTCGAGACCAAGACCGTCCCAAGCCTGTATTACAGCGCTCAGTTGATGGCTTTATGGGCGAATACGACCGGCCTTGCACGCGAGCATGCGCGGGCATAAAATCCTGCCGCAAAGAAACAGGCCACAGACGCGATTCTGGCCAATCGAGGGCGGCTGCGTGAGCTGATCAAATCCTATGAGAGCGTGATCACGACGGAGACAGACCGACGCAACCACGCTCTGGCGGCGCAACTTCTCAACCAATACGTTCAGGCGGAAGATGCGGTTCTCGCCATCGGCAAGGACGCGACCACCCAGCTTCCCGATCAATCCAGGACCGTCAGAACCGATCTGGACCCAATTTCCGCCAACATGCGCAACGTGTTGAACGAGATGGTCGAGTTCAACAAGGCCGAGGCCGACAATTCGACCCGCCAGATCGTCAGCATCGTTCGCTCTGCGGAACTAGGCCTGATCATCTGCTTCGCGATCGCGCTCGTTCTCGCCATCCTCTGCGGCGTCCTGTTGTTCCGGGCGGTGACCCTGCCGCTCGGCAAGCTGCTTGGCATCGTCGATCACATGCGGCGCGGCGATTTCAGCGAGCGCCTGACACTGGAACGGCGCGACGAATTCAGCACGCTCGCCGACGGCGTCAACGCCATGGCGGACGATCTCGCCGGGCTGATCGGCCAGGTCCAGAAGTCGAGCATCCAGGTCAACACCTCGATCACCGAAGTCGCCGCGACCTCGAAGGAACAGCAGGCGACGGCCAACGAGATCGCTGCCACCACGACCGAGATCGGTGCGACCGCCAAGGAGATCTCCGCCACCTCCAACGAACTCGCCCATACGATGGACGAGGTCTCGGCCGTCGCCGAGCAGACCGCGACGCTCGCCAATGGCGGGCAGGCCGGGCTCGCGCGCATGGAAAGCACCATGCGGCAGGTGATGGAGGCCGCCGGCGCCATCAACGCCAAGCTCGCGATCCTCAGCGAGAAGGCGGGCAACATCAACCAGGTCGTCACCACCATCACCAAGGTCGCCGACCAGACCAACCTGCTCTCGCTCAACGCCGCGATCGAAGCGGAGAAGGCCGGGCAATATGGCCGCGGCTTCGCCGTGGTCGCGACCGAGATCCGCCGCCTTGCCGACCAGACCGCCGTCTCGACCTACGATATCGAGCAGATGGTCAAGGACATCCAGTCGGCCGTCGCGGCCGGCGTGATGGGGATGGACAAGTTCTCCGAGGAGGTCCGGCGCGGCATGCAGGAAGTCCAGCAGGTCGGCGGCCAGCTCTCGGAGATCATCGAGCAGGTCCAGGGGCTGGTGCCGCGCTTCGAAGGCGCGAACGAAGGCATGCAGGCACAGGCGACCGGCGCGGGCCAGATCAGCGAGGCGCTCTCCCAGCTCAGCGAGGCCGCGCAGCAGACGGTCGAATCCCTGCAGCAGTCGACGCTCGCCATCGACGAGCTCAACCAGGTGTCGAGCGGGCTGCGCAACAGCATCTCGCGCTTCAAGCTGCGCGCCTGACGAGAAAGGCGGAACGGAACCGCGCGATGCTGTTTCTGATGTTCCAGCTGGGGCAGGACCGCTACGTGCTCGAGACCGGGCAGGTCGAGGCCGTGCTGCCGTTGCTCGCGACCAAGCAATTGCCCGGCGCGCCCGTGGGCGTCGCCGGCGCGATCAGCTATCGCGGTCGGCCTGTGCCCGTGGTCGATCTCGCGCTGCTGGCGCTCGGGCGCCCCGCGGAGCCGCGCCTGAGCACCCGCATCATCCTGCTGCGCTACCCCACTACGCCTGGCAGCCACGATCTCCTCGGCCTGCTGGTCGAGCAGGCCGTCGAAACGATCGAGCGCAACGCCGCCGACTTCACGGCGTCCGGCGTCGAGGCTGGTATGCCCGCCTATCTCGGCCCGGTCGCGAGCGACGAGCGCGGGCTGATCCAATGGGTCCGGGGCGAGGCCCTGCTGACGCCCGAAATCCGCGACATCCTGTTCCGTCAGCAAGCGACGGAGCCGTGATGGACGATTCCGCTCCGATCCGGGATTTCGAGAAGCTGCTCAGGGAGACGATCGGCCTGAGCATGGAGACGGTCGGCGCCTCCGTCATCCGCCATGCCCTGAAGCGGCGGATGACGGCCTGCGCCATCTCCGATCTCCACGCCTACTGGGCTTTCGTCACGTCGAGCCCGGCCGAGCGGCAGGAACTGGTCGACGCTGTCATCGTTCCCGAGACCTGGTTCTTCCGCGACCGCGAGGCCTTCGGCGCAATGGTGCGCCACCTCCGCGAGAACCGGGCCAGCTGCCGCCCGCTCAAGCTGCTCAGCCTGCCCTGCTCGACCGGCGAAGAGCCCTATTCCATCGCGATGGCGCTGCTCGATGCGGGCTTTCCGGATGGCAGCTTCCAGATCGACGCGATCGATGTCAGCAGCCGCAACCTCGTCCATGCCGAGCGCGCGATCTACGGCAAGAACTCCTTCCGCGGCGCCGACATTGCCTTTCGCGACCGCTATTTCGAGGCCTGCAACGGCGGTTTCAGGCCGCATGACATCGTTCGCCGGCACGTCCGCTTCCGCATCGGCAATGTGCTTTCCGCCGCGGCCCAGACCGGCAACGAGGCTTACGCTGTCGCCTTCTGCCGCAACCTGCTGATCTATTTCGACCGCGAGACGCAAGGCGCGGCGCTGAACCAGCTCAGGCAGATGCTGGCCGATGATGGCCTCCTGCTGGTCGGCCCGGCCGAGTCCGGCCTGCCGCCTCTGCACGGCTTCAACTCCACGCGCGTTCCCCGGGCCTTCGCCTTCATCAAGGCAGAAGCTGCACCGGTAAAACCTCCAGAGCCGCCCGCCGCACGAAGGCCGAGACCGGCACCGGCGAAGGCTGCTCCCTTGCCGCGGGCGCAGACAGCCAAGGCAAGTTCTGCGCCGCGCCCCTTCGCGCAGAAGACCGCCTCCGCCCAGCCATCCGCACCATCGCCGGACCGGGTGGCTGCCAGCCTCGCCGAGATCGAGCGCGCCGCCGATGCCGGGCACCTGGCCGAGGTAAGCGCGGCCGCAGAACGCCATATCGCCGAGTTCGGCCCCTCGCCCGATGCGTTCTACTGGCTGGGGCTCGCCCATGACGCGGCCGACGCGGTGGAGGACGCGATGCGGAACTATCGCAAGGCGCTCTACCTCGCGCCTGACCACCAGCGGGCGCTGGCCCAGCTCCGGCTGCTCCAGCAGCGCCAGGGCGACCATGGCGCCGCCAAGGCCCTGGCTGATAGGCTCGACCGGCTGGCGAAACGGAGCGGCACCTGATGCCCGCCGAAACCCATCCGATGGCCACCGACGGCATCGACGAATGCTGGCGGGAGATCGGCGTCAGCGGCGACCGCACCTGTCCCGAGCTGGAGGAGCATCTCCACTGCCGCAACTGCCCGACCCATGCGCAGATCGCCCGCAAATTGCTCGACCGGCCCTTGCCACCGGGCTATCGCGACGCATGGACGCAACATTTTGCGAAACGCGACGAGAAGGCATCCGAAGGCGAGGAGATCGACAGCGTCCTGATCTTCCGCATCGGTGAGGAATGGCTCGGCCTGCCGGCTCGGATCTGCCGCGAGATAGCCGAGCCACGCCCGGTCCATTCCCTGCCCCATCGCCGCAGCGAGGCCGTCCGCGGCATCGTCAATGTCCGTGGCGAACTGCTGATCTGCATGTCGCTATCCGCCCTGCTTGGCCTTGGCTCGGCCGCCGCCTCTCGCGGCACAGAGCGGATCGCCGTGTTCCCTCGCCTCGTCGTTACCGGCGAGGAGACCCGGCACGTCGCCTTCGAGGTCGACGAGGTCCACGGCCTGCACAGCTACCGTACCGATGAACGCGGTGCCGTTCCGGCAACGGTCGGTCGCTCGGCGGCGAGTGTCGTGGAAGCGATGATCCCCTGGAACGGCCGCGCGGTCGGCTGCCTCGATGCGGTGCGTTTGCTCTCCCTGATCGACCGGAGCATCGCATGAGCGGCGAGGACCTCAGCGACCTCTCGATGCTCGAGCTGTTCCGGGCCGAGCTGGCGGCGCAGTCGCAGGCCTTCACGGCCGGCCTGCTCGCCCTCGAGCGCGACCCGACCGCTGCCGTCCATCTCGAAGCCTGCATGCGCGCCGCCCATTCCCTGAAAGGCGCCGCCCGCATCATCGATCTCTCGCCGGCCGTGCAGGTCGCGCACGAGTTGGAGGAATGCCTGGTCGCCGCCCAACACGGCAAGATCCGGCTGAACCAACGGCATATCGACGCGCTGCTCGCGGGGTTGGACCTCCTTGCTGCGATCGCGGCCGGAACGGACGAGCCGGAAGCGCAGACAAGGAGCAGGATCGAAGCCTTCGCGCAGGTCCTGCGCCGCGCCTCCGACGAAGCGACGGCGCCCTCACCGAGCGCCTCTCGCGGCGCTTCGGTGCCTGCAGACGAAGCCCCCGCCACCGAAGCGACAACTCCCGCGCCGCCTGTCCTTGCGGACACACCCGCCCCGACTGGAGATGGCGCCGCTGGCGAGCGCATGGTCAGGGTCACCGCCGATAGCCTGAACCGCCTGCTCGGCCTCGCCGGCGAGTCGCTGATGTCGGCGCGCCGGCTTCGACCGTTCAATGACGGATTGCTGCGGTTGCGGCGTGTCCAGGCCGAGCTCGCCAAGAGCTTCGAGGACCTGCGCGCCGCGATGCCCGTCGATACCGACAGCCGCGCCGCGCAGGCACTGGTGACCGCGCAGCTCAAGCTGGCCGAAGGCCAGGCGCTCCTCGCCCAGCGCCTCGACGAAATGGACACGGTCGACCGGCGCGCCACCGATCTCGCCAACCGTCTCTACGACGAGACGCTGGCGAGCCGGATGCGGCCCTTCGAGGACGGCGTCCGGCATTTCCAGCGCAATGTGCGCGATATCGGCCGGACGCTCGGCAAGACGGTGCGCCTCGACATCGTCGGCGGCGCCACCAGCATCGACCGCGACATCCTCGACCAGCTCGACGCGCCCCTCGGCCATCTCCTGCGCAACGCCGCCGATCACGGCATCGAGACGCCCGAACAGCGCCGTGCCGCCGGCAAGCCGGCCGAGGGCCTGATCCGGCTGGAGGCGCGGCACAATGCGGGCCTGCTCCAGATCATCATCTCGGATGACGGCGCCGGCATCGATATCGAGGCGCTGCGGCAGGCGACGCTCGCGCGCGGCCTCACCACGGCCGAGACGGTCTGGGACCTCAGCCAGGAGGAATTGCTCGAGTTTCTGTTCCTGCCCGGCTTCTCGATGAAGGCGACCGTCAGCGACATCTCGGGCCGCGGCGTCGGCCTCGATGCCGTGCAGGCCATGGTCCGGCAGGTGCGCGGCCAGGTCACCGTCGTCTCCGAGCCCGGCATCGGCACGCGCTTCCAGTTGCAGCTGCCGCTGACGCTGTCCGTGATCCGCGCGCTGCTGGTCGAGATCGACGGCGAGCCCTATGCCCTGCCGCTGACGGCGATCGGCCGCGCCTTGCGGCTGCCGCGTGACAAGATCGAGCTGCTCGAAGGTCGCCCGCACTTCCGTCATGGCGAGCAGCAGGTCGGCCTTGTCACCGCCCACGAAATCCTAGGCCGGGGCGAAGCGATAGCCGGCGAGGCCGAATTGGCGACGGTCGTCGTCGGCGAGGGTGACAATCTCTACGCGCTCGTGGTCGACCGTTTCCTCGGCGAGCGCGAACTCGTGGTCCGGCCGCTCGACCCGAGGCTAGCCAAGGTCAAGGATGTCAGCGCCGCCGCCCTGATGGACGACGGCTCGCCGGTGCTGATCCTCGATGTCGAGGACCTGATCCGCTCGATGGAGAAACTGGTCTCGGGCGGGCGCCTCAGGACGCTCGAGCGCAGCGTGGTTCGTACGGGACAGAAGCGGCGCAAGCGCGTCCTCGTCGTCGACGATTCGCTGACGGTGCGCGAGCTGGAGCGCAAGCTGCTTGACCATCACGGCTTCGAGGTCGAGGTCGCCATCGACGGCATGGACGGCTGGAACGCGGTGCGCTCCGACTCCTTCGACCTCGTCGTCACCGATGTCGACATGCCCCGCATGGACGGCATCGAGCTCGTCACCCTGATCAAGCGCGATCCCAACCTGCGCAACCTGCCGGTGATGATCGTCTCGTACAAGGACCGCGAGGAGGATCGCCGCCGAGGTCTCGATGCCGGCGCCGATTACTATTTGACCAAAGGGAGCTTCCACGACGAAACTTTGATCCATGCGGTCGTCGACCTGATCGGCGAGCCATGAGGACAAGTATACGCTGTGGGGGCGTTTCATGAGAATCGGTCTGGTCAACGACCTGCCGATGGCGGTCGAGTTATTGCGACGCGTCATCGCTTCAACGGCGGAGCATCAAATCGCCTGGATCGCCATGAACGGCCGAGAGGCGGTCGAGGCCTGCCGGCACGACCGGCCGGACCTGATCCTGATGGACCTCACCATGCCGGAGATGGACGGCGTCGAGGCCACGCGCCGGATCATGGCTGAGACGCCCTGTCCGATCCTGCTGGTCACTGCCAGTGTCGACGCCAATGTCTCCGGCGTCTACGAGGCGATGGGCCATGGCGCGCTCGATGCGGTGGACATTCCCAGCGTCGGCGCCAACGGCCACACCTCGGCGCAGACGGCCGCCCTGCTCGCACGCATCGCGACGATCGGCCGCCTGTCGCGCAGCCTGCCGACGGTCGATCCAGGCTCGCGCCGGCCGCCAGCGCCGGTCTCCTCCTCTCAGCGGCTCGTTGCCATCGGCGCCTCGGCCGGCGGCCCGGCCGCCGTAGCGACCCTGCTCGGCGGGCTGGCACCCGATTTCCCGGCGGCGATCATCTTGGTCCAACATCTCGACGAGCAGTTCGTGCCGGGCTTCGCGAGCTGGCTCTGCCAGCATTGCCGCCTGCCCGTCCGGCCCGCCCGCGAAGGCGACAGACCGAAGCGCGGCGCGGTGCTGATCGCGGCGAGCGCCGATCACCTGGTTTTCAAGGCCGGCGGAGAACTCGGCTACCGGGCCGAACCGCGCGACTATCCCTACCGTCCGTCGGTGGACGTGTTCTTCGAAAGCGTCGCGGAACGCTGGCAGGGCGACACTGTCGGCGTCCTGCTGACGGGCATGGGCCGCGATGGCGCCCATGGACTGAAGCTCCTGCGCGACAGGCAGTGTTTGACGATCGCGCAAGACAAGGCCACAAGCGCGGTCTACGGGATGCCCAAGGCTGCGGCCGCTATCGGCGCGGCCGTCGAAATTCTACCATTGGCCGCAATCGCCCCTCGCCTGGCCGAGGCGTGCGCTCCGTCGTCCTGATGAAGGTTGCCCATGACAGCCGAGACGAAGCCTTCCCCGCCTGACGTGCCGCCCCCGGCCGACAGCTACCTGTCCATGGTGCTGCTGGTCGACGACCAGGTCATGGTCTGCGAGGCCGTGCGTCGCGCGCTCGCCCATCATGGCGATCTCGATTTCCACTACTGCACCGACCCGCTGGAGGCGATCGCGATCGCCCAGCGCGTCAAGCCGACAGTCATCCTCCAGGATCTCGTCATGCCCGGCGTCGACGGGCTGGATCTCGTCCGGCAGTACCGCAAGCATCCGGCCCTGCATGCCGTGCCGGTCATCGTGCTCTCCACCAAGGAAGACCCGGCGACGAAGAGCGAGGCGTTCCAGGCCGGCGCCAACGACTATCTCGTCAAGCTGCCCGACAAGATCGAATTGATCGCTCGCGTGCGCTACCACACCCGCGCCTATCTCGATCACCTCCAGCGCGACGAGGCCTACCGTGCGCTGCGCGAGAGCCAGCGCGAATTGATGCGGGCCAATCTCGAGCTTGAGCGCCTAACCCGGATCGACGGCCTGACCGGTCTCGGCAACCGGCGCTATTTCGACGAGTACCTCACCGCCGAGTGGAAGCGCTGCCAGCGCACCCAGAGCCCGCTCTCCGTGCTGATGATCGATGTCGACCATTTCAAGCGCTACAACGACGCCTATGGCCATCTCGCCGGCGACGACGTGCTGAAACAGGTCGCACGCGTGATCCAGGAAGGCTCCACCCGCTCGACCGACCTTGCCGCACGCTTCGGTGGCGAAGAGTTCGTGGTCATCCTGACCGGCGTGCCACAGGAAGGGGCGGTCCATGTCGCCGAGCGGCTGGTGCAGGGCGTGCGCGATCTGAACATCGCGCATGGAAACGACCGGGTGACGATCAGCGCTGGCGTGGCGACCGCCTGGCCGGATGCCGACGGCGATCCCGCGAGGCTGGTCAATGCCGCCGACCTCGCCCTGTTCCGCGCCAAGAACGAAGGCCGCAACCGACTGGTCTATGCGGAGCTGCCTCCCGATCGGTGAGCGGCGCCGGGACGGCGCGGAGGCCGCACCGATGGCAAGCATAGGCAATATCTATTTGCCTGCGCCGCCCCCGGCCTGAAATCCTGAGCTGGTTGGTTCGCTCGCCATGGCTGAGCGAACGCATCGCCCCGCAGCAGCTCCCGCCCCGCCCGGCGGAGAGGAGACCCGTCATGCCCAGCCTCGACACGGCCCGTATCGACATCGAGCGCTTCTGGACCACGATCGAGCGCTCGGCCGAGATCGGTCCCGGCCGGCCGGGCGGCCTCTCGCGCCTCGCCTTGTCCGATGCCGACAAGCAGGTTCGTGACGTCTTCGTCGGCTGGTGCCGCGAGGCCGGGCTCGATGTGCGTGTCGACGGCATCGGCAACATCTTCGCCCGCCGCGCCGGCACCGATGACAGCCTGCCGCCGGTGGTGATGGGCAGCCATCTCGATACGCAGATCAATGGCGGCCGCTTCGACGGCATCGCCGGCGTGCTCGGCGGGCTCGAAGTCTGCCGCACGCTCGACGCGCTAGGCCACCGCACGCGCCGACCGATCGAGATCGTCAACTGGACCAACGAGG
Source organism: Beijerinckiaceae bacterium (assembly GCA_965283735.1). Lineage (GTDB taxonomy): Bacteria > Pseudomonadota > Alphaproteobacteria > Rhizobiales > Beijerinckiaceae > Allobosea. The sequence continues at coordinate 1,331,511 of CBDIPN010000001.1, read as the reverse complement.
AAGGCGCGCGCTTCTCGCCGCCGATGGTTGGTTCCGGCTGCTTCGTCGGCGCCTATACGCTCGACTTCGCGCAAGGGCGCACCGACGAGGACGGCCGCACGATCGGCCAGGAGCTGGAGCGGATCGGCTATCGCGGCGAGATGGAAGCGGCACCGCACGCCTTCGACGCATACTTCGAGTTCCATATCGAGCAGGGCTACTACCTCGACCGCGACGGCATGCAGATCGGCGTCGTCACTGGCGGCTTCCCGAGCACCGGCATGCTCGTCGAGTTCAAGGGCGAGACCGCCCATACCGGCCCCTGGCCGATGGAGCGCCGCCGCAACGCCCTGCTGGCCGGCGCCCGCCTGCTGGTCGAGGCTGACGAGATCGGCTGGACCTACGCCGCCGGCGGCGGCAAGGCGACGGCCGCGCGCCTCGCCGCCTGGCCGAACAAGCCGGGCATCCTCTCCGACTGGGCACAGGCCGTCTGCGACGTCCGCCATCCCGATCCGGAAACCTCCGAGGTCATGGCCGAGCGCGTGCGCCGCGCCGTCGGCAAATCCGCCGCCCGCGCGGGCTGCACCGCCGAGATCCTCGACGTCTGGAAATGGGGTGGCAAGATCTTCGCGCAGGAGCTGATCGACAGCGTCCGCCAGACCTCGCTGGCATTGGGCTATCGCACGCAGGACATCCTCAGCCAGGCCGGCCACGACGCCTATTTCGTCGCCCGCCATGCTCCGACGACGATGATCTTCGCGCCCTGCAAGGGCGGCATCACCCATAACAATGCCGAACTCTGCACGAAGGAGGACCTCGAACCCGGCCTCAACGTGCTGCTTCACACGGTCATGGCACGGGCGGATCGCTGAGAAGGACCGCGGCGGCCTCGGCCGCCGGCTCCTCCTCGGACGCGCCGAGCCGCTGCTCGAACAGCCGCAGGAAGGCCTCTTCCGCGGCGCTGAGCTGCATGGCCGGGTTGGAGATGAAATAGAGATCGGCGCCGAGCAGGTCCTCGGGCCGTGCCAGGTTCCACAGGCTGCGGTTCTCCAGCGCCTCGGCCACGGAGGCCAGCGGCAGGATGCCGATGCCGAGGCCTGCGGCGATCATCCGGGTGACCTCTTCCAGATTGGGGCTGGAGCCGACGACCCGGCTGCCGAGCCCCGCCCCTTCCCTGACCGAGACCATCGGCTCCAGCGCCCCGTCCTGCCCGCAGGCCAGCGCGACGAAGGGCTCGTCGCGCAGTTCTGCCAATGGCACATCCGAGAGCCCGAAGAGCGGGTGGCCGCGCCCGCACAGGATGCCGAATTCCTCGCGCAGCAGCGGCCGGCAGTCGAGCCCGGCGAGTGGCTTGGCGAGCAGGCAGAAGCCGAAGGGACTGAGCTTCTGCGAGACCGCGCGGACGATGTCCTGGCTGTTGGCGACGTCGATCCGTACGCTGACGCCGGGATGCTTGCGGTTGAGCAGCGTCAGCGTCCGGTCGAGCGGCGGCAGCACGACATGGGTCACGACGAGCAGGCGCACCAGCCCGGTCAGGTCGTCGTGATCTTCCGACAGCCGGTCGCCGATGCGCGCCACGCTGCGGTAGATGTCGACGCATTCCTTGTAGAGCAATTCGCCGCGCTTGGTCAGGACGAAGCGGCGGCTGTCGCGCTGGATGAGCTGGCCGCCCAGCGTCTCCTCCAGCCGCTGCAGGGCCGCGCTGACCGTCGGCTGGCGCACGAGCAGACGGTCGGCCGCGCGCGTGATGCTGCGTTCCTCGACGATGACGAGGAAGGTATGCAGCAGATTCCAGTTGAGATGGTGCAGCTTCGGCTTCGTTCCGCTCAAGCGCGTATCTCTCTTCCCTTGGTGGTCCATGCCCCTTATGCAAACCCGCTGCCGTGGCAAGCCTATGCTTAGCATAGGAACTGTCTATTGGACCCGGTTTCGGTGCTTCCGTAGGTTCGGCAGAACGCGACATCCTCCAGCGCAAGGGCGACCATGACAGCGACCGGATCATCGGCGGAAGCATCGATCGCGCAGCGCGCCGCGCTCTTCCGCGAGATCGAGACCGCGACGCTCGGCCATATCCTGACCGAGGGCTTCATGGTCCCGGCGATCCAGTGCGTCATCGAGGGCCCGCGCGTCTGCGGGCCGGCCCTCACCGTCAGCGTTCCGCCCGACGATGGCACGGTTCTCTCCTGCGCCCTGACGCAGGCCAAGCCCGGTGACATCCTCGTCATCGATCGCCAGGGCGACGACCGTCATGCCTGCTGGGGCGCGGTGATGACCGCAGCCGCGCAGGCGGCCGGCATCGTCGGTGTCGTCATCGACGGCTTCGTCACCGATGTCGCCGCGATCAGGGCTTCGGGCCTGCCGGTCTGGTGTCGCGGCCGCTCACCTCTGACGACGAAGCTCCTCGGCAAGGGCGGCACCATTGGCGAGACCGTCACTTGCGGCGGCACGACGGTACGCCCCGGCGACCTCGTCCTCGCCGACGAGAACGGGGTCTGCGTCATCGATCCCGCCGAGGCCGACGCCCTCGCCAGGACCTGCACCGCCATGCAGGCCGCCGAGCCCGGCGTCATCGAGCGGGTCCGCAAGGGCGAGCGCATCGACGAGATCAACGGCGCGCGGAAGCTCTTCGAAACATCGCAAGCCTGATAGGCCCCGGCCGCAGAATCGCCCATAGAGGCGCGCTCCGGCCGGACGGAACATCCAGAAGCACAGGGGAACACACCGATGAAGATCTTGGGAACGACCGCGCTGGCCGGCGCGCTGCTGGCCGCCTCCTTCGCCTTCGCGCCGGCTCCGGCCATGGCCGGCAAGGCCGACGATACGCTGAACGCCGCCTTTGCGCTCGAGCCGGAAGCGCTCGACACCTACAAGATCGCCGGCCGCGAGGGCCTGATCCTCGCCCGGCACATCTATGACGGCCTGCTCTACAAGGACCTCGACACCGGCGAGATCAAGCCGGCGCTCGCCAAGGCCTGGCGCTTCGTCGATCCCACCACGATGGAATTCGACCTGCGCGAGGGCGTGACCTTCCATAACGGCGCCAAGTTCACCGCCGACGACGTGGTCTACACCCTGACGACCGTGCTCGACCCCGCCTATGGCACGCGCTTCCGCATCGCCGTCGACTGGATCGACAAGGTCGAGAAGGTCTCGGATTTCCAGGTCCGCATCAAGATGGCCAAGCCTTTCGCCGGCGCGGTCGAAATGCTGGCCGATGCGCTGCCGATCTATCCGGCTGCCTATTTCAAGGAAGTCGGCTCCGCCGGCATGGCCGCCAAGCCCGTCGGCACCGGCCCCTACAAGCTCGTCGAGATGACGCCCGGCATCCGCTACGCCTTCGAGCGCTTCGACGGCCACTATGCCGGCAGCCCGAAGGGCAAGCCCGCCATCGGCAAGATCGTGGTGCGCACCATTCCCGAGCTCAACACCCAGTTCGCCGAACTGATGGCCGGCAAGCTCGACTGGACCTGGCGCATCCCGCCTGACCAGGCCGCGCGCCTCGCCAGCCGCGTGCAGATCGTCAACGGCCCGATCATGCGCATCTCCTATGTCGGCATGACCGTGACCGGTAAGGGCAAGGACTACCCGACCAAGAACCTGAAGGTCCGGCAGGCGATCAACCACGCCGTCAACCGCGAGGCCATCGTCAAGGCCTTCGCCGGCGGCGCCTCGCAGGTCCTCAACGCCGCCTGCAACCCCAAGCAGTTCGGCTGCGCGCAGGACGTGACGAAATACGCCTATGACCCGGCCAAGGCGAAGGCGCTGCTGGCGGAAGCCGGCTTCGCCAACGGGGTCGACATCGAGATGGTCTTCGCCGCCATGCCGCGCCCTGTCGCCGAGGCGATCGCCAGCGATCTCGCCAAGGTCGGCATCCGCACCACGCTGAATGAGCAGCAATACGCGGCCGGCGTGCAGAAGTGGCGCGCGGGCGAACTGCCGGCCTTCTTCACCAACTGGGGCAGCTACGGCACCGGCGACGTCGCCTTCATCATCTCCAACTTCTTCGGCGGCGGCGCCGACGACCTCGTCCAGGACAAGGAAGTCATGGAGCTGGTCAACGCGGCCGACACCTCGCAGGACCGGGCGCTGCGCGAGGCGAACTACGCCAAGGCGCTGAAGAAGATCGCCGATCAGGCCTACTGGCTGCCGATGTACGACTTCAACATCAATTACGGCCTGTCGAAGGACCTGACCTTCAAGCCCCATCCGGACGAGTTCGCCCGCTGGTGGCTGTCGAGCTGGAAGTAACAGCTTCGCTCCTATCGCCGCGTCGCTATCGGTCTGAAGCCGATAGCGACGCCATCCCTGCCAGGCAGGCCGACCCGCTATTCCCGGAGCCGTCATGCTGCCCTTTCTCGCGCGCCGCCTGATCGTCGCCGCCCTCGTGGCGCTCGCCGTCTCGGCCGTCGCCTTCGGATTGATGTTCGTCTCCGGCGATCCCGCCGTCGTCCTCGCCGGCCAGGCCGGCCGGGCGCAGGATGTCGAGCTGATCCGGCAGGCCTATGGCCTCGACCGGCCGATTCCGCTCCAGTTCCTGAGCTGGATCGGCAACGCCTTCGCGGGCAATTTCGGCACCAGCCTCTATTTCAACCTGCCGGTCGCGCCGATCATCGCCGAGCGGCTCTCGGTCACGCTCGTGCTTGGCTCGGCTGCCTTCCTGCTGGCGCTCGTGGTCGCGGTCCCGCTCGGCATCCTCGCCTCGCTCAAGCCGGGCGGCACGATCGACCGGATCGCGCTGATGCTCGCCGTCCTCGGCCAGGCGATCCCGAGCTTCTGGCTCGGCCTGATCCTGATCGTGGTCTTCGGCGTCTGGTACGGGCTCGTGCCGATCTCCGGCACGGAGAGCTGGCAGGGCTATATCCTGCCCGTCGTGGTGCTCAGCTACTACGCCATGCCCGCCCTGATGCGCCTCACCCGCGCCGGCATGATCGACGTGCTCACCGCCGACTATATCCGCACCGCCCGCGCCAAGGGCGCCTCGCAGCCGCGTGTCCTGCTGGTCCATGCCCTGCGCAACGCGGTCCTGCCGCTGGTTTCGCTCGCTGCCGTGCAGTTCGGCCTGATGCTCTCCGGCTCGATCGTCATCGAGAGCGTCTTCGCCATCAACGGGCTCGGCCGCCTCGCCTGGGAATCGCTGCTGCGTAGCGACCTGCCCGTCGTGCAGGCGATCATCCTGATCCTCTCGCTGATCTACGTGACGCTGACCACGGCAGCAGACCTGATCAATGCCTGGCTCGATCCCCGCCTGAGGAGCGCCTGATGTCGATCGCCGACAGCCCCGCCATCCGCCGGCGCAAGCTCTTCAAGGGCCTGAGCGCCAGCAGCGCCATCCGCATCGGCGGTGGTCTGCTCGCCGTCATCGTCTTCGTCGCGATCTTCGCGCCCTGGCTCTCGAGCCATGATCCGATCGCGCAGGATCTCGGCAAGCGCATGATCCCGCCCTTCTGGTATCCGGGCTCGGACCCGGCACACTGGCTCGGCACCGACCATCTCGGCCGCGACTATCTCGCCCGCCTGCTTTATGGCGCGCGCGTCTCGATCCTGATCGGCCTCGGCGTCACGCTCTGCGCCGGGTTCATCGGCACGATGCTCGGCCTCGCCGCCGGCTATTTCGGCGGCCGTGTCGACATGGCGATCAGCTTCATCGTGACGACGCGGCTCTCGCTCCCGATCGTGCTGGTCGCGCTCGCGGCGGTGGCGCTCGGCGGCGCCTCGCTGAAGACGCTCGCGATCGTTCTCAGCCTCCTGCTCTGGGACCGGTTCGCGGTGGTCGTGCGCGCCGCTGCGCAGAGCCTGCGCAGTCGCGAATTCGTGCAGGCGACCCAGTCCTTCGGCGCCTCGCATCTCTACATCATGCTGCACGGCATCCTGCCCAACCTGCGCAACACGCTGATCGTGGTCGCGACGCTGGAAATCGCCAACGTCATCCTGCTCGAAGCGGCGCTGTCCTTCCTCGGCCTCGGCGCCCAGCCGCCGACGCCCTCCTGGGGCCTGATGATCGCCGAGGGGCGCGAACACATCCTGTTCGACCCCTGGCTGATCGCCTTGCCGGGCGCCGGGCTCTGCCTGCTGATCCTGGCGGTGAACCTGCTCGGCGACGGCGTCCGCGACGCGCTCGACGAAAAGCGCTGAGCGGGCTCAGCTCAGCGTCTTCACCATGTTGCGGGCGATGACGATCTGCTGGATCTGCGAGGTGCCCTCGTAGATCCGGAACAGGCGGGCATCCCGGTAGAAGCGCTCGATGCCGTGATCGGCGATGTAGCCGGCCCCGCCGTGGATCTGCACGGCCCGGTCGACCACCCGGCCGACCATCTCGCTGGCGAAGAGCTTGCAGCAGGCGGCGTCCGTCGCGACGTCTTCGCCGCGATCCTTGGCGCGCGCGGTCTCCAAGACCATGCAGCGCGCCGCATAGGCTTCCGTCCGGCTGTCGGCGAGCATCGCCTGCACGAGCTGGAACTCTACGATCGGTTGGCCGAACTGCTTGCGCTCGACGGCATAACGCAGGCTGTCATCGATGACGCGCTCGGCCATCGCGACGCAGACCGCCGAGATGTGCAGACGTCCCCGGTCGAGGACCTTCATCGCCGTGCGAAAACCCTGCCCCTCGCGCCCGCCGAGCAGCGCATCGGCCGGCACGCGGCAATCCTCGAAGATGACGTCCGACGTATGTGAGCCGCTCTGGCCCATCTTCTTGTCAATCGGCCCGAGCGAAAGCCCCGGCGTGCCCGCCTCGACGAGGAAGGCCGAGACGCCCTTGGCGCCGGGCTGCGACGGATCGGTGCGCGCGAACACCGTGAACAGCCCGGCATGCGGGGCATTGGTGATGAAGCGCTTAGTGCCGTTGAGGACATAGCCGCCCTCGACCTTTCGCGCAGAAGTCTTCAATGAGGCCGCGTCTGAACCAGCCTCCGGCTCCGTCAGCGCAAACGAGCTGATCAGTTCGCCGGAAGCCAGTCGCGGCAGGTAGCGCTGCTTCTGTTCCTCCGTGCCGTCCATGATCAGCCCCTGCGAGCCGATGCCGTTATTGGTCCCGATCAGCGAGCGGAAGGCCGGCGAGGTCCGGCCAAGCTCGAAGGCGACCCGGACCTCCTCCTCCATCGTCAGGCCGAGGCCGCCATGTTCCTCCGGGATCGACAGGCCGAACAGGCCCATTCCCGCTATTTCCTGACGTATCTCCGCGGGGATGCGATCCTCCTGCGCGACCTGATGCTCGAGGGGCCGCAGGCGTTCGCGGACGAAGCGCTCCACGCTCTCCAGCAACCCCTGCATCGTCTCGCTGTCCAAGGCCATCGCCGTCTCCCTCGCTTGCCCTCGCCCGGTGCCTCGGGCTTCCTTGACAAGGCGAGGCAGTTAAATACCTTCTGGCCGGTAAGTAAATATCGAGAGCGCGGGGCGGCGGGCGATGGACGCGGTACTGGACGGCATCAAGGTCCTCGACCTCACCCGCGTCCTCGCCGGCCCCTGGGCGACCATGACGCTGGGCGATCTCGGCGCGGAAATCTGGAAAATCGAGCAACCCGGCGCGGGCGACGACACGCGCGGCTGGGTGCCGCCTTCGGTCGGAGATCACACCGACGCGGTTCTAGCTGAACATCTCCAGCTCGACCCCGAGCAGATCGCGCGCCTGCGCGCGGCCGGCGCGATCGGCTGACGAGCCGTGGTAGCGCCCACCCCTCCAGCAACGAAACCCAAGCGCCAAGGTCGTCCGCCGACCATCGCGAATGCCCGCGACCGCATCCTCGACGATGCCGCGCGCCTCTTCGCCCGCGACGGCTATGACGGGACCTCGCTCGGCGAGCTCGCCACCTCGGTCGGGGTCACCAAAGCGGCGATCTACCATTACTTTCCCAACAAGAAGGAGATCTACGAGGCGATCATCGTGCGAACGCTGGAAGGCTTGCGCCGTCACGCCTCGCAGGCGGTCTCTGAAACCTCCGGGCCGGAAGAGGCGCTGGCCCGCTTCATGACCGCCCATGCCGATTTCTTCGAGGAGCACTATGACGGCTTCCTCACCATGCTCGTCGGCTATGGCGGCATGGAGAATGTCGTCATGATCGCGGAGGCGCAGAAGCTGCGCGACGAGCACGAGCAGGCCCTGAGGCACATTATCGCCGACGGCATCGCCAAGGGCGCCTTCCGACTGATCGATATCGACGTCACCAGCCGCGCCATCCTCTCGATGCTCAACTGGATGGTGCGCTGGTTCAAGCCGGACAAGGGCCGCCGCGCCGCCGCCTTCGCACAGGACTATTACGACCTGATCTTCGGCGGCCTGCGGAGCTGACGGTTAGCCGATAGCCGCGAACACCTTGGCCAGCCCGGCGACGCCGCGCCGGATCACGTCGACATCATGCGCCGCATAGCCGATGACAAAACCCGCCTCGGCCGGGCGCTCAGCCCCGGACGCGTAGAGCGGCCCGATCGGATAAAGGCCGATCCCGGCTTCGCGCGCGGCTTCGACGACAGCCGCCTCACGCTCCGCCGGGACGCCGTTGAGCCAGGCGACGACATGCAGGCCGGTATCCGCACCGGCCACCGTCAGGCGCGTCCCGCAGTCCTCGGCGAGAGCCTGCAACAGCGCGGCCCGGCGCTCCGCATTCCGCCGGCGAATGCTTCGGATATGGCGCTCGTAGCCGCCGCTCGACAGGAACTCCGCCAAAGCCTCCTGCTCCAGCAAGGGCGTATGCCGATCGGTCAGGCGCTTGGCCTCTGCGAAGATAGGGCTGAGATCGGGCGGCACGACGAGATAGCCGAGCCGCAATGTCGGCGAGAGCGTCTTCGAGACCGTGCCGAGATAGATGACCCTGTCGGGGGCGGAAGCCTGCAAGGGCGGAATCGGTGCGACGCTGTGCCGATATTCGCCGTCATAGTCGTCCTCGACGACCATGGCCCCGGTTTCGGCCGCCCAGTCCAGCAGCGCCCGTCGCCGTGCCGCCGAGAGCACGCTGCCGAGCGGATACTGATGCGATGGCGTGACATAGGCCAATCGCGCCGCCGGCAAGCCCTCCGTCCGGATGCCCTCGCGATCGACGGCAGTAGGCACAGCCACTCCGCCCGAAGCGGCGAAGGCATGCCGCGCCAGCACATAGCCGGGGTCTTCCATGATGAAACTGTCGCCGGGATCGAGCAGCAGTCGGGCGCTGAGATCGAGCCCCTGCTGCGAACCGTTGACGACGATGATCTGCTCCGGCGCGCAACTGATCCCGCGTGACCGCCACAGATAGCTCTGCAAAGCCTCACGAAGCGGAGCCGAACCCTGCGGATCGCTGTAGCGCAGACGCTCGGCCCGGCGCAGGCTCGCCCGATTGAGCGCACGACGCCAGGCCAGAATCGGAAAATCCGCGCCGCTCAGGTCGCCATAGCGCAGATCGGCGACGCGATAGGCGTGAAACCGGGCCGGCGCGGGCAAGGCGAGCAGGCGCTCAGCGAAACCGGACAAAGCCCGCGCACTTGCAGGCGCAAGAGCCTTGGGTGCTGGCGCCGCCGCAAGCCCGCGCGCCACGACGACCCGCGCACCGGGGCGGTTGAGCAAATAGCCTTCGGCGATCAACTGCCCATAGGCCGCCGTGACCGTCGTCCGCGACACGCCCCACTCGATGGCGAGCGCCCGGCTCGACGGCAGGCGATCGCCTGGCCGATATTCCCCGTCATGGATCCGCTGCTTGATCGCAGCGATGATCCGGCGGGCGACGCCCTGCCCCTCCAACTGGACCACTCAAAACCCTTGGAACTGGATATTCCGATCAGTCCAGATTGCAGGCATGACGGCGGCGACACAAGGAGTTCCCCATGTACACGCCACCGGCCTTTCGCGACGAGGACAGGACGAGCCTGCTGGCGACGATCCGCGCCGCACGGCTTGCGACCTTCATCACGGCGACGGCGGAAGGCCCGCTGGCGACGCCGCTGCCGCTATTTATCGACGAGAACGAGGGCGAGCATGGCGTGCTCTACGGCCATCTCGCCAGGGCGAACCCGCAATGGCGCGTGCCTGCCGTGGGCAATGGCCTCGCCCTCTTCGCGGGCCCGGACGCCTATGTGACGCCAAGCTGGTACGCGCTGAAGCAGGAGACCGGCAAGGTCGTGCCGACCTGGAACTACGTGACAGTCCATGCCTCCGGTCCGGTCGAGTTCTTCGACGATCCCGCCCGGCTGCTGGATGTCGTCACCCGCCTCACCAACCTGCATGAGGGCGAGCGCGCCGCGCCCTGGGCGGTCTCGGATGCGCCGGCTGAGTTCATCCAGGCGCAATTGCGCGGCATCGTCGGCCTGCGCATGCCGATCGCGGCGCTCGAAGGCAAGCGCAAGCTCAGCCAGAACCGCAGCCCGGCCGACCGCGCCGGCGTCGCAGCAGGCCTCGCCGAGAGCGAACGGCCGGCGGAGCGCCATGTCGCGAGGTTGATTCCGGTCTGAGGCCGCCGGGGAATCGGCCAGCGAAGATAGAAGATGCCGCTTTTGGACCGCTGCAAACAGGCCGGATTGAACACAGAAATGCCCCACCAGAATGTCCCACTGGCACAATCCTCTGGCTAAGGCATTGATCTGAAACGGAATGGTGGGCCGGGCCGGACTCGAACCGGCACCGGCGCTGTTATGAGCAGCGAGCTCTAACCATTGAGCTACCGGCCCGCTTCTCGCCTAGCATCGCCACCACCCGGCAAGCAAGGCGCATGCAGCCGGAATCGAAAGGGCCTCCCGGCAATGCCGGGAGGCCCTGTTCCGTTCACAGGAGCTGGATGGCCCTGCAGCCCTCTCAGGCTGCCGCGACGTGCCGGCCCTCGCCATGCTCCTCGGCCGCATGGCCCTGCCGGAAGGTAAAGCGGCCGATATGCTCGGTCAGCGCCCGCGTCTGCTCGTCGGTGAGGGCAAGCGCAGCGTTGGTCTCCTCGACCAGCGCGGCGTTCTGGTGCGCCATCGTGCCGATGCCGTCGATCTCGGTATTGATCGCCGAGACGTCGCTCGCCTGGCTGCGGGCGGTCTGCGAGATGCCGTTCATCAGCCCGGTCAGCTCGTTCACCGAGGAGACGATCGCGCCGAACATGGACGAGGTCTCTTCGACCAGTCCGACGCCGACCTTGACGTCGCCATGCGCCGCCTCGACCAGCTTCTTGACGTCGTTCGAGGCATCGGCCGAGCGCTTGGCCAGGCTGCGCACCTCGGTCGCGACCACCGCGAAGCCCTTGCCGGCATCGCCCGCACGCGCCGCCTCGACCGCGGCGTTCAGCGCCAGCAGGTTGGTCTGGAAGGCGATCTCGTCGATCATCGCGATGACCTCGGAGATCTTGCTCGAGGACTGGCGGATGCGCTGCATCGCTTCCAGCGCCGAGGCCACGACCTTCTCCCCCTGCTGCGCGCGCTCCTCCGCTCCCTGAGCCATGCCCGTCGCCTGGGCGGCCTCGCTCGCGGTCTTCTTCACCGTGCCGGCGAAGGCGCCGAGCTGGTTGGTCGCCATCGAGACGGCGTTGCTCTCCTCGCTGGTGCGCTCGGCAAGGTCGGTGACGCCGTCGAGGATCTCGCTGGTCGCGCTGCGGACCGCGGAAACCGTCTCGGCGAGGCGGGCGAGCGTGCTCTCGAACTCGTCGGCCAGCGCGTTGGTGCCGTCCTTGAGCTCGGCGAAGGCACCCTGATACATCCCCTCGACCCGGGTCGAGAGATGACCGGCGGACAGCTCCGCCAGTACGTCGCAGGTCTCCAGCAGACCGGTCTGGACGGTTTCCAGCAGCGTGTTGACCGAGCCGGCGAGCGCATTGAGCTCGGGATCGGCGAACTGCGCCGCAACGCGCTGGGTGAAGTCGCCAGCCGCAGCGGCGGCCACGACGACGCCGAAGGCCTCGCCGAGTTCGCGCATCATCTCGCGGCGCTGCTCCAGCGCCCGCGCCTCGTCCTCGACCTTGGCGAGTTCGGCCGCGCGCAACGCCACCGCGTTGTCGCGGAACAGCAGGACGCTCTTTGAGATATCGGAGATCTCGTCATTGCCCTTGGTATCGACCACCGTCTCCAGCGCGCCATCGGCGATCGCCTTGGTCGCGGCCCAGAGCCGGTTGAGGCGGCCAACGATCATCGGGCGGACGAAGAAGAAGGACAGGGCGAGTGCAATCAGCAGCGAGGTGATGCCGATCGCGGCCAGCGTCAGCTCGCTGCGCTTGATCACCGCCTTGGTCGAGTCGCGCCCGGCGATCGCGCCGCCACGGGCGGAGGTCACGAGCTCGCCGACCTCGCGACGGACCTTATCCGCCGCCTGGTCGAGATTCTTGAGGCCGGCAGCGATCGCGGCCTGCGTCCCGAGATCGCGCTCGCGGATGGCGACGAGACCACCCGCGCCTTCGCCGAGTTCGGTCACGGCATTGACCGCCTGGCCGCGCGCCGGATTGGCCTGGAGCATGTCCGCCGCCATCAGCAGGCCGCGGACCTGGCCGAGCTGCGCCTTGAGGCGCGATTTGGCATATTCGAGCTTCTCGGTGCTGTCGACCTGGGAAATCTCGCGCAGCAGGCCGACCGTCTCGCTGATCTGGAGCTGGAGCGACTGGGCAGTCTGGAGCGAGGAGAGATCCTTGTCGAGCACCTTGGACAGGGCGGCGTCGAACTCTGCACCGGTGAGCTGCGCGGCACTGGTGATGTTCATCTTGACGTTGAACTGGGCGTCGGCCGTCTCGAAATCGGCCATGGCACTGAAGCCGTCGCGGGCCTTGGACAGGGCCGCCAGCGCCGCAGTGGTGTCGGCGGCGTTGCGCAGCCGCTCGCCCGTCAGGTCGTTGATGTCGTTGATCTGGCGCGCCAGGTCGTCGATCGCCGATTGCGGCTTGGACTTGTCGACCTTGCCCTGCTCGGCGATGCGCCGCAGCAGCTCGAGCTGGCGCGCCTCGACGGTATCGAGCTCGCCGGTCAGGGTCGCGCGCTGCTGCAGGGTCGAGACCTCGCTGAAGCGGGCCGCCAGCGCGGTCGATTGGGTTGCGGCCTGCGAGAGTTCGAGCGCGAGTTCGACCACGGGCATCTTCTGCCCGACGAGGTCGTCCACCGTCTGGTCGACGCTGTCATAGGAGAACCACGCCACCGAGGACGAGACGATGGTCAGGGCCGTCATCACGCCGAGAGCGGCATAGATGCGGGGCGCGATACCGATCCGCAACGGCTTGCCCTCACGCGCGGGCTTGGCTTTCGTCATGAAGTCGTACTCCGGATTCACGCAACGCTGGAGAGGAGTTCTGAACACAGGAAGACCGACCCGCTCAGGCTCAGTCTGAGCCGGCCCTGATCATCCGGCAGACGCGGGAATCCCCTCCCTCCCCCGGCGTGCAAGCCAGGCGGCTGGATCCGCATGCGGCGTCGAAAGGCCATGGAAGTCCCCTGGCCGGGGCGTATCCCCGGTCTGGAGCGCAGCATCCCCCGAGCGCGCTTAAAGAACGCTTAAAAGTGGATTCTTTTGAATCACTCTCGCAGCGGAGAGATTCACCCGGCGTTAGAGGAGGTTAAACCCGGTTAAGCTTCCGGTTTCGGCACCGGCCGCGGCCGCCCCTCCTCGTCGATCGCGACGAAGGTGAAGGTAGCGTCGGTGACCTTCTCGTGCAGCGTGGTGCGGAAGCGCTTGGCCCAGGCCTCGACATGGATCTTCATCGAAGTCCGCCCCACGGATTCGATCTCCGTATAGACGCTGAGCACGTCGCCGACCTTGACCGGCCGGATGAAGGTCATCGCATCGACCGCGATCGTGACCACGCGCCCCTGCGCCCGGTCGACGCCCGCGATGCCACCGGCCTGGTCCATCCGCGACATCACCCAGCCGCCGAAGATATCGCCATTGGCGTTGGTATCGCCCGGCATGGCGATCGTGCGCACGGTCAGCGTCCCGCGCGGGGCTTCATCGGATCCATCGGTGGCACGGCTCATGGGCATCCTTGGGGCAGGCGGAGAATCCGCCGGCGATGATGCTGACGCTGCGGCGGGCGCGCAAGCGGGCGCTTTGCCAAACGGGCGCTTTGCATTGCCTCGCATTGTCGCCGACAATCGCGGCGGGCCCCATGAACAGGGATCATGCCATGTCGAGCGCCGACGCGTCCAAGCCCGCGCCCATGATCATCATCTCGCTGCGCTATGCCGATGCGCCGCGGATGTATGACTGGCTGGTCGAGGCCTTCGGCTTCGAGAAGCATGCCGCCTATTATTCAGAGGACGGCAGGACGCTTCTCCACGGCGAGCTGAGGATGGGCTCGAGCTTCGTCATGCTCGGCTCGTCCGAGGGCAACGCATTCGGCAAGCTGGTCGCGCGCCCGGCCGAGCTCGGCGGCACCACCGCCTCGCCCTACATCGCCACCGACGATATCGACGCCCGCTGCGAGCGCGCCCGCAAGGCCGGCGCCGAGATCTGCATGGAGCCGACCGACCAGCCCTATGGCAGCCGCGACTTCATCTGCAAGGACCCGGAAGGGCATGTCTGGTGCTTCGGCACCTATCGCCCCGCCTGACGCATCGGACCGAAAAGTGGAATGCACTTTTCGGAAGAATCCGATGCGATCGCAAAGAGCGAGATCGCCACAATCGCGTCCAATCGGACGCGCGGCGATCTAGCCGGCGACCTGAAGCGGCGGCGTCGACCGCCGCGCCCGCATCATCAGCCAGCAGACCACGCTGAGATTGACGAGGTTCCAGGCGAGGCCGTTGAGGAAGGCCATCCGGTACGAGCTGAAATAGTCGAAGATCACGCCCGAGAGATAGCCGCCGAAGGCCATGCCGAGCACGGTCACCGACATCACCAGGCCGATCCGCACGCCCGCCTGCTTGGCCGGCAGATATTCGCGGATGACGACCGCGTACATCGGCACGATGCCGCCCTGGAACAGCCCGAAGATGCCGCTGACGACATAGAGCGACTGCAGCCCGTCGAACCAGAGATAAAGGAAGAGCGCGACGCCCTGCATCAGCGAGCCCAGCGCCAACGTCGCCACGCCACCGATCCTGTCCGCGACGAAGCCCGAGCCGATGCGGCTGACGATGCCGAGCAGCATCATCAGCGAGAGCATCTCGGCGCCACGCGCCACGCCGTAGCCGAGATCACCGCAATAGGCGACGATATGGACCTGCGGCATCGCCATGGCGACGCAGCAGGCGAAGCCCGCGACGCAGAGCAGGAGCTGGAGTTGGCCGGCGCTGAGGCCGAGATCGCCGCGCGCTCCGGCACTGCTCGCCTCGGCCGCGGCAAACGTCGCCGCGCTCGGCTGGCGCCGGAAGAACGGCGCGAGCGGCAGCAAGACCACCAGTGTGACGATGGCGATACCGAAATGCGTCGCGCGCCAGCCATGGTTGGCCATGCCCCAGGTGATCACCTGCGGCCAGAACACGCCGGCGAGATAGCTGCCCGAGGCGCCGCAGACCACGGCGAGGCCGCGGTGCTTGCGAAACCAGTGCGAGAGGTCAGAGATCAACGGCGAGAAGCCGGCGGCGCTGCCCATGCCGATGAGCAGTCCATGCGCCAGCGCGAACTGCCACAGCGACTGCGACATCGCCGCAGCCGCATAGCCGGCCGCGAGCAGGATCGCGCCCATCACGATCGGCACCATGATGCCGTAGCGATCGGCGACCCGACCCATGATGATGTTGCCGGCGCCGAAGCCGAGCATCGCGAAGGTATAGGGCAGCGAGGCACCGGCCCGGAGCGTGCCGAACTCGCCCTGCATCGTCGGCAGCACCACCACGACCGACCAGGAGCCGACGCAGGCGATCGTGCCGATCACCAGCGCGACGGCGAGCCGGAGCCAGGCATAGGACGAATCGGGTTGGTAGCGCTCGGCGTCGTGGGACATGTTTCCTCGGCGGCCACATCTTTGGAGATGGCTCTTCTCCGGGCAGCTTTAGCCGCTGGAATCCGCCGGGCAAGCGCACGCGAGGCAGCCCTGCCGCGCGCCAGCGGCAGGGAGCATTTCAGACTCCCGCCCCGCAGTCTCAGCGGAAGACGCGGTCGCCTTCCATGTCGACGATCTGCTGGCCCTTCACCAGGGTGAAATCGGCGGCCTCGGCCTGGCCCGGGAAACGGTCGGCCCGGATGAAGCGATGGCTCTTGGTCTCGCCGTCGACGACCTTCTCGATGACGCCGCAGAGCTGGTACTGCCCCGCTTCCTGGTAGGGCGTGGCATGGATGGTGAAGCCGTTATGCTCGATGCTCTTGACCGGGCCGGCGGGCTTCTCCTCGGCCGGCTTGCGGCCACCGAACAGCGATTTGAAGAAAGACATGGTGCCTCCGCATTGCTTGCGGCCTGATATAAGGCAGGAGCCGCCTCAAGGGGAGCGCTGTTTCGCTTGATCGCGCAAAGCCCCGCCGGCTCTGCCGCTTGAACCGCGCTTCGCCGCTTCCCACATCTAGGGTGTTCAGGGCAGCCGCGGGGCTTCCCGATATCGTGCCGCCCGAGCGGCTACCTCCGGACAGGGAGGTGGTCATGACACTCAGCAGAATCCTGATGACCGCGTGGCTCGTCGGTGCGACGGTCACAGCCCCCGCTTTCGCCCAGCAACCCACACCGCGCGAGCCGCCCTGCGCCGATCGCAGCCATGTCGTCGGCCAGCTTCGCGACACCTTCGGCGAACGCATGATCGGCAGCGGGCTGGCCGAGAGCGGTGTCCTGTTCGAGCTCTATGTCGGGCCGACCGGCAGTTGGACCCTGCTCGCCACCAACCCCGCCGGCAGGAGTTGCTTCGTCGGCGCAGGCGAAGCCTGGGAACCTCTGCCGGAACAGGACCTGTTCGCAGCGCGGTAGACCGCCTTGGCAATCCCGTTCGGATCACCTAATGGAGCCGCCACCGGGCTTCCATCCCGTTCGTAAGCGTCTCACGTCAAGCAACGCACCATTCGGCGCAAGCCGTATCGGATACCCCGAACGGCCTGCCTCTTGCGAAAGCCTGACTTATGTCCAGCCCTGCCTTCCCTCGCCTCCCCGCCCGCTATGCCGGCGTGGTGATGCCCTTCTTCCTGTCGATCCTGATGACCTTCGTCGTCTCCGGCATCTCGACCGTGAAGGCGCTCGGTCCCACCGCCGAATTCCTCCGGACCTGGCCCGCGCCTGGGCCCTGTCCTGGCTCGTCGCCTTCCCGACATTGCTCCTCGTGCTGCCGCTCGTCCGGCGCCTCGTCGCGCTCGTGGTGGCGCCGCCGGCCTGATCGCTTACGCCGAAAGGTGGAGGGCGACCTCGCGCCGATGCGGCATCCGGCGGTGCTCGAACAGATAGATGCCCTGCCAGGTGCCGAGCGCGAGGCGCCCGCCCATCACCGGGATCGAGAGCGAGACCGGCGTCAGCGCCGCCTTGATATGGGCCGGCATGTCGTCCGGTCCCTCGTCGCGATGGACGAGATAGGCCATCGCCGGATCATCCGCCGGTGGCACCAGCCTGCGGAAGAACGCGTCGAGATCGCGGCGGACATCCGGATCGGCATTCTCCTGGATCAGCAGCGAGCAGGAGGTGTGGCGCACGAACAGCGTCAGCAAGCCGCTCGTCTCGCCGCTGTCCCTCACGAAGGAAACGACGCGGTCGGTGAACTCGTAGAGCCCCGGCCCGCGCGTCTCGACGCTCAGGATCGCCTGACGCGCCATCAGCGCTCGGTCAGCGCGAGCTTGGCGCCGAGCGCGACGAAGGCGGCGGCGAAGCTCCGGCGCAGCCAGGCCATCACCGCCGGGCGGCTGATGACCTTGTCGCGCATCGCCGCAGCGAAGAGCCCGTAGAGCGCGAAGACGATGAAAGTCATTGCCATGAACACGCCGGAGAGCTCCAGCATGCGCGCGCCCGGGCTGGCCTCGCCGGCCACGATGAACTGCGGCAGGAAGGCGACGAAGAAGATCGAGAGCTTGGGGTTGAGCAGGTTGAGCGCGAGCCCGTCGCGCAGCACCAGCCAGGCCGAGCGCGCATCGGACTTGGTCTCGACCTTGAGCGCACCATGCTCCTTGAGCGTCTGCCAGGCCATGTAGAGCAGGTAGGCGACGCCGGCATATTTCACGATGGCGAAAGCAAGTGCGCTGGCATGCAGCAGCGCCGCGATCCCCATCATCGCCGCGATCAGATGCGGCACGATGCCGATCGTGCAGGCGAAGGCGGCGAGCACGCTCGCCCGCGATCCGCGCGTGAGACCAGCAGCGATGGTGTAGATCGCGCCCGTTCCGGGCGAAGCGACGATGATCAGCGAGGTCAGCAGGAATTCCGGGGACATCAGGAGCTCAACCCTTCGAAAATGCCGCCAATGACGGTGACGACCGCCTCGCCGGTTGCCACCGCGACGGTCCCCACGCCTTGGACCACGGCCCCGGCCACATCGACCGTGACGGTTCCCGCGATATCGAGCGCGCCGCCGATGATGTCAGCGGTTGCCGAACCCGTTTCCTGTTTCGGCTCGTTCTGGACTTGTGCCTGGAGTGCCGTCTGGGCAGCCTCGGTCTCTTCGGGCGTTGGGATACCGGTCATCTGCTCTCCTCCGACGGAAGCACTGATCTTCAAAGCAACTTTAGCAGAACTGTGGCGGAACCAAACGCGCGTAACGGCAGGCAGAGGCTTGACGCCTGCCTCGAATCAGAAAATGTTTATGCTTTGTTCCAGGTCGGGAGGCAGCATTGGCTACCAATACCGGTAAAGGGCACCGTCAAGGTGCCGTGACGGGCAGAACGCAGTTTCAACAGCCGAATGGAGATTGGCAGAAGCGCGACGAGCGCACCGGCCATTTCATGGAACGCAAGGACAGCCCCGGACCGTTCAAAGGGGTAGCCAAAGAGCCGGATGGGCGCGACACGAAGAATAGCTAGGGCATATTGATCTTGCTCGGAAACACGGCGTCATCCCGGGCTTGACCCGGGATCCATGCCGGAGCGCTTCCGGTTGAGGTTCAGGCATGGATCCCGGATCTCCGCTTCGCTGCGTCCGGGATGACCTGTCGCTGATATGCAATTGCTGGAAATGAAGAAGGGCGCCAATGGCGCCCTTCGTTTTATCTCAGTTGTCCAAGAAGCTCCGCAGCTTCCGCGACCGGCTCGGATGCTTCAGCTTGCGCAGCGCCTTCGCCTCGATCTGGCGGATACGCTCGCGGGTGACGCTGAACTGCTGACCGACCTCTTCGAGCGTGTGATCGGTGTTCATGCCGATGCCGAAGCGCATGCGCAACACGCGCTCCTCGCGCGGCGTGAGCGAGGCCAGCACGCGGGTCGTCGTCTCGCGCAGGTTCGACTGGATCGCGGCGTCGATCGGCAGGATCGCATTCTTGTCCTCGATGAAGTCGCCGAGATGCGAATCCTCCTCGTCGCCGATCGGGGTTTCCAGCGAGATCGGCTCCTTGGCGATCTTCAGGACCTTGCGCACCTTCTCCAGCGGCATGGCCAGCTTCTCGGCCAGTTCCTCCGGGGTCGGCTCGCGGCCGATCTCGTGCAGCATCTGGCGCGAGGTCCGTACGATCTTGTTGATCGTCTCGATCATGTGGACGGGGATGCGGATCGTGCGGGCCTGGTCGGCGATCGAGCGGGTGATCGCCTGCCGGATCCACCAGGTCGCGTAGGTCGAGAACTTGTAGCCCCGGCGGTACTCGAACTTGTCGACCGCCTTCATCAGGCCGATATTGCCTTCCTGGATCAGGTCGAGGAACTGCAGGCCGCGGTTCGTGTACTTCTTGGCGATCGAGATCACGAGACGCAGGTTCGCCTCGATCATTTCCTTCTTGGCCTGGCGGGCCTCGCGCTCGCCCTTCTGGACCATCAGCACGATCTTGCGGAATTCCTGGATCTCAAGGCCGGTCTCGGAGGCGAGCGTGTGTACCTCCTCGCGCAGCTGCTTGATGCGCTCCAGCTCCGCCGCGACGAACTCCTTCCAGCCGCGCGAGCCGAGCTTCGAGACGCGCAGGACCCATTTCGGATCGAGCTCGCCGCCAACATGCTGCTTGAGGAAGTCGTCGCGCGCCACGCCATAGCTCTCGGCGAGGCGCAGCAGGCGCGTCTCATGGCCGATCAGGCGCTTGTTGATGTCGTAGAGCTGCTCGACCAGCGCCTCGATGCGGTTGTTGTTGAGCGAGAGCGACTTCACCGCGGTGATGATGTCGTCCTTGAGCTTCTTGTACTTGCGGTCCTGCGACGGCGAGAGCTTGGTGTTCTCCAGCCGGTTCGCGATGTCCTGATCCTGCAGGCGACGCAGCTTCTTGTAGTCGTCGGCGATAGCGTTGAAGGTCTCGAGCACGCGCGGCTTGAGCTCGGCTTCCATGGCCGAGAGCGACACGTTGTTCTCCATGTCGTCGTCGTCCATGTCCGGCGGGGTCTCGCCCTCCGGGGTCTCGGCCTGCTCGGCTTCCTCGCCCCCCTCCTCGCCGGCGACGGCGTCGGGGTTCTTGCCGTCCGGGCCGGCATAGGTCGCTTCAAGGTCGATGATGTCGCGCAGCAGAACCTTGCCGTCGACGAGTTCGTCACGCCAGATGATGATGGCCTGGAAGGTCAGCGGGCTCTCGCAGAGGCCCGCGATCATCGCTTCGCGGCCGGCCTCGATGCGCTTGGCGATCGCGATTTCGCCCTCGCGCGAGAGCAGCTCGACCGAGCCCATCTCGCGCAGATACATGCGGACGGGGTCATCGGTGCGCTCGGTCGGCTCGAGGTTGCGCTTGGTCTCGACAGGCAGGGTCTGGCGCGAGGCGTCGACCATGTCGCCGCCCTCGGGCTCTTCCTCGTCGGCACCGCCATCCTTGCGGGCCGCGCGCTCCTCGCCGGCCGCTTCCGGGTCCTCGTTGTCGACGACGTTGATGCCCTGCTCGCTGAGCTGGCCGAGTACGTCCTCGATCTGCTCCGAGGAGAATTCCTCGGAAGGCAGCACTTCGTTCAGTTCGTCATAGGTGACATAGCCGCGCTTCTTCGCGAGCTTGATCATCCGCCTTACGGCCTGATCGGTCAGATCGAGCAACGGGCCGTCGGTAGTCGGGGGGGCATCCGGCGCGACCTGATCGGTCTTTTCCCGTTCGCTCGCTTTAGTCGCCATCAATCAGCGCTCCGCACTCGCGCCGGCTCTGGCCGAGAAAGCCATATACCGACGCATAAAAGGGCGGCGCGACCGCAGGCCCGGCGCGCTCACCCACCCAAATCCAGTTGCAGATGGCACCAGACGTCGTTGACGAATCGTGAACCACCCCACAGCTTGCGCGCACTCGGACTCGCGTCCACCACTCGCTGGGCTTCAATTCTCGGACATGGCCTCGGTGCCTTCGATTGTCTCGAGGCGGGCCTTCACGTCCTTGATCCAGGCGAAATTGGCTTCGGTCGCGTCGTCAGCCAAGGCGCGCTCGGCTGCTCTCAACTCGCTATTTAGCGTTCGCGCGCGATGATGCAAGACGAGAGCCTGATGAATCGAGTCAAAAACCGATTCAGGATCAGCATCTTGCGCGAGTTTTAATCGTTCGGCCGGGCCTGTGACGGCCATCAGATGGCCCTGCGCTTCCCGCACACGCGGCTGCTCCAACCGATTCGCCAGGGTTTCCCGGTCGAGCGTCTCCTCGACGGAATCGAGCAGCGCCTGCCGGAAGCGCTCGGCCGCCGGTCCGTCCAGCGACAACTCGGCGATCTCGTCGGCGCAGCGCAGGATGAGATCGGGATGGCTCGCCAGCGCCAGCAGGATGAAGGCCTCGCGCTGGTCCTCACCGCGCACTTTCGCGATCAGGCGCGACTGCGTCAGCGCGCTCGACGCCTTGAGCGGGCCGGCGAGCCAGGGCGGCACCTGCCGACCGAACCCGCCACGCTGGGGCGCCCCGCCGCGCCCGCGCTGGAAACTTCCACCGCCGCCGCGCTCCGGCCGCGCCGGCGCCGCGCTGGCGAAGAGCTGCGCCAGGCGCTCATCCATCTCGCGGCGATAATGCTTGCGCGTGGTCTCGTCGCGGATCTGCCCGAGAGGCTCCTTCAGCCGGCGCTCGAAGGCGGCGCGGCGCTCCGGCGTATCGAGCGGTCCGGCCTCGACCTCGCGCTGCCAGAGCATGTCGACCAGCGGGCGCGCCGCCGCGACCACCTCGGCAATGGCCTGCCGCCCGCCCGAGCGGGCGAGGTCGTCGGGGTCCTGCCCATCAGGTAGCAGGGCAAAAGAGAGCGACTTGCCGGGCTCCAGCAGCGGCAGCGCGATATCGATCGCCCGGCTCGCCGCCTTGCGACCCGCCTTGTCGCCGTCGAGGCAGATCACCGGCTCGTCCGCCATGCGCCAGAGCAGGCCGAGCTGATCCTCGGTCAAAGCCGTGCCGAGCGGCGCCACCGTCTGCGGAAAGCCCGAGAGCGACATGGCGATGACGTCGACATAGCCCTCAACCACGATCACCTGCCCGGTGTCATGCGACGCCTTGCGGGCATTGTGGTGGTTGAACAGCAGGTGGCCCTTGTGGAAAAGCGGCGTCTCCGGCGAGTTCAGATATTTCGCCGCGACCTCGGAGCTCATCGCCCGCCCGCCGAAGGCGACCACGCGTCCCCGCGCATCATGGATCGGGAACATCACCCGGTCGCGGAAGCGGTCATAGGGCACGGCGATTTCCTCGCCGTGGATGAGCAGCCCCGCTTCCATCATCAACTCGGCCGGAACGCCCTTCCCCGCCAGATGGTCGCGCAAGGCGAAGCGATCGACCGGGCCATAGCCGAGACGGAAGCGCGTGCGCGCCTCTCCGTCGAGCCCGCGCGTCGCGAGATAGCGCCTTGCCGCACCACCGCGATCGCCCATCAATTCGGCCTCGAAGAACTGCGCCGCGAGCTCCACGACCTCGTGCAGCCCCTTGCGCTTCTCCTCCTGGACCTGCGCCTCCGCCGTGATCTTCGGCAGGATGACGCCGGCCTCGGCCGCGAGCTTCTCGACAGCCTCGGGGAAGGAAAGCCCCTCGGTCTCCATCACGAACTTGAAGATGTCGCCGTTCTTGCCGGACGAGAAATCGAAGAACGAGGCCTTCTGGTCGTTGACGAAGAAGGAGGCGGTCTTCTCGGCATTGAAGGGCGAGAGGCCCTTCCATTCGCGTCCTGACTTCTGGAGGCGCACGCGCTTGCCCACGACCGCCGAGACAGGCAGCCGCGCCTTGATCTCATCAAGGACGGAGGGCGGGAATTTCATGGGGTTCTATCTGGTCCTTGCGAAGGCGCTTGCCAACCGCCGAGACGTCCGAAGCCGGGCTTATGGACGATATCCACAGCGCTCCCCATCTGGTAAAGAAAATCGGAGAAAAGGAAGAAAGCCATGGCGCTCAACATCAAGGACCGCGAGACCGAGGAGGCCGTGCGCCTGCTCGCGCGTCGTCGTGGCCTGAGCTTGACCGAGGCCGTGCGCCAGGCCGTCAGGAGCGAGCTCGGCAAGGATGAATTGTCCGAGGAGGAGAAGGCCCGGCGCGTGGCGGAAGGCAGGCGCTGGCTCGCCGACTTCTACAAGCGGCACAATATCAAGCCTGCCGAACGCTCCATGACCAAGCAGGAGATGGACGACATCATCGGCTATGACGAGAACGGCATGTGGTGAGGATCGTCATCGACAGCTCCGCACTCGTCGCGATTCTGGCCGGTGAAGGCGACGCAGGAGATTTGCTGGAACGCATCGCGGCAGCCTCTCAGCGCTGCCTTTCCGCCACCAACCATCTGGAAGCGCGCATCGTGCTCGGCTACGGCCGAAACGTACCATCGTCACGGCTGGAAGAACTGCTCACACGCTGGGACGTCGACATCGTCCCCTTCGACGCAGCCCTCTCCGATCTCGCCTTCGAGGCCTATTGCCGCTACGGCAAGGGCCGCCATCCGGCCCGGCTGAACATGGGCGACTGCGCCGCCTATGCCCTGGCGAAAGCGCGCGGCTGGCCATTGCTCTACAAGGGCGAGGACTTCTCCGGGACGGATATCGAGCGGGCCTGAGGCCCGCCCGTTCCCGCCGGCTCAGCCGCCGAGCGCGGCCTTCACCATCGGGCTGACCTTGCCGAAATCCATCTGGCCGGCGTAAGCCGCGCGCAGCACGCCGATGACCTTGCCCATGTCCTTGACGGCGGTCGCGCCGGTCTCGGCCACGGCCTTGTCGATCGCGGCCTTCACCTCGTCGTCCGACATCTGCTTGGGCAGATAGGACGAGATCACCGCGACCTCACCGCGCTCGCCATCGGCGAGTTCGGGGCGGTTGTTGGCGTCGTAGATCGCGATTGATTCCTGGCGCTGCTTGATCATCTTCTGGAGCACGCCGAGGATTTCGTCATCGGTCGCCTCGCCCTTGCCGGCGCCGCGGGCCTCGATGTCCTTTTCCTTCAGCGCGGCGACGATCAGGCGGATCGCCGCGACCTTCTCCTTCTCGCCGGCCTTCATCGCCTCCTTCATATCGGGCATGAAGCGCTCGCGCAGGCTCGTCATCTCGTTGTTCCTTTTTCTCTTGTGCGGGCTGCGCCAGCTTCGATTGACGGGCAGCGCCCGGCTCATTAAGGCTCGCGTTCCAGACCGGCGGAGTGGATGCCCATGCCCCGCCCCCGCATTTTTCCGCTCAAGCGGACTGGACCGAGACATAGACATGACCGCTCCCGAAGGAAACCCCGCCGCTGGCGGCTGGACCGAACCGCGCGCGACCGCGCTCCTCGTATTGGCTGATGGCACGGTGCTGGAAGGCTTCGGCCTCGGCGCCGTCGGCGAGGCGCCGGGCGAGGTCTGCTTCAACACGGCGATGACCGGCTATCAGGAAATCCTGACCGACCCGTCCTATGCCGGGCAGATCATCACCTTCACCTTCCCGCATGTCGGCAATGTCGGCGTGAACGAGGAGGACACCGAGACGGTGAACGCCGCCGCTTCCTCCGGCGTGCGCGGCTGCGTGCTCCATGCCGCCATCACCGAGCCCTCGAGCTGGCGCGCGAACCGGCATTTCGACGCCTGGCTCAAGGCCCGCAACATCGTCGGCATCTGCGGCGTCGACACCCGTGCGCTCACCGCCCTGATCCGCGACAACGGCATGCCGAACGCCATCCTCGCGCATAGCCCCGACGGCGTCTTCGACATCGAGCGCCTGAAGAAGCAGGCAGCCGGGCTGCCCTCCATGGCCGGTCTCGACCTCGTCCCGCTGGTCACCGCCTCGCAGCGCTATGACTGGGACGAAACTCCTGGGTCTGGCCGGTCGGCTACGGCAAGCGCGAAAGCAACAAGTTCAAGGTCGTCGCCATCGATTACGGCGTGAAGCGCAACATCCTGCGCCTGCTCGCCAAGGCCGGCTGCGACGTCACCGTCGTGCCCTCGACCACGAGCGCCGAAGACATCCTGGCGCTGAAGCCGGACGGCATCTTCCTCTCCAACGGCCCGGGCGACCCGGCCGCGACCGGCGAATATGCCGTCCCGGTCATCAAGCAGCTGCTCGACAGGAAGGTCCCGACTTTCGGCATCTGCCTGGGGCACCAGATGATGGCGCTCGCCATCGGCGGCCAGACCATGAAGATGAAGCAGGGCCATCACGGCGCGAACCATCCGGTGCAGGACAAGACCACCGGCAAGGTCGAGATCGTCTCGATGAACCACGGCTTTGCAGTCGATCCGGCGAGCCTGCCGGGGAATGCGGTCGAGACCCATGTCTCGCTCTTCGACGGCTCGAACAGCGGCATCGCGCTCACCGACCGCCCGGCCTTCAGCGTCCAGCATCACCCGGAAGCATCGCCCGGCCCGCAGGACAGCCACTATCTCTTCAACCGCTTCACCGAACTGATGGCGGCCGAGAAGGCGAAGAAGGCGGCCTGAGGGCTGACTTGAGGAGGCGGACATGATCCACCAGTTGCGCATCTACGAGATCTTCGAGCGCAACAAGGCGGCCTTCCATGCCCGCTTCCGCGACCATGCCGCGCGCATCATGGCCCGTCACGGCTTCAGGATCGTCGCGACGTGGGAGACCGCGAGCACCGGGCGCACCGAGTTCGCCTATATCCTCGCCTAGCCCGATGCCGAGACCAAGGCGAAGGCCTGGGCGAGCTTCGTGGCCGATCCCGAATGGATCGAGATCAAGCGCGTGACCTCGCTGGCGCATGGCAGCCTCGTCGGCGCGATCGAGGATCGCCTGATGACGCCGACCGCCTATTCGCCGTCGCTCGATTGACAGCGCGGTCACTGCGCGGTTTAAGCAGCGCATGACCAGCCTGATGGCCCTCCAGCGCAGCTATTACGCCCCGTCCTCATAGAGGCGGTGGCATTCCCATGTTCAACCGCCGCGCTGGCGGTTGAATTCAGGCAGATCACCCGGCATCGCGGCTCCACCGAGCGAAAACGATGTCCTCCACGATCAGAACCATCTCCACCATCGGCATCATGGGCTTCGGCGCCTTCGGGCGATTGATGGCCCGCCATCTCCAGCCGCATTTCGCGCTATGCGTCTGCGATCCCGGCAACGCGCCCGCCACCGATGCGAGCGGCAAGGGCTTGCGGCCGGCGACCGCCACCGAAGTCGCCGCTTGCGACCTCGTCATCCTCGCCGTGCCCGTCCCGGCCATCCCCGATGCGATCGCGGCCTTGCGGCCGCATCTCAAGGCCGGCGCCATCGTGCTCGATGTCGGCTCGGTCAAGATCGGCCCGGCCCGCGCCATGCAGACGGCGCTGCCAGACGATGTCGAAATCATCGGCACGCATCCGCTTTTCGGCCCGCAGAGCGCCCGCAACGGGCTTACCGGCCTCAAGATCGCGCTCTGTCCGATCCGAGGCTCCAGCACGCCGCGCATCGCCGCCTTCCTGCGTCATATCCTCAAGCTGAAGGTGATCGTCACCACGGCCGACGCCCATGACCGCGAGGTTGCGATGGTGCAGGGCCTGACCCATCTCATCGCCAAGATCCTGGTCCGCATGGAACCCCTGCCTCGCACCATGACCACGGCGAGCTTCGACCTCCTGATGCAAGCGACCGAGATGGTCCGCTACGACGCGCCCAACGTCTTCATGACGATCGAGCGCGCCAATCCGCATGCCAAGGCGGTGCGCGATCGCTTCTTCGCGCTCGCCGAGGAGATGCGGCTGTTTCTGGAACATGGCGATGGCCGGTTCACGGAAACCGCTGAGGCGCCCGCCGATAGCCAGCTCCTCACCGTTTGACAAAAACGACGGTCATCCCGGGGCGACCGCAGGGAGAGCCGGGATCCATGCCGGAACTTCTATCTGCCAAGCTCAGGCATGGATCCCGGATCTCCGCTTCGCTCCGTCCGGGATGACAGGCATGAGTGCTGGCATGAGGCCTGCGACGCTGGCGGACCTACCAATCCGGTCCCGCATTCGCCATATCGGATACAGACACTCCCTGATCGCGCGACGATGACCGACAATCCCCTGATCTACCCGGGCGCCGCCCATCCCGACCTGCGCGAGCCGATGATCGCGGAGCTCGTCCGCACGTTCTATGCGCGAGCCCGGGAGGACAAGCTGATCGGCCCGGTCTTCGAGGCTGCCGTCGAGGACTGGGACCATCATATTGGCAAGATCACCGATTTCTGGAGCGGCGTGATGCTGCGCACCGGCCGTTACGATGGTCGCCCGATGCGCCCGCACCTGATCCTGCCGCTGACGGCTAAGCATTTCGACCGCTGGCTCGATCTGTTCGAGATCACCGCCCACGAGGTCTGCCCGCCCGATATCGCGCAGGCCTTCATCGTCAGGGCGCGCCGCATCGCCGACAGCTTCGAGATGGCCCGCGCCAGCCAGCGCGGCGAATTCGCGGCGCCGCGGCATAGCTTGCGGTAAAAACAGCCTCAGTCGTCATGGTCGGGCTTGTCCCGACCATCCACGTCTTCGCCGATGCAATCCTGTGTTCAAGACGTGGATGCTCGCCACAAGGGCGAGCATGACGCGCGGCGGATCAAGCCGCCCTGGCTTCCCGGCTGAGAAAAGCTGCGATTTCTCCGCGATCCGCCCCCGCTTCGAGCGCAATCCGCTCGGCCAAGGCGGCAGCCGACGGCCGCAACGCCCCTAGCGGCCGGTCGAGCCAGTAGGACACCGGGTTCAGCGCCTCGCGCTCATCGACCCTGACGATGCGCCCCGCCGCCAATTGCTCGCGCGCCAGAGGCGGGCGCGCCAAGGCGATGCCGAGCCCATGCGCGGCGGCATCCAGCACGAGATTATAGTCTTCGAACCGCCGATCCTGCGGGCGTGGGCGATAATCCAGCCCCTGCGCCGCAAACCACGCTTTCCAGCCGGCGGCATCCGAGTCGTGGATCAGAGGCTGCGTCAGCAGGCGCTCCGGCGCTCCCTCTCCGATCGCCTTGGCAAGCTGCGGCGAGGCGATCGGGAAGCACCATTCCTCGAACAGCTTGAGCGAAAGCCGGTCCGGCGCTCCACCGCGCCCGCAGCGAATGCCGAGATCGACGCCCTCCTCGTCGAAATCCACCTTGCGATGCTCGACCTGCAGCACGATCCGCAGCGGCGGCGTCCCGGCCTCCAGCACGGCCAGTCGCGGCATCAGCCAGAGCGCGCAGACCGAAGGCGGCGCGCTGACCCTGACCACCGACGCCCCGCGCACCTCGCGCCAGCGCTCGGAATTATCGGCGATGAGGGCGAAAGCTTCCTGCGTGCGTTGGAGCAGGCGCTGGCCCTCCGGCGTCAGCGAAACGCCGCGCGCCTGCCGCAGGAAGACGCGCAGGCCCAGCCAATGCTCGAGCTTGGCGACCTGCCGACTCACCGCCCCGTGTGTCAGGTTCAGCGTCTCGGCAGCCGAAGAGAAGCTGCCGGTGCGTGCGGCCGCCTCGAAGGCGCGCAAGGTATCGAGCGGCGGCAGGTTCGAGCTGTGATCCATCCTCACAGCTCATGCGCGAATTGTTCGTTTGTCAATCAGCTCACCGAGGCGCTTATCGGGAGCAACTTCTCGTCACCGATGGAACGACGCCATGTCCTCCTCAAGCTGCGCTTCACCAACCCTCGCGGCCTCCAGCCCCCAGCGCCTCGATCCGACGCTGGTCTTCACCGTGAGCTTCACGGTCATGGCCTGGGCCTCCTCCTTCCCGGCGATCCGCGCCGGCCTCGCCGGCTTCGGTCCCGCGGAAATGGCCGCACTGCGGTTTGCGCTCGCAGGCGCTCCGGCCGCTCTCTTCCTCATCGCGACACGGGCGAAGCTGCCCGAGCTCGGCGATATCTGGCGCTTCCTCGTCGGCGGCGTGATCTTCATCGCCGGCTACGCGCTGCTCTTGAATTTCGGCCAGCGCGTCGTGCCGGCGGGTCCGGCCGCCTTCATCGTCAACACCAACCCGATCATGACCGCCGTGCTCGCCATGATGATCCTGGGCGAGCGCTTCAGCCTCACCGCCTGGCTCGGCACGGCCTTGTCCTTCGCCGGCATCGGCGTGATCGCGCTCGGCAAAGGGCTCGATGTCGAGATCGGCATGAGCGTGCTCTTGATCCTCGGTGCCGCCTTCTGCAACGCCATCACCACGGTCGTGCAGAAGCCGCTCTTCGCCCGCTACAAGCCGCTCCATGTCGCCGCCTGGAACATGTCGATCGGCGGCTTCGTGCTGCTGCCCTTCCTGCCTTCGGCGATCGAGCAGGCGCAGGTCGCCCCCGCCATCTCGTTCTGGTCGGTGGTCTATCTCGCGGTGGTGCCGAGCCTGATCGCCTATGGCACCTGGGCGATCACACTGTCGCGCCTGCCGGCGGCCCGCGCCTCGAACTTCCAGTATGCCGTGCCGCCGATGGCCATGCTGATCGGCTTCTTCTGGCTCGGCGAGGTGCCGACGCTCTTCGGCCTGATCGGCGGCGCCATGGCGCTCGCCGGCGTGGTGGTCGTCAACCTGAAGCGCTGATCAGAACCCCGTCGCCAGCAGCGCCTTCTCGTCATCCGCGATATAGTCGCGGATGATCGGGACGGCGCTCTTGTGCTGGCCGAGCAGGAGCTGGAACACCATGTCGCCGCCGATATCGAAGGAGATCGAGCAGGCGCAGAGATAGAATTCCCACATCCGGGCGAAGCGCTCGCCCATCATGGCGACGACCTCCTCGCGCTTGGCCATGAAGCGCTCGCGCCAGGCCTCCAGCGTCCAGTGATAGTGCCGGCGCCAGAACTCGCAGTCGGACGCCCACAGGCCCGTCTGCTCCTGCGCCGCGAACACTTCCGACAGCGCCGGCGCATAGCCGCCCGGGAAGATGTACTTGTCGAAGAACGGCCCGGTGAAACCGGGCGGCCCGACGCGGCCGATGCAATGGACCAGCGCGATCCCGTCCGGGGTCAGCAGATCGCGAATCTTCTCGAAATACTCGCCGTAATGCGCGACGCCGACATGCTCCATCATGCCGACCGAGACGACGCGGTCGAACTTACCGCCGAGTTCGCGATAGTCCTTGTTGATGAACGTGACGGCATCGCCGACGCCTGCCGCCTCGGCCCGCTTCCGGGCGGCCGCCATCTGGTCGGGCGAGACGTTGAGTCCGGTCACCTTCGCCCCGCAGGCCTTGGCGAGGTAGATCGCGAGCTCCCCCAGCCCGAGCCGATATCGAGCACGCTCATACCGGGCTCGATCTTCAGCTTGGCCGCGAGATGCCGGAGCTTGGCCTTCTGGGCATTCTCCAGTCCGACGTCCGGTGAGTGCCAGTACGCGCAGGAATAGGTCATCGTCTCGTCGAGCCAGAGCCGGTAGAAATCGGTCGGGATGTCGTAGTGGTGCTTAACCTTCTTGCCGGCGACGCCGAGCGGGTTGTGCATCCGCCAGCGCCGGATCTTGAAGCGGACCGCCCGGATCGCCTGCTGCAGCGGGTCCTTGCGCATCTCGCGGCGCTGCAGCCAGAACAGCGTCAGCAGGTCGTGGATCGTGCCTTCCTCGAAATCGATCCGCCCGTCCATGTAGCCTTCGGCCAGGGCAAGCTCCGGATTGAGGAAGAGCTCGCGCTCGACGCGGTTGTCATGGAAGCGCACGGTGAGGGCGGGTGCGGTCTTGGTGACGCCCGCGAAGGGCAGCTCCGCCGGCCCGGAGCCAAAGACATGCCGCTTGCCGTCCGGCGTGATGACCGTCAGGCGGCCGTGGCGGATGAACCGCTTGAGCAATCGCGGCAGCAGCAACATGGACGCCCCCCGTCTCGATTCGCCAACTAAAGCCGAAACCCCGCCGCCTCGAAAGCCCCGCCTGTTGCAGAGCTTCGCGGCTTATGCGTAGTCATCGGGAACAGGCGGCCGCGACCGGCCGCGTCCCGAGGGTCGACCGAACACATGTCCTGGCGCGATTTCTGGAACGGCGAGCATTCGATCTACGTCTCGCCGCGCCACAAGGCCCTGCACTATCGCGCCATCGCGACCGACCTGATCGGCCACATCCCCTCAGCCGAGGCCACCGTCCTTGACCATGGCTGCGGCGAGGCACTCGATGCCGCCCGCGTCGCCGCTGCCTGCGGCAAGCTCTATCTCTGCGAGGCGGCGCCGAATGTCCGCGACAAGCTGCGCGCCCAATTCGGCCGCAAGGACAACATCGTCGTGGTCTCGCCGGAGGAGGTCGAGGCCCTGCCGCCGGCCTCGCTCGACCTCGTCGTCGCCAATTCCCTGCTCCAGTACCTCTCGCGCGACGAGTTGAAGGCACTGCTGGAGATCTGGCGCGACCGGCTGAAGCCCGGCGGCGCGTTGGTCCTCGCCGACGTCATCCCGCCCGATGTCAGCCCGCTGACCGACGCCTCGCAGCTTCTCGCTTTCGCCTGGCGCGGCGGCTTCCTGCTGGCGGCGCTCGGCGGCCTCGTCCGCACCGCCTTCTCGGACTACCGCAAGCTCAGGGCGCAATACGGCCTCTCGACCTATACGGCGGAGGCGATCACCGACCTGATCCGCGAAGCCGGCTTCGCCGATGTGCAGCGGCCCGGCAATTTCGGGCACAACTCGCACCGCATGACATTCAAGGCCATCAAGGCGGAAGCATAGACGAAAGTAGAACAACGGACGGAAAACCGGCGCTCCGGCACCGACATTCCCTAACGGAAGTTCGTCATACGCCTTGATTTGACGCTTCAGATATGGCTTTGACCGCGGCTTGCCCCGCGAGATTACCGTGCTGGACCAGTTCGTCTGTCCCTATTGCGAAGCTGCGCTCAACAAGGGCGTGCTGTCCTGCCGCTGCTGCGGCCGGGACCTCACGCCCGTTCTGCCGCTGCTGCGCCGTCTCGATGCGCTGGAAGAACGTCTCGCCGCTCTTGAGAAGCAGCCGGAAGAAGGCCGTCCCGCTGGCGCACGGGTGCCCGAGCCTTCGCCTGCCACCTTTGCCGACCTGGTGGAATCACCGCCTGAAGCGGCGCCCGCCACCATAGGGCTCGCACGCCGGCGCTTCTGGGTGCTGCCCTTCGGCCTCGTGCTGCTGCTGCTCGCCTATTGCGCGGTGATCCTCTGGCTCGACCTGCCGCTCTGGACCCTGCGTCTCGCCTCGATCGCGATCCCGTTCTTCACGGGCCTGATCTATTTCGGTATCCGCCCACGCCTGATCGCCTTCGACATCGGCGTTGCTATCGTCTTCGCAATTTTTTCCGTCGCGACCATGAACGCGTTGCTAGGCTGGCACGACAACATACCGCTCCTTCCGCAGGGGGCGGTGGCCTGGCGCGAGACTTCATTCTACGCGCTGAGCATCGCCGCCTCGATGTTCTCGGGGATGTTGCTGCGCGTGACGCAGGCTGCGCTCGCCGCGCGCGGCCTCGTCTCGCTGCCGGAACTGCGGAAGGGGCTGCAGGCCGTCCATGGCAAGGTGCCGATGGAAACGCTGAAGACCATCGAAACCACCATCCTCATGGCCGGCACCGCCATTTCGGCAATCGCCGGCCTCATCGCTGCAATCCTTGGAGTGAAATAGGACGATGATGAAGTCTGTGCTCGCTCGGCACATGCTGGCTGCCGTTCTCGCCACCGCCGCCCTGCCGATGGCGGCGCAAGCCGCCGACCCGGTCCACCTCATCACCCGTGAGGAAGCTGGCCTGCCAGCCGCGGCCAAAATCCCGGCCAGCACGCGCAACCTGACGCGCGGCCCCGGCATCGACACGCTTCCGACGCCGGATAAGGGCGTCGACGGCAAACCCTTCCGCCTCAACGTGCGCTTCCTGCCGGCGAACAGCGTGCCGATCGATCCGGCGACCGTGCGCGTCTTCTATCGCCGCGACCCTCCGGTCGACATCACCCAGCGCATCAAGCAGTACATCACGCCGAACGGCATCGACGCGCCCGCAGTCGTCGTGCCGAGCGGCAGCCATATCATCGAGATCGAGGCCACCGACAAGGAAGGCCGTATCGGCCGCAGGCAGATCACGCTGACCGTCGCCCCGACATCGTGACATCGAATGGGGCGGCGGACGCGCAACCCGTCACGCCGCCCTGTCCGCGAAGCTGAAGAATTTGTGGCCGAGGAACGAGAACACCATCACCACGCCCGTGGTGACCAGTTGCATCGGCAGATAGGGCAAGCCGGCCCGCGCCACGAAGAGATGCATCAGGATGCCGGTGAGCACGAAGCCCCCGGCCGCGATCAGGGCGAAGCGCCAGCCGGCCTGTGCATGGCTGCGGGTCGCGTCGAAGGTCATCCACCGGTTCAGGGCATAGGAAACCAGCGCGCCGACGATGAAGCCGGCGAGCGTCGCCGGCACGGGGTCGATGCGGCCGAGCTCGACCAGGCCGATCAGCACGCCGTAATGCGCGACCGCGGTCAGCCCGCCGGCAAAGACATAGGCGGCGAGCTGGCGGAATTGGCGCGGATAGCGACGAAGCGGCATCCGCGCTTCCTAGACCATGGGCGGGGCCTCCGGAAAGAGACGTCGTCATCCCGGACAAGCCGCGCAGCGGCGCCGATCCGGGATCCATCGTAGGCCACCGCGCTCTACGATGGATCCCGGGCAAGCCCGGGATGACGGCAAGTTCTGCATGGAACCGGGTCGCGTCAGCCGGCGTCGCTGCCGGCGAGATTGGCCGGCATGCCGCCGACGGGCATGTCGAGCCCCTGCTTCAGCGTATCGAGATGGTATTCGCGGATGCGGCCATTCGTCGGGTCGCTGACGAAGGCGCTGCCGCCGATCACCGCGAGGCTCGGCGTCGGGGTCTTCGCGCCATAGGCGCAGTCGAAGGCGGGCACGGCATCGAAGGCCGCAAGTTCTTTCCAGGCGGGCGCGATCTCATAGATGCGCAGCTTGCCATCCGGCGTCAGGTTGGCGAGCCGATTGCCATTGCCGCTGAGCTCGAACTGGCAGGCGGCCTGCCCGCCCGGCACGGCCAGCACGTCCTCGATCTTCAGCGCCTTAGCCTCCGGATCGATCCGCAGCAGCGCGTCGTAAGGCGCCTTCAGCCCGTAATTGCCGACGAGATGGCGCCCGCTGTCGCGCGCCTTCAGCGCGCTGACGCGGCGCTCGTCGGGATAGCCGAGCTTGCGCCCGCTCCATGCCGCCGCAGCCCCCTTGCCAGCCTTCGACAGAACCAGCAAGCCGCCGCCTTCGCCCTCGGCGCAGCCGAAGACATGGCGCCCCCGTGCTTCAGCCGTGCCATGGAAGAGCTTGCAGGAGGCGTCGGGCTTTGCGGCGTCGTCGAACAGCGCGACGCGCTTCCAGTCCTTGCCCTCCGCGAGAACCTCGAAGCCGTTCGGGCGCGACGAGGCGCTGCGGTCGTCGCCTTTGGCATAGGCCGGGTTCGGGATCGACATCAGCCATTGCCGGCTGCCGAGCGGCACGGCGATGCCGTGCTGCGGCGCTGGGCTCGGCCAGATCGTGACGGTTGGCTTTCCCTTGGCGAGGCTGTCGATCGCGACCAGCACCGCCTTCGGCTCGCTCTTGCCTTCCAGGGCCGCCGGCCGTCGAAGAACAGCGCGAGCTGGCCATGGCCGGACAGCACATGCGCCGGCCGGTCGCCCTTCACGGTAAAGTCGAGCAGCTTCGGCGTCGCCTTGTCGAGATCGACATGGTCGCCATGCGATTCCGCGATCAGGCCGGTATCGAGGATACCAAGCGTCCCCGCCTCGTCCCCGGTCTTGACCACGACATAGCGCCCGCCGGAAACGCCGGCAAAACCGGGGTTGGCCTTCGGCACATCGAAGCTGTGCGTGACCTCGCCGCTGTCGAGATCGAGGATGCGCACGACCGGCTTCTCATGATCGGCGAAGACGAGGCGCCCGCGCAGCGGGGCATGATCATGGGCAAAGGCCGCGGAAGCGAGCAGGCAGCCGGCAAGGCCGGCAGCGGCGAGACGGAAGGAAGGCACAGGGGTCTCCAGGGCAATAATGCAATACTATAACATTGCATCACTACCACGCAGACTCAACCCCGCTTCCGTGCTGCCGGTGGACAAGCCGCACCGCCCGGCGGGCGCTCGCCGGACGATGATCGTCAAGAGCCTGCTGATTTTGCGCGGAAACACGCGTCGTCCCGAGCGACCGAAGGAAGACCCGGGATCCATCGTAGAGCGCCGAGCTTTACGATGGATCCTGGGTCGGCGCCGCTTCGCGGCTTGCCCGGAATGGCGCCTCGGTTCCGTGAAAACAAACCAAGGTCGGACCAGCTCAGGCCCGAACCTCGAACACCATGTTGAACGGCGTCTCGGTCGCCCGGCGGAAATGCTGGAAGCCGGCATCCATCGCGACCTTGCGCAACCGCATCTCGCCCGCCTGCGCGCCCAACCCAAGCCCGACCTCCTGCGAGAGCGAGGCCGGCGTGCAGATCATGGTCGAGGCCCCGTAGAAGATCCGCCCGACCGGGTTCAGATTGTCCTTGAGATGGTCGTGGGCGAAAGGCTCGACGATCATCCAGCTGCCATCCTTGGCCAACGATTTACGCACATGCTTTCCGGCACCGACCGGGTCGCCCATGTCGTGCAGGCAGTCGAACATCGTCACGAGGTCATATTTCCGCTCCGGGAAATCCTTGGCCGAGGCACGCTCGAAGACGATGCGGTCTCCGACGCCGGCCTTCTCCGCCGCCTCGCGGGCCCGCTCGATCGACGGCCCGTGATAGTCGAAGCCGTGGAAGCGCGACTTCGGATAGGCCTGCGCCATCAGGATGGTGGAGGAGCCGTGACCGCAGCCGACATCGGCGACGGTCGCGCCCTCCATCAGCTTGGCCTGGACGCCGCTCAGCGCCGGAATCCAGTCCGCCGTCAGATGCGCGTTGTAGCCCGGCCGGAAAAAGCGCTCGGTGCCCCGGAACAGGCATTTGCTGTGCTCGTGCCAGCCAAGCCCCGAGCCGTTGCGGAAGGCCTCCTCGACCTTCGGCTCGTCGAGCCACATCGACTGGATGATCTCGAAGGCGCCGGCGAAAAAGGCCGGGCTGTCCTCTTCCGCGAAGGCCATGGCCTGCTCCGGCGAGAGGCTGAAGCTGTCGCTGCCCTCGTCGTATTCGACATAGCCGGCAGAAGCCTGGCCAGCGAGCCATTCGCGCAGATAGCGCTCCTTGAGCCCGGTCTTCTCGGCCAGTTGCTGGGAGGTAACGGGTTCGCCGTCCGCCATTGCCTTGTAGAGGCCGAGCTGGTCGCCCAGCACGATCAGGGCGCCGGTGACGGAGGCACCGACATCACCGACGAGGCGTCCAACCAGGGCATCGAGTTTTTGAGGGTCGGCAGCACGCATGGCCATGCTCCTCGGGTTCGGGCGTGGCCGGTGCCGTGTCGCGATCCGGCTCGACGCCATCGCGGAAACAGGAACGCTAGACCCGTGCGAGGGCCTGTCAACGTGACGAAGTCTGACCCTGAGCCTGCTCGGCGCCCGCGAGCCATTCCGACCCCAGCCGCGGCAGGTTCGGATCGCGCCGCGCCGTCTCGATGACGCTGTCGATCAGCCCCGGAAAGCGCTGGTTCAGCTCCTCGCGCCGGATGCTGAGATAGCGCGACGTGCCCTCCGCCCGTACGCGGGTGATGCCGGCCTCGCGCAGCTTGGCGAAGTGATAGGACAAAAGCGAGGGCGAGGCGAAGGCGGTGAAATGGCTACAGCGCGCCTTGTCGACCTCGTTGACGTCGGACAGCGCGACGAGGATGCCGAGCCGGATCGGATCGGCCAGAGCCCCGAACACGTCGGCGGGCGCAACATCCTCGATATCAGGGTGAAAGACCGGCTTCATGGCCTCCGAGATAGGCGATGCCGTCGCCGCTGACAATATTCAACATTCATTGAAATTACCCTTGTGGTAATCGCCAGGCGAGTATAATTCAACGATCATTGAATTTCGAACCCAGCTTTCGAAACAGCGATCATCCGCAAGGATCACGCCCCAAGGGTCACTCCAATGGATACGCGCCTTCTCTCGCTCGCCGGCGGCGCCTTCGCCATCGGCACGGGCAGCCTGATCGTCACCGGCATCCTGCCCCATCTCGCCTCCGGCCTCGCCGTCTCGGTCGATACCGCCGGCCTGCTCATCTCGATCTTTGCGCTGGCCTATGCGATCGGCTCGCCGATTCTCTCCACCGTGCTCGGTGACGCCGATCGCAAGACGGTGCTGGCCGGCGCGATCACCGTCTTCGGCCTCGCCAATCTCGGCGCCGCCTTCGCCACCGACTTCTGGGTGGTGATGGCCGCCCGGATCGTGATGGCGTTCTCGGCCGGCGTCTTCATGCCCGCCGCCAACGCCGTCGCCGTCGCGGTCTCCGCGCCCGAGCGGCGCGGCCGGGCCATCGCGCTCGTCACCGGCGGCATGACCGTCTCGCTGATTCTCGGCATACCCATCGGCACGGCGGTCGTCGGCTTCGGCGGCTGGCATCTCGCCTTCCTGATCGTGGCACTGTTCAGCGCGCTCTCGCTCGTCGGCCTCTTGGTCAAGCTTCCGCGCGGCCTGCCGCGCGGCACCAATACGCTGCGCGAGCGGCTGCAGGTGGCGGCGCGCGGCGACGTGCTGCTGGCCCTCGCCACGACCATGCTGTGGACCACCGGTGCCTTCGTTCTCTACACCTATATCGCGCCCTTCCTGACCAATCACGCCGGCATCGCCGGCCCCTGGCTCGCCGCGACGCTCGTCGTCTCCGGCCTCGGCTCGGCCATCGGCAACCAGCTCGGCGGCATCGCCAGCGACCGCTTCGGCCCCGAGCGTTCGCTGAGCGTGGTGCTGTCGATCCTGGCAGCGGCGTTGGCCTCTGCCTCGCTGATCGCGATCAGCCTGCCGCCGGCTCTGGCGATCTGGCCGATTCCCTTCGTGCTCTTCGTCTGGAGCGCGGCGGGCTGGGCCGGCCATCCCTCGCAGATGTCACGATTGGCCGCGATGGCGCCGGATGCCACCGTGGTCGCGCTCTCGCTCAATGCCTCGGCGCTCTATTTCGGCATCGCGGCTGGCGCAGCGCTCGGCCAGCAGGTGATGCGCCATGCCGGCACCTGGCCTCTCGGCTTCGTCGGCGCCGCCTGCGAGGTCGCGGCGCTCGCGGTGCTCGCATTCACGCTCCATCGCAAGCGCGCCGCCAGGCGCGTGCCGTCCCTCCCGGAAACGGCAGCACCAGCCCGCAGCTGAGGCGGCGCGGCCCGGATCAGGCCGCTTCCGCCCGCCGCCAGGCCGGGAACGGGTCCGGCAGGTCGCGGTAGCGCTCGGGGTTGAAGCGCAGCGGCAGGGCATCGCCGACGAGACAGAGGTCGAGCGCGGCGCGAATCGCCGCCTCGTCCAATTCCGTGCCGATGAAGACCAGCTCCTGCCGGCGATCACCCCAGACGGAATGCCAGTTGCGGTTCAGGATCGCCTGCCATTCGGGATGCTCGGGCCAGCGCGAGCGCGGCACGGCGGCCCACCAGAAGCCCATCGCCTCCGTGCGGCAGATGCTGCCGGCAAGCGACATCTCGCCAACCCAGTCAGGCCGCGTCGCCAGCCAGAAATGTCCCTTGGCGCGGATCAGCCCCGGCCATGTCCGGCTCAGGAAAGCGCTGAACTTTTCGGGATGGAACGGACGCCGTGCCCGGTAGACGAAGGAGGAAATGCCGTATTCCTCCGTCTCCGGCACATGATCTTTGAAGCCGTAGAGCTCCTTGTGCCAGAGCGGGTGTTCCTGCGCCTTCTCGTGGTCGAACAGCCCGGTATCGAGCACGGCATCGAGCGGCACCTTGCCGAAATCCGCCTCGACCTGCCTTGCGTCTGGATTGAGCGCGCGCACGATCTTGCTGACGGCCTCGCGCTGTTCCGGCGAGGCGTCCGATATCTTGTTCAGCACCACCACATCGGCGAACTCGATCTGCTCCACCAGGAGGTCGACCAGCGTGCGCTCGTCGCCTTCCCCCGCCGTCTCGCCGCGTTCCCTCAGGAAATCGCGCGAGCCGTAATCCCTGAGCAGGCTCACGGCATCGACCACCGTGACCATCGTGTCGAGCCGTGCGACATCCGACAGCGAAAGCCCGGCCTCGTCGCGGAATTCGAAGGTCGCGGCGATCGGCAAGGGCTCCGCGATCCCCGTCCCCTCGATCAGCAGGTAGTCGAACCGCCCCTCCTCGGCGAGGCGGCGCACCTCGGCCAGCAGATCGTCGCGCAACGTGCAGCAGATGCAGCCGTTGCTCATCTCGACCAGCTTCTCGTCGGTGCGCGAGAGCTTGCCGCCGCCCTCCCGCACCAGATCGGCGTCGATATTCACCTCGCTCATGTCGTTGACGATGACCGCGACCTTGCGGCCCTCGCGGTTGTTCAGGATGTGGTTGAGCAGGGTCGTCTTGCCGGCTCCGAGGAAGCCGGACAGGACAGTGACGGGCAGGCGACGCATAGGGAGAACCTCGACATGAAATGTTATAATATAACATTTCATGAAAGCCTCCTGCCTGGCAAGTGCCGTGACGAAGCCGTGCACATCTGGCCGTGCCGCTCCTTTTAGCTTTCCCCCGCGGCCTTCGCCGTCTATAGCGAGCGCCTAGCATTCATTCAGACGCTCGCCACGCCTCCGCTCGCCCGATCGGATCGGCCTTGCGCGCGCCTGCCCAAGACCGGTCGAGATCATGCCCAAGCGCACAGACATCAAGTCCATCCTGATCATCGGCGCCGGCCCCATCATCATCGGCCAGGCCTGCGAGTTCGACTATTCCGGTACCCAGGCCTGCAAAACGCTGAAGGCCGAGGGCTATCGCATCATCCTGGTCAACTCGAACCCGGCGACGATCATGACCGATCCGGACCTGGCCGACGCGACCTATGTCGAGCCGATCACGCCCGAGATCGTCGCCAAGATCATCGAGAAGGAGCGCCCCGACGCGCTGCTCCCGACCATGGGCGGCCAGACCGCGCTGAACTGCGCGCTCTCGCTCAACAAGAAGTCGATCGTCCAGCCCGATGGCAGCAAGATCAGCGTGCTCGAGAAGTTCGGCGTCGAGATGATCGGCGCCACCGCCGAGGCCATCGACAAGGCCGAGGATCGCGAGCTCTTCCGCGAGGCCATGACCAAGATCGGCCTGGACACCCCGCGCTCGCACCACATCAAGACGCTCGGCCAGGCGCTCGACGCGCTTGAGGATATCGGTCTGCCCGCCATCATCCGCCCGTCCTTCACCATGGGTGGCACGGGCGGCGGCATCGCCTACAACAAGGGCGAGTTCATCGACATCGTCGAGCGCGGCATCGACGCCTCCCCCACCAGCGAGGTCCTGATCGAGGAAAGCGTGCTCGGCTGGAAGGAATACGAGATGGAGGTCGTCCGCGATAAGGCGGACAACTGCATCATCGTCTGCTCGATCGAGAATTTCGACCCGATGGGCGTCCATACTGGCGATTCGATCACCGTCGCCCCGGCCCTGACGCTGACCGATAAGGAATACCAGATCATGCGCGACGCCTCGCTGGCGGTGCTGCGCGAGATCGGCGTCGAGACCGGCGGCTCGAACGTGCAGTTCGCGATCGATCCGGCCACCGGCCGCATGATCGTCATCGAGATGAACCCGCGCGTCTCGCGCTCCTCGGCGCTGGCGTCGAAGGCGACCGGCTTCCCGATCGCCAAGGTCGCGGCGCGGCTTGCCGTCGGCTACACGCTCGACGAGATCGAGAACGACATCACCGGCGGCGCGACCCCGGCCTCCTTCGAGCCGACGATCGACTATGTCGTCACCAAGATCCCGCGCTTCGCCTTCGAGAAGTTCCCGGGCTCCGAGCCGACCCTGACCACCGCGATGAAGTCGGTCGGCGAGGCCATGGCGATCGGCCGTACCTTCCAGGAATCGCTGCAGAAGGCGCTGCGCTCCCTTGAGACCGGGCTCGACGGCCTCGACGAGATCGAGATCGAGGGCTTCGGCCAGGGCGACGACCGCAACGCCATCAAGGCAGCGATCTCGACGCCGACGCCGGACCGGATCCTCCATGTCGCCCAGGCCATGCGCGCCGGCTTCACCGACGAGGACATCCACGAGAGCTGCAAGATCGACCCGTGGTTCCTCGCCCAGATGCGCGAGCTCGTCGAGACCGAGGAGAAGATCCGCAAGATCGGCCTGCCGACCACGCCCGGCGCCTTCCGCCAGATCAAGGCGATGGGCTTCTCGGACAAGCGCCTCGCAGCCGTCTCGGGCAAGACCGAGGCCGAGGTCAGGACAGCGCGCCGCGCGCTGGAGGTCCGCCCGGTCTACAAGCGCATCGACACCTGCGCGGCCGAGTTCGCCTCGCCGACGGCCTATATGTATTCGAGCTACGCCATGCCCTTCGCCGGCAAGGCCGCGGACGAGGCCAATCCGTCCGACCGCAAGAAGGTCGTGATCCTCGGCGGCGGACCGAACCGCATCGGCCAGGGCATCGAGTTCGACTATTGCTGCTGCCACGCCTGCTACGCGCTGCGCGACGCCGGCTACGAGACCATCATGGTCAACTGCAACCCGGAGACGGTCTCGACCGACTACGACACCTCCGACCGGCTCTATTTCGAGCCGCTGACGGCGGAAGACGTGCTCGAAATCCTCGAGACCGAGAAGCAGAACGGCACGCTGATGGGCGTCATCGTCCAGTTCGGCGGCCAGACCCCGCTGAAGCTCGCGAACGCGCTGGAAGAGGCCGGCATCCCGATCCTTGGCACCTCGCCCGACATGATCGACCTCGCCGAGGACCGCGACCGCTTCAAGCGCCTGCTCGACAAGCTGCACCTGAAGCAGCCGAAGAACGGCATCGCCTATTCGGTGGAGCAGGCCCGCATCATCGCCAGCGAGCTCGGCCTGCCCTTCGTCGTGCGCCCGTCCTATGTGCTCGGCGGCCGCGCCATGGCGATCATCCGCGACGAGATCATGTTCGAGGATTACCTGCTCGGCACCCTGCCCTCGCTGATCCCCTCCGAGGTCAAGGCCAAGTACCCGAACGATAAGACCGGCCAGATCAACACGGTGCTCGGCAAGAACCCGCTGCTGTTCGACCGCTACCTGTCGGACGCGATCGAGGTCGATGTCGACTGCCTCGCCGACGGCAAGGACGCTTTCATCGCCGGCATCATGGAGCATATCGAGGAAGCCGGCATCCATTCCGGCGATTCGGCCTGCTCGCTGCCGCCGCGCTCGCTCTCGGCCGAGACGATCGCCGAGCTGGAGCGCCAGACCAAGGCAATGGCGCTCGCGCTCGATGTCGGCGGCCTGATGAACGTCCAGTACGCCATCAAGGACGGCGAGATCTATGTGCTCGAGGTCAATCCGCGCGCCTCGCGTACGGTGCCTTTCGTCGCCAAGGTCATCGGCCAGCCGATCGCCAAGATCGCCGCCCGCGTCATGGCCGGCGAGCCGCTTGCCAGCTTCGGCCTGAAGCCCGCGAAGCTCGACCATGTCGGCGTCAAGGAAGCGGTCTTCCCCTTCGCGCGCTTCCCCGGCGTCGACGTCCTGCTCGGGCCGGAAATGCGCTCGACCGGCGAGGTCATCGGCCTCGACCGCTCCTTCGACACCGCCTTCGCCAAGAGCCAGCTCGGTGCCGGCTCCAAGGTGCCGGTCAAGGGCACGGTCTTCGTCTCGGTGCGCGACGAGGACAAGCCGCGCATCGTCCCGGCGGTCCGCATCCTCGCCGATCTCGGCTTCCGTATCCTCGCGACGGGCGGCACGCTGCGCCACCTGCAGGAGCAGGGCATCTCGGCCTCCAAGATCAACAAGGTTCTGGAAGGCCGCCCGCATGTCGTCGACGCGCTGAAGAACAGCGAGATCCAGCTCGTCTTCAACACCACCGAAGGCCCGCAGGCCCTGGCAAACTCCCGTGCACTCCGGCGCACGGCCCTCTTGCACAAGGTGCCCTATTATACCACCTTGGCCGGAGCGATCGCTGCGGCGGAGGGCATCAAGGCCTATTGCAGCGGCGATCTCGAAGTACGATCCTTGCAGTCGTATTTCGAGCGCGCGGCCTGACAGGCCGCTCGTCGCACATCACAGATTGAGCGGAAGCGCGGGAACCGGCGGTCGATTTGCCGCCGGTGAGCCGCGCTTTCGGAGCTTATGGGACGGAAGGTATGGAAAAGGTTCCGATGACCGCGGGCGGCTTCGCCGCCCTGGAGGCCGAGTTGAAGGACCGTCAGCAGGTCCAACGCCAGCGCATCATCACCGCGATTGCCGAGGCGCGCGCGCTGGGTGACCTTTCCGAGAACGCGGAGTATCACGCGGCCAAGGAAGCGCAGTCGCTCAACGAGGGCCGGATCATGGAACTCGAATCGCTGATCGGCCGCGCCGACATCATCGATATCGCCAAGCTCGCCGGCGGCGACACGATCAAGTTCGGCGCCACCGTCAAGCTGATCGACGACGATACCGAGGAAGAGAAGAGCTACCAGATCGTCGGCGAGCCGGAATCGGACGTGAAGTCCGGCAAGGTCTCGATCGGCTCGCCGATCGCACGCGCGCTGATCGGCAAGAAGGTCGGCGATTCCGTGCAGGTCAACACGCCCGGCGGCGGCAAGTCCTACGAAGTCGTCAGCGTCGTCTTCCGCTGAGAGAACGGAACCGCGCCATGTCCCCTCTCCCCCTGCGGGAGAGGGTTAGGGTGAGGGGTCTCGCGACGCTCATAGCCAGCGCTCCCCGACGCCCATCAATGACTTCGACCTGCGCGACCCCTCATCCGGCCCTGCGGGCCACCTTCTCCCGCAAGGGGAGAAGGCAGGACCGCCCCCTACCCCGCCAGCACGACTCGCATCGCCTTGATGATGCCGTCCACGGCGACGCTGGCCAGGATCAGGCCCATCACGCGGCTGATGATGCTCGCCCCCGCATTGCCGATCACCGCGATGATCCGCGAGGCGCTGAACAGCAGCC
This sequence comes from Beijerinckiaceae bacterium, assembly GCA_965283735.1. GTDB lineage: Bacteria > Pseudomonadota > Alphaproteobacteria > Rhizobiales > Beijerinckiaceae > Allobosea. The sequence goes on along the minus strand of CBDIPN010000001.1, from coordinate 1,287,501 downwards.
CTAGCAGGATCGCGAAGATGATCGCGATCTGGATCACGGTCTCGGTCTGCTCGATGAGGCTGAATTTCGAGTTGTCGGTGACCGTCATCACCGTCAGCATCGCGCCGGGGCTGGCGATGCTCGGGATCGCCAGCGGATAGACCGCCTTTTCGAGATCGGAGGAGCGCAGCAGCTTCTGGTCCTCCTCCAGCTTCGATTCGCCGAAGATCATCGTCAGCGCGAACAGGAACAGCACGATGTTGCCGGCGATCTGGAACGAGCTCAGCTCGATATCCATGGCCGTCAGCAGGACCTGGCCGAGTACGACGAAGAACAAGAGCACGAGGAAGGCGACGAGCGAGCCCTGCAGCGCGATGCGCCGTGCCGCTGCGGCGCTCAGTCCCGCCGTCACCGCCAGGAAGACCGGCAAGGTCCCGATCGGGTCGATCACGACCCAGAGCTTCACGAATTCGGTCAGCCAGCGTTCCACGGCAGTGCCCCTCCGGTCGCGCCGGTGCCGGCGCGCCTCCCCCGCCCCGATAGACCGGATTTCGACACGGCTTGGCAACCATCTCCCGCGCATGATCGCGCCGACCCGCCAGCCATGGACTATCGCTGGCCCGTCCCTACATTGAGGCGACAGGCTTTTCGGAGATCCGGCCATGATCACCCGTCGACAGGCACTGGCATCCGCGTTCGGAGCTGCCGCGCTGGCCCTGGCGCCGGCGGTTTCCCCCGCTTTCGCGCAAGGACGGGCGGTCGGCACGATCCGCGTCGATGCGCTGCCCTCGGTCGTGGAGGCCTGGGGTCCCAATCTGCCGATGGTGAAGACCGAGCTGGAGCGAACCCTGGTCGAAATTCTCGGGCCGTCGCTGCAGCGCGGCGCCGGGACGAAGCTCGTCGTCACCATCGGGCGCCTGTGGCTCTCCAGCAGCACGCGGGGCACCGGCTTGACCGGAGCCCACGAGGACTACCTCGAAAGCACGGCGACGCTCTATGATCGCAGCGGCCGGCCGCTCGCCAGCTATCCGATCCGGTCCACGGAATCCGCCACCGGCGCCGGGCTCCAGCCCCAGCCCGAGGCCGACTGGTTCCGCCTGAGGGCCTTGGCCCGCAACAATGCCTGGTGGGTGAAGCGCTACATCACCGGCTGAACGCCGGCCGTCAGCCGAACGGCACGATCGGCTCGTCCTTGACCCGGTCGAGGGCGAGCGCGGTCCGGACATTGCGCACATTCGGCATGGCCGTGAGCTCGGCAACGAAGTCCTGGAAGGCCTTCAGGTCCGGCGTGACGCATTTCAGGGAGAAGTCGATATCGCCCGAAAGGGTCCAGCACTCGCGCACCGCAGGCCAGTTCCGCATCCGCTCCTGGAAGGCGACGAGATCTGCCTCGGCCTGGCTCGCCAGATGCACGAAGGCGAAGCAGACGACCTCGAAGCCGAGCTTCCGCTCGTCGAGATCGGCATGGTAGCCGCGGATCAGCCCGGCCTCCTCCAGCGCGCGCACGCGCCTGAGGCAGGGCGGCGGCGAGATGCCGACGCGGCTGGCGAGCTCGACATTGGTCATGCGCCCATCGGCCTGGAGTTCGCGCAGGATGCGCAGGTCGATATCGTCAAGTTTGGGGCGCACGAAAATCCTCGCGTGAAGGTCGCGCTGGTGTAGACGGCGGCGTCAGGCGATACAAGGCGCATGCCACGAGCCCAGACCGCCATGCACGACAATCCGGAGCCGAAAGTCTGGGTCCTGACCGACGGCAAGGCCGGCGACGAACTGCAGTGCCTTGGCGTCGCCGAACGGCTCGGCATCGTCCCCGAGATCCGCCGGGTGAAGCCGCGCCAGCCCTGGGCCTGGCTGATGCCGCGCGGACCGATCGACCCGCGCGAGGCTCCGGACCGGCCGGAGAGCCCGCTCAAGCCCCCTTTCCCGATATCGCCATCGCCTCGGGCCGACGCGCCGTGGCCTATCTGCGCGCCCTGAAGCAGGCCTCGAACGGCGCGACCTTTACCGTCTTCCTCAAGGACCCGCGCACCGGCCCCGGTGCCGCCGACCTGATCTGGGTCTCCGGCCATGATCGGCTGCGCGGCGACAACGTCCTGGTCACCACCACCTCGCCGCATCGCCTGACGCCCGGCAAGCTCGCCGCCGCCCGCGCCGTGCCGCCCCCGGCCATCGCGAGCTTGAACACACCACGCGTAGCAGTCCTGGTCGGCGGCGACAGCCGGCATCACCGTTTCACGCCGTCCGATATCGAGCGGCTCGCGGCGCAGCTCGACACGCTCGCCGGCTCGGGCGCAAGCCTCATGGGCTCGCCCTCCCGGCGAACCTCATCCGCGTTGGGGGCGGCCGTCGCCGCTGTCTTCGCCAGGCATGGCGGCTGGTGGTGGGACGGCACGGGCGAAAATCCCTTCCTCGCTTTGCTCGCCAATGCCGATGCAGTGGTGGTGACGGCCAACTCCACCAACATGATCGGCGAGGCCGCGGCGGCAGGCCGGCCCGTGCTGGTTTTCGAGCCCACGGGCGGCCATCCCAAGATCGCGGCGCTGGTCGCGGCGCTGGAGCGCGAGGGCGTTGTGCATCGCTTCTGTGGACGTCTTGAAGGCGAGGCTTACGAACCGATAGACTCAACCCCGATCATAGCCGATGCGATACGGCAAGGCTGGCTGCGCCATCGGGCTGCACTGGAGTTCACGCGCGCCTGAACCCGGTTGCCCTTGTTTCGGCGCCACGCCGGCGTATCTGACGGATCGAGACTGCGGCTCCCGCCCGCAGGAGAGGAATTGAGACGATGGCCCATACCCACGCCCGCGTCATGATCATCGGCTCCGGCCCGGCCGGCTACACCGCCGCGATCTACGCCGCCCGCGCCATGATGGAACCGGTGCTGATCTCCGGCATGCAGGCCGGCGGCCAGCTGATGATCACCACCGATGTCGAGAACTATCCCGGCTTCGCCGACGTCATCCAGGGCCCCTGGCTGATGGAGCAGATGCGCGCCCAGGCCGAACACATGGGCACGAAGATGGTCTCCGACCACATCGCCCGCGTCGACCTCTCGCAGCGTCCTTTCCGGCTCTGGGGCGATGGCGGCGAAACCTATTCCTGCGACGCTCTGATCATCGCGACCGGCGCCCAGGCCAAGTGGCTTGGCCTGCCCTCCGAGCAGGCCTTCCAGGGCTTCGGCGTTTCGAATATTCCCCTGTCCGAGATACTGTGTGTTTTAAAACAGGAAGTTAGTGGTAGTTGCCATACTCGGATACATACTCCGATCGCCGCCTGAACCGACCTCAGGGAACACGCCATGTCCAAAGAATATCACACGAAGGCTCTCATCATCGGGGCAGGCCCGGCGGGGTATACCGCAGCAGTTTATGCTGCCCGGGCAAATCTAGAGCCAATCGTTATTCAGGGCCTACAGCCGGGCGGGCAGCTTACAATCACAACGGACGTCGAAAACTGGCCCGGTGAGATTTCGATTTTGGGTCCATCACTAATGGAAAAAATGCAGACCCAAGCTGAACATGCTGGTGCGCGCATGTTCTTCGATATTATTTCTTCGGTCGATTTTTCACAACGTCCGTTTGTCTGCCGCTCTGACAACGGCGATAAATTCATTGCTGAGACTGTTATTATTGCGACGGGAGCCCAGGCTAAGTGGTTGGGGTTACCCTCCGAAGCCGCCTACCTAGGATTCGGAGTGAGTGGCTGCGCGGTCTGCGACGGCGCTTTTTTCAAGGGTAAGAACGTGGTCGTCGTCGGCGGCGGAAATACTGCCGTCGAGGACGCACTCTATCTAACGAATCACGCTGCGAAGGTGACCGTCGTCCATCGGCGGGATAAATTTCGCGCTGAGAAGATCCTCCAAGATCGGCTTTTCAGGCATCCTAAAATCGACGTAATGTGGGACGCTGCGGTCGATACGATTGGAGGGGTTGAGGGTCCCACTAGGGTTACAGAAGTCACTATCAGTAACCTAAAAACTGGGAATTCATCGATCCTGGCGTGTGATGGAGTTTTCGTCGCAATCGGGCACGCACCGGCAACCGCACCCTTTGTGGGGCATGTTGATATGGATGCCGATGGTTATATCGTGACCCAACCCAACTCGACCGTCACGAGCGTCCCAGGCGTCTTCGCGGCGGGTGATGTGCGGGATAAGGTCTACCGTCAGGCCATTACCGCCGCCGGTATGGGATGCATGGCCGCGCTTGAGGCGGAAAAATTTGTCGCTTCGCAAGAGGACTTGCGAAATGTCGCGCACTTCGACGGACCAGAGCATGCCATGGCCAGCGCTTGGGATTAACTGCAGCTGCGGAGTGCCTACTATCGACGCCCAGCCTCGGCCGGGCGTAGCAGTGAAAGGCAGTGATTCGAAACTCAATTCAATCCGTTGAACGCACTCAAATCGACCACAAGAATTGTATTCGGAAGACTAGGTCGGGGAGCGATGCCACTCTATCTGAATTTCGCGACCCACTAGTCCAATGTGATCGACCTGAAATGGAACGCGGCTTCCAGCAGGACAAAACGTTGTCTCGCTTCCGGCGTTTGGGCGTACTTCAAGATCTTGTCGCCGTTGAAGTAGCGCCGAATGACCGATGTCGTTGCCGATCGCCGTACCGAGCCTGTGCTCCGCGACGAAAGCAGTGAGCGTCGCAGCGAGTTCCGGGCTTCCCTTCCTAAACGCCCAACCGACGAATTGCTGCTTCGCCGCAGCAAGATCGGACCGTGGCATCAGCTTGGGAAGTATAGGGGACCAAACCTCGGCCTTCTGATCATCGACAACGGCAAAAGACAGGAGCCCGGCCTGAACCATATCGAGGTGTGTTTCGGCCCGAGCTGAAGCCCGGCGATATCGTCGTCATGGACGATTTCGGCTCCCATAAGGCATCAGCGTGCTGCGGCCATCGAGGCCGCAGGGGCGAGCTTGCTCTACCTCCCGCCCCACAGCCCCGACTTCAACCCGATCGAAAATGCCTTCTCGAAGCTGAAAGCCCTGCTGCGCAAGGCGGCAGAGCGCACACGCGACAACCTTTGGAGCAGGATTGATCCACCCCCGTTGAATTGGTCCACCCTGAAGTATGTCTTTTGGCAGACAGGAGGACCGCAATGCCGAAGAAGCGCCACAAGCCCGAAGAGATCGTCGCGAAGCTGCGCCAGGTCGATGTGCTCGTTTCGCAGGGCCAATCCGTTGCCGACGCGATCCGTTCGATCGGCGTGACGGAGGTGAGTTACTACCGCTGGCGCCGCGAGTTCGGCGGCCTGAAGTCGGATCAGGTGAAGCGGATGAAGGAGCTTGAGGCCGAGAACGCCCGGCTCCGTCGCGCCGTCGCGGACCTGACGCTCGACAAGCTGATCCTGAAGGAGGCTGCGTCGGGAAACTGGTAAGCCCCGCGCGTCGCCGTGCCTGCATCGACCATGTCCGTTTCGCTCTGAAGGTGTCTGAGCGGCGGGTCTGCCGTGTGTTGGGGCAGCACCGCTCGACCCAGCGCCGGATCCCGCGCGGACGCGACGATGAGGAGCAACTCATCGCCGACATCGTCGAACTGGTCCGCCGATACGGACGCTACGGCTATCGCAAGATCGCCGCGCTGCTGCGCTCGACGGCAGGCTGGGTCGTCAACGACAAGCGGGTCGAGCGGATCTGGCGACGCGAGGGGCTCAAGGTTCCGGCCCGACAACCCAAGCGCGGCCGCCTCTGGCTCGCGGACGGATCCTGCATCCGCCTGCGCGCCGAGCGGCCCAACCATGTCTGGTCCTACGACTTTGTCGAGGACCGCACCCATGACGGGAGAAAGTATCGCATGCTCAACATCATCGACGAGTTCACGCATGAATGCCTGGCGATCCGCATCGATCGCAGGCTGAAGGCGATCGATGTCATCGACGTGCTCTCGGACCTGTTCATCCTGCGCGGCGTGCCGGAGCATATTCGTTCAGACAACGGCCCCGAGTTCGTCGCCAAGGCCGTGCAGGAATGGATCGGCGCGGTTGGTGCGAAGACCGCCTACATTGCGCCCGGCAGTCCCTGGGAGAACGGCTTCATCGAGTCGTTCAATGCCCGGTTGCGCGACGAACTTCTCGATGGCGAGATCTTCTACACCCTCGCGGAGGCGAAGATCATCGTCGAAAGCTGGCGGCGGCACTTCAACACCGTGCGCCCCCATGGCTCGCTCGGCTACAAGCCTCCCGCGCCGGAGGTGTTCATCCCCGCCATGACCGCGCGGGCGGCTGCGCAACCCAGACCGGCTACGCCGCCCGAGCTGGCGTCGAGGCCAACCGTCCACTAACAATCGCCTTGGACCAGTCGGCGGGGGCGGATCAATCGACCCAGTGCCCAAATTGGGTGCCAACCGTGTTTGCGGAACTGTCCTTTTTTGTGACGCTGCCTTGATGTCTGAATAGCCCCGAGAGGGAAGCTGACATTGCTGGCGAAGTTCATCCGCAGATGCCAGTAGTTGGCCTGGCTTCCAGTGTTCGACGACACTGCGCCACACGAGTTCTGCGTGTGGTGAGCGGCTTGTGTATGTGGCCTACCTCAGGATCAAATGAATGAAATACGCGATCGACGTAATTTCCGCGCAGGATACAGCTCTTGCTGTCCCGGCATTACAGGTGCTTTGGCCGCGCTATTCCGCTGAAGAGATGCGCGCCACCATCGACGAGGCGCTCCGGCCGAATGGGTACAATCTGGTCGGAATTATTCCTCCTGGAACTGATCATGCCGCCTGTGTCCTTGGCTATCGGACGCAGCATTCGCTCTGGCTCGGCAAATCATTCTACATCGTAGACATCGCCACGCTCGCCGAATGGCGCAATCACGGGCTTGCGGACCAAATGGTGAATTGGAGCGAAGCCGAGGCCCGGCGACTTAACTGCGATGCCATTCACCTCGATTCCGGGGTCGGTATCGATCGAAGCGCGGCGCACCGGCTCTATATGCGGCATCATTACCGGATTTCATGCCATCACTTCTCGAAGCAACTCCGTTGATCCCGGTTGCGAGCAGACCGCATGGGCGATGATCGGCGGTGGAAAGCGATGACGCTTTCCCCTGACCCTTCGCCCGGTGGAGGAGATGCTGTTGGAGCGCGGCATTGCCGTCTCCTATGAGACGCTGCGGCGCTGGGCGTTGAAATTCGGGCGGGATCGAGCATCGCGCGCATAAGGGCCTCAACAACCGGGCCGAGAATTCGCGCCCGCCTCTGCGACGACGCCAGCCGGCGATGCAGGGCTTTCGCTCCCGGGCGGCCTTGCAACGGTTCGTCTCGATCTTCTCCGCCGCCTGCAATCTGTTCGTCCCGACCCCGCCGCTTTGCCCTGGCCACCCATCTGCATCGCTTGGACGCCACGGCACACTGGAAGGCCGCCGGCGGCGTCAACGCCTGAGCCGGTCCGAGGCAAAATCGGCCTCTCCGCGCCCGACGTCAGCTAACGTGACAACGCCCCGGCACTCGCATCCGGACGGCCATATGCAGCCGCCAGCGCCCATTTTGGGCGGTTGCACCGTTAAATCACACCGGCCGCCACGACAGTGTAAGCCCGCCTGCGGACGCCCAGATGTGGCCTGTCCGCCCGACCCGTTCCCAACACCCAGTCGAGGACGCTGCCGATGACCCATATTATCCTTCTCGCCCTGCTGTTCGTGCCGGTCGCGCTGATTTTTGTCGCCTTGTGGAACTTGGAAACCCCGCAGAGCCAGCCTGTTCGGATCCAGGCAGGCCGACGCTCTGTCACGTCTGTGCGCGGCGGCAAAGCCTTCAGGTGAAGCGCTGGCACGGATCCGGGCGGCTCGACGCCCCCGAGGTCGGCCAGCGTTTCGCTGGCCTGCTTTTCGCGCCGTCGTGCCCTTTGCCTATGCCAGGTTCTCGGGCAACAATCCGCGCACGGTTCGTTACGAACGCTTCGATCGGCAATTCTGCGGTAACGGCGTCGACAACTGGTGGTTCGGGGCCGCGAGCCTCGACGCGTTCCTGAGTTCCAACGTCGGCCATCATCGGGCGGCGCTGCAACTCGCGTGGGGACAGCAGGATCTCCTGAAGGTCCGGTTCATCCATTCGCGGGCGAACGAATTGTTCGCACCGCTCCGGTTCCGCCAGCTTGCTCGCCCCACCGACGTAAACGGCAATCTGCCTATAGTCGCTGGGTGGCCTCTATTTCCCGGACGAGGTCCACGGCGAGTGGATGCAGGCTGCGCTACCTTCCTGGCATCCAGCCTGAGAACTGGTTCTGAAGCCGGGCCATCCTGTCGATCACTTAGCTCATCATCAAGGAGACACCGATGCGTCCCGGGACATTTCTGACTGTTGTCTACCTGACCTTCGTCGTTGCGTCGATCTTCCCAACGGCATTTCAGGCACACGGCGCGCCTGCGTCAAACCCATTCCTGTCGGCGGCCGTGTCCGGGCGGATGCACTTCAACCCCACACAGACCGATCCGCTTCACGATCAGGAACCGGGACTTTGAGAGCCGGCTCGCGAGATCCGAACAGGTCGGCTACGGGGCGTCTCTGCCACCAGGCTGCCCGGCCCCGGCGTGATCTGCACTGAATTGATCTGCCTCAAGGCAGACTTCGGGGTGGATCAGTTCAGTGGAGGTCGATCAATGCGGCGCAACCTTGCTGGGAAGGCCAAGCCATAATGTCCAGCGACTGAGGACAAGCGCGATGGCAGCAATAGCGGGGATCACGGCGCGGCGTGCTCAGGATCGCCCGGCACTGCAAGTGTGGCACGCAACCAGCGTTGCCGACACTGTTGCGGCGCTGGAAACGAGCGCCGACGGGCTGACCCGGGCCGAGGCCGAACGAAGGCTCCGGATCGGCGGTCCGAACCGACTGCCCGCAGCTGCCAGGCAACATCCGACGATGCGCTTCCTGGCGCAGTTCAACAGTGCGCTCATCTATTTCCTGCTGGCGGCGGCTGTTGCTGCCGCCGCACTCGGACATTTGGTTGACGGCAGCGTCATCCTCGCCGTCGTGCTCATCAATGCAATTGTCGGCTTCATCCAGGAAGGCAAGGCCGAGCAGGCGCTCGACGCCATCCGCGACATGATCGCGCCGCATGCAGTCGTCGTGCGTGAGGGCGAGCGGCATAGCGTCGATGCGCGGGACGTCGTGCCGGGCGATGTCGTGCTCGTGGAAGCCGGCGACAAGGTGCCGGCCGATATCCGGATTCTGCGAGCGCGCGGCCTGACGGCGGACGAGGCGATCCTGACCGGCGAGTCCGTGCCAGTCGACAAGTCGGAGGCAGCCGTCCGTGAGGACGCGCCGCTCGGCGACCGATACCCCATGCTCTACTCCGGGACCCTCGTGCCGACGGGCCAGGCAACAGGCGTTGTGGTCGCCACCGGCGCGGCAACCGAGATCGGCCGCATCTCTTGCCTGATCGGCAATGTCGAGACGACGACGCCGCTATTGGCGCAGATCAACGAGTTCGGCAGATGGCTCACCTGGTTTGCCATGGCCATGGCAGCGTCACTCTTTGTCTTCGCCGTTCTTGCCCGCGGCTACGATGCGGTGGATGCGCTGATGGTCGTGGTAGCTCTGGCGGTGGGTCTCCTGCCCGAGGGACTGCCTGCGGTCATCACCATCACACTTGCGATCGGCGTTCGCCGCATGGCCACCCGCAATGCGGTGGTGCGGCGGCTGCCTGCCGTGGAAACGCTCGGCGCCACTTCGGTGATCTGCTCGGACAAGACCGGGACGTTGACGAAGAACGAGATGACGGCGCGTCGCGTTGCGACCTCGACAAGTGTAACCGAGGTGACCGGTTCCGGCTACGCGCCGGATGGCGCCCTCATCGCCGCGACTGGCGGGGCGCTGGTGACCGACCCTGCCCGTGATGGCCTGATCCGCGCTGCCCTGTTGTGCAACGACGCCCGCCTGGTCGAGCGCGACGGTCTCTGGAACGTGCTGGGCGATCCGATGGAAGGGGCGCTCCTCGCCCTGGCTGCCAAGGCCGGGCTGCATCCCGGGATCGAGCGGGAGGCGTGGTCACGACTCGACGAGATACCGTTCGACGCTCAGCATCGCTTCATGGCCACGCTCAACCGCGATCCGGCGGGCGGCACCAGGATCTTTGTCAAGGGCGCTCCCGAACGCGTGCTGCACATGTGTGTCGAAGAAGCTCGGGGCGCCGGCGGCGGTCCGGTCGACGCGAAGTACTGGCAGCAGCATATTGATGACGCTGCGGCCAAGGGCGAGAGAGTGCTCGGGTTCGCGGTGAAGACTGTCGGAACCGGCGTCGAGCGCCTCGACGCCGGGATGGTCGGGACAGAGCTCACTTTCCTCGGGGTCGTCGGCTTCATTGACCCGCCGCGCGACGAGGCGATACGCGCCGTGGCCGAGTGCCGCTCGGCCGGTATCACGGTCAAGATGATCACAGGCGATCACAGTGGCACGGCCGTCGCGATCGCCCGCCAGCTCTCCATAGCCGACGACCCGAAGGCAATCGATGGAGCCGCACTCGACGGCATATCGGACGAGGACCTGCGCAAGGTTGCGGAGGAGGCGAGCGTCTTTTCCCGCGCCACGCCTGAGCACAAGCTCCGGATCGTAAGGGCGCTTCAGGCGAACGGCCATATTGTGGCCATGACCGGCGACGGCGTGAACGATGCCCCTGCGGTGAAGCAGGCGGATATCGGTATCGCCATGGGCCGGAAGGGCACCGAGGCCGCCAAGGAGGCGGCGCAGATGGTGCTTGTCGATGACGATTTCGCCTCGATCGTTGCCGCCGTCCATGAAGGCCGGACCGTCTACGACAACATCCGCAAGGTAATCGGCTGGACGCTGCCTACCAATGGCGGCGAGTCGCTGGTCGTCGTCCTTGCCATCGCCCTCGGACTGGCCCTGCCGATGACGCCGGTCCAGATCCTCTGGGTCAATATGATCACGGCCGTGACACTCGGCCTGGTGCTGGCTTTCGAGCCGGCCGAACCGAACGTCATGAAGCGCCCGCCGCGCGCGCGCGCGGCGCCGATCCTTTCCTCTTTCCTGATATGGCGGATCATCTTCGTGTCGTTGCTTTTCACTCTCGGCGCGCTGGGCATCTTTGAATACGCGATGAGGCGGGGGCTCGGCGAGGACGTTGCCCGTACGATGGTGGTCAACACCGTCGTCGTGATGGAAATTTTCTACCTCTTCAACGTCCGCTATCTGCACATGACGTCGTTCAGCCTGATCGGCGCCGCGGGCACACCGCCTGTGCTCGCGGCCATCGCCGTAGTCGTCATTGCACAGCTCGCCTTCACTTATGTGCCGTTCATGCAAGCGTTGTTCGATAGCGCGCCGGTCGCCTTCACCGACGGTTTGCTGATCGCGGGCATCGGCGTCGCGACCATGATCGTGCTGGAGGCCGAGAAGGCAGTGATGCGACGGTTCTGGCCGCCGATGGCGCAAGCGGAATGAGAAGTCCTGGGGCGGAAAAGCATCATATCCCCCTCCTGGCCGCGACGGACACGTCTCGGAACTGTCGGGTCCGGACGCACAATTGCCACAGGGGGGCACAGGTAATGCTCTTCCGCCTGCTTAAAGATGACAGGCGCGGAGCGACGAACTCAAGACCAGCAAGCGAGCAAAAGGAGTGCGCATGCCCCAGATCCCGAAGACGATGAAAGCCGCGGTGGTTCGTGAATTTGGCAAGGCCCTCGTTATCGAAGAGGTGCCAGTGCCGGTTCCCGGACGGGGCGAGGTATTGGTCAAGGTGTTGGCCTGCGGTGTCTGCCATACCGACCTTCATGCGGTCGATGGGGACTGGCCAGTCAAGCCCACTCTCCCCTTCATTCCCGGCCACGAAGTGGTCGGTATCGTGGTCGCGCTCGGACCGGGCGTGAGCGAGCTTGGCGAGGGTGATCGGGTCGGCGTCGCCTGGCTGCACGATGCCTGCATGCGCTGTGAGTATTGCGAGACAGGCTGGGAAACGCTGTGCGAGCACCAGCACAACACCGGTTACAGCTGCGACGGCGGGTTTGCCGAGTATGTCATCGCTGCCGAGCCGTTTGTCGGACGCATCCCCGAAGGAGTCGACGCTGCGGAGATCGCACCGATCCTGTGCGCCGGAGTGACGACCTACAAGGGCCTGAAGGAAACCGAGGCGCGACCGGGTGAGTGGGTCGCCATCTCGGGTGTCGGCGGCCTCGGCCATGTCGCGATCCAGTATGCCAAGGCGATGGGGCTGAACGTCGTGGCTCTCGACATCGCGCCGGAGAAACTCGCGATCGCCAGAGAGTCGGGTGCAGACCTGGCCGTCGACGCCCGCTCGCACGAGGCGATCTCCAAGGTGATCGAGGCGACCGGCGGCGGCGCCCATGGCGTCCTGGTCACGGCAGTCTCGCCACCGGCCTTTTCGCAGGCGCTGGGCATCGTGCGGCGCAAAGGCACGGTGTGCCTGGTCGGCCTGCCGCCCGGCGATTTTCCGACGCCCATCTTCGACGTCGTGCTCAAGCGCATCACCGTGCGCGGCTCCATCGTGGGAACCCGGCGCGACCTCGACGAAGCGATCGCCTTCGCAGCCCGCGGTAAGGTCAAGGCCGAGATCCAAAAGGCTCCGCTTGAGGAAATCAACGCGATCTTCGCAAAGCTGAAACAAGGCAAGGTCGACGGCCGGATGGTGCTCGACTTCACCGCATAGTGACCGATCCTCCGATGTGCCAGCGGCGGTCGGCTTCCAGGTCACTGGGGCGGAGCAAGGGCAGGCCAGCGGGGCGTCGGAGGACGACAAGCAAGGGCACGGCAGCTCCCGTCTGCGGATCAGCTGCGGCAGAAATCATTGTCTGAGGAGAAACAGATGGCGCATGAGTTCAAGAGTATCCTGGTCGGGCTGGTGCCGTCCGACGCTGGGGCCGGCGCGGCGACGCCTGGCGTGCATTTCAGCATCGGCCTGGCGCGCCGGTTTGGAGCCAGCCTGACCTTTCACGCCTTCGTCCCCCGGGCCTCGACGCCTTACAGTGCCGTCGGCGGCTTTGCCGCCGGCATCGTGGCCACCGAGAACAAGCGCCGGCACGAACTCGCCCAGGCGGCGGTCGATGCCGCCAAACATGCGGCCGATGCGGCCGGCCTGGCCTGTGTCATGGACCTGCCCGACCTCGCCTTCGAGCAACTCAGCGCGCGCTTCAATCACCAGTCACGCCTGCACGACGTGACGATCCTGGATGCAGGCGATGATCTTCTGGGCGACAATCGCCATGCCATCGAGGAGGCGCTGTTCAACAGCGGCCGCCCGGTCATCGTCGTGCCGAAGGCCGGCGGCAGCCCTGAGCCGCAGAGGATCGCAATCGCCTGGGATGGCAGCGCGCGCTCCGCCCGGGCAGTCAACGACGCGCTGCCCCTGCTCCAGAGCGCGCAGACTGTGTCGGTCATCGTCATCGCAGGCGAGAAGGACCTGAGCGAGGTCGCGCAAGGCATCGACCTGCTCGGATATCTGGAGCGGCACGGCATCGAAGGTGAAGTGGTTAATCTGGTGGCGAAGCACGGCGATGTTGCGGAAACGCTGCGCCGGCATGTGCGGGAAAGCGCAACCGAGCTCGTCGTGATGGGAGCCTTCGTGCATTCTCGCTTCCGCCAGGCGATTCTCGGCGGTGTCACCCGCTCGCTGCTGGAGAGCAGCCCGGTTCCGCTCTTCATGGCGTATTGAGCCGCATGGCGCCTGGCGCGAGCCGGGATTGGAGGCAGTGACTGCCCCGTAAGTGGGGGATGGCCGATGCCCAGTTCGCCGTCATCGGCGGCGAGCGCTTCACAAGGCCGTGGCGGCCTGATGTTCAACCCGCCGCCCGTACACGGGAATCCTGACAGCCCTGTGTCGGGATCGTCGCCTCCCGGCTCCGCAGCTTAACCAAGAGGCGCTCATTGTCGATCAGCTCGATCTCGACCAGGCACAGGAATTGGCGGGACCGGAGTTCCGTAATGACTGCACTGCACGTCAAGGCCGTCCAAACAGTTTCAAACCATCCGCGATCATTTCCACGCCGAGCGCCACCTGAAGCACACCGAAGACGGCGCCCAGTATCATCAGCGGCACCATCCCGACCTTGGCCATGAACCAGTGGGCGATGCGCATCGCGCCGAAGTCGATGAGAATGATAAACGCCGCCACCCCGAGCACCACGGATTTCGCCTCGATCGAGGGAAGGAAGGCAGCAAAGATGATCACGACGCCCACTCCCTGCGGAGAAATGATCGTCGGAAACGCAACCGGCCGGACCGCGACACCCTTGGGGTCCGGAGTGTCCTGCCCGTTGGGAGCGGGGTTTGCGGCCGGCAGGAGGATTGACCGGATCGCGCTCAGGGTGAGGATCAGCCCGGCGGCGACGATGAGAGATGCATTGTTGATACCCCACCCTTTCAGTATCCCTTCGCCGACGAAGACGGCGAGGATGACCGCTGTTATGGAGAACAGGGTGGCGCGCAACGCCACAGCGTTTCGCGCAGGCTGATCCATTCGCGCGGTCACTGCGGCGAAGACCGGCATCAGGCCGATCGGCCCCATCATGTTGAACAACAACGGCAGCAGCTTGCCGACGATTTCGCCCGTTTCCATCATCCGGCCTCCACCCGATTACAGGCCCCAATAGAGGCTCAGCTGAAACGTCGTCCAATCCTTGTCGGCGCCGATATTGCGAAGCGCCTTTCCGGGAATGGCGTGCGAAACCAGGCTTTGGAGATAAACGCTCTTGGAAACCGCCCAGCGCGCCGACAGCGAGAATTCCTGTCCCAGATCATGCGAGGTGAGCGAAGCCAGCGCGGGATTCGAACCGAGGTTGTTCAACTGAGGCGCCCGGAGATAGTAATAATCGAAGGTGAGATTCAGCTTCTCGTTCGGAGCAAGGTTGAACTGGACTCGATGGGTTTCCAGGTTCGAATTCGACGTGAACTTGCCGAACGACACGCCCTGCAGCCAGATGCCAAGCCCCGTCGAGAGCAAGGGATCGAAGCGCTCGTACCGCGTCGTACGGGGATCGTCGCCGGAGAAATAGGCGTACCGATAGGACAGGCTCGGCGTCCACGGAAGGTCATTCGCGCGATACCCGACCGTGCCGTAATAGGCCCAGGCCGACATGGGGTAGTCGGGATGGGACTGGTGGGCGACCTCGCCCTCCAGCCAGGCACCGCGAATATCGAACGCCCTCTGCCATCTTGCAT
Source organism: Beijerinckiaceae bacterium (assembly GCA_965283735.1). GTDB lineage: Bacteria > Pseudomonadota > Alphaproteobacteria > Rhizobiales > Beijerinckiaceae > Allobosea. The sequence goes on along the minus strand of CBDIPN010000001.1, from coordinate 1,272,391 downwards.
GCCCGGCCACCGTGTTCAGCCCCTCGCGAGCAAGAGAAAGGCCGAATGGATTGGCAAAGCTGGATTGGGATGTTGGGATGGTGATGACGGTTGCGTCTGCCGAGAGGTTGTCGGTGAAGGCGTACTTCAGGTTGGCGCCGAGGAACGTGCTGTGGGATTCGAGCGATTCAATCTCGTTCGGGTCGATGTAGAAGAGATTATAGCTCCATGCCCCATGGCGCCCGTTCGCAAGGACGGAGAAATCATTGGCCAGACGCGGGCCGAGATAAAGGCCGCCGCGGTCCCCCGCATTGGTCGAGCCCCTGACTGAATTGATCAGAAAGCCCTCATTCAAGGTGTAGGTCTGCCGACCGACGGAAACCTTGAGCGAGTTCTTCGTATTCTCCGGATCGACATAAAGTATGCCGCCATAGGCCTTCTCGAAGTCGAGGAAGCCGCGGGGATCATTGCGAAAGACGTCCTGGCCCAGCGACCAGGAGAACATCCCGGTCACGGCACCGAACCCGTAGAACGGGCTGTCGCCGAGCTGCGTCGCTCCGCCCAGGCCAAGTTCGAGGTAGCCCTCGGCCCAGCTGGCGGTCTTGCCGGGGAGCTTGCCCGCGAGCGGGTTCCTGGCGTTGAAGAGCGCCGGCTGCCCAAACCACGAGTTCACGTCCGAGTAGCCGCCAATTCCGCCGCCGACGATGGTCGTCAGCAGCGTTCGCTCATCCTTGTACAATATCGGAAATGCGGAAAAATCTCCGAGCAAAACCCCGGTCCTGGCGGGTTTGGCTTCTTTGACCGCGGCCGCGTCGATCTCGAATTCAAGCCTCACCGCGAGTTGTGGCTCTGCCTCGAGGACGCGGTAGTCGGCGCCCGCGATTGCATCCTGGCGCGTCAACTCGGTGAGGATGCGCTGGGTCCGCGCCCAACTATAGGGAGCGCTCGTCATCGTCGCTGCAATCCGGCGGGCGGCCTCCAGCGCCGCACGGTCACGACTCGCGTTGCCGCTGGCTTTTCGCAGCCGTACGGTGACCGCCGCGATTGGCGCGCCCTCCGCCTCGCCCGAGAGCGGTAGCACCGTCGGTCGGGTCGAGCCCCCGTCCTGGGCCGATGCCTTTGGTATGGAGCAGAGCGCGGCGGCAAGGCCGACCACGCCAATCGCCAACGAAAGCCGGGCGCCGCCCCCAATCCTCATACGAACGGCTCGGATTTGGGTGCTGGTCGCCCGCAAGACCACGCCTACTTTCCAAAGAGGCGGACAACTCCGCCGCCGCCATGCACATTAATGATCTGGCCGCTCACCCAGCCGCTTGCCGGTGAGCACAGCCACAACATGGCATTGGCGATGTCTTCCGGCCGGCCGGCGCGACCGGTCAGATTGTCGGGATGACGCAGCTTCTCCTGCATGGCCTCGTCGAAGCCTGAGGATTCATATGCTCCCGTCATCACCGTGCCGATCAGCACGGAATTGACGCGCACCTTCGTCGCCAGCATGTGGGCGATCGACAGCATCATCTGGTTCAACGCCGCCTTGGCCGTGCCATAGGCGAGGATATCATAGGCCGGGGCTGCGGCGGAGAACGATCCGGAATTGGTGATGCTGGCATTCGTGGCTTTCAGCAGATGCGGCAGGCAGGCCATGCTCATGCGGTAGGCGCTGATGGTGTTGAGCTTGTAGGAGGCGATGAAGTCCTCTTCGCTGACGGCCGTGGGGTCTTCATGGCGGCCGCCCCAGCCGACATTGTTGACGAGGGTCGAAATGCCGCCGAAGGCTTCCGTTGTCGCCGCCACGACGGCCTGAATGTCCTCGAGCGACGTTACGTCGCATTTCATGCCGCGACAGTCATGGCCCGTTTCCTTCTGGATCGCGGCTGCCGTGTCGCGCGCCATCTCACCGTTCAGATCCGCGATCATCACCTTTGCCCCTGCTCCCGACAGGGTCTTGGCTATGCCTGCGCCGATGTTTTGCGCGCCGCCCGTGATGATGACGTTATGACCGATCATCCGGAACTCGGCAAAGGCGTCGTAATTGGGCATGGGCTCAGTCTCCAACTAGAGCGAAATTAGCAGGTAAAGGGATGGACCGGCGTTCACCCGTTCCATCGACCGCGAAGCTCAATCGAGTTCCTGTACTCCGCCTCCCGACACGGTCAGGATCTGGCCACTCACCCAAGACGCAGCAGGCGAGCACAGGAAAAGCGCCGCATTTGCGATGTCCTGCGCCTCGCCCAGGCGTCCAAGCGGCGTGTGCTTCAACATCGCCTTCTCGATCTCGGGCGTCAGCACCGTGGCCAGGGCGGCGGTCTTGATGGCTCCGGGTGCAATCGCATTGACCCGGATGCCCATCGGGCCCAGGTCGAACGCGATGTTGCGTGTGAGGTGATTCACCGCCGCCTTCGACGACCCGTACGAGGCCATCCGGACATTCTTGCTCTCGCCCGCCATCGAAGAGATATTCAGGATCGCGCCGCCTCCGGCCTTTTGCAGATGCGGCGCGACGAGCTGTGTGAGGCGAAACAGCGAGAACAGGTTGAGGTCATAAGCCCACTGAAAATCGCTCATGGGCATATCGAACGGTTTCGGTCCGCCGCCGCCGGCATTGTTCACCAGGATCGATACCTTTCCGAAATTCCCGGCAGCCGCAGCGACGACGGCAGCGCGATGCGCTTCATTCGTCACATCGCACTCAAGACCGAGCGCTTTGCCGCCTGAGCGGGCAATCGCGCTCGCCACGGCATCCGCTCCCTCCTTCTTCAGATCGGTGACCACGACCGCAGCCCCCGACCTTGCAAAAGTCTCGGCGATAGCGCGACCGATTCCGGCTGCGGCTCCGGTCACGATGGCGACCTGGCCGTCCAGGCGAAACGAATCTTCAGTCGGCATATGATCTCTCCGTGTCCGCCTTCAGTGGATCTGAGGCATTGTGAACCTGGGCGCACGACTTGGCAACTGACACAGATCGTGCCGGCGCACCTTCTGACCCAATGTGCGGTATAACGCAACGCGCTATAGCGCGTCGCGTTAAATGTCAAACGGCCCGCAAAGTTGCCCCCCGATCGGCGTCCAATGTTGACCCCTTGAGTATGCTTCACGGCGAGGAGGCGGCGCGGCGGAGCTGGTCTGGATTGCGCAGCCGCGCCGGCTCCGGATCGGTGGTGTGCGGGGAACTCAGAGCCTGTTCTTGAAGCGCCAGCTTTCGTTGCCGGTCTCGACGATGTCGCAGTGATGGGTCAGCCGGTCGAGGAGCGCGGTGGTCATCTTGGCGTCGCCGAAGACGGACGGCCATTCGCCGAAGGCGAGGTTCGTGGTGACGATGACGGAGCTCTGCTCGTAGAGCCTGCTGACCAGGTGGAAGAGCAGTTGCCCGCCGGACTGGGCGAAGGGCAGATAGCCGAGTTCGTCGAGGACGATGAAGTCCATGCGGGCGAGATAGTCGGCCATGCGGCCCTGGCGGCCGGCGCGGGCTTCGGCCTCGAGCTTGTTGACGAGATCGACGACGTTGAAGAAGCGGCCGCGAGCGCCGGCACGTATGCAGGCCCGGGCGATCGCGATGGCAAGATGGGTCTTGCCGGTCCCGGTGCCTCCGACCAGGACGACATTGCGCTGATGAGCCAGGAAGTTGCCGCCGGCGAGATCATGGACGAGCGCCTCGTTGATCGGCGTGCCGTCGAAGGCGAAGTCGGCGATGTCCTTGGCGAGCGGCAGCTTGGCGATGGTGATCTGATACTTGATCGAACGGGCCTGCTTCTCGGCGATCTCGGCGGCGAGCAGATCGCCGACGACGCGCTGCGGCTCGTGCTGGCGCTTCACCGCCGAGGCGATGATCTCGTCGAAGGCGGCCTTCATGCCATAGAGCTTGAGCTCGCCCATGGTGGCGAGAATCTCCGAGCGTTCCATCACACGGCTCTCCTGAGGCTGTCGTAGCGGGCACAATCGGCGGCGGGCTCATGGCGCAGGCGCAAGGCATCGGGCGTCATGATCGTGATCGCTGCCGCCGGCTCGCGGCGCCGGGCCAGGATGTTGATGATCACGTCGGCGGAGTGGACGCCTTGCCGCAGAGCGTCCGCGCAGGCGGCTTCGACGGCGGACAATCCGTCGCTCAGCACCGCGGTGAGGATCTCGACCATCTGCCTGTCGCCGTCTTGAACGGCCGCGAGCTTGCGCCGGACCCGGTCGATCGCGCCGGGCAAGACCCAGTCCTTGAAGGGCGCTCCGTTCCGCAGGGCGCCCGGCTTGCGAGCCAGTACCGGGACATAGTGCCAGGGATCGTAGATCGTCTGGTCGCGGCCATAGCAGCGGGAATGCTCGCCGACGATACGCCCGTCCTGGCGCAGCTCGATCCGATCGGCATAGGCGCGGATCTCGACGGGGCGCCCGACCGCACTCGCGATGACCGAGTACTTGTTGTTGTCGAAGCGCACGAGACAGGTCTTCGACACCGAGGCTGGCAGTGAGTGGAAGCCGTCGAACCGCCCCGCGTAAGGCACCAGGCTCGGGCGCTCGGCTTCGAACATCTCCCAGATCGTGCGGTCACGTTGCTCCGGATGGCGGTGGGCCTTGGCGTAGCGGAGCACCTGATCCAGCAGCCAAGCGTTCAACTCGTCGTAGTTCTTGACCCGCAGGCGCGGGGCGAAGAAGCGCTCGCGCACGAGCCCGACCTGGTTCTCGACCTGCCCCTTCTCCCAGCCCGAGGCTGGCGTGCAGGCGACAGGGTCGACCAGATAGTGGCTGCACATCTGCTGGAAGCGGCGGTTATAGGCCCGCTCCTTGCCGACGAAGATCGTCTCCACCGCGGTCTTCATGTTGTCGTAGATGCCGCGCGTGCAGGCGCCCTTGAAGAAGGCGAAGGCGCGGTCATGGGCGTCGAAGACCATCTCCTGGCTCTCGCGTGGATAGGCCCGCACGAACAGCATGCGCGAGTGACAAAGCCGGACATGCGCCACCTTCACCTGGGTCGTGGCGCCATTGATGACGACGATCTCGTGGCTCCAGTCGAACTGGTAGGCCTCGCCGGGCGCGAAGCTCAAAGGCACATAGGCGTCGGCTGTGACGGCGGATTGCTCGCGGCGCCAGCCTCGCGCATAGCGACGAACGGCATCGTATCCGCCCTCGTAGCCGAGATCCCGCAGCTCTTCAAAAAGACGGATCAGCGTCAGGCGCTCGCGGGCCGGCTTGCCGTTGTTCGCCATCAGCAGCCGATCCAGCTCAGGGCGCCAGGGCCCTATCTTCGGCTGCGGCTGAACCTTGCGCTCATACTCGAACGACGTCGCGCCAGAGCGCAGCACCTTCCGAACCGTGTTCCGAGAGACATGCAGCTCGCGGGCGATCTCCTTGATCGTCTTCCCGCGGATCGAAAACTCGCGCCGGATCCGCGCAATCGTATCCACGCCCTTCATCCCCCGCCCGCCCATCCGAAACCAGGACGGGCAGTCTCACCGAAACCGGCTCAAGGGGGTCAAAGTTGGAAGCCGATCCCCCGCCTCACGGGGTCAAACTTGCACGCCGAAACACAGCGTTAAAATGCTCGCTGTCCCTACATGCCGACATGGACATTCGGCAGGTCATCGGCGCGAATGCGAGAGCGCTTCGCCTCGCACGGGGCCTCACTCAAGCTCAGGTAGCAACGAGGCTGGGGGTGGATCGCACCCACGTCAGCGCGCTCGAACAAGGGCAACGGAACCCAACGGCCATAAGCTTGTATCAGATAGCAACCGCCCTCGAGACCACAGTTAGCAGTTTAGTCGATGAGCGATCGGTATTATCCTCAGAGACAGGCGTCTCTGTAGTCGACAATTGACGCCGATCAACAGACATCTCTGGTCATAAGACGCTAGGTCAACAGATCGACATACGTTAAAATAACACGTCAGTAATGTAAATTAACCATTCATAGATCTGGCGTAGACTTTATTTACTCTCTATAAATATCATGGATGAGATAGGATTCCAACAGAACGGATGGAAATTATAAGCGGTCTGACTATCTACAAAATAGCGCGCCGAATCTCGATCGGTGACTACAATTATTCTGCTGTTTTCGGCAAATCAGAGACAGTATATGAGATTGCCGCCGCATAACCGCCGACGATCCACGGGCACTCTCTATAGCGACTAGGGATACCGACTGCACAGCCTGTCCCTATCGCTACCGACCGTCTATCAACCCAGTCAGTCTGGAGGATTTTCATTAAGTAGCCGCTACTTCAACTAGCGATAGCCGAAGTCGAGGTCGGCGGCGCTGCGCAACCCCAGCCAGCTACGCGCCGTCGACCTCTCATGCCGCGTCTTTCATCAACTCAAGCGAGCTGTGATATCAAAGTAGCCACCAACCCATTCGCGAGACCTGGGCAACTGGCGAGTCTCCCCCGAAAACTACATCTTCAGATCCAACTGGAAGCCGGTATTCCGCCTTCGCCAAGCGGGAAGCCCGCTTAATGCAGCCAAAAAAATCCGATCATTGCCCACGAAGACGACTTGCCGTTCCGCGCGAGTCAATGCGGTGTAGATCCAACTTGGATCGAGAAGGCGTGATTCATAGATCGGAATCACCACGGACTCACATTGGCTGCCTTGAGCCTTGTGACAGGTCATTGCGTAGGCGAGGTCCAGGTCCATTAGCTGCTCGCCAACGAATGTGTGGCGATTGCCATCGAAATCGACGAGGAGGCGTCGACCGTCTTCGTCAGCGCTGACCACGTGTCCAAGGGAGCCGTTGCGCAATTCTGTTGCGTAATCATTGCGCAGAAAGAGCACAGGATCATCGGTTGCAAAAAACTGCCCCCGGTACCCTTCAACGATCTCAGCGCCGGGCTGTCGGCAAGTAAGCTGAAAGGCCGCGTTGACGCGCCGGACGCTCGCCGGGTGCCTGTCATTCGATGGACAGATGATCTGCAGCGCGTGTCGGCCCCTTACGAAACCACCCAGTTCTTTGACCACATCCTGTATAGCACCCGTGATCTCTTGATCAGTGGCATCCACGAACGATACGGCTGCTGCCCGCCCGGAAAACACCGAGAGTGACGGCCTACGTCCCTCTCGAATATCGGCGGCTACAGCTGGAATTCCACTGGTTCCCGCTTGGCGATGCACGGTCTCGAGCTTCGCGGTCAGGGCATCGATCTCGCATAGATGATGAAACACGATACCCATGCCGATCGGGGGCAGCTGCGCCGGATCGCCAACCATGAGTAAGCGAGATCCTGCCGGCAGCAGATCGACCAATCGATGCCACTGCCCAAGATCGACCATACTCGCCTCGTCCACCACGAACAGCGTGCGACCTGGAGGCGGCAGGCTCGCTGCCGATCCAGAGCCTGATGAATCTAGCTCCCGGAGGAGGCGGAATAGAGTCATAGCAGATCGGGGACGCCCCGATCCGCTCGCCTTCTTGGTCAGCACAACTGTCGCCTTACCGGAAAGGGCGCACAGAACAACCTTGCCGTCGCTGGCCTCCCAAGCATCGCAAATTGCCCGAACAGTGGTGGTCTTTCCGGTACCGGCACCGCCGGCGAGGACCGCGAGTGGCAATCCCAGCACTTTTTCGGAGGCAGCTCGCTGCTCTACTGAAAGTGAATCCAACCAACGCCCGCCTCGAGCAGGATCCCACTGCATGCTAACCGTCGATGCCAAAGCTCGGAGCTTAGCCGCCAGTTCGTGCTCGAGAAGTGCACAACCAGGCGCTCGCCATCCCTTTGGCGAAGCGAGGAGCGCGAAGTTGCGCTCAGCCACCTGGATGCAGCGCTTGACCAGTGAGCTCCGCTCGCTCACGCCAAGCTTCTTGGCAAGCTTTACCGGCAGGTCGGGCGCAGCAATTAGCGTGTCCCCATCGCTTACGACATCTTTGACCAGAGAATCGGCTGCGCCCACGAGCCTGCGCGCGTCGCTGCGCGTTTCACCAACAAGTGAGCTCTCGTTCAGCAGCCGCTGAGCGACGTCGTCAACCCGCTTCCAGGGCAGCAGACTCACGAGAACATAGGGGTTGTGATTCAACACCTCGATGGCGCGACCGCCGATGACTTCCAGGATTCGCGCGGCTGCGCGTACGTCATCAATCCCTTTGTTTTGAAGCCAAGTCAGAACGGCGGCCTCCGACTCCAATGCGCTCCACGCCCGCAGCAGGTCCTCTGCGAGCCGTCGCGACAAAGCTGGTTGTGCCGGAGCCAGAACGGCCGCAAGGGCAGCCACGTCATGGCGCTTCAAGACATCAGGCAGGGTGTCGGCAAATCGGTCCCATAGGCGAGCGGCACGAACGGGGCCGATCCCATCCACTCTGGATGCTATGAACGGGACGATGAGCCGTCCCTGCGGCCTGGTCCGGGTCGCGCGAATGGCATCGAATTGCCGGCCGTAGCCGACAATATCGACCCAGCGACCCAAAATCGTCCATGTCTCGCCGGGAAGAGGCGGATTGAGGTATGCTGAACGCTTGGCTCGGATCACGACAGCCGCGTCATCATTGAGCGACTGGATTGGCTCTGCGGCGACAGGATGCCCGGAGAATATAGTGGCAAAACTCTGCTGGAAAATGATCTTCTGAACGAAGATCAACAAAGTTTCCTCTGCCCCCTGCAGCGTCATAAATCGTGGACCGGTTCGATTCTCAAATCCGTCCCCAATTCCTGAATCAGCGCAAAGCGTTTTTTGAGCCGCTCGCACTCGCTACTTACAGCGTTCAGCTCTTGCTCCAATCGCCTCACCCGCGCCCGTAACTCGACGTTCTCGCCCTCGAGCTCCTTGTGGGCCCATCCACCCAAACGGTCTGGGAGAAAGACAGCATTGGCCTGATCATCGGGGGTCGCACTGCCATTGCTTCCGCGCGGTCGGATCGGTGCGAGACCAACCTGCGCTGCGGCGGCATTCAACGGCTTATGAAGCTCGGCCCACTTATAAAAGTACTGCCGATCGTCGTCCTTGAAGCCGAGCTTACGGACGAGTTGAAGGACATTGACCTTGCCATCATCCGTCGCCGGAAGCTCTGCTGTGCCAGCCAAAACAGCGCCCAGCAATCCCTCGAGCTTCGGTAGGATCTCCTCCCATCGCGGCTTACGCGCCATCGTATGCGTCCAAATCAAGCCGTCCGGCGCCGCTAAGCGCGTCGTGCAGGGCAACCAGACCGCTGACAACGCCCAAACCCAGCAGAGCCTCGCCCGTCCCGCTTTTCCTCTCGACGCGCTTTCCGTCGTAGCGCAAACCGCACCGGTCCAGGACAACTGGATCAGTCAGCGCGCCAATTGCAGCCTTTAGGGCTTTCAAGTGCTGGACATCGACCTCCTGCACTGCTGGGAGCGCGACAGCTCCATCGCCTGCATTCCAGGAGGCCAGAACCCTGTCAAAATCCACGCCGGGCGAGATCCTGGCGAACAACATCTGCGCCCTGCGCAGCTTTCGCGCATTAAGCTCGCTCTCAGCATGAAGATGGCGCAACCGATCACGTTGCTCCGCATCGCCAACCTCGTCGATAACTGTCGCGATCTGCTTGCGTTGGTTGCGCGGGCGGATGCCTATCTGCTCACGCTCGCGCGCTTGGAGGTAATGCCAGAGGCCGAACTGCTTGCTCTTTTCATTCGCGATGCTCTGCGCTTTCGGACCTGCGCCCTTTCCATATTGGCCCTCAAGATAGCTCTCGACCCCGGCTGCGGTGATGACGCGGCGGCGGGCATCCAGGGCGTCGCAAGCTTCTTTGAGGCGTACTAAAGTTGCCCGCCGACCAACCATAGGATCCTTGGTTTGCCGGCCGGTGTCGGCCTCAAGAATGAGTTCAGCAAAAATCGCGGCTGCCGTGGGCACTACGTTTGCGGACTTCTCGGAACTCATCGCCGCCCTCATGCCGTTTACTCAACCCTCCGGGCATCATTGCGGGCGGAAGGCACCGCCGTGGAACCCCGCCCGTCAAGCCCGTTTAGCGAGGAAAAGTCGATTCGCTTAGATCGAGCCACCTGCGACGCCATTTCCCTTGCAAGATCATCCAGCAACCCATCGAACTCCGAGAGCCGCGCAGAGCCGTTCTCTAAATCCTGGAGACGGTTTTCTGGAACCAGCGAAATCACGGCTTGGCCGAGTAGCGCCGCCGCTTGGTCCCGCTCCTTGCCATCCAGACGGAGTAGAAAGGGATCGATGGCATTCTGATCAAGCACATGATTCAGAAACTCGCGGTGATCATTGATCGCGGCATGGTTCGGACGGAACCCCGGGAGAAGCTCTGCTCCTTCGGCGATGCGCTGGAGAAGGATGAAGTCCGGTCTAAACTCAGGCGGATCGCACTTTCCGACAACCCTTCCCCTCCGATCAGAACAGGAAACTGTGCATCGCCGGTTCCCTCCTGACGCTCGCGAAGCAGCGCGAGCGCCGCTTGAACGTACTGCACCTCCGCAGACCATTCGACCGAGATGTCCTCCGACTGACGATAAAGGCCATCGATCTGGTTTCTGGCGATCCGGGCGCTCTTGCCTTCTTCCTCGAGGTCTTTAGCCGTTTGCACGAGATCTCTAATGCTAAGGCCGATCTTGCGAAGCTCGTACATCAAGCTATTGGCATTGTGTACCAGTCCAGCCAAGAACATCGGTCCCGTCAGCCGATATCTACAGAGCGAGCATGCGCGATGACGCGGCACCGCACTATAGCCGCTGCCGTTAATCTCGCCTCCGCTCGCGCACTCACCCCCCGGGCAAAGACCGTCCGCAAAGATGTGGAAGCTACCGTTACCGAGGCCGGACGGGTTGGCCCTTAACATTGCTGCACCGACGGCGTCCTCAGACGGCCGACGGTTCATCAGTTGGAGCAATAGATCTTCCGTATCCTGCCCCTGTAGCTCTGGGATATCTGCCGGATCAAGCGCGTCCAGCCCGCCTTCCCGAAACCGCCTGAGCCGGTCGTTCAGCAGCCCAGCTCGAAGCCGAGTGTAATATAGTGTCATGACGACGGATGCATGACCAACTACTTCCTGGACAAGCTCGGCCGGCATACCCGCCTCGATCATTGCCGTGATCCCACTGACACGTAGTGTGTGGATATCGAACAAAGCCTCCCTCGCCACGGTGCCGTTCGCCCGCACGACCTCGCGCGTCAGACTGTACAGAAACCCTTGTGCTTTTAGTTCCTTTTCCACCGCAGTCAGGAGATGAACCCAATACGCGGACAAGCGCGATTTTTGCAGCGGCCATCCGTCATCCGTGATGGGATCACGGAAAAGCATATGTGTGGTTCCCAGTAGATTCTTAACAACGGGATTCTGAATATGCTGATAATTTAGTTTCTCGGTAAGCGGACACTCACCCGTGTTCTTGTATTTAAGATTCCAACTCCGCAGCCAAGGCAGGCTTTCCGCCAGATTATCTGGACACCAAGGTATCCTATATCCCTTTCGCGTCTCAAAGCCTGTCTTATTAGTGTTGATGAAGAGGCCCAGGATAGGTTTTTCGTTCATGTCTTCGGCGATATATAACGCACCTTGCTGCCGACCTGAGGTGGCGATCGGCGAATCGTTCAGAGTCATTTTCAGATTCCTGGGATCTAGAACGAACTCGTCTGCCTCTCCAGAATCTAGAAACCTGGCTTGAAATCCACGGACCGGCACCTCGAGCAGTAATTCGAGGAGAACAGCGACTCCTGGCCACCAGACCTTCTGTAGTTGGCCGCTCAACTCATCGCGATGTTCGAAGTAATGCTGGTCAAGGCTTCTCGAAAACCCGTAGCGCTCGAATTCCGAGAATCGCTCGTAAGCAAGCTCGTACCGCGCTTCTTCCGGAAGGCGCTGGGCAGCGTCCAGAAACGACGCGCCATCTCTCCTGTTGAACTCCTTTATATAACCAAGCATCTCACGGCTCAGTGGTGTCCGTGGGGTTTTGCTGCGTTTCGAGACGATCTTATAACGGTCCAGGTCAAGATCGATGGGGTTTTCGATCTTTTCAGCTAACCCGTCGATCAAAATGTGAAAAAGTTGCCGGAGAATCGAAAGCCGTTGATTCTTGGTTTCGTTCAGCACGGGCATCGCGTCGAGAAGTGCCAAAACCGTGCGATCTCTCCCGCCTGGTGAATTAATGTGTACGTGTCGCAAGACCTCTGCGATGGAACCAGGCGGCCGCTTCAACCTGAGGAGGTAGGCCAACCACAAATTGGCAGCCGCTCGGTGCTCATTCACCCAGGTGTGATGTATGCGCCCGATAGCGATCTGAAATTGGTGGGCCCAAGAGATTATTAGCTGGTTGGGCCGATAGCTCCTGGGGACACCGGGAGGCAATGTCGATCGAACGGGATCGTAGGTCCATCGGAAGAGCGCACGTCCCACCAAGGCTGCGTTGCGCGTCACATCAAGTTGTAAACCCACCTTGGTCGACCAGGCCCGCATCACCTTGTTGCTGAGCGTCGAAATCCGAATCGACTTGCCGGTCTCGCGACTGATGGCCTCGTAATCGTAAAGTTGGTCCCCCAAGTCGGTGCTAACGTCCCTCTCGTCGACGATGGTCGAACGGAGAAGAATCTGCCGCAACACGGTCGCCATCCGAGACGTCTTCTGATGGCGACCGTAGCCCTCACTTACTCGCTCAAGTGTTTTCAACGTATCGAGGTATAGCCGTTTGCGGCGACCGCACAGCCATAGCGTGTCAGGGATCGCAAGGCCCGCCCAGACTTCTCGCACCGACTCTGCCGGGAAGAGAACGTAACCTTTTCGGTGCAGAAAGAGCATGAATAGGAACGGAACAGGCGACTTATCGGGATTGGGTGTCCGGCCTTTCTTCCAATTGTCCGTGCAGGAGGAGGCGCACCACGCGAGGAATGCAGCCACTCCAATTGATTTTGCCTTTACCTCCAATTCGGGAAAGACAAAATACTCAAGACTCCGCGGGTTGAATACCGTCTTCAGATTGTCAAGGGCATTACCCAACGCGAGACTGATAAACTCTTTAGCGTCTGCGTTAGTCAAATTCAGAACTCGCGAGATTTCGTGGAGGCCAAGACGAGGCTCCGAACGTCGAAGAACAGAAATCGCATCAGCGGGAAGACTCCCGTAATTCAAAAATCGGAAGCATGAGCCCTTCTGGCCAGACCGGTACGCGTAGACAGTCGCACCGTAAACTATATCTACTTTGTTTTTGTTTCCATCGATTTGGCTTGTTCTGGACGTCATCAACCGCCACAGCCAGGCCTTGTGCTCGGCACGAAAGGTCAGAACAAGGTCGGTCAATTCATCGTCAGTCGGCGTGGTAAGAAGCAAAAAGTCGTGCGCCGACGTATTGAGGAGTATCGTCCGGCGACCGACACCGGCTTTAAGCCGCTCGCACTCTGGAGAATCGCGTCCTACGATCATCGAATGCTCCGTAGAGAAGGCTGCTGCTCTTCCAGAATTTTCAAGCGCTCGTGCAGGATTCGCGGATCGTTCCCGTAAGGATTTTGGCTTTCGATGCTGGCGTGGTGCAAATAGCGCTGGCGCTCAGCCGCGGTGATCTCCTTACAAAGCCGGAGCGTTCGTACATACGTGTCGCGGAGACCGTGAAGATGGTAGGCTCCCCGATATGGAACACGATCTATCCGGCGACACGCTCGCTCCCAAGCTTTTCGCACGTTACTCAATTTAAGAGGTTGACCGAAGAATTCGGTGCCTGGATCGTCATTGATAAGAATATAAGGGTGAGACCGCCTAACAGAAGTTGGAATTTGTGGAAATATCCGCTCTTTAAGCTCCATAGTAAGCTGAAAATAGTAGGCAGCCCATGCTTCGCTTGTCCAAAAAATTTGGCTAATCTGGAGCTGCTCGTTATCCATCAACATACCTTTCCAGCCGGCTCGATCACTCTTGATCAGCGCTGGCCGAGGCCTACGGTTGTATGTCCGCTGCAGCTCCTGATGCCGAGTCGCTCCGTCAATCGACATCCGGCCCAAGTATTGGCCATCAAACGGATGCGCCAGGATGACGAGCGGCACGTCGGAGGGTTGATCATCGGGAAATAAAATCGGTCGATAAAGACCAGGTAGAACATCTTCACGCCAGATGTTTAGCTGTTCTGAAATCCGGCAACCGCCGAATGCACCCAAAACGAACACCATGCGTTGAACGACGCTTTTCGTGGAAAGAATTAGCTCGCGAAGTTCGTTTAACGGAATATAAGATCTGTTCGTCGGATTCCCGGTCCTTTTAGGCGCCGCCCGCCCGCTAATGTTGGGGCCGTACTCAGGCCTCCTCTCACGCCATCGCCGCAGATGGGCCAGAAATTCATGCTTTGAACGCTGAAACTCTGCGCGAATATCAGCATGGCTAGGCCCGTTCTGGCTCGCACTGAGCGTAGAAATAGTCGGCGTAAGAGGCAAGAAACCATAAGTCTTAAGACAGTATTCAGAGAATGAACGTAGATTTCGGCGATCCATCTTATAGGAATCATAGCCGACAGGAGCCCAATACAATCCGCTCGGGTCTTGATTGTTAGTTCCAATCGTTCCACCGGTACGCGAGACAAAAAAACCGAGAATGAGAGATGGAAGGCTTTCCGCCGTTACGGCCTTGCCTCCCTCATGCAGGACTAGAAAGTCGTGCAACAAGCCAACCGTGTTCGCCATCGACCTCAGTTTTTCGTACGACATGCCTTGGCGGAGTTTATGATACAGAAATTCCGTCAGCTCTCGTAACGGCCGCGGCTCTCCGGTCGGGACATCGAACATGACTATGGGGAGTAGCTTCCCTGATATCGTGGTTTGAATGTCAAAGATCGAGAATGTTTTCGGATTCGCCCCCTGCGCCACGTCTACCCAGCCCCCGCGCTATTCAAGCCCCGACTCCATCCACTTTAGGTAGATTTTTGACGGTGAACGATTAGTTAATGACGTCCGCTTCAAGGTCCCTGACTTTGTTTCACAGTATCACCCGGGAGGGGCATTTCGTCTCGGCCTGCGCGACCTGCGACGGCTTCTTCTTCCGCAACAAGGAGGTGGCAGTCGTCGGCGGCGGCAACACCGCCGTCGAGGAGGCGCTCTATCTCGCCAATCTCGCCAGCAAGGTCACGCTGGTCCATCGCCGCGACAGCCTGCGCGCCGAGCGCGTGATGCAGGAGCGCCTGTTCAAGCATCCGAAGATCGAGGTGGTCTGGGATAGCGAGATCGCCGAGATCTGCGGCGGCACCACGCCCCCCAATGTCACGCATCTGCGCCTGAAGAACCTCAAGACCGGCGCCGAGAGCGAACTGAAGACCGACGGCGTCTTCATCGCCATCGGCCACAAGCCGGCGACGGAGCTGTTTGTCGGCCAGCTCGCCATGAACGAGTCCGGCTATCTCGATGTCGAGGCCGGCACGACCCGGACCAATGTCGAGGGCGTCTTCGCCGCTGGCGACGTCACCGACGAGCATTACCGGCAGGCAGTGACCGCCGCCGGCCTGGGTTGCATGGCGGCTCTCGACGCCGAGCGCTGGCTCGCCGCCAACGCGCTCGACCGCCGTGAAGCAGCGGAATGAAGGCTTTCGCGCAACCCATCACTGACTCTGATGGGTTGCGTCACCAGATTCACGACGAATAACAGAGACTCCCCGTCACACAGGCGTTGACGCACAACGCCTTTATCCCCCATCATGCAAAAAACGCATAACGGGGAGATGCGCGGTGGATTGGGACCGCATTAGAATCTTTTATACGGTCGCGGAGTCAGGCAGCTTCACCAAAGCTGGCGATGTTCTCGGCTTGAGTCAATCGGCCGTCAGCCGCCAGATCGGCGCGCTGGAGCGGGAGCTGCGCGCACCGCTGTTCCATCGCCATACGCGCGGCCTCATCCTCACCGAGCAGGGCGAATTGCTGTGGCGCGCCGCCCGCGAGATGACTCAGCGGCTGGAGCGCACGCGCTCGCAACTCTCCGAGACGCGCGAGCACCCCTCAGGCGAACTCAAGGTCACGGCGACCCGCGGCCTCGGCGGGCACTGGCTGACGCCGCGCCTCTCCGAGTTCATGGATCTCTACCCCGACATCCGGGTCGAGCTCATCCTCACCGATGAGGAACTCGACCTGTCGATGCGCGAGGCCGATATCGCCATCCGCCTGCGCCAGCCCCAGCAGCCGGACCTGATCCAGCGCAAGCTCTTCACCGTGCACTTCCACGTCTACGCTTCGCCGGCCTATGTGAAGCGCTTCGGCGAGCCCAAGAGCTACGACGATCTCGACAACCACCGCATCCTGTCCTTCGGCGGCACCTCGCCGTCCTACCTGACGGCGGTGCACTGGCTCGGCACGATGGGACGCGACCAGCGCAACCCGCGGCCGATCCATCTGACGGTCAACAACATCACCGCGATGAAGCGGGCCGTTGATTCGGGCGCCGGCATCGCCGTGCTTCCGGACTACCTGATCGAGACCGGCTCCCCGCTCGTGCAATTGATGCGCGAGACCGAGATGCCGCAGCTCGAAAGCTATCTGGTCTATCCCGAGGAAATGAAGTCGGTCGCCCGCGTCCAGGTCTTCCGCGACTTCCTCATCCAGAAAGCCCAGCGCTGGACCTACTGACTGAGCCGTCACGGCAGAAGAATCGGGCGCCTCACGGCGCCCGATTTGATTCTGGCGGTTTTGTGGCCAAACCGGCATCTCGCATGCACCAAAATCGAACGGTTCGCCTGAAAACTGTTCAGCAGCGGACAAAAAGCCCGTTTCCGCAGGGCCTGCAACTTCCCCGCGCAGGGCCCAACCTGCAACGAACGCATATTTCTCAATCATTTAGGCTCAAATTAGCGCCATCTGCCCTTGGTTCATGCAACATGCGCATGGCGGACCCAAGATATGTTGCATTGCAAAATGGCAGGTCCTGGCCGATATTGAACTCACGGTTGTTCGAAACGGGCTCCGCAATCTCCTCCCGGCGTTGAGTTCGTTTCAGCCGTTCCCCTCTGAGATGTTTGGCGGTTTCGCCAGATGTTTCAAACTTTCAAAGCCGGCTCCCCTCGGGGACGCCGGCTCTTTTTTTGCCCGGATGCCACGGCCTTTGCCCGGCTGCGCTCTTTCCGGCATCGCCAAACGGAAAAAGGCGCTGCCCCCGAGGACGACGCCTTTCGCGTGCCGTAATGGCCGCTTCGATCAGGCGGCGAGCTTGCCGGCGATCTTGGCGAAATTGTCGACGAAGCCCTGCAGGAAGCCGCGCGTCGCCTCGTTGGTGACGTTGTGCTGGGCGTCGATCAGATCGTCCTTGAACGTCACGAAGACCTGGCTGCCGACGACGACCCCAGCAAGATTGGTCAGGATCATGCGCAATTCGTTCTGCGAGACGGCCGTGCCGACGGCGCCGCCGCTGGTGCCGGTGACGGCGACCGTCTTAGCGGCCCAGGAATTCTTGCCATAGGGGCGCGAGGCCCAGTCGATCGCGTTCTTGAGCACGGCCGGAATCGAACGGTTATGCTCGGGCGTGACGATCAGGATCGCGTCGGCCGCCTCGATCTCGCGCTTCAGGCGCAGGGTGGACTCGGGCCGGTTCGACTCCAGGTCCTGATTGAACATCGGCAGGTCGTCGATCTGGACGAAACTGACGTCGAAAGCGCCCTCACCCAGCTTCGCAAGCGCCTGGGCCAGCTTGCGATTGATCGATTCGCGGCGGTTGCTGCCCACGATGATGGCAAGCTTCAGTTTGGCCATGACAGTCCCCAGTAAGGGTGGAAAGGCCGAAACAGTAGAGGCCGCAACCACGGCCGCGCAAGCAGCGGCGCTGCAAGGGCGGCATTGCGCGATTTCAAGCTGCAGGGCTGGTTAGCGACCGCTCAGTGCCGCCCTGGCCGGGCGGCCAGCGGCAGATCGTCGAACAGACTGGGCTCGGTGCTGGTGCGCGCCTTCTCGATGGTCAAGATCCGGAGCTTGATCTCGACACCGCCCTCGGCCGAGAAGCCTCCGGTCTTGCCGCCGGCGGCCAGGATGCGATGGCAGGGCACGATGATCGGCCAGGGATTCTGGCCGAGCGCGACGCCCACCGCCCGCGCCGCGCCGGGATCTCCGATACGCTGCGCCACCTCGCCATAGGTCAGGGTTTCGCCATGCGGGATCGCGAGCGCGACCTCATAGACCTTGCGGTTGAAGTCAGAGACGTTCTCCAGCGCCACCGGCAGATGCGACAGGTCGCGCTTCTCGCCGTCGAACAGCGCGCGGATGCCGGCGACGGCTTCCGCGACGAAGCCCTCGGCTTCCGTCTCATCAGCCTCGGGAAACCGCCGCTCCAGACGCTTACGAGCGTGCGCCTCATCGCGCTCGGGCAATTGCGCCCCGATGAAGCGCTCGCCTTCCCAGACCACGGCGCAGGGGCCGATCGTGGTCTCGAACAGATGGAAATGCTGATTGGCCATGCTCGACTCGTGTCGTTCCAGCTTGGGATGACATGAGGTCTATCACGGCGATGGCAGGAGACGGCACCCGAAACCTGCCGAGTGCCGTCCTCGCATCGAGCGCCTGCCTCACATGAAGAGCTTCTCGCCCTCCAGCCCCTTGTAGAGGCCTGCGACCTGGTCGCCATAGCCGTTATAGATCTGCGTTGGCCGCCGCTCGCGCGAGCCGAGAATCTGCTCGCTCGCCTGGCTCCAGCGCGGATGCGGCACGGCGGGGTTCACATTGGCCCAGAAGCCGTATTCGGAGGCCTGCAGACCCTCCCAGAAGGTCTTCGGCCGCTCGGCGACGAAGCTGATCCTGCGGATCGATTTCACCGACTTGAAGCCGTACTTCCATGGCGTGACCAGGCGAATCGGCGCGCCATGCTGCGTCGGCAGCGGCTTGCCGTAGATACCGGTGACGAGCAGCGGGAGTTCGTTCGTGGCCTCCGCGATGGTCAGCCCTTCCGTATAGGGCCAGGGATACCAGCGCTGGCTCTGCCCCGGCGCGACACGCGGGTTGAGGAAGGTCTCGAAGCGGATGTATTTCGCGCCCGAAAGCGGCTTGGCGAGTGCGACGAAGGAAGCGAGCGGGATGCCGGTCCACGGCACGGCCATCGCCCAGGCCTCGACGCAGCGGAAGCGATAGAGCCGCTCCTCGATCGGCAGCTTGCGGATGAGGTCGTCGAAGCCGATCTCGAAGGGCTTCTCGACGAGACCGTCGACCTGGATGCTCCAAGGTCGCGTGGCGAGCCGCCGCGAGGCATCGACGATGTCCTTCGTCATCCCGAATTCGTAGAAATTATTGTAGTTCGCCGCGTCCTCTTCCTTCGTCTGCGGCACGCCCAGCACATAGGCGGCATTGCGCTTGGCTGGATAGAGATCGAGCGTCGGATCGGGCGTCTGCGCCGACACGGCACTTGGCAAAGCGGCGCCCGCGATCAATCCGGCGCCGGCAGTCATCAACTGGCGGCGATTGAGGAACACGCCCTCGGGCGTGGCCTGGCTTTCCGGCATTTCCCAGCCGGCACGACAGTTGATCAGCATGACGGACATACTCCGTTTTCGCTCGATCGCTGCGCGCCCGTTCGGGCGCGACAACAGTGATCGAGCGATTTGTCATCGCATCGGACCGAAAAGTGGCTTCCACTTTTCGGTCCGATGCCATGGGCTCGTTAGGCCACGAAAGCGGGGTCACGGCAATTCACGAGGGAGAGAGACGCGACTTCCCTTCTCCCCTCGGGGGAGAAGATGGCAGCGCGCAGCGCTGACGGATGAGGGCAGAACCTCTCCAAAACAAGAAAGGGCCGCTCACGCGACCCTTCCCTCATCCGTCTGCTTCGCAGACACCTTCTCCCCCAAGGGGGGAAGGGAAGAGACTCAGCCGCGCGCTTCCAGCGCCTTGATGATCGCCGCGCCCATCTCGCTGGTCGAGACGGCGTTGGCGCCGGGAGCCGCGATGTCCTTGGTGCGCGTGCCGGAGCCCAGCACGTCGGCGATCGCGCCCTCCAGCTTGTCCGCCGCCTCGCCCGCGCCGAAGGAATAGCGCAGCGCCATCGCGAAGGAGCCAATCATCGCAATCGGGTTGGCGAGGCCCTTGCCGGCGATGTCCGGGGCCGAGCCATGGACGGGCTCGTAGAGCGCCTTGCGCTTGCCGGTGGCAGGATCCTCGGCACCGAGCGAGGCGGAGGGCAGCATGCCGAGCGAGCCGGTCAGCATCGCCGCGACGTCCGAGAGGATGTCGCCGAACAGGTTGTCGCAGACGATGACGTCATACTGCTTCGGCCAGCGCACGAGCTGCATGGCGCAGTTGTCGGCCAGCACATGCTCCAGCTCGACGTCCTTGTACTCTGCGGCATGCAGCGCGGTGACCGTCTGCTTCCAGAGCACGCCGGTCTTCATGACGTTGTGCTTCTCGGCCGAGGAGACCTTGTTGCGGCGGGTGCGCGCCAGCTCGAAGGCGACGCGGCAGATCCGGTCGATTTCCGGCGTGGTGTAGAGCTGCGTATCGACGCCGCGCTTGGAGCCGTCCTCCAGCGTGACGATCTCCTTCGGCTCGCCGAAATAGACGCCGCCGGTGAGTTCGCGCACGATCAGGATGTCGAGGCCTTCGACGACCTCCGGCTTCAGCGAGGAGGCAGAGGCCAGCGCGGGGTAGCAGATCGCCGGGCGCAGGTTGGCGAACAGGCCGAGATCCTTGCGCAGGCGCAGCAGGCCGGCTTCCGGGCGATGCTGATAGGGCACGTCGGCCCATTTGGGGCCGCCGACCGCGCCGAACAGCACGGCGTCGGCCGCCTCGGCCAGCTTCATGTCGCCTTCGGAGATGGCCTGCTTATGCGCGTCGTAAGCAGCGCCGCCGACAAGGCCCTTCTCGATCTCGAAGGAGCCGAGGCCCTGCTTGCCGAACCAGGAGACGATCTGCTCGACCTGGCCCATCACCTCGGGGCCGATGCCGTCGCCGGGGAGCAGCAGGAGCTTGTGGGTCGCCATGATCGTCGCCTCGCCTTCGCGTGTTTGCGTTGGCGGGTGATTACGGGCGCAAGGCGGCGCGCGC
This sequence comes from Beijerinckiaceae bacterium, assembly GCA_965283735.1. Lineage (GTDB taxonomy): Bacteria > Pseudomonadota > Alphaproteobacteria > Rhizobiales > Beijerinckiaceae > Allobosea. Next base: position 1,251,550 of record CBDIPN010000001.1, on the reverse strand, counting down.
AAGCGCCGCGATGCAGCCCTGCCCTGTGCGAAGCGTGGCGATGTCAGGCCTTCGGCAGGCGCGCCGTGACCTCGATCTCGACCTTCATCTCGGGCTTCAGCAGCCCGGACACGACATAGATGCCGGCGGCCGGCCTGATCTCGCGGAAGAACTCGCCGCAAACGCCGAGCACCGGCTCGCAATAGCTGCGGTCGGTGACGAAATACTGTGCCCGCGCGACCTGGGCGAGTGAGGAACCCGCCTCCTTCAGCACGGTGCTGATCGTGCGGAAGATGTTGCGCGCCTGCTCGGCCGGATCGTCGGGCAGGATCATCGTGGTGTAGTCGTAGCCGGTCGTGCCGGAGACGAAGACGAGATCGCCATCGATCACGGCGCGCGAATAGCCGAAGCTGCGCTCGAAGGGCGAACCGGTGGAAATCAGGCGGCGCATGAGTTCTCCGAATGAAACGCAGGTCATCCCGGGCGACCGAAGGGAGACCCGGGATCCATGCCGGAACGGTTCAGGCATGGATCCCGGATCGGCGCCGCTATCGCGGCTTGTCCGGGATGACCAAGCCATTCATCCAACGCAGCAGCATACGCCACCCGTTTTCTGCGCGGTCAGACCCGCCCGCCCTTCAGCGCGCGCAGCACCTTCTCGCCCGGCCGCCCGGTCTGCGGCATGCCGATCTTCGCCTCGATCTCCTTGATCGCCGCGCGCGTCAGCGAACCGACAGCGCCGTCCGGCTCGCCGACATTGTACCCGCGCTGGATCAGCAGGCGCTGCAGCTCGCGGCGCTGCTCGCGCGAGAGCGGCAGGTCGTCGGTCGGCCAGTCGCCCTGCACGCCCGGCCGCCCCCGCAGGCGATCGGAGAGCAGCGAGATGGCGAGCGCGTAGGAATCCGCGCCATTGTAGCTGTAGGCGGCGTCGTAATTCTTGAAGACGAGGAAGGCCGGGCCGTTGCGTCCAGCCGGCATCAGCAGCCCGGCATTGCCTGAGCCGGTCAGCGCCGAGCCGTCGTATTTGACGATGCCGCGCGAAGCCCAGCTCGACACCGGCTGCTTGGGGTTGCGCCCGGTCGGACCGGAATAACCGTTGGGAACGCGGACTTCATAGCCCCAGGTCGCGCCGGTGACCCAGCCGGCCTTGTCCATGAAATTCGCGGTCGAATGCAGCGCGTCGGGAATCGAATCGACGAGATCGCGCCGTCCGTCGCGATCCCCGTCGACGGCAAGCCTCAGATAGGTCGAGGGGATGAACTGGGTATGGCCGAAGGCGCCGGCCCAGGAACCGAACAACCGCTCGGGCCGGACGTCGCCGCGCTGGATGATCTGCAGCGTCGCGATCAGCTCGCCCTTGAAGAAGGCGTTGCGGCGCGGCGCCAGGCAGGCGCCGGTCGAGAGCGCCTGAACCAGCGGCATCTTGCCTCGCGCCTTGCCGAAATCGCTCTCGACGCCCCAGACGGCGGCGATGGTGTGACGGTCGACGCCGAAGCGCTGCTCCGCCGCCGCGAGGGTCGAGGCATGCTGGCGCATCATCGCGCGCCCTTCCGCGACCTTCTCCTCGTCGACGAGCGTGCCGAGATAGTCCCAGATCGGAGTCTCGAACTCCGGCTGGTTGTTCATGGCTTCGATGACCTTCATGTCCGGCTCGACGCCGGCCATGGCCCGATCGAAGGTCGCGCCCGAAACACCCTTGGCGGCGGCCGCTGATTTCAGCCCGGCCAAGCAGGACTGGAAGCCGCTCTGCGCCGAAGCGGCAGAGGCGAGGAGGAGGAGTGGCAAGGCCAGTGTGATTGCGCGCATGGTCTCCACCGAATCGCAGAATTTGCGCAAAACTAGGGCGTTGCCGTTAACGGAAGTTAATCATGGCGCATCTGGCGATGCGCGACCAAATCCCGCTATGGGAGGCGGCCTCACCCGGAACCCACCCCGTGCCCCTCTCCGTCGAACTCCTCGGTTTCGTCGCCGCCGCGCTGACCAGCCTGTGCTGGCTGCCGCAGACCTGGCGCACGCTGCGCACGCGCGATGCCCGCGCCATCTCGTTATGGACGCAGATCCTGCTGGCTTGCGGGACGGTGCTCTGGCTGGTCTACGGCGTCCAGATCCTGTCCTGGCCGGTCATCGTCGCCAATGCGCTGACCCTGCTGCTTGTGCTGGCCATCATCACCATGAAGCTGCGTTTCGGCTGAACGCCCAAGCACCTCCACACCATCGCGAAGAAGGCTACCGGCATGCCCTCGCTCTCCATGGCCCATCTCCTGCCGATCGTGATGCTGTTCGGCTCGAACATCTTCATGACCTTCGCCTGGTACGGGCATCTCAGCTACAAGAGCACCGCGATCTGGCTCGCCATCCTCGCGAGCTGGATGATCGCGCTGCCCGAATACATGCTGGCCGTGCCCGCCAACCGCATCGGCTCCGCCGTCTATTCCACCGCCGAGCTCAAGACGATGCAGGAGGTGATCACGCTCACCGTCTTCGCCGGCTTCTCGGTGTTCTGGCTGAAGGAATCGCTGACCTGGAGCCATGCGATCGGCTTCGCCCTGATCGCGGCCGGCGCCTTCTTCATCTTCCACGCCAAGGCCTGAGCGCCGCGCGTCACTTTCCCTTCGACAGGACGACTGCCTTGCAAAAGACGGCACTGCTTCTCTGCGGCCTCGTGCTCGCCCCCACTGCCGCCCTCGCCGGCCCGACCTGCAGCCCCAGCGACGACAACGCGCGCATCCTCTCCGGCCCCTCGGCCAGCGCCGTCCATCGCAGCTGGCAGGGCGGCAAGCAGGTTGGCTACGGCTGGTCGCTCCAGGTCGAGCGCAGCGCCCATGACGCCGCCGGCACCGAATATTATGTCGGCGACCTCTACGACGCCAATGGCAGCCTCGCCACGCGCAAGGTCTTCGTCATCGAGCGCGAATGGGATTGCGGCCCCTGATCGCCAGCTAGCGGGCCGGCCTCACCCGCAGCACCTTCCCGTCGGCATCGTCGCTGAGCAGATAGAGGAAACCGTCCGGCCCCTGCACGACGTCGCGAATGCGCGCGCCGATATCGGTCAGCAGGCGCTCCTCGCCCGTCACCTTCTCGCCCTCGGTCGAGAGCCTGACCAGCATCTGCCCGGCCAGCGCCCCGACGAAGAGCGAGTTCTTCCAGGCGGGCCAGGCCGCGCCGGTATGGAAGGCGGCGCCGGATGGCGCGATCGACGGGTCCCAGTAGAACAGCGGCTGCTCCATACCGGGCTTCGACGTGCCCTCGCCGATTTTCGCGCCGGAATAGTCGACGCCGTAGGTAATGACGGGCCAGCCATAGTTCAGCCCCGCCTTGGGCGTGTTGACCTCGTCGCCGCCGCGCGCCGCGTGCTCGGCCGTCCAGAGCTGCCCCGTCTGTGGGTGGAGTACGGCCCCCTGGACATTCCGATGGCCGATCGACCAGATTTCCGGCGCCCAGCCCTCCTTCTTCGGATTGTCGGCCGGCGTCGCGCCATCCGGCCGGATGCGGATGACCTTGCCGAGATGATTGGCGGGATTCTGCGCCTGGTCGCGCTGGCTGTAGCGGTCGCCCACCGTGACGAAGAGCGCACCGGTTCGGTCGAAGACCAGCCGCGAGCCGAAATGCAGGTTGGAATTGATCGTCGGCATCTGCCGGAAGATCACCTCGACGCTTGTTAACGCCGTGCCCTGCTCGTTCAGGCGCCCGCGTGCGACGCTGGTGCCGTTGCCGCCCGAGCGCGGCTCGGAGAAGGAGAGGTAGACGAGACGGTTTTGCGCGAAACCGGGATCGAGCGCGAGGCCGAGCAGGCCGCCTTGCCCCCGCGCCACCACGCTCGGCACCCCGTTGATCGGCCGCGAGAGCTTGCCGTCTTTCTCGACCAGCCGCAGCCGGCCCGGCCGCTCGGTGACCAGCATGCGCCCGTCCGGCAGGAAGGCGAGGCCCCAGGGATTTTCGAGACCCGTCGCAACGGTCTCGACCGTTAACTCGCCGGCACTGGAAGGATAGCGCTTCTGGGCCGAGGCCGGCGGCGCCGGGCTCGCGAGCGCCAGAACCGTTCCGAGCAAACCCACCAGTCCCAATCGCAGCATCGCGCTCTCCTCGTTCCATCCGGCCCCTGACCGGAGATAGAGGGGAACGCCGCGGATCACCAAGCCGTTGCGACCAACTCACGACGAAGTGAGACGATCGGCTGGCTTTCGTCGAGCGTGACATCGGCCTCCGTCACCGGCTGGCCGGCGGCGACGTCGCGGCTGAGCCTCACGCCATGGGCGAGCCCGATCGGCAGCGCACGCCGCGCCCTGCTCTCGGCCGCCGGCATCAACCGACCATACACGGTGTACCCGCCCTCGCCATCGAGCATCTCGCCAGCCTTGAGCGCGCGCTTCGCCACGGCCACCGCCTCGCCGCGCCAGCCGCGCGTCGTGCCGGTCGGTTCGGCCCGCAACACCGCGTTCAGCGCAGAAATGGAGAGCTCGAGCCCGATCAGATGGAAGGGCTTGTACATCGCCGCATAGCGGCCGGTCGCATCGGTCGGCAGGCCGTACTGCTTGAAGCAGGCGGCGGCATAGTCGTTCGGCGCCTTCAGCACGACATAGACGCCCCAGCGCAGGTCCCGGAAGACCGGCCGCCCGTCGCGCTCCAGCGAGGACACCACCTCGACCATCCCGTCGCGCTCCAGTTGCCCACCGACCGCGCGCGGCCGCAGCACATGGGCGAGATCGTCGACGCCGCAAGGCGGAAAGGCGAGCCCGGCCTCCGGCACGTCGAGATCGCAGGCATTGGCGATCGCCGCCATCTCGATCGCCGACTTGGTGCCGTCGAGGAAGGAATTGAACATCTGCGGGTTCATGCCGCCGGCCTTGGCCGCTTCCGGCGTCAGGCCGTAATGGGTCCAGACATCGTCCGGCGTAACCTCGTGGTATACCGGCAGGTACTTGGTGCCCTTGCCCGCTGCCGCGACGGTGAAGCCGGTGGCGCGCGCCCAGTCGACCATCTCGCACACCAGCGCCGGCTGGTCGCCATAGGCCATGGAATAAACCACGCCGGCCGCTTTCGCCCGCTGCGCCAGCACCGGCCCGACCAGCACGTCGGCCTCGACATTGACCATCACGACATGGCGCCTGGCCTCGATCGCGGCCAGCGCATGACGTGCGCCCGCGGCAGGGTGGCCCGTCGCCTCCAGCACGACCTCGACGCCGTCCGCTCGTGCGGCCTGCGCGCCGTCATCGACGAAGCGCGTCCGCGCGATCCGCGCCTCATCCCAGCCGACGGTGCGGCAGGCCGCCTTGGCCCGCTCGGGATCGAGATCGGCGATGACCGCGACCTCCAGGCCCTCGATATGCGGCACCTGCGACAGGAACATCGAGCCGAACTTGCCGGCGCCGATCAGCGCCGCGCGCACGGGCTTCCCTGCCTCGCGGCGAGCGGCGAGCTTGGGCATCAGGTTCATGGGGCAGGCTCCCGCGCATCACACCCCACAGCCCTCATCCTGAGGAGCGCTCCATAGGAGCGCGTCTCGAAGGATGCTTCAGGAAGCTGCGGAGATCACTGGACCATCCTTCGAGGCGGCCGCTGACGCGGCCTCCTCAGGATGGGGGCTGAGCGAATGTCTCGCGTTATTCCGGCTTCACGCCGGCATCAGCGATGATCTGCTTCCAGGTCGCGATTTCCTGGGTGTGGTAGGGCTTGAACGCCACGGGATCGCGCACCTTGAGCGTGAAGCCGAGCTTCAGGATTGCCTCGCGCGTCTCAGGCTTGTTCAGCGAGGCGAGAACCGCCTTGGAGAGCGTGTCGAGCACGGCATCCGGCGTCTTGGCCGGGGCGAAGAAGGCGGCCCAGGAATCGGCATCGGCATTGTTCACGCCCTGCTCGCGCAGCGTCGGGATGTCCTTGGCGCGCGGGTTGCGCTCGGGGCTTGCAGGGCGAGCGCGCGCAGCGTGCCGGAATTGATCTGCTCCAGCACGCTCGGCAGCGTCGAATTGGCGATGTCGATGCGGTCGGCGACGATCTCCTGCACCAGCGGCGCCGCTCCCCTAAAGGGCACGTGCGTCATCTTGATGCCGGTGCGCTGCATGAACAGCTCCATCGCCAGATGCGAGCCGGAGCCGACGCCGGTCGAGCCATAGTTGAGCTTGCCCGGCTCGGCCTTGGCGAGCGCGATCAGCTCCTGGATGTTCTTCACCGGCAGGCCGTTGCGCACGACGAAGGCGTGCTCGAAGGCGCCGACGCCGGCGAGCGGCGCGAAATCCTTGACCGCGTCGTAGCCCGGCTCCTTCAGCAGGAACATGTTGTTGCCATGCGTCTGGTTGTTGCCGAACACGATGGTGTAGCCGTCCGGCGCCGCATGGGCGACGGCGCGGGTGCCGACGGCGCCCGAGGCGCCGGCCCGGTTGTCGACCACGACATTATGCCCGAAGGCGACCGCGAGGTCCTGCGCCACGAAACGCGCGATGGCATCCGTCGGCCCGCCCGCCGGATAGGGCACGACCAGCGTGACGACCTTGCTGGGGAAGCTCTGGGCCCGGACGATTGACGGAGCGAAGACGGCGCCGGCCATCAGGCCGAGCGTGGAACGGCGGGTCAACGACATGGACTTCCTCCCGGACGCCCGCCTGGATGGCAGGCCTGCTTTGCGGCGAGATTTAGGGGCAAAGGCGCCATGCGTCCAGCAGCACCTAAAACGCAGGGAGCCTCGGCTGACCTGCGGCAGGCGCGGAACGTTACGGTCAGACAAGCCTCTCCATCGCAGGCTGGCTCAGGCTCCGAAACCGGCCCGCTTCAGGCGCTGGATCGCCAGGTCGAGCGCCTGCAGGAAGGCCGAGCGGTCCTTCGGCGAGAACGGCTTCGGCCCGCCCTGCACGGTCCCCATCGCGCGCAGATCCTCCATCATGTCACGCGTCGCCAGTGCCATGCCGATCGAGGCCTCGGTGAAGGGCTTGCCGGTCGGCCCGATGACGTCGGCACCGGCCTTGATGCAGCGATCGGCGAGCGGAATGTCGGCCGTGATCACGATAGCACCGCGCGAGACCCGTTCCGCGATCCAGTCATCGGCCGCGTCGAAATTGCCGGGCACCGTCACGCGCTCGATCCAGGGCTCGCGCGGCACGTTGAGAAAGCTGTTGGCGACGACGAAGACGTGCAGGCGGTGGCGCCCGGCGACGCGATAGACCTCGTCCTTCACCGGACAGGCGTCGGCATCGACATAAACAGCGATCGGACCGGCAGCGTTCGTCATGGACCGGCCTTCGCATGCCCGGAGCGCAAGGGCAAACCGCCCTGAATTCATGACGTTTCTGCCAGACATCAATCAGTTGCGCTTGCGATCATCGCCGTCGAGTCATAAACCTCGCCCGCGCCTTGTTCCGGCGCGCAACCTTCCGCCTCCCCGGAGATCAGTCCCATGGCCTTTCTTGCCGATGCCCTGAAGCGCGTGAAGCCGTCCGCGACCATCACGATCACGCAGAAGGCCCGCGACCTGAAAGCCCAGGGCAAGGACGTGATCTCGCTCTCCGTCGGCGAGCCCGATTTCGACACGCCGGACAATATCAAGGAAGCCGCGATCTCCGCGATCAAGCGCGGCGAGACCAAGTACACCCCGGTCTCCGGCATCCCGCAGCTGCGCGAGGCGGTCGCCCGCAAGTTCAAGCGCGAGAACGGCCTCGACTACAAGCCGAGCCAGACCATCGTCTCGACCGGCGGCAAGCACGTCATCTACAACGCCCTGCTCGCCACGCTGAACCCGGGCGATGAGGTCATCTGCGTTTCGCCCTACTGGGTTTCCTACCCTGAGATGGTCGCGCTCTGCGGGGGCACGCCGACCTATGCCGAGACCTATCTCAAGAACGACTTCAAGCTGCAGCCGGAAGACCTCGAGAAGGCCATCACCCCGAAGACCAAGTGGGTGATCCTGAACTCCCCGTCGAACCCGTCCGGCGCCGCCTACAGCCATGCCGAGATGAAGAAGCTCACGGATGTGCTGATGCGCCATCCGCATGTCTGGATCCTCACCGACGACATGTACGAGCACCTCGTCTATGGCGATTTCACCTTCGTCACCCCGGCGCAGGTCGAGCCCGCCCTCTACGAGCGCACGCTGACCATGAACGGCGTCTCGAAATCCTATGCCATGACCGGCTGGCGCATCGGCTACGCCGCCGGTCCGCAGCACCTGATGAACGCCATGGACCTCGTCCAGGGCCAGCAGACCTCCGGCACCTCGGCGATCTCGCAATGGGCCGCTGTCGAGGCGCTCGACGGCACGCAGGAGCATATTCCGGTCTTCAAGAAGGCCTTCGAGCGCCGTCGCGACCTCGTCGTCTCCATGCTGAACCAGACCCGCGGCCTGAAGTGCCCGGTGCCGGAAGGTGCGTTCTACGTCTACCCGGACTGCTCGGCCCTGATCGGCAAGACCATGCCGAACGGCAAGAAGATCGAGACCGACGAGGACCTCGTCATGGGCCTGCTGGAGACAGAAGCGGTCGCGGCCGTACACGGCTCGTCCTTCGGCCTCGGCCCCAACTTCCGCATCTCCTACGCCACCTCGGACGAGAAGCTGGAAGAGGCCTGCCGCCGCATCCAGCGCTTCTGCGCCGAGCTGCGCTGAGCATCATGACCAAAGGCGCCGCAACGCGCCGGATCGTTCTGGCCGGGGGCTTCATGCTCCCGGCCTCTTTCGTTTTCGGACAATCGGCGGCGACGCTGTCGCCCCGCGAGGCCCATGAGGCCGCGCTGGCGAAGCGCATCCTGCTCGTCGATATCCGCAATGCGCAGGAATGGGCCGATACCGGCCTGCCGCGAGGTGCCTTGCCTCTCGATGTCGATGCGCCGGCCTTCGAGGTCAGGATCGCGGGCTTGCGTCTCGATCATCCCGGCAAGCGCATTGTCCTGATCGATCGCACGGGCGCACAAGCGGTTGCTGTGGCGCAGAAGCTGGCTGGGCGCGGCTGGCGCGATCTCGCCGGCGTGCGCGGCGGCATGCTTGGGCCGGGCGGCTGGCTGGCAGAGAAGCTGCCGGTCTCGGAGTATCGTTAGCACCCTTCTCCCCTTGGGGGAGAAGGTGGCAGCGCGAAGCGCTGACGGATGAGGGAAGACTGGTGCTAACGGCCCTCATCCGTCTGCTTCGCAGACACCTTCTCCCCCAAGGGGAGAAGGGAAAGAAGGTCCGGCCGCCGCTCCCGCGTGATCCGCTCCGCCTCAGCCCTCCGCCATTTCGCGATGCGGGCGTGGTCGCCGGAGAGCAGCGCCTCGGGCAGCCCCCTGCCTTCCCATTCACGCGGGCGGGTATAGTGCGGGTATTCCAGCAAGCCGTTCTCGAAGCTCTCGTCCTCGCCCGAGGCGACCTTGCCCATGACGCCAGGGATCAATCGCACGCAGGCATCGAGCAGCGTCAGCGCCGCCATCTCGCCGCCGGAGAGGATGTAATCGCCGATCGAAACCTCGATCAGGTTGCGCCCCTCGATCACACGCTCGTCGACGCCCTCGAAGCGCCCGCAGACGATGACGAGGCCGGGCCCCTCCGCCCAATCGCGGACCCGTTCCTGCTTGAGCGGCCGCCCGCGCGGCGACATCAGCAGGCGCGGGCGATCGTCATCCGCCGGCACCGCCGCATCGATCGCCGCCGCCAGCACGTCGCAGCGCAGCACCATGCCGGCACCGCCGCCGGCCGGATTGTCGTCGACATTGCGATGGCGGCCGATGCCGTGCTCGCGGATCTGGTGGGTATCGAGCGACCACAATCCCTTGCGCAGCCCCTCGCCCGCCAGCGAGATGCCGAGCGGCCCCGGAAACATCTCCGGATAGAGCGTCAGGATCGAGGCGCGGAAGGGCATGCCTTCAAGCAAAGCGCAGCGCAGGCAAACCGTCCAGCGCCGTGAAATCGCCAGCCGAAGCGATCAGGTTGTCATAATCCGCAAAGCCCTCGGGACCGAGCATGGTGAGCAGCGCCACGGCGCGCATGCCGGCGCGACGCGCCGCCTCGACGCCGAGCGGCGCATCCTCGAAGACGATGCAATCGGCGGGGTCGACCTTCATCCGCTCGGCCGCTGCCAGGAACATGTCCGGATGCGGCTTGCCACGAAAACCCTGGCTCGGCGAGACAATGGTCGCGAAGCGCTGGCGCAAGCCGAGCGTATCCAGCACCACCTCGATATTGGCCGGCGGGGCTGCTGTCCCGACGGCCATCGGCACGCCCGCCGCCTCGGCCCGTGCGATCAGTTCCAGGAAACCGGGAGTCGCGGCAACATGCGGCAGATAGGCTTCCCGATAGAGCGCCTCCTTGGCGTCGCTCATCGCGTCAAGCTCGGCCACCGTCGCCTGCGGGAAATAGGAGGCGATGATCTCGTTGCCGGCCATGCCGGCTGTGCGTGCGGCAAAGGTGCCGCGATCGAAGGGCAATGCGTTGCTGACGTGCCAGCTCTCCCAGGCATCGTCATGGAAGCGCATGTTGTCGACGATGGTGCCGTCCATGTCGAAGATCAGCGCGCGGGCCGGCCTATTGCTTGTCATCGTCGGGCTCGAACAATCCCAATGGAGGCTCGGCCTCGATCCGGCGCGCTGCCATGTCGATGCGCGGCGCGAAGGCCTTGGTGAAGGGCATCAGGACAAAGCGCCCATCCGGCGTCTTGATATCGAGCAGGTCGCCGGCCCCGTAATTCTCGACACCGGTGACGCTGCCGAGCACGGCGCCATCCGGCCCGACCACGCTGCAGCCGATCAGGTCGGCATGCAGGAACTCGTCTTCGTCCGCATCCGCGGAGAGCTTGTCGCGGGCGACGAAAAGTTCGGTCCCGTTCAACGCCTCGGCCTGCTCGCGCGTCGTCACGCCCTCGAGGCGAGCGACGACCACCTCCTTGGCCGGGCGGATATCGGTGATTTCGTAGCTGCGGCCCTTGCTGTCGGTCAGCGGACCGTAATCGGCGATCCCGAGGGGATCGCCGGTGAAGGTCTTGATCCTGACCTCGCCGCGCACGCCATGCGGCGCGCCGACGATACCGAGCAGGATGAGGTCACTCATGTCAGCACGCCATGCCCGGCCTTGAGCCGGACATCTCCTTGAGAAAACGCTCGGGCCGAGGCTGCGCCCCGCCCGAGATCGACGTGCGGACGAGCAGGCTCACGCCTCGGCGGCTTCTTCGGCAGCCGGAGCAGCGGCCTTCTCGGCCTTCTTCTCGGCGCGCTCCTTGGCCTTCTCGCCGGGAACAGCCTTGTTCGGGTTGTTGCGGGCAGCGCGCTTGACGAGGCCGGCAGCGTCGAGGAAGCGCAGGACGCGGTCGGTCGGCTGGGCGCCCTTGGCGAGCCAGGCCTGGACCTTCTCGAGGTCGAGCACGACGCGGTCGGCGGCGTCCTTGGCCTTCATCGGATCATAGGAGCCGATCTTCTCGATGAAGCGGCCATCGCGCGGCGAGCGCGAGTCGGCAACAACGATGCGGTAGTAGGGGCGCTTCTTGGCGCCGCCGCGGGTCAGGCGAATCTTGAGGGACATGGGTCTTCTCCGGTCAGGTTTGGTTTTGGTTCAGTGTTTCGCAGGCGTGGCGGCCGGATGCCGGTAGATGCCGACCTCGGTGCCACGGATCACGAAGGGTTTCTCGAAGCGCGCGCCGAGACGCTCGGCGACGCGGATCGAGGGTCGGTTATCGGGATGCACCAAACTCATCAGCGTGGTCCACCCCAAGTCGCGATAGGCATAGTCACGGGCGCGCAGCGCGGCCTCGGTCGCAAAGCCGCGACCATGCTCGCCTGCGAACAGGCTCCAGCCGATCTCCGGCTCGGGCCAGCCTTCCGGCGAAAGCAGGCCGCACCAGCCGACGAGCCGGCGGTCCTCCTTCGCCTCCACCGCCCAGAGGCCGTGGCCGCGCAAGGTCCAATGGCCAGCCATGCTGGACAGACGCCGCCACGAATCCTCGCGGCTGCTGGCGCCGCCGACATAGCGCGTGAGTTCCTCGTTGCCGAAGAACTGCGCGAGCACGTCGAAATCGGCGGCCGTCCAGCCGCGCAGCCGCAACCGCTCTGTTTCCAGAACGGGAATCACTTCTTCTTGCCCCCGAACGGGTTACCCAGGCCGGGCAAGCCGCCGCCGCCGAGGCCCGGCAGCTTCGGCATCATCCCGGCCGGCGGAGTCACGCCCTTCGGCAGGCCGGGGAAGCCGCCCGGCGGCATCGACGGCAGGCCGCCGCCCGCGCCGAGCTGCTTCTGCAATTCGGCGAGCTGAGCAGGGTCCATCTTCGAGGGATCGGGCATGCCGGCCGGCAGGCCGCCGCCGAGCCCGAACATCGAGCCGAGCTTGCCGAGCATGCCGCCCTTCTGCTTGGCCATCATCTTCATGGCATCGGCCATGCCACGATGCATTTTCAGTAGCTTGTTGATCTGCTCGGCCGTGGTGCCGGAGCCGGCCGCGATGCGCTTCTTGCGGCTGTTCTTGAGCAGGTCGGGGTTCTTGCGCTCGGCCGCCGTCATCGAGTCGATCGCGGCGATCATGCTCTTGAACATCTTGTCGCCGACGCCGGCATTCGCGAGCTGCGACTGCGCCTGTTTCATGCCGGGCAGCATGCCCATCACACCGCCGATGCCGCCCATCTTCTCCATCTGCTGGAGCTGGGCGCGCATGTCGGACAGGTCGAACTGCCCCTTGGCCATGCGCTGCGCGGTAGCCTGCGCCTGCTCGGCATCGATCGTCTGCGCCGCCTTCTCGACGAGCGAGACGATGTCGCCCATGCCGAGGATACGGTTGGCGACGCGCGAGGGATGGAACTCGTCGAGCTCGTCGACCTTCTCGCCGATACCGACGAGCTTGATCGGCTTGCCGGTGACGGCACGCATCGAGAGCGCCGCACCGCCGCGCGAATCGCCGTCCATGCGGGTCAGCACGATGCCGGTCAGGCCGACGCGGGCATCGAAGGCGCGCGCCGTGTTGACGGCGTCCTGACCGGTCAGCGCGTCGGCGACGAGCAGCACCTCGTGTGGGTTCGTCGCAGCCTTAACCTCGGCGACCTCGGCCATCAGCGTGTCGTCGAGCGTCACGCGGCCGGCGGTGTCGAGCATCACGACGTCGTAGCCACCGAGGCGCGCAGCCTCGACCGCGCGCTTCGCGATCTGCACCGCCGACTGGCCGGCGACGATCGGCAGCGTCTGGACGCCGACCTGGCTGCCGAGAATGGCGAGCTGTTCCATGGCGGCCGGGCGTCGCGTATCGAGCGACGCCATCAGCACCTTCTTCTTGTGGCGCTCCGTCAGGCGCTTGGCGATCTTCGCCGTCGAGGTGGTCTTACCGGAACCCTGCAGACCGACCATCAGGACCGGCACCGGCGGCACGGCGTCGAAATTGATGCCCTCGCCCTCGCCGCCCAGCGTCTCGATCAGGACGTCATTGACGATCTTGATGACCTGCTGGCCGGGCGTGATCGACTTCAGCACCTCGGCGCCGACGGCGCGCTCGCGCACCTTGTCGGTGAAGGACCGGACAACCTCGAGCGCGACGTCGGCCTCGAGCAGCGCGCGGCGAACCTCGCGGAGCGCCGCGTTGACGTCCTCCTCGGTCAGCGAACCCCTGCGGGTCAGCCCCGAGAGGATGCCGGAGAGCCTGTCGCTCAGCGTGCCGAACATGCGGACCTGCCTGCCTCAAGGAGCCTTCAGCACCGAGCCTCATCGCCAAGCGGTTTCGCGCCCGAGGGCGCAATCGCGCTGTCGGGCGTTGACCTCCGGGCTCATGAAAGCGGCTTGCGCGGCCCGGTCGGCGGATGTGGTTTCGGCGATGTCGGCGAAACGGATGCGGTCTTAAAGCGGAAGACTGTGGCGAAAGTCAAGTTTTGGGGACGGGCAGGCGCTGGAAATGGCGCTCAGGTTGCGCGACAGCTCTCTTCCAAGCATTGCTGGGCGGTTCGATTCATCATCAAGGGACCGACGATGCACTTTTCCGCCCTTCGCAGCCTGCCTCTCGCCGCCGGCCTCGTGCTCGCCAGCCTCGCCCCGGCACTGGCCCAGCCCTGCGCCAGCAACTTCAAGGTCGACGGCGTGCCGATGGTAACCGGGCTGAGCTACCGCACCTGGGACCTCATCCCCAATCGCCAGCCAGCCGCCGTGCTCAGCGATCTCGGTGCCGCCGTTTCGGCGGAGGGCTTCGCCGATATGCGCATCGACAAGGCGACGAGCGCCGTCGTCGCCATCCAGGAGACCTCCGGCTCCGGGCGCCCGCAGACGCTGCGCATCACCGCCCGCAAGAACGGCAAGGGCACCCGCGTCGATGCGGTCTTCGTCGTCCAGGCCGGGCAGGTCGCGCCGGAGGATTATGTGCGCAAGGCGTTCTGCCGCGTGATCGGCGGCGCACGCAGCTAAACCGCGGAAATCGCGCGGCCCCAGAAAGGCCCTGATCGGGCGGCATCGCTGCGGTCCGATTCGCAAACGTGCCGGCCCATGACACTGAAACCCGCCTCGATCCTGCTGGCCCTCTCCGTCCTGCTCGCGGCCTGCGCCGGCGATCCGCGTCGCGAAGGCCCGCTTGACCCGCGCATGGTCGATAAGGTCGCGGCCGTCTCGCTCGATCCGGCCCAGGCCGGGCGCATCCTCAACGCCTATCGCGCGAGCCAGGGCCTCGGCCCGGTCAGGCCCGATCCGCGCCTGATGGCGATGGCGCAGCGCCAGACCGATGCCATGGTCGCGAAGAACGCCCTGTCGCATGATGCCGGCGGCAACTTCACCGCCCGCATCCATGCCGCCGGTGTCGACAGCGCGCGGGCGGCGGAGAATCTCGGCGGCGGCTATTTCTCGGTCGAGGAAGCCTTCGATGGCTGGCGCAAATCGCCGGGCCATGACGCGAACCTGCGCATGAAGGAAGCGACCCGCTACGGCATCGCGCTCTCCAAGGACCCGCGCACCAGCTACCGCGTCTGGTGGGCGCTGGTCATCGCGGCCGAACCGGAGGTTCGCCGCGAGATGGCGGCACAAGGCGCCGGCCCCGCGATGGTGTTCGGCAACAACCCGCCCCCGGTGCGCTGACCCCTTTACAAACACCCGCTTCTGGTGATGGCTCTGGTCTTTAGCGGAGCCATCACCATCATGACCTTCGAAGCCTGGATCGCCTTCACCGCCGCCACCGCCGTCCTCCTGGTCATTCCCGGACCGACGATCCTCCTTGTGATCTCCTATGCGCTCGGCCAGGGCTGGCGCACCGCCTTCCCGATCGCCGTTGGTGTTGCGCTAGGCGATTTCACGGCGATGACGCTCTCGATGCTCGGCGTCGGTGCCTTGCTCGCTACCTCCGCCTTCGTCTTCACCACGCTGAAATGGATCGGCGCGGCCTATCTGATCTGGCTCGGCATCAAGCTCTTCCGGGCCGGCGGCACGCTCGACGCAAAGCCGCGCGAGGATACCGCTCCCGGCTGGAAGATGCTCGGCCATGCCTGGCTGGTGACGGCGCTCAACCCGAAGAGCATCACCTTCTTCGTCGCCTTCCTGCCCCAGTTCCTCGACACCAAGGGCGATTTCTGGACGCAGATGCTGATCTTCGAGGCGACCTTCATCACGCTCGCCTTCGCCAATGCCATGGGCTACGCGCTGATTGCCTCGCGGGCACGGGCCGTGGTCAGCAATCCCCGCGCGATCGGGCTGTTCAACAAGGCCGGCGGCACGCTGCTGATCGGCGCCGGCGTCGCGACCGTCGCGATCCGCTCCGGCAGCAACTGACGCCGGTCATGTCGAGCAAGGACGATCAGAACTCTCGGCTTCTATGCCGAGGAAGCCAGCGCCTATGCCGGCCGCGACCGACTGGCCGAGCACCGCCGCATCGACCCCTTCGTGGCCAGGCTCAAGCCCGGCGCGCGGATTCTCGAACTCGGCTGCGGCGGCGGGCAGGATAGCGAGGAGATGCTGCGGCGCGGCTTCGACGTCGTGCCGACCGACGGCTCGCCGGAGCTGGCGCGCCATGCCGAGCTACGCCTCGGTCGTCCGGTCGGCGTCCTGCTCTTCGAGGATCTGGAGGAGGTCGCGACCTATGACGGTGTCTGGGCGCATGCCTGCCTGCTCCATGCGCCCCGCCCGGCCCTGCCCGGCATCATCGACCGGATACACCGCGCCTTGCGTCCGGGCGGCGTCCTCTATGCCAGCTTCAAGGCTGGCGAAGCCGAGGGACGCGACGGCCTCGGCCGCTATTTCAACTATCTCTCGTCAGCCGAACTGCGCGCCGCCTTCGGCATCGGCGCTCGCTGGCAGTCCCTGACGATCGATGAGGATACCGGCTCCGGCTATGACCGCCAGCCGACACGCTGGCTTCACGCCTTGGCGATCAGATCGCCGGAGCCTTGACGGAAAGTCGCGGCGGCTTACCTCTTTTCACCATGACCCGCCGCAAGCTTCTCTCCTTCGTCGGCCTCGGTGCATTGCTGGCTTCGACCGGTGCCGCCTGGGGCGCGATCTCCCGCTCGCGCAATCCCTATTACCAGGGGCCCGTCAGCGACCATTTCAACGGGCTCGTCTTCAGCGACGGCCGCCCGGTGACCAAGGGCCTCGCCGACGTACTGCGCTGGCAGACCGCCAAGCGCGAGCGCGAGGTCTTCCCCCTCGCCTATCAGGCGCCGCCGCAGGACAGGCCGCCGGCCCAAATCGATAGCGCCCGGATCGTCCATCTCGGCCACGCCTCCTTCCTCTATCAGGTCGCGGGCCTGAACCTGCTGATCGACCCGGTCTATTCGCTGCGCGCGAGCCCCTTCTCCTTCATCGGCCCCAAGCGCGTGAATGCGCCGGGCGTCGCCTTCGCCGACCTGCCGAAGATCGACGTGGTGCTGGTCACGCATAACCATTACGACCATCTCGACATCGAGACGCTGGCGCTGCTGCATGCCAGAGACCAGCCGCGCATGATCATGCCGCTCGGCAACGACTCGATCGTCCGGTCCCGCATCCCCGATGCCCGCGCCGAGGCGCATGACTGGAACGACCGGCTCACTCTGTCGGACAAGGTCATGGTCACGCTGGTGCCGAGCTATCATTGGTCAGCGCGCGGCGCCTTCGACCGGCGCATGGCGCTATGGTGTTCCTACATCCTCGAAACGCCGGCCACGAAGATCTTCCATATCGGCGATACCGGCTACCATGACGGCTCGCTCTATCTGGAACTCGGCAGCCAGCACGGCCCCTTCGACCTCGCCGTGCTGCCGATCGGCGCCTATGAGCCGCGCTGGTTCATGTCGGACAATCACATGAACCCGGACGAAGCCGTGAAGGTCATGCTGGCGCTACGGGCGAAGCAGGCGATCGGCCATCACTGGGGCACGTTCCAGCTCACCGACGAAGGCGTCGAGCGCCCGCCCGAGGCGCTGAAGGCCTCGCTCGCCGAAGCCGGCCTGCCGGAAGAGCGCTTCAGGCCGATGCGGCCGGGTTTGAGCTGGAGTGCGTGACGCTCCTTGTCATTCCGGGGCGGCGCATCGCGCCGAACCCGGAACCCACGACTGGGTGCGACCTCAAGAAACCAAACCGAGTAAAGTCTCGCCCGGTCGTGGGTTCCGGGTTCGATCCTACGGATCGCCCCGGAATGACAACGAGAACTACTTCGGCTGGACGTAGACGTTGATCTCGAGATTCGGATCGCCGGGGTCCTTGAGATCGCTGACATATTCCTCGAGGAACGCGTCCTTCACAGCGATGCTCTTGGCCTCGAGATAAGCCGTGATCGTCTCGTAGGTGGAATCGATGTCGTCATAGGGCGCGACATGCAGGAAGCGCAGCGCCCTCCCGGCCGGCGAAGCGCTCAGCTTCACCCCAGGCCCCAATGCAGGAGGCGGGTTCCCGGCCGGCAGCGCAACGGGCAGCATCGCCTCGAAACGAAAGCCGTCATCGGTCGTCTCGACGAAGAGCGACAACGGCCGGCCGGCGACCGGCAGGCCCGCCTTCTGCGCCTCTGCACGCAAGGCGTTGAAGCTCTCCGACAATCTCTGGAAGCCCTGGTCCCAGCTGGCCTGCCCCGGCAACAGCAGCACCGGCTTCGCGGCCAGCATGATCTCCTCGATATCGCTTGAATCTCCGCGCTTGCCGGCGAGCGTCGCATTGGGATCGGGCACGCCGGCCTGTTGCTGCGCGGGCGGCGCCGGCAAGGACTGGCCCGGTGGCGGCAGGGTCGGCGGCGGCTGCACGGGCTGCGGCTCGGCCGGTCCCGGAAGCGTCGGAGCTGGCTGCACCGGCTGCGGCGTCACCGGGTTCGGCGGCGGCGGAGCGGGCTGAGCCGGCTGCGGCCCCGGCTGAGAATCAGGCACGGGGACGGGCGGCGTCTGCGCCGGAACCGACGGCATCTGGACAGGGCTGGCGCCGGGCGGCGGCGCGAGAGGCGCGGATTCGACCGCGGTCGGCGGTGCGACGCGCGTCTGTGCGAAGACCGTTCCGCTCGACAGGCTCGTCAAGCCGGCAAGCGCCAGAACACAAATCCGGGAATATCGCCGAGAAACACGCATTGTCACGGCCTTAGAGTTTCACGCGATTCGCGCCCTTGCGGCGCAACATAGAATGTCCACCTTCTCTCAGGAACGGGGACGAGGGTGGCTTTTTCACGTCACCTCGGCCATAGACCCACTATTCACGGGACGTGTGACCAAATGAACGCTCTGGCCAATCGCCGGTTCCTGAAGATGAACGGGCTCGGCAACCAGATCACGGTGCTGGACCTGCGCGGTAGCAAGCATGTCATCAGCGAAAGCGAAGCTCGCGCCATCGCATCGGAGCCGCGCGCCCGCTTCGACCAGCTCATGGTCCTGCACGATGCCGTGACGCCCGGCACCGATGCCTTTGTGCGCATCTACAATACCGATGGCTCGGAAGCCGGTGCCTGCGGCAACGGCACGCGCTGCGTCGCCTGGGCGATGATCGCCGACCCGCAGATGGGCAATGCTGCCAAGAACCATCTCGCGCTCCAGACCAAGGCCGGCCTGCTGCCGGCGGTGCGCGAGGGCGAGACGCTCTTCACCGTCGACATGGGTGCGCCGCGCCTTGCCTGGGACCAGATCCCGCTGGCCGAGCCCTTCGAGGATACCAGCCGCTTCGAGCTCCAGATCGGACCCATCGATAACCCGATCCTGCACACGCCCTGCGCCGTCAACATGGGCAATCCGCACGCGGTCTTCTTCGTCGAAGACCCCTATGCCTACAATCTCGAGCAGATCGGCCCGCTGCTCGAAAACCATCCGATCTTCCCCGATCGCGCCAATATCGAGCTCGCCGCGGTCAAGGCGCCCGACCATATCGTGCTGCGTGTCTGGGAGCGCGGTGCCGGCATCACCCAGGCTTGCGGCTCGGGTGCCTGCGCGGCGCTGGTCGCCGGCGTGCGCCGCGAGCTCACCGCCCGCAAGGCGACCGTCAGCCTGCCCGGCGGCGACCTCGCCATCGAATGGCGCGAGCGCGACGGCCATGTCCTGATGACCGGCCCGGTCGAATTCGAATGGGAAGGCACGCTCGACCCGGCTCTGTTCGATCAGGCAGCGTAATGGCCCTGGAGGTCGTCACCTTCGGCTGCCGCCTCAACATCGTCGAGAGCGAAGCACTGCGGCTCCAGGCTGAGGCTGCCGAGCTGAAGGACGCCGCGATCATCAATTCCTGCGCCGTCACCGCCGAAGCGACCCGGCAGGCGCGGCAGGTCGTGCGCCGCCTCAAGCGCGAGCAGCCGGACAGGCCCGTCATCGTCACCGGCTGCGCCGCGCAGATCGAGCCCACGCGCTTCGCGGAAATGCCGGAGGTCGACCGCGTCCTCGGCAATGACGAGAAGCTGCGGCCCGAGAACTGGGCGACGTTGGCTCGTTCCAACAGCCTCGGCCATCCCGACATCGCCGCCGCCGACAAGCTCGACGTCGGCGACATCATGGCCCGCACCGCCATGCGTGCGCCCGTCACCGGCCGCTTCGCCAGCCATACGCGCGGCTTCGTCCAGGTCCAGAACGGCTGCGACCATCGCTGCACCTTCTGCGTCATCCCCTTCGGACGCGGCAATTCGCGCTCGCTCGCCATCGCCGATGTCGTCGCGCAATGCCGGACCTTGCTGGAAGCCGGCGCCCGCGAGATCGTACTGACCGGCGTCGACCTCACCAGCTATGGCCGGGACCTGGCCGAGGAGCCATCGTTGGGCGCGCTTGCGGGGGCGATCCTGCGCGCCCTGCCCGAATTGCCGCGCCTGCGCCTCTCCTCGATCGACGCGGTCGAGGTCGATGACGCGCTACGCGACCTGCTCGCGACCGAGACACGCCTGATGCCGCATCTGCATCTCTCGCTACAGGCCGGCGACGACCTCATCCTCAAGCGCATGAAGCGCCGCCACGGCCGCAACGATGCCATCCGCTTCTGCGCGGAGATCCGCGCCTTGCGCCCCGATATCGTCTTCGGTGCCGATCTCATCGCAGGTTTCCCGACCGAGGACGAGGCGATGTTCGGCCGCTCGCTCGATCTCGTCGCGGAATGCGGGCTCAGCTTCGTCCATGTCTTCCCCTATTCGGCACGCCCCGGCACGCCGGCCGCCCGCATGCCGCAGCTCTCGGGAGAGGTGGTTTCGGAGCGCGCCGCGCGACTGCGTGTGGCGGCAAGCGCCGCGCAGCAGCGCCATCTCGCGGAACGCATCGGCCGTCCGCTCAGCGTCCTGACCGAACGCGGCAATACCGGCCGCGCCGAGGATTTCACGCTGATCCGCTTCGCCAGCGACATCGCGCCGGGTGAAATCCTGCCGGTCACCAGCCACGCCGCCGACAGCAGGGCGCTTCTGGCAGCCTGAACGCGTTCTTCTGGGAAGAATAGCCGCCTCGGTCGCCGATGGGAGGAGGAGTGACCGAGGCGGCAGAGCCATGCCCGGAATGGCAGACCCATTCCTTAGACGCAGCAACCCGCCAAAAGGTTCAAAGCCTCACGCAACCACGGAACCGCGCACGCGCTGGACCTGATTGTTGCAATATCCCCGCGGGTTCCAGACCGGCTCCAGCGGCTGGACACTGCCCGCAGCATCCCTCCCCCGCGCCATGACGGCGAACGGACCCGGTTGCCCCGCGGCAATCTCCGTCTCGAAGCGCCGCCAGGCGAAGCATGCCTCGCCAGCCTGCAATTCGACGCCGCTCCAGGCGAAGCCTGCGACCTTCAATCGCTCACCCTGCTTCACCACGAAGCCATCTGATGGAGCCGTGATCAGCGACTTGACCGGCATGTTGGTGATGACGGCGAAATTCGCGGGGTCGAGCGGCTCGCCGGGACGAACCGGCCGGATCGGCATCCGATAATCCGTCCCGCGCATCTTCTCGCCGTCATGCTCGACAGCGCGCAGGCTGATCCGGTCGAACCATTTCTGCCAGGCCGAGCCGGGATAGCCCGGCGCGACAAGGCGCAATGGCCCGCCATGCAGGCGCGGCAGGGGCTCGCCATTCATGGCGAAGGCGATCAGCGTTTCGGGAGCCACGGCCTTGACCATCGGCAGACCACGCGAAAGCGCGGTCTTCTCCGGCTTGCCGATCTGACGGTCCGGCGCATGATGGGCGGTGTAGATTGCGCCCGGCCTGGGGCCGGCATGTTCCAGCACATCAGCCAGCCGCACGCCCGTCCAGCGCGCCCAACCGACAGCGCCGAGCCGCCATTGCAGCCCGTCCGTCGCCGGCGAGAAGCGCGAGCGGTCATTGCCGACGCATTCCAGGACAGCAGTAACCGCGACCGTTTCGAAGCGCTGGCGCAGGCCTTCGACGGTCCAGACGGCCGGGCGCTCGACCTCGCCGTCGATGGTCAGCCGCCACTCGGTACTGTCGTCGATCTCGGGCAGATGGCCGTTATTGCGGATAAAGAAGGAATTGACCGGCGTGATCGGCTCGTCGAGCAGCGTCAACGCTTGGCGACGACCTCCTCGCGCAGCGCCCGGCGCAGCACCTTGCCGACATTGGTCTTCGGCAGGCTCTCGCGGAAGAAGATCTGCTTGGGCACCTTGTAGCCGGTGAGATTCTCCTTGCAGTAGGCCCGTAGCGCATCCGTCGTCAGGGTCGGGTCCTTGCGCACGACGAAGGCGGTGACCGCCTCGCCCGAATGCTCGTCCGGCAGGCCGATCACGGCCGATTCCAGCACGCCCGGATGCGCGGCCAGCACGTCCTCGACCTCGTTCGGATAGACGTTGAAGCCGGAGACCAGCACCATGTCCTTCATCCGGTCGACGACCTTGACCTGCCCGTCCGGCAGCATCACGCCGACATCGCCGCTGCGGAAATAGCCGTCCGCCGTCATCGCCTTGGCGGTCTCGTCCGGGCGGTTCCAGTAACCCGTCATGACCTGCGGGCCGCGGATGCAGATCTCGCCGGCCTCGCCCATCGGCATGTCGTTGCCCTCGGCGTCGCGGATCGCGATCTCGGTCGAGGGGATCGGATAGCCGATCGTGCCGCTGAATTCGGTCAGGTCGGGCCGGTTGATCGTGGCGATCGGCGAGGTCTCGGACAGGCCATAGCCCTCGATGATCGGGCGCCCGGTTACGGCCTTCCACTGCTTGGCGACCGCGGCTTGCGTCGCCATGCCGCCGGCCACCGCGAAGCGCATCTCGGAGAAGTCGACTTGCCTGATCTCGGGATGGTTGGCGAGCGCGTTGTAGAGCGTGTTGACGCCGGAGAAGAGCGTGAAGCGGCTCGCCTTCAGTGTCTTGATGAAGCCGGGAATGTCGCGGGGATTGGCGATCAGCAGGCTCTTGGCGCCGATGCGCAGCATGAACATGCAGCAGCAGGTCAGCGCGAAGATGTGGTAGAGCGGCAGCGCCGTCACCATGACATGCTGGTAGTCGCTGCGGCCGAGCGGCGGCTCCAGCACCCATTCCAGCCAGAAGCCGGCCTGCTGCACATTGGATGCGACATTGCGATGCGTCAGCGTCGCGCCCTTGGCGACGCCGGTCGTCCCGCCGGTATATTGCAGGAAGGCGACATCGTCCGGCACCACCGTCACCGGCGCCATCCGGGCGCCGCTCTGCAGAACCTGCTGGAAACCGACCGAGCCCGGCAGGTTGTAGGGCTTCACCACCTTCTTGATGCGGCGCGCGACGAAATTGACGATCTTGCCCTTGAAGCCCATCAGGTCGCCGGCCGTGGCGACGACGATGGCGTCGAGCTTCAGGTTCGGCTTCGCCTCCTCGACGACATGGGCGAAGTTCTCGATCACCACGAGCACCCGCGCCCCGGCATCGTTGATCTGGTGGGTCAGTTCGCGCGCGGTGTAGAGCGGGTTGACGTTGACGGCGGTGAAGCCGCCGAGCAGCACGCCGAAAAGCGCCGCCGGATAGGCCAGGATGTTCGGCATCATCAGCGCGACGCGGTCGCCCTTCTTCAGCCCCTTGGCCTGCAGCCAGCCGGCGAAGGACTCGGCCGCCTGGCGGGTCTCGGCGAAGGTGATCGTCTTGCCGAAGCTCTCGAAGGCCGGGCGACTGGCATAGGTCGAGCAGGCAAAGCGGATCAGGTCCGCCAGCGTACCGACCTTGGCCTCGTCGAGTTCCGGCGGAACGGCCGGCGGATAATGCGCTAGCCAGGGGCGCAGGGCGTTCCTGGCCTGCGTGGCGCCGGTCGCAGTCATAATTCCCTCCCTCTCGCCCGGTTAGCCGCCTCGCGACGGGTTCCGGTGCATTTTGATGATCGTACAGTGCGGAACGGTGGTCGGGAGCGCAAGCACCCGCCATCAAAGACCATACAATGTTCACATCTAAACAGTTCACCTCGCGCGAAATCAAGCCCGATCCGGGAGCCAATGAATGGCTCCCGGTGGGAAGGACGGGCGTTTTCTCTGGAATCAGCGCCCTTGGGCGAGGGCGAGTGCCTGGGCGGAGACCACGGCCTCGGCCGGCTTGCCGGCGAGTTCCGCGAGATGGTCGAAGCGTGCGCTGAACGAGCCGACACCGGACGTGGCCGAGCGCAGTTCGACGATCAGGCCGGTCATCTCCGCTTCCGGCACCAGCGCCTTGATCTGGTCCCAGCCGCGCCAGCCGGGCCGCGTGTCGTAGCCGAGGATCTGCCCGCGCCGGGCGGAGATCAGGGCCGAGGCCCGCGACATCGCCTCCGACGGGATCACCACGTCGACTGAGAGGATCGGTTCGAGCAGCACCGGCTTCGCCTGCGGCATCGCTTCGTTCATGGCGAGCCGCGCCGCCTGCCGGAACGCCATGTCGGAGGAATCGACGGTGTGATAGGAGCCGTCCGTCAGCGTCACAGCGACATCGACGATCGGGAAGCCGAGCGGTCCCTTCTCGCAGAAATCGCGCATACCGGCCTCGACCGAGCCGATATACTGGCGTGGCACGACACCGCCGGTGATCCTGTCGACGAACTGGATGCCCTCCCCGCGCGGCAGCGGCGCGACCTCGATCACCACATCGCCATACTGGCCATGGCCGCCGCTCTGCTTGCGATGCCGGCCGCGCGCGCCGGCCTGGCCCCGGATCGTCTCGCGATAGCCGACCTGCGGCGCCTTGCTGGCGACGGTGACGCCATAGCGGCCGGCGAGCTTCTCCAGCGCGACGCGCAGATGCATCTCGCCTTGCCCCGACAGGCGGGTTTCGCTGAGCTCCGGCACCTGTGTCACCGCCAGCGCCGTATCCTCCTCGGTCAGGCGCTGGAGCGCAGCCGCCAGCCTGACATCGTCCTTGCGGTCCTTCACCGCGATGGCGAAGGCATGCACGGCTTCCGGCGGCGCGACCGCGCTGACCACGCTCGCCCGCGCCTTGCCCAGCATGAAGGCTTCGCCCGTCGCGATGCCGTCGAGCTTGGCGAAGCCGGCGACCTCGCCCTCCTCCGCCGCAGGCTTCCGGCTCTGCTCGGCCCCCTTCAGGGAAACGACGCCGGCGATGCGCGCCTCGACACCGCCCGACGAGGTCACGACATCGCCCTCCGCCAGCCGGCCGCGCATCACCCTGGCCAGCGAGAGCTTGCCGCCCTGGCTCGAATGCCAGGTCTTCAGCACCTGCGCGAGCGGTGGCCCTTCCGGCAGAATACCGGTGCGTCCGCGCGTTTCGGCCAAGCTCGGCGCCTCGTGCCTGAGCGCCTTGAGCAGCCGCGTCACGCCATTGCCGCGCTCGGCCGCGCCGATCAGCACCGGCACGACATGGCGATGCTGCAATTCGCGTGCGAGATCGTCGAAGACACGGTCGCGCGGCGGCTCCATATCCCCCAGCAATTCCTCCATCAGTTCGTCGTCGTAATCGGCGAGCCGCTCCAGCATCGAGAAGCGCGCTTCCTTCTCGCGGCCCGCCTCGTCGGCCGCCAGCGGCACGATCTCGCTCGGCGCGTGCTCGCGGTAGATGAAGGCCCGCTCCAGGGCGAGGTCGATGAAGCCGACGGCGATGCCGTTCTTCCAGATCGGGATCTGGCGCAGCAGCAGCGGCGTCCGCGAGGCCCGTTGCAGGATACCCAGCGTCTCGCGCACCCGGCGCGAGGCCGTGTCGATCTTGTTGAGGAACAGGAAGCGCGGGATGTCGGCCTCTTCCAGCTCGCGCAGCACGAGCTCCAGCGCCGGGGCCTTGCGGTCATCCGCCTCGCAGACGACGACGGCCGCATCCACCGCCGGCAGCACATGGCGCATCTCGTGCAGGAACTCGACCGAGCCGGGGCAATCGATGAAATGAAAGGTATCGCCAAGGAAATCGACGGCCGCGACGGTGGGTTCGGTGCTCATCTGATGCGCGCGCGCCTCAGGCGCCGCATCGCCGACCGTGTTGCCGCCCTTGACCGTACCCGTGCGGGAGAGCGCACCGCATCGCATCAGGATGCTTTCGAGCAGCGTCGTCTTGCCGCTCTGGAAGGGGCCGACGATCGCGATGCATCGCGGCCCCGCACGTCGGGTACCGGCTGCGGAACCGCCATTCTGTGCCGATGCGGGCATGACTTCCTCCTTCGGGGCTGGCCGCGATGGAGGAGAGGTTCGAGCGGCCCCGGCTCCGGCACGGTGGAAGCCGGCGGGAACAGCGAATGCGCTCACGCCGGATGGGCGGCGGTCGCTCGGGCCCGACAGGGTCGGGCGGCCGTCGGAGAGGCAGTTGAGGAGAGGTTCGCGCCGATCCGGAAAGGACGCAAGCGCTTTGTCGGTGGCAGCAGCGGCTCGCAGGCTCCGCCCCTGCTACGCCCGTCGACACGGGGCGCGGCTATCCTGCCGCGGTGACCTGTGATTTCATCGCGCTTCCGCCGGACCGCACTCACCGGGAAGCGCGGACGACAAGCTCACGGCTCCGTGCGCCGCAGCCGGAGGACATGGAGGGTCGTCCGGCATTCTACGGAGCGAGCCGCTGGCGCGGCGGCGATGGAACATGGAGAACCTGCCGATGCCTCAGAACGCTTCGCAAGTTGACCTGGACGAACGCATCGCCCTCCTCAGGCGCAACATCTCCGAGCTGATGGAACAGGCGACGGGAGCCTCCGGCGCCGCCGTGGAAGAGGCCCTCGCCAACCGGCTCAGCGAGCAGCAGGACATGCTCAACGAGCTGCTGAAGAAGCGCGAAGCGATGGGATAAAGGCGTTTTCTCTGATCCGCCGGATCTCTTGCACCGTCCTTGTCATTCCGGGGCGCGCCGCCGGCGCGAACCCGGAACCCACGACCGGGTGAGGCATCAGATGTCTGCGGGGCGCCGCTCGGCCGGTCGTAGGTTCCGGGTGCTTCGCTGCGCGAAGCCCCGGAATGACAAAAGCAGAGCTCGAAGCTGCTGCGATCTCGTTTCAGCGCGACCTTTCAAAGATTGCGGCGTTCGCCGCGGAGCGTCGCAAGCCCGATGCCGGCAGCGTCGAAGCCGCCATCGACGGCCAGCACCTGCCCGGTGATGTAGGTCGCCCGGTCCGAGCAGAGGAAGAAGATCGCCTCGGCCAGCTCCTCCTCCAGCCCATAGCGGCCGAGCGGCACGGCATCGCGATAGTCCGCCCGAATTTCCGGGCTGTGCACCGCCTTGGCCATCGCGGTCTCGACCGGCCCCGGCGCAACTGCGTTGACGCGGATGCCAAGCCCCGCGAGTTCGACCGCCTGCTGCTTGGTGAGATGCGCCAGCGCCGCCTTCGAGGTGCCGTAGGCGACCCGCAGCGTCGAGGCGCGCAAGCCCGAGATCGAGGTGATGTTGACGACGGCGCCGCCGCCATTGTCGGCCATGGCCCGCGCCGCGAGCTGCGTCGCCAGGAACGGGCCGGTCAGATTGACCGCCAGCACCCGCTGCCACTCGTCATGCGTGGTCTCCAGCAGCGGCTTGAACACCGCCGTACCGGCATTGTTGACGAGGGCATCCAGCCGCCCGAAGCGCTTGGCCATGCCGGCGAAGGCCGACTCGAGCTGCGCCGGCATCGCCACGTCGCAGGTCAGCACCAGCGTCCGCTCCGGCGCGGCGATCTCTGCCGCTGCCCGCTGGAGGCCGGCCCCGTCGATATCGAGCAGGCCGACTTGCCAGCCCTCAGTCAGGAAGCGCTTGGCGGTGGCGAGGCCGATGCCGCGCGCGGCGCCGGTGACGAGGGCGGTCTTCGGAGTGGTGTCGGGCATGGCATCTCGTCCGCTGGCGTGTCGCTGCCGCCAACGCTATGCATGCCGGCAGCGTGGCCAACAAGCCGGCATTGCCGCTCGACAAATGCTGCGCGCTCCTGTAAGGCCCCGCACTCAACTGAAAACAGCGAGCCGAAAGCCCGCGCTTCCGCGCGAATACGGCCATGGAGAGACCCATGAACATCATCGAACAGCTCGATGCCGAGCAGATTGCCAAGCTGAGCGAAGGCAAGGCCATTCCCGCCTTCCAGCCCGGCGACACCGTGCAGGTCAACGTCAAGGTCAAGGAAGGCGAGCGCAGCCGCGTCCAGGCCTATGAGGGCGTCGTGATCGCCCGCAACGGCGGCGGCCTCAACCAGAGCTTCACCGTCCGCAAGATTTCCTATGGCGAGGGCGTTGAGCGCGTCTTCCCGCTGTTCTCGCCGAACCTCGACTCGATCAAGGTCATCCGCAAGGGCAAGGTGCGTCGCGCCAAGCTGTATTACCTGCGTGATCGTCGCGGCAAGTCGGCCCGTATCGCCGAGCGCGTCGACGCCAAGCCCGCCAAGGGCCAGAAGGCTTCCGGCAAGTAAGCCGAAGCCTCAGCGCAACGAGATTGAAACGCGGTCCTTCGGGGCCGCGTTTTTTTGTGCCTGAAGCTGCGCCCTGACATTCCATTAACGCATATCGATAGAAATAAATTCCACTTGATATGCATCTTATGCGCATATAAGCATGCAAATCATTAGCATGCTATTTATGTTGGCGCTATGGATCTTACCCAGCTTCAGGCCTCGTTCACCGGCGAGCTTGCCGCCGTCAACCGCAAGCTGCGCGCGCTCGTCGACGACCGCGCGCGCGACATGGGCCTGACCCTGTCGCGCGCGCGCCTGCTGATGGAGCTCGCCAAGGCGGACGGCCCGACCCAGTCCGATCTCGCCGGTTTGCTCGATATCGAGCAGCCGACGTTGGTCCGGCTCCTCGACGGACTGGAGCGTAACGGCATGATCGAGCGCCGCACGGTCGAGGGCGACCGCCGCGCCCGCCGCGTCTTCCTGACAGAGACCGCCCGCGCCCAGGCTCAGGATATCCTGGATTTCCTGGCCGAATTGCGCGCCGGCATCCTGCAGGGCATCGCACCGGAAGAGCTGGAAGCGGCGCTCGACGTCCTGCGCCGCACTTCACGCAATATCGCGGCAGGCCGGAGCGCCGCCCCATGAGCGCGTCCGAAGCCTCCGCAACGCCGGCCGCATCGCCGCCGGCCCCGGCGGGTCTGACGATGCCGCCGGCCCGCGCGCTGGCCTACATGCTGGCTTCGGTGACGCTGGCGATGACGCAGCAGATCGGCGCGAACCTGGTCAACACCAATGTCTACCAGATCCAGGGCGAGCTCGGCGCCACCCTAGCCGAGACGAACTGGCTGATCGCCGCCTACATGGCCCCGAACGTCTCGCTCTCGCTCGCCCTGATCAAGATCAGGATGCAATACGGCCTGCGCAATTTCGCCGAGATGAGCCTCGCGGGCTTCGTTCTCGCTGCCTTCCTGAACCTTGTCTTCGTCCATGACCTGCCATCGGCCGTGGTCGTGCGCTTCATGAGCGGCATGGCGGCGGCGCCGATGTCGTCGCTCGCCTTCTTCTACATGATCGAGCCCCTGCCGCCGCAGAAGAAGCTCACCGTCGGCCTGTCGCTGGCGCTGACCAACACCACGCTCGGCATCCCCGTGACGCGGCTGATCTCGCCCTGGCTGCTCGATCTCGGCGGCTTCCATGGCCTCACCCTGTTCGAGATGGGCCTGGCGATGGTTGCCTTCGGCTTCGTCTTCGCCTTGCCGCTGACCACGCCGCCGCGGGTGAAATGGATCGGCCCGCTCGACATCGTCAGCTACCTGTTGATCGCAATCGGCTTCGGCGCCATCGCGGTCGCGCTCAGCCTCGGCCGGATCTACTGGTGGTTCGAGGCGCCCTGGCTCGGCATGCTCTTCGCTCTCGCCGTCATCTGCCTGACGCTGGCGGTGATCGTCGAATTGCACCGTGACAGCCCGCTCATCGACATCCGCTGGCTGACCAGCCCGGCGACGTTGCATTTCGCCGGCGCCATTCTCCTGATGCGTATCGTGCTCGCCGAGCAGACGGTCGGCGCCTCCAACTTCTTCCAGGCGCTCGGCATCCAGAACGAGCAGACGATGCCGCTCTACGCGGTCATCCTCTGCGCGATCCTGGCCGGCGGCCTGACCTGCGCGCTGCTGCTGCGGCCCGGACGCGAAAACTGGTTCTACGGCACGGCACTCGCCTGCGTCGCGCTCGGAGCCTGGCTCGACAGCGGCGCCACCAGCCTGACCCGGCCGCACGATATCCGGCTGAGCCAGGCGCTCGTCGCCTATGGCTCCGGCCTGTTCCTGCCCGCGGCGATGGCTCAGGGCATGGGCGGCGTCATCACGCGCGGCCCGATCTTTATCCTGAGCTTCATCACCGTTTTCCTGTTCACACAAAGCATTGGCGGCCTGCTCGGCTCGGCGCTTTTCGGCAGCTTCATCACGCTGCGGACGGCGTTCCACTTCAATGTGCTCACCGAGCATTTCGTGCTGTCCGAGCCGCTCCTGGCCCAGCGCCTCAGCCATTTCGGCAGCGTCTATGGCCATGTCCTGAGTGACCCGACACTGATGCGCGCGGAGGGCGTCACCCTGCTCACGCAGCGCGCGGCGCAAGAGGCGATCGTACTCGCTTACAACGACGCCTTCATGCTGATCTCCGTGATCGCAAGCCTCGCTCTCGTCGGGCTCCTCTGCCACGTCGCCTTCCTGCAGCTACGCAAGCGTTCCGGCGCAACCAGTGCTCAACCCGCCCTCTGAACGTCCAGCCCCGCCATGACCCGCATCCTCCGCTCCGTCTCGACCTACATTGCACTCGCCATCGGCCTCGTCGGCCTCGGCATCATCCTCTACGCTTGGCGGCTGCCGCCATTCACCAGTGCCGTCGAGGTGACCGAGAACGCCTATGTCCGCGGTCAGGTCACGCTCATCGCGCCGCAACTCGCCGGCTATGTCGCCGAGGTGCCGGTACAGGATTTCGCAGCGGTGAAGCGCGGCGACCTGCTCCTGCGTATCGACGACCGGATTTTCACCCAGAAGCTGGAGCAGGCCCGCGCCGGCCTCGCCGCACAGCGCGCCGCACTTGCGAATTCCGACCAGTCACGCGCCGCCGCCGAAGCCCGCCTGCGCGCCGCCGAGGCCAATGTCGCCAGCGCCGAGGCCGCCTTGCGCACCGCCGAGGCCAACTGGGGCCGCATCGAGCCACTGCGCGAACGCGGCGTCGTCAGCCAGACCTCGACAGACCAGAGCCAGCAGGCGCTCGACCAGGCTCGTGCCGCGATCACCGCCACCAACGCGGCCGTCGATGTCGCTCGCCAGGACATCCAGACCGCCATCGTCAACCGTCAGTCGCTGGTCGCCGCGGTCGAGGGCGCGGAGGCCGCGGTCCATCTCGCCGAGATCGACCTGAGCAATACCCGCATCACCGCGCCGCAAGACGGGCGGCTGGGCGAGGTCTCGGCAAGGCTGGGCCAATATGTTTCTGCCGGCACGCAATTGATGGCGCTGGTACCGGATCAGGTCTGGGTCATCGCCAATTTCAAGGAGACGCAGCTCGCGGGCATGCGCACCGGCCAGCCTGTGAGCTTCACTGTCGACGCGCTCCGCCACGCCGTCCTCACGGGCAAGATCGAGCGCTTCTCGCCGGCGGCCGGCTCCGAATTCAGCGTCATCCGGCCCGACAACGCGACTGGCAACTTCATCAAGATCGCCCAGCGTGTGCCGGTCCGTATCACAGTCGACCCCGGCCAGCCGCTTGCCGAACGCCTGGCGCCCGGCATGTCCGTGGTCGTCAGCGTCGATACCTCTGCGTCACGCTGATGGCCAGGCTGCAACGGCATCGATTGTCCGGCTTGATTGGAACTGCTAAACAGTAGCTATGTCGCCGTGTGAGCATCCTATGCAGCGCTTCAGCGCCGTGCAGGCAGAGGGCCATCTGCCGCCCCTGCCGACGACGCAGGACTTTGCCGCGCTGCACGACCATGCCCGTTTGCCCTGGCGCTTTTTCGGCCGCTTTACCGCCTCCATTGCCGCAGGCCTTACCGGCGCCTGAGACCGGCCGCTTCCGTGTGGCCGGCGACAGGCGAACCGTTTTTGCGTGCCGGCCCAAAGCGAGCCGGCGCATGATTTCCCGCAGATTTCCGCAGACCGAGAACAAGCCATGACCGCGACCAAGGGTCCCCAGACGCTCTACGACAAGATTTTCGACGACCACGTCGTCGACCGGCAGGATGACGGCACCTGCCTGCTCTATATCGACCGCCACCTCGTCCATGAGGTGACGAGCCCGCAGGCCTTCGAAGGTCTGCGCATGACCGGCCGCAAGGTCCGCGCGCCCGAGAAGACGCTCGCCGTCGTCGACCACAACATCCCGACGACCGACCGCACCAAGGGCATCGCCGAAGAGGAAAGCCGCATCCAGGTCGAGGCGCTCGCCAAGAACGCCCGCGACTTCGGCGTCGAGTATTTCAACGAGCTCGACAAGCGCCAGGGCATCGTCCACATCGTCGGCCCCGAGCAGGGCTTCACCCTGCCCGGCACCACGATCGTCTGCGGCGACTCGCACACCTCGACGCATGGCGCCTTCGGTGCCCTCGCCCACGGCATCGGCACCTCGGAGGTCGAGCATGTGCTCGCCACCCAGACGCTGATCCAGAAGAAGGCGATGAACATGCTCGTCCAGGTGGACGGCACGCCTGCGCCCGGCGTCGGCGCCAAGGACATCACGCTCGCGATCATCGGCGAGATCGGCACCGCCGGCGGCACCGGCTCGGTGATCGAATATGCCGGCGAGGCTATCCGCGGCCTGACCATGGAAGGCCGCATGACGGTCTGCAACATGTCGATCGAGGGCGGTGCCCGCGCCGGCATGGTCGCGCCGGACGAGAAGTCCTTCGCCTATCTGAAGGGCCGCCCCAAGGCGCCGCAGGGCGCCGCCTGGGATGCGGCCGTCCGCTACTGGGAGACGCTGCGCACCGACGAGGGCGCGCATTTCGACCGCATCGTCCGCCTCGACGCCGCCAACCTGCCGCCGATCGTCTCCTGGGGCACGAGCCCGGAGGACGTCATCTCGGTGCTGGGCGCGGTTCCGGACCCGGAGCTGATCGCCGACGAGGTCAAGCGCGCCTCGAAGAAGCGCGCGCTCGAATATATGGGCCTGACCGCCGGCACGAAGATCACCGACATCCCGCTCGACGTGATCTGGATCGGCTCCTGCACTAATGGCCGCATCGAGGACCTGCGCACCGTAGCGAAGATCGTCGAGGGCAAGAAGCTCCATGAGAGCCTCGACTACGGCATGATCGTTCCCGGCTCCGGCCTGGTGAAGGAACAGGCCGAGGCCGAGGGTCTCGACAAGATCTTCATCGCCGCCGGCTTCGAATGGCGCGAGCCCGGCTGCTCGATGTGCCTGGGCATGAACCCCGACCAGCTCAAGCCCGGCCAGCGCGCCGCCTCGACCTCGAACCGCAATTTCGAGGGTCGTCAGGGCTATCGCGGCCGCACGCATCTCGTCTCGCCGGCGATGGCGGCGGCGGCGGCCCTCACCGGCCGCTTCGTCGACGTCCGCACGCTGGGCTGAGGCGGACAGGCGGGGAACTGACCATGTCGAACGATCCCCGCGAAGCCGGCCGCGCCGCCGAATCCAAGGCGGCGCTGGACCGGGTCAAGCGCGACAATGAAAGCCTGCTCGGCTCCTCTATGGGCCGTGCAGCCGATCATTTCTCGGGCGCCGATGCGCCCGAGGGCGACAAGGTCGAGCTCTGGGGCCGGCGTATCGGCCGCTCTCTCTCGCTCCTCGGCGTCATCGTGCTGGCCTGGTGGCTCGGCTATCAGCTGAAAATCTGGTGATGGGCAAGGCCGTGGACGCCAGGGTCACGACAACAGCAGAGATCGACTGGGACGGCGTCAAGGCGCCGTCGCAGGCAGCGTTCGAGGTTCTGGCCCAGGCCGCCTTCGACCGCCTGCCGGAGGAATTCCGCGCGCTCTGCTCGGACGTGATCTTCAACGTCACCGAGTTTCCCGAGGACGACGTGCTGAAGGAGCTGGAGGCGGAAAGCCCGTTCGACCTGCTCGGCCTGTTCAGCGGCGTCGGCCTGCCGCAGCAGGGTTTCAGCCCCCAGACCGGCCAGATGCCCAATACCATCCATCTCTATCGCCGGCCGATCCTCGACTACTGGGCCGAACATGACGAGAGCCTCGGCTCGATCGTCACGCATGTCATGGTCCACGAGATCGGCCACCATTTCGGCTTCTCCGACGAGGACATGGAAGCCATCGAACAAGCGGCCGGCTGAGCCCGGCCAAGAGCAAGGACAAGAACCATGCAGCCCTTCACCACCCTGACCTCGACGCCCGCGCCCATGAAGGTGGTCAATGTCGATACCGACATGATCATCCCCAAGCAGTACCTGAAGACGATCAAACGCACCGGCCTGGGCACCGCGCTGTTCTCGGAGATGCGCTACAAGGATGACGGTTCGGAGAACCCGGATTTCGTGTTGAACCAGCCGGCCTATCGCAAGGCGGAAATCCTCGTCGCCGGCGACAATTTCGGCTGCGGCTCGTCGCGCGAACATGCCCCCTGGGCGCTGCTCGATTTCGGCATCCGCTGCGTGATCTCCACCAGCTTCGCCGACATCTTCTACAATAACTGCTTCAAGAACGGCATCCTACCGATCAAGGTCACGCCCCAACAGCTCGACATGCTGTTCGACGATGCCGAGCGCGGCTCCAACGCGACGCTGACGATCGACCTCGAGAAGCAGACGATCAAGGGCCCGGACGGCGGCGAGATCACCTTCGAGATCGACCCGTTCCGCAAGCACTGCCTGCTCAACGGCCTCGATGATATCGGCCTGACCATGGAGAAGGGCACGAAGATCGATGCCTTCGAGGAAAAGCTGAAGCAGCGCGCCTGGGCCTGAGGCGAAAGCCTCTCCCGGAGCCCTCTATGTGACCGACACTCTCTTTCGCTCGGGCAATCTGCTGGTCAAGACCGCACGGCGCCCGGGCGAGGATTGTGTCGTCACCTTTGATTCCTACACGGACGATCCCGATCTCGATCGTCCGGCCTTCGGTGAGGCTGCGTTCGCACAGGCGGGCCTTCCCACGATCCATATCGTGAACCGGCGCAATTCCTGGTACGAAGAGCCGGAATGGCGCGAGATGGTCGCGGCGGTTGCGGCAACGACGGCCCCCTATCGCCGCGTCCTCGCCTATGGCTCCAGCATGGGCGGCTATGCCGCACTGCGCTTCGGCAAGATGATCGGCGCGACGAGCGCGCTGGCGATCTCGCCGCAATACAGCATGCAGCGCGACAGGGCGGGCTTCGACACCCGCTGGGCCAAGACCGTCAACCGCATACGCTGGCGGCCCGAACTCGCCGGGCCGCTGTCCGCGGACCTGCACGCGGTGATCGTCTACGACCCCGCCCATGCCTTCGACCGCCGCCATGTCGAACTGATCGCGGGCGAAATGCCGGTGCGGCGGATCGCCCTGCCCTTCTCCGGGCATCCGTCCGGCACCTATCTCGGCGAATGCGGCCTGCTCCGCCCGCTGGCGCTCGCTGTCCTCGCGGGCGAGACCGACTTCTCCGCGTTGCTGCGCACGGCACGCGATCACCGTCGAAGCTCGACCTCCTATTTCATCGCACTCGCCCGTGCAGTCGGGCCTCGCAATCCGGAACGCGCCGTCGCCTTCGCCCGCTGCGCCCTCGATCTGAACCCGACCGCCCATTTCACCTGGGTGACGCTGGCCGAGCAGCTTCGCTTCGCCGGCCGTATCGAGGAGGCGCTCGCTGCGCTGGAGCGGGCTGTGGCGTTGACGAAAGAGCACCCCGAGATGCTGCGGGTGCTGTCCAATGCTCTCTATGACGAAGGCCGCTTCGACGAAGCCGCAACCGTCCTTGCCCGTTCGCTCGCTGTCGCTGGCTCCTTCGATACGCGTGGTCGCATCGAACTCGCCCGTTTCAGGATTCGTGGACACGCCGCCCGGTTTCGCAGCGGCGCGGCGCGGCTCGGCGCCGTGCTCAGGCGATAAGCCCGGACATCGGGGCAAGCCCGCCGGTCTCGGGAAACACCCTCTCCGCCAGCACCGGGCCGGATAATCCGAACAACTCCGACACCACGCCCTTGGCCACGGCGCGGATATCGGTCGTCGGCTTGAGATCGCGGTTCTGGTAGAGCTGCTCGGACTTCAGGCCGGGCCAATCGGCGACGACTCGGCCGCCTTTCACCCCACCGCCGACGAGGAAGGCGACCGTGCCGGTGCCGTGGTCGGTCCCGGTCGTGCCGTTGACGGCCGCCGTGCGCCCGAACTCGGTCGCGACCATCACCACCGTATCCTTCCAGACCGGTCCGAGCCCTTGCTCGAAGGCGGCGAAGGCACCGTCGAGCCCACCGAGCAGATTGGCGAGGCGCCCCTTGGCTCCGCCCTCGTTGGCATGGGTATCCCAGCCTTCGAAGGCCAGCGCCGCGATGCGCGGCCCGTCATCGGCGCCGACCAGCGCCGCCGCACCCTCGGCGATGCGGCGCATGCCGTCGGCTGAATCCGGCCCACCACCGCCCTTCTGCTCGCCGGCCATGCCGCGCCTTTGCGCCAGCCCTTCGGTCTCGATCGCCTGCGCCAGAGCTCGCGCCAAGCCCGGATCGCGCTGGCCGTAGAGATCGGCCAGCCGCATCGTCAGGTCGCTCCCGGCGCGCGCCATGCGCGGCGGCGCCCAGCCCAGCACCGGCGCCTCGCCGCGCACCACCAGCGGCGGCACGACGCCGACGCCGAGCACGCCCTTGCGCGAGATGCCTTCGCCGGCCGGCAGGTTCGCGATCAACCGGTTGAGCCAGCCGCTCTGGGTCGCGCCCGCCCAGGGCTGGCCGCTTTCCAAAACGTCCTGCCCATCGAAATGCGAGCGCTCGCGATACCCCGTCGCCGCGGCATGGACGATCGTCGCCTGCCCCTGCCTGTAGAGCCGCGCGAGGTTCGGCATCGCCGGATGCAGGTAAAAGAAGCCATCGAGCGGCAGCGCCGCCTCCGCACCGTCCTTGGCGAGCGCGATGCCCTCGCGCAGGCCAGCATAATCGGGGTCGCCGATCGGCGGCACGGCCGAGAGCCCATCAAGCGCGCCGCGCAGAATGACCAGCAGGAAGCGCGGATCGCGCGAACCTGCCGCCGCATAGGCGAATTTCGGCACGAAGGACCACGCGAAGAGCGCGCCGGCTGCGCCGAGCACGGCACGGCGCGACGGTGTCATCCGTTCGCAATCATCGTCGTCGTGATCGACCATCGGCGTCACCTCCGCTGGAATTCGGGCGACATCAGCAGGAGCGCGAGCGCCTGCGGCTTGCTCTCGGCCCGCGCCACGGCCTGCTTCGTCTCGGGCGAAAGCAGCGGCCCAAGGATGTCGTCGCTGAGCACGCGCGGATCGGCGACCGAGCCCGCCGCCTGCCGCCCCCATCCGGCGGCGACATCGACCCGCGTCTTGAGCCCTTCGGCCGAAGCCCAGGCCGCATTGTCGTCGGCATAGCCGTTGGGGCCGGAGGGCTGCCAGAAGGGCTGGCCCATCACGCCGGCCGGCCCGATGATCTGGCCGAAATCCGGCTTGCGGCCGACCGCGCGATAGGAGGCCAGCAGGAATTCCTGCGGCGACCGGATCTTGCTGGCCGGCGCCTTCCAGGCAGCGTCATCCTCGATCAACGCACGGTAGACGCTCGGCAAATCACCACCGCTCTGGCGGAACACGCCGGCCAGCTTCTCGACCAGTGCACGTGGCGGCGCATCGGCTACGAAATAACGGGCGAGTTTCATCGCGATGAACTTCGCCGTCGCCGGATGGCGCGCGAGATCGGTCAGCGCGGCGATGCCTTGCGCCTTGCCCGGCTGGTCGTAGCGGCGCCCGAGCAGCGGCGTCGCGCCGGGCTCGTGCAAGCCGGCGTTGAAGGCGAAGGAACCGGGAAAGCCGAGCACGCCCTCGCGCCCGACCACGGTCCAGCCCGTGATGATCCGGGCGAGATTGGTCACGTCCGCCTGCGCATAGCCGCCGGAGACGCCGAGCGTGTGCAGTTCCAGGATCTCGCGGGCGAGATTCTCGTTGAGCCCGCGCCCGCGCCGCCGCCCCGCCGGGGAGTTCGGGCCGACCGACTGGCGGTTGTCGAGGAAATCCAGCATCGCCGGATGGCTCTCCGCCGCGATCAGCATGTCCTCGAAGCGGCCGAAGACATGCGGGCGGATCGCCTCGCGCTCATAGGCACCGGCCATGATCCGGCACATGTTGCTCTTGGTCGCGCCGATGCAGAAATGGTTCGACCAGAACATCACCAGCCGCTCGCCGAAGCCCGTCTCAGCCACGAGCGCGAGATCGACCCGCGCCTTCACCTCGTCGCGATAGGTCCGATAGGGCAGCGCCGGCTCGTTTGCGGGCTTCGGTGCCGGAGCCATCTGGTTCTGAGCCCCCACCGGAGCAACCTGCGGCGCGGCATTCGCGACCTGCGTGCCTTGAGGCACCGGCGCGACGGAAGCGCGGCGCGCCTCGCGCTCCCGTTTCTCCTGATCCTCGAAATCGTAGAGCGCCTTGCCGATCTCGGCAGCGCTGGAAAAGGTCACGCCTTCGGGCTGTGCGACGCTGCCGGCTGCGATCTCCGCCAGAAGCCTGTCGCGAATCTGCGCCCGCGCCGCCTCGCCCTGACCGGGCTTCGGCCCCAGACCGAACCGCTGCAGTGCAATCGCACCTGCCTTCAGCTCGCCTGTTTCCGCCATCTGCACGGCCTCCGCTGGTCGTGAGGAAGAGGATCGATATCGACTATGGCGAAAAGCCGGCGACTTTCATGACAATTCGGCAATGTTGGGCGGATGCTGCCCCGAAATGGGCTTGAATGAAGCCGTTTACTCGAATTCTAGCGAACCCGTTCCAGGTTCAGCGGGCCTTCTTGCCGGACATCTTGAGCGCGACAGCTTCGCCGATCAGAGCCTTGAATGCATCCGCATCCACCACCTCGCCCTCCCGGATATCGATGGCGCGGCGGGCATTGCCCTCCAGGCTGGAATTGAACAGGCCGGCGGGATCGGCCAGCGAAGCGCCCTTCATGAAGGTCAGCTTGACCACGCTCTTGTAGGTCTCGCCGGTGCAAATGATCCCGCCATGGGACCAGACCGGCACGCCGCGCCATTTCACCTCCTCGACCACGTCGGGATCGGCCTCGCGGATCAGTGCGCGCATCCGTGCCAGCGTCGCACCGCGCCAGTCGGTGAGCGATGCGATCTTCGCGTCGATGAGCGCGGAAGCCGCCTGGTCCTGAACCTCGTCCTTCGCCATGACACACGAATCCCTTCCAACACTCATTTGGGCAACGCGATCAGAACCACCTTTGTCATTCCGGGGCGCGCCGCAGGCGCGAACCCGGAAACCACGACCGGGTGAGCGAGTTGTCTGCGCAGAACCACGGCGCTTCCACCCCGTCGTGGGTTCCGGGTTCTTCGCTATGCGAAGCCCCGGAATGACAATCGTGTCGCCGAAATCTGACCAGCCAACCCTACACAACGACCGTGATCGCCTCGGCCGCGCGCGTCAGGCCGGTATAGAGCCAGCGCGCCCGATGCTCGCGGAAGGCGAAGCTCTCGTCGAAGAGCACGACATCGTCCCATTGCGAGCCCTGCGACTTATGCACCGTCAGCGCATAGCCGAAGGTGAACTCGTCGGTATGCTTGCGCAGCTCCCACGGCACCTCCTCCTCGGTGCCGTCGAAGAAATTCGGCAGCACCGAGACCTTGACCGCCTTGCCGCCGGCATCGTCCTCCGGCGTGACGCGCATGGTGATCAGCCCCTTCTTCGAGGTCTTGATCTCCTGCACGATCCAGGCGCCGCCATTGAGCAGGCCTTTGCTCTTGTCGTTGCGCAGGCAGACCAGCTTCTCGCCGGCGACGGGGCTGTTATCGGTGCGGCCCATCAGCTGGCGGATGCGGGCGTTGTAGTTGCGCCGCGTCTTGTTCATGCCGACCAGCACCTGATCGGCGCCCATGACGATCTCGGGATTGATCTCGCCGCGCCGGATCACCCGGCTCGGGCCGTATTCGCCGAGTTCGAGCTGCCCGCCCTCCCGCACGATCATCGACATCCGCACGATCGGGTTGTCCGCCGCCTGCCGGTGGACCTCGGTCAGCATGACGTCGGGCTCCTGCTCGGTGAAGAAGCCGCCGCCCTTGACCGGGGGCAACTGCGCGGGATCGCCCAGCACCAGCACCGGCGTCCCGAAGGAGAGCAGGTCGCGGCCCAGCTCCTCGTCGACCATCGAGCATTCGTCGATGATGATCAGCTTCGCCTTGGCCGCCGCGCTGTCGCGGTTGAGCGCGAAGATCGGGCTCTCCTCGTCGACGCCGCGCGAGCGGTAGATCAGCGAATGGATGGTCTGCGCGCCCTCGCACCCCTTGTTGCGCAGCACGAGCGCCGCCTTGCCGGTATAGGCGGCGAAGACGACGTCGCCGTCGACGGCCTCGGCAATATGGCGCGCGAGCGTCGTCTTGCCGGTACCGGCATAGCCGAACATGCGGAAGAGCTGCGGCTCGCCGGATTGCAGCCAGCGCGCCACGGCCGTCAAAGCCATATCCTGCTGGGGCGACCAGCTCATCGCGGAACCATCGTCGAAAAAGGCATGGCGCAGATGGGGCCGAGTCGGCCCGCGAGGCAAGCCCGGCGCTGTCGAAACCGCTCAGGCCGCGCGCAGGCGCCTGACGAAGGCCTCGGCCTCCGCCTGCAGGGCATTGATTCGCCCGTCGAGTTCCCTCGCGCTTGCTGCCCCGGTATCGGCCTGGCCGACGGTCTGGAGATTGGCGGCGGCGATTTCGCCCATCGCCAGCGCGGCCGTGCCCGTCACGTCCGAGATCCGCGCCACGGTCTCGCCGAGCGAGCCGAGCAACTCGACATGCGACCCGACCATGGTCGCGATCTCGGTGCCGGTCTGCTCGACCGCCGCGACGCTGGCTCCGATCGCCGACACCGCGTCGGCGGCATGGGACAGGGCCTCGTCTGCCTGCGCGATCCGGCTGACGATCCGCCCGGCGGCGTCCGACGCCTGGTTGGCGAGCGTCTTCACCTCGGCGGCCACCACCGCGAAGCCACGGCCATGGACCCCGGCACGCGCCGCCTCGATCGTCGCGTTCAGGGCGAGCAGATTGGTCTGGCGCGCCACCGCATCGATGATTCCCACGACATCGCGGATCTGGGCCGCATTCTCTGAGAGGCGCGTCACCAGCGCATGGGTCCCGGCCGCCTCGCGGGTCGCCTCGGTCGCCATTTCCGACACGCGCCGGACCTCGGCATTGATCTGGCTGACGACGAAATCCAATCGCATTGCCGCCTCGCTGGAACGGCGCGCATCGACCCCCGCACCATCGACGGAAGCCGCCGCTGTCTCTGTGCTCCGCGAGATCTGGTGCACCCGGACCGCGGCATCCTGCAGTGCCATGCGCAGGACCTCGCTCGAGCGCCCGATCTCGCCGAGCAGAAGGCCGAGCCGCGCCTCGAACTCGTCGGCGATCCCGGCGAGCTCCGCATTGCGGCGCTGTTCCAGGCGCCGCGCATCGTCGGCTTCGCTCTCGCGCGTCACAAGCGTCGCCCTGACCTCGCTGAGCTGGCGCACCACGCGGGCAAGCTGGCCGATCTCGTCGGCCCGGTCGCGATGCGGCACGTCGATCACCCGGTCCGACGCCACCGCTTGCCCGATTGCCTGCATCAGGTTGCGCAAGGGCCGCGTCAATTGGCTCCGCAGCATCAGCAGCGCGAGAAGCCCGCCGGCAAGCGGCAGGAGAACCGCAAAGAGAATCGTCCGGAAGCGCACCGCCTCCGCCCGCGCGCCGGCTCGCATGGAAGCCTCCCCTGCCCGCTTGGCGAGCTCGTCGCGCAGCGCGGCGGTCGTCGCGACGATCTCGTCGACATTGACGCGTGCCTCAGCCGCACCCGCCTCCAGCAAGGCGGCCTTGGCCGAGATGCGCTGGCCGATGTCGACGATGCCATGCTGGAAGGCGATGAAGGTCTTGATCCGCGCATCGAGCGTCGAATTGGCCTCGCGCAGGCTCGCCGGCAGGGCGGAGATCAGATGCGCGCGTGCCGCGTCGACCAGCTCGATGGCAGCGTCGAGCTTGCCGATCATCGCCTCGATCTCCTGCGGAGAACTGTCCGTGTCGACCCGGCTGAGCAACGCCGCGGCTGCGATCCGGCTGGACAGAAGCGAGGCGCTGCCGGCGAGGCGGATATCCGAGAAGGCGGCGGCATCGATGCGCCGCGCCTCGTCGAAACCGCGCAGGGCGCTGGCGAGCCCGAGCGCTCCGGCGAGGCCCAGCAGCGCGAAGAAAACCATGATCTTCGCCGTCAGTCCCAGTCGCCGCATCGTCGCCTCAGTCTCGTAGCCGTCGTCCATTTCGCAGACGCGAGCGAACGCCAAGTTAACGACGGGCAGTATGATACAACAATATCAATAGGTTAGCCGGATACACAATAATCCGTTCCGCTGTCTGGCGGATCCGATCTCGCCGCGATTGCGAGGGATCGCAGGCCGTCCTAGCTTCGCGCCATGAGACGCCGCGCCAAACGAATCCTCCTGCTCTGCCTCGGCCTTGCCTTCATCGGCTATGCTGCCTTCGTCCTGTCGCCCTGGCCCTCGGCCCTGCTGACGCGCCTCGCCTTCGGCTACGGTGCCTCCAAGACAACGGCCGCGCTTGCGAACCACGTCCCCTTCGGCATTCGCGAGCAGCGCGATATCCGCTATGGCAGCGCTGAAGACGAACGGCTGGACGTCTATCTCCCGCCGGGCGGCCGTGTCGAAGCGGGGCGCCCAACCATCGTCTGGATCCATGGCGGCGCCTTCGTTGCCGGCGACCGCCAGGATGTCGCGCCCTATCTCCGGATTCTGGCCGGGCGCGGCTTCGCGACGGTCGCCATCGGCTATACCCGCGCTCCGACGGCGCGCTACCCGACGCCCGTCCTGCAGACGAACGCCGCGCTCGGCTTCCTGCAACGCGAGGGACAGCGCCTCGGCCTCGACCCCACACGCATCGTTCTGGCCGGGGATTGGCCGGAGCGCATATCGCCTCCCAGCTCGCGGCCAGCCTGACCGGCAAGGACTATGCGGAGCTGCTCGGCCTGAAACCCGCCGTCGAGGCGGCAGCACTACGCGGCACGATCCTGTTCTGCGGCGCCTTCGATCCGACCGCCTTCGAGTTGACCGGCCCCTTCGGCGGCTTTGTCCGTTCCGTGCTTCTCGCCTATTTCGGCACGTCGAACCCGCTCGACAGCGAGCGCATCACCGAGGCCTCCGTACCGCGCTACGTTACGGAAACCTTCCCGCCGAGCTTCATCTCGGTCGGCAATGGCGATCCGTTGGCGCCGCAATCTGTGGTGATGGCGCAGGCGCTGCGCGACCGCGGCGTCAGGGTCGACACCCTGTTCTTCCCGCCCGAGACCGAGCCGAAGCTGCCGCACGAATACCAGTTCGATCTCGGCCGCCCGGAAGGCAAGCAGGCGCTGGAGCGGCTCACGGCATTCCTGAACGGGCTGAAGAACTGACCTCCCGGATACGAGAACCATGCGCATCACGGTGAACGGGGTCCGCCTCTACGTCGATATCGAGGGCGCTGGGCTGGTCCCCGACGGGCCGCGGATGCGCGAGAAGCCGACGCTCGTCCTGCTTCATGGCGGGCCGGGTTTCGACCACAGCATGTACAAGCCCGCCTTCTCGGCTCTGAGCGACATCGTCCAGATCGTCTATGTCGATCATCGCGGCTGCGGCCGCAGCGAGAACGGCCCGACGGATCGCTGGACACTCGACCAATGGGGCGACGATGTCAGGTCGCTCTGCGACACGCTCGGCATCGAGAAGCCGATCGTCCTGGGAACCTCCTTCGGCGGCTTCGTGGCCCAGGCCTATGCGACGCGCCATCCCGGCCATGCCGCAAAGCTCATTCTGGTCAGCACGGCTGCGAAATTCGATTTCCAGCAGGTCTACGAGGCCTTCGCGCGCCTCGGGGGCGCCGAGGCGGAAAAGGCGGCCCGCGGCTATTGGTCGGCTCCCTCCGACACGACCCGGGCGGTTTACAGCAAGGTCTGCGTCCCGCTCTACGCACCTCGTAAACAGGCGGATGACGGAGCGTGGGTTGCGCGCGCCATCACGCGCAACGAAACCGGCGTCCACTTTAACGGCCCCGGCAACGAGCATGGCCGCTTCGATTTCAGGGAAGCGCTGTCCCGCGTGTCCTGTCCGGTTCTCGTCATGGCCGGAGACAAGGACCCGATCACGCCGATCGCCTTCAGCGAGACGATCGCTGAAAGCCTGCCGGCCAGACGTGTCCGTCTGGAGCGCTTCGCGGGCTGTGGCCACGGCATCGTCGCGGACGATCCGAACGGAGCGATCAGAACCATCCGCGATTTCATCCTGGCTTGAGCGGCCTTCACCAGGCAATCGCCTCGCCGGTATAGTCGCGGAAACTGTTGGTCTCAGCCATGCCCGAGGCGTCGATGGTGCGGATGAGGCCATTGGCGCTTTCGGCCGGGGTGATATCGGCGCCGCTGCCGCCCATGTCGGTCTGGACCCAGCCGGGGTGGAACAGCATGACGCTGATATCGCGCGAGCGCACGCTGTTGCCGAATACGACCATCGCCATGTTCACCGCCGATTTGGACGAGCGGTAGATCAGCGCATTGCCGGGATTGGCGCCGATCGATCCCATCCGGCTGGAAATCGTCGCGATCTTGCGGCCTTGGCCCTCCTCGACATGCGGCAGGAAGGCCTGCGCCACCCGGATCGGCGCGTAGACATTGACCTCGAAAACCTCGCGCCAGGCGTCGAAATCGACATCGAGCCCGCTCTGCCGGTCGCGCGGGCCGTAGAGACCGGCATTGTTCAGGAGCACGTCGATCGACTGCCCGGCCAAGGCCTCCTTCGCCGCCGCGACGCTGG
The DNA here is from genome assembly GCA_965283735.1 of Beijerinckiaceae bacterium. Classification (GTDB taxonomy): domain Bacteria; phylum Pseudomonadota; class Alphaproteobacteria; order Rhizobiales; family Beijerinckiaceae; genus Allobosea. The sequence continues at coordinate 1,207,129 of CBDIPN010000001.1, read as the reverse complement.
CATCGGAGGTCACATCGAGCTCGACCGGGATCAGCGCCGCCGGATGCTCGGCCGCCAGCTCGGCCAGCGCCCCGCCCCAGGGATTGCGCGCCGCTGCGATCACGTGATCGCCCCGGCGCAGCAACGCGATGGTGATGGCAAGTCCGATGCCGCGATTGGCGCCGGTGATCATCCAGGTCTGGGGCATGTCCGTCTCCATGGTCAGGAGACGGAGCTAAGGACGGTCCGCGCATTCTGACCAGAGGCACGAACGCTTACGCGTCATGCTCACCCTTGTGGCGAGCATCCATGTCTCGGACACCGGGTTCAATGACGGAAGACGTGGATGGTCGGGACAAGCCCGACCATGACGGCAAATCCGCCTCAGCCCTTCGCCTTGCCGTACCCGCCGGCCGTCGGCGTAATCACCGTCACGGCCTCGCCGGCCTGCAGCAGCGTCTGGTCGGAGGGCTTCAATTCCTCGACCGCACCCGAGAGCCTGCGCACCAGCGTCCGGCCGAGCTCTCCCGCTTCGCCGCCATCGACGCCGAAGGGCCGGACCCTGCGATGCGAGGCGAGGATCGCGCAATCCATCGTCTCGCGGAAGCGGATGGTGCGCGAGGTGCCGTCGCCGGCCGTCCATTCGCCCTTGCCGCCCGAGCCCTTCCGGATGTGGAAATCCTCCAGCACGACCGGGAAGCGCGTCTCCAGGATCTCCGGGTCGGTCAGGCGTGAATTGGTCATGTGGACATGCACGCCCGACGTCCCGTCGAAGCCGGGGCCAGCCGGCGAGCCCGAGCAGATCGTCTCGTAATACTGATACTGGTCGTTGCCGAAGGTCAGGTTGTTCATCGTGCCCTGCGAGCAGGACATCGCCTTGAGCGCGCCGAACAGCGTGTTCGTCACGGCTTGGCTGACCTCGACATTGCCCGCGACCACCGCAGCCGGATAGCGCGGCGCCAGCATCGAGCCCTCCGGCACGACGATCCTGATCGGGCGCAGGCAACCGGCGTTCATCGGGATCGCATCGTCGACCATGACACGGAAGACATAGAGCACGGCGGCCCGCGTCACCGGCGCTGGCGCGTTGAAATTGTCCGGCCGCTGCTCGGAGGTGCCGGTAAAGTCGACCGTCGCCTCGCGCTTTTCGCGATCGATGGTGATCTTCACCTTGATCGCGCAGCCCTGGTCCATCGGATAGGTGAACTCGGAATCGTGGAGCTTGGTGAGCAACCGCGCCACGCTCTCGGCCGCATTGTCCTGGACATGGCCCATATAGGCCTGCACGACATCGAGGCCGAAGGAGCCGATCATCTTCTTCAGCTCCGCCAGACCCTTCTCGTTGGCGGCGATCTGCGCCTTCAGGTCATTGACGTTCTGCACGACGTTGCGGACCGGGTAGCGCGCGCCGGTCAGGAGCTTGACCAGCTCCTCCTCGCAGAAGCGGCCCTGATCGACGATCTTGAAATTGTCGATATAGACGCCCTCTTCCTCGATATTGGTCGCCAGCGGCGACATCGAGCCCGGCGCCGTGCCACCGACATCGGCGTGGTGGCCGCGGCTCGCCACCCAGAACAGGATATTCTTCTCCTCGGGATCAAAGACCGGCGTGCAGACGGTGATGTCAGGCAGATGCGTGCCGCCGTTGTACGGCGCATTGAGGCAGTAGACGTCGCCCGGCTTGATCACCGGGTTGTTGGCGATCACCGTCTCGACCGAGCGGTCCATCGAGCCCAGATGCACCGGCATATGCGGGGCATTGGCAACGAGCGCGCCGGTCTGGTCGAACACCGCACAGGAGAAGTCGAGCCGCTCCTTGATGTTCACGGAATAGGCGGTGTTCTGCAGCGTCACGCCCATCTGTTCGGCGATCGACATGAACAGGTTATTGAAGATCTCGAGCATGACCGGATCGGCCTTGGTGCCGATCGCCGCCTGCTGGACCAGCGCCTTGACCCGAACCAGCACGAGATGGTCGCGGGCGGTGAGCTTCGCGCTCCAACCCTCCTCGACGACGACGGTCTGGTTCGGCTCGATGATGATGGCGGGGCCGGCGACGCTCTGGCCGGGCTTGATGGCCTCACGCCGGACGATCGCCGCATCATGCCACTGTCCCTTGGCGAAGAAGCGCGTGCGCTCGGCGGCAATCGGCTCGCCGGCCTGCTCGCCAGCCGCGGCTTCCTCGAACTTCGCGCCGCCGCCGACGGCCTCGACCTCGACCGCCTCGACGACCAGCGCCTTGGTCTCGTCCATGAAGCCGAAGCGCGCCTTATGCGCAGTCTGGAAGGCCGTCTGCATCTCGGCGCGCGTGCTGGCAGGGACCGCGATCGCGGTATCGGTGCCGGAATAGCGGATATGGGCGCGGGTATGGATGGCGATATCGCCTTCGGTCACGCCCTGGCCGGCGACCTCGGCCTTTGCGTCGGCGGCAAGCTTGGCAGCGACCGTCTCGATCGCGGCCTTGGCCTCGCCATCGAGCGCGACATCCAGCGCCGATGTCCGCGTCGAGCGGATTTCGGCGAGCCCCATGCCATAGGCCGAGAGCAGACCGGAGAACGGATGCAGCAGCACCGTCTTGATGCCGAGCGCATCGGCCACGAGGCAGGCATGCTGCCCGCCGGCGCCCCCGAACGAATTCAGCGCATAGCGGGTGATGTCGTAGCCGCGCTGGACCGAAATCTTCTTGATCGCCTCGGCCATGTTGGCGACGGCGATCTGGATGAAGCCATCGGCGACCTCCTCAGGGCTGCGCCCGTCGCCCACCTCCGCCGCGAGGATCGCGAACTTGTTGCGGACGATGCCGACATCGAGCGGCTCGTCCTGCTTCGGCCCGAAGATCGCCGGGAAATAGGACGGGATCAGCTTGCCGACCATGACATTCGCGTCGGTCACCGCGAGCGGCCCGCCACGGCGATAGGCGGCCGGGCCGGGATTGGCGCCGGCCGAATCCGGCCCGACGCGGAAGCGCCTGCCATCGAAATGCAGGATCGAGCCACCGCCAGCCGCGACCGTATGGATCAGCATCATCGGCGCGCGCATGCGCACGCCGGCAACCTCGGTCTCGAAGGCGCGCTCATACTCGCCGTCGAAATGCGCGACGTCGGTCGAGGTACCACCCATGTCGAAGCCGATCACCTTGTCGAAGCCGGCCGAGCGGCCGGTCTCGGCGAGGCCGACGACGCCGCCGGCCGGGCCGGACAGGATCGCATCCTTGCCCTGGAACAATTCGGCGGCGGTGAGGCCACCCGAAGACATCATGAACATCAGGCGCGCGCCGGTGCGAGCGACGTCGAGTTCTTCTGATACCTGCTGCACATAGCGGCGCAGAATGGGCGAGAGATAGGCATCGACCACGGCGGTATCGCCGCGCCCGACCAGCTTCACCAGCGGCGAGACCTCGTGGCTGACCGAAACCTGCGGGAAGCCGATATCGCGGGCGATCCGGGCCGCCACCTGCTCATGCGCCGTGTAGCGATAGCCGTGCATGAAGACGATCGCGACCGCGCGGAAGCCGGCATCGTATTGTGCCTGCAAGGCGCTGCGGATCGCCGCCTCTTCGGGCGCCCGCTCGACCGTGCCGTCAGCCAGCACGCGCTCGTCGATCTCCTCGACCGCCTCGTACAACGCCTCGGGAAGGATGATCTGCTTGGCGAAGATGTCGGGCCGGGCCTGGTAGCCGATGCGCAGCGCATCGCGGAACCCCTTGGTCGTCACCAGCAGCGTGCGGTCGCCCTTGCGCTCCAGCAGCGCATTGGTGGCGACGGTCGTGCCCATGCGCACCTCGCCGATGGTCCCCGTGGGGATCGGCTCGCCCGCCTTCAGCCCGAGATGCTCGCGGATGCCCTGCACGGCAGCGTCGCGATAGGCGCCGGGATTCTCGGAGAGCATCTTCCTGGCATGGAGATTGCCAGCCGGGTCGCGGCCGATCACGTCGGTGAAGGTGCCGCCGCGATCGATCCAGAAGTCCCAATGAGCCGCCGACATAGACCCTCTCCCCCTTGGACAAGCCGGGATCGCCCGACACTAACAAATCATCGATAAATCGTCGATGAGTTATTGACAAGGCGATTCTGCCGGCTACGATCCCGATTGTGGCTGGAACATGGCTGAGGGGCCGGGCCGGCGCGAAAGCGGAGGATGCGACGATGCGAGCAATCCTGGCAACCGGGCGCGCCTGCGCTCCCATCCCGTGGGAGCGCCTTCGATGATCCGTCGCGCACTCGACATCCTCTATCTCGCCGCCGGCTATATCGCCGGGCTGTGCCTGATCGTGATCTTCATCCTGATGATGCTTCTTTCGGTCGGGCGCGAGATCAACTTCAACGTGCCGTCCGGCGACGATTTCGCTGGCTGGGCCTTCGCCGCCATGGCCTTCTTCGGCCTGGCCCACACCTTCAAGAAGGGTGAGATGATCAGGGTTGGGCTGCTGATCGAACGCCTTGACGGACCTGTGAAGAGGGCCGCAGAGCTTTTCGCCCTCACCGTCGCCGCGCTCTTCATAGGCTATTTCACCTGGCAGACCGGGAAACTGGCCTATGATTCCTGGCAGTATTTCGACATGTCCACGGGCGTGGTCTCGGTGCCGCTCTGGATCCCGCAGCTCTCCCTCGCGCTTGGGCTGGGAACGCTTCTGATCGCGATCATCGACGAATTCGTCATCGTCCTGCGAACGGGCCGACCGACCTACGAACCGGAGCCGCCGAAATCGGTCGAGGAACTGGTCGAGCGAGTCGCCCAGGGCGGAGGCGTCTGATCATGAGTCTGCCTGTCCTCTCGCTCGTCCTGCTCGGCTTCCTCGTCCTCGTCCTCGGCTCCGGCATCTGGATTTCCGTCGGCCTCGGCCTCGTCGGGCTGCTCGCCATGTGGCTCGTCACCGACGTGCCGATCGGCCAGGTGCTCGCGACTACGGTCTGGAGTTCCGCTAGCAGCTGGACGCTGACTGCCTTGCCGCTCTTCATCTGGATGGGCGAAATTCTGTTCCGGACACGCCTGTCCGAGCAGATGTTCCTGGGGCTCTCGCCGTGGCTGCAATGGCTGCCCGGCCGGCTCATCCATACCAATATCGTCGGCTGCGGCATCTTCGCCGCGGTGTCGGGCTCCTCTGCGGCGACGGTCGCGACGATCGGCAAGATCTCGCTGCCGGAGCTTCAGAAGCGTGGCTATGACGAGAAGCTGAGCCTCGGCACGCTTGCCGGCTCCGGCACGCTCGGCCTGCTGATCCCGCCCTCGATCCCTATGGTCGTCTACGCGGTGACCGCGAACGTCTCCGTGCTTCAGGTCTTCCTTGGCGGCTTCCTGCCAGGCCTGCTCGTGATGGCGCTCTATATGGGCTACGTCATCATCTGGTCGCTGCTCAACCCGGACAAGACGCCCCCGCGCGACCCCTCGATGCCGTTCATGGAGAAGCTGCGGCAATCCATGAAGCTGCTACCCTGCCTCGTGCTGATCGCGGCGGTCTTCCTGGCGCTCATCCTCGGCTTCGCCACCGCGACCGAATGCGCCGCCTGGGGCGTCTCCGGTGCGCTGTTCCTGGCCTGGTGGAGCGGCACACTGACCTGGAAGACGCTCTTCGAGAGCATCATGAGCGCCACCCGGCTGACCTGCATGATCATGTTGATCCTGGCGGGCGCCGCGTTCTGCACGGCGGCGATGGCCTATACCGGCATCCCGGCCGCGCTGGCCGAGTGGGTCAAGGGGCAGCAACTCTCGACGCATATGCTCGTGCTGGCGCTGACCTGCATGTACATCATCCTCGGCTGCCTGATCGACGGCATCTCGATGATCGTGCTCACCGCCGTCATCGTCCTGCCGATGGTCAAAGAAGCAGGCTTCGACCTCGTCTGGTTCGGCGTCTACCTCGTCATCCATGTCGAGATGGCGCAGATCACGCCGCCGGTTGGCTTCAACCTGTTCGTGCTGCAGAACATGAGCGGCAAGGACACCTGGACAATTGCGAAAGCAGCATTTCCGTTCTTCATTCTGCTGAACATCGCCGTCCTCATCATCACGACCTTCCCGCAGATCGTGCTCTACCTGCCGAAGCTCGCCTTCCCGGACTGATCCTCGGCCCCATCACCACAAGCAAGAGAGAGGGAATGACATGATCAACCGCAGACATATCACGACCGCCGCCTTCGCCTTCGGCGCCAGCGCGCTGGCCTTCGCCATGCCGGCCTCGGCTCAGACCAAATGGAACCTGCCGGCCGCTTATCCGGGCGACAACCCGCACAGCGAAAATCTCGTGCTCTTCGCCAAGGACGTCGAGGCCGCGACATCGGGCAAGCTTCAGATCACCGTCCACCCCGGCGCCTCGCTGTTCAAGGCGCCCGAGATCAAGCGCGCCGTCGCGTCCGGCCAGGCCCAGATGGGCGAGGTCCTGATATCGCTGCACGAGAACGAGGATCCGATCTTCGGCATCGACGTCGTGCCCTTCCTGGCGACCTCCTTCGCCAATTCCCGCAAGCTCTACACGGCCTCGAAGGCCGCAATCGAGAAGAAGCTCGACGCTCAGGGCATCAAGCTCCTCTTCATGGTCCCCTGGGCACCGCAGGGCGTCTACGCCAAGAAGGACATCAACACGATCGAAGACATGAAGGGGCTGAAATGGCGCTCCTACAATGTCGGCACGGCCCGCCTCGGCGAATTGCTCGGCATGCAGTCGGTCACGATCCAGGCCGCGGAACTGCCGCAGGCTCTGGCGACCGGCGTGGTCAATTCCTTCATGTCGTCGGGCGGCACGGGCTACGATTCCAAGGCATGGGAATCGCTGAGCCATTTCTATGACGTCCAGGCCTGGATCCCGAAGGACGCCACCTTCGTCAACAAGGCCGCCTTCAACGCCCTCGACAAGGCGACGCAGGACGCGATCCTCAAGGCCGCCGCCACCGCCGAGGAGCGCGGCTGGAAGATGTGGCAGGAGAAGGCCGGCTGGTATCTCGACCAGCTCAAGGCCAAGGGCATGAAGGTGCAGGCGCCTTCGCCCGCGCTGGCTGCCGGCTTCAAGAAGGCCGGCGAGCAGCTCACCGCCGACTGGCTGAAGAAGGCCGGCGCCGAAGGCCAGGCCATCGTCGACGCCTACAAGAAGATGTAAGGCGTCGGCGTCGCCACAAGGCCCATCAACATCACGGTCATCCCGGATCGGCGCCGCTGATGCGGCCTGTCCGGGATGACCCAGTGCTTCTGTATCCAGGATAATCGAGCGCGATGACCTCCCCGGCCCCCGACGACCTCGGTCCGATCGTCTCCTCCGGCCATCTCGCCTCGGGAGCCCTGCCGGCTCTGTCGGAGTTCGAATTCGCACTGAGCATGACCGTGCACGCCTTCCAGCGCTGGATGGTCCGCTGCATGGCGGCGGCCGGCATCGCCGATCTTTCGCCGCTCGACGTGCTCGTGCTGCACAATGTCAATCACCGCGGCAAGGCCAAGCGCCTCGCCGATATCTGCCTCGTCCTCAATATCGAGGACACGCATCTGGTGAACTATTCGCTGAAGAAGCTCGAACGGCTGAAGCTGCTCAAGGGCGGTCGCAAGGGCAAGGAGAAGACCGTCGAGGTCACACCCGCCGGCGAGGAAGCCTGCCGGCGCTATGCCCAGATCCGCGAGCAGCTCCTGGTCAAATCCGTCCGCGCAGCCGGCGCCGACCCGGCCCGTCTCTCCGAGATCGCCGCCGCGATGCGCTCGCTCTCCGGCCAGTACGACCAGGCGGCGCGCGCGGCGGCGAGCCTCTGATCAGCCCTGTCCCGGCTCGGGCAGGCCCGCATAACGTGCGGCATAGTCCGCATCGAGCGCCGCGAAACGCGACCAGAAGCCGCGTCGCGGACTGCCCGTGAGCAGGTCCTCGAGCAGGCCCAGATGCATGTGCCAGCCGCCGGAGACGCTGGTCATCTCCGCCTTGCTGGGCAGCTTGCGATGCGTCAGCACCAGCAGGACCTTCTCGCCCTTCGGCACGAGCTCGAACTCGACCTCGGATTCCGGCTCCGCGCCACCGCCCCAGGTGAAGGCGATGATCCGCGGCGCCTCATAGCGGGTGATCGTCCCGGTCGAGCGCACGCCGCGCTCGTGCACCTTGCGATAGGCCTCCGGCGGCGCCTCGTCGGTGATCTCGGAGTGCTTGAACAGCATCTCCGTATGGCCACCGACCCTAAGGTCGAACACGCCCGAGGCCAGCCATTGCCCGCGCTTCTCCGACTCGGTGAGATAGGACCAGACCCGCTCCACGGGCCCCGGCAGCAGGCGCTCGAAGCGCACCGCGCCACTTTCCAGCACGACGCCATATTCGCTCATCGGGTATCTCCCTCGCCCTGCTCGGGCTTCGCAAGTTCCTGTTCCAGGATATCGAGATGGTGCCCCCAGAAGCGCCGGACCTTGCTAAGCCAGGCGTCGAACGCCTCGAGCCCGGCCGGATCGAGCCGGTAGATCCGTTGCTGCCCCCGGACCTCCACCGTCACCAGCCCGGCCTCGCGCAGCACCTTGAGATGCTGCGAGATCGCCGGGGCGCTGGCGCTGAATGCGGCACCGACCTCTCCCGCCGATAGCGGCCGCTCGCCCAGCATTTCGACGATGCTGCGGCGTGTCGGGTCGGCAAGGGCGGCGAAGCGATCCATGGCCCATAATTTTGCCATTCACTTAATTAAGTCAACACTTAATATTAGGAAGTCATGGCGGCATGCGGAAACGCGGATTGCCAGGCGCCCCGGACTCCGCCAGTGGTGGCGCGCCTTTGGAAGCCTTTCGCCTGACATGACCACCCGCAACGCCTCGCTCGCCGGCATCGCCATGATGGTGCTCGGCATCCTGCTGTTCTCGCTCAACGACGTGATGGGCAAATGGCTGGTCGCCACCTACACGGTCGGCCAGCTTCTGGTGGTGCGCAGCCTGGCGGCGCTCACCGTCATCCTGCCCTTCGTCTTCAAGCAGGGCGTGCAGCGGACATTGCGACCGGAGCGTCCCGGACTGCAGGCCCTGCGCGTGCTGTTCTCGTCGGGCGAGGTCGCGCTGTTCTATCTTGCAGTGACCTATCTGCCGCTCGCCGATGCGATGACGATCTGGCTGGCTGCGCCGGTCTGGGTCGTGATCCTTGCCGCGCTCGTGCTTGGCGAGCGCATCGACGGCCGGCGCTGGCTCGCCCTCGCGCTGGGCTTCGCCGGCGTCGCGGTCTCGCTGAATCCGGGTGGCGCCAGCTTCTCCATGCCGGCCTTGATCGCCGTGCTCGGCAGCTTCTTCTTCGCCGCGATGATGATCGCCGGCCGCCAGTTGCGCGGCACGCCGGACGTCACGCTGGTCACCTGGCAGACGCTCGGCGCGCTCCTGATGGGGCTTGCGCTCCTGCCCTTCGGCTGGGTGACACCGAGCCTGAAGGACACCGCGCTGCTCGGCCTGCTCGGCATCGTCGCGATGGGCGCGCATATCTGCGTCACCCGTTCGCTCAAGCTGGCGGAAGCCTCGGTCGTGGTACCCTATCAGTACACGCTGATCGTCTGGGCGCTGGTCTTCGGCTGGTTCATCTTCGGCGACTGGCCGACGCCTGCCATGTTGTGCGGCGCGGCCCTGATCGTGGCGGCGGGCCTCGTCCTGCTCATTCTCGAACGCAGGGCATCCCCGGCGCCGGCGGTGCTCGAAGCGACCGGAGCCGGCGCGCCCTGATACGCCCCGGCCTCAATAGAGGCGCGTGCGATAGGCTTCCTCGAGATTGCGATCGGCCTCGTCGCCATCGACCGCCTTGGTCTGGTCGGCGATGATGCGGCCGAGCGTCGGGAAGGAGTGGCGCGGCACCTGCGAGGCCGGATCCCACAGCTTCGAGCGGATCAGCGCCTTGCCGCAGTGGAAATAGGCCTCCTCGACCGAAACGATGAGTCCGGTCACCGGCACGCGCTCCTGCATGATGGAAGGCGCCAGCAAGGCGGCATCGCGCGTCGCATACGCCTTGCCGTTGACGCGCAGGGTCTCCGGGATGCCCGGCACCATGAACACGAGCCCGACGCCAGGCGACGAGAGGATATTGCGGAAGGAATCGATCAGGTTGTTGCCGCGCCGATCTGGGATCAGCAAGGTCTTGTCGTCGAGTACGCGCACGAAGCCCGGCCCGTCGCCGCGCGGGCTGGCATCGGCATTGCCCTGTGCATCGCAGCTCGCAAGCACGAGGAAAGGCGAAAGCGCGATGAAATCGCGGCAAAACTGATCGAGTCGGCGCAGCATCTTGCTGGCCGCCAGCGGCGATACCGGCCCGATATGGCCGCGCAAGGCATCCGCATCCTCGATGCGAGCCGTCGGGTCGTCGAAGCAGTCCGTCATGCCGTTTCCCCGTGTTTCCTGCCGACAATCTGTCCGATCGCAGTTTCCCGCGCCAGCACCAGCGGCTTCTGCCGGGCAACCTTTGCCCGCATGGCACCACCCGGTTCGCATGCGCCTTGACCCGTGACCGGCACATCGCCATCGTGCGCGTCATATTCGCCCTCCCAAACGAGGCCTGATTCGATGCGCCGCGCCCTGCTGCGAACCGCCCTTGTTTCCTTCGCCTGCCTCACGGCCTTTGCCGCCGGCGCCGCGAACGGCCGTGTCGTTCACCCGCTGGACCGGGCGGAGAACCGGACCTTCGCGATGTACGGCAATCTTCCCGGCTGCGACGATCCGGCTGTGCTGAGCGAAGTCACCAGTCGTTTCAACTCGCGCGAAAGCACCTATTGGGGTCCGCTTCAGGCGCTGTCCTATGACCGCATCGGGCAGATCGGCTTTCGCACTTGGGGTGCGGACTTCATCCCGCGGCGCTTCTGCAGCGGCCGTGTTCTGCTCAACGACGGCAAGTTCCGTCGCGTCGACTATTCCGTGCGCGAGAATCTGGGCCTCTTCGGCCTGACCTGGAACGTCAACTGGTGCGTCAACGGCCTCGACCGGCAGCGCACCCATGCGCCCGATTGCAAGATGGCGCGCCCCTGAGCGCAGGTCGTCCGATGATGAAACGGCTGGCGATCGCGGCCCTGGTGCTGTTCGGCTTCGCCGGTGCCGGCCATGCGCAAGGCTTCGGTCAGCGCGGCGGCACGCCGGGCGATTTCGACTTCTACGTCCTGGCGCTGTCATGGTCGCCGGGCTTCTGCGAACTGGACGGCGACCGGTCACGCAACCGCGAGCAATGCGGTGAAGGCGCCGGCCTGCGCTTCGTCGTGCATGGGCTCTGGCCGCAGAACGAGCGCGGCTATCCCAGCGAATGCGGCCCGTCCGGTCGCACGCCCTCGCGGATCGCGATGGAGCAGGCCGAAGGCCTGTTCCCGAGCGAGGGCCTCGCCCGCTACCAGTGGCGCAAGCACGGCACCTGCACGGGCTCCAGCCCGAGCGACTATTTTCGCGACGTCCGCCGCGCCCGCGAGAAGGTGGTCATCCCACCGACCCTCGCCAAGGCCGAGCGCGACCAGACCTGGACCGCGATTGACCTCGAGCGCGCCTTCGCCGCCGCCAATCCCGGGCTGCGCCCCGACACGATGTCGGTCGCCTGCAAGCGCGGCGTGCTGCAGGAGGTCAAGATCTGCTTCTCGAAAGATCTCCACGATTTCCGCACCTGCCAGCAGGTCGACCGCTCCGGCTGCCGTGCCCGCGAGTTCACCGTCGTCGCGCCGCGCTGAAAGCGCAATGAGGTGGGACTTTGCCGCTTCCGGTCGGGAGCGGCTTCCTCTACCAACGGCGGCATGAACTATCGCCATGGCTTCCATGCCGGAAACTTCGCCGATGTGCTGAAGCACGTCGTGCTGACGCGCATCCTGTTGCATCTCAACGCCAAGCCGACGCCCTACCGCATCATCGACACCCATGCCGGCAGCGGCCGCTACGATCTTGATTCGGAAGAGGCGCTAAGGACGCATGAATGGAAGGACGGCGTCGCCCGAATCGACCGCTCGCCCCTCGCTCCCGCCGTCGAGGCCCTGCTTGCTCCCTATCGCGCTGCGCTGGATGGCGCCCGCGCGCTCCACGGTGCCGGCGCCTATCCCGGTTCGCCCTGGCTCTGCCGCCATGCGATGCGGCCCGACGACCGGCTCGTCGCTGCCGAACTCCATCCCCCGACCTACAAGAAGCTCACCGAAACCATCGGCCGCGACAAGCGCTGCATCCCGCTCGCGATCGATGGCTGGACGGCACTGCGGGCCAATGTGCCGCCCAAGGAGCGTCGCGGCCTCGTCCTGATCGACCCGCCTTTCGAGGAGAAGAACGAGTTCACCACGCTCGCCGACCAGTTCATCGCGGCGCATCGCAAATGGCCAACCGGCATCTATGCGCTCTGGTATCCGATCAAGGATCGCAGCGGCATCGAATCCGTGATGGACGCGGTGCTCGATGCCGGAATCGGCCGGCTCCTGCGCCTCGAAATGGATGTCGACCGGCCGGAAGCCGCGGGAGGGCTCAGCGCCACCGGTCTCCTTGTCGTCAACCCGCCCTGGCGGCTGGCCGAGGAGGCGGAAACGCTGCTGCCGGCGCTGACCGAACGTCTCGCCCAGGGACCGCGACCGCGCTATCACTGTGAGGCGATCCGCCCCGACGGCTGATCGATCTCTCTGCACCGCCCCGAGGATACCGCCGATGCTCGTCCTGCGCTCTTCCCCCGCCTCCCCGTTCGGCCGCAAGGTCAAGATGTCGGCACTCGAACTCGGGCTGATGGACAGGATCGAGATTGTCGCGGCCGACACGACCGATCCGTCGGAGGTCCTGCGCCAGCAGAACCCGCTCGGCAAGATCCCGACGCTGGTTCTGGAGGACGGCACGACGCTGTTCGATTCGCGCGTGATCGTCGACTATCTCGACCATCTCAGTGGCGGGAAGCTGATCCCGGCCGGCGAGGCGCGCTTCGCCCAGCTGCGCCTGCAGGCTTTGGCCGACGGCATCTGCGACGCCGCTTTGCTCAAGGTCTATGAAGGGCGCTTCCGTCCGGAGGAAGGCCGCAACGCCAACTGGGTCGCGCATCAGGACGGCAAGGTTTCGCGTGGGCTGGAAGCGCTCGAAGCTGCGCCGCCCGCCTTCCCGGACCGCCCGCGCATCGGCGAGATCGCGGTCGCCTGCGCGCTCGGCTATCTCGACCTGCGTTTCGAGGGACAATGGCGCGCGGGCCATCCCAAGCTCGTCGCCTGGCTCGACGATTTCGCCGCCCGCGTTCCCGCTTTCGAGGCGACCCGCTTCAAGGGTTGATCGGCGCGGCGGCACGATCGCGCCGCAAACGGCGAGAACCATTCTGCAGCCGGCGACCTTGGTCGCCGGCTTTTTCATGCCCGCTGCCGCGGAGGCACTGCGTTCAGGCAACAAAAAACCCGGTGGCCGAGGCCACCGGGTCCGTTCTGTCTCCGGGAGGAGAGGATCAGAACTTGTAGCTGAGGCGGGCGCGAACGACCGAGAAGTCGGTGCCGACCTTGGTGTTGGCGCCAAGGATGTTCTTCTCGCCGAGGTCGACGTAGAGGTACTCGACGCCAGCGATGATGTTGTTGGTGACGGCGTACTCGAGGCCGCCGCCGACGGCGAAGCCGCCGGTGTGGCTACGGTCGGACGAGAAGCCGATCGCCGGGATCGAGGACTTCACGTTGCCGTAGGCCCAACCACCGGTGATGTAGGGCATGAACCGGTCGAAGGCGACGCCGACGCGAGCGCGGACCGTGCCGAAGTAGTCGGTCTTGACGTTCAGGAGACCGAGGTTGTTGCCGCTGCTGAGGTCAGCGCCCTGCAGGTCAGCCTCGAGGCCGAGAACGAACTGGCCCATCTGGTAGTTGTAGCCGATCTGGCCACCGCCGACGAAGCCGTCGAGATCGCCGACATTGGCCCAGCCGTTGGCATTCACGTTGCCCCAGCCGTAGCCGGCGTTGGCGCCGACGTAGAAGCCGGTCCAGGAGAACGCCGGCGGCATGTAGACGGGAGCGGCAACCGGGCCCTTGCGCGACGGCAGGTCAGCAGCCGAGGCGGCGCCAGCGGCGACGAGGCCGAGCGCGGCAACGCTCGCAAGCAGATACTTCTTCATGACAAACTCCTTAGTCGTCGCTGTCGCCGGAAAACCCGGCGGTTGATTTCGATGAACTCGTTATAAGACGGGGAGCCGGCTTTGTCTGTTGCATCGGAAGCACATCTGCCTTGCAGACCACGGCAAAAATGCGGCACGAATGCGATAACTGAACTCAAATAGGTAAAGCCAGGTTAACCAACCAGCGACTAGCCACCATGGTAAATCGAATACTAACAGTATTTCGACCCCATGCCGACCTAGGAACATGGCCCGGCCTAAAAACGCCGCTGCTTTCTGAAGGTTCCCGCCGCGGGCATGGCTTTTTTCGCTTGTCTTGCCGCTCCGTCCCGCGCGTGCTTAAGCCTTGAGACGACAGGAACCGAAGAAGAACCGTGCCGCCCCTCTCGATTTTTATCATCGCCCAGAATGAGGCAGACCGGATCGGCCGTACGATCGAAGCCGCGCGCGGACTGAGCGACGACATCGTCCTCGTCGATTCCGGGTCGACCGACGGCACCCAGGCCTTGGCCGAGGCGCTCGGCGCCCGCGTCATCTTCAATGCCTGGCCCGGCTATGGCCAGCAGAAGCGCTTCGCCGAAGAGCAGTGCCGCCACGACTGGCTGCTGAATCTCGATGCCGATGAGGTCGTCCCGCCCGATCTTGCTGCGGAGATCTCCGCCCTGTTCGCAGCCGGGACGCCGCCGAAGGACGCTTACAAGGTGAGAATCGCCGAGATCTTCCCGGGCGAAGGCGCGCCCCATCGATTCGCCTACGCGCTCGCGCCGGTGCGCCTCTATCGGAAGAGCAAGGGCCGCTACTCGGCCTCACCCGTGCATGACCGGGTCGACCTTCTGCCGGATGCCCGAATCGGGCGCCTGCGCGGGACGGTGCATCATTTCTCGGTCCGCTCTCTCGGCGAACAGATGGACAAGCTCAACGCCTATAGCGATGCGCAAGCCGATGATCTCGACGCGCGCGGCGGGACGCTCTCCGTCTTCCGGCTGGTCGCCGAATTCCCCGCCAATTTCCTCAAGGCCTATATCGGGCGCCGCCACGCGCTTCGCGGCATCTATGGTTTCATGACCGCGATGAACTACGCCTTCTATCGCTATCTGCGCGTCGCCAAGCATTGGGAGCGTCGCCTGCAGCGGCGCGCCTCGGCCGAGGCCCCGCTGCTTCCGGCGAATCGCGATGGCCGCAATGACTGAGGTCGCTCTGGTTACGGGCGGCGCCCGCCGAATCGGCCGCGCCATCGTCGAGAAACTCGCCGACGCCGGTTATGCGGTCGCGATCCATCACGGCGACAGCGGTGAGGAAGCGGAGACGCTGGCTGCGAAGCTCGAAGCGAGCGGTGCGAAGACCTGCCTGCTCAGCGCCGATCTCGTCGACCCGGCAGCCGTGGCAACGCTGATCCCCGCGGCCGAGAAGGCGCTCGGCCCGGTCACGCTGCTGGTCAACAATGCCGCGAGCTTTGTCGCCGACGATGTCCGCTCGCTCGACATCGCCACCTGGAACCGTCAGTTCTCGATCAACCTGCGCGCCCCCTCCCAATTGGTCGGGATTATGGCGGAGCGCCTGCCCGCCGATGCCAAGGGCGCGGTCGTCAATATCGTCGACCAGCGCGTCTGGAAGCTGACGCCGCAATATTACTCCTACACCCTGACCAAAGCTGCCTTGCTCACTGCGACCCGGACCATGGCGCAGGCGCTGGCTCCGCGCATCCGCGTCAACGCGGTCGGTCCCGGCCCGACCTTTCCGAACAGCTATGACGGCGCCGACCGGCTGGAGCAGGAAGCCGCGGGCACCCTGCTCGGGCGCAGGATCGCGCCCGAGGAGATCGCCGAGGCGGTACTCTATCTCGCGCGGGCCAGTTCCGTGACCGGCCAGATGATCGCGGTCGATGCCGGCCAGCATCTCGGCTGGCGCACCCCCGACATCATCGGCTGATCCTTAGACAGCGCCGTCCGCCCGATAGGGCGCGCGGCCGCTGGCCAGCGCCGAATCCAGCAGGTCGAGCCGGTCCTGCCCCCAGAACACCTCGCCTCCGAGAACATAGCTCGGCGCGCCGAAGACGCCGGCTTCGACAGCCTGGCTCAGTGTCTCCTCATAGCGAAGCTTGACCGAAGCCCCCTCGGCTGCGTCGAGCAGCGCTGCCCCGTCGAAACCGGCCCGTACCGCGCAGGCCAGCAGCGCCTCGGAGCGGCTCATGTCCTCGTCCCGCGCCCACAAGCCGGCCATCACGTCGCTGATGAAGGCGAACGGATCGCCGCGCTCGGCCAGGATTGCGATGGTCATGCGATCGGCAAGCGACGGGTCGAAGGGAAAATGCTTCGGCTGCAGCACGAGCGGCAGGTGACGCGCCTCGCGCCAGCGCTGGAGATCGAGCAGCCGATAACGCTGCCTGACCGGATGTCGCTTCGGCAGCGGCAGGCCGCCCGTCTCGTCGAACACCGAGCGCAGCGGCATCGGCCGATAGTCGATCGTGCAGTCATGCCGGCGGGCGATGGCGTGAAAGGCCGCATTGCCGAGATAGGTCCAGGGGGAATGCAGCGAGAAGTAATAGGTGATCGAACGGGACAAGATCGCCTCGCGGGCTTTTGCAGACAGCGCAAGCATCGCCGCCGCCCGGCCCTTCGTGCAAGGCCATGGCCGTGCATCCTGCGCAGCCCGGCCCCGCCAGAAGCCGGGAGCTCATAAGACCATGCAGGGGCCTGTCAGGCCGCCTTGTTCTTCAGCGCGCCGATGATCGCGGTCAGGACCGCCCCGCCGGCGCCGCCCGCGATCAGATTGGTGAGAATGCCACCGATGCTGAGATTGCCGCCCTGCGCCGCTGCGCTGATCGCGGGCAGCAGGATCGGGATCAGTTGCCCAAGCACGCCGCCGCCGACGAGACCGGAAATCGTGTTGCCGAGCGTCCCGAGATCGAAGCTCGGACTGGCCTTGCCAGCCGCATTGCCGCCGATCGCACCCGCGATCAGGTTCATCAGGATCTGTTCCATCTCGGCCCCCTGCATCTGAATGCATCGCCTGAAGGACACGCGCCTGAAGGAAGCGATGCGTTCCCCGCGGCAGCCGGAACGATGCTCCTGCTCGAGCGATGCGACAAGCCGTCGCACCGCTTCATCAACCGCTATCGGCTCAGTCGAGCGCGATCGCCGCGATCAGGCGGCCGTAATCCCGCTCGCCGCGATGGGTCGTGCGCCGGTAGCTGAAGAAGCGCTTTTCGTCGCCATAGGTGCACAGGCCCATATCGACGAAGCGGCCGATGCCAGCCTCCTGCGCCTTGAGCCCGATGAAGGCCGGCAGGTCGAACATCGCGTGCGCGGCACGCTCGGACGGTGTGAAGAAACGCGAATAGGTCCGGTTCTCGGCCTTGAAGCGCTCGATGAATTCCGGCCCCACTTCATAGGCCCTGGCGCTGATCATGGGGCCGAGCACGGCGGTGATGCGCTCGCGGCGGGCGCCGAGCTTCTCCATTGCGGTCACCGTCGCGCCGACGATGCCGGTGAACGCGCCCTTCCAGCCGGCATGGGCGGCGCCAATCACCCGCGCCTCGCCATCGGCGAAAAAATCGGCCCGCAATCGGCGGTGGAGACACCGAGCGCGACATGCGAGGCAGTCGTCACCATCGCATCGGCTTTGGGGCGATCGCCCGGCCACGGGCCCGTCACCACTTCCACATCGGCGGAATGGACCTGGTAGAGGCTGATCAGGTTCTCGGGAGCAACGGAGAGATGGCGCGCCATCCGCGCCCGGTTCTCCGCGATCGCCGCCGGATCGTCTGAGGAGCCCAGCCCGCCGTTCAGCGACGCGTAGATTCCGGTCGAGACACCACCCTCGCGCGTGAAGAAGGCGTGACGGATGCCGGCTTCTCCGGCGAGTTCGCGGGCGGTGATGAACATGGGCGTGATCCGACTAGAGCATTTTCGAGCGAAGTGGGTACCGGTTCGCGTAAAGAGAATGCGATGAAACAACTGTGGCGCAAGGCCGCAACCGGCCCCGCTGGGTTCAGCCCCGATCTGACAGCCGATGAAGGTCAAATCCGGGCAGGGGCGGCAGGTTCCGCTGCGATAGCGCGAGAACCTTGAACAAATCCCCCATGCCGGTCTCGCCCGTTTCGATCAGGCGGTCGAAGGCGGCGGAGATCGCAGTCCGCTGAGTCGCGTCTGCCTTGAGCGACAGCGCCTGCGCCCGCTGCGGCAGCCCCAGCGCCAACAGGAAATCGCGTTGCGTCGCCGGCCCGCGCAGCGCGGCGCCGGCCTTGAGCGCGGCCTGCCCCATCCGCTCGAAATCGACATGGACGGTGAGATCCGCCTCGCCCGGCTCCGCCAGCGGAGCGACGAATTCATGCCGCTTCATCGCCTGCAGCGTATCGCCGAAGCCGGAACGCGCCGAGCCGTAATCGATGAGCAGCGCCGCCCCGCCTGCCGAAGCGAGATGGCCGGCAAGCTGCGCGACGATATCGAGCGCGATCGAAGGCTGCTCGAACACAGTGTCGACAGGTGCCGCGATCTTCAGCGTGCCCTCTCCCGCAGCCGACAACCCGAAGGCGAGATCGCCGTCATCGTCGAGCCCGACCAGCCGCTCGCGCCAGCCTTCGGACGTCATCACGAACTGGTCGAGCGGCAGGGCGTCGAGGAACTCGTTGGCGACCGCGATGACCGGGCCGTCGAGCGCGCCGGCCACCGTATCGTGCCAGACCGGTTCGAACCCTTTCAGCGCCGTCGCCTGCCGGCCACGCAGGACCGGGCTGGTCTCGACGAGGTGAACGGACAGTGCCGCATGGAAACCGGGCACGATCCGCGTCGCCCTCAGCATGTCGGCCATCAGCGTGCCGCGCCCCGGCCCGAGCTCGACGAGGCGGAACCGTGCCGGCGCGCCCATCGCCCGCCAGGCATGGGCCGCCCAGAGCCCGATCAGCTCACCGAACATCTGGCTGATCTCGGGCGCCGTGGTGAAGTCGCCCCCGGCCCCGAGAGGATCGCGCGTCATGTAATAGCCGTGGCGGGGATGGCCGAGCGCCAGCGCCATGTAGCGGCCGATGCCGATCGGCCCCTCCTGCCGGATCAGAGCGATGATCTCGGCCTTGAGCGTGGTCACGCCCGCGCCTCGCCGGGTGCCTCGCGCTTGCTGCGCAGCACCAGCCACAGGCCGGCGAAGAACACCGGCAGCGAGAGCAGCATGCCCATGGTGATACCGCCCGAGAGCGCATCGACCGAGGTCCCGAACAGGAAGCCGAGCTGCGGGTCGGGCTCGCGGAAGAACTCACAGACGATCCGCGCGACCGCATAACCCATGCCGAAGACGCCGGCGACGTAGCCCGGCCTCTTGAAGCCGCCGGCCCGGACCAGCAGGTTCACGAGAATGAAGAGCAGGAGGCCTTCGCCAAAGGCTTCGTAGAGCTGGCTCGGATGGCGCGGCAACGGCCCGCCATTCGGGAAGACCATGGCATAGGGGAAATCGGGCGCCGGCCGGCCCCAGAGCTCGCCATTGATGAAATTGGCGATGCGCCCGAGCAGAAGGCCGATCGGCACCACTGCCGCCGCCAGATCGAAAACCGACAGCGCCGGATAGCCGCGCCGCCTGGCGAAAAGCCACAGGCCGAGCGTCGCGCCGATCAACCCGCCATGGAAGGACATGCCGCCCTGCCAGATCGCGAAGATGTCCTGCGGGCGCTCGAGATAGCGCGCGAGATCGTAGAACAGCACGAAGCCGATGCGCCCGCCGAGCACCACGCCGAAGGCGACGAAAAGCAGCATGTCGTCGAGCTCGATGGCTTGAGGCCGAGCTCGCCCGCCCCAAAGCCCATCGGCAGCGACGAGCTTGCGCGCATACCACCAGCCGCCGAGCAGGCCGACGACATAAGCCAACCCGTACCATTTGATCGAGAGCGGCCCGAGCTGCACCGCGACGGGGTCGATCATCGGGAAGGGAACGGCGAAGACGGGCATGGCAAAATCCGGTGGCGGGCGCGGCGAGATGGCCGCGCCCCCGCTGAATGGTCAAGGAAAAAGGCTGGCGCGTGGCGCCCCTCGCTCAGAGCCTGACGATCAGCTTGCCGAAATTCCGGCCCTCCAGCAGGCCGATGAAGGCCTCCGGGGCGTTCTCCAGCCCCGTGACGATGTCTTCCTTGTACTTGACCGCGCCCTCGGCGATCCAGCGCGCCATCTCCTCACGGAAGGTCGGCGCCTGCGCGGCAGCGAATTCACGCTGAATGAAGCCGCGGATCGTCAGACTCTTCGAGAGAACGTCGCGCATCATCCCCGGCAGCCTGTCCGGACCCGGAAACGCTCCGCTGGCATTGTATTGCGCGACGAGGCCGCAGACCGGGATGCGCGCGAAGGTATTGAGCAGCGGGAAGACCGCATCCCAGACATGGCCGCCGACATTCTCGAAATAGACGTCGATGCCGTCTGGGCAGGCGGCGGCGAGCTTGGCCGCCATCTCGGGATCGCGGTGGTCGATCACGGCGTCGAAGCCGAAGGTGTCGCGCACGACGGCGCATTTCTCGGGCCCGCCGGCAATACCGACCGCCCGCGCGCCCTTGATCTTGGCGATCTGGCCGACCGCAGAGCCGACCGGCCCGCTCGCCGCCGCGACCACCACCGTCTCGCCCGGCTTGGGCTGGCCGATGGTGAGCAGACCGGCATAGGCGGTGAAACCGGGCATACCGAGCACGCCGAGCGCCGTGGTCAGCGGCGCAGCTTTCGGGTCGAGCTTGCGCAATTGTGCGGCGTTCGCCACCGCATGCGACTGCCAGCCGGAATGGGAGAGCACGATATCGCCCGGCTTGAAGGCGGGATCGCGGCTCTCGAGGACCTCGCCGACGGTCCCGCCTTCCATCGGCTGCCCGATCTCGGTCGCGGCAGCATAGGATTTCGCCGCACTCATCCGGCCGCGCATATAGGGGTCGAGCGAGAGATAGAGGATCTTGAGCAGCACCTGCCCATCAGTGGTCGCCGGGATCGCGGCCTTCTCCAGCCGGAAATTCTGCGGCGTCGGGCGCCCCTCGGGACGGGAGGCAAGAACGATGCGAACGCTGTCGGACTGGGACATGGGTTTCGATCCTCGGTCGTGAATGGCGCGGTGCCGTTCCCTCATATTGGTTCAGCCCGAAGCGAACGGCAGTCCCCTCGCCCTGCATTCGCAGCCGGCGCAAACGCGTCGATGACATGGCAACGCGATCGCCGGGCCTTGTTCAGCCTCGATCACGCCGCTCGCGCAACCTTTCGAAAGCCGCTGGTTTGCGCCGCTCCCGCCACGCGGCGATGACGGCGTCGGCATTGGCATCCCGCTCCTGCATCGCATCCACCTCGACATCGTAGAGACAGTAGGAATGGATGCGGTGGAAGTCGCGCCGGGCGTCACCGATCGGCCTGTCGCCACGCTCGCGCTCGCGTCGCTCCAGCTCCTCCAGCGCGCAATGCACCCCGACGAAGAACACGTCATGGCCCGCAAGCGTGTCCGCGAGACGCAGCAACCAGGCCTCGCTCTCCATGATGTGCTCGACGATGAGGTCATTGCCGGCCTCGACATAGGCGAGGAGCGAGCGCTCGAAGCCGAGGAAAAAGGCTTCCCGCATGGTCCGCCAATCGAACTCCCCGCTCCTGATCCGGGCCGTCGGCAGCACGCCGGCATCGCGCAGGTGATCGATCGAGATATGCCAGAACGGCGCGTCGATCCGCGCCTGGATGGCGCGCGCCAACGAGGACTTGCCGCTGCTCGACGCGCCGTTGAGCAGGATGGTGCGGCCGGGCCTTGCGGGGGTCATCCCTCCTGCTCCGGCCGGGCTTCGCTTTCGAGCGTCGCCAGAAGCTCCCTCAGAAGCTCCGCCAGGGCCACTCGCTTGGCCGGGTCCAGGCTTGCGAGGAACTGCGCCTCGCTCGCCATGTCGGCGCGGAGCGCGTCCTCGGCCCGCTGGCAGCCCAGCTCCGTCAGGACGACGAGCAGGCTGCGCCCATCCTCCGCCGATTTCTCGCGGCGCACCAACCCGGCCTTCTCGAGCCGCCCGAGCCGGTGCGTCAACCCGCCGGAGGTGATCATCAGCGCGCGATAGAGCGCCGTCGGCGCCAATCGATAAGGCGGCCCGCTGCGGCGCAAGGTGCTGATGACGTCGAACTCACCGCGATCGAGCCCGAACCCGGCGAAGGTCTCCTCGATGCTCGGCCGCACGAGATTGGACAGGCGATAGGCCCGCCCCAGGATCGCAGTCGGCGTCGTGTCGAGATCCGGCAATTCGCGGGCCCATTGCGCCCTGACCCGCTCGACATGGTCCATCTTCGTCATAGCCTGCCCTTCCCCGGCCTCTCCTCTGCCCCAGAGCGAGCCTCGCGCCAAGAGATATCTTGACACAAAGATATTTCTCGGGAATTATCTTTTCACAAAGATAACTGGAGGGCATCATGGCGGCGATAGCGATCGACAGCGACATCCTGCGCAGCGGCGCAAGCCGGACGGCACGGTTCGAAGGCGGCGGGTACGGCTCGCAGGCCTCGTTTTTCCTGGTCGACAACGAGCCGGGACAAGGGCCGGGCCTGCATGTCCACCCCTACTCGGAAACCTGGGTGATCCGATCGGGCGAGGCGGAATTCACGGTGGGCCGCGAGACGCTGCGCGCCAGCGCCGGAGCGATCGTGGTGGGCCCGGCCGGCATCCCCCACAAATTCGTCAATATCGGCCCTGGGCGGCTGGAGCTCATCTGCATCCACGCCAACACGGCCATCGTTCAGGATTGGGTCGAGGAAGAAGCAGCGGCCTGAGCGTCGGCTGCGGCCGGGCGGACCGAAGCTCTGGCGATGGCCTGCGCCGCCTGCCTCAAGGCCTGCACGGTCGCAGGATAAAGAGCGGGCGCGGCGCATTCGTCAGCGCAAAATCATGGGCGCCCAGCCCCGGCAGATTCTTCAGCGCAGAATCAAAGCGCCTTCGCGGCAGCGCGGCTCGGGCGCTTTGCGGCCACCTTGCGAACCGGGGCCGCCGCCTTGGCAGCAGCCTCCTCGGCGTCCCTGGCCAATCGCAGGGCGCGCAGCTTCTCGGTCTTGAGGCGGGCCTGGCCGGCCTCGTCCTCAAGCGCCTGCCACGCGTCGAGCGCATCCTGGCGACGCTGCTCGGTCGTCTCGAAAGCCGCCTGCGCCCGGGCTTTGATCTCGTCCAGCTTCATGTTGCGGCTCGACATGCGAAACTCCTACTCGACTGACGCGGGTCGGCCGTTGCCGCTCAGACGGCGGCCGGACGAGGCGCTCCGGCTCCAGGGCCGGCTCCGGGACGGCCCTTGCCGACGGGCAGCTTGCGCTTCGGCGCCGGCAGCAGGCCTTCGCGCTGCGCCTGCTTGCGGGCGGCCTTCTTGGCACGACGGACCGCCTCGGCCTTCTCGCGGGCGCGGCGCTCGGACGGCTTCTCGAATTCGCGGCGCTGCTTCATCTCGCGAAACACGCCTTCGCGCTGCAGCTTCTTCTTCAGGACGCGCAGCGCCTGCTCGACATTGTTGTCCCGAACGAGAACTTGCATGGTCATCCTTTCCAGAAAGCACAAAGGGCCGGGCTTGTAGTCCCGACCCTTCACTTAACCGTTGGTGCGAAACGTCGTGTCGTGGCGCCGGTACATCCGCGGCGGCCTCAAGGCGGCGTCGTTCCGCTCCGGAACGATCACTCAGCGCGCAGGTTGTCGGCCGAGCTCTTGCCCGAACGCTTGTCCTGAACGATCTCGTACGAAATCTTCTGGCCGTCGCGCAGATCGCGCAGACCGGCGCGCTCGACAGCGCTGATGTGGACGAAAACGTCCTGGCCGCCATCGTCAGGCTGAATGAAGCCGAAACCCTTGGTGGCGTTGAACCACTTAACCGAACCAGAAGCCATGAAAGCCTCCCGCAAACATGTTTATCCAAGCCCCATGGAAAACATGCGGCGGTGAATTCGATCAGAGGAAGAAAATCATCAGCATGTCGCGCTCAAGCGGCGCGAATGGCCAAGTCATCAGGCCTAAATCGAAATTAACAAATAGGCCATGACAAGGCCGATGTCAAATCGAGACCAGCCCGACGATTTCTGAAAAACGAAACCGGGCAACGTCGCCAGCGAAAAAACACCTTGAACGAATACCACCGATTCTTCTCGAAATCGATCGCGTCGAGAAGCAGGCAGCCGTTGATTCAGCGTTGAATCAGTGCCTCTCCTGACATGACGAAGCCGCTGCGGCATCCTACATGCAGGCCATGAGTCGCGAACGCCAGGACGATCTGCCCCAGGACGAATTCGAGGACGAGGAGGACACCCTCCCCGGCGCCGAGCCCGCGCTCGTCCTCGCCGAAGCCGCGCCCGGTGCGCTCAAGGCCGGCATCGAGGTCATCCAGCAATTCGCCAAGCACCTGCCGAACCGGCCCGGCGTCTACCGGATGTTCGATCGCGCCGGCGAGGTGCTCTATGTCGGCAAGGCCAAGAGCCTGAAGAATCGCGTGACATCCTATGCCCGCGGCATGGCGCATACCAACGCCGTCGCCCGGATGATCGCCGAGACGGCGAACATGGAGTTCGTCACCACCGGCACCGAGACCGAGGCGCTGCTGCTCGAATCGAACCTGATCAAGCAGCTCCGGCCGCGCTACAATGTGCTGCTGCGCGACGACAAGTCGTTCCCCTATATCCTGCTGACCGGGGACCATGACGCGCCCGCGATCCTGAAGCATCGCGGCTCGCGCCAGCGCAAGGGCGATTACTTCGGCCCCTTCGCCTCGGTCTGGGCGGTGACCCGCACCATCGACGCGCTGCAGAAGGCCTTCCTGATCCGCACCTGCTCGGTTTCCTTCTACGAGAACCGCACGCGCCCCTGCCTGCTCTTCCAGATCAAGCGCTGCGCCGCCCCCTGCACCGGCGAAGTCTCGATCCCCGACTATCAGGCACTCGCAGGCCAGGCCCGCGACTTCCTCTCCGGCCGCTCCTCGGCGGTGAAGCAACTGCTCTCGGCCCGGATGCAGGAAGCCGCGGAGGAGCTCGAATTCGAGAAGGCGGCACGCTATCGCGACCGCCTCGCCGCGCTGTCCGCCGTACAGGCCGGGCAGGACATCAACACGCAAGGCGTCGAGGAGGCCGATGTCTTCGCCATCGACGAACAGGCCGGGCAGTTCTGCGTCGAGATCTTCTTCTTCCGCAATCACCAGAACTGGGGCAACCGCGCGCTTTTCCCGCGCGCCGACCGCTCATTGACGCCGGCCGAGGTGCTGGCCTCCGTCGTCGCCCAGTTCTACGACGACAAGCCGCCGCCGCGCCTCGTGCTGCTCTCGCACCCGGTCGAGGAGATCGAGCTGATCGGGCAGGCGCTCTCGGCCCGCGCCGGCCGCAAGGTCGAGGTCGCCCACCCCAAGCGCGGCGAGCGCGCCGACCTGATGGCCCATGCCGTCAAGAACGCCCGCGAGGCGCTCTCCCGCAAGCTCGCCGACAACGCCGGCCAGAATGCGCTTCTGGCCGCGCTGGGCGCCGCCTTCGGCATGGAAACCGCGCCGCGCCGGGTCGAGGTCTACGACAACTCGCACATCATGGGCACCAACGCCGTCGGCGGCATGATCGTCGCCGGGCCGGACGGCTTCGTGAAGAACCAGTACCGCACCTTCAACATCTCGACCGACACCATCGCCGGCGACGATTTCGGCATGATGCGCGAGGTGCTGACGCGACGGTTCGCGAAGCTGGCGAAGGAGAGTGGCACCGACCTGGCCCCGATCGCTCAGGAAAGTACATCTGTCGGCGGCGAGGCCGGGAAGATCACTCTCCAGGATGCGCCTGCGGAAGAAGCCTTACCGAAGAAGACCCGAAAGGCGCCAAAGCCGCGCAAGGACGAGGACGGCTTCCCCTCCCGTCCCGATCTCGTCATCGTCGACGGCGGCAAGGGCCAGTTCACCGCCGCGCTCAAGATCATGAAGGAGCTGGGCGCGGCCGACATTCCGCTCGTCGCCATCGCCAAGGGGGAAGATCGCAACGCCATGCGCGAGACCTTCCACATGGAGGGCAAGGAGCCCTTCAAGCTGCAGCCGCGCGACCCGGCCCTCTATTTCATCCAGCGTCTGCGCGACGAGGCGCACCGCTTCGCCATCGGCACCCACCGCGCCAAACGCAAACGCGAGACGATGAAGAATCCGCTCGACGAGATCCCGGGCATCGGCCCCTCGCGCAAGCGGGCGCTGCTGCTGCATTTCGGCACGGTGAAGGCGATCCAGCGCGCCAAGCTCGACGACCTCATGCGCACGCCGGGCGTCAATGCGGCCACCGCCAAGGCGGTCCATGATTTCTTTCATGAGGCGTAGAGCGTTGCGCAACACAGCGGAAACCGGTGTTTCGCGGGAGCAATGCTCGATTGCTTCGAAAGCGAGCACGTTTTTCGCTCTCGGACGCTCGCGCCCGAAAGTGACGTGGCCGCGAAGTTCTGCCACATTCACGCTGTTGCGTGTTGACGCTACTGCTGCCGCCTTGCTTTGGTGCATCCCGTGACGATTCTTCCAGACGCCATCAGGCGGCGCGGCCCCTGGTCGCTGCCGAACCTCCTCACCTACGGGCGGATCCTGGCGATCCCGACCCTGGTGGCGATCCTGTTCTGGCCGCGCGACGACTGGATGCGCTGGCTCGCGCTCGGGATCTATACGCTCGCCGCCATCACCGACTATCTCGACGGCTACATCGCTCGCGCCTGGAGCCAGCAATCCGCGATCGGCCGCATGCTCGATCCGATCGCCGACAAGCTGCTCGTCGCCGCCCTGCTGCTGATGCTGGTCTATACCGGCCAGATCGAAGGCTGGACGCTCTGGGCCGCGATCGTGATCCTCTGCCGCGAAATCCTGGTCTGGGACTGCGCGAGTTCCTGGCCGATCTGAAGGTCAGCGTCCCCGTCAGCAAGGTCGCCAAGTGGAAGACGACGGCGCAGCTCTTCGCCCTCGGCTTCCTCGTCGTCGGACCGGCCGGAGACAAGGTCCTGCCCGGCAACACCACGATCGGCATCGTCCTGCTCTGGGCCGCCGCCGGCCTGACGATCTATACCGGCTGGGACTATTTCAACGCCGGCATCCGCCATCTCGTCGCGGAAGACGAGCGCACGCCATGAGCACCGCATCCGCCATGGCCGCGGCGGGCACGCGCCCGGTCCGCATCGTCTATTTCGCCTGGGTGCGCGAGCGCGTCGGCCTGCCCGAGGAGACGCTCGACATCCCCGCCGACCTCGCCACCGTCGCCGATCTCGTGCGCTGGCTGAAGGCGCGCGGCGAGGGCTACGAGACCGCCTTCGCCGACGAGGCCGTCGTGCGAGCCGCGCTCGATCAGGTCCATGCCAAGCCTCAGGCCCGGCTGGGCGCAGCCCGCGAGATCGCCTTCTTTCCGCCGATGACCGGCGGGTGACGGCCATGTTGCGACACCCTTGTCACTCCGAGGCCGCGCACCGCGCGGAACCCGGAACCCACGACTGGGCGTGCCGGGAATGGCAGTCTGTTGCAGTCCGCTCACCCCGTCGTGGGTTCCGGGTTCGCGCCTGCGGCGCCCCCCGGAATGACAAGGGGGACCAATGACGCCCCTCGTCCGCATCCAGCGGGAAGATTTCTCGCTCCAGGACGAGATCGACGCGCTCTCGGCCGGCCGCGCCGATATCGGCGCCGTCGTCTCCTTCACCGGGCTCTGCCGCGACGAGGCCGGCACGCTGGCTGCGCTCGAGCTCGAGCACTATCCCGGCATGGCCGAGGCCGAGATCGCTCGCGTCGCCGCTGAGGCAACCACGCGCTGGCCGCTGTTCGGCCTCGTCGCGATCCACCGCTACGGGCTGGTCAAGCCGGGCGAGCAGATCGTGCTGGTGCTGGCGGCTTCCGCCCATCGCCGCGCCGCCTTCGAGGCCGCCGATTTCATGATGGACTATCTCAAGACCCGTGCGCCGTTCTGGAAGCGCGAGCATCGCGCCGACGGCACGCTCGGCGGCTGGGTCGAAGCCAAGGCGGATGACGACGATGCGGCAAAACGCTGGGAACAGGCTCCCTGAATACCTGAAGGGCGCGGCACTCGGCGCAAGCCTCGCGCTGGTCCCGGCCCTCGCCGTCGCGGCCACGCCAGAGCCGAAGACCTTCCGCGACTGGATGGCCGGCTGCGATAATCTCAAAAGCTGCACCGCGCTATCGCTGCCGGCCGAGGCGGCCGACCCGGTCGCCTATCTGCGCCTGACGCGTTCGGCCGGACCGGACATGCCCGTCGAACTGACCTTTCGCCTGCGCGGTGACTGGAAGACCCCACCCCGGTCGGTCCAGCTGAAGCTCGATGGCGCCCCCTTCCCCGCCGGCGGCAAGGCGATGCCGGCGGAGACCGATGGCGACATGCTGTCCCTGACCTTCAAACCGGCCGAGGTCACGGCTCTTGTCGAGGCTGCCCGCAAGGCCACGAAGCTCTCCATCACCGCTCCGCAGGTAAAGGCCGAGATTTCGCTGTCGGGCTCCGTCGCGGCCCTGCTCTGGATCGACGAGCAGCAGGGACGCCTCAACACGACCTCCGCCCTGATCCGCAAGGGCAGCGGCACGAACGTTCCCGCCGCCCCTGCTCTGCCGGTCGTCATCGCGAAGCCGGCAAGCGGCACGCTGTCGGAGAAGGACGGCAAGGCGCTTGCTGCCGCGCTGCGCAAGGAAATCAAGCAGCGCGACCCCGATGGCTGCGACGACGACGAGACACTGCTCACCATAGACGAGGCCTGGTCGCTCGACAGCGCGCGCAGCCTCGTTTCGCTAGCCTGCTCACGCGGCGCCTACAATGTCTCGAACGCCTTCTGGATGATCGAGCGCAGCGACGCGAAGACGGCCAAGCCAGTGGTCTTCCCGCAAGGCGACGGCGACGCGAAGAATACGCTTGTGAATGCCGGGTTCGATCCGAAGAGCGGCCGCATCAATTTCTTCGCCAAGGGACGCGGCATCGGCGATTGCGGCGCCTCGGGCGGCTATGCCTGGACCGGCAGTGTCTTCGCCCAGACCGAGTTCAGCATGATGGGCGAATGCCGCGGCATCGGCTCCGATGACTGGATCACGCTGTATCGCAGCGAGATCAAGTAGGGAGCGGCATTGCCGGGCGGAGCAAAGCTCAGGACTGAGAACGGGCGTTCAGAACCGCGATGTGTCATTCCGGGGCTTCGCACGGCGAAGAACCCGGAACCCACGACCGGGTGACCCGCCTGCAACCGGGCATTAGGAGATTTACCCAGTCGTGGGTTCCGGGTTCGCGCCTGCGGCGCGCCCCGGAATGACAGAGGTGGAGTTTGAAGCCGCGATGTCGCGCCTCACGCCGCCTTCGGCTGCGAGCGCACTGCCGCCGAATAATCCTCCATCACCACCTTGCCCATATTGCCGGTGATGAAGTTGTACGGGCCGATCTCGGAGACCAGCGTCACCTCGGCGGCCGAGCCGGTGATGAAGCACTCGTTGAAGCTTTCCAGCTCCTCCGGGCGGATGCGTCGCTCCACCACCTCGAAGCCGCGCTGGCGGCACAGGTCGATGACCGACTGGCGGGTGATGCCGTTCAGGAAGCGGTCGGCCAGCGGCGTATGGATCACACCGTCCTTGATGAAGAAGATGTTGGCGCCGGTGCATTCGGCGACATTGCCTTCCCAGTCGAGCATCATCGCGTCGGCATAGCCCGCGCGCTCGGCCTTGTGCTTGGAGAGCGAGCAGATCATGTACAGGCCCGCGGCCTTGGCATGGACAGGCGCACAGGCCGGGTCCGGCCGGCGGTAATCGGCGACGTCGAGGCGGATGCCCTTCAGCTTCGCCGCCATGTCGAACATGCTCGGCCATTCCCACACGGCGATCGCGGTATGGATCTTGTTGTTCAGGCCGGAGACCGCCATCATCTCCGAGCCGCGCCAGGCGACCGGACGCAGATAAGCGTCCTTCAGGCCGTTCTCCTTCAGGCAGAGATACTTGGCCGCGTCGAGCTCGGCGACCGAATAGGGGATGGTGAAATCCATGATCTCGGCCGACTTGTGGAAGCGCTGCGAGTGCTCGGTGCTCTTGTAGATCACGCCGTCATAGGCGCGCTCGCCCTCGAAGATGCAGGAGCCATAGTGCAGCCCATGGGTCAGTACGTGAATCCGGGCGTCCTTCCACGGCACGAGCTTGCCGTCGAACCAGATGACGCCATCGCGCTGGTCGAAAGGAATGACTGACATGGACCTTCTCCTGGGTGCTTGTTTCCGGAACTCGGGCACAGCCTTTTTCGGAACGCAAGCGAGAGTCTAAAGCTGCGTTGCAGCGAGACGTTTTGAAATAATCGTTCGCTCAGCGCCCTTGACCGGTAATCTTGCGTCTGAGATATGTCAATAAGGCTGACCCAAATTTTTGGAAGCGTGTTTTGGCCCCATCCTCTTCCGACGTCGAAGACCTCCCGCTCAGGCCCTCCTCCGAGGCGGTGCCGCACGACCTGATCGAACTGCTATTCTTCGCCTATCGCGACTTCGTCGGCGACCCCGACCGCATTCTCGCCGATTACGGCTTCGGCCGCGCCCATCACCGCGTCCTGCACTTCGTCCAGCGCCGGCCGGGCCTGACCATCGCCGAATTGCTCGACATCCTTCAGATCACCAAGCAGAGTCTGAATCGCGTGCTCAAGGAGCTGGTCGAGAAGGGCTATATCGAGCAGCGCACCGGCCGGCAGGACAAGCGCCAGCGCCATCTCCACACCACGCCTTCGGGGCAGGACCTCGCGCTGCGCCTCGTCCGCCTCCAGGCGGAGCGCATCAACCGCGCGCTTGAAGGCGCCGCGCCTGAAACCGCGGCCATCGCCGCGCGCTATCTCGCCGCCCTGATCGATCCGGCCGAGCGGCCGAAGGTGGAACGCCTTCTCGACAAGCCTTAGGCTCTCTTAGCGGCGACCGGCCCCGCGGGTTATGCTATGGGAGCCCAGCACCGCGAGCGCGCCGACCAAGACCGGCGCAGGAGAAAGGCGCGAGATGATCGCAACCGAGACCCTGGCGAAGCCGGCCCGCAAGCCCCTGCCCGACGAGGCCCCCCACATCCTCGTCGTCGATGACGATCGGCGCCTGCGCGAGCTGCTGGGGCGTTTCCTCGGTGACAACGGCTACCGGGTGACGACGGCTGCCAACGCGGCCGAGGCCGATACGCGGCTGGGCAATCTCGTCTTCGACGCGATCGTGCTCGACGTGATGATGCCCGGCGAGAACGGCTTCGACTTCGCGCGGCGCTTTCGCGGCGGCTCCGCCGTGCCGATCCTGATGCTGACGGCCCGCGCCGACGGCAAGGACCGCATCAACGGCCTCGAGATCGGCGTCGACGACTATCTCTCCAAGCCTTTCGAGCCGCGCGAATTGCTGCTGCGGCTCGGCAACATCCTGAAGCGCACCCTGGTCGTCGAAGCCGCGCAATCCGGCACGCGGCCGGATTTCGTCCGCTTCGGCCCCTTCATCTACGGGCTGGCGCGCGGCGAATTGCGCAAGGGCGAGGAGACGATCCGCCTGACCGAGCGCGAGCGCGAGATCCTGACCGCGCTGGCCGAACGCGCCGGCGAGGTCGTGCCGCGCGAGGAATTGGCCGCGCAGGGCTCCGCCGCCAATGACCGCACCGTCGATGTCCAGATGAATCGCCTGCGCCGCAAGATCGAGCGCGACCAGGCCGACCCGCTCTATCTCCAGACCGTGCGCGGCGTCGGCTACAGGCTGGTGACGGACCGGACGTGACACCGCTGCAAACCGGCAGGAAAGGCCTCTCCGCGCTGCGCTCGCTCGCGCGCGCGGCAGCGCGTGGCTCCGTCTGGCTGGAACAGGCGGTCAACGCCGTCGGCAAGGCGTTGCGGCCGGTGTTCAAACGCGTCGGCCGCCCCTTGCAGGCCGTGGCGCGCTATATGCCCAAGGGGCTTTATCCACGCGCACTCGTCATCGTCATCGCGCCGGTCGTGCTGCTGCAATCCGTCATCGCCTATGTCTTCATGGAGCGGCACTGGCAGACGGTGACGCAGCGCCTCTCGTCCGCCGTTTCCGCCGACATCGCCATGCTGATCGACGTCTACGAGAGCTACCCGCAGGATGCCGACACTGCAACGCTGTCGCGCATCGCGGCCGAGCGGCTCGGCATGGACCTCGACATCATCCCCTATTCCGACCTGCCGGCGCCGGGCCCGCGCCCGTTCTTCTCGCTGCTCGACAATGCGCTCTCGACCGAGCTCAGCCAGCAGGTCGCGCGTCCGTTCTGGCTCGACACGGTCGGCCGTTCCAGCCTGATCGAGATCCGCATCAAGCTCGGCAAGAACGTGATGCGCATCCTGACGCGGCGCAATTCTGCCTATGCCTCGAACAGCCATATCTTCCTGCTCTGGATGATCGGGACATCGCTGATCCTGCTTACCATCGCGGTTTTGTTCCTGCGCAACCAGATCCGCCCGATCCTCAAGCTCGCCGACGCGGCGGAGGCCTTCGGCAAGGGACGCGACGCCGATTTCAGGCCGCGCGGCGCCCGCGAGGTCCGCCGGGCCGGCAATGCCTTCATCGAGATGAAGCGCCGCGTCGAACGCTCGATCGGCGAGCGCACGACGATGCTGAATGGCGTCAGCCACGACCTGCGCACCATTCTCACCCGCTTCAAGCTCTCGCTCGCCCTGATGGAGCGCACCTCCGAGATCGAGGCGCTCGAGAAGGACGTCGACGAGATGAGCCGCATGCTCGAGGACTACCTCGCCTTCGCCCGCGGCGATGCCGGCGAGACCGCGGTCGAGACCGATATCCGCTCGCTGCTCGAGGAACTGAAATCCGATGCCGAGCGGCAGGGCCACCAGACCGAACTGACGGTGGTCGGCGATCCGCTGGTCGTGATCCGGCCGGACGCCTTCCGCCGCCTGCTGACCAATCTCGTCTCCAACGCCGCCCGCTACGGCGACCGTATCGCGATCCGCGCGACCCATGACGCGCGCTACCTGATCGTGATGGTCGACGACGACGGCCCCGGCATCCCGCCGGACCAGCGCGAGGACGTCTTCCGACCCTTCTTCCGGCTCGACGAGGCCCGCAATGTCGATGGCGGCGGCACGGGCCTGGGCCTCGCCATCGCCCGCGACATCGCCCGCGCCCATGGCGGCGACATCATGCTCGCCGATTCGCCGCTCGGCGGCCTGCGCGCCACCGTCAGGCTGCCGGTCTAAAGTCACGCGGTTTCGCTCGACAGCCGCGAAAATCGAGCGCTAGTCTCCCGATGACGCAGGGGAGGCCCGGCATGCGGTTCCTGAGACGATCTCTGGCTTTCCTCGCAACGGCACTGCTGCTGGCGGCATCCGCAGCACAAGCGGAGGAAGTCGTCGATCTCGGCGGCAGCTTCCTCGGCAACGGCCGGGCCCTGCTGAACAAGCCCGCAGGCAAGGCTCGCGCCGGGCTCGTGCTTCTGACCGGTGGCGACGGCTATGTCGGCATCGGCGCCGATGGCAGCGTTGCGCGTAGCGGCAACTGGATCGTCCGCACCCGGGGCGCCTATGCACGCAGCGGCATTGCCAGCATCACGCTCGATGGCGGCGCCGATCCGGCCAAGGCAGTGGAATACATGCGCGGAATCGCACCGCGCGTCATCGTCGTGGCAATGAGCCGCGGCGCCCTGAAGGTCGCCGACACGCTATCGGCACGGCCGGATGGTGTCGTCTTCGCCTCCTCCATTCTGGACGGCGCACGCGGCATGATCGGCGATCCCGGGCGCCTGCCGCCGACGCTGATCATCCACCATCGGCAGGACAGTTGCCGCCTGACGCTGCCGGACTCGGCCGTCACTTTCCAGCAATGGACCGGCGGCAAGGCACGCCTCGTCTGGATCGACGGCGGCAGCTCGACCGGCGATCCCTGCCAGGCCCGTGCCTATCACGGCTTCATCGGCCGCGAGGGCCAGGTCGTCGGCGCCATCACGAGCTTTGCGGGTTCGCTGCGCTAGCACCGGGGCCGATTGGAGCGAGTTCGGGCAAACGTGCCACCGCGTGGTCGATGAAGGCCCGCACGCGCGGCGCCGGCTGCCGGCCCCCCGGTACCACGAGCTGCACCGGCAAGGGCGGCGGCTCGAACTCCGGAAGCAGACGCACCAGCGTGCCCGCAGCGAGGTCGTCCGCAGCCTGATAGGACAGCACCCGCGCCAGCCCCCGCCCGGCCCGCGCCGCGATCAGCACCGACTCCACCTCGTTGACGATCAAGCGCGGCGTCAGCACGACGGCGCTGCCTGAGCGCGGCCCGCCGAAGCGCCAGGTCAGCGTCTGGTTGGCGGCAACGCTTGCAATCGTCTCATGCACCGTGATGTCGGCAGGCCGCCGCAAGAGCGGACAGCTTGCGAGATAGGACGGTGCGGCGACGAGAATGCGCCGGACCTCCCCGACCTTGCGCATCAGCAGGCCGGAACTCGGCAACGGCCCGATCCGGACGGCGAGCTGCAAGTCTTCCTCGATCAGGTCGAGATTGCGATCCGCCAGCACGATCTCGACCTGAACCTGCGGATAGCGATCGAGGAACTCGCTCACCAGCGGCGTGACATGCCGCCGGCCGAAGGAGAGCGGCGCCGTAATGCGCAACAGGCCGCTGACCGGCTCGCCCGCAGCGACGCCGAGGGCCGCCTCATAGTCTGCGAGCAGGCGCCGGGCCGTGGTCGCAAGCTCCCGACCTGTATCGTTCGGGGTCAAGCGCCGCGTCGTCCGCGCGATCAGTTGCGTCCCGATCCGCTCCTCCAGCCCGGCGAGCGCCCGCGTCACCGCCGGTCGCGATTTGCGCAGCCGCCGTGCCGCACCGGCGAGGCTGCCGGCGTCGACGATCGCGACGAAGATCGCAAGCTCGTCGATCCGGTCCATCGCATCATTCCGAAAATTGAAATTCTGAGTTCAATCGATAGCAGATTTCGCCACTTCTGCGAAACGATCATGATCTCCGGGATCAGCAGGAGCATTGCCATGCCATCGTCAGAGATCGTCCTCCACGGAACGCCCCTCTCGGGCCACGCCCATCGCGTCGAGCTGCTGCTGCTCGCGCTCGGCCTGCCCTACCGCACCGAGCCGGCACCGGCAGACGTCCGGCAGAGCGCCGCCTTCCGCAGGCTCAACCCGCTCGGCCAGATACCCGTCCTAGAGGACGGCGACCTTGCCTTCGCCGACAGCAACGCGATCATGGTCTATCTGGTCAGGCGCTATGCCCCGGACAGCGCCTGGTTGCCACTCGACCCCGTCGGCGCAGCCCATGTCCAGCGCTGGCTCTCGATCGCCGCCGGCGAAGTCATGCACGGTCCTTCCATCGCACGCCTGATCACCCAGTTCGGCCTGAACGACGACAAGGCCCGCGCCAAGCGCATCGCAACCCGTCTGCTCGCCTTCATGGAGGAGCATCTGGCAGCGCGCGACTACCTCGCCGCCGCCCAGCCGACGATCGCCGATCTCGCCTGCTATTCCTATGTCGCCCATGCGCCCGAAGGCGGCATCTCGCTGAAGCCCTATCCGGCGGTGCGCACCTGGCTCGCTCGCATAGAGGCCCTGCCCTTCTTCAAGCCGATCCCGCCTTCGCCCCTGCCATCGGAGCTCGACGACGATGCTGCCTGACGGCCCCTTCCACCCTGGCGAACTGGCGGCGCAGGCACGAGCCGGCGTCGCTTCGCGCGGCGCCGGCATCCGTCCGTTCATGCCGGATCAGCACCGCATCTTCTTCGGCCAACTGCCCTGGCTCTTCGCCGGCGTGCTCGACCGGGATGGCTGGCCGCTGGCGACGGTCATCGCCGCCGCGCCCGGCTTCGTCCAGAGCCCGACCCCGACCACACTGTCCGTCGCGGCCCTGCCAGCCGAAGCCGACCCTGCGTTCGGATCGTTCCGGTCGGACAGCCCCATCGGCCTGCTCGGGCTCGAACTGGAGACACGTCGCCGCAATCGGGCGAATGGCCGGATCGAGACCGTTGCGGCAGATGGGTTCACGGTTGAGATCGCGCAGAGCTTCGGCAACTGCGCGAAGTACATCCAAGTCCGCAATCGGGCTCAGGATGGAAAAGAGATCGCCTCGCCAGCCACCAGCCTGTCGGGTCTGGATGCAGAGGCCCGCGCGCAGATCGCTCAAGCCGACACGCTGTTCGTCGCCAGCGCCGCGGCGCTTGAGGCAGAAACCGGCGGCGCCGACATCTCGCATCGCGGCGGCCGTCCCGGCTTCGTCCGCATCGACGGCGACACGCTCACCATCCCCGACTTCGCCGGCAACAACTATTTCAACACCTTCGGCAACCTGCTGCAGGAGCGGCGCACTGCGCTGCTCTTCGTCGATTTCGCGACAGGAACGCTGCTGCAATTGCAGGGCGAAGCGGAGATCGTCTGGCAGGGGCCCGAGCTGGCGCGGCTCGACGGCGCAGAACGCCTATGGCGCTTTCGTGTGAAGCGCGGCTGGCGCCGGCCCCGCGCGCTCAGCCTGCGCTGGTCGGCACCGGAATTCGCGCCGACCACCTTGCAGACTGGCCTGTGGTCGGTGGCGGCCTAGAAGAGCCGCCCGCCGATCGGCACCGCGTGCCCCGGCCCGATCAGGACGACCTCGCCCTCGGCATCGGGAATGCCGAGGGTCAGCACTTCCGACATGAACTTGCCGATCTGGCGCGGCGGGAAATTCACCACCGCGAGGACCTGCCGGCCGGGGAGATCCTCCGGCCGGTAGTGCTTGGTGATCTGCGCCGAGGATTTCTTGCGGCCGATCGTGCCGCCGAAATCGATGACGAGCTTGATCGAGGGCTTGCGTGCCTCCGGATAGGGCTCGGCCTCGACGATCGTGCCGACACGGATATCGACCTTCAGGAAATCGTCGAAGCCGATCGGCACGGCCGGGGCGGAAGGCTCGCTCAAAATTCCGCCCAGCCGTTGTCGCGTGCGTCGGCAGCTGGCTTGTGGGCCGCAGCGCCGCCGCCGCCAGGGGCCTTGGCGCGCGGAACCGCCGGACGCGGCGGCGCGGCGACAGCTGCACGCATGGTCTGCGAGATCGCCTTCAGCCGGGCGACGTCGCCGCCAAGCTGGAAGCGGGCAACCAGCGACGAGAGCCGGTCCGCCTCTTGCGAGAGCGAATGCGCGGCCGCGGTCGACTGCTCGGCCATCGCGGCGTTCTGCTGGGTGGCTTGGTCCATCTCGCCAACGGCGGAGTTGACCTCCTGGAGACCGGAGGCCTGCTCCTGCGCCGCACCTGCGATCTCGGCGACGAGCGCGGTAACGCGCGTGATCTCGGAGGCCATGCGCTGCAGCGCCCCGCCGGTCTGGCCGACGAGCGTGACGCCCTTCTCGACCTCGATGGTCGAGGCGTCGATCAGCGTCTTGATCTCCTTGGCCGCGGCGGCGGAACGCTGCGCCAGCGCCCGCACCTCGGAGGCCACGACCGCGAAGCCCTTGCCGGCATCGCCGGCCCGCGCCGCCTCGACCGAGGCGTTGAGCGCGAGCAGGTTGGTCTGGAAGGCGATCTCGTCGATCACGCCGACGATCTGCGAGATTTCCTGGGCCGATTTCTCGATGCCACCCATCGCCGTCACCGCATCGCGGACGATGCTGGTCGACTGCTCGGCCTCGGACTTGACCTGCTCGGTTGCCTGGTTGGCAAGACGAGCGCTCTCGGCGGTCTGGCGCACCGTGGCGGTGAGTTCGTCGAGCGCCGTCGCGGTCTCCTCGACCGAGGAGGCCTGCTGCTCGGTACGGCTAGCGAGATCGTCGGCCGCCTGACTGATCTCGGTGGAACCGGCCTTCATGCTGTCCGTATTGGTCGCGATCTGGCGCATCGCGTCTTCCAGCTTGGCGATAGCGCCGTTGAAGTCGTCCTTGAGCTTGACGTATTCGGCCGAGAAGCCAGCCTCGATCCGATAAGTCAGATCGCCATCCGAGAGACGCTCAAGGCCCTGGCCGAGCGCATGGACCACATCGGCCTGCACGCGGGCATGCTCGGCGCGGTCGGCCTCGTTGCGCCGGCGTTCGCCATCGGCGGCGCTGCGATGGTCGGCAGCCTCCTCCTCCATCCTGAGCTTGTCGGTCTCCATCGCCTCCTTGGCGAGAGCCGCGTCGCGGAAGATGACGAGCGTGCGCGCCATCGCGCCGATCTCGTCGGCCCGCTCTTGATGCGCGATCGCGGTGTCGAGCTGGCCCGCGGCCAGGCCCTCCATCGAGCAGCGCAGCGAATGCAGCATGCCGGAGGCCCGGCGGCTGAGCAGGACCACGAGGCCGAGCATGACAAGGCCGAGCGGCACCAGCACCTTGGCGACACCGCCGACCATACCCATGAACGCCGCGTCGACGTCCTGGACATGCAGGCCCGAGCCGACCAGCCACTGCCATTCCGGAATGCCGATGACATAGGAGATCTTGAGCGAGGGCGCCTTGTCGCCGGCCTTGAGCCAGCCATAGTCGACGAAGCCCTGGGTCTTCGCCTTCACCAGCGAGATCATCTCCTGGACGAAGAACTTGCCGTCAGCGTCCTTGAGCGGGCGCATGTCGGTCGACTGGATCTTCTTGTTCGCGTGCAGGACGCTGATGCCGTCATAGTTGACGAGGAAGTAGTAATTCCCGTCGTCGAAGCGAGCGCTGCCGATCGCGTCCATCGCCAGCTTTCTGGCGTCCTCTTCCTTGAGCTCACCGCTCTGGACCCGCGCCAGATAGCCCTTGACCGTCGTCGCCGCGGCCTCGACCGAATTCTTCATTTCGGCCCGCTTGAGCGTGATCATCTCGTTGCGGGCGGCATTCAGCGTATAACCGACGGCGCCGACAGCGATCAGCACGGCCAAGGCTGCGATCAGGCCGAAGGAACGGCTGATCGAGAGAGTCGCAAGCTTCCTAGTGAACGACATTCGCGTATCCTGCGCGAGGGGGAATTCCCCTCATTCGCGCAAAATTGGCTAAGGCACGCTTAACATTGGCGCAGTTTCGCCACATTTTGTCGCAGGCGGCCGCGAGGCCGCCCGGCGCTCAGATCGCCGGCGCATAGTCCTCGTTGTCCTCGCCGCGCTCGGAGGCCCGCTCGCGCCGGCGCCCCTTCAGTGGCCGCCCCGAGCAGATCGCCCGCGCCAGCCCGCGGAACGGCGCCGTCAGCCGGTGGACATCCTCGACGCGGGCCATGATGCGCCCGGCCGTCTTCAGCTCGCGGTCGAGCCGCGCCATCGTCTTCGACAGCTCCGGCTCGTCATCGTCGAGCCATGCCTCGGAGACCCGTGCCATCAGCAGCACCGCGCCCTGCACGCGCACAGCCCCGAGCGCGTCCTCGGTCGGGATGCCGGCCGAGGCCAACAT
This sequence comes from Beijerinckiaceae bacterium, assembly GCA_965283735.1. GTDB lineage: Bacteria > Pseudomonadota > Alphaproteobacteria > Rhizobiales > Beijerinckiaceae > Allobosea. Next base: position 1,167,958 of record CBDIPN010000001.1, on the reverse strand, counting down.
GTAGCGCCAGGAATTGACCGCCCCGCGATTGAGCGCTGCCAGCGCCAGCGGATCGCGGCGGATGACCGGCGCGATCTTGCGCAGGCTCGCCTTGTAGGGCGCCATCGCATCGAGCCGGCGCATGACGAGGTCGAACAGCCGCTCCTTGACGGGCTCGCCCGCGAGGTCGTCCGAGGCATTGGCCAGCACGGCATCGTCGACGATGCGGGTCACGCCGCCGAGCATGGCAAGCTTGGACGGGAACAGCCCGCGCAACTGCGCCAGCGACAGCCCGGCCTCGGTGGCGATATCAGGCAGTTCGATCTGGTCCCAATGCCGCTCGGCTGCGAGCTTCATCAAGGCATCGACGGCGCGCTTGCGCGGGTCGACCGGCTTTTCCGCTGGCGGCGAGGCCTCGGGTGGAGTGGAAACGGGTTTGCGGGCCATGGGACAGCTCCTCTCGCTTCGCGATGAGCGAAGGTTAGGCCGCTATCGTGGCAGGTGAAAGACCATTCAACCCGAAAGCTCGCCGGCGCGACGTTTGGCGGCAGCCACGGCCTTGCGCATCAATGGCTTCATGCCGTCCTCGGCCATCAGCACCTCGAGCGCAGCCGCCGTCGTCCCGCCCGGCGAGGTCACGTTCTGGCGCAGCGTCCCCGGAGGCAGCGGCGACTGGAACAGCAATTCGCCCGCGCCCTCGATCGTCGCCCGCGCCAGGCGCTCCGCGACATCGGCCGGCAGGCCGGCATCCTTGCCGGCGGCGGCCAGGCATTCGACGAGATGGAAGACATAGGCCGGACCTGAGCCCGACACGGCCGTCACCGCATCGATCAGGCCCTCGTCCTCGAGCCATTCGACCTTGCCGATGCTGCCGAGCAGGGCATCGGCGGTGGCGCGCTGCGCCGCACTCACCCCCTTGCCGGGAGCCGCGGCGGTGGCGCCGCGCTGCACGGCGGCCGGCAGGTTCGGCATGGCGCGGATGATCGCACCGGCGTTGGGCAGGCGCGCCGCAAGATCGTCCAGCGTCTTGCCCGCGAGGATGGAGATCAGCAGCGTCCTGGGATGGATGAAGGCCTGCACGGCAGGCGCCGCCGTATCGAGCATCTGCGGCTTGGTCGCGAGGACGACGACCTCGGCCGCCGGAATCTCCTTTGCGGAGGGATTGAGCCGCATGCCCTTCTCCTGGGCGAGCGAGACCATCTCGTCCGACGGCTTGGGATCGATCAGGCTGATTCCCCGGGGATCGATGCCAATGCGCAGCCAGCCCTCCAGCATGGCTCCGCCCATCTTGCCGGCGCCGATGAGGACGAGCGATTGCGGAAGGGAGTTCGACATGACGGCCTCTCAAGGCTTGGCGTTTCACGGGCCCCTGCCCGGACGCTCACGGCCGGGAGCCTTCCCGACCCGTGGCCCCCCGGTCAAGTCCGCCCGGGCGGTTTCGGCGGCTCAGGCCTCGCCGACCGTCTCCAGGATCGCGCCCTCCATGCCTTCCTTGGCGGTCTTGCCGGCCCAGACGACGAACTGGAAGGCTTGATAGTAGCGTTCGCAAGCCTCGACCGCGGCCTTGATCAGCGCGATCGCCTGCTCCTCGGTCGGCTCGGCGCCACCGGAAAGCAGCAGGGCATGGCGGTACATGACCACGCTTTCGCTGCTCCAGAGGTCGAAATGGCCGAGCCAGAGCTGCTCGTTGACGAGACTGACGAGCTGCAGCACCTCGCTGCGCCGCCGCTCCGGCACCTTGAGGTCGAAGGCGCAGGCGATATGCAGGGCCTCCACCTCGGCAAGCCAGGTGATCGCGACATGATATTCCGACCAGCCGCCGGTGACGGAGACGGAGAGTTCGTCCTCGCTGTCGCGATCGAAGGACCAGTCATTGAGTGCGGCGAGGCGTTCGAACAGGTCGAGCGGGTTGGAAGGCCGATCCAGCTCGGCATCCATATCGAGGTCTATCATGCCCTAGGGTCCACCTTCCGGATGCTGGCGCATCCGGCGCGTTCGAGAAGAGGAACACGGCGACTGGAAAGCCGAAGGAACGCAACACACCTCCGGAGCCTCTCAACGGAGATGCTCCCATCCGGCACGGCAGGACGAATCCGCCCGACGAATCAATTCTTTCCACCGACGATAGCGCAGGCGCTGTGACGCTCCCAACACGGCGCCAAGCTCCGCGGATTCGGCCGGCGGGCTCAATCCCCTCGGAGGGCTGTCCACAGCACATGGCTGTGGACATGACCTCAGGGTATTCAGGACTTGCCGAGCTTCTCCTCCAGCGCCTTCAGCCGCGCGGCGAGCTTGTCGTTCTCTTCGCGGGCGATCAGCGCCATCTCGCGCACCGCCTCGAACTCCTCGCGGGTGACGACGTCGAGATCGCGCAGCAGCCGCTCGATCTGGGTCTTCACCACCGTCTCGACCTCGCGCCGCACGCCCTGCGCCGCGCCGGCCGCATCGGTGGCGAGGCGGGCGATGTCGTCGAGGATGCGGTTGCCGGGGTTCACCATGGTTCTCTCCCTTAGAGCATCGGCCCGAAAAGTGTGACGCGGTTTTTCGGGAAAAGCCGATGCAAATTCAAAGATCTGGAGCATCGGACTGAATACGATATTCAGTCCGATGCTCCAGAGGCGCGAAACTCTCTGGACACAGCCTATAGGCAGCCCGCGCGGGCGCCGCAATTGCGACCGGATGTCGGGCTTGCCCCTCGGCGACCGGCGCGCTCACATGGGCGACCGTCCGGAGGATCTGCGCCATGGCCCTGCATTTCACGCCCGCCGAATTCGCCCGCCGCCGCGAAACACTGCTCGCCGCGATGCAAGACGGGCGCCTCGATGCCCTCTTCCTGTTCCAGCAGGAATCGATGTTCTGGCTGACCGGCTACGACACCTTCGGCTTCTGCTTCTTCCAATGTCTCGTCGTCAAAGCCGACGGCACCATGGCGCTGCTGACCCGTTCCGCCGACCTCCGGCAGGCACAGCAGACCTCGAACCTCACGGATATCCGCGTCTGGAAGGATGGCCGTGACGCCGATCCCAGCGCCGACCTGCTCGCGCTGACTCGCGATCTCGGCCTTGCCGGCAAGCGCATCGGGGTGGAATTCGAAGCTTACGGTCTCGTCGCCTCGAATTACCGCAAGCTCGAAGCCCGCTTCGCCGGGCAGGCCGAGCTTATCGACGCTTCGCTGATCGTCACGCGCCTGCGCGCCGTGAAATCGGCGGAGGAGATCGCCTATGTCCGGCGCGCTGCCGTGCTCGCCGACGCGGCCGACCGCGCCGCGCTCGCCGCGATCCGGGCCGGCGCCGACGAGGGCGAAGTCCTCGCCGCCCAGCACAATGCGATCTTCGCGGGCGGCGGCGACTACCCCGCCAACGAATTCATTATCGGCTCCGGCCGCGACGCTCTGCTCTGCCGCTACAAATCCGGGCGGCGCCGGCTCGATGCGAACGACCAGATCACTCTCGAATTCGCCGGCACCGACCGGCATTACCACGTCGCCGCGATGCGCACGGTCGTCGTCGGCGAGCCCCGCCCGCTCCACCGCCCCTATCACGCCGCCGCCCGCGACGCGCTGCTCGCCTGCGAGGCCGAACTGAAGCCCGGCCGCACCGCGGGCGACGTCTTCGCCGCCCATGCCCGCATCTTCGACCAACACGGCCTCGCGCAGCACCGAACTCAATGCCTGCGGCTATTCGCTGGGCGCCAAGTTCACGCCGTCCTGGATGGATTGGCCGATGTTCTACGAGGCGAATGACTGGCCGATCGTGCCGGGCATGGTGATGTTCGCCCATATGATCCTGATGGATTCCGCCAGCGAAACCGCGATGTGCCTGGGCCGAACCTATCTGGTCGGCGAGGGCGGCGCCGAGGCGCTCAACCTGCCCGATCTGGACCTCGTCATCCGTTGAGCCTAGAAGAAGCGCGCAGGGAATCTCGAAGCAGTCCACAGCCCAAAGGGCGGGAGGCGTCATGATCAACCGTTTTAGCGGCCTCGTTCTGGGGCCGGTTTTGGCGCTGGCTGTCGCCGGCTGCCAGGAAACCACCCAGACCGCCGCGCGGCCGCGCGTCGATGCGCCCGGCGTCCCGGTCTCGGTCCAGAGCATCTCCGGCGCGCCGGAAAACGTCACGACGAGCTTTGCCGGCCTGCTCGGCGAGGCCGCGGCCGAGCGCAAGATGGAGATCGTTCCCGGCAACAAGCCGGCGCGCTTCCGTGTGAAGGGCTATCTCACCGCCCAGCCGACCGAGGACGGCCAGACCGCGCTCGCCTTCGTCTGGGACGTCTACGATTCGACCAAGCAGCGCGCCCAGCGCGTGCAGGGCGAGAGCATCGGCAAGCGCAGCGGCGGTTCCGATCCCTGGGCCGGCATCGACCAGACGATCGTGGCCAAGGCCGCGTCCGACTCGATGGATGCCATCGCCGGCTTCCTCGTCACCACGCCGGGCATCGAGACGCTCACGGTGGACGACAAGGCCAACAAGCCCACCGCCCGGACGGGTACCCGCGTCGCCGCGACCGCCGACAAGAAGAGCTGAGCCACGGACCGGCGCCGCCCCGCCGGCGACGCTGCGGCAGTGGTTTCCGGGTCACGGCGCGACGCCCCGCGCTTTTTACTCGTCGATATTGCACTGCAGCAGTCGACTCTGCCCGACCGCGCTGTTAAGAGCCGTTCGAATTGAGCCGGCAACGCCGGCCCTCCCTGCTCAGCCTTACTGCAACGGTGCGCTACGGCATGGCCTCCCATTTTAAAGTCGTCGCCGGCAACTCCAATCGCCCGCTTGCCGAGGCGATCTGCAGCCATCTCAGCATTCCCCTCGCCAAGGCCTCCGTCCGGCGCTTCGCCGACATGGAGGTTTTCGTCGAGATCCAGGAAAACGTGCGCGGCCAGGATGTCTTCATCATCCAGTCGACCTCGTTCCCGACCAACGACCATCTGATGGAACTGCTGATCATCACCGATGCGCTGCGCCGCTCCTCGGCGCGCCGCATCACGGCGGTGATCCCCTATTTCGGCTATGCCCGGCAGGACCGGCGCGCCTCGGGCCGCACCCCGATCTCGGCCAAGCTCGTCTCCAACCTGATCACCCATGCCGGCGTCGACCGCGTGCTGACGCTCGATCTCCATGCCGGCCAGATCCAGGGCTTCTTCGACATCCCGACCGACAACCTGTTCGGCGCCCCGCTGATGGCGCGCGACATCAAGGACCGGCTGGAATGGAAGAATGCCATGGTCGTCTCGCCGGACGTCGGCGGCGTGGTCCGGGCGCGTGCGCTCGCCAAACGCATCGACGCGCCGCTCGCCATCGTCGACAAGCGCCGTGATCGGCCGGGCGAGTCCGAGGTCATGAACATCATCGGCTCGGTCGAGGGCCGCTCCTGCATCCTGATCGACGACATCGTCGATTCCGGCGGCACGCTGGTGAATGCGGCCGACGCGCTGCTCGAGCAGGGCGCCAAGGAGGTCTACGCCTATATTACCCATGGCGTGCTCTCCGGCGGCGCGGTGGCGCGCATCGCCTCGTCCAAGCTCAAGGAGCTGGTCATCACCGACTCGATCATGCCGACCGAGGCCGTGAAGGTCGCCCGCAACATCCGCGTCATCTCCATCGCCGGCCTGATGGGCGAGGCGATCGAACGCACCGCGAGCGAGACCAGCGTGTCGAGCCTGTTCGACTGAGAGGTTCGGCTTGGGTAATTCCCGCGCCCTCGTCCTGTTCTCCGGCGGCCAGGATTCGACCACGACCCTGGCCTGGGCTCTCGACCGCTTCGACGCGGTCGAGACGATCGGCTTCGACTACGGCCAGCGCCATCGCATCGAGATGGAATGCCGCGAGACCATTCGCGCGAAACTTCCGGCACTCTCCGCCCGCTATTCCGAGCGGCTCGGCCCCGACCATGTCGTCGATCTCAAGGCGCTCGGCGCGATCTCCGAGACGGCCCTGACCCGCGAGACCGAGATCGCCTTTGCCGAGACCGGCCTGCCCACGACCTTCGTGCCGGGCCGCAACCTGATCTTCCTGACCTTCGCCGCCGCGCTGGCCTATCGCCGCGACCTCAAGCACATCGTGCTCGGCGTCTGCGAGACCGACTATTCCGGCTATCCCGATTGCCGCGACGACACGATCAAGGCGATGCAGGTCGCGCTTGGCCTCGGGCTCGACCGCAGGCTCGTGCTGCACACGCCGCTGATGTGGCGCGACAAGGCGCAGACCTTCGCGCTGGCGCGCGCCATCGGAGGGCAGGCCCTGCTCGACCTCGTGATCGAGGAGAGCCATAGCTGCTATCTCGGCGACAGGACGACCCGGCATGACTGGGGTTACGGCTGTGGCCATTGCCCGGCATGCGATTTGCGATCAAAAGGCTTCGCGGCCTATCTCGCAGCCCCCGATGACAGCGGACCTATTCCATGACCCGTGATCGCCAGCGCCTGACGGAAGGCGTTATCGCCCTCGTCCTGTTCGGCCTGACCATTCCCGCCGCCAACTGGCTGATCGGCAATGCCGGCGCGGTCTGCGTGCCCAATGGCCCCTGCCTCGTCCCGGTCTGGCCGGGCATCATGGCGCCGAGCGGCGTCCTGATGGTCGGTCTCGCCCTCGTCCTGCGCGACATCGTCCAGCGCCGCCTCGGCCCGCTCGCCGGTCTCGGCGCCATCGCGGTCGGCGCGCTGATCTCGGCGACGCTCGCTCCCCCCGCCATCGTGTTGGCCTCGGTCGCGGCCTTCCTGTTGTCCGAACTCGCCGATTTCGCCGTCTATACGCCGTTGCAGCGCCGCCGCTTCGTCACGGCCGTCTTCGCGTCGAGCGTGGTCGGCCTCGTCGTCGACAGCCTCGTCTTCCTGCATCTCGCCTTCGGCAGCCTCGACTTCCTCGCCGGCCAGATCATCGGCAAGGCCTGGATGGTGCTGCTCGCCCTGCCGCTGATGCATCTCCTGCGTCGTCGCGACGAACGGTTGGGCCTCGTGGCCGCCTGAAAGTCGGAAAGCGCGGCGCCGCATAAACTTTGCAGCCGCGCCTCAATCTGACCTTAAGGCATTTGCGATAGGGAACGGGTTCTTCGACGAGCATTCAGTCGGATAATCCGTGATCAGACCTTCGGGCCGCCTGCAGGCTCTTCAGAACGATATTCTTGAAGATATCGCGCGCGGCGAGCCTCTGATCGCGTGCATGGAGCGTCTTTGCCATCGTGCCGAGGCGATCTCGCCCGGCGTCATCTGCTCCGTCGTCACCGTCGACGACCAGGGTTGCCTGCAGCCTCTCGCCTCTCCCAGCCTGCCGGCTCATTATGTGAGCTGTATCAAGGGATTACCCGCCGGCCCCAATGTCGGCTCCTGCGGAACCGCGGTGTTTCGCGGTGAGCCCGTCGAAGTCACCGACATCGCCACCGATCCGCTTTGGGCGCCCTATACCGGCCTTGCCCTGCCGCTCGGCCTGCGCGCCTGCTGGTCGACCCCGATCAAGGCCCGCGACGGCCGCGTCGTCGGCGCCTTCGCCTTCTATTTCACGCGCCCTCGCCGCGCCCGCGAACTCGAACGCCAGATCGTCGCGACCTGCGTCCATCTCTGCGCCATCGCGATCGAGCATGACGAGGTCCGCACCCGCAATCACCGTCTTGCCTATTTCGACACGCTGACCGGACTGCCGAACCGCAGCCAATTCAACGGCGCCATTGCCGAGATGAGCGCCACCGGCCGCCGCTACGGGCTGATGCTGATCGACATCGACCATCTCAAGCGGGTCAACGATACGCTCGGCCATGCTGCCGGGGACGCGTTGATCGCCGAGGTCGGCATGCGGCTCGGCATGGCGCTTGCCGATTGCCTGACCTGCAGGATCGGCGGCGACGAATTCGCCGTCCTCGTCCGCGATTGCGAGGGGCCGGCCCACATGCGCGCCCTCGCCTCGGCCGCGCTGGCAGCGGTCGCGGTCCCGCTCGACCATGACGGCCACAGCATCGTGCCGGGCGTCACCATCGGCGGGGCGCTTGCCGGTGAGGATGGGCTGGACAGCGTCATCCTGCGTCAGAATGCCGACCTCGCGCTCTACCATGCCAAGGAAACCCGGCGCGGTCGCTATGTCCGCTTCCGCCGGCAATTGCGCAGCGCGATGATGCAGCGCATCCGGGTCCGCCGCGATGTCGACGGCGCGCTCGGCGACGAGCGCATCATCCCCTATTACCAGCCGGTCATCCGCCTCGAGACCAGCGAAGTCGTCGGCCTCGAGGCCCTGGCCCGGATGCGCCTCGACGACGGCCGCATCGTCACCGCCGGCGAGTTCCAGGACGCGCTGCGCGATCCGAAGATCGCCCATCGCACCACCACCCAGATGCTGACCGCGGTCGCCGCCGACATGGCGGAGTGGCGAGCCGACGACCTGAATTTCCAGCATGTCGCGGTCAACGTCACCTCGGCCGATTTCCAGAAGGGCGACCTGGTCCAGCGCGCGAGCCGGATTCTGGAACGGGCTGCCGTGCCGATGCGGCAGCTCGTGATCGAGGTCACCGAACAGGTCTTCATGGGCGGTCGCAGGGACGGCGTCGCACGCACCATGGAAGCGCTGCGCGCCTGCGGATCGCCAGTCGCGCTCGATGATTTCGGGACGGGCTTCGCCTCGCTCACCCATCTGCTCGATTTTCCGATCGACATCATCAAGATCGACCGCTCCTTCGTCGGCTCGATCGATAGCGGCGCGCGCAGCGAGATCATCATCGAGGCGCTGCTGACCATGACCCGCCGCCTCGGCATGAACATCGTTGCGGAAGGCATCGAGAAGCAGAACTCAAGCCGAACGCCTCGCCGAAATGGGCTGCCGCCTCGGCCAGGGTTACCTGTATTCCCCACCGGTCCCGGCCTCGGTCATCCGGGAGTGGCTGCTGCGCTTCGCCCAGCCCAGGCAGGCGACAGCGCCGGCCGCCGGGCGCGTCGCGAACGCAGCCTGAGAGCTTCCGGAAAAACCTGCGAGCGAAGCCGGACTTGAGATCGCGGCGGTTTTCGCCTATGAGCCCCCCAGCGTTCGGCTGACACCCTTGGAGGCTCTGAACGCGCAATCCGATGGCCGCCACGAGGCGGCCTTGTCATTTACAAGTCAAGGACATCCAACATGACCGCCGTGAAGCAAATCGAGGCTTCGGCGCGCGCACAGGTCGGCAAGGGGGCCGCTCGTGCTGTTCGCCGCCAGGGCCAGACGCCTGCCGTGATCTATGGTGGGGGCGCTGCTCCCGAAGCCATCGCGCTCGACGCCAACAAGACCCGCCAGCTGATTTTCGGCGGCCACTTCCTGACCACGATCTTCGAGATCAGCGTCGCTGGTAAGAAGCAGCGCGTCATTCCGCGCGATTACCAGCTCGACCCGGTCAAGGATTTCCCGATCCATGTCGACTTCCTGCGCGTCGCCAAGGGCCAGACCGTCACGGTCCAGGTTCCGGTGCACGTCGTCGGTCAGGAGCACAGCCCCGGCGTCAAGAACGGCGGCCTGGTCCAGATCGTCGAGCACAGCCTCGAAGTCACCGTCGAGCCCGACAGCATTCCGGAGTCGATCGACGTGTCCGTCGCTGGTCTGAACATCGGCGACTCCGTCCATGCCGACGCGATCAAGCTTCCGGCCGGTGCCAAGCTCTCTGTCGGCGCTGACGCCACGATCGTCACGGTCTCCGCACCGACCGTCGAGGCCGCACCGGCCGCCGACGCCGCCGAGGCTGCTCCCGAAGCCAAGGCCTGATGAAACGGCGCCAGCCGGCGCCGCTTCCATCCGGAACGATTACGAGACGGCCGGGCCAGCCCCGGCCGTTTTGCTATGGCATCGGACCAGTCCAATGCTGCACTGACAAGTCTGCCGGAGTCCCGCCATGCTGATCTTCGCCGGCCTCGGCAATCCCGGCGCGCGCTATGCCCGCAACCGCCACAATATCGGCTTCATGGCCGTCGAGGAGATCGCACGCCTGCATCGCGCTTCACCTTGGCGCGCCCGCTTCCAGGCCGAGGCCTGCGAGGCGACGATCGGTGGCGAAAAGGTCATCCTGCTGAAGCCGCAGACCTATATGAACGAGTCGGGCCGCGCGATCGGCGAGGCTGCGCGCTTCTTCAAGATCGCGCCGGCCGATGTCGTCGTCTTCCATGACGAGCTCGATCTCGCGCCCGCCAAGCTGCGCGTGAAGCTCGGCGGCGGCAATGCCGGGCATAACGGCCTGCGCTCGACCACGGCCGCCATCGGCAACGACTATCGCCGCGTCCGGATGGGCATCGGCCATCCCGGCGACAAGGCACTGGTCCACGCCTATGTGCTCAACGATTTCGGCAAGCCCGAGCAGCCCTGGGTCGAGGATCTCTGCACGGCCTGCGCAGACCATGCCGCCCTGCTCGCAGCCCATGACGACACCGGCTTCCAGAACAAGGTCCATCTCTTCATGGATGCGCGCGGCCATGCCGCCGTGAAGCGCCTCGGCGAGAAGAGCGACGGCTGATTCCCCTGGCGTGAAAACACGGGTCATCCCGGACGGAGCGCAGCGGAGGTCCGGGATCCATGCCTGAACGTTGATCGGAAGCGCTCCGGAATGGATCCCGGGTCAAGCCCGGGATGACACTGGTGGTTCCGGAGTTATAGCGGCAGCTTGGCACCCGCCTTCGCCACTGTGACGCGGCTGGTGCTGTAGCTGCCATCGGCCTGCCGGCTCGCCGTCATCGCAACCTGCGCGCCGGGCTTGAGCTCGCTCGCTTCCGCCGGCGCCGCCATCAGGATCGTCGCCTCCGGGGTGATCGCGACCTTCTGCTCTCCGCCGGGATAGCTCAGCACCAGATTGGCGCCGTCGACCTTGGAGACGGTCTCGGCCACCGTGGCATTGGTCATGGTCGCGTCCGGCAGCACGCCCCAGGGGCGATGCCCCTCGCCCGTGCCGCGCATCGCCTCGGGGAAGATCACGACCTGCACGGCGAGCAGCGTGCCGTCGGCCTGCGGCTTCGCACCGACACCGATGAAGCTGCCCTTGGCGACATCCGAGGCCTTCGCCGCGACCATGCCACCGACCGAGAAGCCCGGCGCGAGCGCGACCTTGATCTCCCGCCCGTCCGCAGCCTTGAGTTCCAGCGTCGCCCCCGCCATCCGCTCGACCGTGCCGCGTAGCCGTGTCCCCGGCGCCTGGGCGACGGCCATGCCACCGACAAGGGCAAAGGCCGGCAGGGCGAACGCGAGGCGGATACGGTTCATGGCGAGGCTCCGAACGATGCGGGCAGGCATCCGGCCCGATCCAGCACCCGCGCCAGCCACGCCGCCATGCACGTTCGCGTGAGGCACACGGCCGCCATAAGGCGCGCGGCTCTTGTCTTTATCGCGCAGGCCCCCCAATAAGGCCGCAACTTTCAAAGCTTCACGCCCGGCCACGGCTATCCGCCACGGGCAACGGAACAGGCGATCATGGGTTTCAAATGCGGAATCGTCGGCCTGCCGAATGTCGGCAAGTCGACCCTCTTCAACGCGCTGACGCAGACGGCCGCAGCCCAGGCTGCGAACTACCCGTTCTGCACGATCGAGCCGAATGTCGGTGACGTCGCCGTGCCGGACGAGCGGCTGGAGAAGCTCGCCGCCATCGCCGGCTCCAAGGAGATCATCCCGACGCGGCTGACCTTCGTCGACATCGCCGGCCTGGTGCGCGGCGCCTCGCGCGGCGAAGGCCTAGGCAACCAGTTCCTCGCCAATATCCGCGAATGCGACGCCATCGCCCATGTCGTGCGCTGCTTCGAGGATGGCGACATCACCCACGTGGAAGGCAAGGTCTCGCCGGTCGACGATATCGAGACGATCGAAACCGAACTGATGCTCGCCGATCTCGACAGCCTCGAGAAGCGCGTGCTGCCGCTGGAGAAGAAGGCGAAGTCCGGCGATAAGGAGGCCAAGGAAGCGGTCGACCTGATGAACCGCTGCCTTACCCTGCTGCGCGACGGCAAGCCCGCCCGCCTGGTCCAGGTCTCGGCAGAAGAGCGCCGCCCGTTCGAATTGCTAGGCCTGCTCTCGTCAAAGCCCGTGCTCTATGTCTGCAATGTCGAGGAAGCCAGCGCCGACAAGGGCAACAGCTTCTCCGAACTGGTCAAGAAGCGCGCCGCCGAGGAAGGCGCAGTCGCCGTCGTCGTCTCCGCCAAGATCGAGAGCGAGATCGCCGTGCTCCCGGCCGCCGACCAGAAGGATTATCTGGAGGCCGTCGGCCTCGACGAGCCCGGCCTGAACCGCGTCATCCGCGCCGGCTACGCCCTGCTCCATCTCGTCACCTATTTCACGGTCGGCCCGAAGGAGGCTCGCGCCTGGACGATCGAGAAGGGCACCAAGGGGCCGCAGGCCGCCGGCGTGATCCATACCGATTTCGAGAAGGGTTATATCCGCGCCGAGACCATCGCCTACGAGGACTACATCGCCAACAAGGGCGAGTCCGGCGCGCGCGAGGCCGGCAAGTTCCGGCTCGAAGGCAAGGACTATGTCGTCGCCGATGGCGACGTGCTGCATTTCCGCTTCGCGAACTGAAGAGCCTGCCGGCGATGTCGTTTTTCGAGGATTTCGTTCCGGGCCAGAGCGCATGTTCGCGCAGCCTCGACGTCTCGCAGGACGACATCGTCGCCTTCGCCTCGCGCTATGACGCGCAGGATTTCCATGTCGACCCCGAAGCGGCCAAGACGAGCTTCGTCGGCCGCCTGATCGGCTCGGGCTGGCACAGCTGCGCGCTGCTGATGCGTCTGATGGCCGAGGATTTCCTGCTCGACGCAGCCAGCATGGGCGCACCGGGCATCGAGGAGGTGAAGTGGCTGCGCCCTCTCCTCCCCGGGGACAGCGTCAGCGCGCGGCGCACGGTGCTCGAAAGCAAGGCCTCGCGCTCGCGCCCCGAGATGGGCCTCGTCCGCTTCAGGCTCGAACTCCTGAACCAGCGCGACGAGCCGATCCTCGAACAGATCAACTGGATCATGTTCGGCCGCAGGGGCTCCGGCATCGGCACGCACCCTGCCGGTCCATGGCTCGATCACGCACCGGTCTACGAGCGCCCGGCCGTCGAGTGTCCGGTGGAAACACCAGCCGAACCGCCCGGCCCGCCGCGCTTCTTCGAGGAGCTCTCGGTCGGCGACAGCCACGAGCTCGGCAGCCTCGTCTTCACGTCCGAGGAGATCGTCGCCTTCGCCCGCAGCTTCGATCCGCAGCCCTTCCACATGGACGAAGCCGCGGCCCGCAACAGCTCGTTCGGCAGGCTCGCCGCCTCCGGCTGGCATACGGCCGCCGTCTGGATGGCCTGCATGGTCCAGCACCGCAGGCGCCAGCTCGCGGTGGCACCCGACCGGCCCGCGCGCCTTGGACCCTCCCCCGGCTTCAAGAACCTGCGCTGGACGAAGCCGGTCTTCGCCGGGGACCGTATCACCTATCGCTCCGAGGTCATCGACAAGCGCGAGAGCGCCTCGCGCCCGCAATGGGGGCTGTTCTTCCACCGCAACACCGGCGTCAACCAGAACGGCGAGGAAGTCTTCAGCTTCGACGGCTGCGTTTTCGTCGAACGCATGCCTCGATAAATCCTTTTTAAATCAATAATCTACGGCGCAAGAATCGAACGCCGACTTCCGCCAATCTGCGTAGCAGCTACAAACCTGGAGGCTCAATTGCTCTTGGTTTCTGGGCCTGCTTGCGCTGCACCAGTCACGCCTGACGATCCCGAATCGTCCAGCGCAGCGGCCTCATCGGCGATCAGATCGGCCACCCGTACGCCAATGGCACTGGCCAGCTCATAGAGCGAGATGATCGTCGGGTTTCGCCGACCGCGTTCAAGGCTGCTGATGTACCATTGGCTAAAGCCCGAGCGCTCCTCGACCTGCTCCTGAGTCAGGCCGCGCTCTTTCCGTATGCCATCGGCCGCTCGATCGACGTCAGGCTGACGCTGGCGGCCCTGCGCTCAGCCATCGAAAAGCGAAAACCGCCGCCCGGCTGCGTGCATCACGGCGATCGCGGATCGCAATATGCTGCGAGCCCCTACCGGCAAGCGCTTGCCGAACATGGTCTCGTCGGATCGATGGGGCGCCGCGGCAATCCTTACGATAACGCCAAGGCCGAGAGCTTCATGAAAACGCTCAAAGTCGAGGCGGTTTATCCAATGGCCTACGAGACCTTCGAGGATGGCGCCGCCGACCTTCCGCGCTTCATCGATCAGGTCTACAACGCCAGCCGACTGCACTCAGCACTCGGCTATCTCAGCCCGCAGCAGTTCGAGGATCGACACGCCCGGCTTACGGTCAAATCCGCAGCCTGATCCTGTCTACCCGCCGGGGCTCACTCCACCTCATGTCCTATTACGGGCACCGCGAGTTGCAAAAGCGGAACGCCAAGGCGAGATCAGCGGCCTAGCCGGCTGCGCCAAAGAGATGGCGTCCGCCTCGGCCCTTGTCGACGTGAACGCCCGGCCGATACGGCTGGCGGGGAAAACGAGCCTTCGGCGCCGCGTAGGCCATTGCTCAATGAGCCACAGATCACATGACACCTGTCAAGTTCGTCCCGGCATTCCCGTAGTACGGCGGCATGCCGTCGCTTGAGCCCGCACGAGGGCGGGGCGACAAGGCGTGGGAATGTTATCGCGATCACGACGTGCAATTTCAGATCAAATAAAACTTCTGATTGTATCGGGAGTTGAGTGACATGTTGTTCAACTCTCCTCAGTTCATATTTCTGTTTCTTCCCAGTGCGGTCTTGGGGTTCTTTCTGCTAGGGCGCAGCGGAAAGCCAAGCCTGGCCCTGAGTTGGCTCGTCGCGGCATCCTTGTTCTTCTACAGTCAGGCCAATCCCTGGCTCATCTTCGTGCTTCTGGGCTCGCTGTTTTGGAATTTTGCGGCCGGCCTCGTGCTCACTCGCAGGAAGTCGCGGCTCCTTCTCGGTCTCGCGATAGCCGGGAACTTAGGCGCGCTGGCCTGGTTCAAATATGCCGGCTTCTTCGTTGGGCTCGTCGATTCGCTGACCGGTGCCGCACCATTCAATCTGGCGAACGTCGCAGTACCGCTCGGCATTTCTTTCTACACCTTCCAGCAGATCTCCTACGTCGTCGACGCATATGACGGGGTCAGTCGTGAAGACAGTCTGATACGGTATTTCGCATTCGCGTCGTTCTTTCCGCAGCTTCTTGCTGGCCCCATCGTTCGCCATAGCGAGATCGTCAGCCAACTGCGCGACCCCGCTACTTACGCCCCGCAGGCCCGCAACATCGCCCTCGGGATGTCAGCATTCGCCATAGGATTGTTCAAAAAGATTGTCATCGCGGACAATCTCGAACCGGCAGCCAATGCCACGTTCGACCTTGCGGCTCATGGGGCGTATCCGCCTATCGATTTTGCGTGGATCGGAGCAACCTCCTACGCCTTGCAACTGTACTTTGACTTTTCGGCCTATTCCGACATGGCGATCGGCCTTGCCCTGATCTTCAATATACGGCTGCCATTCAATTTTTCATCTCCTTACAAGTCTGCAAGCATCATCGAATTTTGGGAGCGATGGCATATCACGCTGACCCGATTTCTCACGACTTACGTCTACAACCCAATCGCTATGCGCCTCACCAGAGCTCGTATCAGCGCAGGGAAACCAGGGCTGCGCCGATCATCCTTCGAGCTGAGGCCCTTCCTTCACTTGATCGCGACCCCAACGATCCTAACCATGGCCTTGTCCGGTCTCTGGCACGGCGCCGGTCTTCAGTTCGTCGCGTGGGGGCTCCTTCATGGCCTCATGCTCGTGGTAAACCGGGCCTGGAGAAGCGCCACGGCGACGCTGCGGAGCCTGCAAGGGATACGAGTGCCTCGTGCGGTTGGAATTCCGCTGACCTTTTTCTGTGTGACCGTTGCCCTCGTGTTCTTCAGGGCGAACGGCCTCGATCATGCTTTCACCGTCTTAGGTGGCCTGTCCGGCTTGGCGAGCGGCCCTAACCCCGCGGCACTCGATGCGGACGGAGGCCTCAAGCTGCTCGTTCTTGGGCTGTTTATCGTCTGGTTCCTGCCGAACACCCAGCAATGGCTCGGCCTCGTCGAGTGTAAAATGCTCGCAGGATGGACGAGTCTCAGGGCCGCTTTCGATCCGGGAGATCGGAGGCTGCCCAATTCCTGCACGGCGCTCTTGCTGGGGTGGTCCTGAGCGTCGCGCTGCTGCGCCTTATGGGCGAGGCGCCGGCCGAATTTCTCTACTTTACGTTCTAGGTGCGCACATGAAAGCCTACCTGCTCGGACTGCTCGTCGGCGGCTTCTCAGCCCTGGCTCTCGTTGCGGGCGGGTTCATCGCTGTCATGACCTTCAAACCGCAAAACCTCATAGCGCCTGCCATATCCAGCGTAGAATCGGTCAACGAAAAGTTCCGGTTCATTCGCCTTCATCCTGGTCTGAACCCTGAAGTTGTCTTAGTCGGGTCATCCGTCGCTTGGCGGCATATCGACGGAGCCGCTTTCTCGGCCGGGACTGGCGCAACATTTCTGAACGGGGCCACGGCCCTGCTCGCGGTTCATCAAACGCGGTATCTGACGAAGTTTTATACGGAATTATTCCCGCGCGCCTCCACCTTCGTCATGCTCACCAATCTCACCGATTTCGGCGATTGCAGCCAGAACCGTAATATCTTCAAGCCCGACGACGCTGAGAAGTATGTGCGAGGAGAGTGGCCGGAGGTTTTCTTCTACATGAAATACCTGACGCTCGCTCGATATTACTCCGCATACCGCATTTGGCCGAAAATGACCGTGCCGTTTGCTGGCGACCGCTGGCAAGATGAGTTCGGGTCCAGCCCGCTGCAGGTTGCCGATCGCGGCCTCCGGTATGGTCCGCTGAAGTTCGACCCGACCTGTATCGAGGAACTCAAGCAGCTTTCGGCTGAGCTTCGGGCCGGCGGACGTCAGCTTGCCGTCGTCATCACGCCGGTCCGGCCAGGATATCTTGCAAACTATCCCGATGCCCGCTCGCAGCTCGAGACCATCGTCTGCGAGATCGATCCGCAACTCCATAAAGACGGCAACCTGCTCGTGGACTTGCGTGAGGCCGATGTCCAGGAGTCGGATTACTGGGACGCCTTTCATCTGCAATGGTCGGCAGTTCAGCGGCTCACTGTCGGACTGAGCAAGGAGCTGGCGCCGTTCGTCCGGCGCGGAAACAAGGCGCCCGAGATGCAGATTGCGAGTTGCAGATGCGGGATCAACGAGCCTCGGAGCGGAGATGATGCTTTCCAGCTTCCCCTTGAACAATAGCTGCCTGGCCGACACCGGGCCGGCATCGGATGGGACGCTCACCTCCGTGCTCGCCAGGTCGGCGCAGCTCTTTCCGGATCGACCTGCGGTGTGGGCGCGGGGAGAAACCCGAACTTTCGATGAGTTCTGGGGTGCGGCCGGCACGCTCGCGGCGGCATTGATCGATGCTGGAGTCGAACCGAACGATCGGGTTGCTCTTCTCTGCTCCCGCACCATCACGGCATACACGGCGATCGCGGCTGCCCTGCGTGCGGCCACAACGTATGTTCCACTCAATCCGCGTTACCCACTGGAGCGAAACCGAAGCATCCTGACGGCCTCCGGTGCGAGCGCGCTCATCATCGACCGCAAATGTGCCGCGCTGTTCGAGCACCTCCTGGAGGCTCCTCCGCCCAGCTTAAGGGTGGTCCTGGCCCCGGAGCCCGATACACGCCGTCCTGTGGCAAATACGCTGTTTCTCGACTCGAAAGACCTGGATCGGAGCGCAACGAAGCGCGCCCAGTGGCCCTCGCCCGCGGCTGAGGACTTCGCCTACCTTCTGTTCACCTCGGGGTCTACGGGGGCCCCGAAGGGTGTCCCGATTACGCATGGGAACGTCACATCTTACCTTACCGGGATCTCGAACGTCGCCCCGGTAAGTCCGGAGGATCGTCTCATTCAGCTTGTCGACCTCACATTCGACCTCTCCGCTCACGACATGTTCATGGCCTGGACGAACGGTGCATCGATCGTGAGCGTCCCCGAGAATGCGAACTCCGCTGGCTCCTCGGTTCGTTCAGGAGCAACAGGCGACGATGTGGCTATCTGTGCCATCCGCGATCGGCATCGCGCATCAGGCTGGCCTCCTGGGACCTGCCACGCTGCCGAGTCTTCGGTGTTCGCTATTCTGTGGCGAAGCCTTTCCCACTGCGTTGGCTCAAACCTGGGCCCGTGCTGCGCCAAACAGCGTGATTCATAATCTCTACGGCCCCACCGAGGCCACGATCGCCATCAGTTACTTCACCTATCAGCCGGGTGATGCCTCAACGGTCCTGCCCATTGGCCAGGCCTTCGAGGGACAGGGGATGGCTCTGTTCGACGAGCTCGGGCAGCCGGTTGCGCCCGGTGCGGTCGGAGAGGTGCATTTGGCTGGATCACAGCTTACCCGCGGGTATTGGCGACAGCCAAAGCTCGACGAGGACAAGTTCCTGTCAATCGACGGGACACGCTGGTATCGAACCGGCGATCTCGGACGATGGAGCGAGAGCGATGGCTTCCATTACCTCGGCCGTATTGATCATCAGATCAAGATTCGAGGGTATCGGGTCGAACTCCTTGAGATCGAAGGCGCTCTGCGAACGGCAACCGGGCGCGATCTCGTAGCCGTCATCCCTTGGCCGCAGGCCGTCGACGGAGTGGCCGATGGCGTCGTCGGCTTCATTGTCGGCGAACCACTCGACCCGGGCATCATCCGCAAGCGCCTGGAGACATGCCTCCCCGATTACATGCTGCCCCACTCATTGCTCTTTCTCGAAGCACTTCCGCTGAACTCGAACGGAAAGATCGATGCGCGTGCACTCGCGGAAAGCCCCGCACTCCATGCACTGCAAAGCAGGGGCCGGCATGAACCGACCGACCCGGCATGAGGCGCGCCTGCGTCGCCGGCCGAAGATGCATCTTCACCCTCAAGACATGAGGACCAGTACATGAACGTACTCAGTCGTCTGCAGGAGACCGCAAGGAGCGTATTCGAGAACGAGCACATCGTGCTCGGACGAGAATCAACGGCGGCCGACATCGCGGAGTGGGACTCCGTCTCGCATATCTCCCTGGTGCTGGCTGTTGAAAGCGAGTTCGGCATGCGGTTCGGCACAGCCGAGATCGGGTCTCTCGAAAATGTCGGCGACTTTGTCGACCTGATCGAGAGGAGGATGACGAACGCTGCCTGAGCGAGCGGCCATGGCACGATCCCGACGGCTCGGGCAGCGTTTCGCAAGGGGGCGCTGTGCCAGGCCGTGTCGATAGGCTCGGAGGAGTCCGGTGATGCCGATACGATTTTTGGTGCTCGGCGAGGGCTGGCCCGCGAAGAGGTGCGTTCGGACGATCCAGGCCCACGCCGACGGCCACCTCGCAGCGTGGATCAGTCCGAGTACTGATAAGCACGAGTCGGAAATCGAACTAAGCGATTTCAATTCAGCTCGTGGCGCGGAGTATGTACGGAAACTGCACGTCGATTGGATTGTCAGCGCGAACAACCTACAAATCGTAGGCGAGGACGTTTTAAGGGAAGTTGACTATAAAGCGATCAACCTTCATCCAGCTCCCCTGCCTGAGTACGCGGGACTCCATTGTCATCAATGGGCTATTCGTAATGGAGAACAACTCTTCGGAGTATCGATCCATATGATAAGCAGTAGTGTCGATTCTGGTGACATTATCGCTGAGCATAATTTCGCGCTGTCAGGAGAGGAGACCGGACTTAGCTTATTCATCAAATGTATGGGGGAAGGGGCATCGTTACTTGAGTCAGTGCTTAATAAAATCCTGTCAGGACGCGACCTAGATCGCTGGAAACAGGATTTATCCAAGAGACGAGTTTATCGGCACAGCGACGCCATAACGTCAGAGTTGAATTGGCAAGAACCGGCCGATCGCTTGATCCGGTTCATTAGGGCGTGCAACTACGAGCCATTCGCATCTCCTACCTACAGCGCAAGGCTAAAACTTTATAATAATGACGACATTACTATATTGTTGGCAATTATTGGAGGATTCACTACGCATGAACCTGGCGATTTTGTAAGAATATCGGAGAGTGGCATTCACTTTGCCGCAGGTGATCGCAGAGAAGTGGTTGTCACGAAAGCCAAACACGCGGGAGTCGATATGTCCGGCCATGCCCTTGCCGCGTTTTTTGGATCGTCGGTCGCGCAGCTTGATGGATCACAAGGGCGTCGTCCGAGCTCTACTAGGTTGTTTAAGTAGGTGCTCGCCTGGGCATTGTTGGCGGCGGAGCTGAACCACTATCCCGGCCTGATCGATGCGCTCCAACTGGCGCGTGAGCTGGAGTTCTCGACCGAGCGCCGCAACGGATTGGAAGCATAAAGGTCGCGCATGTTGGCTGTCGTCGTCAGAGTCTCGAAATTATGCTGGGGCTGACATTGTAGCTGCGAGCGATCTCGCGAACGGGCTCGCCAGTGGCTTTCCTGGCCAGAGCCTCCTGTCTCTGATGATGGGTCATCCCGAAGGGGCGGCCCAGTTTCACGCCGCGAGCTTTGGCCCGGCTGATCCCCTCGCTTGGACGACTAACCCAAGAAGCTTCAGAGCCTCCGTTCGCGCGTTGTCTGGCGTCCAAGGCGATCCGTGACGACCGATTGTGATCCACTTTGGCCGCCCCTTAACGGTGGTTTTCAGGACATAGGACTTACCCCTCACCTGGCATCTGACGCCAAAGCCCTTGATCTCTGAATCCCAGACATCTTCGCCGGGAGCGAGATCATCGACCACTCGTTTTGTGATCGGGATCGAGCTTCGCTTTGCCACATCAATCTCCTAGCAGCTACGGAGTAGCAACATTCCTATCGGGAACTCGCAAGGGCTGATGGGGCTTTACGCGCAAATATCACTTAAATTCGGGTGTTTCGTGGGGCTCCTGGGGCTCTTCTCTCTTATGTATTATGTTTCGACGGCTGCGTTTTCGTCGAGCGCAAGCCAGCCTGATTTCAGCCGGCCCTGAGGCCTGTCGCCATGGAGAGATGTGCGGTCTCGATCCGGTCGCGGCCATTGCGCTTTGCGGCATAGAGCGCTGCATCCGCCCGGGCATAGAGCGCATCGCCGTCGAGCGGTCCGACGCCGCAGCACAGCCCGATCGACACTGTCGCGCCCTGCAATTGCGCATCGACCGCCCGCCAGGGCGCCTGCGCCAGCGCCTGCCGGATCGCCTCGGCGACGGCCATGGCCTCGCCCGATGTCGCATCCGCAATCAGCACGCCGAATTCCTCGCCGCCCAGCCGCGCGACAATTCGTGCCGCACCGGTCGGCGGACCATCGATGATCTGCGCCACCAGCCGCAGGCAGGCATCGCCGGCAATATGGCCGAACTGGTCGTTGATCGCCTTGAAATGATCGACGTCGACGATCAGCAGCGCGAGCGATTGCGGGCGCGCCGCCTCGCTGGCGAGGCATTCGATGAAGCGGCGGCGGTTGGCAAGCCCAGTCAGCCCGTCCGTCTGCGCCAGCTTCACCAGCTCGGCATTGGCCTGCCGCAGCGCGTCCTGCGCACTGATCAGTGCGGCCTGCTGGCGCTTCGCCGCCGTCGTATCGGCATGGATGAAGCAGCTCAGGCCCTCGAGCGTGTGCCGGGCGACGACACGCCGCCAGCGCTGGCCCGGCAGTTCGATCTCGAAGGGCGCTCCGTCATAGCGCAGGCCGTTCAGGATGCTGGCGCGCAACCCGGCGACCGTGGAGACGCCTCGCCAGCACTCGCTGACGATCTCGTCGAATCTCAACCCGACGACCATGGTGTCTGCCGGGATGTCGTAGAGCTTCCGGAAGGCGTCGTTGGTGGCGATGATCCGATCCTCGCCATCGAGGAGCATGGCGCCATCGGGAATGAACCGCAGCGCCTCGAAGGCCGGCAGCAGCGCCTCGGCGCCTGCTCCCGCGCGGCGCGGCGCCTCGAGCATCTGCCACATCCTGACACGGCCGCCGCAGGGCGCCTGCAGCGAGGTGGCGCGCAAGCGCCGGCCGTTATGAAGGAATTCGAAAGCCTGGGTCTGGTTCTCGTGGCGCGCCACGCCCTCGGCGATGTAGCGCTCGATGTCGTGCATCTCCTCGGGAGCGAGCCGCAGCGTGTAGAAGCGCCGGAGATTCTCGACGTAGGGCTCGCCGGGATAGATCAGCCCGTCATCCTCGGGAAAGAAGTGCAGGAACGTGCGATTCCAGCCGACGGCACGATGCTCCGCATCGTACTCGCAGACGCCGACCGACAGCACATCGAAAAACTCGTGCAGGTAGCGCGAAACGATCATGAGCCACCTTAGGGCGGCAGTGTTTAACGCAGCGTAAGACGGATGCGGTCAGATCAACCGACCTTGCCGTAGCCTGCGAATTTGGCGCCGACACGCTCCATCTCCGCCGCATCGAGGATGACCGGCTCGATCCCCGCCGCCAGGATATCGAGATATTGCCCGGCGAGGTTCTCGACCTCCGCGACGATGGTATGCGCACCGGCGAGTGTCTGGCCGAGCGCGATCACGCCATGGTTGGCGAGCAGCACCGCCTTGCGCCCCTCCAGCGCCTTCACGGCGTTGTCGGCCAGCTCCGACGTGCCGAATGTCGCATACGCGGCACAGCGCACATCGGAGCCGCCGCAGAGCGCGATCATGTAGTGGAAGGCCGGAATGCCGCGCCGGGTGCAGGAGAGCGCCGTGGCCCGCGGCGAATGGGTATGCACGATCGCCTGCGCATCCGGCCGTGCCCGATAGATCGCGACATGGAAGGGCCATTCCGAAGAGGGCTTGCGGCTGCCGCCAAGCACGGTGCCGTCGAGCCCGAGATGGATCAGGTCTTCGGGCTTGGTCTGCGCATAGGGTAGGCCGGACGGCGTGATCAGCAGGCCGTCGCCGAACCGAGCGGAGACATTCCCCGATTTCGACGGGCAGAACCCCGCCCTGTCGATCGCCTGCGCGACCGCGACGATCTCCTGCCGCAGTTCCGTTTCGGTCATGCCGTGCCCCTGTTCGTCAGGTCGGGAAAGAGCTGTGCGAGCCCTGCAGCGCTGGCCGCGCAGACGCCGCGCTCGGTGATCAGGCCGGTGACGAGCCGCGCCGGCGTCACGTCGAAGGCGGGATTCGCCGCGCCGCTGCCCGGCGCGACGACGCGCACGGTCCTGACCTCACCATCTTCGGCGAGCCCCGAGAGATGCGTCACCTCGCGCGCGGCGCGCTCCTCGATCGGGATATCCGCGAGCCCGTCGCTTATGCTCCAGTCGATCGTCGGCGAGGGCAGCGCCACATAGAAGGGCACGCCATTGTCATGCGCCGCCAGCGCCTTGAGATAGGTCCCGATCTTGTTGGCGACATCGCCGGTCGCCGTGGTCCGGTCGGTGCCGACAATCGCCATGTCGACCTGCCCGTGCTGCATCAGGTGTCCACCGGCATTGTCCGCGATCACGGTATGCGGCACGCCATGGGAGCCGAGCTCATAGGCCGTCAGCGCCGCGCCCTGGTTGCGGGGCCTGGTCTCGTCGACCCAGATATGGACGGGGATGCCGGCCTCGTGAGCGAGATAGATCGGCGCCAGCGCCGTGCCCCAGTCCACGGTGGCGAGCCAGCCGGCATTGCAATGGGTGAGGATATTGACCGGCTCTCCGGCCGGCTTGCGCGCCGCGATCTCCGCGATCACAGGCAGGCCATGCTCGCCGATCGACCGGCACAGCGCGACATCCTCGTCGCAGATGGCAGCCGCCTCGGCATAGGCTGCCTCTTCACGCGCTTCCGGAGCGAGCGGGGCAATGGCACCGTGCATCCGTTCGAGCGCCCAGCGCAGGTTAACCGCGGTTGGCCGTGTCGCGCCAAGCAACGCAAGCGCGGCTTCGAGAGCAGGATCCGAGGCATCGGCCCGCATCGCCAGCGCCACGCCATAAGCCGCCGTCGCGCCGATCAGCGGCGCCCCGCGCACGACCATGCTGCGGATCGCGTCCGCGGCCTGCTCGGCCGAACCCAGCGCCACCGTCTCGAAGCGGAAGGGCAGCCGCGTCTGGTCGATCACCACGACGCGCCAGCCATCCTGCGCGCGCCAGATCGTCCGGTAATGCTGGCCGTTGATCTTCATGGCCGTTCAATGCCCGCCGAACGAGACCAGCGTCCGCACGGGCACGCCGAGCCGACGGATCTTGTCGGCGCCGCCGAGCTCCGGCAGGTCGACGATGAAGCAGGCCGCCACGACCTCGGCGCCGAGCCCGGCGAGCAGGTTGACCGCCGCCTCTGCGGTGCCCCCGGTCGCGATCAGGTCGTCGACCAGCAGGACACGCTCGCCCGGCTGCACCGCGTCGCGATGGATCTCGATCTCGTCCGTGCCGTATTCGAGCGCATAGGTCGCGCGCAGCGTCTCGAGCGGCAGCTTGCCCTTCTTGCGGGCGGGAACGAAGCCGGCCGAGAGCTGATGCGCCACCGCGCCGCCGAGGATGAAGCCGCGCGCCTCGATCCCCGCGATCTTGGCGATCTTCAAGCCCGCGAAGGGCTGGACCAGCTCGTCGACGGCTCGGCGGAAGGCCCGCGCATCGCCGAGCAGCGTAGTGATGTCGCGGAAAACGATACCGGGCCGGGGATAGTCGGGAATCGCGCGGATGCTGTCGGCGAGGTTCATGGGCACCGTCTCTGAGGCCAGGGCGGACGCCTTGGTCCGACGCCGGGCCGGCTTCGTCAAGGGCGCCGTCATCACGCCGCCTTGAGCACGCGGCCTGCGACGGCATCGAGCTTCGCCAGCAGGGCCGGATCGCGGAAAGTCGGCGCGGTCACGATGGCGTTGTCGAGCGCGTTGTGGGAGCCGGCCGGGCACGGTTCGCGCTGCGCCGGGAAATCGGCCGCGAGCCGCGCCACGAGGCGCTGCGCCTTGTCGGCATTGTCGTGCAGCACGGCGATAACCGAGGCCACGTCGACGGCGCCGTGCAGCTCGTGCCAGCAATCGTAGTCGGTCACCATCGCGACGGTCGCGTAGGTGATCTCGGCCTCGCGGGCGAGCTTGGCCTCGGGCATTGCGGTCATGCCGATCAGGTCGTAGCCGAGCCCGCGATAGGTCGTGGATTCCGCGTAGGTCGAGAATTGCGGCCCTTCCATCGTGACCAGCGTGCCGCCGCGCACGAAGGCGAGATCCTCGGCCTCAGCCGCCGCCGCGATCCGCGCCTGCAGGGCCGGCCCGACCGGATGAGCGACCGAGACATGGGCGACGCAGCCCCGGCCGAAGAAGGAGCTTTCGCGCCGGCTCGTCCGATCGACGAACTGGTCGACCAGGACGAACAGGCCCGGATAGAGCTCGGCCTTGTAGGAGCCGCAGGCCGAGAGCGAGACGAGGTCGGTCACGCCCGCCCGCTTCATCACATCGATATTGGCGCGGTAATTGATCTCGGATGGCGGGATGGCGTGGCCGCGTCCGTGCCGCGGCAGGAAGACGATCTTCGTCTGCCCGATCCTGCCGGTCCGCAACACATCCGAAGGTTCGCCCCATGGGCTTTCGATGCGCATCTCGCGCAGGTCGGTCAGGCCCGGCAGATCATAGATGCCCGATCCGCCGATGATTCCGAGAACGGCTTCGCTCATGGTCAATTCCTTTTTTCGGCGCGGAAAGGACCACCTTTCGATGACGGTCGCAATACGCCGCCGCTAGCCCCCGTCATGCTCAGGCTTGACCCGAGCATCTCCTCCCGAAGACGCCTCCGGAAGCTTGTCCTGCCCGAGATTCTCGGACCTGCGCTTCGCTTCGTCCGAGAATGACGGCGCGCGAAATGAAAAAGGCCCCGTCGCCGGGGCCTTTTCCTAGAACGATATCGAACCGATCAGTGGACCGGCGAGCCGTCCGGCATGCGCGACCACACCTTCTTCTTGGTGTAGTAGAGCAGCCCCGCGAACAGCACGAGGAAGATCATCACCTGCAGGCCGATGCGCTTGCGCTGCTCCAGATGCGGCTCCGCCATCCAGACCATGAAGGCGGCAACGTCGCGCGCATACTGGTCGACGGTCTCCGGCACCGGCGACTTGCCGTCCGCACCCTTCGGATACTCGACCTGCCCGTTGGAGAGCGGGTTCGGCATCGCGATCAGATGGCCGGGCATGTATTCGTTGTAGTTCTGACCCGGCAGCAGGGTGACGCCCGCAGGCGGCTCCTTGTAGCCGGTCATCAGGGCGTGGATGTAGTCCGGACCCTGCTCCTGATACTGCGTGAAGATGTCGAAGACGAAGGTCGGGAAGCCGCGGGTATAGGTGCGCGCCTTGGCCAGGACCGAGAAGTCCGGCGGATAGGCGCCGCCCTGCGCCGCGCGGGCGGCCTGCTCGTTCGCGAACGGCGACGGGAAGCGGTCGGCCGGGCGGCCGGGCCGCTCGAACATCTCGCCGGCCTCGTTCGGGCCGTCCTTGATCTGGTAGGTCGCGGCGAGCGCGGCGACCTGGCCGGGCGTGAACTCGGGGCCGCCGGGCTGCGACAGGTTGCGGAAGGCAACCAGGCTCGCGCCGTGGCAGCTCGCGCAGACTTCCTTGAAGACCTTGAAGCCGCGCTGGAGCTGGGCCCGGTCGAACTTGCCGAACGGTCCGGAGAACGACCAGGTCAGCGCCGGCGGCTTCGGGCCGGCCTCGGCGGCCTGCGCCGCCGGCTGGAGGAGCGCCAGCGAGAGGCCGGCAGCGAGCCCGGTCAGGGCGAGACGAAACGCGATTCTGCTCATGGTTCCGTCAGCCCTTGACGTTCGGTTCGGCAGCGGTGGCGGTCGCGACGCGCGCCGCCGACCCGCCCTTTGAAGCGAGCACGGCATCGGCAATCGAGGTCGGCAGTGCCTTCGGCCGCTCGAACAGACCGACGACGAAGAGAGCCACGAAGAAGCCGAAATACAGCACGGTGAAGATCTGCGAGGCGATGACGTAACCGCCTTCCGCCGGCATCGCGCCGAGATAGCCGAGGCCGATGCAGACCACGACGAAGGCCCAGAACAGCTGGCGCCCGATCGGACGATAGCTCATCGACTTGACCTTGGAAGTGTCGATCCAGGGCAGGAAGGCGAGCACGACGATGGCAGCACCCATGGCGAGCACGCCGCCGAGCTTGTCGGGAATGGCGCGCAGGATCGCGTAGAACGGCAGGAAGTACCATTCCGGGACGATATGCGCCGGGGTCGAGGCCGGGTTCGCCGGGATGTAGTTGTCGGCATGGCCCATGAAGTTCGGCTGGTAGAACACGAACCAGGCGAACAGGATCATGAACACGACCATGCCGAAGATGTCCTTCACGGTCGCGTAGGGCGTGAACGGCACGGTGTCCTTGGCGACGTTCTTCACCTCGACGCCGGTCGGATTGTTCTGGCCGACGACGTGCAGCGCCCAGATATGCAGCACGACCACGCCGAAGATCATGAACGGCAGCAGGTAGTGCAGCGAGAAGAAGCGGTTCAGCGTCGGGTTGTCGACCGAGTAGCCACCCCACAGGAAGGTGACGATCGTCTCGCCGATCACCGGCAGCGCCGAGAACAGGTTGGTGATGACGGTCGCGCCCCAGAAGGACATCTGGCCCCAGGGCAGCACATAGCCCATGAACGCCGTCGCCATCATCAGCAGGAAGATGACCACGCCGAGGATCCAGAGCACCTCGCGCGGCGCCTTGTACGAGCCATAATAAAGCCCACGGAAGATGTGCACATAGACGGCGATGAAGAACATCGAGGCGCCGTTCGAGTGCAGATAGCGCAGCAGCCAGCCGTAGTTCACGTCGCGCATGATGTGCTCGACGGAATTGAACGCCATCGACGCATGCGGGGTGTAGTGCATCACCAGAACGATGCCGGTGATGATCTGCGCCACCAGCATGAACACGAGGATGCCGCCGAAGGTCCACAGGTAGTTCAGGTTGCGCGGAACCGGATAGGACACGGCCAAGTCATGGGCGAGCCGGATGATCGGCAGACGCACATCAAGCCAGCGCTCGATGCCGGTCTTCGGGACGTAGGAACTGTGACCACTCATGAAGAATGCCTCAAGGCTGTCTCGTCTTGGCAGGAAAGCGTCGAGCGCATGCTCAGCCGATCTTGATCTTGGTATCGCCGTTGAAGGCGTAGGGCGGCACCGGCAGGTTGAGCGGCGCGGGGCCCTTGCGGATGCGACCCGAGGAATCGTAGTGCGAGCCGTGGCAGGGGCAGAACCAGCCGTCGTAGTCACCCTTCGATTCGCCGGGCGCGGTGCCCAGCGGGATGCAGCCGAGATGGGTGCAGTTGCCGAAGATGACGAGGAACTGCTCGTGCCCGGCCTTGGTGCGCTGCGCGTCGGTCTGCGGGTCGCGCAGCGTGGCGACGTCGACCGCCTTGGCCTCCTCGATCTCCTTCTTGGTGCGATGGCGCACGAAGATCGGCTTGCCGCGCCAGAACAGCTTGATCGCCTGACCTTCGGCGATCGGAGCCAGATCGACATCGACCGGTGCGCCGGCAGCGACCGTCTGCGCGTCGGGCGCGAGCTGGCTGATCAGGGGAATGACGAGTGCGCCGACACCGACCGCACCAGCGGCGCCGGTAGCCAGCATCAGGAAGTCGCGGCGGGTTGTTCCGGTCGATGTATCGGTCGCGTGCGCCACGATCCAATCCTCTTAAACGTCTTGCGAGCTGGAACAGCTCGAAATTGTCGCCTCTCGCCCTCATAGGGGCGCGCCGCTTCCGCCGCAATGCGGCGGTGCGTCACCTTCGGCTCTTTGACATGCAGATTGGACGAAGTCTACTGTCGCGAACGCCTCGGCCATGCATGGCGCACAGTCCGTCGGCGAAGACGTCAGACGGCGAGCTTTTCCGGATCGGCAGCAGCCAGGAAACCGCCCGACTGGCGCGCCCAGAGCCGGGCATAGAGCCCGCCCCGCGCGATCAGTTCGTCATGGCTCCCGATATCGGCGATCCGGCCCTGATCGAGCACGATCAACCGGTCCAGCGCCGCGATGGTCGAGAGCCGGTGCGCGATCGCGATCACGGTCTTGCCCTGCATCAGGGCGGCGAGTTGCTGCTGGATCGCCGCCTCGACCTCCGAATCGAGCGCCGAGGTCGCCTCGTCGAGGATCAGGATCGGCGCGTCCTTGAGCAGCACGCGGGCGATCGCGATGCGCTGGCGCTGACCGCCCGACAGCTTCACGCCGCGCTCGCCGACGCGCGAATCGAAGCCCTTGCGGCCGTCCTGATCGCCGAGGCCGAGGATGAAGCCATGGGCCTCCGCCTGCTCGGCCGCCCGCGCGATCTCGGCCTGGCTCGCGCCGATCCGGCCATAGGCGATATTGTCGCCGATCGAGCGGTGCAGCAGCGAATTATCCTGCGTCACCATGCCGATCTGGGCGCGAAGCGTATCCTGCGTGACTTGCGCGATGTCCTGCCCGTCGATCAGGATGCGCCCGCCCTCGAGCGGGTAGAGCCGCAGCAGCAGGTTCACCAGGGTCGACTTGCCGGCGCCCGACGGGCCGACCAGCCCGACGCGCTCGCCCGGCTTGATCTCGAGATCGAGCCCTTCGAACAACCCCTGCGCCCGCCCGTAGTTGAAGCGGATCTTCTCGAAGCTGATCGCGCCCTTGTCGACGACGAGCGGCACGGCGTCGGCCGCATCCGGCAGGTCATGCGGCTTGGCGATCGTCTCCATGCTCTCCTGCACCGAGCCGATATTCTCGAAGATGCCGCGCACGAGATGGATCAGCCAGCCCGACATCTGCACCAGCCGGAGCACGAGGCCGATGGCGGCCGCGACCGCGCCCGGCGTCATCTCGCCCGTGCTCCAGAGCAGCAGCGCGAGCCAGGCCGTGGCCACCACGAGCAGGCTGTTCATCGTCTGCAGGATCACGCTCACGCCGGTGATTAGCCGCGACAGATTGAGGAAGGAGGCGTTCCAGCGCGACAACGAGTCGCGCACCGCCGAGCGCTCGGCATCGGCCCGCGCGAACAGCTTCACCGTGAGGATGTTGGTGTAGGAATCGACGATGCGCCCCGTCGTCGTCGAGCGCCCCAGCGAATTCGCCTCCGAGCGCTGCTTCGCCCGCGGCACGAAGTAGATCAGCAGCGCGACATAGGCCGACAACCACAGGATCACCGGCAGTGCCAGCCACAGGCTGGTCTTGCCGAAGAAGCCGATCGCGACGGTCGCGAAGACCAGCGCGTACCAGAGATCGTCGATGACCTCGATCGTTGCGCCGCGGATCGACTGCCCGGCCTGGATGACGCGGGCGGACAGGCGCCCTGCAAAGTCATTCTGAAAGTATCCCAGCGCATGGCCGAGCGTGTAGACATGATTGCGCCAGCGGATCTGGTTGGTGATCTGCGGCACCACCACCTGATCGACGATGGCGTGGTTGGCGAAGTAGATCAGCGGCCGGACGACCACGAGCAGGAAGGCGGCGCCTGCCAAAAGCCAGCCATGGTCGCGGAAGATCGTCTCCGGCGACTGCGTCGAGAGCAGATCGACGAACCAGCCGACCATCAGGTACATCGCCGCCTCGATGCCGCTGAAGCCCAGGCCCGTCAGCATGATCAGGGCCATCCAGCCCTTCACGCCCTTGATGTGGTGCCACATGAAGGGCCAGACGCCGCGCGGCGGCGTCTCCTGCTCGTCGAAGGGAGCGAAGACGTCGATTCGGCTTTCGAGCCAGCGGAAGAGCGGGGCGAACATGTCTGCCTTCCTAGAGGCTGCCAGAGGCTATGGGATAGGTTTGACGCTGGCGATTTTGCGCGAATGCAAGGAGTTCGAGGACGCAAGCCTTCCGGCTTGCTACGAAGAGCGACACCGCAGTCGCGCAAAAGCGCCGTGCCCTGCGGATGAGGTGAAAACGCGGGAGCTGCAGCGTCGCATTGCTTGCCGATACGGACGTATCGGCGGCGCAGTGCTCCTCCCATCTCCCGCGTTTTGACCTCATCAAACCCATCCCATAGCCTCTGGCAGCCTCTGAAGCGGCATCGCGACGGTTTCGAGGCATATGGTCCGCGCCGGCGCGCATGACCAGCCTGCTTGACGCATATCCGGGCGTCACCGCATGACAGGGCCATGCTTCGCCTCGCCCTCTTCCAGCCGGACATCCCGCAGAATGCGGGCACGATGATCCGCATGGCCGCTTGCCTCGGCATCGCCGTCGACATCGTCGAGCCGGCTGCTTTCGACGTCTCGGACCGGCATTTCCGCCGCTCGGGCATGGACTATCTCGAACGCGCCGCCGTCCGGCGTCACGACTCCTTCGCCGCCTTCGAGAACTGGCGCCGGGCGCAAGGCCACCGCCTCGTCTTGGCCGAGACCGATGGCGCAACCCCCCTGCCCGAATTCGCGTTCCGCCCAGACGACATCGTGCTGGTCGGCCGCGAATCGGCCGGCTCGACCGCCGAGGTGCATGCCGCGGCGGAGGCCAGCCTGCACATTCCCATGCGGGCGGGATTGCGTTCGCTCAATGTCGCGCTGGCGGCAGCGATGGTAATGGGCGAAGCCTTGCGACAGACTGGCGGCTTTCCGGGCCGCGATGGAACAGAAGATGGTCACCCCGAAGCCCGCTGAATCCCCCTCCGCCGATCCCGCCGTCGTCGCCGCGCTGAAACCCCGCGCAGCCACATGGTTCGAGACCCTGCGCGATCGCATCTGCGCCGCCTTCGAGGCGATCGAGGACGAAGCCGCCGGCCCCTTCCCTGCCGAAACCAGCACGGCCGGACGCTTCGTCCGCACGCCCTGGCAGCGCACCAATCATGACGGTGCGCCCGGCGGCGGCGGCGTCATGTCGATCATGAAGGGCCGCGTCTTCGAGAAGGTCGGCGTCCACGTCTCGACGGTGCATGGCAGCTTCCATCCCGATTTCGCCGGCCAGATTCCGGGCGCGGCGCAGGATCCGCGCTTCCACGCCACCGGCATCTCGCTGATCGCCCATCCCTGGAACCCGCACGCCCCGACCGTGCACATGAACACCCGGCTCGTCGTCACCACGAAGCCGTGGTTCGGCGGCGGCGCCGACCTGACGCCGGTGCTGAACGCGCGCCGCACCCAGGACGATCCCGACGCGCAGGACTTCCACGCGGCGATGCGCGCGCCCTGCGAGCGCTTTCCGGCCATTGCCGATTACCCGCGCTTCAAGACCTGGTGCGACGAGTATTTCTTCCTGAAGCACCGCAACGAGCCGCGCGGCATCGGCGGCATTTTCTACGACTATATCTGGACCGGCGATGTCGAAGCCGATTTCGCCTTCACCCAGGCGGTCGGCGAGGCCTTCCTCGGCAGCTATCCCGACATCCTGCGCCGCAATCTCGGCAAGCCTTGGAGCGAGACCGAGCGCCACGAGCAGCAGGTCCGCCGCGGCCGCTATGTCGAGTTCAACCTGCTCTACGACCGCGGCACGATCTTCGGGCTGAAGACCGGCGGCAACGTCGATTCCATCCTGTCCTCGATGCCGCCGACGGTGCGCTGGCCTTAAGGCCGCGCTTGCCCGACCGCCGCATCGAGCAGCGCGAACTGGGCTTCAGCCGAAACCGGGCAGCCGGCTTCGATCCAGCCTCGCCGGGCCGCCTCGAGGGCCTGCCCGACGCGCGGTCCGGGCGCGATGCCGCGAGCGACGACGTCCTTCCCCGTCAGCAGGAAGGGTGGCGTCCGGCCAAGCTCGGCGATGAGCTGCTGTACACAGTCCCTGTCCTCGCCTCCTGCCGACGCCTTGAGCAGGACGAGCGCCGCAGCCACCGCATCGCTCCCGGCGTCATGGCCAAGATGGCGCAGCGCCGCGATGCCGGGCAGGTCGGCCCGCCCGCCCAGGCCTTCCAGCGCGCGCGCGATGCGCTCGATCCTGTCGAATTCCTCGTTCGATAGTCGCAGTCGCTCGCGCAGCCGCAATGCGTCCTCGCCAACCGAAACCGCCAGCGCCGCCAGCCGGAAAGCCGGATGAACGCCTTTCCCGTCATCCCCCGCGATCGCCGCAAAGCGCGAGAGATGCGGCACGCCGCCGATCACCGGCATGATGAGCCCGGCCCCCGCCATCGCCCCGATCGTCGCGACGACGCCGGGGGCGACGAGGAGCTTCAGCAATTCCGCCCGCACCCGCTCGCGCGACAATCCGGCAAGCCCCTCACGGCCGGCGATGCAGGCGCGCAAACCCTCGGCATCGGGCGCGCCGACGCCGTAGCGGGCATGGAAGCGGAAGAAGCGCAGGATGCGCAGGTAATCCTCGCGGATACGGGTCGCGCCATCGCCGATGAAGCGCACGCGACGCCGCGCGAGGTCGTCGAGACCGCCGCAATAGTCATGCAGCGTACCGTCCCGGCTAAGCCCGAGCGCATTGATGGTGAAGTCGCGCCGCAACGCATCCGCCGCGAAGTCCCGGCCGAACACGACCTTGGCGCGGCGTCCGTCCGTCTCGACATCGCGCCGGAGCGTCGTCACCTCGAAGCTCTCGTCTTCGGCCACGAGCGTCACCGTGCCGTGCTCGATGCCGGTCGGCACCGCCTTGAAGCCGGCCGCCCTGCCGCGCCGCATCGTCTCCTGCGGCAAGGCGGTGGTGGCGAGGTCGATATCGCTCGCCGGCTCTCCGAGCAGGAGATTGCGGACCGCGCCGCCGACGACGCGCGTTTCCTCGCCGTCCCCGTCCAAGGCCGACAGCAGCCGCGCAAGCACCGGCTGGGCTAGAAAGCGCGCGACCGCGCCGGCACGGTCTCCACTCATTTGAAGCGGCCGGGCACCAGTACCCCGTTCTCCATATGCGGCGGCTCGTAGGCGCCCTTGCTGCGCGGCGCGATCAAGCCGCCATAGACCAGCACGGCGATGGCCAGCAGGAAGCCTGCGACCGCCAGAGCGAAGGCATGGCGGCTCCAGTGCTCGACATCGAAGGGATTGCGCCGCTTGATGACGAGATAGCCTGCAAAGATGCAGAAAGGCAGGACGAAGAGCAGGACCTCTTCGATGATCGCGCGCAGCATCGGCTTCGTCGTTCCCAGGCGCGGTGTCCGCGCAATACAGTTCTAACCCGCCAGCCGCTCGTACAGGTTGCGGATCATGCCGGCGGTCGCCCCCCAGATATAGCGACCCTCGAACGGCATCGCATAGTAGGTGCGGAAATGCCCCTTCCATTCGATGCCCTCGCGCCTGTGATTGGCGGGATCGAGCAGGAAGGAGAGCGGCGTCTCGAAGGCCTCGTCGACCTCGTTGTGATTGATCGTCAGCGAGAAGGGCGGCTCGACCAGCGCGACCACCGGCACGATCCGGTAGCCCGTGCCGGTGAGATAGGCATCGAGGAAGCCGAGCGTGCGGATATGCGATCGCGACAGGCCGATCTCCTCTTCTGTCTCGCGCAAAGCCGTGACGACCGGCGAGCCGTCGACGGCATCGACCCGCCCGCCGGGAAAGGCGACCTGCGCCGAATGGCTGCGCAAGGCAGCCGCTCGCTGCGTCAGCAGCACGGTCGGTCCTTCCGGGCGCGGCACGATGCCGATCAGCACGGCGGCCGGGACAGCGCGCTTCTCGTCGGGGATCGGCACGGATGCGGCCTGATGCTCATGATCGCCGCGCGGCCGGCTGATCACGTCGCCCAGTAGGGGCGGCTCGGCCCGCAATCGCTCACGCGCCAGCGCCGCGAAACCCTCGCTGCTCAGGTTGAGGGCGGTTTCCGATCCCATCAATGCTAGATGTCCTCGATCTCGCTCGCCGGCACTGCCGGATAGAACTGCCCTGCGGCCGCGACCCCGAACATGGCCTCGTCTTCGACATCCCGCACTTCGCCGAGCGCCAGCAGGTCATAGGTCAGCGCCCGCGTCAGCCGGGCCCAGAGGCCGCGCCGGACATGCACATAAGGTGTCAGCCCGTCCTGCGCAGCCCGCGCGAAACGCAAAGCGTGGTCCGGCCCGACGCAGACGAGATCGTCGACCTGCGTCCGGAATGCGAGCGTCCGAGCATCGCCTACGCCATCGACCTGCATCTCGACGGCCTGGAACGGCGCGTCGTCGACGGTGATCCCGACCTTCTCGACCGGGGTCACGAGAAAGTAATCGTCGCTCTCGCGCTTCAACACCGAGGCGAACAGCTTCACCAATGCCGGCCGGCCGATCGGCGTGCCCATGTAGAACCAGGTGCCGTCTGCGGCGATGCGCATGTCGAGATCGCCGCAAAAGGGCGGATTCCAGCGCTCCACCGGCGGCAGACCGCGCGCCCGGCCAGCCCCGAGCGAGGCCATCAGGCGCTCCATCGCCTGGCCCGGTCCCGTCATCTCGTCCTCCCCGGCCACCGGCATCCTGCTTGCATCGCGTTTCCGCCTTGAACTCCACATAATCGTGAAGCCGAGTTGATGTGTACCATTCCATTCGGCGCTTGAGCCGTCGTGATGGCCCGTCCACACTGAACGGCCGAACGCATCGACGGTTCGCATGGCGGCGCAACGGCTCGCGACAGTGAAGGAGATCGACATGGCGGCGCAAGCCCGGGCAAACGAGAGCAGTTCGCCGATCGACCTCGACACAGGCATCGTCGAGGCGGCCGAAGCCGCGCTCAGTGCCATCGGCGCAGCGCGCAAGGAGATCGGCCAGGTCATCTTCGGCCAGCAGAAGGTCGTCGATCTCTCGCTGGTGACGCTGCTTTCGGGCGGCCACGGCCTGCTCGTCGGCGTGCCCGGCCTCGCCAAGACCAAGCTCGTCGAGGCGATGGGCACCGTGCTCGGCCTCGCCGCGCGGCGCGTCCAGTTCACGCCGGACCTGATGCCCTCCGACATCCTCGGTTCCGAGGTTCTCGACGAATCGAGCGACGGGAAGCGCCATTTCCGCTTCATCAAGGGCCCGGTCTTCGCCCAGCTCCTGATGGCGGACGAGATCAACCGCGCCTCGCCGCGCACCCAGTCGGCCCTGCTGCAGGCGATGCAGGAGCACCATGTCACGGTGGCCGGCGAGCGCTACGACCTGCCGGCCCCCTTCCATGTCCTGGCGACGCAGAACCCGATCGAGCAGGAAGGCACCTATCCCCTGCCCGAAGCCCAGCTCGATCGCTTCCTGCTCGAGATTGATGTCGGCTATCCCGACCGCGAGGCCGAGCGCCGCATCCTGCTGGAGACCACCGGCGCCGCCGAATACAAGCCCTCCCCGGCGATGACCTCCGAGACGCTGATGTCGATCCAGCGCCTCGTCCGCCGCCTGCCGGTCGGCGAGGCCGTGGTCGATGCGATCCTCGATCTCGTCCGCTCCGCCCGCCCCGGCGAGGGCGAAGCCTCGGTCACCGACAAGCTTTCCTGGGGCCCGGGCCCGCGTGCCAGCCAGTCGCTGACGCTGGCGGTGCGTGCGCGTGCGCTCGTCGAGGGCCGTCTCGCCCCCTCGGTGGATGATGTCGCGGCGCTCGCCATTCCCGTTCTGAAGCACCGCGTCGCCCTGACCTTCGCCGCTCGCGCCGATGGCGAGACCGTCGAGGGCCTGATCGGCAAGCTCGTGGAACGGCTGGGATAGGCCGATGCTGCGCACGCGCGTCCTGGGTCCTGGCGAACGGCGGCCGACACGGCCGGTCCTCACTGATGCGCTCGACCTCGCCGCGCGCCTGCCGCGTCTGATCCTGGAGGCGCGCCGCGTCTCGGCCAGCATCCACGGCATCCATGGCCGGCGCCGCTCGGGCCCGGGCGAGACCTTCTGGCAGTACCGCCCGCTGGTCGCCGGCGAATCGGCCTCGCGCATCGATTGGCGCCGCTCCGCCCGTGACGGCCATCTCTTCGTCCGCGAACGCGAATGGGAAGCCTCGCATTCGATCTGGCTCTGGATCGACCGGTCGCCCTCGATGGGCTTCGCCTCCTCGCTCGCCATGGCCTCGAAGCTCGACCGGGCGCTGGTCGCGGGCTTCGCTCTCGCCGAAACGATGGTCGAGGGCGGCGAGCGCGTCGGCCATCTCGGGCTGACGCGGGCGCTCGCATCGCGCCGCATCGTCGAGATGCTGGCGCAGGCGATCGTCGCGGATGAGCGCAACGCCGCCTCCGACCTGCCCCCGGAAGCGCCGCTGCCCCGGCTGTCGGACGCGATCATCATCACTGACGGGCTGTCGCCCGCCTCCGCACTCACCCAGCGAATCGCCACGCTGGCTTCGTCAGGCGCACGCGGCCATGTCCTGCTGATCGCCGATCCGATCGAGGAGACCTTCCCCTTCAGCGGCCAGGCCGAACTGTTTGACCTGGAGGACGGGCTGACCCTGCGCGTCGGCGATGCCGGCGCCTGGGGCGACGAATATCGCCAGCGCCTCGCAGCCCATCGCGAGGCCATCACGGAGGCCTGCCGCAAGGCCGGCTGGACCCTGACGCTGCATCGCACCGACCGTCCGGCAAGCGAGGCGGTGCTGCGCATCGCGAGCCTTATCGCCGCGTCGCGCAGCGCCTCTGGCTTCTGAGGGGAAACGCCGATGCTCAGCGCCCTGCCCTTCAGCTTCTCCGCCCCGCTCGCTCTCGCCGCGCTCGCCCTGCTGCCGGCGCTCTGGCTGATCCTGCGCGTTACGCCGCCACGCCCACGCCGGATCGACTTCCCGCCGCTGAAGATCATGGCGGACCTGATCGCCAAGCGCGAGACGCCGGCCCATACGCCCTGGTGGCTGCTGGCGCTGCGCATGGCCGTCGCCGCGCTCGCCATCCTCGCCGTCGCCGGCCCGGTCTGGAACCCGGTGCGGGATGCCGCACCCTCGCGCGGCCCGGTCCTGCTGCTGATCGATAACGGCTTCGGCGCCGCCACCGACTGGCCGGAACGCGTCGCGGTCGCCGAATCGCGCATCGCCGCAGCGACCCGCGAAGGCCGCCCCGTCGCCGTGGTCGGCCTCGCCGAAGCGCCGGCCGCGATCGCGCTGGCGGAGCCGCGCATCGCACTCGACCGGCTGCGTGCGCTCCCGCTCCAACCGCATGCGCCGGACCGCGCCGCCCATCTCCAGCGCATCGAAGCCTTCCTGCAAGGGTCCCCCGCCACCGAGATCGTCTGGGTCGCCGACGGGCTCGCCGTCTCCGACGATGGCAGCTTCCTCGCCCGGCTGAAGCAGGATGCCGAGGCCCGTCGCCTCGCGGTTCATGCCGGCCCGGCCGCGCAGCTCGCCCTTTCCGCGCCCGAAAACCTCGCGGGCGCCCTGACCGTCAAGGTGCTGCGCCCGACCACGAGCGCCGCCGCGACGGGGCAGGTCCGCGCGCTCGATCTCAAAGGCCTGCCGCTTGGCAACGCCCCCTTCATCTTCGAGGGTAGCAACCTCGAAACGACCGCGCGCCTGACTTTGCCGATAGAGGTCCGCAACGCCGTCTCGCGGCTGGAGATCATCGGCGAGCGCAGTGCTGGCGCCGTGGCCCTGCTCGACGACCGCGCCAAGCGCCGCCGCATCGGCCTCGTCTCGGGCGCGACCGCCGACACCGCGCAGCCCTTGCTCTCGCCGACCTATTATCTCTCCCGCGCCCTCCAGCCCTTCGCCGAGATCCGCGAGCCCAGGCAGGGCTCGACCGATCCGATCGGCGAGTTGCTGGCGCAGAATCTCTCTGTGCTGGTCCTCGCCGATATCGGCGCGCTCGATCGCGAGACCGCCGAGAAGGTGACGAGCTTCGTCGAGCGCGGCGGGGTGTTGCTGCGCTTTGCCGGCGCCCGCCTCGCGGCTGCCTCCGACGAACTGACACCGGTGCGCCTGCGGCGTGGCGGCCGCACGCTTGGCGGCGGCCTGTCCTGGGAGACGCCGCGCAAGCTCGCGCCCTTCACCCGCGAGAGCCCCTTCTTCGGCCTGACCATCAGCGACGATATCCGCGTCAGC
Organism: Beijerinckiaceae bacterium; assembly: GCA_965283735.1. Lineage (GTDB taxonomy): Bacteria > Pseudomonadota > Alphaproteobacteria > Rhizobiales > Beijerinckiaceae > Allobosea. Next base: position 1,129,351 of record CBDIPN010000001.1, on the reverse strand, counting down.
CGCCAGATTCTGGCCGAGCCGGAGCCCAACCTCTCCCGCAAGACCTGGGCGGCGCTGGAGGACGGCACGCCGGTCGTCACCGGCGAGCGGCGCGGCGACGGCCTCATCGCCATGGTCCATGTCACCGCCGACACCACCTGGTCGAACCTTCCGCTCTCGGGCCTCTTCGTCGACATGCTCCGCAAGATCGTCCATCTCGCCGGCAACGGCCCGGCGGTCGAAACGCAGAGTGATGAGACCCGCGTCGAGACCCTGTCGCCCACCCGCCTGCTCGACGGCATCGGCCAGTTCCGCTCACCACCCGCGACCGCCCAGCCGGTGGCACGCAACTATGCCGGCCGCGCGACCCTCGCCCATCCGCCCGGCCTCTACGGCCCCACCGACGGCTCGCTCGCGGTCAACGCGCTGACGCCAACCGACACGCTCGCCGCCCTCGACCTCGCCAGCCTCGGCGTCGCCGTGCTGCCGATCGATGAACCGATCGCGCGCGACATCCGCCCGTTGCTGCTCGTCCTCGCCCTGTTGCTGCTCGTCGCCGACACGCTGGCAACACTCTGGCTCGGCGGACGTCTCAATCCCGCCCGCCTGCGCAAGGTCGCCGCGCCGGCTGCGGTCCTGCTCGCGCTTGGCGCCTCCGTCAGCCTCGCCCCCGATACTGCCCGCGCCCAGCAACCCGCCCCGAACGCGCAGGCCGACACCCGCCCGCCGATCCCGCGCGCCCTGCTCGCCAATGGCGCGATGACGCGGCTGGCCTATGTCGTGACCGGCGACAAGCCGGTCGACGACATGTCCAAGGCGGGCTTGACCGGCCTCAACACCGTGCTCGGCGCCCGCACGGCGCTGGAGCCGGGCGAGCCTGTCGGCGTCAGCGTCGAGCGCGACGAGCTCGCCTTCTTCCCCGTGCTCTACTGGCCGATCGTCGCCGGCCGCCCGGTTCCTTCGGCCGAGACGCTGCGCAAGCTCGAAGCCTATATGAAGGGCGGCGGGCTCGTGATCTTCGACACCCGCGACGCGATGAGCGCGCGGCCCGGCGGCGGCACCACGCCCGAGGGCGACCAGCTCAAGCGCATGTTGCAGACGCTCGACATTCCCGAGCTGGAGCCGCTGCCGCGCGACCACGTCCTGACCAAGACCTTCTACATCCTCGACGAGGTCGTCGGCCGCTACGACACCGGCACGACCTGGGTCGAGACCCTGCCACCAGCCGATAGCGACGGACGCCGCCCGGCTCGCGCCGGCGACAATGTCTCGCCCATCGTCATCACCGCCAACGACCTCGCGGCCGCCTGGGCGATCGACCGGCGCGGCGAAGGGCTGGTGCCGCTTTCCGGCGGCGATCCGCGCCAGCGCGAGATGGCGCTGCGTGGCGGCATCAATCTCGTGATGTATGCGCTCACCGGCAACTACAAGGCCGATCAGGTCCATGTCCCGGCCCTGCTCGAGCGTCTGGGACAATAGCCATGTGGAGCGTATCCCTCGCCCCGATGGTGCCGCTGCCGCTGCTGATCGGCCTGGCCGTGCTCGCGGCTTTGGCTGCCGGCGCCGCCATCGTGCTCGCCGGCCGCAGCGCCATCCTGCGCGCGCTGGCACTCGTCGTGCTGACCACGGCGCTGGCCGATCCCTCGCTCGTCTTCGAGGATCGCGAGCCGGTCAAGGATGTCGTCTCGGTCGTGGTCGACCGTTCGGCCTCGAACCGCCTTGCCGACCGCGCGGCCCAGACCGACACCGCCGTCGCCGAGATCGAGCGGCAATTGCGCGGCATCCCCAATGTCGAGCCGCGGATCGTCGAGTTGCGAGACGCGCAGGGCACGAATGACGGCACCCGCCTGTTCGAAGCGCTGTCGTCGAGCCTCGCCGATGTTCCCTCCGAGCGCGTCGCCGGCGCGATCGCGATCACCGACGGCCTCGCCCATGACGCGCCTGCCAATGCCGAGACGCTCGGCCTGCGCGCTCCGCTGCATATCCTGACCACCGGCCGCAATGCCGAGGTCGACCGCCGCATCGTGCTGATCGATTCGCCGCGCTTCGGAATCGTCGGCAAGGACCAGATCATTCGCCTGCGCGTCGTCGACAAGGGCGGCCCCGGCCGCGCCGGCCTGACCATCCGCCGCGACGGCGAGATCGTCGCCCGCCGCGAGGTCGCGACCGGCCAGACCGTGCAGGTCCCCGTCCGCATCGACCGGGGCGGACCGAACGTCGTCGAGATCGAGGCGCAGGCCATCGAGAACGAACTGACGCTCGCGAATAACCGCGCCGTGATCACCATCGAAGGCGTGCGCGACAAGCTGCGCGTGCTGCTGGTCTCGGGCGAGCCGCATCCGGGCGAGCGCACCTGGCGCAACCTGCTCAAGGCCGACGCCAATGTCGATCTCGTGCATTTCACTATCCTGCGCCCGCCGGAGAAGCAGGACGGCACGCCGATCAACGAGCTCTCGCTGATCGCCTTCCCGACGCGCGAGCTGTTCCAGGTCAAGATCAAGGAATTCGACCTTATCATCTTCGACCGCTACGCCAACCAGTCGATCCTGCCGCTGCTCTATTTCGAGAATATCGTGCGCTATGTCCGCGACGGCGGGGCGCTGCTCGTCGCCGCCGGGCCTGAATATGCGGGCTCGCAGACGCTGGCGCGCACGCCGCTCGGCCAGATCCTGCCGGCCCTGCCCGATGGCAGCGTCATCGACGAGGCCTATCGCGCCCAGGTCAGCGAACCCGGCAAGCGCCACCCCGTCACCCGCGACCTGCCGGGCTCGGAAGTCTCGCCGCCGCGCTGGGGCGAATGGCTGCGCATGGTCGGCGCCCAGGCGCGAGCCGGCGGCGCGCCGGTCATGACCGGTCCGGGCGACCGGCCGCTTCTGATGCTGGCGCGCGAGCAGAAGGGCCGCGTCGCGCTCTTCCTCTCCGATCATGCCTGGCTCTGGGCGCGCGGCTTCCGCGACGGCGGCCCCTATCTCGACCTGCTGCGCCGCCTCAGCCACTGGCTGATGAAGGAGCCGGAGCTTGAGGAGGAGGCCCTGCGCGCGACCGTGCGCGGCGCCACCGTCGAAGTCGAGCGTCAGACGCTGCGCGACAATCCCGGCCCCATCACCATCACCGGCCCCGACGGCCAGTCGCGCACGGTGACTCTGGAACCCGGACGCCCCGGCCTATTCACCGCCCGCATCCCGACCAGCGATCTCGGCCTCTACCGCCTGACCTCCGACAACCTCACCGCCTTCGCCAGCGTCGGGCCGGAGAACCCGCGCGAATTGATGGAAGTGGTCAGCGATCCCGGCGCTCTCCAGACGCTGGCGCAGGCCACCGGCGGCTCGTCGCGCCGCATCGGCCGCGAGAGCGGCTCGGCCGTCAATGTGCCGCGCATCGTGCCGGTGCGCTCGGGCAGCCAGTTCGCCGGCAATGACTGGATCGGCCTGAGGATTAGCGATTCCGGCATCGTGCGCGGCGTGCGCATCTCGCCGCTCTTCATCGGACTGCTCGGCCTGGCCGTGCTGTTCGGCGCGCTGGTCGCGGGCTGGCTCGGCGAGAGCGGCAGGCGCCTCAGGCGTCAGAGCTGACGCGCATCGAGGTCACCGCTCCGCTGCGCTGCTTCAGCACGCCCTCGACCAGCTCCAGCGCCAGGAAGCGCGCCGGATCGACCGGCCCCGGCAGCACGAGCTGGCCGGGCGGCAGCACCTTGAAGCCGAAGCGGGCGTAATAGGGCGCGTCCCCGATCAGCATGATCAGGTCGTGCCCGGTCTCGCGCGCGGCCTCGATCGAGCGGTTCATCAGCGCAGCCCCGATGCCCCGGCCCTCGAAGGCGGGGTCGACCGTCAGCGGCCCCAGCATCAGCGCCTTGTGGCCGCCGGCCAGCACGGTCGTCACCTTCACCGAACCGACGAGGAAGGTGCCGACATGGGCGGCGAAGGACAGGGCGTGGTCGGGCGGCACGCCCTCGCGCAGACGGAAGGCGGTGCGGGCGAAGCGGCCGGGGCCGAATGCGCGCTCATGCAGGCGCTCGATCGCGGCAGCGTCCACGGGGAGTTCGTGGCGGATGGTCAGAGGCAGGGATGTCATGATGATCGACGTGTAGCGCGGGAGGCGGATCGGCTGAGCGAGGGCAGGCGCGTGCGGGCGCTCTACCGGAAGGGCGCATTCAGCGCGCCGGTCGTCGCAGGTCTCGCAGGCTCAGCCGGATCATCATAGACAGCGCGTCTAGCAGAGCACCCGAGCGGCGTCCATCCATCTTGTGTCGATCCTCAGCGGGGACTTGTCGGTCTTGCCACTTTGGTCTCAACTCGGGTCTCCAGCGGGGGAACAGGCCACGGAAGCCGCAGGCGATCTCGCCTGTCGGAACGGAGACGACCGATGTCCGGATATAAGCCGCTCGCCGCCGCCCTGCTTCTGGTGGCGATTGCCATGCCCGCTCACGCCCAGCAGCCGGCGCCGCCGAAGGAACCCCTCCGGGACGAGTTCTTCTGGCTCGGCGAGATCAACAAGGCGAGCACGGTCATCAATGCCGAGCAAGGCCTGCTCGACCGGGCACTGGCGCCGAAGCTGGCTCAGGGCATCGCCAAGGTCATCGAGGCCGGCAACCAGCCCGGCGCGAGGCGCCCCTCGACCGTCATCAGCTTCGAACCCCTGATGATCAAGGAGGCCGGGGTCGAGGTCACTCTGATCCATGCCGGCCGCTCCAGCCAGGACATGCACGCGACCTATCGCGCCGCGATCATGCGCGACCGGCTCCTGACGCTGGCCGACCAGCTTAACCGGGCGACACGGACGATGGTCGAGCTCGCCGCGACGCATCGCGGCACGATCGTGCCCAACTACACCAACGGCGTCGCGGCCCAGCCCAACAGCTACGGCCACTACCTCCTCGGCCTCGTCGCCGGGCTTGACCGCGACGCGCAGCGCATCCGCGAGACCTATGCCCGCGTCGACCGCTCGCCGATGGGCACGACCGTGCTCAACGGCACGAGCTGGCCGCTCGATCGCCAGCGCATGGCCGATTATCTCGGCTTCGCCGGCCTCGTCGAGAACGCCTACGACGCCTCGCAGATCGCCGCGGCCGATCTGCCCGTCGAGGTCGGCGGTATCGTCACCGGCATCGCCTTGCATGTCGGCGGCTTCATCGAAGACGTGATGACGCAATATGCGCAGTCGCGGCCCTGGATCATCCTGCGCGAGGGCGGCGGCAATACCTATGTCTCGAGCGCCATGCCGCAGAAGCGTAATCCGGGCCTGCTGAACGGCACCCGCGAGGACGCTTCGACCGCGCTCTCGCTGGCGATGGGCCCGGTCTTCCGCGGGCATAACATCCCGCCGGGCATGCCCGACGCCAAGGACGCTAAAGCCAATAGCGCCATGACCGACAGCGCGACCAAGGCCCTGCAGGGCCTCGACCGCATCCTGAAGGCGCTCGCCATCGACCCGGAACGCGCGCTGGAAGAACTCAACAGCGACTGGACGGCCTCGCAGGAGCTCGCCGACGTGCTGATGCGGAAGTACAAGCTGCCCTTCCGCGCCGGCCATCATTTCGCGTCGGAGGTGGTCGACTACGCCAAGCTCCACAACATCAAGCCGACCGAGTTTCCCTATGCGCAGGCGCAGGCGATCTACCGCAAGGCGGCGCCGGAGATGGGGCTCGCCGCTACCGATCTGCCGATGGGCGAGGCCGAGTTCCGCGCGACGCTCGATCCCGTCGCGATCATCAAGAACCGGGCGACCTCGGGCGGCCCGCAGCCGGCCGAGATGGACCGGATGCTGGCGGAGGCGAAGCAGCGCCTCGACCGACAGGATGCCTGGATCAAGGACCGCCGTGCCAGGATCTCGGCAGGTCTGGCGAAGCTCGACGCCGATTTCGGCACGCTGGCGAAAAGCGCGAACTGACAAGCCGGGCCGCGGCCGTCACCAATCCACGGTTGGCGGCTGCCCGGACAGGATCTCCGCCAGCCGCCGCCGCGTCGCCGGCGTCGTGCCGTCCGGCAGACGATCAAGCGGAAAGAAGCCGGCCTCCGCGATCTCGCGGTCGGGCTGCTTGATGCGTTCGACCCGGAACTGGCGGAGGACATAGACGGCGACATGGTCGCGCCGCGAGATCCTGCGGTTGAAGAACAGCCCATGCAGGATCGGCCGCCCGGTCGGAACGATGCCCGCCTCTTCCGATAATTCGCGCTCCAGCGACAGTTCCGCCGTCTCCCCAACCTCAACTCCGCCACCGGGAAAGTGCCAGCCGGGCACATAGGTGTGGCGGATCAGGAAGACCTCGCCGCGATCGTTCAGGACGACGGCACGCACGCCAAAAGTCATGCCCCGCGCGAAGCGGAAATAGACATGCAGCAACCGCGTCACCGCGCGCTGCGCGAGTGTCCGTTGCTGCTCGGGGTCGGCCACTGGCTGTGGATTTGACGATTGCATCCGATCGAGTCTCAAGGGTGAGTTAATTGCCTATGCAAAAACTGCATGACGGACCGTCAAGTAGATCAGTTGTTCCGCCACAAACGCGCCCCAAATGAGGCAGATACCGCAGCGCAACATCAGGACCCAGGAACCATGCTTCTCTCTTTCATCATCGCTCGCTTCAAGGCCAAGCCGGCCTATGTCTGGAAGCCCGCCGTCACCATGACCGATTCCCGCATCGTGTCGGAACTGACCGGCGCCGCCAACTGAGGTCTTCCGACCCTTCCGCAGTCCAGGCGCGCCACGGCGCGCTTGACTGACGCCCTCCTGCGGGGGCAAGCGCTAGAGCGTGTTCAAGCTCGCGCATCTGTCCGACCCGCATCTTGGCCCGCTCGCCGGGTTTTCGCTGCATCAGCTCTTCGGCAAGCGCGCGACCGGTTACGTCAACTGGCGACGCAAGCGTCGGCACGCCCATGACATGGATATCCTGGCGCGCATCGTCGCCGACATCCACGCGCATGAGCCCGACCATATCGCCTGCACCGGCGATGTCGCCCATATCGGCCTGCCCAACGAGTTCAAGACCGCGATAGCCTTTCTCGACGAGCTCGGCCCGCGGGAGAGGGTGAGTTTCGTGCCGGGCAATCACGACGCCTATGCACGCTCCTCGCTGAAGCCCCTGGCGGGTCTGCTCGCGCCCTGGATCGCCGATGACGAAGGCAAGGCCGGTTATCCCTGGTATCGCCGCCGCGGACCCGTCGCGCTGATCGGCGTCAACAGCGGCGTGCCTACCCTCCCCCTGATGGCGACCGGCCGCGTCGGCAGCGAGCAGATCGCCCGGACCGAAGCCCTGCTCGACCGTGCCCGCGACGAAGGGCTGATCCGCGTCGTGCTGATCCATCATCCGCCCTATCTCGGCGGCGCCAAGCGCGGCCGCGAATTGGTGGATGCCGCCGCCTTCGAGGCGATGCTGAAGCGCAAGGGCGCCGACCTCGTCCTCCACGGCCACAATCACAGCTTCTCGCTCGCCTGGCGCCCGGGTCTGCGCCGCGACGTGCCGATCGTCGGCGTACCCTCAGCCTCGATCGGCCCGCGCGGGCACGACGAACTCGGAACCTGGCACCTGTTCCGCATCGAGGGCGACGCCAGCGCGCCACGGATCACGCTGGAGCAGCGCGGCTTCGAGCCCGACGGGACCGTCATCCTCCGCCAGAAGATCGCGCTGCACGCAAAGCCGGCCTGACGGGTCTCGCAGCGGATTCCACCATACCCGTTTACCGGTCTTTCACGCGCGAACCGTAGAATTCCCTAGCGGAAGGAACGTGTCATGTTCGCAGGGACGCTGGGCAGGAGCCAATTCTTCGTCAGGTCCTGCATCGTCGGTATCGCCGAGACGGTGCTCCTGCTCATCTGTATCGCCGTGCAATACTAGGCCTTCATCGGCCCGCCCGGTGCGGGGCGCTACCAGCTCGCCATGACCGTGTTCCTGGTCAGCGGCTTCTTCTGCTTCAAGCGCATCGGCTTCGCCATCAGGCGCAACCGCGACGCGGGCGGCGGCGATCTCCTGCCCGGCCTCTACGCCATCGGCATCTGCGCCGCGCTCCTCCTGCAGGTCCAGGCTCTGATCGTGCGGACCAATGACAGCCCGCTGAATGGCCTGGAATATGCCGGGTTGCTCTATCTCGCCCTGACCGGCGCCTGGCTTTACCTGCTGCTCGCGGCATCCGAACCGGGCGGAGCCCGGTTCGGCGATGCATCCGCGACAAGCCGGAGCCACTTCGGCAATGGCGACGCGGCAACCGCCCCTTCGCAGCTCTCGCTGGCGATGGAACAGGCGATCGCTGGCACGAAACCCATTCCGGCTGCGCCGATGCCGGCCCAGCCTCAGGGCTTCCTCGGATCGGTCCGGCGCGCGCCACCGCCGCCCCAGCGTACCGAATTCGGCCGGCGCGGCGTCAAATAGGGGCCTCCCGGCTCAGACGCAGCGGCCGCCGTCGACGGCCAGCACCGAGCCCGTCACCATGTCGGCCTCGTCCGAGCACAGGAACAGCGCCGCATTGGCGATGTCCTGCGGCGTCGAGAACCGGCCCCACGGAATCGAGGCGGTAAATTGCGCACGGCGCTCCGGCGTGTCCTCGCCCATGAAGGTCGCTAGCAGCGGCGTCTCGCCCGCGACCGGCGCGATCGCGTTGACGCGGATCTTGTCCGGCGCGAGCTCGACCGCCATCGACTGCGAGATCAGGTTCGCGGCGCCCTTCGAGCCGTTGTACCAGGTCAGGCCCGGACGCGGACGCAGGCCCGCGGTCGAGCCGATGTTCAGGATCACGCCGCCGCCATGCTGCCGGAAATGCGGCACGGTCGCACGCGCCATCAGATAGATCGACTTCACGTTCACCGCGAAGATGCGGTCGAACTCTTCCTCGGTCACCTCGGTCATCGGCTTGTTGCGATGGGTGGTGCCGGCATTGTTCACGACGATGTCGAGCCGCCCGACCTTGGCGAGGATCTTCTCGACAGCCTTGTCGACGCTCTTGGCCTTGCCGACATCGCAGGTCACGGCGAAGGCCTTGCGGCCGATCGCCTTCGCGGCCTCCTTGGCCTTGTCGCCGTTGATATCCAGCACCGCGACGCGCGCGCCCTCGCGCACGAAGGTCTCGGCGATGCCGAAGCCGAACCCCTGCGCTGCGCCGGTCACCAGCGCGGTCTTGCCCTTCAGTCTCATGGTCATTCCCTGTGCTCTGCGATTGCGCGATGTTTGAAACGATTGAGCTTGGCCGTAAATGCGCTTTCGTGCGCGGGCGGGTGCGAAAATCGGATAACGGGACCCTCCCTTCTCCCCTTGCGGGAGAAGGTGGCGGCGCGAAGCGCTGACGGATGAGGGGTCGCGCCATCCTCAATCGCTAGCGATCGGCCTCGCGAGACGCCTCACCCTAACCCTCTCCCGCAAGGGGAGAGGGGACAGGTTTACGCTCCGATCTCCTCACGCAGCATCTCCAGCTCCAGCCAGCGCTCCTCGGCCTCGCCGATCTCGCGCGCAACCTCCTCCAGCCGCGCCGTCGCCTTGGCGAAGAGTTTCGGATCGCGCGTGTAGAGGTCGCCCGCCACGGCGGTATTGAGCTTTGCGGCCTCGGCCTGCAGTGCCTCGATCTTCTTCGGCAGCGTCTCCAGCGCATGCTTCTCGTTGAAGGAGAGCTTGCGCTTGGAGGCGGATGCGGCCGGCGCCGCAGTCACCGCCTTGGAGGCCGCAGGCGCCGCCTTCTCCACCGGCCGCGCCTTCGCCCCGACGCCGCGCCCGCGCTGCGCCAGCATATCGGAATAGCCACCGGCGAATTCGGTCCAGACGCCGTCGCCATCCGAGATCAGCACTGAGGAGACGACGCGGTCGATGAAGTCGCGGTCGTGGCTGACCAGCAGCACCGTGCCCTGGTAGTCGGCGAGCAGTTCCTGCAGCAGGTCGAGCGTCTCGAGGTCGAGATCGTTGGTCGGCTCGTCGAGCACCAGCAGGTTCGAGGGTTTGGCCAGCGCACGCGCCAGCATCAGGCGCCCGCGCTCGCCGCCGGAGAGCGCGCCGACCGGCGTGCCGCGCTGGATCGGCTGGAACAGGAAGTCTTTCATATAGGAGATGACATGGCGCGGCTGGCCGCCGACCATGACCTGGTCCGAGCCGCCGCCTGTCAGCACCTCGCCGAGCGGCGTCTCCGGATCGAGGCTCTCGCGGCGCTGGTCGAGCGTCACCATCTCCAGCGCCGTACCGAGCTTCACCTTGCCGGAATCCGGCGCGAGCGCCCCGGTCAGCAGGTTGATCAACGTGGTCTTGCCGGCGCCGTTCGGCCCGACGATGCCGATCCGGTCGCCGCGCGCGACGCGCAGCGACAGGTTCTTGACGATCGTGTTGTCGCCATAGGCCTTGGCGACGTCGATCGCCTCGATGACGAGTTTGCCCGACGCCTGCGCCTCGCTGGCCTCCAGCCGAACATTGCCCTGCGCAGCCCGTGCGGTGCGGCGCTGGTCGCGCAGCGCATGGAGCTCGCCGAGACGGCGCTGGTTGCGGGTGCGGCGGGCGCTGACGCCATAGCGCAGCCAGTCCTCCTCGCGGGCGATCTTGCGGTCGAGCTTGTGGCGGTCGAGCTCCTCCTGCGCCAGCACCTCGTCGCGCCAGGCCTCGAACTCGCCGAATCCCCTCTCTGCCCGCTTGGTCACGCCGCGGTCGAGCCAGATCGTCGCCCGCGACAGCGATGTCAGGAAACGCCGGTCGTGGCTGATCAAGACCATGGCCGAGCGCAGCGATTTCAGCTCCTGCTCCAGCCATTCGATCACCGGCAGGTCGAGATGGTTGGTCGGCTCGTCCAGCAACAGAATGTCCGGCTCCGGCGCCAGCACGCGCGCCAGCGCCGCCCGACGCCCCTCGCCGCCCGACATAGAGGCCGGGTTCTCCTGCCCGGTCAGGCCGAGCTCGGTCAGCAGGTATTGCGCGCGATAGGCATCGTCGCCCGGCCCCAGGCCGGCCTCGACATAGGCGAGGGCCGTGTCGAAGCCGGTGAAGTCCGGCTCCTGCGGCAGATAGCGAATGGTCGAGCCCGGCTGCACGAAGCGCTCGGCATGATCGGGCTCGACGAGCCCCGCCGCGATCTTGAGCAGCGTCGACTTGCCCGAGCCGTTGCGGCCGACGAGGCAGACGCGCTCCCCGGCCGAGACCGCGATCTCGGCGGCTTCAAGCAGCGGCTGTCCGCCGAAAGTGAGCGCGACGTCGCGCAGATGCAGCAAGGGGGCCATGATCCGTCCTGTGTTCGGCCTGCGGGATAGACCGCCACTGCTCCGCTGTCACGCCTGACAGAACCCACCTTTGTCATTCCGGGGCTTCGCGCAGCGAAGAACCCGGAACCTACGACCGGGCGAGCGGCTAACAACCGGGCATTGAAGGCCTCACCCGGTCGTAGGTTCCGGGTTCACGCCTGCGGCGTGCCCCGGAATGACAAGCGTCTGGCTCGAAGCGGTGTGATCAAGTGCCTTGGCACGGCCCTTGCCAGCTCCTTCCCGCCCCTTATCGTGATCGGGAGCGAGGCCTGATGAGTCCACAAGCGATGCCCAGCGAACGCCCGATCGGGATCGGCCATAATGGCGGCCCGCCGCTGAAGGAGCGCAAGCGCCGCGCCTCTACCGGCTCAGGCAGTATCGGCCGCTATTTCGACTGGCGCTTCGCCCATCGCAAGGCCTGGAAAAAGCCGCGCGAGATCGCGCTCAGGCGCGAGGAGAAGGCCTCGGCGCTGGGACTGACCTACGAGGAATATTCGCTGGAGATCATGGAGCGCGGCTATTTCCCGCAGCCCGAACACGTCGACAAGATCAAGTCGAAAAGGGCCCAGCGACGCAAGGACGGCGGCGTGGTCGGGCAGTCTCTGAAGGGCATGAAGCTAAGCTGAGGCCTCGTCGTCTCAACTGCCAAGCCAGCGCCGGGCCAGACGCGTCGCCGGCTTCTCGAAGAAGCGATAGAGCAGAAGCGCTGCGATCACGGAGCCGGCGAGCGCCAGCGCAACGTAGAGCGCGGGGGAATACAAGCCGAGCCGCAGCACGACCTCGCGCATTCCTCGGATCACGAAGGGATGGACGAGATAGAGCGCGTAGGAGGCATCACCGACCGCGGCCAGAGCCTTCACCGGCGGCAGCGGCACGATGCCCTCACGGCCGCAGCCGGCAGCCAGCATCAGCAGGACAGCCGCCCCGCCGCGCCACAGCACGCTGCTCCACGGCCCATCCGTGCCCGGAACATGGGCAGCAGCGACCAGGAGAGCGGCACCGGCCATCGCGACGGCGATCCGCAATGCCCCGTGCAGTCGCAAGCCCTTCTGCCGGAGCACCGCGATGCCCATCCCGGCTGCGAATTCCAGCACGATCGGCTGCCCCCAGAAGCCAAAGGGCAGCGACAGCGGGCTCCTCAGGTTTTCCACCCCAACCAGCAACGCCAACAGGGCGGCTACCGCCGGCAAGGTCCAGCGCCGCGGCAGCATCAGCCCGGCACTGAACAGGGCGTAGAACAGCATTTCGTAGTTCAGCGTCCAGCCCAGCGAATAGACCGGCTGAACGAAGCCTTGGGTCGAGACCACCGGCCAGAACAGGTAGGAGCCGAGAAGCTGCTGGAAGTTCGGCACGCCGGAATTGAGCACGGCCGGAACCGCGAGACCGACCAGCAGAAACAATGTCGTCATCGCCCAATAGAGCGGCACGATGCGGGCGAGCCGGCGCTTCAGGAACAGGCGCCATGCTCCTTCCTGGCCGAACAGGTCCTGCGAGGCATGGACCATGATGAAGCCGGAGACGACGAAGAAGATGTCGACGCCCGCCATCCAGGGCAGGACGTCGCTACGCGTGAAGCTCAGGCCCGCACGGGCCGCGACCACGGCCGCATCCGGCTGGACATGGTGGATCGCGACCATGAAGGCCGCGAGCGCGCGCAGGACCTGGATCGAATGGATGGGCTGCACGCGGACCTGTGCGACGTGGTGAGAAGGCCGCTCAGCCAAACCACAGCCGCTTGGGATCGTCGAGCCCGAAGCGATGGAGATTGGCGGCGATCGCCGCGAGCCCCTGCTCGGCTGCGTCCGTCGCGGTGATGACATGCAGGGAGAAACGCTCCGCCAGCTCCTCCATTGGCGGCTTGTCCGCGAAGGCTGCGCGAATCGCCGCCTTGTCCGCGAGCGGCAGCAGATGCGGCGCGATGCCGCCGGCGATGAAGACACCACCGGTCGCCTTGAAGACCAGCGCGAGATCGCCGGCGACACGCGCCAGCAGGCGCCAGAAGCAGACGACGGCCATCAGCGCCGCCGGATCGCCGTCATGCGCGAGGTGGGAGACATCGGCTGCGCTGACCTCGGCCTCCAACATGCCCGAGGTCCGGGCCACTGCCTTGTGCAGGCGCACCAGCCCGTCACCGCTCAGAAGATGCTCGACGGTGAGGCGCGGGATGCCCTCGCTCAGCGCCGGCCAGATTTTCTGCTCCGTCTGATCCTCCGGGCCGATGCCGATATGGCCGGATTCGGTGGGTATCAGCATGCCGCGCTCGCCACGCATCAGCAGTGCTGCCGCGCCGAAACCGGTTCCCGGCCCCAGCACCAGCCGCACGCCATCAGGCTCGGGATCACCCTCGACCAGTGTCGTGAGATCGCTGGGCTTCAACACGGCGAGCGAGGCCGAGAGCGCCTCGAAATCATTGACCATCAATCCCTGGCTCAGGCCGAGCGCAGTCGCGATCCGCGGGCCATCGAGATGCCAGACCGCATTGGTCAGTTGCGCCTCCCGCCCGTCGAGAGGGCCGGCGACGGCGAGCACGGCCGAGCGCGGCTTCTCCTGGAGATCAGCGAGCACGGCAGCGAAGGCGGACTCCGCCGTCGGATAGCTGCCCGTGCCGATCCGCGCGAGCGGCCGGTGCGCGCACTCCGAATCGCTTACCAGCGAGAGGCGGCAATTGGTGCCGCCGATATCGGCGACCAGGACCGGATAGGAGATCGAGGGCGGGCGCATCAGAGCGGCTTCCGCCAGGGCGCGAACCAGCCGAGCCCTTCGAGCGTGCCGGCCTCCGGCCGGTACTCGCAGCCGACGAAGCCATCATACCCGAGACCGTCGAGTTCGTTGAACAGCGTCGGATAATCAGGCCCCGAGGCATCGGGCTCATGCCGGCCATTGGCGCGGGCGATCTGGACATGGCCGACGAGCGGGTAGAGCGCCTTGAGCTTGGCCGATACGTCGCCATGGATCAGTTCGCAATGATACATGTCGAATTGCAGCCGGACATTGGGCCGGCCGGATTCGCGGACATAGGCCGCTGCCTGGCCGAAATCGTTGAGGAAATAGCCCGGCATATCCTTGCCGTTGATCGGCTCCAGCAGGAGATCGATGCCGTGCTCGCCGAGCTTGTCGGCGGCATAGGCGAGCGAGGCCCGATAGGTCTTCTGCGCGACGGGGTCGTTGGGATCGGCGAGCCCCGCCATCATGTGCAGGCGCTTGACCCCGGTCTCGTGGACATAGGACAGCGCGGTATCGACCGCAGCCCTGAACTCGTCCTCGCGGCCCGCCAACGCCGCGATCCCGCGCTCGCCCTTGGCGAAATCGCCAGGTGGCAGGTTGTAGAGTGCCTGGGTCAGGTTGCCGCCCGTCAGCGCCACCCCGACCTGCTCGGGCGTATGCTCATAGGGAAACAGGAATTCGACCGCCTCGAATCCCGCCTCGGCGGCCGCCCTGAAGCGGTCGAGGAACTCCCATTCGGTGAACATCATCGACAGGTTGGCGGCAAAACGCGGCATGGGTCTCTCTGCAGGCTGGGCGGTATCGGTCGCCGCAGGCTAAACCGATGCGCCCGCCGCGTCATGGCCAAACGCGGCAGGGAGGCAATGCGTTCCGCTACACCATCAACCACAGGGCAGGTCATCCCGGGCGGAGCGAAGCGCAGACCCGGGATCCAACCCGGAACGGTTCAGGCATGGATCCCGGATCGGCGCGGCTACGCCGCTTGTCCGGGATGACATCACCTTGACGCCGCAGCCGCTTTAAACCTCACTTCTTCTCGGGCTTCGGCGGCGGGTTCGGATCGGTCGAGAAGCGTCGGAACACCATGTCGGGCGAGGAGGTGTTGTGGCGCGAATGCGTCGTGCGCCCCATCCAGATATCGGTCGCCTTGCCGCCGGGATAGGACATCAGGGCTTCCTCGCGCCAGCCCTTGGCGCCGGGCTCACGCAGCGCGATGCGGGCGACGTCGTTGTTGAACTCGGTGACATACATCGAGCGCAGCGCCAGGAAACCCTTGCCGCCGGTCACCGGCTTGTCGAGCACGGCATCGAGCACCATCCGGTTCTCGTCGACGCTGTCGAGCTTGAGGCTGCCGGACGAGCCGTCCTTGAAGTTCAGCTTGAAGGTCAGCGTCTTCGGGTCGAATTCGATCTCCTTGATGTTCACGACCGGGCGCCCCTCCTGCTCGATCGGCCCGAACAGGAAGGACGAGCCATAGGAGGAGAAGCCGAGATGCTCCGGCGGCAGCGGCCGAGCACGCCAGTTGCCATCCTGCGGATAGACGACCAGCACCTCATGCGACTTGTCCTTGCCGAGCTTCCAGAGCTGGACCAGATGCAGGCCCTTCTCGACGCGATCGCCGACGCGGAAGGTCGCTTCCGCAGGACGCCAGAAGCTCGGGAAGGTGTAGCCGACCAGCCAATAGTCGATCGATTCATAGAAGGTGACGCGGCGCGGCGGTGTCGGCGGCGCGAAGGACGGATCGCCCTTCATGTCGCAATTCGTCCAGTCGGCATCCCAGTTGTCGCGCACGAGCCCGGCGACATAGGCTGGATGCGCCGCCTCGATCTGGAAGCGCCGGACCTCGGGCGAGACCGCCTTGATCGTGACGTTGTCCTTCTCGGCGCAGAGCACCGGCTCGGATTCGTTCTTCACCTCGACGGCGACGTCCCCAGCTGCCCGCGCGACCGTCAGCGAGGCGAGGAGAGCGAGCGAAACCACGAGCGGGCGAAGACAACGAGCCATGATGATCCCTGATGATGAGGTCTAGGCAGCCTGAGCGCTGCCAGATGAACCGCGGCTGACCGGCTTGTGGCGAAACCGCGGCAGCCGCGACAACGAGCCCGCTTCCGGCGGCCGATGCAGCACTGCTAAGAACGGAAGCCGCAAAAGTTCCCATCCCCGGAACCGACGGAGCGATCGATGCAGCCGCTGCTTTTGGGTGCCGGGGTGGTGATGGCGTTGACGGCGCTGGTCCATTCGGTCGTCGGCGAAATCCTGATCTTCCGGCAACTGCGCAGCGGCGGCATCGTTCCGACTGAAGGCGGCCCGCCGCTCCGGGAACGCCATATCCGGATCCTCTGGGCGAGCTGGCACCTCGTCAGCATCCTCGGCTGGGCGCTTGCCGCGATCCTGATCGCGATCGCGCAGGCGCCGGCTACGCCTCTGCCGAATGCGTGGCTGCTGAAGGTCGCGATCGCAGCCTCGCTGGCGGGTTCGGCGCTGGTGCTGTTCGCGACGCGCGGGCGCCATCCCGGCTGGTTGAGCCTGCTGGTCGCCGCGATCCTCGCCTGGCTTGGCGCGAGCAGCCTCTAAGGCTGCCTCAGCTGGTCAGGATGGCGTAGACATCGCCCGAATTGGCCTCGTGCGGCAGCCCGCGCAGGTAATCGCCCATCGCGTCCGCACTCGCCGGCTCGCCGAGCTCAAGCATCTGGCTCTCGCCGATCGCGACATTGAAGCGATAGGGGCCGAGCGTTTCCAGCAGCACGAGACAGGCTTCGGCAACCTCGCGCTGGATCGTCGTGAATTCGAAGGAGATCACCGGAACCGCCTTGGTCAGGCCGGCCAGCACATGCGCCTCGAAACCCTCGACATCGATCTTGAGCAGCTTCGGCAGGCCGTAGCGCAGGATCAACCGGTCGAGCGTGGTGCAGGGCACTGCGATCTCATGGTCCCAGACCTGCCCCTCCCAGCCTCCGGCACCCGCCGCAGCGCCGATGAAGGCAGCCGAGGCGGTTGAGACCGTCGGATTCTTGCTGTTGATCCTGAGCGCGATCGATCCCTCATGGTCGCCGCAGGCCGCCTCGACCAGCGTTACCAGCGAATCGCGCCGATGGATCAGACGGATGACGCGGGCCGGACCGGGCTGCGGCTCCAGCGCGACGACGCGCGCGCCCAGCCGGCGGAAGGAGGAGATCCGGTCGCCGACATGGGCGCCGATATCGAAGGCGAGATCGCCCGGCGATAGGAACGCCCCGTAGAGCCGGTCCATCGCCGCATGGCGCTCCTTATCACCGTGATAGATGCGCAGCGAGCGCGACAGCGCCTTCACCGTTCCCTTGGGATAGGTGACCGCGTTCATGCCACCTCTCCGTCGCGGATCGCGGCCAGCACCGGCGGCAGGTTGAAATCCTCAGGGATGCCGCAGAGCCCGCGCCGCACCAGCCAGGCGCCGCAGGCCGGCGCCGCCGTCAGCACGGCGAAGGGGATCGCCAGCACATAGCCCGCGGTGAGCGGCAGCGACCAGACCAGAACCGCCGGGGCCATCAGGCCCAGCGTGAGGAAGAGATAGGCCCCGAACAGCAGATGCGGCCACAAGCCGGCGAAGGCCGTGGCGAAGGACAGGGCATGGGCGTCGCGCGCCTGCCCGTTCCAGCCGATCCTCGCTCGGCCGAAGGCGAGGCCGATCATGAACAGCGTCGTGCGGAAGCTCGAGACCGCGCCTTGCAGGAACGAAAACGCAAGCTCGATCGCCGCCGAGGCGAGGAAGCGTGCCCTGCCGCCATAGCGTTCGACACCACCTCGCGTCAGCAGGATATCGGCGAAGCCCGCGAGCTTTGGCGAGAGGTACATCGCCAGGAACAGCAGGTAGAGCCCGCCGGCGAGCACGACCGGATAACCGGCGATTGCGCGATCCTCGAAGACCTTCAGCGGCAGCAGCGCGATCATCAGCGTCCAGGCCGGCAGGCCGAGGAACATCAGGATCGCCCAGACCAGCTGGAAACGGCTCATCGGCTTGAGGCCGGGGATGTCGATCAGCCTAAGATATTGCAGGTTGCCGAGGCACCAGCGCAGGTCGCGCTTGGCGAATTCCAGCATGGTCGGCGGGTTCTCTTCCCAGCTTCCGCCCTCGACCGGCAGCACGCGGACCTCGTAGCCGGCGCGGCGCATCAAGGTTGCCTCGACCTGGTCATGGCTCATTACTGCGCCACCGAGCGGCGGACCGCCCGGCAGAACCGGCAGATGACAGTGCTCGCGGAACGGCGCGATCCGCACCAGCGCGTTATGGCCCCAGAACGGCCCGCAATCGCCGCCCCACCAGGCCGAGCCCATCGTGTAGGGCCGCATGCCGTGGCGCATGCCAAACTGGAAGATGCGGGCGAAGGCCGAACGGCTGGGCATGCCGACCACGAACTTCTGCAGGATTCCGAGCTTCGGATGGGCCTGCATCATTCGCGCCATGTCCAGGATCGTCTCGCCCGCCATGACGCTGTCGGCATCGAGCGGCAGCATCAGTTCGTAGCGCTCGCCCCAGCGTTCGCAGAAATCGCGGAGGTTGCCGGCCTTGAACCCGGCATTGTCGTCACGGCGGCGATAGGTCAGCCGCGCCGGATCGCCGAGTTCGCGCGCCCACGCTTCGGCCAGCGTCTGCTCGGCTGCGGCAACGGCGGGATCGTTGGTGTCCGACAGCACGAAATAGTCGAACCAGGCGCCCTCGCCGGTCGCATCGAGGCTGTCCTTGACGACCCTCAAGCGCCGAAAGGCCCGCGCCGGGTCCTCGTTGCGCAGCGTCATCAGCACGGCGGAGCGCAAGGTCAGCGGCATCGTGTCCTCGCCGGCCGCAACGAAGGGCGCAACTTCGGCAAGCCCATCCGCCTTGCCATGCAGGAGCCAGAGCCCGATCGCGGCGTTCCAGAAGCCGAGCACGGTCCAGGGCGCGCCAAACAGGAAGGCGATGAAGATCGCGACGTCCGCGACGCTCCAGCCGCCCGCGCCCAGCACGCGCGCCAGCCCGGCGAGCAGCAGGGCCAGCGTGACGAGATTCAAGGCGAGGACGAGGAACCGGCGGCGGCTCAGCACCGTTTCGGCCTGTAGCCCGGCCGGCGTCAGACCGTTCGGCCCGGCCTCTTGCGTCGCCCGCCGGAACGTGGTCGGAGCGGGACGCTGGTTCATGGCGGTCTCTGTCATGGTAGGCAGACAGGCTCGGACGGACGGGATCGGACGCGAATGGCGCGGGAGCTAAAGCCTGCAAAATCGACTGACGCAAGGGCAAAGGCTCTTGCGCTTTGGTATACAGCGCCCCGTGAATGCAACCTGAATGAAGTCGCCTTGTCCACCCTCGGCCCAGATGACTGCCTCCTCACCACGCTCTGGAGCGGTGTCAGCCGCGGCACCGAGCGGCTGGTCTGCGAAGGCCGCGTGCCGGTCTCGGAGCATGAGCGCATGCGCGCGCCATTCCAGCAGGGCAGCTTTCCGTTCCCCGTCAAATACGGCTATTGCGCCGTCGGCCGTGTCGATGCCGGCCCGCAGGACATGCTCGGGCGCATCGCCTTCTGCCTGCATCCGCATCAGGATCGCTTCGTTGCGCCACGCAGCAGCCTTGTCCCGGTGCCGGACACGGTGCCGGCCCGGCGCGCCATCCTTGCCGCGAACATGGAGACGGCGCTCAACGCCCATTGGGATGCCGGCTCAGGCCCCGCTGACAGGATCGTGATCGTCGGCGGCGGCGTTCTCGGCCTGCTCGTCGCCTGGCTGGCCGCGCGTTTGCCGGGAGCCGAGGTCACGCTCGTCGATGTCGAGCCGAGCCGGGCCGCTCTTGCCGCGACACTGGGCTTTGGCTTCGCCCTGCCCGATGCCGCCCCGCGCGACGCCGATCTCGTCTTCCACGCCAGCGCAACGGCCATGGGCCTCGAAACCGCCATCGCGGTAGCCGGTACCGAGGCGCGCATCGTCGAGCTCAGCTGGTATGGCGAAGGTGCCGTGCCCGCCACGCTCGGCGGCGCCTTCCATGCACGCCGCTTGCAACTGATCTCGTCGCAGGTCGGCTTGGTCTCGGCCTCGCGACGCGCACGCTGGGATTACGCCCGCCGCGCCCAGGCCGCGATGGCCCTGCTCGCCGACGATAGGCTCGATGCGCTGATCACCGGCGAGATCGCCTTCCGCGAGTTGCCCCAGCGCCTGCCCGGCCTGCTCGCGCCCGGCGCCGCTGGCCTGACCGCCGCGATTTGCTATGAAACGCAGCCCTGACCGGGCCGCATTGCCAACCCATCTCCGGGAGATCGCATGTTTTCCGTCGAAGTCCGCGACCGCATCATGATCGGCCATTCCCTGCCCGATCCCTTCTTCGGTCCGGCGCAGAACATGCACGGCGCCACCTTCGTGGTCGATGTCGCCTTCTTCCGGGAGACGCTGAACCGGCAGAACGTCGTCGTCGATATCGGCGCCGCGCTCGACACCCTCGCCGAGACGCTGAAGCCTCTGAAGTATCAGAACCTCGACGCCCTCCCGCAATTCGCGGGCGTGCTGACCACCACCGAGTTCCTCTGCAAGCACATCTTCGACGCCATGGCGGCGGCGGCGAAATCCGGCGCGCTCGGTGCCGACGGCGCAGGCTTGGACAGGATTCGCGTGACCCTGCACGAAACGGACCTCGCCCGCGCCAGCTACGAGGGCGCGCTGGCGTGAGTGGCATCGTCTTCGCCATTCCCAGCGACATCGATGCGCCCACTGGCGGCTACGGCTACGACCGGCGCCTTCTGCGCGAATGGCGGGAGGCCGGCATCGAGGCCCGCCACCTCGCCCTGCCCGGCTCCTTTCCTTTTCCCACAAAAGCCGACCTCGCTGCGACCGAACAATTGCTCGCCGCGACTGGGGCCGGCGACCTCCTGCTCGTCGACGGCCTCGCCTGTGGCGCCTTCCCGGGAGCGCTCGCGGCGCGTTTCGCGGATCGGCTGGTTGCGCTGGTGCATCACCCGCTGGCGCTGGAGACGGGGCACAGCCCGGAGATGGCCGAAACGTTGCGGCGAAGCGAAACGCTGGCGCTGCGCCATGTGCGCGCCATCGTGGTCACCAGTCCCGCGACGAAACGGATGCTGGAAGCGGAGTTCGACGTCTCGGCCGGCAAGATCGCAATCGCTATCCCCGGCACTGACCCCGCACCGCGTGCGAAAGGCTCCGGCCGCAGTGATACGCTGCACATGCTCGCCGTCGGGTCCCTCATTCCCCGCAAAGGCTATGGCGTCCTCATCGAGTCACTGCGGGCCATCGCAGACCGCTCCTGGACCCTGACCATCACCGGCTCGCCCGATCATGCTCCGAGAACGGCGGCGGAATTGTGCGACGGCATCGCTCGCGCCGGCCTTGCCGAGCGCATCGTGCTGACCGGTGGCGTCGGCACCGAAAAACTCGCGCAACTCTATGATGAAGCCGATCTTTTCGTGATGTCGTCGCTCTACGAGGGCTACGGCATGGTGCTGACCGAAGCACTCGCGCGCGGCCTGCCGATCGTCACGACGCTGAGCGGCGCCGGCGCCGAGGCCCTGCCGGACGCCGCTGCCCTCAAGGTGGCGCCCGGCGACGCCGCGGCACTTGCCAAGGCCCTTGCGAGACTGATTGATGCGCCGGCAGAGCGTCGGCAGCGTGCCGATGCCGCGTGGGCCGCAGCCGGCGATCTGCCGCGCTGGAGCGAGACCGCGCGCATCGTCGCGGAGGCCTGCCTGCGCGACGACGGCCGAAAGGTGGGGTGATGGCTGATTTCTCTCCGGAATGGCTCGCCTTGCGCGAGCCGGCCGACCATGCCGCGCGCAATCCGCAGGTTCTCGCGGCGGTCGGCAGCTATTTCGCCGACAGGGCCTCGGTCTCGGTGCTCGATCTCGGCTGCGGCGCCGGCTCAAACCTACGCGCAACCTATGCCGCCCTGCCCGATCGCCAGCACTGGACGCTGGTCGACCACGACGCCGAACTCCTCGCCTTCGCCCGCCAGCGCCTCACCGACTGGGCCGACGAAGCACGCGAGCAGGGCGAGGAGCTCGTGCTCGCCAAGGGCGACAAGACGATCACAGTCGACACCCGCAAGGTCGACCTGAACACCGATCTCGAATGGGTGCTGGGCTGGCAGCCCGACCTCGTCACGGCCGCCGCGCTCTTCGATCTCGTTTCGAGGCGCTGGATCGAACGTTTCGTCGCTGCGCTCGCCAGCCAGCATCTGCCGCTCTACGCCGTGCTGACCTATGACGGCCGCGAGACCTGGCAGCCGGAGCATCCGGCCGACACCGGCATCCATGCCGCCTTCACCGATCACCAGCACGGCGACAAGGGCTTTGGGCCGGCCGCCGGCCCGAAAGCCTGCGAGATCATGGCCGAGGCCTTCCGCAAGTCGGGCTTCGCCGTCTCGAGCGGCGACAGCAACTGGCTGCTCGACGCCAAGCGCCGGCCCTTGCAGGAAGCGCTGGCGGAAGGCATCGCCGCGGCCGTCGGCGAGACCGGCCGTCTCGATCCCAAGGCAATCGCGGACTGGCTCGCGGCGCGCCGAGAGGCTCAGTCGGCGATGATCGGCCATCAGGACCTCTGGGCCCGGCCAATCTGAACTTGACGTGTCTCCACGGAACCGCGCCGTCTTTCCGGGGCATTGCGCAGCAATGAGCCAGGAATGCGTGAACCCAGCGTTCCCGTCATGGTCGGGCTTGTCCCGACCATCCACGTCTCCTTTAGTGCCGTGCGGTGTCCAAGACGTGGATGCTCGCCACAAGGGCGAGCATGACGAGCTGCAACAGCGCCGTGTTCAATGGATTCCAGGCTCAGGCCCGCGGCCTCTCCCTCCTGGAAATTCTATTTCAGCCAAGGCAGCATGCGCCGCATCACACCATCCTTGAGGATCAGGTAGTGGTGCAGAGCCGCGCCGATATGGATCAGGGCGAGCGCTCCGATCGCCAGCGCGAGCTTGCCATGCACATCGAGCACGCGCTTGGCCGCTTCCTCATTGGGCTTCGCCAGCGCCGGCAGGTCGAACAGATCGAAGATCGTCAGCGCCGGGAACAGTGAGACGCCGATCCAGCCGAGCAACGGCACGACAAGCAGCAGACCGTAAAGTAGCCAATGCACCAGATGCGAGGCTGCCTTCTGCCACCAGGCCAGCGTCGGCTCGTCCGGAGGAGCACCGTGCAGCAGGCGATAGGCGAGTCGGCCGGCCATCAGCCACAACAGCAGGAAGCCGGTGAGCTTATGCGCGCTGTAGAGGCCGTTGGTCAGCCCGTCCCAGATATTCAGCACATTGCCGCGATAGCTCATCGTGAGCCCGACCGGGATCATCACGAAGACCGCGGCCACCGTGATCCAGTGCAACGTCCGGGCGACCGGGCTGTAGACGCGGGTAGCCGGCATTTCGCCTTGCATTGGAAAGTCTCCTCACCTTCAACCGGGACGCCATTCATCTCACGTTCAAGCGGATGCGCCCATAGGACGGCGATCCGCTGCGAAGGTTCCCGCTCCCGCCTGCCGACAGAAGCCATCTGACGTGGTTTTGATCGTGGAACCGGTTCCGTGCCGGCCACGTTGCTGGTGGATCGGGCAGCGAGGCCCTATATCGAGACCCGATGGTGCCCTGGATGCCCCTCGGCCGGTCGCCGGCCCAATCTGACGGACTTTTCGATGCCTGAGTCGCGTACGCTCTTCGGCCCATCCCTCAAGACAGATCTGGTGAAGGTCGAACGGGCGCTCGCCGAGTTCCGCGCCGGCCGCCCGGTCCTGTTCCGCGATGGCGAGCGACTTGCGCTGGCACTCTCCGCCGAACTAGCCGCCGACGATCTCGTCTCTCGCTTCGATGGCCTGGCGCAGGGCCGTGGCCATCTCGTGCTGAGCGCCGCGCGCCTGCGCCGCCTCGGCGCCAAGGGGCGCCTGGAGACCGGCATCTTCGCGCTGCCGACCATCGATGGCGGCCGCATCGAGACGCTCGCGCTCAAGATCGATGGCCGCATGGATGCGCCCGTCGCCCCGGCCTCTGCTCTTGACGAGGCAGCGCTCGAACTGGCGCGCCTTTCGCTTGTGCTGCCGGCTGTCATCATCGTCCCCGTGAGCGCCGAGATCGTCGCCGGCGAGCCGCTCGTCGAGATCGGGATCGCCGCCGTGAACGGCTATCGCGCCGAGCAAGCCGCCACGCTCAAGATCGTCGGCCGCGCCCCGGTGCCGCTCGAGGGCGCACCCGACACCGAATTCGTCGTCTTCCGCGGCGGCGAGGGCCTGCGCGATCAAGTCGCGATCATCGTCGGCAAGCCCGACCTTGCCTCTGCCGTGCCGGTGCGCCTGCACTCGGCCTGCCTGACCGGGGACCTGTTCGGCTCGCTGAAATGCGATTGCGGCGACCAGCTCCGCGAGACCGTGCAGTGGATGGCCGAGAACGAAGGCGGCATTCTGCTCTATCTCGACCAGGAAGGCCGCGGCAACGGCATCTCCAACAAGATGCGCGCCTACAAGCTGCAGAGCCAGGGCTGGGACACCTATGACGCCGACGAGGTGCTCGGCTTCGATCTGGACCAGCGCCATTTCGACTTCGCCGCGACGATGCTGAAGCAGCTAGGCGTTTCCAGCGTCGTGGCTCTCACCAACAACCCGCAGAAGATCGGCGCGATCGAGGCTGCCGGACTCGAGGTCGCCGCGACGCAGCGGGTTCTCGGGCGCCCGAATGCGCATAATGTCCGCTATCTCGCCTCCAAGCGTGACCGTGCCGGCCATTTCATCGACATGGACGCGCTGATGGCGCGCGCCGCCCCGACGGATTGACCGCGTTCCCGCCCGTGATCAGGCCAGGCTGATGCCCGCGCCCGAAAGCACCTTGCCCGACAGTCCCGCACGCTGGCCGCTCGCCAGCGTCTGCGCCATCGTGTTCATCGCCTGGCTTGCCCTGTCCTGGCCGTGGCTGTCGGGCACGCTCACCATTCCCTGGGATGCCAAGGCGCATTTCCACCCGCAGCTCCAGTTCCTCGCCGATGCCTTCCACAAGGGCCTCTCGCCGTTCTGGACGCCCTATGTCTTCTCCGGTTCGCCACAGGTCGCCGATCCGCAATCCCTGATCTTTTCGCCGTCCTTCGCCCTGATCGCAGCGCTGAACCCGGCCCCCGACTTCCGCTGGAGCGACGGCGCCGTGCTGGGCACCTTGCTGCTCGGGGCGCTTGCCATCGTCCTGATCTTCCGTGACCGCGGCTGGCATCCGGCCGGTGCCGTGGTCGCGGCCCTCTCCTTCGCCTTCGGCGCGGCCGCCGCCTGGCGCATCCAGCATGTCGGGCAGGTGCTCAGCCTCGGCTATTTCGCGGTGACGCTCTTCCTGCTCTCGCGAGCGCTGGAGCGCGGCTCGATCGGCTATGGCTTCGCCGCCGGCATCGTCTCCGGCTTCATGGTTCTGGGCCGCGATCAGGTTGCTCTACTGGGCGTCTATGTGCTCGCCGGACTCACCATCGCCGCCATCTTGATGGCGCAGAGCCCATGGCGCGCCTTCCGCGCCAGCTTGCCGCCGCTCATCGCCGGCACGCTCGGCGCCGTCCTCGTCGCGACCGTCCCGATCCTGCTGACCGCCTTCATCGCGCAGGAATCGAACCGGCCCGTCATCGATTTCGTCGAGGCCGGCAAGGGCTCGCTGCATCCGGCGGCCCTCCTCACCGGGCTCTTCGCCAATCTCTATGGCGCGGCCGGCCCGCTCGCGGATTTCTGGGGCGCGCCGAGCCCGGCCTGGGAGGCACGTTTCGGCCCGCTCGGCCTCTTCCTCGCCCGCAACATGAGCCAACTCTATCTCGGCCTGCTGCCGATGGGCCTGATCCTGACGGTGGGCCTCGCCCGCGGCGCGCTCTGGCGGCGCGAGATCGTCCCGCTGACGGTCGCAGCGATCCTCGTCCTGCTCTTCGCGCTCGGCCGCTACACGCCGGCCTTTCGTGTTCTGTTCGAACTGCCGGGCATCAGCTTCTACCGCCGCCCGGCCGATGCGCTCTTCATCCTCGGCGCCTTGCTCGCTTTGCTCGGCGGCTACCTGACCCATCTCGTCATGACCGGCACCGCCCCGAAGGCGCGGCCCTGGCAGATCGCCCTCGAAGCCCTGATCTTCGCTGGCGCGCTCGCCCTCGCGCTCTGGCTCGCCTGGACGGTCGGGCGCATCCCGGTCGCGACCGTGCCGCTCGTCATCGCGGCGCTCTGCGGCATGCTCTCGCTCGGCGGGCTCGTCGCCGCACACGGACTCGCGGGGCGAGGCTCGGCCCTCGCAGCCACCCTGGTGCTGGCCGCAACGCTGACCATGGATCTCGCCGTCAATAACGGCCCGAGCGAATCCACCGCCCTGCCCGCGCAAACCTATGACGTGCTGCGCCGGGACAGCAGCAACGACACCATCGCCCTGCTGAAGCGCGAGACCGCTGGCACCATGGCCCCCGACCGGCGCGACCGGATCGAGCTCGCGGCCATCGATTTCCATTGGCCGAATGCCAGCCTCGTCCACGATCTCGACAATACGCTGGGCTACAATCCGCTGCGGCTGGGCCTCTACAGCAAGGCGACCGGCGCCGGCGACCATGTCGCCCTGCCCGACCAGCGCACCTTCTCCCCGCTGATGCCGGGTTATCGCTCGCTGCTCGCGGACATGCTGGGCCTGCGCTTCGTCGCGACCGGCGTGCCGGTCGAGCAGGTCGACAAGCGCCTGAAACCCGGCGACCTCAAGCAGATCGCCCGCACCAGGGACGCCTTCGTCTACGAGAACCCGCGCGCCCTGCCCCGCGTGCTACTGGTGACCGACGCCCGGAAGGCGGATTTCGACGCGATCCTGAACACCGGCGAATGGCCTGGGGATTTCGACCCGCGCCGCACCGTCCTGCTCGACCGCGATCCCCCGCCCCTGCCCACCGGCCCGCTCGGGCCGGACAGCGTCGCGATCCGCGACTACGGCACCACGACCGTGACGCTCGCGGCCCAGACGGCACGGGGCGGCTACCTCGTGCTCAACGATGTCTGGCATCATTGGTGGCAGGTCGAGATCGACGGCCAGCCGGCCGAATTGCTGCGCGCCAACGTGCTGTTCCGCGCGGTCGTCGTGCCGCCGGGCAAATCGACGGTACGCTTCGTCTTCCGCCCGCTGCAAGGGCTCTGGCACGATATCGTCGCGCATCTGCGCAAGCCTCCGGCAACGCAGCCGGGCTAGCGGCAGGCTCCGGCCGGAAGGTGAAAATCGCCTCTCCTGCCAATTTTGGCCGCGCTATCGTGGCAAAGAGCCCCGCCTGATAGCAGACTTGCGAGCTAACCATGACGACGGCACCCGCTTCGACCCGGGGCGAGAAGGCGACGCGGCGCGAATGGCTCGGCCTGATCGCGATCGCCCTGCCCTGCATGATCTATTCGATGGATCTGACGGTGCTGAACCTCGCCGTGCCGACGCTGACACGCGAGCTGAAGCCGAGCGCGAGCCAGCTCCTCTGGATCATCGACATCTACGGCTTCATGGTCGCCGGCTTCCTGATGACCATGGGCACATTGGGAGACCGCATCGGCCGGCGTCGCCTGTTGATGATCGGCGCCGCCTTCTTCGGCGTGGCATCGACGGTCGCCGCCTTCTCGAACAGCGCGGAAATGCTGATCGCGATGCGCGCCGTGCTCGGCATCGCCGGCGCGACGCTGGCGCCCTCCACCCTCTCGCTGATCACGGTGATGTTCACCGACGAGAAGGAGCGCACCTTCGCGATCTCGATGTGGATCGCCAGCTTCTCGGCCGGCGCCATCATCGGCCCGGTCGTCGGCGGCTTCCTGATCGAGTATTTCTGGTGGGGCTCAGTCTTCCTGATCGCCGTGCCGCCGATGCTCCTGCTGCTCGCGATCGGGCCGATCCTGCTGCCGGAATATTGTGCTCCCAACGCCGGTAGCCTCGATGTCTTCAGCGCGCTGCTTTCGCTCGCGGCCGTGCTGAGCCTCGTCTACGGCATCAAGCACTGGGCAGCCGAGAGCTTCGACTGGCTGGCCGCAGCAGCCATCCTCGTCGGCCTCGCCTTCGTCCTGATCTTCATCCGCCGCCAGAAGCGGCTTGCCGACCCTATGGTCGATCTCGCCATGTTCCGCATCCCGGCTTTCCGGGCGGCGCTGGCGATCAACCTCGCCGGCATCCTCTTCATGTTCGGTAGCTTCATCTTCCTGGCGCAGTATTTCCAGCTCGTCGCCGGTTTGACGCCGCTGCAGGCCGGGCTCTGGTCGCTGCCCTCGGCGGTCGCCTTCACGCTCGCCTCCTTCGTGACGCCGGCTCTGGTCGGGCGCTACAAGCCGGCGACGCTGATGGCCGGCGGCATGGCGCTCTCGGCGCTCGGCTTCGTCTGGCTCGTCTTCGCGCCGAGCCTGATCCAGATCGTCGCGGCCTCGGTCGTGTTCTCGATCGGCTTCACGCCGGTGATCACGCTGACGACCGGCATCGTCGTCGGCTCGGCCCCGCCCGAGCGCACCGGCGCGGCCTCGGCCATGTCGGAAACCTCGGCCGAACTCGGCGGTGCGCTCGGCATCGCCGTGCTCGGCAGCCTGGGTGCCGCGCTCTATCGCAGCCGCATGGCGGATGTCGCGGTGTCCGGCGTCAGTACGGATGCGCTGGCTCCCGCACGCTCGACTTTGGGCGGTGCGCTGGCGCTGGCAACGGGGCTCTCGCCCGATCAGGCCGGGCCGATGCTGGCGCGGGCCAGCGAAGCCTTCATGGTCGGCTTTCGCGCAGTCGCCGTACTCTCGATCATCGGCATGCTGCTCTGCATGGTCATCACGCTGACGACCCTGCGCGACGCCCGCACGGGCGACGCGCACTGAAAACTGGTCTTAGGCCAGCGCGCCCATCGCCGCGATCGGCTGGACGGGCAGTCCGTCCAGCACCTTGGCGAGGCCGGGCGCGTCGACCTCTCCGCCGCGCATCGTTTCGTCGCGGTGGATGCCACCGGCGATGAACAGGCTGTCGAAGCCCATCAGGCGCGCCCCGGCGAGGTCGGTGCGAACCGCGTCGCCGATCACCAGCACCTTGGCGGGCTCGACCGAACGGCCGCCACGCGCATCGGCAGCACCCGCCAGCGCAAGGTCATAGGCGGGGCGATAGGGCTTGCCGGCCCAGGAGACGGAACCGCCGAGCTCCTCGTAGATCGTCGCGAGAGCACCGGCACAGGGCAGCAGGTCCTCGCCGACATGCACGACGAGATCGGGATTGCCGCAGATGAAGGGCAGGCCGCGCCGGGCGAAACGCTCGAGCAGCGGCCGGTACTGCTCCGGCGTCTCGGTGCGGTAGTCGTTGAGTTCGGTCGCGACGACGACATCGGCCTCGTCCTCATCGACGAGCGTGACATCGAGCCCGTCGAACACGGCCCGGTCGCTCTGCCAGCCGATATGATAGGCTTGGTTGTGGTGGCTCTGAGCGATCAGGGCGCGCGTGACGTCGCCGGAGGTCACGAGCCGGTCCCAGGCCTCACGCGGTACGCGCTTGGCGTCGAGCAGCCCGGCGACCTGCTGCGACGGCCCCGGCGCGTTCGAGAGCAGCACCACGGCGCCCCCTCGCTCGCGATAGGCCATCAAGGCCTCGCAGGCCGGCTCCAACGCCCAGAGCCCGTCATGCACGACGCCCCAGACATCGCTGATCAGCACATCGTAGCGGGCGAGGAGATCGCCCGCCCGCTTCAGAACCGGAACACTCATCAGGAACGCGCCTCCGCGGCGATGCGGGCCTCGACATCGGCACGGCGCGGCAGCGGCGCGACCGCGCCATAGCCCAGCGTCGAGAGCGCCGCCGCGACATTGGCATAGGCGCCCGCAGTGAAGGCATCACCCGTCCGCAGGTATTCGGCGAGGAAAGCGCCGTCATAGCAATCGCCCGCGCCAGTCGCGTCGATCGCATCGACCTTGATCGGCCGGAAGCGCTCGCGCCGCACCGGCGTCGCCACCAGCGAGCCTTCATGGCCGAGCGTCAGCGCGACCACGCGCGCACCGAGCCCGAGATAGAAATCAACGATGGCATCGGGATTGTTCAGGCCGGTGAGCTGCGTCGCATCGTCGAGGCCGGGCAGGATGATATCCGCCATGGCACAGGCGGCATGGATGATCGCCCTGGCGCGGGTCAGCGGCCAGAGCTTGAGCCGCAGGTTCGTGTCATAGGCGGTCAGAACGCCGGCCTTGCGCGCGGTATCGAAGGCGTCGAACACGGCATCGCAGGCGCTGGCCGAGATCGCCTGGCTGATGCCGGAGGCCTGGATGATCCGGGCGGAGCGGATCAGGTCGCGCGGCAGGTCGCGCGGGCCGTAGAGGCTCGCGGCCGAGCCGGCACGCAGATAGGAGAAGACATGGCCGGAGGGGCCGTGATCGACGAAATAGAGGCCTGTCGGCGCGCTCGGATGGGTCGCGACATGGGCGTCGTCGACGCCTTCGCGCTTCCACAAGCCGCGGATCGAATGGCCGGCGCTGTCATCGCCGAGTGCACCGAGATAGCCGACCGACATGCCCTGGCGCGCCGCCGCGACCGCACAGTTCGAGGTGTCGCCGCCATGGCCGAACAGGAAGGCGCCGCTCTCGGCACGGGTCGCATTGAACTCGCCGAGCGGTTCGCCGAGGCAAAGAAGATCGAAGCGGCTGTCGGTCACGTTTCAAACCATTCAGATGGCGCGGGAACGCCGGGAGCACCGTCTTCCTAGAGCATCGAATGGCAAAGTGAAATCCGGTTGTCGGCGAAGAGTTCGGCAGCCGGGAATGCCCGGCCTCAACCACCTACTCCGCCGCTTCCCGCTTCGGGGCCGCGCTCATGAGCCTGTCGGCCAGAGAGACGATCTCCTGGCGCAAGGCCGCGTGGTCGAGCCCTTCGCCTCCGGCACGGCGCAGGGCCGAAATCTCGTCCATGAGTTGGGTGCGATCGGCGCGGGCCTGGGTCAGCGCGCCCTGAAGCGTCTGAAGCTCGGCCCGCAGCATCTCGACCTGGCTCTCGCGTTCATTCTGGGCATCCTGCAAGGCCGTGACCTCCTCCCGGTTTCGCCGCTTGGCGGCCTCATGGCCGTCCTTCGCCATGGCCAGCGCCTGTTCCAGCGTCTCTTGTGCGTCCCTGGTAACGGCGTGTTCGGCCTCTTCCTGCCGAAGCCGCGTTTCGAGCTGCTGCGCCGCCACGCCCGTCGCGCTGGCACGGGCATCGGCCGCGGCAAGTCCAGCCTCGGCCTGTGCGGCTCTCGCGCTGTAGGCCTCGGCCCGCACCCGCTCGCCATCGCGCTCGCCGGTCATCGCACGAAGTTTCGCCTCGCTGCCGGCGAGACGCTCCTCGGTCGCCGCGAGCTTGCCGGCGAGTTCGTCGCCCTTGGTCTGCAGCACCATGATGCGGGTTCCGTCCTCGACCTGCGCGACGCGCAGCTTCTCGGCGCCGCTGCGGCTTTCGGCCAGTTCCCGCTCGCGCTCGGCCAACAGGGTTTCGATCCGCCCGACGGTCTCGCGCTCCCGATCCAGTTCGCCGCTCCGCGCCACCAGATCGGCGCCGGTGCCGGTCAAAGCCGAACGGGTCTCTTCCAGACTGCGTTCGAGGCTCGCGAGATCCGCCACACGCTTTTCCAGAGTGGCCGTCGTTTCGCCATGGCCACTGCGCTCGCTCGCAAGCGCGGCCCTGGTGTCGGCAAGCTCGCTGCGTGTCGTCGCCAGATCGGTTTCGAGCTCGCCGATGCGGCTGTCGCGCTCGCCGAGTTCGCGTTCCTGCCGGCCGATCGTCATGTCGCGCCGGCCGACCTCCTGCATCGCGCCGGCCCTCGCGGCGAAGCCGCGCTCGGCATCCTGCTCGACTGAGCGCATGCGCAGGGCAAGCTCGGCGCGCAGATGGTCGCGATCGGCGGCAATTTCGGCAAGCGAGAGCGGGAATGCCGCTTCGGCCCGCTTGCGCGCCAGCCTGTCGGCCCGCCGCGCCAGCGCCGGCACGGCCGCCAGGGCCAGCAGAGCGGCGCAGAGGAAGCCGAGCGCGAACAGCATGGCGGCTTCGATCAAGTCTCAGAACTCCCGGCTGAGGGCTGAGGTCGAATCTGCCATGGCGGCGGCGTCATGGCCAGAGAGCGTCGCCCGAACGTGACGGCGCTATGTCCTGCCCAAGCAATCGCCGCGACTAGAACGGGTTCCAGGTCGCCTGCGGCGTGAACTTGAGATAGCCGAGATTGACGCCGAGACGCCAGCCGACACCGGTGCGGATCGGAACGACCATGATGCCGCCCGCCGTCAGCGCGGTGAAGCCGAAGCCGCCGATGAAATAGGCGGAGCCGTCGATGCCGGCGAAGCGCTGATAGAGCGCATCGACCACCGGCAGGTTATAGACCAGCATCATCGTGCGGGCGCCCTCGCCGCCGAAATCGAAGCCGATCGAAGGTCCCTGCCAGAAGACGCGGCGGTCGCCGGCATTGCGCGTATAGAGCTGGCCCTCGCCGTAGCGCAGCCCGCCGACGAAGGCGCCCGATGCTTCCTGGCCGAGGACATAGCCGTTCGGCTCGCCCCAACGGCGCACCGCCTCTTCGATCGTCAGCGCGAGACCGCGCGAGACGTTGCCGAAGAACTTGTGGCCGGAGCCGACGAGTTCGTTCTGGCTGAACGACTGCTGCTCATTGTATTTCTGGGCGAGCGCCGGAAGCGGCATCCCGCTCAGGCTCGCGCCGGCCACGGCGAGACCGCCCGTGATCAGGTTGCGGCGGGTCTGGGTCATCAGCGACATCTCCAGGCAGGGCGCCAGACAAGGCAGAGCGCCGGGGCGGTTCGATCGTCCGTCCGCTCGGCACCGGTGGCGGCTGCACGGCAGCCGGCTCGGGATGGATGCGATACGGGCCGGGGGGCAGGCCGATCCTGGGCCATCCGCCGCCCGACCGAACGTCGAATCACGACGATCGGCGAATGCGAATCAATTCGGTAACGGATTTGATACGCCGCAAATCTATCCAAGGCGTGAAGATTCCGGAGAGCCGTTCGGCCCGGGATGGGACCTCAATGAGGATTTGATGCGATGAAGGCCGCAACAAGGCAGCGTTGGATCTCGCTTGCCGCCGCCTTCCTCTCGCTCTCCGTGGCTGGGCAGGCTGCCCGCGCCAGCACGCCTTCGGCGGTGCCGGCTGCGGCGATACCCGTGCCCTTCCCGGCCATGCCGGACCTGCCCTCGCTCGGCGAGGTGATGCAGCGGGACCTGCACAACGGGCTGGCCATCAGCGGCTTCGACCCGGTCTCCTATCGGCTCGGCGCGCGTCCCATGGCCGGGCGCGCCGAATACGAGCTGATCCAGGATCGGTTCGTCTGGCGCTTCGCCTCGCAGGCCAATCTCGAAGCCTTCCGCGACGCTCCGCAGGTCTACGCGCCCGCTTTCGGCGGTTTCGACCCAACCGGCGTCGCCAATGGCGCCGCCGTCGAAAGCGATCCCAGCCAGTTCGCGGTGATCGGATCGCGGCTTTACCTGTTCCGCTCGGCCGAAAACCGCCAGCGCTTCCTGCGGGAAGCCGGCTTGCTGGCACAGGCCGAAAGCCGCTGGAACGCGGTGCTGCGCTTCGTCGCCCGCTAGAGCGCTGCGGCTCAGCCGCCGCAATCCCCGGCGATCGCCTGCCGCGCCAGCGCTTCGCTCGAAGCCGCCACGAAGGGTGGGTTACGGAACTGCCGCTCGCTGCGGCCGTAATCGGGCAAGGTACCGTCCAGAGTCAGGATGATCCCGCCCGCTGCCGAAAGGATGGCGTCCCCGGCCGCGATATCCCATTCCATCGTCTGGCCGCAACGGACATGGATATCGGCCTCGCCCGAGGCGATCATGCCGAACTTCACCGCCGACGAAACCGGAATCCCCTCACTGCAGCAGAGCACCGCCGCGATGCCGTCGCTGCGGCCGTCGCCGTGGAAACGGCTGACCAGCGCGACCGGCCCCTCGTTCGGCACCGCGCGAACGCTCGTCCGGCGCGCCTCGCCCAAAAGGCTACCGTCCGGGGCGAAATCCTGTTCATAGGCATGGCTGCCGGAGAACCAGAGCCGCCCTGTGGCCGGTGCCGCGATCGCGCCCGCGATCGGCCGGCCGTCACGGACCACGGCGATCGCAACGCAATAGCTGTCGCCGCCCGCGAGGAACTCGCGCGTGCCGTCCAGCGGATCGAGCAGAATGAAGATCGCGCCGGGTGTCGGATTCTGGGCGGTCTCCTCGCTGACGATCGGAAAACCGGGCAGCAGGCGCATCAACGCTTCCTTGGCGGCGTGATCGGCCGCAAGATCGGCCGAGCATACCGGCGAGCCGTCGCTCTTGAGCGTGACATCGCGCGCCGCCCGCTTCGCCAGCAGGACGGCCGCACTCAATCCGGCAGCTTCCGCCAATTTGCGCCCCAGCCCGTCGCGGTCGCGCAGGCGGGGATCGTCATGGCCGATCATCGCGGCCCTTCCTTCTCATAACCGCCCCGATATGGCGATTAACCACATGAAAACCAAGATAGCAGCATATCGAGTAACAACGACGCCTCAATTCCGGCGCATCCCCGTTTCCAGGACCTCGCCCCCATGACCGACATCTCGCTCGAGCCGCTCGATCTGGCTGCGCTTCTCTGCAGCCGCGTCTGCCACGACGTGATCAGCCCGGTCGGCGCGATTGTCAACGCTCTCGAGGTTCTGGAGGAAGACGATCCGTCGATGCGCGATTTCGCGCTGGAGTTGATCAAGAAGAGCGCACGGGCCGCCTCGGCCCGTCTGCAATTCGCCCGCCTTGCCTTCGGCGCCGCCGGTTCGGCCGGCGCGATGATCGATCTCGGCGATGCCGGCAATGTCGCGAACGGCTTCCTCAACGACGAGAAGCTCTCGCTCGACTGGGACGCGCCGCGCGCGCTTCTCCCGAAGAACCAGGTCAAGCTCCTGCTCAACCTGCTGGTCATCGCGACGCAGGCCGTGCCGCGCGGCGGCAAGCTCGTCTCGCGCGCGAAGGTCGAAGGCGAGCAGGGCACGTTCGACATCACGGCGACCGGCTCGCATGCCCGGATTCCAGCCCATGTCGAGGAGCTGCTGGCCGGGCGTTCGGAAACCGGCACGATCGACGCTCATGCCGTCCAGCCGCTCTATACCGGCATGGTCGCCCGCGCAGCCGGGATGGACATCACCTTCGCGATCGACGGCGATACGGTGACGATCAAGGCCACCAAGGCCGCCTGAACGATCGTTACCGGTCGAGACGCGATCTCAACCGATCATAAACCGTTCTCCTGCTTTAGTTCCTGCAGCGTTCCGCGTTGAGTGAAGTTTCTGCATGGACGAGCTGCTGCAAGAGTTCCTGACGGAGACCGGCGAGAATCTCGACACGGTCGATCGGGAGCTCGTTCGCTTCGAGCAGGCCCCGAACGACCGCGACATCCTGAGGAACATCTTCAGGCTGGTGCACACGGTCAAGGGTACCTGCGGCTTCATCGGCCTTCCGCGGCTGGAGGCGCTGACTCACGCGGCCGAGTCGGTGATCGGGCAGTTCCGCGACGGCGCCACCGTCAATTCGATCGCCGTCACCGCAATCCTGGAGACCATCGACCGGATCAAGGATATTTTGGCCGAGCTCGCCGAGAAGGGGCAGGAGCCCGAGGGCAACGACGAAGCGCTGATCGGCGAGTTGTTCGCGCTGGCCGAGCACGCCAAAAGCGAGCTCAGGCAGCAGGCTCCGACGGAAACGCCGCTCGACCCGGTCGCCGCCTATCTCGCCCGCCATGGTCAGGCCGCTGCCGTCCCGGCAAGCGTCGAGGACGTCGTCTTCCAAAGCGCACCCGGCCCGCAGCGCGGGCGCGATGGCCGCATCGAAGGCAGCGAACCCGCGGCCGCGGCGACAGAGGATTCCCCAAGTCCATCGCGCAGCGGCGGCCCGGCCACGCTGCGCGTGAATGTCGACACGATCGAGCATCTGATGACGATGGTCTCGGAGCTCGTGCTGACCCGCAACCAGCTTCTCGAAGTCGCAAGGCGACAGGAGGATGCCGGGCTCAAGGCCCCGCTCCAGCGTCTCTCGCTGATCACCGCCGAGCTGCAGGACGGCGTGATGAAGACGCGCATGCAGCCGATCGGCAACGCCTGGTCGAAGCTGCCGCGCATCGTGCGCGATCTCAGCGCCGAACTGGGCAAGCGCATCGAGCTTCTGACCGAAGGCGCCGAGACCGAGCTCGACCGCCAGATCCTCGACCTGATCAAGGACCCGCTGATCCACATGGTCCGCAACTGCGCCGACCATGCGATCGAGCTGCCGGCCGACCGGCGCCAGGCCGGCAAGCCCGATCACGGCACGATCCGCCTCGCCGCCTATCATGAGGGTGGTTCGGTCACGATCTCGATCGCCGATGACGGGCGCGGCCTCGATATCGAGCGCATCCGCAGCAAGGCCATCGCCAAGGGCCTCGCGACCGAGGCCGAGCTGGAAAGGCTCAGCGACGCGCAGATCGGCCGTTTCATCTTCCATCCCGGCTTCTCCACCGCCGATAATGTCACAGCGGTCTCGGGTCGCGGCGTCGGCATGGATGTCGTCAAGACGAATGTCGATTCGATCGGCGGCACGGTCGACGTCGCCAGCCGCCCGGGCCTCGGCACGACCATCACCATCAAGATCCCGCTCACGCTCGCGATCATCTCGGCGCTCATCGTTGTCGCCGGCGAGGATCGTTATGCGATCCCCCAGATCGCGGTGCGCGAACTCGTCCGGGCGAAGGCTGGCGATGACAATCGCATCGAAGAGATCAACGGAGCGCCGGTCCTGCGGTTGCGCGGGCGCCTGTTGCCGATCGTCTCGTTGCCGGGGCTGATGGCCTGTCCGGGCCGGGAAACCGCCAGGCGTGTGGATGGCGAAGGCTTTATCGTCGTCACCCAGATCGGCGAGCGGCAGTTCGGCATCCTCGTCGACAGCGTCTTCCACACCGAGGAAATCGTGGTGAAGCCGATGTCGAGCAAGCTTCGCCACATCCACCTGTTCTCCGGCAACACCATCCTCGGCGACGGCACCGTCGTCCTCATCGTCGACCCCAACGGCGTCGCCCGCCTGGTCGGCGCGACGACGTCCGAGGACGCGGAGGAGGAGCCGCGCGAGGCGGCGGTCCAGGTGCATCGCGGAGAGCGCGCGACCATGCTCGTCTTCAGAGCCGGCGCCGGCAGCCTCCAGGCCTTGCCCCTGTCGCTCGTGACGCGGCTGGAGGAGATCGAGGCCGGCGAGTTCCAGCGCAGCGGCGGCCGCACCCTGCTGCATTATCGCGGGCGCCTCGTCCCGGTGACGCCCGTCGCGGGCACGCAATTGCGCTCCGAGGGCATCCAGCCGCTCGTCATCGTCTCGAATGGCGACCTGACCGTCGCGCTCGCCGTCGAGGCGATCGTCGATATCGTCGAGGATACTTTCGAGCTCGAGATGGCAGCGGCCGACGCACGCGGCATCATCGGCTCGGCCATGATCCGAGGCCGTGCCACCGACATCCTCGATCTCGCCCACTACCTGCCGCTGAACGAGCCCGGCTGGTTCGCGGCCGGGCGTAGCGCGGAGCTTCCCGGCCGGATCCTGCTGGTCGAGCCGTCCGACTTCCTGCGCGACATGCTGAGCCCGGTGCTGAGAGCCTCCGGGCGGATCATCGCGCCGATCGCCGATTTCACCGAGGCAGCCCTGGCCACGGCAGGCGAGCCGATCTTGACCGCATTGCTCGATCTCGACCGCGACAGCGAGGCCGCCTTCGCCTTCGCCGCCCTCCTGCGTGAGCGCGCCAAGGGCGAGCGCCTGCGCATCCTCGGCCTGACGACCTGCGCCACGCCCGACCTGCACATGCGGGCGGTCCAGGCCGGCCTCGACGACGTCATCGCGAAATTCGACCGCCGCGCCCTGCTGAGCGAGCTCAATACGGCGGGCGCCGACCTGAGGCATGCGGCATGATGTCGAACGAACAACAGGCCCCCTCCTCCGCGTCCGGTTTCGGCAACTCGCTCGACTATGTGACGATCCGTATCGGCGAGCAGCTTCTTGGTCTGCCGATCGGCCGCGTCCAGGACGTCTTCATCGCCAACCGCATCACGGTCGTCCCGCGTGCGCCTGACGAGATCGTCGGCCTGATCAACCTGCGCGGCCGCATCGTCACCGCGATCTGCCTGCGCAAGCGGCTCGGGCGTCCGGTCGAGCTCAAGCTCGACGGCCAGGGCCGCCAGGAACTGACGGCGATCGGCATCGACCACGGCGGCGAGGCCTATGCGCTCATCGTCGACGCAGTCGGCGAGGTGATCCGGCTCGACCGGTCCACCTTCGAGCCGCTTCCCGTTCATCTCGATCGCGTCTGGGCGGCACTGGCGACGGGCATCCATCGCCTTGCTGACGAGCTTCTCGTGGTGCTCGATCTCGACGCCGTCCTCGATCTCGACCTTCGCAGCGCGGCCTGACGGCCGCGCCACAGTTTGGAGACCCAGTCATGAAATACTGCCTCGTCGTCGACGACTCAGCGGTGATCCGAAAGGTGGCCCGCCGTATTCTGGAGGGGCTGCAGTTCCGCATCGCCGAGGCCGAGGACGGCGCGCGCGCCATCGACGCCTGCAAGGGCGAGATGCCGGACGCCGTGCTGCTCGACTGGAACATGCCGATCATGGACGGCTACGAGTTCCTGCGCACGCTGCGCCAGATGCCGGGCGGCAAGCGCCCCAAGGTGGTGTTCTGCACCACCGAGAACGACATCGCCCATATCGCGCGCGCCATGCATGCCGGTGCCGACGAGTACATCATGAAGCCCTTCGACAAGGAGATCGTGGCTTCGAAATTCCATCAGGTCGGCCTGCTCTGAGCGAGCGCGTCCCGATGCGGCAGCGCATCGGCATCGCTTCGCCGAGGATGCCTACGCTCAAGATGCCTGCACCTACGCCGCCGCCCCGGTGAGAAACATGCCGACCTTGTCTCCTCGCGCGCTTCCAGCAAGCCCCGCATCGCGGCACAAGACCGTGGTGATCGCCGACGATTCCGTCGTCGTGCGCGGGCTCTTCGCGCGCTGGCTGGGTGAGGCCGGCAATTTCCACGTCGTCGCGGTCGCCGGGGACGGCGAGACCGCTGTCGCCCACGCCACCCGCTTCAAGCCCGACGTGATGGTGCTCGACCTCGATATGCCCGGCGTCGACGGTGCCGCGGCACTGCCCCAGATCCTCAAGGAAAGCCCGAACACGGGTATCCTGCTCGCCGCGACGTTGAACGAGCGCAACACCCGCCTCGCCCTCGAATGCATGACGCGGGGCGCGATGGACGTGGTCTCGAAACCGGACAGCCGCAGCGGCATGACCCTGTCGCTGGATTTCCGCAGCGAGTTCCTGCTCAAGCTCGGCAACATCGTCCAGGCGCCGGTGAGGCCCGGCTCGCTCCCGCCCGAGATCGACACCGATCTGCCGCATGCCGGGCCTACGAACCTGCGCCCGCTCGTCTCGGTGATGCCGCGCTATCTCGTGATCGGCGCCTCCACCGGCGGTCCTCGCGCCGTCGCCAAGGTACTGTTCGACATCGGCGAAGGTCTCAACGACCTGACGACGGTCGTCGTCCAACACATGCCGCCGCTCTTCACCGCCTCCTTCGCCGAACAGGTTGCCGCCCATATCGGGGTTCCCGCCCGCGAGCCCTTCGACGGCGAGCGCCTGATGCGCGGCACCGTCTACATCGCGCCCGGCGGACGCCATCTCGGCATCGACCGCCGGCTCGGCCATATCGTCGCGCGCATCGGTGACGAGCCGCCCGTCAATTTCTGCCGCCCGGCCGTCGACGTCCTGTTCAGCGAAGCCGCCCGCCATCTCGGTCCGGCCGCACTCGGCCTCGTCCTCACCGGCATGGGCAGCGACGGCACCACTGGCGCCGACGCGCTGCGCAAGGCCGGAGCCGCGGTCATCGCCCAGGACGAGCCGAGCAGCACGATCTGGGGTATGCCCGGTTCGGTCGTGCGCGCCCGCCGTGCCAGTGCCGTCATCGCGCTCGACGAGATCGGCGCCTCGATCCGCTGCCTCGTGCGGGGGGTGCAAACGGCATGACCGAAGCCGATTTCGCCTTCCTCCGCCTTCTGCTGCAGCAGCGCTCCGGCCTGTCGCTGACCGCGGACAAGCGTTACCTCGCCGAAAGCCGGCTCGGCATCCTCTGCCGCCGGCGCGGCATCGCCGATATCGAGGCGCTCATCCGCCAGCTCAGGCTTTCGCGCGATCCCGCTCTCGAAAGCGCCGTGGTCGACGCCATGGCCACCAACGAGACGCTGTTCTTCCGCGACCAGACACCGTTCAATCTGTTCCGGGACGTCATCCTGCCCGAGCGGCTCGCCGCCAATGCCGCCAGCCGGTCGCTGCGGATCTGGTGCGCCGCCGTCTCCAGCGGCCAGGAAGCCTTTTCTCTGGCCATGCTGATCGACGAGCTCGGCGACCGGCTCGCCGGCTGGAAGATCGAGATCCTCGGAACCGATATCTCCGCGGAGATTCTGGAGAAGGCCCGCGTCGGCATCTACAGCCAGTTCGAAATCCAGCGCGGGCTGCCGATCCAGATGCTGCTGAAGCATTTCCAGCAGATCGGCGACAAATGGCAGGTTTCCGAGCGCATCCGCTCGATGGTCACGTTCAAGCAGCATAACCTGCTCGAGCGCAACGACCAGTTCGGCCGGTTCGACGTGATCTTCTGCCGCAACGTCCTGATCTATTTCGACGTGCCGACCAAGGTTAAGGTGCTGGAGCTGCTGACGCCGCGCTTGGTGCCGGACGGTGCCTTTTTGCTCGGCGCCGCCGAAACCGTGCTGGGGCTGGCAACGAAGCTCACCTGCGATCCGCAGCATCGCGGCCTCTACCGGCACGTCGCGATGGCGGCAGCGCCCGTTGCCGCCTCCCCTGCGCCAAGCCTGCGGCCGCGGCCTGCCATCGCCGCCTCCGCACTGCGCGGCTGAGCCGCCAGCGTCTCGAAGAACCGGCCTCGTCATTGCGAGCACAGCGAAGCAATCCAGGAGGACTGGGTTGAACGCTTCAGCCCAGTCCTCCTGGATTGCTTCGTCGCTTCGCTCCTCGCAATGACGGGAAGGCGTTTTCAGACGGGCCAAAAGCCGCTCCCGGCGGAGGCTGGCCACTTCATCACCGCACAAACAAAAACCCCGCCTCTCGGCGGGGTCCCCGTCGACCTGTCGTGTACATCCGACGATCAGGTCAAGAACTGGTATGACGTCGCTTCATGACCGCCCGATGACGGGCGGGCGACGGAAATGCGTCAGGCCGGGATGCGTTCCTCGACATCGGACGGCTCGCGCAGCACATAGCCGCGGCCCCAGACGGTCTCGATGTAGTTCTTGCCGTCAGACGCGTTGGCGAGCTTCTTGCGCAGCTTGCAGATGAAGACGTCGATGATCTTGAGCTCGGGCTCGTCCATGCCGCCATAGAGATGGTTGAGGAACATCTCCTTGGTGAGCGTCGTGCCCTTGCGGAGCGAGAGCAGCTCCAGCATCTGGTATTCCTTGCCGGTCAGGTGCACGCGGGCGGCATCGACCTCGACCGTCTTGGTGTCGAGATTGACGACCAGATCGCCGGTGGTGATGACCGACTGGGCGTGGCCCTTCGAGCGGCGCACGATCGCATGGATGCGGGCGACCAGCTCGTCCTTGTGGAACGGCTTGGTGAGATAGTCGTCGGCACCGAAGCCGAGGCCCTTCACCTTGTCCTCGATGCCGGCGAGGCCGGAGAGGATCAGGATCGGCGTCTTGACCTTCGCCACGCGAAGCGAGCGCAGAACCTCGTAGCCCGACATGTCGGGGAGGTTCAGGTCGAGCAGGATGATGTCGTAGTCGTAGAGCTTGCCGAGATCGACGCCCTCTTCGCCGAGGTCCGTCGTATAGACGTTGAAGCTCTCCGATTTGAGCATGAGCTCGATGCTTTGAGCGGTCGCGCTATCGTCCTCGATCAGCAGAACCCGCATGTCCACGTCCCCAATTTCGCCCGCAGGGCAGGTTTGACCGTTGTTTCCGCCCGGACCGTTCGGCCCCGGACGACGACGCACTTGCCCAATGAAACGCCACGCGACACGCTACGAGGAAACTGGTTAACAAACCGTGATTCCCGAGCGCAAGCGCTTCCTCGGAGAAAGTGAACGATCCTTGTCGAGGTGAGTCGAATTTGACACGGATCGCTGAACTTCTCGGCCGCGAAAGCGCCTCTCGCGGAGGCTTGCCCCGGGAAACAGCGCCATAATGGCTCTGCGACACGTGGCAGCCTCAATCCGCAGTGTTAATCACAGAGCTTAACAGCAGGTAAATGAGCGCAATTTGTTAGGAACTCTTACCAAATCATCCACAGGTCGGGCCGGCCGCGAATTCGGTTGCCCGTACACTGCCGGCGAAGTTGAATCACTCCGATGAATTCCCCGTCCCACGGCCATGACCGCCTCTCCGCTTTGGCGACCGCCATCGAGCATATCGAAAGCGTGACCATCTATGGCCGCGTCATCGGCGTGCGCGGCCTGCTGGTTGAGGTCGCCGGGCCGATCGGCACGATGAGCCTGGGCGGGCGCGTCGGCATCGAGATCGCGCCGGGCACGCGCGTTCCCTGCGAGGTCGTCGGCTTCTCCGGTGACAAGGCGCTGGTCATGCCGTTCGGCGGGCTCGACGGCGTCCGCCGCGGCTGCCCCGTCCATGTCGACCAAGCGCAGCCGGGCCTGCGCCCCACCCCTGCCTGGCTCGGCCGGGTCGTCGATGCGCTCGGCCGTCCGGTCGACGGCGGCCCGCCTTTACCGCAGGGCGACACGCTCTTCGCCTATCGCAACGATCCCCCGAACGCCCACAAGCGACGCCGGGTCGGTCGCCCGCTCGATCTCGGCGTGCGAGCTCTCAACACCTTCCTGACCTGCTGCATCGGCCAGCGCATGGGCATCTTCGCCGGCTCCGGCGTCGGCAAGTCCGTGCTGCTCTCGATGCTGGCGCGCTATGCCCAGGCCGACGTCAACATAATCGGCCTCGTCGGCGAGCGCGGCCGCGAGGTGCAGGAGTTCTTGCAGGAGGATCTCGGGCCGCAGGGCCTCGCCCGCTCGATCGTCGTCGTCGCGACTTCTGACGAGCCGGCGCTGATGCGCAAGCAGGCGGCCCTCACCACGCTGACGCTCGCCGAATATTTCCGCGACCGCGGCCTGCAGGTGATGTGCCTGATGGATTCGGTGACGCGCTTCGCCATGGCGATGCGCGAGATCGGCCTGGCCGCCGGCGAGCCGCCGACCACGAAGGGCTACACCCCGACCGTCTTCGCCGAACTGCCGCGCCTGCTCGAACGCGCCGGCCCCGGCACCGGCGACGGCGCCATCACCGGGCTCTTCACCGTGCTGGTCGACGGCGGCGACCATGACGAGCCCGTCGCCGACGCGGTACGCGGCATTCTCGACGGCCATATCGTCATGGAACGCTCCATCGCCGAGCGCGGACGCTATCCGGCGGTCAACATCCTCAAATCGGTCTCGCGCACGATGCCGCGTTCCTGCGATCCGGCCTATTACCCGGTCGTGCAGAAGGCCCGCTCGACGCTCGCGACCTATGCCGACATGGAAGAACTGATTCGCCTCGGCGCTTATCGCCAGGGTGCGTCAGCCGAGGTCGACGAGGCGATCCGCCTGCATCCCGCGCTCGAAGCCTTCCTCAAGCAGGCCAAGGACGACGCGACGCCGCTGCAGGAATGCTACGCCCGTCTTGCCGCTATCATGAGCGGCACGGTCTGATGGTCATAAAAGCCCCCCGCCGCAGGATGTTCGACCGATGATCGCAGCGCTCCTGATCGGCCTCGTCGCGCTGATCCATGTCTACATCGTCATTCTGGAGATGGTCTGGTGGGACACGCCGCGCGGCCACAAGGCCTTCGGCCTCACGCCGGAATTCGCCGCGCGCTCGAAGGTGCTCGCCGCCAACCAGGGGCTCTATAACGGCTTCCTCGTCGCCGGCCTCGGCTGGGGTCTCTGGCTCGGCCCGGAAGGCTTCGCGATCAAGCTGTTCTTCCTGGCCTGCGTCCTCGTTGCCGGACTGTTTGGCGCAGCAACCGCCAGCCGCAAGATCCTCTATATACAGGCGCTGCCCGCGGCGCTCGCAATCGCGGCCCTGCTGGCCCGGATCTGATCCCGCTTCAGGCCCGCGCCACCATCCGCACCAGCGCGAACATCGCGGCGAAGCCGATGGCCTGAATGGCCGCCGAGATCACCAGTGTCGGGCTGGCGCCGAGCCGCTCGACCATCACCGCGAAGAGCAGCGGCGCCGCGGCGAAGGTCATGTTCTGCGGCACGGTGAGCTTGCCGAGCATCGACGCGAAGCCGTTGCGCCCGAACAGCGCCAGCGGCAGCGTCGCCCGCGCGATCGAGATCACGCCGAGCGCCGCGCTGAACAGCACGATGAAGATCGCAGCCGCCGTAATCGTCATCGTCACGAAAGGCAGCGTCAGGCACAGGATCGGCCCCAGCAGCAGGCCGAACAGCGCCACCTTCTCGGCCGGAAGCCGCTCTCCC
Source organism: Beijerinckiaceae bacterium (assembly GCA_965283735.1). Lineage (GTDB taxonomy): Bacteria > Pseudomonadota > Alphaproteobacteria > Rhizobiales > Beijerinckiaceae > Allobosea. Next base: position 1,085,049 of record CBDIPN010000001.1, on the reverse strand, counting down.
AAAGTCGCGTCGATGGCGCGGGCGGCCAGCGTCGCCGGGCCGCTGAGCGTCGCGACCCAGACAGCCTCGGCCTGCGTCAGCCCGGCTTCCTGGAACAGGCTGATCAGATGCAGCGGCAGGCCCCATGAGACGAGCCCGCTGGCGGAGAAGGCGAGCGCCACCAGCCAGAACGCCGCCCTGCGGGCCTCCGGCGCGACGCGCCCGCGTTCGCCGACGGATGCCGCCTCCGGCTTGGCCGCGCGGGCAGGCAGATGCCGATAGCGCGGGATCGACGCATAAACCGGCAGTACGATGACGATCTGCATGGCCGCGAAAACGAGCAACGTCATCCGCCAGCCGAACGCGTTCATCAGCACCGCCGTCAGGGGCCAGAACACGCTGGAAGCCAGTCCCGTAACCAGCATCATCAGGCCGATCACCCGCCGCGTCCGGTCCCCCATCAATTGGGAGATCGTGACGTTGCCGGTATTGGCGAGCGACATCGCATGGCCGAGCCCGATCACGAACCAGCTCGCGAGATAGCTAACCGGCCCCTGCGCCTGCGACAGGACGCCGAGCCCGAGCGCGCAGATCACTGCACCGATGCACATCGAGCGCCGCGTGCCCTCGCGGTCGAGCACGCGCCCGATCGCGGGTGCGACCAAGGCCCCGGTGACGAGCAGGATGGTGATGCCGCCGAAGACGATCTCGGCATTGAGGCCGATCTCGCGATCGAGCGCGCCGACCAGAACCGAGGGCGAATAGAAGGTCGAGCCCCAGCCGATGATGCGGGTCATGGCCAGGCCGAGAAGCAGGGGGCCGTGCCCGCCGAAACGAGAAGAGGCAGCCAAGACAGGATATCCGCGGAGCAGGAGGCCGAATGGCCTTGCGTCCGACGTCACTAGATCATCCCGACAGCCGGCGGCAGCAACCGCGACGCGGGCGGATCATGCGTCAAAGGCAGCCCGTTCCGGTAAGGAAAGGTCAACCTCCTTGCGCCATGTTGCTCCTCGTCTCGCGGATGGAGTTCCGGCGCGCGCCGAGGGGTCGGCAGCGCCGATGCGTAATCAGGAGTTGAAAACGATATGAAGTCGCGAGAGACGCTTCTTCGGCTCAAGCGCTTCCAGGTCGACGAAAAGCGTCGCCGGGTAAGCCAGATCGAGATGATGATCGCCGATTTTCATCGGATGGCGAGCGATCTCGATCGCGAGATCCAGGCCGAGGAATCGCGCGCCGGCATCGCGGACCCCGCCCATTTCGCCTATCCGACCTATGCCAAGGCAGCGCTCGGCCGCCGCGACAACCTGCGCCAGTCGGCCGACAACCTGAAGGGCCAGCTCGACGAGGCCAAGGCCGAGCTGCAGGAAGCCTTCGAGGACATGAAGAAGGTCGAGATTCTCGACGACCGCGAGCGCGCCTCGGAGCGTGCGGCGGAGGCCGCCCGCGACCAGGCCACCATGGACGCGATCGGGCTGCGCTCGCGCGTCTGAGGCCGCAATCAGAGTTCAGACAAGAGGGCGGCGTCCGGAAGGGCGCCGCCCTTTTTCATGCGATGATGGGATGGTGCTCGACGGAGTCGCGCCGCAGCTTGCCGGTCAGGCGCGGATCGTCGTCGACCTCGACTCCGCGCTTGAACACCGTGAAGCCCGAGCGCTGGTAGAAGGCGAGCGCGGCAGGGTGGTCGAGCGTGCAGGTATGCACCCAGAAGCGCGCGATCGGCTTGGCCCAGGCGAGTGCCAGCGCCCGGTTCATCAGCCAACGACCGGCGCCCTTCCCGACCACGGCCTCGTCCAGCCCGAAGAAGGCAAGTTCGCCCTCGCCCGGCACGCGGAAATCCAGCTCGAGCAGGCCGACATCGCGCCCCTCAAAGCGAACGGCGTAGAGCTCGACGGCCGGGTCGGCGAGGATCGCCTCGATCTCGGCGCGCGGCTTGGTCAGGCGGCTGAACCACATCCAGCGCTCGCCGAGCAGCCGGTAGACGGCGAGATAGCGCTCGACATCGGAGCGTCCGATCGCATCGAGCGAAAAACCCACGATCCCGGCCGGGTCAGGTCGCTCCGGCGGCCGTTCGAACATCTCCAGCGAAGTCACGATGGTCGCAATCTTCCCGGGCGGCAGGTCGGTCGTTCCGGTCAGGGTGATGGTCAGGCTCTGGGTCATGAAGGGCTGTTCGATCGGCTCGTAAGGGAATCTGCCGCGATCATGACATGATCGGGGTCGAAAGATCACCGCATGCCGATGCATGCCCGGCGTCACGGCATCGCGCCCCGTCCCGCCTCCCCGGCCGGACATCACGATGGATCGAACCGCCGGCGAGGCGCGATCCGCCTTCACGTACGATCGAGGATGAGACGAGATGAACCGCACCGCCACCGTCCTGGCCGCCCTTCTCGCCGCCGGCCTGCTTGCCGGCACGGCCCAGGCCCAGCAGCCCCATGGCGGCCATGCCGGCCACGGAGTCTCTGCTGCGACGGCAAAGCCCGGCGAGAGCGCCTCGACCAAGGCCTATCGCGACGCCAACACGAAGATGCACAAGGACATGGACATCCCCTATTCCGGCGATGCCGATGCCGATTTCGTTCGCGGCATGATCCCGCATCATCAGGGCGCGATCGACATGGCCAAGATCGTCCTCGCCCATGGCAAGGATCCGGAAATCCGCAAACTCGCCGAGAACGTCATCCGCGACCAGGAGAAGGAAGTCGCGATGATGCGGGACTGGCTGAAGAAGAACGGCAAGTGACCTCCGCTTCACGCCCCTGACCCTGGGCCAGGGCGAGCAAGCTCAGGCGCTTGCCCTCGCTCCTCCCCACTGGCAGAGAGGGGAAAGGTTCGCGCCGCAGCGGTGACGACGTGGGCCATCCTACCCGTCACCATCTTGTTCCGAACCCGCGGCCTCCATGAAACGCTATCTCGACTATCTCTGGCCGATCATCGGGCTCGTCGCCGTCGTCTGGTCCGTCGAACTGCTCTGGGACAAGCTCAAGGCCGAGGCTGGCTCGGACGCCGCCATCAAGGCGCTGCTCGCCGATGCCGGGCTCTGGCAGAGCATCAAGATCATCGCCCACCGCATCGGCCACAAGATCGCGGTGATTCCGCCGGAAGCCTTCCTCCATGCCGCGCTTGCGACCCTCGTCGCCTATGCCGCGCTCGCCTGGTACGACCGCATCGCCCTGATCCATCTCGGCAAGGAGAAGGGCATCTCCTGGCCCTATATCTCGCTCTGCTCCTTCGTCACCTATGCACTCTCCCACAATATCGGCGCCTCGGTCTTTTCGGGCGGCATGGTGCGCTACCGCGCCTATACGGCGAAGGGCCTGACGGCGGGCGAGGTCGCGGTCCTCGTCGCGCTCTGCTCCTTCACCTTCGCCTTCGGCACGATCTTCCTGATGGGGCTCGTGCTGCTCTACGAGCCGCAGATTCTGCATCCGCTCGAACGGATGTCGAAATGGTTCGCGATATCAGACAATACCGCGCGGCTGATCGGCCTCGGCATGCTCGCCTTCGTCGCGCTCTACACCGTCGGTTCGTGGCTGCGCTTCAGGCCGCTGAAGATCGGCAAGTTCGAGATCATCTATCCGCGCCTGCCGATCGTCTTCAGGCAATATCTGGCGGCGCCGCTCGAACTCGCGGGCGCGGCTGGCATCATCTATTTCGCGCTGCCCGAGCAGGGCAATCCGGGCTTCCTGATCGTGCTCGGCGCCTTCCTGCTCTCGTTCTCGGCCGGTTTGCTCAGCCAGGTGCCGGGCGGCGTCGGCGTGATGGAGGCCGTCTTCCTCGCGGTGATGCCGGGCGTGCCGGCGCCGGCGGTCTTCGCCGCGCTGCTGATCTGGCGGCTGTTCTACCTCATCCTGCCGCTGGTCTTCTCGCTGCCGATCGTGCTGGCCTTCGAGCGGGCGCAGCTCAAGCGCAGCACCCGCATTGCACCGCCGCCGTAGCATCGGCCCGCAAACTGGGAACCGGTTTTCGAGCCAAGCCGATGCGCAGAAAGCCTGTCAGCGCTTGAGCGCGATCGCAGCCGCGCCGAACATCAGCAGCGCGCCGACCGCTTCCGACCAGCCGAAGGGCTCGCTCAACGCGACGACGCCGACCGCGACCGCGATGGCCGGGCTGACGAAGGCATAGAGCCCGGCGCGGAAGGCACCCCAATCGCGCAGCAGCCGCATATAGATGGTGAAACCCATCAGCGAGCCGCCGACGATCAGGAAGAGCACCGCCGGCAGCACCGGCCAGCTCGCCAGCGCCCGGACATCGGCGAGACCGACCGGCTCCAGCGAAAGCGAGACGACGGTCAGCCCGATGCCGCCGATCAGCGTCTGCCAGCCGGCCAGCGTCAATGTCGGCATCGTCCCGGCGATCGGCCTGGAGAGCACGGCACCGACGCAATAGAACAAGGTCCCGGCCGCCACGGCCGCGAGCCCCATCGCCTCGAGCGGATCGCCATGGGCCGCCGAGAGCCCGCCCATCGCCCGCGTTGCGAACAGGAAGCCCAGGCCCACGGTGCCGAGCGCGATCGCCGCGATCTTGCGCCCGTCGATCCGCACGCCTTCGATCACGCGGCTCGCCAGCAGCGTATAGATCGGGATCGTCGCGAAATTGACGATGGCGGCGAGCCCGCTCGGCGCGTGCTTCGTGCCCCAGAACAGCAGCGTGTAATTGGCGGTGTTGAGCAGCAGCGCCGTGCCGATCAATCGCGGCCAGGCGCCGCCCGGCACCTTGGACACGTCGCGCCCGGCCCAGAGCAGCATCAGCAGGCCGGCGATCGAGAACCGCGCCGCCGCCAGGAAGACCGGAGGGACATGCATGGAGCCGACCTTGACCGGCAGCCAGGTCAGCCCCCAGACGAGGCACATGACGGCGAAAAGGGCGGTGTTGCGCGACATGCTCTCCGCTTAGCCGCAGGCCGCTAGGCTGACCATTGCGCGGTAGGCATCGGCGCCCCGTGGAAACCGGAGAGAAGCCTCAGACGCTGCCGACCGTCTTGAGGCGCACGCGCGGATGGATCTCGGCCTGCGACAGCACCGGCGTCTCCCGGCGGAAGCGTTCGATGATCTGGCGGGCGAAGGGCCGGGCCATGGCCGAGGTGACCAGCGCCGGCATCTCGCCGATGCGCGCGGCATCCTCGAACTTGTCGCGGACGTGATGCACGAATTCCTGCAGGCGCGAGGGCTGCATGGCGAGATGGCGATCCTCGCCCTGGCCGATGATCGATTCGGCGAAGACGCCCTCCCAGGCCGGCGACAGCGTGATGATCGGCAGCACGCCCTGCATGTTCGAGAACTGGGCGCAGATCTGGCGGGCGAGCCGGGCGCGGACATGCTCGGCGATGTCGCGGGGGTTGCGCATGCCCGACGAGACCTCGGCAATCCCTTCGATAATGGTCGGCAGGTCGCGGATCGAGATGCGCTCGGAGAGCAGGAGCTGGAGCACGCGCTGGATGCCGGTGGTCGAGATCTGGCTCGGCACGATCTCCTTGACGAGATCGGCATGGTCCTTCGGCAGCTCGCGCAGCAGCTTCTGCACCTCGGAATGCGAGAGCAGCTCCGGCATGTTCGACTTCAGCACCTCGGTGAGATGCGTCGAGATCACGGTCGCGGCGTCGACCACGGTGTAGCCGCGCAGTTGCGCCTCGTCCTGCAAGGCCGCGTCGATCCAGGTCGCCGGCAGGCCGAAGGTCGGCTCCAGCACATTGTGGCCCGGCAGGTTCACGGCGCCGCCCATCGGATCCATCGCCATGTACTGGCCGGCATAGACGATGCCCTGCCCGGCATCGATCTCCTTGATCTTGATGAAGTAGTGGTTCGCCTCGAGCTGGACGTTGTCGACGATGCGGACGGCGGGCATGACGAAGCCCAGCTCGGCCGCGAGCTGGCGGCGCAGCGCCCGGACCTGATCGGTCAGGCGGTCCTGCCCGCTCGGCGCGTTGACCAGCGGCAGGAGCCCGTAGCCGATCTCGATCTTGAGTTCGTCCATCTTGAGGAGGTCGTTGAGCGTCTCCTCGCGCTGCGTGCCATCCGCAGAGACCGCACCGCCGGGCTGCTTCGGATCGGCCATGCCCTGCTCGGCCTCGCGGGCCTTGGCCGCCTTGCCGAAACGGTAGGCCATGAAGCCTGCGCCAGCTGCCAGCACGAGGAAGGGCAGCATCGGGATGCCCGGCAGCACCGCGATCAGCAGCATCACCGCCGCCGACATGCCGAGCGCCTTGGGATAACCGGAGAGCTGCTTGCCGAGCGCCTTGTCGGCCGCGCCGCGCACGCCCGCCTTCGAGACGAGCAGGCCGGCCGCGGTCGAGACGATCAGCGCCGGCAACTGGCTGACGAGGCCGTCGCCGACGGTGAGCAGCGTGTAGTTCGTCGCCGCCTGGCCGAAGCTGAGGTTCTGCTGCGCCACGCCGATGACGATGCCGCCGAGCACGTTGATGAAGGTGATCAGCAGGCCGGCGATGGCGTCGCCGCGCACGAACTTGGAGGCACCGTCCATCGAACCGAAGAAGGAGGACTCATCCTCCAGGGCCCTGCGGCGGACCTTCGCGGTCTCCTGATCGATCAGGCCGGCGGACAGGTCGGCGTCGATCGCCATCTGCTTGCCGGGCATGGCGTCGAGGCTGAAGCGGGCCGCGACCTCGGCGATGCGGCCCGAGCCCTTGGTGATGACGACGAAGTTCACGATGATCAGGATCGTGAAGACGATCACGCCGATCACGAAATTGCCGCTCATCACGAAGCCGGCGAAGGCCTCGATGACATGGCCGGCGGCCGCCGTGCCCTCATGGCCATGGGCCAGGATCAGGCGCGTCGAGGCGAGGTTCAGCGCCAGCCGGAACATGGTGACGATCAGCAACACCGTCGGGAAGGCCGAGAACTCCAGCGGCTCCTCGATGAAGAGCGCGGTCATCAGCACGAGCACCGAGACGATGATCGACAGCGCCAGCAAGAGATCGAGCAGCACCGCCGGCATCGGGAAGATGAGCACCACCAGGATGCCCATGACGCCGATGGCGAGGAAGAGGTCGGGACGGTTGAACAGTTTGCCGAGCGCCCCGCGATCGGGAACGGTAAAGCCTCTGCCCTGCCCTGCCGTCATATCGGTCATCGACCGCACCGCCCCACGCCTGCGCGCCCCGAAGCAGGGCGCAGCTCGGCAATTCTTGCCGGGCGTATGGTGAACGATTGGTTAAGCCGCGCTTCGGCAGCCTGTCCCCGAACGCTCCACCGGAACCTTCTCGGCCAGGCACCGTTGCTTCCCGACGCCATGCGCATGGCGGCTGTGCCGCCATCGCCGCGCGCTTCGCATGTCCGGCCGGGCGAAAGCCGTTCGAAAGCGTGGCGCGACCGCTCAACGCTGTCGAGTGACGAGGCTGCATCCGCAACCGTGCCCCGCAAAAACCAGCCCGATGGAACAAAGCGTCATTTAAATGCATTATTCCATGCTGGCATTCCTTGCCTAAGAATGCCGCGCGAGATGTGGTGACAACAGCCTGGAGGCCGTCGTGGACAGACGCTCATTCCTGATGACACTGGTCGGCGGCTTTGCCGCAGCCGGCATGGGCGGCATCGCCGCCGCCGAAGCGGCCCAGCCCAAGCTGGTACCGGTGCCGGACGCGAAGCCCACCAAGGGCGACGAGGCCGTGACCGCCGAGATGAAGGAGGCGCTCGACAAGAGCGACGCCGAATTCAGCCAGTATTACTATTACCGCCGGCCGCGCTACTACGCGCGCCCGCGTTATTATGCGCGCCCGCGCTACTATTACCGGCCGCGCTATTACGCCCGCCCGCGCTACTATTATCGCAGGCGCTATTACTGACCAAAACCCGGGTCAGGCAGCGCTGATGCGCGTCTGACCCGGCTCAGCCACCGTAATGCCGGACGAGGTGTACTCGCTGAGCTTGTTGCGCAGCGTGCGGATCGAGATGCCCAGAATCTTGGCCGCATGCGTCCGGTTGCCGAGGCAGTGATCGAGCGTGTCGAGGATCAGCTCGCGCTCGACATCGGCGACGGTGTGGCCCACCAGCGAACGCGTCATGGCCTCCGCCGTCTGGGCCGCCCGTGCGGCCGGATCGCGCGACGGAGCCGGTGAAAGCGCCTCGCCTTCCGGGCTCAGCACGGCAGAAGCGGCGATCTCCGGCCCGCTCGCCAGCAGCACCGCCCGGTGCATCGTGTTTTCCAGTTCGCGGACATTGCCGCGCCACGCGCTGGCCAAAAGCAACTTGCGTGCGTCGGTCGCGATCGGCCGCGCTGGCAGCCCGTTCAGATCCGCATATTTCCTGGCGAAATGCTCGGCCAGCACCACGATGTCGCCCGGCCGCTCGCGCAGCGCCGGCAGGCGCAGATGCACGACATTGAGGCGATAGAGCAGGTCCTCGCGGAACGAGCCCTCGCGCACGGCATCGGCCAGGTTGCGGTTCGAGGTCGCGATGATCCGGATATCGACCTTGACCGGCTGCGTGCCGCCGACGCGGTCGATCATGCGCTCCTGCAGCGCGCGCAGGAGCTTGGCCTGCAGGCGGACATCCATCTCCGAGATTTCGTCGAGCAGCAGCGTGCCGCCATTGGCCTCCTCGAACTTGCCGATGCGGCGCGCGATGGCACCGGTGAAGGCGCCCTTCTCATGGCCGAACAGTTCGGATTCGAGGAGGTTGTCAGGGATCGCCGCGCAGTTCACCGCGACGAACGGGCGGTCCTTGCGGCCCGACTTCTGGTGGAGATGGCGTGCGATCACCTCCTTGCCGGTGCCGCTCTCGCCGGTGACGAGCACCGGCGCTTCCGAGCGCGCGATCTGCGTGGCGAGCTGCACGACGCGCTCCATCGCCGGATCGCGCCAGATCAGGCTGGACTGGTCGGCGGCGACCGCCTCCAGCACCGCCGCGATCAGCTCCGGATCGGGCGGCAGCGGTACATATTCCCGGGCGCCGGCCTGGATCGCCGCGACGGCGGCGCGCGTATCGGTCGAGGTGCCGCAGGCGACGAGCGGCGTGCGGATGCGTTCGGCCTCCAGCGCCGCGACATAGGCCGCGATCGGCTGCACCACATCGACCATCAGCAGATCGGCGCCCTTGGTGCGCAGCACCGCGAGCGTCTGCTCGAGGCTTTCGGTATGGGTGACGGCCGCGCCATGCGACATGGCGATCTTGGCGGCTGCGATGATCTGTCCCTTGAGACCGCCGGCGATGATGAGGCGCATGGCTCAGGTCCTTCTGTTCGTCGATGTCATGGGGCTAGCCGTCACCGGTCTGCCTTGATGATTTCGGTCATGGTCACGCCGAGCCGGTCCTCGACGACGACGACCTCCCCGCGCGCGACGAGCCGCTCGTTGACGAAGATGTCGATGGCCTCGCCGACGCGCCGGTCGAGCTCGAGCACGGCGCCCGGCACGATCTGGAGCAGGTCGCCGACCGCGACCTTGGAGGAGCCGAGCACGGCGGACACCGTGACCGGCACGTCGAAGACCTGTTCGAGATCCTCGGCCGTCTTGACCGGCACCGGGCCCGACCGGGCGACCGACATCTCGCCCTGATCGAAGGACAGGTCGGCCTGGTTCAGCGGCGGCAGATTGAGATCGCTTTCCTGGCTCATGGCTCAGACCTTCATGGTTCTGCATGGCCATGGCCGAACACGCGGGCGACCGCCTGCTCGACCAGAGCCGTGAGTTGCTGGCTGTCGAGGACGAAGCCGCCCTCCGCCCATTCGATACGCCCGTCGCCCGGCGCGATGTCGGATTGCCCGATCACGATCAGCTTGCCGGAGAAGCCGTGTTCGGCCGCGAGCTTCCGGACCAGCTCCTCGGCTGCCTCGACCACGCTCTCGTGCACGCGCAGCACGAGATGCGGCGCCGTGCGGGCATGGTTCAGGCACTCGCGGATGGCTCCCGCCAGGGAGGCCAGCGGCTTCTCGGCCAGCGCGGCCCCGGCCAGCGCCTTCGCCGTCACGATCGCAACATGGGCCGCATGTTCCTCGATCGCGGCGGTGCGGGCAGCCTCCTGCGCGAAAAGCCGCTCGGCCGAACGCGCGAGCTGGCCGGTCAGGCCGACGAGCTGTGACTGCGCTTCGCGATGCGCCTGTTCCTGCCCGGCATGGAAGCCCTCTGCGCGGGCCGCGGTGAGCTCGGCCTCGCCGGCGGCCTTGCGGCTGCCTTCGCGAAAATCCGTCCCGAACAGGAATTTCTTGGCGGACGTCATCTCAGTACACCAACTCGTCTTCGGAGCTGCCCTTGGACAGCACGATCTCGCCCTTTTCGGCGAGCTCCTTGGTCATCTGGACGAGCGTCGTCTGGGCCTCGTCGACCTCCTTGAGGCGCAAGGGACCCATGCTAGCCATGTCGTCCTGCATGTTTTTGGCGGCGCGCTGCGACATCGCCCCGAGGAAGAAGTCGCGCATCGGCTGGCTGGCGCCCTTGAGCGCACGCGCCAGCGTGCTCTTGTCGGCCTGGCTCACCAGTGTCTGCAGGCCGGCCGGATCGAGCTTGGCGAGGTCCTCGAAGGTGAACATCAGGGCGCGGATGCGCTCCGCCGCGTCCTGGTTCGAGGCGTCCAGTGCAGAAAGGAAGCGGATCTCGGTCTGCCGGTCGAAGCCGTTGAATATCTCCGCCATCATTTCGTGCGGATCGCGACGGCGCGTCTGGGTCAGGGTCGAGACGAACTCGGTGCGCAGCGTATTCTCGATATGGTCGAGGGCTTCCTTCTGCACCGACTCCAGCCGCAGCATGCGGCCGACGACCTCGATCGAGAGATCGTTCGGCAGGTTGCGCAGCACATTGGCGGCATGCTCCGCCCGGATCTTCGACAGGATCACCGCAATGGTCTGCGGGTATTCGTTCTTGAGGAAGTTCGCGAGCACGACAGCATCGATATTGCCGAGCTTCTGCCACATGTTGCGGCCGGCAGGCCCGCGGATTTCCTCCATGATCAGCGCGACCTGATCCGTCGGCAGGATCTTCTCGAGCAGCGAGATCGTGCGGTCGAACGACCCCGTCACCGCGCCGGCGCTGGAGAGCTTTCCGACGAAATCGAGCATCAGGCGCTCGACCTCGTCGGCATCGACCGTGCCGAGCTCTGCCATGGCGCGGGTGATGATGCGGATCTCGTCGTCGTCGAATTCCTGCCAGATCTTGCGTCCGTGCTCCTCGCCGAGCACGAGTAGGATGACGGCGGCGCGCTGCGGACCCGTCATTTCGGCGACGGTGGTCACGCCGAAGCCGCCGCCCTCGATGGCGTCCGGGAGACCGGGGGTTCGCGTAGCGATGGATCGGGCCTCAGCCATGTCTCAGCGCCCCGTCACGCAGCGGACTTCTCGTGAATCCAGCTCCGCAGCACCGCGACCGAATCGGACGGATTCTGCGAGACGAGGACCCCGATCTTTTCCACGGACTGCGCCTTGAGCTGGCCCTTGACCTGAGCGATGGCGAGCATCCGCTCGGACGGCCCGGCGTCCACGTCCACGGAAAGCGGTTCGCCGTCTGGGCCGACCGTCACTGCCCGCCCGCTGCCGGCCGGATCGCCGGTCGACCCGGCGGGGCCGGCCAGGGCGCCGCCACCATTGCGCATGAAGGAGGGGATCGCCCGGACATTGCTGTTGTCGGCGGCCAGAACCTGCTTCAGCAGCGGACGCACCACCGTCATCAGCACGATCACCGTGAGCAGCGAGATGACGCCGAGTTCGGCGAAGCGGATCAGGTCCTCACGGGTGAAGGACGTGAGCCGCTGCATCAGCGTCTGCTCGGTGAGCTCTGCCGGCGCCGGCGGTGCCTCGGCGAAGCGCAGGTTGACGACCTCGACCTTGTCGCCGCGGCCCTGGTCGAAGCCGACGGCGGTGCGCACCAGCTCGCCGATGCGCTCCAGCTCGTCGCTGTTGCGCGGCTGGTAGGACATTTCGCCGGCCGGGCTGCGCGTGTAGTTGCCGTCGACGAGGACGGCGACGGAGAGCTTCTTGACCCGTCCGCCCTCCAGCACCTCGGTGCGTGTGGTGCGCGAGATCTCGTAATTGGCGACCTCCTCGTTCTTCGAGGAATTCTCGCGCTGGTTCTGCTGCGCGCCTTGCGTCTGCTGCGCGCCCGGCAACTCGTTGCCGACGGTCACCGTGCCATTGCCGCCCTCGCTCGTGGTCGAGGCCTCCGTGCGGTTCTGGCTTGAACGCAGCACCCGGCTTTCCGGATCGTAGCTCTCGGAGCGGCTCTCGACCCGGTTGGTGTCGAGCGCGGCCGAGACCTGCACCCGCGCCCGGCCATAGCCGACGACGCTGGCGACGATATCCTCGACCTGCGACTTGAGGCGCTTCTCGATCGCGGTCTGCCGCTCCTCGATGCCGAGCCCGATCAGGCCCTGGTCGCTCTGCGCGCCGTCCGCCAGCAGCCGGCCGCGTTCGTCGACGATCGACACCCGCTCCGGCTTCAGGCCGTCCACCGCCGAGGCGACGAGATGGCGCACGGCCCGGACCTGCGCGGCATCGAGATCACCCGCGAGCTTGAGCGCGATCGAGGCGCGCGGCGGCTCGCGGTCGCGCTCGAACAGGCGCCGCTCCGGGATGACGAGGTGAACGCGCGCCGCCTGCACCCGCCCGATCGAGCGGATGGTGCGGGAGAGTTCGCCTTCGAGCGCGCGCAGATGGTTGATGTTCTGGACGAAGCTGGTCGAGGAGAAGGCATCGCCCTTGTCGAAGATCTCGTAGCCGACGCCGCCGCCGGCCGGGATGCCCTTGCTGGCGAGGTCGAGCCGCAGGCGCGGCACGTCGGCCTTCGGCACCAGCACCGTCTGCCCGTCGCCGCGCAATTCGTATTTGATGCCGCGTGCGTCGAGATCCTTGAGGATGGCGCTGACATCCTGGCTGCCAAGCTCCGAGAACAGCACGCTCATCGCGGGCTGCGACATTTTGAGCATGACGAAGCCGAAGAAGCCGACGAGCACCAGCGTGACGGCCAGCATGGCTGCCAGGCGCGCCGCTCCGAATTTGGCAAACTGCTCGATCAGGCCGTTCACGCCGCCATCCGTCCCACAGAATCGCAGGGACGGCGCACCTGCTCCGACCCACTAGGCAAGTTTTTCCCAGCGCATGGTTAGCGGGCGGTTAATTTTTGGGGGCGAGTCGTTAATCTTTCTCGCGGGCTAGAGCATTTTCAAGCGAAGTGGGCTCCGGTTCGCGTGAAGAAAATGCGCCAAACAAGAATTTGGAGCGATTCGGCGTTCCGAAGGAGTGCGGAACCGCTCTGGCAGCGCAAACGCCAAAGGCGTCGGCCCTGTCAGGGCCGACGCCTTTGAAAAGAAACCGAAATCTCTGCTTCTTACTGGCGGTAGTGCTGAATCCGAGTTGTCCGCAGGCCGGCGAGGCCATGCTGATCGATCGACATCTGCCAGCTCAGGAACTCGTCGACGGTCAGCGTGTAGCGCTGGCACGCCTCTTCGAGGCTGAGCAGCCCGCCGCGCACGGCGGCCACCACCTCGGCCTTCCGCCGGATGACCCAGCGCCTGGTATTCATTGGCGGGAGATCCGCGATCGTCAGCGGACTTCCGTCCGGTCCGATCACGTATTTCACCCGCGGTCGCAATGGCTCGGTCATGGTACTCTCACACAACTCAACAGAGCTACTGAGGGCAGCATAGGCGGGCGGCTTTAAGAATTGGCTAAAACGATCGCCTCGGATGTCCACGACTGATTCGCTCACGCTCAATCGCTGCGGACCACGCTCTTCACCTTGTCGATCGGGACGCTGATGCCGCCGATCTTGAGAACCGGGATCGACGAGGTGAAATCGACCCCGTCGACCACGCCGCTGATCTGCGTCTTCGCCGTGATGACATCCCCCGCCACGCTCTTGGCGTCGATCGTGATGGTGTACTCGCCCTCCGCCGCCTTCGTGCCGGTCGACGTGGTGCCGTCCCAGCTATAGGTCTGGTCGCCGGCGGTCAGCGCCCTGGTCTGCGTTTGGACGACGTTGCCCTTGGCATCCTTGATCGTGATCGTCGCCGAGCCCGCGGCGGGCATGTTGACCTTCCACTCGGCCTTGCCGCCGGTCAACCGTGCCGTGGCGCCGTCGGCGGTGATCGTGGAACCGATGAAGCCGACCGCGTTCGTCGCCGTCCCGGCGGCGCTGAGGCTGAGCAGGGAGCCGAGCGTCTCGTTGGTCCTGAGCTGCTGCTCGACGCCGGCGAACTGCACGAGCTGCTGGGTGAACTGGTTGGTGTCGAGCGGGTCCAGCGGCGACTGGTTCTTGAGCTGCGTCGTCAGCAGCGTCAGGAACTGGTCGAAATTATTGGCGATCCCGCTCTTGGTGCCGGTCACGGCACTGTTGCTGGTACCCGATGTGCCGTTCGTTCCCGAAACCGCCATGGTGCTGATCCTCGTTCAGATGCTGAGATCGACGCCGCCGAGCCGGATGAGACGGCGCTGCGGGGCGGGGTCGATGGAAAGGGGGGCGTCGTCGGCCAGATCGCTGCCGTCAGGCTGGCGCGAGCGCTGCGGCGCCTCGTCCTGCTGGCGGTTCTGGCGGAAGGCCGACTGGTCGGACGGATCGCGCAAGGTGATGTCGACGCCGCCATCGGACGGCTTGAGTCCAGCCTGCTCGAAGGCGCGCTCCAGCGTGCGCGCATCGCGCTGCAGGAGATGCAGGGTCTCGACCCGGTCGACGACCAGCCTGGCGCTGACCTCGCCCTTGTCGGAGATCGACAGGCTGACGTCGACGCGGCCGAGTTCGTCGGGATCGAGCCGGATATCGAACTGCCGCGAGCCGGACATCGCACGCAGGCCGATCTCGATCGGCACGACATGGATCGGCGTCGGCTGGCCGCTCGCCGTGCCCTGCCCCGGCGCGCCGGAAGCCGCATTCGGATCGAACGGCTGGATCAGGCGCTCATGCCCGGCCTTTCCGGGCGCCTGCTGCAGCAGGGTCGAGAGATCGAACGGCGTTGCCGGCTGCTGCTGGAGGGCGTCGAGCGCCTTGGCCTCGGCGGGAGCCGGAGCGGCGCCGGCTGCCGCCGGTTGGTCGGCCTTGGCGAGGATATCCGCAAACTCCTGCGCGCCCCGGCCCGCCGTTCCGGCGGCATGCACGGCGCCGGACGCAGCCTTGCCTTCCATCGCTCCGGCGATCCCCGCCTGAGCGACGTCCGGCGTCGCCATCGCGACGAGCGGCAGCCCGACGGTTGCGGCTGCGAGGGCCGGCTTCGCGGCGTCCTTCTTCCCTCCGCCCTCGGCCGTCATCGCTTCCGCGGCATCACCGGCAGCCGCATCGACCGCAAGCAGCGGCCCCTGCGGCAGAACCATCGGCGACAGGGTCATGACCGGAACAGGCACCGGCGCGGCCGCCTGGCTTTCGGCCATCGGAACCGCAGCCGCCACCCCGGCCTCGCCTTCACCTTCGACGGCGGCCTTGCCGTCCTTCTTCGCCGCGCCCTCGCCGACTTCGCCCGGCTTCGTCGCCGGCTCCTCTCCGACAGTCTCGGTCTGGGTGCCCGTCTGGGCCGCGGCCATCGCGATCAGGAACGCGATCCCGCTCGCCTCAACCTTCGCCGTCTGCGGCTCGGGCTTGTTGGCCGGAGCCGACGCCACAACCGGCTCGGCAGCCGCCAGAGACTTGTCCACTTGCGCACTCACCTTGGCGGGGTCGACAGCCTGCACGGCGGCAGCGGCTTCCTTGGCGGCTACGGCCTCTCCCGAGGCAGCCATCTTCCCGGTTGCACCGGCCTTGGCCTGCACGGCAGCATCCGGCCCCGCCTCGGGCAGCGCGAAGACCTCGCCACCCTCGCGCGGCTCGGTTTGACCGGCGCGCGACCGGGCAACCGGCGCTTCCGCAAGAGGCTGGCTGGTGAACGCAGACTGGATCGACATGAACGGTTCCGTGACGCAGGCAACGACGCGCCCGGTCCTGTCCAGCAAGTTGCAAGCCAGAAGCACCCCTTGCTGAATCAAGGCCTTAGCACCACCTCACCTGAAGAGCGGGCAATATGAGCCCGGTTCCACGCGCCCAGGCCGGCAGGATTTGCCGATCCTGCTGGCGGCTTCGGAGCAAAGCCGGTATAGAGCCGGCAGACGCGCCGAAGCCGCCTTTCGAGCACCGAACCAGCGACGACACAGCCGAGAATGACCGCGCCCTTCCGCAATTCCCTCGACATCGCCAAGCCGCCCGCGGCGACACGCGTCGTCGCGGCGATGTCCGGCGGCGTCGATTCCTCGGTCGTCGCGGCCCTGCTCAAGCGCGAGGGCTACGATGTCGTCGGCGTCACGCTCCAGCTCTACGATCACGGCGCAGCCGTCCACCGCACCGGGGCCTGCTGCGCCGGGCAGGACATCCATGACGCCCGCCGCGTCGCCGAGACCATCGGCATTCCCCATTACGTGCTCGACTACGAAAGCCGCTTCCGCGATGCCGTGATCGAGCGCTTCGCCGAGAGCTATCTCGCGGGCGAGACGCCGATCCCCTGCGTCGAGTGCAACCGGACCGTGAAGTTCCGCGACCTGCTCGATCTCGCCAGGGAGCTCGGCGCCGACGCCCTCGCCACCGGCCACTATGTGCTCAGCCGCGATCTCGGCAACGGCCATCGCGGCCTGTTCCGCGCGGCGGATGCCAGCCGCGACCAGAGCTATTTCCTCTACGCGACGACGCAGGAGCAGCTCGACCTGCTGCGCTTCCCGCTTGGCCATATCGACAAGGCGCAGACCCGCGCGCTGGCGGCCGAGCTCGGCCTCGCCATCGCCGACAAGCCGGACAGCCAGGACATCTGCTTCGTGCCGAACGGCCGCTATGCCGATGTCATCGAGCGGCTGAAGCCCGGTGCGGCCCGCCCCGGCGACATCGTCCATCTCGATGGCCGCGTGCTCGGCCATCATGACGGCGTGCTCCATTACACCGTCGGCCAGCGCAAGGGCCTCGGCATCAGTTCAAGCGAACCCCTCTATGTGCTGCGCCTGGATGCCGACGACGCCCGCGTCATCGTCGGCCCGCGCGAGGCGTTGAGCGTGCGCGAGATCCGCCTGCGCGACCTCAACTGGCTCGGCGAGATGCCGCTCGATGTGCTGCCACCGGAAGGGCTCGATGTCGCCGTGCGCGTCCGCTCGACCCGCGCGCCGCGCGAGGCCCGGCTCTTCCGCGACGAAGACGGCCTGCGCATCGAGCTCGCCAGCGACGAGGAAGGCGTTTCGCCCGGCCAGGCCTGCGTGATCTACGCCGATGCCGGCCCCGGTGCCCGCGTCCTCGGCGGCGGCACCATCCTGCGGCGCCCGCTCGCCCTGCCGGCCGCGTCCGCGCCGGCCGCCCTCGCCCTGTCCTGACCCGTTCAGGCTCAAGCCCTTCCGCGCGGATTCCAGACCATGCCGGTGACCTACGATCTCGACGGCCAGAAGCGCGTCTACGCGACCTGGGCGAAATTCTACGACCGGATCTACCAGCACATGCTGGCCCGCCCGCAGCGCGAGGCGGTGGAAGCGGCCTGCGCCTGCGGGCCTGATATCCTCGAGATCGGCGTCGGCACCGGGCTCACCCTGCCCTATTTCACGCCGGACTCGCGGGTGCTCGGCGCCGACCTCTCGCTCGACATGCTCAAGGTCGCTCATCGCAAGGTCGAGAGCCAGAAGCTCGACCATGTCCGCGGGCTGATGGTGATGGATGCCTGCCGGCTCGGCTTCGGCAATGAGCGCTTCGACGCCGTCACGGCGCAGTTCGTCATCACGCTCGTTCCGAATCCGGAGCAGGCGCTGGCGGAGATGGACCGTGTCCTGAAGCCCGGCGGCGAGATCATCATCTCCAGCCGCCTCGTTGACGATGGCGGCCTGCTGGCACCGTTCTGGAGCGCAGTCGCCCCCTTGTCGAAGGCCATCGGCTGGAGCTCCGACTTCAAGGTCAGCCGGCTGACCGACTGGGCGAAGGCGACGGGTCGCTACGAGACGGTCCATGTCGGGCGCGGCTATTTCAAGGTCGTCCGGCTGCGCAAGCAGGCTTCTGCCGATAACGCGCAATCCAAGGCTTGACGCCGCCCCGCCGTGCCGCCTATACCCCGCCTCGAAGACGAGCCGGCTCTGCCGGCCTCGGCCCTGTGGCGGGGTAGCTCAGCTGGTTAGAGCAGCGGAATCATAATCCGCGTGTCGGGGGTTCAAGTCCCTCTCCCGCTACCACCTTACCCCCCCAAGCTTTGCGCGTGGGGAAGTGGTCGCCACCGATCATCTTCGTCAGGTGGCCCTCTATCGAGATCTCTGGATTTGTGCCGGCCGGCGCCGGGTGAACCGTCACTGTCGCGATCAGGTCGCGCAGGGCGGTTTTTGATTCTGCGCCGCACTCGTCTCCTGCCCTCACGGTCTGCGCGAGGACTTCGATCGCCGCGAGATAGTGGCTCACCGCCGCCGGGTGGAGGGTGACCAGCTTCGGCGGCTGCTCCAGCCCTGCGAGTTCGTCCTGGAGCCGCTTCTTCTCCGCGCGCAATCTCGGCAGCTCGCAGGCCGACTCCTCCTCGTCGATGATCCCGTCGATATAGCCGCGATAGGCGCGGTCATAGATCCGCTCGGCGGCGGCAAGGCGCTTCTCTGCCTGGGCACGCTGATTGACGACGTCAGCCGCCAGCCGCAGGCGCTCGTCGTTATAGGTCTTCACATAGAGGGCGATGGCCTCGCGCTGGCCGAGCTGATCCTTCAATCCACCGACGACCGCAGCCTCGATATCCTCAAGGTAATAGGCGCGACCATCCGAGCAGGTCCGCGCCTCCAGCGCCTGCGTGCAGCGGATGCGGGTGCGGTCGGCGCGGCGATCCTTCACGGACATGCCGGCCCCGCAGGTGCCGCAACGCAGGAGGCCGGAGAGCAGATGCTTCGGCCGTGCCCGATCGCGTGGGTTCTGCTCGACCCGCTCGCCCCGCCGCTGCTGCACGGCTTCGTAAGTCTCGCGATCGACGATCGCCAGTTCCGGCGCATCCTGCTCCTGCCATTCGGCCTCGCCGTTGACGCGCGAGATCCGCTTGCCGGTGCCGGGGTCCTTCACCATCCGTACGCGATTCCAGACGCGCTTGCCGGCATAGATCGGATTGAGCAGCAGGCCATGGCCGCGCTTGCGGTTGCCGTTGATCGTGACGGCGGCCCAGAACGTGCCGCGCGGCGGCGGGACGCCTTCCGTATTGAGACGCCCGGCAATGGCGCGCGGCGATTCGCCGGCGAGATATTCGGCGAAGATCCTGCGCACGATCTCCGCCTCTTCCGGCACGATCTCAAGCTTGCCTGGCTGCCCTGCGAGGGGACGATAGCCATAGGCCCGTCCGCCGGCGCTGCGCCCGTCCCTGACCACGCCTGAGAGGCCGCGCCGGACCTTCTGCGCCAGCCCCTTGAGGAAGAGCGCCGACATCGTGCCCTTGAGGCCGATATGCATCTCGCTGATCTCGCCATCCGCCACGGTGACGAGCTTCACGCCGGCGAACTGCGCGGTTTCATAGAGCCGGGCGATATCGGCGAGGTTGCGCGAGAGGCGATCGAGATCCTCGGTCAGGATCGCGTCGAACTGGCCGGCGAGCGCAAGGCCGATCAGCCGCTGATAGTCCGGCCGGCCGTGGATCGAGGCGCCGGAGGCGGCGCGATCGGCGAAGACGTCGGTGACGGTGAGGCCGAGGCGGTCAGCATGCGAGCGGCACAGCGCGACCTGGTCCTCGACCGAGCGGTCACTCTGCAGATCGGTTGAGAATCGAGCGTAGATCGCCGCGCGCATGCGTCTGTGCCTTCAATGGTGCGGCCTGCCCGGTCGCGGCGGCATGATCACGGCGCGCCGCCTCGCGCGCAAGCGCCTCGATCAACCGGACGAGGCCGGGATCGAGTGTGCTTCCGGTGCTGGCGGCGGCGCGGGCCATTACCAGCTCGGATAGGTTTCGGCTTCGCCGCGGGCGACGTTCTTCCCGAGCTCGGTCAGGATGTAGGAAACGCTCTCCCTGTCGCCGGCGATACGGCGCGGCACGCGGTGCATCTCGAAGAGCCCATGATAATAAGCTGCCTTCGGCATCGGGTCGCGGTCGCTGGTGTAGTAGTGGTCCCGATACCCAGCCTTGAGACCGGTCCCGCCATATGCATGTGTGACACAGCTCAGAATCTTCGGATCGAGATGGGCGGCCAGTGGGTGGCGCTCCGGCAGTTGAATATCTCGTGCAGGCTCGCGACGGACCGTGGCGAACCGCAAAAACTCGGCAAAGCTGACGCTGCTGTCCATTGCGACATAGAGCGAGTACTTCGCCTCGGAGCCACTGGCAGCATAGACGACGTCTGTGTCGTCGTAGCCTTCGATCGCTACGCGCCACGCCTTGCGCATGCGAGACGCAGTCATGCCGCCACTCCGCGAAAGGCCGGCGGCTGCATGACATGCGTGCAGCGATAGGCGCGCAGGTTCTTCGGCAGATCGACGATGGTGATCTCGTCGACATGGAAGAGCAGGAGAAGGCCATCTTCCGCCAACCACTCAATGACCGAGCCGGGCACGGCTAACGGTCCTGCGATGCCCTGCCGAAACGGATGGGCCGTGATGAAGGTCCACGGATCGCCGGGCTGAAGCCCGCGCCACGAGGGGCGGAAGCGCTCTCCTCCGGGCATCATCGGCGAGGCTCCGTGATGTCGAGGGCGCGGCGAATCTTAGCCTTGGCGGCACGCTCCCCTGCTTCGAACGCTAGTTCGATCATGCGCTCGACCTGGGAGCGCTGATGCAGTGCCATGCGCCGCCCCAGATCGTCGCTGGGCAGATCCAATAGGACTTCGGTCGTGTAGGGACCGTGCCGCATCAGGATCGTTGCGTGCGTGGCGTCCTCGATCTTCTCGGGGTGCGTCCATGCCTCGGGCTTTCGGCTCTCGAAGCGGAGTTGATACAGCTCGCGGGCGGGATGCTCGGTGCCTGCCATCACTTCACCTGCATCTTTGCGAGCAGCACGAACATCTCGCTGTTGGCCCGGGTGCTGAAGATCGTGTTGGTGATGTCGTCGCCGACGCGCATCAGGACCGTGTCGCCGCCGATGACGCCGAGGAGCTTGGCCAGAAGCCGGTGGTCGTACCCGATGGTGAAGGGCTCGCCCTCGAAATCGCAGGGCACCTCCTCGCGCAGATCCGCCGACGCTTGGTTGGCCATGGTGATGGTCAGCTTGCGATCGTCGAAGGCGAAGACGGTCGAACGAATGTTGTCGCGATCGGCGATGATGTTGACCCGCTCGACCGCCGCCAGCAGCGGCGCGGCCTCGACCGTGATCGTGTTCGTCGTGCTCTTTGGAACGATCCGGGTGTAGTCGACGAAGTTGCCGACGATCAGATTCGATGTCAGCACGGTCTCGCCGATGATGACGCGGATCTTGCTGTCGCAAAGCGCGATAGCAACCTCGCCCTTGGTCTTGTCGACGAGGCGGGTGATCTCGCTCACCGTCTTGGTCGGGAGCGTGATGGGCGGGAAGCCGGCCGCTCCTTCCGGCAGAGGCATCGCGCGGCGCGAAAGCATGCGGCTGCCATCGGTCGAGACGGCGGCCAGCCTCGGACCTTGCTCCGTCTCGATCTGGTGCCAGTGCACACCGCAATAGGTCGGCAGCGTCGGTTCGCTCGACGCGGCGAAGACGGTATCGCGCAGCAGCGTGGTCAAATCGTCGCCGGCGATGTCGAAGCGATGGGTCATCTCGCCGGGCGCGATATCGGGATAGTCGCTCGCCGGCAGGGTCGGCAGCCGGGTGTGTGACCGACCGCAGCGCATGCTGAGCCGGGTATCCGGCTCCAGTTCGAACGAGATCTGGCTGCCGTCCGGCATGCGGCGAATGAGATCGAGCAGATGATCGGCGGGCACCGTGACGGCGCCGGGAACGTCGACGCCGGCCGGTGCCATCGTGCGGATCTCGATCTCAAGATCGGTCGCGGTCACGGTGATCTGCGAGCCCTCGGCCGCGATCCTGATATTGTTCAGGATCGGGATGGTGTTGCGGCGCTGGATCACCTTCGCGGCCGGATCTACGGCCTTGAGCAGGTCGGTGCGTTCGATGACGAGCTTCACCGGCTGCGCTCCAGATGCCGTTCCAGCGCGTCGGCGATTCCAGTGAACTTGGGGGGCAGGCCTCGGCCTAGATGGATCACGCAATCCGTGAACTCGCCGAGTCGAGCGCGGGCGAGCGCCTCTTCCATCTCGCCTTCGTCGCAGTCGAGCGCCTTGGCCTCTTCGTCGCGCTCCATGAAAGCCGCGATGCCGAGGTAGTTCACCAACGTCCTGATGGCTGCTTCCGGCAGATCGCCTTCGGCCGGTTCATCCTCGATAGCGCGCCGCAGAACCTTCAGGGCGAGCTGCTCGTCGGTCATCGCCGGCATGGCCGGCGCGACGTAGGCGGGCGCCGAAGCGGGCGCGATACGATCCACGACATCAGCCATGTTCTGTTCCTTCGCTGGCGAGGGCGATGCCCTGGGTGATTGCGGGGCCGGCGGCGTGGCTGACGATGTGCCTCGCCATGTCGCCCTTGAGGTGGACGAGGTGGGGCCAGTTTTTTTCCTGGCGGTTGGACGCGGTCTCGAAGCCGATGGCCAGCCAGCAGGCGGCCTTCTCCTCCCAGCGCAGAACGTAGAGCCCGCCGTTGGCGTCCTGGCCGATCCATTGCCCTTCAAGCGCGGGCGCGGGGCGGCCGGGCATGAAGACGAAGCGACGGGGCGTGCCGGTGAGCTTCACGGCGTCTCCCCCACGGCCTGCATGTAGAGATCGAGGATGGCTTCGCTCTCGCGGCGCTCGTTGATGTCGATCTTCCGCAGCCGGACGACCTGGCGCAGGACCTTGATGTCGTAGCCGTTGCCCTTGGCCTCGGCGTAGACCTCCTTGATGTCGTCCGCGATCGTCTTCTTTTCCTCTTCGAGGCGCTCGACGCGCTCGACGATGGATTTCAGCTGGTTGTTATTGAGCGGCTCGTCCATCAGGCGCGCGCCTCCCGAAACGGAAGCAGCGTGGCGGCATACGGCACATAGAGCGGATGCCGGGGGTAGCCCTCTGCCGTCAGGCCCAGCGCAACGCGCGGCAGGTCGCCGAGCCAGCCGAGCATAGTCTCATCCTGCTGGAGGTGGCCGCCATGGGCGCCCCAGGCACAGACCAGCCGGCCGAGCGGATTCCCCGATAGAGCGCGATCCACATGCATCTGGTTTTCCCAGCCGACCGGATCGTCGTCGTGGGTCAAAGCCAGCAGGGATTTCGGGTCGGTCGCGCGATGGGCGAAGAGGTTGATCACCTCAAGGCGATCGAAGCCCCAAGCCTTCGCGAAGCCGACGCAGCGGCGGATCGTCGGGTCGTCCTGCTCGCCGTCCGCCGTGCTCGGGTTGAGCATGATGAAGACGCAGGCCTTCGGCTCGCCAAGCTGCTGGCCGGCTCCATCGACGATCGGCTTGCCGTCGTCGTCGGTCCACATGTCCCAGAGCGCGGGCTTGGGATGGAGCCGCCACTCGCGCCAGAGGCGATAGCGATAGCGACCGCAGGATGAAAGTGTCGCGCCTGCGCTGACATAGGTCATTCGGCGGCCTCTGCAGCAAAGGGCGCGCACCAGTGAACGTGGTGACCCAGCGGGAATCGTCCGCGATGCCGAGCGAGAGCCTGCTCGATCGACATGTGGCCGCGCGAGAAGTGCATCTCCTCCGTCCACGGATCGCGTTCGTGAAAGCCGAGGCCGAGAAAGCGCATGTTCGCGTTGATGGACATGCGGATGCGGGCGTCGTGGCAAAGCAACACAACGGTCGTCAGCCCGCTAAAGTCGACCGTCGCGAGTTCGCTGCGCCAATTGAGATGAACCATTCTCGGGTGGCGCCAGACAACGGAGTCCCATTCGATCGGGGCATTGTAGATGCCGCCTCCGACGATCCCGAGGATTGTGAAAACACGCTGTTGGAAGGGATTGAGCTTCTCCGGTGCGGCAAGCCATCCCTTGCCGTCCTGAGCGCGTCGCCTGTCCGACTTGTTGGCGCCACCCTTGGCGGCGGCGATATTCCGCTCCAACCAGCCGACGTGATCCATGGTGTCGTAGCTCATTGGCCCGCCTCCGCTCTGGCGGCGGCACGATCAATCCGCTCGATCTCGGCGATCAGCAGCGCGGCGGCCTTGACCAAGGCGCGGCGGGGATTGTCGCGGTCGATTTTCCACCACTCCGCGCCCCACGGCCACGCGTCGGGCGGCTCTTCTCCGACGCCGTCGCCTTGGGTGTAGGGGTTCAGAATAGCGGCGGCCGAAAGGGCGTAGCAGGACCCGGCGGCTGCAAGCTCGCCTCCGTCATGAGTATCGTCGTGCTGGGGTGTCCAGCGCTCGACCAACATCTGTCGATTGCGTTCTGCGAAGACATCGCCGAACGCTCCGGGAGGATACTCCATCGCCTCCCGGATCTTCGCGAGTGCCTCCGAGGCGTCGACCTTGGCAACAATCGTCGTCGTCACGCCGTCATGCGGCAGGCCGTCGATCATGTGGCGAACCATCACTTCCGCCTGCGTCGCATCGAGCAGATTGGTGCCGACTGGCTCACGATTCGAAGCGAACGCAGTGCCGGCGTTGCAGATGCGCTCGAAAGAGATCCCGCCATCGGGATTGAAGCCTTCGGGGAGCTTCCAATGCAGGAAGCGGGCGACCATGTGCTTGATCTGGTCAGGGGTCATGAACGAGGTGCCTCCGCAATCGCCGCGCCGATGCGTTCGGCGGCCTGGGTGGTGAAAGCGCGCAGATCCTGCCGGCTGGCGGATAGCTTCTCGCGCTCGTGCTGCATGCGACCGGCTTTGGCCTCCAGTCTGGCGATGCTCGCCGCGATCCTGTCGGCTGCGACGCGGGTCTCGCGGGCTTCCGTGGCGATCAGCGCCATCTGGCGCGCGAGCCGGGCTTCCTGCTCGGCGATCTCGTCGATAGCGACCTCCGTCTCGCGGATGATGCCTTCGGTCTCGACCGGCGGCGGCCGGCGGTTGGCGTGCTTGCCGCCGATGCGGGCGTAAAGCTCGATGCCAGCCGGGGTCAGCGACATGCAGGCGCGGCGTTCGCCGTGATGGCCCTGGTACTCGCGCAGCTCGGCGAGGCCCATGTGCTCGATGGCGCGGATCGTCTGATCGAGAACGCGTTCGCCGGGAAAGGCGCGGCAGCGCCAGACGTTGCTGGGCTCCTGATAGAGCGCGCCAGTGTGAAGGAAGCCGAGCGCGATGCGCATCGACAGTGACACCCGCCGCAAGGGCGGGTGGGGCCGCGCCGGCTGCGCCGCGGCAATGACCGGCGCGGCGCCGCTCACTGGCGGGCTTCCTTGTCGAGCGCGATCTCCTGCGCGGCCGCGAAATGCTCGTCGATCTGCGCGTTGGTGAAGTGCCGGCGCAGGTCGTCGCGGGTGACGCCGTCAGCGGCGGCGGCGTGGCTGGCAAGAAAATCGGCCATGCGCTCCTGAACGGGCGCCTTGGGCGAATGCATCGCGGAGGTGGTGATCATGGCTGCTCCTCTGGGGTTGCGGCCGGGCGTCAGGCGACGCCGGTGCCGATCGCGCACCAGATGAAGACAGCGCAGAGGAAGAGCGCGATCGCGCCGAGCTCAGCCGCCGTCGCGAGATTGCGCATCGCGACGAGCGCCTCGGCGACGTCGCGGATCGTGGGCTCGGTTGACGGGATATGGCAGGCAGGACGAACGCACATGGCACGCCTCATCGGGTTTCGATGGAGGCGAGCTATAAAACGCTAGAATTATCGCGTCAAGCTAAAACGCTAAATCTATCGCTAATCGAGCAGCGACAGCATGGGTCGATACACGCTCTCGACCAGACCGATGATTCGCACCTCCCGGCCGTCGCGCTCGCCGTCTCCGTGCTTGACGATGATGGCCTTGTGCCTGGGGTTGCTGGAGCGCGGATGTAGCTCGTAGCGATCCTTGTGAATGCGGATCTGCTTAATGGTGGTCTCGACCGTATGGCCCCCATCGCGGACCTGTTCGACCACGACGACCTCACCGTCATTCGCCGGGCGGTCGATGTCGTTCCAGTCAATGGTCACGGCGTAGTCCCCATCAAAAAGGCGGAGCTTATCGACGGAATCCCCCTCGACCTTCGTCAGGAACCTTCGGCGCCCATCCTTTCGCATAACCGGGACGATGTGCGATTCTGGCTCGTACTCGTCCTGATATTCAGAGTACTCCCGCCACGTCCCTGCCGCAGCGACGCGCCTGACATAGAGCCTATCAGCGTCGACATCGTGGTCAGTGATTGCCTTGGCGGCAGCGGGTGCTGCTCGCTGCTCTTCAGGGTCCGTGCTCTCCTCGCCGAGGCCAATGCTGAGCCATTCAACGGTCGTATTCAGAACAGGCGCGAGAGCGGCGATTGTGTCCGCCCGCCCGGCCTTGGACTGTCCGTCATAGATATTCCGGATCGCGCTCGCGCTCAGCCCTGCTTCGAGGCTGGCCGGCGTCGGCTTCTTGCCGACAGCCCGCAGGCGTCGATCAATGCGCCAAGCGAGTGAGCCCGGCAAGAATTCGCGTTCTTTGGCCATGAGCTAAATATATCGCATGGATGAGCTAGCGCTCATGCGCTAAATCTGCCTTGACGAAACGCTAGATTTAGCGTTCTTCTCTCGGCCCATGAACGCCATCGACCATATCCTCGCCGTCGCCTCGGCATTTGCGGACGCTCGGCACCTCTCCAAATCCCGCGTCTCGACGCTCGTGTTTGGCGAAGGGACGCGCCTCAAGCATCTGCGCGCCGGTGGCGACATGGGGGCACGTCGCGTAGCGCGCGGGCTCGAATGGTTCTCGTCGAATTGGCCTGACGAAGCCGAGTGGCCTGCCGACATTCCGCGTCCGCCTGATGTTGCTCAGCAGGCCGAGCCTGCTGCCCTTCACTCCTAACCGCTGTGCCGTCCCGGCGCAGCGCGTAACGCGCGGCGCCTCACAACCGAGGTTCACCCGATGCGGGACACCACCCATTACGCATTGAAGGGCGCGACCAGCGACCTGGTCGACCGCTGCGGCGGGCAGAAGCGCGCCGGCGATCTGATCGGCGTGACGCAGCAGCAGATCAGCAAGCTCGCGCTGCGCGAGGGCGACGGCATGCTCTCGATCCGCCAGAAGCTCGTGCTCGAGGCTGATTGCGGCGAGCCGGTGATGACGAAGGTCGAGGCCGATCTGCTCGGCTTCCGACTGGAGCGCATCGCGCCGCGCTCGCCGGGGACTGCACACGGCACGCCCTTCTCAGCGCATGCGCAGGTCATGATCGAGGCGGCCGATGTCGCCCGCGTCTTCGCCCATGCCGTCGATGACGGCGTCTATTCCGGCACGGACACGATCCTGTGCGGGAGGGCGCTGGCCGATCTCAAGCACGCGATCGAGGCTTTCGAGCGCATCAACGCGAAGATTCAGGCCGGGGCCGCATCGTGAACGCCGGCTGCAAACTCCCCTCGTCGGCCGTCTCCGAGACCGCGGCCGACCACTTGCCGCCGGCGCATACGCCCCAGCCTGCACCGGCGGCCCTTTCTCTTCCGGCCTCGCCGCATTGCGCGAGCGCAGCCTTCCACATGGTCGAGCGCGACGGCCGCAAGCGCCGCTGCCCTGACTGTCCGCCCCCTTGCCGCGACTGCAGCGGCCGGGGCTGGCGCATCACCACCCATGACGGGACCTATCCCGACTGCATCACCTGCGAGGGGCTCGGCGCCCTGGTCGGAGGCCGAGCCCATGGCTGAGATGATCGCCATCGCCAAGCTGCGCCGCGACGGCGGCACGCAATCGCGCGCCATGCTCGATCCGTCCACGGTCGAGGCCTATGCCGAGGCGAAGCGGGAGGGCGCCAAGTTCCCGCCCGCCATCATCTTCCATGACGGCACGAACCATTGGCTTGCGGATGGCTTCCACCGCGCCGCCGGCTTCGAAGAGGCGGGTGAAACCGATATCGAGGCCGATATTCGGCCCGGCACGCAGCGTGACGCGATCCTGTTCGCGTGCGGCGCCAACGCGACCCATGGCCTGCGCCGCACGACGGACGACAAGCGTCGGGCCGTGTTC
Organism: Beijerinckiaceae bacterium; assembly: GCA_965283735.1. Lineage (GTDB taxonomy): Bacteria > Pseudomonadota > Alphaproteobacteria > Rhizobiales > Beijerinckiaceae > Allobosea. The sequence goes on along the minus strand of CBDIPN010000001.1, from coordinate 1,057,148 downwards.
CTGCTGCTGCGCGACGCCGAATGGTCGCAATGGAGTGACCGCGAGATCGCACGGCGCGCGCATGTCTCGCATATCTTCGTCGGCAGGCTGCGCGATCTCACTGGCAACGTTTCCAGTGAGCGGAAATTCCAGACCAAGCACGGCGCCGTGGCTACCATGGACACCGCCGCGATCGGCCGGAATGCAGCCCATGCCGCGACCTTGCGCTCGGTCCCGCTCGATGCGCTGACGCAGTTCCTCAGCGAGCAGCACCGGGCGAAGCAGGACAGGAAGAAGGAGCGCCGCGAGGAGCGCGAGCGAGATCTCGGCGAGAAGATCGCGGCGGAAAATGCCAAGCTCGAAAGCTGGCAAGCCGAGCAGCGCAAATTCGCCGTAACTTTGGCCGATCCCGCCTGGCGCCCCGATCCATGGTCCCGCGAAACCGGCTTGGACCGGGCGCCCGACAACCACTACCCGACGATGAAGACATCGGAGATTGCGGCGCTCCCGGTCGGCGAGATCGGCGCCAAGGATTCCGTGCTCTTCCTCTGGGCGACCATGCAGATGCTGCCCGACGCCTTCGTGGTGATCGAAGCGTGGGGCTACACCTACAAGTCGCATTGCGTGTGGGTGAAGCGCCGGCCGGGCAAGGCACGCGGGCCGGGCTATTGGTTCACCGGCGAGCACGAGATCCTGATCCTCGCCACGCGCGGCAATCCGCCTTGCCCGGCGCCCGGCCTGCAATGGCCGAGCGTGCTCATCGCGCCGATCGGCCGCCATTCCGAGAAGCCTGACCGCATCTACGAGCTGATCGAGAGCTATTTTCCGACCGGCCCGAAGGTCGAATTCAATGCCCGCGCCCGCCGCGAAGGCTGGGAGGTCTGGGGTGCCGAGGCGCCGGACATGGCGTCGGCTGAACCGACGTCACCCATGGGCCGGCCTGTAGCGGCCGAGCTTGACGATTACGAGGCCAGCCAGAATGCGTGAGCTGATCATCGACTCCTTCGCCGGAGGCGGGGGCGCCTCCACGGGCATCGAGCTTGCGCTCGGCCGTTCGCCCGACATCGCCATCAACCACGATGCCGAGGCTTTGGCGCTGCACCGGATGAACCATCCGGAGACGATGCACCTCCCGCACAACGTATGGAAGATCGACCCTGTCGCGCTGACGGCGGGGCGGCCTGTCGGGCTGCTCTGGGCCTCGCCGGACTGCAAGCACTTCTCGAAGGCGAAGGGCGGCAAGCCGGTGAAGCGGAACATCCGCGATCTCGCCTGGGTGGTGGTGCGCTGGGCGCGTCAGGTCCGCCCGCGCGTGATCATGCTGGAGAACGTCGAGGAGTTCCGCGACTGGGGGCCGATCTCGGCGGAGGGCGTGCCCTGCAAGGAGCGCAAGGGGCAGGAATTCAAGCGCTGGTGCGGTGATCTCAAGCGCCTCGGCTACAAGCTGGAGCATCGCGAGCTGCGCGCCTGCGACTATGGCGCGCCGACCATCCGCAAGCGCCTCTTCGTGATCGCCCGCCGCGACGGCGAAAAGATCGTATGGCCGGCGCCGACGCATGGCCGGCCCGATGACCCCGACGTCATCGCCGGCCGCAAGAAGCCGTGGCGCACGGCAGCGGAGATCATCGATTGGTCTTTGCCCTGCCATTCGATCTTCCTCAATCGCGAGGAAGGGCGCGCGGTCGGCGTCAACCGGCCCCTCGCCGACGCGACGATGGCGCGCATAGCGAAAGGCGTGAAGCGCTACGTCCTCGATGCCGCGAAGCCGTTCGTCGTCACCTGTAATCACTCAGGCGATGAGTTTCGCGGGCAGGATCTCGGCGAGCCGTTCAAGACCGTCGCCGCCGCGCGCGATGCCCATGGGCTGGTGACGCCCTTCGTCACGAAGTTCCGCGCGAACAGCATCGGTCACAGCCTGGACGAGCCGATGCATACGGTCACGGCGAACGGCGAAAACAAGGTGCGGCCGGGCGGCAGCGCCCCGCTCGGCATCGTCGCGCCCGTCCTCGTCGGCTGCGGTGGGCGGGCCGGTCAGTCGCGCCCGCGCTCGGCTGACGAGCCCTGTGCCACCGGCACGGCCAAGGCTGATGTCTGCCTTGTTGCGCCGGTCCTGACCTATGCGCAGCAGGGCGGGCTCAATCGCTCGCCGGAAGAGCCGCATTCGACGATCTGCGCCTCGACCAAGGATCAGAACGCGCTGATCGCCGGCACGCTGATTCAGACCGGCTATGGCGAGCGTGAGGGCCAGGAACCGCGCGCGCTCGACCCGGATGCTCCGCTCGGAACCGTCGTCGCCGGAGGCGTAAAGCATGCCGCAGTCGCTGCCTTCCTCGCGCAGCATAACACTGGCGTCGTCGGGCATTCGCTCGACAAGCCGGTTTCGACCCTTACGGCCGGCGGCGCCTACGGCATGCCGCAGCAGGCGCTCGTCGCTTCGCACATCGTCAACATGAAAGGATCGGAGCGAGCGGACTATCCAGCCGAGCATCCCATCCCGACCGTCTGCGCGCACACGACGCACGCCGCCGAGGTCCGCGCCTTCCTGATGAAGTACTACGGCCCAGCCATCGGGCAGGATGCGCAGGACCCGCTGCACACCGCAACAGCCAAGGCGCGCTTCGGCCTCGTCACGGTCGAGATCGGCGGCGAGCCCTATGTCGTCGCCGACATCGGCATGCGGATGCTGTCGCCGCGTGAGCTCTATCGCGCGCAGGGCTTCCCTGACAGCTACATCATCGACCGGGGGCTGAAGGTCGAGGTCCGCGAGGGTTGGGGCGACGACGACGGCCCGGCCGAAGTGATCCCGATCACCAAGACGGCGCAGGTCCGCATGTGCGGCAACAGCGTCTGCCCGCCGCTCGCGCAAGCACTTGTCGCCGCGAATTTCCAGCTGCGCGAGGTCGAACTGACGGCGCCGGCTGTGACCATGCCGCTCTTCATGGAGGCGGCGGAGTGATGCGCCTGGTCATTCTCGAAAGTCCCTTCGCGGGCGATGTCGACGCTAATGTCGCCTATGCGCGGTCCTGTGTGCGCGACAGTTTGCAGCGTGGTGAGGCGCCGATCGCTTCGCATCTGCTATATACGCAGCCCGGCATCCTCGACGACACGATTCCGGCTGAGAGACGGCAGGGCATTGACGCCGGCTTGGCTTGGCGCGCGGTGGCGCAGGCCAGCGTTGTCTATGTCGACCGCGGCATCAGCCCCGGCATGCGCTACGGCATTTCGGGCGCCTTGCAAGCTGGCATCCCTGTCGAGTTCCGCTCGATCGAGGGCAAGCATGTCGGCGAGATGATTTCAGAGGCGGAGCTATGAGCCGCGTCGAGCATCTCTCCGATACCGTGACGCTCCATCTCGGCGACTGCCGGGAGATACTGCCGACCATCTCCGGCATTGCCGGGGTATGCAGCGATCCGCCTTTCGGCATCGACTATCGCTCGGGCCATCGCACCGACGCGCTTTGGGCTGGTGATCATATCCGCAACGACGGGGACGTTTCGGCGCGCGACGCGGCTCTCGTGGCGTGCGGCGACGTGCCCATGTTGATCTTCGGATCGTGGAAGGCAGAGCGTCCAGCCGGCACGCGCATGGTTCTGACTTGGGACAAAGGCCCGGCCCTCGGCATGGGAGCGCTTGATCTTCCATGGAAGCCATCCAGCGAGGAGATCTACGTCATCGGCAAGGGGTTCATCGGAAAGCGTGACGAAGGTGCCGTGATCTATTGCCCGCCTGTCCAGAGCATGGCGATCAACGGCCGTCAGCATCCCAACCAGAAGCCGATCCCGCTATTGGAGCGGCTAATCCGCAAGTTGCCTGACGGCTTGATTGCCGATCCGTTCATGGGCTCCGGCTCGACGGGTGTCGCCTGCGTTCGTCTACGCCGCCCCTTCGTCGGGATCGAGATCGATCCGCGCTATTTCGATATCGCCTGCCGCAGGATCTCGGCTGAGCTGCAATTCATGCCGCTCGGCTTTGAAGTGGTGGATCAAGGCTCAAGCCAGCAGGAGACGCTCGGGCTATGAGCTTCACCCTGATGGTCCATGGCTGGAATGCCGAGGTGCCGACGCAGTCTCACCGGCTCGTGCTGATGAAGCTCGTCGACTGCTGCGATGACGACGGCAAGAACATTTTCCCGAAGGTGCGCAACGTCGCCAAGGCGGCGAAATGCTCGGAGCGGCATGTGCATCGCGTGCTCGGCGAGTTCCTGCGCATCGGCCTTTTGCGCCGCGTGAAGGTCGGCGGGCGCGGCCGGGAGGATGCCTCTCGCTACGAGATGGATCTCGACCTGCTGCATCTCCTGCGCCGCGCTGACACATGGCCGGCGATGATGGCGGCGGCTGAGCACCGACCGGAGCGCTTGGCTCTGCCAGTCGAGTATGACGTCGACGCATGCGATGGCGAGGAAATCAACGCCGATACGGCATCCGTAAAGGGTGACCCTGTGTCACCCTTGGATGCGGATAGGGTGACTCCGGAGACGCCTAAGTATGACAAGCTAAGTCACCCCCATAATAGAACCCCTCAGGAATCCCTCAGTTCTGAGAGAGAGGGTGCGCAGGGGCGCGAGGGCATGCCAGCGAGCGAGGGCGAGCCCGAGCGCAGGCTGCCGGCCACGCTCGACGAGTTCCGCAAAGCCTATCCGCAATGTGCCGCCGACGACCAGACAAAGGTCGAGAACGCCTGGAACGAACTGCCCTTCGACCAGCGCCGCGCCGCGATCGACGGCATACCGGGGTTCCTTGCCGTTCGCGTTGCGGCCAAGCAGACGCTGCGGCTGGCGGCCTTCACCTACCTGCGCGGAAAGAACTGGCTGCATGTGCCGCAGCAGGCCGCCGACAGGGCTGCGAAGCAGGCGGCGGGCGCCTTCACCGAGGTCAAGGGCTGGTCGAAGGACTGGTGGCTGATGCTGCATGCCCGTATCGCCGAGGGGGCGCGGCAGCGTGTCGGGTTCATGGTCCAGCAGGCCGAGGCCCGCAAGACGATGAGCGTCACAGCTGGCGATCTCGCTGCCGCCGCGCAGCGCGTGGGTGAGCTGCGGGCCTTCCTCTGCAACGGCCGGGAGATCGAGGCGTGGCGCCAGTGGCTGGCGGACAGAGGCGCCCGCATTCCGATGATGGACGGCGATGCCCGCGTGTTCCTGCCGAGTGAGACGCCGCCTGCTCAAGGTCATGGAGATGATGATGTCCGGTTCTGATAAACGGGCTCGGCTGGCCGAGGAGGAGCGGCTCGCGATCGCGTCCATGCAGGCGGAGCGTCGGGCGGCACGAATATCGATCCGCTCGACCCGTGCGGCCGCGAAAGCCCCTTCGACACCTTCGGACGGCTTCGACCGAGCCGCTGACCGCCTGGAAGCGAAGGCGAGCCGCGATATTGCGGATCGCAAGGCCGGAAAGGCCAAGGCGAAGCGGGATGCGGCTGTCGCGGCGAGTGGTGTCGGACCAAAGGTCGAGAAAGCCTTCAAAATCGTTCCCGACCCATATCGCCCCGGCGAGACCATCGCCGTCGTCGTGAATCTGGCGGAACATCCGTTGGAGATGATGCTCGCTCGCAGTCGGCTCGATCAGTCTCTCTACGAGGCTGGGGTTCGCTTTCGCCGCATCTTCGAGGCCGCGGAGATTGGGCCGGGACGGGGCATCGACCCTGCCAAGATCAAAGTGGATGGCGGACGCTTCGGCGATCCTCTTTCCAATTCAGTCGTGCATGCGCAGTTCGAACTGCAACGCCTCGCCGCGGATCTCGGCCTCGTCGGTGAGCGCATCGTCTCGGCTGTTGCTGGGCAGGGATCGACGGTCGCCGAATTGGCGAAGCGCTGGCCTGGGCCGGAAGACGAACGGACAAAGCGGGACTATCTCACGATGCGGCTGAAGGAAGCTCTGAAGCTCTTGGCCGAGGAGGTCTGGGGCGCGAAGGGGCCGCAGCGTGGCCGCATTGCCGGTATCCGCGACATCGGGACAGGGCATGTGGACGAGCAGGCTGTGGCCGTTGCGAACCAGACCTATCTGCGGAGGCGGGGGATAAGCCTGTAGTATCGAACGGCGAGATACAACTTGACCGTTGACTACGGCGCCGTTGCGTGGCCCTAAATAGATATCAGCGCGAATCGCGCCCCGGAGCCGGACACGGCCTCGGGGCGTTGTCGTTCAGGGGTGTAGGTGAAGCGGGTCAAGACCTTCAGGACCGCACGCCAAGTCCAGCAATCAGCCAACGCGCAGCGAGAGTATGACCAGCGTCGTGCGCGGGAGAGCGAGACTCGGCGGCTCTATTGGACAGCGCAGTGGCGCAAGCTCGCGAAGTCCCATCTCGATCAGCATCCGCTCTGCGTGATGTGCGAGGCAGAGGGTGCGGTCGAGCCGGCTATGGTGTGCGACCACGTCACGCCGCATCGAGGCGATGTCGATGCCTTCTGGTCTGGGCCTTTCCAGTCGCTGTGCAAGACGCACCATGACGGGGCGAAGCAGCGCGAGGAGCGGGCAAGCCGGCGGCGGTGACCGGGGGGTGTCAAAAGTGCCCAGCCCCCGAACCCTGCACCGGCGCCCTACTATTCCGTGTGGCGTCGGGAAATTTTCCGCCAAACTTTTTTTTGAGGAGGGTGAGGTCCGCCTCGCCGCGAGACCATGGGCAGGCGCAAGGATTCACCGGAGGTCCAGAAGGCGAAGGGCTATCCCAGCCGGCAGCGGAAGAAGACCGATGCCGATCTCAAGGCGAAGGCTTCCGGCCCGACTGCCGAAGAGCAGCTCCTCGCCAGCATGGATATCGCCGGGCTTCGGCCCCCTCCCCGCTTCGCGCGGAAGGAGTTCAAGGAAGAGCGTGACGTCTGGATGGCGGTCGCGCCCCGGCTGAAACAGACGCTCCGCGCCTCGACCGAGTTCGGTCCCGCGCTCTTCGCCTATTGCGACGCCGTCGCGCGCTACAATCGCTGCGTCCTGGCGCTTCGGCGCGAGGGCTATGTCGTCAAGGTGAAGACGGTCTCCGGCGATGAGATGCCGCGGTCCAATCCGAACGAGAAGATCCGCCAGCAGGCGCTGGTCGAGATCCTCGCGCTCTCGGATCGCTTCGGCTTCACGCCGCGCGACAATTTCGCGCTCCTGCTCGATCAGCGTCGCGTGCTGGAGCGTGGCGCCGGCGGCCAGGGCGATCTCGGCCTGCCGCAGCAGCCGGACCCCGGCCAGACGCCGGCCGCCGCGGCCGATCCGGTCGGTGGCATGGACCGCTTCGACTCCCCTCCGCCCGGCACGCTGCATAGCTGATGCAGACCAGCGAGGCGGCTCTTTCGGCCGCCGGCGTGCTCTGGCCGCTTCCGGGCTGGCTCGCCGAGCATGAGAACGACCCGGCCTATGGCTGGGCGATCTCGGCGTGGAAGCGGGCGGCGGCTCAAAAGGGCGCGTGGTTCGACGCGCGCAAGGCCGATCTCGTCGTCGAAAACTGGCCGCGCTGGTTCAAGCTGACGGCGGATCGCTTCGCCGGCGTGCCGTTCCGCCTGCTCAAGTGGCAGGAAATCGTTGTCCGGCTGCTGGTCGGATGGAAGCGCCCGGCGGATCACATCGACCCGCATACCGGCAAGCCGATCGTCTATCAGGTCCGCGTTTTCTCGCGGCTCCTGCTCTGGGTGCCCCGCAAGAACGGCAAGAGCGAGTTTCTGGCAGCGCTGTCGCTGCTGTTCTTTGTGCACGAGCGCCTCGTCGGCTCCGAGGGCTATTGCTTCGCCCGCGACGAGGATCAGGCGAAGATCACCTTCGGCCGCATGAAGAGTATGCTGCTGAAGGACCCGCATCTGACCGGCGGCGCGACGCCGCGCGTGACGATGACGGCCAAGGGCATCTACGTCGCCGAGACCGCGAGCGGCTTCCATCTGCTGTCGGGCAAGCCGGACGGCAAGCATGGGCGCATGCCGCAGGTCATCACCGGCGACGAGATGCACGAGTGGGACACCCGCGACCTGGAGGACAACCTTAGGCAGGGCACTGGCACCCGGCTCCAGCCGGTCGAGCTCTACGCCTCGACGGCCGGCCTCAAGAGCAAGGTCGTCGGCTTCAGCCTGTGGGAAGAAACGCTTGGCATCCTCGACGGCTCGATCGAGGACCCGTCCACACTCGCGGTCGTGTTTGCGGCCGATCCTGATGACGACTGGCAGAACGAGACGGTCTGGGCGAAGGCAAACCCGACGATCGGCCTGACGCCGACCTGGGATTACATCCGAAAGGAAGCTTCGAAGGCGAAGGGCAATCCCCGCGCCGAGGCCGCCTTCCGGCGCTACCATCTGAACCAGTGGGTCGAGCAGACCGTTCGCTGGCTGAACCGCGATAAATGGCTCGCCTGCGCGCCCGATCCGGACGCCTGGCGCACGCGACGCGAAGCCCTCCTCGGGCGTCGTTGTCATATCGCGGTCGACGTCTCCTCGACGCAGGACATCACGGCGAAGATGCAGATCTTCGAGCCGGAAGCGCCTGACGAGCCTTACTTGCTGCTGCCGCGCTTCTGGATTCCGGAAGGCTCGCTCGAAGCGCGCGTGCGGCGCGATCGCGTGACGCCCTGGAAGGCATGGATCGAGAGCGGCGCGATCGAGACGACGCCGGGCGACGCGGTCGATCAGAACTTCGTGCTCAAGGCGCTGAAGGATGATCTCGCGGCCTTCGAGGTCGCGGCCATCGGCTTCGATCCGTGGAATGCGCGGAAGCTGATCGGCGACCTTCAGATCGACGGCGTCGATCCCGACCTGCTGGTCGAGATGCGGCAGGGCATCCTGTCGCTGGGCGAGCCGACCAAGGAATTCGAGCGCCTGGTTCTGGCTGGGCTGATGGATCATGCCGGGCACCCCGTGCTCGGCTGGATGGCGGGGCATGTGCAAGTGCGCTTCGACGAGAACATGAACTTCATGCCGGCTCGCAAGCGCTCGGCCGACAAGATCGACGGCATCGTCGCCGCCGTGATGGCGCTCGGCCTGACCATGGGCGAGCAGGAGGAAGGTCTCGACGGCTACCTCTCCAGCCTGCGGGGCGCCGCGTGAACCTGTTTCGCAAGGCGGCCGCATTCTTCACGTCGCCGCGCAATCTGTCCCTGACCGACCCCGCCAGCTGGCCGGGGCTCGACCGGGACATCGGCGAAGCGGTGACCGAGCATTCGGTGCTGAATCTTCGGCGGCCTGGGCCTGCCTCAACCTGCTCGTCGGCACGGTCGGCTCGCTGCCTTTGATGGTCTATCGCGACCGACCCGGCGGCGGGCGCGAGGTCGCGAAGGATCACCCGCTCTATCGGCTGCTTCACGAGAGCCCGAATTCCGAGCAGACCACGCTCGATTTTCTGGAGCAGATCTGTCTGTCGATCGAGCTGCGCGGCAATGGCTACGCCGAAAAGGACTTCATCGGCAGCAAGCTCGTCGCGCTGACTCCGGTCCACCCTGACGTTATGACTGTCCGGCGCGCTTCGTCAGGTGATCTGGAATATAGTTGGCGCGGCCAGGACGGCCGTTACCGTTCAGGTTCCTCGGCCGAAATCCTGCATATTCGCGGCTTCGGTGGCGATCCGCTGGGTGGCCTCTCGACGCTGACCCATGCGCGCAAGTCGTTCGGGCTTGCCGCTTCGGTCAACCAGGCGGCGCTGCGGACCTTCGTCAACGGGTTGCGCCCTTCGGGCGTGCTCAAGTTCGACAAGGTGATGTCGCCGGAGAAGCGGGCCGAGCTCGAACAGCTCCTGGCCGAAAAGTTCATGGGCGCCATGAACGCCGGCAGGCCGATGGTTCTGGAAGCCGGCGGCACTTGGGAGCAGCTCACCTTCAATCCGGAAGAGGCGCAGATGCTCGAATCGCGCGCCTTCTCGGTGGAGGAGATCGCGCGCCTGTTCGGCGTCCCGCCCCACATGATCGGCCACACTGCCGGCAACACGAAGCTCGGCTCCTCGATCGCCGACATGACCGAGGGCTTCTCGAAATTCTCGCTGCGCCGGCGCCTGCGCCGGATCGAGCTTGCCTTGATGAAGCAGCTTCTGACGGCGGCCGATATCGCCGCCGGCATCATCATCGAATTCAACCTGGAGGGGCTGCTGCGCGGGGCCAGCGAGGCCCGCGCTCGGTTCTACCAGATCATGCTCGCCGCGGGCGTCATGACCATCAACGAGGTTCGTGCGCTGGAGAACCTGCCGCCGGTTCCGGGTGGCGATGTCCCGCGCATGCAATCCCAGAACATCCCGATCACGCAGGCCAGCGCGATCGGCCACAACGGCGGCCCGCCGCTGGAGGATGACGATGCTCAAGACGCATGATTTCGCGCTGGAGACCAAGGCGGTCGGCGACGAGGGCGAGTTCGAGGGCTATGCCTCGACCTTCGGCAATGTCGATCAGGGTGGCGACGTGGTCGAGCCCGGCGCCTTCATCGAATCCATCGTGCAGGCGAAGAAGGACGGGCGGACGATCCCGATGCTCTGGCAGCACGATCAGCGCGAGCCGATCGGCGTCTGGACCGATATCGCCGAGGATGCCAAGGGCCTTTATGTGAAGGGCCGGCTGCTCGTCGATTTCGACCCGCTCGCCAAGCGTGCCCATGGCCTGCTCAAGGCCAAGGCACTCGGCGGGATGTCGATCGGCTATCGCTATCTGCCGGGACATGCCGAGCAGGACGACAAGCGCCCCGGCGTGACGAAGCTGAAGAAAATCGATCTGCGCGAGGTCTCCCTCGTCACCATGCCGATGAACATTCAGGCGCGGGTGACGAGCGTGAAGGCCCTGCTTGATGTTGGCAAGCTGCCGACGATCCGTGAATTCGAGGAGTTCCTGCGGGATGCAGGCGGCTTCTCAAAGAGCCTTGCCGCGGCGATCGCAGGCAAGGCAGCGCCGCATCTTCGGGGGGAGCCCGAGGCGAAGGCGATCGAGCCGGCCGCGTTTCTGCGCGCCCTGCTCAAGTAAACATGATCCTCAATCTCAATCGGAGCATATCCATGCATCGTTTCCTGACGCTCGCGGCGTTCGGGCTGTTCGCCCTCGCCTTCGTCTCGGCCTCGACCGAGGCCTTCGCCAGCGCCGGCGCGCTGGCCTCGTCCACCGCCCTCGTCCCGGCTGCACTGGCGGGCGCCGGCGGCATCGCCCGCCTGATGGCGTCGCACATCGGCCCCCGCGCCTTCGGCCCGCGCATCGTCTTCGACAAGCCTGACAATGGCGGCCTTGACGGCAAGTCCGTCGAGGAACTCGCCGCCAGCGTGAAGAAGATGGTCGAGGAGGCGGTCGGCAAGGTGAAGGAGATCGCCGAAGATGCCCTCGGCAAGGCCAGCGCCGGCGAGAAGCTGACTGACACTGCCAAGACCAAGGCCGACGAGGCCCTCGTCAAGATGAACACGCTGACCGAACAGCTGGCGACGCTGGAGCAGACTGTCGCCAAGCAGAAGAAGGGCGGCAGCGACGATCGGCAGAAGACGCTCGGCGAGCAGTTCGTCGAGGGCGAAGGCTTCAAGGGCTTTCAGGACAGCGGCTTCAGCAAGTCGGCCCGCGGCGGCGATCTCAAGGTCAAGGCGACCCTGTCCTCGGCGACGACCGATGCCGGCGGTTCGGTCGGCGACGCCGTCCGTCCGACCCGTCTCGCGGGTATTCTGGAGCTGCCGCAGCGGCGTATGACGGTGCGGGATCTGATCTCGCCCGGTCAGATGGACGGCTCGACGCTGGAATACGTGGTCGAGACCGGCTTCACCAACAATGCGGGCATGGTAGCCGAGGGCGCTGCGAAGCCGTCCTCGGATATCAAGCTGGACCTGCGCTCGACCTCGGCGAAGGTCATCGCTCACTGGATGAAGGCGTCCAAGCAGATCCTGTCCGACGTCAGCCAGCTGCGGTCGATGATCGATCAGCGCCTGCTCTATGGCCTCGCGTTCAAGGAAGAGCAGCAGCTTCTTTCCGGCGACAACACCGGGCAGAACCTGTACGGCATCATTCCGCAGGCGACGGCGTATTCAGCTCCGGTTTCGCTCGCCGGTCTCACCATGATCGACGTGCTGCGACTGGCGATGCTGCAGGCGGCGCTCGCCGAGTATCCGGCCTCCGGCCATGTGCTCAATCCCATCGACTGGACCGCCATCGAGCTGACGAAGGACGATATCGGTCGCTACATCATTGGCAACCCGCAGGGCGGCACTGCTCCGACTCTGTGGCGCCTGCCGGTGGTCGAGACGCAGGCTATGACCGTGCGCAAGTTCCTGACCGGCGCCTTCAAGCTCGGAGCTCAGCTCTTCGACCGCTGGGAAGGCCGCGTCGAGGCCGGTTACGAGAACGATGACTTCACCAAAAACCTCGTGACCATCCTGGCGGAAGAGCGCCTCGCGCTCGCGGTCTATCGCCCGGAAGCCTTCATCTACGGCGATTTCGACGTCGCGCTCGGCGCCTGAATTCGCTTCGGCTGACTAAGGGCGGCGCGCTTTCGAGGCGCGCCGTCTCTGTGAGCCGAAGGAGAGAAGCGATGAGCAAGCTGCAGAACTACCGCGTGCTGCGCGCGCATGAGGGCGACCGCCCTTACGTCGAGGGCGAAACTCGACAGGCCGACCCGGCTGCTGTCGGTCATTTGATCGGGCGTGTGTTGGAGCCGATGCCCGGTGGCCGGAAGGCCGAAACTCCTCCCAAGAACAAGGCCGAAGGCGCCGCTCCGGCGAACAAGGCCTCCACCGGCCGGAAGGCCAGCTAAGGGCCTCGCGGCCTGCCATAGGAGAGTAGACCCATGCCCATGAAGCGCTTGAAGGTCACCGTCACGACGGCGGCCGATGGAACGGCCGTCGCCTATTCGCCGCGGTTCTCCGGCGAGATCCACCAGATCGAGTACGTCAAGGACACGGCCTCGGCCGGCGCCAACGCCTATGCCAACGGCGTCGACTTCGTCGTGACCGGCGAGGCGACCGGCGTCCCGCTCTGGTCCCAGAACGACGTCAACGCCTCGGCCGTCGTGGCGCCGCGCCAGCCGACGCATTCGCAGGCCGGCGTCGGGTCGCTCTATGCCGCCGGCGGCACTGCGGTTCAGGCTCGCATCGGCCTCGGCAATGACCGCGTCAAGATTGCGATCGCGCAGGGCGGCAACGCCAAGGTCGGCGCCTTCCACATCCTGGTGGCCTGACGTCGATGCTCTGCCTTCCGCCTGCTTTGGTGACGCCACCGGTCGAGATGCCGGTCAGCCTGGAGCAGGCGAAGGCGCATCTGCGCGTCGACCATGATGAGGATGATGAGCTGATCGAGGCGGTGATCGCCGCGGCGGTCGGTCATCTCGACGGCTATGGCGGCATCCTCGGTCGCGCGCTCATGCCGCAGGAGTGGTGCGAATACGCATCCTTCTTCCCGGCCTCGCGCGTGATCGAGATGCGGCTGGCTCCCGTGCTGGAGATCGTCGAGGTCCGGACGCGCGATGCTGATGGCGTCGAGACCGTCCTCGACGAGAATTCATATCGCCTGCTCGCTCCGGCCTCGTCGCGGCCGGTCCTGCTTTTCGGCGTCGACGTCGCGCTGCCAGCCCTGGCTTCGGCGCCTGATGCTCTTTCGGTGATCTATCGCGCCGGCTATGAGGACGCGGAGGGCAACCCGGCTGTGCCGCCGGCGCTGATCAGCGCGATCAAGCTCATGGTCGGCGATCTCTATCGCTATCCCGAAACGGTCGCGCAGGGCGCGGTCTCGGCCGTCCCGATGTCGACGACGGTCGACCGGCTGGTTTCGCCATATCGCCGGTACCAGATCTGATGCTCTCGGCTGGTCAGCGTATTCACCGCGTCCGCTTCGAGCGGCGCGCCCACGGCGACAAGACCGCCTCCGGCAACGTTCTGGAGAGCTGGTCCGCCGTCGCCGACTGCTGGGCCGCATTCCGGCCGGTGTTCGGCCGCGAGCAGGCCGCCTCCGGCCAGCTGCAGAGCACGCTGTCCGGGACGCTGACGACGCTGAGCTTCGCCGCAACTCGGTCGACCGATCCCGCCGATCGCGTCGTCTTCGTCTCCGGCCCCTATGCGGGTCGGCAGTGCCAGATCCGTTCCATCGTGCCGACGCCGGATGCTCGTGAGATCGAGTTCCTGATCGAGCACGGCCCGCAAACCTGACCGCAGGAGATTCCAATGGCCGATCTCACCATCACCGCCGCCAGTGTCGTCGCTGGCGGTAACGCCTCGATCGAGCCCGGCATCGCCGGCGAGGCCATCGCTGCGGGCAAGGCGGTCTATCTCTCATCCGCCACCAAGAAGTGGATGCTGGCCGATTCCAACAGCGCCGCCGCCGAGGCGCGGAAGGCAACGGGCGTCGCGTTGAACGGCGCCTCGCTCAATCAGCCGGTCGACGTCCAGAAAGCCGGTGAGATCACGCTCGGCGCCACGCTGACGCCCGGCACGGCCTATTACCTTTCGGACACGCCCGGCGGCATCTGCCCGCTCGCCGATGTCGGCGTGGGCGAGTATGTCTGCCTGCTCGGCCTCGCCAGATCGGCGACGGTTCTGGCACTCGATATCCAGTTCCCGAACGTCTCCCTCTAATCTTCGGTGCCCCGCGTCGTCTTCACGGCGGATTTCGATTGGTATCCGCCGCAGCTCAAGGGCCGTTGGTGCCGGGCGTATAAGGCCGGCGTTCGGCCGCTCATGGTGACGACGCCATGCGCCCGTGCCGCGGTGGATGCGAGCAGGGCCTATCTCTGGAAGGGCGCCGCCGATGGCGAAACTGAGCCGACGCGAGAACCTGCTGCGGAAAATGGCCGCGATGCCGTCAGCGGTCCGCAGCGCGATCAAGCAGGCGCTCGCGCAGGGCGCCGATGAGATCACCGACGAGATGGAGCGTCTCGCGCCGAAACGCACCGGCAAGCTGCGCAAATCGATCACGCAGACCTGGGGCGGCGGCAAGGTGCGCTATTCCTCGCTCGCCGGCACGGCCGGCGAAGCCGGCGATCCCGACCTGTCCGTCAGGATCTCGGCCGGCAATGGTGAGGTGCGCTATGCCCATCTGGTCGAGTTCGGCACGGCGCCGCATCTCAATGGCGGAACGTTCGCCGGCTCGCGCCATCCCGGCACGTCGCCGCAGCCCTTCTTCTTCCCGGCCTATCGCGCCAATCGCCGGCGGGTGAAATCGCGCATCAGCCGTGCGACGACGAAGGCGGTCAAGCAGTTGGCCTCGTCATGAGCGAGGCGACCCTTCCGATCCAGAAGGCGGTCGTTGCGTTGATCGACGCGGATGCCGATCTGCGGTCCATGGTGCCGGTCGGCATTCTCGACCCGATACCGCAGGGTACCAAGCATCTCTATCTGCGCCCGTCCGGCTGGCAGGAGCTGGAGGACGGGCACGACTGCGGCGACGCCGTGCGCGTCACCTTCGAAATCCAGTGCTTCGCACCGCCACCGGCGCGTGACGATCTCGCGGCGCTGGCCGGGATGGTCAAGCGCATCCTGCACCGCGCCACGCCGCCGGCCGTTGGCTGGACCGATGTCGAGATTACCTGGCGCAATACTCTCTGGTTCGAAGAGCCTGACGGCCTCTCGCGCCGCGCCGTCCTTCGATTCGAGGCCCTGGCCGACGCGGCCTAAGGTCTCCCGCCTTCTCTTCCGCAGCGGCCGCCTCCGGGCGGCCATTTCATGAGGTGAACCATGGCCCAGGCCAAGACCTTCCGCCGCTCTGGTCTGCGGCTTCTGCTCGGGAACGGCGCAACGCCTAACGAAGATTTCTCGGCCCCGTGCGGCCTGCTAGAGCGCGCGATCACCATGACGAAGGAGTTGGGTGAGACCAACGTTCCGGACTGTGCCGACGAGGATGCTGCGCCCTGGACCGAGCGCGACGTCACCTCGAAGAGTGCCTCGATCGAAGGCTCGGGCGTGCTCGATGCCGATGCGCTGCCGATCTGGCAGGGCTATTATGACGACGATGTCAGCCGCAACTGCCGGATCGAGCTGTGGCGCAATGGCGCCAAAGTCGGCCATTGGCAGGGGGCGTTCCACATCGAAAGCTTCAACCCCGCCGCGCCGGAGGAAGGTCGCGTCACCCTGGAGATTTCGCTGCAGAGCGATGGCGCCGTCGCCTGGACCCCGGCCTGATGAACGCCGAGAACAGGAACGCCGCCGTCGATCTCGATTTCGGCGGCGGCACCTATCGCTTCCGGCTTGCCATGGGCGAGTTGGAAGAATTGCAGGAGGTCGCCGGTGCCGGCCCGTATCACAGCCTGCGCCGCCTGCTTGCTGGCGACTGGCATCTGCAGGACGTGCGCGACACGATCCGCCTTGGTCTGATCGGGGGCGGTCTCCCCGCCAATGACGCGCTGAAGCTGACGCGGCGCTATGTCGATGAACGGCCGGACTGGCTTCGAAACGCCACGCTGGCGATCGCCGTGCTGAGCGCGGCCCTTGCCGGCGCGCCGGAGGAGCAGCCGTCAAAAAAAGGCGACGCGCCGAAGGCTCGGAGCAAGGCGCGTCGCTCCCGAATGGGCGCCTCGCCTTCGGTGCGTTCTACCGAGCCGCAGCCGCCATCGGCATGAGCCGGGCGGATTTCAGGGCTGCGAGCTACTGGCAGTTCATGGAGATGGTCGACGGCTGGACCGCGGCGCATGTGCCTGACCGCAAGGAGGGCCTGAGCCCCGACGAGGAAGGTGCGCTTTGGGACCTCGCCAACATGTCGACGGAGAGGTGAGATGGCGACCGATCTTGAAAGGCTAACCGTCTCACTTGAGGCGAACGTCAAGAAGTTCGAGAGCGAGCTGAGCAAGGCTCGCGGGCTTGCCGTCCGCACGCTGAAGGATATCGAGCGCGAGGCCGGCGGCATCGAGAAGGGCGTCAGCGCGGCGCTCGGTAAGGTCGCTGGCGCGGCGCGAAACGCGCTCGCCGGCGTGGTCGCCGGCCTCGGCGTCAACGAGCTGCGCCAGGCCGCCGACGAGTACACGAAGATCATCAACGGCTTGAAGGTCGCAGGCGTCAGCGGCGGGCAGCTCGATAGTGTCTTCAACGCCCTCTTCGCCTCGGCGCAGCGCAACGCCGTGCCGCTGGATGCTCTGGCGCAGCTCTATGGCCGCGTCAGCCAGGCGCAGACCACGCTGAAGGCCTCTTCGACCGATCTCCTCGGCCTGACCGATATCGTAGCGCAGTCGCTGCGCGTCGGTGGAACGTCGGCGACCGAGGCCTCTGGCGCTCTGCTGCAGCTCGGCCAGGCGCTTTCGGGTGGCAAGGTTCAGGCCGAAGAGTACAATTCGCTGCTCGACGGCATGTATCCGTTGCTGCAGGCGGCGGCGGCCGGGTTGCAGGAAGCGGGCGGTGATGTCGCCAAGCTCACTGCGCTGGTCAAGGACGGCAAGGTATCCTCGGAAGCGTTCTTCCGCGCCATTCAGGCCGGTGCGCCGCTGCTGGAAACGAAGCTCGCCGGCGCGGTTCTGACGACTGATCAGGCCATGCAGCAGCTGCGCAACGAGTTCGTGCGCGCTGTCGGCGAGTTCGACAAGGCAACCGGCGCCAGCCAGGCGCTTGCCGGTGCCATCCAAGGCCTCGCCGGCAGTATCGGAGGCGTCGGTCAGGCTGCGGCGACGGCCGTCAACGGCGTGCAGGCGCTGATCACGAAGGTCGGCGAGCTTGCCAAGGCCAACGCCGGACTGCAGCGACAGGCGGCGCTGACCTATCAGGAGGAGCGGGCGCAGCGCGTCGCGCAGGCGCGCGACATGGGGCTCGCCAATGCTGGCGGTCGCGAGGCGCTGGCGCAGGAGCGCGCCGCGGCCAATGCAGCGGCGGCCGAGCGGAGCCGTAAGGCGCTGCAGGACTTCCGGTCGAGCGAGCGCGAGTTCCGTAATGCGCTTGTCGACGCCCCGCAACCGCCGGCGCGACCGGCCGGCATGGGAAATTCTGGCATCAAGCCGGTCTCGCTCAAGGACTTCAAGGTCCCCGGCGAAGAGGACAAGAAGGGCGGAGGCGGAGGTGCAGTCGAGAAGGACAAGGCGACCGCCCTCGAACGCTACGTCATCAATCTGCAGAAGGCGGGCGAGCTCGCCAAGGCTGATCTGGCGACGTCCGGCAAGTCCAATATTGAGCGCGAAAAGGCCCGCGCTCTGGTCGAGGCGACGGCGGCAGCCCAGAAGGATTTCGCCGGCGGGTTGCGCGAGACGGCTGCGCTGACGACCGAGGAACGGGAGAAGATCCTTGGCCTCGCGCAGGCGACAGCGGAATGGAAAGAGCAGGCCCATCAGGTCAAGGATGCGATGGATTTCGCATCGGATCTCGCCAAGGACGCTTTCAAGGGGCTGGTTTCGGATCTGATGCAGGGCAAGAGCGCAGCCGAGGCCCTGGCGGACGCATTGCAGAAAGTCATCGGGAAGCTTGCCGACAAAGCGATCGACATCGCCTTTGATGCGGCGATCAAGGGCGGGACAGGATCGGGCGTGGTCGGCAACCTTTTGGGCTTCGCTGGCGGCGGCTCTGTTTCCGGCCCAGGCACGGGGCGCTCTGATTCGATCCTTGCGCGCTTGTCCGATGGCGAATTCGTTGTGAACAGCCGGGCGGCGAAGAAGTATGGGCCGCTGCTTTCCGCTATCAACAGCGGACGGGTTCCGAAATTCGCGGATGGCGGAATGGTTGGCGGTATGCCGGCTTTGCGCGCGCCCTCCGTTCCATCCGCCCGCCGCGCGGGTCCGTCGATCACCTTGGCGCCAGCATACAGCATCGACGCGCGCGGCTCGCAGATCTCCGAGGCCCAATTCCGCGCCATGCTGGCGCAGAACAACGCGCAGCTCCGCGCTGAGATGCCCGGCTACCTCACGAAGGCACAGCAGAGGGCGGGCGCGTGAGTTTCCTTGGCTCTGAGGCCTCGGCTGTCGCCGGCCCTGTCGCGCGCCTCGCCTTGCTCGCCTGGTTCGATTTCGAGGGTGATCCGCGCTGGTATTGGACCGGCTTCGGCGATCTGCAGAGTTCGGATGGGCAGGTCTGGGAAGGCACCGGCGAGGTCGCGTCGATCTCCGGGCTTGCCATGCCGCTCGGCACTTCGGCGCAGCAGGTTTCATTCGCCCTGTCCGGTGTTTCGGCGCGCATCGCCGCAATGGCGCGGCAGCAATCGGCCAAGGTGAAAGGGCGCGACTGCGCCGTCTTCATCCAGATCTTCAATGAGGACTGGTCGCTGCGCGGGCCGCGGCGTCACGTCTGGAGCGGGGCGATGGACGTGATGACCTACAACGGTTCGGACGGCGTCTACACCGTCGAGCTCTCGGCCGAGAACATCTGGGCCGGCCGCCGCAAGCCCGCCTTCGGCTTCTACACCGATGCCGACCAGCAGGCCCGTTTCGCGGGCGATCGCGGCTGCGAGTTCGTCGGCTCGCTGCCGGGCAAGACGATATACTGGCCGAGCTGACAATGCCGACCCGTTCCGAACGTCTGGTCGCCTTCCTCGCGGCCGGCGCCCGCTTGCCCTTCGTCTGGGGTAAGCGCGACTGCTGTCTCTGGGTCGCCGACTGGATCGCCGCCGAGCGGGGGATAGATCCGGCTCGCCACCTGCGCGGACGCTATGCGAGCGCTCATGCATGCCATCGGCTGCTTCGGAGACATGGCGGATTCGAGGCGCTGATCGCGCCCGCGATGCTGCGTGCTGGCTTGTTGGAGACGGGCGAACCGCGCCTCGGCGATGTCGGCATTGTCCAGGCTGCCGCCGGCCCGATGATGGCAATCCACGCCGGCGCGGGCTGGGCGCTCAAATGCACTGATGGGATCGCCGTGCTGCCTGCCGCTCCCGCTGCGATGTGGAGAATCTGATGCCTGCCGTTATCGGGGTCGCGGTTCTGACGAGCGTTGGCGCGACGACTCTCGCCGCATCCGCGACGGCGTCCTACATCGTCGGGTCGATCATCATCACCGGTGCTCTCGTCGGGGTGAGCTATGCCACGCAGACGCTCACCCGTGCCAAGCCGCAGCGCGAGCGCCAGCAGGCCACGCTGAACGAGGCAATGGGGCCGCGCCGCTTCATCTACGGCCAGGCCATGGTCGCTGGCACGCGCGCTTTCTGGGAGGCGCGTGATGGGATGATGTACCAGTGCCTGCTGCTGGCCGGGCACGAGATCGACGGCATCGCCGAGTACTGGATCGGCGATCGGCGGGTGAACACGGATGGCGGCGAGGCCGGGGGCAACGTCACCGACTACCCGATGATCAATGCCGTTTATTACGAGCGGTATTTCGGGACGGCGACGCAGGCTGTCGCTTCGGTCCTTCATGACCGTTTCCCCGAGGTCTGGACTGCCGAGCATCGCCTTCGCGGGATCGCTCATGTCTGTGTCGTCTTCGCCGGCGTGAAGGAGAAGATTCGGCAGACCGTGTTTCCGCAGGGTGCCTATACGCAGCTGCGCTTCGTCGTTCGGGGAAAGAAACTCTATGATCCCTCGCTCGGCTGGATGGACCCGGAAAACCCGGCCACCTGGGCCTGGGGCGACAACTCCAACGACGTGATCCTCGACTATCTGCGCAGCCGGGACGGCTACAAGCGCCCGCTCGCACAGATCGACATGCCGAGCTTTCAGGACTTCCATGCTCGCTGTGGGGAGATCGTCTATCGCCGCGACGGCACGCCGACGCTGCGCTATCGCACCTGGGGCACGATCTCGTTCGACGAGGAGCCGCAGGCGGCCCTCGCCCGGCTCTGCGCCAGCTGTGACGCGACGCTCTATCAGGGGCCGTCCGGCAAGATCGGTATCCGCGACGGCGCCTGGACCGGACCGCTGATCAGCATACCCACGCAGCACATCACTGGCGTTGCGCTCTCGCAGGGCAATGACAAGCTCGACAGCTATAACCGGCTGAAGGTCAGTTACACCGACCCGGACAATTACTACCAGCCGACCGAGCTCACCGCCCGCGATGACTTTCCCTCGCAGGCCGCGATCGGTGTGATCGAGGAAACCCGCGACTTCGTCATGGTGCCGGAATGGACGCAGGCTGCACGCCTGGCCAAGATTGCCATGGCTCGCGAAAACCCGGACTGGAAGGGCTCTCTGGCGACGGACCTGATGCCGCTCGACGCGCTCGGCGAGAAGGCGGTGCAGGTCAGCTTTGACCCTCTCGGCGAGGGCGATCCGCTGATGGATGCCCCTTGCATGCTGGCGGGCTTCACGCTGCGCGGTGACCTCTCCGGCTGCGATCTCTCCTTCGCGTCGGTGCCGGCCTCGGCCTGGACATGGGAGCCTGACGACGAGGAGCCGCCGCGGCCGATCACGCCACAGGTCATTGATCGGGTCGACGTGGTTGACGCACCGACCGATCTCGTCACGGGACTGCTGCGCGACCCCGGCATTCGCATCGCGCTCAGCTGGGGCGAACCAACTCGAGGCGACCTGACGGCCGAGGCGGAATATTCCGTCGCTGGTGCTGGTCTCTGGCTGCCGATCAGCGTCTCCTCGGACGGTGTCTCGGCGGTTACGCCACAGCTCGCCGATGGCGGTTCCTATGATCTCCGCGTGCGCTGGGTCGCCGGATCAGGCGGCAATGCTTCGGACTGGTCGGAGGCCGGGCCTCTCCTTGCTGTCGCGGACAACGTCATCACCGGTCCGCCGACCGGCTTCGTCGCCAATGGTGGGGTCGGCCAGGTCCTGCTTGCTTGGACCGCGCCCGGTCAGTCGAACCTGCGGGCGGTCAGGATCTACCGCGCCTCGGCCGGCGCTCCTTTCAGCTCGGCCGTGGCGATCGTCACCATCAATCTCTCGCCGAACCAGGCATTTGACATGACCGATTCCGGCCTCTCTTCCGGCTCCTATGACTACTGGGCGCGGGCGTTGAACGCATCCGGCATCGGTGATGCGACTAGCACGACCGGCCCCGTCACCGCGACCGCGAGCTGATACCGCCATGACGATCGAGGCCTGGCCGGACGTGCTGAAGGCGCGGATCTGGGACCCGCACCTGCGCAATCTCGCGGCGGCCGGGGGCATGACGCCGACCGGCCGCACGCAGCGCGTCTTTAGCGATGCTGGCCTTTGGGAGATCAAGATATCCAACATCGTGGTGCGCAACCGGCAGCATGCGGCGGCCTTCCGCGCCCTGATCGCCCGGCTTCGGGCCGGAGAGGACATTCTCCTGCCTGTGCGGGACTGCTACCCGCCCATCGGCAACCGCATCAGCAATGCTGCCGCCAGCTTTGTCGGCGGCGCTGCCCTTCGTGCCACGCAGGTCACGCTGAATATTGCCGGCGTTGCCGTCGAAGCGGGTCATCACCTGTCCGTGGGAGATCGCCTGCATCTCGTCACCGAGGTCGTGTCCGGACCGAGCATGCCTCCCTTGCTCAACCAACTTGTCTCGCGCTCGCCCTGGTCGAGTTCCGTGCCGTGGTCCAATGCGGTCGCCGGGTCGGCCGACTACGCTCTGAAGATCCTGCCGCCGCTTCGCGCGGCGCAAGGAAGCGGAGTTGCGGCCCGCTTCCGCGACCTGCGCTTGCGCTGCGTTCTGAAAGACACGGCTGACGGCGATCTCGATCTCGACCTCGGTCGCTTCGGTGCGCCGAGCCTGACCTTCATCGAAAGCCTATAGGATTCACGATGACCGCAATTCAGGCGATCCGCGAGGGCGATACCGACGCGCTCGACAAGATGAATGCCGTGATCGAGCAGGCCAACCGGGTCGACGGCAAGGCCGGTCAGTCTGCTCTGGCGCAAGAGGTGGCAGCGCGCCAAGAGGGCGATCTTTCTCGCGCAACCTTTGGCGAAGCCGCCGGCGAGCACTGCCGGCCGGGGGAGCCGGGGCGATTTGCGACGGCGGACCTGTCCGGTTCGCCCGATGCGACGGTGCCGCTCGATGATGCTTTGAGGGCGGTCGGCGCTCATGGCGCTGTCATCGCGTTGAGGGCCGGCTATGTCGCGCCGCGGGCCGTCTTCCGCGTCGAGCCGGGGCGGCGCTATCGCGCGCGGTTCGTATTCCAGCGGGCTGAGGATACGCTCGACCCTGCCAATGATGCGGTACGTCTCGGGCTGGCATGGCTTAGCGCGAGCAAGGTCCGGATCGCCGATACCATCCTCGCCGACGTGCTCGACGTCACGACGGTTTCCGGTCGGCTCGAATACAATTTCGCTATCGCCCGCGAAGATGCCGACGACGTCGACGCGGCGGCGCCGGCCGCCGGCGTCTATGTCAGGCCTTTCTTGCGCGCCTATGGCTCGGGCCTCACCCATGTCGAGGTGATCGAATTCACCGACATCATGAGCGCCCTCGAATGGGCGCCCGACGTCGATGTCTTCCGGCGGCAGCTTGCCGGCATGACCCATGATGTCGGCGACTTGCTCGCCCGCGTCGCGCTGCTCGAGGAGCGGGTCGCGGCGCTGGCCTGAGGCCCTACAGTTCAACCTCAACCCTGATCGGGATTTCCGCGATGGCTGACTATTTCGTTCGCGCCGGCACGGGCTGGCGCGAGACCTTTTGGCTCGGCCGTCGCGCCGATCGGTGGCGAGCCGACGACTTCGATATCTACATGCAGATCAAGCTGCCGGGATCGGACGGCGCCGACACGGCGCTGCTCGAAGGCAGCACGCTCGACGGCAGGATCGTGGTCGTCGACGCTGTCTCCCGCCGGATCGAAGTAAACTTCGCCTGGGAAGATATCGCCGCGCTCGATGATCGAGCGTTCGAGTTCGACTTCCTCCTCATCAACAAGGCCACCGAAGCGCGCGACCGCAGCGTCAGCCATTCGCTGACGGTGCTGCGCGGCATCACGCAGAAGGACGACTGACATGGCGCGTGCCGCACTTGCCCCTGTCTATACCGAAGTGCCGAGCATGGGCGTCGATGGCCGCACCGTGCTGGCCGGAGCTCGCACGCCGCTCGTCACGGATGGCCGCGTCGGCGACTTCTGGGTCGATACGGCGTCCAAGAAGCTCTATGGCCCGAAGAGCGCGGGGGGATGGCCGGACAAGGGGCTGATCCGCGGCGCGGCCGGGTGGTATCCGCTGGAGCGCATCGTCAACGACGGCGCGCGCCGCGTGACGCAGGTTTACGACTGGGCTGGAGGCGAAGGTGCCAAGCCCGCGACCGGCTACAAGACCGCCGCCGGCGCCGTCTCGGCCAATATCGCGGATGGTGTGGACATTCGTGGCGCCGAAGGGCCGGCGATGCTGGTCAGTGCGCTCCCTGCCCCGGCGGGGGGCATCTCCTATGCGACCCTGATCGCGGCGGGCGTCGTTGCCGGTGACAACGAGAAGCGCAGTGTCGCTGATCTGTTCGTGCCCGGGGCAGCCATGAGTTTTGCTAGTGTCGCTGCCGCGACTGCGGCGACCGTCCCGTCGGGAATCAAGGTCGTCAACCTGCAGTCGTATGCGGATGGCATCGGCTCGCATCGTCGTCGCCGGGTCGCGGCCGAGCCCGACCATGCCGGAAAGCATCGTTCGGCCGACCGCTTTACCCCGGATGGCGGCACCGACAGTGTCAACGGCGGTTGGTGGGAGATCGACGAGGCGATGCTTCTGCCCCAGTTCTTCGGGGCGAAGGCTGACAACAGCAACGACGACACCGACGCCATTCAGGCGGCGGTGGATTGCCTCTGCGCGATGGGCGCCGGGGGTGTCGTCCATCTCGTGCGCGGCATCTACAAAATCAGTGACGAGATCGTGGTTCCGTCGCAGAAGAGCGTGCTCTTCCTCGGCGACGGACCCAAGGCGTCGATCCTTCGACAGTCGGATTCGAGTGCCAATGGCATCGTCTTCAACAATGATGACTACACGACGATGGGCGGAGGCGTTCAGCGTCTTTCAATCGAGGCCGGCGACGGCTTCAATGCCGCGCAGTTCTTCGGCCTGGGGTCGATTGGGATCGGCATCAAGGCCGTTCATATGAACGCCGGCTGGTCGGTCAACCATGTCGATATTTCGAACTTCGCGGATGGTCTCGTCTATCTCAGCTGCTGGAACACCAACAGCAGTGACGTCCAGATCCGGTTCTTCACCGGCAATGGAGTGCTGGTCGATGCTAGTCCGGACGGCTCGGTAGGCGGCGGCAACAAGATCACCGCAGGCGCCATCACCAATAACGGGTTCACCGGCAGCAACGCGGCCTCCGCCGGCATCCGCATAAAGCAGAGCGGCGGCGAGTTCTTCAAGGCGATCGACATCACCTCCGTTTTCAATGGCGTGAAAATCGATCCGGCTTCCGGCAAGCTGGTTGCTTACGTCTTCTTTGAGCAGGTTCTGGCCGATACCTCTGCCGGCGATGGCTGGCTCTTCGACGGAGCCGCTGGGGCGATCACGCGCATCACCACGATCGGCTGCTGGGGATCCTTCGGCTCCGGCAATGGCCTCGTTACGAAGGGTGCGGGTCTGCGCGGGCTTCGCATGACCAACATGGGGCTGCGCGAGAACAAGTTGCGCGGCTGGCATCATCAGGGCGGATCGAACATCGAGCTTATCGGACCTGACATCAATTCGAACAGCCGGACCAACCCTAACGTCTACTCGGGCGTGAAGATCGAGGCCGGGCAGTTTCTTTGGAGTGTCATCGGCGGCCGCATTGGCAACGCAGAGAGCGCGACTGAAGATCAAGCCGAGGCGATCATCGCCGATGGCGCGCAGTACGATATCCGTGTCGTTGGCGTCGACATGAACTCGCCCGGCGCTGGTAAGGCCTGTTTTGTCTACGACGAAGATCAGCTGGCGGACTGCTACATCAATGGCAATCTGCCCAGCCGGTACGGCATGAACTTCAGCGCACGTTACGTCCTCAATAGCGGCGCGTTCCTAGGTGCCAATGCGGCGGCCTTCTTTGGGCCATCCGGCTCTCAGCCTAACCCGGGCACCGTGCCGTGGCGGGTGGCTCGCAAGACGCGGCTGGCGAAGCTTCATCTATTCCCGTCGTCGGCGCCCGGCGTCGGGCAGACGTTCACCTACCGCGCTTACGTCAATGGCGTGGCAGTCGGCAGTCCGATAGTAATTTCGGGGGCGGCGGTCACAGCTGCTGCCAAGGTCGATATCGTCTTGAGCCCCAACGACTACCTAGACATTCAGGCGGTTAGTTCCGCGACGGCGGCCGGCGCGGTGCAGAATGTCATGCCCGAGATGGAGCCGGCTTGACCATGGGCGGTTGCATTCTCATCACTGGGTCCGCCGGTTCAGTCGGCTCAGCCATCGCCCGGCACCTGGTCTCGCAGGGTCGCGACGTGGTCGGCTTCGATCGCCGCGATGGTTGCGCGATGGGGGTGGATCGCTTGCCGCTCGATGGCGTCGACCACGTCATTCATTGCGCGGATGCGATGCGCGATTCCGATGTCGACGCCTACCTCGGCACGGTCGGGCTGCTGGCTGCCGTCCTGAATGAGATCGATGCCTGCGGCCGGCCGATACCCGTCCTGTTCACCAGTAGCGTATGGGCGAAACCGGCGCTCTATGGCCTAGGCTCGGCCACGTTCTACTCTGCCGGCAAGCTCGCGTGCGAGGCCCTCCTCGACGTTTGGGCCGAGCGTCGGGGCGTGGCATGCGTTTCGTTGCGCGTTGGCGCCTTCGATCCGGATCGGCGTGCACTTCAGCCTTTCGAGCAAGTTCTGCGGCTCTCGACTGAAGGTCTGGCCTACTGGGTCGATCTTGCGCTTTCCAGACGCGAGCCTGGGCACAGCGTCATGACCGCAATCGGCAGCTTCGATGATGTTCGAGGTGGCCGCTCAGATCTTCCCTGCTGATCAATACTGATTAATCGCGAGCGGCCGGCGACCAACGATCAAAAGCCAATCCTCGAACAACAAGCGTTCGTCGACGCCATCCAGATTGAGAAAGGGTTTCGTTGCTTCGAGGAGGGCAAGTTCAGATTCTGATGGCTCTGACCTATGCTCGGTCACAACTTCTAGGCCGCACGCGACAACGGCGTCTCTCACCGCTTGGTGAGTGACCTTGTTGAGCTCCTCGAACCTCTGCATCGACCAGTCATCGACCTTGTGCTCAAAGGCAAGGTCCTTGAAATCGCGACGCAGGTGAACCCAAGGGAATCGATCGGGCGGAAAGTGATTGAACAAATGCCCTCCCGCCTTGCTGTAGTAGAGAGGGCATGTGTCCACTAGCAAGACGCCACCTGGCGCAACGTATTGCGCCGCTGCTCTGATAAAGCTCTCCGGTTCGGGGACGTGCTCTATGCTGTCAAGCATGAACACGCAGTCAAAGCCTTGAGTGGCGAAGTTGGTCTTAAATAGGTCACCCTCGACCATTACGGCTTGGGCTGGGTCAACGTCGTATCGGCGGCAATAACCGTCAAAGTCATTGATGTCGAACCAGCCAAATTCCTTGAAGTCACGATCTATCCCAACAGCCGTTTGAAAGCCTAGCTGAAGCGCGGCGACCAAGCCGTTGCCGATGCCGCAGCCGATGTCGAGAAAGCGGCCGCGGTGAACATCGTTTGGTACGTTCCACCGCACTTTATTCCAAGCGTGCGCGCGCCGGCTCTCAAATGCATCAACCAGATCAGGTTGCGAATTTTCGTTCGCGCGAAGCATTCGCATGTGTCAGGCGCCTGTTGTCGGAGTTGTTCTCTCCGGCTATCACAGGCGACCTCGCGCATCAACGGCGAGAGCCCAGCTGGGTCGCCCGCGCGCCTAGACGATGTACGACCTAGCATGGAGCTTCCGCTTGGAGCCCTCTCACCATCGCGTGCCTCTCAGGATGGCGCTACGAACCAATGCAAGGGTGATGCAGGCACTAGCGATGCGCTTCGTGATTGGGCGGCACGGGCGGCAAAATTTGGGCTTCCTTTGGATGTTTATCGAGCCGATGCTTCTCTGCATCGGTGTGATGGTTCTGTGGCGCTTGATGAAGGGCAATTTTGAGCACGGCGTCACCGTGGTCGGGATGGTTTTTTCAGGTTACATGCCGCTTACCGTTTGGCGTCACATGACAAACGGATCGATTTTTATTTATAGAGCGTCAAAAGGATTGCTCATTCATAAGAATGTGACGTATCTCGATATAATTATCAGTCGTCTATTTTTGGAGTTAATCAACACGACTGCTGCAACTATTTTCATTTATATCGTTCTTACACAGACTGGCTTGATGGAAGAGGCCTATGACATAACCTATATGATCACTGGCTGGCTCGCGATGGCGGCTCTTGCATTCGGGTTTGGGACAGTTGTCGCTGCCGCGTCTGAGCAAAATGAGACCATCGCCCATTTTATTCAGCCGTTTCAGTACCTTCTTATTCCACTATCTGGCTGTTTTACGATGCTAGACTGGCTTCCTGATCGATATCGGGAGCTTCTGGTTTACGTTCCGCTGGTCCATCCCTTTGAGACATTCAGGCATGGCTTGTTCGGGCCGCTGGTGACGACATACGGCGAGCCTTTCTATAGCGTTGCGTGGGGTATTATCTTCACGGCTATCGGCTTTATGTGGTTGGACAAAATACGAGATCGAATTGAGTAGATCTGTTGGATTAGCGGAATGAATTCCGGCCGAGGAGACTGTGACCGGTCAGCGCCGAATCTTCGATCACGTCATCTCAGATCTGCCGTGGGCACGGATCCTGCCCGCCCCTTACAAGCCAATAGTTCAATTTGAGGGGGAGTAGAAACGGCGCCTCACGCCGAGCTCTCACCGGATGTCATTGCGATCGCTTACACGAGCTTTCCCTCCCAGGACGACCAGAACTCACCGCCGCCTTCGGGCGGCTTTTTCATATCTGGAGCAATCGTATGACAGCGCAGAATTTCGCGCCGGCGCTTTCGCGCGCCCTGGTGCACGAGGGCGGCTTTTCCAACCATCCCGACGATCCCGGCGGCGCCACGATGAAGGGCGTGACGCAGCGCGTCTATGACGCCTATCGGCAGCGCCGCCATGTCTCCAAGCGCTCCGTCCGGCTGATCGAGGAGGCCGAGCTACAGGACATCTACCGGCGCCAGTATTGGAACGCCGTGAAGGGCGACAAGCTGCCGGCCGGGGTCGACTATGCCGTGTTTGACGGTGCCGTGAATTCCGGGCCGGAGCAGTCGGTCAAATGGCTACAGCGGGCGCTGGGCTCGGTGAAGGTCGACGGCCAGATCGGCGAGGCGACGCTTGCCGCGATCGAGCGCCATCCCGACCACGACCGGCTGATCGCCGCCATGCTGGATCGGCGTCTCGCGTTCCTGCAGGCGCTGAAGATCTGGCCGACCTTCCGCAAGGGCTGGTCAGCGCGCGTCGCGCAGGTGAAACAGATCGGGCAGGCCTGGGCAATGGGCTCGGTTGGGCCGCAGCCGAGCTTCACCGGCGGCAACGCCAAGGCGACGATCGACCAGGCGAGTCCGCTGCCCGCTAAGGGCGCGGCGGATGCCGCAACGGGCGCCGGCGTCGGCACCGGCACGCTTGGCGGCGTGCTGGAGCAGGCGCGGCAGCAGCTCGATCCGTTCGCGGCGGGCTCGACCTTGATCGCCAACATCGTGACCGCGCTGGTCATCACCGGCTTGGTCCTCGCGGCCGGCGGTATCGCCTATCGCTTGTATGCGAGCCGAAAGGCGAGGCATCTCGCCGATGCGCTCGACCTGCCGGCCGGTGTCGCCGCATGACGGTCCTGATCGCAATCGCCGCCGCTGCGCGCAACTGGCCGTGGCAGGTCTGGGCTATGGGCGCCTTGCTACTGCTGACCGGCCTCTATGGCTGCCACGAATACGATCGCGGCCATGACGCCGCAGTCTCGACCATCACCAAATCGAATGACCAGGCGAAGGAGAAGGCCGATGCGGCTGCGCAGCGTGTCGAGGATTGCGTTGGCGTGTGGGATCGGTCTCGCGGCGTCTGCCTGCGCTTGGGACAGGACGGTGCCGGTCGATAAGCCCTGCGGCGTGATCACGGACAGCCTGGGCGATGTCCGTGGCGCGACGCCGGCCGATACCCGACGCATCGATGTTCATTTCGAACGCGGCGTCGGTGCCGGCTGCTGGGGGCGCCGATGAACCTCACGACGGAACTCGTCGCATTCATGCTGACCGTCGCCGGCGTGGCCGGCGCCATCTGGATCCGGATCGAGCGCATGATCCAATCCGCGCGGGCCGATGCGATTGCGGCTGCTGAGAAAGCGTCCCTGGCCGCTTTGGCCGCCAGCACCAAGGCGGAGATGGTGCAGAGCGCGCTGCACGAATTGCGGGTCCACATCGCCGAGACCTATGTGAGCAAGTCGGGTCTGCGCGAACAGGTAGGGCAGGTCATGGACCTTGTTCGCGATGTTCAGAGCGATGTCGGGAGTATCAATGAGCGCCTCGACCGCGTGATCGAAAACCGGCCGCCGGGCACGCCCCGCCGGGGTTTCAAATCGGCGTCGTGATATCGCGCGGCTGAAGGCCGCAAGATGGCTGCCGGCCTAACCGGCTCCTCCCTAAACTGGCCCGGCCCGCTCGCGCGGTGCCGGGCCTTTTTCATTTCGGGGCATCAAAGCGCTCGGATCTGCTCCTCGAACTCCTCCGGAATCTCGCCGAAGCGTCCGATGACCTCGATGCTCGACGGCTCTCCGGTTTCGTCGTCGGCGAGAATGCGGAGGACCGCGGCACCTGGCTTGCTGGACGCGATGCGGCGGCCGTCTATGAGCGCCTGGGCACTGGTCTTCGCTGTCGCCTTCTGCGACGGCGTCAGCTTCTTGCGGTGGATGTGGAAGGGCTGGATGACGAAGGTCTCGATCTCGGCCATGGCTTGACTCCTGAGGGCTGTTTGTTCTCTTAATGTTCTCATATCAGAGGACAGGAACGATGTCAGCCCAGCCAGCCGATCAGCAGGTCGAAGACGCTTCGATCGATGCCGAGATCACGTCGCTGATCGCGGATCTGATCGAGGAACATGAGGGGTTCGAGCGGGCGGCTTTTCGCGCCCTGGCTCATAGCTACCTGATACTCCTGTCCGAGAGCGCGCGGCTGAACGCCGACGCCGATCGGTCGTGCTCGCGCGGGTTTCTGAGAGGCCTGTTCTCCGAAGGCGCGCGGCCCCTTCGCGAGCCGGAACCGTGACCGAGCTGCCGGGCTTGCACACGACGCTAGAATTCTATCGCTGGATCATCGTGCGCTTCCGGTGCGCAAAGTGCCGGCGACACGGCGACGCGCGTCTGGCGAGGCTGGCGGAGAAGTTTGGTGCGACCGAGACGATCGAGTCCTTGCTGACGCGATTTCATGCGACCTGCCCGAACCGGCCTCGCTCCAAAGGCGGCCGGCTCGTCGCCGACCCACAGTTCGCGTGCGGCGGCTACTGTCCGGACCTGAAGGCAAATCCGCCGCCGGACCTGCCTCCCTCGATGCGCGGCCTCACCTTGATCGACGGCGGCAAGGCGGACATGCTCCCGGCCGAGACGACGCCGGCCGAGCGGCGCCGGCGTGTCGGCGGCGAGGAGTAGCGTCATGTGCGGTCGGTTTTCGCAGGCCTATAGCTGGGACGAGATCGTCGCCTTCAGCCAACCGCTGACGGTGCCGGCCGACCGGCCAAACCTGCGAGCGCGCTACAATATCAGCCCCACGACTGAGATCGACATGATCGTGTTGAACGAGGCGGGCGAGCGCGAGCTGCGCAAGGCCCGTTGGGGCTTGATCCCCACTTGGTGGAAGAAGACGGCACGCGAGACAGGCTCGACCTTCAATGCGCGCATCGAGGGCGCGGACACGAGCGCCTTCTTCCGGTCGGCTTGGGGCAAGCGCCGCTGCATCATCCCGGCCTCGGCCTTCTATGAATGGACCGGTCCGAAAGGTGAGCGCATCCCGCATCGGATCAGCGCGGCGGATGGCGGGCTGATGGGCTTCGCCGGCCTCTGGGATCGCTGGACGGATACGCAGACCGGCGAGGAGGTCGTCTCCTGTACGATGATCACTCGGGCCGCGAACAAATGGATGGAAGCGATTCACGACCGCATGCCGGCCATGCTGCGGCCGAAGGATTTTCAGGCGTGGCTCGACGGCGGCGGCGGCAAGGAATTGCTGATGGAACCGCCGCCAGAGCTGCGCGAGTGGATCGTCTCGACGCGGGTCAATAGCAGCCGTACGCCCGATGATGATCCAACGCTCGCCGATCCAGTCGAGCCGGCGGCGGCGCCGCAACCAGCCGCCGAGCCGCCGAAGCAGGGCGATCTGTTCTGATGGGGCATTGGGAGCACGTCGGCCGCGACAATGCCGAAGAGCGGGCGAGGCGGGCGGCGCTGCCCTGGTGGCGCCGTGCGCTCCGCCGCCATGCCGAGGCGGCGCTTGTGGCGGCAACTTCTATTGTGGCAGCAGGAATCGTCTGGAAGGTGCTTGGAGGTTCGTTTTGACCAAGATTGTTGCGGTAGTGGGACGCATGCGGACTGGGACAACGGCGCTTCGTCAGATGATCGGCTCGTCGGATCGGAGCTTTGACCTCGGAGAGGTTTTTCACGGCAACACGAGCTTGAACACGAATTTCTGGGGCTTTCTCAATGAGATTTGTTTGAAGCGCCCTGATTTGCGCCACCCGGCCTCAATCGGTGAGGCCTGGGACCTATTCATTGAGGACCAGCGAAATAAACTCGAAAGAGAAATTTTCGTCATAGACGCAAAAGTCGAGTATTTTCCATATATTATGCGAACCGACTTATCAAGGAATTGGCTATTTTTTGAATCTTCGTCGGTTAAGTGCATTCTCATCCAGCGGAGGAATGTTTTAGCTCAGGCGCTATCACGTATACGAGCAACTCACACCAACTCGTGGTCGCTGATAAATGATGAAGCCACAGCAGAGAATATTTCTAAATTCAACCATATTCGTGGAAATAATAGACTAATCTCGAAACACGATGCCGCTATAGAGATTGATGTGGAAAATCTATACATTGAAGTGAATAATATTCACAACTCAAATAATCAAGTTTTAAATCTCTTAAATCAAAAATTCGATTTACATCTTTGGTATGAAGATTTATTTGATAATTCCGGGTGTTTTAATAGTGAAGTCATCAATGCTGTTAGCAAACTCTGTGGTATGAAGCCGGATTTTTTTGACAATCGACCAATACTTAAACGCCAAAACACAGATGGCATCCTGTCCGGTCTTTCTAATCCCGAGGCCGTTATGGAGCGTTTCTCGGGAACGCCGTTTGCGTGGATGTTAGAACCCTAGTCGCAGAATGGGGCGCATGTTGGTCTGCACACCAGAGGCGTGTCGAAACAGTACTCGTCAAGCCACTCCAGATGGGGCTCGCTGGCATTATTCGGGTGGCCATTTTGCGGCTGGTGACGAGGAGCGCGGATCAAGAAGGATGGCGGGTTAACACCGCTTCCCAAGCTGAAAAGTAGGGGCTCTTTCCAATGCAGTTTGCTGTTAATAGCCTAATCATCGAGCTGGCGGCAGAGATGGGCAAGATCACAAGTGCGTAAGATTGAGACTCCTTCTGACATCAAGGATGTTGTGCAGCGGCGCATTGTCAG
Organism: Beijerinckiaceae bacterium; assembly: GCA_965283735.1. GTDB lineage: Bacteria > Pseudomonadota > Alphaproteobacteria > Rhizobiales > Beijerinckiaceae > Allobosea. The sequence goes on along the minus strand of CBDIPN010000001.1, from coordinate 1,023,911 downwards.
GGCCCCCACAAGCATACGTGAAAAGGCACTCGGAAATTCGAATGTCTTCACCGAGGTTTGGAGAGATCAAAACATTGGTTTCGTTCTGATCGGAACGCGGTCGTTCCTAAATAAATGCGAGCAGCTTAATAGACAATTTTCTAGCCCACTGCCCGCTGTGCAACTGTTGCCATCAGGCAATGTCCCTCCGGCTTTATTCCAAATCCTCGATCGAAACAGAGGAATCGAAAAGCTTACTATTGAAGCGTCAGTAGCGGTGCATCTAGGAAAAAATAGCTCCGTTTTCCTGAACGACGTGGGTATCAGTTCGCCAATTTTTGGCGAGATCGTAGTCGAGAATTCGTTGTGCGTTGGGTTTGGTGACGCTCTGCCACCCGAGCGGCTGGGAGAGGAGCTTGACCTCGCATTATCGCGACTGATCGCTCCCTATGTCGCGCGGTCGTAGTCATGCTCACGAAGGAGAATTTCGTAGCATTCACTGCAATCCTGGACAGCGCCGAACATCGCGAGGGTGATTGCACTCCATTCTTGGAATTCGCGACCGACTTCCTGCTAGGTCGAACTCCCGCAAAAACATACGCGCTAAAAACTGAGGAGCGTAGTTTTTATGGACGCTCAGATTACATCGTTATCGCTGACGTTGTTGATGGGGTTGGCCAACTACGTCGGATTGCGGTTTTTTGGGAATTGAAGTCTCCTCAGTCCTTTTTGCTGGAGAGAGATGATGCTCAAAACCGATTCCGCCCAACGAAATCTCTGATGAAGGCCGAAACTCAGCTGCTTCATTATGTGCATGAAGCGTCCGGAAGCGACGATTTTCGCGAAAGGTATGACTTGAAATCTAGGCAGGACATTTATGTAGGGGGAATCATTATAGGGCGCGACGGAAAAATCATAAATTCAAACTCCGAAGAAGAGAGCAATTCAGCGCGACACTGTTTCAATATTCGTAATGAACGGATTTATAAGCCGTCACGGATATCGGTGCTCACTTGGGATCGTATCGCCGAAGTTATTCAACCAAGAGGTGACTGATTGATGTGGGGGCCTGCCTCGAGTGACCACTAGGGTGATCAACGCTGCCGCCCGGCTCTCTTCGTTACGGTGCGATAGCTGAACCCGATTTGTTCTGATCGGGGGGCGGGTATGAGTCCCTCTCCCGCTACCATTTCCCCCGGTATGGGCGGCGACGGGTTGGCCGAGAGCCGACCTCTTACTCAAACGATCATGTCTGAAACGAGCGCGCGGAATCCACGGCGCGCCTCCTTGCCATGATCGCTTGCATGGCTCCGATCCGCTGCGGCAGCGCGTAGAGATCACAGCGATCGTCTTCCACCGCAGCGGGATGCAGCGCGACGACCGCCGCCTCGGCCAATGCATAGCCGTCAGGTACGCGCAGGCAGTTGACCCTCGACTTTCCCGCTTCCTAGTTTTGAACCCGGATCGGCGGAGTCATTCCGCGGCGTTGGAGAAACTGGGTCATGCAACTGGCTCTCGCTACCTGGCACGAAGTCGAAGAATACTTGCAGACATCGCGCGGCATTATCGTCCCCGTTGGCTCCACAGAACAGCACGGCCCCAACGGCCTGATCGGAACGGATCATCTCGACGCCGAGTTCATCGCCAAGGGCGTGGGCGACAAGATCGGCGCAATGGTTGCTCCGACGCTCGCCTATGGCATGTCGCAGCATCATCTGGGCTTCGCGGGCTCCGTAACGCTGCGCCCATCGACGATGATCGCCATGGTGGGCGACATCGTACGCTCCCTGGCCCGCAATGGATTTGAGCGCTTCTTTTTCATCAACGGACACGGCGGCAATATCGCGACCGTCACGGCTGCGTTCGATGAGGTCTACACGTCGCTGTCACTCCAGCCGAACGGCAAGCCTTCCCCGATACGCTGCCGAATGGTGATGTGGTCGGGCGGAACCCGCGCGACCGCCATCGCGGACGAGCTCTATCCCGGCGTCAATGGCTCGCATGCGACGGCGGCCGAGGTTTCGCTCGCGCAGTTCTACCACCCGGAAGCGATCAAGCTGGCCCAGATGTCGCCCAAGGTCGCGCCCGCCAGCACCTCGTTCTTCGACTGCTTTGACTATCGCAGGCGCTACCCCGATGGCCGGATCGGCTCCGATCCGTCGTTATCGACACCGCAGCACGGTGAAAGGCTGTTTGCCGCTGCCGTCGAGGACATGGCCGACGCCTATCGTACATTCATGGCCTGAGCCACGAGCCATAGCCAAACACGCGGCCCGGCGGCGCGAGGAAGCGCCGGGCCGTTCAGATGCAGCCGGCAGGCGGCTCTCGATCAGCCTGCAACGCCTGCCAGATTCGACAGCGAAGCCACCGGCACGACCGGAATGACGATGCGGGAGGCGCGCGCGCCGTCGCAGAACACCGTGTTGCGGGCGATCTGCCGCCGGCGCCCCTGCCCTTCCGGGTCAAACGTATTGGGGTTCACGTCGAATTTCGGAAAGTTCGACGAAGAGATGTCGAGCCTGATCCGGTGCCCGGCCTTGAACAACGCCGCCGTCGCGAAAGGCTCGACGGTGATCCGGAACGGCACCTCCGGCTCGATCGGCTCTGGCTTCTCCCAGGACTTGCGATAGCGGCAGCGGAAAATGCCGTCCGTCAGGTTGAGCGCGAAGCCGGTGGGATAATCCACTGAGGGCGGGTGCATATCGACCAGCTTGGCGGTGAAATCCGTGTCCGGCGCATCGGAGGCGACCCAGAGCTCGACCGTGATCGGCCCGATCACCGCCATGTCCTCCTCCAGCGGCAGGCTTTCGAAGGCGAGCACGTCGCGCCGGGCGATCAAGGGCATGCCGGCATCGCGCGAGCCGAAGAAGCGCGGCCCCTCGCGCTGGTCGAAGCCGCCGCCCTCGAAGATCGGCTGGCCGCTGGTCAGCGCGCCGCCGATGGTCGGCACGGGATCGGCCGGATCGAAATCATAGGTCAGGGGTGCGGCATCGACAGCCGGCGCGTCGCGCGAGAGCCGGCCATTGCCGTGAATGTACCAGCCCTGCTGGTCGGTATCCGGCAGCGGCCAGTGCGAGGTCTCGATCCAGCGTCCGCCCTGGATGAGGCGCCCGTCGGCATCCCTCTCGCCCGAGCCGCCGCCCATCAGAAACAGGCGTAAGGTCGGGTCGGCCTCCAGTCCGTTGGGCTCGTCCCGGAGCCAGCGATCGAACCAGCGCTTGCGGAAATCGAGCCAGTTCGTGCCGACATTGCCGTCGAACGGCGCGGCCTCGCCGAAGGACGTGTCGCCGGCGAAGGTCGACTGGCGGTTGCCGTGCAGGCCGGCCCCCATGATGACGTTGAGATGCCGCCGACCGGAGGCACCGAGCCCCGCGAAATTGTCGAAGGTCGTCTTCACATAGACGTCGTACCAGCTCGACATCAGCAGGATCGGGATGTCGGGCACGGCGTCGTAGAAGCCCTCCAGCCAGAGGCCCGGCCGTTTCCATTCCGGGCCGAAGGTGCCGGCGCGCCATTGGTCGAGCAGATAGGTCTCGTATTCCGGCACCCAGCGCACCGGCGAGCGCCCCTCGCTCCACGGCATCACGCGGAACCAGGCATGCAGATCCTCCGCCGCGAGACCGGCGGCGACGACGGGGTCGGCGAGCGCGTCCGGGCTTTCCTGCGCCCGGTTATAGGCCCAGGTCGCCTGCTTCAATTCAAAGGCGCCGCCTTGGCGAATGCCGCACGAGAAGGCGTTCGAGAAGCCGCCGGAATCGAGGATCATGCAGGCGAGACCGGGGGGGGTCAGCGAGGCCAGCGCCGCCTGGGTATGGGCGGCATAGGACAGGCCCATCGTGCCGATCCGGCCATTGCACCAGGGCTGCCCGACGATCCAGGCGCAGGTATCGTAGCCGTCCTCGGCATCGGAGACGTATTTGACGAATTCGCCTTCCGAGCCATAGCGACCGCGGCAATCCTGATAGACCACCGCGTAGCCGGCGTGGACGAAATACGCAGCGACGTCGGCGCGGGCCATCGGCTTGGCCTCGCCGCGGCCAATCTCGGAGCGCGAGCGCTCCGCCTTGCCATAGGGCGTGCGTTCCATCACGACCGGGAAAGGACCGGGAAGCGCCTGCCCATTTTGCGCCGGCAGATAGACATCCGTGGCCAGCCGAACGCCGTCGCGCATCGTCACCATGACGTCCTTCAGCGTGACGATGTCATGGCCGCTTTCCGGGGCAGGGGCCGGGCTCACGGCCTTCATCGATTGCGGGCTCACTTCGCCAGCCCCGCCCGCGCCGCGGTGGTGTCCTCGGCCATGTTGGCCTCAAAGGTGATGTTGGCCTTCGAGGCCCAGGCGATCTTCTGCCAGTAGAGCGGAATCACCGGCAGATCGGCGAAGACAGTGCGGGCTGCGGCCTGGATGCCGGCGATCCGCTTGCTGTCGTCGAACTGCGTCAGCGCCTCGGCGAGCGCCTTGTCGAAGGCCGGGTTGGAATAGCGCGCCCGGTTGAAGCCGCCGGTGCCGGCCTTCGAATCCGCGGTCATGAACAGGTTGCGCATGCCCGGCCCCGCGGTCGGGGTCGTCGTGCCCAGCGAGAAGATGAAGGCGGAGAAGCTCTGCCGGCTCGCGGCGCTGGCATAGACGTTATAGGGCTGCGTCATCACGCCGTTCACCTTGATGCCGCCGCGCGAAAACATCTGGCCGATCGCCTGGGCGATGTCCTTGTCGCCGGCGAAACGGTCATTCGACGAATGGATGGTGATGCCGAAGCCGTCCTTCAGCCCGGCCTGCTGCAGCAGGGTCTTGGCACCGGCAAGGTCGTTGGCGACCGGCTTCAGCGATGGATCGAAGCCCGCGACGCCCTCCGGCACGAGCTGGCCGGCCGGCACGCCGGCCCCGTTGAGCAGTCGCTCGACGATCGCCGGCACGTTGATCAGCTTGGCCAGCGCCTGCCGCACGCGCAAGTCCCGCAGCGGATTGGGCTTCAGCGGCTTGCCGTCCTTGTCGGTGACGAAGGGGCTCTCCTCGCGCGCGGTGTCGAGGGCGAGATAGATCAGCCGGGCCGAGGGGATCGCATGCACCTTGATCCCCGCCGTTTTCTCCAGCACCGGCAGGTCGGCCGGCGGCACGCCGTCGATCAGGTCGACCGCGCCGGAGCGCAGCGCCGCGACGCGGGCGGCGTCATTGGCGATGAAGCGGATCGTCACCGTCTCGAAGGCGGGCTTCGGCCCCCAGTAGCCCTCGTTGCGTGTCAGGATGACGCGGTCGCCCGGCACCCATTCCTTGAACTTGTAGGGGCCGGAGCCGACGAGCCCGTCGCCCTTGTTGTAGTCCTGCAGCGTCTTGCCCTCGGCGGAGGCGCGCTCGAGGATGTAGACGAAGCCGATCCGCTCCATCAGGTCTGGCGTCGGCGCCTCGGTCTTCACCTCCAGCGTCGTGGCGTCGACCGGCTTGGCCGAGATCACGCCCGAGACGTTGTTGGAGAACGGCGCCGGGCTGTTGGGAACGTTACGGGCGCGCTCCAGCGAGAAGGCGACATCATCGGCGGTGACCGGCTTGCCGCTCTGGAAGCGGGCATCCTTGCGCAGGTTGATCCGCCAGGTCGTCGGGTCGACCACCGCCCAGCTCTCGGCCAGGCTGGGCTGCATGCGCAAATGCGCGTCGGTCTCGACCAGCCGGTCGAAGATCTGCATGGCGATGTTCTGGTTCGGCCCGGTGCGGGAGAATAGCGGGTCCATCGCCGAGGGCTCGCTTGCCGTACCGATGACAAGGTCGGCGGCCTGGGCGAGCCCCGCGCTGCCGAGCCAGGCGACGCTGGCGAGCAAGGGAAGGAGCGCGGAGAGGCGAGGCTTGGCGGTCGTGCGAAGCTTGGAGGTCATGCAATGTCTCCTCTTCAGGCGCTGGTGCCGGCCGTGAGCAGCGCGGCGGCGTTCTGGTTCAGGTGGCAGGCGCTGAGATGTCCCTCAGCGATCGGTTCGAGAGGCGGCCGCGCCTGGGCGCAGGGCGTGAAGATGCGCGGGCAGCGCGGATGGAAGGCGCAGCCGGAGGGCGGATGGAGCGGCGAGGGAATTTCGCCGCGGATCGGGGTGAAGGCGCGCCGGCGCTCCTTCACCGAGGGCAATTCGCGCAGCAGGGCTGAGGTATAGGGATGGTTCGGCGCGGCGAAGAACGCATCGGCCGGCGCGGTCTCGACCACGCGGCCGAGATACATGATCGCGACCCGGTCGCTGATATGTTTCACCACGCTGAGATCGTGGCTGATGAAGAGATAGGTCAGGCCCAGCTCCTCGCGCAGATCCATGAACAGGTTGATGACCTGGGCCTGGATCGAGACGTCGAGGGCCGAGACCGACTCGTCGCAGACGATCAGCCGCGGCTTGACCGCGAGCGCCCGGGCGATGCCGATGCGCTGGCGCTGGCCGCCGGAGAACTGATGCGGGTAGCGCTTGCGATAGGAGGGATCGAGGCCGACCTTCTCGAGCAACTCGGCGACATAATCGTCGACCTCGCCGGCCCGGACGAGGCCATGCACCCGCGGTGCCTCGCCGACGAGGTCGACCACACGCTTGCGCGGATTGAGCGAGGACATCGGGTCCTGAAAGATCACCTGCACGGCGAGCCGCATCTCCAGCGCCTCGCTGCGCGAGAGCGAGGCAACGTCCTTGCCCTGCCAGAGGAGGGTCCCCTCGGTCAGCGGCAGCAGACCCGCCAGCAGGCGGCCGAGCGTGGACTTGCCGCAGCCGGACTCGCCGACGAGGCCGAGAACCTCGCCCTGCCGGATGGCGATGTCGACGCCTTCGACGGCGTGGACGGTTTCCTCGGAGATGTTCGCGCCGAGAGCGCGGGCGAGCTTCTCCGCCGCATCGAGACCGCGGGAAAAGCGCCGGACGAGGCCGCGTCCTTCGATCAGGGCGCCGGTCATGCTGCGACTCCGGGCAAGAGCGGGTGGTGGCAGCGGAAGCTGTGACTTACGCCCTGCGGCTTGGGTTCCTGCTGGCAGACTTCGCTCGCAGCGAAGCAGCGTGTCCGGAAGGCGCATCCGGCGGGCCGGGCCAATGGCGAAGGCGAGAGGCCGGGGATCGGATGCAGCCGCTCGCCGCGTGCCGCATTGGCCGGCAGCGCCTCCATCAGGCCGCGCGTATAGGGATGGGCCGGCCGGTCGAGCACATCGTCGGTGGCGCCGGTCTCGACGATGCGGCCGGCATACATCACCGCGATCCGGTCGGCGAGGCTGGCAACGACGCCGAGATCATGGCTGATCCAGATCAGCGCCATGCCGAATTCGCTCGCCAGCCGGCGCACCTCGAACAGGATCTGGCCCTGGATGGTGACGTCCAGCGCGGTCGTCGGCTCGTCGGCGATGATCAGATCGGGCTTGTGCAGCAGCGCGATCGCGATGGCGACGCGCTGGCGCATGCCGCCCGAGAACTGGTGCGGATAGGCCTTCAGGCGTTCCTCGGGCGAGGGAATGCCGACGAGGCCGAGCGCATCGCGGGAGCGCTTGCGCGCCTCCTCCCGCGAGACCGCGTCATGGGCGAGAACCGCCTCGACCATCTGCGTCTCGATCGAAAGCACCGGGTTGAGCGTCATCATCGGGTCCTGGAAGATCATCGCGATCTTCTTGCCGCGCAGGCGCCTGAGCCGCTCGGTCGGGAGCCCGACGAGATCCTCGCCCTGGAACAGGATGCGCCCGCCCGCGACCCGTCCGGGCGGCTCGATCAGCCCCAGGATCGAGAAGCCGGTGATCGACTTGCCCGAGCCGGACTCACCGACGAGCCCGAGGATTTCGCCCCGGTCGACGCTGAAGGAGACGCCATCCACGGCGCGGACGAGGCCGGCAGAACTGGCGAACTGGGTTTCGAGATTCTCGACGACGAGCACCGGGGTCATGGCTCAGCGCTCCGCGAGACGGGGGTTCAGCACCTCGCGCAGCCGGTCGCCGACGATGTTGATGCTGAAGACGAGGGTGAGCAGCAAGAGCCCGGGATAGACGCTGATCCAGTACTGGCCGGAGAGCAGCACCTGATAGCCATTCGCGATCAGCAGGCCGAGCGAGGGCTGGGTGATCGGCAGGCCGATGCCGAGGAAGGACAGCGTCGCCTCGGCCGAGATCGCATTCGCGACCTGGAGCGTGCCGATGACGATGAGCGGCGAAAGGCAGTTCGGCAGGAGATGGCCGAAGAGCATGCGCGGCCGCGACAGGCCGAGCATCTTGGCCGCCTCGATATAGTCCTTGCCCTTCTCGACCAGCGCCGCGGCGCGGACGGCGCGGGCGAACATCGCCCATTGCACCAGCACCAGCGCGAAGATCACCTTGCCGACGCCCTGCCCGAGGATGGCGAGCAGCATCAGCGCGACGAGCAGCGTCGGGAAGCCCAGCATCAAATCGACCAGCCGCATGATCACGGTGTCGACGCGCCCGCCGAAATAGGCGGCCGAGAGGCCGAGCACCGTGCCGACGACGAGCGCGACGAGACCGGCGAGGACGCCGACGAAGAGCGAGGTCCTGAGGCCGTAGATCATGGCCGAGAGCATGTCGCGGCCCTGCACGTCGGTGCCGAACCAGTAGGTCGCACCGCTCATGCTCTCCGCGCCGGGCGGCAGCTTCGAGTCCATGATGTCGAGCGTCGAGAGGTCGTAGGGGTCCTGCGGGGCCAGCGCCGGACCGAACACGGCGGTCAGGATCAGCAGGATGCAGACGACGGCGGCGATCGTCGCCTTCGGGCTCTTCAGGATGCCGGCGAGCGAGCGCGCCAGCAGGCTGTCGGCATCGGGGCGCAAGGCCGCGAACAGGGCGGGTTTCGCAAGAGCCATCAGTTGCGCCCCAGCCGGATGCGCGGATCCAGGATCGAGTAGAGCACGTCGACCGCGAAATTGAGCACGATGAAGAGGCTGACGACGACGAGCAGATAGGCGACGACCACCGGCCGGTCGAGCCGCATGATCGAGTCGATCAGGAGCTTGCCGACGCCGGGCCAGGCGAAGATCGTCTCGGTGACGACGCCAAAGGCGATCAGCGAGCCGATCTCCATGCCGATCACGGTGACCAGCGGGATCATGATCGTCTTCAGCACATGCACGAGCACGACACGGCGCTCGGTGAGCCCCTTGGCGCGGGCGAACTTGACGAAATCGAGCGGCATGGTCTCGCGCACGCCGGTCCGCGTCAGCCGGATCACCAGCGAGAGCTTGAACAAAGCGAGGTTGGTCGCCGGCAGGATCAGGTGGCGGATCCCCTCCCAGGAAGCGAAGCTGGTCTCGATGCCGAGGATCTGCCCGGTCGGCCCGCGCCCGCTGGAGGGCAGCCAGCCCAGCCAGACCGAGAAGATCATCACCAGCATCATGCCCTGCCAGAAATTCGGCAGGCTGAAGCCGAGGATCGAGCCGGTCATGATCGTCTCGTCGACGACGGAGCGCGGCTTCAGACCGGCGATCAGCCCGAGCGGGATGCCGATGACGAGCGCGATCAGGATCGCGACCAGCGCCAGCTCCAGCGTCGCCGGCAGGCGCTCGAGGATCAGCGAGATCGAGGGCTGGTTGAAGACGAAGGAGCGACCGAGATCGCCCTTGAGCGCATTGCCGAGAAAGGCGAGGAACTGCACCGGCAGCGGCTTGTCGAGGCCGAGCGAGGCCTCGACCTGGGCCCGTTCGGCCGGGGTGGCGTCGGGCGCGATCAGCATCTCCGCGGGATCGCCGATGGCATAGACCCCGACGAAGACGATGACGGCGGTCGCCGCCAGCACCAGCAGGCTCTGCATCAATCGTCGAATGACGAAGACGGTCATCGATGGCTCCCGGCTACGGCAGGGCGGCGTGATCGCCGTTCACCTGTCGCGCCGACCATGAGCGGCGCCGGAAGCCCCCGCAACCTTATGCGCAAAGCGCATCGGGCTATGTGCTGCCCTGCGCCTCCAGCCGGCTCTTCAGGATCTCGGTGAAGGCTTCCGCCGAGCGCGACATCGGTGCCCCCTTCAGCGTGACGATGCCGTAGGCACCGTGGATGCAGGGGCTGAACGGACGCTGCGCGATCGGCAGGTGCCGGTAGAGCCCGGCGATCAACTCAGGCACCACGGCGACGCCGAGCCCGCGGGCGACGAGCCCGCAAGTGGCCTCGACCGAATGCACCTCGATGCGCACGATCGGGAAGACGCCCGCCCGCCGCAACTGACGCTCGAAGGCGAGGCGCGCCGGCCGCTGGCGGCCGAGCATGATCAGGTGATGTCCCGACAGGTCGCGCGGCGTCAGATTCGGTCGGTCAGCCAGCGGGTGTCCGGCGGGCATGATGCAGACCGACTCGGAGTGCACGATCTCGCGGGCCTCGAAGCCCTTGTTGCGCGGCGGCAGGCTGACGAAGCCGAGATCGGCGACGCGCGCCAGCACCATCTGCTCGATCGCATCGTAATGCCCCCCGATCAGCTCGATCGAGGCGTCATGGCGCTCCGCCAGATAGGTCTCGATCACCTCCGGCATCACGGTCGCGATGAAGGAATGCGGCACGGCTACCTTGAGGAAGCGCTGGCCGACAGTCCCGGCCCGCAGGTCCTCGGTATAGCGTTTCAGCCGCGCGACGAGCGAGGCCAGTTCACCGACCTCGTCCATCAGCGCGAAGGCCTCCGGCCGCGGCAGCAGGCGGCCGTTGCTGCGCTCGAACAGCTCGAAGCCCAGCTCCTCCTCAAGCTGCGTGAGCTGCCGGCTGACCGCCGATTGCGACAGGCCGAGCGTAACGGCACCGGCGGTGGTAGAGCCGCCGGCCATGACGGCGCGGAAGATTTCGATCTGCCGTATCTTCATCGATCGGAAGTCTCGCGATGTGTCGGTACCAGGTCGTCGACCAATGGCATGATCCAATATCGGATCACCCCTCCCCGCCAACACTTCTTTCCGGCGCCGGGCGACCGAGCCGCGGCAGGGAGACCGTGACGCGAAGACCGCCCTCCGCTCGGTTCTCCAGCACGACGCTCCCCTCATGCGATCCGACGACGGCCCGGGCGATGGTGAGGCCGAGCCCGGAGCCGCCGGTCTCGCGGCCGCGTGACTCTTCCAGCCGCACGAAGGGCAGGAAGGCGCGCTCCATGTCGGCCAGCGGGATGCCCGGTCCCTCGTCCTCGATCGTGACCACGACCTGCCCCCCGGTCTCGGCGATGCGGACCGCCGCCGCCGCGCCGTATTTGACCGCATTGCCGATGACGTTCGAGAAGGCCCGCTTCAGCGGCAGGACGCGGCCCAGGATCGGGGCCGAATTCAGGCCCGACAGGCTGACCTCATGCCCCTGGTCGAGATGCTCGTCGACGATGGTCTCGACGACAGAGGCGAGGTCGATCGGCCGGGCCGCCTCGCTCGACACGCCGGCGCGCAGATATTCCAGCGTCGAATCGATCATCTCCTCCATCTCGCCGAGATCTGCATCGATCAGGCGCCGCGTCGCGTCGTCGTCGAGCAGCTCGGAGCGCAAACGAAGCCGGGTGATCGGCGTGCGCAGGTCGTGCGACACGGCGGCCATCGCCTGCATGCGCTCGGCGACGAGGCGCTGGATGCGCTCGCGCATGGTGTTGAAGGCGCGCGCGGCGCGGCGGACCTCGGCCGGGCCGTCTTCCGGCAGGAGCTGCGGCACCTGATCGAGGCTGAAGCGCTCTGCCGCCAGAGCGAGGTCGCGCAGCGGCCGGGTCGCCCAGCGCAGCAGCAGCAGCGCGACCACGACGATCCCGACGGCGAAGCAGATCATGATCGCGGTCAGGTTCCAGTCGAGATGCTGCGCGGCGCCAAGCGTCGACGACGAGAAATTGACCCAGCTCCCGTCTTCGAGCCGGATCGAGACCAGCATCAGGTGCCGGTCGGTCACGGTCCCGCCGTCATCGGCCAGTCCGACACGGAAGGACTTGGCCGCGAGATCGGGAGCGAACTGCTTCAGTCGCTCTTCCATCTCGCGCGTCCGCTCGGTCGCCGGCACATTGCCGAGGACGAGGCTGACCTTGCTCCAATGGACTTCGAGGCTCGCGCTCGACAAATCATGCGCGACGCGGTCCCGCTCCGCACCATCCGGGATGCTGGCGATGGCGCGCTTGATCGAGACGATGCGCTCGGCGAGGCCGCCGTCGCGCCCGGCAGAGGCGAAGTTTTCGACGCCGACGCGGAAAGCCCAGTAGCCAAGCACGTGGAAAGCGAGCAACGCCGCGACCAGGATCAGGATCGCGCGACTTGCCACGGTATCGGGCCAGAAACGTCCGGGCAGCCTCGTCAAGCGGTCAGTCCTTCGTCATGCCCGATCGTGGAGGCGAACATGTAGCCCGCGCCACGCACCGTCTTGATCAACTGGCCGCCGCTGGCATCGGCCTCGAGCTTGCGGCGCAGGCGGCTGATCTGAACGTCGATCGTCCGGTCGAACGGATCGTCGCTCATCCGGGCCTTGGCGAATTGCATCAGCGCCTCGCGCGACAGCACGCGGTTGGCATGTTCGACGAAGGCGATGAGCAGGTCGAACTCGCCGGTCGAGAGATCGATCAATGTTCCGGCCGGCGATTGCAGTTCGCGGCGTCGGAGGTCCATGCGCCAGCCGTCGAAGGTGACGAGCGTACTCGCCTGCGAGACGGCCGCGCCCTGCCCCGCCCGTGCCCGGCGCAGCAAGGCCCGGATGCGGGCCAGCAATTCGCGCGGACTGAACGGCTTGGTCACATAATCATCCGCCCCGCCTTCGAGGCCGGTGATGCGGTCGCTCTCCTCACTGCGGGCCGTCAGCATCACGATCGGGACATGGGAAGTCGCGCGCACGTCGCGGCACAATTCGACGCCCGAACGGCCGGGCAGCATCAGGTCGAGCACGATCAGGTCGATAGCGCTATGCGCCAGCGCCTCCATCATGGCCCGGCCATCCGGCGCCCCGGTCACCTGGTAGCCGTGCCGCTGCAGGAAGCGCGCGACGAGGAGCCTGATCTGCGGATCGTCGTCCACCACCAGGATATGGCCGTGATCGTCGGCGATCGGCACGACAGGCGCCTGATCCATCTCGTGTTCTGCGTTTCCCGACATCACCATGCCGTGCGAGCGCCGGCTCTCCTCTGTGCGAACCGACCATAGCGCGTGCGCGGCCCGGCTGCCCGCATCGCTTTGAAACAATTTGTAACGGACGCCCGCGGATCGGCGTTGCTACCCCTGCTTCACCGCAACAGGGGAGCCGTGAGTCGTGAGCTTGGTGAAGCTGCCGTTCTTGGGGGCGATCGGTCTGGCACTCGGTGCCTGCACGGTCTCCGCCATTCCAGACCATCTGGCCCGGCCGGCCGATCCGAATGCCCGCGTTCCCGCCGTCACCTATGGCAGCGTCACGGCCGGCGCCGCCAACTTCCGCCCGGCCGAGCCCAGGGACTGGCGCGATCTCAATCGCCGGGTCGGGCCGAAATCATGACGCTGCCGAACAATCCTCTCGCCGCGCCCTCGGGCGCCACCATCCAGGGATCGGCCTTGACCTCATCTCCTGTTCCGAAGGCTAGCCGCCTGCTGCGCTGGACCCTGCTTGCCGGCGCCACCGCATTGCTGGGCGGCTGCGCGGGCTTCTCCGCCGATGGCGGCATGGGCGCAATCCAGACCGCGACCTATGCCGATATCGGCAAGGACGTGACCAAGATCGGCGATGATCAGGCGGCTCTCACCGCCAAGGGACGCGTCGACCAGCTCCTGCGCAAGCCGCTGACGGCGGATGCCGCCGTGCAGGTCGCGCTGCTCAACAACCGCGGCTTGCAGGCTGCCTTCAACGAGCTCGGCATGGCCGAAGCGCAGATGGTCGCGGCGAGCCTCCCGCCCAACCCGCGCTTCGGCATTTCCAAGCTCTCCGGCCGCTTCGAGCTCGAGATCGAGCGCCAGATCGTCGGCAGCCTGCTGGCGCTCGCGACCCTGCCGGCACGGGCCGAGATCGCCCGCGACCGCTTCCAGACCGCACAGATGCGGACGGCCGAGACCGTGCTGAAGCTCGCAGCCGACACGCGCCGCCAGTACTATCGCGCGGCCGCCGCCAATGCGCAGGTCGCGTTCTATCAGGAGGCGAAAAGCTCCGCCGATGCGGCGTCCGAACTGTTCAAGCGGCTGGGCGAATCCGGCGGCGTCAACAAGATCGACCAGGCCCGCGAATTCGCTTTCGAGGCGGAACTGACCGTGCAGCTCGCGCAGGCCCGCCAGCAGCAGCGCCAGGAGCGCGAGCGCCTCGTCCGCCAGCTCGGGCTCTGGGGCGACGACCTGAAGTTCCGGGTCGGCAACCTGCCGCCCTTGCCGCGCCTGCAATCGGTCAAGGCGATCGAGGCCGAGGCCTTGCGCAAACGCGTCGACCTCCGGATCGCGCGGGCAGAGCTCGACACGCTCGCCAAGTCGCTGGGCCTTACCCAGGCGACGCGCTTCGTCGACGATGTCGATCTGCTCGGCCGCCGCACCTATGATCGTAGCCGCAGCATCAACGACCACGGCCATGTCGAGCGCGAATCCAGCCGCAGCCGCACGCTGGAGCTGGAGATCGATATCCCGATCTACGATTTCGGCCAGTCCAAGGTCGCGCTCGCCGAGCAGACCTACATGCAGGCCGCCAACAAGCTGGCCGAGAAGGCGGTGAATATCCGCTCGGAAGCCCGCGAGGCCTACACCGCCTACCGCGCCAATTACGACATCACGCGCCAGTATCAGACCAATGTCCTGCCGCTGCGCAAGATCATCCAGGAGCAGTCGCTGCTGCAATACAGCGGCATGCTCAACGACGTCACGGACCTGATCGCGGATGCCCGCAGCCGCATCCTCTCGAACGTCGCCGCGATCAATGCCCGCCGCGATTTCTGGATCGCCCATACCGATTTCAAGCACGCACTGATCGGCGGCGGCAGCGCGGGCGGCGGCTCGGCCACCGTGGCGGCGGCTGGCGGCGGCGATGCCGGCGGCGCAGGCCACTGAAGGAGCTGACGGACATGACATCCCTTTCCCGCAGAGGCTTCATCGGCTCGTCCGGGCTGGTACTGGCCGGCGCTGCAGCGGTCTCGGGCCGCAGCGCCTTCGCCGCGGTGCCGGAAGCGCCGACCATGACGGAGGCTACGACGCAGGCGCCGCTCGTGCCGACCACCGGGCCGGATTACCAGCCGGTCGCGACCCTCAACGGCTGGTCGCTGCCCTGGCGGATGAACGGCGACTGGAAGGAATTCCATCTCGTCGCCGAGCCGGTGGTGCGCGAACTCGCACCCGGCATGAAGGCCTATCTCTGGGGCTATAACGGCCAGTCGCCGGGGCCGACGATCGAGGCGGTCGAGGGCGACAAGGTTCGCATCTACGTCACCAACAAGCTGCCGGAGAGCACGGCCGTGCATTGGCACGGCCAGCGTCTGCCCAACGGCATGGACGGCGTCGGCGGGCTGACGCAGCCGCATATCCCCTCGGGCAAGACCTTCGTCTACGAGTTCGTGCTCCGGCGCTCCGGCACCTTCATGTACCACCCGCATTCGGACGAGATGGTCCAGATGGCGATGGGCATGATGGGCTTCTTCGTCGTCCATCCGAAGGACCCGGCCTTCCGCCGCGTCGACCGCGATTTCGTCTTCCTGCTCAACGCCTTCGACATCGAGCCCGGCTCCTATGTGCCGCGCGTCGCGGAGATGACCGAGTTCAACATGTGGTGCTGGAACAGCCGCGTGTTCCCGGGCATCGATCCTTTCGTCGTCGGCCTGAACGACAAGGTCCGGATCCGCTTCGGCAACCTGACCATGACCAACCACCCTGTCCACATGCACGGCTACGAGTTCAAGGTCTCCTGCACCGATGGCGGCTGGGTCGATCCGGCGGCGGCCTGGGACGAGGTCTCGATCGATGTCGCCGTCGGCCAGATGCGCGCCTTCGATTTCGTCGCCGACGAGCCGGGCGACTGGGCGATCCACTGCCACAAGTCGCATCACACGATGAATGCGATGGGGCATTCGGTGAAGAACTATATCGGCGTGGACAAGAAGGATCTGGCGAAACGCATCGCCAAGATTGCGCCGGGCTACATGCCGATGGGCTCCAACGGCATGGGCGAGATGGGATCGATGGAGATGCCCTTGCCCGACAACACCTTGCCGATGATGACCGGCTTCGCCCAGTTCGGCCCCGTCGAGATGGGCGGCATGTTCTCGGTGGTGAAGGTCCGCGATGGCCTGGCGAAGACCGACTACAAGGACCCCGGCTGGTTCAAGCATCCCGAGGGGACCGTCGCCTACGAGCTCAAGGGCGCGAAGCTCGGCGAAGCGCCGCGCGCGACCTCGCCCGACAGCGGCGTCAAGGCCGCGGAATGGCGCGCCAAGGACCCGCGCAAGCCGAGCCCAGGGCCGGACGGCAAGCCCCGCCCCGCGACCAAGAAACCACATTCCAACCACTGACACGCCACTTCGGCCAGGAGAGCCTCATGGGCATAGCAGCATCCAAGCTCGCCGCGATCGCGGTCATCCTCTCAGTCGGCGCGGCCTTGGCGGGTCCCGGCGGCGCCGGCCACGGCCACGGCGACGAGACCGCCTATGGCAAGGCGGGCGACCCGAAGAAGCCGGCGCGCATCGTCCAGGTCGTGATGGCCGAGCGCGACGGCAAGATGTCCTTCATCCCGGACCGGCTGGAGATCCGCCGTGGCGAGCAGATCCGCTTCCAGCTCCGCAACAACGGCGAACTCGACCATGAGCTGGTGCTGGCCACGCTGGAGGAGAACCTCAAGCACGCCGTCGAGATGCAGAAGAACCCCGACATGGAGCATGACGATCCGAACGCCAAGCGGCTCGCGCCGAAGAAGACCGGCGAGATCGTCTGGGCCTTCACCAAGGCGGGCGAGTTCGACTTCTCCTGCCTCATCCCCGGCCATCGGGAAGCCGGCATGACCGGCAAGATCATCGTCAAGTGAACGATTTCAGCGAAAGGAACCCGCCATGCTGAAGACCGCCGCCACCCTCGCCTTCCTCGTTGCCGCGCTGCCGGCCGCCGCCCAGTCGGTCAACGGCACCGTCACCAAGATCGACGAGGCCCAGGGCAAGCTCACCATCAATCACGGCCCGATCAAGAACCTCGACATGGATGCCATGACCATGGTGTTCCGGGCCGGCGACCCGGCGATGCTCAAGGGTCTCAAGGCCGGGACCAAGGTCAAATTCGACGTCGACCGCGTCAACGGCCAGCTCACCGTCACCAAGCTCCAGCCCGCCAAATGACGCCCCCCGGACGAGACGGGCGCGTCCGGCGTGCCCGCCTCGCCCACACCATTCCGGTTATCCTCGGGGGGCTGGCGGCCGGCACCGCGGCCCTGGCCTCCGATGGCGATCTGCAAAAGGTCCTGCTCGACCTGGGCTGCCTCGAGCCGCGGATCGAGACCGTCCTGCAGCAGCGCGGCATCGTCGCCTACAGCGCCAATTGCCTCGGCTCCTCGCACAAGACGATCATCATCGTGTGCAGCGATGGCCGCTGCCGTCCGGGCTCTCCGGTCAGGGAGCGTGACCGCTAGGTTGTTCCTCTTTGCTCCACCGCAAAGACAGTCCCGGCCGGGCCGCTACATCCCTTCGCGACGAAGCGGGAACATCCCATGACCCTGTCCGAAGTGACGCGCAACAAGGCGATCCTGACCATCCTCCTCCTTGCCGTCGTGGCAGCTGCGGCGGCGATCGCCGTCTTCGGCACCGGCCTCTTTCAGGTCATCCTGTTTTCCGCCTTCGCCCTGTCGGCAACGATCCTCTCGACCTTCCTCGTCGTCGCCCTCAACTAGGCGGCTTTCGACCAGCTCAAGGCAGGCATTCCCGCAAGGTCCGAATCTGGCCTTCGACCCATTCGTCCGTCATCATTTCCAGCGGCGCGTTGAATGAGACGGCCATGTTGACGTCGTGCGGAGCCTGGCTCGGCCGGGGCAGCCCGATGCCGCCCTGCCCCGGAAAATAATACCCCATGTTGAGCGCGTAGCCGCGGCGCTGCGCATCGACGACCTGCCCGAGGATGACATCGCCGTCGACATGGCGTCCGGAGGGGTGCTTCAGATAGCGCTCGGCATTCGCCGCGAGGATCTGCTGGATCGCGGCATCCGATAGCAGCGACATCAGGGCGAGACTGCCCGCGCCGACGCCCATCGGCACGCGATAGCCCACGCCCATCGAGAACTGGCGCCGCGTCGAGCGGCTGATCATCTCGGCGCAGACCGCGTCGACCCCGGATTGCACGATCAGATAGACGGTAAAGCCGGTCAGGCGCGCGAACTCGGTCATGCCGGGACGAACCTTCTCGACCTGCGGCTCGAGCCGCTCCTGCCGCCGCGCCAGCATCGGCACGGCCGAGCCGAGCCGGTAATGGCCATAGCGCCCCGTCGGCTCGGCGAACCCCTTCTGCAGGAGGGCGACGAGGCTGCGATGCGCCACCGACTTCGCGCAGCCCATGCGCTCGGCGATCTCCGCCAGGCTCAATCCTTCCGGCCCGACCTCGCCGAGCGCGAGGACGATATCCAGCGCTCGCTCGGCATTCGACGAGGAGCTGAGGGCCTTTGTCACATCAGTAATTCCGATTATCAGAACAAATTATGGCATATCATATCGAATAGAGGAATTTGTTGACAAGGGCCGACTTCTCCGTTCCGCTGGGACTGCTGCCGGATCGTCGAGACGTCTAGGAGCGCCTCGTCATCCGGCTGCCAACAGCAGCCGCACCAGCCCCATCGCTGGTCGGACAATGCGGGGGCGAACCGGATGGTGTCATTCCTGGCGAGGCGTCTGGGCTTCGCCGTCGTCACATTGTTCAGCGTCCTGACGCTGGTCTTCCTGATCGTCCGGATCCTGCCGGGCGATCCCGTCCTGGTGATCCTGGGCGACCAGGCGAGTCCGGCCAGCGTCATCGCGCTGCGCCAGAAGCTTGGCCTCGATCAGTCGCTCCCCGTCCAGTACGGGCACTTCCTGCTCCAGGCCCTGCGCGGCGACCTCGGCACCTCGATGATTTCGGGCCGGCCGGTGACGGAGGAGATCCTCGCGGTCCTGCCCTATACGCTGGAACTGACCATCGCGGCCCTGATCCTCGGTGCCGCGCTCGGCATCCCCGCCGGCGTCTGGGCCGCGGTCCGGCGCAACCGGCTGCCCGATTACGTGCTGCGCCTGCTCTCGTTGCTGGGTCTCTCCCTGCCGGCCTTCGTCGCCGCGATCATCCTGCTGATGGTCTTCGCCATCCAGTTGCGCTGGTTCCCGGTGATCAGCGCCGGCGGCGCCGACACGCTGACCGAGCGCCTGCGGCAGATGGCGCTGCCGACCTTGGCGTTGGCGCTGATCATGATGGCCTACATCACCCGCGTGACCCGCTCGGCGATGCTGGAAGTGCTGAGCCAGGATTTCGTCCGCACGGCGCGGGCCAAGGGCGCCTCCGCTTCGGCCGTGATCTGGTCGCATGCCCTCGGCAACTGCCTGATCCCGATCACCACCGTCATCGGGCTCTATCTGGGCATCCTGATCGGCAATTCGGTTCTGACCGAGATCGTGTTCTCGCGCCCAGGCCTCGGCAAGCTGATCCTGACTGCGCTCAGCCAGCGCGACTACACGCTGCTGCAGGGGATGATCGTGGTCTACACGCTGATGGTCGTCGTCGTGAACCTGCTGACCGACCTGACCTACGGCTTTCTCGATCCGAGGGTGCAGTACAAATGAGCGAGATCGCCTCGGAAGCCGTTCGTCCCGCCACCCGCCAGAGCGCCTTCCGCGGCGTGCTGGCCCGGCTCAACCTCACGACCTGGGTCGGCGTCGCCATCGTCGTGCTGCTGGTGCTCGCCGCGATCTTCGCGCCCTATCTCGCGACGCATCCGCCGGCGAAGCAGAGCATCATGGACCAGCTCGCCCCACCCGGCGGCGGCTACCTGCTCGGTGCCGATCAGTTCGGCCGCGACATCTGGTCGAGGCTGCTCTTCGGCGCGCGCTACTCCCTCACCATCGGCCTCTTCGCGATCCTGACGGCGCTGCTGATCGGCTCGCTGATCGGCATGACAGCGGGCTATCGCGGCGGGCGCACCGACATCCTGCTGATGCAGGTGATGGACGTCATCCTCGCCTTCCCCTCGCTGATCCTGGGCCTCGCGCTCGTCGCGCTGATGGGCGCGACCATGACGAATATCGTCATAGCAATCGCCTTCACCGCGACGCCCGCCTTCGCCCGGATCGCGCGCGCCGCCGTCATCGCCCAGCGCGACCGCGAATATGTCCAGGCCTGCCGCGCCATGGGCTTCTCCGGCGGACGCATCCTGTTTCGCCACATCCTGCCGGCGATCCTGCCGGAGGTGATGGTGATGACCTCGCTCTGGATGGCGACGGCGGTGCGCACCGAAGCCTCGCTCGCCTTCATCGGCCTCGGCCTCGCCCCGCCGACGCCGACCTGGGGCGGCATGGTGCGCGAGGGCTTCGACAACATCCTGAGCGCGTTCCACCTCGCGCTCTTCCCGAGCCTCGCGATCCTGATCCTGGTGCTGGCCTTCAACCTGATCGGCGACGGCCTGCGCGACGCGATCGATCCCCGCCTGAAGGACGCCTCGTGATGGTCGGCAAGAAAGCAAGCGCCGAGAACACGAGCGGCAAGCCGGTCCTGTCGGTCAGCGGCCTGACGATCGCCTTCGGCCCCACCACCGTGGTGCACGATCTCGGCTTCGAGATCGCCGCCGGCGAGACCCTCGCCGTGGTCGGCGAATCCGGCTCGGGCAAGAGCGTCACCTCGCTCGCGATCATGGGCCTGCTGCCCGAGCGGATCGGACGGGCGAGCGGATCGGTCAAGCTCGGCGACCGCGAATTGCTGACGCTCGGTGAAACCGAGATGCGCGGCGTGCGCGGCGGCCAGGTCAGCATGATCTTCCAGGAACCGATGACCTCGCTGAACCCGGTCCAGCGCATCGGCGACCAGATCGGCGAGGCCATCCGCATCCACCGAGGCCTCAAGGGCGCGGAATTACGCGAGGCGGTGCTGGAGATGCTGCGCAAGGTGCGCATCCCCGACCCCGAGGTGCGCATCGACAACTACCCGCACACCTTCTCCGGCGGCATGCGCCAGCGGGTGATGATCGCGATGGCGCTGGCCTGCAACCCGGCCCTGATCATCGCCGACGAGCCGACCACCGCGCTCGACGTCACCGTGCAGGCGCAGACGCTGGCCTTGCTCAAGGAACTGCAGCGCGAGACCGGCACGGCGATCCTGTTCATCACCCATGACATGGGCGTGGTCGCGGAAATCGCCGACCATGTCCTCGTCATGCGCCGCGGCCGCGCCATCGAGCAGGGCACGGTCCACGAGGTCTTCTCCAACCCGCGCGACGCCTATACCCGCAGCCTGATCGCAGCCGCGCCGAGCCTCGTCGGCAAGCTCGCGGACGGCACCATTCCCGCGCAAAACGTCGAGGGCGTGCCGCTCTCCTTCCGCGGCGACGCGCCGGTGCTGGAGGTGCGCGATCTCTCGGTCCGCTTCCCCTCGCGCGGCGGTCTGTTCGGCCGGCTCAAGGGCGAGGTCCATGCGGTCGAGCAGGTCTCCTTCGCCATCGGCAAGGGGGAGACGCTCGGC
Source organism: Beijerinckiaceae bacterium (assembly GCA_965283735.1). Lineage (GTDB taxonomy): Bacteria > Pseudomonadota > Alphaproteobacteria > Rhizobiales > Beijerinckiaceae > Allobosea. The sequence continues at coordinate 1,002,421 of CBDIPN010000001.1, read as the reverse complement.
CTGGTCGGCGAGTCGGGCTCGGGCAAGTCGACAATCGGCAAGGCGATCATCGATCTCGCGCCGCGCCATTCCGGCGGGATCACCGTCGCCGGCCGCCGGATCGACTATGCCGATCCACGCAGCCTCGCGAGCTTGCGCCGCGACGTGCAGATGATCTTCCAGGACCCGTTCGGATCGCTCGACACCCGCCAGAGCATCGGCTCGGCGATCATCGAGCCGATGCAGGTCCATGGCATCGCTTCCGGCAAGGAGGCGCGCTCCAGGATGGAATGGCTCCTGGAGCGTGTCGGGCTCGACCCGGCCCGCGCTACCAGCCTGCCGCATGAATTCTCCGGCGGCCAGCGCCAGCGCATCTGCATCGCCCGCGCACTGGCGATGTCGCCGAAGCTGATCATCGCCGACGAGGCCGTCTCGGCGCTCGACGTGGCGATCAAGGCGCAGATCATCGACCTGATGATCGACCTCCAGAAGGAATTCGAGGTCTCCTATCTCTTCATCAGCCACGACATGGCGGCGGTCGAGCGCATCTGCGACCGCGTCGCGGTGATGTATTTCGGTGAGATCGTCGAGATCGGCGCGCGCGACGACGTCATCGGCCGGCCGGGCCACGGTTATACGCAGCGCCTCCTCTCCGCGATCCCGATCACCCATCCCGACCAGCGCGGCGGACGCCCGCCGCAGCGCGTCGACGCCACGCCGCCGCGCAGCCCGATGAAGCCCGTCGGCTACCGCCCGCCGCCGCAGAGCTGGGAGATGATGGCCGATGGCCATTTCATCCGCCGGGCCAGCTAGTCATCCAGGAGCCGGAACGCGAACCATGCACGCCATCGAGGAACTCGCCGCCTTCGTCGCCGACCACCCTGAAAGCGCCCTGCCGGCAGAAGCGCGGGAAAGCGCCTCGCTCCTGGTCGCCGACCTGATCGGGGCCACCGCCGCCGGTCTGGATTCGCGGCTGGCTATCGCCGCCCGCATTGCCGCCGAACAGCTCTACGGCTCCGGCCCGGCCGGTATCTGGCTCACCGGTACCAAGCTCAGCATCGCCGGCGCCGCCATGGCGAATGCCGCGGCGGCGAGTGCGCTCGACATCGATGACGGACATCGCGGCGCGGCCGGCCATGCCGGTGCGGGCATCATTCCGGCCGCCTTTGCCGTCGGCCAGGCGCTCGACGCCTCCGACGCGCACATCTTCGACGCGATTGCATTGGGCTACGATATCGCGCTCCGGGTCGCGACGTCTCGGCCGACACCGACCATCGAGACCTATAGCAGCGGCCGCTGGGTCAATTACGGCGTCGCCGCCGCGGCCGGGCGCCTGCTCGGCCTCGATGCCCCGGCGCTCGCCCATGCCATGGCCATCGCCGGCGCCGAAGGCCCGATCAGCTATCCCATGGGCACCTCGCTATACCAGGGCAGCACGGTGAAGGAGGTCATCCCGCCCGCCGTCGTCGCCGGCCTCACCGGCGCCTATCGGGCGCGTGCGGGCGCAACCGGCCCGCGCGACCTGCTCGACCGCGACGACCGCTTCACCCGCAGCGTGCTGACCGGCGGGCTAGGCGAGCGCTGGTGGCTGCAGGACTGCTATCTCAAGCCCTATGCCTGCTGCCGCTACATGCACGCCGCGGTCGATGCGATCCTGGCGCTGCGCGAGCCGGGCAAGCCGACCCTGTCGCTGCGCATCGAGACCTTCCCACGCGGGCTCGGCCTCGCCAATGAACGCGCCCCGCAGACGCTCGAAGGCGGGCAATACAGCTATTATTTCAGCTGCGCGTTGGCAGCGATCCATGGCGCCGCCGCCCTGCAGCCGGTCGACCCCGCCCATCTCCACGATCCGCAGGTGCTCGAACTCGCCGGCCGGATCGAGTTGTCCGCGCATGAGGATTTCGCGACCGCCTTCCCGAAGAGCACGCCCTGCCGCGTCATCATCGACCAGGGCGAGGGAGCGCGCAGCCTGACGGTGCCCTACCCGCTCGGCGACGTCGCCAATCCGATGAACCGCGCGCAGGTCACCGAGAAATTCCGGCGCATCGGCGCGGCAAGCGTCGCGCCCGACTGGCAGGACACGATCCTTGCCGCGCTCGGCGGGCTGACGAGCGATGGCTTCCGGCCTCTTTTCGCCGCGCTCGGGACACAGCCGGCGCGGCTGCGACTGGTTTCAACAGGGGAAGGCTAACAATGAAAAGCACCGCTTCGACCAAAGCCGGACTTCTCGCCGGCGTTCTCGGCTTCGGCCTGCTGGCATCGCTGCCGGCCTTCGCCGCGAAGACCGAACTGACCTTGGGCGCCGCCGCCGTCGATGTCGGCACGCTCGACCCGCATTATGCCAGCAGCACCTCGGACCGCATCCTCTCGGCCTGGATCTTCGGCGGGCTCGTGCGCTTCGCGCCCGGCTCGACCGATCCGGCCACGATCGAGGCCGATCTCGCCGAGAGCTGGCAGGCGAGCGACGACCGCCTGGTCTGGACCTTCAAGCTGCGCCCCGGCGTGAAATGGCAGCACGGCTATGGCGACGTCACGGCCGACGACGTGGTGTTCAGCCTCGACAAGGCGCGCGACGCGAAGCGCTCGGCCTTCGCCAGCGACTATGCCGCCTTCCAGAAGGTCGAGGCGGTCGATCCACAGACGGTCCGCATCACGCTGTCGAGCCGCGTGCCGAGCCTGCTCGGCCTGCTCACCAACTATGCCGGCGGCTTCATCATCTCGAAGAAGGCCTTCGAGGAGCGCGGCGAGAATTTCCGGCGCAACCCGGTCGGTTTTGGCCCGTTCGCACTCGATGCGATCACACCCGGCCAAGCCGTGACCTTCAAGGCGAACGACGCCTATTTCCGCGGCAAGCCCAAGCTCACCAAGATCACCTATCGCTTCCTCACCAATAATGCAGCGCGGGACCTCGCCTTCGTCGCTGGCGAGGTCGATGCCGCGACCGGCCTTGCCGACCAGCGCTGGCTGCAGCGCACGCTCGCCAATCCTGGCGTGGTCGTCGACAGCTTCGACCCGGCCGAGCTGACGACCCTCAGCGTCAACGTGACCAAGCCGCCCTTCGACAACATCAAGGTCCGGCAGGCCCTCGCCCATTCAATCGATGCGGCCAAGATCGCCCAGTATCGCGGCCCGCGCTTCACCCGTGCGGGCAAGTCGGCGATCCCCGCCAACAATCTCGGCTTCGACGAGAATGCCGGCGTCCTGCCGCCGGACCCGGCCAAGGCCAAGAAGCTGCTGGCCGAAGCCGGCTTCCCCAACGGCCTGACCGTCACCATGCTCGCCAGCCAGTTGCCGAGCCTGGAATCGACCGCGCAGATCATCCAGGGCCAGGTCGCGGAAGGCGGCATCACGCTCAATCTTCAGCCGGTCGAGCATGCCACCTGGCACCAGATGATCCGCAAGGACCTGAGCCCGCTCGTCATGTACGGCGCCGCGCGCTTCCCGATCGCGGACAATTACCTGACGCAGTTCTACCACTCGAAGAGCGCCATCGGGCAGCCCGGCCAAGTGACCAATTTCAGCCATTGCGACGTCGCCGACAAGCAGATCGAGGCAGCCCGCGGCGAGACCGACGCCAAGAAGCAGATCGCGCTGTGGCAGGAGGCGCAGAAGCTGATCATCACCAATGTCTGCGTCATCCCGATCACCGAGACCGGGCAGGTCTGGGCCCGCCGCGAGAAGCTCAAATGGGGTTTCGACCTCAAGGGCTCGATGTCGCTCGGCCCGCTCGTGACCGAACAGACGCATTTCGTCGACTGAACCACCCTTCGGCCGCGCCCCATCGGGCGCGGCCTCCCTCCATCCCAGACAAAGCCATGTCCAAGCTGACCTATCCGAAATACGCCAATCTCTGCGGCTGGACCGCGATGCTGCCCGCACGCACGCCCCGCGCCGCGCTGAACGACGACATCACCGTCGACTATGCCGTCGTCGGCGCCGGCTATACCGGCGTCGCGGCGGCCCGGCGCCTGCACGAGCTCGATCCGCAGGCGCGCATCGCCCTGATCGAGGCGACGACGGTCGGCGAAGGCTCCTCAGCCCGCAATTCGGGCTTCACCACCCCCGACGTGCTGCCGCGCACCGCTTCCATGGAAATGGCGGACAAGGCCCGCAACCAGAGCCGCTTGTTCACCGAAGCCTTCGAATGGCTGCAAGGCATCATCCGCGACAACGACATCGCCTGCGACATGCAGAAGGTCGGCTCGATCCGCGCCGCCGCGACCGAGGAGGGTGAAGCCACCCTGCGCAAGGTCGCCGAGGTCGCCCGGGCCAACAACCTCCAGCACACGGTCCTTGACCGGGCGGGCATCCGCGAGCGCATCGGCGCGGACTATTATCGCTACGGCCTGCACATGCACGACACCTGGCTGCTCCAGCCGGCGGCCTTGATCCGTGGCCTCGTCGATGCGCTCCCCGCGAACATCACGCTCTATGAGCAAAGCCCTGTCCGCGATATCAGGCGGGAAGGTTCCGACTGGCGCCTCGCCACCGAAGGCGGCAGCGTCCGCTGCCGGACGGTCGTGCTGGCCAATAACGGCTTCATTCCCCGGCTCGGCTACCTGAAATCGCGCATGGCGACGATCTTCACCTATGCCGCCGTCACCGAGGCGGTGAAGGAGACCGATATCGGACATCTCGGCCAGTCCCCGGCCTGGGCCTGCTGCCCTCGCACCGGCTCGGCACGACCCTGCGCCGCATCGGCCGCGACCGGCTCATGGTCCGCTCGCTCTATGCCCATGATCAGGAGATCCCGCAGGCGACCGCCGTGCGCGCGTTGCGCGACCGCTTCCAGCGCCGCTGGCCGGAGCTGCGGCATGTCGATTTCGAATATGTCTGGGGCGGAACGACCGCCTTCACGATGAATGGCGCGCCCTGGTGGGGCAAACTCGAGGATGGGCTCTATGCCTCCGGCGGCTGCAATGGCAGCGGCCTCGCCAAGGGCACGATGCTCGGTCGCAGGCTCGCAGACCTGATCCGCGGCGTCGGCGACGCCAGGGAGGTCGAGACGATCATGGGCGAGGCGAGCTGGATCGCGCCCGAGCCCTTCCGCTCGATCGGCTTCCGCGTCATCTCGGCGCTGGAAAGCCGCAAGGCCGGGCTGGAGGCTTAGAGCTTATTGATTTCATGCGGAAACACCCCGTCACTCCGGGCTTGACCCGGGATCCATCGTAGAGCGCCGCGCCTCATGATGGATTCCGGATCGGCGCCGCTTCGCGGCTTGTCCAGAATGACGGCATGTGTCCGTGAAAAATGAAGCAAGCCTTTTGAAAGTGCCGGCGCCGGAACCCTCCGCGCCTCACCAGGTTTCCTTGACCGTCTCCATGGCGACATTGGTCGAGGTGTTCGCGACATGGGGCAGGTTCGAGATCTTCTCGCCCAGCACGGCCCGATAGCGCCTGATATCCGGCGTGCGGATCTTCAGAAGGTAGTCGAAGCGCCCCGCAATCATGTGGCACTCCTCGACCTCCCTGATCTTCTTGACCTCCTCGTTGAATTTCGAGAGTGCCTTTTCCGTGGTGTCGGACAGCTTCACCTCGGCGAAGGCGATGTGATCCAGCTTGAGCTTCGCCGGATTGAGCGTTGCCCGGAAGCCCTCGATATAGCCATCATCGACCAGCCGGCGGAACCGGATCTGGCAGGGTGTCTTCGACAGGCCGATCCGCGCGCCGAGCTCGGCGATCGAAATCCGGCCGTCCTCCCTGAGAACGTCGAGGATCTTGCGATCGAACGCGTCCAAATCGCCTTCAACAGGCGCTTCCTTAGGCTTCTTCACTTTCAATCTCCAAATCTGAAGTCCGAACGGACTGCATGATAGCGAAAATTGGACCACGCGAGAATCGTGCTCGTGATAAGCTCCCGCGCAAAGAACGGGAGAGGGTATCGCCCTCGGCCCGTCGCGCTCGAACCCGCCGGGACCCGCCATGAGCCAAGCCACCGCTGCCGCCGCCAACACCGCCACCAGCCCGGCGCCTTTCACGGGCTTCGCCCCGCCGATCCGCGAGCAGTCGGCGCTGCGCCAGGCGATCACCGCCGCCTATCGTCGCCCCGAAACGGAATGCCTGCCGCCCTTGCTGGCCGCGGCGAAGCTCACGCCGGCGGGCAAGCAGGAGATCGCCCACACGGGGCGCAAGCTGATCGAGGCGCTGCGGGCCAAGCACAAGGGCACCGGCGTCGAGGGTCTCGTTCAGGAATATTCGCTCTCCAGCCAGGAAGGCGTCGCGCTGATGTGTCTCGCCGAGGCGCTGCTGCGCATCCCGGACACCGCGACGCGCGATGCGCTGATCCGCGACAAGATCGCCGACGGCGACTGGAAGTCCCATGTCGGCGGCGGCAAGTCGCTCTTCGTCAATGCCGCGACCTGGGGCCTCGTTGTCACCGGCAAGCTGACCTCCACGGTCAATGACCGCAGCCTCGCCGCTGCCTTGACCCGCCTCATCGCGCGGGCCGGCGAGCCGGTGATCCGGCGCGGCGTCGACATGGCGATGCGGATGATGGGCGAGCAGTTCGTCACCGGCGAGACGATCGACGAGGCGCTGAAGCGCGCCCGCCCACTGGAGGCGCGCGGCTTCCGCTATTCCTACGACATGCTCGGCGAGGCCGCGACGACCGCCGCCGATGCCGCGCGCTATTATCGCGACTACGAGAACGCGATCCATGCCATCGGCAGGGCCGCGAACGGGCGCGGCGTCTATGAAGGCCCGGGCATCTCGATCAAGCTCTCGGCCTTGCATCCGCGCTACAGCCGCGCGCAGGCCGGCCGGGTGATGTCGGAGCTGCTGCCGCTCGTGCGCGAGCTCGCCCTGATCGCCAAGAGCTACGATATCGGCCTCAACATCGATGCCGAGGAGGCGGACCGGCTGGAGCTCTCGCTCGACCTGCTGGAGGCGCTGAGCTTCGATGGCGCGCTGCAAGGCTGGAACGGGCTCGGCTTCGTGGTGCAGGCCTATGGCAAGCGCTGCCCCTTCGTGCTCGACTGGATCATCGATCTCGCCCGCCGTTCCGGCCGGCGCATGATGGTGCGCCTGGTCAAGGGCGCCTATTGGGATGCCGAGATCAAGCGCGCCCAGGTCGACGGCCTCGCCGATTTCCCGGTCTATACCCGCAAGGTCCATACCGACGTCGCCTATGTCGCCTGCGCCCGCAAGCTGCTGGCGGCCCCCGACGCGATCTTCCCGCAATTCGCCACGCATAACGCCCAGACGCTGGCGACGATCTACCACCTCGCCGGCAACGACTTCGCGGTCGGAAAGTACGAATTCCAGTGCCTGCACGGCATGGGCGAGCCGCTCTATGACGAAGTCGTCGGCAAGGACAATCTCGACCGGCCCTGCCGCATCTATGCGCCGGTCGGCACGCATGAGACGCTGCTCGCCTATCTCGTGCGCCGCCTGCTCGAGAACGGCGCGAACTCCTCCTTCGTCAATCGCATCTCCGACCCGAAGGTGACGATCGACTCGCTCGTCGCCGACCCCGTCGATGTCGTCGAGGCGATGCCGGTCATCGGCATGCTGCACGACCAGATCGCGCTGCCGGGCGACCTCTACGGTGCCGACCGCGCCAATTCTGGGGGCATAGACCTCTCCAATGAGGCCGCGCTGGCCGAGCTTGCCGGCAATCTCGCGGCGACGGTCGGGCAGAGCTGGCACGCCGTGCCGCTGCTCGCCGACAACTCCACCGCCGGCACCACGCGCCCGATCCTGAACCCGGCCGATCATTCCGATGTCGTCGGGCAGGTCACCGAGCTTGCGGTCGAGGACGCCGCCAAGATCGCCCGTCTCGCCGCCGAGGGCGGCAAGGCCTGGGCCGCAGTGTCCCCGGCCGAGCGCGCCGCCTGCCTAGATCGTGCCGCCGACATCATGCAGGCGCGCATCGAGACGCTGATGGGCATCGCCATGCGCGAGGCCGGCAAGTCCGCCGCCAATGCGATCAGCGAGGTGCGCGAGGCCATCGACTTCCTGCGTTACTATGCCGACCAGGCGCGCAAGACGCTCGGGCCGGGCCATGCGCCGCTCGGGCCCATCGTCTGCATCAGCCCGTGGAACTTTCCTCTGGCGATCTTCACCGGCCAGGTTGCGGCGGCGCTCGTCGCCGGCAATGCGGTGATGGCCAAACCCGCTGGCGTCACTCCGATCATCGCCCATGAGAGCGTGAAAATCCTGCACGAGGCCGGCGTCCCGCGCGGCGCACTGCAGTTCACTCCCGGCAGCGGCCGCCTCGGCGCCGCGCTGGTGGGCGCGGCCGAAACGGCCGGCGTGATGTTCACCGGCTCGACCGAGGTCGCGCGCGGCATCCAGGCGCAATTGGCCGAGCGCCTTTCGGCGGAAGGCAAGCCGATCCCGCTGATCGCCGAGACCGGTGGCCAGAACGGCATGATCGTCGATTCCTCGGCGCTGGCCGAGCAGGTCGTCGCCGACGTCATCGCCTCGGCCTTCGACAGCGCCGGACAGCGCTGCTCGGCGCTCCGCGTTCTCTGCCTGCAGCAGGATATCGCCGACCGGACGCTGCACATGCTGCAGGGCGCGCTGAAGGAGCTGACCATCGGCCGCACCGACAAGCTCAGCGTCGATATCGGCCCGGTGATCAGCGGGGGCGCTAAAGCCGAGATCGACGATCATGTCGCGCGCATGCGCGGCCTCGGCCGCAAGGTCGAGCAGCTCCCGCTGCCGGAGGCTGCCGCGAAGGGCACCTTCGTGCCGCCCACCATCGTCGAATTGAAGAGCCTGACCGACCTGAAGCGCGAGGTTTTCGGCCCCGTGCTCCACGTCATCCGCTATCAGCGCGACGATCTCGACAAGCTGATCGACGAGGTCAACGGCTCCGGCTACGGCCTGACCTTCGGCCTGCATACGCGGCTCGACGAGACGATCGCCCATGTCACCAGCCGCATCAAGGCGGGCAATCTCTACGTGAATCGCAACATCATCGGCGCGGTGGTTGGCGTGCAGCCCTTCGGCGGGCGCGGGCTTTCCGGCACCGGGCCGAAGGCCGGCGGGCCGCTCTATATCGGCCGTCTCGTGCGCAAGGCGCCGATTCCGCCGCAGCACAGCTCGATCCATACTGATCCGGCGCTACTCGAATATGCCGCCTGGCTCTCGGGCAAGGGGCTGAACACTGAGGCGAACACCGCCCGCGAGATCGGCGGCCATTCGGCGCTCGGACTCCATGTCGAGCTGGCCGGCCCGGTCGGCGAGCGCAATCTCTATGCGCTGCATCCGCGCGGCCGCATCCTGCTCGTGCCGCAGACCGAAGCTGGCCTCTACCAGCAGGTCGCGGCGGCGCTGGCAACCGGTAACCAGCTCGTCATCGACGCGGCTTCCGGGCTGAAGAGCGCGCTGTCGGGTCAGCCGGCGGCTGTCGAAGCCCGCGTCAGCTGGACCTCGGACTGGGAGGCCGATGGCCCGTTCTCGGGTGCGCTGGTCGAGGGCGACACCAAGCGGATCAGTGAGGTGAACCGCCGCATCGCCCAGCTCTCCGGCCCACTCGTGCTGGTGCAGGCGGCGAGCACGGAAGAGCTGAAGCGCGATCCCGACGCCTATTGCCTGAACTGGCTGCTCGAGGAGGTCTCGACCTCGATCAACACCACGGCGGCCGGCGGCAATGCCAGCCTGATGACCATCGGCTGAGCCGAAGAATGCGCGTTCAGGCGCCTCCCTTGCGGATGGCGTCTGAACCTGCTCAAGGCTGTGCCGAAACACAGCATCAGGGGGAATTATGCAGGCCGATCGCGTCATCCAGACAGTCGAAGTCCATACCGGCGGCGAGCCGTTCCGGATCGTGACCAGCGGTTTGCCGCGCCTGCCCGGCAAGACGATCGTGCAGCGGCGCGATTGGGTGAAGACCCATATCGACGAGATCCGGCAGGCGCTGATCTTCGAGCCGCGCGGCCACGCCGACATGTATGCGGGCTATCTGACCGAGCCCGTCTCGCCCGAGGCCGATTTCGGCGTGATCTTCGTGCATAACGAGGGTTACAGCGATCATTGCGGCCATGGCGTCATCGCGCTCGCGACGGCTGCCGTCGAATTGGGTTGGGTCAAGCGCACGGAGCCTGAGACGCGCGTCGGCATCGATGCACCCTGCGGCTTCATCGAGGCCTTCGTGACCTGGGACGGCAGGCGCGCCGCCAGCGTGCGCTTCGTCAACGTGCCCTCCTATCTCGTTCATCGCGACGTCACCGTAGAGACGCCGACCTATGGGCGCGTCACCGGCGATATCGCCTTTGGCGGCGCCTTCTATTTCTACACGGACGGCCGCCCCTTCGGCCTCGCGATCCGACGGGAGAATGCCGAGGCGCTGATCCGCTTCGGCGCCGAGGTGAAGATCGCCGCCAACAAGGCCTTCCCGGTCGTGCATCCGGAAATCCCGGAGCTGAACCATATCTACGGCACAATCATCGACGGCGATCCGCTCGACCCCAAGGCGACGCAGGCCAATTGCTGCATCTTCGCCGACCGGCAGCTCGACCGCTCGCCGACTGGCTCCGGCACGGCCGGGCGCACCGCGCTGCTCCATGCCAAGGGGCTGCTCAAGCCGGACGAGCTTCTGGTCAACGAGTCCATCGTCGGCTCGATCATGACGGGCCGCGCCCTGCGGGAGACCAGGCTCGGAGAGATCGACGCCATCATCCCGGAAGTCTCGGGCAGCGCGCATATCTGCGGTCAGGCCACCTGGACCATCGACCGCGACGACCCGCTGCGGCACGGCTTCCTGCTGCGTTAGCGATGCCGGGCCATCAGCCGTTCAGCAGAAGCTCCACCAGCCGCTTGGTGCTGTTGACGTTGTATTTCCGAAGCAGCCGCGCACGATAGATATCGACGGTGCGCGGGCTGATGTTCAGCGCCTTTGCAATCTCCTTGCCCGTCCTGCCGTCGATCAGCAGCGCGGCCACGTCCCGTTCGCGCGGGGTCAGCGACGTCCGCAGCGACTGGCCGTCGGATTCTGCCTTTCCGAGCTCGGAGAACACCCAGAGCGTGTGTTCATGGGCATCGTCGGGCGTATAGGTGAACCCGCTGACCCTGACCCAGAACAGGTCGCCGTCGAGACGTCGCATCACGCGGTCGTCGGTGTAGCTGCGCTCGGCCGCCAGGCGCGTGCCGACCCGCTTCCCGGTCTCCTCGTAATCGGACTGCGTCGGATAGAGCCGCTCGAACGATTGGCCGACCAAACCGTCCATCGATCCGCGAAACATCCTGGCGAAGGCGTGGTTGCAGGCCAGGAGGGCACGACTGCGGCCGATGACCAGCCCGACCGGGGCATTCTCGAAAGCCAGCCGGAAATCCACATCCATCGTCGGTCGTCCCCGATCGCTCTCAGCCGACGAGCCGGCCGGACACTTAAGTGTCCGATACCTATAGGATTAAGTGAATAGGTAGCCTAGCCTCTCCAGGAAATGGGACAGGACCGATGAAACTCACCGATTTCAAAGCGCTCACCTTCGACTGCTACGGCACGCTGATCGACTGGGAAACCGGCATGTTCGAGGGGCTGAAGCCGCTCACCAGCCGGCTGGCCACGCCGCCGACGCGCGATCAGGTTCTGGAAGCGCATGCGCGCCATGAATCGTCGCAGCAATTGCAGACGCCGGCGAAAATCTATCGGGACCTGCTGCCGATCGTCTACAAGCGCCTCGCCGAGGAATGGGGCCTGTCCGTTTCCTGGGAGGAGTGCGAGGCCTACGGGCACTCGGTCAAGAACTGGCCGGCCTTCCCCAATTCCGCCGAAGCGCTCCAGTATCTCAAGCGCCATTACAAGCTGGTGATCCTGTCGAATGTCGACAACGAGAGCTTCGCCGCCAGCAATGCGAAGCTCAAGGTTGCCTTCGACGCGATCTATACGGCCGAGGATATCGGCTCCTACAAGCCGTCGGAGCGCAATTTCGACTACATGCTCCGCAACCTGGAGACGCTGGGCATCCGAAAGGGCGAGGTCCTGCACACCGCCGAGAGCATGTTCCATGACCATGGTCCGGCGAACCGGCACGGCCTAGCCTCCTGCTGGATTTATCGCCGCCACGACAAGGACGGCTTCGGCGCGACCATGCACCCGGGCGACATGCCGCGATACGATTTCCGCTTCAACAGCATGGCCGACCTCGCCAAGGCGCACCGGGAAGCGCTCGGCGGCTGATCGCGGCACATCCCCGCAAGATCGGCTGGCGCGAAGGCGTCTCAGCCCTCCTGCCCGGCCGCATCGCCCAGCATGCGAAACCGGGAGCCGCTGAACATCGCGTCTCCGGCTCCGCCCTCGACGATCTGCGGCAGCAGCGCCTTCCACGCCTCGATCATATCCGTGAAATAGCCGGGGTCCTGGCGCAGCACGGTCTGCACGCCCATGCCGCGCACCAAGCAGACCGTCAGGTTGAGGATGATGCGCGCCTCGCGGGCCGTGCGCTTCTCCGGGTTGCAGAACTCCACCCAGGTTGCATCGAGCGCCTCGTGGAACCGCTTCACGACCGGGATCATCCGCTCGCGCAGCTCGGCATCGTTGCGCGCCTCGGTGATCATCTCCAGCGAGAGGTAGAAGAAGCGCCCGGAGAACAGCTCCCAGAGGAATCCGACGAAGCCTTCGAGGGAGAGTTCGCCCTTCTGGACGCGTCGGGCGACGGCGCGGATGTCGGCGGTGCCGTCATCGAGCAGGCGCTCCATCGCCGCCAGGATGATGTCCGCGCGAGCCGGGAAATGATAGAGCAGCGCCCCGCGCGACACCTGCGCACGCTCGGCGATCTCCTGCGTCGTCGCCGCGTGGTAGCCGACATCGTGGATGACATCGAGCGTAGCCCCGATCAGGCGCTCATAGGTCGCGACGCTGCGCGCCTGCTGCTGGCGCTCGGAGCGCGAGGTCTGCTTCATCTCTGCGCTCATCTGCCTGCCTCTCTCATTGCCTCGCCAGCCCACTGGTCACCGCAATAAAAAACAATCTTGCCTGATTTTTTCAAGAGCATACCGTGCCCGGATCACGACGCGAATGCGCGCACGGAGGGAGAAAACCATGGCGGATGACGACTACAAGAACAGGAGCTACGGCGAGATTCCGGTCGGCTTCGGCATGAAGCCGGGCATCGTCGTCGTCGATTTCCAGACCGGCTTCACCGATGCCCAGTACCCGCTCGGCGGGGCGCCGCTCGTCATGCGCGCCGTCGAGAACACGGCCAGGCTGCTGGAGGTCGCGCGCCGCTACAATGTGCCGGTCGCCAATTGCAACACGGCCTATATGAGCGAGCGCGAGATGCCGTACTGGAAGATCACCGCCGTGCGGGACACCTTCCGCCACGATCATCCCAGCTCGGCCTTCGACTCGCGCATCTACGATCCCGACTACGACCTGACGATCTGCAAGAAGGCGCCGTCGATCTTCTTCAACACCGGCGTCAGCGACTATTTCAACAAGGAGCGCGTCGACACGGTGATCGTCACCGGCTGCAACACCTCGGGCTGCATCCGCGCCACCTCGATCGACAGTTTCAGCTACCGCTACCGCACCATCGTGCCCGAGGATTGCGTCGGCGACATCGAGGAGCAGCCTCATCGCGACAACCTGCGCGATCTCGGCCGACGCTATGTCGACGTCTCCGATCTCAAGACCGTGCTGGCCTATCTGGAAGACTGGCACCGGCAGAACGCCGCCTGACCGCGCAGCCGGGCCGCCCTTGCTTCACTCCGGGGCGCCTAGAGCGGCCCGAGATCGCGTACGATCAGGCTGTAGAGCGCCTGTGCGGCCGGGGTCAGCGTCTCGCCCCGCCTCCGGATCAGCGAGACCGGCCGGTCGACGATCGGGTCCACCAGCGGAATCTGCGCGAGATCGGGACGCAGGTTCTCCACGAGCGACTCGACCAGGATGGCGATGCCGAGCCCTTCCGAGGCCAGTCCGATCGCGCTGGAGAAATACTCGACCACGAACTTGGTCTTCACCTCGATGCCGGAGCGCGAGAGCTGCGCTTCCATCAGCAGCCGGTTGCCGCTGCTGCCGCCGAGCGTGATCAGGTCCTGGCCGGCGAGGTCCGCCCAGGCGATGGTCTCGCGCCCGGCCAGCGGATGGTCGTTGCGGCAATAGACCACGAAGGGATCGCGGACCAGGATCTCGTTATGCAGGTCCTGCTGGTTCGGCGGCTGGACATGCAGGCCGAACTCGGCCTGGCGCCGGCGCACCGCCTCGATCACGAGCGTGCTGGTCCGGTCGAGGATTTCGACGCGGTTGTTGGGATGGCGCGTGGCATAGCTCCGCAGGATACGTGGCAGGCGCCCATACATCAGCGAGGGGACCGAGGCGATCGTGATATCGCCGGTCGAGAAGCGCGACATCGTCTTCAGCCGCTCGAACGAACGGTCGACGGCGTCGACCATTCGCTGGGCTTCCGGCAGGAACTCGCGGCCGATGCTGGTCAGCGCGACGGTGCGCGTCGTCCGGTCGATCAGCTTCAACCCGACATGGGCTTCGAGCCGCTGGATGCGCCGCGTCAGGCCGGTCTGCGTGACGTGCAGCTTCTCGGCCGCCTTGTTGAAGCTGCCGAGTTCGGCGATCTGGATGAAGGCCTCGATGCCGTCGATCGGATGTTTCATGACAAAAGATCATTGATATATGTCATTATTTCAGCATACGAGCCTCGCCGCCTTGGTCAATAGTGTTCCCGAAAGGCGCCCAACCGTTGCGAAGCGGGATGCGAGGCAGCCGTGAGGAAACGCAGAGATGACCGATACCAGTGCCCGCACTCGCGGCAGGCGCGTGCTCGTCACGCATGACCGTTTGGCCGAGAACGCCATCGAGCTTCTCAACGCGCATGACGTCGACGTCTTCTTCTCGCCGGCCTACGCGCCGAGCGAGCAGGTGGCGCAGCGTGCAGCCGAGTTGCAGGTCGATGCCCTGATCGTCCGCCAGGGCCGCGTCGACGAGGCGATCATCGCCGCCTCCCCCGTCTGAAGGTCATCGCCAAGCACGGCGTCGGCGTCGACAATATCGATCTGCAGGCGGCTGCGTCGCGCGACATCCCCGTCATCCGCGCCATGGGCTCGAACTCGCGCGCCGTCGCCGAACACACCATTGCGCTGGCCCTGACCCTGCTGAAGGACATCCCGCGCCTCGACGCAGCCGTGAAGGCCGGCACCTGGCCGAAGCCGAGCTTCATCGGGCGCGACATCGTCGGCACCGTCATCGGCCTCGTCGGCTTCGGTTCGATCGGCCAGCATGTCGCCCGGATGGCGCAGGGGCTGGGCATGACCGTCCTCCTGCACGACCCCCATGCCCGCGCGGCGATCGCGCAGTTCGGTGCGGATTGCGAACGCGACCTCGACAGCCTCATTGCGGAAGCCGACATCGTCAGCCTGCACTGCCCGCTGACCAACACCACGCGCGATCTGCTGGATGCGCGCCGCTTCGGCCTGATGAAGCCGAATTCCCTCGTCGTGAACACGGCGCGCGGCGCCCTGATCAACGAGGCGGCGCTGGCTGCCGCGCTGCTGGAAGGCCGGATCGCCGGCGCAGCTCTCGACAGCTTCACGGTCGAGCCACCGGCTCCGGACAGCCCGCTCTGGGCGCTGCCCAACCTGATCGCTACCCCGCATATCGCCGGCGTGACCGCGGGATCGGCCAAGACCATGGCCGAGATCGCCGCCCGGCACGTCATCGCCGTGCTCGACGGCGAAGAGCCGGATGCGGCCAGCCTCGCGAGGTTGACCGAACTCGCAGCCTAAGATCCGGACACCGGACAACCATAAGTAAACGGGAGGAAAGACCATGAGGATTGTCTACAAGGCGCTCGCAGCGCTGGCCCTGACGGCGCTCGCGACAACGGCCTCAGCGCAGCAATATCCGGAGAAGCCGATCCGCCTCGTCATTCCGTTCCCGCCCGGCGGCGGCACGGACGTCGTCGCGCGCGTCATCGCCCAGAAGCTCGGCGAAAGCACGGGCTGGACGCTGGTCGCAGACAACAAGCCGGGCAGCGGCGGCAGCGTCGGCCTGAGCCTCGCCGGCAAGGCGGCGCCGGACGGCTACACCATCGTCCTCGCGCAGAACGCCAACCTCGTCATCAACCCGATCCTCGGCAAGGCTAATTACGACCCGATCAAGGATTTCGCGCCGATCGGTCTCGTCGCCTCCGCGCCGCAGGTCCTGGTCGTCGCCAAGGATTCGCCGATCAAGACCGTCGAAGACCTGCTCGCCGCGGCGAAGGCCAAGGACGGCAAGCTGACCTTCGCCTCCCCCGGCGTCGGGACCAGCTCGCATCTGGCCGGCGAGCTCATCCAGCAGATCACGGGCGTCAAGTTCCGCCACGTTCCCTACAAGGGCGCGGCCCAGGCCCTGCCGGACCTGCTCGGCGGGCGCGTCGAAATCTACATCTCCTCGGTCCCCTCGGCGATGGTGCAGATCAAGGAAGGCGTGTTGCGCCCGATCGCGGTCTTCGCGACCAAGCGCGATGCCGACCTGCCGGATGTTCCGACCTTCGAGGAGAAGGGCCTTAAGAACTCGGAAGCCGTGACCTGGTGGGGCCTTGCCGCGCCGGCAGGCGTCCCCGCGCCGATCGTCGCGCGCATCAATACCGAGCTCAACAAGGTGCTGCAGCAGCCCGACACCAAGGCCAAGCTGCGCTCGGCCGGCGCCGAGGCGCTCGGCGGCAGCAGCGAGGAGTTCGGCGCGCTGATCAAGTCCGACATGCCGAAATGGACAGCGGTCATCAAGGCGGCCGACGTGAAAGTCGCCGACTGAGCCGATGACGCTGGCCGGGAGACCGCGCTTGAAGGCGGCGGCCTCCCGGCACGACCCATGCCCATCCTGAAAGCCTGTGTCCCGGCGGCGCCCAAGTTGCGCCGCCCGGCATCACGTCGGATATCGGCCATGAAAACCAGCATCTTCAAGAATCAGGACGCGCTTGCCGGCCTGCTGTTCATGGGGCTCGGCGCGCTCGGCTTCGCGATCGCGCTCGGCTACAAATTCGGCACCACGATCGACATGGGGCCGGGCTATTTCCCGCGCATCCTCAGCCTCGTCCTGATCGGCTTCGGCATCGTCACCTTCATCAAGGGGCTGCGCACCTGCATGCCGGTCGAAGGTGGTTGGGCCTGGCTGCCGCTCCTCCTGCTGAGCGCCTCGCTCCTGCTTTTCGGCTTCCTGCTCGAACGTGTCGGCCTCGTGCCGGCGCTCGCCGCCCTGTTCTTCGTCTCGGCCCGTGCCGGCCATGAGTTCAAGGCGCTGGAAGTGCTCGTCCTTACGGCCGTGATGGCCGTCTTCGCCGCCGCCGTCTTCGTCTGGGGGCTGAAGCTGCCCTACAGTCTGTTCGCCTGGAATTTCTGAGCCATGGAGATCATCGATCACTTCGTGCTCGGCTTCGGCGTCGCCCTGTCGCTGCAAAACCTGGCCTATTGCTTCCTCGGCGTGCTGCTCGGCACCCTGATCGGCGTGCTGCCGGGTGTCGGCCCGCTGGTGACGATCTCGATGCTGCTGCCGATCACCTTCGGCCTGCCGCCGGTCTCGGCCGTCATCATGCTCTCAGGCATCTATTACGGCGCGCAATATGGCGGCTCGACCACGGCGATCCTGGTCAACCTGCCGGGCGAGACCTCGTCGGCCGTCACCTGCCTCGACGGCTACCAGATGGCGCGCCGTGGCCGGGCCGGCGCCGCGCTCGCGATCGCCGCCCTCTCCTCCTTCGTCGCCGGCTGCATCGGCACGCTCTTGATCGTCGCGCTCGGCGTGCCGCTCGCCTCCTGGGCCTTGCGCTTCGGCGCCGAGGACTACTTCGCCCTGATGGTGCTCGGCCTGATCGCGGCCTCGGTGCTGAGCCATGGCGACATGGTCAAGGCGCTCGCCATGGTCGTGGTCGGCCTGTTGATCGGCCTCGTCGGCAC
This sequence comes from Beijerinckiaceae bacterium, assembly GCA_965283735.1. Taxonomy (GTDB): domain Bacteria; phylum Pseudomonadota; class Alphaproteobacteria; order Rhizobiales; family Beijerinckiaceae; genus Allobosea. The sequence continues at coordinate 984,608 of CBDIPN010000001.1, read as the reverse complement.
CGACGTGAACTCCGGCATCGAGCGCTACACTTTCGGCCTGCCCGAGCTTGCCGACGGCATCGGCTTCACCGTGCTCGCCGTCGGCATGTTCGCGATCTCCGAGGTCGTCCTCAACCTGGAGCAGAAGGAGGCGCGCGAGGTCTTCACGAAAAACGTCGGTGGCCTGATGCCGAGCTGGAGCGACCTGAAGGCCTCGTTCCTGCCGACCTTGCGCGGCACCGCCATCGGCGCCTTCTTCGGCATCCTGCCCGGCACCGGTCCGTCGATCTCCTCCTTCTCCGCCTATATGCTCGAGAAGAAGCTGGCGAAGGACCCCTCCCGCTTCGGCCAGGGAGCCGTCGAGGGCGTCGCCGCGCCGGAAGCCGCCAACAACGCGGCAGCGCAGACCGCCTTCATCCCGACCCTGACGCTGGGCATCCCCGGCAGCGCCACCATGGCGCTGATCCTCGGCGCGTTGATCATGAACGGTGTCCAGCCCGGCCCGACCGTGATGGCGCGCAATCCGGAGCTGTTCTGGGGCGTCATCGCCAGCATGTTCATCGGCAATGCCCTGCTCGTCGCACTGAACCTGCCGCTCGTCGGCCTCTGGGTGCGGCTGCTCAGCATTCCCTATCGCTGGCTGTTCCCATCGATCATGATGTTCTGCGCGCTCGGCAATTACAGCCTGAACAACAGCGCGATCGACGTCTATCTCTGCGCCGCGATCGGCGTGCTCGGCTATGTCTTGGCCAAGCTGAAATGCCCGCCTGCGCCGCTGGTGCTGGGCTATGTGCTCGGCCCGATGATGGAAGAGAACATCCGCCGGGCGCTGCTCCTCTCGGAAGGCGATCTCTCGATCTTCGTGAAGAGCCCGATCAGCCTGACCTTCCTCACCCTCTCGCTGCTGCTGCTCGTCAGCATGGCCTTGCCCGCCATCCGCCGCGGCAAGGCCCGCGTCGACCAGGAGGAGGCCGGCGCGACCTGAGCGCACCGGCACGACCCGCCCCTCGCCAAACCCTCATCTCCCTGCCGCTGCACCGTCCGGTTCGCCGCGCCAGCCAGCCATGACAACCAAGGACGTCCCATGATCGGATTTCGCATCCTCAAGCGCCGCCGCCAGGTCGAGGCCGAGCTCGTCCAGCGCTTCCGCACGGTCCCGGTCGCCAATGTCAGCGATTCCATGTCGCGCATGACCGCTGGCGGCGCTTCGCTGCGGCCGCTGCATCGCGGCGGCGTGATGGCGGGTCCCGCGCTCACGGTGAAGACGCGGCCGGGCGACAACCTGATGATCCACAAGGCGCTCGATCTCGCCGTGCCCGGCGACGTCGTCGTCGTCGACGGCGGCGGCGACCTCACCAATGCGCTGATCGGCGAATTGATGATCGCCCATGCCCGCACGCGCAGCATCGCCGGCATCGTGCTCTACGGCGCCGTGCGCGATTGCGCCTGGATTCGTGAGAACGATCTGCCGATCTATGCCGCCGGCATCAGCCATCGCGGCCCCTACAAGGACGGACCCGGCGAGATCAACGTCCCGATCGCGATCGAGGGCATGGTGATCGAGCCCGGCGACCTCGTCATCGGCGACGATGACGGCATTCTCTGCGTGCCCTTCGATCAGGCCGAGGCGATCTATGCCGCCGCGCACAAGAAGCACGCGATGGAGGAGAAGAAGATGCAGGCGATCCTGGAAGGCCGGGACGATCGCAGCTGGATCGACGCCACGCTGACGCGGCTCGGCTGCGCCATCGAGGCCTGACGACACCCATGCCGCCAAAGCGGCGCGCTGCTGAATCCACAGGGTGCGGCACGCCCGCAACCAGCGGGCTTTACTCGATGGCGGTGCCACCAGGCCGCTCTCCGCCTTCGGCTCGGCTTGCGAGCCGATCCGAAGGATGGGAGCGCGAATCAGTCCAGCGCCGCCGAGCGCCAGGAACACTCGAAATTAACGCCAAAGATTCAATTAACATATTGAATATTATACAAAATCGGCGCGCTTGCCGCGCTCGAATCCTCAGCTATGCTGGAGCAAGGCAAAACTTTGGGAGGGGTTATGCTGTTCTGGTCGATGATCATCTGGCTGGCTTGCGCCGCCATCTTTCTCGAGCTGGTCGAGCGCGCTCCGGCCATCGACAACTAGAGCTTCCTTGAGACTTGGGGATAGGCGGCACACCCGTCACGCGCACCGGTGCGACGGGCCGGCAGCGGTCGTCCCCGCCCCGGCCCGCTAGCATTCAGGACGCCCCGGCTGCCGCGAAGGCCTGCCCGACGATGCGGCGCGCATCCTCCTGGATCGCGGCGAGATGCGCCTCGTCCCGGAAGCTCTCCGCATAGATCTTGTAGACCTCCTCGGTGCCCGACGGACGCGCCGCGAACCAGCCGTCTGCCGCGGTCACCTTGACGCCGCCGATCGCGGCGCCATTGCCCGGGGCGTTGCTCAGGATCGCCGTGATCGGCTGGCCCGCGAGTTCCTTCGTCGCGATCTGCTCGGCCGACAGGCTCTTGAGAACGGCCTTCTGGCTCGCGCTCGCCGGCGCATCGACGCGCGCATAGTGGGGCTCGCCCAGCTCCGCGGTCAGCTTGCTGTAGAGCACGCCGGGGTCGCTGCCGGTCTTCGCCGTGATCTCGGCGGCGAGCAGGCCGAGGATGATGCCGTCCTTGTCGGTGGTCCAGGCCGAGCCGTCCATGCGCAGGAAGGAGGCGCCGGCGCTCTCCTCGCCGGCAAAGCCGAAGCTGCCCGAGATCAGCCCGTCGACGAACCATTTGAAGCCGACGGGAACCTCGACGAGGCGCCTCCCGAGCTTGGCCGCGACGCGGTCGATGATCGCGCTCGACACCGCCGTCTTGCCGATCGCCGCATCCGCCCGCCAGCCCGGCCGGTTGGCGAAGAGATAGGCGCTCGCCGCCGCGAGGTAATGGTTCGGATTCATCAGCCCGCTGCTGCGCGTCACGATGCCGTGCCGGTCGGCATCGGTATCGTTGGCGAAGGCGATGTCGAAGCGGTCGCGCATGCCGATCAGGCTCGCCATCGCATAGGGCGAGGAGCAATCCATCCTGATCTTGCCGTCCCAGTCGGCCGTCATGAAGCCGAAGGTCGGATCGACCTCCTTGCTGACGATCCTCGCGTTCAGCCCGTAGCGGTCGATGATCGGCTGGTAGTAGTCGAGCCCGGCGCCACCGAGCGGATCGATGCCGATCACGACACCGGCCTGCCGGATCGCCTCCATGTCCACGACGCTGGCGAGGTCCGAGACATAACCGGTGATGTAGTCGTGCCGGTGGACATGCTCGCTCTTCAGCGCCCTGTCGTAGGGCATGCGCAGGATGCCGGCGAGCTTCTCGACGAGGAAGGCGTTGGCGCGCTTCTCGATCCAGCCGGTTGCGTCGGTATCGGCCGGTCCGCCATGCGGGGGATTGTATTTCAGGCCGCCATCGGCCGGCGGGTTATGCGAGGGCGAGATCACGACGCCGTCGGCGAGCCCGGCGGTCCGGCCCCGGTTATGCGTGATGATGGCATGCGAGATCACCGGAGTCGGCGTGAAGCCGAGCTTCTCGTCGATGATCGTCGCGACGCCATTCGCGGCGAAGACCTCCAGCACCGTCTCGAAGGCATTGCGTGAAAGCGCATGGCTATCGATGCCGAGGAAGAGCGGCCCGTCGATCCCCTGCTCGCGGCGATAGAGGCAGATCGCCTGGGCGATGGCGAGGATATGCGCCTCGTTGAAAGAGCGCAGCAGCGCCGAACCGCGATGGCCGGAGGTGCCGAAGGCGACTTGCTGCGAACGCTGTGAGGGATCGGGCTGCTCGTAATAGGCTTTCGTGAGGGCCGCTACGTCGACGAGTTGGCCGGGCTCGAGCCGCTTGCCGGCCAGGGGACTCACGGAATCGCTCATGTAGGCTCTCGTTCTAGGCACGTCAGGATGCGACATCTCTTATAGACGCCCGCATGAACAGAGTTGCAACGGAATGCGACAGGTTCGCGGCACGCCGCAGCCGGGGATTCCCGACGTCGCATCGTCACTACCCTTGCGGAACCGCTTTTTTCTCGCGCATGTCGCAAAGGCGGGCTAGTACGCGCACCTGCGCTATCGTCTCGCGCGACAGGAGTTACCGATGAAGATCGTGATGGTAGGCTCCGGCTATGTCGGGCTTGTCTCGGGCGCCTGCTTTGCGGATTTCGGGCACGAGATGGTCTGCGTCGACAAGGTCGAGAGCAAGGTGGCGGCGCTGCAGCGCGGCGAGATCCCGATCTTCGAGCCCGGCCTGTCGGAGCTGGTGCGGACGAATGCGGCGGCAGGCCGCCTGTCCTTCACCACCGATCTGGCCGGGCCGGTTGCGGAGGCCGATGCGGTCTTCATCGCGGTCGGCACGCCCTCGCGCCGCGGCGACGGCTTCGCCGACCTGTCCTATGTCTATGCCGCGACCCGCGAGATCGCCGGGGCGATCCGCGGCTATACCGTGATCGTCACCAAGTCGACGGTTCCGGTCGGCACCGGCGACGAGGTCGAGCGCATCATCCGCGAGCTCAGGCCCGATGCCGAGTTCGCCGTGGTCTCCAACCCCGAGTTCCTGCGCGAGGGCGCCGCGATCGAAGATTTCAAGCGGCCGGACCGCATCGTCGTCGGCACCGATGACGAGCGGGCGCGGACCGTGATGGCCGATATCTACCGGCCGCTCTATCTCAACAACGCGCCGATCCTCAACACCGGCCGGCGCACGGCGGAATTGACCAAATACGCGGCCAACGCCTTCCTGGCGACGAAGATCACCTTCATCAACGAGATCGCCGATCTCTGCGAGCAGGTCGGCGCCAATGTCCAGGACGTCGCCCGCGGCATGGGGCTCGACAACCGCATCGGCGGCAAGTTCCTGCATGCCGGGCCGGGCTATGGCGGCTCCTGCTTCCCGAAGGACACGCTCGCGCTGATCAAGACGGCGCAGGATTACGGCACGCCTTCGCGCATCGTCGAGACGGTCGCGGCGGTGAACGACCAGCGCAAGCGGGCGATGGGGCGCAAGGTGATCGCGGCCTGCGGCGGCTCGGTCCGGGGCAAGACGATCGCCGTGCTCGGCCTGACCTTCAAGCCGAACACCGACGACATGCGCGACGCGCCCTCGATTTCGGTGATCACGGCGCTGATGGATGGCGGCGCCACGATCCGCGCCTATGACCCGGAGGGGATGGAGCAGGCGAAGGCCGTGCTGCCGGCCGGCGTGACCTATTGCGGCGATGCCTATGAATGCGTCGCGGGCGCCGACGCCGCGGTGATCGTGACCGAGTGGAACATCTTCCGGGCGCTCGATCTCGACCGCGTCAAGGCCGCAATGGCCGCCCCCGTCCTCGTCGACCTCCGCAATGTCTACCGCGCCGAGCAGGTCAGGGCGAAGGGCTTCACCTATGCCGATGTCGGCCGCGGCCTTGCTGCGCCGGAAGGCAAGGAAGCCGAAAGCGCAGCCTGAGCTAAGGCGCGCGATCAGCCCCTACGAAAGCGCGTTTTTATACCGCCCCCTTGTCATTCCGGGGCTTCGCGATAGCGAAGAACCCGGAAACCCACGACCGGGTGAGCGGCCTGCAACCGAACACCAGAAGTCGCACCCAGTCGTGGGTTCCGGGTTCGCGCCTGCGGCGCGCCCCGGAATGACAAGGGGGAGCGCGAATTCGATGCGTTCAAGCTCTAGCCCGCCGCGCGCTCCTTCCCCGCCCGCTCCTGCATCAGCGCCCGCTCCCGCGCGTTCTGCGTGAGGGCAACGGCGCTTTCGAACGCCTCCGCCGCCTCCCGATGGCGGCCGAGCTTGGCGAGCAGGTCGCCACGGACCCCCGGCAGCAGGTGATAGCGTTTGAGCGCCGGCTCGCCGGCCAGAGCCTCGACCAGAGCGAGCCCCGCCGCCGGCCCCTCCGCCATGCCGACCGCCACAGCGCGGTTGAGCTCCACGACCGGCGACGGCGTCACCCGCCCGAGCAGCGTGTAGAGCGCGACGATGCGCTTCCAGTCGGTCTCTTCGGCCGTGCGGGCGCGGGCATGGCAGGCGGCCAGCGCGGCCTGCAGCAGATAGGGGCCGGGTGCCGCGCCGGCGAGCCGCTGTGCCTGCTCCAATGCCGCAAGGCCGCGCCTGATCAGCAGATGGTCCCAGCGGGCGCGGTTCTGGTCGAGCAACAGGATCGGCTCGCCATCGGCACCGACGCGCGCCCGGAGCCGCGAGGCCTGCAACTCCATCAGCGCGACGAGGCCGTGGACCTCGGGCTCGTCAGGCGCCCGCGCCGCCAGGATGCGCCCGAGCCGCAGCGCCTCCTCACAGAGGCCCGGCCGGACCCAGTCCTCGCCGGCCGTGGCTGAATACCCCTCGTTGAAGATCAGGTAGACGACCTCCAGCACCGAAGCGAGGCGTTCGCCGAGCTCCGCGCCGGCAGGCACCTCATAGGGCACCTTGGCCTCACTGAGCGTCTTCTTGGCGCGCACGATGCGCTGCGCCATCGTCGGCTCCGGCACGAGGAAGGCGCGCGCGATCTCGTCGGTCGTCAGGCCGCCGAGCAGGCGCAGCGTCAGCGCGATCCGCGCCTCCTTGGGCAGGACAGGATGGCAGGCGGTGAAGATCAGGCGCAGCAGGTCGTCACCGACCTCATCGTCGAGCGCCTCGTCGATATCCGGCATCGCCGGCCCTGCGCTGTCGATGTCGCGGCCGATCTCGTCCTGCTTGCGCCGGGCCATGATCTCATGGCGGGCGGCATCGGCAGCGCGATGCTTGGCGACCTGCATCAGCCAGGCCGCCGGATTACGCGGAACGCCCTCTTCGGGCCATTGCTTCAGCGCCGCGACGAGCGCGTCCTGAGCCAGTTCCTCGGCCCGGCCGACATCGCGGGTCAGGCGCGCGAGCCCGGCGATCAGCCGGGGCGCTTCCATGCGCCAGACCGTCTCGATGGTGCGGTGTGCATCGCTGCCCGACATAGGAAGCGATACACACCATCAGCCCATCGGCTGGCAAGAGAGCCCGAGCTGCACTCCGGCTCTGGGTTTGCCGGATTCTGACGGAACCAAGCCGTCAGGGATCGGCAGACCGCCCTGTCACTCAGTCCTGACCGCCGACCTCGGCCTTCAGGCGATCCCATTGCGCCGAGGTCTCCGGCGTGACGATCTCGCCGAAATCGGCCAGCTCGAACAGCGGCCGGATCTCGATCTCGGACGGGCCGGGCATCGGGTTGGGGCAGCGCTTGACCCAGGCGATCGCCTCGTCGAGCGAAGCGCATTCCCACAGCCAGTAGCCGGCGACGAGTTCCTTGGTCTCGGCGAAAGGCCCGTCGACGACAGCGCGCTTGGCACCGTCGAACTGGACGCGCGCGCCCTTCGAGCTAGGCTGCAGACCATCGCCGCCCTTCATGATGCCGGCTTTTACCAGCTCCTCGTTATAGGCCATCATCGCTTCGAGCAGCTCCTGGGTCGGCGGAGCGCCGGCTTCACTGTCCTGGGTCGCCTTGACCATCACCATAAAACGCATCGGTTTTCTCCTTGCATGGACGGGGGCATCGCCTGCGCCGTCCGGATTGAGTGAATTGACGATGTCGGGCCAGCTCAGCCGGCGCGCTTCTCGAATTCAGCGCGGAGGTTTTCCTTCCGTTCGCGCCGCTCCGGCGTCACCAGATCGCCGAATTCCTCCATCTCGAAGACGGGCCGGAGCTCGATCTCGGTATTGCCGTCGAAGGGCGCACGCTTCAGCCACTCGACCGCCTCGTCGAAGGACTTCACCTGCCAGAGCCAGAAGCCGGCCAGCAGCTCCTTGGTTTCGGCGAAGGGGCCGTCGGTGATCGCCCGCTCGCTGCCAGAGAAGCGCATGCGGATGCCCTTCGACGTCGGGTGCAAGCCTTCCGCAGCCAGCAGGATGCCGGCCTTGATCAGCTCTTCGTTATAAACGCCCATCTTCGCGAAGCCGTCCGGGTCCGGCATCACACCGGCTTCGCTGTCCTTGCTGGCCTTGACCAGAACCATCACGCGCATCGGTCTTCTCCTTGGGTTTGGGAGAACCGGGCGGCTCCGGCATGGACCGCCGAAACCCGTTCTCTGACTGCACGTCGAACGGGCGCGGACGGAATCGACAACGCCGGGAATCTTTTTTCGATTTTTTGCGGAGCCGCCCATGCGCCCGCTGATCAAGCGGGAACGCAGGCGGCTCCGGGAGGTTTCGACATCCCGCCGTGATCGATCCTTCAGCCCTCATCCTGAGGAGGCCCGCAAGGGCCGTCTCGAAGGATGGTCCAGATTGCACCGGAGCCACCTGGAGCATCCTTCGAGACGCAGCCTTCGGCTGCTCCTCAGGATGAGGGCTGGCAAAGATAAGGCGTTTCAGGCGCTGCGCGGCAGCGCCTCCAGGAAGCGCGCCGGCTCGCCCTGCGAGGGGGTCGTCAATTCGCCCTCCCACATCACCTTGAGGCCGCGCACGAAGGTGCCGACCGGCCAGCCGGTGACGGTGACGCCGTCATAGGGCGTCCAGCCGCATTTCGAGGCGCTCCACTCCTTGGTGATCGTCTCGCGGCGCTTGAGGTCGACGACCGTGAAGTCCGCATCGTAGCCGACCGCGATCCGGCCCTTGCCCTCCAGCCCGAAGATGCGCTGCGGCCCGGCGCTGCTGAGATCGACGAAGCGCTCCAGCGTCAGCCTGCCGGCATTCACATGGTCGAGCATGATCGGCACCAGCGTCTGCACGCCCGGCATGCCTGAATGGCTCGCCGGATAGGGATGGTGCTTCTCTTCATGGGTATGCGGGGCGTGGTCGGAGCCGAGCACGTCGACGATGCCCTGCTCGACGCCCCACCAGATGCGCTGGCGATGGCTGTCGTCGCGGATCGGCGGGTTCATCTGGGCATAGGTGCCGAGCCGCTCGTAGCAATCCGGCGCGACCAGGGTCAGATGGTTCGGCAGCACCTCGACGGTCGCGACATCCTTGTGGTCCTTCAGGAAGACCATCTCCTCGCCGGTCGAGATGTGCAGGATGTGGACGCGTGCGCCGGTCTCGCGCGCGATCCGCACCAGCCGCTTGGTGCAGGTCAGCGCCACCTCGGGCGAACGCCAGACCGGATGGCTCGACGGATCGCCCTCGACACGCAGCGGCATGCGCTCGCGCAGCATCATCTCGTCTTCGGAATGGAAGGCGGCGCGCCGACGCGTGCGCTTCAGGATCTCGGCGACGCCCCTGTCGTCCTCGACCAGCAGGTCGCCGGTGGAGGAGCCCATGAACACCTTGATGCCGGCGGCGCCCGGCAGACGCTCCAGCTCGGGCACGTCATGGGCGTTCTCATGCGTGCCACCGACCCAGAAGGCGAAATCGCAATGCATGCGATGGCGCCCGCGCCTGACCTTGTCGGCCAGTGCTTCCGGCGTCACCGTCTGCGGGATCGTGTTCGGCATCTCGAAGACGCAGGTCACGCCGCCGAGCGCGGCCGAGCGCGAGCCGCTCTCCAGGTCTTCCTTGTGGTCGAGGCCGGGTTCGCGGAAATGCACCTGTGAGTCGATCACGCCGGGCAGGATATGAAGGCCGGTGCAATCGACGACCTCGCCGGCCGAAGCCTGGGAGAGATCGCCCAGCGCCATGATCTTGCCGCCGGTGATGCCGATGTCGCGCGCGACGCGGCCGTCCTGGTTCACCACAGTGCCGCCCTTGAGGATGACGTCGTAGGTCTGGGGCATGGCTGTCTCCGGGAGGTTGAGCAAAGACTGGATGCAGCCTACCTATCGGGCAACGCGCCAGGCCGGAAGCCCAAACAGTTTTCGGGTGGCGCCATCATCCCCATTCGGCTGACGAGCCTCGGCCCGACATCAGAACTGGAACGGCTGCCCATGCCCGCCACAAGATTGATCGATCGCGGCGTCATCCGCGTCAGCGGCGACGACGCGCGCGACTTCCTGCAGAATCTCGTGACCAACGATCTCGATCCGGTCGTGCCCGGACAGGCCGGCTACGGCGCGCTGCTGACGCCACAAGGCAAGATGATCTGCGATTTCTTCATCCTCGCCCTGTCGCCGGATGATGGCGGCGGCTTCCTGCTCGACACGCCCCTGCTCCAGACCACCGACCTGATGAAACGCCTGAAGCTCTACAAGCTGCGCGCCAAGGTGGCGCTCGAAGACCTCACCGAGAAGAGCGCGGTCATCGCATCGGCGGATGGCACCCCGCTCCCGGAGGATGCCGGCTTCGTCTATGACGATCCGCGCCTGCCGGCGCTCGGACAGCGCGCCATCACCGATGCCGACGGCGTCGAAACCCTCGTCACGGCCGAGCCGGACACCTACCACGCTCACCGCATCGCGCTCGGCATCCCCGCGGGCGGGCGCGACTTCGCCTATGGCGACACCTTCCCGCACGAAGCCTTGCTCGACCAGCTCGGCGGCGTCTCCTTCAAGAAGGGCTGCTATATCGGGCAGGAGGTCGTCTCCCGCATGCAGCATCGCGGCACGGCCCGCACCCGCGTCGTGCCGATCGTCTTCGACGAGGGCATCGCGGCCGAGACCGGCGCCGAGGCCACGGCCGCCGGCAAGCCGCTCGGCAGCATCGGCTCGGGCGCCAACGGCCGGGCGCTCGCGATGCTCCGGCTCGACCGGCTCGCCGATGCCCTCGCCGCAGGGCAAGCGCCGCTCGGCGGCGGGCTCGCCTTCCATCTCGCGGAGAAGCCGGGCTTCATCCGCTTCCCCTTCCCCGGCGAAGCTGGCTTCGGAGCCACCGCAGGAGTTGCCCTGTGAGCGAGGCTATCATCGTCAGCGAGGAACGCATCGCCATCCAGGGCGCGGACGGCAAGTTCCGCTGCCGCTGGCCGGGCACCGAGCCGCTCTACCTTGCCTATCACGACACCGAATGGGGCGTGCCGGAATACGATTCCCGCGCGCTTTGGGAGAAGCTGATCCTCGACGGCTTCCAGGCTGGCCTGTCCTGGATCACCATCCTGAGGAAGCGCGACGCCTTCCGCGCCGGCTTCGCCGATTTCGAGCCGGAGACGGTCGCCCGCTTCACCGAGGCCGATGTGCAGCGCCTGCTCGCCGACCCCGGCATCATCCGCCATCGCGGCAAGATCGAGGGCACGATCAGGAGCGCGCAGGCCTATCTCAGGATCAGCGAGCGCGAGCCCTTCGCCGATTTCCTCTGGAAGCATCTCGACGGCCGCGTGCTGCAGAACAGCTACCGGACGCAGGGCGAGGTGCCGACGCAGACCAAACTGTCGGAGGCGGTCTCCAAAGAACTGAAGAAGGCCGGCTTCACCTTCTGCGGCCCGACCATCGTCTATGCCTTCATGGAGGCCTGCGGGCTGGTCAACGACCACCTGACCGGCTGCTTCCGCTGGAGCGAATGCGCCGCGCTCGCCCGCGATTCCCGTCCCGCCGCCTGATGGCCCGCAAGCCCGCCCCGCCGCGCGCCTGGCAGCGCATGCTCTCGGGCCGCCGGCTCGACCTGCTCGATCCTTCGCCGCTCGACATCGAGATCGAAGACATCGCCCATGGCCTTGCCCGCGTCGCCCGTTGGAACGGGCAGACGCGCGGCGCGCATTCCTTCTCGGTCGCGCAGCACTCCCTGCTGGTCGAGGCGATCGCCGCCCATCTCAATCCGGACTGGAGCCAGGGCTGGCGCCTGATGGCGCTGCTGCACGACGCGCCCGAATACGTCATCGGCGACATGATCTCGCCGTTCAAGGTGGTGATGGGCGACGCCTACAAGAGCGTGGAACTGCGCCTGCTCACGGCAATCCATCTGCGCTTCGGCCTGCCGCCAGCAACGCCTGCGGCTTTGAAGAAGAAGATCAAGGAGGCCGACACCATCGCCGCCTTCTTCGAGGCGACACGCCTCGCCGGCTTCGATCGCGAGGAGGCCCTGAAATTCTTCGGCCGGCCCCAGGCGCTGCCGGCCGAAGTCCTGGCCTGGCTCGATCCGCTCGACACCGAGGCGGCGCAGGCGCGCTTCGTGGCGCGCTACGCCGGACTCGGCGGGGGTGGGGTTACTGCGTCAGGCGCACCGCGCTGATCTCGGCGGCGATCGCCTTGAAGATCGGGCTGAGCTGCGCGGCGTTCTGCACGTCGTAATACATCTCCGGCCGGGTGGCGCAGTTCCTCAACAGGTCCGCATCGCCGTCGATAACGCGGATCGTGTAGAGATTGATCCCGTCCGCCTTGATGTTCGTGCAGGCCTTCTTCGTGCGGTCATCGATGTCGCTGCCGGTCGCCGTGAACCAGTTCTCGGTGTTGTCGCCGTCGGTCAGCAAAATCATGTGCTTCTTGAGCTGAGGCTCGGTCTTGGGCTTGGCGGTCGTGAACGGAGTCTCCGGCGTCAGCGTCGCCCAGCCCCAGGCGGCGCCGATCGTGACGTTCGTGTTGCCGGCCGGGGTCATCGTGTCGATATGCGCGTTCAGTGCATCCCAGTCGCTGGTCAGCGGCATGATCTGCGCCAGCGAGGTCTGGCTGCACCAGAATGCTCGATATTGCTGAGCGCTTGTCACATACGTCCCCCCATCCTTGACATCATAATCCTGATCGCGATCGGAGATGCAGCCTTGATTGGCAGTCGACCAAATAGATTTAGTAAAAGTCTTATACTTGCACGATCCACTCGAATCACAAGTTAGATTACTTGTATCATAAACAGTAATATTTGTACCAGTTACTCTATATCTATAATTACCCCAACTATCTTTTGTACGAGTAACATTGCGTGTCGGCGTATAACTAAGCCACGACTCATCTTTAAAACTACGATCAAGCTTGACCTGCGTATTGAACGGCACGATCGAGATCTTGATCTGCTCGGCGTCGATCGCAGCGTCCTTCATGATCTTGATCAGATCCTTGGAGGCCTGCTTCAGCGCCGTCATCTTGCCGGAAGAGGACATCGAACCCGTGTTGTCGAGCACGAGCGCGAGCTCGATCTTGTTGGTTCCCCAGGTCGAGTGGCTGTTGGTGCTCACGGGGATATTGCTCATGCCGAGCACGCTGGAGATCGTCGTGGGCACATTGGCGTCCGCATCGATCTTGATCGTCCGTGCCGTGCGGTCGATCGTCACCGTGGTGTTGCCGAGCTGGCTCTTCACGTCCGGAGGCAGATTATCGCGGATCCAGGCGTTGGCGCGGGTCCGGATCTGACCATCAGTCAGCTTCTGGGCGTCACGTGCCGCCATCAGCGCCGCAGAATCGATCGCCGAACTGAGCGCTTGCCGGGCATTGCTGGCGCGCGAGTAATCGATCGCGACTCCCACGACTCCCATCAGCGGAACGAGCACGAGCCCGAACAGCATCAGGAAGTTGCCGCGCTCATCCCGGTGGAAGCGCCCGATCATCTCAGGCAGAGAGCCGATCTTCATCATGTGCCTCGTCCAGGGCCAAATTGCCGCATTCGACCCTGAAAGCGTTGGCGGCCGGAGCTTACGAATTGCTGAAACCGATTTGTTGAAGTCGGGCCTATCTGCACATTTTGAATCGAAACGCGCTGCCGTTACGTGATTTAGCGTTCATCATCGATGAAAATACAATCAAAGATTGTATTTTCCAACTCCTGCCCGGAAATGAAATTATTGCCGCTAGAGAACAAGTGATCGTCATTTTTTCCTGATTTTGCAAAACGTGCTTTCGCGGAATGATGGCCCTAACCTGATCGGAGGACCACCATGTCGGACATCCCCACCCTCACCGCGCCGGCCGGCGTCGTCGTCAAGGGCGCCCTGCAGCCCGGCTTCGAGCAGATCCTCACCACGGAAGCTCTCGCCTTCGTCGCCGACCTGCATCGCCGCTTCAACGAGACGCGCAAGCGCCTGCTCGCGCTGCGGGCCGAGCGCCAGAAGCGTTTCGATGCCGGCGAGACGCCGGACTTCCTGGCCGAGACCAAGCATATCCGCGAGGGCGACTGGACCGTCGCGCCGATCCCGGCCGACCTTCTCGACCGCCGCGTCGAGATCACCGGCCCGGTCGACCGCAAGATGATCGTCAACGCGCTGAATTCCGGTGCCAAGGTCTTCATGGCCGATTTCGAGGACGCCTCCTCGCCGGTCTGGGCCAACATGGTCGAAGGCCAGATCAATCTCCGCGACCGCTGGGCCAACAGGATCGACTTCACCGATCCGACGAACGGCAAGGACTACAAGCTCAAGGCCAAGCCGGCCGTCCTGATCATCCGCCCGCGCGGCTGGCACCTGCCAGAGCGCCATATCGAGATCGACGGCGAGGAAGCCTCGGGCTCCCTGGTCGATTTCGGCCTTTATGTCTTCCATAACGCCAAGGCGGCTCTGGCCGCCGGCTCAGGCCCCTATTTCTACCTGCCGAAGCTGGAGAGCCATCTCGAAGCGCGGCTCTGGAACGACGTCTTCGTCGCCGCCCAGTCGGCGCTCGGCCTCAAGAACGGCACGATCAAGGCGACCGTCCTGATCGAGACCCTGCCCGCCGCCTTCGAGATGGACGAGATCCTCTACGAACTGCGCGAGCACATGGCCGGCCTCAATTGCGGCCGCTGGGACTACATCTTCTCCTTCATCAAGAAGCTCGCCCGCAACAAGGCCTATGTCCTGCCGGACCGCTCGCAGGTCGTGATGTCCAAGGCCTTCCTGCGCGCCTATTCGCTGCTGCTGATCAAGACCTGCCACAAGCGCAGCGCCTTCGCGATGGGCGGCATGGCGGCGCAGATCCCGGTCAAGAACAACCCGGAGGCCAATGCCGCCGCCTTCGCCAAGGTCAAGGCCGACAAGGAGCGCGAGGCCGGCGACGGCCATGACGGCACCTGGGTCGCGCACCCGGACCTCGTCCCGGTCGCGATGGAGGTCTTCGACCGGCTGATGCCGCAGGCCAACCAGCTCGGTAAGAAGCGCGACGACGTCTCGATCGGTGCGAAGGACCTGCTGGAAGTCCATCAGGGCACGCGCACCGAGGAAGGTTTCCGCGAGAACATCCGCGTCGGCGTCCAGTATATCGAGGCCTGGCTGCGTGGCCGCGGTGCGGTGCCAATCTACAACATGATGGAGGATGCCGCGACCGCCGAGATCAGCCGCGCCCAGATCTGGCAGTTCTGCCAGTACGGCGTCGCTCTCGAAGGCGGGATCAAGGCCGATGCCGCCCTGTTCAAGCGCTGCCTGTCGGAAGAGATGGAGCGCGTGAAGGGCGAACTCGGCGCGGAGAACTATGCCAAGGGCCGCTTCCCGGAGGCGATCGCTCTGTTCGAGACGCTGTCGCTGGCGCCGAACTTCGAGGACTTCCTCACCGTGCCGGCCTACGCCAAGCTGAGCTGAGTTCGGTTCGGCTCGCATCAATACCCAAAGGGCGCCGCGGCACCGCGGCGCCCCTTTTTGTTCGCGTTGATCAAGTCTGATGCCACCAGACGCGCGCGCCGATGATAATGGCGAGCAGAACGACCGACCCGAACAGATGCAGCAGGTCGGCCTTCCAGCCGCCCGCCGATGTCCGGGGGACGGATCGGTAGATCGCTTCCCGGCGGCGGCGATGAGCGCCGATCGTGGTCATTGAAACCTCCATCCGGTTGAAGGGATACGCTGCGGGTTCAGGCGGGGCGGGCCGTGATCGTCACGCCGCTGCGCGTCGCCATGCCGACCAGCGGATGCGGCAGGTCCTCGATGGCGTCGCAAAGCAGCGGCACGCATTCCGGGCGCGGCGGCGCGAGCGGCGCGCGACAGGCCGCGCCGACCTCCGGATGCAGCATCGACAGCGCGAGCTTGATCAGGACGGGATCGGGCTCGCGCGCCAGCAGGTCGAGCAACGGAACAAGCCGCCGCTGCAGGATCTGCGCCTGCCCGTAGAATTCGGACCGCGCCGCGCTGTCCAGCCGCGCCAGCCAATGCGGCGCGAGATTGCCGACGCTGGTCATCGCCCCGCAGCCGCCGGCCAGCAGATAGGCGGGAATCGTTTCAGCCGCGCCAGTCAGGCGCATGAAACGGCGGTCGCGCATACGGGCGATCCGGTCGCAGCGGACGAGATCGCCCCGCCGCTCCAGGATGCCGACGATGTTCGGCGCCCCTTCCAGCATCTGCAGCGTCTCCAGCGCGATCTCGACGCCGCAGCGATCAGGGTCGTTGTCGAGGATGATCTCGAGGCTTGTCGCCTGCGCCGCCGCCAGGGCATGGGCGGCGAGGCCGGCCTGCGTCGGACGATTGTAATAGGGCATGCGCAGCAGCAGGGCCGAGGCGCCGGCCTTCTCGGCCGCAATGATCTCGGAGACCGTCCCGGCCGTCGAATAGCTGCCGACGGCGGCAATGACTGGATAATGCCGGCCGGCGATGCGACGGGCGGCGGCGCAGAGCGCCTCCCGCTCCGCGCCGCTCAACGTCGGACTTTCGCCCGTCGCGGTGCCGACCACGATGCCGTCGGCGCCCTGCGCGATCTGCCAGAGAATGAGGCGCTCCAACGCGCCATAGTCGATCGCATCCTCGTCGAAGGGCGTGATCAGCGCGGTGAACATGCCGTGAAGCCAGTGATTCATGGCCTGGCCTCAGAGCAGCGAGAGCGTCTTGGCGGTCACCCGGACCGCACGCGCCCGGTGCCCGGTCTCGAAGACGGCATAGCGCAGCGCGGCGCCGCGATCGCAGAACATGCCGCCGCCCCGGCCATGCGTCTCGACGGCCAGCCAATGGCCTTCCGCGTCGCGCCCGACCAGGAACTGGAGCGGGCCGCCGAAGGATTTGCGAGGGATACTGAACATCATCCTGTTTCCCGAACGGTCTCCGAGGACCGCGGGGACAAGCTAGGGACGCCGCCATAGGGGTTCGAGACGGGGCAAGGGGCGCTATCATCAAGATTCCATAGGGATTGCGCTGCCGCGCTTTGACATCGACTAGCCGGGCGCGCTCAATCCGCGCCCCTCCTTCCGGATTCGCCCGATGCGGTACCGCCTCCTCGCCACGCTCATCGCAACCAGCCTGCTGGGTGCCTCCTTCGCGGAGGCGACGACGCTCGCACCGGAACAGCGCTTCAGGACGCTCGGGGATTTCTCCGCCAAGAAGGCGGGCAAGCCGGCGCGCGATGTCAGCGGTCTCGCCTGCATGCCGGCGGCCAACGGCGTCCAGCGCTGCCTCTTGATCAATGACGAGGGCTCCTTCGCGCAATTCGCCCGCATCGCCGAAAACCGGATCACCCCGGATGCGACCTTGGCCGTCATCGGGAATGAGGCCTCATCCGATACGCTCGGCCAGGCACCGCAGGGCATTTGCAAGATGCCCGGCCGCTTCGCCGAGCTCGACGGCGAGGCTGTCGCCTATGCCGATAGCGCCTTCTACGTCTCGGGCTCACATGGCTGCTCGCGCAAGAAGGGCGAGTTCCGCCTCTCCGCCTTCCACCTCGCCCAAATCAAGGTCGATGCCGAAGGCACCGCCACCGGCAAGGTTGAATTGACCTATCGCCTGAGCGACATGCTGCGCGCCGCCGGTCCGGCCGCCCCCTTCTTCGGCCGGGGCCTGATGGACGACAACGGCCTGAACATCGAAGGCATCGCGGTCATCGGCGACACGCTCTGGGCTGGCCTGCGCGCACCCTCGCTCGGCAATCGCGGCTTCCTCGTCGGCGCCTCGCTCAAGGTCCTGTTCGCGCCGGGCCACGCGCCGGCGACGGAAGCGCCACGGGTCTTCGAATTGCCGGCCGGCAATAATCGCGGCATCCGCGACCTCGCCCCCCTGCCCGACGGCCGCCTCCTCGCTCTGCTCGGGCCGTCGCAGGAACAGGCCCTGCCCTATTCGCTGATGCTGATCGACCCTGCGAGGCCCGATGCCGCCACGACGCTCGACGATCTCCCGGGGCGCGGCGGCGACAAGGCGGAATCCCTGACCGTCCTGGCGCAGGACCCCAAGGGCCTCGCCGTCCTCGTCGGCTATGACGGCCCGAAGAATGGACATTTCGAATCCTACCGTCTGCCGCTTGGACCGCGCTGACCCCATGGATTTCCGCAACGCTCTCACCCACGCCGTCGAGCGCTACCGCGCCGAAATCGCCGGCTCGCACGAGCATCTCGCCCTGCTGCGCTGGCAGATGGCCGAGGGTCATGCGCTCGACCGGCGCGACACCTTTCCCGGCCATCTCACCACCAGCGCCTTCGTGCTCTCGCCCGACCATGCGCAGGTGCTGCTGATCGACCATGTCGTGATCGGGCGCTGGCTCCAGCCCGGCGGCCATTGGGAGGAAGCCGACCAGTTCCATCTCTCGGCGGCGCGCGAGGCGATCGAGGAAACCGGCGTGCAGGGCCTTAGCCTGCATCCCTGGCATCAGGGCGGCGACCTGCCCTTCACCATCGACAGCCATGACGTGCCCGGCAAGCCATCCCGTGGCGAGCCGGCCCATATCCATCACGACCTGCAATATCTCTTCCTCGCCGATCCGGCCCTGCCGCTCATCGCACAGGTCGAGGAGGTGCATGCCGCCGTCTGGAAGCCGATTGCCGCGCTGGCCGGGATCGCCCCGCGCGCCCTGGAAAGGCTGTCCAACCTGCCGAAACCCTGACCGTTGCAGCGCAACAACATCGGGGACGGATTGCGGAAACGACTATGGCTCTTTTATCGCGGCAGGATCAGGCGCCCGACATGGTTCGCTCGAGGATGAAGCGGTTATTGCAACTCACTCGCAATAACGCATTGATCCGAGACCTCCCCGGAGCACACCTATGTCTTCGAAAGCCATCGCTCTCGCCGTGACCGCCGCAGCCCTCTCGGCTCCGGCCATCGCCGCCGACCTGTCCTCCCGCAAGGGCGCGCCCGTTGCGCCGCCCCTCGTCGTCTCCGCCTGCACGGAAAGCGAGGGCATCCCCACCGACGCCTTCGGCTTCACCACCGGCTCCGATGTAGCCGATGTCGGCGCCTTCGGAACCAGCCTGACCTATGGCGGCGCCTTCGGCACGCGCACCGGCAGCTCGAACGGCCACGGCCTGACCCTGCAGGGCTCCTACGGCCTCTTCCCCTGCTTCGAGATCGGCCCCTATGTGCTAGGCAACATCACCAGCGCCTCGGCTGGTGGCGTCAGCGCCGACTCGCGTGCCTTCGGCGCCGGCGTCGAGATGAAGTACAAGCTGCTCGGTCGCGACATGCACGGGCTCGGCCTGACACTGGTCATCGATCCCAGCCTCAACCGCACCGACCCCGACGGCGCCGGCCGCTTCACCACCTACAATACCGGCCTCCGCATCTTCACCGACAAGACGCTGACCCCGAACACGCTCTATGCCGGGCTCAACATCTCGCACGACCTGACCTGGACCGGCCCCTCGCCCTATCAGCGCTCCTCGACCTTCACTCTCGCCGGCTCGCTCGCCTGGCAGGTCAGGGACGGCCTCTATCTCAGCGGGGAGGTGCGCCACATGCGCGCCCATAACGAGCTCGGCTTCGGCAAGGAGGCGGGCTACGCCACCTTCGCCGGCCCCGGCATCTTCTGGCAGGCGACGAAGCAGCTTGCCCTCTCCGCTGCCTACAACATCCAGGTCTCTGGCAAGGCCAAGGGCGAGCCCGGCAATCTCGACCTCACCAATTTCAGCCAGCATCTCGTCAAGGTGAAGCTCGGCTACAGCTTCTGAACCTCTTCTGACGGCGCATCGATGGAAGGGCGGCGGCTGTAAAGCTGCCGCCCTTTTTGTTTCGGCGCGCCTTGCGCGTTGACATACTCCCCCTCAGTACCATAGCGTCGCGGCAACCGGAGCCTCGGTACCCATGCCTCACACACCCGAAGAGAAGAAGCGCGCCGTCACGCGGCTGCGCCGCATCAGGGGACAGACCGACGCCCTGATCGCCGCCGTCGAACGTGGCGAGGAATGCGGCGCCCTGCTCCAGCAGCTCGCCGCCTTGCGCGGCGCGGCGACAGGATTGATGGCCGAGGTACTGGAAAGCCATTTGCGGGAGACAATGGCCCGCCCGGCCGAAGCGGCGCAGGCGGCAACCACCGACAATGACGAGATCGCCGCGATCATGCGGGTCATCCGCCCCTATCTGAAATGAACATCCGCAAGGAAGGAACCACCCGATGAAGACCCGCGCCGCCGTCGCCTGGGAAGCCGGCAAGCCCCTCACCATCGAGACCATCGAGATCGGCGGGCCCAAGGCCGGCGAGGTTCTTGTCGAGGTCATGGCGACCGGCATCTGCCACACCGACGCCTACACGCTCTCCGGCCTGGATTCGGAGGGCAAATTCCCCGCGATCCTCGGCCATGAGGGCGCAGGCATCGTGCGCGAGGTCGGCGCCGGCGTGACCTCGCTGAAGCCCGGCGACCATGTCATCCCGCTCTACACGCCGGAATGCCGCAGCTGTAAGTCCTGCCTGTCGCGCCGGACCAATCTCTGCACCTCGATCCGCGCCACCCAGGGCCAGGGCGTGATGCCGGACGGCACCTCGCGCTTCTCCTGCGATGGCGGGGAGGTCTTCCATTATATGGGCTGCTCGACCTTCGCGAACTTCACGGTGCTGCCCGAGATCGCGCTCGCCAAGGTCCGCGAGGACGCCCCCTTCGACAAGATCTGCTATATCGGCTGCGGCGTGACGACCGGCATCGGCGCTGTGATCTACACGGCCAAGGTCTGGCCGGGCGCGAATGTCGTGGTATTCGGTCTCGGTGGCATCGGCCTCAACGTCATCCAGGGCGCCCGCATGGTCGGCGCCGACAAGATCATCGGCGTCGACATCAACCCGGCCAAGCGCGCCATGGCCGAGAAATTCGGCATGACCGACTTCGTCAACCCGGCCGAAATTGGCAATGACAAGGTCGTGCAGGCGATCGTCGACCTGACCGGCGGCGGCGCAGACTTCTCCTTCGATGCCACCGGCAACACCAATGTGATGCGCCAGGCGCTGGAATGCTGCCATCGCGGCTGGGGTGAATCGATCGTCATCGGCGTCGCCGAGGCCGGCAAGGAGATCGCGACCCGTCCGTTCCAGCTCGTCACCGGCCGCGTCTGGAAAGGCACTGCCTTCGGCGGCGCACGCGGGCGCACCGACGTGCCGAAGATCGTCGACTGGTACATGGAGGGGAAGATCAACATCGACGACCTGATCACCCACAAGCTCTCGCTCGACGAGATCAATACCGGCTTCGACCTGATGCACGAGGGCAAGTCGATCCGCTCGGTCGTGGTTTACTGAGGCGCCGCTTTCCCGCCTCATGAATGAGGCACCACCTTTGTCATTCCGGGGCGGCCGAAGGCCGAACCCGGAACCCACGACAGGGTGAAACGCTTGAACAAGCCGACCGGGCAAAGGCTCGCCCGGTCGTGGGTTCCGGGTTCTTCGCTTCGCGAAGCCCCGGAATGACAAGCGTGCGCCGCAAGAAAGGATCGCCCCATGGAACTGCTCTCCTCCTCCAAGGCCTTCGGCGGCTCGCAGCGCGTCTACCGGCATGACAGCGCCGCTTGCGCCTGCCCGATGACCTTCGCGATCTACCTGCCGCACCAGATCGAGGACGGGCCGGTTCCGCTGCTCTGGTATCTCTCGGGCCTGACCTGCACGCACCAGAACGTCATGGACAAGGGCGAGTATCGCGCCGCCGCCGCCGCCAACGGCATCGCCATCATCTGCCCGGATACGAGCCCGCGCGGCGAAGGCGTGCCCGACGAGCCGGAGAACTGGCAGTTCGGCGGCGGGGCCGGCTTCTATCTCGACGCGACCGAGGCCCCCTATGCGAGGAACTACCGCATGGAGACCTATATTCGCGACGAATTGCCGGAGCTGATCAGCCGGCATTTCCCGGTCGACATGAACCGGCAGGGCATCTTCGGCCATTCCATGGGCGGCCATGGCGCGATCACGCTCGCCCTGAAGAATCCCGACCGCTACCGCTCCGTTTCCGCCTTCGCGCCGATCGCCCAGCCCTCGACCGCCGGCTGGTCACGCCCGGCCTTCGAGAAATATCTGGGCACGGACGAGACCAAATGGCGCGCCTATGACTCGACCCTGCTGATCGCCGATGGTCACCGCGTCCGCGACCTGCTGGTCGACCAGGGCACGGCCGACGGCTTCCTCGAAGAGGGCCTGCGCCCGCAGCTTCTCGACATCGCCTGCGCCGCCGCCGGCATCCCGCTCCAGCTGACAATGCGCGACGGCTACGACCACTCCTACAACTTCATCTCGACCTTCATGGCCCAGCACATCGCTTGGCACGCGGAGCGCCTGACGGCGTAGCGCAGCGACTGCGGGACCGGCCATCGACCGGCGGCGGATACGTCGCCGGCGTGCGGGAGGTTCCTTCGCTTCAGCATGGTCGTGACGCAGGCATCGGAGAGACCCGGCGCCAGTCGTCGTTCAGTCCCCGGTAAGGTTAGCTTTTAGGGTTAAGTGTCATTTAAGAAATCGCTGCCATGGTCCTTCCCGTTGGTAACACGCGCGGGCTGCGTTCTCTGCGCCGCGCAAACGCGAAGGACACTGCCATGGGCAGCCTGAAAACTCTCGCGCTGGCGGGCGGCCTGGCCCTCGGCGTCTCCGCCGCAGCGCAGGCCGCGGATCTCGCTTACGCACCGCCTCCCCCGCCTCCGGAGCCGCTCGGCCTCAAGGGCACGATCTCGAGCGGCATCTATCTGCGCGGCGACATCGGCGTCGGCGTCCAGAGCGTCGGCAAGTACCGGCAGGATGACGTTGCCCAGTTCGGCGGCAGCTTCTTCGGCAAGACCGACAACGCCGCCTTCTTCGGTGGCGTCGGTATCGGCTACCGCTTCAACAACTGGCTGCGCTTCGATGTCACCGGCGAATATCGTGGCGCCGGCCAGATCGGGGTGAGCGACATCGTCTTCAACCCGTTCAACAACGGCAACCAGACCAACACCTACAAGGGCAACCTGACCTCGCTGGTCACGCTGTTCAACGGCTATTTCGACCTCGGCACCTGGAACTGCCTGACGCCCTATATCGGCGCCGGCATCGGCTTCTCGCAGAACCGCATCAGCGGGCTGACCGATCAGGGGGCCCTCACCGGCAACTTCAATGGCGCGACGCTGGGCTATGCCAATAGCGGCAGCAAGACCGATCTCGCCTGGGCCCTGATGGCCGGCGTTGGCTACGAGGTGAACAAGAACCTCACCCTCGAAGTCGGCTATCGCTACCTGAACCTCGGCGACGCCCAGTCGGGCCGCCTGGTCAACGCCTTCACCGGCCAGATCCAGGCGCCACTCAAGGCCAAGGACATCGAGAGCCACGATTTCCGCATCGGCATGCGCTGGAACTTCGGCGACCCGAACTGCTGCGGTACGCCGGAGCCCGTCGCCTACGCTCCGCCGCCGGTGGTGCGCAAGTACTGATCCCACGGATCGGACAAGGGTACGAAACGGCGCGGGTCCTCCCCGCGCCGTTTTGCTTTGTCAGCGCAGCAGCGACTGCCCGGTCATCTCGGCCGGCTGCGCCAACTCCATCAGCGCGAGCAGCGTCGGCGCGATATCGGCGAGGCGTCCGTCGGCGAGACCCTTGCCCTGCCCGCCGACCAGCATGAGCGGCACCGGATTGGTGGTGTGGGCGGTATGCGGCTTGCCCGTGACCGGATCGACCATCAGCTCGGCATTGCCATGGTCTGCCGTGACCAGCAGCGCCCCGCCCTGTCGCCCGATCGCGTCGGCGATGGCGCCGAGGCCCGCATCCACCGTCTCGACCGCCTTGATCGCCGCGGCCAGCACGCCAGTATGGCCGACCATGTCGGGATTGGCGAAGTTGAGCACGACAAGGTCGTAGCGGCCTGAATCGATCGCCTCGACGGCCTTGGCCGTCAGCTCCGGCGCCGACATCTCCGGCTGCAGGTCGTAGGTCGCGACCTTGGGGGAAGGCACCATCACCCGGTCCTCGCCGACATAGGGCGTCTCCTCGCCACCGTTGAAGAAATAGGTGACGTGCGGATACTTCTCGGTCTCGGCCATGCGGACCTGCGTCCGACCGGCCTTGGCGACGGTCTCACCCAGGCCGTTGGCCAGTGTCTGCGGTGCGAACAGCATCGGCATGACCTTGTCGAGCTCAGCGCTATAGGAGGTCATGCTGACCGCCTTGACCAGCACCGGCCGGCGCGGCCGGGCGAAGCCGGCGAAATCCGGCTCCAGCACCGCGGCGAGAATCTCGCGGATACGGTCCGAGCGGAAATTGAAGCTGAGCAGTCCGTCGCCATCCTTCATCCCCGCATAGGCGCCGATCGCCGCCGGCAGGATGAACTCGTCGGTGACGTTCTGGGCGTAAGCCGCGGCAATCGCAGCCTGCGCGTCCGGGAAGCGCTCGCCCTCCCCCAGCACCATCGCGCGCCAGGCCTTCTCGACCCGCTCCCAGCGATTGTCACGATCCATCGCGTAGTAGCGCCCGGAAACGCTGGCGATGGAGGCGCCCGCCGGCAGCGCGGCGGCGAAGGCCTTCACATACTCGGCGGCCGATTGCGGCGGGGTATCGCGCCCGTCGGTGAAGACATGGACATGCACGGTCACGCCCTGCGTGGTCAGGATACGGGCGAGCGCGACCGCATGGTCCTGATGGGCATGGACGCCGCCCGGCGAGACGAGGCCGAGCAGATGGCAGGCGCCGCCGCTCGCCTTCAAGCCCGCGACGAGGCCGCTGGAGTCGAGCGATTGCGCGATCGAACCGTCGGCGATCGCCTGGTTGATGCGCGGCAGGTCCTGCATCACCACGCGCCCGGCGCCGAGATTGAGATGGCCCACCTCGGAATTGCCCATCTGCCCCGGCGGCAAACCGACATCGAGCCCGGAGGTATGCAGGAAGGCATGCGGGTTCGCTGCCCAGAGCCGGTCGAAATTCGGAGTGTTCGCCAGCCTGACGGCGTTGTTCTCGCTTTCCTCGCGCCAGCCCCAGCCGTCGAGGATCATCAGCATCACGGGGCGAGGCGGCATTGGCTTGACCTGTCGGCATTTGTGAAAACTGCTTGTGCGGATACCACGCGCCACGCTGACGATGCGAGTGTTAAGAAGGCTGCGGGCCACCACGGAGAAGACGCATGTCGATCAAGGCGCTGGTTTTCGATGCTTATGGCACGCTCTTCGACGTCCAGTCAGTCGCCGCCGTCACCGACGCCGCCTTTCCCGGCCATGGTGCGACGATCACCCAGATCTGGCGCCTGAAGCAGCTCGAATACACCTGGCTGCGCGCCCTGATGGATCGCTACGAGGATTTCTGGACCGTCACCCGCGACTCCCTGGAATTCACGCTCAGGACGCTCGGCCTCGCCTCCTCGCCCGAGCTCGTCGCCCGGATCGCAGCCGCCTATGACACGCTGTTGCTCTACCCTGAAGCCCGCGCCGCGCTTGAAGGCCTCGCCTCTCATCGCCTCGCCATCTTCTCGAATGGCAGCCCGGACATGCTGAAGCGGCTCGTCGCCCATGCCGGGATCACCGACCTCCTGGAGACCGTGATCAGCGTCGACGAAATCGGCGTCTACAAGCCCGATCCGCGCGGCTACGCGCATGTCGAGAAGCGGCTCGGCCTCGCCCGCGACGAGATCCTCTTCGTCTCCTCCAACGGCTTCGACATCGCCGGCGCCAAGGCACATGGCTTCCATGTCGCCCGCATCGAGCGCGTGCCCGCCGGCAGGCTGCGCAGCGAGCTTGCCGCTGCCGCGACGATCGACCCGGCTTTGATGTTCAAGGCGCTCCGGATGCAGCCGGAACAGCTCGGCTTCCAGGCCGATGCGACCATTGCCGCGCTGACCGATCTCGTCTCCTATGTCGCCGGACTGAGGCAGGCCTGAAGCGCCGCGCGGAGACCCTGATGATCAAGCTCTATTACCACCCCTCGCCGAACCCGGCGAAGATCGCGCTATTCCTCGAGGAAGCGGGCCTGCCCTACGAGATGGTGCCGGTCGACACCCGCAAGGGCGACCAGTTCAAGCCGGAATTCCTCGCCATCAACCCCAATGCCAAGACGCCGGCCCTCACCGATGGCGACGTCACCGTCTTCGATTCCAACGCGATCCTGCTCTATCTCGCCGAGAAGACCGGCCAGTTCTTGCCGGAGGACACGCCGAAGGCGCGCGGCGAGATGCTGTCCTGGCTGATGTTCGTCGCCACCGGCATCGGCCCCTATTGCGGCCAGGCCGTGCATTTCAGCCGCTTCGCGCCGGAGAAGCTGCCCTATGCCATCAACCGCTATGCCCGCGAGGCCGAGCGGCACTGGGGCATCGTCAACGACCTCCTCGCCGACCGACGCTATATGCTCGGCGATCGCTACACGCTGGTCGACATGTCGATCTGGGGCTGGGCGACGCGGCTCTCCTTCGCCATCGGCGAGAGCTGGCCGGAGATGTTCCCGCATGTGAAGCGCCATCTCGACGAGATCTCGGCCCGCCCCGCCGCTCAGCGGGCCGTCGCGCTGAAGGACCAGTTCGCCTTCAAGGCGGATTTCGACGCGGAAGCACGGAAGTTCCTGTTCCCGCAGAACGCGCATCTCGCGAGCTGATCGCGAGCCCGCGCCGCCTGTGCATCATGCCCGCCCCGCCGGTGAAAGCGCTGGCGGCGGCGGAGTTTTCGGGCCAGTGTCCGCGCGGCTCCGCGCTCGGAAGACGCGGGCAGGAATAGCCTCCGAGGGGACGAATGCCGACCGATATCGAGATCGCGCGCGTAGCCACGCTGCAGCCCATCGCCACGATCGCCGAGAAGGCGGGCATCCCCTCCGAGGCCCTGAATCCCTACGGCAAGTACATCGCCAAGATCGACACCCATGCGATCCCCGGCTTTGAGGCGAAACCGGACGGCAAGCTGATCCTCGTCACCGCGATCAGCCCGACCCCGGCCGGCGAAGGCAAGACCACGACGACGGTCGGGCTCGGCGACGGGCTCTCCCGCATCGGCAAGCGCGCGATGATTGCGCTGCGCGAGCCCTCGCTCGGACCGAGCTTCGGCATGAAGGGCGGCGCGGCCGGCGGCGGCTATGCCCAGGTCGTGCCGATGGAGCAGATCAACCTGCATTTCACCGGCGATTTTCACGCCATCACCAGCGCCCATAACCTGCTGGCGGCGATGATCGACAACCATGTCTACTGGGGCAATGCGCTCGGCCTCGACACCCGCCACATCGCCTGGCGGCGGGTGCTCGACATGAACGACCGGGCGCTGCGCTCCATCGTCTCCTCGCTCGGCGGCGCCAGCAACGGCTTTCCGCGCGAGGACGGCTTCGACATCACCGTCGCCTCCGAGATCATGGCGATCTTCTGCCTCGCGCGTGACGCCGCCGACCTGGAGGCCCGCCTCGGCCGCATCGTCATCGGCCGCACCCGCGACAAGCGCCTCGTCACCGCAGCCGACATCAAGGCGACCGGCGCGATGAGTGTGCTGCTCAAGGACGCGCTGATGCCGAACCTCGTGCAGACGCTGGAAGGCACGCCCGCCTTCGTCCACGGCGGCCCCTTCGCCAATATCGCCCATGGCTGCAATTCGGTGATCGCAACGAAGGCCGCGCTGAAGCTCGCCGATTACGTCGTCACCGAGGCCGGCTTCGGCGCCGATCTCGGCGCCGAGAAATTCTTCGACATCAAGTGCCGCAAGGCGGGCCTGAAGCCTGCCGCCGCCGTCGTCGTCGCGACCGTGCGCGCCCTCAAGATGCATGGCGGCCTCGCCAAGGACGCGCTTGGCCGCGAGGACCTTAAGGCGCTCGAAGCCGGCCTCTCCAACCTCACCCGCCATGTCAGCAATCTCAGGAAGTTCGGCGTACCTCCGATCGTCGCGATCAACCATTTCACGACGGACACCGCCGCGGAGCACGAGCTGATCCGCAACTATTGCCGCAACCATCTCGGCGTCGAGGCGGTGATCTGCCGGCATTGGGCGGAAGGCGGCGCCGGCGCCGAGGAACTCGCCCGCAAGGTCGCCGGCCTCGCCGACGAGGGCGAGGCCGATTTCGCTCCGCTCTACCCCGATGCGATGCCGCTCCGACAGAAGCTGGAGACGATCGCGCACGAAATTTACGGCGCTGGCGGCGTCACGGTTGGCGCGAGGCTCCAGGCCCGCTTCACCGAGCTGGAGGAGGCCGGCTTCGGCAACCTGCCGGTCTGCGTCGCCAAGACCCAGTATTCCTTCTCGGCCGACCCAACCCTGCGCGGCGCGCCCTCGGGCCACACGGTGCCTTTGCGCGAACTGCGGCTCTCCGCCGGCGCCGGCTTCGTCGTGGCGATCTGCGGGGACATCATGACCATGCCGGGTCTGCCGCGCGAACCCGCCGCCGAGCGCATCCATATCGATACGCATGGGCGGGTTGAGGGGTTGTTCTGAAGGGTGTCATTAAAGGGCGTCATCCCGTGCGCGCCGCAGCGTGAAACGCTGCTGCGCATACACGGGACCGCGTGACGAGAAGGCGCCTTTTCCGGGAGACGATCCCATGTCTGCGCAGCGGCACTTCGCGCCGCAACGCGCACGGGATGACGGCGTTTCTTAAAGCTTACGCAACGGATCACTCTATACCTTGCGCCATCCCGCAAGGAAGCCGCCCCGATGAGCCAGGCCGAGCCCGGTCTGCCCCGCACGCACAGCTTGAAGGCCCGGGTCATGGGCTGGACGCTCGCCATACTCATGGCGATCGCGCTTCCGGCTGGCGCCGCCTTCCTGTGGATCGTGGATGCGACCGTGGTGAAGCTCGGCACGCTCGTCGCCGAGAAGCAGATCCTGTTCGATCGCTATCGCGGCCTTGAAGCCCTGATGCGCGAGGTCTCGCTGGCAGAGACCGTCGCCCGCGCGCCTGCGATCGTCGACTGGGCCGAAGCCGAGAATGATCCCGAGAAGGCCGAACGCGGTCTGGCCGAGCTGGAGCATTACCGCCAGTCCTTCCGGGACCGCAGTTATTTCACCGTCCTCGCGGGATCAGGGAATTACTACTTCAACGACAAGGACAACAACTACGAGCGCGAGCGCAAGCGCTACACGCTCTCAGCCACCAATCCGCGCGACGGCTGGTACTACAAGACCGCGGCGCTCGGCTCCGGCTGCCACCTGAATGTCGACAACGACGACAATCTCCGCGTCACCAAGGTCTGGATCAACTGCATCATCCGCAAGGACGGCCGCGTGCTGGGCATCATCGGCACCGGGCTCGACCTGACCCAGTTCATTCGCGAGGTCGTCGACATCCCGCAGACCGGCGTCCAGAGCATGTTCGTCGACCGCAGCGGCGCCGTGCAGGCCCACCGCGACGCGAGCCTCGTCGACTTCCACAGCCTGACCAAGGACATTTCGTCGAAGAAGACGATCTACCAGATCATCGACAATGACCCGGACCGTAGCCTGCTCGGCCAGATGATCGCCCGCGTCGGGGCCGGCGACGATCTCGTGCAATCGCGCTTCATGACGGTCGACGGCAAGCGTGTGCTCGTCGGCGTCGGCTATCTCGATCGGCTTGGGTGGTTCAACGTCACGGTGATGGACATCGACCGCATCATCGACCGGAGCCTGTTCCTGCCGCTCGGCCTGCTTTTCGGCGCTGTCCTGCTGGCAGCGGCGGCCCTGCTGACCCTGCTGTTCAAGCGCGCGGTACTCGACCGGCTGTCCCGCGTCGAACACGCCGCGAGTCATGTCCGCGCCCGCGAGTTCCGCTCGGTCGCGATCGATGCAGGGCGCGACGAGATCGGCCGGCTGTCGCAGGCCTTCGGCGCGATGGCGCGCAGCGTCGAGGAGAATACGTCCCGCCTCGAAGAGGCCGTGCGCGAGCGCACCGAACAGCTCGAACGGCTCGCCCATGCCGACCCGCTGACTGGTGTCTTCAATCGCCGCGGCTTCGAACGCGCCTTCGCGAAAAGCCGAAGCCGTGCCGGGAGAACCGGGCATCAGACGGGCCTGATGCTGGTCGATCTCGACAATCTCAAACCGCTCAACGACAGCCATGGCCATCAGAGCGGCGACGAGGCGATCGCCGAACTCGCCCGGCGCATGACGGCACTCTTGCGTGACCGCGACATCTGCGCCCGCTGGGGCGGCGACGAGTTCATCCTGCTGCTGGACAATGTCGACCGCGACGGATTGGCGGCCATCGCGGCAGCCATCGTAGCGGCCGCCGCGAAGAGCCCGGTCATCCTCGGAAACGGTGTGTCCGTCGTCGTCAGCACCAGCATAGGCGCGACCCTGCTGGAGCCTCTCGACACGCTGACCGAAGCCACGCGACGCGCCGACGAGGCGCTCTATGTCGCCAAGCGCAACGGCCGCAACGGCTTCTTCGTCAGCCCGCCGGAGGAGCTCCCGCTCCGCCGGCGCAACGCAGGCTGAAACCGGTCTTCCCGTGCGCGCTGCGGCATGCAAATGCCGCTGCGCAGACACGGGACCGTCTCCCGGAAAAGGCGCCTACTGGTGACACGGTCCCGTGTCTGCATCGCGGCACTTCGCGCCACAATGCGCACGGGATGACGCGCCTCAGGCGAAGTCGAGCTGGACCTTGATCGCCTTCGACTTGTCGGCGGCCAGCTCGAAGGCCTCCACCGCCCGATCGACCGGGATCGACGCCGTCAGCAGCGGCGAGAGATCGATATTGCCAGAGCCGATCATCGCCACCGCCCAGTCGAACTCCTCATGGAAGCGGAAGGAGCCACGCAGGTCGAACTCCTTGGCGACGACGACATTCATCGGCAGCGTGAACTGGCCGCCGACGCCGATCTGGACGATGACACCGCCTGGCCGGACCACGTCGAAGGCGCCCGTCAGCGCATGCTGGTTGCCGGAAGCCTCGAACATCACGTCGAAGGCGCCCTTCTCCGCTCCGTATTCGGCCTTGAGCCGCTCCGGCTCGGCCGCGACATTCACCGTTGCCGTCGCGCCCATCTTGCGCGCCACCGGCAGCGGCCCGTCGACGACGTCGGTCGCGACGATCTCGGAGGCACCCGCCGCCTTGGCGGCCAGGATGGTGAGCGCGCCGATCGGCCCCGCCCCCGTGACCAGCACGCGCTTGCCGAGCAGCGGCCCGGCGCGCTTGGCGGCATGGAGGCAGACCGAGAGCGGCTCGGCGAAGGCTGCTTCCGCAGCGGTGACGCGCGGTGCCACCTTCACGGCCTGCCGCTCCTCGACCACGAGCACGTCGCGGAAGCCGCCCTGCACATGGGGAAAGCGCATCGCCGAGCCGTAGAACAGCATGTCGGTGCAGTGCTGCTGCAGCCCCATCTGGCAATAGCGGCAATGGCCGCAGGCCCGGCTCGGATTGACCGCGACGCGGTCGCCCGGCTTCACCCGCGAGACCTCGCCGCCGATCGCCTCGACCCGGCCGGCGATCTCATGGCCGAGGATCATCGGCTCGCGCACACGGATCGTGCCGAAACCGCCATGAAGATAGTAATGCAGGTCCGAGCCGCAGATGCCGCCGGCCTCGATCCGAACGCGCACGTCGCGCGGCCCGAGCTCCGGCGCGCTCGTCGGTTCGACCCGCAGATCCTTCTCGGCATGAATGACGACGGCACGCATGGCACGCTCCCGAATTCGCCGCGCGACAGTGCACGGCGCCATTGTCTAATCGATTGAAACCTGCTTACCCAAAGCGGCGCCCCGGGCGCAAACCGAAATCGCCGCATCCGGCATTTTGCGAGGATAAGCCATGTCGCTGTCGCTGTTCAGTCTCGCCGGCAAGATCGCGCTCGTCACCGGCTCGGGCCAGGGCATCGGCCTCGCGCTGGCCGAGGGACTGTCGGATGCCGGGGCCCATGTCGTCCTGAACGGCCGCGACAAGGCGAAGCTGGAGCGCGCGCAGCAGGCCCTTGCTGCCGCCGGCCGCAAAGCCTCCATCGCCCCTTTCGACGTCACCGATCACGAGGCGGTCGAGGCCGGCGTCGCCACGATCGAAGCCGAGATCGGCCCGATCGATATCCTGATCAACAATGCCGGCATGCAGAAGCGCGCGCCGATCACCGAGTTCCCGGTCGAGGGCTGGCATGAGGTGATCAACACCAACCTGCATTCGGTATTCTACGTCACCCAGGCCGTGACCAAGCGCATGGTGCCACGCAAGCGCGGCAAGATCATCAGCATCGGCTCGGTGATGAGCGAGCTCGGCCGCGCCACCATCATCCCCTACACCGCCTCCAAAGGCGCCGTGAAGATGATGACGCGGGGCCTCGCCGCCGAGCTCGGCAAGCACAACATCCAGGCCAACGCCATCGGTCCCGGCTATTTCGCAACCGAGATCAACGCCGCACTGATCGCCGACGAGGCCTTCTCGAGCTGGGTCTGCAGCCGCACGCCGGCCGGGCGCTGGGGCGAGACGAAAGAGTTGGCCGGCGCCGCGATCTTCCTGTCCTCGGCGGCCTCGGACTACGTCAACGGCCACCTGCTGATGGTCGATGGCGGCCTCACCTCGGTGGTGTGAGGTTCAGGCCTCCCTTCTCCCCTTGCGGGAGAAGGTGGCTCGGCGAAGCCGAGACGGATGAGGGGTCTCGCGAGCTTTCTGCTCGGCATTCAGGAACGCCAACGTTTCGGGACGGCACGACCCCTCACCCCGGCCCTCTCCCGCAAGGGGAGAAGGGGAGCGTCGCGGTCCCTGCGCCCCCACCATAAGGAGATGCTCAGGGCTCAAGCCCGAGCATACCGCCCGATATCAGGCTGCGGCCTTCGTCACCGCCTCGACGACATCGTCGACCACGCGCTCGACCAGGTCGCGGTCGTCGCCCTCGGCCATGACGCGGATCACCGGCTCGGTGCCGGAGGGGCGGATCACCAGGCGGCCGCTCTCGCCGAGAAGCTGCTTGGCCGCCTCGATCGCGCTGACCACCTGCTTCTCCTCCAGCGGGCGCCCTTTCTTGTAGCGGACGTTCTTGAGGATCTGCGGCAGCGGCTCGAAGCAGTGGCAGACCTCGGAGACTGGCTTGTCCATGCGCTTGACCACGGCGAGCAATTGCAGCGCCGCGACAAGGCCGTCGCCGGTCGTGCCGAAATCCGAGAGGATGATGTGGCCGGACTGCTCGCCGCCCAGGTTGAAGCCGTGGTTGCGCATGTGCTCCAGCACATAGCGATCACCGACCGCGGTTCGCGCCAGCGTGAGGCCGAGCCCCGCGAGATAGCGTTCCAGGCCGAGATTGGACATGATCGTCGCGACGATGCCCGGCGCCGAGAGCCGGCCGTCCTCCAGCCAGGAGCGCGCGATCACCGCCATCAGCTGATCGCCGTCGACGACATGCCCGTGCTCGTCGACCACCAGCACGCGGTCGGCGTCGCCGTCGAGCGCGATGCCGACATCGGCACGCAACTCCCTGACCTTCGCGACCAGCGTCGCCGGATGGGTCGAGCCGACATCGCGGTTGATGTTGAAGCCATCGGGCTCGTCGCCGATGACGATGACCTCGGCGCCGAGTTCCCAGAGCGCCTGGGGCGCCACCTTGTAGGCGGCGCCATTGGCGCAATCGAGCACGATGCGCAGGCCTTCCAGGCTCATGTTACGCGGCATGGTGCGCTTGGCGAACTCGACATAGCGCGCATCGGCGCTGTCGATGCGCTTGGCCCGGCCGAGCTTCGGCGAGCCCGACAGGCGGGGGGTCAGGTCGCCATCGATCAGCCCCTCGATCTCTCGCTCGACCTCGTCGTTGAGCTTGTAGCCGTCCGGCCCGAACAGCTTGATGCCGTTATCCTCATAGGCGTTGTGCGAGGCGGAGATCATCACGCCGAGATCGGCGCGCATCGAGCGCGTCAGCATCGCGACCGCCGGCGTCGGCATCGGGCCGAGCAGCATCACGTCCATGCCGACCGAGGTAAAGCCCGCGACCATCGCGTATTCGATCATGTAGCCGGAGAGGCGGGTATCCTTGCCGATCACCACCCGGTGGCGGTGCTCGCCGCGGCGGAAGGCGAGGCCGGTGGCCTGGCCGACCTTCAGGGCGAGGTCCGGCGTGATAACGCCGTTCGCCCGCCCGCGAATGCCGTCCGTTCCGAAATATTTGCGCGTCATCGTGTTTCGGTTCCCAGCGGCGGCTCGTGCCTAGTTTTGCGCGTTCTATAGCCAAAAAACCTTTCCGCCTTCTCACAAATTGTGACGGAGCGTGAAAAGGAGCAGCAGCGACCGCGACGCCCGATAGGGGCGATGTCATCCCGGGCGACCGAAGGGAGGCCCGGGATCCAAGCCGGAACCCTGATCGGAAGCGTTCTGGCGTGGATCCCGGATCGGCGCGGCTCCGCCGCTTGTCCGGGATGACGGCGCGGGTGGAGAAGCATGAAGGCCCAACAGAAAAGGGCGACCTCACGGCCGCCCTTTCATAGTCCATTCGAACTGCCTCAGCCCTGCGGCTGCGGCTCCAGGCCGGCATCCGGCTCGCCGCGCTTGCGGCCCTTGCCGGCGCTCGGCACGGCCGAACCGCGGGGCGCATGCGGAGTGTCGTCGGCATCGCGCACCGGGCGCTTGCCGGCGATCAGGTCGCGGATTTCCTCGCCGGTCAGCGTCTCGAATTCGAGTAGCGCCTCGGCCACCGCCACGAACTCGTCGTTGTGCTCGGTGAGGATCTTCTTGGCGTCGGCATAGCCCTCGTCGACGAGGCGCTTGACCTCGGCGTCGATCTTCTGCGCCGTCGCCTCGGAGACCGACTGGCTGCGGCCCATCGACATGCCCAGGAAAACCTCTTCCTGGTTGTCGCCATAGGCGACCATGCCGAGTTCCGACGAATAGCCCATCTGCGTGACCATGGCCTTGGCCATCTTGGTCGCCTGCTGGATGTCGCCGGTGGCGCCGGAGGTGACGTTCTCGCGGCCGAAGGTGATCTCTTCCGCCACGCGCCCGCCCATGGCGACCGCGAGCTGCGAGGTGAACTCCTTGAACTTCATCGAGTAGCGGTCGCCCTCCGGCAGGAACTTGACCATGCCGAGCGCGCGGCCGCGCGGGATGATCGTTGCCTTGTGGACCGGAATGCCGGCGGGAACATAGAGGCCGACGATGGCGTGACCGGCCTCGTGATAGGCGGTCAGCTTCTTCTCCTCCTCGGACATCGCCATGGATTTGCGCTCGGCGCCCATCATGACCTTGTCCTTGGCGTCCTCGAACTCGGCATGGGTGACCATGCGCTTGCCGCGCCGCGCCGCCAGCAGCGCCGCCTCGTTGACGAGGTTCATCAGGTCCGCGCCCGAGAAGCCGGGCGTACCGCGGGCAAGCACCTTGAGGTCGACATCCGGCGCCATCGGCACCTTGCGGACATGGACGCGCAGGATCTTCTCGCGGCCGGCGACGTCGGGGTTCGGCACGACGATCTGGCGGTCGAAGCGGCCCGGACGCAGCAGCGCGGGGTCGAGCACGTCGGGACGGTTCGTCGCGGCAATGATGATGACGCCTTCGTTCGGCTCGAAGCCGTCCATCTCCACGAGGAGCTGGTTCAGCGTCTGCTCGCGCTCGTCATTGCCGCCGCCGAGACCGGCGCCGCGATGACGGCCGACCGCGTCGATCTCGTCGATGAAGATGATGCAGGGCGCATTCTTCTTGGCCTGCTCGAACATGTCGCGGACACGGCTCGCGCCGACGCCGACGAACATCTCGACGAAGTCCGAACCCGAGATGGTGAAGAACGGCACATTGGCCTCGCCCGCGACGGCGCGCGCCGTCAGGGTCTTACCCGTGCCGGGAGGGCCGACAAGCAGCACGCCGCGCGGGATGCGCCCGCCCAGCCGCTGGAACTTCTGGGGATCGCGCAGGAATTCGACGATCTCCTGCAGGTCTTCCTTGGCCTCGTCGATGCCCGCGACATCCTCGAAGGTGACGCGGCCATGCGCCTCGGTCAGGAGCTTGGCCTTCGACTTGCCGAAGCCCATCGCCCGGCCGGCACCGTTCTGCATCTGCCGGGACATGAAGATCCACAGACCGATGAAGATCACGAAGGGCAGCGAATTGACCAGCAGCGCCATGAACCACGGCGTGCCCTCTGAAGGCGGCTTGCCCGAGACCTGCACGCCCTTCTCCGCCAGGCTCCGCAGGAATTGCGGGTCGGCATAGGGCGGATAGGTAACGAAGCTGCGTCCGTCGGAGAAGCTGCCGGTCCATTCCGGTCCGGACGCGACGAGGCTGGCGATCCGCCCGGCCTGCGCCTCGTTGACCAGCTGGCTGTACTGAATTTCGTTTGTGCTGGTGCGTTGGCTTGGGCTCTGGAACAGGGTCACCAGCGCCAGGACCAGCAGGAAGATCACCACCCAGAGGGCAAAATTTCGAAAATTCGGATTCATTCCCAGTCCGATCGGGCCTGCCGGACCAACCGGATGAGGCCTAGAGTTTCCCGACTATCAATTTAGGTGTCGCACACGCCCTTGCCAAGGGAAAGCAATGTCGTGGCGGCACTATGACGCCGAAGGGTGAACGCCGCGTCTGCGAGGCCCCTCCGCCTGCAGTGACAGGACGCCGTCGCGGTCAAGCGACAGAACGCAGCCGGACAGGGTTCGGCGCAGAGCCAAGCCGGCGCGCGCCGCCTGCATCAGCGCCGCCCCACAGGTTTCAAGCCGCTCCAGCCGGCCGTGACCATCGCCACCCGGAGCGACCGCGTCGAGCGCCAGGGCCAGAACGCGCAGCGCGATCTCCTCCGGTTCCGGGACCAACGCGACATAGCGCAGGCGCAGGCCCCCTCCCGCGCCCTCGGCCGGCAAGGCGATCCTCGCCAGCACGTCCTGGGCCTGTCGCGCCGCAGCCTCGTCCAGTCGCGCCATCCGCTCCGCCAACCGCGCGAGCCGCTCCGCCGTCAGCCCCATTTCCGACAGAACCGGTGTCGCCTGGCGCCAACGCACCCGCTCGAAGCGTGTATCGCCATTGCTGGGATCGCACATGAAAGGCAGTCCGCGCGCTTCTGCCGTCGCGACGAGCCTTGCCTTCGGGATGCCGAGCAGTGGTCTGGCCAGGGGCACCCCGTTGACCTCGCTCCGCCCCCGCATCCCGGCAAGCCCCGACGGCCCCGAGCCATGGGCAAGCCGCATCAGCATCGTCTCGGCCTGGTCGTCGAGCGTATGGGCCGTCACCAGCGTCGCGCCGCCGAGCCGCCGGGCCTCGTTCGCCAGAAGCATATAGCGGGCGCGGCGCGCCTGCGCCTGCACGCCACTGGCCGGTTTCAGCCCCTCCCAGCGCAGGGTCGCATGGCCGACGCCGAGTTGCCCGCAGAGCGCCGCAACCGCAGCAGCCTCTCCGGCCGATTCCAGGCGCAGGCCGTGATCGACCGTCGCGGCGTGGAGAGCCGGGCGCCCCGGCACCTGCGCCCAGGTGGCCAGAAGCGCCAGAAGCGCCACCGAATCCGGCCCGCCGGAGACTCCCACGAGCAGGGCCGTCTCGTGCGACAGCCCCTCAAAGGCGACGCCGGCCTCGGCGAGCGAGACCGGCGCGGAATGCGTTGCGATCGGAGCCGCGCTCAAGCGCAGCCGGAGCGGCGACGCTCGCGGGCGACGCCCTGACGCACGGAATTGGAAGCGGACGGATAATCGACGCCGACCTTGGCATAGGTGGCGCAAGCCTGCTCCTTGGCGCCGAGCCCGTTGAGGGACATGCCGAGCTTGAGCAGGCTGTCCGGCGCCTTGGTGGCCTTCGGCGATTCCCGCGAGATCTTCAGGAACTGCTCGGCCGCCTCGCGATAGCGCTGGCGCTGGAGATAGCTCTCGCCCAGCCAATAAGTCGCGTCCACGGCCTGCCGATCGCGCGGATAGCTCTGCAGGAACTGGCGGAAGCCCATCTCGGCCTGCTCGTATTCCTTGCGCTGGAGCGAAGCGAAGGCGAGATCATAAGCCTCCTTGGCGCTCTGCGGGCCGCTGGCGGCGGCGACGCTCGCGCCGCGTGGCCTGTCCTGCGGCAGCCCGCCCTGAGGCACAGGACGCCCGACGCCCTGAAGATCGAGCGGCTGGCCCGTGGCCGGGCCGGCGGCATAATCGTCCTCGATGATGCCCGCGATCGCGCCGCCGCCGCCGAGCTGCTGCGGAGCGCCGGCCGCGCCATGCTGCGTCGTCGGGTCGAAGGCATCGCTGCGCCGCTGCCGCTGCGGCGCCCCGCCGGAGGGCGGCGCGCCCGACGGGCCGGGCGCAGCCGTATTCGGGCGCCCACCGCCGCCCTTCTCGTTCAGGCGGAAATCGACATCCTCCTGGAACTTGCGGAGCTGCTCGGAGAGCCGCCGATTCTCGAACTGGAGCTGCTCGATCTGGCCGGACATCTGGCGCAGCTGGTTCTCCAGCCGCGTCGTGCGGACCAGCAGATCGGCCGCATCCTGCGCCGTGGCCGGCACAACGCCGCCGGCGAGCGCAGCGGAGAGCGCCAGAGCAGCCAGTCCCGGACGGGAGAGGTGGCGGGCTAGGAGAGAACGAAGCATCGTTGAAACCGGTTTCCGTACATGTCGCGCGCTGTCTCTATACCATCAGCTCACCACGGCCAAAATATGAACGTTTTCATGGCCGGTGCGTCCGCAGGGCGCGTCGCCTCCATCACAAAAAGACCTCTGGCGCTTTGCCCGCGGCTTCCCTAAATAAGCAGAGCGGGGCTGCCTGGTGCGTGCGAGACAGCATTCCCCGGGCCCATACGACTCCCCAGGGAGCTGTCCCTGTCCGGATCCCTTGGAACCGGACACACGGCGCCCACCTACTCTGTAGGTGTCCCGGGATTCAAAACTCCACGGCCGAGGTGGCTCCGCAACCCTCATGACCACGCCCGACACCGACGCTCCGCCCTCACCGCGCAAGACGATACTCCGCGCGGAAGCGCTCGCCCGCCGCGATGCGCTCGATCTCGACGACCGACTGGAATGGGATGCGGAGATCGCCGCGCACGCGCTCGCCCTCCCTGTCTGGAAAGGCAGCACCGGCCCGGTCTCGGCCTATTGGCCGATGCGCTCGGAGGCCGACCCCCGCCCGATCCTGGAAGCCCTGCACGAGCGCGGCCTGCCGCTCTGCCTGCCCGCGATCGTCGACAGACGCATGCTCTTCCGGCGCTGGGCGCCTTACGAGCCGATCGTGCCCGGCGGCTTCGGCACGCTCGTTCCCGCGCCCGGCCAGCCGGAGCTGAACCCCGCGATCCTCCTCGTGCCGCTGGCCGCCTTCGACCGGCGCGGCTACCGCATCGGCTACGGCAAGGGCTATTACGACCGCGCCCTCTCGGAACTCGGCCCGACGCTCAGCATCGGCATCGGCTATGCCGCGCAGGAGATCGACGCCGTCCCCGACGAACCGCACGACCAGCGCCTCGACTGGATCGTGACCGAGCGCGAAGTCCTTCGTTGCGGTTGATTCCTGCGCGCCTTCGCGCGAGGGAGAGAACCTTCGCAGTTTTCGGGTCTGGCCATGCGTCTTCTCTTCCTCGGTGACATCGTCGGCCGCCCCGGCCGGGTTGCGGTTCAGGAGCGGCTGCCCGCCCTGCGCGAAGCCTGGAAACTCGACTGCGTCATCATCAATGGCGAGAACTCCGCCGGTGGCTTCGGCATCACCGAAGCGATCTGCGACGAGATCCTTGCCGCCGGCGCCGATGTCGTGACGCTCGGCAACCATTCTTGGGACCAGCGCGAGGCGCTCGTCTTCATCACCCGGCAGGACCGGCTGATCCGCCCGGCCAATTATCCGCCCGGCACGCCCGGGCGCGGCGCCACCGTGATCGAGGCCCGCAACGGCGCCCGCGTCCTGGTCGTCAACGTCATGGGCCGTCTGTTCATGGACCCGCTCGACGATCCCTTCGCCGCGGTCGAGCGCGAACTCTCGGCCTGCCCGCTCGGCGAAGTGGCGGACGCCGTCATCGTCGACGTCCATGCCGAGGCGACCAGCGAGAAGCAGGCCATGGGCTATTTCCTCGACGGCCGCGCCAGCCTCGTCGTCGGCACCCACACGCATGCGCCGACCTCCGACACCCGCATCCTGCCCGCCGGCACCGCCTACCAATCCGATGCCGGCATGTGCGGCGACTACGATTCCGTACTCGGCATGCAGAAGGACGAGCCGGTGCGCCGCTTCCTGCAGAAGGTGCCGGGCGCCCGCCTTGAGCCGGCGACCGGCGAAGGCACGCTGTCCGGCGTCGCGGTTGACATCGACGATGCGACCGGCCTGGCCAAGGCGGTCTGGGCCGTGCGCGTCGGCCCGCATCTCAGCCAGGCCGTACCCGACTGGGCGGCCTGAAGCTGATCGGCTCAGGCCGAGCGGGACTGCTGGATCAGCGCCTCGAAAGCCTCACTCATGCTGGCAGCCTGCCTGGGCAGCATGCTGGCCACATTGACGACGTCAGCGACCGCGTTTCCGGCGTCCTGCACGCGCACGCTTAGCTGGTCGATAGCCTCGGCATTGACTTGGGTCCCGATGGCTGCCTGTCCGGCGCTGCGTGCGATTTCCTGCGTCGCCGCACGCTGCTGGTCGATGCTTGCGGCAACCGTAGCCGCGATGTCGTTCACCTGGCTGACGAAACCGACGATCCGCTCCAGCGCGGCCACGGCCTCGCTCGTCGCCGCCTGCATGGCCGGAACCTGCACGGCGATCTCCCCCGTCGCCTGCGCCGTGCGCGCGGCGAGTTGCTTCACCTCCGTCGCGACAATGGCGAAACCGCGGCCTGCCTCACCGGCGCGCGCGGCCTCGATCGTTGCATTGAGCGCAAGCAGATTGGTCTGGCTCGCGATCATCTGGATCAATTCGACGACCGAACCGATCGTGGCGGCAGAGCGGGACAGGCTCTGGACGATCGCGTCTGTCTGCTGGGCCGCGAGATCGGCCTCGGAAGCCAATTTCGAGGCGCGGACAACCTCCGATGCGACATGGTCCAGCGAGTGCGACAGCTCGCCAGTCGCCGCCGCGACATTGTTGACGTTACTGGAGGCATCATCCGCTGTCCTGACCGCTTGGGCAGCCTGCGCGCTGGTTTGGCCAACCACCGCTTCCATCGTCGTGGCCAGGCTTTCGACTTTGACCGCGCCGAGGCCGACCGCGCCGACCACCTCGCGCACAGCCCCCTCGAAGGTTTCGATTTGGCGGCGGGTCGCCTCCTGGCTGTTCTGCTGAACGAGCGCGTAGGTCTCCAATATCAACTCGAGATCGAGCTGAACCGCCTTGGTTAGAGCCGCGCGCGTCGCGATCCGCGTGCCGAGCCGGCCGCGGCGCCAACGCCCGGCAAGGCTGCTCAATGTATCCTGGTCGAGCCCGAGTTCGGAGAACAGGGCGCTGGATACGATCATGTGACAGATCACGACGGCATAGATCGGAACGCCGTGCTTGTGGAAAGCGGTCGCCAGATTGTGCGCCGATTCCGTGAAACCTTCGCCGATGTCGCCCGAAGCGAGGCGGATCCAATGGGCCAGCCGCTTCTCGTGCACCTCCGGCCTGCGCAGCGCCAGCGCGATCTTCGGCCAGGGTGCGAATTGCTCGTGCAGTTCGGGCAGCAGCGACCGCAGGCGTCGATGCGCGAAACCGGCGTGGCTGGCGAGTAAGGCAAGATCGCGTTCCGCGATCTGGAAGGCGCGAAAGCGGTGTTCCTGCCCGGTGATCGTTCTG
This sequence comes from Beijerinckiaceae bacterium, assembly GCA_965283735.1. Lineage (GTDB taxonomy): Bacteria > Pseudomonadota > Alphaproteobacteria > Rhizobiales > Beijerinckiaceae > Allobosea. Next base: position 943,342 of record CBDIPN010000001.1, on the reverse strand, counting down.
GTCTTCAAATCATCACTCGGGCCGTGGCAGCCTTCATCGCATCACGCTGCAAGCCTCCTTTCTCAAGGTAAAGAATCACCTAACGCAGTGATCGGTGGGCGCTCTGCGCCGCTTGCCTGCTGGCAAAGCCCGCGCCTATAAGGCAGTTTCGCCGGGCAGCCGACAGCCCCTGGCAAATGAAGCAACAAGCGCAGAAGGCAGCGGGACCCCATGGCCGGCCATTCACAGTTCAAGAACATCATGCACCGCAAGGGCAAGCAGGATGCCGTGCGCTCCAAGCTGTTCTCGAAACTGGCCCGCGAAATCACCGTGGCCGCCAAGCTGGGCATGCCCGACATCAACATGAATCCGCGCCTGCGCATGGCGGTGCTCGCCGCGCGCGCCGAGAACATGCCGAAGGACAATATCCAGCGCGCCATCAACAAGGCGGCCGGCGGCGAGGGCGACAACTATGACGAGGTCCGCTACGAGGGCTACGGCCCGGGCGGCGCGGCCGTCATCGTCGAGGCGCTGACCGACAACCGCAACCGCACCGCCTCCGCCGTGCGCTCCTACTTCACCAAGTCGGGCGGTGCGATGGGCGAGAGCAACTCGGTCTCCTTCATGTTCAACCGCGTCGGCGAGGTCAGCTATCCGCCGGAGGCCGGCGACGCCGACAAGGTGATGGAAGCGGCGATCGAAGCCGGTGCCGACGACGTGATTTCGGACGAGAACGGCCACACCATCCTCTGCGCCTTCGACGCGCTGAACGAGGTCTCCAAGGCGCTCGAAGCCGCGCTCGGCGCCCCCGCCTCGGCCAAGCCCGTCTGGCGCCCGACCACGACCGCCCCGCTCGATGAGGAGAAGGCCGCCTCGATGATGCGTTTGATGGAAGCACTCGACAATGACGACGACGTCCAGAACGTCTTCGCCAATTTCGAGATCGCCGACGACGTCATGGCCAAGCTCAGCGCCTGAGCGCGACCTGCCCCCTCTCCCCTTGCGGGAGAGGGTTGGGGTGAGGGGTCGCACCACCTCGATCGTTTGCGCCTTTGGCGTCGCCGCCCCATGGAGAGGTCGCCCGACCCCTCATCCGGCCCTTCGGGCCACCTTCTCCCGCAAGGGGAGAAGGAAGGGACCACCTCCTACCGCCCGATCACCACGTCCCAGAGCGGCAGGCTGATCAGCGCGCTCAGGAAGATCACCAAATAGGCCCCGCGCCTGAACGTCTCCTCCGAGGCGAGCCGGAAGCCATGCGTCCCGGCCCAGAGCCCGACGCCGTAGATCGCGAAGAGCGGCACCGCCATCAGCAAGGCGCTGCCGGTCAGGATGCCCTTCCACCACAGCACCGCGCCGCTGATCAGCGTCGAGACACCGAAGAAGGCCTGCATGTTGGCGCGCGTCTTGTGCCGGTCGTTGCGCTGCGCGCCGAGCCAGAACACGGCGAGCGGCATGCCGCCGATCGAGGCCATGCCGTTGAACAGCCCCGACAATGCGCCCACCCCGAGCGAGAGCGGCACCGTCGGCCGCCCGTGATAGCGCCAGCCTGACGCCATCAGCGCGACGGCGAGCAGCACGAGCAGGGCCAGCACCCAGCGCATCGTCTCGCGGTCGAGCCAGATCAGGAGCCAGATGCCGGCCGGCAGGGCGAGCGTCGCGGTCAGCAGCAGCGGCAGGATTTCGCGCCATTCCGCCGTCTTGGCGCTGCGCGCCGCAATCGGCAGCGCGAAGGGCAGATCGATGAACCAGATCAGGCCAAGCGCCGCGACAGGCCCAAGGATGACCGAAGCCAAAGGCATGAACACCATGGCGAAGCCGAAGCCGGTGAAGCCGCGCACCAACCCACCGAGCAGCGTCGCGGCCAGCAGAACGGCAATGCCGTCGGCACTGACGCCCGGCATGAAAGAAGAGAGGATCGAGGACATGGAGCCGGCACAAGGAGAAAAGCGAGGCGGACCATGCCCGCGGGCCGACAGCAAGAACAACTTTCCTTTTTGATGTCATCGATCAGGGGAATTCATCCCGCCCCGTCCCATCGCCCGTCTCGGCGCGGGACAAATCCGAAACATCCGCTAGGTTGAGCCCGTCATGGCACCTCCGATTCGCATCCTCGGCATTGATCCCGGCCTCCGGAAAACCGGCTGGGGCATCGTGATTTCGGAAGGGAGCAAGCTCTCCTTCGTCGCCTGCGGCTGCATCGAGAGCGACGGCGCCCTGTCGCTCGGCCAGCGCCTGCGGCAATTGCATGAAGGCCTGAACAAGGTCCTCGCCGCGCATCGCCCGCATGAGGCCGCCGTCGAGGAGACCTTCATCAACCGCGACCCGCAATCGGCGCTGAAGCTCGGCCAGGCCCGCGGCATCGCGCTGGTCGTCCCCGCCCTCGCCGGGCTCGATGTCGCGGAATACGCCGCCAACCTCGTCAAGAAGACCGTGGTCGGCGTCGGCCATGCCGACAAGAAGCAGGTCCAGGCGATGATCCGCGTGCTGCTGCCCAAGGCCGAGACCTCCTCGGCCGATGCGGCGGACGCGCTCGCTGTCGCGATCTGCCACGCCCAGCATCGCGGCATGAAGGCGCTGGTCGCGCAGATGAAGGCATCATGAGCCCCACGCTTCCGCTCGATATTTTTCGCGACACTCCCTCACGCGGGTCATCCCGGACGGAGCGAAGCGAAGACCCGGGATCCATTCCGGAACCTCGCCGAGACATGTTCCGGAATGGATCCCGGGTCTCCCTCCGGTCGCCCGGGATGACCCGTGGAGAAAATCGATGATCGGCAAGCTCAAGGGCCTGATCGATTCCTATGGCGAGGACCACGTCATCATCGACGTCCAGGGCGTCGGCTATGTCGTGCAGTGCTCGTCGCGCACACTGCAGCGCCTGCCCCAGCCCGGCGAGGCGGCCGCGCTCTCGATCGAGACCCATGTCCGCGAGGATGCGATCCGCCTCTACGGCTTCATGTCCGACAATGAGCGTGACTGGTTCCGCCTGATGCAGGTCGTGCAGGGCGTCGGCGCCAAGGTCGCGCTCGCGATCCTCTCGACGCTCGATCCGGGTGGGCTCGCCACCGCCATCGCCACCAACGACAAAGCCGCCATCGCCCGCGCGCCCGGCGTCGGCCCCAAGCTGGCGCAACGCCTCTGCGCCGAGCTCAAGGACAAGGCCCCGGCCTTCGGCCATATCGATCCGGGCGTGGCGCAGCTCGCAGGCGCGCTGGAAGACCGGAAGCTGCCGCAGCCGATTGCCGATGCCGTGTCGGCACTCGCCAATCTCGGCTATCCTCAGGCGCAGGCTGTGGCCGCCGTGGCGGCTGCCGCCAAGGCCGCCGGCGATGGTGCCGGCACGGCCCAACTCATCAAGCTGGGCCTGAAGGAACTGGCGAAGTGAGCCAAGCGCCCGACGAGCTTCAATTGCGCGTCGTCACCGACAAGACCGAGCTTTGCCGCATCATGCTGGCGAGCTGGGGCTCGCACAGCATGATGATCGACCTGCACGTCTACGACGTCGCGGAGATCGACGCGCTCGGCCTGTTCGAGCCCTCCGGCAAGACGGCTGCGCTGGCAAGCTGGACCGTGCGCGGCGACAGCGCCTATCTCTGCGCGCTCCACTCGCTGAAGCCGGGCGAAGGCATCGCGATCCGGATGCTCGACGCCGTCATCTACGCGGCGCGCAAGGCTGGTGCCAAAAAGCTCAAGGCCATGCTGACCAATGACAACATGCCCGGCATGACCTTCTACCAGCGCCGCGGCTTCCGCCTCTCGGGGCTTTATCTAGAGGCGATCGACCACTATCGCTCGGTCGAGCCTGATATCATCAAGACAGGGTACAAGGACATTCCGATCCACGACGCCATCGAGCTGGAGATCGCGCTGTGAGCGAACCCAAACGCTCCGGACTGATGACAGCCGACAAGCGCGACGACGACAGCGAGACCTCGCTGCGGCCGCTCTCGCTGTCCGATTTCACCGGCCAGGCAGCGGCACGCGCCAATCTCCAGGTCTTCATCAACGCCGCCAAGAGCCGGGGCGACGCGCTCGACCATGTCCTCTTCGTCGGCCCGCCCGGCCTCGGCAAGACGACGCTGGCGCAGATCGTCTCGCGCGAACTCGGCGTCAATTTCCGCTCGACCTCGGGCCCGGTCATCGCCAAGGCCGGCGACCTCGCCGCGCAGCTCACCAATCTCGAAGAGCGCGATGTGCTCTTCATCGACGAGATCCACCGCCTCAACCCGGCGGTCGAGGAAATCCTCTATCCGGCGATGGAGGACTATCAGCTCGACCTGATCATCGGCGAAGGCCCGGCCGCCCGCTCGGTCAAGATCGACCTGCCCAAGTTCACGCTCGTCGGCGCCACCACCCGCGCCGGCCTGCTGACCACGCCCTTGCGCGACCGCTTCGGCATCCCGATCCGGCTGCAATTCTACACGGTCGAGGAATTGCAGGGCATCGTCGCGCGCGGCGCTCGCGTGCTCGGCGTGCCGATGTCCGACGACGGCGCCAACGAGATCGCCAAGCGGTCCCGAGGGACACCGCGTATCGCCGGCCGGCTGCTGCGCCGCGTGCGTGACTTCGCCATCGTCGACGGCGACCCGATCGTCACCCGCAAGGTCGCCGACAAGGCGCTCTCCCTGCTCGATGTCGACGCCATCGGCCTCGACCAGATGGACCGGCGCTATCTCACCACCGTCGCGATCAATTTCGGCGGCGGCCCGGTCGGGATCGAGACCATCGCCGCCTCGCTCTCCGAGCCGCGCGATGCGATCGAGGAGATCATCGAGCCCTTCCTGCTTCAGCAGGGCTTCATCCAGCGCACGCCGCGCGGGCGCCTGCTCACGCCCCACGCCTTCCGCCATCTCGGCATGCCCGAGCCCTCACGCGAGACGGCGCAGTTCGGGCTGTTCGGCGGCGACGAGGATGAGAGCTGAGGCCCGGTTTCGGGCGGGGGCACAGACTCGGACGCAACAACGAGCACAATGCCTTGCGAGGATGCCGGATCGGTGCCGTTCTGCGGCCTGTCCGGATCACGACGATTGAAATCGTTCGTATTCCCAGTCAAATGGAAGATGCACGGCTAACCATCCGTGCCTGATCAGCCAGACCAGCGCTTCGGAGACCGAGAATGTCCTTAAGCCGCCTCGCCGGCCCGGCCGCGCTGGCATTCCTTCTCGCGGCGGCCTCCGCGCATGCCGGCGACAAGACCCCGGCAGGCACCGTGATGGATGCCTATGCCGTTACGCGCAAGACGTTGGACTCCTCAGGCCCGCCACCCTGGCGCCCGCCGCATCGCGACAAGCTGATGAGCAAGGGCTTAGCCGCACTCTTCGCCCGCGACGATCTCTATCAGGACGAGGCCGGCGAGATCGGCCATATCGGCGCCGATCCCTTCATCAACGGCCAGGACGGCGAGGTGAAGCTCCTCAAGGTCAACGTCGTCGAGGAGCCCGAGAACGGCCGGGCCCTGGTCAACGCCAGCTTCCGCAGCTTCAAGCAGCAGGTCACCGTGCGTTTCCGCATGATCGAGGAAGGCGGCGGTTGGCGCATCGACGACATCATCAACCGCTTCGAGGGCAAGGACTATTCGGTCCGCGACATGCTGTCCCAGCCCTATGACTGCGGCTCCTTCATGAACAAGCCCTGCAAGCGCTGAGCGCGGGCAGGGCCGAGCGCGCCGCTAGGACTGGCGCGCCATCTTCGAGCGCATCATCGCCGGCCGCGCCCCCGCATCGTTCAGTGCGCCTGATTTCGCGGCCTTCGGATTCTCGACCGGCCGCATGCCCTTGCTGGCCGTGCGGCTGGCAGGCCGCTCTGCCGCGAGCTGGCGCTGCTTGAGGGCGAGCGCCTTGCGGGCGAGGCTGCGCTGGCTTGGCAGCTTCGCCTTCTCCTCCCGCCGCGTGCGCTCGGCACCGACACGCTTCAGCGCCGCCGTCAGCGCGTCGGCCTTCGCCTTGGTGCCGGTGTTGTCGGTTGCGGGCTTGGCCCCCTTCGGCTCGGCCTTGCCGCGCATCTCGCGCTTCTGGCGACGAGCGCCGTCGCGGGCCTTGTCGCGGCGCTCACGCAGCTTGCTAGCCAGATCGCGCAACGCGTCGTCCGGAAGAGCCCCGATCGCGCTGCGATGGGTGCTGGCGACGAGATCGGCCTCGGCCTTGTCGAGCAGCCGCGCGGTCGCCTTGCTGGATTGCGCCATGGACAGATCCTCCCTTGCTGTGATCACGCAACGGGCAACGCTCTTCCCGCAAAGCGGTTCCAGCCTTTCCGAAGCCGCATCACCTGGTCTATGGCAGCCGCAGCCATTCTGAACCGCTCCGGAGCGCCATGAGCAGGGTCCATCGCCTCGAGGTCCGCGTCTACTACGAGGACACCGATTTCTCCGGCGTTGTCTATCACGCCTCCTATCTGCGCTTCATGGAGCGCGGCCGCACGGAATTGATCCGCGCGCTCGGCATCGAGCAGCGCGAGCTCTTCGATGGTGAGACGGCGCTGGGATTCGCCGTGCGCAAGATGACCATCGATTTCCTGCGGCCCGCCGTGATGGACGACCTGCTCACGATCGAGACCCGCTCGATCGCCGCCCGGGGCGCCACCATGGACCTCGAACAGCGCGTGCTGCGCGGCGAGGAGGTGCTGATTACCGCACAGGTCATGGTCGCCTGCGTCGGCGGCGGCCGCGCCCGGCGCATCCCGGACGGCCTGCGCAAGCGCCTGATGCTCGACGACTGACAGTCGACGCAGCCCCACCCGCATGTTAGCGCTCCTTACATGAGCTGGAAGCGCGACCGCCCCGAGACACCCCGCGGCTATCACCATGGCAACCTCAAGGAGGAGCTGCTGCGGGCCGCGCTCGGGCTGATCCGCGAGAAGGGGCCGAACGGTTTCACCTTCGCCGAGGCCGCGCGCATGGCCGGCGTCAGCCCTGCCGCCCCCTATCGCCATTTCCGCGACCGCGACGAGCTTCTGGCCGATGTTGCGGCCCGCGGCTTCCAGGCCTTCGAGACGGCCCTGTCGCGCGCCTGGGATCAGGGGCGGCCCGATCCGGAGGTCGCCTTTCACCGGCTTGGGCGCGCCTATCTCGCCTTCGCCCATGACGAGCCCGCCTATTACTCCGCGATGTTCGAGGCCGGCGTACCGCTCGACGCCAGCGCGGAGCTGCGCACGGCTGCCGACAGCGCCTTCGCCTGCCTGCGCCAGGCTTCCGAGGCGCTGATCGCGCAACTGCCGCAAGGCAAGCGCCCCCCGGCCTTGATGATGGCCCTGCATATCTGGGCGATGTCGCATGGCATCGCCGCCCTGTTCGGCCGCGCCGATGGCGGTCGCCGCCCCCTGCCGATGTCGGCCTCCGACCTGCTGGAAGCCGGGACGCTGATCTACCTTCAGGGCCTCGGCATCGGCCGCAACGGCCCCTCCAAGCCCGACTGATTCATTTCCGCGCGCCCGCTTCTTGACAAGCGGCAGTGTCAGGCGCATCTATGTAAATGTGATTTACATTCACGCTCATGGATGGTGAGGGAGCAATGCCGATCGTCGAGAAGCTGGACGAATATGGAAAGGGTGCCTGGATCGCCTTCGCGGTTCTCGGCTTCATCCTGTTCTGGCCCCTGGGTCTGGCGACCCTGGCCTTTCTTTTCTGGAGTGGACGCATGGGTTGTGGATATGCCGGAGACCGGTACGAGCACCGGATGAGCCGCCTTCAGGGCAAGATGGATCGGCTGCGCGAGCGCATGGGTGGCCGCGAAGGCGGCTTCGGCGGCTGGGGCCGCGGCGGCCCCTCCAGCGGCAACCGCGCCTTCGACGAGTATCGCTCGGAGACGCTGCGCCGGCTCGAGGACGAGCAGCGCGAGTTCCACGACTTCCTGGGCCGCCTGCGCATGGCCCGCGACAAGGCCGAGTTCGATCAGTTCATGACCGAGCGCCGCAACAACCCGCCGGCCAACACCCCGGCCCAGCCCGACGCGGCCTGAACCGTCGGATCGATCAGAACAGGCCCGCCCCTAGCCGGGGCGGGCTTTGTCTTGTCTGGCGGGCACAGCGTCGCGCGGCAACCGGATCGCCCGCTACGAAGCAGCCGGCCGTTCCAGTACCGCGAGCAGCTCGCGATAGGTCGGCGCCAGGGCTCGCAGGTGAGCGGCTGCCGTCGCATCATCCCGGGCGACCAGCGGATATTGCAGGGCGCCGATCAGGCGCGCCTGGCGCCCCATGATCCCGGCAGCGGCATCGAGCCCGATCCGCGTCAGGCAACGCGCGGCATCGGCGGCCCGGCGCGCACCGACGCGCACCGCGAAATGGATGAGATGACCCCTGAGGTCGTCGTCGCAGCCGGCCGCGACGCGTTCCGCCAGAGCCAGGGCGGCCGCTTCGTTGCCGAGCGTCCCCGGCGGCGGCTGCAGGTCCCCGTCCATGGCGAGCCAGCGAATGGCCGCGGGAAGCGCCCGCCGGATCGCCTCCTCCTCCGGCACGATCTCGACGCGCCGGAACCCCGTGCGCATCGTGAAGGCCTCGCCGTAATCGACCGTCTCGCCGCGCCACGCTGCCACGAAATCGGCGAGCGGCAGCGTCGCATGCGGATAGCCTTGCGGATCGTGCATCTCGACCATGTCGCCGCTCAGCGCGAGCACGACGACATAGTGGTCGGCGCCGATCGCCCCGCGCATGCCCGGCTGATGGCGCAGATGCCCCATTTCGACGGGCCCGATCCAGACCGGCCCCGCGGCGAGAGCATCCGCAAGTCGCGCGAGTGCCGTTTCCTCGCTGCCGCCGTATGCCACGGTGGAGGCCCAGCCCATGGCGGCGAGCGCACCCTCGAAACCCGCTTCCGGGGTCCAACCATAGGGATCGAAGAATGGCAGCGCGCCGCCATGCAATTGCATGCCGAAAGGACTTCCCGTCGCGAACTCTATGACGGCGGGAGGTAGCGAAGCCTCGCCAAACATCATCGAAAATGAATTGGCGTAACAATAGGGCCCGGAGCCCACATACGAAAAATAACTCATGATTTTCGACTGGCCTTCCCGTCTTGAAGGCATGCACAGATCTGCAAATTGAAATTTTCTGTCAAGCGCTCTGTTTTCACGTGAGGCTTCCGGCGCACGGTCTGTCGTTTCGCAGCGCGTTGAGCGAACGGCACCGCCAGCCTGGGCCCGCATCCCCGGCCTCCCGAAACTTCCCACCCGCCCGGTCCGCCGTATACCCGACATTAACCTTGCCGGATGCTTAACTCCTTTCGGAGCATGCGTTCCGTGGGAAACCCCGTTTCGGCCCATCTTTCGCCGGATTCACGCGCGATTGGAGGGATACGGCATTTCCCCGGATCGCGGATCGGGCGGCGGCGTGGGCTTCCCGCGACGCAAGCGGCGGGGTTTGGGCCGGGGCTGGAGCCTTGAAGCGTCCAGCATCGACCGTACCGCCTGGGTGAGAAGGATGACAGGATGAACCCCGCCGACGTCGCGCAGGCCGCGCCGCAGATCGACATGTCGTTCTGGACGCTGTTCTGGCACGCCCACATCGTCGTCAAGCTGGTCATGATGGGCCTGCTGGCCGCTTCGGTCTGGTGCTGGTCGATCATCGTCGACAAGACCCTGCTGTATCGCCGCACGCGCAAGGACATGGACGCCTTCGAGGAGGTGTTCTGGTCCGGCCGCTCGCTCGAGGAGCTCTATCGCGACCTCGCCAGCAAGCCGGTCAACGACATGGCCGCCGTCTTCGTCGCCGCGATGCGCGAGTGGAAGCGCTCCTTCGAGAATGGCGGGCGCTCGGTCGCCAGCCTCCCCCAGCGCATCGACAAGGTGCTCGACGTCACCATCCAGCGCGAAACGGAGCGGCTGGAATCGGGGCTGCTCGTGCTCTCGACCATCGCCTCGGCGGCCCCCTTCATCGGCCTGTTCGGCACGGTCTGGGGCATCATGACCTCGTTCACCGCCATCGCGGTCTCCAAGAATTCCTCGCTCGCGGTCGTCGCGCCCGGCATTGCCGAAGCGCTCTTCGCCACGGCGATCGGCCTCTTCGCCGCTATCCCTGCGCTGATGGCCTACAACAAGCTCCAGGCCGAGGTCGCCAAGGCTCAAGGGCGCCTCGAAGCCTTCGCCGACGAGTTCTCCGCGATCCTGTCGCGGCAGATCGACGAACGCATGGCGGCGTGAGGGCCTGACCGATGGGTATGTCAGCCGCTTCGGGCGCAAAGGGCGGTTCCGGCCGCCGGGGTCGGCGCGGGCGCCGCCACGGCGCCATCGCCGAGATCAACATGACGCCGTTCATCGACGTCATGCTGGTGTTGCTCATCATCTTCATGGTCGCCGCGCCGCTGATCGCGACCGGCGTCCCGCTCGACCTGCCGCAGACCGGCGCCAAGCCGATCAATGTCGATCAGAAGCCTCTGACCATCGCCATCGACGCCAAGGGCCAGATCTTCCTGCAGGACGAGCCGACGCTCGAGCCCGACCTCGTCACCAAGCTCCAGAACCTGGCCAAGCAGGGTTTCGACGAGCGCATCTATGTTCGCGGCGACAAGCAGGTCGACTACGGCCGCGTCGCCTCGGTGATGTCGACCATCACCGCCGCCGGCTTCAAGCGGGTCGCGCTCGTTACCGAGCCGAGCCGCTGAGAGCTGAGAATTAGAGAGTAAGGGCGTTAAGGGCGTGAAGCTTTCGACCTCCGAACCTGGCATGCTGGTGTCGGCGCTGGGCCACGCGACGTTCCTCGTCGCGGGGTTGCTGGCGTTCTCGTCGCCTGCGCCTTTGCCGGAGAACGAGGAGGCGATCGCCGTCGAGGTGATCGACCCCAGCGCGCTGAACCAGGTGACGCGCGGCGAGCGCAGCGCCGAGAAGGTCCAGGCCCAGCCGACCCCGCGCGCCGAGCGCCAGTCCGAAAAGGTCGAGCGCAAGGAAGCGGGCGAGGCCAAGGCCGACGCTCCGGCTCCGCCCTCGCGCCCGCTCGAATTGAAAACCGCCGAGAACAACGCCGCGACGCCCCCGCCGCCGGCCCGCCCGGTCGAGCAGCCGAAGCCCGAGGCCAAGCCGCCGGAGCCCGCCAAGCAGCCGCCGCAGAAGAGCGAGGCCGCCGCCGCCCGCGAGGCCGAGCAGAAGCGTGAGGAGCTGGCCAAGCTCGCAGAGGAGGCCGAGCTCGCCTCCAAGGCGAAGCAGGCCGAGGAGGAGGCGAAGGCCGCCGCCAAGGCCAAGGCGGAAGCCGAGGCCCAGGCCGCCAAGCGCGCCGCCGATGCGAAGGCCAAGGCCGAGGCGCTCGCCAAGGCGGAAGCAGACAAGGCCGCGAAGGAAAAGGCGGAGGCTGCCGCCAAGGCGAAGGCCGAGGCCGTTGAGAAGGCCAAGATCGCCGCCGAGGCGAAGGCCAAGCAGGAGGCCGAGGCCAAGGCGAAGAAGGAGGCGGAGATCGCCAAGAACTTCAACGCCAGCGACATCGCCAAGCTGCTCCAGTCCAAGGAGAAGGCGCAGTCCTCGGGCTCCTCGGCGCCGCAGGTCAACCGCACGGCCTCGCTCGGGACCGAGCGCGGCACCTCGCAGAAGCTCAGCCCCTCGCTCAGGTCTCAGCTCATCGGCATCATCCAGGAACAGCTCCTGAAGTGCTGGAACGTGCCGATCGCGCTCGCCAATGCCCATGGCAGCGGCAATGTCGTGCCGTCCGTGCGGATGAAGCTCAACACCGACGGCTCGCTCATCGGCCAGCCCGGCGTGATCAATTCGTCCTCGGACCCGCTCTTCCGGGTCGCCGCCGATTCGGCGCTGACCGCCACCCGCCGCTGCGCGCCCTTGCGCATCCCGGCTCAATTCGCCTCCTATTACGACGACTGGCGCGATGTCGTCGTCAATTTCGACGCCAGGGACGTCATGTGACCCCGATGATCGACAGAAGCCCCCTCCCCTTCCTCGCGACAGCGCCGACGCGCCGCCGCCTCCTCGCCACTGCCGGCGCGGCGCTGCTGCTGCCCACGGCCGCCAAAGCCGAGCTCGTCATCAACCTGACGGGTGGGGCGTTCCAGCCGATGCCGATCGCCGTCGCCGATTTCGGCGGCGAAGGCGGCGTGCTCGTCTCCGGCGTCATCACCAACAACCTGAAGCGCTGCGGCTACTTCACGCCGGTCGACAAGGGCCGCTTCCCGGAGGCGAACCCGCCCTTCGATGCCGCCCCGCGCTTCGACGCCTGGAAGGCGGCAGGCGTGCAGGCCCTCGTCACCGGCCGCGTCGCGCGCGAAGCCGGCCGCATCCGCGCCGAGTTTCGGCTCTGGGACGTCGCGACCGGCACCCAGACCGACGGCCAGCAGTACTTCACCGATCCGAGCAATGCCCGCCGCGTCGGCCATATCATCTCGGACGCGATCTTCTCGAAGGTCACCGGTCTCGGCGGCTTCTTCGACACCCGCGTCGTCTTCGTCGATGAATCCGGCCCGAAGGAGACGCGCCGCAAGCGCCTAGCCATCATGGACCAGGACGGCGCCAATGTGCGCTACCTCACCACTGGCGACACCTCGGTGGTGACGCCGCGCTACTCGCCGGTCTCGCAGGACGTCACCTTCATGACGCAGCGGCTGGGCGAGCAGCCCCGCGTGCAGGTCCTGAACATCGAGACCGGCCAGCGCCAGATCGTCGGCAACTTCCCCGACATGAGCTCGAGCCCGCGCTTCGCGCCCAACGGCCAGCGCGTCGTGCTCTCGCTCCAGCAGGGCGGCAACGCCAATCTCTACGCCATCGATATCGGCTCGCGCTCGACCACGCGCCTGACCTCGACGGCGGCGATCGACACCTCGCCTTCCTACGCGCCCGACGGCTCGCGCATCGTCTTCGAGAGCGACCGTGGCGGCCAGCAGCAGCTTTATGTGATGCCCGCCGGCGGCGGCGAGGGCCAGCGCATCTCCTTCGGCCAGGGCCGCTATTCGCAGCCTTCGTGGTCGCCGCGCGGCGACCTCATCGCCTTCACCCGCCAGGGCGGCGGCGGCTTCGCCATCGGCGTGATGCGGCCGGACGGCTCGGGCGAGCGAATCCTGACCGAGGGCTTCCATAACGAAGCCCCGAACTGGGCGCCGAACGGCCAGTACATCATGTTCTTCCGCGACCCCGGCGGCCAGTCCGGCGGCAAGCTGTACATGGTGGACATCACCGGCCGCGTCGAAGTGCCGGTGCCGACCCCGGCCTTCGCCTCGGACCCGACCTGGTCGCCTCTGCTCAGCGGCCAGCGCTGAGGCGCAAGGCAATCGTCAGCTTGATCGAATGCCGCCCGGTTCCGCCGGGCGGCATTTTTACGCGCATGTCCGCAACGTAACGAAAATGCAACTGACCGTTGAAAAGCAGCGTCACCGCCTACCCTTACCTTGCGTCGCCCGCCGATAGATCGATACCGTCCAGGCGACGATTCTAACGGATGAGCGAGAACGAACGATGGCAGTGATCCGCCCCCGCCGAGAGGTCCATGGGGATTGTTAGTGGACGGTTGGCCTCGGCGCCAGCGCGGGCGGCGTAGCCGGTCTGGATTGCGCAGCCGCCCGCGCGGTCATTGCGGGGACGAAGACCTCCGGGGCGGGGGGCTTGTAGCCGAGCGAGCCATGTGGGCGCAGCGTGTTGAAGTGTCGCCGCCAGCTTTCGACGACGATCTTCGCCTCCGCGAGCGAATAGAAGATCTCGCCGTCGAGAAGTTCGTCGCGCAACCGGGCATTGAACGACTCGATGAAGCCGTTCTCCCAGGGGCTTCCGGGCGCGATATAGGCGGTCTTGGCGCCGACCGCACCGATCCAGTCCTGCACGGCCTTGGCGACGAATTCGGGCCCGTTATCTGACCGAACATGCTCCGGCACGCCGCGCAGGATGAACAGATCCGAGAGCACGTCGATGACGTCGATCGCCTTCAGCCTGCGATCGATGCGGATTGCCAGGCATTCATGCGTGAACTCGTCGATGATGTTCAGCATCCGGTATTTTCTCCCATCATGGGTGCGGTCCTCGACAAAGTCGTAGGACCACACGTGATTGGGCCGCTCGGCGCGAAGGCGGATGCAGGATCCGTCCGCGAGCCAGAGACGGCTGCGTTTGGGTTGTCGGGCTGGAACTTTCAGCCCCTCGCGTCGCCAGATGCGCTCAACCCGCTTGTCGTTGACCACCCAGCCTGCCGTCGAGCGCAGCAGCGCGGCGATCTTGCGATAACCGTAGCGGCCATAGCGGCGGACCAGTTCGACGATGTCGGCCGTAAGCCTCTCCTCGTCGTCGCGTCCGCGCGGGATCCGGCGCTGGGTCGAGCGATGTTGTCCGAGCACACGGCATATCCGCCGCTCCGACACCTTCAGGACGAGCCGAACATGCTCGATGCAGGCACGGCGACGCGCGGGGCTTACCAGTTTCCCGAAGCCGCCTCCTTCAGGATCAGCTTGTCGAGCGTCAGGTCCGCGACGGCGCGACGAAGCCGGGCGTTCTCGGCCTCGAGCTCCTTCATCCGCTTCACCTGATCCGTCTTCAGGCCGCCAAACTCTCGGCGCCAGCGGTAATAACTAACCTCCGTCACGCCGATCGAGCGGATCGCATCGGCAACGGATTGACCCTGCGAGACCAGCACATCGACCTGGCGCAGCTTCGCGACAATCTCTTCGGGCTTGTGACGCTTCTTCGGCATTGCGGTCCTCCTGTCTGCCAAAAGACATAGTTCAGGGTGGACCAATTCAACGGGGGTGGATCAGCAGCTCCTTCAGGGCACAACCCGTCCAGGCGCTGGCTGTCGCGGCTAGGCAAGCTTTTTGGTGCAGGCTCGGCGCTTGCAACGATCCTGCTGTCGGCACCGGCCGGCGCCCAGAACATCGACACCACGCCCTTTTGGAACGGCACCACGTTCATCTCGAGCTTCGGCCGTCCGAACACGGCGACCTACGGCCAGACGATCACGGCCGACAGCAGCAGCCGCCGCCTGACCAGCTTCACCTTCAATGTGTCGCGCCAAAGCGGTGCCGACATTCCCTTCCAAGCCTATGTCTATGCCTGGGATAGCGTGAACCGGCGCGCCACGGGATCGGCCTTGTTCGAATCCCCGGTGATGACGGTCACGGGAACCGGCTATGCGGCCTACAAGGTTTCGACGGGTCTGCTGTCGCTGACGCCGGGCCAGCAATACGTCCTGCTGTTCACCACCACGAACATTCCCGGGGCAAGCGGAAGCGCTCGATACGGGTCGGTGGGCACCAATACGCAATATGCCGGCGGGCAGTTCGTCTTCATCAACAACGGCTCGCTCGGGCTCGGCAGCCTGACGTCGTCGACATGGGCCTTCATCCCGCAGGATCTGGCTTTCGCCGCGACCTTCGGCCTGCCCTATTTCTCGCTGGCCGGGCTGACCTTCAATCAGGCCTCGGCCGCGACCGCGCTGAACAACCAGATCGACCGGACCGGCGACCTGCCGCCGGAGTTCCTCAACCTGTTCCTGCAGAGCCAGACGGAACTGGCCGGCAGCCTCACCCAGCTCTCCGGCGACGGTTACGCCAACATCTCCAGCACGACCTTCGCCGACGCCTCGCTCGTGCGCAATTCAGTGCTAGGCTATCTGCGCTCGGGTCAGAATTTCGGCTTCGACGGCCCCGTCGGCTCCGTGCCGACGCGAACCGTCTATGCCATGCAATCCTCCGATCTGCCCGGCGGCAAGGCGCGCCCGGTCGCGATGGAGGTGCCGACGCAGTTCCGCGGCACCAGCCGCTATTCGCTCTGGGGCGAGGCGCTGGGAGCCCGCGGCCGGACCGACGGCAACACGAACACGGCGAAGATCGACCGCTCCACCGGCGGCTTCATCATCGGCGGCGATATCGGCTTCGACTGGCTCGGCGGCGAGACGCGCGTGGGTGTCGCAGGCGGCTATACCCGCACGAATTTCGACATGGATTCGCGCCTGTCCTCCGGAAATGTCAGCGGCGTCTTCGGCTCACTCTACGGTGCGACCTCGTTCGGCAACATCAATCTCCGCCTTGGTGCCTCCTACACCAACAACGACATCGAGATGAGCCGCGCCGTCTTTGTTCCCGGCCTGAACGGCGCCTTCAAGACCAAGCTCGACGGCTACACCGCCCAGGCCTTCGGCGAGGCGGGTTACCGGCTGAACTACGGCGCGCTCCAGATCGAGCCGTTTGCCGGGTTGGCCGTCGTCCGGCTTCACACCGACTCGTTCAACGAAATCGGCGGCCCGGCGGCGCTTTTCGGCGCGAGCCAGGACCAGACCATACCGACCTCGACGATCGGCGCCCATTTCGCGGCCAAGCTCGGAACCTCGCTTCCGCTGACGGCCCGGGCGACGCTCGGCTGGCAGCACGCCTTTGGCGACGTCGACGGCAAGGCCCTGCTCGGCTTTCGCTCGATCGGGAGCGCCTTCACCGTGCAAGGCGTTCCTGTCGCGCGCGACAGCCTGATCGCCGAAGCGCGGCTCGACTGGCAGATCAGCAAGCAATTGGCGGCGAGCATCGCCTATACCGGCGCCATCGCGAAGGACAATCAGGACCATGCCCTGAAGGCCCGGATGGACGTCCGGTTCTGACGCGGCAGGCGACCGTGCCTCACACGGTCGCCCACGCCCCGCCCATTCAGTCGCGATAGACCGGTTCTTCGGCGTCAAGCTGGCGGCGGATCGAGGCGAGATGCAGGCGGGCCGATTCCGGATCGCCCTCGCGCATCTGGCGATAAGCCGCTTCGGCGATCTCGGGCTTCACCGGCTTGACCTGCCGCCCCGTCGAGAGCGCCAGCGCCTGCACCTCGCAGGCCCGTTCCAGATAGTAGAGATCGTCCCAGGCCTCGGCGATGTTCGGCCCGAGTACCATGACGCCGTGATGCTTCATGAAGACGATATCGGCCTCGCCGACCGCAGCCGCGATACGGTCGCCCTCGCGCTCGTCCAGCGCCAGCCCGTTATAGTCGCGGTCGACGGCGGTGCGGCCGTAGAACTTGAGCGCTGTCTGCCCCGCGAAGATCAGCGGATCGCCCTCGGTCATCGAGAGCGCCGTCGCGTAGGGCATATGCGTATGGAACGCGACCTTGGCGCGCGGGATGTTCTTGTGAATCCGGGCGTGGATGTAGAAGGCGGTTGCCTCCGGCTGGCCCTCTCCCGAGACGACATTGCCGTGGAAATCGCAGATCAGCAGCTTCGACGCCGTCAGCTCGCGGAAGGCCCAGCCATAGGGATTGACGATGAAGAGGTCGTCATGACCCGGCACCAGCGCCGAGAAGTGATTGCAGATCCCCTCCTCGAAGCCATAGCGCGCCGCCATGCGAAAGGTCGCGGCAAGATCACGGCGCGCCTCCCAGACGATATCGGAATCGAGATCAGGCTGGTTGGGACCACGAAGCGGCGTCACGCTCGCGGCGCCGGACTTGAGGGGATGAGCCATCGCGATCTCCGGTCGAAGGGAAAGACGGAAACGAAGCAAGTATCGAGCCGATGCTCGGGAACGATAAAGCCCTTCCGGCGAAACAGGCGCTGCAATTGCCCGGGCGATCTGCAAGCTTCTTTCACGGGTGAGTGCAGATGTGTCCGCCGCACCACAATCCCTCCCGGAATCGCCTTTCGCCATAATTGGTTAACCATAAGCCGCAATGCCGCCACTTCGCCCTGATTTGGCAAGGTCTCGTTTAGGTTGACACTTCATTGATGAGGCACTGCGAAGCCTTCCTCGAAGTGCCCCGCCACATAATTCGATTGCCCGGAGTCCAGCCATGTTGACCACACTCGTTTCCGGCGGCCGAGCCGTACGCTTCGCCGCCGCCATCGCCGCCACCCTCGCCCTCGGCGCTTGCGCCAAGGACCAGAATGCCGACGGCTCGGGCTTCGGCGCCGGCGGCGCCGCGACACCGGGCAGCGCGCAGGACTTCGTCGTCAATGTCGGCGACCGCGTCTTCTTCGAGACCGATTCGACCGACCTGACCTCGACCGCGACCGCGACCCTCGACAAGCAGGCCAGCTGGCTGCAGCGCTACCCGCGCTACACCTTCACCGTCGAAGGCCATGCCGACGAGCGCGGCACCCGCGAGTACAACTACTCGCTCGGCGCCCGCCGTGGTCAGACCGTGCGCGACTACCTCGCCTCGCGCGGCATCGCAGCCAACCGCATGCGCACCATCTCCTACGGCAAGGAGCGCCCGGTCGCGGTCTGCAACGACATCTCCTGCTGGTCGCAGAACCGCCGCTCCGTCACGGTGCTGGACGGCGCCGGCGGCGCCCCCGGCGTCTGATCTGAACACATAGACAAAGAAATGGCCCCGGATGCCTCCATCCGGGGCCTTTTTCATGTCTGAATAGCGCGATCAGCCCACCGCGGTTGGGATCAAACTCCGCGCTACGCCCTCGATCCGCTCGGCCGCCGCGACCAGCGCTTCCGCCGCGCGGTCCTCGACCTCGCTGAGGCGCTCGTCGGCAGCGCCGGCATTGCCCTGCGTCGCCGCGAGATCGGTTTCCAGCTTCGCCAGCCGCTGCTTCAGTTCATGGACCTCGTCGGCCACCATCAGCGCTGCCATGACATGCAGGCGCATGTCGCCGATCTCGCCGAAGGCCTGCCGCATCTCGCCGATCTTCTCGTCATAGAACCGGGCGAGCCCTTCGAGATGGCCCTCCTCGCCCTCCCCGCAGGCCATGCGATAGGCCTTCCCGGAAATCATGACGTTGACTTGCGGCATTCGAGCTCCAGTCCTTGTCTAGCTTTGGCTTGCCTCGGGCTCCGGCTGCTGCTGCGCCTCGACCCGCGCGATCACTGCGCCGACGACGTTCATCGCCCGCTCCAGCCGCTGGTCGACATCGGCCGCAGCCGTCTCGACCTGGCCCAGACGCGACATCGCGCCGTCGAGCTCGGCCGCCAGCCGTGCCCGGTCGTCCTGCATCAGGGCGAGTTCGGTTTCGAGGTTGCCACGTCCACGCTCAGCCTCGACCCGTCGCCGCGCCGCCGCCTCCAGCTGCCCCAGCGCCGTATCGAGACGCGCCAAAGCATTGTCCAGCATCAGGCTCGCCACCGTCGCTCTCCTTTCAGATCGAAGCCGGCTCACACGATTCGTGCCACAATTTACAGCAAAGCGCCGGAAAACAGGAATCGCTCTCGCGGCTTGTAAACACGTCCTTGCAACGGCTTGTCGGGCGGGGCTGAGGCGTCACCTGCGGAAAACCGACCAAAAGCGTTGCCTGCGACCCCGAAAGCAGGGTTTGGCGAATTGACTCGCAGGGAGGGCCGGGCCTAATCCACCCCGTCCTTTCCAAGCCTGCCGCAAGCGGCGGCAACACTGCCTTCCCCCTCGCCGGCCCGCTGTCGCGCAGGCCGGCCCGGTCCTCCCGCCCGCCTGACGGAGCCCTGTGAGATCATCATGACCACCATCGACCGCGCCCAGCACGACAAGCTCGCCAACGCCATCCGCGGCCTGGCGATGGACGGCGTCGAGAAGGCCAAGTCCGGCCATCCCGGCCTGCCGATGGGCGCCGCCGACATCGCCGCCGTGCTGTTTACCCGCGTGATGAAGTATGACGCCGCCGATCCGCGCTGGCCGGACCGCGACCGCTTCGTGCTCTCTGCCGGCCACGGCTCGATGCTGCTCTACGCCCTGCTCTATCTCACCGGCGCGCCGGGCATGCAGCTCGACGATCTCAAGGCCTTCCGCCAGCTCGAATCGAAGACCCCCGGCCATCCCGAGAACTTCATGACCGCCGGCGTCGAGACCACCACCGGCCCGCTCGGCCAGGGTCTGGCCACCGCCGTCGGCATGGCGATGGCCGAGCGCATGCTCGCCGCCGAATTCGGCAAGAAGGTCGTCGACCACCACACCTATGTGCTGGCGTCCGACGGCGACCTGATGGAAGGCATCAGCCAGGAGGCGATCGCGCTCGCCGGCCACCAGAAGCTCAACAAGCTGATCGTGCTCTGGGACGATAACGGCATCTCGATCGACGGCCCGCTCTCGATCACCGACAATGTCGACCAGGTCGCGCGCTTCAAGGCCTGCGGCTGGCGCTCCGAGCGCGTCGACGGCCATGATCCCGAGGCGATCGAGGCCGCGATCAACCGCGCCCGGAAGTCGAACAAGCCGACCATGATCGCCTGCAAGACCGTGATCGGCTTCGGCGCGCCGAAGAAGGCCGGCACCTCCAAGGCCCATGGCGAGCCGCTCGGCGCCGAGGAGCTTGCCGCCGCCAAGCAGAAGCTCGGCATCACCGGCGGCGCCTTCGAGGTCGCGGCCGACGTGCTCAAGGCCTGGCGCGGTTTCGGCGCCGCCGGCTCTGCCGCCCACAAGGACTGGAGCGAGCGCTTCGCCACCCTCTCCGAGCGCAAGCGCGGCGAGTTCGACCGCCGCCTCGCCCATGCCGTTCCGGCCAAGCTCGACAAGGCGATCCTCGCCCACAAGAAGGCGCTGGTCGCCGCGCCGCAGGCTGTCGCCACCCGCAAGGCCTCGGAAATGGCTCTCGAAGCCATCACCCCGATCATGCCGGAGCTGGTGATGGGCTCGGCCGACCTGACCCCCTCCAACAACACCCGCACCAAGGCCGCCGAGGACTTCACCCCGAAGACCCCCAAGGGCCGCTATGTCCGCTACGGCATCCGCGAGCACGGCATGGCCGCCGCGATGAACGGCATCACGCTGCATGGCGGCTTCCGCACCGGCGGCGGCACCTTCCTGGTCTTCGCCGACTATGCCCGTCCCTCGATGCGCTTGGCCGCGCTGATGAGCCTGCCGGTCGTCTACGTCATGACCCATGACTCGATCGGCCTCGGCGAGGACGGCCCGACCCACCAGCCGGTCGAGCAGGTCGCCAGCTTGCGCGCCATGCCGAACATGCGCGTCTTCCGCCCGGCCGACACGATCGAGACGGCCGAAGCCTGGCAGGCGGCGCTGGAGCGCACCGACGGCCCGACGGTCCTCGCGCTCTCGCGCCAGAACCTGCCGCAGCTCCGCACCGACGCCACCGCGAAGAACCGCTCGGCCACCGGTGCTTACGAGCTGCTGGCTGCCGAGGGCGGCAAGGCCCAGGTCTCGCTCTTCGCCTCGGGCTCCGAGGTCGAGCTCGCGGTCGCCGCGCGCAAGCTGCTCGCCGAGAAGGGCGTGAGAGCGCGGGTCGTCTCCGTGCCCTCGCTCGAGCTCTTCCTTGAGCAGGACGAGGCGACGCAGGCTCAGGTCATCGGCTCGGCTCCGGTCAAGATCGCGATCGAGGCCGGCGTGCGCTTCGGCTGGGATGCCGTGATCGGCCATGACGGCACGTTCATCGGCATGAACTCCTTCGGCGCCAGCGGCCCCTACAAGGAGGTCTACAAGCATTTCGGCATCACGGCAGAGGCCATCGCCGACGCCGCGATCAAAAAGCACAACGCCTGAGCGCCTCTTTGCCGCAGGCAGGGCTGATTTTCCCGAAAGACATCTTGCGTTCGGCCATGCTTTGGCCGAATTGCCCGCGTGGATAGCGACGGCATCGCCGGTTCGCTCGGCGAAGGAGAGGAAGACATGACGGTCAAGGTGGCGATCAATGGCTTCGGCCGCATCGGGCGCAACGTTCTGCGCGCGATCATCGAGTCGAAGCGCAAGGACATCGAGGTCGTCGCGATCAACGATCTCGGCCCGGTCGAGACCAACGCCCATCTCTTCCGCTTCGACTCCGTCCATGGCCGCTTCCCCGGCACGGTGACCGTCTCCGGCGACACGATCGATGTCGGCCGCGGCCCGATCAAAGTCACCGCGATCCGCGATCCCAAGGACCTGCCGCACAAGGCGTTCGGCGTCGATATCGCCTTCGAGTGCACCGGCATCTTCACCACCCGCGACAAGGCTGCCGCCCATCTCGCGGCCGGCGCCAAGCGCGTGCTGGTCTCGGCCCCCTGCGACGGCGCCGATTTCACGGTCGTCTATGGTGTCAACCATCACGAGCTGACCAAGGACCACGTCGTCGTCTCGAACGCCTCCTGCACCACGAACTGCCTCGCGCCGGTCGTGCGCGTGCTCCATGACGCTGTCGGCATCGACAAGGGCTTCATGACCACGATCCACGCCTATACCGGCGACCAGCCCACGCTGGACACGATGCACAAGGACCTCTATCGCGGCCGCGCCGCGGCGATGTCGATGATCCCGACCTCGACCGGCGCCGCCAAGGCGATCGGTCTGGTCATTCCCGACCTGAAGGGCCGTCTCGACGGCACCTCGATCCGCGTTCCCACCCCGAACGTCTCGGTCGTCGACTTCAAGTTCATCTCGAAGCGCAAGACCACGGTCGAGAAGGTCAACGAGGCCATCATCAAGGCGTCGAAGCGCGGCCCGCTCAAGGGCATCCTCGCCGTCACCGACCAGCCCAACGTCTCGATCGACTTCAACCACGATCAGGCGTCCTCGACCTTCGCCCTCGACCAGACCAAGGTCATGGACGACAAGTTCGTGCGCGTGCTGTCCTGGTACGACAACGAGTGGGGCTTCTCGAACCGCATGAGCGACACCGCCGTCGCCATGGGCGCCCTGCTCTGATCCATCACCTTTCTGCCCTTCTCTGAGGGCATGACACCTGAATGCGAGGCCGCGCTGCCAAGGCGCGGCTTCGCCCGATACGTCCCAGCTACGGAGCGCCTATGGCCAAGATCGAGCCGACTGTCGTGACCCCGGCGAATACCGAGCCGCCCGTCATGGCGCCCCCCGCATCAGGCCCGACCCTCGTGGCGACGACGCCCGCCGAGACAGCAGCGCCCGTCACCGAGCCGCGCAAGCTCGACCAGCTCTCCCGCATCGAGGAGAAGGCGGCGCGCATCGAGGAGAAATTCGCCCGCTACGAGGCCGTGCTGACCCGCGCGGAAGCCTCGCTGGAGCGCAGCGCCCATAAGGTCGATGCCGCCGCCGGCACGATGGACTTCGCCTCGATCCGCGGCGAGATCACCGCCCTGCGCAACCGCGTCGATGCGACGCCGCGCGCCGGCACGCTGTTCATGACCGCAATCGTCACGGCCGTGCTGACCGTGATCCTGACCATCCTCGTGCTGAAATTCGGCGTGCCCGGCCTGTTCGGAGGCCTGCTGGCGCGATGAGCTTTCGGGACGTCGCTCTCTTGACCGTGCCGCGCAGCCTGCGCTGGCGGCCGGTCGAGGGCGTCGGACTGGAGCATCTCACGCTGCGCAGCACGCCTGACGGCCTCCGTGCCGAGGCCGTGGTCATAGGCGAGCGCGGCGATGGCGAGCCCTACGGCGTGTCCTACGCCATCGACTGCGGCACCGACTTTGCCGTGACCGCCGTCACCATCGCCGCCACCGACGGCCGGCGCGTCTTCCTGGAAAGGCGCGACGGCATCTGGCGCGATGTCTTCGGCGAACACCTCTCCGCCTTCGACGACTGCATCGACATCGACCTGCAGGGCTCGCCCTTCACCAACACCCTGCCGATCCGGCGGGAGCGCTGGGAGATCGGCCAGAGCCGCAGCTTCGCGATGCTCTACATCCCCTTCGACGATTTCGCGCCGCGCCTCGACCGGCAGGTCTATACCTGCCGCGCCCCGCGCCTGTTCCGCTATCAGGCGGCCGATGGCAGCTTCGAGGCCGAATTGCCTGTCGACGAGGACGGCCTCGTCGTCGATTATCCCAGCCTGTTCGAACGCATCCGATAAGAGAGCCCGATGACCGCCTTCCGCACCCTCGATGACGCCGATCTCGCCGGCAAGCGCGCGCTTGTCCGCGTCGACCTCAACGTTCCCATGGAGGATGGCAAGGTCAGCGACACCACCCGCATCGACCGCATCCTGCCGACGATCCGCGAGATCGCCGACAAGGGCGGCAAGGTCGTGCTGCTCGCCCATTTCGGGCGCCCCAAGGGCCGCGACGACAAGAACAGCCTGCGCCAGGTCGTGCCGGCGCTGACGCAGGCGCTCGGCCGCCCCGTCACCTTTGTCGACGACTGCATCGGCGATGACGTCGCCAAAGCGCTGACCGCAGCCAAGAACGGCGACGTCCTGCTGCTGGAGAACACCCGCTTCCACGCCGGCGACGAGAAGAACGACCCGGATTTCGTCAGGGCGCTCGCTGCCAATGGCGATCTTTATGTCAACGACGCCTTCTCGGCCGCCCACCGCGCCCATGCCTCGACCGAGGGCCTCGCCCATGTGCTGCCGGCCTATGCCGGGCGCACCATGCAGGCGGAGCTCGAAGCCCTTTCCGCCGGCCTCGACAATCCCGCCCGCCCCGTCATGGCGATCGTCGGCGGCGCCAAGGTCTCGACCAAGCTCGACCTGCTTGGCAATCTCGTCAGGAAGGTCGACGTGCTCGCCATCGGCGGCGGCATGGCCAACACCTTCCTCGCGGCGCGCGGCGTCGATGTCGGCAAGTCGCTCTGCGAGCATGATCTCGTCGGCACCGCCCGCGAGATCGAGGAGAAGGCCAAGGCCGCCGGCTGCGAGATCGTCCTGCCCGTCGATGCGCTGGTCGCGCGCGAGTTCAAGGCCCATCCGAGCTACCGGGTCGTGCCGGTCGGCGGTGTCGAAGCCGACGAGATGATCCTCGATGCCGGGCCGCTCTCGATCGCCGAAGTCGTGCTGCGGCTGGAGAAAGTGAAGACGCTGGTCTGGAACGGCCCCTTCGGCGCTTTCGAACTGCCGCCCTTCGACACCGCGACGGTCGCTGTCGCCAAGGCCGCAGCCAGGCGCGTCAAAGCCGGCGAGCTCGTCGCCGTCGCGGGCGGTGGCGACACCGTCGCGGCCATGAACCATGCCGGCGTCGCCGACGACCTGTCCTATGTCTCGACGGCGGGCGGCGCCTTCCTCGAATGGATGGAAGGCAAGCCCCTGCCGGGCGTCGAGGCGCTCAGGAAGGCCTGATCCTCGACAGGACGATACCGTCGGCCGCTTCGACAACGGAGCGGCCGCTCGCGTTTTAAGGTTTTCGCCGGTTTCGCTTTGCGCGACCGGCGCCGACGGACTAAATCCACCCTCAGACCGATAAACCAAAGGGGAGTGCCATCGTGGCCCGTATCACGCTTCGCCAGTTGCTCGATCATGCCGCCGAGAATGACTATGGCGTGCCCGCCTTCAACATCAACAACATGGAGCAGGCGCTGGCGATCATGGCGGCGGCCGACGCGACCGACGCGCCCGTCATCATCCAGGCATCGCGCGGCGCCCGCAGCTACGCCAACGACATCATGCTCAAGCACATGATGGACGCGGTCACCGAGATCTACCCGCATATCCCGGTCTGCGTGCATCTCGACCACGGCAACGAGCCGGCGACCTGCATGACCGCGATCCAGGCCGGCTTCACCTCCGTCATGATGGACGGCTCGCTCAAGGCCGACGGCAAGACCCCGGGCGACTGGGACTACAATGTCGGCGTGACCAAGACCGTCACCGACATGGCCCATCTCGGCGGCATCTCGGTCGAGGGCGAGCTCGGCGTGCTCGGCTCGCTCGAATCCGGCGAGGGCGAGAAGGAAGACGGCCACGGCTTCGAGGGCAAGCTCAGCCATGACCAGCTCCTGACCAATCCCGACGAGGCCGTGAAATTCGTCGCCGAGACCAAGGTCGATGCACTCGCCATCGCCATGGGCACCTCGCATGGCGCCTACAAATTTACCCGCAAGCCCGACGGCGCGATCCTGGCGATGCATGTCATCGAGGCGATCCACAAGCTGCTGCCGAACACGCATCTCGTCATGCACGGCTCGTCCAGCGTTCCGCAGGACCTCCAGGACGTCATCAACCAGTATGGCGGCAAGATGCCCCAGACCTGGGGCGTGCCGGTCGAGGAGATCCAGCGCGGCATCAAGCACGGCGTGCGCAAGATCAACATCGACACCGACAACCGCATGGCGATGACCGGCCAGATCCGCAAGATCCTGTCCGAGAGCCCCGGCGAGTTCGATCCCCGCAAGTATCTGAAGCCCGCCATGGAAGCGATGACCAAGCTCTGCAAGCAGCGCCTTGAGGAGTTCAACACCGCCGGCCAGGCCTCGAAGATCAAGCGCGTCATCACGCTGGCCGACATGGCCAAGCGCTACGCCAAGGGCGAGCTCGACCCGACCTTCGGTTCGAAGAAGACGGCTTGAGCTAGCTCGCCTGTCACAACGACAACGGATCGTCGGCCAGCATTTTTCAGATCGACCACAACGCCGCCGGGTGGCCCGGCGGCGTTTTTTGTTGTCCGGCAGCGGGGCTTGATTGCCTAGGTCAATTGCCCTAATCAAGAATTAGGACGATTGACCTAAAAAGCCGCAAACGAAGCGCCGGAGTGGGCAGCGGGGAGCGCATGGGAGCAGTGGCAACGAAGCGGCATATCGTCGAGGCGGCCGACAGCCTGTTCTACGAGCACGGCTTCGAAGCGACCGCCTTTGCCGATATCGCTTCCGCCATCGGCATCTCGCGCGGCAATTTCTACTATCATTTCAGAACCAAGGACGAGATTCTCGACGCTGTGATCACCCGGCGGCTGGAACGGACCCGCCAACTTCTCGACAGTTGGGAACGTGAGACCGGCTCCGCGCGCGATTGCCTCCTGAGCTTTGCCGGGATGCTGATCGCCAACCGCACGAAGATCATGCTCTACGGCTGCCCCGTCGGCTCTCTATGCCTGGAACTCGCGAAGCTGGACCATCTCGCGCTCGGCCGCGCGACCGAACTGTTCACGCTGTTCCGGGAATGGCTCGCCACTCAATTCGCCACGCTGGGCCGTGGCCCCGACGCCGACGCCCTCGCAATGCATCTGCTGATGCGCAGCCAGGGCGTCGCGACGCTCGCCGCAGCCTTGCGGGATGACGGCTTCATCGAGAGGGAGGTCGAAGCGATGAAGGCCTGGCTCGATGCACAATGCCCCACCGCCCCGGCCGCCCCGCCCGCTGATCCGTCGACAAGAGGAGACCGCCATGTTCGTCGTCACGCTTCGCTTCTCCACCAACAAGGCACAGGCACCGAACCTGATGCAGGCGCATAACGACTGGATACGCAGCGGTTTCGACGACGGCATCTTTCTGATGACGGGCAGCCTGAAGCCGGGCTTGGGCGGTGTGATCCTAGCGCATCAGACCACGCGTGCCGAGCTGGAAGCACGCGTGGAGAGGGATCCGTTCGTTACCGAGGATGTCGTAAGCGCCGACATCTTGGAAATCGCGCCGGGTCGCGCCGACGATCGGCTCGCCTTCCTCATGGCTTGAGACGGCCCGGCCATCACGGCAAACCGTCTCAAACGCCGATCTTGCCACCGCCCTTCTTGGTGATCGCCACCACAGAGGGCCGCACGGGCATATCCGGCTTGAAGTCAGGCCAGCGGGTCGAGAGGTCCTCGTAATAGGAGCGGCGGCCGAATTCCGGCCAGTCCGGGCCGTCATCGCCGGGATGCTGCACGGCGACGAAGGCGGTGGTGTCGTCCGGCGTGAAGCAGGGGCCGCACAGCTCCGCACCATGCGGCACGCGGTAGAACAGCTTCGAGGTCCGGCGCGCCCCGCCCTCGGTATCGACGGCCCAGAGCCCGTCGGTGCGCCCGGTCACGTCGATGCCGTTGCCGTCGGTCGCCACCCAGAGCCGCCCGGCTGAATCGACCACGGCATTGTCGGGCATGCCGAACCAGCCGTTTTTCGTCGTGTCGGTCGAGAAGCTCGCGCCGACCGCCGCGACGGAAGGATCGCCGCATTTCAGCAGGATCTCCCAGCGTCCTTTGGTCGCCGTGTGGTCGCCATCGGCCTCGGCGATCTCGACGATATGGCCGAAGGCGTTCTTGGCACGCGGATTGGCGGCGTCGACTTGCTCATCCTTGCGGCTCGTATTGTTGGTCAGCATCACATAGACGCGGCCCGTCACCGGGTTTGGCGTGATGTCCTCGGGGCGATCCATCTTGGTCGCGCCGAGCAGGTCGCCGGCGCGGCGCGCCTCGATCAGCACGTCCGCCTGGCTCTGGAAGCCATTGGCCGCCGTCAACGGGCCCTGCCCGAAGACCAGCGGCAGCCATTCATGCGTGCCGTCGGCAGCAAACTTGGCGACATAGAGCGTACCGGCATCGAGCAGGTCGAGATTGTTCGCGCGATTGTTCGGGTCGAACCGGCCGACTGTCACGAACTTGTAGACATAGTCGAAGCGCTCATCGTCGCCGAGATAGGCGACCACGCGCCCGTCCTTGGCCACGATCATGTCGGCGCCCTCATGCTTGAAGCGGCCGAGCGCGGTGCGCTTCTTCGGCACCGAGTTCGGATCGAACGGATCGACCTCGATCACCCAGCCGAAGCGGTTGGCCTCGTTCGGCTCCTTGGCAAGGTCGAAGCGCTCCTCGAAGCGCCCCCAGGCATAGGGCGAGGACGGCACGGCGAGGCGCTTGTAGTTCGCCTCCTCGCGATGCCCTTCCGGCAGCTTGCCGGAGAAATAGCCGTGGAAGTTCTCCTCGCCCGAGACGAAGGTGCCCCAGGGCGTCAGCGCGCCTGAGCAGTTGTTGAGCGTGCCCAGAACCTTGCGGCCCGTGGCATCAGCCTTGGTCTGGACGCGCTCGGTGCCGGCGACCGGCCCGGAGAGCTGCATCTCGGTCGCGGCGGTGATGCGGCGATTGTACTTGGAATCCTTCACCAGCGCCCACTCGCTGCCGGTCTTGCGGATTTCCGCGACGGTCGCGCCATGCGCCATCGCCTCGATCGCGAAGCGCTCCGGCGTCGCGTTCTTCAGGACGGGCTTGCCGTCCTTCATCTCGACCACGCCCGGGAACATCAAATGCGGGTTGGTGTATTCGTGATTGACGAAGAGCAGTCCATGCGCGGACGGATCGGCCGCGCCCATCATCGGCACATAGCCGACGAAATCGTTATTGTAGCCGAACTGCTGGCTCTGGGCCTCGGCGCTCTGCTTCGCCGGGTCGAAGGCCGGCGCATCGGCCGTCAGCGGGTCGCCCCAGCGCAGCAGCACCTGCGCCTCGTAGCCATCAGCGACATGGTGATCGGCATCGACGCCGACCTCGACCTCCTTGAAGGCGAAGGCCGATTTCGCGCCTTGCGCCTGCGCTTCGGCGGCGGTTTCCAGCGCCAACGTGCCGACCGTCGCCGAGATCGCCGAGACGGCGAGTGCGCCCTTCAGCAGCCCGCGCCGCGAGAAGCGCTGCGAGATCAGCTCGCCCATCGTCGGATTGTCGGTCGGGTTCCGCGGCTCGGCATCCTCATGCTCCAGCATGCTGGCGCCGAAAGTGGATTCGTGATCGTCGTCGCGCATGATCGGCCTCGGTCGCTTCGGATTGGAATAATGCGCAGCTAGACTTAGGCTTTGACAGCCACATGACATCACCGTCCACCGTCAGGCCATCTTC
This sequence comes from Beijerinckiaceae bacterium, assembly GCA_965283735.1. Lineage (GTDB taxonomy): Bacteria > Pseudomonadota > Alphaproteobacteria > Rhizobiales > Beijerinckiaceae > Allobosea. Next base: position 914,160 of record CBDIPN010000001.1, on the reverse strand, counting down.
GGGCAAGCCCGGCGCCACAAGGTGGACCCCGGCCCTGCGCCTGCCGCCCTTTCCGCATCCCGCGATTTCTGGTTCAACGCTAGCTCACATCTGTCCCGGCCGGCTCTCCGCACCATGTCGATCGTCTTCTCTGCCCTGGTCGCGGTCTTCGTCGGCTTCGCCGCTTCCGTCGCCGTCATCCTGCAGGCGGCACAGGCGCTCGGCGCCACGCCCGGCCAGACCATTTCCTGGATCGCCGCGCTCTGCCTCGCCACCGGCGCCTCCAGTCTCTTCCTGTCCTGGCGCTACCGCATGCCGATGATCTGCGCCTGGTCGACGCCGGGCGCTGCCCTGATCGCGGCGGTCACCGGCTTCGACATGGCCTCGGCCGTCGGCGCCTTCCTGATCGCGGCCGTGCTGATGATGCTGACCGCGGCCTTCCGCCCGCTCGGCAGGCTGATCGAGCGCATCCCGATGCCGGTCGCGGCGGCGATGCTCGCTGGCGTCATCTTCCGCTTCGTCGTCGCGGTCTTCGATGAGATGCGTCTCTCGCCCGGCCTCGTGCTGCCGCTGCTGGCCGTCTTCCTCATGGCGCGGCTGCTCAACCCCTTTCTCGGCGTCATTGCCGCGCTCGTCGCCGGCATCGCGATCAGCTTTGTCGGAGGGTTGGCGCACTGGCCTGCCGGCGCAATGACGCTGAGCGGCCTCGAATTCGTCACGCCGCGCTTCGATATTGCCGCCATGCTCGGCATCGGCATCCCGCTCTATCTCGTCACCATGGCCGCCCAGAACCTGCCGGGCTTCGCCGTGCTGCGCGCCGCCGGCTATAATCCGCCGACCGCGCCCTCGCTGTTCGTCACCGGCCTCACCTCGCTGCTCACCGCCCCGTTCGGCGCCCACATGACCAACATGGCCGCGATATCGGCCTCGATCTGCACCGGCGGCGATACCCATCCCGACCCGGCCCAGCGCTGGAAGGCGGGCGTGCTCTACGGGCTCGCCTATTTCGTCGTCGCCGCCTGCACCGGCCTGCTGATCGCGCTGCTGCTAGCGCTGCCCAAGGCCCTGATCGTCGCCGTGGCGGGTCTCGGCCTTGTCGGCTCGCTCACCGGTGCGCTCGGGCAGGCCATGGCCTCCGACAAGGAGCGCTTCGCCGCCGTCGTCACCTTCGCCGTTGCCGCCTCCAGCCTTTCGCTTTTCGGCATCGGCTCGGCCTTCTGGAGTCTCGTTGCCGGCCTTGCGGTCTTGACATTGGACTTCGCTGCGGGCCGTTTGCGCAGCCGATCATGACCACACAATCCTCCTCCCCCCGCCTGATGCTCGTCACCCCTCCCGTCGCGGACGCGGAGGCCATGGCCTTTCGCCTGATGCAGGCCATGGCCGGCGGCGATATCGCCGCCGTGCTGCTGCGCCTTGCCGCCGGCGACGACCGCAGCCGGATCGAGCGCGTCAAGCGCCTCGCCGGCCCGGTCCAGGCCAATAATGTCGCGCTCGTCGTCGAGGACAACGCGCTCGTCGCCACGCGCGGCGGCGCCGACGGCGTCCATCTCACCGGCGGCCCGGCCGCGGTTGCCGAGGCTCGCTCCAGCCTGAAGAGCGAGCGCATCATCGGCATCGGCGGTCTTCGCGCCCGCCACGACGCCATGGATGCCGGCGAGGCCGGCGTCGACTACGTGATGTTCGGCGAGCCGCGCCCGGACGGGTCGCTGCCGCCGCTGGCGGCCGTGATCGAGCGCGCCGGCTGGTGGGCCGAAATCTTCGAGACACCCTGCGTCGCCTATGCCCCCGATGCCGAATCGATCCCGGCCCTGGTCGAGACCGGTGCGGAATTCGTCGCGCTCGGTGCCTGGGCCTTCGACGAAGGCCAGGACATCCGGGCTCTGGTCGAGCAGGCCAACCAGGCAACCGCCGCCTGCGCGGCGCGGAAGGCGGCGCGATGAAGCGGCTTGCCTGGCTCGTCCTGCTCGCCGGCGCCCTGCTGATCGGACCGGCCGAGGCAGCGCCCGCGCCGGACGTCGCCTATGGCGCCTACCAGGCCGGCCATTACCGTCGTGCACTGGCCGAGGCGCTGAAGCGCATCGAGGCGGACAGCAGCGACGCTGCGGCGATGACCCTCCTCGGCGAGCTCTATCGTCAGGGCCTCGGCGTCGCGCCGGACCAGAAGGTCGCGACCGAATGGTACGAGCGCGCCGAGGCGCGCGGCGACATCAGCGCCGCCTTTGCGCTGGCGACGCAGCTCCTCGACGAGAACAGCGGCAAGCGCGATCCGGCCCGCGCCGGCGCCCTGCTGGAGAAGGCTGCCGCTGCCGGCCACCCGGCCGCCAACTACAATCTCGCCATCGCCCTGCTTGCCGCGAACCGGGAGGCTGACGACAAGCGCGCCGTCGCCTGCCTCGAGATCGCAGCGAAGGCCCGGGTCGGCGATGCCCTATATGCGCTCGGCATTCTCGCCAAGCAGGGTCGCGGCATGCCGGCCAGCGAAGAGGTCGCAGCGCGCTGGATGAAGCAGGCAGCCACGGCCGGCAACCTCCCCGGCGAGGTCGAGTATGCCATCATGCTGTTCAACGGCACCGGCGTGGAGAAGGACGAGGCCGCCGCGGCCAGCTTGTTCCGGCGCGCCGCCTGGCAGGGCAACCCGATCGCCCAGAACCGCCTCGCCAAGCTCTATCAGTTCGGGCTCGGTATCGCGCCGGACACGATCGAGGCGGCAGCCTGGCATCTCGCAGCCCGTTCGCAGGGCCTCAAGGACGCCGCGCTCGACGACCTGTTCGAGCGCCTCAAGCCCGAGCAGCAGGCCCGCGCCGCCCGCATGGCCGCCGGCCGGATCAGCAGCGCCGTCTTGACGGCGCCCTAAGACCCGCGCAAGTGACGGGCTACTACGGTCGAAACACAGCCCTCATCCTGAGGAGCGGGCAAAGCCCGCGTCTCGAAGGATGCTCCAGCGCGCTCTGGAACATCCTTCGAGACGCCGCTTTCGCGGCTCCTCAGGATGAGGGCTGGCGTGACCGTTCCTTCATTTCCAGCCGCGCCCGCGAGCGCGCAAGAGGTTTCCGATGATCCGCTCCCCCCTGATGACCGTGATGACCGACGCCGTGATGAAGGCGTCCCGCTCGCTCAAGCGCGACTTCGGCGAGGTCGAGAACCTGCAGGTGCTCGCCAAGGGCCCGGGCGACTTCGTCTCCAAGGCCGACCACAAGGCCGAGGAGATCCTGCGCGAGGCGCTCGAGAAGGCCCGCCCCGGCTACGGCTTCGTCATGGAGGAGAGCGGCGTCGTCCACGGCACCGACGAGAGCAACCGCTGGCATATCGATCCGCTCGACGGCACCCACAACTTCCTGCGCGGCATCCCGCACTGGAACATCTCGGTCGCGCTGGAGCGCGACAACCAGTTCATCGCCGGCGTGATCTACGACGCCGCCAAGGACGAGATGTTCATGGCCGAGAAGGGCAAGGGCGCCTTCGTCAACAACCGCCGCCTGCGCGTCTCCGGCCGCAACGAGCCCACCGACATGCTGATCGGCACCGGCATCCCGCATATCGGCAAGGGCGGCCATGGCCAGTTCCTGCGCGAACTCGCGGCCGTGATGCCGCGCTTCGCCAATGTCCGCCGCATGGGCTCGGCCGCGCTCGACATCGCCTATGTCGCCGCCGGCCGCATGGACGCCTATTGGGAACGCGGCCTCAACACCTGGGATTTCGCGGCCGGCGCCGTGCTGATCCGCGAAGCCGGCGGCACCTTCGGCACGCTCGACGGCAAGCCGATGACCAGCGCCAAGGATATCATCTGCGGCAACGAGGCCGGCGAGCGCGCGCTGAGCGCCGCGCTGAAAACCGCGGCCGCCTGAGACTAAACTGTTGCTCTTTCGTGCTTGATCCCAGCGGCGTGGGAGGCGACAGTCCTCCCCGCACTCCGAGGCGAACGGAAGACGACGCATGGCTATCGAGGATTTTGCGGCCGAGCCGGCAACGGCCGCAACCGCACGGACGCAGGTCCGCTTCTCCAGGCCGCTCCGCTTTGTCGTCCGCGCGGTCCTCTTCCTCGCCCTGATCGGCTTCCTCGGCTACATCCTGCAGGCCGGGCTGATCCAGGCCTTCATGACCAATCCGGGGCTGAACGGCCTCATCCTGGGCGCCCTCTTCGTCGGCTGCCTGATCGCGCTGCGCGAGCTCTGGCGCATCCACAGCGAGGCGCGCGCCGCGACCAGCCTTGCCGCCGATCCCGCATCGGCGGATGTCCGCCGCGGTCAGGTCATCGCCCCGATGGGCTCGGTCCTGCCGGCGCTGGAACGCGGCACGCTGGCCCCGGCCCAGGCTGTCTCGGTGCTCGAATCGATCGCGGTCAGGCTCGACGACGGACGCGAGGTCCTGCGCTATCTCAGCGGCCTGCTCGTCTTCCTCGGCCTGCTCGGTACCTTCTGGGGCCTGCTCGACACGGTCGGATCGGTCGGCGGCGTCATCAAGTCGCTGCGCACCGGGGCCGAGGCCGGCGTGCTCTTCGACGAGCTCAAGGCCGGGCTTTCCGCCCCGCTCGCCGGCATGGGCCTGTCCTTCTCGTCCTCGCTCTTCGGCATCGCCGGCTCGCTGATCCTCGGCTTCCTCGATCTTCAGGTCGGGCAGGCCCAGCGCCGCTTCCGCAACGAGGTCGAGAGCTGGCTCGGCAGCCGCACCGGCACGGCCGAGGCGCCGACTACCCTGCTGGGCGCCGGCAACCCGCTGGCCGACCGCTTCGAGCAGCTCAGCGCCGCCATGGCCGACGGCGCCTCCAACAACCGCGCCGCGACGCAGGCCCTCTCCAACCTCGCGGAGGGCATCCAGGGTCTCGTCCAGCACATGCGCTCCGAGCAGCAGATGATCCGCGACTGGGTCGAGGCGCAGGCCGCCCGCGAGAAGGACATGAAGCGCCTGATCGACCGCCTTACCGCCGACCAGATCACCGAGCCATGATCTCGTTCGGCATCACAGGAACCTGACGGATGGCCCTCTCCCGCGCCCATCGCCGCGAGGAAACGAATTTCTGGCCCGGCTTCGTCGACGCGCTCTCGACGATGCTGATCGGCATCGTCTTCCTGCTCACCGTCTTCGTGCTCGGCCAGTTCTTCCTCTCGCAGGAGCTGACCGGCAAGGACACGGCGCTGGAACGCCTGAACAAGCAGATCTCGGAGCTGACCGATCTGCTCGCGCTGGAGCGCTCCTCCAACCGGCAGGCGCAGGAGAGCCTCCAGCTCATGCAGTCGACGCTCGCCCAGACGCAGGGCGATCGCACCCGCCTGCAGGGCCTGATCGACACGCAGCAAGGCAGCAATGCCGACGCCCGGCTCGCCGAATCGCAGAAGGCGCTCGACGCCGAGAAGCAGCTCTCCGCCCGCGCGCAGGCGACGGTCGATCTCGTCAACCAGCAGATCCAGGCGATGCGCCGTCAGCTCGCGGCGCTGGAGGAAGCGCTCTCCGCCTCCGAGGCCAAGGACAAGGATTCGCAGGCCCGCATTCACGAGCTCGGCTCGCGGCTCAACGTCGCGCTCGCCCAGCGTGTGCAGGAGCTGGCGCGCTACCGCTCGGACTTCTTCGGCCGCCTGCGGCAGGTGTTGGGCACCCGGCCTGACATCCGTGTCGTCGGCGACCGCTTCGTCTTCCAGTCCGAGGTCTTCTTCGATGCCGGCCAGGCCGTGCTGAAGCCCGAGGGCAAGGGCGAACTCGACAAGCTCGCCACCATCCTGCTCGATCTCGGCAACGAGATGCCGCCGGACCTGCCCTGGATCCTGCGCGTCGACGGCCATACCGACAACCGCCCGATCAGATCGGCCCAGTTCCCCTCGAACTGGTATCTGTCCTCGGCCCGCGCCATCGCGGTCGTCGAATACCTGATCTCGCGCGGCCTGCCGACCGACCGCGTCGCGGCGACCGGCTTCGGCGAGTACCAGCCGCTCGACGTCGCCAATAACGACGAAGCCTACCGCCGCAACCGCCGCATCGAGTTCAAGATCACGGAACGCTGACATATGCCCCGCAGGCCCTTTCCCCGGCTTCCGGTCGGCGCGTCGCTGCTCGCTATCGGTGCGTTGCTGGCGGCCAGCCCCGCCCCGGCCGAGCCGCGAACGTCCACGATCGAGGAATGCGCCGCCTGCCATGGCATCGACGGTATCGCCCGCGACACCGAGGTGCCGCACCTGGCAGGGCAGAACGAGCGATATCTCTACAATCAGATGATGGCGTTCCGCTCGGGCAAGCGCCAGCACAAGGAGATGCGCTATATGGCGCGCCTGATGTCGACGCAGGATATCGCCGCGCTCGCCGCCTATTACGCTGCCATGCCACCGCGCTGAGACGGCTCAGGCCGTCTCCAGCCCGAACTGCAGCGCCGCCAGCCGGGCATAGAGCCCGCCGCGTGCCTTGAGCTCGGCATGGCTGCCTTCCTCGACGATACGCCCGTCCTCCATCACGAGGATGCGGTCGGCCGAGAGGATGGTCGCGAGGCGATGCGCCACCACCAGCGTGGTCCGGCCCTGCATCAGCCGGTCGAGCGCATCCTGCACCGCCCGCTCGCTTTCGGAATCGAGCGCCGAAGTCGCTTCGTCGAGCAGCAGGATCGGCGCGTCCTTCAGGATGGCCCGCGCGATGGCGAGGCGCTGGCGCTGACCGCCCGAAAGCGTGACACCGCGCTCGCCGACAACAGTCTCATAGCCATCAGGCAGGGCGCGGATGAACTCGTCCGCCGCCGCGAGCCGGGCTGCGGCCTCGACCTCCTCCTGCGAGGCGTCGGGCCGGCCATAGGCGATGTTGTCGCGCACCGAGACGCCGAACACCGTCGGCTCCTGCGGCACCAGCGCGAAACGCTCGCGCCAGACCTCGGGATCGGCCTCGGGACCCGCAACGCCGTCCACGACGACGCGCCCATCCTGCGGATCGTAGAAACGCAGCGCCAATTGCAGCACCGTGCTCTTGCCCGCTCCTGAGGGGCCGACCAGCGCGATCCGCTCGCCCTGCCGGACCGAGAAGTTCAGATTCGACAAGGCCGGCCCGACGCGGCCGGGATAGCTGAAGGAAACGTTCTCGAACGCGAGCTCGCCGTGCGAAGGCTTCGGCATCGGCTTGGGATGCGGCGGCGCGGCGATGGCGGGCTTCAGCGCCAGGATCTCGCCGAGTCGGCTGGAAGCGCCCGCAGCCGCACTGATATCGCCATAGACCTCGGAGAGCTGGCCGAGCGAGCTTGCCGCCAGCACCGCATAGAGGATGAACTGCGACAGCCGCCCGCCGCTCATCCGCCCGTCGAAGACCTCGGTCGCTCCGACCCAGAGCACGCAGACCACGCTGGCGCTGACCAGGAAGATCGCGACGCCCGAGAGCAGCGCGCGCGAGGCCGTCGCCTCCCGCGAGGCAGAGTAGGCATCGTCGGACGCCCCCTCGAACCGCGCCGAGCTCTGGCGCGCCGCGCCGAAGGACTGCATCGTGCGGATGGCGCCGACCGCCTCGGCCGCGAAGGCGGAGGCATCGGCCAGCCGGTCCTGCGCCGCCCGCGAGCGCCGCCTGACCGAGCGACCGGACAGGACCAGCGGAATCACGATCAGCGGGATGACGCCGATGACGATCGCGGAGAGCCGCGGGCTCGTCGCGACCATCATCGCCAGCGCGCCCAGCGCCATGATGGCATTGCGCAGCGCGATCGAGGCGGTCGAGGCGAAGGTCGACTTGATCTGCGTGGTATCGGCGGTGAGCCGCGAGACGAGGTCTCCCGCCCGGCTCGAATCGAAGAAGGCCGGCTCCAGCCGGGTGAGATGGCGGAAGACGTCGGCGCGCAGCGACGCGACGATGCGCTCGCCCACCGTCATCACCAGATAGAACCGCGCCGAGCTCGCCAGCGCCAGCACGCCGACCACGCCGATCAGCAGGATGAAGTAGCTGTTGGCGAGCTGCCGCTCGCCGCCGGCGAAGCCGACCTCGATGACGCGCCGGACCGCCAAGGGCAGCGCCAGCGTCGCCAGCGACGCGACGACCAATGCGACGAGCGCAAACGCGATCCGGCGCTTCTGCGCCCGCGCATAGGGCCAGAACGTCGCGAGCGAGCGGAAATCGGGCCGGACCTTCTTGTCGTTCTTGTCAGCTTCGGCCACGCGCCGGAACTCCTGCTTCTCGCGCACGCGTTGCGCGCGCTCTTTCGATCAATCTAAAACTCGCCCCGGTGAAGCCGATCATGGCCGGATTGGCAAACGACGCAACGCCGCAGGGGAGCCCTCCGGAGCGCGTCGCGCTTGCGCTGAGGCGCCGGCTGCGATATGTGCACGCGACTTCACGACAGGCTCATCCGAATTCTTTCGACGGGCCGGGCAGGCTCGCCTGCTTGTCGATGCGCCCGTTTTTGTAGCTCCGAGGATTTCGTCATGGCCAAGGCCGGCATCCACCCCGATTATCACACCATCAAGGTCGTCATGACCGATGGCACCGAATATGCCACCCGCTCGACCTACGGCAAGGAAGGCGACACGCTGAACCTTGACATCGACCCCAAGACCCACCCGGCCTGGACCGGTGGCACCCAGCACATGCTGGACCGCGGCGGTCGTGTCTCGCGCTTCAACTCGCGCTTCAGCGGCATCGGCGCGATCGGCAAGAAGTGATGCTGCGGCGCTCCGGCGCCGCCGTCATTGATCTCGAACAAAAAACCCGGCCTCGCGGCCGGGTTTTTCGTTTTGGCACGATCGGGTCGCAGCACCCGGAGGCACCGCACGCCTGAAGGGCTCAGCGCCCGAAGCCCAACCGCGCCTCGAGGCTGGCAAGCTGGTTCAGCACGGGGTTCACGCTCGCGCGGACCAGCGCCGCGCCTGACATCTGGCCTTCGAGATGGCGGATGCGCTCCTGCAGGCGGAAGGAATGCGCCATCAGGTCGCGCAGCCGATCCGGCAGCTGTGCCACGATATGCTCGGCCGGCGGCGGCATCGGATCGGCGATCTTGACCTTGTTATGCTCGGTGCGGGCCTGCTCGACGGTGAGCTCGCCTTCGGCCACGGCTCGCTGCACCAGGAGCCAGGAGGCGATCTGCATCAGGCGCGTCGTCAGGCGCATACTTTCGGTGGCATAGGTCAGCGAGGCCTCGCGCGGCAGGGCAGCGGCGTCCTTGCGCCCGTCCCCGTCGAGATAGCCAGCTGTCTGCTCGACCAGCCCCATGCCCTCACGAAACAGCAGCATGAAGGCATCGGAGCGCACGAAGCCCCGTGCAAAGGAAATCGCGCCCTCTTCCGTCTGCGGATCGAGCAACTGGGCTTCGTTCATTGGTGTCTCCCATCGGCACAAACCCGTGCGCCTCTGGAACGCGTCACGGATATTGTCGCCGATGTCGCAAGGATAGCGCCGATCATGGTTTCCGACGCCGGTAAGGTGCCGTTAACCTTAACGAGGCTAAACCGCTGTGGCGATAACAAGGCAGGCGCGTCCACAGGAGTGGATCGATCGGCCGACGCCAGATCATCGCGCGCCCGATCGGGCGTGAGAACGATGATCTGCCTTAAGGGTATCGCATCGGAATGATCCGAAAAGTGGTTTCCACTTTTCGGTCCGATGCGAGGGGAACGGTGCAGACAAAAAAAGAGCCGCCAAAGGCGGCTCAAAGGTCAACAGGGAGGCGTCAAACAGAGTGGGCAGGAGCCACTCGACATCCAGACAAACTGGATGATGCGATTCATACTTTGGAATCATTAACGCCCGGTAAACGGGCGTCTCTTTTTGACGCTTTTTCAGGCCGGCTTGCGGAAGAACGCGTCCGCCGCCGAGCGCGAAGCGTCCTTGCGCGCCCGCGTCTCGATCAGCCGCTCGATCTCGGCCTTGAGCGCGGCGATGCGCTCGTCGATCTCGACCAGCGACAGCATCGACAGGTCCTGTCCGATCTCATGCACACTCTTCGGCTTGGGACGGTCGTCCTCCGGGAATATCGACATGGCGGCCTCGCATCTGCTCAAACTGCGCGCGGCACGCTAGCCAAGTTTCGACCGCAGTCACGCTGCGACGCACCAAACGAGGACACTCCGCCATGACCATCCTTCCCGAGACGATGACGGCGATCGGCATGGCGGCACCCGGCGGGCCCGAAGTCCTCAGGCCGGAAACGCGCCCGGTCCCGAAGCCCGGCCCCGGCCAGATCCTCGTCGCCATCGCGGCTGCCGGCGTCAACCGTCCCGACGTGCTGCAGCGCCAGGGCGGCTACAATCCCCCGCCCGGCGCCTCCGACATCCCCGGTCTCGAATTCGCCGGCACGGTGGTCGCCCAAGGCGAAGGTGCCAGCCGCTTTCCGGTCGGCGCGACCGTCTGCGCCCTCGTCGCCGGCGGCGGCTATGCCGAATATGCTGTGGTCGACGAGAGCAATGCCCTGCCCGCCCCCAGGGGCCTGACGCTCACCGAGGCGGGCGCGATCCCCGAGACCTTCTTCACCGTCTGGACCAATGTCTTCCAGCGCGGTCGCCTGCAGGCCGGCGAGAGCTTCCTCGTCCATGGCGGCTCGTCGGGCATCGGCACGACCGCAATCCAACTCGCCAAGGCTTTCGGCGCGACCGTGATCGCGACCGCCGGCTCCGACGATAAATGCGCCGCCTGCCTCGAGCTCGGCGCCGACCACGCCATCAACTACCGCACCGAGGATTTCGTCGCGGCGGGCAAGGCCATGACCGGCGGCCGTGGCACCGACCTGATCCTCGATATGGTCGGCGGCGACTATATCGACCGCAATTACGAACTGGCCGCTGATCAGGGCCGCATCGTCCAGATCGCCTTCCTCAACGGGCCGAAGGCCACGGTCAATTTCAGCCGCCTGATGCTGAAGCGCCTAACCCATACCGGCTCGACGCTGCGCCCGCGCACCGTGCCCGAGAAAGCCGCCATCGCCGCGGAGCTGCACGCGAAGGTCTGGCCGCTGCTCGAGGCCGGGCGCTGCAAGCCGCTGATCCACGCGACCTTCCCGCTGGCGCAGGCGGCCGACGCCCATCGCCTGATGGAATCGAGCACCCATATCGGCAAGATCGTGCTGACCGTGTGAGCGGCTGCGATCACACGCTTTTCATGGACACCCGCCCCGCCCTCGCCTATAAGGCGCGCCATCCTGCTCATCGTCGATGATTTGGATGGCCGGCCGGGGAGGCCGGTCGGCGCATGAGAGCTATTGTCCGCGACCCTGCCTTTATGAGCCCCTGCGAGCGGCGGCGCGAAGGCGAAGAGGAGACCGTCCCGTGTCACAAACCCCGCTGATGCCCAAGGCCACCGCGGTCTGGCTGGTCGAAAACACCTCGCTGACGTTCGAGCAGATCGCCGAGTTCTGCAAGCTGCACCCGCTCGAGGTGCGCGGCATCGCGGACGGCGAAGTCGCCGCCGGCATCAAGGGCCTCGACCCCATCACCTCCGGGCAGCTCACCCGCGAGGAGCTGGAGCGCGCCGCCAAGAACCCAAATCATCACCTCAAGCTCGCCGAGCGCAAGGTGAAGGTGCCGGAGATCAAGCGCACCAAGGGCCCGCGTTACACCCCCGTTTCCAAGCGCCAGGACCGGCCGAACGCCATTCTCTGGCTGCTGCGCAACCATCCCGAGCTCAAGGATGCGCAGGTCATCCGCCTGATCGGCACGACCAAGTCGACCATCGCGCAGATCCGCGACCGCACCCACTGGAACGCCCAGCAGCTCACTCCGATCGACCCGGTCAGCCTCGGCCTGTGCTCGCAGATCGACCTTGATTTCGAAGTCGGCCGCGCCGCCAAGGACCGCCCGGCCGCGCTGGCCGAGGCCGGCTCGACCCTGCTGACGGTGGAAGAAGCCACCGCTCCGGAGCCCGCGCGCAGCGAGAGCCAGCCCTTCGCCGACATGAGCCGGCCGAAGCGCGAGGAAGAAGCCGCGATCGACGTCGATTCCGTCTTCGCCAAGCTGAAGCAGCTCAAGCGCCCGGCCGACGAAGAAGACGACGAGTAAGATCTCCCACCACGGACGCTGCGCATGTCGAGCATGGATGGCCTCGCCTTCACCTTCCTCGGCACCGGTGCACCGCCCGTCAGCCTGCGCCGCGCCGGCCCCTCGCATCTCGTCGAGGCGGCCGGCCGCAAGCTGCTGATCGATTGCGGCTCCGGCGTCAGCCAGCGCCTCGTCGCTGCCGGTACGCGCGGCGCCGATATCGACGCCCTGATCGTCACCCACGAGCATTCCGACCATCTGGTCGATTTCTACCAGCTCGCGGTCTCCTCCTGGCATCAGGGCCGCGCCAGGCCCTGGCGCGTGCTCGCCCCCGCACCCGCGCTCGCCAATCTCCGCGCCCAATATGCCGCCTTCGAGCGCGAGCGAGCCTTGCGCATCGCCTTCGAGAAGCGGCCAGACGCGACGGGCCTTGAGGTCGTCTTCGAAGAATTGCAGGAAGGCCCGGTCTCAGGCCTCGGCGGACTCTCGGTCGAGGCCTTCCTGGTCGATCACCGGCCGGTCGAGCCGGCCTTCGGCCTCACGCTGGCACATGACGGCGCCCGCATCGTCTTCTCGGGCGACACCCGCCTCACCCCATCGCTGGAAGCGCAAGCCGCTGGATGCGACCTCTTGATCTGCGAGGTCTTCATCGCCAGCCAGATGCCGGTCGTCGCAGGCGTCCGCTCGGCCGAAACCGTCGCGGCGGTCGAGAGCTATCATATGACGCCGGCCGTCGTCGCAGGGCTCGCGACGCGGGCCGGAGTCAAAGCACTGGCGCTGACCCATCTGGTGCCGCCGAACGCCGACACTGCTGCGCTCGCCCGTGAAGTCCGGGCGGCCGGCTATGCCGGCGCCTTGCTGGTCGGCGAAGACCTCATGCGCCTCGACGTGCCGGAGCGCCTGCTGAGCTGGAACGGCGCGGCAATCGCCTACTAGCCCGCCCGCGCAGGATCGGCGCTAGCCGATCCCCCTGCCCTTCAGCGCCGTGCCGATCTCGCCGAGCACCGCGATATCCTCGATCGTCGCCGGCACGGCGTAATCCTCACCATCGGCGATCTTCTTCATCGTCGCGCGCAGGATCTTGCCCGAGCGCGTCTTCGGCAAACGGGCGACGGTCAGCGCCAGCTTGAAGGCGGCGACCGGCCCGATGCGTTCGCGCACCAGTGCGACGAGCTCCTTCTCGACCTGCTCGGGCGTCACGGTCGCGCCGGCCTTCAGCACGACGAAGCCGCAGGGCTGCTCGCCCTTGAGCGCGTCGCGGATGCCGACCACCGCGCATTCCGCCACGGCCGGATGCGCCGCCAGCACCTCCTCCATCCCGCCGGTCGAAAGCCGGTGACCGGCGACATTGATGATGTCGTCGGTGCGGCCCATGATGAAGACATAGCCGTCCGCATCGATGAAGCCGGCATCCGAGGTGTTATAATAGCCCGGATAGGTCGCGAGATACGCCTCGCGGAAGCGCGCATCGTCGTTCCACAGCGTCGGCAGCGCGCCTGGCGGCAAGGGCAGCTTCAGCACGATGGCGCCCATCTTGCCAGCCTCGACCGGCCGCCCGCCCTCGTCGAGGCATTGCACGTCCCAGCCCGGCAGCGGCACCGTCGGCGAACCGTGCTTCACCGGCAGGAGCCCGAGCCCCAGCGGATCGCCGACGATCGGCGAGCCGCTCTCGGTCTGCCACCAGTGGTCGATCACCGGGACCTCGAGCATCTCCTCCGCCCATTTCAGCGTCTCGGGATCGGCCCGTTCGCCGGCGAGAAACAGCGCCCTGAAGCGCGAGAGATCGTGCCCGGCGAGATATTGGCCCTCGGGGTCCTCCTTGCGGATGGCGCGGAAGGCGGTCGGCGCCGTGAACAGCACCTTGACGCCATGCTCGGCGATCGCCCGCCAGAAGGCGCCGGGATCGGGCGTGCCGACCGGCTTGCCCTCGTAGAGCACGCTGGTCGCGCCCTGGATCAAGGGCGCATAGACGATGTAGCCGTGGCCGACGACCCAACCGACATCGGAGGCGCAGAACATCACCTCACCCGGCCCGACATCGAAGAGCTGGTCCATCGTCGCCTTGAGCACGACCATGTGCCCGCCATTGTCGCGCACCACGCCCTTCGGACGGCCGGTCGTGCCGGAGGTGTAGAGGATGTAGAGCGGGTCCGTCGCCGCGACCTCGACGCAATCAGCCTTGCGCCCGGCGGCCTTGGCGGCGGCGACCAGCGTGCGCCAGTTCTTGTCGCGGGTGACATGCATCGAGGCATCGGCCTGCGGCCGCTGCAGCACGACGCAGGTCTGCGGCTTGTGCCTGGCCATCTCGATCGCGCCGTCGAGCAGAGGCTTGTATTCGACCACGCGCGTCGGCTCGATGCCGCAGGTCGCAGTCAGGATGACCTTGGGCTCGGCATCGTCGATGCGGGTCGCCAGTTCCTTGGCCGCGAAGCCGCCGAACACCACCGAATGCACGGCACCGATCCGGGCGCAGGCGAGCATCGCGAAGGCGGCCTCCGGCACCATCGGCATATAGATCAGGACGCGATCGCCCTTTGCGACGCCGAGCTCCTGCAGGACGGCGCCGAGCGTCGCGACCTCCTCCAGCATCTGCGCGTAGGTATATCTCGCCTTGGTTCCCGTGACCGGGCTGTCATGGATCAGCGCGACCTGCTGTCCGCGACCGTCGCGGACATGTCGGTCGAGCGCGTTGAAGCAGGTGTTGCAGGTCGCGTCCGGGAACCAGCGGCCGTAGATGCCCGCAGTCGGATCGAAGGCCTTCTCGGGCGGCTTGATCCAGTCGATGCCGTTGGCCATGTCGAGCCAATAGGCATCCGGATCGGCCTGCCAACGGGCGTAGGTCTCGCGATAGCCTTCGGAGCGGGCGGGCGCCGCATGGGAGCCATTCATCGGAAGCGTTCCTCTGCGCCGGGTTAAGAGTCTCTAACAAAACCCGAAGGGGTCTCGACGTCGGCAATTCGTCCGCTCCGCCAGGAGCGGGGCGAAGCCGATACCGTTGGTATCGGCAAGCACCGCGACGCCGCGGGCGGTCGAATTCCCGCCGCCGAAGGTGGGCTTTGGAAGAGCCGCTTGCCGCGTCGGAACGACTTGCCGATACCAAGGGTATCGGCTGCGCGCTCCTCCTGGCATTCGGCTCTTCCAAAGCCCATCGAGACCCCTTCGGGTTTTGTTAGAGACTCTAAGCCTAAAGCCCCGTGAGCGAGCCGGCGACGGCGGGGCTGGTTTTGCGCGAACCCTGCGCTCTTCCCCGCGCCCAGCGCAAGCGCGTGGCCTTAAGACTTTCGCCGATCCCGACCTGCATTTCCCGGCCCTGCGACGCAGTACCACATGCCCTTCGACCTGCTCTTCTTCGCCGCCATGGTGCCGGCCGTCGTCCTGACCGGGCTGGCGAAGGGCGGCTTCTCGGGCATCGGCCTGCTCTCGCTGCCGCTGATGGCGTTGGTCGTCTCGCCGGTGACGGCGGCCGCGATCATGCTGCCGCTCCTGATCGCGCAGGATGTCGTCTCGGTCTGGTCCTACCGGCGCGATTTCGACCGCCGCAATCTCGCGACGCTGGCGCCCGGCGCCCTGCTCGGAATCCTCCTCGGCTATCTCCTGGCGGCAAAGGTCTCGGACGCGGCGGTCGTGCTCGCGGTCGGCCTGATCTCCGTCGGATTCGCGCTGCGCCGCATGCTCAGCGACGGCAAGAAGCCAGCGGTCGCCACGCAGGCGAACTGGAGCGCCGGCAGCCTCTGGGGCTTCCTTTGCGGCTTCACAAGCATGGTCGCCCATGCCGGTGGCCCGCCCTTCCAGATCTACGTCATGCCGCAGAAGCTGAAGCCCGCCGTCTTCGTCGGCACCGGCGCGGTCTTCTTCGCTGCGATGAATCTGGTGAAGCTCATCCCCTATCTCGCGCTCGGCCAGCTCAACGGCCAGAATCTTCTGGCCTCCGCCGCGCTCCTGCCCTTCGCCGTTGCCGCGACCTTTGCCGGGGTCTGGCTGGTCAGGCGCGTTCCGCCCGAACGCTTCTACGGCATCATCTACTGGCTCCTGCTGCTGGTCGGCACGAAGCTGGTCTATGACGGCCTGCGCGACCTGCATCTTTTGGGCTGAGCCCGATCCGCGCGATTGCGCCGCATCGGAAAAAGGGATGGATTACGCGGGAGCGCGCCTGCCGCTAAGGCTTTTGGCGCTTGCGAGGAAACTCCTGATGACCCGTTCGGCCTATGACACCGATCTCGACCGCAACCCGGCGAACTACCAGCCGCTGACGCCGCTCGCCTTCCTCGAACGCGCGGCCTCGGTCTTTCCCGATCGCACCGCGATCATCCACGGGTCTCTGCGCCGCTCCTATGCCGAGTTCTATGCCCGTTCCCGCCGCCTCGCCTCGGCGCTGGCGAAGCACGGCATCGGCAAGAACGACACGGTGGCGGCCATGCTGCCGAACACGCCGGCCATGCTCGAATGCCATTATGGGGTGCCGATGGCCGGCGCCGTCCTGAACACACTGAACACCCGCCTCGACGCCGCGATCATCGCCTTCTCGCTCGACCATGGCGGCGCGAAGGTGCTGATCACCGACCGCGAATTCTCCAGGACGATCAAGGAAGCCCTTGCCCTCTGCAAGGTGAAGCCGATCGTCATCGACTATGATGATCCCGTTTATGACGGCCCCGGCGAGCGGTTGGGCGCGATCGAATACGAGGAGCTCATTGCCTCCGGCGATCCGGATTTCGCCTGGATCATGCCGTCCGACGAGTGGGACGCCATCGCGCTGAACTACACCTCCGGCACCACCGGCGATCCCAAGGGCGTGGTCTACCACCATCGCGGCGCCAACCTGCTCGCGACCTCGAACGTGATCACCGGCAATATGGGCCGGCACCCGGTCTATCTCTGGACCCTGCCGATGTTCCACTGCAACGGCTGGTGCTTCCCCTGGACGATCTCGATCGTCGCCGGCACCCATGTCTGCCTGCGCCAGGTCCGCGCCAGGGCGATGTACGATGCGCTCGCCGACCATGGCGTGACCCATCTCTGCGGCGCGCCGATCGTGATGTCGGCGCTGCTCAACGCGACGCCTGAGGAGCGCCGCGACTTCCCGCAGACAGTCTCCTTCTTCACCGCCGCCGCCCCGCCGCCCGAGGCCGTGCTGGCCGGCATGAAGCAGGCCGGCTTCGAGGTGACGCATCTCTATGGCCTGACCGAGTGTTACGGCCCCTCCGTCGTCAATGAGTGGAACGACGACTGGAACGCGCTCTCGCCGGCCGAGCAGGCCGCCAAGAAGGCCCGCCAGGGCGTGCGCTACCCCGCGCTCGAAGGGCTCGACGTGCTCGATCCCGAGACGATGCAGCCCGTCCCGCGCGACGGCCAGACGCTCGGCGAAGTGATGATGCGCGGCAATGTCGTGATGAAGGGCTATCTCGGCAATCGGAAATCGACCGAGGCCGCCTTTGCCGGCGGCTGGTTCCATACCGGCGATCTCGGCGTGCGCTATCCCGACGGCTATATCCAGCTCAAGGACCGCTCGAAGGACATCATCATCTCCGGCGGCGAGAACATCTCCTCGATCGAGGTCGAGGACGCGCTCTACAAGCATCCGGCGGTGCAAGCAGCCGCAGTCGTCGCCCGCCCCGACGAGAAATGGGGCGAGAGCCCTTGCGCCTTCATCGAACTGAAGCCGGGCAAGACCGCGACAGAGGCCGAGATCATCGCCTGGTGCCGCGAGCATCTCGCCTCGTTCAAATGCCCGCGCACGATCGTCTTCGCCGAGGTGCCGAAGACCTCGACCGGCAAGATCCAGAAGTTCCGCCTGCGCGAGATGGCGCGGGCGCTGTAGGTTCAGCCAGCCCGGCCGCGGCGTCCCGCAGCCGTCATGCTCGCCCTTGTGGCGAGCATCCACGTCTTGAACACATCTTTCGACCAGCGAAGACGTGGATGGTCGGGACAAGCCCGACCATGACGATGGAAGTCGGACGGCGGAGTCCCTCAGGCCCCGGCGCGGTCGATCCGCCCGTTCGGCGTGATGCGGTCGACCGTCTCCGGCAGAACCTGCGAAAGCCGATCCAGCAATTCATCCCGCGACAGGCCGGTGCGGCGCGCGATCGCGTCGATCACCTGCGGGCCGAGCGCCTGTTCGAGGTCGTCAGGCGCGACGTTCTGGTTGGGGCCGTTCTGCACCCAGGAATCGACCTTGTCGCCCTGCCCGGCCTGCCTGAAGCGGTCGGAAAGCTCGCCCAACCCGCCATTGAGCACACTGCCGATGCCACCGGCACCGAGCAGTCCGCCAAGCCCCCCGAGAAGCCCGCCGCCATCACCCTGCGGTGCGGCGCCCGCCTGGCCCGGCTGCGGAGCTGGCGCTTGCCCCGGCTCCGGCTGGCCGCGCCCGCCGAGCCACTCCGCGATCTTGTCGCGATTCTGGTAGCCCGCGACCGCAACGAGCCCGAGAAGGGCGGCTAGGGACGGAAAGCCGCTGCTGCTGTTGTCGTCACTCACGGCAGTCACTCCATCTGGAGGAAAACACCGGCCCGGAAAGGGCCGGCGCGGAAAAGACTGAACTCAGACCGCGCGGCTGCGGCCGCTGATCGCGCCCCAGACGACCAGCACGATGATGGCGCCGACGACGGCGCCGATCAGCCCGGCCCCCTCGCCCGGCGCATACCAGCCGAGCGACTGGCCCAGCCAGGTCGCGACGAAGGCGCCGATGATGCCGAGGATCGTCGTCAGTATGAAGCCGGCGGGCTCGTTCGAGCCGGGCATGACGAACTTGGCGACGACGCCGGCGATGAAACCGATGATGATGGTCCAGACGATACCCATGGCAGCCTCCCCGCGCGATGCGCGCCCGCTTTCAACCGGCTGTCGCGACAGAAGTTCCCGCCGATTTATGTCAATCCGTTGACGGCGCCTGCCGCGGCCTCCGCCAACGAAAAACCGGCCCTTTCGGGCCGGTTCATCCGCATCTTCATCGCATTCAACGGGCCGCTGGGCCCGCCGGCTCAATGCAAGGTTCGCTCCGGAATGGTCATCCGGACGCGCTCGATCTCATCCTTCAGTTGCAACTTCTTCCGCTTCAGCTCTGCGAGGCTGAGGTCACTGGAAGACGGGCTCGCCACAGCCTGGGCGATAGCGTCCTCGAGTTGACGGTGCTTGCGCTCGAGTTCCGCAAGACGGGTCTGCAACGACATCTGGATCCTCCTGATGAGCGGTTGACGTCCCAATCTGGCATAGAGCCGGCTTCACGTCTTCCCCGCGCCGTCATACGGCATTCATGAGATTCTGTGATCGTGACCGGTCCGTTTCCGGAAAGCCGTGAATAGATGGCTTCCCTAAGCCAGCACCGCCTCGCCCGCACTTGCGGGACGCGGGGCGGCACGCGCATAGTCGCCCCCGATCAAGGCAATGATGAGATGCCCATGGGATTCGAGCTCAGCCCGGAAGAGGTCGAGACCTTCACCTCGGAACTCGCGCGGCTGCGCGAGGAGCATCGCGATCTCGACAGCGCGATCGATGCGCTGGAGCGTGTCGGCTCGATCAACCAGGTCCAGGTCCAGCGCCTGAAGAAGCGCAAGCTCTACCTCAAGGACCGCATCTCCCAGATCGAGGACGCACTGACGCCCGACATCATCGCCTGAAGCGGGCTTTTCCGGCCGCCCCACGCCGATTCGCCCTTGCTTCACCGGCACCGACCGGTCTAGATCGCGCGCTTCCGGAGCCTAGCGCGAGCGCATTCCATGGCAGCCAGCAGCACCCCCGTCGCCATCATCATGGGCAGCCAGTCCGACTGGGCGACGATGCGTCATGCGGCCGAAGCGCTCGAGGCGCTCGCCATCCCCTATGACGCCCGCATCGTCTCGGCCCATCGCACGCCGGAGCGGCTCTTCGACTTCGCCAAGGGGGCGAAGGCGGAAGGCTTCAAGGTGGTCATCGCCGGGGCCGGCGGCGCCGCGCATCTGCCGGGCATGACGGCCTCCCTGACGCCGCTCCCGGTCTTCGGCGTCCCCGTCGAATCCAAGGCCCTGTCGGGGCAGGACAGCCTGCTCTCGATCGTCCAGATGCCAGCCGGCATCCCTGTCGGCACACTCGCCATCGGCCGGGCCGGCGCGGTCAACGCCGCCCTCCTCGCCGCCGCCGTGCTGGCCCTCTCGGACAACGCGCTCGCCGAACGGCTCGACGCCTACCGCGCTCGCCAGAGCGCCGGCATCGCCGAGCGCCCCAACCGGGACGACGCATGAACCCGCCCGTTCCGACCGGCCTCGCGCCCGGCGCCATGCTCGGCATCCTCGGCGGCGGCCAGCTCGCCCGGATGATGGCGCTCGCCGCCGCCGATCTCGGCATCCGCTGCCATGTCTTCGCGCCCGAGGCCGACAGCCCGGCCTTCGACGTCGCGGCCCGCCACACCGTCGCGGAGTATGAGGACGAGGAGGCGCTCGCCCGCTTCGCCGATGCCGTCGATGTGGTGACCTACGAATTCGAGAACGTCCCGGCCGCGACAGCGGCCTTCCTTGGCGCGCGCGTCCCGCTGCATCCCGGCGCGCGGGCGCTGGCCGTGACGCAGGACCGCCTCAGCGAGAAGCGCTTCGTCTCCGAACTCGGTCTCGCCGTTGCGCCCTTCCGGGCCGTCGACACGCTGGCCGATCTCGAAGCCGCCACGGCCGCGCTCGGCCGCCCCTCGGTGCTGAAGACCCGCCGCTTCGGCTATGACGGCAAGGGCCAGGTCAAGATCGCGCCGGGCAGCGACCTCGCCGAGGCTCATGAAGCGATCGGGCGCTTTCCCGCGATTCTCGAAGGCTTCGTCTCCTTCGTGCGCGAGGTCTCGGTCATCGCGGCGCGCGGGCTCGACGGCTCCTTCGCCGCCTTCGATGTCTGCGAGAACGAGCATCGCGACCACATCCTCGCCTATACCCGCGTTCCCGCAAATCTCTCGGACGGCGCATCGCTGCAGGCGATCGATGCCGCCCGCCGCATCGGCGAGGCTCTCGGCTATGTCGGCGTCTTCACCGTGGAGCTGTTCGTGCTGGAGGCCGAGGGCGACCTCGCCGAGCGCGTCGTCGTCAACGAGATCGCGCCGCGCGTCCATAATTCCGGGCACTGGACCAGCGAGGGCGCCCAGACCTCGCAGTTCCATCAGCATGTCCGCGCCGTCTGCGGCTTCCCGCTCGGCTCGACCGCCCGACGCGGCCGGATCGAGATGGAGAATCTGATCGGCGCAAGCGCGCTGCGCTGGCGCGAATTGCTGGCGGAGCCCGGCGCGCATCTGCATCTCTACGGCAAGCGCGACGCCCGCCCCGGCCGCAAGATGGGCCATGTCACCAGGGTCTCGGACGAGCGCGCTTGACCGCCCGGCCTGCGCTCACGCCCCAACTGCACGCGGCCCCGCATTTTCAAGGGTTCGCAGCGTGGACAGCCGAAATGAATTCTGCTATCGGCACCCATCTTCGCGCGGTGGGCTCTGCCCTGTCGCCGGCCCCTATTCTTGGATCAACCCGCTAAGGACGGACGTTTCACGTGCAGGTTCTCGTTCGCGACAACAATGTCGATCAGGCGCTCCGCGCCCTTAAGAAGAAGATGCAGCGCGAGGGCATCTTCCGTGAAATGAAGCTTCGTGGTCACTACGAGAAGCCGTCCGAGAAGCGCGCTCGCGAATTGGCCGAGGCCGTCCGCCGCGCCCGCAAGCTCCAGCGCAAGAAGCTCCAGCGCGAGGGCCTTCTGCCCGCGCCGGTGAAGCCCAAGCGCCCCTGATATCCTTCTGGCGGTCCCCAAAGGCCGCCACGACAGGGCCGATAGCGATTTCGCGCCCGGAGCCCGCTCCGGGCGCGTTGTCTTTTCTACGGCGTTAACCAAGTTTTGGCGGGTTTCGGGCGTTTTCTCCGATAAGGCGCTGTCGGTTGGGGAGCGCGATCAAGCCGCGGCGGCCGAGAGGTTCGTCATCTCCGGAGGCATCGCGGCGAGCGAAGCACGGAACCGATGAGGCAGAGCATGATCCGAGGCAGTAACTGGTTGGCCGCAGCCGGCATGGCGCTGGCCCTGGCGGGTTGCGACACCGTCTCCAATCTCAGCTCCCAGCCCGCCGTCGCCGAGCTCGACACGCGCGACAGTGCCGATGCCAGCGTCAATATCGGCTCGCTGAGCGACGTCATCTCGCGCAACCCGAACGATCCGGGCGCCTACAACACCCGCGGCGCAGCCTATGCCCGCGTCGGCCGCTTCTCGGATGCGATCGGGGATTTCACCAAGGCGGTCCAGCTCGATCCCAACCTCGCCTCCGCCTACACGAATCGCGGCCTCGCGCTGCGCCAGAGCGGCCGCGCCGATTCGGCGCTCGCCGATTTCAACCGCGCCACCACCGCCAACCCGAACTATGCGCCCGCCTATATCGCCCGTGCCAACCTGCTGCGCCAGCAGGGCAACAGCCAGCAGGCGCTGGGTGATCTCAACACCGCGATCCGGCTCAATCCCGAATCGGCGGAAGCCTTCCATGCCCGCGGCCTCGTCTACCAGAAGGAAGGCCAGCACCAGCATGCCGTCACCGATTTCGACTCGGTGATCGACCGCAACCCCTACACCGCCCCGCCCTATATCGCGCGCGGCCAGAGCCTGAACGCGCTCGGCAAATATGAATCCGCGCAGGAAGACTTCACCGCCGCGCTCAATGTCGA
This sequence comes from Beijerinckiaceae bacterium, assembly GCA_965283735.1. GTDB lineage: Bacteria > Pseudomonadota > Alphaproteobacteria > Rhizobiales > Beijerinckiaceae > Allobosea. The sequence continues at coordinate 891,632 of CBDIPN010000001.1, read as the reverse complement.
CAACCGCAATGCCGATGCCTGGGCCGGCCGCGGCTTCGCCTTCGAGAAGCTTGGCAAGAAGGCGGAGGCGTCCGAGGCCTATCAGCGCGCGCTCGCCATCGACAGCAACAACGCCCAGGCCCGCGCCGGCTCCTCGCGCCTTGGTGGCGGTGGCGGCGGCTTCTTCCGGAGCTGACGGGGATCGCGCGCCACGTCAGGGACGGGCGCCCGCAATCTCTGCGATGGCGCGGCTCTCCGCTCCGGCGAGCCTCCCCGACGCGACCTCGGCCAGGAAGCGCCGGATCTCCCCGATCGAGCCGTATCGCGGCAGGTCGGAATGCCGTCCCGCCGGAAAGCGCAGGAAGCGCTTGGGCGCGTTCGCGAGCTCATAAAGCTGCTGCCCCTGGATGAAGGGGATGACTTGGTCCCGTTCGCCATGCAGCACCAGCAGCGGCGCCCGGACCCTGCCGATGATCTCATCCGAGCGGAACTGATCCTTCATCACCAGGCTGAGCGGCAGATAGGGATAGAGGCCCTGCGCCACGGACAGCGTCGAGCGATAAGGGGCTTCCAGCACGATTGCCTGGAACGGCACCTCGGCCGCCAGCTTGAGCATCACGCCCGTGCCGAGCGACTCGCCGTAGCCGATCAGCTTTTCAGCCCCGAAACGCGCCGCTGCGGCCCCATAGGCCGCCCGCGCATCCTGTAGCAGTCCCTCCTCGCTCGGCATGCCAGTCGAGCCGCCATAGCCGCGATAGCTGACGGCGACGAGCCCCGTGCCGTCCTCGGTCAGCCCCCGGAAACGCTCGATCCGTCCGGCCCGTCCAAGGTTGCCGGCATTGCCATGGAAATAAAGCAGGACCGGCTTGCCCGCGCGCGGCGGCACCACCCAGGCGACCAGTCGCTCGCCATCGGCCGTGGCGACGCTGGCCTCCTCGGCAGCGACCAATCCGGCCGTGACGATGTCGGCTCGCACCGGATCGCGCGGAAACACGAGCTCGCGCTGCCGCACGTAGAGCGTACCGAGCACTGCAAGATAGACCGCAAGGCCCAGCAGCAGCACCAGTTTCAACAGACGCAGGACCATGGGGCGGACGGGTTCCGAAAACGAAAGGGCCGGCGATCAAGCCGGCCCTTTGCAGCAATCCGATGACGGGGCGGCGCCCGCTCAGTGCGCCATCGCCTTGACGATCTCGTCGGTGACCTTCTTGGCGTCGCCGAAGAGCATCATGGTGTTGGGGCGGAAGAACAGTTCGTTCTCGACGCCGGCATAGCCGGCCGCCATGCCGCGCTTGATGAAGAGCACGGTCTTGGCCTTCTCGACGTCGAGGATCGGCATGCCATAGATCGGCGAGGACTTGTCGGTCTTGGCGGCCGGGTTGGTGACGTCGTTGGCGCCGATGACGAAGGCGACGTCGGCCTGGCCGAATTCCGAGTTGATGTCCTCGAGCTCGAAGACCTCGTCATAGGGCACGTTGGCCTCGGCCAGCAGCACGTTCATATGGCCGGGCATGCGGCCCGCGACCGGATGGATGGCGTACTTGACCTCGACGCCTTCCTTCTTGAGCAGGTCGGCCATCTCGCGCAGCGTGTGCTGCGCCTGCGCCACCGCCATGCCGTAGCCGGGCACGATGATGACCTTGCCGGCGTTCTTCATGATGTAGGCGGCGTCATCAGGCGAGCCCTGCTTGACCGGGCGGGCCTCGACCGCGCCGCCAGCGCCGGCCGCGGCATCGTCGCCGCCGAAGCCGCCGAGGATGACCGAGATGAAGCTCCGGTTCATTGCCTTGCACATGATATAGGACAGGATCGCGCCCGAAGAGCCGACCAGCGCGCCGGTGATGATCAGCGCCATGTTGCCGAGCGTGAAGCCGATGCCGGCGGCGGCCCAGCCCGAATAGGAGTTGAGCATCGAGACGACGACCGGCATGTCGGCGCCACCGATCGGGATGATCAGCAGGATGCCGAGCACCAGCGAAACCGCGACGATCAGCCAGAAGACGGTGTGGCTTTCGCTTTTGATGAAGACCGCGAGCAGCACCAGCAGCGCGATGCCGAGCCCGGCATTGATGCCGTGGCGCTGCGGCAGCATGATCGGCTTGCCGCTCATCCGCCCGTCGAGCTTGAGGAAGGCGATGATCGAGCCGGTGAAGGTCACCGCACCGATGGCGACGCCGAGCGCCATCTCGAACAGGCTGGCGCCCTTGATGGAGCCGACACGGCCGATGCCGAAGGCCTCGGGCGCATAGAGCGCAGCCGCCGCCACCAGCACGGCGGCAAGGCCGACCAGCGAGTGGAAGAAGGCGACGAGCTGCGGCATCTGCGTCATCTGCACGCGCTTGGCCATCACGGCGCCGATGCCGCCACCGATGGCGATGCCGAGGATGACGAGCAGCCAGCCGGAGAAACCGGACGGCGGATAGAACACCACGGTCGTGACGATGGCGATGGCCATGCCGATCATGCCGTAGCGGTTGCCCTGTCGCGAGGTCGTCGGGTGCGACAGGCCGCGCAGGGCCATGATGAAGAGGACGCCGGAGACGATGTAGAGCAGGGCTGAGAGATTCGCGGCCATGGCGATCAGCCCTTCTTCTTGTACATCGCGAGCATCCGCTCGGTGACGAGGAAGCCGCCGAAGATGTTCACCGAGGCGAGGATCAGCGCGAGGAAACCGAAGACCTTCGCCCAGATCGGCCCGTCACCGAGCGCCGGCAGGGTCTCGACCCCGACCGCCAGCAGCGCGCCGACGACGATGACCGAGGAGATCGCGTTGGTAACCGACATCAGCGGCGTGTGCAGGGCCGGCGTCACCGACCAGACGACATAGTAGCCGACGAAGACGGCGAGCACGAAGATCGCGAGGCGGAAGACCGTCGGGTCGACGCCGCCGGTCGCGATGCTGGCCGCGGCCGCAGCCTGGTCGGCATAGCGCTCGGCGAGCTCGGCCGCCTGTCTGGCGAGAGCGGCCGCGTTGCGGGCCTGTTCGAGAGCCTGTTCGGTGGTGGGAGTTGCCATGGTCGGAATTCCTTACGCTCAGGCCTTCGGCGCGAAATTCGGATGGATGACGGCGCCGTCCTTCGTCAGGGCGGTCGCCTTGACCAGCTCGTCGTCCCAGTTCACCGCGAGCTTCTTCTCGGCCTTGTCGATCAGCGTCTCGACGAAGGCGAAGAGGTTCTTGGCGTAGAGCGAGGAAGAGGTCGCCGCGAGACGGCCCGGCACGTTGAGATGGCCGACGATCTTGACGCCGTTATCGGTGATCACGACCTCGCCCGCCTTGGCCAGCTCGCAGTTGCCGCCGCGTTCGACCGCGAGGTCGACGATCACGGAACCGGGCTTCATGCTCTCGACCATCGCCGCCGAGATCAGCTTCGGCGCCGGGCGGCCGGGGATCAGCGCGGTGGTGATGACGATGTCCTGCTTGGCGATGTGGCTGGCGGTGAGTTCCGCCTGCTTCGCCTGGTACTCCTTGGACATCTCCTTGGCGTAGCCGCCGGCAGTCTGCGCCTGCTTGAACTCCTCATCCTCGACGGCGAGGAACTTGGCGCCGAGCGATTCGACCTGTTCCTTGGTGGCGGGGCGCACATCGGTCGCGGTCACGATGGCACCGAGGCGGCGCGCGGTCGCAATCGCCTGCAGGCCGGCGACGCCGACGCCCATGATGAAGATGCGCGCGGCCGGCACGGTGCCCGCCGCCGTCATCATCATCGGCAGCGCCCGGCCGTATTCGGCGGCGCCGTCGATCACGGCACGATAGCCGGCGAGATTGGCCTGCGAGGACAGCACGTCCATCACCTGCGCGCGGGTGATGCGCGGCATGAACTCCATGGCGAAGGCGGCGACATTGGCCTTGGCCAGCGCCGCGACCTGAGCCTCGTTGCCATAGGGATCCATCGTCGCGACGACGAGCGCACCGGCCGGCAGGCCGGCGATCTCGCTCTCGCCCGGACGGCGCACCTTCAGCACGATGGCGGCGCCCTTCAGCGCCTCCTTGGCCGTTTTGGCGATCGTCGCCCCTGCTGCCTCATATTCCGCATCGAGGATGCCGGAGGCTTTTCCGGCCCCCGTCTCGACCACGACCTCGGCACCGAGGCCCTTGAACTTGCGGACGGTCTCCGGCGTCGCTGCGACGCGGGTTTCCGCCCCTTGCGTTTCGGCTGGGACAGCAATGCGCATGGCGGGGGCAGGCCTTTCCGGCGTTATGGGGAGACGGTCAGAGCAGGAGCAGCGCGAGCAGCATCAGGACGAGCGAGACGAGCGGCGCGCGCCAGGAGATCGAGGGGGCGGCGATGCCGATGCCGGTGCCGATGACCGCGAGCAGCGTGCCGATCAGCGCCGTGCCCCAGGCATGCTTGGTGCCGCCGACGGCGAGCGCCGCGACGATCGCGAGCGAGGCGACGGTCGCGACCTCGGCGAAATGCACGAAGCCGGTGTAGGTCCGCTCGTGCTCGGGATAGTCCATCGCGGGGGTGTCAGCGTGATGGGCGTGGTCGGCCATGGTCTCGATCCTGAAAAAGACGCAGTCTCTTTAAGCCTGTAGCGCACCCGCGACGCACGGGCAACGCGGCAGCTTGCTGCAACCGTGGAGCACCGCGCGGCAACACCGCACCAACCCTCTTTAGCGGCGAGATCAGAGTAATTCAATCGATTTAAATAGAGGGTTATTCTCTTGCCACACCCATTTTTGAAGCGATTAACGCCAGCATGCTCCGACGAGAGCGCCGCCCGGCGGATTCGCCTATGCTTGGATCACTCAAGGGAGGCAGCGGTGAACGATCGGACCAAGCAGGCAGCGAAAGATCACCTGACGGACCTCGACCCTGCCTTGCGCGAGAAGGCGAAGCGCTGGTTCGCCGAGGCACGTGAGCAGACGAAGCGCGATGACGAGGACATCGCCACATGGCGCCGCACGTCCGGCAGCGGTGACGGCGGAAGCGGAGGCTTCGGTGATGACGGCGGCGGTGATTGTGGCGGCGGGGGCGACTGAGCCGCGCAAAGCTACGGCTTCAAGCCCGCCGCGACCAACGCCACCCTCTGCCGCTCGGCGACGCGCTCCACCGAAAACCCTTCGATCTCCGCCTCGAATAGCCGGTGGAAATTTAGCTCGGCATCAAGATGCAGGAAGACGCCGCCGAGCCCGATCGCGGCGCGGTCCATGAAGACGAACTCGCGCGGCACCGTCACCGGCCCGCGAGCCTTCAGTGCCTGATGCACCTGGAACGCCTGCTTGCGGCCATACTCGGCCGGGCTGACATCCTCGGCGATGCGCCTGACACGGTCCTCCAGCAGCGGCCCGTAGATGAAGCGCGCCCAGATGTTCAGGGTATCGACCAGCTCTTTGTTCAGACCTTTGAAGCCCCAGGTCTCGTAGGCATGGACGACGCGGGCCTCCTCGCCATCGCGCAAGCCCTTGTAGAGATCGACCACGCCGCCGACGAAGCTCTCCGGGAAGATGCGGATGCAGCCATAATCAAGCAGGTTGATACCCTCAGGCTCGCCGTCCTCCGAGAACACCGTGTAATTCCCGAGATGCGGATCGCCATGGATGACGCCGTGATGGCTGAACGGGCGCCACCACGCCTTGAACATCGCGGTCGAGATCCGGTCGCGGATCACCTGCCCGTCCTGCTTGTGCGAGAGGATCGGGCTTCCCTCCAGCCAATGCATCGTCAGAAGCCGCCGCGTGGACAAGGCCGGCTCCAGCGCCGGCACCCGCACCTCCGGCGTATCCGACAGGATCGCCTGATAGAGCGCGGCGTGCTTCGCCTCGCGGCGGTAGTCGAGTTCCTCGCGGACGCGAGCGCCGATTTCCTTGGCGATCTCAGTCGTATCGACCACCGCGCCCATGCGCCGGTGCACGGCGAACAGCACCTCGAGCTGCGCGATATCGGCCTCAACAGCCGATTCCATGTCGGGATATTGCAGCTTGCAGGCAAGCGCTGCGCCGTCCAGCGTCGTCGCGCGATGAACCTGCCCGAGCGAGGCCGCCGCCGCCGGCTTGAGGTCGAACTCGCCGAAACGTTCGCGCCAGTTGGCGCCGAGCTCGGCCATCATCCGCCGCTTGACGAAGGCCGCGCCCATCGGCGGCGCCTGCGATTGCAGCTTCTGGAGTTCGGCGGCGTATTCCGGCGGCACGACATCGGGAATGGTGGCGACGAGCTGCGCCACCTTCATGATCGGGCCCTTCAGCCCGCCCAGCGCCTTGGCCAAAGCCTCGGCATTGGTGGCATCGCGCCCCTCGACGCCGAAGAGCCGGGCACCGGCGATCCGGGCTGCGACCCCGCCGACATTGGCGCCGACGCGGGCATAGCGCGCCGCGCGGGCGGAGAATCGGTTGGCTTCGGCGTCGCGTTCGGACATGCGGATCGTGCTTTCGCTGTTCCTACCCACCTCATGTAGGCGCCGGCAGGCCCCACGCCAATGCGACAAGCCGCGCTAGGCGCGTCCTTGTCATTCCGGGGCTTCGCGCAGCGAAGAACCCGGAACCCACGACTGGGCGAAGCGGCCTGCACAGCACCATACAATGCGTCCCACCCCGTCGTGGGTTCCGGGTTCGTGCCTGCGGCACGCCCCGGAATGACAATCGTATGGCGCTAGGCGCCCTGCCCCGCCAGCAGGCAGATGCGCCGCGCGACCTCATAGGAGGTCTCGAAGGCCGGCAGCGGCAGGAACTCGAAGCGCGAGTGGAAATTATGCGCGCCAGTGAAGAAATTCGGCGTCGGCAGGCCACGCGCCGAGAGCGCCGCCCCGTCCGTACCGCCCCGCATCGGGATCAGCTTCGGCGCGATCTGCAGCTCCCCCAGCGCCGCCATCAGCAGATCCACCGAGCGCCGGTCCTCGCCAAGGCTGTCGGCGATGTTGCCGTAGACATCCGTCACGTCCGAGGTGACGCGCCCGGTCGGGTAGCGCTTCGCGATCTCCGCCGCGACCTCGCCGATCCGCCGCTTGCGCGCCGCGAAGGACGCCCTGTCGAAATCACGGATATTGGCGCGCAGCACCGCCTCGGCCGCATTGGCGACGATCTCGACGAACCAGGTATAGCCCTCGCGCCCCGCCGTGTTCTCTGGCGTCTGCGCCCGGTCGAAGGCGGCCATGTAATCTTGCGCCATCAGGATCGGGTTCACCAGCACGCCCTTCGCCGACATCGGATGGGCGGTGACACCCGTGAAGACGATCTCCGCCATGGCCGCGTTGAAATTCTCCCAGACGACCTCGCCGACCTCGCAGCTATCGATCGTATAGGCGAAATCGCAGTTGAACCGGGCGAGATCGAGCGCCTTGGCACCACGCAGGCCGATCTCCTCGTCCGGCACGAAAGCGACGAGAATGTCGCCATGCTGGTCCTCGGCGCGCAATTCAGCCAGCAGCGTCATGACGATCGCGACGGCCGCCTTGTTGTCGGCGCCGAGCACGCTGGTGCCGTCGCTGAAGACGATCTCGTTGCCCTTGTAGGGGATGATCTCCGGATGCTCGGCGACGCGCAGCCATATGTCCTTCTCCGCGTTGAGGCAGAGATCCTCGCCTTCGAAGCGCAGCACCTGCGCCTTGACCACCGGCGACAGGCCGACATCGACCGTATCGACATGGGCGATGAAGCCGATGCGCGGCGCGCCTGGCTTGGTGCCGCGCTTCAGCGCCGTCACCGTGGCATGGTCGTCGATGACGACATTCTCGAGCCCGAGCGCCCGCAGCTCCTCCGCGAGCAGCTCAGCCAGAACCTGCTGGCCCGGCGTGCTCGGCAGGCTCGTCGCCTTCATGTCGCTCTGGCTCTCGATCGCGACATAGCGCAGGAACCGTTCGAGCAATTTATCGCGCACGCTCACTGTGCCTCTCCCTTGGCCTGTCGCGCCAACCAGCCCCGCACCTCGGCCGCGCTGGCGGGCTGTCCGCCCGCAGCCTCGACCAGGCGGACGGTGTCCGCGATCAATTCACGATTCGTCTTGTCGCAGCCGAAGGGCGCATCCTCCAGTCCGCCGCGGACATGGACGCCCCGCGCCACCGCCGGGCCGATGAGGTCGCGGAGATCGACGCCGAGCCCGGCGATCATCACCGGCGCTTCGGGCGCGTCCTCGGCCAGCAGCTTGAGATGCGCCTCCAGCGCCCATTCGCGCGGCGGAAAACCCCACGCGAAGGCATCCGAGAACATCAACCGGTAGATCGGCATCGGCATGCCCGGATAGGCCTTGGCCAGTGCGGCGCCCAGCCGCGTGAAGCCCGGCTCGTAGATCGCATAGCTCGGATGGACCTTGTGGCGCGCGGCCACCGCCATCCCCTCGCGGATATGCTCGCCCGGGTTCTGGTAGATGAAGCCGGCCTCGCCCTGCGGAATGCCGACGAAGGTCGTCCAGTTGCAGGAGCCGGGATCGAGCACTCCCCATTCGGCAAGGCCCCGCTTCGCCAGCTCTTCGAGATGGGTGTAGCGGCCGGAACCGATCATGTCCCCGGCATAGCCGGAGCCGAGAATCGGGATCGTCGGATAGACGATGGCATCGACCTTGGCGCGAATGCCCTCGATCGCCTGCGCATAGAGTTCCCAGTCGTCGCGCTGCCGACCGGTGGCCATGTCGTAGACATGCAGATGCACGATCGCCGCACCCGCCTCGACGGCGGCGATGCCATCCGCAACGATATCGGGAATGCTGATGGGAATGCCGGGCTGGCGCTCCTTGCCCCAGGGGCCGTTGATCGCGGCCTCGACCCAGATCGGCTTGGTCACGGCATTTCCTCTCGTCCCGCAATTTTGCGCAAACCGTAAGCTGCTCCGCTCGGGCTTGTCAGCCCACAGGCCGGCTGGGCAGGATCGGCGCAAACGCATGCGAAGACCGGAGCCGATCATGCTCGAACGCCGCGCGACCTATCGCGAAACGCTGGACGCCTTCGCCTGGCGCATCCCGGAGCACTTCAATATCGGCACCGCCTGTTCGGATGCCCATGCCGACGGCACCAGCAAACCGGCGCTGATCTTCGAGGAGGACGGCGGCAAGGTCGCGACGCTCTCCTTCGATGACCTCGCACGCGCCTCGAATCGTTTCGCCAACCTCCTCGGCGCTCACGGCATCCGTCCGGGCGAGCGCGTCGGCATCCTCCTGCCGCAATCGCCGCAGACCGCGATCGCCCATCTCGGCACCTACAAGCTGGGCGCCATCGCCCTGCCGCTCTTCATCCTGTTCGGCCCCGAGGCGCTGGAGCACCGCCTCGGCCATAGCGGCGCCAGCGTGCTCGTGACCGACGCCGAGAACATCGGCAAGGTCGAGGCGATCCGCGACGCCCTGCCGAACCTGCGAAAGATCTTCGTCGTCGGCGGTGCCGGCCATCTCGATTTCGAGGCGGAGATGGCGAAGGCCTCCGACCGCTTCACCGCCGCCGACACGCGGGCCGATGATCCCGCCGTGATCATCTACACCTCCGGCACCACGGGTAAGCCGAAGGGCGCCTTGCATGCCCATCGCGTCCTGCTCGGCCATCTGCCCGGCGTGCAGATGCCGCAGGAATTCTTCCCGCAGGCGAACGACCTGTTCTGGACCCCGGCCGACTGGGCCTGGATCGGCGGCCTGCTCGATGTCCTGCTGCCCAGCCTCTATTGCGGCGTGCCGGTTCTCGCCTCCCGCGCCCGCAAGTTCGATCCCGAGGCCGCCTTCGCGCTGATGGCACGGCACAAGGTCCGCAACGCCTTCCTGCCGCCGACGGCGCTCAAGCTGATGCGGCAGGTCAACAATCCCAGGCGCTTCGGCTACGCGATGCGCTCGATCGGCACGGGCGGCGAGACGCTCGGCGCCGACATGCTCGACTGGAGCCGCGAGACCTTCGGCTTCCCGGTCAACGAGTTCTACGGCCAGACCGAGGCGAACCTGCTCGTCTCCAATTGTGCGAGCCTCTACCCGGTGAAGCCCGGCTCGATGGGCCGTGCGGTGCCTGGCCACCGCGTCGCGGTGATCTCGCCCGAGGGCCGCGAGCTGCCTGATGGCGAGCAAGGGCTGATCGCGGTCGCACGACCCGATCCGGTGATGATGCTGGAATACTGGAAGCAGCCCGAGGCCACGGCGGCGAAATTCATCGGCGACTGGCTCGTCACCGGCGATAGCGGCGCACGCGACGATGACGGCTATTTCTGGTTCCAGGGCCGCGACGACGACATCATCTCCTCGGGCTCTTATCGCATCGGGCCGGGGGATATCGAGGACTGCATCATCCGCCATCCGGCCGTGCTGATGGTCGCGGTCGTCGGCGTGCCCGATCCCGTCCGCACCGAGATCGTCAAGGCCTTCGTGCTGCCGAAGCCGGATGTCACGCCGACGGCAGAGCTTGCTATCGAAATCCAGGCCTTCGTGCGCGACCGTCTGGCGGCCTACCAGTACCCGCGCGAGGTCGAGTTCGTGACGGAGCTGCCGCTGACCGCGACCGGCAAGATCATGCGCAAGGATCTGCGCAACCGGGAGATCGCGAGGCAGAAGGGAAACTGAATTCAACCTCCCGGTCATCCCGGGCGGAACGAAGCGTAGACCTGGGATCCATGCCTGAACCTATTCCGGATGGGCTCCGGCATGGATCCCGGATCTGCGCGGCTGAAGCCGCTTGTCCGGGATGACTGCGCCCTTTTGGTTTAATGCGGCGCCGCGTCAGCGCGCCTCCAGCACCAGTTCGAAGGTCATCAGCACTGGGTTGTCGCCGCGCTTCAACCGCCCGCTCGCCAGCGCGCCACTATAGTCGACCAGCGCGACATCGATTGCCGCCTCGAATCCGCCGGCACCGGCCTCGACCCGCCCCTGCGTGATCGCGACCTCCGTCGCGAAATTCTCGACCACGCCGCCATCGACGAACCGCGCCCCGATGGTCGAGCCGACGCCGCCATGGATCACCGCCTCGCGGATGCCACGCTCGGCGCAGAACGCTTCCAGCGCCCCGCAGAAATCGACATTAGGCTTCACGCGAAGCGCGAAGAACCGCCCTGCTCCGGCACCGCCAGCTGCCGCCGTCACCGGCCCGAACAGCTTGAAATGCGTTTCGCTATCCGGCTCGGCCGTGAAAGCCGCACCGTCGAGCCCGACCGCTTGCACCGTGATCGTCTCGGCCACGGTCGTCTCGTCGGGTAGGATATGGCCGCCGCTGCGCTTGCCATCACCCTCCACCCACAGCGCATGGGCATGGAAAAACGGCGCCCCATCGCGCTGGCCGAAGGTCAGCGCGCCGACTTCGATCCGCGCTCCGCCCTCGGGCCGGAAGGTCTCGCTGTAGAAGGCGGCATGCTCGGGCGTCTTCGACAGCGCCGGCATCACATAGGCGAAGGGCGCGAGCCTGAGCCCGTCGAGCTTCACCACGCCGGAGACGAAACCCTCGGCCGCAAAACCGCTCCTCACCGCCTCCAGCAGTGGCACACCGGCCGGCAGCGTCAGCGAAAACGCGCGCCCGCCGCACTCCACCCACTGGATGCGCTCGGGCGTGCCGGTGCCGGGCTGCTGGATGCGCCTCACGACGCCTTCCCCTTCAGGAAATCGAGCTCACCGCGCTTCTCCAGCTCGTCCTTGACGAGGCGCTTCGGCACCTTGCCATAGCCGGATTTCGGCAGGGCATCCCAGAACAGGAAGCGCTTCGGCATCTTGTAGCGGGCGATCTTCGGCCCGAGGAAATCGGCGATCTCGGCTTCCGTCGCGTTCTGGCCCGGCCGGTTGACGCAGACCGCGATGCCGATCTCGCCCCAGACCGGATCGGGCACGCCGAGCACGGCCACCTCCGCGATCGCGGGATGGGTCAGGATCTTCTCCTCGATCTCACGCGGATAGATATTCGAGCCGCCGGAGATATACATGTCCGAGGCCCGGCCGGTGATGTAGACGAAGCCCTGTTCGTCCATATGGCCGAGATCGCCGGTGCGGAACCAGCCGTTGCGGAAGGATTTCGCATTGGCTTCGGGGTTGTCGTAATAGCCGGCGAAGACGGCCGGCCCGATCACGCAGATCTCGCCCTGAACGCCCGGCTCGACCTCTTTCCCGTCCTCGTCCTGGATCTGCACCTGCATGCCCGTGCGCTCGAAGCCGCAGGTGCCGATGCGGGCATTGGGGCCGTCCTCGGCCTCGTGCAAGGCCGGCGGCAGCACGGTGATGTTGCCGGTGACCTCACCCAGCCCGAAATACTGCACGATCACCTTGCCGAGCTTTTTCAGCGCCGCCTTCTGGTCCTCGCGATACATCGGCGCGCCCGCATAGATGATGTAGCGCAGGCTCGAATGATCGTGGCTATCGGCGGCCGGATGCTCGACCAGCATTTTCAGGATCGTCGGCACGGTGAAGATGTTGCTGACCCGATGCTTCGCGATCAGCCGGTAGGCCTCATCGATATCGAAGCGCTCGGTCGGCAGCAGGATCGAGGTCGCCCCGCGCGCCGAGATCATGAGCTGGTGCACGCCCGCGCCATGCGAGAGCGGCGCCACCACCAGCGAGGCGTCCTTCTCGGTCGAGCCCGGCACGAGATCGCAGAGATGGTTGGTGATGACGAAGCCCATCTGGCCGTGGGTCAGCACCGCGGCCTTGGAGCGCCCAGTCGTGCCGGAGGTGAAGAAGAACCAGCAGGGATCGTCATGCTCGACTGCCGCGTTCTCGACCTTTTCGCCGCGATGGCGCGCGATCACCGCGCCGACTTCGTCCTCGCCGAAGGCGCCCTCGCCGATCCGCCAGATGAACTCCGGCGCCGGGCTCGCAGCCGCAACGGCGGCCGCATGCTCCGGGAAATCGCCATGGCAGAGGAAGCCCTTCGCGCCGGAGGCCGTGGCGAGATAGGCGACCTCGTCCGGCAGCAGGCGGAAATTGGTGGGCACCCAGACGGCACCAAGCCGGAAGGTCGCGAACATCGAGACGAACATCGCGTCGCAATTCTTGGAATGCACGAGCAGGCGGTCGCCCTTGCCGATGCCGCGCGCCCGCAACCCCGCCGCCAGCGCCGAGACCTGTGCGTCGATCTCGGCCCAGTCGAGCGTCTTCTCGCCCCAGATGAAGGCGGGATGCCGGGCCAAGCGCCGCGCGTTCTGCGTCGCGATATGGGCGAGGTTCATCACGCGCCGGGTCATCGGCACGACGCCCCCGGCCGGGGTTGTGGTTGCAGAGCTCATTTTGCGGCTCTCCCTGTCTCGATAGGTCGCGGGGCGGCAGGCACGGTCGGCCGCGCAGCCCCTTTTGATACGAACATCTGCTTGAGCAGCGCTTCCAACCGCTTGGCCTCGCGAGCCAATGGCACCGCAACCTCCGCCTGCCGGGCGGCCGTCATCCGGCTGTCGATCGCGGCGATCGACAGGGCACCCGCCACCCGCCCGTCCGGATAGCGGAAGGCGCGGCCGATGCCCCATGAGCTGGCCACGAGCCGGCCGGGATTGAGCGAAAAGCCCCGCTCGCGCGTCGCTGCGATATCGGCCCGCAAAGCCTCCGGCGCGAAACCCGGATAGCGCGCCAGCAATGCAGCCTCGTTGGCTGCGATCACCCGGTCCACATCGTCGTCGGGAAGGGCCGCAAGCATCGCCAGCGAGCCGGCGCCGACGCCGAGCGGATGCTGGTCGCCAGCTTGAAGTGCATGGGTGCGCACCGGATAGGTTCCCTCCTCCCGATGCAGGCAGATCGCATAGTTCTCGCGCCGAACGGTCAGGAAGCTCGTGTCCTGCGTCTCCGCCGAGAGCCGTCGCAGGCCGTCCATCGCGATCTCGAGCAGGCCGTGGCGACGCGCCGCCAGCACGCCGAGCACGAAGGCCTCTTCACCGAGGCAATAGCGTCGCGTCAGCGGCTCCTGCTCGACGAGCCCGGCCCGCATCAATGCCATGAGCAGGCGCCGCGTCGTCGGCTTGTTGAGGCCGCTGCCGGAGACGATCTCGCCAAGCGGCATGCCTTCGGCCGGCTCACGCCCGATCAGCGAGAGCAGCCCCAGAGCGCGGTCGACGCTCTGCGAGCCGGACAACCCGGCCTCGGCCATGGAATTCTGCGGCAAGCGCGCCTCCAGATGGTCCATAATATGGACCTTATTCTTATCTCCCAACCGTAGATGGGCGCTTTGCGGATTGCAATGCCGTCTCCCTCGTGTAATCTGCGGCCTGTCCCGCTGCCCGGCTATTCACAGTGTGGACCGCAATCGACGCCGACGACATCACAAGATCGGCGCGAAGGGAGGAACGGAACGATGGCCTTCGACGCATCCCTCATGACGGGCGTGCTGCGCCCGGCGACCGGCATCTGAGGCCGCCGCATGGTCGATGTCGTCGATACGCTGCATATCCCCGAGAACCTGAGCGAGAACGAGGGCGCGCGCCCCGGCTCCGCGATCATGCGCCCGGTCGAGATCGTCGCTGCGGCCCTGGTCGCCCTCATCATCGGCGTGCTGCTGCTCGGCGTGGTCTCGCGCTATGTCTTCTCGCTGCCCTTCGTCTGGGTCGACGAGGTCGCCTCGATTTGCTTCATCTGGCTCGCCATGCTCGGCGCCGCCATCGCCGTCGATCGCAACGAGCATCTGCGGTTGACGCTCTTCGTCGGCATGATGCCGCCGCGCCTGCGCGAATTCGTCGAGACGCTGGCATTGCTGGCGGTTGCCGCCTTCCTGGCGGCGATGGTCTACCCGGCCATCGATTACGCTGTGGAAGAAAGCTACGTCACCTCGGCAGCGCTCAACATTCCCGTCAGCTGGCGGGTCTCGGCCATCGCCGTCGGCATCGTGCTGATGCTGCTTTTGACGATCCGCTATGCCTTCAAGACGGGACGCCTGGCGGACATCGCCGCATCGGTGCTGATCATCGGCGGGCTCGGCCTCGCCTTCTGGCTGCTGGGGCCGACGCTCAAGACCCTCGGCTACTACAACATCCTGATCTTCCTGGTCTGCGTCGTCGCCGCCTGCCTCGTCGCGGGCGTTCCGATCGCCTTCTGCTTCGGGCTGGGCACGCTCGCCTTCCTCGCCTTCTCGACCAATGTCCCGATGATCGTGATGATCGGGCGCATGGACGAGGGCATGTCGAGCCTCATCCTGCTCTCCGTGCCGATCTTCGTGCTCCTTGGCTGCATCCTCGACGCCACCGGCATGGGCAAGGCGATCGTCGATTTCCTGGCGTCCCTGCTCGGCCATGTCCGCGCCGGCATGTCCTATGTCCTGCTCGGCTCGCTCTATCTGGTCTCAGGCATTTCGGGCTCCAAGGTCTCGGACATGGCGACCGTCGCCCCCGCCCTGTTCCCGGAGATGAAGCGCCGCGGCTACAAGCCCAAGGACCTGATCGCACTGCTCTCCACCGGCGCGGCGATGGCGGACACGGTGCCGCCCTCGATCGTCCTGATCGTGCTGGGCTCCGTCGCCGGCGTCTCGATCGCGGGCCTGTTCAACGCGGGCTTCGTCATCGCTGGCGTGCTGCTCGTCGCGCTCGCGGGCCTCGCCCGCTGGAAGGCGGCGGCGGAGGACATGAAGGGCGTGCGCCGCGCCCCGCTTGCGGTGATCGGCAAGGTGGCGCTCGTCGCGGCGCCGGCGCTGGTCCTGCCCTTTATCATCCGTGCCGCCGTCGGCGGCGGCGTCGCGACCGCGACGGAGGTCTCGACCATCGCGGTGCTCTACGCGCTCGTCATCGGCATCGTGCTCTATGGCGGCATCAGCCTGCGCAAGTTCTACCAGATGCTGGTCGAGACGGCGGCGCTCTCCGGCGCGATCCTGGTCATTCTCGGCACGGCGCTCGCCATGGCCTGGGCGCTGACCCAGACCGGCTTCGCCCGCGATCTCGCCGTCTTCATGGCGAACCTGCCCGGCGGCTGGCTCACCTTCATGGCGGTCACCATCGTCGTCTTCATGATCCTGGGCTGCGTGCTGGAAGGCCTGCCGGCGATCGTGCTGATGGCACCGCTGATGTTCCCGATCGCCAAGAATCTCGGCATCAACGACGTGCATTATTCGATGGTCGTGGTCACCGCGATGAATATCGGCCTGATGGCGCCGCCGATCGGCATCGGCTTCTACATCGCCTGCAAGATCGGCAACGTCTCGCCGGACGAGGCGATGGGCGCCATCTGGCCCTATCTGATCGCCCTGATCGTCGGCCTCATCGTCATCGCCCTCGTGCCCGGGCTCTCGACCTGGGTGCTGTGAAGCTCACAACAAGAAAAAACCAGACAATCCCCGAGGAGAAACGCTCATGACCATTTCGCGCCGCACACTGCTCCAGGCCTCGGCCGCCGCCTCCGCCATCGGCACCTTCCATATCGGCCGCGCCAATGCCCAGGCCGCCGAGTTCACCTATAAATACGCCAACAACCTGCCCGTCGCGCACCCGATGAACGCCCGCGCCAACGAGGCGGTGGCCAAGATCAAGGAAGAGACCAAGGGCCGGGTCGACATCCAGATCTTCCCGAACAACCAGCTCGGCTCCGACACCGACATGCTGAGCCAGGTCCGCTCCGGCGGCGTCGAGTTCTTCACGCTCTCGCCGCTGATCCTGTCGACGCTCGTCGCCAACGCCTCGCTCTCCGGCATCGGCTTCGCCTTCCCGAACTACGACGCCGTCTGGAAGGCGATGGACGGCGAGCTCGGCGCCTATGTCCGCGGCCAGATCAACAAGGCCAATCTCGTCGTCATGGACAAGATCTGGGACAACGGCTTCCGCCAGATCACCTCGTCCAAGGGCCCGGTCAACTCGCCGGATGACCTCAAGGGCTTCAAGATCCGCGTCCCGGTCTCGCCGCTCTGGACCTCGATGTTCACCGCCTTCCAGTCGGCCCCGGCCTCGATCAACTTCGCCGAGGTCTATACCGCGCTGCAGACCAAGGTCGTCGACGGCCAGGAGAACCCGCTCGCGATCATCGCGACCGCCAAGCTCTTCGAGGTGCAGAAGTACCTCTCTGACCAACCATATGTGGGACGGCTTCTGGTTCCTGGCCAACCGCCGCGCCTGGGAGCGTCTGCCGGAAGACCTACGCGCCATCGTCGCCAAGAACATCAACGCCGCAGCCCTGTTGGAGCGCGCGGATGTCGCCAAGCTCAATGCCGGCCTGCAGGGCGAGCTCGTCTCGAAGGGCATGATCATCAACGAGACCAAGGCCGACGCCTTTCGCGACGCGCTGCGCAAGGCCGGCTTCTACGCCGAGTGGAAGAAGAAGTACGGCGACGAGGCCTGGGCGATCCTGGAGAAGGCCGTCGGCAGCTCGCTTAGCTGATCCTCGCCAACCTACGCGCGGGTCATCCCGGGCGCAGCGAAGCGCAGACCCGGGATCCATACCGGAACAGTTCAGGCATGGATCCCGGATCGGCGCGGCTTCGCCGCTTGTCCGGGATGACTCGCGGATATTTCTGACATCGAGAGACCGATCACCATGGCCGACCGGCTGAAGGGCAAGATCGCCATCGTCTTCGGCGCCGGCTCCTCCGGTCCCGGCTGGGGCAACGGCAAGGCCGCGGCCGTCGCCTATGCCCGCGAGGGTGCCGGCGTCGCCTGCATCGACCTCAACCGCGATGCTGCCGAAGAGACTGCCGCAATCATTGCGGGTGAAGGCGGGAACGCGCTGGCACTCCCCGCTAATGTCACGGACCTCGCCTCGGTCGAGGCTTGCGTCGCGGAAGCCGCCCGGCATTTTGGTCGCATCGACATCCTCCACAACAATGTCGGCGTCACCCATATGGGCGGCCCGGTCGAGCTTTCCGAGGAGCAGTTCAATGCCTCGCTCCAGCTCAATCTCGGCTCGGTCTATCGCTGCGCCAAGGCGGTCATCCCGGAGATGCTGAAAGGCGGCGGCGGCGCCATCGTCAACATTTCCTCGCTCGCCGCCATCCGCTGGACCGGCTATCCCTACTTCGCCTACTACGCCACCAAGGCAGCGGTGAACCAGGCGACGGTCGCGCTCGCGATGCAGTATGCGAGGCAGGGTATCCGCGCGAACTGCATCATGCCCGGCCTGATCGACACGCCGTTGATCTATCGGCAGATCTCCTCGCAATACGCCTCGGTGGAAGAGATGGTCGCCGCCCGCGACGCACAGGTGCCGATGGGCAAGATGGGCACCGCCTGGGACATCGCCAACGCGGCCGTTTTCCTCGCCTCCGACGAGGCGAAGTTCATCACAGGCGTCTGCCTGCCGGTCGATGGCGGCCAGAGCTGCTCGGCCGCGCCACTGGGCTAGCCCAGCATCGAGCGTTCATTCCTTCCATGGAACGCTTGCTCCATTTCCGCTTCGCTGCCAGAACTGTACGCAAGAGGGACGGCAACGGGAATCCTTGAATGAGCGAAACCGCCGTTGCGGAGCTGCCGCGCGATTTCGACGAGTTGCGCGCATCGATCCTCGCCCAGCGCGAGAGCCTGCCCAAGCGTATCGCCCAGATCGCGGCCTATGCTCTCGACAACCCCGACGAGATCGCTTTCGGCACCGCGGCCAGCATCGCGGTCTCGGCCGGCGTCCAGCCCTCCACGCTGATCCGCTTCGCCCAGCATCTCGGCTTCGACGGCTTCACCAGCCTGCAGGGCGTCTTCCGTGAACGCCTGCGCGAGCGCAATTCCAGCTATGAGGAACGCCTCAACACGCTGCGCGTCGGTGACGGCACCGCGGCTGGCAACCACCACATCCTCGACGGCTTCCTGACCGCCTCGCGCAAGTCGCTGGATGTGATGAGCCGCACCCTCGACGAGGCGACGCTCGACCGCGCGATCGATGTGCTCACCCGCGCCGAGACGATCTATATCCTCGCCCGGCGCCGCTCCTATCCCGTGGCGAGCTATCTCGCCTATGCGCTCGGCAAGCTCGAGGTCCGCAACCAGATGATCGAATCCGCCGCCGGGCTCGATCCCGAGATGATCTCCTTCGCTACCCCGAGGGACGCCGCGATCATCATCAGCTTTTCGCCCTATGCGCCTGCCACCATCGAAGACGCGCGCGGCCTCGCCGAACGCGGCGTGCCGCTGGTTGCCATCACCGACAGCGCCTTTTCGCCGCTGGCTAGCTTTGCGAAACTCTGGTTCGAGGTCGCCGAGGCGGATTTCGGCGGCTTCCGTACGCTGGCCTCGACCATGGCCCTGTCGATGGCGCTCGCCGTCGGCGTCGGCGAGGCACGCCGGGGCGGGCGCGGCAAAAGCAGGCGTGGCGGAGCCATCTAAAACTTTAGGAACAGACATTCCGCATTGACGAAATACTGGAATTATTATTTCATTCCCGCCACCGGAGCCGCTCGGCTTCGATGACCATCGCTGCCGGGAGGAAGACATGGCGGGACCGCTCGGCGGATCGACGCAGGCGCTCGACGTCATCACCATCGGCCGCGCCTCGGTCGATCTCTACGGCCAGCAGATCGGCTCGCGGCTGGAGGATGTCACCTCCTTCGCCAAATCGGTCGGCGGATGCCCGGCCAATATCGCGATCGGCACCGCCCGGCTCGGCCTGCGCTCGGCCCTGCTCACCCGCGTCGGCAACGAGCAGTTCGGCCGCTTCCTGCGCGAACAGCTCGCCCGCGAAGGCGTCAATCTCGACGGCCTCAAGACCGATCCCGAGCGCCTGACCGCGCTCGCCATCCTCTCGGTCGAGAGCGACAAGTCCTTCCCGCTGCTGTTCTACCGCGAGAACTGCGCCGACATGGCGCTTGAAGAAGGCGATATCGACCCCGCCTTCATCGCCAAGGCCCGCGCCGTCGTCGTCACCGGCACACATTTCGCCCGGCCCGGCCCCGAGGCCGCCCAGCGCAAGGCGATGAAGCTGATGCGCGAGAACGGCGGCAGGGTCGTGCTCGACATCGACTACCGCCCGAACCTCTGGGGCCTTGCCGGTCACGATGCCGGTGACAACCGCTACATCGCCTCGCAGGCCGTCTCCGAGCGGATGAAGACCGTCCTGCCCGGCTGCGACCTCGTCATCGGCACGGAAGAAGAAGTGCTGATCGCCTCCGGCGAGAGCGAATTGCTGCCGGCGCTGAAGACGATCCGCTCGCTGACCCCGGCGACCATCGTGCTCAAGCGCGGCCCGATGGGCTGCATCGTCTATGAGGGCGCGATCCCCGACGACCTCGAGGACGGCATCGTCGGCAAGGGCTTCCCGATCGAGGTCTACAATGTGCTTGGCGCCGGCGACGCCTTCATGTCCGGCTTCCTGCGTGGCTGGCTCGGCGGCGAAAGCCTCGCGACCGCCGCGACCTGGGCCAATGCCTGCGGCGCCTTCGCCGTCTCGCGCCTGCTCTGCTCGCCGGAAAGCCCGACCTTCGAGGAGCTGCAATATTTCCTCAGGAACGGCAGCCCTCATCGTGCGCTCCGCAAGGACGCAGACATCAACCACGTCCATTGGGCGACGACGCGCCGCCGCGACATCCCTTCGCTGATGGCGCTCGCCTGCGATCATCGCTCGCAGCTGGAAGACCTCGCCGCGAAGCTCGGCGCCGAGCCCGCCCGCATCCGCGACTTCAAGGTGCTCGCGGTCAAGGCCGCCGCCCGCGTCGCCGATGGCCGCCCCGGCTACGGCATGCTGCTCGACGAGAAGCATGGCCGCGAGGCGATGTTCGAGTTCGCCCGCCATCCCTTCGCCTGGCTCGGCCGCCCGGTCGAACTGCCGGGCTCGCGCCCGCTGCGCTTCGAGACGAGCCAGGATATCGGCTCCCTCCTGCCGGAATGGCCGGTCGATCACTGCATCAAGGCGCTCTGCTTCTATCACCCCGACGATCCCGAGGAGCTGAAGCGCGAGCAGCAGGAGAAGCTGCGCGGCCTGTTCGAGGCCGCGCGCAAGGTCGGCCGCGAATTGCTGATCGAGATCATCGCCAGCAAGAACGGCACGCTCGGCCCCGATACGATCTCCCGCGCGCTCGAAGAGATCTACGCGCTCGGCATCAAGCCCGACTGGTGGAAGCTGGAGCCGCAATCCTCCCCCGCCGCCTGGGCTGCGATCGAGAAGACCATCGCGAAGCACGACCCCTGGTGCCGCGGCGTGCTGCTGCTCGGCCTCGATGCGCCGGCCGAGGAGCTGGAGGCCGGCTTCGCCGCCACGGCCTCGGCCCCCATCGTCAAGGGCTTCGCCGTCGGCCGCACCATCTTCATGAACGCGGCCGAAGGCTGGCTTTCCGGCAAGCTAGACGACGAGGCAGCGATCGCCGACATGGCCAAGCGCTTCGAAGCGCTGACCGGCCTCTGGCTTGCCACGCGCGGCCGGAAGGCAGCATAGCTTCCGTCTCGGAGACAGATCATGAGCACCGTCCGCCTCACCATGGCGCAGGCGCTGACGCGCTATCTCGCCGCGCAGATGACCGAGATCGACGGGCAGCGCCTGCCGATCTTCGGCGGCGTCTGGGCGATCTTCGGCCATGGCAATGTCGCCGGCCTCGGCGAGGCGCTCTGGCACGAGCGCGAGCGCCTGCCGACCTTCCGCGCTCATAACGAGCAGGCCATGGCCCATGCGGCAATCGCCTATGCCAAGGCGAGCATGCGCCGCCGCTTCATGGCCGCGACGACCTCGATCGGCCCCGGCGCGACCAACCTTGTCACCGCCGCGGCGCTCGCCCATGTCAACCGTCTGCCGGTGCTGCTGCTGCCGGGCGATGTCTTCGCCAACCGCATCCCGGACCCGGTCCTCCAGCAGGTCGAGGCTTTCGGCGACGGCACGGTCTCGGCCAATGACTGCTTCAAGCCCGTCTCACGCTATTTCGACCGCATCACCCGGCCCGAGCAGATCATCCCGGCGCTGACCCGCGCCATGCAGGTGCTGACCGACCCTGCCGAATGCGGCCCGGTCACGCTCGCGCTCTGCCAGGACGTGCAGGCCGAGGCCTATGACTATCCCGAGAGCTTCTTCACCGAGCGCCTCTGGACGCCGCGCCGCCCCCGAGCAGACCGCGGTGAGCTGAAGGCCGCGGCCGAGGCGTTGAAGGCCGCGAAGAAGCCGCTGATCGTTGCCGGTGGCGGCGTGCTCTATTCCGGTGCCAGCGACGAGCTCGCCCGCTTCTCGGCGGAAACCGGCATTCCCGTCTGCGAGACCCAAGGTGGCAAGTCCGCCCTGCCCGACGACAACGCGCTCAACATGGCCGCCGTGGGTGTCACCGGCACGGAGGCTGCTAACCGCCTCGCCGCCGAGGCCGACCTCGTTCTCGCCGTCGGCACGCGCCTGCAGGATTTCACCACCGGCTCCTGGGCGCTGTTCGGCGCCTCGAAGAAGACGATCATCGGCCTCAACGTCCAGTCCTTCGACGCCGGGAAGCACCGCGCGCTGCCTGTCGTAGCCGATGCCCGCGAAGGTCTTGCGGAACTGGCGCAGGCCATCGGCGACTGGAAGGCGCCGGAGAGCTGGACCACCAATGCCAAGGCCAGCAAGGCCGAATGGCTGAAGGAAGCCGGCAAGGCGACCGCCGCCAGCAATGCCGCTCTGCCCTCGGATGCGCAGGTCATCGGCGCGGTCCAGCGCACGCTGGGTTCCGACGTCATCCTGCTCCATGCGGCGGGCGGCCTGCCCGGCGAATTGCACAAGCTCTGGCAGGCGGGCGCGCCCGGCTCCTACCATGCCGAATACGGTTTCTCCTGCATGGGCTACGAGATCGCCGGCGGCCTCGGCGCCAAGATGGCCCGGCCCGACAAGGAGGTCGTCGTCATGGTCGGCGACGGCTCCTACCTGATGCTCAATTCCGAGATCGCGACCTCGGTGATGCTCGGCCTGAAGCTCACCATCGTCCTGCTCGACAATCGCGGCTTCGGCTGCATCAACCGCCTGCAGATGGCCACCGGCAGCCAGAGCTTCAACAACCTGCTCAAGGACAGCAGGCACGAGACCCTGCCCGAGATCGACTTCGTCCAGCACGCCGCCAGCATGGGCGCGATCGCGGTAAAGGCGGCCTCGGTCGCCGAGCTCGAAACCGCGCTGGCTGAGGCTAAGGCTAACACCCGCACCACCGTCGTCGTCATCGACACCGACCCGCTGATCTCGACAGGAGCTGGCGGTGCCTGGTGGGATGTCGCGGTGCCCGAGGTGAGCCAGCGCGAGCAGGTCCGCACGGCGCGGGCGAATTACGACGAACGACGCAAGCGTCAGACCATCGGCAACTGAAGCCGTTCCCATAGGCAAGAAAGACCCGACACATGATCCGCATCGGCGCGAACCCCATCGGCTGGTCGAATGACGACATGCTGGAGATCGGCGGCGACATCCCGCTCGAAACCTGCCTGAAGGAGGCCCGTGAGGCCGGCTTCACCGGCATGGAGCTCGGCAACAAGTTTCCGCGCGAAGCCGGCAAGCTGAAGCCGATCCTCGACGCCCACGGCCATGCCCTGGTGTCCGGCTGGTACTCGACCGAATTGCTCGTCCGCGACGTCGCGGCCGAGATGCTCGCCGTGAAGGCCCATGCGACGCTGCTGCGCGACATGGGCTGCTCGGTCCTGATCGCGGCCGAGACCTCGAACGCGATCCATTCCGACATCGCCAAGCCGCTCTCGGCCCGCCCGGTCCTGCCGAAGAACCGCTGGGACGATTTCGGCGCGCGTTACACCAGTTTCGCGGAAGCCGTGAAGGCCGAATACGGCCTCCAGCTCGTCTATCACCATCACATGGGTACGGTCGTGCAGACCGAAGCCGAGATCGACCGGTTCATGGGCGTCACCAGCCCGGTCGTGGGCCTCTTGCTCGATACCGGCCACGCCACCTGGGGCGGCGGCGATCCCGCCCGGATCGCCCGCCACTGGAAGGCGCGCATCCACCATGTCCATTGCAAGGACATCCGCGAAGCCGTGATGTGGCGCTCCAACCGCGAGGACTGGTCCTTCCTCGAATCCGTGCTTGCCGGCGTCTACACCGTGCCGGGCGACGGCCTGATCGACTATGTCCGCGTGCTCAAGGAATTGCAGGGCTATTCCGGCTGGATCGTGGTCGAGGCCGAGCAGGATCCGAAGAAGGCGGAGCCCGCGACCTATGCGAAGCTCGGCCACGCCAATCTCAGCCGCTTCATCAAGGAAGCCGGACTGGCTTGATTGCCCAACGGATAGGAAACAGCCGATGTCCCATCTCAAGGTCAAACCGCAGGGCAAGAGCGGCCGCGTCACCCATGTCACGCCGGAAAGCGCCGGCTGGACCTATGTCGGCTTCGATATGCATCGCCTGAAGCCGGGCGAAACCGTCGCGGCCAAGACCGGCACCCGCGAGACCTGCCTCGTTTTCGTCACCGGCAAGGGCAAGGTCACGGCCGGCGGCGACGCTTTGGGAGAGCTCGGCCAGCGGATGAGCCCCTTCGAGGGCAAGCCCTGGTCGGTTTATCTGCCGGAGGGTTCCGACTGGTCGGTCACCGCGACGACCGATCTCGAACTCGCGGTCTGCACAGCCCCTGGCCTCAAGGGCGGCCTGCCCATCCGCGTCATCAGCCCGGACGATCTCGGCCAGGAGATCCGCGGCAAGGGCTCGAACACCCGCCACGTCACCAACATCCTGCCCGAGAACGAGCCGGCGGATTCATTGCTCGTGGTCGAAGTCATCACGCCGGCGGGCAATACCTCGAGCTACCCGCCGCACAAGCACGACCGGGACGACCTGCCGCGCGAATCCCATCTGGAAGAGACCTATTATCACCGTCTCAACCCGCCGCAGGGCTTCGGCTTCCAGCGCGTCTATACCGACGACCGCAGCCTGGACGAAGCCATGGCGATCGAGGACGGCGATGTCGTGCTGGTGCCCAAGGGCTATCACCCCTGCGCCACCTGTCACGGTTACGACCTCTATTACCTCAACGTCATGGCCGGCCCGAAGCGGACCTGGAAATTCCACAACGCCGCCGAACATGAGTGGCTGTTGAAGGGCTGAACCCTCCCCGGAAAGCAGGCCGAGGCGCGGTGAGGCTGCGCCTCAGGGCGTGCACTTGTAGACGGTGCCCTTGGTATCCGGCCCCTTCCACTTGATGTCGGCCGCCGTGGCGAAGACATGGGTCCCGCCCTTCTCCGCCCCGGCGATCTTCAGGCGCGCCACCACCGAATCGCGCGTCTTGTCGAGCGGCATGATCGCATGGGAGGTGTCCTGCCCGTCGATCTCGCTCAGCTTCGTGCAATTCTCCACAACGCTCTTCGCGTCGGTCACGACGACGACGCTGCTGCGCGACGTGTGATAGGTGCAGGCCCCGAGCAGCAGGACCGGCATGAGGAAGAAAAAGCGGGGCATCGTCGCGTCCGGGCTGGGCTGATCGGGTCTGCGCGCATGTTCCGCCGCTTCGCTCCAAATGCAAGCCCGTGCCAGCGCGAAACCGTCACACCGCCCGGCTCGCCGCCGGCTATTCGGCGGAAACGTCACAAATGCAGCGGAATTGTCGCGATTTGACGTTGCGAACTTTAACGCAAACCCTGCGTCATTCTTGACCTGCCGGCGCGGCTGCTCTTAAGTCCCTTCAGGCCAATGGGAGGCTGAAAAGGGACAAAATATGCGTAGCATTCTGATTGTTGGCGCGATGGCTGCGCTCCTCGCCGGTTGCCAGACCGCGCAGGAGTCGATGGCCGACGCCGAAGTGACTTGCGAGGCCCAGGGCTTCCGCCCCGGCACCCGCGCCTATCAGCAGTGCCGTTCGGCCAACTATGTCGAGAACCGCCGCGCCTCGAACGAGGCCGGCTCGGCCGTCGCCGCTGGCGTCGCCGCCGGCGTCGTCGGTGGTGCACTCATCGCCGCTGACAACCGCGCCTATTACGGCCGTGGTTACTACGGCCGCCGCGGCTACTGGTGGTGAGATAACGGGGCACCTTCCTCGGAAGGTACCCCTTTTGAAATATCGAAGCCCTGCGGCGCTCTGCGCCGCAGGGCTTTTTCATTTGTCGAAAGCCTGTTCGGCCGAGGGCGTCAGCGCCGGGCTGCGCGCTTGCGCGCCGGCGCGGCGGCAGGCTCTCTGGCCGAAGCCGAGCTCAACAGCGACCCGATCACATAAGCCGCGAGCCCAAGCCCGACGACAACCGCCATCGGCTCGCGCTCGGCGCGCTTGGCCAGCATGCGCCCGCCCCTGTCGGCATAGCCGCGGGCCATCGCCGCGTAGTCGCCGGCGCGATCGGCATAGTCATCCGCGACATTGCGATGTGAGCGCAGCCAACCGCTTCCCGACTTCAGGGCCCGGTTACCAGCATCGGCCGCCTCGGAGCCATAATCCTGAAGCCAGCCACGCCAACGCCCGTAATCGGGCTGATAGCGCTCCCAGCCAGACGAAGGCTGACTGCGCAGCATCGCCCAGGCGACCAGTCCAATGCCGGCCACCCCTAAACCAAGCGCAGCAAGCGGATGGCGCTCCACGCTCTGCACGACCGCTTGCCCACCGCCACGGACGGCCTCAAGGGGCTCGGCCTCGTCCCAGGCGTCCTTGGCCCGCTCATAGTGGTCCTTGACGGCCTCGCTGGCCTTGCCGGCGAATTCCGCCGCCTTGCCACGCAGGCTGCTCACGCTGGCGCCCATGGCCTCGCCAGCCTCGTCGGCGGCCCTCGGAACGTCGGGCGGGAAGCTGTTGCTGCTGATCGCCATGGCGGTCTCTCCATTTCTGAAAGGGGACATGGCCAGAGAACGAAGCCGGCGCGGCCGGGTTCCCGCCCGCGTCAAAACAACTGGGTCACGATTCTTCACCTGTTCGGCCATGACCACGTCATGATTGGATGCGAAGCACTGTGGAACAGGGGCAATCAACGAGAAGGAGACGCGCATGCATGTTCAGCACCTCCAGATCGCTCACCCGTACGTTCTCTCCGATCCCGAATGGATCGCACTGGAGAGCATCGAGGAGGAGACCCGTCACTTCATCTTCGACGAGACGATGTTGCATTCCCTGCAGGATCGCGGCCTCGTCGAGTCGGACGGCACCATCTGGCGGGTCACCCAGACCGGCCAGAAGCGCCTGAACGACCGCGACTGAGGCGGACGAAAGCCGGGTGTTCCGGCCAAAGCGATGGAACATCAGGCCCGCCCGGTTGGCGGGCTTTTCCATGCGCGGTTTAGGCTGCTCAGAATGAGCTGCCGGGCCACAACCAGTACAGCAACGCAGCCCCCGCCCCGATCCAGATCGCCAGGACCGCGGCCATGCCGCCATAACTCCTCTGCTTGGCCCAGCCCGCCGCCATTTCCCGGTATTCTGCCATCAGCGGTTCCGGAATGAGCTTGACCACAAGCAGAATGCCGAGCGGCACGATGATCAGGTCGTCGAGATAGCCGAGGATCGGGATAAAGTCCGGAATGAGGTCGATGGGGCTGAGCGCATAGGCCGCGACTGCGCCCGCCGCGAGCTTTGCATACCAGGGCGTCCGGCTGTCGCGGGCCGCGATCCAGAGCGCGAGCACATCCCGCTTGAGCCCGCGCGCCCATTGCTTCGCTCGCTCCAGCAAGATGGCGGCCTTTCCGAAAGGTTCGATCGCGTGCCGCTTCGGTTAGCAGATATCGCCCACGAGGTCTCATTATCCGGCGGCGCTGGCAAAACGCCCGCGCCATGGCCATATACCGGCCTCCCTCCCTTTCCGATGAGCTGACATGGGCAAGCCGGTTTCGATTACCATCTCGCATGAGCTCGGCCGGGCCGCCGCGCTGGCCCGCCTGCGCGGCGGCGTCGACAAGATCCGCGACCGGCTCGGCATGGTCCGGATGCAGCTCGTCGAGGAACGCTGGGAGGGCGACGCGCTGCATTTCGGCGTCGGAGCGCTCGGCCACACCGTCCACGGCCGCGTCGATATCGAGGACAGCCTCGTCCGCATCGAGGTGACGCTGCCCTGGATGCTGGCGGTCTTCGCCGAGAAGCTCAAGATCGGCGTCGAGAAGCAGGGCCAGATCCTGCTGGAGAAGCCGAAGGCGTGACCATATCGCCCGCCATTCCCGGCCGCCGGAATTTTCGGCAGCGAAAGCCTGAAAAGTCGTAGGCCTTTCGGTTGAAATCGCAGCCTCGAAACCCCATGCTCCGAAAGTTCAAACAATCTTGATTTATTGACCTTTCGGATTCGGGAGACCCATGCATCACGGCCCGCTGATCGCCATCATCGTCGTGGGCCTTGGCCTTGCCTTCGTCTTCGGGGCGCTTGCCCAAAAGCTGCGGATTTCCCCCCTCGTCGGCTATCTCCTCGCCGGTGTCGCCGCCGGCCCGTTCACGCCGGGCTTCGTCGGCGACCAGAACCTCGCCAACGAACTGGCCGAGATCGGCGTCATCCTGCTGATGTTCGGCGTCGGCCTGCATTTCTCCCTGAAGGACCTGCTCTCGGTGAAGGCGATCGCCGTGCCTGGCGCCATCGTCCAGATCGGCATCGCGACGCTGCTCGGCCTCGGACTCGGCACTTGGCTCGGCTGGAACTGGTTTTCGGGCGCGGTCTTCGGCCTAGCGCTCTCCACCGCCTCGACAGTCGTCCTGCTGCGCTCCCTGCAGGAACGGCGCCTGGTCCAGACCGAGCGCGGCCGCATCGCCGTCGGCTGGCTGATCGTCGAGGACATCGCGATGGTGTTGGCGCTGGTGCTGCTGCCGGTGCTGGCCGAGATCATCAACGGCGCGCCCTCCGGCGGCGGCGCCCTGCTCGCGACCCGCTTCGATCTCGGCGTCTGGGGCGTGCTCGGCCTGACCTTCGCCAAGCTGATCGGCTTCCTCGCCTTCATGCTGGTGATCGGCCGGCGGGTCATCCCCTGGGTGCTGCACTGGGTCGCCCATACCGGCTCGCGCGAGCTCTTCCGGCTGGCGGTGCTGGCCGTCGCGCTTGGCGTTGCTTATGCGGCCGCGACGCTGTTCGGCGTCTCCTTCGCGCTCGGCGCCTTCTTCGCCGGCATGATCTTGTCGGAATCGCCGCTCTCGCAGCGCGCGGCCGAAGAGACCCTGCCTCTGCGCGATGCCTTCGCGGTGCTGTTCTTCGTCTCGGTCGGCATGCTCTTTGATCCCGGCATCCTCCTGCGGGCACCGGGGCCGCTGATCGGCACGCTCGCCATCATCCTGATCGGCAAATCCGCCGCGGCCTGGCTGATCATGCGCGCCTTTGGCCGCTCGCAGACCGCCGCCCTGACCATTTCGGCTTCGCTCGCCCAGATCGGTGAGTTCTCGTTCATCCTTGCCGGCCTCGGCACCGCGCTCGGCATCCTGCCGGCACAGGGGCGCGACCTCATCCTCGCCGGCGCGATCCTTTCGATCCTGCTCAATCCCGTGGTCTTCGCCCTGGCCGAGCGGCTGGCTCCGGAGGCCCCGGCCGCCAAGCCGAAGCCAACGGCTCCTGCCGAGGCGGGCGAGCCCGAGAAGGCCGCGGCGCCAGAGCCTGAAGCCGAAGCCCCGCCCGAGCGCGACATCACTCCGACCAGCCTGACCAACCACATCGTCGTCGTCGGCTACGGCCGCGTCGGCAGCCTGCTCGGTGCCGGCCTGCTCTCGCAGGGTGCCAAGCTCCTGGTCATCGAGGACAATCCCGACGCGGTCGAGACGGCCAAGCGCGACGGTGCCGAGCTTCTGGTCGGCAATGCCGCCGACCCGGAGGTGCTCTCCGCTGCCGCCATCGGCCGGGCTGTCCGCCTCTTCGTCGCCATCCCCGGCAGCTTCGAAGCCGGCCAGGTCTGCGAGCAGGCCCGCGCCGAGAATCCGGCCCTGCCGATCGTCGCCCGCGCCCATTCCGATGCCGAGGTGGCGCATCTCACCAAATGCGGCGCGACGCTGACGATCATGGGCGAAGCCGAGATCGCCCGCGCCATGCTCTCGCTCTGCCAGAACCTCCAGGACACGGCCCAGCCCGCGCCCATCGAGCCGGACGCTGCTCCCGCCACGGCAAAGCCCGAGGCGACAGCCGAATTGCCGGCTCCCAAGCCGCCTGCGGCCAAGCCAACAGAGGACCCGCCGGCCGATCCCCCGGCAGCCGCATAAGAAAAGGGCGGGACGCGATGCGCCCCGCCCTTTCCATGTTCAATCGCTGACCGCGCTCAGTCGACGAGGTCGAAGCGGACATCCTGCACGCCTTCGTAGAGCGTCTTGCGGCCGAGCGTGTAGAGGTTCTCCAGCCCCGAGGTCAGGGTGATGAAGTGGTTGCCCGAGAGCACGCCCGCCTTGCTGGCGAACTGCACGCCGCCATAGGCGAGCAGGATCTCGGTCTCGCTGACGCCGCCCGGATACAGGATGATGTGGCCCGGCGCCGGATAGGCCGTGTTGTTCTCGTAACCGACGCCGAAATCGAGATCGCCGAGCGGCATCCAGACACCCTCGCCGCTCCAGCGCACATGCACCATCTTGCTGATGAACGGCATCTGCTTCTTGAAGGCGGCGCAGGTCTTCGGAGCGGCTTCCAGCTCGAACTTGGCGTCGAACTTGAACGGCCCGGCGGTGACGATCAGCTTGCTCATGAAATCCCCGTCTTCTTGGAAGCGTTTCGGACCCGTTGAATGGCATTGTGCCGACAGCGCGCGCAAGAGCGCTGCCGGAACAAGTGAGACGCCGGAACGTGAAGGATGCGGGGCATCGTGAGATGCAGCTTCGCGACAAATGCGTGGGTCATCCCGGACGCAGCGAAGCGGAGCTCCGGGATCCATCGTGGAGCACGGAGCCCTTCGATGGATCCCGGGTCAAGCCCGGGATGACGGCGGAAGTCCAGGGCAAGCTCAACCGACCGCGGAAGAGATCAGCCGATCGCTTCCCGAAGGTCGAGCGTGCCGGTCTTGCCGATCGCCTCGTAGTTGCGCTTGAGCCAGCGTTTGCCGGCCATGCGGCCCATGTCGCGCAGCTTGAGCAGGAAAGCCCATTCCGCGTTCATCCGCGACGAAGAGGTCAGCTCGGCCAGCGGCGGACCGCCATCGATGCGATGCATCAGCACGCGCTTGTACTCCTCACGCGGCAGCTTTCCGGAATCGACCAGCCGGTTGACGAAATCGATCGCCCTGAGCTCGCGCAGCAGCGAGGCGTTGAAGGTGATCTCGTTCAGCCGGTCCTGGATCTCGCGCGCCTTGGTGGGCAGTTCACGGCGTTGGATCGGGTTGATCTGAACGAGCAGGATGTCGTCGCAATGCGCCTGGTAGAACAGCGGAAACAGGGCAGGATTGCCCATGTAGCCACCGTCCCAATAGGCTTCGCCATCGATCTCCACGGCCTGGAACACCATCGGCAGGCAGGCCGAGGCCATCACATGGTCGGGGGTCAGATCCTTGCCATCGAACACCGCGATCTTGCCAGTGCGGACATTGGTCGCGGCGATGAACAGCTTCACCGCGTCGCAGGCCCTGACCTTCTCGAAATCGATGAGGTCGGCAACCACGCCACGCAGCGGATTGATGTTCAGCGGATTGACGTCATAGGGGCTCGCGACCTTCGCGAACATCTCGAAGAACAGCATGCCCGGCGGCGTGCCGTTATTGTTGCCCCAGGCGCCCAGCATCGTGTCGAGCAGCGAGCGTTCCGAGCCGCCATATTTCCCGTCGACGCTGATCGCCCGCCAGAAGGCCTGGAGCTTGGCGCGGGCTCCGTCGATACCGCCGTCGATCCAGCCCTCGGCCAGCACGACGGCGTTCATCGCCCCCGCGCTGGTGCCGGTCAGCGCCTCGATGCCGAGGCGCCCGTCTTCGAGCACGGCGTCGAGCACGCCCCAGGTGAAGGCGCCGTGCGCGCCTCCGCCCTGCAGCGCCAGCGAGACCGTCTTCTCCGCCTTCGGCCCAACCAGTCCCTTGACCGGTTCGGCCTTGCGGGAGGGGCGCCCGCTCACGCGGCGGTCCAGCCGCCATCCATCGGCAGCGTCGTTCCGGTGATCGACTTGGCCGAATCCGAGCACAGGAACACCGCGAGTGCCGCGACCTGCTCGACCGTGACGAATTCCTTGGTCGGCTGCGCCGCGAGCAGCACGTCGTTCATGACCTGCTCCTTGGTCATGTTGCGCGCCTTCATCGTGTCCGGGATCTGCTTCTCGACCAGCGGCGTCCAGACATAGCCGGGCGCGATGGCGTTGACGGTGATGCCCTGGGTCGCGACTTCGAGCGCCACCGTCTTGGTCAGGCCGGCGATGCCGTGCTTGGCCGCGACATAGGCCGACTTGAAGGGCGAGGCGACGAAGGCATGCGCCGAGGCCGTGTTGATGATGCGGCCCCAGCCCTTCGCCTTCATCTTCGGCAGCGCGGCGCGAATGGTGTGGAAGGCCGAGGACAGGTTGATCGCGATGATCTGGTCCCATTTCTCGATCGGGAACTCGTCGATCGGCGAGACGAACTGGATGCCGGCATTGTTGATCAGGATGTCGATCGCGCCGAAGACCTTCTCGCCCTCGGCGATGAAGCCGGCGATCTCGGCCGGCTTGGTCATGTCGGCGCCGGAGAAGACCACCTTGATGCCGAACTCCTGCTCCAGATCGGTGCGCAGCTTCTCCGCATCGGCGGGCGGCATGATGCCGTTGATGACGAGGTTGGCCCCCTCGGCGGCAAGGGCGCGGGCATAGGCCAATCCGATGCCCGAGGTCGAGCCGGTGATCGCCGCAGTACGGTCTTTGAGGAACATGAGCGTCAAGGCTCCTGACAATCGGGGAGAAAATGCTTAGGTTCGGGGCAGACAGGGCAATGGAACGGCAGGATATCGCCGCACGTTGCCCGATGACCCTTCGCAACGCAACATGACGAAAATGCAGTCAGACGCGCCTATGCATGACGACCATGTGCACCATACACATGACGGGCACGATTGCCGCCACGCCGAGGATCACCGCCGCCATGCGGCGGAGGCTCTCGCCCGGGCCGAACGAATCTGCCGCGAGCGGGGCTTGCGCCTGACGCCGATCCGGCGGCAGGCGCTGGAGGCGCTCCATGCTGACCATCGCCCCGTCGGCGCCTATGACCTGGCGGACCGGATATCGCCGGCCGGCGGACGCAGGCTTGCGCCGATCTCGATCTATCGCGCGCTCGATTTCCTGGTCGAGCAGGGTTTCGTCCACCGGCTCTCCTCGAAGAACGCCTATATTGCCTGTCTGCACGGCCATGGCGCGAACGAGGTCGTCGCCTTCCTGATCTGCGAGTCCTGTGGCGGGGTCGACGAGGATTCCTCGCCCGCGATTAAGAAAGCGGTGGCGGCGATCGCGGAAAACCGGCAATTCTCTCCCTCGCACCAGATGGTCGAGATCGTCGGCCGTTGCGAGCATTGCCGGAATGCCGGTTCGTGATAGAGCAGCCCGCATGAACGAGCGCGCCTTTTCCTATCTGACGCCGGAACGTGCGGGCCCGCTGGGCCGCCAGCTCACCGTCCCCGTCAAGGTCGGCCATGTCACCGTCGGCGGCGGCGCCCCCATCGTCGTACAGTCGATGACCAACACCGACACGGCCGATATCGCGGCGACGGTCGCGCAAGTCGCCGCGCTCGCCCGCCAGGGCTCCGAGCTCGTCCGCATCACCGTCGACCGCGACGAGGCCGCAGCCGCCGTGCCGAAGATCCGGGAGCGGCTCGACCGCATCGGCGTCGACGTGCCGCTGGTCGGCGACTTCCACTATATCGGCCACAAGCTGCTCGGCGAGCATCCGGCTTGTGCAGAGGCCTTGGCGAAATACCGGATCAATCCCGGCAATGTCGGCTTCAAGGACAAGAAGGACAAGCAGTTCAGCCAGATCATCGAGCTGGCGATCAAGCACAGCAAGCCGGTGCGCATCGGCGCCAACTGGGGCTCGCTCGACCAGGAGCTGCTGACGATGCTGATGGACGAGAACGCGCGCGCCGTCCGTCCGCTCGACGCCCGCGCCATCATGCGCGAGGCGATGGTCCAGTCGGCCCTGCTCTCGGCCGAGCGCGCCGAGGAGCTCGGCCTCGCCCGCGAATACATCATCCTCTCCGCCAAGGTCTCCGGCGTGCAGGACCTGATCACGGTCTACCGCATGCTGGCGAGCCGGGCGAACTACGCCATCCATCTCGGCCTGACCGAGGCCGGCATGGGCTCGAAGGGCATCGTCGCCTCCTCGGCCGCGCTCGGCATCCTCCTGCAGGAAGGCATCGGCGACACCATCCGCTATTCGCTGACGCCCGAGCCCGGCGGCGACCGCACGCTCGAGGTCAGGACGGCGCAGGAGCTGCTCCAGACCATGGGCTTCCGCGCCTTCGTGCCGCTCGTCGCCGCCTGCCCCGGCTGCGGCCGCACCACCTCGACCGTGTTCCAGGAGCTGGCGCAGGATATCCAGAACTGGATCTCCACCTCCATGCCCGAATGGAAGACCCAGTATCCCGGCGTCGAGACCCTTAACGTCGCGGTGATGGGCTGCATCGTCAACGGCCCCGGCGAGTCCAAGCACGCCGATATCGGCATCTCGCTCCCCGGCACCGGTGAGGACCCGACCGCGCCCGTCTTCGTCGATGGCAAGAAGGTCGCGACGCTCCGCGGCGCCGGCATAGCCGCCGAATTCAAGACGATGGTCGCCAGTTATGTCGAGCGGCGCTTCGGCGTCGGTCTCGGCGTCGCCAGTTGATCCCGCCTTTGCGCGCCGCCCGCAACGTGCTAGAGGCCCCGGCCTTTCGCTGCGCCGCAGCATGTGCGGAGATCCCTGATGGGGCATGAGAACCCGAATCCTGCGACCGTTCGGCCGGAGGATTCCCGCTTCGGCCTCGATGCCGGGCACGACCAGAACGGTGGCCACGGCAAGATGGGCTATGGGGCGCTGGCGCTCGGTGCACTCGGCGTCGTCTATGGCGATATCGGCACCAGCCCGCTCTACGCGCTGCGCGAGACCGTGCTTGCCGCGACGGGCGGCGACACGAAGGCCGCGGTGCCGGCTTCCGTCGTCATTGGCGTCCTCTCGCTGATCCTCTGGTCGCTCGTCGTCGTCGTGACACTGAAATATGTCGTGCTGCTGATGCGCGCCGACAACAATGGCGAAGGCGGCATCCTAACCCTGGTCGCACTGGCGCAGCGCAGCCTCGGCCGGGCGCGCAGCCATGTCGCGCTCCTGCTCGGCATGATCGGCGCCGGCCTGTTCTACGGCGACACCGTCATCACCCCGGCGATCTCGGTGCTCTCGGCGATCGAGGGTATCAAGCTCGTCACCCCGGTGCTGAACGACTACATCCTCTGGATCGCCTCGGTGATCCTGATCGGCCTGTTCGTGATGCAGAGCCACGGCACGCATCGCGTCGCGACCTTCTTCGGTCCGATCATGCTCGTCTGGTTCCTGACGCTGGCGGGGCTTGGCATCTATCATATCGCCGACGATCTCAGCGTCTTCCGCTCGATCAACCCGTATTATGCGCTGCTGTTCTTCCGCGACCATGCCGGCGTGGCTCTGGCCGTGCTCGGCTCGGTCTGTCTCGCCGTCACCGGCGCCGAAGCACTCTATGCCGATATGGGCCATTTCGGCCGCGGCCCGATCCGCGGAGCCTGGCTCTACATCGTCTTCCCGGCACTGTGGCTCAACTATCTCGGCCAGGGCGCGCTGATCCTCGCCGACCCCAGTGCCATCGACAACCCGTTCTACCGGCTGGCGCCGGAAGGGCTGCTCCTGCCCTTCGTGGTCATGGCGACGGTCGCGACCATCATCGCCAGCCAGTCCGTCATCACCGGCGCCTTCTCGCTGACCCGGCAGGCGATCCAGCTCGGCCTGCTGCCGCGCATGGAGATCCGCCACACCTCCGAGCAGACCTCCGGCCAGATCTACGTGCCGCGCGTCAACCTGCTGCTGCTTGTCGTCGTGCTGATCCTCGTCTGGTCGTTCCGAACCTCGTCGAGCCTGTCGCATGCCTATGGCATCTCGGTCTTCGGCACGATGGTGGTCTCGTCCATGCTCGCCGCCATCGTCATCCGCCGCCACTGGGGCTGGAGCCCGCTGGCGACCGCCGCGCTCATCCTGCCCTTCCTGCTGGTCGACATGGCCTTCTTCTCGGCCAACATGCTGAAGCTGTTGCATGGCGGCTATGTGCCGGTGCTCCTCGCCATGGGCCTGACGCTGGTGATGTGGACCTGGATGCGCGGCACCAAGATCCTGTTCGACAAGACCCGCAAGACCGACGTGCCGCTGCTCGAGCTCGTCACCATGCTCTCGAAGAGCCCGCCCGCCCGCGTCAAGGGCATGGCCGTGTTCCTGACCAGCGACCCCGAGACCGCGCCGGCCTCGCTGCTGCACAACCTCAAGCACAACAAGGTGCTGCACGAGCGCAACGTCGTCCTGACCGTGCGCTCGGCCGATACGCCCCGTGTCGCCGAGGAGGAGCGTGTGCGCCTCGCCCGTATCACCGACGATTTCTGGCGGGTCGAGATGGTCTATGGCTACATGGAGAGCCCGAACGTGCCGAAGGGCCTGGCCATGCTGCGCAAGCAGGGCTTCAAGTTCGACATCATGTCGACCTCGTTCTTCCTGTCGCGCCGCTCGATCAAGCCCTCGCCGCAATCGGGCATGCCGGTCTGGCAGGACAATCTCTTCATCGGCCTGACCAAGAGCGCGACCGACGCGACGGACTTCTTCCAGATCCCGACCGGCCGGGTCGTCGAGGTCGGCACGCAGGTCACGGTCTGATCAACTCCACCGCTGTTCCAGATGATTGCGAAGCGATCAGTCCGGAAGAATGGAATAGCTCGCCGCAGAGACTGCTTGGCAAGTCGCTGCGGCGAGTGAATGGCGGTGCTTTCGAGAACCGGAGCGGAGCGTACTACAGTACGTGAGCACCGGAAGCGCAGAATGCGCCGTCAGTCGGCCGCCGCAGTAGACTTGCCGAGCAGTCTCTCAATCCAACCGTGCCGAGGCCGCCTCCTGCGGCACATGCCGGACCCGCTCGCGATAGAGCAGGTAGAGCCCGGACGAGATCACGATGCCGGCCCCGACGAAGGTCCATCGATCCGGCAACTGATCGAAGACGAGCCAGCCGAGCAGCAGCATCCAGACGATCTGCGAGTAGATGAAGGGCGCCAGCACCGTCGCAGGCGCCAGCCGATGCGCCAGGATCAGGAGCCAGTGGCCGAAGCCGCCGAGCGCGCCGACCGCGATCATCAGGAGCCAGGGCAGCAGCGTCTGTGGCGTCTCCCAGACCCAGGGCAAGAGCGGGATCGTCGCCAGCGTCCCGGCCGCGCCGGAATAGATCATCGTCGTTTCCGATGAATCATGCCCGGAGAGCATCCGGGTCGAAAGCGAGTAGAAGGCGTAGCACAGACAGCCGAGCACGATCAGCAACGCCGCCGGATGCATGCCGCCGATCCCCGGCCGCGTCACCACCAGCACGCCGATGAAGCCGACGCCGATCGCCGCGAGCCGGCGCGGCCCCGGCCATTCCCCGAGCAGCGGCCCCGATGCCAGCGCCACCAGCAAGGGCGTCGCGAACATGATCGAGATCGTCTCGGCGAGCTGGAGATAGCGCAGCGCGACGAAGTTGAGCGCGGTCGAGCCAAGCAGCAGCAGCGAACGGCCCCATTGCAGCCACGGGCGACTGGTCCGCAGCACGCCCGGATGCGACCACGGATTGATCACCGCCAGCACCAGGATCATGCTGCCGGCATAGCGCGCGAACACCACCTGCAGCGGATTCATCGACTGGCCCAGCCATTTCGCGCTGGTATCCAGCAGCGAGAACAGCAGGACAGCCGCGCACATCAGCCCGATCGCGGCCAGGCGCGCGCGGCCCGTCTCGGAAGGCGCCACTGGAGGGGAGGACACAGAGTCTCGCCATGCTCTGGAGGAATGACGAGAGCAGATTGAACCGATTTAGGCAGCCTGGCCACTACGTTGAAGCATGCGCTACATGCAGAAATCAGGCGTCGCTATCGGCCTCGTCGAGATCGGCGTCCTGATCGTCATGCTCCGCACCGGCCTTGGAGAGGCCCTTGGCGGCCTTGCGCAGAAGCT
The DNA here is from genome assembly GCA_965283735.1 of Beijerinckiaceae bacterium. Lineage (GTDB taxonomy): Bacteria > Pseudomonadota > Alphaproteobacteria > Rhizobiales > Beijerinckiaceae > Allobosea. The sequence goes on along the minus strand of CBDIPN010000001.1, from coordinate 854,004 downwards.
TGCGCAATTGCTTGCGCTCCTTGCCGTCGAGCTTGTCGAGAAGCTCTTCCTCGACCTCGTTCCAGACCGCGTCGAGCTCGGCCGCGGTGCTCTGGCCGGCTTCGGTCAGCGCGACCTGCACGAGGCGGCCGTCGCGATTGCCGCCCTCGCGCGTGACGAGCCCCTGCAGCGAGAGCCGCCCGATCGTCTTCGACACGGTCGGCGGCTTGACGCGCAGCAGCGCGGCGAGTTCGCCCATCGTCATCGGGGCCGGCTGCAGCGCCTTCAGCGCCTGCTCCTGCCCCGGAAACAAACCTAAGCCGTTCAGCCTCTCGCCCATCCGCGAACGGTGCAGCCGCGCGGTGACGAGCAGGGCACGGCCGACACTCTTCTCGATTGCCTTGGTCATGGGGTCGATCCTTCGGGCCGATCCTTGGACGGGTAAGCAGACGCTTCGCCGGCTGCGTAGTCGCGCGCGAACATGACAGACGGATGACAATCGGATGTCAGAGCTACGAGAGCGTGAGTTTGGTCGCGACTTTTTTCAGGAAAGCGGTCCGGCTGGCCGGAGTCGAGAGGTTCATCTCATGATGAGCGAGATAGGTCGTGCGCGCCAGCGGGTGGCAAACCGCCCGCAGTGCCCGGCAGACCGCTTTGCGCGGCGGATCGCCCATCAGGAAGGCGCGCCAGCGCGAGCCGCCATAGCTGGTCACCGCGACGAGCCGGCGAATATTGTGCAGAGCCGGCTGTGCCTTGCCATCGACCATCCTGAACGAGACACCGGGCAGGAAGACCCGATCGAGGAAGCCCTTGAGGATCGCGGGATAGCCGAAATTCCAGACCGGGAAACACAGCACCAGCGCCTCGGCCCGCTTCACCCGCTCGACATAGGCAGCCACCGGCAGCGTGTTGCTGTCCGTGTCGTGATAGCCGCGCCGCTCCTCCCGGCTCAGCACCGGGTCGAAGCCCTCGGCATAGAGGTCGCAATCATCGACCTCGTGCCCCGCCGCCTTGAGGCTAGCGACGACCGTCTCGTGGATGGCGGCGCCGAAGCTCTCCGGAACCGGATGGGCATAGAGGACGAGGACGCGCATGGCGGGTGTTTCCGAGAGCGGATTAGGTTCCGAAGAAACCACAACGTCATCCCGGACAAGCCGCGAAGCGGCGCCGATCCGGGATCCATCATAGAGCTCCGGCACCCTTCGATGGATCCCAGGGCAAGCCCGGGATGACGTCGTGTTTCCCTGCAAAGCTAATAAGGTCCTTAGCCGACCCCGGCTTCGCTGAGGCTGCGGAACAGGAAGGTCTTGCCAGAGCGGTAGTCGTAGGACGGGTCTTCCCAGGCGATCATCTTGCCGGGGTTGAGCAGGCCCTGCGGATCGGCCTCGCGCTTGAAGGCGAGCTGCGTCTCGTCGGTCTGCTTCATGCCCCCTTCCTCCAGCGTGTAGCGATGCGGGTTGAAGATCGGCGCGCCCATCTCCTCATGGATCGCCATGATCTCCTCCAGTCGCTCTTCGCTGGTGAAGCGCACCAGCGGCAGGCCGAAGCAGGTGATCTTGCCGTCGAAGCGCACGAACTCGAGATGGCAGATCACCTCGTCGCCGAACCGGGCATGGATCTTGTCCACCAGATCGACCTGATTGGGATAGGGATAGAGCACCTGGAGATAGGTGATCGCCGGATCGACGCGCAAAGCCCGCAGCGTCGTATGATTCCAGCCGAGTTCGTAAGCCGGCGGCAGGCCCTTGGCATCCTCGGGCGAGAGCTTGTCGGTGCGCAGCAGGAGCTCCGCGCCCTTGAAGCGCCGCGCATAGGCGCAGAGCGCATCGACCGCGAAATCGGCGGCCATGACGATGACGAGATGGCTGTCGCGCGGCAGGAACTTGCGGTGGCGCAGGAAGTAGTCGTGCGGCGCGGGCGCGGCGACGACGCTAAGGTTCTTCAGCGCGAGCCCGTCCTGCTCGCCGACCGCATTGGCGAATTCGGTCGCGGCCCGCAGGTCCTCGAAGCCGACGATGACGTCGACCCAGTTATAGGCCGGCCCGAGCGGCATCTCGACCTCGGTGATGATGCCGTTGGTGCCATAGGCATGCGCGACCTTATGCAGGTCCTCGCCGGAGAATTCGAGGATGCGCGGGCTTGCCTCCATTGTCGCGACCTTGAGCCGGATGATGTTGCCCCAGTCGCGCAAGCCGCCCCATTTGATCGAGCCGACGCCGCCCGAACCGCCGGCGATGAAGCCGCCGATCGAGGCCGTCTGGTAGGTGGAAGGGTGCAGGCGCAATTCCTGCCGCGAATGCGCGCGGGTCTCGTCGTCGATCCGGGCCATGATCGCGCCGGGCTCGGCGACATAGCGGCCGGCGGCGATCTCCTTGACCTTGTTGAAGCCCGAGAGATCGAGCAGCACGCCGCCCGAGAGCGGCATGGCCTGTCCGTAATTGCCGGTGCCGGTGCCGCGCGGCGTGACGGGAATGCCAAGCTCATGGCAGGCGGCAAGCACCTGCACCACCTCCGCCTCGCTCGTCGGCGAGACCACGATATCGCCCACGACATGATCGAGCTGGCGCTTGAGGATCGGCGAGTACCAGAAGAAGTCGCGGCTCTTCTGCTTCACCAGCGCCGGGTTCTCCTCGGTGCGGATGCTGCCGAGACGGCTCTTCAGCGTGGCGATGTCGTAGCGTGCGGTCATGATGCTCTGCCCATCAGATGGTCGAGTTCGCGGTAGTCCGGCAGCGTCCGGTCGATCGCCTTGCCGGAAACCAGCACGGTGCGGTCGGCCTGCGGCCGGGAGAAGAGTTCGGTCCAGTCGCGCGCGCGCGTCAGGATGAGGTCGGCCGGCGCGCCGACCGCGATGACGCCGGCCCTGACGCCCATCACCTCGGCCGGTGTGCGCGCCACGGCATCGGCCCAGTCCGGCCCGGAATGGTCGAGCTGGAGGATGCGGGTGCCCTCGCGCAGCACCTCGACGAGGTCGAGATCGCCATAGGCATAGAACGGGTCGCGCGTATTGTCGGAGGCGATCATCACCGGCACGCCGGCCGCCTTCAGTTCATGCAGAGCCGTGACACCACGCCAGCGTGGCGTGCGGGCCGGCTCGCGGTCCTGGAGGTACATGTTGCATAGCGGCAGCGAGACCACGGCGATGCCGGCTTCGCGAACCTTGGCGATGATCCGCGCCTCGTCCTCCGGCGCCTGAAGCGCCAGGGAGCAGCAATGCCCGCACAGGATGCGGCCGGTGAAGCGATGGCGCAGGGCCGCGTCCGCGATGTGCTCCAGAGACCGCGCCGCCGGATCGTTGGTCTCGTCGACATGGAAATCGAGATCGAAGCCGTTCTCGATCGCCGACCGGAACAGGATGTCGAGCGCCCGGTCGAGTTCCGGGATCATATAGGTGACGCAGCCGAGCAGCCCGTCGCCATGTGCCTTCACGGCAGCGACGATCGCCTGCATATGCGCCGGATCGAGCGCGGCATCCGCTCCGAACAGCGGCGAGGCCTGCAACGCGATGCGCCCGGCCCACTCCGCCCGCAACTCCGCATAGACCGGCCAGGAGATGCCGATCTGCTTGCCCAGCGAATCGAGATGCGTCCGCATCACCGCCGTGCCATGCGCGAAAGCGCCGCGCAGCGAGAAATCCATCCGCGCCCGCACGTCCCCGGCCGACCAGTTCGCCTCGCGATCGGCGCCGACGGTGTTCAACGCTCCCGGAAAGGTGCCGTCCGGATTGGGACTGCGCGGCCAGATATGGCCCTTGTCGAGATGGACATGCGCATCGACGAGCCGCGGCAAGGCGATGCCGCCATCGAGGCTCACCACGGACCCCACCTCGGCGGCCACCATCCCGGCAGGCTCGATCGCGGCCACGCGACCATCCGCTAAGGCGAGATCGACACGCGCCAGCCCGTTGCGGTCGGCCGGGATAGCATCGCCCTCGATCAGGCAGGCAGGCACGCGCAAATCGGTCAGGCGGAAAGCGGAGGCATCGGGTAGGCGGGCGAAACCGGTCGTCACGTTGTCTCGCCTCTCCTGCCTCTCAAGCTCCGGTTCGGAGATACCGGGCCAATGGAGCACTCGCAAGCCGCGCGGGCCTCTCCTCCCCGGCCGATGACGTCGCAGCCGGGAAAGCCGCGCATTCGGGCTTGTCCGGGCCGGCTGGATCGCGCATGAGGGCGGCGTCATCAGCCAACACGAGGTCGGACCCATGACCGGCGAAGCCCGCATCATCGACGGCAAGGCCACTGCCGCTGCGCTCAGGGCCGAGATCGGCCGCGAGGTCGCGGCGATCAAGGCTAACAGGGGTATCGTGCCCGGCCTCCATGTCGTCCTCGTCGGCGAGGACCCGGCCAGCAAGGTCTATGTCGCCTCGAAGGAGAAGCTCGCGGTCGAGGTTGGCATGAACTCGGTCGCCCACCGGCTGCCGGCCGACACGACGGAAGCGCAACTCCTCGCCAAGCTCGCCGAGCTCAACGCCGATGACAGCGTCGACGGCATCCTCGTCCAACTCCCGCTGCCGAAGCATATCGATACCGGCCGCATCATCGACGCCATCGACCCGGCCAAGGATGTCGACGGCCTGCACCCGATCAATGCCGGCCTGCTCGCCGGCGGCAAGAACGGCCTCGTGCCCTGCACGCCGCTCGGCTCCATGCTCCTCCTGAAGCAGGCGCTGCCCTCGCTGTCCGGCCTCGACGCCGTGGTGATCGGCCGCTCGGAGCTGGTCGGCCGCCCGGTCGCGCAGCTCCTGCTCCAGGCCGACTGCACCGTCACCATCGCCCATTCGCGCACCCGCGACCTCGCCGCCGTCGTGAAGCGCGCCGATATCGTCATCGCTGCTGTCGGCCGCCCGCGCATGGTCAAGGGCGACTGGATCAAGCCCGGCGCGACCGTGATCGATGTCGGCATCAACCGCCTGCCCGACGGCAAGCTGACCGGCGACGTCGATTTCGCGGAGGCCGTGAAGGTCGCGGGCGCGATCACCCCGGTCCCCGGCGGCGTCGGCCCCATGACCATCGCCTGCCTGCTCAAGAACACGCTGACGGCCTTCCACGCGCGGCGGGGCTGAACTCGACAGCCAACGAGGCCGTCACAGGCAGCCAGGCTTTTCTCAATAGCCCTCGAACGAAAAAAGGGAGCTGCAAGATTGCAGCTCCCTTTTTTGTTCTTGCAGCAGGGCCGTACCAGAGGCATGGCCCGCCAGCCCCGATCACATATGGATCTGGCGCTTGTCGACCGCGAGCGCAGCTTCCTTCACCGCCTCGGCCAGCGTCGGATGGGCGTGGCAGGTGCGGGCGAGGTCCTCGGCCGAACCGCCGAACTCCATCAGCACGGTCACTTCCGCGATCAGGTCGCCGGCATGCGGGCCGATGATGTGGCAGCCGAGCACGCGGTCGGTGGCGGCATCGGCCAGCACCTTCACGAAGCCATCGGTATGGCGCATGGCGCGGGCGCGGCCGTTCGCCGTGAACGGGAACTTGCCGACCTTGTAGGCGACACCGGCCGCCTGCAGCTCTTCCTCGGTCTTGCCGATCGCGGCGACTTCCGGCGCGGTGTAGACGATGCCGGGAATGGCGTCGTAGTTCACATGGCCATGCTTGCCGGCGATGATCTCGGCGACTGCGACACCCTCATCCTCGGCCTTGTGCGCCAGCATCGGCCCGCGCACCACATCGCCGATCGCGTAGATGCCGGCGACATTGGTCTTGAAATGATCGTCGATGACGACGCGGCCGCGCTCGGTGGCGACGCCGGCCTTGTCGAGGCCGAGGCCATCCGTGTTCGGACGGCGGCCGATCGCGACCAGCACGATATCGGCATTGAGCGTGGTCGCCGTGCCGCCGGCGGCGGGCTCGACGGTGACGGTCGCGCCCTTCTTTCCGGTTTCGACCTTGGTGACCTTGGAACCGAGCTGGAAGGTGAAGCCCTGCTTCTGCAGGATGCGCTGGAACTGCTTGGCGACCTCGCCATCCATGCCGGGCAGGATGCGGTCGAGATATTCGACGACGGTGACCTTGGCGCCGAGACGGCTCCAGACCGAGCCGATCTCGAGGCCGATCACGCCGGCGCCGACCACGACGAGCTCCTTCGGCACAACGCCGATCTCGAGCGCGCCGGTCGAGGTCACGACGGTCTTCTCGTCGATGGTCACGCCCGGCAGCGGCGCCGATTCAGAACCCGTCGCGATGACGATGTTCTTGGTCTCGATCTCCTGCGTCTTGCCGTCCTCGGCGGTGACGACGACCTTGCCGGCGGCCGGGATCGAGGCCGTGCCGTGGAAGGCGTCGATCTTGTTCTTCTTCAGCAGGAAGCCGACGCCGGTGACATTCGCGTCGATCGTCTCCTGCTTGTGGGCCATCATCGCCTTGAGATCGAGCTTCGGCTTGCCGACGACGATGCCGAGCTTCTCGAAGGTGTGGCCGGCTTCCTCGAACATCTCGGAAGCGTGCAGCAGCGCCTTGGAGGGAATGCAGCCGACATTCAGGCAGGTGCCGCCATGGGTCTTGCGCTTCTCGACCACCGCGACCTTGAGGCCGAGCTGGGCGGCGCGGATGGCGCAGACATAGCCGCCGGGGCCGGTTCCGATGACGACGAGATCGTAGGCCGCAGCCATGGTGACTTCCTTTCCTGTGTTCGAATGCGGCGGCGCTTCAGCGCCCGCCGGTCACGTTCAAGACGGTTCCGTTGGTGTAGGAGGCCTCATCCGAGAGCAGCCAGGCGATCGCCTGCGCCACCTCGCGCGCCGTGCCCTCGCGCTTCATCGGAAGCTGGTCGCGCAAGGCGGCGACGCGATCGGGCATGCCGCCGCTGGCATGGATCTCCGTATCGATGATCCCGGGCCTGACGGCATTGACCCGGATGCCCTCGGCCGCGACCTCGCGGGCGAGGCCGAGCGTGAAGATGTCGATGCCGGCTTTTGCGGCGGCATAGTCGAGATATTGCCCGGCGCCGGCCAGCACCGCCGCGGCGGAGGACAGGTTGACGATGCCGCCGCCCTGCCCGCCATGGCGGGTCGACATCCGCTTCACCGCCTCACGGGCGCAGAGAAAGCTGCCGGTGAGGTTGATCCGGAACATCCGGTCCAGCCGGGCGAGATCCATCTCGTCGAGGCGCTGCGGGGCATCGATCACGCCGGCATTGTTGACCAGCGCCGTCAGCCGTCCAAGCTGGTCGGCCGCCGCGAAGATCGCGGCGACATCAGCCTCATTGCCGACATCGCCCTTGACCGCGACCGCCTGCCGGCCCTGGCCGTTGACGGCCGCGACCGTCTCGGCCGCGGCCTCAGCATTGGACTGGTAGTTGACGACGAGATCGTAGCCGCGCTCCGCGAGCAGGATCGCGGTCGCCCGGCCGATTCCCCGGCTGCCGCCGGTGACGATCGCAACGCCCGACACGTCCTGCTCCGCGCGATCAGAGATCGAGGACGAGGCGCGCCGGATCCTCCAGGCCTTCCTTGATACGGACGAGGAAGGTCACGGCTTCCTTGCCGTCGATGATGCGGTGGTCGTAGCTGACCGCGAGATACATCATCGGGCGGATCTCGATCTTGCCGTTCACGACGACCGGACGCTCCTGGATCTTGTGCATGCCCAGGATCGCCGACTGCGGCGCGTTCAGGATCGGGGTCGACATCAGCGAGCCGTAGACGCCACCGTTCGAGATGGTGAAGGTGCCGCCCTGCATCTCCTCGATCGAGAGCTTGCCGTCGCGGGCCTTGCGGCCGAACTCGCCGATCTTCTTCTCGACGCCGGCGATCGAAAGCTCGTCCGCATCGCGCACGACCGGAACCACCAGGCCCTTCTCGGTGCCGACGGCGACGCCGATATGGTAGTAGTTCTTGTAGATGATGTCGGTGCCGTCGATCTCGGCATTGACCGCCGGGATCTCCTTCAGCGCCTGCACGCAGGCCTTCACGAAGAAGCCCATGAAGCCGAGCTTCACGCCGTGCTTCTTCTCGAACACGTCCTTGTACTGGTTGCGCAGCGCCATCACGCCGGACATGTCGACCTCGTTGAAGGTCGTCAGCATCGCCGCGTTGGACTGGGCTTCCTTGAGGCGGCGCGCGATGGTCTGGCGCAGCTTGGTCATCTTGACGCGCTCTTCGCGAGCGCCGTCATCCGGCGCGGACGGGGCGCGGACGGCGATCGGCGCAGGCGCAGCGGCCGGGGCGGCAGCGCCGCCGGTCGCGATCGCGGCGAGCATGTCGCCCTTGGTCACGCGGCCATCCTTGCCGGAAGCAGCGACCTTGGACGGATCGACGCCGCTCTCGGCGGCGAGACGCGAGACGGCCGGGCCGGAATCGGCGGCCTTGGTCGCGGCAGCCTTCGGAGCCTCGGCGGCGGGAGCCGGAGCGGCGGCAGGCTTCGCCTCGGCCTTCGGCGCGGGAGCAGCAGCGGCACCGCCTTCGGCGATGGTGCCGAGCAGGGCGCTGACACCGACGGTATCGCCTTCCTTGGCGACGATCTCGCCGAGCACGCCGGCGGCCGGCGCGTTCACTTCCAGCGTCACCTTGTCGGTCTCGAGCTCGACGAGGGGCTCGTCGGCCTTCACCGCCTCGCCCGGCTTCTTGAACCACTTGCCGATGGTGGCCTCGGAAACGGATTCGCCGAGGGTGGGTACGCGGATTTCGGTCGCCATGTCAGGCCTCTTCTTATTCGGATCTCGTGGAGGTCATCCCGGGCGGAGCGAAGCGCAGACCCGGGATCCATTCCGGAACGGTTCAGGCATGGATCCCGGATCGGCGCCGCTCACGCGGCTTGTCCGGGATGACACCAAGCTTAAGCGGCAAAAGCCTCGTCGAGGAAGGCGTTGAGCTGGGCGAGATGCTTGGACATCAGGCCGGTCGCGGTCGCGGCCGAGGCCGGGCGGCCGACATAGCGCGGACGCTTCGACTTCGAGCCGGCATGGCCGAGCACCCATTCCAGATAGGGCTCGACGAAGGTCCAGGAGCCCATGTTCTTCGGCTCCTCCTGGCACCAGACCACGTCGGCGCCCTTGAAGCGCGCCAGCTCCTGAGCCAGCGTCTTCAGCGGGAACGGATAGAGCTGCTCGACGCGCATCAGGTAGACATCGTCGACGCCGCGCTTCTCGCGCTCCTCCAGCAGGTCGAAATAGACCTTGCCCGAGCAGAGCACGACGCGGCGGATCTTCGAGTCCTTGACCAGCTTGGTGGTCGACTTGCCGCGCTCGGCATCGTCAGCCAGCACGCGGTGGAAGGTCGAGCCCTCGGCGAGGTCGGCGAGGTCGGAGATGCAGCGCTTGTGGCGCAGCAGCGACTTCGGCGTCATCAGGATCAGCGGCTTGCGGAAGTCGCGCTTCAGCTGGCGGCGCAGGATGTGGAAGTAGCTCGCCGGCGTCGAGCAGTTCGCCACCTGCATGTTGTCCTCAGCGCACATCTGCAGGAAGCGCTCGAGGCGGGCGGAGGAGTGCTCCGGACCCTGGCCCTCGTAGCCATGCGGCAGCAGGCAGACGAGGCCCGACATGCGCAGCCACTTGCGCTCGCCCGACGAGATGAACTGGTCGAACACGACCTGCGCGCCGTTGGCGAAGTCGCCGAACTGCGCTTCCCACATCGTCAGAGCGTTCGGCTCCGACAGGGTGTAGCCGTATTCGAAGCCGAGCACGGCCTCTTCCGAGAGCATCGAGTTGATGACCTCGTAGCGGGGCTGGTCCTCGCGGATATGGTTCAGCGAGGTGTGGCGGGCTTCGGTCTCCTGGTCGATCAACACCGAATGGCGCTGCGAGAAGGTGCCGCGTTCGCAATCCTGGCCGGAGAGGCGCACCGGATTGCCGTCGAGCAGCAGCGAGCCGAAGGCCAGCGCCTCGGCGGTCGCCCAGTCGATGCCCTCGCCGCTCTCGACCGCCTTCTTGCGGTTGTCGAGGAAGCGCTGGATCGTCTTGTGGACGTTGAAGCCGGCCGGGACGGCCGTGATCTTCTCGGTGATCTCCCTGAGCACCGCCGCCGGCACACCGGTGGCGCCGCGGCGCGGGTCGTCCTCGTCGGCGCGGATCGCCTTCATGCCGGCCCAGCGGCCATCGAGCCAGTCGGCCTTGTTCGGCTTGAAGGCCTGGCCGGCGTCGAATTCGATTTCCAGCTTGCCCTTCCAGGCGGCGCGCATTTCGTCGAGCTCGCCGGCGGTGATCACGCCCTCGGCTTCGAGCTTGGCGCCATAGAGCTCCAGCGTCGACTTATGGCCGCGGATCTTGCGGTACATCAGCGGCTGGGTGAAGCCCGGCTCGTCGCCTTCGTTATGGCCGAAGCGGCGATAGCAGAACATGTCGATCACGACCGGCTTGTGGAACTTCTGCCGGAACTCGATCGCGACCTTGGCGGCGAAGACCACCGCTTCCGGATCGTCGCCGTTCACATGGAACACCGGAGCCTCGACCATCTTCGCCACGTCGGACGGATAGGGCGAGGAGCGCGAATAGCGCGGATAGGTGGTGAAGCCGATCTGGTTGTTGATGATGAAATGCAGCGAGCCGCCGGTGCGGTGGCCCTTCAGCCCGGACAGGCCGAGGCATTCCGCCACGACGCCCTGGCCGGCGAAGGCCGCATCGCCATGGATCAGCAGCGGCAGCACCTTCGAGCGCTCGACGATGTCGCCGAACTGGTCCTGCTTGGCGCGCACCTTGCCGAGCACGACGGGGTCGACGATCTCCAGATGCGACGGGTTGGCGGTCAGCGAGATATGAACGTTGTTGCCGTCGAACTCGCGATCGCTGGAAGCACCGAGATGGTACTTCACGTCGCCCGAGCCCTCGACGTCATCAGGCGCGAAGGAGCCGCCCTTGAACTCGTGGAACAGCGCGCGATGCGGCTTGCCCAGAACCTGGGTCAGCACGTTGAGGCGGCCGCGATGGGCCATGCCGAAGACGATGTCGCGCACGCCGAGCGCGCCGCCGCGCTTGATGATCTGCTCCAGCGCCGGGACCAGCGCCTCGCCACCATCGAGGCCGAAGCGCTTGGTGCCGGTGAACTTGAGATCCAGGAACTTCTCGAAGCCCTCGGCCTCGACGAGCTTGTTCAGGATCGCCTTCTTGCCTTCCTTGGTGAAGGCAATCTCCTTGTCCGGCCCCTCGATGCGCTCCTGCAGCCAGGCCTTCTGCTCGGGGTCGGAGATGTGCATGAACTCGATGCCGACCGTGCCGCAATAGGTCCGCTGCAGGATCGCGACCATCTCGCGGATCGAGGCGAACTCCATGCCGAGCACGTTGTCGATGAAGATCTTGCGGTCGAGGTCGGCGTCGGTGAAGCCGAAGGCGGCCGGCGACAGTTCCTCATGGTCGGTGCGGCTCTCGATCCCCAGCGGGTCGAGCTTGGCATGGAGATGGCCGCGCATCCGGTAGGCGCGGATCAGCATGATCGCGCGCACGGAATCGCGGGTCGCCTGCTGCACGTCGGCTGCGGAAAGCGCGGCGCCGGCAGCCTTGGCCTTGGCGCCGAGCTTGTCGGAGATCACCTTCTCGACGACGGCCCAGTTGCCATCCAACGCCGAGACCAGCTCGCCATTGGCGACGACCGGCCAGTGCGGCTTTTTCCAGGACGCGCCCTTGGCATTCTGCAGGACGGCTTCCTTGTCGTCCTTCAGCGCGCCGAAGAAGCTCTGCCACTGCTCGTCGACCGACTTGGGATCGGCCTCGTAGCGGGCATAGAGGTCCTCGATATAGGCAGCGTTGCCGCCATAGAGGAAGCCGGTCTGCGCGAGAGCCTCGTTGATGTCCTGGCGAGCCATGATGCTCCTGCCTTCCTTCGCCGCTTAAGCCATGTCCGAACCCCTGCCCGGACATCCTTCATTCTGCCGTCATGCCCAGGCCTGCCCCGGGCAACTCCTCGGGATTTGGCGGCGCGTCATGGCCGGCTCAAGGCCAGTCATGACGCGCCAAAACGCCTCAGCCCTTCAACACTTCGACCAAGGTCTTTCCAAGGCGCGCCGGCGAGGGCGAGACCCGGATACCGGCCGCTTCCATCGCTGCGATCTTGTCCTCGGCGCCGCCCTTGCCGCCCGAGATGATCGCGCCGGCATGGCCCATGCGGCGGCCGGGAGGGGCCGTGCGGCCGGCGATGAAGCCGACCATCGGCTTCTTGCGGCCGCGCTTGGCCTCGTCCTTGATGAACTGCGCCGCGTCCTCTTCGGCCGAGCCGCCGATCTCGCCGATCATGACGATCGACTGGGTCTTGTCGTCGGCCAGGAACATCTCGAGCATGTCGATGAACTCGGTGCCCTTGACCGGGTCGCCGCCGATGCCGACGGCCGTGGTCTGGCCGAGGCCTTCGTTCGTGGTCTGGAACACCGCCTCATAGGTCAGCGTGCCCGAGCGCGAGACGATGCCGACATTGCCCGGCTTGAAGATGTTCGCCGGCATGATGCCGATCTTCGACTGGCCGGCGGTGACGACGCCGGGGCAGTTCGGGCCGATCAGGCGGGTCTTGGAGCCGACCAGCGAACGCTTGACGCGGACCATGTCGAGCACCGGGATGCCCTCGGTGATGCAGATCACCAGCGGGATCTCGGCATCGATCGCCTCGCAGATCGCGTCCGCAGCGCCCGGAGGCGGCACGTAGACGACCGAAGCGTCGGCGCCGGTCTTGGCCTTGGCCTCGTGCACGCTGTCGAAGACGGGCAGGCCGAGATGGAGCGAGCCGCCCTTGCCCGGCGAGGTGCCGCCGACCATCTGCGTGCCATAGGCGATCGCCTGCTCGGAGTGGAAGGTCCCGTTCTTGCCGGTGAAGCCCTGGCAGATGACCTTGGTGTTCTTGTCGATCAGGATGGACATGTCTGCTCCTCAGGCCTTCTTGATCGCGGCGACGATCTTCTGCGCGGCGTCGTCGAGGTCGTCGGCGGGGATGACGTTGAGGCCGGACTCGCGGATGATCTGCTTGCCTTCCTCGACATTCGTGCCTTCGAGACGCACGACCAGCGGAACCTGAAGGCCGACGGCCTTCACCGCGGCGATGACGCCGCGCGCGATGACGTCGCACTTCATGATGCCGCCGAAGATGTTGACGAGGATACCCTTCACCTTCGGGTCGGCGGTGATGATCTTGAACGCCGCCGTCACCTTCTCTTCGGAGGCACCGCCGCCGACGTCGAGGAAGTTGGCGGGCGATTCCCCATAGAGCTGGATGATGTCGAGCGTCGCCATGGCGAGGCCGGCGCCGTTGACCATGCAGCCGATCGTGCCGTCGAGGGCGATATAGGCGAGGTCGTACTTGGAGGCCTCGATCTCCTTCTCGTCCTCTTCAGTCGTATCGCGGAGCGCAACGACCTCGGGGTGACGATAGAGCGAGTTCGAGTCGAACGAGACCTTGGCGTCCAGGCACTTGAGCTGGCCCTGGGTGGTCACGATCAGCGGGTTGATCTCCAGCATGTCCATGTCCTTGGCCACGAACGCGTTGTAGATCTGGCCGAGCACGGTGCCGGCCTGCTTGGCGAGGTCGCCCTTCAATCCGAGGATGCGCGCCATGGCGCGGCCGTGATGCGGCATGATGCCGGTGGCCGGATCGACCGAGAAGGTCTCGATCTTCTCGGGCGTGTCATGGGCCACGGCCTCGATGTCCATGCCGCCCTCGGTCGAGACGACGAAGGCGATGCGCGAGGTCTCACGGTCGACCAGAGCCGAGAGGTAGAACTCCTTCTCGATGTCCGAGCCGTCCTCGATATAGAGGCGGTTGACCTGCTTGCCGGCCTCGCCGGTCTGGATCGTGACCAGCGTGTTGCCGAGCATTTCCTTGGCGTGGGCCTCGACCTCGGCCACCGACTTGGCGAGGCGAACGCCGCCCTTGGCATCGGCCGGCAGTTCCTTGAACTTGCCCTTGCCGCGCCCGCCGGCGTGGATCTGCGACTTCACGACGTAAAGCGGCCCCGGCAGCTTCTTGGCGGCCTCGACAGCCTCCGCCACCGTCAGTGCCGGGAAACCGGCCGAAACGGGCGCGCCGAATTCCTTGAGGATGGCTTTGCCCTGGTATTCGTGGATGTTCATGTGCTCGGTTTCCCTGACAGCGACCGAAAATTGACGAAAGGGCGGCCGCGCGTATCCGCGCCGCCGCCCTTGCTTAAATCACGCGAGTGACGAGTTCGATGTTCTTGCAGGCGTCGATCAGGCCCTGCACCGAAGCCACCGACTTCGCCAGCATCTCCTTCTCGGCGCCGTTGAGGCGGATCTTGACGACGCGCTCGACGCCCTTGGCACCGATCACGACGGGAACGCCGACGAACATGTCCTTGACGCCATACTGGCCCTTCAGCGCAGCCGCCGCCGGCAGGACGCGCTTCTGGTCCTTGAGATAGCTCTCGGCCATCGCGATCGCGGAGGCAGCCGGGGCATAGAAGGCCGAGCCGGTCTTGAGCAGGTTGACGATCTCGCCGCCGCCCTTGCGGGTGCGCTCGACGATGGCGTCCAGCTTCTCCTGCGTGGTCCACTTCATCTTGACGAGGTCCGGCAGCGGGATGCCGGCGACGCCCGAGTAGCGGACCAGCGGCACCATGTCGTCGCCATGGCCGCCGAGCACGAAGGCCGAGACGTCCTTGACCGAAACGTTGAACTCCTCGGCGAGGAAGTGGCGGAAGCGGGCGCTATCGAGCACGCCGGCCATGCCGCAGATCATGTTGGGCTTCAGGCCCGAGAACTTCTGGAGCGCCCAGACCATCGCGTCGAGCGGGTTGGTGATGCAGATCACGAAGGCCTTCGGGGCGTACTGCTTGATGCCTTCGCCGACCGACTTCATCACCTTGAGGTTGATGCCGATCAGGTCGTCGCGGCTCATGCCGGGCTTACGCGGCACGCCGGCGGTGACGATGATCACGTCGGCGCCCTTGATGTCCTCGTAGGAGTTCGTGCCCTTGTAGCCGGCGTCGAAGCCGTCGACCGGGGCGGACTGGCGATGTCCAGGCCCTTGCCCTGCGGAATGCCCTCGGCGATGTCGAACAGGACGATGTCGCCCAGTTCCTTGAGGCCGGCGAGGTGAGCGAGCGTGCCGCCGATCTGGCCGGAGCCGATGAGGGCGATCTTCTTACGGGCCATTGCCTAGTCCTTTGTTTCTGGCGCGACCATCGATCCGGCCTTTGCCGGCTTCGACATTCAAAATGCCTTGGCGCTGCGACAGGTCAGCTCCCCGGAGGGAGCCGGCCAAACCGTGCGTTCCTTTGGCCCAAACCGGCCTTTTGCCGCAACCCTCGCCGCAAAAGCGGCTTTTCTCGGGCACCGGACGCCTCGCGCGACATCGCGCGAGGCCGGCTTATATTTTTCAATAACTTAGAAGAGGCAGATAATCACACTCGGTTCCACGAGGAACGAAATCCGGCAATTACAATTTACAGAAACTGTAATTCGTCACCGGATTATTCACACGATCCCGCTGCCGAGCACCCGCAGGATCACGCGGATCAGGGTCGAGAGCCGCGTATCGACCGAGGCCTGCGGCACGTCCGCCTCCAGCGCGAGCGAGGCCGGATGGATGAAGCGGTTGGTGGCGTCGATGACGAAGGCGATCGCCCGGTCGCGGTCGCGCGGCTCGAACACGCCGGTCGCCATGCCCTCGTCGACCACCCGTTCGAACAGGGCGCGCACGCGCGTGCGGTTGCGCCGGCTGATCGCGTGCCGCTTGGCCACCGCCAGCGACAAGGCCGCGAAGAGATGCGGCTCCTCGGTCAGCAGGTCGCGATTGGCCTTGGCCAGCGCCAGGATCAGGCGCTCGAGCTTGTCGTCGGCCGGGTCGGGTCCGTCGGCGACATCGGCGAGCCGGCGCTCGGTCGCCTTCAGCCAGACATCGACGACGGCGTCGATCAGCGCGCCCTTGGACGGAAAGTAGCGGTAGACATTGGCATGGGTCATGCCCGCCTCTTCCGCCACCGCGACGACGGTGAAGCGCTTCAGCCCGAACTTGCGCAGATGCTCGCCGGCGACCGTGAGGATGCGGGTCTCGCTCGGTTCGCGCTGCGGCATCGTCAGGTCTCCACCAGCCCCGTCGTATCCCCGCTCGCCGTGGAATCCGGCCGGCCATGCGGCATCGCCAGATACGCCTCGGAGCGCATCTCGATCAGGCGGGAGACGGTGCGGTCGAACTCGAAGGCCTCGCGCCCCTTGTTCGCGCGATAGAGCTCATGCGGTTCGGCCGCCGCCGAGGCGACGAGCTTCACATGATGCTCATAGAGCGTGTCGATTAGGATGATGAAGCGCTTGGCCTCGTTGCGTCGGTCGAAATCGAGGATCGGGATATCGTCGAGCACCAGCGTATGGAAGCGCTGTGCCAGCGCGATGTAGTCGGAAGCGCCATAGGCCTGCGCGCAGAGATCGGCGAAACCCGCCCGCGCCACGCCGCCCGCCGCCTGCGGCAGGACGAGATCGTGGCCCTGCACGGTGAGGACCGTACGCTGGCCCTGCGCCTTGCCCGACAGCGCCTTGAAGGCGGTATCGAGCGCAGCCTTCGCCTTCTCGTCGGCCGGGGCATGATAGACCGGCGCACCGCCCAGCTTCTCCAGCCGGAAATCGGTGCGCGCATCGAGCTTGAGCACCTCGACCTTGGTCTGCAGCAACGCGATGAAGGGCAGGAACAGCGCCCGGTTGAGCCCGCCCTCATAGAGCCGCGACGGCTCGACATTCGAAGTCGCGACCACCACCACGCCCGCCGCGAACAGCGCCGTGAACAGCCGCCCGAGAATCATCGCATCGGCGATATCGGTGACGGTGAACTCGTCGAAGCAGAGCAGATAGGCCTCTTCCGCCAGCGCGGCCGCAACCGGCGCGATCGGATCGGCGTCCTTGACCTCGCCGCTCTTGATCTTCTGGCGGAAGGCATTGATGCGGCCATGGACGTCGGCGAGGAATTCGTGGAAATGCACGCGGCGCTTGCGCTTCACCGGCGCTGCCTCGAAGAACATGTCCATCAGCATGGTCTTGCCGCGGCCGACCGAGCCCCAGACATAGAGCCCCTTCGGCACCGCCGCCGTGTCTGGCTTCTTGCCGAAGAGCCAGCCGAGCGCGCTGCCCTTGCGGGCCAGGCGCCGGGCGGCAAGCGTTTCGGTCAGCGCCTGGAGCTTCTTGACCACCGCGACCTGCGCGGGATCGCGCTCGATGGCGCCCGCCTCGACCAGGGCGGCATAACGGTCGGTGATCGAGGCTGACATGACGGCGGGCGCTGGCGATCCAGAAAAGACCTCACCGGGTTACGGCAGCCCTGCCCTCATCGCAAGCCCGCCGAGCACTCGCGGCGAAAGGCCTTACGCCGTCGGAGTTGCGACGAAGTCGCGTGTGCGCGCCTGCTTCGCTGCGACGAGGATGATCCGGGGCGCTCCCTGCTCGACGATCTCGCCGCCCTCCATGAAGGCGATGTCGTCGGCGACCTCGCGCAGGAAGCTAGGCTCATGCGTCGCCACGATCATGGTCAGGCCCGAGCCTGCAAGCCCGCGGATCACATCGAGAACCTCGCCCGCGGCGTCCGGATCGAGCCCGGCCATCGGTTCGTCCAGCAGCATCAGCCTCGGCCTCGTCGCCAGGGCCCGCGCGATGGCGAGGCGTTGTCGCTGCCCGCCCGAGAGTTCGCCCGGATAGGAATCCCGCCGGTCTGCCAGCCCGACCCTCTCCAGCGCCGCCATCGCCTCCATGACGATCTCCCTGCGCGGCCGCCTCAGCAGGGCGAGCGGCCCCTCGATGACATGCTGCAGGGCGGTCATGTGGTCGAGCAACTCCGGGCGCTGCGACACCATGCCGATGGTTGGGTGACGGCGCGCGCTCTCCGGTTCGACCGGCTCTCCGTCGATCTCGATCGAGCCCTGATCGATCGCCTCGCTTTGGCCGATGCAGCGCAGCAGCGTCGATTTGCCCGCACCCGGCGGCCCGATGATGCACTGAACCTGCCCCGGTTCGACCGCGAGCGAGACGTTGTTCAGCGCGATCTGCGGGCCAAAGCGCTTGCTCACGCGCGTGATCGCGACGGCAGCGCCTTCCGCCTTCGTGATCTGCGCCGCACTCAACGTCGCTCCCTCCCGCACTGGCCTTCAAGAATGGCCTTGGAGGCCATAGCGCCCGATCTTCGGCAAGGCCAGCCCGGCGAAACCTCCCGCTCGCCCGCGCGTTGTCGCGAAGGAGGACGCGCCATGCACACCATTCTGCCTGCCCCGGACCATGTCGCCGCCTATCGCCTGTCGCGGACGCTGACGGGCGAGGATATCGACGCGATCGTGGCCGATATCGAGGCACGGCTGACCCGCCACGAGAAGCTCGGCATCCTCGCCGACATGACCGATTTCACCGACATGACACTCACCGCGGCCTGGAAGGACGCGCGCTACAGCATCGGCAAGCTCTGGGAGCTCAGGCGCTTTCCGAAGGAGGCCGTAATCACCGACAGGGGCTGGCTCGCCGGCTTCGTCGATCTGCTCGACCCGGCGATCCCCTTCGTCAAGGTCCGCGCCTTCAAGCCCGAGGACTATGACAAGGCGCTGAGCTGGGTCGGCGATATCGAGGGCGGGCCGGACGCCTGAGGCTTACGCTGCACCGCTGCGCGCGAAGGTCTCGTCGAAGGCGTAGCCCGCGCCGCGCACGGTGCGCAGCGGGTCCTTGGCATCGCCGGGCGTGATCGCCTTGCGCAAACGCCCGACATGGACGTCCACCGTGCGCTCGTCGATATAGACGTCGCGGCCCCAGACCGCGTCGAGTAATTGGGCGCGCGAATAGACCCGGCCCGGCGCCTGCATCAGGAATTCCAGCAGGCGGAACTCGGTCGGCCCGAGATGCAGTTCGCTGCCCGCCCGCCGGACACGCCGCGTCGTGCGGTCGAGTTCGAGGTCGCCGGCCGCGAGCAGGCCCGCGACGTGACCGGGCTTCGCCCTGCGCAGCAGCGCCTGGATGCGCGCGATCAGCTCCGGCAGCGAGAAGGGCTTGACGACATAGTCGTCGGCGCCGGTCGCAAGGCCACGAACCCGCTCGGTCTCCTCGCCGCGCGCCGTCAGCATGATGATCGGCACGCGCTCGGTGTCCCGCCGCGAGCGCAGGCGCCGGCAGAGTTCGATGCCGGACAGGCCCGGCAGCATCCAGTCGAGCAGGACGAGATCGGGCGTGTGATCGCGCAGGTGCAATTCCGCATCGTCCCCGCGCGCGACGCTGTCCACCTCGAAGCCCTCGGCCTCGAGATTGTAGCGCAGCAGCAGGGTGAGCGGCTCCTCGTCCTCGACGATCAGGATGCGTGCGGCCATGCTTCTTTTCCGTCCGTCATTCGAGCCTGCCGTCATGCTCGCCCCTGTGGCGAGCATCCACGTCTTGAACGGCACCTGCCAGGACGAAGACGTGGATGGTCGGGACAAGCCCGACCATGACGGAAAGGCTACGGCACTTCGTGTTCGTTCAGTTTCCCGTCACCGCTTCGACCTCGATATTGGTCGTATCGAGCTTGGGACGGTTCACATCGAGGGAATCGCCGGTGACGAGGTAATGGATGGTCTCGGCGATGTTGGTGGTGTGGTCGCCGATGCGCTCGATGTTCTTCGCGCAGAACAACAGATGCGTGCAGAAGGTGATGTTGCGCGGATCTTCCATCATGTAGGTCAGGAGTTCGCGGAACAGCGAGGTGTAGAGCGCGTCGATCTCATCATCGCGCTTCCAGACCTCGAGCGCCTTCTGCTCGTTGGTCGCGGCATAGGCGTCGAGCACGTCCTTGAGCTGGGCCTGCACGAGGCGGCTGATATGCTCGAGGCCGACGACCGCGCGATGCGGCGGCTGGAACTGCCCGGCAATGGCGACGGCGCGCTTGGCGATGTTCTTGGCGAGATCGCCGACGCGCTCGATGTCGGAGGCAAGGCGGATCGCCGAGATCAGCTCGCGCAGGTCCTGCGCCAGCGGCTGGCGTCGGGCGATGGTGAGCACCGCCTTCTCCTCGACCTCGCGCTGGAGATTGTCGAGGCGCTGGTCGGCCGAGATGATCTTCTGGGCGAGCGCAGTGTCGCGGCGAACCAGCGCGACCGTGGAATTGCCCAGCATGCGCTCGGCCATGCCGCCCATTTCGGCGAGGCTGCGGCGGATGCCTTCGAGATCGGTGTCGTAGGAGCGGACGATATGGTCGGTCATGGCGTTGTCCTCCGGCACATCGGGCCGAAAAGTGGAAACCGGTTTTCGGGCAAGCCGATGCGAAACTAAATGTCGCTTAGCCGAAACGGCCGGTGACGTAGTCCTGGGTCTGCTTCTTGGCGGGGTTCATGAAGATCGTGTTGGTCGGCGCGAACTCGATGACCTCGCCGAGATACATGAACGCCGTGTACTGCGAGATGCGCGCGGCCTGCTGCATGTTGTGCGTCACGATCGCGATGGTGAAATCGCTCTTGAGCTGCTCCAGCAGGTCCTCGATCTTGCCGGTCGAGATCGGGTCGAGCGCCGAGGTCGGCTCGTCGAACAGGATCACTTCGGGCTTCTGCGCGATGGTGCGCGCGATGCACAGGCGCTGCTGCTGGCCGCCGGAGAGGCCCATGCCCGAGCTCTTCAGCTTGTCCTTGACCTCGTCCCAGAGCGCGGCACGGCGCAGGGCACCCTCGACGCGGTCGTCGAGCTCCGATTTCGGCGGCTTCTCGTAGAGGCGGATGCCGAAGGCGACGTTGTCGTAGATCGACATCGGGAACGGCGTCGGCTTCTGGAAAACCATGCCGACGCGCGAGCGCAGCTCGTTCACATCGACGTCCTTGCCGATGATGTTGCGGCCATCGAGCATGATCTCGCCTTCGGCGCGCTGCTCCGGATAGAGCGAGTAGATGCGGTTGAAGATGCGCAGCAGGGTCGACTTGCCGCAGCCCGACGGGCCGATCAGCGCCGTGACGTGGCGGTCGCGGAAGTCGAGATTGATGTTCTTCAGCGCCTTGTGCTCGCCGTAGTAGAAATCGAGGTTCTTCACCGCGATCCGGACGGGCGCCTCGGCATCGAGCGACTGGGGGAGAGTTCAAGGGTCGAAAGCATCGACATGGGTCCTCAAGGTCGGTCGCGACCGGGTTGGTTTCAGGCTCACTTGCTGCCGGCGACGATGCGCCGGGCAATGATCGAGAGCACGAGGATCGAGACGGTGATGATGAGCGAGCCGGCCCAGGCGAGCTGCTGCCAGTTCTCGTAAGGGGCGGAGGCGAACTGGTAGATCGTCACCGGCAGGTTCGAGACGCCGCCGACCAGCGTCGGCGAGAACCAGAAATTGTTGTTGAGCGCGGTGAAGAGCAGCGGCGCGGTCTCGCCGGCGATGCGGGCGAGCGCCAAGAGGATGCCGGTGACCATGCCGGCCTTGGCCGCGCGCCAGGTCACCGAGGTGATGACGACGGAGGGCGGCGCGCCGAGCGCGGCGCCGGCTTCACGCAGCGGACCGGGCACGAGGTTCAGCATGTCCTCGGTGGTGCGCACGATGACCGGGATCGCGATGATGCCGAGCGCGACGCCGCCGGCCCAACCGGAATAACCGCGGAACGGCTCGACCAGGATGACGTAGACGAACAGGCCGATCAGGATCGACGGTGCCGAGAGCAGGATGTCGTTGATGAAGCGTATCAGGTTGGCGAGCTTCGAGCCGCGGCCGTATTCCGCAAGCCAGGTCCCGGCCAGCACGCCGATCGGCGTGGCGATCGCGATGCCGAGGAAGGTCAGCACGAAGGAGCCGACGATGGCGTTGGCGATGCCGCCGCCTTCCGTGCCGGGGCCAGGCGTCACCGCCGTGAAGGTCGCGATCGAAAGGCCGCCGACGCCCTTCACCACGAGCATGCCGAGGATCCAGAACAGCACGAAGATGGCGATGAAGGTGAAGCCGGTGGCGATGACCTTCATCAGCCGGTCGGCGGTGCGGCGCGACTGGCGCACGCGCCCCCAGGGCTGATGAGGCAGTTCGCGAGGCGTGGTCGTCATGGTCATGGGGTTGAGCCTCAGTAGCGCTTGACGCGGGCGACCAGCAGTCGCGCGATGACGAGGACGACGAAGGTGACGAAGAACAGGATGCAGCCGAGCGCGATCAGCGCGTTGAGCTGCAGGCCGAGCGCCTCGTTGAATTCGTTGGCGATGCGCGAGGCGATGGTCGAGCCGGGATCGAGGATCGAGGCCGAGAGCCGGTTGGCGTTGCCGACGACGAAGGTCACCGCCATCGTCTCGCCGAGCGCGCGGCCGAGGCCGAGCATCACCGCGCCGATGATCGAGACGCCGGCCTGCGGCACCAGCACATGGCGCACGACCTCCCAGGTCGTGGCGCCGATGCCGTAGGCGCTTTCGCGCAGCACGGAGGGGATCTGCTCCAGCATGTCGCGCGTGATCGAGGCGATGAAGGGGATGATCATGAAGGCCAGGATGATACCGGCCGTGAAGATGCCGAGACCCGAGGGCGAGCGCGCATAAAGCACGGTGCCGACGATCGGCATGCCCTCGACGATGTTCGAGAGCGGGATCTGCACATAGGCCGCGAAGAGCGGCACGAAGACGAACAGGCCCCACATGCCGTAGATGATCGAGGGCACGGCGGCGAGCAGCTCGATCGCGGTCCCGACCGGCTTCTTGAACCAGGCCGGGGCGAGCTGCGTCAGGTAGACCGCGATGCCGAGCGAGAGCGGCACGCCGATCACCAGCGCGATCAGCGCCGTCGAGAGCGTGCCGACGATCGCCGGCCAGGCGCCGTATTGCTCGTTCTGCGTATCCCAGACGCTGGAGGTGATGAAGCCGAGGCCGAATTCGCGGAAGGCCGGCCAGCCGCCGATCACCATCGAGGCCATGATGGCGGCGAGCAGCACCAGCACCAGCAGCGCAGCGGCGAAGCTGGCGTTGCGGAAAACGAGGTCGAAAGTCGCCTTCGGCGCCTTCCGCACGATCGGCGTCGCGCCGGGAATGCTCGTCATGTCGGTTGCTGCGGTCATCCGCGGAGGCTCCGGTGGCGTTGCCGGGATCGTCGGATTACCCGCCCGACCCCAGCCCTCATCCTGAAGAGCGCCCGAAAAGGGCTCCTCAGGATGAGGGCTTGAAGAGTGCAGCGAGGCGGATCGAAACCCGCCTCGCCCTTGTCGGTGGCAGCGATCAGAAGATCGGCTTGCCGGAATTGTCGGTCACGCCCTTCCAGGCATTGCGGACCTGGTCCTTCACATTCGCCGGCAGGGCGACGTAGTCGAGGTCGCTGGCCAGCTTGTCGCCGGACTTGTAGGCCCACTCGAAGAACTTCAGCGCGGCCTGCACCTCTTCCGGCTTCTCCGGCTTGGCATGGACCAGGATGAAGGTCGCCGAGGTGATCGGCCAGGCTTCCGCGCCCTTCTGGTTGTTGAGCGAGATGCCGAAGCCCGGCTGCTCGCTCCAGTTGGCGTTGGCGGCGGCGGCCTGGAAGGCCTTCTCTTCCGGCGCCGGGAAGTTGCCGTCGGCATTCTTCACCAGGGCATGGGAGAGCTTGTTCTGCTTGGCATAGGCATATTCGACATAGCCGATCGAGTTGGCGACCTGCTTGACCGAGGCGGAGACGCCCTCATTGCCCTTGCCGCCGATGCCGACCGGCCACTGCACGGCGGTGTTGGTGCCGAGCTTCGACTTCCAGTCGACCGAGACCTTGGAGAGATAGTCGGTGAACACGAAGGTCGTGCCCGAGCCGTCCGAGCGGTAGACTGGGTTGATGTTCGCGTCCGGCAGGGTGACGCCGGCATTGAGCGCGACGATCTTCGGGTCGTTCCACTTCTTGATGTCGCCCATGTAGATCTGGGCGATGATCTCGCCCGAGAGCTTGAGCTTGCCCGGCTCGACGCCGGCGATGTTCACGGCCGGCACGACGCCGCCCATCACGGTCGGGAACTGGATCAGGCCGTCCTTGGTCAGGTCTTCGCCCTTGAGCGGGGCGTCGGTGGCGCCGAAGGCGACGGTCTTGGCCTTGATCTGGCGGATGCCGCCACCCGAGCCGATCGACTGGTAGTTCAGGCCGGTGCCCGTCTCCTTCTTGTAGGCCTCGGCCCACTTCGCATAGATCGGAAAGGGGAAGGTCGCGCCGGCGCCGGTGATGTCGGCAGCCTGGGCGGAACCGGCGATCCCGGCGGCAACGGCCGCGAGAACGAGAATCTTGCGCATGTGAGATGTCCTCATCTGGTCGCTCTATCTAGCGGCCCTGTCAGAACACCCTCTGTATGACAGCCAAATGACAATCCGTCATGAAAGCTGTCACGAAGGCCTGTCATGCACGGGCTAGCCGACGTGGATGATCGGGAATCCTCCCAGCTGGCACCACTCTTGTCATTCCGGGGCTTCGCGCAGCGGAGAACCCGGAACCCACGACCAGGCGAGCCCTTGGCAACCGCATGATCGCGAACGCGAACCCAGTCGTGGGTTCCGGGTTCGCGCCTGCGGCGCGCCCCGGAATGACAAGCGGGTCGCTCGAAACCGCCAAGCGTCACCCAAGCTTAGCCGTTGGCGTGCCCGGCCGCGAAACGCGGCAGGATCGCCCTGAAGGTCGCGCCCTCGCCCGGCTTGCTCTCGATCGTCAGGCGCCCGCGGTGGCGCAGCACGATATGCTTGACGATGGCGAGGCCCAGGCCGGTGCCGCCCGTCTCGCGGCTCGCGGCGGTGTCGACCCGGTAGAAGCGCTCGGTCAGGCGCGGCAGATGCTCCGGCGCGATGCCCGGCCCGTGGTCACGTACGCTGAAGCTGGCCTCGCTCTCGCCGGTCTCGACGGTGATCGCAACCTCCCCACCGGGCTTGCCGTATTTGATCGCGTTCTCGACGAGGTTCTCCATCAGGCGCAGCAATTCGTCGCGGTCGCCCGGCACCTGCAGCGCCTCGCGCGGCGTCTTCAGCGCCAGCGTGACATCGCGCTCCCTTGCCATCAGCGTCAGCGAATCCACGATTTCGCGGGCAATGCCGGCGAGATCGACCGGCGTGTCCGGCGCGACATGGGCGCGCTGCTCGATCCGCGACAGCGAGAGCAGGTCGTCGACGAGCCGCGCCATGCGCAGGCCCTGCTCGCGCATGATGCCGAGGAAGCGCTCCCGCGCCCGCTCGTCGTTGCGCGCCGGCCCCTGCAGGGTCTCGACGAAGCCGAGCAGCGAGGCGAGCGGCGTGCGCAATTCATGGCTGGCATTGGCGACGAAATCGACGCGCATGCGCTCGATCACGCGCTGCTCGCTCAGGTCCTGGAAGGTCAAGAGCGTCGCATGGCGCAGGCCGCTGTCACGCAGCGCGGCGATATGGATGCGGAAAGTCCGCTCGACCGGCACCCGCTCGACGAGCTCGACGGTCTTGCGGCCGCCCTCCAGCGCCACCTGCTCGATCGCATCGTTGAGATCGGGGTCACGCAGCACCAGCGCGAGAAGCTTGCCGACGGCAACACCGGGGATCAGCGCCTGCATGGCCGGGCTCAGCGCCTGCGCCACGCCCTGTCCGTCGAGCAGCACGGCCGGCGCACCGATCGCCTCGATCACGTCCCGCACCAGCGCGGCATTGGAAGCGGAGAGATCGACCATGGGAAGCCCGGAGACAGACGGCGGATGCCGACGGGGCCTCTTCCTGAGCGGAAGCGCGGCAGGCGTCAATTCCCTTCCGCGACCCGGAGCATTTTCGAGCGAAGTGGACACCGGTTCGCGTGAAGAACCGAAGGGCCGCGTCAGCGAACATGCGACAAAACAAGGAGCTGGAGCTATCGCGCCATTCGGGGAATTGCGGAATTGCTCTAGCCGGCTAGGCTGCTTGTGAAAGAGGAGCCTGCCGATGGCGAAGAAATTCTCGGGTTCGCACGTGAAGGAACCGATCGTCGTGCCGTCGGAAGATCACGCCAAGCCGGCCAAGACCCGCACCAAATCCGGCAAGGCGAAAGACTTCGATATCGAGGCCGACAGCCTGCCGGAAGCCATCATCGACGCCGCCTACCACAGCGGGAATTTTCCTTATGGCAAGCGGATGAAGCGCAAGCGCTACAACCGCGAGATGGAACCGCTGCAGATCGAATTGCAGAAGCTGAAGCGCTGGGCGAGCAAGCATGGCGAGCGCGTCGTCATCGTCTTCGAGGGCCGCGACGGCGCCGGCAAGGGCGGCACCATCGCCCGCTTCACCCAGCATCTCAATCCGCGCCAGGCCCGCATCGTCGCCCTGTCAAAACCTTCCGACACCGAGCGGGGCCAATGGTATTTCCAGCGCTATGCCGCGCGGATGCCCACAGCCGGCGAGATCGTGTTCTTCGACCGCTCCTGGTACAATCGCGCCGGTGTCGAGCGCGTCATGGGCTTCTGCAAGCCCGAGGAGACCGAGCACTTCCTGCGTGAGGCGCCTGCCTTTGAAGGTATGCTCGCGCGCGACGGCGTGCGCCTGATCAAGCTCTTCCTGACCATCGGGCGCGAGATGCAGATGACGCGCCTGCACGCCCGCTGGCACGACCCGCTCAAGCGCTGGAAGCTCTCGCCGATCGACTTCGAATCCATCCCGCGCTTCGACGACTACTCCCGCGCCTTCGACGAAATGCTCTCCCGCACCTCGACCGAGGCCGCGCCCTGGCATGTCGTGCGCAGCAACGACAAGCTCCGCGCCCGGCTCAACGCCATCCGCCATGTCCTGCGCATGGTCCCCTACAAGGACAAGGACGAGTCGGCGATCGGCACGCTGGACGAGGAGATCGTCATTCCGGTCAGCCGCTATCTCGATGATGGCGGCGAGCCCGAGGGCGGGTAGCATCTCGGCCGCCTCAAGACCCGATCGCCTGGTCCGTTTCCTCCAGCCATGACGATCGCGCTCGTCAGTACTGCATCGCCCGGGCGCGGGCGTTGCCGATATGGATGCTCATCTCGTCCGCGGCGCGCTCGGGATCGCGGCTCTCGATCGCGGCGATGATCTTGAGATGGTCCTGCATCACCGGCACCAGGATGTGGTTCTGGATGCGCGTCTCGTATTGGCGGATCAGCCGGATCTTCAGCCAGGTCACGCGGAAGGCCTGGCTGACGATGTCGTTGTCGAGATGGTCGATGATCGCTTCGTGCATCAGCCGGTCGACATCCTCGGCATCCTCGATCAGGCGCTCGTCGCCGCCGGCCTCGGCCCGCGCGATGATCGCCTCGTGGCGCGCGCGCTGCTCGGCGATCTCATCGTCCGTCGCGTTCTGCGTGTAGAGCGCCGTCGCCTCCTTCTCGAGGAAGAGCCGGAACTGGAAGGCATTGCGGATCAGGTTGAGGTCGACATGGGCGACCTGCATGCCGCGCTGCGGCACCGTCTTGATCAACCCCTCCGCCTCCAGCCGCGGTACCAGCTCGCGGATGGCGCCGAGCGGAAAGCCGGTCATCGCGACGAGTTCGCGCTGGGTCACGAACTGGCCGGGCTTGATCTCGCGCGCCAGCAATCGCTCGGTAAAGGAGGCATAGGCGCGCTCCCTCAGCTTCAGCGGCTCGCCCTCGCGCGGCTCCTGCTCCGGCTCGTTCACGGTCTCTCCTTCCGGTTTCCTTCTCAGGCCGCTTTCGCCTGCGTGATCGAATCGAAGGCGGCGAAGAGCCGCTTGCGGGTCGCCGCATCCAAAGCCTCCAGCGGCGGGCGCATCGCGCCATAGCCGGCATCGCCATGGATATGGCCGACCAGCGCCTTCACCGCCGCCAGCACCGGATGCGAGCAGATCTCGTCGACCAGCGCGTTCACCACAGGGCTGTCCTTGCCCTCATAGACCATCGGGCGCACCAGCTCCGGCACCAGGTTGGAGACGCCGCAAATCGTGCCCTGCGCGCCATTGCGCACCGCCTTGGCGAGCTGGCGTTCGTCGCCGACCAGGATGGCAAGCTCGCCATGCGCCTTCAGCAGCGCCTCGGTATTGGCATAGCTGCCGGAGGAATCCTTCACCCCGATGACCAGCCCCGGAAACGCCGTCTTCAACCGCTCGACCAGCCCGATGCTGATGTCGACCGCCGTCACCGAGGGGATGTGGTAGAGCACGACATTACGCGCCGCCGGCCCCAGCTTCTCGAAGAACTGCGAGAACCAGGCATAGAGCCCGTCATCGCTGACGCCCTTGAAGTAGAAGGGCGGCGCGACGAGCAACCCCTTTGCCCCGGCATCGAGCGCGAGCTGCGCCTGCTCCACCGCCTCATGCATCGAGGCCGCGGCGATACCGGCATAGATCTGCCTGGCCGGATCGATCCCCGCCCCGATCAGCGCGCCCATCATCGCGGTGCGCGCCGGAAGACCCAGTGCGGCGCCCTCGCCCGTCGTGCCGAACAGTGTGACGGAATTGCAGCCGCGCGCCAGCACGTGCCGGGCATGGTGGACGAGACGCGGCAGGTCGATGCCGCCGCCCTCCCGCATCGGGGTGGTGATCGCGCAGGAAAGGCCGAAGCGGGTCTGGTCGGAGGCCATGGAATGAGCTTTCAGGACTGAGCGTTGACTGACATGTTAGTATGAAGACAGAACTGCCCGCAAGCGGCTCCCGAGGCCTTTGCTAGCCGTCCTTGAGACCTCCGGCGGAGAGGCCGGCGACGATCTGGCGCTGGGCGATGACGGTGACCAGCAGCACAGGCAGCGTCACCAGCAGTGCTGCCGCCGCCAGCGGCCCCCAGGAGATCTGTTCGAAGGTCAGCGAGTTGTAGACCGCCGAGGGCAACGTGCGGCTCGCCTTGCCGCCGAGCACGACCGAGAAGATGAAGTTGTTCCAGGAGAAGATGAAGGCGAGGATGCCACCGACGACGATGCCGGGCTTGGCCAGCGGCAGCGCGACATGGCGGAAGGCCTGCCAGGTCGTGGCGCCGTCGATGCGCGAGGCATCCTCCAGTTCCATCGGAACGTTCTCGAAATACCCGATCATGATCCAGACGATAATCGGGATGGTGATGACGAGATGGGTGATCACCAGCGCCGTAATGGAGCCCACCAATCCTGTGATTTGAAACAACAGGAAAAGCGGGATCAGGTAGGACAGGGCCGGCGTCATCCGCGCGACCAGGATCAGCACCGCGAACTTATGCGCCTTGCCGCGCGCGATGCCGTAGCCGGCGGGCACGCCGACGATGAGTTCGAGCAGCACCGCCCCGCCCGTGACCAGGATCGAGTTCCAGAGATAGAGCCCGAAATTATTCTGCGCGAAGACGTCGACATAGTTCTTCAGCGTCGGCGGATTTGGGATGAAGACCGGCGGGAAGGCGGTGTTGTCGAGCTCGTTCTTGAGCGAGAGCGAGATCATCCAGAGGAAGACCAGCACCGCCGGCGAGACCAGCACGAAAACCGAAGCCCAGAAGCCGAACTTTTTGAGCGTGCGGTTCATGGACGCTCTCCCCTCGCCACGCTGCGGCAAGAAAGGACGCCGTCATCCCGGATGGAGCGAAGCGGAGCTCCGGGATCCATCGTAGAGCGCCGAGCCCTCCGATGGATCCCGGGCAAGCCCGGAATGACGGTGCGTGGACATCCACACGACGAGCCAAGGCGATGAAGCTGATAGACTCACTCATCACGCGTTCCACTTCGACTTCTGCCGCGCATAGAGCAGCAGCAGCGAGAGCATGATGATGATGACGAAGAAGATCACCACGACGGCCGAGGCGTAGCCGATCTTGTAGAACTGGAAGGCCTGCAGATAGAGGAAGATGTTCAGCGTCTCCGACGCCGTGCCCGGCCCGCCCTGCGTGATCACGAAGATCGTGTCGAAGGCCTTCAGCGCGTCGATGGTGCGGATGACGATCGCCACCATGATGAAGGGCCAGACCAACGGCAGCGTGATATGCCGGAACATGTGCCAGTCATTGGCACCGTCGATCAGCGCAGACTCGTAGGGTTCTCGCGGCAGCCCGGCCAATCCGCCGAGCACGATCAGCATGACCAGCGGCGTCCAGTGCCAGACCTCGACCAGAACCAGCGTCGGGATCACCGTCGACGGCTCGTAGACCCAGCCGGACGGTCCGATGCCGACGAGCGAGAGCAGGTAGTTCAGCACGCCGAGCTGGGGGTGGAACATCATCGTCCAGACCAGCGCGACAGCGACCGGCGTCGCCATCATCGGCATGACGAAGATCGTGCGCAGCAGGCCCCGGAACGGGAACTCGCGATGGAAGACCAGTGCCGCCGCGGTGCCGAACACAATCGGCAGCACCACCGCCAGCACGGTGAAATAGGCCGTATGCCCCATCGACTCGATGAAGCGCTGATCCTTCATCAGCTCGGCGAAATTGCCGAGGCCGACGAACTCCACCCCACCGCCGATCTTCCAGTCCTGCCCGGACATGTAGAGCGTGAACAGCCAGGGGAAGACGATCACGGCCCCGATGACCAGCACCGCCGGCAGCGAGAACAGCCAGTAGCGCGGCGTGAAATCCGCCGAGGCCGAGGCGGCGCCCGCAGGCGCCGGGCTGGCGAGATCGGCTGGCAGGGACGTGCTGGTCATGCGGTCTGCTTCACTGGAAACTCGTCATCACGCCGTGTTTTGCAAGCGCGGCGTCTCATCATTGAGCGATGCGGCGCCACCGCTCCCTTCTCCCCTTGCGGGAGAAGGTGCCGGCAGGCGGATGAGGGGTCGCACAGGTCCCGAAAGCTCCGCGCTCCGCTCACGATCGGCGTCGCGAGACCCCTCACCCTAACCCTCTCCCACAAGGGGAGAGGGGGCGCCGTTGCACCAATCGATCCGATCAGCCCTGCTCGCTCTTGGCGAGCACCGGCGCGAAGGTCTCGGTCGCCTTCTTCAGCTCGGCCGCGACATCCGCTCCGCCGATCGCATTGGTCAGCGCCACCCCGAACACGTCGCGGAATTCGGTCACCGGCACGATCTGCGGCAGGCCGGCCCGCGCGATCTTGGCCGAGGCCAGCAGGCAGTCGAAATACTGCTTGCCGAACTTGGACTGCGCGATCGTCTCGGTATCGAGATAGGCCGAGGAACGGCCCGGCGCGCCCGCGCCGGCCTTGAGCATGGCAATCTGGTTCTTCTTGTTGGTCATGAACTGCAGGTAGAGCCAGGCCGCCTCCTTCTTGGAAGAGCCGCGCGAGATGCCCATGCCGTCGGCGAACATGCCCGCGTGATGCGCCTTCGGCCCCGGCGGCGTCACGCCATAGCCGACCTTGCCGACGATGCGCGACTTGGTCGGGTCCTCAAGCGGCGTGGCGAAGCCGATGCCGTCGAGCCACATCGCGGCGCGGCCCTGCATGAAGGTGGTCTGGCACTCGTTCCAGTTGAAGCCGACCTGACCGACCGGCCCGGTTTCCTTGTTGAGCTTGCGATAGAGATCGGCCGCCCAGATCGCCTCCGGCGTGTCGGTCTGCAGCTTGCCGTCCGGCGAGGTCGTCTCCATGCCCTGCCCGAGCATCAGCGAGGTCCAGACCGGGACGTTGGCGTTCTTCAGGCCGCGCGAGACGAAGCCGGCAACGCCCTTCGCGGGATCATGCAGCTTCTGCGCGACGGCGAACATCTCGTCCATCGTCTTGGGATAGGCCACGCCCTTCGCGTCGAAGAGCTCCTTGTTGTAGTAGACCATCCAGTAATCGACGAAGAACGGGATCGTATCGAGCGACCCATCGGCCTGCCGCGCATAGGCGACCGGGCCGGCGCCGAAATCGGCGAAGTCGAAATCGGGCGCGGTCAGCGACGGGTTCTTGATGAAGGGCTCGAGATTCTCGAACCACTTGCCCTTGGCCGCCATCCGCTTCTGCACATGCAGCGAGATGCCGCTGACGTCGAAGCTCGGCTTGCCCGAGGCGAACTCGATCACCGCCTTCTGGCGCTGCTGCTGCTCGGGCACCTGCTCGGCCGAGACCTTGATGCCGGTGAGCTCGGTGAACTCCTTCTCCGCCGCCTGCATCAGGTCGGAGCGCGGGTTCTTGACCAGCAGCACGTCGATCGACTGGCCGGAGAATTTCTTCCAGTCGAACGCCCCTTGCGCCTGCGCCTTGCGCAGCACGAAGGGCGAGGCGATCGCGGCGGCGCCACCGGCCAGCAGCACACGACGGGTCGGCTTGAGAATGCTATCGGTCATCGACGTCCTCCCCAGGACTTGAACACGGCCCGTTTCGGGCCCTTGATGGCGCGCGGAACACGAGGCGCAGACCGCCTCCCGCATCCGTGATCGGGCTGGACGCTAATCTCCTTTCGGGCCGGTTGCAAGCTAACATGTTGGCGTGCACATAGTGTCGCCACGCCATGCCTCCCCGCCGCCGGATCCCCTGCGAGAGCCGCCCGTGACGAGCCCGCCCCGCATCGATTCCCACCAGCATTTCTGGCGGCTTGACCGCGGCGACTATGGCTGGCTGACGCCAGCCCTGAAGCCGATCCACCGCGATTTCGAGCCCGCCGATCTCGCCCCGCATCTCGCGCAGCACGACATCGCCTCGACCATCCTCGTCCAGGCCGCCGCCACCGAGGCCGAGACACATCACCTGCTCGCGCTGGCCGCCGCCACCCCTTTCGTCGCAGGGGTCGTCGGCTGGACCGATTTCGAGGCGCCCGACGCCCCCGCCCGCATCGCCGCGCTCGCCGCCGACCCGCTGCTCGCGGGCTTGCGCCCCATGGTGCAGGACATCCCCGATCCCGACTGGCTCGCGAAGCCGGCGCTTGCCCCCGCCTTCGCGGCGCTCAGAGAGCACGGCCTCGTCTTCGACGCGCTGGTGAAGCCGCCGCAGATCCCCGCCCTCCTCACGCTGCTGGAACGCGAGACGGAACTGCCCGTCGTCATCGACCACGGCGCCAAGCCGGACCTGACCGGCGCCGACCTCTCCGCCTGGCGCGGCGGCATCGCAGCTCTGGCCGCGCGGCCGAACACCACCTGCAAGCTCTCCGGCCTCGTCACCGAAGCCGGGCCCGGCTGGCGCGAGGCGACGCTGGCGCCGGCCGTCGCCCAATTGCTGGCCTGTTTCGGGCCGGAGCGCCTGCTCTGGGGCAGCGACTGGCCGGTCGCGACGCTCGCCGCCGCTTACGACCAGTGGCTCGCCGCCGCCGAGCGCCTGACCGCGACGCTCACCTCGGACGAGCGCGCCGCGGTCTTCGGCGGCAACGCCGCCCGCATTTACCTGACGAAGAGGGGCCGCCGCCCGTCATGCTGAAAAACCTTGACCCCGTCCTCTCCGCCGACCTGCTCTGGGTGCTCGCCGCGATGGGCCATGGCGACGACCTCGCGCTGGTCGACGCCAACCACCCGGCCGAAACCATCACCAGCTCGACCACCAGCGGCCGCCTGATCCGCCTGCCCGGCCTGACGATGCAGCGCGCCGCCCGCGCCATCCTCTCGGTGCTGCCAATCGACGATTTCGAGCCTGATCCGCTCCGGCGCATGGAAGTCGTCGGCGATGCCGCCGCAATTCCCGATGTCCAGCGCGCCGTGCAGGCCGAGATCGACCGGGCGATCGGCCGCCCCTCGCCGCTCGCGGGTATCGAGCGCTTCGCCTTCTACGATCAGGCGCGGCGGGCTTTCGCGGTCGTGCAGGTCGGCGATCCCCGACCCTATGGCTGCTTCCTGCTGCGCAAGGGCGTCATCGCCGGCGAGCCGGGCTAGCTCACGAACCCTTGGCGATGGCCTGCTTCAGGCGTGCGACCGCCTCCACCGCGCCGGAGCGGACCGTGACCTCCAGCGTCGGTGCCTCGCGCTCGATCATTTCGATCAGCGTCTCGGGCGTGATCTCCGCCCGCTGCTGGGTCAGCTTCAGCACGGCATTGGCGATGATGTTCGGCCAGAACGCCGCCCCGCCCTTGGCCAGCCCCTTGGCCTTGCGGCCCTCGAATTCCTGGGCGAGCTGTTCGGGGGTCTTGCGGGCCATGATGTCGTACCTGTTTCGGATGAAGCCGCTGCCTATCACGAAATCCCGCGCCTGCCTGCCCTCTTCGGTTGCACTGCCCTGCCCGCACATCGGGGCCGCGACAATCGCATTTGCATCAGGCCACGACGCAAGGCAGGAGCGGCGCCCGAGGCTCAGCCGGTGATGCGGCCGCCCGTTCAGGACCAGACCATGCCCCGCCTCGCCTTGCTTGTCGCCCTTGCCGGCCTCCTCCTCGCCGCCCCGGCCGCCGCCCAGATCACCGACCGGGAGCTGAGCTGCGCCGACTGGCTGAAATCCGGCGCCCACCGCAAGAGCGAATACCCGGCCGCTGTCACGGCAAAGATCAGGGCCTTCTGCGCCAACAATCCGAAGATGAAGGCGATCGACGCCGAAATGACGATGACGGGGGATTGAGGGGCGCTGCCCCTTTCCTTCTCCCCTCGGGGGAGAAGGTGGCAGCGCGCAGCGCTGACGGATGAGGGTCGCCTTGTACCGGCGCGTGTCCTTCCCTCATCCGTCTGCTTCGCAGACACCTTCTCCCCCGAGGGGAGAAGGAACGCACACCGAATCCCCGCCCGCGGTGCCGCGTGCGTTGATCGCTGAGGGGCAGCGGAGCGCCGCGAGGCGCGGGTGATCTAAGCCGCTTCCATTGAGCCAGGATGCGGCGCGGATGGATTGAGCCACCATCCGCACGCCCCGTGGCGCTCCGCTTGCCGGCGTTCTTAAGTCTCCGGGCCGCGCTTATACGGCAGGGCGTTTCGCTGACCTGCGGACCCGGACGCCAGTTCGGCAGAGACGCTTGCGCGATCTCCTTTGTCTCGTGCAGCGGATGATCCTGAAACGGGCTGAGCCGCTTTTCGGTCCGCTGCCGGCCTTGTCGCGTCCTGGCCCCGCAGATGCGGTGCCGCCATGCCTTCCAGCGAGCTCCTCGCACAGGGGCCGTAGTACCCCCAGGGCGGTGCCCCGAAGCCTCCCGGGAGTGGGTCGTAACCCCACCCGCAGGCGCCGCCCCCGCCCCGCCAACGGCATACCTCCGGATGGCTGCCCCTCGGGGACGAGGTGGGGTGAGGATAAGGGCCGCGTGTGAGGGCGGGGATAAATTTTGGCAACTCGCCGTCTTAAACACAGCGTTATCCAGAATACTGAAACAGAACACCGCCCACTTCCGCCCCAGCAGGTGTGTTCGGAGGAAACGGCGGGGATAAGCTAGATCGCGCTCTACCCGCTTTTGGAACAACGCGCTAAGCTACCTTGGGCCAATCTATTATTAAGATGCCGCAATGATACAGATTCTTACGCGCTTTGGAGGCTGGGCAGCGACGGCAATTGCCGCCCCTCTTTTAATTGTATTTCTTACCGAAGCGTTTAAATCCCCTCACTTGGTAGAAAATATAGAGGTTATAACTCGCGCAAGCCCTATTAATCTTCAGCCAATTCAGAAGGATTTATTGCGATATCTGTCAAAAGAATCTCCAGGAAAGATTGACGAGTACATAAAAAGCGACGCTTATCAAACACTAAGAAGTGATGCCATTTTTATAAATTACGATATTAGTAATAATTCAACGTCTGACATAGTAGATGTTAGTGTAAAAATGTCAAAATTCTACATGCTCAATATTGGGAGCGAAATAGAATATATCGATTACAATCGTGAGGTCGAAAAGAAATTTCGCACCCCCCCGCAGAAAACAGTGAGCATCAGCGGGCTATCCTCGGGATCATTAAGCCAGTTTGATTTGGGATACCATTCTTCTGCCAACATCACAGTGGCAGTTGGCGACAAAGTATCACACCCAAAATCTCCAAAAATCATACCAAGAAGCGAAGGCCCATTAGACTTTTACTGGAGAAAATTCCCCAAAACCGCAGCGATAATGCTAATAATAGGATTCATAATGACTATAGTACTATTCAGCGTATCGATCCAGTATTTATCAGAGTATGCAGCGTATGTAATTGCAGCAAACAATCAAAAGAAGCGCCCCTCTGAATAGATGCCCCACCACTGGAAAATACATGGCTGGATGCTCACCTTCAGCCGCTCGCTATCACCCTTGACTCCACCTACCCTCCCATCCTACCCCCATCGACGGGACACGCCCCCCCAACGGGGCGCGCCCATCTGTAAGGATGGAGACATCGATGGCGAATACCGTTCCGGCCGTGCGTCCGCGCGTGCCTAATTTTTCGTCAGGCCCCTGCGCCAAGCGCCCCGGATGGGCCCTCAAGAACCTCTCCGACGCCCCGCTCGGCCGCTCGCACCGCGCCAAGATCGGCAAGGACAAGCTGAAAGCTGCGATCGACCTGACGCGCGAGGTGCTGCAGGTCCCCGCCGATTACCGCATCGGCATCGTGCCGGCCTCCGATACCGGCGCCGTCGAGATGGCGCTCTGGTCCCTGCTCGGCGCCCGCGGCGTCGACATGGTGAGCTGGGAGAGCTTTGGCGCCGGCTGGGTCACCGATGTCGTCAAGCAGCTCAAGCTTGCCGATGTCCGCACCTTCGACGCGCCCTATGGCGAATTGCCGAACCTCAAGAAGGTCGACACCAAGAACCGCGACGTCGTCTTCACCTGGAACGGCACCACCTCGGGCGTGCGCGTCGTCGACGCGAGCTGGATCGCTGACGATCGCGAGGGGCTGACCATCTGCGACGCCACCTCCGCCGCCTTCGCCCAGCGCCTCGACTGGCCGAAGCTCGATGTCGTCACCTTCTCCTGGCAGAAGGTGCTCGGCGGCGAGGCCGCGCATGGCATGATCGTGCTCTCGCCCCGCGCCGTCGCCCGGCTCGAAAGCTACAAGCCGGCCTGGCCGCTGCCGAAGATCTTCCGCATGACCTCGGGCGGCAAGCTGATCGAGGGCATCTTCACCGGCGAGACCATCAACACCCCCTCCATGCTCGCGGTCGAGGACTATATCGACGCGCTGGAATGGGCTCGGAAGGTCGGCGGGCTCGACGGCCTGGTGAAGCGCGCCGACGGCAATGCCCGCGTCATCGCCAAGTTCGTGCGCGAGAACGACTGGATCGACTTCCTGGCCGTGAAGCCGAAGACGCGCTCCAACACGTCGGTCTGCCTGAAGTTCACCGACCCGGCCGTGACGGCTTTGGCGCCGGACGCGCAGGCGGCCTTCGCCAAGCAGGTCGTCTCGATCATCGAGAAGGCCGGCGCCGGCTACGATCTCGGCCATTACCGCGACGCCCCTCCGGGCCTGCGCATCTGGTGCGGCGCCACCGTCCAGTCGCGCGACGTGAAAGCGCTGCTGCCCTGGATCGCCTATGCCTTCGCCGAAGCGAAGGCCGGGCTCGGCAAGAAGGCGGCGTAAGCGCGACCTAAGCCCCCTCTCCCCTCGGGGAGAGGGTTGGGGTGAGGGCAACGCGACAGTCGCCGCTGGCCCTCGCCACTGCCAACGTTTTCGACCTGCGCTGCCCTCATCCGTCTCGGCTTCGCCGAGCCACCTTCTCCCCCGAGGGGAGAAGGAGAGCTGCGCCCCTCCCCCTTCTCAGCGCCAGACCGCTCCTCTTAGCTAGCGCGGCGCCAGCCGGAGCCTCCCATGCCCGCACCAAAGGTCCTGATTTCCGACGCCCTCTCCCCCGCCGCCGTCCAGATCTTCAAGGACCGTGGCATCGACGTGACCTTCGATCCGAACCTCGGCAAGGACAAGGACAAGCTCGCCGCGATCATCGGCGATTATGACGGCCTCGCCATCCGCTCGGCCACCAAGGCGACCGCCAAGCTGCTGGAGCAGGCGACGAACCTCAAGGTCATCGGCCGCGCCGGCATCGGCGTCGACAATGTCGAGATCCCCGCCGCGACGGCGCGCGGCGTGATCGTGATGAACACGCCCTTCGGCAACTCGATCACCACCGCCGAGCACGCCATCGCCATGATGTTCGCGCTCGCCCGCGAGATCCCCGCGGCCGATACCTCGACCCAGGCCGGGAAGTGGAAAAGAACCGCTTCATGGGCGTCGAGATCACCGCCAAGACGCTCGGCCTGATCGGCGCCGGCAATATCGGCTCGATCGTCGCCGAGCGCGCCATCGGCCTGAAGATGCGCGTCATCGCCTATGACCCCTATCTCTCGGCCGAACGCGCCGTTCAGCTCGGCGTCGAGAAAGTCGAGCTGGACGACCTCTTGAAGCGCGCCGACTTCATCACGCTGCACGTCCCGATGACCGAGAAGACGAAGAACATCCTCTCGGCCGAGAACCTCGCCAAGACCAAGAAGGGCGTGCGGATCATCAACTGCGCCCGCGGCGGCCTCGTCGACGAGCAGGCGCTGGCCGATCTGATCAAGTCCGGCCATGTCGCCGGCGCCGCCTTCGACGTGTTCTCGGTCGAGCCGGCAGAATCGAACCCTCTGTTCGGATTGGACAATGTCGTCTGCACGCC
Source organism: Beijerinckiaceae bacterium (assembly GCA_965283735.1). GTDB lineage: Bacteria > Pseudomonadota > Alphaproteobacteria > Rhizobiales > Beijerinckiaceae > Allobosea. Next base: position 815,987 of record CBDIPN010000001.1, on the reverse strand, counting down.
GCATCTCGGCGCCTCCACCAACGAAGCGCAGGAGAATGTCGCGCTGCAGGTCGCCGAGCAGATGAGCGACTACCTGTTGAAGGGCGCGATCGCCAACGCGGTCAACTTCCCCTCGATCACGGCGGAAGAAGCGCCGCGCGTAAAACCTTTCGTCGATCTCGCCGAGAAGCTCGGCTCCTTCCTCGGCCAGCTCACCGAGGCCCCGGTCAAGGGCATCCGCATCGAATACGAGGGCGCGGTCGCAAGCCTGAATCTCAAGGCGATCTCGGCCGCCGCGATCACCGGCGTGCTCCGGCCCTTCCTGCCCGAGATCAACATGGTCAACGCGGCCATGATCGCGAAGGAGAAGGGCATCGTCGTCGAGGAATTGACCCGCGAGGTCGCCGGCAATCTCGAAAGCGTCATCCGCATCGTCGTCGATGCCGAGGACATGCCGCGCCATGCCTCCGGTACCGTCTTCCATGACGGCAAGCCGCGCATCGTCGAGATCCGCGACATCCAGGTCGATGCCGAGTTCGCGCCGCACATGCTCTATGTCCGCAACGCCGACAAGCCGGGCTTCATCGGCCAGTTCGGCTCGCTGCTCGGTGGCGCCGGCGTCAATGTCGCGACCTTCGCGCTCGGCCGCGACAAGCCCGGCGGCGACGCGATCTGCTATGTCTCGGTCGACGAGCCGATCTCGGACGAACTGCTCGACAAGATCCACGCGATCCCGATGGTCAAGCGCGCCCGGCGCCTGCGCTTCTGATCCGCCGGTCCGGCGCCCCAGCGCCGCCGCAATTCTCGTCCCCTGTGGTGCACGCCACAGGGGATTTCCATGTCTGCCCGCCTTCTCCTCGCCGCTGTCGCCCTCGCCTGCCTGACGGCCGTTCCGGCCCTCGCCGACTGGGACCGCGACAAGCTCGACAAGGCGATCGAAGGCATCGAGCAGGCCTCCAAGGGCCGGCTCGGCGTCGCGCTCATGGACCTGCGTGACCGCCAGCTCTGGTCGCATCGCGGCTCCGAGACCTTCCCGATGCAGAGCGTGTTCAAGCTGCCGCTGGCGGTCGCCGTGCTGCAGCAGGTCGAGGCCGGCAAGTTCAGGCTCGACCAGCCGATCACCGTCACCCGCCAGGATTTCTCGCTGTTCCACAGCCCGCTGGCCAAAGCCTTCAAGGGCGAGCGCAACGACTATCCGCTGCGCGAGCTGATCCGGCTCGCGGCCGGCGAGAGCGACAATACCGCAGCCGACCTGCTCATGCGTGAGATCGGCGGGCCCCAGGTGGTGACCAAGATGCTGCGCGACGGCGGCGTCCAGGGCATGTCCATCGATCGCTACGAACGCCTGTTCCAGCCGGAGATCTACGGGCTCAAGGGCTTCGGCTGGGATGAGGTCGTCGACGAGAAGGCCTTCCGCGCCGAGCTCAAGGCGATGCGGCCGCGCCTGCGCATTGCCAACCTGTCGAATGCGTTGAAGGACAAGCGCGATGCCTCGACACCGGAAGCGAGCGCGCAGTTCCTCGAGGCGTTCGCCAAGGGCAACTGGCTGCGCGACCCCGCCCACACCGCCTTCATCGAGAAGATCGTCGCGGAATTCGAAGGTCGGCACCGACCGGCTCAAGGCCGGCCTGCCGGCCGGCACGCGCTTCGCCCATCGCACCGGCCTCGGCCTCACCACGGACGGGATCAATCACGCCACCAACGATATCGGCGTCGCAACGCTGCCGGATGGCCGCCGCTTCGTCATCGTGACCTATCTCGCCGGCTCCCGCGCCGATGCCGACGAGCGCACGGCGGCATTGGCGGAGGTGGCGCGGCTTGCGGTCTCCGCGCTGCGCTGAGGCCCTAGCGTCCCAGCCGCTCGGCGATGAAGATGCCGCCGAGCACCAGCGCCAGCGCCAGCGCGTGATAGAGCCCGAAGGGCTCGCCGATGATCAGCACGGCCAGGATCGGCGCGAAGACCGGCACGAGATTGACGAAGACGCCGGCCCGGCCGGGCCCGATCAGCTCGATCGCCCGCATGAAGGAAAGCTGCGAGACGATCGACGGGAAGATCACCGTGAAGGCGAGGATCAGCCAGCCCTGCGGCGTCGGGATATAGGAGCGGCCGAGCGCGATCTCGGTCGCGAGCAGCGGCAGCGAGGCCACGCAGGCGAAGCTCGCCATCGCCGTGAAGAAGACGAGGCCCGGCACCGGCGGCCGCTTGCGCACGCCGACGGTGAAGCCGGCATAGAGCACGCAGGCGATGATCATCAGCAGGTCGCCCGGCACGAAGCGGAAGGCCATGAGGATATGGATGTCGCCCCGGCTCGCCGTGACCGCGACGCCGAGCAGCGTCACCGCGACGCCGATCCCCTGCATCAATGTGATCTTCGTGCGGAACACCAGGAAGGCGCCCATCAGCACGAAGACCGGGATCGAGCCCTGCAAGATGCCGATATTGATCGCGCTGGTCGAATAGGCCGCGAGATACATCAGCGTGTTGAAGGTGGTGAAGCCGAGCGTGCCGAGCACGGCGATGAGCCGCCAATGCGCGCGCAGAACCGGCCAATGCGTGCGCAACTGGTCTCGCAGCAGCCAGGGCATGATCGCGCAGACCGCCACCCAGCGCAGCGAGGTCAGCATCATCGGCGAGATGTTGTCGACGGCGAGCCGGCTCGCCACGGCGTTGCCGCCCCACATCAAAGTGGTCAACACCATCAGCAGATAGGCATTGCCCCAGGCGCGTTGCAGCCAGGTCTGGGTAGGGTGCACGTTTCCGCCCTGTTGCGAGAAAGGGCTCATGCAATACCCTTGCGTGTACCCGGCTCATATGAGATCGGGCGCACACCTGCCCGTCGCCCTGCGCATCCCTTGCGGAACATCCCGATGATCGAAACCAGCGCCCGCCCGCTCCGCCTGCTCTTCGTCGACGGTAACATGCGCGACACTCGCGAAGGCCTGCGCCAGTCCTATGGCATGGCCTATGGCGAGGCCTATGCCGCCGAGATCGCGGCGTTCGAACCCGGCATCGTCTCCGATATCTGCCTGCCGGCCGACGAGGGCGCGAACCTCCCCGACGGCGAAGGGCTCGAATCCTATGACGGCATCTTCCTGACCGGCTCGGCCCTGCACATCTACGACACCGCCCCGCCGGTGACCCGCCAGATCGACCTGATGCGTGCGATCTATGCCAGCGGCACGCCCTGCTTCGGCTCCTGCTGGGGCATCCAGGTCGGCTCCGTCGCGGCCGGCGGCACGGTCACCGCCAACCCGAAGGGCCGCGAGACCGGCTTCGCCCGCAGGATCGCGCCGACCGAGGTCGGCAGGAACCACGCGCTGCTCGCCAGCCGCCCGGCCGCCTTCGATGCCCCCGCGATCCATCTCGACACCATCGCCCTGCCGGCGCATGGCACGACGATCCTCGCTTCCAATGCCTACAGCCAGGTCCAGGCCGCGGAGATCAAGCATAATGGCGGCACCTTCTGGGGCGTGCAGTACCACCCCGAATTCTCGCTGAAGCAGATCGTCGCGATCCTCGATCGCCGCGTGCCGCTGATGATCAAGGAAGGCTTCCGCAAGGACGAGGCTTCCGCGAAAGCCTGGCTCGACGACATGCTGACGCTCGATGCCGAGCCGAACCGGCAGGATCTCGCCTGGGCGCATGGCCTCGACCGCGAAGTGCTCGACGCCGAGCGCCGCGTCACCGAGCTTCGCAACTTCATGGAGCATCGCGTCAAGCCGCATGCCAGCGCCCGCGGCCGCGCCTGAGCCGTCCATCTCGCGCCATCACGATCCACGCCGACGCCGACACGAAGGCTTTGGCACCACGCGGGTCATCCCGGGCTTGACCCGGGATCCATGCCAGAGCGCTTCCGGCGAAGGTTCCGGCATGGATCCCGGATCTCCGCTTCGCTCCGTCCGGGATGACCCGCCTCTTGTTGGCAAGCGACGTATCCGTAGCCTTGCCATCCGGTTCTCTAGTGGCTAGCTAGGCACCGCGAGGCCACGACCTCCCCCAACCTGGGACATGTGCCGGGACGACCCGGCAAACCATGGGGGACCCGCTATGGCGTGGCTCTATCTCTTTTCCGCCGGCATTCTCGAGATCGTCTGGGCTTTCACCATGAAGCAGTCGGACGGCTTCACGCGCCCGGTGCCGACCGCGATCACCATCGTCACGATGATCGGCAGCTTCGCCCTGCTCTCGCTGGCGATGCGCTCGCTGCCGCTCGGCACGGCCTATACGATCTGGACCGGCATCGGCGCGGTCGGCGCCTTCATCGTCGGCGTCACCGTGCTCGGCGAGGCGCTGACGCCGATGCGGATCGCGGCAGCGACGCTGATCGTCTCCGGCCTCGTCATGATGAAGCTCTCGGCGAGCTGACGGCGGCAGCCTAGGCAGGCCCTGCCGCTCCTGCGAATGCAGGATGTTTCGCAAACCCGCCCCGCCTATCCGCATTCCGGCCCAATTCCGCCTTGGACACGCCGAATTCGGCAGTGTCTATCACGGTGACGTGATTGCGATCTGGAGGGGATGATTTCGATGCGAAGCCATATTGCCGCCGCCCTGATTCTGGCACCCGGCCTCGCCGCCGCGGCCGAGACCGAATTGTCGAGCCGGATCGACCGCGTCACGGTCTTTCCGGACGGAGCGGTGGTGACACGCCTCGGCAAGACCAATCTGCTGCAAGGCGCCTCGCAGATCGTGCTCCGTGGCCTGCCGGCGACGATCGACCCCGCTTCGATCCGCGTCGAGGGCAAGGGCGACGGCACCTTCTCGGTCGGCGCGGTCGATGTCCGTATCACCCCCGGCGACGCCAGGCCCGTGCTGGACACGGTGCTGGAAGAAAAGCTCAGGACGCTGCGCGACGAGAAGGAGAAGCTCTCCGGCCAGATCGGCGCGATCGAATTGAAGCGCGCCACGATCGAGCGTTTCGCGCAGGTCGGCCCCGACAAGCTCGGGCCCGACGGCAAGGCCCTGCCCGTCGCCGATTGGCCGGCGGTGTTCGAGGCGATCGGCACCGCGCTGGTCAAGGTCCAGGACGAATTGCGCGGCACCCGCAACCGCCTCTCCAATGTCGAGGCCGAGATCGCCGCGCTGGAGCGCGCCCGCCCGCAAGCCGGCCGTCCCGGCGCGCCGAAGCGCGACATCGCTATCGCCGTCGAGGCGCCGCAGCCGGTCGCGGCCGAGTTCACGGTGACCTATCGCGTCACCGGCGCGAACTGGACGCCGACCTACGAGGCCCGCCTGACGACGACCGGCGAGAAACCGGAAATCGCCCTGACGCGCCGCGCCGAGATCCGCCAGCGCAGCGGCGAAGCCTGGGACGATGTTGCGCTCACGCTCTCGACCACGCGCTCGACGGGGGGCACCCGCGCACCCGACCTCACCCCGATGCAGGTCGCCTTCTTCGAGCCGCAGATCATGGCCGAGGCCCGTGCGCGGGCCCAGGCCTTGGCGCGTAAAGCGGAAGCGGAGAAGGCGGCTCCGGCCTCGGCGCTGCAGCGCCGGGCGGCAGGCATGGCCGTCCCGGCAGCGCCTGCACCCGAAGACAGCCTCGCCAAGCCGGTCATTGCGGCGGATGTCACTGAGGCCGCGATCGAAGCCGGCGCCTATCAGGCCAATTTCCAGGTGCCCGGCCGCGCCACGATCCCGCAGGACGGCAATTCCAAAACGGTGACGCTGACCCAGCGCAAGGCCGAGGCGACGCTCGCCGCGCACACCGTGCCGGAGCTGGAGCAGAAGGCCTATCTGGAGGCCGGCTTCACGCATGACGAGGAGGCGCCGCTGCTCGCCGGCCGCATCGCGCTGCATCGCGACGGCACCTATGTCGGCATGGGCCAGTTCAATCTCGTCGCGCCCGGCGACAAGGTCGAGCTCGGCTTCGGCGCCGACGACCGGATCAAGGTCTCCTTCGCGCCGGTGAAGCGCCGCGAGAACGAGCCGAGCTGGCTCGGCCAGACCCGCACCGATCTGCGCGAATTCCGCACGGTGGTGAAGAGCCTGCACGCCAAGCCGGTCAAGGTCACCGTACTGGAGCGCATTCCCTTCTCGGAGAGCAGCGGGATCACGGTCGAGACCATCGCCGCCCAGACCACGCCGCCGACCGAGAAGCAGGTCGGAGACCGCCGCGGCATCGCCTCATGGACCTTCGATCTCGCCGCAGGCGCCGAGAAGGAGATCAAGCTCGCCTACCGCATCAAATGGCCGGGCGACCGCGAGCTCTCCTACGAGGAGCAGCCGCTGCCGGGGCGGTGAGCCGGAGGCCTTCGCCTCAGAGCGTCAGACCCATCTCGATCTCGCGCTTGCGGCCGAGATCGTTCATCCAGGTGCGGAATTGCGGCTGCGCCTCGATCTGGTGGGCGTAGTGCCGCCGCAGCGCCTGGGTCAGGCGGCCACCACGGCCGAGCTGCTCGTCGGCGAAGCCGATCATCACCGAATTGGCCAGGCCTGCGGCCGGATTTCGCGCAGACGTGCGAACAGCGCATCCTCGTCCTCGGCCGCATCGGCTTGCGCCATCAGCGTCATCATCGCCGCCGTCGAGCGCGAGATGCCCATATGGCAATGCACCAGCAGATGACCCTTCACGCGGCCCGTCGCCGTCCCGCGCAGGCCCTCGCCGAAGCCGATGATCTCGTCGACATGCTCAGGCGTCGGCATGATCTGGCCGGGGCGCGGATCGATGATGTCGTGGAAGCGCAGCGTGACGCGATGATGCTCGCCATAGGTCCCGAAGGCCTCGATCTCGGCCCGGTCAGGATCGAGCACGGAGAGCACATGCGTCACCTCGCGGGCGCTGTTGCCGGGCAGTTCATCGATGCCGCAGATCGTCAGGGTCGAGATAGACAGGGTCTTCATGGCGCGCCTCCGCTGCGGAGCCAGCCGCTTACCGCTGCTGCGCCGGCTACACAACCGCCGGGAATGACGGGCTGCCCTGCATGATTGCAGCCGGCCCCGGAGGGCCGGCCGCGATGCTCGTCATCAGGCGGCCTTGGCCTGTCCGAGCTCCTGATCGACGACGCCGACCCAGTAGCGCACGCCGTCCGGGATGATCGCGTCGTTGAAGTCGTAGAGCGGCGTATGCAGGCCGGCAGAGCTGCCGTCCGGATCGACGCCGTTGCCGATGAACATGAAGGCGCCGGGTCGCGCCAGCATCATCTCGGCGAAATCCTCGCCACCCGTGCTCGGCGGAAGCTTGTCCTCGACGCGCTCGGCACCGACCGCCGCGCTCGCCGCAGCGACGCCGACAGTGACCTGCTCGGCCGCGTTGATCAGCGGGCTGGTGCCACGACGGTAGAAGGCTTCAGCTTTGCAGCCCCAGGCCTGGGCGGCCGCCGCCGCGAGCTCGACGATGCGGCGCTCGACGATGTCGCGCACCTCAAGCGAGTAGGTGCGGGCCGTGCCGCCGATGACGAGCTCGGACGGAATCACGTTCGAGGCGTTGACGTCGCCGCCATGGATGAAGCCGACGCTGATCACCGCCGTGTCGAGCGGGGCGACGTTGCGGCCGATGATGCCCTGCAGGCCAAGCACGAAATGCGCCTGGGCATAGGTGATGTCGGTGGAGAGATGCGGTTGCGAGCCGCCATGGCCGCCGACACCGCGGAAGGTGACCTTCCAGCTATCGGCCGCCGCCAGGAACGGGCCGACATTGATGCCAAAACTCGAGGCCGGCATGCCGGGCACGTTGTGCAGGCCGTAGATCGCGTCGCAGGGGAAACGCTCGAACAGTTTGTCGGCGAGCATCGCATTGGCGCCGCCGCGGCCTTCCTCGGCCGGCTGGAAGATCAGGTTGACGGTGCCGGCGAAGTCGCGGTTCTCGGCGAGATAGCGCCCGGCCGCGAGCAGCATCGTGGTATGCCCGTCATGACCGCAGGCATGCATCCGGCCCGGATTCTTCGAGGAATAGGGCAGGTTCGTCGTCTCATCGAGCGCCAGGCAGTCCATATCGGCGCGCAGGCCGACCGCGCGGCCCGGCCTGTTGCCGCGGATCACGCCGACCACGCCGGTCTTCCCGACATTCTCGGTGACCTCGACGCCCCACTCACGCAGCTTGTCGGCGACGAGCTTGGCGGTGCGGACTTCTTCGAGGCCGAGTTCGGGATGCTCATGGATGTCGCGGCGGATCGCGGTGAAGGCGGCGTGATGCTGGTCGAGCCAGGCGTCGAGCTTGGTCATGATCGGTGTCTTCCCCTCTCCTGCGGCATCGGGAACGTGAGCTCAGACGATGTCCCGATCCGCTCCATGGCGTAGAATTCTTCGAAATACGTCGAACGTCTCGGTCAGTTGCCCCCGCCCGAAACAGCGCGCCAGCCGGAGCGAAGCCCGGATCGGCCCCCATGTGGAACGGCTGGGAATGGTGCTGGTCTCCGGTCGCTCGGAGCGACCGGAGACGTAGAGATACCTAGCGCTACTCTGCCGCGACGGCGCGCAGGCCTTGCCCGAGTTCCTGATCGACGACGCCGACCCAGTAGCGCACGCCGTCCGGGATGATCGCGTCATTGAAGTCGTAGAGCGGCGTGTGCAGGCCGACGAAGGAACCGTCCGGGTTGACGCCGTTGCCGATGCGCATGAAGGCGCCCGGACGCACCAGCATCATCTCCGCGAAATCCTCGCCGCCCGTGCCCGGACGAAGCTGGCCGTTGACGTTCTCGGCACCGACGGCCGCCGTCGCCGCCGCGACCGCTACCGCTACCTGCTCGGCCTCGTTGATCAACGGGCTGGTGCCGCGATGGTAATAGGCCTCGGCCTTGCAGCCCCAGGCTTGCGCGGTGGCTGCCGCCAGCTCGGCGATGCGCCGCTCGACGGTATCGCGCACTTCCATGGAATAGGTCCGCGCCGTGCCGCCGATGACGAGCTCGGAGGGGATGACGTTCGAGGCGTTGACGTCGCCGCCATGGATGAAGCCGACGCTGATCACCGCCGTGTCCAGCGGGGGAACGTTGCGGCCGACGATGCCCTGCAGGCCGAGCACGAAATGCGCCTGAGCATAAGTGATATCGGTCGAGCGATGCGGCTGCGAGCCGCCATGGCCGCCGACGCCGTGGAAGGTGACCTTCCAGAAATCAGCCGCCGCCAGGAATGGGCCGACCGTGGTGCCGAAGGTGCCGGGCGCCATGCCGGGCGTGTTGTGCAGGCCGTAGATCGCGTCGCAGGGGAAACGCTCGAACAGCTTGTCCGCGAGCATGGCGTTGGCGCCGCCGCGGCCTTCTTCGGCCGGCTGGAAGATCAGGTTGACGGTACCGGCAAAGTCGCGGTTCTCGGCGAGGTAGCGGCCGGCCGCGAGCAGCATCGTGGTGTGCCCGTCATGGCCGCAGGCATGCATCCGGCCCGGATTCTTCGAGGAATAGGGCAGGTTCGTCGTCTCATCGAGCGCCAGGCAATCCATATCGGCGCGCAGGCCCACGGCCCGGCCCGGCCTGTTGCCGCGGATCACGCCGACCACGCCGGTCTTGCCGACATTCTCGGTGACCTCGACACCCCACTCACGCAGCTTGTCGGCGACGAGCTTGGCCGTACGGACCTCTTCGAGGCCGAGTTCGGGATGCTCATGGATGTCGCGGCGGATCGCGGTGAAGGCGGCGTGATGCTGGTCGAGCCAGGCGTCGAGCTTCGTCATGGTCGGTGAAATCCCCTCTCCTGTGGCCGGCGCGCGGCATGGCCCCTCCAGTGCCGCCTGCTGGCCCATAGCCCTTACGCCCGATTGTGGCAGCATCACTGCGCAGATGCTGCAGGGCCGCCATGCTCCGGCAGTTTATCCAGCCAAATCGCGGCCCGGACTGCCGGAAAACTTGACCTGCGGGCCGTGTTGGCCCATGAGGGCTTGCAAGGACCTGCCCCGAAACCCCGGCCTTGCGCCGGGGTTTTGCATTTGCGCGGGCCGCTTGCACAAGGCAACGCGGTAACAGCAGGGACACCTCGCTCATGGCGAATGTTGTGGTGGTCGGCGCCCAGTGGGGCGACGAGGGCAAGGGCAAGATCGTCGACTGGCTTTCCAGCCAGGCCGATGTGGTCGTCAGGTTCCAGGGCGGTCATAATGCCGGCCATACGCTGGTCATCGATGGCGTCGTCTACAAGCTCTCGCTGCTGCCTTCCGGCATCGTCCGCCCCGGCAAGCTCTCGGTCATCGGCAACGGCGTCGTCGTCGATCCCTGGCACCTCGTCGAGGAAATCGCCAAGCTGCGCGCGCAAGGGGTAGCGATCACCCCCGACAACCTGCGCATCGCCGACAACGCGACGCTGATCCTGCCGCTGCATCGCGAGCTCGACCATTTCCGCGAGACCTCGAATGCCGGCATGAAGATCGGCACCACCAAGCGCGGCATCGGCCCGGCCTATGAGGACAAGGTCGGCCGCCGCGCCATCCGCGTCATCGATCTCAAGGACGAGGCCCTGCTCGAGGCCAAGATCGAGCGCCTGCTCGCCCATCACAACGCGCTGCGCCGCGGCCTCGGCATCGGCGAGGTCGACGGCAAGGAGCTGCTCGGCCAGCTCAAGGCGATCGCCGCCGAGGTGCTGCCTTACGCCACCTCGGTCTGGGCGCTGCTCGATGCCGAGCGCCGCGCCGGCAAGCGCATCCTGTTCGAGGGCGCACAGGGTGCGCTGCTCGACGTCGACCACGGCACCTATCCCTTCGTCACCTCCTCGAACATCGTCGCCGGCCAGGCCGCGACCGGCTCCGGCATGGGCCCCTCCGCGGTCGGCTATGTGCTGGGCATCGCCAAGGCCTACACCACCCGCGTCGGCGAGGGTCCCTTCCCGACCGAGCTCTTCGACGAAATCGGCGAGCTGATCGGCACCAAGGGCAAGGAATTCGGCGTGGTCACCGGCCGCAAGCGCCGCTGCGGCTGGTTCGATGCCTGCCTCGTGCGCCAGACGGTCAAGACCTCCGGCATCGACGGCATCGCGCTGACCAAGCTCGACATCCTCGACGGCTTCAAGGAGATCAAGGTCTGCGTCGGCTACAAGCTCGACGGCCAGATCCTCGAACACCTGCCGGCCGGCCAGAACGACCAGGCCCGCGTCGAGCCGATCTACGAGACGATCGAAGGCTGGGAGGGCTCCACCGCCAATGCCCGCTCCTGGGCCGATCTTCCGGCGCAGGCGATCAAGTATGTCCGCCGCATCGAGGAGCTGATCGGCGCCACCGTCGCCGTGCTCTCGACCAGCCCCGAGCGCGACGATACGATCCTCGTCCATAATCCTTTCGAGGGTTGACGGCAGGCTTCATCAGCGACAAGTGAGGCCAATGGCCGACTTCTATCCGATCCTGGCGCGTGCGGTCGCCGGGCTGCCTGAAACCTCCCCGGAGGCCCGGCGCGCCATCTACGATCGGGCGCGGACGGCGCTCGTCGCGCAGTTGCGCAGCCTCGACCCGCCCTTGAGCGAGGCCGAGATCATGCGCGAGCGCCTCGCGCTCGACGAGGCCGTCGCCCGGATCGAGGCGGATTACGACGAGGCGCCCGCCCCGCCGCCGGCATCGGACGGCCCGGTGATCCGCACCGTCGAGAACCCGACCCTGCCGATCCGCCCGCCGATGCCGAAGAAGGCGCCGGAATTCGCGCCGCTGCCCGCCGCCGCCGGACAGGATGACGGCGCCCCCCTGCCCGAGCCGGCCGAGCCGCAGGCCGCCCGGCCGCGCGTGCAGCCGCCGCGCGAACGACGGGTCAAGCCCGGCCATATCCGTTCCGCCGTCGTCGGTAGTGTCGTCGCGGTTGCCGTCGCAGCCATCGCTGCCACCGCTATCTATGTCCACAAGCTCCGGCCCCAGGACACGCCGCGCCCGAACGGCGAGACCGCGCAGCGGGCACAAGGCCCCCAGCCCGAGAACGGCGGCAAGATCGCCGAGCGTGCCGGCGAACCCGGCACGCCCCAGCAGAACCGCCCTGCGGGGAACCAGCAGGGCAGCGCCCCCGGCATCCCCGTGCCGCAGCCCGGCGGCGAGATCGCGGTCGCCCAGCGCGCCGTGCTCTTCGTCGAGGTCCCCGAGACCCCGCAGCAGCCGCAGACCTCGAGCGGCCGCGTGTTCTGGCGCCTCGACAGCGAGAGCGCCGGCCAGGGCCGGCCGATCGAGACCATCGTGCGCGCGACGGTCGAAATTCCCGATGTCGGCCTGAGCCTGGACTTCACCATCCGCCGCAACACCGATTCGGCTTTCCCGGCCTCGCACATCATCGGCCTGCGCTTCACCAGCACGGGCGACCCGGCCTCCCAGGCCGTCAAGGAAGTCGGTGTTCCCCAGTTCAAGACCGCGGAGGGCGAGCGCGGCGCGCCGCTCTCGGCGATCAATTCGGCGCTGGGCGACAATCTCTTCGTGGCAGCCTTGTCGAACGTGCCGGTCGAGGTCGAGCGCAATGTCGACCTCATCCTCAGCCGCGCCTGGATCGACGTGCCCGTGCGCTTCGCCTCGGGCCGGCGCGGCATCATCACCTTCGAGAAGGGCGTCTCCGGCAGCCAGACGCTCGCCGACGCCTTCGGCCGCTGGCGGTAAGAGGCTGCGCGCCGGACACAGCCTTTTCCAGAGACGCGCAGATTGCGCGGGGAACCCTCTCCCATAGGGAGAGGGCAGGGTGAGGGGTAGGCCCCTCACCGAATGAGCCGTGAGGTGGTCGCTGCGCAGCGGTGAGGCCGCAATTCACTGGTCCGGGGACCTACACCTCACCCTCCCCTCTCCTTACAGGAGAGGGGATACCGCGCCCTTCGTCAGCTCTTCCGTTCGGCCGCGAAACGCGCCGCGGCCCGGAGCGTATCCGCCTCCGGGCCGAAGCCCGCCAAGGCCTCCACGGCCTCCGCGCACAGCCGATCGCGCTCGCGCTTGGCACCGTCGAGGCCGAGCGCGCCGACCAGCGTGCCCTTACCCTTGTCGGCGTCCTTGGCCGTCGCCTTGCCCATCTGCGCGGCATCCGATTCGACGTCGAGGATGTCGTCGGCGATCTGGAAGGTCGCGCCCAGGGCCCGGCCATAGCGGCCGAGCGCGGCCAGCGCCGCCGCATCCGCGCCGCCCAGCCTGCCGCCGATCTCGACGCTCGCCGCCAGCAGCGCCCCGGTCTTCATCGCCTGGAGCCTGCGGATTTCCGCTTCCGGAAGCGCGCCACGAACCGCCTCGAAGCGCCCTTCGGCGGCGAGGTCGAGCATCTGCCCGCCGACCATGCCGCCGAGACCGGAGGCCCGCGCGAGGCTTGTCACCAGCGCCGCGCGCACCGCGCCGGATTCATGCGTCGCCTCGTCCGCCAGAACCTCGAAGGCGAGCGTCAGCAGCGCATCGCCGGCCAGAATCGCGGTCGCCTCGTCGAAAGCCTTGTGCACGGTCGGCCGGCCGCGGCGCAGGTCGTCATCGTCCATCGCCGGCAGGTCGTCATGCACCAGCGAATAGCAGTGCAGCAGCTCGACGGCCGCGCCTGCGCGTCGTGCCTGCTCGGCTGGAATACCGAGAAACCTTGCCGTCTCGACCGTCAGGAAGGGCCGCAGCCGCTTGCCGCCGCCGAGGGCGCCATGCCGCATCGCCGCGACCAGACGCGCCGGTCGAGCGAGTTCGCCCGGAACTGCGGCATCGGACAGCAGGGCCTCCAGCAGCGCCTCGATGGCGGCTGCATTCTGCGCCAGCCGGGCATCGAGATCGCCGGGATTGGCAGAAAGAGGGACGGAACTCATGCGCAGGTCTCGCGTTCGCTGCCGGAAGGGGGGGCCTTGCCGGACGTTCGTCGCATCGTCAAGCTGCGCCGCCTCGGGCCGTGGCCATGATGGCCGGGCCGATCGAACGGTAGCGAGGGTGAAGCAAGGTGCTGGGTAGGATTCTCGGCCTGTGCTTCCGGCTCGCCATCTGGCTGCTCCTGATCCTCGCCGCCGCCATCGTGCTCTATCGCTTCGTCCCCGTACCCTCGACCCTGATGCTCGGTCGCTGGTTGGTGCTCAGGCCCGTCGAGCGCGACTGGGTACCGCTGGACCAGATCTCCCCGCATCTCGTCAAGGCCGTCATCGCCTCCGAGGATCAGCGCTTCTGCAGCCATGGCGGCGTCGACTGGGTCGAGCTCAACAAGGTGCTGGAGAACGACGACGGGCCGAGCCGCGGCGCCTCGACCCTCACCATGCAGACCGCCAAGAACGTCTTCCTCTGGCCGGGCCGCTCCTACATCCGCAAGGGGCTGGAGCTTCCCCTCGCCATGGCGATCGACCTCGTCTGGGGCAAGCCGCGCGTGATGGAGGTCTATCTCAACGTCGCCGAATGGGGCGAAGGCCTGTTCGGAGCCGAGGCCGCGGCGCAGCGCTATTTCCGCAAATCCGCCTCCCGGCTGACCCCCGCCGAGGCTGCGCGACTCGCCGGCGCACTGCCCAACCCGCTGCTGCGCAATCCCGCCAAGCCGAATCGGGCGCTGCAATCCGCCGCCGGCCGCAGCCTGCGCCAACTCGGCCAGCTCGGATCGCTCGGCGATTGCGCCCTGCCCGGCTGATCGGCAGGATCTCGGGCGCTATCCGCCATGCCGGCGAAGAATTCCGGATTCGGCACTAGCCATCCGCGCCCTGACGGTGTAAGGCCAACGCCTCACGAGATTGATCCGTCGCCGTGGCGGATGCGTGGCCTTGGGCCAGCGTCCGGGCGGTGGCATGATGGAGAAGTAGAATGGCCGTTCCGAAGAGAAAGACGTCGCCGTCGAAGCGTGGCATGCGCCGCTCGGCCGATGCCCTGAAGCAGCCCACCTATATCGAGGACAAGAACTCGGGTGAACTGCGCCGTCCGCACCATGTCGACCTGAAGAGCGGCATGTATCGCGGCCGTCAGGTGCTGAAGGTCAAGACCGACGCCTGAGGCGTCCTGTTTTTTGGCGCCGGCAGCGATGCCGGCTTGCCGATGCGAGATTGGAACCGGCCGCAAGGCCGGTTTTTCTTTGCCTCAGCCCCGCGCCGATTGCAGGCGGGGCTTTCCGGCCGGCGCGACAAGCCGCGCCGCCGCCCGGTAGAAGCTGGCCGCCGCTTGCGGGCTCGCCCGACCTCTCCGGGCGAAGGGACCGATCTCCGCCCGCGCCGCAGCCGCCTGCAGGAGCACCAGCGCGGATGCGTTGGCATCGGCGGCATTCCGTTGGGTCGAGCTTCCGGCTTCGGCCATGTCTCACTCCGGCACAGGTCAATTGTGACGGAGTTCTTGTTGCAAGGCGGCGGCCAGCCTTAACGCAGCGTTAATCAGAAATACCGCATCGTTTCGAAGCACTTCCCATCTCATGGACAGGGTGACGAAGCACCAGAACGGGGCTCCGCAGCCGTCCTCTAGAGGCCGACCGATGCCCTCCCCGTCGATCTTCA
Source organism: Beijerinckiaceae bacterium (assembly GCA_965283735.1). Lineage (GTDB taxonomy): Bacteria > Pseudomonadota > Alphaproteobacteria > Rhizobiales > Beijerinckiaceae > Allobosea. The sequence continues at coordinate 800,731 of CBDIPN010000001.1, read as the reverse complement.
GCTTCCAGAATGGCGGCCCGGTTGATCCCCGCAGCATCCTCTCTTCGATCGGCGAAGTGGTCTATGGCTGGGACATCCAGGCCGACACGCTGAGCTGGGGGCCGAATGCCCGCGAGGTTCTCGGCGCGATTCCCGAACAGGCGATGCAGCGCGGCCTCGCCTTTGCCGGCCTGGTCGAGCCCGGCAGCGGCCCGAGTCGCTACGACGCGATCTTCTGCTCCAGCGAGCATGACAGCGGCGAAGGCGTCATCTACCGCACCCGCTACGCGATCGATCTCGCCGGCCGCAAGATGTGGGCCGAGGATACCGGCCGCTGGTTCGCCGGTAGCGACGGCTATCCTGCGAGCGCGCGCGGCGTGCTCAGGCTCGAGCGCGCCGCCCGCCCCGACGAACTCGAGCAGTTCGGCAGCGAGCTCTGCGACCGTCCCGCCCTGGTCGAACGAATCGGCCTGGCCCTGAACGAGCATCTTCCGGCGGAGCGGCCGGTCGTTGTGCTCGTCGCGGCGATCGACGAACTCGCCCGTCTCAACGACGATTTCGGCCATGAGGCCACCGACGAGATCATCGGCACCGTCCATGAGCGCCTGCGCTCGGTGACGCGCCGGCGCGACCATCTCGTCCGCTATGCCGGCAACAGCTTCGCGATTCTCCTCGTCGGCTGCCCGCCCGAGCAGGTCGAGCCCGCCGCCCGCCGCTTCATCAAGGTCGTCGCCCAATCGGCAATCGAAACCAGCCGCGGCATCACGCTGGTGCGTCTGCGCGTCGGCGCCGCCAGCGCGCCCGAGCTCAGCTCCCATGGCGGGACGCTGCTGGCCGCCGCGGAAGGCGCGCTGGCGAGCGCGCGGGCCGGCGCCGTCGACACCGCCGTCATGGCTAAGCCGCAGTCGCGGCGCAGCCCCGGCAACGAGCAGACCGGCTTCGACGTCCAGGCCATCGCCGCCCTGAACGACCGCCGCGTGCGCCTGGCCCTGCAGCCCATCGTCCGGACGGCTTCGCGCGAGATCGCTTTCCACGAGGCGCTGTTGCGCGTCGGCCAGGGCGAGACCGGCCTCTACTTCGCCTCAGCCGAGCTCATCCCGATGCTGGAACGGCGCGGCCTTGTCAGGCTGTTCGACCAGCGCGTGCTGGATCTCGCGATCGAGATGCTCGGTGCCGATCCGAACCTCTCCCTCTCGGTGAACGTCTCGCCGCGCTCCCTCAACGACCCCGAATGGTTCGACGCCTTCATCGCCTGCACGGCCGCCGCGCGCGACAAGGCCTCGCGCCTCATCGTCGAGATCACGGAAACCGCGACGATCGAGAATCCCGACCGCATCGCCAAATTGCTCGGGCGCATCAAGGAGCAGGGCGCGCGCGTCGCTATCGACGATTTCGGCGCCGGCCATACCTCGCTGCGGCACCTGCGTGCCTTCCCGATCGACATCCTCAAGATCGACGGCGCCTTCACGCAGAATCTGCGCCGCTCAACCGACGACCGCTTCTATGTTCGCACGCTGGTCGAGCTCGCCAGCCATCTCGGCGTCGAGACGGTCGCCGAATGGGTCGATGACGAGATGCAGGCGAGCATGCTGCGCGACTGGGGCGTCACCTATCTGCAGGGCCATCTTGTCGGCCGGGCGGAAGTTGTCGAGCCGTCGCAGGTCGCGCCGCGCCGGTTGGCGGCGGGCTGACGCGGGAGCGGTTCCGGCCAAGCGCCCGCCCCCCTTGGCCGCGGCGTCCAGATTCTCAGTTCAATGGAAGCGCACGTCGTTAAGATTAAAAACCTTGTACCAAAAAGTGCAAGCATTTCGTTCACGGCGTGAGCGGCCGGTAAGGGTTTACGTATACCGTTTCGATTATGCTGAACTGGCTAATTTCGACTGTAATTATCTCTGGCCTATTGAGCGCTGTGGCGTTTAGCTGGCCGCAATTGGTCGTTCTAGGTTATTTTCTTTTTGTCATCCCAGGCCTGATCCTCACTTTTGCGCCTGCCATATTCTCATACAGTCTCCTGCTCCTTGCCGGATTGCTGGCGACCCAGAAACTAGGCAAGATCAAGCGAACAGCTCTCCTCGTCGCAGCACTTGGCGGTGTGGCCTTTGGCATTCCTGCTGTTGTTAACGCGCCAGAACAGCGCGAGCAGGTGCGTTTGACCAGCGATGACAGCCCGCAAGTCCGGCCTGCGCCAGATGCGAAAAGCATCGCCATCGTGCAGAATTTGGCTCATCGCAACTTCTACGCAGCTCCAGAGCGTGAGAAGATCGCTGCAGCAACCACATGCTCGGATCTCTGCCTCAGGCTCCTCTACAATGGCAGCTTCGAGGAAGTGACCATGGCGATGACCCCAGCCACAACGCTGGCGGGAGAGCCCCGGATAACTGAAGCGATCAGTTACCGCCTTGAACCTCGTCCGGCTTGCCTCACCCGGGATTATGAAAATATCCAAAGTTGGCCGACCGATCCGCCGGGTACGGGCGGCCTCTCACAGGCACGCATCCGCTCCCGGATGGCAGCTGGCGAATGCGTCATAGCACAGGCTCAACAGGGTGCTCGCGCCGAACTGACGCTGACCATCCTCTCGACGCCATACCCAACCGGACGCTTCCACCAACCGGACCGGCTCAACGCCGACACGATCCAAGCCCATCGCCTGGAGCTCAGGCGCGCCGGCGACTCGTTCGAAGCCAGTCCCTGGTATCGCAAGACGCTGGTTACGCTTGAGCCTCTGTCGACCCCGCTCACGTTTGGCATGGTCGATGGAGGCAGCCTGAGTGTTCGAGCAGGCTTCGGCTACCGACGAAGCTATGGCACCAGCTTCGACCGCGAGCACCGCTATCTGGAGGAACTGTTTGGAACTCGCATCCGGCTGCCCGATCCAGGGGCTCCCGAGGATGTCCGGGAGCGCTTGGCGACCGCGCTTGCCGCGCAGAAAACTCGGCACCGCTGCAAGAACTGGCCGATGCGCTGTTCCAGCAAATTCAAGCAACAAGACAGGTGAGTTCGCAGGACATTGAACTCATAGGCCGGATCGTTGACGACCCGCGGATGACAGGTTTCTCAGAGTTCCATCGCTCCGTATGGATTCTCGGCAGCCGGCTCGATCCCATCGCTCCGCAGATCATGCGGCGAATGCTCAACCCGCCGATGACGGACACGGGAGATCCCGGCGACCGGGTCAATGCCATGGCCTATGCCGTCACCGTCCTATCGACGGAAGGGGTCAAATCAATCGGCCCCGATCTCTTCCGTCTCCTGGATATGCCATTTACCCGCGGCAGAGGCGCTCAAGCCATCACACGGCTAGGCGATCTCGGCCCGGAGGGCGTGCAAAAGCTCTTGAACCTGCAACAGGTGAGAACCGACTGGGTGAAGCCAGCTATGGACGTCGCGAGGAGATGGCCGCCCTCAGACGACAGGCGCTGAAGGGACTCTGCCTCGTCGCAGACCAGGCACCGGCCGCGTTGGAACTCATGACGCAGCTTCTTCGCAGCGAGGTCGAGCGGCACGAAGACAACGGCCTTGATTTCGACGGGCGGGTGGCAGCGGGCGCCTTGGCTCAAGCCGGGCAGGGCGAGCGGCTTCGGAACATGACATCAAAGCCGAGGCTAAACGTCCAACTCAACAACATCGCAAAGAACCCAAAGGATAGTTGTCGCCTCTGAACTCCAGTTTGCCGACAGCACGATCATTCGATCCCATCCCAACCGGACCAAACTCCCCGCAAAAACAAAAAACCGCGCCCTCGTTCCCCGAGAGCGCGGCTCAAAATCGTCAGGCTCGCCTCAGCGCGAGCGGGACAGCTTATCCAGGCGCTCGCGCATCTCGTTGAGCTCGCGCTTGAGATCGCCGATGTCCCCGCTGGCCACGTCCGCCGCGGGCTTCGCGCCGGCCGCAGCCTCCTGCTTGGCCTGCGCCGCGGCGGTGAAAGGATTGAACAGCCGGAAGGCTTCCTGGAACATCTGCATGTTCGCGCGCGTCTGCGCCTGGATGGCGTCGAGCGGATTGCCGCCGAAGGCCGAGCCCCCGAAGGCCTTGGTCATCTGCTCGCGGAACTTGCTCTGCTCCTGCGTGAGGTTCTCCATCGAGAACTCCAGATAGCGCGGCACCAGTGCCTGCATGCTGTCGCCGTAGAAGCGGATGAGCTGGCGCAGGAACGCGATCGGCAGCAGGTTCTGCCCGTCCTTGGCCTCCTCGTCGAAGATGATCTGCGCCAGCACCGAGCGGGTGATGTCTTCTCCGGACTTGGCGTCGTAGACCACGAAATCCTCGCCCGAGCGCACGAGCCCGGCGAGATCCTCCAGGGTTACGTAGGAGCTCGTGCCCGTATGATAGAGACGCCGATTGGCGTATTTCTTGATGACGGTCGGTTCTTTATCGCTAGCCATCGGTCCTACTTGACGTTGATCCGCGGCCGTCGGTGGTTCCGACGTGCTCGGCGAAACGGTCTCCCATGGTCAGACGATAGCCTGTCGGTGCTGCACCGCAAGCTCTTTGAGCGGGCGCTGCAAAAAACCGTCGAAGCCCCTGCACCGGCAGGGATACGCCCTCCCTTGCGTCACTCCGTCGACGGCAGCCCGGTCAATTTCGCCTCTCGCCCGTCTTGACGGCGCCGCAGCAGGCTTCGAAGGTGACGGGGAGCGGTTGAGCCGGCGGGAGCGGCGCAACCGTAACAACAAAGCGAGGATACCTCTCATGGCAGATTCGGATATCGTGATCGTTGGCGCTGCGCGCACGGCGGTCGGCGCCTTCAGCGGCGCTTTTGCCAATACTCCCGCCCATGATCTCGGCGCCGTCGCGATCAAGGAAGCGCTGCGCCGTGCCAAGGTCGAGGCCGCCGAGGTCGACGAGGTCGTGCTGGGCCAGGTGCTCGCCGCCGGTCAGGGCCAGAACCCGGCCCGCCAGGCGGCGATGGCCGCCGGCATCCCGCAGGAGAAGACTGCCTGGGGCCTCAACCAGCTCTGTGGCTCGGGCCTGCGCACCGTCGCCATCGGCCTGCAGCAGATCGCCAATGGCGATGCCAACGTCATCGTCGCCGGCGGCATGGAATCGATGTCGCTCGCTCCGCACGCCTCCTATATGCGTGCCGGCACCAAGATGGGCGACGTCAAGTTCGTCGACACCATGATCAAGGACGGCCTCTGGGATGCCTTCCACGGCTACCACATGGGCACGACCGCCGAGAACGTCGCGACCAAGTACCAGATCAGCCGCGAGGAGCAGGACCGCTTCGCCGTCGCCTCGCAGAACAAGGCCGAGGCCGCCCAGAAGGCCGGCCGGTTCAAGGACGAGATCGCGCCGGTCACCATCTCGACCCGCAAGGGCGACATCGTCGTCGACAGCGACGAGTATCCGCGCCATGGCGCGACGCTGGAGGCCATGGCCAAGCTCCGGCCCGCCTTCTCGAAGGACGGCACGGTGACCGCCGGCAACGCGTCCGGCCTCAATGACGGCGCCGCCGCGCTCGTCATCATGACCGCCAAGGAAGCGGCCCGCCGCTGCCTCACCCCGCTCGCCCGCATCGCCTCCTGGGCGACGGCCGGCGTCGATCCGCAGATCATGGGCACCGGCCCGATCCCCTCGACCCGCAAGGCGCTCGAGAAGGCCGGCTGGAAGGTCGGCGACCTCGACCTCGTCGAGGCCAACGAGGCCTTCGCGGCGCAGGCTCTGGCGGTCAACAAGGACCTCGGCTGGAACCCGGACATCGTCAACGTCAATGGCGGCGCGATCGCGATCGGCCATCCGATCGGCGCGTCCGGCGCCCGCGTGCTGGTGACGCTGCTGCACGAGATGGCCAAGCGTGACGCCAAGAAAGGCCTCGCCACGCTCTGCATCGGCGGCGGCATGGGCGTCGCCATGGCCGTGGAGCGCTGAGACAAGCGCCTCACAGCCCATGGCGAAGCGTACCACGCTCTACCGCTATCTCACCGGCCCCGATGACGCCTCCTTCTGTCATCGGGTTTCCGAAGCGCTGAGCCTCGGCTGGTCGCTCTACGGCCAGCCCACCCTGACCTTCGACACGATCCAGGGCCGTGTCATCTGTGGCCAGGCCATCATCAAGGACGTGGACGCGGACTACGCGCCCACCCTGCAACTGTCTGAACAATAACGGCGGCAAGCCGGAGCATCGGACCGAAAAGTGGAGTGCATTTTTCGGGTCAATCCGATGCTGAAACAAAGAACTGGATCGCCAATTCGCGTCTGTAAGAACGCACAACGATCTGGACCGATCACTGAAAGGGAGACTGGCCTATGGCGAAGGTGGCATTGGTTACGGGCGGTTCGCGCGGCATCGGCGCGGCGATCTCGAAGGGTCTGAAGGCGGCCGGCTACAGCGTCGCCGCGAGCTATGCCGGCAATGACGAGGCTGCCGCCAAGTTCACCGCAGAGACCGGCATCAAGACCTATAAATGGGACGTCTCGGACTATGATTCCTGCGTCGCCGGCATCGCCAAGGTCGAGGCCGATCTCGGGCCGGTCGACGTGCTCGTCAACAATGCCGGCATCACCAAGGACGGCATGTTCCACAAGATGACCAAGGAACAGTGGGACGCGGTGATCAACACCAACCTCAACTCGCTGTTCAACATGACCCGCCCGGTCTGGGAGGGCATGCGCGCCCGCAAGTTCGGCCGCGTCATCTGCATCTCCTCGATCAACGGCCAGAAGGGCCAGATGGGGCAGGTCAACTATTCCGCCGCCAAGGCCGGCGATATCGGCTTCGTCAAGGCGCTGGCCCAGGAAGGCGCGCGGGCCGGCATCACGGTGAACGCGATCTGCCCCGGCTATATCGCGACCGAGATGGTCAAGGCGATCGACCCGGCCGTGATCGAGAAATCGATCCTGCCGCATATCCCGGTCGGCCGCCTCGGCGAGCCCGAGGAGATCGCGCGCGCCGTGGTGTTCCTGGCCAGCGACGATGCCGGCTTCATCACCGGCTCCACTCTCTCCGCCAATGGCGGCCAGTACATGGCCTGAGCGGGCCAGCTGCGCCTGATCGAGCGTTTCGGGACCGCCGCCTGGCAACGGGCGGCGGTTCTGCTTTTCGGTCAGGCCATGACGGGCCGAGGCGTGCCGTCACTTTCCGTCGCCTCCGGTGTCTGCGTGATCGCCGGATTGAGCGGATCGATCACCTCGAAGGGCCGCTCGACCTTGTCCGGCGCCTCGCGCATCCGCATGCGCAGGCCGGCGAAACCCGCGAGCACTAGCGCGATCGCCGCCATGAAGTAGAGCAGCCCGTCGATGTCGAAACGCGCCATGATGCCGGCCCCGACCAGAGGCCCGAGCGCCGAGCCGAAGCCGCTGACCAGGATCAGTCGCCCGCTGACCGCGACCACCCGGTCGGCCGGCATCCGATCGAGCGCATGGGCGACGCAGACCGGATAGAGCGTCGACATGAAGCCGCCGAGCAGCGCCGCCACCGGCAGCACCGCGAGGAGCGAGCGCGGCATCGCCACCAGCAGGATCACGGCGGCCGCATAGCCGACCGCCAGTCCCGCCAGCACGAGGCGGCGGTCGTTACGATCCGACAGGCGCCCGACCGGCACCTGGAAGGCGAGCCCGCCCAACACTGCGACCAGCATGAACAGCGCGATCGTCTGCTGCGGCGCGCCATTGCTGAGCATCCAGGCCGGCACCAGTGCGTAGAAGGCGCTGGTCACGATGCCGCAGACCACGCAGCCGACGACGGAGATCGGGGCCTGCCGGGACAGCTCGCCGTAGCGCAGCTTCGCCTCGGGCTTGAGGCCGGGCGCTTCCGCCCGCGTCGTGCTGACCATGACCAGCGCCAGCGCGAAGAGCGCGATGACGACCTGAAACGCTCCTGCCGCCTGGATCGTGAGCCCGGCGACGGCGAGCTGGCCGATCGCCAGCGCGACGAAGGTCCCGACCATATAGGTCGAGAAGATGCGACCGCGCTGGTCCGGCATCGCCTTGGCGTTGAGCCAGCTCTCCGTCGTGACGAAGAGCCCGACGCAACCGATGCCGATCACCACCCGGCAGGCCGCCCAGATCAGCGCCGAGGTCCAGAGCGGCATCAGCGCGGTCGCGACCACCACCAGCCCGGCGAAGGCCGTATAGGCGCGTATATGGCCGACACGCTGGATCACCCCGCCGCTCGACACGGCGCCGATGGTGAAGCCGACGAAATAGGCGCTGAGCACGATGCCGGTCGCGGCCGGGCCGAAATCCTCGAGCGTCAGCCGCAAGGACAGGAAGGTGTTGAAGAAGCCGTTCGCGAGCTGCACCAGGCTGGTCGCGGCGATCAGCGTTCCGATCTGAAGCAGCATCGGCCAATCCCTGCGCGGCGGCCGACTATGGTCGGCCCGATCGGCACAGGGCTAGACGGCGAATGTGGGCTCAATGCGTCGAGCCTGCCCGGGAGGGCTCAGCCCTGCCGCGTACCCTTCGGCAGCAGGAAGGTCAGCAGGCCGAAGGCCGGCAGCCAGGCGCAGATCTTGAACACCTCGATGATGCCGATCTTGTCGGCGAGCAGGCCGATGCCGGCCGCCGCGACGCCGCCAAGCCCGAAGGACAGGCCGTAGAACAGCCCGCCGACGAGGCCGACCCGGTGCGGCACGAGGTCGATCGCGTAGATCAGGATCGCCGAGAAGGCGCTCGACATGATGAAGGAGACGACGATGCTGAGCACGCCGGTCCAGAACAGGTCGGCATGGGGCAGCATCAGCGCGAAGGGCAGCGAGCCCAGGATCGACAGCCAGATCACCCGGTCGCGGCCGATCCGGTCACCGATCATGCCGCCGACGATCACGCCGATGGCACCGACCACGAGATAGAGGAACAGCATGATCTGCGAGAGCTGGATCTCGATGCCGAAGCGCTCGATCAGGTAGAAGGTGTAGTAGGAGGTGAAGGCAGCCGTGTAGCCGTTCTTCGAGATCAGCAGCATGACCAGCACCGCCATCGCCAGCAGCACGCGCCCGCGCGGCAGGCCGTGGCTCGCGCTTTCCTCGACATGCACCGACGACGACTTCTGCTCGCGCCGCATCGCCGAATAGCGCGCGCCGAGCCAGCCCATCACCAGCATCGCCACCAGCACCACGCCGGAGAACCAGGACAGGCTCGCCTGCCCGCGCGGCATCACCACGGCGGCAGCCAGCAGCGGGCCGACGGAATAGCCGATATGGCCACCGACCTGGAACACGCCCTGCGCCAGCCCCTGCCGTCCGGCCGCGGCATGGCGCGCCATGCGCGTCGCCTCCGGGTGGAACACCGCCGAACCCAGCCCGATCAGCCCCGCCGCGAGCAGCACCATGGCGTAGCTATGGGCGAAGGAGAGCATCAAGAGGCCCGCCAGCGTCGAGCACATGCCGGCGACCATCGCATAGGGCCAGGGCTTGCGGTCGGTGACGAAGCCGAGGATCGGCTGCAGCAGCGACGAGGTCACCTGGAAGGCGAGCGTAATCAGGCCGATCTGCACGAAATCGAGCTGATAGTTCTCCTTGAACAGCGGATAGAGCGCCGGGATCATCGACTGGACGAGGTCGTTCAGCAGATGCGCGACGCTGAGCGCTGCCAGAACCGGCATCAGCGGACGGCGAGTGGCGGATTGCAGCGGGATCGTGGTCATAATGCAGGCAATGAGCCGCCTTTTGCGTGCGGTCAACGGGGCCGGGAGCATGACGCCCATGGCTGCAAGGCTGAGTTGCAATGCAGCATCGGGCTCAGGCGCAGTTAACCTCATCGGCAAGCCCCATGAAACCTGCTATCGCCGCACGGATTTCACCCTGGCATCCTCATGACCGCACGCACCGCGACCCTCATCGGCTTCTGCGCCATCCTGCTCTGGTCGACGCTCGCGCTGTTCACGGCGATGTCGGGCCGCGTCCCGCCCTTCCAGCTCGTCGCCATGACCTTCATCATCGGCGGCCTACTGATCCTCGCGATCACGGTTTTGCGCGGGCAGCTCTCGCGCATCCGCCCGACGCCGGCCTCCTTCGCGCTCGGGCTCTACGGCCCGTTCGGCGACACCGCGCTCTACTATGCCGCGGTGAAGACCGCTCCGGCGGCCGAGGCGAACCTGATCCATTACCTCTGGCCGCTCCTGATCGTCCTTTTCGCCGCCTTGCTGCCCGGCGCCGGCCTCAAGTCTCGCCATCTCGTCGGTGCGCTGATCGGATTGGTGGCGACCGGCCTGCTGGTCTCGGGCGGTCTCGGCAGCGGCAGCGGGCTGGCGCTCGGCCATGTGCTGGCGGCGCTCGGCGCCTTCGTCTGGGCGAGCTATTCGGTGGCCTCGCGCCGCTTCGCCAATGTGCCCTCGGAAAGCCTCTGCGTGACCATGCTGGGCTGCGCCGTGCCGGCGCTGGCCTGCCATCTCGCCTTCGAGACCACGCTCTGGTCGCTGACCGCGACCGAATGGGGCGGCGTTCTCGGTCTCGGCCTCGGCTCGATCGGGCTCGCTTTCGTCGTCTGGGATATCGGCATGAAGCAGGGCGACGTCGCGCTGCTCGGCGTCGCCTCCTATGCCGCGCCGGTGCTCTCGACGCTAATCCTCGTGCTGTTCGGCTATGCCCCGGCGAGCTGGCTGCTCGCGGCCTCATGCGCACTGATCGTCATAGGCGCGCTGGTGGCTAGCGGCGGCGGACGAAGGGGCTAAGCCTCAAGCGATGACACATATCGTCATGGTCGGGCTTGTCCCGACCATCCACGTCTTCCTTCGTCACATGCGGTGTTCAAGACGTGGATGCTCGCCACAAGGGCGAGCATGACGGCCGCGTACCCCGCTCAATTCCGCCGCAGCAGCCGCTCCAGATAATCCAGCTCCTCAGCCGGCCTCAAGGGATCGCCGAGCCGCTTGCGCAGCTCCTCCAGGATGCGCCGCGCCCGCTGGGTCGCGCTCTCGTCGGCGCCCGGCACCTTGACCCGGCCATCGGCCCAGTCGCGCTGGCGCTGCGGCCGGCCGAGCGGGTCCTCGCTGCCGCGCTGCTGCGCCGAGGGACGCCCCTGCTGGCGGCCATCCGGCTCGCCATAGGCCTGCCCCTCGCCTTCGCCCTCGCCGGGCTGGCCCTGCATCTGCTGAGCGAGGTTCTGCCCGCCCTTGCGCAAGGCTTCGAGCGCGCGGCCCTGAGCGTCTAGGGCGCCCTCGCCCTGGCCCTGACCGAGCTGGCCTTCGGCCTCGCGCATCGCATCCTCGGCCTCGTCGAGCTCGCCGTTCTGCGGCGCGCCCATGCCGCGCATCCGGCGCTGCAGATCCTGCAAGCGCTCGCGCAAGGCCTGCTGGCGCTGCGAGAGGCCCTGCCCCTGGCCGTTCTGGCCCTGCATGCCCTCGCCGCCTTCGCCGTCCTCACCCTGTTCGCCGGGCTGTTGCCCCGGCTGCTGGCCGCGCTGGCCCTGTTGGCCGCGTTGCCCTTGCTGACCTTGCTGGCGCTGGCCGGGACGCGCCTGCTGCTGGCCGGGGCGCTGGCCGCGCTGGGTCTGGCCCTGCCCCTGCTGGCGGCGCTGCTCGTTCTGATAGGTCTCGTCGCGCAGGTTCTGCTGGTCGCGCGTCATCCGGTCGAGATCGCCGAGCGCCTGGTTCATCTCGCGCTGGCGCGGGTCCTGCTGGCCGGGGCGCGCCATCTGGAGATTGTTGAGCATCCGGTTGAGCTCTTCCATCAGGCGCTGGGCCTCGGCCATGTCGCCGCGCTTCGACAGTTCCTCGATGCGGTCGAGCATGTTCTGCAGGTCGCGCGGCGTCACCGTCCGGAAATTCTCGGGCAGGCGGGCCTGGTCGCGATCGCCGTTCTGCTGTTGCTGGCGCATCATCTGCTCGGCGAGCTGGCGCATGAAATTGTCCATGGCCCGGCGCATCTCGTCAGTGAGCTTCTTGATCTCCTCTTCGGAAGCGCCGCGTTCGAGCGCCTGCTGCAGGTTCTCCTGCGCCTGCCGCAGCGCCCGCTCGGCATCGGACATGTCGCCGTCCTCGAGCTGGAGCGCCATCGCCCACATCAGCTCGGAGACCTCGCGCAAGGCGTCGTCGCCGGCGGCGCGGCGCAGGCGCTCGGTCAGCATCCGCATGCCCAGATAGACACCGGGCTCCTTCATGAAGAGACCGGGCTCGATCATCAGCGCATCCATGGCGAGCTGCACCCTGGAGCGGTCCTCGACATCCATCACGAGCTTGCGGCGCTGTTCGACCAAGGCCTTAGCCAGCGGCTTGGTGAAGGTACGCTGCGGCAGCACGACCTCGAGCGGCTCGCTGCGGCCTTCCTGCCCGGCATCGTCCCGGGCGATCAGCACCATCCTGACCTTGGCGCCGGCCCAGGGATGCGCGGAGAAATCGACCGTGCTCTTGTTCTCGTCCTCACCCGAGGCGGAGGACGGCACGGCAAGGCTCTGCTTCGGTGGCTCGACCAGCGAACGCCCGCCCTTGGCCGCGTCCGGGCGCGAGACATTCACCTCGATCGAGGCGATGCCGTAATCATCCTTGGCCTTATAGGTGATGCCCAAGCCGCCCGATTGCGCGCCGGTCACCGGCTTCGGCGGATCGGTGAAGGCGATGGTCGGCGGCTGGTCGGCGACCGAGGTGATGTTGAGCGTGGTGCCGGGTGCGCCGCTGCCGGTGAGCTTCAACGTGCCGTTGCCGGCGAGCGTGAAGCGCTTCTCCAGAACCGCCTGCTGCGGCCCTGACGGCTGGGCTGGTTTTGCGGGCGCGGCCTTCGCCTGGGCATCCTTGCCCTCGCCCTCCTTGGCCTCGGGCTTGATCAGGTCGAGCCGGCCGGTCGTGGCGACGTCCATGCTCGTCTTGCCGGCGATGCGCACGACGATGACCGATTTCTCGGGCGCGCTCAGATTCGGGCTCGCCAGCTTGGCGAAGTCGATCAGGATCGGCGGCAGGCGCGTATAGGCCGGCGGATCGATCCAGGCGTCGATCCGGGTCGAGGCGGCGATGGCGGAAGGCCCTTTCCAGTCGAAGGCGGCGGAGAGGCGCTGCGTGACCTCAGGGCCCGCGACGAAGAAGCCGGTGATGGCGGCGAGCAGCGGCACGGCGCGCAGCGCCCGCCGGTCGTGGCCTGCCATGCGCGGCTGCGGCGGCTGAACGCGCAACGACGCGACCTGCCGGCTCTGACGCTCGACATGCAGCTTCCAGAGGGCCTGCGAAACCGGATCGGCCGAGCCGATCGCGAGATTGTCCTCCAGCGAGGACGCCGGGCGATGGCCGTCGGCGAAGGAGCGGTCGAGCCGCGTCAGCGCATCGCGATGCGTAGGCAGGACGAGGCGGGCGACATGCCAGAGGCTCGCGGCGAAGGCCCCGGCGAAGGCGAGCACGCCGACGACACGCCCGTACCAGGGCAGATGCGTCCACAGGCCGAACCAGGATACGGCGAGGAAGGCGAGGACAATGCCGAGCGGCAACCAGAGCCGCGGCCAGAGCCGCTCCCAGCCGAGCGAGAGGCGCGAGGCCAGCGCGAGACGGCTGAGCCGCAGCCGGATGCCGTCGATCGTGTCGGGCGCCTTGCGGCGCTCTGCCTCGCTCATGCCATCGCTCCGGGCAGCCCCCATTCCTGTCTGAACTCGCCTGACCCAGTCAGGCTAGCACGCGAATGTGGCATTGCCAGCGCGAAGAGGCGCCAACGCACAGCGCTCCGCCTTTCGTGAACGGAGCGGTGCTGGGTGGGACCGATCAGGCGAACCAGCCGGGCAGCTTGTCCGTACCGATGAGCTCCTCATAGCTCTGGCGCGGCCGCGTCACGGCATACTGGTCGCCCTTGACCATGACCTCGGCCACCAGCAGGCGCTGGTTATAGGTCGAGGACATCGAGGCGCCATAGGCGCCGGCCGTCATGAAGGCGACGAGGTCATTCTGGCGGAGCTGCGGCAGTTGGCGCCCGGTGGTGAAGGTGTCGCCCGATTCGCAGATCGGGCCGACGACGTCGTAGGCCAGCTCCGGCCCGCCGATCGCCGGCTCCGCCACCGGCCAGATCTCGTGATAGGCCTCGTACATCGCCGGGCGGACGAGGTCGTTCATCGCGGCATCGACCACGAGGAACTGCTTGGTCGGGCGTGGATTGAGATGCAGCACCCGCGTCAGCAGGATGCCGGCATTGCCGACGATCAGTCGGCCGGGCTCGAAACCGAGCTCGACATCGAGCCCCTTGGTCACCTTGGCGACCATCTCGGCATAGGCCTCGATCAAGCCCGGCCCGTAGTCGAACGTCTTCGGGATATCGTAGGGGATGCCGAGTCCGCCGCCGAGATCGAGCCGGTCGACGCGGTGGCCCTCAGCCCTGAGGTCGCCGAGCAGCGCGATCATCTTGGTGTAGGCCGCCTCGAAGGCATCGATCTCGCGGATCTGGCTGCCGATATGGACCGCGAGGCCCATGATCCGCACGCCCGGCATGTTGGCCGCGCGCGAGTACAGCCGGCCGACCTCCTCGAAGGAGACGCCGAACTTGTTCTCGGAGGAGCCGGTGGTGATCTTGGCATGGCCGCCGGCCCCGATGTCCGGATTGACCCGGAATACAGCCTCCTGCCGCTTGCCGAGCTGGCTTGCGACCTTGGAGAGCAGGTCGAGCTCGCTCTCGCTCTCGATATTGACCTGATAGAGTCCGGCCTCGACCGCGAAGCGCAGTTCCTGCTCGCTCTTGCCGACGCCGGAGAACACGATCTTCTCGGGCGGGATGCCGGCGGCGAGCGCCTTGCGCACCTCGCCTTCGGAGACGGTGTCGATGCCGGCGCCGAGGGCGCCCAGCGTCTTCAGCACGCCGAGATTGCCGTTCGCCTTCATGGCGTAGAAGACATGGGCCTTGCCGGCGGGCGCGGTCGTCTTCATCGCCGCTTCGAACAGCTTGTAATGCCGCTCGATCGTCGCGCTCGAATAGACATAGACCGGCGTGCCGACCTCGGCTGCGATGCGCTGGAGATCGACGCCCTCGGCATGGAGCGAGCCGTCGCGATAGGCGAAATGATGCATGGGATGAGCTCGCAGTCAGGCTAGGCAGGCGTCAGTCTCGGGCGGAGCGAAGCGCGCACCTGAGCCCGACGCAGGGTATGAATGTCGCGACGGCGCCGGCCGTCACATCAGCGAATCGAGGACGAAGGGCTTGTCCGGTACGGTGATAGCCTTGTTGGCCTTGGGCGGCTTCGCCAGCACGGAGGCCGAGCCCAGCGAGGCCGGATCGTTCTCTTTCGCGCCGATCTGGTCGTCAGGCAGGTCGATGGCGCCGGTCGCATTGGGCGGCGCCTCCAGCGGCCCCTTGCGCCCGCAGGCGGCGAGCGCAACAGCCAGCAGGCCGACGACCAGCAAGGTGCGGCCGAGTTTCAGGCGGGAATCAAGCACGAAAACGAACCCTCGGGCGAAACGTGGCGGGACCTTAGCGGAGGATGCGGCGGAGCGCGAGCGCTTGTGACTGCCCCTCTGTCATTCCGGGGCTTCGCGTAGCGAAGAGCCCGGAACCCACGACTGAGTGAGACATCTATTGTCCGTTGCAGGCGGCTCGCCCAGTCGTGGGTTCCGGGTTCGCGCCTACGGCGCGCCCCGGAATGACAACCGTGAGTCGCGACGGTCAGATGTCGACAGGCTCTAGCCCTTCGCGAGCTGCTTCAGCCAGCGCCTTGCCTGCTTGCGGACATTGGCCGGGGCCGTGCCGCCATAGCTGACGCGGCTCTTCACCGACTGGTCGACGCCGAGCACGGCGAAGACGGCCTCGGTGATCTGAGGTTCGACGGCCTGCATCTCGGCGAGCGAGAGCTTCTCCAGGCCGACCTTCTTCTCGGAGGCGATGCCGACGAGGCGCCCGGTCACATGATGCGCGTCACGGAACGGCATCTTCAGGACGCGCACCAGCCAGTCGGCGAGATCGGTCGCCGTGGCGTAGCCGAGGCCGGCGGCCTTCTTCATCACCTTGAGGTCGGGCTGCATGTCGCGGACCATGCCGGCGGTGGCGGCAAGGCAGAGCGACAGCGTCTGCAACGCGTCGAACGTGCCTTCCTTGTCCTCCTGCATGTCCTTCGAATAGGTCAGCGGCAGGCCCTTCATCATCGTCAGCAGGGCCTGCAAGGCACCGAAGACGCGCCCCGCCTTGCCGCGCACCAGCTCGGCCGCATCGGGATTGCGCTTCTGCGGCATGATCGACGACCCCGTCGAGAAGGCATCCGAGAGCCGGACGAAGCCGAATTGCGGCGTCGACCACAGCACGATCTCCTCGGCGAAGCGCGACAGATGCATCGCGCAGATCGAGGCGGCCGAAAGCGTCTCCAGCACGAAATCGCGATCCGAGACCGAATCGAGCGAGTTCGCCGTCGGCCGGTCGAAGCCGAGGGCCTTCGCGGTCATGTGCCGGTCGATTGGGAAGGAGGTGCCAGCAAGCGCGGCAGCGCCAAGCGGGCATTCGTTGAGGCGGGCGCGGGCATCGCGGATGCGGCTGCGGTCGCGGCCGAGCATCTCGACATAGGCGAGCAGGTGATGGCCGAAGGTGACCGGCTGCGCCGACTGGAGATGGGTGAAGCCCGGCATCACCGCGCCGGCATAGGTGTCCGCCTTCTCGGCCATGGCGAGCTGGAGGTCGGCCATCTGGCCGTCGATCTCGTCGAGCGTGTCGCGCACCCAGAGCCGCATGTCGGTTGCGACCTGGTCGTTGCGCGAGCGGGCGGTGTGCAGGCGGCCGGCGGCGAGGCCGATCTTGTCCTTGAGGTTCGACTCGACGTTCATATGGACGTCTTCGAGCGCTCGAGAGAACGTGAACGCGCCGCTCTCGATCTCGCCCTCGACCTTTTTCAGGCCGGCGATGATCGTCGCGACATCCTCCTTGGTCAGGATGCCGGTCTCGGCCAGCATGGCCGCATGCGCCAGCGAGCCGCGGATGTCCTGGCGCCAGAGCTTCTGGTCGAAATCGATGGAGGCGTTGATTTCCTCCATGATAGCGTCGGGACCTGTGGCGAAACGCCCACCCCACATGCGATTGCTCACGACGGTCTTTCCTGCTTTTGAGGACGCATAATGACGTCTGGAAAAAAGATCGGACTGGCCCTCGGGGTCGTGGCGGCGCTCGGCCTCGCTGGCGTAGCGGCCTTCTACTCCGTCAGGGGCGATGCCGGCAACGGATCATGCAGCGCGGCAAGCGCGGCGGTCGCGCGCATGAAGCCGCTGGTCAAGGGCGAGGTCGCGGCGGTCGAACTGCGCACGCGACCGCAGCCGGCCTCGGCGCTCGCCTTCACAGGGCCCGGCGGCCAGCCGACGACGCTGGCAGCGCTGAAGGGCAAGACGCTGCTGGTCAATCTCTGGGCGACCTGGTGCGCGCCCTGTCTGAAGGAAATGCCCTCGCTCGACGCGCTCCAGAAGGAGATGGGCGGGCCGGATTTCGCGGTCGTCGCGATCAATATCGACACCCGCAATCTCGACAAGCCGAAGACCTGGCTTGCCGATAACAAGATCGCCGCCCTGCCCTTCTACGCCGATCCGCAGGCCGCGACCTTCCAGGTCCTGCGCGCGGCCCACAAGGTCGAGGGCATGCCGGTCAGCCTGATCGTCGACAAGGCCGGCTGCGAGCTCGGCATCATCCAGGGGCCGGCCGACTGGGCGAGCACTGAGGCAAAGGCGCTGATGAAGGCCGCCATCGGCCGCTGATCCGGCCTGCGCCCGCCCGCTCAGCCCCGCGCGCCCGCCGCTGCGGCGGTGAACGCGGCCGCGGGGCGGTCGGCACGTCCTTCCACACGCAATGGCGGCGCCTTGCCCTGCTTGTCCTCGCCCATGTAGAGCGTGACGTGCGGGAACGGGATCTCGATGCCGCGCCGGTCGAAGATCTCCTTGATCAGCTCGTTATAGGCGCGGCCGGCGCCCCATTGCGCGCCCGGCAACGTCTTGATGCGCGCCCTCACCGTGATCGCGGAATCGCCGAAGGCCGTGATGCCCTGCATGTCCAGCGGCCCGATGATCTTGTCGCCATGCTCGGTCTCCCTGAGCCGCTCGAAGGCCTCCTCCATCGCCTCCTTCACCTCCGGGATGTTTTCGCGATAGGCCACGCCGATCTCGGCGACATGGAAGGAGAAGCCGCGCATCATGTTGGAGACGTGATCGACCGAGGAGAACGGGATGAGATGGACCGTGCCGTCAAGCGAGCGGATCGAGACCGAGCGGATGGTCAGCCGCTCGACCACGCCGGACTTGCCGCCGACCTGCACCACGTCGCCCTCGTTCATCACATTCTCGAACTGGATGAAGACGCCGGTGATGATGTCCTGCACCAGCTTCTGCGCGCCGAAGCCGATCGCCAGGCCGAGGACGCCGGCGCCGGCGAGCAGCGGCGCGATGTTGAGCCCGAGCTGCGCCAGCACGAGCATCACCACCAGCACGGCGAGCGCCACGGTGAAGGCGTTGCGGAAGAGCGCGAGCAGCGTCTTCTCGCGCGCCGTCGGCACGGTGCCGAAATCCGGATTGAGCCGGTATTCGACCCAGGACAGCATGGCGACATAGATCGCCAGTCCGATGAGCGCGATCAGCCCGGCCGAGACCAGCGCGCCCGCGAGCCGCTGGCCCGACGCGCTCGACAGCCAGGCCAGGATGTCGAGCAGCTGCCAGGCCTGCGCGATCATCAGCAGCACGCCGAACAGGATCAGCAGGCGCACGAACTGCATCACGCGCGGCGCGAAGGCCCGCAGGCGCGGCTCCAGCAGCGGCAGGCGCAGCCGCACGTCCTCCGGCAGGCGCACGCTGATATTCACCAGGCGCGAGACGAAGGCGATCACCAGCCCGCCGATGATGCCGATGGCGACCGACTCGACGGTAGCGCCGAGCACGAAGGGCAGTGCGCGCAGCGGGTTGACCAGCCAGACGAAGAACACGCCGACGAGATAGAGGATGGCGACGACATGCCAGAACTGCCCGGCGAAGTGGCTGGCCTGCGCCAGCAGGTCGTGCCGGCCGGCCTCACGGGCCGCGAACAGCCGGCGCCTGACCTGAACGCGATTCTGCAGGATGATCAGGATCGCGATGATCAGGGCGCTCATCACGACGAGGACCTTGAGCGCCTGAACCGGAGCAGGCGGCAAATAGAGCCCGAGGACCGGCGCGACGAACAGGAAGGTGTAGCCCAGCAGCGAGACCAGCCGCGCCAGCCAGAAGTACCAGTAGGCAGCGGTGGTGTCGTCGAGCGGCATCAGCCGCATCGCCGGATGGCGCGGTTCCAGAACCGCCCGCATCGCCACCTTGACGAGTTCGACCGCCAGGAAGGCGTTGAGCAGCAGCGTTTGCTCCAGCGTGATGCGCCCGGTGGTGCCGACCAGGTTGAGGACGAGCAGATAGCCCGCCCCCCAGGCGAGCGCGACGCCGGCGAGATCGACGGCGACCGCGACGAGCAGGCCGAGAGACCGCGCCGGCCAGGAAAGGCCGGCGACCCGGCGGGACAGGGCCGTCTGGAGCCGTTCGGCGAGCAGGCGTGCCATCAGGAAGCTGCCCAAAATGGCGGCGATGACGAAGCCGAGCGCCAGCCCGACATCGCGCAGCCGCACCATCTCGAACCGCGACTGGCCGGAGACGACGCTACCCAGCTGGCGAAACGTCTGAACCGCCGCGGACAGGGCGGCCGCGCTCTGCTCGGCGAACGCCTTGGTATACTCCGCAATGCCGCGGGCGAAGCCGGATTCCGCCTCGGCCGGTGCCGCGGCAACCTCACCGCTTTCCTGGCCGACCTGCCGCTGCTTCAACCGTTGCAGCAGCTCGGTGCGCAGCCCGTCATCCTCGAGAATGCGGACGAGATCATCGAGCGACGAGGGGGACGTCTGCGCGGGAACGGCAGTCGCGGTCACTGGAGGCGGAGTTCTGTCCTGAGCCGAAACAATACTGCCAAATGCCATCAGGGCAACCGCGACCAATACCCATAATCTCATCGAACAAATTCACCGCCGTTGAAGGGAAGATTCTCCTTCATACTAGGCACGGAGGCACGCAGGTCAAACCTGCCCTCTCAAATTTCAACCGCCCCGCAATCAGAATCACCCCACGAATACTCAGGCGCAGCTTCGGAGAGACCCGCGGCGGAGGGGGCGCCACCGCCATTGGCGCTGGGAGCCGAAGAGGTTATTGACTCTCGGCCATGACCTATACGATCGGCCTTGCCACCACCTTCCACGATCCCGCCATCGCGATCATCGGCCCCGATGGAGCGGTTCTCTTCGCGGAAGCGACCGAACGCTACCTGCAATACAAGCGCGCGCCGAACTGCGAGCCGGATTCGGCGCCGCGCATGGAAGGGCTGCTCAAGCGCTACATCCCCAAGGATGCCGAAGTCCGCATCGCCACCAGCTGGGGCGAGGATTTCACCGGCTTCCTCGGCCAGATGGCCCGCGCCGGCTCCTTCACGCTCGATGCCCTGCTCAAGCTCTCGCCCGAGCTCAACCGTTCGCTGGTGCCGGAACGGACCGAGCGCGCCCTGATCGCCTCGCTCCATCTCGGCCAGCAACGCGCCGGCATGGGCGTGCTGCTCGGGCTCGACCGCGCCTATGGCAAGGCCAATGTCACCGGCCTGAAGCGCTATGGCCACCATCTCAGCCACGCGGCCTATGCCTGCTGGTCCTCGCCCTTCGACAACGCCGCCTGCCTCGTCGTCGACGGCATGGGCGAGACCGGCGCCTCCGCGATCTTCGCGCTGGAGAACGGCAAGCTGCGCGAGGTGAAGCGCCACCGCGGCCGGGAATCGATCGGCTTCTATTTCGGGCTCGTCACTGATCTCGCCGGTTTCGACCAGGCCAAGGGCGAGGAATGGAAGATCATGGGGCTCGCGCCCTATGGCAAGACCGACCCGGAGCTGATGGCGCTGCTGCGCAAGCTCTATCAGATAGAGGGCCACAAGCTCTCCTTCGCCAAGGCGGATATCGTGCAGGGCGTCGCCGCCGAGATCCTGGCGAAGCGCCCGACGGATGCGCTCGACCAGGGCTGGGCCGATCTCGCCCGCTGCGGGCAGGACGTCTTCGCGGAGATGATGGAAGCACTGCTCGGCGAAGCCGCGGCATTGGTGCCGAGCGAAAACCTCGTCCTGGCCGGCGGCTGCGCGCTGAACTCCTCCTTCAACGGCAAGATTGCCGGCCGCCACGGCTTCAAGAGCGTGTTCGTGCCCTCCGCCCCGGCCGATGACGGCAACGCGATCGGCGCCGCCTGGCTCGCCCATGCCGAGGCCAATCCCGGCTGGCACGCGCCGAAGGGGCCGTTGACGCCCTATCTCGGCTCGACAGTCTCGACCGAGCCCCTCGAACGCATGCAGCTCTGGGAAAAGCGCCTGCGCAAGCTCTCTCCCGGCGAGATCGCGCCGGTGACGGCCAAGCTCCTGACCGAGGGCAAGCTGATCGGCTGGGTGCAGGGCCGCGCCGAGTTCGGCCCGCGCGCGCTCGGCAACCGCTCGATCATCGCCGATCCGCGCCCTGCCGACGCCAAGGACATCCTCAACGCCAAGGTGAAATACCGCGAGGCGTTCCGGCCCTTCGCGCCCTCGATCCTGGCCGAGCACGCCGCCGACTGGTTCGAGACCTATCAGGACGCGCCCTATATGGAGCGCACTCTGGTCTGGAAGGAAGCTGTCCGCGACCGTGTCCCGGCCGTGGTCCATGAGGACGCGACCGGCCGGCTCCAGAGCGTCACGGCCGAGCGCAATCCGCGCTACCACGCGCTGATCTCGGCCTTCCATGACCTGACGGGCGTGCCGGTGATCCTCAACACCTCGTTCAACATCATGGGCAAGCCGATCCTGCACACGGCGGAGGACGCGATCCTGATGTTCTATACGAGCGGGCTCGACGCGCTGGTGATCGAAGACTGGCTGCTGGTGAAATAGCCGACGGGCGATCGATCCGTCGCGTTGATCGGTCAGATCACGCGAAATCGCTGGTCTCAGGCTGGTTTGTGGTCATTCTTCCGGCCTGCCCGAAGGAGACGACGTCATGCTGAAACTGCGCCCGAACTGCGAATGCTGCGACCGCGACCTGCCGCCGCAATCGCGCGACGCCTTGATCTGCACCTTCGAATGCACCTTCTGCAGCGACTGCGTCGAGACGCGCTTTGCCGGCGCCTGCCCGAACTGCGGCGGCGACCTCGTGCGCCGGCCGATCAGACCGGAGCGGCTGCTGGAGAAATACCCGGCCTCGACCGAGCGCGTCCGCAAGCCGCACCCGCAATGCGCGGCCGCTTGAGCGCATCAAAAGACGGCCGATCGATCGGCCAGGGAGTGCGCAATGACGTCCATGCCTGTCGTCTATGGTGCGCCCTACAGCGTCTATGTCCGTGCGGTCCGGCTAGCGCTTGAAGAAAAGGGCGTGGCCTATCGGCTGGACCCGGTCGATGTCTTCGCTGAGAACGGGCCGCCTGCTTCGCTGCTGGAGCGACAGCCATTCGGCCGCATCCCCGCCTTCGAACATGATGGCTTCCAGCTTTACGAAGCCGGCGCCATCGAACGCTATGTCGATGAGGCATTCCCCGGCCCCGCGCTCCAACCTTCCGCGCCGCGCGAACGAGCCCGCGTCAATCAGCTCACGAGCATCCTCGATTCCTACGCCTATCGCACGCTGGTCTGGGACATCTATGTGGAGCGGGTCTCCGCCCCCAAGCAGGGACGCGCGCCGGACGGGGCGCGAATCCAGGCCGCCCTGCCCAAGGCGCAGCTATGCCTGCGTGCGATCAACGACCTGATGGATGGCGGGCCCTTCCTCGCCGGCGCCGAGCTGACGCTGGCCGATCTGCACGCCGCTCCCATGTTCGCCTATTTCGCACTGGCGCCGGAGGCTGAGGCGCTCCTCGCCGCGCAGCCCCTCATCGAGGCCTGGTGGGCGGACATGATGCGGCGGCCTGCCATGCAGGCCACCGCCTATCCCGCCTAAGCGGTTTCGCGGGAAAGATCGGCATAGGGCAGCCCGTGCCCGCTTTCGACGCGGGCGGATGCGCCGTGGCGGCGAGCCTCAGCTCGCCTGCTTGACCGCAATGCCCTTCTCTTCGAAGAGCTGCTGCAGTTCGCCGGCCTGGAACATCTCGCGGGTGATGTCGCAGCCGCCGATGAACTCGCCCTTGACGTAGAGCTGCGGGATCGTCGGCCAGTTCGAATAGGCCTTGATGCCCTCGCGGATCTCCTGATCCTCGAGCACGTTCACGCCCTTATAGGGCACGCCGATATAGCCGAGAATCTGGGCGACCTGGCCGGAGAAGCCGCACATCGGGAATTGCGGCGTGCCCTTCATGAACAGCACCACGTCGTTGTTCTTCACTTCCGCTTCGATGCGGGCATTGACGTCGGACATCGTCTCGTCTCCTGAAGCGGGTTCAAGGCCCGCCGGATGGTCTCGTTCTAATCTTGGGGAACGCTGGTCGTCAGCGCAAGGGCGTGCAGCACGCCGCCCATATTCCCCTGGAGCGCGGCATAGACCATCTGGTGCTGCTGCACCCGGGTCTTGCCCTTGAAGGCGGCCGAGACGACGGTCGCGGCATAGTGGTCGCCGTCGCCGGCCAGATCCTTGATCTCGATCGCCGCATCCGGCAGCGCCGCCTTGATCATGCGCTCGATCTCGTGCGCGTCCATCGCCATGGGTCGAACTCCTCAGGCCGCCTTGCCGGCCATGTAGGTCGGCAGCCAGTCTTCATGGATATTGCGGAGATCGGCGATCGCCAGCGCCGGCTCGCCCGGCAGGGCAAGCGAAGCGCCGCCCGTCTTGCCGATGGCGAGCGCCGGCACGCCGGCAGCCTTGGCGGCAGCGATCACGGCATCGGCCTCAGCAGCCGGGACGGTCAGGACATAACGCGCCTGATCCTCGCCGAAGAGCGCGGCATGGACGGGGCCCGCCGGCAGCGTCTCGATGGTCGCGCCAATGCCCTTGGCCATCGCCATCTCGGCCAACGCCACGGCAAGGCCGCCATCCGACAGGTCATGACAGGTCGAGACCTTGCCCGATGTGATCAGCCCGCGCACGAAATCGCCGTTGCGGCGTTCGATCTTGAGATCGACCGGCGGCGGAGCGCCCTCCTCGCGGCCGCAGACGGTCGCGAGATAGGCGCTCTGGCCGAGCCAGCCCGTGGTCTCGCCGATCAGGATGATCGCCTCGTTCTCAGCCTTGAAGGCGACGGTCGCGTGCTTGGTGACATCGGCCATGACGCCGACGCCGCCGATGGTCGGGGTCGGCAGGATCGAGATGCCGTTGGTCTCGTTGTAGAGCGAGACGTTGCCGGAGACGACCGGGAAGTCGAGCGCCTTGCAGGCCTCGCCGATGCCACGAACGCAGCCGACGAGCTGGCCCATGACTTCCGGCTTCTCGGGATTGCCGAAATTGAGGTTGTCGGTGACGGCGAGCGGCGTCGCGCCGGTTGCGGTCAGGTTGCGCCAGGCTTCCGCCACCGCCTGCTTGCCACCCTCGAACGGATCGGCTTCGCAATAGCGCGGCGTCACGTCCGCGGTCATGGCGAGGCCCCGCGGGCCGTCCTCGATGCGGATCACGCCGGCATCGCCGCCCGGCGTCACCGCCGAATTGCCGAGGATCAACGTGTCGTACTGCTCCCAGATCCAGCGCTTGGACGACAGGTCCGGCGAGCCGATCAGCGTCTTCAGCGCCTCGGCATTACCGCAGGGCGGCGTCACCGTCTCGGCCGCGATGCGCTGCTGCGGCGCGGTCTCGATCCAGGGCCGATCGTATTCCGGAGCCTCGTCGCCGAGCTCCTTGATCGGCAGGTCGGCCATGACCTCGCCCTGGTGCTTCACGACGAAGCGCAGCGTATCGGTGGTGTGGCCGATGACGGCGAAGTCCAGGCCCCACTTCTTGAAGATCGCCTCGGCGGCGTCCTCATGGCCGGGCTTGATCACCATGAGCATGCGCTCCTGGCTCTCCGACAGCATCATCTCATAGGCGCTCATGCCCTCCTCGCGGCAGGGCACCTTGTCGAGGTCGAGCTCGACGCCGAGATCGCCCTTGGCGCCCATCTCGACGGCCGAGCAGGTCAGGCCGGCGGCGCCCATGTCCTGAATCGCGTCGACATGGCCGGCAGCCATGATCTCGAGGCAGGCTTCGAGCAGGAGCTTCTCGGCGAAGGGGTCGCCGACCTGCACGGTCGGACGCTTCTCCTCCGACTTGTCGTCGAATTCGGCCGAGGCCATGGTCGCGCCGTGGATGCCGTCGCGGCCGGTCTTCGAACCGAGATAGACGATCGCCTTACCGACGCCGGAGGCCTTGGCGTAGAAGATCTCGTCGGCCTGGGCGATGCCCACCGCCATCGCATTGACGAGGATGTTGCCGTCATAGCGCGTGTGGAAGCCGGTGGCGCCGCCGACATTCGGCACACCGAAGGAATTGCCGTAACCGCCGATGCCGGCGACGACGCCGGAGACGAGATGGCGGGTCTTGGGATGATCCGGCGAGCCGAAGCGCAAGGCGTCGAGCACCGCGATCGGGCGCGCGCCCATGGTGAAGACGTCGCGCAGGATGCCGCCGACGCCCGTCGTCGCGCCCTGATAGGGCTCGATGAAGGACGGGTGATTGTGGCTTTCCATCTTGAAGACGATGGCGGTGCCCTCGCCGATATCGATGACGCCGGCATTCTCGCCCGGCCCCTGGATCACCCAGGGCGCCTTGGTCGGCAGCGTCTTCAGATGGATTTTCGACGACTTGTAGGAGCAGTGCTCGTTCCACATCGCCGAGACGATGCCGAGTTCGGTGATCGTCGGCTCGCGGCCGATCAGATGCAGGAAGCGCTGGTACTCGTCCGGCTTCAGGCCGTGCTCGGCGACGAGCTGCGGGGTGATCTTGATGTCGTTCGGAATCACGGGCTCAGGGTTCCTGGCGGTCCGGCGATAGGGGTTGGCAGGGGCATAGCCTGCCTTAACGTGCGAGACAACGGATTCCCGGCTCGCCCTTGAAGCAGGTTGGTCCGATGTGTATAACATACACACTTTTTACACATTGAAGTGCTCCGATGCGCACCAATATCGAGCTCGATGACGAGTTGCTCGCCGAAGCGATGGAGGCGACCGGCTTGCCGACCAAGCGCGCGACCGTCGAGGAAGCGTTGCGGCTCGTCGTTCAGCAACATCGCCAGCGCCGCGCCTTGCAAGAGTTGGCCGGCTTGGGTTGGGAAGGCGACCTCGACGCCATGAGGCGGGTTGAAGTGTCGCCGGACCGGCAGTGATCCTCGTCAACTCGTCTGTCTGGATTGCGTTGCTGCGTGGCGAGGCATCGCCCCAAGTCGCGCAACTGACCGCTGTCGAGCACGTCTCCGATATCCTGATCGGAGACCTCATTCTGACGGAGGTGTTGCAGGGAGCGCGCGACGACAAGCATGCTGCGACGATCGAAGCGTCGATGTCCGCTTTTCCTATCGTTCCTCTGCTCGGGGCTGCGCTCGCCCCCCGCGCCGCCGCAAACTATCGCCTGCTTCGCCAACGCGGGATCACCATACGCAAGACGGCCGATGTGATCATCGCCACCTATTGCATCGAGCACGGCCATTTGCTGCTTCATCAGGATCGCGATTTCGATCCGATGATCGAGCATTGCGGCCTTCGCGCGCTTTAGTTCAGACCGCCAGCTGTACCAACGCGCCCCTGAGCGGCGCCGGGATCGGCACCGGCTTCTGGTCCACGCGTTCGACATAGACATGGGTGAAGCGCCCTTGCGCCGCCGCCTGCGCGCCGCCCTGCCGGAAGATGCCGATGCGATAGGTGACCGAGCTGTTGCCGAGGCGCTCGACCGCGATCCCGGCCTCCACCGTCTCGGGGAAGGCGACGCTCTCGAAATAGGTGCAAGCCGTCTCGACCACGAGCCCGACGATCTCGCTGCCGGCAAGATCAAGGAAGCCGTTCTCGATCAGCCAAGCATTCACCGCGGTGTCGAACCAGCCGTAATAGACGACATTGTTGACGTGCCCGTAGGCGTCGTTGTCGTGCCAGCGTGTCGGGATGGCGCGGAAGACGCGGAAATCGGCGCGGGTCAGGCGCGGCTGGCGCTCGCTCATCTCTCGCCGCCCGGTTTCTCACCCGCCTTGATCTCCGGCACGCCGAGCGCATCGGCCAGCCGCGCCTTGGCTGAGCCGGGCTTCAGCGGCTTCTGCTGGCTTTCATGCGGCGCCCAGCCGGAGACCCAGACGAATTCGAAGGTCGCGGGCAGGCGTCCATCCGGGTCGGCGAAGCGTTCGGCATAGAGCGCAGCCGCGCGCAGCAATGTCTCGCGACGGAGCGGCGTCTTGCGCCGGGCGACGAGCGTGTTGGCCCACCCCATGGCGCGCAGATCGCGCAGCAGCCCGAAGGCATCGCGATAGCGCACGGTCACGATCTCGCTGTCGATGACGGGCAAGGCGAAACCGGCGCGCTGCAACAGCCCACCGAGATCGCGCAGGTCGGCGAAGGGGGCGACGCGCGGGCTGACCCCGCCCATCGTCTCGCTCTCGGCTTCGAGCAGCGCCTGCCTGAGCTCCTGCAGCGTCCGGCCGCCGAGCAGACAGCCCATGAACAGGCCGTCGGGCTTGAGCGCCCGCTTGATCTGGATGAGCGCGCCGGGCAGGTCGTTGACCCCGTGCAGCGCGAGCAGCGACACCGCGAGATCGAGCGAGCCGGCTGCGAAAGGCAGGCTTTCGAGATCGCCGACGAGATCGGCCGGCGCCCCTGCGGTTTCCGCCATGCGCAGCAGCCGCCCGGCCCGGCCGGCAAGCACGGGCGCGACGACAGGCAAGGCCGTGCCGAGATCGGCCGCGACCGCGAACTCGCGCAGCACCGCGCCCAGCCGGTCCTTCAGATCATCGGCCGCGCGCTGTAGCAGGAAATCCGGGTAGTCGCCGGCAAGCGCGCGCCTCAGCCGCGAACGGCCGAGCGCCCGGTCGAAGACGAGACTCTGGTCACTCAACTTTGCACCGTCGGCAAGACACAAGCCCTCGTCCCTGGAAACGTCATTCCTATTCGGAATGGCTCCTCAGGACGAGAGCTGAGTTGAACGGGTCCTGCACGACTCAGCGGTCGAGCAGCTTCTCGATTTCCGCGCGCAGTTGCGGGCCGAGATCGCCACGGTCGAGCGCATAGGCGACGTTCGCCGCAAGGAAGCCGATCTTCGAACCGGCATCGTAGATCTCGCCGTCGAAGCGCACAGCGTAGAACGGCTCCTGACGCGACAGGGCGATCATCGAATCGGTGAGCTGGATCTCGCCGCCCGCACCCTTCTCCTGGTTGGCGAGCAGGTTGAAGATCGTCGGCTGCAGAATGTAGCGGCCGGAAATGTGGAGGTTCGACGGGGCCGTGCCTTTCGGCGGCTTCTCGACCATGCCGGTGATCTTCGAGACCTTGGCCTTGGCGTCCTGAACCCCGACGATGCCGTATTGATGCGTCTGGTCGTCCGGCACGGGCGCAACGGCGACATGATTGCCGCCATGCTGCTCATAGGCATCGATCATCTCGGCGAGGCAACCCTTGCCCTGGCTGTAATGCAGCATATCCGGCAGCAGCAGCGCGAAGGGCTCGTCGCCGACGATCTCGCGCGCGCACCAGACGGCATGGCCGAGGCCGAGCGGCGCCTGCTGGCGGGTGAAGCTGGTCGCCCCCGCAGCCGGCAGGTCGTGCTTCAGCGCCTCCAGCTCCTTCACCTTGTTGCGTTTGGCCAGCGTGTCGTCGAGTTCGTAGGCCATGTCGAAATGGTCTTCGATCACCGCCTTGTTGCGGCCGGTGACGAAGATGAAATGCTCGATGCCGGCGGCGCGCGCCTCGTCAACGACATGCTGCACGACCGGACGGTCGACGATGGTCAGCATCTCCTTCGGGATCGCCTTGGTGGCGGGCAGGAAGCGGGTGCCGAGACCAGCGACAGGAAGAACGGCCTTGCGGATGCGTTTCGTCATGCAAAATCCATTGGGCGCGATAGCCTTGCCGAAGCAAGGCGATGGTGGGGACGGCCGCACAACTGTCATGGTTGCCGGCCATCAGGCGGTATTAGCCGACAGGCCTTGAGAAGCCGTCAACGGTTTTTCGATAGGTTCGGTTCCTGACGAAGATGAGGCGAGAGAGAGACGATGGCGGTATTGGTTTCCGGCGGCGCCGGCTACATCGGCAGCCATATGGTCCTGGAATTGCTCGACCGCGGCGAGAAGGTCGTGGTGCTCGACAATCTCTCCACCGGCTTCTGGTGGGCGGTGCCGCCCGAGGCGATCTTCGTCCAGGGCGATATCGGCAACCAGGAACTCGTCGAGGGCCTGATCGGCGAATATGGGATCAGCGAGATCGCGCATTTCGCCGCCAGGATCGTGGTTCCGGAATCTGTTTCTGACCCTCTGGGCTATTATTTCAACAATACCGTGAAGACCCGCGCCCTGATCGAGAGCGCAGCGCGCAAGGGCGTGAAGCACGTCATCTTTTCCTCCACCGCCGCGGTCTATGGCGAGCCGCCGGTCTCGCCGGTGCCGGAGGAGATCGCGCTGAACCCGATCAACCCTTACGGCCGCTCCAAGCTGATGAGCGAGTGGATGTTGCAGGATGCGGCAAACGCGCATGGCTTCACTTATATCGCCCTGCGCTATTTCAACGTGTCCGGCGCCGATCCGAAGGGGCGCTCCGGCCAGTCCTCGCCGAACGCCACCCATCTCATCAAGGTCGCAAGCCAGGCGGCGCTCGGCCAGCGCGACGGCCTCACCGTCTTCGGCACCGATTATGCGACGCCCGACGGCACTTGTGTGCGCGACTACATCCACGTCACCGACCTCGCCCGCGCCCACCTCGCCGCGCTCGATCATTTGCGCGGCGGCGGTGAGAGCCTGACGCTGAACTGCGGTTATGGCCGCGGCTATTCGGTGAAGGAGGTCGTCGAGGTCGTGAAGAAGGTCTCCGGCGTCGATTTCCCGGTGACGCTGGCGGAGCGTCGCGCGGGCGACCCGGCCTCGCTGATCGCCCGCGCCGACCGCATCCGCGCCGAACTGGGCTGGCAGCCCGAGCATGACGACCTCGAACAGATCGTCGGCCAGGCACTCGCCTGGGAAGAGAAGCTCAGGACGAAGAACGCCACGGCCTGAGCAGGCCGTATTTGAGAAGAGACCTTTGTCATCCCGGACGCAGCGAAGCGGAGATCCGGGATCCATGCCAGAGCCTCATTCGGAAGCGCTCCGGCATGGATCCCGGGTCAAGCCCGGGATGACCATGAAGTTCAGAGGCCGCTCGTGAAAGCGCCGCCTCAGGACGCCGCCTCTTCCTCCATCGGCTCGCAGACTTCGAGCACGGTCAGGCGCTTGACGTCGCCGGAGCGCGTCGTCCAGTCGATCGAGCGCTCGGCCGCCATGCCGATCAGCGCGACGCCGATCGGCGTCATCACCGAGATGCGGTTCTTCTCGATATCGGCATGCTCAGGCCAGACCAGCGTGATCGTGCTCTCCCGCTTGGTGGTTTCGTCGCGATAGACGATCCGGCTGCCGATCCGGGCATGGTCATGCGAGACGCGCCCCTCCGGCAGGATGCGGGCGCGGTCAAGCTCATGGGTCAGCTCGGCGGCGAGATCGGGCATGGTGTTGGCCGCGCCGGCCGCGATGCGGCTCAGCATGGCATGGTCCGCGGCCGTGACGGTGATGGCGGGACGCTTGGTGGACATCAGGACAGGTCTTTCATCGAAAAGGCGAGCGCCCGCCGGCGGTTGAAATCCGCGCGGCATCAAAAAGGTCGAACTCGCAGGAAAAAGCGGCAGAGCAGGCGCACCCCCGAACCGGAGGCGCCAAGCGCGACAGGCCCGGGGCTAGAAGCCCGCGATAAGGTTGCCCGAGCGGTGCAGACCGCGGCGGAAGGGGGACGCGCTATTCATCACCACAGAATCTGACAATCGCCGGAGCTTGTCAAATCACGAATGCCGCAACGATCGTACCCTGAATTAACCGCTGGTTAATCTTGTTCGGGCGCTGTGAAGATGTTTCCATCCAGCATTCGCCGGGAGTGTCCATGCGCCTGTCCGTCATCGCAGCCTCAGTCCTGATCAGCCTGGCACCGGCGCTGGCCCAGACCACCGGCTCGATCAACGTGTCCGGCGCCCATGCCCGCGGCAATACCCAGGCGACCCCGGCGAGCGCCTCCTTCGACGTCTTCGTGCAACGGCTCTGGCCGCAGGCGCAGGCACGCGGCATCTCGCGCCCGACATTCGACCTTGCCTTCCGCGGCGTGACGCCGGATTCGTCCATCGTCGCGCTCACCAAGAAGCAGTCGGAATTCAGCGCCCCGATCTGGAACTATCTGGAGAACGCCGTCGGCGGCTCCCGCATCCAGCGCGGGCGCGAGGCCGCGGCGGAGAATGCCTCCGTCCTCTCCCAGGTCGAGGCGCGCTATGGCGTGCCCAAGGAGATCGTCCTCGGCGTCTGGGGCATGGAGACCAATTACGGCTCGTTCAAGGGCAGCAAGGACGTCATCCGCTCGCTGGCGACGCTCGCCTCGATCCGCTATCGCGGCGACTTCTTCCGCGACGAATTGCTGACCGCGCTGGAGTTGATCGAGAAGGGCCATGTCGAGCGCAGCGAGCTGAAGGGCTCCTGGGCCGGCGCCATGGGCCATACCCAGTTCATGCCGTCGAGCTACATGAAATACGCGGTCGACTGGACCGGCGACGGCCATGCCGACATCTGGACCTCGTCGAGCGACGCCATCGCCTCCACCGCCAATTATCTCAAGGGCTACGGCTGGGTGCCCGGCCTGCCCTGGGGCATGGAGGTGACGCTGCCCAACGGCTTCGACCACCGCCTGGACAAGGCGAGCTTCTCCGCCTTCGCGTCTGCCGGCATCCGCCGCGCTGATGGCGGCCGCCTGCCCTCCTCCGGCGAAGGGCGCCTGTTCTACCCGGCCGGTCATACCGGCCCGGTGATGCTGCTGACCGCCAATTTCGACGTCATCAAGAAGTACAACTCGTCCGACGCCTATGCGATGGCCGTCGGTCATCTCGGCGACCGCATCGCCGGTCGCGCCGCCATCCAGGGCAACTGGCCGACCAAGGCGCCACGCCTCGACATGGCCGCAACCCGCGATCTCCAGCACCGTCTGAAGGCGCTCGGTCTCTACAATCACGATGCCGACGGGCGCATCGGCACCGGCACGCGCGAGGCGGTCCGGCGCTATCAGATCAGCGCCGGTGAGATCGCCGACGGCTACCCGACCCCAGCCCTTTTGACCAAGCTGCGCGGCAAACGCTGACTTGTAGCCGCTCCCGGCCTATAGTGGCTGGCGAAGGGTAACCGCCGGATCGGCCGATGCGCCTGCGTTCGCTTGCCATGGTCTTGGCTGCCGCCTGCCTGCTCCTCGTGACGGGCGGGCCGGTGTCCCTCGCCCAGCAGCAACAGCAGCGCAGCCTGTTCCAGATGTTCTGGCAAATACCGGCACAGCCGCGGACCGCGCCGCAGCCGCGCCAGCGCGTCGCGCCTGTCGCCCGCCGCCGCGATGCGCCCGTCGTCGTCCGCGACGACCCCGTCATCCCCAAGGTCGATGTCAGCACCCATATTGTCGTGATGGGCGATTCCCTCGCGAACCTCCTTGCGAACGGGCTGGACGACGCCCTCAACAACCGCCCCGATGTCGAGGTGATCCACCGGGCCAAGCCCGATTCCGGCCTGGTGCGGAGCGATTTCTACGACTGGCCGAAGGTCGTTTCCGAGTTGCTCGCCAGCGACCAGAAGATCAGCATCGGCGTGGTCCTGCTCGGTCTCAACGACCGGCAGCCGCTCCGCGAGGGCGAGACCGTCCACGAGCCCTTGAGCCCGCGCTGGCTCGAACTCTACCGCGACCGGGTCGACGCCATCGCCAGTGCCTTTTCCGCCAAGCGCGTACCCTTGATCTGGGTCGGCGCGCCGCCGATGCAGAACGGGCGGCTCTCGGCCGACATGATCACCTTCAACGACCTCTACCGCCAGCGCGTCGAGAAAGCGGGCGGGCAATATATCGATCTCTGGGGCGGCTTCGTCGATGCCGAAAACCGCTATGTCGCGACCGGCCCCGACGTCTCCGGCCAGCCGGTGCGCCTGCGGCTCGGCGATGGCATTCATTTCACCGCTGCCGGCGCGCGCAAGGCCGCGCATTTCGTCGATCTGGTCATCCGCCGCATGATCGAGGCTGCCCCGCAGAACAGCGTCATCGCCCTGCCCGTCTCGCCCGAGACCGGCGCGCCGAGCGCCCTTGAGCTCCAACCCGGCGGCGTCGAGCGCCTGATCGACCAGATGGTCGCGGGCATTCCGACCATCGGCCTGCCCGCCGCCTTGCAGGCGCGCCCGCTCGCCGGGCCGATCCAGCCGCTCACCGGTCAGGCCGCGCTCTCCGAGCAGCCGCTCCTCGCCTCGATCACCGAGGCGCGCGGGCGTGGCGATGCCGCCCTCCAGCTCGAACGCGTTTTCGGCCAAGGCATCGCGCCGGACCCGGTCCCGGGCCGGCTCGACGATTATCGCTGGCCGCGCTGAGCGCGCGTCACCCCGCCATCAGTCGGTCGAAGACCGGATCGGGATCGTCGACCTCGACCAGTTTCTTAGCCGTGATCACCCAGACCCGCGTCGCCACGGCCCTGACGAAGGCGCGGTCATGGCTGACCAGCAGGCAGGCCGTTTCCTGCTTGATCAGCTCGCCCTCCAGCATGTCCTGCCCCTCGATATCGAGATGGTTGGTCGGCTCGTCGAGCAGGTAGAAATTCGGCTCGGCCAGGCGCAGCAGCAGCATCGCGAGCCGTGCCCGCTGCCCACCGGACAGGCAGGCAGTCGGGGCGGTCTGCGCCTCGCTCGCGATCCCCGCGCCGGCGAGCACGGTGCGCGCCGTCTGGTCGCCGAGATCGCTGGAGCGCTTCACCGCATCCCAGGGCGTGCGCCAGGCATCGAGCTGCGACAGGCCCTGATCGGAATAGCCTGCCTTCAGGGTCGCCGCGCCCCGGATATCCGTGTCGGAACCATCAAGCGCCGCCTGCAATCGCGCAACGAAACGCGTCTTGCCACTGCCATTGGCGCCGAGCAACGCGATCCGGTCTCCCTTCTCGATCCAGAGCGGCCCGGTGCGAAACAGCAGGCGCCCGTCCGGCGTGGCGACCGCGGTTTCCTTGATCGCGACCAATGCTTTGGCATGGGTGCCGCTGCTGGCGAGCCGAATCGTCCCAGCTGAGCGCTCCTTATGGCCGGGCTTCGCCTGTTCCTCCAGCTTGTCGGCGCGCTCGGAGAGCTGCTTGGTCTTGACCACCAACAGGTCCGAGCCGGAATTGATGCCGATATTCTTCAGCTTGGCCGCCTGCTGCCGGAGAGCTTTGACCTTGCGCATCTCGTTTTCGAACTGCCGGTCGCGCGCCGCATCGCGCTCCTCCAGCGCCTGCAGGGCGCGCGAATAAGGCAAGGCGAAATCGGCGCTCTCTGCCGGACGCAGGAACAAGGTGCGCGTGCTGACATCGTCGAGGAAGGCGCGGTCATGGCTCGCGGCGATCACGGCGCAGTCGCGCGGCAGGTTGGCGAGGAAGCGCTCCAGCAGGCCGATACGTTCGAGATCGAGATGGTTGGTCGGTTCGTCCAGCAAGAGCAGATCGGGCTCGATCACGGCCGCCCGCGCCAGCAGCATCGTACGCTGCCAGCCGCCGGAGAGGCTGCCGACAGCGCGGCCGCGCAGGCTCTCCTCGACCATGAGATCGTCGAGCAGCACGTCGACGCGCCAGCTCTCGGTCTCGGCCGCTTCAGGATCAAGCGCGTCCAGCACGGCATCGTAGAGGCTCAGCGCCAGCAGGCGCTCGGGCGGGTCCTGCGGTGCGAAGGCGGTGACCAGTCCGCGTGATCGGGTCAGCGTCCCGCCGCTCGCCTC
This sequence comes from Beijerinckiaceae bacterium, assembly GCA_965283735.1. Lineage (GTDB taxonomy): Bacteria > Pseudomonadota > Alphaproteobacteria > Rhizobiales > Beijerinckiaceae > Allobosea. Next base: position 766,055 of record CBDIPN010000001.1, on the reverse strand, counting down.
CTCCGTGCCGGCCAGGATGCGCAGGAGCGAGGATTTGCCGCGCCCGTTGGCTGCGACGAGGCCGAGCCGGTCGCCCTTGGCGATGGCGAGGTCGAGGCCGGCGAAAAGCGGCGCGCTGCGCGCGAGCGAGAGGTCTTTCAGGGTGATCAGGGACATCGGAATCTCATGAAGTCAGGCATGCGCGCAGGAGCGCGCCGAGAAAGGCTGACGATGAGACGACGATGCGTTCCCGGTCAGCCCCGCGAGGTGAAGCGCGGGGCGCAGACAGGTCCGCGGGTGCGGCAATGGAAGCGGCGGCGCGGCGCCTGCTTCCCCTTCTGGTTCGATTCCATGGCGGTGATCATAGCGGTGGCGGCGGCAATGAACAGTGGCCGGCTGATCACTTCCAAAGCGAAACCCGCGTCTTGGGCATCCGACAGGAAACGCCAGCCCTCATCCTGAGGAGGCCTGGAAGGGCCGTCTCGAAGGATGGTCCAGGAGACTCCCGAACCATCTGGACCATCCTTCGAGACGCGAGCCTTCGGCCCGCTCCTCAGGATGAGGGCTCAAAACCAAGGCACACTTCTTCCATTCACATCGGCAGGATCGTCGCGCCCATCAATTCCTTGTCGATGGCGTGGGCCGCCTGACGGCCCTCGCGGATCGCCCAGACCACCAGCGACTGGCCGCGGCGCATGTCGCCGGCGACGAAGACCTTGCCGACGCTGGTCTTGTAGTCGCGGTCGTTGGCGACGACATTGGCGCGCTTGTCCACGGCCGCGCCCGATTGCGCGATCATGCCCTCGATCACCGAGCCGGCGAAGCCGATGGCGAGGAAGCAGAGATCCGCCTGGAGCACGAATTCGGTGCCGGGAATGGGCTTTCGCTTCTCGTCGACGCGGGCGCATTTCACGCCGGTCAGCCTGCCGTTGCGGCCTTCGAGACCGAGCGTCGCCGCCTGGAACTCGCGCTCGGCGCCCTCGGCCTGCGAGGACGAGGTGCGGAACTTCGTCGGCCAGTACGGCCAGACGGTGAGCTTGTCCTCCAGCTCCGGCGCCATCGGCCGGATGTCGAGCTGCGTCACCGAGAGCGCGCCCTGGCGGAAGGCGGTGCCGACGCAGTCCGAGGCCGTATCGCCGCCGCCGACCACGACGACATGCTTGCCGGCGGCCGTGATGGGTTCGAGGCCCGAGACGTCCTCCCCGCCGACGCGCTTGTTCTGCTGGGTCAGGTACGGCATCGCGTAGTGGACGCCGGCAAGGTTGGTGTCGGGCAGGCCCGGATCGCGCGGCGCCTCGGCGCCGCCGGTCATCAGCACCGCGTCATGCTCGGCCATCAGCGTGGCGAAGGGCAGCGTCACGCCGATATTGGCGTTGTAGTGGAAGGTCACGCCTTCCGCCTCCATCTGCTTCACCCGGCGGTCGATATGCTTCTTCTCCATCTTGAAGTCGGGGATGCCGTAGCGCAGCAGGCCGCCGGCCTTGGCCTCGCGCTCATAGAGATGGACATCGTGCCCGACGCGGGCGAGTTGCTGCGCCGCCGCCATGCCGGCAGGGCCCGAGCCGACAATGGCGATGCGCTTGCCGGTGCGCCTGGCCGGGATTTCCGGCGCGATCCAGCCCTCTTCCCAGCCCTTGTCGGCGATCGCCTGCTCGATCGTCTTGATCGTCACCGGCATGTTCTCGAGGTTGAGCGTGCAGGCTTCCTCGCAGGGCGCCGGGCAGATGCGGCCGGTGAACTCCGGGAAGTTGTTGGTGGAATGGAGGTTGCGCAAAGCATCCTCCCAGCCGCCGGAATAGACCAGCTCGTTCCAGTCCGGGATCTGGTTATGCACCGGGCAGCCGGTCGGCCCATGGCAGAACGGAATGCCGCAATCCATGCAGCGCGCCGCCTGCTTCTTGATATCGCGCTCCTCCAAGGGAAGCGTGAACTCGCGGAAATGCCGGATGCGGTCGCCGGCGAGCTGATACTTCTGCTCCTGCCGGTCGAATTCGAGAAAGCCCGTGACCTTGCCCATGCCGTTTCTCTCGCCGTGTGCGCGGGGCGTCCCCGTGCGCGTGCCTTAACCTGATCGAGATGCCGGGGCGGAAGCAGGCCCCGGCGGGGTGGCGTTCGCTTATTCCGCAGCCTGCAAGGTGCGGGCCTGTTCCATCTCGCGCAGCGCGCGGCGGTACTCGACCGGCATCACCTTGACGAATTTGGTGCGGTAATCCGCCCAGTTGTCGAGGATGGTGCGGGCGCGCTCCGAGCCGGTGTAGTCGACATGGTTCGTCAGCATCTGCATCAGGCGCTCCTCGTCATGGCCCGACATGTTGGTCATGTCGATCCGGCCCTTGTGTTCGAGATCGCCGCCGTGATGGTGCAGACGCTCCATCAGGTCCTCTTCCTCCTCGACCGGTTCGAGATCGACCATCGAAAGGTTGCAGCGCGACTTGAAGGTGCCGTCCTCGTCCAGGACATAGGCGATGCCGCCCGACATGCCGGCCGCGAAATTGCGCCCGGTCTGGCCGATGACCGCAACGACGCCACCGGTCATGTACTCGCAGCCATGGTCGCCGGTTCCTTCCACCACCGCGATGGCGCCGGAATTGCGCACCGCGAAGCGCTCGCCCGCGACGCCGCGGAAATAGGCCTCGCCGGCGATCGCGCCGTAGAGCACCGTGTTGCCGACGATGATCGAGCGCTCGGCCACGGCCTTGGTCGCCGGGTCGGGCTTCACGATCACCTTGCCGCCGGACAGGCCCTTGGCGACATAGTCATTGGCCTGGCCGGTGAGCTCGACCGTGACGCCGGCCGCGAGGAAGGCCGCGAAGCTCTGGCCGGAGGTGCCGGTGAGCTTCACCGTGATCGTGTCTTCCGGCAGGCCGGCATGGCCATACTTCTTGGCGACGGCGCCAGACAGCATCGCACCCGTGCTGCGGTCGACATTGCCGACCGGCTTCTCGATCACGACCGGCGTGCCGGTCTCGATCGCGTCCGTGGCCTCAGCCAGGAGCTGGCGGTCGAGCACGGTATCGATCGGGTGCTTCTGCAGCGCGACATGGCGGATCGCCACGCCCGGCAGGTCGACCTTGTGGAAGAGCTTGGTGAAGTCGAGCCCGTTCGCCTTCCAGTGTTCGATCGCGTCACGCTTGTCGAGCAGGTCCGAGCGGCCGACGATCTCCTCGATCTTCGTGAAGCCCATCTCCGCCATGATCCGACGGACATCCTCGGCCACGAAGAAGAAGTAGTTCACGACATGCTCGGGCAGGCCCTTGAAGCGCTTGCGCAGCACCGGGTCCTGCGTCGCGACGCCCACCGGGCAGGTGTTGAGATGACACTTGCGCATCATGATGCAGCCGGCCGCGATCAGCGGCGCGGTCGAGAAGCCGAACTCGTCGGCCCCGAGCAGCGCGCCGATGATGACGTCCCGCCCTGTGCGCAGGCCACCGTCGACCTGAAGCGCCACGCGGCCGCGAAGATGGTTCAGCACCAGCGTCTGCTGCGTCTCGGCGAGGCCGATCTCCCAGGGCGAGCCGGCATGCTTCAGCGAGGTCAGCGGGCTCGCGCCGGTGCCGCCCTCGAAGCCGGAGATGGTGATGTGGTCGGCGCGCGACTTGGCGACGCCGGCGGCCACCGTGCCGACGCCGATCTCGGAGACGAGCTTCACCGAGACATCGGCCGCCGGGTTGACGTTCTTCAGGTCGAAGATCAGCTGGGCGAGATCCTCGATCGAATAGATGTCATGGTGCGGCGGCGGCGAGATCAGGCCGACGCCCGGCGTCGAATGCCGGGTGCGGGCGATCTTGGCGTCGACCTTGTGGCCAGGGAGCTGGCCGCCTTCGCCGGGCTTGGCGCCTTGCGCGACCTTGATCTGCATCACGTCGGCATTGACGAGATACTCGGTGGTGACGCCGAAGCGGCCGGACGCGATCTGCTTGATCGCCGAGCGCTTCGAACGGCCATCCGGCATCGGCCGGAAACGGATCGGCTCCTCGCCGCCCTCGCCGGTGTTCGACTTGCCGCCGATCTGGTTCATCGCGAGCGCGATCGTCTCGTGGGCCTCGCGCGAGATCGAACCGAAGGACATCGCGCCAGTGGCGAAGCGCTTCACGATATCGGCGGCGGATTCGACGCTCTCCAGCGGCACCGGCGCGCGGCCGTTATCGACGGCCATCTTGACCTTGAACAGGCCGCGGATGGTGCTGAGCCGCTGCGCGTCGTCGTTCACCTGCTGCGCGAATTCCTCGTAGCGGTCCTGCGCGTTGAGGCGCACCGCATGCTGCAAGGAGGCGACGACATCCGGCTTCCAGACATGGTCCTCGCCGCGGACGCGGTACATGTACTCGCCGCCGATATCGAGGCTGTTGCGGTAGAGCGGCGAGTCGCCGAAGGCGTCGCGATGCCGGCGCAGGCTCTCCTCGGCGATCTCGTCGAGGCCGACGCCTTCGATCGCCGTGCCCGTGCCGAAGAAGAACTTGTCGACGAAGGCGCTCTTCAGGCCGACGGCGTCGAAGATCTGCGCGCCGCAATAGGATTGGTAGGTCGAGATGCCCATCTTGGACATCACCTTCAGCACGCCCTTGCCGACCGACTTGATGTAGCGCTTCACCACCTCGTCGGCATCGACCTCCTCGGGGAAGGCGCCCTGCTCATGCTGGTCGAGCAGGGTATCGAAGGCGAGATAGGGGTTGATCGCCTCGGCGCCGTAGCCGGCGAGGCAGCAGAAATGATGGATCTCGCGCGGCTCGCCGGATTCGACGACGAGGCCGACCGAGGTGCGCAGGCCCTTGCGGATCAGGTGATGATGCACCGCCGCCGTCGCCAGCAATGCCGGGATCGGGATGCGGTCCGGCCCGACCTGCCGGTCGGACAGGATGATGATGTTATAGCCGCCATGGACCGCGGCCTCGGCGCGCTCGCAGAGCCGCGCCACCGCGCCGTCCATGCCGGCCGCGCCCTCGCGCGCCGGATAGGTGAAGTCGATCGTCTTGGTGTCGAAGCGATCCTCGTAATGGCCGATGCAGCGGATCTTCTCGAGATCGTCATTGGTCAGGATCGGGGTGCGGACCTCCAGGCGCTTGCGGCGCGAGGTGCCCTCCAGATCGAGGATGTTCGGACGCGGCCCGATGAAGGAGAGCAGGCTCATCACCAGCTCCTCGCGGATCGGGTCGATCGGCGGGTTCGTGACCTGCGCGAAGTTCTGCTTGAAATAGGTGTAGAGCAGCTTCGACTTGAGCGAGAGCGCCGAGATCGGCGTGTCCGTGCCCATCGAGCCGACGGCTTCCTGCCCGGTCACCGCCATCGGTGCCATCAGCAGGCGGACATCCTCGGTGGTGTAGCCGAAGGATTGCTGGCGATCGAGCAGCGGCACGTCGGTGCGCGAGGCCCGCGCCTCGACCGGTGGCAGGTCCTCCAGCACGATCTGGGTGCGCTTCAGCCAGTCCTTGTAGGGATTGGCGAGGCAGAGCGAGGTCTTGATCTCGTCATCGCCGATGATGCGGCCCTGTTCGAGATCGATCAGCAGCATCTTGCCGGGCTGGAGACGCCACTTCTCGACGATCTTCTCCTCCGGGATCGGCAGCACGCCGAATTCGGAGGCGAGCACGACGAGCCCGTCGTCCGTGACAAGATAGCGCGCCGGGCGCAGGCCATTGCGGTCCAGCGTCGCGCCGATCTGGCGTCCGTCGGTGAAGGCGATCGCGGCCGGCCCGTCCCAGGGCTCCATCAGCGCGGCGTGGTATTCGTAGAAGGCGCGCCGCTCCTCGTTCATCAGCGGGTTGCCGTTCCATGCCTCCGGCACGAGCATCATCATGGCATGAGCCAGCGAATAGCCGCCCTGCACCAGGAATTCGAGCGCGTTGTCGAAGCAGGCGGTATCGGACTGGCCCTCATAGGAGATCGGCCAAAGCTTGGAGATATCCGAGCCGAACAGGTCGGAATCGACGCTCGCCTGCCGCGCCGCCATCCAGTTGACGTTGCCGCGCAGCGTGTTGATCTCGCCGTTATGGGCGACCATCCGGTAGGGATGGGCGAGACGCCAGGACGGGAAGGTGTTCGTCGCGAAGCGCTGGTGCACGAGCGCGAGCGCGCTGACGAAGCGCTCGTCCTGCAAATCCTTGAAGTAGGAACCGAGCTGGTTCACCAGCACCATGCCCTTGTAGACGATGGTGCGGCAGGACATCGAGACGGGGTAATACTCCGCCGTCTTGCGCTCCTGATGCTTGTAGACCTTGTTCGAGACCGACTTGCGGAGGACATAGACCTGCCGCTCGAACTCGTCCTCGTCGGTGATGTCGTCGGGACGACCGACAAAGAGCTGGCGATGCACCGGCTCGGTCGCGAGCACCGCATGGCCGAGATCGCTGTTATCGACCGGCACGTCGCGCCAGCCGAGAAAGACCAGCCCTTCCTCAGCCACGGTCTGCGAGATGATCTCCTCGCACATCGCCCGCGCCGTGGGATCGCGCGGCATGAAGAACTGGCCGATGGCGTAGTAGCCCTGTTCCGGCAGGGTGATGCCGAGCCGCGCGGTCTCCTCGCGGAAGAACTGGTCGGGAATCTGGACGAGGATGCCGCAGCCGTCGCCGAGCTTCGGATCGGCCCCGACCGCGCCGCGATGGTCGATATTGTGCAGAATCTGCAGGCCCTGCTGCACGATCGCATGGCTCTTGCGGTTCTTCATGTCGGCGATGAAGCCGACGCCGCAGGAGTCTTCTCGTTATTGGGATCGTACAGGCCCTGATGCACCGGCATCGCCGGATCGCGCACGGCCGGAAAACGCCCGAAAGCCTCTGCGCCGCTCGACTTGCTGGTCACGCTCATCGTCAAACCCCGCTTCCCAGAACCCCGCGAGCTTGCGCCGGCAGGGAGACCCGTCAGTCCACAATCCCGACCGCTGCGGCCCTCAGTGCCGACCCGAAGTCGGCAGCAAGGATGGGGCCAGAGCGGTTCGGCCGTCGTCTCTTTGGAGGCTTTGCTTGCGCTTTGTTTCCACCGCGCCCGCGTCCTCCGCAGGCGCCTCGGGCGTGCCTCGCCCGTTCGCGCCTGTCTTCAGGCCGTCGTTTTACGGACGGCGCGCGTGCGATTGGCTTTGGCGTTGGTAGCCCGGCCCTTCGTCATGCTCCGCTCCGTTGCGACGGCGCGACCTTGAGCTAAAACAGCTTTTGGTCGGCGCGGTGAAAAATGGGACAGCAACACTGTCCTATTGCGATGAACTTGCCAGAATTCCAATCTAGGCACAAGCGCCTATTTCGCGCTGCAGCGAAATTTTATTGCAAAATCGAATCCGCGCCAGACATTTCCGGAACGAAAGCCTGACTCAGGCAGTCCGGTTCTTGTTTTCTGGCATCTCAGTCCATTGAGGCGCCTTTGATAAAACGCGGGTCATCCCGGACGCAGCGAAGCGGAGATCCGGGATCCATTCCGGAACCTGATGGGAGGCGTTCCGGAATGGATCCCGGGTCAAGCCCGGGATGACCCGCGGATAAATCGGCAAGTTTCGGAGTCCGTTCGGTGGCGTACGCAGGCCCCCTCTCCACGAGTGCCGCTTGGCAGGAAAGCCCCCGCCGCTTAACCCTGACGCCATGGATTTCTTCAGCGACAACACCGCCGCCGCCAGCCCCCGCGTCATGGCCGCTCTCGCCGCCGCCAATGCCGGCGCCGCCTCCCCTTATGGCAAGGACGAGTGGACGCGCCGCGTCGAGGAGCGCTTCGCCGCGATCTTCGAGCGCGAGGTCGCCGTCTTCCTCGTCCTGACCGGCACGGCGGCGAACGCGCTGGCGCTGGCCAGCATCGTCAAACCCTGGGGCGCAATCCTCACCCATGAGGAGGCGCATGTCGTCGAGGACGAGTGCGGCGCGCCCGAGTTTTTCACCAACGGTGCCAAGCTGGTCGACCTGCCCGGCACCGGCGCCAAGCTGAAGCCGGAGACGGTGACGAAGGCGCTCTCGCATCTGCGCGCCGGTGATTTCCATCAGGTCCAGGCGCAGGCGCTGACGATCACCCAGGCGACCGAATGCGGCACGATCTACACCCCGGCCGAGGTGCGCACGCTGAAGGACACCGTCACGCCGCGCGGCCTGAAGCTCCACATGGACGGCGCCCGCTTCGCCAATGCACTGGTCACGCTCGGCTGCACGCCGGCCGAGATCACCTGGAAGGCCGGCGTCGACGTGCTCTCCTTCGGCGGCACCAAGAACGGTGCGCTCGCGGCGGAAGCCGTGATCTTCTTCGACCCGGCGCAGGCCGAGGAGATGAAATGGCGCCGCAAGCGCGCCGGGCAGACGCTGTCCAAGGGCCGCGTCCTTGGCGCCCAGTTCGAAGGCCTGCTCGCGGACGATCACTGGCTCGACCTCGCCCGCCACGCCAATGCCCGCGCCAAGCGTCTCGCGGATTCGGTCGCACAGGGCAGCGAGGCCCGGCTTGCCTGGCCGTGTCAGGCGAACGAGGTCTTCCTCGTCCTGCCATCCGCCGTCCAGGAACGCCTGAAGGCTGCCGGCATCGGCTATTACGACTGGTCGGCACGCTCGCTGCCGCCGGAAGCCCCGCTCAAGGAAGGCGAGGTTGTTGGCCGCTTCGTCATGTCCTTCGCGACAAAGCCTGAGGATGTCGAGCGTCTGGTTGCCGCGATCGCCGGTTGAGCGGGCGCATTTACGCCCCGTTTCCAGCCGCATACCTGCCGCAATCCCTAACAAGACTGAATGGCGAGCAGTCAGTCGTTAAGGGAATTTGGCATGGCAGATCGTTCGACCGCACCGGGGCGCATCGCGCTGATGGGCTTGGTCGTGGCCGGCGCAATGGCCGGCATGGCGGGCGCCGCCAGCGCCCAGTATTATTATTACGACGACGGGTACGACCCCTATCCGGCCTATGGCTACGGCTATGGCTACCGTTACGACTATGGCTACGCGCCGCGCCCGCCGGCCGTCGTGCCCCGCGCGCCGGCCGCCGTCTCGCCCTACTCGGTCAACGGCATAGCCGCCCGCCGTTACGGCCTCGTCCGGATCGAGCGTTCGATCCGGCGCGACGACACCTATATTGTCGACGGCGTCACGGCCGGCGGCCAGCGCCAGCGCCTGATCCTCGACGCCTATGCCGGCGAGCTGATCCGCCGCATCCCCTTGCGCGGCCAGCCCGCCCCCAGCGTCGCCCGCGCCGACCCGCGCGAGGAGCACGCCCCGCCACGCCAGCGTCTCGTGCCCCAGCCGCCGGAACGACCGGCTGAATTCAAGGGTCCGGCCGAGGCCAGCGCCCCGGCAACGACCGCGCCGCCATCACCCGCCGCGCCGCCCGCGCCCGAGCCTGCCGCGCCGGTCGAGAAGCCGCCGGCCGAGGCCAGCGCACCCGCGACGACCGCGCCGCCCTCCCCCGCCGCGCCGCCTGCGCCCGAACCGGTGAAGCCCGCGGAAACGGCACCGGCTCAGGCCAGCGCTCCGGCGACCGCGGCCCCGCCCCAGCCCGCCAGACCGGCAGAGCCGTCGCCCGGCGCGACCAATCCGGAGACCGGCGCCGACAAGCCCAGGCTGGTCAACCCCAGCGATGTCCGGAACACCGAGGGCACCGAGCGCAAGCCGCCGCTATCGACCGCCGCGCCGGCCGCCGAAGCCTCGTCGATCCCGCCGGTGCAGAACATCGATCCGAGCCCATCGACGCCGAAGCCCGAGACGCCGATCGCTCCGGTCGCCCCGATGAACTGACCGAACAACAAAAAAGGCTCCCGTTTCCGGGAGCCTTTCGCTTTCGTCGAAAGCTTCGCCTGGGTTAAGCGGCCTTGGCGACCTTGGCCTCGAGGACCTTGGCCGGACCGCCGTTGCCGATCGGAATCTGGCGCGGCTTCTTGGCCTCGGGGATCTCGCGCACGAGGTCGATATGCAGCAGGCCGTTCTCCAGGCTGGCGCCGGTCACCTGCACATAATCGGCAAGCTGGAAGCGACGCTCGAAGGCGCGCGCGGCGATGCCCTGATGCAGGACCTCACGCTTCTCGGCACCCTCGACGAGCTGCTTCTCGCCCTTGACGGTCAGCGCGTTTTCCTTGGACTCGATGGAGAGGTCGCCCTCACCGAAACCCGCGACCGCGATGGTGATGCGGTAGGCGTTCTCGGCAGTCCGCTCGATATTGTAGGGCGGATAGCTCGGGGCGGTTTCGTTGCTCGTCGCCTGGTCGAGGAGATTGAACAGACGGTCGAAGCCGACGGTCGAGCGATAGAGCGGGGAAAGGTCGAAATGACGCATGATATGTCCTCCGAAGAAGCGACAATGATGTCGGTCCGCCTCGCCTGAGCGCGGACCTTGGTTGCTTTCGCGCATCCGGTTCTGGCCTGCGCAGACCTGATCTGGGGAGGCGTTTTGGGTTTTCAAGAGCCGCTTTCTCGGGACGCAGAATGATCGTCCGCACTTCTTTTTCGATCCATCGACATGTTTTCGCAGGATATCCCGTGCAGGATGCCAGGCATGCGGCGGCCGCGATCTATGATGCAGCCGCGATGCGGAGCACTTGATGGCCGAGGCCGCTTTCTTTGCCGATCCGAACTACCCCGTCCCGGGGCACGGCAAGACCTGGCTCGCTACGACGCGGGACGGCGCCTCCCTGCGCTTCGCGAGCTGGCGCCCGACCGTGAAGCCGGTGCGCGGCACCGTCGTCGTCGTGCAGGGCCGGGCCGAATTCATCGAGCGCTACAGCGAGACAGTCGCTGACCTGCGCCGCCGCGGCTTCCATGTGCTGAGCTTCGACTGGCGCGGCCAGGGCGGCTCGCAGCGCTTCGTCCGGCGCATCCGCAAGGGCCATGTCGGGCGGCTCAGGCAGTACGAAGCCGATCTGGCGCTGGCCATGGCCGAGATGCGGGCCAAGTTCCCGCAGCCCTATTTCGTCCTCGCCCATTCGATGGGCGCCGCGCTCTGCCTCGACGCTGCCCGCTCGAACGCCTTGCCGGTTGCGCGCATGGTCGCGCTCGCGCCGATGCTCGGCATCGCGATGATCGCGCATCCCGGCCGGGCGAAAATCCTGGCGAGCCTGCTCTATTGGCTCGGCCTCGGCCGCGCCTTCGTGCCGGGCGGCGGCGACACCGCGATCGCGACAAAACCTTTCGAGGGCAACCGCCTGACCAGCGACCCCGCCCGCTATGCCCGCAACAGCGCTCTCTCGGCCGCGGCGCGCGAACTCAGCATCGGCGACCCGACCATCGCCTGGATCAGGACCGCCTTCCGCCTGATGGCACGCCTCGGCACGCCGTCAGCAGCGCTGGAGGTGAAGGTGCCGACGCTGATCATCGCCGCCGGCCGCGACCCGGTCGTCTCGACGCCTGCGATCGAGCGCTTCGCGGCGCGGCTCAAGACCGGCGCGGCGCTCGTCCTGCCGACGTCGCGCCACGAGATCCTGATGGAAAGCGACGACATCCGCGCCCAGTTCTGGGCAGCCTTCGACGCCTTCATCCCCGGCGAGGACCAGGCCGTGCCCGGCTCAGCCGGCGAGCCTGGCCATGGCGGCCTCATGCAGCGCCTTGCTGCCGGCCGCGAGGATGCGCCCGCCCCCGGCAGCGCTGCCGCCGTCCCATGAGGTGACGATGCCGCCCGCGCCCTCGATGATCGGAATCAGCGCGACGATGTCGTAAGGCTTGAGGCCGCTCTCGATCACGAGGTCGACATGGCCGGCCGCGAGCATGCAATAGGCGTAGCAGTCGCAGCCATAGCGCGAGAGCCGGACCTCCTTCTCGACGCGGGCGAAGGCCTCGGCCTCCTCGCCCTTGAACAGGGCGGGCGTCGTCGTCATCAGCGTCGCGGTGGCGAGGTCGGTGGTCGGGCGCGTCCGCAGCTTCTTCGGCCCGCCCGGTCCTTCATAGCGCGCCTCGCGCCCGTCGCCGGAATAGCGCTCGCCCGAGAAGGGCTGGTGCATCATGCCGTAGACCGGCACGCGATCGCGCGTCAGCCCGATCAGCGTGCCCCAAACCGGGATGCCCGAGATGAAGGCGCGCGTGCCGTCGATCGGATCGAGCACCCAGACATATTCCGCGTCGGTGTTCTCGCTGCCGAATTCCTCGCCGAGCACGCCATGGGCCGGGAACTGCCGCTTGATCATGTGGCGCATCACCGATTCGCCGGCGCGGTCGCCTTCGGTCACGGGATCGAACACCCCGCCCCGCGACTTGTCCTCCGTCGCATGCAGCGCCCGGAAGAAGGGCAGGATCGCCCGGCCGGACTGCGTCGCCAGCTCCGCGACGAAAGCGCCGAAATCGACTGCGCTCATGAATAGGCACTCCAGTTTGCTGCTTTGCAGCATCAACTCCGCGGATTGACCATCTTAGACGGGGCCGGATGCGGAAATATCCGAAGAACACCGCCTTTTCGTTCCAGTATCATGCATGCATCGCATGACAGCTGCGATTCCGCTGATTCTGCTTGCGTTTTGCAGCGCACCCAAATATTGTGCACCGCGAAGGGGAGATGACCTCAAACCTTCATTGCCCTCCTTGGGCGTTTCCTCCCTAGACTTGGGCCGCCACGCAAGTGTGCGGCCCTTTTTCTTTGGATCAGTGCCCCCGGCTTCGCCGCCTGCCGCTATTCGGCAGCCTCGCGCCATTCGTCGAGCCAGCCGCTCCAGCGCGCAAAACAATCCGCCATCACCGCCGCCATCGCCTGCTCCACTTCGCCGAACCCGGCATGCGGCTCCAGCGTCGCCTCGTTCATGTAGAGCGCGCGGTTCACCTCGATCTGCAGCGCATGCACGCCGGCAGCCGGCGCACCGTAATGCTCGGTGATGAAGCCGCCGGCATAGGGCCGGTTGCGGGTCACGCTGAAGCCCAGCCGCGTGAAAGCCTGCTCGGCGATGTCGATGATATAGCCGGCCGCGCTGGTGCCGAAGCGGTCGCCGAGGATGATGTCGGATTTCGCCAGCCCGTCGCGGTCGAGCCCGGCCGAGGGCATCGAATGTGCATCGACGAGGATGCAGGTGCCGAATCCCCCTTGCGTGCGCTGGACGAGGCTGCGCAGGCCTGCGTGATAGGGCCGGTAGAGATCCTCGATGCGAGCGAGCCCATCCTGGACCGGAATCCGGCCGAAATAGATCTCCTGCCCGTCGCCGACGATGCGGGGGATGGTGCCGAGCCCGCCGGCGACCCGCATCGAGCGGGTATTGGCGAAGGGCGGCACGCGGCCCTCGAACATGCGCGGGTCAAGCTCGTAGGGCTCGCGATTGACGTCGAGATAGGCGCGCGGGAACTCGGCCACGAGCAGCGGCGCGCCGAGCGAGACGCTCTGCGCGAAGAGCCGGTCGACATAGGCATCCTCGGAGCGCCTGAGGCTGCGTAAGGGCAGGCGCGCCGCCTCGACGAAGCCGCGCGGGTAGCAGCGGCCGGCATGCGGCACGTCGACCACCACCGGCACGATCTGGAGAGCCGGTTGGTACAGGCTGAACGGCCGCTCGATCTCGGCGACGACGTCGTCCGGCGTGGGCGGGAAAGGGGCTGAGGACAGGCTCATCGCGAGCGACTGAAGCACACAAACCTGAACGGTTGAAGCGATGTCGCGAAACGCGGGAAATTCTCTGCTGGATTCACGCGTTGTTTACCATGATGTTGCCTTATCAAAGGACATGGTTCCAACTGTGCGGCCGGGTGAGTACCCAACCGTTCCAGACCCGGCCTCGAGTCGGGGCGCCAGACGTTATAGAAACACAGGCCTCAGGGACGACAGATCAGGCCCATGACGAAGATACTGCTCGCCGAAGACGACAACGATATGCGTCGCTTCCTGGTCAAGGCCCTGCAGAACGCAGGCTACGACGTCGCTTCCTTCGATAACGGCCTGTCGGCCTATAATCGCCTGCGCGAGGAGCCGTTCGAGCTCCTGCTGACGGATATCGTCATGCCGGAGATGGACGGAATCGAGCTGGCGCGCCGCGCCACCGAGCTCGATCCCGACATCAAGGTGATGTTCATCACGGGCTTTGCCGCCGTGGCGCTGAACCCCAATTCGCAGACGCCGAAGGATGCGAAGGTGCTCTCCAAGCCCTTCCACCTGCGCGAGCTCGTCAACGAGGTCGAGAAGCTGCTGGCCGCCTGAGCGGCCGTTTGGCATCGCGCGAATGCAGATGCCAACAGTCTCGTGAGAATTTATGCGGCAAACGCCTTGCCACCCGCAAAGCGAGCCGCTATAGCCCCCTCACTCGCAGCGTGAACGCGGCCCACACGGCCCGGACACGCTTCCGGAAGCCTCCTCACGGCGGCGACGGGCGCGTAGCTCAGCGGGAGAGCACTACGTTGACATCGTAGGGGTCACAGGTTCGATCCCTGTCGCGCCCACCATTTGATGCCCTTGCAATACAGGGACGAAAGGCCGCCTTACCGGGCGGCCTTTTTTGCTTTTCGGGCCTCTCCCCTCGCCGTCATTGCGAGCGCAACGAAGTAATCCAGGAGGACTGGGTCGAACGGTTCAGTCCGGTCCCCCTGGATTGCTTCGTCGCTGACGCTCCTCGCAATGACGTGTGATGCGCACGCTTCCTCAATCCGCTTCGCTCGGCGCGAGCTGGCGCACGAAGCGGCGCAGCAGCGCCTCGAAGGCGGAGAGCGCCGGCGAGGCCGAGCGGCCGCCGGGGCGAATCATCACGATATCCCGCGCGATCGACGGTTCCGCCAACGGCCGCACCAGCACCGATTTCGGCGCCACCGCCCGCGCATAGGTCGGCAGCACGGCGATGCCGAGCCCGGCCTCGACCAGCGCCAGCGCGGTCGTGATCTGCGTCACCTCATAGGCCGGCTTCAGCGTGATCTCGGCGGTCTCGTAGCCGACCTCGGCGAGCAGGCGGATGCCGCTGTCGCGGGTCAGCGTCACCAGCGGCTCGTCGGCGAGATCGCGCCACGCCACCGAATCGCATGCGGCGAAGCGACTGCCCCGGCCGCAGAACAGCATCAGGCTGTCGCGGGCGAGCGTCGTGCGCTCGATCGTGTCGTCGAGCGCCGGGAAGGTGCCGACGCCGCAATCGGCCTTGCCGAAACGCACGGCCTCGACGACGAGGTCGTTGCGCGCATCGATGATCGCGACCTGCAGGCCGGGATATTTCTGCTGCAGCGCCACAATCGTCGGCGGCATAATCACCGCCGCGAGCAAGGGCGGCACCGCCACCACGATGCGACCTCGGCGGCGTTCAGCGAGCCCGTTGGCGTTCAACACAGCCGTATCGAGGTCCTGCACGATCTTCAGCGCGGCCCCATGAAATTCGCGCCCGCCCTCGGTCAGTTCGACCCGGCGCGTCGTGCGGTCGAGCACGCGGATGCCGAGTTCCCGCTCCAGATCGCGCACGAGCTGGGAGAGCGCCGGCTGCGCCATGTTCAGGCGCTCGGCCGCCTTGGTGAAGGTGCCCTGCTCGGTCACGGCCAGGAAGGCCTGAATCTGGCGCAGCGTAATCGCCATCGATGCCCCGATTTATAAGGATAGGTTCCGAATTCATACGAATGTTACGAGTTGCCGTATACCCCGGCTCTCATGCCATCATCCCTCATCGCCCGGCATGCATGCCGGGCTGCCTGGGAGAGGTTGTCGGGCAAGGGCACTTCGGATGATGGCGCGCAAGGCGCGCGCCTCACGAAAGCTGCTTACGCCCGAGCCGCTCCGGAATGCGGGAGCCGGCCTGATGAAATACGCCAAGAAGGACGCCAAGGCCTATGCCCGCGCCCATATGAAGGGCATCTGGGCGGCCGCGCTCACGCCCTTCACCGATACCCTCGCGATCGACGAGGACGGCTTCAGGCAGAACATCCGCCACTGGCTCGACGACCTCAAGATCGACGGGCTGTTCATCGCCGGCAAGCAGGGCGAGTTCTTCTCGATGTCGCTAGAGGAGCGCAAGCGCAATTTCGAGCTGGCGGTCAAGGCCTCGGCCGGCCGCGGCCAGACCATCATGTCCTGCTCGGACCAGAACATGGACGTCGTCATCGATCTGGCGAAGCACGCCCAGAAGGTCGGCGCCGATTACATCGTCGTGCACGCCCCAATCCTGCATTTCTTCAAGGCGCAGGACGAGACCCTGTACGAGTACTACCGGACCATCGCCGAGAAGGTCGATATCGGCATCGCGCTCTGGAGCCACCCGGATTCGGGCTACCTGATGAGCCCGCAGCTCTGCAACCGGCTCGCCGATATCGAGAACGTCGTCGCGATCAAGTACAGCGTGCCCCGGCCGATGTATGCGGAACTCACGCGGCTGGCCGGCGACCGCATCCTGGTCAGCACGGCCTCCGAGGAGGAATGGCTCGACAACATCCTCGAGCTCGGCTGGCAGCTCTATCTCTGCTCCTCGCCGCCCTACCTCATCCAGACGGCGAACGACCGGCGCATGCGCGAATACACCGACCTCGCCTTCCGCGGTGAAGCCGATAAAGCCCGCGCCATCCGCGACAGCCTGAACCCGGTGCGCGAGGCCCTGCGCGGCACGCGCCCGGCCGAGAAGCCGCATGCGCACCAGAAATACTGGCAGGAGCTGCTCGGGCAGGTCGGCGGACGCGTTCGTCCGCCGATGCTGGAGCTGACCGAGGCCGAAAAGGCCGCGACGCGCGCCGCTTTCGAGGCTTGCGGCCTCGGTAAGGCGCCGCTCGCAAAGGCCGGCTGATCGATTTCACGAATAAGGACGGGAGTGGGAACCATGGCGACCGAAGGACGGCTCAAGGCCTTCAACTTCAAGAAGTGGATCGCGGAGAACGAACACCTTCTCAAGCCGCCGGTCGGCAACAGGAAGGTGTTCGACGACGGCCAGATGACCGTAATGGTCGTCGGCGGGCCGAACCAGCGCGCCGACTATCATGACGACCCGGTGGAGGAGTTCTTCTACCAGCTCAAGGGCGACATGATGCTGAAGCTGGTCGACAACGGGAAGCATTACGACGTGACGATCCGCGAGGGCGACGTCTTCCTGCTGCCGCCGCATGTGCGCCATTCCCCGCAGCGCCCGCAGGAAGGCTCGATCGGGCTCGTGGTCGAGCCAGCGCGCCATGCCGGCCAGGTCGACGGCTTCGAATGGTACTGCTTCGAATGCCAGGGCCTCGTGCACCGTATCGAGGTCACGGTCGGGGACCTCGTGAAGGACTTGCCGCCGCTCTACGAAGCCTTCTTCGCGGACGAGAAGGCGCGCACCTGCAAGCATTGCGGCGCGCTCCATCCCGGCCGCAAGCCGCCGGCCGGCTGGGTTGCTCTCTAAGCGTGCAGCACCGAAAGACGGGCTCCCCGCAGAGGGGAAGTCCGTGCTTGGATAACGGGCAGCAGCGCCTTGCGCCCCGGCCGGGGCGCGGTGATGTTGCACGGGAACAGGCCTAAGCGCGGCGGCGCAGAAACGCCGCGTCGAACCATCTCAGAGGCAAAACGGAACGACTGGAGTCCATGATGAAACTGCGCGGATTGCTTTTCGGCATCGCGACGACGCTGGCGGCCTCCACGGCGCTGGCCCAGCAGCCGGTCAAGATCGGCATGATCACCACGCTCTCGGGGCCGGGCGGCTATCTCGGCCAGGATATCCGCGACGCGTTCAAGCTCGCCATCGACCTGGAGGGCGGCAAGCTTGGCGGCGTGCCGGTCGAGCTCGTCGTCGAGGACGATGCGCTCAAGCCCGGCCAGGGCAAGCAGATCGCCGAGAAGATGCTGAAGACCGACGGCATCAAGATCCTGACCGGCATCGTCTTCTCGAACGTCGCCGGCGCAACCGTGCCCGATATCGTCGATTCCGGCGCGCTCTATGTCAGCCCCAATGCCGCGCCCTCGAACTTCGCCGGCAAGGAGTGCAACGCCAACTATTTCGTCGTCTCCTGGCAGAACGACAGCCTGCACGAGAGCGCCGGGCAATACGCCACCAATCTCGGCTACAAGAAGGCCTTCATCCTCGCCCCGAACTATCAGGCGGGCAAGGACGCGCTGACCGGCTTCAAGCGGATGTTCAAGGGCGAGATCGCCGGCGAGGTCTATACCCGCCTCGACCAGACCGACTTCGCCCCCGAGATGGCGCAGATCCGCGCCGCCAATCCCGACGTCGTCTTCCAGTTCCACCCCGGCGGCCTCGGCATCGCCTTCCTGCGCCAGTACCAGCAGGCCGGCCTGCTCGGTAAGACCCCGATGGTGCTGGCCGAGCCCTCGCTCGACGCCACCACGCTGAAGGCAGTCGGCGAGTCCGCGCTCGGCCTCAGCGTCACCGCGCACTGGAATTCCGACTTCGACAACGCGGCCAACAAGAAGTTCATGGAGGCCTGGACCAAGGCCCATAACCGCGCCCCGACCTATTATGCCAGCCAGGGCTACGACGCCGCGCTCGCCATCGCCTCCGCCCTGAAGGCGACCGGTGGCAAGACCGACGTGCCAGCCCTGCGCACCGCGCTGGCCAAGGCCGATTTCCAGTCGGTCCGCGGCGCCTTCAAGTTCGGCCCGAACCAGCACCCGGTGCAGGATTGGTACGCGCTCAAGGTCGAGAAGGGCGCCGACGGCACGCCGGTGCTCAAGACCACCGGCACCAAGGTGCTGAGCAACCATGGCGACGTCTACGCCAAGGACTGCAAGCTCTGAGGACCACACCGGTTCACGACCAAGGCCGCTTACGTTTTCGTCATGGTCGGGCCTGTCCCGACCATCCACGTCTTCCTTCATCGAGATCGGTGTTCAAGGCGTGGATGCTCGCCACAAGGGCGAGCATGACGAAACTGGAATAACCCCGGTGTTTCTACCCGAAGGCGGCGCACTCTAGCCTCAAAAACAATGACGCTCGTTCTCGAACAATTGCTCAACGGCCTGCAGTTCGGCGTGATGCTGTTCCTGCTCGCAGCCGGACTGACGCTGATCTTCGGCATCATGGGCGTGATCAACCTCGCCCATGGCTCGCTCTATATGGTCGGCGCCTATGCCGCCGCCTTCGCCGCGGCGCAGACCGGTTCCTTCCTGATTGCCGTGCTCGCAGGCCTCGCCGCCGCCGCCTTCATCGGCATGGTCATGGAACTCGTCGTGCTGCGAAGGCTCTATGCGCGGGACCATCTCGACCAGGTGCTGGCGACCTTCGCGCTGATCCTGATCTTCAACCAGAGCGTGACGCTGCTCTTCGGCCGCCAGCCGCTCTTCGTCTCGGTTCCCCCGGCGCTGAACGGCTCGGTGCAGCTCCTGCCCGGCCTGACCTATCCGGTCTACCGGCTAGCGATCATCGCCGTCGGCCTGCTCGTGGCGCTTGGCCTCTACCTCCTGATCAACCGCACCCGCGTCGGCATGCTGGTCCGCGCCGGCGCTACCCATCGCGAGATGGTGCGCGCGCTCGGCGTCGATATCCGCCTGCTCTACACCGCCGTCTTCGGGCTCGGCGCGCTGCTCGCCGGCCTCGCCGGGCTGATGGCCGGGCCGATCCTCGCCGTGCAGGTCGGCATGGGCGAGCAGATCCTGATCATGACCTTTGTCGTCGTGGTCATCGGCGGCGTCGGCTCGATCCGCGGCGCCTTCTTCGGCGCGCTGCTCGTCGGCCTCGTCGATACGTCCCTGCGTGCCTTCGCGCCCGGCCTGCTGCGCCATGTCATGACAGGGTCCGAGGCCGATGCGCTCGGCGCCGGCCTCGCCTCGATGGGCATCTACCTGCTGATGGCGATCGTGCTGCTGGTGCGGCCCAAGGGACTCTTCCCCGCCCATGTCTGAGAACGCCATCACCAACACGGACTCGGCCGCGCCCGCACCGGGCCGCATCGTCACGCTGCTCCTGCTCGCCGTCGCGCTGATCGCCCTGCCCTTCATCGTCAAGGCGCTCGGCCAGCCGGCGCTGGTGCCGCTGGCGACGCGTGTCCTGATCTATGCCATCGCCGCCGCCAGCCTGAACCTCGCGCTCGGCTTCGGCGGGATGGTCTCGTTCGGCCACGCCGCCTTCTTCGGCATCGGCGGCTATGCCGTCGGCATCCTCTACCGGACCTTTGCCGACGACGCGCTCTTCCTCGGCTTCATCCCCGGCACCGACCAGTTGCTGGTGGCATTGCCCGCCGCGATCCTTGTCGCCGGCCTCTTCGCCTGCGTGATCGGCGCGCTCTCGCTCCGCACCAGCGGCGTGCAGTTCATCATGATCACGCTCGCCTTCGCGCAGATGCTGTTCTTCCTCTTCGTTTCGCTCAAGGCCTATGGCGGCGATGACGGCATGACAATCCGCCGCCGCAATGCGTTGTTCGACCTCAACACGCGCGACGACGTGACCTTCTATTTCATCTGCCTTGTCATCGCGGCGCTGGTCTTCCTCGCGCTCTGGCGCATCGTCGGCTCACGCTTCGGCATGGTTCTCGCCGGCATCCGCCAGAACGAGCGGCGCATGGCGGCGATCGGCATCGCACCCTATCGCTACAAGCTCGCCGCCTTCGTCATCTCCGGCATGGGCGCAGGGCTCGCGGGCGCGCTGATGGCGAACTACCTGCGCTTCGTCAGCCCGGACATGCTGCACTGGACCAAGTCCGGCGAGCTGATGATCATGGTCATCCTCGGCGGCGTCGGCACCTTGCTCGGCCCGTTGCTCGGCGCCGCCGCCCTCGTCATCCTCGAGACCGTGCTGACGAGCTGGACCGAGCACTGGCAGCTCGTGCTCGGGCCTATCCTGCTGCTCGTCGTGCTCTTCACGCAGGGCGGGCTCAACGGCCTGATCGCTCGCCTCGGCCTCGGCAGGAGCGCGCCATGACCGCGACGCTTCTTTCCGTGCGCGGCCTGCGCAAGCGCTTCGGTGGGCTCATTGCTACCGATGGAGTCGACCTCGACGTGCGCGATGGCGAGATCCATGCGCTGATCGGCCCCAACGGCGCCGGCAAGACCACGCTGCTGACCCAGCTCTTCGGCGAACTCTCGCATGACGAAGGCGCGATCACGCTATCGGGCGAGGATATCGGCGCCCTGCCGACCGCCCAGCGCGTCCGGCGCGGCCTCGCCCGCACCTTCCAGATCACCCAGCTCCTGCCGGATTTCACGATGCTCGACAATGTCGCGCTCGCGGTTCAGGCGCATCAGGGCCACAGCTTCCGTTTCTTCGGCAATGCCCGGCGCGACGAGAGCCTGCGGGCCCGCGCCCGCCAGCATCTCTCGACGGCGGGCCTGAGCCATCGCGCCGAAATCAAGGTCGCCGATCTCTCCCATGGCGAGCAGAAGCAACTCGAATTCGCGATCGCACTCGCCTGCGAGCCGCGCCTGCTCCTGCTCGACGAGCCGATGGCAGGGCTCGGCCATGCCGAAAGCGAGCAGATGGTCGCGATGCTCTCGGCCCTGAAGGGCCGCGTCACCATGCTCCTGGTCGAGCATGACATGGAGGCCGTCTTCGCCTTGGCCGACCGCATCTCGGTGCTGGTCTATGGCCGCGTCATCGCCACCGGCACGGCCGAGCAGATCCGCGACAATCCGGAGGTCCGAACCGCCTATCTCGGCGAGGGGGACGCCTGATGCTGAGCGTGCGCAACCTGCAATCCGCCTATGGCCGGAGCCAGGTCCTGTTCGATGTCGCGCTCGACATCGCCGAGGGCGAGGTCGTGACCCTGCTCGGCCGCAACGGCATGGGCAAGACCACCACCGTGCGCTCGATCATGGGGCTGCTCGCGCCGAAGGGCGGCGACATCCGCTTCGAGAGCCAGGACGTCCGCGGCATCGCGCCCGAGAAGATCGCCCGCTGCGGCATCGGCCTCGTGCCCGAAGGCCGGCAGGTCTTCCCGACACTCTCCGTGCGCGAGAATCTCGTCGCCACCGCCTCGAACCGGCTGAAACGTTCCTCGCCCTGGACGCTGGAACGGGTCTATGCCCTGTTCCCCCGCCTGCAGGAACGCGCCAGCCAGTCGGCCCGCACACTCTCGGGCGGCGAGCAGCAGATGCTTGCGGTCGGGCGCGCCCTGATGACCAATCCCAAGCTCCTGATCCTCGACGAGGCGACCGAAGGCCTCGCGCCGGTGATCCGGGCCGAGATCTGGGGCTGCATCGAGGCGCTGAAGGCGCAGGGCCAGTCGATCCTGCTGATCGACAAGAACATCAACGTGCTGAAGCGCATCGCCGACCGGCACTACATCATCGAGAAGGGCCGCACGGTCTGGTCGGGCTCCAGCGCCGACCTCGCGGCCAATGCGGAACTGGTGCATCGCTATGTCGGCGTCTGAAGCGGCCCTTCACGAGATCGTCGCGCACAGCGCCGAGCACGACCCGGTCGAGGCGCTGCGCGATGCGCTGGGCGATATCCTCGCCGGGCTGATCGCCGCCGGCTGCGGCCCGCATCACCTGCGCGAGATGGTCTGGGAGACCGACAGGCCCGACGCTTTCCATCTCTCCCGCCATACGGTGGAACTCGCCTATCGCGAAACCTTCGCCGGCTTCCGCCCGTCGATCCGGCTCCAACCGAGGGCCGAAGCCGGCCTGACGATCCGCGCCAGCCATGCCGCCGCGCAGCCGCTGCCCGATACGCTCGTCGATGGCTACAGCCTGCGCGAACTTGGCCGGCAGTACAGCCCGCGTCTGCAAGCCGACATGAAGGCACTGTTCCGGCAATGGAGCCGCGACGGCGAGGCTTTCCGCGCCCGCCATGGCGCCGCCGATCTCGCCTATGGCCCGGGCCGCTTCGAGAGGCTCGACCTTTATCGCCCAGCCGGAGTGACCCGCGCACCGATCTTCGTCTTCATCCATGGTGGCTACTGGCAGGCTTCGGACAAGGCCCAGCATGCCCAGTTCGCACAAGGGCTGCTCGATGCCGGCTATGCCGTCGCCATGCCGAATTACGGGCTGGCGCCGGATACGCCGCTGGAAACAAGCCTCGCTCAGAGCGTGGCCGCCCTGAATTTCCTCGTGCGCGAAGCCGATACGCTCGGACTCGACCCGGCGCGTTTGCATGTCTCCGGTCATTCCGCCGGAGGACATCTCGCCGCCATGGTGCTCTGCGCAGAGAACGCTCCGCCAGTCGCCTCGGCCTTGCTGCTCTCCGGCCTCTATGACCTCGACCCCCTCGGCCATCTCCCACTCGGCCGCTTGCTCGGGCTCGACGATGCCACCCGCGCCAAAAGGCTCAGCCCCATCGCCCAGCCACGCCCGCAATCCACGCGGATCGCCTTCGCGGTCGGCAAGGGCGAGAGCGATGCCTTCAAGGCGCAATCGGTCGCGCTGGCCGCGACATGGCAGGCCTCAGCCCCCTCATCTGTCCGGGCCACCATTTCAGCATGCTGGAAGGCCTGAACGGCGGTGCCCTGCTCGATCTCGCCTTGCGAACGGCGGAAGGCCCATGACGCAATCTCGCAATCCGCTGCGCCTCGCTCTGATCGGCTGGGGCGCCATCAACCGCCGCGTCGCGGAGCTGCTGGCGGAGCGAAGCAAGGGCGATATCGACATCGCCGCTGTCGCCGTCCGCAACGCATCCGCAGCCACCGACCTCCCGGCCGGCGCGAAGCTGATCACGACATCCGATGAGCTGGCCCGCCTGAACCTCGATCTTATCGTCGAGGCCGCCGGGCGCGAGGCCGTCGGCATCTGGGGCGAAGCCGCGCTCGACCATGCGCCGGCCTTCGCTGTCGCCTCGACCAGCGCCTTCTGCGACGACGCCCTGCTCGCTCGCTTGATCGCTGCCGCCGAGAGCAGTGGCAGCCAGCTCCTGATCCCGCCCGGCGCCCTCGCCGGGATCGACGGCATCGCAGCCGCTTCCCTGCTGCCGCTCGACGAGGTCATCCATCGCATCGTCAAGCCGTCCGCCGCCTGGCGCGGCACCTCGGCCGAAAGCCTGATCGCGCTCGATGAACTCACCGAGGCGACGGCCTTCTTCTCCGGCACCGCCCGCGAGGCCGCCTCGCGCTTTCCGCAGAATGCCAATGTCGCAGTGATCTCGGCACTTGCCGGCATCGGGCTCGACCGCACCCGCGTCGAGCTCGTCGCCGACCCCGCCGCCGGCGGCAACGGCCACCAGCTCAGCGCACGCGGCGCCTTCGGCAAGCTCGACATCGCCATCGAGAACCGCCCGCTCGCCACGAACCCGAAATCCTCGGAAATGACGGCGCTGGGGCTGGTCAGGCTGATCGAGAACCGCGTGCGGACGCTGGTGCGCTGACCTTTTCTTGTCATTCCGGGCGCAGCGAAGCGGAGACCCGGAATCCACGACTGGGCGCCGCGCTCTTGGGTGGATTCCGGATCTGCGCCGCTTTGCGGCTTGTCCGGAAAGACAAGAGGGTAGCCCGCGTCATTCATAACCATAACAATCTGAATTTATCTGATTTAGCCGGCTGGATCGCAGAATGGCCGGCCACCTATGGTCCCCCTCAAGACCGGCGGACACGCCGCGCAGAGACCGCTGAACGCATCGCCAGCCGAGGCTTCCATGACGACCTATCCCGATCTCAAGCTCTATATCGGCGGCGCCTGGCGGAAGACGGCGGAGGAGCAGCCGGTCATCAATCCAGCCGATGAGAGCGTCATCGGCGCGGTGCCCCTCGCCTCCCAGGCCGATCTCGACGATGCGCTGACGGCGGCCGCCGAAGGCTTCCGGGTCTGGAGCCGGATGGCGCCGCGCGTCCGCGGCGAGATCATGCTGAAGGCCGCCGCGCTGATGCGCGAGCGCGTCGAGGAGATCGCCCACTCCATCACGCTGGAGCATGGCAAGCCGCTGGCGCAGGCCCGGCTCGAAGTGGTCCGAGGCTGCGAGTTCTTCGAATGGGATGCGGCCGAGGGCCAGCGCGCCTATGGTCGCGTCATCCCGAGCGAGCCCGGCATCCGCTACGTCGTGATCCACCAGCCGGTCGGCACGGTCGCAGCCTTCTCGCCCTGGAATTTCCCGATGAGCCAGCCCTGCCGCAAGATCGCGGGCGCGCTCGCGGCCGGCTGCTCGATCATCATCAAGGCGGCCGAGGAGACCCCGGCCGGCGCGCTTCATATCGCGCGGGCCCTGCACGATGCTGGCGTGCCGCCCGGCGTCTTCAATCTCGTCTTCGGCGTGCCCGCGAAAATCTCGGGCTATCTCATCCCGCAGGCGCAGACCCGGCTCGTCGCCTTCACCGGCTCGACCGCGGTCGGCAAGCATCTCTCGGAACTGGCGGCGCGCCATATGACGCCGGTGCTGATGGAACTCGGCGGCCATGCCCCGGTCATCGTCTGCGACGATGTCGATCCCATCGTCGCAGCCCATCTCTCCGCCACCCGCAAGATCCGCAACGCCGGCCAGGTCTGCACCTCGCCGACGCGCTTCTTCGTCCAGCAAGATATCTACGAGCGCTTCACCAAAGCCTTCGTCGCGCAGGCGCAAGCCGTGACGGTCGGCAACGGCCTCGATGCCGCAACCGAAATGGGCCCGGTCGCCAATCATCGCCGCATCGAGGCGCTGGAAGCGCTGACCGCCGATGCACGAGCCCGTGGCGGGCGCGTGCTGACCGGCGGCGAGCGTTTGGGCAATCGCGGCTATTTCTTCCCGCCCACCGTCCTCACCGAACTGCCGGACGATGCCCGCGCGCTGCGCGAGGAACCTTTCGGCCCGATGGCGATCATCAACCCCGTCCGCACGGTCGAGGAGGCGATCGAGAAGGCCAATTCCTTGCCTTTCGGCCTCGCTGCTTACGGCTTTACGCATTCGGCCGCTCGCGCCGACCAGCTTGCCGACGGCATCGAAGCCGGCAATGTCTCGATCAACACGCTGGAAGCCTCCGTCGCCGAGGTGCCCTTCGGCGGCGTCAAGGACAGCGGCTACGGGCGCGAGGGTGGCGCCGAGGGGCTGGCGCACTACATGACCGTCAAGACCCTGTCTCACAGGATGGTCATCTGAAGCCTTTTCAAGCGAAGTGGGCACCGGTTCGCGTGAAGAAAATGCGGGAGACAAAGAGCCCGAGTCGTCCCGCGATTTTGTGAAGCGCGAAACGACCGAGGCCGCAATGCGCCGGACCGGCTGACCGGTTATCCTGCTGGCAGGAATGCCATAGGGACGAAATATTGCGCATCAACGAGGTGGAAAGCTGGCGGCTCCGGGTTTTCCCGGCATTCTGGCCGCGATGATTCGCATTCCCCTGCTGTCTCTGCTGGCGGTGAGCCTCGGCGCCTGCGCCGTGGGGCCGGACTATGTGCCGCCCGCGCTCGACATGCCGCAGCGCTGGAGCGCGGCGGCCGGCGGCAAGACATCGCCCAGGCCGAGCGAATGGTGGCGCGGCTTCCGCGATCCCACGCTGAACGCGCTGATCGAGCAGGCCATCGCCGGCAATCTCGACGTCGCGCAGGCCAAAGCCCGCATCCGCGAAGCCCGTGCCTCGCGCGAGCAGGCGGTCGGTGCGCTCTTCCCGCAGGTCGATGGCAGCGCCTCGGCCACGCGCTCGCGCTCCTCGACGGTTACCCGCAACAGCTTCCGCGCCGGTTTCGACGCCTCCTGGGAACTCGACCTGTTCGGCGCGCGTGACCGCGCCGTCGAGGCCGCGACCTATGGCACCGATGCCGCCTTCGACGATCTCGACACGGTCATGCTGACGCTGATCGGCGATGTCGCCTCGACCTATGTCGAGGCGCGCGGCCTGCAGGCGCGGATCGTCCTCGCCCGCAGCACCGCTAAGACCCAGCGCGAGACCGAGGCGCTGACCCGCACCCGCTTCCAGGCCGGCGATATCTCGGCCATCGACACCGCCCGCGCCACTGCGCAAGCCGCCAGCACCGAAGCCCAGATCCCCTCGCTCGAAGCCTCGCTTGCCCAGAGCCAGCATCGCCTTGCCGTGTTGACCGGCCGACCGCCGGCCGCGATGGCCGGCTATTTCGGCCGCACAGCGGCAGTGCCCGGCACACCCGCCCCGCCGCGCGCCGGCATCCCTGCCGATGTGCTGCGCCGCCGCCCCGATGTCCGCTCGGCCGAACGCCAGCTTGCCCAGGCGACGGCCCGGATCGGCCAGGCCGAGGCCAATCGCTATCCCTCGGTCTCGCTGACCGGCAATATCTCGACCTCGGCGCTGAAGCTCGGCGATCTCGCCAAGAACAGCGCCATCGGCTGGTCGATCGGCCCGAGCCTCAGCGTCCCCATCTTCAACGGCGGCGAACTGGCGGCGGCCGTCGACGCCGCCCGCGCCCGGCGCGACCAGCAGGACGCCGCGCTTCGGCTTGCGGTGCTGACGGCGCTGCAGGATGTCGAGGACAATCTCGTCGGCCTGCGACAGCAGCGGCTCAGGCTCGGCAGCCTGAGCGAAGCCGCCCGCGCATCCGGCGAGGCCGCGCGGCTTTCCCGCGCGCTTTATACGGCGGGCACGGCGAGCTTCCTCGATGTCCTCGAAGCCCAGCGCACGCTCTACGCATCCGAGGAATCGCTGATCCAGAGCCGGGTGGTGCTGGCGACCAGCTTCATCGCGCTCAACAAGGCACTGGGCGGCGGCTGGCTGAGACCCGTCGAGGTCTCGGCGCCGGCGGTCGTCGACGCCGAGACCGGCCCGCGCCTGCGCATTCTTCCCATCGAGGAGCCGCAACCATGAGGCTGCGCCGCCTTCTTTTCCCCGCCCTGATCCTCGCGGCCGCTGGCGGCTACTATGTCTGGCAGGCCCGCCAGCCCTCGCCGGCCGAGACCGTCAGCCTGCCCAGTGCCGAGGCGGTGATGGGCAATGTCGAGGAAGCCGTGCTCGCCTCCGGCGCGCTCGAGCCGGTCCGGCAGGTCAGCGTCGGCGCGCAGGCGACCGGCCGCATCGTCTCGCTCAAGGTCAGGCTCGGCGACAATGTCGCGACCGGCGACCTGATCGCCGAGATCGACGGCATCACTCAGCAGAACGCGCTGCGCTCCGCCGAGGCCGATCTCGCCGCACTCAAGGCCCAGCGCGCCGAACGCAGCGCCAGCCTCGCCTATGCCCAGGCCGTGCTTACCCGACAGAAGCAGATGGTCGGGCAGAACGCCGTCTCGCGCGACGCCTTCGAGAATGCCGAGATGACGGTGAGCGTGACCCGCGCCCAGATCGAGTCGCTCGATGCGCAGATCCAGTCGAGCCAGGTCAAGGTCGAGGATGCCCGCGCCAAGCTCGGCTATACCCGCATCACCGCGCCGAGCCCCGGCACCGTGCTCGCCATCGTCGCGCAGGAGGGCCAGACGGTGAACGCCGTCCAGTCGGCGCCGACCGTGGTCGTGCTCGGCGACGTCTCGACCATGACAGTCAAGGCCAGGATCTCGGAAGCCGACGTGCTCAGGGTCAAGGCCGGCCAGGAGGTCTATTTCAGCGTGCTCGGCGCGCCCGAGCGGCGCTTTCCCGGCAAGATTTCCTATGTCGAGCCGGCGCCCGACACCCTGAAGACGCAGAACACGACCTCCTCCTCCAGCGCGAGCAGCTCGTCCTCGGCGGCCAGTACCAGCGCGGTCTACTACAACGCCCTGTTCGAGGTGCCGAACCCGGAAGGGCGGCTTTTGACCTCGATGACGGCGCAGGTCACCGTCATCGTTGGCCGGGCGCAGAACGTCCTCACCGTGCCCTCGACCGCCGTCCGGCGCCGTGGCCCGAACAGCTTCCTCGATGTGCTCGGCACGGATGGCAAGCCGGAGCAGCGCAAGGTCACGACCGGGCTGGACAACAAGATCGTGGTCGAGATCACCTCCGGCCTGAAGGCGGGCGAGCGCGTCGTCACCACCCGCAGCAGCGGCGGCCCGGATGCGACGCGCCCGACGCGTGCCCGGCGCTCGCCCTTTGGCTTCTGAGACGCCCGCGATGGGCAAGCCGCTCATCCGCCTCGCCAGCGTCCGGCGCGATTTCGGCGAGGGCGAGGCCGCGGTCGCGGCGCTCGACGGCGCCGATCTCGTGATCGAGGCCGGCGAAATGGTCGCGATCGTCGGCCAGTCCGGTTCGGGCAAGTCGACGCTGATGAACATCATCGGCTGCCTCGATCGCCCGACCGGCGGCAGCTACGAGATCGACGGCCGCCCGACACGCGACCTCGACCCGGACGAGCTCGCCCGGCTCCGGCGCGAATACTTTGGCTTCGTCTTCCAGCGCTATCACCTGCTCTCGGAATTGACCGCGCTCGCCAATGTCGAGGTGCCCGCGATCTATGCCGGCGTGCCGCCCGGACCGCGCCAGAGCCGCGCCGCGATGCTGCTGGAGCGGCTGGGCTTAGCCTCGCGCGCGACGCACCGGCCCTCCGAACTCTCCGGCGGCCAGCAGCAGCGTGTCTCGGTGGCGCGCGCCCTGATGAACGGCGCCCGCGTCCTCCTCGCCGACGAACCGACCGGCGCGCTCGACCGTAAGAGCGGTGAGGAGATGCTGGCTCTGATCGATGAGCTCAACCGCGAGGGCCACACGGTCATCCTCGTCACCCACGACATGAATGTCGCAGCGCGTGCGCATCGCATCATCGAGCTCAGCGACGGCCGCATCATCGACGACCGGCGCACCGCGCCGCGCGCTGAAGCCGTACCACCGCCCTCCCCCGTCCCGGCGCCGGCCGGGCGGATGCGCGCCGCCTTCGGCCGCCTCAAGGAAGCCTTCGGCATGGCGGTGCGGGCCATGACCGCCCACAAGCTGCGCACGACGCTGACCATGCTCGGCATCGTCATCGGCATCGCCGCCGTGGTCAGCGTCGTCGCGCTCGGCGAAGGCGCCAAGCAGAACGTGCTCCAGAACATCTCCGGCCTCGGCACCAACACGCTGGAGATCTTCCCCGGCGCCGGCTTCGGCGACACGCGCTCCGGCCGGGTCAGGACCCTGACCGTGCTCGACGCGCAGGTCCTCGCGGCCCAGCCCTATGCCGCGAGCATGACGCCGACGGTTTCGACCAGCGCGACGATCCGGCTCGGCAATGTCGAGGCGTCGGCGCTCGTCAACGGCGTCAGCGAGCGCTATTTCGACGTGCGCGGCAGCGTGCTGACGCGCGGCTCCTTCTTCACCGCCGAGGATGTCCGCACGCTGGCGCAGGACGTCGTCATCGACGAGAATACGCTCGGCGTGCTCTTCCCGAACGGCACGGCCAACCCGATCGGCACGGTCTTCCTGATCGGCACCGTGCCCAGCCGCATCGTCGGCGTGATGCGCCAGCAGCAGGGCGGCTTCGGCGGCAGCCAGAACCCGCAGGTCTTCATGCCCTACACCTCGGTGCAGGGCCGATTCCTCGGCGATCTCTCACTGCGCTCGATCACGCTGCGCGTCGACGACGACACCCCGATGGCGGCGGCTCAGGAGGCGGTGACGGAGCTCCTGACCCATCGCCACCGCGCCAAGGACTTCTTCATTTTCAACCAGGACGAGATCCGCAACACCATCACCGCCACGACCCAGACGCTGACGCTGATGATCTCCTCGATCGCCGTCATCTCGCTGCTGGTCGGCGGCATCGGCGTGATGAACATCATGCTGGTCTCGGTGATCGAGCGCACCAGCGAGATCGGCCTGCGCATGGCGGTCGGTGCGCGCCGCAGCGATATCATGCAGCAATTCCTGATCGAGGCCTCGCTGGTCTGCTTCATCGGCGGCGCGCTCGGCATCGGGCTGGCGCTGGCCATCGGCTATGGCTTCGAGGCCTCGGGCTCGCAGATGCGGTTCATCTATTCGGGCGAGGCTTTCGCCGTCGCCATCGCCTGCTCGACGCTGATCGGCCTGACCTTCGGCTTCCTGCCGGCGCGCAACGCCGCGAAGCTCGATCCGGTCGCGGCTCTGGCGCGGGACTAGCTGCGCGCTGCACGTCGCGGCGCTTCCGGCATGAGCCGCCCCGCACTCGCGAGGATAGCGTCGGCCAGCGCCCGCGCTGCCGCCTGGTGCGACTGGCCACCGATGACAACGAACTCGATCGTGCCCAGTGGCGGCAGCGCCTCGCGCGGCTCAACCTCGGCGAGACCCTGCGGGATCAGGCGGGCCGAATGCGCAGTGAGGCCGAGCCCGGCCACCGTCGCCG
The DNA here is from genome assembly GCA_965283735.1 of Beijerinckiaceae bacterium. Lineage (GTDB taxonomy): Bacteria > Pseudomonadota > Alphaproteobacteria > Rhizobiales > Beijerinckiaceae > Allobosea. Next base: position 735,311 of record CBDIPN010000001.1, on the reverse strand, counting down.
CGCGCAGACCCGCGAGGCTGCCGCTGGTGCAGGCGACGCGCCAGGAGCGGCCCGCCCGCTCCAGCGTCTCGATCGCATGGACCCGCGTGATGCTCGGCGGCGGATAAAGCACGAGCGGGACGACCGGCTGCTCGGCAAGCCGCGCGCCCGGCCTGCCCGCCCAGACCAGCCGCTCCTGCCAGGCGACCTCGCCGCGCGCGTCGCCCTTGCGCCGCTTGGCGAAGATCAGGTCGAGTTCGCCCGCGTCATATTGCTCGTAGAGCAGGCCGCTCAGCCCCACAGTCAGCTCCAGATCGACCGCATGGTGCTGCATGGCGAAGGCCGCCAGGATCTCCGGCAGAGCCGTATAGGCGAAATCCTCGGAAACCCCGAGCCGGAGCCGCCCGCGCAGGGTCGAGCCGGCGAGATAGCGCTCGATCCGCTGCCCCGCCTCCAGCGCCTGCCGCGCAAAGGGCAGGATCGCGTCAGCATCCGGCGTCGGACGCACGCCATGGGTGTCGCGCTCCAGCAGGCGCCGGCCCAGCCGCTTCTCCAGCCGCGCGACATGCTGGCTGACCGAGGACTGGCGCAGGCCGAGCTGGCGCGCCGCCTCGGTGAAGCTCAGCGTCTCGCAGACCTTGAGGAAGCTCTGCAGCAGGACGGGATCGAGTGGCTTCGGATCGGGATCAAGCATCATCATGATCCATGATAGCCGATATCGAAACCAACATGGATCACAATGAGGCGGCAAGGGATTACAACGCGGCACCGCACCGGAAGGACCACCATGCTCCGCCGCACCCTCGCCCGCTTCGGCATCGATCCCTATCTGATCGCCCTCATGGCCACGGTCGCAGCGGCGGCCGTATTCCCCGCCCATGGCGCCGGAGCTGAGATCGCAAGCGATGCCGTTTCGGTCGCGGTCGCGCTGCTGTTCTTCCTTTATGGCGCAAGGCTGTCGCCGTTGGCGGCCTGGGAAGGCCTGCTGCACTGGCGCCTGCAATCGCTGGTCTTCGCCAGCACCTATGTGCTGTTCCCCCTCCTCGGCCTCGTGCTCACTCGCGTCTTCGCCGGCGTCCTGCCATCCGAGCTGATCGCCGGGCTGATCTTCATCTCTATCCTGCCCTCGACCGTGCAATCCTCGATCGCCTTCACCTCGATCGCGCGCGGCAATGTCGCCGCAGCCCTGTGCAGCGCCTCGGTCTCCAACCTCTTCGGCATGGTTCTGACACCGCTGCTGGTCGTGCTGCTCCTCGATTCGAAAGGCGGCGGCTTCAGCACCCGCGCCGTCGAAAGCATCGCGCTCCAGCTCCTGCTGCCCTTCGTCGCGGGTCAATTGCTGCGCCGCTGGATCGGGCCCTTCCTGCAACGCCACAAGGCGCCGATCTCGTTGGTCGACCGCGGCTCGATCCTGCTCGTCGTCTATGCCGCCTTCAGCGAAGGCATGGTCGCCGGCATCTGGTCGCAGGTGACGCTCGCCGATCTCGGCCTGATCATGGCGCTCGATGTCGTCCTGCTCGCCGCCGTGCTGGCGACCACCACCTTCGCCAGTCGGCGCCTCGGCTTCTCCAAGGAGGACGAGATCGCCATCGTCTTCTGCGGCTCTAAGAAGAGCATGGCGAGCGGTATTCCGATGGCGAACATCCTGTTTCCCGGCCAGGCGCTCGGCCTGATCGTGCTGCCGTTGATGCTGTTCCATCAGGCGCAGCTCTTCGCCTGCGCGGTCCTCGCTCAGCGCTATGCGCGCCGCCCGGTCCATCCGCAGCCGGAAACGTCCGACGAAGCGGCGTTGGTCACCGCAAAGGCGTGAGCCTGCCACCCGCTACTGGCAGCATCATTCATCGCGCGTGGGAACAACCCAGCCGGTCCGCAGGTTGTTCCCCTGCACGGCGAAGCCGGCGCCCTCTCAAACCAGGATTCCCCGATGCTCATCGGGGAGAGATCATGGAGGCGAGACATGAAGCAGGACGACAAGACCCAGCACGAAATCCGGAAGATCGCCTATGATCTCTGGATCAAGGATGGACAGCCCGAGGGTCGCGACCGCGAGCACTGGGAAGCCGCCAAGGAAATCTGGGCCTTCCGCAGCCACAACCACGTCCTCGACGAATCCAGCGATTCCGGAACGGGTTCGGCAAAGAAGCGTCAGCAGGCCTCCGACGCGGCCTGATCGCCAAGCCGGCCGCCATGGGCCGACGACAAGCAAAATAGCTCGTCAGGCAAGCGCCGCCATGCGGCGCCTGAGCCTCAGGGGCAGACATACCCCATCGCGTCGGGCTGGCAGCGCGCGCCCGTAGGCAACACCAACGCCCCGCGTTCGCGCTTCACATAGTCGCCGTTCGGCAACGTGAAGCCGCCGGTATAATCCGGCGTGACACGTGTTCCGTCCGGCAACGCGAGTTGTGCGCCGTCGCGGACGATTCGCTTGGCAGAAGGAGCCGCAGTCTGCTGCACAGGCTGAGGCCGGGGTGAGACACAGCCGGCGGCCAGAACGGCAACCAGGCTGGCGGCAATCAATGTCCTGATCATGCGTTTATCTTTGCCGCGCCTGACGGCAAGGTGCAACCCCGTCGCATAAGCATGCTGCAGCGCGATTCTGGCCGCCTGCCGCCGGGAATTATCCGGCCTCACCTGTGCGGTCCTGCGAAACCGTCGCCGACTGCCGCTCAGCGGCGCGGTCGAGGCATTCGGCCATCTGGGACGTGCCCCAGCCGAATTTCGAACATTGCGCCGTTCCGACGGTATAGTCGCGGGTGGGATGATTGGACTCTGGCGTGCCATTGCAGCCGGTGAGAGCCAAGGTGATGATGGCGAGCGCCAATCGCATTGGGTTTCTCCTTGCTGTGGAGGCGGCGATTAAGGCCTAACCTCACCTGCGCTTCAACCTCGTTCGCTCCCGTCCACCAGAGGCCGGTGGCCTCGGCTGCGATCACTGGCGAGGAAAATCGTCGCGGCAAGCGACAGCACGTCACCGGCAGGGCCGGGGCTTCGCGCCGAATTGTGAATGGTACGATGATCGCAGGGCGATAGAGAGTGGCGGACAGGGAGGGATTTGAACCCCCGATACCCTTGCAGGTATGCCGCATTTCGAGTGCGGTGCATTCAACCACTCTGCCACCTGTCCGCGGTCGCCTTCGGTCGAAGCGAGGCGGTTACTACACAAGCAGCGCCCGGGGGGCAAGCCTCTCCGATATGAGAAATCCACTCTTCACAGCCGCTTTCGCTTGACCTCATCCGGCCGTGCGACTATCGAGCACCGTCCGGCGTGGGGAAACCCGCGCCCGATCTCTTTTGGCATGTGCGCTGCGTCGCATGCCAGATGAGCAAGCCAGACCACGCAATCGACTGCCAAAAAGCCGTCCCACGGGCCTCCATCCGGAAGCCGCGACAGGACGGGGCCGAACATGGAGGACAAAATGTTCGCAGTCATCAAGACCGGCGGGAAGCAGTTCCGCGTCGCCGCCAACGACAAGATCACCGCTGCCAAGATCGAAGGCAACGCCGGCGACACCGTCGCTTTCGATTCGGTGCTGATGCTCACCGAGGGCGAGAAGACCACGCTCGATGCCAAGGCCCTTTCCGAGATCACCGTCGTCGGTGAGATCGTCGAGCAGGCCCGTGGCGAGAAGGTCATCGCCTTCAAGAAGCGCCGCCGCCAGAACTCCAAGCGCAAGCGCGGCTTCCGCGCCGAGCTGACCGTCATCCGCATCACCGACATCCTCACCGGCGGCAAGAAGCCGGAGATGAAGAAGGCAGATGCCGCCGCTGCTCCGGTCGCCGCCAAGGCGAAGGCTGCGCCGAAGGCCGCCAAGGCCGAGGCTGACGAGGCCGAGACACCGAAGAAGGCCGCGGCCAAGAAGGCCCCTGCCAAGAAGGCCAAGGACGAGGCGTCCGAGGCCTGAGACCGGGTTTCCCGGCGTCGATATCCACGCCGGATCACCATTGCCGAGGCTCACGTCCCGGTCTGTCGCTCCTGACAGAATGGTGTTCCGGCATTTCGTATCCGATGCGGGTGGCTTTCGCCGCCGATTCGGGTTAGAGAGACACGACAAGTTTTGAGGTAGGGCGTTATGGCTCACAAAAAGGCAGGCGGTTCATCCCGCAACGGTCGCGATTCCGAAGGCAGGCGCCTCGGCGTCAAGAAGTTCGGCGATCAGGCCGTCATTCCCGGCAACATCATTATCCGTCAGCGCGGCACCAAGTGGCATGCCGGCGCCAATGTCGGCATGGGCAAAGACCATACCCTCTTTGCGACGGCGAATGGCCGAGTCCGATTCACGACGAAACTCGGCCGAGCTTTCGTGAACGTAGTCCCGGCCCAAGAGGCCGCAGAGTAATAGGCGGATAGGGAAATCTCTCGATCCGCCGGTTCCATCGAACCGAACGGATCAAGGGTTAAAAGGCCCGAATAGGGTCTCCCGAAGGTCAGCGAAGGGGAGATGGGACCAAAGTCCCAGCTCCCTTTTTTCGTTTGCGCCGACGGAGAGACGATATGTTCCCCGAACTGACCCGCGACGATGTCTTCCGGCTCGAGACCCGGCGTCTCTGGCTGCGTTGGCCCCGCATGGCCGATGCCAATGCGATCCTGCGCCTTGCCGGCGAAAAGGCGGTGGCGGAGATGACGGCATCGATTCCCCATCCCTACCCGTCCCAGGCGGTCGAGCCCTTCATCTTCGGGGCCCGCAAGGGCAATGCGCTGGGTGAGCACCTCATGCTGGCGATCACGCCGCGTTCGAAGCCGAACGAGCTGATCGGCATGATCGGCGCGCACAAGCAGGCTTCGGGCGTGCCCTTCATCGGCTACTGGCTCGGCACTCCGCACTGGGGCAAGGGCTACGCGACCGAGGCGGTGCAGGGCCTGATCGACAGCCTGTTCTCGCTGATCGACCTGCCCGCGATCGAGGCGGATACCCGCGTCATCAACCCGGCTTCGCGGCGGGTGCTGGAGAAGTCCGGCTTCCGGGCCGAAGGCTCCTTCCTCAAGTCGCTGCCGGCGCGCGGCGGGCTGTTCCCCTGCGAGCAGTTCCGGCTCGACCGCTCGACCTGGGCGGCGCTCAAGAGCTGGAGCGCCAGCGGCTGGGCCCATGCGCCCGAGCTGGAGCCGGAGGAGCAGCCCGTGCGCGGCCAGCCGGCGCTGGGCATGCCATCGCGCCGCCAGCAGGAGCAGGCCGAGCCCTGCCCGGCGTAAGAGCCTGCAGCCGTCATGCTCGCCCTTGTGGCGAGCATCCACGTCTTGAACACGGACTATGACCGACAAAGGCGTGGATGGTCGGGACAAGCCCGACCATGACGGAACCGCAGTTTCGTCTTACTTCACGAACGTCCCATGCAATTCGTCCTCGATATGCACGCGGATAATCTCCTCGAAATTCGCCTCCGCCTTGAAGCCGAGCGCCAGCGCCCGCTGCGGATCGAAGTTGCGCGGCCAGCCGGCGACGATCCCGTCGATCACCGGATCGGTCTCGCGACGGATGCGCTTTACCACGTTCTCGCCGGCGACCTTGCGCAAGGTCTCGATCTGCTCGGCGACGGTGCAGGAATAGCCCGGCATGGTCAGCGCCCGGCGCGGGCCGATCGCGGCCGTGTCCATCGTCGCGGCGTGGACGAGGAAGCCCACCGCCGAGCGCGGCGAGGCATGCCAGTGGCGGACCTGGTCGGACACCGGCAGCACCGCCTCCTCGCCGTTCAGCGGCTCGCGGATGATGTTGGAGAAGAAGCCGGAGGCCGCCTTGTTCGGCTTGCCCGGCCGCACGCAGATCGTCGGCAGGCGGATGCCGACGCCATTGAAGAAGCCGCGCCGCGAATAGTCGCAGAGCAGGAGCTCGCCGATCGCCTTCTGCGTGCCGTAGCTGGTTAGCGGCGTGGTGAAGAACTCGTCCTCGATCTTGTCGTGGAAGGGCGCGCCGAACACCGCGACCGAAGAGGTGAAGACCACGCGCGGCGTGTAGCCCTCGGCATGGCGGATCGCCTCGAAGAGATAGCGCGTGCCGTCGAGATTGATCCGGTAGCCCTTGTCGAAATCGGCCTCGGCCTCGCCCGAGACCACCGCCGCAAGATGGATGATCACTTCCGGCCGCGTCGCGATCAGCTTCTCGGATTCGCCGTGGATCGAGAGATCGGAGACCACCGCCTCGAAATCGAAGGGCGCGGCCGGCGGCGGCGAAGCCACGACGACGTCCTGCGCCGTCACGCGCGTCACTGGCTTCCCGCCGAGCTGGCCGTCGCGCGCCAGCCGCTCGATGAACTTGCGGCCGACCATGCCGGCGCCGCCGAGAACGAGAATATGCATCGGTTCTGTCCTGAAGGTTTGCTTTGAGTTTCGTCAGTTCGGGAAATGGCCGCCGAGGTCGTCTGCGATATGGACGCGGATGATCTCGTCGAAATCGCGTTCGGCCGTGAAGCCCAGCGCCAGCGCACGTTTGGCATCGAAGCGCGTCGGCCAGCCCGCGACGATCGCAGCGGAGGCCGGATCGGGCGCACGCCGGATCAGCTTCACCGCCCTGTCGCCGGCAATGCGCCGAAGCGCTTCGATCTGCTCGCCGACGGTGACGCAGACGCCGGGCATGGTCAGGTTGACGCGCGGGCCGAGCTGCTGGCGCGAGAGCTCGGCGGCATGGATCAGGAAGCCGACGGCCGAGCGCGGGCTCGCATGGGTGAAGAGCACCTCGTCGCCGACCGGCAAGAGCGCCTCCACACCCTGCAGCGGCTCGCGGATGATGCCGGAGAAGAAGCCGCCGGCCGAGGCATTGGGCTTGCCCGGCCGAACCACGATCGAGGGGAAGCGGATGCCGACGCCCTCGACGAAGCCGCGCCTGTTGTAGTCGGCAAGCAGCAATTCGCCGATCGCCTTCTGCGTGCCGTAGCTCGTCAGCGGCGTGACGTGGAATTCATCGGAGATCGACGGCGGGAACGGCGCGCCGAAGATGCCGCTCGAACTGGTGAAGACGAGCTTCGGCACGTAGTCCGCGCCGCCCTCGTGCCGGATCGCCTCAAGCAGGTTCAGCATGCCGTCGAGATTGACGCGGTAGCCCTTGTCGAAATCGCGCTCGGCCTCGCCGGAGATGATCGCGGCGAGATGGAAGATCAGGTCCGGCCGCAGCGCGGCGAGCTGCTTCGCGACCGCCGCGTCGCCGGCATCCTCGACGCGGATCGTCGCCCGGTCGGCAAGTTCCGCCGGCAGCGAGGCTGGAACCACATCGGTCAGCGTCAGCCTGTCGACCGCCTGGCCGGCGCATTGGCCTTCGCGGGCCAGACGCTCCGCCAGCCTGCGGCCGACCATGCCGGCCGCACCCGTGATCAGGACATGCATGACCTCTCCCTGTCCGGTTCGCGTCTCGGGTCGCTCTTGTCGGCAACCGCGTCAGGAAAATGGAGGGCGGTGGACGCCCTCCATCAGGAAGCAGGCTTCAGAGAGCGAAGCCGCCATCCGCCAGATGGATCTGGCCGGTAGTGTAGCTCGACTCGTCCGCCGCGAGGTAGACGGCGAGCGCGGCGATCTCCTCGGCCGTGCCGAGCCGGCCCATCGGCTGCCGATCGATGAAAGCCTGCCTTGCGGCGGCCTCGGTCGTCTTCGTCGCCTGGGCGAGGTCCTTGATGCGCTGGTCGAGCGAGGGCGACTGGATCGTGCCGGGGCAGATCGCGTTGGCGCGCACGCCCTTCTTGATGTAGTCGGCCGCGACCGCCTTGGTCAGGCCGATCACCGCCGCCTTGGTCGCGCCATAGGCGTAGCGGTTCGGGATGCCGCGCACCGAGCCGGCGCCCGAGGCGATGTTCACGATCGAGCCCGAGCCCTTGGCCAGCATGCCCGGCAGGAAGGCCTGGATCGTGCGGTGCATCGACTTGACGTTGAGGTCGAAGGAGAAGTCCCAGGCCTTGTCGTCGGTGTCGAGCACGGTGCCATGATGGACGAAGCCGGCGGCGTTGACGAGGATGTCGACAGGCCCGACCTTCTCGGCGAAGGCATTGACCGCCTTGCTGGAGAGCACGTCGAGCTTGCGCTTCTTCGCCTTCGGAATGCCTTCCAGCAGGGCGACGTCCTTGTCGGTCGCCCAGACGGTGGCGCCCTCGGCGACGAAAGCCTCGGCGATGGCCCGGCCGATCCCCTGCCCCGCGGCGGTGACGACCGCGACCTTGCCCTTCAAACGTCCTGCCATGCCCGTTTCCTCTTTCAGCCGGCTTTTGCGAAGGTCTTGCGCATATGGGTCAGCCGCCGGTCGGCCATGTCCTCATGATGCGTGATGGCGAAGCCCAGCCGCTCGTACCAGCCGATGCGCTGGGTCAGCTTGGCGTGGGTGTAGAGATGGACCGAAGCATAGCCGAGCGCCTGCGCCCGTTCGTCGGCGAAACCCATCAGCGCGGCCCCGAGCTTGCGTCCGCCGGCCTCGGGCGCGACAGCAACGCTCCAGACGGTGAAATCCTCAGGCTCGATATCGAGCACCAGCGCGGCTTCCAGTTCACCGCCCTCGCCTTCCGCGAGCCAGACCTCATGCTCGGCGACGACCTGTGTGTAGTCGGCGATGCGGGGCAGCGAGGGCACGCCGATGATGCTTTCGTTCGGCGTATAGGCGGCGTTCTTGAGCGCGAGGATCGCCGGGATATCGGCAAGCCCGGCCCGGCGCAGCGCGACCGCGCCGACATGGCCGCCGGTCTGGTTGAAGGCGCCGAGCGAGAGCTTCTGCTGGCCTTGAGCATCGAAATTGGACGGCGCCAGCCAGCGCCGGAAAGCCTGCGCCCGCACCGGCCATTCGCCATCGAGGATCGAGAACCAGGCGGTGTCGCGATTGGCGCCCTTCACCACCATGTGCTGGCGGAACAGGCCCTCGTACAGGAAGCCGAAGCGCAGGGCGGCGCGCTTGGAAGGCTCGTTCCGGTTGTTGCACTTCCACTCGTAGCGGCGATAGCCGAGCGAGAAGCCGTAATCGCCGACGAGATAGATCGCCTCGGTCGCCGCGCGTGTCCGCTGCAGGGCCGGCGAATAGGTGATCCAGCCGACCTCGAACACGCCGTGCTCGGGCCGGATCTCCATGATCCAGAGATGACCCTTGGCCTTGCCGTCGGCCTTGTCGATCACGGCGAGCGGCACGATCCCGGCCTTGGCCACCATCGAATCGAGCAGGGCGCGGTATTCGTCCTTGCTTTTCGGAGGCGCAGCCGGGAGCCAGGCCCAGACATCGTCACGCGCGACATCGCAGGCCCAGATGTCGTCGATATGCCTGGCGACATCGAGCGGCTCCAGCCGGCAATACTGGCCTTCCAGAACCTTGGCCGGCGGGAACGGCGGCGCCTTCCAGCCTGCCGGTACCGTGGACTGAGCGGGCGGTGCGATCATCGGCATCATGGCTTCGTCATCTCCTGCCAGCCAGTGAGATCAGCAGTAACCGTCCAGCTGGCGCCCAATTCTTCGCGGATCGCCTCGACGATGGCCGCACCCTCCGCTTCCCAGGCCAATTGCTCGACGGCGTCGGGAAAGCGCGAGCGCGCCTCGTCATCCTCTTCATAGATCGCGTCGAACGCATCCATCCAGGCTTCCAGCCGGTCCGCGAGATCGTCGGACAAGCCCGCATCATCGGCATCGATGGCCTTGCGCCGGCCCTTTGCGTCGATCGTCCAAAGGCCGCTATGCCCAAGCCAGGCCGGGGCGATGAGCAGGGTCTGGCTCACGAGCGCGCCTTCAGGTCCGCGGTGAAGAACGGGTTCAGCGGCGCCGAGGGGCCGTTGCCGGCAAAGCCCTTGAAGCTGCCCTCCTCCGCGATCAGGCGCGTCGCCTCGATGAAGGCGGCCCAGGCCGCCCGCGCCAGCGCGCCGCCGATCGAGATGCGCCGTGTGCCGGTCGCCGCGATATCCGCAACCGACAGTCCGAAATCGCCGTAGATCAGCGTGTTGACCGGCTTGCCGCCGGCCGCGGCGACGATCGCCGCGATATCGGCCGGGGTCTTCGGGCCGGGCGCATAGAGCACGTCGGCACCAGCGGCCGCATAGGCCTCGATCCGCCGCACCGATTCCTTCAGCGGCTCGGCATGGCCGGTCAGGTAGCATTCGGCGCGCGCTGTCAGCACCACGCCGGAGCCGGTCTCGTCGATCGCCTTGCGCGCCGCCTTGATCCGCTCGACCGCGAGTTCGAACGGATAGAGCGGCTCGTCCTGGCGCCCGGTCGCATCCTCGATCGAGAGGCCGGCGACGCCGGTCGCGACGCAGAGCTTGACGTTGGCGGCGACGCCATCGGGCGTATCGGCATAGCCGTTCTCGAAATCGGCATTGACCGGCAGGTCCGGCACCGCCTTCACGATCTCTGCGAGGTGGCTCAGCATCATGTCGCGCGGCACGTCCTGGTCGGCGCGCCCCTGCGTGAAGGCATAGCCCGCGCTTGTTGTCGCCAGCGCCTTGAAGCCCTGCCCGCGCAGCCAGCGGGCCGAGCCGAAATCCCAGGGGTTGGGCATCACGAAGCAGCCGGCCTCGTGGAGCTTGCGGAAGGCTTCGACCTGCGGGCTCTGTGCCATGATTTAAATCGTTTCAAATAGAGGCTGAACGAACGACTGCCATAGTGTCGAGGGTCGTCTCGTTTGTCAGCCCCGTTGGGCGCGCGTCGCGCAGCGAACGCCGATGCGCGGGCGGAATGGCGTGGGGAGCGGCGCGGGCGGTGAGCGGGGCGGAAGCGCACCGATGAAGCGCCATGAAGCGTGTCATCCCGCACGCGCCGCGGCGCGAAGTGCCGCTGCGCAGATGCGGGATCGCGTGACGAGAAGGCGCCCATCGCCGCGCTCGATAAGGCGCCTTTCCGTCGCACGGTCCCGTGTCTGCGCCGCGGCATTACATGCCGCAGCGCGCACGGGAAGACACCCTTCGAACGCGGCAACCCGCTCAGTGGTTGTCGCGCGGAATGCCGAACTTCTTGTGGATCTTCTGGTACTTGACCGCCGGCTTGAGGACCATGCCCTCGGAGAGCTCGTCGACGATCTTGCGCTGGATCTCCTGCCAGGGCGTCTGGCTCTTCGGATATTTGTAGCCGCCGGCCGCCTTGAACGCCGCCTTGCGCTCGGCAAGCTCCTCGTCCGAGATCAGGATGTTGGCGGTGCGCTTCTTCAGGTCGATGCGGACCTTGTCGCCCATCTTGAGCATGGCGAGCCCGCCGCCGGTCGCCGCTTCCGGCGAGGCGTTGAGGATCGAGGGCGAGCCGGACGTGCCGGACTGGCGGCCGTCGCCGACGCAGGCGAGCGCCGTGATGCCCTTCTTGATCAGGTAATCCGGCGGCCGCATGTTCACCACCTCGGCTGCGCCCGGATACCCGATCGGCCCGACGCCGCGGATGAACAGGATGCAGTGCTCGTCGATGGCCAGCGCCGGATCGTCGATGCGGTGGTGGTAATCCTCCGGCCCGTCGAAGACGATGGCGCGGCCCTCGAAGGCCATCGGGTCCTTCGGGTTCTCCAGATAGCGCTTGCGGAATTCCGGCGTGATCACGCTGGTCTTCATGATCGCGGAATCGAACAGGTTGCCAGAGAGGTTGAGGAAGCCCGACTGGGCCTTCATCGGCTGGTCGTAGCTCTTGATCACCTCGCGGGCGATCGAGAAGGCGCCCTTGCAGTTCTCTTCCAGAGTCTTGCCATTGGCGGTGATCGCGGGCTTGAGCTTGCCCTTCTCGATCAGCTCCGCGATCACGGCAGGCAGGCCGCCGGCGCGATAGTAGTCCTCGCCAAGATACTCACCGGCCGGCTGCAGGTTCACCAGCAGCGGGATATCGTAGCCGACCTTGGTCCAGTCCTCGTTGTCGAGCTTGACGCCGATATGCTTGGCGATGGCGTTGACATGGACCGGCGCATTGGTCGAGCCGCCGATCGCCGAGTTGATGACGATGGTGTTCTCGAAGGCCTCGCGCGTCAGGATCTTCGAGGGGATCAGGTTCTCCCAGACCATCTCGACGATGCGCTTGCCGGTGAGATAGGCCATCTCGTAGCGGTCGCGATAGGGCGCGGGGATCGCGGCAGCGCCGGGCAGCGTCATGCCCATGGCCTCGGCCAGCGAGTTCATGGTCGAGGCCGTGCCCATCGTGTTGCAGTGGCCGGCCGACGGCGCCGAGGAAGCGACGAGGTCGACGAAGCCCTTATAGTCGATCTCGCCGGCCGCCATCATCTGGCGCGCCTTCCAGACGATCGTGCCGGAACCGGTGCGCTCGCCCCGGAAGGAGCCGTTCAGCATCGGCCCACCCGGCAGCGCGATCGCCGGGATGTCGACCGTCGCGGCCGCCATGATCTGGGCCGGCGTGGTCTTGTCGCAGCCCGTCGTCAGCACGACACCGTCGAGCGGGTAGCCGTAGAGGATCTCGACCAGCGAGAGATATTGCAGGTTGCGGTCGAGCGCCGCGGTCGGCCGCTTGCAGGTTTCCTGGATCGGATGGATCGGAAATTCGAAGGGCACGCCGCCCATCTCGCGGATGCCGTCGCGGACGCGCGAAGCCAGCTCGATATGGTGGCGGTTGCAGGGCGCGATGTCGGAGCCGGTCTGAGCGATGCCGATGATCGGCCGGCCCGACTGCAACTCCTCGCGCGACAGGCCGAAATTCATGGTGCGCTCGATATAGAGCGCAGTCATGTCGGCGTTGTCGGGATTGTCGAACCACGCCTTCGAGCGCAACTGCTCGGGCTTGATGCGCCGAACCGGCTTCTTGCCGGGGGTCTTGCCGGGTGCCTTGGCCATCCTCGTTTCCTCTCGTTCGGCGCGGCGCTGTCGGCCGCTTGCCGATCTCACATTCAAACGATTTGAGACTAGCCATCATGCCCATAGCCCGCGGCTCGGCAAGGCCCAATCTGGCTGATAGTCATACTATTTAATCATGCTGTATGCAGCATGCAACAATCCTGCGATGCGCCGCCCGCGCTTGCCAGCCGTGGCGGTTTGGCGCCAAGACAGGGTTAGCCGGCCGCCGCGCCAGAGCCCGAGGAAACGCGCCATGACCCTTCACGTCGTCCCCTCCTTCTCCCGCATCGGCGAGGAGAACGCCTTCGCCGTGCTGGCCCGCGCCACCGAATTGCAGCGCCAGGGCAAGGACATCATCAATCTCGGCATCGGCCAGCCGGATTTCTCGACGCCCGACCATATCGTCGAGGCGGCGGTGAAGGCCCTGCGCGACGGCCATCACGGCTACACCCCCGCCAACGGCATCCTGCCCCTGCGCGAGGCGGTCGCGGCCGACCTGCACAAGCGCTTCGCGGTCGAGGTCTCGCCCGAGAGCGTGATGATCGTGCCCGGCGGCAAGGTCACCATGTTCATGGCGATCCTGATGTTCGGCGAGCCCGGTGCCGAGATCCTCTATCCGGATCCCGGCTTCCCGATCTATCGCTCGATGATCGAATATACCGGCGCGACGCCGATCCCGGTGCCGATCCGCGAGGAGAACGGCTTCGCCTTCTCGGCCGAGGAAACGCTGGCCCTGATCACGCCGAAGACTAGGCTGCTGATCATCAACTCGCCGGCCAATCCGACCGGCGGCGTCACCCCCAAGGCCGAAATAGACAAGCTCGTCGCCGGTCTTAGCCATTTCCCCGATGTCGCCGTGATGTCGGACGAGATCTACGACCAGATGGTCTATGACGGCGAGAAGCATGTCTGCCTGCTGAGCTATCCGGAGATCCGCGACCGGCTGATCCTGCTCAACGGCTGGTCCAAGACCTATGCGATGACCGGCTGGCGCCTCGGCTACTCGGTCTGGCCGAAGCCCTTGCTCGACAATGCCCGCAAGCTCGCGGTGAACTCGCATTCCTGCGTCAACGCCCCCGCGCAATGGGCGGGCTTGGCGGCGCTTACCGGCCCGCAGGACGCGGTCCATATGATGCTGGCGGAGTTCGACCGGCGCCGGAAGGCAGTGGTCAAGGGCCTGAACGGCCTGCCCGGCGTCTCCTGCATCGAGCCTCGGGGCGCGTTCTACGCTTTCCCGAACGTCTCGCAGACCGGCTGGAAGGCGAAGAAGCTGGCTTCGGCGCTGCTGGAGGAAACCGGCGTCGCCACCATCGGCGGCCCCGATTTCGGCGTCCATGGCGAAGGCTATATCCGCCTCTCCTATGCCAACTCCCTTGAGAATATCGAGAAGGCGCTGGAGCGGATGAAGACCTTCCTCAGCACCGCGAAGGCCGCCTGACCATGGTCACCTGCTACCTGCGCTACGTCATCGATCCCCACAAGCTCGATGCCTTCGAGGCCTATGGCAAGCTCTGGATCCGGCTCGTCGAGAAATTCGGCGGCAAGCACCACGGCTATTTCATGCCGTCGGAAGGCGTGTCGAACGTCGCGCTCGCGATGTTCAGCTTTCCCTCGCTCGCGGCTTATGAGGACTACCGCAAGCGCTCGTTCAACGATCCCGAATGCCAGGCCGCCTTCGCGATGAACGAGAAGGAGCGCTTTATCATCAGCTACGAGCGCTCGTTCTTCCGGCCGGTCTTCGAGGACGATCAGGGCGTCAAGCGCGCGCCTTGAACCCGTCCTTCAGTTCCGCGCGCTGGCGGTCACGCCGGGATCGACCTTGAAGCTCGAGGCCTCGATCACGGCGGTGCCGATCATTGTCTTCACGGAGATGCGCACCGGCACCATCACGTCGGTGCCCGCGATCGGCGCGAGCCAGGTCGTGATGTCGCGATTCTCCGCCATGAACTTGGTGCTGGGCCGGAGCGCCCGGTGGCCGGCGATCGGCACATAGCGCGCCTGGCAGATCGAGACCGGGCCGCTATAGCCCTCCAGTTTGACGTTGCGGGTGCCGGCGCTCGTCAGCTTGATGTCGTAGCGCGCCGCGCCGTCGAAGATCGGCAGCGTGCGGTTGCAGGCGCCATCCTTGCCCTTGCCGTTGACCGGCATCAGGAAGGCGCTCAGCGGATCGACGATATTGCGCTTGTGGCTGTCGTTCAGCGGCACGCGATCGGGCTTCTCGTCGATCGGCGGCTCGATATCGATTCCGGCGACGCTGCCCTCGGCCAGGGCCATCCGTACCGTCCGGCTCTCGCTGGAATTGGCGGAGCTCACCGCGAAGGTCTTCGGCGCAAGCCGGCCGCCGACGAGCACGCCCGTCGCCGCGCCCGAGCCGCGCCCCCCGTGACGCCCCCGGCAATTCCCGTCAGCTTCGCCGACATGTCGAGCTTGTAGCCGGAATTGTCAATTCCGCCGCTGAGGCTCGCCGTACCCAGGGTGATTCCAGGAGCGAGACGTCATAGCGCGCGTCGAGCGAGGCCGCGTTTGCCCCTGCAGCCAGACCGGCGGCAAGGACGAAGCCTGCGAGGGACGATGCGACGGCGGACTTCATCCATTGTCTCCGGAACGCGCGATCCTGCGCTGAATGCACTCTGAATCGGCCGAAATCGTGACCGTCTTGCCCGCGCGGCGAAGCGACGGCCGGTTGAAGCATCGGACCGCGATCTTTACACCCCGTTAACGCTGAAGGCCATGTGAACGGCCTGCCGGAGTTTTCCTTGACGCGGGCCACGCCCTTGGCTATGGAACCCCCGACTTCAAATTGACTTCCGGTGCTCGCCGGCACGTCGCGTGTCGGTTTTTTTGTTTGAGCGCCTCCGGGAACGTAAGGAACGATACCATGGCCCGCCGTTGCGAACTGACCGGGAAAGCCACCCAGACCGGCCACCTCGTCAGCCACTCGAACCGCAAGACGAAGACCGTCTTCCGTCCGAACCTCGTGAACGTCACGCTGCAGTCGGACGCGCTCGGCCGTTCGGTGCGCCTGCGCGTTTCGGCCAACGCCCTGCGTTCGGTCGAGCATCGCGGCGGCCTCGACGCCTTCCTGATCAAGGCTTCGGCCGGCGACCTCTCGACCGGCGCCCTCGCCCTGAAGCGCGACCTCGAGAAGAAGCTCGCCGCCAACTGAGCGGTTGGCCCTATCGGGTTTGAAGGAAGCGGCCGCAAGGCCGCTTTTTTCGTTTGGGACTTGGCTGTGTCGTCATGCTCGCCCTTGACCCGAGCATGACGTTGTCTACGGAAGCAGCTCGAACTCCAGCAGCAGCGTGCGCTGGAGGAATGAGAAATTGTCGTCCGAGATCAGGGTGAAGATCGTGCGCCCCTCCTCCAGATGGACCGACAACCCCTCCATATTATCGATCTCGAAGCCCATATCGGCCTCGATCAGGCGCGTTCCATCCACCAGCGCACCTGGCCGGATGTCGCGCCCTGCGATTCGCCTGATCCGCATGCCGACACCGCGCAGCGGCTGATACCAGCGCTCCAGCACCAGCATGTCGCCGGAGGGCAGGAAGGCGAGATCGGTGATGTCGTAGCCGTCATGCCGGGCGAGCTTGAACAGGCCGGGCTGCGGACCGCCGAGGAGCGCGCCGAGCGTCGGCTCGTCCTCCTTGCCGGAACGCTCTGCGATGGCGACCAGCGCGCCCTTAAACGGCCCCGCAGGCATGACGCCGAGCGCCTCCAGCCCGCGATTGCGCGGCAGGCGCTTCAGCTCAGGCGGCAGCGGGACGGGCCGCGCCCGCGCCTCGACGCCGTCGCGGGCCCAGTCGAAACGGGCGATCTCATGCTTGCGCTCGATCCCGACATAAGCCGCGCCGTCATGGATGCAGAGGCTTTCGGTGTCGTAGAGCCCCGAGCGGGTCAGCGGCCGGCCGGAGCCACCGAGAATCGCCGCCATCTCGACATCTTCAAGCCCGGTCAGCTTGCCATTGCTGGAAGCGACCTTCGCGGTCAGCCAGTAGCCCCGATCCGACACCGCCACGAGATCGCGCCCGCCATTCAGGCGCGCCAGTCCCGAAAGGCCGCCGAAGCGCGGGTGGCCGGACGAGAGCACGAGCCCGCCCCGGAATTGCAGCGCGCCGAAGCGGCGCTGATCCGGCCGTCGCGGTTCGAAAGCCGCGATCGGCCGCGCTGATATCCCGACAGGGAAGCGGGTCTGCTCGATCGCCTGCGCGACACTGGGCAGCGCGAGCGCGCCGAGCCCTGCCAGCGCAGCGCGGCGCGTGAGACGCATCAATGCCCGCGGCGCTTGGAGCCGGAACCGCCTGGACCGTCCTCTTCGAACAGCTCGGCGAGCTTCTCGGTCATCACGCCGCCTAGCTCCTCGGCATCGACGATGGTCACGGCGCGGCGGTAATAGCGCGTCACGTCATGGCCGATGCCGATGGCGATGAGCTCGACCGGCGAGCGCGTCTCGATCTCGGCGATGACATGGCGCAGATGCCGCTCGAGATAGTTGCCGGCATTGACCGAGAGGGTGGAAATCGTCGACCGGCGCGCCGTCCGAGATCACCATCAGGATCTTGCGCTGCTCGGGTCGGCCGAGAATGCGCTTGTGAGCCCAGTCCAGCGCCTCGCCGTCGATGTTCTCCTTGAGCAGTCCCTCGCGCATCATCAGGCCGAGATTCTTGCGTGCGCGCCGCCAGGGCGCATCCGCCGCCTTGTAGATGATGTGGCGCAGATCGTTGAGGCGGCCGGGATTGGCCGGCTTGCCCGATTGCAGCCAGGCCTCGCGCGACAGGCCGCCCTTCCAGGCGCGGGTCGTGAAGCCGAGCAACTCGACCTTGACGCCGCAGCGCTCCAGCGTCCGGGCCAGGATGTCGGCGCAGGTCGCCGCGACCGTGATCGGCCGGCCGCGCATCGAGCCGGAATTGTCGATCAGCAAGGTGACGACCGTGTCGCGGAAATTCGTGTCCAATTCCTGCCGGAACGACAGCGGCTGGAACGGATCGAGGATGATGCGCGGCAGGCGGGCCGGGTCGAGCGCGCCTTCCTCCAGATCGAACTCCCAGGTGCGGTTCTGCTGCGCCATCAGGCGCCGCTGCAGGCGGTTGGCGAGGCGCGCCACCACGCCCTGGAGATGGGCGAGCTGCTTGTCGAGATAGGCGCGCAGGCGCGTCAATTCCTCGGCGTCGCAGAGCTCCTCGGCCGTGACGACCTCGTCGAACTTCTGGGTATAGGCCTTGTAGTCAGTCTGCGGCCGCTCGTTGCCGCGGCTCTCGCGCGGACGCGGGGCCTCGCCGGCCTCCTCGGATTCGGAGTTCTCGTCCTCCTCCTCCCAATCGCCGGCCGGAGCGTCGGTCGCCTCGGAGGCACCTTCCTGCAGTTCCTCGGTCGCGTCCTCGCTGACCTCGACCTCGGAACGGTCGGCGCCGCTCTCCTGTTCGGATTCGCCGTCCTGCTGCTGATCCTCGGAGGACTGGTCCTGGTTGTCCTCGTCCTCGTCCTGCTCGTCGCCCTGCGCCGTCTGCTCGGCCATGTCGAGCGCGGCCAGCATGTCGCGCACCGTGCGGGCGAAGCCACGCTGGTCCTCGATCGTCCTGGTGAGCCGGTCGAGATCGCCGCCGGCCTTGGCCTCGATCTGCTCGCGCCAGAGCTCGACGACCTTCTCGGCCGCCTTCGGCGGCTTCAGGCCGGTCAGGCGCTCGCGCACCATCAGCGCCAGCGCATCTTCCAGCGGCGCGTCAGCCCGGTCGGTGATTTCCTCGTAGCGGCCGCCGCGATGATAGCGATCTTCCAGCATCGCGGTGATGTTGCCGGCCATGCCGGACATCCGCCGCGCGCCGATCAATTCGACGCGCGCCTGCTCGACGGCGTCGAACACGGCCCGGGCGGCATCGCCTTCCGGCGCAGCGCGGCGGTGGATCGCGGCATCATGGCAGGCGAGGCGCAGCGCCATCGAATCGGCATGGCCGCGCAGGATCGCCACGTCGCCGGGGCTGAGCTTGCGCGGCGGCTCAGGCAGGCGCGCCCGCTCGCCGACCAGCGAGGGCTTGTCGGCAGCGAAGACGATTTCCATCTCCGGCTTGCGCGCGATCGCCTTCATGGCGCCGGAGATCGCCCGCTTCAGCGGCTCGGCCGGAGCCTCTTTCGGCGTTCCTGGCTTGCGGTTCGAGATGGACAAGACTGAGGCCGTCCTCTGGGTTCCGTGACTGTTACCGCGACCGGCCGTCGTACTGGATCGACTGGAGCTCGGTCGGCTCCACACCGGCAAGGCAGCGCACATTGATCGCGACCGTCGGCGTTCCGTCCGGCATCGCGCCGCGCGCGAAGGACTCGATGCCGCAGGTCTCGCAGAAGAGATGCTGGATCTTCTGCGTGTGGAAACGGTACTCGGTCAGCGCGTCCTCGCCCTTGGTCAGGGTGAAGGCGCTGGCGGGCGAAAACGTGAGGATCGAGCCGCGGCGCTGGCAGTAGGAGCAGTTGCAGGTGATCGTCTGCGCGAGATCGGCTTCGACCTCGTAGGCGACCCGCCCGCAGTGACAGCTTCCCTGATACTGCACCATGGCTCGTGTCCTCCCGTTAGCTGAGCACCACGTTCGCGGCGCTTTCCGGCAGTTCCTTGCCGAAGGAGCGCTGGAAGAACTCCGCCACCAGCGTGCGCTCCATCTCGTCGCACTTGTTCAGGAAGGTGACGCGGAAGGCGAAACCGATATCGCCGAAGATCGCCGCGTTCTCGGCCCAGGTGATGACCGTACGCGGGCTCATCACGGTCGAGAGATCGCCGTTCATGAAGGCGTTGCGGGTGAGATCGGCGACGCGGACCATCTTGTTGATGACGTCCCGGCCTTCCGGCGTGCTCTGGAAATGCTTCGACTTCGCGAGGACGATCGCGACCTCGTTATCATGCGGCAGGTAGTTCAGCGTGGTGACGATCGACCAGCGGTCCATCTGGCCCTGGTTGATCTGCTGGGTGCCGTGATAGAGGCCGGAGGTGTCGCCGAGGCCGACCGTGTTGGCCGTGGCGAACAGGCGGAAGGCCGCATGCGGGCGGATGACGCGCTTCTGGTCGAGCAGCGTCAGCTTGCCGGACTGCTCCAGCACGCGCTGGATCACGAACATCACGTCCGGGCGGCCGGCATCGTATTCGTCGAAGACGAGCGCGATGTTGTTCTGCAGCGCCCAGGGCAGGATGCCGTCCTGGAACTCAGTGATCTGCTTGCCTTCCTTCAGCACGATCGCGTCCTTGCCGACGAGGTCGAGGCGCGAGACATGGCTGTCGAGGTTGACGCGGACGCAGGGCCAGTTGAGGCGGGCCGCGACCTGCTCGATATGGGTCGACTTGCCGGTGCCGTGATAGCCCGAGATCATGACGCGGCGGTTATGAGCGAAGCCGGCGAGGATCGCGATCGTAGTGTCGCGGTCGAATCGGTAATCCGGGTCGAGGTCCGGCACATGCGGATCGGCTGCGGAATAGGCCGGCACCTCGAGATCGGAATCGATCCCGAAAGTCTGGCGCACCGACAGCTTGATGTCGGGCAGGCCGGGCGCAGTCGTCGTCGTCATCATCTTGTCTCCAGGCAAGGGGCCATGACCGGAATTCGCCGGGTAACCCAGAGCCGACCGAGGAGGGAGGCGGATCGTCCCTCATTAGAGCGAAAGACCGGAAGCGGCAATTCGCAAAGCTGCACCCCGGCCCACGCAAAGGGCATGCCGGCTCAGTGTCGGGCGCGACGGGCGGCCCCGGCGAGAAGCTCTCTGACGATCTCCGCCGAGCGGGGGGCGCCATCGCGGTCGAGCGGAAGAGCGGGCGGCCGGGAGCCGATGGCCTCCCCGACGGCATCCGCCAGCGCCACCGCATCCCCGACGAAATCGCCCGACAGGCGGAAGCAGCGCGCCAACCCCGCCCGCTCCATCGCCTCGGCCCGAACCGTCTGCTCGGTCTCGTTGCCGGCATCGAAGGGCACGACGATCGCCGGCCGGCCAGCCGCGACGAGGTCGAGCACCGTATTGTAGCCGGCCTGGCTGACCGACACGGCGCAGCCGGTGAGCAAGGCCGGAAAATCAGGTCGCGCCCGCTCGATGACGATTCGCTCGGGAGCGTCGGCGGCGAGCAGCGCCAGATCGACCTCCGCCATGCCGCGCCCCGCGAGAAGCCGCCAGCGGCGCCCGGACCGGTCGAGCCGCGCCGCTGCGACGGCATTGGCGAAAAGCGGCAGGGCGGCGGCCGAACCGCCGCCGGAAACGATGATCTCGCCATTCTCCTGCGCGTCTCCAACGGGCCGGTCGTCGGCTATGTAACCAGTATAGCGCAGCTTCCCCGCCAGCCCCTCGCCCACCGGCCATGACCGGTCGAGCGGCAGGAAATTCGCATCGCCATGGACCAGGACCGCGTCGAACAGCCCGGCGATCCGCTCCTCGGCCTCCGCAATCCGGTCAGGCCGCGGCGTCACCAGCACGTCGCGCACCGAGGAAAGCACCAGCGCCTCGGACCGCGCCGCCTTCACGGTTGCGATCAGGGCGAGGAACTCCTCCGCCAGTTGCCGCCGTCCGAAGGGGAAATGCTCGACGATCACGACATCGGGCCGCAATCGCGCAGCCAGTTCTTCGAGCATCGCGATGCGAGCGGTCTTGCGCTCTGGTTCAATCGGCTGGCCAGCTTCATCCAGCAGCGTGCGGAAATCGGTGCCCTCGGTCCTGATCGGCGGCAACTGCACGAAGGCGAAGGGCTCGCCCTCCATCGCGCGTAACGGCATGCCGCCGCTGGCCAGCGTCACGGAGAAGCCGCCTTGTGCCAGTGCTCGCGCCAGATTGGCCGCCCGCACCAGATGGCCGCTGCCGAGCAGATGCGTCACCGCAATCAGGACGGAGGCGCTCATGCCCCCCTCCGGCCGAGCGCTTCAGCATCGCCGCGACCCGGTCGAGCCCGGCCTGCGCGGAGAAGATTCCGTCAGGCGCGCGTAAGCCGCCTTACCCAACATCGCACGCTTTCCGGGCGCCCCGGCAAGTTCACCCAGCGCGACGGCCAGAGCGGCGACATCGCCCGGCGGCACCAACTGGCCCTCGACGCCGTCACGTACGAATTCCGGTATCCCCGCGAAATCGGTCGCGACGATCGGCAAGCCTTGGCTCGCTGCCTCCATCACCACATTGGGCAGGCCGTCGCGGTCGCCGTCCCCGGCCTCCTTCGAGGGCAGCACGAAGAGATCGGCCGCCCGCAGCGCGGCGATGACCTCGTCCTGCGCCTTCGGCCCGGCCCAGATGATTCTGTCGTCGAGCTCGAGCGCCTGGGCCTGCGCCTGCAGAGCCTTCAGCTTCTCGCCGCCGCCGATATGGGTGAGGCGCCAGTTCAGCGTGCTGGGCAGCCTCCCCAACGCCTCCAGCAGGTCGTCGAAGCCCTTCTTCGCCACGGCCCGCCCGATGGTGACGAAGCGCACGGGATCGTTCGCGTTGGAGCCGTCCCGCGCTGATCGCGGTCCCGGCGCCGGAAAGCGCGCGAGATCGAGCCCGTGATAGAGCAGCGCGACCTTGTCGGGCCGGTCGGAGAGGCGTTCGAGTTCGCGATGCCCGTCGCGCGTGCAGGTGACGCCCCACGCGGCCGAAGCGATCTTCTCGCGCTTCTCCCAGTCCTCGGTGGTCCAGATGTCCTTGGCATGGGCCGAGAACGACCATGTCAGGCCACCAAGCAGGGCGGCATAGCGGATCACCGAAGCCGGCGTGTGCAGGTAATGCACATGCAAGTGCGTGATATCCCGGGGCAATTCATACGCCATCACGCAGGCTTGCCCGAAGCGGCGCCAGCGATTGCGCGTCCGGTCGCGGGCGAGATCGCGCAGGAAGACCGGCAGGAGCCGCAGCAGGCCCGGCCGCAACAAGGCCGCCAGCAATCCACGCGCCACGCGTGCCGGCTCGTCATGCAGATATTCCGGCAGATAGCGCACAGGTGCCGTGATCTGCTGGTGCATCAGATGCTTGGCCGCATCGGTGGGATGGCGCAGCGACCAGATCTCGAAGGGCAAGCCGCGCTGCTGCAGGCCCAGCAACTCCTGCGCGATGAAGGTCTCCGACAGGCGCGGATAGCCTTTCATCGCTACCGCGATGCGCGGCCGCGTAGGCTCCGTCATCGCCGCCCGATCAGCATGAAGCGCGTGTAGTTCTTCGCCGGCCGGGCGCCTGCAAACCAGACCTCCGACAGCCCCGCCTGCTCGCGGAAGGCATCGAGCGAGGGCACGCAGCTCCGGTGGTCCGGCTCGCGAAAATAGTCGTTGGACTGCAGCACCAGCGGCACCCGCTTCGGCAGGGTCGCGATCCAGCCCGGCACATCGTCGAGATGCTCGCAGCTCGTGTTGATGACGAGCCCCGGCGCCGGCGACTGCGCCGCGAAATCCACCGCCATCATATCCGCCGTCACCGCCCGGAACCGCCCCGCCGCGACATGGCGATGGTTCAGGATGTCCGCGACCGGCGCGCAGGTCGGGTCGATATCGAGGCTGACGATTTCGGGAATCGCGAGCCTTTCATCGTCGAGCAGCAGGGCGCCGAGCACGCCATACCAGGCACCGAGCACCCAGACAGGCCCCTCGGGCTTCGGATAGGTCTCCACCAGCGCCTCGACCAGCCATTGCTTCGAGGCGATCTGCTTGTGATTGCAGGCGATCGAGAGGTCGGGCGGCGCGCCCTTGCCGTAAAGCCGCGCGATATCGGCGACGATGCGATGGCCCGAGAGCGCCGCCATGCCGCGCAGCAGGTCGTGAAAGGCCTCTTGGGGCGGTTCGGGCGTCATGTCTCAGTCGTCACGAGGAAAAGCCGGCGGACCATAGGCATGCGCGCCCGGAAAAAACCAGCGGCCCGCGCAAGGATCAGCCTTTTTCGCCTGTCTCGTCCTGATCCCGCACCACCTCCGCCGGTGTCGTCGCCTCGCTCCCGGCCACCACGGGCACCGGCACGGCCACATCCTCGCGCTTGCGGCGGGCGATTTCCGGCGCGCTGGCGAAGCCATAGGCGGTCAGCGGCTTCTCCCGCCCCTTGATCGCGATCTTCAGCGCCGTCGTGCCGGCATAGCTGCGCCCGCTCGCCCTGATCGTGTCCTCGGAGACGACGACATCGGCCAGCACGCGCCGGGTCGCCGATTCGAGCTGGCTCGCGACCATGACGCTCTCACCGACCGTGATCTCGCGCCGGCCGAGATTGTCGTTCTCGACCGCGCCGGTGACGGCATCGCCCGTATGGATACCGATGCCGATCCGCAACGGCAAAGGCAGCGCCGCGCCATATTCGCGGTTGATCGCATCGACCGCCCGAACGATGTCGCCGGCAGCCGCGATCGCGGCCTGCGCCCCACGCGCGGGCGGGCCTTCCAGGCCGAATACAGCCATGAAGCCGTCGCCATAGAAGGCGTCGATCCGCCCTTCATGCGCGGTGATCGCCTGCCCCATCTCGTCGAAGAACCGATTGAGCAGACCGATCAATTCGCGCGGCAATTGCCGTTCGGAAAGAGCGGAGAACGCCCTGAGATCGGCCACCACCACGGTCAGGCCGCGCTTGCCGGCGGCATCGTCGAGTTCGAGGGCGCGGCCCGCACCGGCATTCAGCCGCGAGGCCAGAAGGAGCTGCACCTGCAGATCGTCGCGCGGCCGGATCTGGCAGGCGAGCCGGACGCCCTCGGGCGCCGAGATCCGGCGCAGCAGCTTGGCTTCGTTCATGCCGGGCCTCGGCAGCTTGTCGTTGCCGTCCATCACCAGCACACGGCAGGTGGCGCAGCGCGCCCTCCCGCCGCAGAGCGCCGCATGGGGAATGCCGAAGCGCCGGAACATCTCCAGCACGGTCGGCCCCGGGGCCAGCCGGCGCGTGCCATGGCCGACGAAGCGCACCGTGATCTGGCGCGTCGTGCGAACCCTGATCTCGCGGATCCCGATGAAGAGCAGGAAGCAGACGACGAGCCCGTAGAACCCGCCCTTCCCCCACATCACGTCGCGGGCGAACATCGCGGCCTGAGCATCGCTGACCAGTTCGGCCGGCATCGCCAGCCGCTCGGCCTCCCGCGCCCCCACCGCGAAGCCGATAATCGCCAGAAGCGGGATCAGGATCGCCGCCAGCAGGAAGGGATCGCGCCAATGGCGATAGCTGTCGCGGGCGCGCAGCATGAAGTGGATGCCGATGATGCCATGCGTCCAGACCAGCAGCAGCAGCAGCGACTGCGTCAGCGCCAGTCCCGGCCAGAGCCGCCGCAGCACCGAGCGATAGCTCTCGTCGACGCCGAAATAGATGCCCATGATCCGCGTGCTGATGATGTGGTCGATCAGCAGCAGCGGGATCGCGAGGCCGAGCGCGATCTGCAGCATTTCGCGCAGCGGCATCTTGAAGGTGCGTCGCTGCACCACGCGCAGCAGCGCGAAGACCGGGTGGACGATCAGTGCGCCGTAGAGCGCGACCGTTCCGACCCGGGAATGCCAGAGGCCGTAGCGCCAGTCCTGCACCTTCTCCATGGCATCGACGCCGAGGATGCCGACGGCATGGTTCAGGAAATGCGTCGTCGCGAAGGCGAGCAGGATCAGCCCGGAGACGAGCCGGATATCCCGGCTCCAGGACGAGACCTGGTCCATGCCCGCGCTCATGCCGCCGCGGGGCATTCCGGTACGATTCGTGCCTGCAGCTTGCGGCCGGTTCATGCGCTGATCGACCTCGTCAGACGGTTTCGTGCTCGTGCAGCAGCACGGAGGCCAGCCGATGGACCCGGTCGGCCAGGTCACGGCAGACCGCGAGGCTGAACTCCGGCACGGTATGCAGCAGTTCGAAGAACAGGTCCTTCGGTATCCGCAACGCCAACACCTGCGACTTGGCCCGGATGGTCACGCTGAACGGCTTGCCGCTGAGCAGCGCAACGTCGCCGGTGATGCTGCCGGTGTCCTTGACGATGGCCCGTTCCTCGCCGTTCTCGCGTGGTTGCAGGATTTCGACCTCGCCTTCCATGATGACGTAGACGCCCGCGAGCTTCTCCTGCGGGCTGATCAGGATGTCGCCCGGCTCGAATTGCAGTCGCTCGCCCATCAGCGCGACGAGCTTGAGTCGCGATGCCGGCATGCCCTGAAACAGCGGCATGCCGCGCAGGCAGCCGAGATCGGTTTCCAAACTCATGACCGTGCCTCCATTCGCCCGGTGCTTTCGAAGCGCGACGCCCGATCATTGGCCGCGTCGGGCGCGTCCTGCGCTTCGACCGTCCCCGTCGCTCCGTGGAACACCACCCGCAGCGGGACCTCTCTCGCAAGATTAGCATCTCCGACCAGAAGAAACAGCGTCATGCCCGCGCAATAGCTGTGCAGGCGGGCGACGATCTCCTCGGGACAGTCCGAAATCGCGAGCAGGGCCGAGATGTCGAGCACCGCGATCTGCGGCGCTTTGATCAGCGCCTGCACAAGCGGCACGGCCTGGCGCAGCCGCGCCGGCAGGAAGCGCCCGCGAATGCCGCTCTCGGTATCGAGGCCCAGCCGGTAGAGCGCCTCGCCCAGCCCGGAGCGAGCAAGCGCCTGCAGCGCGATCTCGCCCACCTTGCGCGCGGCATCGGGTACGCCATAGCCGATACGCCCGAACATCAGGTTGTCGCGCACGCTGGCGCCAACCATCACGGTGTCGGGATCGTAGAAATCGACATCCTCGACCGCATCGGCCGGCAGATGCTTGCGGAAGCTCTCCCGCGCCCGGAGGATGCGCCGCTCCAGGCGGGCATCGATCAGGTTCAGCCGGTGCTTGGGCTCGATATAGCCGAGCGCCAGCGCGACGAGGTCGCGTTCCGTCTCCTGGTCGAGCGGATTGCGCATGTCGTGCTTGGCCAGCAGTTCCGCCAGCTCGTTCAGGCGCTCGAACTCGAAATTGGCGCCGAAGGAATAGCGCTCGAACAGCGCGTGGCCCTGCGGCAGGCCGGCGAAGATCTCGACGACGGTCGCGACGATCCGCCGGCCCATCTCGGCCAATGGCTCGACCAGCGCCTCCGCGTTCAGGATCGACTGGGCATAGGGCTCGAACAGCAGGGTCGCGCTGTCGAAACGCATGGTCGTCCGCGTGCCGAAGATCAGGTTCTCGATGATCGGGGCATTGCGGTTGTAGCGGTCGAGCACGAAGGGCTCGATCAGGTCGCCCTGCTTGATTCGCGCGAGCTCGGCCGCGACCACGCGGCGCGCCTCGATGATGCGTTCGGTCGCCTGCTCGCTGACGGGGCGCATCACTTTCCCGCCGAGCCCGAGCTCGTAGACCTCCTGCGTACAGCCGAAGACGTCGAGCAATTCATGGACCCGCGCCGCGAGCTCAGCCGCATCGGTCACGCCGACCCCTTCATAGTCGGTCCAGTCTGCTTCGAACGGGAAGGGCGAATTGCCGGAGCGGATCGCCTCGACGAAGCGGCGATGCTCCGGCGACGAAACCGCGCCGCCGGTCTTGAGATCGGGTCGCCGGCGCCGGAGCGGCAGCAGGATGTTGTCGCGCATCGAGCCGGCGATGATCTCGGGCTCGTCGCCGGAATAACCGATGAGATGGCTCGCCCGCTCGACCGACATGCCCGCCAGCGGCTCGCCGTCGATCAGCACGCGGCCGGTATAGCTCGTCGCCTGCCGGCCGAGGATCCGGCCGAGCACGTCCTTGCCGCCCCCCTGCGGGCCGACCACCGCGGCCACGCCCGGCCGTTGCAGGCTGAACGAGAGCGGCGTCAGCAGCGGCTGGCCGCGATTGTCCAGCATCTGCACGGATTCGAGCCGGATCTCGCCCTTTTCCGGCAGGGCTTTGACGCCGTTCTCCTCCTCGAGGACCAGGGTTTCGTCGGTGTTGAACTGGGAGATGACCTGATCGTACTTGATCGTCACGTCGTTGCGCTGCTGGTCCCAGTCGATCAGCTCCTTGATCGGTGGCGGCAGGTCGCGATAGGCGGCGATCACCGCGACGAGCTGGCCGATATCGAGCCGCCCCTGCAGCGCGAAGAAGCCGCCGATCGCGTAGAAGAAGAACGGCGTGATCTGGGCCAGCAGGTTGTTCAGGAACTTGACCGCGAATTTCCGCTTGTAGAGCGCGTAGCGGATATCGAAGAGCCGCCCGAGCCGCCCGGCGATGTCGGACTGGACATAGGCCGTGGCGCCATGGCCCTGGATCATCGGCCCGGCATCGACGATCTCGCCGATGCGGCCGGCGAGCTGGCGCGAGGCGATCTGGCGCTCGCGGCCGAGCCGGAGCTGCTCACGCCGCAGGATCGGGATGATGATCGCCTGCGCCAGCACGATCAAAAGCGCGACCGAGCCCAGCCAGAAGCTCTGCGCCATGATGAAGACCAGCGCCGTCAGCGCCTGGCTGAGCAGGAAGACCGGCTGGATGAAGGCATCGCCGACGAAGCCGCCGATCGGCTCGACCTCGTCCTTGATCATGCTGGCGATCTCGGCCGGCTTGACCGCGCGGATCTCCTCCGGCCGGAAGCGCATGAGCTGGCTGAACAGATCGTAGCGCATGCGCCGGAGCATCCGCTCGCCGAGAATGCCCTTGCGGACGTTGATGACGTACTTGAAAGCGCCGTTGATCAGCACCAGCAGCAGGAAATAGGTGCTCAAGCCCAGGAGCAGGCCGTACTGGCCGACCTGGATGCCGTCCGAGATCTTGTAGCTCGCCCCGCCCAGCCATGACGGCAGGTGCAGGGTGAAGTCCATCAGCGTCGCGGTGGTCTTGCCGTCCTTGAAGGCGCCGCCCTGGATCGCGTCGTTGACGATGCGCTTGGGCACGTCGAAGGACGCCCAGTTGAATGGGATCGAGACAAGGATGATCAGCAGGACGACGACCTGCTCCGCCCGGCTCTTCTGCCAGATGTAACGGAAGAGATTGGACTCCAAGGGGCAACCCCGTACCGAAGCGCTCGCGGCGCAACCTCGACGGGTCCGGCGGGCCCGAGGCGTCCATATGTGGGGAGGTTGCGGCCGAGTGCAATGCGCGCCACGCTGCGGCCGTACCGGCATTGCAGAGTGGAGGCTGCGTCCGTCATCGGGGGAAGCGTGAACAGGGTCGCCGTGTCGGGAATGCTGTGCTGTGCGGCCATGATCGGTCTCGTCGGCGCTGTGACCGCCTCTGCGCGCGCCGAGGCCGGGGCTGATCCCACGCAGCACATCCTGCACGACGGTTTCGAGCGAGGCTGTTTCGCCCCCGAAGGCGGGCTTTTCTATACGGACAATCCCGAGCAGCGCTCCGGCCGCGTGGTTTTCGATGGTGTCGCGCCCGACAGCGGCGCCGGCGCCGTGACCGTGGTCATGGCGCCGTCCTGCCTTTCGCATGCGGTGGGATGCAGCGAGCGGACCGAGATCTGGAAGCGCCCGGAGGTGCTCGTCCCCTTCCACAGCACGGTCTGGTACGGCTTTGCCCTGCACCTCAACGATGCGCTCGCGCAGGATGATCGCAGATATGTGATTGCGCAGTGGAAGCGCGAAATCCTGCCCGAAGCCGTCGGCGACTACTCGCCATTCCTCGCCTTGCGCCTCGGCATCACCGTCGAGACCGACCTGATTCCCTCCTATCCGATCGGCGGCAGCGAGCGCCCCGAGGGCTGCCTTCCCGGCGAGGCGCTCGTGATCAACTGCACCGAGGCACAGCAAACCCGCGCGCTGATCGCGATCGAGAGCGGCACGACCACGAAAAATTTTCCGCGCTATTTCAACGCCTGTGCGCCGGGAATCCGGGTCGCATCCCATGCCGACCTGCCCTCGGCGCAGCAGGGCTGGATCGATTTCGTCATCTGCTCGCAGCCCGGCCCCGAGGGCGAGGGCCATATCGAGGTCATCGCCGGCGGCGTCCATACCGTGACCCTACAGGGACATATCGGCCATGGCGGCCCCGGGCTCGACGAAAACCAGTATTTCAAGATGGGGCCCTATCGCGCGCCGGCCCCCTGCCCTGGAGCATCAGCTACGACGATTTCCGGCGCGGACCCCGTTGCAGCGATGTCATCCGCATCGGGAAATGCTCGCCGGAAGCGTCGAAAGCGATTGGCAAGCCGTCGCTTTCGACGTCTAGTGACATGAGGAAAACTGCAGAGCGGTAAGGCTCCCGGGAACGTATCGACGTAAGCATGGACATCCTGCGCATCAACGACCTGCGTATCGGCTTCACGATCCACGGCCTGTCCCGTGACGTCGTGAAGGGCGTGAGCCTGCGCGTCCCCGCCGGCAAGACCGTCGCGCTCGTCGGCGAATCCGGCTCCGGCAAATCGGTGATCTCGCAGGCGATCATGGGGCTGCTGCCGCGCGCCGGCGGCGTCACCGGCGGCGAGATCCTGTTCCGCGACCCGCTCGCGCCCGAAACCGTCGTCGACATCGCGACGCTGCCGGCCGAGGGCGAGGGCATCCGGGCTCTGCGCGGCGGGCGCATCGGCATGATCTTCCAGGAGCCGATGTCCTCGCTCTCGCCGGTCCATACGATCGGCAACCAGATCGAGGAAGCGCTGCTCCTGCACCGGCCGATGCCGAAGGCCGAGGCGCGCGAACTCATCGAGGCCATGCTGAAGCGCGTCGGCTTCAAGAATCCCAAGCGCGCCTTCGGGCTCTATTCCTTCGAACTCTCCGGCGGTTTGCGCCAGCGCGCCATGCTTGCCATGGCCCTGATCTGCCAGCCGGCCCTGCTGATCGCCGACGAGCCGACGACGGCGCTCGACGTCACCATCCAGGCCCAGGTGCTTGACCTGATGCGCGATCTCCAGGCCGAGATGGGCATGGCGATCCTGCTGATCACCCACGACCTCGGCGTCGTCGCCAACATGGCCGACGAGGTCGTCGTGATCTTCCACGGCGAGATCATGGAGCGCGGCCCGGTCGAGGACATCTTCCGCCGGCCGCGCCACCCCTATCTCAAGGCCCTGCTCGACGCCTCCCCGCATTTCGACATGCAGGACGGCGAGCGGCTGGTCGCGCTCAGGGAGGCGCGCCCGCGCCCGATCTTGACCGCGCCCCCGCCGAAGCCCTCAGTGGATGCCGCGCCGCTGCTCAGCGTCCGCGGCCTGCACAAGACCTATGTCACGGGCTCGCGCAGCTTCTTCGGCAAGGGCAGCCAGACCAGCGTCAAGGCCGTCGACAATGTCAGCTTCGACATCAGGCGCGGCGAATGCCTCGGCCTCGTCGGCGAGAGCGGCTGCGGCAAGACGACCGTCAGCAAGATCATCATGCGCGCCGTCACGCCCGATTCAGGCGAGATCATCTTCGACGACGGGCGCGAGCGGGTCGACGTGCTCGGCCTCGACGGCGAGGATCTCCGCAAGTTCCGCCCGCGCGTGCAGATGATCTTCCAGGACCCGGTCTCGTCGCTCTCGCCGCGCATGACCGTGATGAACATCCTGCGGGAGCCGCTGGTCGTCCATGGTCGGGGCGGCCCGGCCGAGCAGGACGAGCGGGTCCGCAATCTGATGCAGGATGTCGGGCTCGATACCCGCTTCCTCAATCGCTACCCGCATTCCTTCTCGGGCGGCCAGCGCCAGCGCATCGGCATTGCCCGCGCGCTCGCGCTCGATCCCGAGCTGATCATCTGCGACGAGCCGGTTTCGGCGCTCGACGTCTCCGTGCAGGCGCAGATCCTCAACCTGCTCAAGGACCTCCAGGCCGAGCGCGGGCTGACCTTCCTGTTCATCTCGCACAATCTCGCCGTGGTGAACTACATGGCGGACCGGATCGCGGTGATGGCCAATGGCCGGATCGTCGAGCTGGCGCCGCGCCACGCGCTCTTCACCCGCCCGGCCCATCCCTATACGCGGGCGCTGCTGCGCTCCGTGCCCTTCGCCGATCTCGACCGCAAGCTCGACTTCAAGCTGGCGGCGCCCGGCGGCGCCTCCGACGACAGCCACTGGGACATGGCCTTCAAGGCCGGGCCGGACGAGGCCGCGCTGGCGCCCCTGCCGCTCGGCGACGGTCACTATGTGCTGGCACGGCCGAATGCCGATATCCGGGAGCTGGTGCCATGACGCCACGCCGCCACAACCCGACCCGCCGCACCGCGCTGCTGCTCGGCTCCGCCGCGCTGGCTGGAGCGAACCTGCCCCGCCTCGCGCAGGCAGCGCCTGGGCCCTTCTCGGGCACCGCGATCGACAGCCCGTTCTTCAAGGACAGGGTCGCAGCCGGCTCCCTGCCGCCGGTCGCCGCGCGCCTGCCCGCCAATCCGCGCGTCATCGATCTGGAGGCGCTCGGCCGGCAGCAGGGCCGCCATGGCGGCAATATCCGCATGCTGATGGGCGACCAGCGCGATATCCGCATGATGACGCTCTACGGCTACACCCGGTTGATGGTCTATGACGACAGTCTGGAGCTGGTGCCGGACGTGCTCGAGAGCTGCGAGGTCGAGGACGGCCGCATCTTCACGCTCAAGCTGCGCGAGGGCCATCGCTGGTCGGACGGCTCGCCCTTCACCACCGAGGATTTCCGTTACTGGTGGGAAGATATCGCCAACAACAAGCGGCTTTCGCCGGGCGGGCCGCCCAGGCGCTGCTTGCAGGCGGCAATGCACCGTTCTTCGAAGTGCTGAACGAACGCGAGGTGCGCTATAGCTGGGAGGCGCCCAACCCGGTCTTCCTGCCGGCGCTGGCCGGTGCGCAGCCGACCTATCTCTTCATGCCCTCAGGCTATCTCAAGCAGTTCCACGAGAAGCACGCTCCCAAGCACGAGCTCGCCCAGCGGGTGAAGGAGCACCGGGTGCGCGACTGGGGGGCGCTGCACGAGCGACTGTCACGCATGTACCGGCCGGAGAACCCGAAGCTGCCGACACTGGAGCCCTGGCGCAACACGACGCCGCTCCCGGCCGAACAGTTCGTCTTCGAGCGTAATCCCTATTTCCACCGCGTCGACAAAAACGGCCGCCAGCTTCCCTATGCCGATCAGGTCACGCTGACGATCGGCACCAGTGCCCTCGTCCCAGCCAAGACCGCGGCCGGCGAAGCCGATCTCCAGGCCCGCTACATCCGCTTCGACAACTACACCTTCCTCAAGGAGGCCTCGAAGCGGATGAATTTCGACGTCCGGCTGTGGAAGCGGGCGGAAGGCGCCTATTTCGCCCTGCTCCCCAACCTGAACGCCATCGATCCGGCCTGGCGCGACCTCAATCGCGACGTCCGTTACCGCCAGGCGATCTCGGTCGCGATCAACCGCAAGGACGTCAACAAGGTCATCTTCTTCGGGCTGGCGCGAGAGAGCGGCAACACCGCCCTGCCTGAAAGCCCGCTCTACGACGCGAAGCTCGCCGAACTCTGGACCCAGCACGATCCGGCGCTGGCGAATCGCCTGCTCGACGAGATCGGCCTGACGAAGCGCGACGACGACGGTATCCGCCTGTTCCCGGACGGACGCCGGCTGGAATTCACCATCGAAACCGCCGGCGAGAACACCGAGGAAACCGACATCCTCGACCTGCTCAAGCCGGACTTCATCGATGTCGGCATCAAGATCTACCCGCGTTCGACCCAGCGCGACGTCTTCCGCCGCCGCATCCTCGCCGGCCAGACCGTGATGTCGGCCTGGGCCGGCATGGACAATGCGCTGGTCACGTCGGATATGGAGCCGGACGCGCTGGCGCCGACCTCCTCGGCCCAGTTCCAGTGGCCGCGCTGGGGCCAGTTCATCGAGAGCAGCGGCCGCGAGGGCGAGCGACCGGCCCTCGCCGAAGTCAACGCGCTGGTGCGGCTCTACGAGGAATGGCGCATGAGCTCGACCCGCGAGCAGCGCCGCGCCATCTGGCACAAGATGCTGGCGATCAATGCCGAGCAGCTCTACACTATCGGCGTGATCAACAGCACGCTGCAGCCGATCGTCGTCTCGAACGACCTGCGCAATGTGCCCGAAAAGGGCCTCTACAGCTTCGAGCCCGGCGCCTTCATCGGCCGCTACATGCCCGACACCTTCTGGTTCGACAGGCCAGAGACCAAGGCCTGACCCGTGCTGCTCCGCTACATCCTCAAGCGCATCCTGATCATGATCCCGACGCTGATCGTCACCAGCGCGCTGATCTTCACCGTGATCAACCTGCCCGAAGGCGATTACTTCGAGACGCTCGCCGCCGAGATGCAGGCCCAGGGCGAGAAGGCGGACATGAGCCGCATCGAGTTCCTGAAGCAGGAATACGGCTTCGACAAGCCGCCGGTGGAGCGTTACGTCCGCTGGGTCGCGGGCCTGCTCCAGGGCGACATGGGCTACTCCTTCGAGTACCAGCGCCCCGTGCGCGAGATCGTCGGCGACCGGCTGCTACTGACGATGATGGTCTCCTTCGCCACCATCATCTTCACCTGGATCGTCGCCTTCCCGATCGGCATCTATTCGGCCACGCACCAGTACAGCTGGGGCGATTACGGGCTCACCTTCCTCGGCCTCGTCGGGCTCGCCGTGCCGCATTTCCTGCTGGCGCTGGTCTTCATGTATTTCGCCAATGTCTGGTTCGGCACCTCGATCGGCGGGCTCGTCGATCCCGCCTATCTCAACCAGCCGATGAGCTGGGCCAAGCTCAAATCGGTGCTGGAGCACCTCTGGATTCCCGTCATCATCATCGGTGCGGGCGGGACCGCCGGCATGATCCGGGCGCTGCGCGCGAACCTCCTCGACGAGTTGCAGAAGCAGTACTATGTCACCGCCCGCGCCAAGGGGCTGCCGCCCGGCAAGGCGCTGCGGAAATATCCGCTGCGCATGTCGCTCAACTTCTTCATCTCGGATATCGGCGACATCCTGCCCTCGATCGTCTCGGGCGCCGAGGTCGTCGCCATCGTGCTCTCGCTGCAGACGACCGGCCCGCTGCTGATCCGCGCCCTGCAGAGCCAGGACATGTATCTCGCCGGCTCCTTCCTGATGTTCCTCTCCTTCCTGACCGTGATCGGCGTGCTGATCTCGGACATCGCGCTCGCCATTCTGGATCCGCGCATCCGCCTCCAGGGAGCCGCGACCAAGTGAAGGCGACGACGCTCAACCATCTCCCGCCGGACGGCGCGCCGCTGCCGCACGAGGTCTCGACGGCACCGTTCGAGCCCTATGCCACCGAGGCGATGACGCCCGAGCAGGAGCGGGTCTATCTCGCCTCGCAATGGCAGTTGATGTGGTGGAAGTTCCGCAAGCACAGGCTCGCGGTCATCTCCGCCTTCGTGATCGTCGCGATCTACGCGATGGCGGCCTTCGCCGAGTTCCTCGCGCCCTATCACTACACGACGCGCAACACCGATTTCATCCGGGCGCCGAGCCAGGGCATCCATCTCTTCCACGAAGGCAGCTTCATCGGCCCCTTCGTTTATCCGTACACGATGCGCCTCAACATGGAGAACCTGAAGCGCGAATACGAGGTCGACACGACCCGCCCGCAGAAGCTGCGCTTCTTCTGCAAGGGCGACAGCTACACGTTCTGGGGCATGGTCCCCGGCAACACGCATCTCGTCTGCCCGCCCGAGGGCGGCACCTTCTTCCTGCTCGGCTCGGACCGGCTCGGCCGCGACATGCTCTCGCGCATTCTCTACGGCGGACGCATCTCGCTCTCGATCGGCCTGCTCGGCGTCTCCGTCTCCTTCGTGCTCGGCGTGATCATCGGCGGCATCGCCGGCTATTATGGCGGCCGCGTCGATCTCTTCATCCAGCGCATCATCGAGATCGTGCAGTCGCTGCCGCATATCCCGCTCTGGCTGGCGCTGGCCTCTATCCTGCCGCCGACCTGGAGCCCGCTCTTGGTCTATTTCGGCATCACGGTGATCCTCGGCCTGATGGATTGGACCGGGCTCGCGCGCTCGGTGCGCTCGAAACTGCTCTCGCTGCGCGAGGAGGATTATGTCGTCGCAGCCCAGCTCATGGGGGCCAAGCCGCGCCGGATCATCGCGCTGCATCTCGTGCCCGGCTTCATGAGCCATCTCATCGCCTCGGCCACGATCACCATCCCCAAGACCATTTTGGGCGAGACCGCGCTCTCCTTCCTCGGTCTGGGCTTGCGGCCGCCGATCACCAGCTGGGGCGTGATGCTCAACGAGGCCCAGAACATCAATGTGGTGGCGCTCTATCCCTGGCTGCTCTATCCGGTCGTCCCCGTGATCGTGATCATCCTCGCCTTCAACTTCCTTGGCGACGGCCTTCGCGACGCGGCCGATCCCTATCGCTGACAGCATCACCGACCCCGAAGACCGTCTTGCACATCGCTTTCCACACCCCGCTCAATCCGGTCGGTGACGGCGGCGTCTCCGGCGATCGCCGCATGGCCCGCCAGCTCGCCGCAGCGCTCGAAAGCCTCGGCCATGTCGTCGAGCCCGTCGCAGCGCGGAAGACCTATTTCCGGGAAGCCGATCCCGCCCGCTTGGCCCGCTGCGCCGACGATGCGGACCGGCTGCGCGACGCCCTGCTCGCCGGCTACCGGGAGGGCAAGCCGCGGCCCGAGCTCTGGTTCACCTATCACAACTACTATCGCTCGCCGGACTTCCTCGGTCCCGCGATCGCGGCGGCGCTCGGCATCCCCTATGTCACCGCCGAATCGAGCGATTCCGCCCGGCGTGCCAGCGGCGAATGGGCCATGCATGTGGCCGCAGCCCGGCAAGGGCACACAGCTGCCGATGTCCATTTCTACTTCACCGCCCGCGACCGGCAGGGGCTCGCGCGCTGGGAGAACGAAGGCACGGCCCTGCTCCCCCTGCCCCCCTTCGTCGCGCCCGGCTTCGAGTTTTCCCGGGCGACCGACCTATCGGGCAAGCCCCGCCTGATCACTGTCGCCATGATGCGCGCGGGCGTTAAGTTGAAGAGCTACCTCACCCTCGCCCGTATCCTCGACCGCTGTCGGGGCGAGGACTGGACGCTGAGCATCATCGGCGACGGCCCTTGCCGCGCCGAGATCGGCGCCGCCTTCGCCGGCCAGCCCGAAGGCCGCATCACCTGGCATGGGCAGCTTGACCGCGACGCCACCCAGGCCGAGCTTGCCCGGCACGACATCTTCCTCTGGCCCGGCATCGGCGAGGCCTATGGGCTGGTCTATCTCGAAGCCCAGGCGGCCGGGCTGCCGGTCGTCGCCTTCGACAGCGGCGGCGTCGCCGAGACGGTGCGAGCCGGCGAAACCGCCCTGCTCGTCCCGGAGCATGACGACGAAGCCCTGGCTGCGGCGCTGACCCGCCTGCTGCGCGACAGGGCCTTGCGCGAGGGCATGGGCGCAGCCGCGCACCGTTTCATCCTCGCCGAGCGCACACCCGCGCGCGCTGCCGAAAGGTTGGCGGAAGGTCTCACCCTCGCCGTGCGAAATCGCAGCGCCAAATTGCGGTCGCCCGCCGGGGAAGCCACGCCATGACTGCCTCGCCCTGGCACGCGCTCGCCCTCGAGCTCGACCACTGGAGTGCATCCGGCCGGCAGATCGACCTCTGGCTGCGCGATGACGACGCCGCGGCACCGAGCCCGGCGCTCGACCGGCTCTCGGAGCTGGCCGAGCGCTTCGCGGCCCCCATCCTGCTCGCCGTCATTCCCCTGCTGGCCGAACCCGAACTGGCGACCGCGTTGCGCGGCATGCCGCTGCTGCGCCCCTGCCAGCATGGCGCCATCCATCGGAACCACACGCCCGCCGGCGGCAAGAAATCGGAATTCGGCGCTGAACGTGACGCCGATCATGTCGACGCCGACATCGCGCAGGGCCGCCGGCGCCTGTACGATCTGCTCGGCGGCGATGTCCTGCCGATCTTCGTCCCGCCCTGGAACCGCATCGCCCCGAGCCACGCCGCACGTCTCGGGGCGCTCGGCTTTTCCGGGCTCTCCTGCTTCCGCGGCTTTCGCCTGGGGTCGGATGGCGGACCGCGCCTGCTCAACACCCATATCGACGTCATGAACTGGCATGGCGGCCGCGTCGGACGTCTGGCCGCCGACGTCGTCGGCGAGCTTGTAACCCTGTTGGCGGATCGGCGAATGGCGGAGACCGGCAACATCGAGATCGGCCTGCTGCTGCACCATCGCGACCACGACGAAACAGCGTGGTCCTTCCTGTCCGATCTCCTGCAGGCGGCCGCTCATCCGGCCATCCGCCTGGTCGATCCGGCAAGCTTCGTCCGGCTGCCGGGCAGCGACCGGCAATGCGATCCCGGCCCGCGGTGATAACTGCGATCCGACACGGTTTTTCTCGCCTGACGACAGGCCGACGGGCTTGGATCGTTCCCGGCGACCAGTTATAACCGCTCCAGAGTTTCAACTGCGTTCGTCCTCGCCAAGAGGTCGTCTGGCCTTTCCCGGGGGGCGACGTTCCGATGCCTTCAAACGTCGTCGATCTCGCCGGCGCCGAGCGCGCGCCGCGTAGCCCCCACGCTCCGCGTGTCCTGATCTACAGCCACGACACCTTCGGCCTCGGCCATATCCGCCGCTGCCGCGCCATCGCCAATGCGCTGATCGCGAGCTTCCCGCATATCTCGGTGATCATCGTCTCGGGCTCGTCGGTGATCTCGAGCTTCCAGTTCGGCGACGGCGTCGACTATGTCCGCATTCCCGGCGTCGAGAAGCAGAGCGACGGCGGCTACGAGCCGCATCACCTCAATCTCGGCCTCGACGACACCATCCGTCTGCGGGCCGACATCATCAAGCAGACCGTGCTCTCCTTCGATCCCGACGTGGTCATCGTCGACAAGGAGCCGGTCGGCCTGCGCGGCGAATTGAAGCCCTCGCTCGACATCCTGCGCCGGCGCGGTGCCCGCATCGTGCTCGGCCTGCGCGACGTGCTCGACGAACCCGCCGCGGTGCTCGAGGAATGGAGCCGCAACGGCGCGCTGGAAGCGCTCGACACGGTCTATGACGACATCTTCGTCTACGGGCTCGACAACGTCTATGAACCCCTGACCGGCCTGCCGAACCAGCACCGCTTCGCCGACAAGCTCCGCTACATGGGCTATCTCAAGCGCGCGGTACCGAGTCCGATGCCGCCGAACCGCTACCCCCGCATCACCAAGCAGCCCTTCATCCTGGTCACGCCGGGCGGCGGCGGCGACGGTGCCGGCGTCATCGACTGGGTGATCTCGGCCTACGAGAGCGATCCGACGATCGCATTGCCCGCGCTCATCGTCTTCGGTCCCTTCATGTCGCGCGAGAAGCGCAAGGAATTCGCCGAGCGCATTGCCCGCCATCCCAAGCTCGAAGGCCTCGGCTTCGAGCCGCGCCTCGAATTGCTGATGAACCGCGCCCACTGCGTCGTCGCCATGGGCGGCTACAACACATTCTGCGAGATCCTGTCCTTCGACAAGCCGGCGCTGATCGTGCCGCGCGTCCGGCCGCGCCTCGAGCAGGCGATCCGCGCCGGCCGGGCCGACGAACTCAAGCTGGTCGATGTCCTCTACGATCCCTCGCAGACCGGCGAGGGCGAGCGCGATCCGCGCGTGATGGCCGCTGCGCTCCATGCGCTGCCGCGCCGCCAACCGCCGTCGCAAGCCTTCGTGCCCGACCTGCTCGACGGCCTGCCCGCCATCAGCCGGGCGCTCGCCGGCGACCTCTCCATGCCTGTCCGCGGCCGCGCCCTGGCGCAGATGGCTGCGACGAGCTGACCCACGGCCCAACCGGCACGAGCCCCATCAGGGCGCTGGCCAAGTCCTTCCCACCATCCTAAGCCTGTCGCCATGACGCTTTCGAACACCCTCGTATCCGTCGCGGTCGGCGCCGTCGCCATCGTGCTCCTGCTCGGCCTCATCAACATGCTGCGCGGCGGCAGCGCCAACGCCTCGCAGCGATTGATGCGGCTGCGGGTCATCCTGCAATTCGTCGCCATCGTGCTGATCGTTATCGTCCTGTGGTGGCGCAACGGTTGAACGCCTGCGACACTGCACACAAGACCTTGAAATAATTGAACTTGTATTCTTAGTGCACTGTGGATGAGAGCTTGGGTTTCCGGGCCTTGCCACATTCCGAACACGAGTATGTGCGCTTCACTAACGTCTGCTCACACGTTCATTGCCGAAGGTCCATGGTCCGCGTCGCGTTGCTGCCTCTTGCCGTTTGCCTGGCCGTTTCTGCCGCTTCCGCGCAGACCCGATCCCTCTCCGGCAGCGTCTCCAGCTACGCTCCCGCCACCGAACCACCCGCACCCGCCTGGGAGGCAAGGGTCGGTGCCGGCCTGGCCAATCCCGGCGGCCGCGAGAGCGGCCTGCCGAATCTGAGCGCCGACCTCCTGTCGCCGCGCCTCGTTCCCCTGAGCGACCGCCTCGCCGCAGCCTTCATCCCGCGCTTCAACATCGGCGCGAGCCTCAATCTCAACGGCACGCGCTATGCCTATGCGGGGGCGACCTGGTCCTTCGACGTGACCCGCGACATCTTCGTCGAAGCCAGCCTCGGCGCCGCCCTGAACGACGGCAAGACCGGCCTGGTCATCCCGGAGAATCGCCTCGCGCTCGGCTGCAATACCGGCACGCGCGAGGCCGCCGCCCTCGGCTTCCGGCTCTCGGATCGCTGGAGCCTGGTCACCACGCTCGAGCATTTCAGCACGGTTGGCTGTTCCGACAAGCCGGGCACGAGCAGCCGCGGCCCGGCCAATATCGGCGCCAGGCTCGGCTACACTTTCTGACGTACCGCCACGGCGGAAACGCGCTTCCGTCCAGCCGGGACCGCGCTATAA
Source organism: Beijerinckiaceae bacterium (assembly GCA_965283735.1). GTDB lineage: Bacteria > Pseudomonadota > Alphaproteobacteria > Rhizobiales > Beijerinckiaceae > Allobosea. The sequence goes on along the minus strand of CBDIPN010000001.1, from coordinate 695,108 downwards.
GCGTGGCATGGTCAAGCTCAATCGCATCTACACGCGCACCGGCGACAACGGCACGACCGGCCTGACGAGCGGCCCGCGCCGGCCCAAGTTCGACCTGCGTGTCGACGCCTACGGCACGGTCGACGAGACCAATGCCTGCGTGGGCCTCGCCCGCTTGCATGCGGCGACGGAAGACGCCCTGGTCGATGCCATGCTCGGCCGCATCAGCAACGATCTCTTCGATCTCGGCGCCGACCTCTCGACGCCCGAGACCGATAAGCCCCTCGCCTTCGAGCCGCTGCGCATCGTCCAGGCTCAGGTCGACCGGATCGAGAGCGAGATCGACCAGCTGAATGCCGATCTCAGCCCCCTGCGCTCCTTCGTCCTGCCGGGCGGCACGCCGGCTGCGACCCATCTGCACTTGGCCCGCACCGTCAGCCGCCGGGCCGAGCGCCTGATGGCCGAGCTCGCCGCGACCGAAGGCGAGACAGTCGCTCCTGCCGCGCTAAAATACATCAACCGCCTCTCGGACTTCCTGTTCGTCGCCTCCCGCTACCTCAATGCCAAGGCAGCCGGCGATGTGCTCTGGGTGCCCGGCGGGAATCGCTGAGATCGGCCATGTTCGTTCCCCTGCATGACGGCGTGCCACTGCGCTTCATGCGAACGCCCTACATTACCTATGGGTTGATCGGCGCCTGCCTCGCCCTTCAACTCATGCTGCTGCTCTGGCCCGGCAAGGAGGCGGAGCTCGCGCTCATGGCTGGCTTCGGCATGATTCCCTCGGTGCTGTTCGGCACAGCGCAACTGCCGGACGGGCTCGCCCATCTCCCGGCCTGGGCGACCCTGTTCAGCAACATCCTGTTGCACGCCAATCTCGCGCATCTCGTCGGGAACATGCTGTTCCTCTGGGTCTTCGGCGACAATGTCGAGGATGCGATGGGCCATGCCCGCTTCCTCGTTTTCTTCTTCCTCTGCGGGCTCGGCGGCTCACTCTTCCATGCCGGCCTATACCCGGATTACAGCAGCCGCTGATCGGCGCCTCCGGCGCCATCTCCGGTGTCATCGCCTCCTATCTGATGATCTATCCGCAGGTCCGGATCTGGGGCCTCGCCTTCAACTGGATTCCGATCCATATCCCGGCGCTCTATGCGCTCGGCGGCTGGATCTTGCTGCAGGCCGCCTCCGCCATCTTCGGCGCCGACGGCAATGTCGGCTGGTGGGCGCATCTCGGCGGACTGGCGACGGGCGCCGCCCTGACCCCGCTCTTCGTGCACCGCAGCATCGCCCTGTTCGGGCGCAAGGCCACCCATGGCTGAAGCCGCGCTGTTTTGCCTCCGAGTCGGCCAGGACGGACGTTGACAAGCGCAAACGGGCGTCGTTACGGTCCCAGCGCATTCCAGCCGAGGGCCGCGATGCCGCTGTCCTGCCGTCAGGTATGGTGCGGCGCGAGGCTCATCTCTTCTGAACGGTGATCTGGCGATGAAGATCTTGGTGCCCGTCAAGCGGGTGGTTGATTACAACGTGAAGATCCGCGTGAAGGCGGACGGCTCCGGCGTCGAACTCGCCAACGTCAAGATGTCGATGAATCCCTTCGACGAGATCGCGGTCGAAGAGGCGCTGCGCCTCAAGGAAGCCGGCAAGGCGACCGAGGTGGTCGTGGTCTCGATCGGCCCGGCGCAAGCCGCCGAGACGATCCGCACCGGCCTCGCCATGGGCGCCGATCGCGGCATCCTCGTGAAGGTCGACGGCATCGTCGAGCCGCTCGCCGTCGCCAAGCTCCTCAAGAAGGTCGTCGAGCAGGAGGCCCCGAGCCTCGTCATTCTCGGCAAGCAGGCGATCGACGACGACTGCAACCAGACCGGCCAGATGCTCGCGGCGCTCCTTGGCTGGGGCCAGGGCACGTTCGCCTCGAAGGTCGAACTGTCAGCCGACAGCGTCGACGTCACCCGCGAGGTCGATGGCGGCCTGCAGACCGTGTCGCTGAAGCTCCCGGCGATCGTCACCACCGACCTGCGCCTCAACGAGCCGCGCTATGCCTCGCTGCCCAACATCATGAAGGCGAAGAAGAAGCCGCTCGACGAGACCTCGGCCGAGACGCTCGGCGTCGATGTCGCGCCGCGCCTCAAGGTTCTGAAGACGGTCGAGCCTGCCGGCCGCTCCGCCGGCGTCAAGGTGGCCAATGCCGCCGAACTCGTCTCCAAGCTCAAGACTGCCGGGGTGATCTGATGACCACGCTGCTGATCGCCGAACACGACAACGCCTCCGTCAAGGACGCCACCGCCAAGGCACTGACGGCTGCCGCCAAGCTCGGCGCGCCCGTCCATATCCTCGTCGCCGGCCAAGGCGCCAAGGGCGCGGCCGATGCCGCCGCCAAGCTCGCCGGCGTCGAGAAGGTGCTGCTCGCCGATGACGCCGCTTACAGCCATGCCCTGGCCGAGCCGCTCGCCGCGCTGATCGTCAAGCTCGCGAGCAACTACGACGCCATCGTCGCGCCCTCGACCACCACCGGCAAGAACGTGCTGCCGCGGGTCGCAGCCCTGCTCGACGTGATGCAGGTCTCGGATGTGAGCGGCATCGTCTCCCCCGACACCTTCGAGCGTCCGGTCTATGCCGGCAACGCCATCCAGACCGTGCAATCGACCGACGCCAAGAAGCTGCTCACCATCCGCACCGCTTCCTTCGCGGCGGCGGGCGAAGGCGGCTCGGCCACGGTCGAGAGCGTCTCGGCGGCCGAGAATCCCGGCACCTCGTCCTTCAAGGGCGAAGAGGTCGCCAAGTCCGACCGTCCGGAGCTGGCCTCGGCCAAGATCATCATCTCGGGCGGCCGCGCGCTGGCCTCGGCCGAGAATTTCGGCAAGGTGATCGAGCCCGTCGCCGACAAGCTCGGCGCCGCGATGGGCGCCTCGCGCGCCGCGGTCGATGCCGGCTATGCCCCGAACGACTGGCAAGTCGGCCAGACCGGCAAGGTCGTCGCCCCCGAGCTCTATATCGCCGTCGGCATCTCCGGCGCGATCCAGCATCTCGCCGGCATGAAGGACTCGAAGGTCATCGTCGCCATCAACAAGGACGAGGAAGCCCCGATCTTCCAGATCGCCGATTACGGCCTCGTCGGCGACCTCTTCACCGTCCTGCCGGAGCTCGACGCCGAGCTCGCCAAAGCCGGCAAGTAAGCCGGCACATCGCTTCCGGGCCGCCTCAGGGCGGCCCGTTCCGCTCCTGCGGGAGCCTGAAAAGTTCATCCGGGATCAAACCATGTCGGACCACGCGATCAAGACGATCGGCATCATCGGGGCAGGCCAGATGGGCAACGGCATCGCCCATGTCGCGGCCGCCGCCGGCTTCGACATCCGGCTGCACGACATCGCCGAGGAGCGGATCAAGGCCGCGCTCGCCACGATCGACGGCAACATGGCCCGTCAGGTCTCGAAAGGCGCCCTTGCCGAGGACGAGCGCCGCGCGGCAATCGCCCGTATTCAGCCCGCCATCGGCCTCGCCGATCTCGGCGGTTGCGACCTCGTCATCGAGGCCGCGACCGAGAACGAAGAGGTCAAGCGCAAGATCTTCACCGCTGTCTGCCCGCATCTGCGCCCGGACGCGATCCTCGCCTCGAACACCTCCTCGATCTCGATCACGCGCCTTGCCGCGGCGACCGATCGCCCCGAGCATTTCATCGGCATCCATTTCATGAATCCCGTGCCGCTGATGCAGCTCGTCGAGCTGATCCGCGGCATCGCCACCGATGACGGCACCTTCGAACGCGCCAAGAACCTCGTCGGCAGCCTGCACAAGACCGTCTCGGTTTCCGAGGATTTCCCGGCCTTCATCGTCAACCGCATCCTGCTGCCGATGATCAACGAAGCCGTCTACACGCTCTATGAGGGCGTCGGCTCGGTCGAGGCGATCGACACCGCCATGCGGCTCGGCGCCAACCATCCGATGGGTCCGCTCCAGCTTGCCGACTTCATCGGCCTCGATACCTGCCTCTCGGTGATGCAGGTGCTCCATGACGGGCTTGCCGATTCGAAATACCGCCCCTGCCCGCTGCTGGTGAAATATGTCGAGGCCGGCTGGCTCGGCCGCAAGACCAAGCGCGGTTTCTACGACTATCGCGGCGAGAAGCCTGTCCCGACCCGCTGACGAAGCGGGCCGGTCGCTCGCAAGCTGCGAAAACCCGGCCGGATTTCATCACAATCCACCGTTTCACTGCCGCGGGCGAGGCTGATCCTCGCCCGTGCGCAGATGCTTGCCGCAGTCGCAATAAGTTCCTTCACATTCCTGTCGTCTCGCGCTTACATTGATCCTTGAGCGGGATTCGTCCCGCTCGATGAAGCGGAGGTGCGACGGGTTTGACGGCGCATGTGATGCATCCGATGGCATCGCCGGACGGCTGTCCGGCTTTGGTGCTGAACGCCGATTTCCGGCCGCTCAGCTACTATCCCCTGTCGCTGTGGAGTTGGCAGGACGCGATCAAGGCGGTCTTCATGGACCGCGTCAACATCGTCTCCGAATACGACACTGTCGTCCGCAGCCCGAGCTTCGACATGCGGCTGCCCTCGGTGGTCTCGCTCAAGAGCTATATCAAGCCCTCGCGGACACCGGCCTTCACCCGGTTCAACGTCTTCCTACGCGACCGCTTCGCCTGCCAATACTGCAATACGCGCGACGAGTTGACCTTCGACCACGTTATCCCGCGCTCCAAGGGCGGCCAGACGACCTGGGAGAACGTCGTCGCAGCCTGCTCGCCCTGCAACCTGCGCAAGGGCGACAAGATGCCGGCCACAGTCGAGATGTTCCCGGCCCAGAAGCCCTATGCGCCGACGGTCAACGACCTCCACCGCAACGGCAAGCTCTTCCCGCCCAACTATCTGCACGAGAGCTGGCTGGACTATCTCTACTGGGATTCGGAGCTGGAGCCGTAAGGCTTACGCCGGCGATCGCCCGCGCAGCAGCCCGAACACGGCGAGCAGGAAGAGCCCGGCCGAGGCCAGCGCATTCCAGCCGGCGAGCGACAGTCCCAGAAAGCGCCAGGCCGCTTCCGAGCAGGCGACGATGCGCGTCGTCTGCAGCTGCTTCATGAAATCCTGCATGCCGGTGGCGGCCGGAGCCGCCCCGCCGCAATCATTCGGCCCGATGAACCAGCCCCATTCGACGCCGGCATGATAGACGCCGAGGCCTGTGCTCCAGGCCATCAGGCCGGCGAGCCCCAGCAGGACGAACCATTGCAGCCGGGCTGAGCGCGCCAGCACCAATCCGACGAGTGCGAGCCCGATCGCGGCATAATGCGGCGCACGCTGCTCGAGGCAGAGCTTGCAGGGGCGCAGATGCAGGACGAGTTCGAAGAACCACGCCCCGGCGATCAACGCCAGGCTGACCACACCGATGAGAGCGATCAGTTGCCGCGAATTCGGCAGGCGACGCGAAGCGGGGGGAGCGGCAAGGGAGGCGGTCATGACGGGCTCAGCAGGAGAAAAGCTGGCCCGACCCTGCGACGAGCTTGAGGCCGAAATAAAGCAGGATCAGCAGGGCTGCACCGACCACGGCGATCACTTTCAAGCGACGTTCGATGAAATGGCGGATCGTGTCGCCATAGCGCCGGAGCAGGAAGGCGAGCGCGAAGAAGCGCGCCCCGCGCGCCAGCACGCAGGAGATGACGAAGAAGGCGAGCCCGATATGGACGGCACCGGCCAGGATCGTCACCACCTTGATCGGCGGCAGGTGGGCAAGGCCGGAGGTCGTCAGCAGGATCAGCGTCGTATCCGGTCCGGCGCAGGCCTTGAGCGCCTCGAAGGCGCCGAGCTTGCCGTAGAAGGCCAGAACCGGCTTAGCCAACGCCTCGAAGGCGTAATAGCCGAGCGCATAACCGGCAATGCCGCCGAGCACCGAAAGCAGCGTCGCCACGAAGGCCAGCCGGTATGCTCGTTGAGGCCGGGCGAGCGCCATCGGCACGAAGAGGACGTCAGCCGGGATCAGGAAGAACGAGCTTTCGACGAAGGCGACGACCGCCAGCCAGATCGTCGCCCGCGGCCGGGCGGCGAGTGACATCGTCCATTCGTAGAGGCGCTTAAGCATGGCGCGCTCTAGAGCATGGGTAGGCAGAGGACACAACCGCTTGCGTGCCTCGGAAAGGCACGTTTTCGAGCCATCTCGCCCGCCATTCGTTTCGGGCGACGGTACGCCTTCCAGATCAACCGCGAAAACCTGCCGGAACAGCCGCACCAGCGATTGACCGGCATTGGCCGATCGCTATAGTCCGCCCGCCTGCAAAGGGCCCCTGTGGCGGAATTGGTAGACGCGCTCGACTCAAAATCGAGTTCCGCAAGGAGTGCTGGTTCGATCCCGGCCAGGGGCACCATTCGCCGTCCTCACGATATTTTCAGCGTTGTTGGACTGTGCGGCTCAGCCGCCGGCGGCGAAGATTCATCTCCCTGCAGGTCATCCATGCCGGAAAATCAGGCCTTCCAGGCGAAAATCGTGACATAAGATTCCAGAATCACGCTCGGAACCCATGCCGGCGGCCGAGGAGCAGACGTCGGAAATGAGCGGAGTCATGGATGTGCGGAAGCCCGCGGCGAGCACCGGGCCATTTGCGCCTCTCCGCAACGTCACCTTTCGGGCGATCTGGCTCGCCGGCCTGATCTCGGGACTGGGATGGCTGATCCAGACCATCGCCATGAGCTGGCTCATGGCCACCATCACGCCGTCCAGTGTCATGGTGGCGCTGGTTCAGGCCGCGACCAACCTGCCAGCCTTCATCCTGTCGATCTTCGCCGGCGCCATCGTCGACAATTTCAATCGCCGCAAGGTGATGCTGGCAGCCCGGTCGCTGATGACCCTGACCGCCGTAGCGCTGACGATCCTCGTCGCGCTCGGCATGATCAATCCCTGGGTCATCCTGTTCTTCAGCTTCCTGGCCGGCTGCGGCATTGCCTTCAACGACCCGGCCTGGCAGGCCTCGGTGGGCGACATCGTCGATCGCAAGGACCTCGCAGCGGCCGTAACGCTGACATCCGTCGGCTTCAACACGGTGCGCAGCGTCGGCCCGGCCCTCGGCGGCATCATCCTGGCGACCTTCGGCCCGCTGACGGCCTTCTGCCTGTATACGCTCGGCCATCTCGCTCCATTGGCCGTCGTCTGGCGCTCCCGATGGAAAGTGCCGGTATCGAGACTGCCGCCCGAGGCGATGCTGACGGCGATCTCCGACGGCATCCGCTTCACCTCCCTGTCCTCGGAGATCAAGACGGCGCTCGGGCGCGGTTTCCTGTTCGGCTTCGCGGGTATCGCGATCCTCGCCCTGTTACCGCTTGTGGTGCGCGACCAGCTTAAGCAGGGCGCGATCGCCTATGGCACCTTGATGGCAGGCTTCGGCGCGGGAGCGCTGCTGGCAGGCCTCGCCTCGACGACGCTGCGGCGCAAGCTGTCGGACGAGCAGATGCTGAAGCTGGCCTGCACGGCTTGCGCAACCTGCACGCTCTGTCTTTCGCTGACGCAGATGCCGGCCGTCGCGGCCCTCGCGTTGATGCTCGGCGGCGCCGGATGGGTCCTGGGCTGGTCGGGCCTCAGCATCAGCGTGCAATGGGCAAGCCCGCGCTGGGTCGTCGGCCGGACGATCTCGCTCTATTACGCCCTCACCTCGCTCGGGCTGGCTGCCGGAAGCTGGCTCTGGGGCATGGTCACCGAGAGCTATTCCCTGAGCTTCGCCCTGCAGGCGTCGACCGCGGCGTCCCTTGGCGTCGCCCTTCTCGGCTTTCTCCTGCCCATCCACCAGCGCAAGGATTCCGATGTCTCGACGCCCGACAACTTCGAAACGCCGGCACTGGGCCTCGATCTGAAGCCGCGCAGCGGGCCGATCGCCGTCAAGATCGAGTACCGGATCGCCCCCGATCAGGTCGAGGCCTTTCTCGCCCTGATGCTGCAGCGCCGGCGCGCGCAGGGGCGCAACGGCGCGCGTCGCTGGATCCTGACCCGGAACCTCCACGACATCGCTGTGTGGACCGAGAGTTTCCGCACGCCGACATGGCACGACTATCTGCGTTTCAACTACCGCCGCACCGCGGCTGACAGAGTGCTGAACGATAGCCTCGCCAACTTGCATATGGGCGACGGCGCGCCGGAAGTAACTCTCTCGATCGAACGCCCCACCGCAGTGCCTCGAAAGCCTGGCATCTTCCGGTCCGACACCCCTCACGGCTGAAGGCCGCGCGCCCCGCAGGGCCCGGCCGAATTCCTATAAAATTCCTATTCTGCGGCGCTGCCGGCCGTCTCGAACGGCTATGCCGCCAGCACGATAATCCCGCCCATGGTCGATCCGCTCGTGTCCTCGCCTTCAACAGGAAGGCGGGTCCGCGCGCGTCGGCCCATCGGTAACGCCCGGTCGAAAGGACCACGGCAATGGATATCGCCATGCTCGCGCTCGCACTCGGCTTCTTCGCGGCAGCCCTCGCCTATGTCTCGGCCTGCAACGCGCTCTGAAGGAGCCACCCATGTTCGTCGACTATCTCCTCGGCGGCGCGGTGACTGCGGTCCTGCTCGTCTATCTCACCTATGCGCTGCTGCGCCCCGAGCGCTTCTGAGCGCGGGCCGAGCTGAGAAAGCACCCCCATGACACTCTTTGGCTGGATCCAGATCCTGCTCTTCTGCGCGATCGTGCTCGCCTTGGTGAAGCCGCTCGGCGGCTACATCACGCGCGTCTTCAAGGGCGAGCGCACCTTCCTTTCCCCCGTGCTCGCGCCGGTCGAGCGCGGGCTCTATGCGCTCGCCGGCACGCATGAGCGCGAGGAACAGCACTGGAGCGCCTATGCGGTCGCCCTGCTGCTGTTCAACCTCGCCGGGCTGCTGCTGCTCTACGGGCTGCAGCGCTTTCAGGGCCTGCTGCCGCTGAACCCGGACGGCATGTCGGCAGTGCCTGCCGACCTCGCCTTCAACACGGCGGTCAGCTTCGTCACCAATACAAACTGGCAGGGCTATGGCGGCGAGAGCACCATGTCCTACCTGACGCAGACGCTCGGCCTGACCGTGCAGAACTTCGTCTCCGGCGCGACCGGCATCGCCGTCGCCATCGCCCTGATCCGCGGCTTCGCCCGCGCCTCCGCCCAATCGGTCGGCAGCTTCTGGGTCGATCTGACCCGCGCGACGCTCTATCTGCTGCTGCCGCTCTGCATCCTGCTGACGCTGGCCTATGTCGCGCTCGGCGTCCCGCAGACGCTCGATCCCTCCGTGACGGCGACGACGCTCGAAGGCGCCCAGCAGACCATCGCGCGCGGCCCGGTCGCCTCCCAGCTCGCGATCAAGATGCTCGGCACCAATGGCGGCGGCTTCTTCAACGCCAACTCGGCCCATCCGTTCGAGAACCCCGACGCCATCACCAATCTCCTCCAGATGGTCTCGATCTTCGCGATCGGCGCCGCGCTGACCAATGTCTTCGGCCGGATGGTCGGCAATCAGCGCCAGGGTTGGGCGATCCTCACGGCCATGGGTACCCTGTTCATCACGGGCATCGCCGTCTGCTACTGGGCCGAGGCTGCCGGCAATCCGCTGGTCCAGAGCCTCGGTCTCCAAGGCGGCAACCTCGAAGGCAAGGAGATGCGCTTCGGCATCCCGCTCTCGGCCCTCTTCGCGGTCGTGACCACCGCCGCCTCCTGCGGCGCGGTCAACGCCATGCATGGCAGCTTCACCGCTCTCGGCGGCATGATCCCGCTGATCAACATGGAACTCGGCGAAGTCATCGTCGGCGGCGTCGGTGCCGGCTTCTACGGCATCGTCCTCTTCGTCGTGCTGGCGATCTTCGTCGCCGGGCTGATGGTCGGCCGCACGCCGGAATATCTCGGCAAGAAGGTCGAGGCGCGCGAGGTCAAGATGGCGATGCTGGCCATCCTCTGCCTGCCGGCCGGCATGCTGGTCTTCACGGCGATAGCCGTGGTGCTGCCCGGCGCCGTCGCCTCTGCCGGCAACAGCGGCCCGCACGGCTTCTCCGAGATCCTCTACGCCTATACCTCGGCGGCGGCCAACAATGGCTCGGCCTTCGCCAGCCTCTCGGCGAACACGCTCTGGTACAACGTGACGCTCGGCATCACGATGCTGGTCGGCCGCTTCCTGGTCATCATCCCGGCGCTCGCCATCGCCGGATCGCTCGCCGCGAAGAAATCCGTGCCTGCCTCGGCCGGCACCTTCCCGACCGACGGCCCGCTCTTCGTCGGCCTGCTCGTTGGCGTGATCCTGATCGTCGGCGGCCTGACCTTCTTCCCGGCGCTGGCCGTCGGCCCGATCGTCGAGCATCTCGCGATGCTCGCGGGTCAGAGCTTCTGAGGAGGCCGCCATGGCAAGCTGCCTGCGCCAAATGCGCCGCGACGCCGTCCATCGTGACGCCGTCTCGCGGGAAACGGACAGGGCGCCCCCGCGCCCTGCCACCCTCATCCTCGGCCTGACGGTCGCTTTGTTCCTCGTCCTGCTGCTCGTCCGGGCGCTCGCTGGCCTCGTCGCCGCTGCCTGAGCCGGACCTTACACCCTTCCGCTGGAGCCTCTTATGAGCCCATCCAAATCCGCGAGCCTGATCGACGCTCGGATCCTGCTGCCGGCGCTTGCCGACGCCTTCCGCAAGCTCGACCCGCGCAGCCTCGCCCGCAACCCGGTGATGTTCGTCGTCGCCGTGGTCTCCGCGCTGACCACCGTCCTCTTCCTGAAGGACCTCGCCACCGAGGGCGCCAATCTCGGCTTCTCCTTCCAGATCGTGCTCTGGCTCTGGTTCACCGTGCTCTTCGCCAATTTCGCGGAAGCGGTGGCCGAGGGTCGCGGCAAGGCCCAGGCCGACTCGCTGCGCAAGACGCGCTCCGAGACCGAAGCCAAGCTTCTGGCGGGCGATGACCGCAGCCAGTTCCGCCTCGTCCCCGGCACCTCGCTCAAGGTCGGCGATGTCGTGCTGGTCGAGGCCGGCGACATCATCCCCTCGGACGGCGAGGTCATCGAAGGCGTCGCCTCCGTGAACGAGGCCGCGATCACCGGCGAATCCGCCCCCGTGATCCGCGAATCCGGCGGCGACCGCTCGGCCGTCACCGGCGGCACGCAGGTGCTCTCGGACTGGATCCGCGTCCGCATCACCGCCGCGGCCGGCTCGACCTTCATCGACCGCATGATCGCGCTGGTCGAGGGCGCCGAGCGCCAGAAGACGCCGAACGAGATCGCGCTCAACATCCTGCTCGCCGGCATGACGCTGATCTTCGTGCTGGCGACGGTGACGATCCCGAGCTTCGCCACCTATGCCGGCGGCTATATCCCGGTCGTCGTGCTGGTCGCGCTCTTCGTCACGCTGATCCCGACCACGATCGGCGCGCTGCTCTCGGCCATCGGCATCGCCGGCATGGACCGTCTCGTGCGCTTCAACGTGCTCGCCATGTCCGGCCGCGCCGTCGAGGCCGCTGGCGACGTCGACACGCTCCTCCTCGACAAGACCGGCACGATCACGCTTGGCAACCGCCAGGCGACGGAGTTCCGCCCCGTGCGCGGCATCAGCGAGCAGGAACTGGCGGATGCCGCCCAGATCGCCTCGCTCGCCGACGAGACGCCGGAAGGCCGCTCGATCGTCGTGCTCGCCAAGGAGAAATACGCCATCCGCGCCCGCGACATGGGAGCCCTGCACGCCACCTTCGTGCCCTTCACCGCGCAGAGCCGGATGAGCGGCGTCGATCTCGAGGGCTCGCAGATCCGCAAGGGCGCCGTCGATGCCGTGCTGAAATATATCGAGGGCGCCGATGCCCGCTCCACGCCCGAGACCATCAGAGAGATCCAGGCCATCGCTGCCGAGGTGTCGAAGGCCGGCGGCACGCCGCTTGCGGTCGCCCGCGACGGCCGCCTGCTCGGCATCATCCATCTCAAGGACATCGTGAAGGGCGGCATCCGCGAGCGCTTCACGGAACTCCGCCGCATGGGCATCCGCACGGTGATGATCACCGGCGACAACCCGATGACCGCCGCAGCGATCGCGGCCGAGGCCGGGGTCGACGATTTCCTCGCCCAGGCCACGCCCGAGAACAAGCTCGCCCTGATCCGCGAGGAACAGGCCAAGGGCAAGCTCGTCGCCATGTGCGGCGACGGCACCAACGACGCTCCGGCGCTAGCTCAAGCGGACGTTGGCGTCGCCATGAACACCGGCACGGTCGCGGCCCGCGAAGCCGGCAACATGGTCGATCTCGATAGCGACCCGACCAAGCTCATCGAGATCGTCGAGATCGGCAAGCAGCTCCTGATGACGCGCGGCGCGCTGACGACCTTTTCGATCGCCAACGACGTCGCCAAGTATTTCGCGATCATCCCGGCGATGTTCCTGGCCTTCTACCCGCAGCTCGGCGCTCTCAACGTCATGGGGCTGGCGACGCCGCAGAGCGCCATCCTCTCGGCGATCATCTTCAACGCGCTGATCATCGTCGCGCTGATTCCGCTTGCGCTGAAGGGCGTGAAGTACCGCGCGGTCGGCGCCGGCGCCCTGCTGAGCCGCAACCTCACCGTCTACGGGCTCGGCGGCCTCGTCATCCCCTTCATCGGCATCAAGGCCATCGACATGGCCATCACCGCCCTCGGCCTCGTGTAAGGAGCCGCAGACATGCTCAAGCAGATCCGCCCCGCCCTCGTGATGATCGTCGCGCTCGCGGCCATCACCGGCCTCGCCTACCCGCTGGCGATGACCGGCATCGCCCAGGCCGTCTTCCCCCGCCAAGCCAATGGCAGCCTGATCGAGAAGGACGGCAAGATCATCGGCTCCAGCCTGATCGGCCAGAATTTCACCAGCGAGCGCTATTTCCACGGCCGGCCGTCGGCGACGGTGGGAACCGACCCGAACGACAGCACGAAGACCGTGGACGCGCCCTATAACGCGGCCAATTCCAGCGGCTCCAATCTCGGCCCGACCAACCAGAAGCTGGTCGATCGGATCAAGGCCGAGACCGAGAAGCTCAAGGCCGAGAACCCGGATGCGCCGGTGCCGATGGAACTGGTGACCGCCTCTGGCAGCGGGCTCGACCCGCATATCTCGCCCGAGGCCGCCTATTTCCAGATCGCGCGTGTCGCCAAGGCCCGCAATGCCGACCCGGCGACGCTGAAAGCGCTGGTCGATACCCATGTCGAGCGGCGCAAGCTCGGCTTCATCGGCGAGCCCGTCGTCAACGTGCTCGCGCTGAACCTTGCTCTCGACGGCGCCGCCCAGCGCTGACACAAAGGCCCCGGCGGCGCGCGAGGCGCCGCCGTTTTCCCCTTGCGGACCCACATGACCATCGCCGACAGCCATCGCGAGACGAGAGGCAGGCCCTCACCAGAGGCGCTCCTCGCCAGCGCCCAGCGCGAAGGGCGCGGGCGCCTGAAGATCTTCCTCGGCGCGGCGCCGGGCGTCGGCAAGACCTATGAGATGCTGACCTCCGGCCGCGCCCGCCGGGCGGAAGGGATCGATGTCGTGATCGGCGTCGTCGAGACCCATGGCCGCAGCGAGACGAAAAGCTTGGTCGACGGTTTCGAGATCGTCCCGCGCCGGCTCGTCGACTACAAGGGCCGCGCGCTCGACGAGATGGACCTGGACGCGATCCTGGCGCGGCGCCCGGCCCTCGTCCTCGTCGACGAACTCGCCCATACCAATGCGCCCGGCAGCCGCCATCCCAAGCGCTATCTCGATGTCGAGGAATTGCTGTCGCGCGGCATCGACGTCTACACCACGCTCAACATCCAGCATGTTGAAAGCCTGAACGACGTCGTCGCCCAGATCACCCGCATCCGCGTCCGCGAGACCGTGCCGGATTCGATCGTCGACCGCGCCGACGATATCGAGATCATCGACCTGACACCAGCCGACCTGATCAAGCGGCTCGAAGAGGGCAAGGTCTATCTCGGCAAGACCGCCAAGCGCGCCGTCGCGAACTATTTCTCGTCGGGCAACCTGACGGCCCTGCGCGAGCTGGCGCTGCGCCGTACCGCGCAGCGGGTCGACGACCAGCTGCTCAGCCATATGCAGGAACACGCGATCTCCGGCCCCTGGGCGGCGGGCGAGCGCATCCTGGTCTGCATCGACGACAGCGTCGGGGGGCCTGCCCTCATCCGCCATGCCAAGCGGCAGGCCGACCGGCTGCGCGCGCCCTGGAGCGCGCTTTATGTCGAGACGCCTCAGGCCGCGGCCTTGCCCGAGGCCGCGAAAACTCGCATCGCCAATGCGCTCCGGCTTGCGGCACAGCTTGGCGCCGAGGCGATCACCCTGCCCGGACAGGACGTCGCTGGCGAGATCCTGCGCCATGCCGCCGCCGGCAACGTCACCCAGATCATCGTCGGCAAACCGGCCAAGCCGCGCTGGCGCGAATGGCTGAGGCCTTCCGTCTCGCATGAATTGATCAGCCGGACCGGCGATATCGGCGTGCATGTCGTCGCCTTGCGCGAGCAGCCGCCGGAGGCGGATGCCGGCGTCTCGGCCATCGGCAAGCCCGGCTTTGCGCCTAAGCCCTATCTCGCGGCAGCGGCCTATGTCGCGGCCGCGCTCGGCGCAGCCGAACTGCTCAGCCAGATCATGGATCTGCGCAATATCGCGCTGGTCTTCCTCACCGCCGTGCTTGCTTCAGCCGTGACCGCCGGGCTGGGTCCAGCCCTCTTCGCCTCGCTGCTGAGTGCGCTCGCACTGAACTTCTTCTTCATCCCACCGCTCTACACGCTGACGATCGCCGATCCCGAAAATGTCGTCGCGCTCGGCTTCTTCCTGCTCGTCGCGCTGATCGCCTCGAACCTGACGGCCCGCGTCCAGCGTCAGGCCAATGCCGCCCGCCAGCGCGCCCGCACCACCGAGGACCTCTATCTCTTCTCGAAGAAGCTCGCCGGCACCGGCACGCTCGACGACGTGCTCTGGGCCAGCGCCTTCCAGATCGCCTCGATGCTGCGCCTGCGCGTCGTCATCCTGATGCCCGAGGATGGCACCATCGCCGTCCGCGCCGGCTATCCACCCGACGACACGCTGGTCGATGCCGATATCGCCGCCGCGCGCTGGGCCTGGAGCACGACCGCCCGGCCGGGCGCGGCGCCGATACCTTGCCCGGCGCCAAGCGGCTCTATCTGCCCCTGCGCACCGGCCGCACCGCCATCGGCGTGATCGGCCTCGACGACGACAAGGACGGCCCGCTGCTGACGCCCGAGCAGCAGCGCCTGCTCGACGCGCTGGCCGATCAGGCCGCCGTCGCCATCGAGCGCATCCAGCTCGTCGCCGATGTCGACCGCGCCAAGCTCGCGGCCGAGGCCGACCGCCTGCGCTCGGCCCTGCTGACCTCGATCTCGCATGACCTCAAGACGCCACTGGCCTCGATCATGGGCGCGGCTGGAACCTTGCGCGACTATCGCAACGCCTTGCCGGAAGACGACCGCACGGCCCTGCTCGCGACCGTGATCGACGAATCCGAACGCCTCAACCGCTTCATCGCCAATCTCCTCGACATGACCCGGATCGAATCCGGCGCGATGGAGCCGAATGCTGCACTGGTCGATGTCGCCGACGTCGTCGGCAGCGCTTTGCGCCGCGCCAGCAAGATCACCGCCGACCACCCCATCGAGACGGCCCTGCCCGACGACCTGCCGATGCTCCGGCTCGACCCCGTCCTGTTCGAGCAGGTGCTGTTCAACCTGCTCGACAATGCCGCGAAATACGCCCCCGCCGGAAGCGCCATCGCCATCCGCGCCCGGCAGGACGGCCGCGAAATTCTGGTGACGGTGACCGATGAGGGACCGGGCCTGCCGCCCACCGATCTGGAACGCGTCTTCGACAGCTTCTACAGGGTCAGGAAGGGCGATCAGGTCCGCGCCGGAACCGGCCTCGGCCTCGCCATCTGCCGCGGCTTCGTCGAGGCGATGGGCGGCACGATCACGGCGGCCAACCGGGCGGACCGCAACGGGGCGGTCTTCACCATCCGCATGCTGGCTGAAAGCCAGCCCAAGCCATTGGAATCACAATCATGACGGCAACGGATATCAAGGTGCTGGTCGTGGACGACGAGCCGGCGATCCGCCGCCTGCTCCGCGTCGGCCTCTCGACCGAAGGCTATGCCATCCGCGAGGCGGCCACCGCGCGCGAGGCGATCGAACGCATCGCCGAGGACCTGCCCGATCTCGTCATCCTCGATCTCGGCCTGCCCGACATGTCCGGACAGGAGTTGCTTCAAAAATGGCGCGCGGAGGCGTTGGCCCTGCCCATCGTCATCCTGTCGAGCCGCACCGACGAGGCCGGCATCGTCGCGGCGCTGGAGAACGGCGCCGACGACTATGTCACCAAACCTTTCGGCATGAAGGAACTGGCCGCCCGCCTGCGCGTGGCGCTGCGCCACAAATTGCAGCAGCAGGGCGAGAAGCCGATCTTCCAGACCGGCGAGCTCTCTGTCGACCTCGTCAAGCGCATCGTCAGGCTGGGCGATCAGGAGGTGAAGCTCTCGCCCAAGGAATACGATATCCTGCGCATCCTCGTGCAGCATGCCGGCAAGGTGCTGACCCATCAGTTCCTGATGAAGCAGGTCTGGGGTGCCTCGGCCGATGTGCAGTATCTGCGCGTCTATGTCCGGCAGCTCCGCCAGAAGATCGAGCGCATCCCCGACCAGCCGCAATACATCACCACCGAGACCGGCGTCGGCTACCGCCTGCGCGAAGCCGAGTGAGCCCTGCCGCAAGGCTTATGATTGATCCATGATTCCAGCAGACATCATCCGCCCGCGTTCCATCGTCAGGCTCGCCGCCGCGAACAAGCCCGCCCTGTTCCGAGCGCTTGCGAAGAAGGCGGCCGAGCAGCTCGCCTTGCCGGAAGCCGCGATCCTCGACGCCCTCAACCGCCGCGAGGCACTCGGCTCCACCGGCGTCGGCGGCGGGCTGGCGATGCCGCACGCACCGGTCGAGGGTCTCGCCGAGCCTTTCGGCTTGCTGGCACGGCTGGAGAAACCCGTCGCCTACGAGGCCATCGACAGCGCACCGGTCGACATCGTCTGCATGGTGCTGACGCCGATGAATGGCGGCAAGGGCCGCATCGACGCGCTGGCCTGCATCGCCAAGCGCCTGCGCCCGGCCGCGATCCGCGACCGCATCCGCAATGCAGCGGGCGGCGAGGATATCTACGCGCTGCTGCTCGAAGCCAGCTGATCGGCCTTTGCCGGGATCGGCAGCGGCACGGAGGGCAGGATCGTCGGTTTGCAATTTCCGCCGCGCGACAGGATGAACTCGTCGCGGGCGAACAGCTCCGCCAGCCAGTCGACGAAGACGCGCACCTTGTTGCTGAGATGTCGGTTCGGCGGATAGACGATGTGCAGCGGCTTCGGCGCCGTGCACCAGTCCAGCAGCAGGGGAACGAGCCGGCCGTCCGCGATCGGCACGCGCGCCATGAAGGTCGGCAACTGCATGATGCCGTGGCTCGCGAGCCCGGCGGCGAGATAGCCCATGCCGTCATTGAGCGCGATCGTATGGCGCCCGTTGACCTCGATCGTCTCGTCCCGGTTCTGGTAGACCAGCGGCAGCACCCGCCCGCCGAGCGCAGGGCGGTAGGCGACAATCTGGTGCCCGTTCTCGATATCGCGCGGATGCACCGGCGTGCCGAAGCGGGCGAGGTAGTCGGGCGTCGCGCAGGTGATGAGCTGCATCTCGCCGATCCGCCGCGCGATCAGACTCTGGTCGACGATCTCGCCGGCCCGCACGGCGCAGTCCAGGTTCTCGCCGATCAGGTCGGCCGGGCGGTCGCTCAGGCCGAGATCGAGCTGGATATCGGGATAGCGCGCCTGGAATTCATGCAGCGCCGGGATAATCACCGAGACCGCCAGCGAGGAGCTGCAATCGACGCGCAGCCGCCCGCTCGGCCGCGCCTGCGCGAGCGTAAGGCTGGCGTCGAGTTCGGAGAGCTCGTCGAGCAGGCGCAGCGCCCGTTCGTAATATGCCGCGCCGTCCATGGTGACCGTCACGCGTCGCGTCGTCCGGTTCAAGAGCTTGGCGCGCAGATGCGCCTCCAATTGCTGGATCAGCTTGGTGACAGTCGGCTTCGGCATGTCCAGGAGATCGGCGGCACGCGTGAAGGTCCCGGTCTCGACGACCCGCACGAAGGCCCGCATCGCGGCAAGCTGGTCCATATGCCCTCGGATTGTTTCCGTACGTGAACAATGAATAAGCAGATAGCGTATTTATTCCGAAAAGCCGATTCACTATCTCGTGGTGCACCGCAACAGCGAGGGTGAGCCATGCCCGCGATCGCCGCGCAGAAACTACAACCGGTCCTCTCCGTCTTCTGGCGGGAGGAAACCCTGAGCGTCCGTGGGGAGACCTTCACAGGCCGCCTCTACGTTCCCGCCGAGGTTCCGGACAATGCCGGCTTGGTGCTGCACCTGCATGGCGGCCACTTCAACAGCGGCTCGCCAGCCGAAGGGCAGGCCGTCGCTACGGCCCTGACGGAAGCCGGCGCGGTCGTGTTCTCGCTCTCCTACCCGCTTGCTCCGGTCCAACGCTTCCCCGAGACGCTTGAGCGCATCTATGCAGCGCTCGAGGCTCTTGCAGGGGGCGCAATCGCTGGGCGACGCGCGGCGCGCCGCTCTACATCGCCGGCGAGGAAGCCGGCGGTAATCTCGCCGCGGCGCTGGCCATGATGGCGCGCGATCGCGGCGGCCCGGCGCTGGCCGGCCAGATCCTGTTCTCGCCGATGCTCGATGCCTGCCTCGGCACGGCTTCGCTGCGCGGCGCGCAGGCCGGCCCGGTCGGCTGCCGTTGGGCCGATGGCTGGGCCGACTACCTCGGCACGCCCGAGCGCGCTGCCCACCCTTACGCCGCCCCGCTCCAGGCGACGCGCCTCGCCGGCCTGCCGCCAGCCCTGCTGATCAGCGGGCAGGACGACCCGATGCGCGACGAGGCAGCGCAATACGCTGATCGTCTCGGCCAGGCCGGCATCGCCGTCCGCCATGTCGAGTTCACCGCGCCGACGCGCTGGCCACAGGCCTATGCGGATGCGGCCGAGGAAGGATCTTGTCTCTGCAAGAGCTGCGGCGAGATCGCCGCCTTCTATGAACGGACCGCGCCCTCCTAGCGGCCCGCCCCTTTCGAATACCCCAGGCATTTCCAAGGAAGGACCGACCCATGATTCCGGGAACGAACCGTCGCGGCCTTTTGGCCGGCCTCACCGCCTCCGTCGCATTGACCGCTGTCACCGTCTTTGCCCTCTCCGGCACCCACGCGCAGGGCGATACCGCCCCTGCCGCCCCGCCAGCCGTCCCCGTTTCCGTCGCGACCGTCGAGGCGCGCGAAGTGGTGCCCTGGGCCGAGTTTTCCGGCCGGCTGGAGGCGATCGAGCGCGTCGAATTGCGCTCGCGCGTCGCCGGCGTGGTCGAGGCCGTGCACTTTCGCGAGGGCAACCTCGTGAAGCAGGGCGATCTGCTCGTCAGCATCGACCAGGCGCCCTACCTCGCCGATCTCCAGCGGGCGGAGGCTCAAGTGCAGGGCGCGAAGGCAAGGGTTGCGCTCGCCGAGAGTGAGAACGAGCGCGGCCAGCAATTGCTGGCGACCCGCAACCTCTCCCAGCGCGATGTCGATACCCGCGTCAACAATCTGCGGGAGGCGCAGGCCAATCTCCAGGCCGCGGAGGCCGCCCGCCGTACGGCCCAGCTCAACCTCGACTACACCCAGATCCGCGCCCCGATCAGCGGCCGCATCGGCCGGCTCGACGTTACCATCGGCAACCTGATCGCGGCCGGCGGGCAGGTCCTGACCTCGCTGCTCTCGGTCGATCCGATCTACGCCGCCTTCAATGCCGACGAGCGCAGCGTGCTCGACGCATTGGCCTCGCTGCCGGACGGCTCGCGGGCGCTGGAGCAGATCCCGGTCAGGATCGGCACCGCGACGGCGCAAGCCGCGCAGTTCACCGGCAAGCTGCACTTCGTCGATAACGGCATCGACGGCGCCAGCGGCACGGTCAGGGTGCGCGCCAAGCTCGACAATCCGGACGGCAAGCTGATGCCCGGCCAGTTCGTCCGGGTCCAGCTCGGGCAGGCCAAGGCCGAGCAGCAGCTCGTCATCAACGAGCGCGCCGTCGGCACCGACCAGAACAAGAAGTTCGTCTTCGTGGTCGGCGACGATGCCAAGGCGGCCTGGCGCGAGGTCTCGCTCGGCGCCGCCCATGACGGGCTGCGCGTCGTCAATGCCGGCCTGAAGCCCGGCGAGCGCATCATCGTCAACGGGCTCCAGCGCGTGCGCCCCGGCGCGACCGTCGCGCCCGAGCCGGTGCCGATGGCGCAGAAGAGCGAACTGAAGAAGCCCGCGACCGAACTCGCGCAACGCTGACATCAACGATCGGCTGCGGGTGCCGCGAGGCGGGCCCGCAGTCGCAAGCATAAGCCGCTCGAAAGGGGGCGCTACCTATGAACCTCTCAAAGTTCTTCATCGACCGGCCGATCTTCGCGGCGGTCCTCTCCGTTCTGATCTTCCTGGCAGGGCTGCTCTCGATCAGGGCTCTGCCGATCTCGGAGTACCCCGAGGTCGTACCGCCGACGGTCGTCGTGCGGGCGCAATATCCGGGCGCGAGCCCCCGCGTGATCGCCGAGACGGTGGCGACGCCGATAGAGGAGCAGATCAACGGCGTCGAGGGCATGCTCTACATGTCGAGCCAGGCGACGACGGACGGCGTCATGACGCTGAACGTCACCTTCCGCTTGGGCACCGACCCGGACAAGGCCCAGCAGCTCGTCCAAAACCGTGTCAGCCAGGCTGAGCCGCGCCTGCCCGAGGAGGTGCGCCGGCTCGGCGTCACCACGGTCAAGAGCTCGCCCGACCTGACGATGGTGGTACACATCACCTCGCCGAACGGCCGTTACGACATGACCTATCTGCGCAACTACGCGGTGCTGAACGTTAAGGATCGGCTCGCCCGCATCGACGGCGTCGGACAGGTCCAGCTCTTCGGCTCCGGCGACTATTCGATGCGCGTCTGGCTCGATCCGCAGAAGGTTGCCGAGCACGGGCTTTCGCCCGGTGATGTCGTGCGCGAAATCCGCGCCCAGAACGTCCAGGCTGCGGCCGGCGTCATCGGCGCCTCGCCGAATGCGCCGGGCCTCGATCTCCAGCTTTCGGTGAACGCGCAAGGCCGCCTCCAGAACGAGGAGCAGTTCGGCGAGATCATCGTCAAGACCGCAGCCGACGGCGCGGTCGTCCGCCTGAAGGACGTCTCCCGCATCGAGCTCGGCGCCGCGGATTATGCGCTACGCTCGCTGCTGAACGGCAAGTCGGCCGTCGCCGTGCCGGTCTTCCAGGCACCGGGCTCGAACGCCATCGCGATCGCCGACCGCGTCCAGGAGACGATGCGCGAGATCAAGCAGAACATGCCCGAGGGCGTGGACTACTCGATCGTCTACGACACCACCCAGTTCGTGCGCGCCTCGATCAAGGCGGTGATCTCGACGCTGCTCGAAGCCGTCGCGCTCGTCGTGCTCGTCGTCATCGTCTTCCTGCAGACCTGGCGCGCCTCGATCATCCCGCTCGTCGCCGTGCCGATCTCGGTCGTCGGCACCTTCGCGGTGATGTATCTCCTGGGCTTCTCGATCAATGCGCTGAGCCTGTTCGGGCTGGTGCTCGCCATCGGCATCGTCGTCGACGACGCGATCGTCGTGGTCGAGAATGTCGAGCGCAATATCGAGAACGGGCTCTCGCCGCGCGAAGCCACCTACAAGGCGATGCGCGAGGTCTCCGGCCCGATCATCGCGATCGCGCTGGTGCTGGTCGCGGTCTTCGTGCCGCTCGCCTTCATCTCGGGCCTGACCGGGCAGTTCTACCGCCAGTTCGCGCTGACCATCGCGATCTCGACGGTGATCTCGGCGATCAACTCGCTGACGCTGTCGCCGGCGCTGGCTGCGCTGCTGCTCAAGGGCCATCACGCTCCGAAGGACGCGTTGACCCGCTTCATGGACAAGCTGTTCGGCTGGTTCTTCCGCGCCTTCAACCGCTTCTTCCATCGTTCGTCCGAGGCCTATGGCGGCGGCGTGCGCCGCGTGATCTCGCATCGCGCCGTGATGCTCGCGGTCTATGTCGTGCTGCTCGGCGCGACGGGCGTGCTTTTCAAGGCGGTGCCGTCGGGCTTCGTGCCCGGCCAGGACAAGCAATATCTCGTCGGCTTCGCGCAGTTGCCCGATGCCGCGACCCTCGACCGCACGGAGGATGTCATCCGCCGCATGGACGAGATCGCGCTGAAGCATCCGGGCGTCGAGAACGCCATCTCCTTCCCCGGCCTGTCGATCAACGGTTTCACCAACTCGTCGAATTCCGGCATCGTCTTCGTCGGCCTGAAGCCCTTCGACCAGCGCAAGGACCCGTCCTTGAGCGGCAACGCCATCGCGATGCAGCTCAACAAGCAGTTCGGCGGCATCAAGGAAGCCTTCATCGCGATGTTCCCGCCGCCGCCCGTGCAGGGTCTCGGCACGATCGGCGGCTTCAAGCTGCAGATCGAGGATCGCGCCGGCCTGGGCTATGCCGCGCTGGACGAGGCGACCAAGGCCTTCATGGCCAAGGCCGCGCAGGCGCCGGAGATCGCCGGCATGTTCTCGAGCTTCCAGGTCAACGTCCCGCAGCTCTATGCCGATATCGACCGCACCAAGGCGCGCCAGCTCGGCGTGCCCGTGACGGAGGTGTTCGACACGCTGCAGACCTATCTCGGCTCGACCTATGTCAACGACTTCAACCGCTTCGGCCGCACCTACACCGTGCGCGTCCAGGCCGATGCGCCCTTCCGCGCCCAGCCCGAGCATATCGGCCAGCTCAAGGTGCGCTCGACGTCCGGCGAGATGATCCCGCTCAGCGCCGTGCTCAACGTCCGCACAGATTCCGGCCCCGAACGCGCCATGCGCTATAACGGCTTCCTCTCGGCCGACATCAATGCCGGCGCGGCTCCGGGCTTCTCCTCGGGACAGGCGCAGGAGGCGGTGGAGCGCATCGCGAAGGAGACGCTGCCCAAGGGCTTCGCCTTCGAATGGACCGAGTTGACCTATCAGGAGATCCTCGCCGGCAACTCGGCGGTGATCGTGTTCCCGGTGGCGATCCTGCTGGTCTTCCTGGTGCTGGCGGCCCAGTACGAGAGCATGACCCTGCCGATCGCGATCCTGCTGATCATCCCGATGGGCCTGCTGGCGGCGCTGACCGGCGTCTGGCTTTCGGGCGGGGATAACAACGTCTTCACGCAGATCGGCCTCGTCGTCTTGGTTGGGCTATCAGCCAAGAACGCCATCCTGATCGTCGAATTCGCCAGGGAACTCGAATTCGAGGGCAGGACGCCGGTCGAGGCCGCAATCGAAGCCAGCCGCCTGCGCCTGCGTCCGATCCTGATGACCTCGCTCGCCTTCGTCATGGGCGTGGTCCCGCTGGTGATCTCGACCGGGGCCGGCGCGGAAATGCGGCAGGCGATGGGCATAGCGGTCTTCGCCGGCATGATCGGCGTCACCGCTTTCGGCATCTTCCTGACGCCGGTCTTCTACGTGCTGATGCGGAAGCTGGCGGGGAACCGCCCGCTCGCCCGGCACGATATCGAGCAGCCGGTCTTGCAGGCTGCCGAGTAAGCAAGAGAGGAAACCGCCTCCGGCCACAACGCCGGGGGCGGTTTCATTTCCGCCGCCCTATCGATAGCGCCGCTGCACGGTGAGATGGGCGATCATGGTCAGCAGGATCGTCGCGGTCATCAGGATGAACGAGATCGCGCCGCCGAAGGGCCAGTTGTTCTGCTGCGCGAACTGACCATAGACCAGCGGCCCCATCATCTGGAATTTCGGTCCGCCCAGCAGCACCGGCGTGGCATAGGCGTTCATCGCCAGGATGAAGGTCAAGATCGTGCCGGCGAGGATGCCCGGCAGAGCCAGCGGCCAGAGCACGCGGCGGAACATCGCCGCAGGGCCGGCGCCGAGGCTGAAAGCGGCCTCCTCGACATTGCGCGGAATGCCCTCGATCACGCTCTGCAGCGTCAGCACCATGAAGGGCAGATTGACCGCGATGATGCCGATCAGCACGGCATTCTCGGTATACATGATCTCCAGCGGCTGATCGATCAGGCCAAGCCCCATCAGCGAGGCGTTGAACGCCCCCTTGCTACCGAAGAGGGTCATCCAGCCGGCGGCGCGCACCGCGTTGCCGACGAAGAGCGGCAGCACCACCGCGATGACCATCAGGTTCTTGAAGCGGCTCTGCGTGCGCGCCAGCACATAGGCGAGCGGGAAGCCCATGATCAGGCAGGCCAGCGTGCAGATCACCGCGACGCGGACCGTGCGGGCGAGCACGTTGAGATAATAGGCGTCGGTGAAGAACTTGACGTAGTTCTCGATCACCAGCGCATCGACCATGAACTGGCCGGGCACGAACTTGTTGAGCGAATAGCGGAACAGGATCGCCAGCGGCCCGATCAGCATGAGCGCGACGAAGAGCGTCGCCGGCACGACGAGCAGGCCGGCGAGTCTGGTGCGGGCGCCGGCCACGGCTTCGGGAGCGGAAACACTCATAACCAACTCCTGTCATTCCGGGACATGCCGAAGGCATGAACCCGGAACCCACGACCGGGCGAGCGATCGCGGTTGTCGAAAATACAGGCCTCGCCCAGTCGTGGGTTCCGGGTTCGCTCCTGCGGAGCGCCCCGGAATGACAAAGGGGGCATCAGCCCTTGAAGACCTTGTCCCACCATTCCTTCATCGCCGCGTCGTTCTTGGCGAGGAAGGCGTAGTCGAGATCCTTGAGGGTCTTCTCCTCCTCGGGCGTGAAGCCGATACGCTTGTGCAGCGCCGGATCGACATTGAGGCCGGTGACGGTGCCGTTATAGCCCATGTCGACGGCGAAGGCCTCCTGCGGCGCCTTGGCCAGCATCGCGTCCATATAGGCGTAGGCGTTGTCCTTGTTCGGCGCGTTCTTCTGAATCACGAAGCCGGAGACATAGGTCGGGATGCCCTCGATCGGCGAGACCGCCTCGCAGGGGATGCCGGCATTCTGCCACTGCACGACGCGCGCCTTCCAGATCGCGCTGATGCCGACTTCCTCGTTCTTCATCGCTTGGGCGAAGGCCTCGTTGGTCGGATAGACACGCGCGCCGGCCTTCTTGACCGCGAGCAGGACTTCCTTGGCCTTCTCGATGTCGTTCATGTCCTTGCCGCCGGTCGCGGCCATCGAGGCCGCGATGAAGATCGACTGGTACTGGATGTCGATGAAGCCGATCTTCGAGCCCCATTTCGGGTCGAGCCAGTCCTTGAAGCCCTTCGGCGCCGGCGAGATGATCTTGGGATTGTAGATCACGACGTTGCCCGAATAGATGTGCCCCATGCCATAGGGGTACTTCATCGTCGGCAGCAGGTTCTTGGCGTTGGGCAGCTTGGAATAGTCGATCTGCTCGAGCACGCCGGCTTCGTTCATCTCGTACATGTTGGCGGCGGAGAGGCCCTGGATATCGACCGTGCCGCGCGGCAGGCGGCGTTCGGCGACCATCTTGGCGCGGCGCGGCGCGTCGCCGGCCTGATCCTGCACCACTTCAAGCCCCTTGGGCTTGAGGATCGGGTCCTCGATGTTCTTGGTCAGCAGCCTGGCATAGTCGCCACCCCAGGTGCCGACGACGACGCGGCCGCCGGATTGGGCGAAGGCCGGCATGCCGGTCGCGGTGGCGAGCGCGGCTGCGCCTACGCCCTTCAGAAGATCCCGCCTGTCGAATGAAGCCATGGTATTCCCCTCGTTTCTGGACGCCGGATGAGCCTTCAGGCTCCTTGCGGATAGACGAGCCCGGCGCTTTCGGCCCAGCCTATCGTGATGCTCTCGCCAACATGCGGCTCGGCGAACCCGACCTTGTTCGGAATCTGCAGGAGCATGCGGTCCTGCTCGTTGAGCGCGACCTGCACGTCGAGCAGCGCGCCGAGATAGGAGGCATGCTCGACCCGCGCCGGAAAGCGGTTGGGTAACCCATCCGCCTCAGCCCCGACGGCGATCCGCTCGGGCCTGAGCGCCAGCGTCGCCGGTCCGGGCGCGGCAGCCGCGGTGCAGGCAATGTCGAGCCCGCCGCCCGTGCGGAAGCGGCCCTGCCCGGTAACCTGCCCCTCGATGAAGGCGCTGCGCCCGATGAAGCCGGCGACGAAGCGGTCGGCCGGCTTCTCGTAGAGCTCGCGCTGGGTGCCGATCTGGCGCACCTGCCCCTTTTCCATGACGACGAGGCGGTCCGCCATCGTCAGCGCCTCCTCCTGGTCATGGGTCACCATGATCGTGGTGAGGCCGAGCTTCTGCTGCAATTCGCGGATCTCGATCCGGACTTCGAGCCTGAGCTTGGCGTCGAGATTGGACAGCGGCTCGTCGAGCAGCAGCACCTTCGGCTCCATCGCCAGCGCGCGGGCGAGCGCGACGCGCTGCTGCTGGCCGCCGGAGAGCTGGCGCGGATAGCGCTCGTCGAAGCCGCCGAGCCGGACAAGCCTGAGCGCCTCGGCGACGCGCGGACCGCGCTCGGCCTGCGGCACCTTGTGCATCTCCAGCCCGAAGGCGACGTTCTGCGCGACGGTCATATGCGGGAACAGCGCATAGCTCTGGAAGACCAGCCCGCAATGGCGCTTCCAGGGCGGCAGGTTGGTGACGTCCTGCTCGCCGATCGTGATCGCCCCGGAGGTCGGCGCGATGAAGCCGGCGACCATGCGCAAGGTCGTCGTCTTGCCGCAGCCGGAGGGGCCGAGCAGCACGAGGAATTCGCCTTCGGCGACCGCGATGTCGACATCGTCGACAACCGTCAGCGCGCCGTAGGTCTTCTTCAGATGCGAGATCGAGAGACGTGCCACGTTAGTATCTCGCCATCCGTTCACACCACCCGGCTCAGTTTGACATAGCGATCGGTCACGACCATCGCGACGCAGATCAGGACGATCTGGATCAGGGATGCCGCCGCCACCGTCGGATCGATTTTCCATTCGAGATACTGGAGGATCGCGATCGGCAGCGTCGTCCGCCCCGGCCCGACCAGGAAGAGGCTCATCTCGAGATTGCCGAACGAGGTCACGAAGCTGAACAGCGAAGCCGCGACGATGCCGGGCCGGATGCTCGGCAGCGTCACCCGCCAGAAGGTGGTGACCGGGCCGGCGCCCAGATTCTGCGCGGCCTCCTCGATCGAACGGTCGAAGCCGGCAAGGCTCGCCGTCACAAGCCGGACCACCCAGGGGATCACGACGAGCGTATGCGCGGCGACGAGACCCGCGAGCGAGCCCATCACCGGCAATTGCGTGGCGATCTCGACCTCGATCTGGAAGACATAGGTCGCAGTGCCCAGCACGATGCCGGGCATCACCAGCGGCAAGAGCAGGAGCGTGCTGATGCCACCGCCCAGCGGGATGCGGTGGCGCACCAGCGCCAGGCTCGCCGGCACCCCCAGCAGAAGGCCGATCAGCGTCGATGCGATGGCGACCTGAAGGCTCAGCGTGAAGCCGTCGATGAAGGACTTGTTGTTCGCCGCCCCAGCGAACCATTTCAGCGAGTAGCCTTCCGGCGGAAAGGACGGGATCTCCTGCCGGAAGAAGGCGAGCCAGGTCACGAAGATCAACGGGAGCAGGATGAAGCCGAGCGACAACGCGGCTGCACCGTTCAGGGCGTAGCGCCCGAATCGCTGCGAACCGGCGCTCACCCGGCGTTTTCCCGATGGCAGGCCGCTCCCGCTGCCTGCCGCTTGCTGTCCACTGCGAAAACCAAAACCGTCCCCTCTTTTGTCAGACAGTTTGCGACGCCACTTACAAACAGTGAAGCCTGCATTTCCGTCATGCGCCGGCTGGCGCTTGGGCAGGACTCAGTGCAGCGTGTTCTTGTGGAAGGCGCCGCCCTTCATGATCGCCGCCAAGTGCTTGCCCTGCTCCTGGAACAGCGCGAGATCCTTCAGCGGGTCGCCATCGACGAGGATCAGGTCGGCGAAGGCGCCGGTCTGAACCGTGCCGAGCTTGCCTTCCATGCGCAGGATCTGGGCACCGACCGTGGTCGCCGAGCGAATGATCTCCAAGGGCGAGAGCACCTCGCGGCGCAGCAGGAACTCACGCGACTGCTCGCTCTGCAACTGGCCGAGCAGGTCCGAGCCATAGGCGACCGGCACGCCGGCGCGCTTGCAGATTTCGAGGGAGCGCAGGCCGCCATCGATGACGAGATCGTTCTTGGCCAGCATGTCGCCGGTCATGCCGAACTCGGCCGCCCGCTCCTTCATCGCGTAATAGGCGACGAGATTGGCGGTGAGGAACATGTTGTTCTCCGCCATCAGCCTGGCCGAGGCCTCGTCGATCAGGTTGCCGTGCTCGATCGCGCGCACGCCGCATTGAGCCGCCCGCGTGATCGCCTCCGGCGTATAGGCGTGGGCGCAGACATAGCGGCCGAAGGCCTTCGCCTCCTCGACGGCGGCCTTCACCTCGTCGACGCTGAACTGCATCGAATCCAGCGGGTCATAGGGACTGGCGACGCCGCCGGACATCATGATCTTGATATGGTCGGCACCGAGCCGCATCTGCTCGCGCACCGATTTGCGCACCGAGGAGACGCCGTCGGAGACGTTCATCGTATAGGCCATGGCGTTGCAGCAATGGCAGCGCGCGCCGAAATCGGTGCGCCGGCGCGGGTCGCTATGGCCACCGGTCGGGCCGATGGCGGCGCCGGCGATGAACAGGCGGGGACCCGCGACATCGCCCTTCTCGACCGCTTCCTTGATGCCCCAGTCGGCGCCGCCGGTATCGCGCACGCTGGTGAAGCCGCGGTCGAGCATGCCCTTCATCAAGCGGACGGCGCGCGCCGTCATCAGCGTCAGCGGCATGCTCTCCATCGTCCGGATATAGACCTCGGACAGGAAGACATGGACATGGCTGTCGATCAGGCCCGGCATCAGCGTGCGGCCGCCGCAATCGACCACATCAGCCTTGGCGAGCTTCAGCGGCTTGTCGGAGAGTTCGCGGATTTTGTCGCCTTCGACGACGAGCTCGTAGCCCTGCCGGAGCTCACCGAAACCGGGTTCGAGCAAAGCGAAGTTCTTGAAATGCAGCATCGTCATCACCGCCTCCGAACATGCCTGCCGGGAAGCACCCGGCCCCAGACGTCAGCATGATATGCACGCAACATCCAACTTGTCGACAGCGCAAAAAGCGCATTTGGCGGCCCCGTACCGCCCGTCGCGCGCAGGGCGGGGGCGTCCAACGGTGAGCGGCGTTGCGCCCCTCGCGGTTGGCAGCTTCACTGCGCTCCGAACGGAGATTCGCACGCGCCATGCCGGGACCACTGGACGGGATCAAGATCGTCGACCTGACCACGGTCATCGCCGGCCCCTATGCGACGCAGACGCTCGGCGACATGGGCGCCGATGTCCTCAAGGTCGAGCCGCCGGGCGGCGACATCATGCGCGCCCCCGGTCCTGCGCGCTCGCCGGGCATGGGCGCGGCCTTCCTCAACTGCAACCGCAACAAGCGCAGCATCACCATCGACATGAAATCGGCCGAGGACCTCGCCCACCTGCGCGAACTCGTCGCCGATGCCGATATCTTCATCCACAACATGCGGATGGAGGCGGCGCGCCGGAACGGGCTCGATCCGGAGACGCTGCTCGCCCGGCATCCGCGGCTGATCTACTGCGCCATTGTCGGCTTTGGGCAGGACGGGCCCTATCGCGACCGCCCGGCCTATGACGACGTCATCCAGGCCGCCTCGGGCTGGGCCGCGCTGGCTGAGCGCAGCGGCGATGCTCCGGCCTATGCGCCCACCATCGTCGCCGACAAGACGACCGCCCTCTTCGCCGTCGGCGCGATCAATGCCGCGCTCTATCACCGGGCGGTCTCGGGGGAAGGCCAGGCGATCGAGGTTCCCATGTTCGAGGCCATGGTCTCCTTCCTCGCCGTCGAGCATCTCGGCGGCCGCAGCTTCGAACCTGCACTCGGTCCAAGCGGTTATTCGCGCGTCCTGTCGCAGCATCGCCGGCCCTATCGCACGGCGGACGGCTTCATCGCAGCGATGCCCTATACCGCTGCGCATTGGCACGCCCTGTTCGAGGCGGCCGGTCGCGAGGACTGGGCCACGGAACCGGCGCTCAGTGACGGCGCAGCCCGCGCCGCGATGATCGACACACTCTATGAGCGGCTGGCGGAGTGCCTGCTGCATCGTACATCCGCCGAATGGCTGGCGATCCTCGACCGGATCGATGTCCCCTGCTCCGCGATCAATACGCTCGACGACCTGCTGGACGACCCGCACCTGAAGGCGACAGGCTTCTTCGAGACGGTCGAGCATCCCGAGGAAGGGCGGCTCGTCACGACGAAGCCACCGATTCGCTTCAGCCGGACGCCCTGCGCGATCACGAAGCAGGCGCCGAGCCGGCCGCGCTGAGCGGCAGCGCGATCACGCCCTTGCTGTAGGCGCTGCGGAATGCGAGAACGCCGGCAGTGCCAACGACGACCGGCCATGCCGGAATGGAAGCACTGTTTCTCCATTCCTCCGCTTGCAGGCCGAACGGCATATCTGCTGTTGATTTCAAACCGATGAGACACCGTTCGCTCCTGACAGCCGCTGCATGGTCATTGCCAGATCGGGCGATCGGCAATGCCGCGCGGCTGGGTCACGGATTGTGAGGCCTCGCTTGCGCATTCTCCTGCTCAATCCCAACACCATGCCGGAGATGACGGCGCTGGTAGCGCGCGTGGTCCAGCCCTATCTGCCGGCACAGGCCGAACTCGTGCCGATCACCGGCCGCTTCGGTGCGCAGTACATCGCCAGTCGCAGCGCCGGGGTCATTGCCGCCCATGCCGCGCTCGAAGCCTTCGCCGAGCATGGCCAGGGTTGCGACGGCGTCTATCTCGCCTGCTTCGGCGATCCCGGCCTGCTGGCCCTCAAGGAGATGGCTCGCATCCCGGTGATCGGCATGGCGGAGGCCAGCAGCCGTTATGCCGCGGAGAAGGCCGAGCGCTTCGCCATCGTCACGGGCGGCGAACGCTGGGGGCCGATGCTGCATGAATTCGTCGGCTCGATCGGGCTGGGCAATCGCCTCGCCGCCGTCGAGACAGTCGCGCCGACCGGCGCCGACATCGCCCGCGATCCCGACGGTTCGATCGCCATGCTCGCCGAGGCCTGCCGCCGCGTCGCCAAGCGCGACGGCGCCGGCGCGGTCATCCTCGGCGGCGCCGGCCTCGCAGGACTCGCGCCCCGCGTCCAGCCGCATGTCGACGTGCCCGTGATCTGCTCGGCCGAAGCCGGCATCCGGATGCTGCTGGCCGAGCTGGCCCAGCCTCGACCCAAGCCGCAGGAAGGCGACCTCGCCCTGCCGGCGCCGGTGGCTAGCACCGGGCTTTCGGCAGGTCTTTCCCAGTTGCTGGCTCAACCCTGAACCGATCTCGTCAGCCCTTGCCGGCGAGCGAGGTGCCGTTCAAGCCCGCGATCCAGTCCGACAGCATCGGCACGTAATCCTCGCCCTTGCCGCTGGCGACGGCGGCGGCGTAGCTGTTCTTCACGGCGTTGCCGATCGGATTGGCGACGCCGGCCTCATTGGCCACGCTCTCCAGATAGCGCACGTCCTTCAGCGCATTGGTCAGCGTGAACTTGTGGGCGTCCCGGTCGCGCTCCAGCACGTATTTCATGAAGGTCTGGTAGAAGCCGCAATCCATCCGGCTGCCCCGCAGCACGCTGTCGAAGGTCTGGGGCGTGATGCCGATCTTCTGGCCGAGCGTCAGCGCCTCCGCATAGATCGCGGCGTAGCCGAGCGACAGGAAATTGTTGATCAGCTTCATCTTGTGGCCGTCGCCGACCGGTCCGAGATGCACGATCTTCTGCGCCCAGGCCTCGCAGGCCGGCTTGATCCGCGCGAAGACCTCCGGCGAGGCTCCGACCATCGCCGAAAGCTGGCCGAGCGCGGCCTGTGCCGGTGTGCCGCCGAGCGGTGCGTCCGCCAGATGCAGCCCCTTTGCCTCGAGCTCGGCCGCGAGCTTCACCGTCACCGTCGGGTCCGAGGTCGAGCAATCGACGACCACGGTGCCCGGCTTTGCCCCGGCAATGATGCCGTTGTCGCCTCTCAGCACGGCCTCGACCTGGGGCGAACCGGTCACGCACAGGAAGATGATTTGGGAGCGCGAAGCGAGCTCCTTCGCCGTCTTCGCCTCCACCGCGCCGGCCGCGACCAACTCCTCCACCGGCTTGCGGTTGCGGTGCCCCATCACGGTGAGGGGAAAGCCCTTGTCGACGAGATTGCGGGCCATGCCCTGCCCCATCAGGCCGACGCCGATGAAGCCGATCGAACTCTTTCTGTGCGCTCATCTTCAAATTCTCCCGCTGATATGGTTGAGATGGAGCCGGAAGTCGGCGAAATGGCCCGACCGGAAGCCGGCCGCGAGGCCCGCGCTCACTGTGGACGAGTCATGACCGCCAGCGACCCGCCCGGGCCCCGACAGCCCAAGACCCCGCCCCCTGCCGGCCGCAGCCGCGTCACGCTGCAGGTTATCGCCGAGCGCCTTTCGGTCTCGACCGCGACGGTGTCGCTGGCGCTGCGCGGCTCGCCGCTCGTGGCGGAAGCGACGCGCAGCCGCGTACGCGAGATCGCCCGCGAGATGGGCTACAGCTACAACCGCAGCGCCGCCTCGCTGCGCACCGACCGCACCAACATCATCGGCGTCGGCTTCCACGACATCATCAATCCGTATTTCGCCGAGTTGCTGGCGGCGATAGAGGAAACCGCGGCCCGCCATGACCGCTCGATCCTGCTCGGCACCTATTCCGAGAATCTGGACCGGCAGCAGCGCGTGCTCAGCACGCTCGCCGAATACCGGCCGGACGGCATGGTCCTCTGCCCCGCCGGCGCCAGCACAGCCGAGAACCTCCTGCCGCTCGTCGAGGCCGGCATCCCGATCGTCCAGCTCTCGCGTGAAATCCCGGAGCTCGATCTCGATTTCGTCGGCTCCGACGATCGCCACGGCACCAATCAGGCGATGGAGCACCTGATCGGGCTCGGCCACCGCCGCATCGCCTTTCTCTGCGCCAACGAGAACATCTCGACCGGCCGCAACCGCTATGCCGGCTATCGCGAAGCGCTCACCCGCCACGGCCTGCCCTTCGATCCGCAGCTGGTCCATTTCGACTACGGCACCCGCGAGAACGGGCTCAAGGGCATTCAGCAGGTCCTCGATGCCGGGACCCCGCCGACCGCGGCCGTCTGCATGAACGACCTCGCCGCTTTCGGCGCGATGCTCGGCCTGCGCCATCGCGGGCTGGAAGCCGGCAGCGACTTCTCGATCGTCGGCTGCGACGACGTGAAGGAGGCGGCGCAGTGGTTCCCCGCGCTCACCACGGTCTATAATTTCCAGAA
This sequence comes from Beijerinckiaceae bacterium, assembly GCA_965283735.1. Taxonomy (GTDB): domain Bacteria; phylum Pseudomonadota; class Alphaproteobacteria; order Rhizobiales; family Beijerinckiaceae; genus Allobosea. The sequence goes on along the minus strand of CBDIPN010000001.1, from coordinate 661,846 downwards.
CGAGATGGGCGCCAAATCGGCCGAGTTCCTGCTCAACCGCATCGCCGATCCCACTGCCCCGACGCAGCGCCTGCTGCTGACGCCGGCCCTCCACGTCCGCGGCACGACCTGCCCGCCGCCGCGCTAGGGGCGCATCTCTCAAGCCCTCATCCTGAGGAGGCCCGCAGGGCCGTCTCGAAAGATGTTCCAGCATGCTCAGGAACCTCCTGGAACATCCTTCGAGACGCGCTTCTCCGAAGCGCTCCTCAGGATGAGGGCTGAGGACATCCGCCATGGAACCAACGCCCTTCAGGCATCGTTCGCCGGCTTGGCGTTGAGCGCCCGATAGGCCCGGACCACCTGCGAATCGTCGCGCCCGCCATGGCCAAGACCGGAGGCCGACAGGAACATCTGGTGCGCCGCCGCCGCCAGCGGCAGGGCCGTCTTCGCCGCACGCCCGGCATCGAGCACGATGCCGAGATCCTTGACGAAGATATCGACGGCGCTCGCCACCACCGGATCGGGCTCATGCATGCGCGGCCCGCGATCCCTGAGCATCCAGGACGAGGCGGCCGAACCACCCATGATCTCGAAGAGCAGGCGCCCGTCGATGCCCGCCTTCTCGGCCAGCGACAGGGCCTCGGCCGCGACCGCTATATGCACGCCGCAGAGCAGCTGGTTGACGGTCTTCACCGTCGCGCCCTGCCCTGCCTTCTCGCCGACATGGAAGACCTTGTCGCCAAGCGCATCGAGCACCGGCTTCGCCCGCGTGAAGCTGTCCTGGGGCGCGCCGACCATGATGGTCAGCGTCGCGTTGCGCGCGCCGTTCACCCCGCCTGAAACGGGGGCGTCGATAAAGTGCCGGCCGGTCTTCATGACCTCCGCCGCGATCGCCTCCGCCTCGCCCGGCGGGCAGGTCGCCATCAGGATCACGGTGGCCCCCGGCGCCAGCGCCTCCAGCGCTCCGGCCTCGAACAGCACTGCGCGCGCCTGCGCGGCATTGACGACCATCAGCACCAGCGCCTCGGCACCATCAGCAGCTTCCTTCGCGCTCGCGGCCGCATGGCCCCCGGCCGCGACGAGCGCCTCACGCGCCGCCTCACGCATGTCGAAGCCTGTCACGCGGAACTGCTTCCTGACGAGGTTCTCGGCCATCGGCGCGCCCATGGCGCCGAGCCCGACGAAGGCGATGCTGGAGATCGGTTGAACGGACATGAGGCAGACACTCTCGGAACGAAAGCGGGCACAGCTCGCGCCATGCCCGCAGGAAATCCGGCATTGGCGCCGGTTACTCCTTCACCGCACCCGTCATGGACGCGACGTAGTAGTCGACGAAGAAGGAATAGAGGATCGCGACCGGGATCGAGCCGAGCAGAGCGCCGGCCATCAGCGAGCCCCAGTGATAGACGTCGCCCTCGACGAGCTGGGTCAAGACCGCGACCGGAACCGTCTTCTTCTCCGCCGACTGGATGAAGGCGAGCGCATAGATGAACTCGTTCCAGGACAGGGTGAAGGCGAAGATGCCGGCAGAAATCAGGCCGGGCATGGCGAGCGGCAGCGTGATCCGCCACAGCGTCTGCAGCCGTGTCGCCCCGTCGATCATCGCGCATTCCTCGAGCTCGTAGGGGATCGACTTGAAGTAGCCGATCAGGAGCCAGGTGCAGAACGGGATCAGGAAGGTCGGATAGGTCAGGATCAACGCCAGCGGCGAGTCGAACAGCCCGAACTGGAAGATCAACGTCGCCAGCGGAATGAACAGGATCGAGGGCGGCACGAGATAGGCGAGATAGATCGCCAGACCGACATATTGCGAGCCCTTGAAGCGCAGGCGCTGGATCGCATAGGCGGCGAGCACGCTGGAGAACAGCGAGAGCGCCGTCGCCACGGCCGCGACCATCATCGTGGTCCACAGCCATTGCGGATAGTCGGTCTGGAACAGCAGCTTGTGGATGTTCTCCAGCGTCGGCGACTTCACCCAGAACGGGTTGTTGTTCTTGTAGTCGAGCAGTTCCCCGTTCGGTTTGATCGCCGTGATCGCCATCCAGTAGAATGGGAACAGCAGCACGAGCACGAAGACCGACAGCGGCAGGTAGAGCGTGATGAAGCGCCGCGGGCCGGACGACCAGTCGATGACGCCTTCGCGCTCCTTGTCCGTCAGATGCGGGCGCGCTCCGAGGGTCTGGTCAGTCATTGTCTTCCCCCTGCTGCCACTTGCGCCGGGACAGGCCGTAATAGCTGAACAGCGTCGCCATCACGAGGAACGGGATCATCGCCACCGCGATCGCCGCACCCTCGCCGAGCTGGCCGCCGGGAATGCCGCGCTGGAAGGCGAGCGTCGCCATCAGATGCGTGGCGTTGACCGGCCCGCCGCGGGTGATCGCGTAGACCAGCTGGAAATCGGTGAAGGTGAACAGCACCGAGAAGGTCAGCACCACCGCCAGGATCGGCATCAGCATCGGCAGCGTGACATGCCGGAAGCGCTGCCAGGAATTGGCGCCGTCCAGCATCGCCGCCTCGTAGAGCGAGGGCGAGATCGTCTGCAGGCCGGCCAGCAGGCTGATCGCCACGAAGGGGATGCCGCGCCAGATATTGGCCGCCATCAGCGAGAACCGCGCCGGCCAGGGCTGGCCGAGGAAGTCTATATAGGTGTCGCGCCAGCCGAGTATGTCGACGAGCACATAGGAGATGATCGAGAACTGCGGATCGTAGATCCACCAGAAGGCGATCGCCGAGAGCACGGTCGGCACGATCCAGGGGATCAGGATGATCGCCCTGAGCAGCGACTTGAACGGCAGATGGTTGTTGAGCAGCAGCGCCAGCCAGAGGCCGAGCGCGAATTTCCCGAAGGTCGCCACGCCCGTATAGAGCAGCGTGTTCCAGACCGAGGTGATGAACACCCGGTCGTGCCATAGCGACACGAAATTCTCGAAGCCGATGAAATGCCCGACGCGGCCGATGCGCGTATCGGTGAAGGCGAGCCAGATGCCCAACCCCAGGGGATAGCTGAGGAAGACCAGCAGGAAGCCTGCCGCCGGCAGCAGGCACAGGAAGATCAGGAACGGCTTGTAGTCGAACAGACGCACCAGCCAGTTGTGTTGCAGGCTGTGGACGGTTCGCGATTCGGCGGCAGCAATGGCCATGGCGCCCTCGCGTTCGAGCAGGCTATCGTCGGCCGCCGGACGAACCGGCGGCCGCATGTATCCGGATCAGCGCAATCCGCGCATCAGGTCCGGTAATAGCGCTTGGCGCGGCGCTCGGCCTCGGCGGCCGCCTCTTCCGGCGTCGCCTGACCGGCGCAGACCGAAGCGACCATCTGGACGACGACATATTCGGCGTTGACCGTGCCGGCCGCCTCGTTGATCGAGCCCTTGTAGCCGCTCCAGAGCGCGCGCTCCCAGGTGTCGCGGTAGACGAGGATCTTGGGATCGCCCGACCAGACCTTGCTCTCGGCATAGCCCTTGAGCGGCTGGGTCCAGTAGCCGAAGCAGCCGGTCAGCCACTTGTCGTACTGCTCCTTCTCCATCATGAAGCGGAGATATTCCTTCGCCGCGTTCGGGAACTTGGTGTGCTTGAACGCCATGGCGTTGATGATCAGCGCCGGCTCCGACGGACGCCCGAGCGGGCCGACCGGCATCGTGGCATGGTTCAGGTCCTTGCCGATCGCCGCGGTCTTCTCGTCCTTCGAGTTCTTGATCGAGAAGTAGAGCGAGACGCCGTTTTGGGTCAGGCCGATTTCACCGGCGGACAGCGCCTTGTTGTTGCTGATGTCGAGCCATGAGAGCGTGCCGGGAATGAAGGTCTCGTAGAGCGCCTTCGCGTATTTCAGCGCCGCGATCGTCTCCTTCGAGTTGATCGCGACCTTGTTGTTCTCGTCGACCATGTAGCCGCCATGGGTCCAGACGAGCCAGTTGCAGAAGGCGTTGCCGTCGCCGACCGCGTTGCCGAGCGCGAAGCCGGCGGGGTGGCCGTTCGCCTTGAGCTTGCGGCAGAGGTTGAGGAAGCCGTCGAGATCCTTCGGGAAGGTGTCGAAACCCGCTTCCTTGACCCAGGATTCACGATAGACCGCCGGCGCGCCGGAGGCGCCCATCGGGATCGAGACCCACTGGTTGGTCTTGTCCTTCTTGCCGTATTTCTCGGCGATCGGGTACCAGCCACCATGCTTCTTGCCGAGTTCCTCGGCGATCTCGGTGAGGTCGATCAGTTTGTCCGAGAAGATATGCGGATCATCGGCCCAGCCGACGACGATATCGGGCCCGGCGCCGGTATTGGCGGTGACCGCCGTCTGCGGGCGCAGGTCTTCCCAGCCGGCATAGTCGACGCGCACCGGCACGCCGGTCGCCTTGGTGAAGGCCTCGGTGTTCTCGTTGAAGATCGCCTGGTCGGGATCGACGAACTTGGTCGGGCGCAGCACGCGCAGGGTCGCGCCCGGCTCGATCTTGGCCTGCGCGATGGACGGCGCGAACGGCAGCGTGGCGCCCGCCGCGAGCCCGGCGCCGCCGATCAGAACGTCTCTTCTGGAAATGCTCATGGAAACCGTCTCCTCCGTTGGTGCGGCGGCGGCCTGCATGGGACCACCGTCCTGCATGATTTATGGGCGTTGACAGCGATCATCCGTCGCTCCGCCTGGCGGGAGCGGCGAATTCCTTGGAACCGGGTCCGATCAGGCGCGAAGAAGGCCGATCGGGAAGGCCGGCTCTGAATTCAGCATCGAGAACGCGCCTCGCTCGGCCGGGTCGCATCGCAACCCGGCCGATGCTCGTTCTAGATACGCTTGCCTGTCGCCGCGTCGAACAGATGCGTGACGCTGGTATCCGGCGTGATGCCGATCGTTTCGCCGGGCTTGGCCAAGATGCGCTCGCGGAAGATGCAGGTCAGATCCTGCCCGCCGCAGCGGACGACGACCTGCGTCTCCGAGCCCATCGGCTCGACGACCGCGACCTCGGCCTTCAGGCCATTGGGATCGAGCCGGAAGTGCTCGGGGCGGATACCCAGCACCGCAGCTTGCCCATCGGAGCCGATCGGGTGCTTGCCGATGGGCCAGACCGTGCCACCTTCGGTCTCGAAGCCGTTGCCGACGATCTTGCCCTTGAGCAGGTTCATCGAGGGCGAGCCGATGAAGGCGGCGACGAAGAGATTGGCCGGGTTGTCGTAGAGATCGAGCGGCGCGCCCATCTGCTCGACGATGCCGTCATGCATCACGACGATCTTGTCGGCCATGGTCATGGCCTCGATCTGGTCGTGCGTGACATAGACCGTCGTGGTCTTCAGGCGCTGGTGCAGCTCCTTGATCTCGGTGCGCATCTGCACGCGCAGCTTGGCGTCGAGATTGGAGAGCGGCTCGTCGAACAGGAAGACCTGCGGATCGCGCACGATGGCGCGGCCCATGGCGACGCGCTGACGCTGGCCACCCGAGAGCTGGCGCGGATAGCGGTCGAGCAGCTTGGTCAGGCCCAGGATCTGGGCCGCCTTGTTGACGCGCTCGTCGATCTCGCTCTTCGGCGCCTTCCTGAGCTTCATCGAGAAGGCCATGTTGTCGGCGACCGTCATATGCGGATAGAGCGCATAGTTCTGGAACACCATGGCGATGTCACGTTCCTTGGGCGGAACGTCGTTCACCACGCGCGGGCCGATCTTGATCTCGCCGCCCGAGATGTTCTCGAGCCCCGCGATCATGCGCAGCAATGTCGATTTCCCGCAGCCGGACGGACCGACCAGGATGACGAACTCGCCGTCGTTGATGTCGATATCGACGCCGTGGATGACCTGCGTCGACCCGTAGGCCTTGCGCACATCGGCGATCTGGACTGAGGCCATGCCGTCCTTCCCTGCTTTCCGTTCCCTGGTCGCTCCGCCCGTCATGCAGGCGGCTCACGACCACAATCGGTTTCTTGTGACCGAATGATGAAAGCGGATATCGCCCGATCCCGGCGATTGTCTCCGTTCCAATCTGCGATAAAGTCATACGATAGAAGCGGGCCTGTCAAGCACCGCCACAACCTCCGGGATGCCGTAATTTCAGGCTGGCCGGAAGTGCCTGAGGGAGGGGCATCAGCGATGCGGGTACGCGATTTCTCGCGACCGACGACGCTCAATCCGGACCGGCTTTTCGGCCAGGTCGCCCAGAAGCTCGCCGTCGCGGTCATCACCGGCCGCGTCCGGGCAGGCGAGGTCCTGCCGAACGAGGATGACCTGCGCTCGGAAATCTCGGTCTCGCGCACGGCCTATCGCGAGGCCGTCAAGATCCTGACGGCGAAAGGACTGGTCGAGGCGCGCCCGAAGAGCGGCACGCGGGCCGCGCCGCGCGAGCGCTGGAACCTGCTCGACCCCGACGTCCTGTCCTGGCATTTCGAGGCCGATCCCAACGAGAAATTCATCCGCGATCTCTTCGAGTTGCGCCGCTTCGTCGAGCCCAGCGCGGCGCGCCTTGCGGCGCAGCGCCGGACCTCGACCGATATCGCCCGTATCGAGGCGGCCTATCGCGGCATGGCCGACGGCGCGCCTTACGCCGAGAACACGATCCGGGCCGACCTCGCCTTCCACGAAGCGATCTTCTCCGCCTGCCAGAACGCCGCGCTGCAATGCCTCTCCAGCGCCGTCATCGCGACGCTGCAATGGTCCTTATTGCTCAAGACCGGCGACGAGGCCGCCTATGTCGAATCCCTGCCCGATCACGAGCACGTGTTGCTCGCCATCATCGATCGCGACGGCGACCTCGCCTCGGCGCGCATGGCCGGCCTGGTCATCGACAGCCTGAACACGACGCTGGCTTCGCTCGGCACGCATGTCGCCACGGAGACGGGGAAAATCGCCAGAATAAAGCATACTAAATGAGCGCCTCGCTCATCGGCGGGACGTGATCGGATAGCGCTCATGCGACGACCGGGCTATGCCGTTCCGGCAGGCCGCGCCATTCCATTTTAATCGATTCAGACCACCCGAATCAACGACCTTCGCCACCACAGACGGACAGCCCGACAATGACAGCCTCGACCAAGCCCGAAATCGTCCAGACCGGCCCGCTGATGGCCTATGCGGCCGACCAGCTCAAGGCCCGCTTCACCGTCCATGAATTGTGGAAGGCGGCCGATCGCGCCGCCCTGCTGCGCGAGGTCTCCGGCCGCGTGCGCGGCGTCGCCGCCGGCGGCGGGCACAACCGCGTCGATGGCGCGCTGTTCGACGCTCTGCCGAAGCTCGAGGTCATCTCCAGCTTCGGCGTCGGCTACGACCATGTCGACGCGGCGGAAGCCGGCAAACGCGGCCTCATCGTCACCAACACGCCCGACGTCCTGACCGACGAGGTCGCCGACCTCGCGCTCGGCCTGCTGATCGCCACCGTCCGCCAGCTGCCGCAGGTCGACCGCTATCTACGGGAGGGTCAATGGCTCAAGGGCAATTACCCGCTCACCACCTCGCTGCGCGGCCGCAAGGTCGGCATCGTCGGCCTCGGCCGCATCGGCAAGGCGGTGGCGCAACGCGTCGAGGCGTTCGGCCTGCCGGTCGTCTATCACGGCCGCTCGCGCCAGCCCGACGTGTCCTATCCCTACTATCCCTCGCTGGTCGACATGGCCGCCGATGTCGACACGCTGATCTCGGTCGCGCCGGGCGGCGCCTCGACCCATCACATCATCAATGCCGAGGTGCTGAAGGCGCTGGGTCCCAACGGCATCCTGGTCAATGTCGGCCGCGGCACCGTCGTCGACGAGCAGGCGCTGATCAAGGCACTCAAGGACAGGACCATCCTCTCCGCCGGCCTCGACGTCTTCGAGGACGAGCCGCGCGTGCCGGCAGAGCTGATCGCGATCGAGCATGCCGTGCTGCTGCCCCATGTCGGCTCTGCCTCGGTTCATACCCGCGAGGCGATGGGCCAGCTTCTGGTCGACAACCTGGTTTCATGGTTCGATGGCAAGGGCCCGCTGACGCCCGTGTCGGAGACTCCATGGAAAAAGGCCTGATCCACCGGCTTCTGCCGCTGTTGATCCTCGCCGCCGGCGCCCTGCCGGCGGCCGCCCAGACGGCGCCGTTGCCGCGCGGCGCCGACAAGGCACCCGAAGCAATCCGCCGCTGGCTCGGCGCCTGGGAGCTTGCAACGGCCGATGCCTCGCGAAGCTGCACCGTCACGCTCGGCGCGGAAGCCGCAGGCAACCGGCGTCAGTTGCGCTTCCCGGCCACCTGCCGCCGCGCCTTGCCGATCCTCGATACCGCCGCATCCTGGACGCTGAACGGCGCAGGGCAGCCGCAGTTCATGGATGCAGGCGGCAAGGAGGTCATCGCCTTCCAGGGCGGATCGCCCGAGGCCGGCCTCAACGGCAAGGGCAGTGACGGCAAGCCCTACAAGCTGTCGTCGGGAGCCCATCCGCGCGTCTCACCGCAGGTTGCGCAGAGCTCCGCCGGGACGGCGGCCCAACGCATCACGCAAGTCGACCCCGCGACCGCGCCAGCAGCTTCTTCGTTGCCCGGCCGTTATGTCGTAATGCGCCAGCAGAACCGCGAGGCCTGCCGCCTCGTCCTGTCGCCTGCCTCTGCCGGTGGCCGCCAGCCAGCCGCTTTCGAAGGGCTCTGCCCGGATACCGGCCTGACCATCTTCGCCCCCGTCGGCTGGCGCTATGCCGACGGCCGCCTGACGCTCGTCGCGCGCCGAGGCCACGGCACCGACCTCGTCTTCGAGAACGGCCAGTGGCGCAAGGACCCCGCGGTTGGCGCCCCGCTTCTGATGCGCAAGCTCGCGCCGTAGCGTGCATGGCCGGGCTGGCCGGCCGTGCAGCGTGGAGTTCTATTCGGCAGCAGCCGCCGGGCTCAGCACCCCCCGGCGGATCTGGTCTTCCTCGATCGATTCGAACAGGGCGCGGAAATTGCCCTCGCCGAAGCCATCATCGCCTTTGCGCTGGATGAACTCGAAGAAGATCGGTCCGACCACCGTGGCCGAGAAGATCTGCAGCAGCACCTTGCTCATCCGGCCCTGCTTCTCGCCGAGCGCGACCGCGCCCTCGCCGTCGATCAGGATGCCGTTGGCCTTGAGCCGCTCGACCGGCTCGCCATGGTTCGGCACGCGGGCATCGACCTTCTCGTAATAGGTCGCGGGCGGCGAGGGCATGAACGGCAGACCGTTGCCGCGCAGGGCCTCGACGCTGGCATAGATGTCGCGCGAGCCCATCGCGACGTGCTGGATGCCCTCGCCCTTGTACTGGCGCAGGTACTCCTCGATCTGGCTCTTATCGTCGAGCGACTCGTTGATGGGTATGCGGATCTTGCCGCAGGGCGAGGTCAGCGCCCGCGAGATCAGGCCGGTCAGCTTGCCCTCGATGTTGAAGAAGCGGATCTCGCGGAAATTGAACAGGTTGCCGTACCAGCCGGCCCAATGATCCATGCGCCCGCGCATGACGTTATGGGTGAGGTGGTCGAGATAATAGAGCCCGGCCTGCTCCGGATGCGGATCACACTCGCCGATCCACTCGAAATCGACATCCCAGATCGAGCCCTTCTCGCCATAGCGGTCGACGAAATAGAGCAGCGAACCGCCGATGCCGCGCACCGCGGGGATCGCGAGCTCGCCCGGCCCGATCGCGCTCTCATAGGGCTCGGCGCCGAGCGACACGGCCCGCTCGAAGGCATGTTTGGCATCAACCACGCGGAAGGCCATCGCGCAGGCGCAGGGGCCATGCGCGGCGGCGAAGGCCTGGGCGAAGGAATCGGGCTCCGCGTTGACGACGAAATTGACGTCGCCCTGCCGGTAGAGCGTCACCTGCTTCGAGCGGTGGCGGGCGACCTTGGTGAAGCCCATCGTCTCGAAGAGAGCGCCGAGCTTCTCCGGCTCGGGATGGGCGTATTCGACGAACTCGAAACCATCCGTGCCCATCGGGTTGGCGGCCGAGATCGCAGGCGGGGCGGCATCGTGCGGAAACGGACCCATGGGCATTCCTCCTGTCTGCTCTTGTCGGGATGATCGATCATCGCGCAAATGGCAGGCGAGTTTCGTGCAAACTTGCCTCCTTTCGAGAATTCGATGCATGATCCGTGCATCATGGATGTTGCAGGCGCATCATATGGCCACGCTCGACGCACTCGACTGGCGTCTCCTCGACGCGCTCCAGAACGACGCCTCCCTGACCAACGCATCCCTGGCCGAGACGGTCGGGCTTTCGGCGAGCCAGGTCTCGCGCCGGCGTCAACGGCTGGAGCAGGAGGGGGTCATCCGTGGCTACCGCGCAGCGTTGGAGCCTTCCGCCGTCGGCCTGGGCGTCATCGTCTTCATTCATGTCGCGCTCGACACGCATTCGCGCGACAATGCCCGCCGCTTCCGCGATCTCGTGCGATTGACGCCAGCGATCCTCGAGGCCCATGCCCTCACGGGCGAGGCTGATTACCTGCTGAAGGTCGCCGTAGGCGACCTCAAGGCGCTCGCCCGACTGGTCAACGAAATCCTGATGCCACATGAAAGCGTGGCACGCGTGCGCTCCGAGATCGCGCTGGAAACGCTGAAGGAACCGGGACTGCTGCCGCTGCCGATGACTTGAGCGCCAAGCTGTGCAAACTGACGCCTTGGTCGCACCGTTTTCATGCCGCTGATCGATCCCGACTGCGCGGCATCACGACCGCCAACAGGAGAAACCTAGATGTTCAATGCCAAATCCCTGCTCGATGCCCTGATCAATGCCGGCAGCCAGGCCGGCACGCAGGCAGGGCAGCAGGGCGGCCTCGGCGGCATGCTCGGCGGACTGGCCGATCAGGTCCAGCGCTCGGGCGGGATCGGCGGCCTGGCCGGACAGATCCTGACCCAGGCGACGCAGGGCCTTGGCGACGCGGCGCGCCAGACCGGCGTGCAACAGGGCGCCGGCGAAGCACTCGGCCGGGTCACCGGCGGCCGGACGCCGGACCAGCTCATCGAGCAGGCCAAGGGCATGTTCACCAGCAACCCGGCGCTGGCCACCGCCGTGCTCGGCGGTCTCGGCGCGCTCGTCTTCGGCACCAGCACGGGCCGCTCGGTCGCCGGCTCCGCAGCCAAGCTCGGCGGCCTCGCCCTGATCGGCGGCCTCGCCTACAAGGCCTACCAGAACTATCAGGCCGGCAAGCCGCTGCTCAACGCAGCCCAGCAGGAAGTACTGCCGGCGCCGGCCGGCACCGGCTTCGAGCCGCAGGCCGCGACCGAGGCCACGGCCCTCGTCTTCATCCGCGCCATGATCGCGGCGGCCGCCGCCGACGGTCATATCGATGCGGAAGAGCGCAGCGCGATCCTCGGTGGCCTGAAGGAAGCCGGCCTCGAACAGGAGGCGCATGCCTGGCTGGCACAGGAGATGGCGAAGCCGGCCTCGATCGACACATTGGTCGAGGCGGCCGAAAGCCCCGAGCTCGCCGCGCAGATCTATACGGCGGCGCGCATCGCCATCAATCCGGACAACGCCGCCGAGAAGGACTTTCTCGCTGGCCTCGCCGGCTCGCTCGGCCTCGATGCCGAACTGGTCGCCAATATCGACGCCGCCGCCAGCGCCGCCAAGGTCTGACAGCTTCGGCCGGCGCCTGATCGCGGCGCCGGCCACCTCGGGCTTTCGCGGAATGCGGAAGCCCGATGTTAAGCATGGCGTTGAAATCACTGCCCGTTTCGACGCCACATGCACCCTCGCTTAGGATTTTCCAGCCGATAACGCCCGCGCCGGTCGAGCCGGTGGCCGGGTTCCGCATCGCGGAAGCCGACCCATGTCTTAGGGAGACGGGTCGAACCATGTCTGTGACCGCGATGATCAGAGCGATGCGGCCGCACCATTGGCTCAAGAACGGCCTCGTCTTCGTCCCCATCCTGCTCAACCATGACGCCTTCGATCCGCACGCGCTTTGGCTCGGCCTGATCGCCTTCGTCGCCTTCAGCCTGATCGCCTCCGCGGTCTATCTCCTGAACGACATCAAGGATGTCGAGGCGGATCGGCGCCACCCGACCAAGCGCAAGCGCCCGCTCGCGGCCGGCGAGATCACGGCGGCACAGGCCTATGCCGCCGTCCCCATCCTGCTCATTGCCGCCTTTTCCATGGTCATGCTCGTCCCGCAGCCGAAGAACTTCCTCCTCGCGCTGCTGGCGTATCTCTTCCTGGCGCTGGCCTATCTGCTCTTCCTCAAGCGCAAGCTTCTGGTCGACGTGCTCGGCCTCGCCGCCATGCACACGCTGCGCATCCTCGCCGGCAATGCCGCCGCCGCCATCGCGATATCGTCCTGGCTGCTGGCCTTCGCGATGTTCCTCTTCCTCAGTCTGGCTCTGGTGAAGCGCTATGCCGAACTGCGCCTGACTCAGGATCAGTCCGGGCTGAAAAAGGCGGGGCGCGGCTATCAGGCCGAGGATATCGAGGCGCTGTCGCAGCTCGGTATGGCCTCGGGCTGCACCTGCGCGCTGATCATGGCGCTCTATGTCGACAGCGCCAATGTGAAACAGCTCTATAGCCAGCCCAAGCTGATCTGGCTGATCTGCCCGATCATCCTCTACCAGATGGCACGGATCTGGTTCCTGGCCCGCCGCGGCCAGATGCCGGATGATCCGCTGGTCTTCATGATCCGTGACTGGCGCAGCCAGTTCATGGGGCTGCTCGTGGTCCTGATCATGGTCGCCGCGACCTTCCTGCCGTGACCGCGCCCTTGACCGATTACCGATCCTGGGGCGGACTTGCGGCCCGCGGCAGCACGATCCTCGACGCCCGCGACTGGCTCGACGCGCCTCACCGCCCGCGCCGCCCGCTCCTCGCCTATGGCAACGGCCGCTCCTATGGCGATTCCTGCCTGAACGACGGCGGCACGCTGATCGATGCACGCAGTCTCGACGACATCCTCGCCTTCGATCGCGAGACAGGCCTCATCACCTGCGGCGCCGGCCTCATGCTCGATCGCCTGCTCGAGATCGCCGTGCCGGCCGGCTGGTTTCCGCCGGTCACGCCCGGCACCGCCTTCGTCACCGTCGGCGGCGCGCTCGCCAACGACGTTCACGGCAAGAACCACCACGGCGCCGGCACCTTCGGCTGTCATGTTCGCGCCTTCGAACTGGCGCGCTCGGACGGTCAGCACCTGATCTGCGCCCCCGATCTCAATGCCGAGCTCTTCGCCGCGACAATCGGCGGCTTCGGCCTGACCGGGCTCGTGACGCAGGTGACGCTGCAGCTCATGCCGATCGCATCGGCCGAAATGGCGCAGGAGGTCCTGCCCTTCGACAATCTGGCACGCTTCTTCGAGATCGCCGCCGCCTCCGACGCCACGCATGACTACACCGTCGCCTGGATCGACTCGCTCGCCAGCGGCCGTCATTTCGGCCGTGGCGTCTTCTTCCGGGCCAATCATGCCCCCGCATCCGACGAGCCGCCGCCGCGGATGGCACGCTCGCTGCCGTTCCCGCTGAAGCCACCCTTCCCGCTGATCAACCGCGTGACACTCGGAGCCTTCAACTGGCTCTACCGCAACAGCCAGCCGCAGGGCGGCTGCGAGCGTCGCGTCCCCTATAGGCCGTTCTTCTATCCGCTCGACCGCATCCACGACTGGAACCGCGCCTATGGCCCGAAGGGCCTGCGGCAGTTCCAGTGTGCCGTCCCGCGCGACGGTGCGCCCGAGACCGTGGCCGAGATGCTCAGGCAGACGCTCGCCGCGGGCGAAGCCTCCTTCCTGACGGTGCTGAAGCTCTTCGGCGACAAGCCCTCGCCCGGCCTGATGTCCTTCCCCATGCCGGGCGCGACGCTGACGCTGGACTTCCCCAATCGCGGCGAGCGAACCGAACGATTGCTCGCCCGGCTCGACAGCCTCGCCATTGCCGCTGGCGGACGGGTCAATCCCTACAAGGATGCCCGCATGTCATCAGCCACCTTCGCGGCCTCCTTTCCGCGCTGGCGCGACTTCGCAGCTCATATCGACCCGGGCTTTTCCTCCGATTTCTGGCGGCGGGTCACGACGCGGTAGGATCGGCCTGCGACATCACAGCCCGGTGAGGTACGCGCGACAACGGTTTCCCGGCAGATGGCCGGCTGCTAGCAGCGCCTCATGACCGCCCCTCTGAACGATCAGCCGGCACCGGACCGGCACGCATTCCTTTCGCCGACACGTCGCCAGGCCCTCGCCATCACCTTGTTCTCATCGCTGGGCGCCATCCCGGCCGTGGCCCGGCAGCCGCCACGCTTCTCCGGGCCAAGTTCGCAATTCGTCCAGATCGATCCCCCGGAAGAGGCCGGCTCCCTCGTCCTCACCGATCTCGCCGGCAAGACCCGGCCGCTTTCCGCCTATCGCGGCAAGGCGGTCCTCCTGAATTTCTGGGCAAGCTGGTGCCCGCCCTGTCGGCGCGAATTGCCGATCCTGCGGCGGCTCCAGGCCAGGGCCGCCCGCGAGCCCTTCGTCGTCGTCCCGGTCTCGCTCGACAAATCCGTGGCGACCGTGAAGGCCTATCTCGACAGGCTCGGCCTTGCCGACCTCAAGACTTTCATCGATGCCGAGGGGATAGTGGCCTCGGGCCCGAAATCGGCGAAGCCCACGCCCTTCCCGCTCTATGGCATGCCGATGACCTATCTGCTCGACCGCGAGGCGCGCAGCGTCGGCTATCTCGTCGGCGAAGCGGATTGGACGAGCCCGGAGGGGCTGGAATTGCTGCGCTTCTATGGGCGGGCCGCGGGCTGATCGCACCGTGTTCTGGAGCGGCTCCAACCACCCCGAAAAATTCTCACGTCACCTTTGAACCCGTTTGCCGCGGCCTGCGACCAATGAGCATGAAGAGCGAAACCTTCGCTCTCGCAGAGATTGGGAGACGAGCATGACGACGTTCCGCAAGACCGTGACCGCGACCCTCGCGGCCCTCACCCTGGCCACCACCTTCGCGGCGTCCGGCGCCGAGGCGCGCCCGCGCTGGGGTTACGGCTACGGCCACCGGGGCTGGGGTGTCGGAGCGGGCGTGGTCGGCGCACTCGCCGCGGGCGCCATCATCGCCGGCGCCACCCGCCCCGCTTATGGCTACGGCTACTACGCCGCCCCCGTCCGCTCCTGCGATATGGTCGAACGCTTCGACCGCTGGGGCAACGTCATCGGCTACCGCCGGGTGTGCGGCTACTACTGAGCTTTTCTGGAAGACTCCTGTTTCGAGACCCCTGACTCAAAAGGCCGGCTTACGCCGGCCTCTTTTTTCGTTGGCGGTCACTCGGATCGCCAACTGCGGATCATTCCCGGCCAGAACCACCTTTGTCATTCCGGAGCTTCGCCTAGCGAAGAACCCGGAACCCACGACTGGGTGAGCGGCTCGCAACGCGTCTTGAATGTCTCACTCGATCGTGGTTTCCGGGTTCGCGCCTGCGGCGCGCCCCGGAATGACAAGCGTGGAGCTTGAGGCCGCGGCAACCAGCGCCCGCATCACCTAGCCCTTGCCGACCGCGACCTTGCGCAGGTAGCCGGTGACGATGCCGGTGACGCCGCCCGACAGCACAGCTTCGAAGGCCGCGAGGAACTGGTCGCACTGCTCGCGAGTGACGATCAATGGCGGCTCCAGCCGGATGACGTTGCGGTTGTACTCGGTGAAGGCGACGAGCACGTCGTGCTCCTTCAGCAGGAGCGCGCCGACGAAGCCGCAGAGCGAGCCCTTCAGCTTGTCGTCGAGCAGCGCGACCATGTGCTTCAGTCCGAAGGGCATGGTCTCGCTGATGTCCTGGAACTCGACGCCGATCATCAGGCCGCGCCCGCGGATTTCCTTGAGCAGGGTCGGATACTTGGCGCGCAGGCCGTTCAGCTTCTCGATCAGGTAGTCGCCCTGGCGCTGGGCATTGCCCATCAGATCCTCGTCATAGAGGACGTTGAGGGCTTCGATCGACGAGACGCAGGCCTCGCCCATGCCGCCGAAGGTCGCCTGCGCATGGATCAGCGCGCTCTTCGGCTTGCCATAGGCTTTCATGTAGATCTCGCGACGGGCGATCATCGCCCCCATCGCCGCCTTCGAACCGCCGAGCGCCTTGGCCAGCGCGGTGACGTCAGGCACCACGCCGTCGCGCTCGAAGGCGAAGAACTGGCCGGTGCGGCCGAGCCCGCACTGCACCTCGTCGGCAACCCAGAGCACGCCATGCTTGTCGCAGAGCGCACGCAGTTCGCGCCAGAAGCCCTCGGGCGCCTCGACGATGCCACCACCGCCCTGGATCGTCTCCATCACGACGATGCCGATCGAGGGATCGCTCTCCAGCGCCTGCCGGACCGCGTTGATGTCGCCGAACGGCACCTTGACCCGGTTCTCGACCAGCTTGAACTGCGACTGGTAGAGCGTCGAATCCGTGACCGAGAGCACGCCCTTGGTCTTGCCGTGGAACGAGTTCGCGGCGTGCAGGATTTTGGACTTGTCCGGGCCCTGCGCCTGCTCGGCGACCTTCAGCGCCGCCTCCATCGCCTCCGAGCCGGTCGAGCCGAGGAAGACCATGTCGAGATCGCCTGGCGCGATGGTGGCGAGGTTCTTGGCCAGCGCGGAGGCATATTGCGACATGAAGGCCATGCAGATTTCATGGCGGTTCTCGTCCTGGAATTTCTGCCGGGCCGCGACGATGCGCGGATGGTTGTGGCCGAAGGCGACCGAGCAGAAGCCGCCGAAGAAATCGAGGATCTTGCGGCCATCCTTGGTGATGTAGTGCATCCCCTCGGCACGGTCGACGAGGATCTTGTCGAAGCCGAGCAGCTTCAGGAAGTGAAGCTGGCCGGGATTGATATGGGCTGCGAAGAGCTCCTTTACCTGCGCGGCATCGAGCTGCTTGGCAGCTTCCACGCTGATGAGCTGCGGCCGGGCATTGGTCAAGGCGACGTCCTCGTTCTTGAAGGCGGGCATGCTCATGCGGCGAGGCTCCTCTCAGCCTGTTTCGGGCCATCCTTGGCCTTGCGATACTCGGTATAGGCGGCGAGCAGCATGTCCTCGTCGCGGTATTGCGGCGCCCAGCCGAGCTCGCGCTTGGCCTTGGAGGTGTCGAGGATGCAGATCTCGTCGGCGATCTTGTACTGCTCGGGATCCATGATCGGCAGGTTGATCGCGTCCAGCGTATCGAGCGTCAGCTTCACCAGCGAGGCCGGCGTCGGCAGCAGGATCGACTTGGAACCTGCATGCTTGATCAGGTCGCCGAGCAGCTTGCGCACCGGCGGCGGATCGTCGGAGCCGAGATTATAGGCCTCGTTCGGGAAGCCCGCCTTCCAGGCAGCGACGCAGGCGCTGGCGCAGTCGAAGACCGAGATGAACTGGTAGGGGTTCTTGCCCGAGCCGATCATCGGCACCGGCAGGTTCATGTCGATCAGCTTGAACAGCTTGACGAGGATGCCGAGCCGGCCCGGCCCGATGATCAGGCGCGGTCGGAAGATCGGGATGCGGAAGCCCTTGGCCCGGTATTCGTCGGCGAGGCGCTCGGTCGCGAGCTTGCTCTCCCCGTATTCGCCGAGCGGATGGGCCGGGTGCGTTTCGTCCTGCGGCACCGTCACCGAATGGCCGTAGATCATGTCGGTGGTGAAATGGACGAGGCGGTTGGCGCCGTTCTTCTCCATCCACGACAGGATGTTCTGCGTGCCGTGATAGTTCACCGGCCAGAAGAATTCGTGCCGCTCGGCCCGCGTCACGATCGGCGACAACATCTTGGCCGAGAGATTGTAGACGAGGTCCTCAGGCGAAAGCGGGATTGCGTCCACGCTCTCGGCCTTGGTCACGTCGACCGTCAGGAACGGCACCTTGGCGTAATGCGCGTGGCTGCTCTGATGGATGTCGGCAACCAGAACCTCCTCGCCCATGGCGGAGAGATCCGCCGCTAGATGCGAGCCGACGAAGCCGTCGCCGCCGATGATGATGTGCTTCATCGTATCACCTCCGGTCGACAGGCAGGCGGGGATGGCGGTTGCGCACCGGCACGGGCACCGGCTGCGGCGCCACCGGCGGCTCGAACAGGGCGCCGAGGCGCAGGAACAGGCGTACGATCAGGTCCATGATCTCCCTCAGCTTTGTGCAATGAAGATGGTGCCCAGCACGATGAAGCCGATGCCAGCGATACGCATCGCGCTCAGATCCTCGTGGAAGACGAAATAGGCGTAAGCCGCGACCACGACATAGGCGAGGCTCAGGAACGGGTAGGCGTAGCTGATCTGCACCTTGGAGAGCACGATCAGGTGCGAGGCCATGCTGATCACGAAGGTGCACAGGCCCGCGAAGACGAAGGGGTTGAAGACGACGCGGAAGACCGTGGCGATCAGCCCGTCGCCGGCGACATCAAGCGAACCGACACCGGTCATGCCGCGCTTCAGCATCAATTGCGCGGCGGCGTTGGTCAGCACCGTGAACAGGATCAGGGGCAGATAGGTGTTCATGGTGGCGCTTGCCGGCTCCGCTTGGCTTCGTCGCCACCGGGATGCAGCCGAAAATACTTCAAATGCCTTAGGGGCCGGCGCCGACTTGCTTCTAGCGTTAAGGCTCTGCTGACGGGATCGCAGAAAATCGCCGGCGCTTCTTCAGGTATCGCTCAGCTCTCATGGTGTCCGCGCCGGATGCGCCTGACAGCCAACCAGACTCCCAGCAGCGCCACCGGCACGAACAGCGCCATCGCGACGCCCGTATCCGGCATCGGCCAGCCGGCCTCCTTCGCGCCCTTGGCGAGATAGCCGAACAGGCTGACGACGTAATAGGCGATGGCCGCGACCGAGAGCCCCTCGACCGTATGCTGCAATCGCAATTGCAGCCGCGTCCGCTCGTTCATCGCAGCGAGGAGGTCGCGGTTTTGCTGCTCCAGCGCGACATCGACACGGGTGCGCAACAGGTTGGAAGCGCGCCCCAGATTGCGCGAGAGATCGGCCAGGCGCCCGACCAGCATCTGGCAGGTCCGCATCGCCGGCGCCATTCGCCGCGACAGGAACGCCGAGATCGTCGGCCAGCCTTCATGCGGCTCCTCACCGATCGCCGCGAGCCTCTGCTGCACGATATCGCTATAGGCGCGGCTGGCGCCGAAACGGTAGCCGGCGACGGTCGCCTCCGCCTGGAGCCGGGCCGCAAGCGCGGTCATCTCGTCGAGCAGCGCGTTGTCGGCGGCGAGCCCGTCGGTCCGCGTCATCGTGTTGGCGATGCGCACCAGCGCTTCCTCGGTCGACTTGACGAAGGGCGCGATGCGATGGGCCTCCGGCAGGCCGAGCAGGGCCAGCGTCCGATAGGTCTCGATCTCCAGCAGGCGTTGCGCGAGCGCCCCCGCCTGCGCCGGCGTCAGCGAGCGATCCCGCACCAGGATGCGCACGAAACCGTCGGCACAGGCCCGAAAATCCGTCGCCGCCATGGCCGCGCCGCCATCGACCGAGACCACGGCGAGGCTGGAGGCATCGAACAATCTGTCAAAAGCCTCGGTCGGCCGCTCGACGACCAAGTGCAGATCGACCGAGACGAGATGCGGCCCCGGTTGCGGCAATTCGAGCATCGGCTGCGGCAGCATCGTGGGCGGCGGCTCGAAGGGTTGGCCGCCATTCGCCGGCAGCTCCCAGCTATAGGTGGTGAACTCGCTATGCTGTTCCCAGCGCAGGCCGGTGTCGTTGAGCCGGGCGCGATGGTGCTTCGCGTCCTCCGATGGGCCGGCGACGCCGCGCTCGGCACAGAAACGCGCCAGCGCCGCACGATCCGCCGCGGCCTGCGCGGCATCGGTCAGGAAGGCGAAATGCAGGACGCGGCTGGGCGTCGCCATCGGTGCGAAAGGGCGGGCATGGACCTCGCCGAGGATCAGGCCGCGATCGGGATGGGCGACCAGCCGCGACGGCGCCGGCTGCGGCACCTGAATCGCATTCGCATGACGCGCGTCTTCCATCGCCGCCCCCGCCTGGACGAAGCCAGCTTGCCTCAGGTCCTCCCATGCGCCAACACGCTGCGACGTCGCAGGGCCGGGCGCTGCTGCCATCGCCTGTCGCGCCGGGCCCGGATGCTGACCATGATCAAGCTCGGCGAGCCATCCCATGCCCCTTCCCAATCGCGTCAGACCCGATGGCACGCTCTTCGCCGATCCGGCGCGTGGCACCTTCTACGGCAATCGCGGCGGCCGCTTTCATGACCCTTCGGCGCAAGAGGTCCCCACCCGAATGCAGGCGACGCGCCAGTGGCTCTGCTGCGTCCTCTCGTTCAAGGGCCGCAAACGCAAGGTCTGGGACCGCGGCTATACCGAGCTGTTCTTCTGCGACGAGGTGACCGCGCTCGCCGCCGGTCACCGCCCTTGCATGGAATGCCGGCGCCAGGACGCGCTCGCCTATCGCGATGCGCTGGTGCGGGGCCTTGGGCTTCCCGAGACACCACTCTTTCCCGAGATCGACCGCATCCTTGATGCCGACCGCCGGAACGGCCGGATGAAGCGCACGCATCGGCTGGCGGCAGAACCCTTGCCTGACGGCGCGATGCTGCTCGCAGACGGCGGAACAGCGTTCCTGGCGCTGCGTGGCACCTCCGCCCTGCTCTGGTCGCCCGGTGGCTATGTCGAGCAACGGAGACGCCCGACGGGCACCGTGACCGTGCTCACGCCTCCCGCCACGCTCGCGGCGCTGGAACACGGCTATCGCCCGCAATGGCATCCAACCGCGGAGGCTTTCAGATAGGTCTGACAGCCCGCGGACAGGAACATTACCCCTTCGAATAGCGTTGCCGCAGCATCATCGATCCAACGAGGGGCTGCATATGCGTTCCATCATTCTGTGGCTTGTAGGCGTTCCGATTCCGATCATCATCCTGCTGTGGTTTTTCATGAAGTAGCGTGCGATTGCGTTGCGTAACCGAAGGCCGGGCCGCGCCCGGCCTTTTCGTTTGGGTACGCTTCCCGCCATGAACTGACAGGCGATCATGCTTTCCCGACATGACCCCGCCATCGTAACCACGCAACGGCTCCCCTATATGCCGCCCATGTCAGACACGACCTCGCCGATCATCTCGGTCTCCAGCCTCTCGAAGACCTACGCCTCCGGCTTCAGCGCACTGAAATCCGTCGACCTCGCCATCAGGCGCGGCGAGATCTTCGCCCTGCTCGGCCCCAACGGCGCCGGCAAGACGACGCTGATCAGCATCATCTGCGGGCTCGTCCGGCCGAGCACCGGCACCGTCACCGCCGATGGTCACGACATCCTCAGGGACTATCGCGCCGCCCGCGCGGCCATCGGCCTCGTGCCGCAGGAGCTGACGACCGACGCCTTCGAGACGGTGTGGTCGACCGTGAATTTCAGCCGCGGCCTCTTCGGCAAGCCGCGCGATCCCACCCTGATCGAGCGCATCCTGAAAGACCTCTCGCTCTGGGAGAAGAAGGACAGCCAGATCCGCATGCTCTCCGGCGGCATGAAGCGACGCGTCATGATCGCCAAGGCACTCTCGCACGAGCCACGCATCCTCTTCCTCGACGAGCCGACCGCCGGCGTCGATGTCGAGCTGCGGCAGGACATGTGGCGGATGGTGCGGCGGCTGCGCGACGAGGGCGTCACCATCATCCTGACCACCCACTATATCGAGGAGGCCGAGGAGATGGCCGACCGCGTCGGCGTCATCTCCAAGGGTGAGATCATCCTGGTCGAGGAGAAGGCCGAGCTGATGCGCAAGCTCGGCAAGAAGCAGCTTTCGCTCCAGCTTCAGCAGCCGATCGCGGCCGTGCCGGAGGCGCTGGCGAGCTTCGACCTCAAGCTGTCAGCGGCCGGCGACGAGATCGTCTACACCTACGACACCCAGGCCGAGCGCACCGGCATCACCACCTTGCTGCAAGGCCTGGCCGAGGCCGGCATCCGCTTCCGCGACCTCAGCACCAGCCAGAGCTCACTCGAGGACATCTTCGTCAGCCTGGTCAAGGAGCGCCATTGATGACCGGCCTGAACCTGCACGCCATCGCCGCGATCTACCGCTTCGAGATGGCTCGGACCTGGCGCACCCCGCTCCAGAGCATCGTCTCGCCCGTGCTTTCGACCTCGCTCTATTTCATCGTCTTCGGCGGCGCGATCGGCTCGCGCATGCAATCGGTCGAAGGCGTACCTTATGGCGCCTTTATCGTGCCCGGCCTGATCATGCTCTCGCTCCTGACGCAGAGCATCGCCAACGCCTCCTTCGCGATCTATTTCCCGAAATTCACCGGCACGATCTACGAATTGCTCTCCGCCCCCGTCGCCTGGTGGGAGGCGGTGATCGCCTATGTCGGCGCCGCCGCGACCAAGTCGATCCTGCTCGGGCTGATCATCCTGGCGACGGCCGCCTTCTTCGTGCCGCTGCGGATCGAGCATCCCGCGATGATGCTGTTCTTCCTGGTGCTGACGGCGACGACCTTCAGCCTGTTCGGCTTCATCATCGGCATCTGGGCCGACGGCTTCGAGAAATTGCAGGTCATCCCGCTCTTGATCGTGACGCCGCTCGCCTTCCTCGGCGGCTCCTTCTACTCGATCTCGATGCTGCCGCCCTTCTGGCAGACCGTGACGCTGTTCAACCCGGTGGTCTACCTGATCAGCGGCTTCCGCTGGAGCTTCTACGGGCTCGCCGATGTCAGCCTGGGCGTCAGCCTCGGCATGACGCTGTTCTTCCTTGCCGCCTGCATCGCCACCGTCGGCTGGATCTTCAAGACGGGGTATCGGCTAAAGAACTGAGCCCCCCTGTCATTCCGGGGCGGCCCGCAGGGCCGAACCCGGAACCCACGACCGGGTGATACCTCTTGGTTCTCCGTTGAACCGACCGATCGAAAACAGCAAATGCTCACCCGGTCGTGGGTTCCGGGTTCTTCGCTGGCGCGAAGCCCCGGAATGACAAGCGGGACAGCGTCAACCAATTGACTTCCGCCCCCCTTCCGTCTTCATGCGCGCCATGACCGATCTTTCGACCCTCGAAGCGTCCGCGGCCTCCGCCGCGCCGCATGCGCGCCGGCGCACCTTCGCCATCATCTCGCACCCGGACGCGGGCAAGACGACGCTGACCGAGAAGCTGCTCTATTTCGGCGGCGCCATTCAGCTCGCCGGCGAAGTCCGCGCCAAGCAGGGCCGTCGCCAGACCTCCTCGGACTGGATGAAGATCGAGCGCCAGCGCGGCATCTCGGTCGTCACCTCGGTGATGACCTTCGAATATGGCGGCCACGTCTTCAACCTGCTGGACACGCCCGGCCACGAGGACTTCTCGGAAGATACCTACCGGACGCTGACCGCCGTCGACGCCGCCGTCATGGTGATCGACGCCGCCAAGGGTATCGAGGACCGCACCAAGAAGCTGTTCGAGGTCTGCCGTCTCCGCGACATCCCGATCGTCACCTTCATCAACAAGGTCGACCGCGAGACGCGCGATCCCTTCGACCTGATCAACGAGATCGAGACGACGCTGGCGCTCGACGTCGCGCCGATGACCTGGCCCGTCGGCCGCGGCCGCGAATTCGTCGGCACCTACGATCTCAAGGCCAACACCTTCCGCCGCAACCAGAAGGGCGACGAGCGCGCCGAGGACCGCCAGGTCTCCGGCTGGGACGATCCGCTCTTCGATGAGCTCCTGCCGCATGGCGCCGCCGAGACCTGGCGCGAGGAGGTCTTCCTCGCCGCCGAGGGCCTGAAGCCCTTCGATCTCCAGGCCTTCCGCGAGGGCCATCTCACGCCGCTCTATTTCGGCGCGGCCTTGCGCGACTACGGCGTGCGCGATCTGATCGATGCGCTGGGCCGCTATGCCCCGAGCCCGCGCGCGCAACCTTCCGACAAGCGCCTGATCGAGGCGGACGAGCCGAAGATGACCGGCTTCGTCTTCAAGATCCAGGCGAACATGGACCCGAACCACCGCGACCGCATCGCCTTCATGCGCATCTGCTCGGGCAAGCTCTCCCGCGGCATGAAGGCCAAGCTCGTTCGCACCGGCAAGCCGATGCCGCTCAACGCGCCGCAATTCTTCTTCGCCCGCGACCGCTCGATCGCCGAGGAAGCCTTCGCCGGCGACATCGTCGGCCTGCCGAACCACGGCACGCTGCGCATCGGCGACACGCTGACCGAGGGCGAGGACATCGTCTTCAAGGGCGTGCCGAGCTTCGCCCCGGAAATCCTGCGTCGCGTCAAACTGAAGGACGCGATGAAGGCCAAGAAGCTGCGCGAGGCGCTGCAGCAGATGGCCGAGGAAGGCGTCGTCCAGCTCTTCCTGCCGCATGACGGCGCGCCCGCCATCGTCGGCGTCGTCGGCGCCCTCCAGCTCGACGTGCTCAAGGAGCGCATGGACGTCGAATACTCGCTCCCCGTCGATTTCGAGCCCTGCCAGTTCGCAATCGCCCGCTGGGTCTCGTCGGACGACAAGGCGGCGCTGGAGAAATTCGTCGGCCTCAAGCCATCGGCCATGGCGGACGATCTCGACGGCGACCCAGTCTTCATGGCGTCCAGCCAGTTCACGCTGAAATACGATGCCGAGCGCGCGCCCGACATCACCTTCTCGGACGTGAAGGACTACCAGAAGGTCACGAAGGGCTGATCGGCAGCCGTGACCTGAAAGCCACAGCCAGCGGCAGCCGCCCCCGCGGTTGATCCGGATCAATTCGCATCGCTCGAAACAGGCGCTGATGGAGCCATGGGCTGGAGCTGCCGACAGGTAGCCCGGCTTACCACTCCAGGGGCTGCCTCCATGACGTTTCGTTCGACCATACTTTCCCTCGCCGCCGCGCTGCTCGGCGCCACCGCCTTGACCGGCGCGCAGGCCGCCGACCTGCCTTCGACCAAGGTGGCCCCGATTGCGCCTGTCATGACGCAGTGGAGCCCGTGGATGATCCGCGGCCGCGCGCTGTTCGTCGTCCCGCAGGAAAAGGCCAGCCTGAACATCGGCGGCGCGCCGATCGTCGGCGGCAAGGTCGACATCTCCAACTCGGTCGTGCCCGAGCTCGACATCACCTATTTCTTCACGAAGAACATCGCGGCCGAACTCGTCCTCGGCGTCACTCCCCATAATGTGAAGGGCGCGGGCAGCCTTGCCGGCGCACGCATCGGCTCGGCTTGGCTGCTGCCGCCGACCCTGATGCTGCAGTACCACTTCACCGATCTCGGCGCGTTCAAGCCCTATGTCGGCGCGGGCGTGAACTACACTGTGTTCTTCAACGAGAAGGCCAAGGGCGGCTTCACCGATTTCGACCTGAAGGACTCGTTCGGCTTCGCCCTGCAAGCCGGCTTTGACTACATGATCGACCGGCACTGGGGCTTCAACTTCGACGTCAAGAAGCTCTTCCTGGAGCCGAAGGTGAAAGTGAACAACGGCCTCGTCGCCGGCAAGGTCAAGATCGACCCCTGGCTGATCGCCGCAGGCGTGACCTATCGCTTCTGATTCTCAACCCTCTCGAAATGACGAAGGGAGCGGCTCGCCGCTCCCTTTTGCATGAGAGCGCGGCCTCAGTGTTCGGCAAATCCCAGCGGGATCGCCGAGGTCGATTTCAGCTCCTCCATCGCGAACATCGAGGTCACGTCGCTGAGGTCGATGCGCGAGATCAGCTTCTTGTAGAGCGCGTCATAGGCCGCGATGTCGGAGACGCAGGCCTTGAGCAGGTAGTCGATCTCACCACTCATCCGGTAGAAATCGACGATCTCCGGCAGGTCCTGCACGGCGGCATGGAAGCGCTCCAGCCATTCCATCGAGTGCCGCGCCGTTCTGACCGCGATGAAGACGGTGACGCCGGCCTTGAGTTTCTCGCGGTCGAGCAGGGCGACGCGGCGCTTGATATAGCCGCCCTCCTCCAGCTTCTGCACCCGCCGCCAGCAAGGCGAAGACGACAGCCCCACCGCCTCGGCGAGTTCCGCCAGCGGCAGGCTCGCATCCTCCTGCAATCGCGCCAGGATGCGCAGGTCGAATGCGTCGAGCTTCGCCATCACACTACACCGAATCCAAAATCGGATTGCTTCCCAAAGAAGGAAGGTGAGAAATAATTCCACCTATAATCACATGAAGGGCATCAGATTCCAACCGGGGATGAAAATTCTCCAACTCCGCAAACTGCTGCCCTCAAGCGCGCCCTATCATCGCCGCAGTGATCGAGAGGGGAATGGCATGCAGGGTTTTCTCAGCGAGGAACGGCGTGGGGCCGTGTTGCGCAACCTGCGGACCGATGCGGGCACGCTGACGCGCGACTACCTGACCGCCGCCCGCGAGGTGCTGCAGGAGCTTGTCGCCATGCCCGACCTGATCCAGCGCCTGCCGCTGGAGCGCAAGGCCGGCAGCTACCGCCGCAACCTGCTCGCCGGCAACGAGGCCGTCAGCGTCTGGGCGATCGTCTGGAGTGAAGGCTCGGCCACCTCGATCCACGACCACCATTGTTCCTGCTGCTTCGGCGTGGTCTCCGGCACCGTGACCGAGACCTGGTATCGCGCCATCGACGCCAACCGCGCCGTCCAGACCGAGGAGCAGGAGCGCAAGCCGGGCTACGTCGCCTGCATGCTGCCCTCGGGCCCGAATATCCATCGCATGCGCAATTTCGGGCCGGGCGAAGCGATCTCGATCCACATCTACGGCTTCGACCACGAGGTCCACGCTTCCTCGATCGAGACCGAGTACACCGCCGTCAGCGGCTGATCTCCCCCGCCGGAAACTTTATCCCCGGCCACGCGGCAGCGGCGATGATGCCCTCCTTCTCGGGAGGGCATTTTCATGTCGATGTGCGCCGTCGGAAACTGGATCGGCCTCGACCATGCCCCCGAGCCGGGCCTGGCTGTCAACCGCGAGCGCCTGCTGCGCCTCGCGCCCTCGGCCAATGCGACGATCATCGCCGGCCTCGCCGAGCGCTTCGATGAACTGGCTGGTGACCACGACATCACGACGCCGCGGCGCATCTGCCATTTCCTGGCGCAGGCGGCTCATGAGACCGACGGCTTCCGCACGCTGGAGGAGTATGGCGGTCCCGCCTATTTCATCCGCTACGAGGGCCGGCGCGATCTCGGCAACACCCAGGCCGGCGACGGCATCCGCTATCACGGGCGCGGCATCTTCCAGCTGACCGGGCGCGCGAACTACCGCCGCTTCGGCCAGCTGCTCGGCATCAACCTGGAAACCGAGCCCGAGCAGGCGAAGGAGCCCGAAATCTCGCTGCGCGTCGCCTTCGCCTACTGGGGCGAGCGCGCCATCAATACCGCGGCCGATGCCGACGACAGCGAGCGCGTGACCAAGCTGATCAATGGCGGCCGCAACGGCCTCTCGGAACGGGTGCGCTATCTCGCGAAGGCGAAAGCGATCTGGTTCTGACAAGGCCTGCGCACCCGCATGGGCAAGCGCACCGAAGGTTCTGCGCGGCTCTTCCCGAAAAGTTCCATGAGATGCGGGAATGTTCGCTGCATGCCGCAAGCAGACGCATCGCCTTGCGAGACGCACAGCAGCGCCCCATCATCGCATGATGACGACGCCTGCCGACATCAGCACTGATCTCCGCCCGCCGCTCTGGGCGGCGCTCGCCATCGCGATCCTGCCGGTGGTCGCCGCCTCGATCGCTGGCAGCGCTGTTACCGTCCCGCAGATTCCGACCTGGTATGCCGGCCTCGCCAAGCCACCCTTCAATCCACCGAACTGGATCTTCGCACCGGTCTGGACCACGCTCTTCGCGCTCATGGCGCTTGGCGCCTTCCGCATTCTGCGCCGGCCCGTCGGCACGCCCGGCCGCCGGCGCGCGCTGCTGGTCTATCACCTGCAGCTTCTGTTCAATATCGGCTGGTCCTTCGCCTTCTTCGGCGCCAACAGCCCGCTGGCGGGCCTCGCGGTCATCCTGCCGCTGTTGGCCCTGATCGTGGCAACGATCGTGGCCTTCCGGCCGCTGGACCGGCTGGCCTCCAACCTGTTCTGGCCCTATCTCGCCTGGGTCGGCTTCGCGACGCTGCTCAACGCCTCGATCTGGTGGCTGAACCGCTAGGGTTTGCGCTCACCCGATCGAACCCTCGATCACCTTCAGCACGGTCGCGCGCAACTCGGCGATGGTGAAGGGTTTCGCCATCACCTCGGCGACGATCGATTCCAGGCTCTTCGCCCGCTCGCGCTGCTCGGCATAGCCGGTCATCAGCATGATCGTCAGCTCCGGGAACTGCTGCTTGGCGGCGAGCGCCAGCGCGATCCCATCCATCAGCGGCATGCGGATATCGGTCAGGAGCAGATCGAAGCGGCCTTGCTCCGCGACCAGGATATCGAGCGCCTCGGCGCCGTCCGACGCCATGAGGCAGCTATGTCCGTCGAGGCCGAGGCCGCGCGCGACCAGCAGGCGCAGCGGCTCCTCGTCATCGACGACCAGAATACGCGACATGGCGGCTCCTCAGATCCCCGGCAACCCAGCCTGATCATCGGTCTCGATCACGCCGACGAAAGGCAGTTGCCGATAGGAATGCGCGACGTCCATGCCGTAGCCGACCACGAAATAATCCGGGCATTCGAAGCCGACATAATCCGCCTGGATATTGACCGCCCGCTTGTGCGGCTTCTCCAGCAGCACGGCGGTCGACACCTTGCCGGCCCCGCGCGCTGCCAGAAGGTCCTTGG
The DNA here is from genome assembly GCA_965283735.1 of Beijerinckiaceae bacterium. Taxonomy (GTDB): domain Bacteria; phylum Pseudomonadota; class Alphaproteobacteria; order Rhizobiales; family Beijerinckiaceae; genus Allobosea. The sequence goes on along the minus strand of CBDIPN010000001.1, from coordinate 633,450 downwards.
CGAAGGCCAGCGTCCGGCCGGATTCGAGGATGTCATCGACCAGCAGCACGTCGCGGCCGCGCACTTCGCTCTGCACGTCGCGCAGGATTTCGACCTGGCCGGAGGAAACCGTGCCCTGGAGATAGCTCGACAGGTGGATGAACTCGACCTGGGGCGCGAGCCCGACGCGGTGCATCGCCCGGATCAGGTCGGCGGCGAACATGAAACTGCCCTTCAGGACGGCGACGACGAGCAGGTCCTTCGGGTTGCTGGCCGCGATGGCCTGCGCCATCTCCTCGTTGCGCCGCGCGATCGCCGCTTCGTCGTAGAGAACCCTGATGCGCCGTTCCGGCATGATGACTCCGTTTCGATGTCCGGCCGCAACCGGCCCCGCGTGGCGCCGCTGCGCCGGGGACCCGATGAGGCAATGATGCGTGACCACCGACCGGCTGCTGGTTCCGGTCGGTCGGCAGGCCTCTGTCCTAGCAGCCTCAATGCTTGCTGGCGAGATTGGCCGCCGGTTCGGCGGAGGTGAAGCGCACCCGCACCGACTGCCCTTGCTCCGGCGGAGAGGCCAGTCGCGCCCGAAAGCGGACGAGCTCCGCCGGTTCCAGATTCGCGCGCGGTGGCTCGGTGGTCCAGGTGTAGAGCGTCGCGCCGCCGGCATCCTTGACCGCAACCTCGATCAACGGCACGGCCGCCTTGCTCTTGCTGATATTGGTGACATCGCCCTCGACCACGAGGAAGCGGTGCTGGCCGTCCTCGACCAGGCCACTCTCGATCGAACCGAGGCTGAGGCCGCGGACATTCACGGGCATGCCGATCTTCTCGAACACACCGGCAAGCTGCGGCGCAGCGCGGACGGCCGCTTGGCGCTGCCAGACGACGATGCCGAGCAGGGCAAGGCCCGCAAGCGCTGCCGCGATCGGCCGTCCCGCTCCGCCCTGACGCAGGAAGGCGCTCGACACCCTGCCCGGCTTGGCTGAACGCCTGGCCCGGCGCTTCGGCACGGCAGCCACCGGTGCCTCGACGACAGGAGGCTCCTCGGAAATATCCTGCGCGCCGGCCTCGGCGGTCAGCGCGGTGATCTCGGCATCGATGGCGGCGGCGCGCTCCAGCTCTTCGGCGAGCAGCGCCTGGGTTTCCGCTTCGCTCGGCGGCTCGGGGAAGGCGCTCGGCGCGACATGCCAGGACGTCTTGCAGCCGGCGCATCGCACCTTGCGCCCTTCCGGCCCCAGTTTGGCCGCGTCGAGTTCATACTGGCTCGCGCAGGATGGGCAGACGATCAGCATGGCTGCGAGCCAACTCCTTCGGTGCGATTGCCGCAAGCGCTTCGGCGCATCGGCAGGGAGCCGCATGACGGCAGCCGTTGCGCGCGCCTCCATTGGCGCGATTTATGGTTAACGCCCCGTGAAGAATCTCTGGCGCAGATTGGTCGCATCACGATCTTTCCGCAGGCATCGGCTTGCAGTGTAGGATCGGAGGCGGATTCGCAAGATCGGGTGAGCGAGGAAGACCGTTTGGTTCGGTTCGAGAATGTCGGCCTGCGTTACGGCATGGGTCCGGAGGTGCTGAAAGACATCAACTTCAGCATCCAGCCGCGCTCGTTCCAGTATCTGACGGGCCCCTCCGGCGCCGGCAAGACGACGCTGATGCGCCTCATCCTGATGGCGCTGAAGCCGACGCGCGGGCTGGTCAACCTGTTCGGCCAGGACGTCTCGCGCCTCGAGCCGGATACGCTGACCGCCTTCCGCCGCCGCATGGGCGTCGTCTTCCAGGATTTCCGCCTGCTCGACCATCTCACCGTCTACGAGAACGTCGCGCTGCCGCTGCGCGTCCTCGGCAAGGAGGAAGCGAGCTACCGCGCCGAGGTCGTGGAATTGCTGCGCTGGGTCGGCCTCGGCGAGCGCATGCATGCCGTGCCGCCGGTGCTCTCCGGCGGCGAGAAGCAGCGCGCGGCCATTGCCCGCGCCCTGATCAGCCGGCCCGAGCTCCTGCTCGCCGACGAGCCGACGGGCAATGTCGATCCCGGCCTTGGCCGGCGCCTGCTGCGCCTGTTCATGGAGCTGCAGGCGCTCGGCACCGCCGTCGTCATCGCGACCCACGACCTCAACCTGATGGATATCTACGACGCACCGCGTCTCGTGCTGGCCGACGGACACCTTCATGTCGACGCCTGAGGCCAGCGACAGGGAGCCCGAACGGCGGTCGCGCGGTCTGCCTGCCAATCTCCGGCGGGACCAGCCGCTCGTACCCGTAGACACTGTCGCCGGTCGTGCGCTGATGGCCGTGATCGCGATCCTGACCTTCCTCGCCGCGCTCAGCGCCGGCGCAGCGGTCCTCGCCGCGCGCGCTTCCGATCAATGGCGCGGCGCCATCTCGAACGAGATGACGATCCAGGTCCGGCCCGATTCGCATCGCAAGATCGATGACGACGTGGCGCGCGCCGTCATGCTGGCGAGCGGATTGAAGGAGGTCGAGAGCGTCCGCGCCGTGCCGAAGGCCGAATCGGACAAGCTGCTCGAACCCTGGCTCGGCACGGGGCTGGACCTCGTCGAATTGCCGGTCCCGCGCCTCATCGTGCTGAAACTGAGGACGGACGCCCCCTCCGACCTCGCGGGCTTCGGCGCGACGCTGCGCCGCGATATACCGACCGCGACCCTCGACGACCATCGACTCTGGGTCCGGCGCCTCTCCGCCATGGCGGGCACCATCATCGCCTCCGGCTTCGCGATCGTGCTGCTCGTATTGACGGCGGCGGCGCTGGCCGTCGCCTTCGCCACCCGCGGGGCCATGGCCGGCAGCCGCGACAGCGTCGAGGTGCTGCATTTCGTCGGAGCGAACGACGATTTCATCGCGCGCGAGTTCCAGAGCCGCTTCATCCGGCTCGGCCTCCGTGGCGGCCTCTTCGGCGGCCTTGCCGCAATCGCGACGATCGGCATGCTCGGCTTCCTCGCCTCGCGCTGGAGCGCCACGCCGGAAGCCGAGCAATTGCAGGCCCTGTTCGGCGCCTTCGAGATCGGCTGGACCGGCTATGGCGCCGTCATCCTCGTCGCTCTGGTCGTCGCCGTCATCGCCGGCCTGGTCTCGCGCTTCACCGTGCGGCGGCATCTGAGGATGCTGTCATGAGCCTCCCCCTGACCGGACGGCGTCAACCAGGCCTTAACGCGTGCGGCAGTGTCGGACGCGAGCCTGCCGCCGTTATGCCCGATTGGCGCGCTAGGACGGCGGCGCTATGGCCATGATCGGCAGCACAGACGACCATCTCACGATGGCCCAGCCCAATTCCGCACCCCGGAGCGGCAAGCCGGCCCGGCCGGCCTCGCTGCGCCGCATCTTCGGGTTTGCGGCCGTCGCCATCGCCGGCACCGGAATTCTGCTCCTCGGGATCGGCTATGCCCGTTTCGCCGGCATGATCGACGCGCGCGAACCGGCGGACACGCCACGCACCGATGCGATCGTCGTCGCCACCGGCGGCGCCCAGCGCGTCGGCGACGCCATGGGCCTGCTCGGGGCGGAGCGCGGGCGACGGCTCCTGATCAGCGGCGTCAACGAGAAGACCGGCCGCGAGGAACTCGCCAAGCTGAATCCGGCCTCGCGTGACCTGCTCGCCTGCTGCGTCGATCTCGACTATCGCGCCCGCAACACCATCGGCAACGCGATCGAGACCCGCCGCTGGGTCCGCCGCCACGGCTTCCGCTCGCTGCTCGTGGTGACCTCGAACTATCATATGCCGCGCACGCTCGCCGAATTCGCGCATGCGATGCCGGACGTCCGGCTTGTCGCCCACCCGGTGGTGACCGAACACATCGACACGTCCGGCTGGTGGAACCGCTGGTCGGTCATCAAGGTGCTCGCGCCGGAATACGCGAAATATCTCGTCGCGCGCCTGCGCGGCCTCGTCGAGAGCGATCCGGAGACCTCGCGCCTTTCGGTCATCATCGGCGGCCGCAAGCCGGTTTCGCCGAAGCCCGCCGATGTGCTCGGCCCCGCGGCCGAAAAGCCCACGCGCTTCCTGGGCCAGCATCGCCACGAGGGTTGATGACGAAAAGGCATGCTTGACCGGGACGGCGTCTCGGGCTCATTGCGCTGCATGCTCGTCCTGCGCTCCCTCGCCTTCAATGTCCTGTTCTATGCCAATCTCATCCTCTGGCTGATCTTCGGTGTTCTGCCCACGCTCGTTCTACCGAAGCGGATGCTGCTGGCGGTCGCAATCGGCTGGTCGCACTCCTCGCTCTGGCTGATGCGCGTCGTCGCCGGCACGCGCTGCGAGATCACCGGCATCGAGAACATTCCCCAGGGCGGCCTGATGGTCGGCGCCAAGCACCAGTCCTTCCTGGAGACCTTCGCGCTGGTCACCGTCTTCCGGAACCCGGTCTTCATCCTGAAGCGCGAATTGACCTGGATCCCGGTCTTCGGCTGGGCCCTGACGAAGATGCGGATGATTCCGGTCAATCGCGGCGCCCGGGCCCGCGCCCTGTCCGACGTCACGCGCCGCGCCAAGGTCGAGCTCGGCCAGAACGGCCGCCAGCTCCTGATCTTCCCGGAAGGCACCCGCCGCGCGCCCGGCGCCGAGCCCGCCTACAAGTTCGGCGCCGCCCATCTCTATGCCGAGCTCGGCGTGCCCTGTGTTCCGGTCGCCCTGAACACCGGGCTTTACTGGCCGCGCCGCAAGTTCCTGCGTCGCCCCGGCACCGTCCGCATCGAGATCCTGCCGCCGATCGAGCCCGGCCTCGACAAGGCGTCGTTCCAGCGACTTCTGCAGGAACGCGTCGAGACGGCGAGCGACCGGCTCCTGGCGCAAGGCCGGGCCGAACTCGCCGCCCGCGGGATGGACCCGCTCGCGAACTCCTGACAGGCCCTGACAGCAGCAGAGCGGGAAAGCGCCGGCCTCGTCGCTGACGGCGCTTGACTTATCCCCAGACCGTTCCCATTTTGTTCCTATCACAGGAGGAACGGATATGGCCGCTCTCGCCTATCGCTACACCCCCGATCTCTTCGACGAGGCGCCGGCCGCCCGCGAAATGCCCTTGCGCAGCACCGCCGCGCTCAACGAGCGCCGCTTCACCGCCTGGCGCGGCCGCTCCGGCCGGCGCTATGTCGCCTCGGTCTTCGCCGTCGACGACACGCATGCGTTGAGCTTCACCGATGCGGTCCTGCTCGCCGTCTCCGCCGATCGGCGCGTGATCGCCGCCCGCGATTCCGGCCCCTTCGGCATCGAGGCCGCGCTCGGCCGCTGGCAGCGTTCGATCATCGCCGCCGGCGCCTGCGAGATCCATGTCCATCTGCTCGCCGAGGACGGGATGAGCCGCCGCGCCGCCCTGCTCGACCTGATGCCGGAAGCCAATCCGGAGGGCTGAGCTATCCTGCCAATGGCGGATGGGGCGCACCGAGCCCCGGCGCCAATTGCTGTGCGAGTTCCGCCAGCACGGGATCGAATATCCCCATCTTGCGCAGATGCTCGTGCGTCTGCAGTACATAATCGGGGTTCTCGCCGGACTGGCCCCTGCCCTCCCGCACGAGCTTGAGCAACTGCGCCGAAGGCAGCTTGCCGGCATATTGCAGGTGCTTGCGGTCGGCGACATAGACGATGCCGCGCACCTGCCGGCCATCCTCCAGCTTCAGCGCGACATGGCGTTCCAGATAGACCGCCGTCGCCTGCTCGCGCGCCCGGAGATAGTCGACCGTCTCCTGCGCCTGTCCGGCCGCGACGCGGAAGGCGAGGCCGCGGCAGACCCCGCCGCGATCCAGCCCCAGCACCAGCCCCGGCCGCTCCGGCGTGCCGCGATGCACATGCGAGAACACGCAGAGCGAGCGGTGGTAGCCGTGGAGACGCGCCTGCACGCTCTCCTCGAAGGCGAAGCCCGGCCGCCAGATCAGCGAGCCATAGCCGAAGACCCAGAGATCGGTCGCGCCGAATTCGGTCGTCATCCTCGTCCCATAATTTAGCCGCGCCGGCCTGCTTGCTTGAGCATCAGACCGAAAAGCGGTACCCGCCTTTCGAGCAAATCCAGTGCCACGACAATGCGATAGACCGCCCGCGAGAGCGACCCGGGCGATCTAGCGATCCGCCCGCCCCTGCGCAAGGAATGCCTGCCGCATGACCGATCCCCTTCCGACGCGCCGCCGCAGCCGCTTCTGGCTCTACGGGCCCTTCATGCTGCTCGTCGTCCTCGCCGCTGCCTGGTCCGCCTTCTGGTTCTATGCGCGCGGCCGCATCGCCACCGAAATCGACGTCGCGCTCGCCCGCGAGGTCGAGCGCGGCCGCACCTGGACCTGCACCGATCGCAGCATCGGTGGCTTCCCCTTCCGCATCGAACTGCGCTGCAACGCGCTGAGCCTGACTTCGACGCGCTGGGGCGATGCGGTGCGCGTCCAGACGGGCCCCGCCGTCGTGGTCGGCCAGGTCTACTCGCCCGGCCTCGTCATCCTTGAGGCATCGAGCCCGGCGAAAGTCACCCTGCCGGAAGGCCGCGTGCTCGACCTGACCTGGAAGAATCTCGACGCCAGCTTCGCCTGGCGCAGCCCCGAGCGCTTCGCGCTTGTCGCCAGCGAGCCGCGCGGCGTGCTGACCACGCCCGGCATCACCACCGAGACCTGGGGCGCCGCGACGCTCGAGGCGCATCTGCGCCGCAACCCGACACGCCCCGCCACCGAGCAGGCCGTCGACATCGCGATTGCAGCCAAGGGAACGATCCTGCCGCCGGTCGACGCCCTGCTCGGCAACACCGATGCCGGCGAGATCGACATGCAGGCGACGCTGACCCAGGCCGAGAACTTCCGCAAGGGCTTCAATCCCGATGCCCTCGAAAGCTGGCGCGGCGCCAACGGCACCTTCGAATTGACCCGCCTCGTCTCGACCAAGGGCAAGGCCCGCGTCGATGGCAGCGGGCAGTTGCTGCTCGACCCGCTGCACCGCGTCGCCGGCGATCTCCAGCTCGCCGCAGCCGGCATCGAGCAGATCGGCGGCCTGCGCATCGGCAACCTCCTGGGCGGCCTCGGCGGCTTCCTCGGCGGACGCGGCAGCAACACCGCCGCGGCGCCCGGCCTCACCACCCTGCCGCCGGTCTCGCTGCGCGAGGGTCGGGTCTTCATCGGCCCGTTCCGCCTGCCGCTCCAGCCGCTGCCGCCGCTGTACTGACAGACAAAAAAGGGGCGCCTCACGGCGCCCCTTGAACTGTGTTGGAACCCGAAATCCGTCAGGCCGCCGGCAGCGCCGCACGCGGCGCCTCGATGCGGGTGATCGCCTTCTTCACGGCTTCCTGCACCTTCTCGAAGGCTCGGACCTCGATCTGGCGTACGCGCTCACGCGACACGCCGAACTCCTCGGAGAGCTGCTCCAGGGTGATCGGATCCTCGGCCAGGCGGCGCGCCTCGAAAATGCGCCGCTCGCGCGGATTGAGCACCTCCAGCGCCTCGCGCAGCGCCGAGTGGCGGTTATCCGCTTCCTCGGAATCGGCGAGCCTATGCTCCTGGCTCTCCGAATCGTCGACCAGCCAGTCCTGCCACTCGCCCTCGCCATCCTCGCGCAGCGGCGTGTTGAGCGAAGCATCGCCGCCGAGACGGCGGTTCATGTCGACCACGTCCTGCTCGTTGACGCCGAGCTTGGTCGCGATCTGCTGGACCTGATCGGGGCGCAGATCGCCCTCACCCAGCGCCGAGATCTTGCTCTTGGCCTTGCGCAGGTTGAAGAACAGCTTCTTCTGGTTGGCGGTGGTGCCCATCTTCACCAGCGACCACGAGCGCAGGATGTATTCCTGGATCGAGGCCTTGATCCACCACATCGCATAGGTGGCGAGGCGGAAGCCCTTCTCGGGCTCGAAGCGCTTCACCGCCTGCATCAGGCCGACATTGCCCTCCGACACGACTTCGCCGATCGGCAGGCCGTAGCCGCGATAGCCCATGGCGATCTTGGCGACGAGACGCAGATGCGAGGTCACGAGCTTGTGCGCCGCATCGCGGTCGCCATGCTCGCGCCAGCGCTTGGCCAGCATGTATTCCTGGCTCGGTTCCAGCATCGGGAACTTGCGGATTTCATCGAGATAACGTGACAGCCCGCCTTCGGCGGACAGGACGGGCAGCGAAGCACTCGCCATGCTCGTTCTCCTCATAGAGGCCCCCGCTTGGCGGCAGGCCCTCCGCGCGATCAACCTTCGCGCAGGCTTCGGATCCGGCAAAACGGTCCAACGCTGGAACCTGTCATCGGTTCGGTCGGAACGCTCGCTCGCGGCGCCCCCTTGGCCATCCGCATCCGAACAGCCCCAGTATATGCGAACTCACTCTGGCGGAAAGGTGGCAAAATCGCCCGGTTCGCTCACAGCCGTGCGAGTGCGGCTTGCAGATTCGCAAAATCCTCCGGCGGCTCGGACTCGAACAGCATCTCCTCACCACTGGCTGGATGCTCGAATCCGAGGATCGCCGCATGCAGGGCCTGCCGGCCGAGCGCGGCCAGCGCGGCTTGCGCATCGGCGGGCAGGCGGACCGCCTTGGTGGCGAAACCCGAGCCATAGAGCTGATCGCCCAGCAGGGGGTGGCCGATATGGCTCATATGCACGCGGATCTGGTGCGTGCGCCCCGTCTCCAGCCGGCATTCGATCAGGCTCGCCAGCGGCTCGGTCTCGTCCAACCCCTTCAGCAAGGGCGGATAGCGTTCGAGCAACTCGATATGGGTGATCGCCTCGCGCCCGCGCCCTTCCTTCACCACGGTCATCTTCTCGCGGTTGCGGGTCGAGCGCTCGATCGGCGCATCGATCGTGCCCTCGCGCAGGCGCGGTACGCCCCAGGCAATCGCGAGATAGGCGCGCTGCAACGGCCCGGTACGGCCATGGTCGGCGAACTGCTTGGCGAGCTTCTGATGCGCCCGGTCGTTCTTGGCGACGACCAGGAGGCCACTGGTATCCTTGTCGAGCCGGTGCACGATGCCCGGGCGCCGGACGCCGCCGATGCCGGACAGGCTCTCGCCACAATGCGCGATCAGCGCATTGACCAGCGTTCCGTCCTCATGGCCGCCGGCCGGATGGACGACGAGCCCCGCCGGCTTGTCGATGACGATCAGGTGCTCGTCCTCGTAGACGACATCGAGCGGGATATCCTGTCCGACGGGATCAGCCGGCTTCGCCGCCGGCATGACCAGCGCGATGGTGTCGCCCTCGACCACCTTGCGGCTGCCATCGCTGAAGACGGCGCCGTTGAGGCTGACCCCGCCCTCCTTGATGACCTGCTGCAGGCGTGCGCGCGAAATCTCGCCGGCCAGCAGGGCCAGCGCCTTGTCCAAGCGCTGGCCCGCCTGCTCGGGGCCGACCGTCAGGGTCACAGTGGCATTCGGATCGAGAATGGATGTCATCGCGTCGCTATAAGGCGCATGGCCGCCGGCCGCACGCCTTTTCCGCTCAGCCGAACAGCCTGAAGCCGCTCTTCTTCGGCTCCGGCGGTGGTTCCTCCTCCGGCCCCGGATCATCGGGCGCGTGCGAGACCGGGAAGATCACCGGCTTGGGCGACCCAGCCTCGCGCGGAGCGGGCTTGCTCTCAACCAGCTTGGCCTCGGCAGGCTTCGATTCAGCCGGTTTCGCGGGTTCGGCAACCGCTTCCACCGGCTTCGGCTCCTCCTTCTGAACCGGTGGCGCAGCAGGGGCGACCGGCTCCGGCCTCGGCTCCTCCTTCGGCGCGGACGGCGGCGGCGGAGGCGGCGGTGCAACGGCCGCAGGCTCGATCGTCGTGACGCTCTCCGCCTTCGCCTCGATCAGCTTGGTCGAATCGTCGAGATCGGCCAGCACGTCGTCGGCGGCCTGGGCCCGGCTGCCGAGCGTCGCCGGCGGCACGGTCCAGACGAAGGCGTCAAGCCGGCCGGTGATCGGCGAGACCGGCATCCAATGGTCGGAGACCAGCCCGTCCGCCACCCAGGCAGCATCGCGCGGCGCCCGGGTCGCCCGCGCCAGCCATTCGCGCACGCGGCCGGCGGCGCCATGCTCGGCATCCTCGAGCTCGGCCATCAGCAGGCAGGCGCGCACTGAGGCGCCGCCCGCCAGCAAGGGCTTCAGCGTCTCGCGCGCCTTCTGGAACTCGCGAGCCTGGATCGCGGCGCCCGCCAGCACCAGCACACTTTCCGGATCGGAGGGGCGCAGCTTCGTCAGGGTCGTTGCCCGGTTGAGCCGATCCAGCGCGCTGTCGCCCGGTCGTGCATCGAGATAGGCGGCAGCAATATCGGGATGGGGCGCATCCTTCCAGGCGGCTTCCAGCAGCTTCGAGGCCTTGCGGACATCGCCGCGCTCGGCAAGCATCCGGCCGGCCAAGGCAGCGGCCGGCGTCAGGGCCGGCGCGAGCTTGACCGCCTCGAGCGCGGCTGCGAGCGCCTTCTCAGGCTCGTGCTCGCGTGCCTGCAGCGCCTCGGCCGCCAGCAACACCGCGCGCTGGCGGCGTGCCTCGGCCTTGTCGGCGAGCCTGAGCGCGGCGCGACGCTCGACCGCCGTGCGAGCTGCCTGCCAGTCGCCGGCCTGCGTGTGGAAATCGAGCAGCGCATCATTGGCCCAGGCCAGCGAGGGCGAGCGGCGCACGGCATCATCGGCAAAGGCGCGCGCGGCGGTGACGTCGCCGCGACGCTTGGCCTCGACGAAGAGCCCGCGCAGGCCCAGCACCCGCGTCTCCGATTTCTCCAGCATCGCCTTGAAGGCGGCCTCGGCCTGCGCCCGATCGCCGCTCAGCTGCGCGGTCTGTGCCTCCAGCAGCAGGGTCAGCGGCTCGCCCGGCACGAAGCGGCGCGCCTCGCCGGTGTAGCGCCCGGCGGCAATGGGATCGCCTGCACCAATCGCGACCATGCCGCGCGACACGGCCTCGAAGCCGCGTGCCCGACGCCGCGCCCGCGAGGACAGGCTGAACGCCGAGGGCAAGCCGAAGACGAAGCGCAGCACCGCCCAGGCCAGCAGCACGAGGAAGGCGAGCGCGACGACGCCGATCGCGGCCAGCGCGACGCTGGTCTCGATCCGGTAGCCCTGCCAGAGCACGGAGACCTCGCCCGGCCGGTCGGCAAGCCAGACAGCGCCGAAGGCAAGGCAGGCGAAGACGGCGAGGTAGACGAGAACGCGAACCATGGACCTCTCAACCCTCCGTCAACCGGCCACGCCGAGCGCCGCAACCGCATCCTGCGCGATTTTGGCGATCGCCGCATCCGCGGCGGCACGTTTCTGCAAATCGGCGCCGAATTCCGCACTGGCACGGCGCGCCGGCTCCGGCAACTGGCCCCACAGGCCCGCAGCCTTGATGATATCACCGGCAGCGATCGCGCTTTCCAGCCGGATCGGCAGCGTCGCCGGATCGGTCGAGCCGCTGTCGCCGACCGGGCGGACCGTGACGACGCGGCTGGTCAGAGCCAGCAATTTGTCCGTCCAGCTGTCGGAAACCGGCATCACCTCACGCTGGAACATCGCGCCATGCTTGCGGAAGCCCGCCTGAAGAGCCTCGCGGGCCGGCGCGCCGGCCGCAGCGACCGCCGTCAGCGCGACGACATCCGCCTGCGCCACGCCGCTTTTCGTCAGTGCAGCAATATCGCCGGCGAAGGGCCGCCCGCCAGCGAGCGCGCGTTGCACCCGCTCCGCCAGGACGATGCGCGCCGCCGCCATCGCTTCCGGACTCGCACCCGATGCCGCCTTCGCCTGCGTCTCGACGTTGCCGAGCCGCCCGGCAATCTGGTCGAGGCGCTGACTGAGGGCCGTTGCCGCAGCTTCAGCTCGCTGCGCCTGGGCGCTGAGGGCGCTCGTATCCGGCGCCTGCGCATTGCCGAGCGACGCGAGCCTCGTCGTCACCGCCTGCAGTTCGGCGCCGGCCTTCGCAGCCGCTTCCGATGCCGCAACCGCCTTGCGATCGGCCGCCGCGGCACTCGCCTGCATGGCCTCCAGCCGGCTGCGCAATTCGGCGATCGCCTCGCCGCCGCCCGAAGGCGCCTGCTTGGAGAGGGCATAGGAGACGAGCCCGCCGCCGATCAGGCCGCCGACGAGACCGGCCGCCGCAACGGCAAGCCACGGCGTGCGGGCCGGCTCTGCGGGCACGACGGGCCCGCGCGCCGGCTCGACCGGAGGCGGGGCGAACTCTTGCGGCAGAGCCTCGGTCGGCGCGAGCTGCGAAGGATCAGCCAACCCGGCAGGCTCGGCCGTAGCCGTCACCGCCTTCAGCTCGACGGTCGGCCGTGTGCGGCGCTGGCTGCCTTGCGGACCCGGCCGTGCCGGATCGGCTAGGCGCTCACGCGCCGAAACCTGCTCAAGCGCGGCGAGCATGCCGGCCTCCTCGGGGTGCTCCGCGACCAGGACGGTGCTCGCCCCCGTCGCGATCAGCGGCTCCGCCGCGGCGGCCGAGATCACGACATGGGTGAGTTCCAGCGCCTCGTCCGCCACGCCGGCAGCCTGCGCCAGCGCGATGAAGGTCTGCGCCCCGCGCGCCGAATAATGCATGGCGGCGGCATCGCCCTTGCCCTGCCGCAGCGCGGCCTGGGTCTCCGCCGGCAAGGCCGGGAGCGCCTCGGCCGCATAGGCCGTCCAGAGTGCGACATCGTAGCCGGCCTCGCGAAGACGATCCGGCACATCCTCCTTGCGATCGCGCCCGGCGATCATCAGCAGTTTCGCAGGGGCCGGCAGCGTCCGCCGGATCAGCTCGATCAGGTCGTTGCGGTCACCATCGGCGCTGCGCGCATCCTCCAGCCCGGCCTCGCGGATCTTGGTCGCCGTGCGCGCGCCGACCGCGAAGATCGGCAGGTCGCGCCACGCCGCCGGCCCGTCGGCCAGCATCGGCACGGCATTGCCGCTGGTCACCACGATCGCATCGAAATCACCCTCAGGCGCGTCACCGGGCAGGCGGACCACCTCGAAGAGCGGCGCGATCACCGGCTCGAAGCCGTGCTCGGCGATGGCGCGCGCCGTCCGCTCGGCATCGTGGCGGGGACGAAAGACGAAGACGCGCATTCACAACTCCTGACAAAACCGGCGGCGACCGCAGGACGATCCGCGAACCGTGCAGCATTCCGCGATCATGCCGCATTGAGGCGGAACAATGATCCTGCCCATGCCGTCTCCCTTTCCTGCCTTGCCGTCATACTGCCAAGGCGCCTCTTGTGACGCGCCTCTTGGCCTTGCGCCCCCTCGCGCACTATACGAAGGAATTGCCGGCACGGAACCGTCGGGCGCCGTTCCTCGATCCTGATCCCTCATTCCGCGAGACAAGTCGACCGATCATGCGTGTACTGGGGATAGAGACGACCTGCGACGAAACGGCAGCGGCGATCGTCTCCGTCGAGCGTTCCGGCGAAAGCAAGATCCTGTCGAACGAGGTGCTGAGCCAGATTGCCGCACATGCAGCCTATGGCGGCGTGGTGCCGGAAATCGCGGCGCGCGCCCATGTCGAGGCGATCGACCGCATCATCGCCCGCGCCTTCGCCAATGCCGAACTGAAGCCGGACGAGATCGATGCCGTCGCCGCGGCGGCCGGTCCCGGCCTCGTCGGCGGCGTCATGGTGGGCTTGACCGCCGGGAAGGCGATCGCGCTGGCGACCAGCAAACCCTTCATCGCAATCAACCATCTCGAGGCGCACGCGCTGACCGCCCGCCTCACCGACGATCTGGCCTTCCCCTATCTGCTGCTGCTCGTCTCCGGCGGCCATACCCAATTGCTCGCCGTGCGCGGCGTCGGCGACTATCTCAAGCTCGGGGGCACCATCGACGACGCGGTCGGCGAGGCCTTCGACAAGATCGCCAAGATGCTGGCGTTGCCCTATCCCGGCGGTCCCTCGGTCGAACGCGAGGCGGCCAAGGGCGATCCCGAGCGCTTCGACTTCCCCCGCCCTCTGCAGGGCAGGCCGAGCCCGGATTTCTCGCTCTCCGGCCTCAAGACCGCCGTGCGCCTCGTCGCCGAGCGGATCGCACCGCTCTCCGACAACGATGTCGCCGATCTCTGCGCCTCCTTCCAGGCGGCTGTCGTCGACGTGATGGTGGATCGCACCCGCGCCGGCCTGCGCGCCTGCCGCGAAGCCGGCATCACCCCTTCCACGCTCGTCGTTGCCGGCGGCGTCGCCGCCAACCAGGCGATCCGCAGCGGGCTCAACCGTCTCGCCACAGAAGCCGGCCTGCCGATGGTCGCCCCGCCGCTGGCGCTCTGCGGCGACAATGGCGCGATGATCGCCTGGGCCGGTCTCGAACGCCTCAGGCTCGGCCTCGTCGACGACATGAGCGCGGTCGCCCGGCCGCGCTGGCCGCTGGACGAGCTCTCGCCAGCCCCATCGACCGCCGCATGAGTTCTCGTGCTGCCTATCAGAGCGTCGGCGTCATCGGTGCAGGCTCTTATGGAACCGCCCTGGCGCTCGCCGCCGCTCGCGCCGGACGCGATGTGCAACTCTGGGCGCGCGATGCCGCGACGATCGAGGCCATCGCGCAGACGAGGCAGGCGCCGCGCCTCCCCGGCATCGACCTGCCCGAAAGCATCCGCGCGACCGGCTCGCTCGCTACCCTCGCCGATTGCGACGCCCTGATCGTCGCCGTACCGACGCAAGCCTTGCGTTCAGCCTGCGAAATCCTGGCCGCGGCCCTGCCGCCGCGCGTGCCGGTGATCTCGGCCGCCAAGGGCATCGAGCAGGCGAGCGGCCAATTCGCGATCGAGATCATCGGGGAAGCCTGGCCGGGTACGACCGCGGCGATCCTCTCCGGGCCGAGCTTCGCCGACGATATCGGGCGCGGACTGCCGACGGCGGTGACGCTCGCGGCCGGCAATCCCGAGCTGGCGCAGGCGCTCGCCGAGGCGCTGAGCTCACCGGCCTTCCGCATCTATCACTCCGCCGACACCCGCGGCGTCGAGATCGGCGGTGCGGCCAAGAACGTGCTGGCCATCGCGGCGGGAATCGCGATCGGGCTAGGCTATGGCGAGAGTGCCCGCGCCGCGCTGGTGGCCCGCGGCTTCGCCGAGCTGCGCCGCTTCGGCGAAGCCTATGGCGGCGATGCCGAGACGCTGATGGGATTGTCCGGCCTCGGCGACGTCGTGCTGAGCTGCGCCTCGCCCCAGTCGCGCAATTTTTCCTATGGGCTGGCGCTGGGCCAGGGCAGGAGCCCGGCTGAAGCGGCCGGCGGCAAGCTGGCGGAGGGCGCTTTCACCGCCCCGGTCCTCGTCGAGATGGCGCGGGCAAAACAGGTCGAAACCCCGATCGCCGAGGCCGTGGCCGCGATCATCGCCGGCCATGTCGGCGTGCGCGATGCGGTCGCGGCACTGCTGGCGCGGCCGATCCGGGCGGAGTGAGGGAGGAAAGCATGGCGGGAGACTGGTCCGACCTGACGAAGCGCGTCGCGCGCGGCATCGCCGAGGTCAAGAAGACGACGGGCTCCGAGCTCGTCGCCGAGAGCGAGCCCGTGCCATTGGCCGGCCGGATCGCGGGCCCCGTGATCCAGCATCGCAAGCGCCGGGCCGAGGGCACGCATCGTTTCGTGCTGATCCTGCCCTTCGGCGAGGGCGAGGTCCGCGTCGAGCTCGACCCCAAGGATTACGCCGCACTGACCCGCGAGATGGTGCGATTCTGGAACGAACAGGGCGAGGCGGCCTCGCAGCCGCCGGTGCCGCTCAAGGAGGACGAGACCTGATGGCTCACTGGCTGATCAAATCCGAACCATCCGTCTGGTCCTGGGACGACCAGGTCAAGGCCGGCGCCAAGGGCACGCATTGGGACGGGGTTAAGAACCACACCGCCAAGCTCAACCTGATGGCGATGAAGCAGGGCGACCAGGTCTTCTTCTACCATTCCAACGAGGGGCTCGAGGTCGTCGGCATCGTCGAGGTCATCAAGGAAGCCTATAACTGGATCCCCGGCGAGCCCTGGGTCCTCGTTGACTTCAAGGCGGTGAAGCCGCTGCCAAAGCCGGTCACGCTCGCCGCCGTCAAGGCCGAGCCGACGCTCGCCAAGATGGCGCTGGTCACCTCCTTCCGCCTCTCGGTCCAGCCGGTCACGGACGAGGAATGGGACATCGTCTGCAGGATGGGCGGGCTTTAGAGCGCTCACGCGCGATAGTAATCGGCGAAGGTCGGATAGCCCGCCAGCGCGCGCGGCCGATAGGGCAGCATCTCCTGAAGGATCGGCACGGCCGTAGCCCGCAGGCGTGGCTCGACGGCATCGGCCATCCGCGCCGGCTGTGGCTGGAACCCGTGCGGCACGAAGCCCTCCCGCGTGCCCTCGCTCCAGGGCAGCCAGGAGGTCTTGCGCTCGTCATGTTGGCGGCCGAGCGCATCCGGCCGCAGCTCCGCGATCAGCCCGGGCTCGACGATGAGCGGATGCGGGATGGCCTGCGCCTCCGCGATCATCCAGCCGAGCGAGAGGTCGGACAGGCCCATCTTCAGGCCGTAGCCGCCGCCGATATCGGTATGCACGCCGGCGAACCAGGCCTGCCGGATCTGCCCCGGCGGCGCCTCCCGCTCGTCCCAGAGCTCGGGCGCGAAGACCTGCCGGTTCTCGTCGATGGCCAGGACGTGGCGGCCATGGGCGACCTGCCGGTTGAGGATTGCATCGTGGAACTTGTGGCGCCCCGGCAGGCTGCCGATCCCCGGCAGGCCGAGCGCCCTGACCGTATCCCAGACGCCGACGAAGAAAGGCGGCGCCGGCTGTGTGCCATGGCGTTCGCGGAACGCCGCCGCGGCTTCGGCCCGCGCGGCGGCATCCCTGATCATGTAGACATCCTTGACCGCGCTAGCGGCCAGCGCCCTGACCTCCTCCGCCTTGATCGCGTCGCTGAACCCATCCCAGCGCGTCACCTGCGCGAAGCCGCCCGGTACGCCGCATAACGCCAGCACGCCTCCGAGGCTGCGGACGGTGTAGGCGCCGCGGCTGAAGCCGAACAGGAAGATCCGATCTCCCGGCCTGTGCGCGCAGAGCAGTGCTGCATAGCAATCGATGATGTTGTCGGTGATGCCGTAGCCGGTCGCCTCCGCGAGCAGGTCCTTGAAGCGTCGGAACGGCCCGCGAATCTCGCCCTCGTCGGGATTCGCGCCGAGGCCGGGGTCGTAGAAGCAGATTTGCCCGGCTCCATCAGCCTCGCGGGTCGCCATGAACAGGCGATAGACATTCGTCCAGTTGATCGGGTTGGCGCCGCCGGCCTGTCCCGTCCCATCCGAGAAGATGCCGATATTGCGCGCCATGACGCCTCCCAGGACCCTATCCTACCATTGGATGAGGCGAACCGGGGATGTTTTGGCCTTGCGCCATGCCCCAAACGCCGGTCCCTGCCACGAAAGTGCGATGCACAATGGGTTGCCGCGCCGCGCACGCAACCTATGATGCGTCGAAATCGAAGAAGCGATGCCCGCCGCACCTCCATGAGGCGGACCAGCGCAACACAGACGGTCCAAGTCTGGGGAGACGCCCGAATGTCCGAGATCATCTACGACGTCCCGACCTCCTGGTCGAAGAAGGCCTGGGCGACCGACGCCAGGTACAAGAAGATGTACGCGGCCTCGATCAAGGATCCCGACAAATTCTGGGGCGAGCAGGGCCAGCGCATCGACTGGTTCAAGCCGTACACCAAGGTCAGGAACGCCAGCTACAAGCCGGGCAAGGTCTCGATCAAATGGTACGAGGACGGCACCACCAACGTCGCCCATAACTGCATCGACCGGCATCTCGCGACCCGCGCCAAGCAGACGGCGATCATCTGGGAAGGCGACGATCCCTCCGAGTCGAAGAAGATCAGCTATGGCCAGCTCTATACCGAGGTCTGCAAGTTCGCGAACGTCCTCAAGGCCAATGGGGTCAAGAAGGGCGACCGCGTCACCATCTACCTGCCGATGATCCCGGAGGCGGCCTATGCGATGCTGGCCTGCGCCCGCATCGGCGCGATCCATTCGGTGGTGTTCGGCGGCTTCTCGCCGGATTCGCTGGCGAGCCGCATCGAGGATTCCGATTCGAAGATCGTCATCACCGCCGACGAGGGCCTGCGCGGCGGCCGCGCCGTGCCGCTCAAGAAGAATGTCGATACCGCCGACGACAAGGTGAAGGGCGGCATCGGCACCGTCATCGTCGTCAAGCGCACCGGCGGCAACGTCACCATGAAGGACGGCCGCGACCTCTGGTATCATGACGAGGCCGCCAAGGTCTCCGGTCACTGCCCGCCAACCGAGATGAAGGCGGAAGACCCGCTCTTCCTGCTCTACACCTCGGGTTCGACCGGCAAGCCAAAGGGCGTGCTGCACACCTCGGCCGGCTATCTCGTCTACGCCGCGATCACCCACCAGTATGTCTTCGACTACCATGACGGCGACATCTACTGGTGCACGGCGGACGTGGGCTGGGTCACCGGCCACAGCTACATCCTCTACGGGCCGCTCGCCAACGGCGCGACCACGCTGATGTTCGAGGGCATCCCGACCTATCCGACGATCTCGCGCTTCTGGGAGGTCATCGACAAGCACAAGGTCAACACCTTCTACACCGCGCCGACCGCGATCCGCTCGCTGATGGGCGCCGGCGAGGAGCCTGTGAAGAAGACCAAGCGCAAGTCGCTGCGCCTGCTCGGCTCGGTCGGCGAGCCGATCAATCCGGAAGCCTGGGAGTGGTATCACCGCGTCGTCGGCGAGCGCCGCTGCCCGATCGTCGACACCTGGTGGCAGACCGAGACCGGCGGCATCCTGATCACGCCGCTGCCCGGCGCGACCCCGCTGAAGCCCGGCTCGGCGACGCGGCCCTTCTTCGGCGTCAAGCCCGAGATCGTCGACGCCGGGGGCAAGGTCCTGGAAGGCGCCTGCGAGGGCAACCTCGTCATCGCCGAGAGCTGGCCCGGCCAGATGCGCACGGTCTACGGCGACCATAAGCGCTTCGAGGAAACCTATTTCGCGACCTATCCGAACAAGTACTTCACCGGTGATGGCTGCCGGCGCGATGCCGACGGCTATTACTGGATCACCGGCCGCGTCGACGACGTCATCAACGTCTCCGGCCACCGCATGGGTACCGCCGAGGTCGAATCGGCGCTGGTCGCGCATCCGTCGGTCTCGGAGGCCGCGGTCGTCGGCTACCCCCACGACATCAAGGGCCAGGGCATCTATGCCTATGTCACGCTGATGTCAGGCGAGGAACCGAGCGAGACGCTGCGCAAGGACCTCGTCGCCTATGTCCGCAAGGAGATCGGCCCGATCGCCTCGCCGGACCTGATCCAGTTCGCGCCGGGCCTGCCCAAGACGCGCTCCGGCAAGATCATGCGCCGCATCCTGCGCAAGATCGCCGAGGATGAGTACGGCGCGCTCGGCGACACCTCGACGCTCGCCGATCCCGCCGTCGTCGACGACCTCGTCGCCAACCGCCAGAACAAGCGCAAGGCGGGGTAAGACGCTCTCCTTCGGGATGAGACCGAAAATGGCCTGTTCGCATCGGCGCGCAGGCCTTTTTCATGGGATTGAGCCCACCGGCGGGAACCGCAGCCGATATCGAGGGTTCGCAATGCCGCTGGCCTGGGTTAGACCATGCTCATGCCGCGTTCATCGCGTTTCCTGATAATAACGCAACGTTCGGCTGACCGAGATCGGAACCCGCGCCTGATGACGACGACGATCAAGACCGCATCGACCGCCGCCTTCGTCCGCGCGGCCGCCTTGCTGCCTCTGCTGGCCCTGACCGCCTGCGCCGGATCGCAGCGCTTCAGCGGGCCAGTGATGAACCAGCCCTCTTACAGCCAACCCCTGCCCTCCGCACCGCCGGTGAGTTCCGCCCCGATCACCTCGGAGCCCTTGCCGCCGCCTGGCGGCTATCCGGCTGCGCCCCCGCAAGCCGGCGGTTATCCCGCCGCGGGAGGCCCGCAGGGCGGCGGCGCCCTGCCCCCGCCCCAGGATCCGTTCTTCGACCCCAATGCCGGCGGCGCGCCGCAGGGCCAGCCCCTGCCCCCGACCGGCCAGCCGACGCAAGATCCCGGCCTGCGCGGCAGCAACAATCAGGTTGCCGGCCTCGGCTCAGCCCCGGCAGCGACGCCACGCCCCTCGGCCAGCCGCGACAGCGTCGTCGGCGGCTGGACGGCCCGCGAAGCGACCGGCGGTACCTGTCGGGTGCAATTGTCGAGCTCGCCGACGCTCGATCTCTATCGCGCCTCCTCGTCCGGCTGCGCCAACAAGGATCTGCAGAAGATCTCGGCCTGGGATTTCCGCGACGGCGAGGTCTATCTCTATCAGCAGGGCGGCACCGTCGCAGCCCGGCTGCGCAGCTCCGGCTCGGGCGCGCTCGACGGCGCGGTGACCAAGTCCGGCGCCTCGCTGTCGATGAACCGCTAGATAACAGCCTGCCAGTCATGGTCGGGCCTGTCCCGACCACCCACGTCTTCGCTGGTCGAACGCGGTGTTCAAGACATGGATGCTCGCCACAAGGGCGAGCATGACGACCGCTGGATCAATGCCGTTGCATGGTTTCTCGGCGGTCAGACCCCGAAGGTCCGGGTCAGCAAGGTGCTCGGCCAGAAGCTCTTCTGGATCGACAGCGCCATGGTCGCGAAGCCCCGGGCATTGTCGAGCGCCTCGTCGAGGATCGTGAAGGGCGTCGGGGCACCGGTCGCGATCACGCCCTCGACATCGGCATAGCCGCCGACCAGATCGGCCTCGAACTTCGCCGCGAGCCGGCGCATCGCCGCATTCTCCGGCAGGCAGGTCAGATAGAGCGTGCGGACGCTGCGATTGCGCGCCGCCGTGATCAGGCGCCCGAACAATTGCGAACCGACGCCACGCCGCCGCCACGGCGTCTCGACGCTGAAGGCGGCTTCGCCGGTGAGCGCGATGATGTCGTCGAGGCCGCGCAGCTCGGCCGCCCCGCGCACCACGCCATCGACCACATAGGCATAGACTAGGCCACCGACGCCAAACGTCGTCCTGGCATAGTTCTCAAGAAACGCGTCATTGACAGCCGTGCCGAAACGCTGGTGGCGCGTGACGGCATCGAGCCTGAGCAGATGCTCCTTGAAAAGATCGCGCTCCGTCGGCCAGAGCCTGCGGATCACGCCATCGCCGGCCTTCTTGCCGGATTGTCGCGAACGAACCAATTCTCATCTCCTGAACAGCGCAAGTCTTGCGCGAACCGACCAGGAGGCGTTGTCTTCCCTGACTTGCTCATCACATCGTATTACGTCCGCACGATGGCAAGTGCACGACCTGCGGCATTTTTGCCGGGTCCACGCAAAAATCAAGTGAACACCCCGCATTCTCATGCACTGAGCGCATGGAAAAGGCACGGCATGACGTTGGGGACGGGGGCGAAAAAACCACTGTAACGCCGTAAAATGCCATGCAATAATTTCGCATTGACCCCGATGACGGCGCGTCCGGCATGAGCTAAGTTGCGTGCTCCCGGTCACTCATATTTGAAGCTCCATGTTCGATCGTCGCAAGCCTCCGGCTGCCCAGCCTTTCGTCACCCACGAAAACATCGAAGCCAAGGTCAAGTGGTTCGACCCCGAGAAGGGGTTCGGTTTCGCATCGCCCTCCGATGGTTCGGGCGATGTCTTCCTGCACGTCTCGGCCATCGGCCCGCTCGACCAGCAGGACCTGCTGCCCGGCGCGACGATCGTCGCCGATCTCGGCGAAGGCCGCCGCGGCCTCCAGGTCGTGGCGATCCATGAGATCGATGCGTCGACCGCCTCGCAGACCGCGCCAGCTCCCCGCGCCTTCTCGCCCCGTCCCCCGCGCGATGATTTCGGCGGTGGCGGCTATGGCGACCGGGATCGCGGCGGCTTCGGCGGCGATCGCGGTGGTTATAACGACCGCGGCGATCGCGGTGGCTACGGCGGTGGTGATCGCGGCGGCTTCGGCGGCGGCGATCGCGGCCCGCGTGGCGGCGGCTTCCAGGATCGCAACAGCGGTCCGGTCGAAGGCCCCTATGACGGCGCCGTGAAGTTCTTCAACTCGGATCGGGGCTTCGGCTTCATCGCTCCGGACAAGGGCGGCCCGGACGTGTTCCTGCACGTCTCGTCGCTGGGCCGCAGCGGCCTGCAACCGCCGATGGACGGGCAGCGCGTGCGCTTCTCGATCCGCACCGGCCGCAAGGGCCCGGAAGCAGCCGACGTCAGCTTCATCTGACGCGACGCAGCTTCGCTGGAATCACAAAGGCCCGCCAATGGCGGGCCTTTTCTTTTGGTGCTGCAGGCCTTACAGACCGCGCGCCGCCGAAGCGACGCGCGTCAACCGGCTCAGTGGCCGTGGTCGTCGCCTTCCAGGCCGCCGATATGCTTCTGGGTGTAGAGCTCGATGCCGATGCGGCTGATGAGGTCGAGCTGGGTCTCGAGGAAGTCGATATGGCCTTCCTCATCCTTCATCAGGGCCTTGAACAGGTCCTCGGACGGGAAATCGCCGACCTCGCGGCAGTACTTCGCCGCTTCCTGGTAGAGCGTACGCGCTTCGAGCTCAGCCTTGAGGTCGCACTCGATCACTTCCTTGACAGTCTCGCCGATGCGCAGCTGGTCGAGCGTCTGCAGGTTGGGGAAACCCTCGAGGAAAAGGATGCGGTCGACGAAGCGGTCGGCATGGACCATCTCCTCGATCAATTCCTTCTTCCAGGTCTTGGCCATGTCCTTGAGGCCCCAGTTGTCCAGCATGCGGTAATGCAGCCAGTACTGGTTGATGGCCGTGAGCTCCGAACGCAGCCCCTTGTTGAGGTATTCGATGACCTTCTTATCGCCCTTCATGGGGTCCACTCCGCAATCCACATTAGAATGATACTAATGTAGGCGCGGACTGGCCGGAAGTGAAGAGCTAAAAAGCGGCCTCGGCGCTTTTGATCGAGCAGGAGGCCGCAGCGGCGCTCAGGCCGCGATGCTCTCGTCGTTCAGCTCGATCCCGTCGAGCATGATACCGACCGAGACATGCACCGCGCACTCGATCTCGCGGCTGGCGCAACCGCCGCATTGCGTCGCGCAAACGGCGCGGGCCTCGGCCAGAAGCGCCCGGACCTCACGCGCGCAACGTCCACAATCCGGGCTGCAGCCCAGGCAATCGTAGACTTCGCCGGCTGTCCGGGGGCCGCTGCCGTCAGCAGCGACAGTCCCCTTGATCTGGCCGCAGGACAGAACGTTGCAGGAGCAGACGATCACGCGTGGTGGCCCACCACCCGCTTGGTCTCGATTTCCTCGCCATCGGCGCTGCGCAGGCGGACAATAACCTCGACCGAGGAGATCATCATGCCCTCAGGCGCGTCCGGCAGTCCGGCAACCTGGATCATCGAGCCGGGGATGTCGGTGACGGTCTCGTCGTCCTCGTTGTAGAAATGGTGATGCTCCGACACATTGGTGTCGAAGAAGGTCTTCGGACCGGAGACCGAGACCTGGCGCAGCAGGCCGGCTTCCGAGAACTGGCGCAGCGTATTGTAGACGGTCGCGAGCGAGAGCGGCTCGCGCGCCCGCAGCGCCTCCTCATAGAGCATCTCGGCGCTGACATGGCGGTCGCCCTTGGCGAAGAGCAGCCAGCCCAAAGCCATGCGCTGGCGCGTCGGACGCAGGCCCGCCGTCCGCAACCGCGCCTTCACGGCGCTGATTGGGCAGCTCGACGGATTTTTCTGCGGCCACGGGATATGATCGGCCGCCACCGGCCTGTGATCGTGATCCTTGCTCGCCAGAACGCTCATCGTAACGCCTTCCACACGCCGAACCTCGGCAGCGTAGTTTAGAAAACATCTAAACTACTGATATTATTGTCATTTTTGGCAAATCACCACTCAAATGTCAATCTTCGCAGCTGCGACATCGGGCAGCGCCCACAGCACAACCGCGTGACCGCCGTGCCGACGCCCTGCCCTGAACGCATGGCTGCGGCATCCACGGAGATCATTTCTCAGCTTCGCGCAGCCGGCAGCCACGCGCGGAATCGCCTAGTGACCGCCGCCGCCAGCGCCTGCGACGGGCTTCGGCGGCTTGCGCAGGAACAGCGCCATCACGACCAGGCTCGCGAAGATCATGGTCAGCCCGAGGAAGACATCGCCGAAGGCCATGACCAGCGCCTGCTTGTGGACGCGCTGGTTGATCAGGGCGAGCGCCATCGTCTGCGCCGCATCACCATGGTCGATGAAGCGCTGCGCCGTGTTGGCGATCGCCTCCTCCGCCACTTGGCGCCCGGCAACGACCATCTCGTGGAGCCGGGTGATATGCAGATCGGTACGGGTGTTCAGCATCGTGTTGATCACCGCGAGCCCGACGGCGCCGCCGAGATTGCGGGTCAGGTTGTAGAGCCCGGACGCGTTCTTGAGTTGCTGCGGCGGCAGCGAGCCCAGCGCGATGTTGTTGATCGGCACCATGCACAGCATCAGCGAGCAGCCACGCAGGATCTGGGGAACCATCAGCTCGTAGAAATCCCAGTCGGAGGTGATGAAGGAGGCCCACCAGGTGCCGACCGCGAAGCCGCCGAAGCCGATCATCATCATCGCGCGCGGGTCGAGCTTGGTCGAAAGGCGCCCGGCGATCGGCGCCGTCAGGAACATGCACAGGCCGGTGACGAACATCGTCTCGCCGATCATCAGTGCGTCATAGCCGCGGATACGCCCGAGATAGACCGGGTAGAGATAGGTCAGCCCGTAGAGGCCGATGCCCATCGTGAAGGAGAACAGCGAGCCGAAGGCGAAATTGCGATTCTTGAACGCATAGAGATCGACCAGCGGATCGTCGCGCGTCAGCGCCCGCCAGAAGAACAGGACAGCACCGGCGACCATCACGACCGAGAACAACACGATCTCGTGGCTCTGGAACCAGTCCAGCCGCGTCCCCTCCTCCAGCACGTATTCGAGGCTGCCGAGGAACGCCGCCATGGCGGCGAGTCCGAGCCAGTCGAAGCGCTTGATCAGGCTGTGGTCGGGCTTGTCGAAATCGATCAGCGTCCAGGCCGCGATCGTCACGCCGATGCCAGGCACGACATTGACCAGGAACAGCCAGTGCCAGGAGAAGGCATGGCTGAGATAGCCGCCGACGGTGGGGCCGATCGTCGGCGCCAGCGTCGCGACGAGCCCGATCAGCGGCGAAATCACCGGCCGCTTCGACGGCGGGAAGATGGTGAAGGCTGCCGCGAAGACGCCGGGAATCATGCCACCGCCGATGAAGCCCTGCACCGCCCGCCACAGGATCATCTCGTTGATCGAAGTGGCCTGCGCGCAGAGCACGCTGGCAATGGTGAAGCCCGCCGCGGCGATCGAGAAGAACACGCGCGTCGACAGTGCCCGGCTGAGATAGCCCGACAGCGGGATCATGATGACTTCGGCGATCAGATAGGCGGTCTGGACCCAGGCGACTTCGTCGGACGAGGCGGACAGGCCGGCCTGGATCTCCGCCAGCGAGGCGGAGACGATCTGGATATCGAGGATCGCCATGAACATGCCGAAGACCATCGCCATGAAGGCGAAGATCCGGCGGAGCGGGATGGCGTCCTCGGCGGGTTTGGCGCCGGCGCCCGGATTCAGGGTCGCAGTGGCCATGACGGCCTGCCTTTCATCGGGGTGTCTTCCCGCGCGCGCTGCAACGTGAAACGCTGCTGCACAGACGCGGGACCGTCATCAGAATGAGGCGCCCTCACAGCGCCGGGAGCCGATCACATCTCGTCCTGCGGTCCCGCATCTGCGCAGCAGCACTTCGTGCCGCAGCGCGTGCGGGATGACCCGCTTCATCAATGGCGTTTGATCAGCGCTGGCTGGCCGGCCGCGGATCGATCGAGACGACCACCGACATGCCCGGCCGCAGCGCATGCTTCGCCGTCGAGGCCGGATCGAGCGCGATGCGCACCGGCACGCGCTGCACGATCTTGGTGAAGTTGCCGGTCGCGTTGTCGGGCGGCAGCAGCGTGAAGACGGAGCCCGTGCCACCGGCGATGCCGCTGACCGTGCCATGGAAGACCTGTCCCGGCAGGGCGTCGACGGTGATGCTCGCCTTGTCGCCCCTCTTCAGCGGCCCGACCTGCGTCTCCTTGAAATTGGCGTCGACATAGACCTGGTCGAGCGGAACGATCGACATCAGGCGCTTGCCCGCGCCGACGAGGTCGCCGATCTGGACATTGGTATTGGCGATGACGCCGTCGATCGGCGCGGCGATCTTCATGAAGGAGAGATCACGCTCGGCCTTCTGCTCGGCCACCTTCAGCTCGTCGATCTGTCGGGCGGCCTCGATGCGCTGTGCCTCCAGCACCTTGATATTGGCCTGCGCCTGCACGACGCCGGCCTTGGCGCTCGCCACTGCAGCGACAGCCTGATCGCGGGCCGCGGTCGCGGCATCGAGTGTCGCCTGCGAACCGTAGGACTTGGCGGCTAGGCTATTGGCGCGGTCGAAATCGGCTGTCGTGCGCGTCACGGCCGCCTCGGCCGAATTCTGCTGCGCCTGCGCCTGCAACTGGGCGGCGCGCGCGGCCTCGACCTGACTGTCGATGCGGGCGAGCGTCGCCTGCGCCGTCGCGGACTTGGCGCGGGCGCTGTCGAGCGCGATCCGCCAGTCACCGTCATCGAGCGCGACGAGCGGCTGCCCGGCCTTGACCTCCTGGTTCTGCCGCGCGGAAACGGACGCGATATTGGCGGAGAGCTTGGCCGAGACGGTCGCCATCTCGGCGCCGACATAGGCGTCATCGGTCGAGACGATGAAGCGGCCATTGCGCCACCAGTCAACGCCGTACCAGAGCCCGGCGCCGATAACGGCAGCGCCCACGACAAGCAGCGCGCCGCGCTTCAGCGGGCTCTTGCCGGATTTGGCCTTGGCCTCGGCGGTTTCGGGCGGGGAGGTCTTCGCCTGTGCGTCACGGGCGGTGGCGGGCTCGGCCGCCGGCTGGGCGGTCTCGGCCTTGGCATCGACCAGCTTCAGCCGGTCGCGACGGTGTTCGGCAGCGGTTTCAGCAGACATTGGGCGTCCTGCATGTCAATTCGAACCAACCGGTTCGATTGCACTTGAAGTAGCGCGGCGCATGATGCATATCAAGCCAAATCGAACCGATTGGTTCGATTCTTTTTCGCAGCTGCCATGCAGGGCCCGCAGACCGGGCCGGGATGAGATGTCGGAAAGCTCTGAAAGCCCGGTAAAGACGGGACCACGCAATCGCCGGATCGCCGGCACCGATCCCGACAAGCGCCGCCAGATCCTGGACGGCGCCTTGCACATCTTCACCTCGCGCGGCTTCGACGCCGCCAGCATGAGCGATATCGCAGCCGCCGCGAACGTGTCGAAGGGCACGCTCTACGTCTATTTCGAGGACAAGGAGCATCTCTTCGTCGCGCTGATCCAGCGCGAGCGCGAAGCCCAGAAGCGCGGCGCGCTCGAAGCCCTGAACGAGGATTCCGATCCCGTGCGGGCTTTGACCAGGTTCGGACTCTGCATCGTCAGGATGATCAACGGCGACCTCGCCGTCAGCGCCCATCGTGTCGTCATCGGCGTCGCCGAGCGCATGCCTGAGCTCGGCCGCGGTTTCTACGAGAACGGCCCGATGCTCGGCTCCAAGCTGATCGCGGGCTATCTCGACCGCATGGTGGCCGAAGGCAAGCTCGCGATCGACGACACCTATCTCGCCGCCGTCCAGTTTCTCGACCTCTGCCAGTCGACCCTGACCCGCCCGCGCCTGTTCAACGCCGTCCGTACGCCCCCGAGCGACGAGGAAATCAGCCACGTCGTCGGCGAAGCGGTCGCGATGTTCATGGCGCGCTACGGCGCCCAACCGCGCGACTGAACATCGACGCCGTCAGCCGGCGACCAGCTTCGCCCGGATGCGCTCGCGATGGGCAATGTAGAGGCCCGAAGCCGCAATGATAGCGGCGCCGACATAGGTCCAGATGTCCGGGATCGCTGCAAAGACCAGATAGCCGAAGATCGAGGACCAGAGCAGCTGGGAATAGGCGAAGGGCGCCAGCAGCGAGGCATCCGCGTAGCGGAAGGCCTGGATCAGGAAGATATGCCCGATCGTCGAGATGCCACCGATGAAGAGCCCGATCAGGATCGTGTTGAGATCGAGCGCCTGCCAGCTGAACGGCACGGCCAGCGACAGCAGGATGAAGCCGATCGTGGCGGAATAGGCCAGCGTCACCACAGGGATCTCGGTGCGGCTCATCATCCGGGTGACGATCAGCGAAAACGCCCAGAAGAACGACGACCCGAGAACGAAGAACGACGCGCTGTGAAAGCCGTCGCCGCCGGGGCGCACCACGACCAGCACGCCTATCAGCCCGACACTCGTGGCAAGCCAGCGCCGCCAGCCGACGATCTCGCCGAGGATGGGAATGGACAGCGCCGTCACGAAGAGCGGCGAGACGAAGGAGGTTGCAGTCGCGTCCGCCATCGGCAGGTCGTGCAGCCCGGCCACAAACAGGATCGAGGAAACCGTCACGCCCAGGGCCCGCAGCACCTGCAGGCCCGGCCGGCGCGTGCTCATCCTGCGGAAGCCGCCGGTGAAGCTGATGGTGACGAGCATGATCGCGGCGAAGGTGCCGTAGCGCATCCAGGTGATCTGGAGCGCGGGCAAGGTGGTCGCCAGATATTTGGAGGCGATGTCGCCGCTGCACATGAAGATGGCTGAGAGCAGCACAAGTGCGATGCCGCGCGCGGAATTGTCGATGCGCAGCGGCCTGCCTTCCTGCGAAGGAACGACCGGCGGTTCAGGAAGGGGGGCGTTGGGCAATGGCTGGGGTTCG
This sequence comes from Beijerinckiaceae bacterium, assembly GCA_965283735.1. Classification (GTDB taxonomy): domain Bacteria; phylum Pseudomonadota; class Alphaproteobacteria; order Rhizobiales; family Beijerinckiaceae; genus Allobosea. The sequence continues at coordinate 604,868 of CBDIPN010000001.1, read as the reverse complement.
CGCGCAAGGACTGCGCAAGCCTTAGCCCTTTTGCCCGGCATAGCCACACGCAAAGACGGTCGCCCGCCCATGCGCGTGGACATGGCCTGTGACCCTGCCCGGTATCGGACAGGGCCGGGCAGCGCAGCTTGTCTTACGCAGCCTGCTTGCGCGGCTGGATCAGCTTGCGGTTGACCAGAACCTCGGCGATCTGCACGGCGTTCAGCGCCGCGCCCTTGCGCAGGTTGTCGGAGACGCACCAGAAGGCGAGGCCGTTCTCGACGGTCGAGTCCTCGCGGATACGCGAGATATAGGTCGCGTCCTCGCCGGCCGCCTCATGCGGGGTGATGTAACCACCGGGCTCGTGCTTGTCGATCACGAGGATGCCCGGAGCGGTGCGCAGCACCTCGCGCGCCTCGTCGGCGGTGATCGGCTTCTCGCACTCGATGTTCACGCTCTCGGAATGGCCGATGAAGACCGGCACGCGCACGCAGGTCGCGGTCAACTTGATCTTCTTGTCGAGGATCTTCTTGGTCTCGACCACCATCTTCCACTCTTCCTTGGTGAAGCCGTCTTCCATGAAGACGTCGATATGCGGAATGAGGTTGAAGGAGATGCGCTTCGGGAACTTCTTGGTGGTGACCTCGCCGGCCGAGAACACGGCGCGGGTCTGGTTGAACAGCTCGTCCATGCCTTCCTTGCCAGCGCCGGAGACCGACTGATAGGTCGAGACGACGACGCGCTTGATGCCGAACTTGTCGTGCAGCGGCTTCAGCGCCACGACGAGCTGCGCGGTCGAGCAGTTCGGGTTGGCGATGATGTTCATCTTGGTGAAGCCGGCGGCGGCGGCGGCGTTCACCTCCGGCACGATCAGCGGCACGTCGGGGTGCATGCGGAAGGCCGAGGAATTGTCGATGACGACGCAGCCCTGCGCGCCGATCTTCGGCGACCAGGCCTTCGAGACGTCGCCGCCCGCCGACATCAGGCAGATATCGGTGTCGGAGAAATCGTAATGCTCGAGGGCCTTGCACTTCAGCGTCTTGTCGCCGAACGAGACCTCGGTGCCGACCGAGCGCGAGGAGGCGAGCGCCACGACCTCGCCGACGGGGAAGGCGCGCTCGGCGAGAATGTCCAGCATCTCGCGGCCTACATTGCCGGTTGCACCGACGATTGCGACCTTGAAACTCATGATGTGATCCTTTGCGGATAAGGCGGTTCGGGTCTCCCTTTGGGGGCCGCCCCGCACCGGTTTCGGGCGGGTTCGGCGATCTCTCCCCGCCGGGGGGAGATGGACCCGGAACCGAGGCGAAGCGTCAGCGCGACAGGCCGGTTTTCACGGTCGTCGTTTTGGTCGTGAGTTTCGTCGTCGTCAGACGGACAGTCACAGAGCCAATCCCGAAGGGCTGAAAACTTCGCAAGGCGGCGCAACCTTGCACCACGCCTTGTCAGAACACCGGGAACGACGAAAAGTCAATCTCCTCCTCATAGTGGCGCCCGGCCAGCGCATTAACCCTGCCCGTTGACCCCTTGTTCACGCTGCCGGTCGATTGGCCGGCGTCGGTAACCCGGCAGCGACTCTCACGGTCCAGCCTGCCCTCTCAATCGAGGATTGCGCGGCCGGTGTTTCGGCGCGCGGGAGTGACGGGTTGCGTGTGCGTTCGGACGAGTTGATGGACCGGTTGCGGCCCCTGTCGCAGCACTTGCGGCATGTCTTGTCCGTTGCCGGCATCAGATTCCGCGGCGCGTGGGCTAGGCTCAGGCGGATCGATCTCGTCCCGGCTCTCATCACTTGCGTCGACCGGATCGAGAGCGGCTTCCGCATCGCCTCCCGTGCCTTTCGCCGCCTCGTGCCGCGCAGCGGCCTCGGCTTGCCGGGCGCCCTCGCCTGGCGCATTGCGGCCGCGCTCGGCGGCGTCAGCCTGACAGCCGCGCTCGTCACGGCGCTGTCCGGGAGTGGCGAAGGCCAGCCCCAACTGGCCAGCCTCGCATCTCCGGTTGCCGCCGCGACCACCCAGACCACCGTCAACCGCAAGCCGCTCCTCGCGACGACCGAAGCAGATTGGATCGCGATCACCCGCCCGATCGCCATCTTCAATCTCGAAGCGCCGGAACTCGGCCGTGAAACTCCCGCGATCGAGGCCCGTCGCAGCCGCGATGGCGGCCAGCGCGAGGACCTCCTGAGTTTCGGCACTTTCGCAGGCTCCGCTGCTCATCTCTCGCTGCGCTTGAAGACGGGCGACGGCGTCGCTGCCCATTCCGGCTCCTTCATGGTCGCGCTGGTGCATGCGGCGGCGCTTCGCAGCCTCGCTGTCGAGCGAGGCAGCACGCCCGCGCTCATCGAAACCCGCTTCGGTCCGCTTGAAACCGCCGATATCGTCCTCGGCGACGGCACCGGGAGCCGCGTCTGTCTCGCCTTCCGCACCATGGGTTCCGACGCTCCCTTCGCGATGAACGGCTGGTGGTGCGCTGGCGCCAAGCCCAGCGACCGCAAGCAATTGACCTGCCTGATCGACCGGCTCGACCTCGCGAATGCCGGCGCCGACCCCGAACTGCGCGCCGCGTTTGCCCGCAGCGAGCTCCAGCGTCACCCGGGCTGCGCCACGCCGCGCCTCGCGGCGACCGGCCGCAAGGTCTCCTGGCTCGACGCGGACGGCACGATGCCGGCCCTGCGCATGAAGACAGCCACCGCCGAACCAACACCCGAGCCGCGCCCGCGGCGCGCGAAAAAGCCCCGCCGCGAGCGCTAACAAAGTTGTTAACGACGCGGTGCTAGCCTTTGCACCGGTTTTTCGATGCTTACATCGAGCGGATCGATCCGCTCCCGGAGATTGCCGTCATGATGTCGTTCAAGCGCATTGCCGCCATCCTCGCCGTAGCAGCGACGGCCTCGACCGTGATGGTCAGCATTGCCGAGGCGCAGAGCCGCCGCGGCCCGCTGCGCGTCACCGTCCAGAAGCGCAGCTATTTCGATGCCGGCAATGTCGTGCCGGTCGGCTCGCTGAACCGCTATGCCAGCCAGCACATGTCGGCTTCGCCTGTCTATGTGAACACCGGCGACCTCTATGGCGAGGGCACCCTGCCCGGCCGCATCGGCGCGGGCGCGAACCCCTTCGCGAATACCTTCGCGACGCCGCGTTTCTGACGGACGCCTCCCTGAAGGGCACCTGTCATCCCGTGCGCGCTGCAGCGTGAAACGCTGCGGCGCAGACACGGGACCGTCCTCAGGAAAAGGCGCCTTCTCGTCGCGCGATCCCGTGTCTGCGCAGCGGCATTGCATGCCGCAGCGCGCACGGGATGACACTCTTCATTGGCGCACGCTTTCCTTAGGCGCGCGTCACTCCGGCAACGCCCTGAGATAACGCACCGGCCGCCCCGGCGCGGCGGCGTTGGCCGCATGCACGATCGCGTTCGCGTCGATGCCGAAATGCCGGTAGAGGTCGGCGACGGTGCCGGTCTGCCCGAAATGTTCGACGCCGAGCGCCTTCTGCCGGTGGCCATGCACGCTGCCGAGCCAGGCCAGCGTCGCCGGATGCCCGTCCAGCACCGAGACGATGCCGCAATCGCGCGAGAGCTCGCCGAGCAGCCGCTCGACATGGCTCGTCGCCTCATGATTGCCGCGCTGGCGCGCCCGCTCGGCCGCCTGCCAACCGGCATTGAGCCGGTCGGCCGATGTGATCGCGAGCAACCCGACATCGCGCCGGTCCTCGGAGAGTAGTCCCACCGCCTCGATCGCCTCCGGCGCCACCGCGCCGGTATAGGCGACCACGACAGACGCGTTCGGCCCCGGCTTCCTGAGCCAATAGGCCCCGTCGATGATGGCGCGCTCCAGCTCCGGCGTCATCGCCCGGCCCGGCTGCTCGACCTGACGGGTGGAGAGGCGCAGATAGACCGAGCCGCCGGTCTCGTCGCGCAGCCATGTCCGCTCGTCCGGATCGCCCTCACCGTCGCGCTGCATGTAGTCGAACGACCAGCGCATCATCACCGCAAGCTCGTCGACGAAGGCCGGCTCGAAGGAGCACAGCCCGTCCTGGCTCATGCCGATCAATGGCGTCGCGATCGACTGGTGCGCGCCGCCCTCCGGCGCCAGCGTCACGCCGGACGGCGTCGCCACCACCATGAAACGCGCATCCTGGTAGCAGGCATAGTTCAGCGCATCGAGCCCGCGCGAGATGAAGGGGTCGTAGAGCGTGCCGATCGGGATCAGCCGCTCGCCGAAGATCGAATGCGACAGGCCCAGCGCCGAGAGGTTGATGAACAGGTTCATCTCGGCAATGCCGAGCTCGACATGCTGGCCCTTCGGCGAGAACTCCCATTTCTGCATCGAGGGAATGCGCTCGTCCTTGAAGGTGTCGGCCATCGACGCCTTGGCGAAGAGCCCGCGCCGGTTCACCCAGGGCCCGAGATTGGTCGAGACGGTGACGTCCGGCGCCGTCGTCACGATGCGATCGGCGAGCGGCCCGCCCGTCTTGGCGAGATCGTCCAGAACCTTGCCGAAGCCCATCTGGGTGGACATCGACGGCTGGATGCCCGCCTCCAGCTTGTCCGGAACCGGCAGCTTCGGGGCCGAGAAGCGTCGCCGCCCCTGCGAGAAGAACGGCACCTTGTCGAGGAAGGCCCGCATCTCGCTCTCGGGCAAGTCGAGCCCCTCGAACAAATCCCATTCGTGGCCGAGGCGGACGCCGTTCGCCTTGCGGAAGCCGTCGAGCTGCTCCTTGGTCATCAGCCCGGCATGGTTGTCCTTATGCCCGGCGATCGGCAGCCCGAAGCCCTTCACCGTATAGGCGAGGAAGCAGACCGGCCGGTCATGGTCGATCGCCTCGAAGGCTTCGAGGATCGACGGCAGATCGTGACCGCCGAGATTGCACATCAGCTTGGAGAGCTCGGCGTCCGAGCGCTTCTCAATCAGCGTAGTCACCGGCCCCTGGTCGCCGAGATCGTCCATCAGCCGCTTCCGCCAGGCCGCGCCACCCTGGAAGGTCAGGGCCGAATAGAGCTGGTTCGGGCAGGAATCGATCCAGGCTTTCAGCCGTTCGCCGCCCTTTTCCTTGAAAGCCGCCTGCTGCAGCGAGCCGTATTTCAGCGTCACGACATCCCAGCCGAAATTGCGGAACATCGTCTCGAACCGGTCGTAGAGCCCCTCGCGGATCACGGCGTCGAGCGACTGGCGGTTGTAGTCGATGATCCACCAGGTATTGCGCAGGCCGTGCTTCCAGCCCTCCATCAGAGCCTCGAAGATATTGCCCTCATCGAGCTCGGCATCGCCGATCAGCGAGACCATGCGGCCTTCGGGCCGGTCCTTCGCCCAGCCATGCGCCTTCACGTAGTCCTGCGTCAGCGACGAGAACAGCGTCTGCGCGACGCCCAGGCCGACCGATCCGGTCGAGAAATCGACGTCGTCGATATCCTTGGTGCGCGAGGGATAGCTCTGCGCGCCCTTGTAGCCGCGGAAATTCTCGAGCTTTTCGCGGGTCTGGAGCCCCATCAGATAGTTGATGGCGTGGAAGATCGGCGAGGCATGCGGCTTTACCGCGACCCGGTCCTGCGGCTTCAGCGCGGCCATGTAGAGCGCCGTCATGATCGTGGCGAGCGAGGCCGAGGAGGCCTGGTGCCCGCCGACCTTCATCCCGTCCTCGTTCTGGCGGATATGGTTGGCGTTGTGGATCGTCCACGAGGCCAGCCAGAGGATCTTCTTCTCGAGCTCGGCGAGAAACGGCAGGCGCGGATCTGTTGTCATGAATGTGGCCCGAACTCCCAATGCAGCCGATCATGCACGGAAGCACTGGCAGAACGAGCCAAATTTCTATGTGGCACCAGCCGGCTTTGGTGGTTTCCGCTACGGCGCGGCGGCCCGGCGACGAAAACCACCAATCACGGGTCGGGTCCGATTGCCGGCTACTTGTCGATCTGCGCGATGCGATCGAGCGCCGCGCCGAAACCGCCCAGCGAGACGTTGAACGAGATCGGCTCGTTGTTCGACAGGTTCAGCGCCGCGACCGTCAACGCCTTGCCCGCCTTCATCGCGTCGGTCGCGACCGTCGGGAACGAGATCGGCAGCAGGCAGCCCTGCGCCAGGCAGGTCGAGAAGCGCAGACCCTGGCCGAGGTCCTTGTCGTCGAGCCTGAGCACCGCGCCGTTCTCCAGCTTCATGCCGAACGGGAACAGGATCGTGCCCTCGGCGCGCCCATCCCTCGGCGCGCGCAACTCGATGGCGAAGACGCGCTGGCCGGTCTGACTGTTGCCCTGCGACTGCAGCAGCACGCAAAGCCGCTGTCCGTTCGCGATGCGGCAATCGACGGTCCAGTCGCCATAGGTCTCGTTGATCGCGCTGGCGCCATTCGGCAGCGTCGCGGCCTGGGCCGCCGGCTGGCCGACGCTCGGCGCAGGCTGGGCCGGCTTGGCAGGCGCGCGGGGAGCCGGGCGCTGCGGCGTGGCAGAGGCCGCAGGTGCCTCCTGAGCCCAAAGCGCTGGCGCGGTGACGGAACTGGCCGTGAGAACTGCGGCGAGGGCGGCGATCCGGAGCGAATGATGTTTCATGCCAGCGCTGTCATGTGAAGATATCCTTGCCCTATCGCAGAAACAGCCTCCGAGAGAAAGCGGCAAAACGTAACTGACCCGCAGCAAATGAGACCGATCTCTACTTGCCGGCGCCCCTCTATAATTGAATCAGTTCAATCCGAAAGTATTCCCCCTTGCCTGCTCTTGCTCCTGACCCAATTTCGCGAACGAAGCTGGGGCTTCAACTCACAGGATGATACCCCCGCCTCTGTCGCCAGCGCAGGCGAACCCTGCCGCCAGCTCGCTTGTGAGCCGCCCGCGCCGCATGCCAGAAACCGGCACGGAATCGGGCCGAGCGACCCGCGCAGGAGGAACCTACCCATGAGCAACAGCAAGGATGTCTGGCGTCGGGTCGACGACAAGGCCCCGGCCTATTTCGGGCTCTCCGACCGCATCTGGCACATGCCCGAGCTGAACTATCAGGAGGTCCGCTCGGCCGCCGAGCATAGCGCCATGCTGGAAAGCGAAGGTTTTCGCGTGACGACCGGCGTCGCAGGCCTCCCGACGGCCGTCGTCGGCGAGGCCGGCGAAGGCGGCCCGGTCATCGCGATCATGGGCGAATTCGATGCCTTGCCGGGCCTGAGCCAGGAGGCCGGCAACGCGGCCGAGACCCCGGTCGAGAAGGGCGGCAACGGCCATGGCTGCGGCCATAATATGCTGGGCTCCGCCTCGCTCCTCGCCGCCGCCGCGGTGAAGGACTATCTCGCCGCCAACGGGCTCAAGGGCCGCGTGCGCTACTATGGCTGCCCGGCGGAAGAGGGCGGCTCGGCCAAGGGCTTCATGGTCCGCGCCGGCGCCTTCGACGATGTTGATATCGCGCTGTGCTGGCACCCGGCCTCGTTCAACGGCGTCAATCGCGCCTTCTCGCTGGCCTGCGTCGAGATCGAGTTCACCTTCTCCGGCCGCGCCTCGCATGCCGCCGCCGCACCGCATCTCGGCCGTTCCGCGCTCGATGCGGTCGAGCTGATGCATATCGGCGTCAACTACATGCGCGAGCACATGCCTTCGACGGTGCGCGTGCATTACGCGATCATCAATGCCGGCGGCATCGCTCCCAACGTCGTGCAGGCGACCGCGACGACGCGCCAGCTCATCCGCGCCGCCACGCTCGCCGAGATGTGGGAACTCGTCGCCCGCGTGAAGAAGATCGCCGAAGGCGCAGCCCTGATGAGCGAGACCACGGTCGCGATCAAGCAGCTCTCGGGCGATGCCAATCTCGTCGGCAACCGCCCGCTGGAGGAGACGATGCAGGCCAACCTGCTGGCGCTGGGCGGCCCCGGCTTCGACGCCGCCGACCATGCCTTCGCGGCCAAATTCCAGCAGACGTTGAGCCCGCAGGACATCGCCGCCGCCTATGGCCGCTTCGACCTGAAGCCGAAGGACGGCGAGGCCCTGAGCGACGAGATCTATCCGCTCGGCGCCGGCAACGATACCTCCGTCGGCTCGACCGATGTCGGCACGGTGAGCTGGGTCGTCCCGACCGTGCAGTGCCGCACCGCCTGCTACGCGATCGGCACGCCCGGCCATTCCTGGCAGCTCGTCGCGCAGGGCCTCGCCCCGGCCGCGCACAAGGGCCTGGCGCTCGCGGCCAAGGCGATGGCCGGCGTCGCCTCGGACGTGCTGAACGATCCTGCCCTGCTCAAGGCGGCCAAGGACGAGTTCGCCGCCTTCCGCGCCAAAAACCCCTTCGCCAACCCGATCACGGATGATGTCGAGCCGCCGCTCGACATGGCCGCGCATTGAGCGGGCGGAGTTGAGGTAACACAACGCGCGTCATCCCGGACGGAGCGAAGCGGAGATCCGGGATCCATGCCTGAGCCTCATTCGGAAGCGCTCCGGAATGGATCCCGGGTCTCCCTTCGGTCGCCCGGGATGACCTGCGTGTTTCTCTTGAAAACGGCAAAGCGCTACCCGTCCTGCAGTCCGGATAGCTCAACACGGATCACCGGCCGGGTCGCCTTGAACTCGGCGACGGCGGCCGAAGTGAGGTCCGAAACCGAGTCGGACGCGTTCGACATCAGGCGCAAGATGATCCGCCCCAGCCGGTCGCGGGCTTCCGCCTCCAGCTCGGTGTCGAGCCTGTCGTCATGCCCGATCGCGGCCCAGGCCCTGGCCTGGACGGCTTCTGCGACGAGCAGCTCCTGGGAGTTCAGGACACCGGGAAAGCGGAAATTCGAGCTAGGCATCGGCAATTCAAACATGGCGGGCCAACGGATATAGGGCTGCCGTGGTTCCCGGCAAGGCGAAGGGAAAATCGGAGCGCGGCGCCAGCGCGGCTGCGCATGTGGTATAAACAATAAGTCTAAATTGGATTTATTGTCCAAGTTTGCCTTGACCCGCTCCTTCCCCGCCTGCACAGATGGCCGGCACAGCCTTGCCGCCCCGGCGGCAAGCGATGGACCGCAAGGCGGGAGGCTCGCGTGAAGTTCGACATTTTCCAGATGGAGCGGAACCAGACGCTCTTCGAGAACGACGTCGAGATCAACCTGACCGAGAGCGGCGTCCATCCCTGGGCGATCGAGGATATCCTGGGCCAGGAGGCTGCGCGCGACCTGCTGAAGCAACCGCTCGGCTATGGCTGGACCGATGGGCGTCCGGACCTGCGCAACAACATTGCCTCCTGGTATCCCGGCGCCACCGCCGCGAACGTGCTGGTCACCAACGGCTCCTCCGAGGCGACGATGATCGCGCTGATGGCGCTGTTCGAGCCCGGCGACGCGCTGGTCTTCGCTCTGCCGAACTTCATGCAGATCGACGGGCTCGGCCGCGCGCTCGGCTTCGACATTCGCCGGCTCGAATTGTCGGGCGACAGCGACTGGCAGATCGATCCCGCTCAGCTCGCGAAGGTCTCCGCCGGCGCCAAGGCGATCGCCGTGACCAACCCTGCCAACCCCACCGGCAGCGTGCTCACCGCCGCGAGCCGCGCTGCCCTCGTTGAGGCCGCCCGGCGCAACGACGCCTGGCTGATGGTCGACGAGATTTATCGCGGCGGCGAGATCGACGGCGCCGAGACGGAGACGCTCTGGGGCAGCTATCCCAAGGTCGTCGCCACATCGAGCCTGTCGAAATCCTTCGCCTGCCCGGGCCTGCGCCTCGGCTGGATCGTCGCTCCCGCCGAGGTCGTGGCGTCAGCGGCGGAGCGGCAGGACTACACCACGATCGGCAGCGGCCTCCTCAGCCAGATCCTCGCCGAGGAGGTGATGCGCCCGGAAACGCGCGGCCGCCTGCTTGCGCGTGGGCGGGATTTGCTGCGCAGCAATGCCGATCTCGTGGCGCAATGGATGGCGCAGCACAACGACTGGTCGTGGCGCCGCCCGCAGGCCGGCGGCATGGCCTTTCTACGCTATCCGCTCGACATGCCGTCGGAGGTCTTCTCCCAGAAGCTGCGCGAGGAGGAGAGCGTCTTCGTCGTCGCCGGCAGCTGGTTCGGCATCGAGAATCATATCCGCATCGGCATCGGCGTCCCGACCGAGGTGCTGCGCGACGGGCTGGCGCGGATGGATCGCTTCCTGGCGCGGCATAAGGGCTGACTAACGAGCCTTACGGCAATGATGCTCGGGAACCACTGCGTCATCCCGGGCTTGCCCCGGGATGACGACGAGGTTCCCGCAGGAAATCCCAAGACGGCGGCGTTATCTACGCCCGATCCCGTCCAGCACCACCCGCGCGATCGCGATGTCCTGCACCGCAATCCCCGTGAGGTCGGCGACGGTGATGTCGTCGTTCGAGCGGCGCGCCGGCATATCCCCGGCCAGCACCGCACCCAGCTCGACGCAATCGCCCGCATCGATCAGCCCGACCGCTGCAGCGGCGGCGAATTCGCCATGATCGAGGCTCTGCTCCAGGAATCCGCGATCCTTGTATCGGCGAGCGCGACCAGAGCGGTATCCAGCTCCTGCTTGCCCGGCGCATCGGCCCCGAGCGCGGTGATATGCGTGCCCGGCCTGACCCAGTCGTCGCGGATGATCGGCGCAGCGGCCGGCGTCACGGTGATCAGCGCATCCGACTGCGCGCAGAGCGCCTCCAGTTCCGCCACCGGCTCGACGGCGATACCCTCCCCTGCGAGATCGCTCCGCAGAGCTTCCAGCTTCTCCAGTGAGCGTGCCCAGACCGCAAAAAACGGCTCCCGCTCGCGCAGCAGATGCGCAGCGGCGCGGATCTGGAACCGCGCCTGCGTGCCGGCACCGACGATCCCGATCCGGCGCGCATCGGCCCGCATTCCCGCTCGCGTCGCGATAGCGCCGGCCAGCGCGGTCCTGAGGTCGGTGAGCCAGCCCTCGTCGCGCAGGATCGCGACGACCGCGCCAGTCTCGGCCGAGAGCGCGATCATCATACCGCTCGTCGTCGGCAGCCCCTTGGCGGGATTGTCGTAGAACCCCGTCGCGATCTTCACGACGAAGATCGGATCACCCGCGATATGGCCGAACTTGATATGGCAATCGCCATTATGCGCGGGGAAGCCGAGATAGCCGACCGGCGGCATCTGCACCTGGCCGGCCGCAGCGGCCTTGAACCCCTCCTCGAGCGCGATGAAGGCCCGGTCGAGATCGACGGCGGCTTCGATCTCGGCACGCGACAGGTCAAGCATCCGGGGTCTCGTTGGCCTGATTGAGGTAGTTGTAGACGGTCGCGCGGGCGAGCCCGAGGATGCGCGAGATATAGGCGGCGGCATTGCGCCCGCCGAAAGCGCCGTTGGCGGCCAGGTCCGCGACCAGCTCGCGCTTCTCGGCCCGGCTGAGGCTGGTGACCGCAAGCCCGCGGCTTTGCGTCCATTGCTGCACGAACTCGTTGATGCGCTCGTGCCAGTCTTCCTTGAACAGAGCCTGCGGCTTCTCGACGCCGGCCGGCACCGTCGCCAGCGCGGACAGCGTCTGCATCAACGCGTGGAACTGCGAGACATCGACATTGATGCAGAGCACGCCGATCGCCTTGGCTCCGGCTGAGAGCACGATGCTGATCGATTTCAGCCGCCGCCCGTCCCAGTTCACCTTCTCATAGGGGCCGATGATCGTCTCGTTCGGATCGAAGCCGATCTCGTCGAGCAGGGACGGCTCGCCGAGCACGCGCTGCGAGAAATTCCCGGCGATATGCACGACGCTCTGCGTGCCGAGATCGTGCAGCACGACCTCGGCATGCGGCCGGAACAGCAAAGCCACCGCATCGCAGACCGGCAGATAGGGAGCGAGTTCCGGCGTCATGCTTGGGCCGTCAGCGCGGCTGCGACTTGAGATAGTCGCTCAAGCGTTCCAGTCCTGCCGAAAGATGGTCACCGGGCGCGCCGATGCCGATGCGGATATAGCCGTCGAGCCCATAGACATCGCCCGGCAGCAGCATGATGCCGCGCTCCTCGCGCAGACGGTGCACCAGCTCGGTCGAGTTCATCGAGTGGCTGTACCTGATGAAGGCCATGCCGCCGGCCTTGGGCGGCACGAAGGAGAAGAACTCCTCGTTCGCCTTCACCCAGTTCGTCAGCAGCGCGAGATTCTCCCGCAGGATGGTCTTGCTCCGCTGCAGGATTTCGGCGCGCTTGGCCGGCTGCACCACGATGCGGGCGATATGCTCGCTCAGCGCGCTCGTGGTGATCGAGGTGTAGTCCTTGTTCTGCCAGGCCGTGTAGATGTCCCTGGCCGGCCCGACCAGCCAGCCGATGCGCAGACCGGGCAGCGCCATCGCCTTGGAGAGCCCGCTGGTGATGATCGCTTTCTCGTAGAGATCGGCGAAGCTGGGCGGCTCGTCGGTTTCGAGCTCGGCGCCCTTGTAGACTTCGTCGGCATGGAGATAGCAGCCCTGCGCCCGGGCGATCTCGACCAGCGCGTCCATCGTCTCGCGCGAGAGCAGGCTGCCGGTCGGGTTGTTCGGGTTGCAGATCGTCATCAGCTTGGTGCGCGGTGTGATCGCCCGGCGAACCTCGTCGAGATCGGGCGTCCAGCCCAGCTCCTCGCGCAACTTCACTTCCTTGACGGTGGCGCCGATCGCCCGCGCCCAACCCCAGATCTGCAGGTAGTTCGGCACGAAGACGACAATCTCGTCGCCCGGCTCGATCAGCGACATCACCATCAGGAAATTGGCTTCGGCCGAGCCATTGGTGACGATCACCTCGTCCGAGGTCCGGTTGCGATAGAGCTTGGCGATATCCTCGCGCAATTCGACCGCGCCATTGGTCCAGCCATAGCCGAGCTCGACCTCCATCAGCTTGGCGCGCTGCTCCGCGCTGAGCAGTTCGTTCAGCGAATAGGGATGGACGCCGCTATCGGAGAGATTGAACTCGACGGTGTTCTCGTAGAGCGACTGGATCCGCTCCAGGCTGAATTCTTCGATCTTCATGCTGCCCATCCCGCGACGGCCGATCCGCCGCATCTCCCGCGAGTATGATGGGCATCATTTGGACGTCAAGGTCGATTTTGGAATTTACAGTCCAAATCTCGATTGCTATCCCTTGGTGAACACGTCGCAGCCGCTCCCGGAGAGCCCATCATGTCCGACCAGAACCCCGGTGCCAACAAGATGTGGGGCGGCCGCTTCACCACCGCGCCGGCCGATGTGATGCGCAAGATCAATCCTTCGATCGGCTTCGACTACCGCCTCTATCGGCAGGACATCGCAGCGTCCAAGACCCATGCCGCGATGCTCACCCGCCAGGGCATCATCGCGGCGGCCGACAACGACCGCATCCAGGCCGGCCTCGACCAGATCCGCGGCGAGATCGACCGCGGCGAACTCCCGTTCAGCATCGATCTCGAGGACATCCACATGAACGTGGAAGCGCGCCTCAAGGAGATCATCGGCGAGCCGGCCGGGCGCCTGCACACCGCCCGCAGCCGCAACGACCAGGCCGTCACCGATGTCCGTCTCTGGATGCGCGACGCGATCGATGCTCTCGATGGCACCATCCGCGACCTGCAACAGGCGCTGATCGAGCGTGCCAGCGAGCATGCCGAGACGATCATGCCCGGCTTCACCCATATGCAGGTCGCCCAGCCCGTGACCTTCGGCCATCACCTGATGGCCTATGTCGAGATGTTCGGCCGCGACCGCGAGCGCCTGGCCGGCGCGCGCCAGCGCACCAATGTCTCGCCGCTCGGCGCAGCCGCGCTCGCCGGCACCGCCTTCCCGATCGACCGGCAGTTCACGGCGGCTGAACTCGGCTTCGCCCGGCCGACCGAGAACTCGATGGATTCGGTCGGCGCGCGCGACCATATCTGCGAATTGCTGTTCTGCTGCTCGATGCTGGCCGTGCATCTCTCGCGCCTCAACGAGGAGATCACGCTCTGGTGCAGCGACGGCTTCCGCTTCATCGCGCTGTCGGACGCCTTCACCACCGGCTCCTCGATCATGCCGCAGAAGCGCAACCCCGACGCGGCCGAACTGGTGCGCGGCAAGACCGGTCGCGTCGTCGGCTCGCTCACCGCCATGCTGGTGATGGTCAAGGGCCTGCCCATGACCTTCATGAAGGACATGCAGGAGGACAAGGAGCCGATGTTCGACGCGCTGGAGACGGTCGAGCTCTGCGTCGCCGCCACCACCGGCATGGTCCGCGACCTCACCGTGCGGCCCGAGGGCATGCGCGCCTTCCTCGACCGAGGCTTCCCGACCGCGACCGACCTCGCCGACTGGCTGGTGCGCGAGGCCGGCATCCCCTTCCGCGACGCCCATCACATCACCGCCCGCGTCGTGGCGCTGGCCGAGGCGAAGGGCTGCACCTTGCAGGCGCTCGATCTCGACGCCATGCGCTCGGTCGATCCGCGCATCAGTGAAGCGGTCTTCGAAGTACTGGCGCCCGAGCATTCCGTCCGCAGCCGCCGCAGCTATGGCGGCACCGCGCCCGACACGGTGCGCGAGGCGATCGAGCGGGCGAAGCAGCGTTGGCTGTCTGACAATCCGATCCAAGCTTGATTGTCATTCCGGGGCTTCGCGCAGCGAAGAACCCGGAACCCACGATTGGGCGAGCGGCCGGCAACCGAACACAGGATGTCTCACCCGGTCGTCGGTTCCAGGCTCGCGCCTTCGGCGCGCCCCGGAATGACAAGCGGGGGCGGCCTATCAAAAGCATCCAGGTCGCCTTCGCCCCACGCAACCCGGCAGCCGCCGTCCCGCAAACTTTGCGGGGTCCAACCGGCCGCCATTCTGGCTATGGAAGACGGCGCCGGTCGATTCGATCCGGCGACGGGAGAGAGATGATGGAACATGTCTGGTTGCGTGGGGTCGCCGAGCAATTCGGCATTGCTGGCGGGCTGCGGCAGCTCGGCGGCGAATACGACCTCAACTTCCGCGGCCGGACCAGCGAGGGCGACGTCATCGTCAAGGCGATGCGCCCCCAGGGCGAGCCCGCCCTCGTCGACCAGCAATGCGCCGCGATCAGTCACGCCCTTGCCGCCGATCCGGCGCTGCCGCTACCGCGCCTCCTCCCCGCCGAAGGCAAGCGCTTCTGGCAGAACGTCGCGGACTCTCAGGGTAATCAGCGCATGGTCTGGGTCCAGCGCGCCTTCACCGGCATTCCGATGGGCGAAGCCGGGCCGCAGCCGCCCGCCGTGCTCGCCGAACTCGGCGCGCTGACCGCGCGTCTCGACCTCGCCCTGCGCGACTTCAAGGTCACCGCCGCGCCGGACGCGGCAAAATGGGACCTGACCGAGGCCGGCTGGATCAAGCCGCATCTCGACGTGCTCGAAGGCTCGCGCCGCAAGCTCGTGGCGGAGATCGTCGCCGGCTTCGAAGCGCTGAAGCCCGCGCTCGACAAGCTGCCGCGCCAGACCATCCATAACGACCTCAACGACTTCAACATCCTCGTCGAGCCGCGCCTCGGCGAGCCCACCCGCATCAGCGGCCTGATCGATTTCGGCGACATGACGAATGGCCCGCGCGTCTGCGAGATCGCCATCGCCGCCGCCTATGCCATCCTCGACCACGAGACGCCGGAAACGGCGCTCGCCGCCTTCGTCGCCGGCTATCACGGCGTCTCACCGCTGAGCGCCGAGGAGATCGGCCTGATCTGGCCGCTCGTCCGCATGCGCCTCGCGGTCAGCGTCGTGAACTCGACGATCGAGGCCAAGGGCCGCCCGAACGATCCTTACGTCACAATCTCGCAGGCCCCGGCCTGGCGGCTCCTCGAAAACCCCGGCATCGACGGCGAGTTGATGGGCGCGCGCCTGCGCAATGCCTGCGGCCTGCCGGTCACGGACGCCGCCGGCCGCATCGCGAGCTGGATCGCCGGACAGCGCGGCAGCTTCGCACCCGTGCTCGGCCGCGCGCTCGACGGGCTGCCGGTCGGCTCGCTCGGCATCGCCGAGGCGACGATCCCGCAGAACCCGTTCGAGCTACGCGCCGACGAGGCCCGCAATCTCGGTACCGCGCTCGGCATCACCTCCGAGTGGTGGCTCGGCCAATACGGCGAGCCGCGTCTGGTCTATACCGACAAGGCCTTCCGCAAGGGCCGTTGGCTCGCCTCGAACCGCCGCACCATCCATATGGCCGTCGATGTCTTCGCGCCGGCCGGCGAACCGGTCCGCGCACCTCTCGCCGGCAAGGTCGCGCTGGCGGAGAACCGTGAAGGTCATCTCGACTACGGCGGCGTCGTCATTCTCGAACATCGCACGCCTGCGGGCGACGTCTTCCATACGCTCTACGGCCACCTCGCCGCCGATGGCGCTGCCAAGCTGAAGCAGGGCCAGGAGGTCGCCGCCGGCGAGGCCTTCGCCAAGCTCGGCCCGGCCGAGGAGAATGGCGGCTGGGAGCCGCATCTGCATTTCCAGCTCGCGCTGACGCTGGATGGCATGGGCCATGACTGGCCGGGTGTCGCCGATCCCGACGACTGGGCGCTCTGGCAGGCGATCTGCCCGAACCCCGCCGCCCTGCTCAACCTGCCCGACGATACCGTCGCCTATCAGGCGATCGACGAGGTCGCGCTGCTGGCCGAGCGCAAGGCCCGCTTCGGCGCCAATCTGAAGCTGAGTTACAAGCGGCCGATCACCTTCCTGCGCGGCTGGCGCCACCATCTCTTCGACGCGATGGGCCGGCCCTATCTCGACGCCTATAACAACGTGCCGCATGTCGGCCACGCCCATCCGCGCATCCGCAAGGTGGCGATGGACCAGCTCGCGCGGATGAACTCCAACACGCGCTATCTGCATCCGGCGCCAATGGCGCTGGCCGAGCGCCTGACGGCAAAACTGCCGAAAGAGCTGGAAGTCTGCTTCTTCGTGAATTCCGGCTCGGAGGCGAACGAGCTGGCCCTGCGCCTCGCCCGTGCGGCGAGCGGCGGCTACGACATCGTCACGCCCGATCACGGCTATCACGGCAACACCACCGGCGCGATCGACATCTCCGCCTACAAGTTCAACAAGCCGAACATGGGCGGCCGCAAGCCCTGGGTGCAGCTCGTCGACGTCGCCGACGATTATCGCGGCCGCTTCCGCCGCGACGATGCCGATCGCGCTCTCCACTACGCACAGCAGGTCGACGGCGCGCTTGCGGCCATCGCGGAACGTGGCGGCAAGGTCGCGGGCTTCATCGCCGAGACCTTCCCGAGCGTCGGCGGCCAGATCATCCCGCCGCCCGGCTATCTCGCCGCGGTCTATGAACGCATCCGCGCCGCCGGCGGCATCTGCATCGCCGACGAGGTGCAGACCGGTCTCGGGCGCCTCGGCGACTATTACTTCGGCTTCGAGCAGCAGAATGTGCGCCCGGATATCGTCGTGCTCGGCAAGCCGCTCGGCAACGGCCACCCGATCGGCGCGCTCATCACCACCCGCGCCATCGCCGAGCGCTTCGCTGAGGGACCGGAGTATTTCTCCACCTTCGGCGGCTCGAACCTCTCCTGCCGCATCGCCTCGGAAGTGCTCGACATCGTCGAGGAGGAAGGGCTCTCGGCCAACGCCAAGGTGATGGGCGACAAGCTGCTCGCCGGCATGCGCGACCTCGCGAAGGACTACCCTTGCGTCGGCGACGTGCGCGGCATCGGCCTCTTCCTCGGGCTGGAGCTGGTCACGGATCGCGAGACGCTGGAGCCCGCGACCGATGCGGCAGCCCATGTCATGAACCGCCTGCGCGACATGCGCATCCTCGTCGGGCGCGAGGGGCCGGCCGACAACATCCTGAAAATCCGCCCGCCTCTGACGGTCGGCGCCGACGATGTCGAGATGATCCTCGACCGGCTGAAGATCTGCCTGCGCGAGGTCGAGGCCGCGCGATAGCGCGATCTTCGGGGCTCCGGCCGCTTCTGGCGTGGCCGGAGCCGCCATGCCATCCTGCCCATGGCGCGGAGGAGCGGCGATGGAGTTGAAATGGCTGGAAGACGTGCTGAGCCTGTCGACCACGCTCAGCTTCTCGCGCGCCGCCCGTGAGCGCAACATCACGCAATCGGCCCTGAGCCGCCGGGTCAAGCAACTCGAGGACTGGCTCGGCTCGCCGCTGTTCGACCGCAGCAGCTATCCGATCCGCCTCACGGAAGCGGGCCGAACCTTCCTGCCGCGAGCGCAGGAGATCATCCGGCAGGTGCAGGGCGCACGGCAGGAACTGCGCCAGTTGCACGAGGATGCCGCGGAAACGCTCACCTTCGCCACGCTTAACACCCTGTCGCTGACCTATTTCCCCGGCCTGATCCGCCGCATGGAAGAGACGCTCGGCCCGCTGAAGACGCGGTTCTGCGAGCAGCGCTCGTCCTTCGGCGGCAATGTCGCGCTGCTCGACCGGGGCGAATGCGATTTCCTGCTGACCTATGCGCACGAGTCCGTGCCGCCGGAACTCGACCCCGAGCTTTTCACCTATCGCCGGCTCGGCACCGAGCGGGCGATCCCCGTTTCGATACCGGGCGAAAGCGGCGAGCCGCTTCACGCCTTCCGCTCCGGCGAAACGCCGGTACGCCTGCTGAGCTATGGCAGCTCGACCTTCTTCGCGCGCCGGCTCGCTCTGCTCTTCGCCGAGCGGCCGACGCCGCTGGTCACCGTCTACGAGAACCCGATGTCGGTCGGGCTCAAGGCCATGGTCCTGGCCGGGCGCGGCGTCGCCTGGGTGCCGGAGAGCCTGGTGGTCGAGGAACTGCGCAGCGGCCAGCTCGTGCCCGCTGCCGATACCTCATGGTACGTCTCGGCCGAAATCCGGCTCTATCGGGCAAGGCAGCAGAGCCGCCTTCCCGTCGAGCAGTTCTGGGCCGCCGTAGCGGAGGCCAGCCCGCCGGCGCGCCCGGATGACATGGCCCGCCCGGCTCTCGCTCGGCACGGACCTAGCCGCCCCGCCTCCGACGACCGGAAGTCCGTCGCCTCGACACCGGCCTGATGGACCTCAACCCGGCTGGCGGGCTTCGAGGATCAGGCGCAGCAGGCGGCCGAAGGCGAAGCGGTTCACCTCCGTGCCCTTGATGTCGGTGTTGACGCGGTGGACGATCACCAGGTCGAGCGAGGGAATGACGAGGCAATACTGCCCGCCGACGCCCTGGGCGCTGTAGCTGCCCGCCGGCAGCACGACGCCGGGGAAGCCGGCACCGGAGCGCTCGGTCCACCACATATAGCCATAGCCGCCGCGCGGGCCGGCATCGGAGAGCGGCAGCACGCTGGTCGCGACCCAGTTGGCCGGCACGACCTGCGCATCTTGCCAGCGGCCCTGACGCAGGAACATCAGGCCGAAGCGGGCAAGGTCCCGCGTCGACATCCGGAACGGATAGGCGGGGTGAACGGAGCAATCGTCCGGCTCCAGCCAGCCGTCGCGCCGCTCGCCGTCGAGGCGGAAATCCTCCAGGCCGAGCGGACGGCCGATCCGCGCCAGGAAATCGTCATGGATGCCGGCGCCGGTCAGCGCCGTGAAGATCGTGCCCAGCGCATTGAAATCCCAGTTGTTGTACAGCCAAAAGGCGCCCGGCGGCTGCGAATGGCGCGGCGGCTTGATCGACTTCATCCAGGGCGATTCATAGCCTGCCGGATGGAAGATACCGGAGCGCGCCGTCAGCAGATCGTAGATCGTCGCCGCCTTCTCGCGGTCGCTCAGCCCCTCCTTGTCGTCGATGCCGAGATCGGCGAGCGTGCGCGACAGGTCGATCCGGCCCTCCTCCTCATGGATACCGATCAGCGCGCTGAGGAAGCTCTTGCGGACGGAATGACACTGGTAGCGATGGGCGAGATCGCCCCGGCTCGCCACCACGCGCCCGCCTTGCACGATCATCACTGCCGCCGTCGAGACGGTGTCGGCATAGCGCCAGGCCCGGTCGAGCCCCTCGCGCGACCAGCCGGCCGCCTCGGGCGCCACGCTCTCCCAGCCATTCGCCGGCCAATGCTCCGCATTCAAGGCTTCGCTCGTCATACCTATCCCGTCCATGTCTTGATCCGCCGAAGCCCGGCCGCTCACGCGATCGGGCGGTAGCCGACGCTCGCTTCGAGGAATTCGCGCGTATAGGGTTCATGCGCGCGGCCGGCCCGAACGTCCTCGGCGCTCATCTGCTCGAGGATGCGGCCCTCGCTCATCATCGCGACGCGCTCGCACAGATGCGTCACCACCGCAAGATCATGGCTCACCATGAGATAGGTCAGGTCACGATCGCGACGGAGCTGCTTCAGCAGGTTGAGGATCTCGGCCTGCACGGAGACGTCGAGCGCCGAGGTCGGCTCGTCCAGCAGCAGAAGCTCGGGCTCGATGATCAGCGCGCGCGCAATCGCGACGCGCTGCCGCTGCCCGCCCGAAAGCTCGTGCGGAAAGCGGTAGCGGAAGGATGGTCCGAGGCCGACGGCGGTCAGGATCTCGTCGATGCGCTCCTGCGGCCGGTCGAAGCCGTGGATCTTCAGCGGCTCGGCCAGCACGTTCTGCACCATCTTGCGCGGATGCAGCGAGGCATAAGGGTCCTGGAACACCATCTGGACGCGGCGGAAGAAGGCCTTGTCGCGCTTGTGCGGCACCTCGCGGTCATGGAAGGCGATCGTGCCGCCATACTCGCTGTTGAGGCCCGCAAGCGCGCGCAGCACCGTCGACTTGCCGCAGCCGGACTCGCCGATCAGGCCGAAGGCTTCGCCATGGCCGAGCGTGAAGGAGACGTCGTCCACCGCCTTGAGCGCGGACGCGCCGCGGCCGAAGGCGACCGAGAGATGACTGACCGTGAGGGCGGCCGGGCGGTTCGCTGCCATTGTCGGATCAGCAGCGTTCATGTCCGGCTCCCGCTCTGCAAGGTCGGCCCGTCCAGCCAGGCCGGATCGCGGCTCGGCACCTGCAGCATGTCGGCCTGCCGGTCGAGCCGCGGCAGGCTGTCGAGCAGCGCGCGGGTATAGGGATGGCGCGCATTGCGCAATTCGCGCGCCGGGATGTCTTCCATGATCCGGCCGGCATACATCACCAGCACCCGGTCGCAGAAATCAGCCACGAGATTGAGGTCGTGGCTGATGAAGATCAGCCCGGCGCCGCGCCGCGTCACCAGCTCGTCGAGGATGCTCAGCACCTGCCGCCGGATGGTGACGTCCAGCGCCGAGGTCGGCTCGTCCGCGATGATCAGGTCCGGCTCCGGGATCAGCATCATCGCGATCATGATGCGCTGGCCCATGCCGCCCGAGACCTCGTGCGGAAAGAGCTTGAAGACGCGCGCGGGGTCGCGGATCTTCACGGCCTCCAGCATGGCGAGCGCACGCGCCTCGGCCTCCTTGCCGCCGACCTTGTGGTGCAGGCGGTAGGCCTCGGTGATCTGCTCGCCGACCCGCATCAGCGGGTTCAGCGAGAATTTCGGGTCCTGCAGGATCATCGAGATGCGGTTGCCGCGGATCGTCCGCATCTGGCGCTCGCTGGCGGCAAGCAGATCGATCCCGTCGAAGGACAGCTTCTTGGCGGAGATTGTCGCGGCCTTCGGCGTCAGCTTCAGGATCGTGCGCCCGGTCAGCGACTTGCCCGAACCGGATTCTCCGACGATGCCGACCTTCTCGCGGCCGACGCTGAAGGAGATGCCGCGCACCGCCTGCACCGAGCGATGCGCGCCCTTGAAGGTGACGGAGAGGTCCTCGACCTCGAGCAGCGGCTTATCCATGACGCGGATCCAGGATGTCGCGCAGCCCGTCGCCGAACAGGTTGAAGGCCAGGCTGGTGATCAGGATGGCGAGGCCGGGAATGCCGGCGATCCAGCCATTGGTCAGGATGAACTCGCGACCCGAAGCCAGCATCGCGCCCCATTCCGGGCTCGGCGGCTGGGCGCCTAAGCCCAGGAAGCCGAGGCCGGCCGCCGTCAGGATGATCGACGCCATGCTGAGGGTGATGCGCACCACGACGGAGGGAATGCACATCGGCACGACATGGCCGAGGATGATCCTGAGCGGCGACGCGCCCTGCAGGCGAACCGCAGCGATATAGTCGGACTTGCGGATCGACAGCGTCTCGGCCCGCGCCAGACGCGCGATCGGCGGCCAGGCGGCGAGCGCGATCGCGATGATCGCATGGTCGATGCTGGGTCCCAGGGCCGCGACGAAGGCGAGCGCCAGCACCAGGCTGGGGAAGGCCAGGAAGATGTCGACGATGCGCATCAGCACGGTATCGACCCAGCCGCCGAGATAGCCGGAGGTGGTGCCGACGATCAGCCCGAGCGGCGCCGCGATCACCGCCGTCAGCATGGCGATGTAGAGCGTGATCCGGGCGCCGAAGACCAGCCGGCTGAAGATATCGCGGCCAAGTTCGTCGGTCCCGAACCAATGCGCGGCCGAGGGCCGTTGCAAACGGTTCGTCAGGTCCTGCGCGTAGATGTCATGCGTCGCGACCAGCGGCGCGAACAGCGCCGTCAGCGCGATCACCACGATGATGGCGAGGCCGAACATGGCGGCGGGATTGGCCCGCAGGCGCCACCATTTCAGCGACAATTGCTGCATCCGCGCCTGGAAGGGCGAGGACGGGACGGGCGCGGCGAGCCAGGCCTTGAGGCCAAGCCCGCCGGCCTGGTCGATGGAGTGTGGTGTCATGGCCATGCCTCAGCGGGTCCGCGGGTCGAAGACCCGGTAGAGCAGGTCGCACAACAGGTTGAGCGTGACGAAGATGACGCCGACCAGAAGCGTGCAGCCGACGACGGCGTTCATGTCGCCGGCGAGCAGCGCATTCGTCAGGTAGCGGCCGAAGCCCGGCCAGGCGAAGACCGTCTCTGTCAGCACCGCGCCTTCGAGCAGGAAGGCGTAGGACAGCGCCACCACCGTCACCACCTGCACGGCGATGTTGCGGAAGGCATGGCCCCAGACGGTGCGCGCCCAGGACAGGCCCTTCACGCGCGCCGTCACCACGTATTCCTGACTGAGCTGCTCCATCATGAAGCTGCGGGTCATGCGGCTGATATAGGCGAGCGAGCTGAAAGCCAGGATCGAGGCCGGCAGGATGATGTGCGACACGGCATTGCCGAACATCTCCCAGTTGCCGGCGAGCAGGCTGTCGATCAGCAGGAAGCCGGTGACGGGTTCGAGGTCGAACTCATAGGTGAAGTCGATGCGGCCCGGTCCGCCGACCCAACCCAACGTCGCGTAGAACAGCACCAGCCCCATCAGGCCGAGCCAGAAATTCGGCGCGGAATAGCCGATCAGCCCGACGACCCGGACGATCTGGTCGAGCCAGGAGCCACGATACATCGCCGAAAGCACGCCGAGCGGAATGCCGAAGCTGGTGCCGATCACGATCGCCACGCTGGCAAGCTCGATCGTCGCCGGGAAGACGCGGGCGATATCCGTCATCACCGGCTTGCCGGTGGTCAGCGCCATCCCGAAATCGAGATGCAGCACGCCCCAGAGATAGCGGCCGAACTGGACGTAGAGCGGCTGGTCGAGACCGAGCTGCTTGTACATCGCCTGATAGGCTTCCTGGGTCACGTTGTCGCCGAGCACGGCGACGACGGGATCAAGCGGCAGCAGGCGGCCGATGAAGAAGGTCAACGCCGCCAGCCCGAGCAGGGTGACGGCGAAGGAGACGAGCGTTCGACCGGAGGCCTTGAGCCAGGACGGAAGGATTGTCCGTCCTGGATCGGAGCTCAGGCCGGGCGCCGCGGTGGCGGTCCGGGACATTCAGATGGCCTTGCTTGCAGATGGCCTTACTTGGCGGCGCGCTCGTAATAGGTCCGGAAGCCGTTCCAGGTCCACGACTTCAGGTCCTTGCGCACGCCGGCGACGCTGTTCATCTGGAACATGAAGGCCATCGGTCCCTTGGCCATCACTTCCTTCTGGATCGTGGCGTAGAGCGCGTCGCGCTTGGCCGTATCGGGCTCCAGCAGGGCCGCGTCGATCTGCTTGTTCAGTTCGAGGTCCTGATAGGCCGCGCGCCAGCTCGGATACTGGGTCTGCTTGGCTTCCAGCCGGTTGTCGGGGTTGAAGACGAGGCGCGAGGCATTGCCATGGGCATCCGGCACGCCGGTCTGCCAGGCGAGCATCGCCGACTGGTACTCACGCCCGCGCACCTTGCTGAAGAGCTGGGCATTGGCCATGCGCTCGAGCGAGAGCTTGACGCCGATCTTGGCCGCGTTCTGCTGGACGCTCTGGGCGATCGGGTTGGCATGCGGCAGCGTGCCGAACAGCACGCTCGCCTCGAAGCCGTTGGGATAGCCGGCTTCGGTCAGGAGCTGCTTGGCCTTGTCGAGATCGAGCTTGAAGGGCTGCCCCTCCTTCGCGTCCAGCGCACCGACGGCGCCAAGCTGGGCAAAGCTGGCGCGCGGCACGCCGAGATGGGTCATGACCGTCTTGCCGAGGGTGTCATAGTCGATCAGGTAGCGCATCGCGAGGCGCACCTTCTCCTTGGAGAACGGACCGTCCGCGACGTTGAAGCCCCAGTAGAACAATTGCGGCCGCAGGACCTTCTCGATCGCGATGTCCTTCGAGCCTTCGAGGTCCCGCAGGTCCTCCGGCGTCAGGTCGCGCGCCACGTCGACATCGCCCTGGCTGAGCAGCAGACGCTGCGTGCCGGGCTCGGCAACGTGGCGGATCAGCACGCGCTTCAGCGCCGGTGCCTTGCCCCAATAGCCGTCATTGGCCTCCAGCACGATCGACTCGCCGGCATTCCAGCGCGTCAGCTTGTAGGGACCGACGCAGGCCGTGCGGGTCGCGAGGTACTTGTTGCCGAGATCGCTACCCTGCTCGTTCGCCATCAGGGTCTTCTTGTCCATGATCATGGAGACCCGGTTGGCGCCGATCGCCTGCAGCACCAGCGTCGTCGGATAGGGCTTGTCCAGCTTGAGCGTGAGCGTGTCATTGCCCGCGACGATGGTCTGCTCGACATTGTCCTTGGTGAAGCCGTACTCGGTCAGCGTCGCCGCATTGCCGAAGTTCAGCTTGACGACGCGGTGCATCGACCAGGCGACGTCCTCGGCGGTGACGGGATTGCCGGACGGGAATTTGGCGCCCTTCTGCAGATGGAAGGTGATCTCCTTGCGATCCGGCGAGACGTCCCAGCGCGAGGCGAAGCTCGGCACGACCTTGCGCTCGTCGGCCTGGTCGAAATCGACCAGCGTGTCGCAGGTGTTCTGCAGGATCTCGTTGGTGACGACCTCGCCGACCTGGGCGGGGTCGAAGGTGCTGATCGCGTCGATGTTCCAGGCCATCACCAGCGCGTTCTTCGGCGTGGCGGCAATGGCGGCTCCCGCACCCGCGCAAAGGGCGGCGGCCGCAGCGGCCGAAAGCAGCCTGCTCCCGACGAGGCGTCGCTTGGTTCCGGTGTCGTGGTTCTGGTTGGCCATGATTTCTGTCCCGCTCTTTGGTTTGTTGTTTGATTGAAAACGCGTCGGTAGCCGGGAGCAACCGCAAATGCTGCTCCTGGCGAGGTTGTTCAGGCGGCCTGAGGTCGCGGCTTGATCGGCGGCTTCACATCGGCCGGGATCGGGCAGACATAAGGCGTCTGTGTCACCCGTTCCTGGTGGTCCTTCTTGGCCCGCGCCAGCAGCGTCTCGTCGCTGATCACGTCGACCGCGGTGGCTGCCATGATCTTGGCGGCATGGACCATGCCCTTATGCGCGGCCGGGGCCTTGCCCTGCGCCGTGATCTGCCAGGAATGGCCGGGCGTACCGATGGCATGGGTCGCGACCCTGGCCTGGATGGTCGGCACCTTCCAGCTGACATCGGCGACATCGGTCGAGCCGATCATCGGCACGCCGCGCGTGCCCTGCGGCACGACGAAATCGCAGAGCGGCGTATCCTCGCGCGGCGCGATGCCGGTGCGGCGATAGTCGTTGAGGATATCGGCCGGGCCGAGCGTCGCCTGGATCTTCGCCGCATAAGCCTTGTCGGCAGCGTCGAACGGCACGGGGCCGAGGCGGTCGATGTTCTTGAACATCGCGTCTTCCAGCGGCGTGTTGCCGAGCATGTTGGAGACCGCGCTCATGATCGAGATCGAGACCGTGGTCTCGGTCATCAGCGCCGCGCCCTCGGCGATCTTCTTCACGCGCTCGTTGAGTTCCAGCATGCCGGCGAGGTCGCGCGCCCGGATGGCGTAGCGCACCTTGGCCGAGGCCTGCACGACGTTCGGCGCGATGCCGCCGGCATCGAGATAGGCATAGTGGATGCGCGCGTCGGACGGCGCATGCTCGCGCATGTAGTTGACGCCGACATTCATCAGCTCGACGGCATCGAGCGCCGAGCGACCGAGATGCGGCGCCGCAGCGGCATGCGAGGCGCGGCCGGTGAACTGGAAGTCCATACGGGTATTGGCGAGCGAGAGCGCATCGTCGACCTTGGTCATCGAGGCCGGGTGCCAGCTGATGGCGACATCGACATCGTCGAAGGCGCCGGCCCGCACCATGAAGGCCTTGGCCGCGCCACCCTCTTCCGCCGGGCAGCCGAAATAGCGCACGCGCCCCGGCCGGCCGGTCCTGGCAAGCCAGTCCTTCACCGCGGTCGCCGCCAGCAGCGCGGCCGAGCCCAGCATGTTGTGGCCGCAGCCATGGCCGTGGCCGCCGGCCTCGACCGGTTTCGGCTCGGCGATATTGGCTTCCTGGCTCAGGCCCGGCAGCGCGTCGTACTCGCCGAGGATGGCGATGACCGGGCCGCCCTCGCCCGCCTCCCCCATCACCGCGGTCGGAATGCCCGCGACGTTCTCGGTGATGCGGAAGCCCTGCTCCTTCAGCATGGCGATATGCTCGGCGACCGAGCCATATTCGGTATAGGCGATCTCGGGCATGCCCCAGACGCGGTCGCTCAGCGCCTCGAAAGGCTGCCGCTTCGCGTCGACCAGCTCCCAGATGATCTCGGAATTCTGCATGGTTTGCGTCCTTTCAGATGCCGCGGGCGCTCAGAGATGCTCTCGCAGGAAACGGGCCACGCCGCCGAAGACGGTGCGCCGGTTCTCGATCCGGGCGAAGCCATGGCCCTCATGCGGGATGCGGACATATTCGACCGGGCGACCGAGG
Source organism: Beijerinckiaceae bacterium (assembly GCA_965283735.1). Taxonomy (GTDB): domain Bacteria; phylum Pseudomonadota; class Alphaproteobacteria; order Rhizobiales; family Beijerinckiaceae; genus Allobosea. The sequence continues at coordinate 578,026 of CBDIPN010000001.1, read as the reverse complement.
CCGCGCAGCACCGAATAGACCATCTCGCTTTCGCCCGGTGGCACGCGGGGATCGTCGAAGCCCTGCGCGATGAAGAGCGGCACGCGGATCTGGTCGAGCTTGTGGATCGGCGAGAAGCGGATCAGATTCTCGCGGTCGGCGACCGGATCGCCATATTCCACTGCGCGCAGATAGCGCCGCCACGGCCCGGTCGTCTCCAGCAGCGTCAGGAAATTGGCAATGCCGTAGAACTCGATCCCGACCTTCCACAGCTCCGGCTGCTCGGTCAGCGCCGCCAGCACCATGAAGCCGCCATAGGAGCGGCCATAGACCGCGACGCGATCGTCATTCACGTCGGATTGCTCGCGCAGCCAGAGCCTGACCGCCTTGAGATCGGCGACGCTGTCCATACGCAGATGCTTGTCGTCGAGATGGTGATAGCTGCGGCCATAGCCGGTCGAGCCGCGCACGTTCGGCGCAATCACCATGATGCCCTGGCTCAGGAAGAACTGCAGGTCGGCCCGGAAGATCGGGGTCCACTGCGCCTCCGGCCCGCCATGCACCACGACCACCGCCGGATAGCCACCTTCCGGCGCCTTGCCGCGCGGCCGGTAGACGAAGAACGGCACTTCGAGCCCGTCGAAGCTCTTGGTGCTCGCGACCGTCGGCTCGACGAAGCTGGACTGATCGAGCCCGGCCTTCGAGGCATCGGTCAGGCGCTTCACCTGCTTCGAGGCGATGTCGAAACGCCAGATATCCGGCGACGAAGTCGAGCCGTCGAGCGGGAAGACAAGCCCGGAACCATCCGGCAGCCAGGCGACGGACCCGACCGAGCCGGCCGGAAACCCTTCGACCTCGAACTCGGCTCCGCCGGCGATATCGCGCACGAAGACGCGGTTCCAGCCACGATCATTCGCGACATAGGCGAGGCGGTTCTGGTCCGGCGCCAGCGCCACCGCCTCGATATCCTGTCCGTCGCGCGCGACGATCCAGCTCAGCGTGCCGTCAGTCGCCGAGCGGAAGGCGACGCTCAGAAACTCGCGGCCCTGGTCGGTGATCGAGAAGAAGCCGCTGCCATCCTTCTTCATCCGGTTCGCGGCATAGCGGGCCCGGCCCTCATGCGGCAGCAGAGCTTCGCGCGCCCCGCTTTCGAGATCGAGCCGGTAGAGGTCCTGATCGTTCATCGCATGGGTGGCATCGGCGACCAGCAGCGAGCACCCGTCCGGGAAGAAGGCCACCGCCTCACGATAGCCATTGCCCTCGAACACGCGCCGCGCCGCCCGCGTCGCCATGTCCATCACATAGATGTCCATATGCTCGCGGTCGCGTGCGTTCGATGCGAAGGCGATGCGCTGTCCGTCCGGCGCCCAGCAGCCCCAGACATGGACCACGGTCGGATCATCGGTCAGCGGCTGCGGCACGCCGGAGGCGCCCGGCACGAGCCAGAGCTGATGCCGCTCGTCGCCGCCGCAATCCATCGTGAAGAGCAGGTCGCGATTCTTCGGGTTGAAGGCGATCGCGCCGACCGGCTCCGGCATGTCGGTCAGGCGCCAGGGCGCACCGCCGGCGAGCGGCCGGAGCCAGATCTGGTGCGTGCCGCTCTCGTCGCTGAGATAGGCGAGGAGCTCGCCATCCGGCGCGACCGCCGGGTTCTTGGCACTGCGGATTTCGAGATATGGCTCGATGCCCAGACGAATCTGGCTGGCGGCTTCGTACATGATGGTTCCTTCAGGCCGCGAGGGCCGGCATGGAATCACGCAGGCGATCGGTCGCGTCGCGCAGGGCGAACGACAGGGCCGGCGCGTTCGGCGTCGCAGCGTGGTTGGCCTCGGTCACGATGGTGAAGCGCGCCTCGGGCCAGGCCGTCTTCAGGCGCCAGGCCGTGCACATCGGCGTCACGATGTCGTAGCGCCCCTGCACGATCTCGGCAGGCAGATGCCGGATGCGCGAGACGTCGCGCAGCAACTGGCCGGGCTGGAGAAAGGCGCCGTTGACGCAGTAATGCGTGAAGATGCGGGCCAGCGCGAGCGCGGCATCCGGCTCCGTCAGGGCCGCGACATGCTCGGCATCGGGCAGGAAGGTCTGCGTGTTCCCCGAGAAGGTGCGCAAGGCGACCGCAGCCGCGAGCTGCTGCTCGCGATCGGGGCCGGTAAGCCGGCGGTAATAGGCGGCGAGCAGGTCGCCGCGCTCCGCCTCCGGCACGAAATTGGCGAAGGTCTCCCAATGGTCCGGGAAGATCGTGCGCGAGCCGTGGAACCACCAGTCGATCTCGGCACGCTCGGCCATGAAGATGCCGTGCAGGCGGAAGCCGAGGCAGCGCTCGGGATGGGCCTGTCCATAGGCAAGGCCGAGGCAGCTCCCCCAGGAGCCGCCCGTGACGAGCCACCGTTCGATGCCAAGATGCTGTCGAATGCGTTCGAGATCGGCGATCAGCGCCTGCGTGGTATTGCCGGCGAGTTCCGCCAGGGGCTGGAGCGCCCCGCGCCGCGCTGATCGAAGGTTACGATTCGGAAGGCGGACGGGTCGAAGGTCTTGCGCTGCGCGGGCTTGGTGCCGCCGCCCGGCCCGCCATGCAGGAACACCACGGGGATACCGTCGGGATTGCCGCTGAGATCGACATGAAGCTCATGTCCGTCGCCGACCGGCAGGCGCAGGGACTCGTAGGGCTCAACCGCCTCGTAGAGGGCGTTCTGGTCGTCTGACACACCGGGCTCCGCCGAACCGGAGCGTCGGAGCGCTCCCTGGATACCGGCAGGATGGCATGCCCGAACGGCTGCTGGCTAATGCATTCGGAGCGCATTGTTATGACGCCACGGAATAGATTGGCCGATCCGTGGAATCTTGCCGATCCTCGGAGAAGGACGCGGGAGCCGCAACCCCCAATCGTTTGACGTATGTCTGCGTTGCTGTATACAGCTCTATAGCTCGATAACGATCGAGAACGGGAGGAGATCGGGATGGCATTCAGCATCGTTCGTGCGGCCCTGGCCGCGGCAACCCTGACCATGATCGCGCCGGCGGCACAGGCCGGGCCGGTGCTCGACAAGGTCAAGGAAGACGGCAAGATCATCTGCCTGGTGAACCCCAATTCGCCCGGCTTCTCGGTTCCCGACAGCGCCGGCCGCTTCCAGGGCTTCAATGTCGAGTTCTGCCGCATGGCTGCCGTCGCGATCTTCGGCGACGCTGCCAAGGCGGAATTGCGCGGCATCGGCTTCTCCGACAGCCTGAAGGCGATCATCAGCGGCAGCGCCCATATCGCCTCGCGCGGCATCACCGCGACCGGCACGCGCGACGCCGATCCCGGCGTCTCCTTCGTCACCACCACCTTCTATGACGGCCAGGGCTTCATGGTGCCCAAGAGCCTCGGCATGACCAAGCTCGCCGACCTCTCGGGCGCGACCGTCTGTGCCGAGGAGGGCTCGACCACCCTGCTCTATCTCGCCGACTGGTTCGGGGAAGCGAAGCTGCCCTACAAGGTCGAGAACATCGCCGACAAGACCGCCCGGCTCCAGGCCTTCTTCTCAGGCAAATGCGACGCCGTCGCGAGCTCGGTCTCGGCCTTGGCCGCCGACCGCCTGCTGGCGCCGAAGCCGGACGACTACGTGCTGGTTCCCCAGCGCTCGGCGACCGAGCCGCTGGCGCTCGTCTCCCGTCCCGATACCGAGCTGGAGAAGACGCTGTTCTGGGGCGTGCAGATCATGGTCGCCGCCGAGGAGTTCGGCCTGACCTCCAAGAACGTCGAGGCCAAGCTCGCCGCGCTCAAGGACATGCCCGTCGATGCCCAGCGCCTGATCGCGCCGAACGGCCCGACCGCCGACATGGCCAAGAAGCTCGGCCTGCGCCCGGACTGGGCCTTCCAGATCATCAAGCAGGTCGGCAATTACGGCGAGGTCTTCGAGAAGCATATCGGCAAGGCCTCGCCGCTGGCGATGGACCGCGCTCAGTCGCCGAACCGCCTCGCCCGCGACGGCGGCCTGATCTTCTCCTATCCGGTTCGGTAAAGCCCACGACCGGGATGCCTGAACAAGCCCTTCCGGAGCGATCCGGAAGGGCTTTTTTGGCTTTGAAGGACCCTTGTCGCTCCCCGTCATTGCGAGCGCAGCGAAGCAATCCAGGAGGACTGGGCTGAAGCGTTCGACCCAGCCCCCCTGGATTGCTTCGTCGCTTCGCTCCTCGCAATGACGGCTGTGTCAGAGCGAACCGGCCCAACCGGTCAGCCTGCCTTTCGACAGTGGACAACCCCCTCGCCAATCCGCTTCATGATCGCGATGAGCACCGCATCTCGCGATGGCGGGATTGCCGGGCGGAGGGACGCATGGCTGAGGGGATTGCCTGGATTGAGCCGCCGGGCCAGGTCGGCGCGATCGGCATGCTGCCGCTGCCCGGTCTCGTCATCGCCCGGCGCGGCGAACGCTTCGTCGACGGCGCCTTGCAGGAGGAGGTGCTGGACGCGCTCGCTGCCCGGCAGACGGCCTTTCTGGTGGTCCTGCTCGATGACGGCGAATGCGATCCCGACGAGATCGAGGACCTGCGCCACGCCGCCGAAGCGCGATCGATCGTCCTGCTCCGCGCGCCGATCGCGGATTTCTCGGCGCCCGACCAGCGGCTCGACTGGCCGGCTCTGATCGAACGCCTCGCCGGTGAGCTACGGCATGGGCACCGCATCGCCTTCTGCTGCCTCGCCGGCTATGGCCGCTCCGGCATGATGGCGGCACGGCTGCTGATCGCGACCGCCTCAACCGCAGAGGACGCCATCACCGCGGTGCGGAGCGCACGTCCCGGAGCCATCGAGAGCGAGGAGCAGGTCGCCTACCTGCTATCCTGCGCCCCGTAGCGCGCCAGCATCCGCTCGAGATGCGCCGCATGCAGCCGGAACAGCTCAGGGGCCGACATGCCAGCGGATTGCCCGACCACTGCCGCGATCTCCTCGACCAGCAACGCATGCATCGCCGCGGGCTCGCGCTTCAGCCAGTCGATCCAGCTGCGCGCAGTGCGGAAGAAGATGGTATCGTCCATCTGCCGAAGCGCCTCGTCGCCGATCAGGGCGTTGCGGACCTCGTGATGCGTCCGCCAGACATCCCAGGCTTCCTTCAGCAAGGAATCCGGCTTCAGCAAACCGGCCAGAGCCTGCAACCGCGCATAGTCGGAGCCGAGCGTCGAGGGCAGGTGGAGCGGAATCAGATCGGCGATCAGGCGCGTCAGACCGATGCGGAAGCGCAGCATGTCCGCCGATTGCGGGCCGACATAGGAGACGATCGTGCCGACGCCGTTGCGGGTCTCGGCAAGTTGCTCGTAAACCAGCCGCTGCAGCACCTGCCGGATCGGCGTGCGGCTGACACGGAATTCGGTCGCCAGCGCCGTCTCGTGGATGACATGGCCTTCGTCGTACTCGCGCAGGCAGATGCGATCGCGCACGATCTCGAAGATCACGTCATTGCGCGAACGAACCAGCTGGCGCAGCTGGCGCGTATCCGAACCGGCGATATCGACCGTCATCGTCTCTCTTCCTGCCCGCCTTGATGCTTAGAGCATCGCTCAAGCGGCTGGTCACTTCTTTTGTCGAAAGCCGGCTCTAATGCGCCTTGACGGCGCCATGGCCCAACCGCCGGGCGCGCTCGGAAATCAGCCAGCAGCTAATGAAGTAAAACAGGCCGATCGCCAGGTTCGCCTCCAGCGAATAGGCCTGCCATTGCGGATCGGCATAGGCCATGCGCGCCGTCGAGAGCAGGTCATGCATGCCGACGATCGCGACGAGCGAGGTATCCTTGAAGCTGCCGATGATCGAATTGGTGATGCCGGGGATAGCGGTACGCAGCGCCTGCGGCAGCACGATCAGCCGGATGCGCTGCGCCGACGAGAGGCCGAGGCTCGCCGCCGCTTCGGTCTGGCCCTTCGGCAAGGCCTGCAAGCCACCCCGCACGTCCTCGGCGAAATACGCCGCATAGAACAGGGTGAGCACGATCAGGATCGCCGCGACCGGCTCGATCGCCGCGCCGCGCGACAGAAGCAGCGGCAGGATGAAGATGCCGGCGAACAGCACCGCGACCATCGGGATCGCCCGGACGGCCTCGATATAGCCCACGGCGAACAGGGCCAGCCCGCGCTGGCCGGACCAGCGCGCCAGCGCGAGCACGACACCGAGCGGAAAGGCCGCGGCCATGCTGAAGGCCGAGAGGAAGAGGATCAGCGGCAGGCCATTCCAGCGATGCGATTCGACCACCGGAAGACCGGCGACGCCGCCGCGCAGCAGCAGATAGGCGCAAGCGCCGGAGACCACCACGAGCACGGCCCGGCCAGCGACGCCGATCGGCGCCTTCGCGAAGGCAAGAATGGCCGCGATCATCACGGCGCTGGCGAGATAGGCGCGCCAGCGCTCGGGCTCGGGATAGGTGCCGGTCAGGACGAGATGGACCTTCTCGCGCAGGAAGGCCCAGCAGGCGCCGCTCGCCGCCGCGCACTCCGCCCGGCTGCCGGAGAAGGGCACCGCGTCGACCACGCCCCAGTTCAGCACCTTCGCGACGAAAACCACGACCCCGTACAGGACGAGGCCGGTGAGCAGCGTGTTCCACCAGCTCGAGAACAGGTTCGACCGCAGCCAGCGGCGGGCCGCAACGAGGCGGCGGCTCTGCGGCGGGCCGGCAACGGAGGTTGTTTCGGCGAGCGTGGTCATCTCAGCGCCCCCTGATGCGGAAGACATGGTTGCACCAGTTGACCCCGGCCGAGATCAGCAGGTTCGCGATCAGGAAGAACAGCGCGACCAGCGTCATCAATTCGATCGGCCGGAACGTCTGGTTCACCGAGGTGCTGACTACGCTGAGCAGATCGGAATAGCCGATCGCAAGCGCGATCGAGGTGTTCTTCAGCAGGTTGGAATACTGGTTTCCCAGCGGCGGCGTGATGACGCGCAAGGCCTGCGGCAGCACGATCAGGCGCATCGTCCGCAGGCGGCTCAGGCCCAGCGCCAGCGCCGCCTCGTGCTGGCCGCGCGAGGTCGCAAGGATGCCGCCCTCGACGATCGCGCCGATCTGCCCGCCATGATAGACCGAGAGCGCCAGGACGAGCGCGGCGAATTGCAGGGAGAGCCCGATGCCGCCGCTGACATTGAAGCCGGTGAGCTTCGGCACCGACCAGCCGATCTCCACAAGCCCCGACAGGGAGAGCCCGGCATAAAGCGCCAGCCCCGCCGCCAGCACCGGCAGGGCGACCGGCCGACGCTGCCCGGTCGCGTCCTGATGCCGCTTCACCGCCCGCGCCCAGAACACCCAGCCGACGAGCCAGAGACAGGCCGCGAGCGTCAACAAGAGCCCGCCATGCCCGATTACCGGCGACGGCAGGGCGAGCCCGCGATTGCTCAGCATCGCGCCGAACGGGCTGGTCCAGGCCGCCTTGATATGCGGCAGGCCACGAACCAGCGCGACATAAAGCGCGATCACGATCAGGAGCTTTGGTAGGTTGCGCAGCAATTCGACATAGAGCCGCGCCAGATTGCGCACGAGCCAATTCGAACTGGTCATGGCGATGCCGACGACGAGGCCGATGGCGCTCGCCAGCACCAGCGTCACCGCCGCGGCGGCGAGCGTGTTCAGGATGCCGACGAGCAGCACATAGGCATAGGTATCGCGCGGAGAATAGGCGATCAGGCTCTCGCTGACATCGAAGCCGGCCTGCTGCCAGAGGAAGGAGAAATCGATCTCCATCCCGGCCGCCGCGAGATTGGCCGAGACGTTCCGCGCGCCCAGCACACCCACACCGACGAGCCCGAGCAGGACGACGAGCGGCCAGACCAGCCCTTCCAGGCGTTCGCGCAAAGGCGCACCCGGAGGCGGCGGGCTCGGCGGCTTGAGTGCGCCGGCCGCAAAGGCCTGGCCGCCTGGCGCCGTGCCGACGGTGCTGGCTGGGTCTTGGGTGGACAGCATGATGATATAGCTGTACACAGCTATATCATCATGTCAATCAGCGCCCCTGAAGCCTTGCCGCGTGAAGTGAACACCGCTTCGCGCGAAGACGGGGCGACAGGTAGAATGCTCCGCCCTTCCGCCATTCTGGAGACTTGCTTGCACAGCCCGCCGCCGTCCGTGTCCCGTCTCGACCTGCCCGGCTTCGCCGGCGCGCTGCTGCTCGGCCCCTGCCCCGGCCGGCGCAAGGAGACGCTCGATGATGCCGCCTCGCAGGCGGCGCTGACGGAAGATCTGACGCGGCTCGCAGGCTTGGGCGCGACAGGCCTGCTCAGCCTTGTGGAAACCAAGGAACTGCCCCGCGGCCTCGACGGCTTCGCCGCCGCCGTCCGGGCGGCAGGACTGAAATGGACCCATCTCCCCATCCCCGACTACGGCGTGCCGGATACGGGCTTCATCGCCGGCTGGCGCGAACTCGATCTCTCGCGCCGCCTCCGCGAAGGCGAGAGCTGGGCGATCCATTGCCGGGCCGGCCTCGGGCGCACCGGCACCGTCGCCGCGCTGTTGCTGGTCGAGAACGGCGCGGGCGCCGCCGAAGCCATCGCGCTGATCCGCCGCGAGCATGATGCGGCCGCGGTCGAGACCGAGGCCCAGGCCGATTTCCTGATCGCACGGGAACAGAGCGCGCTCCAGCCTCCCATCGCCCGAAGCGCGCCCTGAACCCGCATCACCGTCACGGGGCCGAGACGGTGATGCGACCCTTCATGTTGGGATGGAAGCGGCAGTAATAATCGATCGCCTCCGCCTTCTGGAGCGTCAGCCGGACGGTCTTCTTGACAGGGATCATCACCTCCATACCGCCCTTCACTGTGGCGGTATGGGCGAGAATGTCCCGGTTGATCCATTCGATGGTGTCGCCGACCTTCGCGCTGACCTGCGCCGGGGTGAAGACCAGCTTGTCGACCATCACCTGAATGGTCTCCGCCCGCACCGGGACGGAAGTCGCGGCCAGCATCGCCGCTGCGGCCGTCGCGAGGGCATGTTCCGCGCGCATGGCGCCGCCCTCACCGCAGCTCGGCGGCGACATGCACCGCATGCTGCTCATGGCCCTGGAAGATCTTCAGCCCCGTCTCGAGCAGCCCCTTGAGCTCGGAATTGCTCGCCGACGGGATCAGCAGGGCCTGTAATGCCCCGTTCACCTGCTGGTGGAAGGCGACTTCATTGGCGACATAGGCCTTGTCGAAAGCCGCGCCGCGCAGCTTTGCGAGCGCTGCCTTGGTCTTGCCGGCGGCATCGGAGAGGGCACGGCTCGTCGCATTGTCTTCCGGCTTGACATTGAGCTTGCCGACGAGGGCGAGCGCCTGCTTGTTGACGGCATCGTGGTCGCGCAGCATGTCCTTGGCGAAGGACACGACCACCTTGTTCCGTGATTTCGCGATGGCCTGCTTCGCCGCCGCGACGTCGATCGCGCCCGCCGTATAGGCGATATGGGCGATCTGCGGGTCGGTCGGCTTGTCGGCAGCCTGCGCTGCGGTCGCCACTCCCAGCAATGCCAGGACAAGGGCGAGACTATACTTGCGAACGGACATGACTCCTCCTTCTTCCGGCCGCGGGAGCGGATCGGAACGCTTTGTTTCATCGACGCTTATTGGATGCCGGAGCGGCCGAAACGTTCCCGGAATCTCAGCCGGAAAACCCAAGTCTTTGCATCACGGCAGCGGTCAGGCGCTCGCAGCGCCGGCCGGCAAAGGGGAAGGCATCGAGCAGGACCGGGCCGATCTGCTGCTCCAGCTCCTTGTGCAGCAGCAGCCTCGCCCGATGCAGCCGGGTCTTGACCGTCTCCGGCCGGATGCCGAGCAGCACGGCCGTTTCCTCGACGCTGCGTCCCTCGATCACCCGCGCCATGAACGCGCCGCGATAGACATCCGGGAGATTGTCGGTCGCGCGCTCGACCAGTTGCAGGATCTGCCGCTGCGCCATTGTTCGCTCCGGGTCGTCGTCGCTGGTGCTGCCGGGAAACGGGATGATCTGCGCCGGGATGCCCGGGTCCTCCGCGCGCAACGCCTGGGCCGCCCGCTTCTTCCGGCGCAGGCGGCCCAGCGCCTCGTTCAGCGTGATACGCGACAGCCAGGTCGACAGCGTCGCCTCGCCGCGAAAGCTGCCGAGATGGCTGAAGGCCCTGACATAGGCCTCCTGCACCACATCCTCGGCCTCGCTGTCGTTGCGGATCACAGCCCGCGCGATGCGATAGAGCGCCTGGTTATGCGTCGTCATGATCGTGCGGAAGGCCTGCGGATCGCCCGCGCTCGCGCGGCGGGCGAGGTCGAGATCATCAGCCGAGGCGGAAGCCGCATCGCGGACGAGGGTCGGAATGGATGGCATGATCTGTCCTCCTGCCCGCATCGGATGGCCGAGGCCGCAAAAGGTTCCCGATGATCGGCCGCAGGATAAGCTGGCAAGCGGCCGTTTGCAGCGGCGACGAACCTGATAGGCTGCCAACCGAACGATAGGCCGAACACCACGAAGGACGAAAAGCCGTGCCGATGCCGACCCGACCGACTTGCCCGGGCGAAACACGATCGCCGAGGCCGTGATGGAGGATCGCATCAACGCCTTCGTGCCCGGCCCGCGCATCCGCCTCGCTGGCCGGCAAGGCGGGCCGCTCTCGGGCCTGACCTTCGCGGTCAAGGATCTGTTCGACGTCGCGGGCACGCCGACCGGCGGCGGCAACCATGACTGGGCCAGAACGAACCCCATCCCGGAGCATCATGCCTGGGCGGTGCAGACTCTGCTCGATGCCGGCGCCGGGCTCGTCGGCAAGACCATCACCGACGAGGTCTCGCTGGGCATCCTCGGCGAGAACGCCTTCGACGGCACGCCGCTGAACACGGCGGCGCCCGACCGCGTGCCGGGCGGCTCCTCCTCCGGCTCGGCCGCAGCCGTCGCCGCCGGGCTCTGCGACACCGCCTTGGGCACCGATACCGGCGGCTCGATGCGCGTGCCCGGCAGCTTCTGCGGGCTCTACAGCATCCGGCCGACTCATGGCCGGATCGACCTGACCGGGCTGATGCCGCAGGCGCCGAGTTCGGACACGGCCGGCTGGTTCACCCGCGACGCAGCGACCTTCGCCCGTGTCGGCGCGGCGCTGCTCGGCGAGGCGCCCGGCCCGTTGCCGACCAAGCTGCTCGTCGCCGTCGACGCCTTCGGCTTCGCCGACCCGGAGGTCGCAGAGGCCCTTCAGCCGATGGTCGAGCGGCTCGCCGGCGTGCTGGGTGCCACGCCGCGCGACGAGATCATGGCGCCGCAGGGCCTGTCGGTCTGGGCGCGAGCGCAGCGCAGCCTCCAGCCGGTCGAGGCCTGGCAGACCTTCCGCCCCTGGATCGAGCGCGACAATCCGCGCATGGCCTTCACCGTCGCGGCCGGCCTGATCGCCGGCTCGCAGGTGCCCGTCGCCGAGCAGAACTGGGCCGCCCTGATGCGCGAGGAGGCCCGCGCCAGACTGCGCCACCTGCTGCCGGCAGGCACGATCCTGTGCCTGCCGACGACGCCTTTCCCGGCTCCATTGCGCGGTTTGCCGGTGCCGTTGCTTCGACCGATACGGGACCGCATCACCTGCCTTTGCGCACAGGGCGGGCTCACCGGCCATCCGCAGGTCAACCTGCCCGGCGCTTACGTCGACGGCGCGCCCGTCGGCCTGTCCATCATCGGCGGGCGCGGCACGGATGCCAGCCTCATCGCCGTCGCACAGGCCATGGAGGCCGCATCATGACCGACCTGACCCCGAACATTCCTGACGTGGTGGCCGAGATCAGCGCCCTGTTCGAGGCTTACGAGCAGGCGCTGATCGACAAGAATGTCGATGTGCTGGACGCCGCCTTCTGGAACAGCCCGCACACGATCCGCTACGCGCTGCACGAGAACGGCTACGGCTTCAAGGAAATCCACGATCACCGCGTCGCCCGCCCGCCGGGGCCGGGCATCAAGGAGAAGCGGATTCGGCTGGAGATCCTGACGCTGGGACGCGACATCGCCACGGTGAACCTGGAGTTCAAGGTGCGCGGGCGCGACGTGATCGGCCGGCAGAGCCAGAGCTGGGTGCGCTTTCCGGATCTGGGCTGGAAGGTGGTCTCCGCCCATGTCTCGACGATGGAGGGGCCGCGCCTCTGGTAGGCACGGCCCGAAACCTCAACGCTTGCGGACGAACTCCGTCCGCAACACGAGGCCCTTGATCGTGTCGTGGCGGCAGTCGATCTCCTCGACATTCTCGGTCAGGCGGATCGAACGAATGACCGTGCCCTGCTTCAGGGTCTGGTTCGCGCCCTTCACCTTGAGGTCCTTGACCAGGACCACGGAATCGCCGTCGGCAAGCACATTGCCAGCGGCATCGCGCACGACTGGCGCCGCGGCAGCTGCGGCGGCCTGCTTCACTTCCGAGGCCGGGCGCCATTCCCCGGTCGCCTCGTCATAGATGTAATCGTCGTCGGACATGTCTTTCCCGTGTTGCGGCCGGGCACTCGCCATCGGCCCGATCCGGCGGGGTTACACGATGCCCGGCGACTTCGCCAAATCGAAGGCTAAACGGTGCCCAGCGGCTTCTCGGCCATCTCGGTCGCAACGCCAGCGTCGATCGGCGTCTCATAGGTCATCAGCATGTAGCCGAGCACCGAGTAGAAGCCGACCGTGGCGATCAGGTCGAACACCGCCTCGCGCCCGATCACGGTGGCGAGTTCGGCTTCCTGCGCAAGCGACAGCCGCTTGTCGTCGAAGAGCGCATCGACCGCCCGCACGATCAGCCCGTCCTCACCTTCCGGCTCGCCACGCAGGGCGGCGATACGGGCGTCGCTCATCCCAAGCACCCGCGCCCGGCTGACATGATGCGCCCATTCATAGGGCGAGCCCATGCGATGGGCCGCGCGCAGGATCACCACCTCCGAGCGCACCGGCCCGAGCGCGCTGTCCTTGACGACATGCTGGCGAAGCGGCGCCCAGGCCTTCAGCAAGGCCGGGTGATGCGCCATCGTCCGGTAGACATTGAGCGCGCCGGCAAAGCCGGTCTTCATCTCGGCGATCGATTCGGGCCAGTCAGCATCGCTGATCGGCGGGCAGGGAGAGGTCGTCATCGGCGGTCTCGCGGAGGTCAGGACACGAGACCTGTAGCACAGAGCGGAGCGCCGTCAGGCCACCCGCTTCAGCGCGCCACGCAGCGTCTCGACCATCTCGCCGATCTGACCCTCCTCGACGATCAGTGGCGGCGACAGCGCGATGATATCCCCGGTGACGCGGATCAGCAGGCCCTTCTCGAAGCAGTCGACAAAGACCTCATAGGCACGGGCACCAGCAGCGCCGTCGCGCGATGCGAGCTCGATGCCGGCGACGAGGCCGAGATTGCGGATGTCGATCACATGCGGGGCATCGCGCAGCGAATGCATCGCGTTCTCCCAGGCCAGCGCCAGCGTCGCCGCCCGCGTCAGCAGCCCTTCGGCCGCATAGATGTCGAGCGTGGCGATACCCGCTGCGCAGGCGACCGGATGGCCGGAATAGGTATAGCCGTGGAACAGCTCGATCATCCCCTCCGGCCCGGTCATCAGGCCGTCATGCACCTTGCGGCTGGCGAAGACCGCGCCCATTGGCACCGCGCCGTTGGTCAGGCCCTTGGCGGTGGTCATCAGGTCCGGCATCACCCCGAAATAATCGGCGGCGAAAGGCGTGCCGAGACGGCCGAAGCCGGTGATGACCTCGTCGAAGATCAAGAGGATGCCGTGCTTGGTCGCGATCTCGCGCAGGCGCTGCAGATAGCCCTTCGGCGGCAGCAGCACGCCGGTGGAGCCTGCCATCGGCTCGACGATCACGGCCGCGATCGTCTCCGCGCCATGCAGCGCGACCAGCCGCTCGAGATCGTCGGCAAGCTCGGCGCCATGCTCCGGCAGGCCGCGGGTGAAGGCGTTGCGGGCGGGATCATGGGTGTGGCGCAGATGGTCGGTGCCCGGCAGCTGCGGGAAGACGCGGCGATTGTTGACGAGGCCGCCGACCGAGATGCCGCCGAAGCCGACACCGTGATAGCCACGCTCCCGCCCGATCAGGCGGGTCCGCGTGCCCTGGCCGATGGCGCGCTGATAGGCCACCGCGATCTTGAGCGCTGTATCGACCGATGCCGAACCCGAGCCGGTGAAGAAGACGCGGTCGAGCTTGTTCGCGCCCTCCCCCGGCGCGATGGCGGCAAGCCGCTCTGCGAAATCGAACACGATGGGGTGGCCCATCTGGAAGGCCGGTGCGAAATCGAGCTCGGCGATCTGGTGCGAGACGGCCTCGCTGATCTGCCGCCGACCATGCCCGGCATTGCAGCACCAAAGCCCGGCCGTGCCATCCATCACCTTGCGGCCGTCCTCGGTGGCGTAATGCATGCCGCTGGCGCTGGCGAGCAGGCGCGGTGCCTGCTTGAACTGGCGGTTCGCGGTGAAAGGCATCCAGAAGGCGTCGAGCGAACGGGCATTCTGCAGCGCGGACGGCTTGGTGTTGACGGTCATGACGGCCTCCCTGTGTGGCTCGTCAGTGCTCATGTTTTTATCAACGCAACAAGTCTGTTTCAGCATCGCCATAATCCGTTGAAAAAATTGGTCTGATCTGAAAATCGTTCAAGATCGAGAACAGCAGGAACAGGCCGCGATGAATATCGATGTCGGAGCCCGGCTCAGATATGTCCGGATGCAGCGCGGCCTGTCGCAAAGGGCGCTCGCCAAGCAGGCCGGCGTGACCAATTCCTCGATCTCGCTGATCGAGGCGAACGAGGTGAATCCCTCGGTCGGCGTGCTCAAGCGCATTCTCGACGGCATTCCGATCAGTCTGTCCGAGTTCTTCGCCTTCGAGCCGGAAAAGCCACGGCAGGTGTTCTATCAGGCGCAGGAACTGGTCGAGATCGGCAAGGGCGGCATCTCCTTCCGCCAGGTCGGCGAGAACCTGTTCGGCCGCGCGCTCCAGATCATCAAGGAGCGCTACGAGCCCGGCGCCGATACCGGCCGCGTGATGCTGACCCATGAGGGCGAGGAAGGCGGCGTCGTCATCAGTGGCCGTATGGAACTCACCGTCGGCGAGGAGCGACGCATCCTCGGCCCCGGCGACGCCTATTATTTCGAGAGCAACCGCCCGCACCGTTTCCGCTGCGTCGGCCCGGTTCCCTGCGAGATCGTCAGCGCCTGCACGCCACCGACGTTCTAGGCGCTATCGATATTTGGCTACAGCCGGTTCAAGCCACACCCTTGTCATTCCGGGGCGCGCCGAAGGCGTGAACCCGGAATGACAACGGCGGTTACCGCGCACGGCTTCATTCGATTCCTGCATGATAATAATTGGACGATTTAATTTGAAAATCCGCACCGCGGCCCCATCATACCGCCAAACAATATAACAACTCCGGGGCACAATACTTCGACGCCTTTCGACGATGCCTATGACGTCGGCAGTCGAACCTGCTGGCGCGCAGCTTCTCGATCCCAATCGAAGTCAAACCAACCTCCCCGGCAACACCAGGGACGAAACATGAATAGGCGCGATTTCCTAAAATTCGCCGCGCAGTCGGCTGTCTTTACGCAGCTGGCTCCGTTCTTTACTGCGCCGGCCCATGCCGTCGGCAAGAAGGAACTCCGCTACATTCCCGAGGCGGACCTCAACATCCTCGATCCGGTCTGGAGCACCTCGACCATCGTCCAGGTCTACGGCCATCTGGTGTTCGACACGCTCTACGGCTTCGATAAGGACTATAACGTCCATCCGCAGATGGCCGAGAGCCATGTCGTCTCTGACGATAAGCTGCAATGGACGATCAAGCTTCGCGACGGCCTGCAATTCCATGACGGCAAGCCGGTTCTCGCCAAGGACTGCGTCGCCAGCATCAACCGCTGGGGCAAGCGCGACTACATGGGCGCGGCCCTGCTCGGCGTGGTCGACACGATGACCGCACTCGACGACCGCACGCTCCAGTTCAAGCTCAAGAAGCCCTTCCCGCTGCTACCGATGACGCTCGCCACCAGCGGCTCGAACATGCCGGCGATCATGCCGGAGCGCATCGCCATGACCTCGCCGACCGAACAGATCCGCGAGAGCATCGGCTCGGGTCCCTATCGCTTCGCGAAGGAGCAGTGGGTCTCGGGCTCGAAGGCGGTCTTCGAGAAATTCGCCGGCTACAAGCCGCGCAGCGACAGCTTCGCCCCGAGCTATACAGCCGGCCCCAAGATCGCCCATTTCGAGCGGATCGTCTGGAACATCATCCCTGACGCCTCAACCGCCGCCGCCGCCCTCCAGGCCGGCGAGATCGACATGATCGAAATGGTCGGCGCCGATTTCCTGCCCGTGCTCAAGGCCGATCCCAGCATCAAACTGATGCCGCGCTCGACGCCGAATTTCGCGGTGATGCGCTTCAACCACCTGCAGCCGCCCTTCAACAACCCGGCGATCCGGCGCGCGCTGCTCAAGGCCTTCGACCAGCGTGCGATCATGTCCGGCACCTTCGGCGAGGAGAACGCGGCGTTCTGGCAGTCCGGCGTCGGCTTCTTCAGCCCGGATTCGCCGATGACGACGACGGTCGGCCTGGAGGCCTTCACCAGCCCGCGCGACGTCAAGAAGGCGGCCGAGGAGATCAAGGCTGCCGGCTACAACGGCGAGCGCGTCGTGGTGCTCGATCCCGTCGACTATCCCTGGACGCATCCCTGCACCTTGCTCGCCGCCGACACGCTGAAGAAGGTCGGCCTCAACGTTGACATCCAGGCGATGGACTGGGGCACGCTGATGCAGCGCCGCCTCAGCAAGGAGCCCGCGGACAAGGGCGGCTGGAACGTTTTCCTCACCGCTCTCTCAGGCATGAGCAACTTCAACCCGGTCGGGCATGTCGGCCTGCGCGGCAACGGCAACGATGCCTGGGTCGGCTGGCCGACGGCGCCCCGCCTGGAAGAACTGCGCCAGCAATGGCTCGATGCGCCCGACGTCGCCACACAGAAGAAGCTCTGCGAGGAGATCCAGAAGCAGGCGCTGATCGATGTGCCTTATATCCCGCTCGGCGGCTTCGCGACCGTCAGCGGCTACAGGAGCAACGTGACGGATATCCAGCTCCAGCGGCCGCTCTTCTTCACGATGACCGCCAAGGGCTGAGACACGGCCCATGCTCTCCCATATCGCGCGCCGGCTGCTCGCAGCGCTGCCGGTCATGGCCTTCGTCGCCCTTTTCGTCTTCGGCCTGCTCTACCTCGCGCCGGGTGATCCCGCGGCGATCATGGCCGGGGACCAGGCGACGGCGGCCGACATCGCCCGCATCCGCATCGCGCTCAAACTCGACGACCCGTTCCCGATCCGCTTCGGGAACTGGGTCTGGAGCCTGCTCCACGGCGATCTCGGCCTCTCGCTCTTCACCAACCAGCCGGTCGCCGCGATGATCGCGCAGCGCCTGGAGCCGACCTACCTGCTGATGCTGATGACCCTGGTCATCTCGGTCGCCATGGCCCTGCCGATCGGCGTCGTCGCGGCCTGGAAGCACAATACGACAAGCGACCGCGCGGTTATGGTCTTCGCCGTGCTCAGCTTTTCGCTGCCCTCCTTCGTCGTCGGCTATCTCCTGGCCTTCGTCTTCGGCCTGCAGCTGCGCTGGCTGCCGGTGCAAGGCTATGTGCCGATGTCCAACGGGCTCTGGCCGGCGGTGCGCAGCCTGATCCTGCCGGCGATCGCGCTCGGCAGCGTCTATATCGGCCTGCTCGCCCGCATCACCCGCGCCACCATGCTGGAGGTGCTGGCCCAGGATTATGTCCGCACCGCCCGCGCCAAGGGCGCCGAGGAGCGCAAGATCCTGTTCAAGCACGCGCTGAAGAACTGCTCGGTCCCGATCATCACCACCATCGGCAGCGGCGTCGCGCTGCTGATCGGCGGCGCCATCGTCACCGAGACCGTCTTTGCCATTCCCGGCCTCGGCCGCCTGACCGTCGATGCCATCCTGCGCCGCGACTACCCCGTCATCCAGGGCGTCATCCTGCTGTTCAGCTTCATGTACGTGCTCGTGAACCTGCTGGTCGACATGCTCTACACCGTCTTCGATCCGAGGATCCGCTATTGACCGCCATCACCTCCGACGCCGCACCGCGCGGCGGCCGGCAGAGCCGGCTCGGGCAGCTCTTCCGCAACCCGAGCATCGCCTGCGGCGCCGCCGTGCTCGTCCTCCTCATCCTGATCGCGCTGCTCGCGCCCTGGCTCGGCACGCGTGACCCGACGGCAATCTCGGCCTTCGACCGCGCCAAGCTGCCATCGGCCACGTTCTGGTTCGGCACCGACATGCTCGGCCGCGATCTCTATTCCCGCGTGCTCTACGGCACCCGCGTCTCGCTCATCGTCGGCTTCTCGGTGGCGATCGGCGCGACCATCCTCGGCGTGTTGATCGGCGTCTTCGCCGGCTTCCTGCCCCGCTTCGACGCCTTCGTCATGCGGGTGATGGACGGGCTGATGGCGATCCCCTCGATCCTGCTTGCCATCGCGCTGATCGCGCTCAACCGCGCCTCGATCTGGAACGTCATCCTCGCCGTCACCATCGCCGAGACGCCGCGCGTCGTCCGCCTGATCCGCGGCGTCGTGCTCTTCCTGCGCGAGGAGCCCTATGTCGAGGCTGCGCGCTCCTGCGGCGCCAGCGTGCCCTGGATCGTCTTCCGCCACATCCTGCCCAACACCTTCGCGCCGATCGCGGTCCAGGCGACCTATATCTGCGCGGTCGCGATCCTCGCCGAAGCCGCTCTCTCGTTCATCGGTGCGGGCGTGCCGCCGTCGACCCCGTCCTGGGGCAACATCATGGCCGAGGGCCGGGCGCTCTGGCAGATCAAGCCCTACATCATCTTCTTCCCCGCGCTGTTCCTCTCCATCACCGTGCTCGCCATCAACATGCTCGGCGACGGCCTGCGCGATGCCCTCGATCCGCGCCTGCGCAAGCGGGTGTGAGTCCGGAATGCCTCCACGGGAGCCAAGCTCGGTACGCCCCACTCTCGTGGATACCTCGCCCCGCCGCGCGACACCGGCGGGGCGCCTTTTATGCCGACGGCTGTGGCGAGCTGGTTCTATGATCCGGCCGGCCGAAGCCGTCATCGACGTTGAGAAGCCGGCACAGGCCGGTCTGGAAGAAGGAGACGCCTCGTGACTGATACCCTCTTGATCCGGAATGTCCGCCCGGCTGGCGGCGCCGCGACGGACGTGCTGGTCCGTGATGGGCGCATCGCCGCGATCGGCGCCGGCGCGACCGGAGGCGACGCGACCTTTGATGCCGGCGGACGGCTGATGATCCCCGGCCTCGTCGAGGCCCACACCCATCTCGACAAGAGCTTCTGGGGCATGGGCTGGCACAAGCACACCGCCGGCCCCGCCCTGATCGACAAGATCGAGACCGAACGCCGCAACCGCCGCGAATTCGGCATCGAGCCCGACCGCCAGTCGGGCCGCCTCGTCGCCCAGATGGTCAAGCTCGGCACCACCCATATCCGCAGCCATGTCGACGTCGACACGGAGGTCGGCCTCGCCGGCATCAAGGGCGTCATGGCCATGCGCGAGCGGCTCAAGGACGTGATCGATGTCGAGATCGTCGCCTTCGCGCAATCCGGTATGCTGATCCGGCCCGGCACGCTCGAACTGCTCGACCAGGCGATGGCGATGGGTGCCGATGTCGTCGGCGGCCTCGATCCCTGCACGCTCGACCGCGACCCCAAGGGTCATCTCGACGCGATCTTCGGCCTCGCCGAGACATACGGCCGCCCGCTCGACATCCACTTGCACGAGCGCGGCGAGGTCGGCGCCTTCTCGATGGAGCTCATCATCGAGCGCACCCGCGCGCTTGGCATGCAGGGCAAGGTCGCGATCAGCCATGCCTTCTGCCTGGGCATGCCTGATGCCGACTATGTCCGCCGCCTGCTGGAGGATCTGGCCAAGGAGCGCATCGCGCTGGTCACCACCGCGCCGGCTTCCT
Organism: Beijerinckiaceae bacterium; assembly: GCA_965283735.1. Lineage (GTDB taxonomy): Bacteria > Pseudomonadota > Alphaproteobacteria > Rhizobiales > Beijerinckiaceae > Allobosea. The sequence goes on along the minus strand of CBDIPN010000001.1, from coordinate 558,178 downwards.
CGCCTGCACCGTCGGTCATGGCCTGCCTCAAGGCTGGCGTCGTCATCGCCGGCGGCTCCGACGGCGTGCGCGACAGCTGGAACCCCTACGGCATGGGCGACATGCTGGAGCGCGCGACGCTGGTCGGCCTGCGCAACAATTTCCGCCGCGACGAGGAGATGGAGCTGGCGCTCGATGTCTGCACCTATCAGGGTGCCAAGACGATGGGCATCGAGAACTACGGCCTCGATGTCGGCTGTATTGCCGATTTCGTGATCTTGCCCGGCGAGACCATCTGCGAGGCCATCGTCGAGCGCCCGGCCGACCGCACGGTCCTCAAGCGCGGCAGGATCGTCGCCCGCCATGGCGAGCTGACCCAGCCCATCGCCTGACGGGCCGATCCCACCTCCGCACATGAAAAGGGCCGCCGGTCACCCCGGCGGCCCTTTTCAGTGCATTTAACAGAAGCCAATTCATCCCGCTCGGAAACACGCCGTCATCCCGGACTTGATCCGGGATCCATGCCGGACCATTTCCGATAAAGGTTCTGGCATGGATCCCGGGTCTGCACTTCGCTTCGCCCGGGATGACCGCGTTCTTTGAAGACGCGAGAGGCCCGGAAAAGCTTCAGGCCGCCGCCGCGAAGGCTTCGTCGGAAACGATCTGCGTGCCGGCCTCGCCGCGGAGCGCCGCGACCGCATCCTCGATGCGCGCGATGATACAGCGCCGGCCGCCGCCTTCGATGAACTGGATGGCCGCATCGATCTTCGGCCCCATGCTGCCGGGCGGGAAATGCCCCTCGACGTGCAGGCGCTTGATCTCGGACAGGCTGACGCGATCGAGGAAGCGCTGCTCCGGCTTGCCGAAATGCACGGCGACGCGCGGCACGGCGGTCAGGATGATCATGTCGGGAATGTCGAGCAGGTTCGCCATCTTGGCGGTGGTGCGGTCCTTGTCGATCACGGCCTCGACGCCGCGGCTCTGGCCGTTGGGCTGGCGCACCACGGGCACGCCACCGCCGCCGCCCGCGATCACGACTGCGCCCTTCTCGGCCAGCGCTTGCACGAGGTCGAAATCGACGATGTGCTGCGGCAGCGGCGAGGGCACGACGTGCCGGTAGCCGCGGCCGGAATCCTCCTTCATCAGCCAGCCCATCTCGGCGCTGAGGGCCTTGGCCTCCTCCTCGGTGTAGAAATAGCCGATCGGCTTCGACGGGTTCTGGAAGGCCGGATCGTTCGGGTCGACCTCGACCTGGGTCAGCACGCAGGTCACCTCGCGCGGATTGCCCTTGGCGCGCAGCGCGTTCTCCAGCGCCTGCGTCAGCAGATAGGCGATGCCGCCCTGGCTATGGGCGACGCAGATGTCGAGCGGCATCGGCGCGACGCGATGGCGGGCGATGGCATGGCGCAGCAGCATCTTGCCGACGACCGGGCCGTTGCCATGGGTGATGATGAGCTGCGAGCCGAGCTCCATCAGCGGCAGCAGGGCGGCGCCCGTCTCGGCAGCCAGCTTCTCCTGCTCCTCGGCCGTGCCGCGGATGCCCTCGGGATGGATGGCGTTGCCGCCGATGGCGATGATCAGGCGATCCGGAACGGCGTCGATCGAAGTCATGAATCCTCCTCCCACGCGCCGGCCGGCAGGTCGCGACGCATGTTGAAATTGTTCGTTGGCGTGGAACGCGGGCCGCTCAGGGGCGGCCCGCGGCAGTCTTCAGGCCGCAGCGCTTTGGTCGATGACGCCTTCCTGGCGCGCGAAGGCGAGCAGCGCCTTCTCGAAGGCCTCCATCGGCGGATAGGTGATGCCGGCGCCGATCATGCCGATGCCGGCTTCCTTATGGGCGATGGCGGTGTTGATGACGGGCATGATACCGGTCTGCAGCACCTTGCGCATGTCGATGCCGGTCGGCACGCCCTTGAAGTTGAGCAGGGGCACCGTGACGTTCGGGTTCTCGGCCGTGGTGATTTCGGCCATGCGGACCGAGAAGCCGATGGCCTCGTCGACCGTGCCGCCGACGAGCGGCACGATGGCCGGCGCCGCCGCCATGGCGAAGCCGCCGATGCCATAGGTCTCCGTGATCGCGCTGTCGCCGATGTCGAGGCCGGAATCCTCCGGCTTGTAGCCGGCGAACATCGGGCCGATGACCTTCTGGGCCGGGCCGGTGAACCAGGTGAAGCCCGGCACGCCGCTGATGCGGATGCCGAACTCGACGCCGTTGCGGCACATCGTCGTCAGGATGGTCGAATGTTCAACGTCATGGGCGGCGTCGAGCGCGCATTTGCACATCGCCATCCAGGTCGGGCCGGAGAAATAGTCGCTGCTGGCGACGAAGTCGAAGACCTCGCGCTTCTGGGCCGTCGTGAACGACGTCTCCAGGATGAAGGGCGCGAGCTTCTGGATCAGGATCGTCGTGCCGGCCACGTTGCGGTTATGGCACTCGTCGCCCATGTGCAGCGCCTGCGAGAGCAGCAGGCGCAGGTCGATCTCGCCGGCGATCTGCATCGCCTCGCGCAGGATCGGGCCGAGCACGTCGCGCATCCAGTTCAGCCGGGCGATGACGGTCTCGTCATTGGCGCCCATGCGCAGGATCTTGGAGAGCTGCTCGCTGAGATTGGTGTAGGCGACGTTGCCATAGGTCTTGTTCTTGACGACGTGCATGAACATCGAGGCCGAGGTCACGCCCGCCATCGAGCCCACGCAGTTATGCTCGTGGCAGGGCGAGAAGGTGATCTCGCCGGAGGCCGCGAGCGCAGCCGCCTCGTCGAGGTTCTTGGCGAGCCCCTCGAAGACCAGCGCGCCGGTGACAGCGCCCTTCATCGGGCCGGACATCCGCTCCCAGGTGATCGGCGGGCCGGCATGCAGGATGGTCGTCTTGGTCATGCCGGGCACGACCTCGAGCGCCGGACCGAAGCCGACCAGTACGGGCTGCGACTTCAGGATGCGCTCGACCGCTTCCTGGTTCGCCTTCTCGATACGCGCCGCGATCTCGGGGCGTGCGAGCGCTTCGAGCGCGTCGATCAGCTCGGGCTTGCCGCCCGCCGGCGGGCGCCAGTCGAGATGGACGGCGCTGCCGCCCTGCTTCTCGATATCGTCCTTGAACATTTCGAGGCCGATATTGATGACGCTGACCTTGCTGAACAGGTCGTTGATGCTGGACATGATCAGTTCTCCTTGGAGACGAAACCGCGCGCCAGCAGGCCGGCATTGGTGCAGCTGCTGGCGATGGTGACGCCCACTTCCGAAAGCTTGGCCGTCTGCTCGGCGAGCGACTGGCTGTCGAGATCCGTGCCGAGGACATAGCCGAGGATCTCGAGGTGGCGGCCCTCGGCCGCCGCGATCTGCTTGGCCTCGACGAGGGCGGGGATCATCACGCCGGCCGGGTCCTCATGGGCGCCGTAGCCGAGGATGAAATCGAGCACGATGACGCCGACCGAGGGGTCGCGCGCCTCCTGCACCAATCGTGCGAGGCGCTGCGAGGGGTCGATCATCGGGTGCGGCCGGCCACGGGTGAAATCGTCGTCGCCGAAATCGATGAAGGTGTGCTCGATGCTGGTGGAGACGTCCTTCAGCTTGCGCGCCGGGTCCTTGGCGATGTTGCTGTAGACGTTGTCGTAGCTCTCTTTGGCGATCAGCATCATCTCCTCGCAGAGCGTGCCGCCGCAGAGCAGCGCGCGGATATAGCGCTGCTCGGGCTTCAGCTTGGCGCGGGTCTCGGCGATCAATGGCAGGTTGAGCGCCCGCTTGTTGATCTCCTCCTCCTTCTTGCCGCCGAGGATGACGGCCTTGAGCGCGGCCTCCTTGATGGTCTTGCCGAATTGCAGGCCGGCCTTGGTGACGGCCTCCTCCGAGCCGCCGAGCAGGCAGGCGACGACCGGCTTGCCGCAGGCCGCGGCCGCAGCCAGCACCTTGTCCTGCACCGACTTCGCCGGGGGCTTGGAGACCAGCACGATCACCTCGGTCGCCGGATCGCGAGCGAGCGCGTTGATGCCGTCGATCATCATGATGCCGCCGACCTTCTCGTTGAGGTCGCGCCCGCCGGTGCCGATGATCTGGGTGATGCCGCCGCCGAAATCGTGGATGCGGGCCGCGACCTCCTGGCTGCCGGTGCCGGAGGCGCCGACGATGCCGATATTGCCGGCGCGCACCGCATTGGCGAAGCACAGGCCGACGCCGCCGATATAGGCGGTGCCGCAATCCGGCCCCATCATCAGCAGGCCCTTGTCATGGGCGAGCGTCTTGAGGGCGACCTCGTCCTCGATCGAGACGTTGTCGCTGAACATCATGACATGCAGGCCGCTCTCCAGCGCGCGGCGCGCCTCGCGGCTGGCGAACTCGCCGGCCACCGCGATGATCGCGAGATTGGCGCCGGGCACATGGGCGACGGCTGACTCGATCGTCGCGTAGTTCATCTTGCGGCCGCTCTCGTTGCCGCCCTTCTGCTTGAACAATTCGTCGATCTCGACCAGTGCCTTCTCGGCGATCTCGTCCGATGCCGAGCGCACCACGATCATCAGATCGCCGCTCTGGGCCTCCGCCGCCTCCGGCGTCAGCATGCCGACATTCTGCAGCACTTCTTTGTTCATGGCGGTGCCCATGCCGATCATCGCCTGGTCGACGCCGGCAACCGCATTGGCCCGCCCGGTCACCGACATCAGCGAGACCGAGTCGAAATAGGTGTTCCGCTTAATGGCGGTCTTGATGGCCATGATCCCATTCTCCGTTGTCGATGAGCGACGCCAGCCCGCGGATGACGCCGAAAGCGATCTCGGTCCCGGATGAGGAGCCGATCGCGAGAACCTGTGTGAGTGCCGGCGAGAAGGGCTCGGCGGCCGCGCTGCCGAGCGCGATGATGAGGCGTGCGACCCGCTCCCGGACCTCGCCGCGCGCCGCCTTGGCGATGGCCGCATAGGCGATCGGGTTGGTCGCGCTCTTGGCGAGCCGCACGACGCCGTGCGCGAAGGCATCGCTGCCGAGATCGTCCGGCCGCTGGCAGAGCGCACGGGAAGCGAGCAGCCCGACGAGGAAATCGTCACCGGATGGCGTGAGGCCCGGCCCGAGCCCGAGCAACCGGCCAGCATGGGCCAGCGCCCCATCCGTGTCGCCCCGCCCCAGGGCGAGCGCGAGCCCGTCCACGCCTTCATGCAGCATCCGGGTCGTCAATCGTGCGACCTCGGTATCGGCCATCCCCTCGATGAAGCCGCCGGGCGTGCCGTTGCGCCAGATCGCCGCCTCGGCTTCCGCCAGCCGACGACGCAACAGGCCGGCCGCGCAATGCGTTTCAGGGATGGGCGTGTGCCAGACCGCCGCTCCGTCAACGGTGACCATCGCCTTGCCGGCAATGGCGAGGCTGCCACCTGCGGCCCTGACGCTGTCGCCCTGGCAGATACCCATGGCGAGAAAATCATCGGCGGTGACAACCAGCGAGTTCGGCCCGTCATCCAGATCGTCCGTGACCAGCGTGTGCAATTCGCCGCAACACAGGCAGGCGATATTGACCGCCCGGCTGAAGGCGCTGTGGACCACGCCAGCGAAGGCCGCCCCGTTCACACGGGCGAGGAAGGCGCCGTCACCGGACCTTGCCTGCATCGTGGTATGCGCGCGCATCGGGGCGGGACCTCTGTCGGGCTTAGCTGGCGCGGGCAGCCGGAGGCTGACCGATCGCAGCAAGCTCGACCTGCGCCTCGGCCTCGCGGCCGAGTAGCTTGAGCGACTGCGCCTTATGGTTGCGGTAGAGCGGATTGCCGGGATCGGACGCGATCGCGACTTCGATCGCGCTGATCGCCTCTTCGTGCCGGCCAAGCGAGCGCAGGCTGTTGCCCTTGTGGAAGGCGAAATCGTAGCGGCCGGGATCGAGCACGAGCAACTCGTCCATCGCGGCGACGGCAGCCTCGTGCCGTCCGAGTTCACGCAGATAGTTCGACTTGTGATAGCGCAGGAACTGCGCCTCCGGCTTCTTCGCGATCCCCGCGTCGAAGGCCGCGAGCGCCGCTTCCGGCTGCTTCATCGCCCGCCAGGCATAGGCGATGTAGAAATGGAACTCGATCGCGTCGGGCGTCGCAGCGAGCACCGCCTCGAAGGTGCGGATCGCCTCCTCGTTGCGCCCGAGCTCGTAGAGGTAATAGCCTTTGTAATAGCCGAGATCGGCGTCGCCCGGATGCTGCGCCAGCGCGGCCTCGATGATGGCGAGCGCCTCCTCGTAGCGCTCCGCCTTCTCGGCCTGCTTCGCCTGCCGGATCGACGCTGCGCCCGGCCCGGCCGCAGCACCTTCACCGCGGAAGATCTTCAGGACGCGCTCCTGACCGAGCGCTTGCGCATGCTCCAGCGAGGACTTGCCGTCGCGATCCCTGAGGTGCTGGTCCGCACCCGCCTCGACCAGAGCCTCGACCACGTCGCCATAGAGCCTGCCGCCGTCGCCGAGGATCACCGCCTCCAGCAGCGCCGACCAGCCGAGATCGTTTGCATGGTTCACCGGAATGCCGGCGGCCAGGCAGACCCGCACCGTGCGCAGAAAACCCTTCTCGCTCGACGGCAGCAGCGGCGTGCCGCCGAAGCGGTTGACGCTGTTCGGGTCGGCGCCCGAGGCGATGGCGAGCTTCAGGATCTCGTTGAAGCCGTTCGCGCCCGCGCAGAGATAGGGCGAGAGCATGGTGATGTCGCGGACATTGACGTCGCTGCCGGCCGCGATCAGGCGCCGCGCCAGCGGCAGGTTGTTCTTCTGGGTCGCCGCCATCAGCGCCGTGCGGCCGGTCTCGTCCTTGGCGTCCACCTTGGCGCCCTCGGCGAGAAGGCGCTCGACGGCAACCATATCGCCCTTGTCGGCGGCGGCAATCAGGGGCGGGTTGGCGGACGGGGCGTTCATCGGGTCTTCCTGTCGATCGGTGATGCGGCGCCCGGACAGGCACCGCGAAAGGCATAAGAAGCGAAAGCAAGGCGAGCCCATCCGCAACGGGCAGGCTCGCCTCGCTGGTTCATGCCTTGCTGGCCTGGGCGGCCGGCTTCATTTCGCCGGCGGAGATCGTCCGGTCCGCCTCGCGCAGGTTGAGGTAGTGCTTGAGCACGAAGACGCCGGCAATCATGCAGTATGCATAGACCAGCGGCATCGCGTGCGGCTGGGCGAAGCCGACCGTCGGCGCGTGAATCACGCCGAACAGCGTCAGGAAGCCGCCGACCAGTGCCGCAACCGCACCGCGCATCGGCTTGTCGGTGATCGCGAAGATCGTGATGCAGCCCCAGGTCATGCTGCTCAACGGCGCGCCGTTCCCGAGATTGGAGAGGCCCTGGTAATAGACGCCCTTCTTGGCGAGCGCTTCGACGCCGACGGTCTTGGCGGCGGTGCCGGCGGCTGCCAGCGTGTTGTTGGCCAGCGTCAGCGCCCAGTTGGCGATCCACGGGAACATCGTGACGAAGATCACCGGCACTTCGTCGCGAGGCGACTCGCGCACCACCTGATTGGCTGTGACGATGCCGATATAGACGAGGATCGGAACCACCGCGACCATCGGGATCAGCGCCAGCAGGAAGGCGCCGAGCCCGAACAGCGAGACCAGGAACATGGTCAGGCCGGTGAAGAAGGTGTAGCCGGTACCCGCGCCGATCGATTTCCAGCCGGCATGGCCGATATAGACGGTGACCGGGAACGGGTTGCCGAACATGGCGCCGAGCGTCGAGGACAGGCCGTTGGCCATCATCACCTGGCGCGTCGGGTAGGGATCGCCGGCGGCATGCGCGCTCTCGATGTTCTCGAGGTCGAACACGTAGTTGGCGAGGCCGAGCGGCACGGCCGAGGCGAGATAGGGCAGCGCATGCGGCAGGCCCTGCATGAAGCTCGAGATGTGCAGCGTCGGCGGGTTGAAGCCGAAAGTGCTCAGCGAGTTCTTGATCTCGGCCGGGCTCTGCAGGCCGAAGATCCAGGCCAGCACCGTGCCGGCAGCGAGCAGCAGGAAGCCGGTCGGCACCTTCGGGAAGATCGGCTTCTTGCCGAACCAGTTCAGAAAGATCAGCGCCAGCACGACGAAGGCGACGGTCGGCGTCTCGAAGGATTGCAGCATCGGGTTCATGGCCAGCAGCAGCAAGCCCAGGCCGGCGAGGCAGGACAAGAGCACCGTGCGCGGGATCGTCTTGCGGATGGTCTCGCCCAGGAAGGAGCCGCCGACGAGGATCATCGCCTCGACGAAGCACCAGACCAGCGCGATCTGCAGCGCGAACTCGGCATCCTTGGTCTGCAGATAGACCGGCAGGATGACGAGGAAGGTCACCGTGAAGATCGACGGCGCGCTCGGGCCGGAAGGCAGCGCGGTCACATCGGCCCGGCCGGTTTCCTTGACGAGCTTATAGGCGAAATAGGTGTACCACAGGCTCGCGGCGAAGACGGCGAGGCCGAAGGCCGGCGCGATCCGGCCATAGACCATCTCCTTGGGGAAACCGACCACGAAGAGCAGCAGGCCGATCATCGTGAGCAGATTGGTCAGGTTGTTGGCCAGCAGGCCGAAATAGCCGCCCCAGTCGCCCTTTCGCCAGATAAACGATCTATCCATCGATTGTCCCCATCCTCTCGGGCGCGCTCCAGTCGCGCGATCCCGCCGTCGAACGATCTTCTTTTGAAGGGAGCCTAGTGAGCCGGCGGCAGGCGAACCATTGCCAAGCCGCCTAAATTGACCGGTCTTGTTTTATCCAGATCGGATAAATATCAAACCGTCCCAACCGGGTTTGGCTTGCGAATACCCGCCATTAGCGCATAGATCGGCATGGCGGAGTGGCCGCTGGCGCGGGCCACCCTGGGAGCCCGGACCATGGCCCATCAGCTCAAGATTTCCGAACTGCTGCAATTTGCGCCGTTCAAGCAGGCTCGCCTGATTTGCGGGGAAGAAGGCCTCGCCAATCCCGTCCGGGGCGTCAACGTCATCGAGGCGCCCGATGTTACCGACTGGGTGCAGCCGGGCGACGTGCTCCTCACCAACTTCTATTCGCTCGACCGCTTGCGTCCGCTCGACGCCTTCATCGAGAAGGTCGCGGCCCGCAAGCTCAGCGCGCTGATCGTCAAGACCGGGCTCTTCGTGCAGGAGGTGCCGGAGGAGATCGTCGAAGCCGCGCGCAGGCACCGCCTGCCCGTCATCGAGATTCCCCGCAGCGTGCTCTACCGGACCATCGTCCTGTGCATCTCCGAGCATCTCCTCAGCGAGCGGCTCGGCGTGCTCGAACGCTTCAAGGAGATCAGCGACCACTTCCTCAGCGCCTCGCTGGCGAACCAGGGCGCCTTCCGCATCCTGAAATCGCTGGAGACCTTCATCGGCAATCCGGTCGGGCTCTATGACGAGAAGCTGCAATGCCTCGCCGGCACCACCGGCAGCTCGGTGAGCCTCGCCCCGCCCGAAGGGCATCAGGAAGGCGCGCCCTATTACATCCAGACGATCGCCGCCCCAGAAGCCGACGATCGCATCTGCAACCGCTACGTCTTCTCCGTCCGCGTCGGGGACGTGGTCAGGCTCTACCTCACCGTGCTCGAACTGAATGGCGAGCTTGAGGACGTCCAGTCGATCGCCATCGAGAGCGCGATCAACGCGCTCGCGCTCGATTTCCTGCGCCAGCAGGCTGTGATCGAGGTTGAGAAGCAGTTCCGCTTCGACCTGATCGGCGATCTGCTCGGCGGCAGCGCCCTCCCCTCCAGCGAGTTGCATCGCCGCGCCGGGCTGATCCAGTGGGACCTCAAGCGCAGGCACGCCGTGGTGGTGCTCGGCCTCAAGGCCACCCAGAAGCAACTCACTCCCGGTCCGGGCGACGGCAAGAAGCTGGAACGGCTGGCACAGCTTCTTGCAGACCTCATCGACAATGCCCATGCCCAGGTCCGCGGCGGCCATGTCGTGCTGTTCTGGCCGGCCGGCGAGGGCCGCGACTGGCGCGCGCAGCTCGAACGCCGCTTCGCCGAACTGAACGCGCTCTGGTCGCGCGGCGAGGAGCGCGCCGTCCTGCATGCCGGCATCGGCGAGATCGCCGCCGACATCGAAAGCCTGCCCCGGAGCTACCGCCAGGCGCTCGACGCTCTCAATATCGGCACCCGGGCGCGCTTCAAGAAGCAGATCGTCGCCTTCCACGAGCTCGGCATCTACCGCATGCTCTGCCGGCTCGCACCGCAGCACGAGCTCAGGGAGATGATCCCGCCCTCACTGAAACGGCTGGTCTCGGTCAAGACACGGGCCCGGGCCGACCTCGTCGAGACGCTGGAGGCCTATATCGCCAGCAGCGGCAACGCGCTCGAAACCTCGCGGCGCCTCGATGTCCACCCGAAGACGGTACTCTATCGGCTCGACAAGATCAGGACGGAAGCCGGCATCGATCTCGACGACGCCGAGGAGATGCTGATGGTCCAGATCGGCCTCAAGATCCTGAAAATGGAGGATGCGACGGAGGCTGCCTGAAGCAGCGATTTCTTCTCTTAGCGCCCGAAAACTTGGCAATCCCTGCGATTGACCCGAGCCGATATTCCCGGAATGCTCGAAGCCATCGGAGCGATCCGGTCGCGGGATTTGTCGGAGCAGCTTGCGCCGCGTCAACAACGCTAAAAGCACCACGCTTTACCGTGGGCTCCCGAGATGGAGACACGGCTGTGGTCTATACTCTGATCGTCAACGGCCTGCTGCGGCTATCGGCCTTCCTGCGCTGGACACGCACCGGCTAGAGCATTTTCAAGTGAACCGGGCACGAACTCCGTCGTTATCGCGCCAGTGCCCATCATCTCGGGCACGATTCATTCCGGAACGGAGTCGGGGGCTCGCGCCGGCTGCAGGCTTGTAATAAAGGTAAAAGGACCAGCCATCACCGTCAAAGGCCCCGCCGCGCCGCGCGGACCTCATGTCCATCGCGAGGGAGAGCTCCGTGACAGCAGCCCCGTTCCCGATGATGCGGTTGCGGACGGAGGACGTCCCGCGCCGGGAGCAGATGGCCTTCGTCCATGATTTCGTCGCGCGCCATGTCGGCGGGCTGGAATTCCGCCCGGCCGACCAGGACAATATCCGGATCGATATGGAAGCCATGATGCTGCCGGGCGGGCTGACCGTCGGCCGCGGCCTCTATGCGCCGATGCGTGGCGCGCGGACGCGTGGCCTGCTCCAGGACGGCCGCGAGCACTACCTGATGACGATCCATAACGAGGACCACGAGGTCGCCGTCGATGGCGGCAGGATGATCAAGGTCTCGGCCGGCGATGTCCTGCTGCTGAACGAAGCGGTCTGCTTCGAGTTCTGGCAGGGCAAGCCGATGTCCGTCGACGTGCTCTCGCTCGATCAGCGGCTGCTCGCGAGCCTCGCACCGCGCGTGGCGCTGGAAGCGAGTTACGTCATACCGGCGGCATCGGCGTCGCTGTCGCTGCTCTCCGGCTATGCCGAGATGCTGCGCCGCAATCCGCCCGCATCGGTCAGGGCGAGCGAGATCGCCTCGCGCCATGTCTATGATCTCGCCGCCCTGATGCTCGATGGCTTCGTGCGCGGTGGCGCCGAGCGCAATGCCCGCAGCATTGCGGCGGCACGATTGAAACTCGTATGCAAGGATATCCTCGAACAGCTGCCCGATCCCGGTCTCGGGATCGAAGCGGTCGCCCGGCGCCAGGGCATCACGCCGCGCTATGTCCAGCGCCTGTTCGAGACGCAGGAAACGACCTTCTCGAGCTTCGTGCGCGACCAGAGGTTGGACCTCGCCTTTCGCATGCTACGGGAGCGCGATTCCGCCTCCTGCACGATCACGACCATCGCCTATGATGCCGGCTTCTCCGACGTCACCTCCTTCAACCGGGCGTTCCGGCGGGGCTTCGAGGCGACGCCTTCCGAAGTCAGGGCCAGCGCCCTGAAGGGCTGATTCAAGCCAGTCTTTTGCAATCCGGCCGCTGAAAAACCTCTACTTTGTTCGCCGGCTGCAAAATCTGTTCGCCGCGATCCGAGACGGCCCATCCCGCCTCGCCATAGCGTCCGCCCCCTCTGAACGGTGGGGGACTGGCTCCTACTTCGTCGAAGCCGGAGCCCTCGCATGACGATCGCACCGTTTGCGATGCAGCGGCTGTCGACAGAAGAGATTCCGCGCGGCGAGCGGATAGCCTTCCTGCACGACTTCATGGCCCGGCATGTCTGGAGCGGGCGTCGATTGCTCCCACCCGACCGCGACAATATCCGCGTCGATCTCGAAGCGATGGCGCTGCCCAGCGACCTTCTCGTCTCCCATGGCCGGTTCACGCCGATGCGCGGCATCCGGGCCCGCGACCTGCTGCAGGACGGCCGCCAGAACTACGTCTGGACGATCCAGGACCACGAGCGTGAAATCTCGGTCGCCGGCAAGGCACCGATCAGGATCGGCGCGGGCGATCTCGTGCTCGTCAACGAGGGCACCTGCCACGAGTGCTGGCACGGCCAGTCCACCGCGTTCGATTTCGTCTCGCTGGATCGTCGCTTGCTGACCGACCGCGCCCCGCGCATCGACCTCGCAGCGAGCTACGTGGTCCCGGCAGCGGCGGAAGGCCTGTCGCTTCTGCGGAACTATGTCGAATTGCTGCGCCGCAATCCGCCGGGTTCGCTCAAGCTCGCCGAGGCGGCGGCTCGCCACGTCTATGACCTCACGGCCCTGGTCCTTGGCGGGGCGGTGCGCGGCGGGGCCGAGCGCAGCGAGACCAGCATCGCGGCCGCCCGCTACCGGCTCATCCAGGCGGACGTGCTCGCACGCCTGTGCGATCGCGATCTGGATATCGCCGCTCTGGCCAGGCGCCAGGGCGTCACGGTGCGTTATGTCCAGCGTCTGTTCGGGAACGCCGGAACGACATTCTCCGATTTCGTCCGCGGGCAAAGGCTCGAACACGCCGTCCGCTTGTTTGGAGAGCGCGATCTCGCCTCCAGCACGATCACGGCGATCGCCTATGACGTCGGGTTTTCGGACGTATCGTCATTCAACCGCGCGTTCCGCAAGCGCTTCGACGCCACCCCTTCGGAGTTCCGGGCGGACATCCTGAGTCGCCGCGCCGCGCTGCCGAAAGGCGAGGAATGGCGCGGATGAAGGCGGCCGATACGGCGCCGCGGCGGATCGCGCTGCCGCTCCCCGAAAATACCCGGAGCTGTGTTCGCTCCCTGCAAAACCGCTTCGCTCTCCGCGCAGACGAGCCATCCACCCTCTTCCTAAGGTCCGGATCGAATGGCGCGCAAGCGCCGCTCCGCTTTGCCGAATGGGCCGTACCGACAGCCTTCAGTCTCGGCCTTGGAAGGGAATTCGAGTGCTGTCGATCATCTGCGCCCGCAAGCACGGTGCCGCCTCCGCGCGCCGCGGAAAACGCCGTCTCCTGTCTGCCGCGCTCTGCGCCTGCTTCCTGTTCACCGCTGATCCGGCCGCCGCCCTGACGCGCGAGGAAGCCGCCAAGGTCGCCGAACTGATCGCCGCGCTGCAGCCCGCCTTCAGCTCCTTCGCCTATGACGAGGAGATCGTCGGCGAGTGGTTCGAGCGCGATGCCGCGGAGCGCGGCCTGATCCGGGCCGCGGGCTTCACGGCGGAAAGCTGGAAGACCGCGGTCGGCGAGACCTTCCGCGGCCTCGCCGCCCTAGAACCCCAGAGCGAAATCGACGCGATACGGGCCAAGCTGGATGCCGGCGCGAGCGGCCTCGTCGCGTTGAACGCGGCTCAGAAGGCAGAAGCCCTGCAGGCGCTCCGCGCGGAATTCGCACGCATGCTGGCGTTCCGCGCTGAGGGCGCGCGCTTCGCCGACATCGTGCGCCCGCTCGCGCCGCGCCTGAAGGCGATCCTCGACAACAGCTCCGACTGAGCCCGGCCACCACGGTCGGCCATCGCTCATATCGCGTTTCCCAAAGGCTCATGATGAAAACTGCTTCCTCGAAGCGCTCCGTGCGCAGCCATGCTCTCCGCAAGACGAGCCTTCTCTCGGCAACCGCGCTCGTCGCCGTCAGCACGCTGGCGCTTCCATCGGCGCGCGCCAATTCCGTGACCTACACCCAGAGCGGCACTTATGCGGATGCTGTGACCGTGAGATCGACCGACACGATCCGGGCCGGCGCCGGCGTCAACGCGGTCTTCGCGGGAACCGTCACCTATGGCGATCCTGCGAGCGGGTTTCTCTTCCTCGGGGATACCTTGCCCGGCAACGGTACGATCGTTTTCGCACCGACCAACATGACCGCCAACCCTGGCTTCAGCTATCTCGGCATCTCGGGCGGTGTCGTCCGTTTCGGCAGCGACACGGCGCGGAATTTCTACAGCCGATCCGGAACTCATGTGTTCGTCACCGGCGGCGTCTTCGATCTCGGCGGCGCCAGCCAGACCATCTATCGACTGGGTCAGATCGGCGTGAGTGCCGGCACGATCACCAATAACGGCCCCGGCACGGCGGTTCTGACGATTGCGAACGGCATCGATTTCAACGGAGCGATTACCGACGGCGCGAACGCCCTCGCGCTGCGCCTGGCAGGCAGCGGCACCCAGACGCTGGGCGGCAACAACAGCTATTCCGGCGGCACGACGCTGACTGCGGGCACGCTTCTGACCGCGGCACATTCCAATGCGCTCGGCACCGGCGCCCTGCGCTTCGAGGGCCTGGGCAGCACGCTGGCGCTCAACGATACCGTCTCGCTCGCGAACGACATCAATCTGGCGGCAGGCGCCACCGCCGTCTTCAGCGTCGGCAGCGGCACCGGCCGGCTGCTCGGCGACATCGCCGGCAACGGGGGCGACCTGTTCAAGGAAGGCGCCGGCGAACTCGTGCTCGGCGGCACTGTCAATGCCGGCCGCATCTTCCTCAACCGCGGCAGCCTGACCGCGGCGGCCCCGCTCGGCGGCAACATCTCCGATACGGCGTCGATCATCGTCGCCCAGAACGCGACCTTCAACGTCCAGGGTAACGAGAAAATCTACGAGGTCATCGGCAACGGCCAGGTGGCACTTGCCAATGGCGCGCAGCTGGCGCTCGGCCGCGACGGAAACGGAGGATCGGACTTTTCGACCACCTCCAGCAACCTGATCACCGGCCAGGGCTCGCTGCGCAAGGAGGGGGACAACCGCCTGACGCTGCGCGGCGCCAATACCTATTCCGGCGGCACCACACTGGCGGACGGGACGCTTCGGGCCGGGAGGACCGGCGCGCTGGGCACGGGCGGGCTGACGATCGCCGGCCAGGGAACGACCCTCGCCCTCATCGACAATGTCCGGCTCGACAACGCGATCACGCTCGACCGGGGCGATCTCAATGTCGAGGTGGAGAGCGGCACGGCCACCCTCGACGGACGGATCGGGAGAACAAGCCCGGCGGATGTGCGGGACTTCCACAAGAACGGTCCGGGCAGGCTCATCCTCAGCGGCGTCGGCTCGAACGTCTCGCATGCCCATGTGAACAGCGGCCTCCTGCAGGTGGATGGCGAGATCACCGCCCAGACGCTGCAGGTGACGAATGTCGCCGGGTTGTCCGGCATCGGCACCGTCAACGCCAATGTCACGATCGCCGATGGCGGCACCTTGTACGGGCGCTCGGACCAGACCCTGACCATCAACGGCAACCTGGTCCTGAACAACGGCTCCACGGTCGAGGTCGAGCTCGACGCGCCCAGCACCCGCGCCTTGTTCGGCGTGGGCGGAAACCTGACGCTGGACGGCGGCCTGAACATCACCGGAACCGGCAATTACGGCGCGGGCGTCTACCGCCTGTTCGACTATGACGGAACGCTCACGGATAACGGGCTCGATGTCACCGCCCAGCCAGTCGGCATGACCGCCACCGTCCAGACCGGTGTCGCCCTCCAGGTCAACATCATGGTGGCGGCGGGCGGCGGCCCGGCCTGGCAGTTCTGGGACGGCGGCCAGACCGCGGCCAACGGCCAGGTCGACGGCGGCACCGGCAATTGGGGCAGCAGCACCAACTGGACCGATGCCAACGGCCAGAGCAACGCTGCCTGGGGCGGCGGTTATGCCGCGTTCCAGGGTGCGCCCGGCACGGTCACCGTCGCGCCTAGCGGGGTCTCGGTGAACGGCCTCCAGTTCGCCGTGAACGGCTACAGCCTGGACGGCGGCCCGATCACGCTGGCAGCGCCACAGACCGTCATCCGCGTCGGCGATGGCACGAACCAGGGCACCGGTTTCGTTGCCCGGATCGCCGCCGATCTCACCGGTGCCGGAGGCTTGCTGAAGACGGACCAGGGCCGGCTCGTCCTCACCGGTAACAACAGCTACCAGGGCGACACCTTCGTCCAGAACGGCACGCTGGAAGGCAACACGAACAGCATCCGCAACAACATCGTCAATAACGGCATCGTCGTCTTCAACCAGACGCAGGACGGCAGCTTCTCCGGCAATGTCGGCGGCGAAGGCGGCGTCATGATCAAGGACGGCGCAGGCACGCTGCGATTGACCGGGCGCAGCACGCTCGACTGGTCGATCTGGGGCGGGGCCCTGTCCTCGACCACCGAGGCCTTCCGCGGTAATCTCGATATCCGCGGCGGCGCGACGATGCGCTTCGAGCAGAACGCGTCGGGCAGCTATGACGGCAATGCCCGCAGCAGCGGCAATGGCGACGGCCGGATCGAGATCGCCGCCGGCACCGGCGACAGCATCGCCTTCACCGGCGATTCCAGCGGCTTCACCGGCATCACCACGATTGAGACCGGCGCTCTGGCTGTGAACGGGCAGCTCGGCGGCAGGCTCGTCGTCAACGCAGGCGGACGCCTCGGCGGCGCGGGCACGGTTGGCGATGCGCTCGTCTCCGGCACGGTCGCGCCGGGCAATTCGATCGGCACGTTGAACGTTGCCGGCAACATCACCTTCAATTCCGGCTCGACCTACGAGGTCGAGATCGACGCGGCCGGCCAGTCCGACCGGATCGTTGCGGCGGGCACCGCCACGATCAATGGCGGCGCGGTCAATGTGCTGGCGGGAGCTGGCAACTACGCCCAGCAGACGCAATACACCATCCTGACTGCGGCAGGCGGGCGCACCGGCACCTTTACCGGCGTGACCTCGAACCTCGCCTTCCTCGATCCCGCGCTCAGCTACGACGCCGGCAACGTCTACCTGACCATGACGCGCAACGGCACGAGCTTCCGCAATGTCGGCCTGACCTGGAACCAGGTCGCCGCCGGCGGCAGCGTCGAGAACCTCGGGCTGGGCAACCCGGTTCACAACGCCGTGCTGAGTCTGTCAGCCGATCAGGCACGCGGCGCCTTCGACCAGCTCTCGGGCGAGATTCACGCCTCGGCCCGCACCGCGCTGATCGAGGACAGCCGCTTCCTGCGCAACGCCGTCAACGACCGCCTGCGCGCAGCCTCCGGCGGCACGGGCGCAGGCGCCGATTCCGTCGTCACCTATGAGAACGGCAAGCCGGTCGCAGCTCCTGTCACCACCGACCGTTTCACGTTCTGGGGCCAGGGCTTCGGCTCATGGGGCCGCACGGATGGCGACGGCAACGCGGCGAAGCTGGAACGCAAGACCGGCGGCTTCTTCATCGGCGCCGACGCACCGGTGTTCGGCAACTGGCGCCTCGGCGCGGTCGCCGGCTACAGCCGCAGCGATTTCGACGTGAAGGGCCGCCAATCCTCGGGGGAGAGCGACAACTACCATCTCGGCCTCTATGGCGGAGCGAACTGGGGAGCGCTCGCGCTGCGGACTGGTGCGGCCTATACGTGGCATGACATTTCGACCAACCGGACGGTCAGCTTTCCCGGCCTCGGTGACAGGCTGAAGGGCGACTACGGCGCCGGCACGACGCAGCTCTTCGGCGAACTCGCCTATGGCTTCGCGTTGGGCGCGACCCGGATCGAGCCCTTCGCCAATCTGGCTTATGTCAGCCTGCACACGGACGTCTTCCGCGAGACCGGAGGCGCCGCAGCCCTCACCGGCGCTGCGGCGACCACCGACGCCACCTTCACCACGCTCGGCCTGCGCGCTTCCACACGTTTGACCCTCGGCGGCGCAAGCCTGACCGCGAAGGGAACGCTGGGCTGGCGCCATGCCTTCGGTGACGTGACACCTCTTGCGAGCCTGCGTTTCGCCGGCGGCGGCAATGGCTTCGGCATCGGCGGCGTGCCGATCGCGCGCAATGCGGCGCTGATCGAGACCGGGCTCGACTATGCGCTCTCGCCGAACGCCACGCTCGGCGTCGGCTATGGCGGCCAGTTCGGCTCGGGCCTCGCCGACCATGCCGCCAAGGCCAACTTCAATGTCCGGTTCTGAGGGCAGCATGAACGATCGGTCCCGCTCCCTCATCCTGACGAACATCGTGGCGCTGTTTCCGATAGCCGAGCAGGCGGATGCGATGTTCGCCAATCGGCTGCTGGAATCCTATCCGGAGGTCTATCGGCTCTTCGCCATGGAGATCGAGCCGCAGGAACGAAGCCTCGTCCTGACGCTGCGGCTGATATTCGGGAATTCCCGGCACTTCGGCGAGCTGCTGCCGATCGTCCAGGAGCTCGCTCGTTCCCACAGGATCTACCGTCTGATCGAGCCTCACTATCGGGCCCTGGCCGAGACGCTGCTCTGGACGCTCCGGCGCAGTCTCGGTCCCGGTTTCACGATCGAGGCGGAGCGGGCCTGGCAGCGCGTGCTCGACGGCCCTCCGGAGTCGGTTCGCATGTCGTCGCAAGCCGACGGCCGAAAGGCGATCGCATGATCGCCCGCCGGATTCGCCTCCTCCGCACCATCGGCCTCGCAGCGCTCGCCAGCGCTGGCGGCATGGCGGCCTGGCTCGGATCGGAACGAGCAAATGCAGGGTCGAGAGACGTCGCAATTTTCGCGGATCGGGGTAACGTTCCGGCGCCGCAGTGGCTCGAGGCCGCGCAGGCTCCTGCGGTGGGACAGGCCGCCGCAGCAACGGCGACACTCCCCGGCGGCGCGTCCTCGCTCAACGAGACCTACAAGGACTGGCGTGTCGTCTGTGCGCAGCAGGGCGGCAAGAAGCGCTGCGTGCTCAATCAGGTCCAGACACAGCAGAGCGGCCAGCGCGTGCTCGCCATCGAGCTCAATGCCCTGACCGGCAGCGCCGTTGCCGGGGTACTGGTCCTGCCTTTCGGGCTGTCGCTCGATGCCGGCGTCGCCTTTCAGATCGACGAGAAGCTGACGGTGCAGCCGATGCGCTTCCGCACCTGCCTGCCGAGCGGATGCCTCGTCGCCGTCAGCTTCGACGCACAGATGGTCGCGGCCCTGCGAACGGGCTCCGCGCTGAAGATCAACGCGACCGCCGATAGCGGGGCCGCCGTACCCTTCTCCATCTCGCTCCAGGGCTTCGCGAGCGCTCTCGATCGCGCCACCACGCTGTCACGCTGACGCGCCGACGTCTTCAGGCCATGCCGGAACGCCACCCGAACGCCTCGACCTCGGCCGCGGTCGGGAGATCGGCGCCTCGACGCGTCACCGTGATCGCCGCGGCCGCAGCAGCATAAGCCAGCAGGTCGGCGATAGCCTCGCGATCGAGCGCCGCGATCGCCTCCGGGCTGAGCCGGCCAGTATGGGCGAGCCGCGCCAGCAGCGCTGCGTGGAAGGTATCGCCGGCGCCGACTGTATCCTGCACCGCGACGCTGTGGCCCGGCACTGACACCGGGCCGGCGGCGGAAAAGGCGGTCGCGCCCTGCTCGCCTTGCGTGACGACGACGAGGTGCGCTCCCAGGTCGAGCCAATGGGAAGCGGCCTCCGCAACGGTGAGCTGCCCGTCCCAGGCGATCCGGATGTCCTCGTCGCTGGCCTTGATGATGGTCGCCGCGCGATAGAAGCGTTCGGCTGCCGGGTGCCAGCCTGACATGTCGCCGATCGCGCTCGGGCGCAGATTGGGATCGACGCTGATGACGCGCCGGCCACGTTCGCGCTCGGCCAGCGCCGCGAAGGCGGAGCCGACGGGTTCAACCGCCATGGTGTAGGAGCCGAAGGTCAGCGCCCGGACCGTATCCGGCAGGGCCGCCGGCAGATCGGCAGCGGTGAGCGAGCGGTCCGCTGCACCTTCGCCGTGGAAGGCATAGCCGGGATGGCCGTCCCGGCCCGTTGTCACGACCGAGATGGTGGTGAGCCGGTCGGTCTGGACGAGATAGCGATCGTCGACCCCTTCGCGCGCCAGGAGATCCGCGAGCAGGGTGCCGAAGCCGTCGCGCGAGATGCCGCCGAGGAAGCCCACCTCGATGCCGAGCCGGGCCAGCCCGATCGCGACGTTGAAGGGCGAGCCGCCGGCCACGATCCGCGCAGGCACCTCTCCGCCTGTACCGGCCTCGGCGAACAAATCGACCAACGCTTCGCCGCAGACCAGGATCATCAGGGTCGACCTTTGCCGTTCGCCCTCATGCGAGCGCGTTCCGCGAGGCTACCGGACGAACCGCACCGCTCCAACCCGAAGCTGGCGGAGCCGTGCAGGCCATCGCTCAATCCGCGACGGAGACGTCCGGCGCGACCGATCCGATATTGTAGCCTTCAAGCTGCGCGGCCGGCGCGTCGGCGGAGGCGAAGTTCAGGATCGTCGCGGTCCCCGGCGTCACCGGGATCACCCGGGACGGCGGCAGGCCGACGAATTCATGGCAGGCGGCACGGATGACGCCGCCATGCACGACCGCCAGCAGGTCACCCTGCGCCTTGTGCAGCCAGTCCCGGATTCCGGCCGCGACCCGGGCACGAAAATCGCCCCAGCTTTCGCCCTTGTCCGGCGTGAACGTGCCGGCCCGCCAGGCGTGGTAGCGCTCCGGCTGCTCGGCGATCAGGTCGCGCTTCCGGCGGCCGGTCCATTCGCCCATGTCGAGTTCGCGCAGGCGGGAATCCGACGGCGCATCCGGATAGCCGATGAGGCCGACCGTCTGGCGGGTGCGGCCGAGATCGGAGGAGACGACATGCGCCGGCAGCAGCGCCCTGACATAGGGCACGAATTCGCGCGCCTGCCGGATGCCGCGCTCGGAGAGCTCGGAATTGTCGTGCCCCTGCAGCCGCTGCTCGACATTCCACAGCGTCTCGCCATGGCGCATCAGGATAAGTCTCATGGATCGATCCTTTCGCCTTCCATCGTGAAGGCGGCATCGGGTGTGCTGGAGAACGACAGGCCGACCTCGTCGCCCGGTGTCGCGGTGAAGAAACCTTCGGCCATGCCGGTGAGGCGCAGATCGCCGACCATGACGGTGACCATCGACTGGCCGGCGATCGGCGCCGCCTCGGCGAAACGCCCGACGAGCTGGTGCCCGTCACCGACCCGCCCAACGGCGATATCCTGCGCCCGGTAGAGCAGTTGCACCCGTTCATGTCCCGTTGCGAAGGCTGCCGGCGCCAGCGGCACATCCGCGAAGACGAACCGGTCCTGCACACGGGTGACGGGCAGGAGATTGGCCGGCGGCGTGCCGAGGAAGGAGGCGACGAAGGTCGTCGTCGGCCGGCGCAGAAGGTCGATCGGCGCGCCGAACTGCTCGATGCGGCCATGGTTGAGGACGGCGACATGGCTCGCCATGGTCATGGCCTCGACCTGGTCATGCGTGACATAGACCGATGTCGCGCCTGTCGCCCGGTGGATGCGCATCAATTCGCTGCGCATCTCGATGCGCAGCTTGGCGTCGAGATTCGATAGGGGCTCGTCGAACAGCAGGATGCTCGGCTTCGGCGCGATGGTCCGGGCGATCGCGACGCGCTGCTGCTGACCGCCGGAGATCTCGGCCGGGTAGCGGTCGCGCAGGGCCGCGATCCCGAGAAGCGCGAGCACCTCGTCGACACGGGCGTTCCGATCGGCCTTGGACCAGCGCGCGACCTTGAGCGGCCAGGCGATGTTGCCGGCGACCGTCATATGCGGCCACAGCGCATAGGACTGGAAGACCAATCCGGCGTCGCGCGCGCCGGCATCGGCAATGACGCCGCCCGTCCCGCTCGACACCGTGCGGCCGACGAAGGCGATCTCTCCCGCGCTCGGCTCTTCCAGCCCGGCGAGCATCCGCAACAGCGTGGACTTGCCGCAGCCGGAGGGGCCGACGAGCACCAGGAAGGCGCCCCTCGGTACCGAAATGTTCACGTCCTTGACGGCGGCGACGTCGCCGAACCGCTTCACCAATTGACTGATGCGAATGGCGTCCTGCGCCGGGGCGGTCGATGCGGGCGCCATCACTGCTTCCACTTCTGCACACGGGTCTGGATGAGATGCGCCGCCAGCGAAGCCGCCAGGCAGATCACCAGGATCACCAGCGTGATCGCGTTGGCGAACTGCATGAAGCCCTCGGACGCATAGCGATAGGCGACCATGCTGAGTACCGGCGAGGTCGCGGTGAACAGCAGCACGACGAGCGACAGGTCCCGCACCATCTTGACGAAGACCAGGATCGCGCCGGCGAGCAGGCCGCGGATCGTCAGCGGGAAGATGATGAAGACGAGGCGGGTGAAGAGCCCAGCGCCGGTCAGGCGGGCGCTCTCCTCGATATCGTTGGAGATCTGGCCGAGGACCGAGCGGCCCGACTGCACCGCATAGGGCAGGTTATGCGCCGTCGCCGCCAGAACCAGCAGCGCGAAGGTGCCGTAGAGCGACGGCAGCGGCCCGATCGGGGCGCCGAACAGCGCGATATAGGCCGCGGCGAAGGCGATGCTGGGGACGAGCAGCGGCAGGAAGGCGAGCTGGCTGAGCACCGTCGCGAGCCACGTCCCCTTGTTGCGGACGATCGTATAGGCCAGCGCCAGCCCGAGCAGCATCGTCGTGAGCGCGACCGTCAGGCCGAGCTTGAGCGTGTTCCACAAGGCCTCGACGATCATCGGGTTGCGGAACAGGCCAGCCTGACCCTGAGCGAGCGCGCCACCGCCCTCCCCGATCCAGAAATGCAGCGTCCAGTTCGAGAACAGCGCCCCGCCCTGCGGCGCGAGGCTCGACGCCGCCAGCACCAGCACCGGCAGCACCGAGGTCGTGAGCCCGATCACGAGCGCAATGGCGAAGAGAGGCCAGCGCCAGGCCCCCAATGGAAAGCGCTTGATGCGCCCGCCCTTGCCGGTGACGGTGGTGAAGGCCTTGCGGCCGGCGGCGAGCCGGTCGCTGAAGAACAGCAGCGCGGCCGAGACTGCGATCAGGAGCAGCGCCAGCACGAAGCCACGCTCGGTCTCGCCGGTCTCGATCATGCCGAAGAGCCGGGTGGAAAGCGTCTGCATCCTGACCGGCAGGCCGAGCAGGGCCGGCGCGGCGAAATTCGCCACCGCACCGGCGAAGGTCAGCGAGGCCGCGGCGATCAGGGCCGGCGTCACCACCGGCAGGACGATGCCGAAGAAGATGCGCCCTCGCCGTGCGCCCGCCACTTGGCCGGCCTCGATCAGGTCGGCACCGACCGAGCTGAGCGCCGCGGCGATGATCGTGTAGGCGAGCGAGAAATAATGCGCGATCAGGACGATCATGGTCGGCGCCAGCCCCCAGGCCAGCCAGTCCGGCACGTCGAAGCCGTTCGCCTGGAAGAAGCCGGGCGAGCCGCCGAGCCGCTCGTTGCGGAACAGGGTGCCCCAGGCCAATGCACCGGCAAAGCTCGGGATCATGAACGGCAAGGTCGAGAGCGTCGCGACAAGGCCGCGCCCCGGCAGGTCGGTCAGCGTCACCAGCCAGGCGAGGAAACCGCCGACGAGCAGGCAGCCAGCCGCCACGCCGAGGCCGAGCAGCATCGTTGTGAGTAGCGGGCGCCACCAGAGATTGGCCGAGAGTGGGCTGGCGAGCACGGTCGTCCAGGCCTGGAGCCCGTCCGGCGTGAGCGTCGCCAGCAGGATCTTGACCAGCGGCGCCGCGACCAGAAGCGCGATCACCACGGAGAGGACGAGCGGCAGGACGCGGTTGGCGCGCAGCAGCGGCGCGCGCCCGGACACAAGCGCGAGTGAGGTCATGGCAGCGTTTCCCGGAGCGAGGCCGGCCTCTCCTGCAAGAGGGCCGGCTCGCGGCGTCGGCGTTACTGGAGCGAGATGATGAGGTCGTTGATGCGCTTCCGCGCCGCGGCCGTCCGCGCCGGGTCGATGCGCCAGGCCTTCAGCTTGTCGAGCGGCACGGAATCCGGATCGTCAGCAATCGTCTTGCGCGTGGCATAGTCGCCGGGAACGTTGAACGGCTCGAAGGCGGGGCCGCCGGTCGGCGAATTGTCCCCGAACATGAAGTCGATCAGCAGGCGGGCGGCGGCCGGGTGCGGCGCCTTGCTCGCGATCGTCAGTACGGCCGGAAACAGAATGCCGGTGGCCGGCTCGACAGCGTTCGCCACCTGCAGCGCCCAGCCTTCCTTCTTGTTGTCGCGCCGGTCGGAATAGGTGCTGAAGCCGACAGGCGGGTTCTTGCTGGTCTTGTCGCCGACCGCCTTGTTCACGAGGTCGCTGTTGGCGACGAGGATCAGGTCGTTCTTGAACAGGGCGCGGATGTACTGTTCGCCGGCCCCCTTCAGGTCCTTGTCGACGGCGATGTCCTTGCCGAACTGGGCCTTGTAGGCAGCCGCCATCTCGTCCGGATGCAGGGCGATCTCGGTCATCAGGTCGAGCAATTCGCCGCGCTGCGCCGGGTCGACCATCAGGACCTTGCCGCGCCATTGCGGGGTGGTGAGCTGCCAGAGATTGGTGACCGGCGAGCCGTTGGGATGCGCGGCCTCGTTATACATCAGCACCTTGGTCGAGAGACGGTGCACGAGCAGCGGCGCCTTGTGCGCGGCGTCGATCTCGCCCGCGACACGCGGCGGCACGTAGTTCTGGACCCGCCCCGCCTTGAGCAGCTTGTCGTAGACCACCGGCGTATCCGCCAGATACAGCACGTCCACGGCATTCACCCCCGCCTGCTGCTCGGCTTCCAGCCGCGCGATCTGCTTGACCGAGCTCATGTCGAGGCCGATCAGGTCGATGCCCGGATAGGCGCTTTCGAACGCCTTCTCGATGCGGGCGATCCGGCTCGACAGCGAGAAGATCGTCACGCTGCCTTCCTTGACCGCCTGGGCGACGAGCTGCTCGCGCGTCATGGTGTCGAGATTCTGGGCCGCCGCACCGTCTGCCGCCAGCAGCATCGCCGGCAACAGCAGAGACCGCGCCAGCTTCGATAGGATCTGCATCCGTCCCTCCCGTTTATCGTTATGTCATTCGAATTCGGAAAACAGGTCCGCGAGCTTCTCGAGCCGGCCCATGATCGGATCCTGGTGTCGTCCCGCGATCGTCATCAGGATGGCGTTGACGATCGCGAAGGGGATGGTCGGCGTCTGGAACTCGCTGCCGGAGCGCCCGCGCGGCGCCGCCAGCAGAAGCTGCGCCTCCGGCTTCATCATCGGCCCGGCAAGGTCCGAGATCAGCAACGTCGCGGCTCCCATCTGCGCCGCATGCCGCATCAGCGGCTCGTAGCTCGCCGGCTGCTTGCGGAAGGCCAGCGTCAGGACGACATCGCCGGGCCTCAGGCTGACCACGCGTTCCGCGATATCGCGTCCGCGCCCGGACAGGGCGATCGCCGTCATGCCGAACCGGTCGAGGCGCCGTTGCAGGAAGCTCGCGACGGAGCGCGCATGGCCCTGCGCGAAGATGAAGACGCGCCCTGCCCCGAAGATCATATCCGCCGCCCGGTCGATATCGGCCTGCGAGATGCAATGGCCGAGCTCGTTGAGCGCGGCGATCTCGGCGCCGATCAGATCGGTGAGGAAATGCCCGTCCTCGACCTTGGCAACCGAGCGGCGCATGCGGTTGGCCGCATCCTGCCCTTCGAGAACCTCGCGCTGGAGCTGGTTGCGCAGCTCCGGATAGCCCTTGTAGCCGAGCTTCTGCGCCAGCCGCGTCGCCGTCGCCTCATGGACCTGTGCCCGTTCGGCGAGCTGGATTCCGTTCAGATAGGCGGCTTCGGCCCGGTTCTCGAGCAGGGTCGTGACGAGCCGGCGATCGGCGTCGGTCAGCTTGTCAGAGTGCGACTTGATCCGCTCGAGGATGCTCATGATCGTCCTGCAAAACTGTTTGCAGGATCAAGCTAGATCACAATTTCCTCTGCCGTCAATATCGATTGCAGGTAATTCATGCCCTGCAAAATATCCTGCAATGCAGCAGCCAAGCGACCCCGACCGGTAGCACCACGAACGCAGCCCACAGATACGCGGCAGATTCAGCCAGGGGGCGCGGTGGGACTAAGCGGATGAGAGGGCCGCTGTCCGCAGCACGGAAAAGATCGCCTTCCGGCCCGGCGCGATCCGGCCATGGCTGCCGGAGAGGCCGAGATAGGCCGCCGGCGCAGTGCTCGCCATCGCGAGCGCCTCGGCCAAGGTCGCGCCGCCATGGCGATGCGCGTTGAGGATCGCGGCGTTCATGTCGAGATGGGCTCCGGCCAACCGGCCCTCGGCATTGACCAGGCGCCCTTCGCTGACGCGGATCGTCTCGCCGAAGAGCTCGAAGGCATCGCGTGCTGAGCCGATCGTCGCCATGGCGTCGGTGACCAGCATCATCCGCTGTGGGCCGATAGCGCGGAAAGCTGCCTGGAAGAGGGCCAGGCGACGTGGTGACCATCGGCAATGATGCCGGCGGCGAGCCCGAGGTCGGACATCGCCGCACCCACCACGCCGGGCTCGCGCGAGCCGAGCTGCGACATGGCGTTGAACAGATGCGTGACGCCGGAGAGCCCTTCGGAATGGGCTCGCGCCATCTCCGCGGCGGTGGCGTTGCTATGGCCGGCGCAGACCCTGACGCCACGATCGACCAGCGCGCGAATGAAGCCTTCCGGCACACGTTCCGGCGCGAGCGTCACCAGCGTCACGCCGGCAGGCCCGAGCGATGCGAGCAGATCGATATCGGAGGGTTCGGGCCGCAGCAGATTGGCGAGCGGATGAGCGCCGTTGCGCTCAGGATTGATGAAGGGGCCTTCGAGATGCACGCCGAGGACGCCCGGCACGCCTTGCGCGATCGCCTCCCGCGCCGCAGCGATCGCCCGGGCGATATCGGCGCGGCTGGCGCTGATCAGCGTCGGCAGCAGGAAGCGGGTGCCGAAGCGGGCATGGGCTGCGCAGATCGCGGCGACGCCCTCGACTGTCAGGCTGTCGTTCAGCATCACGCCGCCGCCGCCATTGACCTGGATATCGATGAAGCCCGGCGATAGGACGGCATCCTCGGGCAGGTCCTCGACCGCACAATCGGGTGCGGCATCGGCCGGAAGGATCACACTGACGATGCCGTCCTCAGCGACGACGATCCGATCGCTCAGGGTCTCAGCACCATCGAACAGGCGTTTCGCGCGCCAGGCTTGCCGGGCGGCGGCCATCAGAGCGTCTCCGTAACCTTGAGCAGTCCGGGCGGGCTGTCGACGTTCCGGCCCAGGCGGGCGGCTTCCGCTTCGAGCGCACGATAGACCGGTACCAGCAGCGCGATGGCATCGAGCGCCGGTTCGCCTGGGCTGAGGCCGGGCAGGTTCGGCTGCGCTCCGGAGCCCGAGAAGACCGGGCTGCCCTGCCGGCCGAGCGTCGCCAAGGCATCCTCGATACTGTCGGAAACCTCGCCGCCGGCATTGAGCCCAAGGATCGGATGCTCTCCACGGATCGCCGCCTTCGGACCATGCAGGACCTCGGCCGCGCTATAGGCGAGCACCGGCACGCCCAATACTTCCGCCGCCTTGAGGGCCGCCTCGCGGGCCGGACCCAGGCTGAGCCCGCGCCCGATCACGAAGCCGGCAGGCGCGGATGACAGGCGCTGCGCCCAGGGCGCCCAGTCGAGGGCGAGCGCCTGCGCCAGCCGCTCGGGCGCAGCTTCTGCAGCAGCGGTGAGAGCCTTATCCTCGGCAAGGGCGCCGACCAGCAGCAGGCCGGCCAGCATGGTGTTCACCACCGTCTTGGTCGCAGCAACAGCAAGTTCGGGCCCGGCGGCGATCGGGATGACATGGCGGCAGGCGCGCGCTGCGGGCGAGGACGCGTCGTTGACGATGGCGATGGTCTGCGCGCCGGCCGCGGTCGCCTGCTCGGCAGCCGTGACCAGATCCGGGCTGCGGCCGGATTGCGAGATCAGGATGTAGAGCGCCTCGCCGAGGCGGGGACTTGCGCCATAGCGCGTCACGACCGAGGGAGCAGCCGGGGCCGCGCTCAGGCCGAGGCGGGTTTCAATCAGGTAGCGCAGATAGGTGCCGGCATGGCCGGAGCTGCCGCGGCCGCTGACCACCGCATGGCTGATGCGCCGCATGTCGAGCGCCGCCGCGACCTGCGCGATCGCGTCCCGCCCGTCCTGCAGCAGGCGAGCGGCGGCCTGCGGGATCTCCGCCACCTCGGCCGACATCAGCGACATCGTTCGGTCGGAATGGCTCATGATTGCGGCCCCATGGCTTCACCCTTGAGGGTCGCGACAAAATCATAGCGGTCCCCGCGATAGGCGGAGACCGTGAACTCGATCGGTTTGCCGTTGGCGAGGAAGGCGCGGCGCTCGATCCTGAGCAGGGCGCTGCCGGCCGGCACGCCGAGATGCCGGGCTTCCTCGGCCGTGGCGAGGCCGGCATGGATGCGCTGCACGCCATGGGCCGGAACGGCGCCGCGCTGCGCGAGCGCGGCATAGAGCGACATCTCGACCAGATCGGGCGATGGCAGGATGCTCGCGGGCACGACCGCGCATTCGATCGCCAGCGGCTCGCCATCCGCGGTCCTGACGCGCGTCAGCCGCACCACGCCGTCGCCCGGGCCGAGCCCGAGCGCCATCGATTCCTGCGGCTTCGGCCGCGTCAGCTCGCGTGAGAGCCAGACCGACCCGGGCCGGCCGCCGCGGTTCTCGATATCGGTCGAAAAGCTCGCCAGAACCGAGAGTGGTTGCTCGATGCGTGAGGCGACGAAGGTGCCCGAGCCGTGGCGGCGCGACAGGGTGCCGCTGCGGATGAGCTCGTCGATGGCATTGCGTACGGTGACCCGCGCATAACCGGTGAGCTGAGCCAGGTCGCGCTCCGAGGGCACGGCATCGCCCGGCTGGAAGACATCGCTCTCGATCAGCCGCGCCAACGCGCCGGCAAGCCTCAGATAGCGCGGCGTCGGGTCGTCGCCGGCAAGCGCCTGCAGGATCGCCTGCTGCTTGGCCGGCATGGCCTCGGTCGCAGCATCCGTCGCGGCCTCGCGCGGACGCCGCGAGCCACGTCCGGGAGAGGCCTCGCTCACGGCGCCGCCTTGGATGCGGTCGGGGCCTTATCCGCCGCCCCGGAACCAAGCTCGACGAGAGCGTGCCGCAGATTACCGTGATGACGGCCGAGCAGGGTTTCGGCGAGAACGGCATCGGCACCGCTGGCCAGCAGCACCGCGCGCTTGACGTCGCCACGGGCGCGGTCGAGGTGACGGGCCGCCGCTTCCAGGCCGCAGCCGGTGATCATGTCGACCATCTCGGCCGCGCGGTGCCTGAGCTTGGCATTGGTCGCCCGCATATGGACCATCAAGCCGCGATAGACACGGCCCAACCGGATCATCAGCAGGGTCGAGAACAGGTTGAGCACGATCTTCTGCGCAGTGCCCGCCTTCATCCGCGTCGAACCGGCGACGACCTCCTCGCCGGTCTCGATGAGGATGCCGAGATCGGCGGTGCGCAGCAGGGCCGAGCCCCGGTTGTTGGCGACGCCGAGCGTCAGCGCGCCGCGCGCCTTGGCCTCGCCGATCGCCGCGAGCGTGTAAGGCGTGCGTCCGCTGGCGGCGAGGCCGATGACGACATCGTTCGGGCCGATCCCGGCCCGGCGCATCGCCTCCGTACCGTCATCGACGGAATCCTCGGCATTCTCGACCGCATGCAGGATCGCCTCGTCGCCGCCGGCGATGGCGAAACCCAGGCGCTCCTCCGGCCAGTCGAAGGTCGGGGTCAGCTCGGCGCCGTCTTGGACGCCGATGCGCCCGGAGGTGCCGGCTCCCGCATAGATCAGCCGCCCGCCGGCCTCGAGCCGCGGCACGGCGGCGGCGACCGCCTCTGCGATCGCCGGCAGGGAGGTCGCAATCGCGGCGACCGCCGCGAGCTGGCCCTCGTAGAGCGCCTTCAGGATATCGAGATCGCCCCAGGCATCGAGATCCTGAAAGCGTGCGCTGACATCTTCCGTCGCCATGAACTGCCTCTTGTGACCAGACCAAATTAAGTCCACTTTAGCCCAGTAGCAAGCCGGAAGCGGACAGGGAAGCCATGACGCCGCCAGAACCGCAGATTTCGCTTCCCGCGCGCGCCGCCCGCCTGACCACCGCCGTCCCGCCCTTGCTGCTCGGCCTCATCGGCATCGCCCTGCTCACAGTGATGGACGGCGTCGTGAAGGAGCTTTCGCCGCGCTACAGCGCCCTGCACCTCACCTTCCTGCGCTTCGCAGTGACGGCGGTAATGGGCACCCTGCTCTTCCTCACCCTGCGCGCACCACTGCCGGACCGCGGCGTCATCACCGGCAACCTGCTGCGCGGTGTCCTGGTCGCGCTGTCGACGCTCGGCTTCTTCTACGGGCTCGCCGTGCTGCCGCTGGCGGAGGTCTTCATCATCTCCTTCATCGCGCCGCTGCTGGTCGCGCTGATCGCGATCCCGCTGCTCGGCGAGCGGCCGAAACCGCTGGTCTATCTGGCGCTGGCGCTCGGCTTCGCCGGCGTCATCGTCACGGCCGGCGGTGTCAGCCTCGCGGCGATTGCGCCGGAGCGGGCGCTCGGAATCGCCGCCGTGCTCGGCTGTGCCGTGGCCTATGCGCTCTCCATCGTGCTGCTGCGCCAGCGAGCCAAGCGCGGTGATCCACCCTTGACGATCGCGCTGTTCCAGTCGGCGATCCCGGCGGCCATCCTCGCGCTTCCGGCGGCGCTGTTTTGGGCGCCGATCGCGTCAGCCGATTGGCCAGCATTCATCCTGATCGGCGCGCTGGGCCTTGCCGGCCATGTCGCGCTGGCGCTGGCCTTCGCCCGCGGCGAGGCGAGCCGCCTGGTCGCGGTCGAATATACCGGGCTGATCGGGGCGATCCTGATCGGCCTTGTCTTCTTCGCGGAAATGCCGACGGCGCAGGCCATGCTCGGCGCCGCGCTGATCATCGGCGCCTGCTGGCTGCTGCGGCGTTAGGTACCGACGTCGATCGAAGCCGTTGCAAGCCGCCCTTGTCATTCCGGGGCTTCGCGCAGCGAAGAACCCGGAATGACAAAGGTGGTTCCGAGACGCTTTAGAACCGCCGCCCTGTCTAGCCCGGCAGGTTCAATCGCCCACCGGTCAGCGGCTTCGGCACGCCGGTCGTGCCCGGCAGGCTGAGGGCCAAACCCTTCACCGAGCGGATCGCGAGATAGCCGAAGGTCTGCGCCTCGATGACGTCGCCGGCCCAACCGGCGGCCTCGACCGGTTCGACGGGCACGCCAAGGCGCTCGTGCAGCCGGCGCATGAAATGGCCGTTGAGACGCCCGCCGCCGGTGACGAGCCAGCGCCGCGGCGCCTTCGGCACATGCCGGAGCGCATCGACCACGCTCTCCACGGTGAAGGCGGCCAGCGTCGCCGCGCCATCGGCGTCGGAGAGTGCTTCGACCACCTGGGCACGGCGGTGGAAATCGTTACGGTCCAGCGACTTGGGCGCCGGCCGGTCGAAATAGGGATTGACCATGAAGTCGGCGACGAGGTCCTCGCGGACCGTGCCGCTCGCGGCCAATGCGCCATCCGCATCATAGGTCTTGCCGAGGCGG
The DNA here is from genome assembly GCA_965283735.1 of Beijerinckiaceae bacterium. Lineage (GTDB taxonomy): Bacteria > Pseudomonadota > Alphaproteobacteria > Rhizobiales > Beijerinckiaceae > Allobosea. Next base: position 526,673 of record CBDIPN010000001.1, on the reverse strand, counting down.
CGCAGGACGAAATCGTCGAGGATCGCGCTGGCCGGGCCGGTATCGAAGGCGATCACCTCGTCGCCGTCGATATAGGTGACATTGCCGACGCCGCCGAGGTTCAGCACCATCACCGGCTGCTCCAGCCCCTGGGCCAAGGCGCGGTGATAGAGCGGCGCGAAGGGCGCGCCTTCGCCGCCGGCCTCGACATCGGCATGGCGGAAGCGGTCGACGGTCGGGATGCCGAGCGCCTGCGCCACCGCCGGCCCGTCGATGAGCTGCCGGGTGAAGCGGATTTCGGGGCGGTGATAGACGGTCTGGCCGTGCAGACCGACGAGATCGACGTTCTCGGGCTTGATGCCCTGCTCGGTCATGAAGCGCTTGACCGCGTCGAGATGGGCCGCGGTCACCGCGGCTTCGAGTTCGACCAGCGGCTCGGTCACGGCACGCTCGGCCTCGGCGACCAGCGCCTGCAACTGGCGGCGGGTTTCGGGGGGATAGGGATAGCCGGCGCCGGCGCCGAAGCTGAGCTTCTCGCGGCCGTCGCTCTCGACGATCGAGACGTCGATTGCATCCATCGAGGTGCCGCTGATCACGCCGATCGCGGTCAACATGGGCTTGTCGAGGTCACGCATCGTCATTTCGCCCCTGTAAACCCTCGGAGTCGCTGCTTCGAGGCTTGCACCGGCTCTAGGCGATCGGTTAAGCGTTGTCCAGATTGGTCCGAAAGTGGTCCATATGCGATAAGCTTCGCACGAGCGTCGGAACAGGCGCCGTCGTCACATCAGGAGGGGTTGTCATGCTTCGTGTCGTGAAACAGGGTTCCGGGCTGCGCCGCACCTTGCGCTGCAGTGTCGCCGCGGCCGCCTTCGCGCTGCTCACGGGCGCCGCTTCCGCCCAGACGCTGGAGGTTGCCGTCGAGGCGTCGCCCGCCGGCCTCGACCCGCATATCGTCACGGCTTTCGCCTCGTCCCAGATCGTGCTCGGCCCGATCTATGAGGGCCTCACCGCGCTCGACAAGAACCTCAACATCATCCCGGGGCTGGCCCAGTCCTGGACCGCTTCGGCCGACGGCAAGACGGTGACCTTCAAGCTCCGCCCCGGCGTCACCTTCCATGACGGCAAGCCGATGGAGGCGGAGGACGTCGCCTCGTCGCTGCGCCGCGTGCTGTCGAAGGATGTCGGCTCGCCGCTCGCCAGCCGCCTCTCCGCCATGGAGAGCGCGACCGCCGTCGACGCGACGACGCTGGAGCTGAAGCTCAAGGAGCCGTCGGCGCCGCTGCTCGCCTCGCTCACCGGCATCGCCATCGTGCCGCGCGGCCTCGAGGGCAACAAGGATGCGCTGCAGCGCGCGCCCATGGGCACCGGTCCATTCAAGTTCGAGGAATGGCAGCCGAACGGCTTCATCCGCCTCGCCAAGCATGCCGGCTACTGGAATGCCGCCGAGGTCAAGCTCGCCGGGGTGAAGTTCAACTTCGTGCCGGAAGCGGCGACCCGTCAGGTCGGCATCGGCAACGGACAGTTCGCGCTGCTGCCGCATATCGATGCGGCGACCGCGCTCCAGCTCAAGGGCAAGCCGAACATCGCGATGCAGGAGACGACGGAGCTCGCCTACACGCTGATCGGCATGAACACGTCGAAGCCGCCCTTCGACAACGTGAAGGTGCGCGAGGCGCTGAACTACGCGCTGAACCGCAAGGAGATCATCGATGCCGCGCTGTTCGGCAGCGGCACGCCGGCGGCCCCGCTCCCGGCCGTGCTGAAGGACTGGGCGGTCGATGTGAAGGACCTGCCCTGCTACGCCTATGACCCGGCCAAGGCCCAGGCACTGCTCAAGGAGGCCGGCGTCGCGACGCCGGTTACGGTCAGCATGACGGTGCTGCCGCGCCAGGACATCCGCGACATCGCTCAGGTGGTGCAGCAGCAGCTCGGCAAGGCCGGCTTCAAGGTCGAGCTGAAGAACCCCGAGCTCGGCCAGTTCGTGCAGGACTGGCGCAACTCGAATTTCGACCTCTTCGCCTCGACCAATGCCGGCAGCATCGAGCCTGACGATTATTTCTACCGCGCCTTCCGCACCGGCGGCTCGACCAACGTCTTCAAGTACAGCAACCCGGAGCTCGACACGCTGCTCGACAAGGGCCGCGCGACGCTGGACAAGCCGGCGCGCCAGGCCGCCTATCGCGACGCGCAGAAGATCCTGGGCTGCACGGGGCCGGCGGCGCATATCGCCTATCCCACGCTGTTCAGTGCGGTGCGCAGCAACCTGCAGGGCTATGACATCTACGCCAACCGCTCGCTGGTCTCGCTCGGCCGCGCAAGCCTGCGCTGATTGGAGTAAGGTCGAGGCATGCTCCGTCACCTGCTGCAGCGCAGCCTCGACCTCCTGATCGTGCTGTTCGGGATCTCCGTGATCGTCTTCCTGATGATCCGGCTGATCCCGGGCGACGCGGTGGCGATCATGCTCGGCGCCAATACCGAGGTGACGCCCGAGCGCATCGCAGCGATGCGCGGCGAACTCGGGCTCGACCGGCCCTTGCTGGAGCAATACTGGGTCTGGCTGAGCCATGCCGTGCGCGGCGATTTCGGCACCTCGATCTGGACCGGCCGCCCGGTGATGCAGGAGATCGCCGCCCAGATCTGGCCGACGCTCCAGCTCACCCTGTTCTCGCTCGTGCTCGGCGCCGGGCTTGCGATCCCCGTTGGCTGCCTGATGGCGCATTGGCGCGGCGGGCGGGCCGATCTCGTGCTGCGCGTCGGCGCCATCGCCGGGCTCACCATCCCGTCCTTCTGGCTCGGCATCGTCATGCTGATGACGGTTGCGACGCTGGCGCCGAGCTTCGCCTCGCTCGGCTACGTGCCGTTCAGCCAGGACCCGCTCGGCAATCTCCAGCGCCTGCTGCTGCCAGCGATCGCGCTGGCGCTGCCGATCCTGGCCAATCTGTCGCGGCTGGTGCGCACGGCGATGCTCGATGCGCTCGGCCAGGACTATATCCGCACCGCCCGCGCCAAGGGACTGGGAGAGCGGGCCGTGCTCTACCGGCATGCCCTGCGCAACGCGCTGATCCCCTTTATCACCAGCGTCGGCATCATGACCGGCTATCTGCTCGGCGGCGCGATCGTGGTCGAGCAGGTCTTCTCGATTCCCGGCCTCGGCCGGCTGATCCTCGGCGCCATCGCCGAGCGCAACTATCCGCTGGTCCAGGCCACGATCCTCGTCGTCACCGTCGGCTTCGTGCTGGTCAATGCCCTCGTCGATTTCACCTATGCGCTGGTCGACCCTCGGCTCAGGACCGCGTCATGAGCCAGAGCCGCCGCATCGCCGTCGTCGCCGGCATCTTCGTCGTCCTGCAGATCGTGCTCGCGCTCGGTGCGCCGCTGATCGCGCCCTATGACCCGTTGGCGCAGGACATCGTCGCCCGGATGAAGGGGCCGAGCGTGGCGCATTGGCTCGGCACCGACCATCTCGGCCGCGATATCCTCTCGCGCATCCTCTACGGCTACCGCACGGCGCTGATCGCCTGCGGCATCGCGGTCGGGCTCGCGCTCGCGATCGGCGGCAGCCTCGGCCTGCTCGCCGCCTTCTATCGCGGCTGGTGGGATCGCATCATCATGCGGGCGATGGATATCCTCTTCGCCTTCCCGGTGATGCTGCTGGCGATCGGCATCATCGCCATGCTCGGCCCGCGCACGGAGAGCGCCGCGATCGCCATCGCCGTGGTCTATGTGCCGATCTTCGCGCGCTTGATCCGGGGGCCGGCCATGGTGCTGGTCGAGAGCGATTTCGTCGCCGGCATCCGCTCGATCGGCGCGACCGATCTGCGGATCATGCTGCGCCATATCCTGCCCAATCTCGCCTCGGTCATCCTGGTGCAGAGCTCGCTCCTGCTTTCGGCCGCGATCCTGGTCGAGGCCTCGCTCTCCTTCCTCGGGCTCGGCACCCAGCCGCCGACGCCCTCGCTCGGCCTGATGCTGGCGGAGGGCCGCAATTTCGTGCTGCTCTCGCCCTGGAACGCGATCTTCGCCGGGCTCGGCATCCTCCTGCTCTCGCTCGGCTTCAACCTGCTCGGCGACGCCCTGCGCGACGAGCTCGATCCGCGGCTCCGGGGCCAGTCGTGATCATCCGCAGGGCGGTCGCGGCCGATATCGCGCCGGCTGCCGCCCTGATGGCGCAAGCCTATGCCACACATTTCCGGCTGATCATGGGCGATGCCGCGCTCGGCTTCGACCAGGCGCATTTTGCTGAACGCTTTGCCTGTGAGCTAGCCAAACTGACCGTCCTCGATGCGGACGGCATACGCGGCGTGCTGCTGGTCAAGGACGGGCATATCGCCATGCTCTTCGCCGCTGAGACCGGTCAAGGCCACGGCGCCGCATTGCTCGCCCATGCCGAGGCGCACGGCGCCCGATCGCTCGAAGTGTTCGCAGCGAATGAAGGCGCGCGGCGTTTCTATGAGCGGGCCGGCTGGCAGGTCGCTGGTGACTACGAACGTGAGTTCGCCGGAGCGCGGCATCGCTTCCTGCGCTATGAGAAGCCGATGATTCCGGCACGGAGACAGGGCTGATGGACAAACTCCTGATCCGCGGCGGCCAGAGGCTGTCCGGCACGGTCGAGATTCGCGGCGCAAAGAATGCGGCGCTGCCGGCCTTCGCGGCAGCCCTGCTCTCGGACAAGCCGCTGACCCTGCGCAACCTGCCGGATGTCGTCGACGTCAAGACGATGCAGACTTTGCTCGAAGGCTATGGCGTCGCCTTTTCGGGACGAGCCGCCGATGCCCTGACGCTCGATGCCGCCAGGGCCGGGCCGCGCGAGACAAGCTACGACACCGTCCGCAAGATGCGCGCCACCGTTCTGGTGCTCGGGCCGCTGATCGCGCGTTTCGGCGAGGCACGTGTCTCGCTGCCGGGCGGTTGCGCCATCGGTGCGCGTCCGGTCGACCTGCATATCAAGGCTCTGGAAGCACTCGGCGCCGAGATCAATGTGGCCGGCGGCTATATCGAGGCGAAGGCGCCGCGAGGCCTGACCGGCGCGCGGATCGTCTTCCCGTTCTCCTCGGTCGGCGCGACCGAGACCGCGCTGCTGGCGGCGAGCCTTAGCCGGGGCGAGACCGAGATCGTCAACGCCGCCAAGGAGCCGGAGGTGCTCGACCTCGCGCGCTGTCTCTCCGCGATGGGCGTCAGGATCGAGGGCATCGGCAGCCACCGCCTGCTGGTGCAGGGCGCGCAGAATCTCTCGCCCGCGACCCATGAGATCGTCGCCGACCGGATCGAGGCCGGCACCTATGCGGTCGCCGCCGCGATCACCGGCGGCGAGCTGGAACTGGTCGGCGCGCGGCTCGAGCATCTCGCGGCGGTCGGCGAGGCCTTGGAGGCGGCCGGCGTCCGACTCTGGCCGAGCGACCGCGGTCTGATGGTGACGCGCCCCGGCCGGCTCACCGGCATCGACATCATGACCCAGGCCTATCCCGGCTTCTCGACCGATCTCCAGGCACAGTTCATGGCGCTGATGAGCGTGGCGGACGGCACCTCGCTGATCCGCGAGACGGTGTTCGAGAACCGCTTCATGCATGTGCCGGAACTGGTCCGGCTCGGCGCCGACATCACGCTGAAGGGCACCAGCGCGACCGTGCGCGGCGTCACCAAGCTGAAGGCCGCCCCCGTGATGGCGACCGACCTGCGCGCTTCCGTCAGCCTCGTGTTGGCCGGGCTCGTCGCCGAGGGCGAGACCGTGGTCAGCCGCATCTACCACCTCGACCGTGGCTATGAGGCGCTCGACCGCAAGCTCAAGCGCTGCGGCGCCGATATCGAGCGGGTCCCGGCATGAGCGTTCCAGCCGATCTCTATCTCGGCGTCGATGGCGGCGGCACCGGCTGCCGCTGCCGCCTCGAAACCGCAGCTGGCGAAGTGCTGGGCTCCGGCATCGCCGGCCCGGCCTCGCTCCGGCTCGGTCTCGAAGCCTCGCTCGCCGCCGTGATGCAGGCAGCGCGTGGCGCCATCGCAGAGGCTGGTTTGAGCGAGGCCGATTTCGCGCGGGTCCATGCCGGCATCTGCCTCGCCGGCATCGGGCGCAAGGGCATGCAGGAGGCGCTCGCCGCCTGGCAGACACCCTTCGCGGAAACGGTCTTCGAGAGCGACGGGCTCGCCGCCTGCCTCGGCGCACATGCCGGCGAGGATGGCGGCATCGTCATCATCGGCACGGGCTCGATCGGGCTCGCCCGGGTGAACGGCGAGGAAGTCCGGATCGGCGGCTACGGCTTTCCGATCGGCGACGAGGGTAGCGGCGCCGATCTCGGCCTCGCCGCCATCCGCGTCTCGCTGCGCGCCCATGACGGGCGTGAGCCGGCGACGCGCTTCACTGGGGACGTGCTGGCGCGCTTCGAGGCCGACCCCTTCGAGGTCATCGCCTGGATGGACAAGGCCCATGCCACCGACTACGCGACGCTGGCGCCGCTGGTGCTGCGCCATGCCGATCTCGGCGATTCCCATGCCCGCATGATCATGCAGAACGCCGCCGCGATGATCGACGCGATGGTGCGCACGCTGTTCGAGCGCGGCGTGCCGCGCGTGGCCCTGATCGGCGGCCTGTCCTCGGCGATGGAAGCCTGGCTCGCGCCTGATGTCCGGCGGCGGCTGTCGCATGTGAAGAGCGACGCTATCGCCGGGGCACTCTCGCTGGTCCGGCCGAAGACTTAAGGGGCAGCGCCGACCGCTTCGGGGACGATATCGCGCCAGCCGTGATGCAGGGCCCGACTCTCCCTATCGAAGGCGAAATAGCAGCCGCCGCCGGCGATCGGCTGGCCGTGCCGGCGCGAGATCGGCTCGCCCTTGAGATCGCTGAGCAGCAATGTGCCGACACCGCCATGGGCGAAGATCACGAGATCGCCCGTGCCGCTTCGCGCCGCGATGCAAGCTGCGACGCCGACCTTGATACGCGCCTGCGCAGCCCGCGCCGTCTCCCAGCCGAGGATGCTGGTATCCGGCTCTCCGAAGAACTGGTCGACGATCTCCCAGAAGAGCGGCGGCGCGACATAGCCGGTGGCCGAGCGATCGTTCTCGCGCAGGTCCTCGCGCGTCGCGAAGGGCAGGCCACGGGCGCGCTGCAAAGCCTCGGCGCAATCCATCGCCTTGCGCTCGTCGCTGGTAAACACGTCGGTCACACCAGCCAGCTCGGGCCGCTGACAGAAGGCCTCGATGCGCGTCCAGCCAACGGTTGACAGCCCCCAATCCGGAACGGGAACCTGCGGGTCGACCACGACTTCGGGGTGGGTGACGAAATAGACGGTCGCCATGCTGCCTACAGCCCCTTCTCACCCGGTCGAGAAAGCTCGCAAGCCAGACCTGCGGCGCAGCCGGGCACATCGACCTGCATCTGGTCCAGTATGATCGGCGGCGCCACGAGCGCCCGGAAGCGCTGAGCGATCAGCGGTGAGAGCGTCGCAGCGCGGCCACAGATAGCTACCGGTTTGGCCCCAACGCGCGCCCTCAATGCCAACCCGAGCCGTGCCAGTTCCGCGCCGGCCTGCGCGAAGATGTCGGCAGCCATCGCATCGCCCGCTTCCGCTCCCGCCGCTACGGCTCGCGCCAATAGCCCGAGGCTACCACGATCGCCGCCATAGACATGGGTGCGCACGGCATCCCAGGAGGCGCCGCCCAGCGCCTGCGCGAGGGCGTGGCCGAGCGCACTGCCCCAACCGGAACCGGGGACCTCATCCTCACAGCGCAGCAACCGGCACAAGGCCTCTGCCGCGATCCAGGCAGCGGAGCCACCGTCGTCGATCAGCACGCCGCGTCCGCCGGCACGGATGATTTCTCCGTCGGCGGCAAGGTGGTAGCCGATCGAGCCCGTGCCGGAATAGACGATGATGCCCTCGCCAGGCTGGAAGCGGGCTCGATAGCCCAGCCACATGTCGTCGACGACAAGGATTTTCGTCTCGGGACAGCCGAAGGCCGAGGTCAGGATCTCGGAGAAGACGGCCCGGACGGCGCTTTCCGGCCCGAGTCCGGTGACGCCAGCGACGATGGCTGCCGTTCGCCCGATATTCTCTAGTTCACCCGCTAGTTTTGTGAATATGCCCGCAACCCTGTCGCGTTCGGCCTGCGTAAAGACATGGCCGGTCATCGGCTCCATCTCGCCGCGCGCCACAATCGCGCCCGAGGGAGCGGACAGGCACCAGCGCGAGCCGGTGCCGCCGGTCTCTATGCCGAGGCCGAGACCGGCGTCAGACGCTGGCATGGCGGGCGAAGCGGCGGGTGATCTCGCGGGGATTGGTGATCGCCGTGCCGACGACGACGGCATGGGCGCCGGCCGCGAAGGCAGTCTCCAGCTGCTCCGGCTGCTCGAAGCGTCCTTCTGCGACGATCGGGACGGAAACCGCCCTGGCCAGAGCCTCGATCAGTGCGATATCGGGGCCGAGCGCCTTCCGTGCTGCCGTCTCGGGCGTATAGCCGGAGAGCGTCGTCGCAATGTAGCTCGCGCCGAGCGCCGCGGCCCGCACGCCATCCTCCAGCGTCGCGCAATCCGCGAAGATCGGCTTGCCCAGCTCGTTGCGGATACGCCCGATCAGCCGCTCCAGCGGCTCGCCGTCGCGCGGCCTCGCGGTGGCGTCGAGCGCGATGATGTCGGCGCCGGCCTCAGCGATAGCGACCGCACTGGCGAAATCCGGCGTGATGTAGACCGGGAAACGGTCGTCCCAGCGCTTGAGGATACCGATGATCGGCAGACGGCTGATGGCACGGACCGCGCCGATGTCGGCCGGGCCGTTGGCGCGCAGGGCCAGCGCCCCACCTTGCTCCGCCGCCAGCGCCATCGCCGCCATAAAGGCGGGGCCGTGCAGGGGATTGTCGGCCCGCGCCTGGCAGGAGACGGCGAGGCTGCGAGGTGGGATCAGGGGCTGGGTCGTCACTTCACCGCTCCGGCGGTCATGCCACGGATGAACTGTCTGGACATCAGGATGTAGACGATCGTCAGCGGCAGGGCCGCGATGGTGAGGCCGGCGAAGAGCATGCCCCAGTCGGTGGTGTATTCGCCCATGAAGACCGAGAGGCCCTGCGGCAGGGTCTTGCGGGCGTCGGTCTGGATGAAGACCAGTGGGAAGAAGAAGTCGTTCCAGGTCGGCACCGCGTTCTGGATCGCGGCGATCACCATCGGCGGGATCGACAAGGGCAGCATGATCGAGAGCATGATGCGCGGCTCCGAGGCGCCGTCGATACGCGCGGCCTCCTCCAGCTCGACCGGCAACGTGCGCAGAAACCCGGTCATGATGAAGATCGTCGAGGGCAGGCCCATCGCCGTGTAGATCAGGATCAGGCCGAGCCGGGTGTCGAGCAATCCGAAATCGCGCATCTGCAGGAAGAGCGGGATCACCGCGAGCTTCAGCGGCAGCATCAGCCCGGCGAGGAAGAACATGAAGATCGCCGAATTGCCGGGGAAGCTGTAGCGCGCCAGGCCGTAGGCCCCCATGGTGCCGAAGAGCAGCGTCAGCAGGATCGATGTCCCGGTGATGATGACCGAGTTGACGAAATAGCTGGGCAGGCTGGTCTCGCCCCAGATGCGCTTGAAGTTCTCGACATAGGCGAAATCCGGCACCGCGAAGGGCGCGTCGAAGATCTCCGGCGTCGTCTTGAAGGCCGAGAAGACCATGATGACGATCGGATAGAGCATCAGCACGGAATTGCCGATCAGGAGCGCGGCGGCGATCAGGCTGCCGGCGCTGCTGCGCGGAAAGAGCGGGTCGTTGCTGGCGGCACGGAACATCACAGCGCGACCTCCCGCCGGCGCAGATACTGGGTGATGACCGTGGCGACCACCGCGATGAACATGAACATCAGCACGGCCAGCGCATTGCCATGCCCGAAATCCTGGAGACCGGCGGTCTGGTTGCCGAAGGCGGTGCGGTAGAAATACAGGCCGAGAACGTCGGTCGAGCCATAGGGCGAGCCGTCGAGCCCCGCCATGATGTAGGGCAGCTCGAACCAGTTGAAGGCGCCGATGAAGAGCAGCGTCAGCGTGATCGTGGTCGAGGGCGTGACCAGCGGCCAGACCACGCGGGTCAGCATCTGCCAGCCATTGCAGCCGTCGAGCTTGGCGGCCTCGAGGATCTCGCGCGGGATGCGCTGCATGCCGGCGAGATAGACCAGCGCCGGAAAGCCGATCCAGTGCCAGGCATTGGCCAGCACCAGCGCCGGCAGCGCCGTCGTCTCCTGCCCGAGCCAGGGCTGACGCAGTTGGCCCAGCCCGACCATGTCGAGCAGCTGGTTCACCAACCCGAAATTCGGATCGAGGAACAGCTTCCACAGGAAGCCGACCAGCACGGTCGACAGGATCACCGGCATGAAGATCGCGATGCGGTGGAAGCGGAAGCCGAAAGGCTCGCGATAGATGAACCAGGCGAGCAGGAAGCCCACGCTGTTCTGCACCACGAACAGCGCGAAGAAGACGAAGAGGTTGTGGCGGAAGGCGCGCCAGGTCAGCGCCGCGAAATGATCGCCGAACAGCACGTCGGCGAAGTTCTTCAGGCCGACGAACTCGCCCTGCGCCATGCCATCCCAGCGATAGAAGGCGGCGCTCAGGGCCGATAGCAACGGCCAGACCACGAAGGTGAGCATGATCGCGAGCGGCGGCAGGATCAGGAAGGCGATCCAGGCCGCGCGCCGGCGCTTCTCGCGGTTTCGGTAATCCGTCTGCATCGACTTCGGTCCTCGGGATGCGCCGGGGAGGCGAGCGGCGGCTGCACGGAGCCAGCACTCACGGCCGCGGGCGGCCGTGAGTGTCAGGCGAGCGCCGCCGCTGTCGCGCCTACTTCTTGAAGGGCGCGTAGTAGGTCGCGATGCCCTTGGTGATTTCGGCGCCGATCTCGGCCGGCGTCGCCTTGCCGGCGAGCATCTTCTGCACGCCCGATTGCAGCAGCACCGAGCCGGTCGGCTCCTGATAGCGGAAATTGACCAGCATGATGTAGGACATCGCGCTCTGGTTCAGCGTCGCGACCTCCTTGAGCAGCGGGTTCTCGAAGGCGACGCCCTTGATCGGCGAGATGTTTTGCAGCTCGTTGGAGAACATCGTGCCGAATTCCGGCGTGCCGACAAAGCGCAGGAACTTCAGGGCCGCTTCGCGCTTCTTGGACGCCGCGTTGATGGCATAGCCGCCGTCATAATAGAGCGCGACCAGCCGCGGATCGCCGGCCTTGGCCACGGGCGAGGGGAAGAGGCCGAGCTGCAGCTTGGGGTTCTGGCGCAGGAAATTGGCGATCTCGAAGGAACCGCCGGCAAACATCGCGGCCCGGCCGGCGGCGAAGAGCTGCTGCGAGGCCGCATAATCGACGCCCGAGAAGTTCGGCGCGAAGTAATCCTTGATCTCGTTGAGCTTGGTCAGCGCGCCGACGAAGCGGGCATCGGTGAAATCGGCCTTGCCGGCCAGCACGTCCTGCTCGAACTGCGCGCCGATCTGCGAGGACAGCAGCGCACCGACGATGGTCTCGTTCTGCCAGGCCGTCGCCGTGCCGTTGCCGAAGGGATTGATGCCCTTCTCCTTCAGCGTCTTGGAGACGCCGACGAGCTCGTCCCAGGTGTTCGGCGGCTTCACACCGGCCTTCTCGAACAATTCCTTGTTGTAGATGATCAGCATGGTCTGCGATGCCAGCGGCACGGCATAGAGCTTGCCGTCGGCCCGCATCGTCTCGGCCGCGATCGCCGAAGCCGGGAAGTTCGCGAATTCCGGCACCATCGTCTTGTCGAGCGGCACGAGGTAGTCGGGCTTGCCGACGCCGAGCGTGCCATAGGCGCGCACCTGCACGACATCCGGGCCGGTGCCGCCAGCCAGGGCGGTGGAAAGGACGGTATTGTAGTTCGCCGCCTCGAAGGCTTCGAACTTCACGTTGATGTCGGGGTGGTGCTTGCGGAAGGCGGCGATCAGCTTGGCATAGGCCGCCTTGTCCTCCTGGCGCCAGCTCCACACCGTGATGTCTTCCGCCTGCGCCTGCACCGGCGCTGCGAAGGCGGTCGCGGCGGCGAACAGCGTCAGCGCCAACTTTCCAAATGTCCGCCTGACGATGGATTTGCTCTGGATTCCGGCCAACATTGTCACTCTCCCTGGTTGTTCTCGTCGTCTTATGACGGTTTTTCGATATGGTTGTCGCGTAGTCCCGGCGTCACCAGCAGCGCGGTGGCATCGTCATGGATCTTGACGCGCCTGTAACGCTCCGCCTTCGGGTCCGCGCTTTCGAGCCGGCGCAGCTCAGCAATGGCGCCTGCCGTGCCGACGCGCGCGACGGCATCCATCAGCCCGGCCTCGTCGTGATGCGCGATGACATCGACGAGACGCATGAAGCCGTCGGACGCGAGCAGCACGATCGCCCCCGGCGAGATCTCGGCCGAGAACAGGCGCAAGCCCGCCTGCCAGCCCAGTCCGGGGTTGATCGCCCAGTAGCCGCCCTGCCGGTTGAGCGAGCGCCGGTTGCGCAGGATCTGCGCCAAAGCCGCCGAGGAAATCACCTCGCCGGGGCGGTGTCCGTCCGCGGTCGCCGCCGCGATGGTCCGGGCCTCGAACGGGTTGCTCGACGGGTCGGTCCAGTGTTCGATCCGGTCGCCATCCTGGATCAGGATCGAAACGTCGCCGATCACCGCACCCTCGATGCGGCAGGCATCCCCGTGGCGCCGCAGGCGGATGAGGCCGAGCACGGCTGAAGGCCCCTCGCCCGCCCCGCGCTCTGGATGCCCTTCACCCAATGCCGCATAATCCTGCTGAAGCTGCCGCTCGAGTCCTGCAGCCCAGGCCGCGAAGGGTAGGTCTTCAGGCGGATTTGCCCGCAGAACCGCATCGATCCGCCGGACGAGCCAGGCCCCTTCCGATTCTTCGGTGGTCCGGGCAGCGCCGGAGAAGAACGCCGAGCCGTCGACGATCCAGGCGCAGGAGCCGGCGGCGCCGGAGATGTCTTCGTTATGGGCGGCGCTGCCCTTCTCGCTGGCCTGCGAGATCACGCGCCAACCCTGCCCGGCTTCACCGGCAACCGGCGCGGAGCGGTCGATCGACACTGAAACGAACCCGTCGCCTTGCACCGTTCCGGACGCTCCCATTGCCGTGGCTGACATGAGCCGCGATCACTATATAGACCAATATAGAACCAGTTTCACCGACACAAGTCGGAATTGGTGCTGACCGAGATGCCGAAGAAGCGCCACAAGCCGACTTCACGGAGGACTACTTTTCAGGGGGCAGGCCATTTCCGCGCGCTCCACTTTCGCGAGCCCGGCGTCAATCTGTTCGAGATCGCCACCGACGGTCCGGGCTTCGCGGCCGATGAGCCGCCGGAGACGCCCAGCGAGCGACTGGCGCTGCCCCCTTCCTCGCGGGAAGGCATGCGTAGATCGAAGCCAATCTCAAGCCGCTTGCCCAGCGCGCCAGCGAGCTTTGTCCAGCCCGCGTGCGCGTGAGCACCAGCGATCACGCTCGCCGGCCTTGCCGGTTGTCGCCGCTATCTCATCTCCTGATCGAGACGCGCATAATCGGCAGCCAGAAAGTCGAGCAACGCGCGCACCGAGGGCAGCAATCCTCGGCGCGACGGGAATACGGCGTGGATGATGCCGGCCCGCGGTGTCCAGTCCGGCAGGACCTCCACGAGCCGCCCGGCCCTGATGTCGTCGCTGACCACCATGGTCGGCATCTGGACGACGCCGATTCCCTCCAGCGCGGCATGGCGCAGCGCGACCATGTCCTCCGTGACGAAACGGGGCTGATGGCGAATGGCGGCTTCGGCATCGCCCGGCCCCTTGAGCCGCCACTCGTGGCTCTGGTGCGGGCCTCCCCATGACAGGCTCGGCAACGCGCCGACATCGGCCGGAGCCAGCGGACGGGTGCACCCTTCCAATACGCGTGGCGCTGCGACGAGCCGCTGCGCGCTTTCAGCCAGCACCTTCATCACGAGTTCGCTCTCATCCAGCGGCGGAAAGCGCACCCTGATCCCAATGTCGAAGCCTTCGCGGATCACGTCGACGCGTCGGTTCGTGCTCTCCAGTTGCACCTCGACCTTCGGGCAAGCAGCGAGGAAGCGGGCGATCATCGCACCGACCTGGAAATAGAGCACCGCCGAAGGACAGGCCACACGCACGACACCCTGGGGCGCGGCGCGAGTACGATCGATCGCCTCCTGCGCCGCATCGGCCTCGACCAGCATCGCCACGCAGTGGCGGTAGTATTCATGGCCGATCTCGGTCACGGCGAAGCGCCGGGTCGAGCGCTGCACCAGCCGCACGCCAAGCCTCTCCTCGAGCAGCGCCAGCCGCCGGCTCAGCCGCGAACGCGGCGTACCGAGGACGCGGGCGGCGGCCGCGAAGCCCTGATGCTCGACGATCTGGGCAAAGAAATAGAGATCGTTGAGGTCCTGCATGGCCGCCATTGTCTCATCCTCAGGACAGTGCGTCGCGAAACTGACGCCTACTGCCTGTTTCGTCCCGACCATAATCTCCTCACCAACACGGCGCCACTGGGGCGCTCATGAGGAGACAGGCCATGAGGAAGGTTCGCGGAATCTTCGGAAGCGCCGGCACCGATTGGGTCGGCGACGGCTTCCCGGTGCGCTCGATCGTTTCGCCCGCAGCATTGGGGGCCGCGTCGATCAGCCCGTTCCTGCTGCTCGACTACGCCGGGCCGGCTGAATTTTCGCCAGCGGAACGTCCCCGCGGCGTCGGAACGCACCCCCATCGCGGCTTCGAGACCGTCACCATCGTCTACCAGGGCGAGGTCGCCCATCACGACTTTCAGGCGGCGGCGGCGTCATCGGCCCGGGCGACGTGCAGTGGATGACGGCCGCCTCGGGCATCCTGCACGAGGAGTTTCACTCGGAAACCTTCACCCGCACGGGCGGCACGCTCGAGATGGTGCAGCTCTGGGTCAACCTGCCGGCGAAGGACAAGAACGCGCCGGCCGGCTACCAGACTCTGCTCGACAAGGACATCCCGACCGTCGCACTCCCCGATGACGCCGGCACGCTGCGGGTCATCGCCGGCGATTACGATGGCCATGCCGGCCCGGCCCGGACCTTCACCCCGATCGACATCTGGGACATCCGCCTGAACCGCGGCGGCACGACCGCCCTTACGCTGCCCGAGGGCAGCATGCTCGGCATCGTCGTGCTGCGCGGCCATGTCCTGATCAACGGCGCCGACAAGGCTCGCGAGGCCCAGTTCGCCCTGCTTGATCGCGAAGGCGGCGGCGTGACGATCGAGGCCGAGACCGACGCGACGCTGCTGGTCCTCAGCGGCGAGCCGATCGACGAACCGGTCGCGATGCACGGCCCCTTCGTCATGAACACCCGCGAGGAGATCCGCCAGGCCATGGCCGATTTCCAGAGCGGCCGCTTCGGCACGATTCCCACGAGCACGATTCCGGCCTGAGAGCCGGCACCGGCGCCGTCCGCCGCCGCGATGCCGGACATTTCATCCCATGGAGGAAGACATATGACCAAGCCCTATACCCGCCTCGACAAGGACAAGGCCGCCGTCCTGCTCGTCGACCACCAGACCGGCCTGCTGTCGCTGGTGCGCGACATCGATCCCGACAAGTTCAAGAACAACGTCCTGGCGCTGGCCGACCTTGCCAAATACTTCAAGCTGCCGACGATCCTGACGACCAGCTTCGAGGATGGCCCGAACGGCCCGCTCGTGCCCGAACTCAAGCAGACCTTCCCGGACGCGCCCTTCATCCCGCGCCCCGGCCAGATCAACGCCTGGGACAACGAGGACTTCGTCAAGGCCGTGACGGCGACCGGGCGCAAGCAGCTCATCATCGCCGGCGTCGTCACCGAGGTCTGCGTCGCCTTCCCGGCGCTGGCCGCGATCGAGGCAGGCTTCGAGGTCTTCGTCGTTACCGATGCCTCCGGCACCTTCAACGAAATCACCCGTCACTCCGCCTGGCAGCGGATGTCGGATGCCGGAGCGCAGTTGATGACCTGGTTCGGCGTCGCCTGCGAACTGCACCGCGACTGGCGCAACGATGTCGAGGGATTGGGTGCACTCTTCTCGAACCACATCCCCGACTACCGCAATCTGATCACCAGCTACGCCACCGTGGACTTGCGCCGTGATTTTGGAGAGCGTTTTCGAGTTTAGGCGGCCTGCCTCTCGAACTGAAGCGGGCTGATGAAGTTGAGCGCCGAATGGCGCCGGACGGGATTGTAGAAGCTGTCGATATAGCGGCCGATTGCGGCGGTCGCCTCGGCGCGGGTCTGGAAGACGGTGCGCCAGACGAGTTCGCTCTTGAGCGTCTTGAAGAACGTCTCGACCATGGCGTTGTCAAAGCAGTTTCCCTTGCCCGACATCGAGATCAGGACGCCGTGCTTCCTCAGCTCCGCCTGGTAGTCGAGGGAGCAGTATTGGCTGCCGCGATCTGCGTGGTGAATCAGCCCGGCGGCAGGACGCCGCACGGCAATGGCCCGGCGCAGGGCTGACAACGCCAGTTCCTTGTGGAGCCTGTCGCTGGTTGCCCAGCCGACGACACGCCGGGCAAAGAGGTCGATGACGACGGCCAGGTACAGCCAGCCCTCGCGCGTCCAGACGTAGGAGATATCAGCGCCCCACTTCTGGTTCGGGCCGGCCGCGGCGAAGTCCTGGTCGAGGAGGTTCGGGGCGACCGGAAAGGCATGCAGGCTGTCGGTGGTGCGCTTGAACCGCCGCTTCTGCCGCGCCTTCATTCCATTCTCGCGCATCAGTCGGGCAACGCGCCGGCGTCCGATCGACAGGCCGTTGTCGCGCAGTTCGTGCACCATGCGCGGGCTCCCATAGGTTTCGTTCGACAGGGTGAAGGCCGAGCGGACATGGGCGAGCAGCACCATGTCGTCGCGCTGGCGACGGCAAGCAGGACGCCCCTTCCAGGCGAAGTAGCCGCTCGGGCTGACGTCGAGAACCTTGCACAGGCGCTGAACGGGGAACTCCTTCTTCGCCGCATCGATGAGTTCAAATCTCATCGACTTCCCTCCTTGGCGAAAAAAGTCGCGGCCCTCTTCAGAATTTCGCGTTCCTGTCGCAGGATCTCGTTCTCGCGTCGCAGCCGCTTCAGCTCAGCGGCCAGGTCTTCCTGCCGCTCGGGAGGCGGCGCCTCCAGATCACGCTCGCGGCGCTTGTCGAGCCAGCGGCGCAGCGTCGACAGACCAATGCCGAGATCCTCCGCGATTTCACGCTGTGTGCGGCCACTCGTCTCAACCAGACGAACGGCCTCCGCCTCGAATTCCTTCCCGAGCCGGCGTTGCGGCTTGCCCATGAAATGCTCCTCCTTCCTTCAGAAGAGCTCTCCAGTTTCGCGGGGCAAGTCCACTGTTGGGCTGTACCGCGCGCATATCTCTGCTCCGGGCCACCGACAATGGACGGGATGAAGTTGAAGAACGCTACGCGCTGCCAGACATCCTCACGATTCGCGGCGAGATCAGCTTCCTCGAAGGCTGCGGTAATGCGGGAGAAGAAGAGTGCATTCGACCCAGCGAGATACGTGGCGACCACCTTCCGCGTTAGGTCTGCACCGTCCTCCCAATCGTCACCCAGCCAGTGCGAATAGCCGATCAACGCCACGCGTTTCCCGCGCAGCCCCTCGGAGTATCGGTCGCCGATCCAGGGTAGGTGAATAACTGACGACATTTGTGGCTCCAGGCAGTCCAATCTCAAATACCCATAACGGGCTTCGCTTGTCAGTAAGTGGCAAGAGCCGGAAGCGCCAAGAATCTCTCCAGGGGACAAGCTAAAGCTCGATGAGCTTCAGCCAGCGCTGTTTCACCTCCAAAGTGTAGCCTGCCCCGTACCTATGGCCGACGCCCTGGGTAGTCCAACCGCCGATCGCATCGACTATGTCGGCTGGGCACTCAGCGGCGCGGAGGCGATCACGAAGACTGTGCCGGAACGAGTGGATCACACATCCGTCTGGCAGGCGGGATCGAAGCCACTTGTTCAGCGTTGCGCTCGCCGAATTTGCGTTCACATCGGTCATCGTGGCGTAGGTCGGAAAGAGAAGCCTGCCGCGCGTGATCTCGGTAAGGCGCTTCGCAGCCGTCAACGACGCGCCGACGAGCGGCACCGTTCGAGTGCTCGATGCGGTTTTCAGCGAGCGCCATGGGTGCGGTTGGAGATCGATGTGCGGTACTGTTGCGTGAAGCTTCAAGTCTGTCTTCACGAGTCCCAGCGCTTCGGCCAGCCGTAGCCCGGTGTCACTGATCAAAGCGATCAGGAGACGCTTGTCGTCGTTCATGGCCAAGCAGGTGTTCTGCACCGATTGGATGACGCTGCTCGGGATTGGCGGGCGGACGGTCTTTGTCCCGACCTCCGGGATGAAGGTGCCGGAGAAGGGGTTCGTGCAGTCGAGCCCATGCTCGGAAATCGCCAGATTCACCGCTGCGCGCACCGTCGCAAACACTCGCTTGACCGAGCTTGTCGTCAGCTTCTTCGCGATCAGGAAATCACGGAAACGGCCCGCGTCGGAGCGTTTGAGTTCGATGATGACGGCATCACCGAGACAATCGACTACGTAGCCCAAGTGACGATCGGCGTAGGCTTTGAAGCCTTTGCCTTTCCCGCCACCCTTCAGCCGACGATACAGATCACCAGCCTCGGACAGCCTGACACTTGATTCGGCTCCTGGTGCCGGGAGCGTGAGCGGCAAGGCTGTAGCTCCTGCTACGCGCCGCAATACGCTTTCGAGACGCATCTGCGCCCAGACCATCTCCAACTGTGCCGAGAGTATGCTGGCCGACTTGCGCGCCTGGGCAGGCGAGCGCGTGTGCAAGCAGGTGACGATGCGAGGCTTATCGAATCGAGGCTGGAGCGATTTCGGCACCCGGCGCGAGAAGTAAAAAACGCCCCGCTTCGTGAAGGTATAAATCGCGTTCTGGTCTACCACGCGGTACACTCCAAGCATGGTCAAACGGTGAAAACCGCTTGCACGCCAGACACTTGGAGGGATTTTTATGGTGGCAAATGGCGCGCCATTCAGGATAAAGCTGCGAACACCTATGTGTTTGAAATAGCCATATAATTTATAGTTTCCCTCTCAGTCGCGTCCGTTGCGCCTCCGGTTGACGTGCCGCCGCATCTCGACCAGTTCGCTGCCCGTTGGCAGTGTGCAGCGGTGCGATATTGGTTGCCCTATTTCGCCGCCGGCATCGAAAACATCTCCGGTATTCTGCGTCCGGCCCGAATATCCCGAATCCAGCCCTCCTCCTTAAGGAGATGAGCCTGGGCGGCTGCCAGAACCTCTGCCGACCGTTCGAGCGGCACCACAACGACGCCATCGTCATTTCCGAGCACGATATCTCCGGATCTGACCGGGACGCCGGCGATGGATGCGAGGCCATCGATCGTGCCGCCGAAACCATGATGCGGGCCTCGAGGCACGACCGCGCGGCAGAACATCGCGAAGCCAGCCTTTCTCATGTCGGACACGTCGCGGATTGCACCATCGACCACCGCGCCTCCGATCCGACGCTGGACCGCTTCTTCCGTCATCACTCCACCCCAGACCGCGGTGTCCTCGACCCCGCCGGCGTCGACGACGATGATCTCTCCGGCATTGGCACTACTGATGAGCGCGCATATCGGGCCGCAGTCACCGACCATCGTGGTCACGGTGCGGGCTTGTCCGCAAATAGCCGTGTCAGGGGAGATCGGCTTGATCGCCGCCTTCATGACCTGGGTGCGGTTCATACAGTCCGAGGCCACGGCCGGAGGAATGGTCCGCCACGCGTCGAGTTCCTCGGTGCTGAGCGCCCTGAAGGCGACATCGCTCTGCTGGAATGCCATGTGCTTTGTCCGTGCTTTGAGGAGACCGTTCCCGCTTACGCCGCCTTGGCGTCCCAGCCGGGATTAACGTTGTTCCGAAGCCTCCCCTCGAAGAGATATTCGAGCAGGATTTCGGCGGAGAAGGTACGCATGTCCCGATATCCCGCATCCGAATAGAAGGCGGCGTGAGGGGTCACCACGAGCCGGCCGGCAAGCCATGGCGCATTGCTTCGCCAGGCTTCGATTAGCGCCGGCGACGGCACCGGCGGCTCTTTCGGCAGCACGTCAAGCCCTGCCGCGGCCAGGTGCCCGCTCTTAAGCGCGTCATGAAGCGCATCGACATCCACGAGCCCGCCGCGGGCGATATTGATGAAGATGCCGCCCGGCTTCATCGCGGCAAACTGGGATGCTCCCATCAGGTTGCGCGTCGCGTCTGACAACGGCACATGCAGGCTCACGATATCGGCGCGCCTCAGCAGTTCGTCCTGGCTGCGGACCCGCTCGAGGCCGAGGCCGAGATCGTGGCCTTCGGGCTGATAGGGGTCGACATAGATCACCTTCATGTCGAAGGCGGCGGCCCTGCGGGCGACGGCGGTGCCGATGCGCCCCATTCCGATGGCACCGAATGTCGCTCCCCGGATGCGGCGGACCACCGGCACGTTCTCGGCCATGAACCCGGCGACGGGATCCGCCTTCAATCGCGCCTCGTAGCTGCCGAGCCCGCGCACGAGATGCAGCAGCATCGCCAGCGCGTGGTCGGCAACCTCCGTGGTGCCGTAGTTGGGAACGTTCGAGAGCGGGATGCCGCGGGCACGACAGGCCGCGCCGTCGACATTGTCGAAGCCGACTCCGACCCGCACGATCAGGCGGCAGCGATCGAGCTTGGCGATCACATCCGCCGAGAGCTTCATGCGATGCCAGACGAGCACGGCGTCGCAACTGCGCCAGAGCGCGTCGGGGATCGCGGCCGGGTCGGTCTCGTCGAAAACGATATAGTCCAGCTTGTCGCCGGAAACGCCGCGTTCGACATCCAGATCACGCAGATGGGCGTCGGGCACCAGTATCTTGAAGGTGGTCATGACGTTTCGTCCTGATCGGTAGGCCTGAAAAGACGGGCTCAGAGAACCTTGTCGAGGAAGTCCTTGAGGCGTGGGTCGGAAGGAGCGTTGAAGAGCCGGGCTGGCGGTGCGTGCTCGACGATCACCCCCCCATCGGTGAAGAACACCTCGTCGGCGACTTCCTCGGCGAAGCGCATCTCGTGCGTCACGAGCACACAGGTCATGCCCTCGCGCGCGAGGTCGCGAATGACGTTGAGCACCTCGCTGACCATCTCTGGGTCAAGCGCCGCCGTGACCTCGTCGAACAGGATGACCTTCGGCTGCATGGCGAGCGCGCGCGCGATCGCGACGCGCTGCTGCTGGCCGCCGGACAATTCGCCGGGATAGGCGCTTTCCTTGCCCGTCAGCCTGACCTTGGCAAGCAGGGCATGGGCCCGCTCCGTGACCTCGCGCGGCTTCTCGCCGAGCACCTGAACCGGCGCCATGGTGAGGTTCTGCAGCACGGTCCGGTGCGGGAAGAGATTGTACTGCTGGAAGACCATCGCGACCTGATGGCGCAGCGGAATGAACTCGCGGTCGGCCTTCAGCGTCTCTACCGCGAAATCGCCGACGCGGATCGTGCCGCTGTCGACCGGAGTGAGCCCGTTAATGCAGCGCAGAATGGTCGACTTGCCGGACCCCGAAGGCCCGATGATGCAGACCACGCAGCCGTCGTTAACGGACAGGGTCACACCCTTGAGCACCGGAAAGGCGCCAAAGGATTTGTGGACGTCGCGTATCTCGATGAGAGGTCTGGGCGGGGAGGATGTCATGGTCACCTGGCTCGCACGCGCCGTTCCAGCCAGCGCGTCAGGATGGCAATCGGAAAGCTGAACAGGAAGAAGAGCAGCAGCACGTAGATGTAGACGGCAGTGGCAATGTGAGCGCCGTCGCTGCCGATCACGGTCCGCGCAACGGACAAAACGTCGGACGCGCCCGTGACGACGACGAGGCTCGTGCCGATGAACAGCATCGCGTAGATCGTCATGAGATTCGGGGTCATCAGCGGCAGCGCCTGCGGCACCACGATGTGGCGCAGAATCTGGATACGCCGGTAGCCGAGGGAGCGCGCCGACTCCCATTGCCCGCTCGGGATGGATTCGACGCCGCCGCGAAAGACTTCCGCGATGTTGGCAGTCACGGGCAGGGCGAGGCCGAAGATCGATTTCACCAGCGGCGAGAGCGAAACGATCGTCCCGAAGATGCTGATCTCGAAAGGCAGCAGGTAGAGCATCGAGTAAAGCACGACGAGCCAGGGCGAATTGCGCAGCACGTTCATCACGAAATCGGACGGGAGGCGGACCAGGGCATTTCGCGAGATCAGCCCGGAACCCAGCACAAGGCCAACCGCGCCCGCGATCAGCATGGCCCAGAGGCTGATGATAATGTTCGCTGCAAAGCCACCCCCGTAGCTGCTGAAGTCAGAAGAGCCCGAGAGCAGCAGCGGCGTGCGCAGTGAAAGCTGGGCGATGACGGCGCCCGTCTGCGCGCCGTACACGGCCACGAGCAACGCCGCCAGAATCAGCGGCACGCCGATGATGCCCAGAAGGAATGCGCGCCACTCGCTGCTCATGACGCCTGCACTCCGTAGCCGGGAATGCGGAATGCGTTCCCGACCTGCCGCAACAGGATGACAGCGAGACTCGCCAGGGCGACGTAGAGCACCCAGATCAGCAGCATCACCTCTAGGTTTCGGAAAGTTTCGAGGGAAATCTGCGTCGCGCCATACATGATGTCGGGAACGGCAACGAGAGCCGCTTGGGACGAAGTCTTGATCAGGCTGACGACATTGTTCGTCATCGCCGGCATCGAGAGCCTGAGACCGATCGGCAGCTCGACATGGCAGAAAGTCTGGAAACGCGTGTAGCCGAGCGAACGTGCGCCCTCAACCGTCTGGGACGGCACCGCCATCAGCCCCGAGCGGATGATCTCGACCGCGATCGCCCCGTTGTAGAGCCCAAGCGACAGCACGACGCAGGTGAAGCCAGAGAACAGCGGCACGCTGCGCCCGGTCACCGGATCGGTCAGTTGCAGGCCGATCTGCGAGAGCATGAAATAGAGGAAGAAGAGCTGGACGAGCGGCGGCGTATTGCGGAACAGCTCGACCAGGACGGTCGTGAGCGTCTCGAGCAGGGGCCAACGGAAGTGCAGGCAAAGCGCGCCGGCGACCCCGATGGCGAGCATCAGCACGATGCCGAACAGGCTCATCATCAGCGTCGTGGCCAGACCCTTGAGCAACCAGTACTGGTAGAGGTCATCACCGAGCCAGCTGTAGTCGAGATTCATGCTGAGCCTCCCCGCCCCCGCAGAAGGTCGACCTCGGTAAGCTCTGCAAGGCAATCGATGCCGAGGAGGGCCGTGGCGATATCGACTTCCCGTGTCGGCAGCCCGATGGCTTCCGCCACCCCTTCATCGCCGGCAAGCGCCCCCGCCAAAGGCATCGGGCTGCCGACGAAGCCAAACGCGGCACCTAGACCAAGCATCGCGAGCCGCGACATGGTGTGCGAGCCTATCCAGCGCGGTCGAGGCATGATAGCTCCGTTTCCAGCCGCCAGACCGGCCTTCAACCCATGCATGATTGAGACGAACCTTGGCCGAGCTCACGACACGAACGCTGCGTGAACGACCTATTGCGTCTTCTTTGCTTCGGCTGCCCGCTTCTGCACGTATTCGCTGGCGCCTAAATTGTACTTCAGCTCGCCCTGAACCATCAGGCCGCTCGCCTCGGCATTCACGATCGCGGCGTTGACCGCCTTCAAAAAGGCCGGCTCATTCTTGCGGACCCCCCCTGCGATCGGAACGTAGTCGAAGGTTTGCAGGGCAATCTTGTATTTATCCTTCCAGCCGTCCTCGCTGACCTTCATATTGAGAATCGGGCCATCGAATCCAATTGCGTCACAGCGACCGCCTTGGAAGGCGCTGAAGATCTCTGCGCTGTTACTGAAGAGGACAAGTTCGGCTCCCAGCTTTTCGGTGAGCGTCCGATTGTAGAGATTGCCTTGACTGCCGCAAAGTTTCTTGCCGCGGACATCATCCCAAATTTTGTAGACAGCATCCTTGGGGGCCAGCAGTACGATGCCGGCCATCAAATAGTATTTCTCGGTAAAGTCGATGACTTTGGCGCGATCCGCGTTCACGCCTAGCGTCGCGAGAATGAGGTCGATCCGGCCCGCGTTGAGGAACTCAATTCGGTTGGAAGCACTCACGGGAACGAACTCGACAGCGGACGCCGAACCAAGCAAGTTCTTGGCAATAGCCCGTGCCAAATCGATTTCGAACCCGACGTTCTGCCCTTGGGTATCGAGGTAGCCGAACGGGATGTAATCGTTCTTGATCCCGACAATCAGCTTGCCGCGCTGTTTGACACGATCGAGTTGATCCGCATGAGCCGCAGCAACTGAGCCAGCAAGCCCGAGAGCAAGGAGCGAGGCTCCAGCGAAAAAGCGTGTGCCCCTAAAGCCGCCGACAGCAGCCGAAAATAATGCAGCAGCACTTTTCTTGGCGATTGCAGTGAACATTGTCCCCTCCTTAACGGACACCAACTCAAGGATCCGAGGGATCGCGGCGTGCCCTTAATAATAGGATCACCTTGCGGAACATAATTTTCAAATAGATAATCGCAACTTCAGAATAAGAGTAACTTATGTTGGCATCATGAATGTTCGCCAGATCGAAGCCTTTCGCGCCGTCATGACAACGGGAAGCGCCACCCGTGCCGGCGAAAGGTTAAGCATTTCGCAGCCCGCGGTGAGCCAGCTCATCGCGCAGTTCGAGCGCCATTGCGGCTTTCGGCTGTTCGAGCGTCAAGGCAACAAGCTCGCTCCGACGCGCGAGGCGCAGGCGCTCTTCCTGGAGGTCGAGCGCATGTTCGTCGGCGTCGGGCAGATCGCGCGCGTCGCAACCGCGCTGCGCGATCAGACATGGGGCGCGTTGAGCGTCGCCGCATTCCCGGCCATCGCGCGACGCGTGCTTCCCGAGATCATCTGGAGCTTCTGTGAGGGGCGTCCCGATACGCGCTTTCGCTTCGAGGGCATGCGTTCGCGCAGCCTGATCGACGCGGTGGCGACCCAGCATGTCGATATCGGTTTCAGCATTCTCCCGGGCGATCGCCCAGAGGTGGAGAGCACCCATCTTCACCGGCTGCGTGGGCTCTGTATCATGCCGGCAGGGCATCGGCTTGCGGGCGCAGAATTGATCGAGCCGGAAGACCTGGCGGAAGAGGACTTCATCTCCCTGGGTCCGCAGGACCATTCCCGGTTTATGATCGACCGGATCTTCGACGAGCGGAAAATCTCACGCAGGATGCGGCTGGAGGTTGGCCAGTCCGAGACCGCTTTCTCTTTCGTCGCGGCGGGAGCGGGCGTCGCGATCGTGGACCCAATCAGCGCCTACAACAATACGGATGCCCGGATCACGTCGCGGCCGTTCGAGCCGGCCGTGGAGTTCGACATCTGGCTCATTCGGCCGAAGGCAGCACGCCCGTTCAACCTCGTAGATCGCTTCGTCGAGCATGCCCTCGCTGAGCTGCAGGACTTCTCCGACAATCTGGTCGAAACGGCCTGATGGCGAGCGCGTTAAGCGCTCGCCATCCATATCGACGTCGGAGGCTTCGCAGCCCGACTATTTCTTGGCGACCACCGTCTTGTTGAAGGCCTCGATGATGGCTGCGCGGTTTTCGTTGATCTTGTTCCAGTCGGGCAGCGCCAGGCTCTTGATCGAGCCATCAGGCCCCCACGGCATGCGCTGCTTGGCGTTGTCCGACAACTCGACCCCGGCAGTCGCCGGCCCGACATAGATCTTCTCCGCCATGCACTTGGCCGGGACCTTGCCGATGGCGTAGTTCATGAACTTCTCCGCCAGCGCCTGCTTCTTGCTGTTGGCGACGAGATGCAGCCGGATGTCACCACCGATCGCTCCCTCCTTCGGCACGACGAATGCGATCGGAAGTTTCTGGTCGCGCATGGCGTAGGCGGAGCTGGCGTAATGGGCGCCGATGATGACCTCGCCGCTCTGGAAGAGATTGGTGCCGGCGCCGGCCGTGTCGAAATATGCCGAGACCTTGAGCTGCTTTAGCTTCTCGAACGCGGGCGTGACATTGTCGGCATTGCCGCCGACCAGTCCCGCAAGATGCACGATGAAGGGGACGCCCATGGCGTTGGCGGGGCTGGGGAAGGTGACGGCTCCGGCGAACTCCGGCTTCCAGAGGTCGAGCCAAGACGTCGGAGCCTGCTTGATGTCGCGTGTGTTGTAGGCCAGGCCGAGCGAATAGAAGCCCGTGCTGACGGCGAAGATCTTTCCGTCGCGCCCCTTGTACACGCCCTCGGGCGTCATCTCCGACACGGCGGCAACCTTGGCGGGATCGATGGGCGCGATCACGCCGTCGGCGGCTGCGATCTCCGAGACGCCGCCGTCGATCCAGACCGCGTCCAGGGACGGGGCGTCCTTCTGCTGACGCAGCTTGCTCAGGGTCACGCCGGAAACGCCCGGCTCTGGCGTCACCTTGACACCGGTGTCCTTCGTGAACGGATCGATGATGCAGGCCTGCATCGCTGCGCCCCACTCGCCGCCATAGGTGGCGACGGTGATCGAGTCTTCGGCCGCAGCAACAGTCGCGAACGCTCCGGCAGCCGCGAATGAAACGGCGCTGACGAGCAGCTTTGCTTTGAAACGTGTCATGGTGTCTCCTCCGCCGTTCTGGCATTTTCCTCTGAGAGGAACATGAGGCCAGGGTGCGCCCGGCGCTTCAAATTGAAATCCACCGGTCTGAGATAACTTTTCGCTATGAACATCCGGCAGCTCGAAGCGTTCAAGACCATCATGGAGCTCGGCAGCTTCACCAGAGCGGCCGAGAAACTCAACCTGTCGCAACCGGCCGTCAGCAAATTGATCTTCCTGCTCGAGCGGCGCTGCGGATTTCCCCTCTTTCATCGCCAGAAGAACGGCGTGGTGCCGACGGCCGAGGGGCAGATGCTCTATTCGGAAGTGGAGCGGGTCTTTCTCAGCGTGGACTCGGTGTCCGCACGGGCGCGAGCCATCAAACACTTCGACTATGGCGAGATCAACCTGGTTTCCTATCCCTCGCTCGCCGCACGGGTCCTGCCGCCGATCCTCGGGGGGTTCCTGGCGACCCGTCAGGGCCTGAAGATCGAGCTGTCGAGCCGTAATTCCTGGCTGCTCGTCGAAGCGGTCGCCACGCAAGGATTCGACCTGGGCTTCGGCATGTTCGCCCCGGACAGGCCAGGCGTGCGCTTCGACAAGCTGTGTTCGATGAAGGCGGTCTGCGTCCTTCCGCCCGGGCATCACCTGGTCTCCCGGGAGGTGATCGAAGCGAAGGACCTGCATGGCGAACGCTTCATCGGGATGGTCGAGGAGGATCACGCGCAATTGGAGATCGACCGGGTCTTCGCCGAACGCGGCTCCGATCGGAACATCATCATCAAGGTCCAGCTCACCGAGGCCTGCTGCTCCTTCGTAGCGGCCGGCGTCGGCGTCTCCATCGTCGACCCGCTCAGCACCGAAGGGTTCCCGCCAAGCCACCTCGTCGTCAGACCGTTCCGGCCCGTCGTCAATTTCGACGTCTGGGTCGTGACGCCCAGCTTCCGGGAACCTTCGCTGATGACGAAGGCGCTGATCCAACACGTCCGCGCCAATCTGACGGCCAAGATCGCTGCCATGGCAACGGCGATCGGAGACTTGTCCTGACGGTCGGATCGGCATGCCCCAGCGGGGGCATATCCTGAAGTTATGACTGACCTGCCAGAAGCGATTTGACCCTTGCCCGCTCCCCAATCTGAATAGAACGCGTCGAGACCGCGATGTCGTCGCGGAACAGACAGTCATTCGGATCGGCGACGGGTCAGGGTCAAAATATGTCCGGCATCACGGTGCTAACGCCTACGGGCACTCTGGGCTATGGCTTCGGCGATGAGGCTTTGGCGCGGGGCATGTCGCTCAAGCCGTCGGTCATTGCCGTCGACGCGGGCTCGACGGATCCAGGCCCGCATTATCTCGGCTCGGGCAAGCCTCTGGTTTCCGACGTCAGCATCAAGCGGGAGCTGACCGCCCTGATCCGGGCCGGGCGAGATGCCGGCATTCCGGTCATCGTTGGCAGCGTCGGCGGTGCAGGCTCGAGCGCCCAGGTCGATCGGACGGCCAAGCTGGTTCGCGAAATCGCCAAGGAGACCGGCCTCAAGCTGAAGCTCGCGACGATCCGCTCCGACATCCCGATCGAACGGGCCAAGCGCGCGGTCGCCGCCGGTGAGGTGGTCGATTTCGAGGCGGGCCACGCCCTGACGCAGGAGGCTCTCGACGAGACCGTGACGCTCGTTGCCCAGATGGGTCACGAGCCGATTTGCGCCGCACTCGATGCCGGCGCCAACGTGATCATCGCCGGCCGCGCCTGCGACGACTCGGTGATCGCCGCGTATCCCATCTGGAAAGGCGCCGATCCGGCGCTGGCGATCCATATGGGCAAGATCCTCGAATGCGGGGCATTTTCGGCCGAGCCCTTCGCCATGGACGTGATGCTCGGCACCATCCACGACGACAATTTCGTGCTCGAGCCCGGCAGCATCAAGCGCCGCGCCTCGGTCAAATCGGTTTCCGCCCACTCGCTCTATGAGCGCGAGAACCCCTTCAAGCAGGGCGGGCCGGGTCACGAGATCGACCTCTCGGGCTGCTCCTTCGAACAGCTCGGCGACAGGCAGGTTCGCGTCACGGGCGCAAAGCTCACCGAAACGGACGACTACTACGTCAAGCTGGAAGGCGCGCGGCTCGCCGGCTATCGTTCGATCTCGATTGCCGGAATTCGCTGCCCGACCACGATCGCGGCGCTCGACGGCATCCTGGACCAGCTCAAGGTCAGGGCCCGCGACTACTTCGCGCCCTCGCCGATTTCGGTGCAGTTCCATGTCTATGGACGCGATGGCGTGATGAAGGAGCTGGAGCAGGAGCACGGCCTGCAGCGCGAGGTGGGCCTCGTCATCGAGGTCACCGCCGCGAGCCAGGAACTGGCGCATGCCGCCTGCCACCAGATCAGCGGCGCGATGCTGCACCATCACTACGAAGGCATCATCAATCCCTCGGGCAATCTCGCCTTCCCCTATTCGCCGTCCGACCTGGATGTCGGCCCCGTCTACGAATTCAGCGCCTACCATCTGATGAAGGTGGACACGCCGACCGAACTCTTCCCCGTGAGCATCGAGGAGCTGTGAGATGAGCGCCCGCCCCCTGCGCGAGATCGCGGATATTGTCCGCAGCAAGAATGCCGGCCCCTATCGCATCACCTTCGACATCCTGTGCAAGGAAAGGGCGAAGTTCGAGCTCATCCGGTCATCGGGGGCGATCACGCCCCAGTCGGTCGCGAAAGCCTACGGCCTTTCCGTCGCCGATATCTCGTCCTTCTTCGAGATCGACATGGCCAATGCCATCAAGATCACGATGAAGCGGCCACGCGCCCAGGGTTCGGCGGGCGAAGGCGACATGTATGGCTGCCAGCAGCACGTTCCGCTTATGAACATGCTGGTCCCCTTGCGTTGAAGAAGCGCGCGAACATTCCGGATCGCACATGAACAACGGCTACATCAGGGTCGAGCATCTGACGAAGCGCTATGGCGACCTCGTGGTGCTGAACGACATCTCCCTCGATGTCGCCGAGGGCGAGTTTCTGGCGCTGCTCGGCCCCAGCGGGTGCGGCAAGACGACCTTGCTGCGCGCGATCGCCGGCTTCGTCGAGTTCAGCGAAGGCGATATCCGGATCGACGGGCGCTCGATGAAGCGCCTGCCGCCCAATCGCAGGCCGGTGAACACCGTTTTCCAGAACTACGCCCTGTTTCCGCATCTGACCGTCGCGCAGAATGTCGGCTTCGGGCCAAGGCGCGCCGGCACGGCCGCGGCCGAAGTGGCGGCCACCGTCGCCGAATGCCTCGCGACCGTCGGAATGGCTGCCTATGGCGAGCGCTTCCCGTCCCAGCTTTCCGGCGGGCAGCAGCAGCGCGTGGCGCTGGCGCGGGCGATCGCCAACCGTCCGAAAGTGCTCCTGCTCGACGAGCCGCTGGGGGCGCTCGACCTGAAACTGCGCAAGCAGATGCAGATCGAGCTGAAGGCACTCCAGCAGAAGCTCGGCATCACCTTCATCTTCGTCACGCATGATCAGGAAGAAGCCCTGGTCATGGCCGACCGTATCGCCGTGATGGATGCCGGACGCATCGCCCAGATCGGTTCTGGCCGCGACATCTACCACGCTCCGGCCGAGCGCTATGTCGCCGACTTCATCGGCGACGCCAATCTGCTGCCGGCAACCGTCGCGGCAGACGGCTCGCTGTCGATCGGCTCGCTTTCGATCGCGACCCGGCACGGCGCGGCGATCGGCGGCAAGACGACCTATCTTCTCCGTCCCGAAGCGATCCGGGTTGCCCGCGCGCACGATCCCTCGACCGATCGGGTTTCCGTGCAAGCCCGCGTGCAGGAGATCGTGTTCGCCGGCGGCATCATCCGGATCTATGCCGTTTCCCGGGAGGGGCAGGAGATCATCGCGCAGCAGACTACGCTCGCCGGCGACGCACCGGTCGCGATCGGCGACGAGGTCGTGCTCTCGTGGCACCGCGACAGCGGCCGGGTCCTGACGAAATGAGCGTGCGAACCACCCGTTCCGCGGCAGGGGAGGTCTTGCCATGAGGATCCGAAACGGCTGGGCGGCCCTTCTCGTCGGTGTGCCGCTGGCCTTCATGGCCGCTTTCTTCCTCGTCCCGTTCTTCGTGGTCGTCCTGGCGAGCTTCCAGACTAAGGACGGCGCCTGGAGCCTTGCGAACTACGCGCGGATTCTCGGCGACAGCTACTATCCGGGCATCCTCTACGTCACATTCAAGCTGTCGCTGATCGCAACGCTCGTCTCCTTCGTCATCGGCTATCCGATCGCCTATTACATCGTGAGCGTGGTGCAGAGCCGGATGGCGCGGCGCATCTGCTACATCCTCGTGATCATGCCGCTGTTCACCAGCAATATCGTCCGCTCCTTCGGCTGGATGATCCTGCTCGGCCGCCAGGGCCTGGTGAACACCACGCTGATGACACTCGGCCTGACTGATCGGCCCGTGCCGATCCTGTTCACCGAGCTCAGCATCATCATCGGCCTGACCTACATCCTCGTCCCCTTCATGGTGCTGACCATTGCCGGCGTGCTGCAGACCATCGACAAATCGCTGGTCGAGGCTGCGCTCGATCTGGGGGCGAACCGCTTCGTCACCTTCGCGAAAGTGACGTTCCCGCTCAGCCTTCCCGGCGTGGTCGCGGGCTCGCTGATCGTCTTCACACTCGCGGTCAGCGCCTATGTCGTGCCGAGCATCATGAGCGGCGGCCGGACCGTCGTCATGGCCATGTCGATCTTCGAGCAATACGGCTCGCTGTTCGACTTCAACTTCGGCGCGGCGCTGGCGGTCGGGCTGCTCGTCGTCACCCTCGTCCTGATCGCGCTCTACCTCTTCTTCATCGAGCGGCAGCCGAGCGGCCGCCAGGCGGTGCGCTCATGATGACGATGTCCGAACGGATCGGCCGCGTCCTGCTTCTCGCCTTCGTCTGGGCGGGCTTGGCCTTCCTCACCATCCCGCTCCTCATCATCGTCGCGGTCTCCTTCACCGAGACGGAATATCTGACCTTTCCGCCGCAGGGCTTCACCCTCCGCTGGTACCAGCAATTCCTCGCCGACACCTCCTATCTCGACTCGATCGGCTTGAGCGCCTCCCTCGCGATCGCCTCGACCGCGATCGCGCTCCTGATCGGCGTGCCGGCGGCGCTGGCGATCACGCGCAGCGAGCTGCCGGGCATGAAACTCGTCAACACGATCTTCCTGGCGCCGCTGATCCTACCGACGATCGTGATCGGCGCGGCCTTGCTCCAATATGCCAGCATGCTCGGCTTCGCGCGCAGCTATACGGCGCTGCTGGTCGGCCATGTCGTGATCGTCGTGCCGTATATCCTGCGCACGGTTCTGGCATCGCTCGCCCGCTTCGACCAGACGCTGGAGGAAGCCAGCCTCGATCTCGGCGCCTCGCCCGCCTCGACCTTCTTTCTGGTTACGCTGCCGATCATCAAGCCCGGTCTGGTCGCCGGCGGGCTCTTCGCGCTGATCATCTCCTGGATCAATGTCGAGCTCAGCATCTTCAACGCGACCGCCGCGCTGATGCCGATCCCGGTGAAGCTCTTCAACTACGTCCAATATGCGATCGACCCGATGGTCGCGGCGATCTCCGCCGGGACGATCTACGTCGCCATCGTCGCCGTCGTCCTGCTCGATGTCTTCGTCGGCATCGACAGGGTGGCAGCCCCGCCGAAATAGCGGCCAAGGCCGCGCAAAATCCCTCCAGAAAGCGAGCCATCATGGAAGCGCACGCCCGAACTACGCCTGAAGGTGCCCTCTCAGACCTCAAGGTGCTCGAACTCGGTTCGATGCTGGCCGGCCCCTTCGTCGGCTCGATGCTGGCCGATTTCGGCGCGAGAGTGGTCAAGGTCGAGAAACCGGGAAAGCCCGACGCGCTGCGCGAATGGCCGCCGCACAAGGACGGCGCGGCGCTCTGGTGGAAGACGATGGCGCGCAACAAGCACGTCATCTCCCTCGATATCTCGCGGCCGGAGGCGCGCGAGATCGCACTTCGCCTGATCGGCGAAAGCGACATCGTCATCGAGAATTTCCGCCCGGGCACGCTCGAGCGCTGGGGGCTCGATCCGGCCGAGCTCTCGCAGCGTTTCCCGCGCATCGTCTGGGTGCGCGTCAGCGGCTGGGGGCAGACGGGCCCCAATCGCGCGCAGGGCGGCTATGCCACGATCGCCGAAGCCTTTTCCGGCCTCGCCTCCTTCACCGGCCACGCCGACAAGGGGCCGACCGTTTCTGCCTTCCCGATGGGCGACTATCTCGCCGGCGTCTTCGGCGCCTTCGGAGCTCTCGCAGCCATCCATCGGCGCGAGCGCAGCGGCCGCGGCCAGGTCGTCGACGTGGCGCTCTACGAGCCGCTGCTGCGCATCATCGAGTCGGTGGTCGTCCGCTACGACCAGACCGGACAGAAGAAGCCGCTGCTCGGCAACCAGATGGAGGAGGACGTTCCGCGTAACGTCTATGCTACCGCCGATGGCGGCGCGATCGCGATCAGCTGCGGCTCGCAGAGCATCTATAACGGCCTCGTCGATGCCATGCAGCGGCCCGACCTCAAGAGCGATCCGCGCTTTGCGACGATGGCCGACCGCGTCACCCATCGCGAGGCCATCGATGCGGAGGTCGCGACCTGGCTGAAGACGCAATCGACCGCATCAGCGCTCGAAAAGCTCGTCGCCAACAAGGTCGTCGCCGGCAAGATCAACGACATCGCCGATGTGCTCGGCGACGCCCATGTCGCAGCCCGCGAGGCGATCCGCACGCTCGTCGACGAGACATTGGGACCGATGCGCATGCCGGCGCCCGTTCCGAAGCTCAGCGAAACCCCCGGCGACATTCGCTGGGCAGGCCGCGATCCCGGCGCATCCAACGACGAAGTCTTCGGTGGCTGGCTCGGGCTCTCCGCCGCCGAGATCGAAGACCTGCGGCGCAACCAGATCATCTGAGGCGGTCATGACGAGCACCATCGGAATCGCGGGCTACGGCCGCACTCCTTACGAGAAGCGGACCACGCGCACGCTCTTCTCCTTCCTGGCCGAAGCCGGCCGCGCGGCGCTGGATTCGGCCGGCCTGACCTTCAAGGACGTCGACGGGCTGGCGATCTGCTCCTTCGAGCTGCCGCCGGACAACACCGTCACGGCCGCCGAGCAGCTCGGCATCTCGGTTTCCTGGGCCTATCTGGGCACCGCCGGTAGTGCCGGACCGGTCGCGAGCATCATCAACGCCAAGCACGCCATCGAGAGCGGCCAGGCCACGACCGTGCTCTGCATCGCGGGCGACAATTACGATGTCGGCGGCCATTTTAAGCTGATGGACAATTTCAGCCGTGGGCTGCGTAATTACGGCACGCCGCTCGGCTTCGGCGGCGCCAACGGCCTGTTCGG
The DNA here is from genome assembly GCA_965283735.1 of Beijerinckiaceae bacterium. GTDB lineage: Bacteria > Pseudomonadota > Alphaproteobacteria > Rhizobiales > Beijerinckiaceae > Allobosea. The sequence goes on along the minus strand of CBDIPN010000001.1, from coordinate 492,828 downwards.
CATCATCCAGCGCAAGCACATGGAGACGTACGGCACCCGACGCGAGGATCTCGGCCGCATCTCCGTCGATCAGCGCCGCAGCGCGCAGCGCAACGAGCATGCGCTCCTGCGCGGCCCGATGACGATCGACGACTATATGAACGCTCGCGTCATCGCGGACCCGATCTGCCTCTATGACTGCGTGCTGCCCTGTGCCGGGGCCGAGGCGGTGGTCGTCACCACGCTCGACCGTGCGCCGGCCGGAAAGGCCGTGCGCATCCTCTCGGGCTTCGAGCGCCACAATCATCCGCCGATGGAGATCGCCCCGCTGCGCGGCGGCTGGGAGACCTTCGCCGGCAAGCTCTACGACAAGGCCGGCTTCGGTCCCGAGGACATGGATTTCGTCCAGCTTTACGACGACTACCCGATCATGGTCGCGATCCAGCTCGAGGATCTCGGCTTCTGCAAGAAGGGCGAGGTCAGCGCTTTCCTGGCGGCGAACAGCTTCTCCTGGGACGGCAGCCTGCCGCTCAATACCGGCGGCGGCCAGCTCTCCTGCGGGCAGGCGGGCATCGCAGGCGGCTTGCTCAGCGTTACGGAGGCGGTCTGCCAACTGCGCGCCGAGGCCGGTGACCGGCAGGTTGCCAATGCCCGGCGCGGTCTCGTCGCGGGCTACGGCATGGTCGGCTACGGTCATGGTCTTTCCGCCAGCAGCATCATCCTGGAGGCCGTGCAATGAGCGTCGAGATCACCTATCCCCAACCCCACGAGGACGAGGACAACGCGCCCTTCCTGGCCGGCTGGCGCGAAGGCAGGCTGCTGCTCCAGCAGAGCCGCGACGGCGGGCCCCTGTTCTTCTATCCGCGGCCGATCTGTCCCTATACCGGCTCGACCGACCTAGTCTGGACGGAGGTGACCGGTCGCGGCAAGATCGTGTCCTTCTCGCTGATCACCCGCCCCAACCACCCCTCCTTCAACGAGGAGGTGCCGATCATTCTCGCCGAGATCGCGCTGGATGAAGGCGCGAGCCTGCTCGGCCGGATCATCGGCGCCGATGCGGCGTCGATCGTGAGCGGAGCCAGGCTGGAGCTGCTGCCGCCCAACGAGGCGCGGCGCTACCCGCTGCCGGCCTTCCGACTCGCCGCGTGAGGCCTGGCAATGCTCCATCTCGATGATGAAGCGGTTGTCGCGGCGCTGGACTGGCCATCACTCGTCAGCGCGTTGCGGGCGGGGTTCCGGAGGGGAGCCGAAAGCCCTCCTCGCCCGCATTACCGCGTGACGGTGCCGGGTGAGCGGGATGCGACCCTGCTGCTGATGCCCGCCTGGATGACCGGAGGTCATATCGGCCTCAAGACCGTCACGGTTTTTCCGGACAACGGGCGGCGCGCCTTGCCGGCAGTCAGCTCTCACTATCTGCTGATGAGTGCTCGCGATGGCAGGGTCGTCGTCAGCTTGGAAGCGGGGGAGCTCACGTCCCGCCGGACGGCTGCCGCCTCGGCGCTTGCGTCGAGTTATCTTTCGCGGCCGGACGCCAGTCGCCTGCTCATCGTCGGCGCGGGCCGCATGGCTCCGAACCTCGCCCTCGCGCATGTCTCCGTTCGCCCGATCGAGAGCGTGCAGATCTGGGCTCGAGACATGGCTAAAGCCAAGCATCTCGCCAGGCAACTCGAGGATGCGGGCCTGAAAGCCACCGCTGCGCCGGTGCTCGAAACCGCGGTCTCCAGTGCCGACGTCATCTCCTGCGCGACGCTGAGCGAGGACCCGCTTGTGCTAGGCGAATGGCTGCAACCCGGCTGCCATCTCGACCTCGTCGGCGCTTTCACGCCAACCATGCGCGAGGCCGATGACGAGGTTCTGCGGCGAGCGAGCGTCTTCGTCGATACGCGCGCGGGCGCGAAGACCGAAGCAGGCGAGATCGTCCAGGCACTGGAAAGCGGCGCGATCACCGCAGCCGACATCCGTGGCGATCTCTTCGATCTCGCCTCCGGTCATGCCGAGGGCAGGCGCAGCACGGAAGAGATCACGCTGTTCAAATCGGTTGGTTGTTCGTTGGAGGATCTCATCGCCGCCGAACTCTGCTTCGAGCGTTCCAGCGGCACGAAAACCTGAACCGCTACGATGGAGGCGCCGAGGAACCTCCATTCGGACGTGCATTGGACGCTCGTATCTGTCTACGCGATCACCGTTCTCGCGCGCACGGTGGTGATCTCGCTCATCCCGATCCTTGCCTACGGGGTGCTTGGAACGGCGCAGCGCGTCAGTCAGATGTACCTGATCGCGAGCCTGTTCGGCATCGCCGTCAGCATCGCATTGCCGCGACTTCTGCATCGCCTGGGGCGGGAGCCTCTGCTGGTAGCCGCAGCCCTCAGCGGCATTGGCTCCGCGTTCGCCTTGAGCTTGAACAACACCGGCGGACTCGCCGTCGGGCTGGTGCTGCATGTTCTGATGGTGCTCATCTTCGAGAACGTGATGAGCCTGTACGTTATGCAGCACGTTCCCCGGCGCGCGCTCGCTGGGTTCGAGCCGCTTCGCATCTTCCTCGCCGGCGCAAGCTATGGGGCAGGGCCTTGGATTGGAATCGCATTGGCTGAGTCCGTGGCCTCCGGTGTGCCCCTGGCCATCAGCGCAGGTTGCGCCGCGGCTGCACCGATCCTCCTCGCATTTCTCTTGGACAAAACATGTGCCGCCGAGGCTGCACCGGCGATGACCGTTGCCAAGGGCGCGGATGTCCTGCGCTTCTGGGCGCAGCCGCGACTTCGGTTGGCCTGGCTGCTCACGACGATCCGCGCCGCGTGGTGGGCCATGTACGTGGTCTACGTGCCGATCTTTGCCATCCGGTACGGGCTGGGAGCTTCCCTTGGAGGAGCCCTGGTGTCGTTAGGCTCCGCCTTTCTCCTCCTGGCGCCACTGTGGGGGCGTCTTGCCCGCCGGACCGGAACGCGACGGTTGCTCCTTGCTTCCTATGGGGCGTGCGGGCTGTGCACGATTCTCGTCGCTCTGCTCGCGCCGCAGAACGCCTACGCTGCTGCCGGTGCGCTCATGGCGGCGGCGCTTGCCATGAGCGCAATCGACGGCATGGGCAATATGACCTTCCTGCGCGCCGTCCGCGCTCACCAGCGAACGAGGATGACGCCGATCTTCACGACCTATCGCGATGCCGGCAAGGTCAGCGCGGCAGGTCTTTTCGCCGTTCTGCTGATCTTCCTGCCGCTGCCCGCCGTGTTTGCCGCCGCTGGTATCACGCTCCTCGCCGGGGCAGCGCTATGCCGATACCTGCCTCGACGCTTCTGAAACGGGATAGGCAAATGCTAACTCAACCATACACCCATGGACTTTGGGCAAAAACCGCGCCGCCAGCACCTGTCACGGCCGCGCTCGCAGAACATCTGCGCTGCGATGTCGCGATCATCGGGGCTGGCTATACCGGCCTTTCCGCCGCTCTTCATCTGGCCCAAGCAGCGGCGGACGTCATCGTGCTCGAAGCCGAAGAGATCGGCTTCGGTGGGGCGGGCCGCAATGTCGGTCTCGTGAACGCCGGCATGTGGATCATGCCGGATGATGTGCCAGACATTCTCGGAAAGACTTATGGGGAGCGGCTCCTGCACGACTTGAGCGAGGCACCAAATCTCGTCTTCGAATTGATCGACCGTCACAAGATTTCGTGCGAAGCTACACGAAATGGCACCCTGCACTGCGCGGTTGGCGAGGTCGGCCTGAGGGAGATCAACCGACGCGGTGAGCAGTGGCTCAAGCGCGGCGTCGATGTCGAAATACTTGACCGCTCTGCCACCATGGCAAAGCTGGGAAGCTCAGCATATGGGGGCGCATTGCTCGATCGTCGGGCAGGTACCATTCAGCCGCTGGGCTATGCGAGAGGTCTGGCGAAGGCCGCTCAAGAAAATGGTGGGCGCATTTTTTCGCGGACCTCCGTCTTAAGCGCACGCGCTGCGCCCGACGGACTGTGGCGGCTGGAAACCGCCGGAGGCTCTGTCACCGCGAACTGGATCATTGTGGCAGGCAATGCCTACATCCAGGGGCCTTGGTCCACCATACGACAAGAACTGGTCTCGCTCCCTTATTTCAATTGCGCCACGACACCTCTTTCCGCACAGGCTCTCAAGGAAATCCTGCCGGAACGGCAGGGTGCATGGGATACGAACGCCGTTCTATCGTCGTTCCGCCTGGACGACGCAGGACGTCTGATCTTTGGAAGTGTCGGAGCACTGCGCTTCGGCGGACAGAAGGTCCACAAGGAATGGGCCCAGCGGGCAATCTCACGGATTTTTCCCCAGTTGCCTTGCACCAGCATCGAATTCAGCTGGTTCGGAAGGATTGGAATGACCCGGGATCATGTCCCGCGTTTCCATAAGCTGGATCGAAACGTAATTGGTTTCTCAGGCTACAATGGACGAGGCATTGGCACCGGTACCGTGTTTGGCCGTGCACTTGCCGATTTGATCGTCGGCAAACTTGATGAAGCAAGCTTGCCCTTGCCGGTGAGCCGCCTCAGCCCGCAATCTTTGCGTCATCTCAGAAGCGCGGTCTATGAGGCCGGGTCGCAACTCCTGCACTTTGGCGCTGAGCGGTTCTAACCGAAGGGGGCCAACTCCGAGAAACAATTTTCTCGGCAGCATGGCCTCGAGCGGGCGAAAAACGGTTCGATCCCCTCGACCTTAGGTATGCGCTGTTCTCAGGCCACGGCCTTGAGCGGGGCCGGTGCATAGGCCCACGGCAGGAGCTCGTCGATCTGGCTTTGGGGATGGCCGTCGACGATGCGGGCGATGACGTCGGCGAGGTAGGCTTGCGGGTCGACGGCGTTGAGCTTGCAAGTCTCCACGAGCGAGGCGATGACGGCCCAATGCGCGGCGCCGCCGTCGCTGCCCGCGAACAATGCATTCTTGCGATTCAGGGCGATCGGTCTGATGGCGCGCTCGACGACGTTGGAGTCGATCTCGACACGGCCATCGTCGAGGAAGCGGGAGAGGCCCTGCCAGCGCGAGAGGGCGTAGCGGATCGCCTCGGCGAGCTTGCTCTTTTGGCTGATGAGGACGAGCTTCGCCTTCAACCACGGTTCGAGCGCATCGACGATCGCGCGGCTTCTCGCCTGGCGGATATCGCGACGTTCCTCGGCGGAGCGGCTGCGGATTTCGCCCTCGATGCGATAAAGCTCGGCGATGCGCGCGAGCGCTTCCGTGGCGATCGGCGCGGGACCACCCTGCGCGAGGTCGTAGAACTTGCGCCGGGCATGTGACCAGCAGAAGGCCAGGTTCACGGCGTTGCGGTCGGCCAGTACCTTGTAGCCTGCAAAGCCATCGACCTGTAGCGTGCCGACAAAGCCTTGAAGATGGCGGAGCGCCTGCTCAGCCTTGCGGTCGGGCGCGTAGAGATAGGCGACGCCGGGCGGATCGCCGCCGTCCCAAGGTCGTTCGTCGCGGGCGTAGGCGAAGAGCTGGCCAGTCTTGGTCCGGCCGCGGCCCGGGTCGAGCACCGGCGCCGTGGTCTCGTCGGCGAAGAGCTTTGTCGATGCCTTCAGGCGCTCGAACAGGCGCGCATGGACCGGCCGCAGCAGGAAGGCTGCCTTGCCGACCCAGTCGGCCAAGGTCGAGCGATCCAGGTTGACGCCCTGCCGGGCATAGATCTGGGACTGCCGGTAGAGCGGGAGATGATCGGCGTATTTTGCGACGAGGACATGGGCGACCGTGGCCTCCGTCGGGATGCCGCCCTCGACGAGACGAGCGGGTGCCGGCGCCTGCACGACGACCTCCTCGCAAGCGCGGCAGGCGTATTTCGGCCGGCGCGTCACGATCACGCGGAACTGGGCCGGCACGATGTCGAGCCGCTCGGAGACATCCTCGCCCATGACGTGGAGCGGCCCGCGGCAGCAGGGGCAGGTCTGGTCCTGGATATCGACGATCCTCTCGATGCGCGGCAGGTGCGCGGGCAGCGAGCCGCGGTTGGCGCGGCGCTTCCTGACCCGGTCAGCGCGCTTGGCGGGATCAGCCGCCTCCTCGCCGGCGAGGCCCTCGGCCTCGATCTGCTCGGCCTCCTCGAGGCCCAACAACAGCTGGTCGATCGGCAGGCTCTCGGCCCGGCGCCCGAAGCGATGGCGCTGCAGCTCCTTGATGATCTGGCGCAGCCGCTCGTTCTCGGCGCGCTCGGCCGCAAGCATCGCCTGGAGGGCGGCAGGGTCGCGGGTCAAGGGCTCGGGCGAGGTGCTCACAAAGCCGATTCAATCATGGATTACAGCGGCTTGCCAGTGCTGAACGGTCAACTTGCCGCGACGGGGATGCGCGTCTCGCGCCGTTCATGCACCCGGCGCCAGTCGAGGCCTTCAAGCAACCCCTGAAGCTGCGCCGCGGTCAGCCGCACGACGCCATCGGCGATGGCAGGCCACTGGAACTTGCCGTCCTCCAGGCGCTTCGAGAACAGGCAGACGCCCGTCCCGTCGAAGTAGACGAGTTTAATCCGGTCCGCGCGCCTCGCCCGGAACACATAGACCGCGCCCGAGAACGGATCGGCGCCCATGCTCTCGCGCACCAGCGCGGCTAGGCCCTCCGCGCCCTTGCGGAAGTCGACCGGCTTCGTCGCCACCATGACGCGGACCGCACCGGTCGGGCCGATCACGAGCCGGCCTTCAACGCACCCAGCACCGCGGCGATCGTGGCCGGCGAGGCCCCATTCTCGATCGTCACCTTGACCCCAGAGACGTCGATCTCGATCGCCGCCGCGCGCCGATGTTGTCGACTGCGCCGCTTTCGGTGCGGCGATGCTGCCGGCGGCTCCGCGGCGGGAACCGGTTCGGGAGCGATGACAGCCGGCACGAAGGCCGGCACCGCCTCCGCGGCCTTGCGCGCCTCGCGGCGCCAAGTGAACAACTGCTGCGGCGTCAGGCCATGCCGGCGTGCAACCTCGGAGACGACCGCTCCGGGAACCAGCGTCTCTTCGAGAATCCGCGCCCGCTCGTCGATGCTCCAACGCCGTCGGCCTATCGCGCCGGTGATCACCTCGAAGCGGCGCACCTCGCCCTCAGGCTCAAGTCTATGGTCAAGCCTAGACACAAAACGATCCTCCAAATCAGGATCGTCAGAGTGAGCGATCAACCCGCGGCGAAGAAGGTGCGGTCGGAACACCGCTTACGACCTTAGTGAGTGGCTCCCGGAACAGCAAGATGGTGAGCGCTGTCGAATTGAAAAGGAGAAAGGGAAGGCTCGGCTTCCCATTCTTGACATTGGGGGCCGTCAGCCAGCCGATCAGTCGTCGCTGATGACAGCGATGACATCGATCTCGACGAGGCAGTCCCTTGCGAGCATGCCGGTTTGAACCCGCATGCGAACCGGAAAATCACGTTTGAAGAACCGCGAATAGATCTCGTTGAAATTGTTGCCCGTGACGTAGTCTGCGTCACCGTTTCGAACGTCTGCGACAAATACCACAACCTTCACGACATCCTCGATCGTGGCGCCGGCCGCCGCCAAAGCCTTCTCCATATTCTTTAGCGCGAGTTCCGCCTGCTTCTCGAAGCCTTCGGCCCAAATGCCATTTTCGTCCCAGCCAACCTGGCCGGCCAGGAAGACCAGCGTCCCTTTCGACAAGGCAAATCTGGAGCAGGTCATCGCTGCAATAAACTCAGGCTCCCTCAAGGAGCCCGGTGTTCGCAGTTCTGTACGGAAATGGCGCGCCATTCTGGATAAAGCTGCGAACACCTATATCATTGAAATAGTGCTATAATACCCGAAGCGATGCGCGGTAGGAGAGCCGGGAGCATGCGGACCACGTGCCTCGCTGTCTGCGCTAATCTTACCCCGCCTCTGCGAAAAATTTCAATCAAATATAGCCAATGTGAAAGCTCATCTGCATCGATGGCCTGGGCTGCCAAATCAATTGAGCGATAGCTGTTATAGCCCCTTCCTCATTCCGAGGCAGGTAAACTGCGCATGGGACGCCACGGCAGGAGTGTCCCATGCGCAATCGTGAGTCAGGCTACGAGAAACCCGGCGTCAACCGGATCATCGCGATTGATCGTCCAGCGAGCTGAGCCGAGCAGGCCGGCAGTGCCCTTCACCGTCGGGCGCACTGCTCGCGTCCCGTTCAGGCTGGTCTCCCCGACCAGGCAGCCTTCGAAGGTGCCGGAGCCGAGCAGACCCTCGGAGCGGATCGGCTGCTGCAGCTTCAACAGGCCGCGCGCCTCGTACATCGCCATCATCGCGCTGGTGCCGGTACCGCCGGGCGAGCGGTCGAGCTGGCCGGCCGAGAAGACGTGGACGTTCTTGTAGAAGGCGCCCTCGATCGTCGGCTCGTGCCAGAAGGTGACGAAGTTGAAGTTGTTGATGTGGGCCGAGGCCGGATGCTGGATCGCAACCTTCTGACGGAGCTGCTCGCGGGCGATGATGCCGAGGCGCGAGAGCTCCGAGCCGTTCTCCGGCGAGATCCTCAGCGAGGTGCCCCGCAGGTCGATGATCCCGAAATAATTGCCGCCCCAGACGATATCGGCTTTGAGCGAGCCGACGCCCGGCAGGTCGAAGGGCACGTCCTGCGCCGCGACATAGGCCGGCACGTTCTCGAAGCGGGTCCAGAGCACGTCCGGTCCGTCATTGGCGACCTCGGCCGTCACCAGTCCGGCGGTGGTCTCGAAGCGGATGGTGGTACGGCCGTTCTCGCCGCGCCGGACGAGGCCGAGCGCGACCATCGCCATGCCGACCGCGATCGTGCCGTGGCCGCACATATGCGAGTACTGGGTACCGTCGATATAGATCAGGCCGGCATCGTAGTCCGGGCTCGACGGCGGCGTCAGGAAGACACCGAACATGTCCTTGTGCCCGCGCGGCTCGCGCATCAGGGCGCAGCGCAGCCAGTCATAGTTCTCCTCGAGGAAGCGGCGCTTCTCCAGGATGCTCGATCCGGCCGGGTACGGGATCCCGCTATGGATGATGCAGAGGGGCTCACCCTCGGTATGCGTGTAGACGACGTCGAAGACATTCTGCTGGCGCATGTGCGGCTCCTTTGAAAGACAGTTGGCAGTGAGGGTTAGCGGCGTCGCTCCGAGAGCACGTCGAGGCCGATGGTGAGGTCGAGCAGCACGATCACGACGGCGGCGACGATGATCGTCAGTCCGGAGACCGCGGCGATGGTCGGGTCGATCGTGTACTGGACGTAATTGAACAGCTTGACCGGGATCGTGATCAGCTCGGCCGTGGTGTTGAAGATGCTGAGCTCGACATTGATCCAGGAGGCGATGAAGGCGAAGATCGCGCCGCTGACGAGCCCGCTGCGGATCTGCGGCAGCGTCACCAGGAAGAAGGTCGTCAGCGGCCGGGCGCCGAGATCGGCGGAGGCTTCCTCCAGGCTGCGCTGCTCGTCGCTGAGCTGCGGCAGCACGGCGCGCAGCACGAAGGGCATGATGATCACGACATGCCCGACCAGCAGCGCCGGGAAGCTGCGCACCAGACCGATCGTGCTGCCGTATTGAAGCAACGCCGCGCCGAGCACGACATGCGGCAGGATCAGCGGCGACATCAGCGTCTCCGAGAGGAGCCCGCGGCCGGTGAAGCGGTAGCGGGCGATCGCGATCGCCGCTGGCACCGCCAGCAGCACCGCGACGATGGTCGCGGCGACCGCGAGCAGCGTGCTGATCAGGAAGGCCGAGACATAAGAGGGATCGCCGAGCATCTTGCCGTACCAGGCGAGCGTGATGCCCTGCGGCGGGAAGGCGAGGAAGCTGGTCGTCGTCAGCGACGCCCCGACGAGGACGACGAGCGGCAAAGCGAGAAAGGCCAGCGCGGCGAAGGAGACGATGCGGACGAGAGCTGAGACCATCTCAGGCCCTCCTCGGCTCGCCGATGCGTCCGGCGATGGCAACGAGCACCAAGGTCAGCACCAGCATGGTGATGCTGAGCGCACCGCCATAGTTGAAGTCGAAGACCGAGCTGTATTGCTGGAAGATCAGCATCGAGAAGACGGTGATCCGCCCGCCGCTGAGCAGCGCCGGCGTGACATAGGCGCTGACGGCCAGCATGAAGACCATGACGGCGCCGGCCATCAGGCCGGGCAGGCTGAGTGGGAAGATGATGGTGCGGAAGGTTCCGGCCGGCGTCGCGCCGAGATCGGCGGAGGCATGTTCGAGCGCCGGATCGACCTTGGCGAGCGCATTGCCGACGGCGAGCACGATGAAGGGCAGGAGGATATAGACGAGGCCGATCAGGATGCCGAGCTCGGTGCCGAGGAAGCGCATCGGCCGCTCGATCAGGCCGAGCCCGATCAGCCCGTCATTGACCAGGCCATTGCGGCCGAGCAGCACCATCCAGCCGAAGGAGCGCACGATGTTGCTGGTGAACAGCGGCACCACCAACAGGATCACGCAGAACCGGCGCCAGGGCCGCCACTTGACGATGCGGACGAGATACAGGCGAGCGGATAGCCGATCAGCACGCTGACCAGCGTGGTCAGCGCGCCGATGCGGAAGGTCACCCAGAGCACGTCCCAGTGATAGGCGTCGGCGAGGATGCGGACGTAATGCGCAAAGGTCGGCTGGCCCGCCGGCGTCGTCAGGCTCGCGATCAGGACAACCGCCATCGGCGCCAGGAAGAAGGCGACGAAGAAGGCCGCCGGCAGGGCGCAGAGCAGCAGGACCGGACGCAGCGCTCCACTCATCACGCGTCCCCCAGCACGAGGCGGATATCTGCAAGGCGGATATTGGCGAAGACGGGCTGGCCTGCGCCAAGGCCGGCCAGAGCGGACGGGGCGAGCCGGGCGGTCAGCGTCGAGTCCCCGACGGTCAGCGTAACCGAGGCATGGCTGCCGACATGGACGATATCGGACAGGACGGCCGGCAGAGCGAGGCGGTCGGCGACGGGCTTCGTCGTGACGAGGATATCCTCGGGCCGCAGCACGCCGGTCAGCTCGCCCTGCGGCGCATTGGTAGCAGGAAGCGTGATCGCGTCGTCCAGCAGCGAGAAGCTGCTATCGCCGCGCCGCTCGACGTCGAGCAGGTTGGCATCGCCGATGAAATCGGCGGCGAAACGAGTTGCCGGATGGGCATAGATATCCTGGCCACGGCCGATCTGCTCGATGCAGCCGCGATTCATCAGCACGATCCGGTCGGCCATCGTCATCGCTTCCTCCTGGTCGTGCGTCACGAACAGGAAGGCGATGCCGAGCCGGTGCTGGATCTGCTTGAGCTCGCCCTGGACCTTCTTGCGCAGCTTCAGGTCGAGCGCGCTCAAGGGCTCGTCGAGCAGCAGCAATTGCGGCCGGTTGACGATGGCCCGCGCCAGCGCGACGCGCTGCTGCTGGCCGCCGGAGAGCTGGGCTGGCAGGCGTTCGCCAAAGCCGGCGAGGCCGACGAGCTCCAGCGACTCGGCGGCGCGCTTCGCCGCTTCTTCTTTCGCGACGCCCTGCCGCCGCGGCCCATAGGCGACGTTCTCGGCGACGCTCATATGCGGGAAGAGCGCGTAATTCTGGAACACCGTGTTGAGCGGGCGCCGATAGGGCGGCAAACGCGTCACATCCTGGCCCGCCAGCCGGACCGTGCCGGCCTCCGGCGTCAGGAAGCCGGCGATGCAGCGCAGCAGCGTGGTCTTGCCGCAGCCCGATGGCCCCAGCAGGGCGATGAACTCGCCCTGCTCGACGGCGAGCTCGATCGCCGTCAGCGCCGCCTGTCCGCCGAAATGCTTCGACAGGCCTTCGATGGCGAGGATGGGGGCGCTCATGCTGCGGCTCGTGATGCTTTTGCTCGTTCGCTCACTTGCGGGCGATCTGGCGGTTCCAGTCATCGACGACGCGCGAGCGCAGGCCGTTGATCTCGGCCCAGTCGAAGAGTTGCAGGTTCTTGACCGAACCGGTCTCGCCCCAGGGCAGCTTGCGGGCGGTCTCGGGCTTGACCGCGACGTTCTTCACGGACGGGCCGAGATAGAGCTTCTCCGCCAGGCAGCCGGAGGCTTCCGGCGTCAGCGCCTGGTTGATGAACTTCGCCGCGGCCTCCTTCTTCGGCGTGCCCTTGACCAGATGCAGGCGCGCATCGGTCGCCCAGGCGCCTTCCTTGGGCACGACGAAGCCGATCGGCAGGCCCTTGTCGGCGAGATCCCAGGCGCCGACGTTGAAATGCGCGCCGATGATCGCTTCGCCGCTCTGATAGGCGTTGGTGGCGGCGCCTGAGGAATCGAAGAACAGCGCGGCCTTGAGTTCCTTGATCTTCTTGAAGGTCGGGGAAAGGTCGCCGGCCGGATGGCCCCATATCTTCGACAGGAACATCACGAAGGGCACGCCGGAGGAATTCGCCGGCGAGGGGATGGTGACGGCGTCCTCGAACTCGGGCTTCCAGAGGTCGTTCCAGGAGGTCGGCACGGTCTTGACCTTCTGAGTGTTGTAGGTGAGCCCGAGCGAATAATAGCCGGTGCCGACCGCATAGGTGGTCGCGCCACTCTTATAGAGCGCCTCCGGCAGGGTGTTGGCGAGATTGGGGATCGCCGCCGGGTCAAGATTGTCTGTCACCTCGGCGGCGAGGGCGAGTTCGCTGATGCCGCCATCCATCCAGGCGACGTCGATAGTCGGAGTCGCCTTCTGCTGCTGCAGCTTCGCCAAAGTGACAGTCGAGGTGCCGATCTCGGCATTGACGGCGATGCCGGTCGCCTTGGTGAAGGGCTCGGCGACGCAGGCTTTGAAGGCGTCGCCCCAATTGCCTCCATACCAGGCGACCGTGATCGATGAGGGTTGCTGCGCCAGCGTCGGGGTGGTGAGCAAGGTGGTGGCGAGCATGGCCGTGGCCAGCCGGACGGTACGGGTCATCGTCGTTCTCCTCTGCCGAGCGTCTTTGCGCTTCTACGATCATGTTGGCGCGCGGTGCACAAAAGGGACTAGAATGCGCCGGCCCAAAATTTGAATAATCACGACATGAATAGCGCCCAGCTCCATCAATCCGCCAGCGATCGGCCACAGCCCGCGGCAACGCCCGTCTCACGGCTGCGGATCGGCTTCCTGTTGCTCGACCAGTTCACGCTCGCCGCCTTCTCCGGCCTGATCGATGTGCTGCGGTTGGCGGCGGATCATGGCGGGCGCAGCCGCCAGCTCCATGCGAGCTGGACGGTGATGAGCCTCGACGGCGAGCCACGACGCTCGAGCTGCGGCGTCTCGGTCACGCCGAACGCAGGCCTGCTCGACCCGGCCGGCTTCGACTACATCGCCGTCTGCGGCGGCAACGACTATCTCAACGACGCTCTCCCCGAGAGCCTGCTTGGCTATCTGCGCCGCGCCGCAGCCTCCAACGTGCGCCTGCTCGGCATCTGCACAGGCACGTTCGCCATCGCCCGGGCGGGACTGGTCGGCCCGCGCCGGGTCTGCGTACACTGGAACGTGCTGGATGCCTTCAAGGAGCGCTTCCCAAAATCGTCGGCAGGCGTCGAGCGGCTCTTCATCGACGAGGGCGACCTGATTACCTGCGCCGGCTCGACCGCCGCGATCGATCTCGGCCTTTATCTCGTCGCGCGCCATTGCGGCCGCGACAAGGCCCAGCAGGCAATACGGCACATGATGCTGCAGGACATGCGGCCGGCCGAGATGCCGCAGGCGCATTTCTATGCCGAGCTGGCGCCCAACCTCGATGTCCGGGTGCAGCAGGCGGCGCAGTTCATCGAACAGCGACTCGACAATCCCCCGCCGATCACTGCCGTCGCGCGCTATGTCGGTGTCAGTCCGCGGCAACTCGAACGGCTGTTCGGCGCCTCATTGGGCCTGAGCCCAGCCGCCTTCCAGCGCAAGCTCCGGCTCGATTATGCGAGATGGCTGATCCTGAACAGCAAGCGCTCGCTCACCGACATCGCCATGGGAGCTGGCTTCGCCGACAGCGCCCATCTTTCGCGAGACTTCAAGTCGATGTTCGGAGCATCGCCGCGATCCCTGCGCCACAACACTTCCGCCGGCAGCCGCAGGGGATCAAATCTTGGCCCGGACGCAAATGGACCTGTTGCCAAGCAAAGAGATCTACTCACCTCCTAGATTGCAGGTGCTGTGAAAGTTCACACTGCGGTCCCGTCACGACATTTCCACCGCCACCGATGATACCAGTTGCTCGTACCGCCGAGACTTTACCGGCCAGCACCGCAGCGAGCACGAGGGCTCGACCGGGCTCTAGACGATCAGATGCGTCCAGCGAAGCGCATCGCCGCGAAAGCCTCGCCCTGCGTGATGGCCCCTGACAGCATCTTTCGATTGATGGCGAAGGTGTTCCTTCCCGGATGAAACGCAACCAACGCGTCGCGGAAGAGCGATTGGGGCCCGCTGTTCCGACGAAATCCTGCGAACCAGTCAACGCCGCCAGGGTTGCGGCCTGCGAGACCGAGGAGGGTTGCTCGAACTTTGCGACTGCAGCTTTCCGATCGCCTTGATAAGGCCTTCAGGACCGACGGCATAGCCGACCCGCACAGTGAGCGAAGGCGAAAATTTTCTCCCTCCTGTGGCACAGCAAATAGCCCCTGATTTCGAAATCAGGCCCCTCTGTTGATGAGGCAAATCATTAATAAAATAATTGGAATTGTTTAAAAGTTGGTAGAATTTCATTATACCAGAAAATTCATATAATTGAATATAAATATATTATTTATTTAGTTGCAAAAAATATAAATACGCGATTAGTATAACAAAAATAATTTATGCTAGAATATTAGATTAAATTCTTCGTGATTTAATTGAATAAAAAAGGGCAGAGACTGGGTGTGGAATCTGGATTTCGTCGATGATTTTTGCCTGGGAACGACAGGAATAGCCGTCCGCAAGAAGGCGGCCCGAACTACCTTTGGTTGCGATGTGCTTTGCCCAACTTAAGCGGTAGATGTGTTCTGACATCACGCGATGCTCAGCCTCATGACCGTAGGTGCCAGCCATGCCGCAACAGCCGGAGGGGAGGATCGACAGGTTTAAGCCGAATCCTTTGAATACCGTAGCCCACGCGGCGGCAGCGGAATTTGCGGTTGTCCGCTCCGTACAGTGCGGAAGCAGCCAGTATGTCTCGCTATCCAGCACCCGGGGCATGTTCTCCAGGCGATCTGCCAGCCATTCTTGAACGAGCTGGACACGTGGCACCTCATGGTCTGCAAGCGCCTCAACATATTCGGAGCGATATGTCAGCGTCATCGAAGGATCGAGACCGATCAATTCGACACCCGTGGCCGCTAGTTCGCGAAGTTCGGCAGCGTTCGCCGCCGCGAGCCGCTCAAACCGACCTAGGAAGCCGTGAACCTGCAACGGCTTTCCGTTGGGTCGGTAGGGCGCGAGCCAAGGTCTATAGCCGGTAGCGATTAGCAGATCGAGAAGGTCAAGGAGAACCGGCGTCTCATAATAGCTCGTGAATGCATCGGGGACGACGACAACGCTCCGCTGGCGCTCGGCGCCTGTCAGCGCCGACAGAGCCTTCGGCGTCGCCTGTGCCACACCGCGCCGCACGACCTCCTGTCCCAAATTCAGACCCGACAGTTTCGGCGTGCGCACCAGCCCGACGGTACCGGATATGCCAAGCGACATCACCATGTTGACGAGGCGGGGAAGCCTAGCGAGGATTGGGGCCAGCGTCTCGAATGAGGCAAGCGCATGATGACGCAGCGGCCGCAGGTAGCGGCCATAATAGAGCTCCAGGAATTTCGATCGGAGCGCCGGCACATTGACCTTGATAGGACATTGCCCAACACAGGCCTTGCAGGCGAGACAGCCGTCCATCGCCTCCTTGACCTGATGAGAGAAATCGTCAGAGGCCCACGGTCGGAGAACTGTATTCAGCACACGCTTGGGCAGGCTGGACCAACCTGATGAAGCGCGCTGACGGTGAGCCGCTGCGACGGGATCGACGCCGGACAGGCTGAGCCGGTACAACCATTCACGCATTAGCTGAGCACGGCCCTTTGGCGAATGCTGCCGTTCGCGCGTGCCTCTCCAGGAGGGGCACATGACGTCGTCCGGATCCCAGTTGAAACAGGCGCCATTTCCGTTGCAGTGGAGAGCGTTGTCGAAGGCCTCGCGGATCCTTGGCGCAATGGCACGGTCGCGCTCCCCCTTGATCGGCACCTCGTCGATCCGAAGAAGGGCGCCATCAGCCGGGGCGGCAATCTTGCCGGGGTTCAATTGGTGCCGAGGGTCGAAGGCTGCCTTGATAGCCTGCAGACAAGGATAAAGCGGGCCGAAGAAGGCCGGGCTGAACTCGGATCGCACGCCCTTGCCATGCTCGCCCCATAGGACGCCGCCGTATTTCTGCGTCAACGCCACGACGTCCTCGGTAACGGCCCGGATGAGCGGCACCTGCGCCATGTCCGTCAGGTCTAGAGCGGGACGCACATGGAGCACGCCGGCATCGACGTGACCGAACATGCCATAGGACAGGCCGTGGCCATCAAGAACCGCCCGGAACTCCGTGATGTAATCGGCCAAGCATTCCGGCGGAACGGCTGTGTCTTCGACAAATGCGACCGGCCGGGCGCTTCCCTGGGTCGCGCCAAGCAGGCCAACAGCCTTCTTGCGCATGCCCCAAATGCTCTCGACAGGATCGGGTGCACCGGCCGGCACATCGGTACTGCGGGCCACTGTGTACCCGCGACGCCCATGCTGGCCGCGCTCTCGATCCAGCTTGCCTGTTATCCGATCGAGTTGTGCGGCCAGTTCGTCGGGGCCGTCGGCTAGGAACTCGACGAGATTGACGCCGGCCGCCCGTCCTCCGGTATCTTCGGGAAAGTAACTACTCACCTCGCCCCAGACGCGATCGGCCCGCGCGAGTTCAAGGACCTTGGAATCGATCGTCTCGATCGACGCCGCACCTACCTCCACCAGGGAGCGAGCGTCGCGGAGCGCTGCGTCGAAGTCGCCGTAACGGATGTTGACAAGCGCAGCATGGCGCGGGATCGGCAGAAGGTTCAATTCGGCTTCGGCCAGGAAGCCGAGCGTGCCTTCGGACCCACAGAGAACGGCGTTTAGGTCGAAGCGGCCGAGTGCATCGCGGATATTGGAAAGGTCATAACCTGTGAGCGAGCGGTTGAGTTTGGGGAACTGTTCCGCGATCAGCGTCCGGTTCGCCCTCTCGATGTGGTCAAGGAGGAGGTGCACCGACCCTACGCGGTCGGCGCGCGCCGACACCGTAGCAAACTCCTCGTCGGTCAGGGGACGCGACGTCCAAGTTGTTCCATCGAGCAGGACGGTCGTGAGCGCCAACACGTGATGGCGGGTCTTGCCATAGAGGCAGGAGCCCTGACCGCAGGCATCCGTCGATATCATGCCACCGATGGTAGCGCGATTTGAGGTGGAGAGTTCAGGCGCGAAGAAAAGCCCGTGGGGCTTGAGTGCAGCATTGAGCTGATCTTTGACCACGCCTGCCTGCACCTTCGCTATGCGTCGCCTGAGATCGATCTCAATGATCCGATTCATATGGCGCGATAGGTCCACCACGAGCCCATCCGTCAAGGATTGTCCGTTCGTGCCCGTTCCTCCGCCACGCGGCGCGACCTTGGCATCCGCAAAGCGTTTTTCGTTAAGCAGCTTCGCAATCCGGATCAGATCATCCGTTCCCCGCGGAAATACCACTGCGTCAGGAGTAAGCTGGTAGATCGAATTGTCCGTTGCCAAAACAGTACGATCCGCCGAGCGCAACGTTATGTCGCCTGCGAACCCTCGAGCATGCAACTCGGCACAGAAATCCTCATAGATCGACAGCGGTCCGGGCCCGCCTGAAAGGTGTGGAATCATGGCCGAGATCGCCAGTAGGCACGGGACAGCGTGAGATGGCCGTCGGTATCGACATGGCGGCCGTCGCGTTGCGAGAAAGTCATGCTGCGCCGCTAGGGGTGCGTCGCAGAAGCACTCGGACGGCTCTCAACCTACTCCTCCCGAATGGTGGCGCTAAAACTGAGCCCATCATGTATTTCTCAAAGTTACCACGACAATGTCTCATGCTTTGTATCCGATAAAAAATCTTCAGACCGGTCGATAAATTTTACGTCGAATATGGTGTGATCGTAGTTTTTACGAAACGTACGATGAGCGCGCCAACTTGTTACAGAATGCGCTGAGGAAACCCCTCGTCAATCTGGTATCTGCGAAGTTAATTACATATGATAAGCATGTAATTCGTTCAAATTCTGTATAAAACGCCGATAATTGGCGACATATTCTGCCGCAGTTGCCTCAATATCTTGGATCTCCCAATCTGCGAGGGAGCGTACCGCCTTGGCAGGAGCACCAACGATCAAGGAATTGGGCTCGAAGCGTTTGCCCTGGGTCACGAGGGCGCCGGCCCCGACGATGCTGTTCTCGCCGATGACCGCACCGTTCAGGACGGTCGCGCTCATGCCGACCAGGACCCGGTCGGCGAGCGTGCAGCCATGCAGCACCGCGCGATGCCCGACCGTGCAGGAGGCGCCGACCGTCAAGGGGTGGCCGGCGTCGACATGGAGCACGGCGCCATCCTGGATATTCGAGCCGGCACCGATGGTGATACGATCGTTGTCGCCGCGCAGGACGGCGCCGAACCAAACGCTGGTGTCGCGCCCGAGGACGACGTCTCCGATGATCGCGGCATCGGAGGCGAACCAATAGCTGCCAGGGGGTGGCAGGGATGGTCGACGGGCGCCCAGAGTCATGATCGGCATCGACCGCCCTCCTCGCCCGTCGGGGCTTTCACGCCGGGCCGGCATGGTGGGAGGGGGCGCCGTGGCCTCGCCCGATATAGACGTCGCCCATCTCCTCATTGGCGAGCAGGTTCTGACCCGTGTCGGTCAGGACGATGCGCCCGGCATCGAGGATGTAGCCGCGGTCGCTGAAGGCGAGCGCCTGACGCGCACGCTGCTCGACCATCAGCACGGCGACGCCCGCCTGCGGCAGCTTGCGCACCTCGTCGAAGACCTGGTCGGTCAGCGCCGGCGACAGCGCCGCCGACGGCTCGTCGAGCAGGATCAGGCGCGGCGCCGACATCAGCGCGCGGGCGAAGGCGAGCTGCTGGCGTTCGCCGCCCGAGAGGTTCTCGGCATAGGTGCCGCGGCGCCCCGCCAGGGCCGGGAAGAGATCGAACATGTCGCGGATGCGCTGGGGCTTGCCGGTGACATGCTCGACGACCTGTAGGTTCTCCAGCACCGTCAGCGTGCCGAAGACGTTGCGGACCTGCGGCACATAGGAGATGCCGACGCGGATGCGATCCGGCACGGCGAGCTTCAACAGGTCGATGCCGTTGAAGCTCATCTCGCCGGAGATGCGCGGGAGCAGGCCCATCGCCGCCTTGATGAGGGTCGATTTGCCGGCGCCGTTGGTGCCGGCGATGGTGACGATCTCGCGCTCCGACACGCTCATGTCGATGCCGCTGACGATGTCGACATCGCCATAGCCGCCGGAGAGGCCGGCGATCCTGAGCAGGCTCATATCACCCCTCCCATATAGGCTTCGCGAACGCCCGGATCGGCGAGGACCGCATCGGGCGTGCCGCTGGCGATCACCCTGCCCCGGTCCATCGCATAGAGGCGCGGCACCAGCTGCGCGAGTTCGGTCAGGTTGTGCTCGATGATCAGCACGGCGATGCCGCGCCGGTTGAGTTCGAGGATACGCTCGCAGATCTGTTCGATCAGGACCGGGTTCACGCCGGCGAAGGGCTCGTCCAGCATGATGCAGCTCGGCTCCAGCATCAGCAGCCGGCCGATCTCCAGCAGCTTCTTCTGGCCGCCGGAGAGCTGGCCGGCGAGTTCGTCCTCGACGCGGGCGAGGTTGAGGAAGGCCATGACCTCGCGAACCCGCGCGGCCAGGCGCTCCTCCTCCTGGCGGATCGCGCCGCGGGCCAAGAGCAGGTTCGTCAGCTTCTCGCCCTTCTGATCACGCGCCGCGACCATCAGGTTGTCGAAGACGGTCATCCCGCTGAATTCGCGCGGGACCTGGAAGGTCCGGGCGAGGCCGCGCCGCACACGCTGGTGCACGGCGAGCTGGGTGATGTCCTCGCCGCGGAAGACGACGCTGCCCGAGCCCGCCGGAATATAGCCGGTGGCGACCGAGAACAGAGTGCTCTTGCCGGCGCCGTTGGTGCCGATCAGCCCGACGAGCTCGCCGTCGCCGACTTCGAGGGAGACGGAGTCCAGAGCCCTGAAGCCGCCGAACCTTGCCGTGATGTCCGTGACCAAAAGAAGCGCCATCACTGCTTCCTCTCGACGGATTTGCCGAACAGGCCCTGCGGCCGATAGAGCACCACGCAGATCAGGGCCATGCCGATGATCCAGATGCGGACGCTGGCGAGCTGGACCTCCGAGATGCCGGTGAAGATGTCGCGCAGGAAGCGCGAGCCTTCGAGGAAGCCGACCAGCAGGATCGTGCCGAAGATGACGCCGCGCAGCGAGCCGACGCCGCCGAGCACGATCGCGATCCAGATGTAGAAGGTGATCAGCGGGACATATTGCTCGGGGCTGATGAAGGTCAGGTAATGCGCCTGCAGGCCGCCGGCGAGCCCGGCGATGCCGGCGCCGATCATCAGCGAGCGCGTCTTGAACTGCGCCGGGTTCTTGCCGAGCGCCCGGACGGCGACCTCGTTGTCGCGGATCGCCTCGATGACCCGGCCGAAGGGGCTCCTGATGACGTGGTGGATCGCGAAGAACACCAGCGCGCAGACTGCGACCAGCAGCAGCAGGATGGCGAGATCGATGTTCCGCGGCTCGACCCAGTCGGCGAAGAGTCGCGGAATGCCGGGCAGGCCGTGCATGCCGCGCGTCAGCCATTCCTCGGTCTGCAGCGTCATCCGCACGGCCTCGGAGAAGCCGAGTGTCACGATGGCGAGATAGTCGCCGCCGAGCCGCAGGGCGATGATGCCGATCGGATAGGCGGCCAGCGCCGCCAGCAGCGTCGCCGCGGCGAGGGAGACCGGGATCGGCACGCCCTTCATCGCGAGCAGGGCCGAGGTGTAGGAGCCGATCGCAAAAAAGCCGACATGGCCGAAATTGACCAGCCCGGTGAAGCCGTATTGCAGCGCCAAGCCGCTCGCCATCAGTAGATAGATCAGTACGCTGATGGCGATGGCGATGAAGTAACCTTCCATGACATCACCTCGCAGCGATCGGACGGCCGAGCATGCCCTGCGGGCGCAGCAGCAGCACGGCGAGAAGAACGGCAAAGGCCAGGACGATCTTGTATGCCGGGCCGACGAAGACGCTGGCGACCTCCTGGGCGATGCTGAAGGTCACGATGCCCAGCACGGCGCCTACCGGGCTGCCGATGCCGCCGAGGATGACGCCGGCGAACATCGGCATCAGCAGCTCCCAGCCGAGCTCCGGCAGGACCACCGCCTTGATGCCGAGCAGCGCGCCCCCCAGGCCGCAGAAGGCGCCCGCCAGGGCCCAGAGGAAGATCATGACGCGGCGCGCGCGGATGCCGCTGGCCGCGGCGAGCTCCGGGCTGTCGGCGATCGCGCGCATGCGCCGGCCGGTGGGTGTGAGATACATGATGCAGAAGACGATCACGAGCGCGGCCAGCGCCGCGCCGACGATGTAGAGATCCGTCGGCAGGATGCGCACGCCGCCGAAATTCCAGGCCCTGACGAGCGGAACATCGACATTGTGCTGGTCCTGGCCGGCAAAGAACGTGATCGTGCTGCGGACTGCGAACGCCACGCCGATGGACGCGATCAGGCGGGAGACATGGGAACGCTCCGAGAGTGCCCGGAAGACCCAGAAATACATCAGCAGCGAGACGGCGGCGGTGGCCGTCATCGCCGTCAGCACCGCCGCCACGATCGAGCCTCCCAGAACGAGCTGGGAGGCCATCGTGGTGTAGGCGCCGAGGGTCATGTAGTCGCCGGTGGCGGCGTTCGGAAAGCGGGCGATGCCGAACACGAGCGTGATCGCAAGTGCCGGCAGCGCGAGCAGCATTCCGATCACGACGCCGTTGATCACGGCATTGGCGATCGAGATCCAGTCCATCGGGGCAGCCTTCTTATGCCGGCAGTCGGCCGGGGATCGTCTCCTTCAGGACGAGCTTGCCGTCCTTGATGTCGGAGACGCCGAAATCGGGCACGGTCTCGCCATGCTTGCCGAAGTCGAGGCGCGAGGACGCGCCCTCATAATCGACCTTCTCGCCCTTGCGCAGCAGGTCGCGCCCCTCAACGAAGCCGTTGACCTTGGTGCCGCCGCCGCTGGTGACGCTGCGGATCTTGCCGTTCACCGCGGCGGTGTCGCCCTGCGGGCCGGCCGCCTCGATCGCCAGCGCGAGCGTGATAACCATGTCGTAGCTCTGAGCGGCAAAGATATCCGGCTGGCGCTTGGTGACCTTGTTGAACTCGGCCGCGAAGCGCTTGAACGCCGGGTGGTTCTCCGCCGCGATGTTGGAGATCGAGATCAGGCCTTCGGTCGCCTCCTTGCCGAGCGCCTTGACGAGATCCTCATTGGCGGTCCAGCCCGGCATGATGAACTTGCAGTCCTGCCCGGTCTGGTACCATTCCTTCAGGATGATCGTCGCGTCGGGGCGATAGGCGCTGAGTGAGATCACGTCGGGCTTGGTCGCCAGCACGCGGGCCAGCTCGGTTCGGTAGCTGCTCTGGTTCGGCTCGTAGATGACGAAGCCTTCGACCTTGCCGCCGCCGCTCTCCCAGGCGCTCTTGAAGTAGTTGGCCTGGCCGACGAAGGTCGAGTTGTTGAAGGCGAGCACGGCCGGGCGCTTGAAGCCGCGCTGACGGGCGACTTCCGCGAAGGCCGTGCCGAAGACCGCGTTGGAGGCCTGGAACATCCAGGCGAGGCCCTTCTTGTTCTCGGTCAGCATCTCCGGCGCGCCGCAGGTGTTCATGGTGATCACATTGGCGTCGTTGGTGATCGGCATGGTCGCGAGGCCAACCGAGGACGGCCAGATCCCGACCACGGCCTCGACCTTGTTGATCTCGATCAGCTTCTTGGCGGCGAGGACCGCCGCTTCCGGCTTGGTCTGGTCGTCCTCGGCGAAGAGCTGGAACTGTCGGCCGGCCGCGCCGCCGGCTTCGTTGACTTCCTTCACCGCGATCTTGATCGCCTCGAGCATATAGGGGCCATAGGGGCCGCCGATGCCGGTGATCGAGTTGAGCGCGCCGAGGCGGAAGACCTTGTCCTGGGCGAAGGCCGGGGCGTTCAGCGCGCCCAGCGTGGCTGCGGCCGTGCCCGAAAGCATGAAGCCGCGTCGTGAAAGATCGTAAGGCTGTGTCATCGTCATTCCCCTGTTTTTAGGTTTTGGCAGTCAGGCAGGCTTTAGGCGGTGGTGACAGTCGTGGTGCAGGCGCCCTCTCATCGACCGAGGAAGACCGGCTTCTCTTTGCGCGCAAAAGCGTCGCGGCCGAGCCGGTAATCCTCGGTGTCGAAACAGGCATAGGCTTCGTCCATCTCGGCTTCACCGAGCGGCTCCGCCTGCCGCAGTCGCTGCACGAATTTCTTGTGCCAGCGGTTGACCAGCGGGGCGGAGGCTGCGATCCGCGCCGCGGCGGCGAAGGCCTCCTCGGCGACGGCGTCATCCTCGACCAGGCGCGAGACCAGCCGCTTGGCATGGGCCTCCTCGGCGCCGAAGATGCGGCCTTCGAGCAGGATCTCCAGCGCGGTGGCGTGGCCGATGACGGCCGCGATATCGGCGAGCTCGCGGTAGTCCAGCGTGATGCCGATGCGGTTGATCGGCACGCCGAACCGCGCCGAGCGCCCGGCGATGCGGATATCGCACATCGCCGCGATCTCGAGCCCGCCGCCGACGCAGATGCCCTCGATGCAGGCGATGGTCGGGTGGCGCAGATCCTTCAGCCGGTCGGTCATCGCCAGCGTGAACTCGGCATAGTCCCTGGCCTGCTGGCGGCCATCGCGATCGTCGCCGAAGCCGCCGATGTCGCTGCCGGCGCAGAAATGCCCGCCGGCGCCCCGAACCACGACGCAGCGCACGCCGTCATCGGCCTCCAGCGCGACGAAGATCTCGCCGAAGGAGCGGTACATCTCCATGGTGAAGGCGTTGCGCTTGGCCGGCCGGTTCATCAGGACGGTGGCCACGCCGTGTTCGTCGCGGGAGAGATCGATGCTCATCGCGCGGCCTCCAGCAGGAGATCGGTGCCGCGCAGCACGGCCCGGCCGTCGAGCTCCAGCGTGGCGTCGGTCAGGATGGTGTCGTAATGCGCCGCGGCCTTGACCGTGCCGCCGATATAGGCGCTCGTGCCGAGCGCGAGCTGGATCGAGCCATAGACGCTCTCATCCGACAGCATGGTGCCGTCCAGCGTGCATTTCGGATTCATGCCGACGCCGAGTTCGCCGAGATTATAGACGTTCGGGTCGGAGAAGCTTTCCAGCAGCTCGCGGAAGCGGTCGGCGTCCGCCCCGCCCTCGATCGCGACCGCCATGCCCTTCTCGTAGATGATGCGCACCGGCTCGTCGCGGATCAGCCCGAGGCCGGGGATGCTGGCATTGACGACGATGACGCCTTCCGCCGTGCCCTCGACCGGCGCGATGCTCGATTCGAGGCAGTAGCCGGCGGAGATGTCGACCGTGTTGGCGAAGCCGTTGAGCGAGCGGCCGCGCCGCCCCTCGATCGAGAGCGTGATGTCGGTGCCGTGTGCGCTCGTCACGCGGGCGGTGCGGGCCTTGGTGAAGGCCTCGGCGAGACCGTCGATCTCGGGACGCAGCGCCGCGAAATCGGCCTCCCAGCCGGCGGCGAGGAAGAAGTCGTCCTGATGCGATTCCGGCAGCACGATCACGCCGGTCCCGGCGCGGGTCGCCTCCTGCCGGGCGGCGGTATGGGCGATGTTGGCGCGGGTGAGGCCGATCACGAGATCGGCCTGCTTCATCGCGCGGGCGGTGATCTCGCTGAGCTGCCGGCCATGGCGGGCGCTGCCCTCGATGCGCATGATGTGGGCAGCCGCCCCGACCTCGTCGAGCGCGATCGCCAGCGGCTCGACATTGCGCTCGGTGTAGAGGTCGTGGAGCACCAGAACCTGGCTGTCCGGGCCGGCCGCGCCGAGGAGACGGACGACCTTCCGGGCATTCGGCAGTTTCAGCAAGGTATTCATGGGCTCCCCCAGCAATGGGATCAAAGGCGGTCCGGACGCCGGGAGGAGCGACGCTCGCCCCTCCCGGCGGCCCGTATCAGATCAGGACCACGCGGTCCTTCAGCACGACGACGTCGTCGATCTGGACGATCGGGTGGCGCACCACGAGATCGACATGGCCGACCGCGCGGATCGAGCTGCCGAAGGTGATGCCGTTGCCGATGCCGAGATGGATCGTACCGAACTCGCCCTCGTCCTCGAGCTCGATGCCGCGGCCGATCTTGGCCTTCGGATTGAGGCCGATGCCGAGTTCGACGTGGCAGTACATGTTGTCGTCGCCATAGTCCTTGAGCAGCTGGTCGAGCCTGGCGCCGTCCGGCGACGAGGTGTCGATCTCGACGATGCGGCCGGCCTCCAGCCGCATCTTGAACGGCGCCAGCACCTCGCCGCCCGGCACGACCGCGCCGTCGATGACGACGACGCCCTCGGTCGAGCCCTCGATCGGCGAGACGGCGGTCTCGATGCAGGGCGGCGGCGAGATCGTGCCGGGCAGATGGCAGATGCCGGTCTGCGGCACGCTCTTGCGGCCGCGGATGTCGAAGCTGAAATCGGTGGCGCCGTCATTGCTGGTGATGCGCACGCGGCTGCCTTTGTCGAAGGCGTCCGAGAGCTTCATGATGACCTTGGCCTGCTCGACGAAGTCGATGTCGAGGCTGCCGTCGGTGAACATCGCCTCCTTGCAGCCGGGGAAGAAGATCAGCCGGGCGCCGGCGTCGCTCGCCGCCTTGCGGGCGCTGTTGTGGTTCACCGAGAAGGTGGTCGGCGCCACGATGGCGTCGGCCGCCTTCATCGCCTCGGCGATCACCTTCGGCAGTTCCTCGCCATGGCGGGTGCGGGGCTTGTAGAGCAGCAGGATCGTCTCGGCGCCGCGCTCCTCGCCGGCCAGCGCGAAGAGTTGGGCGACCGGCACGTTGTCGGTATCCGCCAGCACCAGGAACTGCTCGCCGGCCTTCAGCGCCAGGCAGCTGTCGACGATGTTGCCGACGGACTTCATCATCGCGAGTTTCTCGATCATCGGATCTCTCCCCTCAAAATCTCTGGACGGATGGCGCGGTCAGGCGACCGCGGCCTCCAGCAACAGCGCCTCGCCGAGCAGGGCCATGCCCTCGTCGATCACGGCATCGGATGCGGTCAGCGGCGGCAGCAGGCGGATCGTGTTCGCCTCGGTTCCACAGGAGAGCGCGATCAGCCCGCTGCGATAGGCGTTCTGCAGAACGAGCCTGGCGCCCTCGGCATCGGGCTCGCGCCCCTCGACATCCTTGACGACATCAAAGGCGACCATCGCGCCCAATCCGCGGACGCGGCAGGTCCGGCGCAGGCCGTTGCGCGAGGCGAAGCCCTCGATCGCGCTGGTCATGCGCATGCCGATCGCGGACGCACGCGCCGCGAGCTTGTCCTGCTCGATCACATCGAGCACGGCGAGGGCGGCTGCGATCGAGAGCGGGTTGCCGGCATAGGTGCCGCCGAGCCCGCCCGTCGGGACCGAATCCATCACCTCGCGCCGGCCGACGACGCCCGAGAGCGGGAAGCCGCCGGCCATGCCCTTGGCGACGGAGATCAGATCCGGCTGCAGGCCGGCATGTTCGCTGGCGAAGAGGCGGCCCGTGCGGGCGAAGCCGGTCTGCACCTCGTCGGCGATGAGCAGGATGCCGTGACGGTCGCAGAGGCTGCGCAATTCGGCGAGCAGGGCCTGGGGCGCGACATGGAAGCCGCCCTCGCCCTGGACCGGCTCGATCAGGATCGCCGCCACGTCGGAGGGGTCGATATCGGCCCGGAAGATGAAGTCGAGATGCCGGAGCGTATCCTCGACGGTCAGCCCGTTGGCCAGCGTCGGGAACGGCGCATGCCAGATGTTCGGCATGACTGGGCCGAGACCCTTCTTATAGGGGCGGACCTTGCCGGTGAGGCCGGAGGCCAGGGCCGTGCGGCCGTGGAAGGCGCCGGTGAAGGCGATCAGGCCGCTGCGGCCGGTATGGGCCCGGGCGATCTTGACGGCGTTCTCGACCGCCTCGGCGCCGGTCGTGGAGAAGACGGTCTTGGCCTCGCCCGCGATCGGGGCCAGCGCATTCAGCCGCTCGGCGAGCGCGACATAGCCCTCATACATCACGACCTGGAAGGAGGTATGGGTGAAGCGATCGAGCTGCTCGCGCACGGCCGCGACGACGCGCGGATTGCAGTGACCGGTGTTGTTCACCGCGATGCCGGCGGCGAAGTCGATATAGCGGCGGCCCTCGACATCCCAGAACTCGGCGTTCTCGGCGCGCTCGCAGAACAGCGGCGTCGCATAGGAGAGGCCGACGGGGACCGCGTTCTCGCGGCGGGCCAGAAGTTCAGCATTGGTCAGCACGGAAGCACGATCCCCTCGAATGGTGCCGACCGCCCGACATGGCGACCGGGTGAAGCTCTATGGCCGGCCGTCAGTTGATGGCCCCGGCGCGGCGGAGTTCGGCGATCTGCTCGGGCGGCATGCCGATCTGGCCGAGGACCTGTTCGGTGTGCTGCCCGAGAACCGGCGCCGCGCTGCGAACCTGGCCGGGCGTCGCCGAGAATTTCGCGGGCACGCCGACGACGTTCATGCGGCCGAGTCTCGGATGCTCGACCTCCTGGACCATGCCGCGGGCGAGGATATGCGGGTCCTGCATCGCCTGGCGGAAATCATTGACCGGGCCGCAAGGAACCTGCGCCTGCGCGCAGCGATCGACCCAATAATCGGTGGTGTCGCTGGCGAAGACCGTCTCCAGCGTCGCCTCCAGCACGTCGACGTTCTGGATGCGATCGAAATTGCTGAGGAAGCGCGGGTCCTCCATCAGGTCGATCCGCTCCAGGACCTTGGTGCAGAGCGCTTCCCATGTCCGTTGATTGGCAGCGCCGAGCACAATGTAGCCGTCCTGAGTGCGGAAGGCCTGATACGGCGCATCGTAGCGATGCCGGCTACCGGTCGCGGACGGAACCACGCCTTCGGCAAAATAGGAGGCAGCCTCCCATGCGAACCATGGCAGGCCGCACTCCACCAGGGAAATGTCGATAAACTGGCCCTCGCCCGTCTTCAACGCATGGATATGGGCGGCGAGGATCGAATAGGTCGCCGTTAACCCCGCGCCGACGTCGTAGACCGCGATGCCGGATTTCAACGGCCGGCCTCCGGGCTCGCCCGTCATGGTCATGATGCCGGTCATGCCCTGGGCGACGAGATCGAATCCGCCCTTGCTGGCATAGGGCCCGGTCTGGCCGTAGCCGGAGATCGAGCAATAGACGAGGCGCGGATTGATCTTGCCGAGCGTCGCATAGTCGACACCAAGCTTGGCGGTGACGCCGACGCGATAGTTCTCGATGACGACGTCGGCCCATTTCGCCAGCTCATGGATGATAGCCCGACCCTGGGGATTTTTCAGGTCAACGACAATGCCGCGCTTATTGCGGTTGATCTGGGCAAAGCAAGTCGACTCACCCTGGACGTAAGGGCCCATCTGCCGCGAGTTGTCGCCGCCATTCGGCTTCTCGACCTTGATCACGTCAGCACCGAGATCGGCCAGGGTCATCGTGCAGAACGGCCCGGCCATGATCTGTGAGAGGTCGAGGACCTTTAGACCTGAGAGCGGCCCGAAGCCCGGAGCATCCGGCGAGCAGGCGGTTTGCTGTGAGGCCACGTCGGGCTTCTCCTCGAACGGCTAGGCAGCGAAAGGTGTCGGTCGCTTGTTGTCATAATTACGCATTACGAATTATCATTAGTCAAGCGTGTTCGTTGGCGGAACCTCGCCGCTCCCTGGCGGAGCGTATTTCGCCAAGCTGCGTTTGCTGATAGATGCCGTGTGAAGCCGCATGAGGACCAATGTCTCGCGAAGGAAGAAAGCCAGCGTCACCCAAGCGGTCGACCTCGCAAACCCGCTCCGCCGAGCCAATGCTGCACGCCCAGCAGGCGCAACGGATCAGCCGGCCCACACTCCATGAGGAGGTCGCCACCCGGCTGCGCGACATGATCCTGATCGGCAGGCTCGGCCCCGGGGTGGTGATCCCCGAAATGCCGCTCTGCGAAGAGCTTGGTATTTCGCGTACGCCCTTGCGCGAGGCGTTGAAGGTGCTCGCCTCAGAGAATCTGGTGGAGCTCCAGCAGGGGCGCGGCGCGGTGGTGATTCAGCCCAGCGCTGACGACGTCAAGGGTACGCTCTACGCTATCGGGGCTATTGAGGGCGCCTGCGCGCTGCTCGCTTGCGAGAGCATCTCGGCCCGGGAACTCCAGCAGATCAAGCAGCTCCACGCCAAGATGGTCCATGCCCACAAGGCCGATGAGCGGCTAAAATATTTCGAGCTCAACCAAAAGATCCACGAGCGTATCGTCCTAGCCAGCCGTAACCCATTCCTCATCAATCTTCATAGCAAGCTAACCCTGCGAGTCCGTCGCATTCGTTTTCTCGGAAAGCAAGAAATAGCCTGGTGGGATCAGGCTGTTCTTGAACACGAAGATATTCTTGCACTGCTAGTGAAACGAAATGGCTGCGCTCTTGCTGAAGCTTTGAGGCAGCATATGTATACAACGTGGAATGATGTCGAGCATTTAGTTTGAAATTAAATCGCCGTACCTGTTGCGAATATTTTCTGAATCAGTAATAGAACTTGAAATACAGTAACAATATACATTAATAGACGAATTAGCCCACGAAGATTTTAGCATTAAAACCCGTTCTTTTAAATCCACATACTGACTATTGCACGGTAAATCAGATAAATTAACCATTAATACTTTTGAGATTAGGACGGCTAAGATGACAGATGGAGAAATCCAATTTCAGTGCACGCCATTTGCTATTTTCGCGCCACGTTCGAAATCGAAGGCGAGAGAGAGCCGTTTTCAATATGCTTTCATCTGGAGTTGCAAGATCCTTAGCGCCGCATCTTGGGTGCACAGGTGTGCAGAGTTTTTGAATCATTTCGAAGCAAATTGAAGCGTTTTGGATTGCTTCGAATTGTTCCGTTTCGCTTCAGCCTTGCTGAAGACGGCTGAGGCTAGCTTGGGATCATGGATCCCACCTTCCTTCGCTCCGGGCTCGAACAGATTGCCGCCGACCTGACTGTCGCCGGAGAGCCTGTCGCCTTTGATGTCGTCGTCGAACGCCACCTTCCGCTTTTCTTGCAAGCCCGGGCGGCCGGCCTGCGGGTCCCGAGCATCGCGAAGCTGCTTGCCCAGGCTGGGGCGAAGCGCCCGGACGGAGCACCCTTTTCCGCCGATCAGCTACGTGCCAGCCTTTCGCGAGCCACCCGCCGCCAGGCCGCCGTGACCGTCGACGTGCTGCCGGCCCATGCGTCACAACTGACGTCCGTCCCTTTACGGGCTCCGCCACTGCGACCGGCCCAGGCGGAACGGGACCACCCGGCGCCGACGTCGAAAGCCATGACACCTCCTTCGACCTCGTCGGAGGAAATGACGATCGGGAGCGATCTCGATCTGTCCGCTGCGGAGCTGCTTGCGGCGCGAGAGCGCCTGCGCCGTCTTTGACCTCCTGTTTCCCGATTCCTTTTTCACCACATTGGATGAGCGATGTCGTTACGCGCCTTGAAAGAGCTTCGTCAGCATATCCCGCACGAGGATGAAGATGCGGGCTCGCCATATGACCTCATAGGGGAGCCGCAGGATCCCGAAAGCACCTCCCTGGAATGCACGATCTATTTCAACCCGAGTCATCCTGTCGCAGATGAGCTCGATCAGTTGCAACGCCAGTTGCTCGCGGAAATCGCGCCCCATTATCGCACGCTGTATTTCCAGCGTCTGAGCGAGGCAAATCTTCGAGGGGCATCACCGTTTTCGACGCGGGCGGCTGAAAACCGTTACCTTCAACGGGGCTACGCACACGGCCCAGGTCTCTGGCCAGCCCGCGAGCCTGCACCGCATCGGCGGGCTGGCAATACTGCTCACCAACGCTCGCGCGAGGAAAGCCAGGAGGCTCTCCAAGTCTTGGCGCTGATGACCGAAAGGGCGTTACGCGCCATCCGGAAATACATACCGCGCCGGCAGCGCGCAGCTTGGCTGAACGACGACGTCGATACAATCTTGGCTCCTGTTTGCGGCAAGATTTCCAGAGGCGCCGGCGACGAAGCTCCGGCACCCGACATTCCCCTTGTTCGCGAGAACGGACTGCTTCTCGGCTGCACGAATTTCGACGAGCTCCGCACTGTCCTTCCGTCCTTCATCAACACACCGAACACGGCTGCACGTGAAGGACGCGGCGCCCTGAAACGCTGGAGCGAAGCGGAGGAGTGCGATCTTTATGCCGACAGCGTAACCGAGCAGATAAGGCGTGAGCTCCGCGACCCTCGCCAGCATTTCGGCGCCGATTTCGACCTTGCCGGTGCGGCGCTTTGGATGTGCCAATGCGTCATGCAGATGAGACTGTCTGTGGAAGACGTACGGCGACGCACCGCGGCTTCGTGGTTCGCGCACGAAGACAAGGAGGAAGCGAATGAGGCCGAGAACATGCGGCTGCGCGATCGGCTCTTTGCAGGCTATGGGAGGGCCGGAGGGAGATCTGTCGTCGCCCTTGAAGCTCCCACCCTCACGCGTCGTATTCTAGAGATCTTCTACGGTGTCGCGTTTGATACATGGGGGCGATACGACATCAATAATCGAGACGATCGCACATTTGTACAAATTCTGCTTTTCGTTGACTGGCTCCGGAATTTACGCCTGACCGGAAGAGCCACACTTAATTCGTCTCTTGCGTTCAATATCTGCAGAATAATTGATCGAGAAGATGATGATTTCGAGATCTTATTTGGCGGCCAAGACGGACTAGAGCTGGAAAACCTGCTCGGCGACCTCCTTCCGGACGCTGGATGGCAGGCGCTCTATGAAGCAGCTTGCATTCTTCTAGAAGATGACGCGGACACATCTTTCGCGGTGACGTACGGCTGGCGGGGGCTGACCGAGCACGGCCCGAGCGGTCATGTCGATCCTGACGAGCGGCGCATCGAGATTGTCGGGCCGCTGCTGATGTTGCCGCTGCACGCTGCCGATTACTGGCGTGACAAGGCGAGGCGAATTCCGGCGGAAGGGTTGTACGCCTACGTGGAGTAGCGAAGGTCGGTCACTTCGGAATTTCATCAGGAATCCAATTTTTCGGACGAGCTGCACCTAGCCTGATCGGGCGATGGATCGGGCACGATCATCGTCCGTCAAAACCTCCATTCGGAGGTTGCGGTTTCTGAGAAGGAGGTCGGGCGTCATGCCCAATCATTCCGACCATCCGAGCTATCTGGGTCACCCCTGATACGACCGGCTTTCCGATATGGAGCTCAAAGAGCACGGCAACGGCTCTTTTGATCTCGTTCGGGAGCTGAGTGGGCTCGATCCCCATGCGTCGCATGCCTTCGCGGTGGCGACCTGCCATGCCGCTTTCGGCGTCTTGCCGATCGGCGACGGTCCGAACAAGCTCAGCGACGACGAAGTCCGGGCTCTGATCCCGGTCGTGAAATCGGCGCGGGCCTCGCTCGTGATCCTGGCAGCGATCCTCGCACAGCGCGCGTGACGACAGCAGAAACCTGGTGCTGAGCGCCAAGTTTCGAAAGGCGCCGGCCGCATTGCGGCCGGCGCTTCTTTCGTTGATCAATCACCACGCGGGGCGTTTCCGCCCCGCCAATGATACCTTCGTCTGGATCACTCAGGGAAGCGAAGTGCAACTGCGCCGCCACCTGCTGCGCGGATGCCGTTTCGGACAGCATCGTCATCGCCGCGAATTGGTCGTCGCCCACGCGCCCGAAGCGCCCCTTTCGCCGAAGCACCAAGCGCGCCGCCACACCGAATTGTTCCAGTATCTGTCGCCGGCTTCATGCCCGTAGCGGTCGTTGACGAGCTTGAAACCGTCGAGATCGAGAGGCGAGCAGGAGGGGCCGGCGTCGCATTCCATGAATTTTCTCAGGAATCCAATTTTTCGGGAGTGCCGCACCTAAGCCTGATCGGGCGATGGATCGCACATGGTCCTCGTCCGTGAAGACCTCCACCGGAGGTCGCGGCTTTCCAAAGGAGGCAGCCATGCCCCCGTTAATCTGCCCGGCCCCGCCGGGATGTGACGCCGATGCTACGGAGCTCAAGCGGCTCGGCAATACGGTGTTCGACCTGCTCAAGCAGCTCAGCCTGAGCCCGCCCGGCGAAGCCCATGCGTTCGCATACGCGACCTGCAAGGCCGCCTTCGGCGTCCTGCCGATCGCAGAGGGCCCGAACAAACTCAGCGACGACGAAGTCAGGGCCCTCATTCCGGTCGTCAAAGCCGCACGAGCTTCGCTCGTGCTGATGGGCGCCGTGCTGGCGAAGCGCGGCTGACCCATAGAACCTAAGTGCGGAGCACGCAGGTTCGAGAAGCGCCGACCGCTTGCAGTCGGCGCTTTTTTGTTGATCGGTCAAGGGCGGAGCGTTTCCGCCCCGCCGATGATATCGTCGTCTGGATTAACCAATCGGCCGCCACGGCCACGTCAGGCGGCGGCTGGCTGTGGCATGGTGATCGCGGTCCAACTCCATACCGAGCGCAACGCGTTTAAGCTGCCTTGCCGCGACAAGCGTCGACCCGGACCCGCAGAAGGGATCGAGCACGAGGTCACCTGGTTGCGAGAACGCGGCAATGATTGGTCGTAAGACTGCGACGGGCTTTTGTGTCGGGTGGAGGGCATTGCCGCTTTTGGCGGGCCAGTCGATCACGTCGGGAATCGGAGCTTTCGGCAAGATTGGCTCCCCTTTCGCCAGGAGATAGGCCTGCTCGTGCTCGTAACGCAGGAAGCGCGACGCGGACGCATAGGGCTTGCGGAAGACCACGTGCCCAACAATCCGAAACCCCGCCGCGCGCCAGGCGCCGATGAAACGGTCGGCCTGGTGCCAGCCATAGAAGGATAGGCAGAACCCGCCCTCCTTTAGAACACGGTGCATCTGGTGAAAGGCCGGACGAAGCCAACGATCGTTGTCGTCATTCGCGACCGTGCGGCCAGATCGATCCTTGTAGCGGCACAGATAGGGCGGATCAGTCACGATCAGGTCCACGCTGCCGTCGGGCAGGTTCCGCATCAATTCAATGCAGTCGCCATGCAACACGGTATTGCGGGGCGCGGCATGACAGGGCGGCGTGGTGGAAAACGGACGATCGGCAGCGCCAACGATAGGGAACGAAGCAGTCATATTCTACTCTCCTGGCGGGGTTCCAGCGCAGCGTGGTGCGCATGAACCCCTGCCTCGCGGCGAGCAGCGGGGTAGCAGAGGGCCAGATGCGCCGGGGCGGAGGGGGATCACCCGGCCTGCACAAGCGAAGCGCGGAAGGCCGGGGAGACCGCCCCGGCGAGCGTCAGCGACGTCTTGCCCGGCGCGAGGGCAGAAGCCCTTAGCCCTTCCTTCGCGAGGAAAGACCGAAGGGCCGAATCCGCTCCTCTGCCTGGGTCGGGCTATTTCGGACCAGCCGATGGCTGCTCGCCCCGACCGGGTACATCGGTTCCGTGTTCTTGTGCGCGGCGTCGGGATGCCTTGAGCCAGGAAGCCGGTACATAGCCTTCGCGCTTCTTGGGCCAGAGGGTCAGCGGCCAGTCGAGCTGATATGCGTCGCCGAGACCACTGATCACCGCGCGCACCCGCTTGTGATCCGGGTTCTTCGGATCGGTGTCGATCATCCGGATGCCGAGATCGCGCGTCAGCGCCGTGGTCGACACCAGCGGACGTTCGCCGCGTTCGTCACGATAGGGCCCCTTCTTGTCGGGATCGTTGTTCAATTCGCGCCAGACCAAGGTCCTGCGCCCGATCAGGTTGGAAACCTGTTCGGCCGACGGTCCCGCCGCAAGCGCCGAGACGATGCGGATGCGAAACAGATCCTGCACGACAGGCCCGAGCTTCGGTCCGTAGACTGCGGGTAACTGCGCCAGGCTTTGTAAGGCGGCGATGACGACGAGGCCCTTTTCGCGCCCGAGTGCCAGCGCGGTATCGAGCCGACGGATACGTCCGAGGGCATGAAACTCGTCGAGCACCAGTGTGACGCGCCGTTTGGGGTTGACCGGCAGGCTCGGGTCGCTGACCCCGACCACGACACGACCAAGCACACTCGTCGCGACGAGCGTCGACAGCTCGGCATATTCGGGGGTGGTCTGCAGAACGACCACGCCCGGCCCCTCCCCCTTCAGCCAGCGCTTCACCGAGAAGCGCCTCTCAGACGGCATGCCATCCCAGGCCAGCGCCAGCGGTCGGAGACCGCTCAGCGTTCCGGCCCATAGCGTTGCCATGATCCCGAAAGCGGTATTGGTCAGGCCATCCTCGCCGCTTTCGATCAGCGGGGAGGAACTGAAGCCGAGCCGCGCAATGCGCGCCCGGATACTTTCGGGATCGTCGAGCAACCGTTCGGCCAATTCCGAGAAGGTCCAACCCTTCCGACCTGGTTCGGTCGCCAGATCGTGGAGGATGTCGACGAACACGGCCCGGGCGCTTTGCGCCCAAAATGCGCTTGAACCCGAAATCGGGATCACAGCCGCGGCGAGATCCATATAAGCTGCCTCGCCGTCGAGATCGGCCGCCGCGTCCCAGGCCCAGCCATGCTTGTGATGCGCGCCGATCAGCACCGCCTCATCAGAGGCAAAAGACCGAGCCACATCGCCCTTCACGCAATGCAGAAGCACGCGGTCACCGCGCGCGACCGCTTGGCTGGCGAAGGCGCGCAGGATATTCGATTTGCCCGATCCCTTGTCGCCGAGGACGAGCATGAACTGTCCTTCGGACTCGCGCGGCAAACGCACGCCCGGTGCCAGCCACAGGCCCGGATCAGCCGTTGCGCCATAGCTCTCGCGCAGACGCTTCATCATGGCGCGGCTGGCATAGGCGTCACGGTGGAGCCGCGGTTCATCCGCGTGTGGCATGGTTACGTCGCCATCGGTGAGGGGCGTGTTGCGCCAGGCTAGGCGGCAGGCGACGAGCCCACCGACGAATCCGCAGAGCAGAGCAAGGCCGAGGCGCAGACAGAGGGAGCGACCCACCCAACGGTCGCCGAAATTGCCCAGCAGTTCCATGCCCCAGAGGCGCTCGGCATTCGGCCATCCGCTATCGAAAGGCGGCGTGAGCAGGGTCAACGCGAGCATAGCGATGAGCGCAATGGGGACGGCGGTGCCCAGCGCAAGAAAAACGGAGGGAGCGCGGAGCCGGCAAGGCGCGGTCCCAATAGGTGTCTTGGCCATCTGATGGGCCTCCAATCTGAACAAAATTGCGAGATGATGTGCGTTGAGGCGCGCTAGGAGGCGGCCCTCAAAGGCGCGTGAACGCGAGCAGCAGAAGGCAGGCCGCCAGGACCAGACCGCCGGCGAATATTCCGCCGCGGCGAGCCTGTTCCTCGAAATGCGGCCCCCCTTCGCGGGTCGACCGCCACCAGCCCGGAATGGTGGCGACGCCGATCGTCTTGGATTTGACCGATTTGACCGGACTGGGCGCCGGCGCATTCGGCTTCACGCGCGCAGCGGCCTCCCCGGTGCCTGACCGGTCCGCACTGCCGCTACGTCCGTTCCGCTGGCCTGGCACCGCGGCGCTCGTGCCGGAGCGGGCCGCCGGCGCGCTCGCCGAGCCCTGCCTGACATTGACGAGAGAGGCATGGCGAAGCTCCGCGACGAAACGCGCAAGGCCGTCCGAGCCGAGCCGCGCCAAGCGTTTTGCGGTCAGCACGTCCGGCTCGGTCAGCGCCTTGAGAGCGGTCTGGCGCGCGAGCGCGAGCCGGGCCGCTTCTCCCTCCCGCAGAATCGCGGCCTCGGCCGCCTTTTGCGCATCGGCTTGCGGCTTGCGCCCCATCGGGGGACGCTTGCCGTCGCCACTATTGCCACCCGAGGTCATTATTCTCCCTCCGGCGGCAGCGTGCTCGGGATCACGCTGGCCAGCTCGGCGCGCATGGCGCGCACAAAGGCGGTCACGGCCGAGCGCATGATCTTGGCCTCGGAGATTTCCTCACCGAGCAGAGCCGCGGCCTCAGCCGGAGCCAGGCTCATTGCCTTGATGAAGCGCAGCGCGTGGTTCTCGTAGGCGCCCCAGGCGTCGGCTTCGATCAGCGGCATCACGAGATGATGGCGGCGGGATCCCGCAAGCAGGGGCGCTACCTCCTCGCGCCAGACCTGTGCCGCTTCGGAGCGCGGCCTCTGTTCGGCCAGGCTCCCGTCGCGCCGGTTCTCGACGAAGGCGATGGTCGCCTTCGGCAGAGCCTCAGTGAAGGCCAGCATGGTACGGCCCGCCTGGCGCAGAGCCTCGCTTTCGACCGGAGCGGGGACGAGCACCAGTGCTCCCATGCCCCAGGCTTCGAGATCCTCCTGCAGCTCGGCCTTGCGCGCCCAGAGCGCGGTCAGCTCGACCCGGTTGGCACCGACGTCCAGCAGCACGCTGGCTTCGGATCGGGCGCACTCGGCGCAGGCATTGTAGAGCGGCGCGAACGGGCCGGTGAGCGCGCGAGGCGCCCGCATCGCCGCCTCGAAATCCGGGACGATGGTGCCGACGCGCGCACCCAGCATCGCTCCGAGGCGGCGCTGGTCATCGACCTGGAAGGGCTGGAACGGCTGACCGGCCAGCGTCCATAGATCGGCGACGAGCGTGGCGAGCGTCGACTTGCCGACGCCGCCCTTACCGCTTGCCACAACGACGAGCTGGGTCTGGGGAGGCGGAACTCCGGGTGCCGCGTCCGTATGACCCGACATGGGCTTCGACAAGGTGGTCTTCATGGTCTGCTCCTGCGTTGCCGCAGGCACATGCCCGCGGATCGCGCAGACCATCGGCCGTGGTGCCGATCAGGAATTGGATTCCTGAAAAAATAGAAGCTCCCGACCGAACTTTCTCAGGAATCCAATTCTCACGCAGCCCGGGAGCCTAATTCGGCGCCTCCTTTTTTCGGAGGCAGCCATGGTTGCGACGATCGCAGCGGGCACATCGGCGCAGTATTATCTCGCCCAGGTCGAATATTATCTCGGTGGCCGCGAGCCCGCGGGCCGCTGGCTCGTGGCCGGTCCTGGCTTGGGTGTCGGCGTCGGCAACACCGTCGAACGGAATCTCTTCGAGCGCTTGCACGCTGCGCAGACCGAAACCGGTTCCTCGCTGCTGACCAATTCCGGCGGCAAGGTGGAACGGGTCGCCGGCTACGACATCACCTTCTCGGCACCCAAATCCGCCTCTCTCCTGTGGGCACTCGCCGACGAAGACCTGCGTAGCGGGATCGAGCGAGCACAGGAACAGGCGGTCGAAGCTGCCATCGCGTTGCTCGACCGGAATGCTGCCTTCTGCCGACGCGGTAAGAATGGCCGCATTCGCGAGGCTGTCCAGCTTACGGTCGCGGCATTCCGCCATGGCGAGGCGCGCCCGGCCGAGCATGAGGACGGGGCCGTCTTTGCAGACTGTGCGCTGCACCATCACGCCTGCGTTCTGGCGGTGGCACAGCGCGCCGATGGCAGTTTCGGCGCGCTCGACGGGCAGGCCTTGTTTGCCTGGAAAATGGCGGCCGGGGCAGTCTATCACACCGAGCTCGCGCGCGGCCTCCAGCTTCTCGGCCTAGCCGTCGAGAACACGGGGACGAACGGGCTCTTCGAGATTGCGGGTGTCGATCCGGTCCTATGCAGCTACTTCTCCGCCCGTCGCCATGAAATCGAGGAAGAGCTGGCGGGTGCGGGCATCGAGAACAGCGCGGATGCGCCCGCGCTCGCCGCAGCCAAGGCGCGCAGCACCCGTCGCTCCAAGCTCAAGACCGAGGATGATCCGCAGCATCGTCACGTACTCTGGCGCAATATCGCAGCAACACGTGGGTTTGCCCCCGACCGCGTCGTCGAAGCAGCCCGCGAGCATGGTCGGGCAGCCAGCCACGATCTGAACCCCACCGAACAGGATGCCTCGATCCGCGAGCGCGTCGACGCCGTGCCGCACAGGCTCACCGAAACCCAGAGCGTGTTCGAGCACCGCCATCTTGTCGCCGAAGTGGCGGCAGCTCTCGTCGGCACAGGAGCCGGCGCCGAACGGGCGAGGTTGGAAGTCGAGCGTCTCGCTGCGTCCGGCGCCGTCGTCGCGCTCGGCCGTGACCAGCGCTGGCCCCATCCGATCTATTCCACGCCGGAGTTGATCGCTCTCGAACGCGATCTGCGCGACCACGCCAT
This sequence comes from Beijerinckiaceae bacterium, assembly GCA_965283735.1. Lineage (GTDB taxonomy): Bacteria > Pseudomonadota > Alphaproteobacteria > Rhizobiales > Beijerinckiaceae > Allobosea. Next base: position 453,719 of record CBDIPN010000001.1, on the reverse strand, counting down.
GACGCTTGCGACCTGCCCTGTCGCGGAGGTGCCGGATCAGGCGCGTGTCGAGGCGCTGATCGTTTCGGCCAATCTCAACATTGAGCAGGCCGAGGCTGCCCGCGAGGCGACGCGAGCGGCCGCTTTGACCATCATCGAGGGAGCGCCCGGCGTCGGCAAGACCACGTTGCTGGCGCCCGTCGCCCAAAGCTGGACTGAAGCGGGCTGGCGCGTGATCGGCGCGGCCTCCGCCTGGAAGGTCGCACATCTGCTGCGTGACGATCTTGGCATCGAAGCGCGCGCGCTCGATAGCTGGCTGGCGCGTGCCGAGCACGGCCAGCTCTTCCTGCAGGACCGCACGCTGCTCGTCGTAGACGAAGCCGGGCTTCTGTCCAGCCGCCAGCTTCACCGCGTCCTTACCCATGTCGACGAAGCGCGGGCCGCCGGATTGGAGGTTGCGGTTCGCCTCGTCGGTGACCGCAGGCAACTCCAGGCCATCGGCGGGCCGGGCCTGCGTATCGTTGCCGATGCGATCGGCACTCAGCGCGTCGACTCCATCGTGCGCCAACGCGAATCTGGGCTCGCGAGATGGTGTCGGCCTTCGGGGCCGGATACGCCGCGGAGGCACTTGCCCTGCTCGAAGCCCATGGCGCCGTGCAGGATTGCACCGGACCTTCGGCGATTGCGGCCGAGATGGTCGCCGCCTGGCGCGCTGCGCGGCAGGCTCGGCCAGAGCAACCCGACCCGCTGCTCATCGCCCGGACCAACCGCCAGGCCATGCTGCTGAACGCACAGGTACGCGAGGCACTGCGTCATAGCGAAGCGCTCGCCCGCGAGGACGTCGCACAGTTTTCGGCCGTAACACCCTCGGGGCGAGAGCATCATCTTGACCTGGCGATCGGCGACCGGCTGCGCATCCTGACCCGCGCCGACAGCATCGGCGCGGTCAATGGAACCGAGGCGACCCTGATCGGCGTCGAGGATCGGCAGAATGCCCAAAAGCTTCCCGACCCGCACCTGACACTACGCATTGGGTCTCGGCAGGTCACCTTCTCGGTCTCGGAGCTGGCCGACGAACGTGGGCGGCTGCGTCTCGGCCATGCCTATGCCAGCACCATCTACGGCGCCCAGGGCCTGACAACCGAACGGGCGCTGGTCTGGGTCGATGCTGCAATGGACCGCCACGACATTCATGTCGCGGCGAGCCGGGCCCGAGGCGAGGTACGTCTCTTCGTCGATCGTGCCAGCATCGACGCCGTCGTCCACTCCGAGCGCGCACTCACCGACCGAACGCGGCCCGTCGAGGACACGGAAAGGCGGGCCGCGCTGGCACGCACCCTCTCCCGCTCGGGCGAAAAAGCCTCCACCCTCGACTATGACATCGAGGATCAGGCCACGGTTCAAGACAGGGCGGACCGCCGTTCGCTCCAGCAGGAGGAGGAGCGTTCTCGCGAGGTAGCAAACGCTCGAACGCGCCGCCGGAGCCGCGACAGGGGGCTCAGCCTCGATGTCTGAGCAGCCCACCAATCCCGTGCGCCGGCTCCAATCGGCCGCCGCTGTGCCATCGCCGTCGAAGCGTCAGGCTCCCGGCTGCGGCACGCATGCCGAGCGTGAATGGCAGGTCAGCGATGACCTACCTCGACCGACCCCGGTCGGGCGCGCGGAGATTGAGGCTCTGGAGGTCTATCTCGGCAGCCAGATCGACGAAATCCTGCGCAGGATGCGTTCATGAGAAAGGCGCATCCGATGCGCCAATGAATCAACTAAGATATTGATCTTGATATTGAATTCTTGAAATCAGAAACTTAGGATCGACTGGATCCGGAGTGAACCATGTCCAGACTGCGCCGCACTTCTCGCACCCCGTTGCCGCTCAATGCCGCATTACGAGCCTGTGCCTACCTGCGCGTCTCGACCGGACGCCAGGCCGAATCCGATCTCTCCATCCCCGATCAGCGCAAACAGACGACCCAGTTCTGCGCCACCAAGGGCTGGGCGCTCCTGGGCGAGTTCGTCGAACCCGGCGCCTCCGCCACCGACGATGCCCGGCCAGAATTCCAGCGCATGATCGAGCGCTGCCTCGACGACGATCACCCCTTCGACGTCATCGTCGTGCACTCGTACTCGCGCTTCTTCCGCGACAGCTTCTCCCTAGAGATGTACGTCCGCAAGCTCGCGAAAGCGGGTGTGAGGCTGGTCTCGATCACCCAGGAGCTCGGCGACGACCCGGCGCAGGTCATGATGCGCCAGGTCATCGCGCTGTTCGACGAATACCAGAGCCGAGAGAACTCCAAACATGTCCTGCGCGCCATGAAGGAGAACGCCCGGCAGGGTTTCTATAACGGAGCGCGCGTCCCCCTCGGCTACACCGTCGAAGCCTGTGAGACCCGCGGCGAGCGCGTCAAAAAGCGCCTCGTCGAGGATCCTGTCGAAGCCGAAACCGTGCGATTGATCTTCCGCCTCTACCGCGTCGGTGATGGCATCTCCGGCCCCCTCGGCGTCAAGGCGGTCACGTCCTGGCTCAACGGGAGAGGCTACCGCACCCGCCTCGGCGCCCGCTTCGGCGTCGCAACCGTGCACGGCATCCTAACCAATCCCGTCTACGTCGGCGAGTGGACCTTCAACAAGATCGAAGCCAGGACGGGCGCGATGAAGCCCGCCTCCGAGCATATTCGGATCGAGGTTCCCGCCCTTGTCGCGCGACAGGACTTCGACGCGGTCGCCGCAACTCTCAAGGCGCATAACCCGAGGGTGACGCCTGCGCGGGAAGTGACGGGGCCGATCCTGCTGACCGGGCTCGCGACCTGCGCCCATTGTGGGGCGGCAATGACCCTGCGCACCGGAACCTCGAAATCCGGCAAGGTCCATCGCTATTATTCCTGCTCGACCAAGAGCCGGCAGGGCGAAGCTGGTTGCCGGGGCCGCTCGATCCCCATGCAAAGGCTCGACGAGCTCGTCACCGACCATCTCGCTGGTGAGCTCCTCCAGCCCGCTCGCCTCGAAGCGACGCTCGCCTCGCTCTGGACCGGACGTGCCGCCAAGCAGGCGGAGGTCGATGGGCGAATCGGTGCCCTGGCGACCGAGGTGAAGACAGCGGAGGACAAGCTGCGCCGCCTCTATCAACTCGTCGAGGATGGCGTCACCGATCTCGACGACATGCTGAAGGAACGCCTCGCCGCTCTCAAGGCAGATCGGGATTTGGCCCGGACTGCGCTCGACCGCATCCATGCGGCGGAACGGCCGCCCGCGGTCATCGCCCCTGAACTCGTGGCGGAATTCGGACTGCTCATGCGGAAAAACATCACGGAAGGCCCGGTGCCGTTCCGCAAAGCCTGGCTGCAGAGCATCGTCGATCGTATCGACGTCGATGCCGACACCGTCCGCATCGTCGGCGACAAGGCTAATCTGGAGCAAGTGATCGCCGCCGCAAACACGGGCGCTCTTCAAGAGCCCGGTGTTCGCAGTTCTGTACGGAAATGGCGCTCCCTAGGGGACTCGAACCCCTGTTTTCGCCGTGAGAGGGCGACGTCCTAGACCGCTAGACGAAGGGAGCAGCGCTGGCCGAGGGCGCCTATGTAGTCGGACAACCGCGCCGCCGCAACAGCTTTTTGCATCGTCCGCGCATAAAGATGCCAGACCGGCCTAAAAGCCTCCGAAAGGCCGTGCATAACCTCGAAAACCCCCAAGACTGCCTGGTCCCCGAGGATATCGACGAACGCCGGCCGGCTCTGCCCCCCACACGCAGTGCGCGGATTTCGTCCAAAGATGAACGATCGCCATCGGAAAACGATATCCGATGGCAACCATGCCCAGGTTGCCCTTCGCCGCATGAAGCCTGATGCTGGCTCGCCCTTGGCCGGAGCAAGCTTGGCCGATGGCGGCGATCGGATAGCGGCGCACCATGGCGGAGTGGCGGATCGACATGCCGGACGACGAGGCCGAGCCCGGCCCCGGGCGCGCCTTGCCCGCGGCCGGCGGAGCCGGAGTCTCGCGATCGGCCGTAGTCTTCCTGCGTGAAACCGCGACACGCGCCCGCCTGACGCTCCGGGCCGGCCTGCGTGGATTGATCGGCATCGTCTATCCGCCGACATGCATCGCCTGCCAGGCTGCAACCGGTGAGGCGCAAGCCCTGTGCCCGGCTTGCTGGCGCGGCATCGGCTTCATCGCACGCCCCTATTGCGAGCGACTCGGCACGCCGTTTCCCGTCGATCTCGGCGCCGGCCTGCTCTCGCCGGCCGCGATCGCCGATCCACCGGTCTTCGCCCGGGCACGCGCCGTCTGCCGCTTCGACGGCACGGCGCGCGAACTCGTCCATCGCCTGAAATATGGCGACCGCGTCGAGCTTTCGCTGACCCTGGGCCGGATGATGGCGCAGGCCGGGCGCGAGCTTGCCGCCGAGGCTGACCTCATCGTGCCGGTTCCGCTGCACCGGACCCGGCTCTGGCGTCGGCGCTTCAACCAGGCTGCGGCGCTAGCCCGAACGGTCTCCCGGGAGACCGGATTGCCGCTCGTGACGACGGCCCTGACCCGGATCAGGCGGACGCGACAGCAGGTCGGGCTCACGCGTGCGCAGCGCGCCGACAATCTTCAAAGCGCGTTCCAGGTCTCCGCGGCCGCGCGCGGGCTGGTCGAAGGCCGGCGCGTCCTGCTCGTCGACGACGTGCTGACCACGGGCGCGACGGTCAATGCCGCCTCGCGCGCCCTGTTGCGGGCCGGCGCGAGCGCCGTCGACGTCCTGACTTTCGCACGGGTCGTGACGGATGGCCGGGAAGTCACTACATGAGGGACATCGCAAACAGAGACACATCCTCATGCCGCCGGTCACGATCTACACCACCTCCTGGTGCCCCTATTGCAAGGCCGCAAAGGCGCTGCTGACGCGCAAGAGCGTGGCCTTCACCGAGATCGATGTCGACGGCAAGCCGGAGCTGCGCCAGGCCATGACTGCCCGCGCCGGCGGGCGCACTTCGGTTCCGCAGATCTTCATCGGCGAGCGGCATGTCGGCGGCTCCGACGACATTCACGCCCTCGACGCCCGTGGCGAGCTCGACAAGCTCCTGGCAGCCTGAGGCGGAGCACTCCGCCCTGCCGCAGCCTCTTCCCTCTGACCCATTTGCCTTGGTGACCCCGCGCCACCATCTATGACGACATGATCCGTTACGCCCTCATCTGCGACAACGCCCACGAATTCGAGAGCTGGTTCGCCTCCTCGGCCGGCTTCGAAGATCAGGTGAGGCGCGGCTTCGTCACCTGCCCCATTTGCAACAGCGCGAAGGTCGAGCGCGCCGTCATGGCGCCCAATGTCGCGCGCACCGATCTCGGATCGAAGGCGCCGGAGCCCGCGGCGGAGGCTTCCGCTCCGGCGGCCGCGGCGCCTGCTCCGGTTGCATTGATGAGCGAGAAGGAAAAGGCCTTCCGCGAGATGGTGACCGCGCTGCACCGTCATGTCAGCGAGAATGCCGAGCATGTCGGCAAGCGCTTCGCCGACGAGGCCCTGAAGATCCATAACGGCGAGGCGGAAGAGCGCGCGATCTATGGCGAGGCGACGCCCGACGATGCCCGGATGCTCCATGAGGAAGGCGTCGATTTCCTGCCTCTGCCGCGCCTGCCGGGCTCGGGGAACTGACGCCCACCTTCATCGGTTCTGATCACGAAACCGCGCTCGCATCGACTTTCGCCGGTGCCGACATGACGGTTTTGTTAGCTCGCGCGAGGCCGCCCGGACGAAAATTTTCGGCGCGGCACCTTGGCCTTTTCCATTTTGGAACAAGGCGCTATCAGCCGGGCGTCTTCCTCGGGTAGGCGCGGCGAGGCCGTCTGCGCCCCCTCCCCCTTCCGCCCCGGATGAACTTTCTGTTAAGGAATTCGCGGTTCCTTGCCGGCAATCCCGGTTTGCCGCCCTCGGCGATCACGGGTCCGGAACTCTGGAGGTTGCCGCATGAAGCGGACCGCGATCGCTGCGCATGGTCTTCGTTCCGGTGAGAAAATCCGGCATGGCAGCAAGGCGATCCCGCTTCTGATTGTGCTCGCGGCGCCTGTTCTCGGCGCCTGCAGCCTGTCCCCGGTCGAGACCGCCGCCACCTCCGCTGTCGCCGCTCCGGCCGCGAAGGAACCTGCCAGAGCCCGCAAACACGCCGTGGCGCTGGCCAAGGCCGATCCGCGCGAGAAGGAATGCCTCGTCCGCGCGATGTATTTCGAATCGAACCGGTCGAGCGAGTCCGGCCTGCTCGGCGTCGGCACCGTCGTGATGAACCGCGTCGAATCGGCGAAATATCCCGAGACGATCTGCGGCGTGGTCGGCGCACCCCGCCAGTTCGCCGCCGGCGTCCTGACCCGCCCGATGACCGACAAGGTCCTGCCGAAGGTCGAGGCCATCGCCGAGGATATCCTCAACGGCCGCCGCAACGAATTGTCGGCGCCGCCAAGCATTTCCACATGGCCGGCCTGCGCTTCGGCTACAACAACATGCATTACGTGACGGTGGCGGGCGGCAACGCCTTCTATGTGAGGGGCGAGCGTCCCGAGCGCCGCCGCATCGAGGAGCCGACGATCCAGCTCGCCTCGGCCTCCACCGCCGCCATCCCGCTCACGACCGTGTCTTCGTCGGCAACGACGGCGACCTCCTTCGCCTCGGCACCGCTCGCCTTCGCGCCCGAGATGCCTGCGCCGCAGCGGCCGGCGCTCGAGACGCCCTTGGTCACGCTGATCAAGAACGCACCGCTGCCGCCTGGTCGGCCGCTTGATCTCGACCTGCCCAAGGCTTCCTTGCGCGCCTTCGTCGCCCCGCCGAAGGACGACCGCCGCGTGGCGCTGCTGCAGGCCTCCGATATCCGTGGCAGCCTGCCCTCGCGATAAGCGTCGGCCCTTCGGGGCCTTACCCGCATCGTCAGCCTAACGTCGCACGGGACATCGCCGAAGCTCTGGCGTTATCTTCGCCGCAGTGCAACATTCAGATTGCTCTGCAATATGGGGAGACGCCATGACCGCGACGGACAAGGGCGGCCGGGAAACGGCCCAGCGCGACAAGCCGTGGATCTTCCGCACCTATGCGGGCCATTCCGACGCGGCCGAATCCAACCGGCTCTACCGGACCAATCTTGCCAAGGGCCAGACGGGCCTGTCCGTCGCCTTCGACCTGCCGACCCAGACCGGCTACGACCCCGACCACGTCCTGGCGCGCGGCGAGGTCGGCAAGGTCGGCGTGCCGATTTCCCATCTCGGCGACATGCGGGCGCTGTTCGACCAGATCCCGCTGGCGCAGATGAACACCTCGATGACGATCAACGCGACGGCGGCCTGGCTGCTCTCGCTCTATATCGCCGTCGCCGACGAGCAGGGCGCCGATCGCAAGCTCCTGCAGGGCACGACCCAGAACGACCTCGTCAAGGAATACCTATCGCGCGGCACCTATGTCTTCCCGCCGCGCCCCTCGATGCAGCTCACCACCGATATCGTCGTGTTCACGGCAAATGAATTGCCGAAATGGAATCCGACCAACGTCTGTTCCTACCACCTGCAGGAGGCCGGGGCCTCCCCGGTGCAGGAACTCTCCTTCGCGTTGGCGACGGCCATCGCCCTGCTCGATTCGATCCGCGCCCGGCCGGAGGTCTCGGCGGAGGAATTCCCCGGCACGGTCGGCCGCATCTCGTTCTTCGTGAATGCCGGGATGCGCTTCGTCACCGAGCTCTGCAAGATGCGGGCTTTCGTCGAGCTTTGGGACGAGATCACGCTCGGCCGTTATGGCATCGCCGATGAAGCGATGCGGCGCTTCCGCTATGGCGTGCAGGTCAACTCGCTGGGCCTGACGGAGCCGCAGCCGGAGAACAACGTCTACCGCATCCTGATCGAGATGCTGGCGGTCACGCTCTCCAAGAAAGCCCGCGCCCGCGCCGTGCAGCTGCCCGCCTGGAACGAGGCGCTGGGCCTGCCGCGCCCCTTCGATCAGCAATGGTCGCTGCGCATGCAGCAGGTTCTCGCCTATGAGACCGACCTGCTCGAATTCGGCGACATCTTCGACGGCTCTACCGTGGTCGATGCCAAGGTGCACGAGCTCAAGGCCGCCGCGCTGGAGGAGCTCGCCAAGATCGACGACATGGGCGGCGCGCTCGCCGCCGTCGAGAGCGGCTACATGAAGATGGCGCTGGTCGAGAACGGCGCGCGACGCATCGAGGCGATCGAGCGCGGCGAGCAGGTCGTCGTCGGCGTCAACAAGTTCACCAATAGCGAGCCCTCCCCGCTCTCGGCCGGCGACGGCGCCGTCGTGACCGTGCCGGATTCGGTCGAGACCGAAGCGATCGCCCGGCTCAAGGCCTGGCGCTCCGCCCGCGATGCCAAGGCGGCCGAGGCGGCGCTCACCGAGCTCGCGGCCAGCGCCCGCGAGAACCGCAACGTCATGCCGGCCTCGATCGCCTGCGCCAAGGCCGGCGTCACCACCGGCGAGTGGGCGCAGACCCTGCGCGAGATCTTCGGCGAGTACCGCGCCCCCACCGGCGTCGATACGACGAAGCTCGGTGATGCCACCGGTCTCGCCACGGCGAAGGCGGCCGTCGAGAGGGCGACCGAGCGCTTGGGCCGCGCGCCGCGCTTCCTCGTCGGCAAGCCCGGCCTCGACGGGCATTCGAATGGCGCCGAGCAGATCGCCGTGCGCGCCCGTGATGCCGGGATGAGCGTCAGCTATGGCGGCATCCGCCAGACGCCGGAGGAGATCGTCAGCGAGGCTCGCGAGCAGCAGGCCGACATCATCGGGCTCTCGATCCTCTCCGGCTCGCATCTGCCGCTGGTGCGCGACGTCACGGCGCGGCTGCGGGTCGCCGGCATGGATGTTCCCGTGGTGGTCGGCGGCATCATCCCACCCGATGACGAAAACGCGCTCCGCAACATGGGTGTCGCGCGGGTCTATACGCCCAAGGATTTCGCACTGGACGGCATCATCGCCGATGTCGCGGGGTTGGCGGCGAAGGGGTAGCGCTCCAAAAGGGGCGGCTGTCATCCCGCACGCGCTGCGGCGCGGAGTGCCGCTGCGCAGATGCGGGACCGTCATCAGGTAAGGCGCCCTCTCGTCACGCGGTCCCGTGTCTGCGTCGCAGCACTACGTGCCGCAACGCGCACGGGAAGACACCTTCCGAGACGCCCTCAGACCATCCCCACACTCTTCAGCTGCTGATAGGCCTTCAGGATCTCCTGAAGCGTACCCTCGCGCGAGCGGTCGCCGCCATTGGCGTCTGGATGGAAGCGCTTCACCAGTTCCTTGTAACGCGCCTTGATCGCGACGGAATTGGCGGTGTCGTCGAGGCCGAGTGTATCCAGCGCCTTGCGCGCCACGATGCCGACGCGCGATTCCGGCTGGGCCGCCTGCTGCTTGTTGCGGGCGCCGAACAGGTTGAAGGCGTCGTGCATGTCGGCGCTGGCCTCGCCGTTCGCCCTGCGGCCGCGCTGCGACATCCGCGCCGCCTTGGAATTGACGCCGAGCTTCCAGGTCGGCCGATGGCCGATCTCTTCCTGCTTCGCGTAGGCGGCCAGCGCATCGTCGTCCATGCCGGCGAAATAATTGTAGGTCGCGTTATAGGCCTTCACATGCTCCATGCAGAACAGGAAGAACTGGCCCTCGCGGCCGCGCCCCTTCGGCGCACGGAACTCGCCCGTGCGCGCGCAGCCCGGATGGCTGCAACGCGGCGCATCGCTCTCGGCCGGCGCTTCCGCCTCGGAAGCTCCGATCCTGATGCTGTCGAAAAGGCGCGAGTTGATGTTCATCGTCGACGGGTTATGAAACGCAGGGCTCAGGGCGGCAAGTGCGATGCAGCGCATCGCCGAACCGACAGAACAATCATGGCAACGGTGGCGCGATCATGACCGCAATCGGTGAAAGAATCACGCACAAGCTGACCGCGGCCTTTGCGCCACAGGCGCTCAGGGTCATCGATGAATTGCACCAGCATCAGGGCCATGGCGGCTGGCGCGAGGGCGGCGAGACTCATTTCAGGGTCGATATCGTGTCGGAAGCCTTCGTCGGCAAGAGCCGGCTCGAACGCCACCGCCTCGTCAACGCGGCTCTGGCACAGGAACTGGCCGACCGCGTCCACGCCCTGGCGATCGCGGCAAAGGCTCCGGGTGAGGCGTAAATCCCTCTAACGCTTCGGCCGGGCCGGCGACAGCGCGTAGATCGCGACCGAGGCCAGCAGCAGCGCGGCGAAGGCCCAGTGCAGGTTGGCGAAGGTCTTGGCCGCATCGAGCCCTGCGGCACGCTGCTCGGCGATGAACCAGCCGGAGGCCGACTGAACCGCCGCCGCCCCGGCGATGAAGAGGAAGTTCACGAAGGTCATGCCGCGCCCGATCAGATGCTCGGGGAAGAACTGCCGCGCATGCGCCATCAGGATGGCGTAGGTGAAGCCCGCCGCACCGACGAGCGAGAACAGTGCGACCGCCGTCACATGCGATTGCTGCCCGCTCAGCGCCAGCGCGACGAAGCCGAGCACCGTCAGCAGCGTCCCCCAGGTGACGATCGCCTTGGCCCGGCCGGTCCGGCTTTCGAGCCAGCCATAGACGAAGGCGCCGGCGATCATCGCAGCCGCCATGATCGAGGCCGCATGGCCGGCCGCGACCGGATCGAAGCCATGGACCTGCGTCATGAACGGCCCGATCCAGAGCCCACGCGCCGTGGCGACGATGGCATAGCCCGTGATGGTCAGGGGTGCGATCAGCCAGAGCGGCTTCAGGGCGAGGATGCTGGCGAGCCCCTGCAGCAGCCCCTCGTCGGGCGTGGCGGAAGCCGGTCGCGGCGGCGGGTCGCGCACCAGCGTCACCGCCAGCACGGTCGCGACGAGGAAGCCCACCGCCATCGCCATCATCGCGCCGCGCCAACCGAAATGCCCGGCGGCGATGGCAAGCGGCGCGGCGCCCGCGATGTTGCCGAGCGAACCCAGCGCGATAAAGAGCGAGGTCAGCAGGCCGAAGCGCTCCGGCGCGGCATTGCGCGCGAACAGGAACAGCGAGGACATGAAGACCGGCGAGCAGCCGATGCCGATCAGCGCCATCGCAAAACCGGCGGTCGCGGCGCTACCGGCCTGCGTCAGCAGGAAAGCGCCGAACGTGCCGATCGCCATCGCGAAGGCCACGGTACGGCGCGGCCCGAGCCGGTCGAGCGCCCAGCCGACCGGGAACTGCGCCAGCGCGAAGGCGATGAACCAGGCCGCACCGAGCAGGCCGAAGGCGGCCGGTCCGATGCCGAGATCGGCCATGACAGGCCCGGCGATCACGCTCAGGAAGGAGCGGTAGAAGATCGAGAGGACATAGGCCGGCAGCAGCGCAATGAAGACGATCACGTCGGGAGTTCCGCTTCTGCCGGCCGGTAGGCGGCTTACTTGATGCGCTCGAGCACGGAGACGTAGTTGGCAACCGCCGCTCCGCCCATGTTGAAGATGCCGCCAAGGCGCGGGCTGTCGAGCTGCATGCCCTCCGGCGCTTCTCCCGTGAGCTGCATGGCCGAGAGCACATGCATGGAGACGCCGGTCGCGCCGATCGGATGGCCCTTGGCCTTGAGGCCGCCGGAGACGTTGACCGGCAGCTTGCCGTCCTTCTGCGTCCAGCCTTCCTTGATGGCGCGGGCGCCGTCGCCTTCCTTGGTCAGGCCCATCGCCTCGTATTCGATCAGCTCGGCGACGGTGAAGCAGTCATGCGTCTCGACGAAGGAGAGATCGTCGAGCGTGACGCCGGCATTGGCCAGCGCCTTCTTCCAAGCCAGCGCGCCGCCCTCGAATTTCAGGATGTCGCGCTTCGACATCGGCAGGAAATCCTGGACATGGGCCATGCCGCGGAAGCCGACGGCGCGGCGCATGCGCAGCGCCGTCTCCTCGTCGGCCAGCACCAGCGCGGCGGCGCCGTCCGAGACCAGCGAGCAGTCGGTCCGCTTCAGCGGGCCGGCGACATAGGGGTTCTTCTCGCTCTCCTCGCGGCAGAAGGCATAGCCGAGATCCTTGCGCATCTGCGCATAGGGGTTGGCGACGCCGTTCTTGTGGTTCTTCGCCGCGATCATCGCGAGCGCATCGGACTGGTCGCCATGACGCTGGAAATAGGCGGCGGCGATCTTGCCGAAGACGCCGGCGAAGCCGCCCTGCACCTCGCTGTCCTCCGGCAGGTAGGAAGCCTTGAGCAGGTTCTTGCCGATCTCGGGGCCGGGCGTCTTGGTCATCTGCTCGACGCCGACGACGAGCACGACCTTGGCGTCACCCGCCTTGATCGCGCGCACGCCCTGATGCACCGCGGCCGAGCCGGTGGCGCAGGCGTTTTCGACGCGGGTGGTCGGCTTGAAGCGCAGCGCCGGATCGGCCTGCAGCACCAGCGATGCCGTGAAGTCCTGGGCGGAGAAGCCGGCGTTGTAATGGCCGAGCACGATCTCGTCGACATCGTCGGCGGTGATGCCGGCATCGACAAGGGCCTCGACCGCCACCCGCACGATCAGGCTTTCGACGGTCTCGGCATCCTGCTTGCCGAACGGTGTATGGGCCCAGCCAACGATCGCAGCGCTCATGGCGAAATCTCCCTTACTGTGCAGTTACACGTTATTTTGTCAGCCCGGAGCCATCGGGCAAGCCGGTATCCGCGCATGGTGGCCGTGCACGGATCGGCTGGCGGGCTTCTGCCTCCAGAACTAGCCGGCCCGCCCGCTCATCGCAACGCCAGCGAGAGCAGCAGCCCGACGCCGCCAACGATCATCGCCATGCCCAGCATCTCGCGCCGGCTGGTGCCCTCCGCGAACAGCTTGCGCGAAGCGATCTGCGCCAGCGGCACCTCGATCAGCGCCAGCGTGCGGACATTGGCCGCCGTCGTCAGCGAGAAGCCGATGAACCAGAACTGCGAGGCGGCCGCGCCGAGAAAGCCGGCCGAGAGCGAGCGGCGCCAGCTCTTCAGGCTGAGGATGAGCGCCTGTCGGTCGGCGACGAGCATATAGACGACCAGCAGCAAGGTCTGGAGCCCGAGGCCGAGCACGAGAATGGTCGAGGCACGGATCAGGAATGAGCCCTCCGGCAGGGCCTGGATGCCGCCACGGAAGCCGATTGCCGACAACGCGAAGAAGGCGCCGGAGACGATGCCGAACACAGCGGGCCGCAGGCCGGCCCGGGTCAGCTTCTCGCCGGGCTTCCACGACACGACGATCACGCCTGCCGTCGCGATGGCGATCGCCAGGAACTTCATCGGCGTCAGCGCGTCGCCGAGCAGCAAGGCTCCGAACAGCGCGACCTGCACCGGCTCGGTCTTGGTATAGGCTGTGGTCACCGCGAAGGAGCGCTCGCGCATCGCCGCCAACATCAGCGCGGTGGCCGCGATCTGCGTCAGCGCGCCCCAGAGCGTGTAGCCGAGCGAAGCCATGCCGATCTCTGGCGGCAGGCGTTGCAGGCCGAGGCAGGCCAGCGCCAGGAACAGCATCGCGAAGGGCAGGCCGAAGAGGAAGCGCACCTGCGTCGCGCCGACCACGCCGATGATGTCGGTCAGCGAGCGCTGCGCCAGATTGCGCGCGGTCTGCAGGAGCGAGGCGGCGATGGTCGCCGGTATCCAGAGAAGGCCGAAAGCCACGCGACAAGCCTCGGGAAAGCAAGAGAACCCGTCGCTTGTGGACCGGCTGCGGCAGCTAGGCAAATCGCTCCGCAAGGGGTAGGTATGCATTCACGGGCGGGCGATTGTGGCGGCCGTCTCGAAATTGCCGCATGCGTCGCGTTGAACCCTGCGCCGTCGCTACCCGCAAGACACCACCCGCCCGCTTCGAGCAAGACAGGTTCAGACCCGCCCGATGATCGCTTCCCGCCTCGCAGCCGCCCTCGCCCTCGGCGCCGTCCTGACGGGGCCGGCTCATGCCGGAACGAGCCTCGTCGTCGATGCCTCCAGCGGCGCCGTGCTCTCGAGCGAGAATGCGAACCAGGCCTGGCGCCCGGCCTCCACGACCAAGATGATGACGATCTATCTCGCGCTGAAGGCGGTGCGGGAAGGACGGCTCGGCCTGGAGACGGCGATTCCGGTCTCGAAGCTCGCCGCGAGCCAGCCGCGCGTGAAGGTCTATGCAAGGCCGGGCCAGGAGATCACGCTCGACAACGCCCTGCGCATCATGATGGTGAAGTCGGCCAACGACATCGCCTATGTCGTGGCCGAGGGCGTCGGCGGCGATGTCCCGACCTTCGTCGCCATGATGAATGCGGAAGCGCAACGCCTCGGCATGCGCGACACCCGCTTCGCCAATCCCAATGGCTGGGACCATCCCGACCAGCAGACCAGCGCCCGCGATCTCGCCGTACTCGCCATGGCGCTGATGCATGATTTCTCGCAGTACTCCGATTACTGGGGCACCTCGGCCGTACAGCTCGGCAAGCAGGTGATGCAAAACACCAACGGACTGGTCGGGCGCTATTCCGGCGTCAGTGGCATGAAGACGGGCTTCACCTGCGCCTCCGGCTTCAACGTCGTCGCTACCGCAAGCCGCGGCGGGCGCACGCTGATCGCCGTCGTGCTCGGTTCGACCTCGGGCACCGACCGGACGGTGAGAGCAGCCCAGCTCCTCGATGACGGCTTTGCCGCCTGGGGCGGCACCGGCTACAGCGTCGCCTCGATGCCGCCGAGCGGCACCCGCGCGCCCAATATCTGCGACGATGTCCGCCGTCGCGGCGGCGGCGTCGCTCTCGCGGATGATGCCGACATTTCCGGCCCGATCGCAGCCGGCATGTCCACCGGCGACGCCAATTCCCCCGATGGCGGACGCTTCGCGATCTTCAACGCCCAGTCCGCCCCGCAGTCGTCCGGTTCCGTCGCGACCCGCTCGCCGCGCGGGCGTGTCGTGCTCGGCCCTCGCGCCGAGGCCGTTCCGATGCAGGTCTCCTTCGGCCGTAGCCCCGGCTCGGCCTCGGCCCCGCTCGCGGCCAACGCCACGGCGCAGCCGAGTTCGCGCGTCGCGCGCGGCACCCCGACCATCGAGCCGGAAGCCCCGGTCGCCGCCGGCCTCGTCGTGCCCTCGACCCGCCGCACCGCCTCGAACAATGGCGCGATCCCGCGCGGCGCAACCGCCTTCGCGCCGGCGAGCGCGCCGGTCCAGCCCTCGACCGAGGCCTTCGAGGGTGGCCCGCTGCGCCTCCAGGGCTCGGTGCAGTCCGGTGCGGCCAATGCCGCGAGCCTGCGCCCCGGCGCGGCCGCAGGCATCAAGCCGGCCACGCGCACTGCGAAGCCCGAGAAGGCGCAGGCCGCCAAGGTCCAACCGGCAAAGACCCAGCCGGCGAAGGCGCAGCCGCTCAAGACCCCGCCGGCTCGTACCCTGCCGGCGAAGCCCAAGCCATCCCAGGCTGCCGTGAAGCCGCCGGCGGCGAAGCCCGCCGCCGGAGCCAAGGCCAAGCCCGCCAACGACGCCTGAGGCCTGATTGGACCTGAGGAGCCCTGACCGGGACCGAACCGGCGAACGCCAGGGCCTCGTCCTGGCGCTCGCCTCGGCCGCTGCTTTCGGCACCAATATCGTCAGCGCACAGATCGCCGGGCAGGCGGGTCTCAGCGGCCCGCTCCTCGTCTTCTACCGCGTCCTGCTGATGCTCGCCCTCGCCGGCGGCGCCGCTCTCGTCTGGCGCGCCTCGCTCGCCCTGAAGCGCGGCGAGCGGCAGCCCGTCCTGCTCTTCGGCCTGGCGACGGCACTGGTCGGCATCGCCTATCTCTCGTCGGTCGCTTTCGTGCCCGTCTCGGTCGCGGCGGTCGTGTTCTACACCTTCCCGGTCCTGATCGTGCTGGCCGAACCGGTGCTGACCCCGGCCCCCTTGCGTGCCGACAGGCTGGCGGGCGCACTCGCAGCCTTCCTCGGCATCGCCCTCGTCGTCGGCCCCGACCTGCACGGACTCGATCCGCGCGGCCTCGCGCTCGCCATGCTCGCAAGCGTCAGTGCCGCCGCGCAATTCTTCGCCGCGGCGCGCTGCGCTGAGACGCCGACCCTGCCCAAGCTGTTCTGGTCGCATGTCGTCATCCTGCCGGTGACCGCGCTGGTGCTGCTTGCCACAGGCGGCTTCCTGCCGCCCCAGACCTTCCTGCTCGCGCCGATCGCAGTCGCCATCACCTATGGCGGCTATATCGTCGGCTTCCTCTTCCAGATTCTCGCGCTCGCCCGCGTCGCGCCCGGCCCTGCCGGCCTCGCCTTCTGCGCCGAGCCGGTCTTCGCCGTCGTCATCGCCGCCTTCGTGCTCGCCGAGCGGCTGGGCCCGCTGCAATATGCCGGCTGTGCCCTTGTCATCGCGGCCATCGCCACTAATGTAATACTAGAACAAACGAGGCGGAGCGTCGTGCCTGCCTAGATCGTCACGCGCCCTGCCGGGCGGGGAGAAGATGGTCTTTCCCATTGATGGGACATCGGATTTGCCCGATGTCCTCGAGGCTTTGCGACCCATGACCGGCGATCCCGCCCGCCCCCTCCCCGTCCCGCTCACCCTGCTCACCGGCTTCCTCGGCGCCGGCAAGACCACCTTGCTGAACCGCCTGCTGAAGGACCCGGCGCTGGCCGGGACGCTCGTGCTCGTCAATGAGTTCGGCGAGATCGGCCTCGACCATCTGATGATCGAGGGCGTCGAGGAGAACATGATTCTCCTCGAATCCGGCTGTCTGTGCTGCACCATCCGCGACGACCTCATCGTCACGCTGGAGGATCTGCTGCGCGGACGCGACAATGGCCGCATCGCCCCCTTCTCCCGGCTCGTCATCGAGACGACCGGCCTTGCCGACCCCGCACCGATCCTCAATGTCCTGATCAACCATCCCTATCTCGCCATGCGCTTCCGGCTCGACGGCGTCGTCACACTGGTCGATGCCGTCAACGGCATGGCGACGCTCGACGCCCATGAAGAGGCCCGCCGACAGGTCGTCGCCGCCGACCGGCTCGTCCTGACCAAGGCCGAACTCGCCACGCCGGATGATGTCGCCGCCCTGTGGCAACGCCTCGACGGCCTCAATCCCGGCATCGCCATCCTGCCGCCGGACGCGCCCGCCGCAGAGTTGATCGGCGCCGGCCTCTACGATCTCGCCAAGCAGCCGCAGGCATTGCACCGCTGGCTGGCCGAAGACGCGTTGCCTGGCCACCATCACCATGATCACGATCACCACCACGGCGATCACCACCACCACCATCACGGGCACGACCACGCCGATGGCCACGACCCGCATGACGTCAACCGCCACGACGCCTCGATCCGCGCCTTCGTCCTGACGGCGGAACAGCCTGTCGCCCGCACCACCTTCGAGCTGTTCTGGACCCTCCTGCGCTCGATCCACGGCCCGCGCCTGCTGCGGCTGAAGGGGTTGGTCGATATCGCCGGCGAACCCGGTCGCCCCCTGCTTGTCCATGCCGTCCAGCAGATCCTGCATCCGCCGATCCAGCTCGACGCCTGGCCGGATGCCGATCACCGCTCCCGCCTCGTCCTGATCGTCAGGGATATCGAGGAGGACACCGTCCGCAAGCTCTGGTCGGCCTTCCTCGGGCAGGCCGCCACGCAGCCCCAGACCGCCTGAGTACCGGCCCGTTTCTTGAACCTGACCCGGCGAGAGGCAAGGCACGCCAACCTGCCTTGCCGTTCCGGCACAGCAATGCGCCAGAACGATCCAGGAAGGGTACGGGCGGATGAGCACGATCAGAGCTCTGGCGGCGACCGAAGGCAGCGCGACAGCAGCCCTGCCAAACCTGCCACTGCCTCGCCCGGATGCAGCGATCTATAGCGAATTGCGCGCGCTCAGTGCCTGCGATGCCATCCGCCACGAATGGGCCGACCTCGCAAGCCGCGCGCTCGAGGCCAATCCCTGCCTCGAGCCGGGCTTCGCGCTTGCCGCCGCGCAGCACCTCATCTCCTTCCGCGATGCCGAATTGATGCTGCTCTGGCAGGGCGATCCGAGCTCGGAACGCCGCCACCTCGTCGGGCTCGTTCCTTGCCGGACGCGCCGCCATATCTTCGCGGCCGACACGCTGGAAGGTTTCGCCGATCCGCGCCTGCTGAACGGCACGCCGCTGCTCGACAGCACCTTCGCCGCCCCCGCGCTCGCCGCCTTCCTGCGCGACTGGCGCCGGTGCGGCCATGCCAGCGACGCCTTTTCCCTGTCGGGAATCGATCCTGCCGGCGCCTTTGCCGCCACGCTCGCGCGCGTCGCCGACGGCCAGGGCGTGGCGGTTGGCTGGCAGCCCGTCGTTGGACGCCGGCTCGAGCTTCCGCCCACCGCCCGCATTGCCACCTCCGACGAAACCTTGCGGGACAAGGGCCGCCTGATCCTCGCCGAAGCCACGAACCAGGCCGACCGGCGCGACGCCGTCGAGATCCTGCTGGCGCTCGAAGCCTCCGGATCGCGCGGCAGGGCCGGCAAGGCGACGCTGCAGGACACCCGCGAGGTCGGCTTCCTGCGCAGCATGAGCCGCGATCTCGGCCGGCAGAAGCTCTGCCGCGTCGCCGTTCTGGTGCTGGACGACCGGCCGATCGCCGCCGCGCTCACGCTCGGAAAGGGCGCCTCCTGCTGGCTCTATCACGGCGTCGGCGACGAGGCCCATGCCGCGCTGGAGCCGCTGCCGATGCTGCTCGCCATGATGCGCAAGGCGCAGCCCTCGCGGCAGATCCTGCTGCCCGGCGGCCTGCCGCTCTTCGGCGCCCGTGAGGAGGCCTTCGGCACGATCCGCCTCACGCGACGCCGGGCGCAAGGCGCGCGTCGGCCGGTCGATCTTGCGGCCCGGATGCGCGAGAGGATCGTGCGCTCGCTGTTCAGGCCTCGGCCCGCAGCAGTCGACGGATGATCTTGCCGGTCGTCGTCAGCGGCAGCTCGTCACGGAAGGCGATCTCGCGCGGATATTCATGGGCCGAAAGCCGCGCCCGCACGAAGCCCTGGAGCTCGGAGACCAGGGCCTGTGAACCACCCTGGCCAGGCTTCAGTACGACGAAGGCCTTGACGATCTCGGTGCGCAGCGGGTCGGGCTTGCCGACGGCCGCCGCCAGCGCCACGGCCGGATGGCGCAGCAGGCAATCCTCGATCTCGCCGGGCCCGATGCGATAGCCCGAGGAGGTGATGACGTCGTCGTCGCGGCCGATGAAGCGGACATAGCCCTCCTCGTCCTGCACACCTTCGTCGCCGGTCGTCATCCAGTCGCCGACGAACTTGGCCGCCGTCGCCTCCGGGTTGCGCCAGTATTCCAGGAACATCACCGGATCGGGCCGACGCACGGCGATCTGCCCCTCCTCGCCGGCGGCGCAGATCGTGCCGTCCGGCCGGATGATCGCGACCTCATGGCCGGGCACCGCCCTGCCGATCGTGCCCGGGCGGCTGACACCGATCGCCGCGCTGGAGGCGAGCACGAGATTGCACTCGGTCTGGCCATAGGCCTCGTTGATCGTGAGTCCGAGCGCCTCGCGCCCCCATTCCAGCGTCTCCGCGCCGAGCGCCTCGCCCGCCGCCGCGACCGTGCGCAGGTTCAGGCGCCAGCGCCCCTGCGGGCTGCCGGCGCCGCGCATCATCCTGAGCGCCGTCGGCGGCACGAAGGCATTGCGGATGCCGAGATCCTGGATCAGCCGGTAGGCTTCTTCCGGCTCGAAGCGCGTCACTGGCCGCGCCACCACCGCGACGCCGAAATGCAGTGCCGGCAGCAGCATGTTGAGCAGCCCACCCGCCCAGGCCCAGTCGGCCGGCGTCCAGGCGAGATCGCCCGGCCGCGGCATGAATTCATGCGGCATCTGCACGCCCGGCAAATGGCCGGGCAGAACGCGGTGGCCATGCAGCGCACCCTTCGGATTGCCTGTTGTCCCCGAGGTGTAGATCATCAGTGCCGGATCGTCCGGCGTGGTCTCAACCGGGGTGAAATCCGGGCTGCCTTCCGCCAGCAGCGCGTCCCACCCTTCCACCACGCCATCGGCACCGTCGGTCGAGATACGCAGAGCCAGCTCCGGCAGCGGCTGAGTGATCTGGCCAAGCTTCGCCAGCCCGCCGGCATTGGTCACGACGACCTTGGCGGCCGAGTCGGTCAGGCGATAGGCCAAGGCATCGACCCCGAACAAGGCCGCCAGCGGCACGGCGATCGCGCCGAGCTTGTAGGCGGCGAGATGCGCGGTCAGCACCGCCCGCCCCTGCGGCAGGAGGATGGCGATGCGGTCGCCCCGGCCGACGCCACGCGCGCGCAAGGCACTCGCCAGCCGGTTCGAATGCTCGCGCAGCCAGTCGAAGCTGACCGGGCTCACCTGCCAGTCCGTGGAGACCTCGATGATGGCCGGACGGTCAGGTGCGATAGCGGCCCAACGGTCGCAGACGTCGACGGCGATGTTGTAGCGATCCGGGATGCGCCAGCGGAAACTCTCACGCAGCGCGGCATAATCGGGCAGGTCTGGCAGGATCAAAATCGACGTCCGGTGGGAGGCGCGGCACGATAGGCAGGCCGCCCCCCTCTGTCACCCGCATCTTGCGTATCATCTCCCAGCGTAACGATGCGCTCAGAACATGCGTTCGCTGGCCGGTGGAAGATAGGCGTCGGTGAAGGCATCGCCGGCCCGCGCCTTGTCACGGAACGCGCCCGCCGAAGCGAGCTGGCCCAGCGCCTGCCCCCAGCGCTCGCTGTCGATCCCGCCAAGCCCGTGTGCGCGCACATAGGGCGTCAGCACATTCCGCTCGATCACCGCGGCGAGCTTGTCGCGTTCGACCTCGAGCTGAGCGCTTTCGTTACGGCGCTGGACCAGCTGCGCGCCGGCACCCGGATTGACGGCGGCGTCGCGGATGCCGCGCATGACGGCGCGCACCAGCCCGCGCACGGCATCGGGCTTGCTCGCGATCAGCTTGCCGGAAACGATCACCGCGCTGCCATAGAGCAGCAATCCGTGCTCGGCCATTTCCATCAGCACGATGTCGTCGCCGGGCACGCCGCGCGCCCGGAGCGAGACGGCGGTCGAGGGACCGAAGGCGAAGAGCGCATCGATCTCGCCGGAGGCCAGCATCGGCTCGCGCACCGGCACGCCGATGGTCTCGATCCGAATCTTGCTGTCGTCGATCTTGTTGAGGCTCTTGAAGAGCGGCCATTGCGCAAAGCTGGCATCGATGCTGGCGGTGCCGAGCTTGCGGCCTTCGAGGCTTGCCGGCGCGGTCGTGATCCCTCGACTCTTGCGGCCGATCAGGGCGTAGCCCGGGCGATCATGGACGATCATCACCGCCGTGAGATCGGAACTCGGGTTCTCGTCGCGGAAACGGATCAGCGCATTGATATCGCCGAAGCCGGCATCCTGCGTTCCCGACGCCAGCCTCTGGAGCATGGCACGCGCGCCATTGCCCGGCTCGATCACGACATCGAGCCCTTCGGCACCGAAATAGCCCTTGTCCTGCGCCGTCAGGAACGGCGCCGCCAGCGCATCGAAACGGCGGTCCAGCGCGAAGCGAACGGCGGTGTTTCCCTCGGCGCGAGCCACCCTGCCCCCGGCGAAACAGGCGGCCAAGCCCCCCATCGCCAGTTGTCCGAACCCGCGCCGACACGGCATTAGGGAACGAGAGGGCGAAGCGATCGGCATATCTAGCCTCCGGGCGCCTTGCTGGCTGGAACACGGCACATCCGTGCGTTCTGTCTTCCTGACATCATAAGATGTTGAAATGCCGTCAACATGACGGAAGTTCCATTACAAATTCGGGCTTCTTTCGGTCTTGCCCTGCCCTGTCCCGATGCATTGCGCCAGCTTCGCAGCAGCGACGCCCCTGCACCTCCCACGAATGAAGGAGGAGCCGGGAAGCCCCTCCTTCATTGACGTCGCCGCGTGAAAACGCTGTCAGGCGGCGCGATAGCGCGCCAGCCAATGCGCGTAGGGCGCAGGCAAAGTCGCCCAGGCCGGGTTCTCGACGCCGAGCGCCTGTGCCGCCGCATAGGGCCAGTGCGGATCGGCGAGCAGCGGCCGGCCCAGCGTCACCAGATCGACCTTGCCTTCGCGCACCAGCGCGTCGGCCTGTTCGGGCTTGCTGATGTACCAGCTGGTCGAGGCCGGCAGGCCACTCTCGCGACGCACCCGCTCGGCAACCGGCCCAGGAAGGCCGGCCCCCACGGGATCTTCGCCTCGGTGGTCGAGAAGCCGACGCTGACATCGATGAAATCGAGCCCCTCGGCCTTCAGGCGCTTCACCAGTTCGATCGCCTCGGCGAGCGTCTCCTCGTCGCGCCCGTCATATTCGATCACGCCAAGCCGGGCGGAGAGCGGCCGGTTCTCGGGCCAGACCTTGCGCACGGCGGCCAGCGTCTCGATCAGGAAGCGGCTCCGGTTCTCGAAGCTGCCGCCATAGGCATCGTCGCGCTTGTTGGCATGCGGCGACAGGAAGCTCTGCGCGAGATAGCCATGGGCGAAATGCAGCTTCAGCCACTCGATGCCGATAGCGCGGGCGCGCTCCGCCGCGGCGACGAAATCGCCGCGCACGCGCTCGATATCCGTCGCGGTCATAGCACGCGGCACACGCCCGAGCCCGCCGCCATGCGCCACCGCCGACGGCGCGATCGTTTCCCAGCCGCGCTCGTCATTGGCCGGGATATGGTCGTCGCCTTCCCAGGGCAGGTTAGCATTAGCCTTGCGCCCGGCATGGCCGATCTGGATGCCGGCGACGGCACCGGCCTTGCGCATCTCGGCGACGATCGGTGCCAGCGCTTCCGCCTGCTCGTCATTCCACAGCCCGAGGCAGCCGGGGGTGATCCGGCCTTCTGGCGAGACACCGGTCGCCTCGATCACGACGAGGCCGGTGCCGCCGCGCGCGAGCCCGGCGAGATGCGCCCGGTGCCACTCATTGGCGACGCCATCCTGCGCCATGTACTGACACATCGGCGAGGCAACGATGCGGTTGCGAAGGGTGACGCCCTTAAGGCTGAAAGGCTCGAACAGGCCAGGCATGATGCGGCTCCGCGCAGTGGATTTCTATATTTCGATAGTTCGATATTTTTCGAATTTTGGCAAGCTCAAAACCCTGTGATAGACTGCGTTCATGCGCCATGCCCGCCTGCCCGCCTCCGAAGAAATCGCGCTCGAAGACGTCTTCCACGCGCTGAGCGACCCGTTCCGGCTCGAAGTCGTGCGCCGGCTGGCGGTCGAGGGCGAGCAAAGCTGTCAGGCTCTCGAGGGCGACCGGCCGAAATCCAGCGTCTCCCACCATTTCCGCGTGCTGCGCGAGGCCGGGCTGATCCGCACCCGCAACGAAGGCGTGACCCGCATGAACGCCCTGCGTCGTGACGATATCGAGCAGCGCTTCCCCGGCCTGCTCGCCTGCGTCGTTCCCAAATCGAGCGAATGATCCGCGCCCGGTTCCGCTCAGCGAGCCGCCAGCCTATGCTCGCGCCATGAGCCTCCCCTACCGCCCCAATGTCGGCATCGCCCTGTTCAATGCGCAGGGCCACGTCTTCGCTGGCCGCTCGCACAGCGCCGGCCCCGAGATCGTCCTGCCCGGCTTCGACTGGCAGATGCCGCAGGGCGGCATAGACCCGGACGAGGACATCGTCGCCGCCGCCCGCCGCGAGCTGGAGGAGGAGACCGGCGTGACGCAGGCAGAGTTGCTTGCTGTGACCGACGCGTGGTGGAGCTACGACTTCCCGCCCTATGACGGGCCCTGGCACAAGCTCGCCGCCTTCCGCGGCCAGCGCCAGCGCTGGGTCGCTTTCCGCTTCACCGGCAGCGAGAGCGCGATGGATATCGGCAAGCCCAATGGTGACGAGCCGCCGGAATTCAGCGAATGGCGCTGGTGCCTGCTCGCCGAGATGCCGGGCCTGGTCGTGCCGTTCAAGCGCCCGGTCTACCAGAAGGTGGCACAGGCCTTCGCCGCTTTCGCGGCGCCTTGATCGCACCGGTTGAAAAACGAAAAAGGGCCGCTCACGCGGCCCTTTTTGCATTCCGAAGCTCAGGCGCGAATTACGCCGCCTTACGCTGCTCGAAAACGTGCTTGAACTCCTGCAGCTGCACCAGCGCGTCCTGCAGGCGCTTCTTCTCGTCATCGTTATGCGAACCGGCGAGACGGGTCTCGGCGGTCAGGATTTCGGCATCGAGCACGGCGGTGTCGACGTCCTCGATGAAGCGGCCCTGCTCGGCCAGGATCGTCGTCGACGTCTGGTTGACCTCGACGAGGCCGCCATTGATGAAGAATTCCTTGCCGTTGCTCTCGGTCGTCTGGACGAAGACGATACCGGCCTTGAGCGTCGCGACGAGCGGCGCATGGCCTGCGAGCACGGTCATCTCGCCCTCGACCGAGGGAATAATGACACTGACGACATCGCCCGAGAACAGGATACGCTCCGGCGAGACGAGTTCGAACTTGAAGGTGGCCATCGCCTGTCTTTTCCTCCGACGTCACCCCGATCGCCGGACGACGCCGGGGGCCATGCCAGATGTGTCAACAATCCATGCCGGGCATGGTTCCGGGCGGCCGGAGCCGCCCGAAAGGAAGGATGCGCGAAGCTTACGCGGCCTCGGCGGCCAGGCGCTGCGCCTTCTCGACGGCTTCGTCGATCGAGCCGACCATGTAGAAGGCCGCTTCCGGCAGGTGGTCGTACTTGCCTTCCACCAGGCCCTTGAAGCCCTTGATCGTGTCCTCGAGCGGGACGAGCTTGCCGGGCGAGCCGGTGAAGACTTCCGCGACGAAGAACGGCTGCGACATGAAGCGCTCGATCTTGCGGGCGCGCGCCACGGTCAGCTTGTCGTCTTCCGAGAGCTCGTCCATGCCCAGGATCGCGATGATGTCCTGCAGCGACTTGTAGCGCTGGAGGGTCTGCTGCACCGCGGTGGCGACAGCGTAGTGCTCCTCGCCGACGATGTCGGCCGAGAGCATGCGCGAGGTCGAGTCGAGCGGGTCGACCGCCGGGTAGATGCCCTTTTCCGCGATCGAACGCGACAGCACGGTACGGGCGTCCAAGTGAGCGAACGAGGTCGCGGGCGCCGGGTCGGTCAGGTCGTCCGCGGGGACGTAGATCGCCTGCACCGAGGTGATCGAGCCCTTGTTCGTGGTGGTGATGCGCTCCTGCAGGTTGCCCATGTCGGTGGCGAGCGTCGGCTGATAGCCCACCGCCGACGGAATGCGGCCGAGCAGCGCGGACACTTCCGAGCCGGCCTGCGTGAAGCGGAAGATGTTGTCGACGAAGAACAGAACGTCCTGGCCCTTGTCGCGGAAGTCCTCGGCGATAGTCAGGCCGGCGAGAGCGACGCGCATGCGGGCGCCCGGAGGCTCGTTCATCTGGCCATAGACCAGCGCGCACTTGGAGCCAGCGGTCGAACCGTTGTTCTCCTTGGGGTTCTTGTTGACGTTGGACTCGATCATCTCGTGATAGAGATCGTTGCCCTCACGGGTGCGCTCGCCGACGCCGGCGAACACGGAGTAACCGCCGTGGGCCTTCGCGACGTTGTTGATCAGCTCCATGATCAGCACGGTCTTGCCGACGCCGGCGCCGCCGAACAGGCCGACCTTGCCGCCCTTGGCGTAAGGCGCCAGCAGGTCGACGACCTTGATGCCGGTGACGAGGATCTGGGCCTCGGTCGACTGCTCGGAATAGGCCGGGGCCGGCTGGTGGATGCCGCGGGTGGCGGAGGTCTTGATCGGGCCGGCCTCGTCGACCGGCTCGCCGATGACGTTCATGATGCGGCCGAGCGTCTCGTCGCCGACCGGAACCGCGATCGGGGCGCCGGTATCGGTGACCGACTGGCCACGGACCAGACCTTCGGTCGAGTCCATCGCGATGGTGCGGACGGTGTTCTCGCCGAGATGCTGGGCGACCTCGAGGACGAGGCGGTTGCCGAGATTGTCGGTCTCGAGCGCGTTCAGGATCTCCGGCAGGGCGCCGTCGAACTGCACGTCGACGACGGCGCCGATGACCTGGGCAACGCGGCCGGTGCCGGTGTTGGCGGGCTTCTCGGCGGTCTTCTTGGTGGTCTTGGTAGCGGCTTTGGCCATGGCGGAACCTCGGGACTAGCGCATTCGGATGTGACGGCAGCCGGCGGCTTGCGCCACCGGCGAAGATTAGGCGGTTAGAGCGCTTCCGCGCCGGAGATGATCTCGATCAGTTCCTTCGTGATCATCGCCTGACGCGAGCGGTTGTAGATCTGCGTCTGCTTCTTGATCATCTCGCCGGCGTTGCGCGTGGCGGAGTCCATCGCAGACATGCGCGCGCCCTGTTCGGAAGCGGCATTCTCGAGCAGCCCGCGCAGGACCTGAACGGTCAGGTTGCGCGGCAGCAGCGCTTCCAGGATCTCGCTCTCGTCCGGCTCGTAATCGTAGACCGCGTCGGTCTGCTTCGTCCCTTCCGGAATCTCGGCCGGGATGATGCGCTGCGCGGTCGGGATCTGGGCGATCACCGAGCGGAAGCGCGAGAAGAACAGCGTCGCGACGTCGAACTCGCCATTGCCGAAGCGGGCCAGCACGTTCTGGGCGATCGCCTCGGCATTGACGAAGCCGACCTGCTTGAACTCGCGCAGGTCGATGAACTCGATGATATCCGCCGCGAACTGGCGACGCAGGATATCGTAGCCCTTCTTGCCGACGCAGATGATCTTGACCGTCTTGCCCTCGGCCTTCAGCGCATTCGCCTTGTCGCGGGCGAGGCGCGCGATCGAGGAGTTGAAGGCGCCGCACAGGCCGCGCTCGGCGGTCAGCACCAGCAGCAGATGCACCTTGTCGGAACCCGTGCCGGCGATCAGGCGCGGGGCGCTCGAACCGGACACGCCGGAAGCGAGGTTCGACAGCACCGTCTCCATGCGCTCGGCATAGGGACGCGCGGCCTCGGCGGCCGTCTGCGCCCGGCGCAGCTTCGCAGCCGCGACCATCTGCATGGCCTTGGTGATCTTCTGCGTCGACTTCACCGAAGCGATGCGATTGCGTAGGTCCTTAAGGGACGGCATCCGATCTTGATCCCCTACTCGTCAGCCGCGGCAGGCGCGGCAACGAAGCAATCCAGAGAAGCAGCGCGGCGGAGCTCAGGGCTCGGCCGCGCCGGCAATGATGATCAGGCGAAGGACTTCGCGAAACCCGCGACGATGTCCTTGAGCTTGGCGGCGTTGGCGTCCGACAGATCCTTCGACGAGCCGATCTCGTTCAGCATGTCGGCATGCTTGCCGCGGACCAGCGCGAGCAGGCCGTCCTCGAAGGCGCGGACCTTGCTGACCGGCAGCGCGTCGAGATAGCCGTTCACGCCGGCATAGATCACGACGACCTGCTCTTCCATCTTCAGCGGCGAGAACTGCGGCTGCTTCAGGAGCTCGGTCAGGCGGGCGCCGCGGTTGAGCAGGCGCTGCGTGACCGCGTCGAGGTCCGAACCGAACTGGGCGAAGGCGGCCATCTCGCGATACTGGGCGAGCTCGCCCTTGATCTTGCCGGCGACCTTCTTGGTGGCCTTGGTCTGCGCCGAGGAGCCGACGCGCGACACCGAGAGGCCGACGTTCACCGCCGGGCGGATGCCCTGGTAGAACAGGTCCGTCTCCAGGAAGATCTGACCGTCGGTGATCGAGATCACGTTGGTCGGGATGTAGGCGGACACGTCGTTCGCCTGCGTCTCGATGACCGGCAGCGCCGTCAGCGAGCCGAGGCCGGCGTCCTCGCCCATCTTCGCCGCGCGCTCGAGCAGGCGGGAGTGGAGATAGAACACGTCGCCCGGATAGGCCTCGCGGCCCGGCGGGCGGCGCAGCAGCAGCGACATCTGGCGGTAGGCAACGGCCTGCTTGGAAAGGTCGTCATAGATGATGACGGCGTGCATGCCGTTATCGCGGAAGAACTCGCCCATCGAGCAGCCGGCGAACGGCGCCAGGAACTGCATCGGGGCCGGGTCGGAGGCGGTGGCCGCCACGACGATCGAGTACTCCAGCGCGCCGCGCTCCTCGAGCACCTTCACGAGCTGGGCGACGGTCGAACGCTTCTGGCCGACGGCGACGTAGACGCAGTAGAGCTTCTGGCTCTCGGGAGCGCCTTCGACGTTCAGCGGCTTCTGGTTCAGGATCGTGTCGAGCGCCACGGCGGTCTTGCCGGTCTGGCGGTCGCCGATGATCAGCTCGCGCTGGCCGCGGCCGATCGGGATCAGGGCGTCGACCGCCTTGAGGCCGGTCGCCATCGGCTCGTGCACCGACTTGCGCGGAATGATGCCGGGCGCCTTGACGTCGACGCGGGCGCGGGCCTTGGCCTTGATCGGGCCCTTGCCGTCGATCGGGTTGCCGAGAGCGTCGACGACGCGGCCGAGCAGCTCCTTGCCGACGGGAACGTCGACGATGGCGCCGGTGCGCTTGACCGTCTGGCCTTCCTTGATGTCGCGGTCGGAACCGAAGATCACGACGCCGACATTGTCGCTCTCGAGGTTGAGCGCCATGCCGCGCACGCCGGACTCGAACTCGACCATCTCACCGGCCTGGACCTTGTCGAGGCCGTAGACGCGGGCGATGCCGTCGCCGACGGAGAGAACCTGGCCGACTTCGGTCACCGAAGCTTCCGAGCCGAAGTTCGAAATCTGGGCCTTCAGGATGGCGGAGATTTCAGCGGGGCGGATGTCCATCAGCCGACCTCTTTCATGGCAAGACGAATTGAATTGAGTTTGGTTTTCAGCGACGCATCGACCATGCGGGAGCCCATCTTGACGATGAGCCCGCCGATCAGGGCCGGATCGATCTTGATGGATACGTCGACATCCTTGCCGGCGACGCCCTTCAGCGCCGCACGGATCTCGTCGACGCGCTTGGCCGTGGGCTCTTCGGCGACCGTCACCTCGGCGGAGACGATGCCCTTGGCCTCGGCGACCAGACGCTTGTAACCGGTGATCATGCCCGGCAGCGCGAAGAGGCGGCGCTTGCTGGCGACGAAGCCGATGAAATTGGCAGCGATGCCGGTGATGCCGGCCTTCTCGAGCACGGCCTTGATCGCCGCGACCTGCTCCTCGGCCGTGAAGGCCGGGCTCTGGATCAGGCGGTTCAGATCCTCGCTCTCGGCGAGCAGGCCGTTGAAGCTATCCAGAGCGGCCGCGACGGTGTCGATCGCACCCGTCTCCTCAGCCAGCTCGAACAAAGCGGTGGCATAGCGCTGAGCTACGCCCGACACCAATGTCCCCTGCGATCCGCCTTCAGCCACGCTTCCCGTCTCTCGTTTCAAGGGACCACACCAGCGACCTTCCTGACGAAGGTGGAGTGTATGCTCCCGACACTGCGAGTATCATAGGCGCAAAGCCGGCAAGACGACTTCGCGACCGAAATGTGGCGGTGCACTAGCATGCGGTTCCGGGCCGCGCAATCGCTGATTGCCCTTCATAAGCGGCGATTTTGCCGCGCCTTTCAGCTCTTCAAAGGAAGCTTTGCGGATCGACATCGACCGCGACCCGGACCGAGCCCTTGGGCCGGGGCGCCCGCTTCAGCCAGCCGCGCAGGTAATCCTGCAGATTGGTCTCACGCGCCGTCTTGACGATCAGGCGCATGCGATGGCGCCCGCGCAGCACCGCCAAGGGCGCTTCCGCCGGCCCCAGCACCATGATTTCGTCGCTTGCCTCGGCACAGCGCGCCAGCGCTCTGGCATGGCTCTCGGCCTCGGCCTGACTGTTGGCGGAGACGATCAGCGCCGCCAGTCGCCCGAAGGGCGGCAGGCCCGCAGCCTCCCGCGAGGCCTCCTCTGCGGCATAAAACCGCTCCGGATCACCCGAGATCAACGCCTTGAGGACGGGATGCTCGGGGTCATGCGTCTGAAGCAGGGCGCGGCCGGGTTTCTCGCCCCGCCCTGCGCGGCCGGTAACCTGCCTGAGCGCCTGAAACGTCCGCTCCGCCGCGCGCGGATCGCCGGATGTCAGGCCGAGATCGGCGTCGATCACGCCGACCAGCGTCATTCCCGGGAAATTATGGCCCTTGGCGACGAGCTGGGTGCCAATGACGATGTCGAATTCGCCGTCAGCCACGGCCATGAGCTCCGTCTTCAGCCTTTCCGTGCCGCCTGGAAAATCGCTGGAGAGCACGATCGAACGCGCCTGTGGAAAAAGCGTCGCGACCTCCTCGGCCAGCCGCTCCACGCCCGGTCCGCAGGCGACGAGGCTCTCAGGCTTGTGGCAGGCTGGGCATTCATGCGGCCGGCGCTCGACATGCCCGCAATGATGGCAGACCAGCGCCCGCCGGAAGCGATGGTCGACCAGCCAGGCCGAGCAGTTCGGGCATTGGAAGCGATGGCCGCAATCCCGGCAGAGCGTCAGCGGCGCATAGCCACGTCGGTTGAGGAAGAGCAGCGACTGCTCCTTCGCCTCCAGATTGGCCTCGACCGCCTTGATCAACGCGCCCGAGAGCCAGCGCCCGCGCTCCGGCTTGTCGCGGCGCAGATCGACGAGGCCGAGCTGCGGCAACTCGCGCCCGCCGAAACGCTCCGGCAGCCTGAGATGGGCGTAGCGCCCGCGCTCGGCATTGACCCGCGTCTCCAAGGACGGCGTCGCGGAAGCGAGAACCACTGGCGCGTTCTCGATGCGCCCCCGCACCACCGCCATGTCGCGCGCATGATAGGAGACGCCGTCCTCCTGCTTGTAGGCGCTCTCGTGCTCCTCATCGACGACGATGAGGCCGAGATCGCTATAGGGCAGGAACAGGGCCGACCGCGCGCCGGCCACGACCTTCGCCTCCCCGCTCGCGATTGCCGCCTGCAGGCGCTCGCGCTTGCGGCCGGTCACGGCCGAATGCCACAAGCCCGGCCTGACGCCGAAACGCGCCTCGAAGCGGTCGATGAACTGCGCCGTCAGCGCGATCTCCGGCATCAGGATCAGGCTCTGGCGGCCGAGCCGGATCGCCTCGGCGACCGCCTCGAAATAGACTTCGGTCTTGCCGGAGCCGGTGACGCCTTCGAGCAGCGAGACGCCGAAGACCTTCGCCTGCACCGACTTGACCAGCGCCTGCGCCACCTCCGCCTGCCCTTCCGAAAGTTCCGGCACAGCATGGTCGGGATCGGGCAAAGCCGCGATCGCCTCGCGCGGCAGTGGCTCGACGATGAAGGTGCCGGCATCGACGAGGGAATCGATCACGGCCGCGCTGACCGATGCGGCTTCCGCGAGCGCCGATTTCGCGATCAGCAACCCGCCCTCGGCCGCTGCGATGGCACGCGCCCGTGCCGGGGTCATGCGGCCGGGCGGCGCTCCGGCAAGCCGAACGCCGAGCTTCGGCCGCTCGGGCGTATCGTCCGGTTGCCGGCGCAGCGCCAGCGCCAGCACCGAGCCCTTCGGCGCCAGCGTGTACCAGGCCACCCAGTCGACGAGCTTGCGCAGCGCCGGATCGAGCGGCGGCATGTCGTATTTCTCGGTGACCTTCTTGAGATTGCCGCCACGTCCGCTGCCGACATCCCAGACCACGCCGACGGTCTCGCGCGGCCCCAGCGGCACCTGCACGACATCGCCTGGCTTCAGCACGAGCCCGGCCGGCACGGCATAACTATAGGCCTGGTCGAGCCCGAGCGGGATCAGCACGTCGACCGTGCCGGCCGGCGCCTCTTCGCTCATGTCGTCGTTGATCAGGTCGAACTGCGTCATCGCCCAAAACACCACCGCCGTCATCCCGGACGGAGCGAAGCGGAGATCCGGGATCCATCATAGGGCGCCGCGCTCTACGATGGATCCCGGATCGGCACCGCTAACGCGGCTTGTCCGGGATGACGGCGTGTTTCGTCCCCGTATCTAGCATCGATTCGGCTGCTGTTAAGGCAGGAGCGCCATGCTCCCTGCATGACCGATTTCGAACCCTTCCGGCGCGACTGGCTTTCGCACCTCTCGGCCGAGCGGCGCCTCTCGCCGAAGACGCTCGAGGCTTATTCCCGCGATCTCGGCCAATTCCACGCGTTCCTGACCGAACATCTCGGCGGCGCCCCCTCGCTTTCCGATATCGCCGCACTCAAGCCCGTCGACCTGCGCGCCTTCCTTGGCCAACGCCGCCGTGACAATGTCGGCAACCGCACGCTGATGCGTCAGCTCGCGGCGCTCCGCTCCTTCGCCCGCTTCGGCGAGCGCCAGGGCAGGCTCACCGCCGCCGCCTTCGCCGCAACGCGCGGCCCGCGCCTCGGCAAATCCCTGCCGCGCCCGCTCGAACCCTCGGCCGCCCGCGCCGTTACTCAGGCCGATACCCGTGCCGGCGAAGAGCGCGAGCAATGGATTCTCGCCCGCGACGCCGCCGTGCTCGGCCTGCTCTATGGCAGCGGCCTGCGCATCTCGGAGGCGCTTTCGCTTGCCCGCACGCAGGCGCCGCTTCAGGCCGGCGACACGCTGACTGTCATCGGCAAGGGCAGCAAAACGCGGATAGTGCCGGTGCTCCCCGTCGTGATCACGGCGATCGCCGAATACCTCAAGCTCTGCCCCTGGCGCCTGCCGCCGGAAGGGCCGCTTTTCGTCGGTGCCAAGGGCGGGCCGCTCTCGCCGCGCATCATCCAGCTTGCGGTCGAGGGCTTGCGCGGCGCGCTCGGCCTGCCGTCCTCGGCCACGCCGCATTCCCTGCGCCATTCCTTCGCGACGCATCTGCTCGGGCGCGGCGGCGATCTGCGCGCCATCCAGGAGCTGCTCGGCCACGCCTCGCTCTCGACGACGCAAATCTATACCCGCATCGACTCAGCCCGGTTGATGGCGGCCTATGACGCCGCCCATCCGCGCGCCGGGCGCTAGACCCGCATCGCCCTCTTGCTGCCCAAACGGAAAGCCTTAAACAGCGCCGCCACCATGGCCTTGCGAGGTGATTCGTGTCCGATTCCGTCGAAACGCCCCAGGGCGGCAACAAGCGCGTCGCGCTGCTGATCGCGCTGCTTGCGCTCACGCTCGCCTTCTCCGAGATCGGCGGCAAGAATGCCGAGCAGGAGGCCGTCGCCAAGAATATCGAGGCCTCCAATCTCTGGGCCTTCTTCCAGGCCAAGACGATCCGCGGCACGACCGTGCGCACCGCCGCCGAGGCGCTGGAAGTCGAGCTTGCCGGCGTCACCGACGAGGCCGCCCGGCAGCGCCTGACCAAGCGCATCGAGAGCTGGAAGCAGACCGTCGCGCGCTATGATTCCGAGCCGGAGACCAATGAAGGGCGCAAGGAGCTCGCCGCCCGCGCCAAGGCGGCCGAGGCGCAGCGCGACATCGCCGCCGCCCGCGACGACAAGTTCGACATCGCCTCAGGCCTGATCCAGATCGCGATCGTGATTTCATCCGCCGCGATCATCACCGGCGTCGGCCTCCTCGCCGCGACCGGTGGCCTGCTCGGCATCGCCGGCATCGCACTGATGGCGCTGGCCCAATTCGCGCCGACCGCGCTGTTCTGAGACCTCACCGGCTGCGGCGCAGGCGCGGATCGACGGCATCGCGCAGGCCGTCGCCGAGCAGGTTGAAGCCGAGCACGGTCAGCGCGATCGCGGCGCCCGGAAAGATCGCGAGCCAGGGCTGCACCGCCATGAAGGTCTGTGCCTCGTTGAGCATCCGCCCCCAGGACGGGTTCGGCGGCTGCGTGCCGAGCCCGAGATAGGACAGCCCCGCCTCGGCGAGCACCGCGAGCGCGAACTGGATCGTCGCCTGCACCACCAGGATGCCGGCGATGTTGGGCAGGACATGGCGCAGCGTGATCTGCCGGTTGTTGAGCCCCGCCGCCCGCGCCGCCTGAATGAAGTCCTGCGCCCAGACCTGCAGGGCCGCGCCGCGCGCCAGACGCGCGAAATAGGGCAGGTTCAGAACGGCGATGGCGACGATCGCGTTGAGCATGCCGGGGCCGACGATCGCGGTCATCATGATCGCGGTCAGCACGGCCGGGAAGGCGTGCGTGAAATCGGCCGTGCGCATGATCGCATGGTCGAGAAGGCCGTCGCGCCGGACGGAAGCCGCGAGTCCCAACGCCGTCCCGACGACCATGCCGATGCCGACCGCGCCGAGCCCAACCGCGAGCGAATTGCGCGCGCCGACCATGATCATCGAGAAGACGTCGCGGCCGAACTGGTCGGTGCCGAACCAGTTCACGGCGGACGGCCCCTTCAGCCGGTTCAGGATCATCATCTGCGTCGGCTGGTAGGGCGTCCAGACATAGGAAACCAGCGCTGCCGCGATGACGAGCGCAGCCAGCACCACGCCGATCACGAAGGAAGGCGCAAGCCACCAGTGCCGCTTGCCTCCCGGCGCCTTGTCCTGAACCGCGCTCATGATTGCCTCAGGCGCGGATCGATCAGCCCATAGAGCAGTTCGACCGCGAAATTGATCAGGATCGCCAGCCCCGCGAAGAGCATGACGAGGTCCTTGACGACGATCAGGTCGTGCTGGGCGATGGCCTGGAAGACGAGCCGCCCCAGCCCCGGCAGCGCGAAGACGTTCTCGATGATGATCGCGCCGGCGATCAGCACCGAGAATTGAAGGCCGAGGATGGTGACGACCGGGATCAGCGCGTTGCGCAGGGCGTGCCGGCGCATCGTCGTGCCTTCGCTCAGTCCCTTGGCGCGGGCCGTGCGGACGAAATCCTCCTGCAGGGTATCGAGCATCGAGGAGCGCGTCACCCGCGCGATGATCGCGGCCTGCGGCAGGGCGAGCGCCAATGCCGGCATCAGGAGGGCTTTCAGCGACACGCCTATTCCCGCCTGCCAGCCCGGAAAGCCGCCGGCCGGCAGCCAGCCGAGCCCGACCGCGAAGACGAGCACGAGCAGGAGGCCGAACCAGAAATTCGGGATGGCGAGCCCGGCCTGAGCGAAGACCATCACGCCGGCATCGGCAAGCCTGCCATGGCGCGAAGCCGCGAGCATGCCGAGCGGGATGCCGATCGCCGTTGCCAAAGCGATCGCCATCAGCGCGAGCGGCAAGGTCACTGCCATACGCTCCGTGATGAGCTGCAGCACCGGCACGCGATAGGTGTAGCTCTGGCCGAGATCGCCGGTGACGAGCCCCCCCAGCCAGATGACGAAGCGCAGCGCCGCCGGCTTGTCGAGCCCCATCTCGGTGCGCAACGCGGCCAGCGCCTCGGGCGCGGCATTGAGGCCGAGCGTCACCGCTGCCGGGTCGCCCGGCAGGATCTCGAGCACGACGAAGATCACCAGCGCCGCCGCGAGCAGGGTCAGGCCCAGCGCGACGAGCCGGCGCAGGATGTAGCCGATCACACCCTGCCCCTACCCACCTTGTCATCCCGGACAAGCGGCGAAGCCGCGCCGATCCGGGATCCATGCCAGAGCGATTCCGAGAAAGGTTCAGGCATGGATCCCGGGTCTCCCTGCGGTCGCCCGGGATGACCCGGTTGAATCCATGAGGCTGGGTTCACCGCCAACGCAGTTCCGCCAGCGGCGTCACCGGCAGCGGCCAGTCGGTCCACATCCCCTCCAGCGCGGCGTTCGCCACCGTGATCTTCGGCAGGATGAAGAGGAAGCCGTTGACGGCGTCCTGAGCCAGCTTGCGCTGCGCCTGCTTGTAGAGCTCGTTGCGCTCGGCCTCCGGCAGGGTCACCGCGATCTTGGCGATCAGAGCCTTGAAGTCCGGATCCTTGTACTGAAAGTAGTAGCCGTCCCGCGCGTAGATATCGATGTCGAGCGGCTCGGTATGCGCGATGATGCTGAGGTCGTAATCCTTGTTGCGGAAGACGCGCTCCAGCCATTGCGGGAATTCCAGCGGCTCGATCGCCGCGTTGATGCCGACCTGCGAGAGCAGCGCCGCGACGATCTCGCCGGAGCGGCGGGCATAGGAGGGCGGCGGCAGCTTCAGCGTGCAGTTGAAGCCATTCGGGAAGCCGGCCTCCTTGAGCAGAGCCTTGGCCTTGGCGGGATCATAAGGGTAGGTGCCGGTCAGGTCGACATAGGCCGGATGCAGCGGCGAGAAATGGCTGCCGATCAGGTTGACGTCGAAACCGTAAACGCCGAGCGCGATGGTCTTGCGGTCGAGCGCATGGGCGATCGCCTGCCTCACCTTCAGATTGTCGAATGGTGGCTTGGCATTGTTGATGCCGAGCACCGTCTCGCCCTCGGTGCCGCCGATTGTGACCTTGAGCTTGGCATCGGCCTTGAGCTGCGGCACGGCCTCCGGCGCCGAGAGATTGGTATGGGCGTCGACGTCGCCCGCCCTGAGCGCCGCGACCTGCGCCTGCGGGTCGGACATGAAGCGGAAGGTCGCCTTGGCCAGCGCCGGCTTCTCGCCCCAATAGCTGTCGTTGCGCGCGAGTTCGAGCCGGTCGCCACGGTTCCAGCGTACGAACTTGAACGGGCCGGTGCCGACCGGATTGGTCTTGTTGTTGGCGGCGGTTGCCGGCGCGACGATCACCGCATCGCCCCAGGCGAGGCCGAAGAGGAAATTCGCGGTCGGCTGCTTGAGCTTGATCACCACGGTCGCCGGGTCCGGCGTCGTGATCTCCGCGATCGGCGTGAAAAGCTGGCGCTGGGCGTTGGTCGAGTCAGGCGCCACAGCGCGCTCGAACGAGAATTTCACCTGCTCGGACGTGAAGGGCGTGTCGTCGTGGAACTTTGCGCCCTGCCGCAGCTTGAAGCGATAGGTGATATTGTCGTCGGCGATCTGCCAGCTCTCGGCAAGGCAGGGCTGCAGCTTGCCGGTCCGGTCGATCTTGACCAGACCCTCGAAGATGTTCTGCAGCGTGACTTCGCGGATCGCCTGCGCGGCGCCGGAGGTCGGGTCCAGCGTCGGCGGCTCCAGCGTCTGGGCGATGGTGACGCTGTCCTTCGCCTGGGCCAGCGCGACGACGGGAAGCTGCGCCGCCAGCGCTGCCAGTCCCGCCCCTGCCAGGAGTTCACGCCGCGTCGTCATGTCCATCGCTCCGGTGCCGTTGCGGCGCGAGGATGACGCGGGAAACCCGGGAAACGCAAGCCCGCTTCCGATGCAATCCCCGCTGGGCATGAAGCGGTGTCTGGCGCACTAGTATACCAGACGATTGACCCTCACCTCAGCCGGCTTTAGAGATCGGGACGACCGATGGAGATGCCCATGCTGCTGCACGACGATCGCCTCTTTCCCGCCGATCCGGTGACGCGCGGCATCGCGCGCCGGCTCTTCGCCACGGTCCGCGACCTGCCGATCATTTCGCCACACGGTCATACCGATCCGCGCTGGTATGCCGAGGACAACGCTTTTCCCGATCCGGCGACCCTCTTCGTCAAGCCGGACCACTATATCTTCCGCATGCTCTATTCGCAGGGCGTCCGGCTGGAAGAGCTCGGCATCAACAGAAAGGATGGCGGGGACGTCGAGACCGATCCGCGCAAGATCTGGAAGCTCTTCGCCGATCACTGGTATTTGTTCCGGGGCACGCCGACGCGGCTCTGGTTCGAGCACGCGACCTCGACCGTCTTCGGCATCAACGAGCGCCTGACGCCTGAGAATGCCGACAAGATCTACGACAGGATCGCCGCGAAGCTGGAAGAGCCCGAGCTGCGCCCCCGCGCCCTGTTCAAGCGCTTCAACATCGAGGCGATCAGCACGACCGAAGGCGCGCTCGACGATCTGCGCTGGCACGACATGGTCCGCGAGTCCGGTTGGGACGGCAAGGTCGTCACGGCTTATCGGCCCGACAGCGTCGTCGATCCGGAGTTCGAGGGCTTCGCCGACAATCTCGAAAAATTCGGTGAGCTGACGGGCGAGGATATCGGCTCCTGGACCGGCTATCTCGCCGCGCATCGCAAGCGACGCGCCTATTTCAAGGAGCGCGGCGCCACCTCCTCCGACCATGGCCATGCCACGGCCCGCACCGCCAATCTCTCGGATGCGGAGGCCGAAAAGCTCTACGCCAAGATCCTGAAGGGCAAGGTCTCCGCCAAGGATGCCGATCTCTTCCGCGGCCAGATGCTGACCGAGATGGCGAAGATGAGCCTCGACGACGGGCTGGTCCTCCAAATCCATCCGGGCTCCCACCGCAACCACAACACGGCTCTGTTCGAGCATTTCGGCCGCGATATGGGCAGCGATATTCCGACGCAGACCAATTACGTGGAAGCGCTGAAGCCGCTGCTCGACGCCGTCGGCAACGAACGCAACCTCACCGTCATCGCCTTCACGCTGGACGAGACCGCCTATTCGCGCGAGCTCGCCCCGCTGGCCGGCCATTACCCGGCGCTGCGGCTCGGGCCGGGCTGGTGGTTCCTCGATGCACCCGAGGCGATGCTGCGCTTCCGCGAGCTGACGACCGAGACGGCCGGCTTCTACAACACCGTCGGCTTCAACGACGACACCCGCGCCTATCTCTCGATCCCCGCCCGGCACGACGTCGCCCGCCGCGTCGACTGCGCCTATCTCGCCAAGCTCGTCGCCGAGCACCGACTGGAGGAGGACGAGGCGGCCGAGGTCGCTTATGACCTCGCCTATCGCCTCGCCAGGGAGGCCTACAAGCTGTGACCCGCCTCTCCGCTTCCACCCTCGCTGGCCTGCCGGCCTCGGTCCGCCGCCCGGCCTATGACCGCGCCGCACTCAAGGCCGGCATCGTCCATCTCGGCCTCGGCGCCTTCGCCCGTGGCCACCTCGCCGAATATACCGAGGACGCGTTGGAGAAGCGCTTCGGTGCATGGGGCATCGTCGGTGCCAGCCTCCAGCGCCCCGACCAGCGCGACCGGCTGAAGCCGCAGGACGGGCTCTACACCCTGCTCAAGCTCGCCCCGACCGGGCCGGAACTGCGCGTCATCGGCTCGGTGCTTGACGTGCTCGTCGTGCCCGAAAGCCCCTCGGCCCTGATCGCGCGGCTGGCCGCCCCCGAGACGCGCATCGTCTCGCTCACCGTCACCGAGAAGGGCTATTGCCACGATCCGGCGACCGGCCGGCTCAAGGCCGATCATCCCGACATCGTCCATGACCTCGCCAATCCCCATGCGCCGCGCTCCGCTGTCGGCATCCTCGTCGCCGGGCTGAAGGCCCGTCGCGATGTGGGCTTGGGCCCCTTCACCGCGCTCTGTTGCGACAACCTCCCCTCCAACGGCCATGTCTTGCGCGGCCTCGTCCGTGACTTCGCGGCGCTGCTGGATGACAAGCTCGCCGCCTGGATCGAGGCCAATGGCGCCTTCCCGGCGACGATGGTCGACCGCATCGTGCCGGCCACGACCGACGCGGACATCGCCGAAGTCGCCCGGCTGATCGGCGCCGACGATGCCGCTCCCGTCATCGGCGAGCCCTTCCGGCAATGGGCGATCGAGGATGTCTTCGCCAACGGCCGCCCGGATTGGCACGACGTCGGCGCGCAGATGGTCTCCGAGGTCGCGCCCTTCGAGTTCATGAAGCTGCGCATGCTCAACGGCGCCCATTCCTCGCTCGCCTATCTCGGCTATCTCGCCGGGCACGAAACGGTCGCCGAGGCCAGCAGCGATCCCGTCCTCGCCCGCTTCCTTGAGGGCCTTTGGGCCGAGATCATCCCGACCGTGCCGGCCCCGCAAGGCGTCGTGCTCTCGGATTATGCCAAGGCCCTGCTCATCCGCTTCCAGAATCCGGCGATCCGCCACCGCACCTGGCAGATCGCCATGGACGGTTCGCAGAAGCTGCCGCAGCGCCTGCTCGGCACGATCCGCGAGCGCCTGAGGGCCGGCGCCGGAATCGACCATCTCGCGCTCGGCGTCGCCGCCTGGATGCGCTACGTCACCGGCACCGACGAGAAGGGCGCCGCCATCGACGTTCGCGACCCGCTTGTCGCGGAGCTGAAGCGCCGCACCGAAGCCGCCGGGCGCGATGCAAAGGTCTTGGTCGAAGCCCTCACCGGCATCGAAGCGATCTTCGGAAGTGACCTTCCGGGCGACCTTCGGTTTACAAAACCGGTGACCGCTCACCTCGCCTCGCTCCTCGACCGGGGCGCGAAGGCGACGGCAGCGAGCCTCGGCTGAACGTCTAGCGTCATGCTCGCCCTTGTGGCGAGCACCCACGTCTTGGACACGACCTTCGACGAGCGAAGACGTGGATGGTCGGGACAGGCCCGACCAAGACGTCGAGCATGGCCGCATGCGGGCGCCAGGCCCTTGATCCCCGCCCTCATCCAACGCCACATAGGCGCGATGCTTCGCGCGCTCACTCTTGCGATCTCGCTCCTCACCGCCGCCACGGCTCTGGCGCAGGAGCCGCCGCGCATAGCGATCCCCAATCTCTGGGACCCGCGCATCCGGCTTGACCGGCCGGAGCCTGGCCCGCCCCGCGTCGTGCGCTTCCTCGCCGATGACGATTATCCGCCCTTCCATTTCGCCGGGCCGGACGGAGCGCTGACCGGGTTCTCGGTCGAGCTCGCCCGCGCCGTTTGCGAGAAGCTGGCCTGGACCTGCACCATCCAGCCGCGCCGCTTCGATACGCTGGCCGATTCGCTGGCCGAAGGCCGCGGCGACGTGCTCGCCGCGGCGATGAGCCTGACGCCCGCCCTGCGCGAGCGCTTCGCCGCGAGCCACCTCTATTTCCGAGCTCCGGCCCGCTTCATCACCACACGCGGCAATGCCCGCGCCGCGCTTGACGGCACGGCTCTTCAGGGACGGCGCGTCGCGGTGGTCTCCGGCACGGCACATCAGGCCTTCCTCGAACGGCTCATGCCCTTCGTGCAGCGCCGCGAGAGCGCCAATCTGAATGCCGCGATCGCTGCGCTCCGCAGCGGCGAGGCGGAATATGTCTTCGGGGACGGCGTGGCCTTGTCGCTGGCCCTCGCCGGCAGCGGCGGCGAGTTCGCCTTTTCGGGCGGGCCCTATCTCGAAAGCCGCTATTTCGGCGAGGGCGTCGCCTTCCTGCTGCGCAAGGACGATCCCGCCCTGAAGCGCGCCATCGACTACGCACTGCAGGGCCTCTGGGACGACGGGACCTATGCCCGCCTCTATCTGCGCTTCTTCCCGGTCAGCCCGTATTGACCGTCAGGGCGCGTTGCTGGCCAGCGCCTGCTTCGCCACCGCCGCGAGCCAGCCGGACGCTGCCGGCAATATCTCGTCGTTGAAGTTGTAGCGGTCGTTATGCAGATCGCCGCCATTCACCGACGGGCCGTTGCCCATCCAGATATAGCAGCCGGGACGCTTCTCCAGGAAATAGGCGAAATCCTCGCCGGTCGTGCTGGCCTTCATGTCGCGCCGAACCGGAAGTCCGGCGGCCTCGCCAGCGGCGGCGGCCATGTCCTCTTCCGCAGGTGTGTTGATTGTGGCGCTGCCATAGGTGAACTCGACCTCGGCCGTCATCTCGAAGGTCGCAGCGATATTCTCGCCGATACCCTTGAGACGCGAGAGCAGGCGATCGCGCACGGCCGGCACGAAGGTGCGGAACGTGCCCTCGATGAAGACATTGGTCGGAATCTGGTTGGAGGCGAGCCCGCCATGGACCTGGCCGATCGAGACCACCGCCGATTCCATCGGGTCGACATTGCGCGAGACGATCGTCTGGAGCGCCACGATCAGATGCCCCATCGCCACGATCGGGTCATGGGTCTGCTCCGGCAGGGCCGCATGGCCGGCCTTGCCGGTCAGCGTGATCTTGAAGCGCCCGGGCTCGGACATCACTGGGCCGCGATGCACCGCAACGGTGCCGGCCGCGAGCCCCGGCCAGTTATGCAGCGCGAAGACGCGCTCCATCGGGAAGCGCTCCAGCACGCCGTCCTCGAGCATGGCGAGCGCGCCGCCCGTGCCTTCTTCCGCCGGCTGGAAGACGAACTGCACCGTGCCGCTCCAGCCGTCATCGGCCTTGAGCAGCGCGGCTGCGCCGAGCAGTGAGGTGGTGTGGCCGTCATGACCGCAGGCATGCATGACATTCGGCGTCTTGGACTTGTAGGGGAGATCGTTGACCTCCTGGATCGGCAGCGCGTCCATGTCGGCGCGCAGGCCGACTGTGCGTTCGGAGGCCCCCTTCGTCAGCGTCGCCACCACGCCGTAGCCGCCGACATTGGCGACGAAGGGCACGCCAAGCTCGGTCAGCTTCTCCTGCACGAAGGCGCTGGTCATCTTCTCCTGGCGCCCGAGTTCGGGATGGGCGTGGAGATGTCGTCGCCAGGCGGTCAGCTTGTCGAGCAGGTCGCGATCCAAGACGGGCATCCTTTCAAGGCGTAATCGAACTGGAAAAAGGCGAGGCAGACCCTATACGGTCATGCCGAGCCGGCAAGGCGCTTTGCGCGAGGGCCGCACCCTCGTTTGCCGCATCTCAAGCGCCTTCTCGCATTGACGGCGGGCTTCGCAATCTGCGAAAGCCCCTTCTTCGCTTTTGCGATATCGCTGTCTCACTCAGGAGAGGACACCGCCCCTCATGCCCGCCTTCGACGCAGCCCTCGTTGACGCCGCCCAGCGTTCGGCCTCCTGGCCGTTCGAGGAGGCGCGCAAACTCGTGGCCCGCATCGAGAAATCCGGCAAGAAATCGGTGATCTTCGAAACCGGCTACGGCCCCTCGGGCCTGCCGCATATCGGCACCTTCGGCGAGGTCGCGCGCACATCGATGGTCCGGCATGCCTTTCAGGTGCTGACCGGCAACATGATCCCGACCCGGCTCGTCGCCTTCTCGGACGACATGGACGGTCTGCGCAAGGTGCCGGACAACGTGCCGAACAAGGAACTGCTCGCCGCCAATCTCGGCAAGCCCTTGACCGAGGTGCCGGACCCGTTCGGCACGCATGACTCGTTCGGCCGCCATAACAATGCGCGGCTCTGCGCCTTCCTCGACAGCTTCGGCTTCGACTACGAGTTCAAATCCTCGACCGACTCGTACCGTGCCGGCGAGTTCGACGCGACCCTGCTCAAGATGCTCGCCCGCTACGACGCCATGATGAAGATCATGCTGCCGACGCTGCGCGAGGAGCGGGCCGCGACCTATTCGCCCTTCCTGCCGATCCACCCGAAGACGCGCATCGTCATGCAGGTGCCGATCGACGAGGTCGATGTCGAGGCCGGCACCATCGCCTGGACCGATCCCGACACGAAGGAGCGCTTCGTCTCTCCGGTCACCGGCGGCCATGTGAAGCTGCAATGGAAGCCGGACTGGGCGATGCGCTGGGTCGCGCTCGGCGTCGATTACGAGATGGCCGGCAAGGACCTGATCGACTCGGTCAAGGTCTCCTCGCAGATCGCCCGCGCGCTCGACGGAACGCCGCCAGATGGCTTCAACTACGAGCTCTTCCTGGACGAGCAGGGCCAGAAGATCTCGAAGTCGAAGGGCAACGGCCTGACCATCGAGGACTGGCTGACCTATGGCCCGCCGGAGAGCCTGGCGCTCTACATGTTCCAGCGCCCGCGCGAGGCCAAGAAGCTCCATTTCGACGTGATCCCACGGGCGGTCGACGAATATCTCCAGTTCCTTGGCGGCTATGAGAAGCAGGATTGGAAGAACCGGCTCGGCAATCCGGTCTGGCACATCCATGCCGGCAATCCCCCGGCGCCGGAGGTCATCGCCTCCGGCGAGGGCGACAACACGGTCCGCACGCAGGTCACCTTCGGCCTGCTGATGAACCTCGTCGCCGTCGCGAATTCCGAGGACAAGGCCGTGCTCTGGTGCTTCCTCCAGCGCTATGCGCCGGGGATGTCGCCCGAGACGCATCCGCGCCTCGACGCGCTGGTCGGCTACGCGATCGCCTATTTCCGCGATTTCGTGAAGCCGGCGAAGAGCTACCGCCCGGCCGACGAAGTCGAGCGCGACGCCTTCGCCAAGCTCGACGCCGCCTTGGCCGCTCTGCCGGCCGATCCGACGCCCGAGATGGTGCAGGACACCGCACTGGACGTCGCCCGCGCCATCTCGCGCTACCAGAACCTTACCGCCAAGAACGCGACGCCGGAACGGCCGGGCGTGTCCGGCGACTGGTGGAAGGCGATCTATCAGGTGATGTTCGGCGAGGATCAGGGCCCGCGCTTCGGCTCCTTCGCCGCGATCTACGGCCTGCCCAATACCCGCGCCCTGATCGCCAAGGCGCTGGCCGGCGATCTGGTGAAAGAGCACGCTGCCTTCCTGGCGGCACGCAAAGCCGACTGACGAGCTGACGGAGCCTGCCATGACCATTCCCGACGACGCGCTCGCAGCGCTGGCGGAGGTGGTCGGCTCCGGCGGCCTGCGCAGCGGCGAGGCCATCCCCGCCCGCAACCGCAAGGATGCCTCCAGGACGAAAGAGCGCCTGCCGGCCCTCCTCGTCATGCCCAGGACAACCGAGGAGGTCGCCGCGGTGCTGGCGATCTGCTCGCGGTTCTCGCTGCCGGTCGTCGTCCAGGGCGGCATGACCGGCCTGGCCGGTGGCGCGGCGCCGCAAGCCGGCGAGATCGCGCTCTCGCTCGAGAAAATGACCGGCGTCGAGGAGATCGACCCGGTGACGCGGACGATGACCGTGCTCACCGGCACGCCGCTCGCGGTCGTGCAGGAGAACGCCGCCGCCGCCGGCTTCCTCTATGGCGTCGATCTCGGTGCGCGCGGGACCTGCACCATCGGCGGCAATGTCGCGACCAA
This sequence comes from Beijerinckiaceae bacterium, assembly GCA_965283735.1. Taxonomy (GTDB): domain Bacteria; phylum Pseudomonadota; class Alphaproteobacteria; order Rhizobiales; family Beijerinckiaceae; genus Allobosea. The sequence goes on along the minus strand of CBDIPN010000001.1, from coordinate 409,481 downwards.
TGCCGGCGGCGTGCAGGTGCTGCGCTACGGCATGACGCGGCGCAATGTGCTCGGCCTCGAAGCGGTGATGGCCGACGGCCGCATCGTCAGCCATCTCAAGAAGGTGGTGAAGAACAATGCCGGCTATGACTGGACGCAGCTCTTCATCGGCAGCGAGGGTACGCTCGGCGTCGTCACCCGCGTGCTGCTCGCCCTGCAGCCGGCGGTGACCGGCACGCAGACCGCGCTCTGCGCCGCCGGCAGCGTCGCCAATGCGCTCGCGGCGCTCAACCGCCTCGAAGCCCGGCTCGGCGGCGGCCTGCTCGCCTTCGAGGCGATGTGGTCGGAATACATGACGGCCGCCATTGAAAAAGTTGGCCTGCCCGCTCCCTTTGCCGAGCAGCCGGAAGTCGTGCTCGTCATCGAGGCCGCGATGGGTCCGGGTAGCGCGGGCGAGGAAACCTTCGCGGAAGCGCTTGCCGAGCTGGCGGAGGAAGGCCTGCTGGACGATGCCCTGATCGCGCAATCAGGCCGCGACCGGCAGCGTTTCTGGGCCTATCGCGAGGCGAATTACGAGTTCTACCGCGAGCTGCCGACCGGCGTGCATTTCGACGTCAGCATCCCCCTGGGCGCGATGGCGGATGCGATCGCCTTGCTGCGCCAACGGGTCAAGGCCCGCAGCAACACGGCCATTCCCATCGTCTTCGGCCATCTCGCCGACAGCAACCTGCATCTCTCGATCCACGACCAGACGGGGGATCTCTCCGGCTTTGCCGACATCGTCTACGAGCTGGTCCGCGAGAAGCAGGGCAGCATCTCCGCCGAACACGGCGTCGGCGTGCTGAAGCGGCCCTATCTCGGCATGAGCCGCTCGGATGCAGAGCTCGCGCTGATGACGACGCTGAAGCGGACGCTCGACCCCGGCAACATCCTCAACCGCGGGCGCATCCTGCCGGCTTGAGCTATGGCGCCGGGCCGTTGGCTCTGCCAGACTCAGCGCCATGACGGATCGCGGAGTGCGCGGGGCATGATCGACGAGATGACGCCTGACCAAGCCATCGAGCGTGCGATCCGCGCGCGCCGCGCCGTCCGCGCCTTCCGGCCCGATCCGGTCGAGCCCGCTCTCGTCCGCCGCCTGATCGATCTCGCCGCGCAGGCGCCCTCGGGCACCAACATGCAGCCCTGGAAACTCCGGGTGATCGGCCCTCAGTCGCGGGCGCGGCTGGAGACGGCGCTGCTCGCAGCGCTCGATGCCGGCGGGCGCCCCGGCGTCGAGGAATACCGCTACTATCCCGCGCAGTTCCGCGAGCCTTATCTGGCGCGCCGCCGCAAGGTCGGCTGGGACCTCTACAGCCTGCTCGGCGTGGTCAAGGGCGACACCGAGGGCATGAAGCGCCAGACCGCCGCAAACCTGCGATTCTTCGATGCGCCGGTCGCGCTGATGCTGACCATCGACCGTGACCTGGAGATCGGCTCCTGGCTCGATCTCGGCATGTTCATCCAGACCCTGCTGATCGCCGCCCAGGGCCATGGCCTCGATTCCTGCCCGCAGGCGATCTTCGCGCAGTTCCACCCGATCGTGCGGCGCGAGCTCGAAATCCCCGAGGACGAGGTCGTGGTCTGTGGCATCGCCATCGGCAAGGCCGATCCCGATGCACCGGCCAACCGCCTCGTGCCCGAGCGCGAGCCGGTCGAGGGCTTCACCACCTGGCTGGATTGAGGGAAGGCAGGAAGCGCCAGCCATGACCGGGCTTTCCCTTGTCGGAACCACGCTTGTCATTCCGGGGCTTCGCACAGCGAAGAACCCGGAACCCACGACGGGGTTAAACCGTCGACGCCTGACAGCCAACTGCTCACCCAGTCGTGGGTTCCGGGTTCACGCCTGCGGCGTGCCCCGGAATGACAGTGGTCGTGCCAAGTCGCTGCGATCAGGCGGTAACAGCGCCTAGGCGCCCGTCTGCGCCGCTGTATACTTCCGGAACAGCTTCACCGCCGGCCCGACCAGCCAGTGCATCGCGACGATGGTGAGGCCGCCGACGATCACCCCGAACACGGCTGCGAGCGCCGCCCCGGCCAGCCATTCGCCGGCACCGGCCAGTGCTGCCGGCAAAGCGCGCCCTGCCGCGACCGCGAGGTCATGGACGCCATGCCCGAGACCGCTGAGGCCATATTCTTCCAGCCCGTGGATGATGATGCCGCCGCCGACCCAGAGCATCGCGGCCGTGCCGACCACGCCGAGCAGATTGAGGAAATGCGGCATGGCGACGACGAGGCCACGTCCGAAAGGCTGCGTCAGCCACGAAAGCGCACGATCGAGCGCCCCCGCCTCGCCCGGCTCCAACCGCCGCAGGCCGAGCAGGCTCGCCGCTGGCCGCCGGTTCGCGGCGAGCGCCATGCCGGCATCGTCGGCCTTCACGATCAGCGCGACGACGCCATAGACCGCGACGGTGATGCCGATGCCGACGATCGCGAGCACGGCTGCCTTCATCCGGAAGGACTGGTCGGCGACGCCTGCCAGCGTGATCGCCATGATCTCGGCCGACAGGATGAAATCCGTCTTCACCGCACCAGCGATCTTCTGCTGCTCGAGCGCGGTCGGGTCGCCAACCGCCTCACCGGCCTTGCCTTCGCCATGGGCGCCATGCGGCAAGACCAGTTCGAGAAGCTTCTCGGCGCCTTCGAAGCAGAGGAAGACGCCGCCCGCCATCAGGAGCGGCGTGATCGCCCAGGGCGCGATCAGCGCAAGGATCAGCGCGCCCGGCAGCAGGATGAGGAGCTTGTTGCGCAGCGACCCCAGCGCGATCCGCCAGATAATCGGCAGTTCGCGGGCCGCCGTGAAACCGACGGCATAGCGCGGCGTCACCGCCGCGTCGTCGATGACGACGCCCGCAGCTTTCGTCCCGGCCTTGCCGGCCTGCGCCACGACATCGTCAACGGAGGACGCCGCGATCTTGGCGATGCCGGCAACGTCGTCCAGCAGCGCGAACAAACCCGAAGCCAAGCGGCTCCCTCCCTATGACTTCGCTGCAACCAAACTAGCTTGCGCTGCGTGAAAAGGGAAAGGCGCCGTCATTCCGGACAAGCCGCAACAGCGGCGCCGATCCGGAATCCATCGAAGGGAGCCGCGCCCCAATGATGGATTCCGGGTCTCCGCTTCGCTCCGCCCGGAATGACGCGTGGGGATGGGGCTTCCTCTACCCTTTCAGGCTGGCGAAACCCTTGCCCTCAGTCGCGAGGCGCCGGAGCAGCGGCGCCGGCTCCAGCGCCTTGTCGCCGATCTCGGCAGCCTGCGCCTCCAGCCGCTTCACAATGACGTCGAGCCCGACGCTATCGGCCCAGAACATCGGCCCGCCGCGCCAGGCCGGCCAGTTATAGCCGTTGATCCAGACGATATCGATGTCGCCCGGCCGCGCCGCGATACCCTCTTCCAGGATGCGCGCGCCCTCATTGACCATCGGGTCGAGCAGTCGCGCCAGGATTTCGTCCTGCGTGAAGGCCCGCCGGGTCACGCCCTGCTCAGCCGAGATGCGGGCGATCAGCGCCTCGACCTCGGGGCAGCGCTGTCCGGCGCGCGCGCCCTGCGGATAGAGATAGTAGCCGCGCCCGGTCTTCTGGCCGAACCAGCCGGCCTCGCAGATCGCATCGGCCACGGCGGCCTTGAGGCCGCGTGCCTTGCGCGAGCGCCAGCCGATATCGTTGCCGGCGAGATCGGCCATGGCGAAGGGACCCATCTTGAAGCCGAAGCCGACCAGCGCGGCATCGACCTCATGCGGCAACGCGCCAGCGACCAGCAAGCGCTCGGCAGCGCGGGTGCGCTGCTCCAGCATGCGGTTGCCGACGAACCCGAAGCCGTTGCCGACCACGACCGGAACCTTGCCGAGCTTCCGACCGAGCGCGACGGCGGTCGCAATCGCATCGTCGGCCGCCCCCTTCGGGCGAACGATCTCCAAGAGCTTCATGACATTGGCCGGGCTGAAGAAATGCATGCCGATCACGTCCTGCGGGCGCTTCGTCGCCGCCGCGATCGTGGGCACGTCGAGATAGGAGGTGTTGCTGGCAAGGATCGCGCCGGGCTTCGCCACCTTGTCGAGCTCGCCGAAGATCTGCTGCTTGACGCCCATTTCCTCGAACGCCGCCTCGACGACGATATCGGCTCCCGTTGCAGCCGCGAGGCCGACCGCCGGCTTGATCAGCGCCATGCGGCCGGCCTTGGCCTCCGGCGTCAGGGACCCCCTGGAAACCGAGATATCGTAGATCGCGCCGATGCGGTTGATGCCGTTGTCGAGCGCAGCCTTGGCCGTCTCGATCAGGGTCACCGGGATGCCGGCATTGGCAAAGCACATCGCGATGCCGCCGCCCATCGTGCCGGCGCCGATCACGGCGGCGCTGGCGATTTCCCGCGGCTTCACCTCCGGGCCGATGCCAGGCACCTTCGCAATCTCGCGCTCGGCGAAGAAGACATGGCGCAGCGCCTTCGAGCGCTCATCGACGAGCAGCGACAGGAAGAGCTTGCGCTCGACCGCCGCGCCCTCCGCGAAAGGCAGCGTGAAGCTTGCGCGCACGGCCTCGACCAGCGCCGGCACGTTCGGCATGCCCTCGGCCTTCTTCACGGCCTCCTTCGCCAGGACCTCGAAGGCCTCGCGATCGGCCTCGGTCAATTCGCCGGTCGTCTCGCTCGTGACCGGGCGGCGCCCTTCCGCGGCCATCCCTTCGGCCAGCCGGATCGCGGCGGCCACGAGATCGCTGGAGACGACCTCGTCGAGGAGCCCGTATTCGAGTGCTTTGCCGGCCGAAATCGGCTCGCCCGAGAGCATCATCGGGAAGGCCTTGGCCGCCCCGATCAGACGCGGCAGGCGTTGCGTGCCGCCGGCGCCGGGTATGAGCCCGAGCTTGATCTCGGGCAGGCCGAGCTTGGCAGCCGGCAGCGCGACACGGCCGTGGCAGGCGAGCGCGACCTCCAGCCCGCCGCCCAGCGCCACGCCCTGGATCGCCGCGACGACCGGCTTGTTCGAGGCCTCGATCGCGTCGAGCACATCCGGCAGGTTGGGCGGGGCCGGCGGCTTGCCGAACTCGCTGATATCGGCGCCAGCAATGAAGGCCTTGCCGGCGGAGGCGATCACGATCGCGACCACGGCAGCATCGGCATTGGCCTGCTTGATAGCGCTCGCCAGCCCTTCGCGGACGGCGGCGCCCAGCGCATTCACCGGCGGATTGTCGATGGTGGCGATCGCGACCTTGCCGCGCACCTCGAGCTGAACCTTCGTCATCGACGTCTCCGCAATCCCTGTCCTGCGCCCGACTCGCAAGCCAGGGCAGTGAAGGCGCTATAGCATCGGACCGAAAAGTGGATTCCACTTTTCGGAAAAATCCGATGCGATGCCAAATCGATAGATCATCGTTATCGCGTCCAGCAGGACGCACGATGATCTCGGCAGGCAAGGGAGAATCCGCACCGCGCGATGTCAAGCGCCAGGCGGCAACGAAAGGCGCATCCGGCCTCGCTTGACCCCCGGCGAAGGCCCATGCGATCCCGGCACGGCAATCAGGGAGCGGACCGATGAGCGAAGTGCTGAGCGAAACCGTCGCGGCCGGCGTGGTGCAGATCACCATGAACCGGCCTGAGCGCAAGAACGCGCTCGACCGGGCGAGCTATGCCGGGCTGATCGCGGCGATCGCCACCGCCGAGGCCGACGCCTCCATCCGCGCGATCCTGCTGACGGGCGCCGGCGGCACCTTCACCAGCGGCAACGACATCAAGGATTTCGCCATGGCCGCGGCGGCGGGCGAAGGCCCGCGCGTCGCCATCGATTTTCTCGAGGCGATCTCGACCGCGAGGAAGCCGATCGTCGCGGCGGTCGAGGGCTTCGCGGTCGGCATCGGCACGACGATGCTGCTGCATTGCGACCTCGCCTTCGCCGCCCGCTCGGCGACCTTCCGCCTGCCCTTCGTCACGCTCGGTCTCTGCCCCGAAGGCGGATCGAGCTATCTGCTGCCGCTCGTCGCCGGCTCGAAAAAGGCGGCGGAACTGCTGATGCTGGGCGAGGCCTTCACTGCCGAGACCGCTGCCGCAGCCGGCCTCGTCAACGCCGTCACCGAGGACGGCACGGCGCTGGAAGCCGGCCTCGCCAAGGCGAAGGCGCTTGCCGCGCTGCCGCCGGAATCGCTCGCCCTGACCAAGATGCTGCTGAAGCGTGGCTCGGCCCAGGCCGTGGCCGAGACCATCGCGACCGAAGCCCGCCATTTCGGCGAGCGCCTGAAGTCGCCGGAAGCCATGGCCGCCTTCATGGCCTTCCTGAAGAAATGAGGTGTGGCGGCCCTCAGGCCGCCACCACCCGGCGCCGGCTCTTCAGCCAGTCGCGCGTCCAGGCGAAGACCGGCCAGAGCAGCGCGGCGAAGGTCATCGCCGCCAGCACCGACGAGACCGGCCGGTCGAAGAAGGGCAGCACCGATCCGTCGGACTTGATCAGCGAGGTCACGAAATTCTGCTCCACCATCGTGCCCATGACGATGCCGAGCACCATCGCCGCGACCGGATAGCCGTTTTTCTCCATCACGAAGCCGAACACGCCGAAGAAGGCGACGCACCAGACCGCGAACAGGTTGTTGCCTGCCGTCGCGAAGGCACCGACCGCGCAGAAGATCATGATCACCGGCATCACCGCCGAGCGCGGCGCCCCGACGACCTTGCTCGCCAGCCGGATCATGATGATGCCGAAGGGGATCATGATGATGTTGCCGAGGATGAAGATAATGTAGAGCGCGTACATGCTCTCGGCCTGGCTGGTGAACAGCGTCGGCCCGGGGTTCAGCCCCTTCATGTAGAGCACGCCGATGGCGATCGCGGTGATCGTGTCGCCGGGAATGCCGAAGAGCAGCGCCGGCACCCAGCCCGAGGCGAGCGAGGCGTTGTTGGAGGCGCCGGCCTCGATCAGCCCTTCCGGATGGCCGGTGCCGAATTTTTCCGGCGTCTTCGAGAAGCGCTTGGCCATGGCATAGCTGACCCAGGCCGCCATGTCGGCCCCGGCGCCGGGCAGCACGCCGATGATGATGCCGACGATGTTCCCGCGCGTCTGCTGCTTGGGATATTCCTTGGTGAGCTTCCACTGCCCCTTGAGGATCGAGCCCAGCTTGCGGTTCTCGATCTTCGGCGGGTCGCGTTCGGTCAGGGAGCGCATCACCTCGGCAAGCGCGAAGACGCCGACCAGCGCCGGGATGACCTCGATGCCGCCCAGCAGGTTGGTCGAGCCGAAGGTGAAGCGCGGCACGCCGCCGGGATTGTCGATGCCGATGCAGGTGATCAGCAGGCCGAGCAGCATCGCCGCGATCGCCTTGATCGGCGATGACCGCGCCACCAGCGTCGAGCACATCAGGCCGAGCATGGCGAGCCAGAAATTCTCGTAGGTCGAGAAGGATAGGGCCATCTCGGCCAGAAGCGGCGCGATCAGCATCAACGAGAGCGTGCCGGCGATGCCGCCCAGCGCCGAGAACCACAGGCAGATGCCGAGCGCCGTCTCCGCCTGGCCCTTGCGCGTCATCGCATAGGCTTCGTCGGTATAGGCGGCCGAAGCCGGCGTGCCGGGGATGCGCAGGAGGCAGCCCGGAATGTCGCCGGAGAAGATCGCCATGGCGGAAGCCGTGATGATCGTCGCGATCGCTGCGATCGGCGAGAGGTAGAAGGTGACCGGCACGAGCAGCGCCGTCGCCATGGTGGCGGAAAGGCCGGGCAGCGCGCCGACCGTCAGCCCGTAGAAGGCCGACGCCACAATGGCGATCATCACGTCGAATTGGAAAACCAGCCCGAAGGCCTTGATGACGGTATCCATCGTCAGGCCTCGCTCACCAGGGGAAGGGCAGCATGCCGCCGGGCAAAGGCACGCGCAGCAGCTTCAGGAAGATCAGGTTGATCGCGAAGGGCGCGATGATCGCGAGCGGCACCGCAAGCTTCGGCTTGGCGCCGAAGGCCAGACTGCAGAGCAGCACCATGATCGCCGTCGTCGGCAGGAAGCCCAGCGTTTCCGAGGCGAGCGCATAGAAGGCGAGCAAGGCCGGCGGCAGCAGGGCCAGCCAGTTGCGCCAAGCCGGCACCGGCGCGAGTTCCTCGGGTGTTGCGTGGCTGACCACGTCAGCCTCGGCGACCTCCTCGAAATGGCGGCCGATCCCGAAGACGATCAGGCCGCCGCAGAGCGCAAGCCCGGCGCCGACGACCATCGGAAAGGCGGAAGGGCCGACCTGCTGGCCAGGCACCGGCGGCAGTTTCGAGCCGTAGAAGAAAGCGACGGCCCCAAGCGCGGCAATCGCTGAGCCGGTAATGCGGTCGGATAGTTGCAAGGGCGCAACCTCCCTGAACGATCAGATCATGACGAGACGAAAACGCCGGGAGCTTTCTGCTCCCGGCGCTCGGCGTTTCCGGCCGTTCAGCCCTTGGCGAGGCCTGCGGCCTTCATGGCGGAGGCCATGGAGGTGTCGCTCGCCGCCATGAAGTCGGCAAAGCCCTTGCCGTCCGCGAACTTCATTCCGAAGCCACGGGAATTCATGAAGTCCTGGTAGTCCTTCGAATCGAAGGCCTTCTTCAGCGCCGCCGTCAGCTTGGCCGCGATCTCGGGCGGCAGGCCCTTCGGCGCGCCGATGCCGCGCCAGGCACCGATCGAGTAGTTGATGCCGAGCGTCTCGTTGAGCGTCGGCACGTCCTTGAACTGCGGATTGCGCGCGCTTGCCATGATCGCCAGCGACTTGGCCTTGCCGGCATCGATCATCGCCCTCGCCTCGGGCACCGAGCAGGTCACGATATCGATGCCGCCGGCCGCCAGATCCTGCATGCCGGGCGCCGCGCCGTTCGACGGCACCCAGGCGACGTGATCCGGCTTCAGGCCCATGGCGACGAGCCAGCCGATGAGGGCGAGATGCCAGATGCCGCCCTGGCCGGTGCCGGAGGCCTTGAGCTTGCCGGGAGGGGCGGCCTTGATCGCATCGGCCAGCGCCTTGATGTCCTTGTAGGGGCCGGCGGTCGAAACCTGCACGCCCGGAGGGTCCTCGTTCATCAGCGCGAGCGAGGTATAGCTCGTCGATTTCAGGTCGGTCAGGCCCTGATGATGCATCATGGCGATCTCGACCGTCAGCATGCCGATATTGTAGCCGTCCGGCGCGGCCGTCGCGATGGCCGAATGGCCGACCACGCCGGAACCGCCGGTGCGGTTGACGACGTTGACCGGCTGGCCGAGGTCCTTTTCCAGGAGCTGCGCCACGATGCGCGCGGTCGCATCGGTACCACCGCCCGCGCCCCATGGGCAGACCATGGTGATCGGTCGCGAGGGGTAGTTCGCCTGCGCGATGGCGGGCGCCGCGATCAGGCTCGCGCCGGCTGCGGCCGCGCCCTTGAGCACAGTTCGTCTGTCGATGAAATCGGTCATTCCCCAGTTCCTCCCGTTAAATCGATTTAGTGTCCGGGCGCTCCTCGTCCACGACGGGGCTCCCTTGATATGACGGGCGTCATCTGAGCCGATCGCGCGGCCAGTGACAACCCTCATTTTGGCCGAGGCTACAGCCCGCAGATGATGGGCTGGACGGCGCTCGAAACCCGCTCGACCACCGCGCCCGTGCTGAGCTCTGCCCCGGCCGCCGCCGGCGGCAGCACGACGCCGGCCTTGCCGAGCACCGCCTGGATTGCGGCCGCGTCGGCGAAGCCATAACTGCGCTGCGGCGCGACGCCCGCAATCAGGATCTTGTCGGAAGGGTTGTCGGTGACGATGCCGACGAGCCGCCCCTGCCGGTCGAAGGCCGGCGCCCCCGCCTGCCCCGGCTGGAGCGGCGCCTTGAGCGCCGGTTTGCCGCCGGCCTGCACACCCTGCCCGGGCAGGGCGACGGCGGCCCGCTTGCCGGCATCGTTGCCATAGGCCACCAGCACCAGCGCCTCGGAAGCGCCCGCGGCTTCGCTGCGCAGGCCCGGCGGCTTCGCCGCGCCCGTGCCCTCCAGATCGAGCAGCACGAGGCCGCTCGCATCATCCTTCAGGCGCAGCTTGGCGTTGCGACTGCCGACGCGCAAGGTCCGGCAGTTATCGACCGCCGACGACGCGCTGAGCGCCACTCGCTCGTTGAGCGCCAGCGCGACGCCGTAGCGCTCATTCGTACGGGCAGCCGGCGCCAGCAGCGACGACAACCCCGAGGACGGGCTCGCAGCCGTGCCGGCAACCGCCGAAGGCTGGGCGGGGGCCGCGCCGGTCGGGAAGGGCTCGAAACTCGCGGCGATCGCGATGACCAGTTTGTCGACGGTCGGCGCCAGCGCTTTGTCATAGCCGATCGAGAAGCCGCGCAGGCCCTGCGGCCCGGCCGAAAGCCGGCGATAGAATCGGCCGGTCGGCGTCTCGCCGGTGACGACGAAGAAATCCGGCCGCAGCAGCTTGTAGGTGATCTTGCGCGGGCTGTTCGGGCTGACGGTGATCGCCTTCTCGAAGATCGCGGCGAGGTCGTCGCCCCCCGGCGGCGTGGTCGAGGTGTCGAGCGTCACCTTCTGGTCGGCGCTTTGCCAGCGGCTGCCGCCGGATGGCGTCACGTCGCGCTTCGGCAGCAGCTTCTGGGGGATGCCGATCTGCACGCCGGTCTTGTCGTCGGCCAGAACCTTGAACCCGGCCGCGTCGCGCGCCGCCTGCGCGGCCTTGGCGAGCGCCGCCCGCTCGGCCGGCGGCAGCAGGCCGTCGGCCGGGCCTCGCGCGCCCTTGAAGGCATTGATCGCGCGGAAGGTCAGCGGGCCATAGGAGCCGGAAACCGCGCCGTTGAACTGCCCGGCCCAGATCAGGTCGTTCTGGATCGCCTTGCGCTCGGCCTCGGGCAAGGCCTCGAACCCTGCCTGCGCCGCGGCCATCTGCGGCGAGGGCCCGGCAGCCGGAGCCTGCGCGCCGGCAAGCGGCGCCGACAGAAGCGCAAGCACGAGCACCACGCTGCGGAGCAGTGTGATTCGCTGGGATCGGAGAATGGCGCGCGGCATGGGTCTCGTCCTTGAGAACGGGCGAAGCGGCTGCATTGAGCGTCAGAACGCGCCGCGCCGCAACCGGGAGATGGCATTTACGCGCGGGTCATCCCGGGCGACCGGAGGGAGACCCGGGATCCATGCCGGACCCTCTATCGGCAAGGCTCCGGCATGGATCCCGGATCTTCGCTTCGCTGCGTCCGGGATGACCCGCGCGTGAGGATCGGAATGGGTATCTCAACCGCTCAACACCGTGCGCCCTGCATTCGCATGACTTGAACGCGCGCGGCACGGTGATAGCCTGCCGGCCCCCGTCTCACGCCGTCATCGGCCTGAAGCCATGCCCGCTGATCCTTGGCTGGCCGATCGACGAAGAGGACCGACGATGACCCTGCTTTCCCGTCTCGCGCTCGCCCTCTCCCTCACGCTGGCGGCCGCCCCCGCCCTCGCCCAGAAGGCCTATGTCCGCAACGACTTGCTGGCCGACGGACAGCGCCTGGAAGAGCGCCTGAAGCGCGAGGTCGCGGGCGGCAACCGCTCGGCCGCGGACGCCATTCGCGCCGGCGAGATCGCGCTCGGCCGCGGCGATGCCCGCTCCGCCCTGCCCCAGGCTAATGCCGCGATCGTCGCCGATTCCAGCAATGCCGCCGGCTGGCGCCTGATGGCGCGCGCCGCCAATGCGATCGAGCCGCGCGACTATCGCGAGCGCTGGGAATTGCGCGAGCGCGCCGTCGCCGCCGCCTATCTCGCCTATCAGCGCTCGACCAACCGCAATGACGAGGCGGCCTCGCTCGGCGTGCTCGCCCGCACCTTCGAGAAGAACGAGTTGTGGCGCCCGGCGCTGACCACCTACCGGCTCAGCCTCGACCTCGCCGCCAATGCCGCGCTGCAAAGCTCCTATGAGAGCCTGCGTGAAAAGCGCGGCTTCCGCCTGCTCTCCAACAAGACGGATTCCGACGCCGCCTCCCCGCGCGCCTGCTTCGAGTTCTCGGAAGCCCTGGCCCGCGGCCGCGTCGATTTCGCGCCTTATGTGGCGATTTCCGGCGGCAAGGGCGATTTCGCCGTCAGCGCCGAAGATCGCCAGATCTGCGTCGACGGCCTCAAGCATGGCGAGCGCTATGCCATCGTCATCCGGCAGGGCGTGCCCTCGGCCATCCCCGACGAGACTCTGCTGAAATCGGCGGATTACGAGATCTATGTCCGCGACCGCACCCCCTCGGTGCGCTTCACCGGCAAGAACTACGTGCTGCCGCGCACCGGCCAGCAGGGCATTCCGGTGGTTTCGGTCAATTCCGGCAAGCTCGATCTCGAGGTCATGCGGATCGGCGACCGCAACCTGATCAACTCCGTCCATTCCGAGGATTTCCTCAGCCAGATCGGCTCCTATTCCGCCCGGCAGATTTCCAGCGACAAGGGCCAGACCGTCTGGACCGGCACGATGGACGTGAAGTCCGAGCAGAACCAGGACGTGATCACCGCCTTCCCGGTCACGGAGGCGGTCGGCAGCCTCAAGCCCGGCGTCTATGTGATGTTCGCCAAGCCCTCGGGCGGGCCCGCCGCAGCAGCGCCCAGCGACGACGGCGATTCCTATGATGATGGTTCGACCCGGGCGACGCAGTGGTTCGTCGTCTCCGATCTCGGCCTGACCTCCTTCACCGGGCCGGACGGCGTGCATGTGCTTGCCCGCTCGCTCGCCGACGCCAAGCCGATCGCCAATGCGACCTTGAGCCTGATCGCCCGCAACAACGAGGTGCTCGGCACAGCCAAGACCGACGGCAACGGCTATGCCCGCTTCGACGCCGGGCTGGGCAAGGGCCAGGGCGGCAATGCGCCCGGCCTCGTCACCGCCTCGCTCGCCGAGGATTACGGCTTCCTCGACCTCAAGCAGACCGCCTTCGACCTCTCCGATCGCGGCGTGAAGGGCCGCGTCGCGCCCGCCGGGCTCGACGCCTATCTCTACACCGAGCGCGGCGTCTATCGTTCGGGCGAGACGATCTATCTGACGTCACTGCTGCGCGACGCCAAGGGTGCTGCCATCACCGGCCTGCCGCTGACCATCGTCGTTAAGCGCCCGGATGGCGTCGAATATCGCCGCCGGCAGGTCGAGGACCAAGGCGCGGGCGGCCGCGCCCATTCGATCCAGCTCGTCTCAGGCTCCGCGACCGGCACCTGGCGCGTCCTCGCCTACTCCGACCCGAAGGGCCAGGCGATCGGCGAGACCTCCTTCCTTGTCGAGGATTACGTGCCCGAGCGGCTGGAGCTGACGCTGACGCCGAAGGCGCCGCTGCTCCAGGCCGGCCAGCCGGCCGAGCTCGATGTCAACGCGCGCTATCTCTACGGCGCACCCGGCTCCGAGCTCGACGTCACCGGCTCGATGACCATCCGCGCTGCCGATGCCAGCGCCATCCCCGGCTTCAAGGACTATCAGGTCGGCCTCACCGACGAAGCCTTCGAGCCGATCCAGAGCGAGTTCGAGGAGAGCACCACGACCGACGCTGCCGGCAAGGCGACGATCTCGAACCCCGTCCAGCAGGCCGACACCAACCGCCCGCTCGAAGTCGAGATGACCGTGCGCGTCGGCGAGCCCGGCGGGCGCGCCATCGCCCGCTCCGTCACGCTGCCGATCGTGCCCAAGGGCGCCGCCATCGGCGTGAAGAAGCTGTTCCGCGACGGCGATCTCGGCAACGGCCAGACCGCTAATTTCGAAGTGATCATGGCCACTGGCGACGGCAAGCGCCTCGCCCGGCCCGGCGTCAAATGGGTGCTGTCCAAGGTCCGCCGCAACTACCAGTGGTTCTTCCAGGACGGCCGCTGGAACTATGAGGGCGTCAAGACCACCCGCCGCGTCGCCGATGGCGAGATCGCGGTGGCGGAAGCGGCCGGCGCGAAGATCGCCGCGCCCGTCGAATGGGGCAATTACCGGCTCGACGTGACCTCGGACGGCAACGAGGCGGCCGAGACCTCGGTCTCCTTCAGCGTCGGCTATGAGAGCGACAAGACCGCCGATACGCCTGACGTGCTCGATGTAGCGCTCGACAAGGCTTCCTACGCCGATGGCGAGAGCCTGCAGATCCGCCTGTCGCCGCGCTTCGCCGGCAAGGCGACGCTCGCCGTCGTCACCGACAAGGTCGTGGATATCCGCACCATCGACATCACCGAGGGCGGCACCAGCGCCAGCATTCCCGTGAAGGCCGAATGGGGCGCCAGCGCCTATCTCGTCGTGCTCGCCCATCGCCCGATGGACGCAACTGCCAAGCGCCTGCCGGGCCGGGCCATCGGCCTGTCCTGGTTCCAGATCGGCAAGGAGACGCGCACGCTGGCGCTCGATCTCGGCGCGCCGAAGCTGGTCCGCCCGCTCACGACGCTGTCGCTACCGGTCAAGGTCACCGGCATGAAGGCGGGCGAAGAGGCCTATGTCACGCTCGCCGCCGTCGATATCGGCATCCTCAACCTCACCCGCTACGAGAGCCCGGATCCGAGCCAATTCTTCTTCGGCCAGCGCCAACTCGGCCATGACCTGCGCGATCTCTATGGCTACCTGATCGACGGCATGCAGGGCACGCGCGGCGCAATCCGCACCGGCGGCGACGCCGCGCCCAAGATGGACGGCGAGAAGCCGGCGCAGGAGCCGCTCGCCCGCTATTCCGGCGTGGTCAAGGTCGGGGCCGACGGCACCGCGAAGATCGATTTCGACATGCCGGCCTTCAACGGCTCCGTCCGCGTCATGGGCGTCGCCTGGTCGGCCGGCCGCACTGGCCAGGCCAGCGCCGATGTGATCATCCGCGATCAGATCGTCGCCCAGGCGACGCTGCCGCGCTTCCTCGCCATCGGTGACCAGTCGCGGTTCCATCTCCAGGTCGACAATGTCGAGGGTCCCGCCGGTTCCTACACCGTCGATCTCGACGTGAAGGGTCCGGTGCTGGTCGCAGCCGACGCCACCCGCCGCACCATGCAGATGGGTGCCGGCGCCAAGACGCAGATGACGATTCCCGTCACCGCCGCAGGGCTCGGCCGCGCCGAATTCGACGTGCGCGTCTCCGGCCCGAACGGGCTCAGTACGGTGCAGAATCTCGCCGTGCGCGTGCAGCCTTCGGCCGCGACGATCGCGCGCCGCATCGTCCGGGCCATCCCCGGCAATGGCGGGGCGATCACCGTGTCGTCGGACCTTCTGGCCGATCTCGTGCCGAATTCCGGGCAGGTCTCTGTGACGGTCTCGCCCTTCGGCTCGCTCGACGTGCCCGCCCTGCTCAAGGCGCTCGATCGCTATCCCTATGGCTGCACCGAGCAGACCGTCTCCCGCGCCCTGCCGCTGCTGGCGGTCAACCAGCTCGCCTCGCTGGAGCAGCTCGCGCTCGACGACAAGGCCGATGAGCGCGTCGTCAACGCCATCGAGCGCGTGCTCGCCCGCCAGGGCGGTAACGGCTCCTTCGGCCTCTGGAGCGTCGGCGGCGACGATCTCTGGCTCGATGCCTTCGTCACCGACTTCCTGACGCGCGCCCGCGAGAAGCAGTTCGCGGTGCCGCAGACCGCCTTCAACCTCGCGCTCGACCGTCTGCGCAATCAGGTCGTCAACACCAGCGAGATCAACAAGGAAGAGGCCGCCGGCATCGCCTATGCGCTCTATGTGCTCGCCCGCAACGGCCGGCCGGTGATGGGCGACCTGCGCTATCTCGCCGACAACAAGCTCGGCGATTTCGCGACGCCGCTCGCCCGCGCCCAGATCGGCGCCGCGCTCTCGGCGCTCGGCGATCGCGGTCGCGGCCGCGCCGCCTTCGGCAGCGCGCTGGGCCTCCTCCAGCAGGCGAGCGATGACGGCCTCTCGCGGCCGGATTACGGCTCCCGCCTGCGTGACGGCGCCGGCGTGCTCGCCTTGATCGCCGAAGCCAATGGCGAGCGCGCCGATATCAGCCGCGCCGTCTCGATCGTCGACGCCACCCGCAACAGCGACCGCTACAACTACACCTCGACGCAGGAGCAGATGTGGATGGTGCTGGCGGCGCAGGCCATGGCGAAGGATGCCGAGGGCATGACGCTGACGGTCGACGGCGCCGCCCGCAAGGGCGCGCTCTACCGCACGCTCTCGGCCGAGGCGCTGGAGATGAAGTCCCTGACCATCGCCAATCCCGGCGCCGGCAATGCGCAAGCCGTCATTACCGTCGCCGGCATCCCGACAGCGCCGGAGCCGGCGCTGAACCGGGGTTTCGGTCTGGAGCGCGTCATCTACACGATGAAGGGCGAGAAGGCCGATCCGGCCCGCCTGCGCCAGAACGAGCGCTATGTCGTGGCGCTGACCGTGACGGAGGCCGCGCCGCGCTATGGCCGTCTGCTGCTGGTCGATCCGGTCCCGGCCGGACTTGAGATCGAAAACGCCAACCTGACGGAAGGTGCCTCGGTCGCGGGTCTCGACTGGCTCAAGCAGGAGATCTACCCGGTCCATACCGAGTCGCGCGACGACCGCTATGTCGCGGCCTTCGAGCGCTCGGGTTCGAAGAGCGACAAGCTCTCCTACACCGTCGCCTATATCGCGCGGGCCGTCTCGCCCGGCCGCTACGTCTCTCCCGCCGCCGTGATCGAAGACATGTACCGGCCGGATCGCTTCGGCCGCACCGGCTTCGGCGCGGTGGAGATCACCTCGGCGCGGTGATGGATGCGCAGCGCGAAAAGACGAGCGCATCGGAGCCCCCTCTCCCCTCGGGGGAGAGGGATGGGGTGAGGGCCGGCGCGGCGCTTGATCGTTTGCCCGTCCGTCTAGCCGCCCTCATCCGTCAGCGCTTCGCGCTGCCACCTTCTCCCCCGAGGGGAGAAGGGAAGGCCCCGCGCCACTTCCGCAAACTGAAGATCGCGACCGGCGCTCTCGCCGTCTCGGCTATCGCCGCAACAACAGCACTCGCCCTCTACGCCCGCTCCCTGCCCCCGCTCGACCTCTCGGCCGCAGCCGACCGCTCGACCGTCGTGCTCGACCGCGAGGGCAAGCTCCTGCGCCCCTTCCTCACCGCCGACGGACGCTGGAAGCTCCCCGTCACATCAGAGGATGTCGATCCGCGCTATCTCGCCATGCTCAAGGCCTTCGAGGACAAGCGCTTCGACCAACATCACGGCATCGACCCGCTCGGCATGCTGCGCGCCGCCGGCCAGATGCTGCTGAATGGCCGCGTCGTCTCCGGCGGCTCGACCTTGACCATGCAGGTCGCGCGCCTGCTCGAACCGCGCGAGGAGCGCACGCTTGCCGCCAAGCTCCGGCAGGGCGTGCGCGCCGTCGAGCTGGAGCAGCGCTTCGACAAGGCCCGCATTCTCGACCTCTACCTCACCCTCGCCCCCTTCGGCGGCAATCTCGAAGGCGTGCGCGCCGCGAGCTTTGCCTATTTCGGCAAGGAGCCGAAGCGGCTCTCGACCGCCGAGGCCGCGCTGCTCGTCGCGCTCCCGCAATCGCCCGAGACACGCCGGCCGGACCGCTTCGTCGAGGCCGCCCGCAAGGCACGCGAGCGCGTGCTGGAACGGGTCGAGCAGGCCGGTCTCGCCACATCAGACGAGGTCGCCGCAGCCCGCAACGAGCCGACCCCGACCGCGCGCCGCCCTTTCCCGAATCTCAGCCCCCATATCGCCGAGCAGGCGGTGGCAGAGGCGCCGTCTGAGCGCGTCCAGAAGCTCTCGCTCGATGCACGCCTGCAAACGGCTCTCGAAGGGCTCGCCCGCGAGCGCAGCTTAGGCCTTGCACCACAGGTCTCGATTGCGATCCTCGCCATCGACAACGAGACCGGCGAGATCCGCGCCTCGGTCGGCGGCGTCGATTACTTCGCGACGGAACGCGCCGGCGCGCTCGACCTGACGCGCGCGCTGCGCTCGCCCGGCTCGGCGCTGAAACCCTTCATCTACGCGCTCGCCTTCGACAACGGCATCGCCCATCCCGAGACGATGCTGGAGGACCGGCCGGCGCGCTACGGCATCTATATCCCCGAAAATTTCGACATGACCTTCCAGGGCATGGTCAGCGCGCGAAAAGCGCTCCAGCTCTCGCTCAATGTGCCTGCCGTCGAATTGCTCTCGGCGCTCGGCCCGCAGCGCTTCCTGTCGCGCCTGCGTGATGCCGGCGTCGCCATCGCCATGCCCAGGGATAGCGGCGCGCCCGGCCTCGCAGTGGGTCTCGGTGGCCTCGGCATCACCTTGCAGGACCTGACCCGCGCCTATGTCGGGCTGGCGCGCGGCGGCGAGATGCTGCCGCTGCGCTTCCGCCAGCAGGCGACGCAAACCGGTCCAGCCCCGCGCCTCGTCGATCCCGTTGCCGCCTGGTATGTCGCCGATACCTTGCTCGGCGCGCCGCCGCCGCTGAACGCCGTGCCCGGCCGCATCGCCTACAAGACCGGCACCTCATACGGCTATCGCGATGCCTGGGCCGTGGGCTTCGACCGCAAGCACACGATCGGCGTCTGGGTTGGCCGGGCCGATAACGGCGCCGTGCCTGGCCTCGTCGGGCGCACGGTCGCCGCGCCGATCCTGTTCGACGCCTTCGCCCGGCTCGGCATCGATCCGCGCCCCTTCCCGCAACCTGCTGACGCGATCGTCGCCAGCACCGGCCACCTGCCGCCGCCGCTCAGGCATCTCCGGCAGGACGTGCCCAAGACCGTGACCGCGATGACGACGCCTGCGCTCAAGCTCGCCTTCCCACCGGACGGCGCCCGCATCGACCTCTCCGCCGCCGCGCTCGACGGCTATGGCCGGCTCAACCTCAAGGCCGCGGGTGGCTCGCCGCCCTATACCTGGCTGGTCGACGGCACGCCGGTGACCGAGCCGCAGCGCCGCCGCGAGACGCAGTGGCAGCCGCCGGGCAAGGGCTTCATGCGGATTTCGGTGATCGACGCGACCGGGGCGAGCGAAAGCGTGTCGGTGCGGCTGCAGTAGCGCCCCGCGCGTCATCCCGCACGCGCTGCGGCACGAAGTGCTGCGGCGCAGATACGGGACCGTTCTCAGGAGAAAGCGCCGCTCCTGTGCAGGGAGCGCCCTTTCGTTTGAAGGGCGCCCTCTCGTCACGCGGTCCCGTGTCTGCGCCGCAGCACTCACGGGATGACAGCGGGTGTCGATTACTCCGCCGGGGCCGGATGCGCGCCGGGAGCGCCATGCGCCTCGTCATGCGGAGCATGACGCGAGCCATGAACCTTGCGGGCGAGGTAGCTATAGGCGACCGGCACCACATAGAGCGTCAGCAAGGTGCCGAAGGTCATGCCGCCGACGATGACCCAGCCGATCTGCGAGCGGCTCTCCGCGCCGGCACCGGTCGCGATGGCGAGGGGCACGGCGCCGAGCACCATGGCGCCGGTCGTCATCAGGATCGGCCGCAGGCGCAGCTCTGCCGCCTCGACGAGGGCGTCGATCGTCTCCTTGCCCTCCTCGCGCAGCTGGTTGGTGAACTCCAGGATCAGGATGCCGTGCTTGGTGATCAGGCCGACGAGCGTGATCAGGCCGATCTGGCTGTACACGTTCATCGTCCCGCCCGTGTAGTACAGCGCTGCGAGGGCGCCGGTCAGCGAGAGCGGCACCGAGACCATGATCACGACCGGATCGATGAAGCTCTCGAACTGCGCCGCCAGCACGAGATAGATGAAGCCCAGCGCCAGCAGGAAGACGATGAAGATGCTCGCGCCCGACTGCTTGAACTCGCGACTCTGGCCGGAATAGTCGATCTGCACCGAGGAGGGCAGCACGCGCGCCGCGCTCTCCTCCAGCACCTTGAGCGCATCGCCGAGCGAATAGCCGGGCGCGGGGATCGCGGTGATCGTTGCCGAGCGCAGCTGGTTGAAGCGGGTCAGCTCCTTGGGCGCCACGTTCTCGTCGATCCTGACCAGGCTGGAGAGCTGCACCACGGCGCCGCCACGACCCATCATATAGATCGACTGCAATGCCTGCGGCGTATTGCGCTCTGAACCCTCGACCTGCAGCATGACGTCGTACTGCTTGCTGTTCATGTTGAAGCGCGTCACCTGCCGGCCGCCGAGCAGCGTCTCCATCGAGCGCCCGATGATGTCGACGCCGACGCCGAGATCGGCCGCCCGCTGCCGGTCGATCGAAACCTTGATCTGCGGCTTGTCGAGGATGAGGTTGGTCTCGACATTGGTCAGCACCGGGGAGTTCGAGACCTCGGTCATCAGCTGGTCGACATAGGACTTGATCTGCGTATAGGGCTCCGACGAGCGCAGCACGAATTCGACCGGCTTGCTGTTCGCCTGGCCTTGCCCGAGCGAGGCCGGGTTGGTCGCGAACAGGCGGATGCCCGGAATCTGCGACAGGCCCCGGTTGATCTCGGCGACGATGTCCTGCTGCTTGCGCTGGCGCTCCTCCCAGGGCTTGAGCCGCGCGAAGGCGACGGCGCGCGTCACGTCGGGGAAGCCGACGATGACCAGGTAGGTGTCGACCTCGGGAACCTTCTTGAAATACTCCTCGACCTGGCGGGCATACGCCGCCGTGAAGGAAATCGTCGCACCCTCCGGGGCGACGCCGATGGCATTGATCGTGCCGCGATCTTCGACGGGCGCCAGCTCCGCGCGCAGATGGGTGAAGAAGTAGTAGCCGCTGCCGGCCACACCGAGCGCCAGCAGGACCACAAGCGGGCGGATCGCGAGCGCCCCGCGCAGCGAGGCCTTATAGCCGCGCGACAGCCCGTCGAAACCGCGCTCGAGCACGTTGTAGAGCCAGTTATGCTTTTCGTGGTGGCGCAGCAGCTTGGCGCACATCATCGGCGTCAGCGTCAGCGCGACGAAGCCGGAGACCAGCACGGCGCCGGCCAGCGTCAGCGCGAACTCGATGAAGAGCTTGCCGGTGCGTCCGGTCGAGAACGCCATCGGCGCATAGACGGCGACCAAGGTCAGCGTCATCGCCACCACGGCGAAGGCGATCTCGTTGATGCCGCGGATCGCCGCCGGGGTCGGCTGCATGCCGTCCTCGATATGGCGGTGCACGTTTTCCAGCACCACGATGGCATCGTCGACGACGAGGCCGATGGCGAGCACCATCGAGAGCAGCGTCAGCGTGTTCACGGTGAAGCCGAACGCATACATCAGCGCGAACGAGCCGATCAGCGAGACCGGGATCGTCACCAGCGGGATCAGGGTCGCACGGACCGAGCGCAGGAAGATGAAGATGATCAGCACGACCAGCACGATTGCTTCGATGATCGTCTGGTAGACCGCCTTGATCGAGCGGTCGATGAAGACCGAGCTGTCGTAGGACTTGGCGATCGACATGCCCTCGGGCAGGTCCTCGATGATGCCCGGCAGGGCTTCCTCGATGCCGGCGGAGACGTCGAGCGGGTTCGCCGTCGCCTGCTTGACGATACCGATCGTCACCGAAGGCGTGCCCTTGAACCAGGCGGCATTGCGCTCCTCGCGCGCGGCGAGCTCGACCTTGGCGATATCCTTGACCTTGACGGCGAAACCGTTGGCGTCCTTGACGACGATTTCGCGGAATTCCTCCGGCGTCGTCATGCTGGTCTGCGAGAGCACCGTGAATTCGCGGTCGTTGCTCTCGATCCGGCCTGACGGGATCTCGACATTCTGCGCCCGGACGGCCGCCTCGACCTGCTGGACCGAGATGTCGTAGGCCGAGAGGCGGGCGCGATCGAGCCAGATGCGCATCGCATATTGCCGCTGGCCGAGAATGCGGACCTCCGCCACGCCGGTCACGTTCTGGACCCGGTCGGAGATGAAACGATCGGCGAAATCCGTGAGTTCCAGCGGCCCGTGCCGCGAGCTGGTCAGCGAGAGATAGAGGATCGGCTGCGCGTCGGCCTCAACCTTGGCGATGACCGGTTCGTCGATCTCGTCCGGCAGGCGGCTGCGTACGCGGCTGACGCGGTCGCGCACGTCGGACGCCGCGACGTCGGGGTCGACATCCGGGCGGAAGCGCACCTGGATGAAGCTGCGCTCCTGGCGGCTGGCCGAGGAGATGATCTCGATGCCCTCGATGCCGGCGATCGAGTTCTCCAGGATCTGGGTGACCTGCGTCTCGATGATCTCGGCCGAGGCGCCGCGATAGTCGGTGCGGACCGAAACGATCGGCTCGTCGATATTCGGATATTCGCGGATCGTCAGGCGGCCATAGGAGACGATGCCGATCAGCATCACCAGAAGGCTCAGCACCGTCGAGAGAACGGGCCGGCGGACGAAGAGTTCGAAGAGGCTCATGGCGCGATCCTAGAGCTGGCTCGTCTGGACGACCTTGTCCTTGATCGCGATGATCGCGCCGTCGCGCAGCCGCATCTGGCCGGCGGTGATGATCTGCATGTCGGGCGTCAGCCCGCGCACGATCTCGACCTTGCCCGGCAGGCGCTTGCCCAGCTCGACCTTGACCTTCTTCGCCTTGCCCTTGTCGACGACGTAGATGATTTTGCCGACCGCATCCGGCACCACGGCCATCTCCGGCACCACGATCGCCTTCTCGCGATAGTCGACCGTAATCGCGAGCCGGGCGAAGAGGCCGGGCTTCAGCGCGAGATCGGCGTTCGGAATGTTGGCGCGCAGGCGGATCGCCCGGCCGTTGACATCCACCACCGGGTCGATCGCGTAGATCTGCCCCTGGAACTTCCGGTCCGGAACCGCATCGACCCGCATCTGCACGGGCTGGCCGACCTTGAGGCGACTGAGATAAATCTCGGGCACGCGGAAATCGATCTTGATCGGGTCGATGCTGGTCAGCACGATCAGCGGCTTGCCGACCGAGACGTAGTCGCCGACGCCGACCGAGCGCAGGCCGACGACGCCGTTGAACGGCGCCACGATGGTCGACTGCGCCAGCTTGGCCTTGGCGAGCTGGACGCGCGCCTCGCTGGAGGCGAGCTTCGCCGCGGACTCGTCGAGCGCGACCTGCGTTCCCGATCCGCGCGAGACCAGCGACCGCAGCCGATCATTGGTGTCGCGGGCGAGGCCGAGATCGGCCATTGCCTGCTTCAGCTCGGCATCGAGGATCGCCGTGTCGAGCTTGACCAGCTCCTGCCCGGCCTTGACACGCTCGCCCTCGCGGAAGCCGAGGAAGATGACGCGGCCGGCGATTTCCGGCGCGATCACCACGGATTCATCGGCGGCGAGCGTGCCGAGCGCCTCGACCTCCTCACTCACGGTCGCCAGTTCGACGGACGCGACTTCCACCGGAACGGCGCGCGGCCCCGAGACCGCGCTCGCCTGAGCCTGCTGGGTGCCGGCGCGCTGGTTGCGGTAGGCATAGTAACCACCACCCGCGATCGCGCCGACAAGAACAAGAAGAACGAACCGCTTCATCAGGCTGGAGGCTCCGTTGCCGCCCATTAGTCTTAAATGGAACGAAAGGCGTTGCTAAGATACCGGCGCGCCACAGCGGCACAAAAACAGAGGCTTTTGCGCCGATGCCGCATCGATCCGGCTTCGCAGGCATCAATGCAAGATGCTTGCCGATAAGAAGCCCACCGTCACGGGCATCTCCGCCGCACACAGACATCCACCGTCATCCTGCCGGGAAGCCGCTGATCGTCCAAGCGCATTCTCGAGACCTCACGAAACGTTGACCGGTCCACAGGTCGCGCATCGTGCTTTTTCAGGGCCGTCACGCCGCTGTCATCCACGGCATTTAGGGCTCGCCGCGATCGAGACGCCCCCTCCCGCACCGCCGGACGGGAACGCTCTCATGCCCGCATCGTGCCCGAGAACCAGTCCATGCTCCGCATCGAAGGCCTGACCAAGCGCTTTGGCGACAGGAACGCGGTCGACACCGTCACCTTGACCGTCCCGAAGGGAGAGATGGTCGGCGTCATCGGCCCGTCCGGCGCCGGCAAGTCGACGCTCTTGCGCATGCTGAACCGCCTGACCGAGCCGACCTCCGGCCAGATCGTCTGCGAGGAGCAGGACGTCACCGGCCTGAAGGGCGCCTCGCTCCGGCGCTGGCGCCGCGACACGGCGATGATCTTCCAGCAGTTCAACCTCGTCGGCCGCCTGGACGTGCTGACCAATGTCCTGCTCGGCCGGTTGAACCACCGTTCCGCGGCTTTGACGCTCGTGAAAAGCTTCTCCGAGGACGACAAGGTCCGAGCCATCGCGGCACTCGAGCGTCTCGATATGGGCCATCTCCTGGCGCAGCGCGCCGAGACGCTTTCGGGGGGCCAGCAACAGCGCGTCGCCATCGCCCGCGCCCTCGTGCAGGAGCCCCGCATCATCCTCGCCGACGAGCCGATCGCCTCGCTCGACCCGCGCAACACCCAGGTCGTCATGGACGCGCTGTTCCGCATCAATCGCGAGGACGGCATCACCGTGATGTGCAACCTGCACGATCTCGACATCGCCGCGAAATACTGTGACCGCCTGATCGGCATGTCCGCCGGCAAGGTCGTGTTCGACGATGTGCCGCAGGCGCTGACCCGCGAGATCGCAGCCGAACTCTACGGCATCGAGGCCAAGGATGCCGGCGCCGAGGCGCTGGATGCGCTCGATGCGATCGCCGCCTCCGAGGCGAAGCGCGCCCGCCAGAAGATCGCCTGATTTCCAGAGATCGCCGGACCGGCCCGAAGGCCGTCGCCGCGAGAAGACCATCCCCGACTACAACCAGGAGCACATCGATGCTGACCCGTCGTCATACCCTCTCGCTCGCCGTCGCCGGCCTCGCCCTCGCCGCCGCCCCGGCTTTCGCCCAGGACTGGAAGGCCAAGTATCCCGAGCTCGTCTTCGCGATCATCCCCTCCGAGAACGCCTCCGGCGTCACCGAGCGCTACACCCCCTTCGTGCAGTATCTCGCCAAGGAGCTCGGCACCAAGGTCACCCTGCGCATCGCCAACGACTACGCCGCGATCATCGAGGGCCAGCGCACCGGCAACATCCACATCGCCTCCTACGGCCCGTCCTCCTTCGCCCGCGCCCGCATGACCGGCGCCAAGGTCGATGCCTTCGCCATCGAGACCAATCTCGACGGCACCAAGGGCTATCACTCGGTCTTCTACGTGAAGAAGGACTCGCCCTATCAGAAGGTCGAGGACCTCAAGGGCAAGAATCTCGGCCTCGTCGACCCGAACTCGACCTCCGGCAACAACGTCCCGCGCTTCGCGCTGAACGGCATGAAGATCGAGCCGGAAACCTTCTTCTCGAAGGTCGTCTATACCGGCAGCCACGAGAATGCGATCATCGCGCTCCAGCAGGGCACCGTCGACATCGCCGCCAACTGGTGGAACGACGAGCAGGAATCCAACCTGCAGCGCATGGTCCGCAAGAACATGGCCAAGGCCGAGGACTTCCGGATCATCTTCAAGTCCGAGCAGATCGTGAACTCGCCGATGGCCTATCTCACCGACATGCCGGAAGAGCTGAAGGCCAAGATCCGCGACGCCGTCCTGAACCTCGCCGCCAAGGACAAGACCGCCTTCGACAAGATCTATGAAGGCAAGCAGGGCCCGCTCGTCGCCGTCGACAACAAGGCCTACGACCCGATCATCGAGCTGAACAAGTTCGTCGACGACCTCCGCAAGAAGAAGTCCTCGTAAGCCGATACGATATCCGCAGCTCCGTCGTCATCCCGGGCAAGCAAAGCGCAGACCCGGGATCCATCGCAGAGTTCGACGCCCTTCGATGGATCCCGGATCAGCGCCGCTTCGCGGCTCGTCCGGGATGACGACTGCGGTTGTCCCGAAGCTTACAGCGAAACCAGCGCCATGACCCTCGCGATCGACCGCAACGACCCGGCCATCCGGGCCCATGCCGAGGCCTATCGGCAGGCTTCATCCGCCAAGCGCCGGCAGGCCCTGATCGGCATCGCCGTCTTCATCGCCTGCGTGCTCCTGTCCGCGCGCGGCGCGGAGGTCGATCTCGCCAAGTTCTTCGAGAACATCCACCGCTTCCCGAAATATATCTACGAGACGCTGCCGACGCTGCGCCTTTCCAGCCTCGGCGCCGATCTCTCCGAATGGTATTGGGGCTTGAAGGGCTGGCTGAAGCTGCTCTGGCAGACCGTGCTCATCGCCTATGTCGGCACGATCCTCGGCGTCGCCGGCGCTTTCCTGTTCTGTTTCGCCGCTGCCGCCAATCTCGGCCGTGCCACCTGGCTGCGTTTCGCCGTGCGTCGCTATCTCGAATTCTGCCGCACCGTTCCCGAGATCGTCTTCGCGCTGATCTTCGTCATCGCCTTTGGCCTTGGGCCCCTGCCCGGCGTGCTCGCCATCGCGATCCACACCATGGGCGCGCTCGGTAAGCTCTTCTCCGAAGTCGTCGAGAATATCGACCTGAAGCCGGTCGACGGCATCACCGCTGCCGGGGGGAGCTGGTGGCAGATCGTACGCTTCGCTGTGGTGCCCCAGGTGCTCTCCAATTTCGCGAGCTACGCGCTGCTGCGCTTCGAGATCAATGTCCGCGGCGCTTCGATCATGGGGTTCGTCGGCGCCGGCGGCATCGGCCAGGACCTGATCGAAGCCATCCGCAAGTTCTACTTCACCGATGTCAGCGCCATCCTGCTGCTGATCATCGTGACGGTCATGCTGATCGACTACGCGACCGAGCGGCTACGCCACGCCCTCCTCAGCCTGGAGCACGGCCGATGAGCCTCGCCCTCTCGACGGCCGAGCGCGCCGACATCCTGCGCCGCCACGACGCCGCGATCCGCGGCTCGCTCAAGACGAAGCTCGCCATGATCGGCACCATCGTCGCGCTGGCCGGCTTCTTCGTCTACGGGCTGACGACGCTCGAAACCTCGCTCTGGAAGATCATCGCCGGCTTCGGCAATCTCGGCACCTTCGTGATGTTGATGCTGCCGCCCGATCCCGGCTCCTTCGCCCGCGCCGTCATCTTCGTGAAGGCGCTGTTCGAGACCATCGCCATCGCCTTCCTCGGCACGGTGCTCGCTGCCATCCTGGCCCTGCCGCTCGGCTTCATCGCCGCACGCAACGTCGTCGCCAATCGCGTCGTGCATTTCCTCGCCCGCCGCTCGCTCGACACGGTGCGCGGCGTCGACGCGCTGATCTGGGCGCTGATCTGGGTGAATGTCGTGGGCCTCGGCCCCTTCGCCGGCATGCTCGCGATCATGACCAGCGACCTCGGCGCCTTCGGCAAGCTCTATTCCGAAGCGATCGAGGCGGCCGACCGCAAGCCGGTCGAGGGCGTATCCTCCGTCGGTGGCGGCAAGGCGCATGAGATCCGCTTCGGCTTGCTGCCGCAGGTCCTGCCGGTGATCGCAAGCCAGGTGCTCTACTACATCGAGTCGAACACCCGCTCCTCGACCATCATCGGCATCGTCGGCGCCGGCGGCATCGGCCTCTATCTCGCCGAGACGATCCGCACGCTGGAATGGCAGCAGGTCTCCTTCCTGATCCTGCTCGTCCTCGCCGCGGTCTCGGCCATCGACTTCCTGTCGGGCAAGCTGCGCTTCGCGATCATCGGCAAGCGGGCGAGCTGACCTTTTCCTTCTCCCCTCGGGGGAGAAGGTGTCTGCGAAGCAGACGGATGAGGGTCGCGCGACCGGCCACACCGATCATCGATTCGCCAAGCCTTCCCTCATCCGTCAGCGCTCCGCGCTGCCACCTTCTCCCCGAGGGGAGAAGGGGAGTCCCCGAACGGCTCGATCACCATCTCCATGCGCTCGGCGGCGAAGACGCTGGTGACGAGGTGAATCGGCGTCAGATCCGGCAGCGCGTCGACCGCCGTCGAGATCATCACCGCCGCCTCGGGCGCGATTTCCAGCAGCCCGGCCTCGCGCTCATCGGCCAGCCGCGCCGTCAATCGCGTCGACAGGCGCACGTAATCCGCGATGCCATAGATCTTGAAGGCGGCCGTGATCGAACCGGCCGACTCGCGATAGGCCTTGTCGAAATCCGGGAAGCGCTCGACCGAAAGCCAGTGCGTACCGGTCCCCATCGGCACGCCATCGGCAAGGCTCACGCCCCGCACGCACCAGAGCGGCGTCCCGGTCTTCAGCTTGAGCGCCGTACAGGCGGCAGCTTCGCCAACGACCACCTCAGCCGAAAGCATTCGACTGCTCCCGGTGATGCCGAGCTTGCCCATATTGGTGCGCATGCTGACGCGCCGGCCGATCGGATAAGGCAGGCGCGGCGCCGTCACTTGCGTGCCGCGCCCGCGCGACACCGTCACCAGCCCCTGATCGGCGAGATGCCGAAAAGCCTGCCGTACCGTGTGGCGATGCACGCCGTAGCGCTCCGCCAGCGCGACCGAGGCCGGCAGCGTGTCGCCGAGCTTGTACTCACCGCGCCCGATCGCATCCGCCAGTTCGTCGGCGATGCGCCGCCAGGCCGTTCCGCCGTCACGCTCCACGAGCGTGATCTCCGTCATCGAATTGTCGCTCAAAAAGTATAGACCTTTGCTATCAACTCTCCTAGCATAGTCTAGACATTCAGAACTGACCAGCGAGCCCGCGCCGATGATGCAGAAAAACCCGAGGCAAAGCTGGATGGCGACGCTGGCGCGCGCCTCCCGCAGCGAGATCGAAACCCTGCTCGGCGATCCGCCGGACCATGACCTGCTCAAGGCGCCGGAGACCGGCACCGTGATGGTCGAGGGTCGCGCCGGCGGCGCCGGCCGCCGCTTCAATCTCGGCGAAGCTACCGTGACGCGCTGCGTCGTGCGCCTCTCCAACGGACGGATGGGCTTCTCCTATGCGCTCGGCCGCGATGGCAGGAAGGCACGGCTCGCCGCGCTGCTTGACGCCCGCCTCCAGGACGAGGCGGAAGGCAGTGGGCTGCATCAGGGGGTCGCTACGCTCGCCACACGGCAGGCGGCCGCTCGCGACCTCGCCTCGCGCAAGACGGCGGCGACCAAGGTCGATTTCTTCACACTGGTCAGGGGCTCGTGATGCCGGCCGAAACCATGATCGCTCCCGGCTTCTCCGACCCGGTCTTCCAGTCGCAGGCCGCCTTCCGCGCCCTGCTCGCCGCTCTTTCCGAACCCGGCATGTTGCAACAGGTCGCAGGCGAGATCACGCCGCCGGAAAGCCTCGCGACCGCGACGGCGACCGCCTTGCTGACGCTCGCCGACTACGAGACCCCGGTCTGGCTGCCGGAAGCCCTGCGCAACGGCCCGGCCGGCGCCTGGCTGCGCTTCCATTGCGGCGCCGCACTCGTCGATGATCCCGCCGGTGCCGCCTTCGCTGTCATCGACGGCACGGCGGATCAGCCGAAGCTCTCGGCCTTCAATCTCGGCACGGACCAGTTCCCGGATCGCTCGACCACCGTGATCGTGCAGGTCGCTGCGCTGGAGAACGGCCCCGCCCTCACTCTGGCCGGACCCGGCATCCTCGGCTCGCGCACCATCACGCCGCAAGGCCTGCGCGCCGGCTTCACCGACGAGCTGCGCGAGAACCGTGCGCTTTATCCGCTCGGCGTCGATGTCCTGCTCGTCCATGGCGAGGGCCTGATCGGCCTGCCGCGCTCGACACAAGTTGAGGAGGCCCGCTGATGTACGTTGCCGTCAAAGGCGGCGAAGCCGCCATCCTCGCCACGCATGATCTCGTTGCCGCAGCGCGCCGCGGCGATCCGGCCGTGCCGGAAATCTCCGTGGCCCAGATCCGCGAGCAGCAGGCTTTGGCCTGCGCCCGCGTGATGAACGAGGGCTCGCTCTACGATCAGGACCTCGCTGCGCTCGCGCTGAAGCAATCGCAGGGCGACGTGATCGAGGCCGCTTTCCTGATGCGGGCTTATCGCACGACGCTGCCGCGCTTCGGCTCCTCCGAGCCGCTCGATACCGCCCAGATGGCGATCCGCCGCCGTGTCTCGGCCACCTACAAGGACCTGCCCGGCGGGCAGGTGCTCGGCCCGACCTATGACTATACGCATCGGCTCTTCGATTTCGCGTTGATGGAACCGCAACAGGCCCCCTCTCCCCTCGGGGGAGAGGGATGGGGTGAGGGCATGCCGAGCGATGCGCAAGGTACGGTAGCACCAAGTCTTCCCTCATCCGACCCGGCTTCGCCGGGCCACCTTCTCCCCCGAGGGGAGAAGGAAAGAGCTCCGCTCGACGCCACCATGCCGCGCGTGCCGGACATCCTCGGCGCCGAAGGCCTTATGGAGGCGGAAGAGCCGCCGGAAGGCGATCCGCGTCCCTTCGACCTGACGCGTGATCCCGTCTCCTTCCCGGCCGATCGCGATGTGCGCCTGCAATCAATGGCGCGCGGCGACGAGGGTTTCCTGCTCGGCCTCGGCTATTCCGTGCAGCGCGGTTTTGGCGGCACGCATCCCTTCGTCGGCGAGGTCCGGGTCGGCGAGGTTGCGGTCGAGTTCGTTCCGGAGGAGCTCGGCTTCGCTGTCGATCTCGGTGACGTCACCTTGACCGAATGCCAGATGGTCAACCAGTTCCAGGGTTCGAAAGAGGTGCCGCCGCAATTCACCCGCGGCTACGGCCTCGTCTTCGGCCATAGCGAGCGCAAGGCGATGTCGATGTCGCTGGTCGACCGCGCGCTCAAGGCACGCGATTTCGGCGAGGCGACCAACTACCCGGCGCAGCAGGACGAGTTCGTTCTCTACCACGCCGACAATGTCGAGGCGGCCGGCTTCGTCGAGCATCTCAAGCTGCCGCACTATGTCGATTTCCAGGGCGAGCTCGAACTGATCCGCCGCATCCGCAGGGAGCGCGAGGAGCGGCTTGCTCAAGAGCAGAATGCCAAAGGACCCGATACAATGCCGGAGGCTGCGGAATGACCATCCATCAGATGCCGGCGGACGATACAAAGCCGGCTTATAACTACGCCTATCTCGACGAGCAGACCAAGCGGATGATCCGCCGCGCCTTGCTCAAGGCCGTCGCGGTGCCCGGCTATCAGGTGCCGTTCGGCTCGCGCGAGATGCCCCTGGCTCGTGGCTGGGGCACGGGCGGTATTCAGATCACCGCCGCGATCATCGGTCCGGCCGATACGCTGAAAGTGATCGACCAGGGCGCCGACGACACCACGAACGCCGTCTCGATCCGCAGGTTCTTCGAGCGCACGGCCGATGCCCGCACCTGCGAGGCGACGGATAAGGCGACGATCATCCAGACCCGCCACCGCATTCCGGAGGCGCCGCTCAAGAGCGGACAGGTCATGGTCTATCAGGTGCCGACGCCCGAGCCGCTGCGCCGTCTGGAGCCGCGCGAGGCCGAGACCCGAAAGATGCACGCCTGGGCCGAATACGGGCTGATGCAGGTCAAGCTCTACGAGGACATCGCCCGCTACGGCGAGATCACCAAGACCTATGACTATCCGGTCATGGTCAACGACCGCTACGTGATGGCGCCCTCACCGATCCCGAAATTCGACAATCCGAAGATGCATATGTCGCCCGCGCTCCAGCTCTTCGGCGCCGGCCGCGAAAAGCGCATCTACGCATTGCCGCCCTATACCAGCGTGAAGAGCCTCGATTTCGAGGATCATCCCTTCCGCATCCAGAGCTGGACCCAGCCCTGCGGTTTGTGTGGTGCGGACGACAGCTATCTCGACGAGGTCGTGATCGACGACCAGGGCGGGCGCATGTTCGTCTGCTCCGACAGCCATTATTGCGAGACCCGCCGGGCGGAAGGCCATCGCGGCACGATGCTGGGCGACGCGGCCGCGAGCGGCCTGGTCGAGGAGACCACCCCATGACCCTGCATGTCGCTGCGGCCGAGCTCGCGCTCGAACCCGCCCCCCTGCTCTCCGTCGACGGCGTCAGCCGCTTCTATGGCGAGCGCATCGGCTGCGCCGATGTTTCCTTCGATCTCTGGCCGGGCGAGGTGCTCGGCATCGTCGGCGAATCCGGCTCCGGCAAGTCCACCCTGCTGCGCTGCCTCGCCGGTATCGACAAGCCCGACGAGGGCGAGGTGCTGTTCCGTGGCGGCGCCGAGCCGCTCGACATCTACTCAGTCTCCGAGCAGGAACGCCGCCGCCTGATGCGCACGGCCTGGGGCATCGTCCACCAGAACCCGCGCGACGGCCTGCGCATGGATGTCACAGCCGGCGGCAATGTCGGCGAGCGCCTGATGGACCGCGGCGACCGGCATTACGGCCAGATCCGCGAGCGCGCGCTCGACTGGCTCCAGCGCGTCGAGATCGCCGGCACCCGCATCGACGATCGGCCGCGCCAATTCTCCGGCGGCATGCAGCAACGTCTGCAGATCGCCCGCGTGCTCGTCTCGGAACCGCGCCTCGTCTTCATGGACGAGCCGACCGGCGGCCTCGACGTCTCCGTGCAGGCCCGCCTGCTCGACCTGCTGCGCGTGCTGGTGCGCGATCTCGGGCTGGCCGCGATCATCGTCACCCATGATCTCGCTGTCGCGCGCCTCCTGACCGACCGGCTGATGGTGATGAAGGATGGCCGCGTCGTCGAGCAGGGCCTGACCGACCAGGTGCTGGACGATCCGCACCACGCCTATACGCAACTCCTGACCTCGGCGGTGCTGAGTGTGTGACCTGTTCCCTTGTCATTCCGGGGCTTCGCGCAGCGAAGAACCCGGAACCCACGACCGGGTGAGGCCTTTGCCAGTGGCGATCAGGTCCGCTCACCCAGTCGTGGGTTCCGGGTTCGGGCCTGACGGCCCACCCCGGAATGACAAGAACGATCCGTCACACCCTCGTCACCTCGCCGGCACAAGGCACTGACCCCATGACCACGATGATTCAGGTCGAGAACGTCGCCAAGACCTTCACCCTGCACAACCAGGGCGGAGCGCGTCTGCCCGTCTTCGACAACGTCAATTTCCATGTCGATGCCGGCGAGGCGCTGGTGCTGGCCGGTGCCTCCGGCGCCGGCAAGTCGAGCCTGCTGCGCATCCTCTACGGCAACTACAAGCCGACTTCAGGCGCGATCCGCATCACCCATGCCGGCCGGCCCGTCGACATCGTCGCCGCCGTGCCGCGCACCGTGCTCGACATCCGCCGCCGCACGCTGGGCTTCGTCTCGCAGTTCCTGCGCGTGATCCCGCGCGTCTCGACGCTCGATATCGTGCGCGACCCGCTGCTCGCCCGCGGCGCGACACCCGAAACCGCGACCGAGCGCGCCAAGGCCATGCTCGCCCGGCTCAACCTGCCGGAGCGGCTCTGGAATATCGCGCCCGCGACCTTCTCCGGCGGCGAGCAGCAGCGCGTCAATATCGCCCGCTCCTTCGTCGACCCCTCGGCGATCATGCTGATCGACGAGCCGACCGCTTCGCTCGACGCCGCCAATCGCGACGTCGTCGTCGAACTCATTGCCGAGGCGCGCGCCGCCGGCTCCGCCATCGTCGGGATTTTCCATGACGAGGCGGTTCGCGAACGCGTCGCGACGCGCTATCTCGACATCACCGCTTTCCGGAAGGCCTGACGATGCAGACCGTTCTCACCAATGCCAGGTTGATCCTCGAGAACGAGGTCGTCACCGGCACGATCGCCTTCGACCGGACCGGTATCACGGCTGTCGACCAGGGCAACTCGTCCCTGCCCGGCGCGATCGATGCCGGCGGCGACTATGTCGCGCCCGGCCTCGTCGAAATGCACACCGACAACATGGAAAAGCATTTCATGCCGCGCCCGAAGGTCTTCTGGCCGAACGGGCTGGCGGCAGCGCTCGTCCATGACGCGCAGATGGCCGCGGCCGGCGTCACCACGGTCTATGACGCGGTCTGCGCCGGCACGCCCTTCTCTGCCAAGGACTATCGCAAGGACATCTTCGCCGACGTGATGAAGTCGCTCGCCTATGGCAAGAGCGAGAACGTCTTCCGCATCGACCACCGCATCCATATGCGCTGCGAGCTGACGAGCCCGCACCTGCTCGCCGACATCGCGCCCTATCAGGACGACGAGCTCGTCCAGCTCGTCTCGCTGATGGACCACACCCCCGGCCAGCGCCAGTGGCGCGATCTCCAGCACCTCAAGACCTATGCGGTCGGCAACGGCAAGACGGTCGCGGAGTTCGAGGAGGACGTCGAGGTTCGCCAGCGCGAAGGCGCCGCCAATGTCGCGAAGAACTGGCAGGCCGTGGTCGACATCTTCCGCGCGCGCGGCATCCCGCTTGCGACCCATGACGACACGATCCCCGAACATGTCGAGGAAGGCGTCGCCTCCGGCGCGGTGATCTCGGAATTCCCGACCACGGTCGAGGCGGCGGCCGCCGCCAAGCAGGCCGGCCTCGCGACGGTCGCGGGCGCGCCGAACGTCGTGCGCGGCGGCTCGCATTCCGGCGGCGTCTCGGTTTCCGAGCTCGCCGAGAAAGGTCTGCTCGATGGCCTGTCCTCGGATTACGTGCCCGCGAGCCTGCTGCAGGCCGTGGTCAAGCTCAATGCCGACCACGGCATCGCGCTGCCGGAAGCCATGGGCATGGTGACCTGGAAGATTGCCGATATCCTCGGCCTGCGCGACCGCGGGCATCTCAAGACCGGCCTGCGCGCCGATCTCGTGCGCTTCAAGGTGCTCGGCGCGACGCCGGTGCTGGCCGCGGTCTGGTCGCAGGGCGAGCGCGCATTTTGAGCAAGCCGCGCTACGCCGTCTATTACGCTCCCGCCGCCGACAGCGCCCTCTGGCGCTTCGGTTCGGCGGTGCTGGGCTATGACGCATTGACCGGCGAGGATCTGCCTTTCGCGATCCCGCCGGGCTGCGATCCGGCGACCTGGCCGGGCTTCACTGAAGAGCCGCGGCGATACGGTTTCCACGCCACGCTGAAGGCACCTTTCGAACTCGCCTATGGCCGCAGCGAGGAGCAGTTGCGCGCGTTCGCCCGCAATCATGCGGCCGGGCTCGACGCCGTGGAGCTGGAGGGGTTGAGCGTGACCGCGCTCGGCTCCTTCGTCGCACTGACGCCCTCCGCCCCGAGCGAGGCTCTGCAGCGCTTCGCCTTCTCGACCGTGCAAGCCTTCGAACTCTTCCGCGCGCCACTCTCCGAAGCGGACAAGGCGCGGCGCCTCAAGAGCCCGCTCACCCCGGCACAGCACGCCTATCTCGAAGCTTACGGCTATCCTTATGTCGGCGACGCCTTCCGCTTCCACATGACGTTGACCGGCTCCCTGCCGGCGGAGCATGTCGGGCCGGTGAAGCAGGCGCTTGAAACCGCCTCTGACGCGGCGCTGCCGGCCGGGCCTGTCAGGATCGATCGCTTCGCGCTGTTCAGGCAGGATGATCGCGCCGGCCGCTTCCGCCTGCTCGATTCCTATTCCTTCGGCTAGGAGCCATGTCGTCCGAGCGCGCGCAGGACGGCCAGAAGCTCCTCCGCTGCCTCGGCAACGCTGCGGTCGTTCAGAATCGTGACGATCTCCGCACGCTCCGCCGTCAGGGGCGCCTCGCGCTTCAGGCGAGCCGCGATATCGGCCTCGGCCTCTCGCCCGCGCGCCGCCAGCCGCTGCGCCAGCACCGCGACCGGCGCGGTAATGTTGAGCACCACCACCCGCTCCGCCAGCCGCTCCGCCGTCGCAATGGCTGCGCGCGAGACATTGACGATCACCACGCCGCCCGTGCCGATGCCGGCAAGCTCGGCCGCCGGAATGCCGTAGCTCAGCCCATGCGCCTGCCAGCTCAACGCCAACCCGCCCTGCGCTTCGATCTCGCGAAAACCCGCCTCGTCGCAGGAATCGTGATCCTCGGCCCCGGCCATGGCCGGCCGGGTGATCAGGCGGCGGGCGAAGCGATAGCCGGGATTACCGGCGAGGCCCGCCCGCGCCGCCTCCATCAACGTGTCCTTCCCCGCTCCGGAGGGACCGACCACGAGAACGAGCACGCCCGTCTGCACGGCGGGGATCGCGATATCTGGAGAGGATGAGGACATGGCTACGAAGAAACTGGGACTCGAACCGCTGATCGACCCGACTGCCCAGGTGAGGCAGGCGACGCTCGGCCGCTACACCGCGATCGGCGCGCGCACCGTCTTCGCCGAGTCGACGATGGGTGACTACTCCTATGTCGTGAACGACGCGAATGTCATTTACACGACAATCGGCAAATTCTGCTCGATCGCGGCAATGACACGGATCAATCCCGGCAATCATCCGATGCATCGCGCCAGCCAATCGCATTTCACCTATCGCGCCGCCGCCTATTTCGACGATGCGGAGGACGACGAAGCCTTCTTCGACTGGCGCCGGGCACATGCCGTGACGATCGGCCATGATGTCTGGATAGGGCATGGCGCGATCGTTCTCGCCGGCCGGAGCATCGGCACGGGGGCGGTGGTTGCGGGCGGCGCCATCGTCACCAAGGACGTGGCACCCTACACGATCGTGGCCGGCAATCCGGCAAGACCGATACGGCGACGGTTCACGGAAGAAATTGCGGAAAGACTGCAGAGCCTCGCCTGGTGGGATTGGGAGCATGCACGGCTGCGCGCCACTCTCCTCGATTTCCGGCACCTTTCGGTCGAGGACTTTCTCGATCGCTACGAAGCAGGCTGAGCGGCCCCCCTGTCGTTGCGCATTTTGTCGCACGTGCCCCCCACGCAGGTTGGCTTCTGCTTCGCAATGCACAATAATGCGGAATAACTCGTATAAATTGATCCACATCAAAAAATGCACTCATAGGTTTTTAACCTCGAAGGGCCATGGTCGGTCTCCGGCGGGAACAGTTTCCGCCCGAGGCTGAGGACCTCCTGATGTCGGCACTGGATCATCTCGCCAAGCGGCTCGCCTTCATGCAGCTCGGCCCGGAGGCGCAGGCGCGCATACGCGACGTCGGTGATGCCCTGGGCTCGTCCGTTCCGGGCGCACTCGACGCCTTCTACAAGCAGCTGCGCGCCTTTCCCGAAACGAAGGCGTTCTTCAGCAACGAACAGCACATCGAAAGCGCCAAGCAGCGCCAGGGCAAGCACTGGAGTGGCATCGCCACCGGCACCTTCGACGAGCAATATGTCGGCGCCGTCACCCAGGTCGGAAGGATCCATGCCCGCATCGGGCTGGAGCCGCGCTGGTATATCGGCGGCTACGCACTGATCCTCGAAAAGCTGCTCGCCGGTGTGCTCGAAGCGCGCTGGCCCAGGAATGCATTGGGCAGGCGCATGCCCGGCGCCGAGGAGCGATCGGCCGAGATCGGCGCCATCGTCAAGGCGGCATTGCTCGACATGGACTATGCCATCACCGTCTATCTCGAAGCCTCCGAGGAGGCCCGGCTGAAGGCCGAGGCCGAGGCCCGCGCCCTCGAACAGGCCAAGGCGGCCGAGCGTGAGCAAGCCATCGCCTGCGTCAGCCAGAGCATGGCCGCGCTCGCCGAGGGCGACCTGACCTATCGCATGAGCGCCGAAATCCCGGCCGAATATTCCGAGATCCGCGACCATTTCAACGGCGCGATGGCGCGTCTCCAGGAGATGGTCGGCACGATCAAGGCGACCTCGGCCGCGATCGCCTCCTCCTCGCAGGAGATCAGCACCGGCGCCCAGGACCTCTCGATGCGCACCGAGCAGCAGGCCTCGGCGCTGGAAGAGAGCGCTGCGACGACCGAGCAGCTCGCGGCTTCGGTCAAGACTTCGACGCAGGCCTCGCGTGAATCCGTTTCGCTCGCCGACGAAGCCCGCAATGTGGCGCGCACCGGCGGTGACATCGTCCGCGAGGCCGTCGAGGCGATGGCCCGGATCGAGGGTGCTTCGAAACGCATCTCGGAGATCACCGACGTGATCGACGGCATCGCCTTCCAGACCAACCTGCTGGCGCTCAATGCCGCCGTCGAGGCGGCCCGTGCCGGCGATGCCGGCCGCGGCTTCGCGGTCGTCGCCGCCGAGGTCCGGGCGCTGGCCCAGCGTTCGGCCGGCGCCGCCAAGGACATCACAGGCCTGATCTCATCCTCGGACGTAGAGGTCGCCGAAGGCGTCAAGCTCGTCCGCCAGGCGGGCGAGACACTCGACCGCATCGTCGCGGCCTCCGCAAAGGTCTCCAGCACGGTCGAGGAGATCGCCTCCGCCTCCAGCGAGCAGGCCAACGGCATCGACGAGATGAGCCAGACCGTCAGCCATATGGACGAGATCACCCAGCAGAACGCGGCGCTGGCCGAGGAAAGCGCCGCCTCGGCGCGGGTCCTGCTCGACCAGATCGAGCAGCTCAACCGGCTGGTCGCAGCCTTCCGGACCGAACAGAACGGAGCTGTCGGCAGCGCCACGATCCGGCGGCGCGCCGCCTAAGCTTCCCGGTCTGGCGGCAAACCTACCCGGCGAGCCGCCAGACCGAACTGCGCTTGATCTCGGCATCCTCCAGCGCGCGCGTCACCGGCACCTCATAGGTCGCGAGCGCTTCCAGCCTTTCGCGTGGCAGATAGCTGCGGCCGGGATCGCCGATCAGCACCGTTGCGCCTCGCGCCGACAGCCCGGACAACCAGCCGATGACGCGCTCGGCCATCTCGCGCTCGTAGCAGACGTCGCCGGCGCAGACGACGTCCCAGCCCTCGTCACGACCGATCAGGTCCTCACAGCGCGGCGTCACCGCGACACCGTTCGCCTCGGCATTGATGCCGATCGCCGCTGCCGCGAAGGCATCGATATCGCAGGCCTCGACCGGCGCCGCCCCGACCTTCGCCGCCGCGATCGCGACGAGGCCCGAGCCCGAGGCGAAGTCCAGCACCCGCCGCCCGGCGACGATTTCCGGATGATCCAGCAGATAGCGCGCCAAGGCTTGCCCGCCCGCCCAGGCGAAGGCCCAGAACGGCGGCGGCAGGCCGATCACGGCAAGCTCGTCCTCTGTCTTCTGCCAGAGCTCGGTCGCCTCCTCGGCGACATGCAATGCGAGCTCCGGCGCATACGGCACCGGCAGCAGCCTGGTGTGGGCGCGGATGAAGGCTTCGCGATCGAGGGCGGCGGCCTCGCTCATGCCGCGGCGTCCGGCGGGGCGCGGCCGAGCAGGCCGAGATAAAGCGCCTTTACTCCGTTCATCACGTCGCGCTCGGTATGCCCGTCGAGCAGGCGGGCGCGGGCGCTGTCGCCCATGCGCTCAACGAGGCGCGGAGCACCGGCGAGGGCGACGAGCGCCCGGGCGAGTGCCGCAGCATCGTCAGCCGGCACGACCATGCCGTCCTGCCCGTCGCGCACGAAACTGCGACAGCCCGGCACATCGGTCGTCAGGATCGCCCGGCCGCAGGACGCGGCCTCCAGGATGGTGCGGGGCAGGCCCTCCCCGCCCCGCGAAGGCAGGATGCAGAGATGATGCGCCTTCCAAACACCCTCGATATCGCGCGTCGGCCCGGCCCAGGCGATGCCCGGCCGCGCCGCCCATTCCTTCAGCGTCGCCTCGGGGATAGCCTTGGGATTGGACGGGTCAGGCGCGCCATGGATGGTGAGCGTGACCTTGGCACCCTCGGCCCGCGCGAGCCGGACCGCCTCGACGGCAAGGTCGACGCCCTTGGACCAGAGCATACGCGCCACCAGCGCGACCTTGAGCGGCGGCGACGGCGGCATCGGCGAGGGCATCAGGATCAGCGGATCGACGCCGGCCCCGCCGACGATCACGACCTTCGTGGTGTCCTGCGGATCGAGCCCGAGGGTGACGGGGTCGTCTGGATTCTCGAACAAGAAGCGCACCTGCGGCCCGTCGATGGCGCCGCGCAGCCAGGTGATCGCCGCGAAGCGGGCCATCGCCGCGAGCGCGCCCTGTTTCGCGCCGAGGAAGCCGAGCCCGGTCAGCGCATAGACCCGGCGCTCGACGCCCGCCAGCTTGCCGGCAAGACCCGCGAGCGCGATCGGCTTCAGCGCGATACAATGCAGGATGTCTGGCTTCTCCGCCGCGATCAGGCGTTTCAGCGCCCCGATCTGCTTGAACAGCGCGCGCGGATCGAGGCTGCGCCGTTCCGCCTCCAGCCCGATCAGCCGCGCCCCGGTCGCCTCGATCACGCGCCGGTGGTTGCGCTCGCGTGCGATCACCGCGACATCGAAGCCGAGTTCGCGCGCCGCGCGCGCCATCGGCAGGAAATGCGAGGCGAAGAACCAGTCCTCGGTGACGACGAAAAGGAGTTTCGGGCGCGGCATCGCGCCATCAGGCCGATGCGGCGGCGAAGGTCAAGCCCACTGGCAGATCAGGGCCGCGCGGTCGCGACCGGCAGCACGCGAGCGAGCGCCGTCGGCGGATCGATCCGGCCGGCGCCATAGACCGGGTCGCGCCCGCGCGAGCCGAGATCGGTCGCGCTTTCGGCGAGCACCCGGCGGGCGCCATCCGAATCGAGCTCCGGCTGCTTTTCGAGCAGGAGCGCGACCAACGCCGTGACATGGGCGGCAGCGATCGAGGTGCCCGAGGTGAAGGCGTAGCGCCCGCCGGGCTCGGCCGTCAGCACGTCGACGCCGGGCGCTGCGATAGCAACGTAAGCACCGCGATTGGCGTCGCTGAAGACCTTGTCCTCGGCATCGGTCGCTGTCACCGCGATCACGCTCGGATCGGCGCCGGGATAGAGCGGAGCCGACCGCGCACCGCCATTGCCGGCGGCGGCGACGGTGATGACGCCGCGCTCCTTCGCGCCGGCGAGAGCCTTGGAGAGCAGGCGATCCTGCGGGCCAGCGAAGCTGAGATTGACCACCTTGGCGCGCTGCTGGACGACCCATTCGAGCGCGGTGACGATCTGGAACGACTTGCCGTTGGCGGAAGCCGCCTGCGGGCCGCCGAAGGCGCGGGCGACGATGAGGCGGGCCGCAGGCGCAATGCCCTGCAGCTCGCCATGGGCGACGATCGCCGTCGCCATCGAGGTGCCATGGGCATGCGGCGTCGCCAGCCCGTCGACCGCGTCGAGATAACCGAGGACCGAACCCCGGATCTCTGGATGCTCCATGTCGACGCCGGAATCGATCAGGCCGACCCGGATGTTGCGCCCCTGCGCAAACTTGCGCGCCTCGCTTAGCCGCAGCTTGTCGACCACATATTGCGGCGGCAGGATGCGCCGAACCGCCGCGCTACCCCGCGCCGCCGTCGTGGGGTCGGCCAGCCGCAGGCCCTGTGTCGGCGCACGCGTGCTCGCCTCCGAGGACGCGGTGGACGCGCCCGCCGGCGCGCCGGTGCCGGACAGCGAATCCTGCTGCAGTTCGAAGAGGAAGTTCGGCTGCGCCCCGGCGATATTGGTGTCGTCGCCCATCTCGGTGAGCACGGCGCGCAGGTCGCGTCCCGCCTCGAGCTTGGCCCGGATGATGGTGACGCCGGCGAGATCGAAGCGCTGGCGCGCAATCAATGTCGCGCCATAGCGGCGCAGCACGGTTTCCGCCTCGACATTGGGCGCGAGCTCGAACAGCACCTCGTCGGGCACGAAGCGGGTCTCGTCCAGGGCAGGGACGATGCTGCGCTGGGTCCGCGGCTGGAGCCAGGAGCCCGGCGGCACGCGCATCGAGCGATTGGTTCCGCCGGCCGATGGCTGCTGCGGGCTCGTCGTCGGCGCGATCCGCTTGCCGTCGCCGCTCCCGACAGCCGTTTGGGCGGAAGCCAGCCCCGGCACGAGCGCCAGCACGCATGCGAGCAGGCCGGCACCGGCGAGGCACCGAACCGTGGATTTGCGGAGAGCAAACGGGGACGGCAGCATGACCTGACCCTCCTGCGACGACGACATCATGCCATGGCGCCTTGCAACCGCGCCAGCCGGATCACGGCGCCGGTGCGACGAAGCTGACGATCGCGCTCTCGCCCTTCATTCGCGTCGCGATCGCATCGAGCTGGGCGGAGGAGAGCGAGGCATCGCCGACGCGCACCTTGAAGAAGCCGTTTGCGCGCGGGCCATCGACCACCGAGGCATCGAAACGCTTGAAGAAGGAGGCGATCTCGCCGGCCCGCGCTTCGGGCGAGAAACTCAGGAGCACATAGCTTTCCGAAGGCCGCGCGCCCGGCGCCGAGGCGGTCTGGAAGCCCGGGCCGCCGTCGCGCAGCGCAAGTCCGGTGATCGCCACGCCCTGCAGCGCGATCAGGGCGATGGCCGCAGCGCTGGCATAGGCGAGGCGGCGCGGCGACTGTGCGGCCAGAAGCCCGCCGAGCCAGCCGAGAAGGCCACGGCTGTTCTCCTGGGCGCGGGCTAGAAGAGGCACCGGACGGGCTTCGGCCTCGATACCGGCCATCAGCTTGTCGAGAGCGTTATGAGAGGGAGCCCCGAGGCTCTCGTTGAGCAGCACCGTCTCGGCCATGTCGTCGCGGATGAGGTCGAGCCGGGCGGCGAGCTCGGCATCGGCGGCGAGCGCGGTCTCGACGCGGCGCTTGTCGGCGTCCGATATCCGGCCATTGGCATAGAAGGGCAGCAGCTCCTCGAGCTCGCGGCGCTTCGGATCGCTGGCGATGCTGTCGTTCATCACGCCACTCCCTGGGCGGCGGGGCCGCGCCTCATGAAAACGGAAATCTTACGGCCAGCCGCGGTCGATGCCGGCTGCCTTGAGCATCTCGCCCAGCTTCTTGCGGGCGTGGAAAAGCCGGGTCTTGACGGTGTTCTCGGGGATACCGACGATCCGCGCGACCTCCTCGACGGAAGT
Organism: Beijerinckiaceae bacterium; assembly: GCA_965283735.1. Taxonomy (GTDB): domain Bacteria; phylum Pseudomonadota; class Alphaproteobacteria; order Rhizobiales; family Beijerinckiaceae; genus Allobosea. The sequence goes on along the minus strand of CBDIPN010000001.1, from coordinate 367,239 downwards.
CTCGTGGTAATAGACGAGGTCGATGACCTCGCGATGCTCGGCCGAGAGGCGTTCGAGGCAGGCGCGGATGGCGAGACCCTTGTCCTGCTTCTGCAGCACGATCTCGGGGCCGTCTGCATCGTCCTCGAGGCTTTCGGCATAATCCTCGTCCAGCTCGGCATCGCGGCGCTTGCGCAGCAGCGACCAGGCCTTGTTCCGGGCAATGGCGAGCAGCCAGGTCGAGACCGAGGCGCGAGCCTCGAACCGGTCCGCCTGTCGCCACAGATCCATGAACACGTCACTGATCACATCCTCGGCAAGCGTCTCGTCGCGGACGAGCCGCAGCACGAAACGGTAGACCCGCACCTGATGCCGCGAAAACAGCACCTTCATCGCGAGCCGGTCACCAGAGGCGATCCGTTTGACGAGATCCTCGTCCAATTCCGTATGCATTGCCCCTCGAAGGCCAGGCATCCCGGCTCGCATCCGGTTGTCGCGGCGAGCGGGGAAAAGGTTCAACCCGGCGCGCACATTAATCTGCATGCGCGGATTTGCCGATAGGTCGGCGGGGATCGGAGAGGAGTTTTTTGCCCGAAAAGCAGCCATTGCGCGGCGCGGACGCTGCCAACACAGTTAAGCGGATATGAAAAGGGGCGCTCACGGCGCCCCAAATCGCATTCAGGTGTATGCGGAAATTCCTGGCCTCAGCGGCGCTTGCCGGCCGTGCGCATCTGCATGTACTGCACGGCTTCCAGCAGCACCTTGCGCGGACGCTCGGCATCGCGCTTGGCCTGTTCGGCCTTGCGGGCGACTTCGCGGGCGATCTCTTCCTGGCGCTTCTCTTCCTCGATGCGCGCACGCTCGATCGCTTCCAGGCGCTCCTTCTCGGCCCGGATCTTCGCCTTCTCGGCTTCGCGCTCGGCGCGAGCCTGGGCGATGGCTTCCCGCTCCTCGCGTCGCTGCACCATCACCGGGTCGTCGGCCTTCGGCCGGGCCTTGAAACGCTCGAGCAGCGCCTTCTTGGCATTGGCGGAATTGGACTGGCGGTCGGTAAAGCTGCGGTCGTTCGGGTTCTTCAAGGGTGATCTTCTCTCGGGTTGTTACGGGCGTTTACTCGGCCTGCGCGGGCGAGATAATCCAGATCCGGCCGGATTGGTATCGAAATCGACGCGCGGCAGCCCCGCTTCCAGCGCTTATCGGGCGGCAGGTCCTGCATACTGCACGCTTGAAACGCATGAGAACGGCAGGATCGGCACCCTTCAGGCGGGCGGGCCGGGTCCTGCATATGGGCAGCCCGCCCCGCCCTGTCAATGCAAACGGCCGGTGGCGGACGGTATTGGGGCTCGAAAAGCAGCTCTATGCTTTACAAGCGCCGCATTTTCCCCAACAGGCAGGGCGACTGCCGCAACAACGTCGTGCTCCCGTGAAGACGCCTCAGCTCTCCGATTTCCGTCGCATCGTCGTCAAGGTCGGCTCCAGCCTGCTGGTCGACCGCAGCCGCGGCCGCCTACGCCATGCCTGGCTCGCGGCCCTGGCCGAGGACCTCGCCGACCTGCACCAGCGCGGTGCCGACGTGCTCGTCGTCTCCTCCGGTGCGATCGCGCTCGGGCGCACCGTGCTCGGCCTGCCCTCCGGCCCGCTGCGGCTGGAGGAGAGTCAGGCCGCTGCCGCCGTCGGCCAGATCGCGCTCGCCCGCAACTGGGCCGAGGCGCTCGGCGCCCATGGCCTGACTGCCGGACAGGTGCTGCTGACCCTGGCCGATACCGAGCAGCGTCGCCGTTATCTCAACGCGCGCGCGACGCTAGGCCGCCTGCTCGACCTGCGCGCCATCCCGGTCATCAACGAGAACGACACCGTCGCCACCACCGAGATTCGCTATGGCGACAACGACCGGCTCGCCGCCCGGGTCGCGACCATGGCCGGCGCTGATCTTCTGGTGCTGTTCTCCGATATCGACGGGCTCTATACCGCTCCGCCCGCGAAGGACCCGGGCGCGCGGCATATTCCCGTCGTCGAGCGGATCACCCCGGAGATCGACGCCATGGCCGGCGGGGCAGCCTCCGAACTGTCGCGCGGCGGCATGCGCACCAAGATCGAGGCCGGCAAGATCGCGGCGGCCGGCGGCACCCATATGCTGATCGCCGACGGCCGGGCCAAGAACCCGCTCGCAAGCGTCGCCGAAGGCGGCCGCTGCACCTGGTTCCTCACCGGATCGACCCCCGCCACCGCGCGCAAGACCTGGATCGCCGGGTCGCTGGAGCCACGCGGTACGCTGCATCTCGATGCCGGCGCTGCCCGCGCGCTGCGCGGCGGCGCAAGCCTGCTGCCGGTCGGCGTCACGCGGATCGAGGGCGAGTTCGCGCGCGGCGACGCCGTGCTGATCCGCGATCCCGAAGGCCAGCTCCTCGGCCGCGGCCTCGTCGCCTATGACGCCTCCGACGCAGCGTTGGTGCTCGGCAAGGCCTCGCGCGATATCGAAGCCGTGCTGGGCTATCCCGGCCGCGCCGAGATGATCCACCGGGACGACATGGCGCTCGGGCTGGGCTAAGCTTCCTCACGGGCCGGCTTTCGCCGGCAAACCTTGGGCTTGAACGAGATGACCGGCGACAGCGCATTGCGCATCATCGCAACGAACGAGGCCGCCGATGTCGGCAGCGTCATGCAGGATGTCGGCAAGCGCGCCCGCGCCGCCGCGCGCAAGGTCGCGCTCAGCCCAACCGAGCAGCGTAACGCTGCCCTCCTCGCCATGGCCGAGGCACTGCGCGCCCGCACAACCAGAATCCTCGCCGCCAATGCGCAGGACCTCGCCGACGGCAAGACCGCAGGCTTGAGCGCCTCTTTCATGGACCGCCTCGCCCTCGACGAGAAACGCCTCGCGGCCATTGCGGACGCCGTCGCCGAGGTCGCCGAGCTGCCCGATCCGCTCGGCCGCGTGCTGGCGGAATGGACGCGGCCGAACGGCCTGCGCTTCGAGCGAGTCGCGACGCCGCTCGGCGTCATCGCCGTGATCTTCGAGAGCCGCCCCAATGTGACGGCCGATGCCGGCGCGCTCTGCCTGAAGAGCGGCAACGCGGCGATCCTGCGGGCCGGCTCCGATTCCTTCCGCTCCTCGACCGAAATCGCCGCCGCGATGCGCGAAGGCCTGGAAGCCGCCGGCCTGCCCGCCGACGCGATCCAGCTCGTGCCGACGCGCGACCGCGCCGCTGTCGGCGAGATCCTCTCAGGGCTGAACGGCAATATCGACGTCGTCGTACCGCGCGGCGGCAAGAGCCTGGTTGCCCGCGTCCAGAGCGAGGCGCGCGTGCCGGTCTTCGCCCATCTCGACGGCAACTGCCATGTCTATGTCGATGCCAAGGCCGATCTCGCCATGGCCCGCGAGATCCTGCTCAACGCCAAATTGCGCCGCACCGGCGTCTGCGGCGCCGCCGAAACGCTGCTGGTCGACGAGGCCTGCGCCGCGACCCATCTCGCCCCGCTCGTTACCGCCCTGCTCGAAGCCGGTTGCGCCGTGCGCGGCGATGAAGCCGCTCGCGCCGTTGACGCGCGCGTAACCGCTGCCACGGAAGAGGATTGGGCGACCGAGTATCTCGACCGGATCATCGCGGTAAAAGCCGTGCCGGGCCTCGATGCCGCGATCGACCATATCGAGCGCTACGGCTCGCATCACACCGATGCGATCGTCACCGCTGACGAGGCCGCCGCCAGCCGCTTCCTCGCCGAGGTCGATTCCGCCATCGTCATCCACAACGCTTCGACCCAGTTCGCCGATGGCGGCGAATTCGGCTTCGGCGCCGAGATCGGCATCGCCACCGGCCGCATGCATGCGCGCGGCCCGGTCGGCGTCGAGCAGCTCTGCTCCTTCAAGTACCGCGTCCATGGCGCGGGCCAGACCCGGCCCTGAGGCGAAGCAGGACGCATGACGAGCGAGCTTACGCGCCTGCCGTCCCGGCTACCCTCTTTTGCGCCCGGCCTGCGCATCGGCCTGTTCGGCGGCAGCTTCAACCCGGCCCATGACGGTCACCGGCTGGCGAGTCTGACCGCGCTACGCCGGCTCCAGCTCGACCGGGTCTGGTGGCTGGTCACGCCCGGCAATCCGCTGAAGGACAATGCCAGGCTGCCCTCGCTGGCCGAACGCATCCATCAGGCGGAAAACGTCGCGGGCCATACCCGCATCGACGTCACCGGCGTCGAGGCGATGCTGCGCACGCGCTATACCGCCGACACGCTGCGCGCCTTGAAGCGGCGCTGCCCGGGCGTGAATTTCGTCTGGATCATGGGCTCCGACAATCTCGCCGGTTTGCACCGCTGGAACGAATGGCGCACTATTGCCCGGATGATGCCGATCGCGATCATCGACCGGCCGGGCTCGACCCACAGCGCCATGGCCTCGCCTGCCGCCAACTGGCTCTCGCGCTGGCGCCTGCCCGAAAGCCGGGCCGCGAGCCTGCCGCGCATGCAGCCTCCGGCCTGGGTCTTCCTGCATGGCAAGCGCTCGACGTTATCCTCGACGATGCTACGCCAGCAGGCCGGCCGCGATTGAACTCCGGCGCCTTCCGGCTTATTTTGGACCCATCGCGCCACACGCGCATCAGGATCGAGAGGATACGTCACTGACCCGTCAAACCCTTGGTGAAGCCGAGCCGAAGCCGCTTCCCCAGGCTGCCGTCGCGGACAATCCCTCTGCCGACAGCATCACCCTCGCCCTGCGTGTTCTCGAGGACATGAAGGCCGAGGACATCACGGTGATCGACCTCGTTGGCAAGACCTCGCTGGCCGACGCGATGATCATCGCCTCGGGCAACGTCAACCGCCATGTCGCCGCCATCTCGGATGCCCTGGTCGAAGCCCTCAAGGCTTCGGGACTGCCCACGCCCAACGTCGAAGGCGTCCCTGCCTGCGACTGGGTGCTGATCGATACCGGCGACATCATCATCCACGTCTTCCGGCCCGAAGTGCGCCAGTTCTACAATCTCGAGAAGATGTGGGGCACCGACCGGCCGAACGAACGCCTCGACAGCTGACGTTCGCTTCGCATGCGGCTCGCGGTCATCGCCGTCGGCCGGCTCAAGGATGGGCCGGAACGCGAACTCTGCGAGCGCTATCGTGAGCGCGGCCTCGCGCTTGGCCGCGGCATCGGCCTCAGCGGTCCCGACATCGTCGAGATCACCGAGGGCCGGGGCCGCCGCCCCGAGGAGCGCAAGCGCGAGGAAGCCCAAGCCATCCTTGCGAAAGTCCAGCCCGGCCTGATCATCGCGCTCGACGAGCGCGGCCGCCAGCTCGGCAGCGATGCCTTCGCCACCCGCCTCGCCACCGCCCGCGATTCCGGCACCGGCCATGCCAGCCTGATCATCGGCGGTGCCGACGGCCTGAGCGAGGAGATCCGCGACAGGGCTGACATCACGCTGGCTTTCGGCGCGCTGACCATTCCGCACCAGATCGTGCGGGCGCTCGTGCTTGAGCAGCTCTATCGCGCGATGACGATTATCTCCGGCCACCCCTATCATCGCGTATGACCTTGCTGATTCGCCCCGGACTGCGCGGCCTGTGCCTTGCCGCCCTGCTGGCGAGTTCGGCCGCCGCCCTCGCCCAGGCGCCCCAGCCCGACCCGGAAGCCCTGCAGCGCGAGGCGATGCAGAAGCTCGTCGAGAAGCAGGCCCGCGAAAGCGAGCTCAAGGCGATCGAGCAGCGTCTCGCCGGCAACACCGAGGCTCGCGCGAATCTCGAAAAGGAAGTGGCTGCGATCCGCGCCGATCGCGCCGCCCTCAACAAGGCGTTGCTCGACACCACCGCGAAAACCCAGACCGCCGAAGAACGCTTGGGCGCGCTGGAAAACCGGCTCGGCCTGCTGCAATCCAGCGAAGCCGCGATCCGGCGCTCGCTCGAGGGCCGGCGCAACCTGATCGCCGAGGTGCTGGCCGCGTTGCAGCGCATCGGCCGGCGCCCGCCACCCGCCGTGCTGGTCCGCCCCGAGGATATCCTGGAAGCCGTGCGCGCCTCGATGCTGCTCGGCGCCGTCGTGCCGGACCTCCGGCAGGAGGTCGAGATCCTCGGCACCGACCTCGCCGAACTCGTGCGGCTGCGCCAGGGCATCGCCACCGAAAAAGGCCGGATCGGCACCGAGATGGAGCAGATCGCGGCCGAGCGCCAGCGCCTGGCCTCCCTGATCGAGGCGCGGCGCGAGCGCGAGGCCAGTGCCGCCAGGGATGTCGAGCAGCAGGCCGCTCTCGGCAAGGAGCTCGCCGGCCAAGCCCGCTCGATGCGGGATTTCGTCGAGAAGATCGAGAAGGAGATCTCCGTCGCCAACAAGGCGGCCGACGCCGCCCGTCAGGCCATCGAGCAGGAGACCCGCGAGCAGCGCGAGCGCATGACGGCGCTCGCCTTCAAGGACCCGGCGCGACTTGCCCCCAAGATCGCCTTCGCCGAGGCGAAGGGCCTGCTCTCCCTGCCCGTATCGGGATCACGATTGCGTGGTTTCGGCGATCCTGACGGTGCCGGCGGCACCATTCGGGGGATTTCTCTGGAAACCCGCGCCAACGCCCTAGTTTCGGCGCCTTCCGACGCTTGGGTGGTGTATGCGGGACCGTTCCGTTCGTTCGGGCAACTCTTGATCCTGAACGCCGGCGGGGGGTACTACATCTTGCTAGCCGGCATGCAGCGGATCGATGTCGCGCTCAATCAGTTCGTGCTGGCGGGCGAGCCGGTTGCGACGATGGGCGAAACGTCGGAAGCTGCCGCGACGACTGTAGGGGTGGGAACCGGGCAGCCGGTTCTGTATATCGAATTCAGGAAAGACGGCGTCTCGATCGACCCGACGCCGTGGTGGACGAAATCGCAAGGCGAAAAGGTTCGCGGATGATGCGCAAGGTTTCCCTCGTTCTCGCCGGCGCCATCATGGGCGCGGGCCTGACAGGACTGGCTACCCAGACGAGGCTGCTGTCCTCGACCAGCGCGGTCGCGGCCTCGGCCGAGGTCTATCGCAGCCTCAACCTGTTCGGTGACATCTTCGAGAAGATCCGCACCGACTATGTCGACAAGCCCGACGAGCAGAAGCTGATCGAGGCCGCCATCAACGGCATGGTCTCCTCGCTCGACCCGCACTCCTCCTATCTCGACGCCAAGTCCTTCCGCGACATGGACACCGACATGCGCGGCCAGTTCGGCGGCCTCGGCATCGAGGTGACGATGGAGGACGGCGTCCTCAAGGTCGCCAAGCCGATCAGGGACACGCCCGCTTCCAAGGCCGGCATCCTCGCCAACGACATCATCCGCCAAATCGACGGCGCCGAGGTGAAGGGCCTGTCCCTGACCCAGGCGGTCGAGAAGATGCGCGGACTGATCAACACCCAGGTCACGCTGAAGATCGACCGCCCCGGCAAGACCGAGCCGCTCGAATTCACCCTGACCCGCTCGACCATCGTCGTCCCGGCCGTCGAGGAGCGTGTCGAGGGCGATATCGGCTATATCCGCATCGGCACCTTCTCCGAGCAGACCTATGACGGCCTGCGCAAGGCGATCGAGAAGACCACGAGCGAGATCGGCGCCGACAAGCTCAAGGGCTACATCATCGACCTCCGCAACAACCGCGGCGGGCGCCTCGACCAGTCCGTGCTGGTCTCCGACGCCTTCCTCGATCGCGGCAAGATCGTCTCGACCCGCGGCCGCAACGCCGAGGAGACCCAGGTCTTCAACGCCAAGTCGGGCGACCTGACCAAGGGCAAGCCGGTCGTGGTGCTGATCAACGGCTCGTCCGCCTCGGCGGCCGAGATCGTCGCCGGCGCCCTGCAGGACCACAAGCGCGCGACCGTGATGGGCACGCGCTCCTTCGGCAAGGGCTCGGTTCAGACCGTGATCCCGCTCGGCTCGAACGGCGGCCTGCGCCTGACCACGGCGCGCTACTACACGCCGTCGGGCAACTCGATCCAGGCCAAGGGTATCACGCCCGATATCGAGATCCAGCAGGAGATCCCGCAGGAGATCAAGGACAAGCTCGTCGAGAACAAGGGTGAAGCCGCACTCAAGGGCCATCTCAAGGCCGGCGAGGGCGAGGAGCAGTCCGGTTCGAGCTCCTATGTCCCCTCCGACGCGACCAAGGACACCCAGCTCGTCGCCGCGCTGAACCAGCTCCGCGGCGTCAAGAAGGATGTCGCGGCCCCCGCCGACAAGCCCGCGACGCCCGAAGCGCCCAAGCAGCCGAACTGAGCCTGCGGGCTTCCGAGGCGACAGGCCGAGAGCCGGTCCGGCGCTCGTTTCCAGATCGATAACGCGTGACCGATCGGATTGCGATGCAATCTGATCGGCGCGTACTCTGACGCGCGGGCTGCTGATTCGGGTCCGCGTCGCAATTTCGAGGACGGCCTCTCTCGGCCGATACGCCGCTGACGGAGCTCAATCGACCGCTCGGCCAGGATCGCCCGGCGGCCTCTGGCAGGCCCTGGGGACGTTGGCTCGCGACGGCGGCGGCCGGCAGCGTTGGCGTGGCCATTCTGGGGCTCGTGCTGACAGTGGCGCTGCGCCGCGATCCCGATGGCGGCGAGCCGATCGCAGTGGCCTCGATCGAGAAGCGTTCTGCCCCGTCTCCTCCGCCCCCGCCACCGCCGATCCCGCGGCTGCCACGCCCCGCGGGCCTGCCACCGCCGCCCAGCTCGAGAACAGCGCAGGGGTGACCGTGGTACGCGTCGGCGAGGACGCTCCGGAAGCCATCGTCATCACCATTCCCGACACGGCGCGCACGATCAAGCTCGCGACGGCCCCCGACAATCGCCTGGTCGAGCGCTCGCGTTACGGCCTGCTGCCGAAATCCGGGCCCGAAGGTGCGACGCCGGCCAAGATCTACGCCCGCCCGCTCGGCCCGGAACCCGCGACCAAGCCGGTCGGCCGTATCGCCATCCTCGTCGGCGGGCTCGGCATCAGCCAGAGCGGCACGGCCGACGCGATCGCGAAACTGCCGGCGCCGGTCTCGCTCGCCTTCGCGCCCTATGGCGCCGAACTCGAACGCACCGTCCAGCGCGCCCGCAGCGAAGGCCATGAGGTCTTCCTGCAATTGCCGATGGAGCCCTTCGACTATCCCGACAACGATCCCGGCCCGCATACGCTGCTGACCGGCCCGAAGGCGCCCGACAACCTCGACAAGCTGCATTGGGCGCTCGGCCGCTTTACCGGCTATGTCGGCATCGTCAATTTCCTCGGCGGCCGCTTTACCGCAGACGAAAGCGCGCTCTCCCCTGTCCTGCGCGAACTCGCCGGCCGCGGCCTGATGGTCGTCGACGACGGCTCCTCCGCGCGCAGCCTGCTCGCCGGCTCGGCCGACCGCGCCCGCATCCCCTCCCTGAAGATCGACCGCGTCATCGACGGCGTCACCCGTGCCGACGCGATCGACAAGGAACTGGCCGCGCTCGAAAACCTCTCCCGCGAGCAGGGCATTGCGGTCGCAGCCGCCAGCGCCCTGCCGGTCTCGATCGAGCGGATCAACCGCTGGGCACAGTCTCTGGAAGCCAAGAAGATCGCGATCGTTCCCGTCAGCGCCGCCCGCGACTTCCGTTCGCCCAAGAGCACCGGGTCGATCTCGACCGGATCGATCAAGACCACCGGATCGCTGCAATGACCGACAAGGCCCCCGAAGGCTACCGTCCCTGCGTCGGGCTCGCCCTCTTCAACGCCGAGGGTCTCGTCTTCGTCGGCCGGCGTGCCGACAAGACCAAGCGCGAGCATGTCGCGCCCGGCCATGCCTGGCAGATGCCGCAGGGTGGCATCGACGAGGGCGAGACGCCGCTGGAGGCCGCGCGCCGCGAACTCGCCGAGGAAACCAACGTCACCTCGGTCGAGCTTCTCGCCGAGGCGCCGGGCTGGCTCGCCTATGATCTGCCGGTCGATATCGGCAAGGAAGCCTGGAAGGGGCGCTGGCGCGGCCAGGCGCAGAAATGGTTCGCCTTCCGCCTCATCGGTTCCGAGGACGAGATCGACATCCTGACCCCGGCCGGCGGGCACAAGGCCGAGTTCGACGCCTGGCGCTGGGCGCGTCTCGACGAGACCCCGGAGCTCATCATCCCCTTCAAGCGGGAGGTCTACCGGCAGGTCGCGCAGCATTTCGCGCCCTTCGCGGACGCCTCCGGCAAAAGGCGCTGAACGCGCGTCAGCCCATCGTGTAGACGACCCGCACGACCCAGTAGCTCTGGTAGAGGATATGCACGCTGGCGAGCGCGATATGGACCCAGCGCCGTGCGGAAACATATGCGACGAGACAGAGTGCCAGTCCGATCGGGACCTGCACGAGATAGTCGCCGCTGAGCTGGCTCCAGTGCTCGTTGCCCTTGATCAGGGTATCGACGACATCGAGCACGAAGGTTGCCGCCAGCAAGCCGAAGAACCAGTGCCGCCGCCGGATGAAGAAATCCTCGTAGCCGGCATATTCGGCGATATTGTCCGGGAACAGCAACGCCGAGATCAGATAGAGCACGACGGCATAGCCGATCAGGAAGAGATAGGCGCCGAAGCTCCAGACCGGGATGCGCGACAGGCCGAACTCCCACCACCAGAACAGCACGAGTTCGAGCAGGATCGAGCCGACCCAGAGCATGTGGAGCAGCGAGACCCGATACCGCCCGGGATGCTGTATGAAGCCGGCGATCCCCGCCAGCATCCGCGTGATGCCGAGGCCGATGACCATGCCCATGACGATGCGGACATGGGTAAAGATTTCATGCGGCGAGACGGTCTCCATGCTTCGTGCTTAGAGCATGCCGCTTTTTCGCGGAAGCACCGTCATTCCGGACCGTCCGGTTCATCAATGTCGGCGCAGTCGGTCGAGGACCTCGCCATGCAGGGCCGAGCTGCCGCTTGCCACGACGCAGCGATGGCCGGAATGGATCGTCAGCTCCCGGCCGTCCCAATCGGTGATCGCGCCGCCGGCATTGCGCACGATCGGCGTCAGCGCGCAGTCGTCGGACGGGTCGAGCCCGCCATAGACGCTGATATCGAGTGCTCCATCCGAGACGCGGCCATAGGGATGGCAGGTTAAACCGGCGTCAGCCCGAAGACCGCCTGTGCCGTCTGACCGGCCTTCAGAGCCTCTTCCCATTTCGCTTCCAGCACCAGCCGGGCCTCGGCATCGGCGATGCGGCTGCGGATCGTCGCCGGCGTCAGCGCGACCAGCCCGTCGTCGTCGCCGATCAGGAGGTCGCCGGGCGAGACGATCGCGCCCCCGATCACCACCGGGCGGTTGATCTCGCCCCGCTCCGCCGAGGACGGGCCGCGCGGCGTTACCGAGCGGGTGAAGACCGAGAAATCCGTCCAGCCGGCGAGCGTCCCGACATCGCGGATCGCCCCGTCGCAGACGAGGCCGACCGCGCCCTTGCGGCGGATGTGACCGCCGAGGATCTCGCCGATCATCGCGCTCTCCGCATGGCCTGCCGCCGCGATGACGAGGACGTCGCCGGGGCCGATAATGTCCATTGCCCGCACAACCGAGCCGAAATCCGGCGCCTCGCAGAAGGCGGTCACCGCGCGCCCGAACAGGCGCGGCTGTTGGCCGGGCGGCATCAGCGGGCGGATCACCGAGTCGATCTGGTTGAGGTTGCGGCCGAGATCGACCGCGACCGCAACGGGAATCGCCCGCCAGCGCGCGATCTCGGCCTCCGTCAGGTCGTTCTTCGGGACGGGATGGATGATCACGGGCATGGTGCGGTCCTCATCTGCCGATATCGGGGGGTAGGCTTCGCTCAGCCGCCTGCGCGCGACCCGAGATGGGCCTTCAGGACATGACCGAGCGCCGTGATGCCGGCCACGAGCCGCTCGTCCGTCTGCGTCGAATAGCTCAGCCGGGCATGGTTCGGCCGCTGCTCGAGCGCGAAGAAGGTCGCGCCGGGCACGTAGGCGACGCGGGCCTCCGGAAGCGCATGGTCGAGCATGAAGGCGGCGGCATCGAAGCCTTCGGGGAAGGTCAGCCAGGTGAAGAGCCCGCCGCTCGCATCGGTACAGGCGATCTCCTGCGGGAAGCTCTGCCGGATCGTCTCCAGCATCAGGTTCTTCTTGTGGCGATAGGCGCTGCGGATCGTGGCGATATGCGCGTCGATGTCGTAATCCGCGAGGAAGCGCGAGGCGACCGCCATGTTGAGCGTGCTCGTCTGCGTATCGGCCGCGAGCTTGAGCAGGCCGAGCTGCTCGATCAGGTCGGTCGAGGCGACGGCCCAGCCGAGCCGGAGGCCCGGCGCCAGGATCTTCGAGAAGCTGCCGAGATAGATCACCCTCCCCTCGGTGTCGAAGCTCTTGATCGGCGGGATGCGCTCTCCCTCGAAGCGAATCTCGCGATAGGGCGAATCCTCGAGGATGATCACATCATGGGCGTTGGCGATCTCCACCAGCCGCTTGCGCCGCGCCAAACTCATGGTGACGCCGGTCGGGTTCTGGAAATCGGGGACCGTATAGATGAACTTCGCCCCCGGATTGGCCTTCAGCGCCGCGTCGAGCGCCTCGACATCCATGCCGTCCTCATCCATGCCGACCGTGACATAGCGCGGCTCGCAGGGGTTGAAGGCGATCAGCGCCCCCAGGAAGGTCGGGTCCTCGACGACGATGATGTCGTCCTTGTCGATCAGCAGCTTGGCGACGAGATCGAGCCCCTGCTGGCCGCCCTGGAGGATCAGAACCTCGTCCTCTGTGCAGCGAACACCGTCGCGCGCCATCCGCTCGGCGATCTGCCGACGAAGCAGCGGCATGCCGTTCGAGACGGTGTATTGCAGCGCCTCCTGTCCGTTCTCGGCCAGCGTCTTGCGGAAGACCTCGTCCAGCCCCGCGATCGGGAACAGCGAGGCGTCGGGATAGCCGCCGCCGAATGAGATCACGCTGGGATCGGCGCCCAGCCGCAGAAGCTCGCGGATAGCGGAGGGCTTGACCCGGCTCATCCGGGCAGCGAGGCGATGCGCCATGATCTTGTTCTCCGGCACTCAGGCGGTGACGTTAAGCTCGACGGCGCCGATGCCTTCGAGCTCGAAGCGATAGGTTTCGGTCTCGGTCGGGAAGCGCGTGGTAACGAGGCTGCCGGTCATCACGATCTCGCCGGACTTCAGGCTTTGCCTCTTGGCCGCGAGCGCGTTGGCCAGCCAGGCGAGCGGTGCGAAGGGATGGCCCAGCGCGTCCCGGCCATAGCCACGGTCGATCTCCGTCCCATTACGGCTGATCGTTCCCGAGACGGCATCCAGGGCCGGCCAGTCGCTGCAGAATGTCGACAGGATGACGCCGCCATTCCAGGAATTGTCGGCGACCAGCGAAAGCACGTCGAGTTCGGCGTAATCGGCGGCCCGGTCGTCGACGATCTCGATCGCGGCACAGACACCGGCGACGTGTTCTGCGATGTTTTCCGGCGTCCAGGCCGGGCCTCCGGCGGGTAGATCGCTGGCCATGCGCACCGCGATCTCGAACTCGAGGCCCATGCGGCCATAGTCGGCGGTCGCGAGGCGCGCGCCGGAATGGTGCAGCCGGTCGGCCAGCACAACGCCCGCTATCGGATGGGGAATGCCGCACATCGCCTGCATGCGCTGCGAGGTCAGGCCGATCTTGTAACCGATAGCTGCGCCGCAGCGCGGCTTCAGCAGCGAGACATAGCGCTCTTGCACGGCATAGGAATCGTCGAGCGAGGCGATGCCGTTCGCCGCGGCGAAAGGCCGGAATTTTTCGTTGCGGTCATGCTCATCGATCAGTCGCCGCGCCAACCCGTCCCTGTCCGTCATCCCGTCCTCCTGTCCCGGCCCTGCTGATGCCGGGGTGAAACGATCGATTCCCAAAAGCCCTAGGCGGCGGCCATGATCTCGGCGAAACGCCGCACCGCCGGGGTTATCCGTTCGGGCACGGTATTGCCGAAGCCGAAGACGAAGCCCGTGGCCGTCTTGTCTTGCAAGCGGTAGCGCGACAGCGCGGGCGCATCGATGCCGCGCTGGCGCGCTGCATCGGTAACGGCAGCGTCGTCCAGCGGTCCCAGCGCATGGGCCGTCAGATGCAATCCCGCGGTCACGTCGGGAATGAGCAGGCGGTCACCGAGTGCCTGCCTGAGGGCATCGACCAGGATCGTCGCCCGCTCGCGATAGATGAGCCGCATGCGCCTGACATGCTTGGCGAGCACGCCGCGCCCCATGATGTCGGCCACCATCTGCTGCAGCGGCGGCGGCAGGTAGCAGGAAAACACCAGCTTCGCGCGATAGAACAGCTCGACCAGATCGGGCGGCAGCACCAGATAGGTCAGGCCGAAGGACGGCGAGAAGATCCGGTTGATATTGCCGATGAAGATGACGCGCTGGTCAGCATCGAGCGAGAGCAACGAGGGGAGCGGCTGGCGGTTGATGCCGATCGGGCTGCTGTAGTCGTATTCGATCACCCAGGCATTGCGGGCCCGTGCCCAGGCCAACAGGGAGAGCCGGCGCTCCATCGACATGGTCGAGCCATAGGGGAACTGGTTGGTCGGCGAAGCGATCACGATCCGGGCGTCGTCCGTCTCCGGCCCGAAGCGATCGGTGCTGAGGCCTTCCAGATCGACGCGCTGCGGCAGGATGCGGGCGCCGTTGGCCACCATGGCGGCTGTTCGCGTCGGATAGCCGGGGTCCTCGATGACGACGCCGTCGCCGGGATCGAGCAGCAATTGCGCCAGCAGGATGAAGGCCTGCGTCGTGCTGGCGACGACGGCGATCTGCTCCGGCCGGCAAGGCACGCCTTCGTATTCGCCGAGGTATTTCGCGATCTGCTGGCGCAAGGCGGGCAGGCCCAGCCGCTCGCTGAAATTGAACTGCGGCCAAGGCTCCGAGCCCCAATATTCGGCGGTGCTGCGGCTGATCTCCCCGAAGGGCAATTCGTCGAGCGCCGGCAGCAGGGGGCTGAGATCATAGCCGAGCTCGCGCTCGCTCGGCAGCGCCAGCCCCATCAGGGCATTGCCACGCGCGGCCAGCACGCGCGATTGCCGGGGCGGCTGCGGAGCGGGCGACGGCTCGCCGATCCGGCGATGCATGTCTTCGGGCAGGTCCTTCTCGATATAGGTCCCCGCACCCGTGCGCCCATGTGCGTAGCCTTCGTTCTTCAGGCGGTTATAGGCGAGCACGATGGTCGAGCGGGAGACGCCGAGCTCGTCTGCAAGCTTGCGCGACGGCGGCAGATGCATGCCGCGGGGGATCGCGCCGTCGACGACCAGCGCCCGAATTTGCCCGGCGATCTGGTCATAGAGCGGCTCCGGCCCGCCCGGCGCCAACGCGATCGTGTTCCAGAAGGGATAATTGAAGCGCGCGTTCATAGCCTGTCGCGGTCGGGGCGGGTCCGGTCGGTAGCTCGCGGCGATTGAGCGGCGCGTCGCGCGAGCGGTCAAGCATGTCGCCGGATTGGTATGCTCAACTCGAAAGAATTGGTACTTGAGGCTGTTTTTAGCCGTCGGTACCGTCCCTGCCAATCGCGATCGGACAAAGCCGGTCATCCAGCGCAAGCGGAGGGGAAAACGTGTCTCGACCCGAGGCGAAGACCGTCCTCACAGCGGACGACATCCACAAGAGCTATGGCGACTTCCCGGTGCTCAAGGGCGTCAGCCTGGCAGCCCGCGAACGCGACGTCATCTGCATGATCGGGGCAAGCGGCTCGGGGAAAAGCACCTTCCTGCGCTGCATCAACCTGCTTGAAACGCCCGAAGCCGGCTCGATCCACTTCGAGGGCGAACAGCTGAACCTCGGGCGCCGCGGCAATGGCACTGCGGCTCTGGACGCCCGCCAGATCAACCGCATCCGCAGCCGGATGGGCATGGTGTTCCAGAGCTTCAACCTCTGGAGCCACCTGACCGTCCTCGACAATGTCACGATCGCGCCGATCAAGGTGCTGGGCGTGCCCAAGGCGGAGGCAAAGGAGCGGGCCGAGGCCCTGCTCGCCAAGGTCGGCCTGTTCGACAAGCGCTTCCATTACCCCGCCCATATCTCCGGCGGCCAGCAGCAGCGCTGCGCCATTGCGCGTGCGCTCGCCATGGAGCCCAAGCTCCTGCTCTTCGACGAGCCGACCTCCGCCCTCGATCCCGAGCTGGTCGGCGAGGTGCTGGGCGTCATGCGCCAGCTCGCCGAGGAGGGGCGCACCATGATCGTCGTGACCCACGAGATGGGCTTCGCCCGCGAGGTCTCGAACGAGGTGCTCTTCCTTCACGAAGGGAAGATCGAAGAGCGTGACACGCCGGAAAACATCTTCGGCAATCCAACGTCCGAGCGGTGCAGGCGCTTCCTGCAGCGGGTTCTGTGAGGAGAAGAACCATGAAGAAGACAGCACTCACCCTGCTGACTGGCGCAGCGCTGCTGCTGGCCGGCTCCGCCTTCGCCCGCGAGGTCAAGGTCGGTACCGAATGCACCAACCCGCCCTTCAACTTTCGTACGGCGGGCGGAGAGCTGACCGGTTTCGACGTCGACCTCGCCCGCGAGATCGGCAAGCGCGCGGGCTTCGAGCTGCAATTCGTCTGCCAGGCATTCGAGGGGCTGATACCGGCCCTCTCGGCCCGCAAGTTCGATCTCATCCTCGCCAGCCTTTCGATCACGGAAGCGCGCCAGAAGAGCATCGATTTCAGTGTTCCCTATCGCGCCTCGACCGGCCGCTTCGTCGGCCCGAAGGGTTCCAAGCTGGAGCCCGTGACCGCGGATGGGAAGCCCAATCCCAAGGCGCTCGACGGCAAGGTCGTCGGCATGATCCGCGCCAGCACCTATGACCGCTACTTCACCGAGCAGTTCCCCGGCGTGCAGATCTCGCGTTACGAGAATTACGAGACCTTGCTGCTCGACCTCATCTCGGGCCGGGTCGACCTGATCATGGCCGGGCCGATCAAGATGGAAGGCTTCTTCGAGGACAAGCAGGGCAAGGACTTCGCCTTTGTCGGCCCCGAGCTGGAAAGCATCAAGTATTTCGGGCCGGGTGTCGGCGTCGGGCTGCGCAAGAACGAGCCGGAGCTGCTGGCCAAGGTCGACGAAGCGCTGAAGGGCATGTTCGCCGACGGCACCTTCAAGGCGATCAATCGAAAATACTGGAAGTTCACGGTCATGCCGAGCGTCTGGGCCGACTGAGCCACCCCGGCGGCAAGAGCATGATCCGATGCCGCAGGTGCCGGCCATGTCCGGCACCACCCTCCCCCTGACGGGAACGCAATATGACGGCAGACCTCTTTCAGGGTTGGGGCACCCAGCTCTTCTGGGGAACGATGGTCACGCTCAAGGTCGCGTTCCTGGCCTTGGCGGCGGGGCTCGTGATCGGGCTCCTCGTCGCGCTCGCCAAGCTCTCTTCGTCGCGGTTTCTGCGCGCGGCGGGGGACCTCTACACCACCTGCATCCGCGGCACGCCGGAGCTGCTGATCATCCTGCTCGTCTATTTCGGCAGCACCGTCGCCTTGTCGGCCGCGCTGCGCTGGATCGGCGGGCCGAACACCTCTTTCGAGATGCCGGCTCTCGGCGCAGGCGTGCTGGCGCTGAGCCTGGTCTTCGGCGGCTACGCGGCCGAGATCTTCCGCGGCGCCTTTCTCGCCATCCCGCCCGGCCAGATCGAGGCGGCCAGGGCCTTCGGCATGTCGCCGCTGACCCTGTTCGTCCATATCCGCCTGCCGCTGATGTGGCGCTACGCCCTGCCGGCGCTCGGCAACATCTGGATCTCGCTGATCAAGAACACCTCCCTGATCTCGGTGGTCGGCCTCGAGGAGCTGATGCGCGTCAGCTACATCGCGACCTCGGTGACGCGCAGCCCGTTCCACTTCTACATGCTCGCGGCGCTCATCTATCTCCTGCTGACGATCGCCAATTCCCTCATCATCGAATGGCTGGAAACCCGCGCGAACCGCGGCGTCCGGAGGGTCTGATCATGGACCTCTCGCTCATGATCGAGAGCCTCCCGCGTCTGCTGCAAGGCGCGGTCCTCACCCTCAAGCTCCTGCTGCTGACGGAGGTCATCGGCTTCGTCTGCGCGCTGCCGCTCGGCATCCTCTACGCCAATGGCAGCCGCGCCGCCCGCGCGCCGATCTACGGCTTCGTCTATTTCTTCCGCGGCACGCCGCTGCTGGTGCAGATCTTCATTGTCTATTACGGCCTCGCCCAGTTCGAGTTCGTGCGCCAGAGCTTTCTCTGGCCCTGGCTGCGTCAGCCCTTCGTCTGCGCCTTGCTCGCCTGCGCGCTGCATTCGACCGCCTATACGACCAACATCCTGCGCGGCGCGATCCAGGCCGTGCCCGCCGGCGAGGTCGAGGCCGCACGTGCCTGCGGCATGTCCGCCTTCCAGGTCCAGCGCTTCATCGTGCTGCCGATCGCGTTCCGGCTCATGCTGCCCGCCTACAGCAACCAGGCGATCGGCATGCTGAAGGGCACCTCGCTCGCCAGCACGATCACGCTGATGGAGCTGACCGGCGTCGCCAACACCATCGTCGCCAGCACCTTCCAGCCCTACGAACTCTTCATCATGGCGGCACTGATCTACCTCGCGATCACCCTCGTGATCACGCGCTGCTTCAAATACCTCGAATACGCGCTCAGCAAGCACCAGCGCCCGCTCAAGAGCACAGCCGCGATATCCGTACAGGTCCGTCATGCCGACTAGCGACATCAGGAACTTCATCGCCTTCGCCCAGGGGTTGGCGGAAGCGAGCGGCACGATCATCCGCGACGCTGCCCGTCAGAACAACGCCTTCGTCTCCAAGGGCGACGACAGCCCGGTCACCGAGATCGACCGCGGCGTCGAGACGGAACTGCGCCGCCGCATCGGCGAGGCCTTCCCGGAACACGGCATCCAGGGCGAGGAATTCGGCGCGCAGGCGACGGATGCCGAATATGTCTGGGTGCTCGACCCGATCGACGGCACCAAGGCTTTCGTCGCCGGCATCCCGGTCTTCGGCACGCTGATCGCGCTCACCCGCAAGGGCGTGCCCGTCCTCGGCGTCATCGACCAGCCGATGACGCGCGAGCGCTGGATCGGCGCCGACGGCTACCCGACCACCCTCAACGACGTCCGCGTCGCCACCTCCGGCCGCAGACTCCTCCCGGAAGCCGTCCTGTCGACCAGCAATATCGAGCTCTACGATCCGCAGACCCTGCCGGTCTTCCAGGCGCTGCGCGCGTCGGTGCATTGGTGCGTCTATGGCGGGAGTTGCTATTCCTACGGACGGCTCGCCTCGGGCGGGATCGACATCGCGATCGACCGCTTCACCACCCCGCATGACGTCCTCGCCCATGTCCCGGTCATCGCCAATGCCGGCGGTGTCATCACCGACTGGAGCGGCGCGCCGCTGACGCTGCATTCGAGCGGGCACTGCCTCGCCGCAGCCAATCCCGAGCTGCATCAGGCGGCGCTGCGCGCGATCGCCGCCCCGCGAGCCGGAATCATGCCGGCGGCATGAGCCGCCCGACCAGTGCACTCAACCCAGCCAGGTTAGCCGTCATGACCACCAAATCCCGGACCCGCAGAGAGATCGTCGAGGCCATGAAGGAGGCCGCTCGGATCGGCGGCGCCTCGCTCGCCGAGAATTTCGCGCGTCTCTCGGCCCTGCCCATCCTGGAAAAGGGCCCATCCGACTTCGTCTCCGCCGCCGATATCGAATCCGAGCGCCTGATCGTCGCCCATCTCAACCGGGAGCTGCCCGAGGTCGCGGTACTCGGCGAGGAAGGCGCGGCCTCTCCCGACGCCGGAAACGGGCTCAGGATCATCATCGACCCGCTCGACGGGACCAACAACTTCCTGCACGGCATCCCGCAATTCTCGACCTCGCTCGCCCTGATGGAAGGCGACGAGGTGACGGCGGGCGTGACCTTCAATCCCCTGAGTGGCGAGATGTTCTGGGCTGCTGCCGGAGAGGGCGCCTATCTCGGCAATCGAAGACTGAACGGCTCCAATCGCAAATCCCTCGCCCACGCGGTCGTCGGAACCTGCTTTCCCTATAACG
Source organism: Beijerinckiaceae bacterium (assembly GCA_965283735.1). GTDB lineage: Bacteria > Pseudomonadota > Alphaproteobacteria > Rhizobiales > Beijerinckiaceae > Allobosea. Next base: position 347,357 of record CBDIPN010000001.1, on the reverse strand, counting down.
GCAAGGGCGACAGCGAGAAGGCCGCCCGCGAGATGGCGGCGATCATGCCGCGCGTCTCCGGCATCCGCAGCCCGGGTTCGGCGGCGCTGGAGATCGCCTATGTCGCGGAAGGTCGCTTCGACGGCTTCTGGACCTCCGGCGCCAAGCTCGACCTCTGGGACCTCGCCGCCGGCGTGATCATCGCGCGGGAGGCCGGCTGCCTGGCGACCGAGATCGATGGCGAGGGCGACCCCCTCCAATGCCGCAGCCTCGTCGTCGCGCCCCGGCAATTCCATGGGCAGTTCATCGATATTTTCCGCTCGACCCCTGCGGCAGGCGCACTGAACAGAGCCGCTCTTGCCTAGCATCGCGCCCGGTGTCCGGACGTGGGAGGGGATGGCGCACCAGCGTTGAGGCACCGACGGCCGGGTAGCGCGACGAACACCCACGGAAGCCCACGGCCCGGGCGAGGGCCCTGCTGGATCGCCGAGCCGTTGCCGCCGAGGGCGAACTGACCGGCATCAACAAACGCCGGCACGAAAGGCGCTACCGGTGAACATCCGCTGACATCCAACGCCGACTTCCGGGTGAGCGCGAATGTTGTTCAACAGCTGGACGTTCTGGATATTCTTCGCCGTCGTGCTCCCCGTTTACTGGCTTCTGCCGTTTCGTACTCAGACATTTTTCATCCTTGGAGCCAGCTACTTCTTCTACGGATGGTGGGACTGGCGCTTCCTGCCCCTGATCGCCTTCTCGACGGTGATGGATTTCTACCTTGGCTTGCTCGTGGCTTCGGCGCCGTCGGACAAGGTCAAGCGGCGATACGTCTGGCTCTCGGTCGCCACGAACCTCGCGCTGCTGGGCTTCTTCAAGTACTACAATTTCTTCACCGCCGAGGTCGTGGCGGCGCTCAACGCAGTGGGCCTCGACGTCTCGCCACCGCTCATCCAGGTGATCCTGCCGGTCGGGCTCTCGTTCTACACCTTCCAGAGCATGAGCTACGTCTTCGACATCGCCCGCGGCGTCACCAAGCCGGCGACGAGCTTTTGGAACTTCGCGCTCTATGTGTCCTTTTTCCCCCACCTGGTCGCCGGCCCCATCATGCGCTCCGGCGCCAAAGGCCAGGACCCGCTCGGCAGAGGCCTCCTAAAGCAGCTCGAGATCCCCCGGGTCCGGCGCTCCGACGATTTCGTGGTCGGCTTGTACTACATTCTGATCGGTCTCTTTAAGAAGGTCGTGATCGGCGACAACCTCGCGCTGGTAGTGAACTCCATCTTCGGTCGCGATCCGTCCCAGCTCACCGGGGTCGAATGCCTGATCGGCGTGTACGCGTTCGCCTGGCAAATCTACGCGGACTTCTCGGGGTACAGCTCCATCGCACAGGGCATCGCCCGGTGGCTGGGCATCGACCTGATGGACAACTTCAAGTCGCCCTATTTCGCCATTTCGCCGAGCGACTTCTGGCGGCGCTGGCACATCAGCCTGTCGACGTGGCTGCGCGACTACCTGTACGTCGCCCTCGGCGGCAATCGCGGGACCGGATACATGGTCATCCGCAACCTCATGATCACGATGCTCCTGGGCGGCATCTGGCACGGGGCCAACTGGACCTTCGTGTTCTGGGGCCTCTATCATGGCGTGCTGCTGTGCCTGTACCGGATCGCGGGGTGGGAGAAGGAGCGGCCTCTGAGCGCCTTCGCGCGCGGCTGGCGCATCGTGCTGATGTTCCACCTGGTCTGCTTCGGTTGGCTGCTGTTCCGGGCCGAGAGCATGCGGCAAGTCGGAACCTTCCTGCACCTGATGGCCACGGACTGGCGCGTGACGCCGGACGCCGTGTCCATGCTGCTCCTGATCGCCTTCTACGCCCTTCCGCTCTACCTGTTCGAGTACTGGACCGGCGTCCGAGCGAAGAATTCCCTCGCCCTGCTACGCAGCGCGTGGCCTGCCCGCGCGGCCGTCTACTCGTACGCCGTGTTGATGCTGATCTTCTTCCAATCGCCGAACAGTCACGAGTTCGTCTATTTCCAGTTCTGACGATCGAGGGGGACGCCCGTGCTTCGAAGCGCTTTCGGCGGCGGATCCGACTGGAAGGTCCTCTCCTCCGTGCTGGCGATCCTTCTCGCCGGCGAACTCGGCCTGTACCTGGCCGAGCCCCGCCTGTCGCTCGACGTCCAGCACATCAGGAGCATTCCCACCATCGTGCGGAACTTCGAGGCGGCGCCGGGACCCGGCGTTCTCTTCCTTGGAAACTCGCTGACCCGGGCCGGAATCCGGCCCGACGTGGTCGAGGGCGCGTGGCCGCCCCACCGCCTGCCCCAGGCGAAGTTCGCCCTCGTCTACCCCGACGACACGAGACTGCTGGACTGGTTCTACGTATATCGGCGCTTCGTCGAGCCGGCTCGATCCCTGCCGCGCGTCATCGTCATCTGCTTCGCCCAGAGCCAGCTCGCGGACGGCCAGCCCCTGCAGCCCGAGCGCCTCGGCAGTCAGTTCGCCGGGTTCCCCCTCCTCTCGGAGGCCTTCTCCGACGACGTCCTCTCCGCGAGCGACCGGATCAGCTACCTGCTCGGCGCGACTTCGAGGGTGTGGGCCAACAGGGAGCGGGTGCAGACGCGCGTGCTCGCGCTCATTCCCGGCTACGAGGCGCTGGCGCAGACGTTGAACGAGGCCGCGAGCGTGCGCCAGCGTGCCTCCGGGAACGGCCGGCCCGACACCTACACCCGGCTGGCGCGCTTCATCGAGAGGGCCGGGAAGGACGGCGTCGGCGTCGTCTTCGTCGCGACCCCCCTGCCCAGGCGCTTCCCGTTGCCCGACGACCTTCGAAGAACGATCCGCGACGGCGGTGCCGAACTGCTCGACCTGCAGGGAACGGAGCCCGCCGATCCGCGCGACTTCCCGGACGGCTACCACTTGTCCCCGACGGCGGCCAAGCGGTTCTCCGAGTCCCTCGGCGTCGCACTGGCGGCGAACGCCTACTTTCGGACGGCCCTCCTGGGAAGGCGCCCGGCGGACCATTCGAGGTCGGCCGCAGGCCGATCCGACCTGGCGGCAGTGGCGCACTGAGCGAAACCCCAGCGGCTCGCCGCGCCGGGGCGACGGGTCCCCGATTTAGTCTCGTTTGAGGGTTCGCCGAAACTCGATGGGCGCGACGCCGGTCCAGCGCCTGAAGTCGCCGTTAAGCTGAGTGAAGTGGCGAACGGCCATTTCGGCCTCGATGACCGTCTGCGGGCGTGGCTTTCGGCCGCCAGCCATGCCACTGCCTTCCTTCCATGCCGCCAGCGCCTTCGACAACGTCGGCCCGCGCTTCGCTTCCCCAGCCGCCAGATCGACACCCGGTGCGAAGAGGCAAGGCAGGACGTGTTCGACTACATCGAGATGTTCTACAACCCAAAGCGCAAGCACGTCAGGAACGAGATGCTGTCACCCGTCGAGTTCGAACGGCAGCACGAGATGTAACCCGACGGCGTCTACGAAACTCGGGGCTATTCAGACATAAGCCTCGGCTATGTCCTCCAGCACGCGGAAGTTCAGATACCAAGCCCCCCGCTTGTTACGACGCCATAGCTTCACGGACGTGCGTTTCCCACGCATGTGTGTTGCAGGTCGAAGCGTCGATAGTGCTGATATCTGAGGAAGTTGCAGCAAATCAAGGATTTGCGCGGAGAGCTGGCGTCCCGGAAGGGATTCGAACCCCTGACCTACGGTTTAGGAAACCGTTGCTCTATCCTGCTGAGCTACCGGGACGCACGAAACTCCGTGTAGCATAATCACGATGCGGGTGAAGTCCCTTCTTGCCATCGTCATGTTCGCCGCCTTCGCGACAACTCCGGCGCGGGCAGCGCCCGGCTGCGCGCCCGACGCCGATGCGGCCGCGACGGTGCAACTGACCGGGCTCGACCCAGCCGGAGACCCGCTTCTGGACGATGGCCGGAGATTGCGCCTCATCGGCATCGCGCCACGCCAGAATGCCGAGGAGACGGCGCGCTTCGATGCGGGCCTGCGCGGCTTCCTCGGCCGACCGCTCGGCCTGTCCGTCCTCGGCGAGCCCGATCGCTGGGGCCGCCTGCCCGCACGGCTGTCCGTGCCGTCGGCGTCGGCGCCTGGGCCGGCACAGGACCTCGCGCAACTGCTGCTGCGGCAGGGAGCGGCCCTGCCCATGCCGGAACCTGGCTTGTCCCCGTGCGAAACGCCGCAGACGGCCCCCGTTCAGAAAACGGTAACATCTGGGACGCAAGTTTCGCCGCTGACGGCGGTCGATGGCCATGATCTCGCCGCGGTAAAGGCGCAGGAGGGTCGTTACGTCATGCTGGAAGGCCGGATCGCCTCGGTCGGCGAGCGCTCCCAGCGGACCTATCTGAACTTCTCCCGCCGCCCGAAGGAGGCTGCCTCGATCGTCCTGTCGCGCAGCCTCTGGCGCGAACTCAAGAGCGCCGGCTGGACCGCGAGCGATCTCGGCGGTAAACGGCTGCGCGCCTATGGTGTCCTGTCCGGGCGCGACGGCCTCCTGCTGGAGGTCGCATCCCGGGCCGCGCTGGAACTGATCGACTGAGGACATGCAGCAGCCCCCGCGAGCATCGCTTTCGCGACTTTCGAAGCAGCTGGCAGCCATCGTGCTGCCCGGTCTGCTGCTCGTTGGCTGCCTTGGCGACCAGAGCCCGCTGCTGCCGGCGAGTTCCACCTCCGAAAACGAGATCGCGCCGCGCATCAGCACGGTCCAGCGCGCCTCCGACCAGGAGCACCAGCGCCTGCTCGCGGCCTTCGGCGGCGAGTATCGCGCGCCGCGCGCCCGCGCTGCCCTCGACGAGGTCGTCCAGCGCCTCGCCAAGGCCGGCGAGGGCCAGATCGGCCATTACGAGATCACCATCCTGAATTCGCCGGTGGTCAACGCCTTCGCCCTGCCCAATGGCCAACTCTATGTCACGCGCGGCCTGCTGGCATTAGCCAACGACACCTCCGAGATCGCCTCCGTGCTGGCGCATGAGATCGCCCATGTCACCGCGCAACACGCCGTCGAGCGCGCCGAGAAGGAAGCGGAATCGGCGTTGGTGAATCAGGTCGTCTCGCAGGTCCTGAAGGACCCCACGCGTGGCGCGGCTATCAGCGCCGGCTCGAAGCTCTCGCTCGCCAAGTTCTCGCGCCAGCAGGAACTGACCGCCGACCAGATCAGCGTCCGCAACATTTCCCGCGCCGGCTACGATCCCTATGGCGCCGGCCGCTTCCTCGCCACGCTCGGCCGCAACACCGCCTTCCGCAGCAGCGGCCAGAACCAGAGCGCCGACGACAAGCGGCTCGACATCCTCTCCAGCCACCCGCAGACGCCCGAGCGCATCGCCGCCGTCACCGCCGCGGCCCGCCAGATCGGCGCGCCCGGCATCGGCGAGCGCGACGCCAATCGCTGGCTCGCTGCGATCGAGGGCCTGGCCTATGGCGACGATCCACGCGACGGCGTGGTCCGGGGCCGGCGCTATCTCAACAGTGCGCTGCGCATCGGCTTCAGCGCGCCGGACGGCTTCAGCCTGGAGGCCGCCCAGGACATGGTCATCGGCGTCAGCGCCAATGGCACGCAGGCGCTGCGCTTCGATTCCGTCACGCTGAAGAGCGGCCAGACGCTGGAATCCTATGTCGCCGCCGGCTGGATCGAGGGCGTCGAGACCACTGGCATCGAGAAAATCGAGGTCGCCGGCCAGCCCGCCGTCCGCGCCCATGGCCGCGGCACCGACTGGACCTTCCGGCTCGCCGCCGTGCAGATCGGCGACCGGGTCTATCGCTTCATTCTGGCCGCACGTGGCGGCAGCGACCCGGAACGGCAGATGCGCGGCATCATCGACAGCTTCCGGGTGATGACGCCTGCAGAAGCGCAATCCATCCGCCCGATGCAGATCCGGCTGGTCGCAGCGGAAGCCGGCGACACGATCGCAAGCATGGCCGAGCGGATGCCCGAGCAGGATCGGCCTGGCGAGCTGTTTCAACTTCTCAACGGGCTCGACCGCAATGCCGCTCTGACGCCCGGCCAGCGCTACAAGGTCGTCGCCGAGTAGCCTTCGCCTTCACAAGGCCGCGAGTTGTTTCCCACCCCCCTCCTGCATCGCGCGGCGGACGCTATGCTCGGCGCAAGGCCATGATCAGGGAGGCAAGAATGGCGCTCGATCGCCGGATCGTCGAACTCTACGATGAATATACGCATAAGCCGCTCGACCGCCGCGTCTTCATGAACCGGCTGCTCGCCATCGCCGGCACCGCGGCGGCGGCCGAAGCCGCACTTGCCCTGCTGGAACCCAATTACGCGCATGCGCAGCAGGTGGCACCGGACGATGCCCGCATTACCGCCAGCCGGTTCGGCCAGACCGTCGACGGCGTGGCGCTCAAGGGTTATCTCGTCACGCCCAAGGCCGAGGCGAAGCGCGGCGGTGTCCTCGTCATCCACGAGAACCGCGGCCTCAACCCCCATATCGAAGACATCACCCGCCGTATGGCGCTGGAGGGCTTCACCGCGCTCGGCCTCGATTTCCTGACTCCACTTGGCGGCACGCCGACCGACCCCGACGCGGCTCGCGCGCTCTTCCCGCAGCTTCCCGCCGAAGCGGTCATCGCCCAGGGCCGCACCGCGCTCAAATACCTGGCCTCGCGCCCGGATGCGACCGGACGAACCGGTGCAGTCGGCTTCTGCTGGGGCGGCGGCGCGGTCAACGACCTCGCCGTCTCGGTGCCCGAGCTATCGGCCGGCGTCGTCTTCTACGGTCGCTCGCCCGATCTCGCCAAGGTGCCACAGATCAAGGCCCGTCTCCTGATCCAGCAGGCCTCGCGCGATACCCGCCTCGTTCAGATGCTGCCGGATTACGAGAAGGCGCTGAAGACAGCCAATATCCAGTACGAGGCCATCGTCTATCCCGATGTCGACCATGCCTTCATGAACGACACCAGCGCCGAGCGCTACAATGCCGCGACGGCCAAGCAGGCCTGGGCGCGGACGGTTGCGTTCCTCAAGGCTGAAACGGGGACGGCGTAGCGCCCTTTGGCTCAGCCTCAACCCAACAAAAAACCCGGCGGTCGCCCGCCGGGTTTTTCGTCGATAATGAATAGAACGCCGCTCAGGCGGCTTCTTCCGCCAGATCGTCGTTGTCGCCTTCCATCTCGGCTTCGGCTTCCGCCTCGGCCTTGCTGGCGCGGCGCGGAGACTTGGCGAGCTGGGCCTCGATCTTCTTGAGCGCCTCGGTCTCGGTGACGTCGTCGACCACGGCGATCTCGCGGGTCATGCGGTCGAGGGCAGCCTCATAGAGCTGGCGCTCGGAATAGGACTGCTCGGGCTGGGCCTCGGAACGGTAGAGGTCGCGCACCACTTCGGCGATGGCGACGAGATCGCCGGAATTGATCTTCGCTTCGTACTCCTGCGCGCGACGCGACCACATGGTGCGCTTGACGCGGGCGCGGCCGGTGAGCGTGGTCAGTGCCTTGGAGACGGATTCCGCATCGGCGAGCTTACGCAGGCCGACGCTGGCGGCCTTGGCGGTCGGAACACGCAGCGTCATCTTGTCCTTGGCGAAGCTGACGACGAACAGTTCCAGCTTGAACCCTGCGACTTCCTGCTCTTCGATCGCCGTGATCTGACCCACGCCATGGGAGGGATAGACGACGTATTCGCCCGTCTTGAAACCCTGGCGCACAACAGCTTTCTTCGCAGTGGACATGCCGTTACAACTCCTGACCGGCCCGCTCGACGCGAGCACGTGATGATCTGGCCTCCGGCCGGCTGGCAGGAGACTTCCGCCTGATGCGACGCTTTGAAAACGCACCGCTTCACGCTCCCTAGTCGATTGTTTCATTGGGCCCTGCCGAGAACGACCACCTAGGCCCGGCGCCGAAGCCGGCTCTCTCAGCGTTCGTGATCTTTGGGGGCGCCCCGATTGCTGGAATCTCGCAGGGGCATGCGGAACGACTTCGACTGGGGCTAGCTTGTAGCACAAAAATCACGCCGAATCAAAGGTAAACGCCGGACGGCGCTCCCCTGCGGCAGCATGGCGAGGTCGTGGTGAGTGCAGCGCGGGCGGCGAAAAGCGCCTGGTTCAGTCGCCTTCGCCCGGTTCGGGCGAGAGCATTTCGAGCTTGCCGGGGACGCCGTCAAACGCCTTGGCGTCCGCCGGCGGGTCCTTCTTCTGGGTGATGTTGGGCCAGCTCGCCGCAAACTTGCCGTTGAGCTGCAGCCAGCTTTCAAGGCCCGGCTCCGTGTCCGGCTTGATCGCCTCGGCCGGGCATTCCGGCTCGCAGACGCCGCAATCGATGCACTCGTCGGGATGGATGACGAGCATGTTCTCGCCTTCATAGAAGCAGTCGACCGGGCAGACCTCGACGCAATCCATGTACTTGCACTTGATGCAGTTCTCGGTGACCACATAGGTCATGGGTCGGCCCTTCCAACACTTCTAAACAGCCCCATAAACCCTTGCCCGGCGCAGGTTTCAAGGTCGTTTTCATGATCTCTTGCAGAACGATTTGTCATTCGGGAGGCGTCGCGGAGAAGATTTCATTCCCCTGGCCGCTTTCGACGCCTGCCAGCTGACAGCGCGCGGATTTAATCCTCGTCCCCTTGCTCCGCAAGCGACGCATCGCCGCTGCCGCCGTCGAGCCGCTCGTAAAGCTGCTGGGCCACCGCGAAGGAGCCACGCCGTTCGGCGAAGCCGAGGACCTGAACCACGACGGTCGCGTGCGGCAGAGCAAGCGTCAGCACGGCCCCGATCCGAATTCCCTGCGCCGGGTTGTCGCATCGACGCCCTGCGATGCGGACATGGCCATCCTCCACCAGACGCACGGCCGCCGGGCGGTTGCGGGCGAAGCGCGCGAACCAGAGCCATTTGTCGAGGCGCTGACGATCCTCCTGCAAACCGCCCGCGCCTCCTTCGCGTCAGTTCTTGCTGCCTTCGAGCTGGGCCTTGAGGGCCGCGAGCTTGGCGAAGGGCGAATCCGGGTCCGGCTCGCGATTGGCCGGGCGCGGACGCGGCGTCTGCTGGAAGCGCTCGGCCCCGCCCCGCTCCTCGCGACGCGGACCACCGGGGCGGCCGTCGCGCTTGAAATCGGGGCGCGGACCACGATTGCCCTCGGGGCGGTCCTGCCGCTGCGGGCGGTCGTCGCGACGCGGACGGTCGTCCTGGCGCGGACGCGTATCCTGGCGCTGCGCCGGAGCCCCCTCGCCCGCGGCAGCGGCCGGACGGTTGTCGGGCCGCCCGTCACGGCGCGGGCCACCGGGGCGGCCCTCGCGCTGCGGCCGGTCGCCGCCACGGCGCTCGCCACCTTCGCGGCGCTCACCGCCCTCACGACGGCCACGCGGATTGCCCTGCTCCGGCCGGCGTCCGCCCTGATGGCGATGCGGTCGCCAGATCTCGATCAGCTCAGGCTCGGCCGGCGCAGCTTCAGCGGCAGGAGCTTCGTCGGCAACGGCTTCGGCAGAAGCCGTCTCCTCGGCCGCTGCAGCCGGAAGCGCGGCCATCGCGTCGGCCGGCACCGGCTCGCGCGCTGCGCCCAGTTCCGTCTCGGTCAGGATCGGAGCATCGGCGGCCTCGACGGCAGGCGTCTGGCCCTCAGTCGAACCATCCGCGTTCAGCTCGGTCGCCGGCTCGCTCGCGCCGTCGGTCTCTGCGGTCGCCTCGGCGACTTCGCCCGAAGCCGCAGTCTCTTCCGCTTCACCGGCCACGACAGGCTTCGCCGGCTCGGTCGCCGCCGGAGGCGGCGCCAGTGGCACGGTGATCGCCGGCCCCGGGCGCTTGACCGAAACATAGCCGAGCGAACGCAGGATCGAGGCGAAGTCCTCGCCCGCGCAGCCGACGAGCGAGGTCATCGCACCGGTCGCGACGAAGCCGTCCTGATCGGCGGCGCCAGCCGGCGGCGTGCCCTGTGTGACGCCAGGGCGATACGCGATCGCCGGGCGGATGAGGTCCGCAAGGCGTTCGAGGATGTCGACGCGCACGGCCCGCTCGCCGCAGACGCGGTAGCCGGCAGCGCGGTACAGGCCCTTCGGCACGGCCTTGTCGACCGGGAACGAGGTCCGGCCCGAGGCCGCGAGATGGGCGATGTCGTCGAGCCCGGCCGTCTCCGGCCCGCCATGCTTCAGCGCCCAGAGCTGGGCGGCGAGCGCGCGCGGCGCAGGCTTCAGCAGCGCCGGCATATAGATGTGGAAAGCGCCGAAACGGATGCCGAGCTGGCGCAGCGCCGCGCGGCCTTCCTGATCGAGCGTCTTCATCTCCTCGCCGACCTTGGAACGCTCGAGCACGCCGAGCGCCTCGGCCGCCTGATAGGCGATGCCCCGCGCAATGCCGGTGACGTTCTCGGCTGCTTCCAGGATCTGCACGGCGCCGAGCAGGCGGGTGATGTGGTTCTTCAGCCAGAGATTGAGGCGGGCCTCGACCTGTTCGCGCGCGGGACCGCCGAGATGCTCTTCCACCAGCAGGCGCAGCCGCGGCTCCAGAACCTTCTCGCCGGCGGTAAGACGCGCCACCGGCTCGCCGGTCCAGCGGATCAGCCCGTCATGCGACAGCACGAAGGCATCGTCGCCCGCCAGCACGACGCGCGCCGCCCTAGCCTCGATCTCGGAGCCCAGCGCCTTCATCGCCGCCAGGTTCAGGGCCTTGACCTCGGAACCGCCGGCCTTTGGATCCGCCGTGAAGCGGAAGCCCTGCAGCATCCCCACATGCTGGCCCTCGACGAGCACGTCGCCCGTCGCGGTGACCTCAGCCTCCAACATCGCATTCTCCCGCAAGCGGCGCATCAACACGCTGGTGCGCCGATCGACAAATCTGTGAGCCAGCCGCTCGTGCAGAGCGTCCGACAGCTTGTCCTCTACAAGACGCGCCATGCCCTGCCAATGCTCTGGATCAGGTAACCAGTCAGGACGATTGGCGACATAGGTCCAAGTCCGGACCTGCGCGATCCGTGCCGAGAGCGTGTCGATCTCGCCATCGGTGCGGTCGAGCGCGGCGAGTTGCGCGGCATACCAGTCGGCATCGAGCCGGCCGTGGCGCATCAGCCTGAGATACAGCGTCGTCGCGAGATCGGCGTGCTGCATCGGCGATATCTTGCGATAATCCGGCAGCCCGCAGACCTCCCAGAGCCGCTCGACCGCCGCGCGGCCCTGCGCCAGCTTCGCGATATCCGGGTCCCGCGCCAGCACTTCCAGCGTCGTCATGTCCTCGGCGATCAGCGCCCGCGTCAGCCCCTGCTCGGACGGCTGGATGTTCAAAGTGTCCAGAAGGCCGCCGACCGAGCGCAAATCGAGATCGGAATTGCGCCACTGCATCTGGCGGATCGGCTCGAAGCGATGATTCTCGATCGCGTCGACGAGTTCGGCATCGAAAGGCGGGCAGCGCCCGCTGGTGCCGAAGGTGCCGTCGCGCAGATGGCGGCCGGCGCGCCCGGCGATCTGGCCGAACTCGGCCGGGTTGAGCCTGCGATAATGGTGTCCGTCGAATTTCCTGTCCGCCGCGAAGGCGATGTGATTGACGTCGAGGTTGAGCCCCATGCCGATTGCGTCGGTCGCGACGAGATAATCGACATCGCCGGACTGGTAGAGTTCGACCTGGGCATTGCGGGTCCGGGGCGAAAGCGCCCCTAGCACCACGGCCGCCCCGCCCTTCTGCCGGCGGATCAGCTCGGCGATCGCATAGACCTCCTCGACCGAGAAGGCGACGATGGCCGAGCGTGGCGCCAGGCGCGTGATCTTGCGGTCGCCGGCGAAGGTGAGCTGCGACAGGCGCGGGCGCGTCACGACATTCACGCCCGGCATGAGCTGCTCGATCAGCGGGCGCATCGTCGCGGCGCCGATCAGCATGGTCTCGGCCCGGCCGCGCCGGTTGAGCAGGCGGTCGGTGAAGACATGGCCGCGGTCGAGATCGGCGGCAAGCTGGATCTCGTCGATGGCGACGAAATCGACTGCAAGGTCGCGCGGCATCGCCTCGACCGTGCAGATCCAGAAGCGCGGCCGCTCGGGCTTGATCTTCTCCTCGCCGGTGACGAGCGCGACGGACTGCGCACCGACCTTGTCGACGACGCGCTGGTAGACCTCGCGCGCAAGCAGGCGCAGCGGCAGGCCGATCATCCCGGTGGGATGGGCGATCATGCGCTCAATGGCGAGATGGGTCTTGCCGGTATTGGTCGGGCCCAGCACGGCCGTGACGCTATTGGCGCGGGCGGCGGGCGGCAGCGAACGAAAAGGAAGCAAGGCGAAGGAGCCGATCTTCTCGCCCGCCCATGCGGGCGGGAGCGTGGACGGAGCTTATGCAAGTCTCAAACAGAGACTCGATAAGAACGAGTTTGGAACGAAGCGGGGCCGAATCGCCGACTCCGACAGAATTGGGTTTTGTTCCCTTTTCGGAGTTTAGCCCCTGGCAGCGTGGGCCCTGTCGTCATCGCGCCCTCCCGGATTGGCGTGGCGAGGCAGCGTTCAACGCCGCCCGGCAGGAACCTATTTAAGCCTTTTTACCCCGGAGACGAGAGGCAAGACAGGTTTCGGGGCTGCGCCGCTGCTTCAATGATGGGCGTGGTCGCACTGCCCGTGATCGGCGAGCGCCTCGATGATCGCGCAATCGCAGGCCGCGACGCCGCCCGAGCAGGTGGTCGCGATCCGCTCCAACTCCTTCTCCAGCGAGCGTAGTTTCGCAATCTTGTCGCGGACCTCGTCGAGATGGGCGACCGAGATCGCATGCGCCTCGTCGCAAGCCATGCCCGGCGTGTCGGATAGCTTCAGCAACGTGCGGATATTCTCGACCGCGAAGCCGAGATCGCGCGCGTGCTTGATGAAGGCGAGCCGTTCGGCATGGCGCCGGCCATAACGGCGCTGGTTGCCCTCGGAGCGTTCCGGCGGCGGCAGCAAGCCGACCTGCTCGTAATAGCGGATGGTCTCGACCTTGACCCCGGTGCGATCCGCCAGCGCACCGATCGGCATCACGCGTTCGAGCTTGCCGGCAACGGTCATGGCAGCACCTCTAAAGCTATAGTCTCTACAGCTTTAGATAGCGCGCTGCTGCCGGGTTGCAAGCCCGATCAGGCGACGCCCATCGCCAACAGGTCGTGGACATGGACGAGCCCGGCCGGGCGCCCCTCGCCATCGACCACGATCAGCGCGGTGATCCGGCTGCGATTGACCAGCTCCAGCGCTTCGACCGCCAACGTATCGAGTTCGATTCGGCGCGGATTCGCCGTCATGATATCGCGTGCCCTGAGCGAGGCGCCCCCGCCCATCGCCGTCTTGCGGCGCAGGTCGCCATCGGTGACCACGCCGGCAAGCTTGCCGTCCAGATCCATCACCACGGCGCAGCCAAAACCCTTGTCGGAGATCATCGCGATAACGTCCGGCAGCAGCGTGTCCAGACCGATCAACGGCAGGTCGGTGCCGCGATGCATGATGCTCTCGACCGTCTTGAGCTGCGCCCCGAGCTTGCCGCCGGGGTGGTAGACGAAGAAATCCTGCCGCGAGAAGCCGCGCGCCTCCAGCAAGGCCACCGCCAGCGCATCGCCGAGCGCCATCTGCATCGTCGTCGAGGTCGTCGGCGCGAGCCCGTTCGGACAGGCCTCCGTCGCCTTGGGCAGGACGAGCGCGATATCCGCCTCCTTGCCGAGCGTGCTCTCGGCATTGGCGGTGATGGCGATCAGCCCGACGCGGAAGCGGCGAGTATAACCGACGAGCGCGGCAAGCTCGACCGCCTCGCCCGACCAGGACAGCGCGATCACCACATCCTCAGGCTGCACCATGCCGAGATCGCCATGGCTCGCCTCGGCCGGATGGACGAAATGCGCGGGCGTGCCGGTTGAGGCCAGCGTCGCCGTGAGCTTGCGCCCGACATGGCCGGACTTGCCCATGCCGGAGACGATCACGCGCCCGCTCGAGGCGCGGATCATGGCGATGGCGTCGGCGAACGGCCCGCCCAGACCGTCTGCCAGTGCGGCATGGAGCGCGTCGAGACCGGCGCGCTCGGTGGCGATGGTGCGAAGGGCGGAGTCGCGGATATCGGCTGTCATGGCCGGCGCTGTAGCACGGCGGAGCCAGTCATTTCCACCATCTGCCGACAGCCCCGGCGCGCGTTGACGGCTCCTTAACCCTGTTCGTTCTAACTCCGTTAACCATGCGCGCCATCCGCGCGCCCGTCATCTGGAGCCCTGCGACGCCCGTGTCCGGCCGCGCGACAACCCTGCTTCTGTCCGGCACGGCCTTGGCCGCGCTGGCACTCGCCTGCGCAACCGCGCAGGCGCAGCAGATGCCGCGCGCCAATCTCAGAACCGGCACGCCCACTTATGTCGCGCAGCAGCCGGCAACGCCCCAGCCCGCCCTCTCGCCGGCAACGGCCGAGCCGGAAGCCATCCGCGATCCCGCCGGACTGGTCCAACGGCAAGGCTCCGCCGTCTCGGGGCGGCAGCCGCCGCGCGCCAGCCAGCCCATTCAGGCGCCGGCACTGCGTGGTGTCACCCAGCGCCAGTTCCGGCCGCCGCAACCCGCTGTCACGGTGTTGCCCCCACCTCCGCCTCCGGCTCCGCCGCCCCGGCGTCGCGCCGCGAGCGAAGAAGATCCCTACGCCGCGCTCGGCATCCGCCTGGGCTCGATCACGCTACGACCTTCCGTCACCAATTCGGTCGGCTACGACACCAATCCGCAGCGCACATCGGCGCCGGGTACCAAGGGCTCGGGCTACAGCCGCCACGAGGGCGAGCTGGAGATCCAGTCCGACTGGAACGTCCACGAGCTCAAGGGCAAGCTGCGCGGCGGCTACATGGAATTCTTCCGTGCCAAGGATGCCTCGCGCCCCGATGCCGAGGGCAATCTCGACCTGCGGCTCGATGCGACGCGCGATACCCGCATCCTCCTGGAAACGCGGCTCAGGCTCGACACGCAGCGGCCGGGCTCGCCGGACTTGACAGCCGCAGTCACCGGCCGTCCGCAGATCTACCAATATGGCGGCTCGGCCGGCGTCACGCACGACTTCAACCGGCTGCAACTGACATTGCGCGGCTCGGTCGATCGCAGCGACTACGAGGATGCCCGCCTGTCGAATGGTGCGATGCTCTCGCAGAAGGATCGCAATCAGACGCAGTACGGACTGCGCCTGCGCGCCGCCTACGAGGTCACGCCCGGCTTCAAGCCCTTCGTCCAGGCCGAAATCGACCAGCGCGAGTTCGACGAGAAGGCCGATTCCAGCGGCTATATGCGTTCCTCGAACGGTCTGACCGGCCGCATCGGCTCGACCTTCGAGATCAGCCGGCAGCTCACCGGCGAGGTCTCGGGTGGCTATCAGGATCGCAAATACGACGATAACCGCCTGAAAAACCTGCGCGGTTTCGTCGGCGATGCCGCGGTGTTGTGGTCGCCGACGCCGCTGACCACGGTGACGTTGCGCGGAGGCGCCGAGCTCGGTGACACCACGATCGCCGGCTCCTCCGGCACGACCGTACGGCGCGCCACGTTGGAAGTGGCGCATGCGCTGCGCCGCAACCTCACCGTCACCGGCTTCACCAATTTCAGCCGGACCGAATATGACGGCCAGGGCCTGCGCGAGGACTACACCAATGTCGGCGCGCGGCTCGAATACAAGCTGACCCGCACCTTCGCCGTGCGCGCGAGCTTCACCCACGAGCGCCTGAACTCGACCGCGCAGGGCTCGGACTACACCGCGAATGTCTCGCTGGTCGGCCTCAGGGTGCAGTTCTGATTTTCACCGCAACCTCGAGGTCATCCCGGGCGGAGCGCAGCGAAGACCCGGGATCCATGCCGGAACGGTTCAGGCATGGATCCCGGATCGGCGCCGCTATCGCGGCTTGTCCGGGATGACTTGCATAAAATGGAGACGGCAGCGGAGGCCTTGGCCCTCACTCCATCCCTTCGAGCTCGATGATCATGCCCTCGATCATCCGAAGCCCGATCTGCCAGAAGCCGGGGTCCTTCGCATCGAGCCCGAAGGGCGCCAGCAGCTCGCCATAAGGCTTGCTGCCGCCGGCCGAGAGCAGCGCGAAATAGCGCTCCTGGAAGCCCTCGGCGGCGTTCTGGTAGACGCCGTAGAGCGAGTTCACCAGGCAGTCCCCGAAAGCGTAGGCATAGACGTAGAAGGGCGAATGGATGAAGTGCGGAATGTAGCACCAATAGGGCTCGTAACCGCTCGACAGCTGGATCGCCGGGCCTAGACTCTCTTCCTGCACGCTCATCCAGATCTGGCAGAGCGCTTCCGGCGTCAGCTCGCCTTCGCGGCGGGCTTCATGGACCTTGCGCTCGAAGGTGTAGAAGGCGATCTGGCGCACGACCGTGTTGATCATGTCCTCGACCTTGGCCGCCAGCATCGCCTTGCGCTGCTTCTTGTCGTTGGTCGAGTTGAGCAGCCTGCGGAAGGTCAGCATCTCCCCGAACACGCTCGCCGTCTCGGCCAGCGTCAGCGGCGTCGGCGCCATCAGGGCCCCGTTCGGCGCCGCCAGCACCTGATGCACGCCATGGCCGAGCTCATGCGCCAGCGTCATCACGTCGCGCGGCTTGCCCTGGTAGTTCAGCATCACATAGGGATGCGCCGACGGCACGGTCGGATGCGCGAAGGCACCCGGCGCCTTGCCGGGGCGCGGCGGGGCGTCGATCCAGCGCTCGTCGAAGAAGCGCCGGGCGATATCCGCCATCTCCGGCGAGAAGGCGCCATAGGCGGAGAGTACGGTCTCGCGCGCCTCGGTCCAGGGAATCGTGCGCTGCTCGACCTGCGGCAGCGGCGCGTTGCGATCCCAGAAATCCAGCTCCTCGCGGCCGAACCACTTCGCCTTCAGGCGGTAGTAGCGATGCGACAGACGCGGATAGGCCTCGCGCACGGCGGCAACGAGAGCATCCACGACCTCACGCTCGACCCGATTGGCGAGATGCCGGGAATCCGCGACGTCCTCGAACTTCCGCCAGCGGTCGGAGATTTCCTTGTCCTTGGCGAGCGTGTTGGTGATCAGCGCGAAGATGCGCAGCTCCTTACGGAACACCGTGCTCAGCGCTTCCGCCGCCTTGCGGCGCACCTCGCCATCGCTGTCCTGCAGCTTGTTGAGCGTGAGCTCCAGCGTCAGCTCTTCGCCGTCGACGATGAAGCGCAGCGAGGCGATGGTCTCGTCGAAGAGCCGGTTCCAGGCGGCCGCGCCCGTCATCGACTTCTCGTGGAACAGCGCCTCGATCCGGTCGTCGAGCTGATGCGGCTTGTCCTTGGCTAGATCCTCCAGCCAGGGCTTCCAGTGCGAGAGCGGCGCTTGGCTCGCGACCTTCGCCAGCACCTCCGGCTCGATCCGGTTCAATTCCAGCTCGAAGAACAGCAATTCGGTGATGGCGGCGTTCAGCTTGTCCTGCGTGTCGCCGTAGAACTTGGCGCGCTGCGGGTCGGTGGTGTCGCCGGAATAGACCAGGCCGGCATAGGCGCCGATCCGGCCGAGTAGGTCGCTCAGGCCCTCATAGCTCTTCACCGCGGCGGCCAGCGTCGCGCTGCCATCGGGCGCGGCGGCGAGTTCGGAGAGCTTGCCGCGATAGCGGCCGGCCAACGCCTGCGCCTCGACGAGGCCGCGGTCGAGATCGCGCTTGAACTCAGGTGATTCGATGCCCGGATAAAGGTGGCTCAGGTCCCATTCCGGCAGATCGCCGGTCGCCTGCGCCGGTTTTGCCGCCCCCGCCTTCGTGGCGGAACGCAGGACGGTCTGATGAAAACCCATTCGCTCGATACCTTCGCGCACTGAAACGTGCCCTTCCATAAAGGCTGCGCTGCGGCTTGGCCATGGATTGCGAGCCACGGCCGTCATTGCGAGCGCAGCGAAGCAATCCAGGGGGGACTGGGTTGAACGGTGCAGCCCGGTCCCCCTGGATTGCTTCGTCGCTCCGCTCCTCGCAATGACGCCCAGTGCGGAACCGGACGCATCACATCCGCCATCGGCCCCGAGCTTAAACCCCCGCTTAACCCTTCTGGCCGACCATGCCCCAGAACGGAACAGGTGATTCCGCCTGTCGCCAAGATTTCTTTCATGCTGCACGGGCTTTCGAGGTGCCATGACCGACACCGTCCTCATCGTCGATGACGATCCCGTCCAGCGCCGCCTGCTCGACGCGATGCTGAAGCGCTTCGGCTACGATGTCGCGAGCGCCGACAACGGCGAGGCCGCGCTGACCCTGCTCGGCGTGCCGGAGGGCGAGCGTTTCAGCGCCATCGTCCTCGACCTCAACATGCCCGGCCTCGACGGCATGGGCGTGCTCGCAGCCTTGCGCGAGCGCGGCATCGAGATCCCCGTCATCGTCCAGACCGCCAATGGCTCGATCGAGACGGTCGTCTCCGCCATGCGGGCCGGCGCCGTCGATTTCGTGGTCAAGCCCGTCGGCGCCGAGCGCCTGCAGGTCTCACTGCGCAATGCCCTCAAGCTCGGCGCGCTCGAGCACGAACTGCGCCATATCAAGCGCCGTGCCTCGAACACGCTGGGCTTCCGCGATCTTGCGACCAAGAGCCCCGACATGGCACGCGTCGTCCGGTTGGCCGAGCGCGCCGCGAAATCGAACATCCCGATCCTGATCGAGGGCGAATCCGGCGTCGGCAAGGAGGTGCTGGCGCGCGCGATCCAGGGCTTCAGCGACCGCAAGGGCAAGCCCTTCGTCACCGTGAATTGCGGCGCGATCCCGCATAACCTCGTCGAGTCCATCCTGTTCGGCCATGAGAAGGGCGCCTTCACCGGCGCGACCGAGCGCCATCTCGGCAAATTCGTCGAGGCCAATGGCGGCACGCTCTTCCTCGACGAGGTCGGCGAATTGCCGCTCGATGCACAGGTCAAATTGCTGCGCGCCATCCAGGAGGGCGAAGTCGATCCTGTCGGCGGCAAGAAATCGGTGCGCGTCGACATCCGCCTGATCTCGGCCACCAACAAGAGCCTGCTCGACCAGGTGAAGCGCGGCGAATTCCGCGAGGACCTGTATTACCGCCTCAACGTCTTCCCGATCACGCTGCCGCCGCTGCGCCAGCGCCGCGAGGACATCGCCGACCTGGCGCGCGGCTTCCTCGCCCGCTTCGCCGCCGAGGAGGGCCGCAAGCTCACCGGACTCACAGCCGAGGCCGCCGCCCTGATCACCGGCTATGACTGGCCGGGCAATGTCCGCCAGCTCGAGAACGCCGTGTTCCGCGCCGTGGTCCTGGCCGACGGGCCGGAGCTCGACACCACCGAATTCCCGCAGATCGCCGCGCAGATGGACGGCTACGAGGTCCGCATTCCGCCGGCGCCTGCCCCGCTCGCCCGCTCCGAGGCGCATGGCGAACCGCCGCCGCGCATCATCCAGATGCCGGTACGCGATCCCAACGCCCTCGACCTCGTCGCCGGCTCCGACATGCGCAAGCTCGACGACCTCGAACGCGAGATCATCACCTTCGCGCTCGCGCATTACCGCGGCCACATGTCCGAGGTCTCGCGCAAGCTCGGCATCGGCCGCTCGACGCTCTACCGCAAGCTCAAGGATTACGGGCTGATCGAGAGCGAAGCGAACGGCGACGAAACCGACGCGGCCTGAGCCGCGACCAATCGAAATGGGGCGGTCTGTTGCACCGCCGCATCTTGTCTCAACCAACCGAGTCACGCAGGAATGGCGGGATTCGGCAGCAATCGGGATAGCGACCATGCGTCCTCGCCATTGGGCGAACCTGACCTCGGCATCCGCCCTGGCCATTATTCTGGGATGCCTCCCGCTCCGCGCCGAGACCCCTCTCAACACCGATACGACGCTCGGCATTCCGCTGCCGGAACAGCCCGCGCTCAGCCTGTCCGATATCGCGCCGCCGGCCTCCGCCGCGCAGGCTGCGACCGCCCCAGTTCATTCCGCCGATACCGAGATCGTCACCGGCACGGTGATCCCCGGCAACCGCCCGCTGGACCCGGCAAAGCAGGATGCCGCCGCCCCGCTCGACATCACCCAGGAAGCGGTGACGCTCGACATTCCCGAAATCGAGATGCCGGCCGCCGATCCGGCCCTGACGCCCGTCGTCAAATCGCCGGCCCCGGCTGAGGCTGCCCCGCAGACCGGCCCGCTGCGCACCGTCGAGCCGCTGGTGCCTATGCCGGAGATGCCGAAGGTCGTCGTCGAGCTTCCGCCGGGCGCGGAATTCTCCGCCGCGATCGCTGCCGCCCTGCCGGAGGCGCTGACGCTGCGGCGCCTCGGCGAGCGCGAGCGCAACGAGATCGTCGCCGCCTATCAGGCCAACGAGAACCGCCCCTTCTGGGTCGGCGGCAAGGGCTGGAACGAGGCCGGCAAGCGCATCGCGACGCAGCTCGGCCGCGCCGCCGAGGATGCCTTACGCCCGAACGACTATGGACTGCCCGTCTTCGAGGCAAGCGACAAGGCCAAGCTCGCCGAGGCCGATATCCGCCTCTCGGCCATCGCCGTGCTCTATGCCCGCGACGCCCGTGGCGGGCGCCTCAATCCGCGCCAGCTCTCGAAGCTGATCACGCCGACGCTCTACCTGCCTTCCGCCACCGAGGTGCTCTCGGAGCTCGCCGGCGCGACGGACGCCGGCGCCGTGCTCGCCGCCTACAATCCGCCCCATGAGGGCTATCGCCGCCTCAAGGCCAAGCTCGCGGAGATGCGCGAGCATCTCGACGACACGCCGCTGGTGCGCATTCCCGCCGGCCCGCCACTCAAGCTCGGCATGCGCGACGAGCGCGTGCCGCTGGTACGCGCCCGTCTCGGCCTTGGACCGAGCGAGGAGCCAGTCTTCGACCGCTCGACCGCGCTGGCCCTGACCGATTTCCAGAAGAAGGCTGGCCTGCCCGCCAATGGCATCCTGAGCGAGCGCACGCTCGCAGCGCTCGGCAAGCCGGCCAGTGCGCGCGGCGAAGAGGACATCATCGCCCAGATGGAGCGCTGGCGCTGGCTGCCGCCCGATCTCGGCACCGACCACATCATGGCCAATGTTCCGGAGATGCGCGTGCGCGTCATCCGCTCGGGCAAGGTCGTGCACGAGACCCGCGCCATCATCGGAAAGCCGGAATCGGCGACGCCCATCTTCTCGCACAAGATGGACCACGTCATCGTCAACCCGTCCTGGTATGTGCCGCCCTCGATCCTGAGGAAGGAATTCCTGCCGGGTCTTGCGGCCGATCCGGAATACGCCGCCAAGCGCGGCTATGTCGTGACCCGCACCAAGGGCGGCGGCATCTCGGTGCGCCAGCCGCCTGGCGAGCGCAACGCGCTCGGCTGGATCAAGTTCATGTTCCCGAACGAGCATGCAGTCTATCTGCACGACACACCGAATCGCCGCCTCTTCGCAGGCGAGCGACGCGCGCTCAGCCATGGCTGCGTCCGTGTCGACAACCCTTTCGCGCTGGCAGACCAGGTGCTGGGGCCGGAATGGACAAGCGATCGGCTGAAGAAGCTGATCGGAAAGGGCGAGCGCCGCATCAACCTGTCGCAGCCCCTGCCGATCCACCTCGTCTACAACACCATCGTCGTCGGCGATGATGGGCAGATCACCCGCTTCGACGACGTCTACGGTTTTCACAGGCTCGTCAGGCAGGCACTGGAGCAGCAGGGCGGCTGAACGAAGGGGCTCGCGTCGCGGGCACCTTTTCGCCACGATCCGACTTTAGCCACCTTCGGCAGGAAATTCTTGGCGTGGCGATTGCCGGCTCGCTAACGAGACGTTAACGCTTCTCCGCAACTGTTCGTTCACGTTTATCGCACCGCTTCGGCGGGGACACCGAGACGGGTCAGACAGATTGGGCAGGACAACCGCCACGCTTGCAGGATGCGCGTCGTCCGGCATCAAGCCGACCGCGCGACAAGCGCTTGCGCTCGGCTTGGCCCTGGTCGCATCGCTGGTCGGTATCCGCGGCACGCAGAACGCCGTCGCCAACGGCGACACCCGCACCATCACCATCCGGCACATGCACACGAAGGAAGAGACGACCGTTACCTTCAAGCGTGACGGCCGCTACGATGGGGCTGCGCTGGAAAAACTGAACTGGGCCCTGCGCGACTGGCGCACCGACGAGCCCACCCGCATGGACCCCCGCCTCTTCGACGTCGTCTGGGAGGTTCAGCGCCAGCTCGGCTCCGACCAGCCCTTCCACGTCGTCTCGTCCTATCGCGCGCCGGGCACCAACGCGATGCTGCGCCGCCGCTCCCGCGCCGTCGCCAAGCACAGCCAGCACATGCTCGGCAAGGCGATGGATTTCTACCTGCCGGATACGCCGACGGCCCGTATCCGCGAAATCGGCATGCGGCTCCAGCGCGGCGGCGTCGGCTTCTATCCGAACGCCCATACGCCCTTCGTCCATCTCGATGTCGGCTCGGTGCGCTCCTGGCCGCGCATGACGCGCGACCAGCTCGTGCGCCTCTTCCCCGACGAGAAGACCGTGCATCTGCCAGCAGACGGGCAGCCACTCTCTGGTTACGAGCTCGCCAAGGCTGAGATCCTGTCGGGCGGCGGCGCCGTCGCCGGCTATGCCACCGCAGAGCTCGACGAGGGCGCCGTCATCGCCTCCGGCCGCAAGAGTCTCTGGGCCTCGCTGTTCGGCGGCGACGAGGAAGAGGCCGATGCCCGCCCGGCCGCGCGCGGCCGCCGCGCCGCGCCGCGGCAGCAGCCGACGATCATGGCCTATGCCAACACCAACAGCTACGGCGACGCCAACTCGCCGGATGGCGGCCGCCTCGCCGTCGTCCTGGGACAGCAACAGCAACCAGCCGAACCCGTGACGCGTTCGCTGACGCGCGAGCGGTCGGAACGTCTGGCGCCGCAGGTCAACGCCGCTCCGCCGCAGCCCGCCCCAGTCCCGCAAGCACCGGCTCAGGCGATTGCCGTTGCTGCCGTTCCACCGCAGCGCGGCCCGCAGGAAATCAGGCCGCAGTTGATCGACGCGCCGCTGCCGCTGGCGCGGCCGCGCGGCCTGTCGCTCCCGGCGGAGGACGGCGCGCCCGTCCAGATCGCCGCCCTGCCCGCAGCCGGTGGCGCGCTCGCCTTCGCGCCCCAGCCCGAGCAAAAGCTCGTGCTCGCCTCCCTGCCGCCGCGCCGCCCCGGCGAAGTGGCCGGCCCGAGCGAGATCATCGTCGCCGGACGGCCCACCAACGCCCCGCTCCCGCCGATGCGGCCGACCGCGCTTGCCGATGCTGCCATCGCCTCGCTGCGTGGGACCGGTTCCCCGGAAGCCCCCCTCGCCCAGGCTGCCGAAGGACGCCTCGTCACCGCCTCGCTGCCGCCGGTGCGGCCGCGCGAGGGTGGCGTCAGCTACGCGACGGCGACACAGCGCTCCACTGCGGTCCCGGAAGAACCCGAGGACACCGCCGAGATGGATCGCGGCGGCCTGAACTCGCTGTTCGCCGCCGTCTCGCGCACTGGCAGCACGCCCGGCAAGCCGGTGAATGTCGCGACCGCCCGCGCCCGGGCCGCTGGCCCCTCCGGCGCGCCGATCGCCGGCCCGAGCCCGGCAGCGGCGCTGGGCTTCAGCCATGCCGATCCGGTCGATGCCAAGCCCGGCACCTTCTCCGGCCCGGCCGTCCGTCCGCTTCCGACGAATTTCGTCCAGAACTAGAGCATTTTCGAGCGAAGTGGACTCCGGTTCGCGTGAAGAACCGAAGGTCCGCGTCAGCGAACATGCGTTGAAATAAGAACTTATGGCAGTTCCGCGTTTCGGAGAATTGCGGAACTGCCATAGCGCTTATTCCCGGTCGATCGGCCAGGCCTTGAATACGTCGAGCGCCTCGCAGGCGCGCGCCTGCGCCGCAAGCGCCGGCCAGCGCTCCTCCGGTACGAATTCCGGGATCACGAAGCGGCAGAAGCCCCAGGCGATGGCGGCCGCGATATCGCTCGGCAACAGCTCCGGCCCGGCCGTCAGCTCGCCCTCCTTCGCCGCCGCGTCGAGCAGATCGAGCGCGACATGCAGCTGGGCGACGATGCGCTCCTGCCAGGGCGCGTAGCGCTGCGCCTCCGGGCGCTTGCGCTCGTACTCGATCGAGACCGCCTTGTCGGCGGCGACGATGCCGATGCCGGTCAGCGCCAGATCACGGCGCCTCGCCACACCTTCGAGCGGGCGCAGCGAGCGTCCCGCGACATCCTCGAAATGCTGGATGATCAAAAGCGATTCGCTGATCGCGATACCGTCGTCTGTGACGAGCGTCGGCGCCTTGATCAGCGGGTTGATCGCCCGGAACTCCGCCATGTGCCGGAAGACCGAGACCGAACGATGCTCGAACGGCACTTCCAGCAAGGTTCCCGTGATCGCCGCGCGGCGGACATAGGGACTATCCAGCATTCCGACGAGCAGCATCGCGACCTCCGTTTCAATGTGGCGGGAGAGTGCCGAAACCGGACCGCAAAGCCACGCGAATTCGCGTGATGCGCGGGATCACGCCGCTTGATGCGCAGGGCCAGTGGCGGGCGTGAGCTGTTCGCCCAGCGGTTCGTCGAGCTTCAGGCCGCGCTGATGCGCCTCCATCTGGCAGGGGTCCCAATAGGGCGTGCCACCGAAGCGCTCGACCAGGAGGTCGATCAGCACCCGGACCTTGCCGGGGACATAGGCGCCGGGCGGGCGCACGACATAAAGCGCCCGCGTCGGCATCGGATAATCCAGCAGGACCGGCACGACCGCGCCGGAGCGGATCGCATCCGAGGCGATGAAGGTCGGCAGCACCGTCAGCCCCAACCCGGCAACGGCCCAGGACAGCAGCGTGTCGCCGCTGTCCGAGTGCATCCGGCCCGGTGGCCGCACGGTGATCCAGCGCTTGCCAGTCCGAAACACCCAGTCCTGATCGTTCGTGCCGCTATAGAGCAGGCAGTCATGGTCATTGAGATCGGCCGGGATCGCCGGGCGTCCGCGCCGTTCGAGATAGGCCGGGCTGCCGACGACGGTCGCATGGACCGGCGCGATCTTCCGGGCGATCAGGCTGGAATCCTTGAGCGAGCCGATCCGGATCGCGGCGTCGAAGCGCTCGCCGATCAGGTCGACATAGCGGTCGCTCGCCTGCACGTCGATTTCGAGCCGTGGATACATCTGCGCGAGCTCGCCGAGCAGCGGCGCGACATGCCGGTTGCCGAAGGTCATCGGCATCGCCAGCCGCAGCCGCCCGGCGACGCCGCCCGCGCGTTGCGCCACGGCCTCGCGCGCTTCCTCCAGCTCGGCCAGGATGCGCTCGCTGCGCGCCTTGAACTCGAGCCCGGCCTCGGTTGCCGTGACGCCCCGCGTCGTCCGGCTGAGCAGGCGCGTGCCGAGTTCCTCCTCCAGCCGGCTCACCCGCCGGCTGACGATCGATTTCGCCAGGCCGAGCGTCTGCGCCGCCCGGCCGAAGCCACCGGCCTCGACCACCGCGATGAAGCTTCTGATATCGTCGAGCTCCGCCATCGGCGTTCCTCCCACAGCAACAGTTTGGTTCCGATTATGGCGGTTCTAGCGCCGTTCGTGAACCACTACCTTGCCGGTCATCGAAATCATTCCGCCACAGGAACCCTCGTCATGGCCTCCATCCTCGTCCTCAACAGCAGCGCCTCCGGCCCGAATTCGGTCTCGAAGCTTCTCGTCCAGAGCACGGTCGAGCGGCTCGGCAGCCAGAAGCCCGGCCTGAAGGTCGTCGAGCGCGATCTCGACGCCGCTCCCGTTCCGCACCTCAATGCCGAGACCACCGCGGCGGTGCGTGCCGGCATCACCGAGACTCCGGCCCAGCGCGAGGCGCTCGCCCTGTCCAACGCGCTGGTCGAGGAGCTGAAGGCCGCCGACACCATCGTCATCGGCGCCCCCATGTATAATTTCGGCATCCCCTCGACGCTGAAGAGCTGGTTCGACTACGTGCTGCGCGCCGGCGTCACCTTCCGCTACAGCGAGGCCGGCCCCGAGGGCCTGCTCACGGGCAAGCGCGCCATCGTCGTCGAGAGCCGCGGCGGCCTCTACAGCAGCGGCCCGGCCCAGGCCATGGATTCGCAGGAGCCGCATCTGCGCACCATGCTCGGCTTCGCGGGGATCACCGACGTGACCTTCATCCGCGCCGAGAAGCTGGGCTATGGCCCGGAGGCGCGCGAGGAGGCGATCCGCAACGCCAACGCCGAGCTCGCCCTCGTCGCCTGAGGCTCGCTCCAACGAAAAGCCCCGCATCGGGAGACCGATGCGGGGCTTTTTCATGCCTGCGTGGAAAACGGCTTACACCGACTCGCCGACCGCCTGCAGATAGAGGTCGAGAATCGCTTCCTCTTCCTTGCGCTCTTCGAGGTCGCGCTTGCGCAGCGCCACGACCTTGCGCAGCACCTTGACATCGTAGCCGTTGCCCTTGGCCTCGGCATAGACCTCCTTGATGTCGTCGGCGATCGTCTTCTTCTCTTCCTCGAGTTGCTCGATGCGCTCGACGATGCTCTTGAGCTGGTCGCCAGCAACCGGATCGTCCATCTGATAACCTTCCCAGATACGAAATTTGGCCGGCAGCGTTCGCCCGGATCAGGCCTGCCCGTCAAGACCGAACTCACCCTCGCCTCGCCGCCCTCAACAGTCCTGATGCCGCTGCGCGGGAATCCGCTCGGTCCGCATGGCGATGGTCCTCCAGAAACTGCGGCCGGATCCGTGGAGAGCGGATGACGGCGCCGCCACAGCGACCTACAACGGTTCAGGAGCAAGCCCGCTGCGGCGTGGCGGAAACGCAAGGGAGCCGCGTGGCGTGCCGCAATCCAATATCTCAATCGCAGCGATGCGCGCGACCGCCCGCGCGATCTTCGACACCGCCGTCGCCCGCGCCCATCCGGCCGGCTGCTTGCCACAGCATCTCCCGCCACCACCTGCGGCCGGGCGCCTGATCCTGCTCGCCGCCGGCAAGGCCGCCGGCAGCATGACCGCGCTGGCCGAAGCGCATTATCTCGATCGGGGCTTTCCGCCCGAACGGCTTCTCGGCCATGCCGTCGCTCGGCACGGCTACACGGCGCCCACCCGGCATGTCCCGATGGTCGCGGCCGGCCACCCCGTCCCCGACCAGGGCAGCATCGACAGCGCCGAGCGGGCGCTCGCCCTTGCCGCTTCCGCCACGGCGGATGACCTCGTGCTCGTCCTGCTCTCCGGCGGCGGCTCGGCCAACTGGGTCGCACCGGCCGGCGGGCTCGCGCTCGCCGAGAAGCAGGCGGTCAACAAGGCGCTTTTGCGCTCGGGCGCGCCGATCGGCGAGATGAACATCGTCCGCAAGCGGCTCTCGCGGATCAAGGGCGGCCGGCTCGCGCTCGCCGCCGCCCCGGCGCGGCTGCTGACGCTCGCGATCTCCGACGTGCCCGGCGACGAGCCGACCGCGATCGCCTCCGGCCCGACCGTGGCCGATCCCAGCACGACGGCCGAGGCCCGCGCCATCGTCGCCCGCTATGGGCTCAGTCTACCACCGGCCGCCCGCGCCCTGCTCGACGAGCCCGGAAACGAGACGCCGAAGCCCGGCCACCCGGCCTTCGCCAACACAGAATACCGGATCATCGCCCATCCGGCCGATGCGCTGGCTGCGGCACGCGCAGCGGCGGAGGCTGCCGGCTATGCCGTGCACGATCTCGGCGCCGATCTCGAGGGCGAGGCGCGCGAGGTCGCAGCCGCCCATGCCGATCTCGCCCGGCGCCTCAAGCGCGAGGGCCGGCGTGCCGCCATCCTCTCCGGCGGCGAGCTCACCGTGACACTCCACGGCTCGGGCCGGGGCGGCCCCAATCAGGAATATGCGCTGGCGCTCGCGATCGCCCTGGCTGGCGAGCCCGGCATCGTCGCGCTCGCCGGCGATACCGACGGCACCGATGGCGGCGGCGGCGAGGCCACCGACCCGGCCGGCGCCCTGGTCGATCCCCAGACTTTGACCCGCGCCGCCGAGATCGGCCTTGATCCCGCCCGATCCCTCGCCGACAACGATTCGACCGGCTTCTTCGAAGCGCTCGGCGATTTGCTGCAACCGGGACCGACCCTGACCAATGTCAACGACTGCCGCGTGATCCTGATCGAACCGTGAGAATGCCGGGCTCTCCTCGAACGGTCCTTCCCCTCGCCTTCTGCGCGGCCGCCTTCCTTGGAAGCGTGGCGCCGGCGAAGGCCGATCTGCGCATGTGCAACACCACCTCGAGCCGCATCGGCGTTGCGATCGGCTATCGCGATGCGCAAGGCTGGATCACCGAAGGCTGGTGGAACATCAGCCCGCGCGGCTGCGAGACGCTGCTGCGCGGCACGCTGGCAGCGCGCTTCTACTACGTTCATGCCGTCGATTACGACAAGGGCGGCGAATGGACCGGCAAATCGGTCATGTGCGTGCGCAACAAGGAATTCACGATCCGGGGCATTGAGGACTGCCTGGCCCGCGGCTACGACCGCGCCGGCTTCTTCGAGGTCGATACCGGCGAACAGAAGAGCTGGACGATCCAGCTCACCGATACGAGCGGCGGCGCGGCTCCTCGGCCTTAACCAGCTTACGCCGGACGAAAATCTCGGCATAAGGTAGATAACCGACGCAGGGTCAGCCGGCCCTGCGGACAAGAAACGGAGGCGAGGCCCCGGCGACGGGCATACCTCGCTCCACAACGAGCGAAAGGGCGCGGCCGGAGCCATGTGGGCTCGCCGGTCGCAGGGGAAGAACAATGAAGCGCGAACGCCGGATCAAGATCATCGCCACCCTGGGCCCCGCCTCCTCGACCGAGGAGATGTGCGCAAAACTGTTTTCCGCTGGCGTCGACGTCTTCCGCATCAACATGAGCCATACCCAGCGTGAGACGCTGGCCGAGAAGGTCGCGATGCTGCGCGGACTGGAGAGCAAGTTCCGCCGCCCCGTCGGCATCCTCGCCGACCTGCAGGGTCCGAAGCTCCGCGTCGGCCAGTTCGGCGGCGACGGCGGCGTGATGCTGGAAAAGGATGCGCGATTTATACTCGATTCAAATCCCGCCTCTGGCGATACCAAGCGCGTCCACCTGCCCCACCCCGAAATCCTGAATGCGCTCGAGCCCGGCCACCACCTCATCCTCGACGACGGCAAGCTGCGCCTCGTCGTCGAGAAGGCTTCGCCGACGGAAGCCGTGACCAAGGTTCTGATCGGCGGGCGCCTGTCTTCGCGCAAGGGCGTGAGCCTGCCCGACACCACGATCGCCGTCTCCGCCATGACCGAGAAGGACCGCGCCGATGCCGAGGTCGCAGCCGAGGTCGGCGTCGACTGGATCGCGCTTTCCTTCGTGCAGCGCCCCGAGGACATGGCGGAACTG
Source organism: Beijerinckiaceae bacterium (assembly GCA_965283735.1). GTDB lineage: Bacteria > Pseudomonadota > Alphaproteobacteria > Rhizobiales > Beijerinckiaceae > Allobosea. The sequence continues at coordinate 318,216 of CBDIPN010000001.1, read as the reverse complement.
CGCAAGATCGTGCGCGGCCGTGCGCTGGCGCTCGCCAAGATCGAGAAGCCGCAAGCCGTGGTCCGCATGGAGGAGATCATCGACGCATCCGACGCGATCATGGTCGCGCGCGGCGATCTCGGCGTCGAGATGCCGCTGGAGAAGGTGCCGGGCACGCAGAAGCGCCTGACCCGCATGGCCCGCCTCAAGGGCAAGCCCGTCGTGGTCGCCACCCAGATGCTGGAGAGCATGATCACGAGCCCGGTGCCGACCCGCGCCGAGGTCTCCGACGTCGCCACCGCCGTCTTCGAGGGCGCCGACGCCGTGATGCTCTCGGCCGAGAGCGCCGCCGGCCAGTATCCGGTCGAGGCGGTGACGATGATGAACAGCATCGCCGAGGAGGTCGAGAACGACGCGGTTTACCGCTCGATCCTCGAATCGCAGCGCAACGAACCGGAAGCCACCGGCGCCGACGCCATCGCCAAGGCCTCCCACGAGATCGCCGAGACGCTGAACCTCAAGGCGATCTGCGCCTGGACCTCCTCGGGCTCGACCGCCTTCCGCATCGCCCGCGAGCGTCCGAACTCGACGGTGATCGCGCTGACCCCGAACCGCGCCACGGCGCGGCGCCTGACGCTGGTCTGGGGCGTGCACGCGATCGTCACCAAGGATGCCAGCGACGCCGACGACATGGCCTTCCGCGCCTGCAAATTCGCGGTGCGCGAGCATTATGCCAAGATGGGCGACAGGATCATCGTGGTCGCGGGCGTGCCTTTCGGAACGCCGGGCGCGACCAACATGGTCCGCATCGCCTTCGTCGCGCAGGAGCATGTCGAGAAGGCTTGAAGGGCGAGGCCCAGAAAATCTGCTTACACCGTCATTCCGGACAAGCTGCGAAGCAGCGCTGATCCGGAATCCATCGTAGGGCGCTTCGCCTCATGATGGATTCCGGGTCAGGCCCGGAATGACGGCGTGTTTCCGCACAAGGCGAGACAACGCCGACTACGCCTTACGCGTCGCGGCCGTCGACATCCGTCTTCAGCGAATCGACCGCCTTCTTCACGGCGTCGAACTGCGGATAGATTTCCAGCGCCTTGCGGAAGGCCTTCATCGCGGCCTTGTCGTCGCCCTGCTGGCGCAGGATCATACCCAATCCCATCATGGCGCCGTAATGGCGCGGCTCGCGCTTCAGCGTCTCGCCGATATCGAGCATGGAGCGAATCGCATCGCCCATCAGGTAGAGCGCATTGGCGCGCTGGTTCCAGGCCTCGGCCCAGTCCGGCTGCAGGCTGATGACGCGATCGAGCAGTTCGATCGCGAGCTCGTTCTGCTTGTCCTTGAGCGCCTGCTGGGCACGGGTCATCAGCAGATCGGCCGTGTCGGAACCCGAACGGGCCCAGCGCCGCTGGATCAACCGCGCGACGCCCTCAGCCTCCTCCTGTGTGGCGGCATCGTGCAGGCGCTGGAACAGCCGCTCCAGCGTCGCCGCCGGACTGCGCTGCGCCGTATTGGGCGTGACCGGATTATCCGCCTTGTCGTCAGGCGCCACGGTGCCGGGCCGCAACGGCGGCACGGGCTGGGCAAAGGCCGTGCTCGCCACAAACGGACTGGCCAGAGCCAACAACAGCGCGACAGCAACGGGCGTGATGCGAGGGCGGATCATGCCCGCAACTCTAGCCGGAGCAGCCGCATCGTCAAATCACAGCCGGGCGAGCGCGCAACGCAAAGAGCGGGCACGCCACCGGCGCCCCGCTCTTCAAAATCCCAACCGAGGCAACCGCGCGGCAGAAGCCGCGCGACGTCTCAGCCCTGACGCGCCTTGAAGCGCTTCTGGACCTTGTTGATGATATAGACACGGCCCTTGCGGCGCACGAGCTGGTTGTCGCGATGGCGCGCACGCAGCGACTTCAGCGAATTACGGATCTTCATCGTCTCAACTCCATCGGCCCGCCCGCGTGAGATGGGCCGGTCAAAAACCTTCAGTCTGCGACGCGAACCACGAAGGTCCTCACCGCCCATGCAATGGTGCGACTGATGCGATGCCGGCTGTATACGGATTTTTGCGCGGACCGCAAGAGCGATCGCCATCATTGCCTTGCAAAAGCCCGACTGGGACCGCTTTGACAAGACTCACCCGGCCACCATGGCTGGACAATCGAAGGAACCGACCATGCGCCTCTCCTCCCTTGCCCTCGTCGCTACCGCCCTCATGCTCGGCGCCTGCGGCAACACCGTCGAGCAGCGCATCGGCGGCGCGGCCGTCGGCGCCGGCACGGGCGCCGTGGTCGCAGGACCGGTCGGCGCCGTTGTGGGCGGCGCTGTCGGCGCGGTATCCGGCCCGTCGGTCGCGCGCGCCACGCGTCGCGCCACGCGCTGATCCGACGCAGCCCTCGTCGCAGGCGGGCTGGCGCCCGCTTGCGGCGGCCCCCGCATCCTGCACGACCTCGGGCAGGCGCTCCGCATTCATGGCATCGCGACCCGCGCCGGCCGAGGCCCGCCAGAGGCCAATCACAACAATTCGATGACTTCGCGATTTTGAGGGTTGCCAAGACAAAACGGACCGGCTATCTCCCCCGTCATCAGGCCGGACGCAACGCGTCATGACGCTCTGAGACGCGCCCGTAGCTCAGCTGGATAGAGCATCAGACTACGAATTTGAGGGTCAGAGGTTCGAATCCTTTCGGGCGCGCCATTATCATCAATCAATTCAATTGATCAGATTGAACCCCGAGACAGGCTCGGGGTTTTTTCGTTTCGGGGAACGGCAAAAGGCGCTTTGCCCTCAGCAACGACGGCGCGCATCGACACCCCCGTCGCCTTGGCATGCCTCGCACCTCACGCCCGAGGCGCGGCCACGCCCGCTGTATGTTTCGCGGACCTTTCCCGAGCACCGGCCAAAGCCAAGCGCAGTCCCGCCATTTCACCATGGCCGGCCTGGCGCTTTTGCGTGTTGGAGAGCGCTGCCGCCTGTGATTACCTCGGCAGCAACCGGGGAGGGAACGGATGCCACGCCGCATCGCATTTGGTGGTTTTCTGCACGAAACCAATACCTTCGCGCCCAGCAAAGCGGGGATGGAAGCCTTCCTGCAAGGCGGTGGCTGGCCGCCGCTGGCGCGGGGCGAGGCGATCTTTGCAGCGGTGAAGGATGTCAATGTCAGCGCCGCCGGCTTCGTCGACAGTACCCGTGGCCGGGATTGGGAGCTCGTGCCGACGCTCTGGTGCGCGGCCAGCCCCTCCGCCCATGTCACGGCCGAGGCCTTCGAGGCCCTCGCGGGCGAACTGGTGGAGCGCATCGCCGCGGCGCTGCCGCTCGACGGCGTCTATCTCGACCTGCACGGCGCCATGGTCACCGAGAATCACGATGACGGCGAAGGCGAGTTGCTGCGGCGGGTCCGCGTCGCGGTCGGGCCGGATGTTCCGCTGGTCGTGAGCCTCGACCTGCACGGCAATGTCACGCCGCTGATGATGGCGATGGCCGACGCGCTCGTCGCCTTCCGCACCTACCCCCATGTCGACATGGCGCTGACCGGCCGCCGCTCCGCCGAGGTTTTGGCGCATCTCTTCGAGACGGGGGCTCGCCCGGCCAAGGCCTTCCGCCAGGTTCCCTACCTCATTCCCATCGCCTGGCAGGCGACGGCGATGGAGCCCTGCCGCACCATCTATGCCGAGTTGGCCGCGCTCGAAGGCGAGGCGGTCCCGACCCTGTCCTTCCTGCCCGGCTTCCCGGCCGCGGATTTCCCCGATTGCGGCGCAACCGTCCTTGCCTATGGCGCGACGCAGGCCGATGCCGACCGTGCAGCCGATGCCGTCCTTGCCCGGGTCATGGCCAGCGAGGCCGCGTTCAAGGGCCGGGTCTTCTCGCCCGAGGACGGCGTGGCGGAGGCGATGCGGCTCGCCGGGACCGCGACGAAGCCGGTCGTCATCTCCGACACCCAGGACAACCCCGGCGCTGGCGGCGATTCCGATACGATGGGCATGGCGCATGCACTGGTGCAGGGAGGCGCCGCGCGTGCGGCCATCGGCGTCATCGTAGACCCCGCGGCTGCCGCTGCCGCCCATGCCGCTGGCGAAGGCGCGACGATCTCGCTGTCGCTCGGCGCAAAGTCGGGCATCCCCGGCGACCGGCCGCTCACCGGCACGTTTCTGGTCGAGACGCTGTCGGACGGGTGTTTTGTCGCGCCGGGTCCGTTCTACGGGGGCTCGCGCATGAATCTGGGCCCGAGCGCCTGCCTGCGCATCGGCGATGTCCGCATCGTCGTCGGCTCGCGCAAGGCGCAGATGGCCGATCAGGCCATGTATCGTCAGGTCGGCATCGAGCCGACCGAGCAGGCCATCCTCGTCAACAAGAGCTCGGTGCATTTCCGCGCCGATTTTGAACCGATCGCGGAGACGATCCTCGTCTGCGCCGCGCCGGGGCCGATGCCGGTCGACCCCGCCGCCCTGCCCTGGCGCCGGCTGCGTCCGGGCCTGCGCACCTCGCCCCTCGGCCAGCCCTTCGCCTGAACCATCCGATCCCTGGAGTCGTCATGCCCGCCCTGCCTGAGATCCTGTCCTTCACGGACGAACTCGTCGCTATCCGTCGCGATCTCCATGCCCATCCCGAGATCGGCTTCGAGGAGGTCAGGACCTCGAACATCGTTGCGGAGAAGCTCGCCGCGTGGGGCATCGAGGTTCATCGCGGCATCGGCAAGACCGGCCTGGTCGGCATTCTCCACGGCACCGGCGGGCCCGGCCGGCGCATCGGCCTGCGTGCCGACATGGATGCGCTGCCGATCCAGGAAATCACCAACCTGCCCTGGCGCTCCACCGTCGCGGGCAAGATGCACGCCTGCGGTCATGACGGGCACACGACCATGCTGCTCGGCGCGGCCCGCTATCTCTCGGAGAATCGCGGCTTCAAGGGCACGGCGGTCTTCGTCTTCCAGCCGGCCGAGGAGGGCCTCGGTGGCGCGCGCAGCATGATCGCCGAGAAGCTGTTCGAGCGTTTTCCCTGCGACGAGATCTACGGCTTGCACAACTCGCCCGATCTCGATCCCGGCCAGATCTCGATCTTCCCCGGCCCGGCCATGGCCGGCGCCGATTTCTTCGACATCAAGATCACCGGCCGCGGCAGCCACGGCGCCATGCCGCATATGGGGCGCGATCCGATCGTGGTCGCGATGAGCCTCGCCAATGCGCTGCAGACCATCGTCAGCCGTAACGCCGACCCGCGCGAGGCCGCCGTACTCTCGATTACGCAGATCCATGCCGGCTCGGCCTATAACGTGATCCCCGAGGAGGCCGTGCTCGCCGGCACGATCCGGACCTTCTCGCCCGAGATCGGCGCGCTCGTCCGCGAGCGCATGCGCGAGATCGCGGCCGGCACGGCGGCGAGCTTCGGCGTCTCGATCGAGGTCGACATCCGCAACATCTTCAACGTGCTGGTCAATCATGAGGCCCAGACCGACGCCGTTCTCGCCGTCGCCGCCGAGATCGTCGGCACCGAGGGCGTGCTGACCGACGGCAAGCCATTGATGGGCAGCGAGGATTTCGCCGATATGCTGCGCGTCGTGCCCGGCGCCTATGCCTGGGTGGGCCATGCCGGCACCGTGCCGGTGCACAACCCGGCCTATGTCCTCGACGACGGCATCCTGCCGGTCGGCGCCAGCCTGCTGGCCCGGCTCGTCGAAACCCGCGCCGCCGCCTGAGGCCGATACGATGGACCTCGCCAGCCTGCCGCTCGACACAGAGGCCCTGCTCGCAGGCCTGCGCCCCTGGATCGAGTGCGAGAGCCCGACCTTCGACACCGCTGCCGTCAACCGGATGATGGACCTCGCTGCGGCCGATACGGCGGCTGCCGGCGCTGCGATCACCCGCATCCCCGGGCCGAAGGGGCTCGGCGACTGCGTGCGTGCCGCCTTTCCGCATCCGCGCCAGGGTGAGTCCGGCATCCTCGTGATGTCGCATCTCGACACGGTGCATCCCGTCGGAACGCTGGCGAAACTGCCCTTCCGCCGCGACGGCTCGCGCTGCTACGGCCCGGGCATTCTCGACATGAAGGGCGGCGCCTATGCCGGCTTGCAGGCCATCGTGGCCCTGGCGAAGGCCGGCGTCGCGACGCCCCTGCCGGTCACGGTGCTCTACACCTCCGACGAGGAGATCGGCAGCCCCGGCACGCGCGAGCTGATCATGGAGGAGGCGCGCCGTCACCGCTATGTGCTGGTGCCGGAACCCGGCCAGCCGGGCGACGGCGTCGTCACCGGGCGCTATGCCATCGCCCGCTTCAACCTCTCGGCCGAGGGCCGGCCGAGCCATGCCGGCTCGCGATTGAAGGACGGACGCTCCGCCATCAGCATGATGGCGCGGCAGTTGCTCGCCATCGAGGCTATGACCGATGACGACTGCACCTTCTCGGTCGGCGTGATCCAGGGCGGCCAGTGGGTGAACTGCGTGCCGACATCGTGTCGGGGCGAGGCGCTCAGCATGGCCAAGCGCCAGCAGGACCTCGATCGTGGCGTCGAGCGCATGCTGGCTTTGTCACAGCGAGAAGCCGACGGCACCGGTTTCACAGTCGAGCGCGGCGTCACCCGCCCGGTCTGGGAGCCCGACGAGGGCACGATGGCGCTCTACCGGCAGGCGCGCGGAATCGCCGCGGAACTCGGTTGGGACCTTGGCCATGCCTCGGCCGGTGGCGGCTCCGACGCCAATTTCACCGGTGCGGCTGGTATTCCCTCGCTCGACGGCCTCGGTTTGCTCGGCGCCGGCTATCACACGCTGGAAGAGCATATCGAAGTGGACAGCCTGGTTCGGCGCACCCGGCTGATCGCCGGGTTGCTTGCTCGGCTTGCGGACTGAAAGGCCGGACCGCGGGAGCAGCGCCGTCGCGCTGCCCCGTACGCGCAACCTCGGCGGCCTCCGCTTTATCTGCAACGGCATGACGAGCCGCTTCAACCCGCATCCGGGCGTGCCGCCGATCGCGCCCGGCAAGCGCCGCGCATCGCCATCGGCGCGCCCACCCGCTACGCGATGGCATCGCATGGCAGGGCGATCGCCGTTTGAGATTCCCTCCGAAACGGACAAGAACATGTTCAAACACGGCGGATAGCGGTTCGCCTGAAGAAAAAGCGATAAAACGGCAACAAGGAGCGCTCCGGCATTTGGCAAGCCGCGGAAGCGCTCCACGCCGGGTTCGGCGGGGGGTGGACATGTTCCTGAGCGTATTTGACGTCTTCAAAATCGGCATCGGCCCGTCATCCTCGCATACGATGGGGCCGATGACCGCGGCAGGGCATTTCCTCGAGCTGCTGCGCCAGGTCCCGTCGCGCGACCGGGCCGCGGCCGTGAAGGCGACGCTCTATGGCTCGCTCGCCTTCACCGGAAAGGGCCATGCCACCGATCGGGCCGTGGCGCTCGGCCTGCTCGGCTGGACGCCGGCCGCCTTCGATTTCGACGCAGCCGAACGCCAGCTGGAAGAGCTCGGCCGCAGCCACCTGCTGCGCCATGACGGCCTGCCGCCGCTGGCCTTCGATCCTGCGAGCGACATCGTCTTCGACTACGGGCCTCCCCTGCCCGGCCATGCCAACGGGCTCGTCTTCAGCGCCTGTGATTCAGCCGGGACGGAACTCCTGTCCGAGACTTATTATTCGATCGGCGGCGGCTTCGTGGTGACGGCGCAGGAGCGCGAGGCGCCAGCCGCAGCATCCGAGGTGGCCTCCTGGCCCTACCCGTTCGCCAACGCGGCGACGATGCTGCGCATGGCCCGGGAAAGCGGGCTCTCCATCGCGGAGATGAAGCGCGCCAACGAAATCCATCGCCTGTCGCCGGACGAGGTCGATCGCGGTCTCGCCCGGCTCTGGTCGGTGATGAACGACTGCATCGAACGCGGCATGAGCCAGGAGGGGGAGTTGCCCGGCGGCCTGCGCGTGCGCCGCCGGGCGGCGCGGATTTACCAGCAACTGACCGCCGAGAAGCTGGCCAATCGCGCGCAGCCGCATGCCTCGACGGACTGGCTCAGCGTCTATGCGATGGCGGTGAACGAGGAGAACGCGGCCGGCGGCCGGGTGGTGACCTCGCCGACCAACGGAGCGGCCGGGGTCGTTCCGGCGGTGCTGCGCTATTATCTCGACCATTGCGTTGGCGCCGAGCCCGGGAAGGTCGCCGATTTCCTGCTGACGGCCGCCGCGATCGGCGGCCTCATCAAGCACAATGCCTCGATCTCTGGGGCCGAGGCCGGGTGCCAGGGCGAGGTCGGTTCCGCCGCCGCGATGGCTGCGGCCGGGCTCTGCGCCGTTCTCGGCGGCTCGTCCGCCCAGATCGAGAACGCCGCCGAGATCGCGCTGGAGCACCATCTCGGCATGACCTGCGACCCCGCGGCGGGGCTGGTTCAGGTACCCTGCATCGAGCGCAACGGCATCGGTGCGATCAAAGCGGTGGCGGCCGCGTCGCTGGCGCTGCGCGGCGACGGCTCGCATTTCATGCCGCTGGACAATTGCATCGAGGCGATGCGCCAGACCGGCGAAGCCATGAACGAGCGCTTCAAGGAAACCAGCCTCGGGGGGCTCGCCGTCAACCTGCCGGAATGCTGAGCCCTCCCCTTCGATTTTTGCATGATGAGCTGGGCGCGCGTTGGGTAGGTTGAACGCATAGCCTGCAAGGATCGGATCGATGATCGTGGATGACTTCCGCTCGGATACGGTGACGCGCCCCGGCGAAGGGATGCGCGCCGCCATGGCCGCGGCCGAGGTCGGCGATGCCGTCTATGACGATTGCCCGACGACCAAGCGGCTGGAAGCGATGACCGCCGAGCGGCTCGGCAAGGAAGCGGCGCTCTTCTTCCCCACCGGCACGCAGGCCAATCTCGCGGGGCTGATGGCCCATTGCGAGCGCGGCGAGGAATACATCGTTGGCCAGATGGCCCATACTTATCGATTGGAGGGCGGCGGCGCGGCCGTGCTCGGGTCGATCCAGCCGCAACCCCTCCCCAACGAGCCGGATGGCACGATCGCACTCGACGCCATCGCCAACGCGATCAAGCCGAACGATTTCCATTTCGCGATGACGCGGCTCTTGGCGCTGGAGAACACCTTCAACGGCCTCGTCCTGCCCGATTCCTATCTGGAAGCCGCCACCGGGCTCGCCCGCTCACGCGGCCTTGCGACCCATCTCGACGGCGCCCGCCTGATGAACGCGGCCGCGGCCAGCAACCGGGACGCCGCCTGGATCGCCGGACAGTTCGACACGGTGTCCCTCTGCCTGTCCAAGGGCCTGGGAGCGCCGGTCGGCTCGATCCTCGTCGGGCCGAAGGCGTTCATCGAAAAAGCCCGCCGCATCCGGAAGATGCTGGGCGGTGGCATGCGCCAGACCGGCGTGATCGCGGCCGCTGCGATCTACGCGCTGGAGCACAACGTCGCCAGGCTCGGCGAGGATCATCGGCGGGCCGCAGCGCTCGCAGAGGTCCTGGGACGTTTCCCTGAGCTCGGCGCGGGGCCGGCGCGTACGAACATGGTGTTCATGGCGCCGAAGGCGTTCGATACCGCAACCTTCGCCGCATTCCTGCGCGAGCGTGGCATCGCCGTCAGCGGGCGCTACGGCACGTTGCGCTGGGTGACCCATCTCGATGTTGACGACGCCTCCGTCGCGCGCGTCGCCGAAGCCTGCGAGCGCTTCTTCGACGGGCAGCAGGCGCCAGCCGCGAAGGCCCGGGCCTGATACGCAAAAGCGCGGAAGCGGCGGCTACGCTGACATTGCCGGTTCTCTCCGGCTTGCATGCAGAAGCGCCATGACGAAGACGAGCGACAGTAGAAGCACGATCGTCGGCGCCGGCGCGCTGTCGAGGAAGAACGAGAGATAGACGCCCAGCAACGAGCCGCTCACGGCGATGGCGACCGATGCCAGGAGCATCGTGGCGAAGCGGCGGGTCAGCAGGAAGGCGATGGCGCCGGGCGCGATCAGCATGGCGATGGCGAGGATGATGCCGACGGCCTGCAGCGCGCCGACGATCGTCAGCGAGATCAGCCCGAGCAGGCCGTAATGCAGCAATTTGACCCGCAGGCCGATCGCCTGCGCCTGTGCGGGATCGAAGGCGTGCAGCAGGAAATCCTTCCACTTGACGGCGATCACTGCCGCCGTGAACGCGGCGATCGCTGCCGCTCCGGCAATATCCGCCCCGGACACGCCGAGCATGTCGCCGAAGAGGATGTGGTCGAGATGCACATCGGACTGGATCTTGACGTAGAGCACGAGGCCGAGCCCGAACATGCCCGAGAAGACCACCCCCATCACGGTGTCCTGCTTGATCCGGCTGTTGTCCTTCAGGAAGCCGGTGGCGGTGGCGCAGATCATGCCCGCCACGAAAGCGCCGATGGCATAGGGAAAGCCGAGGATATAGGCGAGGACCACGCCGGGAAACACGGCATGGCTGATCGCATCGCCCATCAGCGACCAGCCCTTCAGCACCAGGAAGCAGGACAGGAGCGCCATCGGCACCGCGACGATCGCCGAGATCACCAGCGCATTGACCATGAAGTCGAACCGGAAGGGCGACAGCAGCGTCTCGATCAGGATCATCAGCCGGCCTCCAGCTCGCAGGCGGCGCGGCGGCGGGCGGCCAGCAGGCCGTGCTTGGGCGCGACGAAGAAGGCGACGAGGAAGATCGCCGTCTGCAGCACGACAATGATGCCGCCGGTGGCGCCGTCGAGAAAATAGCTGACATAGGCGCCGGTGAAGCTCGTCAGCGCGCCGATCGCGACCGCGATCATCAGGAGCCGCGGGAAGCGGTCGGTCAGCAGATAGGCGGTGGCGCCGGGCGTCACCACCATGCAGATGACGAGGAAGGCGCCGACCGTTTGCAGCGCCGCGACCGTCGAGGCCGAGAGCAGGGTGAAGAACATCAGCTTCAGCGCCGTCGGGTTGAGGCCGATCGAGCGCGCATGACTCTCGTCGAAGAAGGTGACCATCAGGTCCTTCCATTTGACGAGCAGGATGGCAAGCGAGACGAAGCCGATGGCAGCGAGCTGGATCGTATCGGCCTGGGTGATGGCGAGCACGTTGCCGAGCACGATCGTCTGGATGTTCACCGAGGTCGGCGACAGCGACACCATGAACAGGCCGAGCCCGAAGAAGCTGGAGAAGATCAGGCCGATGATCGCGTCTTCCTTCAGCCGGGTCCGCTGGTTCAGGAAGAGCATCGCGCCGGCCGCGAGCCCGCCGGAGAAGAAGGCGCCGACCGAAAAGGGCAGCCCCAGCATATAGGCACCGGCCACGCCCGGCACGATCGCATGCGAGAGCGCGTCGCCGATCAGCGACCAGCCCTTCAGCATCAGATAGCAGGACAGGAAGGCGCAGACGCCGCCGACGAGGGCAGAGACCCACATCGCATTGCGCATGTAGCCATAGGCGAACGGCTCCAGCAGAACGGCGATCATTCCCGCTCTCCGTCGACGGCCTCGGCCTCCCGGCGGGACGCCTTGCCCTCGCGCAGGATCAGCGGCCGCTCGTCGTCGGTGAACACGCCGACCGGCGCCTGCCCGCCGCGGCCAGGCTCGTTCAGCACGAAATGACGCAGAACGCCGCCGAAGGCGCGCTGCAGGTTTTCCTGCGTGAAGGTCTCCGCCGTCGGGCCATGGGCCAGCACCGTTCCCTTGATCAGGATGGTGCGGTCGCAGAACTCCGGCACCGAGCCGAGATTATGCGTGGAGACCAGCATGACCCGGCCCTCGGCCCTCAGCTCGCGCAGCAAGGCGATGATCTGATCCTCGGTCTTGACGTCGACCCCGGTGAAGGGCTCGTCGAGCAGAATGACCCGGCTGTCCTGGGCGAGCGCACGCGCGAGGAAGACGCGCTTCTTCTGTCCGCCCGAGAGCTCCCCGATCTGGCGCTTGCGAAAGGCGCCCATGTCGACGCGCTCGAGCGCCGTGGCGACGGCCTCATGATCGGCGGCCTTCGCGATGCGCATCATGCCCATATGGCCGTAGCGGCCCATCATCACGACGTCCTCGACCAGGACGGGGAAGGTCCAGTCGACCTCCTCGGCCTGCGGCACATAGGCGATGAGGTTGCGGCGCAGCGCCTCGCGCACCGTCATGCCGAGGATGCGGATGTCGCCCTTCGCAAGGCGCACGAAGCCCATGATCGCCTTGAACAGCGTCGACTTGCCGGAGCCGTTGACGCCGACGAGCGCCGCGATCGTGCCGGTCGGGATGCGGAAGCTCGCATCCCGGAGGGCGGTATGGCCGTTGCGATAGGTGACCGTCGCGTCGGTCACCGCGATGCCTGCCCCCTGATCCCCAGCGGGTGGAAGCGAGCGATCGTCGACGGGAGCGTTCACCGCGTCAGGCCCTTCGCGATCGTGTCCGCCGTGACCTTGAGCAGGTCGATATAGGTCGGGACCGGGCCGTCCGCCTCGCTCAGCGAATCCACGTAGAGCACACCGCCATAGTTGGCGCCGGTCTCGCGCGCGACCTGCTGGGCCGGCTTCTCGGAGATCGTGCTCTCGGAGAAGACCACGGTGATCTTGTTCTTCCTGACAGCGTCGATGACCTTCCGGACCTGCTGCGGCGTCCCTTGCTGATCAGCATTGATGGGCCAGAGATAGAGCTCCTTCAACCCGAAATCGCGCGCCAGATAGGAGAAGGCGCCCTCGCTGGAGACGAGCCAGCGCTTCTCCGCCGGGACGGCGGCGAGCTCCGCCTTGATCGGCTCGATGACCGCCTTGATACGGGCCTTGTAAGCCTCGGCATTGGCCTTGTAGGCCTCGGCGTTCTTCGGGTCGTGCCTGGCGAAGGCGTCGCGGATGTTGTCGACATAGATCAGCGCCACTGCCGGCGACATCCAGGCATGCGGGTTCGGCTTGTTCTTGTAGGGCCCCTCGCTGATCCCCATCGGCTCGACCCCCTGCGAGACGACCACGCTCGGGACATTCCTGAGGTTCCGGAAGAACTTCTCGAACCACAATTCGAGATTGAGGCCGTTCCAGAGGATCAGCTGCGCGCCCTGCGCGCGCTGGATGTCGCCCGGAGTCGGCTGGTAGTTGTGGATCTCGGCGCCCGGCTTGGTGATCGACTCGACCACGGCGACGTCGCCGGCGACGTTGCGCGCGATATCGGCGATCACGGTGAAGGTCGTGACGGCCTTGAATTTCCCCTGCGCCGCAGCGGGCGCCGAGCCGCATGCGACGACGAAAGCCGCGCCCAACAAACCGATGAGAGCCGACCTGCGCGAACCGAGGGTCATGAGGCTTCCTTATTGATAATGAATTGCAAAAGCACCTCCTTGCTAACCCGAAGCCTGCATGCTTTGCAAGTGCGATTGATTGGCAATTAGAGGCCCTGTCGGTCGTCCCGCTCACGCGGCCGCACAACGACTGAGGAGTTGAGAACGCTGCCGTTCATAGGCAACGCTTCGTAGCCGCGAGCGATCAGCTGTCGGCCCAGTCGCGCCACGGTCGACAGGGCCGGCACGATTGGAAATCATGCTCCCCTCAAGATCGGGGGGGGGCATGTCACCCCTTTATCCTGCGACTTCACGATGGGATGTCCGGCTTCTTGGATACCGACGAGTGGCTGAGGAGCCTGAGCGCGCTCGGCGGCCCGTGCAAAATGAATGACAAGTTCAGCGACTCCGATGCGCCCGTTTCATCCTTTATTTCCGCTGTTCTTGCGTTCGCTTGGCGAACGACCCGGACTTAAGCTTTAGGAAAGTGCTCTGCCCAATCGTCCTTTCGATAACCGGGACGAAGCAAATGCCCCCTAAAGCTCTGGAATCCGAGAAATCAGTGGGCTTTGAAGCCAGCGACGCGAAGCCGGATCAGGCTTCGGCTGCGGTTCGCGAGGCTGTTTCTCCAGCCGCCTCTGCCAACGGCCCGGAACCTCAGGACGCGCGCGCCCTGCAGAGCAGGTTGAAACGATATGTCGACGGCGGCGAGCCCAAGCCGGAGGCCGGAAGCATGGCACCGCAACCGGCCAGGCGGTCTTTGCTGACGCCTGGCGTCCGGCGGGCGGGCAAGGTTCTGCTGGGGGCGGCCGTTGTCGCCGTTTTTGGGCTGGTGCCGTTGCGCACGCTGCTTCAGACATCCAGCGTCGAGGCTGTCGTCAATGCACGGCTCATGACGCTGCGCTCGCCCATCGCGGGTGAGGTCGTCGCATCGACGACAGACCTGGCTGCGTCCGATGCTCTTGCGCAAGGCTCGACCTTGCTCCGCATCGTCAATCCGCGAGCGGATCGCGGCCGGCTCGACGAGTTGGAGCAGACTCTTGGCAGGCTGGCGAGCCAGCGGGCGACGTTGAGCAGCAAGCTCGCCAGCGCGCAGACCGCCGAGGCCGATCTCGACCGGCAGGCCGAGGCGTTCAGGCTGGGCAGGATCGAGCAGTTGACCGCTCGCGCGGCCGAGCTCGAAAGCCAAATCACCGTCGCCATCGCCAGGCGCGAGGAGGCAGCGGCTGCCTATGCCCGGGCCGAGACATTGGCGCGGACCGGGAACGTCACGGCTGCGGAGTTCGACCGCCTGTCGCGCGAGGTCACGATCGCGAAGGGGATCGAAACCTCGACGCGCCATCGGCTTACGGCCGCGACCGTCGAGCTTGCAGCGGCGCGCAACCGGATCTTCCTCGGCGACAGCTACAACGACCGGCCGAGCTCGGTGCAGCGCGGCGACGAGATGCGCCAGCGCATCGCCGATCTCAGCTCGGAACTGGCGGGCCTCGACGCGGAAGCGAAACAGCTGGAAGCCGCGCTCGCCACGACGCGTGCGCGCTATCAGGCCCAGTCGGACGTCGCCATGACGCTTCCGGTGACCGGGCGCATCTGGGAGGCCATGGTCTCTCCCGGCGAGCAGGTTCGCGTCGGCCAGGATCTCGCCCGGTTGATCGATTGCTCGACGGCGGTCGTGACGGCGAATGTCACGGAGTCCGTCTATAATCGCCTCTCGGTCGGCAGCTCAGCCCGCTTCGTTCCGGCCGATGGCGGCAGTGACCTGCAAGGGAAGGTCGTCAACCTGACCGGCCGTGCCACTGCGGCGGCTAATCTCGCGATCGAACCTGCCGCCCTGAGCAAGGAACCCTACCGGGTCACGGTTTCCGTGCCTGATCTCGGCACCGGACAGGTCTGCGCCGTGGGACGCACCGGCCGCGTCGTGTTCGGCGAACAGGCCTCGGCGCCGTGACGCACGATCTCCTGACCGCACTGGCGCCGGGCCTCGCTGCGGCCGGGCTTGCCGTCATGCTCACCCCGTTGCTGAGGCATGATCGGACACCCGCGCGCATGCTGATGGTTGGCGTCGGGCTGCTGCTGCTGCTGCGTTATTTCCACTGGCGCGTGACGTCGACCCTGCCGCCGGTCGGCTGGACGGCCGATTTTGCGGCTGGCAGCATTTTCCTGGTCGCGGAAGCGGCGTCGCTGTCGGCGGCGATCCTGGCCTCGATCTTCCTGTGCCGGACACGGAACCGTTCGCCCGAGGTCGAGGCGAACAAGGCCTGGCTCGCAAGCCTGGAGCCGCCGCTGGTCGATGTCCTGATCTGCACCTACAACGAGGAAGAGGCCATCCTCGAGCGCACCATCATCGGCGCAACCGGGATAAACCACGGCAATTATCGCGTCTGGGTGCTCGACGACGGCCGCCGCCCCTGGCTCGAGGAACTGTCGCAGCGCTTGGGCTGCCGCTATCTGACCCGGCCGGACAACAGCCATGCCAAGGCCGGCAACATCAATCATGCTCTGGCGCATCTGGCGACCCTGCCGGATCCTCCGGCGTTCATCTCGATCCTGGACGCGGATTTCGTCCCGCTCCCGGATTTTCTGCCGCGGGCACTGTGCCTGTTCCGGGATCCGGACGTCGGCCTGGTGCAGACGCCGCAGCATTTCATCAATCCCGACCCGATCCAGACCAATCTCGCCGCCGCTCATGTCTGGCCGGACGAGCAGCGCTTCTTCTTCGATGTCGTGCTGGCCTCGAAGGATGCCTGGGGCGCGGCGTTCTGCTGCGGCACCTCTTCCGTCATCCGCTTCGAGCCGCTGATGCGGATCGGCGGCTTTCCGACCGATTCCGTCACGGAAGACTATCTGCTGACGCTGCGGCTGAAGGAGACGGGCTTCACCACCGCCTATCTGAACGAGCCGCTCACGCTCGGGCTCGCCCCCGAAGGCCTCAAGGAATACATCACGCAGCGCGGCCGCTGGTGCCTGGGTTTCATGCAGATCACGCGTGGGCGCAGCGGCCCGTTCTCGCGCACATCGAGCCTCACCTTCATCGATCGCCTGTCTCTGGTGGACACCTTCCTCAACTGGACCGCCGTCTACATCGCGAAGCTGCTCGGGCTGCTCGTCCCGATCGGCTACCTGCTGTTCGGCATCCATACCGTCGATGCCAATCTCTACGACCTGCTCGGCTATTTCCTGCCGTTCTTCCTGTGGCACTCGGTCACGATGAGCTGGATCTCGCGCGGCCGCTCGCTGGTCTTCATGACCGACGTGTCCCAGTTCATCGCAGCTCCAGCGATTCTGAAAGCGGTCTTCACCGGGCTTCTGCGGCCGCGGAACCAGAAGTTCAAGGTCACCGCCAAAGGTGGCGACCGGGGCCAGAGCTTCATCGAATGGCCGCTCGTGAAGATATACGGCAGCATCATTCTCCTCACCCTGGCCGGGCTGGTCTATGCCTTCGCGATCCATGTGCGCGGCGACAGCCTGACTTCGGGCGGCCTGGCCTTCGCCTGGAGCTGGTATAACCTGATTGTCCTCATCATCGTCTGCTTCGTCTGCATCGAACAGCCACGCCGCCGCAAGGCGGAGCGCTTCGCGACCGACGAGGCGATCATGCTCGAATGTGCCGGGCAAAGCCTGATCCTGCGGCTGACGGACATTTCCATCACTGGGGCTGGGTTGCGCGGCGAACCTCCTGCGCCGCTGGGCACGGCCGTCATCTGCACGATCGGCGGGCGCGCGGTCCGCGGCACGATCGTGCGCAAGCTGGCGGATGGTTTCGCGATCAAGTTCGACGAGGAGCTGAAGACGCGCATCGAGATGATCCGCGGCTTCTACGCCGGCAACTATGTCAAAGCCTTTGCGCAGGTCGCGACATTGGGCGTGACCACCGCCGTCGTGCGCCGGCTCTTCGACTGAAGCGACCCCAAAAGTGGGTCGTGGCAGAGCGATCGGTCGCAGCTGTCGGTACTCTCAACGCCCGCGAAAGTGACGCATGTCCCGAGCGCGAACGACATCAGTCCAGAAGCGTTCGAGCGCGCTTCGGCGTGATGCTCGGCTTTGACCACGAAACCGGGAACCGTCCAGATAGGTCGGCGGTGTCTAACGGACCGGGCGCGGTCCCGCGTGACGGGACGCATTCAAGCCGCGATCTCGCGAACGCCCTGCGTCGCTTCCTCAGCAAACCGACGGTATGGGGCGTGCACATGGGTTGGCACGTCGATAATCGACCAATCGAGCAGGCTTACGTTGCGATTGGGTGGCCGAATCTAGGCGATCTGCGGAATCATCCAAACAAGGAAGCCTTCAACGCTGCCCTAGCCGCACACGTGGCCGAGGGCCAAGCGGGCGCTGATCGTGCCGGACAAGGCGCAGCGCGTCCACCGATTCCACGCCAATACGCTGCACGCGCTGGCCGAACATGCTGGCGGCGGCCGGCCTCATCCATCCCGAAGAGCTCGGCCCACGCCGTCTCGTGCGCTGCGTCAGCGCCACCGAGATTCGCCTGTTCTCCGATCTGCACGTCTTCCTGCAGCCGTGCGAATTGCGGACCGGGCTCTGCGAGCACACCTTCCATCGCCGCAACGGGGACGTCGCCCGCACCGACAGCTTCGACAGATTGTCGTGAGTGCATTCCCGCCGGGACAATGATGGAAGCCGGACACGCAACGCAGGCGCGCAACAAGACCGTAGCGTTTTCGGAGGAATGTGCCCAGTATCGATCCAGGCTATGAATAGCTCGCCCTGTACCTTCCGATTGAACGGGGCGAACAATGGCTAAGGGGTGAACGAATGTCTGAGCAGTCTCGGATGGCGCATGCGCAGCGGTTCTCCTCGGCCTTGCGCCTTTCCTCCACAACGCTCGCGGCGCTCCTCATCTTCGGCCTCGGCGCGGGCGCCCTCGCCCAGCAGCCGGCGCCCACCGCCGTTCCCGTCGGCACCGTGATCGCCGAGAAGCGCGCCATCACCCAGACCGCCGATTTCGTCGGGCGGATCGAGGCGGTGAACCGTGTCGACATCCGCGCCCGCGTCACCGGCTATCTCGAAGAGGTCCTGTTCAAGGACGGGGCGACCGTCGCCGAGGGGGCTCCGCTCTTCCGCATCGAGCGCAGCCCGTTCGAGGCGGCGGTCGAGCAAGCGCAAGGCGCGCTCGAGAAGGCCCAGGGCGCCCTCCAGAACGCCACGGTGCAGCGCCAGCGTGCCGAGGACCTGCTGAAGACGAATGCCGGCTCGGTCGCCATCCGCGACCAGCGTGTCGCCGACGAGAAGGGCGCGCAGGGCGACGAAACCACGGCCGCCGCCAACCTGAAGACCGCCCAGATCAATCTCGGCTACACCGAGATCAGGGCGCCGATCGCCGGCCGGATCGGCCGCGCCAAGGTGACCATGGGTAATGTCGTCGGCCCCGATACCGGCGTGCTGGCCCAGATCGTCAGCGACAACCCGATGTATGTCACCTTCCCGGTCAGCCAGCGCGAATTCCTGGCGCTGAAGACGAACCGGTTGCCGGCGGACGGACAGGCCCCGCTGGTCAGCCTCAAATTCTCCGACGGCTCGACCTACGACCAGAAGGGCCGTGTCGACTTCGTCGACGTCTCGGTCGAGCGCACCACCGATACCGTGCTGGTGCGCGCCACATTGCCCAATCCCGCCGGCAAGCTCCTCGATGGCACGCTGGTGCGCGTCGCCGTCCAGGCCGACAAGAGCGAGGAAAAGGTGCTGGTCCCGCAATCGGCGCTGATCGCCGACCAACAAGGCTCCTATGTCTTCGCCGTCGAGGACGGCAAGGCGGTGGTGAAGCGGGTCAAGGTCGGCGCCGAGGCCGGCTCCTATGTCGCGATCGACCAGGGCCTTTCCGGCAACGAGCAGATCGTTATCCAGGGTCTGCAGAATCTCCGGCCCGGCGTGCCGGTGCTGGCTTCGCCGGTGACCCTTACGACCGGCCGGAGCTGACATCATGCTGAGCTCCGTCTTCGTCGACCGGCCCCGGCTGGCGATCGTCATAGCGCTCATCACCACGATCGCGGGCCTGATCTCGCTGTTCGCGATTCCCGTCGCGCAATATCCCGACATCGTGCCGCCGCAGATCTCGGTCCGGGCGTCCTATCCCGGCGCCTCGGCCGCCGTGGTGGAGCAGACCGTAGCCCAGCCGATCGAGGCCCAGATCGTCGGCACCGACAAGATGCTCTACATGAAGAGCGTCAGCGGCAACGACGGCAGCTACTCGCTGCAGGTCTCCTTCGAGCTCGGCACCAATCCCGACATCAACAACGTCAACGTCAACAACCGCGTCCAGCTCGCCTTGTCGAAGCTGCCGCAGGAGGTCCAGCGCAGCGGTGTCGTCGTCAAGAAGCAGTCCTCGGCCCTTCTCGGCGTCATCGCCGTCTATGCGCCGAAGGGCAACTACAACCAGCTCTTCGTCTCGAACTACGTCACCATCAACCTCCTCGACGCGATCAAGTCCACGGCCGGCGTCGGCGACGCCGCGCTCTTCGGCGCCCAGGACTACGCCATCAGGGCCTGGGTCCGCACCGACAGCCTGACCGGCCTCAACATCACCACCGGCGACATCATCGCCGCGATCCAGGGCCAGAACGCGCAGGCCGCGGTCGGCCGCATCGGCGCCCGCCCGATCTCCGACGACCAGCAGCTCCAGCTCAACATCCAGACCAAGGGCCGCCTGACCTCGCCGGAGGAGTTCGGCAAGATCGTGCTGCGCACCAATGCCGACGGCTCGGTCCTGCGGCTCTCGGACGTTGCGCGCCTCGAGCTCGGCGCCGCCAATCTCGACCGCGACACGCGCCTGAACGGCGGCCCGGCCGTGCTGATCGGCGTCTACCAGGCGCCCGGCGCCAACGCCCTCACAGCCCTCGAATCCGTCAAGAAAACGATCGGTGATCTCGAGAAGTCCTTCCCCGACGGCCTCGCCTGGAAGGTCACCTACGACCCAACCGCCTTCGTCACCGCCACGATCCACGAGGTTCAGAAGACGCTGATCGAAGCCTTCGCCCTCGTCGTGCTTGTCGTCTACATCTTTCTCGGCAATCTCAGGGCGACGCTGATCCCGACCGTCGCCGTGCCGGTAAGCCTGGTCGGCGCCTTTATCGTGCTCAACGCCATCGGTTATTCCGCCAACACCGTCTCGCTGCTCGCGGTGGTCCTCGCCATCGGCATCGTCGTCGACGACGCGATCGTCGTCATCGAGAACGTCGAGCGCGTGATGGAGGAACATCCGGAGCTCTCGCCGGCCGAGGCGACCAAGCGCGCCATGGGCGAGATCGTCGCACCGATCATCGCGATCACACTGGTGCTGCTCTCGGTCTTCGTGCCGGTCGCCTTCATCCCGGGCATCTCCGGCGAGCTCTTCCGCCAGTTCGCCGTCACCGTGGCGGTCGCTATGGTGCTCTCGGCGATCAACGCACTGACGCTGTCGCCCGCGCTCTGTGCCATCCTGCTGAAGCCGCATCACGGGCCCCGGCGCGGCCCGATCGGCCTGATCATGCGCGGCATCGACTGGACGCGCGACCGTTACGGCAACGGCGTGGCGCGCCTCGTGCGCATCTCGGCCATCAGCCTTGTTCTGACCGCGGCCTTCGGCGCCGGCATCTACGCCATGAGCCGGGTCACGCCGACCGGCTTCCTGCCGGAGGACGATCAGGGCGCCTTCTTCGTCGTTGCGCAGTTGCCCGACGGCGCCTCCATCGGCCGCACATCGGCGCTCGCCGCCGAGGTCGAAGGCATCCTCAAGACCGAGAAGGCGATCGCCGATTATTCCACGGTCATCGGCCTCAACTTCATCGACAATTATTCCCAGCCCAATGCCGGCTTCTTCGTCGTAACCCTGAAGCCGTTCGACCAGCGCACCAGCCCGGAGGATTCGGCCTCTGCCGTCATCGCTCGGCTCGCCCAGAAGTTCCGCAGCGTGCGCGACGGCAATGTCGTCCCGGTCGCGCCTCCGCCGATCATCGGCCTCGGCAGCGGCGGCGGCTTCAGCTACGTGCTGATGGATATGGGCTCTTCCGACGCCAAGGCGCTCGGCCAGGCGCTGCGCGGTCTGACGGTTGCCGCCAATCAGGACCCGCAATTGCGGCGGGTGTTCTCGACCTTCTCGGATTCGGCGCCATCGATCTATCTCGACATCGATCGCGAAAAGGTCCAGATTCTCGGCGTCGCCCTAAGCGACGTCTTCCAGGCCCTCCAGGCCTCGCTCGGCGGCTATTACGTCAACGACATGAACCTGTTCGGCCGCACCTGGCAGGTCCAGGTCCAGGCCGAAGGCACCGACCGCGCCTCGGTCAACGACATCTACCGCATCAACGTCCGCAGCAAATCCGGCGACATGGTGCCGCTGCGCTCCTTCGTCGAGGCCAAGGTCGTGGTCGGCCCGCAGGCGCTGATCCGCTACAACAACCGCCTGGCGGTGACGCTGCAGGGCTCGCCTGCCCCTGGCGTCTCCTCGGGTCAGGCACTGAAGGCGATGGAGGCGGTCGCGGCCAAGACGCTGTCACCCGGCTATCGCGGCGAATGGACCGATGTTTCCTTCCAGGAGAAGCGGGCCGAAGGGCAGACGGGGATCATCCTCGCCTTCGCGCTGCTCTTCGCCTATCTCTTCCTGGTCGCGCTCTACGAGAGCTGGACGATCCCCGTGCCGGTGCTGCTTTCGGTAGCGGTCGGCGTCCTCGGCGCCTTCATCGCGATCGTCCTGGCGAAGCTGACGCTCGACCTCTACGCCCAGATCGGCATCGTCGTGCTGATCGGCCTCGCCGCCAAGAACGGCATCCTGATCGTCGAGTTCGCCAAGGAGCTGCGCGAGAAGGGCCACCCGCTGCTGCACGCGGCGACCGAAGGCGCGCGCCTGCGCTTCCGTCCGGTGATGATGACCTCCTTCGCCTTCATCCTCGGCCTGCTACCGCTGGTGATCGCGGAAGGACCGTCGAAACTCGCGCGGCGCGATGTCGGCACCCCCGTCTTCGGTGGCATGCTCGCAGCATCCTTGATCGGCATCTTCGTGATTCCGGCGCTCTATGTGATCTTCCAGTCCTTGCGCGAGCGCCTGCGGCCATCGACCCGCCCCAAGGAGGAGCAGGTCTGAGACGAGTCCCTCATCGACGGACCGTCACATCGGTCCGTCGATGAGGGTGCAGTCCTGCCCCGCGGCGGCCAGCGCCTGCAGCTGAGCCAGCGCGATCCGAAGCAGCTCGGGACGAGCGCCGAAGCGGAACCGGACGAGACGCGGCAGCTGCAGCAGCCAAGCTGCCTTCCTCGCTCAGCACGAGTTCGACATGGTCGAGACACGCCGCCAGCCGGATCACCTTGCGGCCGTCGCAGGCCAGACCTTGGTCGGTGCGTTCGAGGTAGAGCAGGCCTTCGACCCCGACGGCTGGTGGCGGCCGGGTTGCCCGCCACACGCGACATGCAGGATATCAAGCGGATCCCCGCCGCCGCGAAGCGAGTGAGAGCACGAGGAGGTCGCGTCTCCGGTGAAGACCTCCTTGATCTCGAAACCATCCACTCCGTTCTCCAAACCGGCGGGTCATATGGGGCACCCTGGCGCGGGATCAGTCCATTTCGGAGAACTGCGCCTCATCCGAAATCCTGCATTGCCGAAGCAGTTGGGATCGGCTATCCAGCCTGCACGGTTAGCGCCCGTAGCTCAGCTGGATAGAGCGTTGCCCTCCGAAGCTGGGAAGCGCTTATTCTAACGCCCCAAAAACTCATTTATCTCCAGCATCTTAACGACCTTCTATGGCGGTCCGTGGTGTCGATGGCTGCATGCGGCACGACCTCGCCACACCCGTGCGGTGTCGTGGCTGACGGCACACGAGAGCCGGCGCCAGCGGAGATCAGGGCATCGCCCAACTCTTGCGCACCGTTCCTCGGTCTCAACCGCGCCATCTTCCTTCTATTTGCAATCCAAACGACCCGCCGCAGTCTGGAGCTTGCCGAATTCGTTGTGAATGTGTTGGAGGTCCGCGAAGGGATCCTTGGCAGCTTTTTTTCGCTTGCGATCCTCCAGTAACTGATACCACCATGCAGCAAGCTGCGATTTTCGCGCAGGGTCCGTCGTCGATTGAATGTCCTTTGTAAGCTGGTTGGCCTGATTGCCGAACTCGGCCACCTCAGCCTCTTCGATCTTCCGCCGGTGCGCGAGGACCTGATTTAAACTCTTACTCATGTTTGCCTGCAGCTCTTGGACCTCTTGGAGCCCGAGGCTCTGGCACCACGCCGTGTTCTCCTTCATGCCTTCGATGATCTGGCGGTAGCAGGCGATGGCGGACGCTGCGTCCTGGTGGATCAGGCAAGCACGAGCTGTGTCTGACGCGTTGACAGAGCCCGACCGACAGGTTGCCAAGACTAGCCCGACTAGAAACCGTGAGAAGACAGCGCGGGACATGGTCAACCAATGCTACAGAAGCGCGACCCGTCGTCAATCCTCATGGGGGATTGCGCTTGTTCTGCTTGAGCGGGAGTCCGCCGAAGTGACTTTCGTTCATGGCTCAGATGAACTGACAGTCGCCGCGTGCCAATCGTCATGTCTTCAGGCGTGGCCAGCGGCTGACCCTGCCAACCCGGCCGTGCTTGATCTCATGGCGAAATTGCGGCATTTTTTAATTAACTAGGACCAAAGGCAGCTTGCGTTGTATTCAGCCCTGGAGGTCTATCATGCCTCGGTCTACGCCTGCTTTTCTTGCCTGTTTACTGACAATCATCGCTGCCCTTAACCACTCTACAGGTCAGGTCGCGCAAGCTGAGGACAGGCCACTCTTACAGCAGCGCACCCCACCGGCCAGCGCTCCGATCGTATTGGCGCAGTATCGCAGTAACGGGGCGGCAGAAAGCAATGCCGGTGCGGTCTTTGCAGCCCAATCAATGCTGGCGCGCCTGGGCTACGCGGTCGGTGAGGCCGACGGCGAGATGGGACCCAGGACGCTTGAAGCGATCGTTGCCTTCCAGCGCGCTCGGGGCATGCCTGCCACTGGACGCCTCGATGCTGGGTTGATCAAGGAACTGCAAGCAGCGGTCGCCGCGACCGACAATGCGCCTGGGCGGAACCTCGCAGCTGAAGCGACTTCGGCACCGCTTGCCGACGCCGCTGGCGACCGCCCTAGTTTCGACTGCTCCAGGGCCGGTCGGCCCGACGAGCGAGCCATATGCGCCTCGCCCGAACTGCGCCGCCTGGATCGAGACGTTGCGCAATTCTACTTGCCGATCTCCACCGACCGCGCCAACCGCGATGTGCAACGACGTTTTCTTGCAGAGCGGGTCGAATGCCGCGGCAATGTCGCGTGCCTGAGACAGGTCTACGAGGTCCGGTTGGCGGAACTCCGGCGCGCGTCAGGTTCGCCCCCTGCCGCGTCATCGGCGGTTCCACCGGTGCCTGCATCGGTCGCCACCCTGCTGCCGGAGTTGCGGCTGCACCAGGGGCTTCCTGCAACCGACAAATACGCGCCAAGCACGCGACGCGGTATCGCCTATCTGCTGACGCTGGTGCGTTTCAACGAAAATCGGGCCCTGCTGGACGACTCCCGCATGGCCTTCGGCTTCGCCCAGGCCTTTCTGAGCGGGCCGCGCCGGGCCGAGCTCCTCAGCCGATACAACTGGGCCGGCAACAACGAGTTCGAGCAGGACAGGGCCCATCGAGCTTTCATCGAACACGATGCACCGGTGCTGCTCCAAGCCGCGCCCAGGCTGCCGATGCAGGTCGTGATCGTCGATGACTTTGATATAGGACGCTTTGACCGGGCCCGAGGGGGATTCCCAATTGCCGGTCTGCGCCTGGAACTTGACGGCGCGCCGGCTCAGTTTCCCATTCCCACCTTCGCACCCATGGCGGAAGCTGCGGCCGAGCAGGTCCTGAGGCATCTGGGGAACCGCCGCCGCGTTCAGATCGCGGCCACCGTCACCGTGACGCGTGTCGGCGCGGAGGCGCGTGACCTGTCCTATCGGCTTGAGCGGCTTATCGCCTATTCCGACGAGGCGCTTCGCACTGCTCTGCATCAATTCCCGACCGAGCAGGCGCCGGCCTCCGTCTCGGACGGGCAATCCACCATCGCTCGGATGGACAGCGCCGATATCACGGCGGAGACGATCCTATTGGCCCAACTCAAGGCCGGTCTCGAACCCGGCGCACGCCTCGACTGGGCCTCGGAGGCGCGGGCGAGGCTACAGTTCGAACAGAGGATCTACGCCACCAACGCCGGGGCGAATTGGAAGGCGATTGATCCGTGGGGGCCGTTTCATCCGCGCTCGGCATCGCAATCGACCGTCCGCAAGGAAGCCTACGAGGCCTGGACGCGCGAGCGGGCCAAGTCCTTGCCGAACCGGCTGGTGCTGCGGTCTCGCGGTCATCTCATGGCCGACGGTGCGGTCGCCAATACGGGGGCGACCGCCACGGCCGGAATCCCAGCTGTCCTGCCCGATATCCAGCTCTCCGACTTTCACGGGTTGGATGAGAGGAGCAGCGTCGTCTCCTATACCGGAGCGCAGATCAGGGGCCTGGAAGAACTCGTCGGCCGCTCCGTCGGCGGGACTGCAAACCGACTTATCCTCATCGGGCGGGAGCAGCCCGACGAATTCCGGGCGCTGCTGTTCGAACGGCCGGCCGAGGATTTCCGCATCAAGGTCGATGCTCAGGCGCTGCAAGGCGCTGTCAATCGGGTTCGAGCGGCCCAAGGCGACACGCGGCTGGAGGTCCGGTTCAGCCTGAGCCATGGCGAGCCGAGGCGGCTCATGGCGGACCGTCTGAACCTCGTCGTGCTGCCGGTGAAAGGGCTCTCAGCATCGGTTCATGTGGGTGGCATGGAGGTCGGCAAGGCCTCCTTCGACCAGCAGGCAGTGCCATCATATGGCACGGGCGACCGCACGGTCGAGCGGCCGACTGAAGCTGTGCTGCCGCTCGATGCGGAAACGCTCGATCTGCTGCTCGTCAAGCATCTGCCGGATTCGTTGAGCGATGCCGACTGGACCCGGATGCTCCTTGCCCGCTTCGCGCTGGAGAAGCGGCCGATGCCGGGCCAGACCGTCCGCTGGGGGCGTCATTTCAGAAATATCAGCCTGGAACCGAACACCGAGGATACTTCCCGGCTGCTCGAAGGCTTCAAGGCCTGGACGCGTGCGCGCGCCGACCAGCTCCCGGCGAAGTTCCAGACCCAGTTCGGGCGGACGGGGGAGACGCTGGTTCGCTTCAGCAGCGCTCTATCCGAACCCAGGTCGGAAGAAGGGCTTCGATCGGAGGTGATGGGTTGTCGGAAGGATGCGAATAGGGAGCCAGCCCAGTGCGACCGCCTGGAAGCCGCTGTCATTATGCAGGATCGGCTGACACCAATTCTGGGCACACAGGGATGGCAAAGCTTCGGCCCCAGGGTGCAATGCACATCGAACGATGCCTACTGCGCAAAATCGGTGTCGCTCTCGCACGTCCA
Organism: Beijerinckiaceae bacterium; assembly: GCA_965283735.1. Lineage (GTDB taxonomy): Bacteria > Pseudomonadota > Alphaproteobacteria > Rhizobiales > Beijerinckiaceae > Allobosea. Next base: position 291,646 of record CBDIPN010000001.1, on the reverse strand, counting down.
TCCTGGTGGCTTGACGCTCAACACCCTGTTTGAGATCTCGCAGCAAGTGGTGACACGGCTGCCAGCGTCAGACGGGCGCCCCGCGAACCTCGACTTCATCGTCGAGGTCACGGGCGCGCGCATCGCGGATCGGCTACCGGAGTCGGACCGTGCGGCCGCGGGCTTCTTTCTTCAGAAGCCGCCGGTAAAGCTCCCTGTTCCGGTGCTCAGCCTGACGCTGATCAAGGCCGACATGGTCGATCCGACCACGAAGCAGGTGCGGCTTCCCTTGTCGCTGGAGCCCATCCAGCCGCAGGCTGTCAAACCTGTGCCGCCTAAAGTGTCCCCTGGGCGCTACGACATCATCGGGATTCGACTGGGCCAGAGTTTCGCAGAGGCCGAGAAGCTGATCCGCAACCATATGGAGGTGGGCCGAGTGCTCAAGGGCACAAGAGCACGCTCTGACAATCCGCTAATCACCCCGGCGACATCAGGCAAACTCTTCATCTCGGTAGACGGACGCGAGATCATTGCCTTGATCGACGAGCCGCCCGCCGCTCCGGAGCGGGTTCTCGCCGTGTGGCGTCGAATCTATTCCGAAGCCGGCCAGATTCCCGTGCAAGAAGTCTTGCAGGCACTGCGTCAGAAATACGGGCCGGCCTCTTCCGGGCAGGTCTACGAGAACTTCAACCTCTGGACCGAAAACGGCTCTCGCTGCGGATCGCACGCCTATTCCTACGGGGGGCAGCAGATTGCACTGTCGACGAACTGGCTGAATGATGAGGCAAGCCCGCCTGTCATTCTGCCGGATGGTCAGGTCGTTCCCGATGTTCGGTTTCCGATCGGGATGCTGGACCCGCTCGACCGTCGGAAGGTGCTGGGCACATGCGGCGAGGCGCTCAGCGTCAACGTCGAGTTCAGCGCCTCGCGCGGATTGCGCGCGGGATTTCCCACGAAGAGCTTGGACTGGGTGGAATCCATCCTGAGCGACGTCGAACCCTATGCCGAGGCATTCGCAAAAAGCCGAAAGGCGCTTCAGGATGCCGGACGAAGCGCAGGGACCGGGTCGTCCGGCCGGGCACCGGGCATCAAGTTCTAAATTGTCGGATCATCTGCCGAGCCGTCTCACCCTGTCGGAGGATCGTCATGCATCGCATCGGGCCAACGATCCCTGAACTCGCCCTCGCGGCTTTTGCGCTGTCTATGCCCTTCGAGACCCAGGCCCAGGCTGACCCCTGGGTCGGCCGTTGGGGAGCGCCGCGGTGCGGAGAAGGCGAAACGGAGATTGTCCTGGACCGATCGACGCTCGACCTGTCGACCTTCGAGACCACCTGTCGGGTCCGGAATGTGCGACAGCGCGCGGCTGCCAGATTCGAGATCGAAGCGAATTGTAGCGGCGAGGGCAGACAGAGCCGGATGACGTTCACCGTCGAGGTCTCAGGCTCCGTGTTAACATTTGTTTCAATGCGCGGGTTCGACTTTGACCCGAAGCGCTTTCAGAAGTGCGCAGCTCGAGGATCGGCAACGGGTGCGCCAAGCGCCGCAAGCTCGGGATCACAGCGCGTCGCAGCCCCTGGCCTGCCTCTTACGCGCGGCTACTACGTGGCGGAAGGCACTCCGTGCAGCCAAGCATCGAATGGCACACTTAGCCTTTTGCGGCGCGACGGCATGGGGGCTGGGCGGGAATTGTGTCAGTTCCGGTCGATTGAACGTCTCAGCGAGTCGCGCTACCGGGTCCGTGAAAATTGTTCGGAGGGCGGCGAGAAGACTGTTCTATATGAAATCCTGGGGCAAACCCGCTATCGAATGACCAACGCGACGGGTTTTTCCTACAGTGCTCGGTATTGTGAGCAAAGCCAGTTGCCCTTGCCATGGAAAACCATCGACCTCGACGATCTAATCCGATGAATCCGGAACAGTGAGACGTCCTGCTCGTCAATAATTGCCGAGGCCAACTCGCCTTAGCGCGATGCTCCATCCACGGATAGAACTCGTGAGAGCATTGCCTACCGAAGGCGGATCCAGCCGAGGATTGGGATCTTCGGAACTCCTTGATCAACCAGGTGCCCTGCTGCCCGGTCGAGCCGCCTGAGCGGAGATCGGCACATCAGCGCCACACCCAGCTCGGAATTCTTCGGACCAGCCGCGGAAACCTCCTTGGCTCCGGCGCGCCGGCGTCCTGTAGTCATTGGACGAACAGGGCTGATCCGCAATGGCGACGATCCGGAAACTCCGAGGCAGATGGCAGGCACAGGTGCGACGGCGCGGCATGGCGCCTCGTGCCAAGAGCTTCGATCAGAAAGCCGATGCCGAGAAGTGGGCGCGGTCACTGGAAAGCGAGCTCGATCGCTGCGGCATGCTGCCGGATACGCGCGTCGCTGAATTGACGACGCTCCGGTCGATCTTAGAGCGCTATATGATCGAGATCTCGCCCAGGAAGCGCAGCGCCCATACAGAGATCTCGCGCATCAAAGCGCTGCTGCGTCGTCCGCTTTGTCACCGGACGCTCGCGCTGCTGTCGACTTCCGATCTTGCGACCTATCGTGACAGCCGCCTCAAGACCGTTTCGCCGTCGACCGTGATCCGCGAGCTGAACACGATTTCGCACGCGATCGACACCGCGATGCGTGACTGGGACGTGTATCTGCCCCGAAATCCCGCCAAACTCGTGCGTCGCCCAAGCCCGCCTCGCGGGCGCAATCGCCGCCTGCGAGACGACGAGGAGCAACGTCTACTCGACGCCGCTGATACCGGTAGGAATATCTACATGCGCGATCTAATCGAGCTCGCTATCGAGACCGGGATGCGACGCGGGGAGCTGCTATCTCTCGACTGGGCGCATATCGACCTGGACGCACGCATCGCGCACCTGCCGCTGACCAAAAATGGCGACCCTCGTGACGTGCCCCTGTCCTCCCGTGCCAGAGACGTGCTGCAACGACTCTGGGAGGGGCGAGGAGTCCCGTCGGCAGGTCGAGCGCTACCCACCTCCGAGAGCGCGGTCGTCCAAGCCTGGGGCCATCTGTGCGGTCGCGCGGGAGTCAGCGGACTGCACTTCCACGACCTGCGCCACGAAGCCGTCTCGCGCCTGTTCGAGAAGGGGCTCAACGTCGTCGAAGTGTCGACGATCAGCGGGCACAAAGAATTGCGCATGCTCGCTCGATACGCGCATCTCCGGGCGACCGATCTCGTTAGCCGACTGGGGTAGCGGAAAGACGAAGTCCTAGGGTTGACCGCGTAAGCCAGAACAGGATCCCGGGATTTTTCCGGCAGTCCCTCCTTATCCTTGCCTCATGCGTGGAGATCCACACCGAGGTGCATTCCTGTCCGGAGAAGCCGAGGGGAGCTTCTCCACCTCCAGCCGGCAGGATCGTTCTCGACCGCAGCGTGCTGGTAGCGAGGCGAAGCCGAGCTTCCAGCCGGACGACCGGGACGGATTACCAGGCCAGGGCATCCCGGCTGTGATGACCGGAGAGTGTTCGCGCGGCACGCGCGAGCAAGGCCGCAGGCCGCGCAGGGCGAGCGCAGCGAGCCGGTGCCAATAATGTAACGCTCTCCAAAAAGAAGGATATTTATAATATATATAAATATTAGGAGAGCGTTACATGGATTTACTTGGAAGGCGTTACAAGAATTACTTCCAGAAAGATCAGTTACTCAAGCCGCGGTCGAGCTGCTAGACGCCCCATGAGTAGGAGGCACGGATATTTCCGTCGATCCTCTCGCTTTCGTTCGTGCCCTATGTTTAGCCACTCTATCCCGGGTTTGAGATTTCTTCCGAGCGTTCACTGGATCAATGGACCCGTGACGTTCAATGATCTTCCGCAGAACCCATGGCTGCGCTTTGGAGCAATTCTCGGAGAAGTGGCAAGCCTGACATTGCTCCGATCGGCTATCAAAAGCGTGTGGAACAGTCGCGCATGACGGCGCGAAATCATACTGGCGCAAGGCCGAAACGTCGGCTGCGCTGGCCATAACCGGCTCAGCATTTACAGCTTCCATACGGTCTGCCCCGAACGCAGCATCGGCCATCGCGTTGGGGATAAAGCGGCAGCCATATACGATATCTGCGATTTGAAACGGTCGAGCGTGTTTCTGCTTTAAGACCCCGACACACCACTCGGCATGGCGCGCCCCTGCCAAGGTCGAGCAATTCGCATCGATGTTGTATTGCCCGAGAGAGGTCCAACGGGTGTTATGAGTGCAGGTCTCCCTCCACTCAGCGAGAACCGCGTCGCGAATGCCAACCGCCCATTTGCCAGAGTAGAGCTGGTTAGGCTGAGGCAATCTCGTCGGTCCGTGATCTAGCCAGAATTTGAAGGCTACGCGGCAGAACAAGTCGTAGGGAACGCCAAGGTCGTCAGCAAAAAGCCTAGCACACCAAAGACTCGTCCAGACCTGCCGTTCTTTTGCATCGAGCGCCGGTCGAGAAAAGGAGGGCATCCGAAGCAAGCCTTTGCGCTTCGCTGCCTCGTCGCGATCGAAGTGTTGCCGCCATGCAGCTCGATATGCATGAACATACGCTTCAGCGAATAGCTTCGTCGCCTGACAGGGACTCATGAAGCAATAATCAAACCACTTCTTGCCATGAAGCTCCCTTTCCAAGGCGAATGTTTCCGGAGATATTATTTCTGCGGAAATGATGATTTCCTTCATTCGCGCTTGAAGCAAATCTCTTTGATTTTTCACGATCGATGACAAAATCGAACTCCTGTTAGTTGCAAAGATACAACCTGATCGGCAGGACGCGGTATTCCTCAGGCATATTTGCGCTATAGCGAGAAGTTCTTGGCTTGCGCGCAATTTGCCGGCGGCGTTGCTGAGCGTTGCAATTTTGCTACATTTTGAGTCGGTTGACGCCCCCTCCGTTTGAGGCTCAGGGCAACCAAAGGTAAACTTGAGGGCAACCAAATCGCCGATTTTGGGACGAAATAGCGATTGCCTGGACGCTTCGAAGGCAACTGGGAGGATCGAAAATTGGTATCCTGATACCGTATTTGACCTTTAAGTTTACCCTAAGTTTCCTTTTGGTTGCCCTGAAACCCCGGATTTCGAATTTTCAGCATTCAAGGCAACCTGATCCACCCCCGTTGAATTGGTCCACCCTGAACTATGTCTTTTGGCAGACAGGAGGACCGCAATGCCGAAGAAGCGTCACAAGCCCGAAGAGATTGTCGCGAAGCTGCGCCAGGTCGATGTGCTGGTCTCGCAGGGTCAATCCGTTGCCGATGCGATCCGCTCGATCGGCGTGACGGAGGTTAGTTATTACCGCTGGCGCCGAGAGTTTGGCGGCCTGAAGACGGATCAGGTGAAGCGGATGAAGGAGCTCGAGGCCGAGAACGCCCGGCTTCGTCGCGCCGTCGCGGACCTGACGCTCGACAAGCTGATCCTGAAGGAGGCGGCTTCGGGAAACTGGTAAGCCCCGCGCGTCGCCGTGCCTGCATCGAGCATGTTCGGCTCGTCCTGAAGGTGTCGGAGCGGCGGATATGCCGTGTGCTCGGACAACATCGCTCGACCCAGCGCCGGATCCCGCGCGGACGCGACGACGAGGAGAGGCTTACGGCCGACATCGTCGAACTGGTCCGCCGCTATGGCCGCTACGGTTATCGCAAGATCGCCGCGCTGCTGCGCTCGACGGCAGGCTGGGTGGTCAACGACAAGCGGGTTGAGCGCATCTGGCGACGCGAGGGGCTGAAAGTTCCAGCCCGACAACCCAAACGCAGCCGTCTCTGGCTCGCGGACGGATCCTGCATCCGCCTTCGCGCCGAGCGGCCCAATCACGTGTGGTCCTACGACTTTGTCGAGGACCGCACCCATGATGGGAGAAAATACCGGATGCTGAACATCATCGACGAGTTCACGCATGAATGCCTGGCAATCCGCATCGATCGCAGGCTGAAGGCGATCGACGTCATCGACGTGCTCTCGGATCTGTTCATCCTGCGCGGCGTGCCGGAGCATGTTCGGTCAGATAACGGGCCCGAATTCGTCGCCAAGGCCGTGCAGGACTGGATCGGTGCGGTCGGCGCCAAGACCGCCTATATCGCGCCCGGAAGCCCCTGGGAGAACGGCTTCATCGAGTCGTTCAATGCCCGGTTGCGCGACGAACTTCTCGACGGCGAGATCTTCTATTCGCTCGCGGAGGCGAAGATCGTCGTCGAAAGCTGGCGGCGACACTTCAACACGCTGCGCCCACATGGCTCGCTCGGCTACAAGCCCCCCGCCCCGGAGGTCTTCGTCCCCGCAATGACCGCGCGGGCGGCTGCGCAATCCAGACCGGCTACGCCGCCCGCGCTGGCGCCGAGGCCAACCGTCCACTAACAATCCCCATGGACCTCTCGGCGGGGGCGGATCAGTCCCCGCAACGACCCGTCGCTGCTGGGTGGCGAGCATCCACTAATCCAAACGGGTGATGTCTCAAACAGCGGCGGCTATATAAGAAGGTGGTCGCAGACGTATTCAGATCTCGGGCTAAGACAAAGTAAAAAATGGCCGATCGGAACGTTGTGCATAACCATCGCTGCCAATATCGCTCAAACCGGCATTCTCACTTTTCCGGCTTGCTTTCCAGACAGCGTCGTTGGGTTCTCGAGCGAACAGGAGGGTATGGCCGAGTATGTGAGAGTATGGTTATCATTCTTGCGATCAACTCTTGAGAAGACGGCGCCAGCCGTTGCTCAGAAAAACATCAATCTGGAGATCTTGCGGAACCTAGCAATAGCGGTGCCTCCAGCCGCCATGGTGGCGGAGTTCGGAAGACGCATGAAGGCGCTTGAAGGACTTCGGACCCTCGGCACCCAGACATCATCAGAGGATGCAGCGCTTTTCTCCTCCCTTCAGCACCGCGCCTTCACCGGCCAGCTCTAGCCTCGCTAGGACACCGACCGCATGTCCAACTTCGCCTTCCTCGCCGCCGAGTTCCCAGGAGTTCACGAGTCGGCGCAGGCGGCGGAGCGACATGCGGTGTCCGACCCGCGAGCAGCGCTGTTCTATGCCGGGCGCACCGTCGAGATCGCGGTGAAATGGGCGTTCAAGAACGATTCAGGGCTGAAGCTGCCCTATCAGGACAACATCGCAGCGCTGCTGCACGAGCCGAGCTTCAAGGTCGCGGCCGGCACGGCCGTGTTCGAGAAGGCGAAATACCTCAACCGCCTGCGCAATCGCGCTGTCCATGAGGAGCGCGCGGTCATCCAGCCCGCCGAGGCCGCCGGTGCGATCCGCGAGCTCTTCCATATCTGCTTCTGGTTCGCGCGCACCTATGCCCGGCAGCGCAAACCCGCCGACGGGCTCGCCTTTGAGCAATCGCATCTCACCCGACGCGACGACATCCTCAGGCGCAGCTTCGCAAAGCTCAAGGCGCAGCAGGCCGAGCTTGATGCGAAGACCGGCGAGCTGACCAAGCTGGTCGCCGACAAGGCCCATCTCGACGAGGATCTGCAGCGGCTGCGCGCCGAGGTCGCGGCCGCGCGCAAGGCCGCCGAGGCGAAGCCGGACAACCACGACTATAGCGAGGCCGAAACCCGCGACCGCTTCATCGACCTGCTGCTGCGCGAGGCCGGCTGGGCGCTGGACCGGCCGGAAGATATCGAGTTCCGGGTCGAGGGCATGCCGAATGCCGAGGGCGTCGGCTTCGTCGACTATGTGCTCTGGGGCGCGGACGGCAAGCCGCTCGGCCTGGTCGAGGCCAAGCGCACCCGCCACGACGCCCGCCGTGGTCAGCAGCAGGCCAAGCTCTATGCCGATGCGCTAGAAGCCCGCTTCGGCCAGCGCCCGGTGATCTTCTACTCCAACGGCTACGAGCACTGGATCTGGGACGACACCCGCTCTCCGCCGCGCGAGATCGGCGGCTTCTACAAGCGCGACGAGCTGGAGTGGCTGATCCAGCGCCGCACGAGCCGCAAGCCGATAGGCCCGGTCACGATCAACAAGAGCATCGTCGAGCGGCCCTATCAGCACCGCGCCATTCGCGCGATCGCGCGCTCCTTCGAACAGCAGGGCGAGCGCAAGGCGCTGCTGGTGATGGCGACCGGCTCGGGCAAGACGCGCACCGTGATCGCGCTGGTCGACTTGCTGATGCGCGCCGGCTGGGTGAAGCGCGTGCTGTTCCTGGCCGATCGCATCGCGCTAGTGAACCAGGCGACGAACGCCTTTAAGGCGCACCTGCCAGACTGCTCGCCGGTCAACCTCGTCACCGAGCGCACGGCCGAGGGGCGCGTGTTCCTGTCCACCTATCCGACGATGATGAACCTGATCGACGGGCGCCAGGACGGGAAGGTGAAGTTCGGGCCCGGCCATTTCGACCTCATCGTCATCGACGAGGCGCATCGCTCAGTCTACCAGCGCTTCCGCGCGATTTTCGACTATTTCGACAGTCTTCTCGTCGGTCTCACCGCGACGCCGAAGGAGGAGATCGACCGCAACACCTATTCGCTGTTCGATCTTGAGGACGGCGTGCCGACCGATGCCTATTCGCTGGACCAGGCGGTGGCAGACGGCCATCTCGTGCCGCCCAAGGCGATCTCGGTGCCGCTCAGGATCATGCGCTCCGGGCTGCGCTACGAGGACCTCTCCGAGGAGGAGAAGGACCAGTGGGACAGCCTCGAATGGGGCGAGGAGGAAATCCCGGATACGGTCGATGCGGCCGAGGTGAACCAGCGCCTGTTCAACGAGGACACGGTCGACCACGTCATCGCCCATCTCATGACCAACGGCATCAAGATCGAAGGTGGTGACAGGCTCGGCAAGACGATCGTCTTCGCGAAGAACCAGGCCCATGCCGAGTTCATCGAAGAGCGGTTCAACGCAGCCTATCCGAGCCTGGCCGGCCAGTTCGCCCGCGTCATCACCTTCAAGACAAAATATGCTCAGTCGCTGATCGACGACTTCTCGAAGAAGAACGGCGCGCCACATATCGCGATCTCGGTGGATATGCTCGACACCGGCATCGACGTGCCGGAGGTGGTGAACCTCGTCTTCTTCAAGCAGGTGCGCTCCAAGACCAAGTTCTGGCAGATGATGGGGCGCGGCACTCGGCTCTGCCCCAACCTGTTCGCTCCCGGCCAGGACAAGGAGTTCTTCCGCGTCTTCGACTACTGCCAGAACCTCGAGTTCTTCGGCGCCAGCCCGGAGCTGAAGGAGCCGGGTGCGGCAAAGTCGCTCTCCGAACGGCTCTTCGCGGCACGGCTGGACCTTGTCCGTGCGCTGGACCGCGCTGAACGACCCGTCGAGGGTTTCGGCGCCGGGGAGCAATCGCCCTATGACACCGGCGATGCCGCCCCGAGCGAGGCTGAGATCAGGGCGGATGCGCTGAAGACGCTGAGGCAGATGGTCGGCGGCCTGAACCCCAACAACTTCATCGTGCGGCAGAACCGGCGTGTCGTCGAAAAGTGGAGCGCGGACCAGGCCTGGAGCCATCTCGGCGACGAGGAGCGGGCGGAGCTCCTGGATGTCGTCGCACCTCTGCCCTCAGCGCAGCACCTCGGCACCGAGGAGGCCAAGCGTTTTGACCTGCTGATGTTCCAGCTTGAGCTCGCCCTGCTGCGCAGCTCGCAGCGCTTCACCGCGCTGAAAGAGCAGCTTATCGAGATCGCGGCCGCTCTCGAAGCCCAGACTGGGATCCCGGCCATCGGGCAGCAAGCGGTGCTGATCGAGGAGATCCAGAGCGATCCATGGTGGGAAGGTGTCACTGTCCCGCTGCTAGAGCTCGTCCGCCTGCGACTGCGCGGCCTCGTCCAGCATATCGAAAAGGGGCGGAAGGCTGTGGTTTACTCCGATTTCGCGGACGAGATCGGCGAAGGTATCGAGCACGAGTTGCCGCAGGTCGGCGAGGTCGACTTCGCCCGCTTCAAGTCGAAGGCGCGCCATTTCCTCAAGCAGCACGAGGACCACATCGTGCTGCACAAGCTCCGGCATGCCAGAGCGCTCACGGCGACCGACCTCGCGGAGCTGGAGAAGATGCTAGTCGACGCTGGCATCGGCGACGCGGCGACGATCGAGCGGGCCAGGGAGGTCGGCCACGGCTTCGGCCGCTTCGTGCGCTCGTTGGTCGGCTTGGATCGCCAAGCCGTCAATGACGCCTTCTCCGAGTTCGTCGCGCCCGGCACGGCGACGGCCGCACAGATCGAGTTCGTCGGTCTCGTCATAGAGCATCTGACGCATCAGGGCTCGATGGATCCCGGCCTACTGTATGAGCCGCCCTTTACGGACATCGCGCCGACGGGACCGGAACAAGTCTTCGACGAGCCACGGATCGGCAAGTTGTTCTCGCGGATCCAGGAGGTAAACGAGAGTGCGGTCGCGTGACAGAACTAGCCGAGTTTAGCCAGCGGCAGGCCGTATCAGATGCAGAAAGTGTTCTGCTGGCTGGCGGCATATCCGGCGAGATAATCGGCCCGTATGTCTATGCGATGCTCCTTAGGAGCGGAGCGGTCATCGAGCCGCTGCCGATTGCCGATCGCCGACTGATCTACATTGGGAAAGCGGACGGCCACACCCAACGCGACCATCTACTCTACCGGAGCAGTTCACAGTCGGCACCCAGGCGGACCCTCGGTGCCCTTCTCAAATGGCATCTGGGACTGATTGCGTTTCCCCGAGGGCGCGCACTCACGCAGCGCGATGTCGATCATTTCAACTTTGGGGATGGTGAGCCTCGCCTAACCGCCTGGATGAGAGAACACCTCCTAATCGCCCGCGCGCCGGTTGCCGCGCCAGCTCGCGCGATCGAAAAAGCGCTGATTTTCAAACTTCAGCCGACGATCAATCTGACGGATTGGCAGAACCCTCACATATCAACGATCCGCGAACTTAAACGTGCATGCCGTGATGAAGCCGCAGCTCGGCGCGACGATCGTCTATCTCCTTAACGGCCCCGCCGCATCCGCCACAGCCGCACCACGCCCGACACAATTCGAACGTGTGACCTTTGCCTACGGAGAACCGCGCCTCATCCAAAATCCCGCATTGCCGAAGCGGCGGGGACATCACTGAGCGCGATCGAAACGTCGTCGGTTCGGCATACTCCCAGGCCAAGTTCGCGGCGCTGCTTCGATCCGTCTGTCAGGCTTCAGATAATCCGTTTCCGGATCAAGGTCGTGACTGCTTCGACTGCAAGGACAATGGCCAGAATGATCGCCAGGATAAGCCCGGCCTGATCCCAGTATAGATTGGACAGCGCAGCATCGAGCGCGACACCAATCCCGCCCGCGCCGACAAGTCCCAACACCGAGGACTCGCGCAGATTAATATCCCAACGCAGCAGAGCAACCGACCAGAAGCCCGGCTCGACCTGAGGCCAATATCCTTTCAGTAACAGGTGAGGCCAGGGTGCGCCGAGCGCGATCAACGCCTCGATCGGCCCAGGTCGCGCCTCCTCCAGAGCCTCTGAGAGCAGCTTCCCAACGAAACCGACGGAGCGAAAGGCAATGGCGAGCGTGCCCGCCAGGGCGCCCGGCCCGAAGACGGCGACGAACAGCAAGGCCCAGATCAAGGAGTTCACCGAACGAGAGGTGACGAAGACGAAGCGCGCCAGTCCATTGAGAAACGGGCTGCGCGTCACATTCCGAGCTCCGAGCACGGCAACCGGCACGGCGAAGGCCAGCGATAGCAGCGTGCCAAGCGTCGCGATGTGGAAGGTCTCAATCAGGGCCGCATGAATGGCCTTGGGATAGTAGCTCCAGTCGAAGGGCCACATCCGCCGGAACAAGTCCAAGGTCTGCTCGGGAGCGTCATAGAGAAATTCCGGTATGATCTCGATCGTCTTCAGCGACCAGGATACGGCCGCCGCCACAACGAGATAGGCCCCGAACCGGCCGAGGCGCTGCGAGGGCGTGAAGCGCACCCAGCGCGGCGCCGATGTAGCGCGGACAGAACTGGTCGTCCCTTCCGTCATTGGAAGAGCCTGCGCAGCCGCCCAGTCAGCACCTCAGTTGCCAGCACGAGCCCGATGACGGTGACGAGGATGGTCAGCACGAAATCATAGTCGAAGCGCTGATAGGCGGTGAACAGCGGGGCGCCTATGCCCCCCCCGCCGACGATACCGACCATGGTCGAATTCCGCAGATTGGAATCGAACTGATAGGAGCAGAAGCCGATGAAGCGGGCCCCGACCTGCGGCAGCACAGCCATCAGCATCACCCCCATGAATGAGCCACCGGCGGCCCGCGCCGCCTCGACCGGCTTCATGTCGATTTCCTCGACCGCCTCCCCGAACAGCTTCGAGATGAAGCCAAGCGAGGCGACGATCAATGCCAGCGCCCCAGCCAGCGCCCCGAACCCCACCGCTTTGACGAAGAGGATCGCGACGACGACCGGATGCAGCGAGCGGCAGAGCGCGATGAAACCCCGTGCCGCCCAGCTCACCGGCGCCAGCATCAGGTTGCGCGCGGCGAGAATGCCGAGCGGAAGCGCGAGGAGCACGCCGAAAAAAGTCGAGAGAACGGCGATCTGCATGCTTTCCAGCACGCCGTCCCAGAGCAGCATGAGCTTGTCGGGCGCCGTCTGCGGCGGGAACATCCGCGACAGGAAGGTCGCTCCATTGCCGAGCCCCGAGACGAAGCGGGACCATGTCAGGTCAAGCGTCGACGCCGCATAGAGCGCATAGGCCAGCACCAGGAACTTGAGCCCGCGCAGGCGCCAGTCCTTCGGAAACGGATCGGGGCGCCGGGCTTGCGAAGCGCCGATCATTGCAGCCAGCCTTCACCGCCATAGATCGCCGTGAGATGACTGTCGTCGAGAGCCTCCGGCCTGCCGTCGAAGACGATCGCGCCCTGCGACATGCCGATGATCCGGCTGGCGCAGCGCCGCGCCAGCTCGACATTGTGGATATTGATAACGACCGGGATGTGCTGGCGCTGAGAGAGCTCGCCGAGGAGATCCATGACTTCGATCGAGGTCCGCGGATCGAGCGACGAGGTCGGTTCGTCGGCCAAGAGAAGGCGCGGCTGCTGCATCAGCGCCCGCGCGATTCCGACTCGTTGGCGCTGGCCGCCGGAGAGTTGATCGGCGCGCCGCGTTGCGAAATCACCCCCAAGCCCGACAGCATCGAGCAGCATGAAGGCCCGGTCGATATCCTCGGACGGGAATTTTCTAAGCCAGACCCGCCAGAACGGCAGATAGCCCAACCGCCCGCTCAGAATATTCTCGATGACGGAAAGGCGCTCGACCAGGTTATATTCCTGGAAGATCATGCCGATCCGTCGCCGCGCCAGCCGCAACCCGGAGCCGGACAGCGCTGCGAGATCGCTGCCCTCGAACCAGATTTCGCCCGAAGTCGGATCGACCAGACGATTGACACAGCGAATCAATGTCGACTTGCCGGTTCCGGACGGCCCGATGATCGCAGTAACACCGGTTTCTGGGAAGACGAGACTGACGCCCTTCAGCACGGGCTGTCCCGGCCGATATTCCTTGACGAGGTTGCGGATCGCAAGCGGGCCGCCGCTCAAAGACATCTCTGTGTCCATCATTGTCCATGCTACGCCGCAGGGCGAGCACGGAGGGTTCCCCGTGCCCACTGATCGGTCTGCCAGAGGCTCAGTTCTTAGGTGGCTGCGCTTTCTTGCGCTCCAGCGCCTCGGTCTCGCGCTTGGACTCGGCCTCGTAGCTGCGCTTGTTGAACGGCGTTCCGGACTTGTCGGCGACTTCGCGCACAACTGCCCACTTTTCCTTGTAGGTGATCGGAACGTAGCGATCCTCGCCGTTGAATTCCTTCTGCTCTTCCGCCGAGAACTTGTAGCTGAAGAAGCATTCGCGCACCTTGGCTGCCAGCTCCGGCTTCAGGTCGTGCGCATGGACGTAACCGTTGGTGGGGAAAACCTCGCTGGTATAGATCACGCGGAAATCCTCGCGCTTGATCGTGCCGCGCGCGACCATGCGCTCAAACACGTCGTCGGCGACGGCAGCCATGTCGTAATCACCATGGCCAACGCCGAGGATCGACTTGTCATGGCCACCCGACATCAGGGGCTTGTAATCCGTATCTGGTGTCAGCCCGAGCGGTGGGAAGAGCACCCGCGGCGCGAGGTTGCCCGAATTAGACGACGGGGAGGTATGTGCGACCTTCTTGCCTTTCAGGTCAGCCATCGCTTTATAGTCGCTCGACGTTTTGACCAGCGCGACCAGTTTGTATCCGCGCGGCCCGGCTGCCGAGCCACCTGCGGCGAAGGGCACCGCGCCGGCCATATTGACCGCGAAAGCCGTAGGTCCCGTCGAGAAGCCGGCGATATGAAGGCGACCGGAGCGCATGGCCTCGATCTGAGCCGTGTTTGACTGGACTGAGAAATACATTACCCGGCGGCCGATGCAGCTGTTCAAGTGATTGATGAACGGCTTTAGCAGATTGGCATAGATCGCGGGATCCTCGATCGGCGTATAGGCAAAGACGAGCGTGGAAGGGTCCTTGAGCTTCGTCGCGTCGGTCGGCGTGTCAGCGACCAAATCGCCATTCGCATCACAATAGAGATCGTCGAGCTGCCCGCGATTGGAGCAGGCATCCTGAGCGCTGGCACCACCGAGCGAAATACAGGCCCCGGTGAACGCAATCATTATGGCACGCAGCAATTTAGCCCTCCCATAGCGGCCGCTTTTTATGATGTGCGGATGCGACGCATCCGAATGAATAGGCGGCTCAAGAGTTGATCATTCTGCACAAGAGTTCGATCGTCAACACGAATAATCGATCACTTATGGGAAGCACGGGGATCCCTTGTATTGCGCCCTTTAGCAGACCGGCAGTCGCTCGATAGCTGGAGGTCAAGAATCCGAGATCGGCCCGGGGCTCCGAGAGATCGCTGTCATCAGACACCTCAGGACTAGCCTCCGTATGTCCCACACCCTACGCCACAACCGCGGCGCGCCCGACACGATTCGAACGTGTGACCTTTGCCTTCGGAGTGCGGATGTGGCCTCGTTTCCCTTCCGACCCCTTCCCGCTTCAACCCTTACTCTCCGTCTCCATGCTGTTGATTTAACAAAGATAATCTCATACTCTCCCTCTATCGCGTCGGGGCGATGATGGCATGCCACTTACCCTTCCGTGTTGAACCAGTGTTGAACCGGAGCATAGGGTGGCCGAGATGCCGAAGATCAATGAGTTCCCCGCTAAGATTTCGAAGCGCGTTGTCGATGCGCTCGCCACGCCGGAAAAGCGCGAGTGGTTGTGGGATATCGAGATCAAGGGTTTCGGGATCGCGCTACGCCCGACTGGCACGCATTCCTACGCCTTTAACTACCGGGACAAGCACGGCCGGCTGACGAATATAACCATCGGCAAGGTCGGCAGCATGACGCCGGACGAGGCTCGCAAGGCCGCCGACAGACTGCGTCGCGATGTGATGGATGGCCGATCCCCCTTGGCCGAGAAGCGCGCCGCGCGGCAGGCTCTTACCGTGGGTGACCTGCTGGACGCGTACCTTAAGAGCAGCGGCAAAAAGGGGTATCTGAGCAAAGCGCCATCGACGCAGTATGTCGACCTTGGCCGGATCGAGCGGCATCTGCGCCCTCTCCTCGGGAAGCATATCCTTGAGGCCCTGACGCCGGCCGATATCGAGCGGGCGCACGCGAAGATCGTCGCCGGTAAAACCGCCGTAGACAAGCCCAGCGGTAAGAAGCGTGGTCGTATCCTTGCGAAAGGCGGCGAAGGAACGGCGCGCATGGCCGTGCGGCTCCTGCGCGCCGTTCTGTCGTGGGGGAAAATGTCCGGCGTTCTCCCTGCCGGCGTATCCCCCGATCTGGTTGCGAGCACGAATATCGGCCAAGACGGCAAGCGCGGGGCAATCCTTGATGACCATGATGCCTACACACGCCTGTGGCGCGCTCTCGACAAGCTGACCGATCCGAGCGCGTTGGGGGATGACGACAAGCTCTTGCGTACGGAAGTCGCCGACGCGATCCGCGTGATCGTACTCACAGGCGCTCGCAAGGGAGAGATCATCGGCCTTCGGTGGCGTCACGTCGATCTGAAAGCAGGCCGGCTCACGCTACCGCTCGACGAGCACAAGACAGGCAGGAAAACCGGAGAGGCGCGCGTGATCGGCCTACCGGCTCTCGCGCAGACGATCATTGCCCGACAGCCGGCCGGCGATCCCGATGATCTCGTATTCCGGCCGGCGCGCGGCGGGGATCGGATGGACCTGACGCGGCCGTGGAGCATCGTGAGGACGGCGGCTAAACTGCCTGCCGGCATCGGGCTCCATGGGCTGCGGCACTCGCTTGCGTCGCACATGGCGATGGACGGCGCGCAGGCGGCGGAAATCATGACCACGCTCGGGCATCGCGACATCGCCACGTCCCAGAAGTATGTACACTGGGCACACGACAAGCGGCAGGCGTTGGCTGAGCGCGCTGCTGCTGGAATCGTCGCGGCGATCTCTGGCAAGGAGGAGGAGCCAAGCAACGTCGTGAACATTGTTGAGGCTCGGGGCTAAGGTCTGTATTTCAGGATTGCAGGTATTCAGAGATAATTCGCTAGGGGTGTAACTGACAGCAACCATCTGCGATCTATAGCGATGCATCACCTCCAGTAAGGGATGCAGCAATGAGCTATAAAGATTACCTGACACGCCGCGAGGCAGCCGCCTATGTATCCGGCAAAGGGCTGACGATCTCGCCCAACACGCTCCAGAAGCTGGCCTCCGTTGGCGGCGGCCCGGTCTATCGGCGCTTCGGCAATAAGTCGCTCTATGTAATCGTCGATCTGGACGCATGGATCGCCGCGAAAATGGGCGTTCCGATGCGTTCGACCAGCGTCGCCGCCTGATGATCCGCCATGCCGGGCAAGAGAAAGCCCCGGCTCCTTTCGAAACCGGGGCGGACGGTCTGTAAAAGCATCAGCGGTGGTGCAATTCTTACAGCATCGGCTCGCTCTCGACAAGATTACGAGAGCACATCATGTCTTTCGAACCGAAATTCCCGCGCTCCGTGTCGGGCGGAGACTACCGCATTCCACTTGACCATCCTGACGCTGAGGCCGTTGCGAAGCGGGCTGATCGCGCGTATCGCGAGTTCCCGCTGAGCGAGGATGACCGCGCACGGTTGATCGCTCGATACAAAGACCTTGCCGAAGCCAGTGCGTACCTATGGGGTGCGATAGGTGACCGGAGGATCGAGGATAATGGCCTGCGCCCGGCCAGCATCAGGGCTCCTGTAATCGAGGCAGCCAAGGCCGAGGCTGGCCACACGATGGCACGGAATATCGGCTTTGTGTTCCGCTGCCGCGATTACGTGCAGCGTATTGAGGATGTAGTCGGCTTTACCGCCTACGTGAAGTTCGGCGAGATCGCGAACCGCGACGACGACGGCGAGGTCTACGACGCTGAGACGGGTAAGGCCATTGGCGACCCGATGCCAGGCGACGACATCTAGGACGCGCCATGATCTTCCAGGTCAAAGACCCGCATGAGCGTGCGGAGGCTGTCGATTTCGTGATGCGAATAGTTCGACCGGACATCCCAGCGGATGTCAGGCGAAAGCGAGCGTTGAACTACGCTTTCATGGGGACGCATTGCGGCCTCGATACGATTGATGCCGATCCCAATGGCGGCATCGAGTTCGCAATGGGTCGCATTGAGTTTCCGATCTTCGCATGCCGTCGAAACGGCGAGCTTGCCGGTGTGATTGTCTGTTCCGGCATGGTGGAAGGCATCCCCCTTCGCGTGGTCATGGTCGGCGTTCGCGCCGATCATCGCGGCGAGGGTATCGGCTCCGAATTAGTGCGCACTGCGATGCTCACTGCCCCGGTTGTCGGCGTCCTTCCAGCTCGCCCTGATCTGAGGCCGTTCTTTCAAAATCTTGGCTTCTGGCACTGGCGTGATTCCGCATCCGGTCCAGATGCTGAGGTCGGCTTCACAAAGAGCACGGAAGGGCGAAGCGACATGCTGTTCGTCGTTCCGGTGGCGCTGGTGGACCAGCTTGCCGAGCGAGATGCGTGGCTCCAGGCACATGCTGAGGCCCGCCGTGACTGATTGGCGCGAGACGCCGCCGCTGGAGGCGTATGAGCAAGACGCCGCCACATGGGCAAAGATGGGCGCTGGCGGGCTGTCCGCTCCTGCCGGCAATCCTGAGCCCGCCGACGCGGTGCCGCCAGCCGGTGAGACGCAGAGCAAGCCGATTAAACGGCAGGCGCGGGAGGAAGGCGGCGCGGATGGAAAGAGGTCTACATCCCACGGGAAGGCGGATAGCGCCCAAGACGATGGCGCACTGTCCGGCCCGATCATCCATGTGGTGAAGGGCTTCATCCACAAGGCGGTCGATGGTGCGATGGATGTTCTGTCCAATCCTGCGCTCGGCATCTATGCGCGCGGCGATGATCTCGTGCGGGCTGTCAGCTATCGAGCGCGGAGCGGGACGCTGACCGTCGCGAAGCAATCTGAAAACGTGTCGCGGCCTGACAATGCGATTGTGATCGCCACGTTGCCAGAAGCGGCGCTCGTCGAGACGATGACCCGCCACGCCCGATTTATGAAATGGAGTTCGCAGTCCGAAAAATTCGTGCCGTGCGATTGCCCACCAGAAGTCGCCCGCATGATCATCTCTCGCAAGGGCTATGACTGGAAAGTCCCGCGCCTTCGCGCCGTGATCAGCGCCCCGACGCTTCGCGGCGATGGCACTCTGATCACGGAGCCGGGCTACGATGAGGAAACAGGTCTCCTTCTCGTCGGTGACCGTCTCTGGCGGCAGGTTCCCGAAAAGCCAACGAAACACGACGCGATCAAGGCTCTCGACGTGCTCGTTGAGCCGATCAACGCTCTGCCCTTCGTGGACAATAGCGACCGTGCTGCGGCCATCTCGTTGCTGATCACGAGCGTCATGCGTCCATGCCTTCGCACCGCGCCCATGTTCGTCGTGACAGCGCCCGCCGCCGGCACTGGCAAGAGCCTGACGATCGATGTCGCGGCGGTGATGGCGACAGGGCGACGCGCTGCCGTCGTCACGCCAACACCCGATGAGGCTGAGCTTGAGAAGCGGATTGGCGCTGCTGCACTTGCCGGCGATCAGATCATCAGCATCGACAACGTCACGCACATCCTGCGCAGCGATCAGCTTTGCCAGATGCTGACCCAGGACGAGGTTCAGGTTCGCGTGCTCGGCGCATCCAAGAACGTTCGCGTGCCGTCGACTGCGCTCATTTGCGCCACGGGCAACAATCTCTCGATCCATGGCGATCTCAATCGTCGCGTGATCCGCATCAGGCTCGATGCGCAGTGCGAGCGCCCTGACGAGCGGAGCTTCAAGTTCGACGCCTGTGAGATGGCCTTGCGCAAGCGGCCGGAACTCGTCGCGGCGGCGCTGACGATTGTTCGGGCCTATCTCGTTGCCGGCACTCCCGACCGCGCTGCGCCCATGGGCTCATTCGAGGATTGGAGCGATACAGTTCGGTCCTCGCTGATTTGGCTCGGCATGGGCGATTGCCGAGGCAACGTCGAACTGATGCGGGCCGACGATCCCGAGAAAGCCGAACTTGCCGATATCATCGCGGCTCTGCCGATAGGCGAGTTCACCGCGAGGCAGGTTGCCGCGAAAGCTGTGTGTGAGACGGATTTGCGGGAGACGTTTGAGAGCTTCATCGGGCGTAACGGCACGTTCTCGACGAAGGCTCTTGGACGATATCTTGCCCGGCATCATGGCACTCGCATCGGCGGGCGCTGGATCGAGCGGGTACGAGACGATGGTAAGCACGGTGTGCTTTGGACCGTCCGCATGGAAGACGCATGGTAGATAATTGAGACGGGGTTACGGGGTTTCGGGGGTTTTCTATAAGCGCTCTACCCGAAAATTCAGCCATACAGAGCGGTATATACACGCTTATAGATTTTCCCGCGTAGTAAGTAGAAAAAACCCCCGAAACCCCATAACCCCATTCTCTATCCGAATGAAAATGTGAAGCTTCGGCCCCCAATCGTGCCTGTCCCGGTGCCTCTCGTGCCAGTCGATACGAAGTTAAACGGCCCGCTCTGACCGTTCGTGCATGTGAATGTTCCGCTGCCGTTGCGCCTAGTCACATATACGAACGTTCCCGAGCACTTCATCCCTTTGTTGCTGACGATCTCCAGCGTGCCGCCGCCGTCAAGATAGCCAGTTGCCGATCCCGAGAACGTCTCGTCTCCAGCGGCAGATTGCCCGATCACAGGCAATGTCATCGAGCATGCGGACAAGGCGCTCGTTGCCACGAACGCCGCGAGCAATTTTCGAATCATGATCCCCCCATATTTGACCTAGCGGCAGCGAGAGAAGCAGCGATCAATCTCCGCTGCGAGTCAAATTGTGAGGGCGCGGCCGTCGAGCTTCGTCTCATGCCGGCTCGCAACGTCAGATGTCGCGCCATGGCCGGCAGGATGAAGCTCCAAGCGTCTGAGCCCTTCCGCCTGAGGGGTGGTGGTGGCCGCAACTATCTCAGTCATAAGGTCCGCCTGATAAAGAATTGATTTCTTGGCAGGCAGAATTTCTGTGTCACAGACGAAGCAAAGTGGCGGAAAGCGCGAAGGTGCCGGGCGGCCGAAAGGCAGCCGCAACCTGCGTTCGCTTGAGGCAGTTCAGGAGATTGCCGAGAGATTCCCTGACTGGTCGCCGCTGATGCATATGGCAGCCGTTGCGAATGACAAAAGCTTACCCGTGGATGTTCGTTTGGATGCTGCGAAATCTGCGGCTCCATTCATCCACGCGAAGGCGAAGCCGGTAGAACTCGATCCCGATGGCCTCGTTGAGCTTGAGGGCCGAATTCATCGCGCCCGTCTCGGTGCTGCGGTTGAGCTTGCTCGGCAAGACCCGCACCTCGTCTCCCTCGCCGAGCGCCTGACGCGCGCGGTCGACAGGCAGGACGCAGCGCGGCCGGTCATCGCTGTCGTCACGCCTGCCGATCCGGCTCATCCGATTGTCGATGTGACACCGAGGCCAGCCCCGGTGCCTGTCCAGCGCGCCCAGGTCGCGACCGGCACGCCGGCGCCTGCGCCCGACTGGCAGCCGCCAGCGCCCTATCAAAGTCCCATCGCGTGGCCGGACAACAGCATCGGTCAGGCTGATTGCGACTACGACGCCCAGGCTGACGGGTTTGTCAGCGCCCGCCGCAGCATCTGAAAGAAAGGACATTGGACGTGGCGACAATTGAAGAAAACAAGGCGATCATCCAGGCGAAGGCGGTCGAACTCGACGCGCTTGTCGCACAGTTCCGCGCCGCCAAGGCTGTGACTGACGAAGCCGAGCGCGAAATCCGCCACCTTCGCGGTGGCGCGGTCGCGAAGTCCGGCCAAGAGCGCCTTGCCGACTATGCGCACGCTCTCATGATGAAGCCGTCCATCGACAGCGACAGCACCGTTGCGCAGGTCGCAGCCGAAGCCTGGGCGGGGGGGTGTGATGAGCATCACTTCTTCGCTGGAAATCCGCGAGAGGATCGACGGGCTTGACGCGCTGGCTGTCGATCTCGGCGCTGACTTCGATAAGGTCGCTATGGAGGCCGTGGCCGGCGTCGAGGGCGCGGGCAAGAAAGCCGCCGAGATCAATCAGCGCATTGAACGGCTCGCGGTGGATCGTCGCATCCTGTCTCGGGCGCTCGACCGCTCGTTGAACGCCGAAGCCGCCGCCATTGAGGCAGAGGCAGAAGCCGAGCGGCAACGGCACCTCAAGACTGCGAAGGCGCATGCTGTCGCTCTGCTCGATGCGTCGAAGCGTGCCGACGCGGCAATCCTCTCGTTCGTTTCCGTCTTGGACGATATCGCCCGCGAGGAAGCCGCAGTTCGGCATGCGCTCGGACTTGCGAGGGCGCTTCCTTCCGATGCCATCGTCGGGCGTCACGGCCTCTCGGGCATGGCGCTTGATGCGCTTCAGAGGATCACGGACGGCCGCGCCCGGTTCGGCGGCGTGAAGCCTGTCGCGGACGTGGCGGCCTACGCCTGGGCTTCTCTTCTAACCCGCAATGATGAGGTCGCGCGATGATCGACGCCCATATCTTGTTTCCGGGCGATGCGCCCAAGACCGCGCCCGCAGAGGCTCCGCAGCCGTCTACGTCCGCACAGGTGGCGCAGGTAGAGGCGAAGACGGGCAAGACCGATCAACCTGCCGGCCCTGACGACGCGGCGGCGGCGCTCTTCGGTTCGGAGGTCAAGTCTGATCCGGTCACGGCCGATCATGCCGACGCGCTGGAGCCGCTCGATAAGTTGGCCGAATCGGCGCGTCTTTCGGGCGAGTGGGAGCGCGGCGATCAGCTTTCCGAGGCAAGCGACGTTCTCATGTCCGAAGCCCTCGAACATGGCATGCCCGCAGCCGATTTTCGTGACCTGATCGGCCAAGTTCACGAAGCGTCTGCAACCGTATCGGCGATGACGGCAGAGCAGCTTGCGGACGGCAAAGCCAAGGCGATGGAGGAGTTGGCCGACATTCCGGCCTCCGATCTCGATCTCGCGCGGGGTTTGATCCGGGACATGTCGAGGAAAATCCCCAACCTCATCGGGCAGCTTGAGGTGACCGGCCTGGGGAATAACCCCAAATTCGTGCGCGCGGTGGTTAAGGAAGCGGTGCGCCGCCGCGCCGGTCGTTGAGGGCTGGCAGATGGCGGTTAGTTGCCCGTGCTGCGGCCACGATGTTGTCGCCCCGACGCTGGATGTCATCGTGATGCGCTACGGCGTCACGAAGGCCGAGGAGCGCATTCTGAGCGCGGTATGGGCGGGGAAGGGTCGTCCCGTTCCGACATCGCGCATATTTGACAAGCTGTTCGAGGATGATATCGACGGCGGTCCAAGTCAGACTAAAATGTACCTCGCGTTCAAGGTGGCGCTTTGTCACTTGCGCGCCAAGCTCAAAGGCACTGGTATCTCAATAGAGAACGTTGGATACCGCGCTGGATATAGGTTGGTTCTTGGATGAATGCGGAAAATCCTGATCGAGAACTTATTGAGCTTGGCCATCAACTCGATGAGGCGATCAACACGCTCGGCGCTGGAAGCCCGCAGGCGCGCGCCCTGGCCATCGATATCTCGGCCCTGACAGCCGCCACCGAAGATGGTCGACAGATGGTCGAGCGTGCTGCCGTCGTCGTGGCGGGTCGACCAGAGAGATAGCCACCACGATCAGCGGGATGGATCGCGGTGGTGCGGCCGTCGTGTAGTGTTTTCCCCGACACCGCACGGCGGCCGGTTTCGTTCAGGGTAGATGGAGATGCGCCGATGACGCCTGTGGAAGCCGAAGCTGAGTGCCTGGAGATCGCGAACCGGCTGGATGACTTGCTTACGTCTCTGCCGGCCTCATCGCCGCCTGCCGCACGCGAGGCGCTGATTGATGCGCGCGATTCGCTCAAGCTGGCGGCGTCTGCGCTGGCCGACGACGCGGAGACGGGATGACTCCGCCGCTGTCGATTATTTTTTCTCGCCTGTTGAACCTGTGTTGAACCAATTTTGAGGTGCCGGTTCAACAGCGGCGCGCAATCTCTTATAATGTTGATTTCATTGAAGTTTTTGGCGCGCCCGACACGATTCGAACGTGTGACCTTTGCCTTCGGAGGGCAACGCTCTATCCAGCTGAGCTACGGGCGCTAACCGTGCAGGCTGGATAGCCGATCCCCGCCGCTTCGGCAATGCGGGATTTTGGATGGCGCGCAGTTCTCCTACGGCAAAGGTCACACGTTCGAATCGTGTCGGGCGCGCCGTCAATATTCCCCCAAATTTCCTCCAAGTGTCTGGCGTGCAGGCGTTTTCTGACGTTTGAACATGCTTGGAGTGTACCAAGTGGTAGACCAAAAGGCGATTTATACCTTCAAAAAGCGGGGTGTTTTCTACTTCTCGCGTAGGGTACCGAAGTCGCTCCAACCTCGATTCGATCAGGCCCGCGTCGTCACCTGCCTGCACACGCGTTCGCTATCTCAGGCGCGCAAATCCGCGAACGCTTTGGCGTCACAGTTGGAGATGGTCTGGTCGCAGATGGCCTTGGAAGGCGTGCTGAAGCGCGCGGGCGCGCCTATCGTCTCAGTGGGCCAGATGCACCGGGCCTCTGCTGGGCCATCAGTCAAACTGTCGGAGGCAGGTGATCTCTATCGACAGTTGAAGGGCAAGGGAAAAGGCAAGGGCTTTAACGCCTATGCCGAGAGACACCTGAATTACGTCGTCGAATGCCTTGGCGATGCCTCGATCGGCGATCTCAAACGGTCTGACTCTGGCCGCTTCCGTGACTTTCTGATCGCCAAGAGGCTGACCACAAGTTCGATCAAGCGGGTGTTCTCAACCGTTCGAGCAGCGGTCAACCTCGCGATCTCGGAGCACGGGCTGGACTGCACCAATCCCTTCTCCGGCACTTTCATTCCCGAGGTCGGAGTGAAGGTGATACGCCCGCCAATTCCGAGCAGCGTAATCCGCTCTGTGCAGCATACGTGCCTGGAGTTGGGGGATGATAAGCGTCTGCTCCTCGCTCTCATCAGTGATACCGGGCTACGGCTTGCTGAGACTCTGGGATTGGCAAAAGCCGACTTGAAGCTGCATGCGACCGTTCCTCATATCGATCTGAAGCCTCACCCGTGGCGCTCGCTGAAAACTCCGTCGAGCACGCGCGCCGTTCCGCTCGTTGGCGCGTCGCTCACGGCGGCGCACCGAATTTCTGACATGACACGCGGGAAGCGGTTGTTTCCTCGTTACTCGACCCCTTCCGACGTGAATGCGAACTCAGCAAGCGCTACGCTGAACAAGTGGCTGAAACCCAGGCTGCCCAAGGGCTGCGTGATCCACTCATTCAGGCACAGTATGCGCGACCGCCTCCGAGCGATTGAATGCCCTGCCGACGTGATTGACGCGATCGGAGGGTGGACGACGCAGGGCATCGGCCACCGCTACGGATCGGGGCATTCGCTTGAGGTGAAGCAGCGATGGCTGAAGCTTATCGAGCTTTGAACCAAGCATGTTCAAACGTCAGAAAACGCCTGCACGCCAGACACTTGGAGGAAATTTGGGGGAATATTGACGGCGCGCCCGACATCGAGCGAACCGCCTCTCCGGTCAGTGCGTGCAAGCAATGTCAGTGGGTTATGAGCCTGCTTCGATCAGGGCGCAACGGCTTCGTGGTCTACCGTTGCGTTCCTGGGCCGCCCGCGTTTGCGCTCGATGCCTTTGGCCGTCTCCTCGGCGCGGACCTTGGCCCGGCGCTTCTGCTGGCTCGCGGTGTTCCGCTCCCGCTTTTCCTTGCGGCTCAGTGGGGCCTTCTGCGCGACGGCGGCTGAGCCAGTGCGCACCTTGCCCATGATGTTGGCTTCCTCTACCGGCACCAACTCCAGGTCAGCGATGCCGATGCCGCGCAGATAGGCTTCGAGGTCCTGGGCCTGAGAGAAGTCGTAGAGGTAGATGTCGTAGGCCCCGGCGTAGTCTGGCCGCCTGAGCGCCCCGCGCAGCGCGAACTGGCGGATGTCCTCGAACTCGCGAGCCCGGCGCACGGCATCACGATCGAGACCAAGCAGATCGATGATGGGAGCGTCGTCCATCTGCGGCTTCGCCGAGTAGATGTACAGGCACGAGGAGTGACCGATCAGCCCGTTGGTGCCTGCTTGTTTGGGCGGGCACCACACGCCAGGGAAGCGGCCACGGAAGACCAGCCGGATCGCTTCATTCGACGACCAGTAACCCGGCCCGCCGATGAGCTTCTGGTGGTCCGAGACCTGCAAAAGGCAGCGGTGGCCTTCATCAACTCCCACCATGCGGTCGAGCCGACGTGACCCCGCGTGTAAAAGTGGATGCGCACACGCGGGCTCGCGCGCCGAACCGACGCGCTCAGGTCTTTCACCGTATAGGTGATGGCACCGGGCGCGAGCCATTCGCTGGCGTAATAGGGGATGCTCTGGAAGTAGCCCGCCCCAATCAGCGTTACTGCTGCGCACCTGTGCAGGACGAGCGGGGTCCAGATCGACCACCAGCGAACTGGCCGTCCACCTTGTGCATCGCGCCAGTCGCCCACATTGACGAAGACCGAGCGGCGCGGCTGGGCGGCGTAGGTCAGGAAGGTCGAGAGGCCGTTCTTGCCCTCGGAGGTGATCGCCTTCCGGGTCAGCGCAGCCACATCATCGCGCGGAACCACCTCCCAGGTCTGACCGCCTGGAAGCGGGTCGAGCCGGAAGTAGCGTTCGAGCATGCTCCAGGATGCGGCGGCCTTGAAGGTGCCGCAGCCGACACTGGCGTCGAGGTTCTCGTCGATCGCCACATGCCAGCCCGCGAGCAGTGCCGGGTCGAGCCCGAGGAACGCGGCGTGGCTGATCATCATCACGACATGGCTCTGTCCAGCCTCAGCTTTGAGGGCCTTCTTGATCCGGCGGCCAACCTGACCGCGATGGCAGGACTGATCCGTGTGGATCGGCACGATCGACGCCGCTGCGCTGATCTGTGCGGCCCTCTTCAGGCAATAGTCGGCCTGCTCGTCGATCAGGGAGTTGCGCGGGAAGGCGACAAGGTAGAGGCCAGGGTTATCCAGTGCCGTATCGAGGAAGGTTAGGGTCTTGCGACTGCCAGGAGCGCCCTGGTACACTGTAATATGCATCGATAATATCCATGATTAAATCTGTCATCTGCCTTTATATAGTAGGAAGAGGTGACACATTATTTTTACCTCGACGGAGATCGATTCCTCAATTTACTTTTGCAGGCCAGCCGAGAGCGGCATCAAGTGCCCACAGCCCGAAGGGCGCGGGCTCGAAGATGTCGTTCTCGGAACGACGGGGCGCGTCCGCGCCCCTCGTCAGCATGGAATGGGATCGAGCAGAGACCTTGGGCTTAATCTGACGCCGCTCACGCTCTGCCGCTGGCGCAGCCGAGCGCGATCTGCGTGCCACGTCCGGCCTTCGACGCAGCCGGGCGCTATGCGCCTCGGGCCTCGAAGCCCGCGTGGCGAGGTCGAGAAGAACGAGGTCGTCCTCACCTCGATGCAGAAAGAGTCATCTGCCGCCGCAGGCGGCTGGGCTTAAACAGGCAGATGACGGAGATCGCGCGAGGGGTCGTTTTTGACTGACTCGTGTCTGCGAGATCGCAGCCACGATCTCCCAGACCGTCAGGCCAGCGCGCTCCGCCCGCCCTTCACGGCTCGATAGATCGTGGAGGGCGCGACGCCGACATGCTGCGCGATCTCGGCGACAGTCAGCGTGCCCTCGCTGAGCAGCGTCTTCGCGACGGTCAGCTTCACCGGGTCGAGGGCTTTCGGGCGTCCGCCAACTCGCCCTCTTTGGCGGGCAGCCAAAAGCCCAGCAGCAGTTCTTTGGCGAAGTAGGTCTACCTCAAGCTGGCTTAGCGCCGACATCGTAACATAGAGGAATCTGCCAGCAGGCGTCGTCGTATCGATCGCCTCGGTGATCGACATCAAGCCGATCTCGCGCCGTTGGAACTCCTCGCTCAGGTCGATGAGGTGGCGCACGGAGCGGGCCAGCCGGGACAGGCTGTACACGACGATCACATCACCGGCACGAGCATGGTCGAGGAGCTTCCGCAGTTCGGGGCGATCGGCCTTGGTGCCGGACACGGTCTCGATGAAGACCTTCTCGCACCCCGCCGCCTTCAGCGCGTCAAGCTGAAGGCTGTGATCCTGAAATCCGTCGAAACCCGCGCCAGCCCCAGCTTCATCGCCTCTCCTTCGCAAAACCCGTCGAAGGGAGGCTCTCATGACAAGCCAGTTCTGCAAGCAGTTTTTGCGAGACGCCGTGCAGGGAAATCCCCGACGATCATCACCTCGCCGAGCGTCTCGCGGAAACGACCGTTTGTGAGAGAGCGGGCTCGCGAGGGGGGCGGGCGATCGGAAACAGATGATTCCGAATACGCTTGCCGCCGCGATCGCGCATCGTCGTCAGCCCCGTGTTTGCAGGGGTTTGCGATGACCGCTGCGGGGCGATTCCAGGGAGTTTTTTTGGGAACAGGTGGACGAGAGGCGGGCGACGACGGTCAGAGGATGGTTGTTGATGCCAGGAGAATAGCCCCTACTGATGATTGTCACCTCCCGGCGGGGCTCATAGATTGGCATTGACGCAGGGCCTAAATCATCTCCGACTCGACTGCTTTCCAACTTGTTCTGATTCCTTCGATTGCGAGCCTAGCATCGGCCTCGGTCGTCTCGTGGCCAATCACCGAGAGCCTCAGTACCCAACGCCCTTGCCAAATTGCTCCTCCCGCGAAGAGAACACCAGCCTCCTGAACGTTTTTAATAACTCGTTTGGTGAGATCATCGTCAACCGGAATCGAGCAATCCTTTCCGAAGCGGATGATGACTTGATTGAGGACCACCTCATTGAGAACTGTGATGCCCGAAATGGCGGAAAGCTCTTGGGCCATCAGGCGTGCGATCGCGCAGTGACGAGAGATCATCGCCGCAATGCCGATCCGGCCAAGATGTTTCAACATCGCCCAAGTCGAGAACCCTCGGGCTCGACGAGAAAGCTCGGGCACAAAGTGCGATGGGTCGCGTTCGCCATCCGCGACCGGAGGTAGGTAGCTGGCTTGGATCGTCATCGCACGTCGGTGTGCTTCAGCGTCTCGAACGATCGCATAGCCGCTGTCATACGGCGTCTGAAGCCATTTATGACCGTCAACAGCCCAGGAGTCTGCCCGCTCTATGCCATCGACGAGGTGGTCGTGTTCGCGAGAAGCTCTTGCCCAGAGACCAAAAGCGCCATCGACATGCACCCAGCAATTGGAATGTCGTCTGGCTCCCTCCACGATGGCAGGATGGGTATCGATCGCACCCGTGTTGATCTGGCCTGCCTGCGTCACCACGATTGCTGGCCCAGCTACGATAGCGAGGATGTCGGCGAGCGCTTTGGCATCCATAGCGCCTTGTGTGTCGGTGGGGATGCGGCGAAGATCTGCTGCACCAAAACCGAGATATTGCAAGGCCGCAAAAACCGTGCTGTGCGCTTCAGCGCCAATCAGAACAGTAATGCGGGGTGCCCCGAATATCCCTTGAGCCTCGATATCCCATCCGGCTCTTCTGAGCACCTCTCCTCGGGCTGCGGCGAGGCAGACGAAGTTTGCGACAGTCGCCCCTGTCACGAATCCAACCGAAGCCGTGTGCGGCAAAGCCAGAACGTCGAGCAGCCACTGCGTCGCTACTGTCTCGACCGCAGCCGCAGCAGGTGATGCCGTATGATTGCCTGCGTTCTGGCCCCATACTGAGGTCATCCAGTCCGCAGCTACGCCAACCGGGTGGGAACCACCTATGACCCAGCCGAAGAAGCGAGGCCCCGTCGTTGCGTGCAACCCCGGCGTCGCGCATGCGATCAGTTCGGAAATCACTGTTGCCGGGTCTGTAGTCTCTTCGGGAGTTTGGCCTTCAAATCTCTGAAGCGATTCCGAATAGTTGTCCTGAGGTCGATGAAGTCGATCGTGCTGCCTAGATCGGAATAACATAGCCTCCGACGCAGCCAATTGCAAAATACGCTCAGCGTCCGTCATGATGCGTAGCCTTCGGCAGTGGATGTCCGCACTTGATAGGTTCGCTTTGTGCTGCGTCCTACGCAAGGGCGAAATGGAGATTCGCTTTCCCTTATCGTCAGGGCGAAATCAGGAAGATCGTGGGCAACAGGCTGGTCGATCGTGAGCGTGCAAGCGGGAACGAGCGCTTCAGCGCTCGACCATTTATGGGCCGTCACCGACAGGCACCATAGAACCAGCCCGACATGGTGCTGCGGCCAGAACAGCAAGGGGTTCCGGTCGAAGTCCTGGAGGTTCATCTTCCAGAACACGGCCTAGAATAACGCAGAAAGCAACTGTGGCGCGGCCTCGCGGTCCAGCAGCATTTGGCCCGGCTTGGTTATCTTCAGGACCCCGAAGCGTTTCCGCAGCAGCCCAGCCGCCTGCAAAGCGACGCGCGTGAAGAAGACGCCATACGCATCCTGTTCGTTGATGACCTTGTTCATCGCGAGCGTCGTGGCCTTGTCGTGACCGGGCCATTCCGTCTGGTCGAAGACGTGCCAGACATCGGCTCGCTTCAGGAAACCGGCGGGCGTCAGCACCAGCCCGCCCTGGTTCACGGCAAGTTCCAGCAAGAGCCTTGCGGCGACGACCATGGGAGCGGCAAGCGCGGTCGAGACCGGCACGCTGTAAGGCACGAGTCGCATCGCCTGCGGCATCCGGCCAGCAGGCTCCAGCAGAGCTTCAAACGAAGCGGGCTCCAGGTGCGCCCAGGCAGCAGGAATTGAGGTCACGTTCGGAGGGACCGGCAAAATTCTGAAGCAAGTTTCGGATGGACTTGCGCCGTGATTTTGGAGAGCGTTTTCGAGTTTAGGCGGCCTGCCTCTCGAACTGAAGCGGGCTGATGAAGTTGAGCGCCGAATGGCGCCGGACGGGATTGTAGAAGCTGTCGATATAGCGGCCGATTGCGGCGGTCGCCTCGGCGCGGGTCTGGAAGACGGTGCGCCAGACGAGTTCGCTCTTGAGCGTCTTGAAGAACGTCTCGACCATGGCGTTGTCAAAGCAGTTTCCCTTGCCCGACATCGAGATCAGGACGCCGTGCTTCCTCAGCTCCGCCTGGTAGTCGAGGGAGCAGTATTGGCTGCCGCGATCTGCGTGGTGAATCAGCCCGGCGGCAGGACGCCGCACGGCAATGGCCCGGCGCAGGGCTGACAACGCCAGTTCCTTGTGGAGCCTGTCGCTGGTTGCCCAGCCGACGACACGCCGGGCAAAGAGGTCGATGACGACGGCCAGGTACAGCCAGCCCTCGCGCGTCCAGACGTAGGAGATATCAGCGCCCCACTTCTGGTTCGGGCCGGCCGCGGCGAAGTCCTGGTCGAGGAGGTTCGGGGCGACCGGAAAGGCATGCAGGCTGTCGGTGGTGCGCTTGAACCGCCGCTTCTGCCGCGCCTTCATTCCATTCTCGCGCATCAGTCGGGCAACGCGCCGGCGTCCGATCGACAGGCCGTTGTCGCGCAGTTCGTGCACCATGCGCGGGCTCCCATAGGTTTCGTTCGACAGGGTGAAGGCCGAGCGGACATGGGCGAGCAGCACCATGTCGTCGCGCTGGCGACGGCAAGCAGGACGCCCCTTCCAGGCGAAGTAGCCGCTCGGGCTGACGTCGAGAACCTTGCACAGGCGCTGAACGGGGAACTCCTTCTTCGCCGCATCGATGAGTTCAAATCTCATCGACTTCCCTCCTTGGCGAAAAAAGTCGCGGCCCTCTTCAGAATTTCGCGTTCCTGTCGCAGGATCTCGTTCTCGCGTCGCAGCCGCTTCAGCTCAGCGGCCAGGTCTTCCTGCCGCTCGGGAGGCGGCGCCTCCAGATCACGCTCGCGGCGCTTGTCGAGCCAGCGGCGCAGCGTCGACAGACCAATGCCGAGATCCTCCGCGATTTCACGCTGTGTGCGGCCACTCGTCTCAACCAGACGAACGGCCTCCGCCTCGAATTCCTTCCCGAGCCGGCGTTGCGGCTTGCCCATGAAATGCTCCTCCTTCCTTCAGAAGAGCTCTCCAGTTTCGCGGGGCAAGTCCAGTGCACCTGACCGCCATCCTGAGCGATTTTCGCGAGGATCGCCGCGTAATTCGCGCTAACCGGAACGTTCGGCACCGTGGTGAAATCGACGGTCAGCCGTCCCTCGGGATCGTTGTATCGGATGCCGAATTCATTGCGCACGGCACGGAGCCCGAGCCCAAGCGGTACCCAGATGCTGACGCGCCGAGACGGATGCTGGACTCTGCTGAAGCCCCACATGTCGTATTTGGCGGTGGCAACCCCGAACAGGCGGTCAAGCTGGTCCGTGCTGAAGATGCCGTTCGCGACAAACCCATTTTCCCGCTGAAAGGTCTGGATGGCTTTGAACAAGCGACCGTTGAAGTTTTCGTTCGGGACCGCGTTCCAATAGCCCGCCCCGGTCAGAAGAACCTGGAGAAACACGCGCTGCTGAGCGCTGAGAACCGTTTGGTACGCGCGCTCTGCCTCATAGTATCCGGGTGGCCGCGATTGAGCGTGAACGGTGCTCGGGATCGTGATCGCCGCGCCGATAATTCCCGCAAGAGCGAACGCTGCCCTACCAATCTTCGAACGCATAATCGCCGCCAGCCCTCTCCAAGCGGCAGCAGGATACGTCAGCGGCACTGAATCAAAGCAAAAACTTTTGCTCAAATGCAAAGCTCTCTGCTTGCGCACTGCCTGTGGCGGTCTCGTCGAGCCTGCTCTCCTTTTTCATGGAAACGCCGTTCAGCTTCTCGTTTCCGATGTGCTGGGTGGCGGTCAGGTGTCAGTCAGCGTGGCGGCGGGCACTCCCCCACCGGAGCAAAATAATACATGACACTGATCCGCCCCCGCCGAGAGGTCCATGGGGATTGTTAGTGGACGGTTGGCCTCGGCGCCAGCGCGGGCGGCGTAGCCGGTCTGGATTGCGCAGCCGCCCGCGCGGTCATTGCGGGGACGAAGACCTCCGGGGCGGGGGGCTTGTAGCCGAGCGAGCCATGTGGGCGCAGCGTGTTGAAGTGTCGCCGCCAGCTTTCGACGACGATCTTCGCCTCCGCGAGCGAATAGAAGATCTCGCCGTCGAGAAGTTCGTCGCGCAACCGGGCATTGAACGACTCGATGAAGCCGTTCTCCCAGGGGCTTCCGGGCGCGATATAGGCGGTCTTGGCGCCGACCGCACCGATCCAGTCCTGCACGGCCTTGGCGACGAATTCGGGCCCGTTATCTGACCGAACATGCTCCGGCACGCCGCGCAGGATGAACAGATCCGAGAGCACGTCGATGACGTCGATCGCCTTCAGCCTGCGATCGATGCGGATTGCCAGGCATTCATGCGTGAACTCGTCGATGATGTTCAGCATCCGGTATTTTCTCCCATCATGGGTGCGGTCCTCGACAAAGTCGTAGGACCACACGTGATTGGGCCGCTCGGCGCGAAGGCGGATGCAGGATCCGTCCGCGAGCCAGAGACGGCTGCGTTTGGGTTGTCGGGCTGGAACTTTCAGCCCCTCGCGTCGCCAGATGCGCTCAACCCGCTTGTCGTTGACCACCCAGCCTGCCGTCGAGCGCAGCAGCGCGGCGATCTTGCGATAACCGTAGCGGCCATAGCGGCGGACCAGTTCGACGATGTCGGCCGTAAGCCTCTCCTCGTCGTCGCGTCCGCGCGGGATCCGGCGCTGGGTCGAGCGATGTTGTCCGAGCACACGGCATATCCGCCGCTCCGACACCTTCAGGACGAGCCGAACATGCTCGATGCAGGCACGGCGACGCGCGGGGCTTACCAGTTTCCCGAAGCCGCCTCCTTCAGGATCAGCTTGTCGAGCGTCAGGTCCGCGACGGCGCGACGAAGCCGGGCGTTCTCGGCCTCGAGCTCCTTCATCCGCTTCACCTGATCCGTCTTCAGGCCGCCAAACTCTCGGCGCCAGCGGTAATAACTAACCTCCGTCACGCCGATCGAGCGGATCGCATCGGCAACGGATTGACCCTGCGAGACCAGCACATCGACCTGGCGCAGCTTCGCGACAATCTCTTCGGGCTTGTGACGCTTCTTCGGCATTGCGGTCCTCCTGTCTGCCAAAAGACATAGTTCAGGGTGGACCAATTCAACGGGGGTGGATCAAAGCCGGCTGCCGAGCGATCGTGCTCCAGATGTTGTTCATGGAGGAAAGGAGAGCCGGCAGGGGCAATCCCGGTTTCTCTGCCGCCGGGCGCGCCCTGATCCCGAAGCTCGAACCAACATAGCTCAGCGTATAGTTCGCACCGAGCGTGAGCGAGCCCTGACCGATCGCATAAGTGCCGACGTCCTCGCCGACCGCACGGCTCAGCGCGCCGGAGAAGGTATCCGCTCCGACAAGGCTGCCGGCTGTCATCGAATAGGTCAGCGCCGTATCAACATCACCATAGGTCTTGCCGTGCCCAGCCGTCGCCGAGACCGTCACCGATCGTGGCGTGATCCCGAAATTCGAACCGGCATAGCTCAGCGTATAGTTCGCGTTCAGCGCCAGCGAGCCCTGGTTGATCGCGTAGTTACCGACGTTTTCGCCGGCCGCGCGGCTCAATGCACCGGAGAAGGCATCCGCTCCAACGAGGTTACCGACCGTTACCGTATAGGCCAGCGCTGCGTCGGCATTGCCATAGACCTTGCCCTGTCCGGCCGTCGCGGAGACCGTCACCGCGCGCGGTGTGATCCCGAAATTCGAACCGGCATAGCTCAGCGTGTAGTTCGCATTCAGAGCCAACGAGCCCTGGTTGATCGCATAATTGCCGACATTCTCACCGGCTGCACGGCTGAGCGAACCGGAGAAGCTGTCGGCGAAGGCCAGGCTGCCGGCCGTCACCGTATAGGCCAGCGTCGGATCGGCATCGCCATAGGTCTTGCTCTGGCCTGCCGTCGCAGAGACCGTCACCGCGCGCGGCGTGATCCCGAAATTCGAGCCGACAAAGCTCACCGCATAGTTCGGGTTCGCCAGCGTGCCCCGATTGATCGCGTAATTGCCGACATTCTCGCCGGCCGAGCGGCCGAGCGAACCGGAGAGCGTATCGGCTCCGACCAGGCTGCCGGCCGTGACCGCATAGGTCAGGGTCGGATCGACATTGCCGTAGACTTTGCCCTGCCCGGAAGAGGCCGTCACCGTGACCGCGCGCGGCGTCACCGTCAGCAGGCCCGCGCTGTTGAAGGCGAGAGCATAACCCGTGCTCGCACTCAGCGACCCTTGCGCGACCGTGATCGCATAGGGTGATCCGGCCACGCCCGCCGCGGCGGACGCGCCGGTCGAGGTCACGCTCGCCGAACCGGAAACGACGCTGCCGAGCGTATCACCGAGATACGCATTAGCGACACCGGCGTTGAGGCCCGACACGGTATAGGCCGAAGCTAGGGAAGCGGCGGCGTCGTCGCCATAGGTCTTGGCGAGATCCGTCGAGGTATAGGTCAGCGTCGGCCGGTAGGCGAAGAGATAGCGGTTGCCGGTCTGCGCCACGCTGCCGGACGCCAGGGTGGCATAGGAGGCGTTCCAGATCGCCCGTTGGCCGCTGTCGAGATTGCCGAAGCTCGCCGTAGCCGGAGCGTCGGAATAGACCAGCCAGCGCCCGCCGCCGGTGAGCGACAAGGCCCCGGCGCCGGCATTGTTGATGAAGGCGCCGTTGGAGGCCAGGACGACAGCATCGCCGGTGCCGCTGGCGGTCACGGTTCCGTCGAGCGTCAGGCCGCCGCTGGCCGAGCTGTTCACCGCGCTGACCTTGCCGGCCGTGACCGTGCCGAGCGTGATGGCGCCCGCAGCCGTGTTGGTCTTGCCGGCGCCGTCCCGCAGCTGGACATCGACCGTTCCGGTGCCCGCATCAACTGCCGCTCCCAGCGTGATCACGGCCGCCCCGGCATCGCGCTGGGCATCGACGACGCCATTGGCGAGGCGGTCGTTGCCGTTGTCTGTGGTGATCGCCGCGTTGACGAGAATGCTGCGTCCGGCCTGCAAAGTGAGATGGCCGCCATTGCCCGCCGGATTATTCGCGGTGATCGCGCTGTTGACGGTGATGTCGTTGGAGGCTTGCAGGGTCAGGGCCGAGCCCGCATTGAGCTGGCGCGTGATCGCATCGCTGCGGATCGTCACGTCCTGCGCCATGACGCGGTCGAAGGTCAGCGCGTTGAGATCACCGAGGCCGACATAGACACGGCCGGATGTCGAATTGTTCGCGGAGCTTGCGATGAAGACGTCGTTCGTGTCGCCGGCCGTCCTGAAGCCGAGGGAGCTGCCGTTGGTCGAAGCGATGAGGCTGTTCGATGACGATATCTCGCCGGAAACGCCCGACGTCCCGCTCCCCCAGGTCACGGCGCCCTTGCTCGTGCTCCAGTTGACGGTGGTCACGACATAGTTGCCGTTGGCCAGCTCCGTGACGACATTGGTGCCAAAACCGACACGATCGGTCACGGCCGTGCCGACGAGGCTGTTCGATGACGAGACCGCTCCGACCGTGGCGCCCGTCGCGCCATTGCCCCAGGTCACCGCGCCCTTGTTGCCGCCCCATACTGGGGTGCGGACGACATAGTTGCCATTGCTCAGCGCGATGACGGGTTGAATGCCGACATTGTCGCCTGCCGTCGAGCCGACGAGGCTGTTCGACGCCGACACAGCGCCGACCGTCGCGCCCGTCGTGCCATTGCCCCAGGTCACCGCGCCCAGGGTGCCGTTCCAGTTGTCGGTCCGGACGACATAATTGCCGTTGCCCAGCGTCGTGATGACGTAGCTCCCGACCACGTCACCGATCGTGGAGCCGACGAGACTGTTCGATGACGAGACTGCACCGACGATCCCCGTAGCGCCGGAGGCCCAGGTCACCGCACCCAGGTTGCCGCCCCAGCCACCGCTGGCGACGAGATAGTTGCCGTTGCTGAGCACGGTGATGCCGTTGCCGCCGACGCTATCGTTCGCGGCCGAGCCGACGAGGCTGTTCGACGACGAGACCGCCCCCGATACGCCCGTCGCCCCGCTCCCCCAGGTCACCGCGCCCGTGTTGCCGGTCCAATTGGCCGAGCGGATGACGTAATTGCCGTTGCTCAGAGTTGTGATGCCGCCATTGCCGACGAAATTGTTCGCAGACGTTCCGGTCAGCGTCGAGATCAGCGCGCCCGTGACGGTGTCGTAGAGATAGACCGCTCCGGCCCCGTTCTGCCCGCCGATCGCGGTGCCGTGGGCCGTGACGACGGTCTTGCCGACGCCCTGAAGCTGGGCGACGTTCGAACCGAACTGGTTGTTGCCGGCACCCTGTAAGGGATCAATGAGCTGATACTGCGGATATTTCCCCGTCGCGTCGTCGATGACGATGTTCTTGGGGTCGAGCAGGACGGTGCCGCTCGTGCCCAGCGACGCATTGACCGCGGCCGAGCCGCCGAACACCAGATCGCCCTTCGAGGAGACCTCGACCAGCCCGCCATTGCCGCCGGCCTGTCCGCCGCGCGCGCTGATCGCGCCGTAGAAATCAGTCTTTGCGCTGGACCAGACAACGACGCTGCCGCCGTTGCCGGCCTGGGTCGCGTCAGCCCGGATCGTCGTCGCGGGGCTGATCGTCGTCGTCGCGGCATGCGCCAGCGTGCCGCCGCCCTGATAGTCGCCGCCGATGCGCACGGCGCCGCCGCCGGTCGCGCCCGACGCCAGGACCATGCCGGACGTCGTCTCGACATAGCTCTGCGACCCGCGGGCCGTGAAAGCGCCGCCGGCGCCAGCAACGCCCTGGAGGTTCCAGACGCCGTAGCTGCCGATGCTGATCCCGGCGACGTCGATCGCGCCGCCGCTCGCGCCGGAGGCGTCGACCGTGCCGCTGTTGTTGACGATATCGCCCTTGAGCGCGAGCGATCCGCCCTGGCCCTGCTCACTGCGCGCCTTGACGGAGGCTCCCTTGGCGACCTCGACGACGCGGCCGGAGATTGCGACCCGGCCGGCGCCGTCACGTCCCGAGGCGGAAACGCGACCCGCGACGCGCACGGTGCCGCCATCGCCGCCGCCCAACACGACGGAGCCGTTGCGGCCGGAAATCGAGCTGGCCGAAACCTTGCCGGACACGTTGATCGCGTCGCGCACCGCGGCCTGCGCGGTCGCCGCCTTGATCTCGACCCGGCCGCCATAAGCGGAGACCTTGCCGGACACATCGATCAACGCCTTGCCGTCGGCAGTGGTCGTGCCTGATGGCACGGCGACCTGCAGAAAACCGTCGCCGGTCGGATCGAGCGTCGCCTGTGCCGCCGCACCGAGGCCGACGCGGCCAAGCGGGACGCTGATCGTGCCACCGTTGGAGACCACGCTGCCGAGCAACCCGACGAAGCCGCCCGAACCAGCGGTGATCGCACCGTCATTCGACACCGCTGCCGGGGCCGATCCGCCATTGAATTGCAGGCGCCCGGCCATGAAATCCCGGTCCTCGATACCCAGCGTCGAGGCGACGAAGCCGCCGCCGACCTTGACCGTCCCGGTTGCGGTGATGGCGATGCCGTTCGGATTGACGAGGAAAACCTGACCATTGCCTGTGATCTGCCCGGCGATCGTGGAGGACGCCGATCCGGTCACGCGGTTCAGGATCGCCGAGGACGCCGAGGGCTGGGCGAAATGCACGCTGTTCGGCTGGCCGACGGAGAAGCCCTGCCAGTTGACGATCGCCCGCTGGGACCCCTGGGTCACCGTCATCGCGGGGCCGGATGCGCTGATCGTGACCGAACCGGCGGCGACCTGGCCACCCGTCGGCAGGGCGGTTTGCGCGGAGACCAGAGCCGTCGAGGCCAGCAGGGCAGCCGTCGTCGCCGGAGCCAGCCTCAGCCTGTTGCACCGATTCGCAGTCTTGATCGTCATCTGTCCCGCCCCCACGCGACGAATGCCCGAGACACCCACCGCGATCTCCCCCACGCCCGCCGGACGCCTATTCCCGAAAACCTTGTCGCGGCGCCCGATCGGGCGCCGCGCTCAGAACCGCACCGACACCGCCAGATTGCCGCGCCAGCCTTCGCGCTCGCCTGCGACGGTGGAGAAGCTGCGCCCAACCTCCGCGCTGATGATCGGCTTCACTGCGCCATCGGCGACGTCCCCGGCGATGCGCAGGCCGACACCCAACGCCGCCGCGCTGATCCAGGCACGCTCGACAGCGGTCGGCATCAGGATCTCGCCACGCCCGCCGCTGGCGAAGAGGTAAGGCGTCAGCGTCGCGCCCCAACCGTCCTGGGAGACGCCGAACGAGCGCCCCAATTCGCCCCGCAATGTCGCGCCTTGATCAACGTTGAACGTCCCGGCCGCGAAAGCGGAAACCTGATCGAGGCCGTCGAGAGAGAACTGCTCCGAGCTCAGCATCGGCTGGTTGAACGCCCACTGCGCCCTGGCGGTCAGATCGAACTGCATCGCCCAGGGCAGCGACTGGACGACGCGCACACTTGCCGCGAGCTTGGAGAAATCAGGGTCGCCACCGAAACGCGACAGCGGAACCAGGGATGCCGCCACATCGGCCCGGTCGCGTCCGCCGAGACCTTGCGAATAGGTCGCATTCGCCTGGGTCGTCATGCCCCAGGGGAATGCCGTCCCATAGGTCGCCCCGGCTCTCAGCACGGCGTAGCGATCGCGGCTCAGGTCGACCCCGAAACCCAGAGCCTCGGTGCGCTGCCGGATGGCTTCCAGCGAAACGTCGACATTCAAGGCCTGCGTGCGCGTG
Organism: Beijerinckiaceae bacterium; assembly: GCA_965283735.1. Classification (GTDB taxonomy): domain Bacteria; phylum Pseudomonadota; class Alphaproteobacteria; order Rhizobiales; family Beijerinckiaceae; genus Allobosea. The sequence goes on along the minus strand of CBDIPN010000001.1, from coordinate 252,613 downwards.
CGGATCAGCGGATAGGAACTGCGCAGGGCCAGGCGCTCGAATGTCCCCCGGGTCGCGGGAGCTCCCGGCAGCGGGGTCGGCTGCGTCTGGCTATGGGTGTATTCCGGGTTGATGGTCCAGCCATCGGAGCCCAGCGGAATGACGGCACCGCCACCGAACAGCCGGAGCCTAGCCTCGGCGCCGAAAGCCTGCCCGAGATCGGTGCCGGAACCGACCGCACCGTAAAACTGCTCGCCGAAGCCGAAGGGGCTGTTCAGCGCGAGATTGCCGTTGAGCTGCCACCGGCCGAGCGTCGCGTCGAGTCGGTTGTCCGCGCCGATGCTGCCGCTCAGCAGGCGATGCGTGCCTTCCAGCACGAGCCGCGTTCCGCCGTCGCGCTGGCCGCGCATCAGCGTGCTCTTCAGGCGGACGCCCGGCGCGTCGCCGACGATCAGCAGGCGCCGCTCGATCTCGGCGAGCGTCAGGCGCGGCACCCCGACGAGGCTCGCCGTTCGGCCCGCGACGACAGCACGAACCCGCTCGGGAACACCCGAAACGTCCACGGCTTCGATCTGGCCGTCGATCACCAGCAGGCGGATCGGGCCGCCGTCGCGCAGATGCTGCGGCGGCAGGACGACGCGGGCCAGGACATAGCCCGCAGCCGCATAGACCTGCTCGACCGCATTGGCGAAAGCATAGATGTCCGCGACGCTGACCCGCCGCCCCTCGACACGCGGCAGCAAGGCCCGCGTCGCCTCCGCGAGGCCGGGGAAGCTCCCCCTCGACAGCGACGCGTCCGACCCTGACATGAAGCCCCTCCGCACCTGTCGGCGCCCGCAGCTCCGGCATTGCCGACAAAGCAATGCCGCCTCCTGCACCCCGCGTCGAAGGGCGCAAAGTCTCCGGCGTGACCTGACTCGGGGCAATCTGCGCAACAACCAATGACGGCAGGGTCATCGGCAGGAGCACGATGAAGGCCGAGGCGAAATGCTTACGATTGAAGAAGCCGCGGCCGCGAACGCCCCGACCCAAAACTGTACATGCCTCCGGCCAGCCGGAAGTGACGAATCTCATCAACCGGCCCCAAAAGCCATAGCGATTCGAATCGATCTACCAAAGATTCCCTAACAACACCAGCTAAAAATCTGACATAATAAAATGTATCTACCGAGATTATTCATATACACACATCGCATTACCGCTCAACAACATAGAACATAAAATAGTTATATTTCACCAAACTCCATGTCATAAGAATCGAAATTAAGTTGCGGCGAAGCATTTGATATTGGATCGACATACAATAAATTTCGTCACCAAATTACGACAATATAGATTATGAGATCTTCCCGATACCGTCGAAGACCGTTATCCGGATTCCGCCGCCGGTCGCAATCGAGCAGCTCGCGCCGTGCTGTGCGCCCGGTCCGCCGACGATGCGCCTGCGCGGGCCTCGTGCAGGCGCTGTCCATCCTCTCCGAGAAAGGCGCGCCAGCCCCGGCGTTCCATAGCCGGCTAGCCGCCCCTGTCCTTTGCCGCGGCGATAGGATCCAGCGAGGTCCGGCTGGCTTGCGGCACACATTTCAGTACCTTCGAAGCGCGCTGCTGTGCGCGGACACCGTCCGGCTTCGGAGGGGCCCGTGTCTTTCGCTGCACCTTCCCGCTTCCGGCGCGACTGAGACGCCGCCGAACCATCTGAACGAAGGGGCTTGATCACGATCTCATTTGCGGATGTCCTACGGGGGTTCCGATCGCGCCTTCGAGGCCAGACGGACACGGTCTGGCGCTCCCGAGGCTTCACGGCCGGCAACGATGCCGGAACTTGCGAGGATGGAAGATGAGACAGAGACCCGGCAGCCCCCGGCATGGGAAAGACTTTTCGTCCGGCGTCCTGGCTTGCGGCCTTGTGCTGCCCCTGATTTTAACCGCTTGCGGCGGTGGCGAGAGCTTGCCGTCATCGGCAGCCGTCGCGCCGAGCGCGCCCGCCCCGGCAGGTCTCTCGCGCGATGCCCTGATCGGGCGCTGGGGCATAGCCTCCTTCCACACGGAGAAGGACCGCAAGCGCACCGAAACGGAAGCGAAGGCGCAATGCGGCCAGCCCTATACGATCGCCAAGGGTCCCGGCGACGGCGTCATGATGCATGTCGCTGACGACCCCAAGGCCTACGAGCTCCGGTTGAAGGCGGGAGCCGGCGGCAAGACCTATGTCGGCTTTGAAGCACCGGCCGGCGACCCGCAGGATCGGGAACTGCTTTCGGTGAAGCCGAGGGAACTCGTGATGCGATTCGTCGATGCCGATGCGCATCGGCGCTACGGCACCTTCATCTACATCCGCTGCGGCTGACCGGAGTGAACGGGACATGAGCACCATCGATCACACCCTGCGCGGCCTCCTGCTCTCTGGTCTCGGCCTGCTGCCGCTGCTCGCCGCGCCGGGAGCGACCATGGCCCAACCGCGCCCGCCGGCGGCGACCCAGGAGACGATGGAGGTCGGCGACGAACCCGGCCGCGTCTCGACGGAAGAGGTCAGCATTACCGAAGGCCCCTATGCCCGCCAGATGGTGCTGTTCCGCTCGAGCGAGGCGCCGGGCACTGTGGTGATCCATTCGGCCGAGCGCTTCCTCTATGTGGTCCAGGGCAATGGTCGCGCGCTGCGCTATGGCATCGGCGTCGGGCGCGAAGGTTTCACCTGGTCCGGGCAGGTCACGGTCAGCCGCAAGGCGGAATGGCCGGATTGGCGCCCGCCGCCGGAGATGCTGCAGCGCCAGCCTTATCTGCCCCGCTTCATGGCGGGCGGCCCCGGAAATCCGATGGGCGCGCGCGCGCTCTATCTCGGCTCCACCGTCTTCCGCATCCACGGGACCAACCAGCCCGAAACGATCGGCGAGGCGATCTCGTCGGGTTGCTTCCGGCTCGCAAACGGCGACATCGCCGATCTCTACGAGCGCGTTCCGCTCGGGACCAAGGTGATCATCCGCCACAAGGCCACGCTGTAACTCGCCCAACCGCCTCCGACGATCTGCAAAAGGGACTGACAGACATGTCTAAAGCCTCCTGATTCGCCTTGGTGGTCTCGGTCTCGCCGCCGTCTTCGGCTTCGCCTTTCCGGCGGGCGCCGGAACACTTGACGCCGTGAAGCAGCGCGGCGCCCTCCAATGCGGCGTCAGCGAGGGCGTGGTGGGCTTCTCGGACAAGGACGCTCAGGGCAGGTGGAGCGGCTTCGATGTCGATTTCTGCCGTGCCGCCGCCGCCGCGATCCTCGGCGACGCGGACAAGGTCGCCTTCACCCCACTCTCGGCCAGCCAGCGCTTCGAAGCGCTGAAGGGCGGCAAGGTCGATCTGCTCGCGCGCAACTCGACCTGGACGCTCGGGCGCGAAGCGGAGCTCGGGCTCGCCTTCGCCGGCATCACCTATCACGACGGGCAAGGGTTCCTGGTGAAGCGCTCCCTCGGCGTCGACAATGCGCTCGCGCTCGACAAGGCGAAGATCTGCGTCGAGGCCGGCACCACGACCCAGCTCAATCTCGCCGATTTCTTCCGGGCCAATTCCATGACCTATGAGGAGAAGACTTTTCCGAGCGCGGCGGAGAGTCTGTCCGCCTTCCAGTCCGGGCAATGCGACGTGCTGACCCGCGATCAGTCGGCGCTGCACGGCGAACGTCTCAAGCTGGCGAAGCCGGCCGAGGCGATCGTGCTGCCGGACGTGATCTCGAAAGAGCCGCTCGGCCCGGTCGTGCGCAGCGACGACTTCGCCTGGTTTACCGTGATGAAATGGGTGAACTTCGCGCTGGTGAATGCCGAGGAGCTCGGCATCGCCAGGGCCAATCTCGACGAGGCCATGAAATCGGCAAAGCCGGACGTGCGCCGCTTCACGGGGGCGGAGGGCGGCTTCGGCAAGGCGCTCGGCCTCGATGCCGACTGGGCGGTCCGCGCCGTCAAGGCCGGCGGCAACTATGCCGAGATCTACGACCGCAACCTCGGCACCGGCTCGAAGCTCGGCATCCCTCGCGGCCTGAACCAGCTCTGGAACATGGGCGGCGTCCTCTACGCACCGCCCCTGCGCTAGACCGCGGACGCCATGGCCATCGGGAAACGCACAGCGCTCGACGACCATGGCATATCGCCGGCCTCGATGCTGGCCCGGATGTCCGTTCCGGCCCCCGTCATCGGTGCGCGTGGCTCCGTCGCGCTGACCGCCCTCTGCATCGCCGCGCTCGCATGCCCTTCCGCGCAAGCCGCGAGCAAGCCTCCGCAGTTCCTGCGCAGCTGCACGATCACCCCACCCGATCCAGCACCGTTTTTTTCCCGGCCAGCCGCCCCGAAACCCGCAGCGGCAAGCGACGACGACGACGACGACGAGGATGAGGACGACGATGAGGATGATGAAAGCCCCCGCAGCTTCATCTCGCCGGGCACCGGCACCTGCATCGCGGTATCCGGCACGGTCAATGTCGGCGTCCAGCACGACGGCTACAGGGCGAGTGATCTCGCGCGGATGACCGGGCTGGTGCCGCAAAATGCCCTAAGCTCCCCTCTGAGCACGACCTTCCGGATCGAGACCGGGCAAATGCTGGCGGAGGGCCGGTATCTCGCGAGCGCCTTCGAGTTTTCGGTGGACGCAACCAGCGAAAGCAGCGAACTCACGATGAGCGAGGCCAGCGTCACGTTCGGGGCATTCGCCTTCGGACTTGCGAGCTCGCGCTTCGACTTCTGGACCGGCGACGATTTCACCTTCCTCGGGCGGATTCCGAACCGGACCGTCGCGCTGATCGGCTACGAGCGGCAATTGACCGATGAGCTCGGCCTGTCGCTGTCGCTCGAAGATGTCGACGCGGACCGGCGCACGGTGTTGCCGCCAACGGGAAAGCGCCTCCCCGACGGCGTCGTGCGTCTTCTCTATGAGCAGGATGGGCTGACGCTGCACGGGGGCGTCGCCATGCGGGATGTGCGGGGTGCCAGCGGTTCGTATCGCGTCGGCCGCGCTGCGATTCTCGGCGCGACCTGGGAGAGGAAGGTCCTCGACCGGCCTCTGACCCTGACGGCTCAGATCGCGGGCGCCGTGAACGCAGCTCCCTATCTCGGCTCGAAGCTCGACCAGCGCACGGCCTTTTCGGTTTTGGCCGGTGATCCCACGACACGCGGCTGGTCCGGCGTGGTCGCGCTCGGGCGCGAATGGACGGATGAATGGTCGACCAACGCCTATGTCAGCCGATACCGGCTTTCGGTTCCAAACCCGTCCGGGTTGGCGGGCCGGATCCAGATCGACCGCGTGGCGGCCAACCTGATCTGGACACCGGTCGACGGGTTGCGCCTCGGCCTCGAGGGTTCACTTGCCTGGCAGAAGCTCGAGCTCGCCGGCAACGCACGCGCAACGAGCCTCTCCGGCCGGCAGAGCTCGGCGCAGATCTTCGTGGAGCGGACCTTCTAGCCGCCGCGTTACAGCGCCAATGCGACCCTTTCGCTGCGCTCTTACCGAATCCCGACGGATCGTCAGCAGCGGGCCAGTTGCGGTTTGACGCCTGCCGGCCCGTGTTCCTCTCCACTAACGATGTTCCAGAATTGCTCCACCACGGGGCGAGCATTCGACAGGGAGCGATAAAGCCTGATGTCGACCGTCAGATCCCAGCTCGGGTCGGCCGCGCGCACGAGTTGCCCGCTGGCAAGGTCGAGCCGCACGATGCTCTCCGGTATCCAGGCCAATCCCCAGCCGGCCAGCGCCATCGCCTTCAGGCCCTCGGACATCGTGTTCTCGTGGATCGTGACGCGCTCGAGCGACCTGCTCGCGAACAGATCCGCCAGCGCGTGGCTGAAGAACGACCCGGTTCCATAGGCAAGATGGCGTGCCGGCGCCGCTCCCGGCTCGATCCGGTGGATGGGGCGGCCGTTCGCATCGGGAGCCGAGACCGGAATGACCCGCTCGTCGCCCAGGCGCGCATGCGTGATGTCGCTGTCGCCGATGAAGACGGGCACGGCGCTGTGCGAATACATCAGCAGGAAATCGCTGCCGCCCTCCCGCAGCAACGTCACGAGGGAGTCGATCCCGTTATTGTCGGCGCTCACCCGCGTCCTGAGCCCGCCGCAGCGCGGCTCGATCCGTCGCAGCCATTGTGGGAAGAAGGTCAGCGACAAGGTGTGGAGCGCGGCGAAGCTCAAGGTATTGGCGCGCAGGCCCTGTTTCTCGCGCAGGCTGTCCCTGGCGCGCAGCAGATCCTGCAGCAAATCCTGCGCCGTCCCGCGAAAACTCTCTCCCGCCGTGGTCAAGCGGACCGGATAGGTAGCCCGGTCGATCAGGGGCAGGCCGACCCAATCCTCAAGCTGCCGGATACGGCGGCTGAAGGCCGACTGGGTCACATGACGCTCGGCTGCGGAGCGCGAGAAGCTGGCCGTGCTCGCCAGGCTGAGGAAATCCTCCAACCATTTGACCTCCATCGCTTCCCCCAGAGCATTTTCGAACGAAGTGAGCACCGGTTCGCGTGAAGAAAATGCGATAAAACAAAGGCCTAGAGCAATTCTGCAATCCGAAGAATTGCGGATTTGCACTAGCTCGTCAGGATGGCAGCACGCGGCGACGTCCGGTGACAGTGCCCCGCCGGCATCGCCCTCTTCCGCCAACGCAAGGCGGGTTAATCCGAATCGAGGCTGACCAGCGCGCGATCATAGCCCGTGCTGGCTGCGATCAGCCTCTGCGTGTAGCCGCTATGGGCCCGGCCCGACATCAGGTCCGCGACACTCAGCTCCTCGACCAGCTTGCCCTGGTTCATCACGGCGAGCCGGTTGCAGAGATTCGCGACCACGGCAAGGTCGTGGCTGACGAGGACGCAGGTGAGGCCCTGCTCGACCTGGATGTCGCGCAGCAGGTTGAGTACCTCCGCCTGGACGGAGACATCGAGCGCCGAGGTCGGCTCGTCCAAGAAGAGGATACGCGGTTCGAGGATCAGCGCCCGTGCGATCGCCACACGCTGGCGCTGGCCGCCCGAGAGCTGGTGCGGGTAGCGGAAGCGGAAGTTTTCGCCGAGTCCGACCTGGGAAAGGACGCGAGAGACGCGCATGCCGATATCGGCGATGCCGTGCACCAGCAACGGCTCAGACAGGATGGTGTTGACCGTGTGCCGGGGATGCAGCGAGCCGTAAGGGTCCTGGAACACCATCTGGGCCATTCGGTAGAAGGCGAGATCGCGCATCGGCCCGACAGGCTTCCCGTTGACCCTGATCGCGCCGGACCATTGCCGGTTGAGGCCGCACAGGCAGCGCAGGATCGTCGTCTTGCCGCAGCCGGATTCTCCGACGAGCCCGTAGACGGTCGCTTCCGGAATCGCGAACGAGACGTTGTCGACGGCGATGGTCTGGTTTTCATCCGCGCCGAAGGCGACGCGCAGCTGGCTGACTTCGATCATGCTTCCGCCGGAATGGGTTCGTCGCGCCAGGAAGGGTCGCGCTCCAGCACCCGCAGGCGCTTGTGGCCGTCTTCGAGCCGGGGCAGCGAGGCCAGCAGGCCGCGCGTATAGGGATGCTTCGCCCGGTGAAGCTCCGCGGCGGGGCAGCGCTCGACGATGCGCCCCGCATACATGATCAGGACCTCGTCGCAGAAGCTCGAAACCAGGTTGAGGTCATGGCTGATGAACATCAGGCCGATGCCGCGCGTGGTCACGAGATCGTCGAGAATGGCCAGGACCTGGAGCCGGACGGTGACGTCGAGCGCCGAGGTCGGCTCGTCCGCAATGATCAGCTCGGGCTCCGGGATCAGCATCATCGCGATCATGATGCGCTGCCCCATGCCGCCGGAGACCTCGTGCGGATAGAGCGAGAAGACGCGCCTGGGCTCGCGGATGCGGACCGCAGCGAGCATTTCCAGCGCCCGCTCCTCGGCCTCGGCCCTGGAAGCGCGATGATGGACGCGGAAGGCCTCGGCGATCTGGTGCCCGACCCGCATGACCGGATTGAGCGAGTATTTGGGATCTTGCAGGATCATCGAGATCCGCTTGCCGCGGATGCCCAGCATCTCGCTTTCGCTCAAGCCCGCGAGATCGGTGTCTCCGAGCTTCATCGATTTGACGGTGGAGGTCGCACCGCCCGGCAGCAGCTTGAGGATGGCGCGGCCGGTCATCGACTTGCCGGAGCCGGATTCGCCGACAATGCCGACCTTGTTGCGGCCGATCGCGAAGCTGATGCCGCGCACGGCTTCCACCGTGCCGCGCGGCGTCGGGAAGCCGACGCGCAGATCCTCGACCGTGAGGATGGGACTGTTCGGGGTCATCACCGTCTCCCTCAGCTGCGCGGGTTCAGCATGTCGCGCAACCCGTCGCCGAACAGGTTGAAGGCGAGGCTGACGGTCAGGATGGCGAGGCCCGGCATGGCGGCGAGATACCAGTGCTCGAGCAGGTATTGCCGGGCGGTCGAAAGCATCGCGCCCCATTCCGGCGTCGGCGGTTGCGCGCCCAGGCCGAGGAAGCCGAGCCCCGCCGCCGTCAGCGCGACGCTAGCCATGCTGAGCGTCACCCGCACGACGACCGAGGGCAGGCACATCGGCATGACGTGCTTGAAGATGATCCGCGGCGTCGAGGCGCCCATGACGCGCACCGCGTCGACATAGTCGCTGGAACGGATCGTCAGCGTTTCCGCCCGGGCGAGGCGGGCGATGCCCGGCCAGGACGAGAGCGCGATCGCGATGATCGCATTGTCGAGACTGGGGCCGAGCGCCGAGACGAAGGCCAGAGCCAGGATCAGGCTCGGGAAGGACAGGAAGATATCCGTGATCCGCATCAGCAGGGCTTCGACCCAGCCGCCGAGATAACCGGCGGTCGCGCCGATGCACAGGCCGATCGGCCCGACGATCACGGCGACGAGGCCGACGATGTAAAGCGTGGTCCGGGCGCCGTAGACGATGCGGCTGAAGACATCCCGGCCAAGCTCGTCGGTTCCCAGCCAATGCGCCGCGCTCGGGCGCTGGAGCCGCTCGGCCAGGACCTGCTCGAAGGGCGAGTGGGTGGCGATCCACGGCGCCATCAGCGCGACGAGCCCGACCGCCAGCAGGACGATCACGCCGAGAACCGCCAGGGGGTTCGCGGCCAGGCGCAGCCAGGCGAGATAGAAGCTCTGCGACCAGGCCTGGAAGCCGGATTCCGGCGCTTCGGCGAGAAGCCAGGATCGCAACGGGGCGCTGCGCTCGAAAGATTGAACCGTCATCGGGTGCGCGGGTCCAGGAAGCGATAGAGGAGGTCGGTGATCAGGTTCAGGCAGATGAAGACCAGCCCGACGATGAGCATGCAGGCGAGCACAGCGTTCATGTCGCCGATCATCAGCGCGGTGGTCAGGTACTGGCCAAAGCCGGGCCAGGCGAAGACCGTCTCGGTGAGCACCGCCCCTTCGAGCAGCCCGCCATAGGAAATCGCGACGATGGTCGCGAGCTGGACCAGCACGTTGCGGAAGGCATGGCCCCAGACCACGCGCCGCCGCGACAGCCCCTTGACCCGCGCCGTGGTGACATATTCCTGCCCGAGCTGGTCGAGCATGAAGCTGCGGGTCATGCGGCTGATATAGGCCATCGAGGAATAGCCGAGCAGGAGCGCCGGCAGGATGATGTGCCTGAACGCACTGACGAAGACGTCCCAGTCGCCGGCCAGCAGGGAATCGACCAGCAGCATGCCCGTCCGACGCGGCACGGCGTCGAGATAGAAGATGTCGACCCGCCCGGAGCCGCCGACCCAGCCGAGCCAGGCGTAGAAGATGATCAGCCCCATCAGGCCGAGCCAGAAGATCGGAACCGAGTGGCCGACGAGCGATAGCAGCCGCACGGCATGGTCGATCGGCCGTCCTCGATAGACCGCCGCCGCGACGCCGAGCGGGATGCCGAAACCGCAGCCGATGATGATGGCGACGGTGGCGAGCTCGACCGTTGCCGGGATGACGTGCCTGAGATCGTCGGCGACGGCATTGCCGGTGAAAATCGCCCGCCCGAAATTCCCGCTCAGCATGTCGCGCAGGAACAGGCCGAACTGGACATAGAGCGGCTGGTCGAGCCCCAGTTTGGCGCGGACGGTCTCGTAGACGCTGGCGTCGGCCTTCTCACCGACCACGGCGGCGATCGGATCGAAGGGCAGCACGCGGCCGATGAAGAAGGTCAGCGCCAGCAGGCCAAGCAAGGTGAGCGCGATGGAGAAGCTGCCGCGCAGGGCGGGAAGCACCCAACGCGGCCGGCGCGAGCGGACAGGCCGCGGCGGCGCGAGATCGGTCAGGGAGCTCACGGCTCAGTCCTTCTGGATCGTGTCGTAGAAGATCTCGGCACCGTTGTAGTCGAAGCGCTTGACCCGCTTGTGCAGGGCCATCGCGCCCAGCCGCTGGAAGATGCCGATGATCGGCGATTCCTGCATGTGGCGGCGCTGCAGCTCGGCATAGAGCGCCGCGCGCTTGACCGGATCGCGCTCGCGCTGGGCGGTTTCGACCTGTTCCTTGAACCAAGCACTCGGTGCCCAGGCCGCGCGCCAGGCGAGGAAGTTGGTGGCCTTCGCGGCATCGCTGTTGTCGGGGTTTTAGGCCATCCGCAGCGCCATATCGTTGGCGTCCGGATAGTCGTAGTCGTAGACCGCCATCAGCATCTGGAAGTCGCGGCTGCGCATCAGCGTGTAGAGCTGCGCCGTCGCCATGGTCCGGACCTCCAGCGTGACGCCGGCCTTCGCGGCATTCTGCTGCAGGTTCTGCGCCAGATCCGGGAACGGGTAGTTCGTCATCGTCAGGATCGTCTTCTTGAACCCGTCGCCATAACCGGCTTCGGCGAGCAGAGACTTCGCCTTGGCGATGTCGAGCCGATAGGGGTTCTCGCCTTTCGGCAGCGCCCCGAACACGCCGGCCGGCACGAAGCTCTGCCGGATTTCGGCGCGCCCCTTCTGCACCGTCTCGCTCAGGCCCTGATAGTCGATCAGGTAGCGGAAGGCCTCGATGACCTTCGGATTGGTGAGGACCGGGTCCTTCTGGTTGAGCGCAAGATAGACGCTGTCGAGCCGCGGCTTGAACTGGAAGCGCAGGTCCGGGTTGGCGACCATCGCCGCCAGCGACGAGGCCTCGACCGACTTGGCGTAGTCGATGTCGTTCTTCTCGAGCAGCAGCCGCTGCGCGCCCGGCTCCGGCACATGCCGCACGATGATCCGCTTCATCGCTGGCGCCCCGCTCCAGTACTTCGGATAGGCTTCCAGGATCACGACTTCCTGGGCGCGCAGGGTGTTCAGGCGGTAGGGGCCGTAGCAGGCAACATTGGTGTTCAGCCAGCCGGCGCCGAGATCGCCCTCCTTCTCATTCGCCATCACCGTGTCGCGGTCGAGCGCCGCGCCCAGGCGGTGGTTGGTGAAGGCGAAAGGCGTGATCGACGGCGCGAGATCCTTCGTCAGGGTGATGACGAGCGTATGGTCGTCCGGCGTCGCGATCTGGTCCGGCGAACTCAGCCCCCAGTCGCGCATCAGGCTGGCGGTGACGAGGTTCAGCTTCATCGACCGGCGCATCGACCAAGCGACGCTCGACGACGTTACCGGCTTGCCCGAGGCGAAGACCATGCCGCGCCGGATGGAGAAGGTCCATGTCTTCCCGTCCGGGGAGCTCGACCATGTCTCGGCGATGCCCGCGACCACCTTCGACGGGTCCTGATGGTCGAGCGAGAGCAGCGGCGTGCACATCTGCCGCAGCAATTCATTGGGAAACAACTCGTTGGCCGCGGCCGGGTCGAAGGTGATGAAGGTCGTAAGGTCGCTCGCCATGACGAACACGTCCTTGGGCGTCGCGGCCTGCCCCGATGTCACGGCACAGCCGAGCAGGAGCGAGCCCGCCAGAGCGGCGCGGGCAAATCGGATCAACATGTCGGATATCCCTCCCAAGCGGATCGAAATCGACATCAAGGTCGCTTCGACCGCGATATTGTTGGGAGAAGAATGTTGTTAATCGCCGAGATCATCAAGCATAAGATTATGCTTTAAATGCATAATCAAAATACTTTTTTGAATACATCGCAGATACGGCCAAAATTACCTTGATGCAATGCAATATCACTTGACTCGAAATTGTCAAATTACTTCCTTAAAGAAAATCAACAGAGGTGGAATACGAATATGTCTCTCTTCGCATCGAGCATCGCCTCCGCTGCTGATTGGATCGTTCCGTTGAAATATGCCGCTGCCGCCTCGGTGCTGGCGCTGGGTCTGGTTCCATCGGCGCAGGCAGCGCCCACCAATCCCTGGGAGATCGTCGAATATCCGCGGCCAGGGCGTCTCTCCGCCGACGCCGAGCGCTCCGGCGAACAGGCCTGGTTCGTTCCCGTGGGCAAGGACGCGCAGGGTGTCGACATCCTGCTGCCGACGCGCGTCCTCGTTCCATCGGGGCCCGGTCCGTTCCCGCTTGCGATCGTCAGCCACGGCTCGCCTGCAAACGCTGCCGCGCGCAAGACGATGGCGCCTCCCGAATATCGGGCGGGCGCGGACTGGCTGCTGTCCCGCGGCTACATGGTCGTGCTGCCGCTGCGCCGTGGCTACGGTCCGCGCGGCGGCGTCTGGGCCGAGGCCTATGGCCCCTGCAGCAAGCCCGACTACGTCGGCGGCGGGCTGGCGACAGCGGACGACATCCAGAACGTCGCCCGCTATTTCGCGGGCCTCGATACGGTCCGGGCTGACGACATCCTGCTGGTGGGCCAGTCGGCCGGCGGCTGGGGTTCGCTGGCCGCGGCGAGCCGGAGTCCAACGGGCGTACGAGCTGTCATCAATTTCGCCGGCGGTCGCGGCGGTTATGCCGGGGGCAAGCCGAACCACAATTGCTCGCCGGACAGCCTGATCGATGCAGCGGCGACGTTCGGGCGCTCGTCGAAGGTCCCGACCTTGTGGATCTATACCCGCAACGATCGCTTCTTCGACAGCGTCCTGACCGCCCGCATGGCGCAGGCCTATCACTCGGCCGGCGGCGATGCCGAATATCACCTTCTGGACTCCTTCGGCGAAGACGGGCACAGATTGTTCCCGACGGCGGAAGGCCGTGCGTTCTGGCAACCCCATGCCGATCGGTTCCTCGATCGCCTTGCGGGACCGGGCGCAAAGCCTTGACGCCGAAGCGCGCAGCGCCAGCATCGCCTGGCATCTGACCCGGCCAAGGAGGGAAACGGCCAGCTTCGGGAACGATACGCTCCCGGAGCCGGCAGACCGGAACAGTGTCACGATCACGAAAATTCGCGGGAGAGATCGTCTCGGGTCATCCGGGAAGGCGCCGACGGAGCAACCGCCCCGGAAACTCTCAGGCAAAAGAACCGCACCCGAATTGAAACTCTGAAAAGCGGAGCAGTCGCTCCCGCCGACGGTGTAAGCCCGCTGCTCGATGATGAGCGCAGGCGAAGCTCTCAGGCCAATGACAGAGGGGGCGCCATCTCCGCAGGGACTGCGGAAGGAGCGCCTTCTTGTCGACAGAAAACCTCAACATCGCCGTGATCGGCGCCGGGATCACCGGCATCACCACCGCCTACAACCTTCTCAAACGCGGCTGCCATGTCACCGTGTTCGAGCGGCATCCCTATGCCGCGATGGAGACCTCCTTCGCCAATGGCGGCCAGCTCTCCGCCTCGAATGCCGAGGTCTGGAACAGCTGGGCGACGATGCTGAAGGGCATCAAATGGATGTTCACGCCGGGCGCGCCGCTGCTCGTCAGCCCGCGGCCGGGATGGCACAAGCTCTCCTGGATGGCCGAATTCGTTGCCGCCATCCCGCGCTACGAGGAAAACACCATTACGACCGCCCGCCTGGCGATGGAGGCACGGCACCACCTGCGAACGATCGCGGCGGCGGAAGGCATCGCCTTCGACTGCGAGGAGCGCGGAATCCTGCACGTCTATCGCGGCAGGAAGGATTTCGAGGCCGCCGCACGGGTGACCTCGCTCCTCGCCAAGGCCGGGCTGGAGCGAAAGGCGGTGACTCCGCAGGATATCCGGTCGATCGAGCCGGCCCTGCATGGCGACTTCCATGGCGGGTTCTATACCCCTTCGGACTTCACCGGCGACATCCACAAATTCACGGCCGGCCTGTCGCGCGCCTGTGAAAGGCTGGGCGCCGAGATGCGGTTCGGCGTCGATGTCCTCTCGATCACGCCCGGGACGCGTTCGGTCGAGATCGGCTTCAGCCTGTCCGCAGCGGAACCGCGCGCGCGGGAGGCGCAGGTCGCGACCTTCGATTCGATCGTGATCTGCGGCGGTGTCGGCTCGCGCCAGCTCGCCGCGAAGGCCGGCGATCGGATGAACGTCTATCCGGTGAAGGGCTATTCCATCACGGTGGAACTGCCGGAAAAGGCCGATCAGGACGCCGCTCCCTGGACGAGCCTGCTCGACGATCAGGCCAAGATCGTCACCAGCCGCCTGGGAGCGTCACGCTTCCGCGTCGCCGGAACGGCGGAGTTCAACGGCTACAACAAGGATATCCGGGCCGCGCGCGTCGAACCCTTGATCGCCTGGTGTCGCCAGCATTTCCCGAAGATGAGCACACGCCAGGTCATCCCCTGGGCCGGCTTGAGGCCGATGATGCCGGATATGGTTCCACGCGTCATGCACGGCCGAAATCCGCGGGTGTTCTACAACACCGGCCACGGCCATCTCGGCTGGACCTTGTCGGCGGCCACCGCCGACGCCGTCGGCGCGCTGGTCACGCAGCGCCCCAACAGCCTGTCATAGAAACGGGCTACCGGCGCGGGCCGGCCGGCATTCCGGCTGGCCCGCATCGCAAAGGTCGTCACGCTATCCGCGCCGCGGCCGGCGCTTTGCGGGCCGTTTGCTGCCAGTCGCGCTCAAGTCGAGCGCGACGCGCTTGACGGAAACATCGTCGGGATCGAGCGTGATCTCGAAGCCGAGATCGCGGCAGAGCGCGAGCATCGGCCCGTTCTCGGCCAGGACCTGGCTATGGACGCGCTGCAGCTCCTCGGCCTTGGCCCAGTCGATGATCAGCTCCATGAGCGCACGGCCAAGCCCGATGCCTTTCAGGTCGGAGCGCAGCAGGATCGCATATTCGGCCTCGACATGGCCGGGATCGGCATGCAGGCGAACGGCGCCCGCCGCGTCCCCGCTGCCCTCCTCGATGGCGATGAAGGCCATCTCCCGCGCATAGTCGAGCTGGGTCAGGCGGGCGAGAAAGGCGTGGCTGAACGATTTCAGCGGCGCGAAGAAGCGCAAGCGCAGGTCTTCCGCCGTGACCCGGGCCAGCATCGCGCCGATCAGCAGCTCATCCTCCGGCTTCAT
This sequence comes from Beijerinckiaceae bacterium, assembly GCA_965283735.1. Lineage (GTDB taxonomy): Bacteria > Pseudomonadota > Alphaproteobacteria > Rhizobiales > Beijerinckiaceae > Allobosea. The sequence goes on along the minus strand of CBDIPN010000001.1, from coordinate 237,397 downwards.
CGGGCGGATGAAGAAGCGCCGCTCACCGAGCACGAGCTGCGAGCTCCAGCTGCCGGGATAGGGCCGGATCGCCGGCCGGCGCCGCCGTGCCGGGTCCGGTTCCAGCACGACGCGCGCATCGACCGTGACGACGCCGTTCGCATCGGCGAGGATCGGATTGAGATCCATCGCGCGGATCTGCGGCAGCGCCGAGGCGATGTTGCCGAGCGCCACCAAGACGGCGGCGATGGCGCGCCGGTCGGCGGCTGGGACGTCACGATAGGCGGCAAGGATGCGGGAAACCCGCGTCCGGGCGATCAGGCTCTCGGCCGAGGCGAGATCGAGCGGCGGCAGCGCCACATGCGTGTCGGCGATGAGTTCGGCCGCCGTTCCCCCGCGGCCGAAGACGATGACCGGGCCGAAGCGCGGGTCGACGGAAAAGCCGGCGATCAGTTCGCGAGCCTTGGCGCGATGCGCCATCGGCTGCACCATGAAACCCGTCAACCGCGCCTCGGGACGCTGCTGCCGCAGGCGCTCGGTCATCCGGCCGGCGGCTTCCCGCACGGCCTCCTCATTGGCGAGATCGAGCTCGACGCCGCCGACATCCGATTTATGCGCGACATCGGGCGAGACGATCTTGAGGGCGACGGTGCGGCCGGCCGCGAACTGTGCCCTGGCGGCAGTGGCGGCTTCGGCGGCGTTTCCCGCGATGACGAGGCCGAGCGCCGGAATCCGGAACAAGGCGAGCAGCTGTGCAACCTCGTCGGGCTCGAGCCAGGCTCGGCCTTGCGCGATCGCCCGCTCGACCAGAACGGCGGCAGCCGCGATGTCCGGCTGATCGCCTTCGTCGAGCACGGACGGCGTCGCCATCAGCTCCTTGAGCAGGCGGGCATGCCGCGTCAGGTGCTGGAAACCGACAATCGCATCCTGCTCCGTCACGAAAGACGGAATGCCGGCCGCCGCGAAAATCCCCGCCATCTCCTCACCGCCGCCGACCCAGACCGCGAGCACCGGCTTGGGTCCCGGCGAGGCCGCGCGGGCCTCGGCCAGGGCGCGCGCGCAATCGGCGGCATCGTCCGGCGCGAGCGGGGCATTGAGCGCCAGGACGGCATCGACATCGCTCTCGCCCAGCAGGCGAGCGACCGCTTCGCGATAATCCCGCGCCGTCCGGACGATCGCCGGCTCCCGGAGCTGCCGATCCATACCGCCCGCCTGCCGCAGCCGCGCCGCGGCCAATGCCGCAAGCCCTTCGCCATTACTGACGATCGCCAGCCGGCCGGCATCGGCCGCGCGTGCACGCCCCAGCGTCTCGGCCGCCGCGAAGAGCTCGTCGAGATCGCTGACCCGCAGCAGCCCGGCCCGGTGGAAGGCGGCATCATGCGCGGCGTCGCCGGTGACGATCAGGGCCGAATGCGTCAGGGCCGGCCAGGGCGGCTCGTAATGCGGCGGCTTCAGGACCAGCACCGGCTTCAGCCGCGCCGCAGCGCGCGCCGAGGAGAGAAAGCGCGCGGCGTCCGTGACGTCGTCGATCGCCAGCAAAATCGTCCGGGTCGAGGGATCGGCGCCGAAATGATCCAGGCAATCGGCGATATCGACATCGGCCCCTTCGCCGAGGACCACGGCACCGGCGAAGCCGATCCCGCGCCTGCCAGCCCAGGCCAGGATGCCGGCCGCCACGGAATTGGACTGTGCGACGAGAGCGAGCGAACCGGCAGCGAGATGCACGGGGACGGCGGTCGCATTGAGGCCGAGGCGCGGCGCGGCGAGGCCGAGCGAGGACGGTCCGAGCAGGCGCACGCCGGCGGCTCGCGCCGCGCGCCGCAGGCACCCGGCATCGGCGGCCGTCCCGTCCGGCACGAGCAGCCCGGCACAATCGTGCCCTGCCGCAGCCGCCAGTACCTGCTCCGCGGCCGCTGCCGGAGCGATGAGGAGATCGGAGGGCGGCAGCGCTGCGGGAACATCCCCATCCGAAAGCACCGTGAGCGCGCCACGATACGGCTCCGAACGGATCTGTGCCACCAGCACATCCGTTTCAGGCGAGCCGGCGATGGCCGTCACCGTCATCGGTTCAAGCGCGCGTCTGAGCAGGGCGAGCGTCATGGGTCGGCCGTTTCCGTCTGGCGTCAGACCAGCAGACGCGATTCTCCGCGGTCAGGCCAGACATGTTCTATGGGCGCCCGGCCTGCGCTGCCAGTCATCCCGGACGTTTCCTTGAGCTTTTAACCCGGTTCCTCTTCGAGCAGAGCATGTTACAGGGACGCATGGTCGCGCGCCTTACCCTCGTCGGGGTCTCGTCAATCCGGCAGGAAATCAAGAAGAGCCGCTTCATCGCGGTTGCCGGGCCCGTTGCCGACGAGGCGGCGGCCAGGGACTTCGTCGCCGCGCAGTCGGATGCTGCGGCCAATCACAATTGCTGGGCCTGGCGCTTCGGCCAGAGCTATCGTTTCAACGATGACGGCGAGCCGAGCGGCACCGCCGGCAAGCCGATCCTCGCGGCCATAGACGGGCAAGGGCTCGATCGCGTCGTCGTCGTCGTCACGCGCTGGTTCGGCGGCGTCCTGCTGGGCAGCGGCGGCTTGGTCCGGGCCTATGGCGGCAGCGCCGCCCAGTGCCTGCGCGAAGCGGCGAAGACGCAGCTCATCGAGACGGTTCCGGCAGCCATCACCTGCGGCTTCAGCGATCTGGCCCTTGTCGGCGCGCGGCTTGGCGCCCTGCCCGGCGTCCAGATCAATGACCAGGCCTTCACGCACGCCGGCGCGGTTCTGTCGGTCTCCGTTCCGAGGGCCGAGGCCGATGACGTCGCACGGCTGGTGACCGATCTCACCAGCGGGCGCGCCACGATCGACTGGAACGCCTAGCGGCGAGGTCGTTTCAGATGCCTCGCCACACGCCTTCGTTGCGGCGGCGGCGCATGTCGCGATAATCACGGGGTTCGCGGCACGTGCATCCCGGAGCGACGAGCGCATGAATCGCTATCCGATGTTCAATCCGCAGGTGCTGATCAGCTTCGTCGCGGTCTGCGAGACGCTGAGCTTCACGCGCGGGGCCGATCGGGTCTCGGTCTCGCAATCCACCGTCAGCCTGCAGGTCAAGCGCCTCGAGGATCTGCTGGGCTGCCCGCTGCTGGAGCGCTCCTCGCATCAGGTCCAGCTCACCGAGGAGGGCGAGCGGCTGCTGAGCTATGCGCGGCGCATCATCGCCCTCAACGAAGAGGCCCATGATGCCCTGACCGGTGCCTGGCGGGACGGCGTGCTGCGGCTGGGAATGCCCGAGGATTTCGCGGTGCCGACCATCGATCTGCTCGCCGAATTCAGCCGGGAGCACCCGCATCTCAGGCTCGACGTCAGCAGCGGGTTGAGCGCCGATCTGCGCGCGGCCTATGAGCGCGAGGAGCTCGACCTCGTGCTGGTCAAGCAGCGGCGCGGCCAGCCGCCGCGCGCCGCCCGGCGCGAGCCCCTGCTTTGGCTCGACAGCCTGGCGCACCCGGCGATCGAGCGCGCGCCGGTCTCGCTGGCGATGTTCCCGCTCGGCGGGCTCTATCGCGACGAGCTGTGCCAGGCCCTTGACACGCTCGGCATGCGCTGGCGCATCGGCTATTGCAGCGGCAGCCTGGCGGCGCTGGCCGCAGCCTCCGCGGCCGGGCTCGGCATGACCCTCCTGCCCGCCGGGTGCCGCCTGCCCGGTCACAGGGTCCTCGGCGCCGCCGAAGGACTTGCCGAGATCACCGATTTCGAGCTCGCGCTCTATCACCGCGACGATGCACCGGTCTCGACGGTGATCCTGGCCGAGCGGCTCGCCGCCTTCTGCCGGCTGGAAACCTAGGCCGTGGCGGCAGCATTGCCGGCCGCAATCGCCGGCATTGCCAAATATCGCTGCCAAATCGCCGGCATCACGCTTATGGCCTCCGCAACAATCACAAGGAGGCGGCGACCATGGAACTGGCACATCATCAGAGCAGGCGTTCGTTCATCGGCCGGACGGGTGGCCTCGCCACCGCCTGCGCCGTGATGGCGGGATTGCCGGGCGGGGCTGCGCAGGCCCAGCCGGCCGCAGCCAAGTCCGCTTCCGCCAAGCCTGCGGCCGAGGCGAGCAAGCGCATCCCGACCGAGCCGCACTATCTCCTGACCAATGTCCGGCTCGAAGAGGGCTTCGTCTATGACGGCGATGTCGTCACGGGTACGCGCTCGGGACTCCACACCCTGGAGATCAAGGCCGGCAGGATCGCCGCGATCCATGCCGCCGGCGCCGCGCTGCCAGCGGGCCTGCCGAGCTACCAGGCCCATGGCCAGCTCGCCCTGCCCGCGATGCGCGACATGCACATCCATCTCGACAAGACCTTCTATGGCCGCCCCTGGCAGGCGCCGCTGCCGCGGCAGGGCAAGACCATCCTCGACATGATCGCCCGCGAGGAGAAGCTGATCCCGCAATTGCTGCCGGATTCGCAACAGCATGCCGAGCAGCTCATCGCGCTGCTGCATTCCAAGGGCACCACGGTCGCCCGCAGCCACTGCAATATCGATCCGGTCAGCGGGTTGAAGAGCCTCGAAAACCTGAAGCGCGCGCTGGAGAAGCACCGCGCCGATTTCGACTGCGAGATCGTCGCCTTCCCGCAGCACGGCCTGCTGCTCTCGAAGGTCGACAAGTTGATGCGCGAGGCGATGAGCATGGGCGTCGCCTATGTCGGCGGGCTCGACCCGACCAATGTCGACGGCGCCATGGAGAAGTCGCTCGACGCGATGTTCCAGATCGCGCTCGACACCGGCACCGGCGTCGACATCCACCTGCACGAGTCGAGCCCGGCCGGCGTCGCCGCGATCCAGTACATGATCACCACCGTCGAGAAGAACCCGGCGCTGCGCGGCAAGGTCACGATCAGCCACGGCTTCGCGCTCGCCACGATGTCGCCGGGCGCCCTCGATGAAGCCGCCACGCGCATGGCCGCCCAGGGCATCAGCGTCGCCTCGACGGTGCCGCTCGGCGCCTCGACGATGCCGCTGCCGCAGCTCAGCGCCAAGGGCGTGTTCGTGATGACCGGCACCGACAGCGTCACCGATCACTGGTCGCCCTTCGGCCGCGCCGACATGCTCGAGAAGGCCAATCTCTACGCGCAGCTCTATCGTGGCAGCGACGAGTTCCGCCTGTCCCGCGCGCTGGCGATCGCGACCGGCGGCGTGCTGCCGCTCACCGACAAGGGTGAGCGGGTCTGGCCCAAGGCGGGCGATGCCGCCGATTTCACGCTGGTGCCAGTGAGCTGCTCGGCCGAGGCGGTGGCCCGTCTGCCGGAGCGCAGCGCGACCTTCCATCGCGGCCGCATGGTCTTCGGCGGCGTCGGCGCGGCCTGACGCTGTCGGACCTTTGCGAGGCGGCCGGCATCACGACGCCGGCCGCGAGCCCTGATGCAGGGCCTCTATGGTTTCCGCGTTGGGGCAATAGCGCCCATGCGGCAGCGGCCCCTCATGCCGATCCAGATCGCGCCGGCAGCGGCGCGTCATCGCGCATCCCGCGCAGACGACCGCCATGTCCCGCATGACGCCCGCCTGATTGCGGGCCAGGCCGTCCGGATCGACGCCGACCCGCTGGAGCAGCCGGCGAACCAGTGCGGAATCGGTGTCGATGCGGGAGGCAAGCCGGCGAAGATCGGCCTCCGGGAGGGCATTGTCCCGCGCCAGTTCGGCGACCGTCGTTTGGTCGAGGTCCTCGAACGCCCTCAGGAGAGATTGATCTCGCCACCATTGGCGAACGGCTTCGGCGATATGCATGGCCACCTCCGCATTTTCGCGTGACGATCGGCCGATCGCCAGAGGTTGTCGTTGCGGCAGCTCAAATTACGGAGCTAGACGCTCGCCGCGATCGCTTGCGCGATGACCTGAAGATGGCGGCGCATGGCGTCTTCGCTCCGGGCATGGTTTTGACCGGCCATCGCTTCGACGACGACCGCGTGCTGGTCGCAGTGAAGGCCGGTGAATTCCGACGCCCCGATCCGGCGATAGGTCCGGTCCCATTGCTGCTGCCAGGCCGCGCGGCGGCGCGCGCCCGCGAGATAGTCGAGCAGGCCGAGCAGGATCGGGTTGCGTGCGATCTCCGCGACGGCACGATGGAAGGCCGCATCATGCCGTTCGCATTCGGCGCGCGAGCGGGCGCGCCTGCCCTCCGCCACGATATGCCTCAGACGATCGAGATCGGCCGGCGTCGCCACCCGTGCCGCCTCGGCCGCGATCGGCGGCTCGATGATCAGGCGCGCCTGCATGAGCTGCAAAGGCGATGTCGCCTGCAGCAGCACGGCCTCCCGGATCGGGTGGCCGTCCGGTCGGGGGCCAACGAAAGTCCCCTGCCCGACATGGCGCCAGATCGCCCCTTCGCTTTCGAGCGTGAACAGCGCCTGCCGCAGCGTCTGGCGCGAACATCCCAGCGCAGCCGACAGTGCGCGCTCGTCGGGCAACTGCCGGCCGGGTGTCATGTCCCGCGCTTCGAGCATCGCCCGGAGACGCGCGAGGATCGCGGCCTTGTTCTGTCTTGGCATGGGGTGATCGGTCCGCCGCTGTCGAACAGACCAATTTGCAGACCTTTCCGATTTCGGCAATCCAGCCGCGGTCCGAAGGAGATCTCATGGAATCGAACATCGTTCTGGTCGTCGCCGGCCTGGCTGCCGGAGCGCTGAACGCCGTCGCCGGCGGCGGCACGTTCCTGTCCTTCCCCGCCCTGGTCTGGATCGGCGTGCCGCCGATCATGGCGAACGCCACGGCGACCCTGGCCGCACTCCCCGGCTATGTTGGCGGCGCCTGGGGCTTCCGGAAGGATATCCGAGCGAGCGGCCCGATCAGCCTTGCCTGGACGATCGCGATGGCAGCGCTGGGCGGATTGCTGGGCGCGCTTCTGCTTCTGGTCACGCCGAAGGAAACCTTCTCGACGCTGGTGCCCTGGCTGCTGCTTGCCGCGACCTCGATCTTCGCCGCCGGCCCTGCCCTGGTGGGCCGCGTGCTGCGCAATGGCGGTGGCCTGCCGAAGCTGCCGGCCCTGCTGCTGCTATTGGCCGTCTCGATCTATGGCGGCTATTTCAACGGCGGCCTCGGCATCATGCTGCTCGCGGCCTTCGGTTTCGTCGGCCTCACCAACCTGCATGAGATGAACGGGCTGAAGAGCCTGATGTCGGCGATCCTCTCGGCGGTCTCCGTCGCGACCTATTCCGTCGCAGGGCTGATCGACTGGCGCTCGGCGCTTGTGCTTGGCGTGTCCTGCGCACTTGGCGGCTTCGTCGGAGCCCATCTGGCGCGGCGTATCTCCAATATGCTGGCGCTGCGCATCTTCATCACGCTCACCGGGCTCGGGATGGCAGCCGCCTTCTTCATGGCCTGAGCGCCGAATCCAGCACCCGCACGACATGCAGCGCCTCGCGCTGCGCGCCATCATGGATCTGGTGGCGGCAGCTCGTGCCGTCGGCAACGACGAGATCGCTCGGACCGGCCTTGCGCACGGCCGGCAGCAGCGAGAGTTCGCCCATCGCCAGCGAGACGTCGATCGTCGCCGCGCCGTAGCCGAAGGCGCCGGACATGCCGCAGCAGCTCGACTCGATCGGCTTGACCTCCAGGCCCGGCACCGCCCGCAGCGTCTTCTCGACAGCCCCCATCGCGTCGAACGCCTTCTGATGGCAGTGCCCGTGCAGATGCGCGACACGCCCGCCCTGATCCTGCAGCGGCAGGCTGGTCTTGCCCGCCGCCATGTCGGCCGCCAGCAATTCCTCGATCAGCAGCGCAGCCTTCGCCAGAGGCTCGACCTCGGCCTTCGGAAGCAGCGCCGCGAACTCGTCACGAAAACTCATCAGGCAGGACGGTTCGAGCCCGACGATGCGCACGCCCTTCGCGACGAAAGGCGCAAGCGCATCGACCGTCCGCCTTGCCTCGGCCCGCGCCTCCGCGATCTGCCCGGCTGAGAGGAAGGTGCGTCCGCAGCACAGCGGCCGGCCTCCGTCCTTCGCTACAACGCGGTGCAGGCGGTAGCCGCCCGCCTCCAGCACGCGCTGCGCCGCCTCCAGATTCTCGCGCTCGAAATAGCGGTTGAACGTGTCGCCGAAGAGCACGATGTCGCGGCCGTCGCCCCGCACCGCCGAGGCATCCGATGGCACAGCCATCTCATGCCAGGGCTTGCGCCAGACCGGGAGCGAGCGCCGCGCCGAGAAGCCAAGCCAGCGTTCGCTCAGCTTTGCCAGCGCCGGAATGCGGTCGCGCAAATTCATCAGCGGCGCGAGCTTGGCAGCAAAAGGCGCATAGCGCGGCAGGAAGGCAATCAGGCGCTCCTTCAGCGGCAGGCCGTGCTTGGCGTGGTAATGATGCAGGAACTCGACCTTCATCCGGGCCATGTCGACGCCGGTCGGGCAGTCGCGCTTGCAACCCTTGCAGGAGACGCAGAGATCGAGCGTCTCCTTCATCTCCGGCGAGGTGAAGGCGTCGGGGCCGAGCTGCCCGGAAATCGCGAGCCTGAGCGTGTTGGCCCGGCCCCGCGTCACATGCTGTTCGTCCTGCGTCGCACGCAGGACGGGCACATCGTGCCCCCAGTCATCTTCCGGCAGGTGCCGTTGTTGTTGCACATCTCGACCGCGCCACCGAAGCCACCCCAGTCGGACCAGTCGAGCGCGGTTTGCGCGGGGACCGGCGTGGCATAGCCCGGCGCGAAGCGCATCAGGTCGCGGTCGTCCATCTGATAGGGGCGGACGATCTTGCCGGGGTTCAGGCGGTTGTCGGGATCGAATCCGTCCTTGACCGCCTCGAAGGCGCGGGTCAGTGGCGCCCCGAACATCGGCTCGACGAAATCCGAGCGCGAGATGCCGTCGCCATGCTCACCGGAGAACGAGCCCTTGAAGCGACGGACGAGCTCGCAGGCCTCCTCGGCGATGCCGCGCATCGCCTTGACGCCCGCGTCGGTCTTCATGTTCAGGATCGGGCGCACATGCAGGCAGCCGACCGAGGCATGCGCATACCAGGTACCGCGCGTGCCGTGCTTCTCGAACAGCGCCGTCACTGCATCGGTGTAATCCGCGAGATGCTCCAGCGGCACCGCGCAGTCCTCGATGAACGAGACCGGTTTCCCGTCGCCCTTCATCGACATCATGATGTTGAGGCAGGCCTCGCGGACATCCCAAACCGGCTTCTGCCGGGTGGGCTCGATCACCTCCACCACCGCATCGGGGAAGCCGAAATCGGCCATACACTGGTCGAGCCGCTTCAGGTCGCGCTTGAGATCGGCAAGGTCATCGCCGGCGAACTCGACCAGCAGCAGGCAGTTCGGCTGGCCCTTGGTGATATCGGCGAGCGTACGCACGAAGAGCGGAATATCGGCGCCGAGCACCAGCACATTGTTGTCGACGAGCTCGACCGCGACCGGGCCGAGCCCGACGATATGCCGGGTCGTCTCCATCGCGGCGCGGAAATTCGGGAAATGGCAGACGCCCATGACGCGATGCTGCGGCAGCGGCGAGAGCTTCAACGTCGCTTCCGTGATGATCGCGAGCGTGCCTTCCGAGCCGACGAGCAGATGCGACAGGTTCGGCCGCGGCACGATCAGCTCATCGAGATTGTAGCCGCCGACGCGCCGCTGCACCTTGGGAAAGATCGCCTCGATCGCCTCGCGATGCTGCCCGGCCAGCGCCAGCATCCCCGTCATCAGGTCGCGGGCGCGCGGCGAGGCATTGTCGCTGACGACACCCTCGCCCAGCGCGAAGGGCTCGCCATCATGGAACATCGCCTTCAGCGCGACGACATTGTCGACCATCTTGCCGTAGCGCAGTGAGCGTGCCCCGGACGAGTTGTTGCCGGCCATGCCGCCGATCGTGCAACGGCTCGCCGTCGAAGGCTCGACCGGGAAGAACAGCCCCTCCTTCCTCAGCCGCGTGTTCAGCGCCTCCAGCACGAGGCCAGGCGCAACCGAGACGGTGCGCGCCTGCGGGTCATAATCGCGGATCCCGTTGAAATGCCGGCTCAGGTCGAGCACCAGCCCGTCGCCGATCGGCTGGCCGTTCTGCGAGGTGCCGCCGCCGCGTGCGATCACCGGCACGCCATGCTCGGCCGCGATCGTCAGCGCCGCAGCGATATCAGCCTCGCTCTTCGGGAAGGCCACGCCCTGCGGCAGGATCTGGTAGATCGAGGCATCAGTCGCATAGCGGCCGCGGGTAAAGGCATCGAAGCGGACGTCACCCTCCAAAGCCTGAGCGAGCCGGCGCTCGAAGCCGAGATTGCGGCTATGCGATCGGGAAAGTGCCGTCTGGTTCATTCCGCAGCCTCGGCCGTTTCAGGGTGTCACGCCCAAGCAGAGCCGCGATCAGGGCGCACACCGCCCCCAGAAGAGCAGGACTAGGGCCAGCTCGACAAGGGTCTCGACGTGACCGTTCACGCATGGCAGCCCGGCACGGTCGGGGAGGATTCCGGGGTTTGATCTTCAAAAAAGCGAAGGCAAGATGAAGCCGGCGACGGCGCATCGCTTGCCGCAGGCCGAATGCCGAACAAGGACAACAGCATCATGCAGGGTCGTCACTTTCTGCACATTCCCGGCCCGAGCCCGATCCCGGACCGTATCCTGCGCGCGATCGCGATGCCGATCATCGACCACCGCAGCGCCGAATTCGCCGCGCTGGGCAGGCACGTCCTGGAAGGCAGCAAGGCGATCTTCAAGACGAAGCAGCCGGTCGTGATCTATCCCTCCTCAGGCACCGGCGCCTGGGAGGCGGCGATCGTCAACACGCTCTCCCCCGGCGATACCGTGCTGATGGCCGAGACTGGCCATTTCGCCACGCTCTGGAAGCAGATTGCCACGCGCTTCGGCATCGAAGTCGAGTTCATCCCCGGCGACTGGCGCCATGGCGCCGACCCGGCCGCGATCGAAGCGAAGCTCGCCGAGGACAAGGGGCGCAAGATCAAGGCCGTCATGGTCGTCCATAACGAGACCTCGACCGGCGCGACCAGCCGCATCCCCGAGATCCGCAAGGCGATCGATGCCGCCGGCCATCCGGCCCTGTTCATGGTCGACACCATCTCCTCGCTCGCCTCGGTCGACTACCGCCACGACGAATGGCAGGTCGACGTCACCGTCTCCGGCTCGCAGAAGGGCCTGATGCTGCCGCCCGGCCTCGGCTTCAACGCCATCTCGGAGAAAGCGCTCGCGGCGTCGAAGACCAACGCACTACCGCGCTCCTATTGGGACTGGCAGGAGATGGTGAAGATCAACGCCACCGGCTTCTTCCCCTATACGCCCGCGACGAACCTGCTCTACGGGCTCAAGGAAGCGCTCGCGATGCTGCAAGAGGAAGGGCTCGACCACGTCTTCGCCCGGCACAACCGTCTCGCGGCAGCCTGCCGCGCCGCGGTCAAGGCGTGGGGGCTCGAGGTGCTCTGCCAGAACCCGGCCGAGCAATCACCGGTCCTCACCGCCGTTCTGATGCCGCCGAGCCATGATGCCGACCGCTTCCGCAAGATCGCGCTGGAGAGATACAACATCTCGCTCGGCTCGGGCCTCGGCAAGGTCGCCGGCAAGGTCTTCCGCATCGGCCATCTCGGCGAATGCAACGAGCTCAGCCTGCTCGGCGCGCTCTCCGGGGTCGAGCTCGGCCTGTCGGCGGCCGGCGTGCCGCATCGCAGCGGCGGCGTCGCCGCCGCGATGGCGAGCTTCGAAGGGCAGGATCACGCCAACGAGAAGGCGGCCGCCGCCGGCGCCTGAGCTGTTCCAGCCGAGGCCCGGCGGCTCCGATCAGGCTTACGGCCCGACGAGCTGCCCGCCATCGACGACGATGCTCTGGCCGGTGACCCAGCTCGCCTTGGCCGAGGCGAGGAAGAGCACGACCTCGGCGACTTCTTCGGGCTTGCCCATGCGCCCGAAGGCGATTGATGCCAGCGTCGCGTTGTAGAGCTCAGGATTGGAGGTCTTGCGGTTCTCCCAGGAGCCACCGGGGAACTCGATCGAGCCCGGCGCGACGCAGTTCACGCGGATGCCCTTGCGCGCCAGCATCTTCGCCTGGCTGCCGGTATAGTGCATCACCGCCGCCTTGATCGCGCCGTAGGGCGCCGAGCGCGAGGACGCCCGCAACGCCGAGATCGACGAGATGTTGACGATCGACGACCCCGGCTGGAGATGCGGAATGGCCGCATGGCTGCCGCGCACCACGGCCATCATGTCGACGCTGAGCGAGGCGGCCCAGCCATCCTCGTCATCGGTCTGGCCAAAGCCGGAAGCGTTGTTGATGAGAATGTCGAGCCCGCCCAGCGCCTTCACCGCCTCCGGCACATAGGTTGCGATCTGGTCGGCATCGGCAAGATCGACACTGGCCGCATGCGCCGTGACGCCCAGCGCCTCGATCTCCTTGCGCGTGGCCTCGAGCGGCCCCGCGCCTCGTGCGCAGATCGAGACCGCCGCCCCGCCCGCGGCGAAGCCGAGCGCGATCGAGCGGCCGATGCCACGGCTGCCGCCCATCACAATCACGCGCTTGCCGGTGAATTCCTTGGCCATGCGGGCCTCCCCTTCCTGATTGATTCCCGGTCCTTATTGCCGGTGGGAAGGGCCGAGCTTCAAGGCGGGCGGCACGCATGCCGCCCCTGCGATTTCAGGAGGAACTTAGAATCTAGCGATCGCGCGCGACGCGGAATCCGTTGGTGTAGAAGCGCACATCGGCCTCGTATTTGAAACGCGCGGCCGAGCGCAGATAGCGCGGATCGTTGTTGAAGGAGCCGCCGCGCAGCACGCGCTCGCGGCAGCCTCCAACGGTATAGGCGCTACCGTCGCGGGGCGCGCTGCGATAATTCTCGCTCCAGCAATCGGCGACCCATTCGGCGGCATTGCCGGCCATGTCGTAGAGCCCGAAGGCATTGGCCGGGAACTGGCCGGCCGCGACAGCGCTGCCGCGCTTCTGGTCGTTGCAGCCGAGGCAGTTGGCCCGCTCCTTCACCAGGGTCTGGCCCCAGGGATAGGTCGTCACCGTGCCGGCGCGCGCCGCGTATTCCCACTCACTCTCGGTCGGCAGGCGATAGGGCTTGCCGCTACGCGCCGAAAGCCAGACGAGATAGGCGTTGGCATCGTTCCAGTGGATGTCGGTGACCGGCCGCTTGCCGCGGCCGAGCCCGCGATCGTCAGGCCGGTAATTGCAGCCGCCCTGATCGATGCAGAGATCCCATTCCTCGAAGGTCACCTCGCGCACGCCCAGATAGAAGCCGCGGACGCTCACCGGATGCACCGGCTTCTCGAACTCGTAGAGATCGTTCGAGCCCATCTGGAAGCTGCCGGCGGGGATCGCGACCAGCTCGGGGCAGCCCGCGCAATCCCGCTGCGGCACACCGGCGGCCGGCTGGGACGCTGCCGGCGGCGTCGCGACCGCGACAGCAGTGGGGGCAGGCGCGGCCGGGCTCGCGCGGTATTCCTGCTCGCGCGTGCGGGCGAGCGAGGCGAAACGCCCGTTCGGATAGGCGTCGAGATAGGCCCGGTACTCCGCGGCATTGCGGCTGTTGCGGATCGATTCCCAGAAGGCGAGATCATAGGCGGCGTCCTGGGTCACGCCCGGCGTCTGCGGCGGCGGAATGACGGCGCGGCTGCCCTGCGCCACGGCGACCGGCCGGACGACGGGTGTGACGACGAGCCCTTTCAATGGCTCCGCCGAGAGCCAGACCTGCTGGCTGCGCCGGCTCTCGCGCGCGACCGTGTCCCGCACCTGCTTCAGCGCCTGCGCCATCTCCAGCCCCGGCGTCCGGATCGCCTTCAGCCAGGCATCGACGGCGCGATCGGGGCCATTTGGCAGAGCCTTGCCCGGCGCCGACGGCAACAGCACGGCGATGCCTTCCATCGGTTCGAGCGGGAGCAGCCCCCTCGCCTTGCCCTGCCAGGGATTGTCGCGGCCGGCATTGAGGAACAGCAAGGCGCCAGCCGGCCGAGCGACGATCAGCGGATCGATAATCTCGTCGAGATCGACAGCCCCCTCTGTGCCGTTCTGCGTCGACAGCAGGAAATTGCGGTTTCGCTGCTGGATGGCGTGGCCGCTAAAGAACACCACGACCTGCGCGCCGCGCCTGAGCTTGCTCGCGAAGCCGGCGATCGCCTGTCGCATCGCGTTGCGGTCGGCATTCTCAACGGCGACGACATCGAAGCCCCCGGCGCTCAGGGCTTCGGCGACAGCGCGCCCCTGCTGGGCGGCGCCACCGATCGGCGCCTCCGGGTAGGCCTCGTTGGCGATGACGAGGGCGACACGCGCAGCGTCCCCCGGCTGCTGGGCGAAGCCGGAAGCAGCCAGCATCGGCAGCAGGAGAGCGGCAAACAGGACGCGCAACCAAGTCATCGACAGACACACCCCTCGCGACTAGCGGACATTGACCGTGATCTTCGGCGACATCACAGGCGGATTGTGCGGGATATGCATGTGGTCGCCGAGCAGCAATTGCAGCGTATGCCGGCCCTTGGGCAGCGTCACCACCACCTCGGTCTGACCGTTGCCGAGATGAATGTTGTTGTAGTCGGATGGAATCGGCTGGTCCGGCGGGCCGGGATCGGTATCGATCAGCAGGTGGTGATGCCCGGTCCGCGCATGGTTGATGCCGGCCGGCGCGACGCCCATGCCGCGCAGGCCGATGCGCACGGTGAAGCGCTCAGGCACGCTCAGGCCATCGATCGGATAGTGGAAATAGACCTGCGCTCCAGCTGGCGCCGGCTGGCGCGTCGGCGCCTGCGCCGCAGCCTCCGGGGCGGTGCCCTGCCAGGCCATCAGAGCGAAAAGACCGGCTGCTGCGATGCGGGCTTGCGACATCACCGGCGCCTCCTCGCATGCGGACCGCCCGGCGCCACGATCACCGTGATGCGCTCCGAAATCACCGGCGGATCATGTGGCACATGGTTCTCGTCGGCGAGCAGGAGTTGCAGCGTGTGTCGCCCATTCGGAAGCGTCAGCTTGTATTCGGTCTGGCCGCCGCCGAGATGGATATGGTTGAGATCGGCCGGGATCGGCTCGCCGAAAGAGGGCGGCTCGGTATCGACCAGCAGATGGTGATGCCCGGTATTCGGCTTGGCGACGCCAGCCGGCGCCACGCCCATGTTGCGCAGGCCGAAACGGATCGTCGAGGTCGGATAGATCCGGTCGCCGTCCCGAGGATAGACGAAATAGACGGCGGCATCGTTGGGCGACGCCGTGCGGGCCCTGCCCGCGCCGTGAGCGTGCGGCGACGGCGATGCGGCAACGGCGGTTTGACCATCGGCGACGACGCGGACCCGGATACGCGGCGAGACCACGGGCGGGTCGTGCGGCACATGTTCGTGATCGCCCAACAGCAATTGCAGCGTGTGCTCGCCTGGCGGCAGCGAGAGCTCGACCTCGGTCTGCCCGCGCCCGAAATGCAGGTGGTTGAAGTCGCTGGGAATCTCGCGGTCGAGCGCCGGCAGCTCGGTATCGACGAGGAGATGGTGGTGGCCGCCATTCGCGCTGGTCGTCCCGGCCGGCGTCACGGTGATGCCCTCCGTGCCGAAGCGGATCTTGGCGCGGCTCGGGATGGTGGCGCCATCCTGCAGGTCGATGAAGAAGACGCGCGCGCCGGGCGCCGCGGCGGAACGCGGCTTCTCGGCGGCCGTCGCCGGAACCTCCACCGTGATCCGCTCCGACACGATCGGCGGATCATGCGGCACATGATTGTGGTCGGCGAAGAGCAGTTGCAGCGTGTGCCTGCCTGGCGTCAGCGCGATCTCGGCCTCGGTCTGGCCGCCGCCGAAATGGATATGGTTGAAGTCGCTGGGGATCGGCTGGTCGAGCGGCGGCAATTCGGTATCGATCAGCAGGTGGTGATGCCCGGCATTGCGTGCCGCTTGGCCGGCGGGAAGGACCTCCATGCCGGAGATCGCGAAACGCACCGTGAGCTTGGCGGGGACCTGCGCCTTGTCGGCAAGCCCGACGAAGGAAAGACGGGCGGTTGCCGGGGCCGGGCTGCGCTGCCGGGCGCGCTCCTGTGCCGAGGCTTCGGCGAATGGGATCGCCACGGCAAGAACCGCCAGCAGAAGCGCCTGCGTAAGGCGAAGCATCAGCATCTTCCTTCCGCGAGAAGATGAGGCGAAGGCTACCAGCGCCGGCTGGCGCCTTCAAGCAGAACGCCATCCCGTTTCAGTGAAGATCATGCATTGTTCTGGAGGTGGCCGGGATCATGCATTAGCATGACGCAGAGGCTGCCGGCAGCCTTTAGGAACGTGAGCCATGACCCTCGTCGCGCGACTCTGCGGCCTGTTCCTCGTGCTGCTGTCCGGCCTTGCCCTGGCCGAGACGCCGCCTGAGCGCCGCGTGGCGCTGGTCATCGGCAATTCCAGCTACCGCAACGCCCCGGTCCTGCCGAACACGGTGAACGACGCCCGCGACATGGTCGTCGCCCTGCGCAAGGTCGGCTTCGAGGTGGTCGACGGCATCGACCTCGACAAGCGCGGCATGGATGCGGCGCTGACGCGCTTCGCCCGGATCGCGCAGGATGCGGACGCTGCGATGTTCTATTTCGCCGGCCACGGCTTCCAGTTCAACGGCGAGAACTATCTCGTTCCGGTCGAGGCGAAGATCGAGGACGAGGTCGGTGTCCAGTACGAGACGACGCGGCTCAACGATGTCGTCACCGCCCTGAACTATGCGAAGGGCGTCAAGATCATGGTGCTCGACGCCTGCCGCAACAACCCCTTCGTCGGTTTGCTCGCAAAACGTCAGGCGACGCGCGGCTTCTCGGTCGGCTCCGGCCTTGCCCCGGTCCAGCGCGCGCAGGGCATGGTCATCGCCTATGCCACGCAGGCGAATGACGTCGCCGCCGACGGTGCGGGCCGCAACAGCCCCTTCACCGCCGCTCTGGTGCGCGAGATCGACCAACCCGGGCTGGAAGTCGCGACGCTGTTCCGCCGCGTGCAGAAAAGCGTCTACGACACGACCGCCGGCAGGCAGACGCCGGAACTCTCGCTGTCCCTGCTCGGCGATTTCTATCTCAATCGCGAGGAGACGGATGCCGATGTCTGGCGCCGCATCCGTGCCAGCGACGACACCACCGCCTTGCAGGCCTTCATCCAGCGCTATCCGCAGAGCTTCTTCGTCATCGACGCCCGCACGCGGCTCGATCTGCTGGAGCGCCGCTCCTCTGTCTCGAGCGAGCGCGACAGGCTCGTGCGCGAATTCGCCGAACGCGAGCGCGCCCTGCTCCAGCGCCTCGAACGGGCGGAGCAAGGCCGGCGGCAGGCGGCCGACGAGCTCGCCCGCACGGATACCGGCGGCGCGGTCGGCGTCTCTCCGCCTGCGTCGGCTCCGGGCTCGGCCCCTGTGGCGGTTGCTCCCACCCCGCCCGCGCCACGCGCCCAGGACAAGGTGGAGCGGGCGCGTCTCGCCGACGAACTCGCCCGCCGGGAATCCGAGCTCGCAGCCATCGAAACGGAAAAGCAGCGCCTTGCCGACGAGCGCCGGGCGGTCGAGCAGGCGCTGGCGGCGCGGCTCGGCGCGCCGGGAGCGTTATCACCCAATCGATCGACGCAGCCCATCGCGCTGCCGGGGGCAGCGCCCCGCCCAGTGGAAGCGCCTCCCGGAGCAGCACCGAGAGGGCGGACCTCCGGCGAATGTGCCGAACTCCTGATGCGGGCTCAGCTCGGCGAGTTGACACCCGCGGGACGCGAGCAATTGCGGCAGTGCCGCTGATGTAGGGCGGTCGTGGCGGCAAGCCCGGCCGAAGCTGGAAAGGTGAGGCATGACGGACCTGGCCCGTTTCAAGATCGCCATCATCAGCCTGGCCTTGCTGGCGGGCGCCACATCTGCCGGCGCCCAAACCGCGCCGCCGCCGCCGACGCCCACGCCCTTCGCCGAGGCGCTGCGCAAGGCGGCCGACGACTTGTTCAGCAAGGCGGCCGTTTCCGGGGACAAGATCAACCTCGTCATCGACCCGCTGATCGATGCCGCCTCGGGCGCGCAATCGACCGCGACGCGCTCGATGCAGGCAACCTTGATGGAGCTCGTCAGGACGAGCTACCCGCGCTTCACCGTCCTGCCCTTCGCCAGCGAGGCTTTGGCGAGCAAGCCAGTGGTGCTGGTCGGCACCTTCACCGCCGTGAACAACCAGGGCGTGCCGGACGGTCCGCGCGATGCCTACCGGATCTGCCTGACGCTGGCCGATCTCAAATCCAACAGCGTCGTCTCCAAGGGCGTCGCGCGCGCCCGCACGGAAGGCGTCGACACGACGCCGACGCCCTATTACCGGGACTCGCCACTCTGGGCGAAGGACCAGGCGACGGAGTCCTACATCAAGGTTTGCCAAGGCACGAAGCTGGGCGACCCCATCGATCCCGGCTATGTCGAGAAGCTCACCGCGAATGCGCTGATCAATGACGGCATCCTTGCCTATGAAACCCAGCATTTCCGCGAGGCGCTCGCCTTCTACCGGACGGCGCGCAAGCTGCCCGGCGGCGAGCAGCATCGCGTCAGGATCGGGACCTATCTCGCCGCCAGCAAGCTCGCCCGGCGCGAGGACATGGTCGACGCCTTCGGCGACCTGATCGATTACGGCCTCGCCACCGACCGGCTGATGGTAAAGCTGCTGTTCAAGCCCGGCACCACGCAATTCATCGACGATCGCCAGATCACCGATCCCTACCCGATGTGGCTGAGCCAGATCGCGACGCGCTCGCGCCAGAAGGGCGCCTGCCTCGAGGTCGTCGGCCACACCTCGCATACCGGCCTGCCGCAGGTGAACGACCGGCTCTCCGCCCTTCGGGCACAGTTTGTCATGGACCTGCTGCTGACCGGCGCGCCCGATAATCGCGGCCGCCTGATCGCAACCGGCCGCGGATTCAGGGAGAACCTCGTCGGGACCGGCAAGGACGACGCCAGCGACGCACTCGACCGCCGCGTCGAATTCAAGGTGATCGGCTGCTGAGAAGCCCGCCGAGAACATGCGGGATCAGCCCGCCCGATTTCAGCAGGATGATCTCCAGCGAGGTCTCGATCGCCGCACGCAGGGTGATGGCAACGTCTTCGCCGGAGGGACGGATGATCGTCAGCGGAACCGCGCAGCGCGGCGTCAGGCGATCGGGTTCGAGGTCGATCGCGAACAGGTCGCCTGAGCCAATGTCGAGCGTATCAGGATGAACGCCCTCCGGCAGCAGGAGCGGCAGGATGCCCATCCCGATCAGATTGGTGCGGTGGATGCGCTCGATGCTTGCCGCGATCACGGCGCGGACGCCGAGCAGCGCCACGGCCTTGGCCGCCCAGTCGCGCGACGAGCCCATGCCGTAGCGTTCACCCGCCACGAGCACGAGCGGCGTCTTCTCGCTGGCATAGCGTTCGGCCGCCTCGGTCAGGGAAACGATTTCCCCTGAAGGCTGGTGCCGGGTGAACCCGGCCGGTGCCCCCGCCGGCAGCAGGCGGTTGACCGCCATCCGGTTGGTGAAGGCGCCCCGGATCATCACCTCGAAATTACCGCGCCGCGAGGCGAAGACGTTGAGATCGGCGGGATCGCCACCCTGGGCGATGATATGCCGGCCGGCCGCGCTGTCCGGGCGGATCTGGTTCGCCGGCGAGATGTGGTCCGTGGTCACGTCATCGCCCAAGACGATCAGCGGCCGGGCATGCCCCGCCATCGATGGCTGTCCCTGCGGTTGGACGAAGGGCGGCCTGCGCAGATAGGTCGAGGCCTGATCCCACGGAAAGCGCGCGCCATCCGGTGCGTCGAGATCGACCCAGAGCGGGCGGGTCGCGGCCTCCTGATAGGCGGCGTCGAAATCGGTGACGTCCCAGCCGCACGCCACGGCCGCGTCGATCTCGGCGCCCGTCGGCCAGATCTCTTCGAGCATCACGGGCTGTCCCACCTCATCGAATCCGATCGGTTCCCGCGTGATGTCGATATTGACCGTACCGGCAAGCGCGAAGGCGATGACCAGCGGCGGCGAGGCCAGGAAACCGTTCTCGAGATCGGGATGGACGCGGCCCGGAAAGTTGCGATTGCCGGATAGGACCGCGACCGGGCGAAAACCGTCCCGGCCAAGCTCGGCCCTGACGCTGTCGAGCAGGGCCCCGGAATTGCCGATGCAAGTCGTGCAGCCATAGCCGACGATGCCGAAACCAAGCCCTTCGAGGTCATCGAGCAGACCGGCACGGCGCAGAAAGCGCTCGGCCGTCGGCGATCCCGGCGCCAGCGAGGTCTTGACGTAATCCGGCGGCCGCAGGCCGCGGGCGCGGGCCTTCCGGGCGAGCACTCCGGCAGCAGCGAGCATGCTGGCATCGGACGTGTTCGTGCAGCTCGTGATCGCCGCGATCACGACCGCGCCATCCGGGATAACGCCGTCGCTCCCAGCCGCAAGCGGCGGTGTGAAGGCCGAGCGGGTCGAGCCGGCAGGCAACCGGTCTTGCGGGCGACGAGGCCCGGCGACACCGGGCTCGATGGCGTCGAGATCGACGGTGATCACGCGCGTAAAGCGCGGCTGCGCCCCGGGATCGAACCAGAGCCCGCTCGCCCTGGCATAGGCCTCGACCAGAGCGCAGTCCGCCGATGACCGGCCGATCCGCGCGAGATAGGCCGGCGCCTTGTCGTCAATCGGGAAGTACCCGGTCGACGCCCCGTATTCCGGCGCCATGTTGGCGATCGCCGCGCGCTCGCCGACGGACAACGTTGACACCCCCGGCCCGAAGAATTCGACGAAATCGCCGCTGACGCCAATGGCGCGCAACGCGCGGGTCACTTCCAGGGCGAGATCGGTCGCCAATACGCCATCGCGCAACCGGCCCGTGAGCTTCACCCCGATCACATCGGGAATGCGCAGGACGACGGGGACGCCGAACAGCGCTCCTTCCGCCTCCAGCCCGCCGACGCCCCAGCCGAGCACGCCGAGTCCGTTGACCATCGGTGTATGGCTGTCGGTTCCCAGCAGGGCATCCGGGAAGGCTCTGCGCTCGCCCTGATGCATCTCGCTGATGACCACCCGCGACAGCCTCTCCAGGTTGATCGTGTGCATGATGCCCGATCCCGGCGGATGCACCCGGATGCCCGGCATCGCCGCGGCCGCCCATTTCATCAGGCGGTAGCGCTCGGCATTGCGCGCGAATTCCTTCTCCAGATTGCGCTGGAAGGCATCCGGTCGGCCGAAGACATCGACGCCGGAGGAATGGTCCGTCGAGACGTCGACGGGAATGCGCGGCATCAGCAGGTCGGGGTCGCGGCCGTTCTCGGCCAGCACGTCGCGCATCGCCGCGATATCGACCAGCGCCGGGCCGCAGGTCGTGTCATGCATCATGATCCGGTTCGGCAGGAACGGGATCTCGACGAGGCTCGCCCCCTCGCGCAGCCACTCGCGAAACGCCTGCGACAGATATCCCGTCTCCTCCGCGTGCGCCGAGCGCATCGCATTCTCGAACAGGATCCGCAGCACATGCGGCAGGCGCCGGAAGTCCTGCCCCAGAAGCGACGCGACATCGAGGCGGAGAAAGCTCTCGCCCGCCGCTGTGAAGGATGTCCATTCGGCCTTGTCGTTCAACATCGCGGTCTCATCCGGGCCTGAAGCCCGTTCTGTTCGGAATGCCGGCCCGACCATCGCTTTCGGTCAGCCAAAGCGGGCGCCGTGGCTTTCCGACCGCGGCATCGAGCTTGTCGCTGCCGCCCAAAACCTAGAGGCCAAGATTGGTTTTATCAATCTGCAAAACCACAAAAGCCCGGATATGGATCGCCTCGCCGAAGAGCGGCGCTGCCGCAAGGCTTGCCGACGCAGTCAGATGGCGTGACCGGTGCCGTCGGTTCGCGGGTGCACGACCGGCGATTTCGAGGCGAGCGCCCCGCTGAGATGCCGGCGCATCAGATGCGCCGCCTCCAGATTGTCGCCCTTGGCGAGGAGGTCGAGAATCTCCAGATGCTCGCGGCTCTGCACCGCAATGCGCTGCGGGTTCAGCTTGAGCCGGTACTCCGCCAGCCGCCGCAGCTGATTGGCGCGCTCCAGCGCATGAAGGAACATCGGATTGCCGGACATCTTGATGATGCCCTCATGGAATTCCACACCGGCTGCCGCCATCGCTGCCGGCGCCAGCCCGTCGAGTTCGCCCGAGGCCAGTCGCTCCTGTGTCCGGCGCAGCGACGCAGCGACCGCCCGGTCCAACCGGAAGCCAGGCTCGAGCAGCGCCGCCGGCTCGATGACCGCGCGGAAACGGTAGATGTCCTCGAAAGCCTCGGCCGTCTTGGCGACCTGACGCAATTTCCAGCCATAGCCCGGCTTCGGCTCTGCCCAGCCCTCGCGAGATGCGCGGGACAGGAGGTCCTGAGCCTGCGAACGCGTCAGGTTGTAGCGATCCCGGATCGCCTGCTCGGTCTGGTCGGCGCCGATCCGGTCCTCGAGCCAATCCTCCGCCAGTTCGTAATAGGGGTCGCTCTCGCGCTGGCCCACAGGCTCCAGCCCGGCCTCTCCCGCTTTTCGTCCCGCGCTCGGCAATACGAAGAAGCCGCGATTCCGGCGGTTCTCGATGACGCCTTGGCCCAAGAGAATGGCCAGCGCCTCACGGACCGGCGAGCGCGAAACCTCGAAGCGTTTGGCCAAAGCTTCCGTCGCCAGATGCGAGCCCGCGCCGAATTCTCCCATGCCGATGCGCGTGATGATGTCATTGGCGATGCGCAGAGCGAGAGGGCTGTGGGGCATGTCTGACGCCGTTCAATCGCGCGAGTGGTCGCAAGCAGGGCCATGATAGCGGATCAACAGGGCACCTTGACCGATCATTGGTCTTACACCATGCAATAGCCAATACCGAAATTGCTGGCGCCGGAGCAGAGCCGATATGGAAATCCTCGCCCTCCCCTGCAACGGTATCGGCCCCGAGCTGGTCGCCAGACTCCGCGGACGGCATGACGATGGGCGAGGACGCACGACGGATCCGCGCGATCATCGGGGAGCCGCCGCAGGCGGTTCGCCAGGCGCTCTCGCGCCATGGCGTGCTGCGGGCCGGCATCAACCTGTCGAACTTCCTGCTGGTCTCCAGCCGCACGGTCGATGGCGGCCTGGCCGGCGTCTCGCCCGACATGGCGGCGATCCTGGCTCAATGTCTCGACCTGCCGCTCCGATACGTCCCCTATGAATCGCCCGGCCCGCTCTCGGATGCGGCCGAGCGCGACGAATGGGATGTCGCCTTGGTCGGCGCGGAGCCGCAGCGCGCCGCCGTGATCGCCTTCACGCCCGCCTATACCGAGATCGACGCGACCTATCTGGTGCCTGCGGGCTCGGACCTGCAATCCGTGGCGGAGGTCGACCGGAAGGGCCGGCGCATCGCGGTTGCCGCCCGCACCGCCTATGGCCTCTGGCTCGAACGCAACATCCAGGCGGCCGAGCTTGTCGCCGGAGAGGGCTTCGACGGAGCCTATCGGCAGTTCGTCGACGGGAAACTGGATGCGCTTGCCGGCCTGCGGCCCAAATTGATCGAAGATGAGAGGACGCTGCCGGGCTCGCGCATGCTTCCCGGCCGCTTCATGGCGGTCCAGCAGGCGCTGGGCACGCCCAAGGCGTCCGGTATCGCTCTCGAATATCTCACGAGCTTCGTCGCTGCCGCCATCGGCAGCGGCATCGTCACGCAATTGATCGCCAGGCATGGCGTCACCGGCCTCTCCGTCGCCGGGGTGGATTCCGGCCGCTGATCCGGTCGAGCGTGGGCCTGGACACCGGCACGGGTGGGAACGGGCATAAGACCATCGTCGCCGTCGTCCGGTAATCGATTGATCAAGCGCTGCGCCGCCCGTACTCCTCTTGTCGACAAGAGGATTCCCCATGAAAGCCACCAAGACCAAGGCCGCCGCTCCCGAGCGCAAGCGCGGCTCGGGCGTGAAATTCGTCTACGACCTGCTGCGCGACGAAATCCTCGATCTCGTCCTGCCACCCGGCAGCCCGATCGACGAGGTGCAGCTCGCCGAGCGCTTCAGCATGTCGCGCACGCCGATCCGCGAGGCACTGGTGCGGCTAGCCGGCGAAGGGCTGATCGACACCTTGCCGAACCGCTCGACCATGGTGGCCAATCTCGATTTCCTCAACATGTCGCCGTTCTTCGATGCGTTGACCCTGATGTACCGGGTGACGACCCAGCTCGCCGCCCAGAACCGCCGGTCGGAAGACCTCGTGGCGATCCGCGCCCGGCAGGCGGAATTCGCCGCCGCCGTGAAGGCGCAGGATGCGCTGGCGATGATCGCGACCAACGCCGCCTTCCATGCCGCGATCGCGGATGCCGGGCGCAACCCCTATTTCAACACCCTGTTCAGCCGCCTTCTCGACGAGGGTCGGCGTTTCCTGCGGCTCTACTACCAGTCCTATGACGACCGGCTGCCACAGCAATTCGTCGACGAGCACGAGGCGATGATCGCCGCGATCGTGGCGCGCGACACCGCCCTGGCCGAGCGCCTCGGAAAGGCGCATGCCGAACAGATCGTCCTGCAATTCAAAAACTTATGATCGGAGAGGAGAGGCTGGACATCCCCCTCTGAGCGCCACCGTCGAATTCTTGTCGACAAATAATATGCAAAACTCTATACAGGGCTCGGGAGGGGCGCACCGCCAGGGCGGCGTCTCCGCAAGAACGACAGCCAGAAGGAGAGCGAGATGAAGGCCAAGATTTTCTCCGGCGTGATCCCCGCGCTGATGACCCCTTGCAAGCCGGACCGCACGCCCGATTTCGACGGGCTGGTGCGCAAAGCCAAGGAGCTGATCGCCACCGGCATGTCCGCCGTGGTCTATTGCGGCTCGATGGGTGACTGGCCGCTCCTCACCGATGCCCAGCGCATGGAAGGCGTCGAGCGCCTGGTGAAGGCCGGCATCCCGGTCATCGTCGGCACCGGCGCGGTCAATACGGCGTCTGCCGTCGCTCATGCCGCCCATGCCCAGAAGGTCGGCGCGAAGGGCCTGATGGTGATCCCGCGCGTCCTCTCCCGCGGCTCGGTCATCGCCGCCCAGAAGGCCCATTTCAAGGCGATCCTGACCGCCGCGCCGGACCTGCCGGCCGTGATCTACAACAGCCCCTATTACGGCTTCGCCACCCGCGCCGACCTGTTCTTCGCGTTGCGCTCCGAACACCCGAACCTCATCGGCTTCAAGGAATTCGGCGGCGCCGACGACATGCGCTATGCGGCCGAGAACATCACCAGCCGTGATGACGACGTCTCGCTGATGATTGGCATCGACACCACCGTCGTCCATGGCTACGTCAATTGTGGCGCGACCGGCGCGATCACCGGCATCGGCAATGTCCTGCCGAAGGAAGTGCTCCACCTCTGCCAGCTCTCGGTGGCCGCGGCCGCCGGCGATGCCACAGCGCGCCGCCAGGCGCAGGAGCTGGAGCAGGCGCTGGCCGTGCTCTCCTCCTTCGATGCCGGCCCGGACCTCGTCCTGTTCTTCAAGCACATGATGGTCCTGAAGGGCGACGCGGAATACGCGCTGCACTTCAACGAGACCGATGCGCTCAGCGACAGCCAGCGCGGCTATGCCGAGGCCCAGCTCAAGCTGTTCGACGCCTGGTACGCCGACTGGTCGAAGGCGAACGTCGCCCGCAAGCAGGCGGCCTGATCATGCGCCCCGCGCGGCGGAAGCCCTTCCGTCGCGCGGGAGCAAGCTCCATGCTGGTTTTCCCGGCCGATTATCGGCCCGGACCAAAATCGCAGCACGCATTCGCGAAACATACCCGCTGATGGCCAATCCCGATGTCATCGTCATAGGCGCCGGCGTGGTCGGCCTCTCCGCCGCGATCGCGGCGCAGGGGCGCGGCCTGTCGGTCGTTGTGCTGGACAAGACCGGGCCGGCGGCAGGTGCTTCCGCTGGCAATGCCGGCGCCTTCGCCTTCACCGACATCCTGCCGCTCGCCTCGCCGGGCATCCTGCGCAAGGCGCCGAAATGGCTGCTCGACCCGCTCGGGCCGCTCTCGGTGCCGCCGGCCTATGCGCTCAGGATCGCGCCCTGGATGTTCCGCTTCTGGCGCGCCTGCTCGCCCGCCCGCGTCGCGCATTCGACTGCAGCGCAAACCGCCCTGATGGACCTGTCCAAGGCGGAGCTGGAACCCTTCCTGCAGGAGACCAGCACCTTCGGAATGCTGCGCAAGGACGGCAATCTCCAAGTCTATGAAGGTAAAGCCGAGCTGGACGCCTCACAGCCCGGCTGGCAGGCTCGCGCGGAACACGGCATCGCCTTCCACCATCTCGACGCCGCCGGCATGGCCGAGATCCAGCCCGGCCTCGCGCCGCGCTTCACCCATGGCACCTTCACGCCCGGCTGGTACTCGATCGCAGACCCCCAGAGCTATACGCTGGCGTTGGCCGAGCATTTCCGCGCCCGAGGCGGAACGATCGAGCGGCTGGAGGTCGAGAGCCTCGCGCCTTCCGACGGCGGCGTCACGATCCAGGCCCGCGGCGGCCAGACGCGGCAGGCGAAGCAGGTCGTGCTCGCGGCCGGCGCCTTCTCCCATCGCATCGCCAAGAGCCTCGGCGAGCGAATCCCGCTCGAAACCGAGCGCGGCTACAACACCACCCTTCCGCCCGATGCCTTCGACCTGCGCACGCAGGTCACCTTCGGCGGCCACGGCTTCGTCGTCAGCCGGCTCTCGACCGGCATCCGCGTCGGCGGCGCCGTCGAGCTCGGCGGGCTCGACCTGCCCCCGAATTTCCGCCGCTCGGAAGCGATGCTGGCCAAGGCCCGCGCCTTCCTGCCCGGCCTCAAGCCCGATGACGGCGTGCAATGGATGGGTTTTCGACCCTCGCTGCCCGACAGCCTACCGGCGATCGGCCGGGCGCGTGCGACGCCGCGCGTGGTCTATGCCTTCGGGCATGGCCATCTCGGCCTGACGCAATCGGCCGGCACCGCCCGGCTCGTCGCCGATCTCTTGACCGATCGGCCCCCAGTCATCGACATCGCTTCCTTCTCACCGCAGCGCTTCTGAGAGTCGGACCATGGCCAGCCACACCTTCTCCTGCATCGACGGCCACACCTGCGGCAATCCGGTGCAACTCGTCTCCGGCGGCGGCCCGCGCCTCGAAGGTGCGAACATGCTGGAGAAGCGCGCTCATTTCCTGCGCGAGTTCGACTGGATCCGCACCGGCCTGATGTTCGAGCCGCGCGGCCACGACATGATGTCGGGCTCGATCCTCTATCCGCCGACCCGCCCCGATTGCGACGTCGCCGTGCTCTTCATCGAGACATCCGGCTGCCTGCCGATGTGCGGCCACGGCACCATCGGCACCATCACCATGGCCATCGAGAACGGGCTGATCACCCCGCGCGAGCCGGGCAAGCTCTCGATCGAGGCGCCCGCCGGCAAGGTCGATATCAGCTATCGTCAGGAGGGCCGCTTCGTCGAGGAGGTCCGTCTGACCAACGTGCCGGGCTTCCTCTATGCGGAGGGCCTGACGGCCGAGGTTGATGGCCTCGGCGAGATCGCGGTCGATGTCGCCTATGGCGGCAATTTCTACGCCATCGTCGAGCCGCAGAAGAATTTCCGGGACATGGCCGACCATACCGCCGGCGAGCTGATCGGCTGGTCGCCGAAGCTGCGCGCCGCGCTGAACAAGAAATACGAATTCGTCCACCCCGAGCATCCGCAGATCACGGGCCTCAGCCATATCCAGTGGACCGGCAAGGCGACGAAGCCGGAAGCCCATGCCCGCAACGCCGTGTTCTATGGCGACAAGGCGATCGACCGCTCGCCCTGCGGCACCGGCACCTCGGCCCGCATGGCCCAGCTCGCCGCCAAGGGGAAGCTCGCGGTCGGCGACGAGTTCGTGCATGAATCGATCATCGGCTCGCTGTTCAAGGGCCGCGTCGAGGCAGCGACGACCGTGGCCAACCGTCCGGCAATCATCCCTTCCATCGCCGGCTGGGCCCGGATGACCGGCTACAACACCATCTTCATCGACGACCGCGACCCCTTCGCCCACGGCTTCGTCGTGGTGTGAGGGGCCTCGGCGGCCCGCTTCACCTCAGCAGAGCGCTTCTCCGTCGGGGGTTCTAGGCATCGGCAACGATGACGCGCCCGACGACGTTCGAAAGCGCGGCCAACGCAGGCAGCCGCCGCGCTTTCTTGTCAGTCACGATGGCGGACACCCGATCAAGCTCGCAGAAGCGGACGCGGCTTGTGACGCCGATCTTGGAGTGGTCGGCGATCAGGACGACGCTGGCCGAATTGGCGACCATCGCCCGGGCGATCTCGGCGGTGTGCTCGAAGAAATTAGTCGCCGCGCCGTCCACATCGACGCCGAAGGGCGACAGCAGCGCCACATCGGCCTTGAAGCGATAGATATCGTTGATCGTCGATGCACCGCCGGTCTCCGGCGGCTCATGCACGATGGCACCGCCGAGCAGAAAGACGCGGCTGCCCATCCTCTGCTGGGTCGAGGCCATGCTCGTCGCGACCTGCAGCGAGTTCGTGAGGATGTTGAGTTCGGGAACGCTCTTCAGCTCCTCCGCCAGTGCCGCCGTCGTGGTTCCCCCGTCGAGGAACAGCGTTTGGCCGCTTTTGATCAGGGCCAGCGCAGCCAGCGCGATGGCGCGCTTTTCCTGCAGCCGGACCGCGGAACGGGCCCCGTAGGATGCGTCCTGCTCCGCGGGAAGGCTGACCGCACCACCATGGACGCGCCGCAACCGGCCGTCCCGTTCCATGGCAACGAGATCGCGGCGGATCGACTCGTTGGAGACATCGAACTCCTGGGCGAGCCGCTCGACCGAAACGCTACCGAACGTCTCGAGAAGCGTGCCGAATTCGCTGCTTTCGATCGCCTTGCCACATGTGCAATCGCCTCCTCCGAAGCGTTCATGGCACCGCTCAGGGCGGCACACAACCGAAGCTCACGCGAATTGCACAGAAATACACATTGCCACACATATCCACAAATGCTAAGCCACCTCCAAAGTGATCGGGGATCGTGAATGCACGCCGGGAACAATCAGCACGAGTGGCTGGCTTTCGCCCTCCAACTGGCGACGGAGAGCGGCGCGATCCTGCGCGAGGCAGCGACTGTGCGCCCCGATGTCGAGGTCAAACCGGACAAGAGCTTCGTCACCGCGCTCGACGCCCGGATCGAGCGGCGCATGCGCGAGATGCTGGCCGACCGCTTTCCGAGCCACGGCATCATCGGTGAGGAAGAAGCTCCCTCCGATGGCGATGCCGACCTCGTCTGGGTGCTCGATCCGATCGACGGCACCGCCGCCTTCATCGCCGGCCTGCCGGTCTACGGCTCGCTGATCGCCCTGATGCGGGAAGGCGAGCCGATCCTGGGGATCATCGACCATCCGATCACCGGCGACCGCTGGATCGGTGTCAAGGGCAGCCCCACCACGCATAACGGCCGCCCTTGCCGCACCCGTACCTGCGGCGCGCTTGGTGAGGCCATCCTCTCCGCCAGCAATCCCGACTTCTTCGACGCGGAAGAGATCCCCGCCCTCGACGCCATGCGTGCCGCCACCGCCTGGCGCATCTGGGGCGGCGCCTGCATGAGCTTCGGCCTGCTCGCGAGCGGGCGCACCGACGCCGCCTTCGACACGCGCCTGAAGCTCTGGGATTTCGCCCCCTTCCGCCCGATCATCGAGGGCGCCGGCGGCGCCATCACCGACTGGGAAGGGCGGCCGATCGACCACCAGACGGGCAAGCGCATCATGGCGGCCGGCGATCCCGCCCGCCACCGCGAGATGCTCCGGCTGGTCGAAGCCGCGATGAAGCGCTAAGCCGACTACGGAATATTCGCTCCGAGACGGCGTCGATCCGCCGGAGCTTCCAGTTTTGAGGGGACGACGAGATGGGCATTGCGATCGAGGATCTGGCCGTCGCCTATGGCGGGCAGCGCGTCATCGACGGGCTGGCGCTGACGATCGAGCCGGGCACGTTCTTCACGTTGCTCGGCCCGTCCGGCTGCGGCAAGACCACGCTTCTGCGCACCATCGCCGGCTTCGTGCCGGCCGAGCGCGGCCATATGCGCTTCGGCGGCACCGAGGTGACGCATCTGCCGCCGCACAAGCGCGATATCGGCATGTGCTTCCAAGACTACGCGCTCTTCCCCGACAAGACCGTCTTCGACAACGTCGCCTATGGCCTGCGCGCCCGCAAACAGGCGGAAAGCGCGATCAAGCTCAAGGTTCAGGCGGCGCTGGAGCGTGTCGGCCTCGGCCATCTGGGCGCCCGCCATCCGGCCGCGCTCTCCGGCGGCCAGCGCCAGCGCGTGGCGTTGGCACGCGCCCTCGTCATCCAGCCGAAGGTGCTGCTGATGGATGAGCCGCTCTCCAATCTCGACGCCAAGCTGCGCCTCCAGGTGCGCGAAACCATCGTCGAGCTCCAGCGCGAGGCGAAGATCACCACGGTCTTCGTCACCCATGATCGGGAGGAAGCGCTCGCCATGTCCGACCGGATCGGCGTGATGAACCAAGGCCGGCTCGAGCAGGTCGGCACGCCCGCCCAGATCTACCGCGAGCCGCGCACCGGCTATGTCGCGGACTTCGTCGGCGGCGCCAACATCATCGCGGTAGAGACTGCTGCCCGGCAAGCCGGCGAGACCGCGACCATCGCGCTCGACGGCGTCACCATCACGGCGCGCGCGCCGGCCGCCCTCACAGCCGGCAAGGCGACGCTGGTGGCGCGGCCCGAGGACATCCTGCTGGCCGAGCCTGGCACGGCCGGCACCCTGCCCGGCAGGATCGCGCATCGTCAGTATCTCGGCGGCAAGACCAGCTACAAGGTCGCGCTCGACAGCGGCCGCGTGCTCGCGGTCGACCTGCAGAACGGCGCGCATGACCGTTTCGAGCCCGGCGCCAGCGTCGGCCTCGGCTTCGATCCCGCCCGCACGCTGGTGCTCGCGTCATGACCCGCCAGTTCAGCTCGATCTGGTTCTGGTTCTCCGTGCTGGCGCTGGCGATCCTGGCCGTCTTCCTGCTCTATCCCCTGCTCAACGTGCTGACCGGCTCCATCGGCAGCGGCGGCCGCAATGGCTGGGTGACCTTGGCCGGCGACCCCAAATATTTCGCCGCCATCATCAACACCATCGTGCTCGGCATCGCCGTGACGCTGACCACGACGCTGATCGGCGTGCCGCTCGCCTATTTCACGGCGCGCTTCGACTTTCCCGGCAAGGGCATCGTCGCGGTTCTGCCGCTGATCACGCTGGTCATTCCCGAGGTCATCGCCGCCCAGACCTGGCTGATGATGCTCGGCAATAACGGCTTCATCACCCGCTGGCTCGGCGGCCACGGCATCGACATGCCGAGCTTCTACGGCTGGCCCGGCCTGATCACGGTGATGACCTTCACCTATTACACCTACATCTATATCGGCACGCTCGCCGCGATCCGCGGCTTCGACGTCCAGCTCGAGGAGGCCGCCCAGAGCCTCGGCACCTCGCCCGCCCGCTCGCGCCTCAACGTCATGCTGCCGGTGGTGCTGCCCTCCGTGCTGGCGAGCGCGCTCCTGGTCTTCACGCTGGTCGTGGGCAATTTCGCGACCGCCACCATTCTCGGCAGCCGCGTGCCGCTGCTTTCGGTCCTGACCTATCAGGCCGCCGTCGCGGAGGGGGGCTCCGACCCGGTGATGCAGTCGACGCTCGCCACCGTCTCGATCGCGCTGGTCATGATCGTGCTCTTCGTCCAGCGCTGGATCGTCTCGCGCGGCCGCCACGAGGTCACGCAAGGCCGCGGCGCCCGCGCCGAGAAGCTGCGCGGCCTGCCCGGCCTCTTCATCGGGCTTGCCGCCGGGCTCCTGGTCATCGTCTCGCTCTTGCCGCTGGGCTCGATCGTGATCGGTGCCTTTACCGTGTCGCGCGGCCCGGTCATGCGCTGGGGCGAGTGGACCACGGCCCATGTCGAGCGGCTCGTGAAGATCGCGCCCGATCCGGTGATCAACACCCTGCTCTACTCGGCGGCGGCGACCGTGATCGGCATCACCTTCTCGGCAATCGTCAGCTATCTCATCGTCAAGAAGCGCAACATCCTGACGCCCGCGCTCGACTATCTAACGGCGTTGCCGCTGGCTCTGTCGGGCACGATCATCGGCATCGGCCTGATCATGTCCTTCAACACCGGCTTCTTGCCGCTGACCGGCACGGCCAGCATCATCGTGCTCGCCTATGTCGTGCGCCGCCTGCCCTTCGGCATCCGCAACTCCTCCTCGACGCTCTACAACATCCCGAACTCGATCGAGGAGGCCTCGATCAGCCTGGGTGTGCCGCCGGTCTCGACCTTCTTCAAGGTCGTGCTGCCCTTGATGCTGCCGGCCGTCGCCGCCGCCGCCGTGCTGACCTGGACGACCACCGTCGCCGAGCTCTCGGCCTCGATCATCGTCTATTCCGGCGGGCGCGAGACCATGCCGATCCAGATCTACAAGCTGATCGACTCCAACCTGATGGCCCCGGCCTCGGCCTATGGCCTCGTGCTGGTCGCGGTGATCCTGATCCCGATCATCGTCGCGACCCGCGTCTTCAAGATCGACCTGTTCTCGTCGAAGAGCTGAACCACCCGAACCAGACGACAAGGCCGGGCCGGCGCCGCCTGCCGCCCGCGCTCAGAGGGGAAGGCGGAATGAAAGGAACGACCATGACCCACCTGATCGACCGCCGCACCGTGCTCGCCGGCCTTGCCGGCATGGCCGCCGCGCCCGCGCTGGCCCAGACCGCCTCGGGCACCGTGGTGCTCTACACCTCCAACAATGCGCAGTCCGTCGACGCCGTTCTCGGCGTCGCCAAGGAGAAGCAGCCCAACCTCAAGATCAGCACGATCACCGGCGGCTCGGGCCAGCTGCTGCGCCGCATCGAGGCCGAGGCTGCCAAGCCCCAGGCCGACCTCTTCTGGAGCTCCAGCGCCAACACGCTCGGCGCCTTCAAGCAGCTCTTCGAGCCCTATGCCTCCCCGGCCGCATCGGCCATTCCGGCAGCCCTGCGCCACCCCGAAAACCTCTGGACCGCCTCGAACGTCCACCTCGTCGTGGCGATGATCAACAAGAACCAGCTTGGCGGAAAGCCGGCGCCGAAGACCTGGAAGGACCTGATCGACCCCGCCTTCAAGGGCAAGATCATCATCGCCGATCCCGCCAACAGCTCGACCGCCTTCACAATCCTCTGGGGCGTCGACAAGCTGATGGGGCCGGAGGGCCTGAAGGCCCTCGCCGCGAACCTGACCGTCTCCAGCGCCGCCTCGACCGTGCTGCGCGCCGTCGGCCAGGGCGAGTTCGCCATGGGCCTGACCTTCGAGTCGAACGCCTATGCCTATGTCGCCGGCGGCCAGCGCGAGATCTCGCTGCTTTATCCGGCCGAGGGCACCTTCTCGACGCCGGAATTCCAGGTTCTGGTCAAGGGCGCGCCGGCCGGCGCCACCGCCAAGGCGGCCTATGACCTGATGCTGTCGAAGGAAGCCCAGATCGCCCTGCTTGAGAACGCCTTCCGCCGGCCGAGCCGCAGCGATATCGACGTTTCCAAGCATGTCGAGCTGCCAGCCATGGAGAGCGTCAAGGTCTTCGCCATCGACGAGGAGGAGGCCGCCGCAAAGCGCGACGAGTTCCTCAAGCGCTGGCAGTCCTACGGCACCTCGACGAAGTAAGCGGACCGCCGCTTCGGCAGGTCCGAAGCGAGGCGATATCCGAACACTCCTCAGGCGCCTCCGGGCGCCTGATTTCGTTTGAGGAAACGGCCCGGTCGAAGCCGCTTCATGGCGCCTCCTCACCGCCCCGGCGGATCAGGAAGATCGCAGCCCCCGCGCTCATCAGCGCGAGGCAGAACCATGTCAACGCATAGATCAGATGCGTGTTGCGGAAGCTGACCTGGGTCATCCCGCCTTGCGGCAGCGGGCCGGGTTCGGCGGCCGCATCTACATCGACGAAATAGGACGCTACCTTGCCCAGCCCGCGCGCAGAGGCGATCGCGGCGACATCGCGGGAATACCAGCGCCCCGCAGCGGGATCGTTGCTGCGCAGGAAGCCACCGCCGGGCTCGCTCAGACGCAACAGGCCGACCACCCTCATGTCCCCGGTCCCCGCCGCTCGCCGCTCGCTCGCGTTGCGCCGGTCCTCCGGCACGAAGCCGCGATTGACCAGCACGGTGAAGCCGGCATCGCTGCGGAACGGGGCCACCACCCAGAAGCCCGGCCCGCGCTCGGTCACCGCCATGGTCAGCGTTTCCGGGGCATCGAGATAGCGGCCCTGCAGCACAACGCGGCGGTATTCGTCGGTCGCCGCACCGATGCTGGTCCATGCATCCGGCCCGGGTGCCGCGACCGGAGCAGCATGAATCCGGGCCTCGACCCGGGCGATCAGATCGAGTTTCCAGCTGCGGCGCTCAAGCTGCCAGATACCGAGTCCGGCGAAGACCAGCGTGAACAGGTCGAGCGCGGCGGCAAAGGCAAACCGGGCAAAGCCACCGCGTTTGCGCCCTCCTGCGTCGACCGGCATCGCCCCGGCCTCACATCCTGTGCATGTCGGGCATCATGTTGCTGTTGAGGTGGAACATCACCCAGAGCGAACCGGCGAGCACGATCGCCACGATGACGATGGTGAAGATCAGCCCCATCATGTTCCAGCCGCCCTCCGAGCGGCCGTTCATGTGCAGGAAATAGACCATGTGGACGACGATCTGCACGGCCGCGAAGGCCATGATCACGATCGCCGTCAGCGTCGCATTCCCCAGCACGTCGTTCATGACGAGCCAGAACGGGATCGCCGTCAGGACGACCGAGAGCAGGAAGCCGGTGACATAGCCGCGCAGGCTGCCATGCGGGGCTTGGTCGTCGCCATGGGCACCATGCGGTTCGGCGTGCGGGTCGACGTGGCCTGGGGAACCGCTCATTTCAGCACGCCCATCAGATAGACGAAGGTGAAGACGCCGATCCAGATGACGTCGAGGAAGTGCCAGAACATCGAGAGGCACAACAGGCGTCGGCGGTTGGCCTCGATCAGCCCGCGCTTCGAGACCTGCGTCATCAGCACGGTCAGCCAGATCAGGCCGAAGGTGACGTGCAGGCCGTGCGTACCCACCAGCGTGAAGAACGAGGACAGGAAGGCGCTGCGCATCGGCGTCGCGCCCTCACGAATGAGATGCGCGAACTCGTAGAGCTCGATCCCGAGGAAGGCGAGGCCAAAGAGCCCGGTGACGACGAGCCAGCCCTGCATCGCCGCCTGCCTGCCCTTGTCCATGGCCAGCATGGCGAAGCCATAGGTGATCGAGGAGAACAGCAGCATCGCCGTGTTGACCGCGACCAGCCTGAGGTCGAACAGGTCGGCGCCCGACGGCCCGGCCGCGTAATTGGGCCCGAGCACGCCATAGGTCGCGAAGAGGACTGCGAAGATCAGACAGTCGCTCATCAGATAGAGCCAGAAACCGAGCATGGTCGAGCCGCCGGAATGGGCGTGCTCGTCCCCGGTGACGTAGAAAGCCGGAACACTCGCGGCCCGTGCCTGTGCTTTCGCCTTGGCCATCATCGCCCCTCAGGCCCGTCCGAGCTGTCGGCTACGTGCTTCCTCTGCCCGCACGACATCGTCGGCGGAGATGTGGAAGTCGCGGTCGTAGTTGAAGCTGTGGATGATCACGGTCGCGATCACGGCGACGAAGCTCAACGCCGCCAGCCACCAGATGTACCAGATCAGCGCGAAGCCGCAGATCGTCGCGAGCCCGGCGATGATCACGCCTGCGCCCGTGTTCCGGGGCATGTGGATCGGCTTGAAGCCGCCGAGCGGGCGCCTGTAGCCGCGCTTTTTCATGTCGGCCCAGGCATCGAGGTCATGCACGATCGGCGTGAACGCGAAATTGTAGGCCGGCGGCGGCGAGGAGGTCGACCATTCCAGCGTGCGCCCGTCCCACGGATCGCCGGTCGTGTCGCGCAGCTGCTCGCGCCTGACGATGCTGACGGCGATCTGGATGATGAAGCAGAGGATGCCGAGCGCGATCAACACCGCGCCCACCGCGGCGATCACGAACCAGATCTGCAGCGAGGGGTCCTCGAAGCGGCTGAGGCGCCGCGTCACGCCCATCAGCCCGAGAATGTAGAGCGGCATGAAGGCGACGTAGAAGCCGATCACCCAGAACCAGAAGGACAGCAGGCCCCAGAGCTTGTCGAGCTTGAAACCGAAGGCCTTGGGGAACCAGTAGGCGATGCCGGCGAAGACGCCGAAGACCACGCCGCCGATGATGACGTTATGGAAATGGGCGATCAGGAACAGGCTATTATGCAGGATGAAATCAGCCGGAGGCACCGCCAGCATCACACCGGTCATGCCGCCGATCACGAAGGTGATCATGAAGGCGAGCAACCACAGCATCGGCAATTCGAAGCGGATGCGGCCGCGATACATCGTAAACAGCCAATTGAAGATCTTCGCGCCCGTCGGGATCGAGATGATCATCGTCGTGATGCCGAAGAAGGAGTTCACGCTGGCGCCTGAGCCCATCGTGAAGAAATGGTGCAGCCAGACGAGGTAGGACAGGATGGTGATGACCACCGTCGCGTAGACCATCGAGGCATAGCCGAAGAGGCGCTTGCCGCAGAAGGTCGAGGCCACCTCCGAATAGACGCCGAAAAGCGGCAGGATCAGGATGTAGACCTCCGGGTGCCCCCAGATCCAGATCAGGTTCACGTACATCATCGGGTTGCCGCCGAGATCGTTCGTGAAGAAATTCGTGCCGACATAGCGGTCGAGCGTGAGCAGCGCGAGCGTCGCCGCCAGGATCGGGAAGGTCGCGACGATCAGCACGTTGGTGCACAGCGACGTCCAGGTGAAGACCGGCATCTTCATCATGTCCATGCCGGGCGCGCGCATCTTCACGATGGTCGCGATCAGGTTCACGCCGGACAAGGTCGTGCCCACGCCTGCGATCTGCAGGGCCCACAGATAGTAGTCCATGCCCACCCCGGGCGAGTAGGCAGCCCCCGAGAGCGGCGGATAGGCGAGCCAGCCGACCTTGGCGAATTCGCCGATGAACAGCGAGGCCATCACCAGAACGGCGCCGCCGACCGTCATCCAGAACGAGAAATTGTTGAGGAAGGGGAAGGCGACATCGCGCGCGCCGATCTGCAGCGGCACGACATAGTTCATCAGCCCGGTGACGAAGGGCATCGCCACGAAGAAGATCATGATGACGCCATGGGCCGTGAAGATCTGGTCGTAATGGTGCGGCGGCAGGTAGCCTTCGTTGCCGGCAAACGCGATCGCCTGCTGCCCGCGCATCATCAGCGCGTCGGCGAAGCCGCGCAGCAGCATGATCACGCCGAGGATCATGTACATGATCCCGATCTTCTTGTGGTCCACGCTGGTGAACCACTCATGCCAGAGATAGCCCCAGAGCCTGTAGCGGGTGACCAGTGCGACGAGTGCAAGCCCGCCGAGCACGACCGCGGCGAAGGTCCCGATCAGGATCGGCTCGTGATAGGGGATCGCCTCGAGGGTGAAGCGCCCGAAGATCAGCTTCCACCAGTCGGGATAGGTCATCGCTCACTCGCCTCAGTTGGCGGCGCGAGCGGTGACGCCCGCGGTGCCGTAGACGTCGGTCGGCGTGCAGATCGCCGTCACGAAGGGGCGTGGCGGCATCGGCTGCCCGCCGCGGCGCACGCTCTTGTCGTATTCGAGCTGCGCGACGATATGGATGCCCTCCTTGCCGCCGCCGCCCTTGGCGTCCAGCGCCATCATGTCGCGCGTGCACATCTTGGCCCGGTCGACGCACATGTTGAGGATGGCGCCGAAGAGATCGGACGGGATGTCGCGGAAATAGCGGACCGCCTCGCGCTCGCTCGGCCGCTCCAGCACGAGATATTCCTCGCGCCCGAGCGTGCTGCCGTTGCGGATCGCGCCCTGCACCCAGTCGCCAAAACCCTTGTCGTCGACGCCGCGGAAGCGGAAGCGCATGTCGGAGAAGCCGGCGCCGCTATAGTTGGCCGAGAAGCCCTCGAATTCGCCGGCATGGTTGATCACGGCGTTGAGCTTGGTCTGCATGCCCGGCATCGCGTAGATCTGGCCGGCGAGCGCGGGGATGAAGAGCGAGTTCATCACCGAGGAGGAGGTGATGCGGAACTCGATCGGCTGGTCGACCGGCGCGACGACCTCGTTGAGCGAGGCGATGCCCTGCGCCGGGTAGAGGAACAGCCATTTCCAGTCGAGCGCGACGACCTGGATGACGAGAGGCTCCTTGCGGACGCCGTTGCCGCCTGCTCTCGCTTCGACCACCGGCTTGCCGGCGCTGATGCGGTCGAGCGGGCGATAGGGGTCTAGCAGATGCGTGCCCATCCAGGTCATGGCGCCCAGGATGACGATGATCAGGAGCGGCACCGACCAGATCACCACCTCCAGCGGCAGCGAATGGTTCCAGTCCGGGTCGTAGCTGGCCTTGGCCGAGGCGCGATAGCGCCAGGCGAAGAAGATCGTCAGCGCCATCACCGGCACGATGACCAGCAGCATCAACGCGGTCGAGGCGAGCAGGAGGTTTCGTTGTTGCAACGCAACATCGCCGGACGGGCCCAGGAGGACCATCTGGCAGCCGCCGAGCAGCGCCAACAACGGCAGAATCGATAGAATTCGAAAGATTCTCAAGAGACTCGAGACCTCCCTGATCCGGGAACAGCCGTTCTCTATTCCTATTCTTTCGCACCGCACATAAGACAATCTGTCCCATTGCGATGGTTTGACGGGTAGCTTCTATCCACCGTATCCATTTGTATGAGGTGCGGGCAAGCCCGGTCCTGCCGGCTCCGCCTCCTAACGAGGAATTCGCGGTCATGAGCACTGACGCGGCGAGCCATTCATCGAGACATCCGACGGACGAGCATGGCCGCGACCACGTGTCGCCGGCCGATATCGCGCTCGGCGTCATCATCGGCCGGACCTCGGAATATTTTGATTTCTTCGTCTTCGGCCTCGGCTGCGTGCTGGTCTTCCCCGAGCTGGTCTTCCCCTTCGTCGACCGCCTGACGGGCACGATCTACGCCTTCGGCATCTTCGCGCTGGCCTTCGTCACCCGCCCGATCGGCTCGGTGCTGTTCTTTGCGATCGACAGCCAATATGGCCGCGCGACCAAGCTCACCGCCGCCCTCTTCCTGCTCGGCGGCTCGACGGCGGGCGTCGCCTTCCTGCCGGGCTATGCGACGCTCGGCATCTGGTCGATCGGCATCCTCGCGGGATTCCGCCTGCTGCAAGGCATCGCGCTCGGCGGCGCCTGGGATGGCTTGTCATCGCTGCTGGCGCTCAATGCCCCGCCGAACCGCCGCGGCTGGTATGCGATGCTGCCACAGCTCGGCGCGCCCTTCGGCTTCGTCCTCGCCGCCGGTCTCTTCGCCTATTTCGAGGGCGCGCTCTCGAAGCAGGATTTCCTGAGCTGGGGCTGGCGCTATCCGTTCTTCGTCGCACTGACGATCAATGTCGTCGCGCTCTTCGCACGGCTGCGCATGGTCGCGACCCATGAATTCGCCGAATTGATGGAAACGCGCGAGCTGGCGCCGGTCCCGGTCGTCGAGCTCATCCGCGTCCATGGCCGGACCCTCGTCCTCGGCGCCTTCGTGCCGCTGGCGAGCTTCGCGCTCTTCCACCTCGTCACCATCTTCCCGGTGAGCTGGATCAACCTCTTCACCGATCGCTCGGTCTCCGAGTTCCTACTGGTGCAGGGGGCCGGCGCCGTGGTCGGCGCCGGCGCGATCGTTACCTCCGGCCTGATCGCCGACCAGATCGGCCGCCGCAACACCCTGCTGCTCTCGGGTGGGATGATCGCGCTGTTCAGCCTCTCCAGCATCGTCGCGCCGCTGCTCTTCGGCGACAGCCTGGCCGGGCAGACGATCTACGTCATCATCGGCTTCGGCCTGCTCGGCCTCGCCTATGGCCAGGCTGCCGGCGCAGTAGCGTCCAGCTTCAAGCCGCAATACCGCTACACCGGCGCCGCCCTGACATCCGACTTCGCCTGGCTGATCGGCGCCGGCTTCGCCCCACTGGTGGCGCTGACGCTATCAAGCAGCTTCGGCCTCGCCTGGGTCGGCCTTTACCTGCTGTCCGGTGCGCTCTGCACGCTGGCGGCGCTGTGGATCGATCGACGGCTGGAAGCACGCTACGAATAGGGCGCTTCCCTTCCCGCTTGCGTACGGAATGCCTCCTGGTCCCTGTCAATGGCCGATGCCCGTGACAGGATCGAACCCTGGAGAAAGGAGTGCAACGACGGCAGGCCATACACCGCGCTCGGCCGCCTGACCCCGAACACTCCTGCAAACCAGGTTTTCAATGCCCGAACGCTTGCATAGCGCCTGGACCACAAAACGGGGCAGGACCAGGCCAACCGTCCAACAACAATCACCTTGGACCTCGCGGCGGAGGCGGATGACGCCTTTCAACCGGGCCCCTCGCCCGAGAAGTCTCCGACCGCAGCCCGGACCCGCTCAACGAAATCCAATGCGACGGCAGAGCGGAAACGGCCGGCGCCCCAGATGATCGCGATGTCGAACACCGCCTGCGGCTTGAGCGGGCGTATCTCGATACCCCTGCCGCGATACTCCGCCGCCGTGAATGGATCGACGACCGCGACTCCGGCACCCGCGGCGACCAGCCCGCAGGCGATCATCGACAAGGGCGTCTCGACGCGCGTCAGACGCGTCACGCCATGGGCCGAGAACAGCGCGTCGATGCGGTAGCGCAGCTGCGTCGACTGTTCGAGCGAGATGAACGGCTCCCCGGCGAAATCCTCCGGCACCAGCTCGGCCTTGGCGGCCAGCCTGTGCCCCGTTGGAAGCACCGCGACCTGCGCGATCGGCGGCAGCATCTCGATATCGATCCCTGGGAAATCGAGCGGCATCTGGGCGAAACCGAGTTCGCAGAAACCCGACGTCACCCAGTCCACGACCTGAGAGGAGATGCTGCCGTAGATCGCGATCTCCAGATCCGGCTTCTGCTTGAGATAGCTGCCGACAACTCGCGGCAGAAACCCGACATTGAAGGCCGGCAGCGCCGCGACGCGCAGCGAGCCGGCGCGCCCCTCGCGCAGGTTGCGGGCCGCGTTCTCGATGCGCTCCAGCCCGACGAACTGGCGCTCGACCTCGCGATAGAGCGACAGCGCCTCATTGGTGGGCACGAGCCGCGCGCCACGCTTCACGAACAGCGGCAGGCCGAGCGCATATTGCAGGTCCTGGATCAATCGCGTCACCGCCGGCTGCGTGACGTTGAGCGCCTGCGCCGCAGCGGTGATGCCGCCGGTCACGATCACGGTCCGAAAAGCCTCGATCTGGCGCGGATTCAGCATGCTCACCCCTCCCGAGGCAAACATAACATTTCGGCATGGATTGCGCGAAACATTCGATTTGACCAGTTCCAGATCAGCACCGAACCTAACGGCATCACTCGAAAACGAGGAGGGGATCCCGTGAAACTCGCCATCACATTCGCTCTGGTTGCCGGAACCGCGCTCGCCGGCTCCGCCGCTTTCGCCCAGCAGAAGACGCTTTATGTCGCCGGCTATGGCGGCTCCTACGAACAGACCATGCGCAAGGAGGTCATCCCGGCCTTCGAGAAGCAGGCCAACGTCAAGATCGAGTATGTCGCCGGCAATTCCACCGACACGCTCGCCAAGTTGCAGGCCCAGAAGGGCAACCAGCAGATCGATGTCGCGATCGTCGATGATGGCCCGGCCTATCAGGCGGTGGCGCTCGGCTTCTGCGGCACGCTGACCGACGGCGCGGTCTACAAGGACGTCGCGCCGGTGATGAAGTTCAAGTCGAACAAGGGCGTGGGACTCGGCCTCGTCGGCACCGGCCTGTTCTACAACAAGAAGGTCTTCGACGAGAACAAATGGCCGGCCCCGACCTCGTGGACCGACCTGAAATCGAAGACCTACGGCAAGAAGATCGTCAGCCCGCCGATCAACAACACCTATGGCCTGCACGCCCTGATCGCCTTCGCGCAGATCGGCGGCGGCGGGGAGAACAACATCGAGCCGGGCTTCGAGGCCTTCAAGAAGGATATCAACCCGAACATCGTCGCCTATGAGCCCTCGCCGGCGAAGATGACCGAACTCTTCCAGAACGGGCAAGCGGTGCTCGGCGTCTGGGGCTCGGGCCGCGTCAAGGCTTTCGCCGATACCGGCTTCCCGGTCGAGTTCGTCTATCCGAAGGAAGGCGGCTTTGCGCTCGGCGTGGCCGCCTGCCCGGTCGAGGGTTCGAAGAACGCGGCCGAGGCCAATGCCTTCATCCAGTTCATGCTCTCGCCCGCGATCCAGAAGATCATGGCGACCGGCGCCGGCT
This sequence comes from Beijerinckiaceae bacterium, assembly GCA_965283735.1. Classification (GTDB taxonomy): domain Bacteria; phylum Pseudomonadota; class Alphaproteobacteria; order Rhizobiales; family Beijerinckiaceae; genus Allobosea. The sequence goes on along the minus strand of CBDIPN010000001.1, from coordinate 195,259 downwards.
TCGGCCCCGCCAACATGACGGTGACGCTGACGCCCGATGAGCAGAAGGGCCTGCCCTATGGCGAGGACGTGAAGAAGCTCAAGGCCGTCGACTGGGACATCGTCAACGCCAAGCGCGAGGAATGGACCCGCCGCTGGAACCGCGAGGTAGAGCGGTAAGGCCGGCGTCTCCCGCAAGAACCTCCATCGTCATCCCGGCCGCAGCGAAGCGGAGCGCCGGGATCCATCATAGAGCTCGGCGCTCGATGATGGATCCCGGGTCGAGCCCGGGATGACGGCGGTGTGTCGGCGACCTCCTTCACGAAGCGCACAGGATCCATGTCCCATCTCGTTCTCGAAGGCCTCGGCAAGTCCTACGGCACGGCGGTCGCCGTCGAGGGGCTCGACCTTTCGGTCACGCGCGGCGAGTTCATCTCGCTGCTTGGCCCCTCCGGCTGCGGCAAGACCACGACGCTGCAGATGATCGCCGGCTTCGTGCCGGTCGATCGCGGCCGCATCCTGCTCGACGGCGGCGATCTCGGCGGCGTCGCCCCCAACAAGCGCGGCCTCGGCATCGTCTTCCAGAGCTATGCGCTCTTTCCCCATATGACGGTGGCGCAGAACATCGCCTTCGGGCTGGAAATGCGCGGCGTCGAGAAGGCGGAGCGCGAGAAGCGCACGCTGGAGGCGATGGCGCTGGTCGGGCTGAAGGGCTTCGAGGACCGCTATCCCCGCCGGATGTCGGGCGGGCAGCAGCAGCGCGTCGCACTGGCTCGTGCGCTGGTCATCCGGCCGTCTCTGCTCCTGCTCGACGAACCTCTCTCCAATCTCGACGCCAAGTTGCGCGAGGAGATGCAAGGCGAACTGCGCCAGATCCAGCGCTCGATCGGCACGACCACGATCCTCGTCACCCATGACCAGCACGAGGCGATGGCGCTCTCCGACCGGATCGTCGTGATGAACAAGGGCCGCGTCGAGCAGATCGGCGCGCCGGACACGGTCTATGGCGCGCCCGCTACCGCCTTCGTCGCGAATTTCCTCGGCAAGACCAATGTCCTCAAAGCGACCGGCGACGGAAGTGGCCGTGTCGCAATCGAGTCCCTCTCCGTGCCCCTCGCCGGCGCCCTCACCGGCGCGCTGCGCATCGCCGTCCGCCCCGAGCGCCTCGGCTTCGCAGCGGAAGGCTCGCCTGGCTTTACCGCCTGCATCACCTCCCGCGTCTTCCAGGGCGCGCATTGGCTGCTGACCGCCGAGAGTGCCGCCGGCCCGGTCACCCTGATCCGGCACAATGACGGCACACCCGTCCCCGGCGAAGGCGAGAGCGTGAAGCTGAGCTTCGGCCCCGGCGACGCCGCGCTGCTTGCGGAAGGGTCAGGTACATGAGCCCGGACGCCTCAGCCCGTGCGACGCCCTATTGGCTGACGGGACCTGCGCTCGCCGTCTTCCTCGGCCTCGTCATCATCCCGCTCGGCATGACCGTGCTGCTCGCCTTCTACGACTGGGGCCAGTACAAGGGCATCGTCGCCGAGTTCACCCTGAAGAATTTCCGCGAGATCTTCAGCGACAGCTATTTCCTCGAAGTCTTCCTGCGTACCTTGCGCATCTCCGTGCTGGTGACGCTCTTCGCCATCCTGATCGGCGTGCCCGAGGCCTATATCCTCAACCGCATGTCGCCCGCCTGGCGCGGCCTCTGCCTGCTCGCGATCCTCGGGCCGCTGCTGGTCTCGGTCGTGGCGCGCACGCTCGGCTGGGCGCTGCTGCTTGGCTCGAACGGCCTCGTCAATCGCGGGCTGATGGCGCTCGGCCTGATCGGCCAGCCGCTCGAATTCATGTTCACCGAGACCGGCGTGGTGATCGCGCTCGTCCATGTGCTGATCCCCTTCATGATCCTCGCGGTCTGGGCCTCACTGCAGCGGCTCGATCCGCAGATCGAGAACGCCGCGCTCTCGCTCGGCGCCTCGCGCCTGACGATCTGGCGCCGCGTGATCCTGCCGCAGATCGTGCCGGGCATCCTCTCGGGCTCGATTATCGTCTTCGCGCTGGCGGCGAGCGCGTTCGCCTCGCCGGCGATCATCGGCGGCAGGCGGCTCAAGGTCGCGGCGACGCTGGCCTATGACGAGTTCCTGAACACGCTGAACTGGCCGCTCGGCGCCGCCGTCGCCGTGTTGCTGCTCGCCGCGCTGGTCATCCTCACCGTCGGCGCCAACCGGCTGGTCGAGCGGCGCTATTCACAGGTGTTCGAATGAGCCGCAACGGTCCCTTCGCCATCCTGTTCCACACGCTTTTCGTCGTCTTCATGCTGGCGCCGCTGGTGGTCGTTTGCCTCGTCGCCTTCACGCCGGAGGGCTATCTCTCGCTGCCCGGCCGGGTCTGGAGTCTGCGCTGGTTCAAGGCGATCCTGGACTATCCCGAATTCCTGCGCGCCTTCCGCAACTCGCTCTGGCTCGCCGCACTCTCCTCCACCGTCGCAATCGGGCTCGCGGTCCCGGCCGCGCTCGCCATCGCCCGCTACCGCTTTCCCGGCCGCGAGGCGATGACGGCCCTGTTCATGTCGCCATTGATGGTCCCCCATGTCGTGCTGGGCATCGCCTTCCTGCGCTTCTTCACGCAGATCGGCCTCTCCGGGACCTTCCTCGGGCTGGTGCTGAGCCATATCATCGTGATCATCCCCTTCGCGCTCAAACTCGTGCTCGCCGCCTCCTACGGCATCGACCGGCGCATCGAACATGCCGCGATCTCGCTCGGCGCGAGCCCGAGTGTGGTCTTCCGCCGGGTGACGCTGCCACTGATTCTGCCCGGCGTCGTCTCGGGCTGGCTGCTCGCCGCGATCAATTCCTTCGACGAGGTGACGATGACCGTCTTCATCGCCTCGCCCGCCACCACCACGCTCCCCGTCCGGATGTTCCTCTACATCCAGGACAATATCGACCCGCTCATCGCAGCCGTCTCCGCCTGCCTGATCGCCCTGACCGCCATCCTGCTGATGGCGCTGGACAGGCTCTTCGAACTCGACCGGCTGTTCGTCGGAACCGGAAAAGGCTGACGCCAGTGTCCACCACCATCAGAGAACCCGATGTCGCCGTGATCGGCGGCGGCGTGGTCGGCGGCGCCATCGCTCTCGGCCTCGCCCGCAACGGCGCCAAGGTCGCGATCCTCGACGAGGGCGACACCGCCTTCCGGGCCTCGCGCGGCAATTTCGCGCTGGTCTGGGTGCAGTCCAAGGGTTTTGGCATGCCCGATTACGCGCTCTGGTCGCGCCGCTCCGCCGATAGCTGGCACGAACTCGCCGCTTCGTTGGCTGGCGAAACCGGGATCGACGTCGCGCATAGCCAGCCCGGCGGCTTCATGCTCTGCCTCTCGCAGGACGAGCTCGACAAGCGCGTCGACGCGATGCGCCGCCTCCATAACAGCCGGCCGCTGACCGACTTTCCCTATGAGGTGCTCGACCATGACGAGACCAAGCGGCGCCTGCCCGCGATCGGCAAAGAGGTGGTCGGCTCGCTCTATTCTCCACTCGACGGCCATGTGAATTCGCTGAAGCTGTTCCGGGCTTTGCGCGAGGCGACTGTGCGGCGCGGGGTCGACTACCGCCCGAACAGCCCGGTCGAGAGCATCGTGCCGAAGGATGGCGGCTTCGCCATCACCGGCCCCTGGGGCGAGATGCGCACTGGGAAGGTCGTGCTCTGCGCCGGTCTCGGCAATGCGCGGCTAGCGCCGATGGTCGGGCTCGACGCTCCGGTGAAGCCGAGCAAGGGCCAGATCATCGTCACCGAGAAGACCGAACCCTTCCTGCACAATCCGATGGTGACGGTGCGCCAGACCGACGAGGGCGGCGTCATGATCGGCGACAGCAGGAGGATCGCGGCTTCGACACCGTGGTCGGCCAGCCGATCCTCTCGACCATGGCGGAGCGGGCGGTGAAGATGTTCCCGCGCCTCGCCGGCCTGAACGTCGTCCGCACCTGGTCGGCTTTGCGCGTGATGAGCCCCGACGGCTTCCCGATCTACGACCAGTCCGAAACCCATCCCGGCGCCTTCGTCGTCACCTGCCATTCCGGCGTGACGCTCGCCGCCAACCATGTCCTGACGCTCGCTCCCGCGATCCTGGCCGGCACCTTGCCGGAAAGCGTCGCGAGCTTCACTGCACGGAGGTTCCATGTTCCGGCCCATAGCTGACCTTGCCGCGAGCGGAGAGCTGCGCTTCACCTTCGACGGCCAGCCGCTAAAGGCGCGTGCGGGCGACACGGTCGCCGCCGCGCTGCTGACCAACGGCATCACCGCCTGCCGCAAGACGCCGGTCTCCGACACGGCGCGCGCGCCCTATTGCCTGATGGGCGTCTGCTTCGACTGCCTCGTCGTCATCGACGGCATCGGCAACCGGCAGGGCTGCCTCGTCCCACTCGCGGAGGGCATGCGCATCGAAACCCAGCACGGCCGCCGCCATCTGACGGAGGCCGCGGAATGACTCCAATCGCCAGCATCGAACAGCTCGCCGAGAGCTATGACCTCCTCGTCGTCGGCGCAGGCCCGGCCGGCCTCTCCGCCGCAGCGCGTGCCGCCGAACTCGGCCTCTCCGTCCTGCTCGCCGACGAGAACCCGGCGCCGGGCGGCCAGATCTACCGCGCGGTGACAACGACGCCGGTGAAGAACCGCGCCATCCTTGGCGAGGATTATTGGCGTGGTGCCGATATCGTCGCCCGTTTCGAACGCTCGAAAGCCACTTACGCTTCGCGCTGCACCGTCTGGTCGATCGGCCCGGACGAGACCGCGCCGGGCGCATTCGAGCTCGGCCTCTCGCTCGACGGCAAGGCCCGCATCATCGGCGCCCGGCAAGTCATCCTCGCGACCGGAGCGCAGGAGCGCCCCTTCCCGATTCCGGGCTGGACCTTGCCCGGCGTGATGACCGCAGGCGCCGCCCAGATCGCGCTGAAATCCGCCGGCGCGATTCCCTCCGGCCGCACCGTCATCGCCGGCTGCGGCCCGCTGCTCTACCTGCTGGCCGGCCAGCTCGCCGCAGCCGGTTGCCAGATCGCCGCCGTGCTCGACACGACGCCATCGGCCAACTGGTCAAAAGCCCTCGCCGCCATCCCCGACTTCCTGCGCTCACCCTATCTCGCCAAGGGCCTGAAGCTGATGCTGTCGACCAGGCGCAAGCTCCGCTTCGTCTCCGGCGTGACCAGTCTCACGGCAACCGGCGATGGAAAACTGGCGACGGTGCAGTTCGAGCAAAGCGGCCGCACCGGCACCATCGCCTGCGACACGTTGCTACTGCATCAGGGCGTGATACCCAGCGTCAACTTCTCCAATGCCGCCGGCTGCGCCCATGATTTCGACACCGAGCAGCACGCCTGGATGCCGCGCGTCGATGCCTGGTGCGCGGCAACCGTTCCCGGCATCGCCATCGCGGGCGACGGCGCCGGCATCGGCGGCGCGGAAAGCGCGGCCCTGCGCGGCGAGATCGCGGCCTTCGGCGCAGCATTGCGGCTGGGCAAGCTCACCGAGGCCGAACGCGACCGGCAAGCTGCCCGATCCGCGCCGAACTGGACAAGAAGTTGCGCGGCCGGCGTTTCCTCGACCTGCTTTACAAGCCGGCGCCGCAATTCCTGGCCCCGCCCAGGGACGAGACCATCGTCTGCCGCTGCGAGGAGGTCACCGCCGGTCAGGTCCGCGATGCCGCCAAGCGCCTCGGCGTCACCGGCCCCAACCAGATGAAGGCCTTCCTGCGCTGTGGCATGGGGCCCTGCAGGGCCGCCTCTGCGGCCCGACGGTGGTCGAGCTGATCGCCGAGACACGCGGCACGACCCCGGCCGAAACCGGCTATTACCGCCTGCGCCCGCCGATCAAGCCGGTGACGCTGGCCGAGCTCGCGGCCCTGCCGCAGACCGAGGCCTCGGTGAAGGCGGTCGTCCGGTGAGTGAGCGCAGGCGCAGCGCGGATGTGATCGTCATCGGCGGCGGCATCCATGGCTGCTCGACCGCCCTGCATTGCGCCATGCGCGGGCTCTCGGTCATCCTGATCGAGAAGGACCATGCCGGGCGCCACGCTTCCGGCGTCAATGCCGGCGGCGTGCGCCAGCTCGCCCGCCATGTCGCGGAAATCCCGCTCTCCAACACCTCGATGGCGCTCTGGCACAACATCGCCGATCTCGTCGACGACGATTGCGGTTTCACCAGCGATGGGCAGGTACTGGTCGCCGAGGACGAGGCCGATCTGGAGGGCTGCCGCGCCCGCGTCGCCGACCTGACGCTGCGCGGCTTCCACCACGAGGAGATGATCGACGCGAAGGAGCTGCGCGAGATCGTCCCTGCTGTCTCCGAGACCTGTCCCGGTGGCGTGATCTCGCGCCGCGACGGCGCCGCCATTCCCTTGCGCGCAACGCAGGCCTTCAAGCGCAAGGCCGAAAGCCTCGGCGTCGCCATCCGCGAAGGCGTCCGCGTGACCAAGGTCGAGCAAGACGGAGGGAACTGGCGCGTCGTCACCGATGCCGGCGAATTCCTTGCACCGCGTATCGTCAATGCCGCCGGTGCCTGGGCCGACCGCATCGCCAGCGATCTCGGCGAGCCCGTGCCGCTCTCGGTCATCGCGCCGATGCTGATGATCACCGCGCCGTTGCCGGCCTTCATCAAGCCCGTGGTGATCCTGCGTGGGCGAAAACTCTCCTTCAAGCAGTTCGACAACGGCACGGTGCTGATCGGCGGCGGCCATCTCGGCACGCCCTTGCGCGATGAGAACGTCACCCTGCTCGACTGGCGCAAGCTCGCGATCAGCGCCGGCACGGTCTGGGACCTCTTCCCGGTCATGCGCGGCGCGCCAATCGTCCGCGCCTGGGCCGGCATCGAGGCGCGCATGCCGGACGACCTGCCTGTTTTCGGCAAGAGTGCCAAGCACGAGGGCATCTATCACCAGTTCGGCTTCTCGGCCCATGGCTTCCAGCTCGGCCCCGGCGCCGGCGCCGTGATGGCCGAGATCATCGCGACCGGCCGATCGAACGTGCCGATCGACGGCCTCGGCATCGCCCGCTTCACCAAGACCCACTGAGCTTCAAAGGAGAAGACCCATGGCCATCAAGCGCTCCATCCGCACGCCGATCCAGAATCGCATCGTCGAGACCGGTAACCTCGTCTTCGTCGGCGGCGTCATCGCCGACGACACCAAGCAGTCGATGGGTCCGCAGACCCAGAACATCCTCGGCAAGATCGAGGGCTATCTCGGCGAGGTCGGGCTCGACCGCAAGGCGATCGTCGCCGCGCAGATCTTCGTCACCGACCTCTCCCAGAAGAAGGAGATGGACGCCGCCTGGACCGGCTTCTTCGGCGAGGACATGCCGACCCGCGCGACCGTCGGCGTCGCCGATCTCGGTGGCGGCGCGATCATCGAGATCGTGGTCACCGCTTCGCGCTGAAGGGCGTCGGCATAGCACAACGCTATAGGCGCAGCGTCGCGCCTGTAGCCCATCCTTGGAAAGCGGAAACGGGGGTGCCCAACCTTCCGGTGCTGGCATAGGGTCGCCACCTGACGACTGCCTCGAGGTCCGCATGCAGCACCCTTCCGACCATGCCGAGATCCGCGACGCGATCGCCCGGCTCTGCGCCGGATTTCCCGGCGAATACTGGCGCAAGCTCGACCGCGAGATGGCCTACCCGACGGAGTTCGTGACCGCTCTCACGGAAAGCGGCTTCCTCTCGGCGCTGATCCCCGAGGAGTATGGCGGCGCCGGCCTCACGCTCTCGGCTGCCGCCGTGATCATGGAGGAGATTCAGCGTCAGGGCTGCAACGGCGCCGCCTGCCACGCCCAGATGTATGTGATGGGCACGGTGCTGCGCCATGGCAGCGAGGACCAGAAGCAGCGCTACCTCCCGAAGATCGCCTCGGGCGACCTCAGGCTGCAGGCTTTCGGCGTCACCGAGCCCACCAGCGGCACCGATACCACGGCGCTCCGGACGACCGCCCGCCGCGAGGGCGACCACTACGTCGTCAACGGCCAGAAGATCTGGACCAGTCGCGCCGCGCAATCCGACCTGATGCTGCTGCTCGCCCGCACCACGCCGCGCGACCAGGTCGCCAAGCGCACCGACGGGCTCTCCGTCTTCATTCTCGACATGCGTGAGGCGCTGAAGGACGGCCTGACCATCCGGCCGATCCGCACGATGATGAACCACGCCACCACAGAGGTCTTCTTCGACAATGTGAAGGTCCCGGCCGAGAACCTCGTCGGCGAGGAGGGCAAGGGCTTCCGCTACATCCTCTCCGGCATGAATGCCGAGCGCATCCTGATCGCGGCCGAATGCGTCGGCGACGCCAAATGGTTCATCGACAAGGCCTCGACCTACGCAAAAGAGCGCCATGTCTTCGGCCGCCCGATCGGTCAGAACCAGGGCATCCAGTTCCCGATCGCCAAGGCCTATGCCAATATGCGCGCCGCCGAACTGATGGTGCGCGAGGCGATCCGCCTCTACGAGGCCGGCGCCAATCCCGGCGCCGAGGCCAACATGGCGAAGATGCTGGCGGCCGATGCCTCCTTCGAGGCGGCCAATGCCTGCGTGCAGACCCATGGCGGCTTCGGCTTCGCCGAGGAATACGATGTCGAGCGCAAGTTCAGGGAGACGCGGCTCTATCAGGTCGCGCCGATCTCGACGAACCTGATCCTGTCCTATCTCGCCGAGCACGTGCTGGGCATGCCGCGCTCCTACTGACAGCGCAGGCACTCGCCACAACCCTTTCGAGCCTTCTTTGCCATAGTGCAAAGAAGGCTCGCCCGATCCTGCCTAATGTCCGCTCATGGCATCGTCCCTGCATGACCGCAGGCCGGCGCCCGCACCTCGAACGCCCGCCCGCTGGACTTGCGAGCAGGCCGACCCGGACGACCATGAGCATTGATGCCGACCTGCTGCGCGGGGCGCCCCTTTCGCATCCCTCGCAACGAGCGCGCGGAAGACCATCGCCGCGGCTGCTTCCCTGCGCCATCTCGCCGCCGGCGACAACGCCTTCACGCAGGGCGAACCGGCCGGCGAACTGTTCCTCCTGCTTGCGGGAGGCCTGAAGCTGGCGCGGGTCGGCTGGGACCGGGAGCCGGTGATCCTGCGCCTCGTCCATCCCGGCGAAGTCTTCGATCTCGGGCATGGCCCGCATCGGCTCCGGCACGATGCGACGGCAAGTGCCCTGCGCGACAGCACGCTGGCCGTCTGGCCGCTCGCGTCCTGGCAAAGACTGCTGCATGAGCTGCCGGCCCTGCCCTTCGGGCTGGTGCGGGCGCTCGGCCTCGAACTGGCGGAGACGCAGGGGCGCTTCCTTGAGATCGCCTCGCTCGACGTGCCCCGGCGCCTCGCCCATGCGGTGCTGCGCCTGATCGACCGGGCCGGGCGGCACGAGGAGGACGGCATGCGCATCGATGTCCCGCTCTCCCGGCAGGATCTCGCGGCTATGACTGGCACCACCCTGCACAATGTCTCGCGCATCCTGACGCGCTGGGAGCGCCACGGCCTGATCATCGGCGGCCGGCGCACGCTGCTGGTGCGCGATATTCCGGCCCTGATGCGCCTCGCGACGGCGGAAGCCTGACTGCGCGCCTTACGCCTGCGTCCTGTTTGCCAAAGCGCAAAGAAGGACCTCCGGCCCCTCGCTATCACCGCCTTGTCCCCTGCCGCCGATCTGCGGGGGCTCTTGAGCCGGCGTCGCCGGCGCGCACGCGCAACGGAAGGGTGAACGCATGGCCGAACGTCTGACAAAGGCGGGAGCCCGAAATGTCTTCTATGGCGGATCGATCTTCTTCTTCGCCATCTTCGTCGGGCTAACCGCCCATAGCCACTGGTTCATGCGGACGCAGTCGACCGACAAATCGACGCTGACCCCGGCCGTCGCCCGGGGCAAGCATGTCTGGGAGCGCAACTCCTGCATCAACTGCCACACGCTGCTCGGCGAGGGCGCCTATTTCGCCCCTGAGCTCGGCAATGTCTGGAAGCGCTATGGCGGCGACAAGGACGCAGCCGGTGCCCGCGAGAGCCTGAAGGCCTGGATGGCGGCCCAGCCGACCGGGATCGAGGGTCGGCGCCAGATGCCGCAGTTCAACCTGACCGAGCAGGAACTCAACGATCTCGCCGACTTCCTGGAATGGACGAGCCGGATCAAGACCCAGAACTGGCCGCCCAACGATGCCGGCTGAGACATCGCGACAGGAGAGAGCCATGCCAGGCTACAATACGATGAGATACCAGACCCAGAGCGTCGCGATGCTCTATTTCTACGGCGCGCTTGTGCTCTTCGTCGCGCAGGTCGCCTTCGGGGTCGTCGCGGGGCTGATCTATGTCCTGCCCAATACGCTATCCGAGCTGCTGCCCTTCAACATCGTGCGGATGATCCACACCAACGCCCTGGTGGTCTGGCTGCTGCTCGGCTTCATGGGCGCGACCTATTACCTGCTGCCGGAAGAGGCGCAGACCGAGCTCTACAGCCGCAAGATCGCGGTGGTGCAGTTCTGGCTGTTCTTCATCGCGGCAGCGATCGCCGTCGTCGGCTATCTCTTCCGCATCCATGAGGGGCGGGAGTTCCTGGAGCAGCCCTTCGCGATCAAGGTCGGCATCGTCGTCGTCGTGCTGATGTTCCTGTTCAACATCACCATGACCTCGCTGAAGGGCCGCAAGACCACGGTCACCAACATCCTGCTCTTCGGCCTCTGGGGTCTGGCGCTCTTCTTCCTCTTCGCCTTCTACAACCCGGCCAATCTCGCGCTCGACAAGATGTACTGGTGGTACGTCATCCATCTCTGGGTCGAGGGCGTCTGGGAGCTGATCATGGCCTCGGTCCTGGCCTTCCTGATGATCAAGCTCAACGGCGTCGACCGCGAGGTCGTCGAGAAATGGCTCTATGTCATCGTCGGGCTCGCCCTGTTCTCCGGCATCCTCGGCACCGGCCACCATTATTACTGGATCGGCGCGCCCGGATACTGGCAGTGGATCGGTTCGCTGTTCTCGACGCTGGAGGTCGCGCCGTTCTTCACCATGGTGATCTTCACCGTGCAGATGACCTGGAAGGCTGGCCGCAACCATCCCAACAAGGCCGCCCTGCTCTGGTCGATCGGCTGCTCGGTGATGGCCTTCTTCGGCGCCGGCGTCTGGGGCTTCCTGCACACGCTCTCCTCGGTGAACTACTACACCCACGGCACGCAGGTCACCGCCGCCCACGGCCACCTCGCCTTCTTCGGCGCCTATGTGATGCTGAACCTGGCAATGATGGCCTATGCCATCCCCGAGCTGAAGGGCCGCGCGCCCTACAACCAGTGGCTCTCGATCGCGAGCTTCTGGATGATGTGCACGGCAATGTCGGTGATGACCTTCGCGCTGACCTTCGCCGGCGTCGTCCAGGTCCATCTCCAGCGCGTCCTCGGCCAGAGCTTCATGGACGTGCAGGACCAGATCGCCCTCTTCTACTGGGTTCGGCTCGGCTCCGGCGTGGTGGTGGTGATCTCGGCGCTGATGTTCGTCTGGGCCGTGCTGGTGCCCGGCCGCGAGCGCAGCGCCGATCCGGTCGCCCTCGCCCAGCCGGCGGAATGACGCTTCAGCCCGCCGGCCACCCGGCCGGCGGGCTTCCGTTTCCTTGCCCTACGGATTTTCGCGATGAACATGATTCCGCGCCCGCCGATCCTGGCTCCCGCCTGCGTCGACATCCCCGCCTACACCGCCTCCGGCAACGAGCGCTTCCTGTTCGAGAAGGCTTGGGAGAGGCGCCTGCCACTGCTGCTGAAGGGCCCGACCGGCTCAGGCAAGACCCGCTTCGTCACGCATATGGCCGCGACGCTCGGACTGCCGCTCTACACGATCGCCTGCCATGACGACCTCTCCGCCGCCGATCTCACCGGCCGCCACCTGCTCAAAGGCGGCGAGACCGTCTGGGTCGACGGGCCGCTGACGCGGGCGGTGCGAGAGGGCGGGCTCTGCTATCTCGACGAGATCGTCGAGGCCCGCAAGGACGTCGCGGTGGTGCTGCACCCGCTCACCGACGACCGGCGTATCCTGCCGCTGGAGCGCACCGGCGAGCTGCTCGCAGCCCCGGCCTCCTTCATGATCGCGGTCTCCTACAACCCCGGCTACCAGAACCTGCTGAAGAACCTGAAGCCCTCGACCCGCCAGCGCTTCGTCTCGATCAGCTTCGACTTCCTGCCGCGCGATCAGGAGATCGCCGTGGTCGCGCAGGAAAGCGGGCTCGACGAGGCCACTGTCGCGCCGCTGGTCGATCTCGCCCGGCGCCTGCGCATACTCAAGGGGCAGGATATCGAGGAGGGCGTCTCGACCCGCCTCATCGTCTATGCCGCGAGCCTGATCGCCGCCGGCCTGCCGCGGCAGGAGGCCGTGATGGCCGCCATCATCGAACCCCTGACCGACGAGCCCGAAATCCGCGCCGGGCTGGTCGAGATCGCCCGCGCGGTTCTCGTCTAGGGAGCCAGACGATGCTGGACTTCCTCGAGCTGGAAGAGACGGTCGGGCGCTTCTGGCACCGGCTCGTCGGCGACACTGCGAGCCTGCCGCATCACCCGCAGGCTGCGGTGACGCTTAAGAGCATGGCGCCGACGCTCGCCGTCTGCTTCCGCGGCTTCGGCGGCGAGCCCGGCGTCAGGATCGTCCCGGCCCGCGAGCGCACAGCCGGCCACCGGCTCAACCTGCGCCAGCGCGTCGGCCTCGGAGAGGAAAGACTGGCGCAGGCGCTGCGCACGCCGGACAGCCTGCAATTACCGGCTGAGATCGCGCTCTTCCCGCAGCCCAGGCTCAACCGCGATCTCTATGTCTGGCTCGCCGCCTGCATGGCCGCGATGCCGCGGCGGCCGTCCACCGAAACCGATCCGCTCCAGCGCGACCTCGCCTTGATCGCCGCTGCACAGCGCCTCGTCGCAAGGGTCCTCGCTGCCTTTCCCGGTCTCGGCCCGACCTATCGCCGATTGGCCGACGCCCTGCTTGCGAGTCGGCGCCGCGAGGGCCTGCCCGCGACCGAGGCCAAGGTCGAGGCCTTGATCCGTGCCTTGCTCAGTGGCGAAGCCATCGAGATCGCCGCCGAGGACTGGCTCGCCAAGGCCCCGGCCGGCTATCTGCCGGCGCTCGGCGTGCCGCTCTGGCCCCTGGCGAGCGCCGCCGCCCCCGCCCGCACCCGTCGCCGCGACGAGGACCAGCCGCCGCCGGCCTCGGCGAAGGCCGAGGAGCAGATGAAGGCCTATACCGCCAGCCGCGACGAGACGGCCGAGGATTGGCGCGAGCGCAGCCCCTTCGCGCTCAACCGCTTCGAGACGATCCTGGCGATGTCCGAGATGGTCGCGGTCGACCGCCCCTCCGACGACAGCGAGGAGCACGAGCCCGAGGCCGCCGACGAGCTCGACGACATGGTGCTGAGCGAGCGCAAGGGCCGCCCGGCCTCGCGCTTCCGCTTCGATCTCGATCTGCCCCCGGAAGCGATGGACGAGACGGCACTGGCCGGCGCCCTGACCTATCCGGAATGGGATTTCCGCAGCGCCTCCTATCGCGACGACCATTGCCGCGTGCTCGCCGGAATGGCGCAGCAGGAGCAGGTCCCCCCGGTGCAGGACGCCGCGACGCGCGCGCTGGTGCGCCAGGTCCGCCGCCGGTTCGAAGCTCTGCGCCCGCTGCGCGAGCCGCAGCGCGGCCAGATCGACGGTCCCGATCTCGATCTCGACGCGGTGGTGCGCCGCCAGGCCGATCTCGCCGCCGGCGGCTCCGGCAGCGACCGCATCCATCTGGCGAGCCGGCCGCAGGCGCATGACCTCGCCGTGACCACGCTGATGGATGTCTCGCTCTCGACCGATTCCTGGTTCGACGACCTGCGTGTGCTCGATGTGGAGAAACAGGCATTGACCGTCTTCGCCCATGGGCTCGCCGCCTGCGGCGACCACCACGAGATCCTGACCTTCACCTCGCGCCGGCGCGACTGGGTCAGGATCGAGACGGTGAAGCGCTTCGACGAGGCGATGGGGCCGGCCGTGGAGGCGCGCATCGCCGCGCTGAAGCCCGGCTACTACACCCGTATCGGCACCGCGATCCGCCATGCAGCAGCGGGGCTCAAGGCGCGGCCCGACCGGCGCAAGCTGCTGCTCGTCCTGACCGACGGCAAGCCCAACGACATCGACCACTACGAGGGCCGCTTCGCCATGGAGGATACCCGCATGGCGGTGATCGAGGCGCGCCGCGCCGGCATCTGCGTCTTCGCCGTCACCGTCGACCGGGAGTCGCGCGCCTATATCCCGCATCTCTTCGGCCGCAACGGCCATGCCGTGGTCTCGCGGCTCGAACGCCTGCCGGCGGCCCTGCCGGCGATCTACCGCGCGCTGGCCGCCTGAGCATGATCCCGAGAAGTGGGAACCGGTTTTCGGATCGGGTCGCGCGGCATCGCGTTCTGAGGAGACCATCATGACCGACGCCCAGATGGGTCTCGTCGTCGCCACGCCCGCGATCATCGTGATGGCCCTGCTGCTCTACCGGATGGGCGTGCTGCAGAAGGGCGGCGTGGCAGCCGCCATCATGATGTCGCTCGCCATCGCCGTCCTGCTCTTCCTCGAACAGTGACCCGGGCAAAGCGACGCTGTTTGCGTTTCGGCAAATTGCCGCCGGGGCACCTTCGCTAGGCTGAATAGCCGCCCGCATCGGGGCCGCAACCGGAGCCGAACCATGACCACCCAGCCCCTCGAGCCGCTCGACGTGCGCACCATTCCGCCGGTCGTGCGCCATGCCACGATCTTCGGCATCATGGAGCGGCTCTCGCCCGGCGACGCCTTCAGGATCGTCAACGATCATGACCCCGCGCCGCTGCGCCGGCAGATCGAGGCACGTTATCCCGGCTCCTATTCCTGGGATTACATCGTGCAGGGCCCGGAGATCTGGCAGGTCGAGATCGGCCGTAACGAAGCCGGCGAGGATGGCCACGCCGCCGATTGCGGCGGCCACGACGAAGGCCATTCCTGCACCTGCGGCCACTGAGCCGCCTCTCGGGAGATCGCAGCCATGCCGATGGCATCGCTGTCCCGCTGGACGATGAGCTATTTCGCGACCGCGCTGGCTTTTCTGCTCGCGGCCGAGGCTCTCGCCGTCGCCGGCATCGGCTATCCCGCTGCCGGCCTCGCCGAACCCGCGACGCTCGTCCTCGTCCATCTCGTGGCGATCGGCTGGCTCAGCCTCGCCATGGCCGGTGCGTTGCTGCAATTCGTGCCGGTTCTGGTCTCCCGCCCGCTTGCCTTCCCCCGCCTCGCCCTGCCGGCCCTGTTCGCGCTCGCCATCGGCCTCACCCTGCTCTGCACCGGCTTCGCCACGCTGGCCGGCTGGATCGAGGCCTCGCTCGACCTGCTGCCGCTCGGTGCCGCCTTCCTGCTCTCAGGCTTCTCGCTGCTCGGCCTGATGCTGGGCGCAACGCTCCTGAGCGCGCCCCCGATCGTCCTGTTCGCCCGCTTCGTCCTCACCGGCCTCATTTGCCTGGCCGCCACGGCGCTGAGCGGCACCGCCTTCACGACGCTCCTGTCGGGACGCGGCGACTGGCTCGGCACCGTCACTCTATTGCCCGATGGCCTGCCCTTCCACGCCCTGCTCGGCCTCGGCGGCTGGCTCGGGCTGATCGCCATCGGCGTCAGCTATCGCCTCTTCATCATGTTCATGATGGCGCCGGAGCCGCCGGCCCGCCGGGTACGCCCGGTGCTGCTGTTCGCGAGCCTGGGGCTCGCCCTCGCCTTCGCCGGTCTCATGGCGCCCTTCGCCGGCATCGAAACGGGCGCCGGGTGGATCGCTGCAACACTCGTTGTGCTGATCATGGCCGGCCTGTGCTACGGCCGCGACATCCACGCGCTCTATCACGCCCGCCGGCGCAAAGCGCTGGAGATCAACATGCGCGCCAGCATCCCGGCCTTCGTCGCGCTCGGCCTCGGGTTGGCAGGGCTGCCGGTCGCCATCGTCGCTCATGCGGGCGACGGCTCGATCGCGGCACTCGTCTTCCTGATCGCTTTCGGATGGCTGGGCGGCTTGACGCTGGCGCAGCTCGTGAAGATCGTCTCCTTCGTGACCTGGCTCGAAACCTATGCGCCCCGCCTCGGGCGCGGCCCGGCGCCGCGCGTCGGCGATCTCGTCGCCATGCCGCGAACCGGCTGGTGGTTCCTGCTCTATTATGGCGGGGTCGTGCTGGGGGCTGCCGCGCTGGCCATCGCCGCGCCGACCAGCTTCCGCCTGGCCATGACGCTCTGCCTGGCCGGGACTGCCGGCCTCGTCGCCGAACTCGTCCGCATCCGCCGCTTGTCGCAGATCAAGGCCGCCGACAGGCCGCCGGCGCATGAATGCCCCCGGCTGCTGGCCGCGCGGGCCGAGGAAAGGAGACCCAACCATGTCGAAGCCGGAAGCATCGCCCATCCGCGAGCTTGACGTCCGCCCGATGCTGCGGGCCGGCGCGGAGCCGTTCCAGGCGATCATGGAGGCGGTCAGCGCCCTCGCGCCGGGCGAATCCTTGCGCCTCATTGCACCCTTTCGGCCGGTGCCGCTGTTCTCGGTCATGGCCAATCGCGGCTTTTCCGCCAGCGATCGCCCGCTCGACGGCGGCGACTGGGAGGTCCTGTTCTCACCGGTCGCCGGAATGCAGGCCGAGGCCGGACTCGCCACGGGCAGCAGCCCCTCCGCCCTGTCCTGGGGCAATCCGATCGAAGAACTCGACCTCGTCGATCTCGAGCCGCCCGAGCCGATGGTACGCATCCTGGAAGCGCTCGAGGACCTGAAGCCCGGCGACGTGCTGTTCGCGCTGCTCGCCCGCGAACCGGTCTTCCTCTTCCCCGAACTGGCCAAGCGCCAGCACGAATGGGCCGGCAATTTCGATGCCTCCGGCACGGCCTATCGCCTGCTCGTGCGCCATGGCGGCGAGAGGGCGCACGGATGAGCGTCAAGCTGGAACGCCTCGTCGAGATCGCGCTGCGCGACGTGCTCGATCCCGAGATCGGCCGCAGCGTCGTCGATCTCGGCCTGATCTACGCGATCACGGCAGCGCCGGATGGCAGCGTCGCGGTCACCATGACGACGACCACGCGCGGCTGCCCGCTGGCCGGCTTCCTGAAGGAGGCCGTTGCCATGGCGGCCGGCGCGGTCGAGGGCGTCGCCGGGGTCACGGTGACGCTGACCTACGAGCCGGCCTGGGAGCCGGCGATGATCGCTGCCGAATGACGATCCCGGCCAGGATCGTCGGAAATGTTGTGCTGCAACAAAGACCGATTTCGCCAGGCTCCTAGAGTGCTCACGACCGGGCGAACTCCGGTCTTCTGGCAAGGAGACAGGCCATGGGCCAAGGGCTCAAAATGGGCGAAGAACTCAAACTGACCCGCCGCAGCATTCTGGCGGGAGCGGCAGCCACGGGGGCGATCGTCCAGGCGGCTTCCGCGCCGGCTCAGGCGCAGGCCGTGATGACCAAGGCCAGTGCCACCGACATCGCCAAGCTGCCGCGCGTCAAGCCGAAGCTGGTCGATCCCCCCTTCGTGCATGCGCATGAGCAGGTCGCGACCGGCGGGCCGAAGGTCGTCGAGTTCACGATGACGATCCACGAGAAGAAGATCGTCCTCGACGATGCCGGCACCGAGACCTACGCCTTCACCTTCAACGGCACGGTGCCCGGCCCGCTGATGGTCGTGCACGAGGGCGACTATGTCGAGCTGACGCTGATCAACGCCGAAACCAACGAGCTGATGCACAATATCGACTTCCATTCGTCGACAGGTGCACTCGGCGGCGGCGGCCTGACCGAGGTCAACCCCGGCGAGAAGGTCGTGCTGCGCTGGAAGGCCACCCGGCAGGGCGTGTTCGTCTACCACTGCGCCCCTCCCGGCATGGTGCCCTGGCACGTCACGGCGGGCATGAACGGCGCCATCATGGTGCTGCCGCGCGACGGACTGAAGGACGGCCAGGGCAAGGCCCTGAAATACGACAAGGTCTATTATGTCGGCGAGCAGGACTTCTATGTGCCGCGCGACGCAAACGGCAAGTTCAAGCGCTATGCCAGCGTCGGCGAGTCGCATGAGGATGTCGTCAAGGCGATGCGGACGTTGACCCCGACCCACGTCGTGTTCAACGGCAAGGTCGGCGCGCTGACCGGCAAGAATGCGCTCACCGCCAAGGTCGGCGAGACCGTGCTGATCGTCCACTCGCAGGCCAACCGCGACACGCGCCCCCACCTGATCGGCGGCCATGGCGACTATGTCTGGGCCACCGGCAAGTTCCGCAACCCGCCGGAGCGCGACCTGGAGACTTGGTTCATCCCCGGCGGCTGCGCGGGCGCGGCGCTCTATACCTTCCTGCAGCCGGGCATCTACGCCTATGTCAACCACAACCTGATCGAGGCCTTCGAGCTCGGCGCCGCCGGACACTTCAAGGTCGAGGGCGAGTGGAACGACGACCTGATGAAGCAGATCCTGGCCCCGGCCGGCATCTGACGTATCCCCGCCTCCCCGCCATTCGGCGGGGAGGCCCTTCTTCCCGATAGGGATTCCAATCATGGCCACCACGCTGCGCCCGACGCTGCCGGGGCTGACGACCTCGCTCGGCCTCATGCTCCTCGCCGGAGCTGCTGCCCTCCTGCTGGCCGCGCCGATCCGCCGGCCAGCCCCCGCCTTTCCGCTGCCGCAAACGGCGATCGTGCCGCCCGCGACACTGCTGCACCGGCTCGATGGCGAATACAGCCGCGCTGGCCGCCCGGTCGATGCGCCGCGTGTTACGGTCAGGATCACACAGCCCCTCGAAATCATGCGCTATCAGGTGAGCGCCGCCGATTACGCGCGCTGCATCGCGGCCGGCGCCTGCAAGCGCCTCGACAGCCCGGCACCACGCGGCGACCTGCCCGTGACCGGCGTCAGCCATGCCGATGCCAGCGACTATGCCGCCTGGCTGACGCGGGAAACCGGCACGGTCTGGCGCCTGCCGACGGACCGGGAATGGGCCCATGCCGCCGGCTCGCGCCTCGTCGACGATGCCCGCGGCTTCGATGCCGATGCGAACAATCCGGCCCGGCGCTGGCTTGCCGATTACGAGCGCGAAGCCAACCGCAAAGCCGCGAGCGACCCCGCCCCACGGCCTGTCGGCAGTTTCGGCGCCAATGAACATGGCGTCCACGACATCGCCGGCAATGTCTGGGAGTGGACGCAGACCTGTCTGCGCCGCGTTTCGCAGGACGCTGCCGGCCGCACGACTGGCGAGACCAGCAATTGCGGCATCTATGTCGTCGAGGGCCAGCACCGCGCGCCGATGGCCTTCTTCATCCGCAACCCGAAGAGCGGCGGCTGCTCGGTCGGCACCCCGCCCGACAATCTCGGCTTCCGCCTCGTCCGCGAGCGGAGTTGGCGCGACCGCCTGCCGGCCGGTCTGAACCGGCTGCTGCCGGCATGACCGTCGCGGTTGCCAGCGGCAGCCTCGACGGTGCGAAGCCGGTTCCCGAAACCGGCATGGAACTCCTGCTCTGGATCCTCGTCTGGAGCGAGTTCGTCGTCTTCGGCGCCCTGCTCGGCGCCTTCCTGCTGATCGCCTGGCTAGACCCACCGGCACACGTCGCGTTCCACCGCGAACTCGACTTGCCGCTGGCCAGCGTCGCGACGGCGACTTTGCTGACTAGCGGTTTCTTCGCGGCTCTGGCCGCATCAGGGCGAGCCCCGCGCCGGAATTCATCTTCGCGGCGCTAGGTGGCTTTGCCTTCTGCGCGCTGAAGCTCGCCGCCTTCAGCCATGAATTGCCGGTACTGGCCACAAGCGAGAACCGATTGTTCGAGCTTTATCTGCTGATCACCGGCTTCCATCTCGCGCATGTCCTGTTCGTCGCGATCCTGCTCCTCGTCGTCGCCTGGCGCCCAGCGCCGCGACCGGTCGAGACGGTCGCCACGATCTGGCATCTCGTCGATCTCGTCTGGCTGCTGATCCTGCCGGTCATCTATCTGGGCTGAGACGATGCCGGCGCGCGACCTCCCCTTCCCTGCCATCCTGTTCGCCTTGCTTCTCGCCACGGGCGCGAGCCTGCTCGCCACAACGCTCCTGCCGGCCGGGCCGCGCGGGTTCGCCATCGCGGCGCTTAGCCTGATCAAGGCCGGACTCGTCGTGCTTGGCTTCATGCGCCTGCATCGGGCGAGCCCCGGGCTTACGATCGCGCTGATCGGCTATGCGGCGGTGCTGAGCACGCTGGCGGGGTTGAGGATCGCAATCGCCGGGTGATGCTGATCGCTGCTCGGCGCTGCGTCTTGTCATTCCGGGGCTTCGCACAGCGAAGAACCCGGAACCCACGACTGGGGGCAGCCTTACGCGTCTCGCTCCGGGCAGCTCACCCCGTCGTGGGTTCCGGGTTCGCGCCTATGGCGCACCCCGGAATGACAAGGGTGGTTCCGATCAGGAGCGCTTCAGAAAATCCCTACCCTAAACCGCCCGGCTGTACTGCCGCGGCGGCTGATCGAGATGGGCGTCGAAGGCCGATGCGACCTTGCGCACCAGCAGGCGCGCTTCATCCGGCAGCGAGACGCGGTGGCCATCAAGGCGCACCACGCCCTCCTGCGAGAGCTGACCGAGCCGTTGGAAGGAGCTTTCGAGGATGCTCGGATCGGCCCGATGCCGCGCGCAGACCGCATCGATATCGACAGTCAGATCACACATCACCCGCTCGATCAGCTCAGCGCGCAGGCGATCCTCGGCGGTGAGGCGATAGCCGCGCGCCGTCGGCAGGGCGCTGTCGGCGATCCGCTCGGCATAGCGGCCGATCACCACCTCGTTCTGGACATAGCCCTGCGGCAATCGCCCGATCGCCGAGGCGCCGAAGCCGATCAAGGCCTCGCAGCGATCGGTGGTGTAGCCCTGGAAATTGCGATGGAGCCCGCCATGAACCAGGGCGCGCGCCATTGGATCATCCGGTAGAGCGAAATGGTCGAGCCCGATGCGAACATAGCCGGCCGCCACGAGCCGCTGCGCCATCGCCTCGGCCTGCTCGTGCCGCGCTTCGCCATCCGGCAGCTCGGTGGTGACGATGCGGCGCTGGTGCTTCTTGAATTCGGGCACATGCGCGTAGCCGAAGATCGAGAACCGGTCGGGCCGCATCGCCAGGCATTGCTCGACGGTGTCGAGGCAGGACTGGAGCGTCTGCCGCGGCAGCCCGTAGATCAGGTCGAAGCTGACCGCTGCGATGCCGGCGCCGCGCAGGCCGGTGACGACCGCCGCCGTCTGCTCGACGCTCTGGATGCGGTTGATCGCCTTCTGCACGGCGGGGTCGAAGCTCTGCACGCCGAGGCTCGCGCGGTTGACCCCGGCCTCGGCAAGCGCGGCGATCATGCCGGGTTCAAGCCGACGCGGATCGATCTCGACCGCGATCTCGGCGGTCGGATGCAGCAGGAAATGCTGCCGCAGCAACGCGACCAGCGCGACGAAATCCTGGGGATCGAGGATGGTCGGCGTGCCCCCGCCGAAATGGACATGGCGCACATCGAGCGGAGCGGAAAGCCTTTCGGCGACCAGGGCGATCTCCCCGCGCAAGGCCGCGAGGTAATCGACGATCGGCCCGTTGCGCAGCGCGACCGTGGTGTGGCAGCCGCAATACCAGCACATCGAACGGCAGAACGGCACATGCAGATAGAGCGAGGCGGTGGTCCCCGCCGTCAGCTCCTTCAGCCAGCCGGCATAGCTCTTCGCATCGACGGCAGCGCTGAAATGCGGGGCGGTCGGATAGCTCGTATAGCGCGGAAGCCGTTCATCTCGGTATGGCGCGGCCTGCATCGGTCAGCTCCGGGCTGTTGTCCTGGAGCCCGCTGACTAGCTGGTTTGGCCGGTTGCTTCCTTGATCGAGGGCAAACAGCATCCCCGGTCCGTGAACGCAGGAGCCTCGTCAGCCCGCGGGCGAGGCAACCGCTTCCGGCGCAAGACTGACGCGGTCGAGCTTCGGCGTCATCGTGTCGAGCAAGGGCAGCGCCGCCGCACCGAGCGCCGCCGTCAAGCGCCCGGTCGCGCCGCGCTGGACGCGCGGGATCGTCCGCCCCGGCCGGTTCGCCACCGAGATCGGCAGAGGTGACATCGCCGCGATCAGCGCATCGATCACCGTGTCCGGCATCTCGCCGCCGAGGATGACGGTCTCCGGGTCGAACAGGTTCTCCAGCATCGCCACGACCGGCGCCAGCAGCCCGGCTGCCTCCGCGATCCAGCCGGACAAGGCGGGATGGCCCTGCCCATGCAGGCGCGCAACCTCCTCCGGCCCAACCTCGGCGAGCCCGGCCTCGCGCAAGGTCTCCGCCAGCGCATGGAAGGAGGCGTAGCGTTCGAGGCAGCCATGCCCGCCGCAGGCGCAGGCGCGCCCGTCGCGCACCACGGGAATATGGCCGATCTCGCCGGCATTGCCGAAGGCCCCGCGATAGGGCTGGCCGGCGACGATGACGCCGAGGCCGAGGCCCGCACCAAAGTAGATCTGACAGAAATGACGCAGGTTGCGGCCGAGCCCATGGAGATGCTCGCCAACCGCCGCCGCATTGGCGTCGTTCTCGATCACCACCGGCGTGTTGAGAGCGTCCTGCAGAAGCTGCGCGGCATCCTGCCCGGCCCAACCGGGCAGCGGCGAGGTCCCGACCGAGTTCATGCCCTCGATCTCGAACGGGCCTGGCATCACCACCCCGCAGCCGAGCAGGCGCTCGGGCAGGCCGGCCTCGCGCCTGACCGCTGCCAGCTCTGCCGCAGCCGTCTTCTGCACGCCCGCGACGGTCGTGTCCGCGAGAGGCGCGATGCGCTGCGCCCTGACCCGCCCGGCGAGGTCGACGAGGACGGTGGTGACGTGATCGGCCGCGATTTCCATCCCCGCAGTCATCCCGCCCTCGGGATTGACCGCGAACTCCACCGGCGGCTGGCCCCGCGCCGTCCGGCGCCGGCCGAGCTCGGTCAGGAAGCCCTCTTCGACCAATTCGGCGACGATGTTCGAGACCGCCTGCGCGGTTAGCTTCGTCAGGACCGCGATATCGGACCGGCCGAGCTGCCCGTGCTGGCGTACGGTTTCCAGCACCACCCGGCGGTTATGGCTGCGCGTCCGCTCGGGGTTGGTGCCGACGGCGACGCTGCGGGAGGGAGGGACGGAACGGTTCGGCATAGGCTGTCGCGTTGGATCGGGTCGACAGCCTGCTCCGGCAATTAATCCAACTCAAGTGAATTAATTGATTGACAGCCGCCGGCCGCCAAGACGACGATATCGGCGAGCCTCCCGAATGCCGTCCGCCGGCAGGGACGGAGGACGCTGAAATCAGGGGAGAGGGTCATGCGCGGCTTACGCGGGATGCTGTTGGGTCTGATGGTCTCGGTCGGCGCGGTCGCCGGCGCGAAGGCGCAGACCGTCGAGATCGAGTACTGGCAGTACGTCTTCGACGCGCGCGTCAAGGCGATGACGGAGCTGATCAAGCGCTTCGAGGCCGCCAATCCGAACATCAAGGTCAAGCAGACGACCTTCCCCTATGCCGACTACCAGACCAAGATCGCCGCTGCGATGCCGGCCGGCCAGGGCCCGGATGTCGTGCAGCTCTTCTATGGCTGGCTCGACAATTTCGTCGGCGCCAAGTTCATCCAGCCGCTGCCGCGCGACGCCTTCCCGCCCGCCGCGATCGAGAAGGAATTCTACCCAATCGTCTCGGCGATGAAGCGCGACGGCGAGTATTACGCGCTGCCGACGGCGGTGCGCTCGCTCGCGCTGTTCTACAACAAGAAGCTCTTCCAGGAGGCGGGGCTCAACCCGAACACGCCGCCGAAGACCGTCGACGAACTGCTCGACTTCGCCAAGAAGACGACCAAGCGCGACGGCGCCGGCAACATGCTCTCGGCCGGCATCACGCTCGACTTCCCCGGCCAGGATTACCATTGGTGGCGCGAGACGCTGCTGCGCCAGAATGGCGGCGCGCCCTATAGCGACGACAACAAGAAGGTCACCTACGACAGCGAGGCCGGCGCCAAGTCGCTGAACTGGTATGCCGATCTCCAGCGCACTCACAAGGTCGGCCAGGTCGGCTTCATGGATGAGGGCCAGGCCGCCTTCCGCGCCGGCCGTGCCGCGATGACCATCGACGGCTCCTTCCGCCTCGGTGCCTTCGGCGGCATCAAGGCCTTCGAATGGGGCGTTGCGGAACTGCCCGCCTCGGCCGACGGCAAGAAGGCGAATTTCGCCAGCTACTGGGTCAACGCCATCACCACCAAGCCGACCGGCCCGAAGCTGGAAGCGGCCAAGAAGTTCCTCGCCTTCGTCACGACGCCCGAGGCGATGCAGCTCTGGCTCGAGACCGTCGGCGAGTTGCCCGCGCGCAAGGAAGCGGCCGAGACCGAGAAGAACCTGAACCACCCGGTCTACGGGCCGTTCCTCAAGGCGCTCAACTACGCGCACGCCACGGTCTTCGTCGACGAGCTGGCTCAGCGCCAGGTCTCGCTCGACATGATCAACCGCGTGCTGCTGCAGAACCAGGACGCCAAGGCCGCGCTGGCGGAGTCCGCCAAGGCCGAGCAGGCCATCCTCGACCGCTTCTACAAGAAGTGAGAGCCCGCGCGTGAACCACGCCGTCATCCCGGCCGCAGCGCAGCGGAGCGCCGGGATCCATCATAGTGCTCCGACGCTCGACGATGGATCCCGGATCGGCGCGGCTTCGCCGCTTGTCCGGGATGACGCGACGGTTCCCGCGCACGCTTCGGAATGGTCACGATGAGCTTGTCTCAGAAAGCCGCCGATTCCGGCGGCCGCCCCTCTTCGGGCCTCGGCATGCGCCAGAAGCAGGTCCTCTGGGCCTGGTCCTTCCTGGCCGTGCCGGTGCTGTTCTATGCGGTGGTGCGCTTCTATCCGACGCTTGAAGCGTTCTGGATCGCGACCACCAACTGGAACCTGCTGACCAAGCCCTCCTTCATCGGGCTCGCCAATTTCAAGCGATTGATGGCCGATCCCGTCTTCTGGCAGGTCTTCCGCAACACCGCGCTCTACCTGCTGCTGGGCACGCCGATCAGCCTGCTGCTCGCCTTCACCATCGCCTATCATCTCGACCGCGTGCGCTTCCTGCACGGCTTCATCCGGGCGCTGTATTTCCTGCCCTTCCTGACGACCGCGGCGGCGATGGCCTGGGTCTGGCGCTGGTTCTACCAGCCGGTGCCGATCGGCCTGTTCAACAACCTGCTCGCCGGCATCGGTATCGCCCAGCAGCCCTTCCTGCGCTCGACCACGCAATCGCTGCCGGCCGTGCTGGCACCCGCGATCTGGGCGGGGCTCGGCTTCCAGGTCGTGATCTTCATGGCCGGCCTGCGCGCCATCCCGACGACCTATTACGAGGCCGCCCGCATCGACGGCGTCTCGAACGGAACGATCCTGCGGCGCATCACCCTGCCGCTGCTCAAGCCGACAATCGTCTTCCTCGTCGTCTTCTCCTCGATCGGGTTCCTGCGCATCTTCGATCAGGTCTACAACATGACCAGCCAGACGAGCAGCGACCCCGGCGGGCCCCTCAACGCTACCAAGCCGCTCGTGCTGATGATCTATCAGACGGCCTTCTCCTCCTTCGACATGGGCTATGCCGCGGCCCAGACCGTCGTGCTCTTCCTCGTGCTGCTCGTGGTCTCGCTGCTGCAGCTTCGGCTGCTGAAAGACCGCTGATGAGCGCCGCCGCCTCCCCCTTGGCCCTGCGCATCGAGCCCGGCCGCCTCCTCACCTGGCTCCTGCTTTTCGGCGGCGGCCTGCTGATGGTGACGCCGCTCGCCTTCATGTTCGCGACCTCGCTGAAGGATTCCTCCGAGATCTACGATCTCGCCTTCTTCCCGGCCCACCCGACGCTCCAAAACTATGTCACCGTGCTCTCGGACGGCCGCTTCTTGCGCTGGTTCGCCAATTCCTTCGGCATCGCGGTTGCGGTGACGCTCTCGAACGTCTTCTTCGACAGTCTCGTCGGCTACACCCTCGCGAAGTTCCAGTTCCGCGGCCGCTATCTCGTCTTCATCGCGATCCTCTCGACCCTGATGATCCCGACCGAGATGCTGGTCATCCCCTGGTACGTCATGGCCAAGAACTTCGGCTGGCTCGACAGCTACTGGGGCATCATGTTCCCGGGCATGATGACGGCCTTCGGCACCTTCCTGATGAAGCAGTTCTTCGAGACCGTGCCGAACGACTTCCTCGAAGCCGCCCGCATCGACGGCCTCAACGAGTTCGCGATCTTCTGGCGCATCGCCATGCCGCTGGTG
The DNA here is from genome assembly GCA_965283735.1 of Beijerinckiaceae bacterium. GTDB lineage: Bacteria > Pseudomonadota > Alphaproteobacteria > Rhizobiales > Beijerinckiaceae > Allobosea. The sequence goes on along the minus strand of CBDIPN010000001.1, from coordinate 169,085 downwards.
ACGCCCGCCCTCTCGGCGCTGGCAATCTTCACCTTTCTCAGCAACTGGACCGCCTTCATCTGGCCGCTGATCGTGACGACATCAAAAGAGCTCTACACCTTGCCGGTCGGGCTCACGAGCTTCGCTGTGGAATCGCAGGTCCAGTGGGAGCTGATCATGACGGGCGCGGCGCTCGCCACCCTGCCGACGCTGACCGTCTTCCTGCTGCTCCAGCGCTACATCGTGCGCGGCGTGGTCCTCGCCGGTCTCAAGGGCTGATTGCCATGACGAAAACCGATCCCCGCGCGAGCGACACCTCCGTCTTTCCCGATCCCATCTACAAGGAAACCGTGCTGCGCCCGCTCTTCGACGGGGCGAAGACGCATCACGTCCATAGCTTCCGCGCCATCGACCGCGCCCATCTCGTCATGCTCGCCGAGACCGGCATCCTGCCGCGCGCCACCGCCGGCCGCATCGCCCGCGCGCTCGACGCTATCGATGCCGAGATCGACCCGGCCAAGCTGAGCTATGACGGCACGGTCGAGGATTATTTCTTCCTGATCGAGGCCGAGCTGAAGAAGCGTCTCCCGGCCGACGATGCCGGGCGCCTCCATACCGGTCGCTCGCGCAACGATATCGACCACACCCTGTTCAAGCTCGCCCTCAAGCCGCGGCTCGACCATATGGCCGGCCTGCTGCGCGCCCTGATCACCGCGACGCTCGATCTCGCCGAGCGCGAGAAGGCGACGCTGATCGTCGCCTATACCCATGGCCAGCCGGCCCAGCCGACCACCTTCGGCCATTACCTCTCCGCCGCGATCGAAGTGATGCTGCGTGACCATGAGCGACTGGTGCAGGCGCGCGCCTTGCTCGATCTCTCGCCGATGGGCGCGGCCGCGATCACCACCTCGGGCTTCCCGCTCGATCGCGCCCGCGTCGCGCATCTGCTCGGCTTTTCGGCCCCGCTGCAGAACTCCTATGGCTGCATCGCCGCGATCGACTACCTGACCGCGACCTATAGCGCGGTCGAGCTCGTCTTCCTGCATCTCGGCCGCCTGATCCAGGATTTGCAGGTCTGGACCGCCTTCGAGGTCGGCCAGCTCTACGTGCCCAATGCTTTCGTGCAGATCTCCTCGATCATGCCGCAGAAGCGCAATCCCGTGCCGATCGAGCATCTGCGCCACCTGGCATCGCAGACCGTGGCGCGCGCCCGGATGGTCCGAGACATCGTCCACAACACGCCCTTCACCGACATGAACGATGCCGAGGGCGAAACCAACGAGGCCGGCTACCAGGCCTTCGCCACCGGCGAGCGCGTGCTCGGCCTCCTCGCCGTGCTGCTGCCGGCGCTACAGGTCGACGGGCGGCGCGTCGCCGAGAACATCCGCCGCTCCTGCATCACCATCACCGAGCTGGCCGATACGCTGGTGCGGTCGGAAGGCCTGTCCTTCCGCACCGCCCATGAGATCGCCGCCGATGTCGCCCGCGCCGTGGTCGCGGCCGACGGCGACCTGCCGCGCGACGGCTACGCGCCCTTCCGCAAGGCCTTCCGCGAGCATGCCGGCCGCGAGCCGGCGTTGACCGAAGCCGCCTTCGCCGAGGCCGTCTCGCCCGAACATTTCGTCGCGGTGCGCGAGCGCTTCGGCGGGCCGGGGCCGCAGGCGCTGGCCGCCGCCTTTGCGGGTTATCGCGGCGTGCTGGTGGCTGCCGGCCTCGCTGCGACTGCAACCGCCGCGCGCGAGGCTTCCGCGCGCCATGAACTCGACGCCGCCTTCGCGGATCTGATGGGAGCAGCCTGATGGCGGGTATCGAGCTTCAGGGGCTGGTCAAGCGCTACGGCAAGACGCAGGTCGTTCACGGCATCGACCTTGCCATTGAGGACGGCGAATTCGTCGTCTTCGTCGGCCCGTCCGGCTGCGGCAAGTCAACGACGCTGCGCATGATCGCCGGTCTTGAGGAGATCGACGGCGGCACCATCACCATCGGCGAGCGGCCCGTGAACCGGCTGGAGCCGAAGGAGCGGAACATCGCCATGGTGTTCCAGAACTACGCGATCTACCCGCATATGAGCGTCGCCGAGAATATCGGCTTCGGCCTCTATACGGCCAAGCTCGACAAGGCCGAGAAGCGCCGCCGCATCGAGGAGACCGCGCGCATCCTTGGCCTCGAACCGCTGCTGGAGCGCAAGCCCTCGGCATTGTCGGGCGGCCAGCGCCAGCGCGTCGCCATCGGCCGCGCCATGGTGCGCGACCCCTCGGCCTTCCTCTTCGACGAGCCGCTCTCCAATCTCGACGCGCAATTGCGCGCCCAGATGCGCCTGGAGATCAAGCGCCTGCACCAGCGGCTCGGCCGCACCATCGTCTTCGTCACCCATGATCAGGTCGAGGCGATGACGCTGGCCGACCGGATCGTGGTGATGCGCGACGGCCGAATCCTCCAGGTCGGCGCGCCGATGGAGCTCTACGAGAAACCGGCCGATGTCTTCACCGCCCGCTTCATCGGCTCGCCGACGATGAACATCCTGCCGGCCAGGACGACCACCGCCGATGGCAAGCCGAAGCTGGAGTTGGCCGGCAACGCCATCGCTCTGCCGTCCCGCCCCACGCCGCTCCCCGCCGAGGTGCTGGTCGGCGTCCGCCCGCAGGAACTGCGCGTGCTCGCGGCCGGTGAAACCGCCGATCTCGTGCTCACCGGCAAGGTCGCGGTGGTGGAGCCGCTGGGGTCCGAGACCTTCGTCCATGTCGAGCATGGCGACGGCCTTATCCTCGCCTCTGCCTCGGCCAAGGCGCCGCCGGTCGTTGGCCACGAAGTCCGGCTCGGCGCCGGCATCGATTCCTTGCGCCTGTTCGACGCGGCAACCGAGCGCGCCCTATGAGCGTCGGCCGCGACCTCGTCCTCAGCATCGGCCGGCTCTACTGCGACATCGTCTTCCGGGGGCTCGACGCAATGCCGCGTCTCGGCGAGGAGCGTTTCGCCGAGACGGTGGCGATCGTGCCGGGCGGTGGCGGCTTCATCACGGCCGCCCATCTCGCCGCGCTCGGAACACGCGCGGGCCTGCTCGCCCGCCTCGGCACGGACCCGCTCTCCGGCACGCTGGCGCCCGCGCTGACGGAAAGCGGCGTCGACCTCCGCTGGCTCGAACGCACGCCCGAGGCCGGCCCGCAGCCGACCGTCGTGATGGTTCAGGACGGCGAGCGCGCCTTCCTGTCGCGACGTGCCGGCAGCGCCCGCCCGGCGACGCTGGACGTAGCCCTCGCAGACCCGGCCGCGCGCCATCTCCACATCGCCGAATTCGCCACGCTCGCCGAGATCCCCGACCTGATCGACCGGGCGAAGCATGCCGGCCTCACCGTCTCGCTCGATCCGAGCTGGGACGATGACTGGATCCGCCGGCCCGACCTGATCGCGCGCGCCGCCGGCGCCGATATCTTCCTGCCCAACGCGGCCGAGGCGCGCGTGATCACCGCTTGCGATGACCTCGACAAGGCCGGCCGCCGCCTTGCCCAGTATTTCCCGATCGTCGTCATCAAGGACGGCGGCAACGGCGCGCGACTGTTCCAGCGCGACGACGCCATCACCCTGCCCGCACCCGAGGGCGGACCGGTTCTCGACACGACGGGAGCGGGCGACGCCTTCAATGCCGGTTTCCTCGTTGCCTGGCTCGCCGAGGCCTCCCGCGAACAGGCCTTGGCGGAGGGCATCGCCTGCGGCACGCTGTCAGTGCGTTCGGTTGGCGGAGCCGGGATGCGGCTCGACCGTGCCGATGTCGATGCCATGAGCCAGAACCTGCTGCACAGCGATGACCGGATCGATGCCTGAAGCCCTTCTCACCCGCGAGGCGGCCGAAGCGGCCGAGGTCGCTGCCCGCCAGATTTCGACCAATGCCGACGCCATGGCGCAGCTGGGCGAACAGCTCCGGCGGCGCAAACCCGCCTTCATCGCAACCTGTGCGCGGGGCTCCTCCGATCACGCCATGACCTATGGCAAATACCTGCTGGAGCGCACGCTCGGCCTGCCGGTCGCTTCGCTCGGCCCCAGCCTCGCCTCGGTCTATGGCGAGGAGCTCAATCTCTCCGGCGCCGTCTTCATTGCCGCCTCGCAGTCCGGCCGCAGCCCGGACGCGCTGCAACTCACCGAGACCGCCAAGCGTGGCGGCGCGCTGACGGTCGGCCTGATCAACGATATGGAATCGCCGCTTGCCGCATTGGTCGATGTCGCCCTGCCGCTTGCCGCCGGCCCCGAGACCAGTGTCGCAGCGACCAAGAGCTTCCTCGCCACCGGCATCGCGCTGCTCCATCTCGCCGCCGCCTGGAGCTGCGAGCGCGACCTTGCGGACACGCTGGTGAGATCCCCCGAGCTGCTCCGTCAGGCCGGGCTCTGCGACTGGTCACCCTTCTTCCGGCGCCTCGAGAACGCGACGAGCCTCTATGTCATCGGCCGCGGACTCGGGCTCGGCATCGCCCAGGAGATGGCGCTGAAGTTCAAGGAAACCTGCCGCATCCATGCCGAGGCCTTCAGCGCCGCCGAGGTGCTGCATGGCCCGCTGGCGCTGGTCGGGCCGGGCTTCCCGGCGCTGATCCTCGGCCCCGCGGACGAAGGCAGCGAGAGCACGCTTTCGAGCGCTCACACCTTCACCGGGCTGGGCGCCGAGATCGCCTATGCCGGCTCCGATGTCGTGCGGGGCATCGCCTTGCCCGTGCCTGCCGAGAGCCCGGCCGCGCTCATGCCGCTGCTGCAAGCGCGCGCCTTCTATGGCGGCATCGCCGCGCTCGCGGCCGCGCGTGGGCTCGACCCCGACCGCCCGCCGCATCTGCGCAAGGTCACGCAGACGCTCTGACGAATGGCGGCGTCCCCGTCCGAAGCAGGGCGCCTCCGGCGTCGGCATGGCTTCCGCAGAACGGCATCCGCGCGCTAGGTTCCGCGCAGGCTCGCCAGCCCGGAAGGAATGCCCCCGATGTACCAGGGCCTCGATCCGAATATCGACGTCCGCCTGCTGCGGGCGACCTATCTCCTGCTGAAGGAGAAGAACGTCTCGCGGGTGGCAGCCCTGCTCGGTCACAGCCAGCCCGCGGTCAGCCTCAGCCTCAAGCGAGCGCGCGCCGTGTTCAGCGACCCGCTCCTCGTCCGCTCCGGCCAGCGCTGGATCACGACCGAGCGCGGGCGAGAGATCCAGGTGCTGCTCGAAGCCGTACTCGGCCAGCTGACCGAGGCGACGGAAGCGGGTCGGGATTTCGACCCCGCGACTGCGGAATTGCGCCTGCGCGTCGCCACCATGAACAGCTTCGGCGCCTTCCTGATCCCGGCTGTGGTGGCGAGCATGCGCCGCGAGGCGCCCGGCATCTGCGTCGACTTCTACGCCCCGACCGAACGCACCGATCTCGCCGGCGAGCTCGGAGAGCGGACCGATCTCGTCATCGGCAGCTGGCTCGCTCCGCCGGGCAACCTGCGCTCCAGCACCCTGCTCCATTGCGGCATCGCCTGCGTGATGCGGAAGGACCATCCGCTCGCCCGCCTGTCCCGGATCGATCTCGGCGAATACATGAAATACGACCATGTCTCGCCGACCCCGATCGCCAATGCCGCCTATAGCCCGATCGACGCGCCGCTGGCGCAACTGGGGTTACGCCGGCGCGTCGGCGTCACCGTGCCCGAGTACGCCCAGATCCCGCAATTGCTGCGCCGGACCGATCTCGTTTTCAGCACCGCCAAGCCCTATGCCGACTATATCGCCGAGACGGCCGGCTTCGGCGAACTGACGGTCGTGCCCGCGCCGCGCGAGTTCGGTGAGATGCAGCTCTACATGCAGTGGCACGAGCGCGCCCATGCCAGCCGGCCGAACCAGTGGCTGCGCAACCTGATCCGCCAGGAGGCGAAGCGCTTCGACCACGCCCTGAACGACCTCGCTCACGAGCCGCCGCGCCGCGAAGCGATGCCCGCAGGATAAGCCTGGCGATATACCGATCATAATCCGCCATAAGCTTCCTGTTGTGCCGGCTACGCTCCATAGTGCCGCCGATCTGGATATCCAGGCGGCCACGGACGGGGCGGGACCATGCCGAGCCAACTGCTGATCGAAACCGGCCGCGGCGAGGCAGGGCGATGACGGCCGATCCCGGCTATCTCACCCTCGACTCCCTCAGCGCCAGCTATGGCGGCGCGCTCGCAGTCGACCGGCTCTCGCTGGAGATCGGCAAAGGCGAATTGCTCTCCCTCCTCGGCCCCTCCGGCTGCGGCAAATCGACGACGCTGCGCATGATCGCCGGTTTCGTGCCGACGACAGGCGGCCGCGTGCTGCTCGCCGGGCGCGACATTACCCATCGCAAGCCCTACCAGCGCAATATCGGCGTGGTCTTCCAGTCCTATGCGTTGTTCCCGCACCTGACAGTGCTCGACAATATCGGCTTCGGCCTGCGCATGCGGCGCCTGCCGAAGCAGGTCTGGCGCGAACGGGCGCGGGCCGCGATGGAGACGGTGGGGCTCGGTGGCTACGCCGAGCGCTATCCGTCCCAGCTCTCAGGCGGCCAGCAGCAGCGTGTCGCGCTCGCCCGTGCCCTCGTGGTCGAGCCTGAGGTGCTGCTGCTCGACGAGCCTCTTTCCAATCTCGACGCCAATCTGCGTGCCGACATGCGCAACGAGATCCGCTCGCTGCAGCAGCGCCTGGGCATCACCACCATCTTCGTCACCCATGACCAGCAGGAGGCGCTGGCCATGTCGGACCGCGTCGCGGTGATGGAAAAGGGCGTCATCCGCGAGCTCGGCACGCCGCGCCAGCTCTGCGACGCGCCGACCTCGGAATTCTCCGCCAGCTTCCTCGGCGCCCGGACGGTGATCGCGGGCAGCACGAAGAACGGCCTGTTCCATGCGCCGGGGCTGACCTGCGAGCTTGCGCCGAACGGCGTCGGGCGCCTCGTCCTGCGCGCTTCGCGCCTGCGCCTCTCGGACAAGCCGCAGGGACCCTTGCGCGTCTCCGGCACGATCGCCTCGGTCGCCTATCTCGGCGAGAGCTTCGAGGTCGATCTCGCCAGCGAGGCCGGCATCATCCGCCTGATCCTGCCTTCCGATATCCCGCCCCCGCCCGTGGGTGCTCCCGGCAGCGTCATCGCGCTGCCCGGCGGCGCCACCTTCATCTGACAGGAGTGCCAGCCGTGACGCCTTCCCGCAGGACCTTCAACAAGCTGGTGCTCGGCGCCGGCCTCACCGCGCCCGTGCATTTCATCACGCCCGTCCGCGCCCAGCCCAAGAAGGGCGACGAACTCGTCGTCGGCATCTGGGGCGGCGCGCAGGAGCGCATCGTGCGCGAGCATGTCGAGAAGCCGCTCGTCGAAAAATATGGCTGCAAGGTCAGCTATGTCCTCGGCAACACGCTGGAGCGCCGCGCCCGCGCCTATGCCGAGCGCGGCCGGCCGAGCTTCGACGTCATCTATCTCAACATCTACGAGAGCCGCGAGGCCCTGCAGGCCAAGGTCACGCAGGCGCCGACCAAGGCCGTGCCGCAATACGAACACCTCTACGAACCCGCCAAGATCGGCGGCTACGGCGTCGCCTTCAACCCCTGCACGATCGTCTATGACGGCCGCAAGGCGAAGAAGCCGGTGACCTCCTGGAAGGACATCTGGAACGACGAGTGGAAAGGCCGCGTGAGCTGGCCCGAAGGTCTCGGCACCGAAGGCATCGCCGCGCTGATGATGACGGCGCGCACCTTCGGCGGCACCGAGAAGGATTTCGACATGGTGATCCAGAAGGTGAAGCAGCTGAAGCCCTTCGCCGCGATCCATTCGAGCCAGGTCCAGCTCTACGACATGTTCGACCAGGGCATCTGCGACATCGGCGTGGAGTTCGCCTCCTTCACCCGCAAATACGCCGAGACCAAGAACCCGAACATCGTCATCGCCGACCCCGTCGAGGGCCAGGCCATCTCGATGAATGTCGGCTGCATCACCGAAGGCACCCGCAATCAGGTCCTGGCCGAAGAGTGGATCAACCTCCACCTGTCCGAGCCCTGCATGCTCGCCTTCGCCCGCGAGATCTACTACTCGCCGACCGTGCGCAACATCACCATTCCCGCCGATCTCAAGGGCAAGGTGCTGGCCGGCGACGACATCGCCAAGATGGTCGATTTCGACTGGGCCTATATCAACGCCAATCGCGCGGCCTGGCAGCGCAAGATCGACCGCGAGATCGCCGGATGACCGGCTGGAAAGGACCGGCGCTCTCCGCGCCGGTCACGCTCTGGTTGCTGCTCGCCTTCGCCGCCCCGCTGGCGGTGGTGATCCTGCTCTCGCTCCAGGCGGGCGGCGATCCGTTCGCTCCGCTGCTTCAGCCGCTGTCGCTCGCCCAGTTCGCGGAGATCGCCAGCGACGGCTTCTATTTCCAGGTCCTCAACGAAACCATCCTGATCGGCCTCGCCACCACGGCGATCTCGGCCGTGCTCGGCTATCCCCTCGCCTATTGGCTGGCGCGGATGCCCGTGCAGTGGCGCGCGCTCGCCTTCGCGGTGATCCTGATCCCGCTCCTGACCAATGTCGTGGTGCGCTCACTCGGCGTCATGCTGCTGCTCTCGCCGGACGGTCTTATCAACAGCGCGCTCCGGCTCGTCGGCCTGCCGACCGCCAGCCGCATGCTCTTCACCCATGGCGCGGTCGTCGTCGGGCTGGCGCAGGTCTTCATGCCCTTCATGGTGATCGCGCTCTACGACACCATGCAAAGCACCTCGCCGCGCGTCCACGAAGCCGCCGAGAGTCTCGGCGCCGGCCCGGCTGTGCGCTTCCTCACCGTCGACCTGCCGCTCTCCCTGCCCGGCCTGCGCTCGGGCACCGTCATCGTCTTCCTGATGTCGACCACCGCCTATGTCTCGGCGACGCTGCTCGGCGGCAAGAAGGTCATGACCATCGGCATGCTGGTGATGCAGGAGGCCGTCGCCAACCTCAACGCTCCGCTCGCCTCGGCGCTCGCCATTGTCGTGACCCTCGCCGGCCTGATCTTCGCCGGGCTCTGCACCTGGGGGCTGAACCGTGCGATGCCCTGGCGCGCCGGCAGACCGGGCGAGTCACTCTCCCTGCCCGGCTGGTGTGTTGCACTCGCCGAGGCGCTCGGTCCCACCCTGTCGCGCCTGCTGCTGGCCGCGAGCATCGGCCTTTTGCTACTGCCGCTCGGCCTCGTCGTCGTCCAGAGCGTCAACGACGTGCCTCTGGCGACCGCGGCCGGCTTCCGCGGCTTCACCTGGAAATGGTACGAGCAGGTCCTGTTCGGCGGCTCCTATACCGCCTCCTTCCTGGTCTCGCTCCAGCTCGCCGTAGTCTCGGTGCTGGTCGCGCTGGCATTGGCGACACCGGCCGCCTTCGCGCTCGCCCGCTATCCCTTTGCGGGGCGGAGCGCCTTGCTCGCCTTCTGGCTGCTGCCGCTGTCCCTGCCGCAGATCGTCATCGGCGTCGGCATGCTCAAGCTGCTGCAGATCTATGTCGCGATCCCCGCCTTCCTCGGCCTCGTCGGCATCCATGTCGTCATCATCCTGCCCTTCGTCATCGCCCTGCTGACCACGTCGGTGCAGGCGCTCGACCGGGCGCAGGAGGAGGCGGCGGACAGCCTCGGCGCCGGCCCGATCCGCCGCTTCCTGCTGGTCACGCTGCCGGCGCTGGCGCCCGGCCTGTTCGCGGCCGGCGTCATCGGCTTCCTGATGAGCTTCGGCGAGGTCACCGTCACCAGCTTCCTGACCACGGCGCGCATGACCACGCTACCGGTCCGAATCTATTCGGAAGCGACCACGCTCGAACCCACCGCCCATGCCATCTCGGCCCTGCTGATCGTCGCGACAGTCCTGACGCTCTGGCTGGTCGGGCGCGTGGTGCGGCTCGACAAGCTCTATGCCCGCTGAGGAGAGAACCGTGAAACGCTACTGGTCCGACTATACCAGCGAGGCCTTCTCGCGGCTCGACCACGGCAAGCTGATCGCCGTGCTGCCCGTCGGCGCCACCGAGCAGCACGGCCCGCATCTGCCGCTCTCGGTCGATGCGGCCGTTGTCGGCGGTGTCGTCGAGCGCCTCGCCCGCAAGCTGCCGGAGGAAAGCCCCGTGCTGTTCCTGCCGCGCCAGTCGATCGGCAAGAGCAACGAGCATGCGCGCTATCCGGGCACGCTGACCCATTCGGCCGCGACGCTGATCGCGATGTGGTGCGAGATCGGCGCCTGCGTCGCCGCATCGGGCGTGCGCAAGATGGTGCTGCTCAACAGCCATGGCGGCAATATCAGCACGATGGACATCGTCGCGCGCGAATTGCGCGTTCGGCACGACATGCTGGTCTTCAGCGTGAGCTGGTTCGGCCTCGGCATGCCCGAGGGGCTCTACTCCGACCATGAACTGCGCCACGGCATCCATGCCGGCGACATGGAAACTTCCGTCATGCTGGCGCTGGACGCACCCAACGTCGTCATGGACAAGGCGCGGGATTTCCACCCGGCCAACGCGGATTGGCAAGACCGGTTCCGCCATATCGCACTCGGCGGCGGCGCCAAGCCCGGCTGGCAGGCGCAGGATCTCAACGCCGCCGGCGCCTGCGGCGATGCCACCCTCGCGACCGCCGCGAAGGGCGAGGCGACACTGGACTTCGCCGTCGACCGGCTGGCCGAGCTCTTCGCCGAGATCGAGCGCTTTCCGCTCGCCTCGCTTGATACCCGGCCCGCATGGTAGCAACCCGGCCCGATACGCCTCTGGATCACCTGCTCATGAAACAGCCGCTCGCACCCGCTTCGCTCTATCCGCCCTTCGGGCAGTATTCCCACGGCGTGAAGGCAGCCGCGCAGGGCGTTCTCGTCACCTCCGGCCAGCTCGGCGTGGCGCCGGACGGCAGCGTTCCCGACGATGCCGGCGAGCAGGCCCGCATCTGCTTCGAGAGCATCGCCGCGATCCTGCGCGAGGGCGGCCTGTCGATGGCGAATGTCGTGCGCCTCAACGCCTTCGTCACCGACCGCAAGCATATGCCGGCCTATATGAAGGCGCGCGACGAGGCGCTGGCCGATTACCCGGTCAAGCCGGCCTCGACGCTGGTCATCGTCTCCGGGTTCAGCCGGCCGGAATTCGTGGTCGAGGTCGAGGCGACGGCCGTCTACTGAGCCGGCCGCGCTTTCAGAAGCCTTCGACAAAAGCGCGGGTCATCCCGGACGCAGCGAAGCGGAGATCCGGGATCCATGCCTGAACGCTGATTGGCAAGGTTCCGGAATGGGTCCCGGGTCAAGCCCGGGACGACCGCGTGGTTCCGAGATAAACCACCACGTTTCCGGGTCTCCGTATGCTCAGTGAGCGCCCGCCTTGACGAAATTGGCGAGTTCCGGCGTCTGCGGATTGGCGAAGAGTTCCTTCGACGGCCCGCTCTCCCAGATCAGCCCCTGGTGCATGAAGACGGTGGTGTCCGCCACGGTGCGCGCGAAATTCATCTCGTGCGTCACCAGCAGCATGGTCATGCCGCCCTTGGCGAGCTTCTCCATCACCAGCAGCACCTCGCCGGTCAGCTCCGGGTCGAGCGCCGATGTGACCTCGTCGAACAGCATCACCTTGGGCTGCATGGCGAGCGAGCGGGCGATGGCGACGCGCTGCTGCTGGCCGCCGGAAAGGTTGTCGGGATAGCTGTCGAACTTGTCGGAGAGGCCGACCTGCGCCAGCACCTCCTTGGCCAGCGCCATGGCCTGCGCCTGCGGCACGTTCTTGGTGATGCGCGGCGAGAGCATGATGTTCTGCCCCACCGTCAGATGCGGGAACAGGTTGTAGCTCTGGAAGACGATGCCGACATCCTTGCGCAATTCGCGCAGCTTCCTCGGGTCCTGGGTCATGTCGTGGCCGGCGACCACGATCTTGCCGGACTGGAAGGTCTCGAGCCCGTTGATACAGCGCAGGAGCGTCGACTTGCCCGAGCCGGAGCGGCCGATGATCGCGACAACCTGGCCCGCATCGACGCTGAGCGAGACGCCTTTCAGCACCTCGAGCCGGCCGTAGCTCTTGTGGATGTCTTCAATGAGAACGGCTGGCATTCATCACCTTTTCGAGATGGCGGCTGAGCCGGGACAGCGGGAAACAGATCGCGAAATAGATCACCGCCACCAGCGAGAAGACCTGGAAGGCCTGGAAGGTCGCGTTGTTGACGAGCTGCCCGGCGCGCGAGAGCTCGACGAAGCCGACGACCGAGACGATCGAGGTGTTCTTCACGAGCTGGACGAGGAAGCCGACCGTCGGCGGCAGCGAGATGCGGATCGCCTGCGGCAGGATCACATAGCGGTAGGTCTGCGCCGGCGAATGCGCGAGCGAGGCCGAGGCCTCCCATTGCTGGTAGGGCACGGATTCGATCGAGCCGCGCCAGATCTCGGCGAGATAGGCCGAGACATAGACCGCGAGCGAGGCCGAGGCCGCGAAGAAAGGCGGCAATTCGATGCCGATGATCGACAGCCCGTAATAGCTCATGAACAGCACCATGAGCACCGGGATCGACTGGATCACCAGGATGTAGCCAGCGGCAAAGTTGCGGACCAGTTTGATCCGCGAGAGGCGCATGATCGCGAAGGCGCCGCCGATCAGGCTGCCGATGGCGAAGGAGATCGCGGTCAGCAGCAGCGTCCAGCCGGCCGCACGGAAGATGAACATGGCCTCTGGCCAACCGAAGGTCTGCATCAGGCGGCCTCCGCCTTGGCGTCGAGGCGGGACAGGCCCGAGACCTGCGGGAAGAGCTTGCGGCCCAGCCAGAGCAGGAAGACCTTCAGCGACAGCGCCATCACCAGATAGACCACGGTGACGATGATATAGGTCTCGAACGAGCGGAAGGTGCGCTGCTCGACGATCGCCGCCGCGCCGGACAGTTCCTGCACCGAGATGAAGGAACAGATGCTGGAGGCCAGCATCATCAGCACGAACTGGCTCGACAAGGCTGGCCAGACGCGGGCGAAGGCGGGCTGCAGCACGACATACTGGAAGACCTGGCGCCGCGTCATCGCCAGCGACACGCCGGCCTCGAACTGCGACTTGTGGATCGATTCCACGCCGGCGCGGATGATCTCGGTCGAGTAGGCCCCGAGATTCAGCGTCATGGTCAGCAGCGCCGCCTCGACGCCGGACATCCGGATGCCGAGCAGCGGCAGGCCGAAGAAGATCATGAAGAGCTGGATCAGGAAGGGCGTGTTGCGCATCAGCTCGACATAGGCGTCGACGACGATGCCGGCCCAGCGCCCGGCCAGGGTCCGCAGCGCCACGAGCAGGACCGCGAGCGTGCAGCCGAGCACGATGGCGCTGGCCGAAAGCACGATCGTCAGCCAGATCCCCTTCAGGATCAGGTCGGATTCGGCGAGGACGGGATCGAACTGCAAGGAGACTTCCTCCTCAGGTCAGGCACGCGCAGGGCCCTGGGCAGCCGCCGGACAGAGCCGGCGGCCGGATTGAGACCGCCGGCACGGAGCGAGGACGCCCGTGCCGGCCGGACGCGTCGGATCAGAACGTGGGGAGCTGCGGCAGCGGCCCACCGACCCACTTCTCGGAGACGGCGTTCAATTCGCCGTTCTGCTTGATGTAGTAGATCACGTTGTTCAGCCACTGCTTCAGCTCGTAGGCGTCCTTGCGGACGGTCATCGAGTTCGGCTGCATGCCGAAGAAGAACTTGACCTCGGTCTCGGTCTCGCCGCGTGCCTTGATGGCGGCGTTGGCCTGGGCGTCGGGGCCGGCGATGGCCTCGACCTGGCCGGAGAAGAGCGCCTGCATCGTGGTCGAATCGTCCTCGAAGCGCAGGATGGTGAGGTTCAGCTCCTTCTCGCGGTTGACGAATTCGCGCTCGACGCTGGAGCCGCGATTGACGCCGACCTTCTTGCCCTTGAGATCGGCCCAATCCTTGATGGCCGTGCCCTTCTTGGCATAGATGCCCATCTGGAAGGCGCTGTAGGGGATCGTGAACATCACGGCCTTGGCGCGTTCCGGGGTCGGCGCCAGCGTCGCGACCAGGAAGTCGACCTTGTTGGCTTCGAGCGCCGGAATGCGCGACGGCGGCGTCAGCTGCACGACCTCGACCGGCAGGCCGATATACTTGCCGACGAGCGCGGCGACGTCGGCATCGTAGCCGATGGCGTTGCCGGTCGAGTCGACCGAGCCATAAGGCGGAGCGCCGATCAGCACGCCGATGCGGACCTTCCCGCGCTTGGTGATGTCGGCCATCGTCTGGGCCGAGGCCTGGCTGGCGGCGAGCACGCCGGCGCCGAGCGCGAGGGCCAGGCCGGCAATCTTGAGATGCTTGAGCAAGTTCACGTGATGTCTCCTCTGCTGCGGCGACGCCGCTTGTCTTGGCCCGGCTTCTGTTGGCCGGTTGCGGAAGAAATCCGGGTCAGGCGCTGGCGCGCACGACGTTGGCGAGCGGCTCGCCTGCGAAGCGACGCCTGATGTTGTCGGCGATGACCCCCTGCCGGCGGCTGATGGTGCCGCTCGTCCACCCGGACATATGCGGCGTCATTAAAACGTTTGAAAGCTCGTGGAAAGGCAGATTTGCAGGCAGCGGCGTGCTGTCCCCAGCCGTGGGGTAGCGATACCAGGTATCGATGATCGCCCCGCCGATCCGGCCGGCCCTCAGGGCATCGAACAGCGCCTGCTCGTCGATGGTCGGGCCGCGCCCGACATTGATCACGACGGCACCCGGTCTCATCGCGGCGAAGGCGGCGGCGCCGACGATCCCCCTGGTCTGGTCGGTGAACGGCACGGAGACGACGACGACATCGACAGAACCGCAGAACTCTTCCAGCGCATCGAGCGTGAAGGCGCGGTCGACCAGCGGCGAAGCCGGCACGATGCTGCGATTGGCGACATGGATCTTCATCTCAAAGGCCTTGGCCCGCGCCGCGATCGCCTTGCCGATATGCCCGAAGCCGAGCAGGCCGATGGTCTGGCCCGCGATCTCGCCATGGACGCGCTCCGGCGCGCCGGCCCAATAGGCCCAATCGCCCTGCCGCAAGCGCCGGTCGGCATCGGCAAGCGGGATGTTGCGCGCCAGCAGGGCCGCCATCACATATTCCGCGATCGCCTGTTCATGGCCGAAGCAGTTGCAGACTGCGGCCGAGGCCGGCAGCGCGCCGAGATCGACCATGTCGTAGCCGGCGCCCGGCACATGGAACAGCTTGAGCCCGGCCGGCTGCGGCAGATTGGCATCGAACTTCACGCCGACGATGACCTCGGCCTCGGCATAGGCCCTCTGGTCCGCTCCCGCTTCGAGATGGTCAGGCAGCAGCCGGATATCGGCCTTGTCGCCAACCAGCTCGGCAAAGCCGTGGCTGAAGGAAGCGGCGTTCTCGCCGTGGAAGACAATGCGCATGGTCCGATAATTCCTTCCGTCAGGTCTTCAGCAGCGGCTCGACCGCGCAATCCAGCAGGGATGGATCGATCGCCGCTTCCATCTCGTCGAACATGCCGTCCACGAAACCGATCAGCGCATCCGAGGCCGCGACAGCCTCATCCGCCCGGCGCGCCGCGATGGCGTTCAGCACCGCGATGTGGTGGTCGATCGAGACGGTGAGGCTGACCCGCTGCGGCATCGCGCTGTGATAGATGAAGCCGATGCGCCGAAAGATCGTATGCAGCGGGCGCAGCGTGTGCTGGAGGAAAGGCTCCGCGGCGGCTGCCAGCACCGTCTCGTCGATCCGGCGATCCAGTGTATTGAACTCCGCCAGGCTCAAGCTGTCGCGGCGCTCGCGCAGCAGGCGCTCCATGTGCAGGAACTGGTTGCGATGGGAGGGGCCGGCCCTCTCGGCCGCAAGCCCGATGACGAAGCGTTCGAGGTCGCGGCGCAGCCGCAGCAGCACACGTTCCCGCGCCAGGTCGATCGGCGCGATCTGGAGGCCATGGCGCGGGCGGACGACGATCAGCGTATCCGCAGCCAACCGGTTCACGGCGTGATGAACCGGCGTGCGGCCATAGCCGGTCATGTCCTGCAGATCCTGAAGCGACAGGAAGCGGCCAGGCGGCAGCTCGCAGGTTACCAGCAGCGCCTCGATCCGCTCATAGGCGAGCTCGAACAGGTTGACGCGATTGCGCCGCTTGGGCGCACTCGCCTCTTCTGCCTCGGCCTGTCGGGGCTGGACCGCAGCATGCGCCATTCCCGGTTTCCTCCATGAGAGCGCTCTTGATCGGCGCCTGTTGGGAGGAAGCGTAGACATGTTGTGAAATTTCACAAGAGGATGTTTCACCTCCGCGAAGGCGTGCGCCGGCCTGCACGGCTGAGGCTTGCGCGACCGACGCCGCCTATTAGGTGCTTGCCCTGACGGGAAGGCTTGTCCGGAAGGCTCGACTTCGGTCGAACCTGACGGATTCGTCGTCATTGCGAGAAGCTAAGCGACGAAGCAATCCAGGGGACTGGGTCGCAGCCGTTCAACCCAGTCCCCTGGATTGCTTCGCTACGCTCGCAATGACGGCAGCCGCAGAGCGACATCGAGGCTGGCCGACTTCGAAGCGAGAGCCTGCAAAGAGCCCTTGCCGGATCAGCTCCAGGCGAACGACGACAGGCCGTAGCGCGGCAGCAGGCCTTCGCGTGCGAACAGCCGGCGGCAGCTCTCGGGATCGACCTTGCCGTCCCCGCTCCAGTCGAGATCACCGCGATGGATCCCGCCCGCGATGAAGGCGACATCGATCCCCGCCTGCGCCGCGCCGGCGACGTCGTGCTCCAGCGAATCCCCGATCGCGAGCAGGCGCTCGGCCGGACGATCGAGATAGCGCAGGCAGCTCCGGTAGATTCGCGGATGCGGCTTGCCGTGATAATGCACCGTCCCGCCCATCTCCTCGTAGATCAGCGCAGCCAGCCCCGGCGCCTCGTGGAGGGTGCCGTCGGCATGGACGCGGTAGCGGTCGGGATTGCCGCAGATCATCGGCAGATCGCGCCGCAAGGCCTGTTCCAGCACCGGCTTCCAGCCCGCGACCGACTGGCTGTCGGGATCCATGCTCATCACGAACAGGAAGTCGGCCGCCTCGGCCGACCCGACCAGCGTCAGCCCGAGCCCGGCGGCCAGACGATCCTCGCCCGGCCGCGCGAGCAGCAGGCAGCGCGTGCCGAGATTGCGATAGGTCGGCTCGGAGCGTTCCAGCAGCGCCTCGCGCGCATCATCGCCTGCCGAGGCCACACGGTCGTAGAGATGGCGGGGGAAGCCCATGCTGGCGAGCACAGCCTCGTTGTCGCGCCCGCTCCGGCCCGAATTGGACAGGATGATCACAGCCTTACCGGCGGCCCGCAGGCGTTCGAGACAAGCGACCGCATCGGGATAGGGCCGGGTGCCGTCATGCAGCACGCCCCACTGATCGAGCAGGAAGCCGTCATAGCGGTCGACGAGGGCCGAAAGGCCGCCTGGAAAGGCGGTCTCGATCCGCGGTTCAGACAATGCGGGAGCGGACATAAGCCGAAAGCGCCTCGCTGATGATGACGATGCCGAGGATGGCGATCAGGATCACGATCGCCTGCGACCAGGCGAACTGGTTGATCGAGGCGTAGAGCAGGAGACCGATGCCGCCCGCGCCGACAAAACCCAGCACGCTCGATTCGCGCACGTTGATGTCCCAGCGGTAGATCGAGGTGCCGATCAGCACCGGCAGGATCTGCGGCAGGATCGCGACGCCATAGACCTGCAAGGTGCTGGCCCCGGTCGATTCCACCGCCTCGATCTGGCCCGCATCGACCTCCTCGATCGCCTCGGCGACGAGCTTGGCGATGAAGCCGATCGAGCGGGCCGCGACCGCGCAGATGCCGGCGACCGGTCCCGGCCCGAAGATCGCGACGAAGACGAGGCCCCAGATCACCGTGTTGATCGAGCGCGACATGACCAGCATGGCCCGGCCGATCAGCCAGGTCGCCTGGTTGTAGGTGGTGTTGCGCGCCGCGAGGAAGGCGACCGGCAGCGCGAAGACGATGGCGATCATCGTGCCGAGCGTCGCGATATGCAGCGTCTCGATCAGTGGCTGGACGATGCGCGGCAGATAGGTCCAGCGCGGCGGCCACATCCGCGAGATCAGGTCGGCGGCCTGCTCATGCGCATCGGCGAAGAAGGCCCATTCGATGTCGAGCGCCGAGACCGACCAGGCGGCGGCGATGGCAATACCGCCGAGCCAGATCCACTGCACGATGCGCTCGCGCAACGAATAGCGCTCCCAATGATCGGGATAGCTGCGCTTCGGCGTGCTGCCTTGCGGGAGCTGATGCGCGGTCATCTCAGCCTCCGCCTGGCCCAGTCGCTGAACCATTCGCCGAAGGCGACCATCGCCGCGATCGTCAGCAGGATCGCGCTGGCGAAGTCGAAATCATAGCGCGAGAACGAGGCCGAGAGCGTCTGGCCGATGCCGCCGGCCCCGACGATGCCGATCACGGTCGAGTGCCGCAGATTGGAATCGAGCCGGTAGATCAGCACGCCCAGCGTCTTGACCAGCACCTGCGGCACGACGGCGTAGAAGAAGGTCTGGCCGAAGCTCGCGCCGGTCGCGCGGATGGCCTCGACCGGACCGGGCTTCATGTTCTCGATATCCTCGGCCAGCATCTTGCCGAGGAAGATCGCCGAGGAGAAGGCGAGCGTCAGCAGCCCCGCGACCGGGCCGAAGCCGAACAGCTTCACGAAGAAGATCGCGATGATGACCTCGTGGAAGGTCCGGCCGATGACGATGAAGCCGCGCGCCAGCAGATAGAGCGGGCGCGGCGAGAGATTGGCGGCCGCAGCGATGCCGATCGGGATCGACAGGACCGCGCCGATGATCGTCGCGGCGATGGCGATCTGCACGCTCTCGACCATGCCCGTCAGCAGCAGGTGCCAGCGGCTGAAATCGGGCGGCATCATCCGCGCCAGGATATCCCAGGCGCGCGGCAGGCCGGCCAGCATCCGGGCCGTGTCGACATTGAGCGTCGAGAGCGACCAGACCAGATAGGCGGCAACCAGCGCCCAGAAGGCGAGCCGCCGCCCGGGGCTGCCGAAGATGCTCGGCGCGCGCCAGCGGCTGGGATAGGTAGAGGCGGCCGTGGTCATGACAGCGCGCCGACCGGCGCCATCGTCGCGGCCGAGGCGGGAGCCTCGTCGTCCTCGTCCCGCGGGGTCGACCAATCTTCCTCGCCATAGATCCGGGTCAGCGCCGCATCGGTCAGGGCCGAGGCCTCCGCGTCGAAGACGATCAGCCCGTCCTTCATGCCGATGATGCGGTCGGCATGGGCGCGGGCGAGCGCGACGTCGTGAATATTGATGATCGCCGGGGTCTGGCGCTCGGCCACGAGCTCGCGCACGAGACGCATGATCTGGCGCGAGGTCTTGGGGTCGAGGCTCGCGGTCGGCTCGTCCAGCAGCAGCAGGTCCGGCCGCTGCATCAGGGCGCGCGCGATACCGACACGCTGGCGCTGGCCGCCGGAGAGAGCGTCCGCCCGCTGGTTGTGGTAGCCGTCGAGTCCGACCCGGTCGAGCAGCGCGAAAGCCGCCTGGATGTCCTCGGGCGGGAAGCGGTAGCGCAGCGAGGCGAAGAGCCCGGTATAGCCGAGCCGCCCCGAGAGCACGTTCTGCATGACGCTGAGCCGCTCGACCAGGTTGTACTCCTGGAAGATCATGCCGATCCGGCGCCTGGCCGCGCGCAGGCCCTTGCGGTCGAGCGCGACGATATCCTCGCCGTTGAGCCGCACGCTGCCGGCTGTCGGCTCGACCAGCCGGTTGATGCAGCGGATGAAGGTGCTCTTGCCGGCGCCGGACGAGCCGATCACCGCGACGAGTTGCGGCCGGTCGATGACGACATCGACGCCGCCGAGCGCCTTCTTGCCGGTCGGATAGACCTTGGCCAGCCCCGTGACGGCCAGCAGCGGAGCGCCGCCGGCCGAAGTCCCCGAAACAGCCGACATCAATCGCCCTTCAGCTTGGCCAGGCCGTCCTGGGTATAGGTGATGCCGCTGTCGCGCTGGATGACGATGATGTCCGACCAGGCCGCTTTGTAAGTCAGCTCCTTGAAGCCCTTGGTGTCCTTGAACTCCTTGGCGAGCCCGGATTTGAGGAAGTCGAAGGAGAGGAATGCCTGCTTGATCTTGGCCTGGAGCTCAGGGTTCAGGTCATGGGCGAGGCCGAAGGCGGTGCGCGGGAAGGGCGAGGATTCGTAGACGATGCGGATGTCGTCGCGCTTGAACATGCCGCGATCGGCCATGCGCTCGACCACGCTGGAGGCGACGGGCGCGGCATCATAGTCCTTGTTGACCACGCCCATGATCGAATTGTCGTGCTTGCCGGAATAGAGGACCTCGTAGTCCTTGCCGGGCACGACGCCCTTCTCCTTGAACAGGATACGCGGCGCGGTGTCGCCGGAGTTCGAGGAGGGCGCGACATGGGCGACGCGCTTGCCCTTGAGATCGGCGATCGACTGGATCGGGCTGCCCTTGGGCACGATCAGCTGCAGCGTGTAGCCGATCGAATTGTCGTGTTTCTCCATTGCCACGATCGGCCGGAAGCCGGCGAGGTTGACGGCGAAGGGCGTCGGCCCGCTGGCGACGCCGGCAATGTGCAGGCGGCCCGAACGCAACGCCTCGACCTGCGCCGCATAGGATTCGGCGCCGAACCACTTGATCTTCTTGCCGGTGACCTTGGTGAGATGCGCCAGGAAATCGGCGAAGACGTTCTCGTAGACCGACGGATCCTCGACCGGCGTGTAGGAGAAGATCAACGTGTCCGGGTCCTTCTGCCGCGCCTTGTCGCTCGGGATGTCGGCAAGCAGGTCGCCATCGGCGTCGCAATAGCGGGCGTCGAGCGTCCCGCGGCTGGGACAATTCTGCGCCTGCGCCGGGCTGGCCAAGCCGAAGCCGAGCGCGATCAGGCATAGGGACGCGATCTTGGCGCGCAGCATGGTAACCTCCCTGGAAGCGGCGGCGCCCTGACGGCGCTCGTGTAAGATTTCTTCCATCCTGATCAAAAGCGATCACGGACGCAAGGGTGCCGGCTAAAGATTTGGCGGAAGGACAGGCCGCTTCAGGCGACGAGCCAGCGCGTGCCGCTGCGCTCCCAGCTCGCGCGCAGACGCGAGCTTGGCTCGGCATCGACGACGACGAGGCTCAGCGCCTCGGGCGGCGCGACGCGGGCGGTGCCTGTCTGCTCGAACTTGGTATGGTCGGCGAGGGCGATGCTTTGCCGGGCGCGGCCCATCGCGGCCTGGCGCACCGCGATCTTCTCGAGGTCGAAATCCATCGGCGCGCCGTCATCGTCGAAGCCGCCGAGCCCGATCAGGGCATAGTCGAAGCGGAAGCCCATGATGCTGGCGATCGCGGCCTGCCCGACGAGCGAGCCGTTGGCGCCGCGCGTCGTGCCGCCGGTCACGACCACGTCGAAGACGCCATGGCTGCAGAAGATCTGCGCGACGGAGACGCTCGCCGTCACCACCCTGAGGCCGGGCTTGTTGATGAGCGCGCGCGCCGCCGCCTCGACCGTGGTGCCGACATCGAGGAAGACCGAGGCCCCGGGCGGCACGATCCGCGCCACCGCGGCGCCGATCCGCTCCTTGCCGCGCGGCGAGACGGTGAGCTTCTGGGCATAGGCCGAGCGGATGCCGCCGGAGGCGAGCCCGGCCCCGCCGTGGAAGCGCTGCAGGAAATTGCCGGCCTGCAACCTGATGATCTCGCGCCGGACCGTCTGCGCCGAGACGCCGAAACGCTCGGCCAACGTCTCGATCGTGGTAAAGCCGAGCTCCTGCACGAGGTCGAGGATCTGCCGCTGGCGCGGCGTCAGGGTCTCGGTATCGGGAGCGGAAGGGCTCATCGCGTGTCCGTGCCAGACGTGCCGGGCATAGGAAGGCCGCCCCGGCCACGCGCGTATGATATCCGCCCGGCCCGAAATGCAAGCGGGACCAGATGCGGCCTAGCTGCCGCTGCCCCAAAGTGCGTGGACGGATTGCACGATGGCGAAGCCACTGACGGCGAGCAGGATCACGATCGCGACGATGCGATAGTGCCGCTGCAAGGCGGAGCGGAACAGGCGCGTGCCGATCACCTGCCCGACGAAGAGCGCGGGCACGGTCACGGCCGCCAGCAAGATCGTCGAGGCTCCCATCAACCCGGATGCGCCCGCGAAACCGATCGCGACGGTGTCGGAGAGCAGGAAATACAGGACGATGGACGCGCGCCCGACATGCATCGCCGTCTGGGCGTTCAGGTAGAACAGCACGACGGGCGGGCCGCTCATCGCCGCGGCGCCGTTGAGCAGGCCGGAGAGGATACCGACGCCGAAGGTCGCGGGCGCCCCCGGCTCGCGGCTCGCCTTCAGCCCGGCGGCGAGCGCGCAGGTCGTCGCGAGCACCACGAGCGCGATGACGAGGCGCATCACGTCGGCCGGCAGGGCGGCGAGACCATAGAGCCCGATCGGCGTCGCTAGCAGCGCACCGCCGACGAGCAGCAGGACCGAGCGCAGATGCGCCGCACGCCACAGGCCGGGCAGCAGTTGCAGGCTGCCGACCACTTCCAGAAGCAGCACCATCGGCACGGCAGTGATGGGATCGGCGATCAGGGCGAGCAGTGGCACGGCCACCAGCGCGAAGCCGAAACCGGTATAGCCGCGCATGATCGCCGTCAGGAAGACGACGAGGATACAGGCTGAAACCTGCCCCGTGCTGAAAGGCTGCAGCAAGCCGGCGATCGTCATGAAGCCCTCTCGAACTGGCCGACGCCGTATGGGCGCGGCCCGGTCGCCTGCCTAGAGCAGTTCCGGCAAAACTGCTTGGCGGTTTTGCGTAAAGTCCAAGCGATCCCGCGATAGCTTCAGCGCGCGAGCCATGAGGGTAGGGTCTCAGCGAGGGACGCCGGCCTCCAGCAATGTCACCATGGCGGCATATCCGCGCGAACGGGCGTGCTGCAATGGCGTGACGCCCTGCCTGTCGGCGAGATTGCGATCGGCGCCGGCCGCGAGCAGGGCCCGCAGGGTCTCGACATGGCGCTTGCCGCCATCGCCGAGGATCACGGCCTCGATCAGGGCGGTCCAGCCGAGATTATTGACATGGTCGAGCGGCGCGCCAGCCTTGATCAGTTCGCGGACGATGCCGTCATGGCCGAGATGGGCGGCGGCGATCAGCGCCGTCCCGTCATAGCGGCTGGTGGTGAGCTTCGCCGAGGCGCCGGAGGCCAGCAGGGCCTTCAGCGCCGGAATGTCGTCACTGACGGAGACGATAGTGACGGCGTCATAGCGCTGGTTGTCGAACAGGCCTGGATCGGCCCCTACGGCGATCAGGGCGCGAATCGCCTCCGCCTGCCCCCGGAAGGCCGCGACATGCAGCGGCGTGCGGCCATTGCCGTCGCGTGCATCAAGCCCCTCGCGGGCTCCTGCGAGGCGACGGATAGCAGCGACATCACCGGAGGCCGCCGCCGCGTGCAGACCACGATAGGCGGCGAGTTCGGCTGCATCGGGCGGCGTCTGCGCGACGGCCGGGCCGGTCAGGGTGGCCGCGACCAAAGCGACAGCGATCAGCAGCATCCTCACCATCACGGCGCTCCTCCCTTGCGAAAATATGACGAAGCAGGCGGCCGCTTTCGCAACCGCCTGCCCGGTTTCAGACCGAGTTCAGGCTCAGCGCAGCTTCGCCTTCACCTTCTCGATGCCGGCATTGGCGCATTCCTCGTCGAGATGGCCGCCCGGCGCGCCACCGACGCCGACCGCACCGATCACCTCGTCGCCGACCTTGACCGGCACGCCGCCGCCGAGCAGCAGGAAGCCTTCGATCGAGGCGAGATGGCGCGCGGCCGGGTTCTTCTCGGCGCCTTCGGCGATCGCGCTGGTGACATTGCGGGCCGAAGCGGCCGTGAAGGCCTTGTCGCGGCTGGCGGCGACGGTGTGCGGGCCGGCCCGGTCGGCGCGGAGCACGGCACGAACGACGCCCGCGCGGTCGACGACCGTGGCCGCCACATTGAAGTTCTTGGCGGCGCAGGCCTCGACGGTCGCCTGGGCGATTTCCTGGGCGATGGCGAGCGGCATGTTGCGCTCCTGCAGGACCTGGGCGCCGGCAGCGGCCGGAACGAGCGCGAGCACAACGGCAGCAGCGGCGAAACGGATCTGGGTCATGATCTCTCCGGGACTTGAGCGGGGGCGAGCCGTAAGCTCGATGACCGCAAGCTAGCCGGTCCCGTCAGGCGTTTTGATCGGTGCGGTGCCGGAGCCGCCTCCGTAATCCTACGGAGAGACCGCCCTCACCCCTCCAGCGCGAAGCGTACCATCTCGGCGACGGAGCCCGCCCCGAGCTTCTCTGCGATATGGGCGCGGTGGGTCTCGACGGTCCGCGGCGAGACGTCGAGCGCCCGCGCGATCTCCTTGGTCGACAGCCCCTCGGCAACGAGAGCGAGGATCTCGCGCTCGCGCTGGGTGAGCCTCGCCATGAGAGCATCGCGGCCGGCGCGGGCAGCTTTATCCTGGTTGCGCTGATCGAGCGTCCCGAAAGCCGCCTCGATCGCTTCGAGCAGAACCTGCTCGTCGATCGGCTTGGTCAGGAAATCGACCGCGCCGGCCTTGAAGGCGCGCCGGCAGGCGGCGACGTCGCCATGGCCGGTGATCATCACCGTCGGCATGCCGCCGGCCTCCTTGGCCATGCGTTCCAGCAGTTGCAGGCCGGAGGTGCCGGGCATGCGGATATCGACGACGAGGCAGCCGTCCTGACGCGGGTCGGGCCGGTCGAGGAAGGGCTGCACGCCAGGGAAAGCGCGCGGCGCGAAGCCCATCGTGCGCAGCAGCAGGACGAGCGCGTCGCGCACATCGGCATCGTCGTCGATCAGGTAGACGGTCCGCGCTGCGGGCTTCATTCGGCGGCCATCCCGAGCTCGACTGCAAGCGCAGGGAAGCGCACGCTGAAGATCGCGCCACGCTCCGCCCCGTTACGCGCGGCGATCCGCCCTCCGGCCGCTTCGACCAATCGCTCGCAGAGCGGCAATCCGAGCCCCATGCCGCTGCTCTTGGTGGTGAAGAACGGCTCGAACAGGCGGGCCATGTCGGCCTCGGCGATGCCCGGCCCATCATCCGCCACGGTGATCTCGGCCTCCCCGTCGACGAGGCGCGTGGCCAGCACGATCTCGCGCCGCCCGGCCGGCATGGCCTCGACCGCCTCCGCCGCGTTGCGGACGAGATTATGCACGACCTGCTCGATCGAGACCCGGTCCAGAAGGGCCTGGGGTCCCGGCTCACTCAGCTCCAGCCGAAGCGTGACGCCTCGCTCCTGAAGGTCGCGCTGGCTGAGCTCGACGACGTTGCTGACGATCCGGTTGAGATCGTTCGGCTGCCGCTGCGGCTCCCGCCGCGTCACATAGGCCCGCAACCGCTCCAGGATCTCGCCGGCCCGGCGCGCGTGCCGGACATTCGCCTCCAACACCCCGACGAGATCGCCGGGCACGACCTCGGCCGACCGGGCGAGCCGCAGGCCCGCCTGACTCTGGCTCAGGATCGCCGTCAATGGCTGGGTGATCTCATGCGCGATGCCGGACGCCATCTCGCCGACGGTGTTGACCCGCATCGCATGGGCAAGTCGTGCATCGTGCTCGTGCAGGCGCACCGCCTCGCGCGCCCGCCGGCTGGCGCGCCGCTCGCGCAGCACCGCCAGCAGCAGGAAAAGGCCGAGCCCCGCGGCGATCGGCCAGCCGAACAACAGGCCCGGCGGCAGCAATTCGACGAAGGCCGGCCGCCGCGCCAGCTCCAGCACGAGCGGTTGCGACCGGCTGCCCAGCGCCTTCGCGAAGGCGATCTCCGGGATAGATGCCCCGGCTTGCAGCGGCCAGCCATGCTGGACGATCGCGGTCCCGGCCGCATCGCTCAGCTTCAGCGCCGCATCATCAGGCAGACCGCCTTCCGGCTCGGTCAGCAGCCGGGCATCGATGACGAGAACCAGCGCCCGCGGCCCGTGGCCGACATCCGGCACGCGCTTGACCAGAGCGTAGAACGGACTGCCCGAGCGGCTGGCGAGCGTAACGGCCTGGCCCGGCGCCAGCGCGCTCACGCGCGCAGACAGTGTCGCCGGATCGAAATCCGCAAGACTGGGCGGCACGCTGCCGGCAGAAGCCGTCTCGATCAGCTCGACCGCGGCGATGCGTGGATAGAAGCGCTGCATCGCCTCGATCACGGCCCGGAAGCTCGCCGATTCCGCATTCGAACTGGCGAGCACCGCAGCCAGGCTGGTGAGATGCGCGTCATGCTGCTCGACACGCTGCGAGACGATGCGATGCAGCGTTGTTCCCTCGCGCTGGAGCGCCTCGCTCGCACGCATGAATTCAACGGCGGCGCCTAGCCCCAGCCCAGCCAGTGCCAGCGGAACCCACAACAGCAGGAAAGGGGCGAGGCGCGGTGTCAAGGATTTCATCCGGTTTCAAGCCGAGCTTACAGCGCCGGGCGCCAGCCGTCACTGTCGGGGCGAAGAGCAAGTGCTGTAACGCGAAGGGAGAAAATCCCTCGCCGCAGACGCCTGCAATGCTCTTGCGGACGCCATCGAGCCCCAATAGGCTCCTCTTCGACGTGCCGGAGACAGGCGCGCATAAGGGGAAACGCCTATGTCAAAGATGATCACCAAAATGGTCGCATTCGGCCTTGCCGCTGCGGCCTTTTCCGTATTTGCGGCGCCGGCCTCGGCACAGGCAACGCTCGAAGCCGTGAGGAAGCGCGGCAAGGTGCTCTGCGGCGTCTCCCCGACGGCCCCGGGCTTCTCCTATGCCGACGACAAGGGCGTCCGCCAGGGCTTCGACGCCGATGTCTGCCGCGCCGTCTCCTCCGCCGTCTTCGGTGCGCCGGACAAGGTCGATTTCGTCCCGCTGAACACCAATGTCCGCTTCCAGGGTCTGCAGTCCGGCGAGGTCGACCTGCTCTCGCGCCAGACCACGGCGACCTTCTCGCGCGACACTTCGCTCGGCCTCGATTTCGCGCCGGTGGTCTTCTATGACGGCCAGGGTCTGATGGTGTCGAGCAAGCTCGGCGTGAAGAGCGCGTCGGAACTCTCGCAATCGGCCGTCTGCATCCTGCCGGGCACGACGACGCTGCAGAACCTCGAGGACTACTTCAAGCCGCGCAACATCAAGTACGAGGCCGTCGTCTTCGAGAACCCCGACGAGTGGCGCAACGCCTTCTTCTCCGGCCGCTGCGACGTCATCACCACCGACCGCTCGGACCTCGCCTCGGTGCGCGCCATCGCCAACGATCCGAAGCAATACGTCATCCTGCCCGAGACGATCTCCAAGGAGCCGCTCGCCCCGGTCGTCCGTCAGAACGACAGCAACTGGCGCGACATCGTCTCCTGGACCGTCAATGCCCTGATCGCTGCCGAGGAATACGGCATCACCAAGGGCAATATCGACGAGCAGCTCAAGAGCAAGGACCCCGAGACCCAGCGCCTGCTCGGCGTCAACGGCGACCTCGGCAAGATGCTGAACCTCGACAACAAATGGGCCTATAACGCGATCAAGCAGCTCGGCAATTACGGCGAGCTCTTCGAGCGCCATCTCGGCGAGAAGACCCCGCTCGGCCTCACGCGCGGCCCCAACCAGCTCTGGAACAAGGGTGGTCTGATCTACTCCCCGCCGTTCCGGTGACCCTCGCCATCGCATCGGACCGGAAAGTGGATTCCACTTTCCGGACGGTCCGGCGCGACAACAAGCACATCGATCGCCACTGCCGCGTCCGGCGGGACGCGACGCGATCTGCCATGCGTTCCCACCTTTGACCTGAGACCATCGGCCGCCACCCGGCGGCCGATGCGTCCCCAGCCCGGAACAGCCCGATGGCCACCTCCGATTCCAGCCCGGTGCGGCTGCTCTATGACGTGCGCGTTCGCGCCGTGCTCTATCAGGTCGTCGCGGTTGCACTCGTCGTCGGCATCGGCCTGTATCTCTTCGACACCGTCTCGCGGAAGCTGGCGGCGCAGAACATCGCGACCGGCTTCGACTATCTGTCCCGGCCCGCCGGCTTCGTCATCAGCCAGTCCTTCATCTCCTACGATTCCGGCAACAGCTATGGCCGCGCCATCCTGGTCGGCCTGCTCAACACGATCTGGGTCTCGGTCTTCGCCGTCATCATCTCGACCGTGCTCGGCCTCGTCGTCGGCATCGCCCGGCTGTCGCGCAACCCGCTGCTCTCGACGCTGGCGCTGATCTATGTCGAGGCGCTGCGCAATGTGCCGCTGCTGCTCTATCTCTTCCTCTGGTACGCGCTCATCGTCGCGGTCTTCCCGCCGGTGCGTGAGGCCTGGCAGATCCTGCCCGAGGTGTTCCTCAGCAATGGCGGCCTGATCGTACCATCGCTGCGCTGGTCGCCGGCCCATACCGGCGTGCTGGCCGCCGTCGTGCTCGGCATCGTGCTGGCCTGCGTCGTCGCCTCGGCCTTCCGCCGCAAGCGCGTCGCGACCGGCCAGAGCCGCGTGGCCTGGCCCTTCGTTCTGCTCGCGCTCGTGATCCCGCCGATTCTCGCCATGCTGATCCTTCAGCCCGAGATGGCGGTGAACTGGCCGGAGAAGGGGCGCTTTCGTATCACCGGCGGCCTGCAGGTCACGCCGGAATTCACCGCGCTTCTGGTCGGGCTCGGACTCTCCGCCTCGGCCGGCATCGCCGAGACCGTCCGCGCCGGTATCCTCTCGGTCGGGCGCGGCCAATGGGAGGCGGCGCGCTCGGTCGGATTGCATGACCGCCAGACCATGCGGCTCGTCGTGCTGCCGCAGGCCTTGCGCGTGATCATCCCGCCGCTGACCAGCTCCTATCTCTCGACCTTCAAGAACTCGTCGCTCGCCATCGCCATCGGCTATCCCGACCTTGTCATGGTCTCGAACACCACGATGAACCAGACCGGGCAGGCAATCGAGGGCATCGCCATCTTCATGCTGGTCTATCTCGGCATGTCGATCACGATCTCCATGCTGATGAACTGGTACAACGCCCGCGTCGCGCTGGTGGAGCGTTGAGATGACCGACACCGCTCAGCTCAACACCCTCGCCTCCGTCTCCGACGAACGGCCGGTACGGCCTGCGCAGAACTGGTTCGGGCTGCTCAAGCCTTATATCGGCTCGCCTTTCAACGCCGTCGTCACCTTCGCCTGCCTCTGGCTGATCTACCGGCTCATCACCGGCGCCTGGGGCTGGCTCGTCACCCGCGCCATCGTCGAGGGCGGGCCGCAGACCTGCAAGGCGGCAGCCGGCGCCGGCGCCTGCTGGCCGTTCCTGGCGGCGAAGCTGCGCTTCATGATCTTCGGCTTCTTCCCCTATGACGAGCACTGGCGCCCAGCTCTCGCGGTGCTGCTTTTCCTCGGCGCGATGATCTATTCGATGATCCCGCGCTTCTGGTCGCGCCGCCTGCTCTGGCTCTGGCTGGCCGTCGTCGTCATCTGCGGCGTGCTGATGTATGGCGGCGTTTTCGGCCTCAGGGTGGTCAACACCACGAACTGGGGCGGCCTGCCGCTCTCCTTCATGCTCTCCTCGGTCGGGCTCGCCTTCGGCTTCGTGCTCGGCGTGCTCTTGGCGCTGGCGCGCTCGTCCAAGCTGCCGGCGATCCAGGTCATCGCCATCGTCTTCATCGAGATGGTGCGCGGCGTGCCGCTGGTCTCGATCCTGTTCATGGCTTCGGTGATGCTGCCGCTGTTCATGCCGGATGGCGTGACCATCGACAAATTGCTGCGGGCGCAGGTCGCGATCATCATCTTCGCCGGCGCCTACATCGCCGAGACCGTCCGCGGCGGCCTGCAGGCTGTTCCGAAGGGCCAGCACGAGGCGGCGGCCTCGCTTGGCCTCGGCTACTGGCTGTCGATGCGCAAGATCGTGCTGCCGCAAGCGCTGAAGATCGTGATCCCGCCGCTGGTCAACATCTTCATCGGCTTCTTCCAGGATACGACGCTGGTCACCATCATCGGCCTGCTCGACTTCCTCGACACGGTGCGATCCGCGATGCGCGATCCGGTCTGGCAGGGCATCGCCGTGCTGGAAGGCTATATCTTCGCCGCGCTGGTCTATGCCGTGTTCAGCTACGGCATGGGCTCCTATAGCCGCTTCATCGAAAGGCGCCTGAAGACCGACCACAGCCACGGCCGGCACTGAATCGAGGGTCTCCCGGCGGATATCGAGCCGCCGGGCGGCTCTTTCACCTCCGCGCAATGTTCCAGCAAGCCGCCGCGCCGACCACTCCCGATGATTCTCATCGTGGAGATCGGACGATGCTCTTCAGCCCCGATCGGTCGGCAGCCCTCGCCGGCCGCGCCCTGCATGCCTATCTCGACCTCGTCAGGCGAACGACACGCTTCAAGCCGATCATCCCTGGCGCCCGCCCCTGGGAGCGCAACCGCGAGCCCTTCATCGCCTTGACCTGGCACGGCCAGCAGATGCTGACCTTCGCCGCACTGCAAGGAGCTTCGCGCGTCGCGGTCCTGACATCCCTGCATTTCGACGGAGCGGTCGTAAGCTCTGCGGTCGAGCGTGCCGGCTTCCGCAGCATCCGTGGTTCCGGCACGCAGACCCCTGCCAAGATCGCAGCAAAGCGCGCTGTCCCCGCCTTCTTCGAGATGCGCGACGCGCTGCGCCAGGGCACGAGCCTGATGCTCACCGCCGATGTCCCCAAGGTCGCTCGCATCGCCGGCAAGGGTGCCGTCCAGCTTGCCCGCGTCACCGGCCGGCCGATCTATCTCTTCGCGGCCGTCACCAGCGCACGGGTCGATCTCGACAATTGGGACCATGCCAGCATCGCCCTGCCTTTCGGGCGCGGCTGCGTCCTATGGTCCGAGCCTCTCTATGTGCGCAAGGCCGCCGACGACCGCGAAATCGGCCTGATCGCCATGGATATCTCCGAGCGCCTCGACGAGCTCCATGCGACCGCCCAGCGCAACATCGGCCGCGAGCGCTGACCCCGCTCCTCGCCTTAGCGTCGGCCGGGCGGCGCGCAGCCGCCAGGCGCCCCGCAGATATCCGCCGGTGGGCGCAACGTCTCCGGCTCGCCGCCGGGCTCGATGCGGATGCGGCTGAGGTCGCCGGAAAGCCTGAGGCCCAGGCCGGACGAGATCAGCACGATCCGCGCCCGGCTGGAGGCCAGGATCGTCGCATTCGCGCCGGCGAGGAAATGGGCGCTGCCGCCGAGGCTGGCATAGGTGCCGAACACGTCCTCCTGGCGGTCGAGCCCGTAGACCAGCATGATCACCCGCCCGTAATCGGCGCCGAGCCCGATGCCGACCGAGAGTGCCGACCAGACCACCGGCATCGGAATCCCGTCCGAGAACCGCAATTCGCCACTGCCATGCCGCCCGCCGACCACGAAGGAGCCGCTGAGCTCGCCGCCGACGATATAGGCGTTCGGCTCTCCGAACAGTGCGAGCGAGCGCTCGATCGGCACGCTGACCGTCTTGGAGGCCGTGTCGAACACACCCTCGACCAGCCGGGCGATGTCATGGCGCGACGCCGTCGGCAACTGGCCGGGCCGGATGTCCTCCCGCAGCGGCACGCTCTGCGCGAAAACCGTCGCCTGTGCCTGCGCGATCGCGAGCAGGACCGCCAGCGCCAGATGGCGCAGCCGGAGCCTTCCCGCCATGGCGCGCAGCGCTTGCATCAGGCCCGGCGATCCGTGAGGGGGTTGAACGACAAGGGTGATACGGTCCATGCAGAGCCCGGCAGGGCGACGCCCCCGACCCGAGAAGCCATACCCGCACAGAGGCTCCGTGACGACCCGCAACGTTGAAACCGTTTCGATATCCCCTGCGTCGAAACGCTCGCGGCTGTTGACGGGTGGCCGGCGATGACCTCGCTCTCGCGCGCCCTCACCATCCGGCTGACGCTGCTCGGCACCGTTCTGTTCGTCGCCTTCATCGCGGCCGTGCTCGCCTTCACCTTCATCACCGAGGACCCCGGCGTCCTGCGTAACGATGTCACCTCCCAGATCATTCGGCAAAGCGTGCGTCCGTCCGGCAGCGCCGCGCTGCAGGTCGAGAAGACGCCGGGCCTCCTGAAGATCGAGCAGGCCAGCCCGCTGCTCTGGTATCTGGTCTCCGACGGACGTTCCGTCGTCGAGTATGCGCCAGAATTGCGGCCGGGCCTGCCGATCGACATCCGGCTGGACGGCCCGACCATCGCCGCGCAGATGCGGGTCGGCGGCGACAATGCGCTCTCTGTCGACGTGGCCGAGCAGGACGGCAGCCGCATTCTCGTCGCCACCGGCGGCGGCCAGCCGGGCTGGGATGTCATCATCGGCTATTTTCTGCGCGCCATCGCAGGCTCCGCGGCGGCGATCTCGGTCGTGTTCGGGATCATGATCGCGGCGGCCATCGCCATGTCGGTCTCCTACATCACCAGCCGCCTGCGCAGCGCGGCCGAGGCCGCCGCCCGGATCGACCCGCGCGCGCCGCGCGGCCTGCTGCCGACGGAAGAGACGCCGGTCGAACTGATGCCCCTGACGACCGCGCTTAACTCGGCGCTTGACCAGATCGCGGGCAACATGGAGGTGCAGCGGCGCTTCATGAACAATGTCGCGCATGAGCTGCGCACGCCGCTCGCGGTGATGCGCACCAAGGTAATTCGTTGACCGACGAGGCCGCGCGCCTTGCGCTCACGACCGATGTCAGCCGCCTCACCACCATCGTCTCCTCGATGCTGCAGCTCGCCCGCCTGCACAACACCGAGCTGCCCTTCGAGCCGCTGCGCCTGAACGCGTTGGCGCGCGACGTGCTCGCCGATCTCGCGCCGCTCGTGCTCAGCAACGGCATCGGCATCGCACTCGAGGAGGACGGCGCGCGCGATGTCCTGGTCGCGGCCAACGAGGCCACCGCCCGCGCGGCGATCGCCAACCTCATCGACAACGCGTTGCGCCATGCGCAGGCGCGCTCATCGATCCTGGTCCGGGTCATCGGCGGCAATGTGCTGGAGGTCAGCGACGACGGGATCGGAATTGCGGCCGCCAAGCGCGCGCAGGTGACCGAGCCGTTCAACCGGATGTCGCCGCATTCGACCGGGGCGGGGCTTGGCCTGACGATCGTGCGCGACATCATGGCCGCCCATGGCGGCACGCTCGATTTGCTCGACACCGAAGGCGGCGGCACCACGATCCGCCTGCTCTTCCGCACGGTGTAGTGGGATCGCATGCTGCAACCCGCTGTGTAGAAGCCCGATCACAACAGCTTCGCGCCGCCTTTGTCATTCCGGGGCGCGCCGCAGGCGCGAACCCGGAACCCACGACCGGGTGAGAGGCCAAGAGTTCGGTTACGAACCACCAACCCAGTCGTGGGTTCCGGGCTCTTCGCTGCGCGAAGCCCCGGAATGACAAGGGTGGTGCGAACCATGCGCTAGAACGCCGGCTCGACCTTCTTCAGGATATAGCCGATGCCACGCAGGGAGGTGATCTCGACATCGGCGCCGGCATCGCGGAGCTTGCGCCGGAGCCGCGATATCTGCGCTTCCAGCGTGTTCGACTCGATCAGGTCGTCGAAGCCGTAGACCGCCTCGATCAGCACGTCGCGGGTGACGACGCGGCCGGTGCGCTGCACCAGCGCCTCCAGGATCAAGGCCTCGCGCCGGCGCAGGTCGAGTGTTTCCGTCCCGACCGAGGCATTGCGGCCTTCGAGGTCGAGCGAGAGATTGCCCGCATTGAGGACGAGCGAACGCTTCGGATGGCGCCGCCGTGCGAGAACGCGAACCCGCGCGATCAATTCGCCCGGTTCGAACGGCTTGACCAGATAGTCGTCGGCGCCGCCGTTCAGGCCCTCGATCACATCGGGCTTGGCGTCGCGCGCCGTCAGCATCAGGAAGGCCGGGCGGTTCTCGGTCTTGGCC
This sequence comes from Beijerinckiaceae bacterium, assembly GCA_965283735.1. Lineage (GTDB taxonomy): Bacteria > Pseudomonadota > Alphaproteobacteria > Rhizobiales > Beijerinckiaceae > Allobosea. The sequence continues at coordinate 135,386 of CBDIPN010000001.1, read as the reverse complement.
ATCGCCTTGACGATCGACAGCCCATCGCCATCGGGCAGCCGCCGGTCGACCACCGCGATGTCGAAGGGCGCCGTCCGCAGGGCCGCGAGCGCGGTCTCCACGCTATCCGTGCGATCCACGACCAGCCCGGCATTGCCGAGCAGGAGCGAGAGATAGGACATGAGCTCCGGCTCGTCCTCGACAATCAAAGCGCGCATGTCACGTCCGTGGTGATGCATGGATGGAACGTCATGTCGGACAAGGGACAACAAATCCAGACATCGCGCTCCATCCATGCCCGGTTGCGGCCGGCGCGACAGCGACGCACGCGCGATACCGCAACCCGAACCGGACCGGCTGACGGGCCGGCCCGGAACCTTCGCGATCAGAACCGGTAGTTCAGGCCGGCCTTGACCAGATGCTCGGTGACGCCGACCCGCGTGCGGGTGTTGCCGAGCTGGAAGTTGTCCTTGCCGAGCGAGACGTAGTTGTACTCGATCTTGGCGGAGAGATTGTCGGTGATGCCGTATTCGGCGCCGGCGCCGACGACATAGCCGGTCTTGCCGCGCGTCTTGGAGACAAGGCCGTCGCTGGCCTTGATGCTGCCATAGGCGAGACCACCGGTTCCGTAGACCAGCAGGCGGTCGAAGGTGACGCCGGCGCGCGCCTTCAGCGTCCCGACATAGCGCATGTCGGCGCTGGTACCGCCGCCACGCTTCGAGCCCTTGCCGAAGCCGTTCATCGACAGGTCGCTTTCAACGCCGAAGAGCATCGTGCCCATATGGACGTTGTAGCCGACCTGGCCGCCGAACAGCACTTCGTTGCGGCTCTTCTTGCTGACGCCGTTGAAGCGATCGAAGCCGCCGCCGGTATGGGCGCCGACATAGAAGCCGTTCCAGTTATAGGCGCGCGGCGCCGTATAGGCCGGCCATTCCTGGGGCCGCTGCCGTGCCCGATCGGCCGCCTCGGCGGGCAACGCGAACAGGGCCATCAGGCCGAGAGCGGCCATCGGAAGGATACGAGACATCGACTACTCCTTGCGGGGCTCCTCGCCGCCGACACATCTGCCAGCCGATTCGGCTCCGTGGGTCGGAGCGGGCCGGCATGCGCAGATTGCGGGCGAAGATTACGGCAAGGTTGCCCATTCAGGCGGCAATGGCGGCCGGAGCGGAACGATGTCGAAAAAGGCCCCGCCCCCAAGGGGGCGAGGCCGGATCGGAGTGCGTCAGAGAACCGGCGCGGCCTGCTTGCCGAGTTCCTCGGCCGGCGGAATCCGGCCGCCCTCGAACCAGTAGGAGGCAGCGGCGCGGGACATCGCCGCCCCGTCATGGCCGATGCCGGCGACCGTGAGCAATTGCCAGTTGCAGGGCACGCCGAGGCGGGCGGCTTCGGTCTTGCCGAACGCCAGCATGTTATGGGCGCGACCATAGCGATGCGGCCCCTGCGCCAGCGCCTCGGGCTGCGACGGCAGGTTCGGGTCGTCGGTGGCAATGTCGCGATCCCCCGCGAAGAGGATCATCGGATAGCCGAGCCAGCGCGTCAGCGCCGCCGTGTCGAGGCCAAGCCCGCCGAGGCCTTCCGGGAAGTTCCGCTCCGGCGTCGGCAAGGTGTACCAACCGGGATTGGAGGCCATCGCCGCCTCGAACAGCCCGCCGCCTTCCGTCGCCAGCATGCGATGCACGAACTGGCCGCCGGCCGAATGCCCGAAGATGCGGATGACCGGCTTATCGATCACGCCCGCAGCGCGCAGCGCATCGAGCACGCGGCCGGGCACCGCGTAGAGCCACGCGGCGCGCGGCGCGATCTTGCCCTCTTCAGAGACGACCAGGCCGTTATTGTAGCCTTCGGCCTTCGGGAAAGGCTCGTTCGGGAAAGTCGGCGCGACGATCAGGAGGTTGTGCTTCTCGGCCGCATCGATCCAGAAATCGCGATATTCGTCGCCGTTGCGCAGCATGCCGTGCTGCACGACGATGACCGGATCGTTCGGCTGATGCCGCGCCGGTCGGTAGCAATTGACCTCGAGCGGCTTGTCCGGGTTGCTGACGTCGATGAAGGGCAGCGTGCTGCGCCCGATCGGCGGGTTCAGGGTCTTGGTGATCATGCGGCCTCCGGAGCCTAGATCATCGCGCGTCCGATCGGACGCGATAACGATGATCTATTCTATTGGAACCGCATCGGATTTTTCCGAAAAGTGGATTCCACTTTTCGGTCCGATGCTGGTGTGCAGATGGCAGGCGGCGCTGCGGCCGGGCGCGACCTCGGTGAGGACAGGCCGGACCTCGCGGCAGACGGGCATCGCCTGCTCGCAGCGCGGATGAAACGGGCAGCCCGGCGGCGGCGCCAAAGGCGAAGGCAATTCGCCCTTGAGCGGCTGGAAGGCGCGCTTGCGCCGTGCCGCCGAGGGGATCGCCGCGATCAGCGCCGCGCTGTAGGGATGCGCCGGCTCCGTGAATATCTCCGCCGCCGTGCCGACCTCGACGATGCGGCCGAGATACATGATCGCGACACGGTCGCTGATATGGCGGACGAGACCGAGATCATGGCTGACGAAGAGATAGGTCAGGCCATGGCGCTCGCGCACGTCCATGAACAGGTTGATGACCTGCGCCTGGATCGAGACGTCGAGCGCCGAGACCGGCTCGTCGCAGACGAGGAAATCCGGCTTCACGGCGAGCGCCCGGGCGATGCCGATGCGCTGGCGCTGCCCGCCCGAGAACTGGTGCGGATAGCGCTCGCGATAGGCGAGATCGAGCCCGACCTCGCTCAGCGCCTGGTCGACGGCCCCATCGATCTCCGCCTTCGGCAACAGCTTGTGGACGCTCAAGGCCTCGCCGACGATGCGGCTGACCTTCATGCGCGGATCGAGCGAAGCGTAGGGGTCCTGGAAGATCATCTGGACCTTGAGCAGGAAATCGAGGCGTTCCTTGCCCTTCAGGCCAACGACAGGACGCTGCTCATAGACCACCTCGCCGGCCGTCGGCTTGAGGATGCCGGTGACGACACGCGCCAGCGTGGACTTGCCGCAGCCGGATTCACCGACGAGGCCAAGCACCTCACCACGCTTCACGCTGAGATCGATGCCGTCGACGGCGCGCAGCACCGGCGGCGCCTTGCCGCGCCCGGTCGCCATCAGGATGCGTTCCGCCAGCGTCGGCTTGCGGCGGAAATGCTTGGTGATGCCCTTGAGCTCGATGATCGGGGCACCGGTCTGGGTGGTTGTCGAAGCACTCATGCGGCTTCTCCCACCGGCACCGGGTTGTGGCAGCGGAAGCTGCGGGCGCCCTCGCCCACGGCTTCAGGATCGCGCTCGGCGCAGACCGGTTGGACGCGCGGGCAGCGTGGGCGGAACGGGCAGCCGCTCGGGCGGGCATCGATGCGCGGCGCGACGCCGTCGATCTGATTCAGGCGCTCGCCCGGCGCGACATTAGCCGCCGAGGAATTGAGCAGGCCGAGCGTATAGGGATGGCGCGGCGCATCGAGCACCTCGTCGACCGGCCCGATCTCGACGACGCGGCCGGCATACATCACCGCCACGCGGTCCGCGAGCTCGGCCACGACCGCGAGGTCGTGCGTGATCCAGAGCACGGCCGTGCCGGTCTCGCGGGCGAGCTTCTGCACCTCGAACAGGATCTGGCTCTGGATGGTGACGTCGAGCGCCGTCGTCGGCTCGTCGGCGATGATCAGGTCGGGCGCATTGAGCAGCGCCGTCGCGATCGCGACGCGCTGGCGCATGCCCCCGGAGAACTCGTGCGGGAACTGCTTGAGCCGCGCCTCGGGCGAGGAGATACCGACGCGAGCCAGCGCCTTCGCGGCCTCGCTGAGCGCTTCCTCGCGGCTGCAGTCCCGATGCTCCAGGATCGCCTCGCTCATCTGCTCGCCGATGCTGAGCACCGGGTTCAGCGTCATCAGCGGGTCCTGGAAGATCATGGCGATGCGGTCGCCGCGCAGGTCGCGCAGGCGCTCCTCGCTCGCCGCGCGCAAATCCTCGCCGCCGAAACTGATCGTCCCGGCGACGATCTCGCCGGGCGGATCGATCAGCCGGATCAGCGAGAAGCCGGTCACCGACTTGCCGGAGCCGGATTCGCCGACCAGCCCCAGGACTTCGCCACGCGAGACGCTGAGATCGACGCCGTCGACGGCGGGCCAGGCGCCATCGAGCGCATGGAAGACGGTCCTGAGGCCGCGGACCTCGAGCAAGGGGTCAGTTCTGAAATCACTCATGAGCGCACGTTGAAGCTGCGGCGCAGCCGGTCGCCGACGAGGTTGAGCGAGCCGATCAGCAGCACCAGCGCGATGCCGGGGAAGACCGCGATCCAGTATTCGCCGGAAAGCAGGAACTCGAAGCCGTTGGCGATGAGCAGGCCGAGCGAGGGCTGCGTCACCGGCACGCCGACGCCGAGGAAGGAGAGTGTCGCCTCCAGCGTGATCGCGCCGGCGATGCTGATCGAGGCGACGACGAGCACCGAGCCGACCGAGTTCGGCAAGAGATGCGCGATCATGATGTGCCGGGTCGGCAGGCCGAAATTGAGCGCGGCCTCGATATATTCCTTGCGCCGCTCGACCAGCGCGGAGGCGCGCATCAGGCGCGCATATTGCGCCCATTGCACCAGCACGATGGCGAGGATGACCTTGTCGACACCGCGCCCGATCGAGGCCAGCAGCACGAGCGCGATCAGGATCGACGGGAAGCCGAGCATGAAGTCGACGACACGCATGATCACCGCATCGACCACGCCACCGAACTGCGCGGCGACGAGCCCGGCCGAGATGCCGATGAACAGCGCGCCCAGTGTCGCGGTGAGCCCGACCATCAGGCTGGTACGCAACCCGTAGAGGATCGCGCTCAGCATGTCGCGGCCCTGCGAATCCGTGCCGAGCCAGTACGTCATGCCGCTCATCGCGGTCTCGCCCGGCGGCAGGCGGTTATCCATCACGCTGAGCGCGGCGAGATCATGCGGGTTCTGCGGCGCGATGACGGGCGCGAGCAGGGCCAGTGCGACCATGATGCCGAGCAGGATCGCCGCGCCACGCGTCGTCGGCCGGTTGCGGATGCGGCGCAGCACCTTCTCGCGGAGCGGCGTGTCGGCATAGGCCGGGATGGCCGGGGCTTTCGCCGGGGCGGTCATGCCATCTCTCCCGTCAGCTTCACGCGCGGGTCGAGCGCGGCATAGAGGATGTCGACGAGAAAGTTCACGGTGACGAAGAGCAGCGTCGCCAGCAGCACATAGGCGACGACCACCGGCCGATCGAGCTGGTAGACCGAGTCGATCAGGAGCTTGCCCATGCCCGGCCAGGCGAAGACCGTCTCGGTGATCGTCGAGAAGGCGACGAGGCTGCCGAACTCGATGCCGACAACGGTGACGACCGGGATCAGGATGTTGCGCAGCACATGCCGCCCGACGACGCGGCGCGGTTTCACGCCCTTGGCGCGCGCGTATTTCACATAATCCTGCGTCATCGCCTCGGTCGTGCCGGCGGCGACGAGGCGGATCATGAGCGCCATCTGGGGGATGGCGAGGTTGATCGCCGGCAGGGCGAGGTGGCTAAGCCCGTCCCAAGTCAGGAGGCTGGTCTGGATGCCCAGGACCGAAACCGTCTCGCCGCGCCCGGCCGTCGGCAGCCAGCCGAGCACGACCGCGAAGAGCAGGATCAGCATCATGCCCTTCCAGAAGCTCGGCAGCGAGAAGCCGAGGATGGTGCTACCCATGATGATGCGCGACGGTCGGCTGTCCGGATCGAGCCCGGCATAGAGCCCGAGCGGCACGCCGGTAACGATGGCGAGTGTCATCGAGAGCAGAACGAGCTCGAAGGTCGCCGGCAGGCGGCCGAGGATCAGCTCGATCGCCGGCACGCCATGCACGAAGGAACGGCCGAGATCGCCCTTCAAGGCGTTGCCCATGAAGACGAAATATTGCTGCCAGACCGGCAGGTCGAGACCCAGCCTCCGGACCAGCGCCTCGCGCTCGGCCGCGCTGGACGAGGGCGAGACGAGCAATTCGATCGGGTCGCCGATGCCGTAGACGGCGAAGAACACCACGACCGAAACCGCGAGCAGCACGAGCACGCTCTGGATCAATCGCTGCAGGATATAGGCGGTCATGGCGTTCGACCGGCTCCACTCAATGGTTCGCGGGCCGCCCTCGACGGGCGGCCCGACTTGTCGATGACCTGGCGGTCGGTGGCTTACTTGGCTTTCGGCTTGACCGACATCGCCAGCGTGTACTGGTCGGCACGACCCACGAGGTCGAGATCGGACTTGAAGGCCCAGATGCCGCTTTCGAAGTGCAGCGGGATGAAGGCATTGTCGGCCAGGACGAGCTTGCCGGCCTGCTGCAGCAGGTCAGAGCGCTTGGCATCGTCGAGCGTGGTGATCGCCTCGCGAATCAGCTTGTCGAACTGCTCGTTCTTGTAGCCGCCATAGTTCGATCCGCCGATCGTCTTGGCCTCGTTCGGAGTCGGCGGCCACTGGCGCAGGAAGGAGGCCGCCTCGCCGGTGGTGGAGCCCCAGCCGCCGATCGCGACGGAGAATTCCTTCTTGGCGCGGCGCGGGAAGTAGATTGCGCGAGTCATGGCGTCGACCTCGGCCTTGATGCCGACCTGGGTCAGATACTGCGCGACGGCCTGGGTGATCTGGCTGTCGTTGATATAGCGGTCATTGGTGGTCGAAAGCGTGACCTGGAAGCCCTTGGCATAGCCGGCCTCGGCCAGGAGCTTCTTCGCCTGCGCAGGGTCATAGGCCTGCTTCGGCGGGTTCGGCAGCGTGCCGAACATGCCGGTCGGCAGGTACTGGTAGGCCGGCTCGGCCGCACCGTCCATGATGCGCTTGACGATGGCGTCGCGATCGATGGCGAGCGACATCGCCTGGCGCACGCGCGGGTCTTTCAGCGGGTTCTTGCCGTCTTCGGACTTGACGAAGGGGCTCTGATCGCGGGCGACGTCGAGCTGGAAATAGACGACACGGGTCGAGGGCGTGACGACATGGCCGAAGCGCTTGTCGTCCTTGATCCGGCCGAGATCGCGCGCCGCCGGGTTCTCGATCACGTCATAATCGCCGGCGAGCAGCCCGGCGAGGCGCGGACCGGCATTGGTGACGGGCAGCAGGCGGACGGTCGCCCAGGGCTTGGCCTTGCCCCAATAGCTCGGGCTGCGCTCGAGCTCGATCGCCGAACCACGCACATAGGACTTGAGCTTGTAGGGACCGGTGCCGACGGCGAGCGTGCCGTCATTGAAGCCGGTCACCGTCGGCCAGGGGCCGGTGACGCCGCAGTTCTTGGCGATGTCATAGGTGATCGGGCCATGTTCGACGATCGAGGCCGAGAGGATGCTGAGACCCGAAAGCAGGTTCGGCAGCAGCGGCTCGGGCTCCTTCGTATTGATCACCAGTGTATGGGCATCCGGCATCTCGACCGACGCGAAATTGCCGGTCACGTCGGCGAAGGAATCCGAGACCTTGGTCTCGTTCTTCAGCGTGCGGCAGAAGGTGAAGACCACGTCCTCGGCGACGAAGGGCTTGCCGTTGGTAAACTTGACGTCCTGGCGCAGCTTGAAGGTCCAGCGGTTCTTGCCGTCGTTCTCCCAGGAGGAAGCAAGATTGGGATGCAGCTGCTGCTTCTCGTCTTGCTTGACCAGCGAATCGAAGATGTGCTGCGCCAGCGCATTGTTCGGCGTCAGCTCATGGTAATGCGGATCGACCGCCGTCGGCTCCGAGGACAGCGCAATGCGCAGCGTCTGCGCCGAGACGGCCGTGCCGGCAAGGCAGGCGGCCGCAAAAGCCGCGAGGAAAATGGGTTTACGCATGATCAGGTCCGCTCCCGGTTGAGAACCGCTTTTGACAGCTTTATTTTCGTCTAGTAGCAAACATGAAAATTTTCGAACGTCAATCGGGTAGCCGCGCATGTCACAGGGCCTGAAGCCGACGACGGATCTTTCGAACCGGATCGCCCAGATCTACCCCTCGCTCAGCAACGGCCATCGCCGCGCCGCCGACTTCGTGCTGCAGCACCCGCTCGACGTCGCGACCATGACGATCGAGGGGCTGGCCGAGGGCAGCGGCACCTCCAACGCGACGGTCACGCGCTTTGTCAGGGCGCTCGGCTACGCCAACTACAGCGAGTTCCGCAGCGGGCTTTCCGCCGCCCTGAAATTTGCCCATGACCCGGTCGACAGCTTCGCCGGCGCCCGCTCCGCCGCCGGCTCGACCTTCGCGACCTTCACCGCCGCCCTCGCCGACCAGAACGCCAATCTCCAGGAGGCTCGCGACGGGCTCGACGAGGCTTCCGTGACGAAGGCCGTCGAATTGCTGCTGAAGGCGCCGCGCGTCTTCATCGCCGCCTCCGGCGCCAGCCACCATGTCGCCTCCTTCCTGGAGGACGGGCTCGCGCTCTATCTCGATGCCGATGTGATCTTCGCGTCATCGCGCACCGGCCCGGAACGTGCCATCCGGCACATGATGTCGGCGAGGCCCGACGATCTCGTCGTCGCGATCTCGGTACCGCGCTATTCCCGCGCCACGCTGGACCTCGCGACCTTCGCTAAGAAGCGCGGCGCTTCGCTGCTCGCCCTGACCGACAGCCCGACCTCGCCGCTCGCCCCCGCCGCCGACGTCACCCTCTTTGCTCCGGCCCGCAGCCGCCTGCTGCCAAACTCGCCGACCGCGGTCTTCGCCCTCGCGGATGCGCTCATCGCCGCCGTCGCACGCGAGCGGCCGGATGCGGTCGAGGCGCTCAAGGAGCTCAGCGAAAGCCTGCTCTGGACCTTCCACCAATAGGTCGCCGGAGGCTCACGCCGCCCCGATGCGTGCCGATGCGAAGCGCTCGCGCAGCCAGCGTGCCGCCGGCCCGCAGGGGCGCTGCTTGTGCCAGACCATTTCCAGCGCCACCGGCAGGTCGAAATCGTCGAACTGGAGATCGGGCGTCACCAGATCGGCCGTCACCGGCGAATTCGCGATGACGTAGCTGGAGACGAAGGCCCAGCCGATGCCCTGTTTGACCAGTTGCAGGATCACCCAGTGGCTCTCGACCCACCACACCTCGGCGGCAACGCGCAGGCGCTGCTTCTCCGGCCCATCGCCGCGCGCCGCGACGAGGATCTGGCGATGGCGCTTCAGCTCCTCCCAGTCGACGCGGGTGCCGGCCAGCGGATGGCCCTTGCCGCAGACGAGCTTGATCGGCACCCAGCCGACCGTCTGAAAGCCAAGTTCCGGCGGCAGCGCCTCCTGGCGCCACATCACCCCGATATCGGCCTGCCCAGCGAGCACGAGCTGGCTGACATCCTCCATCAGCGGGAACAACAGCTCCAGCTCGACATGCGGAAAATGCCGCGCGAAATCGGCGAAGAGCGTGCCGAGCAGATGCTCGGGATAGAGTTCGTCGATGGCGACGACGAACCGCGTCTCGACATGACTCTCGAAGCTGCTGGCGACGCCGATCAGATGCGCGCGACGGTCCAGGATCACCTTCGCCTCGCGAAGCAGGCGCTCGCCCGCCACGGTCAGCACCGGATTGCGCCCGGCCCGGCTGAACAGCGCGACGCCGAGGTCCTCCTCAAGGTTGGCGACCTGTGTGCTGATCGCCGACTGCGCCTTGCGCAATGCCCGCCCCGCCGCCGAGAAGGAGCCCTGTTCGGCAGCTGCGACGAAGGCTTCGAGCTGCTCGAAGGAGAGATTCATCTATCTTGTATCCAGATGTGACCTAACTTGAATCATCCAGTTTTGGCGATAGAAGGCAGCGCGTCAACAAGATCAGACGACAGGTGTTTCGAATGTCCATGCGCTCCTTCCCCGACCGGATTCGCCATACGGTGATGTTCGAGGTGATCGGGCTGGCGCTGGTGATCCCCGGCGGCGCCATGCTCTTCAACCTGCCGGCGACCCATATGGGGGTGATCGGCGTCGGCTCGGCCACCGTCGCAACGCTCTGGAACTTCGTCTTCAATCTCGGCTTCGACCACGCGATGCTCCGCTTCGCCGGCCACACCCGCAAGAGCCTGGGGCTGCGCGTGCTGCACGCGCTGCTGTTCGAAGGCGGGTTGCTGGTCCTGCTGCTGCCGCCGATGGCCTGGTATCTCGGCATGGGTCTGTGGCAGACTTTCGTAATGGACCTCGCGATCGTGGTTTTCTACGTGGTCTACGCCTTCCTCTTTAATCTGGCCTATGACCGGGTCTTTCCGGTCTCGGGCAATGAGCAAATGGCGATCGCCTGAAACGCTCGCTGAGCGGGATACATCGCGATTGCGAAAAGGCCATGCCGCGCTTGCGTCGTGACGATGGACATTCTCCCGCGTTCGTATTCTGATCGCGCCGGAACCCCCGGGGCGGCCCGCCCGTCTCGGCGCGAATGCATGTCGCGGCAGCAGGCCGCGCCTTGGGAGGAACGATGACAGGTAAGATCTATGACGGCCCGGCGGCTGCGCTGGAAGGGCTGCTCTTCGACGGAATGACGATCATGTCGGGCGGCTTCGGCCTGTCGGGCAACCCGGAGAGCCTGATCCCGCAGATCCGCGATTCCGGCGTGAAGAACATCACCGTGATCTCGAACAATGCCGGCGCCGATGGCTTCGGCCTGTGGATGCTGCTGCAGAGCCGCCAGATCAAGAAGATGATCGCGTCCTATGTCGGCGAGAACAAATTGTTCGAGCAGCAATACCTGGCTGGCGAGCTGGAACTTGAGCTGAACCCGCAGGGCACGCTGGCCGAGCGCATCCGCGCCGGCGGCGCCGGCATTCCGGCCTTCTACACCAAGACCGGCGTCGGCACCGTCGTCGCCGAGGGCAAGCCGGTCGAGGAATTCGAGGGCCAGCTCTATGTCCGCGAGACCTGGCTGCGCGCCGATGTCGCCATCGTCAAGGCCTGGAAGGCCGATACCGCCGGCAATCTCGTCTATCGGAAGACCGCGCGGAACTTCAATCCGAACATGGCGACCGCCGGCAAGGTGACCGTGGCCGAGGTTGAGGAGATCGTCCCGGTCGGCTCGCTCGACCCCGAGGCGATCCACACCCCCGGCATCTATGTCGACCGCGTCATCAAGAGCACGATCAACGAGAAGCGCATCGAGAAGCTGACCGAGCGCAAGAGGGAGGCAGCCTGATGGCCTGGACCCGCGAAGAGGTCGCCGCGCGCGCGGCCAAGGAGCTCAGGGACGGCTTCTACGTCAATCTCGGCATCGGTATTCCGACGCTGGTGGCGAACTACATCCCCGAAGGCGTGGACGTGACGCTGCAATCCGAAAACGGCCTGCTCGGCATCGGTCCCTTCCCCTACGAGGGCGAGGCCGATCCCGACCTGATCAATGCCGGCAAGCAGACGATCACGATCCTGCCGAGCTCGAGCTTCTTCTCCTCGGCCGATAGCTTCGCGATGATCCGCGGCGGCCATATCGACCTGACCATTCTCGGCGCCATGGAAGTGGCTGAAAATGGCGACATCGCCAACTGGACCATCCCCGGCAAGATGGTGAAGGGCATGGGCGGCGCGATGGACCTCGTCGCCGGCGTCAAGCGGGTCATCGTCGTGATGGACCACGCCAACAAGGCCGGCGAATCCAAGGTGCTGGAGCGCTGCTCGCTGCCGCTGACGGGCGCGGGCGTGGTCGACATGATCATCACCGATCTCTGCGTGATGACCTGCGACAAGGCCAATGGCGGCGGGCTCACCCTGGTCGAGCTCGCCCCCGGCGTCAGCCTCGACGAGGTCAAGGCCAAGACGCAGGCCGCCTTCGCCGTCGCGCCAAGCCTCGCAAAGGCCGCGTGAGCGGGCTTCTACGCACGCGGCCCGCGACGACTCACGCGATGCTGGCCGCGTTCTCGGACGCGGCCACGTTGCGTCATGCCCTCGCCTTCGAGGCCGAACTCGCGCGCGCCGAGGCAGCCGAGGGCCTGATCGGCGCCGAGGCGGCCGAAGCGATCGCCGCACTCTGCGCTTCGATCACGATCGACCCCGCCGAACTGGCGGAGGAAGCGGCGCTCGCCGGCACACTGGCGATCCCGCTGGTGGCGCGTCTGCGTGCCGCCCTGAGCGGTGACGCCGCAAAAGCCCTGCACAAAGGCGCCACCAGCCAGGATGTCGCCGACACCGTCCTGGCTTGCCAGATCCGCGCCGCGAGCGGCCTGCTCGACGCAGACTTGACCCGCATCACGACGGCGCTTGCCGTCCTCGCCCGGCGCCATGCCGCAACTCCGGCCATCGGCCGCACGCTGTTGCAGGATGCGCTGCCGATCGGCTTCGGCCTGCGCATCGCGCATTGGCAGGCCGGCATCGCGGAAGCCGCAACCCGCCTGCGCCGCGAGGTCGAGGCGGGTGCCGCCCTGCAATTCGGCGGCGCAGCCGGTTCTCGCGCCAGTCTCGACGACAAGGCGGCAGCCGTCTCCGCCCGTCTTGCCGCCGCGCTAGGTCTTCCCGACGCACCGCCCTGGCATGCGCGCCGCGGCGGCATCGCCGGCATCGCGACGGCGATCGCGATCGCAATCGGCGCGCTCGGCAAGATGGCGCGCGACGTCTCGCTTCTCGCACAGAGCGGCATCGCCGAGGCCCGCGAGCCCGCCATCCCCGGCCGCGGCGGCTCTTCCGCCATGGCCCATAAGCGCAATCCGACCGGCTGCCAGGTCGCCCTCTCGGCGGCACTGCGCGCGCCCGGCCTCGTCGCCGGCATCCTCGCTGGTCTCCCCGCCGAGCAGGAACGCGGTCTCGGTGGCTGGCAGGCGGAAGGCCCGGCGCTCGCCGAGCTTTTCCTGCTTGCGGCCGGCGCGACTGAGGCCATGGCCACGGTCGCCGAGGGGCTGGAGATCGACGAGGCCGCCATCGCCCGCAATCTCACCGCGGCCAGGCTCGGCGACGATATCGGCGAAAGCGCAGGCCTGGTCACCGCGCTGCTCGCCCAGCACGACTGAGGAACGCACGATGCCCTTCGCGACGAGCAACGGCGCCCGCATCTACTGGAAGCTGGAAGGCACCGACGACAAGCCCGCGCTCGTCCTGCTCAACTCGATCGGCACCGATCTCGGCTTGTGGGACGCGGCCATGCCTGCCCTGCTCGGAGCCTTCCGCGTGCTGCGTCTCGACACACGTGGCCACGGAGCCTCCGATGCCCCCGGCGGCGATTACACGCTCGCCATGCTGGCGGATGATGTCGCCGCCGTCATGGACGCGGCCGGCATCGCGCAGGCGGCTGTGGCCGGCGTCTCGCTCGGCGGCATGATCGCGATGGAGCTGGCTCTGGCCCGGCCAGCGCGTGTCTCGGCGCTGGCGCTGATCTGCACCTCCGCCACCATGGACAAGGCAGCCTGGCAGGACAGGATCGGCAAGGTTCGCACTGGCGGCACCGCCGTGATCGCCGATCTTGCCATGCAGCGTTTCCTGTCGCCGGCCTTCACGGCGGGGCAGCCGGCAGTGGCCGAGAGTGTCCGGCGCAACCTCATTGCCATGGCCCGCGAAGGCTATGCAGGAGCGGGCGCCGCAATCCGGGACATGGATCTGATCGGCCGCATCCCCGCCCTCACATGCCCGACGCTGGTTGTCGTCGGTGAAAGCGACGTCTCCACCCCCTTCGCCGGCCATGGCGAGAACCTTGTCGCGGCCATCCCCGGCGCCGCGCTGGAACGGCTCGATTGCGGCCATCTCGCTCCGCTTGAAGCCCCCGCGGCGCTGGCCGGCGCCTTGCGCGCCTTCCTCTCCCCCGGCCCGGATACTCAGGATGCGGCGGAGGCCCTGTTCGAGGCAGGCCTCAAGAACCGCCGCCGCGTGCTCGGCGATGCCTGGGTCGACCGCTCGCTCGCCAACCGCACACCCTTCAATGCCGAATTCCAGGCGATGATCACCCGCATCGCCTGGCAGGAGATCTGGAGCCGGCCCGGCCTCGACGACCGCACGCGCCGCCTGCTCGTGCTGGCGATCACCGCGAGCCTCGGCCGCTGGGAGGAATTCCGGCTGCATGTCCGCGCCGGGCTGACGCGTGGCGGATTCACCCGCGACGACCTCAAGGAAGTGCTGATGCAGACGGCGATCTATGCCGGCGTCCCCGCCGGCAACACCGCCTTCGCTGAAGCCGCCGCCGTGATGAAGGACATCGAGGCGGCCGGATAAGCGACCTCAGGCCTTCGCCCGGTAATCCGAGGGCGACACGCCCGCCCGCTTGGCGAAGAACCGCGAGAAATAAGCGGGATCGGCAAAGCCCAGCCGGAACGATATCCGCGAGATTGACATCGACGTGTAGACGAGATCGCGCCGCGCCTCGATCATCAATCGGTCCTGGATCACCCGCGCGGCGGAGCGGCCCAGCAGTTCCCGGCAGGAACGTGAGAGATGCGGCACAGAGGTGCCGAGCATGTGCGCATAATCCGTCAGCGCATCATGATGCTGGAAGCGCGTCTCGACCTGCTCGACGAAGCGGCGGACGAGGTCGGCCCGTGCATCCCGCACCGGCTCCGCGACCGCCCGCGCTCCCCGCATGGCTCGGACGAACCAGCCCGCGATCAGGTCGGCATAGGCGCCGAGCGAGAATTCCCGCACCGGCCGATTGGCGGCGAACTCGCTCATCGCCAGCCTGAGCGTGGCATCGAGCCCGGCATACTGCGCCCCGCCAACCGGCACATGCAGTACCGCCGCGCTGCCGAGCAGCGCCCGCGCCTCCGGTTCGGTGCCGAATAGACGCTTCAGCGAGGTCGCTGCCGCGCTGGCGACGAAGCCGTCGGTATCATCGAGGAAGGCGAATTCATGGATGGTCGAGGGCGGCAGCAGCAGCACCGAACCGGGCGACAGGGCATGCTCGCGCCCATCCACGCGCGTGCGCCCTCCCCCGGCAGTCACCAGGAAGAACTGGAAGAGATCGTGATGCATATGCGGCTGGATCGTCCAGCCGTGCAGGGAGCTGCGCGCTACGATCGGCTCGATATGCAGCGCGTCCGGGAAGCGCTCCGTCAGGCGCTCGCCATAGAGCCAATAGGCGGGGACGCTTCTGCCGGGCATGTCGCGCTCACGATCGATTTATCCAAGACAATGCGCGAATCCTCCATTCCGTCAACGCCAGTGAAAGCGTTAGCATCGGCCTGCGGATCGAACGGTGCAAACCGTTGCTTCGCGGGAGGCAAAGAAGAACAATGCGGACGCAGGTCGCCATCATCGGTGCGGGGCCCGCGGGATTGCTGCTCGGGCAGCTCCTGTCGCGCGCCGGCATCGACAACGTCATCCTCGAACGGCGCAGCGCCGACTATGTGCTGTCGCGCATCCGTGCCGGCGTGCTCGAACAGGGCATGGTCGATCTCCTGCACGAGGCCGGCGTCGGCGAGCGGCTGGATCAAGAGGGCCTGGTTCATGACGGCTTCTCGCTTGCCTTCGGCGGCGCGCTTCATCGCCTCGATTTGAAAGAGCTCAGCGGCGGCAAGACGGTCACCGTCTACGGCCAGACCGAAGTGACGCGCGACCTGATCGCGGCCCGCCATGCGCTCGACCGCCCCACGATCTACGAGGCCGAGAACGTCGCGCTTCACGATTTCGACGGTGCCACGCCGCGCGTGACCTTTCGGGCGAACGGGCAGGAGCAGGAGCTGCATTGCGATTTCATCGCCGGCTGCGACGGCTATCACGGTGTCTCGCGCGCCTCCGTCCCGGCGAAATCGTTGCAGACCTTCGAGCGCGTCTATCCCTTCGGCTGGCTCGGCCTGCTGGTCGATAAGCCGCCGGCCGCACATGAGCTGGTCTATGCCAATCACGAGCGCGGTTTCGCGCTCTGCTCGATGCGCTCGGCCGAGCGCAGCCGCTATTATGTCCAGGTCCCGCTGGAGGAGAAGGCCGGGAGCTGGTCCGACGACGCGTTCTTCGACGAGTTGCGCCGCCGCCTGCCGGCCGAGATCGCCGATGCCGTGCAGACCGGGCCTTCGCTGGAGAAGAGCATCGCGCCGCTGCGCTCTTTCGTCGCCGAGCCGATGCGCTTCGGCCGGCTTTTCCTCGCCGGAGACGCCGCCCATATTGTGCCGCCGACCGGCGCCAAGGGACTCAATCTCGCAGCCAGCGACATCCGCTATCTCTTCGATGCCTTCCGCGAGCACTATCGCGACGGCTCGAATGCCGGGCTCGACGGCTATTCCGCCCGTGCGCTCGCCCGCGTCTGGAAGGCTGAGCGCTTCTCCTGGTGGATGACCAACCTGCTGCATCGTTTCCCGGAACGGGACGGCTTCGACCAGCGCATCCAGCAGGCGGAATTCAATTATCTCGTCCATTCACGCGCGGCGGCCACCGCCGTCGCCGAGAACTATGTCGGCCTGCCTTATTGAGGGCATTGCCCTCGCGGCAGAAAATTGCGTTGGTGACAACAAGAGGCACGGCGCCATGGCGGCGACCGGCCCGAGCAGCTAGAGCTTCGGCCCACGCAAGCCATTTGCGGGATCGCAGGCAGGATCGGGAGGAGATGGAATGACCAAGGGTTTCCTGAACAGGTTGCTGCCGGCCGGCGCGCTGGCCCTCGCCGGAGCGCTCACACTTGGTGCCTCCGCCATGGCGGACACGATCAAGGTCGGCATCATCGGGCCGTTCTCCGGTCCCTTCGCCCTGCAGGGCAAGAATTTCCAGGCAGGTGCCGAGGCCTGGCTGGCGCAGAACGGCAAGAGCGTCGCCGGCCACGATATCGAGCTGGTCTATCGCGACCTGCCGACGGCCAATCCGCAGCAGGCCCGCGCGCTGGCGCAAGAGCTGATCGTGCGCGACAAGGTGCAGTATCTCGGCGGCGTATATTTCACGCCGGACGCGATGGCGATCACCCCGCTGCTGAAGCAGGGCAATGTCCCGCTGGTGATCTTCAACGCCGCGACCTCGGCGATCATGAATTCGTCGCCGCTGGTGGTGCGCACCTCCTTCACCCTGTCCCAGACCACGACGCCGCTCGGCAAGGCGGCGGTGGAGCGCGGCGTCAAGAAATTCGTCTCGATCGTCAGCGATTACGGCCCGGGCGTCGATGCCGAGGGTGCCTTCAAGAAGGCGATCGAGGCGGCCGGCGGCGAGGTCAAGGAAGCGATTCGCATCCCCTTGAACACCACCGAGTTCAGCCCGATCATGCAGCGCATCCGCGATGCCGGGGCCGAGGGCGTCTTCGCCTTCCTGCCGTCCGGCCCGCCGACGCTCGGCTTCGTCAAGGCCTTCAGCGATACCGGCCTGAAGAAGGCGGGCGTCAAGCTCTTCGCGCCGGGGGACCTGACCCAGGAATCGGACCTGCCGGCTTTGGGCGAGGCCGCCGCCGGCCTGATCACCTCGTTCCACTACGCGGTCTCGCATGATTCCGAGATCAACAAGCGCTTCGTCGCCGCCGCCGAGAAGGCGATCGGCGCGCCCGACCTCGTCTCCTTCCCGGCTGTCGGCGCCTATGACGGGATGTTCGTGATCTCCAAGATGATCGCGGCCACCGCCGGCAAGCAGGACGCCGAAAAGGCGGTCGAGGCGGTGAAGGGTCTCGGCTGGGAAAGCCCGCGTGGCCCGGTCAAGATCGATCCTGAGACCCGCCACATCACGCAGACGATCTATCTGCGCGAAGTAGCCAAGGATGCGCAGGGCCGCTGGATCAACAAGGAGATCGCCAGCGTGCCGGAGCAGAAGGATTCCGGCCTGACGAAGTAACGGCCCCAAGCCTGAAACGCGGCGGGAGCACGCAAGCTCCCGCCCTCCGCTCCCGTTCGACGAGGCCCGCAGCATGCAGACCGCGCTGAGCATCGCCATGGACGCGCTGGCCTATGGCATGGCGTTGTTCATCATCTGCATCGGCCTGTCGCTGACCATGGGCCTGATGCGGGTGGTGAACCTCGCCCATGGCGCCTTCGCCATGATCGGCGGCTATATCGCCTCCTATGCGGCGCGTGATCTCGGCCTCGGCTATGGCTTCGGCATCGTTCTCGCGATGATCGGCACGGTGATCATCGCCGTGCCGTTGGAGCGCCTGCTCTACCGCCGCATCTACGACCGCAGCGAACTCTCGCAGGTGCTGATGACGATCGGCATCACCTTCTGCGTCATCGGCATCACCAACTATTTCTTCGGCCCGACGCTCAAGACCATTCCCCTGCCGGCAGAGCTCGCCCGCTCGGTCGATCTCGGCTTCCGCAGCATTGCCGGCCACCGGCTCTTCGTCATTGCGAGCGGCCTCGTCGTCGCCGGGGGGCTATGGTTCCTGATCGAACGCACAGGCTTCGGCATCCATCTGCGCGCGGCGGTCGAGAATGCGCCGATGGCGCGCACGCTCGGCATCCGCACCGAGATCATCTATGCTGCGAGCTTCGCGCTGGCGATCGGGCTTGCGGCCTTCGGCGGCGTGGTCGGCGCCGAATTCCTGCCGATCGAGCCCTATTACGCGCTGCGTTACATGGTGACCTTCCTCGTCGTCGTCTCGGTCGGCGGCGCGGGCTCGATTCCCGGTGCGCTCGCCGCCTGCCTGCTGCTCGGCGCCATCGACGTCACCGCGCGCTACCTCGTACCGGATTTCGGCAATTTCTTCTTCTATCTCGCGGTAATCCTGGTGGTCTGCGCCTTCCCGCGCGGCCTGATGGGACGGGCGCAGTAGCATGGCAAGCGTAACGACCGTGCCCGCGCCCCCATCAACCAGCCGCACGCTCAGCCGCGATCTCCTCGGCCTCGCCCTGATCGCGCTGGTTGGCCTCGCCGGCTACTGGCTCTTTCCCGACAATCTCGCCTTCCTGACCCGCGTGGTCTCGGTCGCGCTGCTCGTGCTCTCGCTCGACCTGATCGTCGGCTATTGCGGCGTCGCCTCGCTCGGCCAGGGGGCGCTCTATGGCGCGGGCGCCTATGCTGCCGGCATCGCCTGCATCAACGGCGTCACCGACCCCGTCCTGCTGATCCTGATCGGTGCGGCAGCCGGCGCGACCACGGGGCTCCTGATGGGCGCGATCATGCTGCGCGCCCATGGCCTGCCGCAGCTCGTACTCTCGATCGCCATCGTCCAGCTCCTGCACGAGGCCGCCAACAAGGCGTCCTCGATCACCGGCGGCAGCGATGGCCTCTCCGGCATGAGCCCGGCTCCGCTCTTCGGCCTCTTCGAGTTCGATCTCTGGGGTCGCAGCGCCTATCTCTTCGGCCTCGGCCTGCTCCTCATCGTCTTCGCCGTGCTGCGCTTCGTCACGCGCTCGCCCTTCGGCATGGTCTGCCGCGGCCTGAAGGAGGACCCGCTGCGGATCAGCGCGCTCGGCATCTACGCCTTCCCGGTCCTGCTCAAGATGTTCGTCATCTCCGGCACTGTAGCCGGCATGGGCGGGGCGCTCGCGGCCATCGCGACCCAGGTCGTCGGGCTCGACAGCGTGAGCTTCGAGATATCGGCCAATGCGCTGGTCATGCTGGTGCTCGGCGGCATCGGCCACCTCTATGGCGCGCTGATCGGCACCGTGATCTTCATGGCGCTCGAGCACATCGTCGCCGCGATCAACCCGTTCCACTGGATGACGCTGGTCGGCGCCGTGCTGATCGCCATCGTGCTCTTCGCCCCGCGCGGACTTTCAGGCACATTGGACGAACTCGCCCGCCTGCTGACGCGTGACCGCTGGGGGGCCGGCCGATGAGTGCGGTCTTCGAAGTCTCCCACCTTTCCAAGGAATTCGGCGGGCTCAAGGTCAGCCGCGACATCTCGCTCGCGATGAACGAAGGTGAGCGCCTCGCCCTGATCGGCCCGAACGGCGCCGGCAAGACCACCTTCGTCAATCTCGTCACCGGCCGCATCCCGCCAAGCGCCGGCAGCGTCCATCTCGCGGGCGAGGACATTACGAGCCTGGGTGCCGTGAAGCGCGTCAGGCGCGGCCTCGTCCGCACCTTCCAGGTCACGCGCCTCTTCCCGGACATGACACCGGAAGAGCATGTCGTGATGACCATCTTGCAGCGCCTCGGCCGGGCGACGCGCATCTTTGCCCGCTTCCACGGCGATTCCGCAGCGACGGACGAAGCGGCCGAAATCCTCGCCACGCTCGGCCTCACCGAAGTCGCCCGTCGCAAGGTCGGAGCAATCGCCTATGGCCAGCAGCGCCTGCTGGAGATCGCGATCGCATTGGCGCAACGCCCCAAGGTGCTCCTGCTCGACGAGCCCGCCGCCGGCGTGCCCTCCAGCGATACGCCGCGCATCGAGGAAGCCTTGGCCCGCCTGCCGGCATCGCTGGCGGTACTGATGATCGAGCACGACATGGACCTTGTCTTCCGCTTCGCCAAGCGGGTCGTCGTGCTCGCGGCGGGCGAACTCATCTTCCAGGGCCTGCCGGCAGAGGTCGCCAGGGATCCAAAGGTCCGCGAAGCCTATCTCGGGAGCTATGCCCATGCCGGCAGCTGAGCTCGACGTCCGCAATCTGAGCGCCGGCTACGGCCAGACCCATGTATTGGAGGACGTCTCGTTCTCCGTACCGGCGGGCGGGCGCCTCTCCATCCTCGGCCGCAACGGCATGGGCAAGACCACGCTGATGGCGAGCCTGATGGGGCTGACCCGCCGCTATGCCGGCAGCATCAGTCTTGGCGGGCAGGACGTCACCGCGCTCGGCACGGCGGCTCTCGCCCATGGCGGCATCGGCCTCGTCCCGCAAACCCGCGAGATCTTCAAGGGCCTGACGGTCGAAGAGAACCTCTTCGCGGGGCTGAAAGGCCGCCCGCGCAGTGCGATCGAGGAAGCCTATGCGCTCTTTCCCCGGCTCGGCGAGCGCCGCCGCAATCTCGGCTCCCAGCTCTCCGGCGGCGAGCAGCAGATGCTGGCGACGGCGCGCACCATCCTCGGCCAGCCCTCCGTGCTGCTGCTCGACGAGCCACTGGAAGGCCTCGCGCCGGTGATCTGCGACATGCTGATGGAGGCGTTCGGCCGCCTTGCCGCGAGCGGCGCGATGACCATCCTCTTCGTCGAGCAGCGATTGGAAAGCGCCCTCGCCTTCGCAGATGACGTCATCATCCTCGAACGCGGCCGGATCGTCTGGTCAGGCAAGCCGGATGCGCTGCGCGCCGATGCCGACGTGCTCGAACGCTATATCGGCGTCGGCGGGCTGCACTGAATCTGCCGCACCTGGAAACGCGGGTCATCCCGGCCGGAGCGAAGCGTAGAGCCGGGATCCATGCCTGAACCTTGAGCGGCAGCGCTCCGGCATGGATCCCGGGTCCAGCCCGGGATGACGGCGTGTTTCCTTGTAAAATGACGACGCGTGAACCTCACACCACCAGATCGAGCGGCGGCACCGGCTCGCCGCGCGAAACGTGCTGCATGTTCGCGAACATGCGCTTCACCACCGGCGCGAAATTGTCGGAGGCCATGGCGGCGAGATGCGGCGTGGTCACGAGATTGTCGAGGGTGAGGAGCTGGCTGTCGGCCGGCAGCGGCTCGATCTCGTAGACATCCATCGCCGCGCCCGCGATCTCCTTCGCCCGCAGAGCCGTGACGAGGTCCGCCTCGTTGACGACGCCGCCACGCGCGCAATTGATCAGCACCGCCGTCTTCTTCATCTTCCTGAGCGCCGCGAGGTCGATCAGATCCTTGGTTTCCGGCGTCAGCGGGCAATGCAGCGAGACGACGTCGGCCTGGGTCAGGATCTCGTCGATCGAGGCATGCTTCACGCCGAGCGCTGCCTCCTCGGCAGCATCGAGCGGGGTGCGCTTGCTGTAGAGGATGGTGCAGCCGAAGCCCTTCAGCAGCTTGGCAAAATTCTTGCCGATCGCGCCGAGGCCGACGATGCCGACTGTCTTGCCGGAGAGCGTGTAGGTGTCGGACGGCAACTGGCCGGTGCGCCAGTTGCCCTTCTTCAGTTCGGCATTGCCATAGGCGATCAGGCGGAGCGTCGAGATCGTCAGGCCGAGTGCGAATTCGGAGACGGCGACCGCATTGGAGCCGGTCGTGCGCGCCACCTTGATGCCGAGCTCCTTCGCCGTCTCGATATCGATATTGTCGTAGCCCACGCCCCATTTATGCAGGAGCTTCAGCTTCTTGGCGGCGCGCAGGACGTCGCCGGAGACGCCGACCTGGCCGGAGATCGCATAATCGGCCTCGGCGATGATCTGCTTCATGTGCTCGTCGCCACGGGCGGTGCCATGGGTCAGCACGAAGCCATCGGGAAGGAACGCGCGCAGGCGGTCGGCCCGCTCGGGCGTGGTCATGTCGAGGAGGCAGATGGTCTCGGGCATGGGATGGTCCAGTCAGAAGATCGGGTCAGATGGTGAAGCGGGCACCGGCGCGGGCGAGCCCGCCGGAGATGGCGACAGGCGTGCCGTCGGCGCGCCAGCAGGCGGCGCCGGTCAGGGTGCCGTCCGAGTTGAAGGCGATGGCGTTCATGCCGCCAGCGACGCGCGGCGAGCGCACCACCTTGTGGCCACGAGCGATCAGCGCCTGCGCCACGGCTTCCGGAATGGCCTCCTCGAGCTCGAGCACGCCACCCTCGGTCCAGACGCGCGGCGCCTCGACGGCTTCCTGCAAACTCATGCGGTGGTCGATCAGGTTGACGATCGCCTGCAGGGCCGAGGGGAAGATGCGCAAGGCGCCGGGCAGGCCGAGCGCGAAGGCGAGCCGGCCGTCCTTCACCGCCATCATCGGCGCCATGGAGGTGAAGACCCGCTTGCCCGGCGCGATCGAGAGCGCCCGGCCGGGATGCGGATCGAAATTATACATGTAGTTATTGGCGATCATGCCGGTGCCGGGGATCTGCACGCAGGCGCCGAACAAGCCGTTGATCGTCTGCGTCGCGCTGACGACATTGCCCATGGCATCCGCGACGGTGACATGGGTGGTATCGGCGGATTCGCCGCCGGAGAGCCCGGCCGTCCAGCTCTTCGCCTGCCCCATCTCGACCATGGCGCGGCGCTCGTCGGCATAGGCCTTGTCGATCAGCCTCGCGACGGGAACCTTGACGAAGGCCGGATCGGCGGTCGCCACGGCGCGGTCGGCGAAGGCGATCTTCAGGGCCTCGGCCAGCAGATGCACGGCGTCCGTCGAGCCGAAGCCGAGCGAGCCGATATCGTAGCCTTCGAGGATGTTGAGCATCTGCGCGATATGCACGCCCGAGGACGAGGGCGGCGGCGGGCCGATGATCTCGTAGCCGCGATAGGAGCCCCGGATCGGCTCGCGCAATTCGATCTTGTAGTTAGCGAGATCGGCCTGATCGATCAGCCCGCCATGGGCGGCCATGTAGTCGGTCAGCGCCCGCCCGAGCTTGCCGCCATAGAGCGCGTCTGGCCCCTCGGTTGCGATCAGCTTCAGGCTCGCGGCATAGTCGGACTGGACGAGCCGCATGCCCGGCTGGAGCGGCTTTCCGCCCGGCAGCAGCATCGCCGCAAGGCCGGGATCACGGGCGAGATCGGCCGCATTGTCGGTGATGCAGTTCGAGAGATAGGGCGTGACGACGAAGCCGCGCTCGGCCAGCCCGATCGCGGGCTGGAGGACATCGGCCAGCGTCAGCGTACCGAAGCGGGCGAGCGCCTCGCACCAGCCTTTCAGAGCGCCGGGAACCGCGACCGCCTTGGCCCCGACCACGTTCTCGCGGTCACGCGTGTCGCGCTGCTTGCCGATCTCGTCGGACAGACACTCGTACATGCCGGCCGTCGCCTTGCCCGGCGCGGTCGAGAGATTATCGATCACGACATGGCGCCCGTCGGCGAGCCGGATATGGCTCAGACCCCCGCCGAGAATACCGACCATCATCGGCTCGGCCACCGTCAGCGCGAAGAGCGAGGCGACAGCCGCGTCGATGGCATTGCCGCCGGCGAGCAGGATCTGCGCGCCGGCCGCCGAGGCGAGCGGATGGTTGGTGACGATCATGCCGCGCGAGCCGGTCGCCGGCTTCTTCTCGCAGGTGAAATCGGCGACGCGCGGGACGGAGACGGGAGCGTTCATGGCCGGCCTCGTCAGCCCTTCGCTGCGGCGATGGCGTCGAGCACCATCTTGGTCGCGCCGGAGATGTCGCCGAGCTTCTCGCCCGCCTTCACCCGGCCTTGCGTCTTCTCGCCGCGCTCCTGCCGGGCGATGGCGGCATCCGCGATCGCCTCGGCCTCGGCGCGGGGCAGCACCAGTACGCCGGATTCATCGGCGAGGATCACGTCGCCGGCCTTGACCGGGACATTGCCGCAGGAGATCGGCAGGTTGAGCGTGCCGCCGAGATTGTAGAGGCGCGTGGTGATCGGCGACATGCCGCGGCACCACATCGGGAAATCGGAATCCTCGATCTCGGTGAGGTCGGTGCAGGGACCGTCGACGATGCCGCCGACAGCGCCGGCTGCCTTCGCCGCGACGGTGACCCCGCCGCCCCAGCAAGCGTGCTTGTCGTCGCCGAGACGGTCGACGACAAGGATGTCGCCGGGGCGCAGCAGGCCGAGCGTGTGGTGCAGCAACGTCGAATCCTGGCCGGGGATCGCCAGCGTCACCGCCGCCGCGGCGATACGCTTGCCGCGCAGCAGCGGCTGGATGCCGCGATCCATGAAGCCCCAGTGCTGGGAATGGCCGATGGTCGCGGTCTCGACCTTCTGCAGCTTCTCGACCAGCGCGGCCGGGAGCTGCTCGGGCATGGCTTCGATGCGATAATCGGGCATTTCTATCTCCTATTTCCCTACGGCACGGGCGACGCCGACCAGGCGTTCGACCACGAGAACGACGGCGAGCGTCGCGATGATGAGCACCACGGACAGGGCCGCGATGAGCGGATCGGTGCGCCCTTCGACATAGCGCACCATCTCGACCGGCAGGGTCGAGGCACGCGGGCCGGCGATGAAGAGCGAGATCACCGTCTCGTCGAAGGAGAGCAGGAAGGACAGGCAGGCGCAGGCGATTAGGCCCGGCGTCGCCAAAGGCAGCGTCACCCGCCGTACCACCCGCCAGGGCGTTGCGCCGAGCGTTGCCGCGGCAGCCTCGATATCATCCGGCAGGTTGGCCAGCGCCGTCGTCATCATCCTGATCACGAAGGGCACGGTCACCGTCATATGGCCGAGCACGAGCCCGGGCAGCGTCGCGGTCAGCTTCAACGGCGAGAAGAACAGCAGCAGCGCCAGGCCGGTGATCAGCGTCGGCAGCAGCAGCGGCGCCAAGAAGAAGCCCGTCAGCGCATCCTTGCCGGCAAAGCGGCCCTTCGCCAGCGCAAGAGCAGCCGGCACGCCGACCGCGAGCGAAAGCAGCGTCACCACCGCCGCGATCCGCACGCTGAGCCAGAGCGCCGTCAGCAGCGGCCCGTTGCTCGCGAGCTGGTTGAACCAGCGCAGCGAATAGCCGGATGGCGGGAACAGGATGAAATTATCAGCCGAGAAGGCCAACATGACGACGACGACGATCGGCGCCAGGATCAGCACATAGACCAGCGCCGCGAAGCTGGAGAGAACGCGTCCCGCCCCGGTCATCGCTGCAGCCTCCGCGCCACCAGATTGGAGATCACGAGCAGAGCGAGCAGCAGGACGAGCGTGTAGATCGCCAGCACCGCCGCGACCGGCCAGTTTGTGTTGGTTGTCGCCTGCTCGAAGATCTCGGTCGCCAGCACGAAGACGCGCCCACCGCCGAGGAGCTTGGGCGTGATATAGGCCGACATCGACAAAACGAAGCCGAGCCCCGCCGCGAGCGCGATCGCCGGCAGGCTGAGCGGCAGCGTGACCCTCCGGAAGGTCCGGAACGGCGAGGCGCCGAGCGAGCGCGCGGCTTCCTCCAGCGTGCGGTCGAGCCGGCCGAAGCCGGCGAGCAGCGCCAGGATCATATAAGGCATGATGCTCTCGGCGAGGCCGATGGTGACGCCCGTCCAGTTGAAGACGAGCTTCAGCGGCGTCGAGATCAGGCCAAGCGATTGCAGCGTCGTATTGACCAGCCCGCGATCCCCGAGAATGGCGAGCCAGCCGAAGACGCGCACCACGCCGGAGACCAGCATCGGCATGATCGCGACGACCGCGAGCAGCCCGCGAAAGCGGGAATCGGTGCGGAACAGGAAGAGCGAGACGGGATAGGCCATGCAGAGCGCGATCAGCGTCGACACTGCCGAAAGCCAGAGCGAGTTCAGCGTCAGTTCGAAGGTGAAGCTGTCATGGAAGGTGGCGCGCGCGGTCTCCAGCGACCAGGCCTCGACCATCGCCCCGGTCGGCCCAACCTCGTTGAAGGCGTTGCGGAACAGCCCGAGCGACGGCAAGACATAGATGGCGAGCAGGAAAAGCGTCGCCGGGATCAAAAGCAATGGCAGGCGGCGCGAGACGGTCATGACGCCTCGCGCGCGAAGACGCGGCTCTCGTGGCGCGGCCAGACGACCGCGACCTCGGTCCCCTCGGCCTGCGCGGCCGAGCCCGAAGGCATCTCGACCGTGAGCTGCCCATCCGTGCCTTCCACCAGCACCTCGACATGGTCGCCGACGAAGACGCTGCGCAGGACGCGGCCGGTCAGGCGCGCCGTGTCGCCACCGGCCGGCTCGGAAACCGGTACGATCCGCATCCGCTGCGGCCGGACGAACAGGTCGGCATTATCAGCAGCCTCGACCGGCACGGCCTGCCCCCAGACGGTGGCCCGGCCCTGCCCGTCGCGCGCCAGCGGCAGCACGTTGGCGCGGCCGACGAACTCGGCCACGAAGCGCGTCGCCGGCCGGTCGTAGATATCCTCGGCGCTGCCGATCTGGGCGATGCGGCCGCGATGCATCACCGCGATCCGGTCGCACATCGTCAGCGCCTCGACCTGATCGTGGGTGACGAAGAGCGTGGTGATGCCGAGCGAGCGCTGGATCGAGCGGATCTCGTGGCGCATCGCATCGCGCAGCTTGGCGTCAAGATTGGACAGGGATTCGTCGAGCAGCAGCACCGAGGGCTGGATCACCAGCGCACGGGCCAATGCGACGCGCTGCTGCTGGCCGCCCGAGAGCTCCTTCGGGCGGCGCTCGCCGAGCCCGCCGAGCCGGACCAGCGCCAGCCCCTCCTCGACGCGCTTGGCGATCTCGGCGCGGGAAACGCCGCGCTCCTCCAGGCCGAAGGCGATGTTGCGCCCGACCGAGAGATGCGGGAACAGCGCATAGGACTGGAAGACATAGCCCATGTTGCGCTTATGGGCCGGCAGCTTGGTTATCTCGTTGCCGTCGAGCGTCATGGTGCCGCGGTTCGGCTCGATCAACCCGGCGAGCATGCGCAGGGTCGTGGTCTTGCCGCAGCCGGAGGGGCCGAGCAGCGCGACGGATTCGCCCTGCTCCACCGCCAGTGAGACCTCGTCGACCGCAACCGAGTTGCCGTAGCGCTTCTGCAGCCCGGCGAGTTCGAGATAGCTCATCGTCTTCCGCTCAGCGCGCCGCCGTAATCACTTCGCGCCGCCAGCGGTTGTTCCACTGGTCGCGCACCTTCAGGACCTCGTTCCAGTCGACCGGGATCATGCGCGCAAGGTTCTCCGGCGAGGCCGCGGTGCGCGCCAGCGCCTTGGCTTCGATCTGCGCCTTGGCATTGGTCGGGGCGTAGAACATCCGCTCGGTGAAGGCCTTCTGCGCGCCCGCCGACAGCGCATGCGCGACGAAGGCAGCGGCAGCGGCGCGGTTCTTCGAGCCAGCGGTGAGATTGATCGTGTTGATCTGGAAGACCGAGCCCTCGGGCGGCAGCAGCGCGTTGATCTTGCCGCCGGTCTGGTCGGAATAGAGCTGGGCGCGGGCGTTCCAGCCGGTCGCGACCTTGGCCACGCCGTTCAGGATCAGCGAGTAGCCGTCCGGATTAGGATCGAAGGTGGTGACGCTCGGCGCCAGCTCCTTCAGCTTCTTCATCGCGGCGTCGATCGACTTGCGGTAGTCGCCGCCTTCCATCTTCTCGGTCATCGCCGTCAGCGCCAGGCCCTGGATGTTCGGCGGCGCCGAGAGCGCGATCTGACCCTTGAGGTCAGGCCGCCAGAGATCGGCGAGCTTGGCGATCTGCGGCTTCAGCGCCGCATCCTGCACGATGACGAGATGGTCGAAGGTCACGGCCGGGCCGAAATCGCCGCCGGCCGCGCGCGCTGCCGGCAGGAGCTCGTTCAGCACCGGGAACTCGGAAAGGCTGAGCTTCTCGAACAGCCCTTCGAGATTACCGATGCTGGAGGTGGTGACGTCCATGATCGCCACATCGGTCTGCGGATCGGCCTTCTGCGCCCGCACCGATCCGACCATCTGGGCCGAGGTGCCGCCGGGCACATAGTTCACCTTCACGCCGGGATGCGCCTGCAGGAACGGCTCGATCACCGCCTTGGTGTAATTGTCCTGGAAGATGCCCGCATAGGACATCAGCGTGATCTGCCCGGAGAGCGTCTGCGCCCGGAGGACGGCCGGCATCGCGATGGTCGCGAGGCCGGATTGGATGACGAGGCGGCGGGTGAGCATGAAAAATCTCCTGCTGTGGCGCCGCCTCGGGCGGCTGATTGGCGAATTCTCGGCTCAGGCCGGGATCTTGGACGCGAAATGGGCGATGAAGCGGGCGCAGACATCGGTCAGCTTCTCGGCCAGCTTCACACCGGTCTCGGCCGAGCAGAGCGTCGGATCGCCCTTGCCGACGCCGTCATGGTAGACCTCGTCATATTCGTTGGGCATGCCCACTTCGGCGCCGTCGAAGCTCGCGGTGCCGAGCCCCGTGAAGGGCAGGTCGAGGATCGGATCGCGCTTCATCGGCTTGCCAGCCGGGATGAAATCCTTGCGGATCAGCTCGGGGAAGAGGTGCAGGCCGAGGCTGGTCAGCGGATCGGCGCCATGGCCGGAGACCTTGGCCGACTTCTCGGCGCCGACGATGCCCGGCAGCATACCGTAGGCGATACGCCAGAGATAAAGGCTCGGCAGCACGATGCGCTCGCGCTGATAGAGCTCGCGCGCGACCTCGGAGATTGGCCCGACATTGCCGCCATGGCCGTTGATGACGATGATCCGGGTCAGGCCGTTGCGATGCAGCGAGTCGACCATCTCTGCGATGACCGCGGTCAGCGTGCCCTGCGAGATGGCGATGCCGCCGATCATCGGACCGAACCAGTCCGCTCCGCCATAGGGCAGGACCGGCGCGACCAACGTGCGCGTGCCGGCCTTGGTCGCCTGCAAGGCGGCGAGTTCGGCGATCTTCTCGGCCAGCAGGTAGTCGCCCATCGGCGCATGCGGGCCCTGGTCCTCATGGCTGCCCATCGGCAGCAGGATGACGGGGTTGGACTTGAGCAGCTCGCGCGCCTCCCCGCCCGAGATGGTGCCCATATGGACGAGAGGATCGGTCTTGGTAGCCATGGCGTAGTCCTTCCTTGGTATAGGCCTAGGTCTTCAGCGCTCGCTGGTGCGCGGGTCGAGAATGTCGCGCAGCGCGTCGCAGAGCAGGTTCATGGCGAGGATGGTCAGGGTCAGCACGGCGCAGGGCCAGAGCAGCAGCAGCGGTGCCTGCTCCATGGTCGAGCGCGCGCCACGGATCATCAGCCCCCAGGACGGCGCCGGCGGCACGACACCCAGTCCAGGAAGGACAGGCCGCTCTCGATCACCACGGCAGCGGCGACGGCGAGCGAGAACTGCACCAGCAGCGGCCCGGCGATATTCGGCAGCACGGTGCGGAAGAGCAGATGCGACTGGCTGGCGCCGAGCGCCCGCGTCGCCTCGACATAGTCGCGCCCCTTGACCGCTAGCACCTCGGCATAGGTCACGCGTGCGAAGCCGGGCAGGTAGAGCACCGAGAGAACGAGGATCAACGTCCCGGCGCCCGGCCCGAGCAGCGTCACCACCAAGAGCGCCAGCAGCACCGGCGGGAAGCACATGATGATCTCGACGCTGCGCACCGTGAGAAAAGCGCCCCAGCTGCGGGCCCAGCCGCCGATCAGTCCGAGCGTGATGCCGACGAGCCCGGCGAACAGCGCCGAGACGAAGGCGACGGACAGGCTGGTGCGTGCGCCCCAGACCAATCGCGAGAGCACGTCGCGGCCGAATTCGTCGCGCCCGAGCCAGGAGCCGGCCATCGGCCCGGCCAGGCGCCGCGCCACGTCCTGACGGATCGGATCAGGCAGCGGCAGCAAGGGTGCCGCGATCGCGACGAGCAGGATCGCCGCGACGATGCTGCCGGGCAGGAGGAGCCGTTTGACGCCGCGCCGCTTCATCCGTGCTGCACCCGGGGGTCGATCGCCGCATGCAGCAGTTCGACGAGAAGATTGATGAGCAGGAACAGCACCGAGATCGTCAGGATGATGCCGACCACCATCGGATAGTCGCGCCCTTCGACGGCGCGCAGCAGCGGCGTCGACAGGCCCGGCCAGTTGAAGACGTATTCGACCAGCACGGTGCCGCCGAGCAAGGTCCCCATCTGGAGACACAGCACGGTGACGACCGGGTTCAGCGCATTGCGCAGCACGTGAACGACGAGAACCCGCCGCGGCGACAGCCCCTTGGCCCGCGCCGTGCGGACATAGTCATGGGCGAGCGCATCGAGCGTCGCGGCGCGCGTCATCCGGAACAGCACCGCCGCCAGTCCCTTGGCGATGGCCACAGCAGGCAACGCCAGGAGCTTGAGATGCTGGCCGGGGTCCTGCGTGAAGGGCACGAAACCGCCCGCCGGCATCAAACGAAGCGTCTGCGCCAGCAGGAGGATCAGCAGCGTCCCGACGACGAAGACCGGCACGGCGAGCAAGAGCGCGGTGATCCAGGAGGCGACGCGGTCGAAGGTGCCGCCGCGATGGACCGCGGCATAGACGCCGGAGGGCACGCCGACCACGAGCGCGATCAGCGTCCCCGCCAGGATCAGCTCCAGCGTGCGCGGCAGCCGGAGCCCGATCTCCTTGATGACGGGATAGTCGTCGACCAGCGAGACGCCGAGATCGCCACGCGCCAGTCCCGCCAGGAACTGGCCGTACTGGACCAGGATCGGCCGGTCGAGCCCGAGCTTCTCGCGCAGTTCCTGCACCGTGGCCGGGTCGGGCATCGCGCCGGAGGTCGAGAGCAGCAGCTCGGCCGGGTCCCCGGGCACCATGTGCAGCGCCAGGAACACGATCGTCGCAACGACCCAGGCCATCGCCAGGGTCAGGAAAAACCGCCGTCCGAGCCAGGCCGCGCTCATCCGAAATAGGTCTCCTCGAGCATGTTGCCGGAGGAGTTCGAGAGCGCGCCGGGCAGGTTGACGAAGCCCTGGATGCTCTTGTCCATGCCATAGCCCTGCTGACGCCAGGCGAGGCCGACCAGCGGCACTTCCTCGAGGGCAGCGCGCTGCATCTCCTTGTAGATCTCGACGCGCTTGGCCTGGTCGAATTCCGTCCGCCCCCTGGCGAGCGCGGCGATGGTGCGCGGCGCATCGACCTTGAAGGAACGCCCATGCGTCGGCGAGAGCGAGGTGTCGAGCACCACGGTCAGCCCGTCCGGATCGTTGTTGTCCGAGGACACGCCGTGGATCGCCATGTCGTACTGGCCGCGCGTGCCGCGGCTGACCCGCGTCGACCAGTCCGGCAACTGCAACTCGGCCTGGATGCCGATCGCCGCGAGATATTGCTGGACGATCTCGGCCGTGTCCTTGTGCATTCCGAACTGGGCGGTGGCGAGCAGCGTGGTCTGGAAGCCGTTGCCGTAACCGGCTTCCGTCAGGAGCGCCTTGGAGCGGGCCGGGTCGTAGTTCCAGCCATGCGCCAGCTCCTTGTCGTACCAGGGCGTGCCTTCGACGATCGGCACGCCTTCGAGCGGCTTGCCGCGGCCGAAGAAGGCGACCTTGACGATATCCTCGCGCTTC
Source organism: Beijerinckiaceae bacterium (assembly GCA_965283735.1). Lineage (GTDB taxonomy): Bacteria > Pseudomonadota > Alphaproteobacteria > Rhizobiales > Beijerinckiaceae > Allobosea. The sequence continues at coordinate 103,804 of CBDIPN010000001.1, read as the reverse complement.
ACGGCGTGGGCCACGGCCCGGCGCACGCGCGGATCGTTGAACGGCGGCTTGGTGCCGTTGAAGAGCACGTCCATGAACGGCCCTTCCTGCGTGTCGAGCTTGAGGCGCGGATCGGCCTGCACCGTCGCCATCGACTGCCACGGCACGTATTCGATCATGTCGACATCGCCGGAGATCAGCGCCGCGTTGCGCAGGTTCTCGTCGGCATAGACGATGAACTTGATGCCCTTCGCCTTGGGGATGCCCGGCTTGTAGAACTTGTCGAAGGCGGCGAGCTCCAGCGAGGTGCCGCGCTCCTGCCCGACGAGGCGGAAGGGACCTGCGCCGATCGGCTCGTTCGCGCTGGATTTCCGCCAGATGATGAAGGTGTTGTAGTTGGCGAACCAGCTCGGCAGCGTGACCTGCGGCTCCTTGGTGACGAGACGCACCGTCTGCGGATCGGGGATCTCGACCCGCTCGATCAGCTGGAACTGCGTGCGCATATAGGCGGTCGATTTCTCGCCGGCGATCTGCTCGATCGACCATTTCACGTCGTCGGCCGTGACCGGCTCGCCGTTATGGAAGACGCAGCCCTTGCGCAGCTTGAAAACCCAGGCGCCGTCGGCATCGCGCGACCAGGATTCCGCAAGCTCGCCGCGCAGCTCCCCCTTGGAATCGTAGGAGACGAGGCTGCGGTTGATCAGCATCTTGACGGTGCCGGCCGAGGCACCGGTCGAGACCCAGGGCTGCAGGTTCGGCGGGAAGGCCGAGAGGCCGTAGCGGATGATGCCGGCGGCGCGCTGCGCTCGCGCGGGGCTGATCAGGAAAGGCGAGGCCAACAGCGGACCGGCAAGACCGGCACCAAGGACGGAACGGCGAGAGATGGTCATCGGCTGATCCTCTGCTGCTGGGTCCGGCTGTCCGCGGGGCGTTATGCCCTGTCGCGTCCCGATGGCGGGAAGGGCGGAGCCGGGCGGATGCGAGCAATAACCGCGCCAGCGATCCGGCAAGGCCGGGCGTATCCGGCCGAATGGCCCGGATTCCGGCTCTCTATCGCGATGGCTGCGTGCACGGTCATGCGGTTCCCCGGCGCGGCTTCACTGTAGACGAACAGATGAGCCACACTCTTGATGCGTCATGTATACGTGGCGGATTTTTTGTTGTCTACTCTCGAAAGCCCTAAGGAAGATCGAAAGGGGCGCGATGTCGATGGCCATGACCGAACAGGACGAGATGGCTGCCTTGCGCGGGAAGCCGACCCGGGAACGGGTCTATCTCTACGTGCGCGAGCAGATCCTGCGCGGCCGCTTCCTCGGCGGCTGCTTCATCGAGGAGGAGGAGATCTCTTCGGCGCTCGGCGTGTCGCGAACGCCGGTCCGCGAGGCCTTCCATCGCCTGGAGGCCGAACGCTTCATCGATCTCCTGCCGCGTCGCGGCGCGCTCGTCCGGCAGGTGACGGCGCAGGAACTGCTCGATCTCTATGAAGCCCGGCGCATGATCGAGAGCCATGCGATCCGCCGCATCTGCCGCGAGGAATTGCCGCTTCCCGCCGACATGCACGCGATCCTCGCCGAGTTGGAGCGCCTGCCACAGGGCGACTATTTCAACCGCGTCGAGCTCAATCGCGAGTTCCATTTCGTGATGATCGCCGCGCTCGGCAATGTCGTGCTGTCGGACCTCTACCAGTCACTGGGCGCCCGCCAGCAGCGCGTCGCGATGACGGCGATCAGCACCGACCCGACCCGCGTCGCGCGCATCAGCAAGGAGCATCACGCCCTGATCGCCGCCCTCTCCGAATGGGACGAAGAGAAGGCGCTCGCGATCCTCGAACAGCATCTGCGGCCGATCGTCGGGGTGATCTCGCGCCTGCCGGAACAGGCCGGCGAAATCTGACACGTCAGGCGCATTCCAGCCCGGCCCGGACCGCCTCAGCGTCCCCCAGGATGCCCGACACCTGTCATTTGCTGGAAAGCCTTGGTGGAGCTGAGGGGACGCTCGACGCGTCGAGCAAATTCAAAGACTTATGGCCTGCTCTGTCAGAAATGTATGCCACTTCCGTATCTCATCCGCAATTCAATGGGCAATTGAAAATGGAGCCTCCACGCTAACCGGCCGGGGGTACGAACCAGGCGCTAAATTGCCTCGGGGTTGCTCTGTGTTGGAACGCCGGCATAGGCTGTATGATAGCGTTTGCTTCCAACATGGTGAGCCGCAGATCTGGAGCCACGATGAGTTTCCCGCCGCAAATTGAAGAGCATGCGCTGAGCAATGCCTCCGCCCCACCTTTAATTGAGGCCTTTGGAATTCGTGGCCTATATGGCTATCGCGACATCTCTCTCAATAGCGCAAATGCCGCAACAATATTGATTGCTAGAAATGGCAGCGGAAAGACAACGCTGCTGGGCGTGCTAAATGCCTTCCTTAAGATTGAATTTTCACGCCTGCGCAATCTAGATTTTTCAGAAGTGTTTTGCCGCTTTCGGAATTCAGAAGTAGAAATTGTCTTAAGGAAAGTTGACATTGTCGACGCTTTCATGGCGTCGGAAGGAACGGAGCTAACAAAGACGGCTCAGAGGCTTGGCGTATCTACTGACGCCTTATTTAAATTTATTACTGAAGACTGGAGCGTCCTAAACGAACAAGATAATTTGTATGAAAACCCAATCTTCGCCGCTTTCGCGAAGGTGTACGGATACGCGACTAACAGAATAACTAAGGTGGTTTTCGATCTTCAAAGGTCGATATACGACAAGAATCCGTCGGTAGCGGAAGCCGTGCGCATGATTCGATCGAATACGCACGGGTATGAGATCCTGTATCTTCCAACCTATAGGCGCGTTGAACTTGCCTTACGCGAGGATGTAAAAGCATCGCCTCAACGACGCAGGAGGCCCAAGATTGCGTTCGACACCGGCAATCTATTTACGGGGGACATTCAGTTTGGCCTGAGCGACATCACCGACCGGCTTGCCGACATGAATGAAAGCATAGCATTTCAATCAAATACAGAATATCGAAAGATCAGCGCAAACATCATAAGCGATCTGATTGACGGATCTTTTGAGAAACCCGAACTCTCCGGAAAGCAGGTCCCTTCTAAAGACGATCTTGATCTTCTATTCTCGCGCGTTGAACAAAGCCGAAGACACGGGCCCTACTATCCAGTGACAGTACCGAACTTAGATCGCCTGTACAGTCCGTTCGGAGTACCGGAGGCATCCAAAAAATTCCTGAATTACTTCCTAGGTCAATTGGACCAGGTTATTGAGACCACGCGTGCTGTTGAGCTACGAGTGCAGGAATTTGTTAACATCAGCAATCGCTATCTGGCGTCAGATGACGTTGAGGCCTATTTAGATGTTTCTCATTTTGATGATGACGGCGGCAAGAGGCTAGTTCTCGATAAGGCGAATCTTCGTGTAACGGTTGAGAGTCCTTTAGTTGGCAAAATTGACCTCGACGCGCTGTCTTCCGGCGAGAAACAAATGATTTCTCTTTTTGCGAAGCTATATCTATATGAATCTCCCAAGATAATACTTATTGACGAGCCCGAACTTTCTCTGTCGATTGGCTGGCAGCGGCAGATACTTGTTGACGTTATCAAATCTCCCCTTTGCCGACAGCTGATCGCAATTACTCATTCTCCTTTCGTTTTTGACAACGAGCTTGAGCCTTTCGCAGGCTCCCTTCTCTTGAGCACTTCGAGGCGTGACGCCTTAAGGCCGTTCAACGAGGACAGCCGCGAACAGGGTGATGATTTTGACGCCTGACGCTGAGCCTGCGCCCCCCGACCTTGCCGTTGAGGCCCTAAAGAAAGCTCGACGGCGACCGGCCGTTCTAAAGCTGGAAATTGCCAAGCTTCGTTCGGCCGCCCCGAAGTTGCCGATTCTCGCCTTTGAAGGAGATGACGATAAAATCGTGTATCATCACTGGATCTCAAAGCTGAGACCGGATTTTAATTACGCAAGCTTCCCATGCGGAGGCAAGGGCAAGGTTCTTCAGCTACGAGAATCACTTAAGCGCGATCTTACAGGCCTTAAGAACGGGATTTATTTTTTTGTAGATCGTGATTTTGATGATCTACGGGGACAGGAACAAGGCCCTGATATATTTATGACCGAATTCTATGCAGTTGAAAACTACCTCGTGACGCAGCTCGTTCTAGATAAAGTATTGGAACTCGAGTTCCACTGCCACGGAACCCCGAATGTTAGGCGAGATATATGCCGTCATTTCGAGCGGAGTTATAAGGAATTCTTGGAAGTCACGAGAGATATGAACAGACGGCTCTACGTTGCTCGCCGGCATAAGATAGAGGTAAAATCGATCACCGATAAAATCAGCGACATAGCCGATATTTCCATGGCATCGACACTTCCGGGCCGACTGACCAGCGTTGAAGTCATTCAATATCTTGGCGATCTGGAAGGTGCAGACTTAGAACGTTTTGAGAAGGAGTTCGACGAGCTAGATCCAGAGACGCGCTATAGAGGCAAATTTGCTCTGATGTTTTTCAGCAGATGGTTACAACATCTCGCTTCACAGGCTTCTCAGGCTGATCGAGGAGTGTTTCGGGAGAGCAACAGCAACGCACCGTTCCGTCTCGGGGAGTTGGGCTTAAATTGCTTTGCCTCACGCAGCCATTTACCGCGCGAGCTTGGCGCCTTTATTGACGCTATAGTTGTGTCTTAATCTTGACGTTGCGCGTGGATTGCACCTGGAAGCGGCCTTGCAGGCACCTGCAAAATGCGGTTCGAACCCAAATCCGCGCTAGCCATTTTTGTATCATGATGACGAACGTATTAAGCAATAATAGTATCCATTTATCCTATGGCTTTTATATATTGAATAGCAATCTTTTGATACGGAAATATTAATCGTCATTTTGTTTGGGCGTATTACAACGATATACATATAGGGTATGCGCGTAATACAGATTGAACGATGTTCGATGTATGACAGAAACTGGGCACTAAATAGCTGTACATGTAATCTTGGGAACTCGGTGCTCTGATTTTTGCCGATTTTTTTTACACCATCGTATATACCCCGGCCTCTTATGTGATCGATCGGTTTTTCATCGCAGTGATCCGGGCGAGGACGTTGCTCACTTGGCTGCTGGACCACCCCCCGCCCCTCAAGGTCGGGATGCCTCTGCGGGTTAGTTCGCTCCCAATCGAACGGAGCGAAATGTGCCCCTCGGCGCGGATAGATCGGATCGTGTCAGCCAAGTCGCTCGCCCGCTGATCCGCCGACGCCACCTGTGCGGCTCTGGCACGCTCACAGTCAGCTGGAGTGCCGGAGCGGCCCCGATATCCCCCCAGCTGCGCGCCGCGTGCTTTAGCGGCCGCTAACGCCGCTTTTGTGCGCTCAGAAATGGCATGGGCCTCATGCTCCGCTACCGCAGCTAGGATATGGATTGTAAGGCGATTGGCGGTCGGAAAATCGACAGCGACGAAGTCAACTCCGCTTTCCATAAGGGTTGAGACAAAGGCGACGTTGCGAGCAAGCCGATCAAGCTTCGCTATGACGAGCTTTGCCTTATGCAGTCGGCAGGCGGCAAGGGCAGCCGATAGCTGAGGTCGATCAGAGCGCTTGCCGCTCTCAATCTCTACATATTCCGAGAGCAGGGCCCACTGCCCCCCGTTGAGATACTGGTGGACAGCATGCGTTTGAGCTTCGAGGCCAAGGCCGCTTCGACCCTGCCGGGCGGTGCTAACCCTGTAATACGCGATGTATCGACCTGACGCCATTTGAATTGTCCAGAGCTAAGCAACGTGGATTGGATAGCTCTGAACAGCTTTGTAGGTACCTGCAAGCCAATTTTATTTATGCAGAGCGTAGACCTTTGGCGTTCGAGCTCTAATATCTACTCAAAAGTATGAACGGACCCAGTTGCTTTAACAATTCCAGGCCAGCCATTACTGTCAGACAGATTGCGCACCACCTTGCCCAGAACGCAGTATCTCGCTGATGGTTTACGTCCCTGAAAAGCGGGCAATTCCTTCGCTCGGTGCTCAGCTTCGAACTCCTCGTAGGCTCTTATTTCCCGCAACCGCTCAGCATCATCGTTGGACGAATTCATCGCCGCCTCCATTTACATCATCCGGTTGATAAACTCGGCGAGGGTCTTAGCGCAACCCTAGCGAATGAATGTCGGTCGGCTCGTGGGACAAAATATTTCCCGGTTGCGAAGAGAACGAGGCTTAACTCAGGAGCAGTTGGCGGAATTGTCCGGCATTAGCCAGCAGTACCTGAGCGGGCTGGAACGCGGGCACCGCAACCCGAGTGTAGCAATGGTGTTTTCTATAGCGGCAGCATTGAATGTTGAGCCCGCCGCTCTTATCAAGATCGAAAGCGACGCCGCTTTATAGTCGCAAAGCCGAGGCGCTACATAAGCCGGATGTGGTCATTTTTGACCAGAGATTGGTCAAATTTGACCACCCATACTATATATAGTCTTCGACTACATATAGTATCTAAACGAGCTGGATTAAAAATTCTGGATCTGCTGTTCGCAGATCGCGCGCGGGAAACTCAATCTTCGCTACGCCCATGCCTCTGTCGTTCAAGGCGAGGCCGCGCATAACGCGCATTGACCTCGTCACGCGAAAGAGAAGTTACAGGCTCAATCGTCTCTCGAACCGTTACGAGGCCACGTCGAAGCTCGGCTTGTTGCTCCGCCGAAATATACTCACGGATATCAGGTATATCGATATCATGGATATCATTTATCGAGTATATATTCGATCCACCAAAATCGGTATTATCGGTATATATTATTCCTTTTAAGAACAAGTGTCGAATGGCGTTTAACAAGTTAGTTTTACTAATGCCAACGCGGGTCGCGACACACCGGCCTTCTCTGTCATTTATTCCTTCCATGAAATGTCTGTATGGAATATTTTCTTGCCTCTTATTGAAGCGAACCGTGCGATCATAAATGAACATCAGAACAAGAAATTCATCAGGCGTAAGGTAGGGCTTGAGACGGGTGATGGTTCCAAAGAAAATCCAAGTCGATGTTTCGTTATTTGTGTAGTTTTGCGGTATGCGCGCCATATAGATCCTCCATCGACCCCGCATTCCACAACCAAGCGCGCGAGCTTGCAATTTCTTCGAAGCCTAACGGCAAAGAAAAACACAGAGAATTGCGCGTTCGCGGGTTAGGTGGGAGGGAAGCCCCCTCTTCCTTTTTATGCCGTTCCCTGAATGAAAATCTAGCGCTGAAGGGCATCTGCGGCTTGCTGCGGAACCGGTTCAGGGGATTTGTTGGCGTGACCAAAGATGACCAGCTCCGCCTCGCCATAGTCCACTCTCTGGAGCGTCTCGTTTAGATGGTCGATCCAGCGATCGCTCAGGCCACCGCCGTATTTCTCCATAGCCCCTTGCTTGGCCGACCAACCTCCGAGGCGTGCCGAAATTTCTTCCAGGGCATCGGCAAGACGCAACGCTTGCCGAAACGTGTGCCGAAATGCATGAAAATCAAAGCCCCTAGGATATTTGGCCGAACGAAGCTGTCTATTGAACCACTTCGATACCTTCTCGCCATGATGTCCGAAGCTCTTCGAGGGAGTGGCGTCGGGAAATAGTTTTCCGATTTTATGTCGCCTTATGGCGCGGACGTAGTCCTCAAACCCCGCATTCAGAAGATGCTTGTGAACGGGAACAGCCTTCTTACTATAAGAATTCTTTAGCTGTTTTTCTCCATCTTCGTCATTGGCAAAGAAGTAAATTGTGCCGCTCTCAGTCGTTCTTATGTCCGACACATCGAGCTGACAAATTTCACTTTGCCGCATCCCGGTATAGAGTGCGATCCGCGGAACCCAAAAGCGGGTTGCTTGGGAAAGTCCCCTCATTTCGCTCGTCGCGTGATCGAGCGGGTCGTGGCTACTCAAGAATGGCTCGGAAAAAATGCGGATTAGCTCGGTCTCGGTGTAGTCGTCGCGCAATCTTGGAGACGGCGGTGTCAAAGAAACCAGATCAGCAGCAGGGTTCCGCTCAACTTTCCAGTTTTTCACCCCCCATTCCATGAGATCGCGCAGGGCGCCCAGATACGTTTCTTGCGTGCCCCGTGTCAGCGTGGGCAGGTTTTTCTCCTCCGCCTTGTCCGCAATGCTTCCAAGTGAGGCATCGTTTTTGAAGCGCTTCGTCAAATTTGTTGGAAGCCGTGCGATCATGTCGCGAAAAGCAGCGCACATATCAGGAGTAAGAGCATCGGCCCGTATATCATCCCCAAAATATCGAAGGATGATGCGGTGCGCGGCAGCAAGCTGAGCTTTTCGTTGAGCTCGCACGGAACTCTTACCGTGCGCCGTAAGCCGTTTTTCTGATAGCTCGGCTAGGGTGATACCCTGCTTGTTTCCAAAGACCGGCGAGGCCGTCTCCGGCGCCGTTGCAGGCACCTGCAATCGAAAGAAGACGTCGCCACCCGCGTCCGAATAATCGCCATCCAGGAATTTCAGGCTCCGGCGCTCAATCTCCAAGAGGCCTCGTCGCAAGAAATCGCGGAAGGGTCCGTTGATCGGGTCTCGGAGATTGTGGATCGGACCCAAGGCCGGTTGATCGAAGCGATTTTCTGGAAACAGGGCAATTGCGACTTCCCTAAGCCGCTGAACGGTAAATTCGTCAACGGGATCGCGAAGCGCCTCGAAGGTAGCGGCGATCTCGGCACGCGCGCGGTCGCGCAACCCCGGTTCGTGGTTCCAACGCTTCGTCAACGCCGTGCGTCGCTGAAACGTCTCGGATGAAACGTACTCTCGAACCCGCGTTCGCAGCGCATTCAGTTTGAGAGCGGTGGGCGGAACAAGCGGGGTCGCGCCTTCTCGTAGCTCGGCTCGCTTGGCATCGATCGCCTGAAAATAGTGGGCTTCCGCAGCATGGAGCTTGCGCTCCGCTTCTTGAGGGTCCGCTGTTCCCAAGCTCTCTTTGAAATGGACGAAGCCAAATGCCTCGACCAATTCGGCGGGAACACGGCGCTGAAAATAGTAAATTCCGCTGCGCCGGATCGTATGCTTGATGCTTCGTCGCACGTCTTCCATGCCCCGATGTATACCACTTTCGTGGCCCAGGCGAAGCTGAAGACGTTGAATTTGCTAGTTTTCCTGTACCATCAACCGTTTAAGAGCGGTTGGTGGAGCTGAGGGGATTCGAACCCCTGACCTCTGCAGTGCGATTGCAGCGCTCTCCCATCTGAGCTACAGCCCCAAGGCGCTGGCCTTCTAGGCTGTGCGTCGCGTGGATGTCAATCACTTCCGCCATCTGTTTTTGGCAAGTGCGAGGGATATTCCGCGTCACCTTTCCGGACAGACGCAAAAGGAAGATCGATGCGTGCCGTTCTCGACGTGGTTCTGCTCGCCCTGCAGATCTATGTATGGCTTCTGATCGCCTCGGCAGTGCTGAGCTGGCTGATCGCCTTCAATGTCATCAACACGCGCAACCAGTTCGTCTCCACCGTCTGGGACTCGCTCTATCGCGTCACCGAGCCCGCGCTGCGGCCAATTCGCGAGCGCCTGCCCAATCTCGGCGGCCTCGACATCTCCCCGATCATCCTGCTGCTGATCATTTTTTTCATCCAGAGCGTGATCGTCCGCTACATCTACCCGAACGTGTTCTGACCAGGCATCGGACCGAAAAGTGGAATGCACTTTTCGGAGACATCTGATGCCAGAACCAAAGGACGGATCGTCACTTTGTGCCCGAGAGGGCGCATGACGATCCGCCCGCGCCCTGCACGGGGCGCGACCCGCGCACCGCCACGACGCATTCGACGCCGTGGCGGACGGCATGCAGTATGGCCGCCTCGCCACCGCTTCGAGGTTTCCGCATGGCCGCTGCCGCCCTTCCCTATCGCAGCCAGAACTGGGCTCTGACCAAACCTGCCGCGCGCGGCAGGCACGGCATCGTCGTCTCGCAGAGCCGTGAGGCGGCCGAAGCCGGAACGGCGGTCCTCGAACAGGGCGGCAATGCCGCCGACGCCGCCGTCGCCGCCTGCTTCGCTCTGGCCGCGGTCGAGCCCTGGAACAGCGGACTCGGCGGCATCGGCTTCGCCGTCGTGCTGAAAGCCGGCGAGAGCCGCGCGCAGGTCGTCGATTTCGGGCCGGTCGCGCCGCGCCGCGCCGATCCCGCCGATTATCCCCTCACCGGCGAGATGAAGAAGGACCTCTTCACCTGGCCGGAGGTGGTCGACGACCGGAACATCCACGGCCCCCTCTCCTTCGTCACGCCCTCCTCCGTCGCCGGCTACAAGAAGCTCAAGGAAGCCTTCGGCTCGAAGCTGCCGCTCGCCGACATCCTCGCACCGGCCATTGCGCTCGCCCGGCGCGGCCTGCCGGCCGACTGGTACACGACGCTGAAGGTCGCCTCCTCGGCCTCGGTCCTTCGCCTCTATGCTGAGAGTGCGCGCATCTACCTGCCGGGCGGCCTGCCGCCGGTGCCGCCCTATCAGGGCATTCCCGGCTTCATGAAGCTCGGCCAGCTCGGCGACACGATCGAACGGCTGGCAAAGGCCGGGCTCGACGATTTCTATCGCGGCGATGTCGCGAACCGGCTCGTGGCGGATATCGCCGCGGCCGGCGGCGTTGTGGATGCGCAGGACCTCGCAAACTGCAAGGCAGAGCTCCGCGATGCCCCGACGATCGACTGGCGCGGCAGCCATCTCGTCCACACAGCCGGCGGCCTCACGGCAGCGCCGACGCTCGAGCGCGTGGTCGCCGGCATGGCGGATGCCTCGCTCGACGGCGACGGCCCCTCGGCCGCCTGGTTCGCGCAGCTCTCGCAGGTGATGCGTGAGGCCTACAAGGAGAGGCTGGACGGCCTCGGCGCTGCCGTCACGGCGAAGGAGCCGGGCGACACCTGCACCACCCATCTCACCGTGGTCGACGGCGAAGGCAATCTCGTGACGGTCACCACGACGCTGCTCTCCTCGATGGGCAGCCGCGTCGTGCTACCCTCGACCGGCGTGCTGATGAACAACGGCATGATGTGGTTCGATCCGCGCCCCGGCAGCGCCAATGCGATCGCGCCCGGCGCCCGCCCGCTCTGCAACATGTGCCCGGTCGTGGTCACGCCGAAGGATGGCAGCTGGCCGCGCCAGGCGATGGGCTCCTCCGGTGGACGCCGCATCCTCGCCAGCATCTACCAGACGCTGGCCTGGCAGCTCGATTTCGGCATGGGCACGGAGGCGACCGCCCATCAGCCGCGCATCGACGTCTCCGGCCCGGATTCGGCCAGCGCCGATCTGCGCCTGCCGGTCGAGACGCTTGCGGCTCTGGAAGCGGCGGGACCGACCGCGATCGTCGAGCACAGCGTGCTGCCGATCAACTTCGCCTGCCCGAACTTCGTCCGCGTCGACAGGAACGGCGCGGAAGGATCGAGCGACGCCGCCTCGCCTTGGTCGGCAGCCGTGGCCGCGACGCGCTGAAACAAAAAAGGGCGGCCAGTGCGGCCGCCCTTCTTCATGATCCCATGCGATCAGCCGCGCTTAAGCCCCCACGGATAGGGCGCCGAACCGGCGAGCATCCCGGTCATGTCCTTGCGATAGGCGGTGCGGCTGACGAACTGGCCGAGCGGGATGGTCGCGACCTCCTCCAGCGCCAGTCTGGCCAGCGCCTTGGCGCTCTTGCGCTGGGCGGCCTCGTCGGGGGCGTAGAGCCATTCCTCGGCCAGGGCCTCGGCCGCATCGCTCTTCCACCAGCCGAACCAGCCCTTGTCGCCCTGCCCGCGCACCAGCGACGACATCGCCGGATTGCCCCAGCTCGTGGCCGAACCCGTCGTGTGGAAGATGCTCCAGCCGCCCTTCTCGGTCGCCTCACGGCTGCCGCGACGCTGCACGACCGTACCCCAGTCGCTCGCCGCCATCTCGACATTCATGCCGAGCTGCTTGAGCAATTCGAAGGTCACCTCGCCGAGCGGGCCGATATCGGGGAAGTCGGTCGGGTTGATGATGACGACCTTCTCGCCGTTGTAGCCGGATTCCTTGAGGGCTGCCTTCGCCTTCTCCAGGCTCTGCGGCATCAGGTCTTCCTGCTCGCCGTCGAAATACGGCGTGCCGCGCCACCACAGGCTGCGGCAGGTCTGCCAGAGCGTGGTGTCGTCGCCCTGGGCCGCGCGCATGTAGTCTTCCTGCTTCACCGCCATGCGCACGGCCGCACGCACCTTCGGGTTGTTGAAGGGCACCTGCAGGTGGTTGAGGCGGATGATCGCGCCCCGCCCGGCCTTGTCGATGATCTCCTGCTTGATGTCCTTGTTGCCAGCCAGCATCGGCTGCAGGTCGGTGAGGGGACGTTCCCACCAGTCCACCTCGCCACGGGTCAGCGCCGCGGCGGAGGTCGCGGGATCCGGCAGGATGTTCCACTCGATCCGCTTGAAATGCGCGACCTTGCCGCCGGCATTGCGGCTCGGCGGCTCGGCGCGCGGCTTGTAGCCCTCGAATTTCTCGTAAACGACCTTGCTGCCGGAAACATACCCCGAAGCGACGAACTTATAGGGCCCCGAGCCGATCATCTCGGTGACCTGCGTGTTGGCGTCGGTCTTGGCCAGGCGCTCCGGCATGATGACCGGCGGCTGGTCGGATTTCGCCAGGCAGTCGAGCATCATCGGGAAGGCGCGCTTGAGCTTGATCTCCACGGTGCGATCGTCGGGTGCACCCCATTCCTCGACCGCCCGGCCGAGCAGCTGGCCGTAGGGATCGCGCTGCGTCCAGCGCTTGAGGCTAGCCGCGCAGTCGACGGCCTTGACCGGCGTGCCGTCATGGAAGCTCAGGCCCTCGCGCAACCTGATGCGCCAGGTCTTGCCGTCGGCGGAGACCTCGTGCCCCTCCGCCATCTGCGGCTGCGGCTTCAGGTTCTCGTCAGCCCCGTAGAGCATGTCGAAGACATAGTAGCCGTGGTTGTTGGTGACGGTCGCGGTGGTCCAGACCGGGTCCAGCGAGGACAGGTTGGCCTGCGGCACGAACTTCATCAGCGTTGTGCTGGCTTGTGCCACCGCCAGCCGCGGCAGGGCTGGGCCGGCCAGGCCAAGCGCGGCCGTCCCCATCAGAAAATCACGACGCTTCATCCGTAGTCTCCCCTTTTATGATTGGCTTGGAACGCAGGTCCGGGCTCAGGCGAAGCCCATGAAGTTCGGGCTCTCGCTGAGCGGCCGCGCCTTGGCGAGCCGGGCGAGGTCCGGCACCGGGCGCGCCGTCAGCGGATCGCCCGCGAGCGCCGCTTCAAGCGCTGCCGCCACGGCCAGGACCTTGGCGTCGCCGCCGCGCGGTCCGACGATCTGCAGACCGAAGGGCATGCCGTTGCGGTCGAGCCCGACCGGGAGCGAGATCGCGGGATGGCCGACGATGGTGACGGCATAGGCCGCCGCCAGCCAATGGAAATAGGTCCGCGTCGGCTTGCCATCGATCTCGGACGGGAAGAGTTCGGTCCAGGGCCGCGGGCTCAGCGTCACCGCCGGCGACAGAATGACGTCGTAATCGTCGAAGAAGCGCTGCCAGCGCTGGTAGATCACCGTCTGCTGCTTCATCGCGCGGGTAACGTCGAGCGCGGAATAGCCGAGCCCCTCCTCGACATTGGCGCGCACGTTCGGCCCGACCATCTCCGGCGTGTCGCGAACCTTGTCGAGATGTGCGGCAAGGAAATTGCTCGCCCGCAGGATCTCGAAGACCTCGTCCGTCCCCTCGCAATCCGGCGTCGCCTCCTCGGCCGCGTGGAAGAGATGGCTGAAGGCCCTGGTCTTGTCGAAGAACGTGTCGCGGATCAGGCGTTCAGTCGGCGCGAAGCCGAAATCCGGAGTCAGAGCCACCTTGAGCGAAGCGAGATCGATCGCATCGGGACGGGCGAAATCCTCCGGCCGCCGCACGGTCTTGCCGTGGATCGTCGTCGCGAGCGGGTCGGAACCGGCATCGGAGACCATGGTCGAGAGCAGCAGGCAGAGATCCGGCACGTTGCGCGCCATCGGCCCGAGCACCGGCAGCGCAGACCAGCCGAGCTGGCGCTTTTCGCTCGGCACGAGGCCGGGGGTCGGCCGGAAGCCGACGATGCCGTTGAAGGCGGCCGGATTGCGCAGCGAACCGCCGGTATCGGAGCCGGTCGCCAGTGGCACCATGTTCGTCGCCAGCACGACGCCGGAACCGCCGGAGGAGCCAGCCGCGCTCTTCGAGGGGTCGAACGGGTTGCCGGTCGCGCCATAGACGGCGTTGCGGGTATTGGCGCCGGCGCCCCATTCCGGCGTGTTGGTCTTGCCCGCGATGATCGCGCCGGCCTTGCGGACCGAGGCGACGATGAGCTGGTCCTCCTTCGGCACGAAATCGCGATAGAGCGCGCTGCCATAGGTGGTGCGCAGGCCGGCCGTGTTCTCGAGGTCCTTGATGCCGATCGGCAGGCCGTGCAGGGCACCCAGCGCCTCACCCCGCGCCGTCGCCTCGTCGGCCGCGCCCGCATCCTTGCGCGCCTTGTCGTCGTCGCGCGCAACCATCGCGTTCACCGCCGGATCGATCGCATCCATGCGGTGGATGCAGCTGTCGAGCAATTCGCGGGCGGAGAGCTTCTTGGCGCCGATGAGGGCACGCGCGGCAACGGCGCTGAGGTCGCAGGGTTCGGTCAAGGCAGGTGTCTCCGTTGCGCTCAGCCCCACGCAAGCGCTATGCCGCGCAGGGGCAATCCCCGCAGACTAGGCGAGGACGGCCGCATGTCCATGTCCCGGCGGCGCATGGCCGCCCCTTTCCGCGCGAGGGCTCATGAGCGATCCGGCCGCCCGGCCCTGGCGGGAAACAAAGGGCGGGATCGCGATCGATATCCGCCTGACGCCGCGCGGTGGGCGCGACAGCCTCGATGGCGCCGAGACGCTCGCGGACGGGCGCACCGTCCTGAAGGCACGCGTTCGCGCCGCCCCTACCGAAGGTGAGGCGAATGCCGCGCTCATCCGCCTGCTCGCCAGCGAGCTCGAATTGCCGCGCTCCCGGCTTTCAATCGTGGGCGGTGCCAGCGCAAGGCTGAAAACCGTAGCGATCGCTGGCGATCCCCGCAGCCTGCCGATGATTCTCGCCGCCTGCCTCGGGAAAATCACCTAGACGGAAACCGCAACCCCGCATTGCAGCAAAAGCTTGACGAAGGGCGCCGTTTCCTGTTCCAGAAGGGCCATGGAAAAGCCTCCCGAGCCATTCCCGCAGCGCCTGACGGAAGGCTACCGTACCTTCCTCGACGATCGTTTCATCCGAGAGCAGAGCCGTTACGAAGAGCTCGGCGAGCACGGCCAGACGCCGCAGATCATGCTGATCGGCTGCTGCGACTCGCGTGTTTCGCCCGAAGTCATCTTCGACGCAAAGCCCGGCGAGATGTTCGTCGCGCGCAACATCGCCAATCTCGTGCCGCCCTTCCAGCCGGACGACCAGCTCCACGGCACCTCGGCGGCGCTCGAATACGCCATCCAGGCGCTCAAGGTGCGACATATCGTCGTGCTCGGCCATGGCCGCTGTGGCGGTATCCGCGCCTTCGCCGATGACAGCCAGCAGGCGCTTTCGCCCGGCGACTTCATCGGCAAGTGGATCACCTTGATCGGCCCGGCGGCGGAGCGTACCGGCGGGCGCGGCCGCAACGAGAACTTCGAGGACTACCTTCAGCGGCTCGAGCTGGCCTCGATCCAGCAGTCGCTCGCCAATCTGCGCACCTTCCCCTGCGTGCAGATTCTGGAGAGCAAGGGCCGCCTGCATCTGCATGGCGCCTATTTCGCCGTCGCGACCGGCGTGCTGATGATCCTCGACAACGCGACCGGCCAGTTCATCCCGGCCGTCGGCGAGATGCCCAAGCGCGTCCAGCAGATCCGCTGCTCCGAGGCGTGATTTTCGGGCGTCATCCCGTGCGCGCTGCGGCGCGTGCGGGATGACATCCCGCCTCACTCTCCATCCGCCAGGGGGTGGAGATCGCGTACCATGCTCTTCAGACGCTCGTCGAGGACATGGGTGTAGATCTGCGTCGTCGCGATGTCGGCATGGCCTAGAAGCTCCTGCACGACCCGGAGATCGGCGCCGTTCTGGAGCAGATGGCTGGCGAAGGCGTGGCGCAGCACATGCGGGCTCAACGCCGCCGCCGACAGCCCAGCCGCCCCGGCCAGCGACTTGAGGTCCCTGGCGAAGACCTGCCGGGTCAGGTGCCCGCTCTCGCCCTCCGACGGGAAGAGCCAGCGCCCGTCCGGCGCTCCCGCCTCTTTCAGCGCCTCCAGCCAGTCCCGCGCCGCCTGTCGCGCGGCCTCGTTCAGCGGCACCAGCCGCTCCTTGTCGCCCTTGCCGCGCACGATCAGGAAGCGTTCGCGCGTCGTCGCGGCCGACAAGGGCAAAGCGATCAGTTCGGAGACGCGCAGGCCCGTGGCATAGAGCATCTCGACGAGGCAGCGCATGCGCAGGGACTTCAGCCGCGCGGCCTTGGATATCCCCTCTTGTTCGCAGGCACCCCGCGCCGCCTCCAGCAGGCGGTCGACATCCGCGACGGTGACAACCTTGGGCAGGGGGCGCCCGAGTCTCGGCCCCGAGATCGCAGCCGAGGGATCGGTGCCCGCGAGCCCCTCCGTGTAGAGGAAGCGATGGAACTGGCGCACGGCCGAGAGCCGGCGCGCCGCCGAGGAGGCCTTGAGGCCCCGCGCCGCGAGGTCGGAAAGCCAGCCGCGGATATCGTCCGCCGTGGCATCACCCGGCGCCTTGCCGCCGAGGAATTCGAGGTAATCCGCGATATCGCGCTCATAGGCGTCGAGCGTATTGCGCGCCGCGCCGCGCTCGGCCGCCAGCATGTCGAGGAAGGCATTCAGACGCTGGCGCGCCAGCCGACTCATTTCGGTTGTAGCTTGGAAGGGGGAACGATCTCGATCATCTCGCGCTGGACCGGCTGGACGAAGGTGACGAGCGCGATCATGCCCCCGAAGATCAGCCCGGCGATGATCCCTATGAAAGCCAGGAAACGGAACAGCGTCGGCACGTCGGGCGGACTCTCGCAATCGCTTGAGGTGCGCGCGATCCGGGCACCGAGCTTGACTATCCCCGATCGCAACCCGCCCGCGCAAGGGCGGGCGGGCCACAGCCCCGTGCAAAGCGGCTGCGGACCCATGACAAGTGCATGACGCGGCTGCCGGCCGGTGCTACAGCCGTGCCGAGGACACATTACCATGAACGCCGCCGCTTCCGTCGCCATGCCCGATATCACCGATCTCCGCACCGCTCTCGGCCAGCGCGCGATCGTGCTCGTCGGCATGATGGGTTCCGGCAAGAGCTCGGTCGGTCGCCGGCTGGCTGGGCGCCTCGGCCTGCCCTTCGTCGATGCCGATACCGAGATCGAGACGGCCGCGCATATGACGATCCCCGAGATCTTCGCGCAGCGCGGCGAGGCGGAGTTCCGCGAGGGCGAGCGCCGCGTCATCAGCCGCGTCCTGACGACCCGTGCCCCGCTCGTGCTGGCAACCGGCGGCGGCGCCTTCATGAATGCCGAGACGCGCGAGCGCGTGAAGGAACTCGGCATCTCGGTCTGGCTCAAGGCCGAGCCCGACGTTCTGATGCGCCGCGTCCGCAAGCGCTCCAACCGCCCGCTGCTCCAGACCGCCGATCCCGAGGCGACGCTGCGCCGGATGCTGGCCGAGCGCGAGCCGGTCTATGCGCTGGCCGATATCACCATCCTGTCGAGCGACGAGCCTCACGAAGTCGTGGTCGGCGAAACCATCGCCGCATTGGACGACTATCTGAGGCTGGCAGCCGGAGCGACAGCATCATGAACGCCACCATCTCCGACAAGACCGGCGCCCGCATCGTCGTCCCCGTGGCGCTCGAAGGCCGCGGCTACGACATCCATATCGGCCGCCACCAGCTCTGCGAGGCCGCCGCCCTGATCGCCGCCTTCGCGCCCGGCGCCAAGGCCGCGCTCGTCACCGACGACAGCGTGGCCGCCCTGCATGGTGCAGCCTTCGAGACCTGCCTGCAGCAGGAAGGCATCACGGCGACCCGCATCACCATCCCGCCGGGCGAGGCCTCCAAGTCCTATGCCCAGTTCGCCGCGCTCTGCGACGCACTGCTCGCGGCGAAGATCGAACGCAACGACCTCGTCATCGCCTTCGGCGGCGGCGTCGTCGGCGACCTCACCGGCTTCGCGGCGGCCGTGCTCCGGCGCGGCGTGCGCTTCGTGCAGGTGCCGACCACCCTGCTCGCCCAGGTCAATTCCTCGGTCGGCGGCAAGACCGGCATCAACTCGCCGCATGGCAAGAACCTGATCGGCGCCTTCCACCAGCCGGCGCTGGTCATTGCCGACACCGCGCTGCTCGACACGCTGAGCGAGCGCGAATTCAAGGCCGGCTATGCCGAGGTCGTGAAATACGGGCTGATCGACGATCCCGCCTTCTTCGACTGGTGCGAGGCGAACTGGAACCGCGTCATCGCCGGCGGCTCCGAGCGTGACCATGCCGTCGCCGTCTCCTGCCGGGCCAAGGCCGCGATCGTCGCCCGCGACGAGCGTGAGGAGGGCGACCGTGCCCTGCTCAATCTCGGCCACACCTTCGCCCATGCGCTGGAGCGCCTGACGAACTACGATTCCGCGCGCCTCGTCCATGGCGAGGCCGTCGCGATCGGCCTGGCGCTGGCTTTCCGCTTCTCGCAGCGCCTCGGCCTGTGTTCGGGGCAGGATGCCGGGCGCGTCTCCCGCCATCTCGACCATGTCGGCCTGCCCACCCGCTTGCGGCAGGTGCCGGGCGGGGCCGGCAGCGCCGAGGAGATCGTCAACGCCATGGCGCAGGACAAGAAGGTCAAGCGCGGCGTGCTGACCTTCATCCTCGCCCGCAGTATCGGCAAGAGCTTCATCGCGCCGGGCGTCCCGGCCGAAGAAGTGCACGGCTTCATCGAGGCAGAGCTGGCGGCCAAGGCCTGAGCACCGGGTTCAGGCCAGCCCGGCCTTCGCCAGGAAATCGGTCGCGCGGTAGCCTGGCTCCACCCCTTTCACGATCATCGTCACACCGCGCGAATTCTCCGTCCGCAGCGGCAGGATCGCGCGATAGGCCGGCGAGTCGTACCAGGCGCGCGCCCGCTCGATATCGGGAAAGGCGATGATGACGAGATCGCCCGGCCATGGCCCCTCGACGATTTCCGGAGTCGCGCCGTGGATCAGGAACTGGCCGTCATAGGGCGCGAGCGTTCCGTCGATGCGCGCGATGTAGTCGATGATCTCGGCGCCGAGACGGACATCCTGCAGGTGGGCGATGGCATAGGCGGTCATGGTTCTCTCCTGCAACGGGCGGCCGGAAGGCCGCCCGTTGCAAAGAACCATGGCGTGCGCTGCGCATGAGGTCGATTACCACCGGGGTAATCAGGCGATGATCACGGGCTGAAGACCAGCACGAGGAAGACGAAGAACACCGCCAGATGCACCGCGCCCTCCAGCATGGTGGTGCGCGTGCCGGTGAAGGTCAGGGTCGAGAGCAGCAGGGTCATCGCGGCGATCACCATGTTGGTCGCCGACAGGCCGAGCACGACCGGCTGCCCGGTGAAGACGCCGATCAGCAGCACCGCCGGCACGGTCATGCCCAGCGTCGAGGCCGCGGCACCCAGGCACAGATTGACCGCGCGCTGGAGCTGGTTCGAGGTGATTGCCCGGAGCGCCGCGATGCATTCCGGCGTGAACACCACCATCGCGATCAGGATGCCTCCCAGCGCCGCCGGGGCGCCGAGCTTGGCGATGCCGAAATCCAGCACGGCCGCGAGGCCCTTCGACAGGATGACGATCGGCAGGATGTTGGCGAGCAGCAGCCCGATACGCGGCAGGATCTCGCCAGCGGAGGATGACGGGGCCGCCTGCTCGGCAGCAGAGCTTGCCGCCGGCTTGCCGTCCTCGTCCGGCTCGCGGAAGAACATGCTGTGCCGCCCGGTCTGCAGCGCGAGGAAGGCGCCGTAGAGCGCGACCGTGAAGATCGAGAAGGCGACCGCCTGGAAAGGGGTCAGCGTGCCGTCCGGCGTCGATGTCGTGAAATTCGGCAGGAAGAGCGGGATCACCGTCAGCGGGATGATCACGGCCAGATAGGATGACGCCCCCTTGAGGTTGTAGCGCTGCTGGAAGTGCCTCAAGCCGCCGATCAGCAGGCCGATGCCGACGACGCCGTTCAGCACGATCATCAGCACGGCGAACATCGTATCGCGGCCGAGCGTCGGCGCGCCCTTGGCGCCGAGCATGACGGCGCCGACCAGCGCCACCTCGATGATGACGATCGAGAGCGTCAGGATCAGCGTGCCATAGGGCTCGCCCAGCCTCTCGGCCAGGTCCTCGGCTTCATGCACCACGCCGAAGGACGACCAGATGATGACGCCGAGCAGCCAGAGGAAGACGAACAGCGACGGCAGGGGCGCGCCGAGCTGGCCGAGCAAGGTGTCGCCGAACAGAAGGAAGGCGGCAACCGAACCCCAGGCGCAGGCAAGGCGGAGAAACATCATCGGCAGGATCACTCGGAGATCGGGGGCGGGGAAAGTTACCGCCCAATAAGCGGGAAAGGCGACAGCGGCGCAACGCCTGATCGTGCCTCCGATCCCCAAACCGCCCGAAAACGTCGCTCCTCAGCCCGGAAGGATCTTCTGCGCGAGCGGGCTCGGCGTGTCCTCGGCCGCCGGCTTGTCGCTGACGAGATACTGCGCCCGCGCCAGCGCGGCGAAGCGGCCGCCCTTGGCGACGAGCTCGTCGAAGGTGCCCATCTCCTCGACCTGCCCCTGCTCGAAGACGAGGATGCGGTCGGCGTTGCGGATGGTCGCGAGCCGGTGCGCGATGACGAAGGTGGTGCGGCCCTTCATCACTTCTTCCAGCGCCTTCTGCAGCTTGACCTCGGTCGCGGCGTCGAGCGCGGAGGTCGCCTCGTCGAGGATCAGCACCGGCGGGTTCTTGAGCAGCGCCCGCGCGATCGAGAAGCGCTGGCGTTCGCCGCCGGAGAGCGTGCGGCCGCGCTCGCCGACCAGCGTGTCGAGCCCGTCAGCCTGGCGCGCCATCACCTCGGCGGCCTGGGCGCGTTCCAGCGCTTGCATCATCTCGGCGTCGGTCGCATCCGGCTTGCCGACGAGCAGATTCTCGCGGATCGAGCGGGCGAACAGCATCGGCTCCTGGAAGACAACGCCGATATTGCGCCGGAGCGAGAGCAGCGAGATCTCGCGGATATCGGTGCCATCGACGGTGATCCGCCCCGATTGCGGATCGAAGGCACGGTGCAGCAAGCCGAGCGTCGTCGACTTGCCCGAGCCCGTCGAGCCGACGACAGCGATGGTCTCGCCGGGCTTCACGGTGAAGGAGACGTCGCGCACGGCGGCGCGCTTGCCGTCATAGGAGAAGGAGACGTCCTCGAAAGCGACCGCGCCTTCGAGGCGGCCGGGATCCTTGGCGTTGGGCAGATCGCGCACGCTCGGCAGCGTGTCGAGCACCTCGAAGAACTCGCGCATCTTCGGCGCCTGCATGAAGATGAAGTTCACGAAGCCGACGATCTGCTCGAGACGCCCGACCAGCATCGTGGCGAAGCCCATGAAGGTGACGATCTCGCCGACCGTTGTCTGGCCGTGCATCAGGAGCCAGGTGCCGACGATGAAGATCAGCAGCACCGTCAACGTCGCCGAGGCGCGCGTCGCGACATTGGCGACCGCCCACCAGGACAGCACCGGCAATTGCGCCGCCAGCACGTTGGCGATGGTCGTGCGCAGGCCGCGCACCTCGGCCTCGATGCGGGTGAAGCTCTGGATCACCGGCACGTTGCCGAGCGCGTCCGAGGCCCGTTCGGCGAGATTCGAGTGATAGGTCTCGACATTGCTCTGCAGACGGTCGGTCTTGCGCAGCACATAGGCGGTCAGCGAGCCGAACAGCACCACGAGCGCGACCAGCAGCAGCCCGAGCTGCCAGTTCTTCCAGATCGTGAAGGGCAGAAGCACGAACAGCGCCACGGCCGAGGCACAATGCTCGCGGAAAAAGGACAGCCACAGCCCCCACATCGCGTTGGTGCCGTCGAGCATGATCTTGAGCACGCGGCCGGAATGGGTCTGGCTGTGATAGGCGAGCGGCAGCGATAGCGCGTGTTCGAAATAGCGGGCCATCACCATCAGGCGCGCACGGTGGGCGAGCCGGTCGGCATGCAGCGCGACGAAAACGCCCAGCGCGATATTGGTAAGGCCGAAGCCGACCCAGGCGACGATCAGCAGGTTGATGCTGGCCCAGGTCAGCGCGCCGCCCGAGGCCTGGATCGTGGTCAACCGATCGATCAGCGCGCCGAACAGCATCGGCTCGGCGAAGGCGACGGCCGCCAGCACGATATTGGCCAGTGCCAGGATGACGCCAAGCCGCTTTTCGGGGCCGAGTTCACCAAGGACGCGGGCATAGAGCGAGAACAGAGACATCGCGTGGAGCTTAGACCATCGGACGGAAAGAGGGGCACCACTTTTCGGACAAATCCGATGGCCGGGCAAGGAGCCCCATGCTTGTCATTCCGGGGCGCGCCAAAGGCGCGAACCCGGAACCCACGGCTGGGTGAGACATGTAATGCTTGGGTTACGGAGGGCTCGCCCGGTCGTGGGTTCCGGGTTCTTCGCTACGCGAAGCCCCGGAATGACAATGGTGGTGCCGGCCACGAACGATCCATCGTTCGTCCACGCAGCCTAGGAGCGGAGCGCCTCCGCCAAAGCCTCCGGCGTCACCTCGGCCATCGCCATCTGCAATTTGTAGGCACGGGTCTTTTCGCCCGGCTTCATCACCAGGATGACCGTCTCATTACCCGGACAGGCGGGATCGGCGCAGATGATCTCGTTGACGGCGATCGCCGCCGTCTCGGGCAGACCGAGCAGCTCCCGCACTTGCCCCTTCAGTCGTTCGGCAAGAGCCTTGGCTTCGGCCTTCGCATCGCCGCCCTTGCGGGTATCGGGTTTGCCGAAAAGGCCGAAGCGCATGGTGCTCAACCCGGCAGGACGAGCACGCCGGCCGCGCCATCCTCAGCGCCAAAGGCAAGTCGCTTGCCGGCCTTGTCCCAGGCGAAGGCGCTGATGCCGCTGCCCCGCAGAGCCGGCCGCACCAGCAATTCGGAACCATCGGTCAGCCGGACCATCAGGATGCAGCCATCGTCATAGCCGATCGCCAGCACCAGCGCGCCCGGATGGAAGGCGACGCGGGTGACGCGGGCATGGCGCACGCCGCATTCGCGCGGCGCCTTGCCCTGCGGTCCGTCCCCCTGGAACGGCCAGACGATCGCGCCATCGGCCCCGCTGGACGCAAGCCAGAGCCCGTCATGCGACCAGGACAGCGAGCGCGGCTTGGCGGGATAGCCGGTCATCCGCATATGGCCGGGCTTGTCGCCGAGCTTCCAGCCATGCAACGCGTTCTCCTGCATCGAGGAGACGACGAAGCGCCCGTCCGGCGACCACGCCACGTCGAGATGCGAGCCCTTCCATTCGAGGAATTCCGGCTTCGCCTCAGTATTGGGATACCAGAGCGAGACGCCGTTCATCTGGGCGATGGCGAGGCGATAGCCCTTCGGCGCGAAGACGAGCCCCTGCGGCGTGCTCGCCGCCTCCAGCGTGCGGATGCGGCCCTTCTCGTCGCGGGCCTGCACGGTTTTGCCGGTATTCCAGGCGAGGTTACCAGAGGGCGACAGCGTGATCGCATCGATCCAGCGACGCTTCTGGTCCTTGGCCAGCTCCTCTGGCTCACCTTCGAAGCGGGTCGCGACGACGCGTCCGTCATCGCCGCCGGTGATCAGGCGTTCGCCATCGCCGGTCGCGCAGAGGATGCCGCCGGCATGGGCCTCGACACTGTCGACGAGGGCACCGTCGCGCCAGCGCAGCACACGCCCATCGGCGAGCGCGAGCACAAGCCCCTGCTTCAGCCAGTGGACCGCGACGACATGCGTCTCGGCGGCGATCGGGGTGACATGCTCGCGCAGCGAGACGGGTGGGGTCATCGTGGTCATGACGCGGCTTTAACTCAGGCCGCGCAGGCTTCAAACCCCTTGCGCAATTCGTTCTCGTTGAGATCGCGCCCGATGAAGACGAGGCGGCTCTCGCGCGTCTCGCCATCCTTCCAGTCGCGCTGCAGATCGCCGTCGAGGATCATATGCACGCCCTGGAAGACGAAGCGGCGCGGCTCGCCCTTGAAGGCCAGGATGCCCTTGGAACGCAGGATGTTCGGACCCTGAATCTGGGTGAGGTCGTTGATCCACGGCATGAACTTCTCGGGATCGACATCGCCCGGCACGGTCAGCGAGATCGAGCGCACATCCTCGGCATGGTGATGATGATGCCCGGCCTCGAGGAAATCCGGCTCGATATCGAGGATGCGATCGAGATCGAAGGCGTTGCGGTCGAGCAGCGCGGCAATGTCGACATTGGCGCGCTCGGCCTTGTGCAGCTTGGCATAGGGGTTGATGGCGCGGATCGCGGCCTCGACATCGGCCAGTTCCTCGGCGTTGACCAGGTCGGTCTTGTTGAGGACGATGACGTCGGCGAAGGCGATCTGGTTCTTCGCCTCCGGCGCGTCCTTGAGGCGGTCCTTCAGCCACTTGGCGTCGGTGACCGTCACGACTGCGTCGAGGCGGGTGGCGTCGCCGACATCCTGATCGACGAAGAAGGTCTGGGCGACCGGCGCGGGATCGGCGAGGCCGGTGGTCTCGACGATGATCGCGTCGAACTTGCCCTTGCGCTTCATCAGGCCGTCGAGGATGCGGATCAGGTCGCCGCGCACGGTGCAGCAGATGCAGCCGTTGTTCATCTCGAAGATTTCCTCGTCGGCCCCGACGATGAGGTCGCCATCGATGCCGGCCTCGCCGAATTCGTTGACGATCACGGCGAATTTCTTGCCGTGGTCTTCGGTCAGGATGCGGTTGAGGAGCGTGGTCTTGCCGGCGCCCAGATAGCCGGTGAGCACCGTGACGGGGATTTTCTCGGACATGGCTTGACCTGTTCGGTATTCAGCAACGGGTTCTCACCCGGACCGGAAACAAATCCGCAACCGTCATCCCGGCCGAAGCGCCGGGATCCATCATAGAGCGACGCCCTTAGATGGATCCCGGATCGGCGCCGCTTGCGCGGCTCGTCCGGAATGACGGCGTGGTTCCTGCGGATTTGTCTCTCAGGCCGGGCCGGCGGCGAGCGCCTTTTCGATCTCGCTTATATTGTGCTTAATCATCCGGATGTAAGTCCCCGCCGGCTCGCTCTCGGCCGAGAGCGCATCCGAATAGAGCCGGCCGCCAACCTTGGCCCCGCTTTCACGCGCGATCTGCTCGACGAGGCGCGGATTGGTGACGTTTTCGAGGAAGACGGCCGGGATCTTCTGCGCCTTCACCTGCCGAATGATGCGAGCGACGTCCCTGGCGGAAGCCTCGGCTTCGGTCGAGACGCCCTGCGGCGCCACGAATGCGATGCCGTAGGCCTTCACGAAATAGCTGAAGGCGTCATGGGTGGCGATCGCCTTGCGTCGCTGCGCCGGAATGCGGGCGACCGCCGCCTTCACCTCGCCTTCGAGCTTGTCGAGCTCGGCGAGATAGGCCGTGGCATTGGCATCGTAGCTCGCCTTGCCCGCCGGATCGGCCGCGCTCAGCGCATCCCTGATATTCGCGACATAGATCTTCGCATTGGCGACGCTCTGCCAAGCGTGGGGGTCGTCATGGCCATGAGCATGCGCATGGCCGCCCTTGCCCTTCTCGTCATGATCGTCACCGGCTTCGAGTGGGGTGATGCCCTTTGTCGCCGTCGCCATGGTCGCCTTGGTGCCGGACGACTTCACGAGGCGCGGCAGCCAGCCCTCGAAATGCAGGCCGTTGACGAGGACGAGCCTGGCGGCGGCCATCGCCTTCGCATCGGCCGGCGTCGGAGAATAGACATGCGCGTCGCCGTCAGGGCCGACCAGCGTGGTCACGCTGACGCGGTCGCCGCCGACCTGTCGGGCGAAATCGCCGAGGATCGAGAAGCTCGCCACCACCGGCAGCTTCTCCTGCGCGAAGGCGCCAAGCGGCGCGGTGACTGCGGCAAACCCGAAAGCAAGGCCGGCAACGAGGGCGCGACGAGTGGGCATGGGCGACTCCAAAAATGCAACGATATAACGTTTCTATCTCTGGAGGTGGGCGCGAGGCAAGAGGCGTCGCGCAAGCCCATCCTGCGAGCCGAACAGGAGCGAGCCGATATAGATCGCTCCCGCGGCGAGGATGATCGACGGCCCGGCCGGCAGGCTCGACCCGGCCGCATAGGATGTCACGAGCCCGGCATAGCCGGAAACCATGCCGAAACCGGCCGCGAGCAGCAGCAGGCGCGTGATGTCGGCCGTCCAGAAGCGCGCGGCCGCTGCCGGCAGCATCATCATGCCGACGGCGAGCAAAGTTCCGAGCGCATGGAAGCCAGCGACGAGATTGAGCACGACGAGCGCGAGGAATGTCAGGTGAACGAAGCCGCCGGAGCGGCTGACCGAGCGCAGGAAGCCGGGATCGACGCATTCCAGCACCAGCGGCCGATAGAGCGCCGCCAACGACAGCAGCGACACGGTCGCAACGCCCGCGAGCAGGATCAGCACCTGATCGTCGAGCGCCAGCACATTGCCGAACAGCACATGCAGCAGGTCGATCGCCGAGCCCCTGAGCGAGACGATGGTGACGCCGAGCGCCAGCGAGATCAGGTAGAAGGCCGCAAGTGAAGCGTCCTCCTTGAGCACCGTCGCGCGCGCCACGGCGCCGGCCGCGAGCGCCACCGCGAAGCCGGCGGCAAGCCCGCCGATCGTCATCGCCGGCAGAGAGAAGCCCGCGACGAGATAGCCGAGCGCCGCGCCGGGCAGGATCGCATGAGCCATGGCGTCGCCGGTCAGGCTCATCCGCCTGAGCATCAGGAACACGCCGATCGGCGCACCTGAGACAGACAACGCCACCACGCCGACGAGGGCGCGGCGCATGAAGTCGAATTCGGCGAAGGGGCCGATGAAGAGGTCGTAGAGCATCGGCTTGGCTTGGCTGGACGGATCAGGCGGCGTCGCGCTGGCAGGGAACGGCGTGGCTGTCGAAGGCTTCGACCATGCGCCGCGCCTTCAGCAGGTTCTCCGGCGTCAGCACGGTCGCGGTTTCGCCCCAGGCCACAGCCTCGCGCGCCAGCAGGAGCGTCTGCGGAAAAGCCTGCCTGACCGTCTCGATATCGTGCAGCACGGCGACGACGGTACGGCTCTCGCCATGCCAACGCCGGACCAGTTCGAGCAGATCGGCGGTGGTGCGCGCATCGATCGCGGTGAAGGGCTCGTCGAGCAGGATCACGTCGGCATCCTGCAGCAGGAGCCGCGCGAACAGGGCCCGCTGCATCTGCCCGCCGGACAACGTGCCGATCGGCCGGCGCTCGAAACCGGTCAGGCCGACGGCTGCAATGGCATGCTCGATCTTGTGGGCCGCACTCGCACCGATCCGACCGAAGATGCCGGCGCGATTCCACAGGCCCATGGCGACGAGATCGTAGACATGGATCGGGAAGGAGCGGTCGAGATCAGCCGATTGCGGGAGATAGGCGAGCTGCTTGCCCTTGGCGAGCGCAACACCTCCCGACAGAGGCGCCAGCGCCCCGGCGATGCCCTTGAGCAGGGTCGACTTGCCGGCGCCATTCGGCCCGACGATGGCGGTCAGGCTCCCGGCCTCGATCTCGCCGGAGAGGTGATGCACCGCCGGGTGGCGGTCATACCCCAGCGTCAGGTCGGTCAGGCGGATGGCGGACATCAACGCAAACTCACAGGATCACGGCCAGCGTCGCCAGCCAGAGCAGGGCGACGACGGCAGCGGCCAATCCCACGCGCGTTCCCGCCGACAGACGCAAGAGCGACCACCCCGGAGCTTCCGAGGCGGCGCGATGCGAATGGTGGGCGTGCGCGTGAGCCATGAGAAACGATATAATGTTACGCCCGCGCCGGAGCAAGCGCGATTCCGTGTGTGTCCCAACGTTTGGGACGGAAGGCATGCTCCGTACCGTTGTCATTCCGGGGCGCGCCGTAGGCGCGAGCCCGGAACCCACGACTGGGCGAGCGGCTGACAACGGGGCATCGAATGTCTTACCCGGTCGTGGGTTCCGGGTTCTTCGCTGCGCGAAGCCCCGGAATGACAAAAGTGGTTCATCCAAGAGCCGCCGGCGACGAACCCGCTCAGAACGGCAGATACTGATAGAGCCAGGTCTCGGTCAGCACGGTGTCGCCGATCTTGAGATAGCAGCGCATCTCGACAGGCTCGCTGCCGCCGACGGTGAGATCGAACTGGGCGCGCCAATGACCGGGCACATCGTCCGGCATGGCCTCCGCGAAGATATAGGAGAAGCTGCCGCGCGAGGTCGAAAGCACCACCTCGGGCTTCACGCCGAAGGGGACAGCCTCCAGCGCCGGTCCCAGAAACTCGACCATGAACTTGCGTACGCCGCGCGGCCGCGCGGTCCCGGGCTGGCCGCCATTGCCCAGCCGCGTGGCGACGACCCGGCCGAGCTGCGTCGGGAAAGGCTCGTCGGCGAGCCAATGCAGCGTGTAGCGGAAATTATAGGCGTTGCCGGCCTTGGCCGGCGCCTCCGGAACCCACATCGCGACGATGTTGTCGTGGATCTCGTCATCGGTCGGAATCTCGATGAGCTGCACCGAGCCCCTGCCCCACGGGCCATCGGTCTCGACCCAGAGACTGGGGCGCCGCTCGTAATGCACGCCGTCGAGATAGTGCCCGGTCTCGCGGTCACGCTGCATCAGGCCGAAGCCGCGCGGATCGCTGTCGACGAAGGCCGAGGCCATCGTGTGCGAGGGATTGTTGAGGGGACGCCAGGCGCGCTCTCCCGGCCCGGTCCAGAGCGCGAGCCCGTCGGAATCATGCACCTCGGGGCGCCAGTCGATCGCGGTCTGCTTCGCCGTCTCGGAATACCAGAACATCGAGGTCAGCGGCGCGATGCCGAGCCGCGTCACGTCCTTGCGCAGATGCAGCGCGGTCTCGATCTCCATGGTCACGCCCTTGCCGCGATGCATGCGGAAGCGATAGGCGCCGGCCAGGCTCGGCCCGGAGAGCAGCGCATAGATGACGACATGCTCGGCGCCCGCCTGCGGCGTCTCCAGCCAGATATGGGTGAAGTCCGGGAATTCCTCGAGCTTGCCGGAAACCGCCGGGTCGATCGCGACGCCGCGCGCCGACAGGCCGTACTGATACAGCTCGCCGATGGCCCGGAAATAGGAGGCACCGAGGAAGGCGACCCAGTCGTTCGTCTTCCAGTCGAGTGCCTCGCCGTTGCGGCCGGGATGGCCGCTGCGGCTTTCCTGCAGGCGGAAGCCGGCGAAGCCCACCCCGGCCGGCAGGTCGCGGGCCGGGGAATTGGCCGGCATCTCGAAATAGCTGGGATCGTAGACGATCTCGCGCGCCTTGCCGGCCTCGACGACATGCATCTTGACCGGCTTCTGGAAGAAGCGCCCGAGATGGAAGAAGGTCACCGGCCAAGACGAGGGTCCGTCCGCCCAGAGCGCCGCTTCCGGCTTGAACCGGATCTTGCCATGGGCGTCGTAGTCGATCCGCTGCATCGCTTCCGGCCGCGGACTCGGCGGTGCCTGATAAGGCTTGGCCGCCATCTCCTTCGCCCGCGCCTTCAGCGCCTCGAAGGTGAAATCACTGGCATCGCCGAGCTTCAGCCCCTGCTGCGCCAGCGCATCCGGCGCGAAGCCGAGCGCGGCGAGCGTCGCCGTCGCGCCCGCACCTGCGAGAAGAGTTCGTCGGTCGAGGCGAGGCCCCTGGCTGCTACCCTGCTCGGCACGGTCGTGCATGTCGTTCCTGATCGCTCGTTGCTCGGAGGCGCGGCCGGCCCTGCTCATCGACAGGGACCGCCGCGCGAAACCGGAGATAGGCAGCCAATCATGGCGAAACCAGTCCGCTCCTTCGGCTAAAGGCGAAGGACCGCCTTTCGTCGAATGCTTTCCCTTTCGGATTCGACATGCTCTAAAAACCCGATCAACCGGCCGGATGAGCCGGAGCGACCCTAAGGGAGACGTCATGAAAGTACTGTTCCGCAACCGCCGCCTTGCCGGTCTTGCCGCCGCAGCCCTGATCGCCGCCGCCCCCGCCACCGCCCGGGCGCAGGAATTCATCAACGTCCTCACCGGCGGCACTTCGGGCGTCTACTATCCGCTCGGCGTCGCGCTCTCGAAGATCTATGGCGAGAAGATCCAGAATGTCCGCCCGACCGTGCAGGCCACCAAGGCTTCGGTCGAGAACCTCCAGCTGCTGCAGCAGGGCAAGGGCGAGATCGCCTTCACGCTCGGCGATTCGCTCGATGCCGCCTGGAAGGGCGATGAGGAAGCCGGCTTCAAGGCGCCGCTGAAGAAGCTGCGCGGCATCACCGCGATCTATCCGAACTACATCCAGATCGTCGCCTCGAAGGATAGCGGCATCAAGACGCTGGCCGATCTCAAGGGCAAGCGTCTCTCGGTCGGCGCCCCGAAATCCGGCACCGAGCTCAATGCCCGCGCCATCCTCACCGCCGCCGGACTGTCCTACAAGGACCTCGGCAAGATCGAGTACCTGCCCTTCGCCGAGTCGGTCGAGCTGATGAAGAACCGCCAGCTCGACGCCACCCTGCAATCGGCCGGGCTGGGCGTCGCCTCTCTGCGCGACCTCGCGACCTCCGTCGAGATCACCGTCGTCGAGGTGCCCGCCGCCGTCGTCGACAAGGCCGGCCCGCCCTTCGTCAAAGTCTCGATCCCCGCCAACACCTATACCGGACAGACGGCCGCCGTGCCGGCCGCCGCGGTGGTCAACTACCTCGCGACCCATGAGGGCATGAAGGAGGAGACCGTCTACCAGATGACCAAGGCGGTCTATGACAACCTGGGCGAGCTCGGCGCCGCCCATGCCGCCGCCCGCTCGATCAAGCTGGAGAACGCGCTGGAAGGCATGCCCCTGCCGCTGCATCCGGGCGCAGCGCGCTACTTCAAGGAAAAGGGCCTGAAGGTCGGTTCCTGAACCGTCTCTTCCCTCCGCCATGACGGGCGAGGCCGGCCTGACCGGCCTCGCCCTTTTCCATACCGGCACAGCCGGCATGAGCCCAGGGGCACAGCAGCATGAGCCGCGACGAAACCAGACCGCTTGCAGAACAGGGCCTCGCGGGAGCCCCCGCACCGGCGGCTGCGCCCTACGATCCCGAGCACGGCCTGCCGGCCACCTTCGGAACCGGCTGGAAGGGCCGCCTGCTATTCTGGCTGGCCGTCGCCTTCTCGGCCTTCCAGGTCGTCACCGCCTTCGGCATCCCGCTCGATTTCCGGCTGATCGGCTCCGTCGCCTGGCTGACGCCGATCACGCTGATCCGCGTCGCGTTCGTGCTCTGGTTCGCCTGGATCGTGCTCGGGCTGGTGCGCGGGCGCCCGGTGCTCGAAGCCGCCATCGCATTCCTCGCCCTTCTCGGCGCGTTCGAGCTCGTCTCGCTCTATACCGGCACGCTGCCGAACCAGGTGCTGCGCACCGTCCATGTCGGCTTCCTGGCGCTGATCGCCTGCGGGCTCCTGGCCAATGCCGACGAGACCGCGCCGCCGGCGCGCGCCTTCTGGTGGGCGGTCGGCATCGTCGGCTTCGGCGTCGGGCTCTATCACTGGTGGAACTACATGGAGCTGGTGAACCGTGCCGGCGAGCTCACCGATGCCGACATGGTCGTCGGCATCGCCGCGCTCGCCGTCCTGTTCCTGCTGGTCTGGCGGGCGATGGGCATTGCCCTGCCGCTCGTCGCCGGCACCTTCCTGGCCTATTGCCTGTTCGGTCGCTATCTGCCGGCGCCGTTCGACCATCGTGGCTACAGCCTGGAACAGGTGATCGAGCAGATGTCCTTCGGCACCGAAGGCCTCTACGCCACGCCGACGGCGGTCTCGGCCACCTTCATCTTCCTGTTCATCCTGTTCGGCGCCTTCATGGAGCGCGCCGGCGTCATCGACTTCTTCAACGACATCTCGATGGCGGTGTTCGGCGGCAAGCAGGGTGGGCCCGGCAAGGTCTGCGTCGCTTCGTCGGCGCTGATGGGCACCGTCTCGGGCTCCGGCGTCGCCAATGTCGTGGCCTCCGGCCAGTTCACCATTCCCCTGATGAAGCGCTCGGGCTTCAACGGCGCCTTCGCCGGCGGCGTCGAGGCGACCTCCTCCATGGGTGGCCAGATCATGCCCCCGGTCATGGGCGCCGTCGCCTTCATCATGGCCGAGACCATCGACGTCCCCTATTCCAAGATCGTCGAGGCCGCGATCATCCCGGCTCTCCTCTATTTCGCCGCCTGCTACTGGGCCGTGCATCTGGAAGCCGGCAAGCTCGGCCTCACCGGCCTGCCGAAATCGGAACTGCCGAGCGCGCGCGCCGAGTTGCGCAAGAACTGGTACCTGATCGCGCCGCTCCTGGTGCTGGTCTATCTCCTGTTCGCGGGCTTCACGCCGCTCTTCGCCGGCGCGATCGGCCTTGCTCTCACCGTCGCGCTCATCCTGGCGCTGGCGATCTCCGCCGGGCTCGCGACACCAGCTCTGCGGATCGTCTTCTGGGTCGGCTTCGCGCTGATCTCGGCGGCGTCGATGTCGATCAGCGTCGCGACCGTGCTCGGCGTCGTCCTGCTCCTCGTCATCTGGAACGTGCTGCGCGGCCGCTCCGGGCGCGAGGTGCTGAACGCCTGCATCGAGGCCTTGGCCGACGGCGCCCGCCAGGCGCTGCCGGTCGGTCTCGCCTGCGCGCTGGTCGGTATCGTCATCGGCACGATGACGCTGACCGGCATCGGCACGATCTTCGGCTCCTGGCTGATCGGCATCGGCAAGGAGAGCATGTTCCTGGCGCTCGTCCTGACGATGATCTTCAGCCTGATCCTCGGCATGGGCATCCCGACGATCCCGAACTACATCATCACCTCCTCGCTCGCGGCGCCCATCCTGCTGCAGCTCGACGTGCCGCTGATCGTCAGCCACATGTTCGTCTTCTATTTCGGCATCATGGCGGATCTGACGCCGCCGGTGGCGCTGGCGGCCTTCGCGGCGGCGCCGATGGCCAAGGTCTCAGGCATGAAGATCGGCGTCCAGGCGGTGAAGATCGCGCTGCCCGGCTTCGTCGTGCCCTATATGGCGGTCTACGATCCCACGCTGATGCTGCAACCGGTCGCGGGCCTGACGGGCTCCAGCTACTGGCTCGCCGTCGTCTATATCGTCGTCAAGGCAACGCTCGCCATGCTGCTCTGGGGCATGGCCTTCGTCGGCCAGTTCCTGCGTCCCTTGTCGATGTGGGAGCGGATTCTGGCGGCGGTCGGCGCCGGCTTCCTCGTCGCGGCGGTGCCGCTGACCGACGAGATCGGCTTCGCCATCGCAGCGGTGATGATCGGCCAGCATTTCTGGCGTATTCGCGCCGCGAAGATCGCCGCATGAGTCTCTGCCTCGCGGCCGGCGCGCTCGTGGTGGCGCTCGGCCAAGGCGAGATCACGCTGGGCTGGCGCCATTCGGTGCAGAAGACGCTCTGGGAAGAGGTCTGGCGGGAGACACCCGCCGGGCTGGAAATCGTCGAAGCGCGTATCGAGGGTTCGGGCGCCGGCATGGACCCGCCCGACGGCGCGAGGCTGATCGGCGGCTTCTGGCGCTGGCATCCGGCCTTGCCGCCGCTCAAGGAAGTGGTGATGCGGCGCTCGGGCGCGACCGCCGACTGGCGCATCTGCACGGCATCAGGCTGCCGCCCGATGGGCGACTATCTCCCGGCAGATGCCGACCCGGTCACGTTGAAGATCTGCAATTGATGGAGAAGGCCGACGGCCTCAATCGACCTCGGTGAGATGCTCGATCTTGAGCATGCGGCGCATCAGGTTGATGAGGCCGTAGCCGGCGAAGACCGAGAAGATCGCCATCATGATGTATTCGAAGATGGTGCCGAGCTCGAACAGACCGGCCAGGGCCCAGCCGGCCGCCAGCGCCACGCCGAAGAGCTCGACGGCAATCAGGATCCCGAACGAGGTGACCATGATCAGGTTGCGCCAGTTGGTGTGCCGTCCGGCCATGCTGTCCTTCCTTCGCGCGTGGGCCACGTTGCGCGGCCATGCGCCCCACGCACCTAGCGGAGCTTGCCGCCCCATGCAACAAATTCGCGCCCTTCGTGCAGATGGGCACGATCTCCGCGCTTGAAAAGTCCCGATGCTGGATACGCCTGTCTTCGCTTCCGCCGCCGTGGCGGCCCCCCATCGCCTCGCCTCCGAGGCGGGCCGGGCCATTCTGGCCGAAGGCGGCAATGCGATCGAGGCCATGGTCGCGATGGCAGCGACGATCGCCGTGGTCTACCCGCATACGAATGGCATCGGCGGCGACGGCTTCTGGCTGGTGCACGAACCCGGCGGCCGCCTGCACGGCATCGAAGCCTGCGGCCCGGCAGGCGCTCTCGCGACGATCGAGCGCTATCGCGGCAAGGGCTATGACATCCTGCCCGCACACGGACCGGAAGCGGCGCTCACCGTCGCGGGGGTCGTCGCGGGCTGGCAGCTCGCCCTTGAACTGTCGCGCGCCCTTGGCGGCCGCATGCCGCGGCGCGAATTGCTGACCGATGCGATCGGCCATTGCCGGGAAGGCTATGCGATTTCGGATTCCGAGCGTCGCAAACGGCCCGACGAGTTGGAGGCCTTGAAAGCCGCACCCGGTTTCGCCTCCAGTTTCTGGATCGATGGCGATCCGCCCAAGCCCGGCGCCCGCCGCAGGCCTGAGCCTCTCGGCGCTGCGCTGGAGCAACTCGCTCATGCCGGGCTCGACGACTTCTACCGCGGCGATATCGCCCGCGAGATCGCCGCCGATCTCGAGCGCATCGGCGCGCCTGTCACCCGCACCGATCTCGAACGCTATAATGCGCGTTCGGTCGCGCCGCTCGCGCTAAAGCTCCCCGGCCTCACCGTTGCCAACCTACCGCCACCGACGCAGGGACTGGCCTCGCTGTTGATCCTCGGCATCGTCGAACGGCGAGACGAGGCGCGGCTCGACAGTTTCGAGCATCATCACGGGCTGATCGAGGCGACAAAACGCGCCTTCGCCATCCGCGACCGCTATATCGCCGACCCCACCCATCTTTCCCGCCCGCCCGCCGAATTCCTGAGCGACGCCGCGCTGATGCGCGAGGCAACCGCGATCGACGGGAAACGGGCGGCAAAACTCCCGCTGCGCGAGGCCGATGACGATGGCGCCGCCGTCTGGATGGGTGCGATCGACGGCAAGGGCCTCGCCGTCTCCTATGTCCAGTCGAACGGCCGGGCCTATGGCTCGGGCTGCGTCCTGCCCGCGACCGGCATCCACTGGCAGAGCCGCGGCGCCTCCTTCTCGCTGGACCGGGATGCGGTCAATCCGCTGGCGCCCGGCCGCAAGCCCTTCCACAGGCTGAACCCGGCCCTCGCCCGCTTCGATGACGACCGCATCGTGCCCTATGGAGCAGCGGGCGGCGATGGCCAGCCGCAATTCCAGGCGCAGATCCT
This sequence comes from Beijerinckiaceae bacterium, assembly GCA_965283735.1. Lineage (GTDB taxonomy): Bacteria > Pseudomonadota > Alphaproteobacteria > Rhizobiales > Beijerinckiaceae > Allobosea. The sequence continues at coordinate 68,403 of CBDIPN010000001.1, read as the reverse complement.
GTCGCGCTATCGCGCCGGCCAGAATCTCGCAACGGCGGTCGACGCGCCGCGCTGGCTCTTCGGCAAGACCTGGGGCACCGGCTCGACCAGCCTCACATGCGAGAACCGCTTCGACCCCTCGCTGCTGGAGCGGCTCGATGCCGCCGGCCATCCGGTCGAGGAAAGCGACCATGCCTATTGCGAGGGCTTCGGCCATGCCGGCATGCTGGTGAAGCACGCCAAGGGTCAGGTCGAGGCCGTGCATGATCCGCGTTCCGACGGCGATTCAGGGGGATCTGACGCCAGATGACTTTCGACGATCCGTTCCGCTGCTTCCTCCCCTATCCCGACGCGCCCGTGAAGCATGCCGTCGCCGGCCCGCTCGCCGGTTTGACGCTGGCGGTGAAGGACCTCTTCGACATCAAGGGCTATCCGACCGGGGCGGGCTCGCCGCTGGTGCTGGCGCAATCCGGCATCAAGACCAAGACAGCGCCGATCGTGAAGGATCTGCTCCAGGCCGGCGCCCGCTTCGTCGGCAAGACCCATACCGACGAGCTCGCCTTCTCGCTCAACGGCCAGAACGCGCATTTCGGCTCGCCGATTAACCCGGCCGCGCCGGATCGCATCACCGGCGGCTCCTCCTGCGGCTCGATGGCGGCGGTGGCAGGGCGCCTTGCCGATATCGCATTGGGCTCCGACACCGGCGGCTCGGTGCGCGCGCCGGCAAGCTATGGCGGCCTTTTCGGCATCCGGCCGAGCCATGGCCGGCTCTCGCTGAAGCGGACCTGGCCGCTGGCGGAAAGCCTGGACACGCCCGGCTGGTTTGCCCGCGACGGCGACATCTTCGCCCGCGTCGCCAATGTCCTGTTCGGCCCGGACAAGACCGAACTCCCGGAAACCCCGCGCCTCCTGATGGCCGACGACATGTTTGCCCAGGCCGTACCCGAGGCGGAGACGATCCTGCGTAATGTCGTGCAACGCACGGCCACCACGCTCGGCCAGCCTGAAGGCGTCAAGCTCGTTCGCGATCTCGACGCTCTGTATTGGGCCTTCCGCTGGATTCAGGGCCGTGAAGCCTGGCTGTCCGACGGGCCGATGATCGAGCGCTTCAACCCGCCGCTCGGGCCGGGCGTGAAGGAGCGCTTCGCCTTCTCGAAGGCGGTGACCGACGCCGAATACGCCAGGGCGAGTCCACGCGAAAATCCTTCCGCACCAAGCTCTCGCGCCTGCTCGGCCAGAATGGCGTGCTGATCCTGCCGACCATGCCCGATGTCGCTCCGCTGATCGCGGCGAAGGAGTCCGAGCTGGAGGATTTCCGCAACCGGGCACTGCGCCTGCTCTGCCTCGCCGGCTTGTCCGGCTTCCCGCAGGTCACGATTCCCGTGGCGCAGCGCGAAGGCGCCCCGCTCGGCCTGTCGCTGATCGGACCGAAGGGTTCCGACCGCTCGCTCGTCGCCTTCGCGGTGCGCTATGAGCGCGCCGCCCGCATCCGGATCGCCTGAGAGGAGACCGCCATGAGCGGACATCACCACCACGATCACGACCACCATCACGACAACCACTTCACCGCGATCGAAGCGCGGGTGAAGGCGCTGGAAACGCTGATGGTCCAGAAGGGTTATGTCGACCCGGCCGCGCTCGACGCGATCATCGACACCTATGAGACGAAAATCGGCCCGCGCGACGGCGCCCGCATCGTCGCCAAGGCCTGGACCGACCCGGCCTTCGCCGAGCGGCTGAAGGCGGACGGCACCGCGGCGGTCGCCGAGATCGGCTATGGCGGGCGCGGCGGCGAGCATATCGTCGCCTGCTTCAACACGCCGGAGCAGCACAATCTCATCGTCTGCACGCTCTGCTCCTGCTATCCGTGGCCGGTGCTGGGGCTGCCCCCGGTCTGGTACAAATCCCCGCCCTATCGCGCCAAGGCGGTGATCGACCCGCGCGGTACCATTGCCGATTTCGGCGTGACGCTGCCGGAGAGCCAGCGCGTCCGCGTCTGGGACTCGACCGCCGAGACCCGCTTCATCGTCATCCCGATGCGGCCTGCCGGCACCGAGGGCTGGAGCGAGGAAAAACTGGCCAGCATCGTCTCGCGCGATTCGATGATCGGCACCGGTTTGCCGAAGGTGGAGGACGCGGCATGAACAGCGCCCACGACCTCGGCGGCCAGATGGCCTTCGGCCCGGTCGTTCCCGAGCCGAACGAGCCGGTCTTCCATGGCGACTGGGAGAAGCGCGTGCTCGCGATCAATGTCGCGGCCGGCGCGATGGGCGCCTGGACCATCGACGAGATCCGCCATGCCCGCGAGAGCCTGCCGCCGGCCCAGTACCTCTCATCGACCTATTACGAGATCTGGCTCGCCGCGCTCGACAAGGTGCTGGTCAAGCACGGCTTCCTGAGCGCGGACGAACTCGCCAGCGGCAAGCCGGCGCCCGAACGCCGCGAGCCCAAGCGCGTGCTCAAGGGCGAGGAGGTCGCGGGCGTGCTGCGGCGCGGCTTCCCCTATGAGCGCGAGGCCAAAGCCCCGGCCCGCTTCGCCATCGGCGACAAGGTCCGCACCATCGTGATGCACCCGCAGCACCACACCCGCCTGCCGCGCTATGCCCGCGGCAAGACCGGCACGGTCGAGCGCATCGTCGGCTGCCACGTCTTCCCGGATACGGGTGCGCAAGGGCAGCCCGAGACGGCGCAATGGCTCTACACGGTGGTCTTCGACGGCCACGAGCTCTGGGGCCGCGATGCCGACCCGACCTCCACCGTCAGCATCGAGGCCTGGGAGAGCTATCTTGAGCCGGCCTGAGACCGATCTCGCGGCAGCGCTCGCCGCCGATACGCCGATCCCGCGCGACACCGAAGGCCCGATCTTCGCCGAGCCCTGGCAGGCGCAGGCCTTCGCGCTGGTTGTCGAACTCCAGAACAAGGGCGTCTTCACCGCCGATGAATGGGCGCAGGCGCTGGGCGCCGAGATCCGCGAGGCGCTCGCCGCCGGCGGCTGCAAGGACGGCTCGGACTATTACGAGCGCTGGTGCGAGGCGCTGGAGCACCTGCTGATCGCGAAGGGGCTGACCTCCCATGACGGCGTCGACGCGCTCGCCGCCTCCTGGGCCCGCGCCGCCGAAGCCACGCCGCATGGCAAGCCGATCCTGCTGGAGAACGATCCGCTGCGGTAACCGCCAAGTGCGCGAGAACCTCTACCGTCATCCCGGGCTTGCCCCGGGATCCATCGGAGGGCTTCGCATGCTACGATGGATCTCGGATCTGCGCGGCTTCACCGCTTGTCCGGGATGACGGCGTGCTTCCGCGCCAGGTTGGCGTGCGCTAGCTCCCCGCCCCGCCGATCCAGAGGCCGGTGAACAGCGCAGCACCGAGCACGGCGACGAAGGCGGCCGCCAGCAATTCAAGCCCGGCGATCCATCGCGCCGAGCGCAGGCTGCCGCCGCCGGCCAATTTCAGCGCCGCGAACTTGAAGAACACGGCGAAGGCCGCGAGCGCCCCGGTCGTGATCGCCGTCCCCAAGGCCATGGCGAAGGTCGCGGCGATACCGGCCCAGAACAGGCCCTGCGCATTCGCGAAGACGAGGATGATCAGCGCCCCCGCGCAGGGCCGCGCGCCGGCCGCGACGACGACCCCGGCCATGTCGCGCCAGCCGGCGAGCCGCGAGACCTGTTCGGCATCAGGCATATGGACATGGTCGCAAGCCGCTGGATCATGCGCCCCGCCGGCTTCCAACCGGACCAGCGCGCCCGCCTTGCGCCAGAGCATCAGCAGCCCGACGAGCGCGACTAAGAGGAAACTGCCCTGCTCGATCACGGTCGTCGCGGCGTTCATCTGCATCGCGGTCACCCGCAACAGCAGGGTCGCCACCGTGACGATCGCGATCGCAACCAGCGCCTGCAGAAACGCCGCGGCGAAGCTCAGGCCCAGGCCCCGCTTCAGGCTGCGATTGTCGGCGACGATATAGCCGGAGATCACCGCCTTGCCATGGCCCGGCCCCGCCGCATGGAAGACGCCATAGCCGAAGGAGAGCCCAAGCAGCCCCCAAAGCGCACCAGGCGCGGTCGCGATCGCCTTCAGCGTCGCCGTCAGCTCGCGATAGAAGCTCGACTGCCAGGCGATCAGCACCGCGCCGAACCCGGTCGTCGACGGCATCGCCTCGCGCGGCAGGGCCGTGCCGAAGGGATTGCGCGGCGGAGGCGGAGGCGGCGGGCTGGCGCTCGCAATCAGGAACGCGATCAGGGCAACCACGCCCCCGACCAGCAGCAGCGCCAGCGCGCAAACGATCAGGCGTCGCGACAGCGTGGCTCCGGCGGGGCGTGCTGTCTCGACGGATGTCACGGACATGCCACCAGCGCCCGCGTGACGATCTCGAGCCCGCTGACATCGGGCGTCGCGGTGATATCGGCTTCGGCAAGGCGCTTCTGCGTGGCGTCGTCGAGCTTGGGCGGGCGATTGACCCGCACGACGCAGCCCTGCGGCGCCCCCTTGGTCACGACCGCATCGGGCTCATCGACGATGTTGAAGGCGACGAAATAGGTGGGGTCGCCGATCTCGATGCCGAAGGAGCGAACCTTCGCTGGGGTCTTCAATGGCAGCGTGAAGACCAGCGTCAGCACCTTGTTGTCATAGCTCATGACCTGCTCGCCCGGCGTGCCGAACTCCTGCTTGCGGCCGTTGAGCTTGGCGGCCGTAAAGAATTCGACATCGGGCAGCGATTCGACATTGATCTTGGCCAGTTCGGCGAGCTCGTCCGAGGTCAGCTTGCCGTCGCCGTTCTTGTCGAGGCCTTGCGTGATATAGGCCGAATAGGCCTCGTCGAAGCTCCAGCGGTTCCGGATCGCCTGCACCGAACCGTCGGCCGCGAAGACGATCTCCGCCTTGGCCGTGACGAAGACATGCGGATGCGCAGCCGCCGGCCCGGCCGCGATGGCCGCCAGCAGGAGCCCCGACAAGGCCATGAGATGCGCGTGTCGCGTCAAAGGCGAACCCTCCGTGATCCCGCTTGCGTGGATCATGGTGAAGCGATCGTCAACGGGCGCTTCGCCGCGTTCGATCACCGCGACAGCCATTCCCGCCAAAGAGGGCCAAATCGCGGCGCCTCTCGCGTGGCGCGTACCGGCCACGCTCGCAAATCTCTGGACCCGGCCCCGAAAACTGGAATGATACCAGAGTGATTGACCGCCTCCGGTCGATATGTCAGCCTTGCTGACATATTCGCCGCAAAGACGGTGAAGCATGAGGCCGGGACCACCGGCCCGTCGGCGGGAACGATGATCCGGGAGGCCGAGCATGGCCGAGACACCACGGAAATCCGGCACCGAGGCGGGGGCGCTGCGCAGCGTCGCTCTCGACGACAAATACGATCTCGGCAAGAGCGAGGTCTTTCTCACCGGCACGCAGGCCGTCGCCCGCATGCTGCTGATGCAGCGGGAGCGCGACCGGCAGGCCGGGCTCGACACCGCCGGCTTCGTCTCCGGCTATCGCGGCTCCCCGCTCGGCGGGCTCGACCAGCAGTTGATGCGGGCCTCCAAGCCCCTCAAGGCCGCCAACATCGTCTTCCAGCCCGGCCTCAACGAGGACCTCGCCGCGACCGCGATCTGGGGCACGCAGCAGGCGGGCTTGAGCGGCGAAGGCAAGCACGACGGCGTCTTCGCGCTCTGGTACGGCAAAGGACCGGGCGTCGATCGCTCCGGCGACGTCCTCCGCCATGGCAACATGGCCGGCACCGACCCGAAGGGCGGCGTGATCTGCCTGATGGGCGACGACCACACGGCGGAATCCTCGACCAACGCCCACCAGACCGAATTCGTACTGGTCGACCGGATGATGCCGATCCTCAACCCGGCCGGCGTGCAGGAGATCATCGATTACGGCCTGCACGGCATCGCGCTGTCGCGCTTCGCCTCGGTCTGGGTCGGCATCAAATGCGTGAAGGACAACATCGAATCGACCGCCTCCATCGATGGTTCGCTCGACCGCGTCACCATCGTCACGCCGACGGATTACACCCCGCCGCCCGGCGGCCTCGCCATCCGCCGCGAGCTCGATTTCGTCGAGCAGGAACGCCGGATGCATCTCTACAAGCGCGATGCGATGCTCGCCTATCTGCGCGCCAACAAGCTGAACCGCATCGTCACCCAAGGCGGCAAGAAGCCGCGCATCGGCGTCGCCACCGTCGGCAAGTCCTATCTCGACGTCCAGCAGGCGCTGGCCGATCTCGGTATCGACGAGGTCCGCGCCAATAATCTGGGCATCCGCCTGTTCAAGCTCGCCTGCCCCTGGCCGATCGATCCGGCCGAACTCAAGGCCTTCGCCAAAGGGCTCGACCTGATCATGGTGGTCGAGGAGAAGCGCTCGCTGATCGAGGTTCAGGTCCGCGAAGAGCTGTACGGCGCCAGGCACCAGCCGATGGTGATCGGCAAGAAGGACGAGAACGGCGACTGGCTCTTCCCCGTCCATGGCGCGCTCGACCCCAACGACATCGCGATAGCGCTCGCCGGCCGCCTGCTGCAATATCACGACGATCCCGCCTTGCGCGCCCGGTTGGAGGAGATCGCCGCGGCGCAGGGCCGCCTCGCCGAGGCGCAGGAGATCGCGAGGCGCACGCCCTATTTCTGCTCGGGCTGCCCGCATAATTCCTCGACCGTCGTGCCCGAGGGCTCGCGCGCCTATGCCGGCATCGGCTGCCATTACATGGTGCAGTGGATGGACCGCGACACGGCGGGCTTCACCCAGATGGGCGGCGAAGGCGCCAACTGGGTCGGCGAGGCGCCGTTCTCGAAGCGCGGCCATGTCTTCCAGAATCTCGGCGACGGCACCTATACCCATTCCGGCTCGCTCGCGATCCGCTGGGCTGTCGCCTCCGGCGTCACCATCACCTACAAGCTGCTCTATAACGACGCCGTCGCCATGACCGGCGGCCAGCAGGCCGAAGGCCATCTCTCGCCCGACCAGATGGCGCGGCAAGTTGCGGCCGAAGGTGTCGCCCGCATCGCCGTCGTCAGCGACGATCCCGGCAAATACCCGCCGGGCACACAATGGCCGGCCGGCACCACGCTCCACCATCGCGACGACCTCAACGCCGTCCAGCGCGAGCTCGCCGGGGTCTCCGGCGTCTCGCTGCTGCTCTATGACCAGACCTGCGCCACCGAGAAGCGCCGGCGCCGCAAGCGCGGGGCCTATCCCGATCCCGACAAGCGCGTGATCGTCAACGAACTGGTCTGCGAGGGCTGCGGCGATTGCGGCCTGCAGTCGAACTGCGTCTCGGTGCAGCCGCTGGAGACCGAGTTCGGCCGCAAGCGCCAGATCGACCAGTCGAACTGCAACAAGGACTTTTCCTGCGTGAAGGGCTTTTGCCCGTCCTTCGTCACGGTTCATGGCGCCAAGCCGAAAAAGGCCGACCCGCTCCGGCTCGATGCCTCGGCGCTGGGCGAGGCCGAACTGCCCGAGCCCCTCGTGCCGGCGCTCGATCGCAGCTTCGCGGTCATCGTCACCGGCGTCGGCGGCACCGGCGTCGTCACCATCGGCGCGATCCTCGGCATGGCCGCGCATCTCGAAGGCAAGGGCTGCGGCATGATCGACATGGCCGGCCTCGCCCAGAAGGGCGGCGCGGTGTTCAGCCATGTCAAGCTCGCGCCGCACCCGGACGACATCCACGCCATCCGCGTCACCGCCGGACAGGCCGATCTCGTGCTGGGCTGCGACCTCACCGTCACCGGCTCGAAGAAGGTGCTCGGCGCGATCCGGCCCGAGCGTGGCACCGTGATCGTCAACACGGCCGAGAGTCTGCCGGGCGATTTCACCCGCAATGCCGATTTCTCGCTGCCGACCGAGCGCCTGAAGCGCGCGATCCCCTCGGCCGCCGGCCGCGATCAGACGCATTTCATCGATGCGACGGCCGCCGCCGTCGCCTTCCTCGGCAATGCCATTGCCGCCAACATGTTCATGCTCGGCCATGCCTGGCAGCTCGGCGCGGTCCCGTTGTCCCGCGACGCCTTGATCAGGGCGATCGAGCTGAACGGCGAGGCTGTCGCCATGAACAAGCAGGCCTTCGAGCTCGGCCGCCGCGCCGCGCATGATCCCGAAGCGCTTGCCGGCCTCCTCTCGCAGAGCAAGGCGGCGACGCCGGCCCGCCGGCTCTCGCAGACGCTGGAAGAGATCATCGAGCGCCGCGTCGCCTTCCTGACCGCCTATCAGAATGCGGCCTATGCGGCGCGCTATCGCCATCTCGTCGCCCGCGCCCAGACGCGAGAAGCAGCGGTGATGCCCGGCCAGAGCGCGCTGAGCGAGGCCGTCGCCCGCAACCTCTTCAAACTGATGGCCTACAAGGACGAATACGAGGTCGCCCGGCTCTACAGCGACGGCGCCTTCCGCAAGCAGGTCACGGCGACCTTCGAGGCTGAGGCCAGCGACGGCAAGCCGCTGCGCTACGAGTTCCACCTCGCCCCGCCGCTGCTGGCACGACGCGATCCCAACACCGGCCTGCCGCGCAAAATGAGCTTCGGTCCGTGGATGATGGGCGCGTTTTCGATGTTGGCGAAGCTCAAGGGACTGCGCGGCACCGCCTTCGATCTCTTCGGCCACACCGAGGAGCGCCGCACCGAGCGCCGGCTGATCGCGGATTACGAGGCCCTGTTGAACGAGCTGCTGACCCGTCTCACGGCGGAGAACCACCCGCTCTGCGTGGCGCTGGCCGCGACGCCTGAAAAGATCCGCGGCTTCGGCCATGTCAAGGAGCGGCATCTCAAGGCGGCGAAGGCCGAGGAGGCGACGCTGCTGGCGCAGCTGCGCGATGGATCGCCTTCAACCGCGTTGCCGCAGGCGGCAGAATAAGGCGCGGGGAACCCCTCTCCTGCATCGAAGTCGGCTGTTGCCGACTTCGACATTTTGAATGCTGATCTCGGCAACAGCCGAGATCAGTGAGAGGGGCAGGGGTGAGGTGTCGGCCCCTGGACCAGCAAAGCGCCAACCTCCCGGCTGCGCAGCGACCACCTCACAGCAAACCGCATGAGGACCTACCCCTCACCCTGCCCTCTCCCTATGGGAGAGGGTTTCCCGCGCCCCTCTCGTTCACGCGCGCCTCTTTGGTTCAACTTGAGCCCAGCCCCCGTCGCAGCCCATACTGCTGCGAACCGTTCCATTGCCCGGATAACCGCCATCTTGATCACCCCCGAGGAACTGCGCGCCATCGCCTCCTGGTCCCATGATCTGTCCGAGGCCGAGTTCGAGGAGGCGCGGCGCGGCATCTCGTTCAAGAGCTACGGCAAGGGGGCCTCGATCTGCCATGTCGGCGACCGGCTCGAGGCATGGACCGGGGTGGCCGAGGGGCTGGTCAAGATGGCGACGACCTCGAAGACCGGCAAATCGGCGACCCTCGCCGGCCTGCGTGCCGGCGCCTGGTTCGGCGAGGGCACCGTGATCAAGGCCGAGGCGCGGCGCTACGAGCTGGTGGCGCTGCGCGAGTCGCGAATTGCCTTGATGCGGCGCTCGACCTTCCTCTGGCTGTTCGAGCATTCGGCCGCCTTCAACCGCTTCCTCGTCCACCAGTTCAACGAGCGCCTCGCCCAGTTCATCTCTCTGGCCGAGACCGAGCGCACGCTTGATTCCACCGGCCGCCTCGCCCGCAATCTCGCCTGGCTGTTCAACCCGATCCTCTATCCCGATCTCGGCCGTACCCTGGCGATCTCGCAGGAGGAACTCGGCATGCTCGCGGGCATCTCGCGCCAGATGGCCAATCAGGGGCTGGCGAAGCTCGCCGATCTCGGCCTGATCGAGCTCGGCCATGGCAGCGTCACCATCCGCGACCTCGACCGGCTCGCCCGCTACGAAGGGTGAAGAGCGGGCCTCGGCACCAAATCGCCTCTCGCGCGTTCCTTCTCCCGAACAGCCCTGGCTGAGAAAGGAACCGCCGCCATGTTTGGCCTCCTCGACCTGTTCGTGAAACGGGTCAACGACCAGATCGCCGAATACGCTGCCGCGCAGTCGGATACCGCCCGGCGCCTGTCGGGAAGCTGGTACGGTTCCCTCCACCCATGCCAACCGGCGAAAGTCCGCGTCGCGCCCCGGAATCCCGGCACGGCGTCGGAGCGGTCGCCCACACAGGGGCGCCGTCAAATATGAACGGCAGCCAACACCTGCGTTCAGATGGCATTGCACCGGGCCATGCTCTGATGACGCGCGTCGAAAGAAGGAGACGACCATGCGTGGAATTCTGATGGCCGCTGGCCTCGTTCTCGCTGCGTTCGCCGCAGCCCCTGCCGCAGCCGCGCCCGTGACACTCCCGCAGGCCGAGGCTCTCGATCGCCTGCCCGCCGAATACACCCGCCACAACCGCGAGCACCGCATGTGGGAAATCGAGCGCAACATGGAGCGGCAGGAGCGATATGGCCGTGATCGCTACGGCCGCGACTATGATCGCGGTTACGGCTATGGCCGCCGCCACGGTGGCCCGCCGCCCTGGGCACCGGCTCATGGCTATCGGCGTAACCACTACGAGCGCTTCTGAACGACCGCCGCTCCGGTTCAATCGCCCGCCATCCCCAGGATGGCGGGCATTTTCATGCTTTCGCGCGGCAGGTCCCGGAAGCGAAAACGCTACACTGGTTCGTTGAACACCGCCTCGATGGCATAACCGTCGGGATCGACCACGAAAGCTGCGTAGTAATGCGGCCCGTAATGCGCGCGCAGGCCCGGCGCGCCATTGTCACGCCCGCCATGCCGAAGCGCAGCCTCGTGGAACCGGTCGACACCGGCACGATCCGGCGCCGCAAAGGCGAGATGGAAGCCCGGACCCGGCGGCCGCTGTCCCTCCGGCCTCAGCTTAAGCGCGAGCTTGTCTCCCCCGCCCGGCAGGCCGTAGCCGACCGCCTGCCCCGCTTCGCCCGGCCGCAGATCCTGCCAGACCCTGACATAGCCGAGCGGCGCCAGCACCGCGTCGTAGAAGGCGCAGGCGCGCTCGATATCGGCAACGCCGAAAGACAGATGATGAAGCATGAGTCGGTCCGCCATCGTCGCGGGCGCGGTTCCGCCCACCGATTCGATCTGCCAAATTCGTGAGGAAAATCAGAGCCGAAGCGAAAAAGTCACGCAACATATCTGCGTGAAAAGCAGACTTCGGCGGGACGATAGTCACCAAAAGGCGAATTGTCTGTCAAGCGGGTCCTTGCGAAGATAATGGCCGCCTGCAAGTCTTGCATGAGAACGAGGCCGGAAACCGGCCCGCGGAAGTCGCCACGACGCATGGCGGCTCGACAGGGAGAACGCAATCGTGGCAAGCGGCACCGCCGGCCAGGCGGATACCTTTCCGAAATTGCTGTTGCGCAATGCACGGGAGCGCGCCTCGCGCGTCGCCTTCCGCCATAAGGATCTCGGGATTTGGCAGTCCTGGAACTGGGCTGAAGTCGCGGAACACGTCCGCAACTTCGCCAAGGGACTGCAGGATCTCGGCCTGAAGCGCGGCGAGAAGGTCGCGATCATCGGCCAAAACCGGCCGCGGCTCTATTGGTCGATGTGCGCGGCGCAATGGATCGGCGCGATCCCCGTGCCGGTCTATGCCGATGGCGTCGCCGAAGAGATGGCCTATGTCCTCGATCATGCCGAAGCCGTCTTCGCCGTGGTGCAGGACCAGGAGCAGGTCGACAAGCTGCTCTCGATCACTGAGCGCCTGCCGCATCTCCGGCACATGCTCTATGACGAGCCGCGCGGCTTGCGCGACTACGACCACAGCAAGCTCCACGCCATCGAGACGGTGATCGCTGATGGCGCGAAGGCGCTGAAGGACCCGCAGGCGCAGGCGGCGCTCGCCAACGAGATGGAACAGGGCCAGGGCTCCGATCTCGGCATCATCCTCTACACCTCCGGCACCACCGGGCGGCCCAAGGGCGTGATGCTCAGCCATTACAACGTGCTGATCGCAGCCGAGATCGGCTGCGGCTTCGACGGGCTCAACGAGACCGACGAGGTCATCGCCTACCTACCGATCGCCTGGGTCGGCGACCACGTCTTCTCCTATGCGCAGGCGATGCTGGCCGGCTTCTGCGTCAACTGCCCGGAAAGCCCGGACACGGTGATCGACGACCGCCGCGAGGTCGGCACGACCTACGCCTTCGCCCCGCCGCGCGTCTTCGAGAACATGCTGACCGTGACCATGGTGCGCATGGAGGATGCCGGCGCACTGAAGCGGAAGATGTTCCACTATTTCCTTGACGTTGCGAAACGCTATGGCGAGCAGATCCTGAACGGCGAGAGCGTGCCGCTGAAAGGCCGGCTGCTCTACAAGCTCGGCGACTGGCTGGTCTACGGGCCCCTACGCAACCGCTTCGGCCTGACCAATATCAAGGTCGGCTACACCGCCGGCGAGGCGATCGGCCCCGAGCTTTTCCGCTTCTACCGTTCGATCGGCATCAACCTGAAGCAGCTCTACGGCCAGACCGAGGCCGGGGTCTACATCACCATGCAGCCGAACGGCGAGATCAAGGCCGACACCGTCGGCAAGCCCGCGCCGATGGTCGATATCCGCATCGACGACAATGGCGAGGTGCTCTACCGCTCGCCCTCGATCTTCGGCGGCTATTACAAGGACCCCGACAAGACCGCCGAGACGATGACCGCCGACGGCTATGTCCGCTCCGGCGATGCCGGCTTCTTCGACGAGGGCGGCCATCTCAAGATCATCGACCGCGCCAAGGATGTCGGCAAGCTCGCGAATGGCGAGCTGTTCCCGCCGAAATACATCGAGAACAAGCTGAAATTCTATCCGAACATCAAGGAGGCCGTCGCCTTCGGCCAGGGCCGCGATTACGCGACCGTGGCGCTCAACATCGACCTCATCGCCGTCGGCAACTGGGCCGAGCGCAACAACGTGGTCTATGCCTCCTATCAGGAGCTCGCCGGCCACGATCTCGTCTATGACATGATCGCCAAGCATGTCGACGAGGTGAATCGCTCGCTCGCCTCCGAGCCGATGATGGGCGGCGCGCAGATCAAGCGCTTCCTGATCCTGCACAAGGAACTCGACGCCGACGATGGCGAATTGACCCGTACCCAGAAGGTCCGGCGCGGCTTCATCGCCGAGCGCTACGCCCCGCTGGTCACGGCGCTCTATGACGGCTCGGAAGCCGCCGATATCTCGACAGAAGTCACCTTCGAGGACGGCCGCAAGGGCGCGATCTCGGCACGCGTCAAGGTGCGCGACGCCAAGGTCTATCCGACCGGACAGGAGGCGCCGTCCTCGGCGAGGGCGGCATGAACGCGGAGCCGATGAACGTGACGGGCACCCCCATCCGCGGCAAGGGCGAGGTCCTGCTCTCGGTCGAGAACATCTCGCTGCGCTTCGGCGGGGTGAAGGCGATCACCGATGTCTCCTTCGACATCCGCAAGGGCGAGATCCGCGCCATCATCGGGCCGAACGGCGCCGGCAAGACCTCGATGCTGAACTGCATCAACGGCTTCTACCAGCCGCAGGAAGGCCAGATCGTTTTCAAGGGCGAGCGCCGCGCCAAGATGCGCCCGCATCGCGCCGCCGCCGGCGGCATCGCCCGCACCTTCCAGAACGTCGCGCTGTTCAAGGGCATGTCCACGCTCGACAACATCATGACCGGCCGCACGCTCAAGATGAAGAAGGGCTTCTTCTGGCAGGCTTTGCGCCATGGCCCAGCGATGCAGGAGGAGATCGCGCATCGCCGCGTCGTCGAGGACATCATCGACTTCCTGCAGATCGAGCACATCCGCAAGCTGCCGGTCGGTAAGCTCCCCTACGGCCTGCAGAAGCGGGTCGAGCTCGGCCGCGCCCTCGCCATGGAGCCGGAATTGCTGCTGCTCGACGAGCCGATGGCTGGCATGAACCTCGAGGAGAAGGAGGACATGTGCCGCTTCATCCTCGACGTGAACAACCAGTTCGGCACGACCATCGCATTGATCGAGCACGATATGGGCGTGGTCATGGACCTGTCCGACCGCGTCGTCGTGCTCGAATACGGCCGCAAGATCGCCGACGGCACGCCGGAAGAGGTCAAGGCCGACCAGCGCGTCATCGATGCCTATCTCGGCGTGGCACATTGAGGAGCGTGGAGACATGAGCGACATCGCCACCCGCCCCGCCCCGAACCTCCTGGCCAACCCGCTGGTCAAGGCCGGTCTGATCGTCGCAGCCATCGTCGCCGCGCTCGCGATCGGCGTCCGGCTCGACAGCTCCAACACGCTCTATGCGATCTTCGTCGACCCGTTCCAGCAGATGGTCCAGGCGCCAGACCTGCTGGTGCAGACGGTCTGGGAAGGGCTCGTCTCCGGCGTGCTCTATGCGCTGATCGCGCTCGGCTTCGTGCTGATCTTCAAGGCCTCCGGCGTCTTCAACTTCGCCCAGGGCATCATGGTGGTGTTCGCGGCGCTGACGCTGGTCGGTCTCTACGAGAAGGGCGTGCCGGCCTTCCTCGCGGTCATCCTGACGCTCGGCGTGATGTTCGCGCTCGCGGTCACCATCGAGCGCGTGGTGCTGCGCCCGCTGGTGAACCAGCCCGACATCATCCTGTTCATGGCGACCTTCGGCATCACCTATTTCCTGATCGGCTTCGGTGAATCGCTCTTCGGCGGCAATCCCAAGCAGATGATCGCGGAGCAGCTCTATCTGCCCAAGGGCGCGGTCGACCTGCAGATCCTCGGCGGACTGGTGTCCTTGCAGAAGATCGACATCGCCGCCGCCGTCATCGCCTCGCTGATGATCGCCGCGCTCGCCGCCTTCTTCCAGTACACCCGCATCGGAAGGGCCCTGCGCGCCGTCGCCGACAGCCACAAAGCCGCGCTCTCGGTCGGCATCTCGCTCAACCAGATCTGGGTGATCGTCTGGTTCACCGCCGGCATCGTCGCGCTGATTACCGGCATCATGTGGGGCGCCCGCTCGGACGTCTCCTTCGCGCTGGAGATCGTGGCGCTGAAAGCGCTCCCGGTGCTGATCCTCGGCGGCTTCACCTCGATCCCCGGCGCCATCGTCGGCGGCCTCATCATCGGCATCGGCGAGAAGCTCGGCGAGTTCTACTGGGGCCCGCTGATCGGCGGCGGCATCGAGAGCTGGCTCGCTTATTTCATCGCCCTGGGCTTCCTGCTGTTCCGGCCGCAGGGCCTGTTCGGCGACAAGATCATCGAACGTATCTGAGGAGCCGGACGACATGCTCTACCGCGAGGCCGGCCAATACAAATCCAGCTACTCTGCCGACATGGCGGTCTTCCCGCTCAAGGAGGACCGGATCGGCATTGCCGTCATCCTGGCGATCGCGCTGGTCGCGATCCCCTTCCTCGGCAGCGACTTCTTCATCGCCTCGGTGATGATCCCATTCCTGATCTTCTCGCTGGCGGCGATCGGGCTCAACATCCTCACCGGCTATACCGGGCTGATCTCGCTCGGCACCGCCGCCTTCATGGGTGTCGGCGCCTATAGCTGCTACAAGCTCACCACCTTCTTCCCGGGTGTGAACATCATCGTCCTGATTCTCGTCTCGGGGCTGTTCTCGGCCGGCATCGGCGTGCTCTTCGGCCTGCCCTCGCTGCGCATCAAGGGCTTCTATCTCGCCGTCGCGACGCTCGCCGCGCAATTCTTCCTGCAATGGGCCTTCGTGCGCGTGCCCTGGCTGTTCAACTACAACGCCTCGGGCGCGATCGAGGTGCCGCAGCGCACACTCTTCGACATTCCCCTGACCGGCGCGTCCGCGACCCCGGAGACCCGCTATTTCGTCTGCCTCGGCCTCGTCGTGATGTTGACCTGGTTCGCCTCCAACATCGTCCACGGCAAGCTCGGCCGCTCCTGGATGGCGGTGCGCGACATGGACATCGCCGCCGAGCTGATGGGCATCAAGCTGCTCAACGCCAAGCTCGCCGCCTTCGCCGTCTCCTCCTATTTCTGCGGCGTCGCCGGCGCGATGATGATCTTCCTCTGGTACGGCGGCGGCGAGGCGGCGGACGTGTTCTCGATCCGCCTGTCCTTCAACATCCTGTTCATGGTCATCATCGGCGGCCTTGGCTCCCTGATCGGCTCCTTCTTCGGCGCGGCCTTCCTTTCGATCCTGCCGACGGCGCTGAAATTCGGGCTTCCGGCGCTCGGCGTGCCGATTGCCGGCGCGGCCGCCGAGCACGTCACCTTCATGCTGGTCGGCGCGCTGATCATCATCTTCCTGATCGTCGAGCCGCACGGCCTCGCCCGGCTCTGGCAGATCGGGAAGCAGAAATTGCGGACGTGGCCTTTCCCGTACTGAGGTTGCGGGACGAGCCCAAGAAACGACCGGCGACACTGAAGCGCCGGCGGATAAAGACCGATCCGACAGCAGTCTGGTCGGGAGGAAACGAACGGAGGAAGTCCATGAAGACCAGCAATCTGTTGAAGGGTGCCGCGCTCGGAGCCTTGTTGGCGTCAACGGCGGCCATCGCGCCGGCCACGGCGCAGGACAGCGTCTACATCGCCAACAACGCCTATCGCACCGGGCCCTTCTCGGGCTCCGGCATCCCGATCGGCGACGGCATGCGCGACTACATGACAATGATCAACGAGCGCGACGGCGGCGTGAACGGCGTCAAGATCAACTTCGAGGAGTGCGAGACCGGCTACGACACCAAGAAGTCGATCGAGTGCTACGAGCAGGCCAAGTCGAAGAACACGATCGTCTACTCGCCCTGGTCGACCGGCGCGACGCTGGCCGCGATCCCGCGCGCCCATGTCGACAAGATTCCGATCCTGTCGATGGCCTATGGCCTCTCGGCCTCGGCCGACGGCACCAGCTTCCCCTGGGTCTTCATCCCGCCGCTGACCTATTGGGACGGCGCCTCGTTGATGGTGAAGCACATGGCGGCCGAACTCGGCGGCATGGACAAGCTCAAGGGCAAGAAGCTCGGCCTGATCCATCTCGACGCGCCCTTCGGCAAGGAGCCGATCCCGGTGCTCGAGAACCTCGCGAAGAAATACGGCTTCGAGGTGAAGCTCTATCCCGTCGCCGCCGCCGACATGCAGAACCAGGGCTCGCTCTGGCTCTCGATCCGTCGCGACCGGCCGGACTTCCTCTACAACCAGGGCTGGGGTGCGATGAACCCGACTGCGGTCAAGGAGGCGATCAAGAACAACTTCCCGGTCGGCAAGCTGGTCGGCGTCTGGTGGGCCGGCGGCGACGACGATGCTCGTGCGGGCGGCCCCGAGGCCAAGGGTTACAAGTCGCTGAACTTCAACGCCGCGGGCCAGAACTTCCCCGTGATCCAGGACATCATCAAGCATGTCGTGGAAAAGGGTAAGAGCCTGGCGCCGAAGGAGAAGGTCGGCGAGAATCTCTATAATCGCGGCGTCTACAACTCGATGCTGATCGTCGAGGCGATGCGCACCGCCCAGAAGCTGACCGGCAAGAAGGTCGTCAACGCCGAGGACATGCGCCGCGGCTTCGAGAGCCTGAACGTCGACGAGGCGCGCCTCAAGGAGATCGGTATGGCGGGCTTCGCCTCGCCGGTGAAGATCGGCTGCACCGACCATTCCGGCCACCACAAGGCCTATGTCGCCGAGTGGGACGGCACCAAGTGGACCCAGAAGGGCGACTGGATCGAACCGCTCAAGGACGAAGTCCGGCCGCTGATCGAGGCCAACGCCAAGGACTATGTCGAGAAGGCCGGCAACTGGCCGAAGCGCACCGAAGCCTGCGAGAAGTCGTCCTGATCTGACGGCAGCCGGCGGCGGCTCGCCGCCGCCGCTCTTCCTTCTCCCCTCGGGGGGAGAAGGTGTCTGCGAAGCAGACGGATGAGGGCAGACCTGCTCAGCTCTCATCCGTCATTTCCCTCATCCGACCCGGCTGACGCCGGGCCACCTTCTCCCCCGAGGGGAGAAGGAAGGAGCGTGAGATGTCGACCGCCACCCTCGAAAAGCCCGCAGCTGCGACCGCGAGCGACACCATCCTGTCGCTCAACAATATCGAGGTCATCTACGACCATGTCGTGCTGGTGCTGAAGGGCGTCTCGCTCACCGTGCCGCGCGCCGGCATTGTTGCGATCCTCGGCGCCAACGGCGCCGGCAAGACCACGACGCTGAAGGCGATTTCCAACCTGCTCAAGGCCGAGCGCGGCGAGGTCACCAAGGGCTCGATCGTCTTCGATGGCGAGCGCGTCGACAAGATGTCCCCGAACGAGCTGGTCCGGCGCGGCTGCATCCAGGTCATGGAAGGCCGGCACTGTTTCGGCCATCTCTCGATCGAGGAGAACCTTCTGACCGGCGCCTTCACCCGCCGCGACGGCAATGCCGCGATCAAGCGCGACCTCGAGAAGATCTACACCCTGTTCCCGCGCCTGAAGCAGCGTCGCTCGTCGCAGGCCGGCTACACCTCCGGCGGTGAGCAGCAGATGTGCGCCATCGGCAGGGCGATGATGTCGAACCCCAAGATGATCCTGCTCGACGAGCCCTCGATGGGCCTCGCCCCGCAGATCGTCGAGGAGATCTTCGAGATCGTGCGCCAGCTCAATGCCGACGAGGGCGTCTCCTTCCTCGTTGCCGAGCAGAACACCAACATGGCGCTGCGCTACGCGACCTACGGCTACATCATGGAGACCGGCCGCGTCGTCATGGACGGCGAGGCGAAGATGCTACGCGAGAACGAGGACGTGAAGGAATTCTATCTCGGCGTCGCCGAGGGCAACAAGAAATCCTTCCGCGAGGTGAAGAGCTACAAGCGCCGCAAGCGCTGGCTGTCGTGACCACAAGCGATCCGGCACCGCACCCCGACAGACGAGACCCCGCCATGACAGAGCACCACGACGCGCTCGAAACCCGTTCGCCTGCCGCGCGCGAGGCCGATCTCTTCGCTCGCCTGCCGGCCGTGCTCGCGGCGGCCTTGAAGGCGCCGGCCTATGCCACCAGGCTTGCCGGCATCGACCCCGCCGCGATCACCGACCGCAAGGCGCTGGCCCGCCTGCCGATCCTGCGCAAGGCGGAACTGCCCGCGCTGCAGAAGGCGGCACTGCCCTTCGGCGGCTTCGTCGCAGAAGCGCCCGGCTCCTTCGGCCGGCTCTTCACCTCTCCCGGCCCGATCTTCGAGCCAGAGGGCACCGCGACCGACGCCTGGGGCGCTGCGCGCGGCCTCTATGCCGCCGGCTTCCGGCCGGGCGACATCGTGCTGAACACGCTGAGCTATCATCTGACGCCCGGCGGGTTCATCCTGGATTCCGCCGCCCGTGCGCTCCATTGCGCCGTGATCCCGGCTGGCCCCGGCAATACCGAGCAGCAGATGGAGGTCATCTCCGCCTATCGGCCGAGCGCCTATGTCGGCACGCCCGATTTCCTGAAGATCCTGCTCGAGGCGGCCGAAACACGCGGCGTCGACATCTCCTCGATCAAGCGCGCCGTGGTTTCCGGCGCCGCCTTCCCGCCCTCGCTGCAGGCCTGGGTCCGGGAGCGCGGCATCGACGCCTACCAGCTCTACGCCACCGCCGATGTCGGCGTCATCGCCTACGAGACCTCGGCACGCGAAGGCATGGTGCTGAACGAGAACCTGATCGTCGAGATCGTCCGGCCGGGCACCGGCGATCCGGTTCCCGAAGGCGAGGTCGGCGAGGTCGTGATCACCAATCTCGACCTGCATCACCCGCAGATCAGGCTCGCCGTCGGCGATCTCACCGCCGTCCTGTCAGGCCAAAGCGCCTGCGGACGCAGCAACACCCGGATCAAGGGCTGGATGGGCCGCGCCGACCAGACCGCCAAGATCAAGGGCATGTTCGTACGACCCGAGCAGGTCGCCGAGATCGCCAAGCGCCATGTCGAGATCGCCAAGCTCCGGCTCGTCGTCGGCCGCGCCAACGAGACCGATACGATGACGCTGAAGGCCGAGATCTACGCCGAGCCTGCCGGCTTCGTCGACGCGGTGTCCTCGACCTTGCAGCAGGTGACCAAGCTGAAGGGCGCGGTCGAGATCCTGCCGCTCGGCGCGTTGCCGAACGACGGCAAGGTCATTGCCGACGAACGGCCGGTGGGGTGACGTCGCGCATCACCACGCGATCGGCTTCTCGCCCCGCTCTTCCAACCAGACATTCGCGCGGCTGAACGGCTTCGAGCCGAAGAAGCCCCGCCGCGCCGACAGCGGCGAGGGATGGGCGCTGGCGATGACCAGATGCCGGCTCTCGTCGATCAGGGGCCGCTTCGTCTGCGCCGGATTGCCCCAGAGCAGGAAAACGACATGCGGCCGCTGGCGCGAGACCGCCGCGATCACCGCATCGGTCACCGCCCCCCAGCCGAGCGAGAGATGCGAACCGGCCTTGCTCGCCCCTTCCCGCACCGTCAGCGCGGTGTTGAGCAGGAGTACGCCCTGCTTCGCCCAGCGGGTCAGGTCGCCATCGGCTGGCGCGAACTCCGCCAGGTCCTCCGCCCGCTCCTTGTAGATGTTGACGAGGGAGCGCGGCAACGGCGGCGGGCCAACATAGGAGAAGGCGAGACCGTTGGCATGGCCCGGCGTCGGATAGGGGTCCTGTCCGAGGATGACCGCCCTGACCTTGTCGAGCGGCGTGAGCGCCAGTGCGGCGAAGACCCGCTCGGGAACCGGCGCCACGACATGCCCGGCCATCCGCTCGGCATCGACGGCGGCGCAGGCGCGCGCGGCAGCCCCGCCCGACACAAAAACCGGTAGCTCGCGCCAACCCTTCGAGTTCCCGCTCGCCAGGAAGGCTGCGAGCGCCTCGCTGCAACTCACTTCAGGACCGCCCGGCCCTCGACCTTGGCATCGACCGTACCGAGCTTGCGGACATAGACCATCACTTCATTGGCCATCAGCTTGCCGTCGGTGAGGCCGACCAGCGTCCGGCCGCGACCAAGCGCCGTGTAGCCGTCGCCGCCTTCCAGCATGAAGTTGTTGGAGGCCACGGTATACTTGGCAGCCGGATCGATCGGCTTGCCGTCGACTGTGATCGCGGTGACGCGCGAACCCTGCGGTTGCTTGAGATCGGCCTCGAACTTCAGCCCCGACACCACCGGGAAGCGCCCGGCGCCCTGAGGCGCATCGCGCAAGCCGTTCTCGATCGCATCCTTCACATCCTTGCCGGTGATCTCGACCATCACGGTGGCATTGCCGAAGGGCAACTCGCTCAGCACGTCTCGGCGCGTCAGCTTCTGCCCGGCGGCATACTGCTTGTTGGCGCGAATGCCGCCGGCATTGGTGATGGCGAGCTGGGCGCCGGTCGCGGCGCGGATCGCATCGGCGATCAGGTTGCCGATCGCGGTCTCCTGCGTGCGGATGACGCCGGTGCGGGAATCGAGCGGCGCGGCCAGCGTCGCGATATCGACGTCGAGTTCCTTCGACAGCTCGCCCTCATAGCCCTTGACGATGGCGGCGACCTCCGGGTCCGGCGTCGCCGAACGGGAATCGTTGACCCGGAAGGTCGGCGTCCACGAGACCTGGCGGGCCGCGCCCTCGCCGCGAATGCTGACGGCGATGTCGATCGCGGTGACGTAATTGCCCTCCTCGTTCGACTCGACCATCACCACCTTGCCGTCATAGGCGATGGCGAGATCATGGTCGTGGCCGGTGAGCACGATATCGACCACGCGCGAGCGGACAATCTCGTAGTCCATGGCACGGTCGGCATGGACGACCGCGACGAGGATGTCGGCGCCCTGCCCCTTCAGCACCTTGGCCTCGCGGCGCAGCGCTTCCATCGTCGAGGAGAATTTCAGGTCGCCCGGAAACGAGACCTGCGGCGTCGGATCGAAGGCCGTGCCGATGACGCCGACCTTGACGCCGCCAAGCTCGAAGATCTGCGAATCCTTGTGATGCGGCAGGATGTTGCCGGCCGCGTCGCGCAGGTTGGCGGCGAAGGTCGGGTAATTCTGCGCCGCCGTCAGCTTGAGATAGTTCTCCTTGCCGAAATCGAATTCGTGATTGCCGGGCACGAAGACGTCGATGCCCATCTTGTTCTGCATCGCGACGATATGCGCGCCCTGGTCGAAGCCCGACATCAGCGAAGGCGAATAGCAATCGCCGGCATGGCAGAACAGCACCGGCACGCCCTTGGCCCGCTCGGCCTTGGCGATGCCCGCGGCGCGCGCGAAACCGCCGCGCCCCTTGTCGTCGCTCATCTTGTAGATGTCGTTGACGAGCAGCAGCGTGAAGCTCGGCGCCGGCTGCTGGGCCATCGCGACGGGCGCGGTCGCGGCAAGCGTGGCAGGCGCCGCCAGGACGCCGAGAGCCTTGCGGCGGGTGAGCTTCGTCATGCGGGCGCCCCTACGTCCTGAGAACGGCTCCAGACTAGCAAGAGCAGCGATGTGCTGACCAGAGGGGTCTCGCGACGCCATCGCTTGCAGTCGGCAATGTCGCACCCCTGCCATTCGAGAAGCTTCAAGGCTGGACGAAAGCGCGAACTCGTCTAAATCACGACGCTGAGGAGTGCACGCGTTCATGACCGCTGACATCGCCGCAGTGCCGGCCCGTAAGGCCGCTTCCCTGCCATCCGACCATCCCAAGGTGCAATACGGCCGCATCGGCGTGCTGCTGATGAATCTCGGCACGCCGGAAGGCACCGGCTATTGGCCGATGCGTGCCTATCTCAAGGAATTCCTCTCCGACCGCCGTGTCATCGAGGAGCCCCGCTGGAAATGGTGGCCTGTCCTCAACCTGATCATCCTGTCGACCCGGCCCGGCCGGAAGGGCAAGGACTACGCCTCGATCTGGAATAACCAGCGCAACGAGGGTCCGCTCAAGACCATCACCCGCTCGCAGACCGAGCAGCTCGCGGAGCGCCTGAAGCCGCTGGCCGGCGAACGCGTCGTTTTCGACTGGGCGATGCGCTACGGCTTTCCCGATGTGAAGAGCCGGCTGAAGGCCCTGCTCGACCAGGGCTGCGACCGCATCCTCCTGGTGCCGCTCTACCCGCAATATGCCGCGCCGACCTCGGCCACCGCCTGCGACCAGGCTTTTCGTGCGCTGATGCAGATGCGCTGGCAGCCCTCGGTGCGCGTCGCCCCGCCCTATCACGACGACCCCGTCTATATCGGTGCGCTCGCCCGCTCGATGCGCGCCTCGCTCGCAAAGCTCGATTTCGCGCCCGAGGTCATCCTCTGCTCCTTCCACGGCATGCCGAAGGAATACCTGCTGAAGGGCGACCCCTATTACTGCCAGTGCGTGAAGACCTGGCGCCTGCTGCGCGCCGAACTCGGCCTCACCGAGGAGCAGTTCCCGCTGACCTTCCAGTCGCGCTTCGGGCCGGACGAATGGCTCCAGCCCTATACAGACGAGACGGTGAAGGCGCTCGCTCAGGCCGGAAAGAAGTCGATGGCGATCGTCGCGCCGGGCTTCTCGGCCGACTGCCTGGAAACGCTGGAAGAGCTCGACGGCGAGAACCGCGAGATCTTCCTGCATAACGGCGGCGAGAAATTCGCCTATCTGCCCTGTCTCAACGATTCCCCCGAAGGCATCGACGTCATCGCCGAGGTCGTCCAGCGCGAATTGATGGGCTGGCTCTGAGCTAGCTCCCTGATGAATTCTGACGGAATCGCGCCGTCATCCCGGACAGGCGGCGCAGCCGCGCCGATCCGGGATGACGGTGGAGGTTCAGAGAAAAGTCGGCACGCTCTAACGCCCACCCACTACGAAGCGGGCGACACTCTCGGCTACGGGCCGTGCCTTCAGGATGCGGCGGTGCCCGAGACCTTCCGTCGCCTCCAGCCGGACGAACGGGCCGCTCTCGGCGAGCGCCTGCGCATGCTGAAAGCCGAGCTCGCGATCCTGCCGGTCATGGATCACCAGCGTCGGCAATCCGATCGCCTTGAGCTGGAGCGAACCTTCGAAAGCCTCGACCGGGTTTCCGGCCACGACATGGATGCGCCGTTCCAGCGCGGCCTGCCCGCGCCGCCCGAGGCCGATGGCATCGCCGAACTGCCGGGTGATCCGGGTGATCGAGGATGGCGCCGAGATCAGCACGAGCCTGTCCGCACTGACCACAGGCTGCCCCCTGACCGAACCCGCCAGCGCCGCGAGCGTGATCGCACCACCGAAGGAATGGGTGACGACCGCCTGGAACGGGCCGAACACCCGCGCCACCGCCGCAAGGCTTGCCACGCCGAGCGGAATGTTGAGCTCTCGGCCGGTCGAGGCGCCATGGCCCGGCAGGTCGAATGCGACGACCCGCAAGCCCGCCGCCAGCAGCGGCTCGACGAAACCCGCCATCGAGGCCGCATCACCGGTCCAGCCATGGACCAGCAACACCGTACGGGTCGGCGCCCGCCCCTCCGGTTCGAAGACATAGGCCTGCACGCTCCCGCATGGGAAGGGAATCGCGCGCAGGCTCGCCTGCCTTAGCCTGGCCGGAAGCCCCTGTTCTCCCGTCTCACCGTTTCCGTTTCGCTTTGGCGGCCTCGGCGGGGTACAGAAGAGGCGGAAGGCCAGCCGGCCGGCCGTGCGCGGAGCGACAAAGCTCGCGGCCCGGACCAGCGGACGCATATAACGGAGGGCGGCGGCGCTCATGGCGAAGATCCGATTTTGTTCAACGCTGAACCATTATGTTCAGTCATGAACAAAAAGCAAGAGCCTTCCGAGACGCAGACCCTGCCCTGGGACCTGCCGCGCTTCCGCAACTGGGTCTCCATCGCCCGCGCCCATAACATGTGGGAGAAGGTGCTCACCGAGTCGCTGGGTCCGCTCGGGATCCAGCTCGCGCATTACGACGTGCTCGCCAACATCTTCCACGTTCCCGGCCTCTCGCAGCAGGCGCTGGCCGAGAAGCTGCTGGTCGGGCGCAGCGCGATGAGCATGCTGCTGCCGGTGCTGGAAAAGCGCGGCCTGATCGAACGACGCAACGACGAGGCCGACCGGCGCGTGCGCCGCCTCTGGCTCACGCCTGCCGGCGAGGCGATCACCCGCAAGGCGATGGCGATCCATGTCGCCGAGATCGAGGCGATGATGCAGGTCCTCAGCGACGAGGAATGCAACGCCGCGGGCGAGGCGATGCGGCGCGTCGGCAAGGCGCTCGAGGCGCGCAGCAGCGCTGCGGCGAAGGGCACGACTTGAAGGGCGCTACTTGAAGGGCGTCATCCCGTGCGCGCTGCGGCATGTGAATGCCGCTGCGCAGACACGGGACCCCACGACGAGAAGGCACTTTCAAGCGAAAGGGCGCCCCCCGCATCAGAGAGCGCCCTTATCGGAAAACGGTCCCGTGTCTGCGCAGCAACGCTCGCGCGCCGCAGCGCGCACGGGATGACACCCAGGCTCGAAGCTAGGCCTCAGGCCGGCTTCTTTTCCTCGCCGAAGGCCGAGATGCCGCCATGCTTGGCCGACCAGCACGCCGGATCGTTCAGGAAGCTCTCGACTTCGCCCAGGATCCTCGGCTCGAAATGGCCGCTATCCTTGGCCACGGCGAGCACGTCCCACCAGGTCGTGAGATAATGCAGGTTGATGCCGATCTCGGCCATCAGCTCGCGGCTATTCGGGAAGATGTCGTAGTAGAACAGCACGAAGCAATGCTGCACATCGGCGCCGGCATTGCGCAGCGCCTCGGCGAAATTGACCTTGCTGCGGCCGTCGGTGGCGAGATCCTCGACCAGCAGCGTGCGCGCGCCCTCGACGACCGAACCCTCGATCTGGGCATTCCGGCCAAAGCCCTTCGGCTTCTTGCGGACATACTGCATCGGCAGCGACAGGCGGTCGGAAATCCAGGCGGCGAAGGGGATACCTGCCGTCTCGCCGCCGGCGATGATGTCGAGCGACTCGTAGCCGATGTCGCGCACGATCGTGGTGGCCGCGAAATCGATCAGCGTCGAGCGCAGGCGCGGGTAGGAGATGATCTTGCGGCAGTCGATATAGACCGGGCTCGCCCAGCCCGAGGTGAAAACGAACGGCTTGTCGCTGTAGAAGTGCACGGCCTTGATTTCGAGCAGCATCTTGGCCGCTTCGCGCGCGATCACGGCCCTGTCGGTGGGGGTGAACAGGTTGGACATGTCGCGGTGTCTCCGGGCTGAGCAGGGCCGCTCGCCGGGATACGGCAAGGGCTCAGGGGCTGATCGAATTGGCAAACGGCCTCTTCTGATCGCCCTCGCCGGACAGGTCAATCCCTCCGCAGGGCGATTTTCACCACGGCCAGCAGCCATGTTCGGCAGCACCCGCGCCTCCAACCGCCGCTCAGGCGGCAAGTTGGCCGCGGCGTTGCCGAAAAACGACCGTTGCAGCGTTTCCCTCGGCATCCACAGGCTGACTCACGGGCGATCGTTGCGCCGGCTCAGGCCCCATGAGATGCGAAACGATCCGAATTTGGACGATGCCATGTCGGCATCGTCGCTCCGTGGGGCTTGGCCGGAGCAGCATCAAGGGCTTGTATCATGAGTGAACTGCGAATGGCGGCAACGCCATCGGCGCCGACGGAAGTCGACAGCAAGGCCCGCAAGGCCCTCTGGGGCGCGGCGATCGGCTATGCGATGGACGGGTTCGACCTGCTGATCCTCGGCTTCATGCTGCGCGCGATCTCGGCCGATCTCCAGCTCAGCCAGGCGCAGGCCGCCTCGCTGGTCACCGCGACGCTGGTCGGCGCCGTGCTCGGCGGCATCGGCTTCGGCATGCTCTCGGATCGGATCGGCCGCGTCCGGGTCCTGACCTGGACCATCGTCCTCTTCGCCGTCTTCACCGGCATGTGCGCCCTGGCGCAGGGCTATTGGGACCTGCTGCTCTACCGCACCATCGCGGGCCTCGGCCTCGGCGGCGAGTTCGGCATCGGCATGGCGCTGGTCGCCGAGGCCTGGCCGGCCTCGAAACGCGCGCGCGCCTCCTCCTATGTCGGGCTTGGCTGGCAGGTCGGCGTGCTCGCTGCCGCGCTCGCCACACCGCTGCTGCTGCCCTCGATCGGCTGGCGCGGCATGTTCGCCATCGGCATCCTGCCAGCGGTCGCGGCCTATTTCATCCGCCACTCCCTGCATGAGCCCGAGGTCTTCGTGGCCCGCTCCAAGGACCGGCCGAAGGAATTGGCGCTGCGCCTGCTGGTCAAGGATCGCGAGACCACGAAGCTCAGCCTCGGCATGGTCATCCTCTGCTCGGTCCAGAACTTCGGCTATTACGGCGTGATGATCTGGCTGCCGAACTACCTCGCCACGCGGTTCGGCTTCGCGCTGACCCAGTCGGCGGTATGGACCGCGGTGACCATCGGCGGCATGGCGCTCGGCATCTTCGCCTTCGGCCATATCGCCGACCGGATCGGCCGCCGCCCGGCCTTCTTCGGCTACATGATCGGCGCCGCAGTGATGGTGCTCGTCTATTCGCGGCTGACCGACCCGATGCAGTTGCTCGTCGGCGGCGCGGTGATGGGCTTCTTCGTCAACGGCATGCTCGGCGGCTATGGCGCACTGATCAGCGAACTCTTCCCGACGGCGGCGCGCGCCACCGCCCAGAACGTGCTGTTCAACATCGGGCGCGGTGTCGGCGGCTTTGGTCCGGTCGTCGTCGGTGCGATCGCCGCCGCCTACGGGTTCCAGACCGCCATAGCGCTGCTGGCCACCCTCTATCTCCTCGACCTCATCGCCATGTGGCTCCTCATCCCCGAGAAGCGCGGCGCAGAGCTGACCTGAGGCGGGCGAAAGCTCCAGACAGATGCTGAGGGCGCCGATCGGCGCCCTCTTGCGTTTGAAAGCTGATGGCAGCCCGAGAATTCCGGCATAAGGCCCCAAAAAGCAAAAAGCGCCGGAAGATCCGACGCTTGCATACTTCCCAAGTCCTGAGATTGTCTGGAGCGGGCGAAGGGATTCGAACCCTCGACCCCAACCTTGGCAAGGTTGTGCTCTACCCCTGAGCTACACCCGCATCCGAGACAGTCGCGCCGTGTTGGCGGCGCGGTCGGGTTATTGCCCCAAAGCACCGCGAAGCGCAAGCACCCCAGCGAAAGTTTTTTGCCGCCTTCCACAAAAGCCCGGAATCGCTCTACCCATCTTGCTGCCGACGCCACGCGAGGCTAGGCATCCTCGGGCCCGCTCCTGCCGTTCCGGCAGGCGGTTTCATCGACGTCCCGAAACCTGTTCGCCCCTGCCGATCGCTCCACCATGACCGCGCCCGTCACGTCCGACCAGCTCTGTGCCTATCTCACCGAGAAGGGCATCACCTTCCATCGCACCGACCATCCGGCCGTGTTCACCGTCGCCGAGACGGCGCCGCATCGCGACGAGATGGTCGGCCACCACACCAAGAACCTGTTCCTGAAGGACAAGAAGGGGCGGATTTTCCTGTCTCGGCCGAAGCTCACGCGCGAATCGACCTGAAGCGCCTGCACGAGCGCATCGGCGCCAGCGGCCGGCTCTCCTTCGGCTCGGCCGAGCTCTTGATGGAGAAGCTCGGCGTCACGCCGGGCTCCGTCACCGCCTTTGCCGTGATCAACGATCGCGCGGGCGACGTCACCATGGTGCTGGATGCCACGCTGGCGAGCGGCGAGGACGTCAATTTTCACCCGCTGATCAACACGGCGACGCTGCGGGTCAGCCGCGACGATCTGCTGGCCTTCTTCCGGAACACCGGGCATGAGCCGCTGATCGTCGATTTGCCGGCCCCGCCCGATGGACAGAACGGCTGAAGCACCCCATCTATGGCGCAACTGCGGGGGCGGCCATAAGGGCGCGCCTTCGCCTCCAGAGCCTATCACGAAGGACGACCCATGCTGGTCAATGGCGAGGCGGCCGGGCAACCCGGCCTGATCAAGGACACCACGACCCAGGGCTTCCGCGAGGACGTCATCGCCGAATCGATGAAGCAGCCGGTGCTGATCGATTTCTGGGCGCCCTGGTGCGGCCCCTGCAAGCAGCTCACGCCCGTCATCGAGAAGGTGGTCAAGGCGGCCGGCGGCAAGGTCAAGCTCGTCAAGATGAATATCGACGAGCACCCGCAGATCCCCGGCCAGCTCGGCATCCAGTCGATTCCCGCCGTCATCGCCTTCAAGCAGGGCCAGCCGATCGACGGCTTCATGGGTGCCCAGCCCGAGAGCCAGATCAAGGTCTTCATCGAGCGCCTGGTCGGGCCGATGGGCCCGGGCGAAACCGCAGAGCTGATCGAGGCCGCCGCAGCCGCAATCGCAGCCGGCGACCCCGCCGGGGCGAGCGAGCTCTATGCCGGCGTGCTCGAGATCGAGCCCGACAACCTCGCGGCGATCGCGGGCTTGGCACGGCTGCATCTCGACAATGGCGATATCGAGGGTGCCAAGGGCATTCTCGGCATGGCGCCGCAGGACAAGGCCGGCGATCCGGCGATCACGGCCGTGCGCGCCGCGATCGAGCTGGCCGAGCAGGCCGCCTCGCTCGGTGACACCGCCGAGCTGGAAGCCAGGGTCGCGGCCGATCCGAAGGACCACCAGGCCCGCTTCGATCTGGCGCTGGCGCTCAACGCCCGCGACAGGCGCGAGGAGGCGGTCGACCATCTCGTCGCCATCATCAAGGCCGATAGAAAGTGGAACGACGACGGCGCACGCAAGCAGCTGCTGCAGTTCTTCGAGGCCTGGGGCCCGATGGACGAGGCGAGCGTCAGCGGGCGCCGCAAGCTCTCGACCCTGCTGTTCTCCTGACCGGCACAAGGATTAGGCGCGCATGGGCATGAACGCCGTCTACGAGGGAGCCAAGGATTGCCCGGAGGCGATCCCGCTCTTTCCGCTCGGCGGCGCGCTGCTCCTGCCGCGCGGCCAGATGCCGCTCAATATCTTCGAGCCGCGCTATCTCGCCATGATCGACGACGCGCTCAAAGGCGAACGCGTCATCGGCATCATCCAGCCCGAGCCGGAAACCGGACGGCAGCCGGAGATCCCGCCGCTGCTCAAGGTTGGCTGCCTCGGCCGCATCACCCAGTTCTCCGAGACCGGCGATGGCCGCTACATCATCACGCTGACCGGGATCAGCCGCTTCCGCCTGCTCGACGAATTGTCGGTGACCACGCCCTATCGCCAGGGCCGCGTCGGCTATGACTCATTCGCCGCCGATTTCGCCGCCCGCACCGGCGAGGACGAGGTCGACCGCAAGGGCCTGCTCAAGGCGCTCCGCGACTTCGCCAAGGCCAACGACCTCAAGATCGACTGGAAGGGCGTCAACGAGGCGCCGAACGAGGCACTGGTCAACGCGCTCTCGATGATGTGCCCGTTCGGGCCGCGCGAGAAGCAGGCGCTGCTGGAAGCGCCGACGCTGAAGGACAGGGCCGAGGTGCTGGTCGCGATCACCGAGATCGAGCTGGCGCGCGGCGGCGGCGATCCGGACACGACCCTGCAGTGACGCCAGCGACGCTGCCTGTCGAAGCGCCGCCCACCGTCTGGCCACCACGCCGCGCGGTCACCGCCTGGCTGTTCTTCGACTGGTCGGCCCAGCCCTTCTTCACGCTGGTCACGACCTTCGTCTTCGCGCCCTTCTTCGCCTCGGCGCTGGCCAAGGACGCCGCCGACGGCCAGGCGCTCTGGGGCTATGCGACAGGCTTCGCCGGTCTCTGCATCGCCCTGCTCTCACCCCTGCTCGGCGGCATCGCTGACAGGACAGGACCGCGCAAGCCCTGGATCGCCGCCTTCGGCGCGCTCCTTGTCATCGGCTCCGCGATGCTCTGGTTCGCGGTGCCCGGCTCGGCCGCTGCGGTGCCGATCGCACTCGCCGGTTTCGTCATCGCGACGATCGGCGCCGAATTCGCCACGACCTTCAACAACGCGATGATGACCCGCCTCGTGCCACCGGAGCGCCTCGGCTGGCTTTCCGGCACCGGCTGGGCCATCGGCTATCTCGGCGGGTTGCTCTCGCTCGCGATCACGCTTGGGTTGCTCGCCGCCGATCCGCAGACCGGCAAGACGCTCATCGGTATCGCGCCGATCCTCGGGCTCGATGCCGCCGCGCGCGAGGGCGACCGCTTCTCGGGACCACTGACCGCGCTCTGGTTCATCATCTTCGTCACGCCGATGTTCCTGCTGACACCGGATTCCGGCAAGACGGGCCTCAGCCTTGCCGAAGCGGCCAAGGGCGGTGTCGGGCGCTTGAAGGATACGTTGGCCGAATTGCCGAAGCTGCCGTCGCTCGGCCGCTTCCTCATCGCCAACATGATCTATCAGGATGCACTGGTCGCGCTCTTCGCCTTCGGCGGCATCTATGCGGCCGGCGTCTTCGGCTGGCAGACGATCGAGCTCGGCATCTTCGGCATCATGCTCACCGTCACCGGCACGCTGGGCGCCTGGGCTGGCGGAAAACTCGACGACCGGATCGGCGGCAAGCCTGTGGTGCTGGGCTCCATCGCCTGCCTGCTCTTCGCCTGCCTCGGCATCCTCTCGCTCAGTGCCGACCACATCCTGTTCGTGATCCCGGCCGCCCCGCCCGTCGCCGGCGACGGCCTGTTCGCGTCGTTGCCGGAGCGTGTCTATCTCGGCCTGGGCCTGCTGATCGGCCTCGTTGCCGGGCCGATGCAGGCAGCCTCGCGCAGCCTCATGGCGCGGCTGGCGCCCGAGGGTCGCATCGGCGAGTTCTTCGGGCTGTTTGCGCTCTCGGGGAAGGTCACGTCGTTCATGGGGCCGACTCTGGTCGCGCTGGCGACGACCATCTTCGCCAGCCAGCGGGCCGGCCTGGCCGTGCTGATCGTGTTTTTTCTGGCGGGCGCGGCGCTGCTGGCCGGCGTGACGGTCGCCCGCAAGTCATAGGGGCTTCCTTCAATCATAGGGTTTCTTCCCGCACGCGCTGCGGCACGCAGTGCTGCTGCGCAGATGCGGGGTCGCGCTCAGAACAAGGCACCCATAAAGCAAAGGGCGCTCCTTCACGAAAGGACGCCCTGATCGGAAAACGGTCCCGTGTCTGCGCAGCGGCATTCGCATGCCGCAGCGCGCACGGGATGACACCCTTCAAATAGCGGCCGTCACCGAACCAGGATGTTCTTGAACTGCCAGGGATCGCTGGTGTCGATATCCTCCGGGAACAGCCCCGGCCGGCCATCGAGCGGCGTCCAGTCGGTGTAATAACCCTTCACCGGCCCGAGATAGGGCCGCTGGATCTCGAGGCAGCGGTTGAAGTCGAGTTCCTCGACCTCGACGATCCCCGCACGCGGATTCTCCAGCGCCCAGACCATGCCCGCCAGAACGGACGAGGTCACCTGCAAACCGGTCGCGGTCTGGTAGGGCGCAAGCGAACGCGCCTCCTCGGTCGAGAGCTGCGAGCCGAACCAGTAGGCGCCCTTCTCGTGGCCGTAGAGTAGCACGCCGAGCTCGTCGATGCCGTCGACGACCTCCTTCTCCTCCAGGATATGGTGCTCTTCCTGCGGACGGCCGGCATTGCCGAACATCTCGTGCAGCGAGAGCACCGCATCGTTCGCAGGATGATAGGCGTAGTGGCAGGTCGGCCGGAAGATGGCCTTGCCGGCCTCGTCGCGCACGGTGAAATAGTCCGCGATCGAGATCGACTCGTTATGCGTGACCAGGAAGCCGTATTGCGCGCCCGGCGTCGGGCACCAGCTCCGGACCTTGGTCTCGGCACCAGCCTGCATCAGATAGATCGCCGCCTGCGAACCGGTCTCGTGGCCATGAGCGTTCGCCGGCATCCATTTCTCATGCGTGCCCCAACCGAGCTCGGCCGGCTGCACGGCTTCGGCGATGAAGCCTTCGACCGACCAGGTGTTGACGAAGACGCCCGGCGGCTTGGGATTCTTCGAGCGCTGCGTGTCTCGCTCGGCGATGTGGATGCCCTTGACGCCGACGCGCTGCATCAACGCCGCCCATTCCTCGCGGGTGTTCGGCTGCGTCGCATTGAGACGCATATCGGCGGCGAGGTTGGTCAGCGCCCGCTTCACCAGCGAGGAGACCATGCCGGGATTGGCGCCGCAGCAGGAAACGGCCGTCGGCGTGCCGGCCGGGCGCGCCCGCTTGGCCGCCAGCGTCATCTCGCGCAGCGCGTAGTTCGAGCGCTCGGCCGGGCCCTTGCTCTCGTCGAAATAGAAGCCGAGCCAAGGCTCGTTGACCGTGTCGATATAGAGCGCGCCGAGGCTGGAGCAGAACTCCATGATATCGCGCGAGCCGGTGTCGCAGGAGAGATTGACGCAAAAACCCTGCCCGCCGCCGGCGGTCAGCAGCGGCTCCAGCATCGTCTTGTAGTTCTCGATGGTGACGGCTTCCTGGATGAAGCGGATGCCGCGCTCGTCAAGTAGGTGGCGGTTGGAATCGTCGGGAGCAATGACAACGAAGCGGCTCTTGTCGAACTTGAAGTGCCGTTCGAGCAGCGGCAGCGTACCGCGGCCGATCGAACCGAAGCCGATCATCACGATCGGGCCGGTGATCTCGCCGTAGACGGGCCAATTCGTCATTCTCTCAAACTCCTGGGTTTCTGGAACAAAAAAGGTCGAAAGGGTCGTATGAGCGCAAAATCGCGCCGTCAATCGCCGCGTCGCCTTCCATACGGCCTGCGCATGGAAAGCGCCGGGCAATGACGGCGCTATGACGATAGGTCTGAAGCGTCAGGCGGCCTGGGCCACCGCCTCCGCCTCGAAAGTCGCTGTCGAGGCGGCGCCGCTGGCAACGAGCACGCCGCTGGCGCCGTCGAGCGCGCCGTCGCGCAATTCGATCGCGAGGAAGCGCTCGCGCTCGACCGGGCCGGGCATGGCAAGCTCGCGCGTCAGCGCCGGATCGAAGCCGAAGCGGGCATAGTAGGGCGCGTCGCCGACGAGGATGACGGCACCATGCCCACGGCAGGCCGCGCGCCACAGCGCTTCGCGCATCATCGCCTTGCCGAGCCCCTCGCCCTGCAGCTCGGGCTTCACCGCGAGCGGGCCGAGCAGCAGCGCCGGCACGCCATTGGCTTCGACATGCCAGAGGCGGACGGTCGCGAGCACTTCGCCGCCACGCTCGGCGGTGAGCGCGAGGCCATCAGCCGGCAGGCGACCCTCGCGCAGGCGCTCGCTCGACTTGGCGGTGCGGCGCTCGCCCAGGCAACGGTCGAGCAGCGCCTCGCGGGCGGGAATGTCGTTGGCGATCTCGTCGCGGATCGTGATCATGACGCACCTCCGGCCGGAGCGCCCATCCTCATGGACCTACCCGGCGCCACGCTCGCGCGCGGCCACAATGAAACGATGTGGGGAAGAGGGGTCCGGCGGGAGCCACGCTCCGCACCTCCGTTCTGGAGATGCGAGCGCTCCACCCGACTTGGCGTCGGACAGCCTGCCTTGCGGCAGGGCGCTTCGCCGGACCCGATGGGATCAGGAAGGAGCTTGCGCTCCTTCCGACGTCAGATGACGTACTGCTTCAGCGGCGGGAAGCCGTTGAAGGCGACGGCCGAATAGGTCGTCGTATAGGCACCCGTGCCCTCGATCAGCACCTTGTCGCCGATCTCCAGCGAGAAGGGCAGCATGTACGGGGTCTTCTCGTACATGACGTCGACCGAGTTGCAGGTCGGGCCGGCGAGCACGCACGGGACGGTCTCGTCGCCATCACGCACGGTGCGGATGGGGTAGCGGATCGCCTCGTCCATGGTCTCGGCGAGACCGTTGAACTTGCCGATATCGAGATAGACCCAGCGGACTTCGTCCGACTCGGCCTTCTTCGAGATCAGCACGACCTCGGCCTCGATCAGGCCGGCTTCGCCGACCATGCCGCGGCCCGGCTCGATGATCGTCTCGGGCAGCTGGTTGCCGAAATGCTTCGACAGCGCCCGGAAGATCGCGTCGCCATAGGACGGCACGCCCGGAATCGGCTTCAGGTAGCGCGCCGGGAAGCCGCCGCCGAGGTTGACCATCGACAGCGAGATGCCACGGGTGGCGCATTCCTTGAAGATCGCCGAGGCCGAGGCCAGGGCCGAATCCCAAGCGTTCACATTCGCCTGCTGCGAGCCGACATGGAACGAGATGCCATAGGCCAGCAGGCCCATGCGATGGCCATGCTCAAGCACGTCCGCAGCCATTTCGGGCACGCAGCCGAACTTGCGCGAGAGCGGCCAGTCGGCGCCGGCACCGTCGCAGAGGATGCGGCAGAAGATGCGCGCGTCAGTCGTGCCGGTCTTCTCGGCCGAACGGGCGACCTTCTCGACCTCGGCCGTGCAGTCGACGGCGAACAGGCGCACGCCGAGCTCCATGGCGCGGACGACGTCGCGCTCCTTCTTGATGGTGTTGCCGAAGGAGATGCGATCCGCCGTGGCACCGGCCGCGAGCGCGAGCTCGATCTCGACGACCGAGGCGCAATCGAAGCAGGAGCCGAGCTTGGCCAGCAGCGCAAGCACCTCCGTCGCCGGGTTGGCCTTCACCGCGTAGAAGACGCGGGTGTCGGGCAACGCACGGGCGAAGGCATGATAGTTGGCGCGCACGACTTCGGTGTCGATGACGACGCAGGGCCCGTCCTCACGTCGGGTACGAAGAAACTCACGGATGCGGTCGGTCATGAGACGCGACTCCCCTACGACGCAAGCGGCGTCGATGCGATGTATCGCCGGAGTGAATTGTCGCTGTCGCGCGGCGCTGTGGAGACGCCTGCTACAACGGACGAGCCGTCCGGACCCGAAACACCGTTCGATTGGGGAAGACCCCGCACGGCCGGCAATGAAGGACAAGCCTCTTCGGTGCCGGCCTGTGGAAAGCCGGCGAGACCAAAAAAGCCCGCTCCGTCGTTGCTTTAAGCTGCGTCCCCCGTGGAGATTCGGGGTTCGCCGGTTTTGCCTCCGGCTGCCGGTCTGTGTCGGGGAACGGCGTCCTTGCGGAAACCGGGAGGCGTGATTTGAGGGATGTCCATCCCCTCCATCCGTCCTCCAACCCCTGGCGGCTGTCCGGCCTCTTGTCCGGATGCCCACCGACCAGCACGCGGCCACAGGCACGTGCGAATTGGGTGAACGCGATATACGGATGCTCGCCCCGGACCACAAGTGTTTTGTGCACCCGAAGCCGCATTTTTTTGCGACGCCGATCCGCGTCCTTTCGGAGCCGCACAAATGCCGGAAAGCGATTTGCCGGCTATGACTTAGCCGAGCCTCCCGCAGAGGCGGGGAAAGGTTGCGATATGTTCATCTGCCGTCAATGCCGGATGCCCTAGACCGGCCCCATTCGATGGCCTTAACTCTCGGTGCCGCCCATCTTGAAAGCCGGGGCGACGGGGAAGACGGAACACGCATGATCACGACAGACCGCCGCCGCGTCCTGGGCGGACTTTCAGCCGCGCTTTGCCTCTCGGCTGCGCCCTCCGTCCTGCTCGCGCAACAGCCGCGCCCCCAGCCACAGCCGCAGGGCCAGCCGCAGACGCCGCCCCCCCAGAATGCCGCCCCGCAGCCGCGCTTCGGCTTCGAGGACGTGCAGCGCCGCGCCCGCGAGATCTCCGCCGTGCCCTACGAGCCGATCGCGCCCCTGCCGGAGGCGCTGGCCAAGCTCGACTACGATTCCTGGCGCGACATCCGCTTCCGCCCCGATCGGGCCTTGCTGCAGCAGAACGGCTCGCCCTTCCGCATGCAGATGTTCCATCCGGGCTTCCTCTTCACCCGGCCGGTCACGGTGAACGTCGTGCGTGACGGCGTGCCCATGCCGGTGCCCTATGCCGCGAACCTGTTCGACTACGGCCGGGTCAAGTTCGACAAACCGCTCCCGGTCAATCTCGGCTTCGCCGGCTTCCGCCTGCACTATCCGCTGAACGATCCCCGCGTTTACGACGAGCTGATCTCCTTCATCGGCGCCAGCTATTTCCGGGTGCTCGGCCGCGGCCAGCGCTACGGCCTTTCGGCCCGCGGCCTGTCCATCGGCGCCGGCACGACGGCCGAGGAGTTCCCGGTCTTCCGCGAATTCTGGATCGAGGCGCCCACGGCCAACACCGAGCGGATCGTCATCCACACCCTGCTCGATTTGCCCGCCGTGACCGGCGCCTATCGCTTCACCATCTATCCCGATCTCGACACCGTCATGGAGGTCGCAGCGACGCTTTATCCGCGCGCGCCCATCGAGAAGCTCGGCCTGGCGCCGCTGACCTCGATGTTCTTCACCGGCGAGAACGACCGCCGCTTCTTCGACGATTTCCGCAGCGAGCTGCACGATTCGGATGGGCTGATGATCCATTCCGGCAGCGGCGAATGGATCTGGCGCCCGCTGCGCAACCCGAAGCAGCAAGCCGTTTCCTCATTCGTCGAACGCAGCATCCGTGGTTTCGGGCTGATGCAGCGCGACCGGACCTTCGAGCACTATCAGGATCTCGATCTCAACTACGAGCTGCGCCCCTCCTACTGGATCGAGCCGCAGGGCGACTGGGGAGAGGGCGTCGTCGAGTTGATCGAGATGCCGACGACCGACGAGACCAATGACAACATCGTCGCTCTCTGGGCGCCGAAGACGCCGCTGGAGCCGGGCAAGGAATTCTCCTTCGGCTACAAGCTGATCTCGATGCTCGATTCCGGCGACCTGCATCCGGGCGGGCGCGTGGTCAACACATACCAGGCCAAGCCCAAGGCGCTGGGCTCGGGCGAGCCGGTCACCGAGGGCTCGCGTCGCTTCATCATCGACTTCGCCGGCGGCGATCTCGACTACCACCTGAAGCAGCCCGAGAAGGTCGAGATCGTGCCTTCGATCACCCATGGCCGGATCGACCGCGCCTTCATCGTGCCCAACCGCAAGACCGAGGGCTTCCGCGCCTTCGTCGATGTCGTGGTCGAGCCCGGCCAGATCGCGGAGATGCGCGCCTTCCTCCGCAGCGGCGGCAAGACGCTGACCGAAACCTGGAGCTACCCCTGGCGCGCCGAAGCGCAGGGATAATCTGAACAAGATCGGCCTGAAGGAGCCCACGCCATGGGCGTCGTCGAGAACGTCGAACAGAACCGCTTCGAACTCACGCTCGACGGCGGCACCGCACTCGTCGCCTATCGCCGCGACGGCGAGCGGCTGGTGCTGGTCCATACCGAAGTGCCCTCCCAGTTTGCGGGGCAGGGCATCGGATCGAAACTGGCGAAGGGCGTCTTCGAGCTGCTCCGGGCGAGCGGGCGCAAGGCCGTGGTCCGCTGCGAGTTCCTCAAGGGCTGGGTCGCCAAGCACCCCGAATACGACGACGTCGTCGACGGCTGAGGCCGACCTCAGGACGCTTTGCGGCTGCCTCGGCGCGCCGGCTGCTTCTTGCGGCCGTAGAGTTCGAGGCGATGGCGGACGAGCTCATAGCCGAGTTCCGCCGCGATCCGCCGCTGCAATTCCTCGATCGCATCCGAGGAGAATTCGATCACCTCGCCCGAATCGACGTCGATCAGGTGGTCGTGATGCTCCTGGTCGGCATGCTCGTAGCGCGAGATGCCGTCTTCGAAGGCGTGTCGCTCGATCGCACCCTGCGATTCCAGCACCTTCATCGTGCGGTAGACGGTCGAGAGCGACAGTGTCGGATCATGCGCGAAGGCGCGCGTGAAGATGCCCTTCGCGTCGGGATGGTCGTCGGCTTCCGCCAGAACGCGCAGGATCAATCGCCGCTGCTGCGTCATGCGCAGCCCGGCCCCCTTCAACTGGCTCTCGAAAACGGCAATGCGCCGGTCGGTCTCGGTCATGCCTTGCCATAGCAATGCCGGCTGCCAATTGCAAAAAAGGCCTAAAAGAAAATCATTATCATTTGCAATATTAATGCAAATGATTTTCAATCTTATTAAAGCCGCGATGACGCTGCTCGGCCGCTGGCGGCTACCCGCCCTCGTCAGAGCGAAGCCTTATCGCCCGAGTTCGCTCGCGATGCCGGCCACAAGTTCAAACGAGCGCTTGCGCTTGTCATGGTCGAAGATCGGCGCGGTGATCATGATCTCGTCCGCGCCGGTCTCGCGCACGAAGGCGCCGAGCGTGCGCTTCAGCGTTTCCGGCGAGCCAATGAAGGCATAGCGCAGCATGCCCGAGACATGCGCCTTCTCGGCCGGTGACCAGTACTGCTCGATATCGTCGATCGGCGGCTGCAGCTTGCCGCGCGCGCCCCTGACCATGCCGACGAAGCGTTGCTGCAGCGAGGTCGCGAGATGGCGCGCCTCCTCATCCGTATCCGCCGCCACGACATTGATGCCCGGCATCGCATGCGGGGTTGCGAGCTGCTCGGACGGCTTGAAGCGTTCGCGATAGACCGCGAGCGCCTGCATCAGCGCATCCGGCGCGAAATGCGAGGCGAAGCTGTAGGGCAGCCCAAGCTCAGCCGCGAGTTGCGCGCCGAACAGGCTCGATCCGAGAATCCAGAGCGGGACGTTCAGCCCCTCGCCCGGCACCGCACGGATCGCCTGGTTCGGCCCGGCCGGCGCGAACAGCGCCTGCAATTCGAGCACATCCTGCGGGAAGCTGTCCGATGACATCGGGCTGCGGCGCAGCGCCCGGAGCGTGAGCTGGTCGGTGCCGGGCGCGCGGCCGAGACCGAGATCGATCCGGCCCGGAAACAGCGCCTCGAGCGTGCCGAACTGCTCGGCGATGACGAGCGGCGCATGGTTCGGCAGCATGATGCCGCCGGCTCCGACGCGAATCCTGCTCGTCGTCGCAGCGAGCTGGCCGATCACCACCGAGGTCGCGGCGCTGGCGATACCGACCATGTTGTGATGTTCCGCCACCCAGTAGCGGATGTAGCCGAGCGCCTCGGCATGGCGGACCAGGTCGGTGGATTTCAGCAGCGCTTCGCGTGGCCCCTCCCCTTCGACGACGGGAACGAGATCGAGGACGGAGATCGCGACCATGACAGCCCCTGCAAGCTGGTACCGGAGGAGATCCGGCGGGAAGGCTAGGCTTCACCAGATGGGAAGGCTGCGCGCTCCGATCCAGAGGCCGGCGTGCTTCGTCATGGCTCGCCTGCGCTGGCGTTCTGGCGGAACGGGCCGGGCCTTGCCGCGTTTCCAACCGGAGACACCCATGCCGAAGGGAGCGCAACCATGACCGCCACCGCCAACCCCGCCAGGGAAAGCCTGCGCAAGGAGCAGAAGGAGCAGCGCAAGGCCGCGCGCGAGCACGGCAAGGATGCCGAGCTCGACCGGGCCCTGAAGGACACCTTCCCCGCCAGCGACCCCGTCGCGAGGCAGGAGCCGACCAAGCCCGGCTCCAAGGACAGGGGCTGAACGGACCCGATGAGGGTCGCCTCTAGTCGCGCTGATAGAGCAGCCGGGCGCGGATCGTGCCGTCGAGCGCGCGGATTTCCTTGAGGATGTCGCGCGCCTCGGCGCTGGAGACGCCGTCCGCCTCCATCACGACATAGCCGACCTCGCCGTCGGTCTGGTAGTTCTGAGCGGCGATATTGACCTGCCGGTTGGCGAAGACGTCGTTCAAACGCCGCAGCATGCCCGGCACGTTGCGCTGGACATGGATGAAGCGGGTGCCGATCGGGCGTGCCGGCAATTGCACCTGCGGGAAATTCACCGCGCCCACCGTCGAGCCGACATCGGAATAATCGACGAGCTTGCGCGCGACCTCGGCGCCGATGCGCTCCTGCGCCTCCTCGGTCGAGCCGCCGATATGCGGCGTCAGGATGACGTTGGAGAGCCCCTGCAGCGGCGTGACGAAGCGCTCGGCATTGGAGGCCGGCTCGACCGGGAAGACATCGACCGCCGCGCCCGCCAGATGGCCGCTTCTCAGCGCCGCCGCCACCGCATCGAGATCGACGACCGTGCCGCGCGAATTGTTGATGAGGTAAGCGCCCTTCTTCATATTGGCGACCTGCGCCGCGCCGATCATGCCGGCGGTCTGCGGGGTCTCCGGCACATGCAGCGAGACGATGTCGGCGGCGCCGAGCAGGGCGTTCAGGCTCTTCGTCGGCTCGGTGTTGCCGTGCCGCAGCCGGTCGGTGTGATCGAAATAGATCACGCGCATGCCCATCGCCTCGGCCAGTGTCGAGAGCTGGCTGCCGATATTGCCGTAGCCGACGATGCCGAGCGTCTTGCCGCGCACCTCGAAGGAGCCGTTGGCCGACTTGTCCCAGCCGCCCTGATGCGCATCGCGCGAGCGGTCCGGGATGCGCCGGAGCAGCATGACGATCTCGCCGATGGTGAGCTCGGCGACGCTGCGCGTGTTCGAGAACGGCGCGTTGAAGACCGGGACGCCGCGCAGCCGCGCCGCCTCCAGGTCGACCTGATTGGTGCCGACCGAGAAGCAGCCGACGGCGAAGAGCCGGTCGGCCCCGGCGAAGATTTCCGGCGTGAGCTGGGTGCGCGAGCGGATGCCGAGCACATGCACGCCCTGGATCGCCTTGAGCAGGGCCTCGCGATCGAGCGCCTTCGGCAGCCTTTCGAGATTGCTGTAGCCGGCCTGCTCCAGCAGCTCGACGGCGGAATCGTTGATACCTTCCAGCAGCAGGACCTTGATGCGGTCCTTCGGAAGGGAAAGGCGTTCGCTGGGGCTGGTCATGACGGTGCGCTCGTGAAGGAGCGGTTGCTATAGTCCCCGCAACGCGGGAGGCCAACGCCCTGAACGCAATGCTGCTACGAAAAACCGCGCAGCGGATGC
The DNA here is from genome assembly GCA_965283735.1 of Beijerinckiaceae bacterium. Lineage (GTDB taxonomy): Bacteria > Pseudomonadota > Alphaproteobacteria > Rhizobiales > Beijerinckiaceae > Allobosea. The sequence continues at coordinate 27,103 of CBDIPN010000001.1, read as the reverse complement.
AAAAAGCTCATGGCAAGCTTCAGGCCTTCTCGACGACCAGTGTCGAGCCTTCGACCCTGACGACCTTGACCTCGGTTCCGGCCAGCAGCTCCGGCCCGACGATCCGCCAGGAGGAATCGCCGACGCGCACACGACCCTCGCCGCCCGCCATCGTCGTCTCCAGCCGGAAGACCCGGCCGATGAGTTGGCGGCCGCGATCGTTGAGGCCGGTCGCGGCATCCGGCTCCTCGCCCTTGCGGCGCGTGAGCAGGCGCCCGGCAGCGACGCATGCGATGGCGAGAACCGCAAAGACGATGCAGGCGGCTTGCCAGCCGAGCCCGAAGATGCCGACCATGGCGCCGGTAATGAGCGCCGCCAGCCCGAGCCAGATCAGGAAGACGCCGGGCGCCAGCATCTCGCCGCCGATCAGCACAAGCCCGAGAATGGCCCAGCTCCAGCCGCCCAGATTCGCGAACCAATCGAACACGGCAGCCTCCGCTCAGGCGCCCGGACGGCCGGAGGTCGGCACCGAGCCGGCCCCGTTGCGGCGTTGCGCCGTCGCGTCCTCGCCGAACACGGCCTTCGTCAGCTGAGCAATGCCGCCGACAGTGCCGGCGAGCGAAGCGGCCTCGATCGGCACGATCACGACCTTGCTGTTATGGCTGGAGGCGATTGCCTTCAGCGCATCCGTATAGCGCTCCGCGATCAGGAAGTTGGCCGCCTGGATGTCGCCCTTGCCGATCGCCTCCGAAACCATGGCCGTCGCCGCCGCTTCGGCCTGCGCCAGCCTCTCGCGCGCTTCCGCGTCACGCAGCGCTGCTTCCTTGCGGCCCTCGGCGGCGAGAATCTGCGACTGCTTGGCGCCTTCAGCCTTCAGGATTTCCGCCTGCCGCAGGCCTTCCGCTTCGAGCACGGCGGCGCGCTTCTCGCGCTCGGCCTTCATCTGCCGGTTCATCGCGCCGGCGATATCGGCCGGCGGCAGGATGTCCCGGATCTCGATGCGGGTGACCTTGACGCCCCAGGGCGAGGCGGCGGCGTCCATCACCCGCAGCAGCCGCTCGTTGATCTCGTCGCGATGCGACAGGAGCTGATCGAGATCCATCGAGCCGACGACGGTGCGGATATTGGTCATGGTCAGAACCATCAGCGCGTCGTGGAGCGAGGCCACCTCGTAGCAGGCCTTGGCGGCGTCGAGGACCTGGAAGAAGGCGGCGGCATCGATGCGCACGCCGGCATTGTCCTTGGTGATCGCCTCCTGCGAGGGAATGTCGAGCACCTGCTCCATGACACTAATATCAGCTTTATTATTGTCGGTTGGTGCGAGTTAATCCACAATGTCTGAACCCGAGCAAACCAATGGCACGATCCAGGACCAATCTACAGCCGCCACCGAGCAAGCCTCTCGCGTATTCATACGTGCGCTTTTCGACGCCGGAGCAGGCTCGGGGCGAGAGCTTTCGCCGGCAGATTGAGCTGGCGCGCGCCTATGCGGCCAAGCATGGCCTGCATCTTGACGAGAGCTTCCGCGACGAGGGTGTGTCCGCCTTCAAAGGCCGCCACCGCGATGAGCGCGCAGCGTTGGGCGCTTTCCTAAGGCGCGTGGAAAGTGGCGACGTCGCCAAGGGGTCGTATCTCCTTGTCGAGAGTCTCGATCGCTTGTCACGCGAAGAGGTCGTCGATGCGCTGGAGCTGTTCCTGGGCCTGACCCGGAACGGCATCGTCATCGTCACACTGGCCGACCAGCGGGTTTATTCTCGCGCGAGCTTACGTGCCGACCAGACGCAGTTGATCATCAGCATCGTTGTGATGTCGCGCGCTCACGAGGAGAGCGCGCTGAAGTCCAAGCGTGTTTCCGATGCCTGGGCAGCCAAGCGCCAACGTGCCGCCGATGAGCGGCAGGCGATGACGGGGCGGTGCCCTGCATGGCTCGAACTCGTCGGCGGGCCGAAATCCGGGCGCTATGTCGAAATCCCCAAGCGCGTCGAGATCGTCCAAAAAATGTTTGCGGACACGATCGCCGGTATCGGCCGCCGCACAATCCAGAAGGAACTCAATGACAAGGAGGTACCGACCTGGGGCATCGGCAGGAAGCGCAGTCAGTTCTGGCATGACAGCTATATCGCAAAGATCTTGTCGAACCCGGCGGCCTATGGACGCTTCGTCCCGCGCAGCAAACTCGCCGGTGGTTCGGATGCGACGGCGGACGCGCCGATCGACGGGTATTTTCCGGCAATCATCGACGAGGCGACCTTTTGGGCAGCACAGGCTGCCTCAAAATCTCGCGGCTTCGGCAAGGGCACGCCAGGTCGCCGCAAGAACCTTCTGTCGAAGCTAGTGCGCTGCGAGGCGTGCAGCAGTAACCTTGTCTTCATCGACAAAACGGTTCGCGGCGGCGGTCACAAGCTCAAATGCGGCCGGGCCCATGCGAGCGCCGGCTGCGATCACCGTACGATGTACGACTACAAGCGCGTCGAACTCGCGGTGGTGTTCGGTCTGGGCCAGCGCCGCAAAGGCCTGATCGCGGCAGCCACCGACCGGCAGAGCCAAGGGAAGGCTGCGCTGTCCGCAGCTCAAGCCCGCCGCGATGATCTCGAACGTCAGCTCGACAATCTCATCCAGCTCGTTCAGGAGTCAGGCGGTGGCAACCGTGTCGGAAGGCAGGTACAGGCGCTTGAAGCGGCGGTCGATGCGGCCGACGACGAGATCGTAGCGTTGGACCGTGCTTTCCGGCAGTCGCAGCCCGCTGACGTGGATAGCGCGACCGAGGGACTGCAGGCGGTCTACGATAAGCTGAATGCCGATCCTGACGATTTTGCCACCCGTGCCGCTTTTCAGCAGCGCCTCAAGCTGCTGGTCGATCATGTCGTGCTCGGCCCGAGTGGATTTGTCGTGACCCACACCGACGGCTCGACCTCGAGGACAAGTTTCGCGGGTCCGGACCGTTAGCCGCGACGCTGCGAGTCGGTATTGCCGATGGGGTCTAACGGCATCAACTGATCCGATGTACCCGAGACCGGCCGCGGATTGCCGGCTCGAAGCCCGCAATGGTGGGCACTCTACTCGCCGGCGTGGCTATCGGTCTGGGGTTTCGCGCGGATACCGACGCCGCGGCCGTTCTCGAACAGGAACTCGATGCCCTGCTGTTCGAGCGCAATCTGCAGGTCGCGGAGCGTGCGGTCATGCGAAGATGATGTCCCCTGCTCAATTCGGATTATGGTCCGTTTGGCGACACCACTGGCTTGAGCCAGCTCATCCTGAGAAATGTTCAACCAGCTGCGAGCGGCACGCACTTGGGCTTTGTTAAGCATAATTTATCACTTTAAGTGACAACAGTCACCTGATGTGACAGGCTGACCTTCGTGGACAAGCCGTCCACGAGAGGAACCTTACGCCATGCATCATGCAGCCTCCAGCCCTGTTTCCGCCGTCGTCCCCGCCATCCCCACGGCCATGCCGGTCTCGCCGCCGCGCGCCTTGCCGGCCGATCTGCTCGCCCGGATCGAGAAGGCGGTGTCGGGCGCGGGTTCGGCCGAGTTCGCGGTCGATCCGCTGCTCGGCCACAGCCTCAGCGCTGTGACGTCGTTCCTGACCTCGGTGGTCAAGCGCTCGGGCGCGGTGATCGAGGACGCTCTCTATGCCGCGCTGGTGCGCAATCGCCGTTTCCTGGTGATGCAGCAGGTGCGCATCCCGATCACCAGGGCGGCCGAGATGTATGTCCAGGAGAACGGTCCCGGACGCGTCGGCGAGCTCGCGCTCGCCAGCGACGGCGCGACCGTCCGGGTCGGGCATTTCGACATGATCGTGATCGACCAGCAGCGCTCGGTCGCGATGGTGATCGAGATCAAGAGGGGCTCCGGCATCACCGAGAGCAAGAAGCGCAAGGCGACCGAGCGCGATCTCGCCTGCGCCAGGCTCCAGCTCGCCTTCTATCTGCGCACGCTTCTGGGCATCAAGTTGAAGCACTATCGCTGCCACGTCATCGACTTCTACGGCCGGTCGGGGTTCCGCGACGAGCTGACCGTGACCCGCGAGGGGCTCGACAACCTGTTCGGCGTGCCGGTGATCCCGACCATCGACGCGGCGCTTTCCGCGCTCGAGGCCAGGATGGTCGCGCGCGTGCCGCCGATGCTGCAGATCGCGCAGGAGCGGCTCGCCGACCGCACGGCCGAACCCGTGCCCCGCCGCGCCGGCCGCGGCGCGCTGGCAATTCTGAGCGGGCGCCAGGCTGGTCCGGCCCTCGCGCTGAGCCCGCCCGCCTGATCTGACGGCGGCGCTCGCCGCCGCCGGCCTTCGTCTTTACCTCACCTTTGACCCGACGTCGGCCCCGTGCCGGCGATCGCTGGAGCTCGCCCCAATGACCGCCGCCATCCTTGCCCATCCCGCCACGACCCGAACCATGCCGCACGTAGCCATCGCCGCCTCGGCTTGCGAGGTTGGCGGCTCGGACCCGCTGCTGCGGCTCTGGCGCAGCGTGCCTGCCGACGCGATCGCCGATCGCGACCGGGTCGAGCTGCGCGCTCTGATTTGCGCCGTCACGCCGCTTCGGGTCGAGCACTGGCGCGAGGCGCTCGCCGGCGACCCGGCCGCCGCCGTCGCTGCGGCGCTGAAGCTGTCCGGGCTCGACGTGCTCGACACCCCGCGCCACGACCTCGTGATGTCCTTGGTCCTGCTGCACGCGCTTGCCGGCTCGGATGCAGCGCGCACGACGCTCGCCTTCGTGTTGCAGCGCCGGCGCTATCTCGGCGAGGATGTCGAGCGGCTGATCGCTTCCTGGCGCAGGAGCGACCGCTCCGCGATCCGCCGCGCCTCCATCAAGGCTCTCATGGAGGCCCTGTCATGAGCGCCGACACCACTGCCGACGACGACGCGTTCATCACCGGTATCGACAGCCTGTCGGATAACGGCAGGGATGTCGCCACGACGCCATTGATTCCGCTCGACCTGCTCGCGCTGATCGCCTGGCACGAGGCCGGAGGCCCGCGCCTGATCTCGCGGATGAAGCGTGGCCAGGCGGTCTTGATCAAGACCCCCTCCGAGATCTGGTATGATCCGATCAAGGCGATCGTCGATCGCGAGAAGACCGGCGCGATCGTCTTCGAGGGCAAGCGCAAGGGCGGCGACAAGAAGCCGAGCGATGCCTTCGTCGTCGATCTCCTGCAGGACGGGCGTGGCGTAGTCGGCCTCAGTGTCGATGCCGGCCTGCTGCCGCCGCTGCTGCGCACCAGCGCCGATGCCGAGCTGATCATCCCGGCGCTGAGCCCCGCTTTGGTCCGCCGGGCGATCGCCGGATTTTTTGGCAAGCGCAGCCCGGTCGTGAAGCCGGACGACATCGCCGGCCTCGACCTGATCGAGATCGCCGCCGCGATCCGGCCGTCCTCCAGTCCGCAGGCGAGCCTGCGCCGGCTGCGACAGGCGAGCGCGCGCAAGGCCGCGCCCGACGCGATCGACGACACGCCCTTGCTTTCCGAACTCTCAGGCCTCGGCGAAGCAAAGGATTGGTGTCTCGATCTCTGCGCCGCGCTCGATGAGGCTCGCGCCGGCACGATCTCTTACGGCGAGATCGAAAGCGGCATCTTCTACGGGCCGCCCGGCACCGGCAAGACCCTGCTCGCCCGCTCGCTCGCCAGGAGTGCGAGGGTTCCCCTCGTCGCGACCAGCGTGCCCGACTGGTTCATGCGCAAGACCGGTCATCTCGGGGATGTCATTCAGCAGATCGACGAAGTCTTTGCCCAGGCGCTCTCGCTAGCGCCGAGCGTCCTCTTCCTCGATGAGATCGACGCCTTGCCAGATCGTGCCGTCGCCGATGCCCGGTCGCGGGAGTAGTGGGCAAGCGTCGTGTCGGCGCTTCTCACCCGGATCGATGGATGCCGTGCCGCCAAGCGCGGGGTCGTGCTCCTGGCCGCGACCAATTTCCTGTCGCATCTCGACGCGGCGCTGACGCGGCCAGGCCGCTTCGACCGCAAGCTGCACGTCCCGCCACCCGATACCGCAGGCCTCGCCGCCATCCTTCGTTCCCATCTAAAGGGTGATTTGGCGCAAGCCGATCTTCTTCCGCTCGCCCGCCTGATGCCGGGCGCGACCGGCGCCGACATCACCGCGATCGTCAAGGCGGCGCGTCGCCTCGCCCGCAGCGAAGGGCGCCCGCTCAACCTCGCCGATCTCCACCGCGCCATCCTGCCGGCGGACGGGCGCAGCGAGACCGAGCGCCGCCATGTCGCGATCCATGAGGCCGGCCATACCGCAGTCGCGCTCGCGCTCGGGTTCGAGGTCGCGCGGGTCTCGATCCGCAGCGAGGGCACGGCAGGCGGCGTAACCGAACACGCGATCCCGAGCGTCTCGACGCTCGCCGACATCGAGCGCCGCGTCCTCGTCCTGCTCGCCGGCCGCGCCGCCAACATGGCGGCCGGCGCCGCGCCCGACACCGGCGCCGCCAGTGATATCAGCGAAGCGACGAGGCTGCTCACCGCAGCCCAGGTCAGCTTCGGGCTCGGCGACGGGCTCGTTGCCCGCACCAGCCCGGACGGCGCACTCGCACTGGTCGGGCGCGATCTTGCGCTCGCCAGTACCGTCGACGTCCGGCTCAAGAGCCTGATGCGGCAGGCGCATCAGCTCGTCGCCAGCGAGCGCACCCTGATCGAGGCGATCACGGAGGCCCTGATGCGCCAGCAGGTCGTCGATGGCGATGAGCTCGCGGCGATCGCCAATCGCAGAGACGGCGATGCGGACGGGCTTGGCTCTGCCGCCTCGCCGGCGGTAGCGACTGCAAGGCCCTGACGACATGTTGGTCAGCAACCACGCGCGTTGCCGTAGGCGCCCGAGCCGAATACCTGCTCGTGACCGCCCGGACATCCCAGTGGCGGGCGAGCTGGCACACCGTCGCACATCCACACATTCGCGATTGCCGCGCCATGGCGCGAACTGTCCCTCACGATGGAGACGCTGATGTCACGCCGCAAGCATGCCGACTGGCAGGCCGAGATTTATGACAAGCACGCCGGCTGGCTCGCCGGCACCCGGCCGCATATGGCAATCGGCGACGGCTGGGCGGATGTCGTCTCAAGGTTGTTCGATCGGATTTCTCAGGCGCTCGCCGGCGAGCCATCATCGACCAAAATCGTCATCATCGACATCAAGGAAAAATATGGCGAACTTCGTGTTGAGATCTTCGCCCCCGTCGGGCCTGAGACCGAAGCAGCGATCGATCAGGCGATCCTGCTCGCCGAGTTGCGTTCCGAATGCACCTGCGACGAATGTGGCGCAGCCGGGCGGATGAGGTCGACCCTTGGTCAATCCGCCTGGCTCGCCGTCAAGTGCGATGATCATCAAAGCGGCTATCCCCGGACAGTCGGGGAGAGGTCCCCAAAGCGTCGAATCAAGGATCGCTTTGGCCTCTTCGAGATCACCTACGACAGGGCCGCAGACAGCATCGCCAAGATCAGTGTCGCGGAGCGTTGAGAGGCAGAATAAAGCTCGATCTCGCTTCCTGGAACCATGCAGCGGCCGCAGCGCGTTGCAGGCCACCGCCGACAGGTGGAGGCCGGGCCGAGCCAGCTGATTTTACCACCGCTTGCGCGCGCTGCAGCCGGCCCGCCGCGGATTCAGCTCTGTAGCCTGTAGCATGTAGCCTACACCCTACAGGCGCTACATGGATCGGAGGGGGCTGGAGCGGTGAGTTAACCGCTCGATCGGGCGCGCCGTCAGTTGAACTTGGACGGCGGCGTGAATCGTGGTAATGTGTGTTATACATTCCTCAAACGCGAGCCACAACCGCCATGCCGACCGACTGGGTTGCGGAACTGTTGTCCGATCGGGCAGGGAACGTGGCCAAGTGCTGGCGCGTCGAAGAGACTCCTGCGTCGTCGCGGGCCGTCAGTTGGGCTTGATGCCGGCATCCTTGATGATGCCGGACCATTTCACGATTTCCCCGGCGATGAAGCTCTTGAACTCGGCCGACGAGGTGCTGTGTGCCTCGACGCCTATGTCGATGAGCCGCTTCTGCACTGCGGCGTCAGCGATCGCGATGCGGATTTCTTTGCTCAGCCGCTCAAGGACAGCAGGCGGCGTGGCTTTCGGGACAGCGATACCGAACCAGGCATAGGAGGGACTTGCCCCGCGAAACTGGAGAGCTCTTCTGAAGGAAGGAGGAGCATTTCATGGGCAAGCCGCAACGCCGGCTCGGGAAGGAATTCGAGGCGGAGGCCGTTCGTCTGGTTGAGACGAGCGGCCGCACACAGCGTGAAATCGCCGAGGATCTCGGCATTGGTCTGTCGACGCTGCGCCGCTGGCTCGACAAGCGCCGCGAGCGTGATCTGGAGGCGCCGCCTCCCGAGCGGCAGGAAGACCTGGCCGCTGAGCTGAAGCGGCTGCGACGCGAGAACGAGATCCTGCGGCAGGAACGCGAAATCCTGAAGAGGGCCGCGACTTTTTTCGCCAATGAGGGAAGTCGATGAGATTTGAACTCATCGATGCGGCGAAGAAGGAGTTCCCCGTTCAGCGCCTGTGCAAGGTTCTCGACGTCAGCCCGAGCGGCTACTTCGCCTGGAAGGGGCGTCCTGCTTGCCGTCGCCAGCGCGACGACATGGTGCTGCTCGCCCATGTCCGCTCGGCCTTCACCCTGTCGAACGAAACCTATGGGAGCCCGCGCATGGTGCACGAACTGCGCGACAACGGCCTGTCGATCGGACGCCGGCGCGTTGCCCGACTGATGCGCGAGAATGGAATGAAGGCGCGGCAGAAGCGGCGGTTCAAGCGCACCACCGACAGCCTGCATGCCTTTCCGGTCGCCCCGAACCTCCTCGACCAGGGCTTCGCCGCGGCCGGCCCGAACCAGAAGTGGGGCGCTGATATCTCCTACATCTGGACGCGCGAGGGCTGGCTGTACCTGGCCGTCGTCATCGACCTCTTTGCCCGGCGTGTCGTCGGCTGGGCACCCAGCGACAGGCTCCACAAGGAACTGGCGTTGTCGGCCCTGCGCCGGGCCATTGCCGTGCGGCGTCCTGCCGCCGGGCTGATCCACCACGCAGATCGCGGCAGCCAATACTGCTCCCTCGACTACCAGGCGGAGCTGAGGAAGCACGGCGTCCTGATCTCGATGTCGGGCAAGGGAAACTGCTTTGACAACGCCATGGTCGAGACGTTCTTCAAGACGCTCAAGAGCGAACTCGTCTGGCGCACCGTCTTCCAGACCCGCGCCGAGGCGACCGCCGCAATCGGCCGCTATATCGACAGCTTCTACAATCCCGTCCGGCGCCATTCGGCGCTCAACTTCATCAGCCCGCTTCAGTTCGAGAGGCAGGCCGCCTAAACTCGAAAACGCTCTCCAAAATCACGGCGCAAGTCCAGGCCCCACAAAATCTTAGTGGCGGACATGGCGACCCTTGCGGCAAATCCCGCAAAGGTTGGATCACGGCTATAAATAACAAGTCAGATCATGCCGGCGTATAGTAATCGGCGCTTCTATCGTAGGAATGGTATGCTCTGTTTAGCAGTATCGGCGCCGAATATTCTATACGAGCTAATTTCCGTGCCTGGACGGCCCTTCCCCAGTGATCCTACTTCACCGCCAAAGCATCCCAACGTTCAATCACGGGCGGTGTCGACAAGAGTTCGTCCGCATGCTGCATCAGAGCGGCAGCAATTGGGCCATTCAGGTGAGCGCCGCGATCTTCATCGGTCGCAAAAGCGTCAAAAATCGCGAAGCTTTGAGGCCCGAATTTCACGGCGTACCACACCGGCGTGCCGGTCTCCTCCTGCGCCAACGGCAATGCACCTTGAAGAAACGCTTCAACATCCGCCTCTTTGCCGGCCTTCGCTTCCAGCCGAACATACAGCCCAAACTTAATCATACCTATCTCCTTATCAGACTTGGAATCTGCCCCGGCACGGATCGACAGCAACGATGATTGCCAAGAGTTGTTGTTGCAGACACCCGAGTGGCTCGACTCGCGCCTTTGTCGATACGCGCCTCAACCGAGAGCGGCCTTCGTTCCCAAAGGCAGTCACAACACTAATGGAGGTCAGCGCATCAGTCGCTTGGCATAAATGACAATTATAGTACCATTCTCGCCATGAACATCGCGATCCTTGCCCTTGATGGGGCTTTCGACACCGGACTGGCCGCGTTCCAGGACACGCTGACCACAGCCGCCGAACTGGCGCCGACCTCAGAAAGCAAGTCGTTCAAGGCGACCGTTCTGAGCGTCCGGCACGGCGCGATGACTGCGCATGGCTTGGCCATACCTGCTGTGCCGGCAGTCGCCTCTTTTGCGCCTGATCTTGTGCTCGTGCCTGCGGTCGGCGCAAAGACCGAGGAGGCGCTGAGCACCACACTCCGCCATCCGGATTGCGCGAGCGCTGGCGTTCTGTTGCGCGCGTGGCATAAACGGGGCTCGACTATCGCAGCGGCATGTACAGGAACGTTCCTGCTAGCGGAGGCCGGCCTGTTGGATGGTCGGGCCGCGACGACGAGTTGGTGGCTGAGTCCGTTCTTTCGCTCCCGTTATCCGCGCGTGGATTTGGATCATCATCGCACCATCGTGCGGGCCGACAACATCGTTACGGCGGGGGCTGTGTTGGCCCATTTCGATCTGGCATTGTGGTTTATTCGACAGCGCAGCCCTGAACTTGCGGCGACGACAGCCCGCTACTTGATGCTCGACTCGCGTTCACCCCAGGCGACATACGCGATCCCGGATCACCTTCGACACACGGACGAGCTTGTCCAAGCTTTTGAGGTATGGGTGCGGACGAACCTTGATCGAGTTTTCTCGCTCCGAGACGCGGCGCAGTTCACTGGAGCAAGTACGCGAACGCTGTCGAGAAGAGTTCACGCCGTGCTCGGACGATCACCACTGGCGTACCACCAGGATCTGCGGGTCGAACACGCGACCTATCTTCTGAGGACGACTCGATTGAGCGTCGATGAAATCGCTTCTCGGACCGGGTACGCTAATGGAACGACCCTTCGTGTGCTGCTTCGACGCAAAACCGGGCGTACCGCATCTGAGCTGCGCCGGCTTAGCGAGTTCGCCGACTAATCAGATCGCGCCTGAACCCTCCCGCGACATGACCGCATGTGGACGATGGCCCTTATAGTCCCAGGTCGCGTTTGCGGCCGAGGCTCCACTCGATGCCGCCGCCGGCTCGCGCGACGCCGGCGACGTGCTGGCCGAGCTTGCGATCGATCTCCCGCGACCACGGCACGAGCTGGAAGCCGAGCCCGTTGTCGATCATCGCGAACCGTCCGGACGACAGGGTGAGGCTTTGGCGATAAGTGCCGGCGACGTGTTCGACCGCCGCCGCCTTCAGGTGAGGCAGGCCGGTTTCGGCGGCGAGCTTGGACCCGACGGCGTCCAACTCGCGGCGGCGGAGCGTGCCCCATCCGCGATTTTCCGCAAGCTCGCGGAAGCGTTTGTACTGGTCGGCGGGGTGAAGGTCTTCGCGGGTGACGTTCTCGTCCAGGCTGATTTCGGCCGAATCGTTCTGCGTGTCGATCACGCAGCGGATGGGCTCGGTCTTCTTGATCTGCTTGCGCTTGGCGCGCAACAACTGCGCCAGCCTCCGGCCTTCGCCGATGGTGACGAAATAGAAGCCGGTTTCCGCACCCTCGGCGTCAAGCTCCGGCTCCACAACCAGATTTTGCAGGATGCCCTTGGCATGGATGCTCGCCGCCTTCGCCTCGATAGAGGTCTCGCTGTGCGGCGTCTTGCGGGCATTCCAGGGCGACTTCTTGAGCTTGTTGAGCGGGATGAGGACTTCCACGCCGTGGGCGGCAGGGGTGACAGCGGCGGTCTCGATTACAGCGGTCGTCATGGTCTTCGCTCCTAATGGGCTTGGGTTGAAGCGCAGCGCTGCGCTGATCCACCCCCGTTGAATTGGTCCACCCTGAAGTATGTCTTTTGGCAGACAGGAGGACCGCCATGCCGAAGAAGCGCCACAAGCCCGAAGAGATCGTCGCGAAGCTGCGGCAGAACGACGCCAAGGGCGTCGAGATGCTGAAAGCGCTCGGCGTCACCTATACCAAGCCCGATCTTGAGCCGTGGCGGAAAGCCGGTGCCGACGTACACGTTCCCTATGAGGGCAAGATGTGGCCGGAGGGGCTGGTCGAGAAGATCCGGGCGCTGCCCGAGAACGCTTGAGCAGCAGCCGATGACGCTACGGCACCTCGTCGCCGACGCCCTCGACGTCGCGGGGCGCTGGCTGGTCGGCCTCGCGCTGGTCGGCCTGCTCGCCATCGTCTCGCTCCAGATCATCGATCGGCACGTCGTAGATGTGCCGATCGCGGCACCCGACGCCTATGCCCGCATACTGCTGCTCTGGATCGCCTATGTAGGCTTCGCGCTCGCGGTACGGGCCGGCATGGCGATCCGGGTCGACCTGATGGACCACTATCTGCCGGCGGCGACGCGTCGGCTGCTCGCGATACTGTTCGACCTCCTCAAGCTCGCAGTGGTCGCGCTCCTGATCGTCAAGGGCTGGGCGCTGGTCGACATCGGCTTCGACCAGGTGATCCTCGGCACGGACCTCAGCACCGCGGTGCCGAACGCGGCGCTCTGGGTCAGTGCGCTGATGCTGGCGGTGTTCGTGACAGTTTCCCTGATCGATGGCCTCACCGGCCGCCCGAGCGCCGGACAGCACCATGACGCCGCGGATGCGGCGAGGGTCGAATAGCATGCTCGCGCTTCTCTTCGTCAGCTTCCTAATCCTGCTCGTCATCGGCTTCGATGTCGGCTTCTCGATGATCGTGGCGGCGCTGATCGTCGTCGTCTTCAAGACCGGCCAGGCGGTCGATCCCGTCACCGTGCCGATGTCGATGCTCGCCGGCATCGACAGCTACGCCCTGGTCCAGGTGCCGCTGTTCATCCTCGCCGGCGAGTTGATGAACCAGGGCGGGCTGACGCAGCGCCTGATCGTCTGGAGCCAGTCGCTCGTCGGCCATCTGCGCGGTAGCCTCGGCCACACCTCGATCCTGACCAATCTGGTGATGGCCGGTGTGTCGGGCACGGCCGTGGCAGACGCTGTCGCGACCGGCAAGCCCTTGATCCCGGCGATGGTCAAAGCGCGCTATGGCGAGGGTTTCGCAGGCGCAGTGATCGCGGCGGGCGCATTGCTGGGGCCGATCATCCCGCCCTCGATCCCGATGGTGGTCTATGGCCAGCTCGCCAACCAGTCTGTGATGAAGCTGTTCATGTCGGGCGTCGTGCCGGGTCTGCTGCTCGCCGGGGGCTACATGGTCCTGTGCTCGATCACGGCGCATCGGCGCGGCTACGCGCCGGCGGCGCGCGCCTCGTGGCGCGAGCGCGCGGGCGCCACCCGCTCGGCCGGCTGGGCCCTGATGATGCCGGTCATCATCATCCTCGGCATGCGCTTCGGCCTCGTCACCGATACGGAGGCTGCCGCCGTCGCGGCGCTCTATGCGCTGATCGTCGGGCTCATGATCTATCGCTCGATCGGCTTGCGGACACTGCCCGGGATTCTGGCGACGACCGGCCAGTCCACGGGCGCGATCCTGTTCCTGCTCGCGGCGGCAGGGCCCTTCAGCTGGCTCGTCGCCGAGAGCCAGGTCGGCGCTGCGGTGACGGCGCTGATCCGCTCGATCACCACCGATCCGCTCGGCACGCTTCTGATCATCAACGTCTTCCTGCTGCTGATCGGCTGCATCATCGAGCCGCTGCCGGCGATGATCATATTCATTCCGACGCTTCTGCCGCTCGTCGGGCAGCTCGGCATCGCTCCGATCCATTTCGGCTCGGTCGTGGTTCTGAACCTGATGATCGGCATGCTGCACCCGCCGATCGGGCTCCTGCTCTTCGTCGTCTCCAGCGTCGGGCGGGTGCCGATCAAGTCGGTGATGCTGGAATCGCTGCACTTCCTGGCCTGATCCCTCGTCGTGCTCGCGCTCGCGATCCTCTACCCGCCGATCACGATCTGGCTGCCCTCGCAATTGCGCTGACGATGCAGCGAACGACGTAAGCCTCGATCAACGATCTGCGCCTCTCAGCCCGATGGCGGCTGCCGCGCGCCGTCTTCGACTTAATTGACGGCGGCGCCGGCGACGAAGTCACGCTGCGCGCGAGCCGGGAAGGTTTCGACGACTGGAGCTTCCTGCCGCGCGTGGGGGTCGACGTCGCCGGCCATGGCGACGTCGATCCTTGGACAGTCCGCACGGCTGCCACTGGTGCTCGCGCCCGTCGGCCTCGCAGGTCTGTTCTGGCCGCAGGGCGAGATCGCCGCGGCCCACGCCGCCGCGAGCCGGGGCGTGTCTTTCTGCCCTTCGACCAGCTCACGGTCGCCTCGATCGAGGAACTCGCGGCCGGCGCGCCCGCAGCCAGGCGCTGGTTCCAGCTCTATCCGCTGCGCGACCGCGGGCTGATGCAGGTGCTGGTCGCGCGCGCGGCGGCGTCCGGCAGCGACACGCTGGTGGTGACGCTTGAACTGCCGGTGCAGGGCCGGCGCGAGCGCGACCTGCGCAACTTCTTCACCGTGCCCTATCGGCCGGGACCTGTCGCGACCCTCGACGCGCTGCTTCACCCGCGCTTTCTGCTCGACATGCTACGAAGCCCGGTCCGCTTCGGCAATTTCAATGCCCCGGCCACGGCGAAGGCCGGCACCGTGGCCCAGCACGTGGCCACACTGTTCGACCCTTCGGCCGATTGGGACCTCGTCGCCCGTCTGCGCGCCGACTGGCGGGGTCGCTTTGCGGTCAAGGGCATCCTCCACCCGGACGATGCGCGCCGAGCGGTCGAGATCGGCGCGGACGCGGTGATCGTCTCGAACGATGGCGGCCGGCAGCTCGACGGCGCGATCGCAGCGGTGCGCGCTCTGCCCGCGATCGCGGAGGCCGTCGCCGGCAGGGCAGAGATCCTGCTCGACGGCGGGGTCAGGCGCAGCCCCGACATCCTCAAGGCCCTCGCGCTCGGAGCGAGCGCGTGCATGATCGGGCGGGCTTATGTCTGGGGCCTCGCAAGCGCAGGCGAGGCCGGCGTGGCACAGGCGCTTGATCTCCTCGCCGCTGAACTCGACAACGCCATAGCCTTGCTCGGGCTCGGCACGCTCTCGGAGATCGGCTGCAGGCATCTTACATCGGTCTGCGGCCTAACCGTTAATCTGCTTAGTCAAACGACGCGGTCATCTTTTGACCAAACTTGAGAAGCGTAGCCTGGCCAACTGAGAACCGCAGGTTCATGACCTGGCGAGGTCCTAAACGCATGACCTCGTGCCGGCATGAACTCGTCGTTGCGTGATGTCACGACATCATGACGGCGCGACGGCGTGACGTCATGACATCACGGTAAATGCACAGGAGCCATGCTTCGATGCCGAAACGGCTGTCACCGCCGCCGAAAGGCGCAAAATCGATCGAAGACCTGCCGAGCTACGCGCTTTTGCAGGCCAATGGCGGCAAGCTAGATGCCATCGTCAGGATGCTCTACGCGGCTGTCGAGGACGCCGGCGGGCGATCGACTGGCCAAGGCCGTGATGGTCGCTGTCACTTCGCCATCGGCACGGTACAGGCGTCTCTCAAGCTATCGACCGGCTGGGCGAAGCTTTCGTCCGGCCCAAAAGTCAAAGCGCCGACCAACGGCAGATTGGCACCTACTCGCGCTCTGCCCGGAGCCGATCTGACGATTGTCGAGCCCGACTTCGAGGTCGACCCGAAGCTGAAGCATGAGGGCTACGTCTGGGCAATCGACTTTTTGCCCGAGAGCGGGGACACGCGCAACTACGAGATCAACACGGTCGTTGGCATCTTTAAAATTATCGGCCAGCGGTTTCGTTGGGCTGTCGTGGAGCTCTTCCAGGACCGAGCGATCAACCTCTTCGTCAGGACGAGTGCGACCACGGGGTTCGAGCCAGTCTATCGCGATGCAGTTCCCGACTGCTGTCTCGACTGGACCAGCCTGCGTCTCGTGCTTAGCGACGGCGTAAGGCCCGAGCAGGCTGTCTTCACGCCGGCGATGGGCCAATCGTCTCGGTCACGAGAGGGCGACAGGCCGGACGATGACGATGCCGAACTGTGTCGCCAAATCGGAGCGGCCATTATGACCGCTTTCCCAGACCGCGCCTGGGGCGCCTCCGACTTAATCGAATTGATGCAGGAGCTCGCGCCGTCGATGAGCGAAGCGGACTGCAGGCGGGTGATCGCGCAACTCAAGAGCAGGCTGTCAGATACATCGCCATGGCGTACCGGAGGAAGGCCGCCGGCGTTGGCCTTAAGGACAGCGGCGCGGCCAATTCTCGAGCAAGCGGGAATCGTCGCGTCCAAAGACGGCGTACTGCCGGACGGTCCCGATCGCGCGCTCTAAACCTTCGTCGCTCTAAACCCCCCAAATGGGGGTTTAGCAAGGGGTTTATCGGGCTTCGGCCAGCAAGAAAGCCCCGTTACTCTTCGATCTTCGTGTTGCGGTTCGGAGCTTTGGCGAGAGATGACTAGGCGGAGATCGACGCGAGTTTTGGCGCAGCAGGGGTGGTTGTCCTCCTGCCCGGCGCTGCTGCTAAAGCTCGTCGCGCAGCGCATCGATCATCGCCTCGCTGTTCAATCCGATCATCAGCGTCCAGCAGATAAACTCCCGCCGCTTCTTCGACGTCGTTCGAACCGCGCCGGCGCGAGGCACGGATGATGAGCGCTGTGGCACAGCCGAACGCTGGGGCCGTGGCGACGATCCTCGCGGTGACGGGATTCAAAGGCGGGACCGGCAAGACCACCACTGTGATCAATCTCGCGGTCGCCGCACAGCGGGCCGGACAGCGCGTCGTGGTCGTGGATGCCGACCGGCAACGCTCCCTGTCCCTGTGGCTGGACCGCCGGCAGAAGAACTGCGCCACTCCGATACCGGGCCAGTCCGTCGAGGTCCGCGATGCCGTGACGCTGATCGCGAGCGTGAGGCCGGCCTACGATCTCGTCATGATCGACATGGCCGGTCGTGACGAGGCGGCCGTCACCGAAGTTATCAGGGTGGCCGATTTCTGCCTCGTGCCGACGAGGCCCTCGACGCTGGACGCCGATGCGGCTCAGCGCACCGTCGATGCGCTGGAGCGGCTGCAAAAACCCTACGCGGTCCTGATCAATCAGGCGCCGCCGGCCAGCTCGTCGCGCTTCCGCGCCTGGACCGGGTTCTACGATGTCCGCTCCCGGATCGTCGAACCGAGCTGGGTGGCGCGGGTCGCACATCAGGATGCGATCGCGGCCGGGCTCGGCGTGTTGGAAGCCCAGCCTGCGAGCCCCGCGGCGCTTGAGGTGCTCGGAACCTGGCTCTGGCTTCGCGCCAGGCTCGATCGGCTGGCGCGGGAGGCTCGTCATGTCTGACGCCGTTCGGGCCGCGCGCGCCATGCGGCTGGAGTTAGACCAACGGCCTGAAGCGCCGCGCCCCTTGCTTGAGGCGCTGACGGCCCGCGAGCGCAAGACCTGCGTTTTGCGCCAGCTGCCGCTGCGGCTGCACCCGGCCGTGCATGCGACCTTGGTCGAGCTCGCGCGCGCGAAGAAGGTTTCGATCAATTCCTTGCTGCATGCCGCGATCGACCAGCTTCTCGTCGCGCATGGTCGCCGCAGTGTCGCCGAGCTCGACCCGGACGTGCTCTCGAGGCTGCGATGACGAAACGCCATCGACATCATCGCCTCTGCCGCGCTCCACCCTCGGAGCTCCAAACTAAATCTTCGAAATTACTGCGACTTTGGAGAGCATCATGACCATGGACGAATTCAACGATGCGGGCGAACTCTACGATAATTTTGCGATTTACGACCGCGAGGCGATGGTCGCGATGGTCGGCCATCTTGTCCTGCACCTGATCGAGAGCGGGACGCTGGACAAAGATAGCTTTCTCAAGCGCCTCGATCGCGACATCGCCGCCGATCCCGATACCGACGACCAGATCAGCCCTCGTCTCGCGGAGCTGAAGTCGTTCGTCAGCAGCGCGGCAAAGTAGACGGCATTAGCGGCGGCTGCTCGCGATTTCGTCCCGCCATATCAGAAAGCCAATCCATGTCGATCGACGAACGCAAACTCGCCCGACAGATGCAGGCCGCCGACGAGCGCAACCGAAGGGAGCGGAAAGAGAAACTCGCCGAGAAGGCAATCGGCATGCAGGAACTCAGGGCCAAGCACAAAGAGATCGCTCGTCCTTCCCGTGCCGACGTCGAGCGCGCGATCGGATATGCTGTGTGCTCGATCCTCGCCTCCCGACCCGAGGGCCATGCGGTTCGAACCTTGCTGGAGACGAGCATCGTCGAACTGCTTGGGAAAGCTGGCTTCAATCGCAGCCAAGCTGGGGACGTTCTGCTCCATATGATCGAGACCGCGACCGAGGGGCAGCAGCGCTGGCTGATCAAGCGCGAGACCGACCGAAAGCTTGCTCGCCTGCTCGCAGAATGACCACGCCGTGCCAGGGTGTAACGGGGGGACGATACGAAAAGGGCCGCCACAGCGTGGGCGGCGGCGGGCCTTGGCAGGATGTCGCTCGCTTCGAGACAAAAAATCTGCAGTGCTTAAAATTGATCCGGGCCGTGGAACGGTTCAGGAAACATTCAGAGGGGCGGAATTCGGATCGCCAGCGGTGTTGGCGGAGATGGCCGAGGGTTATAATCGCGCGCGAACATGAACATAAAATGCGTCGCGAACCGTCCAGACCAAATCCTGCTGACGGAACCATGCCTTAGATTGGATCGTTGACAGGCACCGTAACTTAGGGGACTTGAACGCGCTATTTGGTCGTCAGCTCTCTTCGCGAGCTCCTTCGTCCTGGAGCTTGCAATCCTCTCGACCCTAGCCCGAGCGGCAATGCCAGCGTTCCGCAACCCGCCAAGCCGGTGGAGCTGACGCGCTATCTCGGAAAATGGTATGACCAGGGGCGCTACGACGCGAGCTTCCAGAAGGGCTGCGATGGAGTGACGGCCGAGTACTCCTCGAAGGAGGATGGGAACGTCGCCGTCGTGAACACTTGCCGCGAGGGTTCGGCGATGGGCACGACGCGAACCGCTGGCGCGACGGCGCGCGTCGTGGAAGGATCCGCCGGCGCCAAGCTGAAAGTCACGTCCTTCCAGCCGTTCGAAGGCGATTATTGGGTTCTGGACCGCGCACCCGATTACAGCTGGTCGATCGTCGGCGAGCCGTCCGGAAAGTATCTCTGGATTTTGACCCGGCGCCAGCAAGTTTACAGCAAGAGTATGCGCGGCTCGTCTCGCGGGCGGGATCTCTCGGATACGATACCACCCTGCTGCGGCGAACGAGCCAGGGTGGCTGAAGCTCCCTATTCGGATTTGCCTTCGGAGTTGAAACGTCGGCGAGCCGAAGATGCGTGATCTCGATGGCCGGTTGGTGCCGGACTTCATCGCTTCGTCTCGACGACGTCCTTTACGACCCAGTGGATGATCTCACCGACGACCTCTTCCTCGAATTCGAGATTGTTGGCCTTTTCGCGCGCCTTGGAGGCATCGGGTGCCTCGATGTCAACGGTCACGGTGCGCGTGATCTCCAATTGCACCTGATAGGTCTTGGCTTCGCTCATGAGCGCTCTCGTCTAGCGGCGTTGTCGGAAAGCCTTGCGTGATCGCGGCCCCGGGCTCGAACCGTTCGGCCATCACCTGCGGCAATTTCGGGATGTCTTCGTCGTCGACGACGGGAACTGTCAAGTATCCGCCCAGGCCTGCAGAGCCATGCGCAGAGCGGCGAGAGCGGCGGTGGCGGACGCGACGAGCGCCGCCCGCGAGTTCAGGATCTGCGTGCGGTTGAGCGCCGTGACGATGCGATTGACGTCGCCGGCATCGAGTTCCTCCAGCTGGCTGATCCGGCGCAGGCGCTGACGGCTTACGAGCCATCAGAGCCATGAAGATAATAGAGCGCCGGCGCCGATGAGGCCGTCGACCGCCAGTATCATCCCGTTCACGTTCCCAGGCTTCAGCGCCTAGCTGCGGCAAACGTGCCCGCACCGACCGGCTCCAGGCCTAGCCTACGGCAGATCTTGACCAGCGCCGCCTGTTCCTCGAGGACGTAGTCGCCGTCGGACTCGCCGAGCGCGCGACAGGTCTCGACTAGTACATGGGAGAAGCGACCGCTTTTCCGCAGTCTCGCCACCGTCGCGAGAGCGGCGGCCTCGCCGACGCCGAAGTCGATCTCGAAGCGATCTATCGCCTGTTCGAACGCGGCGAGTAGTTCCTGGCGTGACTGCTCGTCGAGCAGGCGGAAGCGCGACAACGATCGAACCATGCTGTCGTGCTCGGCCTGGCGGACGACGCCGTCGGCATAGGCTATCAGCGCGCAGGCGGCCGCGATCGTGTCGATCTGAAGGCTGGCTTCCTCGTCGTGCCAGTCGGCAAGCTAGCTGCGCAGGTCCGGGTGTTGACGTTTGTCGTCGGCAGGCATGTTTATCTCCTCCATTTCGTGATGTCGGTGAGTTTGGTCTTGCGGCCCGCCAGGAACCTGTTGGCAATCCCTGCCAAACCGATGATCAGGATCGAGCCAAGAGCCCAGACGATAACGACGATGATCTCGCTGGCGTTGCCGATGCTGCGCAGCGCCCATGACAGCCATTCGACGATCTCGGGCACCGACGAGACCTGGTCGGCATTCGCCGCCGCCCAGTCGCTGCTCCAGTCGAGCAGGCCATGTCCGGCCCAGGCGACTAGGCTCCAGAGAGCGACGGCAACCGTCGCGATGCTCCATATGAGAAGCCTCATCAGCCCGTCCTCACGGTCACCGGAGCCACTTTCGTGCAGCGTGACGACGACGATGCGGTGACGTCGGGCCTATGTCGGACTTGCTGTTGCATCTGACGGAGGCCGTCGGCGACCGTTCGGGCTGCCAGCGCGGTCGCAAGGCCGAAGCCCACGACACAGGCGGCGAATAGCGCCACGGCGAGGTGATCGATCACCACGATCTTGTCTCCTTACGAGGCTGGGGCGACACCGCCAGGATGGTCCGGAGGCGGCGGCGATGCCGTCGGAAGGCATCGTCGTGCGGGTGCGACCTGACTTCGACTGGAACCAGCTTCGGCGCAGGGTCCTTCAGAAGCGAGAGGAACGCGGCAAGCCCGCGGCGCAACATGTCGATCTTGCCCATCACGCCGCCCTCCGCTCGAGATGAGCGCGCAGCAGGGCGATGTTGCGCTGGTTGGCGCGATAGAAGGCGTCGCCGAACCAGCCGACGACCGGCACCGCGCTGATCGCGAAGTCGACCGCGACGTTGCCGGCCATCCGCAGAAGCGTCCCGGTCGGCACGCCGTGGCGGCGCGCTTCCAGGATCAGGTAGGAGGCTAGCCCCTTGGCGACCAGCGTGCCGACGCCGGGCACGAGGTTGAGCAGCGCATCGGCGCCGACGTGGATATTGGTGCCGGGCACCCGCACGGCCGAGTCGAGCAGGCGCGCCAGCGCGTCGAGCCTGGCGAGTGTCTCGTGCCGAGAGGTGGATGAGGATAGGTCGAAAGCAAGCGTCGTCAGGACAGCCTCCCAAGATCGGAGCGCGGGCAGCGCTCGTCAGGTGGAAGAGTCCGACATCGCAGTCGTGAACTGCCAGAGGGGCCCGGACCCGGGTTCTGACTTGAGATCGGAATGGAGACGCCATGCTTCAAGGGCGGGTCGGCCTAAATATTTCTGCATGAAGAGGCTTGCCGCCGCGCGACCCGACGCCCATGTCTCGCACACCCGCTGATCCGGGCCCCTCTGGCGAGCGCAGCCGGCGCGTTCGCGATGTCGGATCGATTTCCGATATTGCGCCGGCCGTGGTGATCAAATGGATCTAGCCTTCTTCGCCGTAGAATGGCTCGGCAAGCCGCTCTGGATGTGGCTCGCCTTCGTCGGCATCGTCATCGCTCTCCTGACCTTCGATCTCGGCGTTCTTCACAAGGAGAACCGGCCGATCGAAGTGCACGAAAGCCTCGTGCTGTCCGCGGTCTATATCGGCCTCGGCCTCGCGTTCGGCGGCTGGGTCTGGTGGTATCTCGGCGCTGAGCCGGGCATGAACTATCTCACCGGCTTCGTCGTCGAGAAGACGCTGGCGCTCGACAACGTCTTCGTCATTGCGCTGATCTTCTCCTTCTTCGCCGTGCCGGCGCAGTATCAGCACCGCGTTCTGTTCTGGGGCATTCTCGGCGTCATCGTACTGCGCGCCATCATGATCGGGCTCGGCGCCACGCTCGTCGCCCAGTTCGGCTGGGTGCTGTACATTTTCGCCGCCTTCCTGATCCTGACCGGCGTCAAGATGCTGGTCATCGGCGACAAGCCGCCGCAGATCGCGAACAATCCGCTCATCGGCTTCCTGCGTCGGCGCTTCAACGTCACCGAAGAGCATCATGGCGAACGCTTCTTCGTGCGCCGGCAGAACCCTGAGACCGGCAAGCTCGCCTGGTTCATGACGCCGCTGTTCATGGCGCTGATTCTGATCGAGATCGCCGACCTCATCTTCGCGGTCGACTCGGTGCCGGCGATCTTCGCCATCACCACCGACCCGTTCATCGTCTACACCTCGAACATCTTCGCGATCCTCGGACTGCGCGCTCTCTATTTCGCGCTCGCCGCCGTGATCGAGCGCTTCCGCTACCTCAAGCCCGCGCTCGCGGTCGTGCTGATCTTCATCGGCTCGAAGATCTTCGTCGCCGATCTGCTCGGCTGGGAGAAGTTCCCGCCCGCGCTCTCGCTGGGCGCGACCTTCGCCATCCTCGCCGCGGGCGTCGTGTGGAGCCTGGTCAAGACGCGGGCGCCGGCGTCGTCCGCGCTCGCCGGCGAGGGCCCCGATGCGCGATGACGATCGGCTTCTCGCAGCTCGCGCCCTCGAGAAGACTGCAATCTCCAAGGTCAGAGAGGCACAGATACGGTTCGGTTCCTCACCGCGGTATACGGCCTGGCTCGCTCAGTTCAGGCTTCACCGCGCCTTGCGCGCCCGCGCGGCGGCCGCGACGGAACCGGCCGCCGCCCGGCACGCGGCTCGGGTGGAGCCCAAGCCAAGCCAGTCGTCTGCGGGTGTCGCCTCGCAACGCCTCTTGAGACTGACGCATGCGATCGCCGCGCAGGAACGGGTCTCGATCGGTACGGTGATCGATCGCCTGGGACCGTCGAGCCTCGGATTGGTCCTGCTGATCCTGACGATACCCGCGATCATTCCGATCCCCGGTCCGGTCGGGATCGTCCTGGGCTCGTGCCTTGCGCTGGTCGCCCTGCAGGTCATCGCAGGCGCCAGGCGTGTCTGGCTACCGCGCTGGCTGCGCGAGCGCGGCCTGCCGACGCGGTTCGTCACGGCCGCGATCACCAGGATCGCGCCTTGGCTCGAACGTTTCGAGCGCAGGTTGTCGCCGCGGCGCTGGATGGCGTTGAGCGGGCGTATTGCCCGCCCATTTCTCGGGCTCGCCATCCTAGCCATGGCTGTAATCATCACGTTGCCGATCCCGCTCGGCAACATCCTGCCCGTGATCGCGCTAGCGATGCTGGCGCTCGCCTTGCTCGAACGCGACGGGGTCGCCGTGCTCTGGGCCCTGGCGATGTCGCTCGTCGCCATCGTCTGGACGATCGTACTGGTCCTGTTCGGCGCCCGGATCGTCGAAGCGATGTGGTCCTTGTTCACCTGAGGGACGACTTATGAAACGCGTCATGGTCGGAATCGCCGTCGTCGCCGGTCTTGCAGCCGTCGGGGCCAGCCTGCTTCCGGGCACCCGAACCAGCACGGCGCAAGTCGCAAGCCCGTCCATAGCGGCAGTCGAGGCTGAGACGATCGCCTTGTTCCGCCGCAGCGCGCCGGCGGTCGTCCACGTGTTCGCCCAAGGACAGTCGCTCACCTCTGACGAGGAAGAGCCGCAATCGCAGCAGACCGGCAGCGGCTTCCTCTGGGACACGGCAGGGCACATCGTCACGAACGAGCATGTCGTGCGTGAAGTAGATGCGGTTAGGGTCAGGCTCGCCGATGGCCGGTTGCGCGAGGGCAGGGTCGTCGGCAAGGCGGCACAGGTCGATCTTGCCGTGATCAAGATCAACAGCGGCGACTTGCCCGCGCCGCTTCCGGTCGGGGCCTCTGGAAGCCTTGCCGTCGGACAGTTCGTCATGGCGATCGGCAACCCGTTCGGTCTCGACCAGACCTTGACCACCGGCGTCGTCTCGGCGCTGAAACGCCGCCTGCCGACCGATGGCGGGCGCGAGATCGCCGACATGATCCAGACCGATGCCGCGATCAACCCGGGCAACTCCGGCGGCCCGCTCATCGACTCCTCCGGCCAGCTCATCGGCGTCGCGACCGCGATCTACTCGCCGTCGGGCGCCTCCGCCGGTATCGGCTTCGCCGTCCCCGTCGACACCGTCAAACGCGTCGTCCCGATACTCATCGCGGACGGGCGGATTCCGACACCTGCGATCGGCGTCGTCGTTGCGCCCGAGGCGACGGCTGCAAGGCTCGGCATCGACGGTTTGGTCGTCGCCTCCGTCCTACCGAACTCTCCGGCCCAGCGCGCCGGCATTCGTGGCATCGACAGGGTCGAAGGCCTTCTCGGCGACGTCATCGTGTCGATCGACGGCAAGCCCGTCCGGCGGCTTGCCGAACTTACCGAGGCTCTGGAGACAGCCGGTGTCGGAAAGATCGTCGCCATCGGCATATTGCGCAGGGAGAACACTATATCGCTTCGCGTTCGCACCGCCGACGGCGGACTGATCCACCCCCGTTGAATTGGTCCACCCTGAAGTATGTCTTTTGGCAGACAGGAGGACCGAGATGCCGAAGAAACGCCACAAGCCGGAAGAGATCGTCGCGAAGCTGCGCCAGGTCGATGTGCTGGTCTCGCAGGGGCAATCCGTTGCCGATGCGATCCGCTCGATCGGCGTGACGGAGGTCAGTTACTACCGCTGGCGTCGTGAGTTCGGCGGCCTGAAGTCAGATCAGGTGAAGCGGATGAAAGAGCTTGAGGCCGAGAACGCCCGGCTCCGCCGCGCCGTCGCGGATCTGACGCTCGACAAGCTGATCCTGAAGGAGGCGGCTTCGGGAAACTGGTAAGCCCCGCGCGTCGCCGTGCCTGCATCGACCATGTCCGGCTCGTCCTGAAGGTGTCGGAGCGGCGGATATGCCGTGTGCTCGGACAACATCGCTCGACCCAGCGCCGGATCCCGCGCGGACGCGACGACGAGGAGAGGCTTACGGCCGACATCGTCGAACTGGTCCGCCGCTATGGCCGCTACGGTTATCGCAAGATCGCCGCGCTGCTGCGCTCGACGGCAGGCTGGGTGGTCAACGACAAGCGGGTTGAGCGCATCTGGCGACGCGAGGGGCTGAAAGTTCCAGCCCGACAACCCAAACGCAGCCGTCTCTGGCTCGCGGACGGATCCTGCATCCGCCTTCGCGCCGAGCGGCCCAATCACGTGTGGTCCTACGACTTTGTCGAGGACCGCACCCATGATGGGAGAAAGTATCGCATGCTCAACATCATCGACGAGTTCACCCACGAATGCCTGGCGATCCGGATCGACCGAAGGTTGAAGGCGATCGATGTCATCGACGTGCTCTCGGACCTGTTTATCCTGCGCGGTGTGCCGGAACATGTTCGCTCAGATAATGGGCCGGAGTTCGTCGCGAAGGCTGTGCAGGAATGGATCGGCGCGGTTGGCGCCAAGACCGCCTACATCGCACCCGGCAGCCCTTGGGAGAACGGCTTCATCGAGTCGTTCAATGCCAGGATGCGCGACGAACTCCTCGACGGCGAGATCTTCTACACCCTCGCCGAGGCGAAGATCGTCGTAGAAAGCTGGCGGCGGCACTTCAACACCGTCCGCCCGCATGGCTTGCTCGGATACAAGCCTCCCGCGCCGGAGGTCTTCGTGCCCGCCATGACCGCGCGGGCGACTGCGCAACCCGGACCAGCTACGCCGCCCGCGCTGGCCGCGAGGCCAACTCTCCACTAACAATCGCTTTGGACCAGTCGGCGGGGGCGGATCAGTTACGGGCTCGCAGGTAGGCAAGGTATGCCGCGCCCTCACGAGCACCAGACGGCTCTGGTGGAGATCAAATTGGCGACCGGTCACGCGGCCATGATTGAAGTGCGAAAAGAGCCGGCACCTGCATCTGTCCAAAGTCCGTTGCCGTCATAGCGGTGCGACACGGTTCCATTCTCGCTCATGACATAAAGCGCGAGCCAGCCGTTGTCGAAAAGCGCGCCGACCTCGGGATTTCGCTGAAGGATCGAAGCGACGGCCTCGCGCGGCGCTTCGACGATCACCGTGAGCCGCAGCGGTTCGTGGACGAGCGCCTTGCCGTCGTGGCCCGATTGCCAAGGCAGCCCGCCGCGTAGCGGTCCCCCTGGCCCTCCAGACTGCCGCAGCCGCGTGCTCAGCGAGTCGAACTGCTCGGCCAGGCCAGCCAACACAGCCCGTGCTTCACCCGGCGAACGTATGTCGTCCGTATCGCGCACGACCGCGATCTGATCCGCAACCCTGCCGATCCCCACCCCGGCGACAATGCCAAATTCGGAAAGGTACGCTCGCAACGCATTGATTGTCTGGTTGCGCTGGCGGACGATCAGGTTCCATATTTTGAGAACCATGGCCTCCGACTGTTGTGCTGCCGTCTTCACCGGAACGAAGCGCATGGTTGGTCTGCAGACAGCTTCGCAGATTGCCTCCGCATCGCCAGCGTCGGTCTTGCCACGCTTGACATACGGCTTGACGTAAGCCGGCGGCATCAGCCGCACGCGGTGCCCAAACGCAGCGATCTCGCGAGCCTAGAAATGTGCCCCGCCACACGCCTCCATACCGACAATACAAGGCTCGAGCTTCGAGAAAAACGTCAGGACTTGCCATCGACGCAACTGCCGCTTCACGACGACCGAACCGTCTGCGGCGATCGCGTGCGCCTTGAAAACCTGCTTCGCCAAGACCAGGCCAACAACTTGAATCTGCGACATGGAAAATCCCCTCCGTGATGAACATCACTCCGGAACACAAATCCGGATCAGCCCAGCATCTCTAACCTTTCGTCCGTAGTTTCGATATTCGACGTGACCATCTCCCAGCACAAATCGCCGGCATAGCGCCAAGCCATGCGGCCCTGGTCGTCCAGCGCGAAGAGGTGGAGCCAGCGATTGTCGAACAGTGCGCGGACTTCCGGATGACGTTCTACTATTGCGCCAATCGCCTCGCGCGGAGCTTCGATCAGGACCGATAGGCGCA